>CAWDLV010000001.1:0-3535000 GCA_963803355.1 uncultured Acidimicrobiales bacterium
GCCGGCTGGTCGAGGCCGCCGGTGTAGCGGCGCACCCACCAACGAACCAGGCGGGTCGAGTGACCCAGCATTGCGTTCATGAAGCGTACCCCGGGTCGACGCTGCGCAACGCCGGACCGCGCACGTCGGATTGGGCGCTGGCGAGAGCGGCTGCCCCGGCACCGGTGATCCGGTAGAGACGTCGGCGGGGCCGCCCGGTCTCGGTGGCGAGTTCGGGGTCCTCCCACCAGTTCTCGATCAGCCCGCCGTCATCGAGACGCTGCAACGCCCGGTAGAGGGTCCCGGTTGCGGTCAGCCGCCGGGAATCCCCGGCGGCTGCGATCTCTTGCGCGATCGCGAAGCCATGGACGCCGGCCATACCTGCATCACGGCACGCTGCGAGTATCGACACCTCCAACGAGAGCAACGATCCGGGGCGCCGACGAGACACGGGACTACTATGTTCAGATATCTGAAAATAGGTCAAGTAGATTTCTCACGGAAGCTCTCAGTCTCCGCGAACCGCTCGACAGTGCCGAGGGCAAATCCGGCCAGCATTGTCCGGGGTCACCTCCGACTTCGGCCCCGCGCAGCTTTCGCAGTCGCGGCGCCGTGGCCGCCTCGGACCCGCCCCCCGGTGTCGACCTCGTCGCCGTGACGATCCCCGGGACCGGCGAGTCCCACGACCGACGCACGGCAGTGGTCGCGGCGCGACACCGCGCTACGCCGCATCCCCAACAGGCTGGCGGGGCGCCGTGATTGCCGGGGCCGACCACCGGCGTCTCGTTCGACGTGCGGGTCAACCGATACTTCGGCGCTCGGGGCCACGATGATTGCGAGCCCCGAAACCCGCGGGGGCGCCGTCGGCCCGCAGGACCGCCAGTTCGAAGGCTCGAGCCACACCGCTTCCGCCCATCTATCGACTCTTGACTGATATTATCTAGAGTCGATATAGTTTGAGCCATGGGGAAGCAGCAGCCGAGACCCGACGACATCGACAGCTACCTGCCGTTGCCGGCCTCAGCGATGCACATCATCGTCGCTCTCGCCAGCGGGGAGCGGCACGGCTACGCGATCATGCGCGACGTCGAAGCTCTCTCGGGCGGCTCGGTCACCATCGGCCCCGGCACCCTCTACGGGTCGATCAAGCGGATGATCGACCAGGGCCTCGTCGAAGAGACCGACGAGCGCCCCGATCCGGCGCTCGACGACGAACGCCGCCGCTACTACCGACTCACCGCACTCGGCCACCAGGTCGGCGCCGCCGAACAAGCTCGCCTCGCCGCGCTCGTCGACGCCGCCCGGCTGCGCAAGCTCGGGCTGCGAGGCGCGACGTGAACCGCGTCGCACGGCTCGGCCTGCTCGCCTATCCGAAATCGTTTCGCCGCCAGTACGGCGCCGAGTGGACCCGGACCGTCACCGACTTGCGAACACACGGCGGTCTCGGCCGCATCCGCCTCGTCGCCCGAGTCGCCGCCGACGTCCTCGTCACCGCACCCCGAATGAGATGGGAGAACCTCATGAAGTCGAGCCGACTCGTCCTGACCGTGATCGTCGCCGTCGCTGCCGCGTGCGCCGCGCTCTTCGTCGCCCCGTTCGCCGCGCTCCCGTTGATCGTCATCGGCGCGGTCCTGTACGTCCAGGCCACGCGCCACGATCGGCCGGTCGCCGCCGAAACCTACCGCTGGGCGCGACGCTGGTACCTGTGGCTCGCAGTCGCGGCCGGTCTGTTCCTGGTCGGCTTCTCGATGCTCGTGACGTCCGAAGACGGTGCGCTCGGCACGGCCGCCTGGGCCACGTGGGTTCTCAGCTGGCTCGCCGCCGCGATCGCCGCGGCGGTCGGGGTCAGCCTCGGCGCGGCCAGGGACGCCCAGCTTCGCCGAAGCTAGTCCTTGATCTATTTTCAGATATCTGCGTATAGTCGGCGGGTGCCTCGTCGTCGTTCCGGATCGCTGCTCGAGTTGGAGGTCGGGATCCTCGGCGTGTGCGTCGATGCCGGACCGCTCGGCACTCATGGCTTCGCGATCGCCAAGACGCTCGTCGACCGTGGCGAGACCCGCTCGTTGACAGCCACCGGCACGCTCTATCGGGCGTTGCACCGTCTGGAGGAGGCCCGTCTGGTCGAGAGCCGCTGGGAGGACCCGGACTCGGCCGCCGACGAGGGGCGCCCGCGACGGCGCATCTACCGGATCACCGGTGCCGGTGCAGCCGCGCTGGCGGCCGCACATGCCGCGACGCCCCCGACAGCCACAGTGCTGCGCGTACGGCCGGAGCCGGCGACATGAGCTCATCAGCGACCCTGGTTCAGCGTGCGATCCGAGCGTGGACCTGCTGCTACACGAGCGGGCTGCCCGATTCGGCCGGAGCGGAGCGCCGGGCCGAGATCGACAGCGACCTGGCCGACCACCAACAGGTACGCCTCGGGCAAGGATGGAGTGTCCGTCGCACGGAGCGCGAGCAGCTGTGGCGCACCGTGCGTGGCGCTCCGGCCGACATGGCGTGGCGCCGTGAGCTGCTCGCCCCCTCATACCGATCGAACGCGGCGGTCCGTGTCGCCGTGCTGGCGATCACGTCGGTCGCGACGGTGGCCGTCGCGACGTTCTACGCCGCATTTGCCGCCTACCTTCTCGGCGCCGACACGTTGGCCGAGCGGGCGTGGCTGGGTGGGCTCGACAACTACGCCGAGGAGGTCGACTCGGCTGGTGGTGCGCTGGTTGCACTGGTCGTGCTCGTCCTCGTAGCGGCGCTCATCGTGGGTTGCGTCGTGCGACCTGCGGCGCCGCTGGTGGCCAACGTCGCCACCGTGGCGATCGCGATCTGGTCGGTGCTGTGGTTCTGGCTGGGCGCCGCCCCGATCGGGGCGATCGCCGTCGTCGGCGCCATCGCCGACATGACCTTGCGAGCGCCCACCCCGCGCACCTCCCCATGAACCTCGCCGGGCTGTGCCTCGCTGCGGTGGTCATCGTGGCGGCGGGCTGCTCGAGAGACGAGTCCGGCCAGCCCGCTCCGGCGCCCGACGACATCACCGCGACTACTCAAAGGGTCGTCACGGCCGCGGCCACGGCTGCAGCGACGACCGACGTCGGGCCCGAGCTCGACGACAGCGTCCGTCAGATCGCGTCGGACTGGTTCGGGCCAGCCAGCTTCGGCGGCGTGGTCGCCGTCGTCGGCACTCCAGACGGCCAGGTGCACGTCGCCGCGATGGGCGAGGCGGCGCCGGGCGTCGCCGCCACCGCCGACGACGTGATGCGGATCGGGTCGATCACCAAGACATTCACCGCCGCCGTCATCCTGCGCCTCGCCCGAAAAGGACTCGTCGACCTCGACGCGCCAGTCGCCCAATACCTGCTTGACCTTGGCCTACCACCCCAGGTCAACGTGCGACGACTGCTCAACCACACCTCGGGTATCACCGATCCCGATGCCAACGAACTGATCGCGGCGTTCGCCGCCGACCCAGGGCATCGCTACACCCCCGATGAGTTGATCGCCCTCGCCCGCCTGCCAGCCAACGGTGACGACGACAAGTTCGTCTACGCCAACGCCAACTACCACGTCGCCGGGCTGCTCATCGAACAAGTCACCGGTCGCTCGTACGCCGAGGTATTGCGCGACGAGATCCTCGATGTCGCCGGACTCGACCACACCTACCTCGTCGGCTTCGAAGACGTGCTCGAGCCGGTCGTTCCCGGCAACGCCGATCTCGACGCCGACGGCAGCGAAGACTCACTCGCCGAGATTCCGTATCTGGCAGTGGACACCTACGGCTGGACAGCCGGAGCGATCGCCACCACCCCCACCGACCTCATCACCTTCGCCCGAGCCCTCTTCGACGGAACGCTGCTGGACCAGACGGCCATCACACAACTGACCGATCGAACCGCCGCCGGCCAGTACGCACTCGGACTGGTTCCGCTCGACCAAGATGCGTGGGGACACAACGGTGGCGCACCCGGATACCAGGCGGTGTTCGTCCATCAGCCCGACCGCGGCGTGACCGCAGCGCTGTTCACCAACTGCCCCACCTGCGCAGCGGGGACACCCGACACCTGGCAAGTCATCGCCGACCTCCTCACCAGCGTCAACGCGTGAACGGCGCCGTTGAGTCGCGCCGCGGGCATCGAGCCGGCAGCGTTTCGCCACCACTCGCGGCATTGGTTTCCGGGTCGACACGATCCACGCCCATCGAAATGACCAACCGAACACATGTTGACCTCCGACACGTCGACGTGCTCCACCCCGGTGCTCTCATCGTTGACGGCGGCACAGGGTGTGCGGATCCCGCGTCGAGTCTGACGCCTTTGATCTGGAGCGACGCGTGTCCGCGGGAGACGGCGTCGCGACGAATCCGAAGCGACGCCGATCAAGGGATCGTCGCGCTCGTCGTGTCATTACGGTTTGGTTGTGGAGCGTGTGCGGTTGGCCGAGGTGTGTGCGGCGACGTCGCTGTTCACCGACCTGGGGACGGGGCAGCCGACCGAGCACGGCTTGCGGACGTGCCTGGTTGCGATGCGGTTGGCCGAGGCCCTGGGGCTCGATTCGGCGACGCGTGGCGAAGTGTTCTACGTGTCGCTGTTGCGGTTCCTCGGCTGCACTGCCGACGCCGCGGAGCTGGCGGGGCTGGCGGGCGGCGACGAGGTCCGGTTCCTGGCGGGCATGGCTCCGGTGGCGATGGGCTCGCCACGCGAGGAGATCGCGGAGATGGTCCGGCTCGTCGGCGCGGGCGAGCGGTGGCCGCGACGTCTGCGGACGCTGGCACGGGCGTTGACTGACTCGAAAGGCGGCGAGCGACTGCTCAGCGCACATTGTGAGGTCGGGGCCCGACTAGCGACGGAGATGGGCCTGCCCGATCGTGTTGCGTCGGCGCTCGGAGCGGCGTATGCCCGCTGGGACGGGCGCGGCGTACCTGCGGGACTTGCCGGCGACGACATCCCGGTGTCGGTGCGCGTGTCGATCGTGGCCCGTGATGTCGAGCTGCGGGCACGCGAGACCGGCCACGACGCCGCCCGCCACATCCTGGAGCAGCGGCGCGGCCGCGCCTACGACCCGGCGGTGGTCGACGCCGCGCTTGACGTCGGGGTCGACGGTCTGTGCGACCTCGGGGACGGGCCCTGGCAGGCGGTACTCGACCTGGAGCCCGATGCGGTGTGGTGGGTGTCGGGTGAGCCGCTGCGCCGGGCGCTGGCTGCCTTGGGTGACTACGCCGATCTGAAGCTGCCCGAGCGGGCCGGGCATGCGCGGCGGGTCGCGCGTCTTGCCTCCACCGTCGCCGAGGTCGCCAATCTCGCCGGCGACGAGGCCGAGGTCTTGGTTTCGGCCGCGCTGGTGCATGACGTCGGCATGGTGGCGGTTCCGGTTGGCGTCTGGCGGGCCGGGACGCGAGCGGGCGACACGGAATCGGAGCTGGTCCGGCTCCATCCGCATTGGAGCGCGCGGGTGCTCAGCCGCTGTACCGGTCTCGACCGGGTGGCGCTGGTGGCGGGTCAGCATCACGAGCGGCGCGACGGGTCGGGCTACCCGTTCGGGCTCGCCGGGGACCTGGGTCGGGTCTCGGGGTTGCTGGCCTGCGTCGTCCTGTTCGACGAGCTCACCGCGATCGCCGATCGGAGTGAGCATGTCGACGTGGCCGCCGAGATGGCCGCGCTCGCCGACGCCGGCGCGTTGGATCGGCGTGACGTGCACGCGGTGCTGGAGGCGGCCGGGTTCGACGCGCCGCTGGCCCGGGTCGATCGCCCGGCGGGCTTGACCGAACGCGAGGTAGACGTGTTGGGCTTGCTCGCTCGCGGTTTGACCAACCGCCAAATCGCCGCCGCGTTGTGCGTCTCGGTCAAGACGGTCGGCGCCCACGTCGAGCACGTCTACGTCAAGGCCGGCGTGCGTTCCCGGGCCGCGGCGACGTTGTTCGCGATGCAGCACGACCTCGTCGGCTGACCCGAATCAACGCGAGCGTTCCCGGCGAAGGATCGGGTGAACACCCGATGCGGGAACCGGGCGCGGTCGTCATCGTGGTGCTCATCGAAGTGAGAGGAGCGACCATGCCGAAAGCAAAGTTGAACGGTGTCGAGCTGTACTACGAGACCGTCGGTACCGGACCGCGGTTGGTGTTGACCCACGGGTCGTGGACCGACGGCTCGCGGTGGGCCCCGGTGGTGGCAGCGCTGGCCGAACGGTACGAGGTGGTGACCTGGGACCGTCGGGGTCACTCCCGCAGCGGGTCCGGCGCCGGTCCCGGCAGCCGCGCCGAGGACGCCGCCGACTTGGCCGCCCTGATCGAGCACCTCGGTAGCGGACCGGTACATGTGGCCGGCAACTCCTATGGGGCAATCGTGACCTTGACGCTGGTGACCACACGACCGGAACTGGTCGCCAGTGCCGCCGTCCACGAGCCACCCGCTCTGGCGATGCTCGAAGGATCACTCGACCCCGACATCGTCGCCGTGCAGGGGTCGCTCGACCAGGATTTCAGCCGCGTGACCGGGCTGATCGAGACAGGCGACCACCGCGCCGCCGCCGAGCATTTCGTCGACCACGTCGCGCTCGGGCCGGGATCGTGGAGCAACTCCCCGACCCGTTCCGGGCGATCCTCGAAGCCAACGCCCCGACGTTCCTCGACGAGGCCCATGATCCGACCTCCGGATCGGTCGACGCCGCCGCCCTGGCCGCAACCACGGTGCCGCTGCTGTTCACCTCTGGCAGCGAGAGCCCGAGCTTCTTCTCGGCCGTCATCAGCGAGCTGTCGTTGCTCGCCCCGACCGCCCAGGTCGCGACCATCGCCGGCGCCGGGCACATTCCCCACGCCACCCACCCCGACCAGTGGGTCGCCACGCTGCTGGCCTTCCACGACACAATCGCCACGTCTGCACACGGGGCGCCGCGATGAACGCCGACCGCTTCGACGTCGCCGCCGACGACGGCGCACCGATCGCCGTGTGGGTCAAGGGCCGTGGACCGGCGCTCGTGATGGTGCACGGCTCGATCGCCGACCATACGACCTTCGACTCCTTCGTCGCGGTGCTGGGCCAGCACTTCACGACCTACGCCATGGACCGCCGCGGCTTCGGCGCCACCCCCGATATCGACCGCTACACGATCGACGTCGACTTCGCCGACGTCGCCGCCGTCGTCGATGCCGTTGCAAGGCGCACCGGTGGACCGATCATTCTGTGGGGCCACTCCTACGGGGCCAACTGCGCGATGGGCGGCGCCGCCCGCACCGCCAACGTCAGCCACCTCGTCGTGTACGAGCCGAGCCTCGGCCTGGCATATCCGCCGGGATCGATCGAGCGCATCGAGGCCGCCCTCGCCGACGGCGACCATGACGCCGCGCTCGTGGCCGTGCTCGTCGACATCCTGGAGATGACCGTCGACGAGGTCGACGCGCTTCGCGTCGACCCGCTGTGGCCCGTGCGGCTGGCAGCGGCCCCCACCGTCCCGCGCGAGTGCCGGGTCGAGCAGGACTGGATATATCGGCCCGGACAGTTCGACACCATCACCGCGGCGACGCTGCTGCTCACCGGATCGGACAGCGTCGCCGACATCATCGACGCCACCCAGCGAGCCGCGGCCGCGATCCCCCGCGCACGTCTCCAAGTCCTCGACGGGCACGGCCACTTCGCTCACAAGACCGATCCCGCCGCGGCCACCGAGATCATCCGCAACTTCGTCGCCTCCTGAGCACGGCGTCGGGCTCGACGGACCGAGCGCCATCGCCAACCCGTGCCTGCCGTTGCGGCGGGTGACCAGGCGTACGGCCCGGCCGAGAAGAACCGCTCCCGGGCGACATGCGCCTTCCTTCCACGTGCGGCCTGAACCCGTGGCTGGCGCGACGATCGCCGCCGGTCTCACCGCGATGGCGACGACGCCCGACCTGTCGATGCTGTCACGAGGCGGCCTCAGCTTCGCGTCGTGCCGGATCGCAGGATGGCCGCGATGCTCTCGGCCCGCCGGTCGCTCTCGGCGCCTTGTCGATGTCGAACGATGCGTCGCGTGACGACCCGTCGTTCGACCGCGACAGATACCGGCTGCGGCGTCGTTCGGCAATTCTGTCAGCCTGAGCGTCGGCAAGGTCAGTGCCACGCTCGCACCGATGTCGCAACCTGACATCGCCGCCGTCGTGTTTCGCGAGAACATTGACGTATGGAGCACGTCGACGTCGACGGAGGGCGGATCGCCTACACGACGGCGGGCTCGGGCCCGCCACTCATCCTGCTGCACGGTGCGCCGAGTGACAGCCGCATCTGGCAGTGGATGCTCCCCGACCTCGCACGTGACCACACCGTCATCGCATGGGACGCGCCCGGCTTCGGGGAGTCGTCGAACATCGACGACAGCTGGCGGGCGCCACAGTTCGCCGACACCCTCGCCGCCTTCATCGCCGCGATCGGCCTCGAGCGACCGCACCTGGTAGGCCACTCGTTCGGGACGATGGTCGCCCTCTCGCTGTTCCAGCGCCACCCGAAAGTTGCAGCAAGTCTCGTGCTCATCGGTGGCTACGCAGGCTGGGCCGGCTCACTGCCGCCCGACGAGGTCGCTCGACGGCTCGCGATGTTCCACAGCATGGCCGACCTGGGCGACGCGTTCGACCCGAAGGCCTACCCGGGCCTCTTCTCCGAACTCATACCCGCCGACCGAGACGCCACAATGGCCGCGATGATGCGGGAGAACATCCGCCCGGCAACGATTCGAGCGGCTGGCCACATCGGGGCCGAGACCGACCTCCGCCCAATGCTGCCCACCATCGACGTACCGACACTCATCCTGCATGGCCAGGCCGACGCCCGGTCGCCGCTCGCGAACGCCGAGGCGCTCCACGCCGCGATTTCGCCATCACAGCTCGTCGTGCTCGCGGGACTGGGCCATGCGTGCGTGGTCGAGGAACCCGAGACGTGTGCAGCCGAGATCAGCCGGTTCCTGCAGACGTGACGTGATCGGTGACGTCACAGGTGGACGATGGAGTGATGACGTCGAAAGACAACGTGCGTACTCAGCCGGTGGAAGAGATGGACGACCGACCATCGGCGAGGGCGTGGAAAGGGCGTGGGGGGCGTGGAAAGGGCGTGTCACACCGGTCAGCATCGGTCACTCCAGTCCGTCTGTGTCACCCAGAAAATCGGGGCTGACCTGGGGTCACGAAGTTCTGAGCAGGTACGTAACGGTGAGTGTGTGAGGGTTCGATTCCCCCCAGCTCCACCGCGCAGAAAATGCCTGTCTACCAGGTGTTTTGCAAGTCGTGAGGTGATCTGTGCGGTGCACGACTTTCGACGTCACGACCCGGCTGACCTGGCGTTTCGCAGGCCGACGTGCTGGGGGGAATGTTCGGGAGACGAACCCCCGTCCACCGACAAACCTCCAGGTCAGCACCTGCAAAGTTGACCGAGGGCGTGAAAAGGGCGTGCGAGGTTGGGCGGCGCCAGGCATCGCTGTGTGTGACGGCACGCTTGTCCTCCGCGTGCGGCGGACGATTTCGGATCCGTGGCCGCCCGATCCTGCTGACTCCACGGTGACAACGACAGCGGGACATTTGGCATGTCGTCGCGCCGTCGTCGTCAGGGTGGCCCGAGGACTCTCACCTCGACGGCGCCGACGTTGCCACCAGTCGAGGTGTCGACGTCGAATCGAATCACGCGACCCATGCCTTCTATGGCGGCGAAGTTGGGGTCCACGGCTGTACCCGCGCTGAACGGTCCGTATGTGTTGCGATCGTCGACGGTGACACTGAAGGTTTCGGTGATCGCGGTGCCGTCCAGCATCGAGCGGGTGATGAACTCGACCCCGGCGATCTCGACGATGTCGCCGAGGTCGATCGTGATGAACGCGTCGTCACCGTCGCCGGCGCTCGACCATTCGGTCGTTCCCGAGTCGTCGACCGCGTTCGCGGCCGCAAAGCTGCTGTTGAACTCCGAGCTCACATCGACGACGGTGGCACCGATGGCGAGGTTCGCTCCTCGATCGATCGAGTCGGTTGGCGGACTGGCCATCTCGCCCTCGGGAATCGTGAACGTGGCGGTCTCGGATCGATAGATCGTGCCGTCGGCCGTCGAGCCTTGAACTTGGAAGTAGTAGGTGCGTCCGGCGAGGGCGCCGGGGAGGTAGACGTCGTGGTCGACGATTCCGGTGCCGTTCATCGCGAGGCTGTTGTTGAGGTTGCCGAGCGCCTCGGTCTCGCCCCACACGATGGCGCAGATCATCGGCTCGGTCGTTTCGACACGAAAGATCCCTCGCTCGGAATTGGTCGGGTCGGCCTCGAACACGAACTCGTCGGCCTGAACCTCGGAGAACGGACGCACCTGCGTGTCCGAGGTCGAGGAGGCGTCGTTGCCCCCGGCACACGCGGACACCACGAGTATCAGCTCGACAGCGATTGTCGCCATGAGCGCACGTCGAAGCGTCCGTGGCTTCCCAACCGAATTCATGTAGGCAGTCTGCACGTCAGCCGACGCTCACGACCGTCGACCGATGCGTCACGGAGCCGTCCACTGCTCGAGCTTGCCGTTCGCGACGGCTTCGTCGACGAGCAACCATTGCTCGTCGAGCCAGACGATGCGTTCGGCGTCCACATCCGGGATCTGCTCTCGTGGAACTCGCCATGCAATGACCTGAATCGGATCGCGGAGGGGGACGGCCTTGGCGAGTTCGGTGAACGATGGGTACCGGTCGAGTCCGCCGTGGGTGATGAATACGACATCGGCATCGATGGTGTCGACGAGCGCGAGGACTCCGCTGGGGCGGGCCGGCAGGACTTGGCCGAGCGATGCGAGTCGTGCCGACCGCTCGGGGTTCTCGAGCGCCAGGCGCGTCTTGGCTCGTTCGAGGCGGTCGGGGCGAAACAGGCGGCCTTCGGGGAAGATGACGATTGCGGTCGTCGCGTCGATGTTCCGGCCGAGGTTGCGGATCATGGCAATGGCCTCGGTGCCGTTGTCGCGTGGGATGAACACCGACCCGGTCCTGCTGTAGATGAGATCGAAGCCTGGGTCGGCGAGCAGTTCGGCCATGATCACCCCGCGGGTGCGGTAGCCGAGTCGTTGGTAGAGCAGGGTGGGCAGCGAGGCGTCGACGATGTTGACGTGGCGGCACAGCACGATCACCGGGCCAGGCGTGAGGGCGGACGCCGAGGCGGGGTCGATGTCGAGGCGCAGTCCGAGCAGTTGTTCGGCGCGTCGAGCGATCACGTCGATCGACCAGCGCTGCAGTCGTTCGTGGCGGGCGATCGACGCCGGTTGGTCGAGTCGCGTGCCGAACCCGGCCACGATCCAGTACACGGGTGCGAGGAGGATCTCGATGCTGTCGTTGATGCCGTACTGGAGCAGGAACAGCATCACGCGGACGGTCGGCAGACGGAAGCGACCTCGTGCGAGGTCGAGCACGGCTGCGGCGGCGAGGATGAACGGGCTAGCGAGCAGGCCGAAGACGGTGGCGCTCAGCATCAGCGGGATGGTGCGTGCGCGCCGTTTCCAGCGCGACGCGAACGGTTCGGCGATGGTCACGTGGAGCGGGTGGTGCCGGAGGCGAGTTCGGCGGCCAGCGCTTGTAACCGTTGCAGGGGTTCACCCGCGACCGGGGCCGAGGCGTCGGCGAGTGCCAACTTGAGGTGTCGGTAGTCATCGGCGGTGAGTCCGCAGCGCCGGCAGGCGTGGAGGTGGCTGGACACCTTGGCGGCGTTGGCGGGGTCGAGGCCGTCGTCGAGGTAGGTCTGGATCTGTCGGCCGATCTCGATGCAGCGTGCACCGCCTTTGCGTCGGAACATGTCGAGGGCGTCGCGTGGGTTCATCGGTGTTCGCTCCGGAAGTCGGGATCGTGTGCGAGATGGGCGCGGATACGACGGCGGGCTCGGTGAAGCCGGCTCATCACCGTGCCGGCGGGGATGCCGAGCGCGGCGGCCGCTTCGTCGTAGGTGAGGCCGTCGATGTCGACGAGCTGGACCACCTGCAGATGCCGGGCCGACAGACGTCCGAGCGCATCGGCAATCCAGGGTGCCTGAGTGCGAGCAGCGGCGACGTCCTCGGCGCTCGGGGCGGGCGGGTTGCGTCGGTCGACCTCGCCGGAGAGGTCGGTGACGTCGCGGAGCAGACCAGGTCGCTGTCGACGGTGACGATTGATATTGGCGTTGCGCATGATCGTCAGCAGCCACGCCCGCGGGTAGGCGCCGTCGAACGTGCCGAGACCGTTGAAAGCGCGGACGAGAGTGTCCTGCACCAAGTCCTCGGCGTCGTGCGGATTCCGGCACAGCGATCCGGCCACCCGGAGCAACACGGCCAGGTGAGGGCCGACGAACGCGTCGAACGACCCCGCTGCAGGCGGGGCATCGTTCGTCGCGCTTGTCTGTGACTCGTCGGCCATCGTGCCCAAGTCTCCTCCTTGCCGGTAGAGACCCGGTCAACGGCCGAACTCTTCCATCTCATTTCGAATGAACTCGATGGAAGGGTGGACGGGGTCGGTGGGTTCCGGTGCGGTTCGTCCACGGTGGGCGAGCCAGACCGAGAGGGAACATTCATGTCGACGTCGACCACGGCCCAACCGACCCTGAAAGCAACCGTCACACGGGGTGCTGTTTCCGGGATGATCGCCGGCGCTGTCATGGCGATGTTCGCCATGGTCGCCTCGGTCACCTACCAGCATCACGGGTTCTTCACCCCGCTGTTCCACATCTCGGCGCTGTTCGGATCGCCGGATGCGATGATGCGCTCGGTCGCTGAAGCGATGGCGGGCAACAGGTTCTGGTTCACCACCGGTCCCGCCGCGCTCGGGCTGGTGATCCACATGATGACCGGCGCGATG
The DNA here is from genome assembly GCA_963803355.1 of uncultured Acidimicrobiales bacterium. Taxonomy (GTDB): domain Bacteria; phylum Actinomycetota; class Acidimicrobiia; order Acidimicrobiales; family Ilumatobacteraceae; genus DASTFY01. Next base: position 12,754 of record CAWDLV010000001.1, read on the forward strand.
TTCGGGATCGGGTTCGCGTTCCTCGCCCGCCGCCTCCCCCGGGCCGCGCTCGTCCCCGCCGGTGCCCTCTACGGTCTGGCGGTGTTCGTCGTGTCGGCCTTCGTCGGCCTGCCGCTCGCGGCCAAGGTCACGGGTTCCGGGACGACGATCTCGGACATGGCGAGCATGGTCGGCTGGGTCACCTTCGCCGCTGAGCACGTGATGTTCGGCCTTGCGCTCGGCGCCCTCGCGCTCCGGACCGCACCGGCCGACGGCGCGACCGATGCAGTCGTTGGCGCCCGGTCGGCGATGCTGTCGCGATGAGCATTCCTGACGCGGCACCGACCCGGCGCATCGTGCGCCTGGTCGGCGTGTACGACGCGGACAGCACCCTGCGCGGTGAGCTTGCGTATTGGGTCGGCGCCCGTCTCGGTCGACGGCATTGCTCTCTGTGCGACATCACCCACGGATCGGTCCGTCAACGACCCGAATGGAAGGCCTGCCAGGCAGACATGCCGGTGCCGTTCGACACCTACCATCGCAACGACCAGCCCGACCCGATCCGCAGCGCCGCGAGCGGACAGGCGCCGGTGGTCGTCGCCGAGACCGATGCCGGCCACCTGTTGCTGCTCGGCCCTGCCGATCTCGAGACCTGTGACGGTTCGATCGATCTGCTCGTCGAAGCGATCGAGCAGGCGGCCGAACGTCTCGGCCTCATCTGGGTGGTGCCGTGATAATCCAGATCGGCGACCTGCTGCCCGACGTTGAGCTCATCGACCACGAGGGTCGGCCGTGGCGCACCGCCGAGATGCGAGGCCGACCACTCGTGCTGGTGCTGCATAGGCACCTCGCTTGACTGCCCTGCCAGGAACACGTGATCGCCGTGCGCGACCACCTCGACCAGTTCGGTGACGCCAACATCGCCGTCGTCACCTTCGCCGCACCGGAGCGGCTCGCTGCGTATCGGGCGCACCTTGAACTTCCCTTCGATGTCGTCGCCGACACCGACCGGATGCTCTACCGACTGTTGGGTGCCGAGCGAGGCACCAACCGCCAAGTGTGGTCCGTAGGCACGATCCGGATGTACGCGCGACTCATCCGCGCCGGTCGCCGTCTCCGCCGGCCGACGGAGGACATTCACCAACTCGGCGCCGACGCCGTCGTCGGCCGCGACGGCACGCTCCGGTACCTGTCGTTACCGTCAACGCCTGACGCGCGACCGCCGATCGGCGATCTGATCGCAGCCCTCGACTGACAACCAGGCGGTCGGGACGATCCTCTTGACTCCTGATACACCAATACCTAAATTAAGCACATTCTGAACTAGGGAGCCGAGGATGAGCACAGATGATCCGGTGGTGTTGTTCGAGCGGGCGACGAGCCACGCCGCGGCCGTGATGGCGGACGTGTCGACAGAGCAGCTGGGCGGTCCGACGCCGTGTGCCGACTGGGATGTGCAACAGCTGATCGACCACATGGTCGGCGGAACCGATTACCTGCTGGCAGCGCTCGACGGTGAGGCGCCTCCAGAGCGTGCCGGTCGCACGGCCGAGGACTACCAACGAGGGCTCGAGCAGCTCCACAGCGGACTTCGCGCTCCGGGTGGGCTGGAACGGATGTGCATGTCGCCGCTCGGCTTCGAATGGCCAGTCGCGCACGCCGTCGCCGGGACATTCATGGATGCCCTGATCCACACGTGGGACCTGGCCACGGCGACCGGCCAGGACGCGTCGCTCGATCCGGAACTGGTCGACGCCTGCATCGCCATGTTCCTGCCCGACATGCCCGAACGCGGCCGGGCGTTCGGGCTCGTCGGTCCGGCCGTGGCCGTGCCCGACGACGCATCACCACAGGACCAGCTGCTCGCCGCGATGGGACGCAGACCGTGACACCAGCGATGTCCGACGACGCGATCCGGGCGCTCGCCCACCCCGGGCGACGAACGATGCTGCGACTGGTGTGGGACGAAGAACGACCGGCCACCGAACTCGCCGACGCCGCCGGGATGTCGAAATCAGCAGCCAGCCAGCACCTCAAGCTCCTGCGCGACGCCGGCCTGGTGACGGTTCGGGTCGACGCCAACCGCCGCCTCTACCGAGCGGACCTCGAACGGGTCGGCGAGATCGCCTCGTTCCTCGACGAGTTCTGGGCCGCACCACTGCAACGACTCCGTGCGACCGCCGAGTCGATCGCAACGAAACCGGCAAAGGCGCGGCCCAAGAAGCGGACAGCGTCATGAAACTCGTCGTCCAAGAGCTCGAGGTGCACGCGCCCGCCCAGGTGCTGTACGAGTTACTGACCGACCCGGCGCTGTTCGTGCAGTGGATGGCTGACGACGCAACACTGGATCCTCGCCCCGGCGGCGTCGTGCGATGGACCCACGCCAACGGCGACACCTGCTCGGGCGAGTACGTCGAACTCGTGCCCGCCCGGCGAGTCGTTTTCACGTACGGGTGGGAGCGCGCCGACGTCGAGATCCCGCCCGGCTCGACCACCGTCGAGATCGACCTCACCGCCACCACGCCCGCGACCACGCTGTTGCGGCTGGTCCATCGTGGCCTCGACGATCTCGCCGCCGGCGCCCACAACGGTGGTTGGACGCACTACCTCGACCGGCTCCGCCGCCGCGCCGAGGGGGCGACCGTCGGCCCAGATCCCTTCGCGACCCAACGGGTTCCCACACCTGCCGAGCTGCGCCGATGAACGAGGCGATGCTTCCCGGTGAGGCCAGGTTCTGGGACCTCGCCGAGCCGTTGCTCGGACGTGCTGATGTGACCCGGTCGACGATGATGGGGCTGCCATGCCTGCGCTGGAACGGCGCGTTCTTCGCCTCATGCGATCGGCGCACCGGCGACCTGCTCGTCAAGCTCGCCGAGAGTCGCGTCGACGAACTTGTGGGCTCCGGGCGGGCCAACTCGTTCGCGCCGGCCGGTCGCAGGTTCCGCGAGTGGGCTGCCGTCCCGGACAGCCGATCACGGACCTGGAAGCGTCTGCTCGACGAAGCCCTCCAGTTCGCGATCGACCATCCCGCAACCGTGAAGAAGAAGGGCAAGCGGTGACGGCGTTCACCGGCTTCCGTGCCGAAGCGTGGGAGTTCCTCGACGGCCTCGCCGCCGACAACAACAGCGGCTACTTCAACCACCATCGCGAGCAGTACCGCGAATGCGTCGCGAACCCCTCCGCGGCGTTCGTCGACGCCTTAACTCCGGCGCTACAGCTGGTGCATCCGGGATTGTGCGGAGACCCTCGGATTGGGCGTTCGTTGTTTCGCATCAACCGCGACACGAGATTCGGGCACGACAAGACGCCCTACAAGACCTACGTCGACTTCCTGTTCTGGATCGGTGACGGCGAACCCCGCCGATCCCCCGCCTGCATTATCCGGCTCACCGCCACAACCGTCCTGACCGGTGCCGGCCAGATCGGCCTCACCGGCGCAGCCCTCGATCGCTACCGGACCGTGGTCGCCGGCCCCGACGGCGCCCAACTCCGTGACGTCGTCGACCACCTCGTCGCCGCCGGCTCGGAACTCAGCGAGCCAAGCAGAGCGCGTGTCCCAACGCCGTATGAACCCAGCCACCCGAACGCCGACCTCTTGCGGCGAGACGGATTCCACCTGGCCCACACCAGCCGACACCCCACCGAGCTCGACGACCATCGCTTCGTGACATGGACTGCCAACGAACTCACCCGATACGCGCCACTGCTCACCTGGCTCACCGCCGCGATGTAGGTGGACTCTGTGCACAGCCAGCGAATCGCTGAACACGACTCAGCGAGTTCAACCTCGTTGAGATTCGAGGATCATCTTCAGCTTGGCGAGGTCCTTACGGTTGGCGCGTCGCATCGCCGGTCTCATCAGCGGAGCCATCAACGTGGAGAACCCAGCCGGTTCGCCACGGTTGCGCAGCGTCATCTTCGTCGCCTCGTCGGATTCAGGTGTCCACACGTAGGTGGTCTCCATCGGGAAGGGGCCCTGCTGGGTTCGCATCACGACTCGTTCGCCCGGCACGAACTCCGCGAACTCGTACGTGTAGCGCAACGTCCGCCCGAGAAAACGGGCAACGAACTCGACCCGCGAGCCGACCTGCAGCGGCGGTGACGTCTTCCAGTCGACCGCATCGATGTTGTCGTACCAGCCCGGCGCGTTGGACGGGTCCGCCGTGTACGCAGCGACGACGCCGATTGGCCGTTGGATGACGATCTCGGTGACGACGTCGACCTTCATGCGATCCACCTCTCATTTGCGGCATCAACCAGGAGTGGCAGGAAGATGCGTACGACGATTTGAACACCATCGATCACCGACCCACGCGCGTGACGTGTAGTTGCGCACTGCTCGGACCTGGTCCAACTTCGGGCGCGTAACGATTCTCGGCAAATCCGGCGCTGCATTCCACGCCGGGGCAGACATCTGGCACCCCAGGCTGGTAGTCGCGCGGTCGTTCGTGTGATGGTCACGGCCGACGTCTGACATGCGGCTTGACAGAGCAAGCGCCCACCGGTACTTTCTAACTTAGTTAATTAACTATATCGGCAAGTATGGAGGAGGCTCTCAGTGGCGGCACTCAGCACGATGGTCGACGAAACGCGGCTCGACGAAACCTTCGCAGCGCTGGCGAACTCGACTCGCCGCGCGATCCTTGCTCGTCTCGCCGAGGGCGAGTTCAGTGTCAACGATCTGGCGGCACCGTTCAACCTCACCCTCCCAGCGATCTCCAAGCACATCAAGGTGCTCGAACACGCAGGACTGATCACACGCGGCCGACGAGCCCAGTTCCGGCCGTGCACGATCGACCCCGCCCCGCTCGTCCAGGTCGCTGATTGGGCCGAGCAGTACCGACACATCTGGGACCGCCGGTTCGATCGCATCAACGAGTACGTCCGAGACCTCCAGCAACCCCACGACACGAAGGGCACCACGAATGACTAACAACGAGCACGTCCGGATCGAACGAACCTTCGATGCACCGATCGATCTGATCTGGTCGATGTGGACCGAGGCCGAGCACTTCGCCAACTGGTACGGGCCCATGGGCGCCAAGATTCCCAAGGCCGACATGGACGTTCGCGTCGGAGGCCGCCGCCACATCGCCATGGAGATCGAGACTCCCAGCGGCCCGATGCAGATGTATTTCATCGGCGAGTACCGCGAAGTTGAACCGAAGACCCGCCTCGTCTACACCGAAGCGATCGCCGACGCCGACGGCAACACCATGCCCGCCGAGCACATGGGGATGCCTGCCGGCGCACCAACGGAGGCCTCCATCGTGGTCGAACTTGAAGACCTCGGCGACCGAACCAAAATGGTCATGACACACATCGGCGTTCCCGCCGACTCTCCCGGTGGACGAGGCTGGGCGATGGCGATCGACAAACTCGATGCACGCCTCGCTGAGCTCCGAAACAGCGATCGAACCACACTCTGACGATCTGATTCCTGAGCTAAGGATCCACGCCAGGTTAGTACGCGCGTAGTAGGGTGGCGGTGTGGAGGTCACGCCGGAGGCGCTCGCGCGATTCTTCGATGTGGTCCTGCCGCACCTGAACGAGCTGCAGCGGCGTGTCGTTGCGGGTGCCGCCTCGGAGATGTTGGGTCGGGGCGGCAAGACCGCGGTGGCGGCGGCGTCGGGGATGAGCCGCAACACAGTGATCAAAGCCGAGACTGAAGTGGTCGCGGGGATCGAGCCGTCGGCTCGCCTGCGAGCCCCGGGCGGCGGTGACAAGCCGCTGATCGACAAGCAGCCGGGGTTGCTCGAGGCACTCGATGAACTGGTCCATCCCGAAACGCGGGGTAACCCGATGTCGTTGCTGCGCTGGACGTCGAAGTCCTCGACGAACCTGGCCCAGGATCTGGTGCGGCAAGGGTTCGCGGTGTCGTCGCGCACCGTGCTGCGCCTGCTGCACCAGCTCGGCTACTCGTTGCAGGCCAACGCCAAGGTCACCGAGGGCCGCCAGCACCCCGATCGGGACGCCCAGTTCCGCTATCTCAACGACATGGCCCAAGGCTTCATCGACGACAACCAACCGGCGATCAGCGTGGACACCAAGAAGAAGGAGCTGATCGGCGACTACGCCAACGGCGGCATCGAATGGTCGCCCGAGGGCGAACCCGAACGGGTGAGGGTGCACGACTTCGCCGACCGGGCCCTGGGCGAGCACGCCAAGGCCATCCCCTACGGGATCTACGACGTGGCCAACGACGAAGGCTGGGGTCTCCGTCGGCGACGTCGCTGACACCGCCGAGTTCGCGGTCGAGTCCATCCGCCGGTGGTGGAACCTGATGGGGCGGGCCCGCTTCCCCGACGCCGACCGGCTGCTGATCACCGCCGACGCTGGCGGCTCCAACGGCTACCGGCTCCGAGCCTGGAAAGTCGAACTCGCACGCCTCGCCACCGAGACCGGCCTGCGCATCACGGTGTGCCACTACCCGCCAGGCACCAGCAAGTGGAACCGGATCGAGCACCGCATGTTCAGCTTCATCTCCATGAACTGGCGCGGCCGGCCACTCACCACCCTGCGCACCATCATCGAGCTCATCTCCGCCACCAGCACCACGACCGGACTCACGATCCAGGCCGCCTACGACCCTCAGTGGTATCCCACCGGCGTCAGGATCAGCGACGCCGAACTCGCCGCCGTCGCACTCGACCCCCACAACTTCCACGGCGAATGGAACTACACCATCAACGCTCAAACAGACCAGGCGTGAGCCCTAAGGCCCCGCCTACGGACAACTTGAGCGTTCCCGGCAGCATCCGCGCTGGTCAGGCATGTCGCGGCAGACTTGTGATGTCCTTCGTGACGTCCGGAGCACAGAATCGGTTCATGGATCGAACGAGCAAGTCGAGTGGTCGAGGGCGTGGAAGCTCGTCGGGCCCCGCAGTCGAGGGCGTGAAAAGGGCGTGTGGGGCGTGGAAAGGGCGTGTCACACCGGTCAACATCGGTCACTCCAGTCCGCCTGTGTCACCCAAGAAATCGGGCCTGACCTGGGGTCACGTGTGCTGAGCAGGTACGCGGCAGCGACTGTGTGAGGGTTCGATTCCCCCCAGCTCCACTCGCGCAGAAGATGGCTGTCTACCAGGAGTTTTCCCGCTTTGGGTAGCGATCCGTGCCGTGCACTACTTACGACGTCACAACCCCGCTGACATGGGGTTTCCGCTGCTCGAGGTGCTGGGGGGAATGTTCGGGAGACGAGCCCCGTCCACCGACAACCACCAGGTCAGCCCATGCGAAGTTGACCGAGGGCGTGAAAGGGCTGCGAGACCTGCGACTCGGTTCTGGACTTGGCGACGTCCTCCGACGGGTACGGCGCGCCTCGCACCTGTGCGACGAACAGCAGCGGGCCGTGGTGACCCTCGACGCCGAGCTTGCGATAGGTGACGCCTCCGGCGCGTGCCCACAGTTCCGTGTCCAGGAATGACCGCGACGTGCCGCCGTGAGGTCATCGGGTGAACGTGAGGTGCGTGACGCCGCGGGGCGTCGAGACTGCCTCCACGTCGTACTGCTGCTCCAACGCCTCCAGGCCGTCCCACAGCCGAACACCGCGGCCGAGCAGGATCGGCACCTGCACGACGTGCAGGTGGTCGACGAGACCGGCGGCGATGAACGCGCGCATCATGGTCGGGCCCCCGCCGATGCGGACGTCCTGACCGGCGGCTGCGTCCCGCGCCACCTCGAGTGCATCCGCTGGCGGGGCGTCGAGGAAGTGGAACGTCGTACCCCCCTCCATCTCCAGCGACGGGCGCGGACGGTGGGTCAGGACGTACGTCGGCGTGTGGAACGGCGGGTTGTCGCCCCACCACCCGCGCCACTCCGGGTCGTCTTGCCAGCCCGGAGGGCCGAACTTGCCTGCGCCCATGATCTCCGCACCGATCCCGGGTCCGTGCCGCTCGGCCATCGCGTCATCGACACCCTCGGTGCCGCCCGACTCGCCGAGGACTTCGCGGCGGCCGAACCGAGTGGCGAACATCCACTCGTGGAGCCGATGCCCGGCGTGGCCGAACGGTGTGTCGAGGGCCTGCCCCTCGCCGGTGGCGAACCCGTCGAGCGAGATCGAGAAGTTGTGGATGCGGACGCCGCGACATGGCGGCTCCTCCGGGTGGTTGGTGGTCGGTCAGACTGGTTGACCTGTCCCGCGGCGAGATCTCATCAGCCGTGGAATTCAGGCGACCCCGAGATGGTGAGCGAGCTTCTGCATCGTCTGCAGACCGAGCTCGACAGCGCCGAAGCCGATGGTTGCATCTCGCTGCTCGACGGTTGGGTGGAGCTGCCGCAGCGTCAACACCGTCTTTCCATCGGCTTGCTCATCGAGGGTGATTGTCACTCGGAAGCGTGCCGGGTCATCGTCGGCGTCAGACCCGTGATCCAGCACCAACCTCTCGACTGGAACGACTTCGAGGTAGTCGAAGCGATTCGTGAACACGGTGCCGTCTCCGGAAACGATCTCGAAGCACGCTCGACCTCCCGGGCGCACGTCCATCTCACGGACAGTGCAGGTGAACCCATCGGGACCAAACCATTGGCAGAAGGCATCCGCATCGGTCCACGCGGCGAACACCGCTTCGCGTGTGGCGTCAAGAACCCGAACGAGGACGATCTCACGATCGAGAGCCCACGTCGTCGGATCGGTGATGGTCGGGGAACTGCTCATGGCTTCTCCAATGTCGGTGGGGATGCGGTTCGGTCAGATGTGCGCCGGAGGTGCGCATCGAGCCGGTCGAGACGGTGGTCCCACGCAGCTCGTGTGTGCTCGGCCCATGCGGCGATCTCGACCAGAGGCTCCGGCCGCAGCTGGCATGGCCGCCGTTGTCCATCTCGGCCACGACTGATCAGACCCGCCCGCTCGAGGACCTTCAGATGACGGGAGATGGCCGGGAGACTGATCGGGAACGGCTCGGCCAACTCGAGCACGGTTGCCTCACCGTCGGCCAACCGACGCACGATCGAGCGCCGCGTAGGGTCCGACAAGGCGGCGAAGACGACGTCGAACCGATCGGGGGCCGTCACGGTCATCGTTGCCGTCGCTCCTGCAGATACTTCATAGATTGGTTATTTAACAGAGTGACTACATATAGTCAAGGACGCCCGGAGTGTCGACGCGGCACATCGCTCCAAAGTGTTCGAGGACGCTGCGGCGGGTTCGAAGCAGCAGACTTGTGACGTCCTCCATGAGGTCACAAGCGCACGATCAGGTGATGGAGCGAGGCAGTCGGATCGAGTCGTCGAGGGCGTTGAGCCTCTACGTGCCGCCCGTCGAGGGCGTGAAAAGGGCGTGTGGGGCGTGGAAAGGGCGTGTCACACCGGTCAACATCGGTCACTCCAGTCCGTCTGTGTCACCCAGAAAATCGGGCCTGACCTGGGGTCACGTGTTCTGAGTAGGTACGCGGCGACAACTGTGCGAGGGTTCGATTCCCCCCAGCTCCACACACCCCCAGCTCCACACCCCCAGCTCCACCGCTCCCGAAAATGGGATCTGACCAGGTGCTTTGTGAGAGAGAGCGAGGGCGGCAGATTCCCGCCAGTGACGGGCGAAGCGCTCTGAGCAGGGGAAATGCACTCGGAGCGGACAAGGGAATCTGGAGGTACAAACCCCCCAGCACCAATCGTCGCTCGCGAAGGCCCAGGTCACGGTCACCAGGTTCGAGTCGATCCCGGCGAGGACGGCAAAGAGACGGATGAGGACACCGCCACTTCGGCCGGACCCAAGCCGGACCGACGCTGTTACGGCGACACGGTTCGCCCGTCAGTCGCCCACGCCGGGCCGATCGCCACGGTTGATTTCGGCGTAGCGGACCAAGCGCCCACGACGGCAGGACCACGGCGACGAGCCGCCGCCGAGGTGCCGCCGCTCGTCGTACCAGACCGCTCGCCGACCGTCGGGCGTGAGCGCTCCACGTTTCGGTGGCCAAGGCGAAGTGCCATTGCCCGCTAACAGCCACGCGATCGTGGCCAACACCCAGCGCGGTCAGATCGCGAGCCTCGCTGTACGACGAACGCTGCCGTACAACCGGCGCGATCGGTGTGACCGGCACCCGCGTGTCTCGCATCGGGTTCTGGGACAGTGTCGGTGCCAGCGACCTTCGAGCAGACCGCCGTCTTGGGCCAATCGCCGGAGTCACGCCATCAGGCAGTTCGGCGCTAGTCGCGGCAGCGGCTGAAACTATGGTGCCACGGTGCGAGAAGGGGACATGGCGCATCGTCACAGCGAGCGGGAGCGGGCAACATGAGCATCACGACCAATCGGAACTCCGCGATCGACGCGGTGAGCGCGCCCGTTCGCTGTACACGCTGCTGGACGAGCAGGCCGAGGCATCGGAAGCGCTGGGCAAGCTCACTGACGACATCGACGACGCGCTTCACGACACCGGCCTCTACGGCATGTGGGTGCCGAAATCGCTGGGCGGCCTTGAACTCGACCCGGTCACCTCGCTTGGCGTGTTGGAGGCGGTGTCGTATGGCCAGGCGTCGGCTGGGTGGTCGCTGATGGCGGCGGCACTCTCGATCGGCACCGGTGCTGCGTACCTCAGCGACGACGCTGTACAGGAGATGTTCGTTGGCGTTGAGCGCGTGCCCGTGATCGCCGGGCAGGGTACGCGGCCCGGAGTGGCGAAACCGGTGGATGGCGGATTTGTCATCAGTGGCGATTGGAGCTTCGCGTCCGGGATTCTGCAGAACGCGAGCTACATCCACACCGCCGTCGCGGTCGAGGGCACTGGCGAGTTCCGCATCTGTGTCGTGCCGATCGACAAGGCCACGCTGATCCACAACTGGGACGTGCTTGGTCTCCGAGCGACCGGGTCGATCGACTACACGATGCGCGACGTGTTCGTGCCTGAGACCCAGACCCACTTCGGGCTCATCCAGGAATCCACGCGGGGCGGGGCGTTGTACAAGCTGGGCGTGATCCAGATGGCGCTCATCTGCCACTCAGGCTGGGCGATGGGCGTCGGTCGGCGCGTGCTCGACGAGTTGGCGAGCTTGGCGCAATCGAAGACCGGGCGGCCCGGCCAACTCACCGACAGCGACGCCTTCCAGATCGGCTTCGCCGAGGCCGAGGGCAAGTTCCGGGCTGCTCGGGCTCTCGTGCTCGAAACGTGGGCCGACGTGTGGGCGACGTTGGAGGCGAGCGACACTCTCTCCACACGACAGAGCACGCTCATACGCCTCGCCCTGAGTCACATCACGTGGACACTGTTCGACGTGTCGCACTTCGCCTACAAGAGGCGGGCACCACCGCCCTTCGCGCCGGCACGCTCCAGCGGCTGTTCCGAGACGTGCACGCCGGTACCCAGCACATCACCTCCGCCCCCGGGGTGATCAAGGCCACAGGCAGGGAACTCGCCGGGCTCGCACCCGGCCACCAATGGATGTTCCTCGACCTCGTCGACCTCGACGCGGGCGGACCCGGAGCGCACTAGCAAATGCGAAAGACGGAGCGTGAGGGCCGCCCGAGAGACGGCCGTACTAGCGCAGATCGCCCGGCTGCTCGCGCCGTTCCGCGAGCTCCCCGTCAACCGCGCCGTCGCGGAGCGCGCTGGGCGCATCGCTCGCGAGTCCGGCGTGAGGCTTCCTGACGCTCTCATCGCGGCGACAGCGATCGAGCACGACCTCGCGATCGTTACCCGCGACAGGAGCCACTTCGAGCCGATCCGCGGTATTCGCATTCGAGCGCTGCGCTGATGGCCGCTGTCCGACCCTGAACGCGGGCGCCGATGGCGCTCCACTCGGTACCGCCGGACCGGTTTCACAACGAACCCGCCCGACTTCGTTCTGAGGCAGGGGCGGTGTTCTGCAGATCGCGTGTTCTGCGCCGCTCCCGCTGGCAGAGTCGAGCGCCGGTGGTGCGGGATCACTGGCAGGTTGAGCTCGTCTGATCGGCCCATCCCCGGCCGTTCGCTGCCTCGAGGGGGTCAGCGTCATCCCGTGAGCACACGTTCAACGGCCGTGTCATCGACCTGCAACATCGATCGGAACCCCTTGCAGAACACGCGGTCAAACCTGATGACGACGGGCGATCGCCGTCGCTTCGATCCGGTTCGTGGCTCCAAGCTTGCGCAGGATGTTCGAGACGTGAACGCTCGCCGTCTTCCTGCTGACAAACAGCTGGGCCCCGATCTCGCCGTTCGACCGGCCTTCGATCATCAGGCGCAGCACCTCGAGCTCGCGAGTGGTGAGGCCGAACGGCAGCGGATCGGATGGTTCGGGCGCCTTGACGTGGAACGCGTCCTCTAGCCGCAAGCGGGCCCGGGTGGCGAGGTCGAGCACATCGTGGCGAAGAGGTTCGGCTCGAAGTCGCTCGGCTGTCTGCAGTGCGACGCCGAGCAACGCTGCCGCGACAGCTCGCTCCTCGGCAGCGCGACCACCGCCGGTCGTCAGACGCGGCATCGGCCTGGCGATAGCGAGCCTGCGCCGCGAAGAACGGGCATCCGAGCTCGTCCCATGCCGACGCCAGGCGCGACCACGCCTCAGGCGAGCGATGGCCGCGTGCTGCACCAAGCTCCGCCCGAGCCTGCTCGACCCACACGTCCAGGACCGCAGGAGCGCACTGGTACTCGTCGTCGGCCACTCGGCGGATGTGATCGATCCAGCCTTCGACGGTGTCGGCGACGGGCCGGTGGTCGACCGAGGTCGCCGGCGGCACGAGATGCTTCGCGGCGACTGCCGCCAGGCGCGCCGCCCACAGTGCTTCGTCGGCAGGGAGCGTCTCGAACCACGACTCGACGAGATCGATCGTCACCGGAGGGACCGCTCCCGCCGCGGCGAGCTCGATCAGACCACCGCCGAGCTGGCCGAGGTCGCCCGAGTAGTAGCCGGACGAGCGCAGCTCGAACCCGCGCTGGTACAACGGCGCCGCCCTGTCGTAGCCACCGCGATGGATCTCGATCTGCCCCCAACCGACGAGCGCCGACGCCCATCGGTGCACACTGTCGCCGCCATGCCGGCGAACGATGTCCTCGACGATCGCCTGAGCCTCGTCCCACCGACCCAACGGCTCCAGCGCTTCCAATCCGTTGCCCTGTAGCAAGATCCCGTGCAACGCCATCAACCCGTAGCGTTCGGCAGTGCTCACGCCGTCGATGCCCAGTTGGGCCGCCTCTTCGTATCGGCCCATGAAGACGAGAGTGTTGGTGAGGTTGACGATGATCTTGGTGGCCACCTCGCCTGCGTCGGCGTCGGTAGCGAGCGCCAGCGCCTCGTAGACCTCGGCGAGCGCCGCCTCGTCCCCGAACACCGCACGGTCGTAGCCGAGCGTCGACCGAGCGTCGGCCTCGACGCCCCGATCACCGAGCACCCGGGCGGTGTCGGCCGCCCGCCGAAGCAAGACGGCGGCCTCTTCGTTCTCGCCCCGCAGGCGGAGCCGGTTGGCGCGGCGGATCTCCATCCTGGCGCGCTCGACGCTCGGTGGCTCGGGAGGGAGCACCTGCAAGGCCCGGTCGATGACTTCGTCGAGGCCGGGGGCGCTGGCGTTCCAGGTGTACTGGGCGAGCTCGAACAGCGTCGCACCCTCGACGATCGGATCCCCGTCCGCCGCCGCAGCGGCCGCGAGGCGACCGAACTCGACGGCGCTGTCGAAGTCACGCGACAGATCCGCGGCACGTGCGGCGCGGCGAAGCAACTCGAGATGGGAGCACGACGCCAGTTCCACGGGTCGGTCGACGCGGTGCCAGATGTCGAGGGCGCGCCCGTAGCTCTCGCTCGCCTCCGCCATCGCTCCGATCGCTTCAGCGGCGGATGCCGCCGACATCGATGCCCGAAGCGCCTCCCCGAGCTGGGCGCCCGCGATGTGCAGGCGGGCGATCTCGCCCAGTCGCCGCGGCTGGTGACGCTCCAACGCCGCCGCGGCGCGAGCGAACAGCGCGGTGCGCTCGCCCGGGAGGAGCTCGTCGAGGAAGACCTCACGGACGAGGTCGTGACGGAAGCGAAAGCCTTCGGGCTCCTCGACGAGAAAGCGTTCGCGGCAGAGCTCGTCGAGCGCCACCTGGTGGCTCGCCGGGTCGAGCTCCGTCGTCGCTCGGAGGACGAGCCGGTCGACCGGTGCGGCAAGGGTGGACGCCGCCTGGACGCAACGGATGGCGTCGGTGCCGAGAGCCTGGCTGCGTGCGAGCACCACATGGCGCACGCCCTCGGGGGGCCGGTCGCCGGCGAGGCCAGCGGCCAGGATCTCCTCGACGAAGAACGGGTTGCCGCCGGAACGTCGTGACAGATCCCGACCGGTCGGCTCGCTGGGTTGCACACCGAGGATCGCCGTCGCCAGCTCTCTGATGACGCTGTCGGGCAGCGGTGCGAGATCGATCCGCTCGAAGCGCACCGTGCGTTCGATCTCGGCCAGGAACTGAAGCAACGGGTGCCGCCGGTGCAGTTCGTCGCTGCGATAGGTGCCAATCATCAGGACGTCGTCGAGCCCCCGAGCGCGGAGCAGCGAGATCAACAACGCCCGCGTCGTCTGATCGGCCCAGTGAAGGTCCTCGATGGCGACGACAACCGGCCGCCGCGCCGACACGTCGCGTAGCAGCGACTGGAACTGACCGTCGAGGCGCGCCGGCCACCGGGACAGTGCCGTCGGCTCAGCGTCGCGACTGCCGTCGACGAGCGGCATCAACTCGGGATGGATCGAGATCCCGAGCTCGTCCGAGACGGGTACGAGCTCGGCGACTATCTCGGAGATCGCGCTCAAGGGCCGGATCTCACCGCCGTGCTCGAGGCATCGCCCGCAGACCGCGTGCACCGCACGCGCCCGAGCGTCGTCGAGCAGCTCGTCGAGCAGGCGGCTCTTGCCGATCCCGGCCTCGCCCGCCACGAGGAGCAGCGGGACACGATGCGCCGGGTCGCGCGCCAGCAGTGAGTCGATGGCCAGTCGCCCGGTCCTGACCTCCTCGTCACGACCGACGATCCGGTCGCTCGAGACCCGCCGGTTCATCGCTTCCATCATGGCAGTCGCATCGTCATCGGTCGGCCGGTCGGCGTCATCGGGTCGGCTACCTCAGATCGGGCGTGAGGTACCTCAGGCGCACATCTGAGGCGCCGAGCGCGTCATGATCGGGCGCCGACCCAATGACCGTCGGACTCGGTAACCAGCAACATCGCCGGTATGGCCCGCGCCAACCACGAATCGGACCCGTCGAACGGCCCCGCCGGCGACATGCGCATCGCCGCCGCCGTGACTCGGCTCGAGGCGGCGGTCGAGCGCAAGATCGGGTTCGGGCGGGCGACCAACACGGCGTCGACCACGCTCGTCGACGGCCTTCGGTGCTGCAGCGAAGAGGGTGCGTGGTCGATCGACACCGACCTCCCGACCGGTCTCGGCGGATCAGGTTCGGCGCCCACTCCTGGTGTCCTGTTGCGAGCGGCGTTGGGTAGCTGTCTGGCGATGGGCTACCGGCTGCGCGCCGCCCGGCGCTCCATCCCGGTGAGATCGATCCGGGTGACCGTCGAGAGCGATTCCGAGATCGACGGCATGCTCCGCACCACATCCACGGCACCGCCGGGGTTCACGGCGATCCGGTACCACGTCGAACTCGACACCAGTGCGCCGGCCGAGGACATCGAGGCGATGGTCGACGAGGCCGACCACCTGAGCCCGATCCTCGACGCCGTCGGCCGCGCCAACCGGTTGTGCCGATCGCTCTCGATCGTCGACGGTGCCGCTTGATGGACGCCCGACGCTTGATGGACGCCCGACGACATCTCCTTGTCCAGCGGCGTGGATGGGATCGCGCCTCCACCTGCTACGCCCGGTACTGGCAACGCCAACTGCTGCCCGCCCAGCGGCTACTGATCGACAAGGCCGAGCTCGCCCGTGGCGACCGCGTGCTCGACGTCGCCTGCGGCAGCGGCGAGATGACGATCGCCGTGGCCGCCGCAGTCTCGCCCCGCGGGCGGGTGGTGGCCACGGACCTCTCGCCGAAGATGGCGTCAGCGACCGAGGTGCGTGCTACCACCGCCGGCGCTGACAACGTCGAGGTCACCTGCTGCGACGCCCAGCAACTGACCTGCGACGGCCCGTTCGACGTGGCCCTGTGCTCGCTCGGCCTGATGTACGTGCCGCACCCGGCGGTGGCAGTCGCCGAGTTGCGCCGGGTGGTGCGGCCGGGCGGTCGCGTGGTGCTCTCCGTCTGGGGCGATCGACGTCACTGTGGCTGGGCCTCGCTATTTGGCATCGTCGACGCACGCGTCACGAGTGACGTGTGCCCGCACTTCTTCGCCCTCGGGGCACCTGGAATCCTGACCGGAGTGCTCCGTGACGCCGGTTTCGTCGACGAGGGCGAGGCGCGGCTGAGCGTCTCGCTCGACTACCGCGACGGTGACGAGGCACTCGGCGCGGCATTCCTCGGCGGTCCGGTGGCGCTCGCCTACGGCCGGTTCGACACCGAAACCCGCGACCAGGTGGCGGACGAGTACCTCGCCTCGATCGAGGACTTCAGGACCGACGACGGCGGCTACGCCGTGCCAGGTGAGTTCGTCGTCGCCTCCGCCCGCCGTCCCGATTGACATCGCTGCTCGACACACAGACACCCACCAAGGAGAAAGTCCCATGACCATCACCGACAAGCCCGTCGACAACGGCGTCAACACCGAGGCCCTGATCGGCGCTCGCAACGCCCTCACCGAGCAGCCCGCCGCTGCTGACTTCACCTGGCGGGCGACATGCTCGTGGGTGCACGGAACACACAGCACCTCGACGGTCGACGGCTTCGCCGGCCTCGGCCAGGAGATGAACCACCGCACCAAGTACCGGTTCGAGGTCGATCACCCGGAGTGCTTCGCATCGCAGGATCTCGGCGCCACTCCGGTGGAGTACGTCCTCGTCGGACTGGCAGGCTGCCTGACCGCAGGCGTGGCTGCCGTCGCCCAGCATCGCAACGTCCAACTGCGATCGGTCACGGCAATGATCGAGGGGCACATGAATGTGCTGGGCATCCTCGGCGCCGATCCCGACGTGCGCAACGGTTTCGACGGCGTCCGCGTCCGCTTCGACATCGACGCCGACGCGCCGCGAGCCGACATCGAGGCGATCGTCGCGCAATCGCAGAAGCGGTCGGCGGTGTTCGACATCGTCACCAATCCCACCGACATCGTCGTCGAAGTCGCCTGACGGGCGACGCCATCGATCCCCGCAAGTCCGGACGTGCGCACCACCGCTGTAGTGATCGGCGCAGGCCACAGCGGGCTCGCCGTCAGCCGCCGCCTCACCGAGCGCTCGATCGACCACGTCGTGATCGAGCGCGGTGAGGTGGCGAACTCCTGGCGCACCGAGCGGTGGGACTCGCTGAGATTGCTCACGCCCAACTGGCTCACGAACCTCCCCGGCCTGCCGTACCGAGGTGATCAGCCGGATGGCTACATGACGGCCGCCGATCTGGCGACACACATCGGCGACTATGCGGCCACGATCGATGCTCCGGTGCACACCCGAACCACCGTGATGCAGGTGCGCGCTGGATCGTGCGGCTATGACGTCGTGACCGATCGTGGACGCTGGCAGTGCGCGGCGTTGGTGATCGCCAGCGGACCCTGCAACACGGCGCGGGTACCGCCGGCGGCGGCGTCCCTACCGCCGACGATCGCCGTCCGCACCACGATGAACTACCGATCACCGGACGGCTTGGACGAGGGCGGCGTGCTCGTGGTCGGCGCCTCCGCCACCGGCGTCCAGTTGGCAGAGGAGATCCATCACTCGGGACGGCTAGTTACACTCGCCGTCGGTGAGCACGTCCGCATGCCGCGCACGTACCGGGGGCGCGACATCTTCTGGTGGACTGACGCCGCCGCCACCCTCGACGAGCGGTACGACGAACTCGACGACATCGTCCGGGCAAGAGGCCTGCCCTCACCCCAGTTGATCGGCTCGTCCGACCGTCGATCGATCGACATCAACCACCTCGCCCGTGAGGGCATCACGATCGTCGGCCGCCTGGGACGGATCACCGGCGCCCTGGCGCAGTTCTCCGGGTCGCTGACGAACACGTGCACCCTCGCCGACCTCAAGATGAACCGCCTGCTCGACCGGCTCGATGTGTGGGCGCAGAGCACCGACGCCGACGTCGATCCGCCCGAGCGGTTCCAGCCCACGCAGGCGTTGCGACCCCTGCTCGAAGTGGACCTGCGACGATCCGGGACCTCGACCGTGCTGTTCGCAACCGGATTCCGGCCGGACTACTCGTGGCTTGACCTTCCCGTGCTCGACCGGCGCAGCCGCATCGTCCACGACGGCGGCGTGATCACCGGAGCTCCAGGCTGTTACGTCGTCGGCCTCAACATCCTCCGTCGCAGGCGCTCGAGCTACCTCAGCGGCGCCGAGCGCGACAGCGCCGACATCGCCCGCCTCCTGCACCACCACCTCGACATTGCCGCCCGATCGAGGTCACGTGTTCGTCAGTCGACGACACAGCGCGTTCAGGACGGTGGCTCGGGGACCGCGGGGTAATGCTGAAGGTCGACGCCGAGCATCAGCTTCCAGTCCGAGGCGTCGAGCATCGTCGAGTACGGTCACCATCGGTCACTCCAGGCTGCTCACGGTCATTCGAAAAGGTCGTGACCTTGTCGAGAACGCATGACTGACGCCGAGACCTTCGGCCGGAGCACCGTCAAGACGATCAGCCGTACGCGAATGCTCACAGCCACCCGTCATGACACATCGGGGCGCGGCCTCATGACCTGTGATGTGATCGATGACGTCACCGGCGGACGATGGAATCATGTCAAGCACGCACCAACATCACCGCTGGTCCAGGACGGGCGCACAGGGCTTCATGACGGCCGTAGACGCGCACGTTGAGTATGCCATCGTGGCGTTGCGCAAGTCGCGCTGAGCGAGTCGACCGCCGTTACGGCTTGTCCTTCTCGAACCCGAAATGCACGTAGCGGGGCTCAATGTTCTTGCGAGCTGAACCCCCCTGCAGCGTGTAGCCGGAGGCTACCCAGGTGTGTCCGTACGGAGCATGGGTTCGGCATGTCAGGTAATCGCCCCACGCGGGCGTGGCCGGAGAACTCCCGCCGGCGCACGCGTACTGCGCCCGCCACGTACTGCCGCCCTCGTCTCGCAGACCGACGATGTGGCTCGGGTGCACAGCGCTGCCGCCGTAGAAGGCGGTAAAAGCCAGCTCGCCCCGCTCGTTCGAGGACGCCGCCGGGTAGGCCCACGCGTTGGTCGAGCTCCACACGTCCGGCTGGTCGACGACCGTCTTGTTGGCCTCGTCGATCCGGACGACCCGGATGAAGGCGTTCGGGCGGTTCTGCCGGGCGCCGGAGGTCCACATGAACCCGATGCGACCACCGCCCACCCAGGCCCCGGTGATGCGGCCGTCGACACGGCCGAGCCAGTCGACCCCGTTCGGCGCGTTGGACGTAAAGTTGCCGTTGGTCCACTGGTTCACACCGCGATCCCACCAGTTCAGACTATTGGTGCCGTCGGCCCACACGAACAGGCGGATCTGCTGGGTGGACAGGTGGCTGCCCCAGTACATCGTCTGTCCGGCGCCCTGGGTGAGCCGTAGCGAACCGGCGTCCGTGGTCGACCACCAGTTGAACACCAGCGTGCCCGCGTTCACGATCGTAGCCAGCGGGAACTTCATGACCGCCGCTCGCTGCCAGGTGTCGCTGCTGTCGAAGAGATTGAACGTGACCCACGCGTGGTCGTTCGTCAGGGCGACGTCCGGATAGTCGAACCACAGGTTCGTCCAGCGGCCGTCCAGCGTGGCCGGCGCGATGTCCCACCAGTACCAGCCGCCGTTCGGAAAGCCGCTGTCGCGCGTGGCGGCGAGCCGGAACACGTTCGTCCCGTTGGCGGTGATGTACTGCAGGATCCAGATCCACAGCTCGCGCCGGCGATCGTGCACCACCACCTGGTCGCAGCAGAACCCCCCGGCCGCCGAAGGGAGGCTCGTGAACGGGTCGATGTGAGTCCACCCCTGGCCGCCATTGGTGGAGCGGCTGGCGTACCAGTTCCCAGTCAGGAAGGCCTGGGCGCCTGACACCGCGATGCTCGGCTCTCCCACGGTGGAGGTGTCGGTACTGGTGGCGGCGTCATCCAAGCCCACATTCCGGAAGATGGCCAGGTCGTTGGCTGCCATCTCATGCCCGCTTCCGAGCAGCACTCTTCTTGGTGGTGGACTTCGTCGACTTCACCGGATCGGTGGGACCCACGTCCTGACGACGGACCCGAGGGGGAGCAGCCCCCGTCACAGCGGAGCTCGAGGCGGAGCCGAGAGGCGGGCCCATGGCCCGTCGGGGTCGCGTGATCCGCTCATGGCGTACATCGAGATCAGCCTTAGCCACCGCCTTGCCGGACACCTTGGTTGTGCGCTTCGGCGTCCCGGCCTTGCGGCTGACCGAGCTGGTCGCCTCCCCAGAAGGCTCCATGGGCTCGTTGGACGGCATCACTACTCCTTACGTTCTCGGCAGCGCCGAGCAGCTGACAGAGACCGGATCGACACCCTTACGTCGCCGACCGCGGGTCGGCGGTGCGGTATCGCGTGACCAAGACCACCGCGCCGAGTGCGACACCGGCCGCGATCGGCACGACAGCGAGAGCAAGCTCCACGAGGCCGTTCCCCTGGTCTGGCTCGAAGCCGAAGGTCTCCTCGATCCACTCCTTAGGTAGCGCAGCCACCGCCAGCCCGAGAAGGACCAGCGCGACCGCGACCACCAGCAACCAGCGCTGCAACCGAGACATTCGCACCTCCCTGACATGCATACCCTCCCACCCTGGGAGGAAGATGGCAACGGGTCAACAGGATCGTATGCACCAAGTTGAACCGTGCTCTCGCGCATCCACCGGGTGCGAGCGATGGTGAGGGCGGCCGTCTAGACATGGTCCTGGGCCGTACCGGTAGACCGAATACCTCCCACTCGTCGTTACGACACCGCCTCCATCACCGCACCCCCGCCGAGGATGAAGAACGTCAGTAGCGGACGGCGTCGCAGGGGTGCCGACGCGCCGGCCGCCTGTCGCCGCTCGCGGTCGGTTGCTGGTCCGTCGATCGGCGCACGGCAGGCAGGGTGATCGCGCCGAGCCCGCGGATCAAGGGCGGTCGCCCGCTCAACTTCCGGGATCGAACGCATGGGTCGACGGTGACAGTCGTCGTCATCGAGTAGGTGGCTTCTGCGTTTGGCCGTTGTCCTTGCCGGCCACGGGTGACGCGGCCCTCAAGGCTCGTCGGCCTCATCGATGTGGCGACGCGGTGCTGCACCGGGTGTAACCTATGTTACTGGGCAGTAACCACCGGCCCAAGGGGGGTCCTCGTGACAACCGTCGATTCGTCGTCCACCCGTCCTCACCGTGCCGAGGTCACCGAGCGTCACGCTCGCGAAGTCGCCGAGGCGGCCCGGGAGACCGAGTGGCGCAAGCCCAGCTTCGCCAAGCAGTTGTTCCTGGGCCGTCTCCGTATGGACTTGGTCCATCCCCACCCTCGGTCGACCGACGAGCAAAGGCGCAGGGGTGAGGAGTTCCTCGCGAAGATGCGCGCCTTCTGCGAGACCTCGGTCGACGGCCTGCTCATCGAACAGGAGGCCCGCATCCCCGACAAGGTCGTCAGCGGGCTGAAGGAGATGGGCGCGCTCGGGATGAAGATCCCGGAGGAGTACGGCGGCTTGGGCTTGTCGCACGTCTACTACAACAAGGCGCTGATGCTGGCCGGATCGGCCAGCCCGGCTATCTCCGTGCTCCTGTCGGCGCACCAGTCGATCGGTGTGCCGCAGCCCGTCAAGCTCTTCGGCACCGAGGAGCAGAAGCAGCGGTTCTTGCCCCGCTGCGCCCGCAGCGACATCAGCGCCTTCCTGTTGACCGAGCCCGACGTGGGCAGCGATCCGGCCCGACTCGGCACGATCGCGACACCGACAGAGGATGGCTCGGCCTACGTTGTCAACGGCGTCAAGCTATGGACCACCAACGGTACCGTCGCCGACCTGCTCGTCGTGATGGCCCGGGTACCCAACAGCGAGGGCCACAAGGGCGGGATCACCGCGTTCGTCATCGAGGCCGACTCCGAGGGGATCACGGTCGAGAACCGCAACGCGTTCATGGGCCTGCGGGGCATCGAGAACGGCGTGACCCGCCTCCACAACGTCCGCGTGCCGGCCGAGAACCTGATCGGCGCCGAAGGCGCAGGCTTGAAGATCGCGCTGACAACGTTGAACACGGGCCGCCTGTCGTTGCCCGCCATGTGCGCCGGCGCGGGCAAATGGTGCCTCAAGATCGCCCGCGAGTGGTCGAGCCAGCGTGTTCAATGGGGCCGACCAGTCGGTGAGCACGAAGCCGTTGCGACCAAGATCGCCTACATCGCCGCGACCACCTTCGCCCTCGAGGCCGTCGTGGACCTGTCCGCTCAGATGGCCGACGAAGACCGCAACGACATCCGCATCGAGGCGGCCCTCGCCAAGCTGTGGGCATCCGAGATGGGGTGGCTGGTCGCCGACGAGCTGGTGCAGCTGCGGGGCGGGCGCGGGTATGAGACGGCAGCCTCGCTAGTGGCCCGCGGCGAGCGGGGTGTACCAGCCGAGCAGCTCCTGCCGCGACTTGCGGATCAACCGGATCTTCGAGGGCTCGACCGAGATCATGCACCTGCTCATCGCTCGTGACGCGGTGGACACCCACCTCTCGGTGGCCGGCGGCCTCATCGATCCGCGTGCGGATCGGTCCACCAAGGCGAAAGCGGCGCGGCACGCCGCGCGCTTCTACGCCCGCTGGTTGCCACCGTTGGCCGTGGGCAAAGGCCAGGTTCCGACGGCCTTCGCCGATTTCGGCGCGCTGGCGCCGCATCTGCGCTTCGTCGAGCGCCGTTGCCGCTCGCTCGCCCGGTCGACGTTCTACGGGATGTCGCGCTGGCGGGGGAAGATGGAACGCAAGCAGGTCTTCCTCGGCCGCGTCGTCGACATCGGCGCCGAGCTGTTCGCAATGACGGCAGCGTGCGTGCGCGCCGAGATGCTGCGGACCGACGACCCCGCGCACGGAGAGGCCGCGTACGAGCTGGCCGACGCCTTCTGCCAGCAGGCCCGCCTGCGGGCCGATGCCCTGTTCGACCGGCTGTGGCACAACACCGACGACCTCGACGGCAGGGTGGCGAAGCAGGTGATGCAGGGCCGCTACACCTGGTTGGAGGAAGGTGTCATGGACGCATCGGTCGAAGGCCCGTGGATCGCCGATACCACCCCCGGCCCGTCAACCATGGAGGACGTGCATCGCCGGGTCGGCTGACCGTTCATGGGTCCACCCGGCAGTCCCGGTGATGCCAGGTACGGATAGCACCAGCCGGTTTGGCCTTAGGAGCGCTTCGACACCTCCAGTCGGGTGCGAAATGGACTCGCGTGAGCACGTCAGCGGCTGACAACCACCACGGCGACAGAGCGGACGTCCCGAGGCCGGCGCCGCGAGCAGCGCGCCGTCGACGTGTTACGGGCGCAGAGTGCCACTCGGCCCAACGACGAGACCCCGGGCCGGCCCCGGCCCAGCCGGGCTCACGCGATCCCCTGGCCTCCTTCCCCTCCGCTACCGATACGCGCCGACGAATTCGCGGACCTCGCCGAGGCCCAGCTCCTCGAAGGCCAACTCCTGAAGGCGGCGCTTGGCGAAGCTGCCGTCGGCCCTCACGGGTAGCTGGTCCACGATGCGGATGTGGCGGGGGACCTTGAACGAGGCGACTTGGCGCAAGCAGTGGAGGCGAACCTCTTCGCCGGTGAGCGCGGCGCCCGGCCGCAGCCGCACCCAAGCCATCGCCTGCTCCCCCATTGCAGCGTCGGGGACGCCGATCACGCAGGCCTCGTCTACGTCGGGGTGGCCGGCCAGGAGCTGCTCCACCTCGCGGGAGGAGATGTTCTCGCCGCCCCTGATGATGATGTCCTTGAGCCGGCCGGTGATGCGCACGTACCCGCCCTCGTCCATCGTGGCCAGGTCGCCCGTATGCAGCCACCCGTGCTCGTCGACGACCTCGGCCGTGCGTGCCGGATCGGCCCAGTAGCCTCGCATCAGCACGTACCCCCGGGCGCACAGCTCCCCCTCTTGCCCGCGCCGCACCGTGGCGCCTCCCGCGTCGATCACCTTCAGCTCCACGTAGGGGTGGGCGCGCCCAACGGTAGTCGAGCGAGCCTCCTCGCCGTCGTCGAGCGTCGTCTGGGCGGTGGCCGGCGACGTCTCTGTCATCCCGTAGGCCACCGCCAGCTCGGGCACATGGAGCTCGGCGCGCACCCGCCGCACCAGCTCGGGCGGGCAGGCGGCGCCTGCCATCACCCCGGTGCGCAGAGAGCTGAGGTCGCGGCCCGCCCGCCCGGGGTGTTCGAGGAGGGCCAGGAACATCGCAGGCACGCCGACCAGGCTCGTGCACCGCTCGCGCTCGACGGCGGCGAGCACTTCGGCGGCGTCGAACGACGGGCCGGGCAGCACGACCGCGGCCCCGTGGCACAAGGCCGCCAGGTTGCTCGCAACCAAGCCGAAGCAGTGGAACAGGGGAACGGGCACGCACACGCGGTCGGCCTCGCCGTACCCCAACAGCGCGCCGACAAGCCGCCCGTTGTTGACGATGTTGTGGTGCGTCAGGGTGGCGCCCTTGGGGGTGGGGCCGCCGCCGCTCGTGAAGAGCACCGCGGCAGGGTCGTCGACGTCGAGTTCGGCCGCCCGCTGGCCGACGGCGGCGCTGTCCCTCCTGTCGCCCTCGACGGCCAACTCCTCGTACGACGGGGTGTCGAAGAACGCGACCGTCTCCAGGTCAGGGAGCCCGCCTCGCGCCTCGTCGATCATCTTCTCGTAGTCGAGGGAGCGCGACCCCCGGGCCGCGAGCAGCGCTCGAGCCCCCGTCTCGGCCAGCACGTAGGCCATCTCGCGGGTGCGGTAGGCCGAGTTCACGGGCACGAGCACCGCCCCCACCCGTGCCGCAGCGAGCTGGGTCACCACCCACTCGGCTCGGTTCGGACTCCAGATGCCGACCCGATCGCCCCGCTGGAGACCCCGCCCGAGCAAGGCAGCGGCCAGCCGCTCGGTTGCGGCGTCGAGCTGGCGGTAGGTGTAGCGCCGCTCCTCGCCGCAGGAGATCACAGCTTCGCGGTCGCCGCCAGTGGACACGGCCCGAGAGAAGGCCGTCCCCACCGTGTCGCCGACCAGGCCCAGCAACGACGGGCCATGGGTGTAGGACAGTTCCACGCGCTCCCCCCTTCCCCGGTGCGCTCGCCGGCGATGCTAGGGCTGGCTGCTCTGCCGAGCGGCCAACGGCTGTCGCCTCGATGCGTCTGCTGCGTCCAACCTCTGCTGCCGAAGTTCAGTCGTCCTCACCAGGACTCGTCGCTTCGTTGGGCCGCGGAGCTGATCGTTCGGTGCTGCACGCTCCGTCACGTCTGGAACAGCCAGGCGACCTTACGCCGGGTCCTCGACCACCCCACCGCGGTGCGGGGACTAGCGTCGTGATGACCTCACGAACGCGGAGGTGGCGATGAACATGTCCGGGCACGACGCGTCGGGATCAGTTGCGACCGCACTGTTCGCCGAGCCGGACATCCAGGTGGTGCACCGTCCCGACGGGGCCTGGATCCTGACGTCGAGGACTCCACTCGCTCCGTACGATCCTCGCCTCGGCGCCCTCCTCGAGCGCTCGGCAGCCGGCCGTCCGGATGCGGCCTTCCTCTGCGAGCGCGACGCCTCGGGCCAGTGGCGGCAGGTGAGCTTCGCTGAGGCCTGGCGGGTCGCTCGCGCCATCGGCCAGTCCCTGCTCGACCGGCGCCTCGGCGCGACGCGACCGGTCATGGTGCTCTCGGGCAACACCGTCGACCATGGCCTGTTGATGCTCGGCTGCTTCGTCGCTGGTGTGCCGATCGTCCCCGTCTCGGTCGCCTATTCCCTCATGAGCAGCGACTATGCCAAGGTTGCCCACGCCATTGCCAAGACCAGACCCGGCCTCGTGCACGTGGCTACCGTTGAACCTTTCGCCAAGGTACTGGGCGTCGTCGACCTGGGCGGTGCAGAGGTCGTGTCCTCCGACGGCAGCCAGCACAGCACTCCACTGGCCGAGCTGATCGAGACCTCACCTGGCCTGGCGCTCGAGCGGGCCTACTCGGAGGTCGGGGCCGAAACGGTCGCCAAGATCCTGTTCACATCGGGTTCGACGGGCTTGCCGAAAGGGGTCGTCAACACCCACGGGATGTTGACCGCCAACCAGCAGATGCTGGCCCAGATCTGGCCGTTCACCGGGCACGAGCCACCTGTGCTGCTCGACTGGCTGCCCTGGAGTCATACCTTCGGGGGCAACCACAACTTCAACCTTGTCCTCCGCGCTGGTGGCACCCTATTCATCGACGCCGGCCGTCCCGTCCCCGGGTTGATCGACCAGACCGTCGCCAACTTGCGTGATGTATCGCCCACCACCTACTTCAACGTGCCGGCGGGATTCGCCGCCCTCCTTCCGTACCTCGAGAACGACGACGACCTCGCGGCAAGGTTCTTCTCCCGTCTCCGCCTCGTTCTCTACGCCGCGGCCGCCCTCCCGCAGGCCTTGTGGGATCGGTTCGATGCCTTAGCCCGGCGCGTGCTCGGGCGGCCGGTTGCGATGACGTCCTCGTGGGGGTCCACCGAGACCGCGCCGCTCGCCACCTCGGCTCACTTCCCCCTCGATCGGCCCGGCTCCATCGGGGTGCCTGTACCGGGCGTCACGATCAAGCTCGCTCCGAGTTGGAGCAAGCTCGAGCTGTTCGTCCAGGGCCCAAACGTCACCCCAGGGTACGTGGGCGAGCCGGAGTTGACCGCGGCCGCCTTCGATGCGGAGGGCTTCTACCGCATCGGCGACGCCGGCAGGTTCGACGACCCCGATGACCCCGCCCGCGGCATCGTCTTCGACGGGCGAGTGGCGGAGGACTTCAAGCTCATGACTGGTACCTGGGTGAGCGTCACCGAGGTGCGGGTGAGCGTTGTGACCGCCGCTACCCCCTTGCTCCAGGACGCGGTGATCACCGGGCACGACGGTCCCGAGGTCGGCCTGCTCGCCTGGGTGTCCGTCGCCGGCGCCCAGGGTCTGTTCGGCTCCGCCGGCGACACCGCTGAGCTGGTCCGCGCCGAGGAGGTGCGCGCCTATCTCCGCAGAGCGATCGATGCGTACAACGAGCACAACCCAGGGTCGTCGAGCCGAGTCGCTCGGCTGCTGGTGCTGACCGAACCACCGTCAATCGACCACAACGAGATCACCGACAAGGGCTACATCAACCAGCGCGCCGTGCTCAACCGGCGGGCATCCGAGGTGGCTCGGCTCCACGCGGACGTCCCGGACGACGACGTCCTGATCTTCCCATCGGCGACCGGTTGACGGCGGGCCGCCACCCGGCTTGGGTGACGTCAACGTGACCGGCTCCGTCGATCGGACCAGCGCACCCCGCAGTGGCTGTCCCCTTCAGTCGTCGACGAGATCCTGGGTCAGGCTCCCGTCGTGCAGCATGGCCAACACGGTGGCGACATCGTCGGCCATGGGCCGGTCCGTGGCGACGAACGGAACCTCGGCCCGCACCCGCTCGTAGACCAATCGAGTGCGCCCTAGCTTGTCGGGTCCCCGGAGATCGGCGGCCTGACAGAGCGCCAGCAGGTGGATGGCGGCGACCTTCTCGGTGAGGGCCACGACATCGCGAGCCTGGCGGGCGGCCGTGGCGCCCATCGACACCTTGTCCTGATTGTGGCACTCGGTGGACCGGGAGAAGACGCTGAGCGGCATGCAGCGGCTCAGCGCGTCGGCGGTAAGCGAGGAGCAGGCGAGCTGCATCCCCTTGAACCCGTGGTTGAGTCCTTCCTCGGGATCGCCGGGTGGGATGGCCGCGATCAGGTTGGGCGTCAGGCCCTGGTTGAACTTCTCGTCGACGACCAGCTCCAGCTGGCGGTCCATGAGATCGGCCACGCTGCCGACCGCCGTCTTCAAGGAGTCCATCGCCAGCGCCACGTGGCCGCCTGAGAAGTTGCCGCCGCTCACCACAATTCCGGAGTCCACATCGAAGAGCGGGTTGTCGTTGCTCGAATTGATCTCGATGTCGAGCCAATGCTCGACCCACGTGAGGACGTCCCACAGCACGCCGGTGAAGTGCGGGGCGCATCGGAGCGAGTACTTGTCCTGGATGTGGACTTGGAGCTCTCGGTACCCTCCGTGGATCGTGCCGGCCTGAGCGACGACCTCCGCGAACGGGCGGGCCAACTGGCTGCCCTCGAGAAGAGTCCTGACATGACGAGCCGAGCGGACCTGACCCGGATGCGGCTTGGCGATGTCGTGGATGAATTCCTGGAACGGACCGGTGATCCCGTTGAGGACCTCGGTGGCCATGGCCGTCGACACGTCTGACACCAGCGCGAGCCGGCGGGCGTCGACAGTGGCGAGCGCCGCGATGCCGGCCATGAAGGCGGTGCCGTTCACCAGGGCGAGCCCCTCCTTCGCCTCGAGCACGAGTGGCGTGAGGCCGGCGTCTTGGAGCGCGTCGGCGGTGGGCCTCACCGTGCCCCGGTGGGAGACCAGGCGGGTGCCGGTCAACACGGCGGCCACGTAGGACAAAGGCACAAGATCGCCACTGGCGCCGACCGAGCCCTCCTCGGGGATGATCGGCGTGATGTCCTCGTTGAGGAGCCGCAGGAGGAGGTCGAGCAACTCGCGGCGCACCGCCGAGTGCCCGCGCGCGAGGTTGTTGGCCCGGATGAGCACCACCGCCCGGGCCGCGTCAGCAGGCGTGGCCGGACCGGTGCCGTTGCCGAGCATGCGCACCGCATGCTCCTGGAGGGCTGCGGCCTTGTCGGGGGAGATCTGGCGCCCCACCGAGTCGCCGAAGCCCGTCGTGATGCCGTACAGCGGAACGCCCTTGTCGAGGAGTCGTCGACAGAGCGCGACGCTCGCCTCAATACCTTCTTGCAGCGCAGGGTCATCGGAGAGAGCGACGGTCGCGCCGAACCGGGCCACCGCCGCCACGTCGTCCAAGCTGAGGTGCTGCCCGTCCACCACAACCGATGAGCGCGGCCCGTCGATCGCCGCTTGGGTGACTACCGAATGCGTCGTCATTCCTCGAATATGCTCCCCCGAGGGAGCCCTGTCGAGGACGAGACGGGCGAGGCCCGTTGCCCAGCGGGGTCGTTCGAGGCCTGCCGCCACCACACGTTGACCCGAAACATGTGAGAACACGCTTCGATGTGCCAGCGTGGCGCAGCTGACGATCAACGCTGCGGTTCGTCGTCGGTCGGTGCGTCATGCGGGCCCGGCCAGAGTCGAGATCGACGTCGCTCCAATGAAGGCCGAGCGCTTCGCCGCGGCGGAGGCCGGTCGTCGCGAGGAACACCCACAACCAGTAGAGCGGATCGTCGGCGGCCCGGCATGCGCGAAGGCGAGAAGCCGCGCCTCATACATCGGCTGTCTATGTGTAGACTGTCTAGGTATGAGAACCGACCAGCTGCGCGGGAATCTCGGCATGTTGCTGCTCGCCACCCTCGCGTCAGGTCCGGCGCATGGGTACGCACTGAGCGCAGAGCTTCGTCGCCGCAGCAATGGCCATCTCTTGATCATGGAAGGCTCCCTCTACCCGGCGCTCCACCGACTCGAGGCAGGCGGCCTCGTGGCGAGTCGGTCTGAGACGAGCGACGGCAGGCGCCGGCGTCTCTACGAGCTGACGGCCGACGGCAAAGTCGCGCTCGAGGAGGAGATCCGCGCATGGAACGAGTTTCAGGCCTGGGTCAACGAGGTGCTTCAGGAGACCACATGACCGACGACGAACAGATCAGTACCTACTTGCGAAGGGTGCGGTCGTCGCTGCAGTTCCCACGAGGGCAGCGACAGCGCGTCCTGGAGGAGATCGAGAGCCACCTGCACGACGGAGCTGCAGAGCACATGCGCAGCGGCGCCACGCGTGCCGATGCCGTTGCTCATGTCATCGAGGAGCTCGGCCCGCCCGAGGCCGTCGGAACGGCGTTCATCGATGGTCGGCTGGCCCCGAAGAGCACCGGTCCCCTCCGATGGTTGCCGCTGCTGCTGCCCCTGGCCCTGCTCGCTGAAACCATCGGTCTGCTCTTGTGGAGGAGCATCACCTGGATTCCCGGTGGCTGGACCGTCGGTGAACGAACCGTACTTTGGCAGCACGTTCGAGTCGGGCTGATCGCTGGGCTGCTCTCGTACGCGGCAGGTCTTTCGATCCGGCATGCCGATCGCGATCGGACCTGGCGGTGGGCCGCTTGGGCGTGCTCGGCGTGCGTGGTGGTGTATCTCGCTCTCGGGTGGTAGTTCCGCATGCCCGATCGGCCGATCGGCCTGCTCGCGCCGCACGACCCGCGAGCTCCAGATTCCTTATGGCCAGACCGCAACACTCCGACGCGCGGAATCTCGTCCGACCCCTAGCTCGGGGGCGGAATCCCTCAGGACTTCGCTGTTTTCGAAGATTTCGACTTGCTCGCGCTGTTCAGGGCGACCGCGTCTCGAACGAGCGCCTTGAAGGCGGACTCGTCAACGTGTTCTCCTTCGTGGATGTCGATCGCGCGGCCGCGTGTTCCCCTCGAGACTCGAGTTGAAGAGACGGGACGGATCCTTCAGGAACGCGCCCTTGGCGAAGGTGAGCTTCACGACGCTCTTGTAGGTCTCGCCAGTGCAGATCATGCCGTCGTGCTCCCAAGTCGGAGTCCCCCTCCACTTCCACTCTTCGACGACGTCCGGGACTGTTTGCTTGATGAGCTTGCGCATCCTGCTGAGGGTCTCCCCGCGCCAGTCCCCGAGCTCGGCGATCCTGTTCGAGATGAGCTCCGATGCCGCCTGGCCGCCATCGGTGGGCTGGCTCACGTCCGACTTCCTCATGTTCTCAT
Source organism: uncultured Acidimicrobiales bacterium (assembly GCA_963803355.1). Taxonomy (GTDB): domain Bacteria; phylum Actinomycetota; class Acidimicrobiia; order Acidimicrobiales; family Ilumatobacteraceae; genus DASTFY01. The sequence continues at coordinate 43,508 of CAWDLV010000001.1, forward strand.
CCTAGGAGCATCGGCAGTTCGGGGCGGCTCGACCCGTCGTCTTGACCGCTGGGCGCGACCGGTCGCGTACCGTCGTCGGCATGACGCCGGAGGAGATCGCCGACCTCGTGCACCTGCGCCGAGCGCGCGACCTCATCGACCGCGACTACGCGCAGCCCCTCGATGTCCCGGCCATGGCTCGTGCCGCGCTCATGTCGCCCGCGCACTTCTCGCGCAAGTTCCGTGCAGCGTATGGCGAGACGCCCTACTCCTATCTCATGACGCGACGCATCGAGCGCGCCAAGGCCCTTCTGCGTCAGGGGATGTCGGTCACCGACACCTGCGTCGCCGTCGGCTGCACGTCGCTCGGCTCGTTCAGCTCGCGCTTCACCGAGATCGTCGGCGAGACGCCGTCGCAGTACCGCGCGCGCGACCACCGCGACCTCGAGGTCGTTCCGTCGTGCGTGAGCATGGTCGCGACGCGACCGCGGCGTACCACGGTCACGGTCTGAGCGCGGCCCCGCCCGACCCGCCCCGGGAACCGAGCAGGATCGGAGAAGCACGCGACGGGTCGGTGCTCCTACGGTCGTCGCATGGCAGTCACCGTCTCCGCAATGTTCATCCCCGTCCACGACCCCGACGCCGCGCTCGGCTTCTACCGCGACGCGCTCGGCCTCGAGGTCCGCATCGACGTCGCGTCCGACGGCTTCCGCTGGGTCACCGTCGGCGCCCCGGGGCAGGACGTCGACATCGTCCTGTTCCAGCCGCACGGCGGTCGTTCGCAGGCCGAGGGCGACGCGCTCCTGTCGCTCGTGACGCAGGGTTCGCTGCAGGCTGCGATCTTCCGCTCCGACGACCTCGACACCACGTTCGAGAAGGTCCGGGCGTCGGGCGCCGAGGTGCTCCAGGAGCCGGCGTCCCAGCCCTGGGGCGCGCGCGACTGCGCGTTCCGCGACCCCTCGGGCAACCTCGTCCGCATCGCGCAGGCCTGACCGTCGTCCGCCCGGAGTGCCGCACCTACCGCCGGATCAGCGGTGAGTCACCATCATGGGCCGATGACGACCTGGGGCGCCTTCGCCGCCGCCGAACCGGAGCTGGCAGCGTTCGTGGCGGAGCGGCTGCGGGCGGCGCCGTCGTACCTGGCGACCGTGCGGGCGAGCGGCGCGCCCCGGGTCCACCCGGTCACGCCGATCTTCACCGCCGACGGGCTCTACCTGTTCATGGAGCCGATGTCACCAAAGGCCGCCGACCTCCGCGAGCGCGGCTGGTTCGCCCTCCACAACGGCGTGCCGGACAACGCCGGGACCGGCGGCGAGGCGTCGGTGAGCGGCACCGGGCACCCGGTGCACGACGCCGCCGTGCGGGCGACGGTCGTTGCCGCCGCCAGCTACAGCCCCGACGACCGCTACGTGCTGTTCGAGCTGCGACCGACCGAGGTGCGCTGCAACGGCTACGGCGACGTCACGCTGCCCGAGCGTCGACGGTGGCGCGCCGACCCCTGAGCCTGCTGCGACCGGTCACGCCGTGCGGTGCCTGACCCACCAGAATCAGGCGAGGGCGACGACCTCGGTGAGGCCCAGGAAGCTAGATCGAGCCCGGCGACGCCCACGGAGCCTGGGAAGGCGGCCCGCCCAAGAGATGGAGACACGAGGAGCATGACCACGAGGACGGACACGCAGTCGCCTGCGCTTCACGTCGCCGACCGCCACGATCTGATCCGCGTGCACGGCGCGCGCGTGAACAACCTCAAGGACGTCAGCGTCGAGCTCCCGAAGCGCCGGCTGACGGTGTTCACCGGCGTCTCCGGCTCGGGCAAGAGCTCTCTGGTGTTCGGCACCATCGCCGCGGAGTCACAGCGGATGATCAACGAGACCTACAGCGCCTTCGTGCAGGGCTTCATGCCGACGCTGTCGCGGCCGGAGGTCGACGTACTGGATGGCCTGACGACGGCGATCATCGTCGACCAGGAGCGGATGGGCTCCAACCCTCGCTCCACCGTCGGCACCGCCACCGACGCCAACGCGATGCTGCGCATCCTCTTCAGCCGGCTGGGGAAGCCGCACATCGGCTCGCCCAACGCGTACTCGTTCAACGTCCCCTCGGTGAGGGCCAGCGGTGCGATCACCATCGAGCGCGGCGCCGGCAAGACGAAGACCGAGAAGGCGACCTTCACCCGTCTCGGCGGCATGTGTCCGCGCTGCGAGGGCATGGGCTCGGTCACCGACTTCGACCTGTCTGCGCTGTACGACGACAGCTTGTCGCTCAACGAGGGCGCGCTCACGATCCCCGGCTACAGCATGGACGGCTGGTACGGCCGCATCTTCCGCGGCTGCGGCTTCTTCGACCCGGACAAGCCGATCCGCACGTACACCAAGAAGGAGCTGCACGACCTGCTCCACAGGGAGCCGACCAAGATCAAGGTCGACGGGATCAACCTGACGTACGAGGGGTTGATCCCGAAGATCCAGAAGTCGTTCCTCTCCAAGGACGTCGACGCGCTGCAGCCGCACATCCGCGCCTTCGTGGAGCGGGCGGTGACGTTCACGACCTGTCCCGAGTGCGACGGCACCCGACTCAGCAAGGAGGCCCGGTCGTCGAAGATCAACGGGAAGAACATCGCCGACGTCTGCTCGATGCAGATCAGCGACCTGGCCGACTGGGTCCGGGGCCTCGACGAGCCGTCGGTGGCCCCGCTGCTCACCGGGCTGCAACACCTCCTCGACTCGTTCGCGGAGATCGGGTTGGGTTACCTGTCGCTCGACCGGCCGTCGGGAACGCTGTCCGGGGGAGAGGCACAGCGCACCAAGATGATCCGCCACCTCGGCTCGTCGCTCACCGATATCACCTACGTCTTCGACGAGCCCACCATCGGCCTCCACCCCCATGACATCGAGCGGATGAACGACCTGCTGCTGCAGTTGCGGGACAAGGGCAACACCGTGCTCGTGGTGGAGCACAAGCCGGAGACGATCGCTATCGCCGACCACGTCGTCGACCTCGGCCCCGGCGCCGGTTCCGCGGGCGGCACCGTCTGCTTCGAGGGCACCGTCGAGGCGCTGCGGGCCAGCGGCACCGTCACCGGGCGCCATCTCGACGACCGGGCCGCCCTCAAGGAGACGGTGCGAACGCCCACCGGCGCGCTAGAGATCCGCGGCGCGACGGCGCACAACCTGCGAGACGTCGACGTCGACATCCCGCTCGGGGTGCTCGTCGTCGTCACCGGCGTCGCCGGCTCCGGCAAGAGCTCACTCGTGCACGGGTCGATCCACGCCGGCGAGGGCGTGGTGTCGATCGACCAGGGCGCGATCCGCGGCTCGCGACGGAGCAACCCGGCGACGTACACCGGACTGCTCGACCCGATCCGCAAGGCGTTCGCGAAGGCCAACGGCGTGAAGCCGGCGCTGTTCAGCGCCAACTCCGAGGGCGCCTGCCCCAACTGCAACGGCGCCGGCGTCATCTACACCGACCTGGCGATGATGGCCGGCGTCGCCACCACGTGCGAGGAGTGCGAGGGGAAGCGGTTCCAGCCATCGGTGCTGGATCACCACCTCGGCGGCCGCGACATCAGCGAGGTGCTCGCGATGTCGGTGACCGAGGCCGAGGAGTTCTTCGGCGCCGGCGAGGCGCGCACGCCGGCCGCGCACGCCATCCTCGACCGGCTCGCCGACATCGGGCTGGGCTACCTGAGCCTCGGCCAGCCGCTCCCTACGCTGTCCGGCGGCGAGCGACAGCGGCTCAAGCTCGCCACCCACATGGCCGAGAAGGGCGGCGTCTACGTCCTCGACGAGCCGACCACCGGCCTCCACCTCGCCGACGTCGAGCGGCTGCTCGGCGTGCTCGACCGGCTCGTCGACTCCGGCAAGTCGCTCATCGTCATCGCGCACCACCAGGCGGTCATGGCGCACGCCGACTGGATCATCGACCTCGGCCCCGGAGCCGGCCACGACGGCGGCCGAATCGTCTTCGAGGGCACACCCGCCGACCTCGTCGCCGCCCGCTCCACCCTCACCGGCAACCACCTCGCGGCCTACGTCGGCACCTGACCGAGGCCCTCGCAGACACCGTGAGACGAGTTCTCTCGTATGTTTCGACTCGTCCGACTCGACGGGGGAACGCTCGCGATATGCCGCTGGCGAAACCTCGGCGAATCTGTGCTCGACGACGCCGTACTCAGCTCGCTCGTTTGGTTCAACGCATCGGAGGAGGTCGTCGTCGACGCCGAGCTCTTCACCGACACCAGTGCGGTCCGCGGCGACACGGACCGCTGGGGTGGGTGACCATACGTAGTCGTTCGCGAGGTGCTGGGGACCACGCGTGCGACGGAACTGCCAGAGGTCGGGCCCCGTGGTGTCGATCGACACGTAGTCTTCGCTGCCGCAGAGTTGGCAGACCTGCGCGTCTGGCCGCGTGGGCATCAGCGGCCACCCCCGTATGCCGCGAGCACAGCGGGATGTCGTGCCTCGAAGATCTCTCGAACGATGTCCGCACCGCGATCACGATCAAGCGTGAGGAGTTGTCCGCGCTCGTGGCGGACCGTTCTCGGGTCGCCGTCCCAGAAGGGAGACCGCTCGACTGCACGCAGACGACCTGCGATCGCCCGGAACGCTGAGGGCAGGCCGCCGGTGTAGGCGACCATCTCGGCGAGGTCGAAGGTGTGGATACCGTCCGCCGGAGCGTTCAGGAGGCCAGCGACCAGAGCGCGACCGGCGTCGGTCCAGTGGTCGACGACCCATGACACCGCCTTTCGATCGTCCCACGTGATGTGCGGAAGATCCCAGGCACTCTCGGCACCTCGATGGTTGCTGTTGTATGGGGGCACGAACTCGGACGAGTCCCACGTCGCCAGGTCGAAGTCGGCTGGCGCGCTACTGCGATGGAGGCGCTCGAGCAACGGTGCCACTTCTCGCTGGAACGCGGGGACGAGGCGGGCGGGAAGTACATGGCAGATCCTGACGAGCTGGTCGGGGTCGACGGCGTCTGCAGTCGTATCATCGGAGAATGTCATACCGCGATTCTAAGGTTGCTCGACGCGTATCCGCAACCCAGAATCTCAGAACGTAGATTTGCGATGTAGCCGGCATCGCTTGATGGCTGGTGACGAGCCATGGATCACCGTCACACTCGGCAAGGACGGCCGACTGGTGAGTTTCCGCAAGATCTCTCGCATATGGCCGCTTTTCGGCTGTACTTCTTGCACTTTCCGGCCGCTGAGGCAGACTTTCCCCGATGAACCTCGCACCACCACCGCCCCATGGCGAGTTCGTCGCTGCTGGCAAGGCCGATTACAGCAGACTCAGCCGTCTCGCCCAGGCCGGGAAAGCACAGAGGCTCGCCCCAGGCCTGTACGCCATCGGCGCAACGCTGCCGCCAGAACAGGTGGCTCGTCACCACCTCCACGCCGTGACCGCTGCCGTATGGCCGGGCGCCGTGCTGTGTCGCCGGACGGCGCTCGCCGGCGGGGTGCCCGTCGAAGGCGTGATCTACGTCGCGCATCCCGATCGACCGCGAGCTCAGTCCCTCCAGCTTCCGGGCGTCGCGATCGCTCCGCTCGTTGGCCCTCCGGCGCTTCCCGGCGACATCCAGCTACCGCATGGGCTGTGGATGTCGGGACCGGCACGAGCGCTCGTCGAGAACGTCACCCTGCGAGGGCGGCCCGCCAAGTCGAAGGCGGGCACGAGGGCGGTCGATGATCGCATCGACGAGCTGGCCCGCACTGGTGGCGCGGGGCGCATCCGCGCCACGCTCGAGCAGCTCGATGGGATCGCGGGATCGTTCGACCCCACGGACGTCGACCACGTGCGGGAGCGCCTTGCCGCAGTACTCGGGAGCTTCTCCGAGACGCCGCCTGCGATGGGCGGCCGGCTCGCGGCCCGACTTGCTGGCACGCCATACGACGCTCATCGGATCGAGATGATGGACGGGCTCGTGAACCTGCTGCTCGACCGACCACCGGTGCCTCGACCGGCGGCACCACCGGTGTCGCGATGGGAGTGGCTGGCGTTCTTCGAGGCGTACTTCTCGAACTTCATCGAAGGCACTGAGTTCGGCGTGGACGAGGCACGACGGATTGCTGTGGACGGTGTCGTACCTGAAGCACGACCGCAGGACGCCCACGATGTCGCCGCCACCTACCGTCTCGCAATCCATCCGACTGACCGGGCCAAGACACCACGCTCCGGTGAGGAGGTCGTGGCGCTCCTTCGCGAACGCCACGCGGTGTTGATGGCGGCACGGCCGGACAAGCGCCCTGGAGAGCTAAAGGTGATTCCCAACTATGCGGGCGGATACCAGTTCGTCGAGCCAGCGCTCGTCAACGGAACGCTCTTGAAGGGATTCGAAGTGCTCGACCCATTGCGTTCCCCTCTCGCCCGAGCCGCGGCGATGATGGCGCTCGTCACGGAGTGCCACCCGTTCGACGACGGGAACGGGCGGATCGCACGCTTGGCAGCCAACGCCGAGCTGTCGGCTGCGGGCGAAGTACGGCTGGTAATTCCGAACGTCTACCGGAACAACTACCTGGCCGCTCTCTCGGGGTTCTCGAACCGCGCCGGTCACGGCGAGCAGCTCATCGCAGTCCTCGAGTTCGCGCAGCGTTGGTCAGCGGCCGTTGATTGGTCGAGCTATGAGGACGCGCACGAGACGCTCACGCAGTGCAACGCGTTCGAGGATCCGAATCGCGCCGAGAATCTCAACCTTCGACTCTCGATGCCCAATCCGTGAGCGCACGCGCCAGCACGCCACCAAAGGTGGTCTCGCACCCCCGTTCGCGTTCACCGGGACGGTCAAGAAAGTCGTGTTCGATGTCGCGCCTCACCTCGACGCCAACGACGAGCTCGCCCTCCACGCCCACGCCCAGCAAGCAAACACCGCCCGCGGCATCGCCGAATGACGCCGCCCATCGAGTTGAGCAAGAGGAACAACCAATGAGTGACACCGAGTTCGACGTCGTCATCGCCGCGTACCTGATCCCCGATCTGGCCCAGCAGGGGCTCGACGCGCTGGTCAAGCTCGTCGAGGACAAGGAGCTCCGCCGCCGAGATCGATGGCAGCGGCGCCAAGGATCTCAAGGCCGCTCTCGCCGAAGCCCAAGGCGGCATGGGCGGCTGACCCAGCGGGGCCGAAGCGTCGCTGGCCGTGGCTGTGGAGCTGGACCGTGCATCTCGCGGCACGGCCTCCGGCGCCTACCGGCGGGCTCGCGGAGGGCGGCGAGTTCGACGACCCGGCATGGCTGCAGGTCGCCAACGCACGACGAGGTCGCAGTACCGCAAGCTCCGTTCCCTCGTAACGCGGATCGTCTTCCGCCAGCTGGATACGGGGGACGCCTCCCTCAGAATCGGTCCCGACAGCTCAGGGCGAAGCTGGCTTGAGCCAGGCCACCGTACCGGGGTCTGGGCTATCGGCCTCGTCCGCCGCCGCGAGTGCCTTCACGAGCCGGCCGACGATCTGCCTGTGGTGTCGCGGGAAGGCGCCGGGTGCGACGAGGACGAGACCGTGGTGAGGTGACTCGTGCTCGCTCCGCCAGGCGGCCTCGACCTGAACGAAGTCCGCCACGTTCTCGGTGACCAGGCACCGCTCGTCGAGCTGCCCCGCGACGAAGACCTCCGGATCTGGGAGACCGCGCCTCGACGGCACCTCCTGAATCGCCACCGCATCGATGCCCCGCCGTCGCAGTCCTTCGGCGACGGACGGCGGGAACATCTCGTCAAGCAGCAGCCTCACCCGTAGAGGCGGGCACGGGTCGCCGACGCCCGTTGGGCTTCGTCAGCCGCGGCGACGTTCTCGGCGATGCGATCGTCGATCTCGGGCGGGTAGGCGCCGTAGTAGCCCTCCGCGGCGCGAACTTGCGCTTCGCCGAGTCCGAGCCATCGCGCCGTCCTCTTGACGGCGGCCACTGGGCCGGCGGCACCGAAGTCCTTCAGCACCACGATGACCTCCCACACGTCCGGGCCGCCGGTGAGGCCGGCCCGCCGCCCAGCCGGGCCGTCGCGGAACACGACGCCGGGATGCTCCTCCATCCGCATGCCCTCATCGACGAGCCGCACGACGAGACCCGAGGCCGGCTCGCCGGTGCGTGTGCTCCGGCGGCGCAATCGGCCTGCCACGTCCTCAGGGAAGCGAACTGAGACTGGTGTGCTCATCGGACTACACTGTAGCGCAACGTCGGAGACGAGGTGCCGGGATACAGAGGCGTTGCGGTGCGCAACCCCCAGCCGGGACCGGCAGGCGGGATCGGCGTCTCGTGCCGTGGCCACCAGCGCTCCAGGCGTGCGCAGTGAGCGGGCCCGTAGCCTCGTGGCGATGACGACCGATGGCTGGCGCGAGATCAACAAGGCCAACTGGGAGTCGCGCGTGCCGCTCCACATCGGTCCCGGGGGCTACGTGCTCGACGCCTTCGACGATCCCCAGCACCTCAGCGATACCGTGCGGTACGACCTACCTCGGCTCGGTCGACTCGACGAGCTGGATGTGGTCCACCTGCAGTGCCACATCGGCACCGACACCGTGGGCCTGGCCCGGCTCGGTGCACGCAGCGTCACCGGTCTCGATTTCTCGCCGTCGGCGCTGACGGCGGCGCGTGCCTTGGCGGCCCGGGCGGGCGCCACGGTCGGATTCGTGGAGTCCGATCTGTACGACGCCGTCGACACCTTGGGACCGGCCAGCTTCGACGTGGTCTACACCGGCCTGGGTGCCATCTGTTGGCTCCCCGACATCGCACGCTGGGCACAGGTGGCGGCCGACCTACTGCGCCCCGGTGGCCGCCTGTTCATCCGCGAGGCCCACCCGATGCTGTGGGCGATGAGCGACCCGCGACCCGACGGTCTGCTCGTGGTCGAGTTCCCGTACTTCGAGACCGACGGTGTCCCCTTCAGCGAGCCGGTCACGTACGCCGGTGAGGGCACGCTCTCGGCACCTGACATCATCAGCTTCAATCACGGCTTGGGCGAGATCTTCAACGCGCTTTGGACCGCTGGCCTCACCATCACCGCCTTCGAAGAGCACCGCGAGGTGCCTTGGAATCCCTTGGGTGACGCCATGGTGCCCAGCATCACCCACGACGGCGAGTTCACCCTCGCCCACGGCGCGGACCGCATGCCCCTCAGCTACACGCTGCAAGCCGACAAACCCGCCCACTTGCAGCATCAGCGCCGTCCGAGCGCTGCGCTCACTGCGGCGCGCTGACCCTCTCCCCCAACCGCGGCATCACGGCTGGCGGCCGGTGAACGCGATGAGCCTGGTCTGCTCATCGGCGCCGGCAGGGACCTCGGCCTTCGGGCCGTACTGACCGCTGGCTCGCAACATGTCGTCGAGGGGCTCCATGCCGAGGAGCATGTCGTGCACGATGTCGGCGTCGAGGGTCTCGTCGAGGCCGGCGGCCCGAGCGAGGTCCCAGGTGTGGACCACGACGTCGCCGAGGACGAACGTGCCGATCGCGTCGTCGAGGCGGTGGGTGCCCGCCCGCGGATGGCTGATCAGGGTTGCCGACGCGGCGGGGTCGTCTAGGAGGGACTGGATGCCGTCGCTCATCGCGGTCCACGCCCCGGCCGGGTCGTCGTCGATCGACGGGCCCACGGGCAGGGCCGGTCCACCGGCCGCGTCGAGGAACGCGGGGATCCAGTCGACCAGGTGGCGCACCACGTCACGGGCGACCCAGCCCTCGCAGGGGGCCGGACGCTCCCAGGCCGCGTCGGGGACCTCGTTCGCCCGTTCGCTGAAGCGGCCGGCCACCCGCCGGTAGCGCTCGGCGATCTCGCTCATCCGGAGTCTCCTCCGGCGGTGGGGCGTACCCGCTCCTGCACCTCGAGGAGCAGGTCCTCGACGCGGTCGAGGGAGTGCTGCAAGCCGCCCTCCATGCCGGACGCGATGTGGCCGTCACGGTTCTGCTTGCTGGTGTGCAGGACCGTGATCGAAAGAACCGTTGTTCCATGGCGCTCGGCGGTGAGCGTGAGCGTGTCCTGCGCTTCGGCGTCCGGATAGCCCTCGAACACCTCCGTCGACACGAGCCGGCGTGGAGGGTCGATCTCGACGTAGGTGCCGTGCCAACCGAGTTCGGTCCCGTCGGGCTCACGGGTCACGTAGCGCCACGCACCGCCGGCGCGGAGGTCGATGTCGCAGACCACCAATGGGGAGGACTCGAAGCCCCACCACCGGCGCACGAGCTCGGGTGTGGTCCACGCCTCGAACACGAGCGCCGCGGGGGCGTCGAAGACCCGGGTGATGTGGATCTCGCGGTCTGACGGAAGGGTCACCACCGCAGAACCGTGGCGGGTGCCGGCGATTGTCATGGGCTTTCCTCCTGTTGGAGCTCGGTGAGCAGCTCGTCGAGCTGGTCGAGCCGGTCGTTCCAGAGGGCCTCGAACCCGCGGATCCAGTCGTGCACGGGCTTCAAGGCGGCACTGTTGACCCGGTACAGACGATGGCGCCCGACGGTCCGGCAGCGGACCAGGTCGACCGTGCGCAACACGCCGAGGTGCTTGGACACCTGGGGTTGGGACAGCCGGAGCCGATCGACGATCTCACCCACAGCCGCCTCACCGCCGGCGAGGGCCACGAGGATCTCCCGGCGGCTCGCTTCGGCGATGGCGTTGAAGGCATCGGTGGTGGTCGCGGCTCTGGCCACCACCAGATCATATGCCGATATAGGAATGTGTCAAGCGCGGTGTCGCTGCCGCCGTCAGCCGCCGCTGATCGAGGCGGCCTGGATGGCCCGCCACACCCGCTCGGCGGTGCACGGCATGTCGATGTGGGTCACGCCCAGGTGGCTCACCGCGTCGATCACCGCGTTCTGGATGGCCGGCGTCGACCCGATGGTGCCCGACTCACCGATGCCCTTGGCGCCCAGCGGGTTGCGGGGGCTCTCGGTCTGAGTGTTCGACACCTCGAAGCTGCACAGCTCAGCGGCCGACGGGATGGCGTAGTCCGCCAGGGTCGACGTGACCGGGTTGCCGGTGTCGTCGTACTGCATCCACTCGTACAGCGCCTGGGCCGCGCCCTGGGCGATGCCACCATGCTGCTGGCCGGCCACGAGCAACGGGTTCAGGATGCGCCCGCAGTCATCGACGGCGACGTGGCGCAGCATGGTCACCTGGCCGGTCTCGGTGTCCACCTCCACCACCGACACGTGGGCGCCGAACGGGAAGGTGGAGCCGGTCCCATCGAAGTCGAGCTCGTGGCGCAGGGTCGCCGCCTCGATGCCATCGGGGAGCTTGGAGGCATCACGTGACGCCAAGGCCAGCTCGGCCCACGACACACCCTTGGACGGCACACCGGCGACGTGGACGCCGCCGTTGCCGGCGACGATGTCATCCGCGGGCGCCTCGAGCAGGTGGCCGGCGATGGTGCGGGCCCGGTCGAACACCTCGTTGGCGGCGATGTGGATGGCACTGCCGGCCGTCTGCAGGGAGCGAGAGCCCATCGTGCCGGAGCCGCGGGGCACGCGGTCGGTGTCGGAGTTGACCAGGCTTATCTTGTCCATCGGGATGCCGAGGACGTCGCTGGCCAGCATGGCGAACGCGGTGTGGTGGCCCTGGCCGTGCACGCTGGTGCCGGCGAAGACGCTGGCGGAGCCGTCGTCGTGGATCTCGACCGCGCCGAACTCGACGTGCAGACCGACAGGCGCCGTGACCTCCACATAGGTCGAAACGCCGATGCCGAGCTGCTTGGTGTCGCCGCTGGCGCGCCGGCGGGCCTGCTCGGCGCGCAGGTCGGCGTAGCCGGATGCCTTCAACGCGGCATCGAGCGACTTCTCGTACTCGCCCGAGTCGTAGTTGGCGCCGGTGGGCGTGGTGAGCGGGAACTGGCCGGGCTGGATGAAGTTCACGCGGCGGATCTCGGCCGGATCCATGCCGATCCGGTCGGCCGCCACATCGAGCACGCGCTCGATGAGCTGCGTCGCCTCAGGGCGCCCGGCGCCGCGGTAGGCGCCGATGGTGGTGTTGTTCGTCATGACCGCGGTGGTCTTGAACCGCACGTTCGGGATCTCGTACACACCGACCGCCATCATCTGGGTGAGCATCGGCAAGATGGCGCCGATCCCGGGGTAGGCGCCAGCCGACGACACCACGGAACCGTCGAAGCCGACGATCTTGCCGTCGGCGGCCACCCCGAGCTTCGCGGTCATCACGAAGTCCCGGCCGTGCACGAGCGACACCATGTCCTCTGACCGGGACTCGACCCACTTCACCGGACGGCCCAGCTTCAGCGCCGCCGCGGCGGCGACGAGGTGCTCGACGTACGGCACGGCCTTGGGCCCGAAGCCGCCCCCGACCCATGGGCACACGATGCGCAGCTTGGCCGGATCGAGCCCCAGCATGGGGGCGTACCCGGCATGGATGGCATGGGGCGCCTGGGTGGAGATCCAACAGGTGAGGCCGTCGTCGCTCGGTACGGCCAGGATGCCGTTGGTCTCCATGGGAACGCCAGCCAGGCGCTGGCTCACCATGGTGACCTCGGCGACGGTGTGGGCGCCGACGAGCGGGTCCGGCGTCGCCCTCGGGCGGGAACGTGGTGCCGAAGCACACGTTGGAGCCGTGGTCAGGGAACAGGAGGGGGGCATCGGGCGCCAGGGCGTCGAGGGGGCTGATGACGAGCGGCAATGGGTCGTAGTCGACGACGACGCTCTCGGCGGCATCGGAGGCCTGGGAGCGGGTCTCGGCCACCACGGCCGCGATGATGTCCCCCACGAACCGCGCCCGGCCGGTGGCGAAGATGGGGCGATTCAGCGTCTCGGGCATCATCGGGAACTGCTGCAAGGATGCGAGGCCGAGGTCGTCGCCGCCGGTGTGGTACACGGCCACCACGCCCGGCATCGACGACGCCTCGCTGATGTCCACCGAGAGCAGGTTGCCGTGGGCCAGCGAGGAGCGCACGAAGGCCACGTGCAGCATGGCCGGCTCGACCAGGTCGTCGACGTACTTCCCCTCCCCCGTCAACAGCGTCGGGTCCTCAAGACGAAGGACGGCGTTCCCCAGGATCGAACCCGCTGCAGCCATGACCGAAGGCCCCTCTCGTTCGTCGGCGAGTGTACGCTCGCCGACGCCTACCGACACCCGGCGTGGGACGGGAGCGGTCCGGGCGGGGACCGCGAGTCAGCGCAGGCCACCCGGTCGCGTCGTGAGGACCGGACACGCCGCCCGGTGCACGACGGCCATGGTGACACTGCCGAGGGCGAGCCGGGCGAGGCCGCTGCGACCGTGGGTGCCCATGGCGATCATCGATGCCGCCAACGTGTCAGCGAGGTGGATGATCTCACCCGGTATGTAGCTGCTCCACGCCGCGCAGGCGCGAACGTCGGGCAGCTCGGGTCGCAGCCGCGCGACGACCGTATCGAGGAACCGATAGGGCTCTCGTGCGCTGTCGACGTCGAGCGGGTGGAAGACCTCGGCCAGCCAGAGCTCGAGACCGAGACCCTTCGAGCAGTCGGAGGCGGGGGCGAGGATCGCCCCCGAGGTCGCCGACTCGTCCAGGCAGGCCAGCATGCGACTCGCGCCGCCCGGCCAGGTCGGAGCACAGTGCGGGCCGATCAAGACGAAGGGACACGTGGCCTGGCGTAGCAGCGTCTCGGCGACGCTGCCCAGCACCACGCTCCCGACCCGACTGTGTCCCTGCGTCGCCATGCAGACCACGGGATCAGGGGTCTGGCTCACCACGCGCTGGATCAGCCCGGGGACGTCGTCGCCGTCGACCGCCTCCATCGGCACGTCGTCGAGTCCGATCTGCTCCGCGACCTGCTCGAGGTGCCCGCGGCCCTCGCCGCAACCAGACCCCACCGTCGTGAGCAGCAGGTCCGCGTTCCAGCGGCGGGCGAGGGCGGCCGCGATCGGTGCTGCACGTTCCGCCGACGGCGAACCGTCCAGTGGTACGACGATGGTCTTGCCCACGACGACTTCCCAGTCATGCCGGCGCACAGCGGCGCGAGCCCCGAGGCGCGAGAACGAACGGTCGACCGTAGAACGGCCGGCGGGACCTCCTCAACACGAGACTTGGCCTCGACTCAAGCACCGAGGTCCGCTGACCACTAGGGCCGAAGGTCACGGGCCGCCGAGGACCGACGCGGCCGGAGCGCCTTGGCACGAATCGCCTCGGCCGTCGGCCAGTGGACATCTCGAGCCCATCCGGCCCGCTCGAAGCCACGGATGAGGACGGCCGACGTGTCCCACTGGCCCGCGAGCAAACCGTGGCGGGCGGAGCGAGGGAAGGCGTGGTGGCCGTTGTGCCAGGACTCGCCCATCGTGAAGAGGGCCGCGACCGCGAGGTTGGTGCTGCGGTCGCGCGTTGCGAACGGACGACGCCCGAAGGTGTGGCAGAGGGAGTTGACGCTCCACGTCACGTGATGGAGCACGAGTATGCGCACCCCACCGGCCCAGAGCAGCGCCGTCAGGGCCGCGCCGAGCCCTCCCCCGAGGGCCCATCCGAGCGCGAAGGGCACCGCGAGCGAGATGACGCACCACAGCGGGAAGAGCGCGTTGATGACGGCCACGTCGCGATCCGCCGTCAGGTCGGAGGCGTAGCGGGACCATGACGTGCGCTCGTGCGTGAACAGCCACCCGACCTGGGCATGCCACAGTCCCCGCAGCTGGGCGCCGACTCCGGGCCCGTAGTGATGGGGCGAGTGGGGATCCTGCTCCTGGTCGGAGAAGACGTGGTGGCGCCGGTGATCGGCCACCCAGCCGATCGGACCGCCCTGGAAGGCCATGGAGCCGATTCCCAGCAACACCAGCTTCAGCGGCCGGCTGGCGACGAAGGACCGGTGCGCGAGCAGGCGGTGGAAGCCGATGGTGACGGCGTGGCCGACGACGAGGAACAAGACCACTGCGAGCACGACGTCGCGGAGGTGGACGCCTCGACCCCAGAACCAGATCACGCCGAACACGAGCGCGGCAAAGGGGATCCCAACGATGAGGCCGGTGATCACGCGTTCGGAGCTGCTGACAACAGGTTGGTGATCACACCCGTTGCGCGTCGGCGAATCGGGTAACGCAACTACATCGATAGCCATCGAAGCTCCCTGGCGACGTTGCCTTTGTCCTTGGCGGGACGGAAGAGGAATCGACCAAGGTCTCGAGTCGCTGTGACCTCACCGACGTCACTCGGCGAGGCCATGCTACCCGGCGGGCTGGGCGGTTGGATAGCCATGACTGTCGCCGTGTACTTCGAGGCGCAGCGAGACCACGAATGCGGTGGCAAGCCCGGTAACGTGGGTCGCACACCTTGGTAGGGACGCCTCGTTTGGGCAGGACGGCCGGCTCGGTCGTCGCCCAGCACACAGGCTCGACGCCTCTCCTGAGCACACCGTGAGGAGCGGGAGCATCCGAAAAGCCCCGGCGTCTTCGTCACGGTACCCAAGGCAGCCGCCAGGGCGCGTGTGGCCGCTGTTCGGGCTGGTGGGCTTCGCGGGCGCGACCACCGCCTGGATGGCCATCCACGAGCAGCGGGTCCTACGCGAGCTCGCCGCCGCGCCCGACCCCGACGCCGGCAGTGACTTCACCTTCCCGGCTGAGCGCGTTGACGTGATCGCCACGCCCGACGGCGGTTGGCTCCATGTCGAGGAGTGCGGCTCGGGCCACCCCGTGCTGCTGCTCCACGGCCATGGCGCCACCCTCGACACCTTCGCCCTGCTGGCCCGCAGGCTCGCGGCCGGCGGCTGCCGAGTGGTGGCGCTGGACCAGCGCGGCTTCGGCCGGTCATCTCCGGTTCCGCCGACGTTCGACTTCCAGGGGCTTGTCGACGATGCCGCCGCCGTCCTGGAGGGGCTCGACCTCCGAAACGCGGTCGTGGTCGGTCACTCCATGGGCGGCGGCGTCGCGCTCGGGCTCGTGGTCCACCGCCCGGACGTCGTCGCTGAACACGTGGCGGGGTTGGTCCTCGTCAACAGCTCAGCCCGGGGACCGGCGGATCAGCTGCTCACGCGAGCGAAGGCCACCGCGCTCGACTGGGCCGTCCTCGAGCGATTCAGCCGCCACCCTCGCCACGGGATCGCGCTGGCTCGGCACAACTTCGGCGCCGAGCCCCGTCGAAGTCACGTGGTGGCCACCCGCGCCATTGGCTTCGAGAGCCCCGTCGGGCGACGGCGCGGCTTCACCCGCCGATTGCTCGGCATCGACCTCACCGACGCTGCTGCCCGCCATCCGCCTGCCGGTGCTGGCGCTGGCCGGATCGGCCGATCGGGTGGTGCCGCCAGGCGAGTCGGCCCAGGTCGCAGACTTGATCCCGGGCGCTCGGCTCCAGGTGTTCGAGGGCGCGGGCCACATGCTGCCGATGGAACGCAGCGCCGAGGTGGGCGACCTGATCCTGCGGCTCGCAAAAGACGTGGACGGTCGGGAAGCCGCCGACCGGTCGGACGGCCGGCCTGCCGCCGCCGGTTCAGCTCACCGCTCCTGAGCGGCAACCGCGCTCGCCGTTGCGCTCAGGGTGCGGGCGGCGTGACCGTGAGCTGGAACCAGGTGGACTTGAGGCCGAGGCTGCTGCGGAACTGCGTCCCGGTGACGGTGACGGAGCCCTTGGTGCCGCTCACCTGGACGCTCGTGACCCGGCCGCCCCAGGAGCCACCGGTGCCGTCGTGGGCGACGACGGTGGCACTCACGAAGGAGCCGATCTGCGGCCAGGCGGCCACGATGGCAGAGGTCGAGACGGTGGTCTGCCAGGTGAAGTTGGGGTTGACTGGTGTGGCGTCCTCAGGGTCGTCGACGACGGGGTACGGCCCCGCCGCGCTGCGGCCGCCATTGGAGGCCGAGTAGTACGAGTGGCTGACGGTACCGCTGGCCCCGCGGAGCACCCAGCCGGCGGTGTCGCTGACCGCCTTGGTGGCGTTGGCAGCTTCGATGACCGCCAGCGGGGCCGAGAGCCCGCCGGCGCGCCTCCCGGCACCTCGGTAGGCCTCGCAGACCGTGTCGCAGGTCTTGGCGAAGGAGTACTTGAGCCCCGGGTAGGCGGTCGAGGTCTCGCTGAGGGCATAGGAGCGGGAAGCGACGGCCTGCGAGCGGAGGGCGTTCATGCCGGCGCCCCCCGCCGCGGCTCCCCACGAGCCGGACATCTCGCTGGCGACGACGCTGCGAAGGTAGAGCTCGAGCGGCACCACGTTGACCGTGTAGTCGGCGCCGGCGGTGTCGTTGATGGCCTCGATCGCGCCCCGGTAGTAGGTGACGTCACCGTCGGTCTCACAGACCCCGAGCAGATCGGCCGGCGCGGCGGCGGTCGGGCTGGTGCCCTTCGGGGTGCTGATGATGACTGGACCGGTAACGGCCGCAGCCACGACGATCCAGGGCACGGCCAGTGCGGCCGTCGTCCCCGGGCAGGCGGCGGTCGTCCGTCCCCACACCTGGTAGCGGTTCGCCGTGCCGGAGAGCTGGCGCACGACCACGGACGCCCACGTCCGGGTGGGCACCGGATCGCCGCTGACGGTGGCCAGCCCCTGCGGTTGGGTCACCGCGGTCTGCTGGCCGTCGAGGCCCTGAAGTCGCACCGTGAGCGAGCCGGACGGGAGCGGGGCGAAGTCCTTGGCGGTGGCCGGCGAGAGGGTGGTACCGCCGTAGTAGTGGCTCAGGATCTGCTGCCAGGTGTTGCCCTCGATCGTGTGGCCAAGGGCGCCCCACTGGCTGAGACCGACACCGTGACCGTATCCACGGCCGGCGATCGACAGGCCCGCTGGAGGCGGCGAGGCAACCGTGACCGCGGGAGCGGTGGTCGCGCGGGGCGCCTTCGGTGTGGCGCCCACCGCGGGCACGAGCTGGCGGAGGGCAGCCGGGCTGGGGTTGCAGGCCGTCGCGATCAGGACGAGCGCGCCTGCGAGCAGCCCCAGGTGGAGGTGGGCCCCACGTGGAGAGGCTGCTGAGGCCGGATCACTTCTGCTCGAAGTCCTGGACGACCCAGACCGAGCCGTTAGCGCTGCGGACCACGCCGACGCCGACCAGGTTGAACTTGCCGTTCAGCATGTTGGCTCGGTGGGGCGGGGAGGCCTGGAGCCAACCCTGGGCGCTCACGACGTCACCGGCGACGGCGATGTTCTCACCCAACGAGCGCCAACCGGGGCTGAGCCCCGCGGGCAGGCTGCTGTGGAACAGCGTCCCGGCCGCAGCCATCGCCTGCGCATGGACCTGGGCCTTGGCGTCGAGCTCGGTGCTGTGGGTCAGGGAGGCGACGTGGTTCGCGCTGCGGAACTGGTTGAGGACGCTGGATGCCTGCGCCACCTCGGGCAGCGAGCTGCCGGCGGCGGGCGGCGGCGCGTCGGGTTGCAGGCGCTCGCCAGCATGACGATCAGCCCGACCAGGATGCCGATGGCGCCAGCTCGTCGTGCCGTCACCTTGCGGGAGGTCGTCTCGGGAGCGGAGGAAGTGCTGTAAGTCATGACTCGATGGTCGAAGGTCGGGGTCCGGACCGGTAGGGCGAACCCGGCGCATTCGCCGTAGCCCACTCGTGCCACGCCGGCATGACGCATCGGCCGGTCCGGAACCCGGCGAGGAGGCGGCGACGTCCAGAGGTGGGGCGAGGTCGCCGCCGTCCGGGCCGACTGGCGGGCCCGCGCAACGTCCCGCGATCAGTGAGGAGCCGGCTCTGCGGCCGACGCCTGCGGGCCGACGACCGTCAAGCTCCGACGCCAGGTCTCGAGCCGACGGAGCTCACCCGCGAGCGATCGACCAGGTCAGCGCGCTCGGGCAGTCGAGCGGAGTCGAAGGTCGACGGTCGACGAGCCGCTGACGTGCTCATCGTGCCCGCCGCGGCCGGGCCGCGCCTGTCACCCCGCCCGCGCGTCTCGCCGGCGGACTGCTCGGCTCCGCATCCGCCCGTCCCGCCTTTGCCTCGGCATGACACAACCGTGCCATCCCCGATGACGTCGTTGTCCTGGCGTCAGTGGAGCGGAGGTCGCGGTTTGCGGCTCAGCGCTGTGTCGAGGCCGCTTCGGCGCTCATGTTGCGATCCCGAAGACCGCGCCCTGCGGGTCAGCGATCACCGCGCCGCGACCGCGGCCCGCCAGGGGCGCGAACCACATGCTCAGGAGCGGGCCGGCACCCGCTGGCGGTGGTCGCCCGGCTCGCTTTCGTCGCGGCGGCCGGCATCGTCGAACTGCAGCGCGAACCACAGCCGCAGCCGCCGGGAGCGGACGTAAACGACACCGAGGTAGAGGCCGGGGCCGACCAACCGGATCTCGTCCCGCACCCAGGTCGCCAGCTTGGACGTGCTCGAGTAGTCGAGGACCAGGCACGGCCCACCGTCGATCCGGCTCGGACCCTCGTAGACCGAGGCGCGAACGGCCCGCAGGCCGAGAGGCGACAGGAGGTTGCGCAACGACCGTCCATCGGCGGCCAGCTCCTTGCCCTGCCAGGCGACGGCCCTGGTCACGGTGGCCAGCGGTCCGGCCAGCCGGGTCGAGGGGGCCAGGATCGCCGTGCCCGCGCCGACGCCAGTGGGCGCCGGTCCGGTCGTGCCGGACGCGAAGAGGGCATCGAGCTCACGGGCCGAGAGCCGGAGCAGGTCGGTGGCGGTGATGGGCATGGTTCGCCGTCCTTGTCGCAGGTCCGTCATCCCTTCGTCACCGCCCTCGAAGGTGGATCACGGCCCACACCGTCTTGCCGCCCGGAAACGGCGCCACCCCCCACTCCGCCGAGACGCGCTCCACCACCTGCAACCCCAGCCCGCCAACCCGACCGAGATCGATCGGCTGCTGCGCCGGGAGGCTGTCACCCGTATCGGTGACGGAGAGCTCGAGCACCTCGTTGCGGACGGACGCTCGGACCACGGCCGCGCCCTCGCCGTGACGGAGGGCGTTGGTGACCAGCTCGCTGACCACCAGCACGGCGTCGTCGACGACGGAGCGGTCGACTTCGTTCTCCCGAAGGAAGCTCTCCACCCAGAGGCGCGCGTCCTTCACCGTCTCGACCCGCCGGTCGAACATGGCCATCGACGCCGCCAACGGACCGGCACCCGCCGACGGGCCGGGACCACCGCTCGACATCGGCCAAAGCCTAACGGGGGCGCTCCGGCCAGGTCGGACAAGGTGGCCGGGCGCCCCGCCCACCACCGGGGTCGCCCGACCCGGGGCTGGTACCGGCGACCAGTTGGCGCGCGAGGCTGGAGTGGGACGGGGGGCGGCTGACCGAGACGGAGGAGCGATGGACGCCAACGACATCACGATCGAGACCGTCGACGGCCCGATGCCAGCCCACGAAGCACGCCCGACCGGCGAACCCAAGGGTGGGATCGTCGTCGTGCAGGAGGCCTTCGGGGTCACGGAGCACATCGAGGACATCTGCCACCGCCTGGCCGATGCCGGCTGGCTGGCCGTCGCCCCGGCCCTCTTCCACCGGCAGGGCTCACCCGTGTTCGCCTACGACGACCTCGAGCAGGTGATGCCAGTGATGCAGAGCCTGACGAAGACGGGGATCACCGAGGACATCGCGGCCACCCTCGCCCTCCTCGAGACCGAGGTCGGCACCACGGCGCGCTGCGGCATCGTTGGCTTCTGCATGGGTGGGACCGTCGCCTTCGTGACCGCGAAGCAGCACGCGCTCGGCGGCGCAGTCACGTTCTATGGGGGTGGGGTGAGCGAGGGTCGCTTCGGCTTCCCGTCGCTGATCGAGCTGGCGCCCAGTCTGCGCACGCCCTGGCTCGGCCTGTACGCCGACCTGGACAAGGGCATCTCGCCCTCCGACGTCGAAGCCCTGCGCGACGCGACCGAGGGGGCAGCGACCGAGACCGAGATCGTGCGTTACGCCGACGCCGAGCATGGTTTCAACTGCAACGATCGCCCGGCCGTGTACAACGCCGTCGCGGCTGCCGACGCCTGGGCCCGCGCCCTGGCGTGGTTCGACACCCACCTGACCCGATGAACAGGACCCTCGAGCTCGACGCGGTCAGCCCCGTCCCGCCGCCCGAGCCCGCTTGAGGCCACGGCGGGCGAGGTAGCCGTTGGCGAGGAGCAGGAGCGTCTTGTTCGGGGGCGCCACGAACCCACCCACGGTGTGGGGGGCGAAGCGCAACCCGTCACGATCGCCGTCGGCCGGACCAGCTTCGAGCCAGCCGAGCGTCGTACCGGCTGCGCAGCCCGATGAGCTCGGCCCGGTAGTCATGGGCGAGCAGGGCGGCCCGCCGCCCGCCCGGGGGCGCGATGGACGCGGCGGCATCGAGCGCGAGCACGCCCGAGCCGGGCGTGATCCGGTCGACGGCGACGATGACCGGGTAGCCGTCGGCACCCCGCCATGAGAGCAAGCGGTGACTGGGCCGGAGCCGCTTGGACTCCCGTTCGACGTCGACGCGCGTGCCGCCGTGCCCTTGGCCGGCGGTGGCTGAGATGACGGCGATGGAGGCAGAGCCGGCCCGATCACCGTGGGCGCCCCGGCGCCGCGGGTCTCGGCCCAGCGCAGGATCCTTTCGACGGTGACGGTCAGGACGACGCGGTCGGCGTAGTAGGCCGAGAGCCAGCGGTCCCAGAACCAGCCCTGCTTGATCGCACCCAGGTGGGCGGCCGCTTGGCTGGTGATCTGATCCCGCAGCTCCGGACGGTCCGGCTCGACCGCCGCCCTCCCCTGCACGACGACCAGCCCCGGCTGGGCCGACTGACCGTGCTCTCGGGTGTGGTACGCCAGGGCGACGCGGGGATCGGCGGCGATCCGCTCCAGCTTGCGGCCGAATCCGAGCGACGTCGTGAAGCCCACCGTCCCTCGGTCGCGGTCGCGCAGGCCGATCGGCGCCACCGCGGTCAGCACCACGCCCCCAGCGGGCGTGACGTAGGCCAGCCCGGCGGTGAGGTCACCGCCCAGGATGGCATCCACCTCGTCCGACCAGACCGCGTCGGTCGAGGCCATGTCAGGCGGCGTACCGCTCGGCGGCACCAGCCAGCAGACCCAGGCCCTCCAGCCCTGGCAAGCGGTCGATCTGGCGATCGAGGCGAGCCACGACGGTCGCACCCTCGGGCCCGCCGAAGAGGTGGCGCACCAAGAAGCGCACCTCGGGCTCGGGCATGATGTCCGACCCGACCGGCGACCAGAACCTGGTCAGGGCCAGGCGGGTGAGCCGCTGCGCCCGCGCGATCTTCTTCGAGCCGGCGCTGGGCCTGGCTGGCGTAGAAGTCGATGTGGCGGCCCTCCTGGCGCATGATGCGCTTGAGCAGCTCGGTGAGCGTCGGATGGCCGGCCTGGGCGGCCAGGCGTCCGTAGCCCGCTTGGGTGGTCCACTCGTTGACGGCCCCCCAGGTCATGTGGACAGCCGTGTACGACGG
Source organism: uncultured Acidimicrobiales bacterium (assembly GCA_963803355.1). Taxonomy (GTDB): domain Bacteria; phylum Actinomycetota; class Acidimicrobiia; order Acidimicrobiales; family Ilumatobacteraceae; genus DASTFY01. The sequence goes on from CAWDLV010000001.1 coordinate 65,694, forward strand.
GCCGGCGATCGCCGAGCCGAGGCCGTGGAGCATCGGTGCCATCCGGTCCTTGAAGCGCAGGGACCGGCGCAGGGGGGCGATCCTCGCCGCGCCGGCAGGCTCGCCGTGCGCGGCCAGCACGGAGCCGATGGCCTCACCGTGCCAGAACTCCTCGTAGCTCCACATGGTGAGGAAGGTCGTGAGCTCCGGGTCGCGGTGGGCGGACGTCACCAGCAGGTCCCGGAGGTAGCAGATCGTGTGGTGCTCGATGTCGTGCATGTACCGCAGGCACCGGAGCGAGTCCTCGTCGAGGGGTAGGCGCCGGAAGGCGTCGAAGTCGATCTCGTCGAGGCTCACTCGGCCGGCGTGGCGCTTGTAGGTCTCGATGTTCAGCTGCATGCCAAGAGTTCGATGCGGAAGCGAAACCGGATTACTCGGGGCGCGTTTGGTCGCGATCGCGTTCGACACGATTCATCGCCGTTCGTCACGGCTCGTCACGACCGATGGGCTGCAGGCCACCCCCCCGGGGCCGGCCCCTTCGGGTTCGACCCTCGGAGCGGCTGATGGTGATCCGAGCCTAGCGAGGCGTCGAAGATGGGAAGGTGAGCCGGACCGCCGCGCCCCGGGGATGTCGCGTCGGCGACGCCGTGATGTCGCGGTTGGCCCGGCTGCTGGTGCGCCGTTCGACGAGGTGTCTCCGATCTGGTGACCGTCGCGGTCGGGTTGGTCTACGACGACAAGGCCCGATTCCGGTCACGGGCCCTCGTGCGCATCGGTCGGCCACGACGCGTCGAGGCCTGGTCGGCCCCCTACGAGAAGGACCCACCCGCGGCGGTGCGAGCGCTCACGACCAGCCTCGCCGAACAGCTGGCCGAGGTGGCGCCGATGTACGCGTCCCGGCGGGACGAGCTGACCTGGCACCGGATCGCCGGGATCGTGGCCCGCACCGACGCCGGCGCCGTCGACCTAGCGGCCCGGGACGAGCTGGCGCGGGCCCTGAGCCGGGCCGCGGAGACCACGTCGGAGCCGGCGAGCGCAGAGGCCCGCGCCCTCCAGCCGCTGACCGAGCGCTACGAGCAGGAGCTGGCCCTGCTCGGCCTCTCCGATGCCCAGGTGGCGCAGGGCATCTCCGCCCCGGACTACCGGCGCCGGCTCGGCCTCTCCCTCGCGCTGGCGGCCGCCTCGGCCCCGGTGGCCGCCGTCGGCACGCTCATCCACGCCGCGCCCTACGCGGTCATGAAGCAGATCGGTAGGCGACCATCTAACGAAGGCATGCGCGCCACGGTCAAGCTCCTCGGCTGCTTCACACTGTTCACCACCGTGTACACCACCCTCGGGGTCGTCGTCGGACGACGCCGGGGAGCGCTCGTGGGCGTCGCCGCCTTCCTCGTCGGGCCGATGTCCGACTACGTGACCGTCCGCTTCGCCGAGCGGGCGCACCCCGCGCACCCGGGCGGACAGCTCGAGGGTGAGCATCGACCGGCCGTGCCCGCCCCCTGGCACCCACCACAGCTGCTTCGGCTCCCCGGCCCAGGCGAACAGCGCCTCGGCATGCCCACGACCGAAGACGGGGTCGGCCGGATCGTGCGCGATCACGGTGAACCGAGGGGCGATGGCGGCAACCGTGTCGGCCAGTGGAGGATCGGCGCCGAGCGCTCCGACGCGGGTCCCGCTCAAGGCCCGCAGCAGCAGCCGGCCAGGCGCGGCTGGCGCACCACCGGGCCATGCGCTGGCCCGCGGGGCTCGTGAGGTCCCGCCATGCTGGCGCCGACACCGCCACCACGCCGAGCGCGGGTGCGCCCCGACCGACGGCGACGAGCGACGACACCCCGCCCAGGCTCACGCCCAGCGCCACCACCGGGACAGCCGGAGCGATGCGGGCGGCGGCGGTGAGCGCGGCAGTGACATCGTCAGGCTCCGCCGCGCCGAGGGTCGAACGGCCGCCGGAGCCACCATGGCCGCGCAGGTCGAGGGCCACCACGTGCGCCCACTCGGCCAGCGACAGGACGAAGCGGTGCACCTCGGGGCGGCGCGAGCGAGTTGGCGAAGCCATGGACCATCACGACCGTCACCGGCGCATCCGTCGGTCCGGGTACGCGCATCGCCGCCAACCGGGTGCCGTCGGAGGCGCGGAGGCGCAGCGGCAGGGCCGGAGGGCGATAGCGGGGCGCCAGGGGCTAGCTCCGCACCCAGGCTGCCGTGTCCCTTGCGATCCCTCCCACTGTCAACGGACGATCGTGCCGCTGACCAGGTCCAGCATCTCGCTCCTCCCCCGTTCGACGGGCCTCCCCGCCGACGGGCCTCCCGGCCGACGCTATCGCCGCCCGTTGCTCAGAACTCAGCCCGCGCCGCATGCTCAGATCTGGCGTGCCGCCTGGCGTCCGTCGTGGAAGAACCGGCCCGCCTCATCGACATCGCGCACCTCCCGCCAGGTGCGAGCGGCGCCGAACGGCTGGTTCCAGAAGGTGGGCCCTCGGCTCGGATCGCCCGCCGCCGGGAGCGTGGCCCGGACCGACGTACACGTAGGGCTCGGGGATGTGCTCGTCGCCAGGCGAGGCGCCGTAGTTCACGTCCGCGGCCCGGATGGCGACGTCGAGGTGCTCCGGCCAGAGCGTGATGGCGCTCGGCTCGTCGTCGGGGATCTCGGCCCGGAAGCGCCGCAGCGCGTTGTCGCCGAGCGTGTACCAGCCGAACAGGCTCGAGGCCGTCTTCGGGTCGGCCTCCAACGGGGCATCGAGATCGCAGGGGGTAGCCGGCGGGTACACCGCGGCCGGCGCGCCCGGCTCGATGCCGACCACCTCGCCCGCGGCCCGCAGCGTGGTGATGGGCGCCCGTCGCACCTCCGTACCGCCCCGGCGGACGATCAGCGCCCCGCCCTCGACGGCGACGACCGTGCGGTCGTCGCCAAAGGCCGGCGTGGCGATGCCTCCGGACACGACCTCGAGACCGATCCGGCCCTCGGCCCGGTAGCGGGCCGCGGAGAGAACGTGCTCGGCCAGCATGTGGAGCGACTGGCGCGTGGTGAACAGATCGTCAGCATCCATGGAGCCACTGTCGCACGCCCGGCTCCCCCGTCACGCCCCTCGCCCGAGGCACCATGGGGCGGTGGCTGGCGCTCGCGACGGGATCGAGATCACGGTGATCGACGGCCACCACCTCGAGCACCGCTGGGTCGGGCAACCGAGCGCCGCGCCGCCGCTGGTGCTCCTGCACGAGGGGTTGGGCTGCGTCGATCTCTGGCGGGACGTGCCCGATCGCCTCTCCGCCGCCACCGGTCGCCGCGTGCTCGTGTACTCGCGAGCGGGCTACGGCCGATCCGATCCGGTTCCGCCACCTCGTGGCGTGGACTACCTGCACCACGAAGCGCTCGTCGTGCTGCCGGCGCTCCTGCGCGAGCTGGCGGTGACGGCGCCGCTGCTCGTCGGGCACAGCGACGGGGCGTCGATCGCGCTCATCGCCGCCGGCGCCGGCATCGTCACCGCGTCGGCGCTCGTCCTCCTTGCGCCTCACGTCTTCGTGGAGGACCGGTCCATCGCCGCCATCGCGTCCGCCAAGCGCGCCTACGAGACCACCGACCTGCGTCAGCGGCTGGCGCAGTACCACCGCGACGCCGACGCCACCTTCCGGGGCTGGAACGACGTCTGGCTCTCGCCCGCCTTCCGCTCCTGGAACATCGAGCCTTACCTGGCCGGTGTGACCAGCCCGATCCTTGCCATCCAGGGGCTCGACGACCAGTACGGGACGCTGGCCCAGCTCGACGCCATTGCGTCTGGCGTGCCGAGCACCGTCGAGCAGGTGCGGGTGGACGACTGCGGGCACGCCCCGCACCTGGAGCGACCGGAGATCACCCTCCCGGCCATCGCAGCATTCGTGCGGGGTCAGGCCGCCCCGATCCGCTGACCGATTCGAGTGGGCCGGACATCGACGCGCCGTCATGGCCGAGCCCCCGCCCGGGCTCGGCCATGGCGATCAGTGCCGCCGCTGCACCAAGGCTCAGGCGCAGTCGTTGGTGATGGTGGTCTCGTTCGTGGTGTCGATCTCGGTCGGAGGGGTTCGCTCTCATCTCGGTTGATCCCACCCGACCCGCCCGGTTGCGGTTCAGGAGCCCCCCAGGTACAGAGTGTGCACCTCGCTTCGAGATACGTCTCCAGGCGTCATTCAGCCTCTTCATGACCAGGGCCTGGTCATGGCGTCGTGGCCGCGGCTCGCGGCCACCGTGCGCGTGCACGTGACCACCCATGGCACGGCGCCGGCGCTGGCGGGTCTCAGTCGGTGTTGCGCAGGGACTCGGCGGCCATCTCGAAGTACTCGAACAGGGCGGAGCGGATCTCCGCCGGCGGGTCCATCGCTTCGATGGCGGCCCGCATGTGCGCCAGCCAGCGATCCCGCTCCACTGGGCCGATCAAGAACGGCGCGTGGCGCATGCGCAGCCGCGGGTGACCCCGCTCATCGTTGTAGATCGTCGGGCCCACCCCAGTACTGGGCCAAGAACAGCGTCAGCTTCCGCTTCGCTGGACCGAGGTCCTCCGGCTGTGGGTAGAGCGGCAGCAGGATGGGGTCCATGGCGACCGCCCGGTAGAAGCGCTCGACCAGCGCCTCGAAGAAGGGCATGCCACCCGCGGCGGCGTAGACGGTGGGCGGGTCGGCCGATGCCTCGGACACCGCCGCAGTGTAGGGACGAGGGCCTCGGGAGCAGCCGTCGAAGGGCGCCGGAGACCGTCTCGTAGGGTGCGGGCATGCCCGTCAACCAGCCCTGGCTCGACCCTGAGGTCGAGCGCTACGCCGTCGTCGCACAGCACCCAGCCCGACGAGCTCCAGCGTCGGCTCATCGCCGAGACGCAGGCACTCGGCGGAGCCAGCCGGATGCAGGTCTCGTCCGACGAGGGCGCTTTGCTCGGGATGCTGACGGCCATGGTCGGGGCCCGACGGGCGGTCGAGGTGGGGACCTTTACCGGCTACTCCGCCCTCTGCATCGCCCGGGCGCTCCCCGCCGACGGTCACTTGCTCTGCTGCGACGTCAGCGACGAGTGGACCGCGATCGGCAGGCGCTACTGGAAGGAGGCCGGCGTGGCCGAGCGGATCGAGCTGCGGATCGGACCGGGCGTCGACACGCTGCGCGCCCTACCAGAGGACGAGCCGATCGACCTCGCGTTCATCGACGCCGACAAGCCCAGCTATTGGGCCTACTACGACGAGCTGGTCCCGCGGGTGCGGCGGGGCGGCCTCGTGCTCGCCGACAACACGCTGTGGTCGGGCCGGGTCGTCGAGCCCGAGTCGGACGACGCCGACGGCCTCGCCATCGTCGCCTTCAACGAAGCGGTCGCCGAGGACGAGCGGGTCGATGTCGTCTTGCTCACCATCCGCGACGGCCTGACCGTGGCTCGCAAGCGCTGATCCGGCCGGCCGCCCTCAGCTGAACTCGGGCTCCGTCCATCCGGGGAAGATGTCCGGCAGGCCCTCGCTGACCTTGAGCGGGAAGGCGGCTGGGCGCTTCTCGAGGAAGCTGGTCACGCCTTCGCGGGTGTCGTCGCTGCGGCCCCGCTCGAAGATCCCGCGAGAGTCGACCCGGTGGGCGACCATCGGGTGGTCGGCACCGAGCATGCGCCACATCATCTGACGGGACAGGGCGACGCTCACCGGCGCCGTCCCCTCGGCCATCTCGGCCGCCAGCGCGTAGGCGGCGGGGAGCAGCTCGTCGGGCCGGTGGACGCTGCGCAGCAGACCACCCGTCAGCCCTTCATGAGCGGGGAAGACGCGTCCGGTGAGCACCCACTCGGAGGCCTGCTGGATCCCCACGAGCCGCGGCAGGAACCAGGACGAGCACGCCTCGGGGACGAGCCCGCGCCGCGGCGAACACGAATCCGAGGCGAGCCTCCTCGGAGGCCAAGCGGACGTCCATCGGCAACGTCATCGTGACGCCTATGCCGACCGCGGGGCCGTTGATCGCCGCGATGACCGGCTTGAGGCAACGGAAGATGCGCAGCGTCACGATCCCGCCGCCGTCGTGGGGGATGCCACCGCGGCCTGCAGTCCGCTGCCGCCGCGAGGTTGAACGTCTCGGCGCCGTCGGCGAGGTCAGCGCCGGCGCAGAAGCCACCACCGCGACCGGTCACCACGACGGCTCGCACGTCGTCATCGGCGTCGATTCGATCGAAGGCGTCGATGAGCTCCGTACATCATCGTGGGGGTGAAGGCGTTGAGCCGCTCGGGGCGGTCGAGGGTGATGGTGGCGACCCGGTCGGCGACCTCGTAGGCGATCTGGGTGTAGTCCACGAGCGGCACCGTACGCCGCGCGGCCCGGCCGCCACCTCAGCTGGTCCGTCAGGTCGGGCTGGACGTAGGCCAGCGGGTCGTAGGTGTTGCCGCCCACGCGCACCTCGAAGTGGCAGATGCGGGCTGGCCGCCAGCCCGGTCTGGCCGACGTAGCCGATGACGTCGCCCGGCGCCCACCGACTGCCCGACGGTCACGCCGATCACCGACTGGTGGGCGTAGAGCGTCCCGACCCGCTGACCCGTGGTCGATGATCGACGGCGTTGCCGTAGCCATTGCGGGGACCGGCCCAGACGAATGGTGCCCGGCCGCGGCGGCGTGGATGGGCGTGTTGGTCGGCGCCGCAGATGTCGATGCCCTCGTGCAGCTTGCGGACGCCGAGGATGGGGTGGATCCGCCAGCCGTAGGTCGAGACGACCGGGTAGCCCGGGAGCGGGTAGCTAAGCTGGACGGCGATGTGAGGCGGCGGACCGCTGCCGGCGTTGTTCGTGGTCGGTGGCCCGCCGCCGCGCCGGGGTCGACGCGGGCGGCGCGGCGTGCGGCTTCGGTCGCCGGGGCCGGCTGCGGGAGCCGGCTTGGGCTTGGTCGTCGTCGCCGGCGACCGCCGTCGGGCGGGCCGTGGTCTTGGTCGCCTGGCGCGGGCGCACGGCCGGTGCTGCGGCGGCCGCCGGCCTCGGCCGCGGCCTGGCGGGCCACGCAGCAGGGCGCCGATGGGCGCCGACTCCGCCGCCAGGGAGGCCAGCTGCGCCTCGTAGTCGGACCGCTGGGCCTCGACCTGGGCGACCAGCTGGCGCTGGCGCTCGACCTCGGCATCGGCCGCGGCCTTGGCCGCCGCCGCTGGTCCCGGGCCTTCTGCAGGTCGGCCCGCCGCTGGGCCACGTCCTTGCGGGCTGCCTCGGCGCGTCGCTGGCCGTCCGGCGTCGTCCGTCAGCGCCGGGTCACGCGCTTCTGCTGCGCTCCACGGCGTGGACCCGATGGTCCTGGACGTGGTCAGGTAGCCGGCGTAGAAGCTGGAGACGAGCGCTGCTGGCCGGCCGTCAACCCCTGGCCGTACGCGCCGTGCACGCTCCCCCGCTCGCCGAACCACACGTAGCCGGACACCGCGGTGGCCCGCAGCTCGGCCCGCCGGCGCGACAGCTCGTCGTGTGCCGTCCGCAGGTCCGCACGGCTGCGTCACGGTGCTGCACGCGCCGGTCGCCGCCGTGGTCGTCGCCGAGTCGAGGTCCTTCTGCACGGCGGCCGAGTACCGTCGAGCGTCGCCAGCTGGCGGGTCAGCTCGGCCGCGGTGGCGCGCGACTGCTCGTAGGCGGCCAACAGGTCGGCCTCGCACGTCAGCGTCTCGTCGTATCGTTCTGCGAGCTGACTGCGCTCCCGATCCACTTGGGTCTTCTGCTGCGGCGGGGTCGGTGGTGGTGGGGCCGGAAGCCGCCGCCGGGGCGGGGGCGCCGGCGACCAACACCAGCGCAGCCAGGCCCGCCCGGACCCTCCTGGGCACGCCCAACATGCTGGCCCAACCGCGAGGTGCGGTCAAGGCGCCCGCCGGATCGCCACCGGCCGGGCGGCGTTCTGGTCACACCGGCCGGGGCCTCTCGGCGTTCTGGTCACACCGGCCGGGGCCTCTCCGGGCGTTCTGGTCACACCGGCCGGGGCCTCTCGGGGTTCTGGTCACCGAATCCGCGCCTCAGGCGCAGATTCGGTGACCGGAACGCTCGGAGTGAGGCTGGCGGGCGGATCAGACGTCGAGGAAGCGGGAGGCGGCGACCGCGGAGCCGATGGCGCCGACCAGCGCGCCCACCACGAGCACGAGCAGCACGACCAGGTGGAACTGCGACGAGCTCACCTGGAGCGCGGCGAGGTCGGGGATCTTGGGGATGACCCGGTCGGTCCAGAGGAAGTTCACGCCGATAGAGGCCCGACCACCGCCAGCACGCCGCCGGCCAGGCCGTGCAGCAGCCCCTCGAACATGAACGGGATCCGGATGAACCAGTTCGTCGCGCCGACGAGCTTCATCACCTCGATCTCGCGTCTTCGGGCGAACATGGCCGTCCGGATGGTGTTCCAGATCAGCACGACCGCGGTGAAAGGAGCAGGACGAGGAACATGGCGATCGAGACGATGCCGACCATCCGCGACAAGGCCTGCAACCGGTCGACGTAGTCGCGCGCGAAGCGGACGTCGATGACGCCCGGTTTCGTCAGCAGCTGGTTGCCGACCGCGGTGATGACGTTGCTGTCGTCGGTCTTCGGCACGACCTTGAAGTTGGGCGGGATGTCGTTGACGGTCAGCGACTCGGCGATCGTCTTCTGATCCTTGAAGATGCGCTGGAACTCCTCGAAGGCTGCCGGCTTGTCGAGGTAGACGGTCTTGGCGTCGTCGACCTGCGGGCTCTCCTTCAGCGCCTGCCGCACGCTCTGGATCTGGTCCTCGGTGGCGTCGGCCTTCATGAAGACGATGAACTGGACGCCGCCCTTCCACTGCACGAGCTGGTTGCCGACGCCCTCGCGGGCGAGGAGGGCCACACCGAGGAGGAGCCAGCGACACGGCCGCGGTGAGCACGGCGGCCATGGTGAGCGTGAGGTTGCGGCGGAGGCTGGCGAGGGTCTCGCGCAGCCAGTAGCCGAGACGGTTGAGCATCTACTCGTACACCCCTCGGGCCTGGTCACGCACGATGGTGCCGCGGTCGAGCTGGATGACCCGGCGGCGCATCATGTTCACGATGCGCTGGTCGTGGGTGGCCATGACCACGGTGGTGCCGGTCTTGTTGATGCGGTCGAGCAGCCGCATGATGCCCTCGCTCGTCAGCGGGTCCAGGTTGCCGGTGGGCTCGTCGGCCAGCAGGATCAGCGGGCGGTTGACGAAGGCCCGGGCGATGGACACCCGCTGCTGCTCGCCGCCCGACAGCTGGTGCGGGAAGCGCTCCTGCTTGCCGGCCAGCCCGACCAGCTCGAGCACCGCCGGCACCTGCTGGCGGATCACGTGCTTCGGGCCGGCCGATCACCTCGAGGGCGAAGGCCACGTTCTCGAACGCGGTCTTGTTGGGCAGCAGCTTGTAGTCCTGGAAGATGTTGCCGATGTTGCGGCGCAGGTACGGGACCTTCGAGGCAGCCAGCTCGTTGATGCTGCGGCCCGCCACCCAGATCGTCCCCCGCTCCGGCTGCTCCTGCTTGTTGAGGAGGCGCAGCAGGGTCGACTTGCCCGAGCCGGACGGCCCGACGAGGAACACGAACTCGCTCTTCGGGATGTCGAAGGTCGGCGTCGCGGACGGCGACCACGTCGTGACCGTAGACCTTGGTGACGTTGTCGAGCTTGATCATGAGTGGGGCGTGATCATGGCGTTCAGGGAGGTCCCGCCCTGACCCGGCTGGTCATCGCTACCAGCGGGTCGTCGGCGAAATCGGTCACGTCGCCGCCGGCACGGCCGGCTCCACCGTCGCCGCCGTCGGCCGCCGCCGGTGGCCCGCTTCCATCGGAGGTAGCCCTCCATGAGCTCGTCCAGATCGCCGTCGAGGACCGCGGCGACGTTGCCGATCTCGACCCCGTGCGCAGGTCCTTCACCATCTGGTAGGGCTGCAGCACGTAGCTGCGGATCTGGCTGCCCCAGCCCACCTGGGCCTGCTTGCCGCCGGCGATGCGCTGCAGCTCCTGCTCGCGCTCCTCCTCGACCTTGCGCCGCGATCATGGCCTTCAGCCGGCCCAAGGCCTTCTCCCGGTTCTGGAGCTGGCTGCGCTCCTCCTGGGAGCTGGCGACCAGACCGGTCGGCTCGTGGATCAGCCGCACCGCCGACGACGTCTTGTTCACGTGCTGGCCCGCCGGCGCCGGAGGCCCGGAAGACCTCCATGCGGATGTCGCTGTCGTTCACCTCGACGTCGGGCGCGTCGATCACGGGCCACACGTCGACGGCGGCGAAGCTGGTCTGGCGGCGGGCGTTGCCGTCGAACGGGCTGATGCGCACCAGGCGGTGGGTGCCCCGCTCGGCGGACATCAGCCCGTAGGCGTAGCGGCCCTTGATGGTGAACTCGGCCGAGAGGATGCCGGCCTCCGTACCCTCCGAGACGTCGTCGACCTCGACCGCGAAGCCGCTGCCGCTCGGCCCAGCGGCATGTACATCCGCAGCAGCATCTCGGCCCAGTCCTGGGCGTCGACGCCGCCGTCCTTGGCGTTGACCCGGCAGATGGCGTCGGCCTCGTCGTGCTCACCCGTGAACAGGCTGCGCAGCTCCAGCTGCGACAGCTCGCGCGTCGAGCCACGTGCACGCAGCACTCGATCTCCGGCTCCTGGCTCTCGTCGCCCTCCTCCCGCGCCAGCTCGTGGAGGACCTCGACGTCTTCCATGTCCTGCGCCAGCGCGTCGTAGGTGTCGACGTCGTCCTTGACGCCGGGCGTACTCGCCCGTCAGCTGCTTGGCCCGGTCCTGGTCGTCCCAGAGGTCGGGCGCGGCGACCGCGCCCTCCAGCTCCGCCAAGCGGCCCCGGTTGGCGTCGATGCGGAGGTAGCGGTGGGCCTCAGCGACCCGGTCGCGGAGCGCGCGCAGCTCGTCGGTGAAGTCGCGCATCGGTCAGACGACCGTGACACATCTTGTACTTCTTGCCCGAGCCACACGGGCAGGGGTCGTTGCGGCCGGTCTTGGCCCACTCGTCCTTGCGGACCGTCTGCTGCTTCGCCGGCTGGCGGCATGGTGTCGCTGGCCGTCGCGGTTCGCGGCACCGGCCGGCGCCAGCTCCTCCGGTGCCAGCTCGCCCTCAGCGATGGCCTGCTGCGCGGCCGCCAGCTCGAGGCCAGTGCGTGTCGTCGTCCTCCGCCGAGTGGGTCTCGACGCCGAGCAGGCACCGGCTGCTGGACCTCCTCGGGCGGGCAGCCGACCTGGACGTGCATCACGAGCGCACGAAGTCCTGCGCGACGCCGTGCATGAGCTCGCCGAACATCTCGAAGCCCTCACGCTGCCACTCGACCAGCGGGTCGCGCTGGCCCATGGCCCGGAGGTTGATGCCCTCCTGCAGGTAGTCCATCTCCTGCAGGTGCTCGCGCCAGCGCTGGTCGATGATCTGCAGCATCACCCGACGCTCGATCTCCCGCATGAGCTCGGGGGTGAGCTCCTCCTCGCGCCGCTGGTAGTAGGCTCGGCCTCGTCCATGACGAGGGCCTGCATCTCGGCCGTGTGCTGGCAGGTCGGCGAGCTGCTCGGCCGTGACCGTCGAGGGGTAGAAGGTCTTGAGCTCGGTGGCCAGGCCCTCGAGGTCCCACTCCTCGGCCACCTCGGACACGCAGTGGGCCTCGATCGTGGTGCGCACCGCGTCGTCGAGGTACTCGAGCGCCTCGGTCCGCAGGTCGGCGCCGGCGAGGATCTGGTCGCGGCGCTTGTAGATGACCTTGCGCTGCTCGTTCATCACCTCGTCGTACTTGAGGACGTTCTTGCGGATCTCGGCGTTGCGCTGCTCGACCGTGTTCTGCGCCCGCTCGATGGCCTTGGTGACCATCCTCGCCTCGATGGGCGCGTCGTCGGGGAGCGTCTTGCCCATGACCCACTGCAGCGCACCGGTGGCGAACAGCCGCATCAGCTCGTCGTCGAGGCTGAGGTAGAACCGGCTCTCGCCGGGGTCGCCCTGGCGGCCGGCGCGGCCGCGCAGCTGGTTGTCGATGCGCCGGCTCTCGTGGCGCTCGGTGCCGAGCACATAGAGGCCACCGAGCTCGCGCACCTTGTCGCCCTCGGCCGCGCACTCGTCCTTGAACTGGCCCATCCAGTAGGCGTAGCGCTCCTGCGGCCACGGCCCGCGCCGCCCGCTCCTCCTCGGGCAGCTCGTCGGCGGCGACGGGCAGGTTGGACTCCTCGACCAGCGTCTCGGGCGCGTGGCCCTCCCGGAGCACCTCCTGGCGGGCCAGGCCCTCCGGGTTGCCGCCGAGGACGATGTCCACGCCCTCGACCGGCCATGTTGGTGGCGACCGTCACCGCACCGAGCCGACCGGCCTGGGCGACGATCGCCGGCCTCCCTCGAGTGCTGCTTGGCGTTGAGGACCTCGTGGGGGATGCCCCGCTTGGTCAGCAGCTCGGCCAGGTACTCGCTCTTGGCCACGCTCACCGTGCCGACGAGCACCGGCTGACCGCTTTCGTAGCGGGTCGCCAGGTCCTCCACCACGGCGTCGAACTTGGCCAGCTCGGACTTGTAGATCAGGTCCGGGTGGTCGCTGCGGACCAGGGGCATGTTCGTCGGGATCTGCACCACCTGGAGCTCATAGGTGTTCATGAGCTCGGCGGCCTCGGTGGCGGCGGTGCCGGTCATCCCGGCCAGCTTGTCGTACATCCGGAAGTAGTTCTGGAGCGTGATCGTGGCGAGGGTCTGGTTCTCCTCCTTGATCGGCACGTTCTCCTTGGCCTCGACCGCTTGGTGCAGGCCCTCGCTCCAACGCCGACCCTCGAGGATGCGGCCGGTGAACTCGTCGACGATCTTCACCTCGCGGTTCTGGATGATGTAGTCCTTGTCCCGCTTGTAGAGCTCCTTGGCTCGCAACGCGGCCTGCAGCTGGTGGACGAGGTTCTGCTGGACGGCGTCGTACAGGTTGGCGATCCGCAGCTCCTGCTCGACCTTCTCGATGCCCTCCTCGGTCGGGAAGACAGTGCGCTTCTCCTCGTCCACCTCGTAGTGAAGGTCGCGCTCGAGGTGCCGGACCACCGCCGCGAACCGGTAGTAGAGCTTGGCCGCGTCGGCCACCCGGCCGGAGATGATCAGTGGCGTTCGGGCCTCGTCGATCAGGATCGAGTCCACCTCGTCGACGATGGAGTAGACGTGTCCGCGCTGCACCTTCTCCTCAGGCGAGGTGGCCATGTTGTCGCGCAGGTAGTCGAAACCCATCTCGTTGTTCGTGCCGTAGGTGATGTCGCAGCCGTACTCGGCCCGCTTGTACGCCGGTGCCTCGTTGGGACCCGGGATCACCAGCCCGACCGACAGGCCGAGCCAGCGGTGGATCTGACCCATCCACTCGGCGTCGCGGCGAGCGAGGTAGTCGTTGACCGTGACCAGGTGCACGCCCTTGCCGGTGAGGCCGTTCAGGTAGGCCGCCAGGGTCGACACGAGGGTCTTGCCCTCGCCCGTCTTCATCTCAGAGACCCAGCCGAAGTGCAGGGCTGCGCCACCCATCAGCTGGACGTCGAAGTGGCGCTGGCCGATGGTCCGCCGGGCGCCCTCGCGCACGACGCCGAAGGCCTCCACCAACAGGTCGTCGAGCTCCTCCCCATTCTCCAAGCGCTGGCGGAATTCGGGGGTCTTGGCCTGGAGCGCGGCGTCCGAGAGGGCCATCAGCTCCGGTTCGACGGCGTTGATGTCGGGCACCAACCCCGAGAGCGCCTTGAGCTTCTTGCCCTCGCCGGCGCGGAGGATGCGATCGAGGATTCCCATGCGGATTTCGATGCTACCGGCCAGCGCACCCAGGCTGGCTTGCAGGCCTCGCCGGGGACAGCAGTCACCCGCCGATCAGCCGCTTGGGCGCCGGTGGGGGACGGCCAGCGCGGTGAGGCCCAAGCCGACCAGGATGCCGCCCTCGACGTACCGACTTCCCCGCGGCAGACCGCCCCGACGACTGACCCACCGGCCAGCTTGGGCGCCGGCCAGCGCGTAGGCGCTGTCGCTCAGAAGGCCGAGCAGCATGAAGACGAGGCCGAGGAGGAGGGTCTGGGTCCAGACCGGCCCGTGGCCCGGCTCGACGAACTGAGGCAGGAAGGCCAGGAAGAACAGCGCCGTCTTCGGGTTCAGGACGTTGACGATCATGCCGTCCACGTACAGCCGGCGCAGGGCGCGCGGCGGCGCGGGGGCGTGCCTCTCGACCGACTGGCGACCAAGGATCGTGCGCAGGCCCAGGTAGATCAGGTAGACCGCCCCGGCCACCTTGATGGCGGAGAAGGCGACCGCCGACGCCATCAGCAGTGCCGACAGGCCGACGACCGCGGCCAGGACGTGGACGACCGTTCCGGTGTGCACCCCGAGCACCGATACCAGCCCCGCCCGCGGCCCCTGGCTCGCGCTGCGGGCGGTGATGTAGAGCACGGCAGGCCCGGGAATGACGAGCAGGATCAGCGCGGTGACGGCGAACAACGGGAGCGTCGAGAGCGGCGGCACGGTGGGACGCTACGAGCCGGCCGGCGGCGACCCGACAGGATTTTCTGACCTGCTCATGGCGTGGCCGCGGCGGCCAGGCAGCGAACGTGCCGCGCTCCTGCCCGCACGAGGGCCGCCTCGGCGGCCCGAAGGGTGGCGCCGGTGGTCACCACGTCATCGATCACCAGGATGTCCCCCCGCACCGTTCGACGAGCCACGAACGTCGGGCCGTCGAGCCGTTCGGCCCACGACCGGCCCGTCTGCGGGCCCCGCCCGTCGTCCACCCGCACGAGGAGCCGCCGACACGGGACGCCGAGACGCCAGGCCACCGCGCGCGCCAGCAGCTCGGCTTGATCGCCGCCGCGGCGACGGCGGCGCACGGCCGAGGTCGGCGCCCAGGTCACGACGTCGACTCGCTCCCGACGGGCCTCAATGGCCATGGCCCGAGCCAGGGAGCGCACCAGGGGCCGGGCGTTGCCCTGCTTCAGGGCGAGCACCAGCCGCCGCCCTGCCCCGGCGTAGGCGAGCACGGCTGGCACTGGCGCCACCGGCCGGTCGGGGACCAACGAGGCCGCACAACGAGCACAGGGCGACGGGCCGGGGCGCCGGCAAATGGGACAGCTGCTGGGCAAGAGCACGGTCCCGGGTCTACCGGAGGGGTGCTACGAGGTCGCCGACCACGTCTGCGCCGCACACACGCGGCAACGTGCGCCCGGGCCGGCCGCAACGTCGGCCGACCAGCTCCGAGGCGGTCGGGCGACATTGCGGATCCCACAACCTCGACCGACCGCTTCTGAACCAGGCAGCCGAGGTTGCGGGCGATCTGCCCGGTGCCGGCGGTCCGCCACTGCGGACCGACGGGCCGACGGGCCGATGGGCCGACGAGCAGACTTCGGCGTCAGTAGCGGTAGCTCTCGGCCTTGAAGGGCCCCTCCGGCTCGACGCCGAGATAGCTCGCCTGCTCGTCCGACAACGGCGTCAGCTTCACGCCGAGCGCGTCGAGGTGGGCTCGGGCCACCTGCTCGTCCAGTCGCTTCGGCAGCACGTAGACGCCGACTGGATACGACGCCGTCTTGTTGAACAGCTCCACCTGGGCCAGCACCTGGTTCGAGAACGAGCAGCTCATCACGAAGCTCGGGTGACCGGTCGCGCAGCCGAGGTTCACCAGCCGCCCCTCGGCCAGGACGATGATGCTGTGGCCATCGGGGAAGGTCCAGAGATCCACCTGCGGCTTGATCTCCATCTTCTTGGCCCCGCTTCGGGCCAGGCCGGCCATGTCGATCTCGTTGTCGAAGTGGCCGATGTTGCACACGATGGCGTTGTGCTTCATCCCCGCCATGTCCTTGGCGGTGATGATGCCGGTGTTGCCGGTGGCGGTCACGAAGATGTCGACCAGTCCCACCACGTCCTCGAGGGTCGTGACCTGGTAGCCCTCCATTGCCGCCTGCAGGGCGTTGATCGGATCGACCTCGGTGACGATGACCCGCGCGCCCTGACCGCGGAGGCTCTGGGCGCACCCCTTGCCGACGTCGCCATAGCCCATGACGAGCGCGGTCTTGCCGCCGATCATCACATCGGTGGCCCGGTTGATGGCGTCGACCAGGCTGTGCCGGCAACCGTAGAGGTTGTCGAACTTCGACTTGGTGACCGAGTCGTTGACGTTGATGGCGGGGAAGAGCAGCTCGCCCCGCTCGAACATCTGGTAGAGGCGGTGCACGCCAGTGGTGGTCTCCTCGGTGACACCCTTGATCCCTGCGGCCAGCCGGGTCCACCTCGTCGGATCGGTTTGGAGCGACCGCTGCAGCAGGCCGAGGACGATGGCGAGCTCAGCGTTCGACGCGCTCGTCGGGTCCGGGACCTCGCCGGCCTTCTCGAACTCGACGCCCTTGTGGATGAGCAGGGTGGCGTCGCCGCCGTCGTCGAGGATCATGTTCGGGCCGTCGGTGCCTTCCCAGGTCAGCGCCTGGTCGGTGCACCACCAGTACTCCTCGAGGGTCTCACCCTTCCAGGCGAACACCGGGACGCCCTGCGGATCGTCCGCCGTGCCGTCGGGTCCCACCGCCACCGCTGCCGCAGCGTGATCCTGGGTCGAGAAGATGTTGCAGCTGGCCCAGCGCACCTCGGCGCCGAGCTCGACCAAGGTCTCGATGAGTACGGCCGTCTGGATGGTCATGTGCAACGAGCCGGAGATGCGGGCGCCGGCCAGCGGCTTGAGCGGGCCCAGGTTCTTGCGCAGCGAGCGCAGCCCGGGCATCTCGTGCTCAGCCAGGTGGATCTCACGGCGGCCGAAGGGGGCGAGGGAAAGGTCGGCGACGCGGTAGTCGCGTCGCTCGGCGAGGGACGATGGCATGGGAGCCTCCACGATCACGGGAAAGGTTCGAGGGTTGCGTGAGCAACCACCGGTTGATCGTGGGCTGGGGCCAACTGGCACCACTCCTCGGCCCAGGTCCGAGCAGCCCGCGGCCCCTCAGCCTACCGTGAGCCCAGCCTTGATCTCTTCGAGCGCAGGGATCGGCCCGGGATCCACCCCGGCGTCGGCCGCCAGGTAGAGCGACGTCACGTCGCCCACCAAGCACGAGGTCGAAGAGCTGCGCCAGCGGACCTTCCCCGGCCGCTTCGACGGTGACGATGTCCGCCATCACCTCGAGCATCTGCTCGTTGATCAGCTCGAAGCGCCGAGGGGCGTCGGCGGTCTCGTAGCCATGCCGCAGCTCGACCAGGGTGAGCACCTGGCGGGTGACGTCGCCGTGCTGGCCCCAACCGCACAGCTCGTTGTGGCACGCCTCGGGCAGCACGTGCACAAAGGCCGGAGCCTTGGCGTTCTCGTTCACCTGGTTCTTCCACCGCATTGCCGCCACCGCACCCAGCCGTCCGGCCCCGTACACGAGCGGCCAGGTTCGCCCGATGATCCGGGCGATGCGGCCGGCGTCGTTCTCGGGCCGCCGCAGCGCGGCGGACCGGCGCCGGAGCTGGTTGACGGCCGCAGCCCCTTGCGCCCGCCCGCCCGGGAGCACCCCGACATCCTCGGCGATGGCGAGCACCGGGGCCACCATGGCGCCGAGGGCGGCTCGCGGCATGGGAATGCGCCCGTCCACCTGCAGTGCGGGACCACCAGCCTCCTCGGCCAGCGCGGCCAACGGCCCGCCCGCCGAGACGGCGACGAGCGAAGCCCCGCGCCCGAGCGCGGTCGACGCGCCAGTCAGCGTCTCCGCCGTGCGACCCGAGTACGACAGCGCCACCACCAGCGAGCGCGACCCGACGAAGGCCGGCAGCACGCTGTCCTTCACCACCACCACTGGCATGGCGCTGACCGACTCGGCCACGGCCGCCAGCACGTCGCCTGCAATGCCGCTGCCTCCCATCCCGAGCAACACGACGTGCTCGACGTCGACGGCCGCCGGCAGGCCGGGGATCGGCTCGGCCACGGCCGCGAGGGCCGCTTCGAGCTGGTCGGCGGCACCGAACGTGACGTCCCACATCCCGAGCGAGTCGAGGTGCCCGTCGTCGAAGGCGGCCACCTCGGCGTCAGCCCTCGACGGTGAGGCGGAGGCCGAGCGCCTCGACCTTGCCCAGGATCCGTGCGTCCTCGGCGTCGTCGACCGACTCGGCCTCCTCGGGCAGCATCACCGGGATCCCCTCGCGCACCGCATATCGCCGCCGCAGCCGAGGGTTGTACAGCGCGTCCTCGTCGGCGAGGTAGTAGAGGCCGCGCTTGTCCTCGGGACAGACCAGGATCTCGAGCAGCTCGGCTTGGAGCGCCATCGGTGCTTCCTCTCTTGACCGGTCACGACTCGGTGATGAGGGCGAGGACTTCGGCCACCCGCCGATCGCACGCCTCACGATCGCTTGCCTCGAGGTTGAGGCGGAGCAGCGGCTCGGTGTTCGAGGGGCGCAGGTTGAACCACCAGTCGCCGTAGTCGACCGTGAGGCCGTCGAGCCGATCCTGCTCGGCCGCCGGGTGGGCCGCCGCCACCCGTTCGACCACGGCCACCGTGTCATCGACCTGGGTGTTGATCTCGCCCGAGGCCGCGTACCGCTCGAACGGCTTGCGCGCCGTCGAGAGCGCCACACCGGCGAGGCCCAGCTGCTCGAGCACCAGCATGGTGGCGATGATCCCTGAGTCGGCGCGGTAGTTGTCGCGGAAGTAGTAGTGCGCCGAGTGCTCGCCGCCGAACACGGCGCCGGTCTCCGCCATGATCTCCTTGATGTAGCTGTGTCCGACCTTGGTGCGCACCGGTACGCCCCCGTGCTCGCGAACGACCTCCGGCACGGCCTTCGAGCAGATCAGGTTGTGGAGGATGGTCGCGCCCGGGTGCTTGGTCAGCATCCCAGCCGCCAGCATGGCCGTGGTGGTCGAGCCAGAGAGGCCGCGACCCATCTCGTCGACCACGAAGACCCGGTCGGCGTCACCGTCGAAGGCCAGCCCGAGGTCGAAGTGCCCTGCGACGACCCGTGCCTGGAGATCGAGCTGGTTCGCGGGCTGGATCGGGTCCGCGGGGTGGTTGGGAAAGGTGCCGTCGAGCTCGCCGTACATCACCTCGAGCTCGATCTGCGGCAGCCGCTGGAACACCTTCGGGACGACCAGGCCACCCATGCCGTTGGCGGTGTCGGCGACCACCTTGAGCGGGATGATCGAGGCCGGGTCGATGAACGACACCACGTGCTGGGCAAAGGCGTCGAGCAGGTCGCGCCGCTCGAGCGCGCCGGCCTGCGGCGCCGCGACCGGGCCTCCTCCAGCGAGAACTGACTCCGCGACGGCCTTGACATCCGCCAACCCGGTATCGGCGCCGACCGGACGGGCTCCAGCCAGGCAGAACTTGACGCCGTTGTACTGGGCCGGGTTGTGCGACGCGGTGAACATGGCGCCCGGGGCATCGAGGCTCCCCGCCGCGAAGTAGACGAGGTCGGTCGACACCAGCCCGAGGTCGATCACGTCGACGCCTTGCGCCCGCACGCCTGCCGCGAAGGCCGCGACGAGCTCGACGCCGGAGGGCCGCATGTCCCGGCCGACGAGGACGCGCCGCGCACCGGTGAAGGTGGCGAAGGCGACCCCCAGGGCGCGGGCGATCGCGGAGTCCAGCTGGTCGGGGACGGTGCCACGGATGTCGTAGGCCTTGACGATCGGGTCGAGCGCAGACATGGCGAGGTCGAACCCTACTGGTCTGTCGGCGCGGGGGCGGGGCCGCGACCGGCTGAACGGTCCAGCTGCGGCCGAGCGGCCGCAGCCGAGGTGGCACCCCGCCCCGGGGACGACCGCTACGGGAGTGCTGGCCGCGGTGGCGGGAGCGATGCCGGGGGCAGCGATGCCGGGGGTGGCGGTGGCGGATCCGGTGGCGGTGCGGTGGCCTCTGACGCGTCGGAGACCGCCACCGGCTCGGCCAGTGCCTCGGGTCCGGCGCCTGGTGCTTCGAGGCCGGTGCCTGGTGTCTCGCGCCCGTCCGCCGGCAGGTAGGCGAAGACCGGGGGCACGCCTTGCGGAGGCCCGAAGACCTGGTCGGCCAGGACCTCGAAGCGCTCGTGGTCGGCGGTGATGTCCCGCTCCGCCTCGGGCTCGGGCGGGAGGGACAGGGGTGGCTCCTCGTGCCAGACGAGCTGGCCGTCCTGCCAGACGACCGGACCCTCGGTGACCGGCCCGTACTGGAGCGGTCCCTTCCGCCACAGCACGAACACCAAGACGATGCCGAGGAGGGTCAACACGTAGCCCAGGTACTCGATGTTGCTCGTGGTGTAGGTGAGCGTGACCCGGTTCTTGGTCGGTACCACCACCATGTAGTTGGGAGCGGCGCGGTACGGGCCTTGCGCCCCCGTCGCCTTCCAGTTCGGGAAGTAGCTGACCTTCACCAGCACCGGCACGCCGACCTTGTCGACCGAGAACGAGATCGAGTTGTCCTTCTGCACGACGTTGCTGACCGTGGCCGTGGGGAGTGAGGACTGCTCGATCGTCTGCTGCGGCTTCACCCGGGCGAGATGGCGGTCGTCGGTCTTCGGTCCGTCCGGCGCGACGGTGACGCGCTGCCAAGCCGACGGGCCGTCCGCCACCGGGAGCGGCAGCGAAGTCCTCCGGATGCTGGAACCAGCTCGTGCCCAGCTCCAGCCAGCGGTCGCGCTTCTCGCCGATGTGCGTTGGCATGAGGCCGGCGTCGTGACCCTTCACCACGACCGGGTTGGTCGTCAGCGGTACCACCAGATCGCTGTTGGCAACCTCGTAGATCGTCCACGGGCCGACCTGGCGCAGCGGGGTCAGGTCGGGGTTGGCGTCGGCCTGGGCGATCACGTCGGGGCGGAACGCCATGTAGTACTTGATCCCGAGGTCCTGCATGTAGCGCACGGCGAGGTTGACATCGTCGTTCTGGTAGTCGAGCCGGCGCACCGGGTTCGACGCCTGCTTGGACGCGGCCGCGGCGGTGAGGAAGTGGTACGGCGTGGTGCCCGAGGCCTCGAAGTAGAGGCCTTCCATCGAGCCGATGCAGCCGTTGGTGAAGAAGGGCAGCAGCATCAGCGCCATGGGCGTGCCGTAGCTCGAGAGGTCGTCGCCCGTCTGGTGCTCCCAGAGCGCCCGCCCGCAACCGCGCTGATCGCCGATGTCCTGCATGGCGCTCATCAAGGAGCGGTACTCGCCGTAGACCGGCTTGCCCTCGTACCCCGAGTAGTTCCAACGGGCCCAGTCGTCGACGAAGGCAGCCTTGGTACCCCGGAAGAACAGCCAGTCATAGGTGGTCTTGCCGTTGTGGACGCCATACCGGGCGAAGGGCAGGCCGCGCTGGAAGTAGATGCCGCCGAACACCAGCGAGCCGAGCACGACGGCGATCAGGGTGACCGAGCCGAGCGCCCACCTCGCGGTGGACGAGCCGAGCCCGTCGGCCCGGGTGGCCAGCCGGCGACGACGACCGGTCTCGCCGGCGGCGCGGGCCGCGTCGCGTAGCTCGAGCCGGGCGTAGCGCATGACCAGCGCCGCGATCTCGTAGACCCGATGAAGGCCAGGAGGTACCGGGCCAGGTACATGAACGGGAGCAGCCGGGCGTTCCACAGGTGGCTTTGCGGCCAGACGCACGCCCACACGCCGAACGTGATGGCCACGAGGCCGAGGAAGGTCCCGATCCGGCGGCCGCGGATCACGCAGGCGACGAGGCCGATGGCGGCGAGCGCGAAGACCAGGCGGTCGACCCAGGCCGAGTAGGGGAACAGCATCTGCCAGTACGAGTCGGGCTGGCCGTTGGGCGCGTTGCCGACCGGCCGGCGCTCGTAGGTCATGTCGGTCATGTAGGCGCCGCCGAGGAGGAACGGCAGCGTCCAGAACGCGGTCAGCAGGCCGGCGACGGGCACCATCGTGATCAGGTAGCGGGTCCGCTTGCGGTCCGCGTACAGCAGGAACATGAGGAGGGTGGCGACGGCGGCGAAGATCCCGACGATGAGGTGGCAGAGCACGGCCAGCGCGAACAGGCCCGCGGCGAGGCCGCGGCCCTTGCCGGTGCGCATGCCCCGGGCCAGCACGCCGAGGTAGAGCAGCGGCGAGGCACAGGGCGATGCTGAAGGAGAACTCGCCCGCCATCGTCGACGCCACGTTGCCGCCGTAGATGGTGAAGGACCAGTCGAAGAGGAAGAAGACGGCCGCGACCGCGAAGCAGCGGCGGGATCGGGAAGGGCAGATCGGCCAGCTTGCCGAAGGCCCAGCAGCACACCGGCAGCGCGACGAGGCCCAACGCGCTCACCATCTTGAGCGCCACGCCGTACGGCAGGACCACGTCGAGCAGCACCGTGAGCAGCGCCGGCATGACCATGTAGAACTTGTACATGGGGAACCCGCCGTACCAGTCGGGGGCCCAGCCCGAGAGCCGCCAGTGCGGGAGGATGTGGTCGCGCAGGTAGGCCGGCCCCCACACGTGGGCGCCGAAGTCGCCACCGGTCGGGGTGTTGTCCTTGAGGATCAGGTTGCCGTGGATGTTGGCGAGGACGTAGACGACGCAGCCGCCGACGACCGCGATCGTGAGCGCCAGCTGCACGAGGTTGCGGTTGGACTCGCTCTGCCACCAGCGGCGGCGGTGCTCGTCGTCGACCTCGGCGGCCCCTGTCGACCTCGGGGATCGATGCGCGGTCGAGAGCGTCCGCGCTCGTCGGGCCTCCTGCCTCGGTCGCTGGGACGTCCAGCACGTCCGTCATCGCTGGGACATCTCGCACACGGAGCGTCGCGTCGGTCAGCCCGAGCCATGCCTCGCACCGTCACGGGACCGACCGACGTGCGACGTCACCCGGTCAGGAGCATGAGCACGGCGGTCGCCGTTGAACGCGGCGTGGGCGAGGATGCCCATCCCCAGCCGGCCGGTCCGCTGCGCGCACGTCCCAGTGATGAGGCCGAACACGACCAGGCCCGGGATCAGAATGGGCTGGAAGTGCACGAGGGCGAAGAACACCGCCGAGACGACGAGGGCCAAGCCGTCGTTCCAGCGGGCCTGGATCGACCGCATCAGGAGACCCCGGAAGAAGAGCTCCTCGATGATCGGCGCCCCGACGACGACCATGAGCACGAGCAGGATCACCTCGCCGGGGTGCTTGGCCCGGTCGGTGAGGCGAGCGCGCCGGCTGGTCACCTCGTCCGAGCTGATGTGGAGCACCCAGTAGAGCGCCGGGATGAGCGCGGCCTGGCTGGCGATGCCGATCGGGATGCCCGAGCAGGTCGAAGGCCCGGAAGCGCAGGCCGTAGTCGTCGCGGAGGCGGCCGGTGCCCCACCGCTGGCTGATGCATGACCGTCGCCGGCCAGGAGGCTGCACCAGAGCGGGAGGAGCAGCACGGCGTCGAGCCAGAGCGGGTCGGTCGTCGGGCGTCGAGTCAGGTACCCGGTCCGGCGAGGATGACGATCTGGCCGCTGAGGGCGACGACCGCGGCGATGAGCCACGCCGCGAATGCCTGCCCGCCTGGAAACGGGGCTCTCCAGGGGCGGGACGCACGCGGGGCGACGCTACAGGCCGCATCCGGGTGGTGGACGAACGGGGCCCGAACGCCCGGACCCGCGCCCGCCCCGGCCGCGTGTCGGTGACCTTCAGCCGGCGAGGAGCTCGGACTGTGGCCTAGCGCGAAGGCGGCCGACGATCCTCGAGCCGCCAGCCGTGCGGCACGCGGAGGCGGGCCGCGTGGCGCGGCGCAGAGGTCGTAGCCGTGAGGGTCGCGCTCGTTCGAGAGGCGGTCGAGCCACGCCAACGACCGGGCGTACTGGTAGGTGAGCGTGGCCACCGCCTCCTCGGCGCAGCCCGGGTCGTGAGCATGCCGGTTCACACGCGTCGAACCTACCGGCCGACACCCGATCGCGGCTGGTGGATGGTCCGGCGGGCCCAGACGGCGCAGCAGTGCGGTGAACCCGTAGCATGGTGCTATGGCCAACCTGCCCGCCGCCGCCGCCCCCGCCGCCCCCGAGCGGCCGCGGCCCGGGTGGCCCCCGTCGCCGCCGCCGAACCGCCCGCGCCCTGCACCGGGCGACCCTCCGGGCAGAACAACCAGAACAACCAAGGGCAAGGCCAGCCCGCGGTCCTGGACTGCCCCGCTGGAGCGTCTGGGTGCTGCTCGGTCTGCTCGTCCTGCTCCTCTTCGGCTCCCGGCTGATCCCCACCAACAACGGCAAGGAGATCAGCTACAACGACTTCCTGACGCAGGTGAAGGCGGGCGACGGTCAAGAAGTCCAACTACAACAACTCCAGCGGCCGGATCACCGGCGAGCTCGACCAGCGGCCAGAAGTTCACGACCTCCGGGCCGACGCCCCTGCCCGACGACGTCCAGCAGACGATCGTCGAGAAGGTGCCGGACGCCACGTTCAAGAGCCCTTCGTCCAGCTGGCTCGACTCGCTCGGGCTCTTCCTGCCGATCATCCTCGTCATCGTCTTCTTCGTGTGGATCCAGCGCCGGGCCGCGGGCCAGATGGGCAACGTGATGTCCATCGGCCGCAGCCGCGCCAAGGCGTACTCGCGGACAAGCCGTCCACGACGTTCGCTGACATCGCCGGCTACGAGGGCGTGAAGCAGGAGATCCGGGAGGTCGTCGACTTCCTCCGCATGCCGGACCAGTTCAAGGACATCGGCGCCCGCGTCCCCAAGGGCATCCTCCTCGTCGGTCCGCCCGGCACCGGCAAGACCCTCTTCGCCCGCGCCGTGGCCGGAGAGGCCGGCGTCGGCTTCCTCTCGGGCACCGGCTCGGACTTCATGGAGATGTTCGTCGGCGTCGGCGCCAGCCGGGTCCGCGACCTGTTCCAGCAGGCCCGCAAGATGGGCCGGGCCATCATCTTCATCGACGAGATCGACTCCATCGGCCGCAAGCGCGGCGCCGGGCCTCGGCGGCGGCCACGACGAGCGGGAGCAGACGCTCAACCAGATGCTCTCCGAGATGGACGGCTTCGAGGCCACCGAGGGCGTCGTCATCATGGCGGCCACCAACCGCCCCGACATCCTCGATCCCGCCCTGCTCCGCCCCGGGCGGTTCGACCGCCAGATCGTGGTGCCCCTGCCCGAGTACACGGAGCGCCTGGCCATCCTGAAGGTGCACTGCCCGGGACAAGCGGCTGTCGTCCAACGTCGACCTCGAAGACCATGGCGAAGGGCACGCCGGGCATGAGCGGCGCCGACCTGGCCAACCTGGTCAACGAGGCCGCCCTGTTCGCGGTCCGCCGGGGCTCGAAGGAGATCGAGCGCATCGACTTCGAGTCGGCGCGCGACCGGATCATGATGGGCGCCCGCCGCGAGAGCCTGGTGCTCACCGTCGAGGAGAAGCGGGCCACCGCCTACCACGAGGGCGGCCACGCCCTGCTGGCCACCGTGCTCCCCCACGCCGACCAGGTCCACAAGGTCACCATCCTCCCGACCGGCATGGCCCTCGGCGTCACCCAGACGATGCCGGAGGAGCGCCACGCCTACTCCCGCGACCACCTGCTCGACCGCATCTGCATGACCATGGGCGGCCGCGTGGCCGAGGAGCTGGTGTTCAACCAGCGCACCACCGGCGCCGCCAACGACCTGGAGGTCGCCACCCGGATGGCCAAGCGCATGGTGCGGGAGTGGGGCATGAGCGACCGCATCGGCCCGATGGCGTGGGAGAGCCAGGGGCAGGTGTTCCTCGGCGAGGACCTCATGACCGGAGCCACGGGAGTACTCCGACGACACCGCCCGGCTCATCGACGAGGAGGTGGCCCGCATCCTGCGCGAGCAGGAGGACCGGGCCCGGACGCTCCTCACCAAGCACCGCCGGGGCCTCGACCTGGTGGCCAGGCGCTCCTCGAGAAGGAGACGATCGAGGGCTCCGAGGTGGCGCGGCTGGTCCAAGAGGGCCTGTCGCCGAATGGCGCCGGACCGCACCACCGACCACCGCCGCTGGCCGAGAGGCGACCAGCGGGCTGAGCCGCTCGCTGCGCTACGAGCGGCCCAGGTCAGGCTCGGGCGACGAGCCGGGCTGGCGCACCTCGGCCACCGTGGCCCACAGGTCGGTGGCGGTCGCCGGCCCGATGAAGCTGGCCCGGGCCACGCCGTCGGCGTCGGCCACGACCACGATCGGGCACGGCCTCGATGGCGTACTTGCGGTGCAGCGTCCGGCGGCCGGTGACCTCGACCACGTCGACGGCCACCTCGGGGGCGGCCAGGACCGCGACCTTGTCGGCCATCGGCGCAGGACTGGCAGGTCGCCGAGGAGAACAGCGCCACCAGGTACGGGAGCGTCCGGCCGGGCGAAGTCGCGCCGGTCGAGCTGGGCCGGCGCCCGCCAGCCTCCGGTAGGGGTCGGCGCCGGCGGCTGGCGGCGGCGCCGGAGGATGGCGGCGACGAGCGACGGCCGCGAGCGCCAGGGCCACAGCGGGCAGCAGCCGCTGCCACAGTCAGCCGCCGCACGATGGGGAAGGCGAGGGACGTGCACCCGGCTGGCCTTGTCGCCCGCGGCCATCGGTGCCCGCCACTCGACGACGACTGGTTGCGCGGCCTCCACCAGGAGCGGGAGCCCACCCGCCGAAGCCGGCACGGCCACGCTGGCCGAGCCGCCGGCCGGGACGGCGATGGACTCGAGCCCGGGACGGCGACGGCGCCGGCCGGACCGACGGCCTTGATGGCGCCGTGGTCGGCGAGGCCGGCCGAGTTCATGATCACGAGCGACCCGGCCCCGCGGCTGACCGCCTCCTCCGGTCACATACCAGTCGGGCACCGTCAGCTGCGACCCGAGCAGCACCGTCGTCGCCGGACGGCCGTCGAGCGGGCGGGTGAGGACCCGCTCGGCCACCACCGGGGTCTGATCGCCAACGACGTTGATGAGCGGTGCTGTGCGGACCGGGCGGCACCGCGGCCTCGCCGTTGACGTCGACGACGAGGAAGCTCGACGGCCGGCACGACGACGTTGGACTGGCCGACGAGCGCCTCCCCCCGCCGGCGGGCAGGAAGGACAGCTCGACCGAGGCATCGAGCGTCGCCCGGGTTGAACACCACGAGGCGCTCGCTGCTGCCGTTGCCCTTGTCGCCGTCGGGGAGCCACCAGGTCTGGGCCGGCTGCGCGGCGGCCAGGCTGGCCGTGAAGCCGTGGCGGGTCGGGTTGTCGGCCGACTGGATGCGCCCGGCCACCAACGGGAGCCCCGGCCCTTCACCGCGGTCGACACGACCTCCTCCCGCTGCGCCTGCTGCCCGAGGTCGACGATGCGGACCGAGTGGCCCGGCACCACCGCACCCTGCAGGCTGGGCGGCTGCAGCGTGCGCTCGACGGTGGTGAGCGAGACGTCGACCACGGCATCGTCGGGGAACGGGTTGTAGAGGACCAGGGTCAGCGAGGCGTCGGCCGTCGTCGTGCCGTCCGCGAGGTACCAGGTGCTCGAGGCCCGGTCGGCGCACGGGCTGGTCGACACACCGGTCCGGCCGATCACCGTCTGCTCGACCGCGACGCCGCCGCCGTAGGCCGTAACCGTTGCCGAGGTCTGTCCTCACCGGCGGCGAGGTCGCCCAGGTTCACGACGGCCGGTTGCGGGGCGGCAGCGTCAGCTGGCGTCGACCCTGCGGTTCCCGGCGTCGGTCACGGCGGAGACCGTGACCTCGCGAGGATCGTTCTTGCTGTTGAACAGCGTGAGGGAGGTGCTGCGGCCGTCGGTGGTCGGGACCGCCCGGGCAGAACCAGCTGGTCGACAGGACGTCCGCTTCGAAGCAGCGCAGGGGTCGACTGCTCGATCGGGGTCTCGCCGTAGGTGGAGGCCGACGGGAGCAGGCTGCGTCCTGTCCATCGACCACCAGGGTGGCCACCGCGGCGCCGAGCACGGCGAAGGGCAGGCGGCGGAGGATCACGGCGTGTCTCCCGCCCCGTCCGGCCCGAGCGGGGGGTGCGGGCGAGCCGGCCTCGGGCGCGACCATCGCCACCGGCCGCCCGAGGGCTCGGCGCCGAGGTCGATCACGGTCGTGGCCGGGCTGGTCGCCACCCGTCGCCGGGCCAGCTAGCGGCCGAACGGCGGACCGTGCCGCCAGGCGCGGATGAGCACGAGGGCCAGCGACCCCGAGCTGGATCTGGACCAGCACGATGGCGTAGCGGGAGGGCGCGGTGCGGTAGCGGAACGAGCCGTGTCCGGGCGCACGCGAGGTCCCAGGCGGTGGCCCAGCCGAACGCGGTGCGGCGGGGCACCGCCTTCCCGTCGACGGTCAGCTCCCAGCGCGGGTCGACCGCCTCGGCCAGGAGCACGGACTCGCCCTGCGACCGAGCCGGTGCCGGCCGTCGGGAGCGGCGCCGGGCAGCGCCGGCTCGGCGTCGGTGAAGTCCGAGCCGGATCAGCGCGTCGGGCCCCGCCTGGCGGCTGGCGGCGGCCGTCAGGACCGGAGGCGCGGCCCGCACCGGCAGCCACGCCATGTTCTCGTAGGCGACGAGCGAGTCGTCCCCAGCTCGACCCGGCGGAGGTCGAGCTGCCGGTCGAGCGAATCGAGGAGGGCGGGTGGCGTGGGCGTGCGCGCCGGGCGTGGCCGCGGGCGTCGGCCGGCACGAGGATGAAGCGGACGCCCATCGGGCCGATCAGGCGGCCGAACCGGTCGGTGCCGAGCGGAGGCGGCCAGGTCGACGTCCTGGGCCACGAGGCGCTCGGCCGAGCGTCGGCTCCTGCCGCCAGCGCTCCCGCATGGTCGCGGCATGGTCGTCGGCCAGGGCGAAGATCAGGCCGTCGTGCAGCGGCCACCCGGGCACGGGTACCTCCTCCGGCGGACCGACCCACAGCACGCGGCTGCTCGCTCCGGGCGGGGTGGCCGGCAGGAGGGCGAGCAGCGACGAGCGCCGGTCGTCCTTCAGCTCCCACCGCCCACTGGCCATGGCGGGCAGGAGGGGCACGGCCCGACGAGCAGCGCCGACGAGGGCGACGACGCCGAGGGGCTGGCGCCAGCTGAAGGTCGTGCCCCGGACGTCCTGCTGCGAAGCCGGCGACGAAGCACGCCGCACCGATGGCGAGGACCGATGGCGTAGGGCGTGAGGAACACCGGGATCATGGTCGGGCTGAGCGGGCAGCGAGCCCCGATCGACCAGCCACGCCGCGGCCAGCCCGCCCACGGCGAGCAGCGTGGCGCGCCCGGCCCAGGCGAAGCGGTAGGAGCGGGCGGCGAGGAGCGCGACCACGAGCGGCAGCGGCAGGCCGAGCGCCAGCACGGTGAGCCGGTTGGGGCCGATGTCGAAGGAGGCGAGGGCGGCGAACCCGAGGTGGACGGGCACCTGGCGGGCCGGGACGCCGAGGACGGTCCAGCTCGGCGCCGACGCGGCGGCAGCACGCCGAGGGCCCAGGGCAGGTTGAGCACGAGGGCGATCAGCACGGCGGCGATCGGCCCGAGCAGCATCCGGCCGCTCCCGGCCCGCTCCCCGACGACAGCGAGCCGAACGGCGAGGGCCAGCGCGGCGCCGAACCGACGATGACGGGCCGGGAACACGGGCACGAACGCGCCGACCGCGCGCGGCGATCACGCCGAGCACGACGACGTCGGCGAAGCGCAGGCGCCGGGCGCGCCCTGGCTCGGCCGGGGGCACGAACGGACGGGCGCCGTGGAGCCGGGCCAGCCCGTGCACCATCCAGGGCAGCGCGCCGTAGGCGAGGAGTCCCGAGAGCGAGCCGGTGCCGACCGGCGTTGGCGGCGAGCGGAGACCGCGACGTAGACGCCGAGCGCGGCGGCCGCGGCGCGGCTCGACCCGATCGGCGCGGGCGAAGCCGCCAGATGCCGATGGCCCCCGGGAAGAGCGGGGCCACGACGAGCAGGGTGCGGGGCAGGCCGTTGGCCCCGAAGGTGATCGGCGCCGAGCATGGCGGAGAGCCCCATGCCCGTCGGCACCGGCTCGGGTCCCGCCGAGGCCCTGCGACCACCAGCCGCCGAGGTACTCGCGCGCCAGCACGAACGGTCCCGCGGGCCAGGCCAGGAGCTCGCCCGCTTGCGGCACGGTCTGGAGGATCAGCTGCCGCATGGCCACGACCAGCACCACCACGACGACAGCCCAGATGAGCACGTTGGTGCGGGCCTCGTCGCCTCCCATCTGGGAGCGGAGATCGCCGCCCAGCTCGGCCAGCCGGACCGACCGCCCCTCGCGGCGCGCCGTCCGATGGCGCCGGTACTCGCGGAGCGAGCCGAACCTCGTACGCCTTGCAGGCTCGCCACCTCGGAGTCGGAGATCTGCCGGCCGGATCTGGAAGCGCCGGCGCCGACCGAAGAGCGCAGGCAGCCGGACGAGCTGCCAGAGCCAGGCGCCGACGATCGCCCGCACCTGCCGGGCCCGGCCCGTGAGCAGTCCGGCCACCGTCCCGGTCACGAAGTACAGGACGTGCAGGACGGTCAGGCCGACGAGGTGGAGCGCGGTCGGGCGCCGACAGGGAGGTCCGCAGGCCGTGGCGTTCGGCCAGCACCAGCCGGATCGAGATCAGGACGGCGCTCGGGCAGTCTCTCCCGGTGACGGGCGCGGGCATCGGGGACGACCAGCACCCGGGCGCCGGAGAGGTGGGCCCTCCAGCACAGGTCCAGGTCGTCGCCGTAGAAGTCGATGTCGTAGGCGAAGCCTCCGAGGGCGCGGAAGAGGTCGATGCGCACGAGCAGGCACGCGGTGGGACGCTGAACACATCGCGGACGGCGTCGTGCTGCTCCTGGTCGAGCTCCCCGGCCTCGCAGACGTCGAGGGCCACGCCGAGGCGATCGGCGCTGAGCCCGACGTGCTGGAGCACCTCGGGGTGGTCCCAGTCGACGAGCTTCGGCCCGACGATGCCGGCGTTGGAGCGGTAGGTCTCGGCCACCAGCTCGCTCACCGCCGTCGGATCGAGGGCGACGTCGTCGTGCAGGAAGCAGAAGAAGCCAGCGCCCTCGACCAGCTTGAGCGCCTCGTCGGCGGCCGGGCCGAAGCCGGGATTGTCGCCGAGCGCTCGCATGAGTGCCCCGGGTACTCGCCCGGCCATGTGGGCCATGCACCTCGGGCTGGTCGCCGGTCAGGAGGAAGAGGCAGCGGAGGTTCGGGTAATCCTGGGCGACGAGGGCGTCGAGCAGTCTCGTCGAACCACGGGCCCCGGCTCGTGCACGACCATGACGGCGCCGACCACGGGCGCGCGCGGCGTGCGCAGTCGGCGGTGGGGTCCTCCATCGTCACGGTCGAGCGAGGCTAGCCGGTGCACCTTCGAGGAATCCGGGCAGCCCGCCGTGGGACGGGGCCGCCAGATATCAGCCCAACGAGCGGAGTTCGTACCCAATGCTTGCAAAAGTTAGCGGAGTGCGGATATCATTGTAGCGGAGACCTGATGGGCATCGACCCATGAACGAACCACGAAGGGACACCGCCATGTCGCAACCCAACTTCGAAGAGTGACCAAGATCCGTGCAGGACGCCATCTACGCGACTGTCGGCGCCGGCGTGCTGGCCGTACGAGCAGGCCGAGAAGCGGTGGCAGGAGCTGGCCGAGCGCATGTCAGGCCAGTTCGGCGTGGGCAAGGACCACGTCGAGCAGCTCGTCAAGGCGCTCGAGGCCCAGACCCAGGCCTTCGACAGCCGGATGAAGGTGCTCGAGGACCGCTCGACGAGGCTCTGGCCGAGTTCAGGAGCGCCTGCCCGAGCGGGCCGGCGAGGTCGTGGCGAAGGCCCGCACCGCCGCCGCCGAGGCTCGCCGCCAGATCCGCGACCGGGTCGCCCCGAAGGCCGCCTGAGCGCCACCGACCACGTGAACCGATGAGGGCGGGTGCTTCGGCACCCGCCCTCATCGCGTCGCCGGCCGCGCTGGCACCCGCACCGTTGCCGCGATGACCAGCCGGTAGCCTCGCGGTCCTTGTCCGAAGCATCCACGGCGCCTCGGGACGTCGAAGGCGCTGGTGCCCGAAGGGACCATCCCGGTCGCGGCCGGGCTCGTCATCTCCGGCCTGTCCGCCTACGGCTTCCTGTCACTGACCCGGTACGGCTTGGGTACGAACGCGTCCAAGCCGGTGGCGCAGCTGTGGTTCGCCACCTTCATCCTCGCCCCCGGCTTCTTCTTGCCGATCGAGCAGGAGGTGGGGCGAGCGCTCGCCCACCGCCGCGCCCTCGGTCAGGGCGGGCTGCCCGTCCTGCGCAAGGCCGCGCCTCCTCGGGCTCGGCCTACTCGGGATCGTCGGATCATCCTGCTGCTGGCCATCAGCCCGTTCATCACCCAGGAGGTCTTCGACGGCAGCTGGCCCCTCTTCGGCTGCCTGCTGCTGTCGTTCGTCGGCTACGCCCTCGGCCACTTCCTGCGGGGCACGTTCGCCGGCACGGGCCGCTTCTCAGCAGTACGGGCTGTTCATGGGGTCGGACGGCATGATCCGGTTCCTGTCCTGCGCCGTGCTGGTCGCCGCCGGGCGTCACGAGCGCCGGCGCGTACGGCCTGCTGGTCGGCATCCCGCCGATGATCGCGGTGGTGATCGCCCTCCACGGCGACTACCACGTGACCGGCGAGGGCCCGACGGCCGAGTGGAGCGAGCTCACGCCGAACCTGGGCTGGCTGGTCGTGCGGATCGGTGGCCGCGGCCGCGCTCCTGAACGCCGGTCCGATCGCCGCCAACCTGCTGGCCAAGCCCGGCCAGGACCGGCTGGTGTCCGAGTTCAGCTACGCCGTCCTCGTGGCCCGGGTGCCACTCTTCCTGTTCCAGGCCGTGCAGGCGGCGCTGCTGCCGAAGCTGGCCCGGCTGGCCGCCCAAGGCCAGTTCGACGACTTCAGCAGGGGTTCCGCAGGCTGATGCCGTCGTGGTCGCGGTCGGCGCCATCGGCGTGGTCCTCGCCGGCGACGATCGGGCCCGACGGTGCTCGATCATCGTCTTCAACGCCCACGTCGGCCGGCGGACGCTCACCCTCCTCGCCCTCGGCAGCGCCATGTACATGGTCGGCCTCGGGATCGCCCAGGCATTGATCGCCTTGCACGGCCACGCTTGGGTGGCGGTGGGCTGGATCGCCGGCTTCGTGTACCTTCGTGCTCGTCACCGCGGTGATCAGCCACGACCTGCTGCTCCGGGTCGAGCTCGGCCTGGTGGCCGGGTCGGCGGTTGCCATGGCGACGTTCGGCGTCGTGCTCCGCACAAAGCTGCACGCGAGGCGTCGAGGTCGACGCCGACGTCGCTCATCGACGCCATCAGCGAGCACCCACTCGAGACCCCCTGAGCCGCCATCTCGAGGGACGGAGCGCAGGCGCGGTGCGCTCAGCGGTGTGGGAGCTTGACGCCCTCGACCTTGAGGTCGTGCTCGACCATCCGCCGCGCCAGGCCGGGGAAGTCGACCTCCGGGATCCATCCGAGGCGCTCCTTCGCCTTGCTGGCGTCGCCGACCAGCAGGTCGACCTCCGCAGGACGGAAGAACCGCTGGTCCTGACGCACGTAGCGGCGCCAGTCGCCCAGGCCACCCACATCGAAGGCCAAGGCCACGAACTCCTCCACCGAATGGGTCTGGCCGGTGGCCACGACGTAGTCGTCGGGCTGGTCCTGTTGGAGCATGGCCCACATGGCCCGGACGTAGTCGCCGGCGTAGCCCCAGTCCCGCTTCGGGTGCAGATCGCCGAGCACCAGCTCCTCCTGCACACCGTGCTTGATCCGAGCCACCGCGTTGGTGATCTTGCGGGTGACGAACTCCAGGCCCCGACGTTCGGACTCGTGGTTGAACAGGATGCCCGAGCAGGCGAAAAGGCCGTAGGACTCGCGATAGTTGACGGTGATGTCGTGGCCGAACACCTTCGCCACCCCGTACGGGGAGCGGGGGTGGAACGGGGTCAGCTCGGTCTGGGGGGTCTCGCGCACCTTGCCGAACATCTCCGACGACGAGGCCTGGTAGAAGCGGATCGGGTTGTTCTGGGAGCCGCCGACCATGCGGATGGCCTCCAGCAGCCGCAGCACGCCCAGGCCGGTGATGTTGGCCGTGAGCTCGGCCTGCTTGAAGGACATGGCCACGAACGAGATGCCGGCCAGGTTGTAGACCTCGTCCGGCTGGGCGTGCTCGAGCGCGGTGATGAGCGAGGGGAGGTCGGCCAGGTCGGCCGACACCAGCTCCACGAAGGGCAGCTCCCACCTGATGACCTGGGCCTTGGGGTTGTTCTGGCCCTTGACGAGCCCGAACACCTGGTAGCCCTCTTGCGAGAGGAGCTCGGCCAGGAACTGGCCGTCCTGACCGGTGATGCCGGTGATGAGGGCACGTCGCATCGAGTTCGACCTCAGGGTCGCGAACAGCAGGAACAGGTGGTGTGCGGGTGATCCGACGCAGGATGGTACCGACCGCCGGTGGCCGCCCGGCGGTACCGTGCGAGGCGGTGACCGCCCCGACCGTGGCCGTGGACGTCGGGTCGCTGCTCGGCCCGAGGACGGGCGTCGGGCAGTTCGTGGCCCGCCTGCTCGAGGGCTTGACCCACGTTGATGACCCACCCGAGGTCCGACGCTACGTGCTGTCGTTCCGGGCTCACCTGCCCGTGGGGGTGCATCGACTCCGGTTCCCCGCCAGCGCCGCCTTGCGCTGCTGGGGCCATAGCGACCACCCGCGCGGTGACCGCGCCTTCAGGGGCGCCCAAGTCGTGCACGGACCGAACTACGTCGTCCCGCCCAGTCGGCTGCCGAGCGTCGTCTCAGTCCACGACTGCTGGTTCCTCCAGCACCCCGAGGAGGTCAATCAATCCGTCCGCTGGTTCGGCCCCGCACTGCGGCGGGCGGCCCGGCGGGGCGTGACGTTCCACGTCCCCTCGCAGCACTCGGCCAACCAGGTGCGCGAGCTGCTCGGGGCCGAGCGGGTGGCCGTCATCCCCCTCGGTGCACCCACCGTCCTCCCGCCCGCCGCTCCGGTGCACCTCGCCGGCCTGAGCGGGCGTCCGTACCTGCTGGCGCTGGGCGCCAAGGAGCCCCGCAAGAACCTGCCGCGGCTGATCGACGCCTTCGGTCTCGTCGGGCGCGATCTGCCCGAGCTCGCGCTCGTCCTCCTCGGGCCGGACGGGCCGGACGCCGCGGCCATCGACGCCGCCGTCGCCCGCCAGCCTCGGGCAGCCGCGGACCGGATCCTGCTGATCGACTACGTGCCCGACGACGATCGCAACGGCATCCTCCACGGTGCCACTGCGCTCGCCTACCCGTCCCTCGACGAGGGCTTCGGCTTCTCCGCCCTCGAGGCCATGGCCGCCGGCGTGCCGGTGATGGCCGCCGACGCCGGCTCCCTGCCCGAGATCTGCGGCGACGCCGCGGTGCTGGCCGATCCGCGCAGCCCGTCGGCGATGGCCGCCGCCCTGGAGCGGGTGGTGACCGATGGCGAGCTGCGCGCCAACCTGGTGGCCCTCGGGCGCGAGCAGGTGGAGCGGTTCTCGCTGGCTCGCTCGGCTGAGGGCATGGCCGCTCTCTACCGTTCGCTGGCCCGGGAGGGGGCGGGGTGATCGGGGTCCTGTCGGGGGGCGTCGGTGCGGCCCGGCTGCTGGCTGGCCTCCAGCAGGTCGTCGATCCCACCGCGCTCGTCGCGGTGGTGAACGTCGGCGACGACACCGATCTCCACGGGCTCGCCATCTCCCCCGACCTCGACACCATCACCTACACCCTGTCCGGATCGATCGACCCGGAGAAGGGGTGGGGACTCCGGGGGGAGTCCTGGCGCGTGATGAGCGCGCTCGAACGCTTCGCCACCGTCCGTCCGCCCGGCTCGGGCGCCGGTGCCACCTGGTTCGGTCTCGGCGACCAGGACCTCGCCACCCACCTCTACCGCACCCACCGGCTCCGGGAGGGGGCCACGCTGACCGAGGTGACGGCCGAGATCGCCCGCGCCTTCGAGGTGCCGGTGTGCCTGCTGCCGGTCACCGACGACCCGATCCGCACCGTGCTCGGCGTGGCGGGCCAGGGCGAGATCGGGTTCCAGGAGTACTTCGTGGGACGCCACC
Source organism: uncultured Acidimicrobiales bacterium (assembly GCA_963803355.1). Lineage (GTDB taxonomy): Bacteria > Actinomycetota > Acidimicrobiia > Acidimicrobiales > Ilumatobacteraceae > DASTFY01. The sequence continues at coordinate 101,349 of CAWDLV010000001.1, forward strand.
ACGACGTGCCGATCACCGGGGTGCGCTTCGCCGGTGCCGATGCGGCCGTCGCGACGGACGCGACCCTCGCCACGCTGCGGGAGGCCGAGCTCCTCGTGATCGCTCCCTCGAACCCCATCGTGTCGATCGGCCCCGTCCTGGCCGTTCATGGGGTCCGCGAGCTGGTGGCCGAGCGGCGGGCGGCCACCGTCGCCATCTCGCCCATCGTGGCCGGTCGAGCGCTCAAGGGGCCGGCCGACCGGATGCTGGCCGAGCTCGGCCACGACGTCAGCGCGGTGGGGGTGGCCCGGCTCTACCGCGATCTGGTGTCGGTGCTCGTCATCGACCGGGCGGACGTCGCTCTCGCCGGGTCGATCGAGGCCGAGGGAGTTCGATGCATCGTCACCGATACCGTCATGCGGACGCCTGACGTGGCCGCCGCCCTCGCGGAGACCGTGGTGGGAGCGCTCCGGTGAGCCGTCTGACGCTGTGGGGCGTCGAAGGGGTGGGCGAGATCCGGCCGGGCGATCAGCTCGGCGAGGTCATCGCCGCCGCCTGCACCGATCCTCCCAACGGCCCGCTCGCCGATGGCGACGTCCTCGTGGTGACCCAGAAGATCGTCTCGAAGGCCGAGGGCCGGCTGGTCGCCGTCGACCCCGACGATCCGCGCTCGCACAAGCGCCTGGTCGAGGAGCAGGCCGTCCGCGTGCTGCGCCGACGGGGCGACCTCGTCATCACCGAGACCCGCCACGGCTTCGTGTGCGCCAACAGCGGGGTCGACCTCTCCAACGTCGAGCGCGGCCAAGCCGCCCTCCTGCCGATCGACAGTGATCGCTCGGCCCGCCGCATCCGCGACATCGTCCGGGCTCGGCTCGGCGTGGCAGTCGGTGTCGTCGTGAGCGACACCTTTGGCCGAGCCTGGCGCAAGGGGCTCACCGACGTCGCCATCGGCCTGGCCGGGGTGGCCGGGGTGGTGGACCTGCGAGGCACCGCCGACGCGCTCGGGCGCACGATGCAGGTCACCGAGGTGGCTGTGGCCGACGAGCTGGCGAGCCGCGGCCGAGCTGGTCATGGGCAAGTCGAGCGGCATCCCCGTCGCCGTCGTGCGCGGCGCCGATCCGGACTGGTTACGAGAGGCGTCGGTGGCCGAGCTGGTGCGGGATCCGCAGGAAGACCTGTTCCGCTGACGGCCCTCGCGTCGCGCCGCTCAGTCGTCCTCTGCCGGGGCGTCGACGGCCGAGGCCGGTTCCGCGAACACCGGCGGTGACGCCACGAGCAGGCTGGCCACCCCCTCGGCGATCGACGTCCAGGGCGCCCACGCGAGGTGGATTCGGGCCCGCACCGGAGAGAGGGCGAACCGCCCGACCTCATCGGAGCGGGCCGGCACGTGCTCTGTGGCATCGAGCGGCGTGCCGCACACGAGGCCATGCAGCTTGGTGATGCCGGTCTGAACCCCGGTGCCGACGTTCACGACCAGGCCCGTCCCTCGAGTGGTGGCCCGCACGAGCAGCGTCCACGGCATCGTCGACGGCCACGAAGTCGCGGGTCTGGTGGCCGTCGCCCTCGATCACCGCCGGCCGGCCCGGTGTGACGGGCGGCGACGAACGCGGCCACCACGCCCCGGTTGGGCCGCTGGCGGGTGCCGTACACGTTGCCCAGGGCGAGGGCGGTGTACTCCAACGCGTGCCGATCGCGGTACAGAGCCAGGAGGTCGGCCACCGCCCTGTGGGCGATGGTTGCCGCGGATCGCGGCGCGCCGAGCGTCCCCTCCTTCACGGGCAGCTCCCGCAGGCTGACGTGCCCGTAGAAGGCGGTGCCGTGCAGCCCGACCACCACTTTGCCGACGCCGGCCTGGGCTCCGGCGTCCAGGAGGTTCGCGGTGCCTCCGAGGGCCTGAGACAAGAGGGCCGGGGTGGGGCCGGACGCCGGAACGGCCAGGTGCACCACCACGTCCGGTCGTAGTCGGGTCAGCAGCCCCGCCAGCTCCGACACCCGCACGTCGGTGTTGTGGAACTTGATCGCCCCGACGTACTCCGCCCGAGCACCGGCCAGGTTGGCCAACGAACCGCTCGAGAGATCGTCGAGGACGTCGACGGCGTGGCCCTCGGCCAGGAGCCGGTCCACGAGGTGCGACCCGAGGAACCCGGCGCCACCGACGACGAGGACTCTCATGCCGGGACAGGCCGGCGAGCGTCGGTGAGGCACTCGCCGGCCTCCACCACCGCGTGGACCCCGAGCAGGACGTGCTCCAGCACCGCCCCTTCCCCGACGCACGCCCCCGAGCCGAGCACAGACGCCCGGACCGTCGCCCCGACCGCCACCGTGACGTCCGGCAGGAGCACGCTCGAGGTCACCGTCGCGCCAGCGGCTACCCGCCCCCGTGCCCCGATCACGCTGTCCTCGATCATCCCCTCCACGATTGCGCCGGCGCCCACACGCGGCTCGGTCGTTCCCCGCCGCCGTCCGCTCACGGCGTCCAGGTTGGCCTGGAGGTACAGCTCAGGGCGCCCGGTGTCGATCCAGTAGTCGTCGGTGGTGAGCGCGAACAGCCGGTGAGCGGCTGCTACCGCCGGGAAGATCTCGCGCTCCACTGAGCGGCGGGCGCCGACGGGCACCCGATCGAGCAGCTCTGGCTCGAGCACGTAGGTCCCGGCGTTGATCAGGTTGCTTGGCGCCTGGCCCGGTAACGGCTTCTCCACGAACCGTGTCACCCAGCCGTCGTCGTCCAACGCGACCACCCCGAAGGCCGACGGGTCCTCGACCGCCGTCAGGTGGATGGTGGCTTCGGCACCCTTCGACCGGTGGACCTCGACGAGCCGGCGCACGTCCAAGTCGGTGAGCACGTCGCCGTTGGCGACCACGAACGTGTCGTCGATCTCGGCTTCGCGGGCCGCGAAGGCGATGGCGCCGGCGGTGTCGAGCGGCTCGGGCTCGACCGTGTACCGCAACCGCACGCCCGCACACCACCCGTCCGGGTAGGCGTCGGCGAAGACGTCCGGGCGAAAGCCGAGGGCCAGCACCACCTCCGTGACACCGCCCTCGCGCAGTGCCCCCACGACGTGCTCGATGATGGGGCGCTGACCGACCGGCAGCAGTGACTTGGGGATGACCTCGGTGAGAGGCCGGAGGCGGGTGCCGAACCCTCCGACCAGCACCACCGCCCGCACGCCGGCCTCAGCCCCCGGTGGTGGGCGGCGCCGACGCGGCTGCCGCCGGTGCCGTGGTCGCGGTGGTCGGGGCGGTGCTCGCCCCGGCCGCGGCGGGCGCCGTGGAGCTCGACGCCGTCGCGGCGCCGGGCACCGTGGTCGCGCCGGGCACGGTCGAGGTCGGCGCCGCGCTGCCGCTGTCCGCCGCCCCCAGCTCGGCCAGGCGGGCCGCCGACGGTGGCTTCGCGAAGCTCGCCGGATCCACATCCGCCGGGGCGAACACGAACGCGAACGCCTCGCCGTCGTTCGTGAAGTGGATGCGGTCGATGTCGGCGACGAACACCTTCGGTGCCGCGGTCCCTGAGGCGTCGGTCCAGACGAAGGCCTTGACGACGCCCTTCTTGCCGTCCGGGCACGTGTCGCCGTTCTTGTACGTCTTGCCGCTGCTGGCGCCGAGGGCAGGATCGATGGGCAGCTCGATCTTGGTGGCCGTGACGTTCAGACCGGTCTGGTGGAAGAAGTCGCCCATCCGCGCGTTGCTGCCCGTGGTGGCGGTCTGGAACGGGTGGATGTGGATGACACCGTCCTGGTGGGTGTGGATGCCACCCGGATCGGGGTCGACGCCAACGCTCATGTTCGGCAGGTACTCGCCGCAGATGTAGATGCCGTAGGCCGCGTGCCAGTGGTCACCCGGCGCGGTAGCGCTGTTCAGCCGCGGCGCGCCGAGGTCCTCGTGGTTCGTCGCTCGGCCGTAGATCAGCAGGGCGACGCCGAGCGTCAACACGGCAACCAACGCGACGGGAAAGACAGTCCCTGCTGGGAACGCACCTTCCGCTTCCCACTGCTTTGCGCGACGCGTGCCGCCTTCTTCGCGGAGGATGCTCTGCCCACGAACGGGAGAGGCTAGCGGCAGGAGCGCCGAACCGGCATGGCGCTCCCTCGGCCTGGCCCGGGGCGTCATCGGCGCCGGGGCCACGCCACCTCGGCAAACAGGTCCTCGTAGGCCCGGGCCACGCCGGCCGGAGACACCCAGCGCTCGACCCACGCCCGCCCCCGCTCGCCCATCTCACGGCGCGCCTCCGGCTCGTCGAGCAGTCCGACAAGGCCCTCGAAGAAGGCCCCCGGGTCGTCGGGGAGGACGGCGCGACCGCACCCCGCGGCGTCGATCACCCGGGCCACCTCCGTGCCCGGGTCGACGGACGCCAGCAGGGGGCGACCCGCCGCCAGGATCGAGTACGTCTTCGAGGGGACGCTGGAGGCGGCCAGCCCCTTGCGCAGCGGCACCACGTGGATGTCGCCGGTGGCGAGCACCTCGGCCAACCGATCCTTCGGCTGGTAGGGGGCGAACCGGACGTTGCGCAGGCCCTCGGATGCCGCGACGAGCGCCGAGAGGCCCGAGCCGCCGCCGTTGACGAGGAACACCACGTCGTCTCTCCCCCGAAGACGCCGGGCGGCGTCGATCAAGAGCTCGAGCGACTGGGAGAAGCCGACGTTGCCGGCGTACAGCACCACCGTCTGGTCGTCGGTGAGCCCGAGCTGCCGGCGGTACTCGGTGCGGCGATCGCGGGGCCGGATGAGGTCGGTGTCGACGAAGTTGGGGATGACCCGCACCGCGCCGCGGTGAGCGGGCCTGACCTTCGCCGCCACGTTGGCCCGCAGGTCCTCGGACAGGACGGTGATGGCCGCGGCACGGTGGTAGGTCGCCCGCTCGAGTCGCTCCGCCAGGCCGACCAGCCGGGGGTCGGTCAGCTTGCCGAGCTGCACGGCGACGTCAGGGAAGACGTCCTGGACGTTGAAAACCAGAGGGCCGCGGTGGACCACGGCCGCCGCCCAACCGACCAGCCCGAGCGGGAGCGGAGGCGACATCGCCACCAACGCGTCCATGCGTCCCCCCGGCAGCGCGGCGATGCCCGCCAAGCCGCAGAAGGCCGCGAACGAGATGGCGCGCTGGGTGATGCTGGTCTTGTCCGACGGGAACGGGTGGACCCGCGTGATCGACCCCCACGCCGTCTGCTCCCGGCGGATCAGCCGCCCCCGCCACGCCGGCTCGACGGCGTGGTGGACGTACCAGGGCAGCGCCGACACGACGTGGAGCTCGTGGCCGCGCTCGGCGAGCTCGGCGACGATGCGGGTGATGGCCTCGCCGGTCGGCGCCGGGTCCGGGGCGAAGTGGGGGCAGAGGACGGCGAGCCTCATGGCGCCAACGTCGCTTCGGCCAGCGCCCGGCGGTACACCGCGGCGAGGGCGGCCGTAGATCGGGCGGCCGAGAACTCGCGCGCCCGCGCCTGCCCGGCGGCGATCAGGCGGGCTCGCAGCTCGGCATCGGCGCCAACGGACTCGATCGCCGCCGCCCACACGGGCGCCGTCGTCGGGGTCGAGCACCAGCCGCCGGCCTCGCCCACGACCTCTGGGAGGGCGGTGGTCGCGGCGGCGATCACCGGCGTCCCGAGCGCAAAGGCCTCGATCACGGGGGCGCCGAAGCCCTCGTAGCGGCTCGGGAACACGAGCGCGTCGGCGAGCTGCAAGAGCCGGTCGCGGTCGGCGTCCGGAACTCGGCCCGGGCGGACCGACCCGGTCGGCTAGGCCCAGCGAGCCGATGGCGTCTTGCAACGCGGCCTCGCCCCGACCCACGCCCCCGATGAGCACGAGCTTGACGTCGGCCGACGGGAGCAGCGGAGGGCGTCGAGCAGGAGCCCGTGGTTCTTGTGGGGATAGGTCGCAGCCGGGTAGATGACGAATGGTCCCCGCAGCCCGTAGCGGGTGCGGAGCGCTTCGTCCCCCTCGGCCGACGGTGTCGCGGAGCCGACAGGGACGCCGTGGGGCACGACTGCGATGCGATCCGGGTCGACGCCGAAGGCGTCGACCAGCGTGCCCTTCACGAACGCCGAGGGCGTGGCGACGACGGACGCTCGGCGGAGCCCCGTCGGCACCGTCCGGCGCAGCCAGGCCCGCTTCAGCGGCGCGAAGTGCTGCGGGAACACGAGGTACTGGACGTCGTGGACGGTCAGGACGACGGGGACCTCGGGTCCGCGGGGCGCCGTCCCGCCCCCGTGGTGCAGCAACGCCACCTGCCGCTGCCGGGCGCCACGGGCCAGCCACGTCCACTCTGCCGCCACCCGCCAGCTCCGCCACCGCCCGCTCACCGGCGCCTCGAGCACCTCGTGGGCGGCGGCCAGGTCGGGATGGGCGCGGGCGAAGCCGGGAAGGACGAAGAGCAGGAGCTCGAGGTCGGGCGCCTGGTCCGCCAGCCCGGCCAGCGAGCGGGTCAGGTACTCCTCCGAGCCGCCGACCTGCCCCGGCACGCACCAGAGCAGGTTCACGCCGACTGCGGTCACGCCAGCGCCTCTCGATAGGCGGCGACGACCAAGTCCGCAGTGGCGGCCCAGGTGAACCGGGCCGCCTGCTGGGGGCCGGCCGCGGCCAGCTCCTCGCGCCGGTCGAAGGCCTCGTTGATGCCGCGGGCGATGTCCACCGGATCGATCGGATCGACCAAGACGACGGCGTGACCGCCGACCTCCTCGGTGGCCGTCCCGCGGCTCGTGACCACCGGCGCGCCGTAGGCCATCGCCTCCAGGACGGGCAGGCCGAAGCCCTCGCGCAGGCTGGGGTAGCACACGACGTCGGCCCCGGCGTAGAGCGCGGCCTTGGTCTCCTCATCGACGAACCCGATGAGCCGGGCCGGGGATGCCGCCAGGCCGCGTCACCCCAGCCGTGCGGACCAACCACGACCAGATCATGACCGCCCGGCAGGGTCCGGAACGCCTCCACCAGCCGGGCCAGGTTCTTGCGCGGCTCCAGCGTGCCGACGAACAGGAGGTAGGGCCGGGACAAGCACAGGCGTCGCCGCGCCGCGGCCACGTCGTCGGGTCCGGGGCGCTCGATCGGTCCCACCCCGAGCGGCACCCGCCGCAGGCGGTCGGCGCCGATGCCGGCCTCGGCACAGTCGTTCAGCGTCGCCTGCGACGAGCAGAGCACAAGGTCGGCATGGTGGCGGATGCGATCCAAACCGGCGCGCAAGGCCCGGACCCCGTGGGCGCTGAACTGGCCCGGATCGTGGAGGAAGGCCAGGTCGTGCACGGTGACCACGAGTGGCCGGCGCCGGGGCGGGACGATGATCGTGGTGGCGTGGACGAGGTCGACGTCCTTGGCCACCAGCTCGACCGGCGGCCAGCCCAGCCGCCGCCAGGCCTCGTACAGCGCCAGACGGGGCAAGGGGAGCCGGCAGATCGGCACCGGCGGCGCGAAGGCGGGGTCCGGCGCCGACCGGTGATGAGCCGACACGCCGACGAGCTCCACGTCCGATCTCGTCGCCAGCTCTCGGGCCAAGCCGAGCGCGGCCACGGCCGTGCCCCCGGGCACGGCGTGCCAGCACTGCTCGAGGGTGTAGGCCACACGCACGGGCACCAGTGTCACCGGTGGCGATGGCTCGGCGGAAGGCGCGTGCGACCCGAGCCGAGCCGGGCTGCGCGCTCGCCGTCGTGGGGCACCCCTTAGCATGCCCGCCATGAGCAGCTTCTGGTCCGGCCGTCGCGTCCTGGTCACCGGTGGCGCCGGCTTCCTCGGACGGGTCGTGGTCCGCCGACTCACGGAGTCGGGCGCCGACGTCGTGGCCCCCCGGCAGGCGGAGTACGACCTGACCGACCCCGACCAGGCCGACCGGGCCGTGGCCAACGCCGCACCTAACCAGGTCATTCACCTGGCGGCCCGGGTCGGCGGGATCGGCTACAACCGGGCTCAGCCGGCCTCGCTCTACACCGCCAACCTCCTGATGGGCACATACGTCATCGAGGCCGCCCGGCGCTACCACGTCGACAAGACCGTGCTGGTCGGCACGGTGTGCTCGTATCCGAAGTTCACCCCGGTCCCGTTCAACGAGGCGTCGCTGTGGGACGGCTACCCCGAAGAGACGAACGCGCCGTACGGGATCGCCAAGAAGGCCCATCTCGTGCACGCCCAGGTCAACGCGGCTCAGCACGGCCAGCGCTTCGCGTACCTCATCCCCACCAACCTCTTCGGCCCCGGCGACAAGTTCCACCCGAGCGTCTCCCACGTCATCCCGGCCCTCATCAAGAAGTGCGTCGACGCGGTGGAGGAGGGGCGGGAGAAGATCGACGTCTGGGGCACAGGGCGAGCCAGCCGTGAGTACCTCTACGTCGACGACGCGGCCGAGGCCATCGTGCTGGCGGCCGAGCACGTCACCAGCACCGACCCGGTCAACTTGGGCACCGACCACGAGATCACCATCCGCGAGACGGTCGAGCGCATCGCCACGTTGGTTGGCTTCACCGGCGACCTGGTATGGGACCCGACCCAACCCGACGGCCAGCCCCGGCGCCGGGTCGACCCGTCCCGGGCCGAGGCCCTGTTCGGCTGGCGAGCCCAGATGCCCTTCGAGGAGGGCCTGCGCCGGACCATCGACTGGTACCTCGCCAACCGTGCGGAGGCCGAGCGCCGTCCTTGAGCCGGTCGGGGAGGCCGGACACCCGTCCGCGTCTCACCGCCCTCACCGCCACAAGTGCACCCCCACCGCGCGTCTTTCCGCGCGCTCGCGGTGCAGATCCGAGGTTTCGGCGCCACCAGTGGTCTCACCGCCCGAAGGTGCACCCCCACCGCGCGTCTTCCGCGCACTGGCGGCGCAGATCCGGACGGCTGGCCCGCTCAGCGCGCCGGACGGGGACGGCTCAGCCGCACTTGGCCGTCTCGTCCGGGACCACGCCGAGCGGCGCCGAGGTGGGCGGCGCCGTGCTGGCGGTGGTACCGGCGGCGCCACCGGGCGCCGGTGCCTTCCCGCCCGAGACCGTGGTGGACGGTGCCGTGGTGGCCGGTGCGGCCGGCGGGGGCTTGCCACCGAAGAAGGCCAGCAGCGGCAAGGCACGGGCGGGGTCCATGCGCAGCACGTCGGCGTCGCCGACCCGATCGGGCTTGGCGGGCAACGTGTAGGTGACGATGTCGGCCCGTCCGAGGAGCGACAGGCGATTGGCCATGGCCTGCAGGTCGAGCGAGGAGTCGGGGTGGACGGCCTTGAGTGCGGCCTTGAGGAGCTGGGGCACGGCGAGCGGGTTCTCAGACACCTTCTGGAACGCCTTGCTGGCGGCCTTGCGGATGAAGTCCTGCTGACGGCTGATCCGGCCGAAGTCCGACGACTTGTCCTCCCGCCAGTGCCCGTTGATCTCCTGCTGGAAGTGCCGGGAGCGGACGTAGCGGAGGGCGTCGATGCCGCTGAGGTTCACGCAGCCGGGCTGCGCGATGTGGAGGCCGGTGTTCTTGTCCCGGGTCGGCAGATCGAAGAAGATCGGTCACGCCGCCGAGGGCGTCGACGAGGTCCTTGAAGCCGTAGAAGTCGACATCGATGAAGTGGTTGATCGGGATGCCGAGGTTCTGCTCGACGGTCTTGATCAGGACGGCGTTGCCCTTCGTGTAGGCGCTGTTGATCCGGTTGCTCTTGCCCGTGCCCGCGATCGGCACCCAAAGGTCCCGAGGGATGGACAAGATGGCGGCGTTGCCCGTCTTGGGGTTGAACCGCAGCACCATGATCGTGTCCGAGCGCCGCCCCGGCGCCTCGCCCTCGTTCGCCATGGAGCCGAAGTCCGGCGAGCTCGGGTCGGCGCCGGCGCGGCTGTCGGACCCGACGAGGAGGTAGTTCTCGGTCTCCATCGAGCTCGAGCGCTGGGTGAGCGCGGTGCCGGTGTCGGCCCGTTGCACGGTCCTCAAGGTGGCGGCGAGGTGCGCGGTGCCCGCCGTGCCCACCACGAGCGCGGTCACTGTGAACACCCCGACCCCGGCAGCAATCGTCTCGAAAGGGATCGAGCGCGGGCGCGCCGGACGGGGGCTTCGGGTGTACACGGTGGGCTACAACCTACCAGCGGGCCTTCCTGGCTCATCGTCACCGCAACGCCCGCGACCGGGCCGCAGGTGGACCACATCGCCGGCCGCGATCACCTCCGCCGCGTCGCCGACCTGCACCACGAGCGCCCCCTCTTCCGTGAGCCCCACCGCCGCCCCCTCGACCTCGCGGTCGGCCAAGGTGACCCGGACCGCTCGTCCCAGCGTGGCCAGCTCGGCCCGATAGCGGTCTCGCAGCGAGCCCGGATCGGAAGCCCACAGCTCGAGGAGCGGCGCCAGCGCCCCAAGCATGGCGCCGAGCAGCTCCCGCCGGCCTACGGCGTGGCCAGCCAGCTCCTCCAAGGTGACCGCTCCGAGCCGCCACATCCGGGGGCGGCTCTCGCCAGCCCACGTTCACCCCGATCCCGACGACGACGGCCGGGGCGGCCGCCAGACCCGGTCGACCCCCTCGGCGAGGATGCCCGCCAGCTTGCGGTCGCCGACCATGAGGTCGTTCGGCCACTTCAGCTCGGCCACCACCCCGGCCACGTCGAGCACCGCGGCGCGCGCCGCGAGCGCGACCGCCCACACCGCTCCGTGCAGCACCGTGCCCGGGCCTGGCCCACAGCGAGCACCGAGCACAGCAGGGCGCTGCCCGGAGGAGCGGTCCAGGTGCGCCCCAGCCGGCCCCGCCCGGCCGTTTGGTGGTCCGCGACCAGCACCGAGCCGTGTCGCGCCCCCTGCGCGCGCCGCCTGCACCAGGTCGGCGTTGGTCGATCCCGTCTGCCCCACCCAGGTCACCGCGAAGGGCTCCGGCCAGCGGGCTTGGAAGGACGGGGTGGCGGCGGGTGCGCTCACCGCACCAACATACGACCTCGATGCTCCAGAAGATCCTGATCGCGAACCGAGGCGAGATCGCCGTTCGGGTGATCCGCGCCTGCCGAGAGCTGGGCATCGCCGTCGGTCGCGGTCTACTCGGAGCTCGATCGCGACGCGCTGCACGTGCGCCTCGCCGACGAGGCGTACGCGCTCGGCGGCCAGACCGCGGCCGAGAGCTACCTGAACACCGAGGCCATCCTCGACGCCATCACCAAGAGCGGTGCCGACGGCGTGCACCCGGGCTACGGGTTCTTCTCCGAGAACGCCGACTTCGCCCAGGCCATCACCGACCTCGGGGTGGCGTTCATCGGTCCGCCGGCCGCCGCCATCGTCGAAATGGGCGACAAGGTGTCGTCCCGGCTGGCCGCCCTCCGCGGCGGCGTCGCCATCGTGCCCGGTACGACGACGTTCGTCACCGACGCCAGCGAGGTCCGAGCCTTCGGAGCGGCGAACGGCTGGCCCGTCGCCATCAAGGCCGCGTACGGCGGCGGCGGGCGAGGGATGAAGGTCGTGGCGTCGGCGGACGACGTCGATGCGGCCATCGACTCGGCCCGGCGGGAGGCCAAGGCCTACTTCGGCCGGGACGAGATCTACATCGAGCGCTACCTCACCTGGCCGCGGCACATCGAGATGCAGATCGTCGGCGACCAGATGGGCAGCGTGGTCTGGGTGGCCGAGCGGGACTGCTCGGCGCAGCGCCGCCACCAGAAGCTGGTGGAGGAGAGCCCCGCCCCCGCCTTCCCGGACGAGCTCCGCTACGCCATGGGAGAGGCGGCGGTCAAGGTGGCGTCCGCGGTCGGCTACTCCAACGCCGGCACGGTGGAGTTCATCTACCAGGACGGCGAGTTCTTCTTCCTCGAGATGAACACCCGCTTGCAGGTGGAGCACCCCGTCACCGAGATGGTGACCGGGATCGACCTCGTCGAATGGCAGCTCCGGGTCGCCTCGGGTGAGCCGCTTACCCATGACGCAAGAGGAGGTCCTGGCCGAGCGGCGGGGGCACGCCATCGAGATCCGCATCAACGCCGAGAACCCAGCCGGCGGCCGCTTCCTCCCCAGTCCTGGCCGCATCACCCGCCTCACGCCGCCCGACGGCTTCGGAGTCCGCTTCGACAGTGGCTACGAGACCGGCGACGAGATCAGCCAGTACTACGACAACCTCATCGGCAAGGTGATCGTCTGGGGCAAGGATCGGCCCACCGCGATCCGCCGAGCCGAGCGGGCGCTCGAGGAGATGGTGGTCGAGGGGGTCGCCACCACCATCCCCGCCGACCTCGCCATCCTCCGCCATCCGGACTTCCAGGCCGCGACGCACTCGACCAAGTGGGTGGAGGAACGGCTCGATCTGTCAGGCCTCGAGACTCCGACGAAGCCGGAACCCGCGACCGACGACGCCACCCCGCGGGTCCGGCGCTCGACCGCGGTGGAGGTGAACGGCAAGCGCTTCACGGTCACGATGTGGGTCCCCGAAGCAGAGCCCGTCGTCGCCTCAGCCGCTTCGGCGAGGGCGGCCCGCAAGCCGGCTCGGCCGGCGAGCGCCGGCGCGGCCGCGATCGGCAGCGGCGAGGTCGCGGTGCCGATGCAGGGCACCATCGTCAAGGTGCTGGTCGAGGTGGGTACCACGGTCGAGGTCGGCCAAGCCGTCGTGGTCCTCGAGGCCATGAAGATGGAGAACCAGATCCAAGCCGAGAAGGCGGGGACGGTGAAGGAGATCAAGGTCGCGGCCGGCGACACGGTCGGTGCCGGCGACGTGGTGGTCGTGATCGCCTGATCGTGGCTGGCTGAGCTCAACCGAAGGCGGCGGTCGGCGGGAAGCTGGCATCGGCGTTGGTACCCAGGGCGCCGAGGCCGACGCTGACCGCGTTCGGCGCGCTCAGGCGATCGCGCTCACGACGATCGTGCCGGCCGCCTTGTCCTGGAGGCCCTGGCGACGAGGATCGAAGAACATCCAGCCGTGGATGACGACCAGGACGATGGGCCCGATGAATGGGACCACGCCCGCCACCTGCGGGACGAGGGCCCGGATGGCGCTGGCCTGCCAGCTCGGCGTCTGGTTGGTGTCCACACCGACCACGCGGATCGACATGGACATGGCCCCGACCGTCTGGCCCCGCCAAGCCACCATGACCGTCTGGTAGGCGACGAACGTCACCGCGAACCCGACCGTCACGCCGAAGGGGATGCTGGCCACCGGGTCGGCGGCGTCGAGGTCGACCGTCGCCGCGACCACGAGGAAGGCCGGGACCACGAAGATCAAGAGATCGACCAGCCAGGCGAGGAACCGGCGCCCGTAGCCGGCCAGTGCGGGCGACGACGTGGCGGGCGACCACTCGTGCGGAGCCGGCAGGCTCACGGCTCTGCCCTCACTCAGCCGCTTCGGCCAGGGCCTCGCCCAGGGTCGGGTGCACGAGCAGGCTCTCCATGATGTCGTTCACCCGCAGCCCGGCGGTGACGGCCAACGCCAGGACGCTGATCAGCTCGGCCGCGTGGCGCCCGACGATCGACCCGCCGAGCACGACGCCGGTCATCGGGTCCGACACGATCTTCACGAACCCGCGGGTGTCGTTGTTGATGTGGGCCTTGGCCGTGGCCGAGAACGGCACCTTGGTCACCCGGATCTTGCGCCCGAGCGCGAACGCGTCGGCCTCGGCCAGGCCCACGTCGGCGATCTCGGGCTCGGTGAAGATGGCCGAGGCGGCCTTGTCGTAGTCCAGGTGACGATGCTCGACGGTGTGCAGGCCCATCACGTGCTCGGCCACCTTGCGACCCTGCATGGCCGCGACCGACGAGAGCGGCAGCTTCCCGCTCACATCACCCGCGGCGTAGATGTGCGGCACGTTGCTCTGGCAGTGGTGGTTGATGGTGACGTGGCCACCGCGATCCAGCTCCACCCCGGCCGCGGCGACGTCGAGGGCGTCGCTGTTGGGCACCGAGCCGATGGCGAGGACGGCATGGCTGGCCCGCACGGCGCGGCCGTCGTCGCACGTCACCGTGACCGTGTTGTCCATCCGGTCGATCGCCTTGGCCCGCGCCCCCTTGAGCAGCGCCACGCCGCGCTCGATGAAGTTCGCCTCGAGCGCGGCCGCCACCTCGGGGTCCTTGGTCGGGAGCACCTGCTGGCGGGACACCACCAGCGTCACCTGGGAGCCGAGCGACGCGAACATGTGCACGAACTCCACGCCGGTGACACCGGAGCCGATGATGACCACGTGCTCGGGGATCACCTTCGGCGGGTAGCAGTCCCGCGTGGTGAGCACGCGGTCACCGTCGGGCCGGCAGAAGTCCGGGATGCGAGGGCGAGAGCCGGTGGCGATCAGCGCGGCGTCGAAGGCCAGCCGCTCCGTGCCGTCGACCGTGGCCACCTCGACCTCGTGCGGACCGGTGAAGGCGGCCCCGCCCTTGATCAAGCGGACCCGCTGACTCTCCAGCAGGCCGGTGATGGACCGGTTCAGCCGGCCCACGATGCCGTCCACCCGGTCCTTGAGACCCGCCGGATCCACCTCGGCGGTGACCATCTCGAGCCCCATGCCTTCGATGCGCTGGGCGAAGCTGAGGGCGCCGCCCGTGGCGATCATCGTCTTCGACGGGATGCAGTCCCAGAGGTGAGCGGCGCCACCGATGATGTCCCGCTCGACGACGGTGACCTGCGCACCCAGGCGAGCGGCGTGGGTCGCCGCCGTGTTCCCGGCCGGGCCGCCACCGAGGATGACGAAGTGGACCGACACAGCCGAAAGGCTAGTGGCGCCGGGCGCTCAGGCTCACTCGTCGCCCTGGGTCTCCACCTGCATGGAGATCGGGCCCGTCGGCTGTGGCGGAGGCGAAGCGCCAGAACCCCGCGCCCCGGCCGCGGCGACGCCGGCTGGCTTCGGGGTGATGATGTTCGGGCAGTAGCGAGAGGGGTAGCTGATCTGGCTGCGATCCTGGCCCACCCACTCGAAGTGCATGCCATCGGGGGTCGTGAAGTTGCCGCCCCAGGCGAAGCCCCACTTGCGGAAGATCCGCACGACGCGGCAGTCCATGGTCGGGCACGCCACCCATCGGGTTGGTGGCGGTGTTCATGTCGAGCGCCATGGCCCAGGTGTGGCGGGACAAGTTGCCGCCGGTCGTGCCCCCTGAGGCCCGGACCTCGCGGGGTCCGAAGCAGCCGCCGTAGCGGTTGGTGTTGCCGACATCGATAGCACCGGCCAGCCCGGAGGCGGCGATCTCGTTCAGGGCGCTCTGGATCGCCGGCACGACCGTCTTGTGGCACCAGGCGCTGATGGGGATGCCGGCAAAGCTGGTGTGAACGACGTTGGCCTGGCGCCAGACCGGATCGACGGTGACCGTGCCGTCGGCGTTGGAGATGTACCAGAACTGCCCGAGCTCGGCCTTGGTGGTGGCGAGGTCGAGGGTGCTGTCGGGGGTCGGACCACCGCCGCCCCGGCTGACCCGGGCGTCGACCCTCGGGAGGCCGTGAGCCTTCAGGGCCGCGTCGATGGCGGCGTCGGACTTGTAGCCGTACAGCTGCACGCTCGTCGGCCGGTGGAAGCCGATGCGGCCCGCCGTCACCGTCGACATGGTGAGCTCGGCCGGCACCTGCGCGTCGTCGACCACGGCGTCGACGCCGATGTAGGCGAGCCGGCGGTTGGTCCATGTCCAGACGGCGAGGACGTCACCGGCCCGGGCCCCGAAGAGGGAGGCCGAGGTCTTGCTCAGCACGGCGTTGCCGTGGGCGAGGGCGCCGCCCACCACCGGGCCGTAGAGCTCGGCCGCGGACCGGGCGTCCACCGCCGCCGCCGACTCGGGGTACTGCGCCGTCGAGGGGGCCAGCCGGACGGCGACGCCCTTGCGATAGACCCCGTGCACGCCGATGTTGCCGCCGTTCAGCAAGGCGGCACCGGCCTTGATGTCCTTGGCCGCGGCGTACGCCGCCGCTTCGACGTCGGCTCCGAGGTCCCGGAACTGCGAGACGGATACGCGCGCCGTGACCGGTCCGGCCTTCCCCGTCAACAGCGGGAACGGCACCGGGGACGACGGCGCTGGGACATCACACGCCACGACCGCCCCCGAAGCCAGCAAGGCCACCGAGCGCGAGGCTCGTTCGCAGGCCACGCACTGAGGTCACGCTACCCACCGCCGTGCTGGCCGGTCGACCCGAGGCGCTCCCACCAGGGGCGAAGTGATCGCGACGAGCGGGGTCGGCGTCGGTACGGTGTCGTCCCAGTGGACGACCCGGCCGCCGATCCCGAGGTCCTGATGGACGACGTCCCACCCGAGGAAGAGGCGCGGGGCCTGGCGGCCGAGAAGGCCCTCCGGCGGGCCAAGATCGAGTCGTTGCGCGAGCACGGGATCGAGCCCTACCCCTATCGGTTCGACCGTACGCACACCTTGGCCGAGGTCCGCGCCGCCTACGCCGACCTGGCCCCGGGCACGGAGACGGACCAGCCGGTGGCCATCGCGGGGCGGCTCATGCTGATCCGTCGCCAGGGCAAGCTGATCTTCGCCACCATGCGCGATCGCAGTGGTGAGCTCCAGCTCTTCGTCTCCCGCGGTGCCCTAGGCGAGGCCTTCGACGCCTTCGATGCGCTCGATCTCGGCGACTGGGTGGGCGTCCACGGGTCGGTGATGGTGACCAAGCGCGGGGAGCTGTCGGTCAAGGTCGAGCGGTTCGAGCTGTTGGCCAAGGCCGTCCGGCCGCTCCCGGACAAGTGGCGGGGTCTGAGCGACACCGACACCCGGTACCGGCAGCGGTACGTGGACCTGATCGTGAACGAAGACGCCCGCCGGGTGTTCGAGATCCGCCGGGCGGTGATCGCCTCCTTCAGAAGGACGCTCACCGAGCGCGGCTTCCTCGAGGTGGAGACACCTCTGCTGCACGTCGAGGCGGGCGGCGCCCACGCCCGTCCGTTCTCCACCCACCACAACTCCCTGGACCTCGACCTCTACCTGCGCATCGCGCTCGAGCTGCACCTGAAGCGGCTCATCATCGGCGGGATGGAGCGGGTGTTCGAGATCGGCCGGGTGTTTCGCAACGAGGGCCTCTCACCGCGCCACAACCCCGAGTTCACGATGATGGAGCTGTACCAGGCGTTCGGCGACTACAGCGACGTCATGGCTATCACGGAGGCGCTGATCGTCCAGGCGGCACGCGACGCCGTCGGCACCACGCAGGTCCAGGTGGGCGACGCCGCGGTCGACCTCGGCGGCGCCTGGCCGAGGGCGCGGATGGTCGACCTGGCCAGCGAAGCGCTCGGCGTCGAGGTCCACCCGTCCGTGCCGGTGGAGAAGCTGCGAGCGGTGGCGGACGACCACGACATCCGCTGGGAGGAGCACTGGGGCTCGGGCAAGCTGATCGAGGAGCTGTTCGAGGCGACGGTCGAGAGCGACCTCGTCGGTCCGATCTTCGTCACCGGACACCCGGTCGAGACCAGCCCCCTCGCTCGCGCCGACCGAACCGATCCCTTCCTCACCGAGCGCTTCGAGCTCTACATCGGCGGCCGCGAGCTGGCCAACGGCTACAGCGAGCTGAACGACCCGCACGAGCAGCGCCAGCGCTTCGAGCAAGAGCAGCGGGCCAAGGAGGCAGGCGACCTGGGCGCCGGAACCGTGGACGAGGACTATGTGCGGGCGCTCGAGTACGGCATGCCGCCCACCGGCGGCCTCGGGATCGGGATGGACCGCCTCACCATGGTCCTGGCCGGGGTGTCGACGATCCGTGAAGTGATCCTGTTCCCCACCCTGCGGCCCGAGGTGGGCCTCTGACCGCTCAGATCCGGTACACGCGCGCCGCCGTGCCGTGCCACACCGCGCTCCGATCGGCATCGGACAGCGCCGCGGTTATGGCGCCGTAAGCGGCCACGAGATCGCCGTAGCGGGCGTGGAGCCGGTCGATGGGCCAGTTCGTCGCCAGCATGCTGCGGTCGGCTCCGAAGGCCTCGATGCAGCCGAGCACCCAGGGCTGGATGCTGGACACCGTCCAAAGCGGGTCGGCGCCCGATGCGAGAGCGGAGACCTTCACCACGACGTTGGGCGAGGCCGCCGCCAGCCGGGCGAGCGCTGACGACCAGACGGCGCGGTACTCCGCGGTGCGCTCGACGGGCTGGCCGGCGTGACCGAGCACGAACGTGACCGTCGGCCAGCGCTCGGCCAGCTGCCGCACGGAGTCGAAGTGCTCGTAGGGCAGCTGCAGCTCCACCGAGGCACCCACCTCCGCCACTGCGTCGAGCGCCCCGGCGACATCGGACGGGAACACGGAGGTGGTGACCGACATGTCCCGGACGCCTCGAAAGCGCGGGAATCGGCCATTGGCCGCGACCGCCGCCGCCGCCCCGTCCTCCCGGAGCCGGCAGGCGGCGACGATGGCGTCCGGCCACCCGGTCTCGGCCGCGACGCACTCCAGCCAGGCCGTCTCCTGCGCCGGATCGGGCGTCATGGCCGCACACTGCACGTGGACGACCTTCGTCGGCGCAGTGGCGCCGGCCTCCGCCTGCAGCTCCGACGGGGTGAACCGCGGCGCGTCCAGCCGGTGCATCCCCTTGAGCCGGGGGTGGTCGAAGCCGGGCTCCAACCAAGGCCAGCTCAGTCCGGTCGCGGCATGGTCCCAGAAGTGGACGTGGGCGTCGATGAAGGGTTCGGGAGCGGCCATTGACCGGATGGGCCGAAGGACGCCCGGCCTAGACCTCGCCCTGCGCGCTCGAGCTCGGCGAAGCGGTCGGCACCGGCTTGGGCCACGAGGGCGTCGTCGGTGTAGACACCGCCGCTCACGCCCACCGCGCCGACGGTGGCGCCGTCGTGGACCAGCGGCACACCACCGGGCACGAAGAACGTCTCCGGGTTGGCGGCCAGCGCCCGCCAGAGCACCTCGTCCTGCTTCAGCCGCTTCTCGAGGAACTCCTCGGTCGAGCGCCCGATGCCGGCCGCCGAGGTCGCCTTCAGCAGCCCGCCTCTCCAGGTCTTGGCCCCCGCACCCTCGGTCTTGCCCGCGGCCACGATCTCCCCCCTGGCGTCGGTGACCACGACCCCCGCGTTCACCCCCAGCTCGTCCGCCTTGGCGAGCGCGGCGCGCAGGGCCTCGACGGCCGCCGCGTACGTCACGTGCCGCTGCACCTTGACCACATCTGCCACGTCGTCTCCTGTCGTGTCGTCGGGCGAGCCCGAGACTGTCGTCGGCGCGCTCAGATCAGCAGCGCGCCCCCATCGATGTGCAGCACCGTGCCGGTGACGTAAGCGTTGCCGATCAGGAACATCACCGCGTCCGCCACCTCCGCCGGCTGCCCGAGGCGACGCAGGGGGAGCTGGGACAGGAACGGCCGCAAGGCCTCCTCCTTGGCGGCACCAAAGGCCCGGTCGAGGACCGGAGTGTCGAACGCACCCGGGCAGACCGTGTTCACCCGTATCGGCGCCAGCTCGACCGCCATCGCCCGGGCGAAGGATTCGATCCCAGCCGTCGCGGCGGCCCCGATCGAGCGGTTGGCGCGGGGGCGCCAGGCCGATACGCCGGAGCAGAAGGTGAAGGAGCCCCCGGCCGGCATGCGCGGCGCCGCGGCGGCGCACACGTTGCGGGCGGCCCAGATCCGGGCGTCGACCGCCCGCTGGTAGAGCTGGTAGTCCGTCTCGCCCACCGGAGCGTGGGGCTGCTCCCCCACGAACGAGGCCACGTGGTCGACGGACTCGAGATCGGCGAACAGCTCGGCCACCGCGCCTGCATCCACGGCGTCGAGCGCTTGCGCCCTCGTCCCCTCCCCGACCTGTGCCCGCGCCTGCTCCAGCCGCGCCGCGTCCCGGGCGACGATCGTCACCCGGGCCCCGGCCGCGCGGGCGGCGACGGCCGTGGCCAAGCCGAGGCCGGAGCTGGCGCCGATCACCACCACCGACTGGCCCTCGAGCGACGCTGCCACCGGCCCCCCTTTCCGAACCGGCGATACAGTATCCTCAATCCGCAGGCCGGGGGTGAGCGAGGGAGGATGGGGTGATCGCCACGCTGACAGTGCCCGGTGTCGGCTTCGAGATCCCGCTCAACGTCGTGATCACGGGCGTGATCGCCGGGCTCACCTACTCCCTGATCGCCATCGGGCTGACGCTCATCTACCGCACCACCCGGGTGCTGAACTTCGCCGCCGGCGAGATGGGCGCGCTGACCCGCGGTCTTGATCCCGATCCTCGTGATCAACCATGGCTGGCCCTATTGGCTGGCCCTTCCGCTCACGCTCATCGGCGCGGCCTCGATCGGCGGGCTCACCGAGCTGCTCGTGATGCGGCCGCTGTCCCGAGGGCCGCGACTCACGATGCTGGTGGCCACCATCGGTCTGGCCCAGGCGCTGTTCGGGTTCAGCCTCCTCATCCCTCGCTCCGGCGATCTCACCGGGAAGGCGTTCCCGACCCCGTTCCAGTGGCACCTCACCGTCGGCAGCCTGGTGCTGAGCCCCGGTCAGATCCTGATCCTCATCGTGGCGCCGGTCTGCACGTTGGGCGTGGCCCTGTTCCTGCGCCGCAGCCCGCTCGGTCGGGCCAGCCGGGCCTCGGCCGAGAACCCGGAGGCAGCCCGGCTGGCGGGCGTGGCCACCGGCCGCGTGTCCCAGAGCATCTGGATCATCGCCGGCCTGCTGGCCGGGGTCGGCGCCATCCTGATCGGCGGTACCCGACCGCTCACCCTGTCCACCGCGCTCGGTCCGACGATCCTGCTCCGGGCCCTCGGCGCCGCCATGCTGGGCGGGCTGGACAGCATCTGGGGGTCGTTCGGGGGTGGCATCGCCATCGGCGTCGTCGAAGCCCTCATCGTCTGGAACTACCCGGTCGGCGGCGTGCTGGAGCTGGTGCTGGCGACGGTGATCCTCGTCAGCATGCTGTGCATGCCGAGCCTCGGCCGCCAGCGCGGTCCCCGGCAGGAGTTCGGCTGGACGCTCACCAACACCGTCCGGCCGCTCGCCGCCGACCTCGCTCGCGTCGCGTCCGTGCGCGCCGCGAAGGCGGGCGCGCTCACGGCCGCCCTGCTGGCGGCGGCATTGGCCCCGCTCGTCGTCAAGCCGTCCCTCGAGGTCACGCTGTCGACGATCGTGATCATCGCCTTGACCGGGCTCTCGCTCGTGGTGCTCACCGGGTACGCCGGCAACGTCTCCCTCGGCCAGTACGCGTTCGTCGGGGTGGCCGCCGCCCTCAGCGGGCGCCTCTTCCAGCTCGGCTACCCCCACCTGGTCGCGGCCGTGGTGGTGACGGTCGTCGGCGCTGGCATCGCCGTCGTGATCGGTCTGCCGGCCTTGCGCCTGCGCGGCCTGTTCCTGTCGGTGGCCACGCTTGGCTTCGCGCTCGGCGACCAGCAGCTGGCTCCTCTTCCAGGGCTGGCTGGTCCATGTGTCACCGAGCACCGGGAGCTCGCTGCAGCTGACCCGGCCGAAGTTCCTCGGCATCGACTTCAACCAGGAGGACCGCTACTACTGGTTGTGCCTGGCGGTCCTCATCGTCGTCGGGGCGATGGTCCACCGGCTGCGGCGGACCGGACCGGGGCGCTGCATGATCGCGGTCCGGGACAACGAGCCCTCGGCGGCCAGCCTCTCCCTCTCCCCATGGCGGGTGAAGCTCACCGCGTTCGTGCTGTCCGGCGCCATCGCCTCGCTGGCCGGGTTCCTGTACGCCGGCCTGCTGATCAACTTCTCGAGCAACCCCGACGTCACGTTCGGGCCCGACGTGTCCCTGAGCCTGGTCGTGATCTGCGTGTTCGGCGGAATCACGTCGATCACGGGGGTGGTGCTCGGCGCGCTCTGGCTGGAGGGGATCCCCCAGCTGCTCGGTCAGGGCTACGCCTTGTTGTCGTCGGGCATCGCGGTGGTCTTCATCCTCCTGCTCCTCCCGGGCGGGCTGGCGTCGCTCGTCTTCGACCTTCGGGATCGCCTCGTCGTCCGCCTCGTGCCGTGCCGGGCCGGACCGGTCGAGGCCGAGGACATCGACACGACCGAGACCGCCGGCACCATCCACGCCGCGCTGGTCCGAGGCGCCACAGCGCGTCCAACCGCGGTCGCCGCGCGAGCGGATGGTCCCTCGGATGGCGCCGGCGATCCGGAGGCGGCACCTCTGCGGGCCGACGACGTCTCGGTGCGCTTCGGCGGGCTGCAGGCCCTCCGCGGCGTGTCGATCGTGGCCCAGCCCGGCGAGATCGTCGGTCTCATGGGCCCGAACGGCGCCGGCAAGACGACCCTGTTCGATGTGCTCTCAGGCAACCTCCGACCCGCCAGCGGCCGCGTCGTCCTGGAGGGTCGCGACGTCACCCGCCTGCCCCCGAACCGCCGAGCCCGGCTCGGCATCGGGCGCACCTACCAGCAGGCCCGGCTGTTCGGCGACCTCACGGTGCTGGAGTGCGTCGAGATCGCCCTCGAGCGCCATCGACGATCGCGCCTCCTGCCGTCGATGGCCGGCTGGCCCGGCGCCACCCGGGCCGAGCGGGCACGCGGCACGCGGGCCGCCGAGGTCCTCGACCTGCTCGATCTCAGCGAGTACGCGGATCGACCGGTGGCGGAGCTGCCGACCGGCCTGCGCCGCATGGCCGAGCTGGCGTGCGTGATCGCGCTGGAGCCGTCCGTCCTGCTCCTCGATGAGCCCACCGCCGGCTTCACGCCCCGCGAGACGGCGGCGTTCGGCGGCATCATCCATGACGTCCGGCGCTACCTCGGCGCCACCGTCATCGTCATCGATCACGACGTACCGATGATGCGCCACCTGGTCGATCGCTTGTACGTGCTGGCCGTCGGCGAGGTCATAGCGCAAGGACCACCCTCGCTCCTCGACTCGGACGACAATGTGGCCGAGGTCTACCTCGGCGGTCGCTTCTCCGAGCGCAACCCCGGGCGCCGCGTCAGCGCCGCGCCAGCTCCCGCTCGACCCAGAGCGGTCGCACCATGACGGGGCGGGGCGTCGGCACCGAGTAGTCGGCGTGGTAGCTCGTGTCCACCGGCTGGCCGCCCTGGAGCACCATCGCCACCCGGCCGATGTCGGTGATGTCGGCGAGGGGGTCGCCGTCGAGGACCAGTAGGTCGGCCAGGCGCCCTCGCTCGATCACCCCGATGTCGTCCTGGCCCATGAACCGGGCGTTCTCGCTCGTGGCCATGGTGATGGCCTGCAGCGGCGTGAAGCCGGTGTCGACCAGGAAGATCAGCTCCCGTTGGAGGCTCAGGCCCGGCACCGACAGGTAGGTGTCCGACCCGGCCAGGATCGTGCCTCCCATCCGGTGGTGCTCCCGCAGGATCTCCTGCACCTTGGCGTAGCCGACCTTCAGCTGAGCCAGGTGGTCGGGATCGTCGATCCGGTAGAGCACGGAGGTGGACCAGATCGAGCGTGCCTCGTCCGGCACGTACGCGAGCAATGGGTCCTGGGCGTAAGCCTTGTCCTCCTCGGCGAGCTCGTCGCGCCTGGGCGTAGCCATCCGCCACCAGCCGGCCATGGTCGGGATCAGCGCCACGTCGCGGCGGACGAGGAGGGTGACGAGCTCCTTGGCTCTGGCCTCGTTGATCAGCGAGTACGCCATGCGCTCGGCCACGTACTTGGCGTAGATCTCGAGTGCCTCGAGGTCGACCGTGATCCAGGGATCGAGGGTCGACTGCACGATGCCGCTCATGTGCTCCAGCCCGTCGATGCCGCTGAGGGCGGCGTCCCGGGCCGTCGTGGCCCGAAGGTGGCCGGTGACCTTCATGCCGAGGCCGTGCGCGGCCTCGACCACGGGGCCGAGCAGCTCGTTCGTCACGTGCTCGCGCACCTTGATCGCGATCGCCCCCTTCTGTCGGAGGAGGGGCACCACCCGCCGGCCCATCTCCGGGCTCTCCAGCCCGATGAAGTGGTCGCGGCGCGGCGGCGGGGTGTCGAGCCCGTTGCCCGTGTAGTAGATGCGTGGGCCCCGCGCTCGACCACTGCGCACCTCGTCGCTGGCGGTCGAGATCCACTCGACGTCGTTCCCGACGTCCTTCACCGACGTCACGCCATGGGCCAGGAACATCTCGCCCATCCACTCGAAGCAGTGGACGTGGACGTCGATCAGCCCCGGCAGCACGAACCGGCCGACCGCGTCCACGATGCTCGTGCCGTCCGGGAGGGACACGTCCTCGCGCCGCCCTACCTGCTCGATGCGCTCGCCTTGGATGAGGACGATGCCGTCCTCCACCGGCGGCCCACCGCGGCCATCGACGACGGTGCCCCCGACGATGGCGGTGTGCGGGCCGGGCTCCATCGAAGGTGGACTGGACCGGGGCCACGCGGCGGTGGACGCCGCGCGGCCCCGTGCCAGATCAGGACGTGGGCAGCGGCGCCCAGTCGCCGTCGGGCGTGTACGCCTTCTTGGCGGCGTCCCACTTGATCTGCCGAGCGGTCTTGGCCCCCGTGTGATCGGTGGCGCTGTAGCCGATCGTGTCCCAGTAGGCACCGTGGAAGGCCTGCACCGCCTCCAGCCCGGCCACCAGGCTGTCGCTCGTCAGCTCGGCACCGTTGGCGGTGGCGTTCTTGATGCCTTCGAGGAGCACGTTGGCCAGATCGCACGTGATCAGGATGTTGCTGTACTCACCCGACTTCTCCGGGGCGGTGCGCTCGGTCTGCTTGCCGGAGAACGCGTCGTAGTCGTCGAGGCACTTGGTCGCTTCGGGCGACAGCCCGGCCACGAGGTCACCGGCCCGGATGCTGGACAAGGCCGGCGTGTTGGCCCACTCGGTCTGGTCGTAGGCCCCGGCGGCCACGTCGCTGAGGTGGGACGCCCAGTCGAAGTCGACGTACTTGGGGGTGTAGCCCTGCTGCTTGGCCGCGGTGAGGAAGTTGATGATGCTCGAGCTCCCAACGGGGAGGATCACCAGGTCGGCGCCGTCGGCCTTGAACTTCTGGGCCGCCAGCGCGTCCTGCTGCGCGCCCACCGAGCCCTGGCCGCTGCTCTGCACCTCGGACACGATGTTGACGCCGGCCGCCTTGAGGACGGTCCTCATGGCGTCGATGGCTTCCTTCGACGTCGACTCCCAGTAGATGGCCACCTTCTTGCCGGTCAGGTAGCCCTGCTTGACGGCCCAGTTGGCGAAGGTGGTGGCGATGGTGGTCTCGTCCGGCTTCAGCGTGAAGTAGTCCTTGCCGGCCGGCGCGTACGCGCTCTTCGGCGCCTGGTTGGCGTCGACCACCGGGATCTTGAACCGGCTGGCCAGGCACTGCGCGCCAGCCGTGAAGTCCCGCCCGCCGAGCGCCGCGAAGACCTTGTCGTCCTGGCCGAACTGCTGGCAGACGGTCAGCTTGTCCTCGTCCTTGATCGCGCTGTAGCCCTTGGTGACGAACTGGACGTCGACGCCGTTCACCGGCAACCGCCCGTCCTTGTGCATGGCGTCGAGGACGGCCTCGGCCTGCTCGGCGGGATCACCGTCGCCGAAGGCCGGGTTGACGGCGACGAACGCAGCCAGGTCCTCCCACGCCACCCCGACCTTGATGGTCTGCTTCACCACGGCGGCGGTCGTCCCGGGCGCGGCGGTCGTGCCTGGCGCAGCCGCAGTCGTACCCGGCGCGGCTGCCGTGGTGCCGGGTGCGGCAGTGGTGCCCGAGGCCGCAGTCGTCGCCGCGCCCCCACCACCACTGCTCCCGCACGATGCCGCAACGAGCAAACCGCTGGTCGCAACCCCGAGCAGCAGCGATCTCCGTGCACGCAGACTCATGTGGACCTCCCCCTTCTGGTCCCCTGCCCAAGACAGGGCTGGGGACAAGAGTATACTCTTCTTTCCGGTGTCGCAAGCACCGCCGGCTCACGCTGGCGGTCGAGAGGGAGGGTACCGTGGCCGCGGAGCTCGAGGTGCTCACCGACGGGTTGGCCTTCCCCGAGTGCCCGCGCTGGCACGACGGCGAGCTGTGGCTGTCGGAGAAGCGGGCTGGGCGGGTGCTCGCGGTCGCCCCGGGTGGCGCAGTGCGCACCATCGTCGCCGTGCCGGGTGGCCCGGGCGGTCTCGGCTGGACTCCGTCCGGCGAGCTGCTCGTCCTCGACATGACCAACCGCCAGCTGCTGCGGCTCGAGGGCGATGGGCTCCGGCTCCACGCCGATCTCGCCGCCCTCACCGTCGGCCGTTGCAACGACATGGTGGTCGACCACCTCGGCCGGTCGTACGTCGGCCACTTCGGCTACGACCTGCTGGGCGGGGCGCCTCCTGCTCCCGCCGGCGTGGTGCTGGTCGAGGCGGACGGGCGGGCCCGGACCGTCGCCGAGCGCCTGCAGTTCCCGAACGGCTGCGCCATCACCGGCGACCGCACCACGCTGCTGGTGGCGGAATCAGCCGCCGGCCGGGTCACCAGCTTCGCCATCCTCGCCGACGGCGGTCTGGGCGACCGGCGGGTGTTCGCCCAGCTCGACGGTGTGGTCCCGGACGGCATCGCGCTGGATGCGGAGGGCGCCTTGTGGGTGAGCGATCCGATCGCCGGCGCGCTCGTGCGGGTGCGGCCGGGCGGTGAGGTGACCGACCGGCTCTCGACCGCTCCGGCGGGTGCGTTCGCCTGCGAGCTCGGCGGTGCCGACGGCCGGACGCTGTTCGCCTGCCTGTACAGCGAGGAGGCGTCGCAGATGGCGAAGGGGGCGCCGGCCGTCGGGGCGGTGGCGACGATCCGAGTCGACGTCCCTGCGGCGTGGGCGGCCGGCTGATGGGCGCCGAGCCGGCCGCGGCCGCTAGCCGCCCAGTCGGGCCGCCAGCCACGCCGCCACCATCGCCTCGATGGATTCCGCGCCCGGCTCTTCGAACTGGCGGGCCGACATCATGGTCGTACCCTGACCCAGGCCGCGGAAGAGCTCGAATCGGCTCGGTCCTTCGGCTGACGCCAGGTAGGCATCGGCGGTGGCTCGTAGGCCCGGCGGGTCCTCGCGGCTGACGAGCCCGAACACCGCGACCGGTCGCAGCGCCAAGGCGGCCACCAGCCGCGCCCCGTGGCGGGGCGAGAGGAGCACGATGGCCGACAGGCGATCGTCCGCGCTGACCGCTTCGACGGCGTCGGCCGCGGTGTCCTGCTCGGCGACGAGCGCCAGGGCCGCGGCACCGGCTCCGGCCAGACCGGCCAGGTGACCCACGGCCACCGCCACATCCAGGCCGACGGCCCGGCGTTGCCTCGGCCCCATGCGGGCGTGCGGCACCGAGCCGAGGCTGGCGCCCCGGCCGCGGATGTCGATGCGCAGCGAAACCACCTCGACCGCCTCGAGGGCAGCGGGCAGGGTGCCGTAGGCATCGCGCTCGTGCTTCGAGCCGGGGACGAGCACGACGCCGCCGATCGCCGACCCCGCGTCGGGAGCGCGCAGGATGCCGGCCACGGGCCAGCCATCGGCGGCGACGAGCCGCACCTCCGCCTCCGGCCAGCCGCTCATGGCGCGCTCACGGGCTCAAGGCCTCCACCAGCCACGCCACGATCGCCGGCTCCAGGGCGGGGTCGGTGTCGAACAGCTGGTAGCCGATGGCGCCTCCCGGGTACTCGACGTAGCGGGCCTGGCCGGGCGGGGTCGCCTGGTAGAGAGCGTGCATGGCCTCGGTGGTGACGTGGTGGCCGGTGCTCGTCACGTAGAGCACGCGCACCTCCCCGCCGGTGAGGTGGGCCGACTCCTCGGGCGAGCCCGGCCGGTACCCGGTGAGGATGGCGAGCGCCCGCACCCGTGCATCGCGCTCGGAGGCGCGCACCGCATGCTCGGCGCCGTGGATCACTCCGACTGCGGCCAGCCGCGGCGCGTCGACCTCCGCGCAAGCGGCCAGGTGGTCGAAGGCGGCGGCGGCGTCGCGCCAGCCCTCCGCCCGCTCCTCGGCACTCAGGGCGAAGTAGGTGCCCTGGTTGGTGCTCTGCCCTCGCCCCCGCCAGTCGACGTTCAAGACGGCGAGACCGGCCTCGACCAGCAGCTGCTCCAGGCGGGAGAAGGCGGCCCGGTCGCTGCGACCCGAGTGGAGCAGGACGACGCCTGGTACGGGAGTGCTGGCGCCGACGGGCAGGCGGCGGGTGGCGTGCAGGATCCAACCGTCGGCGGTGTGAAGTAGGACCTCGTCGGTACGGCCCGCGCCGGCCAGCCGCGCCGCGAGCCACTCGGCCGCTTCGGTCAACGCGTCGTCGAGGGGCCGGACCACGAGGTCGGAGCCGGCGTGCGACGACGCGAGGTAGGCGTCGACAGCACCGCGCAGGCCGGCACGATCGGCGGGATCAGCCAGGCCGAGGACCGGGATCTCGGGCCACTCCCCGATCAGCGCCACCGCGGCCTCGGAGACCGGGGCCGCGACGAGGGCGACGGCGGCGACCCGGCCCTCGTTCGCCGCCACCTCGAGCGCCGGCTCACCCGCCTCGCCCCATCCCACCACCGCCAGGTTCGCCTCGCCCGCCGCCACCAGGTCCGCGAGCACGGGGGCGGCGGCCTCTGGCGGGCAGCGGGTGACGGCCAGACCGCGCTCGGTCGAAGCCTGCAGGAAGCGATCGAGGACGGGGAGCGCGGCGTCGTCGACCACCAGCAGGACCAGCCCGACCGGCCGGTGGTGGACGTCGACGGTCACGCCTCCAGCCGGCTCCGCAGGCGCGACCCGTAGTAGGCGAGGGCGTTGGTACCGAGGAGCCGCTGCTTCACGTCGTCGGCGACGTCGTCGCGCTCGCGCAGCGTCTTGACCGAATACGGGAACTTGCTGTCGGTGTGCGGGTAGTCGGAC
This sequence comes from uncultured Acidimicrobiales bacterium, assembly GCA_963803355.1. Lineage (GTDB taxonomy): Bacteria > Actinomycetota > Acidimicrobiia > Acidimicrobiales > Ilumatobacteraceae > DASTFY01. The sequence continues at coordinate 129,799 of CAWDLV010000001.1, forward strand.
GCGAACATCACGGCTCCGGGACCGAGCACGTCGACGGCGAGGGGCAGCAGCCGCTCGTCGGGCTCGGTCGTCACGAAGCACCGACCCTGAGCCAGGTACGCGGCCGGGGACACCGCCATCCGCGGCACCTCGCCGCCGCGGCGCTCGTAGTGCTCCTCGAGTCGCTCCACCCAGTAGGGCGTCCAGCCGCACCCGGCCTCCAGGAAGCCGAGCCGCAACCCGGGGTGGTCATCGAGGACGCCGCCGCACAGCACGCTGGCCAGGGCGATCATCTGCTCCACCGGGTGGCCGAGGGCGTGGACCATGAAATGGGTGTCGAAGCGCTCGGTCCCCGCCGCGTGCAGGTGGGCGCCGTTGCCCCAGTGCACCGAGATCGGGACGTCGAGCCGAGCCGCCTCGGCGAACAACGGCCCGAAGTCCGAGTGGTCGAGGTTCTTGCCGTCGACGTTCGGGGGCACGGTGCCCCCGACGTGGCCCCGGTCGAGCACGGCCCGCCGCAGCTCCTCCACCGCCGCGCCCACGTCTTGCGCCGGCAGGGCCGCCATCGGCGCCAGCCGGTTCGGTCGCGCCGAGCAGAAGTCGGCGTAGTAGTCGTTGAGGGCGCGGGCCAGAGCCGCCGCGAACTCGACGTCCCGGATCGTCGAGAGCGAGAGCCCGAGGCTTCCGTACACCACTTGGGCGTCGATCCCTTCCGTGTCCAGATCGTCGAGGCGGGCCATCGGATCGGAGGCGCCGGGCTGCACGCCCCCGAGGCTGCGGCCCTCCACACCGGCGCGATGCCGTTGGCGGAGGCGGGGATCAGGATAGAGACGGCCCTCGAGCAGGATCCGGGTGAGGCCGAGGGTGTCCTTGAGGAGCCGTGGGGCACGGCTGCGATAGGGCTCCTCCAGAAAGTCGGCGAGGGCGTCGAGGGACTCGTTGATGTGGGCGTCGCTGTCGACCACGAGAGCGTTCAACACTGGTGGTGCTCCTCCACGAACGCGAAGTAGTCGGACAGCTTCTCCCTGATCTCGTGGGCGGTCAGGCCCTCGAGCCGCGCCGCCAGGTTCAGGCTCTGGCCGGGCGGCAGCTTCGCCGCCTCGCCGCGGAGCGGCTTGGCGATCGCGGTGGCCAGCGTGAGGCCGTCCTTGTCGACGGCGGTGATCCGTACCGTGACGCAGTACGTGTGCTGCGTGTAATTCTTGGCCAGCACCTGGGCTCGCGGCGTGCCATCGGCGAAGGTGCTCTTGCGCACGGCGCCGAGGCGGACCGGGTCCTTGGTGATCACCTCCCGCACGCCGAACACCAACCCGAGCACGACGCCGACCACCACCACGACGTAGAACACGCCCAGCCAGCGATCCCGGGTCTCGGGCTCCACCGCGATGCCGGAGCGCATCACCGAGGTCATCTCGCTGCGCTCCCCATCATCATGCGCACGAGCTCGTCGCCGTTGCCGAGGGCGGCCGCGTCCCCGAGCGAGAACACCTCACCCTTCTCCATGAACATCACGGTGTCCGCCACCTCGAGCGCCACCGACACCGACTGCTCGACCATGAGGACGGTGGTGCCGAGCTCGCGGATCCCCCGGACCACGGGGAGCAGCTGCTCGATGACGACGGGGGCCAGCCCGAGCGAGAGCTCGTCGACCAGCATGAGCCGGGGACCGGCCATGAGGGCACGGCCTAGCGCCACCATCTGCTGCTCACCTCCGGAGAGGGTGCCTCCCGTCTGGCGCAGCCGCGAGCGCAGGGTGGGAAAGACCTCGAGCAGCGCTTCCATGCGACCGCGCACCAGCGCCTCGGACCGGTGAAAGGGATAGGCCCCCATCCACAGGTTCTCCTGCACCGTGAGGGTCGGGAAGGTCGAGCGTCCGCCGGCCATGAGGGTGATCCCGAGCCGGACCCGCTGATCGGCCGGGACACCGGTGAGGTCCGTCCCCTGGAACACGATCCGGCCTCGGTGCCCGTCGACCAGCCCCGCGATGGCGGACAGCAGCGTCGTCTTGCCGACCCCGTTGCGGCCGACGAGCGCGTGGATGCCGCCGTCTGGGAGCCGGAGGCCCACCCCGAAGAGCACCTGGATCGGGCCGTAGGAGAGGTCGAGGTCCTCCACCACCAGGATGGTCTCCTCGTCCTGCGGCGCGGCGCGAGCGCCGTCGCCATGGCGGGCGACCGCGGGAGCGACCCCGGCCGGTCCGGGTGAGGGGTCGCCGTCGGTCGACGGTCTGCCGCCGTCGGGGCCATCGCCGTCGGGCCCCGGCTCGTCGACGTCGATGTCGTCGCCGAGGGCCTCCCGTCGCACGAGCTCGCGCAGCTGGCGCTCCTCCCGGATGTAGGGCGGGATGGCGAACAGGACGATGAGACCGGACAGGCCCATGAGCGGCACGCAGATCAGGAACGCCGCCCGCAAGCCATAGCGGTCGGAGAGGAAGCCGACGAGCACCGGTGCGATGGCCGCGGTCGCGCTCTGCACCACCACATCGACTGCGGTGCCCCGTCCTCGCAGGCGGGGGTGGAGCACGTCGGCTCGAGCGGCGTTCATGGGCGCCTGCGGTGCCACCAGGCACATGGCCGCCAACGTGAAGCACAGCAGCATGAGCGGCGTGTTGTTGACGGTGAAGGTGAGGATGAAGAGCGGCAGCGAGGCCAGTCGCGCCAGCACGCTGACCAGCAGCCGGCCGGCCCGCAGCCCGCGGTAGGTCAAGTAGTCCGCCGCCCAACCGGAGAGGAGCACGCCGACCAGGCCCCCGAGCGCCAACAGGCTGAGCGCGCTGGCGGCCTGGGAGATCGTCATGTCGTGGTAGCGCACGAAGAACGTGGGCGACCACGTGCCGATGGCGCCGAAGAACAGCGAGCCGACGCCCGACGAGAGGGCCATGAGGGTGAAGGCCCGGATGCGGAAGAGCTCGCGGTAGGCGTCCCGCGACGACATGGTGTCGTACGCGGAGGCGTGATCCATCACCGGGTCGAGGCCCTGCTGGATGCGGTCCTGCTGACCCCGCACGGGCTCGGGCAGGCGGCGGGCCAGGACGGCGACGATGAAGGCCGGGATGCTGAAGAAGAAGAACGCCGAGCGCCAACCCCACTGGGTGGCCATGGCGGCCGAGATCGGCACGAACAGCACGCCGATCAGCTGGCCGGCCTGGTACACGCTCATGACCTTGGAGCGCTGGACCGACGGGTAGTAGTCGGCGAGGAGGGACTGCGAGGTGGGCTTGTTGCACGGATCGGCCGCACCGAGCACCATCCGCGCCGCGAAGAGGCTTCCGTAGCTCCACGCCGCACCCGTCCAGATCATCGCCAGGCCCCACACTGCGGTGCCCCACGAGATGATCCGGGTCCGCTTCATCCGGTCGGCGAAGTAGCCGAATGGGATCGTCCCGAGGGTGACGACCACGACGTAGCTGCCCGACAAGATGCCGAGCGCGCTGTCCGACATCCCGAACTCCTGCTTGAGGAGCGGGAAGAGCGTCGGGACGACGTATTGGTCGGCGACGTTGATGGCGTAGATGGCGGTGAGGAGGATGAGCGGCCATCGCGACGCCCCGACCAGTCGCCGGGTGAGCTGGAAGGTGGGGCGCGGGGTCCGGTTCGGCGCCAGCGGCGGGCCCCCCTCAACCTCGGGCGGTGCCGACGGGTCGACGACCAGCGACATCTGCCCAAAGTATACTCATTGCCCTGCGGCGGGATCGGGGGTCAGGGGTGCCGCTCGCGGATGATCGTCACCCGGTTCAGCGTCCGCTCGGCATCGCCGTAGTCGTGGATGGCGTAGTGGATCGTGCTCCGGTTGTCCCAGATCACGACGTCGCCCGGCGACCAGCGATGCCGGTAGACGAACTCCGGGCTCGAGGCGTGCCGGTACAGGTAGTCGAGGATGGGGCGGCTCTCCTCCTCCGTCATCCCCTCGAACCCGGCGACCGACTCCCCGACCCGACCGATGGCCAGCGCGCGGCGGCCGGTCTCGGGGTGCGTGCGCACGGCCGGATGGGCGGTGACGAGCGGCTGACGAGTGCCATCGTCGGCCACGGTCGTGCCGCAGAAGCGGATCCTCAAGCCGGCGAGGAGCTGCTTCATGCCGTCTGACAGCGCGTCGTGGGCGGCGCACACGCTGGCCCACATGGTGTCACCGCCGACAGCGGGGAGGACCTGCGCCGCGAGGAGCGTCAGCGCGGGCGGCTCCGGGAAGAAGGCGGAGTCGAAGTGCCAGCTCTCCGTGACGGTGTTCGCCTTGCCGACGTTCTTGACCTGGAGCACCGCCGGGTGGCCGGGCACGGCGTGGGCGGCGAGGTACGGCACCACGAGCGGCTTTCCCCAGCACCGGGCGAAGTCCTCCTGGCCCGCGGGTTGCAGGTGCTGACCGGGGAAGACGAGCATGCCGTGCTGCAGCAGGGCCGAGCGCAACCTGTCCGCCTCCGCCTCCGCGACCGGCTGGTTGAGGTCGAGGCCGGTGACGGCGCCGCCGACTGCCGGCGAGAGGGGTGCCACCGTGATCATGGCGCACCTCCGTGATCCGTCATCGCTTCGCTCCCAGGCCGAGCGCGTTCCGGGCGATCAGCCCCCGCATGATCTCCGACGTGCCGCCGCCGATCGTCTCGGACTGATCGTCTGGCGCCAGAGGAACTCGATCGGGGTCTCGCGCACCAACGCTTCGGGAGCACCGAGCTCCGTCGCCAGGCGGGCGATGCGCTGGCAGACCTCGCTGCCGGCACAGCTTGTTGGAGGCCGCTTCGACCACCGCGGCGCGACCGTCCTGGACGGCCTGGAGCATGTCGAGCGAGAGGGCCTGGACCTCGGCCACCTCGACCGCGAGGCGGGCGAGGTGGTGGCGCACCACCGGGTCCTTGTCGAGCTGGGCCTCGCGCAGCCACGCCACCAGGTCCTCGAAGTCGCGCAGCACCCGCTTGGGGGAGAACTGCACGTGGCGTTCGGTGGCGAGCGAGTCGACGATCATGCGCCAGGCGCCGTTCTCCTCGCCGACCGGTTGGCCGCAGGCACCTGGACCATGTCGTCGAAGTGCATCTCGTTGAAGCGCTCGCCGTCGAGCGACGGGATGGGCGAGATCGAGATGCCAGGGGACTGGCGGTCGACGATGAGCAGCGACAGCCCCCTCGCCTGGCTCTCCAGCGTGTCCGTGCGGCAGAGGACCCACAGGTAGTCGGCGCGGTGGCCGCCCGAGGTCCAGCGCTTCTCGCCGGTGAGCACGTAGTGGTCGCCGTCTCGGACCGCTCTGGTGCGCAGCCCGGCGAGGTCGGAGCCGGCCTCCGGCTCGGAGTAGCCGAGCGAGAAGCAGGTCGTGCCGGCGCAGTCCGGGCAGGAAGCGCTGCCTGCTGCTCGTCCGTGCCGTGGCGGATGATCGTCTTGGCGACGATGCCCGACCCGATCGGCGGACGGGCCGCTCGTGGCGTAGGCCATCTCGTCCCACAGCATGAACTCGTACACGGGCGGCCGGCCCTGCCGCCCGCCTCGAGCGGCCACGACAACGACAGCCAGTTCCCGCTCGCCGAGGGCGCGGTACAGCCCCGGACGGCCTGTCGTCTGGGCCTCGTGGAAGAAGAACGACTGACGTCCGGGCCGTGCTGGGCGAGGAACTCACGACCTCGCTGGCGGAACGCGCTCCTCCTCGGGGGCGAGACGGGTTCACGTGTCGGCGCCGCCGTCCTCACTCGCGGTCGTACCGACCGCGGTGCGCGCTTCTCGGCGAACGCCCGCGGGCCCTCCTTGAAGTCGGGGTGGTCCCAGTGCATCCGCAACAGGGCCCAGCCGTACTCCATGCGCCTGGGTGTAGCGCATCTCCGACCGAGCTCCAGACCGCTTGCATGGACAGGCTCACGGCGGCCGGCGAGTTGGTGGCGATCTGGTGGGCGATCTCCTCGGCCGTCTCCATCAGCTGGTCGGCGCGGCACGACCTCGTCGACCATGCCGAGCTGGTAGGCCCGCTCGGCTGGCAGCGGAATGACTTGCCGCAGAGCGTTATGCCGCAGCGCCGATCCGAGCGGCAGGCGCTTGGCGAGGCCGATGTTCTCGATCGCGCCCACCATGCCGACGTTCACATGGGTGTCGAGGAAGACGGCGTGTCGGCGGCCACGACGATGTCGGCGTCGACCACGAAGTGGAACCCGGCCCCGGCGACCATGCCGTTCACGGCGGTGACGGTCGGCTTCCACACCCGGTTCTGGCGCGGGGACCAGTGGACCTCCTCGCTCAGCGGACCCCTGCCGGCGCGCACTCCGCCCCGCGACGCGACGGCGCCGAGGTCGGCGCCGGTGCAGAAGTGGCGGTCGCCGGTGGCCGGTGATGACCGTGCAGCGGATCCACGGGTCGTCGCGGATCTCGGCCCAGATCGCCTTGATCGGCTCGACCATGCGCCCGTGCAGCGTGTTGCCCCGTTCCGGGCGGTTGATCCGGATGTAGGCGATGTGGTCGCGCTTCTCGTAGACGAGCCCCTCGATCGGAGCGGTCAGGTCGACTCCCATGGGCACGCACCCCTTCCTCTCTCAGTGCTTGTCAGCGGGTTGAGCTTGCTCAAACTCCGTGGGCGGAGAGCGCACGAGCTCCCGGCGGGCGTGCTCGTGGCCCGGAGGGTGCAGCGCACACCTGGCGGATGCGTGCCCGATCACGGCCGACCGGACCCTCGACCGTATAGCCCAGGGCACCGAAGGCTTGGTGAGCCCGGTAGGTCATGTCGACCGCAGTGTGCGTCGCCGACAACCGCGCCGTGGCGGCCACCGCCTGCGGCTCCGGCGCCTCCGCGGTGTCAGGGCGTGGGCGGCGCATGCGGACCAGCCCGCGCGAGGCCGCGCGCCGGACGGCGAGCTCCGCCAGCGGATGCGCCACGGACTGGAAGTCGCCGATCGGCTGGCCGAACTGGATCCGGTCCTGCACCCATGTCGGCCGTCACCGCCAGCAGGTGCTGGGCCGCGCCGAGGAGGTAGGCGGCGACGGCGACGTCGCCCACCATCGCGCTCCGCGCCAGCCCGTCGAGGCGGACCAGCCGCTCGAAGGTCGCGCGGCCCCATGGCTCACGGGCCAGCGTCGGCGACCGGCTCGACCGGCCCGACCGGACGGGCGAGCCAGGCGCCTTCGGCTCCGAGCTCGATGAAGACCTCGGCCACGGCGGACCAGGCAGCAGCGGCGGGCTTCCCACCGACACGAGGCGGCTCCCGGCGATCAGCCCCTCACGATCCCGCTCGCCGAGCAGCTGGGTCGCCATGAACGTGCCGACGAGCGGCCCCGGCGCGGCCAGCTCTCCGAGCACCTCGAGGACGGCCGCCATCTCCAGGGCGCCGCCACCTCCCTCTGGCGTGCCGAGCCCGAGGACCCCGAGATCGGCCAGGCCGCGCCAGAGCCCCCAGTCGGGTGACCCCGGCGCGAACTGCATCACGTCGTCGGCCCCCGCGACGTGCTGGCCGCGGACGGCCTGCTGGTGGCCGACGTAGCCGCGCACGGACTCGGCCAACGCCTGCTGACCGTCGTCGTAGGACAGGTCGAGGTGCTCGGCCGTGCTCATGGGGTCTCCGGCGGCAGGATCGGGCCGCTCATGCGCCCCAGCGCTCGGCGGCCAGGGCCGCCGCCGGCTGCCCGATCGACAGTGCCTCCGCCACGCAGCGCCGGCAGCCGCATCGTCCACAGGTGGAGGTCGTACTCACCGGCAAGCCCAGGGCGCCGCTGAACTGGTGGGTGTCGCCAGAACACCCGGTCCGCGGCCCGCAGCGCGTGGGTCAAGGCGGCGGCCGCCCGTCGGGTGCGCCGAGAACCAGGCCGCCTCAAGCGCCAGCGAGGGGCGCCCTGGAGCAGCACCTCGCACTCGGCGAGACGGTGCTGGACGGCCTGGAACGAACCGATGGCCCGTCCGAACTGCTTGCGGTCGCGAACGTGGGTCGACGGTCAGCTCGCATGGCGGCCCGGGCCGTGCCGACAGCCTCGACCGCCGAGGGCGACTCGCCACCAGGCCCGCACGAGTGCCGCCGGCTCGGACCCGAGCGACCGGCCGTGCCATCTCGGCACCGTAGCCAACGGGTAGCCGAACCGGCTGCGCACCGGCCGAACCTCCCCGAAGCCAGGTCGACCACGGTGACGTCCTGGTCGCCGTCGACCGCGAGCAGCATCGCGGCGTCGCCGGCGAAGCGCACGGGACCGATGGCGCCGGCCACGGCGAGGGCCACGGGGCCGGCGACGCCGCTCGTGCGCCAGGGCGCCAGGGACGACGAGCGCTTCCGCGCCGAGGCTGAGGACGCCGGCGGCGCGTGCCACCGCCTCGACTACCAGTGCGGCCTCGAGCGGTCCGGCACCGTCGTCCTCGAACCGCAAGTCGAGGAAGCCTTGGCGCTGGAGCATGCGCTCGAGCTCGTGGTCGTAGCGCGGCTGGTCGCCGCCGAGGCTCCGCGACCGCGGGCCGGCCGGCGTGGCGGCCAGGAGCCGGTACCGGGAATCGAGGATCGCTTGCTGGTCGGACTCGAGGTCGAATCAGCACGGCGTCAGCTCTTCGGGAGGCCGAGGCACCGCCCGACCGATCATGTTCAGCTGCATCTCGTAGGTGCCAGCGGCGATGCCCGCGGCCATCGCCTTGCGCATCGCCTCGTCGGCCAGCGCGCCGACTTCGCATCCCCTCGGACGCCCATGAGGTCCGCGGCCAATCGGCCCACGGTGCGCTCCGCCTCGACCATGGCCACCCGGGCCAGGTTGGCGCTCGGCGACGGCGGGAGGCCGGCGAGCCCGCTCGTCGATCACGCGGTAGAAGAGCAGGCGGGCCGCCTCGGTGGCGGCCCGGGCCTCGCCGAGCCGCTCCCGCACGCCGGACCGCTCGAGGCAGCCCCGCTCCGCTCGGCCCACGCAACGCCAGCTGGTCAAGCACCCGCTGCGCCCTGGCCTAGCGGGGCGCGCCCGACCCGTTCGTAGGAGAGGGCCTGGCGGACCACGCCCAGCCCCCGTTCTCCGGACCGAGCCGGCAGGAGCGGGGACCCGGATATCGGTCGAGGAACAGCTCGTGGAAGGCGTGGTCGCCGACCACCGAGGCCATGTCGGTGCACTGACGAAGCCCGCCAGGTCGGTGGCGGACGAGGAGCACGGTGATGCCGCGTGGCCGCGAGACTCGGCCGTGCCGGTGCGCACGAGCAGGTAGCAGTAGTCGGCGACCGAGGCGTACGAGGTCCAGACCTTCTGCCCTGACAACGTACTCGTCGCCGTCAAGCACGGCGGAGGTGCGCAGCGACGGCCAGGTCGGAGCCGGCGTCGGGCTCGGAGAAGCCCTGGCACCACATGACGTCGCCGCGGGCGATGCGGGGCAGGTGGAGCCGCCGCTGCTCGTCGGTGCCGTGGGCAACAGGATCGACGGCCCGATCCAGTTGACGTTCATGTACTGCGGGCCACGCGGCTCGCCGATCGACCACAGCTCCTCGCCGAGGATGAGTGCTGCCAGGGGGACGCCCCGGGCCGCCATGCTCCACCGGCCAGTGCGGCGATCAGCCAGCCCCGCTCGGCGAGCGGCGGTTGGAACCGTCGAGCTGAACGCGACGTTCTCGGGCGAGCCGAGGGCCGCACCGGACCGGTCCACGCGTCCGCCAGCGCTGCAGCGAGGAAGGCTTGACCTCCTTACGGAAGGTCAGATCCTCCTCCGACCAGCCGAACTCCAACGGGCCACCACTCCGAGCTTCCGGCCCCGACCAGCGCGACGGCGGGGCGCCGGTCGTTATGAGGATACTGAAATTATCCGAGGCGATGCGAGTCTGACAGCCGCCGCTCGAACTGCCCCGGATAGCCACCGCCACCGAACCGGGCGTCGACGGCATCCCGGTCGATCAGACCCTGCGTCGTTCGGGGCAGCCCCTCCACGAACACCACCGTCCGCGGCTTCTTGTACGACGCCATGCGCTGGCGGCAGTGCTCGATCAGCTCCTCGTCCGTCGCCGCCGCCCCCTCGCTCGAGCACCACCACCGCGCTGCACGGACTGGGTCCAGCGGGGATCGGGGACGCCGAAGACGCAGACCTCGCGCACGGCTGGGTGTGGCGCAGGCAGCCTTCGACCTCGGCCGGATAGATGTTCTCGGCCGCCGACTTGATGAGCCGGTCGACCGGACCGACGAACGAGAGGGAGCCATCGGCCTCCCGACGCCCCAGATCGCCGGTGTGGTGCCAGCCGCTTCGCCGCCGAGCGCTCGTCCAGCTCCGGGCGATTGTGGTAGCCGACCATGACGGTCGGGCCTCGCACCACGAGCTCGCCCACCTCACCCGCGGCCACATCGGCACCGTCGGGATCCACGATGCGGACCTCGCACGCCGGAGTCGGCCGACCCGCAGGCCCGATCGGTGTGGCGCCCCCAGCCCGCGGAGCGTCGTCAAGCCGACAACCTCGGTCTGGCCGTAGCCGCCCGGTGGCTCGAACCACGGGCTGCCGATGGGCGAGATCATCGCCGCTGCGGTACTGATCTGGGTCGGGCCCGGCCCAGAGGCTCGACAGGTCGTAGCGCCCGTCGGCGTTCACGGTCCGGATCTGCTCGATGGTCGGCGGCATGAGGAAGGCGTGGGTGCAGCGGTGGGCCTCGACCAGCTGGCAGATCTCCTCCGGGTCGGAGCGGCGCATGAACACGTTGGTGCCGCCGTGGTGGTAGGTGGCGCTCGTCGTCACGAAGGTGGCGATGTGGAAGAGCGGACCCGAGTTGAGGAACACCGACTCGTCGGTGACGTCCTGCATTCGGCCGATCACGAGGTCCTGGAGCAGCAGGGCGGTGTGGGAGAGCACCGCGGCCTGCGGGTGGCCGCCGAAGGCGGCGGTGTACAGGGCCAGCAACCCGGCGGCCGGGTCTACGTCGAGCTCGTCGGAGAACGGGTCGCCCGCGGCCAGGAAGGCCTCATAGAGGTTGGCGCCCTCCGCCCCGCCGCCCCGGCCGCCGCCGTCCCCGCCGTCCCCGCCGTCCCCGCCATCGTGCCGGAGCCAGAGCGCGTCGGTGCGAGCACCGGCTCGCGCCTCGCGCACCGCCTCGCCGATCTCCTCCTCCTGCCAGACGACGACCCGAGGCGAGAAGTCCTCGATCACGAAGCACAGCTCGGGCGCGCTCTGGCGCCAGTTCGCCGGGCAGAGCGTGGCCCCCAGCCGGGCGCAGGCGAGGACCAGCTCCAGGACGCGGAACGAGTTCTGCCCCAGCCACAGCACCCGCTGGTCGGGCCCGACGCCCTCGGCCGCCAACGCGCCGGCCAGCCGATCCACCCGCTGGTCGAGGTCGGGATAGGTGAGGCTGATCGAGCCGTCGACGACGGCGACGTTGCCGGGCCGGCTCCGAGCGTGCTCGCGCAGGAGCGCGTCGTAGGTCAGCTGGCGGCGGCGATCCATCAGGGGTCGCTCGACCGGGCGGCCTGCTCGGCGAAGCACGCCATGGCGGCGAGGGTCAAGGGTCCGGGCGCACGGGGCAGGGCTCGGCCGTCGATGGCGCCGACGGGGTGGAGGTCCCGGCTGGTGGAGGTCAGGAAGGCCTCCTGACACGTGTCCATCAGCTCGATCGGCAGGTCGGCCTCGACGATGTCGGGCTGCCACTCGAGCAGGAGCTGCCGGGTGACGCCGGCCAGGCAGCCGGCGCTGAGCGGCGGCGTGAAGATCCGACCCTCGTGGACCACGAACACGTTCGTGCCCGTCCCCTCGCACACGTTGCCCACCGTGTTGGCGAAGATGCCTTCGTCCGCGCCCTGGGCGTTGGCGTGACGCAAGCCGATCCCGTTCTCGATGTACGAGAGCGTCTTGAGGCCGGCCGTCGCTCCCCGCTCGTTCCGGCGCCACGGCAGCACGACCGCGTTGGTGGTCGGCCCCCACTCGGGCATCGGCGCCACCGCGGCCATCACGGTGGGCGAGGTGCTCGGCTCCCCCTTGCCCATGCGGGCCGGACCTGCGGTGACGGTGAGGCGCAACCAGCAGCGGGGCCGACGGCCGGCCTCGGTGGCCAGCACGGCAGCCACCGCCTCCCGGACCCGATCGAGGTCCACCGGCAGGTGCAGCGGTGCGGCCGACACGAGCAGCCGGTCGAGATGGCGACGGAGCGCGAACGGGACGCCGTCGATCACCTTGATGGCCTCGAACACACCGTCGCCGACCAGCCCGCGGTCCTCCGGACGGATCGCGGGCCGGCCCGCCGGCACCAACGCGCCGTCCACCCAGCTCACGATGCCGAGACCGGCCTCGGCCGCCTCGGTCACCGGAGCTTGACGATGGTGTCGAGCTCGACGCTGGCGCCGCCGGGCAGCGCGGCGACGCCGATTGCGGTGCGCACGGGGAGCAGCTCCGCGCCGAACAGGTCACGCAACAGCTCAGACGCCCCGTCCATGACCGCGGGCGGACCGGTGAAGTCGGGCGCGGCCCGCACGTAGCCGACGAGGCGCACGAACCGCTCGATGCGCGACAACGAGCCGAGCGCGCCCTTCAGGTTGCCCAGCGTGCTGAGCATCGCGCCGCGGGCCGACAGCTTGGCGTCGTCGAGCGAGAGGTCGTCACCGAGGCGGCCGGCGTAGGCCAGCTTCAGCGGGGGGCCTTCGACCGCGACGGTGCCGGCGGTGTAGGCGAGGCCACCCTCGATCACCACCGAGGTGTAGAGACCGCCAGCCGGCAGCGGGTCCGGGATGGTGATCCCGAGCTCGGCCGCTCGCTCGTCCAGGTCCATGCTGGGTCTCCGTTCGTCTCGTCGTTTCGTTGCTTCGTTCGTCGGCCGACCTGGTGCCGGTGGCCAGTCACACGTCCAGGCGGAGGAAGCGCTCCGCGTTCTCGCTGCAGACCTTGCGGAAGTGGTCGTCGCCGAGCGCCTCCCGCCAGCCGAGCACGATGTCGACCGAAGTGGGGAACCGGCAGCCGCCGTGGGGGTAGTCCGACGAGTACATGAGCACGCCCTCGCCGACCACCTGGGCCACGCCGAGCACGGCCGCTGGTCCCTCGTCGAGCTCGATGCCGCAGTAGACCCGGCCCTCCTGGGCGTACTCGATGGGCCGCCGCTTGACGATCGGGAGCCGAGCGGCCAGGTAGTCGGCCTGGTACTCCATCCGGTTCAGCCAGCCGCCGACCCAGCCACCGGAGCACTCGGAGAAGCCGATACGCAGGTTGGGGTAGCGGTCGAACAGGCCGCTGAGCAGGAAGTACGCCAGCAGCCGCTGCGCCCCCCAGGGATGGGCGGCCATGCGGGCGATGGCCAGGTTGCCCCAGATGTCGCGGTAGCCCGGGAAGTAGGGGGGCTCGTAGAAGAAGGAGTGGTGGACCAGCGGGAGGTTGGCGTCGTCCATGGCCCGCCAGATCGGCTCGAGGGCGGGATCGTCGACGGGCATGCCCTCGGCGAGGACCACCGTGACGGCCGAGACCCATGGCGCGGGGGCCAGAGCGGTGATCTCGCGGGCCGACCACTCCGGATCGGCCCCGCTGACCAGGATCGTCGCCTTCAACCGGTCTGACGCCGGACCGCAGTAGTCCTGGAGGTACCGGTGATAGGCGGCGTAGAGCTCGGTCTGCAGCTCGACGTCGAAGACACAGGACGCGGTCGAGAAGGTGGCGGGGAAGATCAAGTGCACGTCGACCCCCTCCCGCTCCATGTCCGTCAGGCGCCCCTCCCAGTTGGCGTTGTTGACCTCGGGCGCCGGCTTCTCCACGTAGTTCAGCGAGATGGCCTTGCGCAGCGGGATCTCACCGCCGACGCCGGCCGCCCGCATCTGGTCTTCGTCGGTGCCGGTGTTCAGGTCCCGCTTGAACGGGATGGGATCGATGCTCAGGTGATGACCCTCGGTCACCTTCTGGTAGTAGGGCCGCAGCTCTTCCCAGCGGCCGCGCAGCACCGGGCCGGCGTACCGCTCGAGCGTCTCGACGTTCGGACCGACGTGCGTGTCGGTGTCGATGAACCGGAACCCATCCCTCACCTCGAACCCCTCCTCTACTGTTCGGTCACGATGATGGCCGACTCCGGGCAGCCGAGCTCCGCCCGCCGGACCGCGTCCTCCAGCTCGGGCAGCACCTCTTCGTTCGCCACCACGGCGTGGCCGTCTTCCTCCCGCAGCGAGAACACCGCGGGCGCGGATGCGGCGCACAGGGTGTGACCCTGGCACCGTTCGGCGTCGACCCTGACCCGCATCGACCTCCTCCCCCCACACCTACCAACCAGCACCAACCCTTTTCAGTATGCTATATTAGTCCCTCGCCCGATCGGAAGGCCGCGTCGGCGCTCTCCGTCTTGACGCGGCGAGACAGGAGGAAGCCGATGGCTCTCGACCTGATCAGCGTCGACGACCACGTCATCGAGCACGCGCGCGTCTGGACCGATCGTCTGGCCCAGCGGTACCAGGAGGCCGGCCCCCGCGTGGTCGAAGACGAGGGACGCGAGTACTGGGTCTTCGAGGGCGACCGCATCGCGACAATGGGTCTGAACGCGGTGGCGGGCAAGGAGAACAAGCAGTTCTCCATGGACCCGGTGCGCTTCACCGACATGATCCCGGGCTGCTACGACCCCGTCCTGCGCGCCCGCGATCTCCTCGCCGACGGGGTGCGCGGCAGCCTCTGCTTCCCGACGTTCCCGCGGTTCGCCGGCGTCCGGTTCCTCACCGCCAAGGACAAGGACCTGGCCGCGGCCTGCGCCCGCGCCTACAACGACTTCATGCTCGACGAGTGGTCGGCGTCGGTGCCCGGGATGTACATCCCGATGATCATCGGGCCACTCTGGGACCCGACGGCCTTCGCGGCGGAGGTCCACCGGTGCGCCGAGCGCGGCGCCCGAGCGGTGTCGTTCCCCGAGAGCACCTATGCCATCGGCCTGCCGTCGTTCCACAGTCGGGACTGGGATCCACTGTGGGAAGCGGTCACCGAGACGGACGTCGTCATCTGCATGCACATCGGCACGAGCGGGCAGCAGCGCATGCCGTCGCCTGACGCGTCGTACGCCACCGAGATCGCCCTCGCGCCCATCAACGCCCAGATCACCCTCACCGATCTCCTGTTGAGCGAGATCCCGTACCGCTACCCCACCATCAAGATGGCCATGTCCGAAGGCGGCATCGGCTGGGTGCCCTTCGCCCTCGAGCGGGTCGACCGCACGTGGGAGAAGCACCGCTTCTGGGCCAAGATGGGCGACCTGCCACCGTCGGAGGTGTTCCGACGCAACTTCTGGGTCTGCTTCATCGACGAGCGCCTCGGCGTCGAGGCCCGCCACCACATCGGCGTCGACCGCATCTTGTGGGAGTGCGACTACCCGCACGCCGATACGCCATGGCCGCACAGCCAGCGCGACGTCGGTCAGGCCCTGAAGGGGCTGCCGGACGAGGACGTGGCCGCGATGACCCACGGCAACGCGGAGCGGCTCTTTCGCTGGACCGAGCGACCGGATGCCTACGCGGTGCTCGGCGGCCGCCGATGACAGACCTGCAGTCCTCGGAGGAGCTGCAGGCCGACACCTCCTTCGACCACCACTCGCCGACGTTCGCCGCCGACCCGTGGCCGGTCCTCGCCGACCTGCGCGCCCACTGCCCCGTCGCTCGGAGCGACACCTACGGCGGGTTCTGGGTCCTCACCAGGTACGAGGAGATCAAGGCGGTCGCCCACGACGACCAGACGTTCTCCTCGGCCGAGACCATCCTCATCCCACCCAAGAAGAACGCGCTCCAAAAGTCGATCCCGATCGAGATGGATCCGCCGGACTTCCTCGAGTACCGGCGGATCATGCATCCGATGTTCTCCCCCACCGCCGTCGACCGGCTCGAACCGGTCATCGAGCGGTTCGTCCACCGCTGCATCGACGACTTCATCGAGCACGGTGAGGTCGACCTCGTCCACGACCTGGCCGACCCGCTGCCCGCGCTGACCACGCTCTACAAGCTCGGGCTGCCGGTCGACGAGTGGCGCACCTTCTCCGAGCCGATGCACAAGACGGTGTTCCTCCGCCAGGACAACCCGGCCCGGGCCAACACGGTGGAGGACCTCAAGCGCATCGGCCAGCTCATCCGGGAGGCGATCGCGGCCCGGCGCGCCGCGCCGCGCGACGACATGATCAGCTACCTCATCCAGACCTCGGTGTTCGGCCAGCCGGTGTCCGACGCCGCCGTGCACGAGATGATCATGCTCACCCTCCAGGGCGGCTTGGACACCACCGGGTCCGCCATCAGCAACGCGCTCATCCACCTCGATCGCAACCGGGATGCCCGTCAGCGCCTGATGGACGACCCGGCCGCGCTGACGCCGGCCATCGAGGAGCTGCTGCGATGGGAAGCGCCCCAGTTCGCGCTGGCCCGCACGGCCAACCGCGACGTGACGATCGGCGGTCGCGAGATCCGCGCCGGCGACCGGCTGCTGCTGGTGTGGGCGTCGGGCAACCGCGACGAGGCGGCCTTCGAGCGGGCCGGCGAGGTCGTGCTCGATCGCTTCCCCAACCGCCACATGACCTTCGGACTGGGCGCCCACCGCTGCCTCGGCTCCACCCTCGCCCGGCGCCAGATCCTCTGCGCGCTCCGGGGCGTGCTGCGCCGCCTGCCCGACTACGCCATCGACCACGCTCGCGTCGTGCGGGCGGAGACCATCGGCGTCACCTACGGCACCTTCGCCCTTCCCGCCACGTTCACGCCCGGCGCCCGCTGGTTCAGTTGACGCCTTCGGGCCCCGAGTCCTCCCCTGAGACACCAGCGAGTTGGAGGTAGCGTCGCGCCATGCCACGCCGAGAGCGGACGATGAGCGCGGGACGCTCCGGCGGCCGCAAGCTCGGCGAGGTGTTGGCCGAGCGCATCGAGGACGAGATCATCGATCGGGGCTGGCCGGTCGGCCAGGTCCTCGGCTCCGAGGCGGAGCTGATCGAGAAGTACAACGTGAGCCGGGCCGTCTTCCGGGAGGCCATGCGCATCGTCGACTACCACGGCGTGGCCGAGATGCGCCGGGGGCCTGGGGGCGGACTGGTGGTGGCCGCTCCCGATCTCGACGCCGCGATCCGAACCGTGTCGTTGCACCTGGAGTTCGAGAAGATCGCCCCCGCCCAGGTGCACGAGGCGAGGATGGCCCTCGAGCTCACCGCGGTGCGGTTGGCGACGGAGCGACTGAACCCCGATGGCGAGGCGCGGATCAAAGAGCACCTGGCCCACGAGGTCGACGACATTCGGCGGACCCGGGAGGTGCTACGGCCCCGGGGCGACCTGCCGACCCACGAGTTCCACCTGCTCCTGGCCGACCTCACCGGCAACCCCGCCATGCGGCTGTTCGTGCAGATCGTGGCCCAGGTCACCGCCGTGCAGTCACCCCGCTCCCCCTCGCTCGAGCAGACGGCGTCGGAGGTGCACCACGCCCACTCCCGGATCGCGGAGGCCATGCTCCAGGGCGACGCCGCAACGGCCGAGCGACGCATGCGACGCCACTTGGAGACGGTGCTGCGCTACCTCGTGCCGGCCGCCGTCTGACCCTCAAGTCGCCACTCGGCGGGGCTTGAAGCTCGACCGGGGAAGGCTGCCGATCGCCACCGTCTCCACCTCGACCGGGACCGCCAGTGCTTCGCTGATCGCACCCGCGACCCGGATCCGCTGGCCGTCGTCGGCCTCGACGCGGACCCGCAGCACCGCCTCGTCCGCCAAGAGCTGGAACTCGGGTGCGCCGAGGTCGTCCAACGCCAGCTGGACGTCGAGCGGCAGCAGCATGCGGCCGCCGACCGGCACCGCGTCGGCCCCTCGTCCGAGCAGTGTGTAGCGGGGGCCGGTCTCGCCGCAGTCACACGTCCCCCGCTCGACGGTGACGATGTCCTGCAGGTCGTAGCGCAGGAACACCGCGTCCAAGCCGAAGGCGGAGATGACGAGCGTGCCCCGCTCGCCGTCCGGCACCTCCCGGCCGGTGGCCGGATCGCAGGCCTGGATGATGAAGTGGTCGCCCGCCACGTGAAGTCCCCGGTGGGCCCGGCAGTCGGTGGTGGCCAGGCCGGCGATCTCCGAGGCACCGCCCGTGTTGCGGATGCGGACGCCGTACGCCGACTCGACCCGGCGCCGCGGGCCTTCGAACTGGCAGCTGGCCTCGAGGAACACGAGGATGCCGCCGTCAAGCAGCGCGGGCAGGTCCACGCCGTTGGCGGTCGCCGCCTCCTCGTAGGTGCGCAGCTGGGCGCTGGTCATCATGAACGCGGTCGGGCGCAGGAGCTGCCAGATGCGCAGGTGCTCCGCCGCCACGTCGGGTGTGAACGGCGGACCGACCGACATCTCGAGCGCGCCGACCGCGAGATAGGACCGCCCGCCCGTCACGTTGGTCGGATAGAGCCCCTGAGGCCAGCTATGCGTGAACCGGTCACCGGACCTCACGCCATGGCGCCACATGTTGCGGATGCCGATGGCGATGGCGACCTCGAAGTCCTGGGGACCGAAGAAGATCATGGTCGGCGTACCCGTCGTGCCGGTGGACGAGCCGAGCCGTATCGCCTGCTCGAGACCGATGACTCGGTGGGTGCCGAAGGGCGGATGGGCCGCCTCGTCGACTCGCAGCGCCGGCTTGTCGGTGCGCGGGATCTCGTCGAGCGGCGGCCGATCGCCCGGCGACAGCCCGGCCGACCGGTAGCGCTCCTGGTAGAAGCGGACGGGGAGATCCCAGACGCGGTCCCACTCCCGCTGCAAGCCCTCACCCGCCCGTCGCGCCACGTCGGCCGGGTCGCGGCTCTGCACCGTGGGATCCCACAGCTCGCGCTCGTGGCCGAACTCGCTCACTGGTGCACCATCCAAGCGTGGAGCAGCCGCAGACTCGGTGCCACTCTGGGAGCACCAGTGAGCAGTCCGCCGCTTTGCGGCGGACATCGCACCGTGACATGGAGCTCGCTGCGCTCGCTCATCGTCGCTCCCATCGTCACGTCCCGACCCCCTGCTGTCGGGCCGAGACCGGCTCCCAGGCCAGCCCGCGATCGAGGCTGCGGAACAGGCCAAAGCTCGTCGCGGCCAGCAGCGCCCCACCGGGATGGGTCGCGACATCGAACACCGTGGCTCCGTCGAGCCCGTCCCCCGCCTCCTGCCAGGTCTCCGCCCCATCGTCGCTGATGAGCAGCTGCGCGCCGGCGCCGAGGTAGAGCCGATCGGCCTGGTCGATGGCCAGCCCGAACATCTTGGCGTCGGGCGCGGTGTGCAGGGTGCTCCAGGTGCCGCCGCCGTCGGCCGACCGGAGGATGCGGCAACGCTGGCCGCCGGCGAAGAGCATTCCCATCGAGCTCTCCACGATGCGGTAGACGGTCATCGGCTCACACGCGGCCGGCCGCCAGGTGGCGCCGAGATCCTCGGAGAGGAAGATGCCGCCGGTCTTCACCCCTTCGGCGACGGTGCCGGTGGCGACGAGGACGGGGCCGGCGCGGGTGCGAGAGATGTCGAGCGCGAGCTCGTGGTCGAGAGCCGTCACCTGCTCCCACCGACCATCGTCGCCCCGCCAGACGCCGGCGCCCAGGGTTGCGGCGAGGAGCCGTCCGGGTTCGACCTCGATGATGCGGTACACCCGCTGGCGGTCGAGCCCGGCGCCGACCCAGCCCGAGTCGCGGTAGGCGAGGACACCGTCGTCGGTACCGGCGAGGTAGCCCCCGGACGCCAGCGGCACCACCGTGTAGACGTGGCGGCCGTCGAGGCCGGCCGACTCCCACGTGAGACCGGCGTCGAGCGACCGCAGGACGCCCGAGGCGGTGGCGGAGTAGGCGTCACCCGAGTGGTCAACCGTGACGGCGTAGGCGTCGTCGGCACTCAGGCCGGTGTCGACCGAGATCCAGCCCGTCCCGGGCGACCGGGTCCACACTCCGTCGTAGCTGCCGCAGAACAGCTGCCCCCACGGGGCCCGCGCGATCGAGAAGATCCGGTGATGGGCCAGCTCGGGGCGGCACGGCTCCCACGTCCGCCCCCCGTCGGTGGACCAGGCGATCCCCCGACCGGTCCCGGCGTAGACCGCGCCGTCTTCGCCAGGGGCGAGCACGTGGACGACGGGATCCGGCAGGCTGTCGCTCGCCTCCAGCCACGTGCGGCCGCCGTCGTCGGAGCCGAGGACCCCCGCCCCCCGCGTTCCGGCGAGGACTCGCCAACCGTCGAGCAGCACGAGGGCGAAGACCGAGAGCCCGTCGAGGCCGCTCGGCCGACCGACCAGGCGACCACGTTCCACCGCGACCCGCCACACACCTCGATCGGCCGTGGCCGCAAGCAGCTCGCCGTCGGCGTCGCGGACGAGGCGGTGGACGGTCGAGGAGCCGAGTGGGCCGTCGCCGCCGAGCCAGGACCGACCGCCGTCGGTGGAGCGGATCACCCCGTGGTCGACGGTGCCGACGACGACGCCGTGCTCGTCGACGTTGACGGCATGGACCGTGAGGCCACCGAGCCCGATCGCCGACCACGAACGGCCCGCGTCGTCCGACCGGTGGAGACCGGAGCCGGCCGCCCATATCTCGCCCGCCGGTCCGGCCACCAGCGCGTGCACCGTCGCCGGTCCGCCCGCCACCGGCTCCCAGGTCAGGCCACGGTCGGCCGAGCGGGTGATGCCCCGCCCGCAGGTGCCGGCGAGGAGCGAGCCCTGGTGGTGCAGGAGGGCGAAGAAGCGGGGCGGCCCGCCGGTGGCCGTCACCGCTCCCACGGACTCCCCCTCACCGCGATTAAGGATACTGTTCTCGCAGCGTGTGTGCACAAAGGCAGGAGGGCGAATGCGAGACGGCTATCGCATCATCGACACCGACACCCACGTCGGCCCGAGCGTCGAGACGCTCCAGCAGTTCGCCAGTGCGGCGCTCCTCGATCGGTGGGAGGAGCTGGCCATCTTCAACCAGCCGTCCAGCGAAGGTGGCCACCACCTGAGCATCCACCCGTTCCCGTACCGGCGGAAGCTGGGGACCAGCCCCGAGGCCGACGCGGCGCCGGCGACAGGCGGGGCATCGCCGCTGAAGGGGAGCGTCAGCCGCACCAGCCTGCCGACGCCCTACACGCCCGGCGTGAACGACTTGAACTCGGCCGGGCGGTTGGCCGACATGGACAGCGAGGGCGTCGACGTCCACCTGATCATCCCCGGCACGTTCGCCACCGCGGTCTCGGCCCTCGACCTCGAGCTCGCCCTCGAGATCTACGGCGCCTACCACCGCTACCTCGACACGTACTGCTCGGCCGACCCAGCCCGGCTGAAGGCGACCGTCCTCGTCTCCGGGGCCGATCCCGAGCGCGGCGCGGCCACCATCCGCGAGCAGTCGACAGGCCCGCACGTCGCCGCGGTGACGGTCGTGCTCCCGGAGGGCCTGCCGGTCGACGACCCGTCGCTGGCCCCGATCTGGCAGGCTCTGAACGACCTCGATCTGCCGCTCCTGCACCACTCGTTCTTCTATGAGCCGCCGTACTTCCCCGGCTACCGGGACATCTGGGGCAACGTCGTGATCGCCCGCGCCGCCGCCCATCCCTGGGGGGCCGAGCGCCTCACCGCGTACCTCATCCTCAGCGGCCTGTTCGATCGCTACCCGCGCCTGCGGGTCGGGTTCGCCGAGTGCAGCGCCGGCTGGCTGCCCGGCTGGCTGGTGCGCCTGCAGGGCCAGGCGGCGTACATGCGCCACGCGGTGCCGGAGATCGCGCAGGAGCCGCTCGACTACGCCCGGGCGGGCCGCATCTTCTGCGGCATCGAGCTGTACGAGGGAGAGGCGCTGGCCAAGGCGATCGTCGACGTCGTCGGTGACGGAGTCCTGCTCTACCAGTCCGACTTCCCCCATCCCGGCGGTGAGTTCCCGAACTCGCCGAAGGTCGTGCTGGGTTGGGAGTCCCTCGGCCATGACGCCCTGACGAAGATCCTGTCGGGCAACGCCGAGCGATTCCTCCGCCTGTGACCGGTCTCAGCCGATGACGGTCGCCGGGATCGCAACCTCGGACCCGCGGGCCACGGACACCGCGGCCGCGGTACTCGAAGCGGGCGGCAACGCGGTCGACGCCGCGGTCAGCGCGGCGTTCGTGCTCTTCGTGGTGGAGCCGCACTACTGCGGCGTGGCGGGTGACGCCTTCGTCATCCTGGCCGGCGAATCGGGGGCGACGCCGATGGCTTACGACGGGTCGGGAGCGCTTCCGGCCGGGCTGACCGCGCAACAGCTCCGCGACGACGGCCTCGACGGCGTCCCGGCTCGCGGCGGTCGCACGGCCAGCGTGCCCGGGGCCCTCGGCCTGCTCGAGACCGCGCTGCACCAGCGGGGCACCATCAGCGTGGCCGACGCGGTGGAGCCGGCGATCGTCTTCGCTCGCGACGGCTTCGAGGTCCGACCGTCCCTCGCCCGAGCGGCCGAGAAGGCCGCCCCGGAGATCGGCCCCGATGCCGTCCTCGGCCCCCTCTACGTGCCCGACGGGCGGCCGGTGCCGGAAGGGGCGCTCGTGCGCAACCCGGCGCTGGCCGACTGCTTGGCGCTGGTCGCCTCCGACGGCGCCGCCGCGCTCTATCGCGGGCCGCTCGGGCGAGCGCTGGTCGAAGCGGTGCGGATCGACCACGGCTATCTCACCCTCGACGACCTCGCCGCCCACGAGACCGTGGTCATGCCCCTCGAGCACTGCCAGCTGAGGGGCTGGACCGTGCACGAGCTGCCGTCGCCCACCCAGGGTCCCGCGGTGCTGAACGCGCTCGCGGCACTCGACGGGATGCCGGCCCTCGACGGCCCGATCGACTGGTCGGCGGTGATCGACGCCACTCGGGCCGGCATGGCCGCGGCCGGCTTCGACGTCGCCACCATGGGCCCCCGCCGGGATGAGCGCCCGTCCCCGGCCAAGGGCGACACCACCTACCTGGCGGTCATCGGCTACGACGGCCTCGCCGTGTCGCTCATCACCAGTGTCTTCGGCGACTTCGGCAGCCACCTCGGCGTACCGGCGCTCGGAGGCCCGGTGCACAACCGGGCCACCACCTTGCGCATGCTCCATCGCGCCCCGACGCCCGGGAAGCCTCCCCACACCACCATCCCGGCGCTCGTCACCGACCGGGCCGGAGCGCCGGCCGTGTGCCTCGGTGTGGCGGGGGGCATCATGCAGCCCCAGACCCAGGTGCAGGTGCTGATCAGGGTGCTGTGCCAGGGCCTCGGCCTGCAGGAGGCCATCGACGCCCCTCGCTTCAAGCTCCGCTTCGGCGGCGACCTGGTGCTCGAGCCCGGCCATCCCCTCGGCCGCGAGCGCCCGGACGCGCTCGCCCGCGACCCGGGGCCCGAGGGCTTCGGCAGCGCGCAAGCGGTCGGCTGGCGAGCCGGAACCCTGGAGGCGGCAGCTGACGACCGGCGCGGTGGCGCCGCCCGGCTCCTCAGCCGCTGACGCCGATCCGACGCCTCTGTCGCGGCTCAGATGACGCCATCGCGGCGCAGCGCCTCGATCTCGCCCGACGTCCGCCCGAGCTCCCGCAGCACCTCGTCGGTGTGCTGGCCGAGCGCGGGCGCTGGACGCCGGACGCGGTACGGGGCGCCGTCGACGATGACCGGCTCGCCCACATACGTGAACGGTCCGGCTACCGGATGCTCCCCCTCCACGATGATCTGGCGGGCTCTGATCTGCGGGTCGTCGCGGAGCTCGGCGACCCGCTGATGGGCCGGCCCGAGCGGTAGGCGGTGCTCGAGGGCGAAGCGGACCCACTCGTCCTGCGGGCGTGACCGGAAGATCTCCTGGAGCTGGCGCCGGAGCGCCTCGTCCCGATGGGCGAAGTCGACCGGCCCTGGCGACGCCTGCTCGCCGATCAGGTCGTCCCGACCGAGTGCCTCGCAGAACCGAGCCCAGAACTTGTGCTCGATGGCGCAGAACAGCACGTACCGGCCGTCGGCCGTCCCGTAGTACTGGTACTTGGCGCTGGTGCGCTCGGTGTCGCCGGGCTGGCGCAGGCCGGTGCGGTCGGTGATCCGGTCGTTGTTCAACGCGTAGGTGGCTCCGATCCAGCCCTGGGCCACCACCGCATCGGCACCTGCGGCGTCGAGGAAGCAGCCCTGCCCAGTCCGCCCGCGCCGCACGAGGGCGGCGGCAACCCGGAGGGCGGCGTGGACGGCGCCGGCGGCCGTGCCGTCGCCGCCGATCGTCGTGCCCGACATCGGCTCGGTGCTCGGCCGCTCCCGGACCAGGCCGTCCTGGCCCATCCCGAGCGGCACCGCCGCGGCGAGCGCGTTCATCATCTGGCCATGGGTGGGGATGCGGGCGTAGGGGCCGGACGCGCCGAAGCCCGAGCAGTGGCAGTAGACGATGTCGGGCTTCACCAGCCGTTGCTGCGCGTAGCCGACGCCGAGGTTGTCGCAGGTGCCGGCGAGGAGGCCGTCGACGAAGACGTCGGCGGTGCGCAACAGGTCCCACAGCACGTCCCGGCCGGCGGCGGCGCGCAGGTCAAGGGTCAGGCTGCGCTTGTTCTTGTTGACCTGCAGGTGGGCTGGGCTCTGGTGGGGTGCGATCTGGCCGAGCATGTCCCGCAGGTAGTCACCCTGGCCGGGTGATTCGACCTTGACCACATCGGCGCCCATGTCGCCGAGGAGCATCCCGACGGTGTCACCGTTGAACAGCACCGCGCACTCGATCACCCGGATGCCGTCGAGGAGGTCGCTCACCAGCGCGCACCCGTCCGCGTCTGCGCCTGCTGGTGCACGATCAGCTTCGGCTCGATGCCGTACATCGGGGCCGTCCTCCTTCCGAGTCGCCGCCGCGATTAGAGTATGCTAAATAGCCGCCTGGTCCGGCCCGACTGGTCAAAGGCAAGGTCAAAGGCATGGCCGAAAGCCAGGTCAAAGGCATGGCCCAAGGCGAGGTCAAAGGCAAGGAGCACCGGATGCGGAACGGCTACCGAATCATCGACACCGACACCCACGTCGGCCCCACGGTCGACGTCCTCTACGACTACGGCGGGGCCGCACTGGCCGCCCGGCGCCACGAGCTGGCGCCCTACGAGCAGCAGATGCGCGAGGGTATCGGCCTCAGCATCAACCCTTACCCGTTCAAGCGGGCCATGGGTGAGAAGGCGGTCGAAGAGGGAGCCGAGCGCGGCGGCGCCCCGTCGCTCAAGGGGAAGATCGGCTCGAACGTCGTCGAGCCGCCGGAGCCGGGGGTGCAGCAGCGCAACGCCTCGGGAAGGCTGCGAGACATGGATCGCGAGGGACGCGACATCGACGTCATCATCCCGGGCACGTTCTCCACCGCGATCAGCGCCCTGCCACCCGACCTGGCCCAGGAGCTGTATGCCGCGTACCACCGCTACATCGTGGACTACTGCTCCGCCGATCCCGAACGCCTGCGGGCCACGCTCCTCGCCCCGGCGTCCAATCCCGATTGGGCCGCCAAGGAGATCGCGTCGCTCGCCGGGGAGCGCTGCGTGCGCGCGGTCACCGTCGTGCTGCCTGAAGGGGTGCCGGTTGACGATCCGGACCTCCATCCGATCTGGCGGGCCATGGAGGATGCGGGACTGCCGATGCTGCACCACTCGTTCTTCTACGAGCCTCCGTACTTCCCCGGCTACCGCGACGTGTGGGGCCACATCGCGGTGGCCCGCGCCGCGGCGCACGTGTGGGGCGCGCAGCGGCTGCTCAGCTACCTCCTCCTGTCGGGTCTGTTCGACGAGTACCAGAGCCTGAAGATCGGCTTCGCCGAGTGCAGCGGCGGGTGGTTGCCGTCGTGGCTGGTGCGCCTCGAGGGACAGGCCGATTACCTCCACCCGTCGCTGCCCACCCGTAAGCGAAGCCCGCTCGAGTACCTGTACGACGGGCGGGTGTTCTGCGGCGTCGAGCTCTACGAAGGCGCGGCCACCGTGCGCAGCATCATCGAGCTGGTCGGTGACGACGCCATCCTGTACCAGTCGGACTACCCGCACGACCAGTGCAAGTTCCCGACCTCGACCGACGTCGTGCTGGCGTGGCAGCAGGACGGCCTGGGCGAGAGCACGATGCACAAGCTGATGAGCACCAACGCCGAGCGCTACCTGCGGCTGTCGTGAGCGACCAGCCCGGCTCCGGTCGAGTCCCCCCGTCGCCTCCGACGCCGACGATCCGGCGCTGGCCGGGGTGTTCGACGTCTTCCGCGATGCCGGCCGCGAGGTGCCGGTGCTCTACCGCACGCTCGCCAACGCCCCCGCCATGCTGCAGGCGTGGACCGGCCTGGCGTGGCCGCTGCGCCACGAGGCCACCAGCGATCGAGGCTTCCGCGAGCTCCTGATCATGCGAGTGGCCCAGCTCACCGACGCCTCGTTCGAGTGGCTGGCCCACTGGGACATGGCGGTCAAGCACGGCATCAGTGAGGAGCACCTCGCCGCGCTGTCCACCTGGGAGCACAGCGAGCTGTTCTCCGACGAGCAGCAGGAGGTCTTGGCCCTCGCCGACGAGCTCACCCGCCGGCTCGAGGTCAGCGAGCAGACGTGGGCCCGCCTGGCCACCCGCTTCGAGTCCCGCGAGCTGATCGAGCTCCTGCTGACGGTGAGCTTCTACTCCTGCGTCTCACGCATGCTTCGGGCGCTTCGGCTCGACGTCGACGTGGACCAGACCGACCCTCGCCTGGCTCTCCTGCGCCCGGGCTGATCGTCGCCGGCTCAGGACCGCCGACGGTCGGTCGGTCGCTGCGGTCGGATGGTCATCGGCGCCAGCTTGGTGATGTCCACGTCGATGAGGGTCGGACCAGAGCGTTCGAGCGCCCGCCCGAACGCGACGGCGAACTCGTCCGTGGTGGCGGCGCGCTCGCCCGGCATCCCCATGGACTCGGCCAGTTCGGCGAAGTCGGGGGTCACGAGGTCGACCGCCGACCGCCGACCGCCGAGGGCCAGGTCCTGGACGAACCGCAGGATGCCGTAGCCCCGGTCGTTGAAGACGCACGTGACGAGCGGAATGTGCTGCTGCACCGCGGTGGCGAGCTCGCCCACGCTCAGCATCAGCCCGCCGTCGCCTTGCACGAGCACGGTGCGGCGACCCGAACCGAGGCAAGCGCCGACGGCGAGCGGGAGCCCGGGCCCGATCGCCATCGAGACCGGGCGCAGCGCCGTGCGGGCTTCGTAGACGGGCAACGTCCGGTTGGCCCACGCGTAGGCGGCGACGGTGGCGTCCTTCACGACGATCCCGTCCCGCGGCAGCGCCGAGCGGATGATCTCCGCGATCCGCTCGTGGTCGGGACCCATGGCTTCGCGCGCGTCGGCCTCGGCCGCGGCGCGGGCCTGCCGAGCCTGCTCGGCAAAGGCAGGATCGGCCGACGAACCCGTCGTCGCCTGCAGCAGGGCCACCAGGCCGAGACGGGCATCGCCGACCAGGGGGATGGTCACCGGGTGCACGAGGTCGATCACGGTCGGGTCGGCGTCGAGGTGGACGAGCGGGCCCGGGATGGACAGCGCCTTGGCGACGTTGCTGCCGAGCTGGAAGCGGGTTCCGACCGCGAGAACGGCGTCGGCCGTGGCGATGATCGGGTCCAGCACCGTCAGGTCGGCGTGAGGCCCGACGGCAAGGTCATGGTCCTCGGGGATGGCCCCCCGACCCTCGACGGAGGTGAGGACAGGCGCACCGAGCCGCTCGGCCAGGGCCGTCAGCTCTGCCGCCGCGCCGGAGGTGATCACGCCGCCTCCGGCCCAGATGAGCGGGCGGCGGGCCGACCCGAGCAGCGCGGCCGCGCGCTCCAGCGCCGCGGCGTCGGGCGCCTGGAGCAACGGACGGGGGGGTTCGCCCACGTCGACGGACCCGGTTGCGTATTGGAGGTCGATGGGCACCTCGACCGCGCCGGGTTGAGGCCGGCCGGTGCAGACGTCCCGAGCCGTTGCGAACACGGCGTCGACCAACGAGGCGTGGTGGCGGACGTGGGTCACGCTGCGGCAGAGGGTGCGCAGCATGTCGGTCTGGTGCTCGGCCTCGTGGATGGTGCCCCGCCCCTTCCCGTACCAGGTGGTCTCGGTCTGGCCGGTCAGGAGCAGCACCCGCGACGACGCGTACTGCGCCTCGAAGAGGCCCCCCATCGTGTTCGCGGTCCCGGGACCGGTGCTGGCCAGCGCCACCCCAAGTCCGCCGGTGGCCCGGGCGTAGCCATCGGCGGCGTGGACGGCGCCCTGCTCGTGCCGGACCTCCACCATGTTGACGGTGGCTGACCGCGACAGCGCGTCCACGATCGGCAGGTTGTGCACGCTGACGATGCCGAACACGTGACGCACGCCCAGCGCCTCCAACGCGACGACGATCGCCTCGCCCCCTGTCATCGTGGCCACGCCGTCTCCTCGCCCCTGCTCACAACCGGGTGCTGAAGCCGCCGTTGACGAGGAACGTCTGGCCCGTGACCCAGGCGGCATCGTCGCTGGCGAGGTAGCGGATCATCCCGTACAGGTCGGCGGACGTCCCTGGCCGCTTGATGATGCTCGACCCGACCAGCCGCTCCATCGCCCCGGGCGGCAGCTGGTGGCGAGTGGCTTCGTTGTCGATGGTCCCCGGTGCCACCGCATTCACCGTGATGCCATCGCCACCGAGCTCGCTGGCCAGGGCGTAGGTCAGCTGGTTGAGGGCCAGCTTGCTCACGCCATAGACCCCGGCGACCATGTAGGCGCCCATCGAGGAGATGTTGATCACCCTCCCCCAGCCGTGGTGCCGCATGGCCGGCGCCACGGCCCGGGTGCACAGCAGCGGCCCGAGCAGGTTCACGCCCATGACCTGCTGCCAGTAGCCGGTCGGGACCTCGAGCAGGCGGTGCTTCTCGAGGTCGCCCCAGATGCCGGCGTTGTTGACGAGGATGTCGATCCGGCCGAACCGGGCGGTCACGGCTTCGGCCATGGCGAGCGTGCTCGGCTCGTCCCCGACGTCGACGGTCAACGCCAGCGCCTCGGCCCCCTCGGCCGCCAGCTTGTCGGCCTGACCGGCGGCAGCGTCGGCCTCGACGTCAGCCACCACGACCCGCGCCCCCTCCCGGGCGAAGAAGCGGGCGTAGTCCGCGCCCAGGCTCCGCGCCGCGCCGGTGACGATCGCCACCTTGCCATCGAACCCCATCTGTCTCCTCCTGGGCCCCAGGCGGCCCGGGGCGGCCGCGGTCGACTCCCTCGGTCGACGGCGTATTCAGTCTACTCTTTTGCGGTTGGGCCGGGCGACGCTGTCAGCGGCCCGGGTGGTAGACGCCGAAGACGTCTCGCAGGGCGTCGCTGACCTCGCCCAATGTCGCCCGGGCCTGCAGCGCGGCCCGCATGGGATGGAGCAGGTTGGCGGTGCCTCGGGCCGCGGTGCGCACGTCCTCCAGCCGGGCCTGCACCTCCACCTGATCGCGGTCGGCCTTGAATCGCCGCACCCGCTCGATCTGGCCGGCCTGGAGGGCGGGGTCCATCGACAGGAGCTCCGGCTCGGGATCCCCCTCGACGACGAAGCGGTTGACCCCGACGATCGCTCGCTCGCCGTCGTCGATGGACTTCGTGTACTCGTAGGCCGCCTGCTCGATCTCGTCCATCTGGAAGCCGACCTCGATGGCCGCGACCGCGCCCCCCATCTCGTCGATGCGCTCGATGTATTCCCACGCCAGGCGCTCCACCTCATCGGTGAGCGACTCGATGAAGTACGAGCCGGCCAGCGGATCGGGCGTGTCGGTGATGCCGCTCTCGAAGCCGATGATCTGCTGCGTGCGCAGCGCGATGCGAGCCGCGTGCTCGGTGGGAAGGCTGAGAGCTTCGTCGAAGCCGTTGGTGTGGAGGCTCTGGGTGCCGCCCAGCACCGCGGCCATGGCCTGCACGGTCACGCGCACGATGTTGTTCTCGGGCTGCTGAGCGGTCAGCGTGGAGCCACCCGTCTGGGTGTGGAAGCGCAGGAGCTTGGACGCCTCCTTCTGGGCGCCGAAGCGCTCCGTCATGATGCGGTGCCACATGCGGCGCGCGGCGCGGAACTTGGCCACCTCTTCGAACACGTTGTTGTAGACGTTCCAGAAGAACGAGAGGCGGGGCGCGAAGTCATCGACGTCCAGGCCGGCGTCGATGGCGGCCTGCACATAGGCAATGGCGTTGGCCAGGGTGAAGGCGATCTCCTGCACCGCGGTCGAGCCCGCCTCGCGGATGTGGTAGCCGGAGATGGAGATGGTGTTCCAGCGCGGGATGCGCCCCTGGCAGTAGGCGAAGATGTCGGTGATCAGCCGCATCGACGGCCGGGGCGGGTAGATGTACGTACCCCGGGCGATGTACTCCTTCAGCAGGTCGTTCTGCACTGTCCCGCCGCCGATGTCCGCCGCGGCCACCCCTTGCTCCTCGGCCACCAGCTCGTAGAGGAGCAGGAGGATGCCGGCCGTCGAATTTATGGTCATCGAGGTCGTGACCTTGTCGAGCGGGATGCCCTTGAAGAGGAGCCGCATGTCCTCCAGCGAGTCGATGGCTACCCCGACCTTGCCCACCTCCCCCTCAGCTCGTGGGTGGTCGGAGTCGTACCCCATCTGAGTGGGCAGATCGAAGGCGCAGGAGAGCCCGGTCTGGCCGGCGCCGAGCAGGAACTTGAATCGCTCGTTGGTGGCCTCGGCCGTCCCGAAGCCGGCGTACTGGCGCATGGTCCACAGCCGACCCCTGTACATCGACGGGTAGATCCCGCGCGTGTACGGCGGCCGGCCCGGCCGGCCGAGCTGCAGTTCAGGGTCCCAGCCCGCCAGGTCGTCGGCCGAGTAGAGGGGGCGGATCTCGATGCCGGAGTCCGTGCGCGTCACGTCGTCGCCAGCCATGAGGGAAGCGTACGGCCCGAAGCGCGTCCCGGTGCCCCAGACCGCCCTCGTTCTGGTCACCGAATCTGCTCCCAGGGCGCGACATCGGTGACCGGAACGGCGGAACGCGGCGGATGGTCGGGCCGGGCGGGCCGGGTGGGCGGCCGGGCCGGGCGGCCGGGCGGGGGCCGAGACCGGGCGGGCGCTCGACCGCCGGATCACTAGCGTCGGCGCTCGATGCCCGAGCCGCTGGTGCTGCCCTCGCCCTGCCTGGTGGTGCTGGTCGGGCCGGCCGCCTCAGGCAAGTCGACGTGGGCGCAGGAGTGGTTCGAGCCCGACCAGGTGGTGTCGAGCGATCGGCTGCGGGCTCTGATCGGCGACGGCGAGCACGACCTGACGGCGTCGAAGGATGCCTTCGCTCTGCTCGACGTGGTGGTCGAGCATCGCCTCCGCCGCCAGCGGACCACGGTGATCGACAGCCTCGGCCTCGACGCCGGTCGACGCGCTCGCTACCGCGAGCTGGCGGCCGCGGCCGGCGTGGCGTGCCTCGCCATCGTGTTCGACCTGCCCGCCGGGGAGCTGCGGGCTCGCAACAGGGACCGGGGGACGACGGTGCCGACTGGCGTCTTGAGCCAGCAGCTGCGGGGTTGGCCGGCCGTACGGGACGGCCTGGCCAGTGAGGGGTTCGCGGCGGTCCATCCAGCGGGCCCGGTCGAGCTCGCCCCCGCCGCCCTCGCCGGGCACACGCCGGCGCCGACCGGCGGACTCCGGTTCGGGCTGCAGCTCCCCCGGTTCACCTGGCCCGGCGGCCCGGCCGAGCTCGGGCCCCGCCTGAAGGCCATCGCCGTCGCCGCCGAGGAGGCCGGGTTCGACAGTCTCTGGGTCATGGACCACTTCCGCCAGATCCCGGGCATGGGGCAGCCGTGGGAGGACATGCTGGAGAGCTGGACGACGCTCGCCTTCGTCGCTGCCGCGACCAGCCGCATCCGGCTGGGCACCATGGTGAGCGGGATCACGTACCGCAACGTGGCCCACCTGGGGAAGATCGTCGCCACCCTCGATGTGCTGTCCGGGGGGCGGGCGATCTGTGGGCTGGGCGTGGCCTGGTTCGCGGCGGAGCACGCCGCCTACGGCTGGGACTTCCCACCCGTGCGCGACCGGTACGCCCTGTTGGAGGATGCCCTCGCGCTCCTGCCGCTCCTGTGGGGGCCGGGCTCACCCTCGTTCGAGGGCCGGGTGCTGAAGGTGCCAGAGGCGATGTGCTACCCGCGTCCCCTGCAGGAGCACGTCCCGATCCTCGTCGGCGGATCAGGCGAGCACCGGACCCTGCGCCTGGTGGCCCGCTATGCCGATGCCTGCAACCTGTTCGGCGAGGCGCCGGCTGTGCGCCACAAGGTGGAGGTGCTGCGCCGGCACTGCGGGGACGTCGGACGCGACCCGACGCTGGTCGAGGTCACCCAGCTGTCGACGGTGCTCGTCGGCGACGACCGGGCCGGGGTCGAGGCGGCAGTCGACCGGCTGCGGCCCCGGCGGATGAGCGCCGAGCGCTTCGCGCAACGGGTGAACGCGGGCACGGTCGACCAGCACATCGGGCGCCTTCGCCAGCTGGCCGAGGCCGGGGTGCAGACCGCGATGGTGAGCCTGCCCGACGTCGACGACCTCGACGCGCTGAACCGCTTCGCCCGGGTGATCGCCGCCTTCCGCTAGCGGCGGGCCGCTACGCCGGCGCCGCGGTTGGGGTCGGCACGCCGAGGCTGGCGGCGACGTTGGGGCGGCGGAGCTTCCAGACGAAGCCGTCGTAGAGGATGTGGAGGGCACCGAAGAAGAGGACGACGAACCCGTAGCCGTGTCCGCCGAGCCTCGGGTAGGTGAAGGCGAGCAGGATGGCGACGGCGGCGAAGTAGGCGGCGTAGACCTTGGCCCGGCCCGCCGGCGACGCCGTCGCCCGCGCCACCGGGGCATCGTCGACCCGGCCCCGCAGGCTGCGATGGACGATGACGAAGTACTCGAGGGCGTGGGCGCCGACGTAGGCGACCAGGCCGGCGATCGGGTCCACGATGATGGTGGCGATGAGTGCGCCCGTGGCCAGCACATAGAGGTGCTTGGCCGGATTGGCCCGCTCGCCGAGCGCGCGCTCGGCCCGCCACCAGCGGATCGTGAGCACCGCCGCCACCACGATCGCCGGCCCTACCAGCCAGCGGGCGCCGGTGCTGAGGCGGTGGAGCAGCTCCACCCCGCGCTCGTTCGTGCCGCCGAGGCGGATGCGCCGGACCTGAGCCGGGATGTCGACGAACGCCGCGGTCCACACCATCGCCGCCGCCAGCCAGGCGATCAGCATGGGCTTCTCCAGCCGGCCCTGGTCGTCGCCGGCCTTCCGGCCGTAGATACGGGTCAGCCCGTAGCGCTGCATGAGCGTGTGCTCGGCGTTCCAGAGCCCGGCGACGATGGCCACCAAGGTGAGGCTGACGGCCTGCCCGAGCAAGATCGCCGCTGCGAACACGATGGGCGCCACGAGGTACAGGCGCCGGCGGGCCGCGAACTGGACCGGGTCGCCGTAGACCAGGCCCAGGGTGAGCGGCTGGTGGGCGAACGAGAGCAGGAACACGGCCGCGACGAGCGCCGTGAGCGGGCCCGGGGCGTGCTCGAGCCCGTGCGCGGCCAGCGCGAACGGCACCCAGCAGAAGGCCAGCGCCATGTCGGTGAGCGGTCCATGGATCCAGCGCGCCCGCGCCGCCGAGGTCTGCACACGGGGAACAGTAGGCGCGCTGGTCGCACCCGTCAGCGAGTGGCGATCACCGCGATCTCCAGCCGCCACTCAGGTCGCGCCAGCGTCGGCACGACGATCAAGGTCGAGGCGGGCTGATGGCCGGCGAGGGCCCGGTCGCGCCCGGCCATCACCACCCCGAGGTCCTCCCCCACCACCACGTAGGTCGTCACCGAAACCACGTCGGTCCGCTCCAGGCCCGCCTCCTCGAGGATGGCGGCGATGTTCCGCCACACCACCTCGACCTGCTGGCCCAGCCCGGCCGGCACGGAGCCGTCCGGCGCGGTGGGCACCACGCCCGAGGTGTGCAAGAGCCGCTCGGCGCCGATGGACAGCATCGCGTGGCTGTAGCGGGCGGCCGGCGGGGCGATGGCGGTGGGGTTGACGGTTGCGTTCACGCCATCGATGGTGCCAGACACCCTGCTTCCAGGGGCCGACTTGCACCGCCCGGTGCGCCCCGGTGGACTGGTCCGATGGCCGGCCACAGCACCTCCGTCCTCGTCGCGCTCGTCGCGACGCTGGCCGGCTGCTCGGCGGCGGCGTCGAAGCCAGCCGCGGTGACTACGGCCTCGGCCTCGGCCGGCCCAACGAACATCGCGGCCGCCGGCAGCGCGCCGACACGGGCCACCACCGAGCCGACCACGGCCGACCCCGCGCTCGCCTACCAGCCGTCCATGTCCCATCCCGTGGTCACCGACGATCGGGTGTTCCTGGTCGGTGACTCGATCACCGAGTCAGTCGGGCCCCGCTACTCCGGCGCGGCGTGCCACGCGCTCGAGCCGTTGGGTTGGAACGTCACCGTCGACGCCTTCATGGGCCGCACGACCGCGGAGGCCACTCAGGAGCTACGCGCCCACCGTTCGAGCGTGGGGCAGGTGGTGGTCATCTTGATCGGTCACAACGACGGCATCGATCCCGAGGCCTACCATCAGCACCTCGGCCAGCTGCTGCAGGTCGTGCCGGACGTGCGGCGGATCCTCTTGTTGACCAACTACGAGTTCGAGCGGGGGCGCGACCGCATGAACCAGGTGCTCCGCGACCTCGCCGCCGGCGACCACCGGGTCGAGCTGGTCGACTGGAACCTGATGGTGCAGGGTACGACAGGCGCCATCCAGCGTGACGGCCTCCACCTGACCACGATCGGCGAGCAGGCGCTGGCCAGTACCATCGCCACCGCCCTCGGCCCGGCGCCGGACACCGGCGACGTCCGCGCCCGCACCTGCCTCACCTTCCGCAACCCCCTGCCCTCTGGCTCGAGCGGTGGGAGCGGCGGCTCCAGGCGGACCACCACGAGCGTGGCCAGCCCGGCGACCAGCGAGGCACCCCCGACCGACTCCGGTTCCTCCCCCTCCGGGCCGCCATCCAGCCGGCCGGCCCCGGACGCACCGGGACCCACCACGAGCCCGCCCAAGCCGCCCAGGACGAACCCGCCGAAGCCGCCGGCCACCAACCCGGTGTCAGTGGGCGAGGTGCGGCGCGCAGAGCCCTTCGTACTCGGCGATCAGGATCGCGATCCCGGTTCTCGTACGTGACCGGGTTGGCCGGATCGACCCGTAGCTTGTACTCGCGGAACGTCTGCTCGAGGGCGTCATAGCTCAGGATGCGGCCGACGAGCGGGTCGCCCAGGCCGAGCAGCAGCTTGATGGCCTCCAGCGCCTGGATCGAGCCGATGATGCCGGGCAGCACGCCCAGGACGCCGGCCTCGGCGCACGACGGCGCCAGCTCGGCGGGCGGCGGCTCGGGCACCATGTCGCGATAGTTCGGGACCGCGGCGGGGGTCGAACACCGTGACCATGCCTTCGAACCGGAAGATCGAGCCGTGCACGACCGGGATGCCGAGCTTCACCGAAGCGTCGTTCAGCAGGTAGCGGCTCGGGAAGTTGTCGGCGCCATCGATGATGACGTCGTAGCCGGCGATGAGCTCCATCACGTTGTCGGCCGACAGCCGGGTGTCGTAGGTGACGACGTCGACGTCGGGGTTCATCGCCGTCAGCGTCTTCTTGGCTGAGTCGACCTTGCGGTCGCCGACCCGGTCCAGGTTGTGCAGGATCTGGCGCTGCAGGTTGGACGTGTCGACCTCGTCCATGTCGACGATCCCGATCGTTCCGACGCCCGCCGCGGCCAGGTACAGCGCGGCCGGCGAGCCGAGGCCGCCGGCGCCGAGCAGCAGCACCTTGGACTCGAGCAGCTTGACCTGACCTTGCACGCCCACCTCGGGGAGCAGCAGGTGGCGCTGGTAGCGGTTGCGCTGGTCCGCCGACAGCGTCACCGGCGTCTTCCAGTCCCGGCCCTCGTCCTTCCAGCGGTTGAAGCCACCGGCCATGGACACCACGTCCGTGTAGCCCAGCTCGTGCAGCGTCTTGGCCGCGAACGCGGAGCGGGTGCCGCCGGCGCAGTAGACGACGATCGGCGCCTGGTGGTCGGGCACCCGTCCTTCGATGTTCGTCTCGAGGTTGCCCCGCGGGATGTGCACCGCACCCGGGAGCGCGCCCTGGTCGTACTCGTCGGGCTCCCGGACGTCGAGGAGCACCGTGCCCGGGCGGGCCATGCGCAGCTCGGCCTCGCCGGTGTCGACCTCGGTGATCTCGGCCTTCGTCTGGCGGAGCAAGTCGCGGAAGTTGGCCATGCTGAAAGCCTACCGGTGTGGTCGGGATTCAGGACAGCCCGACGACCGCTGGCAACAGCCGGCCGATGGGCCCGAGGAGCACGGCGCCCGCCAGCGCGTCCATGCCCGTGGGCTCCCCGTTCATGATGACGACGCGGGCGCCCGCCGCCTTGGCCCTCGGCACGAGGTTGGCGGCCGGGTAGACCTGGAGGCTGGAGCCTACGGCCAGCAGCAGGTCGGACTCCTCGGCCACCGCCAGGGCCCGGTCGATCACATCCGGGTCGAGGGCCTGCCCGAACGAGATGGTGGCGGACTTCACGATCCCGCCGCAGCGCTCGCAGCTCGGATCGTCCTCGCCTCGGCGCACTCGTTCGAGCATCACCTCCATCGGGCCGGTGTCGCCACAGCCCCAGCAGGTGTAGCGCCGCATCGTGCCGTGGACCTCGATCACCTTCGCCGGGTCGTTCCCCGCCCTCTGGTGGAGCTCGTCGAT
The DNA here is from genome assembly GCA_963803355.1 of uncultured Acidimicrobiales bacterium. GTDB lineage: Bacteria > Actinomycetota > Acidimicrobiia > Acidimicrobiales > Ilumatobacteraceae > DASTFY01. The sequence goes on from CAWDLV010000001.1 coordinate 166,180, forward strand.
GTTCTGAGTGACGACGGCTGAGAGCTTCCCGCGCCGCTCGAGCTCGACGAGCGCCCGATGGCCGGCGTTCGGCTCGGCGTCCCAGGCCGGTGAGTGCAGACGGTTCTGCCAGGCATGGCGCCGCACCTCGGGGTCGTTCAGGTAGTTCGTGAGCGTGGCCGTCCTCTCGGCCGACGGGTTCTTCGTCCACACGCCGTTCGGGCCGCGGAAGTCGGGGATGCCCGAGTCCGTCGAGATGCCGGCGCCGGTCAGGGCCACGATCCGCTGCGCCTGCTCGACCCAGCGCCGCACCCGCTCGACCTGCTCGGCCGCCACGTCCGTCCTGCTGCTCATCGTCGTGACCGTACCCACTCCGGCCGCGCCGCGGCGCGAGACGACCGACGTCGCGCGTTCCGATCTTCACCGCCTCGGGCACACGCTCGCGGGCGACCTCCCCGCGCCGGCGCACCAAGACGGAGGCGTGCCATGGATGTCCCCGAGACCCTCGTGATCCTGCCCTGGGCCGACCCGGTGGTCGATCCGATCGGCCATGATCCCCGGTCCCGCTACGTCGAGCTGTTCTGGCTCGGCGTGCTGGGACCTACCGCGACGCTGCTGCTCCGGCGGCTGGCCGATGGGCTCGAGTCGTACCCCGACGGGTTCGAGCTCGACGTGCCTGACCTCGCTCGCGGCCTCGGCATCAAGCTGCAAGGTCAGCGGCGGGCAGCGTTCGTCAACGCCCTCGAGCGCACGGTCCTGTTCGGCATGGCTCAGCGCCACACCCACGGCCTGCTCGTGCGCCGCCGCATCCCGCCCCTCAGCCACCGCCAGGTGATCGGGCTGCCGAGCGACTTGCCGCGCCGCCCACGCCGACTGGGTGGGCCCGAGCGCGCTCACCTTCCCCGAGCACGTCCGCTGGCGGGCCGAGGCCCTCGCCCACGCCATGCTGAGCGCCGGCGACGAGCCAGAGCTCGTCGAGCGCCACCTGGCTCGAGTCGGGGTGCCACCGCCGGTGGCTGTCGAAGCGCTGCGCTCGGCGCTGGCCGGAGGCTATGTGCCGTCAGCCGCGCCCGACCCAGCCTGAACGGGCTGGAAGTGGGTCAGCAGGTCGGCCAGCAGGCGGACGCCGTAGGCGGTGGCGCCCTTGCTGAAGATCCCCTCGTCGGCGTCGCTGTCCATCACACCGGCTATGTCGAGGTGGGCCCATGGCACCTCGCCCACGAACTCGCGCAGGAACAGCCCGGCGATGATGGCGCCGCCGTACGGACCACCGACGTTCTTCAGGTCGGCGACGTTCGAGTCCAGCAGCTTGCGGTAGTCGTCCACCAGCGGCAGCTGCCACGCCCGCTCCCCCGTGCGCCCGGCCGCCGCCAGCACCTCGTCCACCCACGGCTGGTCGTTTCCGAGCACCCCTGCGACCTTGCGCCCGAGCGCCCCCATCACGGCGCCGGTCAGCGTCGCGATGTCGACGATCGCGTCCGCGCCGTCCTCCACGGCCAGCGAGAGCCCGTCCGCCAGCACCAGACGACCCTCGGCGTCGGTGTTGTGGATCTCCACCGTCTTGCCGTTGCGGATCTTCAGGACGTCGCCGAGCTTCATGGCGCTCCCCGAGGGCATGTTGTCCGTGCAGCACAGGAAGCCGACCACCTTGACCTTGGGCTTCAGCACCGGCAGGAGCGACATGGTGGCGAGGACGACCGCGGCGCCGGTCATGTCCATCTTCATCAGCACATGCATGCCGTCGGACGGCTTGAGCGAGATGCCGCCCGAGTCGTACATGACCCCCTTGCCCACGAGCGCCACCGTGGCCGTCGGGCGGCGAGGCGTGTACGTCAGCTTGATGAGGCGGGGCGGCTCCGTCGAGCCCTTGTTGACGCCGAGCATCCCGCCCAGGCCCAGCTCGGTCATCTCGACCTCGTCCAGCACCTCGATGGTCAACCTCCGCTCGGCCGCCACCTGCATGGCCCGCTCGGCCAGGTCGCTGCGCGTTCAAGTCGGCTGGCGGCGTGTTGGCCAGGTCGCGGGCGAGGACGACGGCCGCCGCGACCGCGCCGCCTCGCTCGGCCCCGATCTCGACCGCGGGGCGCGAGGCGGCCGATGCGGTGAGGACCACCCGTTCGAGCCCGGGCTTGGGTGACTCCGACTTGAACGCGGTGAATCGATAGCTGCCGAGGACGAAGCCCTCCGCCACCGCTTGGGCCGCCGCCGTCCGGGACACCCCGGGCGCGTCGACGTCGGCGAGCGAGGTGGCCAAGCTGGTGCGGCTCCCCGCCGCCCGGGCCAGCGCCGCAGCCGCATCGCGCAGGGTCGTGGCACTGACCTTCCCCGGCGCGCCGAGCCCGACCGCGATCACGGACGGACCGGCGCCGGATGGCACCTGGAGGATCTCGCCCGCCTTGGCCTCGAAGCCCAGCTCGGCCAGGCGGGCCCGAGTCAGACCGAGCTGCCGCGGCACCGGACCGCGGGTGAAGAGCGGCAGGCCGACAGTGGCGATGTCACGCGGCGTGGTGGCACCGACCTCGATGGTGAGGGTCACGTGGACTCCTTGTCCGGCTGCTGGTCGGTTGGCTCGAGCGGCGCCGCCACCGAGCGAGTCGGTCGCGACTCCCCCTCCTGCCAGCGGGCCATGGTCCACAACAGGTCCGACAGGCGGTTGAGGTAGGGCCCGACGAGGGACGGAGGCGGCGCCGCGGCCAGCGCGTGGCGCTCGGCCCGGCGCACGACGGTGCGAGCCAGGTCGAGCCAGGCCCCGGCCACGGTCTCGCCGGGCACCACGAACTCGGTCGGTGGCTCGAAGCGGGTGTCGAGGTCGTCGATCGTCCGCTCGAGGCGTTCGACCATGTCGGCGTGGACGGACGTGGTGCCGCCGGTGAGCTTGTGGCGGTTCTCGGCCCCGGTCGCCAGCTCCGCCATCAGCACCCACAGGTCCCGTTCCAGGCTCACGATCAGCTCGGCCAGCTCTCCGCCCGATGGGCTGTGGGCCCGCGCCAACCCGAGCACGGCCTGGGCTTCGTCGACCGTGCCGTAGGCCGTCGGCAGGTCGCTGTCCTTGCGCACCCGGCCGCCGTAGTAGAGGCCGGTCGTGCCGTCGTCGCCGGCCTTCGTGTAGATCCGCGTGCGGGCCATGCGGAGGGCGACGCTACCGCGAACCGGCCCGAGCAACCCCGGCGTCGCGGCCGGGTCGGCCGGAGCGAGATCGGACCGGGCAGTCACCGGCCGATAGCGTGAGAACGATGCCGACCCAGCCCTACCTCGCCGCGGTCGAGGAGCGGATCGTCATCTTCGACGGCGCCTTCGGGACCTTCGTCCAGGCCCTCGATCTGTCCGCTGACGACTTCGGCGGCCCCGCCCTCGAGGGCTGCAACGAGATGCTGTGCGTCACTCGCCCGGACCTCATCGCCAACATGCACGACGAGTACTTCGCCGTTGGCGTGGACGTGGTCGAGACGGCCAGCTTCGGCTCCTTCAGCGTCGTGCTGAACGAGTACGGGGTGGCCGAGAAGTCGCACGAGCTCAACGTCGCCGCGGCCAGCATCGCCCGCGAGGTCGCCGACGGCTACGCGGCCGATGGGCGGGCCCGCTACGTCGCCGGATCGATCGGCCCTGGCACGAAGCTTCCCTCGCTCGGGCACATCCGCTTCGCCGACCTTCGTGACGCCTACGAGGTCCAGGCCCACGGCCTCCTCGAAGGGGGCGTGGACCTGTTCATCATCGAGACCTGCATGGACCTGCTCCAGGCCAAGGCCGCGATCGCGGCCTGCCGCCGGGCCATGAAGGCCACCGGCCTGCCCGTGCCGTTGCAGGTGCAAGTGACTATCGAGACCACGGGCCGGATGCTCGTCGGCTCTGAGATCGGCGCCGCCCTCACCTCGCTCGTGGCCATGAGGCCGGACGTGCTCGGCATCAACTGCGCCACCGGCCCGGCCGAGATGCAGGAGCACCTCCGCTACCTGTCCCGGCACTGCCGCGTGCCCGTCAGCGTCCTGCCCAACGCCGGCCTGCCCAGCGTCGTGGATGGCCGCACCCACTACGACCTGATGCCCGAGGAGCTGGCGCAGTACCACCATCACCACGTCGTCGACCTCGGCATCTCCGTGGTGGGCGGGTGCTGCGGCACTACTCCGGCGCACCTCAAGGCGGTCGTGGATGCGCTCAGCGGGCTAGAGCCGGCGCACCGCTCGCCCACCTACGAACCCAGCCTCACCTCGATCTACTCGCCGGTCACGATCGAGCAGGACAACAGCTTCCTCATCATCGGCGAGCGCACCAACGCCAATGGGTCGAAGGCCTTCCGCGACGCGATGCTGGCCGGCGACTGGGATCTGTGCACGAAGATGGCCGGCGAGCAGATCCGCGAGGGCGCCCACGTGCTCGACGTCTGCGTGGACTACGTGGGCCGCGACGGCGCCGCCGACATGAACGAGGTCGCCCGCCGCTTCGCCACCCAGGCCAGCGTTCCCTTGGTGATCGACTCCACCGAGCCGCCGGTCATGGAGGCCGCGCTCCAACACATCGGCGGACGAGCCGTGCTCAACTCCGCCAACCTCGAGGACGGCGAGCTGCCCGGCAGCCGGTTGGACCGGGTCCTCACACTGGCTCGGGACTACGGCTGCGCCGTCATCTGCCTCCTGATCGATGAGCGCGGCCAGGCCCGCGACGTCGAGTGGAAGCTGGAGGTGGCACACCGCATCCACCAGATCGCGTCGGAGCGCTACGGCCTCCAAGCCGATGACCTGATCTTCGACGCCCTCACCTTTCCCGCTCTCCACGGGCGGCGAGGACCTGCGCCGCGACGCCATGCACACCATGGACGCCATCCGCCGCATCAAGGCTGAGATCCCGGGGGCCTTCACGACGCTCGGCGTCTCGAACGTGAGCTTCGGCCTGTCTCCACCCGCCCGGCACGTGCTGAACAGCGTGTTCCTGCACGAATGCATGCAAGCCGGCCTGGACTCGGCGATCGTCCACGCCGGCAAGATCGTGCCGCTGGCCAAGATCGCGGACGAGCAGCGCGACGTGTGCCTCGACCTCGTGTACGACCGGCGGCGCACCCTCGCCGACGGCGCGGTCTACGACCCGCTGCAGGAGCTGCTCGAGGTCTTCGCCGACGTGAAGAGCGTCAAGGCGGTGAAGGAGGATCGGTCGGGCTGGCCCGTCGAGGAGCGGCTGAAGCACCGCATCATCGACGGCGACCGCGACGGACTCGTCGACGACCTCGACCTGGCCCTGGCCAGCGGGTTCACTGCGCTCGACATCGTGAACGAGGTGCTCCTCGACGGCATGCGGGTGGTCGGTGAGCTGTTCGGGTCCGGACAGATGCAGCTGCCGTTCGTCCTCCAGTCGGCGGAGACGATGAAGGCCGCGGTCGCCCATCTCGAGCCCCACATGGAGAAGATGGATGGCGCCTCAGCGGCGAAGGGACGGCTGGTGCTGGCCACCGTCAAAGGGGACGTCCACGACATCGGCAAGAACCTGGTCGACATCATCTGCACGAACAACGGCTACGACGTCCACAACCTCGGCATCAAGGTCGGCATCTCGGACATGGTGGCGAAGGTGAAGGAGGTCGACGCCGACGCCCTCGGCATGAGCGGGCTGCTCGTGAAGTCGACCCTCATCATGCGGGACAACCTGGAGGAGCTGAACGCCCTCGGTCTCACCGATCTCCCGGTGCTCCTCGGTGGCGCCGCCCTCACCCGGAGCTACGTCGAGCGGGATCTGCGGCAGGTGTACGAGGGAAGGTTGTTCTACGGACGCGACGCGTTCGAGGGACTCCACACCCTCGACCGGATCATGACCATGAAGCGCTCCGGCGACTGGGACTCGGACTTCGGGCGGGTGCCCACCGGCCGGGTGCTCCCGGCCCGCCGCGGTACGTCCGACACCGCCGTCGAGGTACCGGTCCGCTCGCCCGAGGTGGTCACCGACAACACCGTCTTCGAACCTCCGCTCCTCGGCAGCCGCCTGGTGAAGGGCCTCTCCCTCGACGAGATCGCGACCTACGTCAACGAGACGGCCCTCTTCCGGAACCAGTGGCAGTTCCGGCCCGAGGGCGGCGAGACGGACGACGACTTCAAGGCCCGGATCCGGCCGATCTTCCGCCAACAGCTGGCCGCGGCCAAGGCCAGCGGCGTGCTCGTCCCCCAGGTGGTCTACGGATACTTCGCGGCCAACGGGGATGGCGACGAGCTCATCGTCTGGGCCTCCGAGGAGCGCACCGAGGAGCTGGCCCGGTTCCACTTCCCCCGCCAACGGCAAGACCCGTTCCTGTGCATCGCCGACTTCTTCCGGCCGTGGGACGGCGGGGCGGGGGAGATCGACTGCGCCGCCTTCCACATCGTGACCATGGGCGCGGACGTCAGCCTCGCGACGGCCAAGCTCTTCGACGAGAACCAGTACCAGGAGTACCTGCTGCTGCACGGGCTCGGGGTGGAGATGGCCGAGGCGCTGGCCGAGCTGTGGCACCACCGCATCCGCGCCGAGTGGGGGTTCGCCCACGAGGACGGCCCGACGCTCGGCGGTCTCTTCCGCCAGCAATACCGGGGCGGGCGCTACTCGTGGGGCTACCCCGCCTGCCCCGACCTCGAGGACAACGCCACGGTTGCCCGCATCCTCGGCGCCGACCGGTTGGGGATCGAGGTCAGCGAGGAGACCGGCTGGCAGTACCAGCCCGAGCAGACCACCTCCGCCATCATCTGCCACCACCCTCGGGCCAAGTACTTCGTCGCCCGCTGACGTACGCTCATGGCGTGGGGGTGGAGCGCCGAAGGGCGCGCTCGGACGGACGGCAGCCACTCCTGGTCGCTCCCCGGTCCGGCTTGGTCGCCCTCTCGACCTGCCTCCTCGTGCGCGTCCTCCTGTATGCCACGGGCACGCGGTTCAGCACCAGCTACCTCACCTACGGGTGGCAGCTGGTGCCGGCGGAGACGTTGCGGCGAGACCCGTTCGGCAGCGTCTGGTTCCTGCACATGCAGCCACCGTTGTTCAACCTCATGGTTGGCGTGCTGCTGCGCTGGTCACCGGCGCCGGAGGGCATCACGTTCCAGCTCGTCTGGCTGGCACTGGTCGGGCTCACCATCCTGGTCAGCCACGATGTCCTCGTGCGCCTCGGCGCGCCGCCGTCGATCGCCGCTGTCGCCACCATCGTCGTGTTCTGCGATCCGGACTGGCTGCGCTACGAGCTGACTCCGCAGTACGAGGTGCCGGCGGCGCTGCTGATCGTGGTGGTGGTGTGGGCCGTTCTCCGGCTCACCGAGCGGGCGACCACGGGGCGGTGGCTGGCGCTGTCGGGCGCGTTGACGGCGATCGTGCTGATGCGCAGCCCGTTCCACCCGGTCTGGTTGGTGGCGGTCCTGCTCCTCGCCCTGTGGAGCCTGCGGGGCCGCTGGCGATGGCGCGAGGTCGCGCTGGCGCTGGCGCTGCCGCTGCTGCTCGTCGGTGGCTGGCTGGTGAAGAACCAGGTGCTGTTCGGCCAGGCCACGTTGTCGAGCTGGTTCGGGATGAACCTCCAGCGCGCCGTGATCTCACCTCTCACGCCCGGGCAGCTCGATCACCTCGTGGCCAAGGGGACGGTGAGCGAGCTGGCCACCGTTCATTCGTTCAACTCGTACGCGGACTACGCGCCGTACGTCTCGCCGTGCCAGCCCGAGCACGGGCAGAAGGCCGTCAGCCGGGACGCCCGGGCCAATGGCGTTCCCAACTTCAACTACGAGTGCTACTTGGCGGTCTACGACCGCCTGAGCGGCGATGCACGGGCCGCCATCGTGGCCGAGCCGGCCCGCTACCTCTACGGACGGGGCTGGGCCCTCGAGGACACTTTCAGTCGAGGGGCCCCGCCCGGGCTCGATCATTCGCTGTTCCACACGCTCGACGACGTCTACCGCATCCCGATGCTCGACGTGCACCTTCACCTCGATCAGCAGGGCTGGGCCATCCCGCTCGCGCCCGTCCGCTACCTCGACATCCGCTTCAGCCCGACCCTCGCTGCGCTCGCTGCGTGGTGGTTGGTCGTGCTCGGGCGCGAGGGCTGGGCGGCGGCGCAGGGCCGCCGAGGCCGCGCCAGGTTGGCGAAGGTGGTGGCGGCGTTCACCGTGGTGTGGGTCATCGTCGTTGGTGCTCTGTTCGAGATCGGGGAGAACGCCCGATTCCGGATCATGGTCCACCCCCTCCTCGTCGGCGTCCCCGTCGCCGCCGCCCTCACCGCGTGGGCGAGCGCCAGGCGCGGGCCGGGACACCGCCCCGACAGTGTCGAGATCCCCGCCCCCGTCCCGCGCCACGCCGATGGACCTCCCGTCCCGGCTAGCTGAGCCGGCCGGGAGGGCACGGCCGCCACCACGCAGCGCAGTGCCGCGCTCGCGGGACGCGGCGAAGGGGATACGACTGTGTTACGGACCGGTATCTCCCTCCGCCGATGGGCCTCTGACGGTCGTGTACGCCACTGAGGACTGCTACGACCGCGCCGTGACACGTCGGGCGCGGACGGTTCGCCGCGGGAGCATTCGGCCGCTGATGGTGGGATCGGTGGCGATCGCGGTCGCGTTCTTGGCCTCGTGCTCGTTGGCGGAGCGGAACCCGCCCGCCGTTGGCGTCACCCCGGTCCGGCCGGCCACCACCACGACGACCGTGGTGGACAAGCAAGCCCAAGCGCTGGCCCAGGCCATCGCCAAGTCGGGTGGGGTCGAGCTGCCCGTGTTCTTCGTCCGCAACGGCCAGCTCGGCGCCGCCGTCCGGGTCTTGCCGTCGGACATGAGCGTGGTGCGCCGGGCGGTCGACGCCCTCCTCGCCGGGCCCACGCCCGCTGAGAGGGCCGCCGGGCTGTCGACCGCCGTCCCGTCGCTCAGCCGGGTCCGGACCATGCGGCTCCAGCCCGGCGACGCCGGCGACGTCGCCGTGCTCGACCTGACCGGCTCCTTCTCGGCTCTCGGCCCGGAGAACAGCGCCGTGTTGCGCCTGGCCCAGATCGTCTACACGCTGACGACCCTGCCCGTCAGCGTGCGCTTCTACATCGACGGCCAGCAGGCGAAGGCCATCGGCGGCTACATCCTGCCGGACCGACCCCTCACCCGCGACGACTTCGCGGCTTACGCGCCGCCCGTCCTCCTCGAGTCGGTGGGGCCGAGCCAGGTCGTGGCCCCCGGCAAGGACATCAGCGGCACCACGGCCGCGCCAGATGTCGCGCTCGGCGTCCGCCTCACCGACGCCACCGGGCACGTGCTGTTCGAGGCGATCACCACCTCGAGCAAGCGGCGCGCCACCCGCCATGCCTTCCACGCCACCGCGCAGTACAAGCCGATCAAGTCCGGACCGGGCACGCTCACCATCGCGGAGCTGTCACCGGGACCGGGTGCCAAGCCGGTCGTGGTGGTGGTGCCGGTCCAAGTCCGCTGACTGACGAGGCGGACGAGGCCGGCCGCGATCGCGCCGTAAGGTGCGGGGATGAGCATCGTGGGTTGGATCGTGGTCGGCCTGCTCGCCGGCGGGTTGGCGCGCGCCGTCGTGCCATCGCGGAACGAAGGCTGCCTCTTCACCATCGTGATCGGGGTGCTCGGCGGGCTGGTCGGCGGTGCCCTCGCCACCTGGGCCGGCGTGGGGGACGGCATCTCCGGCTTCAACCTGGGGTCGATCGTGCTCGCCTTCCTGGGGGCGTGCCTGCTGCTCCTCGTGCTGCAGGCCCTGGGTGGGCGGGCAGGCAGCAGGCGACGCTGACCACCTTGACGACACGGGACGGGAACAACCCTGTAGCACCCTTCGTTCAAGGTGTCAGCATGTCGAAGCGCACCGTGAACCCCAGTCAGGACGACCGCAGTCAGGAGAGCAGCAGTCAGGAGCAGCTCGAGCTCTTGCCGGCGGCCGCGGTGCCGGTCCAGTTCCGCCTGTCCAAGCGCACTCGGCAGCTCGGTCTGGAGGGCGTGGCCCGGGCGAGGGCCATCCTCGAGGCGCAGGTCGCCCGCCGGCGCCAGGAAGAGGTCGAGGCCGGGCAGCTCTCACCACCACGAGCAGCCTGACCGGGGCAGGGTGTGGCCGAAGGACCGCCAGCAAGGAGCGCGCTCGGACGGTTCGTGCCGCGGCTGGCGGCGGAGTGGGATCTTGACGCGCCTGGCGAAGCGTGGCAGGCGCTCGACGCCACGCTCTGCTTCGTCGACATCTCCGGTTTCACCAGCCTGTCCGAGAGGCTGGCCCGCCGGGGGCGGATCGGCGCCGAAGAGCTGACTGAGGTCCTCAACCGGGTCTTCGGCTCGATGCTGACCTTGGCCTACGACCGGGGTGGGGCCCTGCTCAAGTTCGGAGGCGATGCCCTCCTGCTCCTGTTCCGCGGCGACGATCACGCTCTCCAGGCCTGCAGCGCGGCCGTTGAGCTGCGAGCCGCGCTGCGAGACGCCGCCCGCGTCCCGACGTCGGTGGGTCGGGTGGCGTTGCGCATGTCGGTCGGCGTGCACACCGGCGCGGTGGACCTCTTCCGTGTCGGCACGTCCCACCGCGAGCTGGTGGTGGCCGGCCCGGCGGCGAGCGCCACCACCGCGATGGAGCAGGCGGCCGGGCCGGGCGACATCGTGGTCAGCGCGGCCACCCGCGCCCTGCTGCCAGCCGACGCCGCGCCCACCTCGGTCGGGCCTGGTTGGGCCCTGCGCTGGCGCCGCCCGGCCGTGCCCGGCACGGGCCCGGTGCGGGCCCGTCCGGTCGGCCCCGATGCCGTAGCCGGCGCGATCCCGCTCGGCCTGCGCCACCACTTGGCTGATCGCGGCGCCGACCCCGAACATCGCGTGGCCTCGGTGGCCTTCGTGCGCTTCGGCGGCGTCGACGCTCTGATGGAGGGGCGCGGGCCCAACGCCGTCGCGGCGGCGATCGACGAGGTGGTCACCGCGGTGCAACGGGCCGCCGACGGAGAGGGCGTCACCTTCCTCGGCACCGACATCGACGCCGACGGCGGCAAGATCATCCTCGTCGGGGGCGTGCCGAGCGCCCAGGACGACGACGAGGGTCGCGTCCTGCGCGTCTGCCCGGCGCGTGGCGGACGAGGTCTCGCACCTGCCGATGCGGATCGGCATCAACCGCGGCCATGTCTTCGCCGGCGAGGTCGGCATCCCGTTGCGCTCGACGTTCACCGTCATGGGCGACACGGTCAACGTGGCTGCCCGGCTCATGGCTGCGGCGCCGCCGGGGCAGATCTACGCCACCGCGCCCGTGCTCGACCGCTCGCGCACCCTGTTCGCCGCCACCGCACTCGAGCCGCTCCACGTGAAGGGCAAGACCGCCCCGCTCCAGGCCTATGCCGTCGGAAAGGAGCTCGGGAGCCGCACCTCTGAGCACCGTCTCGATCGCCCGTTCCTCGGCCGCGACGGCGAGCTGGCGGCGTTGCGGACTCGGCTCAAGGCGCTGGCCGAGGGCGTCGGCGGCGCGCTCACCATCGAAGGCGACGCCGGCGTCGGCAAGAGCCGACTGCTGCGAGAGGCGTTCGCGCGACGACGACGTGGTGGTCGTCGAGGTGCGGGGCGAGCCGTACGGCACCGCCAGCCCGTACCGGGCCTTCCGCGACGCGGCGCGCGGCCTGCTCGGCATCGAGCGAACCGAGCCGGGCCGGATGGCCAAGCAGCTGGAGAGGAGCGTGCGGCGCCTCGCTCCGGAGGTGGTCCCGCTCCTCCCGCTGCTCGGCGAGCTCACCCACATCCCGGCGCCGATGTCGTCCGAGGTGGAAGCCATCGAGCTTCGCTTCCGGCCCGACCGCCTGGCCGACGCTGTCCTGCACCTCATCGGGCGCCGCCGAGCCGGACCACTCGTCGTCGTCGTCGAGGACGCGCACTGGGTGGACGAGGCGTCGGGCCACCTGCTCGACCGCATGGTCGGCGCGACGCTCGACTCAGCCCTGGCTCGTCATTGCGATGCGGCGCCCGCAGACCGGAGGCTTCGTTGCCTCGGGGGCCGACGTCCTCGCCCTCGACCCGCTCACCCGCCGCGACGCGGAGCGGTTGGTGTGGGCGATGACGGATGCCGCGCCGCTGCGCCCCCACGACGTCGAAGCGGTCGTCGCCCGCGCGGCCGGCAACCCGCTGTTCCTCGAGGAGATCCTGCTGCATCGTGGAGCAGACCGGCAGCGCCGACGCCCTGCCGGACTCGCTCGACGCCGTGCTCAGCACCCAGATCGACCGGCTCAGCCCCGAGGCCCGCCGGGTGCTGCGGTGCGCCTCGGTGCTCGGGCGGAGCTTCCGGGACCGAATGCTGCTGGAGCTGCTCGGCGAGTCAGGCCCGTCGGCCCACCTCGAGCTCGACGCCGAGCTCGGCCGCTTCCTCGTCGTCCGACGGCGAGCGCTGGCGCTTCAGCCAAGGCGTCGTGCGCGACGTCGCCTACGAGGGCCTGTCGTACCGTCGCCGCCGGGAGCTGCACCAGCGGGCCGGTGCGGCTACCGAGCGCCGAGCGCCAGGGCCCATCCCGAGCAGGTGGCGGACATGCTCGCCCTGCACTACTCCGAAGCCCAGGACATGGCCCAGGCGTGGCACTACGCCCGCATCGCGGCCGCACCGGGCCATGGAGGCCTACGCCAACGTGGAGGCGGCCACCCACTACGAGGCGGCACTCGACGCCGCCCGTCGCCTGCCGACGTGGCCGACGCCGAGACGGATCGAGCTGTGCAGCGGGCTGGGCGACGCCCGCATGAGCTGGGGATGTTCGACGAGGCGCTGGACGCCTTCCGGCGGGCCGACCGGCTGGTCAGCCGACGACTCGATCGCGGCCGACGCTGGCGCTGCGACCAGGCTCGGGCCCGGGAGCAGGCCGGCGCGTACACCACCGCGTTGCTGGGGTGGCGGACCGGCGAAGCGGCGGCTGGCCGCCGATCGACACCGCGGAGGCTCGCGGCTGGCGAGGCCCGGATCACGTCGTACCAGGCGATCGTCCGTCAGGGCCAGGAGCGTCCGGTCGAAGGGCTGGCCGTCGCCCGGCGAGCGGTACGCGAGGCGCAGGCCGCGGGTGAGCGCCTGGCGCTGGCCCAGGCCTACAGCGTCATCGACTGGGCCCACATCATGCTCGGGCAGCCGGAGCAGGCGGTCTACGGCGAGCTGGCCCTCGCCATCTACGAGGAGCTCGGCGACCTGGCCCGTCAGGCCACGGTCACCAACAACCTCGGCGCCCAGGCTTACTTCGACGGCCGCTGGGACGACGCCTCGCAGTACTACGCGCAGGAGCCGGGCGGCGTCAGAGCGGATCGGGCAACGCCGTCCAGGCCGCCATCGGCGGCCATGAACCTGGGCGAGCTCCTCGTCAACCAGGGACGGCTGGACGAGGCGGCGCCGATCCTCCGCGAGGCCTGGCAGGTGTTCCGGGCCTCGCACCACGACGGCGCGCAGTTCACCGCCATCCAGCTCGGCCGCGCTGCTGATGGAGCGGGGTCGCCTCGACCAGGCCGAGGCCCAGCTGATGCTGGCGCCGACGCGGCGGCCATCGCTCAGTCGGAGCGACTCGGCGATCGAGGCGGCGATCCACCTCGCCGAGTGCCGGCTCCGGACGCGGCCGGGCCGCGGAGGCGCTCGACACCCTGCGGGCGGGCCGCCGCAGCGCCCGGGAGGAATCGGTGCTCTACCGCCCGCAGGTCGCGCCGGTGGAAGACCACGCCCTGGCCGAGCTCGGGCGGCTCGACGACGCCCGTCAGGTGTGCCGGGCGGGCGTCGGCCGAAGCCCGGCGCCAGGGCCTCGTCTACGAGCTGGCGCTCATCGCTCCTCGCCGACGCGGAGGTCGAGCTGGCGGCGGGCGCCGGACCCGGACGACCCCGTCGTCGCCGACGCGGCGAGACGAGGCCGCCGGAGCTGCTCGCCCGGCTCGGCTGCGCAGGCTCGGATCGCCGGCCTACCTCGCCCAGCGGGGATCGCCGGAGCCGAAGTAGCCCTCGCTCACCTGGACGTTCCCGGACGCCGACCAGCTCGAGTGCTGGGTGGCGAGGCACCACGCCTGGCCGGACGGAAGGGTCGGCGATCCCGGCGTCCCACCGCACCACTGCACCGTCTGGGGCGGGTTGGGTCCCTCGGCCGTCGTAGTCGATGGTGGTGGCCGGCAGCGGGTTCATCGCCGGCTCGGGCTCCCACACGATGTGCATGGTGAAGTTGGCGCCCGGCTGCCCGGTGAGCGTCCTTCTTCGAGCAGCACGAACTGCTCCTGCGCGTCGGTGCCGGTTCGGAGGAGGTACGGGCATGCGGCTGGCAACCCGGGTTCTGACCCCGGCTGAACGTCGGCCGTCGGGGTCGCGCCGCCACCGGCCTCGGTGCTGCTCACCGCAGTCGAGTGAGCCCGTGAAGTCGGTGAGCTGGAACACGGAGTCGTTGGTGTGCAGCGCGGCGCCCGAGGCCGCCGGGCACAGGCGGCGTTCCCCGCGCCCCGCCTTCGAGCTGGAAGGCGCCGGTGGCGTGGAGCGTCGACGCTGAGGACGACCTTGTCGAACGCGGGCGACGGGTTCAGGAGCCAGCGGACGTTGTGATGGTCGTCGGACAAGGGCTGAACCCTCCCCCCGCCGACTTCGCCGCGGTCGTCGCCCCGTGTGACGACGCAGGGATGTGCAGCACGGTGGTGTCCTTCAGGCTGCCGCCGAGGTAGGTCTCGGCCTGGACGGTCGCACCGCTCCGAAGGCCTCGATGTCGAGCTCGGCGAAGTCGATCTTCTTCTGCCCGAGCGTGCTCCCGAGGGCCAGGGTGAGCGCCTCGGTGCCGTCGACCCGGGCGCACGACGGGGAGAAGTAGCTCTCCGCCGAGGTCTTCACACCGAGGCTGTGGTCGTGGAGGCCGACGGCGCCAGCTGGGGGACGCCGGGGTGGAACACAGGGTGACCAAGCGTCGACGCCGGGTTGAGGGTGGCCACGCACTTCTTGGAGCGGAGCAGCTGCGTCGGCGGTCGCCTGGCCGGAGCCCGTCGCCGGGAGGAACTTGAAGAAGTCGCCACCCGATCCAGGTGCAGCCGCAGCACGCCCCCGCCCGTGATGGTGGGCGGCGGCGAGCCGTTTGCCGGAGGCGACGGCCCCCGGGAGCAACGCAGCAGCCAGGGCAGCGCTCGCCGCCGCCGACGACGAGCTTTCGTTCTGTTCATGATCGCAACCCCGCTTCCCCGCTCGGACGCCCGGGGCGTCCTCGCACAAGGAGCAGAGGGCCGCACAGCCGGGCGGATCGCCCGCGTGCCGGGTGGAGGTCAGAGGCCGATGGCGCCAGCTGGCAGCACTCGACTCCCAGTGGTCGAGGGCGGGGTCGAGGGGGAGGATGGCGAGCGACGACGTGGTGACGCCGTTGTCGAAGTAGCGCTGGATGGTCGCCCGGCACCGCGCCGGCGAGCCGTGGACGATCAGGTCGTCGACGACCTCGTCGGGGATCGCGGCCAGCGCCGCCTTGCGGTCGCCGGCCTGCCACGCGTCCCACATCGGTTGGAGGAGCGGCCCCCGCCCGAGCCACTCGTGGAACGCGGCGTAGACCGGCACGTTCAGGTAGGCGGCGATGGCGAACCGACCCGCCTCCCGCACCCGCTCGACGTCCTCGCTCGGGCACACGAAGATCCGGGCCACCACCTCCTTGTCCGGTCCGTACTCGGTCACGATGCGGCGCCACCCGCTTCACGTCGTCGGCCGCCAGCCAGTTGATGATGGCGCCGTCGGCCTCCCGCCCCGCCAAGCGCAGCATGCCCTCGCGCAGGGCGGCGACCAGGATCGGCGGTGGCGACCTCCGGCCGGACGCCGAGCCGGAACCCGCGGATCTCGAAGCTGTCGTAGGTCTTGGCCACCTTCTCGCCGGAGAGGGCGTCGCGCAGGAAGCGCACCACGTCGCGCACCCGCTGGTAGGGCTCGACGAAGGGCACGCTGTTCCAGCGCTCGACGATGACGTTCGAGGACGAGCCGATGCCGATGGCGAACCGGCCTGGGGCAGCGTCGGCCATCGACGCCACGCACTGGGCCAGGCAGGCCGGCGCCCGGGTGAAGGCGGGGACGATGGCCGTGCCGAGGCGCAGCCGAGGCTCCCACGCCGCGGCGAGGGTCAGCGGGGTGAACGCGTCGGCGCCGTCGGCCTCGGCCGACCAGATGTCGGTGTAGCCGAGCTCGGCCAGCTCCCGCAGCCCGTCGGCGTGGCTGTGCAGCGGGCCGGGGAGTGGCACGGTCATGCCGGGGCGGACAGGCAGGGTCATCGGACGTCTCCTTCTGCGTCGGCGCGTTCGACTCGATCGGGCCGCTCACGGCGCTCCCGCCAGAATCGCACGATGCAGCTCTGGCTGGCGGTGGCGAGCAACGTCGCGTCCTCGGCGAACATGTGGACCAGCCCGTGGCCGAAACCCCGCTCGACGGCGTGGACCCGGATGTCCAGCAGGACCCACTCGGTGGGCACCAGGTTGACCACGCGCAGGGTGTTGTCGAGGCTGTTCCCGCCGCCCAGGATGCCGAGCGACTGCCCGACGCCCATGGGCACGAAGTCACCCAGGATCGCCAGCGCGGTGGCATCGACCCCTTCGATCACGTCGGGGATGCGGGCCCACACCAGCGTCTGCCCGGTGCCGGGCGTGCCGTCGAGCTGGTCGAGCGGCCGTCCGCCGGCCAGCCGCTGGTCGAGGCGGGCGTTGATGGTCCCCTCGACCGGGAGCCGGTGGACACGGACCGGGCAGTCGTCCGGGCGGGGGACGCCGACCGGGAAGCGCTCCCACTGACCAGTCAGCTCGAGCGGGCGCTCGCCGAGCGCGGCGTTGACGGTCAGCACCTCCCGGTTGCCGACGTGGCACACGGCTCGGGCTTGGGTCACCTGGTGACCCTCGACCGCGATGGTCACGTCGACGTCGAGCACGTCGCCCCGGGTGGCGTAGGCCAGGTATTGCGCGGTGGCCCACACGCACTGCCGGCCGCTCGTGCCCTCGAGGGCCGAGATGGCGGCGCCGAGCCCGCAGCCGCCGAACAGGAACCCGCCTCCGGTGCAGAGGCCGGGGGTCACCTCGAGCGACCAGCGATAGGGGTTGTGGCTGGCGCGCAAGCCGAGGAAGCCACGGGAGTCCATCGGACCGACAGTACGAGACCCCGCGGGGCGGCCTTCACCCGCGCCGGCCCGGCTTCGCCGTTCTGGTCACCCGATCTGATCCCCGATGACGGATTCGGTGACCAGAACGGAAGGTGGGGGCGGGGCAGGATCGTGCCGTGGACTCACCTGCGCAGCCGGCGACATTCGCCATCTCCTACAGCCGCTACCTCCGCGGGTTCTTCACCGCCATCGGCATCGGCCCCCGGCGCAGCGGCGTCACGATCGAGGGCGACACGGTCCGCGTCCGGCTGGGCTGGGGCTTCTCGGCCCGATTCCCGCGCCACACGGTGGCGGCCGTCGAGCGCTACCACGGCCGCGTCTACGGCTGGGGTGCGCACGGTTGGCGTGGACGGTGGCTGGTCAACGGCTCGTCCCAGGGCATCGTCGTCCTCAGCCTCGAGCCCCAGCAGCAAGGCCAGGTGCTCGGCTGGCCCGTGAAGCTGCGCCAGCTCGCGGTCAGCGTGGAGGACCCTGAGGGACTGATCCGGTCGTTCGGCTGACCGCGCTCAGACGGCGACCGCAACGGGTTCGGCAACCCGCGTGGCCAGGCGGGCCTCTCGCCGGGCGTAGGCCGCCACGAGGAGGCAGGCGGCGGCGCCGGTGGCCAGGCTCCACCGCGGGCCGGCGTGCTGGCCGATCCAGCCGATGATCGGCCCGCCGATCGGCGTGCTGCCGAGGAGGGCCATGGTCCACAGCGCCATGACCCGGCCCCGCATGGTGGAATCGGCGGCCAGCTGCAACGTGGTGTTGCCGACGGCCAAGAACGAGATGCTGGCCGCGCCGACCAGGACGAGCCCGGCTGTGGCGAGGACCTCGTTGGGAGCGATCGCCACCAGGGCGATCAGCAGGCCAAAGGCCACGGTGACCCGAGTGAGCGGCCCGAGGCCCGAGCGGCTGCGGCTGGCCGTGACCAGCCCACCGATGACCGCGCCGACGCCCATCGCCCCGCTGAAGAGGCTGAGGGTGGCCGCTGAGCCGTGGAAGGTGTACCGGGCGAAGAGCGGCAGGCTGACGGTGAACTCATAGGCCAGGGTCCCGACCACGGCCATGAGCACCAGCGGTCCGCGCAGCCCCGGTGTCGCCCGCACGTAGCGGAACCCGTCCCGCACCTGTCCCTTCGCTCGCACCACCACCGGCCGGGGGTACATGTCCCGCCGCCGGATGAGGAGCAAGGCGACGATGACCGCGATGTAGGAGGCGGCGTTGATCAGGAAGCATGGCCCGACGCCGACCAGGGCGATCACGACGCCGGCGATGGCCGGCCCCACCACCCGGGCCGCGTTCACGGTGACGCTGTTGAGCGTGATGGCGTTGGACAGGGTGTCGGGGCCCACGAGCTCGAGGACGAAGGTCTGGCGGGCCGGGTTGTCCACGCAGGTGACCAGGCCGAGGGCGAAGGCCAGGGCGAACACCATCCAGAGCTGGATCACGTGGGTGACGGTGAGCACGCCGAGCACACCGGCGAGCAGACCAGCTGCGGTTTGGGTGAGCACCAGCACCCGGCGGGTGTCCAGTCGGTCGACGACCAGCCCCCCGAGCGGGGCGAACAGCAGCACGGGAAGGAACTGGCAAGCGATCACCAGGCCGAGCGCGGTGCCGCTGCCGGTGAGCAAGACCACGAGCCAGCCGAGGGCGATGGACTGCATCCACGTCCCCGCCATCGAGATGATCTGCCCGATCAGGTAGCGCCGGTAGTTCACGGACTCCAGCACGGACTGGAAGGTGCCGCGAGCGCGCCGGCGCATGGCTCCTCGGTCCGGGAGCGCGGCGAACCCGGGGATGGCGCGGGCGTCGCTCAAACCGATCCACCCTCGGCCAACGCCTTCAGCACCGGCAGCGCGGCCTCGAGCGCCGCTCGCTCTGCCGGCGAGAGCTGGGCCAGGCGCTCGTGCAGGAACGCCGTCCGCTGGGTGCGGATGCGCCGCATCTCCGCCCGGCCCTTGGCGGTGACCGCGACTCGGGTGCTGCGGCGATCGCCGGGATCGGGCCCGCGGCGAGCCAGGCCGGCCTCCTCCAGCCGGTCGACGATGCGCGTGATCGTCGGAGCGCTGACCCCCTCCAGGGCGGAGAGCTCGGCCAGCCGCAGGGGGCCGGCGCCCTCGATGGCGAACATCGCCGACAGCTGCGAGGACGTGAGGCCGCCGCCGGTCGTCGTCCGCAGCCGCCGGGCCAGGCGACTCACGGCCACCCGGAGGTCGCCGGCGAGATCGGGGCGTGCTTCGGGTGGGTCGAGAGCGGCGACAGGCTGCGGCATTGGTTAGCCAGCCTAACGAAGTAGTCGGACCGACACACGACCGTTCGAGACGCACTACCGTCCGGCCGATGGGGGACGTGCCCTGGCAGGGTGATGCTTGCTCGTTGGTCGAGGCCTTCCGGCGCGGCGAGCGGTCGCCGGTCGAGGAGCTGGACGCCACGCTGGCCGCCATCGAGCGCAGCGAGCTCAATGCCTTCTGCTTCGCACCGGTCGAAGCGGCTCGGGCCGCGGCGGCGGCCGCCGACGTGGACCGACCGTTCGGCGGGGTGCCGATCGGGGTGAAGGAGCTCGACCGGGTGACGGGCTGGCCGGCGAGCGAGGCCAGCGTCCCGCTCCGGGACCGGGTGTCCGACCACACCTCGACCATGGTCGAGCGCCTCGTCACCGACGCGGGCGTGGTGCTGGCCGGACAGACCACGTCCAGCGAGTTCGGTGGGGTGAACGTCACCCGCACCAACCTCCACGGTGTCACCGCCAACCCTTGGGAGCTCAGCCGCACCCCGGGAGGCTCCTCCGGCGGCAGCGCGGCCGCGGTGGCGGGCGGCCTCGTGTCCATGGCCACCGGCAGCGACGGGGGCGGATCGATCCGCATCCCGGCGGGCTTCACCGGGCTGTTGGGCCTGAAGGCCACCTACGGCCGCATCCCCCGCGGCCCGCAGCTCCAGATCGGCGGCTACACCAGCGTGGTCGGTTGCCTCAGCCGCTCGGTTCGGGATACCGCCCGTTGGTTCGACGTCTGCAACGGACACGATCCCCGCGACCCGTTCAGCCTGCCTCGGGTACAGGGGTGGGAGGAAGGTCTCGGCACGCACCTCGACGAGCTGCGCGGGCAGCGGGTCACGTTCGTGGCTGACTGGGGCCGCGCCGCGGTGTCACCGATGATGTGGGAGCTGCTCGAGGAGGCGGCATGCCACCTCGTGGGCCTGGCCGGGCTGCGGCGGGTCGACGCCGACACCGCGCTCCCGCGCATGGGCACGGCATGGTCGATCAGCGGCATGATCGCCATCGCCTCGGAGCTGGGCCAGCTGTGGCCCGGCTGCGCCGACGACCTGACCCCGGAGATCCGGTTTGGCCTCGACCGCACCGAGGGGCTCTACGGGACCGATGCCCGGGCCAAGATCGAGCGCCGGCGGATGGAGGTCAACGAGGCGATGGCCCGGATCTTCGACGAGGTGGACCTGATCATCACCGCCTCCAACCCCGACGTGGCCTTCGCCGCCGAAGGGCCGCTGCCGAGCACCTTCGGCGGGGTCGAAGCCGGACCCGAGAACAACGGCCGGCTCACCTTCCCGGCCAACCTCCACGGCTGTCCGGCGATCTCGATCCCGGCCGGCGACCTCGACGGGCTGCCCATCGGGCTGCAGGTGCTGGGGAGGCACTTCACCGAGCCGCTCCTCCTCGACCTCGCCCTGCTGACCGAGCGCAGCCGGCCGTGGCCGCTCGTCGCCCCGGAGTCGCCGGTCTAGGGCTCGCCGACCCGACTGGATGAGTGCCGGTGAGGCAACGAATCACCCACCATCGGGCCCTCGCGGTCGGGTTGGTCATGGCCATCACGCTGAACGCGTTCGAGGCCGTCTCGGTGGTGACTGCCCTCCCAGCCATCTCGGCCGACCTGCACGGCGATCGGCTCTACGGCGTGGCCTTCAGCGCCTACATGCTGGCCAGCCTGGTGTCGCTCATCGTGAGCGGCGAGCAGGCCGACCTCGTCGGCCCGCGCCCGCCCTTCGTGTTCGGCGCAGCGTCCTTCGCGGCCGGGCTCGTGGTGGCCGGCGCCGCCCCGACCATGACCGTCCTGATCGTCGGGCGGGTGCTGCAGGGCGCCGGCGCCGGCGCCTTGAGCAACGTGGCCTACGTCGCCATCGGCCGCACGTGGAGCAAGGCCGAGCAGCCCCGGCTGTTCGCCCTCCTCTCCACGGCCTGGGTGCTGCCCGCCCTCCTCGCACCCCTCGCCGCGGGCTGGATCACCGAGCAGTGGGGCTGGCGCTGGGTGTTCTTCCTGCTGCTGCCCTTCGTCGTCGCCATGATCCCGCTCGCCCTCGGACCGCTCGATGACCTCGGGCCACCGGAGGAGGTCGCCGACGGTGCGGCCGACGAACCGAGCCGACTAGCCACCGCCGCGCTGCTCGCCGGTGGCAGCGCGCTGGTGGTCACCGGGCTCCAGCTCGCCGCCGTCGGGCTCGCCCTGTTGCTGGTGGCGCTCGGGGTGGCGCTGGCCGGCCCGGCGCTGTTGAAGATCCTGCCCGAGGGCACGCTGCGCGCCGCCCCTGGCATCCCGGCCGCGGTGGCCGCCCGGCTCTGCGTCAACATCGCCTTCTTCGGCACCGACTCCTTCGTGCCGCTCGCCGCGGTGCGGATCCACGGCTCGTCGACGCTCGAGGGCGGGGTCGTGATCATCGGCGGCTCGCTGCTGTGGACCCTCGGGGCGCAGGTGTCGGCTCGGAACCACGATGAGACCCACTCCGCCGCCGCGGTGCGCCTCGGCTTCCTCGTGCTCGCCGTCGGCATCCTCGGCACCAGCCTGGTCGTCGTGGCCGCGTGGCCGCTCGCCCTCACGTTCGTCACCTGGGCCATCGGCGGCTTCGGCATCGGCGTGGTCTTCAACACCACCTCCTCGAGGGCCATCGCCCAGGCTCCGCCGGGGCAGGAGGGGCTGGTCGGCAGCCAGCTGGGCGTGGCCGACACCCTCGGCTTCGCCACCGTCGGCGCCATCGGGGGGGCCTTGATCGGCATCGCCGACCGCACGACGCTGAGCCTGGGCACCGCGCTCGGGGTGATGTTCGGGCTGGCCGCCGCGTCCGCCCTCGTCGGCGCCCAGCTGGCCCCGCGGATGCGCACCGTCTGACCCGGTCAGGCGACCGGAGCCGGCAGCTCCTGATGCTCGGTCAGGACGGGAGCGAACAGGTCGCCGTGCTGGTCCAGCCGGGCCAGGACGTCTGGCCACTCGAAGCCGAGCTCGTCGGCACCGGCGGCCGCCCGCTCGACCTCCTCCCACGTAACCGGCGTCGACACCGTCGGCCGGGGCCGAGCCCGCAACGAGTAGGGGGCGATCGTCGTCTTGTGGCGGGCGTTCTGGCTCCAGTCGACGAACACCTTGCCGGTACGGTCGGCCTTGGTCATCGAGGTCAGCACCTGGTCGGGGCGCTGACGCTCGAGCAGCTGGCCGACCGCGAGCGCGAACGAGGCCGCCTCCTCGTGCGTGCACGGGCGCGTTGAGCGGCACGTAGAGCTGCAAGCCCTTCGACCCGCTGCGTCTTCGGCCAGCCCCGCAAGCCGACGGCCGCCAGCACATCACGAACGGCCAGCGCCGCGCCGGCGCACGCCCTCATGCCGGCGGGCGGGCCGGGATCGAAGTCGAACACGACGGTCGTCGGCGTCTCGAGGTCGACGGCGAGGGCCATGGGGGCGTGGATCTCGATGGCGGCGAGGTTGGCCGCCCAGACGAGCGGCGCCGGCCCATCGAGCACGCAGTAATGGATGGTGCCGTTGCGATCCCCCGGGCCGGGGGCCGTCGCCACCCAGCCCGGACGGTGCTTGTTGCAGCGCTTCTCGAAGAACCCGGCTGCTCGACGCCGTTCGGGAAGCGATTGAAGGTGACGCCTCGCCCGCGCAGGTGGGGCAGCATCACTGCCGCGATGCGGGCGTAGTACTCGATCACCTCGCCCTTGGTCGTGGCCGAGCCCGGGTACAGCACCTTGTCGAGGTTCGTCACGGCCAGCTCGATGGCCGTCGATCTCGACGGTCTGTCCTGCGGCCACGGGCAGAAGGGCCGGGCGTTGCGGCCGCTCGGCTAGGCCGACTTGCGGGCCCGGGCCCGGGCCGGCTTCTTCGGCCGGCTGCTCCTCGTCCTCGCCTCGTCCGCGGCAGCGGCGCCGCCTTCGGCTCGACGGGCTGGCACGGCCTGCACCGCGGCCGGGTGGCGGCCCCGAGCTTCCTTGGCCGCCTTCACGCTGGCCTCGAGCGCGGCCATCAGGTCGACCACCTTCGGCGCCGCCGTCACCGGCTCGGGCGCCTCGAACACCTCACCGGCCGCCTTCTTCTCGATCAGGTCGAGGACCTGCTCGCGATAGGTGTCGCGGAAGTGCTCGGGCTCGAAGTCGCCGCTAGCGACTGGACCAGCTGCTCGGCCATCGCCAGCTCCTTCTTCGTCACGTCCACGTCGGCGATGCCGTCCAAGCTCGTCGATCGTGGCCGGATCGACGACCTCGTCCGGGAACGCCATCGTCGACAGCATCAGCCGGCCGTCGACCGCCCGCAGCGCGGCGACGTACTGCTTGCTGCGCATCACGAACGTGCCGACCGCAACCTTGCCCGCATCCTCCATCGCCTTGGCCAACAGCACGTAGGGCTTGGCCGCCTTGTCGGGGGCGACGATGTAAGGGGTGTCGAAGAACACCGGGTCGATCTCCGAGAGGTCGACGAACTCTTCGAGGTCGATGGCCTTGGTGGCGGCGGGGATGAAGGGCTCGAGCTCGTCGGGGTCGACCACGACGTACTGACCCTTCGAGACCTCGTAGCCCTTGACGATGTGCTCGTCGGGCACGTCGTCACCGCTCTCGGCGGAGACCTTCTTGATGCCGGATCCTGCTCATCGTGCGGTCGTCGAGCTGGTTGAACGAGACGTTCTTCCTGCTGACAGCGTGGAAGAGCTTGACCGGGATCGAGACCAGCCCGAAGCTGATCGTCCCGCTCCAAACCGGGCGCGGCATGGCTCCATTCTTCCTCAAGTCATGGCTTCTTGAAACTCATACGCTCCGCTGCGTCACCCGGCGAGTACGGCGCGGGCGACCAGATCGGTCCCGAACGCGGTGAGGATGGCCAGGTAGAGGAGGCCGGTGGCGGCCATCACGGCGGAGTACTCCCGCTCGCCGAGCGCGGCCCGGGTCACGAACAACAGGACCAACGTCGTGACCGCGCAGGCCAGCCAGAACCAGCCGAGGGTCCCACTCCAGCCGTCGTCGATGGTGCCGGTGAGCACCTGCAGCATCCCCGGGCGCAGCAGCAGGAGCGCCACCTCGATCGGCCAGGTCACGATCGGCGGCCCGGACCAGCTCGAGCAGGAGCCGTCGGGGCAGCCCGGGCTGCACCAGGTACCAGTGGCCGAGGAGCATGGCGTCGGTGATGGCCCCGATGAAGGCCGCCCCGGCCAGCAGCCGGGCGACCGCGAGCCAGGTGCTCCCGCCGGCGTCCAGGCCGGCGGCGATCAGGCCGACGGTGCCGATCGCAGGGGCGACCAGGTCGAGCGCCGGCGGGAACTCCCGGCCCATCAGGCCCGGTGGGGCAGGCACCGCGGTCGCATCGGTGCGGTCGATGCCGGTCATCGCCGCCACCCGGGCCGTCCTGCGGTCGTGTTCGCCCTGCTGCCCGGCCACCCCGGCCCGCCGCCGGGCCACAGAAACCGCGAGCGCGACAACGTGGCCAGCGACCATTCCGGCGGCCGCGACCTCGCGGACCGGCACCGAGCCGAAGGCCACGCCGCAGGCGAGCGCCCCCGCCGCCAACGCGAGGTAGACGCCCCGCATCAGCCAGCCGTAGCCCAGCCCGACCTCGCGGTGGCGGGTGGTGACCCAGGTGAAGAACAGGCCGCCCGTCGCCCACTGCAACAGGAAGGTGGCGGCGTCCAAGCGCATCACGCCGTCGAGGTTAGGTGTGCGATCCGAGCCGAACCTACGCTGTCCGGCCGTGCGACCGGGCCGCATGCGGCAGATCGCGGTGGCGGGTCCGATCGCGGTGGTCGCGCCTGGCGCTCGTGGCCACCGGCTGTGGAGTCGGCGAACGCCCGACGCTCGCCGAAGCCACCGCCGTCGGCGGCCAGACCGGCACGCCGACCGGCAACCCGCCGCCGACGCCGTGCTCGAGCGGCTCGAGGGCGACCCGGCGCCGAGCTCACGGCCACCTACAGATCACCAGCCGGTTCGGCGGCCGGACCACACTGGCAACGGTGGCCCGGGCCGGCGACCGGATGTCGGTCACGATCGGCGATGTCCGCTTCCTCACCGACGGGAGCGATCAGACCTGCGCCCTCTCCACCGGCCGGTGCGAGGACGGGCCTGCAGGAAGCGAGGGTGA
This sequence comes from uncultured Acidimicrobiales bacterium, assembly GCA_963803355.1. Taxonomy (GTDB): domain Bacteria; phylum Actinomycetota; class Acidimicrobiia; order Acidimicrobiales; family Ilumatobacteraceae; genus DASTFY01. The sequence continues at coordinate 191,496 of CAWDLV010000001.1, forward strand.
GCGACACCGCCGTCACCTCGCAGTTCTTCGCCGCGTCACCGGCCCGCCAGCTCCGGGTCAGCCTGGCCCGGAAGAGCGGGGTGCCGACGGCGGCGACGACCATGGTCGCGGGCCAGCCGGCCCTGTGCGTGACCGTGCCGGTGGGCAACGGCGAGGAGATGACGTGCGCCACGCAGGACGGCGTGGTGGCCACGTGGGACACCGCGTCCGTCCACGTCGCCCTGACCAACCTGGCCCGGACGGCGGATGAGCGGATGTTCGAGCCGAAAGCCTGAGGTCCACGCGGTTCGGTCAGACGGCGACGAGGCCGCGCCCATCGGGCAGGATGCGCCGGTGGACGCCGACCTGCTCGAGCGCTGCCGGCCGGCGGCTGAGCAGTTCGTGTCCAGCGGTCGAGTCGTACCCGGGCTGACAATCGAGCAGGGAAGGGCGCGCTCGTGGTGGTGGCCGCTGCCGTCGGCCGACGACCGGGCGCTGATCGGCGGACTGCTGGGCCCAGACGGTCTTCGCCCCCAGCAGGCGGTGGTGGCGGCGGCACTGCAGGAGCTGGTCGACGCCGAGGCCCGTCGTCGGTTGGCGCAAGCCGGGGTGGACCTCGTTCCGCCGCGACCAGGCCGGCGTGCCGCGGCCGAGGCATGGCTCAGCTCGCTCACGAGGGACGACCCCTGGCTGCCCGCATCGCTGCCGACCAAGGACGTGGCCGCGCTCGCCACCCAGGCCGCGGCGTGGATCCGCTCCGGGCTTCCAACGGTGGGACCGACGCGGCTGTGCCTGCGGATCCACGAGCCCGACGACGGTGCTGATGGGTGGCGGGTGGAGCTGTTGCTGCAGGCCACTGACGATCCGAGCCTGATGGTCCCGGCTGCGCTGGCGTGGGCGGGTGACCACGTGGCGCTGCTCGGTGGGAGCGACCCGGTCGAGCAGCTGCTGACCGGGCTCGGCCACGCGGTGCGCGTGGCGCCTGAGCTGGAGCCGCTGCTCGACGAGGCCCGCCCGAGCGAGCTGGCGCTCGAGTCGGCCGCGGTGCTCGCGCTGATCGCCGAGCGGTCCGGCCCACTGGCGGACGTCGGCATCGGCCTGCTCCTACCCACGTGGTGGACCAGGCGGGGCCGGCTCGCGCTGCGAGCCCGGGCGTCGTCCCACAAGCGCACGTCCACGACGGCGACCGTCGCCGGTGGCGTCGGCATGGAGGCGATCGTCGGCTTCCAGTGGCAGGCGGCCATCGGCGAGGAGCGCCTCACCGCCAAGGACCTCGCGGCGCTGAAGGCAGCCGCAGCGGCCAAGCAGCACCTCGTGCAGGTGCGGGGGCGCTGGGTCGAGGTTCGTCCCGACGAGCTGCAGGCCGTGCTCGGCCTCGTCGGCCAACGGGGCCAGGCGAGCGTCGCCGATCTCCTCCGGGCGGGGATGGGACTCGAGCACCTCGGCGCGCCGGACAGCTCCGCGGTCGTCGGCGTGGACGCCACCGGCTGGCTGGCGGACCTGCTCGATGGGGCTCTGCACGCCAGGGTGGCGCCGACCCCAACCCCACCCGGGTTCGAGGGCCAGCTGCGGCCCTACCAGGAGCGGGGCGTGGCCTGGCTCTGCTTCCTCGGCCGGCTCGGGCTCGGCGCCTGCCTGGCCGACGACATGGGGCTGGGCAAGACCGCGGAGCTGCTCGCGACCGTCCTCGCCGAGCCGGTGGACGGTCCCACGCTGGTCGTGTGCCCGGTGTCGGTGCTGGGCAACTGGCAGCTCGAGGCGGCCCGCTTCACCCCTGCGCTGCGGGTGATGGCGCATCACGGCCCGGCTCGGTTCAGCGGCGACGAGGTCCCGTTCGCCGAGCGAGCGGCCGGGCATGACCTCGTCCTCACGACCTACTCGCTCGTCGCCCGCGACCAGGCCCAGCTGGCCGAGGTGCGCTGGGCCCGGCTGGTGCTCGACGAAGCCCAGCAGGTGAAGAACCCCGGCACGGCGCAGGCCCGGGCGGTGCGATCGATCGACGCCGGACGTCGCATCGCGATGACGGGAACGCCGATGGAGAACCGGCTGGCGGAGCTGTGGTCGCTGATGCAGGTCCTCAACCCTGGCCTGCTCGGTTCGGCCCGCAGCTTCCGCGACCGCTTCGCCGTCCCGATCGAACGCGAGGGCGACGTCGAGGCCATCGAGCTTCTGCGGAAGGTGACGGGACCGTTCATCCTGCGCCGGTTGAAGTCGGACAAGACCATCATCAGCGACCTCCCGGACAAGGTCGAGGTGACCGACCGCTGCCGGCTGACCCGCGAGCAGGCCACGCTGTACCAGGCCGTCGTCGACGACCTGCTACGCGACGCCGACGAGACCGACGGCATCGATCGCAGAGGCCGCGTGCTCGCCGGCTTGCTCCGCTTGAAGCAGGTCTGCAACCACCCGGCCCACTACCTCGGCGACGGCTCACCGCTCGGTGGTCGGTCCGGCAAGCTCATCCGGGTCGAAGAGCTCCTCGAGGAGATCCTCGCTGAGGGCGATCGGGTCCTGTGCTTCACGCAGTTCGCCGAGTGGGGCCACCTGCTCCGGCCCTACCTGGCGCGCCGCTTCGGTACCGAGCCGCTCTGGCTCCACGGAGGCGTCCCCCGCAAGAAGCGTGACGAGATGGTCGAGCGGTTCCAGCGCTCGGGCGACGCGGACAGCGCGGGCTGTCCCATCCTGCTCGTGTCGCTCAGAGCCGGTGGGACGGGCTTGAACCTGACCGCGGCGTCGCACGTCATCCACCTGGATCGTTGGTGGAACCCGGCGGTGGAGGATCAGGCCACCGACCGGGCGTATCGCATCGGGCAGCAACGCACGGTCCTCGTCCACAAGCTGGTCTGCACCGGCACGGTCGAGGAGCGGATCGACGAGATGATCACCCGGAAGCGGGCGCTGGCCGAGCGGGTCGTCGGTACGGGGGAGGACTGGCTCACCTCGCTCTCGACCGACGAGCTGCGCCAGCTGGTCGTGCTCGCGGCCGACGCGGTGGAGGCCGACTGATGGCGGGGCGGGGCGAGGCGGGGTCCTGGCGCCGAGCAGACGGACGCGGCCCGTGGTTCGAACCGTCGGTCCCGCGGCCAGTGGAAGGCGGCCTGGCCACGTCCAAGCAGCGGGGGGCCATGGCGGCGACGTGGTGGTCGCAGCGGTTCGTCCAGGTGCTGGAGTCGTACGGCCTCGGCGCCCGCATGCAGCGCGGCCGCCGCTACGCCCGCCAAGGGCAGGTGCTCTCCCTCGACGTGGAGGCCGGCCTGCTGACCGCGCGCGTCCAGGGCAGCCGGGCCACGCCCTACCGGGTGGAGATCGCCTGGCCGGCACTCGGGCCAGCCGTCTGGGCCCTGGTGGCCTCGGCGTTCGCAGCTCGGGCCGGCTTGGCGGCGCGGCTCCTCGCGGGCGAGGTCCCGCCCGAGCTCGAAACCGTGTTCGAGTCGGCCGGGGTGCCGCTGTTCCCGCGGCGTTGGGCCCACCTGCGTGCCCACTGCTCGTGCCCGGACTGGGAGAACCCCTGCAAGCACCTGGCGGCGGTGCTCTACGTGTTCGCCGACCGCCTCGACGACGATCCCTGGCTGCTGCTGGCCTGGCGGGGCAGGGACCGCGAAGCCGTGCTGGCCGGACTCCGGGTCCCTCGCCGGCCCCCCGTCGGGCCGCGTGATGACGGGCTGCCGGCGTGGTGGCCGCTCCACCCCGACGCGCCGCCGCCGGCCACGGGCAGCGCCTCGGGCTCAGAGCTGGCCGATGTGGCGGCGCCCGATCCACCCGACGCGGTGCTCCACCGCCTCGATCGGCTGACCGCCTCGGTCCGGGGGACACCGGTGACCGACCTCCTCCTCCCGGCCTACCAAGCGTTCGTGGCGCGGGCCGACGAGCAGAACGAGTGACGCGACGGGCCTCGCCTCCGGGGCGGGCGCCAACATCGCCTCGTGCTCTGCATCGCCACTTCTCGCGGCATCCAGCGACCGATCTCGTCGCCATCGGCCGCGAGAAGCCCGCTGCTCCCTGAAACGAAGGCGACCGGGTCGGCCCCCGGTTCGCGCCGCGTGAACTCAACCACGGTCGACGCGGTGGTTGCTGGGCTGCGCGGGCACGACGCCGGACTGACGTCGCGATCGGCTCAGCTCGGCGCCGAGGGCTGGGAGTCGGCGCCGCCGTCCGAGAGCACGAGGCGGAACCACGCTTCGGTGGTGGACACATGGAGGAGGGCGGCCGCCTCGGCTAGCCGAGGATCGCGGGCCCGGAGCGCGGCCAGGATCCCGGCGTGTTCGGAGATCGTGCGCTCGGTGGCCCCGGCCTCGATGACACCGCGCCAGACCCGACCGCGGGTGGTGCGACTCGACACGCCGTTCAGCATCGACGCCAGGATCGCGTTGCCGGCCGCCGCTGCGACGAGCTCGTGGAACTCGGCGTCGAACTGCACGAGCTCGTCGTGAGAGGCGGCATTAGACATCCTATGTAAGCACAGCTCGAGCTCGGCCAACGTCTCGTTGCTGATCCGGCCCGCCGCCATGGCGGTGGCGGCAGGCTCGAGGATCCGGCGCACCTGGACCAGTTCCAGCGTGAACCCGTCCTGCATGAGCTCGGCCGCGGCGCCGATTCCCTCGAGGAGCAGCTCTGGCCGCAGGCTGGTGACGTATGTGCCATCGCCCCTACGCACGTCCAAGACGCGCGCCGTGACCAGGGCCCGCACCGCCTCCCGCACGGTGTTGCGACTCGTTCCGAGCACGTCGGCCAGCTCGGCCTCCGGTGGCAGCCGGGCGCCCGGGGCCAGCTGACCGGAGCCGATCAGGTCTCGGACGTGCTGGATCGCGGCTTCGGTCAACGGCGCTCCCACAGTGCTCGCCCCCTTCGGGCCGTCCGGATAATCCGGGGTAGACATCGGATGTCTGTGGGCGTATCTTACGCCGTGTCGCGACGATGCGACAGACGTGCCGGGGACCCAACGCCACTCGTGATCCACTCGTGGCTGGGGGCGCGTGGGACCGTACGGGGGAGCACTGTCCATGACCGACGTAGCGAGGCCGGAAGGCGCGGCGATGCCCGATGCCACGCCGAGCGCGCTACCGATGTCGGCCACGCCGTCGACGCCGACCCCGGCGCCGCAGGAGCGCGGCGAGGAGGCGTCGCCGCTGCGCTACCGCCTGCTCGACGTCTCCTTGGTAGTCATCCGGCTCGGCCCGGTCCTGATCCTCGTCGGTCTCATCGTGGTGATGTCCTTCCTGTCGCCCGTCTTCCTGACGACCGGCAACATCGGCAACGTGCTCTCGCAGACGGCCGTCATCGCCGTGCTCGCGATCGGCCAGCTCCTCGTCATCCTCACGCGAGGCATCGACTTGTCGGTCGGGCTCGAACCTCGCCCTGGCGTCGGTGGTCGGCGCCCTGGTCTTCCACCAGGGCCACTCCGGTTGCGTTGGTCATCGTGGTCATGCTGGCCTCGGGGGCCGCCGTCGGGCTTCGTAAACGGCGGCGTCTACGTGTGGGGCCGCCTTCCCCACCCCTTCATCATCACGCTGGCGACGCTGAGCATCGCCCGAGGTCTCGCGCTGCGAGCTCGCCGGCGGCCAGCCCAAGCGGGGAGTGCCTCAGGTCGTGCAGACGTTCGGGGGGCGGCTCCGTAGGCTGGTTGCCGTACTCGACGTTCCTCGTCGGGGGCGTGGCGGTGGTGGTGGCGGTGATCCTGTCCCGACTCGTCTGGGGCCGCTGGATCTACGCCGTCGGGGGCAACCGGAGGCCGCCCGTCGCAGCGGTATCCCGGTGCGGTTCGGTGCTCATCTCGGTGTACGTGCTCTGCGGGCTGCTCGCCGGCGTCGCGGCGATCATCACCTCCGGCCGGCTCAACGCCGGCTCGCCCACCGCCGGCGATCTCGCCGAGCTGGACTCGATCGCGGCCGTCATCATCGGCGGGGCGAGCTTCCTCGGCGGCCGCGGGGCCGTCGGCAACGCGCTCGTCGGCGCCTTGATGATCGGCGTCATCCGCAACGGGATGAACCTGCTCGAACGTCGACGCCTTCCTCCAGCTCGATCGTCATCGGCGTGGTGATCGTGGTGGCCGTCGAGTCCGACGTGCTGCGGGCGCGGCTCGAGGAGCGGTTCCGGGTGCTGCAGGCGGCCCGCACTTGAGCACCACGACCCCCGTCCCTGCCCTCGCAGTCAAGCGGCGCCACCAAGCGCTTCGGCGCCGTGCTCGCCCTGGACGACGTCGACCTCGAGTCAGACACGGAGAGGTGCTGGCCGTCCTCGGCGACAACGGCGCCGGCAAGTCGACTCTCATCAAGTGCATCAGCGGCGTGCACCGGCTCGATGCCGGGACGATCGAGAGTCGACGGGCAGGCCGGTCAACATCACGTCGCCCGGCCGCGGCTCGGAGCTACGGCATCGAGACCGTTTACCAGGACCTCGCGCTGTTCGACAACCTCGACCCGGCGGCCAACTTCTACGCCGGACGGGAGGACGCCGGGCCGAGCGCTGGCTGCCCCGTCCGCTTCGCCGGTTCTGCGCCGTCGGGCGATGGCCGACGTCGACCGTCGAGGTGTTGCGACCGGCTACAGGTCACCGCTGCCCGATCGCTTCCGCCGCCGTCGGGCTGATGTCGGGCGGGCAGCGGCAGGTGATCGCCGTCGCCCGGGCGGCCGCGTTCGCCTCGAAGGTCGTCATCCTCGACGAGCCGACCGCCGCCCTCGGCGTACGCGAATCCCGCCGGGTCCTCGACCTCATCCTCCGCCTCCGCGAGGAGCGGGCATGCCGTCATCGTCATCTCCCACGCCATGGACCACGTGACCGAGGTGGCCGATCGGGCGGTCGTCATGCGGCGCGGTCGCAAGGTCGGCGAGGAGATCCCCGAGCCCCGAGAGCCAGGAAAGGATCGTCGCGCTCATCGTCGGCACCTCTGGCTGAGCACGCCGAATCCTGAAACCAGAACACGCCAGCCCGGCCGGTCACGGCCCGATCGGCGCGCGCCTCGCGGCACTCCGTCGCCATACCGCGAGGAGAAGGAGCATCCATGAAGCGAACGATCTGCATCGCATCGCTGTTGCTCGCCTCGCGTGGCGCTGGCGATCGGCATGACCGCATCGCGGCTCCGGCACGCCGACTACCAGGGGCGACAGCGGGCAGCACTCACGCCGCCGGCGGCGCCACTACACGCGGATGACGGGAGAGACGTCAAGATCGGGTTCATCACGAAGTTCCCGGTCGACTTCTACGACACGATGGTGGACGCGGCCAAGGCGTGGAACAAGGACCACCCGGACGTCGAGCTGCTGTTCGCCCAAGGCACGAGCGGCACCGACGACGAGGGCGAGATCGCCGCGATCGAGTCGATGGTCACGCAGGGCGTGAAGGCGATCGCGATCACCCCGACGAGCCCGAACGTGCAGGACGCAGCTCCAGAAGGCGGTCGACAAGGGCATCAAGGTCGTCCTCGTCGACAACGACATCCCCGGCTGGGACGGCAAGACGTCGCTCGTCGCCACCGACAACCTGGCCGGCGGCGTGCTCGCCGGCACAGTTCCTCGCCGGACAGCTGACGGCCGGTGACACCGTCGGCGGTCCTCGAAGGGCGTGCTGGGCGCGCCGTCGCTGGAAGACCGGGTCACCGGGTTCCTCGAGGGGCTCGGGAACGGGTTCAAGATCGTGGCGGAACCTCCCCACCGACTGCGACCAGACGAAGGGGCTCAACGCGGCCCAGGACATCCTGACCGCCAACCCGAACGTCACGGCGATCTACGGCGCCTGCGGGCCGCCGATCATCGGCGCTCTGCGAGGCCGTCGACAGCGCCGGCAAGACCGATCAAGGTGGTCGGCTTCGACGCCGGTCCTGACGAGGTCGCCGCCATCTCGGCCGGCAACGAGCTCGCCTCGGTCGCGCAGTTCCCCGCGAAGATGGGCGACCATGGGCGCGCAGACCGCCCTCGACGCCGTCAAGGGCGAGACCGTCGAGCCGAACATCGACACCGGTACCGAGATGGTGACCAAGGACAACGCCGCCGACTTCGGGTGAGGCGCTCGGGCTCGGGGAGCGCGCCCGTCGTTCCCCGAGGCCACCTCTCGTTCAGCTTCCCGGTCCCCAAGCTCGCCGAACGAGGACAGCGATGACCCGCATCAGCGCGCTCGACGTCATCGACGTCCGGTTCCCCACTTCTCGAAGGTCTGGACGGCTCCGACGCGATGAACCCCGAGCCCGACTACTCCGCCGCCTACTCGTGCTGCGTACCGACGACCCCGCCGTCAACGGGTGTTCGTTGCTGTTCACGACCGGGCGGGGCAACGAGGTCGCCTGCGCCGCCACGCGGTCGTTGGCGCCCTACGTCGTTGGTCTGGAGGTGGCCGAGCTCGTCGCCGACATCGGGACGCTGGCCCGGGTGCTCACGTGGGATGGTCAGCTGCGCTGGCTGGGGCCGGAGAAGGGCGTCATGCACATGGCCATCGGGGCGGTGGTCAACGCGGCGTGGGACCTGCGGGCCCGCCTCGTCGGCCAACCACTGTGGCAGTGTGCTCTCGGCCGCTCACGCCGGAGGAGCTCGTGGCCCAGGTCGACTTCACCTACATCGACGACACCCTCACTCCGGCGGAGGCGCTCGCGATCCTTCGGGCCTCGGCCGGCGGACGGGCAGAGCGGATCGCGGTGCTGGAGGCCGAGGGGCTCCCGGCGTACACGACGTCGGCGGGCTGGTTCGGCTACGACGATGACGAAGGTCGAGCGGCTCGCCCGCCAAGTCCGTCGCCGATGGGTTCACGATGCTCAAGCTCAAGGTCGGCGCCGACGTCGGCCGCCGACGTGCGCCGGCTCGGCGTGGCTCGGATCGCGGTGGGTGAGGGGGCGCGCATCGCCCTCGACGCCAACCAGACGGTGGGGCGTCCAGCAGGCCATCGAGTGGATGGGCAAGCTGGCCGAGTTCGACCCCTACTGGATCGAGGAGCCCACCTCTCCCGACGACGTCCTCGGTCATCGCACCATCCGTCAGGCGCTCCGACCGGTGCGGGTCGCCACCGGCGAGCACGTACAGAACCGCGTCATCTTCAAGCAGCTCCTCCAGGCCGAGGCGATCGACGTCGTCCAAATCGACGCCTGCCGAGTCGGCGGCGTGAACGAGAACCTCGCCATCCTGCTGCTGGCGGCCAAGTTCGGGATTCCCGTGTGCCCGCACGCCGGCGGCGTCGGGCTGTGCGAGATGGTGCAGCACCTCGCCATGTTCGACTTCGTCGCCGTCGAGCGGCTCGCTCGACGGCCGGTGGATCGAGTACGTCGACCACCTGCACGAGCACTTCAGTCGACCCGGTCGTGGTGGAGGGTGGTCGGTACGGGCTGCCGAACCGAGCCCGGTGGCGGTGCGCAGTTGCTCGACGCGTCCATCGCCGAGTTCCGCTACCCGGACGGCCCGGCGTGGACTGGACTGGCATCGTGTCAGCCGACTTGTCATCACGGGTCGACGCTCACCACCACCTGTGGGACCTGGCCGTGCGCGACCAGCCATGGATCACCGGCGAGGCCATGGCGCCCGCTCCGGCGCGGCTTCGGCGTCGCCGAGTTGGCCGCAGCGACGGCGGCAGGTGGCTTCACGCACACGGTCGTCGTCCAGACCGTGGCCGACGTAGCCGAGACCGAGGAGCTGCTCGACCTGGCGGCGGCCGACACCGCTCGATCAGCGGCGTCGTCGGCTATGTCGACCTCAGCGGGCCGACGGTGGGTGAGCAACTGGACCGCCTGCGGGCCGGAACCGGAGGCGACCGCCTCGTCGGCCTCCGCAGCCTGGCGGAGGACGAGCCTGACCCCGATTGGCTCTCGAGGCCGGCCGTGGTGGCCGGGCTGCGGGAGGTGGCGGCTCGAGGGCTCGTCTACGACCTTCTGATCCTGCCCCACCAGCTCGGCTCGGCCACGGTGGCGTCACGTCAGGTACCGCACTGCCGGTTCGTGGTGGACCATGCCGCCAAACCCGGGATCGCGGCGAGGGAGTGGGAGCCGTGGGCCACCTCGCTGCGCGCGCTCGCGGCCGAACCCAACGTGTCGTGCAAGTTGTCAGGACTCGTGACCGAGGCCGACTGGGGGTCATGGTCGATCGCCGATCTCCAGCCCTACGCCGACCACGTGCTGGCGCTCTTCGGGCCGTCGCGACTCCTCTTCGGGACGGATTGGCCGGTCTGCACCCTGGCCGCGTCCTACCAAGCCGTGGTCGGCGCGGCTGAGGAGCTCGTGGCCTCGCTGTCGGACGACGAGCGCGGCGCCGTATTCGGCGGCACCGCCACCGACGTCTACCGCCTCCACCACCGATCGACCGCCGGCGCCGGCGTCGGGGCGGAGCCGTCATGAAGCGCGGCCGTGGCCACGGCTACTTGCGGGCGGGGGACATCATGCGGTTGGAGATCGACGGGTTGGGCGCTGAACGCCAGCGCCTCGGGCCGGCGTGATGGCGGCCGGCATGGCGAGCGGCGGTATGGCGAGCGGCCGGGACCTCGACGGCTTGCGCGTGCTCGTCACCGGAGGCGGCTCGGGGATCGGCCACGCCGTCGCGGCCGCAGCGATGGAACGGGGGGCGGCGGTGGCCGTGCTCGACCTCGACCCGGCGAACGCTCCTGCAGGCGCCATCCCTTTCCGGGCCGACGTCGCCGACGACGGTGCGGTCGCCGCCGCGGTCGAGCGGGCCGCGGTGGCCATGCGAGGGATCGACGCCGTGGTCAACAACGCCGGCATCGGGGCGCAGGGCACGATCGAGACGAACCCCATCGAGGAGTGGCGACGCGTGCTCGACGTGAACCTGCTCGGGACGGTGCGCGTGACGCGTGCGGCCCTTCCGCACCTCCGGCGCTCGGATCGAGCGGCCGTCGTCAACATGTGCTCCATCGCGGCGACGGCCGGGCTGCCCGAGCGGGCCCTGTACAGCGCGAGCAAGGGGGCGGTGTTGTCGCTCACGCTCGCCATGGCCGCGGATCACCTGCACGAGGGCATCCGAGTGAACTGCGTGAACCCCGGCACCACGGACACGCCTTGGATCGGGAGGCTGCTCGACCGTGCCTCCGATCCCGCCCAGGAGCGGGCCGCCCTCGAAGCCCGCCAGCCGTCCGGGCGACTGGTGCGGCCGGAGGAGGTGGCGGGCGCGGTGCTCTACCTCCTTTCGCCCTCGGCCGGCGCGACCACGGGAGTCGCGCTCCCGGTCTATGGGGGCATGGCCGGCCTGCGGCTGCGACCGCGCCCGTGACTGCGCCCACGATCTTGCCGCGGTGAATCTGGCGGCCCTCCGTCGTCATAGCAGCGTGCTGCGAGCCACCATCCACGCGACCGTGGTGCTCGTTCGCGACGGCGCCGAGGTGGCGAACTGGCCGCTGGCCACGACGGGCGGGCTCGATCTCGCGGTGGTCGATGCGTTGGCGCGATGGCAGCTCGCGGCCCGGCGCGTCGGCTGTTCGATCCGGCTGCGAAAGGCCAGCACGGAGCTGTCGCAGCTACTGGATTTCGTCGGGCTGGGCGAGGTGGTCGGCCGGGAGATGGGCGGGGAGGTCGCCTGGGAGGTGGTCGGTGAGCCCGAAGGCGGCGAAGAGGTCGGCGTCGAGGAGCTGTGGTGCCCGACGATCCTGTCGCCTGAGACTTCGATGACCTCAATGGCCCAGGCGAAGTAGCCGCCTTCGGGATCGGGTCGGTAGGAGGCGAACGCGGCGCAACCGTTGGCGGCCGTGGCGAGCAGGCGCGAGCCCTGGCAACCGATGCCCTTGCCGAGGAACCAACGGCCCATCTCGACCGGTCCCCGGAGCCAGAAGTCGTACGGCGGCATCGACATGACGGCGTCCTCGTGGAGGAGCGTCACGAGCGACGCGATGTCGTAGCGCTCGAAGGCGTCGACGTAGCGGTCGAGGAGCTCCTGCTGGCCGGCATCCACCGCGGTCGAGCTGGTGGCGCCGTCGATGCTCCGCTCGGCGAGGGTCGCCCGAGCCCGCTGGAGCGCGCTGTTCCCCGACGCCACGGTGGTCTCGAGTAGCTCGGCCACCGCCGTGGCGTGCCAGCGCAACACGTCGCACAGGATGAGCACGGCCCGCTGGCGGGCCGGGAGGACCTGAAGCGCGGCGACGAAGGCCAGGCGGATGGACTCGCGCGCCGCGGCCACATCGGCCGGGTGGCCGTCCTCGGCCAGCACCCGGGCGTCGGGGATGGGCTCCATCCATGCCTCGCCCGGGCGAGTCGCGGAGGTGAACGAGTCCGCGCTGGAAGCAGGACCGAGGTCCATCGCGAGGGCCCGCCGGTGGCGGCCGCGCAGCAGGTCGAGGCACACGTTCGTGGCGATGCGGTAGAGCCACGAGCGGACGGCCGACCGGCCCTCGAAGCCGCCGAGCCCACGCCACGCCCGGACCATGGTCTCGTGGACGGCATCGTCCGCCTCGAAGAACGAGCCCAGCATCCGGTAGCAGTAGCCGGTGAGCTCCCGGCGATGCTGCTCCAGGTCCTCGAGCGAGATCTCGCTACTGGCGATGGTGTCTGGATGAAGCGGCGGAGACGGACACTCTAGGACGACCGTCATCGACCCTCCCCGAGCCTCGGTAGTGGCACGATTGGCGCCTCCTTCTTCGTCGCCGCGCGCGAAGCGCGCGCGTTGCGTCACGGGATTGGACGACGCGACGGCCCGGAAGTCATCGCGCCGACTTCGAGGGGTGGCGGCATTCATCCAGCGCGGGGTTGTCTGCTGAAGTCGATCCAGTGGGTGTGGAGTCGTTCGCCGGTGGGGTGCTGCCATCGGCCGGTCACGAGAACCCGGTGGTCGGGGTCGGGCGGGGTGGGGGGTGGGTTGCCGGGGAGGGGACGGCCGTACCGGTCGGTGAAGGTGAGCCCGTCGGGTCGGTCGGCGTCGCCTTGGATGTCGAGGTGGCCGTGGTGGTGGAGGCGATGGTGCCGGTGACACAACGACACCAGGTTCCGGGTGTCGGTAGGGCCGTGGTCGAGCCAGTGGACGATGTGGTGGATCTCGCCGTGGCGGCGGCCACAGCCCGGGACCCGACAGCCCCCGTCGCGGTCTTCGACCAGGCGGCGGGTATGGGTAGGGACGATGCGCCGGGTCCGCCCCACATCAACCGGCCGGCCGTCGCGCAGGCCGACCACCGCCCCCCTCGCGTCGCACAGCAGCTGACGGCGCAGCGTGTCGGGCAGAGCGGGGCCGTGATGCAGGTAGGTGTGGGGGTGGTCGGTGTGGACATGGAAGTAGGCCACGAACGCGTCCCGCCTCGCCACCGGCATCACCCCGCCGAGGGAGCGGCGGGCCACTTCGACCAGGGCGTCGCACCACGTCACGTCGGTCTCACCGGCTTGGAACAGGGCGTCGCGGGCCTCCCGCAGGGCGGAGTCGACCAGGGCGCCGTCGTCGGGCTCCAAGACGGCGTGGAGCCGGTAGCAGCCCGACGGGTCGAACCCCCCGGTGACCTGCGTGGGGTCACGCTGCTGCAGCGGGTCCACCTCGTCGGTTCCGAACTGGTAGCGGCGCAACGTGCGACGCAGCTGCGACACCGTCGCCGCGGTAGCGAACGCGGCCACATCGGCGTCATGGGAAGCCGGGGTGTGATGGGCCACCACCGCCACCTGATCCACCGACAGCTCCCCGGCCTCCAACAAGGCGCGGGTCACCGGCAGGTCGTCCCGGCGGCGGGCGATCTCCACCACCTGGCGGGCTCGGGCCGGGGACAGGCCGGTCTGCCACGCCACCCACTGCTCACAGCTGTGGATCCCGACCCCAACCCAACACTCCGCCGCCAACGCCTCCGCCACCAGCGCGACCAGGCGGGCATGGGAAGCGTTCAACTCGCCACACACCTCCGCCAACCCAGCCACGATCTCACCCTCAGTCATACGACGAACGTACCCATGGGGTGCTACAAGGTTCCCCGCTCCGACCGTGACCTGGCCGCTGCCTTCTCCGGAGCGTCCGCGGCGATCGGGAGCCTTGGCCCCGCACCGCGATCCTGGTCGGGAAGAGGAACCGGACCAAGGCCCGGAGGGGAGGCAGCGTGGATCGACGAGCCTGGATCGCCGAGCGGCGGCGCTCCGTCGTGGAGGCGTACGACGCCGAGGCCCCAACGTACGACCAGAACCCCTATCCGAACGAGGTGCAGCAGGAGTGGGTCAGCCGGCTCCTGGCTACCTGTCCGCTCGGCGGCACGGTGCTCGACGCGCCGTGTGGGACGGGTAGGTACTTCTCGATGGTGGCTGACGCCGGCTGCCGAGTCGCCGGCGTCGACCAGTCAGCCGGCATGCTCGTCCAGGCCCGCGCGCGAGGTGTCGCGATCGAGCTGGCGCAGGTTGGGCTGCAGGAGCTGGCCTACGTGGCGCAGTTCGACGCCGTCATGACCGTCGACGCCATGGAGAACGTCGCTCCCGAAGACTGGCCGCTCGTGCTGGCCAACCTCCACCGTGCCGTCCGGCCGGGGGGGCCACCTCTACCTGACGGTCGAGGAGCAAGACGAGGCCGGCATCGACGACGCCAACGCCGCGCTCCTCGCCCGCGGGCTTCCAGCCGTGCGGGGCGAGGTGGTGGAGGGCGACGTGGCCGGCTACCACTACTACCCGGGGCGCGAGCGGGTGATCGCTTGGATCGAGACCGAGGGCCTCGGCCTGGTGGACGAGGGCTTCAAGCAGGAAGACGGCTGGGGCTACCGGCACCTCTTGCTGCGGTCACCAGGTACTGCCGCCACGCTCGGAGCCAGCGAGGCGCAACCGACCGACGGTTGAACAAGTTGAACCAGCAGTAGCGGTCGTCACCACTCGCGCGCCACGTCCGCCCCGTGCGCTTCACTGGCGGCGTGCCGCGGATCGAGATCGAGGAGCGGCGGGCCCGGCTGGTGGCACGCCACCACCTGTCGAGGTCCGCGCCATCTGTGCAGGACGTCGCCGCCTCCCTCGTCGGGCTCCACTCCAGCGATCCGGCCAGCGTGTACCTGTCGGCCTGGGCTCGGGTGAAGCGGTTCGCGACCAGCGATCTGGAGGACGCGCTGTACGAGCGACGCTCGCTGGTCCGGATGCTGGGCATGCGTCGCACGATGTTCGTCGTACCGCTCGACGTGGCCGGCGTCATGGACGCGGCCTGCACCCAGGCGCTGGCGCCCGGCGAGCGGCGTCGCTTGGTGCGGATGCTCGAGGACCAGGGCATCACGAAGAACGGCGGCCGGTGGCTGAAGCAGGTCGAGGAGCGCACCCTCGCCGCGCTCGTCGCGCGGGGGGAGGCCACGGCCGCGCAAATCAGCGGAGATGTCCCCGAGCTCCAGGCCAAGCTGCGCTTCGGCGAGGGCAAGCGCTGGGCCGCCACGGTCGGGGTATCGACCCGCGTCCTGTTCCTGCTGGCGACCGAGGGCCGGATCGTGCGGGGGAGGCCGCTCGGGACGTGGACGTCGAGCCAGTACCGGTGGGCGCCGACCGCGACGTGGTTGAAGGGCGGCCTGCCCGAGCTCGACCCCGCGGAGGCCCGGGCCGAGCTGGTGCGGCGCTGGCTGGCCGGGTTCGGTCCCGGCACCGAGACCGACGTCCGGTGGTGGACCGGCTGGACCGCCCGGCAGGCGAGGGCTGCGCTCAGCGACGTGGGCGCGGTGGAGGTCGAGCTCGACGGCGGCGTCGGGTACGTGCTCGCCGACGATCTGGACCCGCCGCCTCCGATCAAGCCGGGCGTCGCGCTCCTGCCCGGGCTCGATCCAACCGTGATGGGCTGGAAGGAGCGCGGCTGGTACCTGGGCGACCATGGTCGACAGCTCTTCGACACCAACGGCAACGCGGGACCCACCGTCTGGGTCGGTGGCCGCGTGGTGGGTGGCTGGGGGCAGCGACCCGGCGGCGAGGTCGTGACCCGGCTGCTCGAGCCGGTCGACTCGAAGGCCGAGATGTTGATCGAGCGGGAGGCGGTCGCGCTGACCGCATGGCTCGCCGGCATCCGGGTGACGCCCCGGTTCCGGACACCCTTCGAGAAGGATCTCACTCGATAGGCCGCGTGAAATGCCGAACGAGAGCGCCGGCTCTAGAGCAGGCGGCCCAGGGAGTAGATGACGAGGCCGGCCAGGCTGCCGACCACCGTGCCGTTGATGCGGATGAACTGCAGGTCCCGGCCCACCTGGAGCTCGATGCGGCGGCTGGCCTCGGCCCCGTCCCAACGCTGGACGGTGGTGGCGATGAGGGCGGCGATCTCGTGCCCGTACTCCCGAGCCACGTAGACCACGACCTGCGTGACCCATCGGTCCACCTTGGCCTGCAGCTCGATGTCGTCCCGGAGCGAACGACCGGCCCGCATGACCGCGGCGTCGAGCCGGCGGCGGAGGTCGGATCCCGGATCGTCGGCCACCGCCAGCAGGGACTCCTTGCTGCTGCTCCAGAGTGAGGACAGCCAAGCCCGCACCTCCGGGTGCTCGAGCAGCTCGGCCTTGATCACCTCGCCGCGCGTGGTCAAGGCCGGGTCCGTCCGGAGCCGGTCGGCGAGCTGACCAGCCCACGTGTCGAACTCCCGCCGGATGGGATGGTTCGGGTCGCGCTCCACCTCGGCCAGGAAGCCCTGCACGCCGCGGAAGATCTTGCGGAAGACACGATCGTCGATGGGCTCCGGAACCCACCACGGGGACTCCTGAGCCAGCTTCAGGCGCAGGAGCCCCCGGTTCTCCTCCAGGAACCGGGAGAGGCCTCGCAAGCCGTGGTCGAACAGGGCCTCGTGGTGGTGGCCGTCGACCGCCGCATCGACCACCCGCGCCGCCAGCGGCGCGGCCGGCGTCGCCTTGAGCCGCTGCACCACGCCCGCTTCCAGCGCGTGCTGGATGTCCTCGTCTCCGAGCACCTCGGTGAGGCCGCGCACCACGTCACCGGCATTGGCGGAAAGCCGGTGGGCGTGCTCCTCATCGGCTAGCCACGCACCGACCCGCCGGGTGACCCCGATGGCGGCCAACCGGCCCGACAGGACCTCAGGGCTCAGGAAGTTGGTCTGCACGAACCAGCCCAGGCCGGTGCCGAGCTGGTCCTTGCGGTTCGGGATGATGGCGGTGTGCGGGATGCGCAACCCGAGCGGGTAGCGGAACAGGGCGGTCACCGCGAACCAGTCGGCCAGGGCACCAACCATCCCGGCTTCGGCGGCGGCTCGCACGTAGCCGACCACCGGCCAGGTGTCCTCCAGCAGCCGGGCCACCACGAACACAGCAGTCACGACGCCGAACAGCCCGGTGGCCATCACCTTCATGCGGACGAGCTCTCGCCGCCGCCGTTCGTCTTGGACGGAGAGCGGCGCCGCGCTCGAGGACGCGGACGAGGTCCGCAGCTCAGGCGTCCACGACGACGAGGGCGTGGTCGGCCCGGTTCAGCGATTCGGGCCCGTCAGCCGAGGCGACCACGATGTCCTCGAGCCGCATGCCCCACCGGCCCGGCACATAGATGCCGGGCTCGACGCTGTACGCATGCCCGGGCTCGAGCGGGCGGGCGTTGCCCTCGACCATGTAGGGGTCCTCGTGCTCCTCGAGGCCGATGCCGTGGCCGGTGCGGTGGATGAAGTAGTCGCCGTACCCGGCCTCGGTGATGATCCGCCGCGCCGCGCGGTCGACGTCCTGGCAGGCCACACCGACCACCCCTGCCTGGACCCCGGCCGCCTGCGCCTCGCGGAGCACGGCATAGGCCTCCGCGACCTCGGCCGGCGGCTCGCCGAGGTGGACGCATCGGGTGATGTCGCTGCAGTACCCGGCCATGGTGCCGCCGAAGTCGCACAGCACGATCTCGCCGGCCTGGATCACCCGTCCGCTGGCGTGGTGGTGGGGGCTGGCGGCGTTCTCCGCCCCGCCGACGATGGCGAAGTTGACCTTGTCGTGCCCCTCGGCGACCAGGCGCTGTGAGAGGTCGACCGACACCTGGGCCTCGGTGCGACCGATGAGCGGGAGGTCACCGCGCTGCAGCTGCGCGGCGACGCGATCGGCCGCCATGGCTGCTGCTCGCAGGGCCCTGATCTCCGCCTCGTCCTTCTTGATGCGGAGCGGGCCGACGATCTCCGACGCTCGCCCGAAGGTGGCGCCGGGCAGCCGCGGGAGGAGGTCGACGAGGAACCGGGCCCACATCTGGTCCCCGATGGCGATCCGCCCGGCCCCACCCACCAGCGCGGCCACGAGGGCCACCGGATCCTCCGTCTCCTCCCACGGGCGGAGGCTGAAGACGTCGGGCTGATCGACCACTCGCGGCGCCTCCAGCCGTGGCACGACCATCGTGGCGTCGCCGTCTCGGGGTAGGACGAGCATGGTGAGGCGTTCGAGCGGCATGGCTTCGTAGCCGGTGACGTACGGCAGGTCGCGGCCCACAGACAGGAGGAGGACGTCGACGCCCTGCTCGGCCATCTCGGCTCGCACCCGATCCGTCCGCTGGCGGTAGACACTGGTGTCGTGAGCGGCTGCGGCGACCATGCCGCCAGTTTGGTCGGGCGCGGACCGTCGCGCGCGACGCGAGCGTCGCCAGAGTGTCCGAGTGTCACGAGATCGGGTACAACCTGTGGCCGAGGTGACCGAGCGAAGCAGCCGCTCCGAGACAGAGGCAGAGGAGGCGCCGTGGGCTACCGAGACCTGGAGCCAGCGATCCAGCACATCGGCGCGGACCTGCACGAGCGGGTGCGCCGCCACCGGCGGCTGGCGGACCGGGTCGAGCAGCGCCTGCTCGACCAGCTGGTGGCCGATCCCACCGCCCGCGCCCACCTCTTCCAGCTGGTCGACACCTACCCCGCCCTGCACGGCACCGACGAGGTGTACGACCACATGGCGCAGTACCTCGACGACCCCGCGCTGCCACCCGGCATCCGGCGACTGGTCCGCCTCGCCGGCCGACTGCCGGGGGGCGAGCAGCTCAGCGCCACCGCGGTGCGCCGAAGCATCGCCCACATGGCGAACCGGTTCATCGCCGGCGCCGACGCCGCGTCTGCCCGCCCCGCCTTCGAGGCGCTCTGGGGTCGGGGCCTCGGGGTCATCGTCGACCTGCTCGGCGAGAAGACCTTGACCGACGCCGACGCCGACCGCTACGTCGCTCGCCTGGGCTCGATCGCCGCCAGCCTGGCGCCCGCCGGACCGCACCCCGGGCGGCGATCGATCGCCATCAAGCCGACCGCCGTGGCACCGCGCTTCGATCCGCTCACCGCGGAGGCCGGGCTGGCCGAGGCGAGGGAGCGTCTCCGCCCCGTCCTGCGCGCCGCCGCCGACCACGGCCTCCTGGTCTGGTTCGACATGGAGCACCACAACGTGAAGGACCTCACCATGGCGCTCTTCCGCTCCTGCGTGGAAGACCCCGAGCTGCTCGGCCTGCGCGCCGGACTGGTGATCCAGGCCTACCTGCGCGACAGCGAGCGCGACCTGGCCGACCTGCTCGAGTGGGCGAGCGGCCAAGCTGATCCCATCGCCGTCCGCTTGGTGAAGGGTGCCTACTGGGACACCGAGACCGTCGTGGCCCGCGCCCACGGCTGGCCGGTGCCGGTCTTCGAGCACAAGTCGGACACCGATATCAGCTACGAGCGCTGCACGCGGTTGCTGCTCGAACGGCGCGACGCGGTCCAGCCCGCGTTCGCCTCGCACAACATCCGCTCCCTCGCCCACGCCATCGCAGTGGGAGACAGCCTGGGCATCCATCGCCGCCAGCTCGAGCTGCAGATGCTTTACGGCATGGAGGGCGGACTGGCCGATGCCGCCCGGTCGCTCGGGCCGGTGGTCGACGTCTATGCGCCCCTCGGCGACCTGGTGCCAGGGATGGCCTACCTCGTCCGCCGCCTGCTCGAGAACTCCTCCAACGAGAGCTTCGTCCATCAGGTCGGCCGGGCGACGAGCGCGTCCGAGCTCATAGCGCTGCTGGCCCCACCCGAACTTCCCGAGGCGGCGGCGTGAGCTCGGTTCCGCCGCCGCCCTACGCGCCCGAGCCGCTGCGACGCTGGCACGATCCGTCCGACCGGGCCGCGTTCGGGCGAGCGATCGAAGCGCAGAGTGCTACCGCGCACCACCTCGTGATCCCCGCCCTGGTCGGCGGGCGCACCCTCGGGGGCCGGGAGCAGCTGGTGTCGGTGGATCCGGGGGAGATCGAGCGGGTGGTCGCCACCGCGACGGCGGTCGATGGCTCCGCCGCCGACGAGGCGGTGACGGTGGCCCGCGTCTGCCGCCCACGAGTGGGGTCGCACGCCCGCCGACGATCGCGCCGCGGTGCTGTTCGGCGCCGGGGCGTGGCTGCGGAGCCGGCGCGACGCGGTGGCGGCCTTGATGGTGTTCGAGGCCGGCAAGCCGTGGGCGGAGGCCGACGCCGACGTGTGCGAGGCCATCGACTTCTGTGAGTACTACGGGCGCGAAGCGCTCCGCCTCGGTGCCGGCGGCACCGTCCAGTCGCCGCCGGGCGAGCGCAACCAGCTCCGCTACCGGCCCCGGGGCGTCGCCGTGGTCATCGCGCCCTGGAACTTCCCGCTCGCCATCTCCACCGGCATGGTCACCGCCTCGCTGGCCGCCGGCAACGCGGTGTGCTTCAAGCCCGCGGAGCAGACGCCGGCCGTTGCCCACCTGCTGGTCGAGGCGCTCTACGCGGCCGGGCTCCCGCCGGGGGCGCTGGCCTTCCTGCCTGGTCGAGGAGAGGACATCGGCGCCGCGCTGGTGGCTCACCCCGACGTCTCGCTCGTGGCCTTCACAGGGAGCCGGGCGGTGGGCCTGTCCATCCTCGAACACGCCAGCCGCGTGGGCGCCGGCCAACGCCAGATCAAGCGGGTGATCACGGAGCTGGGAGGGAAGAACCCGATCATCGTCGACCGCGACGCCGATCTCGACGAAGCGGTGCCGGGCATCGCGGCGAGCGCGTTCGGCTTCGCGGGGCAGAAGTGCTCGGCGGCGTCCCGGCTCATCGTGGACGGGCGGATCTACGAGGCGCTCATCGACCGCCTGGTCGCCCACGTCGAGGTGCTCGAGGTCGGACATCCGCGTGCATCCCGGCGTCGTGATCGGGCCGGTCATCGACGCCGAAGCGCACCAGCGCTTGTTGACGGTGCAACAGGATGTCGCTCGCCGCGGCCGGGTGCGCCTGTGGCGGACCGACGGGCCCGAGGGCGGCTGGTTCATCGGGCCGATGATCGTCGACGGCCTGTCACGGTCGGACCCGGTCGCCGTCGACGAGCAGTTCGGTCCGATCCTCGCCGTCTTCCCATCGAGCTCCATCGACGAGGCCATCGCCCTCGCCAACGACACGCCGTATGCGCTGACCGCAGGCGTCTACTCCCGTTCGCCCGCCACCCTGGCCCGCGCCGGCGGGGAGCTGCGGGCCGGCAACATCTACCTGAACCGGGGCACCACCGGGGCCGTCGTCGGCCGTCAGCCCTTCGGCGGCTTCGGGTTGTCGGGCATCGGCTCGAAGGCAGGTGGTCCGGACTACCTCCTCCAGTTCTGCGACCCCGTCGTCGTCACCGAGAACACCTTGCGCCAGGGGTTCGCGCCCGATCAGCTGAGCGGCTGACCGCGTTCTCGCGGTCGCTCCGCTGCGCTCAGCTGAAGCCGACGTCCTCCAGCACCCGCCCGATCGCGACCTGCCCGGCAGCCTGGCGGGCGTGGTAGCTCGAGCGGGTCAGCGGGCTGGCCTCCACGTGGCCGATGCCGAGCCCCTCACCAGCTCCTTCAGCCCGCGAATTCCTCCGGCGGCACCCAGCGGGCCACCGGCAGGTGGTTGGTGGTGGGGCGCAGGTACTGCCCGACGGTCACGATGTCCACGCCGATCCCGGCCAGATCGGCCAAGGCGCCGCCCACCTCCTCCAACGTCTCGCCCATGCCGAGGATGAGCCCCGACTTCGTGGGCAAGCCGGCCGCCTTGGCCCGAGCCAGCACGGACAGGCTGCGGGCATAGCCCGCCGAGGGCCGTACGGCCCGCTGCAGGCGGGCGACGGTCTCCAGGTTGTGGTTGAGGATGTCGGGACGCACCGCGAAGAGCGTCGCCAGGGTGGCTTCGTCGCCCTTGGCGTCGCTGATCAACGTCTCGACCGTCGTACCGGGCCGCCGCTCGCGGATGGCCGCGACCGTCGCCGCGACCGCACCCATCCCACCGTCGGGGAGGTCGTCGCGGGCCACCATCGTCAGCACGGCGTGGTCGAGGCCCAACCGATCGACCGCCTCGGCCACGCGGGCTGGCTCGGTGCCGTCGACGTCGAGCGGCTTGCGGGTGTCGACCAGGCAGAAGCCGCAGGCCCGGGTGCAGCGCTCCCCCAGCAGCATGAAGGTCGCCGTGCCGTCGGCCCAGCACTCCGAGAGGTTCGGGCAGCCGGCCTCCTCGCAGACGGTCACCAGCCCGAGGTCGCGCACCGTCCGCTTCAGCGCCAGCACGTCGTCGCCGTGGTGCACCTTCGGCCGCAGCCAGTCCGGCTTGCGGGCTGCGATCTGCAGCCCGCCACGTCACGCCGGCCTGGGCCAGGCGGCCGCCCAGGTGCTGGGCGGCGTCGCGGACGACCGCACCCGGACCCTCGCGCCGCGAGAAGGCCGACAGGTCCTCGGGGCGATGCCGCCAGGCCACGTCCTGGCGCTCGAGGCCGACCATCACCCCAGGTGGCAGCGGCCCGGGCGGCCACCGCATCGACCACGGCCGCCATGGTGACGTCGACCCCCTCGGCCGCCAGCGAGGTCACCGCGCTTGCCGACGATGCCGCAGGGGATGATGTGGCCGAACATCGACAGGTCGGTTCGAGACGTTCAGCGCGAAGCCGTGCATCGTCCGGCCCCGGCTGAGACGCACACCGATCGCGGCGATCTTCCGCGGGTGCGCGCCGTCGGGATCGACCCACACGCCCGGGGTACTCGCGGAGGCGGCCCGCGCCTGGCAGGCCGAGGTCGGCGAGGGCGTCGATCACCACCTGCTCGACGGTTCGGACGTAGGCCACGGTGTCGGCCATGCCGCTCCCGGTGCCCCGCTTGGGCGGCAGCGTCAGCACCGGGTAGCCGACCAGCTGGCCCGGGCCGTGGTAGGTGACGTCGCCGCCGCGGTCGGTCCAGACCAGCTCGGCGCCGACGGCGACCGGGTCCACGAGCACGTTGTCGAGCGAGGCCCGTACGCCGAGCGTGTAGACCGGAGCGGTGCTCGAGCAGCAGCAGGTGGTTGCTCGCGGCCGTGATCGAAGAGCGCCCGCTGCACGGCCAGCGCCTCGTCGTAGGCGCACCCGGCCCAGCCAGCGGACGCGGAGCGGCCCCGGCACGGCTAGAGCTCCGCGTCCCAGTCGCGGGTCTCCAGGATCGTCTTGACCGCGAGCAGGAAGTTGGCGGCGTACGCGCCGTCGAAGGCCCGGTGGTCCCAGCTCATGGCCAGGTTGCCGACGGGGTGCACGCCGATGCCCTCGCTGCCGTCGGCCAGGTCGACGACGACCGGCTTGCGCACGATGGCGTCGGTCGAGATGATCGCCACCTGGGGCTGGTTGATGATCGGCGCGGTCAGCACGGAGCCGGCGGAGCCGTTGTTCGACACCGTGAACGTGCCACCCTGGATCTCGTCGGGGCTGAGCCGGCGGGTCTTGGCCCGGCTGGCCAGGTCGCTGATCTCCCGGGCGATGGCCCGCAGCCGCTTGGCGTCGGCCTGGCGGATGACCGGGACCAGCAGGCCCTGGTAGTCGAGATCGACGGCGATGCCGAGGTCGACGAAGTGGTGGACGATCAGCTCGTCGCCGCTGACGCTGGCGTTCAGATGCGGGAACTCGGCCAGCGCATCGACCAGCGCCCGGCAGATGAACGGCAGGTAGGTCAGGCTGAAGCCCTCGGCGGCCTTCCACTCCTCCTTGACCTTCGAGCGGGTGCGGTCGACGTTGGCGTAGTCGACCTCCACCACGCTGAACGCGTGCGGGGTCACGGCCTTCGACATGACCATGTGCTCGCCGGTGAGCTGGCGGATCTTGGACAACTTCACGACCTCGTCCCGCCCGGCCGTCGCTGAGCGACAGGTGCGCGGCGCCGCGGCCGGAGCGGCGCGGCGGCCGAAGTCGTGGCGGCGGCGGCGGGCGCGGGGCAGGGGCGGCGGCGGGCGCCGGTGCCTGGACCGGGGCCGCCTCGGCTGGCGCGGCCTGCGACGGCTGCGCCCCGTTCTTGTCGATGTGGGCGAGCACGTCCTCGCGGGTGATCCGCCCGCCGGCGCCGGTGCCGGTGATCGCGCCCGGGTCGAGGCCGTACTCGTTCACCAGGCGGCGCACCACCGGCGACAGCAGCCGGTTGTCGGCACCCGCGGCCGGGGCCTCGGTCGGCCGGGTCCGGGGCCGGCGGAGCCGGCGGCGGCCGGCGGGGCCGGCGCCTCGACTGCGGGGGCGGCCGCCGGCGGGCCCGCGGCGGCGGAGCGGGCGGGGGCGGGAGCGGTGGCCGGCGGGGGTGCGGGCACCGGGGCCTCGGCCGCCGGAGCCGCCGGAGCCTCGTCCGCCGGAGCCGCTAGGGCCCGGCGCCGCAGCCGGGGCCTCGGCCGCCGCTGGGGGCTCCGGCGCCGCAGCCGGCGACTCGGCCGCCGCAACCGGCGGTGCTTCGGCCGGCGCCGCGCCGTCGCCGACGACCGCGATGACGGCACCGACCGGCACGGTGTCGCCCTCGTTGACCTTGATCTCGAGCAGGGTCCCGGCGATCGGGCGACGGGCACCTCGGTGTCGACCTTGTCCGTCGACACCTCGAACAGCGGCTCGTCGGCGACGACCGTGTCGCCGACGGCCTTGAACCACTTCGTGATGGTGCCCTCGGTGACGGTCTCACCGAGCTGGGGGAGAGTCACATCGGCCATCAGGCGTTCAGGCTCCTTCCGGTGAGCGACAGCATCGTCTCACCGAACAGCTCGGACAGGCTCGGATGGGGTTGGATGAACTCGGCCACCTCGGCCACGGTCGCCTCCCAGTTGACGGCCAGGTAGCCCTGGCCGAGCTGCTCGGTGACCCACGGCCCGACCATGTGGACGCCGAGCATCTGGCCCGCGGTGCCGTCGGCGTCCTTCTTGGCGATGACCTTCACCAGACCGTCGGTCTCGCCGATGATCTGGGCCCGGCTGTTGGCCCGGTACTGGTGCTTGGCCACCACGATGTCGACGCCGGCGGCCTTGGCCGACTCCTCGGAGTGGCCCGCCCACGCCACCTCGGGGAAGCAGTAGATGGCCCACGGCACCCGGTCGTACATGACCGGGAGCGCCGCGCTCGCCCAGGATCTGCTTGATCACGAGGATCGCCTCGGCGTAGCCGACGTGGGCCAGCTGCGGGGTGTCGATCAGGTCGCCTACCGCGTAGACACCCGGCTCGGCGGTGCGGCAGTGCTCGTCGACCATCGACGAAGCCGCGCTGGTCGGTGGCGACGGCGGTGCCGGTGAGGCCGAGGCTGTCGGCGTACGGCCGGCGGCCGACCGAGACGACGACGGCGTCGACCTCCAAGTCCTCGCCGTCGCCGAAGTGCACCGTGGTGCCGCCGCTCGTCGTTCGGGGTGTGGCCCGTGACCACGACGTCGGTGCTTGATCTCGATGCCCCGCTTCTTGAACGCCCGCACCACGACGTTGGCCACGTCGCTGTCGAGGCCGGGAAGGATCTTGGGTAGTGCCTCCAGGATGGTGACCTTGGAGCCGAGGTCGGCGAAGGTCGACGCGAACTCGCAGCCGATGGCCCCGCCGCCGATCACGACCATGCGGGGCGGGATCGCGGTCGAGCATCAGCACCTCGTCGGAGGTCATGATCGGCCCGCCGACCTCGAAGCCGGGGATCGGTGCGGGGGACGGAGCCGGCGGCCAGGATCACGTTCCGGCCCTGCAGCCCGGTGGTGGAGCCGTCCGCGCCCTCGCACCGTCACCGTCGTGCTCGGGACCGAGCGTGCCGATGCCTTCGAACGGTGGCGATCTTGCGGCTCTTGATCAGGCCCGACAGACCCCTTCCACAGCCCGTCGACCACCTTCTGCTTGCGGGCCTGGCTGACCGCGAAGTCGACCGGCGGCGTGCCGGCGTCGATCCCGAAGTCCTTGGCGTGGGACGACGTGACGGTTCACCGACGCGGTCTCGAGGAACGACTTGGCCGGGATGCAGCCGCGATGCAGGCACGTGCCGCCGACCTTGTCCTTCTCGACCAGCGCCACCGACAGCCCGGCGGCGGCGCCGTAGAGGGCGGCGGCGTAGCCGCCGGGCCCACCTCCGATCACCACGACATCGAACTCCTCGGCCGTCGGGACCACCTCCTCGCAGGAACGGCGCTCAGGGTAGCGCCGCCTCACCAGCGCTCCCTCAGACCGCAAGTGCACCCCCACCGGCGCGAGGACCGCGCGCTGACGGTGCACTTGCGGGGAGGCGCCGACTGCCGGGCCCGGGCGGTGAAGCGGCCGGTGAGGTGGCGGTGAGGTGGCCGGTGAAGCCATCCGAAAAGGTGCACTCCCACCGGCGCGAGGAGCGCGCGCTGAGCGGTGCACTTGCGGGGAGGCGCCGACTTCAGGCGACAGCCGGCTCCAACCGCCAGAGCCGCTGCTCGCCCGCCCGGCTGAAGGCCACGGTGGCGGTTCCCTGCCGGAGCGAGAACGTGACGACGCACGACGCGCCCGAGCTGCCGACGACGATCGTCGGCGGGCAGCCGGGCGCGGCCGTCGAGGCGCCGTTGGTGGGCGGCTCGAGCTGGCCGCCGACCAACAAGGTGAAGCTGGTGACGGGCACCCGAGCCTCGGTCGCGGCCGGCTCGAACCGGGCCATGACCTCGATCGCCCGCTGGGTCTGGGTGCTGCCGGTCACGCTCAGCGTCAGCCCGCCCACCGTCGCCGACCGGCCCTGCTCGAGGATGATCACCTTCGTGTCCTGGTTGTCCAGGATCCGGAACAGCTGGATGACGCCCGCGACGAGGATGGCCAGGCCGCACAGCAGTGCGGCCACGATCAGCTTCCTCGTGCTCACGGCGGCGAGGCTAGGGACGTCTGCCCGCCGCGACGTAGTCGTTGGGGTCGAGCGGGGCTGGCAAGATCGGAACCGATGGGCTTCCGTGACATCCGCAAGCGACTCCACACCTCGGTGGAGGAGCTCGACTGCGTTCGCCTCCAGGGCCGCTTCGCGGGCAAGGCGCTCACGCCGATCGAGGCGCTCCCCCTCCGGGTGCCGGTCCGAGTCGGCGGGGAGGTGACCCGCATGCGGATCACGCCGCGCTCGGGGATCCCGGCGCTGGAGGTCGTGGTCAGCGACGGCTCGGGCGACCTGGCGGTGCTGTTCACCGGACGCCGGTAGATCGGCGGCATGACCAACGGCCGGGGCGTGCTGTTCGAGGGCGTCGCCCATCTGGAGCGCGGTCACACGGTGTTGCTCAACCCCGCCTACACGCTGCTGCCGTAGAGCCGACCGCCGCCGTCAGCTGCCCGTGAGGATGGCCCGGACCTCGTCCTCGGAGTCGCTCGTGACCAGCACGATCACCTCGTCGCCGGCGCGGATCAGGGTGTCGCCCCTCGGCACCACCACCCGCTGGTCGCGCACCACGGCGACGACGGTGGCGTTTCGAGGCAGGCCGAGCTCGACGATCTCCTTGTCGGCGGCAGGCGAGCCGGGCGCCAAGCGTGACCTCGGCCAGCTTGGCCTTGCCCCCCTCGAACGACAGCAGCCGCACGAACGAGCCAATCGAGACCGCCTCCTGCACCAGGGCGGTGATGAGGTGCGGGGTCGAGACCGCCACGTCGACGCCCCACAGCTGGTTGAACATCCATTCGTTCTTCGGGTTGTTGACCCGGGCCACCACCCTCGGCACCCCGAACTCCTGCTTGGCCAGGAGCGAGACCACCAGGTTGTCCTCGTCGTCGCCGGTGACGGCGGCCACCACATCCGCCTTGTCCACTTCGCGTCAGCCAGCCGGCTGGCCTCGCAGGCGTCGGCCTCGAGCCACTCGACACCGGCCGGCTCGCCCGATACGAACGCCCGGCGGACCACCGCGGGGTCGTTGTCGAGGATCATCACCTCGTGGCCGCCTTGCTGCAGCTGCTCGGCGATGAAGCGGCCGACGCTGCCGCCTCCGGCGATCACGACGCGCATCAGTGGCCTCCCTTCGGCCGAGTCGGCCAGCTTGGCGTCCAGGGTTGCGAGCGCGTCGCCGGCCACGGTGAGGTAGAGCACGTCGCCCTCCTGGATGACGAGATCGGGCCTGGGCACCTGACCGACCCCGAGCCGGCCCACGGCCGCGACTCGGATCACGCCCGGCTCGTCCAAGTCGTTGACCAGGTGACCGGCCCAGCTGGAGGAGATCGTGCGCTCGACGAGGGTCACCCGGGCGCTGGGGTCGATCCACTCGACCGACGGATGGTCGGGCAGGATCCGCCGCAGGACCCGCTCCGTCGTCCACGCCACCGTGGCCACCGTGGCGATGCCCAGGCGCTGGTAGATCGCGGCCCGCCGGGGGTCGTAGATGCGGGCCACCACGTTCTCGAGACCGAACGTCTCGCGGGCGACGCGGGCGATCACGATGTTGGAGTTGTCCCCGTTCGTGACTGCGGCCGAGCGCGCCGGCCTCTTCGATCCCGGCCTGTCGCAGGCGGTCCCGGTCGAAGCCGATGCCGCCGATCGCCTGGCCAGGGAAGTTGGCCGGCAGGCGGGCGAACGCCTCCGGCCGCTTGTCGATGATGGCCACCGTGTGTCCGCCCTCGCTGAGCGTACGGGCCAACGACGAACCGACCCGGCCGCACCCGACCACCACGACGTGCACTCGATCCGTCTCCTCGTTCGTCTGGCCGGCGCGGTCCGGGGGGCGGATCCGTCGCCGTCGGCCGGCGAGCGGGTCCCGTCGGGCTGGTCCGTCAGGGGGGTCACCTTCGGAGGCCGCATCCTACCCAGCCGGTCCGACCAGGCCAGACGCTCCTGTGCCAGAGTGCCGCGAGATGTACTCGGCGCTGAAGCGATTGGTGCTTGGCACACCCATCGCGACGTCCGAGGAGCACAACACCCGGCTACCGAAGACCGTCGCCCTGCCCGTGTTCGCGTCGGACGCCATCTCGTCGACCGCGTACGCCACTCAGGAGATCCTGATCGTCCTGATCCCCGCAGTCGGGCTGGCGGCCATCGGCTACCTGATCCCGCTCGCCGTCGTGGTGTGCGTCCTGCTGGCCATCGTCATCACCAGCTACCGCCAGACGGTGATGGCCTACCCGGGTGGGGGCGGGACCTACATCGTGAGCCGCGAGAACCTCGGCCCGCAGGTGGCACTCGTCGCCGGCGCATCGATCCTCACCGACTACGTGCTGACGGTGGCGGTGTCGGTTTCGGCCGGCGTGGCCGCGATCACCTCGGCTTTCCCCAGCCTCGCCAGCTACCGGGTGACCCTGTGCCTCGGGTTCATCGCGCTGATGACGGTGGCCAACCTCCGCGGGCTCAAAGAGTCCGGCACGCTGTTCGCCCCGCCCACCTACATCTACATCGTCACCCTGTTCGCGCTGATCGGCTGGGGGCTGTTCTGTTACTACACGGGCAGCCTGGATCCGCTCCCACCGAACGCCGAGGCGCTGCACAGCATCACGGGCGGGGCGGCCCTCACCGGTGTGAGCGTGCTGGTGGTGCTGCGGGCCTTCGCCTCGGGCGCGGTCGCGCTCACAGGCGTGGAAGCCATCGCCGACGGCGTCCCGGCCTTCAAGAAGCCCGAGAGTCGCAACGCCGCCCGCACGCTCACGACCATGGCCCTGATCCTTGGTTCGGCCTTCTTCGGCTTGGCCCTGCTCTCGGACCGCCTGAAGCCGACCGCATCAGGGGACGAGACGTTGCTCTCGATCCTGGGCTCTTCGGTGTTCGGGCCCGGAACCGTCCTGTACTACGTGCTCCAGTTCTCCACCTTCGCCATCCTCATCCTGGCCGCCAACACCGCCTACGCCGACTTCCCCCGGCTCTCCTCGATCATCGCCCGCGACGAGTTCCTCCCCCATCAATTCAAGAACCGCGGTGACCGCCTCGTCTTCTCGAACGGGGTCGTCGTGCTGGCCGTGATGTCGTCGGTCCTCGTCGTGGCCTTCGGCGGGGTGACGACGGCACTCATCCCGCTCTACGCAGTGGGGGTCTTCACGGGGTTCACCCTCAGCCAGACCGGCATGGTGATGTACCAGCGCCGCGAGCAGCACTCCCGGCTGGCGGCGGCGGCTGGCCGTCAACCTGGTTCGGCGCCGTCGCCACCGGCATCGTGCTCGTCGTGGTGCTGGTCTCGAAATTCACAAAAGGCGCGTGGCTGCCTGCCGTCGTGATCCCGTGCCATGGTCATCCTGTTCCGGGCCATCGGCCGCCACTACGAGGGCGTCAAGCGAGGAGATCCGGGTCGAACGAGGGCTGGCGGGCTCGGCGCCACACCCACATCGTCGTCGTGTTGGTCGGGAGCGTGAACAAGGGGACGCTTGAGGGGATCTCCTACGCCCGCTCGCTGGCTCCCGACCGGCTGCTGGCGGTGAGCGTCGTGAGCGACGACGAGGACGCGATCGAGCTGGCCGAGTCAGTGGGAGAAGAACGAGGTGCCGGTGGAGCTGCACATGCTTGTACTCCCCTTACCGCAACCTGACCCGCCCGCTGCTGCGGTTCCTCGACGAGCTCGACGGCGAGTCCCTGGACGACCTCATCACCGTCGTGATCCCCGAGTTCGTGGTGAACCGGTGGTACACGCAGATCCTGCACAACCAGACCGCGCTGGCGCTCAAGGCCAGGCTCCTGTTCCGACCCGAACACGGTGGTGACATCGGTGCCGATCCACATCGGCGACTGAGGCCCGGACCGAAGACCGCTCGGAGATCGGGGCATGATCGCCGTCGGCCCCTGCGCGATGCTGTCGCCCGCCATGTACTCGACGACCAAGCGGATCCTCGTCGGCAAGCCCATCGCTTCGGCCGAGGAGCAGCACCAGCGGCTCCGCAAGATCATCGCCCTCCCGGTCTTCGCCTCGGACGCCATCTCGTCGACGGCCTACGCGACAGACGAGATCCTGGTCGTCCTCTTGATCCAGGCCTGGCATCGGCAAGGAGGCCTGGAAGTACCTCGTGCCGATCGCGCTGATCGTCTGCGTGCTGCTCGACCATCGTCGTCCTGAGCTACCGCCAGACGATCTTCGCCTACCCGAACGGCGGCGGCAGCTACATCGTCAGCCGGGAGAACCTGGGCGTCATCCCGTCGCTCGTCGCCGGCTCCGTCGCTGCTGGTCGACTACATGCTCACGGTTGCCGTCTCGGTGGCCGGCGGCGTGCTCGCCATCCGCTCCGCGGCGGGGTTCCCCAACCGGTGGACGGTGCCGATCTGCCTGCTCTGCGTCGCTCCTGATGACGGTGGCCAACCTCCGGGGCGTGAAGGAGTCGGGCGCGCCTCTTCGCGGGGCCGACCTACTTCTACGTCATCATGCTGGTGCTGCTCATCGTCACCGGCCTGGTGCGCGATCTTCTTCTTCGACCTGGGCCCGATCCCGAACACCACCTCGATCGGGCAGGAGCTGGCCTCGATGAACAACAGCCTTGCCGTTCCTCATGCTGCTGCGGGCCTTCTCCTCGGGAGCGGTCGCGCTCTCGGGCGTGGAGGCGGTCTCGAACGGCGTGCCCGCGTTCAAGCGGCCGGAGTCGCACAACGCCGCCCGGACGCTCGTCGTGGATGGCCACCATCCTCGGCACGACCTTCCTCGGCATCTCGATCCTCGCCGCCAAGCTCAAGCCCTACCGGGGCGAGCAGGGCCCGACCGGCATCTCGCTCATGGCCGCAGCTGGATCTACGGCGGCAAGGGCGTGCTGTACTGGATGACCCAGATCGGCACCTTCGCCATCCTGATCCTGGCCGCCAACACCGCCTACGCCGACTTCCCCCGTCTCTCGTCGATCATCTCCCGGGACGGCTTCCTGCCCCGTCAGTTCTCCAACCGGGGCGACCGCCTGGTGTTCTCCAACGGGATCATCTTCCTGGCCCTGATGGCCGGCGTCTTGATCATCGTGTTCAAGGGCAACATCAGCAAGCTGATCCCGCTCTACGCGTTCGGCGTGTTCACGGGCTTCACGCTGAGCCAGGCCGGCATGGTCGTCCACCACCTCCGGCTGAAGGAGCCCCGCTGGCGGCTGAGCGCGCTTCATCAACGGTCTCGGCGCGTCACGACCGGCGATCGTCGCCCTCGTCGTGGTGGTCTCGAAGTTCACGGAGGGAGCCTGGATCCCGGCTGCGCTCATCCCGATCATGGTCGTTCGGCTTCCGCTGTCATCGGTCGCCACTACCACCCACGTCCACGAGGCGGTGCACGTCCCGACCCCGGCTACCGGCCGCCCCGGCACACCCACTACGTCGTGGTGCTGGTCGGCAGCGTCAACAAGGGCGCGCATGCAACGCCATCAGCTACGCCCGCTCCCTGGCCCCGGACCGGCTCATCGCCATCTCGGTGGTCGGTGACGCGAGCGAGCAGGAGAGGTCATGAGGGCCTGGGCCGAACACCACATCCCGATCGAGCTGCACACCATCTCGTCGCCCTACCGCGAGCTACCCGTCCCATCCTCAACTACCTGGACGAGCTGGACGCCGAGTCCTCCGACGACATCATCACCGTGGTCATCCCCGAGTTCGTGACCGACTGGTCGAGCCAGTTCCTGCACAACCAGTCGGCCCTGGCCCTCAAGGCCCGCCTGCTCTACCGGCCCAACACGGTCGTGACCTCGGTACCGGTCGTGGTCGACTGACCTGCTCAGGTCTGGCCCCGTGGACATCGTCATCTCCGGCTCGTCGCGGGCTCATCGGCCACGCGTTGTCGATGCGCTGGCCGCGGCCGGCCACCGCCCCGTCCGCCTGGTGCGCCGTGCCCGCCACGGGCGATGAGATCAGCTGGGACCCGGACGGCCGGCACCATCGACACCGCGTCGCTGGAAGGCGTCGACGGCGTGGTCCACCTTGCCGGCGCTGGCATCAACGACCACCGTTGGACCGACGCGTACAAGCGCGACGCTCCTGCGCGAGCCGGACCAAGCCGACCTCCCTCCTGGCCGAGACCGCTCGCCGGCCTATCCAAGAAGCCGGCTGTGCTCGTCTCCGGTTCGGCCATCGGCTACTACGGCGATCGGGGCGACGAGCTGCTGGACGAGACGAGACGGCCGGGACGGGGTTCCTGAGCGAGATCTGCGTGGCGTGGGAGGCAGCCGACGGCGCCGGCCGCGGACGCCGGGATCCGCGTGGCCCAGATCCGCACCGGCATCGTGCTCACGCCCACGGGCGGAGCGCTCAAGAAGCAGCTGCCGCTGTTCAAGCTCGGACTGGGCGGACGGTTCGGCACTGGCGACCAATGGCAGAGCTGGATCACGCTCGACGACGAGGTGGGGGCGATCGTCCACCTCCTCACCCACGAAGTGGCCGGGCCGGTGAACCTCACCGCGCCGAACCCGGTCGCGCAACGCCACGTTCACCAAGACCCTCGCCGGCGTGCTCCACCGCCCGTCGATCCTCCCCATCCCATCCTTCGGCCCAAAGCTGGTGCTCGGGGGCGAGCTGGCCGAGAGCCTGCTGTTCAGCAGCCAGCGGGTCGCGCCCCGTGCCCTACAGGCCAGCGGCTACCACTTCCTGCACCCCGAGCTGGCGGAGGGCCTCCGAGCCGTCCTGGCCTGAGCCGGCACGGCTCGACCTTCTGTACCTGTTACAAACCACCCATTGTTCGCCACCAGTCGCCCCGCGTACGCTCGCCCAATGACCACGCTGGAGACCCGCCCTGACGGCGCCACCGTCGTGCAGAACGACCGGGCCCATGTCTTCCACTCCTGGAGTGCGCAGGGAGGCCTCAACCCGCTTCCGGTCGCAGGTGGCGAAGGGGCATGGTTCTGGGACTACGACGGCCGCCGCTACCTCGACTTCTCCTCCCAGCTGGTGAACCTCAACATCGGGCACCAGCACCCACGGCTGGTCGCCGCCATCCAGGAGGCCGCGGGCCGGCTCTGCACGATCGCCCCGCCGTTCGCCAACGCGGACCGCAGCGAGGCGGCCCGCCTCATCGCTGAGCTGGCGCCGGGCGACTTGGATCTCGTCTTCTTCACCAACGGCGGCGCCGAGGCTACTGAGAACGCGGTGCGCCTGGCCCGGTTGCACACCGGTCGCCACAAGGTGCTCACCACCTACCGCAGCTACCACGGCAGCACGGCCGGTGCCATCACCCTGACGGGGGACCCGCGCCGCTGGGCGAGCGAGCCGGCCCTGCCCGGGGTGGTCAAGTTCTGGGGCCCCTACCCGTACCGGTCGGCGTTCCACGCTGCGGACGAGGCCGAGGAGGGCGAGCGCGCGCTCCAGCACCTGGCCGACGTGATCATGGTCGAAGGCGCTCAGTACGTCGCCGCCATCGTCCTCGAGACCGTCGTCGGCACGAACGGCATCCTGGTGCCGCCGCCCGGCTACCTCCAGGGGGTGCGCGAGCTGTGCGACGAGCACGGCATCGTGCTCATCTGCGACGAGGTGATGTCGGGCTTCGGGCGCTGCGGCGAGTGGTTCGCGGTCGACCACTGGAACGTCACGCCCGACCTCATCTGCTTCGCCAAGGGCGTGAACTCCGGCTACGTGCCGCTCGGCGGCGTCGTGATCAGCCGGGCCATCGCCGACACCTTCAAGGATCGGCCCTACCCGGGCGGGCTCACCTACTCCGGGCACCCCCTGGCCTGCGCGGCTGCGGTGGCCTCGATCAACATCTTCAAGGAGGAGGGGATCGTCGAGCACGCCCGGGCGCTCGGGACGGACGTCATCGGTCCGGCCGTGCAAGACCTGGCGGCGCGGCATCCCTCGGTCGGCGACGTACGCGGGCTGGGCGTGTTCTGGGCCATCGAGCTCGTCCGCGATCGCGGGACCCGCGAACCGCTGGTGCCGTTCAACGCCAGCGGCGAGGCGGCGGCGCCTATGAATGAGGTGGTGGCGGCGTGCAAGGCCAAGGGCGTGTGGCCGTTCGCCCACTTCAACCGCATCCACGTCGTGCCGCCGTGCAACACGTCGGTCGATGATGTGCGCGCCGGCCTGGCCGTCATCGACGAGGCCCTGGAGATCGCGGACCGCTACACCGGTCGCTGACCGCGCCCTTCATCGAGCACGAAGGCCAAACCGCCGGGCGGTGGTGCCCCGAATCCGCGGCGGCCATCGGGCTCGTGAGCCGACCGCCGGTCAGGCGCCGCCCGCAGTCAGGGTGACGGTCAGCGGCTTGAAGCTGGTGCCCGTGGTGTCCTTGCCACTGAGCTCGGCCAGCGCCGCCTTGGAGATGTCGTTCGTGTAGGCGTCGGCGGACGGAGCCTTGGTGATGACGGTGCTGCCCTCGGCGTTCTTGGCGTTCATCGCCACCTGCACCGTGCGGTCCCAGTCAGCCTGGGCGATGTTGCCGATGCCGGCCGGGCTCGGCCAGATGAGCTTGTTGATCTCGTTCATCTGCCACAGCTGGTGGGTCTTGCCCAGCTTCGAGCCCTTGGCCACCACCAGGTCCACGCAGTCCTGGGGGTTGTCGCGGCAGTACATCCAGCCCTCCATCGAGGCCTTCACGAACTTGACCGCAGTGGCCTTGTAGTCGGCGTCCGATTGGAGCTTCTGCGTGTTGGCCCAGATGGCGTCTTGGAGCATCGCCGTGCCGACGTCGTTCCAGTTGATGACGGCAAAGTCATCCGGGGTGTACAGCTGGCCGGTGGCCGGGTTCTTGGCCTCGAGCACCTGGGCGTACTCGTTGTAGATCATGGCCTGGGCGGCGTCGATGTCCCCGCTGAGGAGGGCCTTCATGTCGAAGTCCTGCTGCACGAGGGTGACGTCCTTGGACGGGTCCAGCCCGGCCTTGGTCATGCCGGCGAAGAGCTCGAACTCGTTCCCGAAGCCCCAGTTGCCGACCTTCTTGCCCTTCAGCTGCGCCGGATCGGTGAGGTCCTCCTTCTTGCTGGAGACCTGCAGCGTGCCCGAGCGCTGGAAGATCTGGGCGACGTCGGTGATGCCGGCGCCCTGCTCGCGCGAGGCGAGGGCCTTCGGGACCCAGGCGATGGCGAAGTCCGCGTTGCCCTGGGCGAGGACCGTCTGCGGCACGATGTCGGTGCCGCCCTCGAGGATGCTCACGTCGAGGCCCTCGTCCTTGTAGTAGCCCTGGGCGACGGCCGCGTAGTAGCCGGCGAACTGGGCTTGGGTGAACCACTGGAGCTGCAGCTTGACCGGCTTCAGCACGCCGGTGGTTGCCACGGGCGCCGGCGAGCCCGGCCGGAGCTTGGGTGCTCGCGGGTGCCTGCGTGCCAGCCGGTGGCGGTCGTGCCACTGCTGCTCCCGCCGCTGCTGCTCCCGCAGGCCGCGGCCAACAGGGCCAGCACGGCCGCGGCAACCGCGGTTCGGGCGGATGTCTTCACGCTCATCTTCTGTCTCCCCTCAGGATGGGTGTGTCGGGTTGCTGGTGTGGGTTCGAGGATCGCGCGGCACCTCAGCGCCGGCTCTGCTGGTGGGCCTGCCACGGCGTCGCGATCCGTTCGAGAGCGACCGTGGCAAGGAAGAAGATCAGGCCGAGCACGCACGACGCGGTGACGTACGCCCACGCCCGACCGTAGGCGGTGGCTGACGCGGCCGACGTGATCCGGTTGCCGAGACCGTTCTGCACGCCGCCGAAGTACTCGGCCACCACGGCGGCGATGACGCAGAGCGACGCCGCCAGCTTCAGGCCGGTGAAGAAGAAGGGCACCGCGCCCGGCACGCGGACCTTGCCCAGGATCGTCCAGTCGCTCGCCGCATACGAGTGCATCAGCTCCTCGTGGACAGCGTTGATCTGTGTGAGACCTCGGAACGTGTTGATGAAGATCGGGAAGAACACCACGATCGTCACCACCAGCCGGCGGGGGATGGTGCTCGTCGTCGAGAACATGTCGTTGAAGAGCGGGGCGAGGGCGATGATCGGCATGGCGTTGATGGCCGCCGCCACCGGGGTGACCATCTGCGAGAAGAAGCGGAACCGGCTGGCCAGGAACGCCATCACCACGCCGGCGGCGGTGCCACACACCAGGCCGACGAAGGCATTGGTGCCGGTGTTGCGCGTCGCCTTCTTGATCTCGGGCCAGCTGACATGGATCTGGTGCCAGATGTCCGACGGCTTCGGCAACAGGTAGGGCTTGATCCCGCGGGCGATGACGAACCACTGCCACAGGGCGAGGACGGCCACCCCGAAGAGGAGCGGCGGGAGGACGAGCAGCACTCGCCGGCGCCACGCGGACGAACGGGTCATGCCTTGCTCACCGGTCCTCGATGCCCTGGACCATCGACAGTGGCAGCTCGCCGGGCGGGACGTCCCCGGGCCCCACCACACCACCCAGCGCTCGCAGGGCCTCGCGCACCTCGGTGATCTTCTTGAAGAACTCGGTGGCCTCCCGGGTGTCGTCGTCGCGGGCGCCCGAGGTCGACCTCGACCACCGTCGTGATCCGGCCCGGCCGCGGCGACATCACCACCACCCGGTCGGACAGGTAGACCGCCTCTGGGATCGAGTGCGTGACGAAGACGACGGTGGCGTCGGTCTCGGCGCAGATCTGGGTCAGCTCGGCCTGCATGTGCTCGCGGGTCATCTCGTCCAGGGCGCCGAAGGGCTCGTCCATGAGCAGGAGGCCGGCGCCGGCGGCGAGAGCGCGGGCGATGGCAACGCGCTGCTGCATGCCGCCCGAGAGCTCCCATGGCCGGTGGTCGGCGAACTCGGCCAGCTTGACCAGCTCGAGCATCTCCCGGGCCCGGGCCGCCCGCTTCGCCTTGGACCAGCCGCGCAGCTCGAGTGGCAGCTCCACGTTGCGGATGACAGTCCGCCAGTCGAGGAGGCCAGCTTGCTGGAAGGCCATGCCGTAGTCGTGGTCGAGCCGGGCCTGGCGGGACGGCTTGCCGTTGACGGTGACGGTGCCGCTCGTGGGCCGGAGCAGATCACCGATCAGCCGGAGCAAGGTGCTCTTCCCGCAACCGGACGGCCCGATCAGCGATACCAGCTCCCCCGGCAAGATGTCGACGTCGATCCCCGCCAGGGCGTGGAGCTGGTTCGGTCGGCCGGCGTTGAACACCATGTCGACGCCCCGGATGGCCGACGCGCGGGCGAGGGCGCGGCGGCGGGTCGGTCATGGACGGCCTTCCGGAGGGCGGTTGCGCATGGCGAAGAGGTCGAAGAGCGCGACCAGCCCGGCGACGACCAGACCGAGCGCGGCGGCGCCGACGATCGCGGTGTAGACCTTGGCCGGGTCCGAGGTGGCCTCTCGCGAGTACTCGATGATGAGCCGGCCGATGCCGCCGCGGGTGCCGGTGGAGATCTCGGCCACGATGGCCCCGACCACCGCGGCCGCCGCGCCCAGCTTCAGCGCCGGCACCAGGTACGGGACGCCGGCAGGGAAGCGGAGCCGGCGGAGGGACTGCCAGTGGCTGGCGGCGTAGGAGTCCATCAGCTCGACCGAGGCCGAGCTCGGGGACTGCAGCCCGCGCAGCGCGCCCACGGCCACCGGGAAGAAGGCGAGGTACGACGAGATCACCGCCACCGACATCCACGGCTGCCACTGGTGGCCGAACACCTGGAGCTGGCCGCCCCAACCCACGACGAGTGGAGCAAGGGCGATGAGCGGGACGGTCTGGGAGAGGATCACATAGGGCAGGAGGCTGCGCTCGGCCAGGCGGAAGCGCTGCATCACCACGGCGAGGGCCAGGCCCACGAGGACACCGACGACGAAGCCGGCCATCGACACCCGGAGCGTGTACCACACCCCCTCGAGCACCACCTGGCCGACGGTGCGGCTGTTGCCCCGCAGCTCGGGGTCGTGGAAGCGGCCGAGGATGGTCCACACGTGGGGCATGGAGAGGTCGTCGGTCTTCGCCGGCAGCTTGATCGGACCGAGCTTGTCGTTGGTCGCCTCGCCGAGCGCCTTGTAGCCCTCCCAGAGCACGATCACGAGGAGGGCGCCGAGGGTACCGAACAGCACCTGCTTGGCTCCCCGTCCGCCGCTGGCGCGCTCCATCCGCGTCGCGCCTACAGCTTGGCGGCCGACGCGATCGGCTATCGCCGGCATCACGCGTTCCCCGTAAGCGGCCAGCGTCTCGTCCTTGGCGTCGTGCTGGAGGTAGATGGCGAACTGGTCGACTCCGAGCGAGCGCAGCTCCTCCAACCGCTCCACATGACTCGAGACCGGACCGAGCAGGCAGAACCGGTCCACGATCGCGTCGGGGACGAAGGCGGCGTGCTCGTTGCCGGCCTGCCCGTGCTGGTTGTAGTCGTAGCCCTGCCGGCCTTTGATGTAGTCGGTGAGCGCGGCGGGCACACCACTCGCACCGCCGTCGCCACCGTAGCGGGCCACGATGTCGGCCACGTGGTTGCCGACCATCCCGCCGAACCACCGGCACTGTTCGCGCTGGTGGGCCAGGTCGTCACCGACGTAGGCCGGAGCGGCGACACAGATCGTGACGGCAGATGGGTCGCGCCCGGACCGCTCGGCCGCCTCGCGCACAGCCTTCACCGTCCAGCCCACGACGTCGGGATCGGCCAGCTGGAGGATGAAGCCGTCGGCGACCTCGCCGGTGAGCGCCAGGGCCTTCGGACCGTAGGCCGCCATCCAGACCTCGAGCCGGCTCTTGACCGCCCACGGGAAGCGGATCGTCGAGCCCTTGTACTCGACGCCCCGACCATTGGCCAGCTCCCGGATCACGTGGATGGCCTCGCGCAGCGTGGCCAGCGTGGTCGGGCGAGCCGTTGGTGACCCGCACCGCGGAGTCGCCCCGCCCGATGCCGCAGATGGTCCGGTTGCCGTACATCTCGTTCAGGGTCGCGAACAGCGACGCCGTCACCGTCCAGTCCCTCGTGGCGGGGTTGGTCACCATCGGGCCGACCACGATCTGGCGGGTCTCGGCCAGGATCTGGCTGAAGATGACGTACGGCTCCTGCCACAGGATGTGCGAGTCGAAGGTCCAGACGTGGCTGAACCCGTACTGCTCTGCCCGCTTGGCCAGCTCGATCACCCGCCACGATGGCGGCGTGGTCTGCAGTACGACACCGAGGTCCATCGGCGCCTCAGCGCACCTGGGGGAAGCCGAGGTCGACGCTCGAGGTGTGCGGGTCCGGCCAGCGGGACGTGACCACCTTGGACCGGGTGTAGAAGCTCGACACCCTCAGGGCCGTACATGTGGGTGTCGCCGAACAGCGACGCCTTCCAGCCGCCGAAGCTGTAGTACGCCACCGGCACGGGGATGGGCACGTTCACCCCGACCATCCCGACGTTGACGTCGAACTGGTACTGGTGGGCGGCGCCGCCGTCCCGCGGTGAAGATGGCCGTGCCGTTGCCGTAAGGGTTCTCGTTCACCAGTCGCAGGGCCTCGTCGTAGGAGTCCACCCGGACCACGGTGAGGACCGGGCCGAAGATCTCGTCCCGGTAGCAGTCCATGTCTTCGCCCACGTTGTCGAGCAGCGACACGCCGAGGAAGAAGCCGTCGCCAGGGAGCTCCTGCTCGCGCCCGTCGACCACCACCGTCGCCCCCTCGGTCGGCCGCGTTGGCCACGTAGCCCGCCACCTTGTCCCGGTGCTCGCGGGTGATGAGTGGTCCCATCTCGTTCTCGGGCTCGTGCCGGGGCCGATGCGCAGCTTCGGCAGGCGGGCCTTGATGGCGTCGACGAGCGGGATCGGCGGAGTGCGCCGACCGCGACCAAGACCGAGATCGCCATGCAGCGCTCGCCGGCGGAGCCGTAGGCCGCGCTGACCGCCGCATCGGCGGCCATGTCGATGTCGGCATCGGGGAGCACGACCATGTGGTTCTTCGCGCCGCCGAGGGCCTGGACCCGCTTGCCGTTGCGGGTGCCGGTCTCGTAGATGTACTTGGCGATCGGGGTGGAGCCGACGAAGCTGATGGCGGCGATGCCCGGGTGCTCGAGGATGCGATCGACGGCCACCTTGTCGCCCTGCACGACGTTGAAGACGCCGTCGGGCAGACCGGCCTGCTGCAGCAGGTCGGCGATGAAGCAGGCTGACGCCGACGGGTCCTTCTCGGACGGCTTGAGGATGAACGTGTTGCCGCACGCGATGGCGTTGGCGAACATCCACATCGGCACCATGGCCGGGAAGTTGAACGGCGTGATGCCGGCCACCACTCCGAGGGGCTGGCGGACCGAGTAGACGTCGACGCCGGTGGACGCCTGCTCGCTGTAGCCGCCCTTCAGCAGGTGTGGGATGCCGCACGCGAACTCGATGTTCTCGAGGCCGCGGGCCACCTCGCCCAAGCGCGTCGCTCAGGACCTTGCCGTGCTCGGCGGTGAGCAGCGACGCGATCTCCTTGCGGTTGGCGTCGACGAGCTCGCGGAGGTGGAACATCACCTCGCTGCGGCGCGACAGCGAGGTCGCCCGCCACGTCGCGGAAGGCGGCCGTGGCGGCCGCCGACCGCGGCATCGACCTCCTCGGCCGAGGCGAAGTCGACCTCGGCCTGCTGCTCGCCCGTGGCCGGGTTCCACACCGGGCCGGTGCGGCCCGGACGTGCCGGCGACGGTCTGACCACCGATCCAATGGTTGATGCGTCGCATGGTGAGATCCCTTCGTGCGGCGGTGCGGGCGAGTCAGGTCAGGTACTGGCAGAGGCCACGCTTGAGGAACTGGCCGTGGCCCTTGCGGCCGACGAACCGATCCTGCTCGATGACCACCGTGCCACGAGACAGCACCGTCTCGACCTTGCCGTCGATCACCGTGCCCTCCCAGGCCGAGTGGTCCATGTTCATGTGGTGGGACTTCCCGTAGCCGATCTCGGTGCGGCCGCTCGGGTCGTAGATCACGATGTCGGCGTCCGAGCCGGGGGCGATGACGCCCTTGCGCGGGTACAGCCCGAACATCCGGGCGGGCGTCGTGGCGCAGGTCTCGACCCAGCGCGGCAGGGACAGCTGGCCGGTGACCACACCCTGGTAGATGAGGTCCATGCGGTGCTCGACGCCGCCGATGCCGTTCGGGATCTTGGTGAAGTCGCCGCGGCCGAGCTCCTTCTGATCCTTGAAGCAGAACGGGCAGTGGTCGGTGGAGACGACTGCGAGCTCGTTCATCCGCAGGCCCTTCCAGAGGTCCTGCTGATGGTGGGCGTGCTTCGTGCGCAACGGCGGCGAGCACACGTACTTCGCGCCCTCGAAACCGGGCTGGGCCAGTTGGTCCTCGAGGCTCAGGTACAGGTACTGCGGGCACGTCTCGGCGAACACGTTGGCGCCGGCGTGGCGGGCCGCGGCCACGGCCTCCAGCGCCTCGCTCGCGGACATGTGCACGACGTACAACGGCACGTTCCCGGCCACCTTGGCCAGCACGATGGCCCGGTTGGTGGCCTCACCCTCGAGCTCGGAGCGCCGGACGATGCCGTGGTACTTCGGGTCCGTCTCGCCCCGGGCCAGGGCCTGCGCGGCGAGGACATCGATGGCGATGCCGTTCTCGGCGTGCATCATGATGACGGCGCCGTTCTCCCCCGCCTTCTGCAACGCCCGCAGGATCTGGCCGTCGTCGCTGTAGAAGACGCCGGGGTAGGCCATGAACAGCTTGAAGCTGGTGATGCCCTCGTTGCTCGACGAGGTAGTCCATGGCCTTCAGGGCGTCGTCGTCGACGCCGCCCATGATCTGGTGGAAGCCGTAGTCGATGGCGCAGTTGCCGTCGGCCTTGGCATGCCACGCGCCCAGGGCCTCGATCACGTTGCCGCCAGTGGTCTGCACCGCGAAGTCGACGATCGTCGTGGTGCCGCCCCACGCCGCAGCCTGGGTGCCGGTCTCGAAGGTGTCCGACGCGAAGGTGCCGCCGAAGGGCAGCTCCATGTGGGTGTGCACGTCGATGCCGCCGGGTACGACGTACTTGCCGGTGGCGTCGATCGTCCGGTCGGCGTCAGACCCCGCCGGCCGTCGCGGCGCCGGCGCGTACAGCGCGGCGATGGTCTCACCGTCGACCAGCACGTCCATCGGCACCGCGCCGGTGCTCGAGATGACGGTTCCGTTGGCGATGAGCGTGGTGCTCATTCCGCGACCAGGTCGTCGTAGGCGTCGGGGCGGCGGTCGCGGTAGAACTGCCAACGGTCGCGGACGGTCTTGATGAGGTCCAGGTCGAGGTCCCGCACGATCAGCTCGGGCTTGTGGTCGTCGCCGGGGTCGCCGACGAACTTGCCCTCGGGGTCGACGAAGTAGCTGGTGCCGTAGAAGTCGTTGTCGCCCAGCGGCTCGATCCCGACCCGGTTGATGGCGCCGATGTAGTACTCGTTGGCCACCGCCGACGCCGGCTGTTCGAGCTTCCACAGGTAGGCCGGACAGGCCTCGGCTGGTGGCCGACGGGTTGAACACCATCTCGGCCCCGTTCAGCCCGAGCGCCCGCCAGCCCTCCGGGAAGTGGCGGTCGTAGCAGATGTAGACGCCGACCTTGCCCACCGCGGTGTCGAACACCGGGTACCCCAGGTTGCCGGGCCGGAAGTAGAACTTCTCCCAGAAGCCCTTCACCTGCGGGATGTGGTGCTTGCGGTACTTGCCGAGGTAGGTCCCGTCGGCGTCGATCGACCGCGGCGGTGTTGTAGTACACGCCCGCCTGCTCGACCTCGTACATCGGCAGCACCATCACCATGCCGAGCTCCTTGGCCACCGACTGGAAGCGCTTGCGTGGTCGGGCCGTCCGGGATGGCCTCGGTGTAGTCGTAGTACTGCGCCTCCTGGACCTGGCAGAAGTACGGCCCGTAGAAGAGCTCCTGGAAGCAGATGACCTGCGCTCCCTGGGCCGCGGCCTCGCGCGCCGCCTCCTCGTGCCGGTCGATCATGGACTCCTTGTCGCCGGTCCAGTCGGTCTGCAACAGCGCCGCCTCTGATGACGTTGGCCATGTCAACGACCCCTTCTCGTCGAGATCCCCGCAGCCGGGCGACCGGCCGATGGTAGATCCCGGAACAAACCTGAGCCAATGGCCGCTTTGTGCCAGGCACAGAGCTCACAGCGACGAAGTGAGAGGCCAGGGACTCACCCGGTGAAGTTCTGTTCCACGATCCCGACGCCAGGCGCATCGAATCGCGGAACAGAACGGCAGGCGGGTGCTTCGGGCGCTCGGGCCGCCCTGAGCGGCCCGGTGAGGCGGCTCCTGGGGTTTGTTCCGGTACATTCCTGCGCCGTGGAGGTGACGGGCGCGACTGGCCGACCAGGTCGACGGGCAGTCGGCCAAGGCGCTGGCGGCGTCGATCAGTCGGCTGG
Source organism: uncultured Acidimicrobiales bacterium (assembly GCA_963803355.1). Taxonomy (GTDB): domain Bacteria; phylum Actinomycetota; class Acidimicrobiia; order Acidimicrobiales; family Ilumatobacteraceae; genus DASTFY01. Next base: position 235,500 of record CAWDLV010000001.1, read on the forward strand.
TGACGGCCGGCGACCTCGCCCCCGGCAGCCGGCTGCCCACCGTCCGGGCGCTCGCCAAGGCCCTGGGCGTGAGCCCGACCACCGTCAACCAGGCCTGGCAGTCGCTCGGGCGCGCCGGCGTGCTCGAGACCAGGGGGCGCAACGGCACCCACGTCCGCCCCGAGCCGATCACCCGGGGCCCCCAGCGCTATCGGCGGATGCGGGCCGCACCCGGCCCGCTCACGCCTCGACCTCTCGCTCGGCACCCCCGACCCGCGACCTCCTGCCCGTGCTCGGCCCGGTGCTGGCCCGGGTGGCCGGCCGGCCGCTCCCCCAGGGCTACCTCCTCGAGCCGGTGCTCCCCGAGCTGGAAGCCGTCCTGCGCGAGCGCTGGCCGTTCGCGCCCGGCGGCGCTGACCGTCGTCGACGGCGCCATGGACGCGCTCGACCGCCTCACCGCCCTCACCGTCCGCCTGGGCGAGGTCGTCCTCGTCGAGGAGGCCGCCTTCCCGCCCGTGCTCGACCTGCTGGACACTCGTCGGGGCGGAGGTGGTCCCGATGGCGACGACGACCAGGGCATGGTCCCGACGGCGCTCGAACGGCCGCGCTGACCCGCCGGCCGGCCGCGGTGTACCTCCAGCCCCGGGCCCACAACCCGCTCGGGGTCGGCATGACCGCGCGGCCGGGCCAAGGAGCTGGCCGACCTGTTGGAGCCGAGCGGCGCATGGGTGTTCGAGGACGATCACGCCGGCGACATCTCGAGCGCCCCGCTGGCCAGCCTCGGCTGCCACCTGGCGACCCGGACGGTCCTCGTGCAGAGCTTCTCGAAGTCGTACGGGCCCGATCTCCGCCTTGCCGCCGTCGGCTGGCCCGGAGGACCTGATCGGCGAGCTGGTCGGCCCGCCGGCTGCTCGGGGCGGGCTGGTCCAGCCGCCTGCTCCAGGGCGTGCTGCTCGAGCTCCTGGCCGACCCGCCGGCGCGGAGATGCTCGCCGGCCCGCGCCGCGTACGCCGGCCGGCGGGCGGCGATGTCCGAGGCGCTGACGCCCGCGGCGTGGCACCACCGGCCAGCGACGGGATCAACCTGTGGGTCGAGGTGGCCGATGAGCAGGCGTCGGCCTACCGGCTGGCGACCAGCGGCGTCGGTGTGGCCGTCGGCTCGCCGTTCGTGCCGACCCGCCTGGCTCGCGACCACATCCGCATCACCGCCGGTTGGTCCGCGGCGATGTCGCGCCGCTGGCCGACCTCGTGGCCGGGCAGCGCCGCGCCACCGTCGCCACAGGTCCGGGGCTGGTGACGGTCGGCTCGGGACTCGGCCGCCTACTTGGGCTGCATCCGGATGGCGCCGTCGAGGCGGATGACCTCGCCGTTCAGGTAGTCGTTGTCGACGATGGCCATCGCCATCTTGGCGAACTCGTCCGGAGTCGCCAGCCGCTTCGGGTAGACGACCGAGTCGCCGAGCGCCTTCTTGGCCTCGGCCGGCAGCATGCCGAGCAGCGGGGTGTCCATCAGGCCGGGAGCGATCGTGCAGACGCGGATGCCCGACCACGGACAGGTCGCGGCGCCGCCGGCAGGGTCATGGCGACGACGCCACCCTTCGAGGCGGAGTAGGCCAGCTGGCCGATCTGGCCGTCGAACGCGGCCACGGAAGCGGTGTTGACGATGACGCCGCGCGACGCCGTCGTCGAGCGGCTCGCTGCGGGACATGACCGACGCCTCGTGGGTCATGCACAGCATGGTGCCGAGCAGGTTGATGTTGAGCGACGCGGTCCCACTCGCTGCGGATGTGGGGCGTGCCGTCCTTGCCGATCGTCCGCACCGCGGTGCCCGTCCCGGCGCAGTTGATGGCGATGCGCAACGGCGCGTCCTCGGCGGCCGCCGCCACCGCCTCGGCCACCTGCTCCGCGTCCGTCACGTCGCACTTCACGAACTTCACCCCGAGCTCCTTGGCGAGCGCCTCGCCCTTCTCGGTGTTGAAGTCGATGACGGTCACGATGCGCGCCGGCATCGTGCAGCCGGCGCACGGTGGCCTCGCCGAGGCCGGAGGCCCCTCCGCTGACGATCGCTGCTGCACCCTTCGACGTCCATGGCGGCGCAGATTAGGGACGGCGGTTCCCCGCCGCCACATCCGCCCTAGCCTCCGGGCATGGTGGACCCCGTCGCGACCAGCCCTCGGCTGATCCCGGGCCGACCTCGCGACGCTCGAGGCCGTGCAGCAGCGGATCCTGTGGCTGGCCGTGCGCATGGTCGACCACGCCAACCACGACCGCCCGGCCGGCGACGTCAAGGTCGGCGGGCACCAGGCCAGCTCGGCGTCGATGGTCGGGATCATGACCTCGCTGTGGTTCGGCCACCTCAGCGGCGACGACAAGGTGGCGGTGAAGCCGCACGCCTCGCCCGTGTACCACGCCATCAAGTACCTGACCGGCGAGCTCGACCGCTCCTACCTGACCCGGCTGCGGGCGCTCGGCGGCCTGCAGGCCTACCCGTCACGCACCAAGGACCCGGACGTGGCCGACTTCTCGACCGGCTCGGTCGGTCTGGGCGCCGTCGCGCCGCTGTTCGCGGCGATGGCCCGGCGCTACGTCGAGGCCCACTTCGGGCCGCAGCGGCCGGCCCGCTTCATCGCCCTCGTCGGCGACGCCGAGCTGGACGAGGGGAACATCTGGGAAGCCATCGCCGACCCGGCGCTGCAGGGCCTCGGCAACGTCACGTGGATCATCGACGTCAACCGCCAGAGCCTGGACCGTGTCATCCCCGGGATGAAGGTCCACAAGCTGATGAAGTTCTTCGCCGACTCCGGCTGGCACGTGGTCGAGGCGAAGTACGGCCACCTGCTGCAGGAGGCGTTCGCCCGGCCGGGCGGAGAGCACCTGCGCGGCCACATCGACGACATGTCGAACGAGGAGTACCAGTCGCTGTTCGCGTTCCGCGGCGCCGAGCTGCGGGAGCGGTTCCTGGCCGGCGCGGGCCGACGGTGGCGGCCACCTGGCCGGCGTGCCCGACGACGACCTCGCTCCGCTGGTGCAGAACCTCGGCGGCCACGACCTGCCATGTCCTGGCCGAGCCTATCGAGCGTGCGATGCGAGGCCGACCCGGCCGAGCGTCGTGTTCGCCTACACCGTCAAGGGCTGGGGGCTGCCCATCGCTGGGCGACCCGCTCAACCACGCCGCGCTGCTCATCGCCGCAGCAGATCGACGACCTTCCGCGCCGAGCTCGGCCTCACGGTCGGCACCGAGTGGGACCGCTTCCCGGCCCGCACTCGCCTGAAGGCCGGCTGTGCGCGTCGGTCGGTGGCACGCCTCAACAACCAGCCGCGTCCCACCCCGGCCCGTCCTGCGCCATCCCCGTGAGGCCGGGGCCGATCACGAGCAAGCCGGTGTCGACCCAGGAGACGTTCGGCCGCCTGCTCACGGCGCTCGGCAACCATCCCGAGGTGGCGGAGCGCCGATGGTGACGGCGTCGCCCGACGTCAGCGTCTCCACCAACCTCGGCGGCTGGATCAACAAGATGGGCGTGTTCAGCCCCGAGGCGCAGCGCGACTTCCTGGGCACCGAACGGCTGCTGCGCTGGCGCCAGGAGCCCGCCGGGCCACCACATCGAGCTGGGCATCAGCGAGATGAACCTCTTCCTCACGCTCCACGCGCTCGGGCCTGGGCCACGAGCTGCACGGCGAGCACCTGCTGCCGATCGGCACCGTCTACGACCCGTTCGTCTGCCGCGGCCTCGACGCCCTGATCTACGCGCTGTACAACGGCGCCCGCTTCGTCGTGGTCGGCACGCCGTCGGGCATCTCGCTGGCCCCGGAGGGAGGGCGCCCACCAGTCGACGATCACGCCTCGATCGGGATGGAGCTGCCCGGGCTGACCCTACGCCGAGCCGGCCTACGCGGTGGCGCTCGACTGGCTGCTGTGCGACGGGCTGGCCCGCCTCGCGGCACCGGACGGGGACTCGCTCTACCTGCGCCTGTCGACCCGACCGCTCGACCAGGCGCCCTTCGCCGCCGCCCGCGCCCGTCTGGGCGACGAACGGCTGCGGGCCGAGGTGCTGGCCGGGGGCTATCGGTCGGCCGATAGCCGGACGTCGCCGGTCGCAGCCGGGTCGGTCGCACGCCGGCCCTGCCGTCGCTGGCGGCCAGCGGCGCGCGTCGCTGCCGGAGGTGCTGGCGGCCGGCCGACCGGCTCCTGGCCGAGGAGGGCTGCGCGGCGACCGTCCTCGACCTGACCAGCGCCGATCGCTGCTACCGGGAGTGGCGGGCGGCCCTGCGCGTCGGCGGCGCGGGCCGGGCGACGCCGCCGACCTCGAGGGGCTCCACCTGGCCCGCCTCCTCCCGGCCGAGCGAGCGCGCGCGCGCCGATCGTCACCGTGCACGACGCGGCCAGCCACGCGCTGGCCTGGCTGGGCTCGGTGTTCGGCGCCCGGGTCGTCCCCGTCGGGGTCGATGGCTTCGGCCAGTCGGGCTCGGTCGAGGAGCTCTACGGGGTGTTCGACCTGCTGCCCGAGCAGCTCGTCAACGCCGCGTTGGTGGCGCTCGGCTCGCCTCGACCTGAGGCGCGGCCACGCGCAGGCGCGGCGCTCCGCGCCGGTAGCGTTGCCTCTCTGCATGCACGGCGAGCAGACCCCGGATCGGCGCAGGTGCAGCCGGCCGGGCGGGACGGGCGGCCCACGAGGTGCGGATCCACCTCCATCCGCATGTGGCGCTACGGGCTCGCCGTGGCCTGGGCGGCCGCGCTCGTCGGCCTGCTCGTGCCGGAGAACCAGGGCTACACCTGGGCAAGCGGCCGTTCTGGTGGGACGGGCCATCCTCGTGGTCGCGGCGGTCGTGCGCCGTCGATCGTCAGCCGTGCTCGGGACTGGCGCTGGGCGCCGCTCGCTCTCCGTCGGGATGAGCCTGGTGCTGGTCCTGCTCGCGCTCCCCGACCTGGTCGAGAACCCGGGCATCGCGGTCAAGCAGCTGGCCATCGCCGCGGGCATCCTGCTCATGTCGATCGGCTCGTTGAGCGGCGTGGTCGCCCGTCGGGCTGTCACCGCCGCCTGAAGGCCGAGCGGACCCCTCGGCCGGGTAGCCGCCCGGGGCGAAGAGCGCCGGCTGACCGCCGGTGTGCCAGAACACGACGTCGTCGCCCGCCGCCCAGCACCGCCGGCTCGGCCATGGCCAGCAGCCCCGCGAACGCCTTCGCCGTGTAGACCCGGTCGAGCACCCAGCCCCCAGGTCCGGGCGGCCCACACGCAGCGCGTCGTCGGCCTCGACGGTCGCCACCGCGTAGTCGGCTCCGAGCCATCCGCCGTCGAGGCGCACGTCGTCGGCGGGACGATCCGGACGTCGTCGAGGCCCAGGAGGTCGAGCACGGCGTTGGCGAGCTCCGCCGTGTAGGCCGGGTCGAGGAGGATGCCCTTGGCGACCCCGAACGGCCACGATCGTCGGGCACGGTGAGGCGCCGAAGCCGCGGTAGACGGCCCGCCCGGCCAGCAGCCCCGCGTGCGTCCCGCCGCTCGAGGTGGCGTGCACGACCGACCGCGGCCGGCAGCCGACGTCCGCGCACTGGTCCTGCAGCTCACGCAAGGCGAGCGGCGAAGCCGACCGCTCCGATGCGGCGTGCTGCCGCCGATCGGGATGGCGTAGGGGCGGGCACCCTCCTCGGCCAGGGCCTCGCAGCACGCCTCTTTGGCCATTTCGAGCTCGGGCCACGAGCCGTGCCCGGCGAAGTGGACCTCGGCACCGAACAGCGACGACAGGAGCTGGTTGCCGGCGGGCGGCGACCGGCGCTGGCCGCCGAGGACGAGATGAACGGCCAACCCGAGGCGGGCACCGGCGGCCGCGGTCATGCGGCAGTGGTTGGACTGCGCCGGCACCGACGGTGATCAAGGGTGTCCGCGCCCGTCGGCCAGCGCGGCGCCGCAGAGGAGCTCGAGCTTGCGGGCCTTGTTGCCGCCCATGCCCAGCCCGGTGAGGTCGTCGCGCTTCACCCACAGCCGCGCGCCGCCCGGCAAGCGCCGGGCCTTGCTCCAGCGGCGTCGGCAAGCGTGGCCAGCGGCGTCCGCGGCTGCGCCGCCACGGCCGCGGCGAGCGCCGCACCGGGGTGCGCGGTCACGTCGTGTAGTCGGCGTTGATGCGCACGTACTGGGCGGAGAGGTCGCAGCCGTACACGGTGCAGGCCGCGTCCCCGGTGCCCAGGCTCACGTGGATGACGGACGTCGTCGCCCTGCATGTAGGACGGCCAGCTCGGCCAGCCCCGCGTCGTCGACCGGCTGCGGGTACACCTCCTGCGTGCCGAAGCGGATCACCACGCCGTCCTGGTCGATGTCGGTGTCGTCCGAGCACTTGCCCACCGCCATGGCCACCCGGCCCCAGTTGGGGTCGGCGCCGTGCACCGCGGTCTTCACCAGCGGCGAGTTCACGATGGCCTTGGCCACCCGCTTGGCCTGGGCTTCGTCGCGGGCGCGGTCGACGGTCACCTCGATCAGCTTGGTCGCGCCCTCGCCGTCGCGGGCGATCTGCCGGGTGAGCGAGAGGGCCACCGCGTGCAGCGCCGCCTCGAACCGGTCGGGATCGACCGGCCCGGCCGACCCCGCTGGCCATGATGGCGGCGGTGTCGCTGGTCGACGTGTCGGTGTCGATGCTGAGCGCGTTGAACGTGCGGTCGATCGACCCGCCGGAAGCCGGCGTCGAGCCGTCCCGGGCTCGACCTGCGCGTCGGTGAGGAAGAGCGTGATGAGCGTGGCCATGTCGGGCTCGATCATCCCGACGCCCTTGGCGATCCCGACCACCCGGGCCGCCTCCGACCTGCGGCCTCCGCCACCTTGGGGACCGTGTCGGTGGTCATGATGGCCTCGCGCCGCGCCGCGGGCATCGCGCCCGGGCAACGGGAAGCGGCCAGCGTGTCGAGGTGGGCGCGGATGCGGTCCATCGGGTAGCGGCGGCCGATCACGCCCGGTCGAGGCCACAAGCACGTCGGCTGGTCGGCGTCGAGCACCTGGGCCGACGCCGGCCGCCAGCTCCGCCGCGTCGGCGTCGCCCGACCGGCGCCGTTGGCGACGTTGGCGTTCTTGGAGACGACGGCGAAGGCCTGCAGCCGACCGTCGGCGACGTGTCGCTCGGCTGAGGGTGACGCTCGGGCCGGCGAAGCGGGACCGGGTGAACACCGCCGCGGCCGGGCAGGCCGCGGTCGGCGGCGAGCACGACGAAGTCGTCGGTGTCGTCCTTGATGCCGATGTTGGCCACGTGGCAGCGGAACCCGCTCGGGAGCGGAACTGGACGTCGCTCACTGGGGCACCATCCAAGCGTGGAGAGCCGCAGACTCGGTGCCACTCTGGGAGCACCAGTGAGCAGCCCGCCGCTTTGCGGCGGACACCGCACCGTGACATGGAGCTCGCTGCGCTCGCTCACTGGTGCACCATCCAAGCGTGGAGCAGCCGCAGACTCGGTGCCACTCTGGGAGCACCAGTGAGCAGCCCGCCGCTTTGCGGCGGACACCGCACCGTGACATGGAGCTCGCTGCGCTCGCTCACTGGTGCACCATCCAAGCGTGGAGCAGCCGCAGACTCGGTGCCACTCTGGGAGCACCAGTGAGCAGCCCGCCGCTTTGCGGCGGACACCGCACCGTGACATGGAGCTCGCTGCGCTCGCTCACTGGTGCACCATCCAAGCGTGGAGCAGCCGCAGACTCGGTGCCACTCTGGGAGCACCAGTGAGCAGCCACCGCTTTGCGGCGGACACCGCACCGTGACATGGAGCTCGCTGCGCTCGCTCACTGGGCGAGAGCCTGCCAGGTCGGGCTACGATGCGGCGGGCCTCTCGTAGGCGTCGTCGTCGTAGGTGGTCAGGAAGGCGCCGAGCTCGTCGACGACGTGGGCCACCGAGCGGCCGGCGAACAGCACGGCTGGTAGACGGTGATGTCGTAGGCCGTCGTGCCCATCGCCGTGAGGTCGAAGGGGCGGATCTCGGCGTCACGGAAGGCGTCGAGCTCGCCGTAGGACGACAGCAGGCCGGCGCCGTACGTGCGCAGCTCGCCGTCCTCCCACGCCACGCCGAACTCGAAGCGTGAACCAGAACACCCGGCTGAAGAACTCGAGCGCGGCGTCGGACTGGCCCGGCGGGACGCCTGGCCGGCCAGCTCGTAGAGATCGGCGAAGGTCGGGCTGGCCAGCATGTTGCAGTGGCCGACGAGCTCGTGGACGACGTCGGGCTCGGGCGTGTACAGCGGCACGGAGTGGTGACGGATGTACTGCGTCGAGCAGAACGTGCGATCGGCCAGCGTGCCGTAGAAGACGCGGGTCGGGACCAGCCCGGGCACCGGCGCGCACCCGGAAGCCGGTCAGGCGGGTCGAGCCGGGCGTCGAGACCTCGCCGCAGCTGGGGCAGCCCGGTCGCGGGGCAGGTCGAGACGGGCCGCAGCATCGCGGTACTCGCGCACGGCGTAGCGCTCGTGCTTGGCCGTCGAGCTCGCTGGCCACCAGGGTCCAGACCGCGTCCTCCTCCGGCGCGTACTCGACGTCGGGGATGGGCTCGCCCGGCCGTATAGGCGGCGCCGACGGACGCGATGGCGTCCCGGCGGGCCCGATAGGCGGGATCGGAGAAGCCGGGGTGGTCGGCCGGCAGGTCGACCCGACGTCGGTCGAGGGAGCGCAGGAGCGTTCATCAGCCATGCCGCCAGTCAACCAAGGCCCCGGCCAGATCGTCCAGCAGCAGAGCGCCACCGAGACAGACGTTCGGCAGCTAATATGAGCTCACGGAGGCCAGATCGTCTGCGCTAGCCATGCGCGTCAATGGTCGAGCATGGACAGGCTGGCGCAGCTGTCGACGACGGTCGACCACGCCCTCCTGCGGCGTCCTGACCGGCCGACGGCCGGCTTTCGATGAACGAGCTGGCCACGCAGGCGGGCGTCGCCCGGGCCACCGCCTACAGCCGGGTCGAGCGCCTGCGCCGTGAGGGCGTGATCACCGGGTTCACCGCCATCATCGACCCGGCCCGGGTCGGGTTCGGCGTCACCGCCCTGATCCTGCTGAACGTCCGCCAGACCGACTGGCGAGCCGCCCGCGACCACCTCCTGCGGCGTGCCCGGGCGTCGTCTACCTGGCCATGACGAGCGGCGCCTTCGACATGGTGATGCTGGTGCGGGCGCCCGACGTGCAACACCTGCGCGACGTCGTCCTCGGCGAGCTGCACGAGGTGCCGCAGGTCCGCAGCACCCAGACCATCTTCGTGCTCGAGGAGCACGGGCCGCTCCCGCTCCCGGCGTGAGCATCCGGCGGCAAGAGCCCAAGGCGGGTGGGGTGGGTTGCCCCACCCAACCTGCTGACGTGCTCCTCCGGCTCGGGTTGGCCTAGCGAACCGTCTCGGGCACCTTCGCCGGCGCGGCTCTCGTCCGAGCTGGTGTAGCTGGCGGACGACAGCACGAAGTCCGCGTAGGCGGGCACACCCATCTCCTCGTCGACCCCGGCGAGCTCCGTCGCTTCGTCGACCCGGATGCCACCCTTCATCACCTTGTTCTGGATCTTGAAGAAGGCCAGGGCGATGCCGCCCATCACGACGATGATGGTCACGGCGCCCGCGGCCTGGGCCGCCAGCTGTCCCCAGCCGGTGCCACCGTAGAGGATCCCGGTGACGCCCTTGTCACCGAGGTCGGTGCCATTCCATCCGCGGCCGTACTGCCCGTCGGCCAGCAAGCCGATCGAGAGGATGCCCCAGATGCCGTTGACGCCATGGACAGAGAAGGCGCCAACCGGGTCGTCGACCTTCAGCTTGCGCTCGACGATCCAGACCGATTCCACCACGAGGAGCCCGCGACCGTGCCGATCAACGCCGCGGCCCATGGCTGCACGAAGGCGCACGGCGCAGTGATGGCGACGAGGCCGGCGAGCATGCCGTTGGCCATCATCCCGGGGTCGGGCTTGCCGGTGCGGAACATGACCCAGGCCATGGCGATCACCGCCCCGAACGCGGCCGCGGTGGCGGTGTTGGCGGCGATGACACCGAGGCGGATGTCGGTGGTGGCGAGCGTCGACGCGGCGTTGAAGCCGAACCAGCCGAACAGCAGGATGAAGGTGCCGAGCATGGCCATCGGGATGTGGTGGGCGAGGAGGGCGCGGGGCTTGCCGTCCTTGCCGTACTTGCCGATGCGAGGGCCGAGCACGAATGCGCCGGCCAGCGCGGCGATGCCACCCATGGCGTGCACGACGCCGGATCCGGCGAAGTCCACGTAGCCGAAGCCGGCATGGAGGCTCTTGCCCAGGCTGGCCAACCAGCCGCCGCCCCACGTCCAGGCGCCGAACAAGGGGTAGTAGAGGGCGCCGCAGAACAGGGCCCAGCCCATGAACGCGTTCCACTTCCACCGCTCGGCCATGCCTCCAGTCGGGATGGTGGCCGTGGTGTCCATGAAGGCCACCATGTAGAGGAAGTAGGCCAGGCCGCCAGCGGAGTAGAGGTCACCGCTGCCGCCCATCGAACGGGGGCGCCTTCCACAGGAACACCCAGTTGCCGGAGCCGATGAGATGCCCGCCCGGTGCGGCGAAGCCGAGCAGCGCGGTGCCGTAGCCGCCGAACATCAGGGCGTAGCCGATGATGAAGAAGGCGACGAAGCCCAGACCGAAGATGGCGAAGTTCGTGCTCACCACGTGCGCGGCGTGCTTCGCCCGGCAGAAGCCGGTTTCGACGAGCGCGAAGCCGGCCTGCATGAAGATCACGAGCGCAGCACCGATCGTCACCCACAGGATGTTGGTAGCGATGCCAAGGCCAGCCGTTGTTGAGGTGTCCGGGGCTGGCGATTTCGCCGCCCACGCTGCGCCGCTGGTGATGAGCAACGTCCCGAGCATGGTCACCCCGGCAGCCGCAGCGAGCTTCGCCCGTCGGTGCCACAGTGGAGATCCGGGCATGCAGTTCTCCTTGCTGTTCCGATGAACCCTGGATGTCAGAGACCGGCCGCGCTGACCGGGCTCCAGAGCCGCGTGACGACCCTCGGATCGACCGTAGGGAGCGGGTGTTTCGTCCGCATACCTCTCGCGTGTCGTCGTCTACGACAGATCCCTGACTGGTTTCTGTCGCGGCTAGCTGAGGAGTCAGACCGAGCTGGGCGCGATGCGCAGCCGCCGCCGCGCCCCCGAACCGAGACTGGGACGCCAGAGGCGCCGCTTGCGCTCCACCACCCCTTCCGCCAACAGCGCTTGGACGCGTGCGTAGCTGTCGGGGCGAAGCTTGGGTCCCCGAACGTCGGTCATCTCGAAGACGTCGATCACTCGGCCGCCGTCGGTGTGAACCCGCGCCGCGTGCACGTTGGCCCCGGCGGCCGCGAAGGCTGTCGTGAGGGCGTGGAGCAGCCCGGGCCGGTCCACGGCGCGGGCCGTGGCGAGGGTGTGCCAGGGCGAGCCCGAATCGTCGAAGTCCAGCACGACATCCGCGACCGGCGTCGACGTGATCGGCCGGTCGAGGGCAGCAACGAGGTCGGCCTGCAAGCGTTCGGCGTCGGGCGCGACTGACCCCTTCACGTCGAACGATGCCAGCGCGCACCCGTCACCCCAGGTGGCGGCGATGGCCGCCACGACGTCCAGCCGGTGTTCAGCCAGAACGCCGGTCTCCCGAGCCAGGAGGCCGGGGCGGTCGCGTCCCACGACGTCGACGCTCCAACCGCCTCCGACGCGTGCTGAGACCGCGACCCGGACCGTGTTGGCGTGCGGCAGCGGATCGCACTGCGCCACCTGCCGCGCGATGTCGGTGGGTGACACAGCCAGGAGGTACGCGCGAGGTGCGTGGTCGATGCGCTCGCTCCCGTCCCGATCACTCACGAGGCGAGCGGCCTCGGCCCGGCGTCGCTCAACCGTGTTCGTCGCGTCAGGACCGACCAGCTCCGGGTGGGAAAGAGCAGCCTGTACGAGGTCGTGCAGGGTGGACAGCCTGGCCCGCTCACCGGCATCGAGCTCGTCGTCCGCGCTGAGCGAGAGGGCATAGAGCGCCTCGGCCTGGTCGGGGGTGGCGAGGTGAGCGGCCAGCTGGAGCACCGGCTCTTCGGTGAGTCCGTCGATGCGCCGGCTGGCTGCGGCAAGGAGACCGGCGTCCTCGACCAGCCCGATGACCGCGCGCTCGCCGACCCGCGCCGAACTCGAGCCGGTACGCCACCTCCCTGGCTACGGCGCCACGATCGTCGCCGTCGCCCTCCGTGGCGTCCAGCACGAGCGCGGCGGCGAGCAGCCGCTCGGCGTGAGCGAGATAGCGGAACCCGCCGTCCTCCTGCAACCGGGTGAGGCGAGGCCAGTGGAGGGCCGCCAACGGATCGAGCTCGGCTTCGGACTGGCGCTCGGCGACGGCCGCCCCGAGCTTGGGCAGAGCCCGCTCGAGCACGCCGCTCACCACGAGCAGCCGCCAGGAGCGCGGACCGCCGTGGCGGAGCAGGGTGATGAAGCGCTCCCGCGCCGCCCGCGTCCACCGCAGAGGACCGGGTGGGATCGCGGCCAGCCAGTTGAGCAGGCTGGCTCCCGCCCGGGCTCGAGTGCACGCGAGCGCCGCGTCGAGGGTGACCTCGAGCGTCAGGGCCGCAGCGGGCTCCGACACGAGCTCGATCGTGCCGCCCTCGTCGCGCAGCCAACCTCCAACCGGTTCCACCGACGCGCCGGCACCACCGGGCTGACGCGCCGCCCGCAAGCGGAGGAGCCGGTGGCGCAGCAGGGGTGGCGTCAACAGCGTGGTGGCGAGCACGACGAGCAGCAAGGCGGCGTAGACGTCCTCGCCGAAGATGGCCTGGCGCAGCCCGAGCGTGGCGAACACCAGCCCGACCTCGCCGCGGGGGATCATGCCGATCCCGACGAGGGTCTTGTCGCCCGGCGAGCCCCACAACCCGAGGGCCGAGACCAGCTTGCCGAGCACCCCGAGGACCAGCAGCGCCGCCGCCAGGCCGAGCACGGCGGGATGGGTGAACTCGGCGACGTCGGCGTCGATCCCGATCCCAAGGAAGAACACAGGGATGAGGAGGTGCCCGACGGGCGTCAGCTCACGGCGGACGCGGTCGGCCGACCGGCTCCGGCCGAGGGCCAGGCCAGCTACGAAGGCGCCGACGATGGGGGCCAGCTTGGCGGCGTTCGCCAGCTCGGCGACGGCCAGCGTGAACGCCAGGGCCACCGCGACGAGCGTGCCGGCCGAACGGCTGTGGCGGCTCACCAGCGCGAACAGCGGTGGCACGATGCGTACGCCGACCACGGTGGTCAGCACCAGAAAGCCGACGGCCACCCCGACGATCCCGGCCAGGCTCAACAGCGAGACGCTTCCCTCCGACACGATGCGGACAACGACAGTGAGGATCACCAGGCCCATCACATCGTCGGCCACCGCGGCGCCGAGCACCGTGCGGGCTTCCACAGACGCCAGCGCCCTGAGGTCGCCGAACACACGCGCCGTGATGCCCACGCTCGTTGCGGTCAGCGCCGCACCGACGAACAAAGCCTCCTTGCCAGTCATGCCGAACGCGACCCCCGTCGCCAGGCCGGCGGCGAAGGGCACCACGACGCCCACGGTGGCGACACTGAGCGACGCCCTCCCGACCGCGCCGAGCTCGCGCGAGGTCCATCTCCATGCCCACGTCGAGCAGGAGGAGGATCACGCCCAGCTCGCCGAGCACCCGCAGCACGTCGTCCTGCCCGACGAGGCCCAGCACGGAAGGACCGATCAGGATGCCCGCCACGATCTCGCCGACCACGGCCGGCATGCCGACCCGCTCGGAGACCTCCGCCGCCGCCTTCGCCGCCAGCAAGACGACGAGCACGTGGACGAGGACCTCGGTTACCTCCACGCGGCCGGGGCTCGGGCCGGGCGGCTGGTGGGTCGGGCCCGGTCCGGGCTCGACCCTCGAACGGCGACGTCCACATCAAGAAGGTACGAGGCCGCGATTTCGCCCATGTTTCGCGGTGATGAACGCAACCCTCCGCTCGCGGCAACTACGGCGGCGGAGGTCCGTCCCGATCGAGCCACTTGGGCGGCAGCGCCGCAACCGGCGCGGTGGCCAGCGCGATGGCCTCGTCGACGGTGAGCGGCGCGCTGCAGCGAGCTGGCGGTGAGCGGGGTGTAGGAAGCCCGTGCTCGACGGCGTGATCGAAGAAGCGCAGCAGCGGCGTCCAGAAGCCGTCGACATCGAGGAGCACGACCGGCTTGGCCTGCAGGCCGAGCTGGGTCCAGGTGAGCGCCTCGGCCAGCTCGTCGAGCGTGCCGAAGCCGCCGGGCAGAGCGATGAAGCCCGTCGGCCAGGTCGGCCATGAGCGCCTTGCGCTCGTGCATCGAGCCAACCGGCACGAGCGACGTGAGGCCGCGGTGGGCGATCTCGGCCCGCTCGAGGAACTCGGGGATCACGCCGATCGACCTCACCGCCGTCCGTCGAGCACCGAGTCCGCGAGGACGCCCATCAGGCCGACGTCGCCGCCGCCGTAGACGAGGCCGATCCCTGCTGGCGGCCATCGTGGCGCCGAGCTCGGTCGCGGCGGCCGCGAACGAGGCCGACGACCCGGCGTTGGAGCCGCAGAAGACGCACAGCCGGGACACGGCCGGAGCCTTCCACACCGGCCCGTCGCACTCGCGGGGCTTCTCGCGGCCGTCGACGACGACATCCGTCGTTCGCTGCCGCGGAAGGGGGAGAGCGGGCGGATCGGTAACGTCGGCGGCATGACCGTTGCAGACCTCGAAGGCCGCCGCGACCGCCGTCGAGCTGGCGGACAATGTCGTGGCTGCGGGCGTGGCGCCGCCTACGAGCGGCGGGCGGCCCTGACGCCGCCCAGGTGCTCGCCTACGACCTGGCCCACGCCGCCGCGGCGCTCGCGACGGCGCGGTCGATGCTCGACTACGGCGCTAAGGGCGACGTCGAGGCCCGGCTGACCTGCGCCTTCGTCGCCGACGCGGTCGCACGACCTGGTCACGCCGCGTGGTCGGCCGCGACGCCCTGTGGGGCGTCCGACCCCGCCGAGCTCGCCGGGGCGTCACGCACTTCCTCGCCACCTACCGCGACCCGGCCTTCCTGGCCTCGCTGGCCTACCAGGCCGGCCCTCGTCACCTCGCACGCCGACTTCGAGCTGGTGCAGGACACGTTCCGGGCCTTCGCCGAGAACGAGATCAAGCCGGCCGCCGAGCACGTCCATCGCGAGAACGGCGACGTGCCCGAGGAGATCGTCGCGCGGCCTGGCCGACATGGGCGCCTTCGGTCTGTCCGTGCCGGCCGAGTACGGCGGCTATTCAGAGGGCGGCGACGGCGAGTACCTGGCCATGGTCATCGCCACCGAGGAGCTGTCCCGCGCCTCGCTCGGCATCGGCGGCTCGCTCATCACCCGGCCGGAGATCCTCACCCGCGCCCTCGTCAAGGGCGGCACCGAGGAGCAGAAGCACGAGTGGCTCCCCAAGCTGGCCACCGGCGAGGTGATGGCCGCAGTGGCAGTCACCGAGCCCGACTTCGGCTCCGACGTCGCCGGCATGAAGACCGCGGCGGCGCCGGCGCCCGGGCCGGCGGGCGAGCCCGGGTACGCGATCAGCGGGGTCAAGACCTGGTGCACCTTCGGTGCCCGGGCCGACGTGCTGATGCTCCTGGCCCGCACCGACCCCGACCGGACGAAGTCCCACCGGGGGCTGTCGCTCTTCGTCGTGCCCAAGCCGCGCGGCGACGGCCACGGCTTCGTGCTCACGCAGGCGGCGGACAGGGCGAGGGCCGGATGGAGGGCCGGCCCATCGACACCATCGGCTACCGGGGCATGCACTCCTACGAGATCGCCTTCGACCGCTGGTGGGTCCCTGCGTCCTGCCTCATCGGCGGCGACGACGGGCTCGGCCGCGGCTTCTACCACCAGATGGAGGGCTTCGAGAACGGCCGGCTGCAGACCGCGGCGCGAGCCGTCGGGCGTGATGCAGGCCGCGTACGAGGCCGCGGTCGAGTACGCCGCACAACCGGAACGTCTTCGGCCGAGCCGGTCGGCGACTACGAGCTGACGCAGGTGAAGCTGGGCCGGATGGCCGCGATCATCCAGGCCTCCCGGCAGTTCGCCTACGCCGTGGCGGCAGCTGATGGCCAAGGGTCAGGGCGCGCTCGAGGCGTCGATGGTGAAGGCGTACGTCTGCAAGGCCGCCGAGTGGGTCACCCGTGAGGCCATGCAGATCCACGGCGGCTACGGCTACGCCGAGGAGTACCCGGTGAGCCGGCTCTTCGTCGACGCCCGCGTGCTGTCGATCTTCGAGGGCGCGGACGAGACGCTCTGCCTCAAGGTGATCGCCCGCCGGCTGGTGGGGCGAGCGTCGCGGGCGACGCGACGCGTCGCGTCATTCGGTCGAGCGGGCCCTCTCAGACGCCGCTCGATGAGACGCTCGGCGATGCCCGTCGAGCAGGGCGTCGAGGCCGAACTCGAACTGCGCGTCATCGGCGGTCGGCGAGCCCCGTGAACAGGGGGGCCACCTCGTGCACCCGGGGGAACTCCTCGATTGGAAGGCGTTGCACGAGCTCCTCCACCGGACCTTCCGCCGAGCGTGCGACCGATCTCCGTCGAGACCGAGCCGGTGATGTAGGCCAGCAGCGCCTCGCATGCCTCGGTCGCCGAGCAACGGGGCGAAGCCGTCCGAGCGGAGCACCTCGAGCATGCGCTCGATGAACCGCATCGACTCGACGGACTGGCCAGGGCGGCTGTTCAGGTAGCGGGACGGTGTTCGGGTGGGCCTTGCAGAACCTGGCGGTGCGCTGTGGGCCAAGGCCGCGCAGGCTGGCCCGCCAGCCCGCGGTGCGCGCCGGGCGTCGAGCACGCTCGCCGTCTCCCGCAGCGACGCCTCGACCAGGGCGTCGAGGATGGCGGCCTTGTTGGGGAACCAGTGGTAGAGCGACATCGCCTCCACCCCGAGGTCGGCGGCCAGCCGGCGCATGGTCAGCCCATCGAGCCCGTCGCGGTCGACGATGTCCAGCGCGGTGTCGACGACGCGGTCTCGGCTGAGACCCGGCCGCGCCGGCGCATCGCACTGGGCCTCCGCCGCCCTGCGCCGCTCGCTCCCAACCGGCTCCACGCCGCGACCTTACGCCGCAGGGTGTCCGCCCACTTCGTGCACCACGCGACGGCTCAGGTGTCGTTCGTCACCACCGGACGGTGGACCGACACCTGGTAGCCGCCGGCAACGTACGGCGCCCGCGGTCCAACGTGGCCCACCGCTCGACCAGCTCCAGGCCGCACGCCGCGGCACAGCTCGTCGTACTCGTCGAGGCCGAGGCCACCCGGCTCCAGGGAGAAGCCGGCCACCAGCAGCCCGCCGGCGAGCAGGTGGGCGGCGAGGTTGCTACGATCACGAGCGCCCGGTCCTCGGGGCGCACGAAGATCATGGTGTTGCCGGCGATGGCCACGATCGGGAAGCGCCGGCCGAGCTGCACCGTGGCCAGGTCGCCGTGGCGCCACGCCAGCTCGGGCGCCTGGCGACGGGCCACCGCGAGCATGTCCTCGTCGAGGTCGACGCCGACCACGTCGAACCCACGCCGGTCCAGCTCGATCGCCACCCGCCCCGTCCCGCAGCCGGCGTCGAGCACCGGGCCGCGGCCGAGCGACGCGATCAGGTCCGCCTCGCCGTGCACGGCGCTGCCCGCTCGCCGCCAGGCGGTCCCACCGGCCGGCGTACTCATCGAGGTCGACCTCGGCTCGCCAGGCCGCCCACCGCTCGGACACCTCGGCACCGGGGCGGCTCGACGGCCCCCGGGGGCCTGCCCGCGGTGAGCGTCCGAGCCCCCGTCAGAGCCAGGCGAGCAGCTCACGCAGGTCCTTGATCCGCTCGAAGTCGGCGCCCGGATGGTCGTCGTAGGGGTCGATCAGGACGGGCCGGAGCCCGGCGGCGCGGGCACCCCCGACGTCCATCGTCGACCGAGTCCCCGACGTACGCGACCCGCTCCGGCGGCAGGCCCAGCACGGCGAGCGCGGGGGTGAAGATCGGCCGGATCGGGCTTGGCCACGCCGACGAAGTGGGAGTCGACGACGCAGCGCACCGGCACGCCGTCGCCCGCGCCGACCTGGCACACCTCGATGCGGCGCAGCACCGCCTCGATCTGGCCCGACGCGTTCGAGACCACGCCGATCGGGCACGCCACCGTCGTGGAGCAGGCGCGCAGCGCCTCGACCGACGACTGCGATCGGGTAGCGCCACAGCCACGCACTGCGGGTCGCGCCCGAGCACCAGCGCCGCCTCCGTCGAGCGTCGGGTTCGGCCACGCCGACGGCCGCGACGTAGGCACGGTCGTAGGCCAGCCAGTCCTTCTCCTCCGCGCCCTGCTCGCTCTTGGCGCGCCATGCCGGCGTAGTGGGCCCGAACGTGGGCCTCGAGCGTCGGACCGGCCGCCGTAGGGGGCGAGCGTCGGGCCGAGCACCGTCGGGTCGGGCAGGACCAGGACGCCGCCGGCGTCGAAGAGGAAGGCGTCGACTCGCCGGTCACGCCGCCGTCGGCGGTCGTCGCCGGCGCCGACCGCTTGAGCCCCGCCCGCTCGCCTCGGGACACGAACTTGATCGCCATCTTGCGGCTGGCCTCGTCGATCATCTCGTCGCCGAACATCACCGCACCCTTGCCCTCGTCCTCCGTGGCCGCCCGGTAGGCCTCGAGGATGTCCCAGGCCCGGTCGAACTGCTCCTGGGTCGGCGAGAAGACCTCGTTCAGGATCGTGACCTGGTCCGGGTGGAGCGCCCACTTGCCGTCGTAGCCCAGGGTGCGGGTGCGCTGGCAGTAGTCGCGGAAGCCGTCGCTGTCGCGGATGTAGAGGTACGGCCCGTCGATGACCTGCAGCCCGTTGGCCCGCCCGGCCATGAGGATCTTGGAGAACACGTAGTGGAAGTGGTCGCCCGGGTAGCTCGGGATCTGGACGCCACCCGTGAGCACCGGCATCTCCATCGACGCCGCGAAGTCGGCCGGTCCGAAGATGATGGTCTCGAGCCGGGGCGAGGCCGCGCAGATCTCCTCGACGTTGATGAGCCCGCGGGTGGTCTCGATCTGGGCCTCGATCCCGATGTGGCCGACCGGCAGCCCGGCCGCCTGCTCCACCTGGGCCAGCAGGAGGTCCGTGGCCACGACCTGCGCCGCGGACTCGACCTTCGGCAGCATGATCTCGTCGAGCCGTCGGCCCGCGCCTGCCCGACCACGGCCATGACGTCGTACGCGGTCCACTTGGTCGACCAGTCGTTGACCCGGACGCAGAGGACCTTCTCGCCCCAGTCCTGCTCCCGGACGGCGGCCACCACCTTGTCCCGCGCCGCCTCCTTCTCCTTGGGCGCGACGGCGTCCTCGAGGTCGAGGAAGACCATGTCAGCCGGGATGCCCGGGCCCTTGCCGAGCATCTTCTCGCTCGATCCGGGGATGGACAGGCAGGAGCGGCGAGGGAGGTCACGGGAGCGGGCCGACATGGTGCGGCAGGCTACGCGGGCGCGGTGGTCGGTCGAAAACGAGCTGCTCGTGCTCGGACTGCGTCGGCGCCGACCTCAGCGTCCCAGCGTCGAGCGGAAGAGCTCGATCGTGTCCGCCCACGCCGCCGCCGACTCGGCCTCGTTGTAGACCTCGGGCCGGCTGTCGTTGAAGAAGGCATGGTCGGCGCCCGGGTGGATGTGGATGGTGACGTCCTTGCCGAGATCCTTCAGCTTGCGACTCCAGGTCGCGGGCCAGCTCGGGCGTGAAGAAGCCATCCTGCTCCGCGTAGTGCCCGACCACCTTGGCGTCGAGCGCCGACCAGTCCGGTTGGGCCGACTCCCACGGGATGAGGCCGTAGAACGGCGCCAGCGCCTTCACGGCGTCCGGGCGCTGCGTGGCCAGCACGAGGGCGAGCCCGCCGCCCATGCAGAAGCCGACGACGCCGACCTGCGGACTGCCCCGTCCGCTGCTGCAGCAGGTCCACCGCCCCGGACATGTCCTTCGCCGCCTGGCCGAGGTTCAGGGCCATCATCAGCTTGCCCGGCCCCGTCGGGCTCACTGGCGGTCTGACCGCGGTACAGGTCCGGGCGCCAGTGCGGTGAAGCCGGCCGCGGCGAACCGGTCGGCGACGTCCTTGATGTGGGGCACCAGGCCCCACCACTCCTGGATCACGACGACGCCCGGGCCACCCCCATCGCGGGCTGGCCAGATAGCCCTCGCAGGTGCCGCCGTTGCTCGTGAAGGTCACCATCTCACCCATGCGGCCACGGTACTGCAGCGGGTCGCCAGGCGAGCCCGGGGGCGTGGCTAGCGTCGCGTCCGTGGGGAGACACATTCGTGCCGCCGCAGTGCTCGCGGCGGCCGTGGTCGGGGCGACCGCGCTCGTCGGTCTCCCACCGGCGAGCGCGAGCCCGCGATCGTCCACCTCCGTCATCCCCGAGCTCAAGCTGGTGGCGACGGCCGCTCGGGCGCCGTCACCCGCCCGCCGGACCCTCTCGATCGCCGTCTCCGGCGACGTCCTCCCGCACAGCGAGCTCTGGGCCCAGGCCGCCCGCTGGGGGCGCGCGAGTGGGCGGGCCTTCGACTTCCGGCTCATGTTCGGCAACATCGCGCCGCTGGTGGCGAACGCCGACCTCGCCATCTGCCACCTCGAGACCCCCATCGCGCCGGCCGGTGAGGCCCTCAGCACCTATCCGCGCTACGGCGTCCCGGCCGCGATAGCCGACGCCATCGCCGCCGCCGGCTACGACCGCTGCTCGACCGCGTCGAACCACTCCTTGGACCGCGGCGTCGCCGGCATCGACACCACGCTCGCCAACCTCGACCGCGTCGGCCTCGGCCACAGCGGCACCGCTCGGACACCCGCCGAGGCGGCCGCGAGCGCCGACGTCTTCACCGTCAAGGGCGTGCGGGTCGCCCACCTCTCCTACTCGTTCTCGTTCAATGGTCTGCGGACCCCGGCGGGCCAGGCGTGGCGAGCCAACCTCATCGACGTGCCGCGGATCCTCGCCGAAGCCCATGCCGTCCGGACCGCCGGTGCCGAGCTCGTCCTCGTCAGCCTCCACTGGGGGACCGAGTACTCCGCGTCGGTCACCAGCTACCAGCGAACGATCGCCGAGCAGCTCACGGCTTCAGGCGACATCGACCTCATCATCGGCCACCATGCCCACGTCGTCCAGCCGATCGCGTCCATCCACGGCCGCTGGGTGCTGTTCGGCCTCGGCAACCACCTGTCCAACATGAAGGGCGGCTCGCACCTCCCCGCGGCCACCCAGGACGGCATCGTGGTGACGGTTCGCTTCGTGGAGCGTGCCGACGGCCATGGGTTCTCGGCCGAGCGACCGGTCGCCCACCCAACCTGGGTGGAGCCGACCTGGAAGGTCGTCCTGGACGTGAGCCGGACGCTGCCGCTCCCCTACGTCCCTGCGTCCTACCGCCGCCTGCTGACTGCGTCCCTCGACCGCACCTGGGCTGTCGTCGGCCCGTTCGTGGCCCGACCGGGGTTGGGGCCGTAAGCCCGCTCACCGGCGCTCGCGCTCAGTACACGCCACCCAGCTTGGTGTGATCCCAGCTCACCACCCGCTCGACGTCGATGACCACGCCCAACCGCTTGCGGGCCTGGGCCTCGAGGAAGGGGCGGGCCTTTTCGCTGACCCCGTCCGGCCCGACGTGCCGGGACGCGATGCTGAGGGCGATCTCCACGATCGTGTCGTAGTCCTCGATGATCCGCCCGGTGCCGACCAGCTCGACGCCGCGGAGCGACTCGTAGGTCTTGCCGTCCTCGACCAGCGCGGTGATCCTCGGGTCGCGGCGGAGGTTCTGGATCTTCTGGCTCTTGGCGAACGTCCAGAACGCGACCTGGTCGTCGAGGAACCCGTACCACATGGCGACCAGGTGCGGCTGCCCTGTCGGTCCGATGGTGGCGATGTTGAGGGTGCGGGTCTCGTGCAAGAAGGCGTCAACCTCGTCGGGCGACATCGTGATCTGGCTGCGCCGGCTCGGCATGTCCGCACCCTACGCACGGTGTCATCCGGCAGCTGCACCTCGAACGCGCTCGACTTGCGCGCGCTGGAGGTGGAGATCCGCTTGGCGCAGCCTTGAGGGCGGTCAGAAGGGGGAGGAGCGCAGCAGCTCCGGCGCCACCGGGCAGTCGAGGCGGCGGAGCCCGGCCGCCGCGTCCTCGGGCCCCGCGGGCCCGCACAGCTTCGAGACGAGCGAGAGGGGCACCACGTCGTGATCCAGCTCCCACGGCTCACGCTCGGAGGCGAGCCGGGCCAGCACGGAGTGCCAGAGCGGTTCCGGCAACAACCGGCCGACGCCGCCGAGTAGCCACACGGGTACCTCCGCGCAGTAGCCCACCGCCGCCGCGGCGTGGCTCCCGAGTGGGGCCACGAAGCCGTCCGGACCGATGGCCTCGGCCTCCACCAGGATGACGTCGGCGGCCGTGGCAGCAGCCGCCAGCGCTCCGGGGGCCACCTCCTCGGCTTCGACGTCCAGGCGGCGCAACCGACGGGCCAGGCCCGCGCCCTCGCCGTCGACGGCCAGCACAGTCACGTCGCCCCGTCGCACCAGCGCTCGGGCCACCTGGCTCGGCCAGCCGACGACGCAGATCGTCGCGTCGTCCGGCAAGGCCGCCGCCAGCTCGTCGGCAGTGGGATCCTCCTCGATCGCCTCGACGCAGCGCCAGGCCTCGGCCATCGGGTCGGCCGCGGTGACGGTGCGAGCGCACAACCACCACAACGGCCCTGCCGTCGGGTGGCGCTCGACGATCCGGCGGCACGCCGTCACCAGGCCGGCCGGGTCGAGGCGCAGCCCGGCGAGCGCGCCGGCGGTCTCCCGCACCACCAGCGCCGGGTCGGCATCCGAGGCCCTGGCGACATACCGGAGACGCTCGATCGGGTGCACCTGGCGGACCCTACCCCCGCTCGCGCTACCGTCCCCGGCCGTGGCCAGCAACCCGCCGATGGACCTCACGCTCACGCCGCTCCAGGGCGACGGGCGCACCCTCGAGCAGTGGCTGACCACGTTCCACCTCGTCTCCGTCGTCCTCGATCCGTACACCAACGAGAGCGCGTGGATCCTCGACACCGCGGCCCGGATCCTGCGCGACTTCGCCGAGGCCGCGGTCCGGGTGAACTGGGTCGTCACCGCCACGGCCGACGAGGCCAAGGCCTTCCTCGGCCCGCTCGCCGACGAGGTGCTCACCTTCACCGACCCTGAGCGCGCCTACGTCAAGGCGCTCGGCCTCGAGCGGCTGCCGGCCTTCGTCTTCCTCCGCGTCGACGGCCAGGTGGTGGCGGCGGCCGAGGGTTGGAACGCCAAGCAGTGGCGCGCACGTGGCCGATGCCATCGCCCAGACCGTGGTCTGGACGAGGGCGGTCATCCCGGCTCCGGGGGATCCGCAGGCTTACGCCGGGACGCCCGCCCTGGCCTGAGGCCGGGACGGCTCGGGCGGCCGGCACACGCTCATTTGGTCGGGCGGACGGCAGGGCCGCGGCGCGGACGCCACCCTTGGTCATCGCCAGCACGTCGAGCACGCGGCCCAGGGTCTCGTCGTCGACCAGCCCCTCCTCCCGGACGATGTCGGTCACCGCCCGGCGCTCCGCCACCGCTCGCTTGGCCACCTCGGCCGCCCGCTCGTAGCCGAGCACCGGATTGAGCGCCGTCACCACGGCGGCCGAGGACTCGGCGTAGCGGCGCATGGTCGCGCCGTCCACCTCGAGCCCGGCCAGGCAGCGGTCGGCGAGGAGCGGCGCCACGTTGGCGAGGAGGCGGAGCGACTCGAGCAGGTTGCGGGCCATCACGGGCATGGCGGTGTTGAGCTCGAAGGTCGACAGCGTCGCCGCGAAGGTCATGGCGGCGTCATTGCCGACCACCTGGCAGGCCACCTGCTGCACCGCCTCGGGGATGACCGGATTGACCTTGCCGGGCATGATCGAGCTGCCCGGCTGCAGGGCCGGCAGCACCACCTCGGCCAGCCCGGCCGCCGGGCCCGAGCCCATCAGCCGGAGATCACCGGCGATCTTGTAGAGGCTCAGCGCGACGCACCTTCGCCGCCCGCGCTGGCCTCGATCAGCGCATCCTGCGCCGACTGGGCCTCGAAGTGGTCGACGGCTTCGCTGAGCGGCAGCGCCCATGTCGGCGGCGAGCGTGGCGATGACGAGCTTGGCGAACCGAGGTGGCGCGTTGAGCCCGGTGCCGACAGCGGTGCCGCCCGAGGGGGAGCTCGCCCAGGCGAGGCAGCACGTCGAGCAGGCGGGCTCGCCCGAGCTCGACCTGCCGGGCCCATCCCGACGCCTCCTGCCCGAGCGTGACCGGCGCCGCGTCCATCAGGTGGGTGCGCCCGGCCTTCACTGTCTGCGGGTGCTCGCGGGCCAGCCGGCGCAGCTCGGCGTGCAGGTGGTCGAGCGCGGGCACGAGCCGGCGGACGATGAGCCAGCAGGCGGCCAGCGGATGGCCGACGGGAAGACGTCGTTCGACGACTGCGACGCGTTCACCTCGTCGTTCGGGTGCACCGGCCGGCCCAGCCGCTCTGACGCCAGGTGCGCCAGCACCTCGTTCACGTTCATGTTGGTGGAGGTGCCCGACCCGGTCTGGAACACGTCGACGGGGAACTGGTCGTCGGTGGGCGCCGAAGGACACCTCGGACGCGGCGTCGTGGATGGCGCGGCCGACGTCGCGTCGGGATCACGCGGAGGCGGCCGTTGACCGTGGCCGCCACCCCCTTCAGCGAGGCCGAGGGCGCTGATCAGCTCGGGTGGCATCGTGGTGCCCGAGATCGGGAAGTTCTCCACGGCCCGCGCCGTCTGCGCCCCCCACCGGGCGGCCGGCCGGGACACGCACGTCGCCCAGGGAGTCGTGCTCGATCCGCACCTCCCCCTCGATCGTCAGCCATGGCGGGCGACGCGGGTCACGGCCGCGACGCGCCGAGCGGCCCGAGGGATACCGTGAGCGCCGTGCCGGAGTTCGCATACCAGGACCTGCTCCCGATCGGGGACGGACGAGACGCCCGTACCGCCTCCTGACGACCGAAGGGGTGTCGACGTTCGACACCCCGGTGGGCCGCTTCGTCAAGGTCGGCCCGAGCCGCCCTGACCCTCCTCACCGCAGGAGGCGATGCGCGACATCGCCCACCTGCTCCGGCCCGGACACCTCCAGCAGCTGCGGAACATCCTCGACGACCCCGAGGCGTCGGCCAACGATCGCTTCGTGGCCCTCGACCTGCTCAAGAACGCCAGCATCGCCGCCGGCGGCATCCTGCCCATGTGCCAGGACACCGGGCACGGCCATCGTCAAGGGCAAGCGGGGCCAGCACGTCATCACGGGCGGCGGCGACGAGGCGGCCATCGCCCGCGGCATCTTCAACACCTACCAGACATCGCAACCTGCGCTACTCCCAGATGGCGCCGCTCACCATGTGGGAGGAGCACAACACCGGCACCAACCTCCCCGCCGAGATCAAGATCAGCGCCGTCGACGGCGACGCCTACAAGCTGCTGTTCATGGCCAAGGGAGGCGGCTCGGCCAACAAGAGCTACCTCTACCAGGAGACCAAGGCGGTCCTGAACGAGACGCAGCCTGCTCGAGTTCCTCGACGCCAAGGTCCGCACGCTGGGCACGGCAGCCTGCCCGCCGTACCACCTGGCCATCGTGGTGGGGGGCACGTCGGCCGAGCTCGCGGTGGAGACGGCCAAGCTGGCCAGCACCCGCTACCTGGACACCCTGCCCAAGGCGGGAAGCGAGCTCGGCGCCGGGCTTCCGCGACCACGAGTTCGAGCAGCAGGTGCTGGAGCTCACCGCGCCGGACGGGCATCGGCGCGCAGTTCGGCGGCAAGTACTTCTGCCACGACGTCCGGGTCATCCGCCTTCCCCGACACGGCGCCAGCTGCCCGATCGCGATCGCCGTCTCCTGCTCCGCCGACCGTCAGGCGCTCGGGCAAGATCACCGCCGACGGCGTGTTCCTCGAGCAGCTCGAGTCCGACCCGGCGCGCTTCCTGCCCGAGACCACCCCCGAAGACCTCGGCCGCGACGTCGTGCCGATCGACCTGAACCGGCCGATGGCCGAGATCCGAGCCGAGCTCTCGCGCTATCCAGTCAAGACCCGCCTGTCGCTCGCCGGCCCGATGGTCGTCGCCCGTGACATCGCCCACGCCAAGATCAAGGAGCGGCTCGACGCCGGGCAAGGCCTGCCGCAGTACCTCAAGGACCACGCCGTGTACTACGCCGGACCGGCCAAGACGCCGGTCGGCTACGCGTCCGGCTCCTTCGGTCCGACGACCGCGGGGCGCATGGACAGCTACGTCGACCTGTTCCAGGCCAACGGCGGCAGCTATGTGATGCTGGCCAAGGGCAACCGGAGCCAGCAGGTCACCGACGCCTGCCAGGCCCATGGCGGCTTCTACCTCGGCTCGATCGGCGGCCCGGCGGCCCGCCTGGCCCAGGACTGCATCCGCCACGTCGAGGTGCTGGAGTACCCCGAGCTCGGCATGGAGGCGGTGTGGAGGATCGAGGTCGAGGACTTCCCGGCCTTCATCGTGATCGACGACAAGGGCAACGACTTCTTCGCCGAGTTCAGCCGCCCCGTCACCCTCAGCCGGTAGCGCGGGCCAGCGCGGCCGAGCTGGGACCGACGCTCAGCTGCGGAAGCTGGCCCCGCAGCCGGCGGCCACGTCGGCCAGCTTCTTCGTCAGCCCGGGCTGGTCCAAGCCGAGGAAGAAGTGGACGAGCTCGTCCTCGTCGGAGGTTGTTGGCGAGCGGCTTGGCGACGCAGGCGGCCAGGTCGGGGGCGGCGCCGCTGATCTTGAAGCCGTCCTCGATCTGGCGCTGGAGGTCGGTGCGGTCGAGTCCGTAGGCCGAGCCGGCGGAACCGGCCGTCGTCCCACCGTCGGCCGCCGGGCAGGTCGTGCCGTTTGCCGGCACCTGCAGGTCGACCAGGTAGCGGGTCACGGCGTTGGTGATGCACTGAGTCTTCGGAAAGGCCCCATGGCCATCGCCGTCCCACGTGAGCACCACCCCGTTGCCGAGGGCCTTGGCCATGGCGGCTGTGTTCACGTACGGCGTGGCCGGGTCACCCTTCGTGCCGACGAGGAGGAGCGGCGGCGTGTCGGCCCGAGTGATCGCCTGGGCCGGCTCCGCGGTCTCCGGCCAACCCACGCAGGCCACCTTCGGGCCGTCCGAGGCCGGCTTCGACGGTGACGATGGGGCATAGGCAGCCTGGATCTGAGCCGCCGTGGGCCGGTCGGTGAAGTCCGCACACGTGATGGCCCGGTTGGCCTCCAAGAGGTTGGTCCACGTCCCGTTGAGCTGGCGCCCGTCGTAGTTGTCGGCCAGACGGATGAGCACCGAGCCGTCGCCGGCGGCGGCATCCTTCAAGCCGACGGCGAGGAACGGCCAGGACGCGGTGTCGTAGAGGGCGCTGTAGGCGCCGATCTCGAACAGGCCCTGGGTCAGCTTCCGGCCGCTCTCGGCCTGGATCGTCGGCGCCACGATGGGCGCCTTGACGACCGCCGCGTCGCACCTGGTCATACAGGCGCTTGGCGTCGGGGCGGGCCGAGCAGGTGGCGGCTCGCGCACAGGCTTGAGCGAAGCGGTCGAATGCCTGGGCGAAGTCCTGGTTGCCGTAACCCGAGCCCTGCACCTCCCCACCCTCGTGGACCCCGCTGGCGGGGTCGAGCACGCCGTCGAGCACGAGCGCCCTCACCTTGTCAGGGAACAGATCGGCGAAGGTGGCGCCGAGTCGCGTGCCGTAGCTGAAGCCGAGGAAGGTCAGCTGCTTGTCGCCGACACCCTTGCGGATCTGGTCCAGGTCCCGCGCTGCACTCATGGTGCCGAGGTGGCCGAGCAGGTCACCCTGTTGCGCCGCACACGTGCGGGCGGAGGCGGACAGGGCGGCGACGAGCGCGCTCACCTCCGCCGCATCGTCGGGCGTGGGATCCAGGTTGGCCTGGGCGTCCTTCACATCGTCGCTCTCGCAGTCGACCGCGGTTGAGGCTCCCACCCCGCGCGGATCGAACCCGACGAGGTCGAACCGAGCCGTGAGCTCATCGGGGATCTGCTCGGTCAGGAAGTGCACGGCATCGATCCCCGATGCGCCCGGTCCGCCCGGGTTCACGACCAGCGAGCCGATGCGCGTCGTCTGGTCGCGCGAAGGGCGGCGGGTCAGCGCGATGGTGACCGTCCCCTGCCCGAGCGCCGAGTAGTCGAGCGGGACCCGGATGGCTCCGCACTCCCAGCCTTGGACGTCGTACACGTTGCTCTTCGCGCATGGACCCCAGGCGACGCGCTGCGCCAGCCCGGCATCGGTGGTCGTGCTCGGAGCCGTCGTCGGGTCCAGCGCGGTCGACGGAGGCGAGGCGGAACGCCCTGCGCTGTCCGGCGCGCTGACCGTCACCGCGGGGGATGTTGAACACGCAACGACGCCGACGACCATCGCGGCCAGGTAGAGCGGTCGGGACGTCATGGGGGCGTAAGGGTAGGTGGCACGGGACCTCAAGAGCCGTCGGCGGGCGCCACGGCCATCCCGGATGCAACAACAACCGATCTCTTACGTTCACCGTGTCGGCCGCCCAGGCGTTCCAGCGGCAAGAACGCGGCGAGCGCGATGAGGTGGGGCAAGAAGATGATCCGGATCATGAGGTAGGTGATCACGTGGAACGCGAGGAGGAGTCCCACCAACACGTAGCGCGTTCGGTCTTTGCGGGCGAGGAGGAGGACCGGCGACGCCAGCTCGAAGCCGATGAGGAACCACTGAAAGCCCTGCAGGAACCAGGGCGCCTCGAGGGTCCAGCGGGCGAAGTTGGTGCCCCGACGCAGCACGGCCCAGGTCAGCGTGGCGCCGGTGGCCCAGTCCCAGCCGCCGAACCGGATCTTGGCCCAGGCGGCGAGGAAGTAGGTGGCGACGGCCGCCACCTGAGCCATGCGCACCGCCCATCCCGCCTGCGCCGAGGGCCGCCGCTCGCCGAGGGCGGCGGCGCCCACGGTCGGCAGGACGGCGAGCACCACGAGGTAGCCGAAGCGGTCGTGATCCACCTTGCCGTACGACATGGCGATGAGCATCCACCAGCCGTAGAGGACGAAGACGGCGACGCCCGCGGCCCGCACGAGCCGGGTGGCACGGGCGACCACTCCGACCGCGGCGAGGAGGGCGGCGGTGAGGAGCGCAGCGCGGAGGATGGAGACCCCGGCGGGCGTCGGCGTCGGGACCCGCAACAGCCGAGCGATCAGGACCGGCCGGAAGAGCACGCCCGCCACGTCAGCGTGCTGGTGCACCCAGGACGTCGTCACCAGCACATCCACCGGGACGAACAGGTAGGCCAGCAGGCGCAGCGCGGCGATGCGGCCGACGGCGACGCGGGGGAACCACCAGTCGGACCGGGCCGGACGGCGCCGAGTAGCGGGAGCGGAGGTCACCGCGACCATGAGGCGACCACCCGATCGGACGGCTTCCCCGCCGGTTTTCCGTGCTGCAGCCGCTGGCGGCGCTTCACGAGGTGGATCTCGACCAGCCGGGGCACGCGGGGCCGGCGGCGCTCGTACGCCAGCGCCAGCTCGCCGAGGAGGGCCGGCCGGGCGACGAAGCGGGGGATCTGGCCCTCGAGCTCAGCTCTGCGCATCCCGTACGCCGCGCCGGGTACGAAGACGAGCTCGCCACGGTCCGTGACGGCCTCGATCCGATACCAGCTGGCGGTGCCATCGAGGCTCTGGCGAGTGGCGTACATCCGGAAGGGGCCGAACGGGAAGTCGTCGTCCTGGCCCCGCACGGTCCCGAGCAGCAGCACCGCGAACACCAGCGCCGTGACCGCGAGGCGCCCGCGTCGACCTCGACGGCTGATGTCCGAGACCGGGGCCGCCGTTGCGGCAGCAACTGGCGTGTCGCCCTCGACGTCGGCCTTCACCGCCGCGACCGTAGCGGCAGGTGGCATCGCCGGACCCGGCGACCAGCGGCACCGGACCAGCACGACGCACCGGTAACGTCGGCTCGTGGCCCCGGCCCACCACGCTTCGCTCGCCGTCGGCCCCGCCGATGGCGGCGCGGAGCCGGCTCGAGCTGGGCGCCGAGCGCTCCCGACGGCTCCCGGCCTCGGTGGCGCCGCTCGCGGCCGGCGCCGTCGGTCTGGCGGGCGCGGCCTACGTGCGGGCTGTCGATCCGAGCCGCGGGGGACTCTTCCCGCCGTGCCCGTTCCACCGCCTGACCGGGCTGTGGTGCCCCGGCTGCGGCATGACCCGCGCCCTCCACGATCTGCTCCACGGGCACCTCGTCCAAGCGCTCGGGGCCAACTTGTTCGTGCTGCCCACCTTGGCGCTCGGCGCCTGCCTGTGGCTCTCGTGGCTCTGGCCCGCCCTCGGCCGCCCCCGCTGGCGGGGCCTGAACCGCGTCCCGGCCGCCGCCTGGTCCGCGCTCGTGGGTCTTGCGCTCGTGTACGGGGTGCTGCGCAACCTCACGCCGTTCGCCGCGCTCGCGCCCTGAGGGGCGAGGGAGTAGCGTGGGCGGCCGGGCACGACCGCCACGCGCGGGTTCAGGAGGGTCGTCCACATGAGGCTGCGGATCGGATTGCTCGCGCTGGCTGCCAGCGCCAGCGCACTCGGCATCGCGGGAGTGGGCTCGACGACGGCCGCCGCGGCGGCGGTCGCCACGTGCCCATCCACCCCAACGGCCTCGAGGACGGGCCACGTCGGCTCGGAGCTCCGTCAGGCGTCGGGACTCACCACGGTGGCGACGTCACCGGGCGTGCTCTTCACCCACAACGACCGCGGCCTGCGCGACAGCCCGCAGGGGGTCGAGGACACGACCTACGCCGCGGTCTGGGCCATCGCCCCCGACGGCACCCCGTTGGCGCGGTTCCGCCTCACGGCCCACGGCGCGCCCATCCCCTACTTCGACACCGAGGCCATCAGCACCGATAGGGAAGGCCGCATCGTGCTGGCTGACACCGGCACCAACGTCGACCAGCGGGTCACCGTCGCCCTCTACCGGCTCATGCCGCTGCCAAAGGTGACCCCCGGCCAGCCGTTCGTCAGTGTCGACTGGCCCGCGGACGTCATTCCGATCCAGTACTTCAACGCGGCCAAGGGCGGCGCCCCGATCAAGCTGAACGTCGAGGCCTTCACCATCGACGCGACCGACGCCGCGTGGTTCATCGCCCGCACGGGCAAGCTGCCCTACTCGTACACCGCGAGCATGGCGGTGCTCGGGGCCGCGGTTGGCAGCACCACCCCCGCCCGTGTCGTGCGTTCGAGCCGGCTGGCCGTCGACGGCCCGATGACGGACGCGTCCACCTCGCCTGACGGCACCACCCTGCTGGTGAAGACCCCGAAGGTCGTCTACCACTACAGCGTCGGCGTGGGTGGCGTCGCGATGGCTCTGAAGGCGACGCCGTGCGCGCTCGTCACCGCGGCCAACAAGAACGCGGCCGGCTTCGGTGAGGCCGTCGTCGTCGCCAACGACGGCAGCTTCTACACCGTGGCCGAGAGCAGCAAGTCGCTGCCCCCCGGCGGCGTCGGCGCGCCGATCTGGTCGTTCACCGGCTGAGCGCTCCGGACGCACCGCGGCCGACGGCGCCCCCGCATCGTGCTCAACTGACCCCGTGGAGGGGTACGGAGCGGCCTCGTACGGCGACGCCATCGCCGACGTGTACGACCTCTGGTACGCCGATGTGTCCGACGTCGAGACCGCGGTGGCTCGGCTCGCCGAGCTGGCGGCCGGAGGAAGGGTCCTCGAGCTCGGCATCGGCACGGGACGCATGGCCTTGCCGTTGGCCGCTCGGGGCGTGCCCGTCGTCGGCATCGACACCTCGACCAGGATGGTGGCCGTCCTGCGCGAGAAGTCCGGCGGCGACCGGATCGACGTCGTCGTCGGCGACATGGCCGAGCAGCTTCCAGCCGGACCCTTCGCCGTGATCTTCGCCGCCTACAACACCTTCTTCAACCTGCTGACGGCCGAGGCCCAGGCTCGCTGCCTCGCCCTCGCGTCGTCGCGCCTCGAGCCCGATGGCGTCCTCGCCGTCGAGGCCTTCGTGCCTGACCCTGCGTCGCTCGCGGGTGGTCAGGTCGAGGTCCGCTCGCTCACCGCCGATCGGGTCGTGCTCAGCGTCAGCCAGCACGAACCGGCGGCGCAGCGCGTCACCGGTCAGTTCGTGGAGCTGACTGAACAAAGCGGTGTGCGCCTGCGACCATGGGCCATCCGCTATGCGGCCCCGGCCGAGCTCGATGCCATGGCGACCGCCGGTGGTCTCGAGCTGGAGTACCGGTGGGAGGACTGGGCTGAGACGCCGTTCACAGCCGAGAGCACGCACCACGTCTCGGTGTACCACCGCTCCCACCGCGAGCCGGCCTAGGATGGGAGGGCAGTGAGCCAGCTCCGATTGAACCCTCTGAACGGGCGGTGGGTGACCATCGTGGCCGAGCGGGCTGAACGTCCGCATGACTTCGCTCCCCGGACACAGCAGGTCGAGGCCGACCCCGGCCTGGCCTGCCCGTTCTGCGTCGGCTCCGAGACGGCCACACCCGGGGTCCTCGAGACGCAAGACCGCGACGGCGCGTGGCAGGTTCGGGTGGTGCCCAACCGCTACCCCGCCTTCGAGGGCCACGACTCGATGGCGGTCCACAACCTCGGCCCGGTGCACGTGCAGGCGGTGGCGAGCGGGATCCACGAGGTGATCGTGCTGTCGCCCGAGCACAGCGGCAGCTGGAAGGACCTCGACGACGAAGCCGCGGCGATGGTCATGAGGGCCTTGCGCAACCGCATGCAGGATCACGCCCGTCAGCGCAACATCCGCTATACCCAGGCCATCGTCAACCAGGGCCGCGAAGCCGGTGCCTCGCTCACCCACCCCCACGGCCAGCTCCTCGGCATGCCGTTCGTCCCCGGTGAGATCGTCGACGAGGAGCGGGCCTTCGCCCGGTTCGAGGGTGGCTGCGTGCTGTGCGTCACCGCCGACGCCGAGCTGGCCGACGGCGTGCGCGTCGTCGTTGCCAACGACGACGTCGTGGTGGTGTGCCCGTTCTGGAGTGGCGCCCCGTACGAGATGCTGGTGATCCCGAACCGACACGAAGGCCACCTGTACGACGCGCCGGAGGCCGACGTCGAAGCGGTGGGCCGGGCCATCCGCGACGGTCTCTCGATGCTGTCCGACCGGCTGGGCGACGTCGCCTACAACATCGTCTTCCACACCGCGCCGCACCAGCACGGCAACGCGTTCCACTGGCACGCCCACATCTGGCCGAAGCTGGTGACGGTGGCCGGGTTCGAGCGCGGCACCGGCGTCATGATCAACATCACGCCACCCGAGGACGCAGCGGAGGATCTCCGCTCAGTCGCCCGCGTGTCCGCGGGCTGACCCGCGCGTCGGCCGACGCCTCGGCACCTCTCCCCCGTGACCAACCGGATTGCCGTTGCCATTGCCATCGACGCCGCGCCGGCCGAGGTGTGGCGGATCGTCGAGCCCATCGAGGACCACGTCCGTTGGATGCAGGACGCGGTGACCATCCGCTTCGTCGGCGACCAGCGGCGGGGCGTCGGCACCCGCTTCCTCGTCGACACCAAGGTCGGTCCCCTGAAGCTGACCGATGACATGACCGTGACCGACTGGCTCGAGGGCGAGGCGATGGGCGTCCGCCACACCGGCGTGGTGACCGGTGTGGGCCGCTTCGCGCTGGAGCCCATCGGGCCGGGCGGGACCACGTTCTCGTGGACGGAGGACCTCCACTTCCCATGGTGGCTGGGTGGCTCACTGGGCGGTCGGGTCGGCAGGGTCGTGCTCGGAGCGATCTGGCGCAAGAACCTCCGCGCCCTCAAGGCCGTGGTCGAACAGGGCGACACCGCTTCCTCGTCCTGACCGTCACGCCAGGGCGCGCACCACAGCGGTGACGGCGGCGCCGATGGCGATGACCGCGGGGAAGGGCAGCTTGCGTTCGGCCGCCACCGCGGCTGCCAGCACACCAGGCAGCCGGGCGTCGATCACGATCTGCTGCCCCGACACCACCGTGTTGGTGACGATCAGCGCCGACAGCAGCGCGGCCGGGATCAGTGCCAACGCACCCTCGACCCGCTCCGGGAGCTGACGCCCGCCGATCACGACGAGGCCGAGCACCTTGAACAGGTAGGCCCCGGCCGCCAACGCCAACACCGCCAACCAGCTCATGGCCGGGGTTCTCGGACGCCGAGCAGCGCGGCCAGCGCGGCGACGAGGAGTGGGAGCCCGGGCCGCAGGAACGGGGTGGTCACCAGGGCCAGCACCGCGGCGAGGAGCGCCGTCTGACGACCGCGCGACGTGCGGAGATGGGGGCCGAGGAGGACGACGTAGCCGGCCGGGAAGGCGGCGTCGAGACCGAGCGTGGCCGGGTCGCCCACCAGGCCGCCGAAGAGCGCGCCGACCAACGTCCCCACGTTCCAGAAGACGAACACGGACAGCCCGGTGACCCAGAACGCCCGCTCCTGCTCGGCCCGATCCGGCTGCGCGGTGGCCATCGCGGTGGACTCGTCCAGCACCAGGTGGGCGGCGAGCAGGCGGCGAGCGAGCGATCCCTTCAGCACCCGGGCCATGGTCATGCCGTACACGCCGTTACGGGCGGCGAGGAGGAGGGCGCTGCCCACCGCGGCGCCACCGGTGCCGCCACTCGCCACCACGCTCACGGCTGCGAACTGCGAGGCGCCGGTGAACACGAGGAGCGACATCGCCGAGGCCTGGGCCACCGAGAGCCCGTTGGCCACGGCCAGCACGCCGAACGAAACGCCGAACAACCCCACCGCGGCGCCGAGCGACACGGACGCCGTGACGACGGCCCGCCCCGTCGGCGGGGCCGTCGGGTCGGGCTCGATCGGGTCCGGCTCGGCCGGTCCCGCCTCGGTCACGGTCGGTGGGAGCCCAACCAGATCACGGCGAGCGGTGGCAGCGTCACGAAGGCGGAGGCGGGCTGGCCCTGGTGAGGCTCGTCGTCACCGGCCCACACGGCGCGGCTTCCGCCGACGCCCGTCCCACCGAAGAAGGTGGCGTTGGTGTCGAGCAGCACTCGCCACTCGCCCGCCCAGGGCAGTCCAACCCGGTAGCCCTCGCGCGGCACCGGTGTCATGTTCGCCAGGCAAGCCACGACCGCCGTGCCGTCGGCCGCCCAGCGCAGGAAGGCGTAGACCGAGTGGTCGCCGTCGTCGGCGTCCAGCCACTGGAACCCCCACGGCACGTCGTCCTGCTCGTGCAGGGCAGGCCAGCTGGCGGCCGTCCGGTTCAACGACCGGACCAGCTCCTGCACGCCACGGTGGCGCTCGCCGTCGAGGGCAGCCCAGTCGACACCCTTGGTCTCGCTCCACTCCGTCCACTGCGCGATCTCGCCCCCCATGAAGAGCATGGGGTCACCCGGGTAGGCCCACATCCAGCCGAACAGCGCCCGCAGGTTGGCGAAGCGCCGCCACTCGTCGCCCGGCATCTTGTTCAGCAGCGAGCCCTTGCCGTGCACCACCTCGTCGTGGGACAGGGGCAGGACGAACCGTTCGGTGTGGGCGTAGAGCAGGCCGAACGTGAGGTCGCGGTGGTGCCATCGGCGATGCACGGGATCGTGGGCGAAGTAGCTCAGGGTGTCGTGCATCCAGCCCATGTTCCACTTGTGGGAGAACCCGAGCCCGCCGTGGTGGACCGGGTGGCTGACGCGCGGCCAGGACGTGGACTCCTCGGCGATCATGACCACGCCGGCGTGCTCTCCGAACACCGACGTGTTCAGCTGGCGGATGAAGTCGATGGCCTCGAGGTTCTCCCGCCCGCCCCGTTGGTTCGGGAGCCACGCACCGGGAGGGCGGGAGTAGTCGAGGTAGAGCATGGAGGCCACGGCGTCGACCCGTAGACCGTCGATGTGGAACTCCTGGAGCCAGTAGAGGGCGTTGGCGATCAGGAAGTTGCGGACCTCGTGGCGGCCGTAGTTGAAGACCAGCGTGCCCCAATCCGGATGCTCGCCCCGGCGGGGGTCTTGGTGCTCGTACAGGGCGGTGCCGTCGAAGCGGGCCAGCGCCCAGTCGTCCTTCGGGAAGTGGGCGGGGACCCAGTCGGCGATGACACCGATGCCGCGCTGGTGCAGGTGGTCGACGAAGAAGCGGAAGTCGTCCGGGGTGCCGAAGCGGGCCGAGGGCGCGAAGTAGCCGGTGACCTGGTAGCCCCACGAGCCACCAAAGGGGTGCTCCATGATGGGCAGCAGCTCCACGTGCGTGAAGCCGAGGTCGGCGACGTAGTCAGCGACCTCGACGGCCAGCTCCCGGTAGCCGAGCCCGAGCCGCCAGGAGCCCACGTGGAGCTCGTAGATCCGCATCGGACCGGGTGAGGCCGGGTCGGCGGCGGCGCGCGCGGCCATCCACTCCTCATCACCCCACTGATGGTGGGCGGTGGTCACGACGCTGGCCGTGGCGGACGGCAGCTCACAGCAACGGGCCATCGGATCGGCCTTGAGCCGGACCTGGCCGTCGGCGCCCTCGACCGCGAACTTGTACCGAGCCCCCTCGGCGACGCCGGCCACGAAGCTGGCCCACACCCCGGACCGGCCCTGGCTCATCAGCACATCAGCGCCGATGCGCCAGTGGTTCCAGTCCCCCACCACCGAGACGCGGCGGGCATTGGGCGCCCAGACCGCGAAGGAGACGCCTTCGGCGCCATCGAGCAGACGGACGTGGGCCCCCAGGACCTCCCACAACCGCCAGTGGCGGCCCTCGCCGATGAGGTGGAGATCGATGTCGCCGAGGACTGCGGTTGACACAGGGGGCGACTCTACGCTGCGGCTCCACCGGGTCTGCGGCCGTTCCCGCGCTCCTGCCGCCGCTACGTTGGCCAGCCGTGCGCATCGCCGTCCTGACGTGGGAGTACCCGCCCCTCGTCGTGGGCGGCATCTCGACCCACGCCGACGGTCTGACGCGCGCCCTGGCTCGCGCCGGTTGCGAGGTGGTCGTCCTCACCCTGCACCACCCGGACGTCCCCGACGACGAGGTGGTGGACGGCGTGCGCGTCCTACGGGCTCGCGCCGACCTCCCCTGGATCCCCGACGACCTCTTCGTGGCCGGCATGGCCAGCGCCAACCACCACCTGGTGGCGCTCGCCACCGCGCTCGGAGACTGGCGCCCCGACGTCGTCCACGCCCACGACTGGCTGGTGGCCTGGGCCGGCGACACCCTCCGCCAGCTGTGGACCCGGCCCTTGGTGGCCACCATGCACGCCACCGAGCGCGGACGCAACGGCGGCCATCTCCCGCCCGGACAACCGTCGGCGATCAACAGCGTCGAGTGGTGGCTCACCTATCAGGCCGCGAGGGTGATCTGCTGCTCGCAGTTCATGCGCGACGAGGTGCTGCGGGCCTTCGACCTCCCGCCGGCCAAGGTCCACGTGGTGCCCAACGGCGTCGATCCTGAGGCGTGGGCCGCTCCCGCCGACGCCGTCCGGGGGGCCGACGGCGAAGCGCTCATCGTGTCGTGGGGCCGCGTGCAGTACGAGAAGGGTTTCCAGACCCTCGTGCATGCCTTGCCGGAGGTGCGCCTCGCCGTGCCAGGGGTCCGCGCCGTCGTCGCCGGGCGGGGCTCGTACCTGGCCGAGCTGCACGAAACGGCCCGCGCCGTCGGCGTCGACGACATCTGCACGTTCCCCGGGTTCGTGCCGGACGAGGAGCTCAAAGCCCTCCTGCACCGGGCGACGATGGCCGTGATCCCGAGCTTCTACGAGCCGTTCGGCATCGTCGCCCTCGAAGCCATGGCCGCCGGCGCGCCCGTGGTGGCGGCGGCGTCGGGTGGCCTGCGCGAGGTCATCGACAGCACCGGCGCCGGCGTCCTGTTCCCGCCCGGCGACGCCGGGGCGTTGAGCGGTCTCCTCCGCCAGCTGCTGGCCGATCCCGACGCTCGGGCCCGCCAGCGCCGCGCCGCGGCCGCGCTGCTGTCGGCCCACTACACATGGGACGCGGTCGCGGCCGAGACGATCCCCGTCTACGAGCGCGCCGGTGCGGATTCGGGGGCCACCTCCCTTCAGGCCCGCGCCCTGCCGCCGCTTCACCGAGCGGACGAATAGAGCCAAGGTGGAGCCGGCGGTGGGGCCGCCAGCCGGGCTCAGAGCCGGTCGACCGGGAGCACCGCGCCCAAGCGGGCGGCGGTGTCCAGCACTACGGACACCAGGGCGTCGACTCGGTCCGGCGTCAGCCGGACCGTCGGGCCCTGGAGCGAGATGGCGGCTCGGGCCACGCCGTCGGCGCCGACCACCGGCGCGCCGATGGCCCGCACGCCGACGTTGCGCTCCTCGTCGTTCATGGCCCAGCCCCGCTCGCGGATCCGCTCCAGCTCCTCGACCAGCAGCCGCCGGCTGGAGATGGTCCGCGGTGTGTACGACACCAGCTTGGGCAGCTGGCGCACGGCATCGGCTGGCTCGCGGCCGAAGGCCAACAGGGCCTTGCCCATGGCCGAGGTGTGGATCGGGACGTGGCTGCCCGGCGGCTGGTCGAAGCGCAGCGGTTGCGGTGACTCGGCCCAGAGGAGCACCAGCACGTCGGCGCCCCTCCGCACCCCCAGGTTGACCGACTCGCCGGTGGAGGCCGCCAGCTGCTCGAGCAGGGGGCGGGCCAGACCGAGCCCCATGCGGTCCCAGACCAGCTGGCCGAGCTGCGCCAGGCGGGGACCCAGCGAATAGCGATCGGTCGCCGGGTCCTGGTCGAGGAAGCCGGCGATGCACAGGGCGCGCACGATGCGGTGCGTGGTGCTCACCGAGAGCGTCACCCGAGCGGCGACGTCGGACACCCCGAGCTCGGCCGCATCGTTGAACGAGTCGAGGACCGCCACCGCACGCTCGATGGCCTGTGTCCCCGTCCGCACGTCGGCCGCGGCGATGGGCTCCCGACCCACATCGGACCGGACCGCCGCAGACATGAAGGCCATTGTCGCAGAACCGGCTCCGCCGGCTCGTCACCCGGCCCAGCACCAGCGCGTGGGCTTGTTCGCCGCCAGTGGTGCCTGGGCGACCGCGCCACGCGGCCGAAACGACCCGGACAGGCCCATATTCGACCGTCTATGACCACGGAGCGTCGCGCTTGCCTTGCCCGACCCCGCGCTTTGTTCATAAAGTCGATCGCTATGATCCACTTCGATCGAATCCCACAAGAAGACCGGATGGCGGCTCCGGCATCTGCTCGCGCTCGGTGTGGCCTCCGTGGCCGTCCTCGGTGCGTGCGGCAGCAGCTCCGGCAACTCCTCGGACACGTCACCCGGCGCCGGCACCCAGCCGGCCGCCATCCAGGACCCCGCGACACCAGCACC
The DNA here is from genome assembly GCA_963803355.1 of uncultured Acidimicrobiales bacterium. Lineage (GTDB taxonomy): Bacteria > Actinomycetota > Acidimicrobiia > Acidimicrobiales > Ilumatobacteraceae > DASTFY01. The sequence continues at coordinate 274,600 of CAWDLV010000001.1, forward strand.
GGCCAGCGGCGCGTCCACCACGGCGGGAACGCCGGTGAGCGGCAACATCAACCTCGTCGCCTACTCGACACCGCAGGCGGCCTACCAGGCCATCGAGAAGGCGTTCAAGGCCACCTCCCAGGGCAAGGACGTCTCCTTCACCGAGTCCTACGGCGCGTCGGGTGATCAGAGCCGGGCCGTCGCGGCGGGGCAGCCGGCCGACATCGTGGCGTTCTCGCTCGAGCCGGACATCACCCGGCTGGTCAAGGCCGACATGGTCGCCGCGGACTGGAACAAGGACCAGTACAAGGGCATGATCACCGACTCGATCGTGGTCCTCGCCGTCCGCAAGGGCAACCCCAAGGGCATCAAGGGCTGGGACGATCTGATCAAGCCCGGCATCGAGGTCATCACGCCGAACCCGTTCCAGTCGGGTGGTGCGAAGTGGAACATCATGGCCGCCTACGGCGCCCAGATCGCGGCGGGGAAGACCGAGGCCCAGGCCATCGACTACCTGAAGGCGCTGTTCAAGAACGTCCCGGTCCAAGACGACAGTGCCCGCAAGTCGTTGCAGACCTTCACCGGCGGCAAGGGCGACGTGATGATCGCCTATGAGAACGACGCCATCTTCGCCCAGCAGAACGGCGCCGCGCTCGACTACATCGTGCCCGACTCGACCATCCTGATCGAGAACCCGGACGCCGTGACCTCCAACGCCAAGAACCCGGACGCGGCCAAGGCGTTCGTCGCCTACCTGCACACACCTGAGGCCCAGGCGCTCTATCGTGCAGAACGGGTACCGGCCCGGTCGCTGCCGAACATCCCCGGCGCCGACAAGTTCCCGACGCCGAGCGGCCTGTTCGACATCACCAAGTTCGGCGGTTGGAGCGGCGGTGAACACCAAGTTCTTCGATCCGAAGCAGAGCGTCATGCAGGCCGTCGAAGCGAGCATCGGTGTCTCAACCGGCTGAGGCAACCTTGGCGGAGGCGCAACCCGAACGGGTGGCGCCTCCGCCGACGGTTCGCCGTACGGGTGGCCGGGGTCAGAACCTCGCCCTGGGCCTGGCCACGCTCTACCTGAGCCTCCTCGTGCTCATCCCCCTGTCGGCCGTGGTGTGGAAGTCACGTGAAGGCGGCGCCGGCTCGTTCTGGGACGACGTGACCACGCCCGAGGCGTGGGCGGCCCTGAAGCTCACCCTCGTGACCGCGTGCCTCGTCGCCGCTCGATCAACGTCGTCATGGGCACGCTCATCGCCTGGGTCCTCGTGCGGGACCACTTCCACGGCAAGGGCCTGATCGACACCATGATCGACCTGCCCTTCGCCCTGCCCACGATCGTCGCCGGCCTCGTACTCCTCGCCCTCTACGGTCCCTCGAGCCCCGTCCACCTCTCCCTCGCCTACAAGCAGGTCGGCGTGCTCGTCGCCCTGCTGTTCGTGACGCTGCCCTTCGTGGTGCGCACCGTGCAGCCGGTGCTGGTCGAGCTCGACCACGAGGTCGAGCAGGCGGCGGCCTCGCTCGGCGCCAGCAACCTGACGATCTTCCGGCGCATCGTGCTGCCGAACCTCTACCCCGCCATCGCCGCCGGGGCTGCGCTGTCGTTCGCCCGCGCGATCAGCGAGTTCGGCTCGACCGTCCTCATCTCCGGCAACCTGCCGTTCAAGACCCAGGTCGCCGCGGTCTACATCTTCGGGCAGATCCAGAGCGACAACCCGGCGGGCGCGGCCGCCGTCTCAACCTTGCTCCTCGTCGTGGCCCTCTTCGTGCTCATCGCCATCGACCTGGTCCAGCGCTGGGCGGTGCGCCGTGGCTAAGTACGTCCTGCGCCTCATCGCCTTCGTCTACCTGGCGTTCCTGCTCGTCATCCCCCTCAGCGTGATCCTGCACCGCACATTCGAGCACGGCGCTCGGCCCGGTGTGGCACTCGCTGACGAGCCACCAGGCGCTCCACGCGTTCCAGATCACGATCATGGTGTCGCTGTGGGCGGTGCTCCTGAACACGCTCTTCGGCATCACCGCCGCGCATCCTCATCGTCCGTACACGAGTTCCGGGGCAAGCGCATCTTCAACGCGCTGATCGACCTGCCGCTCGCGGTGTCACCGGTGGTGGTCGGCCTGGCCCTCATCCTCGTCTACGGCCGGCTGACCCCGGTCGGGCGCTTCTTCGGCGACCACGGCCACGAGATCATCTTCGCTCTGCCCGGGCATGGTGATGGCCACTGCGTTCGTCTCGCTGCCCCTCATGGTTCGCGAGGTCATCCCGGTGCTGGAGGAGATGGGGATCGAGCAGGAGCAGGCGGCGTGGACGCTCGGCGCGTCGGCTCGCCAGACCTTCCGCCGCGTCACGCTGCCGTCCATCCGCTGGGCCGTCGCCTACGGCTTGGTGCTCACCCTGGCCCGATCGCTCGGCGAGTTCGGGGCTGTGGCGGTGGTGTCCGGACGCATCGTGGGCAAGACCCAGACCATCACCCTCTTCGTCCAGGAGCGCTACGAGAACTTCGACGCCGCGGCGGCATACTCGGCATCGTTCGCCCTGGCCGCCATCGCCGTCATCGTCCTGCTCATCATGAACCTCCTGCGCCCGAAGGAACCCACCTGATGGCCATCCAAGCCCTCCACATCAACAAGCGGTTCGGCGACTTCGTCGCCCTCGACGATGTCTCGGTGGACATCCCATCCGGATCGCTCGTCGCCCTCCTCGGTCCGAGCGGTGGCGGGAAGTCGACGCTCCTGCGCGTCATCGCCGGGCTCGAGTCGCCCGACAGCGGCACCGTCAGCATCAATGGTGAGGACGCCACCAGCCTCACCCCCCAGCGGCGCAACGTCGGCTTCGTGTTCCAGCACTACGCCGCGTTCAAGCACCTGAGCGTGCGGCGGAACGTGGCCTTCGGGCTCGAGATTCGCAAGCGGCCCAAGGCCGAGGTCAAGAAGCGGGTCACCGAGCTGCTCGAGCTGGTGCACCTCGAGGCCTTCGCCGACCGTCTCCCGGCCCAGCTGTCGGGCGGCCAGCGCCAGCGCATGGCCCTCGCCCGGGCGTTGGCGGTCGAGCCCAAGGTGCTGCTGCTCGACGAGCCCTTCGGCGCCCTCGACGCCCAGGTCCGCAAGGAGCTGCGGACGTGGCTGCGTCGGCTGCACGACGAGATGCACGTCACCACGGTGTTCGTCACCCACGACCAGGAAGAGGCCATGGAGGTGGCGGACCAGATCGTGGTGATGGCCGCGGGCAAGGTCGAGCAGGTCGGCACCACCGACGAGCTCTATGAGTCCCCGGCCAACGACTTCGTGATGAGCTTCCTCGGCCCCGTGACCAAGCTGAACGGCGTGCTCCTACGACCCCACGACCTCGAGCTGCTCGATGAGCCGACACCTACATCCGTCCCGGCCACGGTGGTGCGCGTCGTGCGCCTGGGCTTCGAGGTCCGGGTCGACATCAAGGTCGACGACGGTGAGGCCTGGGTGCAGGTTACGCGCGACACCGCGCACCGGCTGCGGCTCGAGCCGGGAGCCGAGGTGTACGTCTGCGCCCATAGCCGCACCCCCGCCGTCGCGTCGGCCTGACCGCCGGGCTCAGTGGGGCCGCAGCGCTTCCGGATCGCGCACCAGGTCGGCGACCACCGCGGGCAGGTGGTCCTCGGCGATGTCCGCCACCGTCACCCCTTCGAGCACGGCGCGCAGGTTCACTCGCACCGCCAGCCAGACGTCGCGCAGCGGTGCCGCCGCACCCTCGAAGGAGAGCGTCTCGGGACGCATCCCCCGCACATCGGCCAACGGCCCCTCGACGGCCCGGATGATGTCCGCCACCGAGATCTCGTCGGCCCGCTTGGCCAGGCGGTACCCACCGTCGACACCGCGCTGGGTCGCGACCAGCCCGGCCCGCTTCAGCTCGTGCAGGATGTTCTCGAGGAAGCTCTGCGGGATGCCCTGCGCCTGCGCGATCAGCTCCCCCCGCAGCGGCCGCTCCCCCCGGCCCGCGAGCTCGCACATGGCCCGCACCGCGTAGTCGACCTTGGCCGTGATCCGCACGCCCCGAGGCTACTGGCGAGCAGCCGAGCCGAGCAGGCCCACTAGGTTGCCACCGATGCCGGGACGACGGAGCGAGCCGCGGCTGACCACGGCGAGCGCAGAGCGCCTCGGCTACGCCGTGGCCGTCGCCATCCTGATCGTGGGGGGCGCCCTCGTTCGCACCCCGATCCTGAACTGGATCTGTGGACCGGCGATCGTCGTGGCCTGCGCGGTCGGGGTGCCGACGCTGCTCGGCCACCGGTCCCCGGCCAAGGCCCGTCGACCGGGGCCCGGCTCGACGTGAGCTGGGCCGCCCACGAGCTGGAGAGCTACTTCCTCCAGAAGCACGTCAAGGTCAACGTCTCCTACGCCGCGGTCCTGCTCGGCTGCCTGCTCCCGGACCTCTTCACCAAGCTCCCGGTCTACGGCCTGCACATCGGCAACACGGAGCTGCTCAAAGCCCATTTCCCAGCCAAGTACCACCGCGGCTGGCCGGGTGTCGGCTTCACCCACTCGCTCTTCTTCGTGTTCCTCTTCGCGCTCGTGCTGCTGGCGGCGACCCGAAGCCGCGGCTGGTTCGTCGGGCTCTGCATCGGTGGAGTGGCCCACGTCCTCACCGACATGTTCGACACCGTCGGGACCATGGCCTTCTTCCCCTTCACCACCCTCCACTACTCGACCGGCATGTGGGCGTACGCCTCGCAAGAGGGCCGGTACGGCGACGCCGCCGCGTACTACTCCAGCCTCGGCGGCGTGTGGGACTTCCTCTGGCTGTGCCTCGCCGTCGCCGGCTACCAGGTGTTCAGCCGCCAGTACTTCCTGGCCACCGTCGAGCCGAGCGATCCGCTCTGGGCCCGACTGGATCGACGCTTCGAGCCGAGCGAGCGGGCCCAGCTCGCGCTCTACCGCGCCTTCTTCGTCTACGGCGCCTGCCGCATCTTCGCCTGGTTCCTGTGGGCCCGCCTGCTCAACCCGAAGCGCGGCACCGAAACCCTCGACTGGTCCTGGGGCGGCCCGGGCTGGGTCGACAAGGCGCCGCGGTTCCAGCGCACCTCGTCGTGGACCGAGTTCGTCGTGCTCAGCGCCAACGGGGCGACCTTCTTCGCGCTGGCCGTGTCGGGGATCTGGGTGCTCGTCGGGCGCAAGCTCTGGACGCGGGCGCGCTGATCGACCCGCTACGACCCGCGGGACCAGCGCGGAGCCCTAGATCAGCTCGATCGGCCCCGTCACCAGCCCGGCGGCGCCCGGTTGGGTGAGCACGCTGCGCTCGTCAGGCAAGGCGCGCAGCACGGTGACGACGTAGTCCTTGATCGCGTCATCGGTCGCCACGCCGTAGCCCCGCTCCTCCCCCATGTACCAGCGGTGCTCGAGGATCTGGTGGAACAGCTCCGCCGGCTCCAGCTTGCCCGTCAGCTCCGGTGGCACCGCGGTGATCGACGGCTCGAAGACGTCGACCAGCCACCGCAACGCGCCCACCGCTTCGGCGAGCGGCACCCCCTCGCGGTCCTCCAGCCAGGCCCGGTATCCCATCACATCGTTCAGCAGGCGGCGGGCCTGCCGCTCCTGCACGTCGAGACCGGTGAGCGACAGCAGCCGGCGCTGGTGGTGCCCGGGCTCGACCACCGCGGTGCGCACGACCACCCGGTTGCCCTCGTCGGTCGGCTCCAGGACCAGCTCCCCCACGTCGAACCCCAGCTCGTTCAGCCGCCGCACCCGCGTCTCGACGGCCCGTCGGTCGCGGGCCGCCAGCACCTCGGTCCGGGTCAGCTCGTTCCACAGTCCGTGGTAGCGCCGAATCAGGTCCTCGGCCACCGCGGCCACGTCGACCTCGTCCGCCCACGCGCCCCCGGCCGCCAGGTCGAGTAGCTCCCCAGCCACGTTGAGCTCGGCGATCGCCAGGTCGTGCTGGCGCTGGCCGTCGCTGAGCGAGGGATGCAGCTCGCCTGTCTCCGCGTCCACGAGCGAGGCGGAGAGGGACCCGGCGTCGCGTCGGAACAGCGTGTTCGACAGCGAGCAGTCGCCCCAGTAGAACCCGGCCAAGTGGAGGCGCACCAGCAGCTCGGCCAAGGCGTCGAGCAGCGGGTTCCAGAGCTCGTGCAGGGTGGAGCGGGCGAACAGGGCCCGGTAGGGGAGCGAGAAGTCGAGGTGCTTGGTGATGAGGACGGCGTCGAGCGGTTCGCCGACGGTGTCCACCCGACCGGCGGCCACCCCGACCGCCTCCACCACTGGCACCATGCGCTCGTCGAGCTCGAGCAGCAGCCGGTACTCCCGCTCCGCGATCCGCTGCGGCAGCTCCTTCAGCGCGTAGATGGCGCCGCCATACGCGACGAAGCGCACGACGTGGCGGGAGATGCCCCGCACCGGCGTGACCAGGCGGCCCCCCTCCCACTCGACGAGCGACCGCTCCCAAGGCAGGTCCAGGAACGTCGGGTGCCCAAGTCGCGTGGTGAGCCGAAACGCCATCTCCCTCCAGTCTGCTGCAGTCCGACGCCGCCCTGGCCCGCGGCGCACCGCACGTGGGGGGCTACGCTCCGGCCGTGAGCGACGAGACCCGACCGGACGGGACCGAGACCGCGCCGCCGGGCGACGAGGCCGTCGCGGCCGAACCGCCTCCGGCCGGCGAGGTGGCCCCGTTCGATCCCCACTCGGCCGAGCTCGAGCCCCACGCCGCGTCGGCCGACCTCGCCCTGCTGTACACGGGCGCCCGCAGCGCCGAGGACCGGGAGTGGACCCACGATCCGCTGGAGCGCAGCTTCTTCAGCGCCGTCGGCCGGGGCTACCTCGTCGGCATCGTCCTCCTCGGCCTCTTCGGCTTCCTCGTCACCCGCACCCAGGCCAGGGGTTGGGGTGTCGGCGCGGCCATCGGCGTGGGGATCTTCGTCGCCTTGTGGGCCGGGGTCCTCGGCGCGGTCGTCGAGGTGGGTCGATGGGCCATGCGCAACGAGGAGATGATCCGGGGCAACGAGACGGGCCACGCCCACCCGAGCGGCGAAGCGACGACGTCGGCTCACCCCGACGAGCCGTCCGATCCGGAGTCGAGCGCCGATTCGGTGCCCGCGGCCACCGAGACCGCCGGCGCCTGAGCCGATCCTGACCCCTCGCATGCGTTCGCTCCAGAGCTTCAGCGTTCGTGCGATGCTGCCGCCTGAGCTGTCCGCCCTCGAGGGCTTGGCCATGAACCTGCGCTGGTCGTGGGACGAGGCGACCCGCGATCTCTTCCGCTGGGTGGACATCGACGGGTGGGAGGCGATGTCACACGACCCGGTCCGCCTGCTCGGTCGGGCGCCGTCGACGCGGCTCGACGCGCTGGCGGCCGACCCTGGCTTCCTGCGCTACCTCCACGAGGTGGCCGACGATCTCAAGCGCTACCTCACCGCGCCGCGCTGGTTCCAGACCCGGGACGAGACGCAGCGCCCGAGCCCGCTGCGACTCGCCGCCTACTTCTCGCCCGAGTTCGGCATCTCCGAGGCCCTGCCCCAGTACTCGGGCGGCTTGGGTGTGCTGGCCGGCGACCACCTCAAGGCCGCCAGCGACCTGGGGGTGCCGCTCGTCGGCGTCGGGCTCTTCTACCGCTCCGGCTACTTCAGCCAGGTCCTCGCCGTCGGACGGCATCCAACAGGAGCGGTTCTCGTCCCTCGATCCCGACTCGCTCGCCCTCACCCGTTGCGACGACGTGCGCATCACAGTCGACCTGGCCGGGGAGCCGCTCCACGCCCAGATCTGGCGGGCCGACGTCGGCCGGGTGGGGCTCTTCCTCCTCGATGCCGACGTCGACGGCAACACGCCCGAGGGGCGCAGCGTCACCGATCGGCTCTACGGCGGCGACGCCGAGCACCGCATCCGCCAAGAGATCCTGCTCGGCGTAGGCGGGATCCGGGCCCTCCAGGCGCTCGGGCTCACGCCCCAGGTCTTCCACACCAACGAGGGTCACGCCGGCTTCCTCGGGCTCGAGCGCGCCCGTCAGCTGGTGGCCACCGGCCTGAGCTTCGCCGAGGCGGTGGAGACGGTGCGGGCGGGGTGCGTGTTCAGCACCCACACGCCGGTGCCAGCCGGGATCGACCGCTTTCCCCGCGACCTCATGGAGCGCTACTTCGACGGCTTCGCGGCCGAGTGCGGGATCGACATGGACGAGCTCATGGCCCTCGGACGGCGCGCCGACGAGCCGGAGGAGACCCGCTTCAACATGGCGGTGATGGGCCTGCGGTTGGCCGCCCGGCGCAACGGTGTGTCCAGGCTGCACGGTGAGGTCAGCCGGCGCATGTTCGCGGGGCTGTGGCCGGACATCCCGGTGGAGGAGGTCCCGATCGGATCGGTCACCAACGGTGTCCACGCCCCGACGTGGACCTCCCCCGAGATCGACGACCTCTTCACCCGCCGCGTCCTCCCCGAGTGGGATGGGGCCGCGGCCGCAGAGTGGACGCGCGTTGCCGAGGTCGGCGACGACGAGCTGTGGCGGGCGCTGCAGCAGGGGCGGGATCGGCTGGTGGCCTTCGTGCGGGCCCGACTGCGCAGCTCGCGACTGGCCGAGGGCTACTCGTCCAGCGATGTCGCCTGGACCAACGGGGTGCTGGACCCGACCATCCTCACCATCGGCTTCGCCCGCCGGTTCGCCACCTACAAGCGGGCCACCCTGCTCCTCAGCCAACCGGACCGCCTGCGGGCCCTGCTCTTCCATCCGGAGCGGCCGCTACAGCTGGTCTTCGCCGGCAAGGCCCACCCGGCCGACCAGCCGGGCAAGGAGATGATCCAGCAGATCCAGCGCTTCGCGGCCCAGGCCGAGCTGCGCCACCGCGTCGTGTTCCTCGACGACTTCGACATGGCGGTCGCTCGTGCCCTGTACCAAGGGTGCGACGTGTGGCTCAACAACCCCCGGCGGCTCCAGGAGGCCTGCGGCACGAGTGGCATGAAGGCGGCGCTGAACGGGGCCCTCAACTGCTCGATCCTCGACGGCTGGTGGGACGAGATGTTCGACGGGCAGAACGGCTGGGCCATCACATCGGCCGAGGACGAGCCCGACCTCCACCGCCGCGACGAGCTGGAGGCCGCCAGCCTGTTCGACCTCCTTGAGAGCCAGATCGTGCCCCTCTTCTACGAGCGCGGTGCGGGTGGGGTACCTCGGGCTTGGGTCGACCGGGTCAAGCAGGCGTACACGGCGCTCGGGCCGAAGGTCACCGCCAGCCGCATGGTGCGCGACTACGTAAAGGGGTACTACGAGCCGGCAGCCGAGGACGGCGACCGGGCCCTGGCCGACAGCGCGGCCCGCGGACGAGCGCTGGCCGCGTGGCGCCAGCGGGTGGCGGCGGCGTGGCCGGGCGTGAAGGTCACCACCATTGACGGCGAGGGGGGACCGGCCCGACTGGGCGACGAGCGAGCGGTGACGGTGACGGTCGACTTGGGCTCGCTCGCACCGGACGACGTCGCGGTCGAGGTGCTGCACGGTCCAGTCGGCGCCGCCGACGAGCTGCTCCAACCCGAGGCGCTCCGCCTGACCCACCACGACACCGACGAGGCCGATCGGGCCCGCTACCGGGGCAGCTTCACCTGCAGCCGGGCCGGACGCCACGGCTTCACCGTGCGCGTCGTGCCCTTCCACCCGGACCTCCCCTCGCCGGTGGAGCTCGGGCTGATCGCTTGGGCCTGAGCGCCACGCCGCCCGGCCCCCGGCCCGGCCGTTGCACGGCGCGGCGAGGGATGCCGCCTAAGGTGCCGCCCGAATGCTCGACCCACTCCAGATCGCGGCGTTCCGTCGCCGGGAGGACGCCGGCGTCCGAGCGGTCTACCAGGAGTACGGACGCCTCGTGTACGCCATCTCGCTGCGCGCCCTCGGTCGCAAGGAGCTGGCCGAGGACGCCACCCAACAGACGTTCGTGCAGGCTTGGCAGGCGGCCGACCGCTTCGAATCCGGACGCGACCTGGCGCCGTGGCTGGCCACCATCGCTCGGCGGGTCGCGATCGACGTCCATCGCCGCGAGGCCCGACGGGCGGCCGAGGCCCTCGACGACGTCCCGGCCGGCGACGCCGCCCTCGTCACCATGCCGGCCGGCCTCGAGCAGTGGTACGAGGCCTGGCAGGTTCGCCAGGCCGTCGATCGGCTCCCGGCGGACGAGCGCGAGGTCGTGCGACTCCAACACCTCGAAGGTTTCACCCAGGCCGAGGTGGCCGAGCAGCTCGGCGTCCCGCAGGGGACGGTCAAGTCCCGGTCGCACCGAGCCCACCAGCGCCTCGCCGTCACCCTTCGCGCCCTTCGAGACGGAGACGAGCCATGACCATCCCCGCCCGCTCGGCCCTGAACCAAACGGCCTCCGTCTCCGTATGGTTAGGTACGAGCGCGACAGGTGCGGACCGGTGCGCCTTGGCCGTCCGCGCCGACCGGCCGGAGGAGCGAGCATGACAGGCGAAGAGGAGCGGATGGCCGTGCTGGCCGGTCGTGACCTCAACGTGCTCGACGACGAGGAGCGAGCCCAGCTCGAATCGTGGACCCGCCTGCTCGCCGACCCCGATGTCTGGTCTGAGCCGGCTCCAGGCCTCGAGGACGCGGTGCTGGCGTCCATCCTCGACGCAGCCGCCCCGACCCGCACCTGGGTCTCCTCCACCGGACGGCGCACGTCGTGGGTCCGCCCGCTGCTCGCCGGCTTGGCCGTGGCGGCGGTGATCGTCGGCGCGGTGCTGCTGTTCAACCGGCCCAGCCGGGACCGCTTCGCCTCGGCGGCGCTCGTCGGGACCGACCTGGCACCGAAGGCCCGGGCCGAGGCCTCGGTCTACGAGGATGCGGCCGGCTTCCGGATCGAGCTCAAGGCCCACGACCTGCCCGTCCTCGACGGCGGGCGCTTCTACCAAGCCTGGCTGCGGAGCGCGGGCGGCCAGATGGTCCCGGTCGGCACCTTCAGCAAGGGCAACGGCGAGGTGGTGACGCTGTGGTCGGGCGTCTCCCCGAAGCAGTTCCCGACGTTGAGCGTGACCGTCGAGGCCCCCGACGGCAACCAGGCCTCATCCGGGCAGCGGGTCCTGGCCGGCCAACTCGCCAGCTGACCCACCGATCTGCACCCCGACCCGGCCCGCACCCGCGCGGTCCGGGTGCACTTGTGAGGCCGGCTCGGATCTGCACCCCGACCGCGCCCGCACCCGCGCGGTCCGGGTGCACTTGTGCGGCCGGCTCGGATCTGCACCCCGACCGGCCGACCGTCAGCGCCCGGTGAAGATGGCCTGGCCGGGGCCGCTCTCGAGGAAGCTGCGGACACCGATGACGCTGTCCTCGGTCCGGAACACCTCCGCGAACAGCTCCCGTTCGAGGGCCAGGCCGTCCGGCTAGAGCGCGGTCCAAGCCGAGCTCGATCGCCTGCTTGGCCAGGCTCTGGGCGCGGAGCGGGCCCCGGGCGAGCGACGCCGCCAGCTCCCGGGCTCGAGCGTGGAGCTGCTCGGGAGGCACGACCTCCTCGCACAGCCCGATCCGCAGCGCTTCGTCGGCGCGCACCTGACGCCCGGTGAGCACCAAGTCCTTGGCTCGCGACGGTCCGACCAGCCGGGCTAGCCGCTGCGTGCCGCCGCCACCAGGGATGACCCCGAGGAGGATCTCCGGCTGCCCGAAGACCGCTCGGTCGGACGCGATGCGGTAGTCACACGCGAGCGCCAGCTCGCATCCGCCGCCGAGGGCGTACCCGCTGACGGCGGCGATCACCAGCCGCGGGATGGCGGCGACGGCCCCGAAGGCGGCGTGGAACTCGGCGGTGATCGCCGCCGCCTCGTCCGCGCCACCGAACTCGCTGATGTCGGCACCGGCGGCGAAGATCCGCTCCCCTCCGGTGATGACGACGGCACCGGGCGGGTCCTCCCGCAAGGCCTCGGCGGCTTGGCGCAGCTGGCGCCGCAGCTCCCTCGAGATGGCGTTGACCTTCGGGTTGTCGAGGGTGATCACGGCGACGCCGTCGTCACCCCGCTCCACGTGCACGAGCTCGTCGGCCATGGCCGCGACGCTACTGCCGTGCTCGCCCCGCTCAGCCTCCGACGTTGTCGAGCAACCGGTCGGCCGCGACCCAGGGGTCGATCTTCCGCTGCAGCACCGCCTGCTCCAGCTCTTCGTAGGTGGTGCCGGTGCAGAGCTGGCGGGCACGCCGCCCGAGGCGGGCGGCGACGACGGCCCGCAGCTCCTGTCGCGCCCGCTGCTGACGCCGCTGCTCGAGCAGACCGCTCGCCTCGGCGTGGGCCCGGTGCCGGCTGATGGCGTCCCACAGCTCGGCCACTCCTGCGCCGTCGGTGGCGACGGTGGTGAGGATCGGCGGCCGCCAGTCGCCGAGCTCGGAGAGGTCGAGCATCAGCTCGAGATCACGCCGAGCCTCCTGCACGCCCTTGCGGTCGGCCTTGTTGATCACGAAGAGGTCGGCCACCTCGAGCAGACCGGCCTTGTTGGCCTGAACCGAGTCCCCCAGCCGGGGTTGATGACGACCACCGTGGTGTCGGCCTGCCCTGCCACCTCGACCTCCACCTGACCCACCCCGACCGTCTCCAGCAGGATCCACGGGCGGCCGACGGCGTCGAGCAGACGTACGGCCTCCGGCACGGCGAGGGCGAGGCCACCGAGGTGGCCGCGGCTGGCCATCGACCGGATGAACACGCCCGGGTCCGTGGCGTGGTCCTGCATGCGGACCCGATCGCCGAGGATGGCGCCGCCGGTGAAGGGCGACGACGGATCGATGGCCACTACCGCCACCGGCAGCTCCAGGTTCCGCAGATGACCAATCAGGGCGCTGGTGAGGGTGGACTTGCCGGACCCGGGCGCGCCCGTCATCCCCACGGTGTAGGCCCGACCCGACAGCGGATGAGCGAGGCGCCCGACCTCTCGGGCCCCGTCGGAGCCCTGCTCGATGAGCGACAGCAGGCGGGCCAGCGCGGCGCGATCACCGGCGCGCGCCGCCTCGAAGAGGGCCGCCGGGTCGCGCCCGTGGGACGCCGACACGGGCGCTGCTCCAGCCTGGCCGCGAGGGGCGCCGACGCTCAGACCGCCACCACTTCGGTGACGCCGTCGACCCGATCCCGCATGATCCGCTCGATGCCCGCCTTCAACGTGTCGGTGGAGGCCGGGCAGGTGCCACAGGCCCCGACGAGGGTCACGGTGATCACGCCCGACGACTCGTCGACGTCGCGCAGGAAGATGTCGCCGCCGTCGGCCTGCAGCGCGGGCCGGATGGCCTCGATCGTCTCCTCTACCTGCTGTCGCACGTCCTCACCTGTTCAGCTCACTTGGGGCCGCTGACCGGTCTGCAGTCCGCCCCGCGACGGAGGGCCATCGAGGGCGCGGGCCAGTCAAGCAGGCCGATCACTAACCTGTCCACGTATGCACAACCGTGTCGCCGTGCTGCTTGTTCCCGCCGCGGCCGCCCTCCTCGTCGCGTGTGGGAGCAGCGAGAGCGGGTCATCCGGCGGCTCGACGGCGCCCACTGCGGTCGTCGCCAGCGAGCCGTCGCCCGCCGCGGGACCGACGGCATCCCCGTCCGCATCACCGGCGTCGGACGACTCCGCCGGCACCGACGAGCCCGCCAACGGTGACGTGCAGGAGATCATGATCAACGTCGACGATCCCACCCAGGTGGGCCAGACCTTCATGGTGAAGCTCGGTCAGACGGTGGTCCTGCGGCTCCTCTCGGACACCGACCAGGTGTACCACGTGCATGGCTACGACCTGGAGCAGAAGGTGGCGGCCGGCGTCGAGGCCAGCTTCGAGTTCACCGCCGACAAGGCCGGGAGCTTCGAGGTGGAGACCCACACCACCGACAAGCTGCTCGCCACGCTGAAGGTGGCGTGATCGCCACCGCTGTCCTGGCCCACCAGGCCGGGTTCGGCGACGTCTTGCTCGTGCTCCCGCCCATCCTCGTCATCGTCGGCCTCCTCGCCGTCGCCCGCCGGCGGGCGGAGCGCGCCCTCGAGGCCGACGCCGCGGCTACGGACCGCACCGACCACTGAGCTGGTCGACACTCAGGCCGGGTCGTCGTGGCGCACGATGTCGGCGCCGATTCTGCGCAGCTTCCCCACCAGGTCCTCGTACCCCCGGTCGACGTGGTGCACGCCGTCGATGACGGTCTCGCCGTCGGCGGCCAGCGCGGCGACGACGAGCGCCGCTCCGGCCCGGATGTCCGGGGTAGCCACCGTGGCGCCCGTGAGACGGCTCACGCCCCTGACCACCGCGTGGTGGTTGTCGGTGCGGATGTCGGCCCCCATCCGAATGAGCTCGTCGACATAGCGGAACCGGCCGGCGAACAGGTTCTCGGTGACGATGCCGACGCCATCGGCCACCGACAGCATGGCCGTGATCAGCGGCTTGTAGTCGGTCGCCACGCCCGGGTAGGGCAAGGTGGCGACGTCGGTGGAGCGCAGCCGAACCGGTCCCGCGGCATGGAGGCCGTCTTCGGCCGGCGTGATCGAAAGTCCCATCGCCCGCAGCTTGCGCAGGACCATGTCCATGTGCTCGGCGCGCGCGTCGTGCACCGTGATCTCCCCTCCACCGAGTCCGACCGCGGCGAGGTAGGTCGCGGCCTCGACCCGATCGGGCACGACGCGATGCGACACCCCCTGGAGGTCCCGGGTGGAGACCCCATGGACGACCAGGCTCGGGGAGCCGATCCCTTCGATCTGCGCTCCCATCCCGACGAGGAAGCGGCAGAGATCGATGATCTCGGGCTCACGGGCTGCGTTCTCGAGCGTCGTCGTGCCCTTGGCGAGGACGGCCGCCATCACCACGTTCTCGGTGGCGCCCACGCTCGGGAACTCGAAGGCGATGTCGTTGCCCCGCAAGCCGTCGTCGGCTACTGCCTGCAGGTGGTCGTCGTGCAGGGTGAACCGGGCGCCCAGCGCCTCCAACCCCTTCACGTGGATGTCGATGGGCCGGGATCCGAAGTCGTCGCCGCCGGGCAAGGCCAGCTCGGCGCGGCCACAGCGGGCGAGCAGCGGACCGAGGACGGCGGTGGAGGCCCGCATGCGCCGCACCTGCGGCGACGGTGCCACCGGTTCCAGCTCCGCCGGGGTCACCAGGTGGAGGCGCCCCCCGTCCGCCGGGTCGCCGTCGACCTGGACGCCCATAGCGCGCAGGAGGTCCCCCATGATGCCGACGTCGACGATGCCCGGCACATTGGTGAGCTCGTACCGGCCCTCGGCGAGCAGGGTGGCCGCCATCAGCTTGAGCACGGAATTCTTGGCTCCGCCGACCGTCACCGTGCCCGCCAGCGGGCCCCCGGAGCGCACGGAGATCGAACCCATCCCGTCAGTATGCTCGGCCGGTGCCCCGGCTGGAGTCGATCTGGTCGGGTGATGAGGCCGTTCCCACCCTGTTCGAACCCCGTGACGACCTGGTGCTCGAGGGCGCGGTCGGGGCGGGCACGTTTGCCCAGTGTGAGGGCTCTTTTGTCGCCTACGAGCGCAGAGTCGAACGCCTCCCCGACGGCGCCATCTGCGAGGTCATCGACTACCGCCTGAGCATCCCGTGGTTCGGCTGGCTGTTCGCCGTTCCCACCCGACGCGGCCTCCGCCGGCCGCCGGGCGAGCGGCTGCACGGCGGCCGCCAGCCCTGGTGGGCCCCGCCGCACCGGCTGGACGCCCGGGCGGCGCAGATCCTCGGCCTGCTGGCGGCGGCGCAGCTCATCGCCGGCTTCTGCGGCACCCTCTTCAGCCAGACCGCGGCCTTCGTCGCCGACGACTTCGGCGCCAGCGAGCGGGCCCAGGGCGTAGCCGGCACCGTGGTCCGCCTCGGCATCGTGTTGTCCGTCGTGCTGCTGGCGCTCGCCGACCGGGTGGGCCGGCGGCGGATCTTGGTCGGCACCGCGGTGGCGGCGCCGGTCTTGGCCGCAGCCGGCGCGTTCGGCGCCCTCACTCGCCGCACTGACGGCCATGCAGACCGTCGCCCGCCCGGTGGCCATCGCCCTCGCGCTGGTGGTGACGATCGTGGCCGCCGAGGAGATGCCCCCCGGCAGCCGGGCCTACGCCGTGAGCCTGCTCGGCCTGGCCTATGCCCTCGGCGTCGGAACCTGTGTCTGGGCCCTGCCCCTGGCCGACGTCGGCCAGGGCGGCTGGCGGCTGATCTACGCCGCCGGTCTCCTCTACCTCCCGCTCGCCTTCAGCCTGCGACGAGCCGTCCCCGAGAGCCGCCGATACGTCCTCCCGCACGCCGAGCGGCCGGCGATGCCAGGACGCCGATTCCTCCTGCTCGGCTTGTCCGCCTTCCTCTACAACATCCTGATCGCCCCCTCCACCTTCTACGAGAACCGCTACCTCAAGGACGTACGGGGCTACTCGGCCTCCCTGATCGCGCTCTACACCGTGGTCACCGGGACGCCGGGCGCCATCGGGGTGCTGATGGGCGGCCGGGTCGCGGATGTGAAGGGACGCCGGGTGGTCGGAGCGGTGGCGCTCTTCGCCATCGCCATCGGGAACATCTGCGTCTTCTCGTTGGCCGGCGGCCAGCTCTGGGCGGCCAAGCTGCTGACGTCGGTCATCGGCGGTGCGGCGGTGCCCGCCCTCGGGGTCTACGCGGCCGAGCTGTTCCCCACCACCCGCCGAGGCGGGGCCAACGGCTGGCTCTCGGCCCTGGCCATCGTGGGCTCGATCACCGGCCTGCTGATCGCGGGGCAGCTCTTCGACCAGGGCGCGACGTACGGCACGGTGATGGCGCTGCTGGCGATCGGGCCGCTCCTCTACGCCGGCCTCGTGATCGTCGCCTATCCGGAGACGGCCCGCCGGCCGCTCGACGACCTCAACCCCGAGGACGTGACCCCGAGGTGACGCTGCGGGCTCACGCGGGCGCGCGTCGTCGGGCTGGCGACGGTGGCGGCCGAAGACGGCGGATCCAGGCCGCCACCACCTCGGCCACCTGGGCATCCGCACCCTTGAGGTCGTGGCGGCCGCCGTCGATCCACTCGTGCTCCACCGGACCGGGGATGAGCGCGGTCGCCGCCATGAGCTCGTCGGGCGCGCCGAACGGGTCGCGGGTGCCCTGGATGAAGAGGCAGGGCACGGTGAGGGCAGGCAGGTGTGCGGTCCGCGACTGGTCGGGCTTCCCGGGAGGGTGCAGGGGGTAGGAGATGAGCACCAGCCCGGCCGCCGGCAGTCCTTCGGCGACGGCCATCGAGCACATCCGCCCTCCCATCGACCGACCGCCGAGCACCACCTGGTGGGCCTTCACCTTCGCTCGGGCCCCCAGCGCCGCCGCCTCCTCCCGCACCGCGCCGATGAGGACGGGTGCCCGGTCGGGCGACTTGCGCCCGACCTTGCGGTACGGGAAGTCCATGCGCTCGGTGGGAAGCGGCGCCACGGCAACCTCGATGGCAACGAGGGCAGGGTGGCGCCGATCGGACCCTGCGCCGGGGGCGAGAAGGAGCGCACCGGCCGCGGCTGTCATCGGAGAAGGATCCTCCTCGCCTCCCCGAGGTCGACGATGGCCTTGCTGGCGACCACCTCGTCGCCGCCGTGGTCCGGATGCACCTCCATGAGGCGGACCCGGAAACGGCCGTTGACCTCCGTCTTGGACGGGGCGACCGTCCCGGCCGGGAAGCCGAGCATGGCGAGCGCCCACGCCACCGGGTTCACCAGCGAGGCCATCGAGCCACCACGCGCGCCCGTCCCGCCGGCCAGATGGGCAATGAGGCCGGGACCGACCGGACCGTTCCACCGCAGGGCGCGGTGCAAGACGGTGGCGATCGGGTGGCGAACCTCGTGAGCGAGTCGCTCGACGGCGTAGACGGCACCCAGCACCTGCTGGAGCGGCGAGCCGTGGTTCTCGAGCTGGAAGCTGATCTCCTCACCCTCGCCGCTCAGGCGGTGGGTGCTGCGGGCCAGGCCGTGGCGATCGACTTGATAGCGATGGCGCAGCCGGGGCTGGACGATGCGCTGGCCCCGCTCGATCTCATTGACCAGCCGGTAGAGGTCCGGCACCAGCTCCTCGTCGACCCCCGGCAGGTGGGCGGCCACGACCGCGCCGAGGAGCAGCCCGCCGAAGCCGGGAGGCGGGTCCACCGGCAGCACCAGGTGCCCGAGCGCGACCCGTCGGGTCGGGGTGACCGGGCGGGAGTGCCAGACCTCCAGCTCCGCCAGCAACATGATGGCGGACGCTAGCGGTGACCCGGCCCGGTCATACGAAGGGGCGCAGGGCGTTGCGCAGCTCGACCGCCTCCGCCTTGACGTCGGCGGCGTCACCGGACTTGAGAGCCAGGTCGACCAAGTCGGACGCCTGGTCGAGGAGGTCGTCCCACGTCTTCGGGCTCACGCCGAAGGGCACCGGGCCACCGTCGACCTGCAGGAACACGGCGTTCAGGCGGAGGGTGGTGCGGTCGTTCGGGTGCAGCGCCACGTCGTCGGCGGCAACGAACAGTCGAGCCATCGGGCTCTCGTCGCCGACGTCGGGCACCGAGACCTCGTCGTCGGCCTCGTCGTCGCTCACCCCTCCGGCGAGGCGGTCCTCGACCGCGTCCAGCACGCCGTCGATCGTCGCCTCGTCCGACGCCGCGACGACGAGGAGGCCGCCCTCCCATCGAAACGGGCGGTCGGACTCGATCAGCCGCTCGGTCAGCAGTGCCCGCGCCCGGTTGTCCCAGTCCGCCAGGTCGTACTCGACCTCGGGGCCCCGCTCGCGTCGCGGTCCCTCCCGCGCCTCCTCCGTCCCGTCTTGGAGGCCGTGGGCGCGCTCGATCTCCTCCAGCACCGCGTCGACGGCGTCTTCGTGACGTTCGTGGATGACGAGGTCGCTGCCCCGCCAGCCGTGGGAGACACCGGCCGCGGCCAGGGCTTCGGCCACCTCGGCATGGATGGCGATCGGCCACGCCCCGAGGTCGTACTCCACCTGCTCCTCCTCGGGCAGCTGGAGCGGGTCGATGTCGTCGCGAGGATCGGGGGCGGTCTCCACGCCTTCGATCGGTTCGCCGGCGTCGTCGTCCTTCCGACGGGAGTAGGTGGCCACGCGCGCACCCTACTGCCGCGCTGCGACGAGGCCGTTGCGGTGGTCGCGCGTATCTCGTTTGCCCGAGCCAACTCCTTGCATTACGAAGGACTCCGACGCGAGCACCACCGGAACCGAAGCACCGGTCGAAGGCCCGAGTCGCACGAACGAGTCGAACGTCGAGTCGAAGGAGGTGACGATGTTGAAGCAGATGACGAGCGGCCCCAACGCCGAGCCGGCCGGCATCGTCGGCCTCGGCTCCGTCGGCCTCGCGTTCGTCGCCTGACGAGCACGCGCTCGAGCCGCCTGAGCCCGGCAACGGGCTGACGTCGCCTCCCGCCGACGTTCGCCGCCCACCCTCTCCGTCCGGGCGCCGCTCACCGTCGTCCGGTGTCTCTCACCCCTGCGGGCCCTGCCCGCCGCACCGAGGAGCAAGCCATGTTCAACCATCCCGAGTTGCTGCAACAGCTCGTCGCCGATCGCCATCGCGAGGCGCAGCGCATCGCCCAGGATGGCCGTTGGCGCCACGAGCGCCGGCAGGTCGCGAGGGGTCGCCGGCGTCGCGGCCGGTGACCCCCACCAGAGCCGGGCCCTCGCGTCAGGCGCGAGGCCCGGCCCGCACACCACGACGAGGCAGTACCGTTCGGGCATGAGCGAGCCGCAGCGCCCCGATCGCAACCTGGCCATGGAGCTCGTGCGCACCACTGAATCCGCCGCGCTCGCCGCGTCGCGCTGGATGGGCCGCGGCGACAAGAACGGCGCCGACGGCGCCGCGGTGGAGGCGATGCGGACCGTGCTCGCCACCGTGGCCATGGACGGACTGGTCGTCATCGGCGAGGGGGAGAAGGACGAAGCTCCCATGCTGTTCAACGGCGAGAAGGTCGGCGACGGCACCGCACCGCTGTGCGATGTCGCGGTCGATCCCATCGACGGCACCACCCTCACCGCCCTCGGCCGGGGCAACGCGCTGGCGGTCATCGCGGTGAGCGAGCGGGGGACGATGTTCAACCCCGGTCCGTGCGTCTACATGGAGAAGATCGCGGTCGGTCCGGACGCGGTGGGCGCCATCGACGTCACCGCGACGGCCACGCAGAACCTGCGCTGGGTGGCTCGGGCCAAGCGAGAAAGCGTACGCGACCTCACCGTGGTCATCCTCGACCGCGACCGTCACCAGGACCTCATCGCCGAGGTGCGCACCACTGGTGCCCGCATCCGCCTGATCTCCGATGGCGACATCTACGGCGCGCTGGCCACCGCCTACCCCGATGCCGGCGTCGACGTCCTGTTCGGCATCGGCGGCACGCCCGAGGGCGTGGTGGCGGCGGCGGCGCTGAAGTGCATGGGCGGCGAGATCCAGGGCCGCCTCTGGCCCCGTGACGACGGCGAGCGCCAAGCCGCGGAGAGCATGGGCTACGACCTGTCCGCCGTCCTCACCACCGACGACCTGGTCCGGGGCGACAACTGCTTCTTCGCCGCCACCGGCATCACCGACGGCGAGCTCCTGCAGGGCGTCCGCTACGACGCCAAGGGGGCGAGCACGCAGTCGCTCGTCATGCGGTCCCGGTCCGGCACGGTGCGGCTCATCACCGCCCGCCACCGGCTCGACAAGCTCGAGGCCTTCGCCGCCGTCGACTACAAGTAGTCGTCACTTGGAGGCGAGCGGGAGCGGCTTGGTCGGGCCGATCCGGTAGAGCGTGTCGTCGAGGGCGGCGTTGTCGGCGGCTCCGGCGACACAGGTGGCGGTCTGGAGGCCGGCGTCCCAGACGTCCTGGCTCGGCAGCACATAGCCGAAGGCCAGGTCGGTCCGCTCGCCGGTGAGCCCGAGGGCGGCGAGGAGCGGCGCCCGGCAGGCCGCCGTCACCGCCACGTCGTTGCGCGGGGCGGGGTACTCGGTGACGTCGGGGAGCTGGACGGTGGCCAGGTACTCGACCAGGTGCTTCTTGGCGCAGGCCGTGAGGCGGTTGAGCGCGGCTTCGCACACCCGGTAGCCGACGGGCAGCGGCTGGGCGTACACATCCTTCAGGGTGCCGACGATCGTGGTGGCCTCACCGGGGTCCACCGGCTCGACTACGGCGTCACAGCGGAACCAGCGGGCGCCGGCGGCGAAGTCGGACTTGGTAGGGACGAAGTAGGCGAAGCTCTGTACCCGGTCGGGCGGCAGGGCCTCGGCCGCGGCGGCGGCCAGCCCGACGTAGGCCTCGTGGCGGCTGGTGCACGCCTGATCGACCTGCCGGTCGAAGGTGGTGGTGGAGGTGTCCTCGCCTGGCCACGAGGTGATCGAGGGGTCCATGGTGCCGACGAAGAACGTCTCGTTGCCGTGGGGCTGGTCGCACGGCACCACCGGTCGCGGGTCGGTGGGGGCGTCGATGATGGTGGCCGTCACCGGACCGCGGCATTCTCCCACCACTGGTGTGGCCTGCACCGGCTGCGACGGGATGCTGCCGCCGGCACCCGGTGCTGCGGTACCGGGCGTGGCACCGCCGGTCGGCGCTGCGACCTGGACCTGGCTGTCCGTCGTGCAGCCGGCCGCGACGACGGTCACCAGTCCGGCCAGCCCCAAGGCCAGCCGCCGGGCCCAGCGCGAACCCCATCGCCGGCCGACGTGCATGGCCGCTGAGGGTAGCGGTCGCCTCGCGACGCTGTCTCAGCGGGAGAAGGTCCTGGCCAGGCCGGTCACTCGGCGCTTCAGGCCCCGGGGAACGAACCCGCTCGTGGTCACCAGGGCCTTGTACGACAGCCCGGGGACGGACAGCGCCCGCCCTCGCGCCACGTCGCGGAGCCCTTCGACCGCCACCTCGTCGGCGCTCAGCCAGGCCGGCTCGGTGGAGCGGAGAGCGGTCGCGGCCGAGGACGAGGACGCGCCGCGACTCACCTCGATGAACTCCGTCCGGGTCAGGCCGGGGCACAGAGCCGTGGCCCGCACCGCCGTCCCGCGCAGCTCCTCGTGCAGCCCTTCGGTGAAGCTGGTCACGTAGGCCTTGGTGGCGGCGTAGACCGACAGCCCCGGCACGGCCTGGAAGCCGGCGATGCTGCTCACGTTCAGCACCCAGCCTCGCTCGCGCTCGAGCATCGTCGGCAGGGCGGCGGTGGTCAGCCTCGTGAGTGCGAGCACGTTCACCCGTATCTCGTCGGCCAAGCGGTCCGGGTCGAGCTCGGCCACGCTGCCCGATGTGCCGAAGCCGGCGTTGTTGACGAGCAGGTCCACCGGCCGTCGGCGGTTGGCGACCCGCCGCGCCACGACGGCCACCGCGTCGGGGTCGGCCAGATCGGCGGCCAGGACCTCGACCTCGCCCAGCTCGTCCGCGAGGGCCCGCAGCCGGCCCTTACGGCGGGCGACCACGACGACGGTCACCCCATCGGCGTGGAGGCGCCGGACCATCGCTTCGCCGATGCCGCTCGAGGCGCCTGTAACGAGCGCGGTGCGGAAGGGATAGGTGGGGGCCATGCCCGCCGAGGCTACGCCTCACCGCCTCACCGCCTCACCGCCCCACCGCCCCACCGTCCCACCGCCCGACCGCCCACCACCCGACCGCCCACCACCCGGCCTTCGTTCTGGTCACCGAATCCGCGCCCCAGCACCCGATTCGGTGCCCGGAACGGATGGAGGCGCCGGGGCGAGGGCTGGGCTACGCCCCGCCGCCCGACTTCTGCTACGACGCGTGGGCGGCGGAGAGGCGAGCCTCGCTACGCCGGATGCTCTGCCCGATCTCGGCCAGAACGTCGAGGTCCTGCTCCTGGGTCAGCTTAGCCTGCGCCTGCTCGAGCTCGTGGCGGACGTGTTCGACGTCGATCTCGTCCGACAGCTCGGCCAGGTCCGAGAGGATCGAAACCCGGTTGTTGCTGACCTCGACGAACCCGCCGTGCACCGCGAGGTCCTGGACCTTGTCGCCCTCGATGTAGATCCGGGTGTGGTTCTCGACCAGCGCCCCGAGGAACGGCGCATGCTGCGGGAGGAAGGCGATCTCGCCGGCCGCGGTCCGGGTCACGACCATCGTGGCCTCGCCCGAGAAGATGACCCGCTCCGGCGTGACCACCTCGACCCGCATCGTGCTCAAGCCGCGTCCTCCTGGAGCTGCTTGGCCTTGGCCTGGACCTGCTCGATGCCACCGATGTTGAGGAAGGCCTGTTCGGGCACCTCGTCCATGTCGCCGTTGATGATCGCCTCGAAGCTCTCCACTGTCTCCTCGGTGGTCACGTACTCACCGGGCAGACCAGTGAAGACCTCGGCCACGAAGAACGGCTGCGACAGGAACCGCTCCACCTTGCGGGCCCGGTTGACCGTGAGGCGGTCCTCTTCGGACAGCTCGTCGAGGCCGAGGATGGCGATGATGTCCTGCAGGTCCTTGTAGCGCTGCAGGATCTGCTGCACCCGGTTGGCCACGTCGTAGTGGTGCTGGCCCACCACCTCCGGGCTGAGGATGGTCGAGGTGGAGGCGAGTGGATCCACGGCCGGGTAGATGCCCTTGGCTGCGATCTGGCGACTCAGCTCCGTCGTGGCGTCCAGGTGGGTGAAGGTGGTGAACGGGGCCGGGTCGGTGTAGTCGTCGGCCGGTACGTACACCGCCTGCAGCGAGGTGATGGACCGACCGCGCGTCGACGTGATGCGCTCCTGCAGCTGACCCATCTCATCGGCCAGGGTGGGCTGGTAGCCCACGGCCGAGGGCATGCGGCCGAGCAGGGTGGAGACCTCGGAGCCAGCCTGCACGAAGCGGAAGATGTTGTCGATGAAGAGCAGCACGTCCTGGTTCTGCACGTCCCGGAAGTACTCGGCCATGGTGAGGGCGGAGAGCGCGACCCGCAGGCGCACGCCTGGCGGCTCGTCCATCTGGCCGAACACCAGCGCCGCCTTCTCGAGCACACCGGACTCGGCCATCTCGATGCGCAGGTCCGTGCCCTCACGGGTCCGCTCGCCGACGCCGGCGAACACCGAAACCCCGCCGTGCTGCTGCGCCACCCGCCGGATCATCTCGGTGATGAGCACTGTCTTGCCGACACCCGCCCCGCCGAACAGGCCGATCTTGCCGCCCGCCAGGTACGGGGTGAGCAGGTCGATGACCTTGATGCCGGTCTCGAAGACCCGCTTGGAGGGCTCCAGCTGGTCGAACGGCGGCGCGTCGCGGTGGATCTCCCAGCGCTCCAAGCCCTCGGCGTAGCTCTCGTCCACGTCGAGCGGCGCGCCCCAGACGTTCCAGATGTGGCCGAGCACCTGTTCGCCGACCGGCACCGTGATGCCCCGGCCGGTGTTGCGGACCGGGGTGCCACGCGTGAGCCCGTCGGTGGGCTTCAAGCACACGGCCCGCACCCGACCCTCGCCCAGCTGCTGCGCCACCTCGGCCAGCACCCGAACGTCGTGGCCGCCGACGTTGATCGTGAACTCGACCGCGGTGTTGATCTCGGGGAGGGCGCCGCGGGGGAACTCGACGTCGATCACCGGACCGGCGATGCCGACGACTCGGCCGTCCTTCAGCGTGGTGGTGGGCTCGGTCGTGGTCATGGCGTCAGACTCCCTGAACGTCGAAGAGTTCCAGTGTGCGGCGGCTGACCGTGTCAGCGTGCTTGTCGTGCCCGAGAGCTTCGGCCCCGCCGACGATCTCCATGATCTCGCTGGTGATGGAGTCCTGCCGGGCCCGGTTCATGACGCGCGAGAGGCTCTTGATGAGCTCGTCGGCGTTGTCCGTGGCCGCCTTCATGGCCCGCTGCCGGAAGGCCTGCTCGGACGCGGACGCGTTCAGGAGGGCCGCGTACAGCCGGGCCTCCACGTAGCGCGGGACGAGGGTATCGAGGATCTCCGAGGGCTCGGGCTCGTACACGTAGTCGGCCTTCGGACCCGGGGGGGCGGCGGCTCGCGCCCCCCCGAGCTCCTCGTCCCATTCCAGGGGGATCAGCGGGCGGTGCACGACCTCCTGGCTGCCCGCCGACACGAAGCGGGTGTACACCAGCTCCACCCGGTCCACCTCGCCTGCCTCGTAGAGGCCGACGACGTGCTCGCCGATGGCACGGGCGTCGGCGTACGTCGGTGTCTCGGAGAAGCCCGAGAACGTCCGGTTCACGTTGTAGCCCCTGAAGCGCAGGTAGCTGTCGGCCTTGCGGCCCACGGCCACGGTGAGGTGGGAGCGACCACGTTGAACGTCGGCCTTGATCTCGCCCTCCGCGGCGCGAAGGACGCCGGCGTTGTAGCCCCCGCAGAGGCCGCGGTCGGCCGCGATGGCGACGTAGCAGACGGCCTTCACGTCGGGCCGGCCGACGAGGATGACGTGCTCGGAGCTGGCCCCCGCTTCGGCCAGGTTGCGCACGACCTCGGTGATCTGGTGGCTGTAGGGGACGGCGGCGTGGACGCGCTGCTGCGCCTTGACGATCCGCGACGCCGCGATGAGCTCCATGGCGCGCGTGATCTTCTTCGTGGCCTGCACCGAGCGGATGCGATTCCGCAGGATGCGTTCCTGGCCTCCGGCCATCCCAGCTGCTCCTTACTCCGTGGCGAGCGTCTTCGCGCTCTCGGCCTCGCCCAGCTCGTCGGCCTCCACCGCGCTCAGGTCGACCGCGGGCGTGTCCGCCGCCGAGCTGACCTGGAAGCCCTGCTTGAACTCCGCTACGGCGTCGGCGAGGCCGTCGGGCAGGCTCTTGCCGGTGGCGATCTGGTCGAGCAGATCGCGGTAGCGGGTGCGGAAGACCTCGAGGAGCTCGGACTCGAAGCGCTTGACCTCACTGACCGGGATGTCGTCGAGGTAGCCGTTGGTGCCGGCGAAGATGGCGACGACCTGCTCCTCCACCACCATCGGGCTGTTGAGTGGCTGCTTCAGCAGCTCGACCAGGCGATACCCCCGCTCCAGCTGCGCCTTCGACACCGCGTCCAGCTCGGACCCGAAGGTCGCGAAGGCCTCCAGCTCGCGGAACTGGGCCAGGTCGAGCTTGAGCGTGCCGGCCACCCGCTTCATGGTCGGGATCTGCGCCGCGCCGCCGACGCGCGACACCGAGATGCCGACGTCCACCGCCGGACGTACGCCCGACTTGAACAGGTTGTCCACGAGGTAGATCTGGCCGTCGGTGATCGAGATGACGTTGGTCGGGATGTAGGCCGATACGTCACCGGCCTTCGTCTCGATGACCGGCAGCGCCGTGAGCGAGCCGGCGCCCCGCTCCTCGTTGAGCTTGGCCGCCCGCTCGAGGAGCCGGCTGTGGAGGTAGAAGACGTCGCCCGGGTAGGCCTCGCGACCGGGCGGGCGGCGCAGGAGCAGCGACAGCTGGCGGTAGGCCTCGGCCTGCTTCGACAGGTCGTCGTAGACCACCAAAGCGTGCTCGCCGTGCTCCATCCAGTGCTGGCCCATGGCGCACCCGCCGTAGGGAGCGAGGTACTTGAAGGGGGCGGGGTCCGACGCCGGCGCCGTGACCACGACCGTGTAGTCGAGCGCACCGTGCTGGCGCAAGATGTCGACGGTGTTGGCCACCGTCGAGCCCTTCTGGCCGATGGCGACGTAGATGCACTTCACCCCCTGGCCCTTCTGGTTCAGGATGGTGTCGATGGCGATCGTGGTCTTGCCGGTCTTGCGGTCGCCGATGATCAGCTCGCGCTGACCGCGCCCGATCGGGATCATCGAGTCGATGGCCTTGATCCCAGTCTGGAGCGGCTGGTGCACGGGCTGGCGGCCCATGATGCCGGGGGCCTGGATCTCGAGCCGCCGATCTTCGCCGCCGACGATCGGGCCCTTGCCATCGATGGGCTCGCCCAGCGCGTTGACCACCCGGCCGAGGAGCGCGTCGCCGACGGGGATCGAGAGGATGCGGCCGGTGGATCGGACGGTCTGGCCCTCTTCGATGGAGAAGCCCTCGCCGAGGACGACGGCGCCGATCGACTCCTCGTCGAGGTTGAGCGCCAAGCCGAGGGTGCCATCCTCGAACTCCAGGAGCTCGTTCACCGCCGCCTCGGGTAGCCCGGACACGCGGGCGATGCCGTCACCGACCTCGGTGATGCGGCCGACCGTCTTGGCCTCGAGCGACGGCTCGAAGCCTTCGAGGTTCTTGGTGAGGGCGGCGGTGATGTCCTCGACGGAGATGGTCAGCTCTGCCATGGTCGTCCTTTGCGGTCGGGTCGGGGGCTCAGCGCAGCCGTGGGTGTGCTCACAGGAGGGACTTGAGCTGGTCGAGGCGCGTGCGGACGCTGCCGTCGATGACCGTGTCCCCGACCGTGGCCACCAGGCCGCCGAGGACGCTCGGGTCCACCACCACCTTGAGCTCCACCTGCTTGCCGGTGGCGTTGGCCAGCGCGGCGGCGAGGCGCTCCTGCTGATCGGCGCTGAGCGCGATGGCGGAGCGGACCTCGGCGACGGCGCGGTCCTTGGTGGTGGCGGCCCGCTCGACCAGTCGGTTGATGATCGCGGGCAGGTCGCGCGCCCGGCCCGAGCCGACGACCAACGAGACGAGCTGGACGGTGGTCGAGGTGGCCCGGCCACTGAGGAGGTCCTCCACGATGGCTTGGCGCTTGACCGCCGGGATCATCTCGTCGGTGAGCGCGTTGCGGAGGGAATCTGAGCCTTCGAGGCTGCGGGCGAAGCGGAACAGCTCGTCCTCCACCTCGTCCAATGTGCCCTCGGCCCTCGCGATCTCGAACAGCGCGTTGGCGTAGCCGTCGATCCGCTCGTCGATCGTGGTCATCGGTGGGTCACCTCCGCGGCTCCGGTCGCCCCGACCGTGGCGATGAACTGCTCGACGAGGTCGCGTCGTAGGTTCTCGTCGGCGAGCGCCTCGACCACGATGCGCTCGGCGGCGGCCGACGCCAGGTTGGCGACCTCCTCCTGCACCTCAGCCATCACCCGGCCTTGCGAGGACGCCAGATCGGCCTCGGACTTGGCCAGCAGGTCGGCCATCTCGTGCTCGAGCCGAGCCCGCCCGTCGGTCAGCAGCTGAGCGGCCTGCTCGTCGGCGGCGGCGAGGAGCCGGGCCCGCTCGGTCGCGATGTCGCCCTTGGCCTGGCGGATGTCGACGGCAGCCTGGTCGGCATCGGCCTTGGCGGTGGCGGCCTCGTCGAGCTGCTGCGCGATGCGAGCCGTGCGGTCCTGCATCGCCTTCTTGATCGGCGGCCAGCCGAACTTCCACAGGAGGTAGGCGACGATCAGGAAGGCCGGCGTGCCCCACAGGATCTCGGCCCCTTCGGGCCAGATCCAGCTGCTGGTCTTGGTCTGGTCCTCGGCCCCGAGGACGATCACGGCGCCGAGCACGCTCATGACCGCGCTCCCACGCTGAAGATTGCTTCCACGTGGGCGCGGGCGGAGGCGGGATCCACGGAGCGACCGAGCGCCCGCTCCGCGGCCCGCACCGCGACGTTGCTCGCGGCGTCGACGATCTGCTCGCGGGCCGCCGCCTTCGCCGCCTCGGCCTCGGCGGCGGCGGCGGCGCGCCGTTCGGCGATGCGGGCGTTCACCTCCGCCACCCGCCGTTGGCGCTCACTCTCGAGCGTCTGGCGGGCGGCGTCGATGCGGGCCGCCGCCTCGGCCCGGACCTGGGCCAGCTCGGCCTCGTACCCGGCCACCTCGGCCTGGGCGGCGGACCGGGTGGCGTCGGCGCCCTCCAGCTCGTCGCGGATCATCCCGTAGCGGGCATCCATCCCCTTCTTGACACGCGGGAACAGCACCAGCCGCATCACGATGGCGAGCACGACGAACGCGCCCGCTCCCCATGCCAGCTCCTTGACCTCCGGCGCGATCGGGCTCGGGCCCGTGTCGGGCTGCTCGGTCGTGGCCGTCTGCTGCGAGGGGGCAACCACCTGGAGCGGGCCTGCTCCCGTGATCATGAGGATGGTGTTCGGCACGAACTGCTCCTACAGGCCGAGGAGGATGAAGACCACGAAGCCGATGAGCGCGAGGGCCTCGGTGAAGGCGATGCCGAGGAACATCGTGGTGCGTACCATGCCCGCCGCCTCGGGCTGCCGGGCCATCGACTCGATGGCTTTGCCGACCACGTAGCCGATGCCGATGCCCGGGCCGATGGCCGCGAGGCCGTACGCGAAGCCGGCGCCGATGGCCGCGTTTGCCTTCTTCTGGTCGCTGGCCGAGAGGGCCGCTTGGGCGAGGATGCTGACTGCTTCCATGGGGTTGCGTGTCTCCTGTGCTCGGTGAGGGCTAGTGCTCGGGATGGCGGGCGCCGGCGATGTACACCGCGGCGAGGATGGTGAAGATGTAGGCCTGCAGGAAGCCGACCAGCACCTCGAAGGCGGTCAGGAAGATCTGCATCCCGAACGGGAGGATGCTGAGCGGGATCAGGAGGAGCTTCTTCGTCTCGGCGTGGACCATGGCGTCGGTGAGCAGCGCGAACGTCACCAGCAGCAGGTGGCCGGCCAGCATGTTGGCGAAGAGTCGGATGGCGAGGGAGAAGGGGCGCACGAAGACCGTCGAGATCAGCTCGATCGGCGAGAGCAGGAAGTAGATGGGCCACGGCACCCCGGGCGGGAACATCATGTTCTTGAAGTAGCCGAAGAAGCCCTGGTGCTTGATGCCGACGCCGTTGTAGATGACCCACACCACGATGGCCAGGAACAGGGGGATGGCCATGCGCGCCGTGGCGGGCATGTAGAGGAAGGCGGGGATGATGCCGGGCACGTTGCAGAGGTAGATGAAGAGGAAGAGCGAGAGCAGGAACGGGGTCCACCCGAGCCCGTCTCGGCCGATCGTCTGCATGACGATGCCCTCGATGAACTCGACGATGGTCTCGACCAGGTTGCGCACGCCCTTGGGCGGCTGCAGCGGATCGCGCCGCGACGCGATCAGGAAGAGGATGATCGAGATGAGGCTGGCGGCCACCGCGATGAGCGCCACCTTGTTGAACGTCGGGAAGAGGTCGCGCCAACGGATGACTTCGTTGATCGGCGGGAACTCGAGGGCGAACATCGATCTCCTCAGCTCGTGGGCACGCGGGATGAGGGCTTCAGGCCGGGGAAGGCCAGCGAGGCAGAGACGAAGCGCAGCTCCCAGATCAGGAGCAGCAGATGGGTGACGATCAGCGTGAACCCGAGGGGCACCTTGTCGAACCAGCTGGCGTTGCGGACCACGAACACGGCGAGGAAGATCAGCCCCAGCCGCCCGAGGTAGCCGCCCAGCACGGTGCCCATGAGGATGGGCAACGAGATGCGGGCCGACCACGTGATCAAGAAGGCCGAGAGGAGGAAGTTCACGAGGACGATGGCGACGCCGTACGCCGACGAGATCGCACCGTCGATCCCCCAGAGGGCGCCGCAGATCAAGATCAGCAGCGGAGCGAGGATCAGGCCGTGGCGGACGATGTCGCGGGCCACGGTCCGCTCCGGCGTCGGGTCACCGACCAGCGCCGGTACCGCCGCCGCGCCCGCGCCCCCGTAGGCGTCAGGGTCGCCGGGCATCATGCCGCCCGGCCTTGGCGAGCCTGCACCCGCTCGGCCTCGTGCCGCTTCATCCGCTCGTTGTAGGAGGCCATCATGAGGATCGTCTTGCCGATCAGGCAGAGCAACGTGAGGCCGATCATGAAGGCGGGCTTGGTGCCGAGCCAGTGGTCCAGCAGCCAGCCGAGGAAGAAGAAGACGGCCGTCGTTCCGGCGATCTCGAAGGCCTGAGCGAGCGCGTCGCCGAGGCCGCGGTTCAGTTCTTGCCGCTCACGCAGCAGGTCCATCGCTCACCCTCTCCACGCTCGGCTGGGGGCATCCCGGGTGCTTGTGAATTGATACACAATCTATGGCGACCCGGGCCGCGGCGCAACTTAACCGACAGGGAGTCGGCGGGCTTCAGGCGTGGCCGCGCCGGGATTCGGGCCGGTCGGCCGCTGTAGGGTGGAACCGTGCTCGGTGTGCTCGTGGGGATGCTCGAGGGATCCGATCTCCTGATCGTGGCCATCATCGTGCTGCTGCTGTTCGGCGGCAGCCAGCTCCCGAAGCTGGCCCGCTCGCTGGGCGAGGCCCAGCGGGAGCTGAAGAAGGCCATGAACGACGACGAGAAGCCGTCCGCGTCTGACCGGACGAACGGCACGTCGAGCACCTGAGGCGAGTCGGTCGAGGGGTCCCGCGCCCAAGGGGCGCGGCCCGGCGGCCCGGCCGCAACGTCAGCCGACCAGCTCCGAGGCAGTCGGCTCCAGGGCGTGGATTTCGCAACCTGGGCCGACGACTTCCCGTTCGACCCCGCGGTCAGCCCGGCTGGATGGCCAGGCCCTTGACCGAGACACCGCCCATGTCGGGGAACAGCCCGGCGGACACCAGGTAGCGCCCGTCGGCGTCGAGCGTGAGCACGCCCGGGTAGCTGCCCGACAGCGGCATGAACGACGGGTCCACCTGCCCGTTGCCGGGGTCGACCGCCAGCAGCCGCAGCTGGTTGTTGCCCTGGTAGCCGTCATGGAAGCCCATGTACACGAAGCCGTTGCTCGAGATCACGGCCTGGGTGTCGCCATCGACGTGCACCCGCCAGTTCTGCTTGCCGGTCGACGGGTTGAGCTCGATGGCGGAGTTGTACTTGCCGCCCACGGCGGCGTACACGGCGCTGCCGTCGTCCTTCACCGTCACGTCGCGCACCAGGGCCGGGATGCTCGAGAACGTCGGCCCCTGCACCTTTCCCGTGGTCGGGTTCACCTCGGCGAGGAACGGTCGCGACGTCGAACCGACGGAGGCGAAGATACCGCCGAGGTACAGGCTGGTCCGGGCCCGGTTGATGGCGACGGTGCTGACCCTCCCGGACGCTTGCGGGTTGAAGGTCGGGTCGAGCGCGCCCGTGGTGATGTTCACGGCCGCCGCGTTCTTGCGGCTGACGCCGTTCACCGACCCGAACTCACCGACCACGTACAGCTTGCTGCCGGCGACCACCAGGTCGTTCACCGTGCCCGGCGTGCCGGCCGCGAACCTGGTGTCCACCGCGCCAGTCGCCAGGTTGACCTTGGCCAGGCTGGCTCGGGGCACACCGTTCACGGTGGTGAAGTCGCCGCCGACGAACAGCGAGAAGCCGTCGGTCGCCAGCGCGTAGACGATGCCGTCGGTGTCGGCGACGAAGCCGGTCTTCAGCGCGCCGGTGGCGAGATCGACCGCCATCAGGTGGTCCTTGGCGACGGACTGCGCGTGGTGGACGGCGTGGGCGAAGTCGCCCCCGACGTACACGGTGTTGCCCACGATCTTCACGACGTAGGCGATGCCATCCTGTCCCCAGCCGTCGACCGGCTTCACGGCATAGAGCTTCGGCGCGCCGGTGAAGATCGGCGGCTGAGTCGTGGTAGGCGCGGCCGTCGTCGTCGGCGGTCTCGTCGTCGTGGTGGCGCCGCCCCGGGCGGGGGGCTTGATGGCGGGCGGCGGCGCGCACGCGGCGGCGATGCACACCCCGGCCAGGACGAGTGCGGGGACGACTGCGAGTGCCTTCGAACGCATCAATCGATCCCTTCGGTGCTTCGGAGGTGGATCACGGGAACACCGCCAGGCCCTTCACGGCCACGCCGCCCATGTTCGGGAAGTACCCGGCCGCCACGAGGTGGTTGCCGTCGGCCGCCAGCGCGTACACGCCCGGGAAGCTGCCGGAGGTGGGTTGGAACGTCGGGTCGACGGCGCCGGTGTCGGGGTCGAGGGCGAGCAGTCGAAGCGCGTTGTTGCCGAGGTAGCCGTCATGGAAGCCCATGTAGACGTAGCCGTTGCTGTATTGCACGGCCTGGGTGTCGCCGTCGCTGCGCACGCTCCAGACACGGGCTCCCGTCGTCGCGTTCCAATCGATGGCGCTGTTCATCTTCCCGCCGCCACCGCCGTAGAGCTGGTTGCCGTCACTCTTCACCGAGAGGTCGAGCACGACGTCGTTGACCCGATCGAACGTCGGACCCTGCGCCGCCCCGGTGACCGGGTTGACCTCGGCCAGGTTCTGCCGGGCCACCCCCCCGACGGTCAGGAAGTTGCCACCGAGGTACACCTTGGTGCCAGCCGGGTTGACCGCCACCGCCAGCACCTTGCCGCTCACGTTCGGGTCGAACGACGGGTCGAGTCCGCCGTTCGTCGTGTTGACGGCGGCAGCATGGTGCCGCACGGCGTTGTCGACGTTGTTGAACTCGCCACCCACGTAGAGCTTGCCTCCGACGACGGCCAGGTCGCGGACGATGCCACCGGCTCCGGCCTTGAAGGTGAGGTTGACCGCACCGGTCGTGAGGTCGAGCCGGGCGAGGCGGTTGCGGGCCACGCCGTTCACGATGGTGAAGTCGCCGCCGATGTAGAGCGAGGTGCCGTCGGAGGCCACGGCGTACACCGGACCGTTGGTGTCGGCGACGAAGGATGACAGCTGGCCGGCCGAGGCGGAGATGGCCATGACGTTCGCTCGCGGCGCGAGTTGAGCCTTGTGGGTGGCGTTCGCGAAGCTGCCCACGGCATAGACCGTGTCGCCCACGATGGCAACGGCGTCGACGTACTGGTCGTTGAGGCCCTCCTTGACAATCCCCCAGCCGTCGACGGGCGTCGCCGAGTAGAGGCCCTTGGTGTCAGGCAGGGTCGTGGTGGTCGATGGCAAGGTCGTCGTGGACGACGTCGACGTCGTCGAGGTGCTGGAGGTGCTCGACGTCGAGGTCGTCGTCGTGACCGCCGGCTTGGTCGTCGGCGGATGCACGGCAGTCGTGGTGGTGGTGGTGATGGCCGGCTTCGAGAGCGGCGGCGCGCACGCCGCCGCTCCGATGACCGTTGCTAGTGCAGCCGCTGGCAACAGCAGCCCCGCCTTGGTGTGCAATGGGCTCCTTCTCAGTTGAAGATGGCCAAGCCGTGCAGCTTGTTGGTGCTGCCCATGCTCCTGAAGTCGCCGACCGCGATGAGCCGGTTGCCACCGGCCGCGAGGCCGCGCACGCCGAGCACACCGCCGCTGGCCGGGTTGAAGGACGTGATCTGGGACCCAGCGGTCGAGAAGCCCAGCACCCGGAGGTTGCACCCGGGGGCACCGGGAACATTGCATCCGAAGCCGCCATGGAAGCCGGTGTAGAGCGTGCTGCCAACCAGCACGACAGCTTGGTCGTCACCGTTGAAGGTCTGGTGCCAGCTCTCGCTGCCGGCGTCAGAGAAGCGGTAGAGCTTGTTGCCGCCGCCGGTGCCCGTGGGACGGGATGGCCCGGTTGACACGTCGACCGTTGTGCTGTCGCTCTCGACCGCGATCGAGAACACGTGGCCCGGTACGTTCAGGTTGTCGCCATACACGACCGAGCTTACGGCGCCGGTGCTGGCCGCGGTCTTGGCCAGGTCGTGGTGGGCCGCTCCGCCGACTTTCTCGAAGGTGCCGCCGATGAACACGCTTTGACCGTTCGGGCTGACCTTCAGGGTCTGGATGCGGCCGTCGGCGTTCGGGTTCCAACCCGCGAAGGCACCGGTGGTGGCGAGGACGCTCATACCCTTCTTGCCGACGATGGGGTTGCTCCCGGCCGAGAAGTCACCGCCCACATACACCTTCCCACCGAAGTAGTCGAGGGCGTAGACCGGCTTGCCGACCGGGATGGCCGGCGCGTTGAACGTGAGGCGGGCGCCAGTCGCCCGGTTGAGCTTGACGAGGCGGTTCACGCTCTGCCCGTTCAGGGTCGCAAACTGGCCGCCGACGAAGAGGTTGGTGCCGTCGGTGGTCAGCGCCCAGACCGCACCGTCGAAGTTGGCGACGAAGTTGTTGAGCAGGGCGCCGGTGGCGATGCAGAAAGCGGCGAGGTTCGTACGGACGGATCCGACCGCGCCGGTGGGCGACACCGCGTGGGTGAAGGAGCCGCCGACGTAGACGACGCTGCCGATGACGGCGGCGGTGTAGGCGGTGCCGTCGACCCCCCACGAGCTGATGGGGTTCTGACTGTCCGGCCCCGGCGTGCTGTTCGTCGCCGGCGTCGGGCAGGCCGGCGGGGGCGGTGGTTTGATGGTCGTCACTGGTGGCTTAACCCGTGACGGGCGGCTTGACGGGCGGTTTGGTGGGCGGCGGCACGGCGCACGCGGCGAGGATCGCCGCCGCAACCGCGGCTGCCGGAACCAGCACCTTGAGCTTGGTCTGCACGATTCGGATTCCTCCGTTGGGCGGGGATGGGTTGTCGCCGAGCGTGGTGTCATCCCGCGCCGACACCACCGGCTGCTGTGCCCGCTCTTGATCAGGGGTAGATGGACAGGCCCCTCACGTTGACGCCAGGGCCGCCATCGGAGCTCGCTTCGGGTTCGTTGGCATCGTGCCGCCTCCTACCCTAGTTATCACGCCGAGGCCTGCCGGCTTCGTCGGCCGGCAGGCCTCAGATTCGTCGTCACCACACCAGGTGGCAAGTGTTCGTAGCTGGGTCAGCTGAAGATCGCCAACCCATGGAGGTCGGTGTTGCCGGCGATGGTCGTGAAGTCGCCAACTGCCACCAGCCGGTTGCTGCCCGCCGCGATGTCCTCCACCCCGAGGGGTCCGCTCACTGTGGGCGGGTCGAAGCGCAAGTACCCGGGTGGGGTCTTGGTGATGTCAGCCCCGAGCAGCCGGAGGGCGCTCGCGGTCGCGCCCGGGAACTGATAGCCCGTGGCCACACCGAAGAACACGCGGCTCCCGACCAAGGCCACCGCCTGCACGTCACCCTTGGAGTTGGCGTCATTCCAGACCGGGTTGCCGGTCGCGTCGTCGAAGTAGATGAGCCGGCGCCCCGCTCCCGAGCCGGCGCCACCGCCTGCTGCTTGGCCGATGCCCACGATGATGTGCAGGCTGTCGGGAGTGGCGATGATGTCGAGCGGGCGGGCACCGAGCACGCCGGGCGTGCCGCTGTTGCTGCTGTACGCCACCGGCTGGACAGCCCCTGCGCCGGCGCGAGTCAGCTTGGCGAGCCGGTCATGGGCTGCGCCGCCGACGGTGGTGAAGTTGCCGCCGATGTACACCCACAGGTGGTTCGGGCTGACCGCGATGGCCTCGACCACCTTGTCCGCAGCCGCGTGCCACGAGTTGTACTGGCCAGTCGTGCCGTTGAAGCCGGCCGCGTTGCCGACCTGGACGAACGGGGCTGAGGCGTTCAACTTGCCGAACTCACCGGCGGCGTAGATGTTGCCGCTGTCGTAGGCCAGCGAGTTGACGGGAGCCGGGATGACCGGCGTGTTGAACGTCGAGACGCGGGCACCCGTGAGGGCGTTCACCTTCACCAGGCGCGACACGGCCTGGCCGTTCAGGGTGCTGAAGTTACCGCCTACGAAGAGGCTGGTGCCGTCCGTCGCCAGAGCGTTCACCGGGCCGTTCACGTTGGCGGCGAACGTCGTCAGGAGCTTGCCGTTCGCCAGGCAGAAGGCGGCCAGGTTGAGCCGGGCCGGGCCGACTGCACCGGTGGGCGACACGGCGTGCGTGAATGCACCTCCGACGTAGACGGTGTTGCCGATCACCGTGGTCGCGAAGGCTCCGCCGTCGACGCCCCACGAGCTGATCGGCGTGCTGCTGTCCGGGCCGGGGTTGCCACCCAAAGCTGCAGGGCAGCTCGTCGAGGTCGGCGTGGTCGGGGGCGTCACCGGAGGCTTGACGGGTGGCTTGGTGGGGGGCGGCACGGTGCACGCGGCGAGGATGATCGCCGCCAGTGCCCCGACTGGCAACAGCACTCGGGTCTTCGTTCGCATGATCTGGGGGGATCCTCCCGTCAAGGGCGCCATGACCGAACTCGGAGAGCCAGGGTGTGACGCGGGTTGGTGGTGAGCTCAAACGTCGACGATCGTCCGGGTTCCGGCCCGGTTCCCGCCCGAAGGATGGGTACGGTCCGGTCGTCGCTTCGTCAGTCCTAACGCACACGGACGGTGGGGATTTCACTTTCGCCCTCGATGGGCCCAATTGTCCGGAGAGCCCATGCGGATCGCACGCTCGGTGATGGTTTCGCCACGCAGTTCGGCGATGGCAGTGGTATCCGGCATCGATCGAGGTACACGTCGCGGCTGCGCCGTCGTGGACCACGGAGCGTGTTAGAGGATGGCCCCCATGTTCGTCGCCCTGGCTGGAGCTCTCGTCGGCTTCGTGGTCGGGCTCACCGGCATGGGCGGCGGTGCGCTGATGACCCCGATCATGGTCTTGGTCTTCGGCATCCAGCCCCTCGCGGCCGTCTCGAGCGACCTCGTGGCCTCGCTCGTGATGAAGCCGGTCGGGGCCGCTGTGCACGCCCGCCACGGTGCGGTGAACCGCCGGCTGGTCCTGTTCCTCTGCATCGGTTCGGTCCCCGCCGCCTTCTCCGGCGTGCTGATCCTGAATGCCATCGGCGGCGGCGACGACTTCCAGAACCGGGTCAAGGTGATGCTCGGCGCGGCCCTGCTGCTGGCCGCCACCTCGATGATCGTGAAGACGGCCGTCGACCGCCGGCGCGGCCGCATCGTCGCCGATCGGGTCGAGGAGATCCGGGTCCGCCCGCTGCCGACGTTGGCCATCGGCATGGTCGGCGGTTTGATGGTGGGGCTCACGTCGGTCGGGTCCGGCTCGTTGATCATCGTGCTCCTGCTCTTGCTCTACCCGATGGTCTCCGCCAAGTCCCTGGTCGGCACCGACCTCGTCCAGGCCATCCCTCTGGTCGGCGCCGCCGCTCTCGGCCACCTGCTGTTCGGTGACTTCAAGCTGGGGCTCACCGCGACGCTGCTGGTCGGGGCCATCCCCGGGGTCTACGTCGGGGCTCGGGTCTCCACCAGGGCACCGGACGCGATCATCCGCCCGGTGCTGATCCTGGTGCTGGTCATCTCTGCCCTCAAGCTCCTAGGCCTCAGCACCAGCTACCTCGGCCTCGCCATGGCGGGGGGCGCGGTGCTCCTCCTGGGCTGGTTCTTCGGCCGGCGATGGGCCGCGAGAGCGGCGGCGCCGGAGTTCGAGTCGATCCACCAATCCTCTAGATTATCTACCCGAAGCCCGTCCTCCGCCACCGACACCGCGGTCTGAACCGCAGGAGCAGTCGCCAAGCGCGCCATCATGGAAACCTTCAGCCCAGACCTCGACCTCGCCACCTACGACGACACAAGGCTCTTCGGGATGCCCTCTCGCCATCGCACCCACCTGAACGCCCTCGAGGACGAAGCCATCCACATCATGCGTGAGGTGGCGGCGGAGTTCGAGCGCCCGTGCCTGCTGTTCAGCGGCGGGAAGGACTCGATCGTGATGGCGCGGATCGCCGAGAAGGCGTTCTGGCCCGCTCGCGTCCCCTTCCCCTTGGTCCACATCGACACCGGCCACAACTTCGCCGAGGTGATCGCCTACAGGGACAAGCGGGTGGCCGAGCTGGGGGTGCGGCTCGTCGTCGGCTCGGTTCAGGCGTCCATCGACTCGGGCCGAGTGGTGGAGGAGATGGGTCCGAAGGCCAGCCGCAACCGGCTGCAGAGCGTCACCCTGCTCGACACCATCGAGGAACACGGCTTCGACGCCGTGTTCGGCGGTGGTCGCCGCGACGAGGACAAGGCCCGGGCCAAGGAGCGGGTCTACTCGTTCCGCGACGACTTCGGGCAGTGGGATCCGAAGAACCAGCGCCCCGAGCTGTGGAGCCTCTACAACGGCCGCCACCGCAAGGGCGAGCACATCCGGGTGTTCCCGATCAGCAACTGGACCGAGCTCGACGTCTGGCAGTACGTGAAGTACGAGGAGATCGAGCTGCCGTCGATCTACTACGCCCACCAGCGCGACGTGTTCCGGCGCGACGGCATGTGGCTCGCCCTCTCCTCGTTCGTCACCGTGCTGGACGACGAGGTGGTCGAGCAGCGCACCGTCCGCTTCCGGACCGTTGGGGATGCCAGCTGCACCGGCGCCGTCGAGTCGACGGCCGCCAGCGTCGATGACGTCATCATGGAGGTGGCCGCCAGCCGGATCACCGAGCGCGGCGCCACTCGTGCCGACGACAAGTTCGCGGAGGCCGCGATGGAGGACCGCAAGAAGGAGGGCTACTTCTAAGCCATGGAGATGCTGCGATTCGCTACCGCGGGCTCCGTCGACGACGGCAAGTCAACGCTGATCGGACGGCTCCTGCTCGACTCGAAGCAGATCTTCGAGGATCAGCTCGAAGCCGTCGAGCGCACGAGCCGCGACAAGGGCTTTGACTACACGAACCTCGCCCTCCTCACCGACGGCCTCCGAGCCGAGCGCGAGCAAGGCATCACCATCGACGTCGCCTACCGCTACTTCGCCACACCGAAGCGCAAGTTCATCATCGCCGACACGCCCGGCCACGTGCAGTACACGCGGAACATGGTCACCGGCGCCTCCACCGCCGACCTGGCGCTCGTGCTGGTCGACGCCCGCAAGGGCATGACCGAGCAGAGCCGGCGCCACGCCGTGATCGCCTCTCTCCTGCAGGTCAAGCACCTCGCGGTGTGCGTCAACAAGATGGACCTGGTCGAGTACGACGAGAAGGTCTTCGAGGAGATCCGAGCCGAGTTCACCGACTTCGCCGAGAAGCTCGAGTTCGCCGACCTCACCTTCATCCCGATCTCGGCCCTCTACGGCGACAACGTGATCGAGCACTCCGAAGCCACCCCCTGGTACGGCGGCCCGACCTTGCTCTGGCATCTCGAGAACCTCTACATCAGCTCCGACCGCAACCTGATCGACCCCCGCTTCCCGGTGCAGTTCGTCATCCGGCCGATGTCGAACGAGCACCACGACTACCGCGGCTACGCCGGGCAGGTGGCCGGCGGGCAGTTCCGTCCCGGCGACGAGGTGCTGGTGCTGCCGTCCGGCTTCACCACCACCGTCAGGTCGGTGGACCAGTTCGGCGGGCCGATCGACGAGGCCTCCTCCTCGATGAGCGTCACCATCCGCCTGGTGGACGAGATCGACATCAGCCGGGGAGACATGATCTGCCGGCCGGCGAACGCGCCGATCGTCAGCCAGGACATCGAGGCCATGGTGTGCTGGTTCAGCGAGCGGCCGCTCTCCCCCCGCGGCACCTACGCGGTCAAGCACACGACGCGCAGCGTGCGGGGCCTGGTGCGCGACCTCCACTACCGGCTGGACGTCAACACCCTCCACCGGGACGAGACGGCCCCGCAGCTGGCGATGAACGACATCGGCCGCATCACCCTGCGCACCACCGCGCCGCTCTTCTTCGACGACTACCGCCGCAACCGCAACACCGGCAGCTTCATCCTGATCGACGAGGCCACGAACGAGACCGTGGCCGGAGGCATGATCCTGGGCGAGGCCGCGAACATCCCGTGAGCACCACGGCGTCCGAGAACGTCGTCTGGCACCCGGCGGTGGTGCCGCGCGAGGAGCGGTGGGCCGCGACGGCTCTCGGTGGGGTGACGGTGTGGTTCACCGGCCTGTCCGGCTCCGGCAAGTCCACGGTGGCCAACGAGGTGGCCCGCCTGCTGTCGGCAGCCGGTCGGGCCGCCTACCTGTTGGACGGCGACAACCTGCGCTTCGGCCTGAACGGCGACCTCGGCTTCGACCGGCCCGGCCGGGAGGAGAACGTCCGGCGGGTGGGCGAGGTGGCCCGGCTGATGGCCGACGCCGGGCTGGCGGTGCTGGTCCCGGTGATCTCCCCTTACCGCGCCGATCGCGACCGGGTGCGGGCCATCCACGATGCGGCCGGCGTGCGCTTCCTCGAGGTGTACGTCGACACCCCCATCGAGGAGTGCGAGCGGCGCGATCCGAAGGGGCTGTACAAGAAGGCGCGTGCCGGCGAGCTGCGCGGCTTCACCGGCATCGACGACCCCTATGAGCCGCCGGTGGCACCTGACCTCTGGCTGCGCACGACGCAAGCCCGTGCAGGCGTGCTGGCGGCCAACGTGGTCGAGCTCGTCGGCTGACCCGGTCTGGGGCGCCCGGCGGCGGTCAGCCGTTGAGCTCGTCCCGGGTGCGGCGTACCTCGGGGTGGAGCACGGTGTAGAGCATGAGGGCCAGCGCGGCCACGCCGAGGGGGACGAAGGCGTCGCCCTCACCCGTGTACGTCGGGTAGAGGACCATGCCCGACAGGAGCGCGGTCCACAGCCACAGGATGAGCACGCTGCGGCGCTGCCCGTGACCAAGGCGCATCAGGCGATGGTGCAGGTGCTCCTTGTCGGCCATGGTGAGCCGCGTGCGCCCGGCCGCCCGACGGACCAAGGCGAACATGGTGTCGAGGATGGGCACGCCGAGGATCACGAGCGGGATCACGAGCGGCGCCAGGAAGAAGTAGGTCTGGCCGCTGTAGGCCTGGCTGGGGTCGGCCCGGCCGCCGACCACGCTGGTGGAGGCCGCCATCAAGAGGCCGAGGAGGAGGGCCCCTCCATCGCCCATGAAGATGCGGGCCGGGTTGAAGTTGTGAGGCAGGAACCCGACGCAGATGCCGAGCGTGATGACGGCGAGCAACGGGCCGATGTTCGGCTGCTCGAGCCGACCGGCTCCGGTCAGCTGCTGGCTGTAGAGGAAGAACGTGCCCGACGCGATGGCGACGATGCCCGCGGCCAAGCCGTCGAGGCCATCGATCAGGTTCACCGCGTTGGCCATGAGCAGCAACCAGATCACGGTGACGAGCGGCACCCAGTCGGCGCCGACCGACACCACGCCGGCGAACGGCACCCGGAAGTAGAACATGGTGACGCCGAACCAGGCCAGCACCGCTCCCGCCAGCACGATGCCGGTGACCTTGGCCGGGGCCGAGGTCGGGCGGAGGTCGTCCCAGAGGCCGACCACGAAGATCACCGCCGCGCCGAGCACCACGCCGAGCGGCTCGGAGTTGCCGGCGAACAGGGTCGTGAACCGGTCCATCTTCCACGCCACGGCCATGGCGACGAGGAGGCCGAGGAACATGGCCACGCCGCCGATCGCCGGGGTCGGCCGGGCGTGGATGCGACGCTCGTCCGGCGCCACCACCCAGCCGAAGTGGAGCGCAACCAAGCGCACCACCGGCGTCGTCGCCGTCGTGACCAGCGCGGCCACGAAGCCGACGAACGCGTAGCCGGCCAGATCGGGCACTCGGGCGGCCTCCTCAGCGGGCGTGGGGGTAGGGCGGGAACTTCCCGCACAGCACGCCCACGTCCTCGCGGACCGACGCCAGCTGGGCGGGATCGTCGCGATGGCGCAGGGAGCGGGCAACGAGCTCGGCGATGATCGCCATCTCCGGCTCCCTCATCCCCTGCGTGGTGACCGACGGCGTGCCGATGCGAACCCCGCTGGCCACGAATGGCGAGCGCGGGTCGTCGGGGACGGTGTTCTTGTTGAGCGTGATGCCGGCCCGGTCCAGGACGATCTGGGCCTCCTTGCCTGTCAGGTCGGCGTCGAAGGTGCGCAAGTCCACCAACATCAGGTGGTTGTCGGTCCCGCCGGACACCAGGCGGAAGCCGTGCTCGGCCAGGCCGGCGGCGAGGGCGGCGGCGTTGGCCACGATCTGGTGGGCGTAGCCGGTGAAGGACGGGTGCATGGCCTCCTTGAAGGCCACCGCCTTGGCCGCGATCACATGCTCGAGCGGGCCGCCCTGGAGGCCGGGGAAGATGGCCTTGTCGATCTTCGGACCGAGGTCAGCGCGGGCCAGGATGCAACCGCCGCGCGGACCGCGCAGGGTCTTGTGGGTGGTGAGGGTGACCACGTCGGCGAGCGGCACCGGCGAGGGGTGGGCGCCGCCGGCGATGAGCCCGGCGATGTGCGCCGCATCGAACATGAACAGCGCCCCCACCTCGTCGGCGATGGAGCGGAAGGGCTCGGGATCGATCCGCCGGGGGTACGCGGTCGCGCCGACGACGATCATCTTCGGCCGGTGTTGTAGGGCGAGGTCGCGGAGCTGGTCGAGGTCGATGCGTTCGTCGCTCGGGCTCAACCGGTACGACACGAAGTGGTACAGGATGCCGCTGGCGTTGACCGGTGAGCCGTGGGTGAGATGGCCGCCATGGTCGAGCGAGAGCCCGAGGATGGTGTCGCCTGGCTCGAGCAGCCCGAGGTAGACGGCCATGTTGGCGTTGGCACCGGCGTGGGGCTGGACGTTGGCGTGGTCGGCCCCGAACAGCTGCTTGGCCCGCTCGATGGCGAGCGCCTCAGACTCGTCGATGAACTGGTTGCCGCCGTAGTAGCGCTTGCCCGGGTAGCCCTCGGAGTACTTGTTGGTCAGCACCGAGCCCGTGGCCCGCAGGACCGCAGGCGAGGCGAAGTTCTCGCTGGCGATGAGCTGGATGGTGGTGTTCTGGCGCTCCAGCTCCCGAGCCAGGATGGCGGAGAGCTGGTCGTCGGGCTCGGTGTCGGACGGCCAAGGCATCAGAACTCCTCCTCGAGGGCCATGATCTGCTCGACCCGGCGGGCGTGGCGCCCGCCGGCGAAGGGAGTGGTCAGGAAGGTGTACAGGATCTCCTCGGCCAGGCCGACGCCGACGACCCGACCGCCCATCGAGAGCACGTTGGCGTCGTTGTGCTCGCGGGCGAAGCGGGCGGTGTAGAGGTCGTTGCAGAGAGCGGCGCGGACACCGCGCACCTTGTTGGCGGCCAGCTGCTCGCCCTGGCCGCTGCCGCCGAGGACGATCCCGACGTCGGCCCGTCGGTCCCGCACGGCCCGCCCGACGGCGGCGCATATCGGCGGGTAGTCGACCGGCTCCTCGTCTTGCGTGCCCAGGTCTTCGATCTGGTTCTCTCCGTCCACCAGGATGCCGAGGAGGTGCTGCTTCAGCCGGAAGCCGGCGTGGTCGGAGCCGATGGCGATCCGGAGCACCGGTCCAGTGTAGTGACGAGCCTGGACGGTTCCCGGTGCGGCTGTGGGTGTGGTCCAATCCGGCCGTGACCGAACGTCCGGGCCGCGAGCCGCTCTCGCGTGACGCCCGGAAGGTCCTCGCGGCCCAGGCGTTGCGGGCCTTCGTCTACGGGTTCGGCTCGGTGTACCTCGGGATCGTGCTCGAAGCCCGGGGGTGGTCGAGCGCGAGGATCGGCGTGCTGCTGACGTTCGTCGTGGCCGGCATCGCCCTCATGACCATCCTGATCGGGCGGTATGGGGACCGGGTCGGACGACGGCGCAGCTACGCCGGGCTGTTCTTCGCCCTCGCCGCCGTCGGCGTCGCCCTGGCCGCCACCGGCGCGCTCTGGGTGCTCATCCCGATCGTCCTCACCGGCGCCCTGTCCACCGAGGTGGTGGAGAGCGGGCCGTTCACCAGCCTCGAGCAAGCCATGCTGGCGGAGGAGTTCCAGCATCACCGCTTCGCGGCGGGGTTCAGCATCTACAACGCCACCGCCACGCTGGCCGGTTCGATCGGGGCGCTGGCGGCGGGCGGCCCGAAGCTGCTGCAGGACCTCCTGCCCGGTCCCGCGGCCGACGCCCGGCTGTTCCTCGTGTTCGTGCCCGTGGCCCTGCTCGGTGCCGGCATCGCCCGCTCCCTGAGCGCCCATGTGGAGCCCGAAGGCGGGACCAAGGGCCTGCCCCGCGCCGCGCTCGGCCGATCGAAGGCCAACGTCACCCGGCTGTCGTTCCTGTTCGCACTGGACGCGTTCGCGGGTGGCTTCGTGATCCAGACCTTGGTCGTGGTGTTCCTCTCGAGCCACTTCGACGCCTCCAGCGAGACGCTCGGGCTGCTCTTCTTCGGCATCGGTCTGATCCAGACGGCATCGTTCCTCGCCGCGCCGCTGATCGCCCGGCGCATCGGCCT
Source organism: uncultured Acidimicrobiales bacterium (assembly GCA_963803355.1). Taxonomy (GTDB): domain Bacteria; phylum Actinomycetota; class Acidimicrobiia; order Acidimicrobiales; family Ilumatobacteraceae; genus DASTFY01. The sequence continues at coordinate 318,965 of CAWDLV010000001.1, forward strand.
GCTCGCCACCATGGTCGCGAGCCACATCCCGTCGAACCTCTGCCTCATCGGCTTGGCCTTCGCGCCGAGCCTCCGGGTCGCCATCGCCCTGCTGCTCGTGCGGGCCATGCTCGGGCAGATGGACGTGCCGACGCGGCAGGCCTACGTCATGGCCCTCGTCGACCCGAGCGAGCGGGTGGCCGCGGCGGCCTACACCGGCACCGCCCGCTACGTGGCCCGACCCGTGGCGCCGCTGGTCAACGCGCCCCTCCAAGTTCTCGGGCCGGGAGCAGGCTTCGCGGTGGCGGGGATCCTGAAGTGCGTGTACGACGTCGTGCTCTGGCGGTGGTTCCGGAAGGTCCCGTTGCCGGGAGGGGAGGAGGTCCGACCGCACTGACGTTGACACGCGGGGCCGTACCCTCCAAACTGAGCGTGATGTCCGTCCATCTGTCGAGCCTCCTTCTTACTTAGCGGCGCACGCCCCATACCGCGTCCGCCGAACCTCCTGCGCCCGAGTGGCCAGGGGGTTCTTTCGTTTTCCGCCTGCCACCAGCCCAGAGGAATGCCGATGCCCCCGCCGCCCGTGACCCCCAAGAAGATGGCGTTCGACCGCTACCGGCCGTTCGAGCCGCTCGCCCATGGCCTGCACGACCGGACCTGGCCCTCCAAGCGGATCGAGAAGGCGCCGCTCTGGTGCTCAGTCGATCTGCGAGACGGGAACCAGGCCCTGATCGATCCCATGGACATCGAACGCAAGCGGCGCATGTTCGACGCCGTGGTGAAGATGGGGTTCAAGGAGATCGAGGTGGGCTTCCCCTCGGCCAGCCAGCCCGACTTCGACTTCATCCGGGCGCTGATCGAAGAAGACCTCATCCCCGATGACATCACCATCCAGGTCCTCACGCAGTGCCGCCAGGACTTGATCGAGCGCACGTACGAGTGCCTGGTCGGCGCCCCGCGGGCCATCGTGCACTTCTACAACTCGACGTCGGTGCTGCAGCGCCGGGTCGTGTTCGGCCTCGACCGGGACGGGATCACCGACATCGCGGTGAACGCGGCGAAGCTGTGCCGGAAGCTGGAGGAGAGCATGGGCGCGACCGCCCTGCGCTACGAGTACTCGCCCGAGAGCTTCACGGGAACCGAGACCGAGTACGCGCTCGAGGTGTGCGAAGCCGTGATGGACGTGATCGAGCCCACGCCCGAGCGCCCGATCGTCCTCAACCTGCCCGCCACCATCGAGATGTACACCCCCAACATCTACGCCGACATCATCGAGTGGTTCCATCGCCACGTCTCCCGGCGGGAGTCGGTCGTGCTCTCGCTCCACCCCCACAACGATCGCGGGTGCGCGGTCGCCGCCGCGGAGCTCGGCGTGATGGCCGGCGCGGACCGGGTCGAGGGCACGCTGTTCGGAAACGGCGAGCGCACCGGCAACGTCGACATCGTGAACCTGGCCATGAACCTGTTCGCCCTCGGCGTCGACCCCGAGCTGGACATCACCGACATCGACGCCCTTCGCCGCGTCACCGAGTACTGCAATCGCCTGCCCATCCACCTGCGGCACCCCTACGTCGGCGATCTCGTGTACACGTCGTTCTCGGGCTCACATCAGGACGCCATCAAGAAGGGCGTGGAGGCACTCCCGGCCGACTACGAGCGCTGGGAGGTCCCGTACCTCCCGATCGACCCCAAGCACGTCGGCCGCACCTACGAGGCCGTGATCCGGGTCAACAGCCAGTCGGGCAAGGGCGGTGTGGCCTACATCATGAAGGCGGAGCACGGGTTCGACCTTCCGCGCCGCCTGCAGATCGAGTTCTCCAAGTCCATCCAGGCGATCACGGAGGACACCGGCACCGAGATCTCCCCCACGGCGATGTGGGACGCGTTCGAAGGCGAGTACCTGCCGGACGGGCCGAGCATCGTGCTCGAGAGCCACGAGCTGTTGTCCGACAACGAGGGTATGACGCGCATCACGGCGCAGCTCGTCGTGGACCGCGAGCACCGGACCCTCACGGGCGAGGGCAACGGCCCGATCGACGCCTTCGTGCACGCAGTCCGAGCCGGCCTCGGGGTCGAGCTGGACGTGGTCGACTACGCCGAGCACGCAATGGGCGCCGGTGCCGACGCCACCGCGGTCGCCTACGTGGAGACGGTGGGGTCGGGCGGCGCCATCCGCTGGGGCGTGGGCACCCACCCCAACATCATCACGGCGTCGTTGCGCGCCGTGGTGTCCGCGATGGGGCGGCAGCGACGGGCCTAACCTGCGTCCATGGCACGCCTGCTGCGGCGACTCCTGGTTCTGGCCATCCTCGGCGCTGCGTCGGCGGCGGCGGTCCGAGCGTTGCGCTCACGGGCGTCTCGCGGCCCGAGCGGGGTCGGTGGTGAGACGAGCCCGGCGCGCTGGCCGCCCCTGTCGCCATCGGTGGCCTCGGAGGCTGACCGCGCCGGCGCGTGGGTCGAGCCGGTCGATCGGGACTCCCCGGCCGGCTTCCCGGTCAAGGTGACGGCCTCCGGCATCTACCACGTGCCGGGTGGCCAGTTCTACGACCGGGCCACCCCGGTGCGCTGCTACCCCAGCCCGCACGCCGCCGAGGCCGACGGCTACCGTGCCGCCAAGCGCTGAGGAGGCTGATCCATGAAGGTCACGGTCGACTACGACGTCTGCGCTAGCACTGGGGCCTGCATGCAGGCCTGCCCCGAGGTGTTCGAGGTTCGCAGCGACGGCTTCCTCTACGTCCTGCTGGACGAGCCGCCCGAGGAGCTGCGCCCCAAGGTGCAGGAGGCGGCCGGGCTCTGCCCGACGGGCGCCATCACCGTCGAGGGCTGATCCTGCGTGGACGTGCGCCGCATCGTCGCCGAGGTAGAGGACCATCGGCGGGAGCTCCTCGGCACGCTGGTGCTGCTGGCCGGCATCGGGCTGGTGGCGATCGGCATCAGCGGTGTGCTGGCGCTGGGTCTGCGGGCCACCGTCGGCGCTGATTACGTCGCCGCCGACCCACCCGGCGTCACCTACACCGCGACCCGTTGCGCCGACTTCCTCGAGTACCACCCGGAGGCGAGGACCTGCGAGGCCGCCGCGGCCGCCCACCACGCCGACGAGGTGGCGGATTACCGCATCGCAGCCGGGATCCTCGGCGCCGCGCTCCTCGGCGGACGGTGGCTGGCCCGCCGCCGGGGCCGGCACGCCGCCGCCGAGGTGAGCTGGCTGCCGAGCGAGTTCGTGCCCATCGTCGGCCTGTCCCTCTTCGGCGTGGCCGCCGCCGCGCTCGCCGTCCAGACCCTCGCGGCGTCGATCGGGCCCGCTGCGGGCGGCGCGGGCCAGTGGCTCTCCGCCGCGGTCGTGTCCGCCGTGGCCGCCGCCATCTTCGCCTGGATGCTGCTGCAACAGCTACGAGCGCGGGTGGCGATCGCCGGTGGGGCCAGCTAGGCCGCCCGGCGGGGCCTCGGCCTAATCGCCGCGGAGGGGGTGCACCGACACGATCCCGGGGGTCGTCCGGAGCCGGTTGATCAGCTCCGGCGGCACGGCTGTGGTGGTGGCGAGCACCATGATGGCTGAGCCCGATGTCGGTGTCCGGCCGACGTCCATGTCGGCGATGTTGATGCCGGCCTCGCCGAGCAGCGTGCCGACGGCGCCGATCATCCCCGGCCGGTCGTCGTTGCCCACCACGAGCATGTTCGTGGCCGGCGGTACGTCGATGGTGTGTCCGTCGAGGACCACGATGCGCGGCTCGGCCCGGCGGGCGCCCAGGGTGCCGGCGATCTCGTGGTCGCCTCCCCGGATGGTGACCAGGTTGACGTACTCGACCGACGTGGCACAGCTCACCTCGCGGATCTCCACGCCGTGCTCCTTGGCGAGCGTCGGCGCGTTGACGTAGGTGACCGGCTCCTCGCTCACCCCGCCGAAGAGGCCCTTCAGGGTGGCGAGGGTGAGGATGCGAGTGTCGTAGTCGGCGATCTGGCCGTCGTAGCAGACCTCCACGCTCGCCGGAACACCCTCGGCCAGCGACGTGAACAGCCGGCCCAGGCGCTCGGCCAGCGGCAGGAACGGCCGCAGCGTCTCGGAAGCCTCGGCCGCGCTCACGTTGACCGCGAAGGGTACGAACTCACCGGCCAGGGCCAGCTGGACCATCTCGGCGATCGTGTCGCCGGCCTTGTCCTGCGCCTCCCGGGTGCTGGCTCCGAGGTGCGGCGTGACGACGACGCTGTCGAGCTCGAACAGAGGCGAGTCGGTCATGGGCTCGACTCGAGAAGACGTCGAGCGCGGCGCCGGCGATGATGCCTTCGCGCACCGCCCACACCAGCGCATCCTCGTCGACGATCCCACCGCGGGCGACGTTGATGACTCGCAAGGTGGGCTTGGCCAGCGCCAACAGGTCCTTGCCCAACAACCCGGTCGTCTCCTTGGTCTTCGGGAGGTGCACGGACAGGAAGTCGCTCTCGGCCACCACCTGCTCGAGCGCCAGCACCTCGACCCCCATCTGCCGCGCCCGCTCCACGCTGACGAACGGGTCGTAGGCGATCAGCCGCATGCCGAAGCCGAGGGCCCGCTGCGCCACCAGCTTGCCGATGCGGCCGAGGCCGACCACGCCGAGCGTCTTGCCGTCGAGCTCGACGCCCTCCCACTGCGAGCGCTCCCAGCGCCCGGCCTTGAGCGCGGCGTGGGCCTGCGGGACGTTGCGAGCCTGCGCCAGCAGCAGAGCCATCGTGTGCTCGGCCGCCGAGACGATGTTGGACTGGGGAGCGTTGACGACCATGACACCTCGGCGGGTCGCGGCGTCGAGATCGACGTTGTCCAGGCCGATCCCGGCTCGGCCCACCACGAGCAGGTCCCGTGCCGCTTCGAGCACCTCGGTCGTCACCTGGGTGGCGGACCGGATGATGAGCGCGTGCGCCCCCCGCACCGCTTCGAGCAGCCCCTCGGCCGTGAGGCCGAGGCGGACGTCGACCTCGTGCCCGGCCTGTCGGAGATCGGCCAGGCCCCGCTCCGCGACCTCTTCGGTCACGAGGATCCGGGCCATCAGGCGAGCAGCTTGCCGACGCGCCCCACGCCATCGACGAGGTCCTCATCACCGAGCGCGAACGACAGGCGCATGTAACCCGGACTGCCGAACGCCTCGCCGGGCACCATGGCCACCTTCGCCTCGTTGAGGATGACCTCGGCCAGCTCCAGCGTGGTGGTGACGGTCCGGCCTCCAACGTCCCGCCCGAGGTGGGCCTTGAACGACGGGAAGCAGTAGAACGCCCCCTGCGGCTCCAGGCAGGTCACGCCGGGGATCTCGTTGAGCATCCGGTGCATGGTCTGCCCTCGCCGCTCGAACGCAGCTCGCATCATCGCAACCGCCCCGAGGTCGCCGCTGACCGCCGCCAGCGCCGCACGCTGCGCGACGTTGCTGACGTTCGAGGTGGCGTGGGACTGGAAGTTCACCGCCGCCTCCGTGACGTCCTTCGGACCGATCATCCAGCCCACCCGCCAGCCGGTCATGGCATACGTCTTCGCCACGCCGTTGACGATCACGCAGGTGTCGCCCAGCCCGGGAACGAGCGTCGGCATCGACGTGAACTCGTGCGGCCCATACACGAGGTGCTCGTAGATCTCGTCCGTGACCACCCAGATGCCGTGCTCGAGCGCCCAGCGACCGATCGCTACGACCTCGTCGGGCGGGTAGACCGCGCCACTCGGGTTGTTGGGCGAGACGAAGAGGAGGACCTTGGTCCGGTCCGTGCGAGCCGCCTCGAGCTGTTCGACGGTCACACGGAACCCGCTGGTCTCGTCGGTCGGCACGACGACCGGGACGCCCCCCGCGAGGGCGATGGATTCAGGGTACGTCGTCCAGTACGGCGCCGGGCAGATGACCTCGTCGTCGGGGTCGCACAGCACAGCGAAGGCGGTGAACACGGCGTGCTTGCCGCCGTTGGTGACGAGCACGTTCGCGGCTGAGCAATCGAAGCCCGAGTCCCGCTTGGTCTTGACCGCGATCGCGTCCCGGAGCTCAGGCAGCCCGGCGATGGGGGTGTAGCGATGGTTGCGCTCGTCGCGGCAGGCGACGACCGCCGCCTCGACGATGTGCAGCGGTGTCGGGAAGTCCGGCTCGCCGGCTCCGAAGCCGACGACGTTCTCGCCCGCGGCCTTCAGCGCCTTGGCCTTGGCGTCCACGGCCAGCGTCGCTGACTCGGCGATCGAACTTACGCGCTTGGAGATGCGGCTCACGTTGGCTCATGCTGGCACAGTGAGCGCCGTGGCACCCCCGCGGATTCAGATCCCCGCCCGCATGCTGCCGGCCGACGGTCGGTTCGGCTGCGGGCCATCGAAGATCCGTCCGGAGGCGGTGGCGGCGCTGGCCGCGGTCGGGTCTTCGTGGCTCGGCACTTCGCACCGCCAGGCTCCCGTCAAGGATCTGGTCGGCGCGGTGCGCGAGGGGCTGCGAACGCTCTTCAGCCTGCCCGATGGGTGGGAGGTCGTGCTGGGCAATGGCGGTTCCACGTACTTCTGGGACGTCGCCACATTCGGGTTGATCAGCCAACGCAGCGAGCACCTGGTGTTCGGGGAGTTCTCGTCGAAGTTTGCCGACGCCGCGGCCCGGGCGCCCCATCTGGCCGATCCGGTTCTGGTGCGGGCCGAGCCAGGCACCTATCCGGACGCGGTGGCGAGCCCGGGGGTGGACGTCTACGCCCTCACCCACAACGAGACGTCGACCGGCGTGATGATGGACCTGCGCCGCCCGGCCGGCGCCGATGCGTCCGCCCTGGTGGTCGTGGATGCCACGTCGGCCGCCGGAGGCCTGCCGTGGTCGCCGGACGAGGTGGACGTGTACTACTTCGCGCCCCAGAAGAGCTTCGCGTCCGACGGCGGGCTCTGGCTGGCCTGCTGCTCGCCGGCCGCGGTCGAGCGGATCGAAGCCCTGGCCGCGAGCGGGCGGTGGATGCCGGCGTCGCTGGATCTACGGATCGCGCTCGAGAACGGCCGGCTGAACCAGACCTACAACACCCCCGCGCTGGCGACCCTGTTCCTCCTCCACGAACAGCTGCGCTGGATGCTGGACCAGGGTGGGCTCGAGTGGTCGGCAGCCCGTTGCCGCCAGTCGAGCTCGGTGCTCTACGACTGGGCCGAGGATCGGCCATGGGCGACGCCATTCGTAGCCGTGGCGGAGGAGCGCTCCGACGTGGTGGGCACGATCGACCTGGACGGGGTCGAGGCGGCCACGGTGTCGTCGATCCTGCGCGACAACGGGATCGTCGACACCGAGTCGTATCGCAAGCTGGGCCGCAACCAGCTACGGATCGGGATGTTCCCGGCCGTCGACCCGGACGACGTCAGCGCGCTGACCCGCTGCATCGACTACGTGGTCGACCGATTGCGGAGCTGACCGGATGCGGGACGAGCTCATCTGGCACGGTCCGACCGGAGGGCTGCGCCGGCCGGTGCTGGTCGCCGCCTTCTCGGGCTGGTTCGACGCTGCCGGCGCCGCGACCACGGCCGTACGCCACCTGGGAGGTGCGGCCGGCTCGGTCGTGGCCGCCGTCGACCCCGACGGCTTCTTCGACTTCACCTCCCGTCGACCCACCGTGGTCCTGGACGAGGCTTCGCGGCGGGTCGTCGAGTGGCCGCGCAACGAGCTGCGAGCCTCACCCCGCCCGGACGGTGCGCACGATCTCGTGCTCCTCGCCGGCGAAGAGCCCAACATGCGCTGGGCGACGTTCGTAGGGTTGCTGGTGGAGGCCTGTCAGCGCCTGCGGTGTGAGCTCGTCGTGACGCTCGGGACGGTCGCCGACGCTCATCCGCACACCCGCAACCCGCTCGTGGTCGGGAGCTCGACCGACTCGATGCTGGCCCGGCGTCTCGGGCTCGATCGACCGCGCTACCAGGGCATCACGGGCGTGGTCGGCGTGCTCCACACCGCGCTCGAGGGCGCCACGATCCCCGCCATCTCGCTGCGGGCACCGGTGCCCTACTACCTCCCCGACTCTCCCAACCCGAAGGCGACGGTGGCGCTCCTGGCCAGCCTCGAGCGTGTCCTCGGTGCCCCCACCGGCCACGAGGAGCTGGCCGAGGAGGTGTTGTCGTGGGCCCAGCGGCACGACGACGCAGTGAGCGCCGATGACGATGCGGCGCGCTACGTCCGCAAGCTCGAGGTGGCCTACGACCAGCAGCTCTCGGCCTCGGTCCCCGACGGTGCCGACCTCGCGGCCGAGCTCGAGGCGTTCCTCCGCGACGAAGGCGGGGAGGGTGGGGCGAGCCGGGAGGGCCGGGAGGGCCCCGAGGGCCGGGGGCACCCAGATCCCGGCACCGACGAGGCGCCCTGACAGCAGGCGCCCGCCCAGCACGACGCGGGGCCCAATAGCCTTCGACGGTCAGCCGCGGCCGCCCGCTCGCCCCCGCCGGCGCCGGCCAACACCCCGATCACCCGCCGCAAACACCCGCCATCCCCCGCCATCTCCGTGACCCGGGGTGGCTCACCCCGCCAACGCCAACGCCCGCCGATCACGCTGCCCGCCAACGGCCGCCATCACCTCCCACCCGCCGCCCGCCAACGCCCGCCAACGCCCGCCGCCCGCCTTCACCTCCCACCCGCCGCTCCGGTTCCCCTTGCTACCGATTCGATATCGATTCGGTAGCAAGGCCGCGCGGGGTGGGTGGGGTGGGGTGGTGGATGTCGGCAACGGGCGGCATCGACGTCCACCGCAGCGCCTCGCCGGACGTCGGGCCGGAGCCGGCACGGGCGGCGACCGGCACGGCACGGCGGCGCGCCCCGGCGCGGCACGGCTCAGAGCTTGACCGGCCGACTACGCTGTAGCACCCCTCCGCGATGCTCTGCCCCACCACTCGCGGGCCGCGTACAACCGCTGGTCGCCCGCCTCACCCTGACCGTCACGCCCGTCCGAGGGAGGCTCCTGTGCGACCGTTCCTTTCCGTCGACGACATCCGCCGCCCGACGCTCGACCCTGGCAAGCGGGCTCGCCTGCATCGCCACCTGGTCCACCTCAGCGAGCACTTGCGGGAGCACGACACCGGCGCGATCACCTGGTCCGCCGGCCGGCGGGCCATCCTGGACGAGATCCAGGACACCCATGACCTGCTGTGGGACCTCGACTGCTTCAACGGCCGCCAACCGGCCCGCCCGGGCGAACCACCACTCCCGCCGACGAGCGAGGATCCGATCCACCTCGGTGGGCGGCGGCTGCGGACCACCTGCCTGGCCATCCTGCTCCGCCACGGCCGTCAGTCGCTGCCCGAGCTGCACACCCTTCTCCACCTGTACGGCTACGCCGTCAGCGGCCGGAAGCCCGGAAAGGCGTTGGCGGACGCGATGGCGCTCGAGGTCCGCCAGCGTCGAGCCCGACGACCCGAGCGGGGTCACTACGACGTGGACCCTCGCTACCGACCCGGTCGGCGGGCGCGCTCGGCGCCGACGCCGCTGCTCCACCCCATCGATCCCCTCCTCCACTGGTACCCCGAGCGCTGGTGGCCGCCCGAGCCCCAGCCCCAGCCCGAGCCCGTCCCCGAGCCCAACCCCGTCGTGCCGTCAGCCGGACTCGGCGGCCCGGAATCCAGCCTCGAGGTCGGCGAGGATGTCATCGATCGACTCGAGCCCGACCGAGACGCGGACCAGCTCGGGTCGAACGCCCGATGCCAGCTCGCCTCAGGGCTGCGCGGGCAGAGGCTGGCGCATCCACCGCACGATGACACCGGCGAACCCCGCCATCTGCGCCTGCTCCGGCACCAGGTTGCACACGTCGGAGATGAAGGCGACGACCGTACCGTCGTCGCTGATCGTGGGCCGGGTGCTGATGTCGTCCGCCCCGAGCGAACCCGCCAGCGGCACAACTCCTGCCGCGTCCGCGGCGTCGGCGGCATCGGTCGCCGGCTGGGCCGCAGACGCCAGCGGGGTGCCGCACGGCTGCGCCTGCTGCTCGGCGGAGTTGACGCTCAGGAGGAACGTCGTCTTCAGCGACATGTCACGCATGAACACGTCGCGGGTGTGGTTCTTGTCGACGGGCACCAGCTGCGAGGCGTTGGACACGAACGCGACGTACCGCCCGTCCGCGCTCACCACCGGCCGAGTCGAGGCCGCCGCCGCCCGCTGGCCGTTCTTGTCGACGCTCACCTCGACGGTCGAGCCGGACTGTCGGTTGTACTCGAAGATGTCGAAGTTCGTGTCCGGGTCCCCCGGCACGATGTTGTTCGAGGTGGACTGGTAGACGACGTACTGAGCGTTGGCGCTGATGGCGGCGCGGGTGGCGGTCTGGGCCGGGAACGCGCCCGCCGGTGTCTTGCTGATCAGCTCGGTCGTGTTGTTCAGCAGGTTCCGCACGTACACGGCCCGCTTCGCGGTGCCCAAGCCGGGCGTGCTGATGAGGTTGGTGGCATCCGACACCCACACCACCGCGGTTCCGTTTTCGGCGATGTCGCAGCGGAAGTTGAAGTTGTTCGGCTGCTGACCCTGGTCCCCCAGGCTGATCCGCTGGATGCGGGCGGCGCCGGTGGCCGCCGTGTTGTAGAGGAAGCAGTCAGGCTGCCCGTTGGTGTCGTTGGGGACGATGTTCGAAGAGGTGCTGTTGAACACGATCTTCGTCCCGTCGCCACTCATCGAGGGCCGGGTGCTCGGGGCCTGCACCTGGGTGCCATCCTGGCGCAGGCTCACCCGGGTCGTCGTGCCCGTCACCATGTTCTTCAGGAAGATGTCAGCCGAGCCGTTCGTGTCTCCCGGGACGAGGTTGCTGGCCGACGACATGTAGACGACCATGCTCCCGTCGTGGTTGGTGAACGGGAAGGTGCTCTCGCTGTTGGCGTAGCAGCCATCCATCCCCTTGCTCACGAGCACGGTGTCACCGTTGTGACCGGGACGCAGGTCGGTCCGGTACACCTGGGAGCTGGTGGCGGCGGGCCTCGGGCAGGAGGACGGCGGCTTGTTCGAAACGGCGAGGTTCACGGTCTTTTGGTGGTACACCACGAAGTTGCCGTCGCCGGAGATGATCGTGCGCGACGCGTCGTTGTTGTACTGCGGCGCCGGCTTGCCGGCCAGGAACGTGACACCGTTGGGCGTGGGCGTCGAGCCGGGCGGGGTGGCGGTGGTCGTAGTTGGGGCTGCGGGCGGCTTCACCGTCGTCGCGGGAGGCTTGGACGTCGGGGGCGGCACTGTGCAGGCGCCAAGAACGAGGGCTGCGAGGGCCAGACCGACGATGGTGCCGTGCTGAGACCGTGAGCTCATGGGGACCCCTCCCGAGCGTGGGCGTTCAAGCCAAGCAAGACCATCCGTGGCCAGGGCGCAAGCCGGAGGGGCGGGGCTGGACCCAGAGTTCACCGGGGCGTCAGGTTGGGCGCACGGCCGGTCACCTCCCCACCGCGCTCCGTTGCGGAATCAACCGCCGCTGACTTCGCTCACCTTCTGCTTGCCGGCCGAGATCCACGGCATCATGCCCCGCAGGTCGGCGCCGACCTTCTCGATCGGGTGCTGACGGCCTTGTTCGCGCAGTGCGTTGAACCGGGCCCGGCCGCTCTCACTCTCGGCCACCCACTCCTCGCGCGAACTGGCCCCCGACGATCTCGTCGAGGATCCGCCTCATCTCGGCCCGGGTCTCATCGGTGATGATGCGCGGGCCGCGGGTGAGGTCGCCGTACTCCGCGGTGTCGGAGATCGAGTAGCGCATGCCAGCGATCCCCTCCTCGTACATGAGGTCCACGATCAGCTTCACCTCGTGCAGGCACTCGAAGTACGCCATCTCCGGCTGGTAGCCGGCGTTCACGAGGGTCTCGAACCCGGCTTGCACCAGCGAGGTCAGGCCGCCGCAGAGGACCACCTGCTCGCCGAACAGATCGGTCTCTGTCTCCTCGGCGAAGGTGGTCTCGATCACACCGGCGCGCGGTGCCGCCGATGGCGTCGGCGTACGACAGCGCCAGCTCCTTGGCCTTGCCGGTGGCGTCCTGCGCCACCGCGATGAGGCACGGAACCCCTCCACCCTCGGTGTAGGTCCGCCGCACGAGGTGACCGGGACCCTTCGGCGCCACCATGATCACGTCGATGCCGGCGGGGGGTGCGATCCGTCCGAAGCGGATGTTGAACCCGTGGGCGAAGGCCAGTGCATCCCCGGGGCTCAGGTTGGCGGCGACGTGCTCGTCGTAGATCGCCTTCTGCTCGGTGTCGGGCGCGAGCAGCATGACGATGTCGGCCTCCGCCGCGGCGTGGGCGATCGGGAGGACTCGCAGTCCCGCCGCCTGGGCCTTGGCGACCGATGCCGAGCCTTCTCGAAGCCCCACCCGCACATCGATGCCCGAGTCCTTCAGGTTCAGCGCGTGGCCGTGACCCTGGGAGCCGTAACCGATGATCGCTACCTTCCGACCCTGGATCATCGAGCGATCGGCGTCCTTCTCGTAGTACACGGTTGCAGCCATCAGCTGGCCTTTCCTCTCACAGTGCGCGTGCGCGCCTCCCGGTCGAGCTTGGGTAGCGCGACCCGTCCGGTCCTTTGCAGCTCCACGATGCCATAGCCGCGGAGGAGCTCCTCGAAGTCGTCGAGCTGGTCCGGGTGCCCATCGAGGGACACGGTCAGCGCGTCCACGCCGACGGCGAGGATCTTGCCCTCGAAGATCGTCACCAGCTCCACCACCTGGCCCCGCGTCTCGGAACCGGCCTTGACGGTGGCGAGCAGCAGCTCGCGCTCCACCGACCGGCGCGGGTCGAGCTCCGAGATCTTGATGACCTCGATCAGCTTGAACAGCTGCTTGGTGATCTGCTCGAGCGAGACCGACTCGAGGTCGACCACGATGGTGAGACGCGAGAAGCGCTCGTCCTCGGTGGGGGCAACCGCGAGCGAGAAGATGTTGTAGCCGCGCCGGGCGAACAGCGAGGCCACCCGGGCCAGGACTCCGGACCGGTTCTCGACCAGTACCGACAGGATGTGATGGCCGGCGGCCGATTCCCCCCAGACCATGCTCATCGCAGCGACTCCTTCCAGCGCTGCTGTGAGGGCGGCAGCACGATGTCGTCGTTCGACTGACCGGCAGGCACCATCGGGAACACCTTCTCCTCGGTGTCGACCCGGAACTCGACCACCACGGGCCGGTCGTCGATGGCGTTGGCCTTGTCGATGGCGGGCTGCACCTCCTCTGGCGCCTCGACCCGCAGACCCACGCAGCCCATGGCCTCGGCCCATCTCACGTAGTCGGGCAGGTCGGGCGAGAGGTACACCTCGCTGTACCGCTCGTCGTAGAACATCTGCTGCCACTGGCGCACCATGCCGAGGTAGGAGTTGTTGAGGATGGCGACCTTGATCGGGATCCGCTCCGTCGACGCAGTGACCAGCTCCTGGGCCGTCATCTGGAAGCACCCGTCGCCGTCGACGGCCCAGACCGTGCGGTCTGGCCGGCCAACCTTGGCGCCGATGGCCGCCGGCACGCAGAAGCCCATCGTGCCGAGACCGCCGGAGTTCACCCAGCAGTAGGGCTCGGTGAACCGCCAGTACTGCGACGACCACATCTGGTGCTGGCCCACGCCCGACACCAGGATCGTGCCCTCGGGGGCCGCGTCGCGCAGGTGCTCGAGGCAGAACTGGGGCTTGAGGGCGTCGCCGGGCTCCGACTCCTCGTAGGCGTAGGGGAACTGCTCCCGCCAACCCGAGATGCGGCTGCGCCAGGCCGACGTGTCGGCTTGGACCTCACCGCTCGCCATCCGGGCGCGAATGGCCTTGACCAGCTCCTCGATGACGAGCCGGCAGTCGCCGACGATGGGGACGTCGGGCTTGCGGACCTTGCCTTGCTCGGCGGGATCGATGTCGACGTGGATGACCTTGGCCTCGGGCGCGAACGCCGACACCTTGCCCGTGACCCGATCGTCGAACCGGGCGCCCAGGGTGATGAGGAGGTCGGCCTTCTGCAGCGCGGTGACCGCGGTGGCGTTGCCGTGCATGCCGGGCATGCCGAGGCACAGCGGATGGTCGTCCGAGAACGCACCTCGGGCCATCAGTGTGGTGACGACATAGATGTCCGTGAGCTCGGCCAGCTCCCGCAGCGCGGCCGCGGCTCGCGCCTTGAGGATGCCGCCGCCGACGTAGAGGATCGGCCGTTCGGCGGCCAGGATCAGCCGGACGGCCTCCTTGATCATGCGGGGATGACCCTTGACGTTGGGGCGGTAGCCGGGCAGCGAGTCCGACAGCTCGAGATCGGTCGGCCAGTGCCACTCCATCGGCTTCTGCAACACGTCCTTGGGCACATCGACCAGGACAGGACCGGGGCGGCCGGTGGTGGCGATGTGGAAGGCCTGGCGGATGGCGAGCGGGAGGTCGTCGGGCCTCATGACCAGCTCGTTGTGCTTGGTGACAGAGCGGGTGATGCCGACGGTGTCGCACTCTTGGAAGGCGTCGGTGCCGATGGCGGTGGTGGGGACCTGACCGGTGATCGCCACCATGGGGATCGAGTCCATGTAGGCGTCGCAGAGCGGCGTGATCAGGTTGGTGGCGGCCGGCCCACTCGTCACCATCGCCACGCCGGGCCGTCCGGTGACGTGCGCGTAGCCCTCGGCCATGTGCCCGGCGCCCTGCTCGTGGCGCACCAGGATGTGGCGGATCGACGAATCGAGGAGCGGGTCGTAAGCGGGGAGGATGCAGCCGCCGGGCAGGCCGAACATGACCTCGACCCCCTCCATCTCGAGGGCCTTGATGAGGGCTTGGGCGCCGGTGAGCTTCATGGCGTGTCCTTCCGGGACGGGGACGGGCGTCGATGCGCGGGGAGGCGAAAACGGAAACGACCTCCCGGGCTTCGGGAGGTCGGTGGGCACACGCGGCGAGGAGCCGGTGCGCCTAGGTAAGTACGAGGATCAGACCGGAGCGGGTCACCAGACCAGTATCGCCGGGCCGGCACGCCGATCGCAACCGCTCAGATCGGGTTCGTGAGGGCCCCGGTCTCGGCTCCCTGCACCAGCCGGGCGTACTTGGCCAGCACGCCGGACGTGTAACGGGCCGCCATCGGTGCCCACCCCTGGCGGCGGGCCTGCAGCTCGGCCTCGTCGACCACCAGGTCGAGCCGCTTCTGGTGGACGTCGATGCGGATGCGGTCGCCGTCGCGCACGAAGGCGATCGGCCCGCCATCGGCCGCCTCCGGCGCGATGTGCCCGATGCAGAAGCCCCACGTACCGCCGCTGAAGCGGCCGTCGGTGATCAGCGCGCAGTCCGCGCCTCGGCCAGCCCCCTTGAGGGCGCCGGTGACGGCGAGCATCTCCCGCATGCCCGGGCCGCCCCTCGGCCCCTCGTAGCGGATGACCAGCACCGTGCCGGGCTGGATGTCGCCGGCCAGGATGGCGGCGAGGGCGCCCTCCTCGCCGTCGAACACTCGGGCCGAGCCTTCGAAGGCCAGCTGGTCGTGGGTGAGGCCGGCGACCTTCACCACGCCGCCCTTGGGCGCCAGTGATCCTCGCAACACGATGAGGCCGCCCTCGGGGTGGAGCGGCGCGTCGAGCGGGTGCACCACCACGCCGTCGGGCCCGGGGGGATCCAGCTCGGTCAGGTTCTCGGCCATGGTCCGGCCGGTGACGGTGAGCACCTCGCCGTGCAGGAGCCCGGCGTCGAGCAGGTGCTTCATCACGACCGGCACGCCGCCGACGCGGTCGAGGTCGGTCATGTGGAACTTGCCTCCCGGCTTCATGTCGGCGATGTGCGGCACCGTGGCCGCGACGCGGTTGAAGTCGTCTAGGTCCAGCTGGACCCCGGCCTCGTTGGCGATGGCGAGGAGGTGGAGCACGGCGTTGGTGGAGCCGCCCGAACGCGTTGGTGACGGCGATGGCGTTCTCGAACGCGGCCTTGGTGAGGATGTCCCGCGGCATGATCCCGAGCCGGAGCAGCTCGACCACGGCCTCGCCGGCACGCCGCGCGTCGTCGTCGCGGCGCCTATCCACGGAGGGGGGCGAGGCCGAACCCGGGAGGGACATGCCGAGGGCCTCGCCGATCGACGCCATGGTGTTGGCGGTGAACATGCCGCCGCATGCACCCTCTCCCGGGCACGCCTTGCGCTCGATGGCCCCGAGCTCGTCGGCCGTGATGGTGCCGAGTGCGCATGCTCCCACCGCCTCGAACACGCTCGTGATGTCGAGTGTGGTGCCGTTGTTGTTGCCGGGCAGGATCGACCCCGCGTAGACGAAGACCATCGGCAGGTTGAGGCGGGCGGCGGCCATGAGCATGCCGGGGAGGCTCTTGTCGCAGCCGGCCAGGCCGACGAAGCCGTCGAAGCGCTCGGCGTGCATGACGGTCTCGACACTGTCGGCGATGATCTCCCGCGACACGAGCGAGGCCCGCATCCCCTCGTGACCCATCGAGATCCCGTCGGACACCGAGATGGTGCCGAACTGCAGGGGAAAGCCGCCGGCCCGGCGCACGCCGTCCTTGGCTCGGAGGGCCAGCCGGTCGAGCGACAGGTTGCAGGGCGTGATCTCGTTCCAGCTCGACGCCACGCCGATCTGCGGCTTGTCCCAGTCGTCGTCGGTCATGCCGACGGCGCGCAGCATCGCTCGGGCGGGCGCCTTCTGCATCCCGGTGGTGACATCGTGCGAGCGAGGCTTCAGGTCGGCCATGGCCGGCACGCTACCGCGAGGGTCCGTCGGCCTCCGGGGAGCCATACTGCGGGCCGTGCCCGCCCTCGTGCCCCTCGTGGTCGCCGGCGCCGTGGGCACGGTTTGGGCGGTGCTGAGCGGGCTGGGCGACCACGGCCGGGAGCTGGTCAACGCCGGCGCCTGGTGGTGGGGTTGGCTCGGACTTCCCGTGGCCGCGGCCGCCATCGGCGCGTGGGCCCGGCGGGGGCCGGCGCGCGTCGAACCCTGGGTGGTCGCCGCCGTGCTCGTGGCCCCCATGGCGGTTGCCTTCGTGGTCCACGACGTGGTCACCGATCGACGCCCGGCCTACTGGCCCGAGGGCTGCGTGCTCCTCGTCGTGCTCGCGGTGCTCTGCACGGTCGCCGCCGCGGGAGCCGGGTTGAGCCCGAGCACCCCCGAGTGATCGAGCCGCGGCTAGCCCGCGGCCATGCGGGTGGGCGGCCGGCGCCGTCTCCCCAACCGCATCAGCACCCCGCCCAGGGTCAGCAGCACGCCGGCGAGGACCGCCACCGCACTCGGGTTCGAGCCGGTGACCGGGAGCGAGTTGTTGTAGTGGCCACGATCGAGGTCCGTGATCGGCGGCCCGAACGGGTTGCCTCCCGAGTCGACCGGTTGGCCGGTGACGATGGCGGTGTTGACGTACGGGCCCGCTCGGGCCACCTGCGGCGTCGACACGCAGAGCATGCTCTCCCCCGGCACCAGGGTCGTCTTCGGACAGGTGATGGGGCCGATCTGGTCGTCCACCAAGGTGATGTCGACGAGCTTCAGGTTGGAGGTGTTGGTCACCTTGTAGGTGAAGACCACCGAGGCGCCGGCGTGGATCACGATGCCGGGCGGATTCGGCACGTGGAAGCCGTTCACGAACTTCAGCAACGAGATGCCGGGCGTCCCCTCCGACGGAGCGCCCCCGACGACGCGCAGCCCGACCTTCTGTGGCTCCGACGGCTCGAGCGGCGAGAGGTTGTCGGCTCGGGAGGCGGCGTAGCCGAAGGAGTTCCAGGCCACCGCGCCCTCCGGCGTGTTCGCGGGGGTGCTCACCGGGAAGGTGAACGACAGGCTCTGGCCCGGGTTGACCACGAGGGACCCGTAGTCGATCTTGATCGCCCCCACTGACCCGGCCGGGCTCGGCAGGCTGGTGGTCCAGCTCGCGGCCTGGCAGCCGGATGGGTTCGAGCCGAGCTCTGGCAGGCAGGGATTGTGCGCGGTGGAGTAGGAGATCGAGCTCACCTGGGGGGCTGACGGCGCGCCGGCGAAGAGCGGCTGCCAGGCCGAGTCCCGCGCCACGGGCGACACCACGCCCACATCGCCGGGGATGGGCAGGGTGTCGATGACCACGATGTCGGTGACCGGCACCTCGCTCACGTTCCTGATGGTGGCCTGGTAGATGGCCGAGCCGCCCCGAGTGGTGCTGCCGACGGAGGGGAACCCGAGGAAGCCCTGGTCCCGGTCGCCCTTCACCTGCTTGCTCCCCACCACCAGGGAGCTGGACGTCACGGCCAGGTTGGCGGTGCGCACGAGCGGCGCGGTCAGGTTGGTCGCCGACAAGGTGACGTTGTTGACCACGCTCCCCGGCGGGGCGTTGGCCGCGACGAGCGTGTTGAGGGTGAAGGTGCCCGCCTGACCCTTGACGATCGACGACGAGGCGGGCCAGGTCCATGCGATCCGAACCTGGTTGGTCCCGCAGCCGTTCGGGGTGCGGGTGATCGTCAGGTTCACGCTGAAGCCCGTGACCGTCCCATTGACCGGATCGGCCGGATTGACCGGGTTCACCAGGTCGAGCCCGACCGGCAAGCAGTCGACGACGGCGGGGTTCAGCAGATCGGTCGCCGAGGTGGCGGGCACGCCGGCCGTGATGCTCCAGGTGGCGACCTGTCCCGGGGAGGACACGGGCGAGGACGTCAGCGTCTTGCTGAGCTCGACCGCGAGCGGCTGCACGGTCTGGGTCGTGCAGCGGTGCAACGTCGGTGTGCCGGTGCCGGTGATGTCGACACAGTTGGAGAAGCTGCTGCCGGCCGTGACCGGGTTGCCGTCACGGCCGATGCCGTTGGTCGGGATGCCGGCCTTCACCAAGATGGTGGTGGAGAACGCGGCCGGCACCGTACCGAAGGTGAAGCGAATCTGATCGCTCGACGCCGGTGCCGTCGCGGTCCAGCCGCCACCGCCGGTGTTGACGGCCAGGTTGTTGAAGCCGCCGCCCGAGCTGACCGCGATCGTCGGTGCGGTGCCGTTGCCGGAGAGGTTCGGCTGGCCGTTCTGGAGCATGGTGAGCTCCGGCGGCAGGTCCTCGATGACCGAGAAGCTGTCGAGCGGCGTGGGGTTCGGGTTGGAGGCGGTGATCGTGTACGTGTCTGACTGACCCGGTCCGAGTGCCGGCTGCGTGTCCTTCTTGGAGCCGGCGGTCACGGCGCCGGCGGGCTTGAGGGTCACCCCGCGGTCGGCGTGCCCGAGCAGCTGGTCCGGCGTGCCCGCGGGCGCGCCGAAGGCGTCGACGCCATTGGTGGCCTTGTCACCCGGCTTGAAGGTCGGCGACGGGAAGCGGACGGTCACGTCACGGGTGACGGTGACGTCGCTGTTCGCCTGCGGCACCACGTTGCCGAGGTTCCACGTCACCTTGTTGGGCGAGGTGAAGACCCCGCCCCCGGTGGCTGACACGAACACCGAACCGGGAGGCAGCGTGTCGATCATCCGCGCGTTGTTGATGTTCTGCGTACCGCCGGCGGCCAGGGTGAAGGCGACGCGGAACGTGACCGGGGTGTCGACCTGGGCCACCGAACCGGGGGCCAGGCTCTTGCTGACCGTCCAGCTCGACGCCGCCTTGGCCGTGACCGTCACCGGGTTCGAGGTGACGGGGTCGGCGTTCGAGGCGCTCATCACTCCCTTGTTGGTGGCCGCGGTGCCGGGGGCGGTGCCGGGGGGGAACTGGGCCGTGATCGACACCTGGGCCGTGGTGCCAGCCGGCAGCGGACTGAAGAGGGTGAAGGTGGCGGTACCAGTCGCGGCGTCGTACGTCGCCGTCTTGAAGTTGCCCTGGAGCTTCACATCCGTCGCCGCGTGCGACAGCTGTGGCGGCAGGACGTCGACGATCTTGGCTCCGACGCAGGCCTCGCTCAACGAGGAGCAGGAGTAGCTGAGGAAGAACGTGAAGGGCGTGGCCGGCGCGACCTGTGGGGGCGAGAGCGAGACCGACTTGCTGAGGCCGAGGGTGGCGGCCTGAGCGTGCGCCGTGCCGGCGCCGATCACCACCGGGGCGGTGGCGAGGCTCACGGCCACGATGGCCCGCAACAGACCCCGACTCTTTGGCTTGTCGACACGCATGAGGGCACCGATTCCTTCGCTTGGCTACCGGTCGCTCACCCGCCTCTGAGTCGCTTCGAGTCTGACACGGGTGGTCACCCGCTGTGACCTACCAGTTGCGCTCGCGAAGCGCCCCGACTCCTGATCGAGCCGCCCAGCCGGCCTGTTCGTCACTCTTCGCGGTCAGCTCAGCGCCCGGCGCGGGCGCAGATCGGGGTGACGAGCAGCACGAACGCCCATCCACCGAGCACGCACACCACGGTGGCCTGCCCACGGATGGTGACTCCCCGTCCACTCTCGACCTTTGGTTGAGGGTGACGGTCCGTGGCGATGCCGGTCAGAACGGGTTCTGCGTGAACGGTAGGCGGGGGGCAGAGAAGAACAGATCGGCCCGCCCGAGGGCGCCCGGTGTGCGCTCCTCCACCAGCCCGCCTCGGGCCAGGAAGGACGGACGCGGGCCCCCGAGGAAGATCGAGCCCAGCGCCGCCTGGCCGAGCACCAGATCGGGCCGTCGCCGGGAGCGGGTGGCTGTCGCACCGGCGAGGCCGCCCTCGAGCTCCCACCGGACAGGTGGACCGGCGGACGCGTCCGCCACCTCGAGGACGAAGCGGTCCTCGGTGGCATAGGTGCGAGCTCGGAGGAGCGCACTGGTGTCGCGAGGCCGAAGCCACAGGCAGTCCCTGAGCTGGTCCGTCCGCACGGCGCGGGGGTTGTCGAGGAGGAGTGGGAGCGGGTCATCGAGCGAGACCCGATAGCTGCTCACCGTGGTCACCAGGTCGACGTTGAGCAGCGTGTGCCAGAGGGCGGCGCGGGCTTCTGCCGTGGCCGCGACCAGCTCGATCAGCTCGAGCTCGTGGTCCGGGTGGCCGTCGTGCCAGCGGGACTTGACCCGGTAGGCGGCGTAGCCATCGCGATGGGCCAGCCGGAGAACGGGCGTGTAGCCGTCCTGCTCCTTGGCCTGGTCGTCGAAGACGCCCTCCCACCACGACGAGCTGCGACTGGTCTCGCCGGGGCACTCGCGCCGGCAGCGCTCCCAGAGGTCGGCCACGTAGCCCTTGGCGTCATCGGGCTCGATGAAGCGCACCGTGCCGCGGGGCGGCACGTGCTCGGGCCGGAAGCGGGCGGCGGCCGTCTCGATGACGATGTGGCGGAGCTGGGTTGCGATCCCATAGCCGAAGCGCTCGTAGATCGAGCCCTCGGATGCGGTCAGGCCGGCGCAAGGCTCACCCCGGGCCTCGATGTCGTCGTGGATCGAGCCCATGAGCCGCCGGAGGAGGCCTTGGCGCCGATGGGTGGCGGCGACCGAGACCCAGGTCACGCCGCCCATGGGCACCGCCGCGCCTCCCGGCACCGTGAGGTCGAGAGCGAAGGACCCGGCCACGCCCACGACCACCCCCTGCTCGACGGCGATGCGGAACCGGGTCAGGTCGACGAAGTGCCGCGCCCGCTCCATGTCCTCGGCCGCATAGGTGAAACCGAAGGCGCGCCCGTCCGCACGGAACATGGCGGGCACATCGCCCTCATCCGGAACCCGCAGCTCGATCGACACGGTGAAACAGTCTGGTCCGCGCCTACCGGCGCCCCGCTCCGATTAAGTCAGGCTGAGCCGCTGGGCGCGGCAGGGGTGGCGACCGCCCGCAGGACGAGGCGCAGGAGGTCGTCGATCACGCGCCCGTTCACCGGCGCCCCCGTCACCAGCACCCGGTACATCAACGGCCCGACGACCAGGTCGTGGATCAGGTCGAGGTTGGCATCGGCAACCACCTCGCCCCGGGCCCGGGCCCGGCGCAGCACCTCTCGCATCGGTCGACGTCGCTCGGCGATGAAGCGGGTGAACTCGTCGGACAGCTCGTGGTTGATGCGGGCGGCGGCGACCATCTGGGGGAAGACGCGCTTCATGGTGCCGGTGCTCAGACCCAGGGCGAGGGCGTTGCCGAGGGCAGAGAGGTCGCCCCGCAGGGTGCCGGTGTCGGGCACCGGGGTGGCGGCAACGCACTCCCGCCAGGCGCTGAGCACGAGCGCTTCCTTCGAGCTCCAGCGGCGGTAGATGGTGGCCTTGCCGACGCCGGCCCGGGCCGCCACCGCATCCACCGTCAGCCCGGCCAAGCCGTGCTCACCGACCAGGTCGAGCGTGGCCTCGAGGATCGCCCGGTCGACCCGGGCGTCGCGCGGCCGACCCGGCTTGCGCGACCCCACCTCGCCGTCGACGGCCGCCCCAGCGGCATCAGCTACCGACAGCACCGGCGTAGCCATAGCTCTCCTCCTCCTCGATCGCTTCGGGCCGCACCAACGGGTCCGCGGCCCGGGCGGGGAGGAACCGATGGGCCACGACCGCGGCGACGAGCACGACGACCGCGCCGAGCCGGAGCCCACCGGACAGCCCGCTGACGAAGGCCTGCTTCGCGGTCTCGGCGAACGCCGCGCCCTGCCCGCCCAAGCTGGTGGCGACGCCGAGCGCCCCGCCCAGCGAGTTGCGGGCGGTCTCCAGTGCGGGACCGGACACGCCGGCGGTGACGGCGGCCGCTCTGATGTGGGACGCGTAGACGCTCGCCACCAGGCTGCCGATCACGGCGACACCAAGGGCGCCGCCCATCTGCCTGGTGGTGTCGTTCACCGCCGAGCCCACGCCCGCCTTCTCCCGGGGCAGGGAGCCCATGACGCTCTCGGTGGCCGGCGCCATGGTGAGGCCCATGCCAACCGCCATCAGGCAGAGGTTGGCCAGGACCCGCCAGTAGCTCGACTCCACACCGATGAAGCTGAGCAGCGCCAGCGACGTGGCAATGGTCAGGAGGCCGGTCGTCACCACCCGCTTGGTGCCCAGCCGCTCGACGAGGTGGGCCGACAACGGCGCGGTGAGCATCATCGTCAGGGCATAGGGCACCAGCCGGACACCGGCCTGCAGTGGCGTGTAGCCCTGGACGAACTGCCAGTACTGCGTCATCAGGAAGAGCGAGCCGAAGAGGGCGAAGAAGCTCAGCGTGATGGCGGTGTTGGCGGCCGAGAAGCGCGGGTTCTTGAAGAACGACATGTCGAGCATCGGATGGTCGGTGTTCAGCTCCCATCCGATGAAGCCGACGATGCCGATCAGACCGGCCACGAACGCGGCGAGCACCCGAGGTGACGACCAGCCCGCATCCGGACCCTCGATGATCCCGAACAAGAAGGAGCCGAGGCCGACGATGCTCAGCAGCGCGCCCGGCAGGTCAAGCCGGGGCGCGTTGGGATCCTTCGACTCCGGCACGAAGAAGTGGCCTGCGATGAGCGCGGTGGCCGAGATCGGCAGGTTCACCCAGAACACCGAGCTCCACGAGAAGTGCTGGAGCAAGAGCCCGCCGACCAGGGGGCCGAGGGCCACGCCCAGCCCGGAGAAGCCGGCCCAGATGGCGATGGCCCGACCGCGCTCCTTCGGGTCGCGGAACACGTTGGTGAGGATGGAGAGGGTCGAGGGCATGATCAGCGCGCCCCCGATGCCCATGAGGCTCCGGGTCACGATCAGGTGGCTGGGCGAGCCGGCGAGCGCCGACAGGATGGAGCCGGCGGCGAAGATGACGATGCCGATGCGCAGCGCCCGCTTCCGACCCCGCCGGTCACCGAAGCTCCCGGCCGAGAGCAGCAGGCCGGCGAAGACGAGGGTGTAGCCGTCCACGATCCATTGCAGCTCGCTGTTCGAGGCGCCGAGGTCGCGGACGAGTGACGGGATGGCCACGTTCAGGATCGTGTTGTCCATCACGATGATCAGGAGGCTGAGGCACAGCGTGGCCAGCGTGAACCACCGCCGCGCGTGCACCCGCTCATCGAGCTCGGTCGGCCAGTCGACCGATGCTGTTGACGAGGACATGCTTTACCTGATCCCTCCCGCTTCCCTCTCGTCCTAGATACGAGACTGTTTCGTTTCGATACAGCCTAGGGAGAGGGCGGACGTCTCCAACCGGAGCCGGGGTTGACCTGCGTCACACGGTTGATGGCCTACGGGCCGTGCGACGCGCGGTGGAGATCGAGCTTCAATCGGTAGCGGCCGAGGCCCGGCGCTGCTGCAGCAAGGCGGTGACCGCCTTGCCGTCGGCCTGGCCCTTCGTCGCCTTCATCACCGCGCCGATGAGTGCGCCGGCGGCCTTGTCCTCGCCGGTGACGTACTTCGCCCACGCTCCGGCTTGAGCTGCGATGGCGTCGTCGACCGCGGCCGCGAGCGAGCTGGTGTCCATGGCCTGGAAGCCCCTCGCCGCGGCCAGCGCCGCGGGGTCGCCGTCGCCGCCGGCGGCGATGAGATCGCTCAGCACCTGCTTGGCCTGGGTGGCGGTCAGCGCGCCCTCGACTTCGAGCCGAGTCAGCGCGGCGAGGGCGGCGGCCGACACCGGGTCGGGGTCGTCGGGCGGCACGTTGTGCTCGACGTGGATCAAGAGCCGGGCCGCATCACCGCCGGCCGCCAGGGCGGCGAGGACCAGATCGTCGCGTCCGCGCTCCACCGCGATGGCCACGGCTTCGGTGGTGGGTGCCACGCCCGCAGCGGCGGCGAGCCTGGCCCGCCGTTCGGCGGGGAGCGGCGGGAGCGACGCCCGCACCTGCTCGATCCAACCCTCGTCCGGCGCCAACGGGACCAGATCCGGCTCGGGGAAGTAGCGGTAGTCGTCCGCCTCCTCCTTCGTGCGCAGGGTGTGGGTGCGACCGTCGTTCTCGTCCCAGTGGCGGGTCTCCTGGCGCACCGCTTCACCGTCGGCGATGAGCGCGACTTGCCGGCGAGCCTCGTAGTCGATGGCGCGACCGAGCGACCGGACGGAGTTGAGGTTCTTGATCTCGCAACGAGTCCCGTATGCCTCGCCAGGGCGATGCACCGAGACGTTTGCGTCCACCCTCATGGACCCCTCCTCCATCTTGGCGTCCGAGGCGCCGATGGCGACGAGGATGGCCCGCAGCTCGTTCACGTACTGGCGCGCCTGCTCGGCACTGCGGAGGTCGGGCCGGCTGACGATCTCCACCAGGGGCACGCCGGCTCGGTTGTAGTCGACGAGCGAGTAGTCGCTGCCGTGCAGCCGGCCGCCGGTGCCGCCGACGTGGGTGGACTTGCCGGTGTCCTCCTCGAGGTGAGCCCGCTCGATCCCGACGCGTGTGCCCGACGGCAGCTCCAGCCAGCCGTCGACGTTGAGCGGCTGGTCGTACTGGGAGATCTGATAGTCCTTCGGCATGTCCGGGTAGAAGTAGTTCTTGCGGTGGAACAGGCACCGTTCGACCCGGCAGTTGAGGGCCAGGCCGACGCGCATGCCGAGCTCCACCGCCCGCCGGTTGAGGACCGGCAGGGATCCGGGCAGGCCGAGGGTCACGGGATCGATGTTCGTGTTCGGCTCGTCGCCGAAGCGGTTCGGGCTGGCGCTGAAGAGCTTGGTGGCGGTGGCCAGCTCGACATGGACCTCGAGTCCGATCACCAGTTCCAGCCCGTCGATCACGGTGGTGGTCTCGCCGGCCGCGTCGACGGCGGTCATGCGGACTCCGCGGCGGCGGCCTCGAGCGCGGCGGCGACCCGGAACATCACCGCCTCCCCGAGTGCCGGCGCCAGGACCTGCACGCCGACCGGGAGCCCACCCTCCCCCGTACCGAACGGCACGCTCATGGCGGGGTGGCCGGCCAGGTTGGACGGGATCGTGTAGGTGTCGCAGAGGTACATGGCGAGGGGGTTGTCGGTCTTGGCGCCGAGGGGGAAGGCCACGGTGGGTGCGGTGGGCGTCAGCAGCACGTCGGCGTCGTCGTAGGCACGCTCGAAGTCCTGGGCGATGAGCCGGCGCACCTTCAACGCCTTGCCGTAGTAGGCGTCGTAGTAGCCGGCCGACAAGGCGTAGGTGCCGAGCATGATGCGCCGCTTGACCTCGGCGCCGAAGCCGGCCTCGCGGGTGGCGGCGTTCATCGCCGCCGCGTCGGGCCCATCGACGCGCAGGCCGTAGCGGACCCCGTCGTAGCGAGCCAGGTTGCTGGACGCCTCGGCCGGGGCGATGAGGTAGTAGGCGGTGAGGCCGTAGCCGAAGGCCGGGACGGTGACGTCGACCACCTTGGCGCCGGCTTCTTCGAGGGCGGTGAACGCCTGATCCAGCTGGGCCACGACGTCGGGGTCTGCGCCCTCGGGAAGGTCGGTGATGCGGCCCACCCGCAGGCCCTCGATGCCTTCGGCCAGGCCGCTGCTGATGGTGGGCGCGGGCTGCGGGATCGACGTGGAGTCGAGCGGGTCGTGGCCGCCGATGACCTCGAGCAGAAGCGCGGCGTCTGCGACGGATGTCGCAAATGGACCGATCTGATCCAGGCTCGATGCAAAGGCAACGAGTCCATAGCGGGACACCACGCCGTAGGTGGGTTTGACACCGACCACCCCGCAGAGGGCTGCGGGCTGGCGGATCGATCCGCCGGTATCAGACCCGAAGCCCGCGGCCGCAAAGCCGGCGGCGACCGCGGCCGCGCTGCCTCCGGACGACCCGCCCGGGACGCGGCTCGGATCATGGGGATTGCGGGTCGGGCCAAAGGCCGAGTTCTCGGTGGAGGAGCCCATGGCGAACTCGTCGAGGTTCGTCTTGCCGACGATGACCGCCCCGGCGGCGACGAGCCGCTGCACCACGGTGGCGTCATACGGCGGGCACCAGCCCTCCAGGATCCGCGACGAGCAGGTCGTCGGGATGCCCCGCGTGCAGAGGTTGTCCTTGAGGGCGACCGGCACCCCGGCCAGCGGCCCCGGGTCCTCGCCGTTCGCGACCCGGGCGTCGATGGCCACCGCGCCCTGGCGCGCTTGGTCGGCCAGCACCAGGTTGAAGGCGTGCAGGTCCCCCTCCCGGGCCGCGATGCGGGCGAGGTGGGTGTCGACCACCTCCGCCGCCGACGCGCTCCCCGACCGCACCGCGGCGGCAATGGCGCCGACGCCGGCTGGCGACGTCACGGCGCTTCCCCGAGGATCGGCGGCACGCGGAACCGTCCCGCCTCAGCCTGCGGCGCGGCGGCGAGGACTTCGTCGCGGTCGAGCGTCGGCCCGACGACGTCGTCGCGAAAGACGTTCTGCAGTGGCAACGGCTGGGTCATCGGCGGCACATCGGCCAGGTCCAGGGCGTCGATGTCGCGGAAGTGCTCGAGCATCGAGTCGAGCTGGCCGGTGTAGAGATCGAGCTCCGCGGTGGTCAGCTCGAGCCGGGCGAGGCGCGCAACGTGGGCCACCGCCGCGGGCGAGATGCGATCGGACGCACGGCGAGGGTCGGCGTCCGCGACCTCGGCGCCCGCGCGAGCAGCCTCGGGACTCCGGACGTAGGACACGATCAGGTAGGCCACCGTGAGCAGGAACACGACGAGCGAGACGACCTCGTTCACCCGCCAGCCGAACAGCTTGTTGGCGGGGTCAATGCGGATTCGCTCGACCCAGAACCGTGCGAACGTGTACCCGGCCACGTACATCGCGAACAGCTGCACCCCGCGAGGCCGGTAGTGCCGGTCGATCCACAGGAGGGCGCCGCAGAGGAAGAGGTTCCAGAGGGACTCGTACAGGAACGTGGGCTGGAACGTGGTGCCCGGCGCGTACCCCGCCGCAATCGCCTTGTCCGGCGACACCCGTAGCGCCCACGGCAGCGTCGTCGCCCGCCCGAACAGCTCCTGGTTCCACCAGTTTCCCCACCGGCCGATGGCCTGGGCGAGCGGCAGAGCCGGCGTCACCGCCGCGATGCCCGGATCGAGGGGGATGCCGCGTCGATGCCCCACCCACAGTCCCACCGGGACCCCGACGGCGATCCCACCCCAGATGCCGAGGCCGCCCTGCCAGATCTTGACCACGTCGAGCCAACGGCCCTCGGAACGTGTTCCAGTCCGTGATGACGTGGTACAGCCGGGAGCCGATCACACCGGCGGGCACCGCCCACATGGCGATGTAGGTCATGTCCTCCCGCGTCCCGATGCCCCGCTCCTCGAAGCGCCGCCCGGCCAACCACACCGCGGCGAGCACGCCCAGAGCGATCATCAGCCCATACGCCCGCAGCTGCAGCGGGCCGAGGTGGATCGCGCCCTCGGACGGGCTCGGGATGGACGCCAGGAGAGGGATCAAGGCTCAGCCGGTGACCTTGAGGGCGAAGGCGACGATGGAGTCCATCGACGCGGTCCTTGTCGTAGTCGAGGGTGGCGACGTGGTAGCTCCGGTCGAGGATGATCCGTTCGACCGGACCGCCGTAGCTCTCGGCGAGGAAGTCGGCGTTCGCCGGCTCCAAGACGTGGTCCTCGGGGCTGTTCAGCAGCAGCAGCGGGCAGGTGATCTCGCCGTACCGGCCCTCGAGCGGAGCCAGACCGTCTTCGATGAGCGACAGCAGGGGGCGAAGCGGCGTCGACGTGTAGGCCGACTCGACCACCTGGGGGTCGGCGATGTCCGACCCGATCCCCGGAAGCTCGTCCTGCCCTTCGTCGACCATGCCGCGGACCAGGTCGACCACCTCGGCGGCCTGCGCCTTCGTGGCCGGGTTGATGCACGCGATCCCGACCACCTCCGGATGGCGCAGCGCCGTCCAGAGGGTGAGCGTCCCGCCCATCGAGAGCCCGGTCACGATGACCTTGTCGCACCGAGCGGCCAAGCGCTGATACGCCACCTCGACCTCACCCGACCAGTCGGCCCACGCCGTCGTCTGCATGTCGTCGACGTGGGTCCCATGGCCGGGCAGCCGGGGCAGCTCGATGGCGAACCCGGCCGCCGCAAGCGCTTGGGCCACGCCCCGCATCGAGCTCGGGTTGCCCGTGAAGCCGTGGATGCACAGTGCCCCGGCTCGCCCGCCCTCAGCGGACCACGGCTCGGCACCTGGGAGCAGTTCGTTGGTCATGGACGAGTGTCTAGTGGACGGGAGGGCGGCCGTAGGGGTCGTTGGCGCTCGCTGGCTCGTCCCACCACGCCTCCGGGTACCCGGCCTCCTCCCACTCCGGGAAGGGGTAGATGCAGTTCACCGGGCACGCCGGGAGGCACTTGTCGCAGCCCGAGCACAGCTCGGGGATGATCACCACGTCCGGCCCGTGGTTGAAGATGGCACCGAAGTGACTCGGGCAGTGGCGCAGGCAGGCGTCGCAGTTGATGCACTCCGCCATCTCGATGCGCAGTGGCGGGTTCTTCCACTTCGGATGGCGCTGGCGGGTCTCGATGCGATCACCACGGCTGCCGGCCACCACGGGAGCATAGGAGGATTGACCCATCGGTCAAGGGCTGGTGGACTGAGGCCGTGAACGGCGGCCGACGGCACACGGATCAGGGCCTGGAGCGCAAGCAGCAGCTGCTCGACGCCGCTGACGCGCTCTTCAGCAGCCAGGGCTATGGGCCCACGCGCATCGCCGACATCTGTGAGGCCGCGGGCGTCGCGAAGGGCCTGTTCTACTGGTACTTCGAGACCAAGGAATCGCTCTTCGCCGAGCTCGTCCGGTCGGTGCGCCAGCAGCTCCGGCGGGCCCAGGCCGCAGCCATGGACCCCGACGCCGACCCGGTCACGCGCGTCCGCCAGGGCACCGAGGCCTCCGTGCGGTTCATGGCCGAGCACGTCCGCTTCTTCGCTCTCCTCGAAGTCGAGCGCCGCGATCACACTGTGGCCGCGGCGCTCCGCGAGAACGGCGACATCTACGTGCGCGACGCGGCGCGGGTCATCGAGGAGGCGCAGGAGGCCGGCCTCATCCCCGAGGATGCCGACGCCATCCTGCTCGCCATCGGCGTGCTCGGTGCCGTCTCCCAGTTCTGCCACTACCAGCGGACCGGGCGCATCGAGCTGCCGATCGACGAGCTGGCTCGGTTCGTCGGCCAATGGGTGGTGCAGGCGCTCACCGCCGCGCCCAGCCCGGCCGCGCTCTGAGCGCCAACCGCCGACCGGCCCAATCATCGCGTCACTGCTGCTAGGACGGCGTCGAGCCCATAGAATCGACGCCAGCTGATCCAGGTCGAGGAGGGTGCGCTGAACAGCTTGGGCCCGGCTCGTCGCGGGTGGTACCGGGTCCCCGGCGAGCCGGGGCGGTTGCGTTGGTGGGACGGCGCCCGTTGGACCGACGACGAGTTCGTGCTGCCCGGATCGGAGGCCGAGTCGCTCGATCACCACCCGACGCGTCGCGGCCAGCTCTCCTCGAGGGTGACCCCGGATCGACCGCCGCCGCGCGACGCCCGTCCGAGCCGCAAGGTGGACGGGTCTGCCATCGCGGTGTTCGTGCCCACGCTCGCGCTCGTGCCCGTGTCCCTGGTCGCCCTCGCCGCGTTCTGGCTCGTCGTGAGCCTGGTGGCGCCGGTGCCGTACTGGGCCTTCGCAGCCGGATACCTGGCCGCCGGCGTGCTGCTGTTCCTACGTCCGGTCCAGCGGCTCTTGCTCAGCTTCCTGTACGGGGCCAGGCGGGCGAACGCGGAGGAGCTGGTGCGGCTCCAACCGGCCTGGCGGGACGTCACCGAGCAAGCCAGGCTCTCACCCAAGCGCTTCGTACTCGCGGTGACCGACTCACCCGACCTGAACGCCTACGCCTGCGGTGGCCATGTCGTCGTAGTCAGCACCGGCGCTCTGGACCTGTTGCCCGACGACGAGCTCCGCGGCGTCCTCGCCCACGAGCTCGGTCACCACCTCGGGCTCCACACCGTCGCCCTCACCGTCACGCACTGGCTCTCGCTCCCGATCATCGCCTCTGGCCCGAATCGGGTTCCTGCTGGAGCGACTGGCCTTCGCCGCGGCCGACGTCCTCGCCCGGCGCTCGACCGCGTTGGCGCTCGTCGGGCGCATCCTGAGCACGATGTTGCAGGTCCTGGCTTGGGCCTTCCTCGCCACGGTGCTCGTCGCCGGCCGGATAGGTGACTGGCTCGGCCGGTCGTCAGAGTTCGCGGCGGACGAGCGGGCCATCGAGATGGGCTACGGCCGCCACCTGGCGATGGCGTTGCGGCGCGTCCACGCCATGGAGCGGGTCGGCGCGGCCGACGGGCCCCGCCCGCGGACCATCAGCAGCCACCCTTCGGCCGTTCTGCGCACCGCCCGCATCGAGGCCCGCCTCCGGACTGGGATAGGGCGGGCCTAACACCGGCTGCAACACCGGCCGGCGGCCATAGGCTGAGCGGCCGCTATGCAGCTCCAACCGGACGGCGGGCGCCTGTTTCCTCCTCCTGCGCCACTCGTACCCCCACCGCCGCCACCTCCGCCGAGCCGCGGTGCGCCACCGTGGCGGGCCGCGGTGCTGGCCATCGCCGTCGGGCTGGCGTTCGCCGACGCGTCGATCGTCGTCCTCGGCCTGCCCGCCATCTATGGCGACCTCGACACCACGGTCGTCCAGGCGTCCTGGGTCATCACGCTGTACGCGGTCGTCGTGGCCGTCGTCGCCGGCGTACTCGGGCTCCTCGCCCGACACCTCCGCCCGGCGCCGATCGCCCTCGCCGGCCTGCTCGTGTTCGCCGCCGGTTCGGCCGCTTCCGGCGCCGCGCCGGGGATAGCCACCCTCTTCGCCGGTCGCGCCGTGCAGGGCGTGGGCGCGGCCTTGATGCTCGTCACGTCGCTTCCCTTGCTGTGCCAGCTCACGGGATCCACCGAGCGGGGTCACCGCTGGTGGGTGACCGCCGCCGCCGTCGGTGCCGCGGTCGGCCCGGCCCTCGGCGGCGTCCTCACGCAGGTCTTCGTCTGGCGGGCCATCTTCCTGGTGCAGGTACCGGTGGCCCTGGCCGCGGTCGTCGCGGTCGCCGGGATCGTCGCCGTCCGGACGTCGGAAGCCGCGTGGCTCTCGCCCGGACAGCGCGAACGCCCTCCGGCGCGTGCACTGGCGGCGAACCTGGGCGAGGTCCTGGTCTTCGCCGCCCTCGTGGGCGCCCTGTTCCTCGGCGTGCTCCTCCTCGTCGTGGTCTGGGGCTACGAGCCGATCGCCGGCGCGGTCGTCGTGAGCGCCCTCCCGGCCGCGTCCTTCGCGGTGCGCCCGCTGGCCGCTCGGCTCCGGCCCGCCATCGCGGGCGCGGTCGGTGCCTGCTCGCTCGCCGCCGGGCTCGCCGGCCTCGCCTTGCTGCCCCGGGTCAGCAGTGGGCTGGCCGCACTGGCCTTCGCGTTCTGCGGCGCGGGGATGGGCTTGGCGCTCTCCGTGCTCGCTCCCGCGGCGCTGAGCTCGCGCTCGGGCGTGCTCGCCGCGGCCAGCCGATCTGTCGCCGCCCGCCATGCCGGTCTGATGCTCGGCCTCCTGCTCATCGCCCCCGTTCTCGCCGCCAACCTCCAAGCGAAGGCCTCGGACTCGTCCACGGCCGGGGCGGCGAAGATGCTCGAGGCCCAGCTGCCGCTGCGCCAGAAGCTCCCGCTGGCGTGGGCGCTGCGCAAGGAGATCGAGCGAACACCCGACGGCGAGGTCCCCGACCTCGACGCCGTGTTCCAAGCGCAGGGCGCGGGACGGGACCCCGCCGTGGCGGCGGCCCGGGACGAGCTCGTCGGCACCATCCAGAGCATCCTCACCCGCGCCTTTCGCACCTCGTTCCTCATCGCCGCCCTCCTCGCCCTCAGCGCGGTCATCCCCCTGATCGCAGTGGCCGGCGTCCGAACCAGCGCCGCGAGGAGTGGCAGTGCGGGCCTGTGGCCCGCACTCGTGGCCGGGCTCCTCGCCGTCAGCGGGGTGGCGTTCGTCGCCGCGGAGCGCGGCGGCGCGAAGGACTTCGGGACCTACCGAGCGGCCGACCCGTGCACCGCGTCGACCTCGCCCTACCCGGGCCAGGGCATCGATGCCGCGGTCCAGCGGATCGCCCTCAGCGGGCTCAACGGGGCCGCGTGCCAGCTCGGCACCAGCCGCGAGGAGCTGGTGCTGTCGCTCGATCCGAAGAGCGGCGTTGGCGACGTGAGCTGGGACAAGGACACCGCGGCCGACGCCATCCAGTCGGGCACCGTCCGCGCCATCGACGATGCCGTGGATCGGGGCACGCTCCCCAGCTGGGCCGGCACCGCACTGCGCTTCGTCGTCAGGCGGGCACCGCTCGGCTGGCTCCTCGACCGGCTGCCCTTCTGACCGGGGCGGTCCGCGGCGGCGGTCGGACACGGCCGCGGCACAACACGCGAGTACCCAGACGGGCTGGCGCGCCTCATTAGGTTGCACTCATGCCTGTGCTGACCGAACCCGCCCCTCGCTTCGCGCTGCGCGGCCAGGTGGTCACGATGGTGGCGGGCGCCAAGCCCCTTCGCGACGGCGTCGTCTACGTCGACGGGGGCCTCATCGCCGACGTCCGGCCCGCCAGCCAGCCGCCACCGGACGGCTTCGTCGGTGTGACGCCGATCAACACCAAAGGCACGATCTACCCCGGGCTCATCGAGCTGCACAACCACCTGGCCTACGACGCCATCCCGCTGTGGCGGGTGCCGATGAAGTACCAGGATCGGGCCAAGTGGCAGGGCACCAAGGGGGCGACCAAGTACGTGAGCGGCCCGGCCGGCGTGCTGGCGTCCAACGGCGACCTCATCAAGGCCACCATCCGCTACGTGGAGGCCAAGTGCCTGGTGGGCGGCGTCACCACGTCGCAGGGCATCACCCTCCAGACCACCCACATCCGCCACCTCTTCCAAGGGGTGGTCCGCAACTGCGAGCTGCCCGACGATCCGCGGCTCCCCGGGGCCAAGGCCAAGATCAGCGACGTCGAGGCGGCCAAGGCCGAGGCCTTCCTGAAGACGCTCAAGGGTCCGTCGACGACCCTGCTCCACCTGGCCGAGGGCCTCGGGCAGGGCGCGCTCGACCACTTCGCGGCCTTGCAGCTCGACGCCCAGCACTGGGCCATCACGCCTCACCTCGCCGGCATCCACGCCACCGCGCTCGGCCCGGCGGAGCTCGGGATATTGGCCGATGGAGGCGGGTCGATCGTGTGGAGCCCCTTCAGCAACCTGGCCCTCTATGGCGGGACCGCGAACATCGCCGCCGCCCGGGAGAAGGGTGTGCGTGTCTCGCTCGGCTCCGACTGGTCGCCGAGCGGCAACAAGAACCTGCTCGGCGAGCTGAAGGTGGCCCGACTGCATGCCGACGCGTCGGGTTGGGACCTGCCCGACGAAGACCTGGTGGCCATGGTGACGACCAACCCGGCCAGCATCCTCGGCTGGGGCGACCTCCTCGGGTCGCTGGCCGCGGGACGGCTGGCCGATCTCGTCGTCATCGCCGGTCGCCCGACCACGCCCTACCGCCACCTGATCGAGGCCACCGAGTCCGCCGTCGCCATGGTGGTGATCGGCGGCGTGGCCCGATACGGGCAGCCGACCCTTCTCGCCCACGTCGTCCCCGCGGGTGAGCCGGTGGCCGTCGCCGGCGCTCCTCGCACCTTCTACTTCACCCAGGAGGCGGCGGATCCGGTGGTCGGTGCGGTGAAGCTGCAGGACGCCATCGACGCCCTCACCGACGCCCTGGCCCACCTGCCGGACCTGGCGGCCAGCATGGGCGCGATCGACGACAGCGGCCACGCCACCGCGTCCGACCTCGGCCTGGTGGCTGCGTCCCCCGTCGAAGGCGCGGCCGAGGACGAGCGCTGGTTCCTCGAGCTCGATCACCAGCTGGTGGGCGAGAGCCTCCGCCCCCACCTCGTCCTCGACGGCCAGCCCACCGGAGTCGACGAGACGATCGTCCTCGGCACCGCCTACGCCGGGTTCGCCGTCCCGTTGGTCCTGGACCCCCTGGCCACCGAGGGCGACGATGCCTTCTTCACCCAGCTGGCCAACCTGGCCAACCTGCCCGCCGTCGTGCGCGACGGCCTGGCGCGGGCCTTCGACGAGCAGCCGCGCTCACCGACGCCCATCGGCGCCGACGACGCCGACGACGCCGACGCGTTCGTGCCGCCCCGTCCTATGCAGCTGGCCCAGCTCCTGGCCATCCGCGGCGAGACGACGCTCGAGCACCGCCGCCGGGTGGTGGACCAAGCCATCGTCCTCCTCGACCAGGTCTACGTGCACCTACCGCTCAAGCGGGCCATGCACACGGTGGACCCGCTCCAGCAGCTCCGCTTGCTCCAGCACCGCTTGTCGGAGCTGACCGACGAACAGCTCGGTCCCGACATCGAGTTCCACGCCGAGGTCACCGACATCTTCACGTCGTTGCGCGACCTCCACACCCACTACGTCCTGCCCGAGCCGTTCCAATCGCACCAGGCCTTCCTCCCGTTCCTCGTCGAGCAGTGCATGGACGAGGGGGAAACCCGCTTCGTGGTGTCGAAGCTGGCCACCGGGTTCGACCCCGAGGGCTTCCGCCCGGGCGTGCCCATCACGCACTGGAACGGCGTGCCCATCCGCCGGGCCATCGAGATCAACGCCCAGCGCCAGAGCGGCAGCAACCCGGCCGCCCGCTTCGCACGCGGCCTCGACGCGCTCACCATCAGGGCCCTCGGTCGCATGCCACCCCCGGACGAGGACTGGGTCACGGTGACGTACGCCGACCCGTCCGGCGTGGCGACGGAGCTGCGAGTCGAGTGGAGGACGCTCCTGCCGTACGAGGAGTCCCCCTTCGCCGACGACCTCACGGCTTCGGCCGGGCTCCTCGGCATCGACGCCCAGACCGAGGCCGTCAACCGGATCCGCCGCGATCAGTTCGGACCGGGCCACGCTGGCACGGCCATCGCCACGCCCGCCACGACAGCCTCGGACGACGTAGCGACCACCCTGCCCACGGTGCTGCGGGCCCGCATCCGTCGCACGGGCGGCGGACCGGTGGGCCACCTGCGGATCTACACGTTCCTCGTTCCCGACGCCGACGAGCTCGTCGCCGAGGTGGCCCGCCTGCTCGACCTCCTGCCCGACGACGGCCTCGTCCTTGATGTGCGGGGGAACGGCGGCGGCAACATCTGGGCCGCCGAGCGCCTGTTGCAGCTCTTCACGCCTCGCGCCGTCCAGCCCGAGCCGGCGCAGTTCGCCACCAGCCCGCTGGTGCTCGCCATCTGCCGGGCCAACGCGCCGTCCACTGTGTTGCCCGGGCTCGATCTGCGCGAGTGGCAGTCCTCGATCGCGCAAGCAGTCGAAACCGGCGCCACCTACTCGAACGGCTTCCCGATCACGGCGCCCGAGTCGGCCAACGCCACCGGCCAGCGCTACCACGGGCCGGTCGTGCTGATCACCGACGCCCGCTGCTACTCGGCCACCGATCTCTTCGCCGCCGGCTTCCAGGACCACGGGATCGGGCCGGTGCTCGGCACCGACGGCAACACCGGGGCCGGAGGCGCCAACGTCTGGACCCACGGTCTGCTCCGGCGCCTGGCCAGCGAGCTGCCGGCTCAGCCGCTCGAGCCGCTTCCGGGCGGTGCCAGCTTCCGGGTCGCGGCCCGGCGCACGACCCGCATCGGCCAAAGGGCGGGCACGCCGCTCGAGGATCTCGGCGTGGTGCCCGACGAGCTGCACCAGCTCACGCTCGACGACCTCGTGCACGACAACGTCGATCTCCTCGACCACGCCACCACGATGGTGCGGGCCCAGCCGGCCCGGCGGTTGAAGGCGGTCGCCACGACCACACCGGGCAGTCTGCGGCTACGGCTGGACACCCGCCACCTGGACCGAGTCGATGCGGCCATCGCTGGACGTCCGATCGGCTCCCGCGACGTCCGCGACGGCCGCGTCACGTGGTCGCTGCGCGCCGAAGCGGCGCCGGCGGGCGTGGTCGACCTGGCCGGCTACGACGACGGTGCGCTGGTGGCAGCACTGCGCTGCCCGATCGGCTGATGGCGATCACGAGGCCAAACGACCGAAGGGGAGCGCGCGTGAGTGCCCTCGCACCGCCGCGAGGGCACCCACAGCCCAGCGTCGGATCGATCGAGTCCCGACCGACGCGACGTCGCTGGTTCAGACTCGGGCTCTCCTGGAGGCCGGGTTGTAGAGGAGCCCGACGAGGCCCCCATAGACCCAGTGGAACAGGAGGATGGAGAGCGGCAGCTTCCAGCCGTCAGGGCTGTAGAAGCTGAAGAAGCCGTAGCCCGACTTGGGTACGTACGCGTACGGAACCAGGAAGCCCATGCTGATGAGGGCGAGGATGGTGCCGTAGATCAGCCCCTTGCCGAGGTTCCCGAGCGTGTCGTTCTTGCCCGGCAGCTTGGCGTGGGCGAGCAGCACGAACAAGACCGTGAGCACGACCCCGTCGACCATGTGGATGGACTGACCGACGAAGAACGAAGCCGGACTGCCGAACTCGCCCACGGGCGCGCCGAGCGCACCGTTGTACAGCGGCCACGGGACTTGCGGCAGCCCGATGGCCCTCAGGTAGTAGCCGACGATCGTGGCCATCTGGGTCGCGACCAAACCGATGATCGCGGCGGCTCCGACCGGATGACCTCTCACCCATTCGCGCCATTGGATGTCGGGAGTCAGCTCCTCGTTGTTGGATGTCTGCATGTGTGTAACCCCCCAAGCAGGCGCCGCCGTCGGCGTCGCCAACGCGCAGAGTAAGCGCGTGGATGACCGCTGTCACTCATCTTCGTACGATCGTTCGCACAACGCACAGAGGCCTCGAGCCAAGGCGCCTGGTACGGCGAATCCAACGAGCGGCGTGGCGACGACCTCACCGCTAACGTCCCGCCGATGAGCGACGTCGAGCCGAACGCGGACGAGCACGCCGAACCGGTTCCGGTCGGCGCCTTCAGCGATCTGGGGGAGGCTGAGGTGGTGCAGGCCAAGCTCCGGTCGGGCGGCATCGAGTCCGTCGTCGACGACCAGGTCGAGGGCGGCGTGCTCCCGGTCGAGGGCGAGGGTTCGGTGGTGGTCTTCGTGCGGGCGGTCGACGCCGAGGCGGCCCGTGAGCTGCTGGCGGCAGGCGACACCGACCTCGACGTCGGCGAGGGCGGCGAGGGGGGCTGATGCAGCTCGGACCAATCGGCATCTGGAGCGGACCGCTGCGACGGGGCGATCCCGGTGAGGTCGCCGAGGCCGCGGCGGAGCTCGACCAGCTCGGCTACGCCGCGGTGTGGATTCCCGGTGGGGCGGGTGGCGACGTGCTCGGCGACGCCGGCCGCCTGCTGCAGGCCACTCGCCGCATGGTGGTCGCCACTGGGATCCTGAACGTCTGGATGCACGATCCGGACGACGTCGCCGCCGGGCACGCCGCCCTCACCGGCGAGCATCCCGGGCGATTCCTCCTCGGTCTCGGCGTGAGCCACGCCCCGTCCGTGGGCGGCAGCGGTCAGGTCTACGAACGCCCGCTGGCCAAGATCGAGTCGTACCTCGACGCGCTCGACGCCGCCGACCCTCCGGTGCCCAGCGGAGAGCGAGCGCTGGCCGCGCTCGGGCCGAGGATGTTGGCGCTGGCGCGCGATCGCACGGCCGGCGCCCATCCCTACCTGGTGGGCCCGGAGCACACCGCGCTCAGCGCGCCAGGTGCTGGGCGCGGGCCCCCTGCTCGCACCCGAGCAGAAGGTGGTGCTCGAGACCGATCCAGCCGCGGCTCGCGCCATCGCGCGCCAGCACCTGGCCCGCTACCTCGAGCTCCCGAACTACACCAACAACCTGTTGCGCACCGGCTACATGGAGGACGACGTCGCCGACGGTGGCAGCGACCGGCTGGTGGACGGCATCGTGGTGTGGGGCGACGCGTCGGCCATCGGCGCTCGGGTCCGCGCCCATCACGACGCCGGCGCCGACCACGTGTGCCTGCAGGTGCTGCTCGCCGACCCCGGTGCGCTCGCCCGGGCGGAGTGGCGGACGCTCGCCGAGGCGCTCCTGCCGGGCTGAGACCGGGGGCCACTCGGTCGGAGTGCTCAGTCGGGCACGCGCGGGCCCGGGCGGTCGGCGAAGACAGGAAGCACTCCGGCCAGGCCGAGCTCGACCGTGTCCTCCACGGCCTCGACCGGGCCGTGCAGGGACGTCTCCGCCGCCAGGTGGTGGGGCAAGAATCGCACCACGATGGCCGCTGCGATCAGGGCCAGGATGGCGCCGGTGGTCACCGCGAGGTGGATGCCGTCGATGAAGGCCCGCTCCGCTCCCAGCCGCAGCACCTGCCCGGTGGCCGAGTGCAGCTTGCCGGCGGCCGCGAGGGCATCGGCCAGCGAGGTGCGAGCGGCCGCCTGGGTCGCGGACGGAAGGTGGCTGGTGAGCTGGTCGACGCTGCTCGTGTAGCGCGACGCGGCGACGCTGCCCATCAGCGCGATCCCGAGGGCGGCGCCCAGCTCGCGAGTGGCGTCGTTCGTGGCTGACCCCGCGCCCGCCCGGCGGGCCGGCACGGCGGACATGATCGCCGCCGTCATCGGCGACATGCTGAGCGCCATCCCGCCCACCAGGGGCACGAGGGCGAAGAGGACGTACGCGTACGGCGTGTGCACGCTCACCGCCCGCAGCAGGCCGAGGCCGAGGGCCACCCCACACATCCCGAACGCCACCGTCCGGTTGGCGCCGAAGCGGGCCGACAGCCGCGGGGTGAGCGGCGAGACGATGATCATGATCGGGGCGATGGGAACGAAGCGGAGCGCGCTCGATAGCGGCGTGTACCCGAGGATCAGCTGGAAGTACTGCGTCATCAGGAACATGACGCCATACAGGGCCATGAACACGAGGATCATCCCGCCGCTCCCGGTGCTGAAGGCCGGCCGGCTGAAGTAGTGGATGTCCAGCATCGGCTCGTCGACATGGAGCTCCCAGCGCACGAAGGCGAACAGCGCCACGGCTGCGACGGCGAATGCGGCGAGGGTCTCGGTGCTCGTCCAGCCGTCCTGCGGCGCCTGGATCAAGCCGTACACCAGGGCGGCCACGCCGATGATGGACAACACGGCGCCGACCGGGTCCAGCTGCGCTTCCTCGGGGTCCCTCGACTTCGGAACGAGGAAATGGCCCGCCACGAGGGCCAGCGTGAGGATCGGGAGGTTCACGAGGAAGACGGATCCGTACCAGAAGTGGCCGAGGAGCCAACCGCTCGCCACCGGTCCGATCGCCCCGGCCGCGCCGCCGACGCTGGCCCAGATGGCGATGGCCTTCGCCCGCTCCTCGGACGGGAACACGTTCACCAGGATCGACAACGTCGACGGCATGATGAAGGCCGCGCCCACCCCCATGAGGGCCCGGCAGGCGATGAGCTGCCACATCGCACTCGACCTCGTGGCCAGGAGACAGGCCACCAGGTACAGGAGGAGGCCGAGCTGCAGCGCCCCCTTGCGGCCAAAGCGGTCGCCGATGGCGCCGGTGGAGAAGAGCAGGCCGGCGAAGACCAGCGAGTAGATGGCGATCACCCACTGGAGCTGCGCCGTGGTGGCGCCAAGGACCCGGGTGAGGGTCGGGATGGTGACGTTCAGGCTCGAGTTGCCGACGAAGACGATCAAGAGGCTGAGGCAGAGCACCGACAGGGTCCACCAACGGCGGGCGTACACCTGCGCCGCACTGTCGGACGGCTTCCTCGTCGGCATCCCGTTTCTTTACCACAGCAACAAAGTCCGGGCGGTAGGGGTAACGAGCGTCCGGCCCTCGGCGCGGCACCCGTCCCGCCCGCCGCACCCCGCCGCTGTGACCGATGGCCCATCGACAACGGAGGGCTACCGGCGTTACTTTACCGTCGTTAACATAACGTCGTTAACTTTCTGCCCCGGCTGTGGAGGTTCCGCCATGCTCTCGCGTCTCGCTCCCATCCTCGTGCGCCGCCGGCGCCTCGTCCTGGTCCTCGCCGCCATCGCCCTCGCCGCCGGCGGCGTGTTCGGTGGCGGTGTGGCGAAGAACCTGGTCGGCGGCGGGTTCGATGATCCCGGCGCCGAGTCGTCCCAGGCCAAGGCCGTGCTCGAGACACAGTTCCAGCAGGGCGAGCCCAACCTGGTGCTCCTCGTCCGGGCTGATGGCGGCGACGTCGACACCCCGGCCGCGGTGGGCGCCGGGCAGGCGCTGACACGGCGGTTGGCCTCGGCCCCGGGTGTGGCCGAGGCCGTTTCGTACTGGTCGCTCGGCAGCCCACCGCCGCTGAAGAGCACGGGCGGCGACAAGGCGCTCGTGCTCGTCCGGGTGGCCGGCGACGAGGACGTGGCGAGGGAGCGGGCCGCCGCGCTGGCCCGGCAGGTGTCGGGCGACGACGGGACGCTGTCCGTCACGGCCGGAGGCGAGGCGATCGTCAACGACGCCGTGAGCACCAGGGTCGAATCGGACTTGCGCAAGGCGGAGTCGATCGCCCTGCCGCTCACCCTCCTGCTGCTCATCGTGGTGTTCGGAAGCGTGGTCGCCGCGCTGCTCCCGCTCGCGGTCGGCATCCTCGCCATCATCGGCACGTTCGCCGTGCTCCAAGCGCTCAGCCTCGTCACCGACGTCTCGATCTTCTCCCTGAACCTCACGACCGCGCTCGGCCTCGGACTGGCCATCGACTACAGCCTGTTCATCGTCTCCCGCTTCCGCGAGGAGCTGGCCGGCGGCCACACCACCACGGACGCCGTCGTGCGCACGGTGCGCACGGCCGGGCGCACCGTGGTTTTCAGCGCCACCACGGTCGCCATCGCGTTGGCGGCGATGCTCGTGTTCCCGATCACGTTCCTGAAGTCGTTCGCCTACGCCGGCATCGCGGCGGCGCTGATGGCGGCCGTCGGCGCGGTGGTCGTGCTGCCGGCGCTGCTGGCGGTGCTCGGCCCGCGTGTGAACAAGTGGGCCGTCTTCCATCGCGCCGCCGCCCCGGCCGTCGGCGAGGGTGCCTGGCACCGGGTGGCGACGACGGTGATGCGGCGCCCGCTGGCGATCGCCACCGCGGCGATCCTCGTCCTGCTCTTCCTCGGTGCGCCCTTCCTCGGCATCAAGTTCGGCCTGCCCGACGATCGGGTCCTCCCGCCCGGCGACGCGGTGCGCCAGGTCCAGAACGTCCTGCGGGATGAGTTCACGTCCCGAGAGTCCGCCACCCTCGAGGTGGTGGCAGCCGGTGGGCAGGCCGTCCCGACCGAGATCGCCACCTACGCCACCGACCTGTCCCGGGTCCGGGGCGTGGCCCGGGTCGACGCGGTGACCGGCTCCTATGCCGGTGGTCGCCAGGTCAGCCCGGCCACACCGGCGTCGAGCGCGCTTCGCCGGCCACGCCGGCACCTGGCTGGCGGTCGTGCCATCGGTCGAGCCCATGTCCGCCGCGGGCGAGACGCTGGTGAAGGAGGTGCGAGCGGTCGCCGCTCCGTTCACGACCCAGGTCGGGGGCCCGTCGGCCCAGCTGGTCGACACGAAGCGCTCGCTCTTCTCCCGCCTGCCCGTCGCGGTCGGCATCATCGCCGGCGTCACCTTCATCGTCCTGTTCCTGCTCTTCGGCAGCCTGCTCGTGCCCCTGAAGGCAGTGGTCCTGAACCTGCTCAGCCTGACGGCTACGTTCGGGGCGATGGTGTGGATCTTCCAGGATGGTCACCTGGCCGGGTTCCTGGACTTCACGCCCACCGGCACCATCGCGGTGGTCATGCCGATCCTCATGTTCTGCAT
The DNA here is from genome assembly GCA_963803355.1 of uncultured Acidimicrobiales bacterium. GTDB lineage: Bacteria > Actinomycetota > Acidimicrobiia > Acidimicrobiales > Ilumatobacteraceae > DASTFY01. The sequence goes on from CAWDLV010000001.1 coordinate 361,113, forward strand.
CGCCTTCGGCCTGTCGATGGACTACGAGGTGTTCCTGCTCTCGCGCATCAAGGAAGAGCACGACAAGGGTGAGGACACGGCCACGTCCGTCGCCCGCGGCCTCGAGCGCACCGGGCGGATCGTCACGGCCGCCGCCGTCCTGATTGCTGTCGTCTTCATTGCATTTGCAACGAGCGGGGTGGCGTTCATCAAGCTGTTCGGCATCGGGCTGACGCTCGCCGTGCTGGTGGACGCCTTCCTGATCCGGTCCACCCTGGTGCCCGCCTTCATGAAGCTGGCCGGCGACGCCAACTGGTGGGCACCGAGCTGGCTGCGCCGCTTCCACAACCGGTTCGGAATCAGCGAGCAGGTGGACCTCGACGACCTCGCGCCGGTCGACGGCCTCGAGCCCGAGCCCGTCCTCGCCGGAGCGAGAGAGTGAGGATCGCTTGACGCCCGCTCCCCGGCACCGGGCCCGTCGCGGTGAGGGCGAACGCCTGCGAGGCGAGATCCTCACCGCGGCCCAGGCCCTGCTGCTCGAGACCGCCGACACGTCGGCGGTCTCGATCCGCGCCATCGCCGACCGGGTCGGCGTCACCCCGCCCTCGATCTACCGCCACTTCCCCGACAAGGACGCGCTGATGCTCGCCGTCTGTGGGGTGGTCTTCGATCAGCTCGACGAGGCCATGGAGAAGTCGGCGGCCGGCGCCGCCGGCCCCCTGGAGGAGCTGCGCCTCAAGGCCCAGGCCTACGTCAGCTTCGGCCTGGCCCACCCCGAGCACTACCGGCTGATCTTCATGATCAAGCACAGCCAGGAGAAGCCGGGTGGGCTCGACGCCGAGGCCATGCCAGGGGCGGCGGCGTTCCAGCACCTCCAAGACACGGTGCACCGGGCGTTCGAGCGCCGGGAGCCGCAGGTGGAGGCGCCGGACGAGTACGCGGCGACGTGCGCCCTGTGGACGGCCGTGCACGGCATCACCGCGCTGCGCATCTCCCTGCCTGAGTTCCCCTGGCCGCCGCTCGATCAGCAGCTCGACCTGTACGTGCGCCCGTGGCGGGACATGCTGTGCCCCTCCCGCCCCCGCCCAGACTGAGCCTGGCCGGCCGAAGCGCCCGGCTCCCGGCCCGACGAAGAGGTGGAGCCTGTCTCCAGGCCCACCCTTCGTCCCGCTCGGGATCCGCGATCACCTCATCGGCATCGGGGCGCCGTCGATGATGAAGACGGTCGCATTTGCCGCCTGCACCTTGCGTCGGACGACCGACGTCACGCTCAGGCGCCGCAGGTCTCGAGCACCAACCGCACGAAGGCGGCGGTGGTGGCCGAGGCGTCGCCCGTCCGCCACGCCACCCGGAACTCGTCGTAGAGGGCGATCGGTCTCAGGGGCCGCACCACCAGATCCGGGCGCTCCGCCGCCCGCTCGGCCTGCCATGAGTTGAGCCAGCCGATGCCGGTGCCCACCGCCACCAGGTCGAGCACCCGCTCGACCTGCATGGGGGCATGGCTGACCCAGCGCGGCCGAGCCCCCATCGCGATGCAATAGGCCTCGATGTCGTCGTGCGCGATCGGCGCATCGATCCGTTCCACGACGAGGACGGGCTCCCCGTCGAGGTCCCGCCCCTCGACGACCTCGTTGGTCGCCAGCCGGTGGCCGGGCGGCACCGCCACGTGGTCCACGGGCACCCGGGCCAGGGGCACAGATGCGACACGATCAGGGTCAGCCACCGGGCCGCGCACGATGCCGACGGCGATCCGCCCGGCCCGCAGCCCCTCCAGCATCAGGAGCGAGGTGAGCCCGTCGGGACGCACCACCGTGTCCGGGTGCTCGCCCCGGAAGGCCCGGATGGTGCGCATCATCCCGCCCTCGCTCCCGTGGCAGTAGCCGACGGTCAAGGTGGAGGGGGCCGAGGCCAGCTCGGCCGCGGCGGCGTCGAAGCGGTCGAGGCTCCGGAGCACGTCGCGGGCCTCCACCAGCAGCCGCTCGCCCGCCGGCGTGAGCGCCACCTTCCGGCTGGTGCGGTCGAACAGGCGCACGCCGAGGTCGTGCTCGAGCTCGCGGATCCGCTGCGACAGGGGCGGCGTCGTGATGTGCAGCCGCGCCGCGGCCCGGCCGAAGTGACGCTCCTCGGCCACGGCCACGAAGTACCGCAAGCGGCGCACGTCGGCTCCCTTGACCATCGGGCGAACGTTATCGGTGCCGACATGATCCGTGTCGGAGACGGTCGTGGACTTTTCACCCCGCTGCGGCCACGGTGGAGGGCGTGAAGCTGCTGTGGTTCCACCTCATGCCGTATCCGGCCCTGCCGGAGGACTTCAACCAGAAGCACCGCAGCGTCTGGGTCGACATCGACCCCTCCCTCTTCGACCCCGAGATCATCGCCGACTGCTACGACCGCTACATCGAACAGCTGGTGTACGCCGAGGAGTGCGGGTTCGACGGGATCTGCGTCAACGAGCACCATGGCAACGGCTACGGCCTGATGCCGTCACCGAACGTGATGGCGTCCGTCCTCGCCAGCCGCACCTCGCGGGCCGCCATCACCGTGCTCGGCAACTCGGTCGCGCTCTACAACCCGCCGGTCCGGGTCGCCGAGGAGATGGCGATGGTCGACCTGCTCTCCCGAGGCCGGCTGATCAGTGGCTTCCCGGTCGGCACGTCGATGGACACCGCCTACGCCTACAGCGCCAACCCCGGCACGCTGCGGGCGAAGTACCTCGAGGGGATCGACCTCGTGCTCAAGGCCTGGTCGGCCACCGAGCCCTTCGCCTTCAACGGCCGCTTCACCCAGATGCGCTACGTCAACGTGCTGCCGAGGCCGCTGCAGAAGCCCCACCCGCCGATCTGGATCCCGGGTGGCGGCTCGATCGAGACCTGGGATTTCTGCGCCGAGCACGACTACGTCTACGCCGCCCTCTCCTACTACGGGCACCTGATGGCCAAGGAGACCGTGAGCGGCTACTGGCGCCAGGTCGAGGCCCACGGGAAGGACCCGAACCCGTACCGGCTGGCCTTCCTCCAGTTCATCGGGGTGGCCGACACCGACCAGGAGGCGTACCGGCTCTACAAGGAGCCGGCGGAGTACTTCTTCAACCGGTCGCTCCACGTCTACGCCGGCTACGCCGACCCGCCGGGCTACATCACCGAGGCCTCGGCGCGAGCCCGCTACAAGTCCCAGGTGCGGGCCGTGGCCCGGACCAAGCAGGCCAAGCACGACCTGACCTGGGACGAGATGGTCGAGAAGGGCTACGTCGTGATCGGCAGCCCCGACACCGTGCGCGAGACGCTCGAGGACGTCGTCCGCACGTTCAACTGCGGCCACCTGCTCACCATGCTGCAGTTCGGCGACATGAACGACGAGCTGACCCGGTACAACACCCAGCTCTTCGGCGAGAAGGTGGCGCCGCAGCTGCGGACCCTGCACGATGACGCCGAGGACCACTGGTGGCCTGCGAACGCGACGGTGGCGTGACCATGGTCGAGCGGGAAAGCGGCCGGGGCGACGTCGTCTACCTCTGCGGGATCGCCGGACAGCCTGCGCCCTCGCCCGTGCTGGGCGCGCTCGCCGACGCGGGTTGGAACGTCGTCGTCCCCGACCTCCCGGGCTTCAACGGCCGGACCGGCTTCCGCCCTCCCGACGAGTATCTCGGACTGGCTGACGGTTCTCTGGGACGCGATCGACGCCACCGGCGTGCTGCCCTGCCCGATCGTCGGCGCGTCAGTGGGCGGCATGCTCGCCGCCGACGTGGCCGCGCTCCGGCCCGAGGTCGTCACCGCGCTCGGTGCTGCTGGCCCCGTTCGGCATCTTCGACGACCGCCATCAGGGCCTCGACCTGTACTCCGTCCCCACCCCCGAGCGCATGAGCCACCTCTTCGCCAAGGGCGTGCCCGAGCCGTACGCCGATCGCTTCCACGAGCTCGGGCCGGACGAGGGACCGGTGGCCCGCTACCTCTGCGACGTGGCCGCCGCCAACCTCGTCTGGCCGCTCGGCGATCGTGGGCTGGCGAGACGGCTCCACCGCATCCGCGGCCCCCGGCTGGCCCTCTGGGGCGACCAGGACGAGCTGCTGCCCGTCGGGGGCTCGGCGGCGTGGGCCGAGCGGGGCGTCCCGGTCGAGGTGGTGCCCGGAGCCGGTCACCTGATCGAGTGGGATGCACCCGAGGCGGTCGGCGCTCGCGTCATCGAGTTCCTCGCCGCGGCCTCGTAGGCTCCGCCCCGCTCGGGCGAGCAGCAGCAACATCCAAACCACTGGCACGCAGCGATCTCACTGGGGGATTCGATGGGTCTCATAGACGAAGCGGAGTTCCACTTCTTCCACTTCTTCCCTTACACCAGGCTGCCCGAGGACCACAAGAAGTACCCCTCCCTCTGGGTCGACTTCTCGAACACCAACTACGACCCCCAGGTCGGTCACGACCTCTACCACCGGTACCTCTCGGAGATGGTGCTGGCCGACCAGCTCGGCTTCGACGGGCTGGTGCTCAACGAGCACCACAACACCCAGTACTGCATGAACCCGGCACCCAACCTGACCGCGGCCGCGCTCATCCCTCAGACCAAGAGCAAGATCAGCGTCTTCGGCACTCCGCCCAACCTCGGCTACCCCAACCGCCTGGCCGAGGAGTACGCCATGCTCGACGTGATGTCCGGTGGGCGACTGCGCATCGCCTTCCCGCTCGGCACCGGCATGGAGTACTGGGCCAACGCGGTGAACCCGGCCACCGCCCGGGCCCGCTTCCGTGAGTCGCTCGACGTCATCCTGCACTGCTGGACCGACGACGGCCCGCAGAGCTACTCGGGCGACTTCTACACCTACCGCTACCTGAACCCGTGGCCGAAGCCCATGCAGAAGCCCTACCCCGAGTGCTACATCGTCGGCACCGGCTCCGCCGAGACCATCGAGCTGGCCGCGGAGCTCGGCTTCGGCTACTCCGTGGTGTTCATCCCGACCAAGGTCCAGCTGCAGGTGTTCGACCACTACCGCGAGCGCCTGGTCCACCACGGCCACGAGGCCACGCCGGACAAGGTGACCATCGGCGTCATGGCCTACGTGGCCGAGACCGACGAGCAAGGCACAGGAGGAGTTCATGCCCCACCTGATGTACTTCTTCCAGAACGCCATGCGCACGACGCCGCGCTACCTCAACCCGCCGGGCTATGTGACGGTGCCCGAGTTCCGCAAGCGCCTACAGGCCGCCGACGTGCACGGCTCGGCCAACTGGGACGACCTCGTCGCCATCAACCGCATCGTCGCCGGCACGCCCGAGAAGGTGGCCGACGCGGTGGGGCAGTGGATCGAAGACGCCGGCACCAGCAGGGTCAACCTCAACCTGACCCTCGGCGACATGCCGAACTGGAAGGTCGTGAAGAACACGACCCTGTTCGCGCGAAGAGGTCATCCCCCGCCTCCGGGCGAAGAAGGCGGTGACGGTGTGAGCACCGACGGCTCCACCCCGAACGGCTCGGGCGCCTCGACCGTCAGCTTCGAGCGCCTGACCTACGACGTCAACGGCACGCCCACCGTTGTGCTGGCGGCCGGCGACCCGAGCGCGCCTCCGCTCCTGTTCCTCCACGGCGCCGGCACCTTCCACGGCTGGGTCTTCGCCGAGCCGTGGGCGACCGACTTCCGGGTCCTGATCCCGTTCCATCCCGGCTACGGCGAGTCGGGCGACCTCGAGGGCCTGGTCGAGGTGCACGATTTCGTCCTGCACTACATCGACCTCTTCGACCGCCTCGGGTTGACGGAGGGCGTGAACCTCGTCGGCTTCTCGCTCGGCGGGCTGCTCGCCGCCCGGTTCGCCATCGAGCAGAAGCACCGCCTGCGCCGCCTGGTGCTGGTGGCGCCGGCCGGGCTGCGGGTGGCGGGCATCGAGGTCGACGACCTGTTCCGCATCCCGCCCGAGGAGCTCGTCCCCCGGCTGGTGCACCGGATGGACACCATCACCCCCTTCCTCCCGGCCGATCCCCGCGACGTCGACTTCACCGTCGACCGCTACCGGGAGACCCGGACCACGGCCATCATGCTGTGGGAGCACCCGTTCGACCGGATCCTCCCCCGCTGGCTCGGTCGGGTGGACATCCCGGCGCTCGTGGTGTGGGGCGAAGAGGACCGGCTGGTCCCGCCCGCGCTGGCGCCGGCCTGGGCGGCCCTGTTGCCGAACGCCACCGTGGCCACGTTCCCCGAGGCCGGCCACCTCGTGCTCGACGAGTCGGCCGAGGCCCGCGAGGCCGTAGCCCGGTTCTGCGCCGCCTCGGGCTGACGGGTGACCCTCCGCATCGTCGTCACCGGGGCCAACCGCGGGCTCGGGCTGGAGCTGGTCCGGGCCCATCGCGCCCGGGGCGACGAGGTGTGGGCCGGCTGCCGTCGACCGGACCAGGCCGACGCGCTCAGGACGCTGACCAACCACGTGCTCGAGGTCGACGTCAGCTCTGAGCCGTCGATCGATGGCTTCGCCGCCGATCTCGGCGAGGCCCCGATCGACGTCCTCTACAACAACGCCGGCATCGACGCCCGGGCCTTCGGCGTCGCCGACGATCGGCGCGACGCGCTGACGCTGAGCGGCGAGCACTTCCTCGGCGAGATGCGGGTGAACGCGCTCGGCCCGCTCCTCGTGACCCGGGCCGTGGTGGAACGGCTGCGCGCCGCCCCGGCGGCGCGCATCGTCAACGTGTCGTCGCAGGTCGGCTCGATGCTGGTGGCCCAGACCATCGGCCGCGACGTCGGCTACACGTCCTCGAAGGCGGCGCTCAACATGGTCACCATCAAGCTGGCCGGCCTTTTCCGCGACGACGGCGTCGTCGTCATCGCCCTCCACCCCGGCTTCCTCCGCACCGACATGAACCCGGGCCGGGGCGACATGGAGGCGGCCGAGGCGGCCGAGTCCATCGTGGCCCTCGTCGACCGCCTGACCCTCGAGGACTCCGGCACCTTCCGCCGCTGGGACGGCACCGTCCACCCCTGGTGAGACCCGCCCCGACCGTCGCCGGTCTCACTTCATTCGTTCCGGTCACCGAATCCGAGACATGGCAGCAGATTCGGTACCCAGAACGATCGGGGTGGGGGGCGGGATCAGGCGTGGGTGGGCGGGCGGTGGTGGGCCCACGGGGCGGCCACCTCCAGCTGTGAACCCACCCGGATCAGCAGATCCTCACGGCCGTGGGCCGCGACCAGCTGCACGCCGCGGGGCAGGCCGTCCGACGGCCAGCCGAGGGGCAGCGACAGCACCGGCTGGCCGGTGACGTTGAACACCCGGGTGAAGGCCCCACCCCGGCCGACGCGGTAGGCCTGCTTGTAGGCGCCGAGCGGTGGACCCGGCTCGGCGGTGGTGGGCGTGAGCAAGAGGTCGAACCCGGCGGCGCCCGAACCGGCATCGCGCCACCAGGCTGCCGCTCGCCGGACCCGCTCCTGCTGCCGGCCCAGCAGGGCCAGCACCTCGGTCCCGCTCCGCGATCGCCCGGCCGCCACCATCTGCCAGGTCAGCGGCTCCACATCGCCCTCGCCCAGCTCCCGCCCGAGCGCGCGCGACCAGGCCGCCAGCGCCGCCGCCGCCTGCACGCCGAGCAGGGTGCGGGCCTCGGCCAGGAGCTCGGGCTCGAAGAGCACGGCCGGTGCATCCTCCGAGACGGCATGCCCGAGGCTCTCGAGCAGCGTCGCCGCCGAAACGGCCGCCGCCCCGCAGCCCTCGTCCACCTCGGCGTCGTTGAAGGCCCGCCGGCACAGCCCGACTCGGAGCGGCCCTGGATCGCGACCGAGCTCGGCGATAAACGGTCCGGGCAGCGGCGGTGCGGGCCATGGCCCGCCGGGCGAGCGGTCCGTGACGGCATCGAGCAGCCCGGCCGTGTCTCGCACGGTGCGGGTGAGCACCCCTTCGCTGTGCATGCCGACGGCCGGATCGGCGGTCTGGCCGATCACCACCCGCCCTCGTGAGGGCTTCAGGCCCACGAGGCCGCACTGCGCGGCGGGGATCCGGATCGAGCCCGCGATGTCGTTGGCGTGCGCGGCGGGGACGAGGCCGGCGGCCACTGCAGCCGCCGACCCGCCGGACGAGCCGCCAGGAGAGCGGCTGAGGTCCCACGGGTTGTGGGTGGGGCCGTAGGCGTCGGGCTCGGTCGTCCCCATCACCGCCAGCTCCGGCACGTTGGTGCGCCCGAGGGTGATGAGCCCGGCGGCGCGGAAGCGCCGGGTGAGCGGGCTGTCCGACACGGCCCGCCAGCCGACCTCCCGCAGCGCCTGCATCCCCTGGTGGTGGGGCTGGCCCGCTTCCTGGCCTCCGTAGTCCTTCAGCAGGAAGGGCACGCCGCGGAACGGTCCGTCAGGAGCTGGGCCCCGGGCGTCGCGCCGCGCTCGCTCGAACTGGCGATGGATGACGGCGTTGAGGCGGGGATCGACGGCCTCGACGCGGGCGATGGCCTCCTCGACCAGATCGATCGGGCGCACGTCGCCGGACCGCACCAGCTCGGCCAGTCCGGTGGCGTCGTGATCGTCGAGGACGCCGCCCACGGGCTACTTCGGCACCCGGCCGCCGTTGACCAGGATCGTCTGGCCGGACACGAACGCGGCGTCGTCGGACAGGAGGTAGCAGAACGTCCCGAGCAGGTCGTCGGGGCGCATGACCCGACCGAGCGGTGTACGGCTCGGGTCGTACGGGCCGAGCACCTCTGCCCCCGGCGTCGGCGTGAAGCCGGGCGCCACGCAGTTGACGCGGATGCCCCGCGGACCGAGCTCGTTGGCCAGGGCTCGGGTCATCGACACGACCGCGCCCTTCGACGCCACGTAGTGGACGAAGCCGTGGGAGCCGGTGACCGCGGTCTCGGAGGCGACGTTGACGATGCTGCCACCGCGGTCCGCCATCGAGGCCGCCGCGGCCCGCGCACAAAGGAACGAACCCCGCACGTTGACCGCGAACATGCGGTCCCACTCGTCGAGGTCGATCTGGTCGAAGGGCTGGCGGTTCACGAGCAGCGCGGCGCAGCTCACCAAGCCGTCGACCGGACCGGCCGCCTCGAACAAGGCTTCGACCTGCTCGGCCTCGCTCACGTCGCAGACCACATCCGCGCTCGGCGCCAGATCGGCCGTGGTGACCATGGCCCCGCGGCGACGCAGCTCTGCCGCCAGCGCGGCGCCGATCCCACGCGCCCCACCGGTCACGACGATCCGCTTCCCCTCGACTGTCACGCCCGTGCGCTCCTTCCCTCTGCCGTCCGCACGACCTCCACCAGGTCGTCGTGGATCCTCCCGTTCGTGGCCAGCACGTTGGCCAGCCCCGGGCCGAGGTTCACCGGGCCGCCGTCGAGATCCTCGATCCGGCCCCCCGCCTCGGCGATCATGAGCGCGCCGGCACCGACGTCCCACGCGTACGTGGCGTCGCGCTCGAGGAAGGCGTCGATGCGGCCGGCGGCGACATAGGCCAGGCACAGCGCGGGCGAGCCGATGCAGCGCACGCCGCGGCAGTGGGTGAGGAGCTCCGCCACCCGGCGGCCGAAGCCGTCGACCGCGGCCGGCTCCTCGGACTGGATGCCGGTGCACACCAGGCTCTGGCGCAGGACATCGGTGGCGGAGACCGCCAGCCGCTCGTCACCCAGCCAGGCCCCACCGCCGCGCACGGCCGTGAACAGCTCGCGGCGGAAGGGCTCAAAGATGGTGCCAGCCGCCAACCCGTCGGCATCCCGAACCGCGATGGACGTGCAGGCGAACGGGATGCCGTGGGCGTAGTTGGAGGTGCCGTCGAGCGGATCGACGAGCCAGGTGAAGGTCCCGTCGGCCGCGTCGCCCCGGCCCTCCTCGGCCAAGATGGCGTGGTCCGGGTAGCGCTCGCCGATCACCCGGACCACCTCGGCCTGGGCCGCCAGGTCGACCCAGGTGACGATCGACATCCGCTCGCTCTTCATCTCCACCTGCTTGGGGTGGTCCAGCCCCTCGACCAGGACCGCTCCGGCGGCGCGCACGGCGGTGACCGCGACCTCGAGCAGCTCGGCGGGCGGCGGCGGGTTGCTCATGCCGTCCCGGAACGCCGGCGACCCTCGGCCAGCATCGCGTCGACGAGCTCGAAGGCGCGGGTCCGGTCGGCGTAGAAAAGATGGCCGAAGGTGCGGTTGGTGCGGGCCGACGCGAGGTAGTTGCGCTCGTAGAGGTCGTTGCGGGCGCCGAGGTTGGACCCGACGAAGTCCCAGGCCAGCCGGTAGAGCGCGGCGCGCTCCTCGGCGCCGACGTCGCCCGCGCCGTGGAGGAACTCTTCGAGCAGTGGGCGCAAGCGACCGTCGTCGAGCATGACCCGGCTCGGCGTGGCCAGCAGGTTGTGGCTCCCGATGGTGATGAGGATCTCGTTGACCCGTGGGAACCAGGTGGCGAGGAGCGCCCGCATCGGATGCAGCGGCCGGCCGTCCGGGAACCACACGCCTTCGCCCCGGTCGTAGGCGTGCTCCTCGGCCAGCAGCACCGCGCTGCGCGAGACCTCGAGGTAGCCGAGCAGCTCGCCGAGCAGCTCCAGGGTGTGGGGCGAGGCGTCGTTCACGGCTTCGGCCATGCGGGTGGCCAGGCCGTAGGCGAACTCCAGCTTCGTCACGGCGCGGATCGTCGTCTGCTGCATGATGTTGGCCCACCAGGCGGAGGGTCCCATGACCGCGTTGTAGACGTCGGGATCGGCGTCGATGAACACCCGGCGGCGCGGGACCTCGACGTCGTCGAAGATCATGAACGCGTCCTGCTCGTCGAAGCGGGTGGAGAGCGGGCGGTCGAACGGATCGGCGCCCGGCGACGAGGCGCTGTCACGGCACAACGCCACCAGCCCCGGCGTGTCCATCGGGATCGCGAAGCTGAGCGCGTACTCGGGCGGGGCGTCGCGCGGCAGCGGGAGGCCGGGGTACACCGCGATCTCGTCCGCGAACGGAGCGAGGGTGGCGAGGATGCGGGCGCCGCGCACGACGATGCCGTGCTCGGTGTCGGCCACCTTGTGGAGCGGCACCGGGTTGCCGGCGAAGATCTGGTCGCGAGCTCGGTCGACCGTCGGGTGGACGATGGTGTGGGTGAGGGCGATGTCCTCGCGGGCGAGCTGCTTCTGGAACGCCACCAGGTGGTCGTGGCCGGCCTCGTTCCGGCCCTCCGGTCCGAGCCAGGCCTCCCGCTCGCCGGCGAAGCCCGCGAACGTGACGTTCATGTAGTCGGGCGTGCGCCCCATCAGCCCGACCGACGCCTCGGCGATGCGGGCCAGGCCCCGATGCCGGCGGAGCAGATCGCCCTTCGAGCGCGGGATCACATGGCTGACGTTGATGGCCTCACCGGTCTCCGCGTCCGCCACCAGGCAGTCGTCGGGATACTGGTGCTGGCGGTCGAAGACCGCGGCCAGCGCGCCCGCCGCACCGGCGAAGGCCGGGTGCGCGGTGACGTCCTCGACTCGCTCGTCGCCGAGCCACACCTCGGGACGACGGCTCTGCAAGCGCTTGAGGAACTCCTCCCCCGTGCGAGCTCCCATCGCCCCGGTCCGGTCAGTGCGACGCGGGCAGCCGGGTCACGACGCGGCCCGGCACCTCCGCCGGCGGATCGTGATCGGGGCCGAAGCGCTGGTAGTCGGTGGTGTCCTCCAGCTCCTGGTCCGGCGGCAGGTACTCGAAGTAGTTCAGCGCGGCGTCGATGTCGCCACCCCAGACCTCCTCGGGCAGGTTGTAGAGGATCTCGAGGCCGTACCCGTCCGGGTCGGCGATGTAGGCCGAGTGGGTCATGCCGTGGTTGCCCCGCACGATGAACTCCACGCCGTTGGCCTTGAGGTGCCGGAGCTGGCTCAGCCACGTCTCCCGGTCCGGGTAGCCGATGGCGATGTGGTTGACGCCCACCCGCCGCGGCTCCATGCTCCAGCGCTCGGGATCCTCGGCCGAACCGGGCTCGCTCACCTGCACCAGCGCGATGTCGTGATGGTGGGAGGCGTCACCGCGGTAGAACCGCATGGTCATGGTGTGGGTGAGATCACCGCACTGCTCGAACCCCAGCAGCTCGGTGTAGAAGCGATGCGACGCCTCGATGTCCCGCACGTTCAGCACCAGGTGGTTCACGCTGGCCCCGATCGACGCCTTGGTGGGCGTGTGCTCGGACGGTTGCGTGGACGGCTGTGTCGACATGGCCTGCCCCCGTGATTCGCTCGATCCCCCGGCCGCGACGGACCGCTCCGCATCGTAGCGCCACAAGCGTCGACGGGTATCAGGGAACCGGATACCTGCGACCCGACCCGTCCCGTCAGCCGCCGTTGAGGGCGGTCCAGATGCGCTCGGGCGTGAGCGGGGTCTCGAGGTGGCGGACACCCAGATGGCCGAGGGCGTCGATGACCGCGTTGTACACAGCCGGGATGGCACCGATCGTGCCCGACTCGCCGATGCCCTTCGCCCCCAACTCGTTCACGAAGGTCGGCGTCTCCAGGTGCACGACCTCGAACGAGGGGAGCTCGGCGGCCGAGATGACCGCGTAGTCGGCGAAGTTGGTGGTCTTGGGCTGGCCGTCGTCGTCGTAGGAGATGGCCTCGAGCAGCGCTTGGGCCACGCCCTGGGCGATCCCGCCGTGGACCTGGCCCTCGGCCAGCAGCGGGTTCAGGATCTTCCCGGCGTCGTCCACCGCGACGAGCCGGCGCAGCCGCACCTGCCCCGTCTCGGTGTCCACCTCCACCACCGCGACGTGGGCGCCGAACGGGAAGGTGGCCATCTCCGGCCGATAGGAGGTGTCGGCGGCCAGCGGCTCGTCGGCGCCGTCGGCCAGGTCGGCCCAGCCGAGGTGGCGCGCCGGTGTGCCGGCCACATGGAAGCGCCCCGCGCTCGTGTCGAGCACGACGTCCTCGAGCGAGGCTTCCAGCCGGTCGGCGGCGCGCCGGCGGGCCAGCTCCACCAGCCGGTCCGACGCCGCGGCCAGCGCGACCCCGCCGATCTGGACCGACCGGGAGCCGACGGTGAGCCCGCCCTCGCGCACGAGGTCGGTATCGCCGTGGAGCACCTCGATCTGGTCGACCGGAACGCCGGTGCGATCGGCCACGATCATGGCCCAGGTGGTGTCGTGGCCCTGCCCGGTCGGCGTCGCCCCGCTGCGCACCTGCAGCCGGCCGCCCTCCAGCACCTCGACGGCGCCGAACTCGGTGCCCAGGTTGCCGGCGGTGACCTCCACGTACACCGCCATCCCAACCCCTAGCGCCACCACCTCACCCGCGGCCCGGCGCCGGGCCTGCTCGGCCCGTAGGTCTTCGTACCCGGCTGCCCGCAGGGCCCGCTCGAGCGCTTCGGGGTAGTCGCCGACGTCGTAGGCGGTGCCGATGCCGGTGGTGTACCCCTCCATGAACCGGGGCACGAAGTTGCGCCGGCGGACCTCGGCCGGATCCATCTCGAGCTCGGCCGCGAACCGGTCGACCATGCGCTCGATGGCGACGGCCGCCTCCGGCCGCCCGGCGCCGCGGTAGGCGGTGATCGAGACCGCGTTGGTCACCGCCGACACGCCGGTGAAGCCGACGTTCTCGATGTCGTAGACGCCGGTGGTCATGCGCATCGTCATCCCCGGCAGGAGGGCTCCGATGAGTGGGAACGCGCCCACGTCCTGCACCACGTCCAGCTGGTAGGCCGTGATCCGCCCGTCGCGCGTCCCGCCCATCCGGGCGTACTGCACCTGCCCCCGCCCGTGGGGCATGGCCACCATGTTCTCCGAGCGGGTCTCCGTCCATCGGACCGGCCGGCCGAGGGCCCGGCTGTAGAAGCCGAGGGCCAGCTCCTCCGGGTAGGAGCGGGACTTGGCCCCGAAGCCCCCACCGACGTCGGGCACCACGACCCGAACCTGGGACGGGTCGAGCCCGTAGATGGCGACCAGCAGGTCGCGCGTGGGGTGGGCGCCCTGGCAGGCGGAGTAGTGGACCAAGCGGCCGTCGTCGGTCCAGTAGGCGGCGCCGGAACGAGGCTCCATCGGCGCCGCCGTCAGCCGCTGGTTGACGATCCGGGCCTCGACCACCAGGTCGCAGTCGCTGAAGTCGGCCTGCTGCTTCGAGGCAAAGCGCTGGACGACGTTGGTGCCGACGTCGGGGAAGAGGAGCACCTCGTCGCGCACCGAGGCCTCGGGGTCGATCACGACGGGCAGCGAGTCGTAGTCGATGAGGACCAGATCGGCGGCATCGGCCGCCGTGCCCCGGCTGGAGGCCAGCACGGCGACGACGGGCTGGCCGACGTAGCGGACCGTGCCCATGGCCATGAAGGGCCGGCGCATCCCTTCGGGGAACGCCGGGCTGACCGACGGGGTCAGACCCAGGTCGGCCAAGTCGTCGCCAGTGAAGACCGCGAGCACGCCGGGCGCGGCGTTCGCCTCGGCGAGGTCGAAGCCCACGATCCGGCCATGGGCGAGCGGCGAGCGGACGTAGGTGAGCCACGCCGCGTCGGGGAGTCGTAGGTCCTCGACGTAGGTGCCGCCCACGGTCAACATCCGGGGATCCTCGACTCGCCTCACCCGGTTCCCGAGGATGCTGCCCACGGTCCTCCTGTCCTGTGCCCGTTCGCCCCTGCGACGCCGAGCCGACCCTAGGTCTCCCGAGCGTCGCTCTTGGGAGGGCAAACTGCGGCGTGCTTGACTACCGCGGCCGCATTCTCCGGCAACCTGACACTCGTGGGGGCACCATGTCAGCCGACGGACCACGTCCGGTGATCCTGACCGCCGAGCTGCGGGCGCAGCTCGAACGGGTCTCGACCGCGACGCTGACCTTCCAGCTGCAGAAGCGCGGCATCCGCAACACCTTCCTCAGCGGGTTGCGCCCGATCAAGGACGGCCAGCGCATGCTGGGCTACGCCCACACCTTGCGCTACGTGCCAATGCGGGAGGATCTGCAGCCGCAGCTGGCGGCAGGACAGAACGCGCAGCGCCGGGCCATCGAGAGCCTCACCGCCGACGAGGTCCTCGTCATCGAGGCCCGGGGTGAGCCCGACGCCGGCACCATCGGCGACATCTTCGTCCTGCGCGCCATCCGGCTCGGCGCGGCCGGAGTGGTCACCGACGGAGCCCTGCGCGACACGCCCGCCATCCGCGACCTCGATCTGCCGGTGTACCACCGGTCGTCCCACGCCTCGACCTTGGGGCGGCTCCACCTGCCACTCGACCACCAGATCCCCATCGCCTGCGCCGGCGTGACCGTGATGCCCGGCGACCTCCTGGTGGGCGACGGGGAGGGTGTCGTCGTGCTGCCGGCCGCGCTGGCCGAGGAGGTGGCCCGGGACGCGGCCCAGCAAGAGCTGGAGGAGGAGTGGGCGATCTCCCGGGTCGGCGCCGGCGAGAGCAGCGTCGGCGTGTTCCCGATCGCCAAGGATCGGCGGGCCGAGTTCGAGGCCTGGCTGACCGAACGGCTCCCCTGAGCTCGAAGGAGGACCGCCATGCCCCGTCGCTCGATCGACATCGAGAGCTTCCGCCACACCAACCCGATCCCAGCCGCCAGCCGAGTGGGCCCGCTCCTCGCCTCCAGCATCATCGCGGCGCGCGATCCCGGCCGCAGCCACATCCCGGACGAGGTCGAAGCCCAGCTGGCCAACCTCTTCCACCACGTCGGTGAGATGCTCGAGGCCGCCGGGGCGGACTGGCGGCATGTGGTCAAGATGAACTTCTACGTGCCCGACATCGCGGTGCGCGACGCCATCAACGGCCCGTGGGCGGAGCGCTTCCCGAACCCCGAGTCCCGCCCGGCCCGGCATACCCAGGTCGCCCCGGCGAGCGGCCCGGCCGTCAGCTGCGACTTCCTCGCCTACGTCGACGACTGAGCCCGCCCCGCCATGCCTCCGACGACCTCGGCGTCCACCTGCGAAGGCCCCACGGCGCGCACGGGCGGGGAGCTGCTGGTCGAGGGGCTGCGCCGCTGGGGCGTCGACGTGGTGTTCGGGCTCCCCGGCGTACAGCTCGACTGGCTGTTCGACGCCCTGGCCCGGGAGCCCGCCATCCGTGTCCTCCACACCCGCCACGAGCAGGCCGCCAGCTACATGGCCGACGGCTATGCCCGTGTCACCGGCCGGGTCGGGGTGTGCGCGGTCGTGCCCGGCCCGGGCGTGCTGAACGCGGGCGCCGGGCTGGCCACCGCCTATGCCTGCGGCAGCCGGGTGCTGTGCCTGGCCGGTCAGGTCCCGTCGGCCGACCTCGGGCGGGGCCGGGGCGTGCTGCACGAGCTCCCGGACCAGCAGGCGGTGCTGCGCGGCGTCATGGCTCGGTCGGAGCGAGCCATGCGACCCGATGACATCCCGGCGCTGGTCGACACCGTCTTCACCGCGCTCCACGGCCCAGGACGACCCCGCCCCCACGCGCTCGAAGCGGGCTGGGACGTCCTCGTCCGCCGCGCCGCCGTCAGCTGGCCGGAGCGGCCGGCCCTCCCGCCCGAAGTGCAGCCCGACGACGACCTGGTCGAGGCGGCCGCCGACCGGCTCGCGGCCGCAGCTCGTCCAGTCATCGTCGCCGGCGGCGGCGCGCTCGGGACGGGCCCGGCGCTGGTGGAGCTGGCCGAGCGGCTCGGCGCTCCGGTGGTGATGACCACTGAGGGCAAGGGCGCCGTGCCCGGGAGCCACCCGCTCGCCCTCCCGCTCATCGCGGCCCCGGCCGCCCTCGACGGTGCCGACGTCCTGCTCGTGCTGGGCTCGCGCGCTCACCTGTCGCGCGGTCCGCTCCCGGTGCCGGCCGGCACGGCGGTGATCCGGGTCGACGTCGACCCGACCGAGCTCGATCAGAGCGTCACCCCGGCCATCGCCATCCACGCCGACGCCGGTGCCGCGGTCACCGCGCTGGTCGCCGCGCTCGGCTCGCGCCGCGATCCTCCCGACCGTGCCGCTCGCACGGCGGCGGTGCGCGAGCTCGGCCGGAGGCTTCGGGCCGGCATGGCGGAGCGCTTCCCCGACCTGGCGTGGTGCTGCGAGCAGCTCCGGGCCGCCATCCCACCCGACGGCGTGCTCGTCGACGAGATGACCCAGGTGGGCTACTTCGCCCGCAACGGCTACCCGGTGGAGGGACCCGGCCAGTACCTGGGCTCCGGCTACCAGGGCACGCTCGGCTTCGGCTATCCCACCGCGCTCGGCGCCAAGGTCGGCGCCGGCGACCGCGTCGTGGTCTCGGTCAACGGCGACGGTGGCTTCCTCTACAACGTGGCCGAGCTGTCGACCGCGGCCCAGCACGGCATCGGCGTGATCGCCGTGCTGTTCAGGGACGACGCGTATGGCAACGTCTTGCGGATGCAGCAGGAGGAGTTCGGACGCGAGATCGCCAGCCGCCTCTCCAACCCGGACCTCGTCGCGCTGGCCGAGAGCTTCGGGGTCGCCGGCCACCGGGTCACCGGCCTCGCCGGCCTCCTCCCCGTCCTCGAACGGGCCATCGCCGACGGCGGCCCGGCCGTGATCGACGTGCCGCTCGGTCCGCAGCCCGACCTGTGGGGGCTGCTGACCTTGCGCGAGAGGCTGGTGTAGTGCCGGGCTCCCTGCCGGAGCTGTGGCGCGACGGTGGCACCGCGCTCGGCGCGTGGCTGTTCCTGCGTGACCCGCTGCTGGCCGAGGCGGCGGCGACGGCCGGTTACGACTACGTGTGCATCGACCTGCAGCACGGCCTTCAGGACCTGGACCACATGAGCGTGCTGCTGCACGCCATGGCCCGCACACCCGCAGTGCCCGTCGTGCGGGTGCCGTGGAACGAACCGGGGCTGATCGGCCGGGCCCTCGATGCCGGTGCCCTCGGGATCATCGTGCCCATGGTGAACAGCGCCGAGGAGGCGCGCCGCGCCGTGTCCGCCTGCCGCTACGCACCCGCCGGCACCCGCAGCTACGGCCCGCTCGCCGTCGCCACCCGCTACGGGCCGGACTACCTGGCCACGGCCAACGACGTGGTGGCCTGCATCCCGATGATCGAGACCGAGGCCGCAGTCGACGCCATCGATGACATCCTCGGCGTCCCCGGGATCGACGCCGTGTACATCGGTCCGTCCGACCTGTCGCTGACCTACGGTCTGCGGCCCGCCCCCGACCACCCGGGCGATCCGTTCCAAGGCGCGCTGACCCGCGTCGTCGATGCCTGCCAGCGTCACGGGGTCGTGCCCGGCGTGCATGCCAACCCCGCCCTGGCCGCCGCCCGCCACCAGGCCGGCTTCCGCATGATCACCGTCGGCTACGACGCCGTTCCCGCCATCGCGGCGCTCCGCAACGACGCCCGGACCTCGCGCGCCGACATCGGCGGCTGACCGGCGCCGAGCCGCTCGCCCGTCGGCTCGTCACCCGCCTTGGAGGTGCCCGACCGCTTCCTTCCACCGCAGCGCGGCGTCGAGGTGCTCCTGGGGCGACTCGAAGCCACCCCCAGCCGTAATCACCCGCAGATGCGTGGCCCCGAGGTCGCGGAACGCCTCCGCCTTGTCCACCCAACCGTCCGGCGAGTCCGTCCGCCTCACCGCCTGGCCGCACTCGATGCCGATCGAGGCCGGGTCGCGGCCGGCGCTGATCACATAGCCCCGGAACCGCTCCACCAGGGCCGCCAGCTCCTCGCCCGGCGGCAGCTGGGGGAACCAGCCGTCAGCCAGGCGGGCGATGCGGCGGATCACCTTGTCCACCACCTTGCCGACGTAGGACCCCATCCAAAGCGGGATCGGCTGCTGCACGGGCATCGGGTTGAGGCCGACACGGTCGAGGTGGTGCCAATGCCCGTCGAAGGTGACCAGCTCTTGCGTCCACAGGTGGCGCAACACCTCGACCTGCTCCTCGAGCCGCGCCCCGCGGTTCCTGAACTCCTCGTTCAACGCCTCGTACTCCATCCAGTTGCGGCCCACCCCGACCCCGAGCCGGACGCGGCCGCCGGTGAGCAGATCCAGCTCCGCTGCCTGCTTGGCCACGAGCACGGTCTGGCGCTGCGGCAAGATCAGGATGCACGTCACCAGCTCCAGGCGCGACGTCACCGCGCCGAGGTACCCGAGCAGGACGAACGGCTCGTGGTAGGCGATGTCGAAGGTGTGCACCTTCTCGCCCTGCAGGCGGTCGGGGTGGCCGCCCACGACGTGCTCGGCGGTGAGCAGGTGGTCGAAGCCCGCCTCCTCGACGGTTTGCGCGAACGCCTTGAGGAAGCCTGGGTCGTTCCCCAGATCCGGATGGCTGAAGGTCACGCCGAGGCGCATGGCCCTACTCCGTGCCGAAGACGACCTCGCCGAGGTGGTCGAACTGGGCCACCACGGTGTCGCCGGCCTTGAAGGGGATGGCGCGGATGAACGAGCCGGACAGGATCAGGTGCCCCGGCTCGGGCACCACCCCGTACTGGTGGAGCTTGTTCGCCAACCACGCCACCGCGTTGATCGGGTTGCCCATCACGGCCGCCGCCACCCCGCTCTCCTCCACGATGCCGTTGATGGCGAGCGTGGCCCCGATGCGGCGGATGTCGACGTCGGTCAGGCGGGCCGGTCGTCCCCCCACGATGACCAGGCCGCACGCGGCGGCGTCGGCGACGCTGTCCACCAGGCGGTTCGGCCCCCGTCCGTGCTGGCGGGTGTCGACGATCTCGATGCAGGGCAGCACGAAGTCGGTGGCCCGGATCACGTCGACCGCGGTGACGCCCGGGCCGGCGAGCGGCTCCCGCAGCACGAACGCCAGCTCGACCTCCACCAGCGGGGCGTTCATCCGGCTGCGGGGCACGACCCCGCCCTCGAGCACGAACCAGTCGTCGAACATGGTGCCGTAGTCCGGCTCCGTGGCGCCCGTCAGCGAGCGCATGGCCTTCGAGGTGAGGCCGATCTTGTGACCCTTCACGATCCGCCCCGCGGCCACCTTGCGGGCGGTGACGGCCATCGAGATGCGGTAGGCGTCGTCGATGTCGGCCTCGGGGTACTGGGTCGAGATCGGCGTCATCGGCACGTTGTCGAGCTCGGCTTGGTAGAGCGCCTCCGCGGCGGCGGCGACTTCGTCGTCGGTCAACATCGGCCCCTGCCTCCCTCGGTGCCTGATCCGGGTCACTGGTGCGGCGGACGGTACCAGCCCGGCGCCAGCCGGCCCGCCGGAGTCCGGTCGCGTCCTGGCCCTCGACGCCGTTGGTACAGTCCGCGCTCGCACATCGCAGCGAGGAGACATCGAGGTTGAGCGGATCGGCCACCGCAGGACCGCCGGTCGACGCGCCCGTGCTGATCGCCGGCGGCGGGCTCGTCGGGCTGTCGACGGCCATGTTCCTGGCTCAGCACGGCATCCGGTCGGTGGCCATCGAGCGTCTGCGGGGCGGGTCGCCGCTCCCTCGCGCCGCCCACTTCCACCTCCGGACGCTCGAGCTCTTCCGCCTGGCCGGGATCGAGGAGGAGATCAAGGAGCAATCCGAGCGCGAGTTCCTGCCCGAGGGCGCCATCGTGATGATGGACAGCCTGGCCGGGCGCAAGCTGGCCGACATCATCGGCAGCCTCAACGAGGGCGTCGACGAAGTGAGCCCGTGCCGCCGCCTCTTCCTTTCCCAGCCCGGCCTCGAGCCGATCCTCAAGGCCCGAGCCGAGCAGGCCGGCGCGACGGTGCTGGTGGGACACGAGGTGGTGGCCGCGGCCCAAGACGCCGATGGGGTCACCGTCACCGCGCGCGACGTCGACACCGGGAACCAGGTCGCGCTGCGCGGGAGCTACCTGGTGGCGGCCGACGGTGCCCACAGCACCTTGCGCGAGCAGCTCGGGATCCCGTTCGATGGCCGGGGCGTCTTTTCCAACAGCATCACCATCTACTTCACGGCCGATCTGCGCCCACAGCTGGCGGGCAAGCCGCTGAGCGTGATCTACGTCAACAACGACACCTTCGGCGGCTTCTTCCGGCTCGACAAGCGCTGCCAGTCCGGCTTCCTCGTCATCAACACGGTGGGCGATCCGACCTCGCCCTCGGCTGACGCCGCGTCCGATACCAGCGACTCGCGGCTGATCGAGCTGGTCCGGGTCGGCGCCGGCGTGCCTGACCTCCCGGTGCGGATCGACGGGCTCGCCCGCTGGCGGGCCACCGCCGACGTGGCCCGGAGCTACCAGGACGGGCGGATCTTCCTCGCCGGCGACGCGGCCCACCTCATGCCGCCCAACGGCGGCTTCGGCGGCAACACCGGCATCCACGACGCCCACAACCTGGCATGGAAGGTGGGGCTCGTCCTGCACGGGCAGGCTGACGCCGCGCTGCTCGACACCTACGACGCGGAGCGTCGGCCCGTGGGCCGCTTCACGGTGGAACAGGCGTACACCCGCTATGTGAAGCGGACCGCGCCGCACCTCGGCGAGGAGACGGCCGAGCCCCTCGCCCCGGATTTCGACGTCGAGCTGGGCTACCAGTACCGATCCGGCGCCGTGCTCTCGGAGGACGGCGACACGTCGGTCCACGACGATCCGCGGCGGACCCGAGCCCGGCCCGGCTCGCGACTCCCGCACGCCTGGGTCGAGACCGGCGACGGGAGGATGTCGACCCTCGATCTCGCCGACAGCACGTTCAGCGTCCTCACCGGTTCGGACGGCGCCGAATGGGACGCGGCGACGCGGGTGGTGACGCTCGACCATCCGGGGCTCGAGGTGCAGGTCCACTCCCTGGCCGCGCCCGGGCTCGACGTCCATGACCGCTTCGGCATCGCGGAGACCGGCGCGCTCCTCGTCCGGCCCGACGGCTTCGTCGCCTGGCGGTCGCGGGCCGGGCCCGACGATCGGGTTGCCGCCCTAGGCACCGCGCTCGACCGGGTGCTGAGCGGGTCTGGTTGAGCCCTGGCCCCGCCCCGCGCCTATCCGATGGAACGGTCGGGCGGGGCGCGCTGGACTGAGCTCGTGTCCGAGCTTCCTCGCCCCCTCGGCGACGGCCTCCTGCTGCGCACCGCCCGGCCGAGCGACGAGCAGGAGCTGGCCGAGTTCAATGCCGCCATGCACGCCGACGAGGGCCTGTCGGGCGACGAGCTGGCGGAGTGGACACTCGAGCTGTTCCAGGTGCCCTACCCCGGCTTCCGGGTGGAAGACGACGTGTTCATCGTCGAGGACACCGCGAGGAAGCGGATCGTCTCGTCGACCTGCCTCATCCCCCAGGTCTGGTCGCACGCCGGCGTCACCATGCCCGTGGGCCAGCCGGAGCTGGTGGCCACCCATCCCGACCACCGCCGCCACGGTCTGGTTCGGCGGCAGTTCGAGGTCCTCCACGCCCGCAGCGCCGCCCTCGGCCATCGCTGGCAGCTCATCGCCGGTATCCCCTGGTACTACCGGCGGTTCGGGTACAGCTACGCGCTCGACCTGCGATCGGCGCCGACGTGCTGGCTGGCCGACCAACCTGCGGCCGGTGACCCGGCGGTCCGCATCCGAGCGGCGACGGTTGCCGACGCGGCCTTCCTGGCCGGGGTGGAAGCCGAGGCGCTGCGACAACCCGTCCTCGGCTGCCGGCGCGGCGAGGACGGGTGGCGCTACGAGCTCTCCCGGCGCTCGGGGGCACTCACCGCTGGCCGGGTGCTGGTGCTCGAGCAAGCCGGGGGCGAAGGCGGCGACGCGGCGCGCCTCGGCTACGCCGTGCACAGCCTCCGGCCCCGCGATGGGCGCGTCGCCCTGCGCGCCTTCGAGCTGCTCCCTGGCCACGGCTGGCTCGGCCCCACCACGAGCGTGCTCGCCGAGCTCGACCGCTGGGTCCGCGAGCACTCGGCCGACGGGGGACGAGCCATCCGGCTCGTGCTCCCGACGGGGCATCCAGCCCTGCGCTGCGCGGCCAACCGGCTCGGCCGCGGACCGGGCGGCTCCTACGGGTTCTACGTGCGCATCCCCGACGTCCCCGCCTTTCTCCTGGCCCTGGCGCCGGTGCTCGAGGCCCGGATCGCCACCTCACCGGTCGTCGGCTTGTCCGGCCCCGTGCTCATCGATCTCTACACCAGCGCGCTCTGCCTCTCGTTCGAGGCCGGGCGGCTGCTCGCCGTCGAGGCTCGGCCTGCCTTGCCCGAAGAGGCCAAGGCCGACGCCGCGCTGCCCGTCGAGGCCCTCCTCCACCTGCTGCTGGGCAACCGCAGCGTGGCTGATGTCGAAGCCACCACGCCCGACTGCGAGCTGCGCAGCGACCTCGGTGCCGTCGTCCTCGACGTGCTGTTCCCGCCCCTGCCGCTCGCGCCCTGGCCCCTGGCCTGATCGCCCAACGGGACACCCCGCACCGCGCGCGGCCTTACTGTGCAGCCGATGCAGGTCGAGCGAGCGATCGTCTTCGCCGAGCGCGAGGGCTACCGCGCCCTCGAGCTCGACGTCTACCGCCCCGACGAGACCAGCGACGGCCCGCGCCCACTCGTCCACTACGTCCACGGCGGCGGCTGGCGCGTCAGCCACCGCAGTCGCGCCCCGCGGGAGACCCGAGGGTGGGACCGAGGGTTCTTCGAGCGGATCACCGACGCCGGCTTCGTCGTCGCCGCCCCCGACTACCGCTTCAGCGGCGAGGCCGTCTTCCCGGCCCAGCTCGACGACACCCTCGAGGCCCGGCGCTGGCTGCACGCCCACGTCGGCGAGCTCGGCACCGACCGCGAGCGGACCTACCTCTGGGGCGCCTCGGCTGGCGGCCACCTCGCCGCCCTCGCCGCCCTCACCCCGCCCGACGATGTCCGGTCGGTGACCGGCGCGGTGTGCTGGTACGCCATCACCGACCTTCGGGCCCTCGACCACGCCTCGACCACCAGCTTCGAGGCCCACCTCCTCGGAGGTCCCATCGGGGAGCACCTCGACCTGGCTGAGGCGGCCAGCCCGGTGGCCCAGGTCCGGGCGGACCCGCCGCCGTTCCTGCTGCAGCACGGGGCCGCCGACACCTGGGTGCCGTGCGACCAGAGCGTCCGCCTCGCCCGGGCGCTGGAGGCGGCGGGCGGCTCGGTCGAGCTCGAGATCGTTCCCGGGGCCGACCACTTCTTCGACGGCTCGCCCGACGTCGAAGCGATCTTCGAGCGGGCGCTCTCCTTCCTGGTGCGGCTCGACGGTGGGTCAGCGCGCTGACGAGACGGCCAGCTCGTCGAGGTCGACACCGCACAGCAGATCGCCGTCGAAGTGCGGCCGCACCTGTGCCTCCCACTCGCGCTCGTTGACCTCGAGGTCGCCCGGCACCAGGTGCGACAGCACGAGCCGGGGAACTCCGGCTCGCGTCGCCACGTCGCCGACGTCCTCGGGCGCCGAGTGGGACCGGGCCAGGTGGCCCCGGACCTCCTCGTAGTTCGGCAGCCGGCGCAGCCGCTCGGTCATGCGGTCGAGGTCGATCACCTCGTGCACGAGCAGATCGGCGTCGCGAGCGAGGCTGACGACGTTCTCGCAGCGGCCGGTGTCGCCGGAGAAGACCACCGAGCCGTCAGGGGTGTCGAAGCGGAAGCCGAGGGCCGGGAACACCGGCGCGTGCTGCACCAGCACCGCGCTCACCCGCACGCCGTGATCGTCCTCGGGGTAGATCTCGACCGGGTCCATGGGCGGAGCGGCGGCGGTGTGGGAGCTGGCATCCGCTGTCACCCCGAGATCGATGTCGGGTCGGTACCCGTCGCGCCGCACACCGATCTCGCGGACTTCGATGAGCTCGGTGACGTCGGCCCGCCCCTCGCCGGCCAGGCGCACGTTGATGTTGTAGGCGAAAGCCCGCAGGAGGTGGTCCAGCGTGGCCCGGATGCCCGGGGTGGGGTCGTCCGGGAAGACCGGGCGGCGTGGCCCGTCGGGGGGGAAGCCGGGGATGGGCAGGCCGGCGGGCGCCGGCCCGTACAGCTGTACCGGCTGCGACGGCCAGCTGCCCATGACCAGGTTGGCCAGGTCCATGATGTGGTCGGCGTGCAGGTGGGTGACGAAGATGGCCCGGACGAGCGGTCGCTCGCGGCCGAAGCGGGCGCTGACCGCCAAGCCGGCGCGCGAGAGCTGGGTCTGCACGCCCTCCCCACAGTCGACGAGGTAGGCGGCATCCCCGACGACGAGCGCGTTGGCATAGCCCGCCCTCGTGGACTTCGGGTGGGCGCCTCCGGCCGTGCCGAGCAGGACCACGCGCGGGTCGGCGTCGGTACGCCGCGGCGGGCGCCGGCTCCGCAGGACGGCGCGCCAGTCGGGCGGCGCGTCGGCTGCCGGTGGGGTCGCCTGGCGGAGGGCGTCGGAGGCCTGGCACACAGCCCATGGACGCTAACGCCCGCCGCCGGCGGGCAGCAGATCGAGCCGGGAGCCCGCCCAGTCGCCGCACCCGCCGGGGCGCGGCCTTGGTATCGTTCGGCCACGGAGCGCGCAGGTGGGCGATCTGCGCACAGATCAGGGGGGTTCGACGTGGCGATGACCGATGAGATCGTCTTTCCGGGACCGGACGAGATCGAGGGCTTCTGGGGCCTCGACAGGATGCACGCACCGCGGCCGGTCACCCCGTTGTCCTTCGACCTCGTGGTGGAGACGCTGGGTGAGGGGTTCACGAAGGCACAGGCGGAGTACGACTGCCCGATCATGGTGACGACGAAGGACATCAACCACTACTTCTACGTGGCGTTCCACCCCGTGCCCGATGACGCCGTGATCCAGGACCGGATGACGCGCTACCCGCAGAAGCTGGCGTCGATGGTGCCCAGCATCGGCAAGACGTGGGAGGAGGAGTGGAAGCCGGCCGTCCGTTCCAAGAACGAGGCCGCGAAGACCGAGGACTACTCCGGCCTCAGCGACGACGAGCTGGTCGCCCGGCTCGACGAGTACACGGAGCACATGCGCCACCAGTGGTGGATCCACGGCCACATCAACTTCGTCCTGCTCTCGAGCAGCGCGTTCTGCGATCTGTACGACGCGGTCATGAAGCCGGACGACCCCACGGAGTCGTACCAGACGCTGCAGGGCTTCCACACCCGCTCGGTCGACGCCAGCCGCGGCTTGTGGACCCTCAGCCGGATCGCCCTGGCCGACCCCACCCTGCGCGAGCTGTTCGAGACCAAGCAGCCCAAGGAGGTGCTGGCCGCGCTCGACGAGACCGAGGAGGGGCGGGCGTTCCGCCAGAAGCTCGACGAGTTCCTCTTCGAGTACGGCTGGCGCAGCGACGCCGTGTACGACCTGGCCGACATCCCGTGGCGGGAGGACCCGTCCATCCCGCTGGCCAGCATCGCCAGCATGATGGCGCTCGGCGAGAACGAGGATCCCGAGGTGCAGTACCAAGAGAACGTGGCCCGCCGGGAGGAGCTGCTGGCCAAGGCCCGGGCCAAGCTGGCCGGCGATCCGGCCACCTTGGCCGAGTTCGACCAGCTCTACGAGGCAGCCCAGTACAGCTTCCCGCTCACGGAGGACCACGCCTTCTACATCGACCAGCTCGGGGTGGGTGTGTTCCGCCGGTTCGTGGTGACCGTCGGCGAGCGGCTGGTGGCCAAGGGCGTGCTCGCCGCTGCCGACGATGTCTTCTACCTCTACCGCGATGAGCTGGTCGACGCCCTGCGCAACGGCGGCGACCGCCGGGTCATCACGGCCGAGCGGCGGGCCAGCATGGAGCGGTCCAGCCACGTGGCCGCGCCGGGCGCGCTCGGCACGCCGCCTCCGCCGCCGGAGACGCCGGACCCGTTCATGGACGCAATAGTGTTCCGGCTCCTCGGCATGGTGCCGCCGGAGGAGAACGCCGACCCCGACCGGCTGAAGGGCGTGGCCGGCGCCCAAGGCAGCTATACCGGCACCGCCCGGGTGGTGCGGTCGCTGTCCGAGGCGATGGACCTCGAGGAGGGCGAGGTCATGGTGTGCGAGATGACCTTGCCGCCGTGGGTGCCGGTGTTCTCGGTGGCCGGAGCCGTCGTCACCGACGTCGGTGGGGTGCTGTCCCACAGCGCCATCGTGGCCCGGGAGTTCGGCATCCCGGCCGTCGTCGGGACCCAGGTCGGCACGACCACCATCAAGACCGGCCAGCTCGTCACGGTCGACGGCAACGCGGGCGTCGTCTACCTCGACGGTCGAGCGGCCTGACGCGACGCGCGCTGGACGTCTACGGCCAGAGCTGCTTGGTCGCCAGCGCCGCGCCCTCAGCCAGGGCCCGGAACTTCGGCCACACCACGGTGGGGTGCACCTCGGGGGCGTAGCTGGCCCGGGAGGAGAACCCACAGTCGGCTCCGGCGATGACGTTCTCCTTGCCGACCAGGCCGGCGTACTTCTCGATGTAGTCGGCGATCAGCTCGGGGTGCTCGACGTAGTTGGTGGCGTGGCCGATGAGGCCCGGGATCAGGATCTTCCCGTCCGGGAGCTTGACGTCCTCCCAGATCCGCCACTCGTGGTAGTGGCGGGGGTTGGCCACCTCGAAGCTGTGCGCGCCGGCGTTGATGGCCAGCATGAACGGCACCGCCTCGATGAGCGGGATGTCGTTCATCCGGGGCCCGTGGTTGAGGCCGTAGCAGGTGTGGTGGCGCACCTGCTCGGGCGGGATGCCGCGCAGGGCGTGGTTCAACGCCTCGACGTGCACCCAGGCGGCCCGCTCGCGGTCCTCGTGCTCCATGGTCGGGTCGCTGAGCATGTCGATGAGGAACGGGTCGTCGACCTGCAGGATGAAGCCCGCGCCGACGATGGCGAGGTACTCCTCCCGCATCGCCTCCGCCACCGCGTTGAGGTACTCCTCGTGGGTGGCGTAGTGCTCGTTGCGTCCGAAGCCGCTCTGACCGGTCGACGGCATGAACACGTCGGCCACGTCATAGCGCGCCACCGCGGCCTTGAGGTTGTCGATGTCGGTCTGCAACAGCTGCTGGCCGACGTAGCTGATGGGGCCCTTGCAGATGAGGCGCCGGAGCGGAGCCACCGTGGACGAGTACTTCTTGAAGTAGTCCTCGTAGTACTCGGGGAAGTCGTCGACCTCCTTCTGCCACGACGCCGCCAGCCGCGACGGGCCCATGTCCAGCTCGAAGCCGCCGAGGCGGTCCTTCACGTAGCCGAGGAAGCTGACCTTGCTCATCTCCCCGTCGGTGACGATGTCGATGCCGCACTCGACCTGCTGACGCACGCGGTCGGCCACCGCGTCGCGGATCTGGCGAGCGAGCAGATCGGCGTCGTAGGGTCGGTCGTTCTCCTTCTCCTTGAGCGTGTCGAGGAGCTCCGTGGGACGGGCCAGGCTGCCCACATGGGTGGTGAGGATGCGGTCGGTGCTGCGCTTCATCGCTTCTCCGGGTCGTGGTCGACGGGCTTGAATGCGACGGTAGCGGCCGTAGCGACCGGCGGCACCGGTCAGATCGTAGGGCGGTGGCGTGTTCGCATGTCGAACACTTGGACGCATCCATCTCAGGGAGTCTGATACAGTTGCCGCCGAACGCGGCTCGGTGTACGTTGCCGCGGCCACGCCTACATGGGGAGGTGTGGGGGGACCCAGGGGGAACAGACTTGCGAGGCGGCTCGTCCGGCAGCAGCGCCCGTTCCACCTGCCAACGGGGAGGACACATGCAACGATCACTGTTGGCCGTCGGTGCAGCCGCCGGCATGTTGCTCGCCGCTTGCGGCAGCAGCGGGGGTTCGTCGTCCGGCACGACTGCGGCCGCGCCGGCCACAACCGCGGCAGCACCCGGTACCACGGCCGCGGCGCCCGGTACCAGTGCAGCACCGGGCACCACCGCAGCGGCACCCGGCACCACCGCGGCCGCCGGCGGGGGCAGCAACATCCAAGAGCCCGGCCAGTGTGCGATGGGCACCGGGCAGAAGGCCACCGGTGATCCGATCAAGCTCGGCGGCATCGCCACCAAGGTCCCCGGCATCGACTTCACGTGGATCACGGGCATGGCCAAGGCCTACTTCGACTGCGTGAACGACAACGGCGGCATCAACGGCCGGCCCATCCAGTACATCACCCAGACCGAGCAGGTCGACCCGCAGCAGATGTCGGCGCTCGCCAAGAAGCTCATCGAGCAGGACAAGGTGCTCGGCATGGTGGGCAACACCAGCGTCATCGACTGCAGCGTCAACAAGGACTACTACGCCGCGCAGGGTTACTACCTGGTCATCGCCGGCGTGGACCAGGCCTGCTTCACCAGCCCGAACTACTCGGCCGTGAACATGGGTCCCTACTACTCGAGCCTCGGCGGAGCCCAGGCCGCGGTGCGAGCCGGGGCGAAGGGCACCATCGTCGTCAGCTCGCCCCAGCAGCCCGGCTTCGAAGTCATCAACAGCGGCGTCGTCAACTTCGCCAAGCAGCAAGGCATGAAGGGCGTGAGCGACGTCGAGACCGTGCCGATCAACGATCCGGCCGGTCTGGCCCAGAAGCTGGTGCAGGAAGCGGGGAAGGGCGGCGGCGTCGTGCTCGACTACACCGGCCCTACGGTGGTGCCGCTGCTGCAGGCCATCGAGCAGCAGGGCCTGATCGATTCCGTGATCTGGGCCAGCTCGACGCCTCCGAACGACCCGGCCGTCGCCAAGGAGCTCAGTGCGGCGTGGAACGGCAAGTTCCTCATCAACGCCGAGTTCAACACCCTCGACTCGGGTCTGCCGGATCAGAACCACATGAACCAGATCCGCGAGAAGTACGCCTCCTCCATCCCGACCTCGAGCTTCGCCCAGATGGGCTACCTCGTCGGCCGGGTGACGACGGACGCCTTGCTCGGCATCCAGGGTGACGTCACCAAGGAGAGCGTGAACGCCGCGCTCAAGGGCGTGAAGGACTTCGCGAGCGATCTGTGGTGCAAGCCCTGGTACTTCGACAGCACGGTCGGGCAGAACGTCTCCAACAACAACGACATCACGGTCGTTCCGCAGGACGGGAACATGGTCAAGAAGGAGGACTGCTTCGCCATCGCCGCCCTGCCCACCAACCCGCTCGACGCCATCCGGGCCAAAGAGACGTCGCTCGGCCTGAACAGCTGACGCCGTCCGACCATGAGAGTCAGGGTGCCCAGAGCCGCCGATGCCTAGCCTCGACGAACTCAAGCCGTTCCTCGTGCTCGGCTTGGCGCTGGGAGGAGTGTTCGCCATGTCCGGAGTGGGCCTCGTGGTCCTCTACCGGGCGACGGGGGTGCTCAACCTGGCCTACGGGGCCATCGGCGCCACGGGCGCCCTGATCTCCTGGTCGCTCATCGACTCCAAGAAGACCACGGGCTTCTTCTCCGAGCTCGCCGCTCATCTCCCCCCCAACATCTCCTACCTCGTCTGCATCCTCTTCGGCGGCGTGGCCACCTTGATCTACGGGCTGGTCTTCGGGCCGCCGTTCGCGGCCCGGGATCCTCTCGTCAAGGCCACCGCCACGCTCGGCTTCCTGCTCATCCTGCTCGGCGTCATGCAGTGGGTGTGGGGGCCGTACCCCCACTCGATAACCCTCGGGACGAGCCTGGAGAACTACGAGCTCGGCGGCGTCCGCATCAGCCAGACCCAGATCATCGGGGTGATCTTCCCCATTGTGATGACGGTGGGCACCGCCATCTTCCTCCGCGTCACCAAGGTCGGCACGGCCATGCGGGCGCTCGCCAACGACCGCGAGATCACCGCCATGCTGGGCGTCCCGGTGCGCCGAGTCGAGGCCGCGGCGTGGTTCGGATCGGGGATCCTCTGCGGCGCGTCCGGTCTGCTCCTGGCCAACCTGGTCAGCCTCGACATCAGCGGGCTCACCTTCCTGGTGATACCGGCGCTGGCCGCCGCGCTCATCGGGCAGCTCCGCTCGCTCCCCATCACCCTGGCCGCCGGCTTCGTGATCGGCATCGTGCAGTCCTGCCTCACCGCCTTCTCGGATCTGACCGTGGGGAGCCACGAGATCAACCTGGCCGAGTACCGCAACATGACGCCGTTCGTGCTCGCCATCATCGCCCTGCTCTGGTTCGCCCGCCGACGCCAGGTGCTGGTTCGGACATGACTGTGCCCGCTGGAGTGCGCTAGCGATGGCGGCGGTCCGAGCGCTGGACGCGCCCGAGACGGAGCCGGCCGTCGAGGCGCGGCTGCGCAAGACGTTCGGCAGCCCGGTGAAGCTGCTCGTAACCGTGGTGTTCGTTTTCTTCGCCATCTTCGGGCTACCGGCTCTGCTCGACAGCTACTGGCTGTCGATCATGAACGGGGTCGTGATCTACAGCATCCTCACCCTCGGGCTCGGCGTCCTCATCGGGCGTGTAGGCATGGTGTCCCTCTGCCAGTTCGTGCTGCTGGCCGTCGGGGCGTGGGTGGCCCTGCGCCTGGACCACGCCATCTCGATCCCGTTCCCGATCATCGTGCTCATGGCCGGGGTCATCACCGGCCTCATCGGGACCCTCATCGGGCTCCCCGCCCTCCGCCTCTCGGGCCTGTACCTGGCGCTCATCACACTGATGGCCGCAGGCGGCATCACCGTGCTCCTGCTGGTGACCCAGTTCCCGAACGGCGGTGGGGGCTTCTTCGGCAACTCGGCCGCCGGTGGTGCCACCTCTCGCCTGCCCCGGCCATCCATCGCCAGCGGCGATACCGCCTACTACCGCTACTGCATCGTCGTTGCGGTACTCATGTTCCTGCTCGCGCTCTGGCACGTGCGGGGGAAGGCCGGACGGGCGTGGGCGGCCATCCGCCAGAGCGAGGCCACCGCGTTGTCGGCCGGCGTCAACACCACCCTCTACAAGCTGTGGGCCTTCGCCCTCGCGTCCTTCACCGCCGGGGTGGCGGGCGCCCTCCTGGCCGCGGCGTCCGGGGGGGTCAACATCAACCAGTTCCCGGTCCAGAACTCCATCACGCTCCTGGCTGTGGTGCTGATGGGGGGCGTCTACAACCTCTTCGGCGCCGTGGTCGCCGCCCTCTTCTTGCGGCTCCTGCCCGCGCTGCTCGACAACTGGGGCCTCTCCACGGAGCTGCTCACCATCCTGTTCGGCATCGGCGTGCTGCAGGTGCTCCTCACCGCGCCGGGGGGGATCGTCGAGCAGTTCCCGAAGGACATGGCCAAGCTCGGACGCAAGCTCGCCGGCCTCGTCACGCCGAAGGCGAAGCGGCGGAGCCCGCCGACGTGATCGAGGTCGACGGCCTGACCGTCCGCTTCGGCGGCGTCGTCCCGATCGACGCCATGACCCTCACCTTCCCCACCGGGACGTGCGGGCTCATCGGTCCGAACGGCGCCGGCAAGACGACGTTCTTCAACGTGCTCAGCGGGTTCGTCAAGCCGGTGGCCGGCGTGGTGCGCGGCCTTCGGCGACGACCTGCTGGCGATGGCGGACTTCAGGCGAGCACGGTGGGGCGTGCGCCGGACGTTCCAGACCGAGCAGACGATCGCCAACCTGTCGGTGTTCGAGAACGTGCTCCTCGTGCACGAGAACACCGGCGGCGGACGGGCATCCCGGCGCCAGGACGTGATGGACGCCGTGAGCTTCGTGGGCCTCGAACGAGAGGTGAGCCAGCAGGTGGGCACGCTCGGCGCCGCGCAGCGACGCCTGGTCGAGGTCGCCCGGGCCGTCGTCGGCCACCCTCGCCTCGTGCTCCTGGACGAGCCGGCGGCCGGACTGCCCGACGAGGAGACCATGCACCTCGGACGCGGTCATCCAGCGGATCCCGCCGGAGGTGGGCGCGCTGGTCATCCTCGTCGACCACGACATGAGCCTGGTGTCGGCATGCTGCGAGACCACCGCGGTGCTCGACTTCGGCACGGCTGATCGCGTCGGGCACGACGGCCGAGGTGCTGCGCAACGAGCATGTGATCCGGGCCTACCTCGGCACCGAGGAGACGATTTGACCGCTCCCCTGGAGGCGAACGCGGTGGCCTCGGACGGCGCACTCGCGGGCCTGCGCATCGAGGCGCTCTCGCGTGCCGCGTGCTGGCCGTCCCGTGCTGCGCGAGGTCTCGCTCGACATCCCGCCCGGCGAGGTCACCGCGCTCCTCGGCCCCAACGGCACCGGCAAGTCCACGCTGGTGCTCGCCGTCGCGGGCGCGTTGCAGCCCGACGTCGGGGCGGGTGCTGCTCGGCGACCAGGACCTCACCGAGCCGCCGGCCGGAGCGGATCCGCCGGGCCGGGGTCGCGGTCGTGCCGGAAGGCCGCCGACTCCTGCCGGACCTGTCGGTCGCCGACAACCTGCGCGTCGCCACGTACGCGCTCAGCCGCGAAGACGCCGAGAGCGGGACGAAGTACGCGCTCGAGCTGTTCCCCGAGCTGAAGCAGCGCTGGAACGTGACCGGCCGCTCGCTGTCGGGCGGCCAGCAGCAGATGGTGGTGCTGGCGCAGGCGCTCGTCTCGCGACCCGTCCGTGCTCCTCGTCGACGAGCTCTCGCTCGGCCTGGCTCCGCTCGTCGTGAAGCGCCTGGTGCCGACGCTCGCCTCGGTGGCCGACTCCGGCGTCGGCGTGCTGCTGATCGAGCAGTTCGCCCACGTCGCGCTCGGGCTGGCCAAGCGGGCCTACATCCTCGAGGGCGGGCGGATCCGCTACAGCGGCACCGCACAGGACCTCAAGGACGACCCCGAGCTGCTCCACTCGGCCTACCTCCTTCGCACGTAGCACCGTGGAGGACCTCGCGGGCAGGGTGGCCGTCATCACCGGCGGAGCCTCCGGGATCGGGTTGGCGATGGCCCGCCGGTTCGGTGCCGAGGGCATGAGGCTCGTCCTCGCCGACATCGAGCGCCCGGTGCTGCGGCAGGCTGCCGAGGCGCTGGCCGCGGCGGGCGTCGAGGTGCTCGCCCTCCCGACCGACGTCAGCATCGAGGCCGACGTCCTGGCCCTCGCCGCCGCCACGCTCGAGCACTACGGCGACGTGCACCTGGTCTGCAACAACGCCGGGGTCGGCAGCCGAGGGCTGCCGGTGGCCGAGCTGCCGCTGCGGGACTTCGAATGGGTCATGGCCGTGAACCTCTTCGGCGTGGTCCACGGCCTCCAGGCCTTCCTCCCCCACATGCGGGCCAACGACGTCGGCCACATCGTCAACACCGGCTCGGCGTCCGCGCTGTACCACCTGCCGCGGATGGGGCCGTACAACGCGTCGAAGGCTGCGGTCGCTCGCGCTCAGCGAGACGCTCAAGTTCGAGCTCGACGCCGAGGGCAGCCACGTCGGCGTCTCGGTGCTGTGCCCGAGCTGGGTGCGCACGAACATCTCGACGTCGGACCGCAACCGGCCCGAGCGCTTCGCCTACGCGCTCGACACCGACCAGATGGCGCAGCTCGCGGTCTACAAGGCGAAGCGGCGCGAGCAGCTCTCGACCATCGCCCTCGAGCCGGCCGCCGTGGCCGACCAGGTGTGCGACGCCGTGAAGGCCAACCGCTTCTACATCCTCACCCAGCCCGAGAGCCGCATCCGGTTCGAGGAGCGGGCCCGGCGGATCCTCGACGGCGAGAACCCGGTGGAGCCCCCACAGTGAGCGCCCGACGAGGCCGGCGGTGGCGATGAGGGTTGGCGTGGGCCGAGCAGCTCGACGCGGTGATCGGGGCCAAGCCCGAGGTCGACGGGATCGTCGGTGAATAGATCAGTCGCGGGCCGGCCGCACCCGCACGAGGGGGATGCGCCGGTCGGTCTTGGCCTGGTACTCCGCATACAACGGGTAGATCGACACCATCTGCTGCCAGAGCCGCTGCCGCTCGTGGTCGTTCTCCACCGTCTCGGCCACTCCGTCCACCACCGTCGCCCGGTCCTGGATGCGCACGTGGGGCTCGTCGACCAGGTTCAGGTACCAGAGCGGGTGCTTCGGCCGACCGCCGTAGGACGCGACGAGGACGTAGTCGTCGCCGTCGCGCCCGAAGATGAGCGCGTTGCGGCGGAGCGAGCCGGAGCGCCGCCCCCGGGTGGTCAGCACCAGGGTGGGGAAGCCCCGCCACAAGAAGCCCTCCTCGCCGCCGGTCTCGACGTATCGGCGAGTGTGCTCCGCCACCCAATCGGTGGCGCTGTCGATCGGTTCGTCCGTCTCCACCCCGGTCCTCCTCTCCGCCCGCGCGGGGGATGGGTCTATCGTTCCACAGCGGGGGACGGAGCTGGCGGCCGTCACGTCCGCCGCACCGAGACCAACGCCATCAAAGGGGTGCGCACCATGACCGAGAAAGCCCATGCCGAGCTGCTGGACGACGTGCTCTCGCGCTACGAGGGCTCGACCAACCCCCGCCTGCGGGAGATCACCGAAGCCGCCATCCGCCACCTCCACGCCTTCGTGGAGGAGGTCGGCCTCCAGCGCGACGAGTGGTTCGCCGGCATCCAGTTCCTCACTGCCACCGGCCAGAAGTGCGATGACACCCGCCAGGAGTTCATCCTCATGTCCGACACATTGGGCGTGTCCTCCCTCGTCGAGATGGTCACCCACGACGGCGCCGAGGGCAGCACCGAGAACACGGTGCTCGGGCCGTTCTACGTGCCGGGCTCACCCCACCGGGCCATGGGCGAGAGCATGCTCGTCGATCCCGACGACGGCGACCGGGTGGTGATCCGCGGCACCATCACCGACATCGACGGCCACCCGATCGAGGGTGCCACCTTGGACTGCTGGCAGAACGCCACCCACGGCTTCTACGCCGTGCAGCAGCCGGGGGCGCAGTCGACCGAGAACCTCCGCGGCATCTACACCACCGGTGCCGACGGCACCTACGAGATCCGCACCGTGCGCCCGGTCCCCTACCCCATCCCGTCGGACGGTCCGGCCGGCGACCTGCTCAAGGCCCACGGCCGGGGCTGGATGCGGCCCGGCCACACCCACATGTGGGTCCGCGCCGACGGGTACAAGGACCTGATCACCCACGTGTTCGACGTGCAGAGCGAGTACCTGCGCGAGGACGCGGTGTTCGGCGTCCGCGACAGCTTGATCCGGGAGTTCAAGCCCGACGAGAGCGGCGAGCTGGCCACCACGTTCGACGTCGTCCTCGACCGCAGCTGATCCTCCCCCGTGGGGCGGCCCGGGTCGACCGCCGCACCCGCAACCTGAGCCGACCAGCTCCGAGGCAGTCGGCTGAGGGTGCGGAAATCGCAACCTGAGCCGACCGCTTCGGGTCACTGATCCCTGTGGCGCGGCCTACCGGTCAGACCGGGCGACGATGCCGAGGCCGTCGGCGCCCACGGTGACGTCGCGCTCGTGCGCCGGCTGCTCCCGCACCGGTACCGGCTTGCCGTCGAGGTCGAGCATCGGGACCGAGCCTTCGTACCAGCCGGGCACGACGGGGTTGGACCAGAAGTCGCGGCGGCGCTCGTCACGCACGTCCCAGCGCAGTGGCTCGTGCCCGGGATCACCGGTGAAGTAGTCGGTGGTGTACACCTCGACCCGGTGGCCGTCGTCGTCGCGCAGGTACAGGTAGAAGGCGTTGGACACGCCGTGGCGGCCGGGGCCGCGCTCGATGTGGTGGTTGAGGCCGAGGGCGCCCAGGCGATCGCAGAGGGAGAGCAGGTGGTGCGACTCCGGCACCGCGAACGCGACATGGTGGAGCATCGGCCCCGAGCCGAGGGTGAAGGCGATGTCGTGCACGGTCTGCTTGCGGAACATCCAGGCCGCGTACAGCGTTCCGTCGCTCAGGTCCTCGATGGTCTCCGAGAGGCCGAACCCGAGGTCCGAGTAGTGCTCGAAGGCGAGCGGCACGTCGGTCACGGCGATGTTGATGTGGTCGATGCGGTTGATGTTGACGCCGCGGCGCAGGTCGTAGCGCTGCACCAGCCGCTCCACCTTGTCCATCTCGTGCACCAGCTCCACGGTGAAGCCGAGCGGATCGACGGCCCGCAACGCCGGGCCCAGTCCCCTCGTCGCCCCAGCCGGCACCCGCTCGGTCTCGCAGCCCCGCTCCGAGAACCAGCGCTCGGCTCGATCCACATCTTCGGGGGTGCGGACCCGGAAGCCCATGCGAGCACACGCGGGATGGGGACCAGTGCGAAGCACCACGCTGTGGTGCACGAACTCCTCGTAACCGCGCAGGTACAGCGCATCAGGCTCCTGCGCCGTGACGTGGAACCCGAGCAGCTCGACCCAGAACGCACGAGCCGGCTCCAGATCGGTCACCACCAGATCGACGTAGGCGGTGCGGACGATGTCGGGCGGAGCCGTGTCCATCGCTCCCCATGCTTGCAAGTCACGGGGCCGGCGGGAAGGGCGGCAACCGTCCACGACCGCCCGGGGCGAGGCGAGGTCAACCTGATCTCAGCCTCCCTGATATTGTGACGCGGAGGAAGGATCTTGGGTGAGCCGTCCCGGATGGCATCGGGAAGCACCGCGATCCTCGGGGAGCAGGATGAAGGTCAGGCCGTGACGACCTACTACGCGGGTGACGTGTCGGCGCGCCTGCCCGGCGCCGCCGACCCCGCCGACGAGCTCGGCCCCACCTTGCTCTACCTCGTCGGGCGCATCGATCGCATGGTGCGCCGGGCCATCGACGACGTGGTCCGCTCCCGCGGCCTGTCGGTGAACCAGTACACGACCCTGAGCGTGCTCCAGCGCCGCAGCGGCCTGTCCAACGCCCAGCTGGCCCGCCGGGCGCTGGTGTCGCCGCAGTCGATGAACGAGGTCCTGCTCACCCTGGAGGAGCGGGGGCTGGTCCGGCGCCGGGCTCACCCCGACCACGGCCGCATCCTGCAGGCCCGCCTCACGGCCAAGGGGCGAAAGCTGCTGGCGGCATGCGACCTGCAGGTGCGCGCCGTCGAGGCCCGCATGGTCAGCCGGCTCAGCGACGAGCAGCGAGCCGCGCTCCGCGACGGCCTCGTGCGCAGCGCCCAGTCGCTCCAGGACGGCCTGGAGGGCGACTGAGCCCCGCTCCCGCGGCCGACCGATCGCCCCCGGCATGGGTGACGTCGGCGCTGAGGGACGCCCGGGTGGCGCGGCTCGGAACCGCGACCCGTGACGGCGGTGTCCGGCTGGTGCCGATCTGCTTCGCGCTGGTCGACGCGCGGCTGGCCAGCGCCGTCGATCACAAGCCCAAGCGCAGCCCGCACTTGCAGCGGCTCGCCGACATCGTCCGTACCGGGCACGCCACGATCCTCGTGGATCACTTCGACGAGGACTGGAGCCGGTTGTGGTGGGTCCGGGTCACCGGGCGCGCCACCGTGCACGACGACGCCGAGCCGTTCGTCGCCCGGGCCCGCTCGGCCCTCGTGGCCAAGTACGAGCAGTACGCGGACCGGCCGCCCGCGGGACCGCTCTACAGCGTGCGGCTCGACGACGTCAGGTGGTGGCGCGCCTCCGACGGCTAGCGATCAGCCGCTAAGCCGTCAGCCGTCGCCCAGGAGCACGGCCGTCACCCGGCGGGCGTCGTGCTCCTCCATCCGTCCCGCCGCCCACAGCAGGGGTCGCCATGGCAGGGCGGGGTGGGCGATGAGGTAGGCGAGCACCGTCACCAGGCGATCGAGCTCCGCGAGGTACAGCCGGCGTCCATCTGCGCTGAGGGGGTAGAGCCGCTCGGCCGCCGCCCACGCCTCCCGCCGGGCTCGAACCAGCGAGAAGTTGAAGGC
Source organism: uncultured Acidimicrobiales bacterium (assembly GCA_963803355.1). Classification (GTDB taxonomy): domain Bacteria; phylum Actinomycetota; class Acidimicrobiia; order Acidimicrobiales; family Ilumatobacteraceae; genus DASTFY01. The sequence continues at coordinate 399,274 of CAWDLV010000001.1, forward strand.
CTGCCCCCCACCGAGCGATGCAGCCTCGTTGGTCCAGCGGGACACCCGGTCCAGGCGACCAACCACGTCGCCAAGGGTGTCCGCCAACACGTCGTTCACGGCGTCGAAGTCGTGGCGGACCGACGCCAGGTCGCCGCAGGCGTCGGCCACCGCGACGACGGCGATCGGGAGGTCATGGTTGACGTGGGCGTTGATGCCGAGCAGGAGGTGCTGCACGATCAGGAGGCCCCGGTCCCCGGCGACGTCCCACGACGCCTGCCAGCACCGTGGCCTCGGCACCTCCCGGTGCCACGGCCGCGTGTAGTAGGAGGCGAACGTGCAGGCGAAGGTGTCCATGCGGGCGCCCTGCTCGAAGCCGCCCTGGCCGATCGTCTCACCGATCCGATCAGTCACGCACGAGTACATGGCCGGGAAGTACCCGGACGCGTCGGTGGCGGCGCGGGCGATGCCCCGCAGCTCGCTGGCCGTGTCACCGATCGGCATCGTCTAGGGCGCGTTGAAGGCGGCGACCGGGTTGACGCGACCCCAGCCGTAGGCGGGATCGACGCCAGAGGCGCCGGCATCGGTGGCGGTCGAGGTCAGGCGGGCCAGCATGGCGGCCGGCGTGATGGCGCCCCGGCCATCGAGGATCAGCGCCACCAAGCCGGCCACGTGGGGCGACGCCATCGACGTGCCGGTCAGCGTGGCCCAGGTGGACGGCGGAAAGGTGGACCAGATGAGGGTTCCCGGCGCCGCGACGTCGACGTAGCTGCCCCGCGTCGAGTAGACGCCGATGCCGCCGTTCTCATCCAGGCCGGCGACGGCGATGACCGTCGGCACTGCCGCTGGGTACTCCACCGGCCCGCCGACGCCTTGGTTGCCAGCGGCCGCCACCACGACGACGCCATGGCTGTTGGCATAGGCAAGGGCGGTGTCCACCGACGCGCTGTTCACATCCGACCCGAGCGAGAGGTTGACGACCTTGGCCTGGTGATCGACCGCCCAGGTGATGCCGCGCGCCACGTCGGTAGTGAACCCCGAGCCGGTGGCGTCCAGGACGCGGACCGGGAGGATGGTCGCTTCGGGGGCGACCCCGACCACGCCCACCCCGTTGTCACCGGCGGCGATGATGCCCGCCACGTGGGTGCCATGCCCGTTGACGTCCGAGCTGCCGCCGCCCAACTGGGCCGGATCACCGTTCAGGAAGGCCACGCCGCCCAGCACCCGCCCCTTCAGGTCGGGGTGGTTGCCCTGCACGCCGCTGTCCACCACGGCCACCGTCACCCCCGCGCCTCGACCACAGGGCCACAGCGCGCCGAAGTGGAAGCTCTTGAGCGCCCACTGCTTCGAGACGAGCGGGTCCGCCGAGCTGGCCGCCGGGTCGACGAGGGCGTGGACCTCGGTCGGCACCTCGACGCCGACCACGTCGTGGGTTTGGGAGGTGGCGAGCGCGGTGGCGACGGCGTCGCTGGGCGAGGTCGTTACGAGTGAGGGACGGCCGGTGGCGTCGACGGCGACCACGGTCACCTCGTCGGCCCCCGAGCGCTCGGCCGTCGTCGCCGCCTCCCGGGCCGCGGCGGTGATCTCGGCCGTCGTGTCCAGGGTATGGACGCCGGTCGTCCCGCTGGGTGCGGTGGGAGGCTCGGCCGACGGCGTCACGGCGGCCGGCGTCGGGGCGTCCGGGGCAGACGCAGTCGCCGCCGAGGCCGAGGCCTTGCAGGAACTGGCAACCGGCGGTGTCGCGGTCGGTTTGGGCGCCACCGAGGTCGTCGTGGTGGCCGGGGGCTTGGGCTTGGCCGGTGGCGCGGGCGGGGCGCACGACGCCACCACCATGACGACCACCCCCAGCAAGGCGGCGATGCCCTGCCCGCGTCGACCAGTCCCCGACGTCTCTCTCACCAGCGTCCTCGGCTTCCTCGCCCGCAGCTTGCTCGCCGGCCAACAGGCTAGGTGCGGCGGCGCCGCGGCGCGGCTTCGAGGCCGGAATGGGGTCACGAGGTGCAGGTTCGGACCGTCCCCGCCGAGCTTGGGCATGGTCTCCCTATCGGACAGAAAGCGGCCGGGATCGCGTTTGCGCACCTCCGAAGGCCCGGGCCGCGGGTACGCGGCTAGGAGCGGGGTCGGAGGACGATCTGGGTCTGAGTGGTCTTGGCGATGAGCCGCCCGACCCCATCGCGGACCTCGGTCTCGACCACGACCGTCGTCGATCCCACGTGCAGCGGACGGGCGACGGCGGTCACCGTGCCCTCCCGCACGGCGCCGAGGAAGTTCGTCTTCGACTCGATGGTGGAGGTGCCGACGGCACCCTCGGGCAGGTTGGCGAACGCGCACGCGGCGCCGGCCGAGTCGGCGAGCGCCATCACCGCCCCGCCGTGCAGGAGTCCGCCGGCGGTGCACCGATCGGCCGCCCAGTCCATCTCGAGCTCGACGGCGTCGGTCTCGTTGCGGACGGCCCGCACGCCGAGCATGGCGCAGAACGGCATCGACTCGCGGATGAAGGCAGTGGGATCCATGCCTCAGCCTCGCGAACCGGTGCCGTAGATGCGGCCGAGGGCGGTCGTGAGGGCTTGCAGCGCGGCCGGGAAGGCGTGCTCCGAGGGGGTACCGAAACCGACCACGATGCCCTGATGCCGGCGGCCGGGTCCGTGCCAGTAGCCAGCGAGGCCGTGCACGGCGACGCCAGCACCAGCGAGCAAGTCCACGACGTCGGCCTCCGCCGGGCCATCGTCGGGGAGATCCAGCACCGCGTGCAGGCCGGCGGCGATCCCCTGGGTCCGGATGCCGGGGACGGACGCCAGCCCGGCCATCAGGGCGTCGCGACGGCGGCGGTAGCGCAGCCGGTTGCGGCGGATCAGGCGATCGAACCCGCCCGAGTGGATGAGCTCGGCCAGCGCGAGCTGGTCCACGACGCCCGTCTGGCGGTCGGTCAGCTCCTTGGCGGTGGCGAGTGGACCTACCAACGGCGCCGGCAGCACCATCCAGCCGAGGCGCAAGCCGGGCGCCAGGCTCTTGCTCGCCGTACCGACATAGACCACCCGTTCGGGGTCCATGCCCTGCAGCGCGCCGACGGGCTGGCGGTCGTAGCGGAACTCGCCGTCGTAGTCGTCCTCGACGAGGTAGCGGTCCCCGGCCCGGGCCCAGGCGGTGAAGGCCGACCGACGGACCGGGGCGAGGGTCGTCCCGGTCGGGTACTGGTGGGCCGGGGTCAGGAACGCGGCGCCGAGCTCGTTTGGACCGCCGAGGTCAGCGGGGTCGGCGCCGTTGCGGTCGACGGGAAGGTCCTGCACCCTCATCCCGGCCCGGGCGGCCAGCTGGCGGTAGGCCGACATGCATGGGTTCTCCATGGCCACGGTCGTGGTGCCCCGCTCGTGCAAGGTGGTCACCAACAGCGCCAAGGCCTGCACGAAGCCGTTGCACACCACGATGCGCTCGGGCTCGGCGCGCACGCCCCGGGCCCGGCCCAAGTAGCGAGGCCAGCACCTGGCGCGTGATCTCGAGCCCGCGCGGATCGCCATAGCGCAAGGTCGCATCGGGGGCGGTCCGCAGCGCTCGTCGGATCGCCGCCGCCCACTCCTGGCGGGGGAAGGCCGATACGTCGGGATTGCCGGGCCGGAAGTCGTGGTGAGGTTGGCTGGCGTCGGCGCCCGAGTCATGATCGTCGTGACGCTCTCGCTCGTCTCGGTTCGCGGTCCATGCCACCGACGTGCCCGAACCGTGCCGCGCCGCCAGCCAGCCCTCGGCGACCAGCTGGTCAAAGGCCTCGGTCACCGTCCCCCGGGCGACGCCGAGGTCGCGTGCCAGCGCCCGGGACGACGGCAGCGAGGTCCCGGACACGAGGCGGCCGCTGCGGATGGCGGTGCGGAACGCCTCCTCGATCGCGGCCCGCCGGCCGCCGACGCCCGCCAGCTCGAGGTGCAGATCGACCCCGTACGAGGTCGATCCCGCCGACGTGGACCCAGCCGAGCTGGACCCCGTCGACGTGGACCCCTTCGGCGTGGACCGGGCCAAGGTGGACCACTCAGCGACCATTGAACTGGACCTTACCAGTGAGCCACCAGCACCGTACCATCGACCCCATGACCACAGTCACCGACCACGCGATCCATCCCCGCCTCGACCCCTGTGCCCTCGCCCCCGCCGCCGACCGGGCCATGAGCCGCCTCGACGGGTCGATCGAGCTCGAGCCCCGGCTGCGGGAGCTGGTGCGGATCCGCGCCTCGCAGCTCAACGGCTGTGCCTACTGCCTCGACCTCCACGGCCGCGACGCTCGGGCGGCGGGTGAGGACGAGCGCCGGCTGGCGACGCTGGCCGGCTGGCACGAGTCCGTGTTCTTCACGGCCCGGGAGCGGGCGGCGCTGGCCTTCACCGACGAAGTCACCCTCATCGGCGATCACGGGGTGTCGGACGCGGTCTGGGACGAGGCCGCCGCCCACTTCGACGAGGCCGAGCTGGCGCAGCTCCTGTGGGCCATCGTCGCCGTCAACGCCTGGAACCGGATCGGGGTCGCCACCCACATGGTCCCCGAGTCATGAGCGCAGCCCCGGAAGCGGCGACGATGGGCGCGCCGCAGTCCGAAGACTCCCCGCGTGAAGCGACTGCCGCAGCGGGCCGCGTACGACGAGGCCACCATCCACGCCATCCTCGACGCCGGCCTCATCGGTCACGTCGGCTTCGTCGCCGGCGGCCGACCACTCGTCATCCCGATGCTGTACGGGCGCGAGGGCGACTCGCTGTACCTCCACGGCTCCGTCGCCAGCCGGCTGCAACGCACGTTGGCAGAGGGCATCGACGTGTGCCTCACCGTCACCCTCATCGACGGCCTCGTCCTGGCCCGCTCCGCCTTCCACCACTCGATGAACTACCGCTCGGTGGTCGTCCTCGGCCGGGCGTCGCCCGTGCGCGGAGCGGACAAGGAGCAGGCGCTGCGGGTTATCAGCGAGCACCTCGCGCCCGGCCGGTGGGACGAGGTGCGGGCGCCGAACGACCAGGAGCTGAAGCTGACGGCCGTGCTGCGCCTCGAGATCGCGGAGGCGTCGGCCAAGATCCGCACCGGCGGCCCGATCGACGACGAGGAAGACCTCACCCTGCCGGTCTGGGCGGGCGTGCTCCCGTGCTCGCTGACGTGGCAGGACGCCGTGGCCGACGAGCACGTCACCGCCGGTCGGCCACCGTCGCCATCGGTGACGACGAGGCGGCAGCGCCTGATGTGATCCCGCCCATCCCGCGCGGGCCGAGCTCTACTTCCGCGCGCCGCCGCCCGCACCCCGCTGACGCGAGAGGAGGGGAACCCATCGCTGGGCCGTCCGTGGGGCCGGAACCTTGACACACCCACGTCGTACGTTGTTGGTATGACGGATGCGGAGGTTGCGGCCGGGTTGGCGGAGGTGTGTGGGGTGCTGAACGTGGCTCATGCCCGTCTGGTCGACCTGGTGGTGGCGGCGTTGGAGACACGATGTTGGGAGGGTTACGGGATCTTGACCTGTGAGCAGTGGGTGGCGTGGCAGACCGGTCTGTCTCCGGCCCGGGCTCGGCAGGTGGTGGCGATGGCCCGCCGTCGTGACGTCCTCCCCGAGACGTTCAGCGCTCTGGCGGGTGGGGAGCTGGCGGTGGATCAGGTGGCGGTGATCGTCGATCGGGTCCCGGACCGATACGAGGCTGATGTGGCGACGTTGGCCCGGTCGGCCACCGTGTCGCAGCTGCGTCGCACGGTGGGGCCCTACCAGTTCGGCGAAGCCGACAACGAGGAGCAGGTGAGGACCGATGCCACCTACCTGTCCCGTGGCTTTGATGGCGACGGCCGCTACCGGCTGCGGGCCGTCCTCGACCCCGATCAGGGAGCGGTGGTCGACGCCGCCCTCAACGAGGCCCACGACGCTGTGTTCCACGCCGGCCAGCCCGACGTGACCGGGTCCGACGCTCTGGTCGAGATGGCCCGACGCTCGCTGGGGACTGTCACCTCGGTGGCTCGGCGCGACGCCTTCGCGGTGTACGTCCACCTCCACACCGACCGGCCCGGCGCCTACCTGCACCACGGCCCCGGGCTCCCCGACGCTTTGGCCCGTCAGCTGCTGTGCGACACCCGGGGCGCCATCGTCGGGCTACGCGGTGGACGGCCGGTCAACGTCGGGCGGACCCGGCGCATCGTCCCCACCCACACCCGCCGCCTGGTCCAGGACCGAGACCGAGGCTGCCGGGTGCCGGGCTGCACCCGGTCCAACGTGGAGATCCACCACATCGTCCACTGGCTCGACCACGGCCCGACCGACACCCCCAACCTCATCTGCCTGTGCCCCAAACACCACCGGCTGCACCACCACGGCCGCCTCGGGATCACCGGCGACGCCGACCAACCCGACGGGATCGCCTTCACCGACACCCGCGGCCGACCCCACCATCCCGTCCCACCGCTCAAACCACCCGAGCCCGGCGGCGAGACGCCCCTGGCCGGCCACTGGAACCACCCCACCGGCGAACGACTCCAACGCCACTGGATCGACTTCACCCGACAACCCCGCGCCGGCTAACCCCTCCCAGCGTCGCCGATGGCGTCGATCACGCCGGCCTCCACCACGGCGCGCAACATCAGTGGTGTCCAGTAGTCCACCAGGTCGATCGCCGGGCGCGGATCATCGAACGGATCGGTCGTCATGCGGAGATCTTGCCCTAGCTGAGGTCCTCGGCGAGCCGGCCACGGGTGGCGGATCGGGACGTCGCAACCCGGGCGATGCCGTGCGCGAACGCGGCCAGCCCGGCGTGCAGTCCCGGCGGCGCACCGTCTCGGAGCTCGTTCCACGACAGCGCCCACGGACCGGCGAGGATGCGGCTCAGCCCGGGCGCGGTCAGCACCGCGGCCGAGCCTCGACACCCGCCGGGGCGAGCCCGAGATCGACGCCAGGTGCACCGGCGCCGCGACCGACAGGTATGACTGGTGGGTTGCCGCCACCCAGGCTCGGTAGTGGTCGGCGGCCCGTGCCGGGTCGGTGAGGACCGCTTCCGCCGCCGCTCGCCCGCTGGCCATGGCGGGCGCGATCCCCTCGCCCTGGAGCGGGTTCACCAACCCGGCCGCGTCGCCCACGAGGAGCACTCGGCCCCGTGCGGGGCGGGTGCCGACGATCCCCATCTTGAGCCAGCCACCGAGGCGCCGCCCGTCGACGCGAGCGCCGAGCAGGCCGAGCCGGGTGAGGTGGGTCACCACGTCGTCGAAGCAGGCGACGGCCCGGGAGGCGCCCGAGCGCTCCGACCCCAGCCCGAGGCCCACACCCACGTTCGCCTGCCCGTCGAGGCCCGGGAACAACCACGCGTAGCCGGGGAAGCCCTGTCCAGGTGCCTCGTCCCACAGCGCGATGACCGGTCGATCCACCGCTTGCTCGACGTAGCCCCGCTGGGCGAAGCCCCACAGCACGGCTCCAGGGTCGACCAGGCCGGCGCCTTCGGCGACCACGCTGGTCGCGCCGTCCGCACCGATGATCATGTCGGCCTCCAGCACCCGCCCGTCGTCGAGCGAGAGGTCAGCCCCGGCAGGCCCGCCGTCGGCAGCGCGCACCGTACGCACGCGCCCGGTGATCGGCTCGGCCCCGGCGTCGACCGCGGCCTCGCGCAGCCAGGCGTCGAAGCGATGGCGGGGCACGACCAGGCCGTGGTCGGGGTAGGTGCGCCCAGCCCGAGCCGGCAGCACGACCCGGCGACCACGCGGACCGACGACGAGCATCTCGCCGACCCGCCGGTCGCTCGGGGCGGTCAGGCCGAGCTCGTCGAGGAGGGCGACGCCACGGGGCCCGATCAGGTCTCCGCAGGCCTTGTCGCGAGGGAACGAAGCCTTGTCGATGAGCGCCACCTGGGCACCGCCCCGAGCCAGCACCAGCGCGGCAACGCTGCCGCCCGGTCCTCCACCGGCGACCAGGACGTCGTAGCGTGGAGTCCGCATCACGCCTCCAGGGAATGGCTCCCGCAGCCAGTGTTGCCGATGGGAGGGCGCCGCATGAAGGTCCACCGGTCTCGGACCGAGCCCAACCGCTTCTCCCGCTCGCTCTTCGCCGGTCTGCCGACCCGGTATGACCGGCTGGCCGCCCTCTTGTCCCTCGGTCAGGACCGCAGGTGGCGCCGGACGATGATCGACCACGTCGTCGGTGCTCCCGCTCGTGTGCTCGACGTGGCCACGGGTCCGGCCGGGGTGGCGCTCCAGCTGATCGATCGCACGGGCGCCCGGGTGGTCGGGATCGACCTGAGCGAGCCGATGCTGCGTCGGGGTCAGGCGAACGCCCGAGCGGCCGGCCGGGAGGACCAGATCGCACTGGTGCTGGCCAGAGGCGAAGAGCTCCCTTTCCCCGACGGCGGCTTCGACGCCCTCACGTTCACCTACCTCCTGCGCTACGTGTCCGATCCCGCGGCCACGCTGGCCGAGCTCGCCCGCGTGGTGCGTCCGGGTGGCGCCATCGCCAGCTTGGAGTTCGCGGTGCCGCCGAGCCGGTTGTGGTGGGCCGCGTGGTGGTTCTACACCCGAGGCGTGCTCCCGCTGGCGGGCGCGGTGCTCGGCGGCCGCGCCTGGTTCGACGTCGGCCGGTTCCTCGGACCGAGCATCACGGCGCACGACCGCGCCTATCCGCTCGATTGGATGGTGGAGGCGTGGGAGAAGGCGGGCATCGCCGAGGTGGGCGCACAGCGCATGAGCCTCGGCGGGGGCCTCGTCATGTGGGGACGGCGGGCCTCATGACTGAGCGCCCGACTCCGCTGCCGCCGGCCTTCTACGCCGCGCCCACTGGGATCTCGCGTCGGAGGGTGCGCGACTGGTGGATCCTCCTGCACCCGCCCTACACGCTGTGGCACCTGTCGTACGTTGCGATCGGCGCCTGCCTGGCGCCGAAGGTGGACGGCGGCCGGCTCGCCGCCACCCTCCTGGCGTTCTTCCTCGCCGTCGGCGTCGGCGCGCACACGCTCGACGAGCTGCACGACCGGCCGCTCGGCACCTCCATCTCCGGGCGGTGGCTGGTCACGGTGGCGGCCGCCAGCCTCGCCGGCGCGGTGGTGCTCGGGCTCGTGGGCGTGGCCCGGGTCGGCGCGGGGCTCGCGGTGTTCATCGTGGCCGGGGTCGTGCTCGCGGTGGGCTACAACCTCGAGCTGCTCGGCGGCCGGCTGCACAACGACACCACGTTCGCGCTGGCCTGGGGCGCCTTTCCGCTCCTCACCGGCTACTACGCCCAAACCAGCCGCTTGTCGCTAGCCGCCCTCGTCGCAGCCGGCGCCGCCTACGGGCTGTCGTCGGCGCAACGACATCTCAGCACGCCGGCGCGCACCCTTCGACGGAAGGTGGCCTCGGCCGAGGGGACGGTCAGCCTGCGGGACGGCAGCCGCCTATCGATCGACGTGCCCTGGCTCCTCGCACCCTTGGAGCGCGCGCTGCGGGCGATGGCCTGGAGCATGGTGGCCCTGGCCGTGGCCTTGGTGCTCGCTCGCACGTGACCGGCCGCTCCGCCCAGGCGGTGATCACGCCGCCGTGAACGCGAGCAGGCGTGAACCGGCCGGAGCAAACACCGCGCTGGGCAGCACTGTCGGCGTCGGGAACCCGGGCACCGAGCCGTGAAGGCTGATGTCCTTCTGGACCTTGCCCGTGCCCGTGTCGAGCGCAAGCAGGTGGCCGCGGTTGGAGATGAGCCACGCCGTCCCGCCCGCGAGAATGGGGGCACCGCTGCGCCCGTCCGGCCCGTGCCAGGCGACAGAGATCGTCCCGTCTGCACCAACCTTCACGCCGACCGCACCCCCGCTGCACCCCATGACGACGGTCGAACCGCTGACCGCACCCCCACCGAACGCACCGCCGCCGCAGATGGCGTTGTTGGCCACCTCGCCACCGATGCCGCCGAGGTGGCCGGCGTTCAGCACGTAGCCGACACCGTTCTTCCCGGACACGAACACCCGCCCGCCGTCGAGCAGCAAGGGACCGACCGAGCCCAGATCGGCGTCGCTGGCGCTGAGCGAGTACCAGTCGGCGGGCGCCCAGACATCCACCTGGGCCAGGTCGGCGCTGAGGTGCACGACTGCGTTCCCGTCGTCGAAGTTCGACGACTTCGTCGACGCCGCGTTGCCGACCGAGACGTACAGCGTCCCCGCGCTGTCAACCGTCAGCCCCGACGGGGCCCACAGGCCGCCCTCCCGCTGTGTCGGCACGATCCACGACTGGCCGTCGCCAGTGCCGTCCAGCGCGAAGCCCATCACTGCGCCCTTGTACGGACCGCAATCGCCGAACAGGCCGCCGTAAGCGACGTACACCCGTCCGTTGGCGATGGTGAGCGCCGAGCGTTGTTGCTCGTGCAAGGGATCCAGGTTCGGCGGATCGGCGGGTCGCCGCCACCGAACCGAGCCATTGCCCACGTCAAGCGCCACGAGGTCGTGCCGACCGGGCTGCACGAAAGCCACGACGTACAGGGTGCTCGTAGCCACGTCCACCACGGGCGTCCCCGTGATGCCGGTGGGGTCGATGTTCCCGCACTCCAGCGCCGAGCGTGGGACCGGCTTACCAAGGTTGACGCGCCACGCCTGTCGCCCAGACGCGGCGTCGAAGGCGTAGACGGAATCGCCCTCGGTGGCGACGAGAACCCGCCCGTCCACGACCAGCGGCTCGCCATAGAGGTCGCCATCGAGCTTCTTCGAGGCCCACGCCTGACGGAGGCCGGCCGGGTTCGGCCCGCTCGGCACTGCGCCGCGGCGGTCGGAGCTGCCACCGAACGTCGTCCACGAGACGCCCGCCGCCGCCGTCGTCGGGGTCGCGCCCGTCGAGGAGGTCGGCGGCACCGTCGTCGTCGCGGGGGCGGTCACGGGTGCCCCCGTGGACGGCGCAGAGACGGGGGCGGTCGCCGGCGCACTCGATGCTGCGGTCGAGCCACCCGAGGAGCTGCTACAGGCGCCGCCCACGAGAAGCACTACGAGCGCAACCAACGCACGGCGCATGGCCCCGTCCTACTCGATCCCCGCCCGGATCCAACGATCGACGCCGCGGATGGAGCCCGCGGCCGGTTCGCAGCGCTCAGCAGCCGGGCGAGACTCCTACCACCGTGCCACAACGCCTGAGCACGGTTGGACAGGCTCCGCCAGACGTCTCTGTCGCCGGTGGGTCGCGACGTGGAACGTGGTGCAGGCGAGGACGACACCGACGATCGGGGCGAGCACCAGCAGCTCGAACTGGAGCCGCTCGCCCTGGAACGCGGCGGGCAGGGCCGAGTCGGGATCGGCCGTTCCCAGGCCGGGCCACAGGAGGCAGGCGGCCGCCACCAACGACCAGCCGGTCGCCAGCGCCGTGATCACCCAGGCCGCGATCGAGCCCCCCGGAGCACGGAACGGCCGTTCCAGCTCGGGCCGGCGCAGGCGAAGGGCCAGGAAGGCCGGGTAGATCATCAGGTAGGCGAGCACGATAAGAGCGATGGAGGCAGTCAGCGCGGCAGAGAAGTACTGCTGGCCGTCTCCGCGCGTCACGTAGAGGGCCGCGACCATCGTCGCCAATGCGGCCGCGCCGGACACCACGCTCATCACGACCGGCACACCGGTGCGGGCCGAGATCCGGCCCAGCGCCCGGGGCCCGCCACCATCCATGCAGGCTGCGGCTTGCGCTCGGCCTGCACCCATGATCCACGCCGATCCGCTGGCCAGCAGCACCCAGATGAACACCAGCGCGCCGACCCATCCGAGCACCTGACCCGCACCGGACAGCGTCGCGGTTCCGTCGGAGGCGACCGAGCCGCCGTACACGGTGAACACCGCCTTCATCGAATCGATCAGACCGTGCAGCGACGTGATCTGCGAGGTGGGCAGCACGACGAGGATGGCGAGGGTCGGTATCCCGTACATGAGCGCCTGCCCGATGCCGGCTCGGGCGATGGCGACGGGTATGTCGCGTCGGGGGTCGAGCATCTCCTCCGCCGCGGTCGAGGGCAGCTCGACACCGACGAAGGAGTAGATCAGCACCGGGACCACGGCGATGAGCACACCGGTCGACGGCGCGAGATCGCCGACGGCGATGCCGTGCACGCCATGGAGCACTGCGTACGCCATCACGCTGAGCGTGAAGAAGGCCAGCAGGCCGATCTGACCGATCGCCCCGCTGGTTGGGACCCACTTGCCGTACCGCAGCGGCACGATGGAAGCCAGCGTCGCCAGGGCGACGAACCCGGCGCCGAAGACGTACAGACCAGCCGTCGAGAGGTCGCCCACGAAGCGCTGGTAGACCGAGATCGCGACCACGGTGACCGAGCCGCCCAACCACACCGGCGTCCCCGCCCAGTAGAGCAGGGACGTCAACGCACCCGCGAACCGGCCGAACGCAGTCCGCACCCACACGTAGGCGCCGCCCTCGTCGGCGATGGCGGCCCCCAGCTCGGCGCTGGCCAACGCCGACGGGATGAAGAAGGTGACGAACAGGACCACGAGCCAGGTGAACGCCTGCCCGCCCCCGATGGCGACGGCGCCGATGGTGTCCACGACCACCATGGCCGAGATGAGGAAGAAGATCGTGTCGAGGCGTCCGAGCTCGCGGCGCAGCTTCGACCGCTCCACCACCGACACCTCGGGGCTGCGCTCCGCGAGTCCGACCGTCACCGGACCGCCACCTCGGCCGCACCCATGCGATCGCCGATCAGCGCCGCCATGCGCTGGCCGGCTCGCACCGCGCCGTCGGAGTGGCTGCTGTCGGTGGTGTCGCCGCCGATGAAGACGTTCCCGTGCGGGGCTCGCAACGCCGCCGCCGCAGCGTCGAATCGGGACCGGCCGAGGACGTGGGGCCAGTAGGCGACGGCGTGCGGGTGATCGAAGACCGTGGCGCCGGTGACCAGCCGCGAGATGCCCGGCAGCAGAGGGGTCGTCACCCCTGCCGGCCCTCGGCGGGCCTCGAGCCGGTCGAGACCGGAGATGACCCGGGACGCGATCTCGCCCGGCGCCAGTCCGTTGAGCGCACGCGCGAATCGGCCCTGGATGAGCACGGTGAGCACATGGTCGGCATCGGCCGGCCGGGAGTGGCCCAGGTACAAGCAGCCGAGCGGGCCATCCGACAGGAGCGGGAACAGGTGCGGGCCGTGTGGCGCCCAGAGCTCCTCGGCCTCGGCCCGAAGGCGAAGGATCACCTTGACGAAGCTGCCCGCCCGCGTGGACGCGAGGGCGACGCGGGACAGCGCACCGAGCGCGGGATCGAGGTCGATTCGCCGCAGGGCCCAAACCGGTGCGGTGAGAACCGCGTGGCGGCCGCGCGCGACGTGGGGGTGTCCGAGGGCGTCCTCGTAGTGGACCTCGACGCCGGACCCATCTCCACGATCAACGACTCGGCGGACGGCGGCCTGGTTACGAATGCAACCTTCGGGGATCTTCTGGGCGAGAGCCTCGATGAGGCGCTCGTTGCCTCCTGCGACGCTGAAGTTGCGTTCGCACACGCTGGCCACCGCGTCCATGAGGAACGGGCGCATCTCGGCCACACCATCCAGGGCGGCGATGCGGTGCCACTCGACGGCCGTCTCGGACTCGACTTGCAGGCGTATCCAGCTGGCCACGCTTCGCGGCATGTGCTGTCGGCCGATGAAGGAACGAAGGTCGGTTCGCCGCAGCGAGACCAGCCGACGGCCCCAGTCACCCGTCCTCAGCGCCAGATTCAGCTCACCGAGAACGGCGCGTGCGCCGTCGTTCCAGGCCCAGAACGCGTCGCGATCGCGACCGGGGAAGAGCGCCGCGAGGTACGCGTCACGATCAGCGCTCCCCCGGTACGGGTGCAAGCCGCCGTCGAGGAGCACGCTCGAGTGCGCCGCATGTTCGATGAGCGGCAGGTCGAGCCGGCGGAGCAGCTCGAAGGCCGGGCTCGTCTCCCAGAACTCCTCCAGGTGAGCCTCCGCCACGGCGCCGTCGGGGAAGGTGATGCTGCGAACACGACCGCCGATGCGAGGCTGCGCTTCGAGCACCAGGGTTGGGATGCCCCGTTCGGCGAGTTCGGACGCCGTCACCAAGCCGGTGAGTCCGGCGCCGACGATGACTACCTGGTCCGGCGGGGACGACACGGCGCTGTTCCGATCGGTTCGGCGCACCCCGAGCGCGGCGGTCGCCATGGTCTCCAGAGCCGGAGGTCGAGGATGGGATACGCGAGCGCCTCCAAGTCGCCCTTCCCGACGCGCGGGAGGCGGTCTCGGTGGCCGTCCTTCAGATCATCGTCACGGGCGATGCCGGGCCGGTCCCGGTCCTCCCGGATTGGCGAGCTGTCGCTCGAGTGCGGTGAAGGCGTCGATGATGGCGGTGGCCTCGAAGGCCCGATTCCGCTTGCCGACGCCGACCTGACGGACGACGCCGGCCGCCGCGAGCCGGTTTATGGCTTCGTTGGCGGCTTGGAAGCTCCGGCCGATCAGCTCGGCGGCGCCGGCCACGGACAGGACCGGCGCACCGGGCAAGGCGGCGAGGAGGAGCTCGACCGCCGAGCCGGCACGGACGCGCCCGAGTGCGGTCCGCCACCGCTCCTGGATGCGGCGGACGGCCGCTTCGAACGCGCCGGATTCGTCCACGGCGCGCCGAGACGCCGCCGCGAACACGGCGATCCACCGGTTCCACCCTTCCCCGGCCGCGGCCGAGCCGGCCTGGCCTCGATACCTGGTGGCGGTCAATCCCTCGACATAGGACGCGGACCGGGTGGCGAGCACCAACGAGATCGGAGGGAGCACCCGGGGCGCCAAGCCCCGCCGGCGCAAGATGACGTGCATCAGCGCTCGCCCGGTTCTGCCGTTGCCGTCCACGAAGGGATGGATCGTCTCGAACTGAGCGTGGGCGACGGCCGCCTGGACCAAGGGCGGAAGCGAATCGTCGCTAGCGAAGCGGCAGAGGTCGGCCAACAGGTCCGCGATGTGCTCAGGCGGGGGTGGGACGAAGACCGCCGAGCAAGGGTTGAAGCTGCTTCCTCCGATCCAGTTCTGGACGGTTCGGGGCTGGCCGGCGTGTTCGGCGAGCCGTGTGCCGGCGAGCAGCCGTCGATGGACGTCGAGGAGCCCGTCGACGGTGAGCGAGTGGGCCGATGACAGGACGTTGATGGCCCACGTCATGGCGTCGATGTTGTTGAGCACCGCGTCGGCGGTGACGTCGGCGGCGCCGACACCCATGTCGCGGGCCGCCTCGGCCCGCAGGAGACGCCGCCCTCCGACGACGAGCCCCTCGATGTAGGAGGAGGCCACGGACTCGGCGCGCAGCAGCAACCGGGCCAGGGCTTCGGTGTCGGCCAGCGCGACGGCGGCCGAGTTGAGGCGCACGATCGCCGCCTCGGCGTCGGCGACATCGGCGGCCACGTCTCCCTCCAGGCGGAACCGTCGACCGGCGATCGGGTCGGGCACATAGGCTTCGTACTGGCAACCCCGACGATCCCGGCGGGGCAGACCGCCGTCGAGCGCCGACAGCCACCGACGCCGCAGAACCTTGCTCAACGGTCCTCCCTGTTCAAGGAAGCCTTCTAACCTTGAACAAGGTTACCGTGCGATGAAGGGACGGTGAGTCCCCAGAGTCTCGGTCAGGCGAGCGGGAGCTCGTCTTCGAGGATGTCGAAGCGCAGGTTCGAGACGGGTGGGGCGAGCAGCGGGAGCCGTCGCCGTTGCCGCCAGAGGACGGGCTGGCCATCGGTGCGGCGTCCGAGCACGTAGCGCCGATCGAGGCGCAGCCCGTTCATCGGCACCGTCGCCGGTTCGATCTGGTGGACCGGACCGGCGGCCGGTGCCTGCGGGTCCACGAGCAGCGGGCTCACCGGCTCGGGCATGAGCGTGGGCGGGCGGGTCTCGAGGTTGGCCAGGCGCGCCTGCACGAAGCGGCGGCGGCCGTCCACCTCGTGGATCTGGTACGGGTGCCAGTAGGGCGGCACATACGAGCTCGGTCGGTAGGCGTACTCCGTGCGGGCGTCGGCCCGGAGCTGGCCGGCGGCGGGCGTGACGGCCGGGGGCAGCTCGATCTGCGGCGGCGCCAGCTCGCGCCCCTGGGCCCGGCGCTCCACCGCCCACAAGAGGTTGGCGTCCTCGTCGATGCCGACGACGACGTCGTCCAGCGCCGGCCCCGTCAGCGGGGTGGCGACGGTGGGCCAGATGACGAGCGACGACGGGTCGAGGCCGCTGACGCGGAACAGGCTCCAGTCGGCCGGCACCTCCAGCGCCGTCACCTCGTCGAAGGCATCGCGCACCTCGACCGAGTGCAGGGTCAGGATCGTCCCGATCCTCGTGGCGATGGGGAAGGTGAACCAGTCGTCGGCGTGCGACACCACGAGGTCGACGAGCAGCATCGTGGCCAGGTGGCTGCGGTCCGGCGGGAAGCCACCGAGGTCGACGCGGGCGTCCTCGATCTGCCACCACCGAGGATTCGGTGCGCCGGGATAGGTGAGGCGCGTCGGCAGGACGTCGGCCGCGGCCGGCATCGGCGTCGGCGCGCCCACCGCGGCCGTGGCCGTGACCGAGAACCAGTCGAGGTCGCCGCCGTCGTGACGGGGGACGTCGAGGGGCACGCTGCCGGCGCCGGCAGTGAACCGGGCCGTGTACACCAGCTCCGCCGGGTCCCAGAGGTCGACGGGTTCGGTGGTCGGGACCTCGGCGAACAGCGCCGGCGGCAGGCCCAGCGCCGCCTGCCGGCCGTAGCAGGCCAGCCCGTCGTACGTCCCGTTGCTGCGGTCGTAAGGAGGAGGGAGGTCGCTGAACCGCAGCGCGGCGTCGTCGTCGTCCGACAGCCCGGACGGCATGTGAGCGGCGGCGGCGCGGCCGAGGCGGAGGCGACGGCCGATCGTCCACCAGTCGCCGGGCTCGGACTCGACGATCGCCTCGGGCGGGGTGAGGGTCGGGTCCATGGCGGGGTCGCCGTCGTAGGGGTCGACGGGAACCTGCGACGCGACGTAGCGCACGCCGACGGGCGAAGCGGCGTCCTCGCCCTGGTGCTCGCCCATCTGCCACTGCCGGGCGAGGAACCAGAGCGGGTCGTGCACCTCGGCCCGGAAGCCGGCGTCGAGGTCTCCGCCCGGGCGCATCGGCTCGAGCCGGCGTTGGAGGTCGAAGCGCAGCGGCACGGTCGACCTCAGGCCGGTTCCAGCGACACGCCGGCGGGCGGGTTGAACGGGAGCACGGTGAGGGGGAGGGCAGCGGCGTAGGCGTCGAGCCGCGCCGGGATGGCGGCGCGGGCTCGGGCGAGGGTGCGGGTCTCGGCGACTATGCCGGCGATGGTGGCGGTGTCGAGGGGCCGGGATAGATCCGGCGGGACGGCGACGAGGATCGCCTGGGGCGGCCGGGAGCCGGGGGCGTCGAAGTGGAAGGCGGCGGTGGTGGCGTGGGCCGTGGCGGGGATCGTCTCGCCCCAGCTGTCGAGCAGGCCGATGGCGACCGCGCGTGCGGGATCGCTGCCGGGGTCGAGCGTGCCGGGCGGGCCGAAGGCAGCCACCAGGCGGGTCGGCGCGATGAGACCCTCCACCGATCCCGCCGGTACCGAGGCCTGCCAGGGATCGCCGGGGCGGTTGGTCCATCTCGCCAACGGCGAACCCCCGACGGCCCGTTGCTCGAACTGGAAGGCCTCGAGCCGGGCCACCGGGAGCCGCACGCTGGCCACAACCTCCAGCCAGTCGGGATCGAGGGCGGGCCGGGTGGCGTCTGGTGTCAGCGCAACGGGAAGCTCGTCCAGCTGGTGGTGGGCCAGCACTGGCAGCCGGCCTTCGGGCGATGCCAGCTCGGCGACGGCCCGCGCCAGCTCGGCCGCACCCAGCCCGGCGGCGTCGGGCGCGGCCTGGAGCCGGGCCGCCATGGCGTCTCGGGCGCGGGTGACGAGGGTGGTGAGCGTCGGCTCGTCGCGGTCCATCGGCGTGATGCCCCACCGGAGCGCGTGGCCCAGCGCGGCTCGCTGCGCCGGCTCCGTTCCCGTGGCGGCCGACTGCAGCGCGGCGAGCATCGCGTCAGCGGCCGTCACCAGCCGGCCGTAGCGATCAGCGAGGTCGGTCAGGATCGGCGCCGAGTCGGGCGACGACCCGTCGTCGGCCAGATGAGCACCGAGCGCCGGCTGCGTGCCGAGCACCGTGACCACCCGCGTCACCCGGACGTGGGCATCGAGCCCGCCCGACGGCGCCACCTCGGACCCTTCGGGGGCGGCGCTGGCCGCGAGCACGGCGCGGGCGAGATCGTCAGAGGAGAGGGCGGCGGTGTCGACCGGAGCCAGGCCGAGGTCGTCGAGCGTGACCGGGGTGATGGTCGCGCCGTCGGGGTGCAGCACGTGCCAGGTCCAGGCCGAGCTGGTGGCGGTCCCGAACACCGTGTCGAGGAAGGCGGCGACGGACGGGTCGGCGATGCGCCCCGGGCTCGTCGTGGCGTCGACGATGGCCGGGCCGGCCACGCCCGGGAGGGCGATCACCACGCTGGTCGACACCGAGCGTCCGCGCCGTTGCGTGCGGATCACGTCGAGCACCGGCGGCGCGGAGAGGCCGGCGGCCGCCTCCATCGACGCCGACGCCGTCTCGGCCCGCCCGGAGACGACGTCGAAGGTGGCGTCGGCCACGAGCAGGTCGCCGTAGACGTCGACGACACCCGCGAGGGGCGCCAGCGCATCGAGCACCGGTTGTGACAGCCCGAGGTCGCCCGGTTTCGTGATCAACGTGTCGAGGACGCGCTCGCCGTCGCAGACCCGCCGCCCGGCGTGCTCGGTCCGGATGGGGAAGTCGCGGCGGAGCCGCTCGACGTCGGCGGGCGTGGCCACCACCCGCTCCACGGCCCGGCCCAGCACCTCGCAGAGGTGGGCGCCCATCCGCACCTCGACCGCGAGCTGATCGGCGAGGCGCACCTTCTCGGAGGTGAGATCCATGTGCCAGCGCTCAGGCTCCTGGTCGCTCAGCGACCGGTCGCGCAGGATGGCGGCCGTCAACGCCTGCGCCTCCGATGGGGCGTGGAGGATCTCGGGCGTGAACGTCGTCCCGCCTGTCGGTCGCGGCGCGTCGACCCAGCCGTAGGCGCCGAGCTCGAAGTGCGGTGCCGTCAGCGAACGCAGCCGCCGCCACGCCATCCCGGTGATCCACGGATCGAGCCGGTAGGCGGCGGTGTCGAGCGTGGCCCGCAGCACCCGTTCGAGGGTGGGGGCGTCGAAGGCGAGGAGGGCGCCGGCGCCCTTGTGCACGGCGCTCCACACCGCGCCAGCCGGATGAGCTGGCAACTGGTTCGGGTCCATCTGGACGACCCAACCGGCGAGCTCGCTGGCGACCGTGTTGGCGACGTAGGGAGGCTCGAGCAGCGGCCCTCTCACTCCCGCTCTGGCCCGGGCCACCTCGGCGGCACCGATGACGAGCGAGAACAGCAGCAGCCGGAACAGCAAGCTGTTGGGCAGCCGCGGGAACCGCTCGCGCACCTGTCCCGGGTTGACGAGCGCGCCCGGCGGCAGCTGGAGGAGGAGGGCGAGGGCGTCCGGCAGCGTCTGGTCGGCGGGGAGGTTGTCGGGCTCGACCAGCGGGATGGCGACGTCCTGGGGATGGGCGAGCGTGCCGTAGCGGCGCGTCGGTGTGATCGGGAACTGCAGCACGCGGCCGGCGTTGACGTTCCACCACCCCACGGCGTCGTTCCACCGCACGCCGCCGCCGAACCCCCATCCGAGCGGGTGCAGCAGCTCGAGCGGGAGGAACCAGCGCCACGAGTAGCCAGGCGACGACGGCGTACGGCCGAGCAGGTCGAGGAGCAGGTCGGTGTCCGCCCCGACCGCGGTGCCGCCCGCCTCCCCGGCCGCGGCCCAGTCGGCGAGCAGCTGCAGCAGCTCGGGCCGAACCTGTTCCTCGACGACCGGGTCGTCCTCGGCCGGCCGCCACGCCGCCAGCGAGCTGACGGGCAGGATCCCGTAGGGCTGGTCGCCGATCCGCACCGGCGGCACCGGGCCCTCGGGGACGAGGTTGTCGAGCGCCCACAGGCCGATGTCGTAGGCGCCGTCACCGACGCTCCACAGGTTGCGCAGACCGTTGCCGAAGACCGACGGCCACAGCGCCCGCACCATCGCCTGGCCGGCGTCGAGGGATGACGCCTCGCCACCCGGGAGCGGCGCCAGCGCATCCGCCTGGCCGGTGAGGGCGTTGCTGACCTGCTGCGAGCCGGTCTGCACCGCGCCGCCACCCACGACGAGGCGCCGCCACGTCTCGGGGTCCGCGGCGAGGTCGGCCGCCGGCTCGCCGTCGACGGCGTTGGTCGGTGTGCCGAGGGGTAGGACGGCGAGTGCGCCACGGTCGCGGTGGGACTGGAACAAGGGCGCCGGGTCGCCGCCGCCGAGGCCGACGACATAGACGACGTCGATGTCGTCCGCCTGCAGGCCAAGGTCGATCTCGGTGGCGAGGCCGACGGCCTGCGCCTTGGCGAACGACGACCACCACCGCTCCTCGCCCGTGGTCGGGTCCGGCAAGTCCGTGGTGAGCTGAGTGAGGTCGATGGTGACCGTCGCCGCCTTGGCCGGCGCGCCACCGCCGCGGGCGAGCCACAGCTCGAGCTGGGGCGGAAGGCCGGCGATGCGGCTCACCAGCGGCTCGCCGCGCACCTGGGCCGGTCGGGTGATGGTGATCTCGCCGCCGACCACCACGGGCGGGAAGGTGCGAGCCAGCCAGGCCGCTCGACCGGCGCCGACGCGCGCGCTGAAGGCTCGCCATTCGGCTTGGCCCTGGTCGGTCGATATGTCGCCGCTGCAATTGCGCCACATCGCCTCCACGGCCGAGAGCTCGGCCTCCTTCGCCAGCGGGTCGTGGCCGTTCAGCGACACGACGTCGGGGATGATCCGCACCCGCAGCTTCCAGCCGGCCAGGCCCTGCGGAGGGGCGAACCGAGTCTCGAGGCGCAGCGGGACGAGCACACCGACGGTCGGGGGTGGGGGTGGCGGTGGCGGCGGTGCTGCCAGCTCGTGGCCGACGTGGATCAGCTGGGCGAGAACGGCGGCGTCGACGCCCGAGACGACGGCGACCTCAAGCACATCGCCGAACGGGCGAGCGGCGATGAGGGCGTCGGCCATGAGGGTCGGGGCGGCGGGGGCCGCGGTCCCGGCACGCAGGCTCGGTTGGCGTGGCGCCCGAGTACCCGGCGCGGCCGGCAGCGGATGCTTTCCGATGTCAGCGACCAGCGCCTTGGCCGACGCCACGCCGTTGAGCCACGACAGCATGGCCTCGATGCCGCGCGCCGCCGTCTTCGAGTCCAGGCCGAGCCGGGTGAGGGCGGCGCGCAGCTCGATCTCCGGCTTCACCTCAAACGGGTTGCTCACGGGATCAGCCCGTCGCCGCGGAGCATGACCCGTACCGGATCGGCGAAGGCGGCCGATGCGAAGGCGGCGCCATCGCCGGCCGACGCCATCTGCGCCGCCCGCGTGGGCGTCGGGCCGGTGTTGAAGAACCGGTAGCCGTGCGGCGGCTCCTCCAGCACCACCCAGTGCACCGCGCCGAGAGTCGGGTCGAGGTCGAAGCCGAAGAACGTGGTGTCGGGCGCGATCGTCCCCTGGAACGACGGCAGCACCCGCTGGCCGAGGTCGGGCGCCGCGGTCCAGTCGGGAGCGCCTCCACTTAGCTGCGCCGGCGTGAGGTACACGAGCGTGCGAGGGAAGCGGCGGAACAGCGGCGAGCAGAACACCAGCACGAGATCGGCGCTGGCGGCGGCGGCGGTCTGGTGGCTGGTGGCGCCGATGTCCGACGTCTGCGGCCAGTTGTTGATCCCCACGATGTCGTCGTCGTAGGACTCCGTCGCCGGGTTGGTGCGGGCCCAGAACTGCCGCAGCGGCGTGCAGCCGGTCACGATGGGGATGTTCCGGAACCGCAGCTCGCCGATCGCCTGCGTGTTGAGCCCGACGAGGTAGGCGTCGACGAAGGCGGGGTTCGTCTCAACCGCAACGACCGTGTTCTCGACGAGCTCTCCGGCGCCGGGGAGGAGCCAGTCCGGCGCTTGGTCGCGTAGGAACTGCCACGCCGGCAGGTCCAGGTCGGGGCACAGCTCGGGCGGGGCGAGCGGCTGTTGCTCGTCGAGCCCGTCGATGGTGGAGAGCACGCGGTCGACGAGGAACGGCCGGGGCACCGTCGGGTCGATCGCCGCCGCCACCGAGCCGCTCACCGCGTCGAGGTCGACGGGCGTGGACGGGCGGGACACGGGCCGGTTCTCGACGATGCGGCCCAGCGCCAGGAGGTCGTCGACGTCGCCGGGGGCGTTGAGCTTGTCGAGCAGCCCGCCGAGCTCGTCGCCGGTGTGCCGCTTGCCGGTCGGTGGGTCGAGGATCGTCACCATGGCGAAGAACGGGATCGGCTGGCCGATGCGGGTCCGGTCGAGCATCGTCTTCATCTGCGTGTCGAACCGCTGGACGAGCGGTCCGGAGTAGCCAGTCCGGTCGAAGCGCTGGACCAGCTGGGTCAGCTCGGGGGCCGAGATCTGACGGTTGCGCACTCCTTCGACGATGGCGGCGTCCATCGGCTGCGTGCCGAAGCGGTGGGCGAGGTTGTCGACGTGGGTGAGCTGGCCGGGCGAACGCGGGGGCGGCGGCTTGGGGACGTTGGCGGTATCGATGACGACGCGCTGGGTCGAGCGCCGCGGGCGGCGTGGCCCTGGTGCGGGCCGGCCCCTGCCGGAGGGCGCGCCGGGCCGCGGTCGAGAACAGCGCCGTCGACAGGGGGCGCTCGGGCCCGGCGATGGCGTGGCGGACGGTGCCGCCCGCGGTGACCATGCGCCCCAGGGCGGGGCCGAACACGGCCAGCCGCCGCTGACCGTCGGCGGGCAGGCGGCGCCGCCACAGGGACCGGGCGGCCGCCAACCCGGCGGTGAGGTGGCGGATCCGCTGGGCCGCCACGTCGAGGGCGCCGGCCTGGGCGGCGGCGGCGTCGGCCAGCACCTCCTGCTGGGCGATGCCGCCCCACAGCCCGAGTCCAGCTACGCCACGGTGCCGAGGATCGTGGCGGAAGGCCCGCCCCCATGCCGTCGCACCCGGGTCGTCCACCCAGCAGGCCCCGTAGTCCGGGAGGGTGATCACCGGCCGCCGCGGGTCCACCGGCATGGTCGTCAGCGACTCGACGTCGGCGGCGACGGTCGGGGGGACGGCGGCGTCGGTGCCCCCGATGGGGGCGAGGGCACCACGGACCGACAGTGAAGGTGCCGTCGGCAGCGGCCGGTAGCTGAGCGGCGCCCGGCCGAGCGTCGTCGGCGCCTCGCCCGCTACGAGTCGACCGGCCAGGCGGGGGAAGTCGCCCTCCTCGCCGGTGCGAGAACCGCCAGCTGTGCAGCGCCGGCAACGTCACGCTCGCCGTCGACGATCCCCACGCCGGCAGGCCGAGCTCGGTGAAGGCGGGGACGACGACGGCGACGTACTCGGTGCGCGGGTCGAGCGGCCGCTCGCAGAGCAGCCGGGACACGAGCTGGCCGGGATGGTCGAGGTCTTCCTGGACATGGGCGCCGCGGGCGGCCTTCGTCAGATCGTGGGCCGCGAGCGACGCTGCCGGCGAGCACGACCCGCCGCCCGGCTGCAGCTGCACCTCGGCCGGCGTGCCCACCACGAGCACGATCCAGGGCCGCAACGCCTTCCCGCTGGCGAGCTGCGGCGTGTACCGCCACGGCAGGTCGGGCGCGGCGAGATCGACGTGGACGCACTTCTCGCGCTCGGCGTCGGGCGTGCCCGGCGGCGGCACCATGCGGACGACGGCGGTGGGCTTCAGGCCCTGGGCGTCGCCCGGTCCCATCAGGTCGAACTGCACCGTGCCGGGCGACCGATTCGTTGGGCGGCTGCTCGTTGGTGACGGTCAGCGTGACCGACCCGGTGAGGCGTCCGTCGTGCAGGGCCGGCCCCGGGACGAGCTGGTAGATGCCCGACCGCTGCCAACCGTAGAAGCGCAGGGTGCCGGGCATGCTCAGACTCCGGCCATCACGACGACGTCGGTCTCGGGCAGGGCATGACCACCGAGGGCCCGCGCCTTCTGGAACGCCTCGGACTGGCTCCGGGCCGTCTCCACGACCTGCCCGTCGCCGCCCCGCACGACGAACGTCTCGTCGCCCACGGTCACGAGCGGGCTCCGGCTCCGGACGCCGCCGTCGCCCGTCCGGCTGAGGACGGCGTCGAGCGTGACGGCCGGGAAGGTGAAGACGACGCCGACCCGTGGCGGCTCGGGCAGACGGATCTCGATCACTGTGAACGGGTGGTCGAGGCCGGCCGAGCGGTCGTCGGCGAAGCCGATCACCACGCCGGCGTCGAGTCGCTCGAACGACGGCCGGGTCAGCGCCTCGGCCTGGGTGAGCTCGGCGAAGGACCCGGGGCTGAACCAGTCCTGCACGCGGACCGCCCCCGGGACGCTGGCCGTCACGGCGAGCGACTGCGGTGTCGACAGGGGCTGGCCGTCGAACCGGTCGAGGGGCACACCGAACGGCACCCGGTGCTGCGTCCAGGCGACGGCCCCGAGCGGCGACACGACGGCGCCGGTCGGCGTGCCCCGCCGGACCTGCGCCACATGCGGGTCGTCGCCGCCGACCGCGCTCAGGTTGTCCGGCTCGGCGAGCTCGGCCTGCAGCGCCTGGGCGGTGCTGGCCACCGCGGCGACGGCGGCCTGCAGGCTGGAGCCGATGGTGAACGAGTCGCTCCAGCAGATGTCCCAGAACAGGATCTCGATGCAGAACTTGCCGGTGACGGTGATCGGGCCCGGCCCGGAGATCGTGCCCTTGATCTTGACGCCGGCCAGGCTCAGCTCGTTCC
Organism: uncultured Acidimicrobiales bacterium; assembly: GCA_963803355.1. GTDB lineage: Bacteria > Actinomycetota > Acidimicrobiia > Acidimicrobiales > Ilumatobacteraceae > DASTFY01. Next base: position 423,919 of record CAWDLV010000001.1, read on the forward strand.
AGCGGACCTCGAAGCCGGCGGCGAAGTCCACCTCGAAGTGGAACGGGATGAACTGGATCAGCGCGTCGAGGCTGATGAAGCCGACGGCGTTGAACGAACCCTTGTGGATCCCAGCTTCGATGCGGCCGCCGAACTGCAAGGTGTTGGTCGTGATGGCGACGTAGGCCTCGCCCCGCAGGAACAGGATGCTGTTCGGCTGCTGCAGGGTGAGGGCGACGCGGGTCATCTCCGGGAAGACGGCCGGCTCCGGGTTGAAGTCCGGGTGGAAGCCGCCGATGGCGAGCATCACGTACGGGCGGTCACCCCAGCTCGAGCGGAAGGCGGCGTCGCCCGTGACCTTGAACACCTCCATCACGTGCGAGTTGATGAGGGTGGCGTCGAACTCGATGACCTTCTTGGTGAAGTCGACGAGGCCGACGATGTCGACGCGGATGAAGAAGACCTTGTTGTCCGTGTCGCCCGGGAGGGAGGCGCGCGCCGAGCCGAGCAGCACCACCTTCGTCGGACCAGGCAGCTCGATGAAGATGCCAACGTCGAACCGCACGCAGCTTGCCGCTGCCGACGCTGAGCCAGCTGATCTGGATGGTGGGCCCGAACACGTAGACGCCGTCGGCCGGCGGGAAGAGGGCGCCGAGGTCGCCGAGGATCGCCGGGGCGTTGCGCACGGGATCCTCGGCGAAGAGGACGTTGCCGGCCGCGCCCGACGTGAGCCGCTCCCGCAGCGCGTCGGTGTCGGCGCGGCGGTTGATGCCGATGAGGCCGCCGAAGCCGGTGATGGCGAACCCGTAGCCGAGCTGGATCCCCGGCGAGAAGCGGATGCCGATCACCATGATGAACGAGGTCTTCCGCCGGGCGTCTCCGGGCTGGCCGGTGAGCTCGTGGATGCCGAAGGCCGTCACCTCGAAGGCGCTGATCCGCAGGTACAGGAGGCCGGCGAAGCGCTCGTTGGGACCGCCGGTGAAGTCGAGGAACCCGCCGCCCACCACGCCGGGCACCTGGATCTGCAGGCCCACCCCGGTCGGCGGCAGGAAACCGATCCAGTGCTTCTCGGGCGGCGTGCCCTCCGCCCACCATCCGAGCCAGGCCCCGAGGCCGGCGACCACCGCCACGACGGGACCCAACCGGATCGAGACGTGGAAGGTGATCTCGGCGCGGATGTCGAAGCTGTCCTGCGTCGCCTCGATGGGCACGTACACCCGGATGCTGTGGATCGTGAGGTCGAAGAACCCGCGCTTGGCCGCGTTCGGGTCGTTGGCGTTGGCCGCCGGCGGGCGGTCGCCGAGCTTCCAGTCGACGTCGAAGGTGACGTCGAGCCCGGCCGACAGGTTGAGCTGCAGGCCCTTGCCCTCGACGTAGGCGATGTCGAGGTCGAGATCGAAGCGGATGCCCTCGCCGAACAGCTCGTTGGTGGCGCCGAAGGTGCGCCACCAACGATTGGTCAGCACCGCCGACAGCCCGTGGGCGTAGCCGCCGACCTCGACGATGGGATGGTTCTCCCGCAGCTTCAGGAACAGGCCGACGTCCTGGATGATCAGCCGGGTGTCGTAGGGCGGGCCGAGGGCGATGTCGGGCGCCTCCTCGGGCAGCTCCCGGCTGAACGTGACGACGACGGGATCGTCGGGGCCGAGCGGCTGGGACAGGCTGCCCATGGCGAACGGCCGGAAGGCCCCGTGCCACCCGTCGGGGTCGTGGCCGAACCCGGCCGTGATGCCGGGCACCACCCGGAGGATCCAGCTCTGGCCGAAGTCGTACTCCCACTTGTCCTGGTCGAGGGCGAGGGCCAGCCACATCTCGAAGTCGGTCACCGACCGGCCGGCCACGACCCGGCGGGCCGAGCGGATGCCGAGGGTGGCCGAGAGCTGCGGGGTCATGTCGGCGACGAGGTCGAAGATCGTGCGCGGCACCCGCTGGTCGTCGGGCTGCGCGAAGTCCGGCAACGGCACCGTGAAGGAGATCCACTCCGCGCTCTGGCGTGCGGAAGTCGCGCCACGGCCCCGGCCCGTCGGTGGGCGGGAGGGCGAGCGGCGCCACGTGGAGCGTCGCCGCGGATCAGCGCCAGCAGCGTCTGGGGGAACAGGATCAGCAAGCCGACGATCACCGCCGGCAGGCGGCCGGTGCCGGGCAGCCCGGCGTCGCCGAGCAGGGCATCCCACAGGTCCTCGTTGACGAGGGTGCCGGGGTCGTTGACGAGCTGGCGCAGCTTGGTCCAGTCGACGCTCGGCTGGCCCTGCACCGGCGTGACGATGACGCCGACCATCGTGAGGAAGGCGGCCACGCGGGGCAGCCGCTCCTGCACGATGCGGACGAGCATCGCCTCCTCGGCGTTGCCGCCGCCGAAGGCATGGATGGCGAGGTCGTTCATCGTCGTGCGCCATTGGTCGATGGCCTGGAGCCAGGACACCGGGTCGGCGGCATCGCTGACGGCCGCGGCGCGGGTGACGAGGGCCGCCAGGTCGGCCCGGGCCGCGGCACCGTCGGGCGGCACGAGCGGGGCCAGGTTCGGGTTCGTGCCGTCCAGGGCGTCGCGCACGCCGTCGACGACGAGATCCGTGACGGTCTCGAGGAGCGCGGTCGGATCAGCCAAGCGACACCGTCGTGTCGGAGTGGTGCGGGATCGGCGCCGCCAGGTCTTCGCCGGCGGGCCCGGATGCGGCGTGGCGAACGCTGATCGGCGGGCCCGCTGCTGAAGGTCACGAGGGAGATGTTCGACAGGCCGGTGAACACGCGCCCGATGCGGTGGAGGTCGGACGACCGCAGCCCGCCCAGCATCGTGTACGACTTGTCGGGATCCCAGCCCGGCCACGCCGCCGCCACGCCGTTCATGGCGTCGAGCAGCGGGCCGGCGGCCGGGAGCTCCTGGTCGTCGACGGGCCGGATCTCATAGCGCCAGTCGCCGGCCCCGAACCCGTACGCGGTGGTCACCTCGGCGGAGAGGACGGCCGGCGACTCCTGGCCGGCCCGGAAGACGCGGCCGAGGGCGACGTCGGCCAGGTCGTCGTAGGGAAGGATGCTGCCGGCCGGCGGGCGGCGAGACGAGCTGCGCCCGCTGCGGGCTGGTGAGGGCTTCGAAGCCCACGAAGGTGCGCGCCCGCTCGACGCCGACCTTGGTGGCGAAGTCACCGAGCAGCTGCAGCACGACCGTCTTCTTGTCGGCGTTGCGGGCCGAGCTGCCCGTGAGCTGGGCGAAGCGGCTCGTCGCCCCGTGGCGGTCGTAGGTGATGGAGCCAGTGAAGGTGTAGTGGACGTCGCCGGAGAGCACGACGACGGGCTGGTAGGCGGCGAGCCGGGCGATCAGGTCCTGGTGGTTGGCGGTGGCGGCCGACCACGACTCGAAGTCGGCGAACTCGGCGCCGCCCGGGATCAGGCTGGCGGCGGGCTGGATGAGGTGCTCGACGATGTGGGTGCCGAACGCGGGCGACGGCGCCACGAGGATGGTGAGCGGGGCGGTGTCGGTGGGCGGTGGGAGCTCGAGGGCGAGGGCGGCGATCGAGATGCGGGCGGCCGGGTGGTCGACCCGGTGGAACTCGCGCGCGGTGCGCTCGTCGAGGAGCACGAGGCGGGCGGGGTAGCCGTCGGCGGGGCCGAGGTGGACGTCGTAGCGGAGGGTGCTCGGCGGGGCGAGGTCGCGCAGGACGCTGGGCGGGCTGGGCGGGGCCGCGCTCGGCGCCCCGATGAGGGTGCGCAGGGCGGCGGTGTCGGGGCTGGCGCCGGTGAAGTGGGCGGCGGCGAGGGTCTGGGCTTCTGGGGTGCCGGCGGTGGCGAAGCGGCCGGGGGCGTTGCCCCAGTGCTGGCACAGCACGTAGGCGAGGAGCCCGTTGGCGACGATGCGGCGGCCGTGGGCGTCGGCGTAGACGGCCTGCGCCCACGGGTAGTCGAGGTTCCAGTCGTCGGTGATCTCGTGGTCGTCGAGGATCATCAGCGACGGCACGGTGGCGAGCACCTTGCGCACGCCTGGCCAGGCCGGCCTTGAACCGCTCGACCCGGTCCGCCAGCTCGTTCCAGCCGTCTTCGTCGAAGTCGCTGGCGGGGTCGAGGTCGGTGGCGGGGTCGACATCGCTCCACCTGGGGACCGTCGCCGGCCACAGGACGTCGGACCAGTTGAGGACGTAGCCGGCGAGGAACTCGCCCAGGGTCCAGAGGTGGTCGGTGGCGACGCTGGAGGTGAGCCCGAAGCCGTTCGTCGGCGCTTGGCGTCCGCCGACGCTTCGGCAGCGCGCCGAACACCGCGGTCTCGTCGATGCCGACCAGGTCGGTGGCGACCCGCCGGACGCGGGGGGCGAGCGGCGGCGGCATCTCGTCGGCGTAGATCTGGTCGCCCGACATGACCAGCAGGTTCGGCCGGGCGTTCGGGGTGTTGGCCCCGACCCGGGCGCGGATCAGGTCGGCGGCCGTCGGGAGGGCGTCGAGGCCGGCGGCGCGTGCGTTGCGGCACGACGTGTGGAGGATGACGAGATCGTCGAGGTGGGCCGGCAGGCCGGGGAACGTCGGCAGCGCCGAATCGATGGCCAGGTCGGCCCAGTTCGGCTCGGCCGGCCAGCCGGGCGAGGACAACCGGTAGTCGTAGAGCGAGCCGGCGGCGAACTGGCCGCCGGGGGCGTCGGCGGTGACGGTCGTGAGCCACAGATGGGAACCGACCTGCACCGGCGTGGCGGTGGCGGCCGTCGACGGCGCGGCCTGCCCCGCCGGCTGGACGTGCAGGGTGACGTCGTCAGGACGGGAGACCGCGAGCCACACGGACACGTCCGTTCGCGTCAGCCGACGCAGCACCGGCCCCGCGAGCACCGCTGGCAAGTTGGCGATGGAGAGCGGAGTCGCATCGAGCGCCAACGGGGAGCCCCCTCCCGGCAAAGCCCGCACGCTCGCGCGATGGGCGCGACATCGTCAAGGCCCCGCCGAGACGCGCCGCGAACACGGCGATCCACCGGTCCCACCCTTCCCCGGCCGCGGCCGAGTCCGCCTGGCCCCGATACCTGGAGGCGGTCAAGCCCTCGACATAGGAGGCGGACCGTGTGGCGAGCACCAGCGAGATCGGTGGGAGCACCCGGGGGAAGGAGCATGGTGGCGCGCCCGGCTCACAACGTGATCGGCCACGCTGACCTCCAAGCGGAGTATCAGCGTGGCCGGGCCTGGTGGCGGCCGAAGCCGTCGAACTGGCACTGGAGCTCGGTCAGGCCGAGGCGCCTCGGCGACGGACGAGGACGAGGGCGGAACCGACCGCCAGCACTGACAGGCCGGCGACGGCGAGCAGCGCCGAAGGTGAACCGGTCGCGGGCAGGGCCCGAGTGATCGTCCTCGGGGCCGCGGCCGTCGTCGGGGTAGGCGTCGGAGCCGCGGTCAGCGTCGGAGCGCTGGGCGCCGTTGTGGTTGGGTTGGGGACGGTGGTCACGGGAACGGTGGTGGCCGGTCCACATTCCTCATCTTGCGTCGCCGTCGCCGAGACTGTCTGATCCGGTTCACCGCTGTTGGGCCACGAGAACGTCACGGTCACGCGGGCGTGGTTGGGACCATTGACCGTGGTTGAGTCCTTTAGGCCAGAGATGGTGATGTCACCACTGACATTGGCCGGGGACTCTGAGCCCTCGCTGTTGGTCAGGGTCCAGGTGCTCTCGTTGGCGCAATTGATGACGCCGTTGACGGAGCCGGACCAAGCGAAGGCCGGGGTGATCAGCAACACTGCACCGACCGCCCCGATCCCGAGGCTGACGAGGATCTTTTGAATGGGATCTCTCAGTGTGGAAGCAATGAGCATGCGGGGGTTGAGGATGGACATGGAATGCCTTTCGTCGAGAACGAGTCCGCTGTCGCGTCTCGTTTCACGCCCTTTGACGCAAACTGCCCACGCCTTTGAATAACTTCGGCCTGTTCTCGTGTTCCAATAAGTACGACGACGTGCGGGACCGTCGAATGACGCCGTCCAACTCGGAGAGAGAACGTCGCTCAACACCTCATCGCGGCCTGGCGAGCCTGACCGTGCCGGGAGACTGCTGGGCACCCCTCGACCGGTTGGCTCGGCGTGCGAGCCGCGATGTTCGCGACCGCGAGAGTGGCTCAGCACGCCCGGCCCGTGTCCCGAGCGGGACGACATGAGTGATGAGACGGTGATCTCAGTTGCACCGAGCGGGCGCATATGGCCAGGTTGAACCGGGAGGAAGGCGGTCCGATGCCAGCTGGTGCTGGCGATCGACTGGGCGACCGCGAAGCCGTCGTTCTCGAAGTCACGGCCCGAGCGGAGCGCCGCCGAACCTCATCCGTTCGAAGCAAGGTCGCGAACACCACGCTCGTCGATCACCCGAAATGTGACCTCGCCATAGGCGGGATTCGAGGAGCGGATGCCTCAAGACGGCGTCACCGACTGTGGCCGAGGACACGCAGCAGGTGACCGGCCACGAGGGCCTGTGCGTGGGCCAGGTCCGGTAGGCGGCGATGTCGCAACTGTCGACGATGGTGGTTGTGATGTCAGCCTTCCATGGCCGGTCGTCCTCGGCTCGGGGGTCATCTATGACGGTAATGAGGTCACCTTCTCCAAGCCTTCCCTGCCGCTGATCGGCGCGGGAAGGGCCGGGGAAGGGTCGCTTCGTACCGTGCCGACGATCCGCCCGAACAAGGAGCCCGACGCCATGACCACCCTCACCCAGGAGCGCTCAACGCATCAAGCAGACGCCATCGCGGCCGTACCGACGCGAGCGGCGCGCATCGAAGCTCACGGGGTGACCCGCGTGCTCCGAGGCGGCGCCCAGATCCTGACCAACGTGAGCCTCAGCATCGAGGCCCGGGGAGGTGGTCGCGGTGATCGGTGCCAGCGGGGCCGGCAAGACCACGCTGCTCGAGACCCTCGCCGGGCTGCGACTGCCCTCGATGGGCAGCGTGCGCTTCGACGGCTGGGACGTGCACCAGCATCGGGACTGGTTCCGCACGACGGTTGGCTACGTCCCCCAGGACGACATCATCCACCGGGAGCTGCCGGTGCGAGCGACGCTGCACCACGCGGCCCGGCTTCGGTTGCCGCACCTCGCGGCTGAGGAGCTGGACGATGCCGTCGACCGCACCATCGACGCCATGGGGCTGCGCGAACGCGCGTCGACGAGCGTCGGAGCGCTCAGCGGTGGCCAGCGCAAGCGCGTCAGCATCGCGGTCGAGCTGCTGACCCGGCCCTGCGCCTTCTTCCTCGACGAGCCGACCTCGGGGCTCGACCCCGGCACCGCCCGCAATCTGTTGGCCGCCCTTCGTGCTCTGGCCGCCGATGGGTCGACCATCGTCATCACGACCCACAGTCCCGACGACGTCCGGCAATGCGACCGGGTGATCGTGCTCGGCCGCGGCGGTCGGCTCGTGTTCGACGGCTCACCGGCGGATGCCCTGGAGCACTTCGGCGTCGACGACGTCGCCGACATCTACCGCTCGCTCGAGGACGTGCACTCCGACCCGGCCGCGCCGCATCCGCCCGTCGGACCGAGCCCGACCAGTCGATCAGCGATGACGCCGGTCGGGCCACCGCCCGCCGCAGCCGCGGCTCGCTCGTCGGTCTGGCACCAATGGGCCGTGCTGTGCCGCCGCAACGTCGAGGTGCTCATCCGCAACCGCCTGACCCTGGCCATCATGCTCGGAGCGCCAGTGCTCGTCGTCGCCATGTTCGTCCTCCTGTTCCGCCAGGACGCCTTCGACGCCCGGAACGGCGCTCCGTTGGCGGCCGTCGGCGTCACCTACTGGTTGGCCTTCGCCGCCTTCTTCTTCGGTCTCACCTACGGCCTGCTGCAGATCTGCACCGAGGCCGCGATCGTGCGACGGGAACGCCACGTCGGGCTCGGGCTCGGTGCGTACGTACTCGCCAAGGTGACCGTGCTCGTACCGGTCCTCCTCGTCGTGAACGCCGCGATGGTGGTGGCGCTGCGGAGCACCGGGCGGCTACCCGGCGCCGGTTGGCGTGACACCGCCACGCTCGTCGGCGTGCTGCTCCTCGACGCCGTCGCCGCGCTCGCACTCGGCCTGCTCGCCTCCGCCGCGGTCGTCCGACCCATCGCAGGCCACCCTGGCGCTGCCGATGCTGTGCTTCCCCGCCGTGCTGTTCGGCGGTGCGGTGCTGCCGGTGCGAGCCATGGCGCCCGTGGGTCGAGCCATCAGCGCCGTCACCCCGGACCGTTGGGCGTTCGAGGCGCTCGGCCGGGTCCTCGACCTCCGGACGCGGTTCGAGCCGGGGACGTCTGGACCGATCGTGGCTCAGCAATACGGTGACGCCTTCGCAGGAGGCGTCGTGCTTCACGCAGCTGTCCTGGCCATCTTCGCCGCCGTCTTCGTGCTCGCCGCTGTTCGGATCCTGCACCGCCGCACGGCGGTGGTCTGACCTCACGGCTCGAATCTCCACGAACCCTCCACCTCCTCTCCAAGCAGGTATGAGGCCCGTTCCGTACCGTGCCCACTAGCCCCCACGGCCGGCTCCGAACCGTCGCCGCAACACCGTCAGGAGACACCCACCACTCGCCTCCTGGTCGCGCTCGCCCCCGCACCGGCAGGTCCAGACCACACCACCACCACCACCACCAACACCAACAACAAGGAGACCCGAAATGACCGTCACCGAGAACCCGATCCGCAACGGCGTGGACACCGCGACCCTGTTCGCGACCATCGACGCCGTCCGGGCGAACCACGAGATCGCCGACTTCCAGTTCCGCGCCACGAACACGGTGGGTGAGCGGCACCCACAACCAGTCGACGCTGCACGGCTTCTTCGGCGCCACGCAGGAGATGACGCACAAGCAGCCGTTCATCTACGACGCCGACCACCCCGCCGTGCTCGTCGGCCAGGACAACGCGCCCGACGCCGGTGGAGTTCCTGCTCCACGCCCTGGCCGCCTGCCTCACGGCCGGCATCGCCAACATCGCCGCCGCCCGCGGCGTCAACCTCAACTCCGTCGAGTCCACCGTCGAGGGCGACATCGACCTGCTCGGCATCCTCGGCCTGTCCGACGAGGTCCGCAACGGCTACCAGCAGATGCGGGTCAGCTTCACCCTCCGCGGTGACGACCCCGAGAAGCTCCGCGCCGTCGTCGAGCAGTCCCGCAAGCGCTCCGCCGTGTTCGACGTGCTGACCAACGGCGTCCCCGTCGCCATCACCGTCGACGCCGGCTGAGACCGGCCGACCCCCGATCCGCTGACGGCCCGGCCGGAGTCGCACAGCCGGCCCGGGCCGCAGCGGACGCACCCCCGCACAGGAGCTCACCCCGATGCCCACCACCCACACCCTCGTCATCGGCGCCGGCCAGGCCGGCCTCGCCATGAGCCGCATGCCTCACCGACGCCGGCATCGACCACGTCGTGCTCGAGCGCGGCCACGTCGCCGAGCGCTGGCGGAGCGAACGCTGGGAGTCGCTCCGACTGCTCACCCCCAACTGGGCCAGCCGGCTCCCCGGCTGGACCTACCAGGGCCCCGACCCCGACGGCTACATGACCGCCGGCGAGGTCGCGGCCTACCTCACGGCCTATGCCGACTCGTTCGACGCGCCGGTCCAGGAAGGCACACGACGTCCACTCCCTTCGCCGAGCCGACGACGGCTTCACCGTGCACACCACGACAGCGCGCTGGCAGCGCCCGCAACGTCGTGATCGCCACCGGCTGGTGCGACCAGCCCCGCGTGCCCGGCTTCGCGGCACACCTGGACCCGGCCGTCGCCCAGATCACCGCCGAGCACCTACCGCAACCCCGCGCAGCTGCCCGACGGGCGGGTGCTCGTCGTCGGCGCGTCCGCCACCGGCGTGCAGCTCGCCGACGAGCTCGCCCGAGCCGGCCGCGAGGTCGTGCTGGCCGTCGGCCGCCACAGCCGGATCCCCCGCCGCTACCGGGGCATGGACATCTGGTGGTGGCTCGACCAGATCGGCACCTTCGCCAAGACCATCGACGAGGTCAGCGACCCCGCCCAGGCCCGCCACGAGGGCGCCATGCAGCTCGTCGGCCGCGGCCCGACCATCGCGACGTCGACCTGCCCGCCCTCCAGGGGCTGGGCGTGCGCCTGGCCGGACGGCTCGGCCGGCATCGACGGCGACCGCCTGGCCTTCGCCGACGACCTCCGGGCCAACACCGTCGCCTGCCGACGAGCGCCTCGACCGGATCCTCGCCCAGATCGACGACCACATCGTCGCCCACGGCCTCGACGCCGAGGTGCTCCCCGCCGGCCCTGCTGCGCCCGCTCGACCGCGGACCGACGCCGCTCACGCAGCTGGACCTTGCGGCGACGAGCGGGATCGCGGCCGTCGTCTGGGCCACCGGCTACCGCCGGCCCTACCCATGGCTGCACGTCCCCGTGCTCGACCACCACGGCGAGATCACCCAGCGCCGCGGCGTCACGCCCGTCGCCGGCCTCTACGTGCTCGGCCAGCGCTTCCAGCACCGCCGCGACTCGAACTTCATCGACGGCGTCCGCCACGACGCCGCCTACCTCGCCCACCACATCGCCAGCCGGCTCGCACCACCACGAGCCCGCGCCCCGCCTGAGCCGACAAGGACACCGCCATGAGAGCCACCCCTCCACTCCTCCGCCGCCCACGACGTCGTCATCGTCGGCGCCCGCGCCGCCGGCGCCGCCACCGCCCTGCTGCTCGCCCGCGCCGGCCTCGACGTCCTCGTCGTCGACCGGAGCCGCTACGGCGCCGACACCCTCTCCACCCACGCCCTGCATGCGTGGGCGGTGTCGTGCAGCTCCACCGCTGGGGCCTGCTCGACGCCGTCGTCGCCGCCGGCACCCCGCCCGTGCGCCGGACGACGTTCACGTACGCCGACGACGAGGTGCCGATCGCCATCAAGCCGTCGCACGGTGTCGACGCCCTCTACGCCCCCCGCCGCACCGTGCTCGACCCGATCCTCGTCGACGCCGCGCGCGCCGCCGGCGCCCGCTTCGGTACGGCGTGACCGATCACCGACGTCACCCGCGACGCAGAACGGCCGCGTCGACGGCGTCACGGGTCGGGACGCGACCGGGCGCGCCGTCGGCACTACCGGCCCGCTGGGTGGTCGGCGCGGACGGGCTCCGCTCGGTCGTCGCCAGCGCCGTCGGCGCACCGGTCCAGCGGCGAGGCACCGGAGCCACCGCGGTCGTCTACGGCTACTGGCCGGGCTCGACCGTCGACGGCTACGAGTGGGTCTTCCGGCCCGACGCCTGCGCCGGGCGTCATCCCCACCAACGACGGCCAGACCTGCGTGTTCGCCGCCGCCACCCCGGCCCGCATCGGCCGTGGCGGTCTGAGGGTCCTCCACGACGTCGTCCGGGCCGCCTCACCCGCGCTGGCCGACCGGCTCGCCACCGCTCTCCCGCCCGCCGGCGTCCGCACCTTCGGCGGCCAGCCCGGCTACCTCCGCCAGCCGTACGGGGCCGGGGTGGGCCCTCGTCGGCGACGCCGGCTACTGGAAGGACCCGATCAGCGCGCACGGCCTCACCGACGCCCTGCGCGACGCCGAGCTCCTGGCCCGAGCCATCACCGCCACCGCCACCGGCGCCGCCACCGAGGCCGATGCCCTCGGCCACTACCACGACACCCGCGACCGGCTCTCGCTGCCCCTGTTCGAGGTCGTCGACACCATCGCCGGCATGCGCTGGACCGACGCCCAGATCCCCGAGCTCCTCCTCCAGCTCAGCTCGGCCATGAGCGACGAGGTCGAAGCCATCGCCCAGCTCGACGAGGAGCCCGCGCTCACCGGAGGGCGACCGTGAGGAGCACCACTCCCGTCGAGGCCCACCACGTCCTGATGGGAGACCCCGCGATGAACATCGGCGACACCGCCCGCCGCAGCCGCACTGTCACGACGCGAGGACATCGAGCTGTTCACCGCGCTGACCGGCGACCGCAACCCGCTCCACTACGACGCCGGCGTCGCCGCCGCCACCCGCTTCGGCGGCATCGTCGTGCAGGGCGGCGTGACCACTGGGCTGCTGAACGCCGTCGTCGCCCACGACCTCCCGGGGCCCGGCTCCGTCTTCCTGCACACCGACTGGAGCTACCGCGCCCCCGTTCGTCCCGGCGACACCATCACCGCCGAGGTCGAGGTGCTCGACCTCCGGGCCGACAAGCCCATCGCTCGGCTCCGCACCGCCATCACCAACCAGGACGGCGTCGTCGTCGTGGACGGCACCGCCCTCGTGTGGACGGAGGCCCTCCCGGGCTGAGCTTTCGCGACCAACCCGCCGAGCCAAGGCACACGCCATGATCACCTTCCTGCCGACGATGCTGAGCTCGGCGCGCCGGCCGTTGAACGGGCGAGCGGCATCTTCGCCGCGGGTCAGGCGGGGGTAGAAGCGTTCAGGCGTCGGAGCAGCGGGGCCGCGCCGAGCCTTTCCGCGATCTCGATCGCCTGGCGCCGTCCCGGCCGTCCGGTCCGCGCCAGCGCGAGCGCTTCCTCGTAGGGCATGCCTCGTGAGTGCCACGCCGACGCCGCGTCGGCCCAGCGTCCCTCGAGCTCGGCGCGGTGCGGCTCGAGCACGCCCACCGGCATCGTTGCCAGCGCATCTGCCTCCTGGAGCCAGCGGGCGAGCCGCCCGACGTTCGCACGGTCCCGCCCCGCCATCGCATACGCGTCGCGCAGATGGCGGACCGAGGGATCGAGCCGGCCGCCCAGCCACGCTCGTTCGGCCTCGACCTCCGCCAGCGGGACGATGCGCTGCGGCTCACCAGCGGCCTCCGCCAGCGGCCAGGCTCGCTCGAGCGTGGCGGCCGCTTCGTCGTCGCCCCGGCGCACCTGGACGAGTGCGAGCGAGGACAGCGCCAGGATGAGCGGGACCGACGACCCCGATTCCACCGCATCGCAGAGCACCGCCTCCGCCTCGTCCCACCTGCCCTCGAGGGCGGCGATGCGCCCCAGCGTGACGACGAGGTATTGCCGCAGCGTCTCCACCTCGTGCTGCTCGGCGTAGCGCAGGGCCTGAACCGCCACCTCCCCCGCCCGCGCCGGGAAGTCGTTCTGCATCACCGTGTAGGCGACGTTGATCATGCCGCGAGTCGCCTCGTGGTGCTGTCCGAGCGCTTGCGCCTTCGCTACCGCTTCCCACAGCGGCGCTTCATCGGTCGTGTCGTCCCTGAAGCGTTCGGTGCCGACGTTGACGAGGGCGTGCACGAGAACGTCGTCGGCGCCGAGCTCACGGGCCAGCGCGATGGAGCGCTCACCCCACAGCAGGGTCTCGTCGCGCCGCCACGCCAGCATCGCCAGCTGCGAGAGGTTGCTGTAGGCCCAGGCCAGCTCGACCGACGGGGTCAATGGTTCGAGCACCTTCACCGCCAGCTGCGCCTGCACCTCGGACTGCAGGCGGCGCCCCTGGAACCAATGGATGCGCGACAGCCAGCGGTGCACCCGACCGGTGGCGAGGTGGTCGCCGGTGCGCCGATCTTCGTCGAGGGCGCGGAGAGCGAGGTCGAGCGCGGCCGTCGCGTCGCCCGCCGCGTACGCCTCGTGGGAAGCCGCCTCGAGCACCGCGGCGTGATGCTCCATCGCGATCAGCCGCATGAGTGGCATGACCCGCTGGTAGTGCGACCACGCCTCCCGGTGGGCGGAGACGGAGCTGGCCTGACGCGCCGCCAGCAGCGCCTGCTCGACGAGCAGGTCGAGGTCGCCTCCGGCCTGCGCGTGGTGAACGACCCGCGCCGGGTCAGCGCCACTCGTGACGAGGGCCCGCGCGACCTCCCGGTGGAGGACGCGACGACGGGCGGCGGGGACAGCGTCGAGCACCGCCCGCCGGGCCAGTTCGTGGCGGAAGGCGACAGTGTGCCCCTGCACCGTGACCATGGCGCTGCGCTCGGCGGGCTCGATCTCCTCCACCCACGACGGTCGCAGCGCATCGAGGAGATCGACGTCGGTGCGGGAGGGCTCCACGGCCAGGAGATCGAGCAGCCGTGCCGTGCGCTCGGGAAGCCTCGCCACCCGCGCCAGCACGGCGTGCGCGACCGATGTCGGCAGGTGCTCGCCCTCGGCCTCCGAGCCCATGGCGGCGAGCTCGGTCACGAAGAACGGCACGCCACCCGTCGCGGCCAGCACCTCGTCGGCCCGATCGCGTCCGACCAGCTCGGCCACCGCCACCGGCGACAGTGGCGGGAGGGCGATGCGGCGGGCGACCTCGACCGGGATGCTGCCCAGCAGCGGCACGAGCGGGTGCGACCCAACGACCTCCCCCTCGCGATACGTGAGCACGATCACCGCCGGAACCTCGGCCATCCGGCGACAGATGTACGTGAGGACGTCGATCGTCGCCTCGTCCCCCCAGTGGAGGTCGTCGATGACGAGCACCGCCGGCGACAGCTCTCGACCGAGCTCGGCGAGGAGCGCCCGCTGGACATCTCCCGCCGATGGGCTCTCGAGGGCATCGGCGAACGGCGGCGCGGCGCGGCTGGCGACGTCGCGCAGCGGACCGAGCGGCAGCGGCGTCACGAGGTCGTCGCAGGAGCCGACGAGCACCCGCAACCGCTCGTGGGCCGAGAGGAACGCCCGCACGAGCGAGGTCTTTCCGATCCCCGCCTCGCCGGAGACGAGAACGACGCGGCCCGCGGCCGGCGGACGCGTCGGCCACCGCGTCCTCGAGGACGCTCAGCGCCGCCTCCCGCTCGAGCACCGGCGCACCTGCGGCGCTGGAGGGCGGGTGATCGGCTCGACTCGCGGCGGGGGCAGCATCGACGAGCGGGGCGACGAAGCGGTACCCCCGACCGTGCACCGTCCGGATCACCCGCTGCTCGCGTCCATCGTCGCCGAGCACTCGCCGTGCCGTCTTGATCCGCGACGTCAGCGCCGATTCGGACACGAACCGCGTGCCCCACACCTGCTCTAGTAGCTCCTCCTTGGTAACCAAGCGGTCCCGATGCTCCACGAGGTAGCGCACCACTTCGAACACCTGCGGTTCGACGTGGACTCGCAGGCCCTCCCGCCGCACCTCGAACGCGTCCACGTCCAGCTCGATCTGGCCGAACCGGAACGCCATCATTGGGAACGGTAGGTCATCGCCGCTGGTCATCGAGCGGCAGGTCACTCGACCCGACACGCCGCCACGTCGGCGTTGCGTAGCGCAGACGAGGTTCACACCGGCCGCGGAAATGCTTCGCGAATTCGGCTCGCTCTCCTCGGTGGTCGATGGCGAATGAACACAGGTGCGTTCCGCCTCGTTGGGCACGTACGCGTCGGTCAGCCAAAATGAGCAGACCGGCCTTGGCGATCCACCCTCTGGGCTCAGCAAAGCTGTCTGTGGAGCGGCGATGATAGGAGCGATGGCCGTGTTCCATCCCGAGCCGATGCCGGCGTGGATGAAGGAGAGCGCTCCGGAGCGTCTGGTGCGGCGGACGCTGGCCCGGCTGGACGATCGCTGGCACGTGATCCATCACCTCGCGTGGCGCCGTCCGGGTCCGGGCCGATACGAGCAAGGTGAGGGTGACTTCATCCTCGTCCATCCCGAGCGGGGCGTGTTAGTGCTCGAGGTCAAGGGCGGCGAAGTCGCGCACCACGACGGGATCTGGACAACCACGCGACGAGGCGGATCGCGCGTGGAGATCGAAGACCCGATGTCGCAGGCGGACCGGACCGTCCGTGCGATCGTCAAGAGGCTCCAGGCCGCCTCCATGCCCGCCGCGGTGACCGTTCGCAGCGGTGTGGTCTTCCCCTCCGTTCATGCCGGCGGCGGCATGTCCATGAACGTCCCTCGCTCGCTCATCATCGACGCCTTCGACCTCGCCGACCCGGTAGCCGCGATCGAACGCATCGGGGAGGTGTACGGGATGCACGCGCACCTGACTGACGGCGAGGCGGCGGAGCTCGTCGCCCTGCTCTCACCGTCAGTGACGACGTCCATTCGCCTCGCAGACTCAGCGGCGGGCATCAACGAGATCATCCAGGAGCTGACCGCAGCCCAAGCCGCGGTGCTGGACCTGCTCGACCTCCAGCGGCGGGCCACGGTCGTCGGCGGGAGCGGGACCGGCAAGACGGTGCTGGCCGTCGAGAAGGCCCGGCGACTCGCGGCGGCGGCGACCGGGTGCTGTTGACGTGCTTCAACCGGCTGCTGGCCGACTTCCTACGCGTCCAGATCGCCGGCTCGCCGGGCGTCCGTACCGACAGCTTCCACGGCCTGGCGTGGGAGCTCATCGGTCACGCTCGCCTCGGCCTGCCTGATCGGCCGCGCCGCAGATCTGGTGGGACGAGTCGGCACCCGCGCTGCTACCGCGGGCCGCGCGGAAGCTCGGGTTCAGCGTCGATGCGATCATCATCGACGAGGCGCAGGACTTCAGCGACTCATGGGTCGCAGCGCTCGAGTCGCTCCTCACCAGCCCCGAATCCGCGACCGTGTACCGCTTCTCCGATCCCGAGCAGAACATGTACGAACGGACGGCCACCCCGCCCGACCTCGGCGAGACATTTTCCCTCGAGCGCAATCTGCGATCCACCCGACAGATAGCCGAGTGCCTGGACGCGGTCTGGGGAGTCCATTTCGACCGAGAGGGCCCGGATGGGCCGCCCCCGGTCTTCCTCCCCGCCGAGCGACCCGAAGAGCAGCTTGCCATGCTCCGCAACGAGATTCACCGGTTCTTGGTGAGGGAGCGCCTACGGACGGACCAGGTGGTCATCCTCACCTCGTCCACGGCCGCGCTCAATCGGTTGCTCGCACTCCGGGAACTCGTTGGTCATGCCGTTTGGCGATCGCCCCAGGGAGTCGCCGATTCGAAAGCCGCCGGCAGGCCGGAAGGCGCGCTCCAGATCGACACGGTCCATCGCTTCAAGGGCTTGGAGTCGGACGCCGTCATCCTGCTTCTCGACGAGGTCGAGACGCTGCGAGACAAGCGTGTCGCTTACGTGGGCATGGGTCGGGCCCGCAGCGTGCTCACGGTGATCGGGCCCGAGCAAGCACAAGAGGCGCTCAACTGGAACGAGCCCAGCTGAGTACGCGGGGCGTCGCAGCGCTCATTTGATTCGGGTCCCGGACCAAGACCGAGACATGGGAAAGCCCAGGGGCTGGTTCGTCGCGGCGGGTCGCCGCGGGCTGTGATGGTCGTTTCACCTACTACCTCGTCGTCCCGATGCCGGTGCGGCCGCACACCGGACGCCGAAGGCTGTCAGCGCCGATCTCATCGATGTCGTATTGGTCGCTGGATCGCTGTCCCACGTGGACCTTCGCTCGTGCCGAGCGCTGCTAGTCACGAGAAATTGCCGAGACGCAAGCGCGGTCCTGGAGTTCAGGTGACCTCGCACGAGTCAGTGAGCTCGGCGCATCAGGCCGCGCGGGACGGTGTGCCCCGGTGCACACAGCGTGGACGTCGCAACTGGTAGGCGCCGCCCTTCGTGAGCGGTCCCTGCGGTGGTTGCCGGGGTGGTCTTCGTCGCGTCGTGCGTTCTATCGTTGATCTCTGATCTCCCTGAAGGCCGTCACCGTGGGAGAGGAGACCTATGCACCATGACCTCGCAGAGGAGCAGGTGTACTTCGATCTCGCGCTCGCTCAGCGAGAGCGCCATCGGGACCAGCTAATGCGTGCCCCGGAGGCCGCGGCCCACCCGAAGATGGCCGTCCAACTACGAGAACGACTTGAGGGCCTCGCGCTCGCCGGCCCGGACGAGAGCGTGGCGTTCGGGCGCACCGACGCTGAGGGAGAGCGCCTCTACATCGGGAAGAACGCAATCTGGGACGACGACGGCGACCTGATGGTCATCAACTGGCAGGTCAACGCCGCCGGACCCTTTACCTGGCTACTCCGCAGGATCCGCTGGGGCTTGACGCTCGGCGAACCTACATGACTCAGAAGAACCAAATCCTCGACATCGAAGAGATCATCTTCTCAGAGTTGGCCGCAGCGGTAGCCGACGGTCACGGTCCCGATGTCACCGATGCGCTGCTCGACGCGCTTCGTCAGGCTCGGTCAGGCGAGCTCACCGACATCGTCAGCACGATCCAACGAGCGCAGTACGAGGTCATTAGCCGTGACCTCGACCAACTCCTGATCGTGCAGGGTGGGCCGGGCACGGGTAAGACGGTCGTCGGACTGCACCGGATCTCCTGGCTCCTCTACAACCGCCGAGACGCGCTGGCGAGCAACGACGTGCTGGTGGTCGGCCCGAACCGCGCGTTCATTCGCTATATCTCGTCGGTTCTCCCGTCGCTTGGCGACGTCGCGGTCGTTCAACGACCTGTCCCGGCGCTCGGCCCGACAGTACGTACCGGACGGATCGAGTCCGCGGCCATCAGGCGCCTGAAGGGTGACAACCGGATGGTGGAGGTTCTCCGGCAGGGCCTAGCGAACCGTCAGGATGTCACCGAGGGCCCGATCGAGTTCACCATCGAAGGCCGTCGTGTTCGACTCGCTGGCTCCGATCTTGTCGCTTTCGTCCGGGCGCGCGGCGTGCGGCCCCACAACGAGATCTACTCGAGCCTGCGCGAAGAGATCATTCGTAGCGCGCGAGCCTCCGTCGAGCGGCTTGGCGTGAGGGATATCGCGGCCTTCGACGTGAACACGCGTGGCGACGCGATCCGGGAGGTCGACAACTACCTGGAACGCGCATGGCCGAATCTCACGCCGCAGGCGTTCGTTCTGGAGTTGTTCAGTACCCGACGCCAACTCGCAGCCTCTGCGGATGGCATCCTCAGCTCGGAGGAGATCGACCTCCTTGGAATACCTCGCGACACGCGCATCGGAGCGTGGCAGTGGTCAGACGACGACATCGCCGTTCTCGACGCCGCCGACGAGCTCCTGAACGGATCGACGGCGACCTACTCGCACATCGTCGTCGACGAAGCGCAGGATCTCTCGCCGATGCAGCTTCGCTCGATACGTCGCCGCAGCCGTACCGGCTGGATGACGGTATTGGGCGATCTCGCGCAGGCCACCAGCCCATGGGCTCACGAATCGTGGGACGACGTCGCCGAGCTCCTTGGGCGCCCCGGGGTAGATGTCGACGTCGCCGAGCTGCAACACGGGTATCGCCTGCCGATAGAGGTGCACCGGCTCGCCATGAGGTTGTTGCCGCACATCGCGCCAACACTTGACGCTCCCGAGGCCGTGCGGTTGTCGGGCCATGATCCCGCGTACCGACGAACCGAGGAAGGCGACCTCGTAGGTGCCACGGTCACCGCTGCGCGTGAGCTTCTCGGCACAGGGCTTATTGGGATCATTGTCCCGGTCGCTCTGCGCCCGGATGTGGGGCGGCAATTGAGCCTCGAGGAGCTGGTTTGGGCACCCGAGCTGCAGCCCGCCTCGGCTCCGATCGTTCTGCTCACCGCGGAGGATGCCAAGGGCTTGGAGTTCGACAACGTGGTCGTTGTCGAACCGGCACTCATCGTGGCTGAGGCCGAACGAGGACTCCGAGCTCTCTTCGTTGCGCTGACTCGCTGCACCAGAAGGCTGGCCATCGTCTACTCACGACCCTGGCCGAACGAGCTTGGAAGCGCCGAGGAGGGGTCACCGGAGCCTCCGGTAGAAGGGCCAGCATCCGAGGAATCCGCACAGAGTCGAGGACAGAAAGCACCTGGCCACACCGGACCTCCAACGTCGCGGCCAGGCCCCGCGCTCAGGATTTCAGACCTCGATCGACAGATCGCCGCATCGATTGCGAAAACCCTCGTTGAGCACGCTCGGAACAGCGTCCAGCCAGAGATCCTGCCGATCGTCGCCGAGGAATTCGCCCGACTGGTTGCAGCAGCCGATGACGACTCGTAGGGCGCGATACCACGCGACAGTTGTCCCGCACCGTGTGCGCAGGCGGGCCCACATTCGAACTGCTGCTGCCTCGGCGCATCGGCGCTCGCGGTCCGACGTCAGCCGACCATCGCGCCGTCGCAGGCGCATCTCGGCTTCGAGTCCGGCGACATGCATCATTTCGAGTGCATTCACCGCGGTCCCGGTCCGTCCTCGACCCCAATCAGGGCCGCCGAAGGCGCTGGCTCCGCAGCGGCGTTGTGCGACACGGACCCAAGGAGAAACCGTTCAGTTAGTGCTGTGGATGAGGTAGATCGGTGTGGTGTTCCGGTGGGTTGGGGCCATGGTCGGTGATGGGCGCGTTTGACGTGCCATTTGGGCATTTTCCGTTTGATCAGACGGGGGGCCGAGCGGGGCCGACGGGGGGGGTTGAGGCGTCGGGCAAGTAGCGGCGGATGGCACGTAGCCACAGCTCTCGCGGGTGTCCGTGCTGGTGAGGGGGGAAAGTCGCCCTGGTGGGCGATGGAGTGGCGGGTGATGCGCAGGGCGGCGACGAAGCTGACCCGGTCGGGGTCGTGCGCCGGAGTGTTCGGCGGCTCTCGGCCATCAGCGAGCGGATGGCGTAGTGGCAGCACAGGTGGCCCCAGATCTCTTGGAGGGCGAGATCCGGCGATTTCGAGCGCAGCACGGTGCGGGGGCCGCGTTGGTGGGTCTTCAGTTCGTCGAAGGCGAGCTCGATCTCCCAGCGTTGGGCGTAGGCGGCGGCGAGCTCACCGGCCGACGCCTCGGCCGGGTCCAAGATGGTGGTGAGCAGCCGGTAGGTGCTGGGGTTCGTCTCGGCCGTCCTGGATGGGGTAATCGATGACCCGGACCAGCAACGGCTCGGTGGGGCGTCCGGCGTG
This sequence comes from uncultured Acidimicrobiales bacterium, assembly GCA_963803355.1. GTDB lineage: Bacteria > Actinomycetota > Acidimicrobiia > Acidimicrobiales > Ilumatobacteraceae > DASTFY01. Next base: position 444,453 of record CAWDLV010000001.1, read on the forward strand.
TGTCGCCGTGGCGGAGCTGAGCCAGCCAGGAACCGTCGGCGAGGGTCGTCGAGATGGAGTGGTTTGCTTGTTCGTGTGGGCCCGCCACAGCAGGTCCGCGCTGGTCCCGATTGCGGCCTATGCGCCACAGGGGGAATGAGAAGAAGCCGCCGGTCAGCGATGCACCAGCATCCCGGGTTCGAGCCGCTCGATCAGCGCATCGGTGAAGGTGGACTACGGTGTGGTGTAGGCCCCGATCAGGGCATCGAAGATGGCATGGGTGCCGCACTCGGCCAACGCCACGACGCGGGCCTGTGGGAACGCCGCCTGCTCACCCTTGTTGACGCCCGGCCGCCCGAACGCGGTCGGCGTTCTCGGCCGTGTCAGCGACATCCAGACACGGTCCCATCGATGGCGACCAGACGACGACCCGCCAGCCACGACGCCCGGCGTCGCCGGACCGCCCAACGGTGCGGGCGACCCGCCGCGAACAACGCCGCCAACGGTTGGGAACCGAACCGAGCCCGAGCTTGAAAGATCGCCGACTTGGACGGCGGCGTGTACGGTCTCCGCCCACCGCGACGACCACGACAGCCCATCGGTCAGCTGCGCCAGCACGTCCTCATAAGAGCCCTCCGAGTACAGCGCCATCCCGACCGCGAAGTAGGCCACCACCCGCGCCGGCAGCAACCGGTTGCGCTGTTCGGTCCGCCCCGCGGCGGCGATCACCTCATCCACCACATCCGGCGGGAACACCCGTGTCAACACTCCCACCGAGACCAGATCCGACAACCGTCGATCCGACTCCGGCTTCACCCAACCAGCACGCGGCATCCACCCAAACTACACCGCTGTAACCCTAACTGAACGGTATTGCGGTTAGACCAGTCCATTCAATGACGGCGCCAGAGCAGCCCGGTATCGGGCCCCGAGCGACGGAGATCGTGCACGGGGATGTGCCAGGTGGCCCGAGCACGAGCCAGACCATCATGGTCTCGAGCCTGCAGCGGCTGCTCTCGACTTGTCCGGCCTAGCTGCTCCGACAGACGCCTACCGGTCGGCGGTGATGGACGAGAACGTCCTCGGCAAGGAGACGGCGGGCGCACGCGAATGGGCGTTCCGCCAGCTCCGTCGCTTTTACGCTCTGGACTCCAAGTCTGCTGCTCTTCAGCGCACTTCGCGACCTTTGGGCCGACGAACCCGCTGGCCAGCCGTTGCTGGCCATGCTGTGCGCACTGGCACGAGACCCCGTACTGCGGGCAGCACACGGTGATCCTTGCCGCGGAGGTTGGTGTCAATCATCCGGGCCGAGCGACTTCGACGCGGCCATCGAGGAGGCCTTCCCGGGCGCATACAAGCGAGAACACACGCCGGACCGCGGCGACAGAATGTCGCCTCGTCATGGCAGCAGTCCGGTCATCTCCGCGCGGAAGCCGCCGCCCGAAAGGTCCGATCCCGGGCTGAGTCCACGCCCGCCGCGGTGGCGTACGCCCTGCTGCTCGGTCACTTCAAGGCGTTCGCGGCCAGGCGCTTGTTCGAGACACTCTGGGCCCAGGTACTGGATCGGCCGACGTCGCAGCTGTTCGATCTCGCGGCCACAGCGTCGCAGCACGGTCTGCTGGAGTTCCGGCAACGCCGGTGGCGTGGTCGAGGTCGACCTTCGACGCAGCTACTCCGCCCGTTCGACGACGGGCAGGGACAACTGCTGTGAGCTACGTCGACGAGCTCCTCGCGGCCTATCGGCAATTCGTAGCGCTGCCGTGGCAGCAGAACCTGGCGCCCCCCAGCGGGTTTGGATGGCGGTCTATCCGCCGGAGCACGAGCGCCGACTCCGCCTGCACCTGCCTGCCTTCGAGGCGGCGACCAACGAGCTCCAGCCATCCATGGGCGCTGGTCGACATCACGACCTCGTTCGAGCGTTGGATGGCCGCCCACGATTACCGCGAGGCGTACTTCGAGGACCCCGAACTGCTCGAGACCGCCCTGCCGGCCTTCTTCGACCATCTGGTCGCTGACGTCCGGGCGCAACTTGCCCAGCACGCGATCGCCGGACGGCGTCGTGGCGTTGCTCGGCGCCGGCACGCTATTCGGGCTCGGCGACGCCGTCAAGGTGTCCGCCCTGCTGAACGCCGTCAACGACGCCATCGCTGGGCGACTGCTGGTCTTCTTCCCCGGCGAGCACGAGGGCAACAGCTACCGACTGCTCGACGCCCGCGACGGATGGAACTACCTGGCAATTCCGATCACACCGAACGGGAGCGGTCGATGACGATCACGAACCGAGAGCTCTTCTACCGGGACCCGACCGACACGAAGATCCCGAACGACGGCGTCGCCAAGGTCGTGCGACCCGAGACCGGACAGCAGTGGGACGTGCTGCGGTGGGAGCTGCAGCAGCTTCGTCTGCGACGGCCAGTACGCCCGGGGTCTGGAGCGGATCCTCGACAGCTTCCTGACGAACCTCAGCCAGGCGCAGCAGCCGGCGGTCTGGGTGAGCGGGTTCTACGGCAGCGGCAAGTCGCATCTCGTTCGGGTTCTCGAACACCTGTGGCGCGACGTCGAGCTCCCGGAGGCGACCGCGCCCGCGACCTCGTGACGCCTCCCCGACGACGTTCGCGACCACCTCACCGAGCTGTCGACGGCCGGCAAGCGGCTCGGCGGTCTATGGTCGGCGGCCGGCACGCTCGCGGCGGGCAAGAGCGACGCCGTTCGGCTCGCGTTCCTCTCGGTGCTCTTCGAGAGCGCCGGGCTGCCCGAGGAGTACGCCGCGCGCGCGCTTCACGATCTGGGCGCGGGAGAACGGCTACCTCGACGCGGTCCGTGCCGCCGTCGAGGCGGAGGGCCGCACGCTCGACAAGGAGATCCACGATCTCTACGTGTCGCCGATCATCGCCAAGGCGCTCCTCGAAGCCGACCCCAGCCTCGGCGACTCGGTGAAGGACGTGCGCGACCTGCTCAGGACGCAGTTCCCGCCGACGACCAAGGACATCACCGACGAGGAGATGTTCGACGTCATGGACGACGTCCTGCGGCTCCAGTCGACGACCGACGGCAAGCTGCCGCTCACCCTCGTCGTGCTCGACGAGATGCAGCAGTACATCGGCGACGACAACGACAAGGCGCTCGACGGTGCAGAACATCGTCGAGGGCTGCTCGGCCCGCTTCGAGAGCCAGGTGCTGTTCGTCGCCACAGGGCAGAGCGCGCTCACTGCGACGCCCGACGCTGCAGAAGCTCACCGACCGCTTTCGCCGTACAGGTCGCGCTGTCGCGACAAGGACGTCGAGACCGTCGTTCGCGAAGTCGTGCTCCGCAAGAAGCCCGAACACGTGCCCGACGCTCAAGTCGACGCTCGACGCGGTGAGCGGCGAGATCGACAAGCACCTCGGTGGCACGCAGCTCGCACCGAAGGCGGCCGACAAGCCCGATCTCGTGCCCGACTACCCGCTGCTGCCGACCCGCCGCCGCTTCTGGGAGCTCGCACTGCGGGCCATCGACCGCGCCGGCAAGGCCGGGCGTGCTGCGCACCCAGCTGCGGATCGTGCACGAAGCTGCAGCCAGCGTCGCCGAGCGCAGCCCATCGGCCATGTTGTCGGCGCCGACTTCCTCTACGAGGAGCAGTCGCGCCGGCATGCTGCAGAGCGGCGTGCTCCTCAAGGAGATCGACGAGCTCATCCGCGGCCTGCGCACCGAAGGCGCCGACGGCGAGCTCAAGTCCCGCATCTGCGCGCTGATCTTCCTCATCTCTCAGATCCCCAGCCGCACCATCGGCGGCGAGACCGGGCTGCGCGCCACCGCTCCGTTCCTCGCCGACCTCCTGGTGCGAGGACCTCGCCGACGACGGCGCCCGGCTCCGCAAGCGCGTCCCCGAACTGCTCGACGAGCTCGTCGCCGACGGCCGGCTCATGCGCATCGACGACGAGTACCGGCTCCAGACCGAAGAGGGCGCCGAGTGGGAGAAGGACTACCGGAGCCGGCTCGCCGCCATCCGCGACGACGCCGCTCGGATGAACCAGCTCCGCAGCGAGCGACTCATCGCTGCGGTCGAGGCCGCCCTCGGCGGACTCAAGCTCACGCACGGCGCCAGCAAGACGCCGCGCAAGATCGACAGTCCACTGGGGCCAGGACGAACCGGTCGCTCGGCGAGGGCGACGTGCCGGTGTGGATCCGCGACGAGTGGTCGGTCACCGAGTCATCGGTGAAGAAGTCGGCCGCCGAGGCCGGCGACGAGAGCCCGATCGTGTTCGTGCTCCTGCCCAAGCACGAGGCCGACCAGATCAAGGACACGCTCGCCAGCTACGCCGCGGCCGAGGACACGCTGCGCCGACCCACGCCCCAGACCGACGAGGGCAAGGCGGCGCAGCGGGCCATGAAGACCCGCCTGGCCACCGACGACGAGCGGCTCACTGCACTGTTCCAGGAAGTCGTCGCGCGCGCCCGTGTCTTCCAGGGCGGCGGCGCCGAGGTCACGACCTCGACGCTTCGCGATGCCGTCGAGACCGCCGCCAACCGATCACTCATCCGCCTGTTCCCGAAGTTCGGCGCCGGCGACAACGCCAACTGGGGCAAGGTCGTCATCAAGGCCCGGGACGGCGCGCCCGACGCCCTCGAGGCCGTCGGCCATCACGGCGAGCCGACGACCAACGCCGTCTGCAAGGAGGTGCTCGCCGCCGATCAGCGCCGGCGGCACCAAGGGCGCAGAGCTCCAGAAGCGCTTCGCCGCGCCGCCCTTCGGCTGGCCCAAGGACGCCGTCAACGGCGCGATCCTCACGCTGCTCGCCGCCGGCAACATCCGAGCCGCCCAGGACGGCAAGGACCTGGCCGGGCCCAAGGAGCTGCCCCCGACCCAGATCGGCAAGGTCACGCTCTACAAGGAGGACGAGCCGCCGACCGTCGGCCAGCGCCTGGCCGTGAAGGGACTCCTCACCGCCGCCGGCATCCCCTACGAGCCCGGGCAGGAAGGCGCGCAGATCCCGGCGCTGCTCCAGCGGCTCAAGGATCTCGCCGCTCGGGCCGGCGGTCCACCGCCGCTGCCCGAGCCACCGGACACGGACCACCTCGACGCTCTCCTCGCTCTCGGCGGCAACCAGCGATTCCGGGCAGTCGCTGACGACCACGACCGGCTCAGCGGGGACCTCGAGCGTTGGCGAGCCGCCGACCAGCAGCGGGAGAAGCGCGAGGCCGAATGGCAGGACCTCCAGCGCCTCCTCCGCCACGCCGAAGGCCTGCCCGTCGCCGCTACGGTCGCGCCCGCCGTCGCCGCGATCCGAGACGGCCGCCAGCTCCTCGACGAACCCGATCCGGTCGCGCCACTGCTCGACGAGCTCACCGAAAGCGCTGCGCAGCGAGGTCAGCCAGCTCGCCGAGCAACTCGCAGCTGCACAGCGAGCGGCCGTCGCCGAACTCGAAGCGTGGGACGATTGGGCCAAGCTCGACGCCGACCGACCAGGACGCCATCATCGCCGAAGCGAAGCTTCAGTGCCGCGCAATCCACCCGATGTCGTCGACCGACGCCAAGCTGCTCGAAGCGCTCGACGCCATCACCGCTGAGCGCCTGGCAGGATCGCATCAGCCTCGTCCCTGGCCGCCGCGACCAGGCTCGCCAGCGCGCCGCCAAGCAGCTCGAGCCCGAGAGCGTCACCGTCACCGCGCCGTCGGCGACCATCAAGACGCGACGGAGACCTCGACGACTACCTCGAAGGAGCTGCGCGCCCACGTGCAGCCCCACCTCGACGCCGAGAAGACCGTGATCATCTAAGGCTCCGACGTGAGAGCGCTCTCCTCTCGCTCTCCGCAAGCAGCTCGAGACGTGCGGTGCTGGCGGCGCGCCGTGCCGCGGAGAGCGCGTCGCGCGCGGCGATCGACGGGCTCGGCGTGTTCGCCGATCGGCGTCCCGAGCACCTCGATGCCGAGCAGGCCGCGCTGCGCAACGGGCTGCGCGCGAAGTGGCGGCAGCTCGGCGGCGACCGCGAGCTGCTCGTCGCCGAGTGCGCGTACGAGCAGTGGCACCGGCTGCTGTTCGCGCGGTTCCTCGCCGAGAACGACCTGCTGCTGCACCCGCAGTACAAGGCGCCGGTCACGCTCGCCGACTGCGAGGAGCTGGCCGCCGAGCTGGGTGAGCCCGACGGGTGGTCGGTGGCGGCCCGGTTCGCGGCCGAGATCCTGCCCGGCATCTTCCGGCTCGACGACCCGTGCGTCCGGCTGCGGCTCGCGCCGGAGGGCCGCCACGCCCTCGAGCAGATCCTCGACGGCCTGCCCACCGAGGTGTTCGTCGCGGACGACGCGTTGGGCTGGGTGTACCAGTTCTGGCAGAAGGACAAGAAGGACGAGGTCAACGCCTCCGAGCGCAAGATCGGCGGTGCCGACCTCGGCCCAGTGACCCAGCTGTTCACCGAGAACTACATGGTCCGGTTCCTGCTCGAGAACTCTCTCGGCGCGTGGTGGGCCGCCCGGCACCCGGACAGTCCGCTGGTCGAAGGGCTTCGAGTACCTGCGCTTCGACGACGACGGCGAGCCGGCTGCAGGCTCGTTCGACGGCTGGCCCGAACGCGTCGCCGAGGTCACGGTCATGGATCCGTGCTGCGGGTCCGGGCCACTTCCTCGTCGAGGCGTTCTCGATGCTCTGGCAGATGCGCGCCGAGGAGGAGGGGCTCGCACCGCGTCGACGCGCAGGACGCCGTGCTGCGCGACAACCTCTTCGGCCTCGAGCTCGATCCCGCTGCGTCCAGATCGCCATGTTCGCCGTGGCCCTGCAGGCCTGGAAGGCGGGCGGCGGGTGGCGACAGCTGCCCGTACCGAACATCGCCTGCTCGGGAATTCCCGTCAAGGCGCCGGTCGACGAATGGAAGGCCCTCGCCGGCGGCGACGAGCGATCTGGAGAACGCGCTCGTTCGGCTTCACATCCTGTTCCGTGACGCGGACACACTCGGGAGCCTCATCGATCCCCGCCGCGCGACCGAGATCAGCGACCCGACAGAACTTCAGCATTCGTTCGAGGACGTCGACTGGGAGGAGCTTGCACCACTACTTCGAACGGCGACTTCCATGGACACCGGTGATCCCGCGTCGAGGGTGCTCGGCGCCGATGCCGCCGGGCTCGCCCGCGCTGCAGACTTCTCTCGCGTCGCTACACACTTGTGGTGACCAACGTCCCCTACCTCACGGGCAAGTCCATGAGCCCCCTCTTGGCCGCCTTCTGCGCCCAGCGGTTTCCGCGTTCAAAGGCCGACCTGGCTGTCGTGGTCCTTGAACGGGCTCGTGACCTCACCACTGAAGGTGGTGCGTTCGCTCTGGTCACGACGCAGAACTGGCTGTCGCTATCTTCCTACCGCCGGCTCCGAGAGGATTTGCTGTCGACGAAGCAATGGAACCTGCTCGCCCGTCTAGGACCAGGTGCGTTTGGAACGATAGGTGGCGAAGTCGTTCAGCCAGTTCTCACCGTCCATTCGAACGCATCGGGGCAAGCCACGTTCCTCGCTCTCGACTGCTCCACCGGCGGCGTGGAGGCGAAGGCACGATGTCTCATCCAGGACCCGGGAATGTGGTTGTCCGGTGCTCAGCAGTTGGAGCACCCCGACGCTCGCGTCGTCCTCGGTGAAGGCGGCGCGTCAACGAGGCTGATCGAGTACGCCACTTCGTACGCCGGAATTCAGTCCGGTGACTATCCTCGGTTCGGACGTTCCTTCTGGGAGACACCGGAACTTCTGACCGGATGGGAGTACCAGCAGAGCACAGTGTCTGAAACGCAACCCTACGGAGGGCGCGAGCACGTGTTCTTCTGGGAGGACGGCAGAGGCGCTTTCTATCGGTTCGTCTGCGAACGACTCGGTGAGGCGGGAGTAGGCGCCTGGATTCGCGGAGCGGAGGCATGGGGTCGAGCAGGCATTGCCGTTCGGGAGATGGGCGATCTGCCGGTCACGCTGTTTACGGGCGAGCTGACCGACAACAACGTCGCTATGGTGATTCCTAAGAACATCGACAATCTTGAAGCCATTTGGGCGTACTGCCAGTCCGACGAGTACGCCGATGAAGTACGCTTACTTGATCACAAGATGAACGTCACGAACACAACCTTAGTCAAGGTGCCGTTCGATCTTGAGCGCTGGCGCCGAATCGCCGACTCCGCAGGCCCGCTCCCACAGCCGTGGTCGAATGATCCGACGCAATGGCTATTCGAAGGGCGCCCGGACGTCTCAACGGCGCCATTGCAGGTCGCGGTCGGGCGGCTCGTCGGGTACCGGTGGCCCAAGCAGGCCGAGTCCGACAATCTCGATCGCTTCGTCGATGGAGACGGGATCGTGTGCTTGCCGTCGGTCGCCGGCGAGGCGCCCGCGGCTGATCGGGTGCAGCAAGTACTGGCCGCGGCGTTCGGTGAGACGTGGTCGCCAGCGAGGGTGAAGGAACTGTTGGAGCAGGCGGGAAGCAAGACGAGGAGCTCGGGGGACTGGTTGCGCGACGAGTTCTTCAAGCAGCATTGCGCGCTGTTCGCGAACCGGCCGTTCGTGTGGCACATCTGGGACGGTCAGCGTGACGGGTTCTCGGCGCTGGTGAACTATCACCGGCTGGACCGTAAGTTGCTGGAAAAGCTGACGTACTCCTACCTCGGGAAGGACTGGGTGGAACGCCAGCGAGCTGACGTGCGTGACGAGGTGGCCGGCGCCGAGGCGCGCCTGTCCGCGGCGTTGGAGCTACAGCGCAAGCTCGAGGCGATCATCGACGGCGAGAAGCCGTACGACATCTACGTGCGCTGGAAGGAGCTGCACGAGCAATCGGTCGGGTGGCAGCCCGATCTGAACGACGGCGTACGTCTTAACATCCGTCCGTTCGTCGGGGCAGGCGTTCTGCGGGCCCCGTTCAACATCCATTGGCGCAAGGACCGAGGCAAGAACCCCGACGGCACCGAGCGACACAACGACAGGCACTTCTCCCTCGCCGAGAAGCTCGATGCCAGAAAGCGAGCCGGACGGGCGTGAGTGACACAGTCCTCGAGCGGATCGTGGCCGCAGTCCGCGGCACGCTGGCGTACAACGCCAACGCGCACGAGGCGCCGGTTGCGCTGCTCTGGCCCGACGAAGGCGCGCAGTGGCAGCCGGTTATCGACCGACTGGCCGAGCACCTGCCGGTGGCATCGCTCGGCGACTATGACCCGACCGCACGGCGGGGCCCGGGGTACTGGGTCCGTTGCGTCGTCGCCGGGACCGTGGACGGCGGCCTGCCGGAGGGACCGCCGATTGTGTACCTGCCGGGGGTTGCCCGCAGCGCGCTGCGTGCGGTCGACACCTGTCCGGCGCAGCTGGCGCCGATCGCGGAGCTGCAGTACCGGAGCCAATGGCTTTCTCACCCGAGCAGCCGTGACTGGTCGGTGCGGGCGCTCCTGTCGCACGTCGAGCGCGGCTTGGGCTTACACGTCGCCGAGGACGCCGACACCGGCGAGGCACTTCTGCTCGCCCTCGACCGACTGCTCGACGAGCGCGTGGACCGATTGGTCAATCAGGTGCTCGACGCGGATTACTTCAACCAACTCGTCAATCCCGACCCCCCCAGCATCCTTCTCGGATGGCTCGACGATCCTGTCCGGTATCGCGGCCGGACAGGCGAGGTTCGGTGGGCAGCGTTCGTGCATCAGTGCAAAGCGGACTACCGCTTCGATCCAAACGTGGATGGGGAGGTCACCGCTGCCCGTAAGCTCGGAGCCCGGCTAGGTGCGTGGGCAAACGTGTGGAACCGCTTTGCCGAGGCACCTGAGCGTTACCCAGGGATCGAAGAGCAGCTCCGCAAGGCTCGTCCCGAGGAGCTCATTGTTGAGAATCTGGACGTCTGGCCACAGGACAACGAGATGGCGGAGGACCAGCTGCGCAACCGCCTGCGCGATTTCGAGGCGCTCACGCCCGAAGGCGCGCGGAACGAAGCGCGTGCTCTCGACGCTGAGCATGCTTGGCGTCGCAGCACGGTGTGGGCCGACCTCGACCGCGCGCCGCTTGCGTTCGCACTGGAGCAGCTTGTCGTCCTTGCCGAGGTGAGTGCACAGCCGCTCGCGTCGGGCGATCTCACATTGTTGACCGCCGACTACGCTCAGCGAGGGTGGCGAGCCGACGACGCCTCCCTGCGAGCGCTGGCGGCGGCACCAGGGAGCGCCGATCGCGCGGCTGTTTCGGCAGCCGTCGTGTCGATGTACCGAACCTGGCTCGAGGGCGGAGCGAAAGCGATGCAGTCGTCGATCGGCCCGATGGCGAACTCCCGCACCTACGACCCAGGTCCGCCTGCCTCGAGTTCGAATGGGACTGTCACGGTTTTCGTCGACGGCCTGCGACTTGATCTCGCCCACCGGTTGCTGGACCGGCTCTCCGGCGTGGGACTCAAGGTAGAAGCGACGACAAGCCTCTCCGCGTTGCCCACGGTCACTGAGACGGCCAAAGCCGCCCTGGTGCCCGTCAGGGCCGGAGCGCTCACTGCCGGGCCCGGTCTCCATGCCTCACGGGCGTCCAGTGGCGCACGAGCCGAGAAACCCGTCCTTGAGTCCCTGGCGGCGGAGAATGGTGTTCGTTGTCTCGCACCGAATGAGACTGGCGACCCCGCTGGCGTGGCTTGGACCGAGGCGGGCGAGCTCGACAGCCGAGGTCACAAGGAGGGCGTGCGTCTGGTCGATTACCTAGACCAGGACGTTGAGCGAATCGTCACGCGGATCAGAGAGTTGGTCGAGGCTGGTTGGGAGCGCGTTGATGTTGTCACGGATCACGGCTGGATCCTTCTGCCAGGCGGGATGGAAAAGGTCGAGCTCCCGGTGGCGACCACAGACAAGAAGAAGGGTCGATGTGCCCGCCTCAAGGAGGGTGCTGTGGTCACGACCCCGACGGTGCCCTGGTTCTGGGACCAGGACGTGCGCATCGCACTCGCTCCCGGAGTGACGTGCTTCGAAGCGGGCAAGGAGTACGAGCACGGAGGCGTCAGCCCACAGGAGTGCATAGTTCCCCGGCTCACGGTGACCGCCGGTGCGGCCTCGGCGGTCACTGGCGGGCCGGAGATCACGAAGGTGAAGTGGCTCGGGTTGCTTTGCCGAATCGAGCTGGCCGGCGTCGGGGGGGGCGTGGTCGCCGATCTGCGCGCCCTACCTGCCGACCCGAACACGAGCATCGCCGAGGAAGCGAAGGAGACGTCGAGCGCCTGGAAGGTGTCGCTCATGGTGCCCGACGAAGAGCACGAAGGCGAAAGGGCCTATCTAGTGCTCGTAGGGTCGGATGGGCAGATCCTGGCCCAGCGTGAGGTCATCGTCGGGCAGAATCGATGAGCGGGCTCGACGAGTTGGACCAGCTCGCCGCTGAGGTGTTCGAGGGTTACCTCGTCCGTAAGGACCTCGCCCAGCAGTTCAAGGGCCAGTACCCGGTGCCGACATACGTCGGGGAGTTCCTGCTCGGGCGCTACTGCGCTACCACCGACGCCGACGAGATCGCAGATGGGCTCGCAGTCGTCGAACGCTCGATGAAGGAGCGCACCGTACGGGCGGGCGAGGAGGAGCTATTCAAGTCACGGGCCCGGGAGAAGGGGAAGGTCAAGATCATTGACCTGCTGAGGGCCCGGCTCGACGCCAAGTCCGACGCCTACAAAGCGGAGCTGCCGAGCCTCCAGCTCAGCGACATCCACATCGCCGACGAACTGGTCAACGAGCACGACCGGATGCTCACCGGTGGCTTCTACGCCGAGGTCACGCTCGAGTACATTGCCGCGCTAGCCCGGGAATCGGGCGGCCAACCTTTCCGAGTCGAGTCGGTGCGTCCCATACAAATGTCGACTCGCGACGCGCTCGACACCTTCATAACGGGCCGAGCTCGGTTCACCCTCGATCAATGGCGCGAGCTGCTCCTCCGCAGCGTTGGCTTTGAGCCGTCTCGATTCACACGTCGGGAGCAGGACGTTTTGCTCGCCCGCATGGTCCCCTTCGTCGTCACGAACTACAACGCCGTCGAGCTCGGGCCGCGGGGAACCGGCAAGTCACACCTGTTCCAGCAAGTGTCGCCGTACTCCCACCTTGTCTCCGGCGGCAAAGCCACCATCGCCAACATGTTCGTCAACAACACGACCGGGCGGCGAGGGCTGGTGGCGCAGTACGACGTCATTTGCTTTGACGAGGTGTCGGGCGTCTCATTCGAGACGAAGGAAGGCATCAACATCCTCAAGGGTTACATGGAGTCTGGTGAGTTCAGCCGTGGCAAGGAGAGCATCCGCGCCGATGGAGGGATCGTCATGGTCGGTAACTTCGACGTGGACGTGCAGGAAGAGCTGCGGCGGGGCCACCTGTTCGGACCGATGCCCAGGGAGATGCGCAGCGATACGGCCTTCCACGATCGCATCCATGCCTACCTTCCGGGCTGGGACGTCCCCAAGCTCGACCCCTCGTACTTCACCGGCCATTTCGGTTTCGTGAGCGACTTCCTTGCAGAGTGCTGGAGCCAGCTCCGACGCTCGTCGCGGCTGGACGTCACCCACGGCCGGCTGGAGTGGGGAAGCCAGCTCAGCGGACGGGACCGTAAGGCCGCCAACAACACCGTGAACGGTCTGCTCAAGCTGCTCTGGCCCAACTCCGCCATGGAGGTCCCCGACGACGCCCTCATTTGGGCGGCCGAGATTGCGCTCGAGCTTCGGCGGCGAGTGAAGGAGCAGCAGGCGTTCATCGGTGCCGCCGAGTTCGGAAACGTCGACCTGAGCTACCGAGTCGGTGACCACCCCGAGCGAGTCGCGTACTGCGACGAGTCGGTGCAGCATCGCCTCCGGGCCGACAGCGAGCGCCCTGCCGGGCCCGGGCAGCGTGACAGCGAGCTGCTTCCCGAGCCTGATCCCGCGGAGGTGAAGTCGTCAGTCGGCGCGAAGGCCGTCGACTACGCCGTCGGCGACATCATCGACGGGCGGTTCGAGATCCTCGAGATCCTCGGCCAAGGCGGGTTCTCCAAGGTCTACCGAGTACGCGACGACGTCGAAGACGAGGAGCGGGCCTTCAAGCTCTTCGAGAACGCCGCGGGCTACGACGCGGTCCGACGAGAGATCGCCGCGCTCCGTAAGATCGACCACCCAAACATTGTGAAGGTCTACTGGGCCGGCAAGACTAACGCCGGCGACTGGTACCTCATCACCGAGTTCATCGACGGGGAATCGCTTGACGAATACGCCACGGGCAAGCGCCACCTTCGGGATCGCGAGGCGATCGCCGTCGCCCTCGACATCCTCGATGCGCTGGTGGCCATCCATCCCGACTCCGCTCGACTTGAGGAGCTCGACGAGAAGCGGCGAGACAGCGAGCTTTCCGAGGTCGAGTACCTGGAGTGGATGGAGCTGCAGGACAAAGGACTGGTTCATCGGGACATCAAGCCGCTGAACGTAATTCTCACCCGCACGGGCGCGAAGCTGCTCGACTTCAACATCGCATCTCGTGTCGGCGATGAGGTAAGGACTCTCTCAGGCACTCCGCCGTATCAAGCGCCGGACGCCGACCTCACCCGCTGGGACGTCTCGACCGACCTGTTCGCCATCGGTGTGATGCTCTACGAACTGCTGTGCAACGGCCAACACCCGTACCCCAACAAGAAGCCGATGGTCGGCGAGCAGGTGATCGACCCGCGGACGATCCGCACCGATCTACCTCGCGACCTGGCCGAGTTCCTCATCAAGGCTTGCGCGCCGTACCGAGACGAGCGATTCGCGACAGCGCACGAGATGCATGACGAGCTGCTGGCACTACGAAGCGAAAGGGCGTAGCCGTGTGTAGATCGAGCGACAGCCAGTTCAGGCTGCAGTCCTCAACGTTCGAGCTAGCGCTCAGTATCGTCTCGGACGGTAGCCATGGCTAATGTCCAGGACGCACGCGACTTTTGGAGCCACGCGCCAGCACTCTTCGAGCAAGTGGATGCACTTGGCGCGGCGCTCGCGTCCTCCGCGTTGACGGACCAGATCCGAGAAGCCGTTCGACGACTCGCTGCCTCAATCCCGGAGACACCTGAGCCGCTGAACGAGATGGATCCGTACCTCCGCTCGGCCCTTTTGACCGCCGTGATCCATGCGCTCCGCTCCGAGGAAACCGACGATCGCAGGGAGCTCCGAATTGCCGTCGAGCGGATTCGCCAGGCGCTCCGCGATCTGCTTGATGAGCATCCCGTCTGGCGTGGCGGCCCGAAGCACGCCGTGGTGTGGCTGCGACAGCAGGGCTTGAGTGTCAATGACCTCGTCGCGTTGCTCGGCACATCGGAGACAACGGTCCGGCGTTGGGCCAACGAGGAGGATGAGTCGAGCCCGAGCGGCGAGCAGGCGGATCGGGTGGTCGTGATCGCGAAAGTCGTGAACCACCTCCGCCACGCCATGACTCCGCGAGGGGCCTTTCAATGGCTGCAGCGACCACACCCGGCGCTGCAAGATCGAGCCCCAATCGATGAGGTGAAGGACGCGGAGTCCTACCGGCAACTCATTCACCTCGCATCGGGAGTCCGGTCGTTCGTCGCGACGTGACCGCGGCCGTTGGATATCGCCTCGCGAACTGGGACACGCCACTGTGGGCAAGCCCCAACCGGCGGGAGAGCCGGTACGGTCGCCCGGGAGGCGTCGTCCAGTATTGGTCGCTGCATCCCCTCACGCCATGGGCAGAGCAGCTCCGATTCCACAACATCCGCGATCCGGAGGAGGCGCGCGAAGTCCTGCAGCGGCCGTGGGCCGCCGAGCTCACCTTGCCGGACGACATTCTCGAGATCTCGTTCGAGAACGCGGAACACTATGGCCTCGCTCCCGCTGCGCTGATTGACGACGACTGGTCGCGATGCCAAGAATGGGCCACCGAACTCGACGTGCCTGCGATCGTTGTGCCGTCGGCTGCGTTGCCGGGTACGACCAACCTCGTGATTTTCGGACCACGGGTTCGCAGCCCCTACGGCCTCGAACCGCTTGATCCATCTGTCGATGTCCCTTGTGATCCGGTTTCTGACCTCTCAATCGTCGTTCGAGACCTGTTCCGGTTCATGCGATGGCGTGGGGCTCCTCATGAGGGATACCTCGCATGGGCATCGGGCCGGGCCGCACCGCTGCCGCCGATTGTCAAAGTGGACCGAGCCAGGTGATACGCCCGCGACACGTCACAACGATACGGGGTGGACACGCCACCGGACGGCCCGTCCTCCGTGGATGGCGAATGCCTCACCTCCCGGGAGCGCAACGGACCGGGGGTCGTCCCCCACCACGAGGACGGGCGGCCTCGAACATGTGGCGGAGCCTGGCAAACCAAGTTCGAGCGCGCATCTCGGCTTCGAGATGCGCCCACGCCCGGGAAGGCTCCGCCCGTGTACGCCTAGATGCACATCGCCCTGCAAAGCATGTCGCGTCAGCCCCAGAGGCGATCACGAAGACCGCTCGCTCGTGCGATGGGTCGGAGCACGGCCGCACGAAGGCTGTCTTGAGTCCCCACCACCGTGAGGTGCGTCTGGGCTCTGGTCACGGCCGTGTAGAGCAGCTCGCGGGTGAGGATCGGCGAGGTCGCCTCGGGCAGGATGACTGCTACCGCGTCGAACTGGGAGCCTTGGCTCTTGTGGATGGTCATGGCGTGCACGGTGTCTACTGACGCCAACCGTCTTGGGCTCACCTCCAGCGGCTGGCCGCCGCGCTCGAAGGCGGCCACTACTCGGCCTTCGCCGGCGTTGATCACGACGCCGGTGTCGCCGTTGTACAGGCGGAGTGCGTAGTCGTTCTGGGTCACGAGCAGCGGTCGGCCGATGTACCACGGGCCGCCCTCGCCGTAGCCATCGATCGACATGGTGAGCCAGCGCTCCACGTGCCTGGTCCACGTGTCCACGCCGCACGGGCCGCGGCGGTGGGCGCAGAGGACCCTCATGGCCCGCAGACCGTCGAGCGCGGCGCGTGCGTCCCCCACGCGGGCGGCCTCGGTGACCCGCCTGCCCGCCTCGATGACCCGAGCCCGGACAGGCTCCAGCGCGGCGCCAGCGGCGCTGGCCGAACCGACGTCGGCATCGATCCATTGGACGTCGTCGCCTCCGGCGCGCAGCACGTCGAGCGCGGCGTCGCCATCTCCACGCTGAATGGCCGACGCCAGCGCGGCGATCCGAGCGCCGAAGCGGTGGACACGGCGTAGGACCACGATCCCCTGGCCGATCGGTGCTCCCACGGGCGGGTCCGGACCGGCGGCTGGGCCGACGATGTCGCCCAGCACCGCGCCGGCCTCCACCGAGGCGAGCTGGTCCGGATCGCCGACGAGGATGAGACGGGCGTCCGTCCGCACCGCTTCGACCAACTTCGCCATCAGCGACAGGGACACCATCGACGTCTCGTCCACCACGACCAGGTCGTGCGGCAGCCGGTTGCCGCGGTGGTGGCGGAACCGGCTGCGGCTGCCCGGACGCCAGCCGAGGAGCCGATGCAGCGTCGAAGCGGAGAGCCCCAGCAAACGAGCACGCACGTCGGAGTCGATCGTCGGCCTCGACGCCTCGGCGTGCACCGCCTCCTGGAGTCGAGCGGCGGCCTTACCCGTCGGCGCCGCGAGCGCGACACGGGGCGGCAACCGTCCGGCCGCCGCAGCCTGCTCGTACAGCAGCGCCAGGATGCGGGCGACCGTCGTGGTCTTCCCGGTTCCGGGACCTCCGGCCACGACTGCGAAACGGCGCTCGACCGCGGCCGCGGCGGCCAGCCGTTGCAGATCCGGTTCCTCACCGTCGAACAGCCGCGACAGGCCGGAGGCCAGCACACCCAGGTCGACGCCCACCGCCGGCGACGCGCTGCGGCCGAGCAAATCAGCGGCGATGTGTCCCTCCTCCTGCCAGTACCGGTCCAGGTACAGCCGCGTCCCGACCAGCCGCAGCGGACGGTCGAAGGGGACGCCTTCGCCCACCGCGACCAGCGGGCTGGCCGACAGCCGCCGCACCCAGTCGTCGACGTCGGGCCACGGGAGGGCCTGCAAGTCGACCGGTTCGTCGAGCTCGGTCGTAGCGGTATCCCGAACCGTGGCCAGGTCCGTGCACACATGGGCCAGGCGGGGTGCCCGCACGGCCAGCGCAACGGCCAGCAGCACCGCGTCGTCCGCTTCCCCGGCCAGCAACCCGAGCCGGTGCGCCACGTGCACGTCCGCGGCCGAGAGCACGCCTGCCTCGTTGAACTGGCGCAACACGCCCGACGCCCGCAATGCCAGCCGCACGTCGGCGGGATCGAGCTCGGCGGGCGTGTCGACGAACGTCATGCCGCCACCACCCCACGGTCGAACAGGTCACTCAGGGCCACGATGAGGCCCGACGGCGGCTGCCATGCGAACACACCGCAGGGCTGGCCGGCCACCCGCGGCACCGAGGCCCCGGTCATCCCCCTGAGGAACAGGTAGAGCACGCCGGCCAGGTTCCGGTCCGGGAGGTAGCCCGGCAGCCGCCAGCGCAGGTACCGGTGCAGCGCCACGGCGTAGAGCAACGCCTGCAGCGGATAGTGGGCCCGCTGCATCGCCTCGGCCAGCGCGGAGGGGCGGTAGTGCCAGGCACTCAGCTCCTCGCCGTCGCCACCGAGCCAGTTCGTCTTGTAGTCGACCACGACGAACCGCGGGGTGCCGTCGGCGGTGCGGACCCGCAGCACCGCGTCGAGGCTGCCCGTCAAGAAGCCCCGCAGGTCCTGGCCGAGGCCCGGATCCCGGAGGCGAGCGGCGTAGCCGGCCAGCACGTCATCGGGCCCGAGGTGGGCGTCGAGCAGCGTGGCCACCGCGTCCAGGGTCAGCTCGGCCGTCGGCTCGTCTCCGCCGACCAGCGGCAGCTCGAAGGTCAGCTCGTCTAGCCGGTCGGCGCGGCCGATGTCGCGCAAGCGGACGTCGGGGAGCAAAGGGCCGAGCGGCGTCTCGATCGCCGCCTGCAGGCCGGCCACGGCCACCTCGGCGCTCCCGACGTCGGCCTGGCTCCACCCGAGCTGCTCGTCGAGATGGGCGGCGAGCTCGCCGGCGAGATCGGAGGCGGTGAAGTCGACGCGCTCCAGCACCGAGTGCACCAGCGAACCGATCCGTGTCCCGCCGGGCATGGCCGCCAGCGGCGAAGGCACCGCGCGCAGCGCCGCCGCCACCTCCTCCTCTGCTGCCGCCGGCGAGCTGGGCGGGGCACCGCCAGGGCCGACCGGGACCGGCTCGTCGGTGATGCCCGCGTCCTCGGGCTCACTGGTGACGTCCGGCTCGTGGACGAAGGCGGTGAGGCCGCTGTAGGACGTCCGTCGCCACCTCGCGTCGAGCGCCCGGCCGAACAGGCGCACGTCGAGCTGGGCCGGCGCGGCGGCAGCGTGGGTCCATCGGCGGCCGTCAACGCCCGTGGTGCGTTCGATGCTGATCGAGCCCGGCGCGTGCGCCGCGATGGCGGTGAGCCGCTCGCCCACCTCGTCCTCGCCGGGTGGATGCGGCAGCTCGACGACCGCCGGCTCGTCGCCGACCGGGGGGAACAGCAGCCGGGCCAGCGCCGACTGCCGGCTGTCCCACGAGCTCGCCCACCACACCACGGCCTGGTGACAGGCCCGAGTGAGCGCCACATAGGCCAGCCGGAGGTCCTCGCCCCGCTCCTCGGCGACGTAGCGCCGCCAGTGCTGGTCGAAGTCGAGTCCGGTCGGTCCTCCGACGTCGATGGTACGGCGGCCGATGGGGTCGTGGAAGATGGGCGGTGCGCCTTTGGGAATCCACCCCGGATCCCACAGGTACGGGCAATAGACAACGGGAAACTCGAGGCCCTTGCTGCGGTGGATGGTCAGCACCTGCACCGCCTCCGCGTCGGATTCCAGGCGCCGGCTGCGGTCCTCCTCGCCCGTGTCGTCCCTCGCCTCGGCGATCCGCCGGCGCAGCCAGGCCGTGAGCGCGGTGACCCCGAGCTGCTCGGACACTGCTTCGAGGTGGAGGAGCTGGCCGATGTGGCGGAGATCCGTGAGCGCCCGCTCGCCGTCGACACGTTCGAGCATGCGGCCGGGCAGGCACTCGGAGCGCGTGAGCGTCTCCAACAGCGAAGCCACACCGCGGCTGCGCAGCAGATCGGCCCACTGGTGGACGCGGGTGTAGACGTCCTCCCAGGCCGCGTCCCCGGCCACGGCCACCTGCTCGGCCGTCCAGCCGAGGAAGACGCTCAGCGCGACCGCCCGCACGCGGGTGGGCGACGACGGCCGTTCCACCGCTTCGAGCAGTGCCAGCCAGTCGCGGGCGGTCGGCGTGCCGAACACGCTCCCTGCGCCATTGATCACGGCGGGGACCCCGACCGCGTCGAGGGCCTCGCGCACCAACGCGGCCTGGCGGTTCGTACCGACCAGCACCGCCACGTGGCCGGGTCGGACGTGATCAGCACCGCCCTCGGAGCCGTCATTCCGGCGGGCGATCACCTCCGCACTGGACGACAGGAGCGCGACCACGTCGGCGGCGAGGTCGTCGGCGATGTGCTGCCGCCCCGAGGCCGCGCCGACCCAGCCCTGCGGCGTGAGCTTCACCGCCCCATCGCTGCGATGGACGATCCGCACCCGCAGCGCCTCACCCCTCGGAGCGCCCCGGAGCCGACGCTCCTGGTTCGCCGGCGCGGCTCGGACCGTGCGGTACTCGATGCCGGGATGGCCCAGCTTCGTTCCGCCGAACAGCGCGTCGTAGGCATCGATGAGGGCCTGGTCGCTGCGCCAGTTCACCTCGAGCGTCGCCTGGGTGCCCGCCACCTGCACGGCCTGGAGGTAGGCGTAGACGTCCGCGCCGCGGAAGGCGTAGATGGCCTGCTTGGGATCGCCGATGAGCACCAGCGTCGAGTTGCCCTCGCCGAAGGCCAGGCGCATGATGTCCCACTGGATCGGGTCGGTGTCCTGGAACTCGTCCACCAACGCGACGTGGTAGCGCTCGCGCAGCCGAGCGCACGCCGCGGTCCCCCGCTCCGGGTCCTTGAGCGTCGACGCGAGACGGGTCAGCAGGTCGTCGTAGCTGACGACCTTCAACCTCCGTTTGCGGGCTCCCACTTCGTCGCGCACGGCGCACGCCAGCCGCCAGCGCATGGCCCGTTCGCTCGTCGGGTCGGCGTCGGACGGCACCAACACGGCCTCCGGGTTGTCGATGACGAGTCGGCCGATGCGCCGGGCCTCGGCGCAGCCGAAGGGCGGGTCGTCGCGCGCCCAGAATCGGCGCACAAAGAGGTCGTCGACCACCTCGTCGACCAGGTCGGTCGGATCCTCGATGAAGGTGATGTCCGTCTCGACGTCGCCGGCGATGCCGAGCCCGCTCAGGATGTGCTGGCAGAAGCCGTGGGTGGTGGCGATCGTGGCGGCGTCGAAGTCGGCGAGGGCGAATGCGAGACGCCGGCGCCGCAGGTTCAGCTCGTCCTTCGGAACATCGACCACGAGACGCAGGACGTCGTCGTCGTCCGGCGGCGGGACCCCGGCCAGGGCTCGCTCGATGCCGTTCTCGACGATGACGAGCCGCTCCCGCACTCGCTCCCGCAGCTCGCCGGTCGCCATGCGGGTGAAGGTGACGAGCAGCAGGCGCTCGAGCGGTGTGCCCTCGGCGACGTAGCGGGCGGCCAGGGCGGCGATGGTGAAGGTCTTGCCCGTGCCGGCGCTGGCCTCGAGCACCGTCACTCCCGACGGGAGGGGGCCGCACAGGTCGAACGCCACCGGGCCGGTCACAGGTTGGACCTCCGCTCGACGGCCAGCAACGGGTCCCACAGGCGCCGTGCGTACCGGCCGAAGCGGGTCACTTCTTCGGCCGCCCACCCAGCGCCGCGCTCGTCGTCGCGGGGTGGTTCCTGAAGGAGGACGGCGAACAGCACCACGCCACCGAGCGCCAGCTGGTGCTCGGGGTCTCGGTCCTCTCGGTCCCAACGCTCCGTCTGCCACTCGGTGCGCGCTCTGCTCTCCCGTTGCGCCGGCTTGGCTGCCGCGTACGCGGCCGAGGTCTTGCAGTACAGCGGCAGCGGTTCGCACATCCCTCTGGCGTGGAGATCGACGAGCACGCGCAGCTGATCCACCGCCGCCCGCCGTCTCGACTCGGCATCGGCGCCCAATGGGGCGATGACCGCCATGCCGAGCTCACCCTCTTTGCCGCGCCCCAACGTCACGGCGGTGAGCGATCGCTCGGGGTGGGCGGCGGTCAGGGCCAGCAGCCGCACCCATGCGGCCAGACGCTGCTTGGCACCGACCGTCGAGTACGTCGCCGTGCGCAGGACATCGCCGACGACATCCGGCACGGTGCCCACCAAGGTCCGGCCTTCACCGAGGTCGACGTTGATCTCTACTGACGCGAGCTCGGCGCCCTGCGGGACCGCGGCCGTGGCGGCGGCCACGATGTCGTCGACCACCGGCCACAGGTCGTCGAGCATCCGCGTGCCCAGCAGACCGGGGGGTAGGCCACCGCGCACGAGCTCGGCCGTGTTGCAGACATCGGGATCGAGGCCGGCGAGGCGCTCCTCCAGAACCCGCTGACCGACGGTCCAGCGCTCGAGGCTGTCGAGCTCGACGGGAAGCCCGTCGGTCGACTCCTCCTCGCCGTCGCTGACGACGATGCCGAGCCGCTGGCGCAGGAACGCCTTCACCGGATGCTGGACGAAGCGGACGAGGTCGTCGAGCTCGACGAGGTCCGTGTCGACCGCAGGCAGGGGTCCGCCGAGGAACGCGGTCGGGGTGGAGCGTTCGGCGACCGAGGCGCGTGCTCCTCCGAGCGCCACGACGTCGAAGCTCCACGCATGGTCAGTGATGAGCTCGCCGCTCACGAAGTTGCGGACGTCGAACGACTGGAGGGGGTGGTGGACGACGATCTGCTCTCTGGCGCGGCTAGTGGTGCCATCTTCGTCGCCGGTGACGATGCGGGCCGCCCGGGTGGGCGTGGCCGTCCGGGCCGTCCGGGCCGTCGGGGCCGTCCGGGCCGTCCTGTCCACGACGTCGAGGAGCTCGCCGAGGGGCACGGCCGCTGGTCGCACCGCATTCGTGCGCTCGTCCCGTCCGGTGTAGGTGATGACGAGGTGGTCGGTGGCGGCGAGGAGGGCGTCGAGCAGGAGCTGGCGGTCCTCGCTGCGGGGATCCCGGTCGCCCACGCATGGAGCGCGCTCGATGATGTCGTCGCCGTCGGGCGCGGTGCGGCGCGGGAACATCCCGTCGTCGAGGCCGAGGAGGCAGACGACGCGATGCGGCACTGACCGCATGGGCACGAGCGTGCACATCGTGAGGTGGCCGGTGCGGAAGTTGGCCCGGGTCGGCCTGCCGCGGAGCCGGTCGGCCAGCACGGCCCGGATCTCGGCCAGGGCGAGGGGCGTCGCGCTGCCGCCGCTGGCCGCCTCGCCACCCGCCGCCTCGCCGCTCGCCCCGCCGCTCGCCTCGGCGACGATGTCGCGCAGGATCCGCTGGAGCTCGACCCGCTGCCACCCATCACGTTCGGATGTCGCGGTGAGGGTGTCGGCCGCCGTAGCTATGGCCTCGACCCAGGCCTCGATCGGCTGGGGTTCGGACAGCTCGGTGACCGCGGTGTGGAGCCGAGCGATCAGCTCGGCCAGCCGGCCGGCCAGGTCGATGTCGCCGCTGTCGACGTCGTCGAGGGGCAGGACACCGCCGACGAGCCGCAGCTCGTCCTCCGCCATCGTCACCCCGAGCAGGAGCCGGTCCAGCCCGGTCCGCCAGGTGTTGGCTCCGAGGGCGTCGAGCCGGTACGGCGCCCGGTGGGCGGCGTCGAGACCCCACCGGATCCCGGTCGCAGCGACCCACTCCTCGATGCGGGCGAGGTCGTCATCGTCGAGGCGGAACCGTCGGCGGACCGGTTCTCGGCTGGCGAAGTCGACCACCTGCGAGGCCGTCACTCGGGCGTCGGCCAGCTCGAGGAGCTCGGAGACGACGGCGAGCACCGGATTCGTCTGGCGCAGCGAACGGTCAGCCAGGCGGACATGCAGGTCGGGCATCCCGGTCCCGGTCCCCTGCGGCCGGGTGTCGGGCGGCCGGGTGTCGGGGGCGGGAGGGTCGAGCTGACCGGCACCGAACGTGGCCTGGATGAGCGGGGCGAAGGCCTCGATGTCGGGGCACATCACGATGACGTCGCGCGGCTCGAGCGTCGGGTCGTTGGCGAGGAGCTGCAGGACGGCGTCGCGCAGCACCTCGACCTGGCGGGCGCGCCCGTGGCAGGCGTGCACCTGGACGCTGTCGTCGGCCAGGTTGAGCAGCATCCGCCGGTCGGGCGACCCGGGGAGTGGAGCGCCTGGTGGCGCAAGGTCGGCGCGGACGTCGGCCTGGAGACGGTGGAGGAGGGTGTCGGTCTCGACGTCGATGTGATGGTGCTGGTCGTCGTGCGGGGGGCTGTCGTCGGGGCCCGCGAGGACGAGCTGCATCTCGCGGGCGTCCCGGCCCCAGGTGGCGAGAAGGGGGTTTTGGGGCATGGCGGCGGTGGGGTCTTCGTTCCGTCGGGGCAGTGGACCTCGTCCGTCGGCCTGGTGTGCGATGCGGTCCCACAGCACGGGCGACGGGTGGAGGAGGAAGAGGTTGACGTCCCGACCGGCGGCGATGGCGTCGAGCACGTCGACGTGTGTGGCGGGCAGGCGGGTGAGGCCGAACAGCGACAGGCGCGGTGGCAAGTCGACGAGCGCCGGCTCGTCGCGCAGGCGGGTGCAGGCGGCGCGGAGGCGCTCGGCGGGGCTCGGCGCGCCGACGCGTTCGCGCAGGTATCGCCACAGGGACGCCTGCCAGGCCACGTCGGCCGGCAGCGGCTGCCCCTGGCCATCGGTGTCGTCACCTGCCGCCCACGCTTCGATCAGGCTCGGCCGATGGACGCCGTAACGGTCGAACAGGTCGGCTAAGTGGCGGACGGCACCGAACCGGCGGGCCCGGCGCGTCTCGTCGGGGTCAGGGCCGGGGCCACCGAGGTGAGCGGCGAGCGCGGCCATCCAGGCG
Source organism: uncultured Acidimicrobiales bacterium (assembly GCA_963803355.1). GTDB lineage: Bacteria > Actinomycetota > Acidimicrobiia > Acidimicrobiales > Ilumatobacteraceae > DASTFY01. Next base: position 468,295 of record CAWDLV010000001.1, read on the forward strand.
TCGTCGAGATGGTCGTCGACGACGGCCAGCAGCGGCCACACCGACCGCTCGGGCAGCCACGGGTCCTCGTCGGGATCCATGTCGGTGGCAGCGGCGAGGGCCCGGCCGACCAGGCGGCCGGGGAACGGGAAGTCGATGTTGGCGCACACACCGTCCTGACGATCAGGCGAGGCCCCCAGCGAGGTCGACAGCCGCTGGGTCAGCCACCGCTCGATCCCTCGGGTGGGGACGGCGACGACCTCCGGCGTGAACGGGTCGTCGAGCGGCTCGACCACCACCGACGCCAGCGCATCGACTAGCCGGTCGGCCCGCTCCGCTCGATGGATCGTCAACATCTGCAGTCGCGCTCCCGGCCGGGTCGCCACTGACAAAGGGACCACGTCGGCGCTTGGCGATCCCGGCCACCAAGACCGTAGCGACCCGATGACTGTGGCACGCTTGCAGCTGCAACTGAAACGCGCCAGCAGCGGGAGAGATGCGTGCCAACGATCGAGATCAATCGGCCGGAGAAGAGAGCATGCACCGCGAAGAGTCGTTCGTCGCTGGTTCGAACGACCAGCAGCTCGGCTCGTGAGGACGTAACCCGGCCATGTTGACGGGCTGAGCCTGTGGGTGCCCAGTTCGATGTCATCTGCCTCGACTGCGGAAGGCACTGGACCAGCAGGCAGGGCGGTGGCTTCCTCTTCCACCTGCTCCACTGCGATCGGTGCGGCGCGGAGCTCACCCGAAGCATCGACTTCAAGGAGATGGAGGCCGAGAACCGCCGTTCGCGCAAGGCACCGTCGCAACCGTCGACCGGCGCCACGTCGGACGACGACGCTGACGATGGTTATCAACGACTCGTCGAAGGCAGGCTCGACTTTTGCCCGTGCGGTGGCCAATTCCTCTTTGACGCCCCTCCTCGGTGCCCACGGTGTCGCTCCGTCGAGGCGGAGCGGGATCCGACCGGTGGCGTGATGGACTACGACTGAGGTCTCCGGTTGACCGACATCGAGATCAGACGTGCGAACGTCCGCGACGCCGCCGAGGCAGCCTTCGATGCGCACCGCGCCGTCGACATCACCGCCGAGATGGCCGACGGTGCGGAGGAGCTGGTGGGCTTGTCCACCGGCCTCCCCAGCCGAGGGGTCGGCCGCACCGTCGCCCTCCTCCGTTCTTCTTCGAAGGCCTGCCGGACTGCCGCCTCGCAGGTCCAGGTCGTGGCCGGCGAGATGAGCTCCCTCCTGGGCGAGTTCGTCGCTCACGCCGGACGCCCCGGTGCCACTGCGTACTCGATCCACCAGCGGTTCCAGCGGGCGACCAGTCGCCGCGACGAGGCCCTCGATCGTGCTGTCAGCGCCTTCGCGCGAGTAGCGCGACTCGCCGCTGGGCTCGCGTTGCTCCATGGCCCGGCGGAAGATGAGAATCGGCTGTGGGACGGCGCCGTGGCTGCCCTGTCCCGGCTGGGCCTGCCGCCGGACGCGGTACCGCAGCAGCTATCCGACGATGCGACGCTCGAGGTGTTTCTCGCTGGGCTTGCGGCCCACGTCGCGCTGCATGCCCCAGCTCTCGCGGTCGTCCGCGTCGACAGCACGGAGAACCGATTCGTGCGCTTCGTCGTGCGCGGCGGGGGCGAGGCTGAGATCGAATCAGTGGGCGATACGTCCCTGGGACGGGCCGACCGACTCCGGAAGGCTGATATCGCGGTCCTCCGAAGGCTCGGTTTCACGCCGCCCGAGGGAACGCGGTCCAACTGGCACCTCGATCTTCATGACGCAACCATTTCGAACATCGGCGAGGTGGTGGCCGAGGTCCTTCGAAAGGTGCACCGATTCACACCCCCGGCTCGCCTGCTGCTCGAGACGATGGAGTGAGTTCCCGGAGGGCGGCCCCGGGCGTTCTGTCCTCGCCGGCGCAAGTGCCGCCGAGCTGGCTGCATCACTGGCCCAACGAGTTCGGGACGAAGTCGGGGACGAGTGCAAGGACGCGTGGGTGACCGTGACTCAGTTCGACGATGCATTCCGGTGGTCTGGGCACCTCCAGATAGGTACCGAATGGGCGATGGAAGCCGAGTTGACATGCGCTGGCGACCTCACCCGCGAACAGCGGGAGCGACTCACGAGGCTCGGTTGGGAGCTGGAGCCGCCCCGCGAGCAGGACTGGACGATTGCGAGCAGCGGCTGGGCCGGCCGGAAGGACGTAGACGACGTCGTCGCACTCCTCGTCCACACGCTCGTCGATGTGTGCGACCTCGACGTCACTCGTCCAGTCGCGGGTGTGGTCGTCTGTTACGGGTGATCCACGGTGTGTTGGTCAAGAAGCGGCCGACCGAGACGCGACCGCTGACCGGACGCTCACCGCCTGACCAGGCGAAGGAAGGTCGAGTCCACGACCTCCCGCGTGAACGGGTCGTCGAGCGGCTCAACCACCACCGACGCCAGAACATCGACCAGCCGGTTCGCCTGCAACGCTCGATGGATCGTGAAGATCGGCCGTCGCTCCCGGCCACGTCGCCTCCTCGGCTGCACGTCAGTACGTGGGCGACTCCGGCCGCCGAGACGGCAGCGATGAAGATGGCCTCCCGAGGAACTCCGATACACCCCTTGGATACCTTTCGTCGTATGACTGAGGGTGAGATCGTGGCCGGGTTGGCGGAGGTGTGTGGCGAGCTGAACGCCACCCATGCCCGCCTGGTCGCGCTGGTGGCGGAGGCGTTGGCGGCGGAGTGTTGGGTTGGGGTTGGGATCCACAGCTGTGAGCAGTGGGTGGCCTGGCAGACCGGCCTGTCCCCGGCCCGAGCCCGCCAAGTGGTGGAGATCGCCCGCCGCCAAGCCGACCTACCGGTGACGTGCGCCGCGTTCACTGCTGGTGAGCTGTCGGTGGATCAGGTGGCGGTCGTGGCTCATCACACCCCGGCTTCCCACGACGCCGATGTCGCCACCTTCGCCACCGCGGCGACTGTGTCGCAGCTGCGTCGCACGTTGCGCCGCTACCAGTTCGGAACCGACGAGGTGGACCCGCTGCAGCAGCGTGACCCCACGCACGTCACCGGGGCGTTCGACCCGTCGGGCTGCTACCGGCTCCACGCCGTCTTGGAGCCCGACGACGGCGCTGTGGTCGACTCCGCCCTGCGAGAGGCCCGCGACGCCCTGTTCCAAGCCGGTGAGACCGACGTGACGTGGTGCGACGCGCTGGTCGAAGTGGCCCGCCGCTCCCTGGGCGGGGTGATGCCGGTGGCGAGGCGGGACGCGTTCGTGGCCTACTTCCATGTCCACACCGACCGTCCCGACACCTACCTGCATCACGGCCCCGCCCTGCCGGACACGGTCCGCCGTCAGCTGCTGTGCGACAGCCGCGGCGCCGTGATCGGACTGCGCGACGGGCGACCCGTCGATGTCGGCCGGACCCGGCGCATCGTCCCTACCCATACCCGCCGCCTGGTCGAAGACCGCGACGGGGGCTGTCGGGTCCCAGGCTGCGGCCGCCGCCACGGCGAGATCCACCACATCGTCCACTGGCTCGACCACGGCCCTACCGACACCCGGAACTTGGTGTCGTTGTGTCATCGGCACCATCGCCTCCACCACCACGGCCACCTCGACATCCAAGGCGACGCCGACCGGCCCGACGGGCTCACCTTCACCGACCGTCGCGGCCGTCCCCTCCCCGGCGCCCCACCCCCGAGCCCGCCGGACGCTGGCAACCGGGTTCTCGTGACCGGCCGGTGGCAGCACCCCACCGGCGAACGACTCCAAACCCGCTGGGTCACCTTCAACCCCACACCAACCCCCCACGCCCGAACATGAGCTGCCGGGCCCACACCGTCTGACAACGCCGCGGGGCAGCACTTAGCCCCGCGCCCGAGCGCCCGAGGACGTCGCCTTCCACCAGTCTGATCCGTCGCGCTGTGTCGCCTCCGCTTCAGCAACCAGCGGGCTTCTCGCGGCCGATGGCGACAACATCGGTTGCTGGATGCCGCGAGAAGCGGTGATTCGGGCGCCATCCGATTTTGGTGCCCGTCCCGGAGGCGAGGCGCGTCGATAAGGGAGTGCGCCCCGCTGGGCGCGACCACTGTCGATGCCACTGCCGCCGCACGGTTGACGAGGTAGGCATTCAACCCCTCATTCGTCCGTCAGGCTGCGGTCGGCGCGGTTCAGATCGGCCAGTGCTTGCAGGTGCTGGTCTTCAGCCGCCCTCGCGGTGGAAGTACGGGAAGACCCAGCGGAACGTGCTGAGCACCGGCCGCTTGCACCAACAGCTTGGGCCGCAGTCGCACTCGACCGCACCCATCCCTTCGACGAAACGGCCGATGACGGCGAACAGCAGGTAGAGCCCGAAGGCCGGAAGGAGGAACCTGCGCGTCAACTGCACGCTCCCATTGTCGCGCGCCAGCTCCTGACAGCAACGAAACCGGGCCAAACGTCGAGTGGCCCGGGCAGCCTCAGAACCGAGTTGCGAACTGTTCGAGTCCGTCCCCCGACAGATCCTCGAGCGCGCCGTCGCGCCCCGTCATCGCCGACAGGAGCGCCGCGCCCGGTCCCACCACCTCGGGTCCAGAACCCGTCGACCAGTCCATGTCGCTGGCCCGAAGGGTGAGTCCGCTGATGCGCTTCTTGGAGCCGAGGAGCAGATTACTGGTCTTGTAGAACTCGGCCACCGCGATGACATGGTCGGCCGGGTAGTCGTGCCTGACGCCGAGGGGTCGGCGGATGTCGTCGCCGTGCACGATCATCTCGCCCAGCATGGCGGTGGCCGGGCCGGGTGGGTGGTTGGTCATGGTCGTGGTCGCCCGCAGCTCCGTGGCCAAGTCCGCCGCGGTGCCGTTGTGGTAGCGCTCGACACCCTTCTGGTTGAGGGCGTTGAACCGAAAGCCCGTCGCGACCAGGCCCGGGAAGAAGTTGGCGGGTGTCGTGTGAGCCGCTGACAACATGTGTCCGATCACATCCCGCACCTGCCAGCCGCCACAGCGCGACGCCAACTCGAGCTGCTCAGGGGTCAGCGACGCCACAAAGTCCGCGAAGTCGGCTCGCTCGGCATGGAGCTTCGACCACACGTCTTTGTCGGCCATCGGCCCAACCTACCGTCCGCGATCCTGAGGCTCGTGGCCCCAGCCTCCACCGGCAACGGGACCTTCTGGAGCCGATTGCTCGCGCCATCCACCGGGCAAGGGCACCCGACGGGACGTCGGCGTTGGGCGCGGGGCTAGTGTCCCGCGCTCACCCTCAGCGAGGAGGCGCGATATGGCATTCGTCCAGATCATCGAGTTCCGTAGCTCAAAGATCGACGAGATGCGCAAGTTGGGCGACGAGTGGGAAGCGGCCGCGGCCCCGGACTCGAAGGTCGGCCGGCGGGTTATCTGCGAAGACCGGGACAACCCTGGCCGCTACTTCAACATCGTCTTCTTCGACTCGTACGAGTCGGCCATGGAGAACTCCAACCTGCCCGCGACCCAGGAGTTCTCCCAGCGGATGATGGCGCTTGGCGACGGGACTCCGACGTTCTACAACCTCGACGTCATCGAGGACCGCGACTGACCCGGAGGCGGCGGCCGGATGAGCACACCCGGCCGATCCGTCTCCCTCGACTCCGCGTCGTTCACGACACGGCGATCAGCTCGAGGACTCGGCGTCAGCGGATGCCGGTGTCGCAATCGACGTCGACGGTCAACGTCGCGGTCGTCCGGACCGTGACGGGCGTCGCTGGGCATCTCGGGAACGGCCCGCCGACGTCCACCACGAGCGTGTACTCGCCCGCCGGAGCGTCCAGCACGTAGCGCCCCACCGCGTCGGTGCGGGTGCGCGCGGCCACCTTGCCGCGATACTCCAGGCGCACCTCGCCCGCTACCGGCGCCGCTGGGCACGGCTTCCCCGCCGTTTCCACCGGGCAGGTGGGGCCCGCTCGCACCATGCCCTCCAGACGACCACCCACGCCCGTGGTGTTCTGCGCCGCGCACGCCGCCATCAGCACCGTTGCGGCCGCCATCGCCAGGACGGTGATCCACAAGGCGCGCGGTCGACCGGCGGTCATCGCCATCGACTGTACGGGCCGATGCCGCGAGCCGCCCGCGCGAGACGTGAGGACCCGCGCCCGCCAGCGGGAGCAGCTGGACCGGAACGTCAGATCGCCAAGGACAAGACCCAGCCTTGGAGAAGCCACCGACCGGGCCCCAGCGTGTTCCTGGTCGGTGCTTCGGCGTCTGCGGACCAGCTCTCGTGCGGCGGGCATGGCCGGGCCGGTGCGAGTGCGGCGAATCGGGCCTGGTCAGGGACTCCGCTAGTCGTCCGCGGTCGAGGCGTCAGATTCGAAGACGATTTCACATGGGGTCGTGTCATGTCCGGCGGGCGGCAGCCGATGGGAACAGGTGACCGCCGAACGCCACGCGGGCGGTCCAGGAGTGCAGATGCCGTCCGCATACCGTCAGTCGAGCCAGGCTAATTCCCCGTTGCCCCGACGTCGGGAGCGGTTCTCGAGGCGTGGGCTCCCCGACCCGGAACCTACCTACCGGCGCCGCCTGACCCACCTGGTCGCGGTCGTCGCCCTCATCGTCGGCGTCGCCTACCTTTCGTGGCGCACCCTGGCAACGGTCGACTTGCACGTGTGGTGGCTATCGGTTCCGTTGCTCCTACTAGAGGTGCATGCGCTCGTCTCGCTCATGCTGTGCGCTACCGCCCTGTGGGACCTCGATGCCGGTCCACGAGCGAGGCCGACCGAGACCACCGACTACCGGCTGGCGATCCTGGTGCCGACCTACAACGAATCGGTCGAGATCCTTCTGCCTGTCCTCGCGGGCGCGGTGAGTGCCCGACTGGCGCACACCACCTGGGTGCTCGACGACGGTGACCGGCCCGAGGTGGCCGATCTCGCACTGCGGCTGGGTGCGCGCTACCTCACCCGACCGACGCACGAGCACGCGAAGGCTGGGAACCTCAACCATGCGCTCGCCTATGTGGATGCGGACCTGATCGCCATCCTGGACGCCGACCACGTCCCCCAGAGCGACCTGCTGGTGAAGACCGTCGGCTACTTCGACGACGAGCGGGTAGCGCTCGTCCAGACGCCGCAGGACTTCTACAACGTCGACTCCTTCGAGCACAGCCGGGACTACCAGGAACAACAGCTCTTCTATCGGGCGCTGCAGCCGGGCCGGAACCGTTGGGGCGCGGCATTCTGGTGCGGCACCGGAGCCGTCGTCCGCATGACCGCCCTTCGCGAGGTCGGCGGGCTCGCCACCGAGACGCTGACCGAGGACATCCACACCAGCATCCGCCTGCATCGCAAGGGCTGGCGGACCGTCTACCACAACGAGGTCCTCGCCCGCGGTCTCGCCGCGAGCGACTCGGTCCAGTACCTCAACCAACGACTGCGTTGGGGCACCGGCGCCATGCAGGTGCTGCGCAAGGAGAACCCGGCTTGGGTGCCAGGCCTCCGTCCGATGCAGCGGGTCAGCTACCTCGCCACCCTGCTCGGCTGGTTCGACGCCTGGCGGTCGTTCGGCTACCTGCTGGCCCCGATCGCGGTGCTGGCCACCGGCGCGGTGCCGATCCAGGCTTCCCTGAAGATCTTCCTTCCCATCTTCGCGGTCGCGTTCCTCGCACAGCACTATGCCCTTCGCCGGCTGTCCCGAGGCTTGGCGCCGCAAGGACGGGCGATCTTGTTCGACCTCGTAAGAATGCCGGCCAACCTCCAAGCGACGCTGCGTCTGCTGGCCCCCGGGGAGCGGGAGTTCAGCGTGACCACCAAGGGCAAGACAGGCGACCAACGGAGACGGATGCCCGTGCCTGGGCTCCTGACCGTGCTGCTCGCCGGCTCGCTGGCGGCCGCCATCTGGGCGGTCTGCACCCTCGCGGGGCTGACACCGCTGCACTACAGCGTCAGCTGGGTGGCGTATGGGTCGCTGCTGTGGCTGGCCGTCAACGCCGTTCTGCTGATGGCGGCGGTGCACCGCATCCGGTCCGAACGGTTCGGTGCTGAACGTCGCTCTTCGGTGCGCTTCCACGTCGACGCCGCGGGCTGGATCGACGGGACACCCGTTCGGGTGCTCGACGTGTCACTCACCGGGGCCAAGCTGCTCATCGGTGCCGGCGCGCCGGTGCACGGCGACAGGGTGCATGTCGGGATCGATCTGCTGGCCAGTGGCAAGGCACAGACGATGCAGGCCGAGGTTCGAGGCCGCTGGCCAGTGGGAGAGACAGGAGCCACCGTGGTCGGAGTCGAGTTCAGCGCCGGTCAAGAGCGGGAGCTGGCTGCGCTCGCGCTGGCGCTGTTCGCCACCGGCGCCGCCGATCTCCCACCCGACGACGAGCACTGGAGCTCGGCCGACGACGAGGCACTGCTGCAGGCGGCCCAAGAAGAGATCGATCACGAACCGGCCATGTCGCCTGCTCCCGCATCGCCGCCCCCGCGTTCTACGGACGAGCAATTGGTCGGCGGCTGACGCCGGCTGGCAATGCGTTTCACGCTGTTCGCCTCAGAGCTTGTAGCCGATCGCACGCAGCAGCTGCCGGCGTTCGACCACGTCGTCGTCGGTCTCGACACCAGCGGGCCCCGATCCGTCGATGACGCCGAGGATGCCCCGACCCAGCTTCCCTTCCGCCACGCACGACCTCGACCGGGTTGGCGGTGGCACAGACGATCGTGCAGACCTCGGGCACCTGCTTGAGCTGGTTCAAGACGTTCACGGGGTAGCCCTCGCGGAAGAAGATCACGAACGAGTGACCGGCCCCGATGGCCCGGGCGTTGCGGGTGGCGAGCTCGGTGAGCTCGTCGTCGTTGCCGGAGCGGCGGATGAGGCAGGGGCCCGACGCCTCGCAGAACGCCAGGCCGAAGCGCAGGTGCGGACTCGTTCCCACCAGGGCCTCGTGGAGATCCTCGACGGTCTTGATGAAGTGGGCCTGGCCGACGATGACGTTCAGCTCGTCGGGCTTGTCGATGGGGACGGTGAGCAGCTCCACAGTCGAGTCCTCCGTTCAGGCCGTCCGGGTCTTCGGGTGGGATGTCGGAGAGGGCGACGCCGGGCGGCGCGTCGTCTGTCTCAGAGTGTTGCCGGTCGGGAGAGGAGGCCACGCGACGCGGCGACCCCCATCGCCCTGCTGACGTCGAGGCTCCAGGGGCCCTCGAGCGAGAGGGTGACCGTGGGGAGGTGGGGACAGCGCCGACGGTGTCGCGGAACTCGAGCTCCCGCTCGCCGTCGATGGCGACGACCCCGCGGCGGCCGTCGAGCGCGTGCCGCTCGTCGGGGCGGATGACCTCCACCGTCTCCACCCCGACCTCCCGGACGAGACCGGGCGCGATCGGAGCCAGGACCTGTCGGGGCGCCCCTGGATGCAGTACGAGGCGCAGGCCGATCGGCTCGTCCCGTCCGACCGGCCGGGTCAGCCCGGCGATCGAAGAGAGCCCCACCGCGCCGGGATCGGCGAAGGTGACGAACAGCTCGGTGACCTCGCCGGGTTCCACACCGCGCGGGCACCGAGACCGGACGACGTCATGGCGGCGACGTCGACGAGAGCCAGTTCGCGCCCGGAGTGATGCTCGACGACGAGGACCTTGTTGCGGCGGCAAGCATCGGCGAGGGTCAGGTGCCCGGCCGCCAGGAGCCCGGCCGCCAGTCCGAAGACCGTCGCCTCCCCGATCTGCGCGAACGCGTTGTTCGTGCCGGTGGAGAGCGGCACGATCGGGACCTCGCCGCAGGCCGAGGCCACGAGGCGGTCGGTGCCGTCGCCCCCGAGCACCACCAGCACCCGGGCGCCGAGCCGCACGAGCGCGTCCGTCGCCGCGACCGAGTCGGCCGCTCCGCCGGTGAGCGGCAGGTCGAGGAGCTCCACCGGGGGCCAGGGCGGGTCGCGGGCGGGACGGTGCGCGTCCACCGCCCCGGCCAGGCTGCCCGCGATGCCACCGCCATCGGTCGCCACCACCACCCGATGGACCCCGACGGCGCCGAGCGAGGTCAGCACCCGCTGGAGCATCATCACCTTCTCGGTGTTCGGGAACACCGAGGCCCGGGCCACCAGCCGGCGGATGTCATGGCCCGACCTGGGGTTGGCGATGAACCCCACCATCGCCTCGCCCGGCCGGGCGGGCTCGACGTTCACGGTCCGCGAGCCGGCTCTCCGGGTCAGGCTTCGATGGTCGCGATGAGGTCCCCTTGGTGAACGGGCTGCTCCTCGCGTACCAGCAGGCTGACCACGCCCGCCGTCGGGGCGTCGACGTCCTGGGACACCTTCTCGACCTGCACCTCGGCGATGATCTGGCCCGCGGCCACGACCTGGCCCTCATGCACGAACCACGTGCCGACGATGCCCTCGGCCCCCGGGTCGTCGTTCGACATGGTGGGGAAGCGGACCTCGACCGCGCTCATGCACCCACGAGGCGACGAGCCGCGGCGAGGATCTTGTCGGCCGTGGGCAGCACGTAGTACTCGAGGGGCCGGGCGTAGGGGATGGGCGTGTCCGGTACGGCCAGCCTGACCACCGGCGCCTTGAGCATCCCGGGATCGGTCTCGGCCACCGTCGCCGCGATCTCGCCTGTCATCCCGAACGACTTGTAGTCCTCGTCGACGACGAGCAGCCGCCCCGTCTTGCCGACGGATTCGAGGACGGTCTCCCGGTCGAGCGGCTTCAGGCTGCGCAGGTCGATGACCTCGGCCTCGATCCCGTCGCCGACGAGCTGCTCCGCGGCGTCGAGCGCGTGCTGCACCGACAGTGAGATGGTGACGATCGAAACGTCTCGCCCCTCCCGCGCCACCGCGGCCTTGCCGATCGGGACCTCGTAGGGCTCTTCCGGCACGGGCCCGATCGAGCGCGGGTTCTTCTTCATCCACACCAGGCCCATGACGCCCTTGTGGAACAGGTACAGCACCGGGTTGTCGTCGCGGATGGCCGAGATCATCAGGCCCTTGGCGTCGTACGGGTTGCTGGGGGTGACCACTTTCAGCCCCGGCAGGTGGGCGAACGTGCCCCACAGGCACTGCGAGTGCTGCGCGCCGTCCGAGTAGCCCCCGCCGGCGGCGGTCATCAGCACCATCGGCACGTTGACGGCACCGCCGGACTCGTAGTGGATCTTCGCCATGTGGTTGTAGATCTGGTCCATGCAGACGCCGAAGAAGTCGACGAACATCAGCTCGACGACCGGGCGCAGACCCTCGGTGGCGGCCCCGATCCCGGCGCCGATGAACCCGGTCTCGGAGATCGGGGTGTCGATCACCCGCTCCGGCCCGAACTGGTCGAGCAGGCCGCCGGTGGCGCCGAAGATGCCTCCGTAGGCGGCGACGTCCTCGCCCATCACGAACACTGCGGGGTCGCGCTCCATCTCCTGACCGATGGCTTCGGCGATCGCCTTCGCGGTGGAGAGCTGGCGCTCTGTGGTCACTGTCGACATCGATCTTCTCCTCTCACGCGAAGACGTCTTCCAGCGCCGCCTCCGGCGCCGGCTCGGGGCTGGCCTTGGCGAACGCGATCGCTTCGTCGACCCGGGCCTGGGCCGACGCCGCGATCTCGGCCGCGGCGTCGTCGTCCAGCGCACCGAGCTCCTTCAGCCGGGCCGCGTACTGCGGGATCGGGTCGCGCTCGTCGAGCGTGTCGAGCTCGGCGCCCCGATAGGCCTGGGCGTCGCCCTCGAAGTGGCCCCAGAGCCGCACCGTGTGCACCTCCAGCAGGCTCGGGCCCTGTCCGGCCCGCGCCCGGGCCACCGCCTCACCGGCCGCCTCGTGGATGGCCTCGACGTCGTTGCCCTCGATGCGCACGCCGGGGATGCCGTAGCCGGCTGCTCGCTCCGCGTTCGACGCCACCGCGGTGGACTTCGACCGCGGCACGGAGATGGCCCAGTCGTTGTCCTCGATGACGAACACGACCGGCAAGCGCCAGAGCCCGGCCAGGTTCAACGACTCGTGGAACGCGCCTTGGTTCGCGGCGCCCTCGCCGGCGGCGGCGACGGAGATGCGACCGGTGCCCTGGCGCTTGAACGCCAACGCCTGGCCGCACGAGACGGGGTACCCCTCGGCGATGATGCCCGAGCACGAGAAGTGGGTGGCCGGGTCGAAGAGGTGCATGTGACCCCCCTTGCCGCGGCAGAGCCCGGTCTCGCGCCCATAGATCTCGGCCGCCATGCGGTTGAGGTCGATGCCGTGCGCGATCGCAAAGTGGTGGGGCCGGTGCGGCCCGGTGATGGCGTCGTCGGGGTTGAGATGGGCGCAGATGCCGGCCGCGACCGGCTCCTGGCCGGCCGCGAGGTGCATCTCACCCGGGATCAGACCGGCCCCGATGTCCCACTGCGGCTTCTTGTCGGCGTGGTAGTCGCTCAGCAGCGCCGCTTCGAACGCCCGGATGAGGACCATCGTCCGGTACAGCTCCAGGCGCGTGGTGTCGTCCATGAACTCACCCCCCAGTGGCAGCGCGGCGAACGTACCACCGTCCTGGAGGAGCATCGTCCGGCCCTCGGAACGTTGCGATCAGAACGGCTCAGAAACGGCCAGGAGGTCAGTAGCTACACGGCGGTAGCGGGCCGCGAGGTAGCCATCGGCCCAGTTCCGGGTGCTGCGCCACTGCCCGTCAGCGCCGCGGGTGGCTTGGAGGCGTCCGCGAAGGGCGGCGGTGCGCAGCGCGTCGGCGTTGATCCGCCGGTCGGCGAGCGCGGCGAGCGGAACAAGAGGGGCGGGGCCGGCGACGGCGGGAAGGACGAACCGGTAGAGGTTGTCGAGCACGGCCCGGGCGAGCAGCTCACCGAGCTGGCCGGGATCGCTCTGGTCGGCCCGCCGCAACGCCCGGAGGTAGTCACCTCGCTGCCGCTTGTAGATGATCGCCGGCGGATAGCCGAGCCGGACGAGCGTCAGGTTCAAGAGCAGGCGGCCGGCGCGGCCGTTGCCGTCGAGAAAGGGATGGGTCCGCTCGAAACGGCTGTGCAGCTCAGCCAGGTCCTCCGCCAACGCAGGCATACCGGGCTGTAGCCGGTTGACGTCGACGACCCACCCGCCGATCTCGGCTGGCACGAGCGGCCAGGACGTCGGCGTCATCCCTCCGGGGAAGGGGTGGATCTCGTGTTCCCGGAAGTTGCCGGGTGCCTCGCGGTCGGTCGCTTCCGGGTGGGGAGCGGCATCCCACACCGGAGTCATCAGCACCCGATGGACTTGGCGAACTTCGGTCAGCGTCAGCACCCCGCCGGCGGCCCACTCGTCACGACTGATCGCCTGTCGATAGACCCAGTCAGCCGCATCGGCGTAGCCGCGGACCTCCAGGTACTCGCGCAACTCCTTGTCGCCGACTGCCCGTCCCTCAGCCAGCAGGACCTCGACCTGCTTCAGCACGAGGGTGTTGCCCTCAATGGCAGTCGAGTGATGGGCCTCTTCGAGCCAAATTCCCCGCCAGATGTCGGCCGCCTCGATGGGGCTTGGAAGGCCACCGAATCGCTGCCACAGCTCGGTGATCTGACCGTCGAGGCGCTGATAGACCTCGATTCGAGCCGGCCGACCTCGCCTGCCCGGAGAAGAAAAGAGTTCGCTCATGGCCTGTCGAACTGTACCGAATACTTTCAAGGATGCGGGCTTCGTTCGCCCTCGACCTGCACGGTCTCCTCAGCCTGTCGGTTCCTCGTTGTCCACGACCATCGCGGCGTAGCCGGCCTGCTCCAGTACGGCGAGCGCTCGTCGCGGCTCGACTCCGACGACGCGGACGGTGAGCCCGTGCTCGGGTTGTTGGTCGAGGCCCTCCCCGGCGAGGCGGGCGAGGAGCTCGGCCGTGGCCTCGGCCCGGGCGGCCCAGCGGCACCAGATGGCGGCCGCACCCGGCTGTCGCTCGGCCCGCTCGCGTTGCCAGCGAGCGAGGGTGCGAGCGTCGGCCTGCCACTGTTCGAGGAGCGGCGCGAGCTCGTCGGCGTCGGCGGCGGACTCGATCAGCTGTCGGAGCCGGCTGCGCCCGTCCATGGGCCGCCACGGGAAGCCGAGCCGCCGCGCGCTCTCCTGGAGGTCGTGGGCGCCGAGCCAGAGACCGCTGGCACCCGGTGCCGCCAGGTAGCGAGCCAGGCGCGCGGGCCCGAGCCGGGCTCGGTTCGGCGCCGGGCGGTGGAGCTGCTCGGTGTCGAGGAGCGGCGCGGGCCGGAGGCGGTCGATCTCCTCCTCGAGGAACTCGTCGAGCAGCTGCAAGACGAGGGCGTACGGGGATTCGGCGGCTGCTGGTCGCAGGGCGTGGATCGCCATGCCCGCCCAGCGGGCCACGTGGTCGGCCAGGAAGCGGCGCTCGGCGTCCACGGCGATCGTGGCCTCGTCGGGCCGGTCGGTGCGCCAAGCGTCGAGCTCGCGTCGGACGAGGTGGGCGTAGCAGCGGAGCTCGAGTCCGAGGTGATCCGGTCCGGCCACCCGCCACCTGGGGTTCGTGTGTTCAGTGAAGTCGAGGTCGTCGTAGCGGTCGGCGACGGTTTCGCGCCGCGGGCCCACCCTGTTGCCCGTCGTCGGAGACGAAGACGCTCTCATAGGGTGCGACGGCCCGAAGGAAGACCCGCTCGTAGTCGATGGCGAGGCGGGTGTCGGAGAGGCCGTGAAGGCCGGGCAGGGCGTCGCCCAGGTCGGCGAGGTCCGGGCCGGGCTCGGACAGGATCAGGCGGCCGAGGGTGGCGGCCAGCACAAGGCGACGTTCGGCCTGGGCGACGAGGTCGGGGCTCATCGGGCGAGGTAAGCGGAGGCGAGGGGCTTCACCGGCCGGGCGAGGTGCAGAGGGCGGCGCAGCCCTCCGGGTCCGGGGCCGGGCCGGGCCTTGGCCAGCCATTCCCGGTAGATCTCCATGGACCGTCCGGTGTCGACGGCGATGTCGCCGTAGCGGTCGTCGGGCGCACCGGGGGCGACGGTGACCCGTTGGAGCCAGCAGTGCATGCCCGAAACAGGGTCGGGCTGCACGGGAAAGGTCAAGTTCTGGTGGACGCCGGCGTCGCTCCACCAGACCCTGGTGCTGTCGGGGTCGGCGGAGCTCCACGGCTCGATGCCGTGGCTGGAGGTCAGGTGCCATCTCCCGTCGGCAGAGGGGCCGCCCCGGCCGTAGCCACGGTCGGGCCCGGAGAGCGCGACGACACCCGCGGTCCAGGCCGGGGTGCCGGCGTTCTCGTCGAGCCGCCAGCGGCCCATGTGATGGGAGGCCGCCACGACGCCGGGGCGGATGCCCTCAGTGCGCCAGGCCCTGATGACGAAGTAGCCGGTCTGGGTGGTGATCCGGACGAGACCGTTGACGTCGATGCCGAGCGCCTCGGCGTCGGTGGGGTGGATCCAGAGTGGGTGGCCGTGGCTGAGCTCGGCCAGCCACTTCGACTGCGCGGACCGGGTGTGGATCAGGGTCGGCAGCCGGAACGTGGGCAGCAGGATGCGTTCGCCGTGGTCGAGGTCGAGGTGCTCCCAGTGGACATGGGACGGGATCCAGGTCGGCAGCGCGTACTCGGGCCAGCCCCACTCGGCGAGCATGGGTGAGTAGAGCTCGAGCTTGCGGGAGGGGGTGGGGAACCCGAAGCGGACCTGGCCGTCGATGTCGACGCCGATCGACCCGTCGCCGATGAAGGGCATGTGGCCGTCGATGTCCTCGACGCGGCCGTGGAGACCGGCGGTGCCCGGCACGCGGTAGACGCCGGCGGCGTCGCGGACGGCTCCGGCCTCGGCGATCTCCTCGGCGGTGACGGGACGTTCGTGCACGTCGTGCTGGTCGCCGGGGAGGGCGAAGGCGCCGTGCTTGCGCATGTACTGCAGCGGTGTGAGGTCCTGCGCGGCGGCGGCCTCGGGCAGTCCGGGGACGGCGTGCTCGAACAGGTGCGAGTAGTACTCGTCGATCGACAGCGGTGTGCCCGGTTCGGCGATCGACTCGAAGTGCTGGCGGATGCCGAGCGAGCCGTCAGGGTCGATGTGCCACGACAGGTCGATCCAGAACTCGTGCTCCTCCCACACCTCGCCGGGGTTGACCTCATGGGTCCGGCGAACGGTGCGCCCTTGCTGCTCGGCGAATGCCTTCATCACGGGTTGACGGAAGCCGATCCAGCGCCCGATGTGGGTCTCGTAGGACGCGACGTCGTGGCGTTCGGAGGCGACCCCCATGGGTAGGACGTAGTCGGCGAACCAGGCCGTTTCGCTCCAGATCGGGGTGAGGGCGACGTGGCAGCCGACGAGGTCCTCGTCCGTGAGGACCTCGAGCCAGCTGAAGCCATCGGGGTTGGTCCAGACCGGGTTGTAGACGCGGGTGAAGTACGTGTCGAGCTTGCCTCGCCCCTCCTTGAGGAAGTGCGGGAGGAGCATGGAGAGCTCGTGGTGGGACAGCGGATACTCGATCGGCCACGTGAGCTCGTTCCAGTCCCCGTGGGGATGGGGGTTCTTGGGCGGGACGGGGATGAACTTGTTCCACCCGTTGGGGCTGGTGCCGCCCTCGGTCCCCACCGATCCGGTGAGGACGTTGAGCAGGAACAGGCACCGCGCCGTCTGCCAGCCGCCCTCGTTCCCCGCGGCTGACGCCCGCCAGTTGTGCGACGAGAGCCGTCCGGGGACGGCGCGGCCGATGTGCTCGGCGATCTCGCGGATCTTGCGCTGCTCGACACCGCAGACGCGCTCGGCCTCCTCGGGCGTGTACGCGGTGTAGAGGTCGAGGAGGGCGACGGCGAGGTTCTCGAACGCGCACTCGAGATCGGGCCGAGTCTCGGTGAGGAAGGCCTCCCAGTTCACCCAGCGCCGAACGAACTCGCGGTCCCAGGTGCCGTCCACGAGCAGCAGGCGGGCGATGGCCAGGCACAGGAACGCCTCGGTGCCGGGCCACACCGGCAGCCAGTAGTCGGCCATCGAGGCCGTGTTCGACAGGCGGGGATCGACGCAGACGATCTTGGCGCCCCGCATCTTGCCCTCGATGATCCGCTGGGCGTGGGGGTTGAAGTAGTGGCCTGCTTCCAGGTGGGACGAGATCAGGAAGATCACCGCCGCGTTGGCATGGTCGCCTGATGGTCGGTCGAAGCCCATCCAGGCCGCGTAGCCGACGCGAGCGCCCGATGAGCAGATGTTGGTGTGGCTGTTGTGGCCGTCGAGACCCCAGGCGTGCAGCACCCGTTCCATGTAGCTGTCGTCGCCCGGCCGGCCGACGTGGTACATGACCTCTTTGTGGCGACCTTCGCGGAACGCGGTGCCGATCCGCGAGCCGATCTCGTCGAGCGCCTGGGTCCAGTCGATCCGCTGCCACTGGCCCTCCCCCCGCCGCCCGGCTCGCTTCAGCGGGTAGAGGATCCGGTCCGGGTCGTGGACCTGGTTGATGGTGGCCGGACCCTTGGCGCAGTTCCTTCCCCTGCTCGTGGGGTGGTACGGGTTGCCTTCGAACTTGGTGATCTCGGCCGTGGCTTTGTCGACGAAGGCGACGAGCCCGCAGCAGGCCTCACAGTTGAAGCAGGTGGTGGGGATCAGGCTGAAGCGCCGAGGGGTCCGGCGGCCGTGCGCCCATTCCTTGGGGTCGAGCTCGACCCAGTCGTCCCAACGGTCGATCGGCGGGTAGTCGGTGAGCTGGGTGCCGGGCACGAGGCGCTGGAGCTCGTGGGCTCCCGCCCGGGCCAGGTCGTCGAGTGCGGACACGTGCGCTCCTCCGTCGCTCAGCTCAGCGGGACCGACTGCCCGGCGCGGACGAAGCCGTCCTCGAACGCCGCCAGCCCGGCCAGGGCGACCACGCCAGCCAGGGCTGCCAGCGCGGCGTTCCCGGTCGCCAGCGCGGCCAGCGCCGCGGCCGGCGACACGACCATCCCGAGGATCACGCCCGCCCAGAACCGGTCACGATAGGGGCCGGACACCAGCGCCTTGACCGCCATCTCGGTCGACACCGTCCCCTTGGACGTGACCTCGATGGCCACCAGCGCCAGCTGGGCGACGGCCCCGGAGAACAGGCACCACAGGATCAAGTCGAACAGGCCGCTGGAAAGGTCGAGCGCGGCGGCCGGGATGGCCAGCGCGGCCGCACCGGCGGTCACCGCCTGGGCCAGCAGCACGGGCAGCATCAACGGCGTCTGCCACAGATCGCGTCCCGCGCACTGCGCAAACAGCCAGGCGGTGTAGCCCGCGGTTGCCGCTCCCAGGATCATCGCCGGCACCGCGACGGCGGTGACCGCGGTGTCGCTGTTCGCCAGCCCGCCGAGCAGCCACAGCGATGTGACGATCCCGAACGCGAGCAGGACGAACGCTCCCCGCACCAGCCAGGATCCCCACTGCGGCTTGGTGAAGATGTAGTGGAAGCGCTTCGGATGCCGCAGGTCGGCGATCAGCAGCGCGCCCGTCGCGGCGGCGAAGACCAGTGCGACGAGCGGGGCGTAGACGCCGATGGCGGAGCGCTCGTCGGCGTGACCGGTCAACGCCGCCAACCCGGCCACGATGAGCACACCCCCGGAGATGGCCTTGGTGACGAGGTAGGCCGACACCCTTGCCTTCCAGGCCATGGGATGCTCGGTCGTGTAGGCGGTCCGGGCCACGATCTGGCGGCCGTGCCCCGGTGGGTCGACGCGGACCGTCGGGTGGTGCTCGGTGGTGTCGGCCCAGATCATGCCGTCGACCGCGATGCGGGTTCGCAGCGGGTCGAGGGCGGCCTCGTCGGCGCCCTTGTAGAACACGTGGGGCTTGGTGCCCTTTTCGGGAGCGCGCACCGTGGTGTCGTGGCGGGCGACCATCATCGAGATCTTCGACGTGGGGTCGTCAAGGTCGCCGGCGATGATCGACTGGGTCGGGCAGACCACGACGCAGCTCGGTTCCAGGCCGACCTCGACCCGGTGAGTGCAGAAGTTGCACTTGTGGGCGGTGTCCGTCTCGGGGTTGATGTAGATGGCGTCGTAGGGACAGGCGTTCATGCACGACTTGCAGCCGATGCATCGGGAGTCGTCGAAGTCGACGATGCCATCCGAGCGGCGGAACAGCGAGGTCGTCGGGCAGATCGCCACACACGGCGCGTCGTCACAGTGGTTGCAACGGTTGACCGAGTAGAAGCGGCGGGTATCGGGGAACTCGCCCTTCTCGATGTACTTGACCCACGTCCGGTTCAC
Organism: uncultured Acidimicrobiales bacterium; assembly: GCA_963803355.1. Taxonomy (GTDB): domain Bacteria; phylum Actinomycetota; class Acidimicrobiia; order Acidimicrobiales; family Ilumatobacteraceae; genus DASTFY01. The sequence continues at coordinate 487,279 of CAWDLV010000001.1, forward strand.
GCCGAGTGGGACGTCGTGCTCGGACTTGCACGCGACGGTGCAGGCGTGGCAGCCGATGCAGGTGTCCTGGTCGATGAGGAAGGCGTACCGGGTCACGCGTGGACCGCGTGCAGGGTGCGGCCGCTCACGGTCCTGTGGCGTACCCCGATCATGACCACGTTCCCTCGCTCAGTTCGGGCGAACGTCTCCCCGAGAGCTCCGAACGTTCTAACACGCTCAATCTCTTGACGGGTCGGAGTGATCAGCCGCGGGCACACGACGCGCCGACGGCGCGATCGGCGCTGGTCCACCCGGTCAGCTCACCTTCGGGCCAGTAGTCCCCCGTGGTCGGGTCCTGCCCGTACGCCACCGGAGCCGGGCGGCCCGATGCGATCTCGGTCACCGCGGCCACGAGGCGGTCGACGTCCGCCGCCGAGGTGGACAGCCCGGCACTGGCTCGCACCGCGCCGGGCACATCGCGACGATCGCCGCGCAACACCGCCTCGCGGTATCGGGCCACCCGCTGCGGACTTAGGTCCAGCAGGCGGAGCAGATAGGGGTGAGCGCAGAAGCAACCGTGACGGACACCGATCCCGAACTCCGCGCTCAGGCGCGCCGCCACCGAGCGCGTGGTGCACCCCGGCAATGGTGAACGTGGCCAAGGGCAGGGTTGGGGTCGACCGGTCGGGGCCGAGGAGCGAGACGGTGTCGATCGCGTCCAGGCCGGTGCGAAGCCGGGCGCCGATGACGTCGTCATGGGTGGCGATGGCTCCCCAGCCGATCCGGCCCAGCTCACCGATGGCGGCCCCGAGGGCGACCGCGCCGACGACGTTCGGGGAGCCAGCCTCCTCGCGCTCGGGCGGATCGGTCCACACCACCTCATCCAGGTCGACGAGATCGACCGCCCCACCGCCGGCCAGGAACGGATCGCCCTCCGCGAACGTCGTCCTCGGGCCGATCAGCACGCCCGCCCCGAATGGGGCGTACATCTTGTGGCCACTCCACGCCACGTAGTCGGCCGCAGCCGGAAGCGGTCGATGGGGCGCCAGCTGGGCGGCGTCGACGAGCACCGGGACCCCCCGGTCGTGCGCGGCGACGATGATCTCCTCGACCGGTGGCAGCCAACCCGTGACGTTGGAGGCTCCGGTGATGGCCAACAGCCTTGGCGCCGGTGAACCGTCGAGCGCCCCGACGACCGCATCGACGCTGAAGATTCCATCGGGTCCACATTCGACGAATCGCCGTTGGCACATCCGAGCCCACGGCAACAGGTTGGCGTGGTGCTCCACCACCGTGGTGACCACCACATCGGCCCGATCGAGCTGCAATCGAAAGGCAAGGTGGTTGATCGCCTCGGTCGTGTTCCGGCAGATGATCGCGACATCGCCGCCATCCGGCGGGCGACCGGCGAAGCGGAGGGCCGCCATCCTCGCCTGCTCGTAGCGGGCCGTCGCCTCACGCGACTTCAACCCGGCACCCCGGTGCACGCTCGAGTACCACGGCATGAAGTCCTGAACCTGTAGGGCCACCGCCGCCAGCGCGCTGGTCGACGCCGCGGCGTCGAAGCTCAGGTACGCACGCTCGCATCCATCGACGCACGGCACAACGATCTCGTCCCCTACGAGCCCGACCGGCAGCGACGACCCCGGCTCGTCGCCCGTCGACTGCTGCGGCTCATCGGGCATCGTCACCTCACCGATCGCTCAACCCCTCGCCCGCCACCTCGCAAGCGCTCTTGAACGTACTACCGCGTCGGAACGGCCTCGTCAGGCCGGTGGCGGCTAGGACCTAGTTCCCTGGGCACCGCCGGCCGCGCTTCGTACCCTCTGACGTATGGAGGATCGAGTCCCGGCCTGGGGAACGACGACGAAGGAGGACCTATGCATGCTGACGCTGGCGATCGACTGGTCGTAAGAGGTCACCACGTCGGTGACCCCGATCGTGAGGCTCTCGTGCTCGAGGTTCACGGTCATGAGGGGGCACCGCCGTATCTCGTTCGCTGGAGCGACGGCCACGAGAGCGTGTTCGTACCCTCTGCGGACACGACCGTTGAGCATCACCCGAACCCGCAGGCGTCGGGGTAGCACGACGCCGGAGGACCGAAGGGCTGGAGGGGCAAAGGCCCTCGTCAGCGCTCGTCGTCGATGATGGGCAACGCTGCTAGCGCGCGCCCGTCTTCAAGTGCGTGTCGAAGAAGGCGGCGATGCGGCGGCGGGCGTCGAGGGCCGAAGCCTCGTGGTAGCCATCCCCGGGCGTGAGCTTCCCCACCACCGCGAACAGGAGCGGCACCTTGTCGTGGGCGCCTTCGTGGTCGTTGAGGAACGCGTGCCCGGCGTCGGGGTACTCCTTCACGTCATGATCCACGCCCACGGCCGTGAGGGCCCGCTCCAACCGGGCCGCGGCGCCACGCAACATCCTGTCCCGGCCGCCATAGCTCCCCACGATGGGACACGCGCCGGCGAGGAAGCTCTCGGCGTAAGCGCTCTTGGGGGCGGTCCCGTAGTTCACGCTCGAGGCCGAGAAGCCGTGGCCGGGGGCGAGCAGCAGCGCCAGGCCGCCACCCATGCAGTAGCCGATCACCCCGATCTTGCCGGTGCAGTCGTCCCGTTCTGCCAGCCAGCCGCGGGCGGCCTCGATCTCGTCGAACGACCTTCCGTGTCGACCTCGCGTCTCGCGCATGACCGAGACCATGCAGGTCATCTGCCGACCCCAGGAGAACAGGTCGGGGGCCAGCGCCAGGTACCCCTCGCCCGCCAACCAATCCGCCTGGTCCCTCAGGTCCTGGCTCATCCCCAGCGCGTCGTGGACTACGACGACGCCGGGCCACGGACTCTCACCCCGAGGCGTCGCCAGGTAGGCCGGCAGCTCACCTCGGGCTGTGGGAACCGTCATCGCTGGCATCGTGTGCGACCCCAATCCGTGGTCAGGCGCGAGCGGCCCGGTGACGGCTGGACAGCACGAGCACGGCACCGGCGGCGAGAACGAGCAACGCCGGCCACAGTAGGCGGTAGGCCGGTGTGCCCGTGCCGGCCAGGGGCCCGGCGACGACGGTGATCCGCGCCGTGAGCGTGATCGAGGTGGTGCCGGACGCGCCGCACAGCGCCGAGATGGTATGGATTCCCGCGAGCGTGGCGGCCGGGATCCTGAGGACGGAGGTGAACGACCCGCCCGTTGCGGCTTCCGCATTGTGTACGAGCTCGCCGTCGAACCTGATCTCCACTTCGGCGCCGACAACGCAACCGGCGCCGGAGATCGTCACGCTGTCGCCGGCGCGCACCGAGGTGACGCTCACCCGGAGCGCATCCTCGGCCTGGGCGGCCGCCAGACTGGGCGCCAACCCGACGATGAGCACGGCTGCGAGGCCCGCGGCTGCTCTCACGATGGTCACCTGAGAAGGAGACTGCCGAGCGGTGACCGCCGACCAGGGTCGAACGTCCCGTAGCCTACTCTATCGCTTGACAATATATCAGAATATGATAGAGATTGGAATGTGACTGACGTTGACCCTTCGTCCTTTCTCCCACTGCCTCAGGCGCAGTTCCACGTCCTCGTCGCGCTCACCGACGGCGAGCGGCATGGGTACGCCATCATGCAAGCGGTCGAGAACTCCTCGGACGGGATCGTTCGCATGGGGCCCGCGACCCTGTACGGGACGCTGAGGCGACTCGTCGGCGAGGGACTCGCGGAAGAGCTGGCGCACCGACCCGCGCCTGATGACGATCAGCGACGCCGGTACTACCGGCTCACAGGTCTGGGCCGGCAGGTCTGCGCGGCGGAAGCGGAACGCCTCGCCAGCCTCGTACGGATCACCCGCGCCAACCTGCGCCCGGGGATGGCCTGAGATGTCCGCGCCCCACCCGGTCTACCGGTCCCTGGTTCGGCTCTATCCGAGGGACTTCCGCCGTCAGTACGGCGACGACCTCGTGCAGCACTTCGCCGACCTGGTCACCGACCGAGGCGTGGGCAAAGCCTGGACCCGCACCGGCCTCGATCTCGTCGTCACCATCCCCCGCTACCGACTGGAGCGCATCATGACCGAGCAGCAGAGTGCCACCACCCTCAACGTCGTCATCACCGTTCTCGCCGGCGCCGGTGTTCTGAGCGTGCTCACCGGCTTCTACGCGGGCGCGGTGCTGCTCGTTCTCGCCGTCGTCGTCGGAGTGGCGAAGCGAAGCACCCTCGCTCGCGCCATTCGCACCCCCGATTCGAACCGCCGTCGCCGCCGAGTCGGCACCGCCGCGATCCTGGCCGTCGTCTTCCTCGCCGCGATGGTGAGCTACCTCAGGGCCGTGAGTGACGAGAACGTCAGCGGCGCCAGCCTCGTCATCCACAACGCGATCGGAGTCCCCGCCATGGTCGGCTCGATCGTCTTCCTCATCGCGGGTCTCCTCACCCCCACGGCGCCGCAGGACCATCCTGTCGCACCCATCGCCTGAGCCGCCGGTGGTTGGCGGACCGATGACGTCTCACGCCACCGCGAGGCCGTGTGCGGAGCGGATCGCCGGCAGCTCCATCATCCGGCGTAGGTCGGAGGCCCCCGTCGACGACGCCCAGACGGCGACGGGCACGCCGTCTGGTCGAGCGAGCAGCGCACCGTCACCGCGCACACCGAGGGCTCGAGCCGTCACGGCGTCGAGTGCTCTGACGGTCAGGGGGGCCCGGGACGACGACCCCGCGGCGTCCCATGCCTCCCGAGAAGGTCCGGTGAACAGCGTCCATCCGGGTCCGAGCAGGTCGATGGTGGAGACCCGACCGGACGCCGACGGCAACCAGGCGTGTGCGACGCGGCCGCCCAGGTCGACGCTCAGCTCGTCCACGACGGGACGACGGCTGCCGTTCGGGTCCGTGGAGCGGGTGAGGTTGTGCTCGGCGACCATCCGGCGCTCCGCCTCGTAGGTGTCCAACAGATCGGGCTCGGCCCAGCCCCGGAGCACCCATGCCAGCTTCCAGCCCAGGTCGTAGCCGCTCTGCAAGGCGGTGTTCATCCCGGTGCCCCCGCGCGGCGTGACGCGATGCGCGGCGTCACCGACGAGGAACGTTCGGCCGACGCGGAACCGGTCCGCCAGCTGGCCGGGTGAGTAGAACGCGCCGATGCGCTCGATGTGGGGATCGAGGTCGACGACACCGGCTCCCTGGCGGATGGCCTCCGCGAGCCGCGTCGGCTCGAGATCCGGTGACTGCTCGACGTCCGAGGGCAAGGTCGGTCCGTAGACCCAGCGGTCCCCGCGGCCGGCCGGCAGGAACAGACCAGCCGCCGTCGGCGTCGTGACGACGTACAGCGCGTACCGGATGCCCCCGAGCAGCTGCCCCAGCGGGGCGCGGAAGACCACTTGTACCCCGCCGTACGCGCCGTCCCGATCACGCAGCTCGACGCCGAGCAGGCGGCGAACCGGGCTGTGGGCGCCGTCGGCCGCGACGAGGTAGCGGGCTCGGACGGTGCGCAGCTGGCCCGTCCCGTCTCGCAACGTCGCGCCCACCCGATCGGGTGCGTTGTCGACGGCGACAAGTTGGGTGCCGAGCTCGAATCGAGCGGCCGGCAACGATCCGACATGGCGTCGCAGCACGGCCTCCAACCAGTCCTGCGGCACGGTGGCGGGCGCGGACGGGCTGACCACGGCAGCCTGCTCGCGACTCGGATAGCCAACCGCGTGCGCGCTTCCCTCGGCGGCGCGAGCAAGCGTCACGCACTCCCAGAGCCACACGTCGGCATCGATGCCGCCGGCAAGAACCTCGGCTTCGAGGCGCCAGGAGCGCAACAGCTCCATCGAACGGGTGCTGATCACCGTCGCCCGGGGCAGAGTCGACGGCTCGAGCCGCGGCTCGACGAGCAGGGTGGCCGCGCCGTAGTGGGCCAACGCGGCGGCCGCGGCGAGCCCGGCGGCACCGGCGCCGACCACGACGACGTCGAAGTCTTCCATGACCATCTCCATCCGGTAGTGAGTCTTCACACGACAGGATGTAGTCTGAACGACAGATTGTCAAGTGAAATGGTAGGGTCGGCGTCGTGGCTTCACGAAAGTACGAGCAGCGGTTGCGCGCCGAGACCTCCGAAGCGACCCGACTGCGCATCCTGGACGCGCTGGAGCAACGGCTGCGCGATGCGCCGACGGAACCGATCAGCGTCGACGAGATCGCACGGCGGGCGGCCGTGGCGCGCACCACCGTCTACCTCGTCTTCGGCTCTCGGGCGGGCCTGTTCGACGCGCTGGCGACCGAGCTGTGGAAGCGAGCGGGCCTGCCGGACCTGACGGAGGCAGTCGCCCATCCCGACGCGCGGGAGCACCTGCGCGGCGGCCTGCGCGCCGGCGTCGAGATCTACGCCGTGCTGCGGGACGTCGCCGTCGCGCTCTTCTCGATGTCCGCGCTCGACCCCGAGTCCGTCGGAGGGTCGATCGTCCGCCTGGAGGAGCGGCGGTGGGGCGGCATGCAGCACCTCGCCCGCCGGCTGGGCGAGCAGCAGCTGCTCCGTGCCGATGTCACCGTCGAGGAGGCCGCAGACGTGCTGTGGATGCTCACCAGCTTCGCCAGCTTCGACGCGCTCTACACCGGGCGCGGCATGTCGGCCGACGAGGTCGCCCGCATCCTCGCCGCCACGGCCGAGCGCACCCTCTGCCGCTGAACGGCGACGATTGCGGTGAGGGTCTCGACGAAGGCGTCGGGTTGCTCGATGTGGGGTGCGTGGGCGGCGGCGTCGATGATGTGTAGCGGCCAGCCGTGCCGTGTGGCTGCGGTCTCGCCGATCGCAAGCGGAACCATGCGGTCATGGCGGCCCCACAGCAGCGTCGTGGGAACGTCGATGCGGGCGAGCAGCGCTGGGCCGTCGCCGGCCTCGATGACGGCGGTGGACACGCCGTCGATGTCGAGGGTCCGCGTCGTGGCGGGGAGGCCGGCGAGCATCCGCTCCCGAGGGCTGGGTGTCGTCATGGCGGAGCCTCAGGGTCGGATGATCGGAGCGTCGGCAGCGTGGCGGGCGCGAAGCTCGGCGTTCCAGTCGCCGCTGCAGTAGATGGTCAGCTCGGCGATTCGCGCGCCGCGCACTTCGCACAGTACGATCTTGCGGTCGGTCATCTCCTCGCCGTCTTCGTCGTGACGGCCGACGAGTTCGGTGACGAAGCCAGTCACGGTTGGGATGGTGCGGACCACCGTCGTGTCCGCGCCGTTGGGCGCGTAGCCCTTGAGCCACGCGGCGAAGGCGTCGCGGCCTTGGAGCTGGAACCGCCACAGCGGCGGGTGGCCGTCAAGGAAGACGTCCTCGGTGAGAACATCACCAACGTCGGCGGTGCGGAAGACGTCGGCGAGGCGTTCGCTCAGCTCCTGTGCGGTCGCGTCGTCGAGGACGGTCGACTCGAATGCACTCATGTCGGGCTCTCCTTGTCGTGATCGCTGCGTGCGACGGTAAGGAGGCGCCTGCGCTCGGCGCATCGGGAGAAGCACTGATTTCAGCCCGGTGCTCGTATCGGGAGAAGTTCGGAGTCGACGGGTTGCAAAGTTCCATGTTTCGCCCGATGTGCCAGCGGCGGAGGACTCGTACGGTCGCCATGACAGCCACGTCGAGCGCACTGGAGGGCCGATGAGCGAGCACCCCAACGTCAAGACCGTGAACGGCATGACCGAGGCGATCTTCAACCAGGACCACGACGCCCTGGCCAGGATCTTCACCGACGACCTCGTGTTCCACCTTCGAGGCCCACACCCGATGGCCGGCGATCACGCGGGTCTCGGAGGGTTCCTCGGCGTCCTCGGCTCGTTCTTCGAGGCGACCAACGGCCAGATCAAGCTGGACCAGCAGTTCTGCCTCGGTGCCGATGGTTGGGCGGCCGAGTGGGAGCACGCCACCTTGGGCCGCAACGGCAACACCCTCGAGTCGCGCAACGCGTTCGTGTACCGGTTCGAGGGCGATCGCATCGCCGAGATGTGGATGTTCCTGGGCGTCCTCCCCGAGGCGGCCGAAGCGTTCTTCGCCTGACCGCCGCTCGGGTTGGGGGAGACTGGGCGGCGTGGTGCGAGCCATCGAGGACGCTCGGGCGGCCTGTGAGAGCTACCGGTGGGGAGACGCCTGGCGGCTGCTGGCCGGTGTCGAGGTCGACGCGCTCGACGTAGACGACCTCGACCGCCTCGCCACCGCGGCCTATCTCACCGGTCGCGACGAGGAGGGCTTCGCCCACTGGATCCGAGCCCACCAGATCTGCGCCGATGAGGGCGCCGTGCATCGGGCGGCACACTTCGGGATGAAGCTCGCCCAGGGCTTCGGCTTCAAGGGCGACTTCGCCCGCTGCCGAGGGTGGATCGATCGCACCGCCCGACTCCTGGACGAGGCCGACATCGACTGTGTTGAGCAGGGCTACCTCGAATACGGACTGGCGATGGTGCGGCTCTTCGAGGCCGGCGACGTGGCCGGGGCGCACGCCCACTTCGCCCAAGCGGGCAAGATCGCTGCCCGCTTCGCCCACCGCGAGCTGGTCACCCTCGCTCGCATCGGCGAAGGCCGCATGCTCATCTACCTGGGCGACATCGCCGAGGGAATGGCGCTGCTCGACGAGGCCATGGTGTCCATCGAGGCCGGCGAGCTGTCACCGCTCGCGACGGGCGACGCGTACTGCACGGTGATCGACGCCTGTTCGGAGCTGTTCGACCTCGTCCGGTGTCGATCGTGGACCGAGTCGTTCGAGCGCTGGTGCAACACGCAACAGGAGCTCGTGCTCTACCGCGGACACTGCTTCCTGCACCGCGCCGAGGTCCGAGGGCTGCTCGGGGCCTGGCCCGAGGCGCTCGACCAGGCCCGACACGCCTGCGATCGCCTGGCCGCCCCCATCAACCCCGCCGCCCTGGGCGCCGCGTGCGCGATCGAGGGGGATCTCCTCCGCCTCCTCCTGGACTTCAACGGCGCCGAGGCCGCCTACCAGCGCGCCAGCGAGAACGGCCGCGACCCACAGCCGGGACTCGCGTTGCTGCGACTCGCCCAGGGCGACGTCGCCGCCGCCGACGCGACGATCCGCCGCGTCCTCGGCGAGACCGAGGACCCGATCTCGCGGCTGCGCCTGCTCGACGCCTACGTCGAGATCGTGCTCGCCGCGGGCGACACTGCTGCCGCCCGCATCGCCGCCGACGAGCTCGGTGAGACGGCTGCGAGCCTCGGGACGCCGCTTCTGCGGGCCCAAGCGGCCCGAGCCGCAGGAGCCGTGCTCCTGGCCGAGGGCGATGCGAAGGCTGCGCTCATCGCGCTGACGCAAGGCCTTCAACGAACTCCACGCCCTCGGCGTTCGCCACGACGCGGCGCGCACCCGCCTCCTCATCAGCGAATCATGCCAAGCGCTCGGTGACCACGAGGCCGCCAGGATGGAGTCGACTGCCGCCCATGCAGCGCTCGAGTCACTCCGCTCGATGGCAGCGCGGAACACGACCACCGAACCAGCGCTGCCCGCACCCGCCGGCCTCACCCAGCGCGAGCTCGAGGTGCTCGTCCTTCTCGCCAGCGGGAGAACGAACCGCGTGATCGCCCAGGAGCTCGTCATCAGCGAGAAGACCGTGGCGACCCACGTGAGCCACATCTTCACCAAGCTTGGCGTCACCTCGCGGACCGCCGCCACCGCGTACGCCTACAACCACGGCCTCGTGGATGGTCAGCCCGCCGGCGCGCCCTAAGAGCGGTTGAGCGTTCGTAGAATACTGCGTATACTACTGCGCATGACCGTCCGCCATGCGCTGCTCGCGCTGCTGAGCGAGGGGCCGAAGTACGGGTTGCAGCTCCGTCAGGACTTCGAGGCTCGCACGGGTGAGGTGTGGCCCCTCAACGTGGGGCAGGTGTACACGACCCTCCGGCGTCTCGAGCGCGACGGGCTCGTCCAGTCGTACGAGGTCGACGACGCGCCGCATCGGGGCTTCCAGATCACCGAGGCGGGTGGCGCCGAGCTCGACGCGTGGCTGCATGCACCTGCGGGCGCGGAGCCGCCCCGCGATGAGCTGGTGATCAAGGTGATGGTCGTGCTCGCGGTGCCGGGCGTCGATGTCCCCGCGCTGATCCAAGCGCACCGCCGGAACTTGGTGGAGCTGATGCAGCGGTACACGCGCCTCAAGGAGGACGTCGCCGACCACGAGGTGCCGGTCGCGCTCGTGATGGATGCCGAGATCTACCGGATCGACGGTCTGATCCGATGGCTGGACGCGGCGGACATCCGGCTGAAGCGTGCGCCTCGACCAGCGTCCGACGCGGCCTCACCCCCCGTTCCTGCCCTTGTCCGGCGCGCCCGACGGATCGGTGCGCGGTCATGACCGCCGTCCTCGAGCTCGTGAACGTGTCGAAGGCCTACGGCGAGGGTGCCGCCGAGGTCCACGCCCTGCGCGAAGCGACGCTGTCGGTGTCCACCGGCGAGCTGGTGGCGATCATGGGCCCGAGCGGTTCGGGCAAGAGCACCCTGCTCACGATCGCCGGGAGCCTCGAGGTCCCCACCAGCGGTGAGGTACGGATCGAAGGCAGCTCGCTCAGCTCGATGTCAGCGAACGAGCGAGCACAGCTGCGCCGCCGTTCGATCGGCTACGTGTTCCAGGACTTCAACCTCCTCGCGGGGCTGACGGCCCTGGAGAACGTCGCCCTTCCGCTCGAGCTGGACGGCATCCGCGCAAAGACGGCCTCGGTCAGCGCGTCGGCCGCCCTGGAGGAGCTCGGTCTGAGCGATCGCGCCGACCACTTCCCCGACGATCTGTCGGGGGGCGAGCGGCAGCGGGTGGCCATCGCGCGCGCCGTCGTCGGCGACCGGCACCTCGTCCTGGCCGACGAGCCCACCGGTGCCCTCGATTCCGTCAACGGTGAGGGGGTGATGCGCCTGCTCCGCGCCGCGTGCCAGCGCGGAGTGGCCGGTCTGGTGGTCACGCACGATGCGCAGCTGGCGGCCTGGGCCGACCGGGTGGTGTTCCTGCGGGACGGGCGCATCGTCGACCAGACGGCGCCGCCCGCCGGGCCGGAGCTCCTCCTCCAGCCCGGTGCTCGACCGTGAGCATCGCGGCCCGCCGGGCAGTGTTCCGCTGGGCGTGGCGGCTGTTCCGCCGCGAGTGGCGGCAACAGGTCCTCGTCCTGCTGCTCCTGACCACGACCGTGGCGGTGGCTGTCTACGGGGCGATGGCGGCCCGGAGCCTCACGCCGTCGGCGGCGGGGGAGTTCGGATCCGCGAGCCACGTGCTTCGCGTCTCGGCCAGAGACCAGGCCGAGCTCGATGCCGACCTGGCGGCCATGGCGTCATGGTTCGGCACGGTCGACGTCGTCGGAACGCGCCAGGTGTCCGTGCCCGGCTCCGTCAGCACCCTCGACTACCGCAGCCAGGATCCCACGGGGGCGTACACCGCGCCGATGCTGGCCCTCCGATCGGGCCGCTACCCGACGGGCGACGAGGTCGCGATCACGTCAGGCGTCGCGGCCGGTCAGCACGTGGCCGTGGGCGACCACCTGGACCTCGATGGAACCCGGCGGCCCATCGTTGGCCTGGTCGAGAACCCGACCGACCTCGGCGACGAGTTCGTGCTCGTCGCTCCGGGTGATCCCGAGGCGACCGGGCACAACATCTTCGTGCGCACGTCAGATCACCGGGTCCGGGAGCTGCCCGCCTCGGTGCACGTCGACGGAGTGATGGTGCGCGGGCAGGACGAGTCCACTGTTGCCGCCATATTGGCCTTGGGCGTGGCGCTGGTGGTTGCCATCCTCGTGTGCCTTGTCGCCGCGGCCGGCTTCGTGGTGATCGCCCAGCGCCGCCTCCGACAGCTCGGGATGCTGGCGGCAATCGGTGCAACCGAGCGGCACCTGCGCCTGGTGGTCATGGCGAACGGCTTCGTCGTCGGCGCCGTCTCCGCCCTGACGGGTGCGACGATCGCCTGCACGGCGTGGCTCATGACGAGCACCTCGCTCGAAGGAGCCGCGGGGCATCGCCTCGACCGCTACGACGTGGCGTGGTGGATCGTGGTCGCAGGCATGGTCCTCGCGCTCCTCACCGCTGTCGCCGCTGCGTGGTGGCCGGGTCGGACAGTCTCACGCGTCCCCATCACCATGGCGCTCTCGGCCCGACCGCCGCGGCCTCGGCCCGTGCACCGCTCCGCGGTGCTGGCCGTCGCGCTCGTCATTCTTGGCGTGGCGGGCCTCGCCTTGGGCATCGACAACCGCACGCAAGAGGCCAACCCGCTCCTCGTCCTCCCGGGCATCGCGGCCCTCGTGGGAGGCATGCTCCTGATCAGTCCGCTCGCCATCCGCGCCCTGTCACCCCTCGCGCACCGCGCCCCAATCGCCGTGCGGCTCGCCCTCCGGGATGTCGTCCGTTACCAGGCGCGATCGAGCGTCGCGCTGGCGGCGATCACACTCTCTTTGGGCCTGGCGGTGACGACGGTGATCGTGGCCGGCGCCGCGCAAGACGCGGCCGGGTCGGGCAACCTGTCGGACCGCCAGCTGCTGATCCGGATCGGCACGTCCGAGCCCGTCATCCCGGACCTCTCCGACGAGGCGTTTGCCAACGGGAAAGCCGAAGTCGATCGGCTCGTCGCCCGCCTGCACGCCACCGTCGTCCCGCTCTCGGAGGCGATCACCCCGGGCGTGCTCGAGCCCCGCGATGGCGTCGCGTACCAGCCTGTCGTCGTGCTCGGACGCCCGATCGGGGGCGGCGGTCTGCGCGACATCGATCGGCTCTACGTGGCCACGCCGGAGGTCGCCGATCTCCTCGGTCTCGACCTGAGTGAGATCGGGCCGGGCGTTGACGTGCTCACCCCGCAGACGGGCGACCTGGCCTACGCCAATACGCCGCCGATCAAGGGCGGGGGTGGCGCGGACCCGTTGATCTCGCCGGCGGCGATCGAGGCGATCGACGGATCGGCGTACTCGTCGGCGCCGTCCTCGCTCCTCACCCCGGCGGCGATCGAGCGGCGCGGGTGGGAGGTCGTGCCGGCCGGCTGGCTCCTCGAAGCGCCTGGACCGCTCACCGTCGCGCAGATCACGCAGGCGCGGGACGCGGCCGTGCGCGCCGGGCTCACCATCGAGGTGCGGGACCGGCAGCAGGGCCTCGCCGACCTCCGCACGTGGGCGACGGTCGTCGGGATGGCGTTGGCGCTGGCCATCCTCGCCATGACCGTGGGGCTCATGCGCGGTGAGGCGACCGGTGAGGTGCGGACGCTCATTGCCACCGGCGCCGCATCGGGCACCCGCCGCGCGATCGTTGCCACGACAGCCGGGTCGCTCGCCCTGCTCGGTGTCACGGTCGCAATCGCGGGGGCGTACCTCGCGCTGATAGCGGGGTACCACGACATCCTCGATCGGCTGTCGAACGTGCCGGTCGTGAACCTCGCAGCCATTGCGCTCGGCGTCCCCGCCCTCGCAAGCGCCACGGGCTGGCTGTTCGCGGGCCGCGAGCCGTCAACGCGCACCGCCATCGAGTGACCAGAGGTGACCTCAGTCGAAGAGCCCGAGTTCTTCGGCGTCCCGAGACATCCGATCAAGCAGGGCTCGGCGATCGGCGACCAGGTCATCGCGGTAGGCGAGGAGATCTGTGAGAGCGACCCGACGATGAGACCCAACCTTCCGAGACGGCAGGGCACCTTCGTCGATCAGTCTCACCACCGTTGGGCGGGACAGGTTCGACAGCGTCGCTGCCTGCTGGGTGGTCCCGTGGCGTGCGGACCACCGTTGCGTTGTCGCCCGCGGCGACCGCTTCAAGCATTTTCGATCAGCGCGTCGACGGTCGTCTTGGACAACTGCACCGTTCCACCATCCGCGAGGTGAACCGCCGCGGTCGTCGCCGCAGCGCCTCGAGCGCGTCGGACGCCAGGTCCCGGTCGTCAAGTCGCCTTGTCGTCACCCGATCACCGCACTACTGGATGCAGCAAACGAAGGGACCTGCGGTTGCATCACTAACTGCGCCGACGACTCCTTGCGCCCTCGACAGGAATCGAACCTGTGGCCTACCGCTTAGGAGGCGGTCGCTCTATCCGACTGAGCTACGAGGGCGAGTGCAGATCTGAGAGGGTAGGGCCGTCAGCCCGCAGGGCGTGCGTTCGGCGGTCAAGCTGATCGAGTCACTTTGCGACTTAGCCTCGATCCACCGTTGAGGTAGCTGGCGGCCGGGTCGCGTAGTGAGGTAGGCCGCTGGCTTGATTGGCGGGCCGGGGAGGAGACGCTGGGCCTCGGCTTTCTCGTCCTTCCCTCTGGTCCGTGCTCGCCGGGTGGGCCAGCGGCCCCCTATCGAACCGTGCGTGCGGTTCTCCCGCACACGGCTCTCCGACATCGTTCATCGCAGCGCATGCGTCGGTCGGTAACGGACGCTGCCCACTAGTTCGTGGATGCCGAGGGTTCGGAGCCAGGCGTAGTCGAACCGGTTGCCCCAGTTGATCCCGGACAAGCCGAATTTGACGCTGGCCAGCCGGGCGAGCCGCAATCGCACGTAGTTGTCGATGTGGTCGAACTTCCTGGTCGAGTTCCCAACTCGGAAGTAGGCGCCCCAGCCTCGCAACACGGGGTTGAGGTTCATCTCCACGAGGACCCGCAGGTCCATCCCGGCGAAGCGCCGGTCGGTGCGGTCACGGATCCGGGCCCGTATCGATTTCATGGCCCGTGTCGAGGGCCACTGGTGCAGATACCAGCGGCCCCTCCACTTCGTGGACTCGCGCATCCGGTGATGGAAGCCCAGGAAGTCGAACCCGTCGCCCCCTCGGGCGAGGTGTGCGATCTTGGTCTTGTCGGGATGCAACCGCAGCCCGAGCGGCCCGAGAGCCGCTGCTACTCGTCGTTGGGCTTCTTCGGCCCGCTCCCGAGTGGGGCACAAGACGACAAGATCGTCGGCGTAACGAACCAGCACCCCGAGCCGGCGACCCTTCGCCCATGCCTCGTCGAGGACGTGGAGGGCGATGTTGGCCAGCAGCGGGGAGATCGGTGAGCCTTGCGGGGTGCCCGACTCAGTGTCGGTCACCACGCCGCCCTCGAACACCCCTGCTCGCAACCAGCCTCGCAGCAGCTTCAGCATCGACCGGTCCGACACCCGCCGCTCGATGAGCGACATCAGCGTCTGGTGATCGATCTCGTCGAAGCATGCCTTGATGTCGGCGTCGAGCACCCACAACCGCCCCTGGCTGACCGCCTCGCGGATCGCGCCAAGCGCGTCATGCGCGGAACGCTTCGGGCGAAACCCGAAACTGACGGGCGAGAAGTCCGCTTCGAAGATCGGCTCGAGCACGATCTTGGCGGCGGCCATCACCACCCGGTCCCGCACCGTGGGAATGCCCAGCGGCCGGGTCTGCCCCGGCTTGCCCGGCTTGGGGATGTGCACCCGCCGCAGCGGAGCGGGCCGATATGAACCGGTCCGCACCTCGGCGGCGAGCGTGTCGAGGAACTCGCCCACCCCGGACGCTTCGATGTCGGCGATCGTTCGACCATCGACACCGGGAGCGCCCCGGTTGGCAGCAACAACAGCCCACGCCGCTCGCATCACGTCGCTGCGGGCGACCTTGTCGAACAGGGCGTGGAACCGTCGGCTCCGGTCAGACTTGGCGCTGCGATACAGCACGCGTTGAAGAGCCCGAACCGGGTCCACACCCTCGGTGTGGCTGATGGACCTAGCCGACAGGTCGGCACTCACCAGGGTCCCTCTCTTCGTCGTCGATGCATCGATGAAGCAGGGGTCCTTCGCTCCCGACGAGTTGTGTTGTCTCGTCGATCATCACTACTACGACCCCCTCCGACTCCCTCTCGGCTGCCGGCCACTTCCCGGGGTCACCGGTTATAGGACGACACGCTTCCCGTCGCCCGCAGCGACGGGGCCGAGGAGGGCCTCCCCAGTTCCCAGGACAACCATCTGGACGTTCCACGCCCCTTACGCCGGAGGGTCCTTCGACACCCGCTCCCGAACCCCAAGTGTCTTCCATGGCCTTCACCGTCGCGGAATCGGCTCGGCTCCCTCTTGACCACCCGAAGGTGGCGGCATTTGACGACGCTTACGCAGGCTTCGCACATGCTGCGGACCGACCAGTTGCTCCGCCCTGCTCCGCACCCGGCATCTCAGCCACGCACGAGGGCTTCACTACCAAGGACTCGGGCGTCTCCTTGGACCGGACTTCCACCGGCAGGCTCCCCTGAGCTTGTCGCTCGGTTACGTCACGACAACCTCCTCGTCATCGTGGCGCCCGCACTGCTGGGCGCACTCCGCGGAAAAGCCTCCCTGGGCTGGGACGATGACGGTGTTCGAAGTCGCCGTTGTCGCCAACCCGGGAGGCACTTCCAGTGAGTCGAGTATCGCGCGTCATCGACCGCATCCAGGTGACCTTCGACGACGAGACCTTGGTCGCGGACGCCGGGCTGATCGTGCCGGCGACGCTGATGGTCCGCCTCGGGGTCGAGACGCTCGTGAACCAGACGGTGCGGCTTGTGGGCCGGGTCGGTGGCGCGCTGCCGGGCCGCAAGATCCTTACGCTGGTGGCCGCGATCCTGGCGGGCGGTTCGCACATCGATCACGCCGACAAGCTTCGGGCGGGCGCGACCGAAGAGGTCTTGCCGTTCCGGGTGATGGCGCCCTCAACACTGGGCACGTTCCTGCGTAGCTTCACCTTCGGGCATGTCCGCCAGCTCGACGCGGTGATCGCCGAGACCATCCGCCGGGCCTGGTCGCTGGGTGCCGGGCCGGGCAGCGACGCGGTGACGATTGATGTGGACTCGACGATCTGCGAGGTCCATGGCAAGCAGAAGCACGGTGCTGCCTACGGCTACACGAAAGTGCTCGGCTACCACCCGCTGTTGGCGACCCGGGCTGACACCGGTGAGGTGCTGCACGCCCGGCTGCGCAAGGGATCCTCCCAGCGCGGCCACAAGCGCTTCGTCGAAGAGCTCATCGCACGGGTGAGGCGCGCCGGTGCCACCGGCCCGCTCACGGTGCGAGCCGATTCGGGGTTCTGGTCCTACGCGCTGATCGACACGCTCAAGCGGCTCAAAGTCCACTGGTCGATCACCATCGCCATCAATGCCCAGGTCAGGTCGGCGATCGAGTCGATCGACGAGGCCGCATGGCAGGCGATCACCTACCCCGCGGGCGGCGAGGCTCAAGTCGCCGAGACCACCTTGGTGACAGGGTCGCGAGGCAACCGGCGCCAGCTGCGCCTGGTGGTGCGACGCACCCGCCTCACCGACACCGCGCAACGTCAGCTGTGGCCGGACTGGCGCCACCACGCGTTCATCACCAACGTCGCGCTGCCCACCGTCGCCGTCGACCAGTTCCACCGTGACCACGCCACCGTCGAGCTCGCCATCCGCGACCTCAAAGAGGGCGCTGGGCTCGAGCACTGCCCATCGGGCAGATTCTTCGCCAACGCCGCCTGGCTGGGCTGCGCCGTGCTCGCCCACAACCTCATCCGCTGGACCGCCTGCCTCGGCGACGTGCACCCAGCCGAGCAGCTCACCGTCGCTCGCACCATCCGCACCCGACTCCTCGAACTGCCCGGCCGACTCGTCAACCGCAGCCGACACTGGGTCCTGCGGCTCCCCGCCCGTTGGCCATGGGCCACCAGCTTTAACATCGCGCTCGACCGGATCCGCTCACTACCGCTCCTGACCTGACCAACCGCCGCGGACCGGCGCCGCCGCACACGACCACCACGCGCTGACACCCCACCACCGCGAGCACCCCCCTTCGACGCGCCCACGCCCTGTCCACCACGACCCGCCGCGCCGATCACGAACGACACACCGACACGACCGCCACCACCGGACGCCAATCGGTGGAACGAGGCTTAGGAAACCGACGCTCTATCCCCTTAGCTACGAGGGCGGGATAGTAGAAAACCGCAGGTCAGTTGCGGTTTTCGAGGCTCTCGGAGGGCCTTCGCCGACCGGGCTCCGAAGCGCGATCCCGCGAGAATCCCGCGGACGAGAGCGCGCTCGACAGCACGAGGCGGCACTCGGCGGGACGGACGACGTCGGTCACTCGGCCAAGCGTAGGTGGGTCTACGCCCCGGAGCGCGCGCCGATGAACTCGGCGACGACGGCTTGCAGTTCGAGATCGGGGAAGCCGGTGCCCGCGCGCAGCGGTCCGCAAGGCGAGTGCGCGAGGCGTACCGACAACGACAGCAGGTCCTCGACGCGGCCTCGCTCCTGCCCCGCCTCGGCCATGGAGACGAAGTCGTTGATGCTGCCGAGGACGCTGCGGCTGTTCGTCTTCGCCAGAGCGACCGACTGCATCTCGGCGAGCTCGTGGTCGATGAACCCACGGTCGACCTGGTGCGATGTGAGGAGCTCGTCGAGGCCGACCCGAAACCGCTGCACCACCGACGCGGCTGGCGCGAGCGGCACGAACACTGGGAGCAAGGTCCGCACGTTGACGAACAGCGCCGCCTGCGGCCGCCAGAACAGCGCCGTCGCGAACCAACTCCCGAGCGCCGTGGTCGACGTCGTCTCCGGTTCGACCGTCGGACGGCCAACCCGATCGAGGAACTTCTTCGTGCCGTGGATGACGAGCACGCGACGATTCTGATCTGTGGAAGCCGAGAACGCTCCGATTGATATCGATCAGGCGCTTGCCGAGTGGAAGGTATGGCTCGAGAACCTCAAGGGCCAGATCTACGACCTGCACCACAGGCGACAGCTGCACGACGAGTTCATGGAGCTTCTCGACGCCCAGGACCACCGTGACACCGGAGTGTTCGGAGATGCCTTCCATCGGATGTACATCGAGTCGCAGGTCATGGCGATTCGCAGACTGGCTGACGACGACAAGCGCACGATCTCTCTGCGGCGTCTGATCGGCCAGATCGAGCAACGCCGTCGTGACTTCACACGGCACTGGTACGTAGAGCGATGGATGTCGAACTTCGACCTTGCGAGCGCCGACGAGCGAGCGAGACTCGAGGCTGAGTTTCATCTACGGAACGCCAACTCTTCGTTCGACAAGTTCACGGACACGGAAGGCGAGCCGCAGATCAGTGGACGACGGCTACAAGAAGATCGGGACGAACTCGTCGGGCTTACTGATGATCTCGTGCAGTACGCCAACGCGATCGTGGCGCACGCCCAGCGAGATCCTCTTGCCGCGACGGTGACCTACGGCGAGTTCAACAAGGCGATCGACCACATCGGATCGATGTTGAAGCGCTACCACCTCCTGATCGATCAGGGCGGCATGATGACGGTGGTACCCGTGATCCAGGGCGACTGGAAGGGTCCGTTTCGCAAGCCGCTCGTCAAGTGACGCCTCGGCTTCGCTCTCGAGCCGGCCGACCGCCGTCCGAGACATGGCACGATGCTCGGCACGTAACCGACACCCCCGAACGATCGCCTGGATAGGTCGGCATCTTGCGCCTTCTCAAACTGACACTGACCGGGTTCCGCCGATTCCAAGATCCCACCTCGATCGTTCTCGAGGACCGCCTCGTCGCGATCGTGGGAAGGAACGAGGCGGGGAAGAGTTCGGTGCTCGCTGCGCTGAGGGCTCTCGCGACCGACGAACCCCTCTCCCCGAAAGATCGGACTCGGGATTCGGATACGGAGCCTGAGCTCACCGCGTTGTTCCACTTGGAATCCGAGGACAAAGCCGTGGTCGAAGATGTGCGCGGCGGACCCGACGTCGGTTGGGTCAAGGTCGTCAAGCGAAGTGACGGGTTCCGGCACATGTACTTGGATGCCGAGCCGACGCGAGACCTGTCGCGTCGCAGGCAGGCCCACGCGGCGCTCGAGGCGCTCCGCGGTGACCCCGCGCTCGACGAGGCGTACTCGCCCCCCGAGGCACCCTGGGTTCCCGGCCGCTACAACACTGTGCTGGCGTTCCTTGCATCGGACATCGACCGGCCAGACGCGGGAGCACTGAGCGAGGTCGACGAGCTCGTTGCTGCGCTCGGCGCGCTCGCCTTCCCGAGTGAGCCCACAGCTGACGAGGACGGGGAGGTCGATCAATCAGAAGTCGCCCGCCGGGCTCGACGAGCTGAGCTTCGTGAGACTGCGTCTTCAGCGCTGCGATCGGCCGCCAGCGCCGACCGTCAACCACATCCCGCGGACGTCGCCGAGGAGCGTCTACGCGCGCGGCTGCCGACCATCCTCCAGTTCACGGACGCCGATCGATCACTTCTCTCGGGCTACGACCTGACTGACCCGGAATTCGCCGCTGGCTACCCGTTGGCCCTCAAGAACCTCGCGAGGCTCGCCGAGCTCAATCTTGCCTCCCTCCGAGACTTCATCGTCTCGGGCGATCAGGCAGCCGCACAGACGGCGATGAATCGCGCGAACGGCGTGCTCGCACCGAAGCTTGAAGCCGCCTGGGGCCAGTCAGACATCGTGTGCCAACTGCAGTTCGACGGGACTGTCCTCCGTGTGTACTGCACGGGGAGGGCGGGGACACCGTCTTCGAGATATCTGATCGCAGCGAGGGACTTCGCAGCTTCATCGCGCTGCAGGCCTTCGTTGGAGGGCGCGGAGATCCGCGGCCAATCGTCCTGATTGACGAGGCGGAGACACACCTGCACTACGACGCGCAGGTCGATCTTGTCGACGTTCTGTTCCGCCAGAGGTTCGCCGCCCAAGTGGTGTACACCACGCACTCGATTGGGTGCCTTCCACCTGACCTCGTCTCCAGCATCCGCGCTGTGGTTCCCGCAGAGGGCCGAGAACGGAGTTCGATTGAACAGTCGGTGTGGGCGCAAGGGCGGGGGCTCGCGCTCACGCCCTTGCTGCTCGGGATGGGTGCGAAGCTCCTCGCGCTTGTTGTCCCCAGGTACGCGGTGCTGACAGAAGGCGCTTCCGACAGCATCCTCATGCCTCAGTTGCTTCGCGCCGCTGCGACGGACGACGCGCTCGAGATTCCGATTCGCTCCCGGACTCTCAGACGCGTCGTGCGAGACGATCAGGGCGATCGACGCCGAGGCCGGGCGTGTCGCACTCCTCGTTGATGGCGACGCGGGAGGGAGCAATCTCGTCCAGAGACTGACCGAGTGCGGCGCCGACGCAACTCGGATCGTGTCGCTCGGAGATCTGCCTCACCATCCCGAAACCGTCGAGGACTTCGTATCGTCTGGTCTCCTTGCTGCGGCCGTGAACCTGTGCGCCCACAGATGGCGCGAGATTCCAGATGACTTTGAGGAGTCCGCGCTCGCGGTCACCGGAAAGTGGCGTGCGGTGTCGGCCTGGTGTGACGGACACGGGAAGCCCGCACCGGGGAAGCCGCAGCTCGCGGAGGCAATCATCGACCTGCACATGACTGGAGGCTTCGAGAACCTCTTCGCCACAGAGTTTGAGGACGACCTTGGAGACCTATTCACGAAGCTGTCGGCGGTCCTTGATCTCGCACCCGAAGGCACGGCGGGCGAGCTCGCGTAGGACATCGCCATCACTGAGACCCGGACCTGTCCGACTTCGTGTAGAGCCTGTCGAGCGCGTCGGTCAGCTCGGTGTGGATCGCCGGGAAGAGGTGACCGTAACGGTCGAGGGCCACCTGCACGGTGGAGTGGCCGAGGCGCTCCATGATCGCCCTCGGGTGTGCGCCCTCGGCGATGAGCAGGGCAGCACAAGTGTGCCTGAGATCGTGAAATCGCAGTCCCTCGGGCAGGCCAGCGCGCCGGACCGCAGGCTTGAAGTGGCGGCCGTAGAAGAGGTTGTGGCGCATGGGCCCGCCGCGCGCACCGGCGAAGACGAGATCGTCGGGTCCCAGCGACCGCTCGGTGATGTGCGAGCGCAGCTCGATGGCGAGCGTCGCGGGCACGCCGACTTGGCGGCGCGAGTACGTCTTGGTCTCGCCGAAGATCAGCTTGCCGTTGACCTCGCTCAGCGACTCGACGACGTCGAGGTTGCACTTGTCGAGGTCGGCTCGTCGTACTCGAAGTGCCTCGAGCTCGCCGGCTCGTAGTCCGGTGTACGCGGCGGTCTTAATGAGCAGCGCGTGGTCGGCTCCAATCGCGTCGGCGAGCGCACGGATCTGCGGCGGGTCGAGGAACAGCATCTCGTCGCGTGACGAGCGAGGCAGTTTCACGCGGACACACGGGTTGGCCTTCACGGCGCCGGAGTCGAGCGCAACGTTGAAGACGTTGCGCAGCACGGTTACGACGTTGCGCACCGTGCCCGCCGCCTTACCCGCGCTGGTCATGTCGGCGACGAAGCGACGGATGTCGATGCGCTCGATGCTGGCGATCCGCTTCTTGCCGAACACCGGCAGCACCTCGCGCTCGAGCAGGCGCTCATAGTCGTACCGCGTCCTCGGCTTCAGGTGGACGGCGGTGGCTAGCCATTCCTGGGCCCACTCCTCGAAGCGGATCCGGCCGACCCTCGGGTCGAGCCAGTCACCACGCTGCAGATCGGCTTCGGCTCGAGCGACGAACTGTTGCGCGTCGCGCTTGGTGTTGAACGTCCGTGACCGTTCCTCGCCGTGCGGATCGCGATAGCGGGCCTCCCAGCCCTGCCCCGACCTCGCCTTCCTGACATGAGCCATCTCGATTCTGCCTCCTCTCAGCGTCCGCAACTAGAGTAGTTAGCAGTAGTTTACCGCTGTAACAGAGATCAAGCGAGGGGATTTCGGCATGGCCCACGAGCCCGAGGACTTCATCACCGTCGAGGAGGCGGCCGAGCGGCTGCGGATCGGCCGGTCGAGGGCCTACATGGAGGCCCGCCTCTACATCGAGACCGGCGGTGTCGAGGGCATCGTCCCGGCGATCCCCGTCGGTCGGCTTTACCGCGTATCGGTGGCTCGCCTCGAGGAGATCGCCGGCGGACCCATTCGGTCGTTCCACCGCGGCGACAAGCGCACAGGCGTCACCACCGACGCCGAGGCAACGACGAATGGCCCTCGCCGCGACGATCGAGCCGACCGCCCGACACACCGCGCCAACGGTCGACCGTCGTCGATGGCGCCGCGGCTCTTCGACAGCTGATCGGCACACTGCGAGCCGTCGCGAGTCACGCGAACTCGGACCGGCCAGAGCCCGGCTCGCCTTACGCAGACCGCGCGCTGATCAACCTCCGCGGCGACCACCACGGCCATCCACAGACTATGCCGCTTCCGCTCTACCGACTTCGGAGCCGCCGCTGAACGGCCCTTCGGGCCTTGGTGGACAAGCTCGCGCTCGGTGGGCCATGAGACCCTCCTTCGGTTCAGTTCCGATGGAGGGATCGTGCGCCGATCCCGAGCGGAGCAGAGTCTGCCAGACCGTCGTAGCGGCGCCTCGATCACCCGCGTCGCGATCGACGGTCCGGGAGCCCAAGGCCGGAGGCCGTTCAGCAGCCGGATCGGGGTCCAGAAACGAAGCGGCGTAGTCTGTGGAGGGCAACGGCGGCGTCGCGACGGTCGAGCGAGCCGAAGGATTGTCGTGGCCTGGAGTCGGTTGATGCTGGCGTCTGACGAGCCAGAAATTCGGCGGCATGGCGTGGCGTCGAGCCGTGGCGGCCGGCCGCGATCGGTTGGGCAGCGCGGGCTGATCGTCCTGAGGCCTCGCTCGCCGCGGGCGATGACGTTGAGCTCGTGGGCGGTGGCAGCAGCGCCCGAGTCAGCGCCTCGATGAGTTCGGGACTGGTCGCCGCGCGACGGAACACCAGCGCGGCGCGATACGCGCCGAACCTCGCCTTGTTGTCGCTCGATGCGCGTCGCTTTCACTCGATGGTCCTTGGCGTCGCCGGGCTGAGGTCCGTTCGCCACCGTCGAAGGGCGGCCTGGCGGGTCACGCCGAACGCGTTGCCAACCTCGGCCCAAGTCGCGCCGTCCTCCGAGCGCGCCAGCATGACGAGGGATCGAGCGAGTTCGTGGACCTGCGTTGCGATTCGGTCGGCGAGCACGGCCATGGCGAGATGGCGAGGAGCTCTGGCGCCAGCACGACGGTCGAGTGCTTCGGCGAGCTGGACGAGAGTGTCGGCGAGGTCGGGATGATGGATCGGGTCCGTGGACGTCACGGGGTCACCTCCGGTTGGTCTTCATACGGAGGGGACGGGCCAGGTCCCGAGAGGCCCTACTCGGTGTCGGTGGCCTCCGCCGCGGGGTGCTCCCGCAGGGTGGCGATGACGTCTTCGAGGAAGAAGTGGTACTTGCGACTGTCAGGCAACCGGCTGGCCGGCAAACGCCCATCGTTGGCCATGCCCATCACGGTTCGGACGTTGAGGCCGAGCAGCTCGGCGACTTGCGCGGTGTCGAGGATCGGCGGGTACAGCGAGCGAAGTCGAGCGAGCGAGAGGTCGTCGGTGTCGTTCGCCTTCGCCCTCGGCTTGGCCATCGCAGCCACCATACTCGCCCTGGACGTCGCTAATCGTCGCTTGTTTGCGCTTACTTTCGCTACCTGAGGGCTGCGTTCCAAGTGAGTGTCACACCTCGCGGAGAGAATGACGTCGTGCTCACGAAATCTGCCGACGCGGTCGTCGGCACTTGTTGAGGTCGAGCTGATGGCCACGGTCATGGCGGCGGTTCCGGCGCACGAGCGTCCACGAGAACGGCTGCTGGCGCGAGGAGCGGAGGCGCTGAGTGAGCGCGAGCTTCTCGCCCTCGTTCTGCGGAACGGTGCGCCCGGACAGAGCGCGCTCGACCTCGCCGCTGAGCTGCTGGCCGACTACGGGAGCCTGGGCGCCCTCGCCGGCGCGGCGTCCCGAGGAGCTCGCCGCGCGCAAAGGCATCGGAGCAGCCAAGGCCGCGGCCCTTGTCGCCGCGCTGCAACTGGGCCGCCGCGCGGCCTTTTGCGCGCCACCGACCGAGGTCCTGCGGCGGCCAGCCGACGTCGCCGCGGTCGCCGAGCGCGAGCTGCGTGACCTTCGGCGCGAGCGGGTGATCGTGATGGTCTGCGATGGCGCCAACCGGCTGCGTCGCATCGTCGCGGTGTCCGAGGGATCGATCGACCGATCACTCGTCCCCGTACGAGAGATCCTGAACGCCGTGCTCCGGCATGACGGACGCGCCTTCGCTCTCGCGCACAACCATCCGGGCGGAACGCCTGAGCCGAGCGACACGGATCGGAGCGCGACTCACGACCTTCGGGAGGCAGCAAAGGTCGCGGGTGTCCGGTTCCTCGGCCACGTTGTTGTTGCCGGCGACGACTGGCGCGAGGTCAGTTGAGACCGGCGAACGCCTCGTTCAGAGCGGCTGGCAGCAGTGCATCGATTCGTTTGTCCGACTTGCTCGCTCCTGTGGCCAGGTCGAGCGCGGCGCGCCTTGCGAGGCTCACCTGGCTTCCAATGGCAGCCTGTTGCGCGAGGTTCGGCAGGCTGAGTTCGATCGCCTCGAACCGTTCGACTGCGAGGGTGCGGTTTCTGTCGGCGGACCCCGGCGAGGCATGTCCGAGCTCCGCCAGTCCATCCGAGCCGAGCAGGCGCGCCCAGAAGTAGTGAATCGCTGCCGCGCCAGCCGCCGGGCGAAAGAAGAGAAACCGGTTTGATGCCACGGTGCCTTCGTCCGCATCGCTTGTTGTGGCGATGGCGCCTTCCCATGCCTTGATGTTGCTGATCGCGAGTAGGCCAGGGGAGACCGTCTGAAAGCGGAGCTTCCCGATCTGTTCACCCGCGCGCTCCGGGTAGTGGAAGAGACCCTTGCCGAAGGACCGGATGCCAACCGAGGTGTACGGAGCGATCGGATCGATCTCGAGAGGGGAGCGAACGTGCTCGAGTACGTCGCCAAGTCGAGTCGGTCCCATCGAGGCGAGCCGGTCCGCTTGGACACAGACAGCGAGCGGCAGCGCCTCGACGAGCGCTGATGTCCGCTCTCGGGCGCTCCTCAGTGCGTTTCCACGTGAGGCCATGTGGTCCAGCCGGGCGGCGATGCGGCGCTGTTCGTCGATTGGCGGGAGTGGAATCTCCAGGGCCTCGAAGCGCTCGATCGCAAGCGTGCGGTTCCGCCCTGCTGAGCCGGGCGACGCCTGGCCAATCAGCTCGAGTCCGGATTCGCTGAGGAACCACCAGCGCGCCCAGGACGCATCGATACGGTTGTCGACGGGAGTGAACGTCATGAACCGGTGCGAGCCGATCCGCCCCGCTTCGGCATCTGTGGCGAGTGCAATCGCCCCCTCCCACGCGAACACATTGCTGAGGACGAGGTCGCCCGGCTCGATGCGAAAGACGCGCTTGGTGCCGAGTTCGAGGCCAGTCGTCGGCTCCTTATGGAAGATCCCTCTACCGAACGACCGAACCCCGATCTCCTCGTACTCGCCATCGAGTTCGACCTTCACCTGCCTGCGCTGCAACGAGAGCACCTCCCGGACGCGCACCAGGTCCGCCTTCACGCGCTGCTCCGCAGCTCGTTCTCCAGCTCTTCTAGAAGGCTGAGGATCTCGCGCTCGACCTCGACAAGCTCGGCGACCAGCTCCGCAGGTGGCCGGTGGGCAAGGTCGTCGGGGCGTTTCGGGTTGCGAAGGTCGAGGTTGTATCCGTTGGCCTCAATGTCCGCGACGGGCACGCGCCAGGCCCGCTCGTTCTCCGCGCGGTCGCCCCACCAGGCCTGACAGTCGGTGAATTCCTCGAACCGCATGGGCTTGGTCTTGGAGTACTTCTTGCGGCCTTCCGGCGGGGGGATTTCGAAGAACCAAGTCTCCTTCGTGCGTCCGGTCTTCTCGAAGAACAGGAGATTCGATGGGATCGCCGTGTAGGGCTCGAACACCCCGTCGGGGAGGCGGACGACGGTGTGCAGGTTGCACTCCTCGAGCAGCTGCTTCTTGATCTTGGCGCCGACGCCGTCGCCGAAGAGCACGCCGTTGGGCACGACGATGCCGCACCGCCCGCCGTCCTTGAGACGACGGATCACGAGTTGGAGGAACAGCCAAGCGGTCTCGGCGGTCTGCTTGTCAGCGGGGAAGTTCGCCTGGATGCCCTTCTCCTCCTCGCCGCCAAACGGAGGGTTCGTGAGCACGACGTCGACACGTGCGGCCTTGCTGATCTGCGTGATGGGTGTCGACAGCGCGTTGCCGCGGGTGATGTTGGGTTGACCGACCTCGTGTAGGACGAGGTTCATCATCCCGAGCAGGTACGGCAGCGGCTTCTTCTCGATTCCACGGAGGTTGTCGTGCAGGTTGCGGCGCTGGGCTGCGGTCTTCACCTTCGGGGCGAGATGTTCGAGTGCTTCGACGAGGAAGCCGCCGGTGCCGCACGCCGGGTCGAGCACGATCTCGTTCAGCTTGGGATCGACCTGCTGGGTGATGAAGCGAATGACGGGGCGTGGCGTGTAGAACTCGCCGGAGTCGCCCGCGGCGTCGCGCATCTCGCGGAGCATCGACTCGTAGAGGTGCGCCATGGTGTGGATGTCGTCCGCCGACGCGAAGTTGATCTCGTTGACCTTGTTGACGACGTCGCGCAGGAGGTAGCCCGACAGCATCCGGTTGTTGGTCTCCTTGAACACTGCGGCGAGCACGTCTCGAGGATCGTGGGCACCAGTGCCGACGAGTTCCCGGAGGTAGGGCAGCAGCTCGCCGTTGACGAAGCTGAGGAGTGCCTCGCCGGTCGACCCGTTCGGATCCGCGGCCCAATCGCGCCAGCGGAAAGGCGCTTCGATCGACGGTCGGAAGTCGCGCTCGGTGACCTCCCGGTTCTCTTCGAGCCCGTCGAACGCCTTGAGGAACAGCAGCCACGCGAGCTGTGGGATGCGGTCGAGGTCGCCGTTGAGCCCCGCGTCCTTGCGCATGGCGTCGCGCGCGCGACTTGATGACAGCGGCGAGCTTGGCCTGCGGTGAGGTTGCGACGGTCGCCTTCTTGGCTCGGGCCATGAGATCAGAACTCCTCGGTTGGGAACATGTCTGCCCACAGCCGCTCGACTGCCTCGACCGCGGCTCCGAACGATGCGGTGGCGAGGTCGTGATCGGCAGCGAGTCGCTCATAGCGTTCGGGCCAGGTTGCGGGGAGTGAGGGGAGGGATCGCGGTGGCTTCGTGGCGCCGCGCTCGGCCCAGACCTGAGTGGCAGCATCGGCGACGCGGGCGGCGTCGAGCTGGTCGTGCTCGATCAGTAGTGCGAGGTCGACTAGGTCGCGGACGCGCGAGTTCTCGCGGTCGCCGAAGTCGCGGAGCATGGCGTGGAACTTCTCCGCGGCGTGGCGGTGGACATCGATCACCTCGACGACCGGTGCGGGCACTCCGGCGAAGTCGAGCAGGTTCGCCAGCCGCATCCGGTCGGTCTGATCGAGCTCGTGGGCGCGTGGAGAGACGTCGACTTGGATGCCGCCGAACGGCTTGCCAGCGAGTGACGCGGCGACCTTGATTCGCCATGTGAGATGACCAGCGCCGTCGGCGGCGAGCGTCACCGCAGCAGCAGCAGTCAGGACGAAGCCGTCGCCATCGAGATCGACAGCGAGCGCGTCTGCGACTCGGTCGTGCAGTTGTCCTTTGTCCTTCACGTCGTCGCGTAGCCCGAGGTCGATGTCCTTGGTCAGTCGAGCGTCATCCTGGAGGCGGACTTCGAGCGCCATCCCGCCCTTCAGCACCCAGCGGCCCGGCTCAGCCGCCTCGAGGCGCGCGACGACGCGCTCGAACAGCACGCGGCGCCGGAGCCGATCGAGCGCGATCCCCGTCTCGTTGGACCGAGTGAGGAGCCGTTGCTCGAGGGCCATGCGGAGCGCCTGAGGCGTGTCGTAGCTCATACCGACTCCGTGCGAGCGATGGCGCGCTCGATGTAGAGGGCGGCACGAGCGTCGACTACTTCAGCGCGTGCCCGCAGGCGTCGCAGATTGAGGAGTCCGGCGCGCTCGCCGTCGGAGATGGCGCGGGCGAGCTGGTCCTCATCAGGCGCCTGACTCGCGATGTCGATGATCGTGCGTGTGGGTGTCGTGACTCGGAAGCCCGTTCGAGACTCCACGTCGCTGTCGTCCAGGTCGGCGAAGTGGAGCGCGACTGCGTCGTCACGCATGGAGAAGCCGGGCGGGACAGTGAGGTGCACCCGCGGCGACTCGAACTCACCCAGCTCGTGCACGGCAAGCCCCGACTCGTTGGACACGACGCCTCGTCCCCGCGACCAGAGCGTCCAGCGAGCGAGGTCGTCGTGCACCTCGGGGATCCACTCCGTGAGTCGGAACAGGCCGCGATCGATCCGCAGCCAGTTCCCGGCGCTCACGTGGTGAGCCTGCGCTTGGTAGGAGTAGCCGATCTCCTTGGCCTGCGCCGCGGTGAAGTAGCCACCCTGCCCGGCGGCCAGGTTGAACAGGCGCCGGCGTAGGTCGCGGCGGTTGACGGGCACGCGTCAATCCTATACCGAAACTTGATGAATGCAGAGGAGTATCTGCTAGAACTCAAGTTATTACTGAGGTTCAGGCAGCGTAGACTAGCTCTCCGAGCCTCGTCACCGCACTGTGCAGGGCATCCGCCGAACCGAACCGTCTGGCGATCTCCGCCGGTGAACCCAGGGACGAGATCGGTGGGACTTGGAGGACGCCGAGGTCGTCGAGCTGGCTGACACCGTGCTCGGCGTACTTGTCGAGCAGGTGGCCGAGCACCTCGCGCGCTGCCGGCTGGTACTCCTCGAAGAAGTCGGCGTGCTCCTTGCGGACTCGTCGAGCGCGGTCGACCCGGGTAGCGAGCGGCTGGTTCCACGCCAGGTGGACAAGCACGTCGAGAGGATCGGCGTCGAGCAGGCCCGTGCGCTCGAGGAGCTCGTCCGCGTCGATTCCACGGTTGGCAAGCGCATCGAGCACGTCCTGGCGTCCGACGCGACTCGCCCACTGCACGCGCAGATCCGCGGAGTCTGGGAACAGGGACCTCACCGTCTCGGTGACGACATCGCGATACTCGACGAGGCGCAGCCGCTGCGTCTCCGGATCGAGGTGATAGGTGGCCTCGGCCGTGACCCACACCTCGACGTCATCGACGTAGAACTTCGCGCGCGGCTCCTCGTCGAGGTCCTCGGGATCGACGGTGTCGTCCCCACTGTCGTCATCGAACGCTGGCTCGGGCTGCTCGACGACGATGTCGTCGACGACGTTGCCCTCGCCGTCGATCTCCTCGCGGTCGACGCGCTCGGGCGGGCCGTCGAACTCGGGATCGCTGAACAGTCCGGTCGCGCCCGAGTAGTCGATGATGTCGAACGAGAGCTTGTCCTCGTCGGGGAACAGTCGAGTGCCTCGCCCGATGATCTGCTTGAACATCGCCATCGATCCGACCGTGCGGAACAGAACGATGTTGCGAACCGTCGGCAGGTCCACGCCCGTCGACAGCATCTCCGAGGTCGTGGCGATGACAGGGAAGTCCTTCTCGGTGTCGGCGAAGTCGCTGAGGTGTCCCTTGCCGATGTCGCCCTCTTCGCTGACGATGCGCACGACGTAGTTCGAGTGCTGCTTCGCGAGGTCGGCGTTGGCGTTGTGAAGTGCGCGCCGCATCTCGTCGGCGTGCTCCTGGTTTACGCAGAACACGATCGTCTTCGCGAAGCGATCCGTCCGTTTCAGGTACTCGGTCAGGTGCTTCGCGGCCGCCTCTGTCCGGGTGAGCAGCGACACGACGCGCTCGAAGTCACTCGTCGTGTACAGCCCTTCGGGGATCTCCTTGCCGAAGAGGTCGAGCTGCCCTTCGTCCGGCGCCCAGCCATGGGCGTCGGGGCTGAGCACCACGCGTCGAACCCGGTAGGGAGCGAGGAACCCATCGTCGATGCCTTGAGCGAGGGAGTACTCGTAGAGCGGGTCGCCGAAGTACTCGTAGCTGTCGACGGTCTCGTCACGCTTGGGTGTCGCGGTCATGCCGAGCTGAGCGGCGGGAGAGAAGTGGTCGAGGATGGCGCGCCAGGACGACTCGGCGCGGGCGCTCCCCCGATGGCACTCGTCGACGATGATCAGATCGAAGAAGTCCGGCGCGAACTCGCGGAACACGCCGTTCGGGTCCTCGCCGCTGTCCGAGAGCTGCTGGTACAGCGCGAAGTAGATCTCGCGGCCCGCCTTCGCCTCGCCACCAGCCAGCTTCCAGATCGGCGAGCCCTCACCCGTCCCGAAGGCCGGCTTGTATTCGCGCTCGATGGGCTGATCCACGAGGATGTTGCGGTCCGCCAAGTACAGGATCCGCGGGTTCCGTCCCGGTCGCCACCCGCTCTTCCAGAGCTTCCAGACGATCTGCATCGACACGAACGTCTTGCCAGTGCCCGTCGCCAGCGTGAGCAGCAGTCGATCGTCGCCGCGCAGGATCGCCTCGACGGCGCGGTTGATCGCCGTGCGTTGGTAGTAGCGCGGTTCCTTCACCGAGCCGTCGGGGTTGCGTAGCGACCGGTTGAACGGCAGCAGCAAGCCATCGGCGACGTCGTCCTCGACGATGCCCTTCCACGCGCGGTAGCGCTTCCACAGCTCGTCAGGCGCGGGGAACGCCGCGAGGTTCGCGGTCTCCTTGCCCGTGTCGCGGTCGTCCTCGACGATGCCCTTGCCGTTGGTCGAGTACGCGAACGGGAGATCGAGAAGCTGTCCGTACGCCTTCGCCTGCTGCATCCCCTTGCCGGGGATGGCGTACTCGCGCTTCGCCTCCACCACAGCGATCGGCAGGCCCGGTTCGAACTCGAGCACGTAATCGGCGCGCAGCGGTGCGGCACGCCGATGCTTCTTACCGGCGGTGATGATCCGCCCGTCGGTGATCCGGAACTGCTCGACGATCTGGTCGTCGTTCCAGCCAGCGTCCTTCAGCCGAGGCAGGACGAAGTCACGACACGTGTCCTTCTCCAACGGCCCCGCTGGCATCGCGTCAACGTACCTGCACCACCCGGTTGAGGCCCCGAGGGCGGAGTTCTCAGCGGGTCACGATCGACTACGTCTTCATGGGAACGCTCGTGGCCTCGAGCAGGTTCGCCATCAACTGTCGAGTTTGAATCGGCGCGAGAGCTCGTCGAGGGTGAACCGATTCCGTAGCTTGCAGGCTGAGTTCTGGTTGGCGAAGAAGCCCTTCTCCCACACGGCGTCATCGCGCGAGACCGTCTCGATCCAGTCGACCGGCACGACGTACTCGTCGTTGTCCTCAGCGTCGTTCTGATGGCGGTACATGCCATGCAGATCGAGGTCGACCATCTTGCGTTCGGCTCCGTCAACGGTCAGGAGGGCGTCGTCGAAGCTCATCGCCTCGCCGGCAACGGTGCCCACACCCACGTAGCCCGTGCCTGGAATGCAAGCGAAGATCCGTGCGCCGATCGGCAGCGCTCGCATCGTTCGTGAGTACCACCGTCCACCACCGGCCGAAACGAAGCTGTAGCGGCACGCGTCGTCCCACGACCTCACCGACGACTCTTCGCCGAACGAGACGTACCAGTCCTGGCCGTTCCATGGTTCCTTGGTCGAGCCGCCGCCCGCCCGCCGGCCCGTCGCGCCGGTGCCGGCTCGCGTGTCGTCCACTAGCCACGTTCGAGCCAGGTACTCGCGATCTCCGTCCGTGAAGTAGCGGAAGAACATCACGTTGATCGGAACATCGAAGCGAGCGAGGTACTCGACGATTCGGGCCGAGGCCGGGTCCACCTCGGAGGCGACGACCGTGAGGCGGTGTCCTCCGTTCAGCTCGTCGGGGGGCGACGCCCCGAATCGCTCCGAGAACGCCTGCTCGAACACGACCCCTGGCCGGTACGCCTCGAAGATCGACACGACATCGTCGTGGCCGAGTGTCTCGATCCACGAGCCGTAGTCCAGTGCCTGAGCGACGACATCGCGAGGAGTGCGGTCCCGCTTCAACTCCAACACGTGCAGATCACCGTCACCGTCGACACCGAGCAGGTCGATGAACTTGCCGTGCGCCGTTGGTACTTGGCGCCCGATGAAGAGCAGCGGTCGCCGAGGATCGCGGGGTCGGCTTCGATGAGCTGCTCAAGGCGCGACTCAAGTGGCATCGGCGCGGCGGCTACACGCAGCGGCTCACCGTCTACTCGCCAGAGTCCGATCTCGAGAGGCACAGCCCGCCAACCTACGACGGCATGTGCCCGATCGCTTCGGGGGGTGCTGCGCGATCCCGCGAGAATCCCGCGGAGCTTGCAGCAAACGGCGTCACGAGCAAACACGAGCCAACACCAGAAAGCACGTCTGACCTGGGACTTCGCGCCGAATCGCCGGTCAGCGATTTGGCTTCCGGAGGATTAGGAAACTGGCGCTCTATCCCCTGAGCTACGAGGGCTAGGCCGTGATCGGGTCCGGACGGACCCGAAGCCGAACGAGCGTACCCGCCGCCCCCCGCCGGACTGCGGGCTCAGAAGCACCGATGGCAAGTCAATGGCGAGGGACACCACAGCGGAGCCACCGTCGGCCGATGGCCCCGGCAGGCTCAGTCATTGCAGGATGGCCGTCGCCGAAGGAACGACAAGCTGGGGCTGGAGTGGCGCCTCCAGCCCCGGCGTGTGGTCGTGGTTGGGTTCAGCTCTCCGAGATCGGCTTGGAGCGAATGCTGATGAGCAGGGCGCCAGCGACGATCAGCAAGGTCGCAGCGCCGAACATGGCCCACGTGGCGTTCGAGCCGGTGACCGGCAGCGCCTGGGCCCCATCGGCGGGCAGGCCGTCAGCCGGCGTCGTGGTAGCCGTGGTGGCCGGAGCCTCAGTGGTGGCCGGAGCCTCGGTCGTCGGCGGTGCCTCGGTCGTCGGCGGTGCCTCGGTCGTCGGCGGTGCCTCGGTCGTCGGCGGTGCCTCGGTCGTCGGCGGCGCCTCGGTCGTCGGCGGCGCCTCGGTCGTCGGCGGTGCCTCGGTCGTCGGCGGTGCCTCGGTCGTCGGCGGTGCCTCGGTCGTCGGCGGTGCCTCGGTCGTCGGCGGTGCCTCGGTCGTCGGCGGCGGTACGACGCAGCGCGGGCCCTTGGAGAGGTTGAACTGACCGTGCCAGCTCGTGCTGATGGTGGCCGTGGCCGAGACCACCCGGGAGCTCAGGTTGGCGGTCGTCGTGTAGTGGGCGGTGCCACCGGTGATCCGATCGAGGCTGACGACCGCGTGGTGGCCGTTCGCCCACGTGACCGTGATGGACGCCGGCGCGGTAGACACGTTCACCGACGTGATGACGAACTGCCACTCACTGTTGTCGATGGCGTGATTGGTCAGCCCCTTGGCCGAAACGACGTGGGTGCCCCATGGCGTTGAATGGGGGGTGCTGTGCGCACTGGCGATGCCGACACCACTGAGGATGAAGGCCAGCACGGTAAGTGCAGCCGCCACGAGGACGCGTAGGCGAACGGACACGATCGACTCCTTGCACGACGGCGAGAGTCGGGTTCGCGATTCGCTCCTCGCCAGGGCTACGCGACCATCTAGCGCCCTAGCGCCTCACAGCATCAACTCGCTTGGTTCTCTGTTCGCAGCCTCTTGCGAGGCCGTTCATCTATGAAGACGTCGGAACCCCGGCGCGCATCACGCCAAGGGGACCATGACATGCGTCACCAAACCAACACCGTCACGCCGCCGGCTTCAGGCCGAACCACGGCCCGGCCTCCAGGTCGCCCACGAAGATCTTGCGGTCCTCGTCGTCGGCGATCGGCACCGCCGCGGCCGCGGCGCGCTGCCGACTCGCCTCGTCGAGGTCGCCCGCGCAGGCAGCGGCCCGGGCCAGCGCCTCGTGGGCGTAGCCGAGGTCGAAGTCCGTGAGGCCGGCCGCGGTCACCGCGGCCATGCTCCGTTGCGCATGGTGCCCCGCCATGTCGGCCCGGCCGAGGACGGCGTGCACGTGGCTGATCATCCATTCCGCCCGGGCCTCGTTGGCGGGGAGGCGCTGGGCCGCTCGAGCCCAGTGGTAGGCCGACGCATAGGCGGCCCGGACCATCGCCTCGTCGTCCTCGGGCGTGCGGCCGTCGCGGCTGAGGAGCCCCCAGACCTCCTGGTTGGTGTCCACGCCGAGGCTCCGGTGCCACTCGGCGTCGAGGTCCACCGCCGTGCCCTCGGCCCGGTCGTCGGGCACGTCCCCGAGCGGCTGACCGGTCTCCAGCAGCGTCTTCAGGCCAGAGACGATCGGCGGCCATCCGGTGAGGGCGTTGGCCCACGTCTTGGACAACCCACCGAAGTCGGAGTGCGTCATGGTCAGGCGGCACACCTCACCCACCGGCTCGATCTCCCACGTGACCCGGCTCGGCGCCTCGGCGGCGGCCTCGGAGTCGTAGGCCATGGTGAACGTCATCACCATCCGCCGTGGAGGATCCACCTCCAGCAGCTCACCGACGATTGCCTCGCCCTGATCGGTCGAGTACGCGTACGCGCGCCCGGCTCCCACGTCGACGACACCCGGGAGCCGTAG
Organism: uncultured Acidimicrobiales bacterium; assembly: GCA_963803355.1. Lineage (GTDB taxonomy): Bacteria > Actinomycetota > Acidimicrobiia > Acidimicrobiales > Ilumatobacteraceae > DASTFY01. Next base: position 522,327 of record CAWDLV010000001.1, read on the forward strand.
TAGTAGTCCTTCGTCAGCTCGGGGTCGGTGAGGGCCTGCCAGAGTCGCTCGGGCGTGGTCCGGATGTAGACCTCGTGGACGTGTTGGGGCTTGGGCATGTGCTCTCCTCGGTCAGGCGGCGCCCAGCTCGAGCGCTTCGCCGGTCTCCAACAGGGTCTTGACGGCCGACAGGGCCTTCGCCCAGTCGACGGGCCTCTCGGCTCGGTCATCGGTCACCACGATCCGGGTCGCCGGGCCAGCGACGTTGAACTCGACCAACGCCCCGCTCGGGTCGAGCGCGGCGCGGGCCTGCTCCGGAGTGGCACGGACGTAGATCTCGTGGCACACCGACCCGGCGGCGATCGTGGCGGCCGGCGCTCCGACCTCGACCTCTACATCGGCCTCGGCCGCCTCGAGCGACGTCTTCAGCTCGCTCATCGTGCGCACCCACGGCTCGGCGTACTTCGAGATCCAGCGGTCGTGGACCAGCCGGATCGGCACCGGGTTGAGGTAGTGGAGCTTGCTCCGTCCCGCTCGACGGGTGACCACCAGCCCGGCCACCTCCAGCACCCGGAGGTGCTTGGCTACGCCGAACCGGGTCATCGCCGGCAGCGCCTCACCCAGCTCGCCGAGCGTCTGACCGTCGCGGTCGAACAGCGCATCGAGCAGCGTCCGCCGGCTCGGGTCGGCCAGGGCTCGGAACACCTCCTCCACGTCGACCATTATGTGACCATTTGGTCACCTGTCAAGCCACTTCTCCTCTCGTCTCGTCGAATCTTGACGCAAGCGGTCGGGATTCCGGCAAACTGTGCAGCGGCGTGGCGACGCTCCCGCCGCCACCCTCGCGCAAGGAGATCCACCGATGGCCGTACGACTGGGCGACGACGCCCCCGACTTCACCGCCGACACCACCGCAGGGACCGATCAACTTCCACGAGTGGCTCGGCGACAGCTGGGGCGTGCTGTTCAGCCATCCGAAGGACTTCACGCCGGTGTGCACCACCGAGCTCGGCTACGTGGCCAAGATCAAGCCCGAGTTCGACAAGCGCAACGTGAAGGTGATCGGCCTCTCGGTCGACCCGGTCGACTCCCACGAGAAGTGGGAGAAGGACATCGAGGAGACCCAGGGCACGGCGGTCAACTTCCCGATGATCGGCGACCCCGACCGCAAGGTCGCCGACCTCTACGACATGATCCACCCGAACGCCAGCGACACCATGACGGTGCGCTCCGTGTTCGTCATCGGCCCGGACAAGAAGGTGAAGCTGACGATCACCTATCCGGCGTCGACCGGCCGCAACTTCGACGAGATCCTGCGGGTCATCGACTCGCTGCAGCTCACCGCCGGCTACAGCGTGGCCACGCCGGTCAACTGGAAGGACGGCGAGGACGTCATCATCGTGCCGCGGTGTCGGACGAGGACGCCAAGGCCAAGTTCCCGAACGGCTGGAACGCACTGAAGCCCTACCTGCGGGTCACCAAGCAGCCCAACAAGTAGCGCGCCGCCACCGAGCTCACTCCTCGGCGCGTGGGCGCGACCGGACGGCCAAGAAGGCACCGCCGAACGCGCCGAGGAGCCCGATCGGGATCACCACCCCGATCAGCCCGAACACCCAGGCGTTGCTGCCGGTGACGCGCGCCTGGCTGGCCCGCCAGCTGTAGAGCACCGCCATCGTGGCCACCCCGGCGAGCGGCGCGGTGAGGATGGCGTTCGGCTGGCGGCGTGCCACCGCCGCGACCGCGAGCCCGACGACCACGGCCAACAGGACGAGGCCGCCCCACGGGTCACCCTGGTCGGTGGGCTTGCCGCTGGCGTCGACCGTGGACCAGTCCCACGGCAGGAACAGCAGCCAACCGGCGACGGTCACGGCGACGACCGCCAGCGGCGGCCAGAGCCGTTGCCCCAACGACAGCTCGGGCCCCTCAGCCGGCTCACCCGCTCCCCCGGCACCACCAGGAGGCTCGGGCGGCGGGAGCTCGCTCAGGCCAGCCACGTCGCCTCCACCCATCGGCGGACGCTGGCCGAGAGGTAGTCGAGGTGGTCAGCCGGCGCCTCCCTGATCCGGGTGGCCGAGATCGGCACCTCGGTCCGCTCGGCGTCGACCACCACGCACTCGGCGCCGAGCCGGTGCGCCAGGTCGCTGGCGTAAGGGTCGGAGGAGAAGACGACGTCCGGTCCGGCGGTCAGGGGCCAGCGGGCCCGGAACAGGCCTATCCATCGGGTCCAGAGCTCCTCGTCGTCGAAGTCGGTGTCCAAGTCGTGACGGACCTCGACCACCATCACCTCCGGGTGGAGCTCAGCCAGCCATCGGGCCCGCAGCTCGCCCGGCACCGGCTCGCCCTCCCGCGAGTTCACGAACACCACCAGGTGGTCCACCTGCCTCGCCGCCTGGTCGATCAAGTAGCCGTGCCCGAGGTGGGGAGGGCAGAACCGCCCGACGATCAGCCCCGTGCGAGCGCGTCGGGCGCCCGGCACAGCATGGGTCACCGGTTCGGCCACGCCGTCACGTGAGCGCTTGCGCGGGGAAGTCGGCGCCCCGAGCGGCGAGCTGGAAGGCCAACTGCCACGGGCGCGGATCCAGGTCGAGCGGATCGGACCGAGCGTCGGCCTCGGCCTGGGCCGCCTTTGCCGGGGCCTCGTTGCCGAGGGCCTGCTCCACCGCGGCGCGGGCTAGAAGGACCAGGATGGGTGCCACCTCGTCCCCGGTCGAGCAGACCTCCTCGTCGGCGGCGTCGAGCGCGGTCAGCGCCGCCGCTCGATCGCCGAGCTGGGCCCAGGCCAAGCCGAGCGCGATCGAGGCCTGGAACCGGTCGAGATAGGTGGCGCCGACCATGCCGGCCACCGACGTCGCCAGCGCCGCGGCTTCGGCCGGCCGGCCGTCTGCCGCGGTGACGAACGCCTGGGCCTGGGTACCGTTCGGGTGGCCGGGCCGCAACGTCTGGGCCTGGTCGGCGTAGGTCACGGCCTGCTCCACGTCGCCCGACTGGAGGTGGGCGAGAGCGAGCGTGACGTGGGAGTCGTAGCCGAAGCCCGGGGCGACGAAGGTGGCGTCGAGCGCGAGCTGAGCGTGGGCGATCGCGCCGGCGGTGTGGCCGGTGTACAGCGCCACCGACGCGGTGACCGACTGGGCCAGTGTCACCTGGCCGATCGGTGTCGCCATGGTGATGGCTTCTTCCGCGGCGCGCAGGGCGTCGACGCCCAGCCCCCGCGCCGCGAGCGTCCGAGCGATGGTGGCCGCGGCCTGGACCTCGCCGTAGCGGTCGCCGATGGCGCGGAAGATGCGCTGCGCCTCCGAGGCGCGGCGAGCGGCGTCATCGATGCGGCCGTCCCACAGTGCGAGCAAGGCCTGCAGCGTCATCAACATGGCCTCGGCCCACTGGTCGCCACGCTCGACGGCCTCCTCGACGACTACCCGCCCGAGCTCTTCGGCCTCGGCGAAGCGCCCTTGGAAGAGACGGACGTAGGCCAGCAGGCCGAGGGCCCAGCCCACCCCGCCGCGGTCGCCGAGCTCCTTCAGCGTGGCGGCGGCATCAGTGAGACGCCGGTCGGCCGTCTCGACGTCGCCCCGCACGAACGACACCCAGGCCCGGTGCTGCTCGACCCACGCCTTCCCGCGTCGATCGTCCTCGGCTGAGTAGAGCTCGTCGGCCACATCGAGGTGCTGCTCGGCCTCGTCGAAGTCGCCGGCGAAGATCGAGGTCATCCCCCACGCCCGCTGCACGCCGGCCAGCTCCAGCCGGGCGCCGAGCTGGTCGAGCAGCTCGACCGCGCCCCGCAGCTCGGACCGGGCGTCGTCGTAGCGGCCAGTGAGGCGAGCGATCTCCGCCCTGGCCGTCCGGGCCCGAGCCACCACGTGCCAGTCGGCGGCCGCCTCGGCGTCCTCCCGCAGGGCGACGAGGTCGCTCTCCGCCTCCGCGAACTGGCGCAGCTCGACCCAGGCGCCGGCGCGGGCCAGCACGAGCGCCCGCCGGCTGCCGTCGTCGATGGCGTCGGCACCGAAGGCGAGAGCCCGGCTGACCTGTTCGAGGGCCGGACGCGGGTAGAGCCGATCGACGTCGTTGGTGGCCGAGGCGAGGAGCGCCTGCACCGCCCGCCGGACGATGTCACGCGGGACGGCGCGCACCCTCCCGCCGAGCTCGGCCGCCAGCTCCGCCGCGGTGGCCCAATGATGGGCGATCACGTCGGGCCGCACGCTCTTGTCGCCCTCCTCGGCCGCCATCGCGCTCGCGACTCCGACATGGCGACGGGCCCGGTCCGCCTTCGTGATGGTGTGATAGGCGACCTCTCGCACGCTGGCCGAGCGGAACCGCCAGCCGCCCGCCTCGACGTCGAACAGGCCGGCGTCGACGAGCGCGTCGAGCACCGAGCGGTCGGTGTTCTGGCTCAGTTGGGCGCCGAACTCGACCAGCGCGCCGAACGGTCCCGACAGGCCGAGCACTGCCGCGTTGTCGAGCATGGCCCGCTGATCGGCCGGGAGCTCGTCGAGCCGGGCGGCGATCAGCGCCCGCAGCGAGTCGGGCAGCTGCACGACCTCGGCGCCACCCGCGACCAAGGCGGCCAGCTCCTCCAGGAAGAGCGGGTTGCCCCCGCTGCGCGCGTACAGCTCCGCGGTCAGCGCCTCGGTGGCCTGGTCGCAGAGCATGGAGCGGACCAGCTCCGCGGTGGCCTCCACGCCGAGCGGCTCGAGGCGGAGGGTCAGCGAGCTGAGCCGGCTCTGGCGGGGTGGCGCTGGCAGCTCGCCGCCGGGGCGCGTGGTGACGACGAGCGCGAACGGCGATGACGCCAGCCGGGCCAGCATCGCCTCCAGCAGCTCGAGCACCCGCACGTTGGCCCAGTGCAGGTCGGCGACCACCAGCGTGAGCGGCCCTCGGCCGGCCAGAGCGACGAGCACGGTGAGCACCGAGCGCACCAGCTCCTGGTGGCCCCGGGCGGGGTCGATGTCGTCCAGTGGCGAGGGTTGGCCGAACAGGTGCTGCAGGCCGTAGACGAGCGAATCGCGGTGCTCGCGATCCGCGGCTGGACCCATCAGGACATCGAGCTGTCGCTCGAGCCGGGCCCGGAAGTCGACCGCGGCCTCCGCCAGGTCGACCTCGAGGATCGGGGCCAGCGCGCTGGCGATCGGCCACCAGCGGTTTGCCTCGCCGTAGGGCACGCAGGTGCCGATCAGCACGGTGCCGCCCAGATCCTTGATCCCGCTCGACAGCACCTCCTCGATCAGGCGCGACTTGCCCACGCCGCCCTCGCCCTCGACCACCGCGAGCACGGCTCGGCGCTGACGGAACGCCACCCGCACGACATCGATCAGGAGCGAGCGTTCGAGCTCGCGACCCACCATGGGCACCTTCAGCCGACGCCGCCGCCGCCCCGGCAGGGTGAGCGGCTCGATGGCCAGCCAGGCCGCCACCTTCCCCTCGCGGCCCCTGACCTCGACCTCACCCACCGACTCATAGGCGATCGAGCTCGCGGTGGCGTCGCGGCTGGCCGGCCCGACCAGCACGCCGCCCGGGGCGCGGCCGTCTGCAGCCGCGCCGCGGTGTTCACGACGTCGCCCATCGCGGTGTAGTCGCCGCCGGCCCGCAAGGCGCCGACCAACACCTCGCCGGTGTTGATGCCGATCCGAATCCGCACCGGCACATCGAGGTCAGTGACCTCCTTCTCGACAGTTCGCTGCATTCGCAACGAAGCCCGCACGGCCCGCTCGGCATCGTCCTCGTGGGCGACCGGTGCGCCGAACAAGGCGACGACGGCGTCGCCCAGGATCTTGTCGACCCGGCCACCGAAGGCCGTGACATCCTCGACGAGGCGCTGGAACAGCCGGTCCACCAGGGACTTCACCTGTTCCGGATCCCGGCCCTCGGCCAGAGCCGTGAACCCGACCAGGTCGGCGAACACGACGGTGACGACCCGCCGCTCGTCACCCAGAGCGGGACCCAGGGCGTGGCCGCACGTGGGGCAGAAGCGCGCCCCGTCCGGACAGGAAGCACCACAGGAAGGACAGATGGACATCCGCCCCGAAGCGTACGGCACCCGACGGCCGATCCGCCGTCCTGTATCGGGCGGAAACCTGGTCACGGCGAGGTCGTCGCGTAGGTGACAATGGGGCCATGACCACGCTTCCGAGTCCTGACGTCGCGGGCCAGGTGGCGGCGCCCGACGCCGCCGCCCGCGCCGTCGACGCCGTCAAGATCTACGGCCACGGCAACGCTCAGGTGCGGGCGCTGGACGGCATCAACCTGGCCATGGCGTCGGGCGCCTTCACGGCCATCATGGGCCCGTCGGGTTCCGGCAAGTCGACGCTGATGCACTGCCTGGCCGGGCTGGACACGCTCACCAGCGGCGCCGTCTACGTCGGCGACACCAACCTCGCCACCCTCGACGACAAGGCGCTCACCCGCCTGCGGCGGGACAAGATCGGCTTCGTCTTCCAGGCCTTCAACCTGTTGCCGACCCTGACCGCGGAGGAGAACATCACGCTCCCGCTCGCCCTCGGCGGGCAGAAGCCCGACCAGGCGTGGCTCGACACCGTGATCACCACCGTTGGACTCGCTGACCGCCTGTCCCACCGGCCGAGCGAGCTGTCCGGCGGCCAGCAGCAGCGGGTGGCGGTAGCGCGAGCGCTGGCCACCAGGCCGCAGATCATCTTCGCCGACGAGCCGACCGGCAACCTCGACAGCCACGCCGGCAACGAGATGCTGTCCTTCATGCGCGACGCCGTGAAGCGGTTCGGACAGACGATCGTCATGGTGACCCACGACCCCAACGCGGCGTCGTTCGCCGACCGGGTGGTCTTCCTCGAGGACGGACACATCGTCGACGAGATGCTCGACCCCACCCCCGAGCGCGTGCTCGATCGTCTGAAGCAGTTCAGGGACTGACGCCATGTTCAAGGTGACGCTGAAGGGCCTGCTGGCCAAGAAGGGGCGCCTGCTGCTCACCGCGCTGGCCGTCATCGTGGCCACCGCGTTCCTGTCCTCGACCTACGTCTTCTCCGACACCATCACCACGACGTTCAACGACCTCTTCGCCAACGTTTACAAGAACATCGACGCCTACGTCCGTTCGTCCAACAAGATCGACGCCGGGTTCGGGACGTCGCAGCGCGACCGGATCCCGGACTCGCTCATCGCCAAGGTGAAGGCAGTGCCGGGCGTGTCCGACGCGCAAGGCGACATCAGCGGCTTCGCGGTCATCATCGACAAGAAGGGAAAGCCGCTCGGCAAGGCCAACAACGGCCCGCCCACCTTCGGCGGCGTGGCCCTCACCGGCACGCTCTCGCCTTGGAACTACGTGCAGGGCAAGCCGCCGGTCGGGCCGGACCAGACCGTCATCGACTTCGCCTCGGCCAAGAAGGCCAAGTTCAAGGTGGGGGACAAGGTCACCATCACCGGGAACAGCGGCGCCCGGCAGTTCACCCTCAGTGGCATCGCCAAGTTCGGGGACTCCGAGTCGCCAGGCGGCACGACCTACGCCCTCTTCGACCTGCCGACGGCCGAGGAGTTCGTGGCCAAGCCCGGCTTCATCGACGACATCGTCGTCAAGAGCGACGGCTCGGTGACCGACGCCGAGCTGGCCAAGCGCATCGCCAGCTCGCTCGGTCCCCAGACCGAGACCGAGGTCCTGACGGGAGCACAGATCACCAAGGAGACCCAGTCCGACATCCAGGACAACCTCAAGTTCTTCACCATCTTCCTCAACGTCCTGGCCTTCATCGCCCTGTTCGTCTCCAGCTTCGTCATCTACAACGTCTTCTCCATCACCGTCGCCCAGCGCCAGCGGGAGAACGCGCTCATGCGCGCCGTAGGCGCCAGCCGGCGCCAGGTGTCGACCGCGCTGCTGATCGAATCGGTCGTGATCGGGCTCGTCGGCTCGGTGCTCGGGCTGGCGCTCGGCCTCGTGCTGGCCCTGGGGTTGAAGGCCGCCTTCGAGGCCCTGGGCCTCGACCTGCCTTCGAACGGGCTCACCCTCCTGCCCCGCACCATCATCGTCACGTTGATCGTCGGGCTGGTCGTCACCGTGGCGTCCGCCCTGCTGCCGGCCCTGCGCTCGGGCAAGGTCCCGCCGGTGGCGGCCATGCGCGACAGCGAGCTCGAAACGACGAGGTCCGGACGCGGTCGCACGATCACGGGCCTCGTGCTCCTCGGGGTCAGTGCCGCCCTCATCCTGATCGGGTTGTTCGCCCCCGCACCCCTCGCCCTCGCCCCGGGGGTGCCGCTCCTGTTCATCGCCCTGTTCGTGTTCGGCCCCCTGATCGCGCGGCCGGTGGCCAAGGCGCTCGGACGTCCGATCGTCGCCATGAAGGGCATGACCGGCACCATGGCGAGGGAGAACGCGGCGCGCAACCCCAAGCGCACGGCCCGCACGGCCGCCGCGCTCGTGATCGGGGTTGCCCTCGTCACCGGGGTGTCGGTGCTGGCCTCGTCGATCCGGGCCTCGATCCGGGACATCTTCGGCAAGCAGTTCCACGGTGACTTCGTGGTCAGCGTGGACAACTTCGGCTTCGGCGGCCTCAGCCCCAAGCTGGCGGACGACCTCAACAAGGTGCCCGAGGTGGGCACGGCCACGGGCATCGGCGTGAACTTCGCCAAGGAGAACGGCAAGGGCAAGACGGTGACCGTGGTCGACCCCTCGACGGCCGGGGCGGTGTTCAACCTCGGCTTCACCCAGGGCGCGCTGAAGGATCTGACCGCCGATGGCGTGGCGGTGAGCAAGAGCAAGGCCGACAAGGACCACCTGAAGCTGGGCTCGAAGCTGAAGCTCACCCTTACTGACGGGACGACACGCGACCTGCCGGTGCAGGGCATCTACAAGGAAGACGACCTGGCCGGCAGCACCACCGTGAACCGGCACCTCTTCGACGGCACGAAGGTGGACCAGTACGACTTCGGTGTGTTCATGACCAAGGCCGACGGGGTGAGCGACAAGGATGCCGAGGCGGCCATCAAGAAGGTCGCCGCCAACTACCCGAACGGCAAGCTCGAGAGCAAGACCGACTACATCAACAGCCAGGCATCCCAGGTCAACCAGATCGTCAACGTGATCTACCTGATGCTCGCGCTCTCAGTCATCATCGCCACCGTCGGCATCGTCATCACGCTCGTGCTCAGCGTGTACGAACGCCGGCGCGAGCTGGGTCTGGTGCGGGCCGTCGGGATGACCCGGGCCCAGGTGCGCTCCACCGTGCGCTGGGAGTCGGTGATCACCGCCTTCCTGGGCACCGTGCAGGGCATCCTGGTGGGCCTCCTGCTCGGCTACGCCATCGTCGTGGCCCTGCGCTCGCAGGGGCTCAACAGCTTCACCGTGCCGTGGCACACGATCATCGTGGTGGTCGTCCTCGCCTTCGCGATCGGCGTCGTGGCCGCCATCTACCCGGCCCGCAAGGCGACCAAGGTGGACATCCTCGACGCCATCGCCACCATGTGACCGTGAGCAGCTCGGGCTGATGGCTGGCTATTCGGGCACCCCCTTGGCGAAGAAGCTGGGCATCAGGGAGGGCTTCACCGTGGCCGCAGTCGGGCCGGCGCCGGCCGATCTCGGCGCCAAGCTCGAACCGATGCCAGCGGGCGTGCAGTGGAGACAGCAAGCCCGGGCCCCGCTCGACCTCGCGCTGGCCTTCTTCACGGCGCGGGACGAGATCGGGCGGCGCTGGCCGGCGCTGACCTCGGCCGTGGGGCCGGAGGGCACGATCTGGGTGGCCTGGCCCAAGAAAGCGAGCGGCATCGTCACTGATCTCACCGAGGACGTCTTCCGGGTCGAGCTCCTGCCCACGGGCTGGGTCGACACCAAGGTCTGTGCCATCGACGAGACCTGGGGCGGGCTCAAGTTCGTGCTGCGCAAGGAGCTGCGCCCGCGCTGAGCGGACCGCGGACCGGGACCGACGACTCAGGCCTCCCCGGCCTGGTCGACATCGGGGTCGTCGTCGAGCTCGGGCGCCGGCTCCCGGCCGAGCAGGGGGTCGACGTAGCTCGGCTCGGGGCCGCGAGGCGCGAAGTCGGCCAGCAGGCGTTGCGAGGCCGGATGGCGCTCGAGGGCGGGCACGACATCACGCGGATCGATCGGGCCGGTGACCTCGCCACTTTCGTCGGCCGCGAGTGGTGGCCGGTGACGGCGCTCCTTGGCCGACTTCAGGTCGACCGGCGTCGGCGCATCGCGGCGCGCCCACGCCGGGTACTGGAGCTGGCGTTCCTCCTGGCAGCCGTCGCACCAGTAGGTGACCCGGGACTGCTCGCCGTGGCGCTGGACCTCGATCGGCAGGCCGCACCGGTAGCACGGCTTGCCGTAGCGGCCGTACACGGCCACGCCCTCGGCGCTGCCCGGAAGGGTGACCCGGGCCGGTTGGTCGAGGTTCGCTTGTAGGAACGAGGCCGCGGTGTCGATGAGTGCGAACCGGGTATCGAGATCGAGCGCGCTGACCGGTGTGAAGGGGTGCACGCCGCACGCCCACAGCACCTCGCTCTTGTAGACGTTGCCGACGCCGCAGGCGATGCGCTGGTCCAGAAGCATCTCGGCGGCCGTCGTGTCCTCGTCGCAGAACTGGGGGATGCGTTCGACGCACTCGGTCAGGTCGCTCGTGCTCGTCGCACAGATCGGGGCCGATGCCACCGTGACCAGGATGGGCCACGAAGTCACGGGCCCGATAGGTCTCGACGACGGGCGCGTTGAAGCACACCGCCACGAAGCCCTCGACCTCGATCACGGCCCGGACGTGCTTCGTGCCCTTCCGCCACCGCTCCCCCGGGCGGTACAGGTGCCAGGAGCCTGTCATGCGCAGGTGGGTGTGGAGCACGACGCCGTCGTCCCAGCCGATCTCGATGTGCTTGCCCCGGCTGTTCACCCGCTCGATGGTGCTGCCGCGACTCGGCATGACGCCGCGCAGGCGCGGCGCCTCGAAGCCGGTCATGATCTTCTCCAGCAGCGCCGCCCGCAACGCCGTGGCCGACCGGTGGATGGTGTCGCCCTCCGGCACGCGGTCAGCCTACGCGGCAGGACGCGCCACTTGCGGTCCCCCGGTCAGATCGCCGCTGGCGTCATCCCTCTCGGGCGGCGGGGCCCGATCCCAACGCCAGGTCATCGCCACCGCGGCGAGCACGACGATGGCCGGCTCGGCCGGTAGCCGGAACCGGGTCTGGCCGTAGAACAGCAACGAAGTGAGCGTGACGATCACCGGTGCCACCATCAGCGGCGCCAGCCAGCGGCGACGCCGCCAGAGCACCACCGTCCCGGCGATGGCCAGGGCCAGGAGCGGGTAGTACGCGATCAGCCCGAGGGCAGTGGCCCAGCGGGGCCGGCCCTCCCTGGCGTTGACCCGGAGCATGTCGGTGGGCCGGAACAGGTTCCACGTCCGCCCGACCCGAACCGCCAACACCACGGGTAGACGGGAGGCGTGGGCGCGGGCGTAGCGGAACGCGTCGTGCCGGTACTCGGCCGAGACGACGGACTGGTCACCAGGCGGGCTTTGCGCCGGCAAGCAGACGCCGGGCGTGATGACCCACAACCCGATCTCGGAGCCGTGGTAGGCGGCGTTGCAGTTGGCTCCGACCAGGGTGATGCCGTCGTTCGACGAGATCAGCACGGTTCGGTCGAAGCGCGTCTGGTTGTAGAGCAGCCACGGGGCCAGGACGACCACCATGCCCACGAGGACGGCCGCGCACTGGAGCAGTCGGCCCCGGTTCCGGGCCGGGCGACGGGCCGGCCGCCGGTCGGTCAGGAGCAGCGCGACCACCAACCCCGGAGCGAGCAGCACCAGCTCCGCCCGGGTCAGCGCGGCCAGGCCGCACACCGCGCCCAGGGCGAGCGCGAGGACGACGGCGCCGTCGCGCCGCTGGCCCAGGCGGTAGCAGAGGAGCAGCGCGCCGGTGACCAGGAGGGCGGCGAACGACTCGGACATGATCAGCCCGTCGTTCAGCCAGAGGAACGGGTAGATCGCACCGATGGCGGCCGCGGCCACGCCTGCCATCTCCCCCGCCACGGCCCGCCCGAGCAGCCCGAGCAGGATCACCGTGCCGACGCCGGCCAGCGCGGTGACGAACCGGAGGACGAGCGTGCGGGGGCCGAACGTCCAGGCCGCGGCGCCGAGGACGGCGGCGGTGAGCGGCGGGTGATCGGCGGCCGGATGGGCCGCCCCGTCGCCACCGGGCAGGTAGGCGAACGGGTCCGTGAAGCCCCGACCGGCAGCGATGGTGTCGGCCTGGAGCTCGTAGTAGAAGGCGTCGTAGAGCTGGTGGTCGTGACGGGCGACGCCCAGCACGAAGGCGGTGCGGACGCCGAAGCCGGCGAGTGCGATCACGACCAGCGCGGCGAAGAACCGGAGCCGCGACACGACGGGCCACGCTATGCCCGGTAGACGAGCCCTCGATAGCCCTCCACGAAGCCGGCCCGACGCAGGGCCTGGGTCACCTGGGGCGCATCGGCCACCGGCTGGCCGTCCACCTTGCGCACCTCAAGCGCCCGCACCCGGCCGTCCTTCACCAGCGCGGCCAGCGCCTCGGCCCACGCCGTGTCCTCGGCCGCGGCAGGGAAGGTGACCAGGTGGTGGCCTCGACGGTCGAGCCAGACCAGCGCCCGGCCGGCCCCGAGCACCACCTGCGCGCCGGCCGTGCGGCTGGGCCGACCGGCCGATTCCGGCCAGGCCAGCGCCGAGCCGTAGGGCTGGGCCGGGTCCGTGGCGGCCAGCACGATCGGCGCCTCGGGCTCAGCCGGCGCCTCGCGAGCCGAGCGCAGTCGGTCCACCGCGCCTGGGAGCGCGAACTGTGCCGCGCCCAGGCCGGCCACGAAGTAGCCCCGTCGAACCTGCCCTCGCTCCTCCAGCACCTTCAACACGCCGTAGACCGCGGTGAAGCCGCCAGGCAGGCCCTCGGCCAGGACGGCCTCGCGGGTCAGCACGCCGTGACGCTCCAGCAGCTGGAGCGCGGCGGCGTGCGCCACCTCGGTCGCCGTCGCCGGTGGATCGAGCAGCGGCGCTACCAACGACCAACGACCGGCGCCGGCTGGCGGGCCCATGGACGACAAGCGGCCAGGACGGGGCCGACCGCGGGGCAGCCGGGACGACGCCCCAGACGCAGCTCGACCCGCCCCGCGCCCACCGCCCAGGAACGCCCGCAGCGGCGCCAACGAGTCATTTGTGACCTCGCCCGCCCACACCAGGTCCCAGAGGGCGGCCAGCAGCTCGGTATCGGAGGCACCGCTCGCCGCCGCCCTCAGCTGGCCCCAGAACGAGGCCCCCTGCTGGCCGAGCTGGGCCCTCAGGGCGTCGTGGAGGGAGCCGTCTGGGCGCTCGAGCTCGGCTGCGGCGGGGATCAGCAGGCCCAGCTGGTCGCGGAAGCACAGCCGCAGCCGGCCGTCGCCCGATCCGATCGCCCCCGCGCCGACCCAGACCACATCGCCGCTCGTGCACAGCTCATCGAGGTCGGCCGGGCGGTAGCCGGACACTCGGGCCGGGAGCACCTCGCGCTCCAGCGTCGACGCCACGGTGGCGCCGCCCTGCAGCACACCCAGCGCCTCGACCAGGCCGTCCTGACCCCGCCGGCGGGCCGGTATGCCGTGCCAGGCCGGCAAGAACCGCCCGAGCGCCTCCTGATCGACCGGCTCCACCTCGCGCCGCAGCGTGGCCAGGGAACGTCGGCGCAGCTGACGCAGCACCTCGACGTCGCACCACTCCCGCTCGACGCCTTCGGGGCGGAACTCCCCCTTGACCAACCGCTCCTCGGCCTCCAGCGCTGCGAGTGCGCCGGCGACCCGCTCCGCCGGGACGGCGAACCGGCGCGCCGGTGCCTCGGTGAGGAACGGGCCGTGGGTGCGCGCGTAGCGGGCGGCGAGCTGCTCGAGCGGGCGGGCGACCGGTTCTGTGAAGGCACCGGGGAGCCCGACGGGCAGGGCGCAGCCGAGCGCGTCCCGGTAGCGCGACGCATCCTCGGCCGCGATGAAGCGCTCCTCGCCGTCGATGCGGACCGGGACCGCTCGGCGCTCGGCCACGAGCGTCGCCAACCAGGCCGGCGCGTCCCGACCTTCGCTGCGCAGGTCGAGCTCGGCGATGGTCAGGTCGCCCAGCCGGCGCAGCACATCGTGCAGCTCGTCGCCGCTGCGAGCCCGCCGGCCGTCGGTCAGGCACTGGAGCTCGAGCTCGAGGTCGGCCAGCACTTCAGGATCGAGCAGCTCGCGCAGCTCCTCCGCGCCGAGCAGCTCGCGCAGCAGGTCGCGGTCGAGCGCCAGCGCGGCCGCCCGTCGCTCGGCGAGCGGAGCGTCGCCTTCGTACATGTAGGCCGCGATCCAGTTGAAGAGCAGGCTCTGCGCGAACGGCGACGCCTTGGCGGTGTCGACGCTCACCAGGCGCACGTGACGGCTGCGCAGCTGGCCCAGCACCTCCCGCAGGGCCGGCACGTCGAACACGTCCTGCAGGCACTCACGGCTCGCCTCCAGCAGGATCGGGAACGTGGGGTACTTGGCCGCCACCGCCAGCAGGTCCGCCGCCCGCTGGCGCTGCTGCCAAAGCGGCGTCCGCGAGTCCGGGCGGCGACGAGGCAGCAGCAGGGCGCGCGCCGCGCACTCCCGGAAGCGGGCCGAGAAGAGCGACGTCTGCGGCAAGGTGGAGACCACCAGCTCGTCGATGTCCTCGGGGTCGATCAGCAGCTCGGCCACGGGGATCTCGTCGACGGCCTCGGGCAGGCGGATCACGATGCCGTCGTCGCCCCACATCGTCTCGACCGGGAGGTCGAACCGCTCGAGCAGGCGGCGCTCGATGGCCATCGCCCACGGCGCGTGGACCGGCGTGCCGAAGGGGCTCAGGAGGCAGATGCGCCAGTCGCCGATCTCATCCCGAAAGCGCTCGACCACCAGCGTTCGGTCGTCGGGCACCACGCCGGCGGCCTCGGCCTGCTCGTCGAGGTAGGACATCACGTTGCTGGCCGCCCACGCGTCCAGCCCGAAGTCGTCGCGCAGTCGGGCCTCGGCGGTCGCCTGCGGGAGCTCTCGCAGCTCGCGCACGAACGCGCCGAGGGCCCGTCCGAGCTCGAGCGGACGACCGGGCCGATCGCCGTGCCAGAACGGCATCTTCCCCGGCTCTCCCGGCGCGGGGGTGACCGTCACCCGCTCGAAGCTGATGTCCTCGATCCGCCACGTGGACGCCCCGAGCAGGAACGTCTCGCCGGGTCGGCTCTCGTAGACCATCTCCTCGTCGAGCTCGCCTACGCGCGTCCCGTCGGGGAGGAACACGCCGAACAGCCCCCGGTCGGGAATGGTGCCGCCACTCGTGACCGCGAGTCGCCGGGCGCCGTCGCGTGCCCGCAGCTCGCCGCCAACCCGATCCCACACGATCCGGGGCCGGAGCTCGCCGAACTCCTCGCTGGGGTATCGGCCGGCCAACAGGTCGAGCACGTTGTTCAACAGGTCGTCCGTGAGGTCGGCGAAGCAGGCGCACCGGCGGACCAGCGTGGCCAGGTCCTCCACCGAGCACGGCGCGACGGCGACGTGGGCCACGATCTGCTGTGCCAGCACGTCGAGCGGGTTGCGCAGGTAGCGCGTGGCCTCGATCAGGCCGTCGCGCATGCGGCGGGTGACGACCGTCGCCTCGAGCAGGTCGCCCCGATGCTTCGGGAACACGTAGCCCCGGCTGGGCTCGCCGACCTGGTGACCGGCCCGGCCGATGCGCTGCAGGCCCCGGCTGACCGCGCCCGGGGACTCGACCTGGATCACCAGGTCCACCGCCCCCATGTCGATCCCGAGCTCCAGGCTCGACGTGGCGACCAACCCGCGCAGCGTGCCCTGCTTGAGCTGGTCCTCGATCACCACCCGCTGCTCCCGGGCGAGCGAGCCGTGGTGGGCCTTCACCAGCTCCCCGGTCCCGCCCGCCTCGACCCCCTCGCTGTCGGCCAGCTCGTTGAGACGAGCCGCCAGCCGCTCGGTGAGCCGCCGGCCGTTGCAGAAGATGATGGTGGAGCGGTGGGCCAGGACCAGCTCCAGGATGCGCGGGTAGATGCTCGGCCAGATGCTCTTGCGCACCGGGGCCAGGGCGACGGCCGCCGGACCACTGCGCAGCTCGGTGGTCTCCTGGCCCAGGTCGCCCATGTCCTCGACCGGCACGACGACCTGGACTTCGAGCGGCTTGCGGATGCCAGCGTCGACGATCGCCACCGGGCGAGGGCGACCAGGCGCCTCGTAGCCACCGAGGAACCGAGCCACCTCTTCGAGAGGGCGCTGCGTCGCCGACAGCCCGAGGCGCTGCGGGGGACGGGTGGTCACCGCCTCCAGCCGCTCCAGCGAGAGGGCCAGATGGGCGCCCCGCTTCGTCGCCGCCATCGCATGGATCTCGTCGATGATCACCACCTCGACGCTCGCCAACGTCTCTCGCGCCGACGAGGTGAGCATGAGGTAGAGGCTCTCGGGCGTGGTGATCAGCAGGTCGGTGGGCCGGCGGATGAGGCGCTGGCGGTCCTTGGCGCTGGTGTCGCCGGTGCGGACACCGACGGTGGGCTCGGTGAAGGGGACCTCGAGGCGCTCGGCGGCGAGGCGGATCCCGGCGAGCGGCGCCCGCAGGTTCTTCTCGACGTCGAAGGCGAGCGCCCGCAGCGGCGAGATGTACAGGACCCGGGTGCGCTCCTTCTTCTCCGGGGTGGGGGAGGTGACCAGGCGGTCGATCGCCGACAGGAAGGCGGTGAGGGTCTTGCCGCTCCCGGTCGGCGCGCAGATGAGGGTGTGCTGGCCCTCGACGATGGGCGGCCAGCCCTGGACCTGCGCCGCCGTGGGCTCCGGGAACGAGGTCGCGAACCATTCTCGTACCGCGGGCGAGAACCGCTCGAGCACCGCGTGGTCGGCCATGCGGCCACGTTACCGACAGGGTGCGTCAGGGTTCTCGGGAGAGCGTCCAGACAGCGCCGAGAGGCCGAAGGTCGCTCGGTAGGATGGTGCCATGGCCGTCCCCGGAGAGCACCATCCCGCCTTCGAGGAGTACTGCGAGTGCATCTTCGAGCTGGACGAGGACGACGTCGACGTCATCCAGGCTCGCATCGCCGACCGCCTGAACGTCTCTCGCCCTGCGGTCTCCGAGATGATCAAGCGCATGGAGGGCGAAGGCCTCGTCCACCTCACCAAGAACCGGATCGGCCTCACCGCGGCCGGTCGAGAGCTGGCCGAGAGGGTGGTGCGCCGCCATCGGCTGGCCGAGCGGTTCCTCTGCGACATCCTCGGCCTCTCGTGGGCCGATGCCCACCAGGAGGCCGGGCGCTGGGAGCACGTGATCTCCGGGGCGGTCGAGGCCGCCATGGACCGGGTGCTCGGGGGTCCGACCACCTGCCCGCACGGCAACCCCATCCCCGGCTCCGACTACCAGGCCCCCGACGGCGACGCGCCTCGTCGACGTGGCCGTGGGCGACGGGTTCACCGTCAGCCGCATCCCGGAGGAGCTGGAGTTCACGCCCGGGCTGCTCGACTTCCTCGAGTCCTCGTCGATCCAGCCCGGTCACCGGGGCCGGGTCACCGCCGCCTCGCCCGATGGCACCATGACGCTGGAGATCGGTGGCAACCACGTCGGCGTCGGCAGCTTCGCCAGCACCCGCATCCTGGTCACCGCCTGAGCGCGTCGCCCTCGGCCGGCGCCCCGGCCGGTCAGCCGTGGAGCTGCTGCGCCAAGTAGTGCTCGACCCCGATCTGGCGGATGGTCTCGAGCTGGGTCTCCAGCCAGTCGGCGTGGTCCTCCTCCGACGACGAGCAGCTCGGCCAGCAGCTCGCCGCGTGCCGTTGTCACCGAGCTCGACGCACAGGGCGATGGCCTGGTTGAAGCGGGAGACGGCCTCCTGCTCGACGGCCAGGTCGAGCTCCAGCTGCTCCCGCACCATCTCGCCCACCCGCACCGGGTACAGCCGCTGCATGTTGGGGACGCCCTCGAAGTAGAGGATCCGGTCGATGACCCGCTCGGCATGCCTCATCTCGTCGATCGACTCGTTGCGCACGTAGTCGGCCAACCGCTCGTAGCCCCAGTTGTGGCACATCTTGGCGTGGATGAAGTACTGGCTGACTGCCGTGAGCTCGGCGGTCAGGACCTCGTTGAGCGCCTCGATGACCCGGGGATCCGACTGCATGGCGGGCAACCTAGCCCGGCAAGGGTCGCAGCGACTCAGGCCACCGCGGCGGCGACATCGGCCGGTGACCTTTGGACCGCGGCCACCATCGCCTGCACCACGTCGAAGCAGCCACCGCAGCGGGTACCGGCCCCGCAAAGGGCCTGCGTGGCGCCAAGGTCCCCACCCGTGGCCAGGGCAGCCGTGTGGAGCACCCGGTCGTTCACGCTGCGGCAGTGGCACACGAGAGCCATAGATCACTTGTTAGGTTAGCCGAACAAGTGTGGGTTGTCAAGCCATACCACCCTGGGTAAGGGCGGGCGAGGACGGCGCTGCGGGCTCAGCTCAGGTCTGGTCGACGAGCGCCTCGGGGAGCGGATCGGCATGGACCACCGTGAGGCGCTTGGTCGATCGGGTGAGCGCCACGTACAGCGCCCGCAGACCTTGGCGCTCCTCCGCCACCACCCTGGCCGGCTCGACCAACACCACCCCGTCGAGCTCCAGGCCCTTGGCCAGGTTCACCGGCACCACCGTCACGTCGGCCTCGAGACCCCGGCGGGTGGCCATGCCATGGTCGAGCCCGGCGGCGGTCAGGGCCGCACTGACCTGGTCCACCATGGAGGCGGGGGCAATGACGGCGATCCCGGCGTCGCCCAGCCCGGCTTGGAGATCCCGCACCGCGGCTGCGACAGCCGGGCCAAGGGCCGGCCCGTCGACCCGCTGGATCTTGGGCGGACCGTCGCCCTCGCGGACCGCGACCGGCGGGGCGATCTGGGGCGCGGCGACACGCAGCAGTCGGTTGGCCATGGCCATGATCTGGCTCGGGATCCGGTAGCCCACGGTGAGCTCGCTGATGCGGGCGGGCCGCCGGTCCGGCAGGTGGGCCAGCACCTCGCTCCAGTCGTCGGGGGCGAACGGCCCCGTGGCCTGGGCGATGTCGCCGACCACGGTCATCGAGCCGTTGAGTGACCGGCGGGCGATCATGCGCAGCTGCATCGGGGTCAGGTCCTGCACCTCGTCGACCACGATGTGGCCGTAGGTTCGGATCTCGCCGTCCGCGGCTGATGCGCTCCGAGCCAAGCGCGGCCCGAGGAGCTCGCGAGCCTCGTCGAGCAGGGCGAGGTCGGCTTCCGACCACATCACCTCGTTGCGATCGGCCTTGCGCTCTCGCCGCAGGGCGGTCCACTCGCCCTCGCGGAGCCAGCGGGACGCGGCCAGGCGGAGCAGCGCACGCGATCCGAACAGGTCGTTGAGGAGCTCGGCCGGCGTCAGGACGGGCCACATGCGTTCGAGCGCCGCCCGGACGTGGTCCTGATGGCGCACGCGATCGCGAACGTCCTCGCCCGTGGTCTCCATGCGGCCGCCGGCGGCCAGCGCGGCGAAGACCTCGGTCTCGACGAAGCGCCGAGCGCCGTTGTGCCGGCGGTAGCGCCGCCGAGCCGCCTTCACGATCCGATCGCTCTCGCTGACCGTGAGCCGCAGCGTGGTGGCGCCGTAGGGCACCACGAGGTCCTCGCGCAGCGGCCGCTCCCGATCCCGCACCGCCTTGGCGAGGACCTGGGCCATGCGCACGTCGCCCTTCACTCGGGCGGCGGCGCGGCTCTCCTTGGCGCCGAGCTCCACGTCCGGGACCAGATCGGCGAGGACCACCACGTCGACGCCGGCCTCGCCCAGCGAGGGCAGCACGCCCTCGATGTAGCGGAGGAACACCCGGTTCGGGCCGACGACGAGCACGCCCTGGTCCTCGAGCGGGAATCGGAAGGTGTAGAGGAGGTAGGCGGCCCGATGGAGGGCCACCACGGTCTTGCCCGTGCCCGGGCCCCCTTGGACCACGAGCACCCCGGCCTGCGACGAGCGGATGATCTCGTCCTGCTGGGCCTGGATGGTGCCGACGATGTCGCCCAGCTGACCGGTGCGGCGGGTCTCGAGCGCGGCGAGGAGGGTGGAGTAGCCCGACAAGCCGCCGGACGCCTCGCCGGTGACACCCAGGTGGCCCTCACCGAACAGCTCGTCCTCCAGGGCGAGCACCTGGCGACCCTTCATGGCGAAGTGGCGACGCCGGGCCAGACCCATGGGGCTGCGGCCCGTAGCCCGATAGAAGGGCTCGGCCACCGGCGCCCGCCAGTCGATCACGACCGGGTCGCGGTCCTGATCGGAGACGGCGAGGCGGCCGATGTGGAACGACTCCGGTGCCTCCCCGTCGGTCGGCGCCCGGTCGATCCGGCCGAAGACCAGCGCCGCCTGGCCGAGATCGAGCTGGGTGAGGCGCTGGACCAGGGCTTCGTCGAACACATTGCGCTCGAACCGAGCCTGGAACGTGCCGCCGACGCCCGCTTCGGTGAGGTTTCGCAGCTTCCAGGCATCCTGGCGCGTCCGCTCGAGGCATTCGTACGCGTGATCGACGTACGCCTGCTCCTGAGCCAGATCCGGATGCTGGGTCATTGCGTGTCGGAAGATGCTTCTGTTGTCTCGGGTACGGGGACTGCCACCGCCCCCCAAGGGGGTCGTGACACCTTAGCGGCCGACATCGATCCGTTCATCAGCGGTCCGCCGGTGAGGGCCGGTAGCGTCGGCGGGGTGAGCGCGGCCGGCGACGCCCCCTTCCTCGCCGCCTGCCGGGGCGAGGCGACCAGCCCCACGCCGGTGTGGTTCATGCGCCAAGCGGGCCGCTCGCTCCCCGAGTACCGGGCCCTCCGAGGCGAGGGCAGCATCTTGGACGCCATCAAGCGCCCGGAGCTGGCGACCGAGCTCACCCTGCAGCCGGTCCGTCGTCATGGCGTGGACGCCGCCGTGTTGTACTCCGACATCGCTGTGCCCGTGCACGCCATCGGCTTCGGCGTCGACGTCGCGCCCGGCACCGGTCCGGTCGTCGCCGAGCCCTTCCGTCGCGAGGCCGACCTGGCGCGCCTGCGGCCCCTCGAGCCCGAGGAGGACACGCCGTACGTCCTCGAGACCATCCGCCTCCTCGCCAAGGAGCTGACCGTGCCGCTCATCGGGTTCGCGGGCGCGCCGTTCACGGTCGCCAGCTACCTGGTCGAGGGCGGTCCGTCGCGTACGTACGGGCGCACCAAGGCCCTCATGTTCGGCGACGAAGCGCTGTGGCACCGGCTGCTCGACCGGCTGGCCGCCCTGGCCGTCGCCTCGTTGCGGAGCCAGGTCGCGAGCGGCGCCCAGGCCTTCCAGCTGTTCGACTCGTGGGCCGGGGCCCTCGCCCCGGCCGACTACGAGCGCTACGTGCTCCCGCACAGCCGGCAGGTCTTCGACGGCCTGGCCGATCTCGACGTGCCAGGCATCCACTTCGGCGTCCAAACCGGCGAGCTGCTCGGTCTGCTGGCCGCGGCCGGCGCCGACGTGGTAGGCGTGGACTGGCGGACACCGCTCGACGTGGCCCGGGGCCGGATCGACGACGCGGTCGGTGTGGGGCCCGCCCGGGCCGTGCAGGGCAACCTGGACCCGGCCGCGTGCCTGTGCCCGTGGCCCGTGGTGGCGGCCAAGGTCGACGAGGTGCTGGTGGCCAACGGCGGCCGGCCCGGGCACATCTTCAACCTCGGGCACGGGGTCTTGCCGGAGACCGACCCGAGCGTCCTCACCCGGATCGTCGAGCTGGTCCACGAGCGCACCGCGGCATGAGCGTCGACGGCCGGCCGGGGGGCGGCAGCACCAAGGACCGGGTGGGCGTGCTCCTCATGGCCTACGGCACCCCGTCGCGGCCCGAGGATGTCGAGGCGTACTACACCGACATCCGCCGTGGTCGACCGCCGACCCCGGAGCAGCTGGCCGACTTGGTGCGCCGCTACGCGGCCATCGGCGGCGTCTCCCCGTTGGCGGCGCGGACCGAAGCCCAGCGCGCCGCCGTGCAGGCCGCGTTGGACGAGCGCACGCCCGGGCGCTTCGAAGTGGTGCTCGGCCTGAAGCACGCCGAGCCGAAGATCGAGACCGGCGTCGCCGCGCTGACCGAGCGCGGCATCACCACCGCGGTCGCGTTGGTCCTGGCCCCCCACTACGCCCGCCTCTCGGTCGGCGAGTACCTGGCCCGGGCCGAGGCGGCCGCGGCACCGCTCGGCGTCACCGTCCTCGGCGTCCGCCACTGGCACCTCGAGCGCGCCTACATCGACTTCCTCACCGGCGCGGTCCGCGCCGAGCTGGCCCGCTTGCCAGCGCGCACGAAGGTCCTGTTCACCGCCCACAGCCTCCCCGAGCGGATCCTCGCCTCCGGCGACCCGTACCCCGACGAGCTCCGCGCCACGGCCGAAGCCGTGGCGGCCGCGGTCGGCCTCGCCCCCTGGTCCGGCTGGAGCGTGGCGTGGCAATCGGCCGGGCGGACGCCGGAGCCGTGGATCGGGCCGGACATCCTGCAGGTGATCCGGGAGCTCGGCGACTCCGAGAACGCCGACGGCGTCTTGGTCTGCGCCTGCGGCTTCGTCTCCGACCACCTCGAGGTGCGGTACGACTTGGACATCGAGGCCCGGCGCGAAGCCGAGCGGGTCGGGTTGGCCTTCGCCCGCACCGCTTGCGTGAACGACGATCCGGCAGTGATGGGCGCGCTGGCCGGGCTGGTGGCGGCGACGGCCGAGGCGGCGCCGGAACCGACCCTCGGCTGACCGACCGTGGCTCACGTCGTCGTCATCGGGGGAGGCATCACCGGGCTCGCCGCCGCGCACACCTTGCGGGCGGGGGACCACCCGCCACAGGTCACGCTGTTCGAGGCCGACGACCGCCTCGGCGGCAAGATCCAATCCACCCCGTTCGCCGGGCT
The DNA here is from genome assembly GCA_963803355.1 of uncultured Acidimicrobiales bacterium. Classification (GTDB taxonomy): domain Bacteria; phylum Actinomycetota; class Acidimicrobiia; order Acidimicrobiales; family Ilumatobacteraceae; genus DASTFY01. The sequence continues at coordinate 545,107 of CAWDLV010000001.1, forward strand.
CCCGAGCGTGGACTGCGGGGCGGACATGTTCCTGGCCCGCACCCCCGCCGCCGTGGACCTGGCCCGCGAGCTCGGCCTCGGCGACGACCTGGTGACGCCGGCCCCACTTCCCGCGTTCGTGTGGTCCGGCGGCCGCCTGCACCAGCTGCCCGAGGGTCTGCTGCTCGGCGCCCCCACCGCGCTCTGGCCGGTGGCCCGGTCGGGGCTGCTGTCGTGGCGCGGGAAGGCCCGGGCTGCCATCGAGCCCCTGCTGCCCCGCTACGAGGCCGGCGACTCGCTCGGGATGGCGGTGCGCCAGCGGTTCGGGCACGAGGTGATGGAGCGCCTGGTCGGCCCGTTGGTCGGTGGGATCAACGCCGGCGACCCGGACCGGCTGAGCCTGCGCGCCGTCGCTCCCCAGCTGGCCGAGGCCATGGCCGGGCATCGCAGCCTGCTGATCGGCCTGCGCTCGCAGGCCAAGGCGCAGCGCCAGGCTCGAGCCTCCGGCGCCGCTGCCCCCACCTTCCTCGCACCCTGCAACGGCCTCGGTGCTCTGGTAGGCCGCCTGGCCGGGGCGGTGACGGCCACGGGCGCCACCCTCCACCTCGCGACAGCCGTGGCCGCGCTCGAGCCCCGTCCGGGACGACGCTGGTCGGTCGCCACCGGGGCCGGTGCGATCGGCGACGTCGACCAGGTCATCGTGACCGCGCCCGCGACCGCGGCGGGCGATCTGGTGCGCCCGATCGACGCCGACGTCGCTCGGGCCCTCGAGGCCATCGCCTACGCCTCGGTGGCGATGGTGACGCTCGCCCTGCGCGACGACGACATCGCCCACCCGCTGACCGGGAGCGGGTACCTCGTGCCCCGGCACGAGCAGGTCACGGTGGCCGCCTGCTCGTGGGGATCGGCAAAGTGGCCGCAATGGCGCTCGCCGGGGCAGACGGTGCTACGGGTCTCCGCCGGCCATGATGGCGACGAGCGGCCCGTCGAGCTCGACGACGCCGACCTCACGGACGCCGTCCTCACCGACCTCGGCCGTCATGTCGGTCTGCGGGGTCAGCCCACCGCGGTGCGGATCACCCGCTGGCGGCGCTCCCTGCCGCAGTACGCACCGGGGCACGTGGATCGGGTCGACGACCTGCTCGCTCGCCTGAGTCGGACCGCGCCTGGCGTCCACCTGGCCGGCGCGGCCTACAAGGGCCTCGGCATCCCCGCCTGCATCGCGCAGGGCCAGGCCGCGGCCCGAGCCGTGCTCGCCACCATCGGACCCAGCTGAGCCAGCCCGCGGGCGCCGGCTCGAGCGCGCGGCGGCACGACGGCACGAGGGCACGACGGCCGCCGAGGAGTCCCACCTTCTACAGTGAGCCCGTGCGCTGGCAAGGACCCTGTCGATGGCTCGCGGCCTCGGCCGCCCTCGTCAGCCTCGCCGCCTGCGGGACCAACAAGCCCGACGCAGGTCTCTCGGCCCCACCGGCGGCCGCGAGCGCCGCACCCCCCGTCGCCACCGTGACCATCACCTCGGCACCGGTCCCGACGACCACGGCCACCACCGCGGCGCCGACCACGGTCCCCGCCACCCTCGCCAGCACGACGACCGCGGTCACCCTGCCCCAGCCGAAGGCGCCGCCCGACCCGAACGCGCAGGAGCCGGCGATCCAGGTCGGCTCGATCGCCATCCCCAGGATCGGGTTGCTCCACTCGATGTGGGAGGGCGTCAGCGACTCGAGCTTGAACCGGGGCCCTGGCCACTGGCCGGGCACGGCATTGCCCGGGCAGATCGGCAACGTGGTCCTCGGCGGGCACCGGGTCAGCCACGATCGGCCCTTCCGCCACATCGACCAGCTCGTCCCCGGCGACAAGATCGTGCTCACCACGACCGCCGGCCAGTTCACCTACGTCGTCAGCGGGTCGCGGGTCGTGACGCCCCAGGACGTGTGGATCGTGAACCAGACCCCCGCCCGCACGCTGACCCTGTTCGCCTGCCACCCGCCCGGGTCGACCCGTGAGCGGTACGTCGTCTTCGCCAAGCTCGCCGGCACCTGAACACCGAACCGTCCTCACCTCCTCGCGCTGACGATCCGGCCGAGAGCCCGGCCCGGGCGCGGCGCGACGTGAAGGCCGGCGCCGCGGCCGTCGGCGCCGGCGCCCTAGTCGCGCTCTCGCTACCTCCGTGGGGCTGGTGGCCGCTCGCGTTCGTCGGCATCGCCATCCTCGATCGCCTGGTGGCCGAGCGGCCCTGGCGCTCGCGGTTCGCCCGCACCTGGCTCTTCGGACTGGTCTGGATGGGCCCGGGCATGGCCTGGATGTGGTACCTGAGCGCACCCGGGTACGTGGTGGCGGCCGCGGTCTCCGCCGGCTACCTCGGCCTGGCGACCGCCCTCACCCCGGCCGGGCGTTGGCGTCGGCTCTGCCTGCCCGCCGCCCTCACACTCGCGGAGGCGGTGCGCTTCATGTTTCCCTTCGAGGGGGTGCCGTTGGCCTCGCTCGGCATCAGCCAGGCCTTCAGCCCGCTCGGCCAGACCGCCCGCCTGGGCGGCGTCATCCTGATCACCTGGCTGACCTTCCTCGCCGGCAGCGCCCTCTCGGCCGCGTGGGAGCGATCGTGGAGGCAGGCGGCCTTGCTCGTGGCCGCACCGATCCTGCTGGTCGTGATCGGCGTCGTCGCACCAGCGGGTCACGACACCGGCCGCACCCTGACCGTGGCGGCCGTCCAGGGCGGCGGGCCGCAGGGCACCCGCGCCATCGACACCGAGCCCCGGGAGGTGTTCGAGCGCCATCTCGACGCCACCCGCACCATCAACCGGGCCGTCGATCTCGTGGTCTGGCCCGAGAACGTGATCGACCTCAGCGACGCACCCTTCGCCGACAGCCCGGAGCGGTCCGAGGTGGCGGCCGAGGCCGCCCGGCTCGACGCCCCGTTCGCCGTCGGCGTGACCGAGGACGTCGGCCCGGACCACTTCACCAACGCCCAGATCGTCGTCACCCCTGACGACCGGCTCACCAGCCGCTACGACAAGGTCCACCGGGTGCCCTTCGGCGAGTACATGCCCCTCCGCGGCCTGCTGAAGGCGCTCGGCGCGCCCACCGACCTGGTACCCCGAGACGCCATCGCGGGCTCGAAGCCGGCCGTCCTCGACCTGCCGTCGGGAGAGCGCGTCGGCGTGGCGATCTCGTGGGAGATCTTCTTCGGCAACCGGGCGCGCGACGCCGTGAGGCACGGCGGTGGTGTGCTGCTGAACCCGACCAACGGGTCCAGCTACACCGGGACCATCCTGCAGACCCAGCAGATCGCGTCGTCCCGGCTGCGGGCGCTCGAGACGGGACGCTGGGTGGTGCAGGTCGCGCCGACGGGCTTCACCGTCTTCGTGACACCCGACGGCGCCGTGCTCGACCGGACGGGCATCAGCGAGCGGGCCGTCCGGATCCACACCGTCAGCGTCCGGGGCGGGACCACCATCTACACCTACCTCGGCGACCTGCCGATCATCGTCGTCGCCGCCATCACGTGGCTGCTCGGGATGGTGCTCGCTCGGGCACCTCGATCAGGACCGTCACCGGCCCGTCGTTCACCAGCTCCACCTGCATCTCAGCCCTGAACCGGCCGGTGGCGACGGTGGCGCCGAGGCCCTCCAGCGCGGCCACGACGTCCGCCACCAGCGGCTCGGCCTGCTCCGGCCGCGCCGCGGCCAGCCACGAGGGCCGCCGCCCGCCGGACGTGTCCCCGTAGAGGGTGAACTGGCTGACAACCAGCAGCTCCCTCGACGTATCCGCCACCGAGCGGTTCATCACCCCTTGCTCGTCGTCCATGACCCGGAGGTGCCACAGCTTGGCCGCCAGCTTCTGGGCCTCGACCGGGCCGTCGCTGTGGGTCACGCCGACCAGCACACACAGGCCGGAGCCGATGGCCCCCAGCGTGACGTCGCCCACCCGGACCTCGGCCCGGGTCACCCGTTGGACCAGCGCTCGCACCAACCGCCGACGGTAGCGGACCGGATCGCCGCCGGGCCGGGCGACTGGGTCAGACTGGCGTCCATGATCGAGCTGACCGCGGCAGGGGTGCGTGCCTCGGTGAGCCCGGCCGACGGCGGACGGCTGGCGTCGCTGATGATCGCCGGGACGGAGCGCCTCGTCACCGGGCCGCCGGTCAGCGGCGACCCCAAGCTGTGGGGCTGCTACCCCATGGCCCCCTGGGCCGGCCGCCTGCGCCGCGGCCGGCTGGCGTTCGCCGGCCGCACCCATCAGCTCCCGATCGACGCGCCCCCCCATGCCATCCACGGCACCGTCTACAACCAGCCGTGGGACGTGCAGGACGACGGCTCGCTGCTGGCGCCCTTCGGCCCGACCTGGCCCTTCGGCGGCCATGCCCGCCTGCGCTTCGACCTGGCGCCGGGGCGACTGCGGTGCACCCTCGAGGTGCACGCCGATCGGGAGGCGATGCCCGCGTCAGCCGGCTTCCACCCGTGGTTCGCCCGGCCGGTCGAGCTCGCCGTACAGCCGGCCCAGATGTACCAGCGCGACGCCGAGGGGATGCCCGACGGCCGACTCGTCGCGCCCCGGCCCCTCCCGTGGGACGACTGCTTCCGGGGCCTCGCCGAGCCTCCCCGCCTGACCTGGCCCGACGGGCTCACCGTAACCGTCTCCGCCGACGTCGACGACTGGGTGCTCTACACCCCGTCGCACGCGATCTGCGTGGAGCCCCAGACCGCGCCGCCCGACGGGCCTAACCTCTCGCCCTACGTGGTGGAACCCGGCGCCCCCCTCGTGCTCGCCATGACGCTGACGTGGGCGCCCTAGCGGAGGAGGGGTGATGAGCCGGCGAACGGCGTGGATCTGCGCCGCGGCGGGCGCCGGCGTGGCGGTCGTACTCGTCGTGGCCATCGCCGTCGCCGCCGCCCGCCACCACGACGGGTCGACCAAGGTGGACGTCGTGAGCGGGACCGCGCCGTTGTCCCAAGCGGCGGTGTCGCTCGGCTCGACCGCGCCCACCACGGCCACGCTTCCCAGCGTGCCCAGCACGCCACCAACGACACTGCCCCCGACCACCACCACCCCGACCACCACGACCCCGAGACACCACCACCACCACCACCACCACCACCACGACCACCACCGCCGTGCCGACCGCCCCGGCTGCGCCGCCCGGCCTCCTCGACGTGAAGGTCCGCCAGCTCGACCTCGGCGCCACCGGCCCGGCCGGCACCATCACCGTGACCAACGTCGGCGGGCAGCCGGTTGGGTGGAGCACGTCGAGCGACAACGGACTGGTTCGAGCGCCAGGCCGAGGCTCGCTCGGCCCCGGAGCCTCTGTCCGCCTGACGATCTCCGTCAGCCGCTCGGGCCTCGTCGAGGGGGACTACACCGGCGTGGTCTCGGTGACGGGCGGGGGCCGGAGCGTCCCCGTGACGGTGCATTGGAAGGTGGAGCACCCGCCGGTCGTCGAGGTCACGGTGGCCCCGCCGGCCCTGGACGACGCCGGGACCTGCTCGAAGCGGTCAGGCGCGCTCACCGGCACCGTCACCGCCTTGGTGACCGACGAATCGGCCGTGGCCTCGGTCTCCATGGCGTACACCGGGCCGGGGACGGCGGGCGCCGCCGCGCTCCTCGAAGTCCAGCCGGGGACCTGGACCGCGACGCTCGGGCCGCTCGACGGGCCGGGTGCCTGGACCGTCATCGTCACCACCACCGATGGGCGGGGCAACGTGGGGACGGGAACCGTCGAGGTGGCGGTGAGCGCCTGCCCGCGCTGACGGGTGAGGGCGGCGTGGACGCGGCCTGACCCGCCCCGCGGCGCTCCAGTTACCGCGCGGTAGGCTCACGGCCCATGTACCCCGGGCCGGATGACCCGCTGCGCGTCGCCTACCTGTCCTACCGGGGCAAGCCCCATGTCGGGGGCCAGGGCGTCTACACCCGCCACCTCACCAAGGCCCTCGTCGACCTCGGTCACACGGTCGAGGTGCTCGGCGGCCAGCCCTACCCGGTCCTCGACGGACGGGTGCGGCTCACCAAGCTCGCGAGCCTCGACCTGTTCAACGACCACTACCCGGGGCGCTTTCCCGCCTATTGGGAGATCAAGCACGTCGGCGACGTGGTCGAGGTGCTGCAGTTCTCCGCCGGCACGTTCAGCGAGCCACTGGCCTTCAGTGTGCGGGCCTGGCAGGAGCTCAAGCGGCGACCCTGCGAGTTCGACCTCGTGCACGACAACCAGAGCCTCGGCTACGGCCTCTTGGCCATCGAGAAGCGGCTACCCACCATCGTCACGCTCCACCACCCGATCACCGTCGATCGGCGGCTCGAGATGGAGCACGCTCCGAACCGCAGGAAGCGGATCGGTGTCGGCCGGTGGTACTCGTTCGTCAAGATGCAGGCCCGGGTGGCCCGGCAGATGCCGCGCATCGTGGTGGTGAGCGAGAACTCGATCAAGGACATCCACGACGACATGGGCGTCGACACCAATCGCATGCGCCTGGTGCCGGTGGGCGTCGACCCTGACCTGTTCAGCCCCCGTCCCGCCATCGAGCGGATCCCGGGCCGTCTGATCACCACCGCGTCGGCCGACGTGGCGTTGAAGGGCCTGGCCTACCTGCTGGAGGCCATAGCCAAGCTGCGGACCGAGCGCGAGGTGACGCTGACCATCATCGGCCGGCCGAAGCCCGGCGGTCGGGCGGCCGATGCCATCGACCGGCTGGGACTGGCCGACGCCATCACCTGGCGGTCCGGATTGACCGACGAGGAGATCGTCGACCTCTACGCCGAGGCCGCCCTGGCCGTCGTCCCCAGCCTGTACGAAGGCTTCTCGCTCCCCGCCGTGGAGGCGATGTCCACCGGGATCTGCCTCGTGGCCACGACCGGGGGGGCGCTCCCGGAGGTCACCGGAGCCGATGGCGAGACTGTGCTCAGCTGCCCGCCCGGCGACGTCGACGCCCTCGTGGCCACCATTCGGCGCGGGCTCGACCGGCCCGACCTACGTGTCCGGGTGGGGGCGGCGGGCCGAGCGCGGCGTGGTCGCGCGGTGGAGCTGGCGTCACTGCGCGCAGCTCACCGCGGACCAATACCGCGAGGTGTTGGCCCTCCCCGAGAACCAGGCCAAGCTGCGCCAGCTGCGGACCGAAGCGGGGCGCTGATGCTCACCGTCCGCTACCCCCGCCTCGGCCTCGCCGCCGGCGACCTCCTCCTCGACGTGGGCTGCGGGTTCGGCCGCCACGCCTACCAGGCGGCCCGCCTGGGCGCCCGGGTCGTAGCGCTCGACTACGCGGAGGCGGAGCTGAAGGAGGTGCGCAACACGTTCGGCGCCATGGCCGCCGCGGACGAGGTCGGCGAAGCCAGCGTGTCGGGGACGGTGCAGGGTGACGGCACCCGCCTGCCCTTCGCCGACTCCGCCTTCGATCGGGTGATCGCCTCCGAGGTGCTCGAGCACATCCCCGACGACGACGCCGCGCTGGGTGAGCTGGCCCGCGTGCTGCGGCCGGGCGGCACGATCGCCGTCACCGTCCCCTCCTGGGTGCCGGAGCGGGTGTGCTGGCGGCTGTCCGACGAGTACCACGCCCCGTTCGTCGAGGGCGGGCACGTGCGCATCTACCGGGAGTCCGAGCTGAGGTCGAAGCTGCGGACCGCGGGCCTGGAGCCCGACTCCTCCCACCGGGCCCACGCGCTGCACTCGCCGTACTGGTGGCTGCGCTGCGCCGTGGGTCCGACCAACGAGACCCACCGGGCGGTGGTCTCGTACCGCAAGGTCCTGGAGTGGGACATCCTGCGGGCGCCGAAGGTGACGCGCTGGGCGGACTGGGCGCTGAACCCGGTCGTCGGCAAGAGCCTCGTCGTCTACGCCCGGAAGCCTGCCTCGTGACGGGTCCGCTCCCGGAGGTCGACGGCGTCGTCTCCACCGACGACGTGGCGCGCAGCGCGGCCAGCATCGCCGTCCTTCAGCACCCGACCGGGATGATCCCCTGGTACCCGGGTGGGCACTGCGACCCGTGGAACCACGTCGAGACGGCGATGGCGCTCGCGCTCGCCGGCCTCGTTCGCGAGGCCGAGCGGGCGTACGAGTGGTTGGTGCAGATGCAACGCCCCGACGGCAGCTGGTTCAACTACTACGTCGCCGATGAGGGCACCAACCGTCATGCCGATGTCCGGGTGGAGGACGCCAAGCTCGACACCAACGTCTGTGCGTACGTCGCCACCGGCGTGTGGCACCACTGGCTGATCACCGGCGACCTGGGGTTCGTGGAGCACCTGTGGCCTACCGTCACCCGGGCCGTGGACTGGGTCCTCACCCTCCAGACCGAGCGCGGCGAGATCGTGTGGGCCCGGGAGGTCGCCGAGCGCCCCTGGGACTACGCCCTCCTGACTGGCTCCTGCTCGATCTGGCACGCTCTCGGGCGGGCGCTGCGCCTGGCCGAGCTCATCGGCGAGGACCGCCCGCGCTGGCGCCTCACCCATGCCGCCTTGGGTCGGGTCCTCTCCACCATGCCCCACGCGTTCGCTCCCAAGGACCGGTGGGCGATGGACTGGTACTACCCCGTGCTCGCCGGCGTCCTCACCGGCGTTGCCGCCGAGCGCCGCCTGGCCGAGCGGTGGGACACGTTCGTGCTACCTGGCCTCGGCGTGCGCTGTGTGAGCGACGAGCCGTGGGTGACCGCAGCGGAGACGGCCGAATGTGCGATCGCTCACGCCGCCGCCGGCGACAAGGCTCGAGCCACCGACCTGTTGGCGTGGACCCGCAACCACCGCGACGACGACGGTGCCTACTGGACCGGCATCGTCTACCCCGACCGGGTCGCGTTCCCCGACCGGGAGCGCACCGCCTACACCGCGGCGGCCGTGATCCTCGCCGCCGACGCCATCAGCGGCACCTCTCCGGCCAGCGGGATCTTCGCTCCCGACGACACCGGCTGGCCCCAGGCCTGAACGGGCGGCAGGCTAGGGGCATGGACGACCCCGCGATTCTCAACCACATCTCCGAGCTGGTCGAGGAGGAGCATCGGCTGCGCGCCCACCCGGGTCAGCTGAGGGACGAGGACCGCGCTCGTCTGTCCGACCTCGAGGTGCAGCTGGACCAGTACTGGGACCTGCTCCGTCAGCGTCGGGCGCGCGAGGAGTTCCATCAGGATCCCGATCAGGCCAAGGTGCGACCGGAGGGCACGGTCGAGGGCTACCTGCAGTAGCCGGCGCCCTCTGATGGTGGGCACCGACCGCCGGTTGTGTGCGGTCGTCCCCGTACCGTCCCCCTCTTCCACCGACCCCACGGGCGCGAGGACCGGTGGAGCGCAACAGGGACGACCGCAAGGTCTCAACGACGACGGTCACGTCCCGGTTCCCACGCCGGAGACTCGAAGCCCTTAGCATGCGACGATGCCGGGCCTGCACGGTCGAGGTTCGCCCGATCGGTTCCGCTGCCGGCACCCCGCCAGTGCGGGCGAGGGTCGGTCGCACGCCAACGTCGATCCCGGCTCCGGTCGCGCTGGTGTGGTCCGTACCGATGGCTGATCCTGCCCATCGCGCTGGTCGGCGCTCTTCGCCGCGTGCCCGGCATCCGGACGCTTGGCGGCTACGAGCGCGTCTGGCTGCGCTCCGACCTCGTGGCCGGGGTGGTGCTGGCGGCGATCTTGGTGCCGCAAGGCATGGCTTACGCCGAGCTGGCCGGACTGCCGCCCGTGACCGGGCTCTACACGACCATTGCTTGCCTCGTCGGCTATGCGCTCATGGGTCCGTCGCGCGTGCTCGTGCTCGGGCCGGACTCGTCGGTGTCGCCGCTGATCTTCGCCGCCATCACACCACTAGCCGTCGCAGGCGATCCGGCGACGGCGATTGCGCTCGCCGGGATGATGGCGATCATGGTCGGGCTGATCCTGATCGGGCTTGGGATCGCGCGGCTCGGTTTCGTCGCCGATCTGCTCTCCAAGGAGGTCCAGGTCGGGTACATGAACGGGTTGGCGATCACCATCGTCGTCGGCCAGCTGCCCAAGCTGTGCGGGTTCTCGACCGACGCCGACGGCTTCGTCGACGAGGTGCGGGCGTTCCTGAGCGGATTCGATGAGCGCAACTCGACGGCGTTGGTGCTCGGCTTGATCACGTTGGCCGTCCTGCTCGTGCTGCCCCGCTTCACACGAACGATCCCGGCTGTCCTCGTCGCCGTGGTCGGTGCGACCATGGTGACCGCCGTCTTCGACCTGGCGATCGCCACGGTGGGGTCCCTCCCTCAGGGCCTGCCCCGCCCGGCGTTGCCCTGGACCGACATCGGCGATGTGGGCCCGCTGTTGGCGGCGGCCATCGGCATCACGTTGGTGTCGTTGACCGACACGATCGCGACGTCGGCGAGCTTCGCGGCTCGCCGTGGCGACGAGGTCGACCCGAACCAGGAGATGGTCGGCATCGGGACCGCCAACCTGGCGGCGGGATTCTTCCAGGGCTTCGCAGTGTCCACCAGTGGTTCGCGAACGGCCGTCGCCGAGCAATCGGGCGCCAAGAGCCAGCTCACGGGGCTGGTCGGCGCCTTCATCGTTGCCCTGCTGCTGCTCTTCTTCAGCTCCCTGCTGGCCGACCTTCCCCAGACTGCGCTCGCGGCGGTGGTGATCGCGGCCGCTCTCTCCCTTGCCGACATCGCCACCCTCCGTCGGTACCTGGAGGTACGACGGTCTTCGCTCGCGCTCTCGCTGGTGGCGACCGCGGGCGTCGTGTTCTTCGGGGTGCTGGAAGGCATCCTGATCGCCGTCGCGCTGTCGATCCTGCTCTTCTTCCGGCGGAGCTGGTGGCCCCACGGCACCGTGCTCGGCCGGGTCGAGGGTCAGGAGGGCTGGCACAGCTTGAGCTCGGCGCCCACGGCTGAGCAGCGGCCCGGCGTGCTCGTCTACCGGTGGGAGGCGCCGCTCTTCTTCGCCAACGCCGGCATGTTCCGCCAGCAGATCCGCCGCCTCGTGCGCGACGGCCAGCCCAGCTGGGTCGTGCTCCAGTGCGAGGCCATCACCGACATCGACGTCACTGCGGCCGACGTGCTCGAGCAGCTGGACACCGAGCTGAACGCACAGGGCATCCACCTCGCCTTCGTCGAGCTTCGAGACCGGCTGCAGGACCTCGTCTACCGGTACGGCCTGTTCGAAACGGTCGACCGCGACCACTTCTACGACTCGATCGGCCAGGCCCTCACCGCCATCGATGCCGCCGGCCACGGCGCCTCCGAGACCTGAGCGCGACGTACGCCTACGGCTCGGCCCGCAGGCAGGGAATCAGGCCCAGTCCAGGCCTTCGGTCGGCGCTGATGGGGTGATCTCGGGCAGGCGCCGCATCCGGAACCCGTTGATGACCCCAACGAGGCTGGCGAGCATCGGGACGAGGAGTGCTACCTGGAGGGAACGGTTTCTGGCGTCGGTGTTGATGCGGAGGATCTCGGCTCGGATGTCTTCCGGTTCGTCGACGAGCAACGCGTCGAGCTGCGTGTTGCTCATCACCTCGGCGCTGTCCTCCAGCGTGCTCGCGATCTGCTCCTGCTGTGCGGGTGGGATCACGTTGCTCGCGTCGGTCATGTTGGTGAATGTCAGCGAGAGGACCGCGAGCATGATGCCGCCGGCCATCGCGAGTCCGAACGACAGGCCGAAGGATCCGGCTGCGGAGTTGACCCCGGCGGCCTCGCTGGCCCGCTCCTCTTCGATCGGGGACAACGTGTAGTTGTTCAGCTGCGAGACCAACAACCCCAGCCCCGATCCCGTGATGAGTAGCGGGACGAGGACCGCCCAGCCGGACTCCGCTCGGGGCATGATCGGGATGATCAACGCCATCCCCAGCGTGCTGAGCGCGAAGCCCACCAGGATGATGTTGCTCGGGCGGAGATTCCCCGATTTGCGCCCGGCGAGCAGGGCCACCCCGAACATGCTGAGCGACAGCGGCGCGAGGGTGAGGCCCGCTTCCATCGCGTTGTACTCGAGGGTCATCTGCAAGAAGATCGGGAGCGCGATCATGGCGCCGCCCAGGGTGATCTGTTGCAACATCTGCTGGGTGATCCCGATCCGGAAGTGCGGGAACCGGAACAGATCGGGGTCGAGCAGGGTCGGCTTCCCCTCACGCTTCCGCCGTATCAGCCAGTAGGCCAGGACCGCGAGCGCGAGCCCGCCGATCGCGATGAGGAGTCCGACGAGCTCGCCGCCCTCCTGCCAGACCAGGATGCCCAAGACGACGCCGCCCATGCCGACCACGGACAGGATCGCGCCGACCACGTCGATCTGGCGAGGGCCGGTGTACGCCACGTCGCGGACGAGCTTGATCTGCGTCAGCACCACCGCGATGACGACGACTTCGAGGAGGAAACCAACGCGCCACGACAGGTAGGTGGTGACGAACCCACCCAGAAGCGGTCCGACCGCGGCGGCGATCGCTGCCGATGCCCCCACCAGCGCGTATGCCTTCGTCCGGGCTGCCCCATCGAAGTTCCCGTGGATGAGGGACTGCATGGCCGGCAGCAGGAGCGACGCGCCGAGTCCACCGATGATGGCCCAGAAGATGATGATCGCGGTCAGGCTCTGCGCGACCGTCATGGCCAGGGCCCCGATGGCGTAGGCGATCAGTCCCAGCACGAAGGCGCGCTTGCGCCCAATGATGTCGCCGACCTTGCTGTTGATCAGGATGAACGCCGCCGAGACCAGAGCCTCGAGCGCAATGGCCGATTGGACGCCGCTCACCGTCGTGTCGAGGTCGTGGACGACTGCTGAGATCGACACGTTCATGAGTGACGTGTCGACAACCAGCACGAACATCGCCATCGCCAACACGACGGCTAACCGGGGACTGGCCGTGCCCTCCAGAGGAAGGCTGGAACTCTCATCTGCGGTCACAGGACCCTCCAAGCCCTCGTGGGTCAATCTGCCTAGCACGCCCGGACCGCCAGCTGCCGCGGCGCGGGGCCAGTGCGATGCGGTTGACCACGCTGGACGCTCCCGTACGCCGTCGCTTCCTCGTCGCCGCGGGCTCAGCCGCGGCGGCGCAGGACCCGCAGCGAGCCCGTGGCGGAGACGTCCTCGAAGCGGCCGCTCTCCAGCGCGGGCCGATAGATCTCCTCGTACGGGGGCCGGCCACCGTCGGCCGGATCCGGGAACACGTCGTGGATGGCGAGCAGCCCGCCGGGAGCCACATGCGGCGTCCAGCCGTCGTGGTCCGCCCGGGCCGGCACGGCGCCGTGGCCGCCATCGATGAAGAGCAACGCCAACGGGGTCCGCCAGTGCGCGGCGACGATCGAAGAGGCGCCGACCACCGCCACCACCGCGTCCTCCAGCCCCGCGTCGTGGACCGTCCGGCGGAAGCGGGGCAGTGTGTCCATGCGGCCGGTCTCGGCATCGACGAGCGACGGGTCGTGCCACTCCCAGCCGGCCTGATTCTCCTCTGATCCGCGGTGGTGATCCACCGCGAACAGGATCGTCCCTCGGGCGCGGGCGGCGGCACCGAGCCAGATCGTGGAGCGCCCGCAATAGGAGCCCACCTCGAGGAGAGGCGCCCCGGGCACGGCGACCCCGGCGGCCAGTGCGGCCTCGTGGAGGGCATCGCCCTCGGCCGGCGGCATGAAGCCGGTGGCCGCCACCGCGACAGCCCGCCAGCTCGGACCGGTGTCCGGACGAGCTCGCGACGCCGGATCCATGACAGGGCGACCCTAATCTCGCGCCATGCGGGTCCTCGCGGCCGCCGAGGGGCAGGAGGAGCCGCCGATCACGGCGACGACGTCGCCGGCCGAGGGCCGCCGGTTGGGACGTCTGCGCGACGACGTGCCCTTCCTCGTCCTGCTGGCGGCCACCTTCGTCCTGTGCCTGCTTCTGCTCCGCCCGGGCCACGACTGGGGCGACGACTTCGCGCTCTACATCAACCAGGCTCGTTCCCTCGTCCACGGCGACGTGCAGCACGTGTACCACCAGAACCAGGTGACGGTGAACGAGTCGGCGTGGCAATCGTTCAGCCCGTACACCTACGGGTGGGGCTTCCCCCTGCTGCTGGCGCCGCTCTACGCCGTCTTCGGCCTGAGCTACCTCGCCTTCAAGTCGCTGGAGATCGCCCTCTACCTCGGCTTCCTCACCGCGTTCTACGTGCTCATCCGCAACCGCATCGACCGCCTGGCGGCCCTCCTGATCCTGGCCGCGCTCGTCCTCGACAACCTCTACACCGCGTGGACGAACACCGTCCTCACCGAGTTCCCTTTCATGTTCTTCTCCGTGTTGAGCCTCGTCGTCATCGAGGCGCTCCACGCGCCGCAGCGCCTGACCTCGATGCTCGGCTCGCGGCGGTACGTCGTCGAGCTGGCCGGCCTCGGCGTCCTCATCGGCTTCACCCTGAACATCCGCAACGAGGGCGCGGTGCTCCTGGCCGCGCTCGCTGCCCGCCAGCTCGCCGTCGTCATGGCCCACCGGCAGGCGTGGAACGGGACCTGGCGGCAGCGGGTGCCCGTGCTGGCGGTGCCGTGGGCCACCGCGGTGTTGGTGGGCGCGGGGATCCGCCTGGTGCTCCCCACCGACCAAGGGCAGTCGCTCACGCTGGCCGGCGGACTCGGCGGCCACAACTGGTCCACCAACGACGGCTTCTACCGCCAGGGCCTCGCGGAGCTGCTGGCCCTCAAGGACCGGGTGCACGGCACCGCGCTCCTCGCCCTCTTGGTCTTCCTCATCGTCCTCGCCCTCGGCGGGATGGTCCTCGGTGGGTGGCGGGACCTGCCCCTGTCGGTCTTCGCCGGCGGCCTGGCCTTCGTCTACCTCGACCTCCCCTACCGGGAAGGGCGCTACCTGATGGTGGTCCTCCCGTTCCTGCTCTACTTCGCCCTGCAGGGCCTGCGGGGCACCGACATCCGCTCGTGGGGAATCCAGCCCCGCCACCTGCTCCTGCTCATGGTGGTGGGCCGTCATGCCCTGGGCATGGCCAACGCCGCCGACTACTGGCGCACCTACCCCCGTGCCATCGACGGGCCCGACACGCCGCGAGGCGCAGCAGATGTTCGCCGAGATCGACGCCCACGCCCGCCCCGGCCAGCTCGTGGTCTTCTTCCGGCCCCGAGCCATGAACCTGTACACCCACGCCACCGCCATCACCGCCGGCTCCTCGCTCCCGGTCCTCCTCGAACGGGGGGACTGGTACGCCATGGCGAAGGACAGCGACTACGCCCAGTGCGCGCTCTCCGACGCCGAGGCTGCGGCCACCGGCCGGCTCATCAAGGTGTGGGACAACGAGGCCTGGGTGCTGTGGCGGGTCGACCGAACCGGCGGCTCGGCCCCTCCGATCGCCAGCTTGGACGTGGGAGCATGCGCGCTGTGACCAAGGCGCTCGACGACCTCGTCGATCTGCTCGACCTCGAGCCGATCGAGGTCAACATCTTCCGGGGTGTGTCGCCCGACGAGAGCCGGCAGCGGGTGTTCGGCGGCCAGGTGGCCGGGCAGGCGCTCGTCGCCGCGGCTCGCACGGTGGGCGATCCCGGACGGCCGGTCCACTCCCTGCACGCCTACTTCCTCCGCCCCGGCGACCCGACGGTGCCCATCCTGTACAACGTCGACCGCATCCGCGACGGGAAGAGCTTCACCACCCGGCGGGTGGTGGCCATCCAGCACGGCAGGGTCATCTTCAACCTGCAGGCCAGCTTCCACCGTCCCGAGCCGGGCCTCAACCACCAGATCGCCATGGACACGAGCGTCCCCTCGCCGCGCGATCTCCCTGACTTCGCCAGCCGCATGGAGCCCTACCGGGACCAGCTCGGCGAGTGGCTCGAGCGGTCGCGGCCGATCGACACCCGCTACGTCGGTCTCATGCCCGCCGAACGGCGCGGCCCGCAGCAGCCGAGCCAGCGCGTCTGGCTGCGGGCCGACGGCACGCTGCCGGACGACCCCGTGCTCCACGCCTGCATCGTGACCTATGCGTCGGACATGACCCTGCTCGACACCACCCTGCTGCCCCACGGCGTCACCGGCTGGACCGAGGAGCGCCTGCAGATGGCCAGCCTCGACCACGCCATGTGGTTCCACCGGCCCTTTCGGGCCGACGAGTGGCTGCTGTACGACCAGAGCTCGCCGTCGACGTCGGATGCGCGAGGTCTGGCCATGGGGCAGATCTTCACCGAGGACGGCCGGCTGGCGGTGACGGTGGTGCAGGAAGGGCTCATCCGCGTGGTGCGCTGACGGCAGTGGCGGCGGGCCCGGAGACCGCCCCGACGTGCCCTCGCCCGCGCCGATGAGGCACGCTGGGATCATGCGCCCGACGTCCCCCCTCGCGCTCGGCCGCCGCCGTCGTCCTGGCCGGGTGCAGTGCCAGCGGCGGCGCCGGCAACAAGCCGGTGAGCTTTCCACCACCACCACCACCACCACCGGCGCGAAGCCGACGACGCCCCGGCCTCCCGGCGCCACCACGACACCGAGCACCGTTGCCGGGGCGCCGAACCTCGACGCCATCCGGCTCAAGCTGACGCCGGTCGCCCAGCTGAGCCAGCCCGTAGCGCTCACCGTCCGAGCCGGGGATCCTGCTCTCTACGTCGCCGAGCAGGGCGGCGTGGTCTGGGCCCTGCAGGGCGGGCAGAAGCGCCGGGTGCTGGACGTGAGCGCCGAGATGAAGGCCAGCGGCGAGCAGGGCCTGCTGGGCCTGGCCATCGCCCCCGACCGGGCCCACCTCTACATCGACTACACCGACCTCCAGGGGGACTCCCACGTCGTCGAGTACGCCATGGCGGCCGACGGCAGCGTCGATCCGGCCACCAAACGGGCCGTGCTGGAGCAGGACCAGCCCTACCCGAACCACAACGGAGGCAACCTGGTCTTCGGACCCGACGGGAAGCTGTACATCGGCCTCGGCGACGGCGGCTCGGCTGGAGATCCGCAGCGCAACGGCCAGAACCCCGAGACCTGGCTGGGCAAGATCCTGCGCATCGACCCGAAGACCTCCGGTGGGCAGCCCTACTCGGTCCCGGGCGACAACCCGTTCGCCGGCAGCTCGACGGTCCGGCCCGAGATCTGGAGCGCGGGCCTCCGCAACCCCTGGCGGTTCTCGTTCGACGCCACCACCGGCGACCTCTGGATCGGCGACGTCGGCCAGAACGACATCGAGGAGGTCGACTTCGTCCCCGCCGCCCAGGGCGCAGGCAAGGGCACGAACTTCGGCTGGAGCGCCTACGAGGGGTCGGCCCGCTACAACCGCGACCAGCAGGCGCCTGGCTCTTGGATGCCGCTCTACGAGTACCACCACGGCGCGGCGGGCTGCTCGGTCACCGGCGGATACGTGTACCGGGGCCAGGCGATCGCCGCCCTCCGGGGCGTCTACGTCTACAGCGACTACTGCGCCGGCGGCCTCAACGTGCTGGCGGTCGCGGGCGGGAAGCTGATGGGCTCCAAGCGGATCAGCGACAGCCCCGGGCAGGTGTCGAGCTTCGGCGTCGACGGCGCCGGCGAGCTCTACGTCCTGTCGCTGTCGGGCGCGGTCGATCGCATCGACCCGGCCTGACCGCCCCTCACCGCCTCGCCCCCATGAAGATGCCCTTCAGGGCGTCGTAGTGCTCGATGCAGTGACCGGCGCCGAGGACGACGCACTCCAGCGGGGCATCGACCAGCTCCACGGGCACCTTCGTCTCGCGCGACAGCCGCTGGTCGAGGCCGCGCAGCATGCCGCCGCCGCCGACCAGGTTCACCCCTCGCATCAGGAAGTCCTGGGACAGCTCCGGCGGCGCCTTGGCCAGGCAGCGGATGACGCTCTCGATGATCGAGCTGACGACCTCTTCGATGGCGCCCCGCACCTCTTCGGGGCTGAGCACGATCGTGCGCGGCAGCCCGCTCATCAGGTCGCGACCGCGGACCTCGGCGTGGGTCTCGTCCGGCGTTGCCGCGGCGGAACCGATCGCCATCTTGATCTCCTCCGCCGTGCGCTCGCCGATGGCGATGCCGTACTCGCGACGGATGTGGGTCTGGATGGCGGCGTCGAGATCGAAGCTGCCGATGCGGACGGCCTCCAGAGCCACGATGCCACCGAGCGAGATGACCGCGGTCTCCGTGGTTCCGCCGCCGATGTCGATGACCATGCTCCCCACCGGGGCGTCGATCGGCAGCCCGGCGCCGATGGCGGCGGCCATCGGCTGCTCGATGAGCTGCGCGTCCACCGCTCCGGCCCGGCGAGCGGCCTCGGTGACCGCCCGCCGCTCCACCTCGGTGATCGCCGATGGCACGCAGATCACCACCCGGGGGCGATTGAACCGGGTGACGCCAACGCGGTGCAGCAGGAGGCGGATCATCCGCTCCGTGATCTCGAAGTCGGTGATGGCGCCGCCCCGGAGCGGCCGCACCGCCACGATGTAGCCGGGCGTACGCCCGATCATCTTCCAGGCGTCGTAGCCGGTGGCCAGCACCTCACCCGTCTGGCGGTTGAGCGCGATCACGGAGGGCTCGTTCAGGACGATCCCCCTGCCCTTGGCGTAGACGAGTGTGTTAGCGGTCCCGAGATCGATGGCGAGGTCGCGTGCCAGCGCTCAGCCCTCCCCGCCCGAGGCATCAGTACCGCTCGCCGGTGGACCTTCCCCGCCGGCCGGCGGCGGGGCATCCGCTGGCGGACCGCCGGACGGACCGACCCGGCGCACGGGCTGGATGCGATCGATCCCGGTGCTGTCCCGGCGCGTCTCGGTGGACAGCGCGCTCATATGACGCTGATGGGCCTTGATGCCGGAGTCGAAGCCCTTCGGCTCACGAGCCCGCAGGGCCAGGATGAGCGTGCCGAGCGCGATCACGCCGAGCGCCGCGAGCAGGAAGACCAGGTTGCCCATCAGGGCTCCTGCGGCGCCGTGCCGGCCACGTCGCCGACGTCGCGTGCCCCGAGCGCCCATCCCGCCTCGCCTCGGCCGCGGTCGCCGGCCCAGGTCTCCTTCTTCCAGATCGGCGCCGTCGCCTTCAAGGTGTCGATGGCGAACCGGGCCGCCTCGAACGCCTCTTCGCGGTGCGGCGCGGAGACCGCGACGACGACCGAGGACTCGGTGAGCGCCAGCTCACCCGTGCGGTGCCACAGCACCACCCGGCCGACCGTGGACCAGCGGCGCCGCAGCTCGGCCGCGATGCGCTCGAGCCGACCGACCACGTGCTCCTCGTACGCCTCGTAGGTGAGGCTGGTGACCCCGGCGCGACCTTCGGCGTGGTCCCGAACCGTGCCCGAGAACAGCACGACCGCGCCGCATTCGGGCCGCAGCGCCCACTGGTAGGCGACGGCGACCGGGAGCTCGTCCGCAGTCAGGGCCAACCAATCCTGCCCAGGCTCGGGTTCACGCACGGTGATCGATGCTAGTGGGCGCACCCACGATCGGTTCCTTCGACGTCAGCCCCGCGGCCCCCCGCGAACCACCCGTCGGTAGTGTGCGCGGTCGTGGAGGGAACGGAGTGGTCGGAGGATGACGACGGCTTTCACGGCTACGTCCCCCCCGACCAGCGCTGGTGGCGGCACCCTTCGGAGCTGCGGGCCGGCGCTGACCGTCCGGCCGCCCTCCTGCCGGCCAAGACCAGCGCCCGCACGGCGCTCGTCCTCGCGGCGGTGATCGGGACGGCGGGGGCTGTCTTGGCCGCCTACGTCGCCCACCTGGCCCGCCCGGCGACGGACGACGCCGCCACCCGCTCTTCCCTGCGGGTCGGCGCCGCGACCTCCGCCCTGGTCGCCATGACCGCCGCTGCGGCGCCGACGTCGTCGATCGTTCCGGGCATCGTGCAGCTGGTGATGCCCTCCGGCTCCTCGAAGCGCACGACATCGGCCGCGGTGCTCGGCGCGGACCAGCTCGTGACGTCGGCCAAGGCCGTCGCGGGCGTCACCCAGGTCACGGCGGTGATGGCCGACGGATCGGAGCAGCAAGCCAGCGTGGTGTGGGTGGACCGCGAGTCCGGCACCGCAGTCCTTGACATCCGGCAGCCCACGGTGACCCTCGCCGGTGGGCAGGCTGCGACGTTGGCCAAGGGGGACGAGGTCACGGCGGCGGGCACGAACACCAAGGGCAAGGTCGAGGCGGTGGGCGTCGAGGTCAGGGCCGACGACGGCACCCACATGGCCCACCTGCTGCGCCTCCGAATGGACGAGCCCATCGACGACGGCGCGGTGCTGCTCGACCTCGACGGCCGGGCGGTGGGCATCTGCATCGGGCACGACACTGACGACGACAAGGCGACACTCGCGGCACCGATCGAGCTCGTCCGCGCGCCGCGACCGGAGCCGCGGGCCAGGGCGGCGATCGTCGCTTCGCTTGGCTCGGCATCACCGGCCGCACGGCCAAGCCGAGCGATCTCGCCGCTCCCTCGACGAGCGCCGCCCCGGCGACCACCACCACCACCGTGGCCTCGGTCCCGCCGGTGGCATCCTCGCTCGACGCGGCCACCGCCAGCTCCTCGACCACCATCAGCCCCACCGCGCCGGTGGTCACTGAGCCGGCGGCCACAGACGGGTCCACCAGCAGCTCGGTCACCACTCCGCCGACGCCGAACCCGACGGGCGGGGCCCTGGTCGTGTCGGTTGACGCCGGCGGCTCGGCCGCCTCGGCCGGCATCCAGGTCGGCGACGTCATCGTGGCAGTCGACGACGTGCCGGTGCCGTCGATGAACGCGCTCGTCTTGCTCGTCCGCGAGCGCAAGGTGGGCGGGACGGTGCACCTGACCGTCGAGCGCAACGGCCAGCTCATCGAGGTGCAAGCGGTCCTCCAGGACCGCCCCGGCAGCTGACCCGTTCAGCCGTGGCGCGGCGCCGCCGGTCGGCGCAGCACTCGCCGCACCACCATCGTGCCGGCGATCACGCCTGCGGCCACCACAGCTCCAGCCACGGTGAGCGCCAGCTCCTGCCGGCGCTTCGGCGTGAGCAGCTGCCACCAGCGGTTCTCGGTCCCGGCGACATAGGCCTGCTCGTTCGTCACATCCGGCGACCAGCCCTCCGCCTTCAGGCGGTCGTTGGCCACCAGCCAGGCGTACGTCATGTACGGGAGGAGCCCCGGCGGGATCGGGCCCCGCTGGAAGCGCCAACGCAAGCCGGCCACCCAGTGGGTGAACCAGGCCGGTGGGCGCACCCGCGCCTTGGCGCCGGAGAGAGCACGGATCCTGGCCCCCGCGATCCAGCCGTCGGGGCTCACGTTGAACGTCCCGTCCAGCTGCTGCTGCCACGCCAGCTCAACCGCGGCCGCCAGGTCGTCGAGGTGCACGAACTGGGCCGGTGGGTCGTCCAGCGGCGCCAGCAGGCCGGCCCCGCCGGCCAGGGCGCGAGCCAGCCACGACGATCCGTCTTCCGCCAGCGCGGTGACCGGCCTGAGCACGCTGGCACTGCGCCCGTCCGCCGCCTCGGCCCAGTCGACGACGAGCTGCTCGACCTCGGCATGACCGACGGCGTAGGCGAACTCGGGCACTGGCCGCAGGGCCGCGTCCTCGGTGATCGGCACCGGGTTGTTCGGCCAGGCCCCATAGACGGTGGCCGAGGAGAGCACCACCACGTGATGGACACCGGCCGCCGATGCCGCGGCGAGCACGTTGCGCGTCACCGCCGTCTCCAGCGCGCCCTGACCGCGCCGGATGGCGCTCGCCGCGAAGGGCAGGTGGATGAGGGTGCCGACGCCGGTCAGATCGGGCCGCGCGTCGCGCCGGCGCAGGTCGATCACCTGTCGCACCACCTTCTCGTCGTCGCCTCCCCTGGCCCGCGAATCGAGCACTACCACTTGCGCGACCGAAGGCGACGCCGCCAACCGCTTGACCACCCGACGACCGACGGCCCCCGAGGCGCCGGTGACGGCCACCCGCTCTGCGGTCGCTGCCATGACCATCAATCTCGCACAGGTCCGGGCGCAGCCGGACGGCAGCGGCCCCCGCAGGTGGGATGGCTGGCCGAGGTGCCTACGCTGAAGGGGTGAGCGACGATCCGTTCGGCGAGATCCCGTTCCTGGGCGACCTGGCCCGGATGCTGAAGGCCCAGGGTTCGATCCAATGGGAGGCGGCGCGCCAGCTGGCCTACGCCAACGCCACCGAGGGCGAGTCCGAGCCGAACGTGGAACCGTCGATCCGATTCCGGCTGCAGGAGCTGGGACGGGTGGCCGAGCTCCACGTCCAACAGGCGACCGGGCTGGACACGGCGGTCGGCGGCCGCTCGCTCGAGATCGTGCCGGTGAACCGCACCGGCTTCGTGTCCCACACCCTGGACGCCTACCGGCCGCTCTTCGAGACCCTCGCCAGCTCGCTCGGGCAGGCACCCACAGCGGCGGCCGGCGCGGAGCTCGACCTCTCCAGCGAGGGGCTCGACGAGGACGATCCCAGCGTGGCCATGCTGCGCCAGATCCTGGGAATGGTGGCGCCGACCATGCTCGGTATGGCCATCGGGGCCATGGTGGGTCGGCTCGCACGCCGCTCGTTCGGTCAGTACGACCTGCCCATCCCCCGCCCGGTGTCGACCGAGGTCTTCGTCATCCCCGGTACGGTCGAGACCTTCGCCCGCGATTGGAGCCTCCCTCACGACGAGCTGTTGCTGTGGGTCTGCCTCCACCAGATCACCAGCCACGCCGTCCTCGGCGTGCCCCACGTCCGGTCCGAGCTCGAACGCCTCCTGCGCGAGCATGCCGGCGGCTTCCGGCCCGATCCCAGCGCCCTCACCAACCGCCTCGGCAACCTGGACCCGTCCGACGGCGACGCCATGCACGAGCTCCAGGCCGTCTTCGGCGACCCCGAGGTGCTGCTCGGAGCGGTCAGCTCCCCGGCCCAGGAGGAGCTGCGACCGCGCCTCGACGCGCTGGTGGCGGTGATCGTGGGCTTCGTCGACCACACCGTCGACCACATCGCCGCCCACCTGATGAGCAGCAGCGGCAGGATCGCGGAGGCCGTCCGCCGGCGCCGGGCGGAGACAGGGACCGAGGACGCCTTCCTCGAGCGGCTCCTCGGCCTGTCCCTCACCCGCCAGCAGGTCGAGCGCGGAGTGACGTTCGTGAACGGCGTGATCGAACGCACCGGCGACGCCGCCCTCGGCCGCCTGTGGACCTCGGCTCGCTCATTGCCCACGCCGGCGGAGCTGGATGCGCCCGGACTCTGGTTGGCCCGCCTCGAGGTCGACGACTCAACGGGGTCGTGAGGACGGGTCGGGCGGCGGGAGTCGGCGCTCGGGAGCCCGAGCGCGGCGGCGGCGCTGGACCTCGGTCAGCAGCCGGTCGCGCAGCGGCGGCGGCAGCGGCTTGCCAGCCCGGATCTGGCGCCAACCGATCACATAGGACACGAGGGCGAACCCCGCCAGCCCGGCGACGATGAAGAACCCGAGCTCGCGGGGGATGGGGATGGCCACCGGGAAGAACGCCGCCACCACCCACGCCACCTGGAATCGGGTCTCGAACTGGGCGAAGGCGCGGCCTCGGTTGGCATCGGGCGCGTCACGCTGCACGATGGCATCGAAGGCCAAGCGGGCCAACGCGGCGCTCGTGCCCACCGCTCCACCGAGGAGCGACGCGCTCAAGTCCCCACCGCCGAGCGCGGCGATGAGGCTGCCGATGACGATGAGCGCGAAGGCGAGGACGAGCATGCGCTCCTCGTGGAAGTGGCGCCGGATGGGCGGACCGATTGCGTTGCCGACGAGCGCGCCCAGGGCGCTGAACAGGAGGACGACACCGAACCAGGCGACCGGCGCCTTCTCACTGCGGAGCAGGAAGGCGAGCTGGAAGGTGAGGAAGCCGACGGTGGCCCGCACCAGAGCCATCGCCGACGCGGCGAGGAGCACGCCCGCGCCGCGCAGCTCCTGGCGCTCCTGGCGTCCGGCCGGAGCCGACGCGACGACACCGCTCGGCAGCCGCGCCGCCAAGGTGGCGGCGAACAGGTAGACGCCCACGGCGAGCACGAGCGTGATGCGCACATCGACCAGCTTGAGGGCGATGGCGGGGATGGCGGCCACCACTCCGGCCAGCCCGGCCAGGAGACCGAGCTTGGAGTTGGCTTCCACCAGCTCGGCCTCGCCTCCGACCACGGTGGGCACCGAGCGCGCTCTTGGACACGGCGTAGGACTTCGTGAAGACGAGGAAGAGGAACGCTTCCGGGAAGAGGAGGAGGCTGTGGATGTGCATCACCATCAGCGCCGCGACCAGGGCTCGGCCGATGCACGAGAACACCACCATCATCCGCCGGCCGCCCCTCATGCGGTCGAGGGCGGGGCCGAGCAGCGGCGCCACGACCGCGAAGGGCGTCATGGTGAGGAGCAGGTAGAGCGCGACCTTGCCTCGCGCCACGTCCGGGCTGATGTCGAAGAACAGCGAGCCGGCGAGTGAGATCGTGACTGCGGTATCGGCGGCAGCCGCCACGGCGTGGGTCCGGGCGAGCCAGGTGAAGGGCGGGATCACGAGCCGGCGCCGGAACTCGCCCGGCAGCGGAGGGGCCGGTTGGGCGCTCGACGACAGCCGCTCCCAGTCTGCGGGCCGACTCATGGCGCCGGCGCCGCGACATCACCCGCTCGGGTCGCCGGGTTGCCTCCACGCACAGCCGCATCGTACGGCGGCCGGTCTCGCCGCTCAGGCCGGGGTGGCGATCTCCCGGCTTCGCGGCATCTCGTAGCGGTAGCCGAGACCCCGGATGGTGACGATCCGGCTGGGGTTGGCGGGGTCGGTCTCGACCTTGCTGCGGAGGCGCTTCACGTGCACATCGAGGGTCTTGGTGTCGCCGACGTAGTCCGATCCCCACACCCGGTCGATCAGGGTGTCGCGGGTGAGCACCCGGCCCGCGTTGGCCAGCAGCAGGGCGAGGAGCTCGAACTCCTTGAGGGGCATCGGCACCACGTCGTTGCGTATCTGGACCTCGTGCCGATCGGGATCGAGCCGGACGTCGCCCACCTCGAGGATCCCCTCGGCGTGGTCGTCGAAGCGATCGCGGGGTGCCCGTCGGAGGACGGCCCGCATGCGGGCGACGAGCTCGCGCAGGCGGTACGGCTTGGTGACGTAGTCGTCGGCGCCCACCTCCAGCCCGACGACGGTGTCGATCTCCGCCCCCTTCGCGGTCACCATGATGATCGGGACCTGGCTGCGCTTGCGCAGCTGGCGGCAGACGTCGATGCCACTGATGCGGGGCAGCATCACATCGAGCAGCACGAGGTCCGGCTTCACGGTGTCGAAGAGGTCGAGCGCCTGGGCGCCATCGCGCGCCACCTGCACCCGGAAGCCCTCGCGGCGCAGCCCAACCGTGAGGGCATCGATGAACGACTCCTCGTCTTCCACCACCAGCACGGTCGTCGGTTCCGTCATCGTCATCCTGCCTGTGCGATCTCAGGGGGTGGCGGCGGGGATCCGGCGCCGATGGGGTGATCCCGGGCCACGGGGAGCCGGAGCGCGAACGTCGACCCCTCGCCCTCGGACGACGTGACGGTGACCCGCCCGCCGTGGTTGGCCATGACGTGGCGCACGATGGACAGGCCGAGCCCGCTCCCGCCGGTCTCGCGGCTGCGGGCCTTGTCCACGCGGTAGAAGCGCTCGAAGATGCGGTCGAGCTCCTTCGCCGGTATGCCCATGCCGTGGTCGCAGACGGCGATGTCGACGGCTTCGTCGCCCGCGGTGACGTGCACCTCGACCTCTGAGCCGGCGTCGGAGTACTTCACCGCGTTCTCGACCAGGTTCCCGACCGCGGAGAGGAGCTGACGGCGGTTGCCGAGCACGCTGGGATCAGGCCGGGCGAGCGCGGTGACGACGATGATGCCGCGTGACCCGGCCAGCGCCCGGTGCAGCGCGACGGCCTCCTCGACCACGGCCCCGACCGATATCACCTCGGCCAGCGACTGGTCGGCCAGCTCGATCCGGGACAGCTCCAGGAGCTCGTCGATGATCCGGGCCAGGCGGTGCGCCTCATTGACCAGCTTCGGCCCGAGGCGGGCGATCACCTCGGGTTCGTCCTCGTCCGCCAAGGTCTCGGCCAAGAGGGCAACGGCGCCGACCGGCGTCTTCAGCTCGTGGCTGATGTTGGCGACCAGGTCGGTGCGCACCGAGTCCAGCCGCACCTGCTCGGTGATGTCCTCGACGGTGACCATGGCGCCGGCGACCTCGCCCTCGACCGACACCACCGAGCCCCGCACCACCAGCGTGCGCCGGGGCGGCCCCTGGACTTCGAGGGTGTCGGTCCGCTCGCGGCCGGCCAGGGCCTCACGCAGGTGCGCCTCGATCGCCTCGTCCACCAGCGCGTCGAGGTGAGCCACGCCGAGGAACCGCTCGGCGTGCCGGTTGCGGGCGATGACCGAGCCGGCACGGTCGACGAGCACCACGGCCTCGGGTAGCGAGTCGAGTGCCGCTCGCAGCTCCGCCGACGCCTCGTCGACGGCGCGCGCCCGAGCGGCGACCGCCTCGCGCTTCGCATCCTCCTTGGCCACGAGGCGGCGTTGAGCCCGAACCGCGGCGGACCGCCAGAACGCCGAAGCCAGGATCGCCCCGAGCACCAGCCCGATCGCCAGGGCGACGAAGGTCACGAGCTATCCACCCACCTCGTGGTCGTTGTCGGACGGGCCGTCGGTTCGCCGGCGGTAGCGGGCCGCGCCGTCGTTCTCGGGGAGCCAGCCGGTGACCATGAAGCGCACCCGTTCGCCGATGTTGACGGCGTGGTCGCCGATGCGCTCGTAGAAGCGGGCCACCAGCGCCATCTGCACCGCGACCTGCAGGTCGATCCGGCCCGCGGCATGGCTCTCGAAGATGGTCTGGATGAACTCGTAGTGCAGGCCGTCGAGCATGGAGTCCATGTCGTCGACGGCGGCCGCCTTGGCCGCGTCCTTGTCGACATAGGCGTCGACGGCGGTGACGTAGAGGGTCTGGGCCTGCTCGGCCATGCGGCTGATCAGCCCTCGCAGCTTGGGATCGAGCGGGTGACCGTACAGCCGGCGGGCCGCCTTGCAGATGTTGACCGCCAGGTCGGCTGACCGCTCGATCTCGGCCACGATGCGGACCGCGGTCACGACGGCGCGCAGCTCGATGGCCACCGGCGCCTGGAGAGCCATCACCCGGTAGCACTGCTCCTCGATGTCCAGGGCGCGAGCGTCGATCTCGTCGTCGGCCGAGATCAGGTAGTCCGCCCCTTCGAGGTCGCCGTCGAGCAGCACGCTGGTGGCCCGGGGCACCGCTTCGATGACCGAGCCCGCCAGGCGCACGATGTGCTGCTGGATCTCATCCAGCTGCTCGTGAAATGTGAAGCGCAAGTCACTCACCCGAATCTTCCTGTGACGTAGTTCTCGGTCCGCTCGTCGGCCGGGTTGGAGAAGATCGAGTCGGTCGAGTCGAACTCGACCAGGACGCCGGTCCGCCGGTCGCCCTCCTGGCTGATCTCGGTGGTGAAGAAGGCCGTCCGATCGCTCACCCGGGCCGCCTGCTGCATGTTGTGGGTCACGATGATGATCGTGAACTCCTGCTTGATCTCCTGCATCAGGTCCTCGATGCGGGCGGTGGCGATGGGGTCCAGGGCCGAGCACGGCTCGTCCATCAGGATGACCTCGGGCTCGACCGCGATGGCCCGGGCGATGCAGAGCCGCTGCTGCTGCCCACCGGACATGCCGAGGGCGGATGACTTCAGGCGGTCCTTCACCTCGTCCCAGAGCGCAGCATCGCGCAATGACCGCTCGACCACGTCGTCCAGATCCGCCTTCTTGACGCCGTTGATGCGCGGCCCGAAGGCGACGTTGTCGTAGATGGTCTTCGGGAACGGGTTCGGCTTCTGGAAGACCATGCCGATGCGCCGGCGGACCTCGACCGCTGACACCTCCGAGCCGTAGAGGTCCACTCCGTGGTAGAGGAGCGAGCCCTCGACCCGTGCCGACGGGATGAGGTCGTTCATCCGGTTGAAGCAGCGCAGCACGGTGGTCTTGCCGCAACCGGACGGACCGATGAAGGCGGTGATCTGGTGTCGGCGGACCTCAAGGTCGACGTTGCGCACGGCCCGGAACGAGCCGTAGGAGACGGAGAGGTCGCGGACCGCGAAGACGACTGGCGCGTCGGTTGCGCCTTCGCGTGCTCCGACCGGCGGCGTCGGCCGGGTCAGCGCGGTCTCCGTCGGGTTGGTGGCCGAGGCGGGCGCGGGAGCGGGGTCGGGGGGCATGGCGGGCTCCTCGGCTTCCTGGGACATGGTCACTGGCTCCTCCGGGCCGGGTCGAAGCGCCCGGCCACCAGCCGGGACAGCACCAGCAGGATGAAGGTGAGGGTGATGAGGGTGAGCGCCGCGGCCCAGGCCCGCTCCTGGGCGGCGGGGAACGGCTGCGACGCGTTCGAGAAGATCTGGACCGAGAGCGCGGTGTTGGGCCCTTTGAAGGGGTTCCAGTTCACCGCGGTGGCGGCGCCGATGGTGAACAGGAGGGGCGCGGTCTCACCGGCGGCACGGGCAACAGCCAACAACACGCCGCTCAGGATGCCCGGGAAGGCGGCGGGTAGCACGACGGTGAGCGTCGTGCGGGCCTTGCTGGCTCCGAGGGCGACGCTCGCCTCGCGCTGCTCGTCCGGGACCAGGCGGAGCATCTCCTCGGTGGAGCGGATGATGATCGGCAGCATCAGGCAGCCGAGGGCGAGCGCGCCGGCAAAGCCGGTCACACCGTCCACGCCGAAGCGCACCACCCAGATGCTGAAGATGAAGAGGCCCATGATGATCGACGGCACGCCGGTCATGACGTCGGACAGGAAGCGCAGCATGGTGGCCAGCCGTCCCTGCTGGCCGTACTCGTGCAGGTAGATCGCGCCGAGCACGCCGAGCGGGATGGCCATCAGCGCCGCGGTGGCGGTGATCACGAGGGTGCCGACGACGGCGGGGCCCATGCCCGGGCCAGAGCGCCGCACGGGCGGGATGTCCTGCGTCAGAAAGGCCCACGAGATCGCTTGACCGCCCTTGCGCACGACAGTGAGGAGTACGAGCGCGAGCGGCACCACCACCGCCACGAAGGAGAGCGCCATCAGGAGGGTGGCGATGCCGTTGCGGACGGTCCGACCGGAGCGGTGCCGGCCCAGATCGGCCGCCAACGTCGGCTGCCTCGGGGTGAGGGTCCTCGTCATTCGCCTCGCGACCTCCTGATCGAGCGGTTCACGATGGTGCGGGCGGCGAGGTTGACCACGATGGTGATGACGAACAGCACGAGCCCCAGGCCGATCAAAGCCGCCCGCCACTCACCCGAGGCTTCACCGAACTCGTTGGCGATGACCGACGGCATCGAGTAGCCGGCCGAGAAGAGCTTCGCCGTGATCTGAGGGGTGGAGCCGATGACCAGGGCGACGGCGATGGTCTCGCCCATGGCCCGGCCGAGGCCGAGGGTGACGGCCCCGACCATGCCGCCCTTGCTGTGGGCGAACACCGCGGCCCGGATCATCTCCCAGCGAGTAGCGCCCAGGCCCAGCGCGGCTTCCTTCTCGCTCACTGGCGTGGTGGCGAAGACCTCCCGCGTGAGGGAAGTGATGATCGGCACGATCATCAGGGCCAGGATGATGCCGGCGGTGAAGAAGGATCGGCCGCTGGCCGGGCCCTTGAACAGGGCTCCGATGATCGGTATCGGCCCCAACACCTGGCTGACGTGGTCGTAGAAGTGCGCAATGGGCTCGGCCAGAACGAGCACGCCCCAGAGGCCGAACACCACGGACGGCACCACGGCCAGGAGGTCCATGACGTAGATGATGGGGCGCCGCAGCCACAACGGCGCGACCTCGGTGACGAAGAGGGCGATGCCGATGCTGAGCGGCACGGCGAAGACGAGGGCGATGACCGACGTGACGAGCGTCCCGAACACGAAGGCCAGGCTGCCAAACTTGCCCTCGTTCGGCGCCCACCGGCTGGTGAACAGGAACTGGGCCGCATCGTGCTGGAAGATCGGCCACGCTTCCTTGGTGGTCGAGTAGGCGATCAGGGCGAGGATGGCCAGGACCGAGAGGCCAGCGACGAGCGCGATCAGGCGGAACGAAAGGTCACCGACGGAGCGTCGCCCCTTCAGCTCGGGACCGCGGTCGGCCGCGGCGGGAGGACCGTCGGCAGTGGCAGTGGCGTTGGTCATGGCACTCCGGAGCGTAGGAGGCAGGCGGGCCGCCCGCGTTCGGACGAACGAGGGTGGCCCATCCCCACGGGGAGTCCCCGTTCAGCCCACCTTGAGCATGTCGAGCTGCGCGACGGCCTTCTGTTGGAGCTCATCCGGCAGCGCGGCGTAGTTGAGGTCGGAAAGGAGCTTCTGACCATCCGTCAGCAGGTAGGTGAGCCAGGCCTTGATGAGCGCACCCTTCTGAGCGTCAGCCTGGTTCTGATACACGATGTCCCACGTCTGCGCCGTGATCGGGTAGGCCTCCGGATCGGGAGAGTTGTAGGACGCAAAGATCAGGTTTGGCTGCACCTCGATGCCCTTGCCCGCCGCCGAGGCGGAGGCTGGCGTGGGCTCGATGAACGTGCCCGCCTGGTTCTTGACCGAGGCATACGTCAGCTTCGCTCCCACCGCGTCAGCGAGGTCGACGTAGCCGATGGCTCCCGGTGTGCTCGAGACGATCTGGGCCACCCCAGAGTTCCCATTCCCGGCCTGGGTGTCGGCCGGCCACTCGACGGTCGAGCCACTCTTCAGCTTCCAGATGCTGGGCGACGCTGCGACGAGCCACTCGGTGAAGTTCTGCGTCGTGCCTGATCCGTCCGAGCGGTGAGCCACCGTGATGTTCGTGCTGGGGAGGGTGACGCCCGGGTTGTCGGCGGCGATGGCGGGATCATTCCACGTCTTGATGTCTCGCTGGAAGATCTTGGCGATCGTGTCGGCGGAGAGCTGCAGCTTGTCTACCCCACTCAAGTTGTACGACATCGTGATCGGCCCGAGCAGGATGGGGAAGTAGAGGATGGGGTCAGCCGGCTTGTCGGCGTCCTTGTACGGCGAGTCGGAGCCGGCGAAGTCCACCACCTTGCTGGCCAGATCGGTCCGGCCCTTGCCCGAGCCACCCCCGCCGTAGGTGATGGTGGTGCCGGAGTTGGCTTTCGCGAACTCCGCTGCCGCCTCTTCTTGGAACGCGGCCGAGAAGGAGGACCCGCTGCCCTGCAGCGTCCCCGACACCGGCGCGCCGGAGGTGGGGGTCGCGGCGCCGCCACCCGCGGTCGTGTCCGAGCCACTGCTGCTGCTCCCGCACGCCGCGCCCACGAGGGCGAGGGCCAGCATGCCGCTCAGCGCGGCAGTCCGTCGCTTGGTGGTTTTCACGCCTGATCTCCTTTGGTCGGTGAGACGAGGCGACCGTAGGGAGCCCAGGTGTCCGGCGACCCTGAGCCAGATGAACGGGAGGTGAACGAAAGGCGAAGTACAGGCGACGATCAGCCCCGGCCGGGGCCGCGGCCGACCTCCGCGACGAACCGGTCGAGGATCTCGTGGTCGACCTCGTAGGAGAGCCTCGTCCTGGCCTCCTCGGGCGGGAGCCACTCGACGCGATCGACCTCGTTGTTGGGCGCGAACGCCCCGGCCACCGGCTCCATGGCCCAGTAGCGCACCACCTTCGGCCGGCCGTTGGCCTGGTAGCTGATCGAGCCGAGCGACGGGCCCAGCTGGCAGCGCAGCCCGGTCTCTTCGAACACCTCGCGCCACGCGGTCGCCTCGGCGTCGGCGTCGGTGGCCTCCGCCTTGCCCTTCGGCCACCCCCAGTCGTCGTGAACGATCCGGTGGATCAGGAGGACCTCGACCCCCCCGTCGTCACTGGCGTGAGCTGCCGGCCGCCACACCACCCCGCCTGCGGCGCGCACCAAGCCGCGAGGCCGACTGCCCTCGCCCGTCATGCGCTCGGCAGCCAGGCGCGCCGCTTCTTGTCGTTGGCGGCCTTCCAGGCTGTCCGCCACCGGCGAGCGTGGCGGGCGGCGCGGTCGCGCAGCGCCGCCACGAGGAGGCCCGCCGCCAGCGCCTCCGAGGCGGGCACGCCTCGGCCGACGGTGTCGCGCAGCCAGCGGCCGGCCACCACAGCGTCCTGGTGCTGGCCGAGGTCCTCCTGGATGACGGCGATGGCCTTGGCGTGCCGGCCCGCCGCGGGCACCACCGGCTCGGCCGCCTCCGCGGCGTAGCGGGCCCGCTTGGCCAGGATCCGCACCCGGTGCAGCTGCTGGTCGGTGGGCGACTTCGGCAGCCGGCCGACGTTGCGGACCAGGTGGCGCCACGGGCGAGCGGCCAGCTCGGGCAGCAGCTCGACTGCCGGCCGCTCGGCTTCGGGCGTCAGCGGTGGATCGAGCGCCAGGCGCACGATGGCCTCGGTCAGGTCAACGTAGCGGGGACTGTCGAGCGCGGCGAGCAGGTCGGCGAGGAACTGCCGACGCTCGTCGCGAAGCCGATCGAGCAGGGGCTCGGCCGCCAGGCGATCCGGCTCGTCCAGCCCCGCCACCTCCTCGGCCAGGACCAGGCCGAGGACATCGGCGTCGCGTACCGCGCCGAGCAGGCCACCGAGCCACTTGAGCTCGTCGCGGAGTGGGTCGATGCGCGCCGGCTCGAGGATGGGACGGAAGGTCCGCAGGTCGCTGCGCAGACGGCGGGAGGCCACCCGGGCCTGATGGGTGCCTTCGTCTCCGGCATCCAGGCGGACGACCGGGTCGTGGAGGAGCAGCCGGCGCACCGAGCGGGCCACTGCGTACTGGAAGCTCTGGGCGCCGCTGGCGCCCCGCTCGGGCGCGGGGACCGTCGGATCGGGCGGGGCGAGCGCCCGGGGACCAAGGGCGCGGGCCAGCTTGGGAACGGTGTCCGGCTCGCCGGCGCCCGCGGCTCGCAGCGCACCCACCACGGCGTCGATGACCGTGTCCGGCGCGCCCGGCGCCAGCTCCACCTCGACCTCGCGGAAGCGCAGGCCGACGTTGCCGTCCTCGAGCACCGACACCACGTCGTCGGCGAGCGTGCCGAGCGGTCGGCCCGCCGGGTCACCGATCGGTACCACGGTGCGCTCGGTGCGGAGGTGGGCGACCGGTACGAGCGGGGCCCCCCGGAGCACACCCGTCAGCAGCCGGGCCAAGTGGTCCGGCGGAGGGTCAGGTTCGCCGAGCTCCTCCAGCTCCAGCCGGTCGAGGGCGAGGCCCTCGCTCGGTGCGGGGAGCTTCAGGGTCCATCGCCCCGAGGCCCCGTCCTCCCCGGTGCGGTGCCGGAAGGTGATCCCGAGGCGGATCAGCCGCAGGTCCGCGGCATCCAGGTAGCGGGCGTCGAGGACCTGCTGGCGGGGCGTCCCGGTGACGACCCACGGGACGGTCTCGCGGAGGTTGGGGAGGCGGAAGCCGGGGAACACCGAGACCTTCGCTTCCCGCTCATGCGGCAACCGATCACCCGAGGTTCCGTCGCTCGTCACCGCGTTGGCACGCTACTGCTGGTGCGGCCGCGCCGGCGGGCGAGCTCGTACAGCTGGGCTTGGGAGTCGATGCCCTGCTCGGTGCCGACGCGCTCCCATCGGGCATCGGGCCCGAGCTCCCACGCCTTCGTGCCTTCGGCGAAGGAGACGTCGAAGATCTGCTGGAGCCTTCGCTGGTGCTCGTCACGGAAGACCGGCACCAGCACCTCGACCCGGCCATCGAGGTTGCGAGGCATGAGGTCGGCCGAGCCGATGTAGTAGATCGGCCGGCGGGCACCTTCGCCGTTGGCGAAGAAGTACACGCGCGAGTGCTCGAGGTAGCGGCCGAGGATCGAGCGCACCCGAATGTTCTCGCTCACCCCACGCACGCCCGGCAGCAGGCAGCAGATGCCACGGATCAGCAGCTCGACCCTCGCCCCGGCCTGGCTGGCGGCGTACAGCGCTTCGATCATCTCGGGATCGACGAGCGAGTTCATCTTCATGACGATGTGGCCGCGCGACCCGAACGAGGCCTCGTGAGCGATCAGATCGAGGAAGCGCGCCCGCAGCGAGCGGGGAGCCACCACCAGCCGCCGGTACGGATCCTCGCGGGAGAAGCCGGTGAGGTTGTTGAACAGCTGGCTCAGGTCGGAGCCGATCTGCGGATCATCGGTGAGCAGGCCGAGGTCCTCGTAGAGGCGAGCCGTGGTGGAGTTGTAGTTGCCCGTGCCCACGTGGGCGTAGCGCCGGAGCCCCTCGGGTTCGTCGCGCACCACCAGCGCGCACTTCGAGTGGGTCTTGAGCCCTACCAGCCCGTACACCACGTGGACGCCAGCCTGCTCGAGGCGCTTGGCCCAGGTGATGTTGCGCTCCTCGTCGAAACGGGCCTTCAGCTCGACCAGCACGGCCACCTGGACGCCCCGCTCGGCGGCGCGGATGAGGTCAACGAGCAGGGAGCTGTCGCCCGTGGTGCGGTACAGGGTGAGCTTGATCGACAGCACGTGCGAGTCGTCGGCGGCCTGGCGGATGAACTCCTCCACCGACGTCACGAACGAGTCGTACGGGTGGTGGACGAGCACGTCCCGGAACCGGATCACCTCGAACAGGCTCTTGTCGTCCTCGGCCGCGTCGGCCAGGCGGGCATGGGTCACCGGGAGCCAGGGCTCGTCCTTCAGCTCTGGACGGTCGAGGCGGTGGAGAGCCCACAGCCCGGTGAGGTCCAGAGGGGCGCGATGGAACGAGATGTCATCCTCGGTCAGGTCGAGCTCGCTGACGAGCAGGTCGACCACCTCGGCCGGTGCGCCGGCCTCCATCTCGAGGCGGACGGCCCGCCCGAACCGCCGGCGACGCAGCTCCATCTCGAGCGCGGCCAAGAGGTCGTCGGCTTCGCCCTCCTCGACGGTGAGGTCGGCGTTCCGGGTGACCCGGAACATCCAGTGGTCCACCACGGTCATGCCCGGGAAGAGGGCGGAGAGGTGGGCCGCGATCAGGTCCTCCAGGAGGACGAACCGCTCGCCATCCGGCAGGCCGGTGAAGCGGGACAGCGTGGGCGGGACCTTGACCCGGGCGAAGCGATTCAGGTCGTGCTGCGCGTCGTACACCTGGATGGCCAGGTTCAGCGACAGGTTGGAGATGTACGGGAAGGGGTGGGCCGGATCCACGCCGAGCGGCGTGAGGACAGGAAAGACGCGCTCCTCGAAGACCTCGTCGAGGTGCTTGCGATCGTCGAGATCGAGCTCATCCCAGCGGCAGACCGCGATGCCATGCTCCCGGATGGACGGCATCAGGGTGTCGAGGTACAGCACCTCCTGGTGCCGGACCAGCTCGTCCACCCGGTCGCCGATCTCGATCAGCTGCTGCGCCGCGCTGCGCCCATCGTGTGAGAGCTGTGTCAGCCCGGCCGCCACCTGGTCCTTCAGGGCCGCCACCCGCACCTGGAAGAACTCGTCCAGGTTGGACGAGAAGATGGCGCAGAACTTCAGCCGTTCGAGCAGCGGGACGGTGTCGTCCTCGGCCAGGGCCAGCACCCGCTCGTTGAAGTCGAGCCAGGAGAGCTCTCGGTTCAGGAGGCGGGGTGGTTCGGCATTGGCCGTTCCCACCAGGGAAGACACCCCATCACGTTACCTCTCCCCCGGGCCGCGGTCGGCGGGCGGGCGCCACAGCCACGGGATCGATCAGATGTCCTCGCCGTCGGGCAGCCCCAGGTCCCACTCGAGCACCACGTGTTCGCGCTCGGCGTCGCGCATGATCCGCTCCCGGTTGCGCCGGAACTGGGGATCGTCGCGCGGCAGGAGCACGAGGCGGGCGAGGGCCCGGGCCCGGAACTCCTCCACCAGGGCACGATCACCGAAGTCGCTGTCGATCTCCCAATGAGGCGAAACCGGGCCGAGGTAGACCACGCGCACGTGGGCCCGGGGCGGCTCGACGGGCGGGTTGAGGACGGACATCGGGGACCTCCGGTTGCAGGACCGGGAGATGCTACCCGCCGGTCTGTGGTCGGAAAGGTTGGCCATCGTGCGCGCTCCGTGGTTGTATGGGAGTGATTCGGGAACAAGAAGGCGGTGCAGAACGTCGAGTTCCTGAGAGTTTCCCGGAGGTACCCGGGAACCGGATGCGGGCGGAGGACGTGGAGTTCTGCGTTACCCCCGAGGAGCCACTTTGATGGACGAGACGATGACAGGCTGGATGGCCGAGGGCAGTTGCCGCGATCACCCTCCAGCCACGTTCTTCCCCTCTGACGGGGTGGGCGTGGACCGGGCCCGCAAGATCTGCGCCAACTGCCCGGTGGTCGCCCCCTGCCTCGAGTACGCGCTGGAGAACCGCATCGAGCACGGCGTGTGGGGCGGCTGCTCCGAGCGCGAGCGCCGCCGGATCCTGAAGCGCCGCCGCCTGGCCCTGATCCGCTAGCCGCTCACCCGGGCGGGCGGTCTCCCCACGCAGCGTGGGGATCGGGCCGGAACCGCGCCGACCGGCCGAGCTTGCTCCCGGCCGACGTCTCAGCCCAAGCCGAACGCCTCGAACAGTCCCCGCCCGGCCGCGTCCACGTGGTCGAGGATCGAGTCGCCGATCGTGGGAGGGTGGACCTCCTCGGCTACCGAGGTCCCGCCCACCAGCTCACCCATCACCACGACCACGTTGTCGCCGCGCTGGGCCATCACGGCCTGGCCGGCCTCGGTCGGGACCAGCCAGACCACCTGATCGTCGAAGCGCTGCAGGGAGCTGCCGCCTGGGAGCTCCGCCGGGTCGATCACGGCCGGCTCCACGAACACCGAGATCACCTGGCGATAGTCGGTGTAGAGGGCCCATGTCTCCTCCCCCTGCTCGGCCAGGCGGTACAGATGGAAGCCGCCGGAGAGCTCGGACGGCAGGCCACGGCGCACCGCCTCCTGCTCGATGGCTGGCGCGGCCGCTTTCTCCTGCTTCGGGGTCGACGCGTGGAGGTGGAGGTTGACGAACGAGCTCAAGGGCGGCATCCCACCGGGGCGGGAGCCATTCACGCCGGCGAGCCCGATCACGCCGAACCAGATCGAGGCCGTGGCAGCGAGGCTGACCGCGCCCACCCGGACCGACCAGCGCCCCTGCTTGCTCCGAGGGCCGGAGCCGTCGAGCAGCATCCGCTCGTAGAAGCCGAACGGCGGCTGGACCTCGGGCAGGCCGGTCAGCCACCGCTTGGCTCGCTCGGTGGCGGTCAGCTCGGCCCGGCAGGCGGCGCAGACGCCGACGTGGGCGTTCACCACCGCTTGCTCTTGCGGCGTCAGCTCTCCGTCCACGTGCGCGCTCAGGAGGTCGTCGAGGTGGCCGCTCATGCCAGGGCCTTGCGGAGGAGGGCCCGGCCACGGTGGATGCGGCTGCGGACGGTGCCGGGCGGGATGTCGAGGGACTTCGCGATCTCGGCGTAGTCGAGACCGACTACGTCGCACAGCACGACGGGCGCACGGAAGTCCGGGGGCAGGTCGCGCAGCGCGACCTGGATGTCGTCGGGCAGGCGGTCGGCGGCCAGGAGGGCGTCCGGGTCGGCGTCGACGCCGATCACCGCGTCAGGCAGGTCGGGCACCACCTCCAACGGCCGTCGCCGGCGCTTGCGGACATCGTCCAGGAAGGCGTTCGTCGTGATCCTGCTCAACCAACCCTCCAGCGAACCGGGCGTGAAGGTGGCGAGGCCCCGGCGGACCCGGAGCAGCACCTCCTGCACGAGGTCCTGTGCGTCGTCGTGGTTGCCCGTCAGGCGGTAGGCCACCGTGTAGAGAAATCGACCGTGGTCACGCGCGATCTCCTCCCACGTTGGGATCTGGTCAGCGTCTTCGTGCTGGCCGTCCCCCCGTGACGGGTCTGTCACGTCAACGTCACCCCGGCCCGGCCGGTTCCCGGCGGGCTAGGGGGTCACGACTCGTCGGTCTTCGAGGGCTGATCGGTCTTGGCCGCGCTGTCGTCCTTCGCGCCGTGGTCCATGCCCTTCTTGAACTCCTTTTGGGCCTCACCGAGGCTGCGCGCCAGCTTCGGCAGCTGCGACCCCCCGAAGAGGACCAGCACGACGACGGCGATGATCAGCCATTCCTGTGCACCCATGGCAGCGACGGTACCACCTGGGCCCGAATGCGAGTAGTGCAGGATGAACACGTGCTCGAGTGTGTGGTGAACATCAGCGAGGGCCGACGGGCCGACGTGATCACCGCCATCGCCGCCGCGGCCGGCGACGATCTGCTCGACATCCATCGCGACGAGCACCACCACCGGGCCGTGCTGACGCTCGTCGGTGAGGACGCGGTTCGGCCCGTGACGGCCGCCGCGGTCGAGCGCCTCGACCTCCGCGGGCACCGCGGCGTCCACCCTCGGCTCGGCGTCGTGGACGTGGTTCCGTTCGTGCCCCTCGAGCGCTCCACCATGGCGGACGCGGTGCGAGCCCGCGACGACTTCGCAGCCTGGGCCGGCGCCGAGCTCGGGGTGCCCTGCTTCCTGTATGGCGACGAGTGCACTCTGCCGACCATCCGCCGTGAGGCCTGGCAGAAGCGGCATCCCGACGTCGGGCCGCCCGCGCCGCATCCGACAGCGGGGGCCATGTGCGTCGGCGCCCGCCAGCCGCTCGTCGCCTACAACGTCTGGCTGGCGTCGCCCGACCTGGCCACGGGGCGGCATGTCGCCGCCGCTGTGCGCGGTCCACACCTGCGCGCCCTCGGCCTGGCGGTGGGCGACCGCGTCCAGGTCAGCATGAACCTGATCCACCCTGACGTGCTCGGTCCGGCCGAGGCCTACGACCTGGTCGCGTCCCATGCCGACGTGGTCGGCGCCGAGCTGGTGGGCCTGATGCCCGCCGCGGTCCTGAGCCCCATCCCGCGGCCGCGCCGGACCGAGCTCGACGTGGACGAGGAGCGCACGATCGAGGCCCGCCTCGGCGCCCGCGCCCGACGCGGCCCGGGATGAGGGCGCTCAGGCCGTCACCGGGCGGCGGGCCTGGGCCCGCTGGCGGCGCAGCCGGCGCCGCTCGCGCTCGGACATCCCGCCCCAGATGCCGAACTTCTCCCCGTTGACCAGGGCGTACTCGAGGCACTCCATGCGCACCACGCAGCCGCGACAGACCTCCTTGGCCTCCCGGGTCGACGCTCCCCGCTCGGGGAAGAACAGATCCGGGTCGACGCCCAGGCAGTTGGCCTTGTCCTGCCAGCTGCGATCGTCGAGACGGACGTTCACGACGTTGTAGTGAGTCATGGGTGGCCTCCCTTGCTCGATCGGCCGGTATCCCCTGCGAACCCGTCGGCGATGTGTAGGGTGGGATCGCACGGTTGTAACTACAACGCTGTCATTCTTCACCATCCGCCCTTGTTCTGCAAGGGGGCGGTTCCGCGTCGTTGCTGCATGGCAGCAGGGTGCAGGCGTGGGTTGCGGGAGATCGACCCCGAGGGGGGATCAGCCGGCGCGGCGGCTCTTGCCGGAGAGCTGGCGCTTGTTCTCGATGAAGTCCACGAGGACGTAGTCGCCGAGGGTCTCGGGCGTGGTGAAGAAGGCGCGGCCGCGGTTCATCTCGGTCAGCCGCTCGACGAACGCCTTGAGGTAGCTCGTGGCGTCGAGCATGAAGGTGTTGATGCGGATGCCGTCGCGCGTGCAGCGCGCGACCTCGCGGAATGTGGCCTCGATGGTCTCCGGCACCGGCGGGTAGTTGAAGAAGACATCACCGTCGCGGTCGATGTGGGCGGTCGGCTCGCCGTCGGTGATCATGATGATCTGCTTGGTCCCGGTCTGCTTGGCCAGCAGCTGGCGGCTGAGCAAGAAGGCGTGCTGCATGTTGGTGCCGTACACGAAGTCCCAGCTGACCTCGGGGAGATGCTCGGGCTTCAGGACCCGCGCCACCTCGCTGAAGCCGACGATGCCGAGGTAGTCGCGCGGGAACTGGCTGCTGATCAGCGAGTGCAGCGCCATCGCCACCTTCTTCGCCGACAGGAAGTTGTCCCGCATGGGCATCGACAGCGAGAGGTCGAGCATGAGGACCGTCGACGAGCGGGTGATGTTCTCGGTCAGCTCGATGTCGAAGTCGTCCGGCTCGAGGCGCACGGGCGTGCCAGGACCCTGCCGGCGGATGGCGTTGCGGATGGTGCGATGCAGGTCGAGGTTGAACGGGTCGCCGAACTCGTAGGGCTTGCTCTCGTAGCTGCGCTCGTGGCCGGCGCCGAGGGGGGTGATCTGGTGCTGGCCCATCTTGTCCTTGGCCAGCTTGGTGAACAGGTCCGACAGGGCGTTCTGACCGACCCGTCGGATGCCCTTGGGCGTCAGCTCGAGCCGGCCCTCGCGGTTCTCGATGAGCCCGGCGTCTTCGAGCATCTTGGCCAGCTCGGCCAGCCGCTCGAGGGAGCGGGCCGAGTCGTCGCCCAACAGCTCGCGCACCTTGTCGAAGTCGGCCTCCGCCAGCGCGCCCGGGCTGGCCACGCCGCGCATGAGGTTCTCGAGCTGGTCCATGTCGCCGAGCTGCTGCATCATGTCGACGGCCTCGGAGAAGCCCAGCGGGTCCATGCCCTGGAAGCTGTAGGAGCGGTCCCACCCCATCTGGGGAAACAGGCCCCGTAGGTTCTGGCCCAGCTGGTCGAGCTGCCAGCGCAGGTCCATGTCCTCCAGCAGCTGGTCCATCAGGCTCTGGAGCTGGGCCCGCTGCTCGGGCGTCATCGAGTTCAGCATGGCCTGCATGGCCGCCATGCGCTGGGCCATCACCTCGAGCAGCTCGTCGAGGCTCTGGGGGTTCTCGGGGAAGAAGTCGCCGTAGCGCTCCATGAACTCTTCGAAGCCGGGATCCTCGCCGCGCTCGCGCTTCGCCAGCATCTCGTTCAGCCCGGCCAGCATGTCCTTCATGCGCTGCATCTGCTCGGGCGTCACGTTCTGCATCCCCGACGCCATCTGGTTGAGGTAGTTCTGCATCAGCTGCTGGCGCAGCTTGTCGACCAGCTCCTCGAAGCGCTGCGACGCCTCCGCCGACGTGAAGTCGTAGTCCTGCAGCTCCCGGACCTGACCGGCGAGGTCGGGCGGAAGCATGTCGAGCTGGAGGTTGCGCTCCATCGCGGTCGCCTCGGCCAGGTCTCGCTGACGAGGATCACCGCTCTCGCCGGCTTGGCGGGTGTGCTCCTCGAGGGCTTGGCGCTCCTGTTCGACGATGTCACGCAGCTCCTGGGCGATGTCGTCGTAGACCCCGCCGAGGTTGTGCTGCTCGAGCACGTCGGCGCGACGCCGGCGCAGCTTCTCCATCAGCTCCCGCAGCCCCTGGAGCCGTTCGCCGTTCTGGTCACGAAAGCCGCTCTGCATCATGCGCCGCAGGGCGTTGTTGAGATCCCCGTGGTACAGGAGGTCGTCGGTGATCTCCTCGAGGATGCTCTCAGCGTCGAGCTCGAAGCCGACCTGGGTGCCATCCCAGCGGGAGTACGCGAAGCGAGCGGGCACGGTGCCGAGGGTACCCCGACCGCGACGGACCCGGCCGAGCACGGCCCCCGCCGAACGGCCGGGCCGGCCCCACGTCTGCGCCGGCTGCGGCGGATAGCCTGGTAGTGATGCGTGTGCAGCGGACCTTTCTGTTCGCGGACCTGTCCGGGTTCACGAACTACACCGCCGCGAACGGCGACGATGCGGCTGGCCGCGTCCTCGGTGAGTTCCGCGCCACCACCCGCCGCCTGGCGTCAGATCGGGGCGTGCGGGTGGCCAAGTGGCTCGGCGACGGCTGCATGGTCGTCTCGATCGAGCAGGACAACATCGTGGCCTTCGCCCTCGAGCTGGCGCACGAGGCGAGCGCGGCGTGCGCACCCCTGACCATGCGCATCGGCTTGGCCACCGGCCTGGCTCTGCTCTTCGAGGGCGACGACTACATCGGCTCCGCAGTGAACCTGGCCGCTCGCCTCTGCGACCTCGCCGGCGCGGGCGACGTGCTGATGCCGGCCGAGCAGGCCGTGGAGCTGCCCGAGGGCGTGATCACGAAACCCCACGGCGTCATCGAGCTGCGGGGCTTCCCGCAGCCCCTCACCGTCGTGGCCCTCACGGGCTCGCCGGTCCTGCGCGGGCGCCACGACACCGGCGAGCTCTGGACCCGCTCCCCGTTCGTCGCTTGAGCCGGCGACGGACCTAGGCGGCCCACGATGCGGGTCGGCGCGGTCCTCCCGGTGGCCGTCACCCTCGGGCTACCGCCCGCGCCCGGCAATGGCTTCGAATCGCGGGCGGCGGAGGACCTCGCGCTGCTGGCCGAGCTCGGTCTCACCGACGTCCGACTCGGCGTCGACTGGGCCCGCCTCCAACCGCAGCCGGGCCGGATCGATGACGACTGGCGCGAGTGGTACGAGGGGGCGATCGATGCCGGGCGGGCGGCGGGCCTGGCGGTCTGGGCCACCCTGTGGGAGGGGCCTGTGCCCCGGTGGTTCGACGACGAGGGGGGCTTCGCCGACGATGCCGCCGCCGGACGCTGGTGGCCCCGCTGGGTCGAGGTGGCGGCGGAGCTCGTCGGCGACCGCGTGGACGGCTGGTTCCCGATGGACGATCCCGTGGGCCTCGTCGCCCCCTTCGGTGACGACCCCGCCCGCCACCGGCGGGCGCTGACGAACACGCTCATCGGCTGGCGCGACGCCTGGCGCATCCTGCGCGGCGGTCCACCCGTCGCCACCGCGCTGGCCGTGCAGATCGTTCGCCCCCGCGACGCCAGTGTCCAGGCCGAGGAGGCCGCCCGCACCGAGGAGCACCTGCGCTGGCAGCTCTGGTTCGGCGCCCTGCGCGACGGGGAGGTCGTCCTACCCGGGCTGCCAGGGCGCGAGGTGCAGGATCTCGCCGGAGCGGTTGACCTCCTCGGCGTGACCCTCGAGCGCGACATCGCCCCCGACCAGGTGGACCTCGAGGATGCCCTGCCGAGCTGGACCGAGCGGATCGGCACCATGCTGCGGCGAGCGGCCGAGGAAGGACCGCCACGTCCGCTGGTGGTCGCATCACTGCGGCTGCGGTGGCCCGACGACGATGATCGCCGGCTGCTGATCGAAGCGTTCGGGGCGGCGCTGCGGGGAGCGATCGACGACGGCGTCGACGTGGCCGGCGCCTTCTACGACCCCGGCATCGATCCGACGAGCGACCAGCCCGAGCGGCTCGACGGGCTCGTGGACCGGGACCGCA
Source organism: uncultured Acidimicrobiales bacterium (assembly GCA_963803355.1). Taxonomy (GTDB): domain Bacteria; phylum Actinomycetota; class Acidimicrobiia; order Acidimicrobiales; family Ilumatobacteraceae; genus DASTFY01. Next base: position 587,882 of record CAWDLV010000001.1, read on the forward strand.
ACCCTCGCCCATCCAGCGTGGCCTGGCTGGCCCTCGGCGGAGCGGCCTCCGGCACATGAGCTTGGCTACCGTTCCGACGTGACCGAGTTCGACGACCATGGGTTGGTCTGGGCGCTCGACACCGCGCACTTCCCGGCTCCGGTCACTCGCTGGTCGTCCGCGCTGTTCACCACCATGCAGACCGACGTGGTGCGCCAGCAGATGGCCGACTCCGGGATCCTGCTCGAGGGCGTCGCCTTCCAGGAGCTGAACGGTTGGATCTACACCGCGGTGGTGCCCATCGGCGGGCGGATCCGCAAGCCCCCGCCCCGCTGGGCGGTGCCGATCATCTGCCACACGTCGCCGACCATCCGTCGCCGCCTCGCCGCAGCTCATGCCGCCGACGTGAACGACCACTCGGGTCGCGCGGTCGAGGAGTGGATGACCACCAAGGAGGACGACCTCCTCGAACGCGGTCGGGGCTACCTGGCGGGCGACCTCGCCGCCCTCACGGCGCGGCAGGTCGCCGCCCGGCTCGAGGAGCAGCTGGCCTTCATGACCGAGTGCTTCGCGTGGCACTACCGGCTGCACGGCGCCGGCGCCGACGCCATCGGCCGCCTGGGCCTCGAGCTCACGACACAGCACGGTTGGAGCCTGCCGGCCTTCATGGACCTCTTCACCGGCCTCTCGTCGACGACGCTCGGCCCGGCCGAGGCCCAGCGAGCGATCGTCGACCTCGTGGCGGAGGCCGGCGGCCTCGCCGCGCTGGGACGGGCGAGCTCGTTGCGCGACGTGGCGAGCATCTCCCCCGAGGTCTCAGCCGCCCTGGCGGCCTACCGGGACCTGTGGGGCCAGCGGGCCGTGCGCTACGAGGTGGCCTACCCGACCATCGTCGAGCGTCCGGAATGGCTGCTCCGGGTGCTGAAGGACACGGCGCAGACCCCGATCGACAAGGAGCTGGCGGCGAGGCATGAGCAGCGCCGCGAGAGGGCCGAGGCCCGGGTGCCGGCCAGCCTCGGTGTCAGCTCGGCCACCCGGCGGCGACTGGCGAGAGCCCAGCGGGCGTTCCCGCTCCGGGAGGGGAACGAGGCGGCCACCATCGGCGTGCCGATCGCGGCCCTACGGCGCCTGGGCTTGCACATCGGCATCCGGCTCGGCCTCTACCGGCCCGACGACATCTTCGATCTGACGTTCGAGGAGGTCCTCGGCGCCCTTCGCCACCCGGACGCCCAGGCCGACCCCACCCCGATCGCCCTGATGCGGCGGGAGGAGCGCGAGGCCGAGGCCAAGAAGGTGCCGGACGCCGTCCTTGGTGACGCCACCCCGAAAGCTGATCCGCACGGCCGAACCGGTCCGGAGCGCCAGCTCCCGGTCGGGACACCGGACCTCCGGGGCTTCCCCAAACATGCCGCGGATGGGCTCGCCGCCTTGCTCTGGTACGAGGATCAGGTCAGCGCCCCGCTCGTCCGGGCCCGCCTCGCCGACCACGTGCTCCTCGGCCTCGGGGTCTCGCCCGGCACCTACGAGGGCACGGCGAGGATCATCCGCGACGAGGAGGACTTCGAGCGCATCCGCCAGGGCGATGTGGTGGTGTGCCCGATCACGTCACCCGCGTGGTCGATGGTGTTCCCGTTGATCGGCGCCATCGTGTGCGACGGCGGCGGCATGATGAGCCACCCCGCCATCATCGCCCGGGAGTTCGAGCTGCCGGCGGTGGTGGCCACCGGCGTCGCCACCGAGACCATCCCCGACGGCACGCGGGTGCGCGTCGACGGGGCGGCCGGCCGGGTGACCCTGCTCGCGTAGCCGGCGCGCTCCTACCCCCGGCTGCGGTAGGTGGCCCGGGCCCCGCTGGCGTCCTTGTTCAGCCGCTTCGACAGGTGTAGGCCCTCCAGCACGAACTCCACCGCGGCGGCGACCGCGGCGGGCGACTCATCGCCGCCGGTCAGGGCCTCGACGGGCTCGCGCAGTGCCGGCACGCTCGTCACCAGCTCGGCCAGCTGCGCGCTGCGGACGTCCTCGCCGGTGTGCGCCACCACGCCCTCGTCGAAGGCCGCCAGCACGCCGCGCAGCCGCTCGGGCGAGAGGCGCTCCTTGAACACGGTGAGCACCGCGGCGCGGAGCATGTTGTCCACGATCTGTCCCTCGCGGCCCTCCTCCAGCGTCTCGATCTCGATCTTGCCCGAGGTGGAGGCGGCCAAGGCGTCGAGGTCGCTCACCCGGGGGACGACCTCCTTCTCCCCCGAGCGCAGCGAGCGACGCAGAGCGTTGGCCCGGAGCACCTCGAGGTTCGAGACCGACAGGCGCACCGACACGCCCGAGCGCTGGTTGACGTGGCTGGACTGGCGGGCCAGGTGCGAGAACGTGGCCAGCACGTCCTCCATGTAGTCGGGCACCCGGACCGGGATGTCCTCGACCGCGGCGGGCCGGGACTCCTGGCGCATGATCGACACCTCGGTCTCGATGTCGAGCGGGTAGTGGGTACGGATCTGGCTGCCGAAGCGGTCCTTCAGCGGCGTGATGATCCGCCCGCGGTTGGTGTAGTCGTCGGGGTTGGCCGACGCCACCAGCATGATGTCGAGGGGCAGACGGATCTTGTAGCCACGGATCTGGACGTCGCGCTCCTCCAGGACGTTCAGCAAGCCGACCTGGATGCGCTCGGCCAGGTCCGGGAGCTCGTTGAGGGCGAAGATGCCGCGGTTGGTGCGCGGTACCAGGCCGTAGTGCAGTGTCAGCTCGTCCGAGAGGTAGCGACCCTCGGCCACCTTGATGGGGTCGACCTCGCCGATGAGATCGGCGATGGACGTGTCCGGGGTGGCCAGCTTCTCGCCGTAGCGGTCGCGGCGGTGGACCCACGCGATCGGCGTCTGGTCACCGTGCTCGGCCACCAGGTCGCGGGCGTAGCGGGACACGGGTTGTGACGGGTCGTCGTTGATCTCGCTGCCGGCCACGATCGCCAGCCACTCGTCGAGCAGCTCGGTCAGCGACCGGATCATCTTCGTCTTCGCCTGGCCTCGCTCGCCCAGGAAGATGATGTCGTGCCCGGCCAGCACCGCGTTCTCGAGCTGGGGCATGACCGTCTGCTCGTAGCCGATGACACCCTCGAAGAACGGCTCGCCGGCCATCACCTTGCGCACGGCGTTGCGGCGGATCTCCTCCTTGACGGGGACGGAGCTCCAGCCCGAGGCCCGCAGCTCACCGAGCGTGCTCGGCAGCTGGTCAGGCCACGCGGTGGGTACGGTGCGGCGTTCCTCCATGGGGCGACCCTACCGCCGCCGTCTGCGCACCGGCCCCGCGGAGCGGGCCGGGTCGCATCGGTACCCTGACGGCGGTATGGATCTCTCGGGCACGTGGCGAGCGGCGGTCGCCGACGACGACCTCCGGCGCAGCGCCATCGGCCTGGGCTTCGATGACGACGGCTGGGAACCGGTCCCGGTGCCGGGGCACTGGCGGTCCGTGCCGGCCTTCAGCACGAGTGACGGACCCCTCCTCTACCGGACCCGGTTCGAGCTCGATCCCGGCCCGCCCGGCGCTCGCCACTGGGTAGTGCTCGACGGTGTCTTCTACCAGGGCGACGTGTTCCTCGACGGTGCCTACCTGGGCGACCCCGAGGGCTACTTCTTCCCCCACGCCTACGAGATCAGCGCCCTGGCCCGCTTGGCTCCCGAGCACGTGTTGGCCGTCGAGGTGACCTGCGGGCCACAGCCCGACCGCAAGGCCAAGCGCAACCTCACCGGCATCTTCCAGCAGTCCGAGCTGGTCGACCCGACGTGGAACCCGGGCGGATTGTGGCGGCCCGTGCACATCGAGAGGACGGGCCCGGTGCGCATCAACCGGCTCCGGATCCTGTGCCGCGACGCCGATCCGGCCCGGGCCAACGTGAGCATTCGGGCCGAGCTGGACAGCGACCAGCCCCGCGCCGTGCGCATCCGCACCACGATCGACGGCAACGTCGAGCGGGAGCTGGAGCAGCCCCTGGCCCGCGGCGCCAACACAGTCGAGTGGACGTTCGGGGTCGACAACCCCGCGCTCTGGTGGCCCCGCGCCCTCGGCGATCAGCCCCTCGTCAACCTCGAGGTCACGGTCGCCGTGGACCACGAGCCGAGCCACGCCCGCACCGTCCGGACCGGGCTGCGCCAGGTGGCCATGCACCGCTGGGTCCTCGCCGTGAACGGTGAGCGGCTCTTCCTCAAAGGGGCCAACCTCGGCCCGACGCGGATGGCCCTGGCCGAGGCCACCCCGGAGGAGCTGCGCCGAGACGTGGTCCTCGCCGCCGAAGCCGGCCTCGACCTCATGCGACTGCAAGCCCACATCACCCGGCCCGAGCTGTACGACGCCGCCGACGAGCTCGGCCTGCTGATCTGGCAGGACCTCCCCCTCCAGTGGGGCTATGCCCGCTCGGTCGGCAAGCAGGCCGGACGACAGGCGGGCGAGGCCGTCGACCTCCTCGGCCACCACCCGTCGGTGGCCATCTGGTGCGGGCACGATGAACCCATCACCCTCGACGGCGCGCCCGGTGAGAAGCGCTCGCGGGTCCGCTTCGTCGCCGGTCAGGAGCTGCCGAGCTGGAACCGCTCGATCCTCGACGCCCGCATCAAGCGCACGCTCGAGCGCGCCGATGGCACCCGCCCCGTCATCGCCCACTCGGGCATCGCGCCGCATCCGCCACAGCTGAACGGCACCGACAGCCACCTGTACTTCGGCTGGTACTACGGCGACGAGCGGGACCTGCCCGGCTTCGCGGCCGCCTGGCCCCGCATGGTCCGGTTCGTCAGCGAGTTCGGCGCCCAGGCCGTCCCCACCAGCGCCGAGTTCATGGCGCCCGAACGGTGGCCGCAGCTGCGCTGGACCGACCTCGAAGCGCACCACTCGCTCCAGCTCGCCCTCCTCGACGAGCGGGTACCCCGCGACGAGCACGACACGTTCGAGTCGTGGCGCGACGCCACGCAGCGCTACCAGGCCGGGTTGCTGCGCCATCACGTCGAAGCGCTGAGGCGGCTCAAGTACCGGCCCACCGGGGGCTTCTGCATGTTCAGCCTGGCCGACTCCCACCCGGCGGTGACGTGGTCCGTGCTCGACCACGAGCGCACCGCGAAGGTTGGCTACCACGCCTTGGCCGAGGCGTGCCGACCGGTCGTCGTCGTGGCCGACCGGCTGCCCGCCGTCGTCCTCGCCGGCGACACCCTGGCCCTCGACGTGCACGTGATCAGCGACCTGCGGGTCCCGATCGACGCCGCCACGATCTCGGCTCGCCTGTCGTGGCGGGGCGGCAACCACGGCTGGCGGTGGACCGGCGAGATCCCCCCCGACGCGTGCGTCCGGGTAGGCACGGTCCAGCTCGTCGTCCCTGACGCCCCCGGGTCGCTCGTGCTCGACCTCGACCTGGTTGGCGGCGAGACGGCGGCTACCAACCGCTACGAGAGCCGCATCATCCCGCGGGTGTGACCACCTCGGGCTCAGGCCGTGGCGCCGTTGAGCGGCGAGCCCGTCAGTTCCGTCAAGTTCGCGCCAAGAACCGCCGGTTCGCCACCTTGGCCCGCAGGTAGTCCTTGTTCATGAGGGCGATGAAGTCGACGGAGATGCTCTTTGGGCACGCGGCCTCGCACTCGGTGTGGTTGGTGCAGGAGCCGAAGTGCTCCTCCATGGTCTCGACCATGGCCTCCACCCGGGCGTAGCGCTCGGCCTGACCCTGGGGGAGCAGGTTCAGGTGGGCCACCTTGGCCGCTGTGAAGAGGTTGGCGGCGCCGTTCGGGCAGGCGGCAACGCACGCCCCGCAGCCGATGCACTCGCGCGGCGTCCATGGCCGAGTCCGCCACTGGCTTGGGGATCGGGATGATGTTGGCGTCCGGCGCCCCCCCGGTGGGGGCGGTGATGAAGCCGCCGCGCTCGATGATCCGGTCGAAGGTCGAGCGGTCGACCATGAGGTCCTTGATGATCGGGAACGCGCTGGCCCGCCAGGGTTCGACCACGATCGTGTCGCCATCGGTGAACTTGCGCATGTGGAGCTGGCAGGTGGCCGTGCCCCGCTGGGGTCCGTGGGCCTGGCCGTTGATCATGATCGAGCACGTGCCGCAGATGCCCTCGCGGCAGTCGTGATCGAACGTGATCGGATCCTCACCCTCTCCGGTCAAGCGCTCGTTGACGACGTCGAGCATCTCGAGGAAGGACATGTCGTCGCTGATGCCGGGCGTCTCGATCGTCTGGAAGTGACCCCGATCCTCCGTGCCGTTCTGGCGCCACACCTGCAGCGTCAGGTTGAGGGTCTTCGACATCGCGCTCAGTCCCTCGTCACTTGTAGCTCCGCACTGCCAGGTGCACGTACTCGAAGTCCAGCGGCTCCTTGTGGAACGCCGGGCGGGCGGCGTCGCCCGTCCACTCCCACGCCGAGACGTGGGTGTAGTGCTCGTCGTCGCGTCGCGCCTCACCATCTTCGGTCTGGTACTCGGCCCGGAAGTGACCACCACAGCTCTCGTTGCGGTCCAGGGCGTCCCGGCACATCAAGGCGGCGAGCTCGAAGAAGTCGTCCACCCGTCCGGCCTTCTCGAGCGACTGGTTCACGATGCGGTCGTCGCCTGGCACCAGGACGTCGCGCTTGAACTCCTCGTGGAGCGCCGGGATCTCGGCCAATGCCTTCTCCAGGCCCGACTCGGTGCGCTCCATGCCGCACAGGTCCCACACGATCCGGCCCAGCTCCCGATGGAACCAGTCCACCGACCGGCTGCCCCTGGTGGCGAGGTAGCCGCGGAAGCGCCGGGTGGCCTCCTGCTCGGCGGCCTGGAAGGCCGGGTGGTTGGTGGGCGCCGGCTCGGTGCCCAGCTTCGGTGCCAGGTAGCTGCCGATGGTGTACGGCAGCACGAAGTACCCGTCGGCCAGCCCCTGCATGAGCGCCGACGCCCCGAGCCGGTTGGCCCCGTGGTCCGAGAAGTTGGCCTCCCCTGCGGCGTAGAGGCCGGGGATGGTGGTCATCAGCTCGTAGTCCACCCACAGACCGCCCATCGTGTAGTGGGGGGCGGGGTAGATGCGCATCGGCGCCGCGTACGGATCCTCGTCGGTGATGCGCTCGTACATCTCGAAGAGGTTGCCGTAGCGCTCGGCGATGACGTCGCGCCCGTGGCGGGCGACGGCGTCCGCGAAGTCGAGGTACACGCCGTTCTTCCGCGGCCCCACACCGCGCCCGCTGTCGACCGCCCGCTTGGCGGCCCGGCTGGCGATGTCGCGGGGAGCGAGGTTGCCGAAGCTCGGGTACATCCGCTCGAGGTAGTAGTCGCGGTCTTCCGCAGGGATCTGCACCGGCGGGCGGCTGTCGCCGGCGTTCATCGGCACCCAGATCCGGCCGTCGTTGCGCAACGACTCCGACATCAAGGTGAGCTTGGACTGGAACTCGTCGGTGAGAGGGATGCAGGTCGGGTGGATCTGCGTGTAGCACGGGTTGGCGAAGTACGCCCCTCGGCGGTGGGCCCGCCAGATGGCCGTGGCGTTGCAGCCCATGGCGTTGGTGGAGAGGAAGAACGCGTTCGAGTACCCGCCGGTGGCGAGGACGGTGGCGTGAGCCGAGTGCGATGCGATCTCACCCGTCAGCAGGTCGCGCACGACGATGCCGGCGCATTCGCCGTCGACCACCACGACGTCGATGAGCTCCACCCGGTTGTGCAGCTCCACGTTGCCGAGGCCGACCTGACGGGCCAGAGCCTGGTAGGCGCCGAGCAGGAGCTGCTGGCCGGTCTGGCCCCGGGCGTAGAACGTTCGCGACACCTGGGCGCCGCCGAAGGAGCGATTGTCGAGCAGGCCGCCGTACTCGCGGGCAAAGGGCACGCCCTGGGCCACGCACTGGTCGATGATGTTGCCGGAGACCTCGGCCAGCCGGTACACGTTCGCCTCGCGCGACCGGAAGTCGCCGCCCTTCACCGTGTCGTAGAAGAGCCGGTAGATGCTGTCGCCGTCGCCGTGGTAGTTCTTCGCCGCGTTGATGCCGCCCTGGGCCGCGATCGAGTGGGCGCGACGAGGCGAGTCGTGGAAGGTGAACGCCTTCACGCGGTAGCCGAGCTCGGCCAGGGTGGCCGCAGCCGCCGCGCCCGCCAGCCCGGTGCCGATCATGATGATCTCGTAGCGGCGCTTGTTGGCCGGGTTCACCAGCTTGGCGTTGAACTTGTAGCTCTCCCACCGGTCTTCGATCGGCCCGGTCGGGACCCTGGCGTCGAGAGCTTCGGTTGCGACGTCGATGCTCATGGTCTCCAACTCCTCAGACGCTGACGACGCCGGTGAGCACGGCGATCGGGAACGACACGTTGGCCACCACGATGACACCGGCGAAGGCGGCGGCGAAGACCCGGCGGGCCCGGTTGAAGCGAGGGTTGTTCCATCCCAGGCTCTGGAACAGGCTCCAGGAACCGTGCAGCAGGTGCACGAACAGCGCCAGGTTGCAGACGATGTAGAAGAGCGACATCCACCATCGGGAGAGGCTGGCGTCGACGTTGTGGTACGGGTCGCCGCGCACGAACGAGGGGTTGAACCAGCCCCAGCTCAAGTCGCCGAGGTGGACGACGAGGAAGATGAGGATGAGGACGCCCGTGTACCGCATGGTGCGGCTGGCGAAGTTGGCGGCCACGTAGTCTCGCGGGCTCTGGTAGCGGACGGCGCGGGCCCTTCGGTTCATCAAGGTCAGCGTGGTGGCGGCGTGGATGTGGAGGGCGATGGCGACGATGAGGCCGAGCCTCAGGATCCAAAGGGTCACCGTGCGCGGGAAGATCGGCACCAAGAGGTTTCGGAGGAAGTCGGCGTAGAGGTCGTACTCGGCCGGCCCGAGATACATCTTGAGGTTGCCGACCATGTGGGCGAAGACGTAGCCCATCCACACGATGCCGGTGATGGCCATCACGTACTTCTTGCCCAAGGCGCTCCGGTAGAGCTCCACGAGGAACGGTGCCGGGCGCCTCTTCTTGGTGGCGACGACGGTCCCGGTCATGGCGATTGGACCGTAGTCCCGGGCCTCCGCCGAGGGGGAACTCCCGCTGGCCGTGCCGCCGATGTTGGTTGTGATGGCGCCGTTCGCCCGCACCGATACGGGGTGACTTTTCCCGGCGGACCTCGCCAGTCCCTAGTATCGCCAACCGTGCCCTGGACGGGATTCGAAGCAGGGCACCATTCCTAGCCACTCAACGTAATCCCGGGAGCAACCACCGGTGTCTTCAGTACTCGCCGCCGAGGGCGGCTACCAGGCTTTCCAACTCCGTGGAGGTGAGTGGGTCCTGCTCGTGTTCGCAGGCCTGGCCGCGCTCCTCGCCCTCGCCGTCGGGTTCATCTTGATGCGCGGCGTGCTCGCGAAGGACCAGGGCACGCCCAAGATGCAGCAGATCGCGGCGGCCATCCAAGAGGGCGCCTGGGCCTACCTCAAACGGCAGTTCACGACCATCGCGTTGATCCTGGTGCCGCTCGCGGTCGTCGTCTTCCTCACCTCGGTGGCGGTGAAGCGGCCAGACGGCAGCGAGGCGCTGGGCTTCGGCCTTTCGGGGGCGGCCCGCACCCTGGCGTTCATCGGCGGCTGCGTCATGTCGGGCCTCACCGGCTACATCGGCATGACGCTGGCCACCCGCGGCAACGTGCGGACCGCGGCGGCGGCCAAGGAAGGTTCGATGGCCAACGCCCTCGGCATCGCCTTCCGCACGGGAGGCGTGGCCGGGATGTTCACGGTCGGGCTCGGCTTGTTGGGCGCCACGATCATCATCATGATCTTCCAGAACACGGCCTCGGCGATCCTGATCGGCTTCGGCTTCGGTGGTTCGCTCCTGGCCCTGTTCATGCGAGTCGGTGGGGGCATCTTCACCAAGGCGGCCGACGTCGGTGCCGACCTGGTGGGCAAGGTCGAGGCCGGGATCCCCGAGGACGATCCCCGCAACCCGGCCACGATCGCCGACAACGTCGGCGACAACGTCGGCGACTGCGCCGGCATGGCGGCCGACCTGTTCGAGAGCTACGAGGTCACCCTCGTCGCCTCCATCATCCTCGGCGTGGCCGCCTTCAGGTCCATCGGCGCCAACCCCGCGCTCGGCCTGGTCTTCCCGCTCGCCGTGCGCGCCATCGGCGTGCTGGCGTCGATCGCCGGCGTGTTCGCGGTGCGGGCCCGCCCGGGCGAGACCAACGCCCTCAAGCCGATCAACCGCGGCTTCCTCACCGCCGGCATCCTCACGGTCGTCGGGACCCTCGCCCTCTCGCTCATCTACCTCGGCAACAGCCACAGCAATGCGGGCTGGAAGTGCTTCGCCGCCGTGGTCGTCGGCCTGGTGCTGGCGCAGGTCGTCAGCCGGCTCACCGAGTACTTCACGGGCACCGAGTACGGGCCCGTGCAGGAGATCGCAGGAGCGTCCGAGACCGGTCCGGCCACCGTCGTGCTCGCCGGCACATCGAGCGGGCTCGAGAGCTCGGTCTACGCCATCATCGCCATCGCGGGGGCCATCGCGGTCGCGTTGACCCTCGGCAACGGCAACCTCCAGTTCTCGCTGTACCTGATCGCCTTGGCGGGCATGGGCATGCTGGCCACCACCGGTGTCATCGTCAGCGAGGACACCTTCGGCCCGGTGTCGGACAACGCGGCTGGCATCGCCGAGATGTCCGGCGAGTTCCACGACGAGGCGGCGCGGATCATGGTGAGCCTGGATGCGGTGGGCAACACCACCAAGGCAGTGACGAAGGGCTTCGCCATCGGCTCGGCGGTGATCGCCGCCGTGGCGCTCTTCGCCTCCTACATCGAGACCATCGGCAACGAGCTGAAGATCGACAAGATCGGCTCGGACCTCTTCCACGACCCCCTGACCCAGGTCAACGTGGCCGATCCGAAGACGTTCATCGGCCTCCTCATCGGCGGGTCGATCGCCTTCCTGTTCTCCGCCCTTGCCATCCGAGCTGTGGGGCGCACCGCCGGCGTGGTGGTCCGGGAGGTCCGGCGCCAGTTCGCGGACGGGAAGATCATGAGCGGCGAGAAGGAGCCGGACTACGGGCCGGTCATCGACATCTGCACCACAGCGTCGCTGCGGGAGCTCGCCACACCGGCCCTGCTGGCCGTCCTCTCGCCGGTCATCATCGGTTTCGGCATCAACTACCTCGCGCTCGCCGCGTTCCTCGCCGCTGTCATCCTCACCGGCCAGCTCATGGCCGACTACCTATCGAACGCCGGTGGCGCATGGGACAACGCCAAGAAGTACATCGAGGACGGTCACTACGGGGGCAAGGGTTCGGACGCCCACAAGGCCGCCGTCATCGGTGACACCGTCGGCGACCCGTTCAAGGACACTGCCGGGCCGGCGCTCAACCCGCTCATCAAGGTCATGAACCTGGTCTCGCTGCTGCTGCTCCCGGAGATCATCAAGCTGAAGGACAACGACGCGGCCCGCTTCAGCATCGCCGGCGTCGCCTTGGCCGTGCTCATCGCCGCCATCGCGTTCTCGAAGCGGAAGGCGCCCGGACTGGCGGCGATGCCGGAGGAGCGGGCGGCGGCGGCCACCACGAGCGTCTGACCGACCGCGGGCTCGGGAGGACTCGACCGCGGCCGCCGCCGCGAGCGGCTGACCCTTCCCGCGGCCGCCGGCCCCGCCCGCCGGTGTGCCGCCCGCTTGGGTAGCCTCGAACCCTCGTGCACACCACCCTTCTCGCCAGTCGGGTTCCTGAACCCACAGCATCTCCTCGAGCAGGGCGGCTTGCTGCTCCTCACGGCGATCGTGTTCGCCGAGACCGGGCTCTTCGTCGGGTTCTTCCTGCCCGGCGACTCGTTGCTCTTCATCGCCGGCTTCCTGTCCTCCGCCGCCGGCGGCAACCGGCTGCCCGCACTTCCCTTCGTCGTCGCCTGTGTCGTCGGAGCGTGCATCCTCGGTTCCGAGGTCGGCTACTGGTTCGGCAAGAAGGTCGGTCCCTCGCTGTTCGACCGGCCCAAGTCCCGCTTCTTCAACCCCGACAACGTGGTCAAGGCCCACACCTTCTTCGAGCGCTACGGCGCCAAGACCATCGTCCTCGCCCGCTTTGTGCCCATCGTGCGGACGTTCGCACCGATCGTCGCCGGCGTCAGCATGATGCGCCACCGGACGTTCCTCACCTTCAACGTGATCGGTGGGGTGCTCTGGGGGGTGGGCATCACGACGCTCGGCTACTTCCTCGGCCAGATCGACTGGGTCAAGAACAACATCGAGGTCGCCATCGTCGCCGTCATCGCCATCTCGTTGCTGCCGGTGGCCATCGAGATCATCCGGTCCCGGCGGGAGGCGCGCCACGCTCCCGCCCCGGCCCTCACCGCTGACGCCGGTGAGCCGCTCGAGGCTGACTGATCGGCCCCGCCCTGGAGTTCTCGCCGGATCCGACGACACCTTCTGACGCCCAAGGCCGCGAGAACCGCCGGCAGCTTCCGGTTCACCTCGGCTCACGTTGGCGCCAGCCGTCGGACGTCAGGACCAGGTCGAGCACGTCGCCGCCGGGGAGGCGCACCGGAGCCCGGGGCCCGAGGTGGGCCAGGGCGAGCGGGAAGGCCGGCGGACCCAGCACCACGCCCCAGCGGTGGGTGCGATGGGCCGGTACTCCGTCCAGCGCCAGCGGGCCCTCCCCCAGCTCGACCACGCCGTGGACCTCCCCGGCCTGCTCGTAGCCGTCGGTGAGGTCGCCCGCCGGTCCAGCCGCATACCACTCGAGGTCCAAGGCGAGCGGGGCGGCCGTGCCATAGGCCCGATCGAGGACGTCGGCCGGGTCATCGAGCGCGACCGCGTAGGTCTCATTGACCACGGTCCACTGCTCGAACGGCGCCTCGCACGTGTGGTCGGCCCACAGGCCCGGCGAGCGCACGCTCAGACCGGCCGCCGGGAGCGGGGCGTCCCAATCCGACACGTGGAGGAGCGGCGCCCCGGCGCGAACCAGCGCCGACCAGTAGCCGGTTCGCTTGCCCACCCGGTCGTGGCGGAGCAGCACGACGCCGCCACTGGCGCCATCGGGCGACCAGAACGTGAACGTCCACTCCTCGGCGGCGACGGCGTCGTGGCGGCCCTCCTCGGCGGCCGGCCGCCGCGCCCGCTCGTCGTCCACCGGCGGAGACTAGGCGGGCTCACCGTCGGGCAAACTGGCGCCGTGATCCGCTACCTCAGCCTCGAGTGGTTGGAGGCGCTGACCCGGGAGGTCGCGGCCAGCGAGCCGCTCCACGAGGCGGCCGACGGACGCCACCTCGGCGTCACCCAGGTGGTGCGCGATGGGCCCGAGGGCGAGGTCATCTACCACCTGCAAGTCGCCGACGGTGCGGCGCGGTTCGGCGCCGGGGCGGCCGACCCCGAGGATGTCCGCTTCGTCCAGGACTGGGACACGGCCGTCGCCGTGGCCGCCGGAGCCCTGAACGCGCAGGAGGCGATGGTCGGCGGGCGCATCCTGCTCACCGGCGACCACCAGAAGCTGCTTGAAAGCCAGCCCGTCTTCCGCGCTCTCGACGAGGTGTTCACCACGGTCCGCGAGCGGACGGAGTACCGCTAGTGCCCGAGCTACCCGAGGTCCAGGCCCACGCCGAGCGGCTGACCGCCGCCTACGCCGGCTCCCGTCTGGAGCGCTTCCGACCGCTCACCTTCACCGCGCTCAAGACGGTCAGTCCCCCGCCGGAGCTGGCCTACGGCCTCCCGCTCAAGCATGTGGGCCGGCGCGCCAAGTACCTGCTGCTGACGTTCGAGCCTGTCACCTTCGTCGTCCACCTCATGCAGGGCGGCCGTCTGAAGGAGGACGCCAAGCAGTCGGCCAAGCCCCGGGGCGGCCAGGCTCGCTTCCTCTTCGAGGACGGCCGGGCGCTCCTGCTCACCGAGGCGGGAACCGAGCGTCGGGCCGGGGTGTGGTGCGTGGTCTCGGACGCCGTGCTCACCTCGCCTCCGCTCGCCGACCTCGGGCCTGAGGCCACCGAGATCAGCTCGACCGACCTGGCCGAGCGCTTCGCCGCCCACCCCATGCGACTCCACTCCTTCTTGCGCAACCAGCACTGCATCGCCGGGCTCGGGCGTCGCCTGGCCAACGAGGTCTGCCACCGGGCCCAGCTCTCCCCGTTCGCGGCCACGGCCAAGCTCGGCGTCGCGGGGGCCGAACGGGTCGTCGAGGCCATCCAGGACGCGGTCGAGGAAGGGTTGGCCTTCGAGCGCACCCGGCCCGACATGAGCGCCTCCGCCGATCGCCCCGGCCGCGTCCACCATCGCATCGGTGAGCCGTGCCCGGTCTGCGGTGACACCATCCGCGCTGTCGAGTACTCGAGCTACACCGTGGCCTACTGCCCCACCTGCCAGACGGGCGGCAAGGTCCTCGCCGACAACACGACCAGCCGGTTCCTCAAGTAGCGACCGGCCTACGCTCCGCGACATGCCGATCCACCTTCGGGCCGAACCCGGCGACTACGCCACTGCCGTGCTCTGTCCCGGTGATCCGAATCGGGCCCGCTACGTGGCGGAGACGTTCTTCGATCCTGGAGCTCGCCGCGTGAACGAGGAGCGGGGGATGTTCGGGTTCACCGGCACCTTCGAGGGCCGGCCCCTCTCGGTCCAGGCCACCGGGATGGGGTGCCCCAGCGCGGCCATCGTCTACGAGGAGCTGATCCAGCTCGGCGTCCAGCGCCTGATCCGGGTTGGCACGTGTGGCGGGCTGCAGCCGACGATGCGGATGGCCGACACCGTCATCGGGCTCGCAGCCACCCCCGAGGACACCACGGCTCTCGTCTACACGAACGGGGAGGCCCACGCGCCGACCGCCAGCTGGTCGCTGATCGACGCCGCGGCGCGCCTCGCCGCCGATCACCCGACACCGGTCCACTTCGGTCCCATCGTGAGCAGCGCCGTCTTCTACGACCCTGACTCGTCGCGCGCCGGACGTTGGCGCCAGCGTGGACACCTCGGGATCGAGATGGAGGCCGCCGTCCTCTACACCATCGCCGCCCTCCGGGGAGTCGAAGCGCTCACCATCCTCACGGTCAGCGACATCATCGAGGGCGAGGCGTCGACCCGGATCAGCGACGCCGACCTGAAGCGCGGCGTCGACCAGATGATGGCGCTCGCCTGTCGCGTCGCCACGTCATGACCCGCGCCCGAGCCGAAGACCAACTCCGCCCGGCATCGTGGCGCCGGCAGGCGGCGGGCCGGCCCGCTGCGTTCTGGGCACCGAATCCGCGCTACAGGCACGGATTCGGTGACCGGAACGCCTGGTGACCGCCAGCGGGGTCCCACTCGGCTAGACCCGGTCAGCCCCAGTCAGACCAGGCCGAGCTGGCGGACAGCGTCGCGCTCGTCAGCCAGCTCCGCCGCCGAGGCGTCGATCCGCCCGCGGGAGTAGTCGTCGATGTCGAGGCCCTGGACGACCTGGTACGAGCCGCCCGCACACGTGCACGGGAACCCGGAGATCAGGCCCTCGGGGATGCCGTAGCTCCCGTCCGAGACCACCGCCATCGACACCCAGTCGCCGCCCGCGGTCCCGAGCGTCCACGAGCGCATGTGGTCGACGGCGGCGTTGGCGGCCGAGGCCGCCGACGACGCGCCGCGGGCCGCGATGATCGCGGCCCCCCGCTTGGCCACGGTCGGGATGAACGTCTGGTCCACCCACTCGTGATCGCCCACCAGCTCGTACGCGACCTTGCCGCCCACCTCGGCGTGGAAGAGGTCGGGGTACTGCGTGGTCGAGTGGTTGCCCCAGATCGTCATCCGCTTCACGTCGCTGACGGTGACGTCGAGCTTCTGGGCCAGCTGGGACACGGCCCGGTTGTGGTCGAGCCGGACCATGGCCGTGAACCGGCCCGGGTCCAGGTCGGGCGCGTTCTGCTGCGCGATGAGAGCGTTGGTGTTGGCGGGGTTGCCCACCACGAGCACCTTGACATCGCGCTTCGCACTGTCGGAGAGGGCCTTGCCCTGGGGCCTGAAGATCCCTCCGTTGGCCGACAGCAGGTCGCTGCGCTCCATGCCGGCCTTCCGCGGCATGGCCCCCACCAGCAGCGCGCAATCGGCGTCTCCGAAGGCGACGTCGGCATCGGCGGTGGTCACCACCCCGGCCAGCAGCGGGAAGGCGCAGTCGTCGAGCTCCATCTTCACACCGCCGAGCGCCGGCAGGGCGGGCTCGATCTCGAGCAGTTGCAGGATCACCGGCTGGTCCGGGCCCAGCATGGCGCCCGAGGCGATCCGGAAGAGGAGGCTGTAGCCGATCTGGCCGGCGGCTCCCGTGACGGCGACGCGAACGGGTTCGGGCATGCGTCGGAGCGTAGGCACGCCGCGGTGGCGCCGTCACCATGACCGGCGCCGTGTCCGCCGGGGGTCGTCAGCCGGCGGCCGCAGAGACCGGCAGGCCCAGGTTGCCGTAGATGTCTCGGGTCGCGGTCGAGCGGTTCAGCGTGTAGAAGTGCAGACCGGGGGCCCCGGCCTCGAGCAGGGCGGCGCAGAGCTCGGTGGCCGCGGCAACGCCGATGCGCCGGACCTCGTCCGGGTCCTCCACCGGGTCGAGCCGATCGGCCAGCCACGCGGGGAACGCGGCGCCCGAGAGCTCGGCCATGCGGCGCACCTGGCCCTTGTTGGTCACCGGCATGATGCCCGGCACCACCGGCTTGGTGACGCCGAGCGCCGCCAGCTCGTCCACCAGCCGAACGTAGTGGTCCAGCTCGAAGAAGAACTGGGTGATGGCGAAGTCGGCCCGCTCCAGCTTGGCGGCGAGGTGACGGCGATCGGCCTCCCGGCTCGTGGAGCGGGGATGGACCTCTGGGTGGGCGGCCACGCCGATGCTGAAGGCGCCGGCGGCCCGGACGTCGTCGACCAGCTCGATGGCGTGCTCGTAGTCGCTGGGCGCCACCTCGGCTTCGTCCTGGGGCGGATCCCCGGCGAGGGCCAAGATGTTCTCGATGCCGGCGTCGCGGTAGGCCTCGACGATCTCGCGGATCTCGCCCCGACGATGGCCAGCGCAGGTCAGGTGGGCCATGGGAGTGATGGCTGTCTCGCGCCGGACCCAGGCCACCACCTCATGGGTGCGCCGCCCGGTGCTGCCCCCGGCGCCGTAGGTCACCGACACGAAGCTCGGCGCCAGCGGCTCGAGCTCGGCGATCGTGCGCCCGAGGGTCAGCTGGGCGGCGTCGGTCTTGGGCGGAAAGAACTCGAACGAGAAGGTCCGTCCACGGCTCAGGAGATCCGAGATCAGCGCCATGTCGAAGGTGCAGGCTACCGGCCAGCCCGGGGCGGGACCGGTCCCATGGTCTCGCTCCGGATGAGGAGGCGGGCTCGGCGCGTGCCCGCTCAGTGACGGAAGTGGCGCTCACCGGTGAAGACCATGGCGATCCCGTGCTCGTCGGCCGCCGCGATCACCTCGTCATCGCGCACGCTGCCACCGGGCTGGATGACTGCTCGCACCCCCACCGCGGCCACCGTGTCAAGGCCGTCGCGGAAAGGGAAGTAGGCGTCACTCGCACAGACGCCACCGGCGGCCCGGCCGGCCGCCTTCGTGACCGCGATCCGAGCCGAGTCGACCCGGTTCTGCTGGCCGGCGCCGATGCCGAGGGCCTGACCGCCCCGACCGAGCACGATGGCGTTCGAGCTGACGGCGGCGCACACCACCCACACGAAGGCCAAGTCCGACCACAGCGCGTCCGTCGGCTCAGCCTCGGTGACCACTCGCCACCCGGACCGGTCGAGCGACACGCGGTCCGCCTCCTGCACGAGCGCGCCGCCGTCGATGGTGCGCAGCTCCAGGGCACTGCCAACCGGCGGCGGCGCCGCGAGCAGTCGGAGGTTCTTCTTCGCCGTCAGCACGGCCAGCGCGTCCTCATCGAACGACGGGGCCACGACCACCTCCGTGAACACCGGCGCCAGCGCTTCAGCCAGCGCTCGCGGCACCGGCCGATTGAGCGCCACGATCCCGCCGAATGCCGAGACGGGATCGCAGGCGTGGGCAGCCGAGTAGGTCTCGGTGATGTCCCGCCCCAGGGCCACACCGCACGGGTTGGCGTGCTTCACGATCACCGCTGCCGGCTCCTCGAACCGGTGGACCAGGCGCCACGCCGCCTCGGTGTCGTAGAGGTTGAGGTAGGAGAGCTCCTTGCCGCTGAGCTGGGTGGCATCGTCCCACCAGCTCCGAGCCCCCACCGCCCGGTAGCGGGCGCCCCGCTGGTGCGGGTTCTCGCCGTAGCGCAGCTCCTGGGCCCGCTCCAGGGTCAGGTTGAGGGTGGCGGGCAGCCGATTCGCGTCCGCCGCCTCCTCCTCCCCGCTCTCGGCGTCATCGAGCCAGTCCGCGATGGCGGCGTCGTACGACGACGTGAGGGCGAACGCGGCCCGAGCGAGGCGAAGCCGGGTGGCGTCGCTGAGGGCACCCGCGGCCCGCAGCTCACCGAGGACGGGGGCGTACTGCGAGGGGTCGACCACCACGCCGACGTGGGCGTGGTTCTTCGCCGCGGCGCGGATCATGGCCGGCCCGCCGACGTCGATCAGCTCGATGCCGGGGGTCGACTCGAACGGGTAGAGGTTGACGACCAGGAGCCCGATGGGGTCGATGCCGAGGGCGTCCAGCTCGGCGCGATGCGCGGGTTGGTCCAGGTCGGCCAGGAGGCCGGCATGGAGCGCGGGGTGGAGGGTGACGACGCGGTGGCCGAGAATGGGCGGGAAGCCGGTGAGGTCGGCCACATCGGTGACGGGCAGGCCGGCGCCGCGCACGGCCGCGGCGGTGCCGCCACTGGACAGCAGCCGCCAGCCCAGCTCGTGGAGGCCGGCCGCCAGCTCGACGATGCCAGCCTTGTCGTAGACGGAGAGCAGGGCAACCCCGGTCATCGTCCCAGCTCCTGCTCGATGATCTGGGGGTACAGCCGCCGCTCGACCGCCTTGATGCGCTCGTGCAGGCTGGCCTCGTCGTCGGACGCCAGCACGGGCACCGCCTCCTGAGCGAGGATCGGGCCGTGATCCACCTGCTCGGTGGCCCGATGCACCGTGCAGCCGGTGACCTTGACGCCGAACGCCAGCGCGTCCCGCACGGCGTGGGGACCCGGGAAGGCGGGCAGGAGCGACGGGTGGGTGTTGACGATGCGGCCGGGAAAGGCGTTGAAGGCGGCCGGGCCCAGGATGGTCATGAAGCCGGCCATGGCGATCGTGGTGGCATCGACGCTGCGCAGCGCGCTCACCACCTCATCCGTGTAGGCGCCACGGTCGAAGCCGTCGCCGAAGCTGGCCCGCTTGACGCAGCAGGTGAGCATCCCGTGGCGAGCGGCGACATCGAGCGCCCGGCACGGGCGATCGCTCAGCACCAGCGCCGGCGAGAGCCCGGAGGCGAGGATGGCCTCCAACAACGTGCCTGTGCCCGATGCCAGCACCGCCAGCCCCACAGCCCGACCCTATCGGGGCTCCGGTCAGGAGCCGGGTTCCCCCACCGCGAGCCACCTCGTGCGGTACCGTGCGCACAGGTCCGGCACGACCCGAGGAGACCAGATGAAGAAGCAGATCTCGGTGGCGAACCTGGTCATGCTCATCGGGGGAGCCATCACCTTCCTCTTCTCGTTCTTCGACTTCATCGGTTCCGGGAGCTTCGGGCAATCGGCGTGGGGCAGTGGCCTGTTCCCGCTGGCCACCATCCCCGCCATCCTGGGTGTGGCCATGGTCGTGGTCTGCGTCCTCGAACAGGTCGGCACCAAGCTCCCCGAGCACGTGCTCACCTTCAACTGGAAGCAGATCCTCTTCACCTGGGGGGTCACCGCCTTCACCATCATGCTGGCCTACCTGATCCTGGACAAGAGCTCACTCTCGCTGAAGTTCGGCGGCATCGTGATGCTCCTGGGGTCGATCGCCATGGTGGTCGGTGCGACCCTGAGCCTCGTCGGCAAAGGCTCGAACATGCTTGCCATGCCGGGTGGTGGGTCAGGCACGCCCACCCCCCCACCGCCGCCGCCGGCGACACCCCCGCCGCCCCCGCCGCCCCCGCCGGCCTGACCGCCGGCCGGGCTGCTACAGCCCAGCGATGATGACCGCCATGAGCTCGCCGGCCTCGGTGGGATTGAGGCCCACCTGCACACCGGCAGCCGCCAGCGCGTCCATCTTCCCCTGCGCCGTGCCCTTGCCTCCGGACACGATGGCCCCGGCGTGGCCCATCTTCCTCCCGGCGGGCGCGGTGACCCCCGCGATGTAGGCGCTCATCGGCTTGCTGACCGACCCGGTGATGAACGCGGCCGCCTCCTCCTCCGCCGAGCCGCCGATCTCGCCGATCATGATGATGGCGCGCGTCTCCGGATCGGCCTCGAACTCGCGGAGGCAGTCGACGAAGGAGGTGCCGGGTACCGGGTCGCCGCCGATGCCGACGCACGTCGAAACGCCGATCCCCTTCTGTTTGAGCTCGTACAGGGCCTGATAGGTGAGGGTGCCGGAGCGGGACACGATCCCGACGTTCGGGCTCCCGGTCGAGGGCTCCTGCGCGATCTCCCCTGCGGTGATGCCGATGTTGCACTTGCCGGGGCTGATGATGCCGGGGCAGTTGGGGCCGAGCAGCCGCGTGGCGGGGAAGTCGCGCCGCAGCGTGTTGAAGACCCGAGCCTCGTCCTGGGCCGGGATCCCCTCGGTGATGCACACGATGAAGCCGATCCCAGCGGCGGCGGCCTCGAGGATGGCGGCCGGCGCCGCCTTCGGGGGCACGGCGATGAACGACGCGTCGGCACCGGTGGCGGCCACGGCGTCGGCCACACCGTCGAACACCGGGATCCCCTCGACCTCCTGCCCGCCCTTGCCCGGCGTGACCCCGCCGACCACCTGCGTGCCGTAGGCCTGGTTGCGCAGCCCGTGGAAACGGCCCTGACCACCCGTCAGACCCTGGACGATGACCCTGGTGCCCTTGTCGACGAAGATCGCCACGTGGTCCTCCTCATCCCTCGAGCGCGCCGTGGGCCATGGCCACGGCGGCGCGCGCGGCGTCGAGCATCGTCGGCTTGCTGATCAGCTGGTCCTCCGGGATGCCCGCATCAGCGAGGATGCGCCGACCCTCTTCAGCGTTGGTGCCGTCGAGCCGGATCACGATCGGTGCCCGCAGCGACACACGCCGGAGCGCCTCCACGATTCCCTTGGCCACCTCGTCGCCGCGCGTGATGCCGCCGAAGATGTTGACGAAGATCGATCGCACGGTCTCGTCGAAGTTGATGACCTCGAGTGCGGCCGACATCACATCGGCATCGGCTCCTCCACCGATGTCGAGGAAGTTCGCGGCCGCGCCACCCACCTGGTTCACGACGTCGAGCGTGCTCATGGCCAGGCCGGCACCGTTGGCGATGATGCCCACCGATCCCTTCAGGCCGATGTATTGCAAGCCCTTCTCACGGGCCATGCGCTCGCGGTCGTCGAGCTCCTCGGTCGACGCGTACTCGGCCCACTCTGGATGGCGGAAGGCCGCGCTCCCGTCCAGGCTCACCTTGGCGTCGAGGGCATGGACCTCGCCGGTCGGCTTGAGGATGAGCGGGTTGATCTCGGCCAGATCGCAGTCGCCCTCGGTGTAGCACCGGTACAGGAGGACGAGCGTCTCCGCTACCCCGTCCACCGCCGCCGGGTTGATGGCCGCGTCCGCCGCAGCCTGCCGCGCCGCGTCGAAGGACAGCCCGTCGACCGGATCGACGTGGAGGCGCACGATGGCGCCAGGATCCTTGGCCGCCACGTCCTCGATCTCCACCCCACCTTGCGCGGAGAGCATCAGCAGGTGCTGCTTGGCCGAGCGGTCGAGGGTGAACGAGGCGTAGTACTCCTCCGCGATGTCCGACGCCTTCTCGACCCAGATCCGATGCACGACATGGCCCTTGATGTCCATGCCGAGGATCTTCGAGGCATGCCGGCGGACCTCGTCGGCGTCGTTGGCGAGCTGGATGCCGCCGGCTTTCCCCCGTCCGCCCACCTGCACCTGCGCCTTGACCACGACCGGGTAGCCGGTGGCCTCGGCGACGGCCACCGCGTCGTCCACGGTCTCGGCCACGCCGCCCGGCGACACCGGGATGCCGAAGCGGGCGAAGTACTGCTTGCCCTGGTATTCGAACAGGTCCATGCGCTACGCCCCTTCGGTGCCTTCGCGAAGCTCGTCCTTGGCGTCGAGCTCGTGCTCGAGCCACTCGCAGATGCCCGCCAACGAGGAGCCAGGGGTGAACACCGCCGCCACACCCGCGGCCTTCAGCTCGGTGATGTCGGACGCGGGCATGACCCCGCCGCCGAAGACGAGGATGTCGTCGAGGCCGCGGTTGCGCAGCTCCTCCATCACACGCGGGAAGAGGGTGAGATGGGCACCGGAGAGGAGCGACAGGCCGACCGCGTCGACGTCCTCCTGGAGCGCCGTCTCCGCGATCTGCTCCGGCGTCTGATGCAGGCCGGTGTAGATCACCTCGAAGCCGGCGTCGCGCAGCGCGCGCGTGATGGTCTTCGCGCCCCTGTCGTGCCCGTCCAGGCCGGGCTTGGCGACCACGACGCGGTAGGGCCGATTCACGAACCGCGGACCCTACGCCCGTGGGCGCGGTCCCTCCAACCGGCGGGGAAGGGTGCGGAGCCGAGGAGGACGGACCACACTGACGGCCATGGCCGAATCCCGCCTGCGCTCGCCGGTGGCCCGAGCGGTGGTCCCGGTCCTCGCCGGCCTGGGGGTCATCGCCGCCTTGTTCGGCGTCCTGTGGATCGTGGCCGTGGTGATCACCAGCAACGCCGACACCGTCCAGCCGCGGTCGGGCTCCCAGGTGTTCGCGGTCGGCCGGGTCGACCGGCTGGCCGACTCGGTGGCCGCCAGCGGTCCCATCCTCTTCCCCGACCTCGTCGGGCCGGCGGGCCAGCGCCCGGTCGGCCTGGCCCACGACGGCACGACCGACTTCGACGGCTGGCGGGTCTTCTCGCTTCGCCCTACCGGCAACGCGGCGGACTGCCTCGTGCAGCTCGACCGCCAGACGAAGAAGCTGGTCGACTGCGACGGACGGTCGTACGCGGTGGACCAGCTGCCGCCGGCCGACCGCGTGCGGGTGATCGTCGATCGGGACGACGGGACCCTGACCCTCGACCTCCAGCCCGACTCCGGGAGCTGACGTTCGGTCCCAGCGAGTGCACAGGCTCGCCCCAGCCTTAGGTCAGGTCCCGGCCGGAGGATACGGTCGTGATGACGACGATCGGACGGCGGCTGTTCGCGCTCGCCTCCGTCAGCCTGATCGGGCTGGCGGCGTGCGGCGGTGGCGGCGGAGGCAGCGCACAGAAGGTGGCGACGCTCGGCTCGGCCGACCCGCCGGCGTCGAGCGACGGCAGCACCGCGGGCGGCTCTGGCGGGGCGGCGTCCGGCGCCGACGCCCAGACCCGGCAGAAGGCGTTCCTCGCCTACGCGCAGTGCATGCGGGACAACGGCGTCGACATGAAGGACCCGACCTTCGACGCCAACGGCCGGCCCCAGTTCGGCAATGGAAGCGGCGGCTTCCTCGGGGGCCAGGCCAACCGCAACGATCCCTCCTTCCAGAAGGCGCAGCAGGCCTGTCGGAGCAAGCTCCAGGGCGTCCAGGGCAACTTCAGCCTCGACCCGGCCCAGCAGGCCGCGCTGCGCAAAAACCTGCTCGCCTTCGCCCAGTGCATGCGGGACAACGGCGTCGACATGAAGGACCCGACCTTCGACGCCAACGGCCGGCCGCAGTTCGGCGCCGGCGCTGGTGGCGGCGGTACTGGTGGGGCTGGTGCCGGCGGGGGCGGCTTGGCCGGCGGTGCCAACCGCAACGACCCGACCTACCAGAAGGCGTTCCAGGCCTGCCAGAGCAAGATCGGCAGCTTCCGGGGCGGTAGGTCAGGCGCCGGCAGCGGCTCGACCACCACGACCGCTGGGGCGTGACCATGAGGAAGCGGACCATCGCCATCAGCGCAACCGCGGTCGTGCTCGTGGCCGGTCTCGGCACGGGCGCGGCCCTGGCAACCCATCGCCACCAGGCCGCAGCCGCCGACCAGCCGCCGACCACGACCCCCCAGAAGACGGCCACGATCCAACGGAGGGACCTGGTCGAGACGACCGACGTCTCGGGCACGATCGGCTACGGCGCCACCACCGCGGTCAAGGCCGGAGGCTCGACCGCCACCAGCTCGGGCGGCGGTTCGAGCAGCTCGTCGGGCGGCACCATCACTGGGATGGCGGCAGTCGGCGCGGTCATCAATCGGGGGCAATCGCTGTACGAGGTCGATGGCCTGCCCGAGGCCGTCGTGATGTACGGCGCCCGACCCATGTGGCGCACCCTCCGGGACGGCGTCGCCGACGGGCCCGACGTCCTCCAGCTCGAGCAGAACCTGGTCGCGATGGGCTACGCCGACCCGTCCGAGCTGACTGTCGACGACCACTTCAGCGGCGCGACCACCACCGCAGTCGAGAAGTGGCAGGCCCTGCTCGGCCGCGACGACACGGGCCAGATCGCGATCGACGACATCTGGTTCACGAGCGGTCCCGTCCGGATCGCGTCCCAGACCGTCGCCCTCGGCGACCCGGCCAGCGGTGCCATCCTCGACACCACGGACACCCGCCGGCAGGTCCACGTCGACCTCGACGCCTCGCAGGGGCTGGTCGTAACCCCGGCCGAGAAGGTCACGGTGACGCTGGGCGACGGGTCCTCGGTCGTCGGGCTCGTGGCCTCGGTGGGCACGACGGCCACCACCACGACGAGCGGCAACTCCTCCACCACCACCATCCCCATCGACATCAACTTGGCCAAGGACGTGAGCGCGCCGGACGAGAGCCCGGTCACGGTGTCGTTGACCACCAGCACGGCGAAGAACGTGCTGGCGGTGCCGGTGAAGGCGCTCCTCGCCCTGTCCGAGGGCGGCTATGCGGTGCAGGAGGTCGGGTCCGGTGGGGCCACCAACCTGGTCGGCGTCCAGCTCGGCTCGTTCGCCGGCGGCTACGTGCAGGTCAGCGGCAACGTCCGCGAAGGCGACACGGTGATCACGGCATGACCACGGTCATCGAGCTCAGCGGCGTGATGAAGGAGTACGACGGCACGCCGCCGGTGCGGGCGCTGTCTGATGTCGACCTCCTCGTGGACGCGGGGGAGTTCGTCGGGATCGTCGGACCTTCGGGTTCGGGCAAGAGCACACTCTTGAACCTCTTGGGCGCGCTGGATCGACCGACCGCGGGCACCGTGCGGATCGACGGCCACGACGTCGCCCGCCTCAAGGACGATCGGCTCTCGGCGCTGCGCGGACGCCGCATCGGCTTCGTGTTCCAGACCTTCAACCTCATCGACGGGCTGGACGCGCTCGAGAACGTCAACCTCGGGCTGACCTATGCCGGCCTGCCCCGTCGGGCCCGTCGGCGGCGGGCGCTGGACGCCCTCGACCGGGTCGGCTTGGCCGAGCGGGCTGACCACCGGCCGAGCCGCCTGTCCGGCGGCGAGCGCCAGCGGGTGGCCATCGCCCGGGCCCTGGTCACCGAGCCGGCCCTCCTGCTCGCCGACGAGCCTACCGGCAACCTGGACTCGAAGACCGGCGCCACCATCGTCGACCTGTTCCACCAGCTCCACCGGGACGGCTCCACCATCGTCCTCATCACCCATGACAGCGACCTGGTGGCCGAGTTTCCGCGCTGCGTCTCGATGCGGGACGGCCGCATCGTCGACGACCTCCGCCCGGCAGCCTGATGGCCCGGCCGGGGGGGAAGCTGCCGAAGAGCCACCTGCGCCTGTCCGACGTCTTCGGTGTCGGCACGGTCGGCATGCGCACCCGCCGGCTGCGCACCGCGCTCACCGCACTTGGCATCGCCATCGGCATCGCCGCCCTCGTCGCCACCATGGGCATCTCCTCCTCCAGCCGGGCCGATCTGAACGCCAAGCTGAACGCCCTCGGACCCAACCGCCTCGAGGTACAGGCTGGCACCTCCTTCCGGGGCGCCGACTCCGCGCTGCCCGAAGACGCGGTGGCGATGATCAAGCGCATCGGTCCGGTCGAGGAGACCAGTGGCGTGACCACGGTGGACTCGTCGGTCCGACGCACGAACTACATCGACCCGAACGAGACCGGTGGCGTCTCCGTGCAGGCCACCGACCCGGGTCTGCTCTCGACGGTCGGAGGTCACCTGAAGGAGGGCAAGTTCCTCGACGCGGCCAGCGAGCAGCTCCCCACGATCGTGCTCGGGTCACAGGCGGCCGACGTCCTGAACCTGCCGCCCCTCGCCGACGACCCGGCGGTGTACGTCGGCGGCCACTGGTTCACCGTCATCGGCATCCTCGATCCCATCCCGCTCTACCCGAACCTCGACAGCGCGGCCTTCATCGGGAACCCCGTCGCCCAAAAGCTGTTCGCCGCCAGCACCTCTCCCGGCACCGTGTACGTCGTCACCGAAGGCGCTCAGGTGGAGGCGGTGCAGACCGTGCTCGGCGCCACGGCCAACCCGGCCGCCCCGAACGAGGTGAACGTGACTCGACCTTCGGACGCCTTCGCAGCGAAGAACGCCGCCAACGACACCCTCACCGCCCTGCTGCTGGCCCTCGGCGGCGTGGCCCTGCTCGTCGGCGGCATCGGCATTGCCAACGTGATGGTCATCGGCGTGCTGGAGCGGCGGACGGAGATCGGCGTGCGGCGGGCCGTCGGGGCCACCCGGCGCCACATCCGGCTCCAGTTCCTCCTCGAAGCGATCATGCTGTCGTGCCTGGGCGGCATCATCGGCGTCGCCCTCGGCATCGGCGTCACCGCGGTCTACGCACAGGTGCGCAACATGGTCCTGTCCGTGCCCCTCGTCGCCGTCGCCGGCGGCGTGGGCGCGGCCCTCGTGGTCGGCGCCATCGCCGGCCTCTCGCCCGCCGGTCGGGCCGCCAAGCTGGCCCCGGCCGACGCCATCCGCCCGGCTTAAGACCCGGGCGTCGGGTCCGCGTCGGGCTCCACTCGGCCGCCTCGACGCTCAGGATTCGCCCAGGGAGCGCCCAGCGTTTCCCGAGCCCGTCCTGGTTGACTACAGGCGTGAGCACCGGTGCCGCGCCCCGCGTCCTGGTGGTCGACGACGAGCCCGCCATCCGCGAGCTCGTCACCACCGTCTTGCGCTACGAGGGCTTCGATGTGGCCACGGCCGAGAACGGACGCGAGGCCTTGGCCGCGGTCGAGCAGAACCGACCTCACCTCGTCGTCCTCGATGTGATGCTGCCCGATCTCGACGGCTTCGCCGTCCAGCAACGCCTGTCCGCCTCCGGGCAGCGCATCCCCGTCCTGTTCCTCACCGCGCGTGACACGGTCGAGGACAAGATCCGCGGTCTCACCCTCGGTGGCGACGACTACCTGACCAAGCCCTTCAGCCTCGGCGAGCTGGTGGCCCGCATCAACGCCGTGCTGCGCAGGACCCACCAGGAAGGTACGCCGAGCCGGCTCACGTTCGACGATCTCGAGCTCGACGAGGACACGTTCGAGGTCTTCCGCGGCGGCGACCGGATCGAGCTCACGCCCACGGAGTTCAAGCTCCTCCGCTTCCTCATGCGCAACCCGCGGCGGGTGCTGTCCAAGGCGCAGATCCTCGACCACGTGTGGGAGTACGACTTCGGCGGTGATGGCAACATCGTCGAGACGTACATCTCCTACCTCCGGCGCAAGATCGACGCTGGACGCCCGGCGCTGATCCACACCGTGCGGGGGGTGGGCTACAGCCTGCGCTCGCCGTCGGGGTGAGGCGGGCGCATGTCACTCCGGCTCCGGCTGACCTTGCTGGCGCTGGTCGCCTTGATGCTCGGCCTGCT
This sequence comes from uncultured Acidimicrobiales bacterium, assembly GCA_963803355.1. Classification (GTDB taxonomy): domain Bacteria; phylum Actinomycetota; class Acidimicrobiia; order Acidimicrobiales; family Ilumatobacteraceae; genus DASTFY01. The sequence goes on from CAWDLV010000001.1 coordinate 615,528, forward strand.
GGCCGGCGGCATCGTGGTGCCCATCCTGGTCGAGCGCTTCCTCACCGATCGCCTCGACGAGCAGCTGACGAGCGTCGCTGTGCCGGCTCTGCGGGCCGTCGATCCGCGCTTCCCCGCCTTCGACCCTGCCGCCCGGGCCACGGTCAACGCCATCCCGATCTTCGTCGAGCGACAGGGCCCCGAGGGCGACGTCGAGGTATCGGGCTTCCTCGATGGGCGCGACGGCACCAACGCCCCCAAGCTGCCGGACAGCCTCGGGTCGCACGTCGGCCAGCCCTTCACCGTTTCCGGCACCGACTCCGGCCGCTATCGCGTCCTCGTCGCGACCAGCCGCTTCGGGCCGCGCTACACGTTCGTCGTGGCCCTACCGCTCACCGAGGTGGACGCCACCGTCCGCCGGGTGGTCACCATCGAGGTCGTCACCATCGCCGTCGCCGGAGTGGGGGTGGCCCTGTTGGCCTGGTGGCTGATCGGGCTCGGGTTACGGCCGTTGCGCAGCATGGAGGAGACGGCGTCGCGGATCGCCGACGCCGGTGAGCCCGGGCAGGGACAGCGCCTCGCCCACCCGTCGGCGCGGACTGAGCTCGGGCAGCTCGGCTCCACCCTGAACACCATGTTGGACCGGATCGACGAGTCCTTCGTCAACCAGCGGGCCACCGAGGCCCGGCTGCGCCGCTTCGCCGCCGACGCTTCCCACGAGCTGCGAACGCCGCTCACGTCGATCCGCGGCTACGCCGAGCTCTACCGCCATGGCGGCCATGAGCCGGCGCAGGTGGCCCGGAGCATGGGGCGGATCGAGGAGGAGGCCGAGCGGATGACCAGCCTCGTCGAAGACCTGCTCACCATCACCCGCCTCGACGAGGGTCGACCCCTCGAACGCAGCTCCGTCGATCTCGCCGAGCTGGCCGCGAAGGCGGTCGCCGACGCCCGGGTCATCGATCCGACCCGGTCCATCACGCTCGACGCGCCGGGACCGGTGCCGCTCGAGGGCGATGCCAACCGACTCATGCAGGTGCTGGTCAACCTGGTCAGCAACGCCCGGCTGCACACCCCGCCCGGCACGCCGGTGGCGGTGCGGGTCTCGACCGACGGCGCCACCGCGGTGGTCGACGTCGAGGACCACGGACCTGGTTTGAGGACCGATCAAGCAGCCCAGGTCTTCGATCGCTTCTACCGGGCTGATCCCTCCCGGTCGCGCACGCAGGGTGGCAGTGGCCTGGGCCTGGCCATCGTCGACGCCGTGGTCCGGGCTCACGGCGGCACGTCGTCCGTGTACAACACGCCCGGCGGGGGCGCCACCTTCCGCGTCGTCCTGCCGCCACGTGCCCCTGGTGGAACCGACGCCGTCGTGGCAACGTCCAAGGACCATGGATCGGCGTAGCTTTCTGATCGCGACCACGCTCGGCACCGTGCTGGCGGCCTGCTCGGGTGAGGGCGGCGCCTCTTCGGGGTCATCGGGGTCATCGGGGTCTTCGCCGTCGTCGTCGCCGGGCTCATCGTCGGCGCCGAAGGGCGGTTCCACCGTCCGGTCGGCGCGTCTGCGCCAGCAGAGCAGTGGCGACACCGCGGCCGCCGTCGCCACCGTCAACGGACTCGGCGCCGACCTGTACCGCCAGCTGGCATCGGCCCGGCCGGCCGCCAACGTCGTGGCGTCCCCGGCCAGCGTGGCCATCGCCCTGGCCATGGTACGGGAGGGCGCGGTCGGGCTCACGGGCACGGAGATGGACAAGGTCCTGCACACGGCCGGTCCCGACGCGCTCAGTCCGTCGATGAACGCCCTCGACCAGGCCCTGGCGGCCCGTTCGGGCGCCCGGCCCGCCCCGTCGGGGCAGGGATCGATCGAGGTCACGCTCAAGATCGCCAACTCGCTCTGGGGCCAGGAGGGCCTGCGCTGGAAGCAGCCCTTCCTCGACCGCCTGGCCGAGCTCTACGGTGCCGGTCTCCAGCTCACGGACTTCAAGGCGAATCCCGAACAGGCCCGCATCGCCATCAACGCCTGGGTCAGCGAGCAGACGGCCAAGCGCATCCCCGAGCTGCTGCCGGACGGCCTCCTCGACGAGCTGACCCGGATGGTGCTGGTCAATGCCATCTACTTGAAGGCGCCGTGGCTATCGCCCTTCGACAAGGCGGCGACGACCGACCAGCCCTTCACGCGTCTCAGCGGGGCGCCGGTGCGGGTCCCGATGATGCGGTCGCAGGAGGAGCTGGCCTACGCCAACGGTGATGGATGGCAAGCCGTCGACCTCCCCTACGCCGGCTACGAGCTGACGATGACGTTGGTGCTCCCGGCCGCAGGTCCGCTGGCCGACGTCGAGAGCCAGCTCTCGAACGGGCTCCTGGACACCATCGTCGGAGGCCAGGCTCTCCGTATGGTCTCGCTCGGCTTGCCGCGCTGGGACACCGAATCCGCGCTCGATCTGGCCGGCGCCCTCCGCGCCCTCGGCATGCCGACCGCCTTCGACGCCAACCGAGCCGACTTCACCGCCATGACCGACGCCGAGCGCCTGTACCTGTCAGCCGTCCAGCACCAGGCCAACATCACCGTCGACGAGGCCGGAACAGAGGCTGCGGCCGCGACGGCCGCCGTCATGCGCACCACCGCGGCGCCGGCCGGACCGCCGGTCGAGCTGGTGTTCGATCGCCCGTTCCTGTTCTTCATCCGCGACGTCCCCACCGGCGCCGTGGTCTTCCTGGGTCGGGTGGCCGACCCCTCGATCAAGCGGGGCGGGAGCTAGACGCGCTCGACTCGCTCGAGCGGTGTCCATGCCAGCAGGAACGTCTTCTCGCCGACGTCCGGGAACCGGACCCGCGCCTCGGCCTTCTCGCCCGTGCCGAGCAGGTCCACGACGACACCCTCGCCGTAGGTGCCATGGCGCACGTCATCGCCCAGGCGGAGAGACAGGCGGTCGGCACCGGTCGGTGCCGGACCGGCCGGCTGGCTACCCGCCCGCAGCGCCGCATCGACCACCCGCTCTCGGTGCTCCAACCACGCCCCCTCGTCGAGCCGGTTGACCCGGGACCGGTAGGCGGCCCGGCTGCTGCCCCGACGCGCCCCGTCCCCCATCTGCTCGATCAGCTCGGACGGGATCTCTTCGACGAAGCGGCTGGGGGGGTTGTACTGCGTCGAGCCGAACAGGGTGCGACTCCAAGCGTGGGAGATGAAGAGCCGCTCTTTGGCCCGGGTGATGCCCACGTACGCCAGCCGGCGCTCCTCTTCCAGCTCGTCGGGCTCGGTGAGCGCCCGGATGTGGGGGAAGATCCCCTCCTCGGACCCGACGAGGAACACCACCGGGAACTCGAGCCCCTTCGCCGTGTGCAAGGTCATCAGCACGACGCGGCTGTCGTCGCCGTCCACCTCGTCGCTGTCGGCCACCAAGGCCACCTGCTCCAGGAACTCGGCCACGTCTCCCACGTCGCGGGCCGAGCCGACGAGCTCACCCAGGTTCTCCAACCGCCCCGCGGTCTCCACCGTGTGCTCGGCCTCCAGCTCCGCGAGGTAGCCGCTCGACTCCAGGGCGGTCTGGAGCACGACGGCCGGCCCGTCGGGCACGGCGGCGGTGAGCTCGTCCAACAGCTCGAGGAAGGCCCCGATCCCCTTCGCCGCCACGCCGGAGACGCCGGCGTCCTCGGCTCGCCGGAGCGCTTCGACGAAGCTGACGCTCTCTGCCGCCGCCCACGCGTCCAGGCGGCCGATGCTCGCCTCACCGACACCGCGCTTGGGCACGTTCAGCACCCGCTTCACGCTCACCTCGTCGGCCGGGTTGACGACGGCCCGCAGGTACGCCAGCGCGTCCTTGATCTCCCGGCGGTCGTAGAACCGCGTGCCGCCGACCACCTTGTACGGCGTACCGGACTTGAGCAGCGCCTCTTCGAGCACCCGGCTCTGGGCGTTCGTCCGGTAGAAGACCGCCAAGTCGCCCCAGCGATAGCCCTCGGTCTCGTGCAGATCGAGCATCGTGCGGGCCATCCAGCGGGCCTCGTCGCCCTCGTCGTCGGCGTGGTAGCGGGTGATGCGGGCGCCGTGCCCCTGGTCCGTCCACAGGTGCTTCGGCTTGCGGGCCAGGTTGTGACCGATCACGGCGTTGGCGGCGTCGAGGATGGTCTGGGTGGAGCGGTAGTTCTGCTCCAGGACGATCACCGTGACGTCTGGGAACGCCTCCTCGAACTCGAGGATGTTGTGCAGGTCGGCGCCGCGGAAGCGGTAGATGCTCTGATCCGAGTCGCCGACGACGCACACGTTGCGATGGCGCGCCCCGAGGGTGAGGACGATCTCGTTCTGGGCCTTGTTCGTGTCCTGGTACTCGTCGACCAGGATGTGCTCGAAGCGCTCCTGGTAGCGCTCCAGCACGTCCGGGCAGGTGCGGAACAGGCGCACGGTGTTGGTCAAGAGGTCGTCGAAGTCCATCGCTCCGGCTCGCTCGAGCCGAGCCTGGTACTCGCCGTAGATCTCGGCGATCTTGCGCTCGAAGATGTTGGCGGCCCGCTCCCGCACCTCGTCGGCGAAGAGGAGGTCGTTCTTGTACTGGCTGATCTGGGCGTGGATGCCCTTCGGCGTGAACCGCTTCGGGTCGAGGGCGAGATCGCGGATGACGTAGCCGGTCAGGCGCTGCGAATCGGCTTGGTCGTAGATGGAGAACGAGGACGGGTAGCCGATGCGGTCGGCCTCCCGGCGCAGGATGCGCACGCAAGCCGAGTGGAACGTGCTCACCCACATCTTCCGGGCGATCGGGCCGACGAGGCTCGCGACCCGCTCCCGCATCTCGTCGGCGGCCTTGTTCGTGAACGTGATGGCCAGGATGCGCATCGGGTCCACGCCGTGCTCGCCGATCAGGTGGGCGATGCGATGCGTGAGCACCCGGGTCTTGCCCGACCCGGCGCCGGCCACCACCAGGAGCGGACCCGACGCCTGGACCACGGCGTCGAGCTGGTCCGGGTTGAGGCCCTCGATCGGGGCCTCGGAGTCAGGAAGGGCCGTCATCTCCCTCCCATCCTACGGGCGGGGTGTGGCGCGGCTGGGGAGACGCGGAGGAGCGCCTCGCCCGACTCAGCCGGACGAGGCGCTCCCTGCTCAGATGCTCAGCCGGCGTTGATGAAGGACGCCCCGTTCGGCGCCCCCAACCCCGTCAGGGTGTCGTACCCGTTCAGGGTGCGCAGTGAGTCGAGCTTGACGTCGATCGTCCGGACGCTCTTGCTGAACCCAGCGCTGGCGTCGAGGCTGTTGACGAAGTTCTGCCGCAGGACCGCGATCTTCGGCCCGGGCTTGATGTCCCGGAACGCCGATGTGCCGGCCAGCGAGTACAGGAACGGATTGGCGAACCCGTGGTGGAAGCCGGCCTTCTGATCAACCAGCGCCATGACGCCCGCGAACAGCGGCGATGACAGGCTCGTCCCGCCGATCCGGTACTCGTCATAGTGGACGCCCTCGGGGAACGTCTGGGTGATGCCGATCAGGTAGCCAGTGTTGGGGTCGCCGACCATGCCGACGTCCGGGGTCACGCGCTTCTTCTGCTTGCTGATCCCGGTCGCGATGCTGTCCGGCACCACACCAGCCTGGTAGGCGGGCTGGGCGTAGACCCGGCTCGGGCCGCCACCGGCGGCGTAGAGGAAGGCGCCGTCGCCACCCGGCGCATAGGACTTCGTCCCCGGGTCGTAGCTGCTGATACCCGTCTCCCAGCCGTGCTCGACGGCTACGTGGCCGTTGGCATCCACGCCAAGGCTCGTTCCGCCGACCGCGGTGGAGAGCGATGAGGTGGCCGGGAAGTCGGCCGCTGGCGCCGGCCCGGTGTACGCCGGGTTCAGGCTCTCGTCGCCGCTGTCACCGGAGGAGAAGTAGAGCCCTATGCCTTCGATCGCGGCCTGGGCATGGATCTTGTTCTCCCGCTTGATCTCGGCGGCCGGGACGAGCTCGCCGAGGTTGCCGTACGAGTTCGACACGATGTCGGCCGAGTGGTGGTCGACGATGTAGGCGAGCGCGTCCTGGATGTCGGTGTCGAAGCAGCTCTTGGCCCCGGCGAAGAAGATCTTCGCCCCGGGAGCCATCGCATGCACGGCCTCGACGTCGAGGGTCTCTTCGCCATACCAACCCGACGCCCCGCAGCCGTTCGCACCGTTGCCCTGATGGGTGAACGGCTTGAACGCGATCTGCGAGAACTGCGACCCCTTCAGCGGATGGGACGGATCGTTGCGCTGGGCATAGGTCGTGGCGTCGCCCACGATGTTCGGGGAGGCAAAGGCGTCAACGATGCCGACGGTGACGCCAGTGCCGTCGTTGCCGCTCGCCACGTTGGCCGACGTGCCGTAAGCCTGACGCAGCTGCTCAGGCTTCCAACCGCAAGGCGCCCACGGCAGTGGGCTGGGGTAGCCGCTGCCGTAAGCCGGCAGGTTAGTGGCCAGCTTCTGGGCCCAGAAGTTCGAGCACGGCGGGGCGTTGCGGAAGCCGGCGGGCGGCGGCGCGTTGCCGGCGGCGTTGATCGTGACGTTGGCCGCAGACGCCGTCGAGGCGCCCGGGATGTCGTCGGCGCGCACGGTGGTCGGGTGGAGGAAGACCTCGGTCAGACCGGTGATCCCATCGATGCTCGAGGCGAGGTCGACGGGGACGGCCGGCTCGGACGTGTTCACCCGACGCTGCTTGCCGTTGGTGTCCACCGTGACGAGCGACGTCTGCAGCGCGGCTTCGATCTGCGCCGCGGTGCCCTCGGCCTGCACGTAGGAACGGCTCAGCGGCGCGCTGTCGACCTTGAAGCCCTGCTTGGCGAGCCAGCTCGAGACCTTGGCCACTGTCACCGCGGTGGGCGCGAAGCGGGCCCGGAACTGGTCCGGCGTCAGGTACTTGCCGCGCAATGCGTTGCCGGGGGTCGAGACCGCGAGTGCGAGGGCGTTGGCCCCAGCCTCGTCACGGAGCTTCAGCTCCACCCGGAACGAGATGCGCTGGCCACGGGGCACGGCGCCCTTCGAGACAGCGCCGCTCGGCAGCGACGGCATGCTTCCTTGCAGGCGCACTGTCTGCGGCGACGCGCCGGCGGAGCTGAGTGGGCCGACGGTCAGAGGTACGACGAGGCTCACCGCCCCCAGAGCGATCAAGGACCGACGAACCATGCTCTGTCCTCCGAATTCCCCATGGGACGACGGGTGTCGTCGGCGCCGGAACGTATCAGCCGCCGGGCCGCTGGCCGAAAGAGGCGAGCCGTGCCTCCGACCCGTTGGTACTCCGAACATCCCCGGGCCACCACGAACAGTGGCTGCTTGACCTCTTTGCGTTGCTTCTCTCATCAGCCCCCGCCCGACTCACCCGGCCAGCGCACCGTCACGATGTCCCTCGGCCACACAAGTGGATGGAGGTCAAGGAAGTCGGCCACCTCCTGGTCCCGGTCGGCCGACAGGCAGAGCCGCCGGCGCGTCGAGCGCACGGCGCGCTCGCGGTCGGCGAGCGGGTCGTGGCCGACCGGGCGCCGCCGCCACACCTCCGGCCCCCAGCCAAGGGCCCGAACCACCCCGACCAAGTCCTCGGCGGTCGGTCCGCTCGGCCGCTCGATGCCCCAGAAGTGCTGCCAAGCCAACGACCACGTCGTCAGCGGGTGACCAGCCGTGAGCTCGACCACGACCGCCAGCCGGGCATGCGCGGTGAGGGCCTCCAGGAAGCTGACGACGTCGGGCACGTTGTAGACGACGTGGTGGCAGACGACGACGTCGAGGTCCGGCACGTCGCTCGCCACCTCGGGCCACCGCCCGCGATGGCAAGCGTGCTCGACCCCGCGTTCGGCCGCCGCGACCTCGAAGCGCTCCAACATGGCGTCGCTCTCGTCCACACCCACGATCCGAGCGGCCGGTGGAACGAGCGCCAGTGACGCTCGCCCGCCCCCACAGCCGACGTCCAGGACCGTGCCTCCGATCGGCAAGACCTCGCGTTCGACGGGTGTCGATGGGGTCTCGACCGGCCCGGAGCTGGGCACCACGAAGTCCTCGGGTGGGTGGCGCCACGGGTGCTCCGGCGCGACCGCCAGCACATCGGCCGGGATGGCCCAGCTCGCCAGGTCCATCGCCCACCGCCCGGCCCGATCCTCGACCGCGGCCTGGTCGCGTTTGGCGGCCACGGAGGGCCCGATCAGCCGGCGACCGCCGACAGCCCGGGGCGGAGGGCGTCGACCCCGATCGAGTCCTCCCGCCCCCGCCCGGCGTCGCCGCTGACCATCCGCGGACCGTACCAGGGCCACTCATCGGCCTCCCCGCACGAACTGTCTCCGGACCCTCAGGAACCTCTCCCCGGTCCTGTGTCACCCAATCCCACCACCCCGGCCCCGGCCACCCTCGATCCCTGCCACCCGATCCCCGCCGCGCCGGGCACCCCGGCCCCCGGCCACCCTCGATCCCTGCCACCCCGGCCGTCGTCCGCTCGCCCACACTCACTCGCCGTCCGCCGCCCACCCACTTCCTCCCGTAGCACGCGTCACCCGAAGATTCTTCACAGATTCTTCGGGCGGACGCGCCCGGGCGGGGGGCCGGTCGGTCCGCTGGTCGGGCGGCGGCCGGCGCGATGGCGGGCGGCCGGCGCGATGGCGGGCGGCGGGCGAGACGGCGGGCGAGACGGCGGCGCGCCCGGGAGCGGGGCGGCGGGAGGGCCGGGTTCGACGAAGCCCGACTGACCTCGCAACACCCCTCTGGCAGTATTTGGCCATCGGCGTCACGGGGTGACGTCCCGCCCTCCTCTCTCCCGAAGGTGGAGAAGCCGATGAAGCGCCACCCTCTCCTCCGACCGGACCGCGCCACGCGTGCTCGGCTCTCCGCGAGGGCCGACGGTGCCCTGCCGCCGGTCCCGCGCTGGCTCAAGGACGATCCCTACGCCGCGGCCCGGATGGCGGCCGGCCTGTCGTGGGCCGAGCGCCAGATGCTGGACGACCGCCGTCAGCGAGCCGTCGATCAGCTCGACGCCCTCGACGCCGAGGCGATCGACTGGATGCGCCGCAAGCGCGTCGCGGACCGCGAAGCCTTGGATCTGCACGAGCACCTCTGGCCGGCCGTCCCGTCGGGATGGGCCCGCCGTCCTCCTCGACCGGACGAGGCACCGCTCCCTCCCGAGATGGCCACGGCCAGACCCCTGTATCGGGCGCCCCTGCGCCGCGTGTGCCTCGCCCTCCTGCGCATCCACGGTGAGCTGACCCTTCGTGAGCTCCACTGCCTGCTCCTCCTGTACGGCTTCACGATCGCGGGCGACGGCCCGGTGAAGCGCTTGGCCGAGGCGCTGGGGTACGAGACCCGTGAGGGTCGAGCGGTGCGCGTGCGGCGTGGCACGTACCGGGCCGGCACGCCCGGGCCCCTCGAGCGGCCGGATCCTCATCTCGGTCCCGCGCCCGAGGACTGGTACCCGGCGCTCGCCGCTCGGTTAGGGGCCGAGCCGGTGGGCGGCGGCGAGGGCGGCCGCGGCGAGCTGCTCGGTCCCCTCCTTGAAGGCCGCCAGGTCCGGGGCATCGCCAGCCATCACGCCGTGGAGGTACCGGGCGTACACCCCTTCGCTGATGACGGCCAGACGCCAGGAGGAAAAGGCGATGTAGTAGTCGACGGCACTGAGGTCGAAACCGGTTCGGGCGGCATAACGGGCCAGCAGCTCGCGATAGGCGGGGAACCCTCCCGCGGCGGTCGGGTCGTTCTCGCGGCGCGGCACCTCGCCCGGGTCGGTCCAGTACACCCCGAGGTAGCCGACGTCGGCCAGAGGGTCGCCCAGTGTGCAGAGCTCCCAGTCGAGCACCGCGTTGAGCCTCCCCGTCGACGGATCGACGAGGCAGTTGCCGAACCGGTAGTCGCCGTGCGCGACGGCCACGGCTTGCTGAGCAGGGACCCGGGCTCGGAGAAGGCGCGAGACCTCCTCGATCTGGGGCAGCTCACGCGTCTTCGACGCCTCCCACTGCGCCGACCACCGCTTGAGCTGGCGCTCGACGTACCCCGTGTGGCGGGCCAGATCGGCCAACCCGATGGCCTCCACGTCCACCGAGTGGAGCTCCCCGAGCACGTCGATCAGGTTGAGCGCGGCCTCTCGGCGCGCCGCGGGCCCGAGCGCGCCGGCCGCGGTCGCGGAGTCCAGCACCACGCCGTCCACATAGCTCATGACGTAGAACGGCACGTCGTTCACCGCCTCGTCCACACACAAGGCGAGGGCCTGCGGCACCGGCACCGCGGTCCCCCAGAGGGCGGCGATGATGCGGTGCTCGCGACCCATGTCGTGCGCAGTGGCCAGGACCTGCCCGAGCGGCGGTCGGCGGAGCACGAAGCGCCCCCCGTCGGCGCCAGTCACGGCGAAGGTCAGGTTCGATCGACCGCCGGCGATGAGCTCGAACTCGAATGGGGCCACCGCGCCCCTCACCTGCTCGACCAGCCAGGCCGATACCCGCGCCTCGTCGAGGCCGCGCATCACTCCCACTCGATGGTGCCGGGCGGCTTCGACGTGACGTCGTAGACCACCCGGTTGATGCCCCGCACCTCGTTGATGATGCGGCTGGAGAGCCGCTCAAGCACCTCGTAAGGCAGGCGGGCCCAGTCAGCCGTCATCGCGTCCTCGCTGGTGACGGCCCGGACGATGATGGGGTGCCCGTAGGTGCGCTCGTCGCCCATCACCCCGACCGAACGGACGTCCGCCAGCACGGCGAAGGACTGCCAGATCTCGCGCTCGAGACCGGCGGCACGGATCTCCTCCCGCACGATGGCATCGGCCTCCTGGAGCAGGGCAACTCGCTCGGGGGTCACCTCGCCGATGATGCGCACACCGAGCCCGGGGCCGGGGAACGGCTGGCGCCAGACGATCTCATCGGGCAGGCCCAGCTCGGAGCCGAGCCGCCGGACCTCGTCCTTGAACAGGGTCCGCAACGGCTCGACCAGCTCGAGTGTCATGTCGTCGGGCAGGCCACCGACGTTGTGGTGGCTCTTGATCACGGATGCGTGCGCCGTCCCGCTCTCGATCACGTCGGGGTAGAGGGTGCCCTGGACGAGGAACTCGGCGTCGGTGAGCCCGCCGGTGTTCTCCTCGAAGATGCGCACGAAGAGCTCGCCGATGTTCTTGCGCTTCTCCTCCGGGTCCGTGACCCCGCGCAACCGCTCGAAGAAGCGCTCGCTGGCGTCGACGTGGATCAGCTCCATCCCCATGTGCCGGTGGAAGGTGTCCACCACCTGGCCGGACTCGCCCTTGCGCATCAGCCCGGTGTCGACGTAGACGCACGTCAGCTGGTGCCCGATGGCCCGATGGACCAACGCGGCCGCCACCGCGGAGTCGACGCCGCCCGAGAGACCGCAGAGCGCCCGACGGTCACCGACCTGGGCCCGCACCGCCTCCACCTGCGTGTCGATGATAGACGCCGTCGTCCACGTGGGCGAGCACCGACAGACGTCGAACAGGAACCGCTGGAGCAGCTCCTGCCCCCGGACGGTGTGCACGACTTCGGGGTGGAACTGGACCCCGTAGATCCGCCGCTCCTCGTCCTCGAGCGCGGCCACGCCGACGTCCTTCGTACAGCCCGTGACGAGGAAGCCGGCGGGGGCCCGCACGATCGAGTCGAAGTGGCTCATCCAGACGGTCTGGTCACCGTCCAAGAGCGCGCTGGCCGCGCCGGTTGCGGCCAGCTCCGTCCGCCCGTACTCGCCCCGGCCCGTCTCGGCCACCTCACCGTCGAGCTGCTGGGCGATCAGCTGGGCGCCGTAGCAGATGCCGAGGATGGGCAGGCCGAGTCCGTAGACATCGGCGTCGATCACCGGCGCGCCGGGCACGTGCACGCTGGCCGGTCCGCCGCTCAAGATGACCCCGGAGGGACGACGGGCCGCCAGCTCGGCGGCCGTGATCGAGTGCGGCACGATCTCCGAGTACACGCCGGCTTCCCGGACCCGGCGAGCGATCAGCTGCGCGTACTGAGCCCCGAAGTCGACGACGAGGACCAGGTCAGCCATGCCGCGCTCAATGGCCCATGCCCACCCGCTGGGCCCGCTGCAGCGACTTGCCCTCTGTCTGCAGGGCAGGCGCCACCATGATCTCGGCCTTCTGGAACTCCTTGAGCGTCTCGTAGCCGCAGGTCGCCATGGAGGTGCGGAGCGCGCCGAACAGGTTCATCCGACCGTCGTTCTCGTGCGCCGGTCCGACGAGGATCTCCTCCAACGTCCCCCGCAGCTGGGTTCGCACCCTCGCGCCGCGCGGCAGCGTCGGGTGGAAGGTCGCCATGCCCCAGTGATAGCCGCGCCCCGGGGCCTCCCGAGCGGCCGCGAGCGGCGAGCCGATCATCACGGCGTCTGCCCCACAGACGATGGCCTTCGCGATGTCGCCGCCCGTGCCCATGCCACCGTCGGCGATGACTTGCACGTAGACCCCGGTCTCGTCCAGGTGACGCATGCGGGCGGCCCGGGCGTCGGCGACGGCCGTGGCCTGCGGCACACCGATCCCGAGGACACCCCGCGTCGTGCAGGCGTGCCCGGGACCCACGCCGACGAGGACGCCAACGGCCCCGGTGCGCATCAGGTGGAGGGCGGCCTGGTAGCTGGCGCAGCCGCCAACGATGACGGGCATCTCGAACTGGCGGATGACCTTCAGCAGGTTCAGCGGCTCGCGGTTCTTCGAGACGTGCTCGGCCGAGACGACCGTGCCTTGGATCACCAGGATGTCGAGCTCGCCGGCCGTGATGGCCGGCAGGAGCTGGTCGGTTCGCTGCGGCGTGACCGAGGCTGCGGCCACGGCACCGGCATCGCGGATCTGGCGGATGCGCTCGGTGACCAGCTCGGGCTTGATCGGCTCCAGGTAGATGTCCTGCATCCGCCGGGTCGCCTTCTCGTCGTCGAGCTGAGCGATCTCCTCGAGCAGCAGGTCTGGATCCTCGTAACGGGTCCAGAGACCTTCGAGGTTGAGCACCCCCACCCCGCCCAGACGACCGATCTCGATGGCGGTGGCGGGCGACACGACCCCGTCCATGGCCGAGGCCATGAGCGGCAGCTCGAGCTGGATGCCGTCCAGATCCCACGAGATGTCGACGTCCTCCGGATCGCGGGTGCGGCGGCTCGGGACGATGGCGATGTCGTCGAACCCGTAGGCCCGCCGTCCGGACTTGCCCAGCCCGATCTCGACCTCGGCCATGGTGCCACCTCCCTCACGCTCGCCGTTGCGCCCGATGGTACCGAGGCCGCCACCAGAGCCGGGGGAGCCGCCGTTGACATTTCGTCCAGCCGCCTGGGGCGAGGGACCACAGGGCCTCTACCGTGAGTGCGATGAAGCCGCCGCGACCAGCCGGCGTGATCATCGGGGCGATCCTGCTCCTGGTCACCGTGGTCGTCGTCCTCGTGTCGGCCGCGCCCGCGGCGCCGGCCCAAACCGTCCCGCCGACCGCACCCACGACCACGCTCCCGGTCGATCTCGGTCCCCAACTGGTCATCCCGCTACCCAACACCGGCCGCAAGCCCCAGACCCCCGGCGACCCCGGCGGGTGGGAGCAGCTCCTGCTGTTCGGGATCCTGGCCGTCGCGTCGGCCGGGATCTTCGGCCGGGTGCTGTGGGCAGCCCGGCAGCACACCAAGGCCAACCAGCTCGAGGCGTGAGGAGTGGAGCCGCCCGCCTGACCTCGGGCGCGCCGATGGCCTCGACCCGTGCTCGTTCAGGGCCGGGCCGAGGCCATCGCTTCGGGCTCTTCACGTCGTGCTGCGACGTCGCAGTGCCATCGTCCACGCTTTGCATCCGCGGGCTGCTCTTGATCCGGATCTCAGCCGGTCGAGGTTGGGAGCACCCGGTGAGCGGTGGGCGACGACGCACCGGCGTCGCCGCGGCTTCAGCCCGGTGGAGTGTCCCCTTCTGTGCTCACACCTGTGATCACGAGCTTGTACCTCCTCCAAACGGATCTGCTGGCCAGTCGGGCCAACTGCACTGCTTGGTGAACCCAACCTTGCACCCAACGCGGGCCCAGATCAACCCTTGACAATCGGGCCGGACGGCGCGCCTGCAGCGTGTCGGCCGGCACGGTTGCAAAGGTCTTTCGCGCCTCTCCCCTGCGGCCGCCGAGCCGGCCTTCGGTACCATCGCCGGGGTGACCCCCGAGGAGTTCCGCAAGCAGGGGTACGCACTGATCGACTGGGTCGCCGACTACCTGGAGAGCGTCGAACGGCACCCCGTGGCGTCCGCCGTCGAACCGGGCTGGGTCCGCGCCCAGCTCCCGGCCCACCCCCCAGCCGAGCCCGAGCCCTTCGACGCCGTCGTCGCAGACATCGAGCGGGTGATCGTGCCCGGGCTCACCCACTGGCAGCACCCGAGCTTCTTCGCCTACTTCCCGGCCAACTCGACCTACCCCGCCATCCTCGGTGACCTGCTGTCATCGGGCCTGGGCGTGAACGGGATGCTGTGGGCGACCAGCCCGGCCTGCACCGAGCTCGAGACGCTCATGCTGGACTGGATGGCGGAGCTGCTCGACCTCCCCGAGCGCTTCCGCTCGGACGGGGAGGGGGGCGGCGTCATCCAGGGCACCGCCTCGGAGGCGACCCTCTGCGCCATCGTCGCCGCGCGAGCGGATCACCGGCGGCGCCAGCAACCGCACTGGCGCGAGGGCGGAGCTGGTGGCGTACACGACCGCGCAGGCCCACTCCGCCACCGCGAAAGGGGTGCGGATCGCGGGCATCGGCAGCGACAACCTGCGCCTGATCCCGCACGACGAGACGTTCGCCATGCGGCCCGAGGCGCTGCAGGCCGCCATCAGCGAGGACCGGGCCGCCGGCCGCCTCCCCTTCTTCGTCTGCGCCACCGTGGGCACGACCTCGACCAACGCGTTCGACCCCGTGCCTGCCATCGCCGAGATCTGCGCCAACGAGGCCGTCTGGCTCCACGTCGACGGCGCGATGAGCGGCATCGCCGCGCTGTGCCCCGAGCTGCGGTGGGTCAACACCGGCCTCGAGGGGGCCGACTCCTACTGCACCAACCCTCACAAGTGGATGGGCGTGACGTTCGACTGCGACCTGCTGTGGGTGGCCGACCGGGCGGCGCTGGTGGGCGCGCTCACCATCCTGCCTGAGTTCCTGCGGACGAAGGCGAGCGAATCGGGAGCGGTCATCGACTACCGAGACTGGCAGATCCCGCTCGGCCGGCGCTTCCGAGCCCTGAAGCTCTGGCTCTCGCTCCGCCTGGACGGCGTGGCCGCGACGCAGCACATGATCCGAGACCACGTGGCGTGGGCGCAGGAGCTGGCCGCTTGGGCCGAGGCGGACGTCCGCTTCGAGATCGCCGCGCCCCACCCGCTCAACCTGGTCTGCGTCGCGCTGCGGGGCGGCAACGCGGCCACGGACGCGCTCATCGAGGCCGCCAACGCCAGCGGCCGGGCCCTGTTCACGCGGTCGGCCGTCGACGGGCGATCGATCCTGCGGTTCTGCGTCGGTGGCCGGGCCACCGAGCGCCGCCACGTCGAGGCCGGGTGGCAGCTGCTTCAGTCGCTCGCCGGCTGATCGCCGCCGCCCAGCGCCTTGCCGAGGACAACGACCGGGAGGCCCTTGCACGGCTCGGCGTCCGGCCCCATCAGCTCGTAGCCGCACCGCCGGGCGACCGCCATCGACGCCGCGTTCCCTTCGGCCACACGCAGGAAGCACTCGCGCAGGCCGAGGGTGGATGCGCCCCAACGCTCCAGTGCCAGCACCGCGGTGGAAGCGACGCCCCGCCGGCGTGCGTAGCGCTCGACCCAGTAGCCGATCTCGGCCCGGCTGGGCGCCGCGCCAGGCCGCAAACCGGCCGAACCGAGCAGCTCGCCGGTCTCGGTCAGGGAGATGAGGAAGTGGAACTCCCGGTCCGCGTCGCACAGCTCGGCCGCCACCGCGACCCAGGCCACGGCGTCATCGGGCCGGTACGGCGACGGGATGGTGGTGAAGCGCTGGATGTCCTCGTCCTGGCAGGCGGCGTAGACCCACGGCACGTCCACCGCGGTGGGCAGCCGCAGGGTCAGCGGGCCGTGCTCGATGGTGGGCGGCGTCATGGCCCGGCCGCGAGGACGACCTGGAGCAGATCGACGAGGATGCGCGCCGTCGCGCCCCAGATCGTCTCGTCCTCCAGCTCGAAGAAGTAGACGGCTCGCTCGAGCGGTGCGGTGCCCCATCGCTCTTCGCGGAACACGCCGGGCTGCGCCAGCTCGGCCAGGGGCACGTGGAGGATGCGCTCGACCTCGTCGGCTGCCGGCTCGAGACGGGGCCGCGCCTCCAGCCGTCCGACGACGGGCACGATGTGGCTGCGGCTCACCACCGTCGACAGCGATGGCAGCCGGCCGATGAGCTCGACCAGCTCCGGGTCGAGCCGCACCTCCTCGTGGGCCTCACGGAGGGCGCCAGTCTCCGGCGTCTCGCCCGGGTCAAGGCGACCGCCAGGGAAGCTGATCTCGCCCCGATGGTTCCGCAATGCCCACGAGCGCCGGGTCAGGATCACCTCCGCCCCCAGCCGGCCGTCGTGCAGGGCGACGAGGACAGCCGACGGCTGGGCGTCGGGAAACGGAGGCAGGTCACCCCCGCCACGGCGCTCGAGCCCCCCGAGCCCGGCGACCGCGGTCACCACCGCGCCGAGCTCGAAGCGACGCGGGGTCGGCCGCCCGGACCACGGCGCCGGAAGCCCCGGCGCCCAGCGGTCCGGGCGGGGGATGATCTGCGCGCCGCCCCGTGGGCTCGGCCCCGGCCCGGTCGTCGAGCTCGTCGTCGTCGCCCGGGTCACCCGTCGGCGCGGGTATCCGCACCCGTCGAGGCGTCGATCAGCTGGCGCAGGAGCTGGGGCATGCCGGCCGTCTTCAGGTTGGCCAGGACCCGTCCCGGGGTCGTCTCACCGCGCTCCCACTCCTCCCAGAAGCCGAGCAGCTTGGCGGGGTCAGGTGCGGGCATCTCCATGCCCAGCCATGCTAGGAGTCGTCCGGGCGGGGGCGCCGGTCCCGATAGGCCTTGACCCCCTTGCCGACCAGCCGGCCGGCCTGACGCCCGAGGTCCTCCGCCCTGTCCCCGGGGCGGCGCGGCGGCCGCACCGCCTTTGGCGCGTAGCTGGTCGACACGATCAGCACGCCGAGGAGGGCGGCCGTGATGGCGAGGACGGCGCGACTGGCGACATCGGCGCGGGACCACGGGAGGACGGCCAGCACGAGGGCGGCCAGGGCCAGGCCGATGTCCACGGTGCGGTGAGCCGGCCGCGACACCGCCTTCCAGCCCGCCATCGGGCCATCGACGATCGCGGCCGAGATCAGCACCACGCCGCCGAACGCCACCGGCAGCACTGTCTTGGGCCCTTGCGCGGCCTGGGCGATGAGCCCGAGGCCGATGGCGTACTCGGCCAGCTGGTGGATCCAGAACGGCAGGCCCCGCACCGGCCCAGTCTGCACGCGGACGGGCCCGACCGCGGCTGCGGTCGGGCCCGTCGGGGGGATCCCATGCGTCAAGCGACGCTCACATCATCCCCATGCCGCCCATGCCGCCCATACCACCCATGCCGCCGCCACCCGGCATGGCCGGAGCGCTGTGCTTCTCAGGCTTGTCGGCGACGAGGGCCTCGGTGGTGAGGACCATGGCGGCGATGGACGCCGCGTTCTGCAGCGCCGCCCGCGTGACCTTGGCCGGATCGATGACCCCCGACTTCACGAGGTCCTCGAACTCCCCGGTGACGGCGTTGAAGCCCACCGGCCCAGTCTCGGCCTCAACCTGGCGGACGGTGACCGAGCCCGAGAATCCTGCGTTCTCGGCGATGAAGTAGGTGGGCGCTTCGAGCGCCGTCCACACCGCCTGCGCCCCGGTCGCCTCGTCGCCGCTCAGGCGCTTCACGACCTTGGCCACGGCGTCGCGGGTTCGCAGCAGGGCCACGCCACCGCCGGCGACGACGCCCTCTTCGATGGCGGCCCGGGTGGCCGAGACCGCGTCCTCGATGCGGTGCTTCTTCTCCTTCAGCTCCACCTCGGTGGCCGCCCCGACCTTGATCACGGCGACGCCGCCGGACAGCTTGGCCAGGCGCTCTTGGAGCTTCTCCCGATCCCAGTCCGAGTCGGTGTTCTCGATCTCGGCCTTGATCTGGTTGATGCGCCCGTGGACGTCGGCCGTTTCACCGCCGCCGTCGACGATGGTGGTGTTGTCCTTGGTGATGATCACCCGCTTGGCCTGGCCGAGCAGGTCGACCGACGCGTTCTCCAGCTTGAGACCGACCTCTTCGCTGATGACCTGGGCCCCGGTGAGCACGGCCATGTCCTGCAACGTGGCCTTGCGCCGATCGCCGAAGCCGGGCGCCTTCACCGCGACCGAGTTGAAGGTGCCGCGGATCTTGTTGACCACGAGGGTGGCGAGGGCCTCGCCCTCCACGTCCTCGGCGATCACGACGAGCGGGCGGCCACCCTGCATGACCTGCTCGAGGACAGGTAAGAGGGTCTGGACGGTCGAGATCTTGCCCGAGTGCAGGAGGATGAAGGGATCCTCGAGCACGGCCTCCTGGCGCTCCGGGTCGGTCACGAAGTAGGGCGACAGGTAGCCCTTGTCGAACTGCATGCCCTCGGTGAACTCGAGCTCCATCCCGAAGGTGTTCGACTCCTCCACGGTGA
This sequence comes from uncultured Acidimicrobiales bacterium, assembly GCA_963803355.1. Classification (GTDB taxonomy): domain Bacteria; phylum Actinomycetota; class Acidimicrobiia; order Acidimicrobiales; family Ilumatobacteraceae; genus DASTFY01. The sequence goes on from CAWDLV010000001.1 coordinate 634,058, forward strand.
CGACGCCGTCCTTGCCCACCTTGTCGATGGCATTGGCGATGACGTCGCCGATGCTCGCGTCGGCGGCGGAGATGGAAGCCACCTGGGCGATCTCGGCCTTGTCCTCGACCTCCTTGGCCTGAGCCTTGAGCGCCTCGACGACGGCCGCGACCGCCTTCTCGATGCCCCGCTTCAGGCCCATCGGATTGGCTCCCGCGGTCACGTTGCGCAGGCCGACGTGGACCAGCGCCTGGGCCAGGACGGTGGCGGTGGTGGTGCCGTCGCCGGCCACGTCGTTGGTCTTGGTGGCCACCTCCTTGACCAGCTGGGCACCCATGTTCTCGAAGGGGTCCTCCAGCTCCACCTCCTTGGCGATGGAGACGCCGTCGTTGGTGATGGTGGGTGCGCCCCACTTCTTGTCGAGGACGACGTTGCGACCTCGCGGTCCGAGGGTGACCTTGACCGCGTCGGCCAGCTTGTTCACCCCGGCTTCGAGTGCGCGCCGCGCCTCGTCGTCGAACTTCAGGATCTTGGACATGAGGGGTTCAGCAGCTCACTTCTTCTTCACGATGGCCAGGACGTCGCGGCTGGAGAGGATCAACAGGTCCTCGCCGTCCACGGTGATCTCCGTGCCCCCGTACTTCGAGTAGACGACCGTGTCGCCCACCTTGACGTCGAGCGGGATGAGCTCGCCCGTCTGCTCGGAGCGACGGCCCGGGCCGACGGCCAGGACGCTGCCCTGCTGGGGCTTCTCCTTGGCAGTGTCCGGGATCACGAGACCGGACGCGGTGCGCTCCTCGGCCTCGTTCGCCTTCACGACGATGCGGTCATCGAGCGGCTTCAGGTTCATGGGTGCGGGCCTCCATTGGCATGGCACATGACAGGGTTCCCGAAAGCTCCGGGAAGCGTTAGCACTCTGGCTTTGCGAGTGCTAAGGCTACGCGAAGCCAGCCGCCATTAGCAACCGCGGCCTGGGAGTGCTAACGGGAGCGATCGGCCGGCGACCGGCTTCGGAACCGCCCTGGAACCGTCGGGCGTCCCCGGACGTCCAAGGCGCATGCTGACCTCCCGCTCCGGCCCCTTCCTGCTCGCCATCGTCAGCGCCGCCCTGGTGGTGGCTGGCTGCTCGTCCGGACGGGCGGCCACGCCCGTGCCGCGGCCCCCAGCAACGACCGCGGTGACGATGGCACCGCGGGCGGACCTCGCCGTAGCGCTCGACCAGGCCGCCCCGAGCGGCGGGCGGCCGCAGGCCTTGGCGCCGTTCGCCGATTGCGCCGACCTGCTGGCGTGGACCAAGGACCGCTTGCTCGAGCGGGTCACGCCCTACGGGTTGGTGGATGCGGGCGGCTACATCGACCAGGCCGGCGGTGGCATCATCCCGCCCGGTCCACCGACCACCTACGGCGCGGCCGCACCTGGCACGCCGGGACCGGTGGCGAACCGCGCCCCGGGTGCGGCCGGCGAGACCTCGACGACCAACACCCAGGAGATCGGGGTCGACGAGGGCGACATCGCCGAAACCGACGGACGCACCGTCTACAGCCTGATCGACAACCATCTGCGCAGCGCCGACCTCGACACCAAGCGGCTCCTCGCCGACCAGGAGGTGCCGCCGGGCGACCAGCAGATGGTGCTGGACGCCGGCACCCTGCTCGTCGTCACCCAGGAGCAGTCGTCGGGCACTCCCGACACGATCATCTCGCGCTACCGCCTGGCCGCAGGCGTGCCGAGCCTCACCTCCCGCACCTACTTCGAGGGCACGGTCCTGGCCGTGCGCTCGATCGACCACACGGCCCGCGTCGTGCTGACGCAGTCGCTGGTCCAACGCATCCCCTTCGTGCGACCCCGCACCGACCGCGACACCGACCAGGACGCCGCCCTGGCCGAGAACAAGCGGGTGATCGACGAGCTGACCACGGACGACGTCCTCCCGCGGGCGTACGAGGCCGGGGTCGACGGGACGAGTGGACCGCTGCACCCGGCCATCGACTGCACCCGGATCGGTCATCCGCAGGACTTCTCCGGCTTCGGCGTCGTGTGGGTGGAGGCCGTGGCGCTCGGAGCACCCGACCGTCCACCGACGGGAGCCGCGGGGGGTGGCGGCTGACGGCCAGACGGTCTACGCCTCCGCCACCACGCTCTATGTCACCACCCAGCGGGCACCCGATCCCACCGGCTCGACCGTTCCCGTCAATCCGCAGCCGCCGCGCACCGCGCTGCACGCCTTCGCGCTGGCCGATCCATCCGGCGCCCGCTACCTCGCGTCGGGCAACGTCGACGGCACGGTCCTGAACCAGTACTCCCTCAGCGAGTACCAGGGCCGGCTCCGGATCGCGACCACCACCGCGGCCGGCGGCTTCGGCTCGTCGCTCGAATCCGGCGTGCATGTCTTCGAACGCCGGGGCGACGCCCTCGTCGAAGTCGGCTCCATTCGCGGCCTGGGCCAACAGGAGCAGATCCAAGCCGTCCGCTTCCTCGGCGACCGCGCCTACGTCGTCACCTTCCGGCGCACCGATCCGCTGTTCGTGCTCGACCTCAGCCGGCCCACCGCCCCCCGACTGATCGGCCAGCTGAAGATCCCGGGCTACTCCACCTACCTGGACCCGATCGGCGACGGCCTCCTCCTCGGCGTGGGCTTCGCGGCCGACGACAACGGCTTGGTCACCCACAGCCAGATCGGCCTCTTCGACGTCACCGACCCCCAGCATCCGAAGCAGCTGGCCACGCGGCCGATCGGGGAGACCAGCGAGGCCACGTTCGATCCCCACGCCTTCCTCTGGTGGCCGAAGACCGGCACCGTCGTGGTACCGAAGGAGCTGGTGTGCACCCGGATCAAGGAGTGCACGTCGGCCGTCGTGTTCAAGGTGACCGGCCGCACGCTCCAGGAGCAGGGACGGCTGTTCCACTGGTACCCGATCCGGCGGTCGATGATCGCCGAGGGCCGCCTGGTGACCGTGAGCGCGGGCGGGGTGCGCGAGAACGACCTGGGCACGTTGGCCGACGAGGGCTGGATCGACTTCGGCGTCCCGACCGGAGCCGGGCTCACCTCGGGCTGACCGCCGCCTTCGGGCCCACCGGCGCTCGACCGCTCAACCGTTCACGAAACGCATGTCGGCGTAGCGATCGCCTGCCACCGCGCTCTGGGGCAGCATCGCCTCGATCGCCACCAGATCGTCCGCCGTGAGCTCGACGTCCAGCGCGGCCACGTTCTCTTCGAGATAGGCCCGGCGCTTCGTGCCCGGGATGGGGACCACGTCGTCGCCCTGGGCCTGCACCCACGCCAGGGCCAGCTGACCTGGAGTCACGCCGCGGGTCGCGGCCAGCTCCTGCACCTTGGCCACCAGGTCCAGGTTGCGCTGGAAGTTCTCGCCCTGGAAGCGAGGCAGGGTACGGCGGAAGTCGTCGGGCCCGAAGTCGTCGGGCGAGGTGACCTGGCCGGTCAGGAAGCCCCGCCCGAGCGGGCTGAAGGGCACGATCCCGACACCGAGCTCGCGGCAGGTCGGCACCACCGAGTCCTCGATGTCTCGGGCCCAGAGCGACCACTCGCTCTGCACGGCGGTGATCGGGTGCACCGCCACCGCCCTCCGCAGGGTGGCAGCCGAGCACTCGGACAACCCGAGGTGCCGGACCTTGCCCGCGGCCACCAGCTCGCCCATCGCCCCCACCGTCTCCTCGATCGGCGTCTGCGGATCGACGCGGTGGAGGTAGTAGAGGTCGATGTGGCCGAGTCCGAGCCGCTGGAGGGAGGCGTCGCAGGCGGACCGCACGTACTCGGGCCGACCGTCGAACCCCCGGCCACCGGCCGCGTCCCGGACGATGCCGAACTTCGTGGCCAGCACCACCTCGTCGCGCCGCTCGGCGATGGCCCGCCCGACCAGCCGCTCGTTCTCGTGGGGCCCGTAGGCGTCGGCGGTGTCGAGGAGGGTCACGCCGAGATCGAGGGCCCGGTGGATGGTGGCCACCGACTCCTCGTCGTCCGCCGGACCGTAGGACTGGCTCATGCCCATGCACCCCAGCCCCTGGGCAGGGACGGCGAGCGGGCCGAGGTGACGCGTGGGGATGGTCATCATTCCTCCTGGAGGTTGCGACGGAAGGTGGACAGGGGATGGCCGACGGCGACGAGCAGCTCGGCCACCACGCCGAGCGGCAGGCCGATCACGTTGCTCGGGCTGCCGTCGACGGATCGCACGAACAGCCCGCCCCCGCCCTGGATGGCGTAGGCACCGGCCCGGTCGAGCGGCTCACCGGTTCCGACGTACCACTCGAGGTCGGCGGCCGCGATCGGCCCGAAGGCGACGACGGTCGTGACGACGGCCGATCGGACGGCGCCGGGCGCGTGGACCACCACCCCGGTGTGGACCAGGTGCGTGGTGCCGCTCAGGGCCTCGAGCATGCGGCGGGCGTCACCGGTGTCGGCCGGCTTCGCGAAGAGGGTGGTGCCGAGCGCCACCGTCGTATCGGCCGCCACCACGACCACGTCCGGGCCGACCTGGCCCACCACCGCCGTCGCCTTGGCCCGGGCCAGACGCTCGACATAGGCGGCGGGCGCCTCGCCCTCGAACGGTGTCTCGTCGATGTCGGGCGCGACGGCATCGAACTGGACACCGGTGGTGGCCAGCAGCTCCCGCCGCCGAGGCGACCAGGAAGCAAGGACGAGCCGGCTCATCCGCCGGACACGAGTGCGTCGGCCTCGGGTGACGGCGGCGTGCTGTCGTCGCGGTCGTCGAGCCAGCCCTCGGGCAGGTGGACCGGACGGGGTCCGTTGGTGTGGCCGCGGCGGATGCGCGCACCGCCGGGCAGGAGCTCGGCTGCGGCGTCGAGTCCTCCGAGCAGATCTTCCAACTCGAGCAGGCTGCTCACCGCAGCCAGGCGGCGACGGGCTTCCGAGCCGGCCGGGTAGCCGGTGAGGTACCACCCGGTGTGCTTGCGGAAGTCCCGCAGGGCGTGCGGCTCCCCCAGCCAGTCGGCCAGGAGCCGGGCGTGCTCGGCCATCACCTCGGCCACCTCACCCAGCTTGGGCGCCGGTGCCGCCTCCTTGCCCGCGAAGGCGGCCGCCAGGTCGGCGAACAGCCACGGGCGGCCGAGGCAGCCGCGGCCGACGACAACCCCATCGCAGCCGGTCTGCGCCACCATCTCCAGCGCGTCGTGCGCTTCCCAGATGTCGCCGTTGCCGAGCACGGGAAGCTCACCCACCGCGGCCTTCAGCTCGCTGATGGCCGGCCACTGGGCCTGACCGCTGTAGAGCTGCTCCGCGGTGCGGGCGTGCAGGGCCACGGCCGCCACCCCTTCCTCGGCCCCGATCCTCCCGGCGTCGACGAACGTGAGCAGGTCGTCCCGAGCTCCCATCCGGAACTTCATGGTCACCGGCACCCCATACGGACCGGCGGCGGCGACGGCCGCCCGCACGATGGCCCGCAGCAGGCCCCGCCGGACCGGCACCGCCGCGCCGCCACCCCGGCGCGTCACCTTGGGTGCGGGGCAGCCGAAGTTGAGGTCGATGTGATCCACTCGACCCTGGCCGACCAGCCGCCGCACCGCCTCACCCACCACCTGGGGGTCAGTGCCGTACAGCTGGAGGCTGCGGGGCACCTCGTCGGGTCCGAAGCTCACCATCCGAGCGGTCTTGGGGTTGCCCTCCACGAGGGCCCGGGCGGTGATCATCTCGCTCACGTAGAGACCCCCGCCGTAGCGACGGCAAAGACGTCGGAACGGCGCGTTCGTCACCCCGGCCATCGGCGCCAGCACCACCGGCGGGTCGACCGCGAGCGGACCCAGCCGCAGCGGAGGCAGGAGCGCGCCCATCACAGCGACAGCGGTAGGTGGAGGTTCGGGTAGGCGCCGACGTCGAGCGAGGTCGGTCCGTCGGATCGCAACCGGTACCAGCCGGTGGCGGCGATCATCGCCGCATTGTCCGTGCACAGGGCCGGATCCGGCAGCAGGCAACGCAAGCCCGCTTGCGCGCATGCCTCCAGGAGCTGCGTGCGCAACAACGAGTTGGCTGCCACCCCGCCGCCGAGCACCAGCCCCCGGGCCCCCACCTGGGCCGCGGCCCGCAGCGCCTTGGCGACGAGCACGTCGATGACGGCCTGCTGGAAGCTGGCCGCGACGTGCTCGGTGGCGACGTCGGGGTGGGTCCGCACGTGGTTGATGACTGCCGTCTTCAGGCCGCTGAAGCTGTAATCGAGCCCGTCGTTGAGCATGGCCCGGGGGAAGGCGATGGCCGCGGGGTCGCCGCGGACCGCGGACCGGTCGATGGCTGGCCCGCCCGGGTAGCCGAGGCCGAGGAAGCGGGCCACCTTGTCGAAGGCCTCACCGGCGGCGTCGTCGATGGTCTGCCCGAGCAGGCGGTAGGTGCCGTGGTCGGCCATCTCGACCAGCATCGTGTGGCCGCCCGACACCAGCAGCACCACGAACGGTGGCTCGATGTCCGGTTCCTGGAGGAAGGCGGCGTAGAGGTGGGCTTCGAGGTGGTTCACGCCGATCAGCGGCACTCCCCACGTGAGGGCCAACGCCTTGGCGGCCGACACCCCGACCAGCAGGGCCCCGATCAAGCCCGGACCGACCGTGCAGGCCACGGCGTCGATGCGGCTCTCGCCGATGCCCGCCTCGACGATGGCCGCCGCCACCACCGGGTTCAGGAGGTCGAGGTGGGCCCGGCTGGCGATCTCGGGCACGACGCCGCCGAACGCGGCATGCAGGTCCACTTGACTCGACACCACCGACGACAGGACGTCTCGGCCCCCCATCACGAGCGCGGCCGCGGTCTCGTCGCACGAGGTCTCGATGCCGAGCACCACCGTCGACCGGTCCACTGGGCGCAGCGGCGTGACCCGCAGCGAGATGTCGAGCGGCTCGGTCGACGCGCTCATCCGAGGTCGTCTTCCCAGAGGGTCCGGCCGGGGAGTGCCGACGCGATGGCGTCGAGGGTGCGGCCGTACTCCGCCTCGCCGACGTCGTGGACCCACATCACCAGCGCGTCCTCCGCGCCCTCGTAGTAGCGCTGGCGGATGCCGGCGGGAGCGAAGCCGAACCGCCGGTACAGCTGCTGGGCGGCGACGTTGCTCATCCGCACCTCGAGCGTGAGCGCGGGTGCCCCGAGCTTGATCGCTTGTCGAGCCAGGGTCAGCAGCAGGCGGCTGCCGATGCCCTGGCGCTGGCACGAGGGATCGACCGCGATGTTCGTGACGTGGGCCGAGTCCGGCACGACCATGAGGCCGGCGTAGCCAACGAGGCGCCGGCCGACGTGGGCCACGACGTAGACCCGGCCCCGCCCGACCTGGTCGATCTCGCCCGCGAAGACCGAGGCCGACCACGGCCGGGGGTAGACCCGCTGCTCGATCTTCAGGATCTGGCGGACGTGGCGACGGCGCATGGCGCTGATCCGCACCGTCGTGATGTCGCGGTCGGCCAGCAAGCTCACCGGGCCGCCCCTCGCGTCGCCGCCGCCCGCGTGGCCCACTTGATCTGTGCATCGGGCTTGCGCAGGTAGATCGGCTCCACCTCGGAAGCCGGCACCCACTCCTCGCGCAGGGCCTTGGCGTGGGCCAGTTGCACGAGCGGCGCCGCGCTGGGGTGGGCCAACCACTGCTCGGCGAAGTCGATGCGGCGGGCGCCGGTGCTGATCTGCTCGCGATGGCGGAGCGCACCGTCGCCCACGCACAGCGCCTCCTCGCCCCGGGCCAGGAGCTCACCGATCAAGTCGTCGACCGAACCGACCGTGGGGCCGGTCAGCCGCTGCACGCCGCCTGGCACCTGGCGGTAGAAGGCGAAGTAGACCTCGTCCCGGCGGGCGTCGATGACGGCGGCGATGAGCCCGTCGGCGTGACGGAGCGGGAAGGCGAGCAGGTCGACGCTGGCGATCGGGATGACCGGCACCCGCAGGGCCTGGGCCATCGCCTTGGCGGTGGCGATCCCGACCCGCATCCCGGTGAACAGCCCCGGCCCGACGTCCACGGCGATGGCGCCCAGCTCGTCCAAGGTCACGTCGGCCTGGCGGCAGATGAACTCGATGGCCGGGGCCAGCGACTCGGCGTGGCGCCGCCCGCGCAGGACCTCGAAGAGGGCGAGCACGCCCTCGTGACCGCCGAGGGCGCAGCTCACCTGCTCGGTCGCGGTCTCGATGCCGAGGATCAACATCGCGGATCAGCCCTCCGCCACCCACTGCACGAGGGCCGACTGCACCTTGGGCCACCGCGCCGCCCAGCGCGGACCGCTGGCCGAGACCGTGATGATCCGCACCTCCGGCTGCTCGACCTCGACCACCTCCAGGCGCACCGTCATCAGCTCGCCCCCGAGGCTGGAGGCCACGACGTCGCCCCACTCCACCAGCACCACCGCGTCCTCGTCGTCCACCAGCTCGGCGAGCGCCAGGTCCGCCACCTCCGCCATCCGCTCGAGGCGGTAGACGTCGGCGTGGTGCACGCGGTAGCGGCCCTCGTAGGTGTGGACCAGCGTGAAGGTCGGGCTGGTCACCGTGTCGAGCACGCCGAGCCCGGCCGCAAACCCCTGGGCGAACGCCGTCTTCCCCGCCCCCATCTCCCCGGCGAGGAGGATCAGGTCGTGGGGGCGGGCCACCGACGCCAGCGCCGCCGCCGCCGCCTTGGTGTCCGCCGGAGAGCAGGAGCGCAGCGTGATCACGCCAACCCCTCCGGCGCGGGGCCGGCGACAGCCAGGGCCAGCTTGGCCCGCACGAAGTCGGCCCGCATCTGTCCGAGCGGCTCGGCGCCCCCCCGGAGCGCGGCCGCGGGGTGCAGGGTGGGGATGAGCACGCCGTGGGCGAACGGGTAGGACTTACCCCGCAACCGGGTGATGCCCTCGGTCGTCTCGAGGAGCCACTGCGCCGCGAACCGGCCGAGGGTGACGACCACGCGGGGCCGGATGAGGTCCAGCTGCTGGCGGAGGTAGGGGCGGCAGGCCTCGATCTCGTCCGGTCTGGGATCGCGGTTGCCGGGCGGGCGACACTTCACGACGTTGGCGATGTAGACCCGATCCCGGGTGATGCCCAGCTCCTCGAGCAGGAGCCGGTCCAACAGCTGGCCGCTGCGGCCGACGAAGGGCAGGCCTTGGCGATCCTCCTGCTCGCCGGGGCCCTCGCCGACGAACATGAGGGCGGCGTGGGGATCGCCCATGCCGAACACGACGGTGGTGCGACCTTCGCTCAGGCGGCAGCGCACGCAGGTCGAGGCCTCTTGGGCGACGGCATCGAGCGTGGTCGGCACGCTGGTCGATGCTACTGAGGCCGAGGTCAGGCCGGCTCGGCGTCGTCGTCGAGGTAGAGGCGGGGCAAGCGGGGGCTGAGGGCGCACACCACCTCGTAGCTGATCGTTCCGAGGGCCCGGGCCCAGTCGTCGACCGAGATGCGCTCCCCGCCTTGTTGGCCGAGAAGCACCACCTCGTCACCCACGTCCGCGTCGTCGTCACCGAGGTCCACCATCAGCTGGTCCATGGTGACCACGCCGGCGATCGGTCGCCGCTGCCCGGCCACCAGCACCTCACCGCCGAGCGCTCCGAGCCGCCGGGGGACACCGTCGGCGTACCCGATCGGCACGGTGGCGATCGTCGTGTCTCGCTCGACGACCGTCTGATGGCCATAGGAGATGCCGGCCCCGGCCGGCACCCGGGCCACGCGGCTGATCCGGGCCTTGAGCGAGAGCGCGGGCTCGAGCTCGCGACAGAGCGAGGCGACCCCAGGGCCCGGCACCAGGCCGTAGAGCGCGATGCCGGCCCGCACCACGTCCCGCCTCGCCTCGGGCCACGCCAGCCCGCCCGCCGAGTTGGCCACGTGCAGGAGCGGTGGCGGCAAGCCGGCGGTGGTCAGCGCGGCGACCACCTCGGCGAAGAGGGCCAGCTGGTCGGCGGTGGCGCCCTGGTCCGGCTCGTCGGCTCGGGCGAGATGCGTCCACAGCCCGGCCCATTGCAGCTCGGGGCGAGCGAGGAGCACGAGGAGGAGCGCGGCGAGCTCATCCGGGGCCGCGCCGGCGCGATGCATGCCTGTATCCACCTTCAGGTGGACGGCGACGGTCGTGCTGCCCGCCTCGCGCGCCACCTCCGCCAGCTGCTCGAGATACGGGGCTCGGTAGGCGGTGGCCGCCAGCCGCCAGCGCACGAGCTCCTCGAGCTGATCGGGCGGCTGCTCGGCGAGCACGAGCACCGGAGCCACGATGCCGGCCTGGCGCAAGGCCACCCCCTCTTGCACCAACGCCACGCACAGCCCCTCCGCGCCGGCCTCGAGCGTCGCCCGGGCCACGGCCGCAGCCCCATGCCCGTAGCCGTCGGCCTTCACCACGGCCCAGACGCGGGCGGGGGCGACCGTCTCGATCATCACGCCGACGTTGCGACCGACTGCGGCCAGATCCACCTCGACCCACGCCCAGCGCCTCGGGTCGGCGGTCGTGGTCACAGGCGCTCCAGCACCTTGGGGAGGAGGCCGGGCAGATCCGAGGCGACCAGCCCGCGAGCTGCCCCTTGCCGACCGGCCGCGCCGTGCAGCCACGCCCCGGCCGCCGCGGCGTGGAAGGCCGAGACCTGCTGCGCCAGGAGCGCACCCACGATGCCGGACAGGACGTCGCCGGAGCCGGCCGTGGCCAGCCGCTCGTCGCCCGAGCTCGAGATGAGCACCCGCCCCCTCGGCTCGGCGATGACGGTGGCCGGGCCCTTCAAGAGCACGACCGCGCCCGTGGCCGCCGCCAGTCGCCGTGCTTCGCCGATCCGGTCCGGTCCGGGGCGGTGTCCGGCCAGGAGGCTGAACTCGCCGTCGTGGGGCGTGAGCACGGTGGGCGCCAGGCGCCCGCGGAGCGCGCTGGCCGCGCCGTCGGCCGACCAGGCCAGCGCGAAGAGGCCGTCGCCATCGACCACGAGGGGCACCTGTGCGGTCGCCACCAGCTCGCGCACCTCAGCCGTGGTGACGTCGTTGCGACCGAGTCCCGGGCCGATGACGAGCGACTGGAACCGGTCCAGACCCTTCGTCACCGACGCCGCCCAGGAGACGGGGGCGAGGGACTGGACCACGGCCTCGGTCGGCGCGCCCGGGTCGAACACCCCACCCGGCGTGGCCAGGCGGACATAGCCGGCGCCGGCGCGGAGTGCAGCGAGCGTGACGAGCCGGGCGGCGCCGATCATGCCGGGCGAGCCCGCCACCACGTAGGTGGCACCGTGCCACTTGTGGCTGTCCACGGCGCGGGGCACCACCCACGCCCGCACATCGGCTTCCTCGACCAGGTGGGCCCGGGCCGAGCTGACGTCGAGCCCGATGTCGGCCACCTCGACCTCGCCCGTGTACACCAGACCGGGCGGGAAGAGGAGCCCGGGCTTCAACGCCGCGAAGGTGACGGTTCGGTCGGCCGGGAGCACGCCGTCGCCGGCCGCCCCGGTGAGGCCGGCCACGCCGCTCGGGATGTCGACCGCGAGGACCACGGCCGAGCCGACGTCCGGCGCCGTCCACGTCCCCCGGAAGCCGGTGCCGTAGGCGGCGTCGATCACGAGGTCCAGGCCGGACAGGCGACGGGGCACGGTCTCGGCGTCCAGCACCGTCACCGCCACCCCCCGCCGGGCCAGGCGGCGGGCCGCGGCCCGGCCGTCGTTGCCGTTGTTGCCCTTTCCGGCGATGACGGCGACCCGCCGGCCGTACGTCCCGCCGAGGAGCGCTACGGCGGCTCGGGCCAGCGAGGCGCCGGCCCGCTCGATGAGCAACTCCACCGGCTCGGGCGCGGCGGCATCGATCTGCGCCATCTCCTCGGGGGTGACGACGGGGATCACGCTGCGTACGGTACCGAGGCCCCGCCCTCGGTCAGGCCACGTTGACCACGGCACCGGCCGTGGCCTCTGAGTGGCTGAGGGAGACGACCCAGGTCGTGACGCCCATGCGGGCTGCGAGGGCCAGCGCGCCGCCAGTGATGCGCAGGTCCGGCTCGCCTGAGCCGAGCCGGAGGATCTCGACCTCGTGGAAGGAGAAGGCGCCGAGCCCGACCCCCAATGCCTTCATCACCGCCTCCTTCGCCGCGAAGCGGGCCGCAAGGGTCGGGATGGGGTCGTGTCGCGCGTCGGCGAGGGCCAGCTCGGCGGGGGTGAACAGGCGCGGGCGCAGAGCCGGGCGACGGGCGACGGCGTTGCGGAAGCGCGCGATGTCGACCAGGTCCAACCCGACGCTGATCATCGGCCGACCCCGATCACCGAGGCTCAGACGACGCGCCAGCGCTCGGCCAGCTCGCTCACCGGAACGGTGAGCAGGTCGACGACCGGGATCTCGGCCAGCAGGTCGTCGCGGAAGCCGCCCTCGGTCTCGGCCACCCAGTCGACCAGGCGGTCGTACCGATGGTCCCAGCCCTGGAGCACGGCCCGGGCGACGGGCGCCGGCAGCGTGTGGGCGAAGCGAACGTGCATGAGCGTGATGCCCGTGCACTGGCTGCCCTTCACCTCCGGCACCATGACGATGCTGCGACCGTCGTGGCGACCCTGGGCCACGAGGAGCTCGTGCGCCATGGCCACCCGCCTCTTGGTACCGAGCAGACGCGGGTTGCGCTCCACCCGGGAGGGCACGTTGAGCGAGACGCCGCCGCGATCGACGATCTCGATCGTCCCGTCACCGGCCGCGGCGTCGCCCTCGATCCGGTATCGCGTGAAGCCGGTGACGGCGACGACCGCCGGATCGAGCGCGGCGAGCGACCGCAGCGTGGCGTAGGCCAAGCGCTCCCGCGGCGCGCCGGCACCGAGCACGGCCTGGACGAGCGGCCGGTCGAGCAGCGCCTCGTCCGAGCGCGAGATGCCCACGGTCACCGTCTTGGCCTGGTGCTTGATGGCGTCGACCGGCCGAGTGAGCTCCTCGATCGCTCGGGTCAGCGCCGCGGTGAGGTCGTCGACCAGCCCGGCCGGCGTGGCGATCTTGCCCGACTCCCGGTGGTAGGCCTCGAGCGGGCTGTCGCTCGTGATATCACGCAGGCGCCCGGCCAGCCGGACCGCGGTCGAGGCTTCGAGGTGCCCATCGTAGGCGCCGGTCTGGAGACCATCGAAGAACCGTTGGGTCAGAGGCGCCACCGACGCCCGCAGACCGGTGAGCAGCTCGTCGCTCTCAGGCGCCCCGGTGCCGACCGCGTGGTCGATCACCTCGCGGGCCTCCCGCAACGGCAGGGCCAGGGCGTCGATGGCCAGCGCGGCCTCGTAGCCGAACAGGTGGCCGACCATGGCGGCCAGCAGGAAGGCCAGCCGCGGCTCGACGTACGGGACGGTGATCACCGCCGGCGCGGCGCGGAACCGCTCTTCGCCTTCGGTGGCGATGACGATCGGGGCCGCCTTGTGAGCCCGGAAGATGGCCACCTCCTTGGCTACGTCGTCCGCGGTCGATCCGGCCAGGCCGGTCGCGCACACCAGGATCAGGGGCTCCGACGACAGGTCGATGTGCTTCTTGTCCTCGGTGACGTCGCAGGCGATCGACTTGTAGCACAGCTCGCTCAGCTTGATCCGTATCTCTTCCGCCGCGACCTGGTTGGGCCCGTTGCCGACGACGGCCCAGTAGCGGCGGTAGGGCGCGAAGCGCCGCGCCGCTTCGCCGATCTCGGGCCGAAGCTGCAGCACGGAGCGCATCGCCGCTGGCAGCTCACGAAGGCCGCTCAGGACGGCCTGGCGCTCATGAGCCGAGCCGCGGCCGGTGGCCTCGGTGATGGCGCAGGCGAGCAGCGCGCCGGCCGCCACCTGGGCGTAGAAGGCCTTGGTCGAGGCCACGCTCATCTCCACATCGCGGCCGTCCGACGTGTACAGGACCCCGTCCGCCTTGTCGGTGAGGTCGCTCTGACGCCGGTTCACGATGCCGATCACTGTCGCGCCCCGCCCCCGGGCCAGGTCGACCGTGCGGTTCGTATCCGTCGTGGTGCCGCTCTGGCTGACGGCCACGATCAGGGTGTCGGTCATGTCGCTGCGGAGGTGGAAGCCGGACAGCTCGGTGGCCGTGATCGGGTCGACGTCGAGCGACGGCCCCGCCATCGGTGTCAGCAGGGCGGCCACCGCCTGCGCCGCGACGGCGGCCGTCCCCTGGCCGATGCACAGCACGCGGCGGATCGAGCCGTTGGCCAGCCGCTCGGCCAGGAACGGCGGCATGGCGCGGTCGCCGACCGCGGCATGCAGCCGGCCGTCGCGCTCGACGATCCGTCCTCGCAGCGTCTTGCGGAAGCTCTCGGGCGCCTCCTGGATCTCCTTGAGGAGGAAGTGCGGAGCCGAGCCGCGATCGATGTCGCGGGTCGTGATCTCGGCGGTGACGACGTCGGCCTCGGCGAGGGGAAGCGGCGTGCCGTCGTAGGCCACGCGCACGATGCCCTCGAGCTCCCCAGCCCGGTCCACGGGCAGCCGCACCACCTGTCCGCGGCTGAGAGGCTGGTCGGCGTGGGCCGGGGTCTCACCGTCCAGGCGGACGTACCGGTCCGTGACCTCGACGAGCCCGTACGGCTCGCTGGCGACGACGGTGAGGTCTTCTGCCAGCCCGACATAGAGGCCTTGGCCGCTGCCGCGGAGGGCAAGCAGCACATCGCCCGGAGCATCGGCGGACGCGGCCGCGATGGCCACCGAACCATCGAACAGGCTGACCGTGCGCCGGAAGGCCTCGGTCAGGTCGGGCGCGGTCAGCGCCGCGCGCGACACCAGGGACGGGATCACCTTGGCGTCGGTGGTGATCGGTGCCGGTACCCGGAGATCGGCCTGGGCCCGCAAGTCGGCGTGGTTGTCCACATCGCCGTTCAGGGCCGCAACGACGTACGGGCCGCCGAGCTGGCGCTCCTCCTCGCTGTTCACCGGGTGGGCGTTCGGCTCCGAGATGATGCCGACGCTGGCCCAACGGGTGTGCCCGAGGACGGCGAGGCGGGCCCCGGGCGAGGTCAGCGCCAGGTGCAGCAGCGTGTCGCGGCGGATGGCGGCCCGCAGGGCCGCGGTGTTGGCACCGAGCTCGCCGATCTCCGCCGCCGCCTTGTACACGAACGAGAGCGCCCCGCCCGCAGCGCGCACCGCGCCGGACGGGTAGAGGGGATCCTCGGCCCGGGCCGCGATGCGGGCCGCGAGCTCGGGATCGCCGAGCTCCAGGCCGTGGCCCCAGACGAAGAGGTGCAGGCCGGCCGAGTCGCGCCCGCGCACCTCCAGCCGGTCGATCGCCGACAGCGCCAGCTGAACGGCGGTGAAGCCGGCCAAGGCGGCGGGGCCGGCCTCACGACCGGCCAGATCGGTGACGGCCGCCCCGGTGCGAAGGCGATCGCGCCGCACCGCCCAGAGCACGTCCTTGGCCCGGACGAGCGCGGCGTTGGTGACCTCGATGTCCTGACCGTCGAGACCGGCCGCCTCGACCCGAGCCTCCTCGGCCGCCACGAACGCGTCGAGCTGGTCCAGCCGGGCCACGATGGCCGCCACCAGGGATGGCCGGTCGGCCAGGGCCAGCACCCCGGGGACGCCCCGCAGGAGCCGGTCGGCCTCGGCCGCGCGCTCGGCGAGGGCCGTCAGCGAGCTCTGCCCTGCCCGCTCGGCCGCGGCGGCGACGGCCCGGTCGAGCAACCCGAGGACCTCCTCAGCCGTGGGCGCGGGTCGGCCGCACGGTCTGCTCTGGATGGTGACGATCCCGCACATCGCCCGCAAGGCTACTGGCGGCGGCAGGGCTCGAAGCCGGCGCCATGCTGGTCGTTGGCGGTGACCGCCACCGGCGCCTCAGCGGCGGGCACGGCGACGCACCGCGGCGGCCAGCTCCTGAGCCACCTCGTCGGCATCCACGGCCGTGGCGGCCTCCACCATCACGCGGACGATCGCCTCCGTGCCACTCGGCCGGACGAGGACCCGGCCGGACCGGCCCAACCGGCCCTCGCGCGGCCGCGATGTCGTCGGCGATCGCCTCCGTCACGCCTTCAACACCTCCGTCGACGCGCACGTTGATGAGCACCTGCGGCAGACGGACCATGGCCTCGGCGGCCAGCTCGGACAAGGTCCGGCGCGAGCGCTGCACGATGTCGGCGAGGACGATTCCAGTGAGGATGCCGTCACCCGTGGTGGCCAGGTCCGAGAACACCACGTGACCGCTCTGCTCCCCACCGAGCGCGTGTTGGCCGGCCTCGAGCGCCTCCAGCACATAGCGGTCGCCGACCGCGGTCTCGATCACTCGGATCCCGGCCGCCTCCATGGACAGCCGGAAGCCGAGGTTCGTCATCACGGTCACGACGACCGTGTCGTGGCGGAGCCCGCCGCGCCGGTGGAGGTCGAGGGCGCAGATGGCGAGGATGTGGTCGCCGTCGACGATGGCGCCCGTGTGGTCCACCGCGATGAGCCGGTCGCCGTCGCCGTCGAAGGCCAAGCCGAGCTCGAAGGCGCCCGCCGCGACGTCGTGGGCGAGCGCGTCCGGATGGGTGGCGCCACCATGCTCGTTGATGTTGCAACCGTCCGGCGCGGCAGCACGGACGGCCACGGTGGCTCCCAGCCGATCGAACACCTCGGGCGCGACCTCGCTGGTGGCGCCGTTGGCGCAGTCCAGCGCCACGTCCATCCCCGTCAGCGCCCCGGCGCCGAGGAACCCGACCAGGTGGTCGGCATAGGCCCCCTTGCCCGCTGGCCGCTCGATGATGGTGCCGACGCCCGTGCCGCTCGGGCGGGCGCCGATCTCGCCGGCCAGCTCCCGCTCGATCTCGACCTCGATCGCCTCCTCGACGTCGTCGGGAAGCTTCCGGCCGCCGGGAGCGAAGAGCTTGATGCCGTTGTCCTCGAACGGGTTGTGGGACGCCGAGATAACGGCGCCGACGCACCCGTCGGCTCGGGACAGGAAGGCCACGGCCGGGGTCGGGATGATCCCGGCCAGCTCGACCCGTGATCCGGCGGAGGCGAAGCCCGCCGCCAGCGCACCTTCGAGCATCGAGCCGGAGCGGCGAGGGTCGCGGCCGATCACCACCCGGTCGGCGTGCAGCACCCGGGCCGCGGCCCGGCCCAGGACGAGGGCCAGCTCCGGGGTCAGCTCCGCGTTGGCGAGACCACGGACGCCGTCGGTGCCGAAGCGGAGGGCCAAGTTCGGGCCCGCCGGATCAGCGCTTCGAGTACTGCGGGGCCTTGCGGGCCTTCTTCAACCCCGCCTTCTTGCTCTCCTTCTCGCGTGGGTCGCGCGGTGAGGAGACCGGCCTTCTTCAGCGCCGGCCGCATGTCGGGGTCGATCTCGCACAAGGAGCGGGCGATGCCGTGGCGGAGGGCGCCGGCCTGGCCGCTGATGCCGCCGCCGCCGAGGGTGGCGTCGACGTCGTAGACCTCTTCAGTGCTGGTCACCCGGAGCGCTTCGGTCGACAGCATCCGGTGGGTGGCGACCGGGAAGTAGTCCTCGAAGGATCGCGTGTTGACCCGGATGACCCCGGTGCCGGGCCGGAGCCGGACCCGGGCGACGGCTCCCTTGCGGCGGCCGGTGGTCTGCGTGAGCGATTTGGTCACGGTGTGGTTCCTGTCTCGCCTCGTCCTGGCGCGGTCAGCGGGCCTTGGCCTGCGGAAGATCGAGCGGCTGCGGACCCTGGGCCGCGTGCGGATGCTCGGGCCCGGCGTACACCTTCAGCTTGCGAAGCATCTGGCGGCCGAGGGGGCCCTTCGGAAGCATGCCCCGCACCGAACGGCGGAGGGCCTCCTCGGGCTTGCGGGCCAGCAGCTGGGCGTACGACTCCTGCTTCAGGCCGCCCGGATAGCCGGAGAAGCGGTACACCGGGTGGCGGTCGGCCTTGCCGGACGTGAGGACGACCTTGCTGGCGTTGACGATGATCACGTGGTCGCCGGTGTCCAGGTGGGGGGCGAAGATCGGCTTGTGCTTGCCCCGCAGGACCCGGGCCGCCTCGGTGCACAGCCGGCCGAGCACGAGGCCGTCGGCGTCGATCACGTGCCAGGCCCGCGTGATCTCGCTCGCCTTGGGGGAGTACGTACGCATCACAGCTTCCTTCGCCCGCGAGGGCAGCGGTCGAACCCGCCAGCGGCCTGCCGGGCAACCTGAAAAGGATACGGGCCGGATCACCCGAACAGCAAGCGTGGCCCGGGTTTTCCGCCCCTCGGCACCTCACCGGGCCCCTCACCCAACCCCTCACCCGCGCCGCCCCCACCATTCTGGTCACCGAATCCGTCCTCCCAGCTCGACATCGGTGACCGGAACGGGTCCGGCCCTCGCTGCGCTCGGCCGGGCGGCTGCTCACCCGGCTGCTCCCGGTGCTCCTGGATACCCGACGTCCCAAAGGCACAGGCCGTGGGGTGGGGCCAGCTGGCCGGCGGTCGAGCGGTCACGGGCGCGCAACGTGGCGAGGATGGAACCGGCCGACCGCCGCCCGAGGCCCACCTCCAGCAAGGTGCCGACGATGGAGCGCACCATCTGGTGGCAGAAGGCGTCGGCGGTGATCTCGAAGCGCAGGACGCCGTCGCCGAGGTCGTCCCACCGAGCGGCGCGGACCCGTCGGACCGGCGGGGCCGGGGGCGGGCCGGACGCCACCCTCGGCCGCCGGCAGAAGGAGGAGAAGTCGTGCTCGCCGAGGAGCGGATCGCTGGCCAGGCGCAGAAGGGTCAGATCGAGGGGAACCGGCACGTGCCACGTGGTGCCGGCGAGGAACGGGTCAGGGAGCTCGCGGTTCAAGACCGTGTACCGGTAGCGCCGCCAGACGGCGGAGAAGCGGGCGTCGAAGTCCGCCGGCGCCAGGTCGGCGGCGCGGACGACGATGGCCGGACCGCACATCGAGCTCACGCTGCGCTGCAAGCGAGTCAGATCCAGCCCCTCGGCCGGCGTGTCGAACGTGACGACCTGTCCCCAGGCGTGCACGCCGGTGTCGGTCCGGCCGGCCCCGGTCAGCTCCACCGGGGAGCCGAGGACTCGGGCGATGGCGGCGCCGAGCTCGCCGGCGACGGTGCGCACGCCGACGTTCGGCGCGAAGCCATGGAACGAGGAGCCGTTGTAGGCGACGACGAGCCGCACCCGCACGACGGCCGGACCGGCCACGTCTGGCTCCGCGACGGGCTCGTCGAACAGACTTATATGAGCTCGATCCTCGCCATCGGGGCGTTGTCGCCCTGGCGGGGGCCGAGCTTCAGGATCCGGGTGTAGCCGCCGGCGCGCTCGAGGTAGCGCGGCGCAACGTCGTCGACCAGCTTGGCGGTCATCTCCCGGTCACCCAGGTAGGCCTGGAGCTGGCGGATGCGGTGCACCCGCATCGGATCGTCGGCCTGGGCCTTCTTGGCCTTGGTGATCAGCTTCTCGGCCACCGGCCGGAGCGCCTTCGCCTTGGCCTCGGTGGTGACGATCCCTTCGGCCGCGAACAGCGACGCCGCGAGGTTGGCCATCATCAGCCGCTGGTGCGCGGCATTGCCGCCGAAGCGGCGGGAGCGGCGGGGGGTGGGCATGATTCGCGCTCTTCCGTCAACCGCGCAGCGAGAGCCCGCGCTCGTCGAGCTTGGCCTTCACCTCGTCCAGGCTCTTCTGCCCGAAGTTGGTGATGTTGAGGAGATCGTCCTCGGTCTTGGTGAGCAGCTCGCCGATGGTGTTGACCTGGGCCCGCTTGAGGCAGTTGCGCGGCCGCTCGGACAGGTCGAGGTCCTCGATCGGCAGGTCGAGATCGGGCGAACCGGCGGACACGGTGGCCACCTCACCCAGCTCCAGGCCCTGTGGGTCCTCGGACAGGTTGGCCACCAGGTCGACCAGGGAGCGCAGGGTGGCTCCCGCGGAGGCCAGCGCCTCCTTGGGGGTGATCGAGCCGTCGGTCTCGATGTCGAGCAGCAGCCGGTCGTAGTTGGTGGATTGCTCCACGCGGGTGGGCTCCACCGTGAAGGTCACCCGGCGGACGGGCGAGAAGATGGCGTCGACCGGGATCACGCCGATGGTGCGGTTCTGCGACTCGCGGTCCGAGGACAGGTAGCCCCGGCCCCGCTCGACCGTGAGGTCCACCGCCAGCCGGCCCTTGGCGTTGACGGTGGCGATGTGGGCATCCCGGTTGAGGATCTCGATCTCGGACGGGAGCTTGATGTCGCCCGCGGTGACGTCGGCCGGGCCGCGGATGTCGAGGCGGATGACCACCGGGTCGTCGGAGGTGGAGGTCAGGACGATGTCCTTGAGGTTGAGGATGACGTCGGTGACGTCCTCGGCCACGCCCGCGATGGTGTCGAACTCGTGGAGGGCGTCATCGAAGCGGACCATGGTGATGGCCGCGCCCGGGATGGATGACAGCAACGTGCGCCGGAGCGAGTTGCCGATGGTGTAGCCGAAGCCGGGCTCGAGCGGCCCGACATAGAACTGCTGGCGGTTGCTTTCGGCCTCGCCCGCCGCTTCGACGGTGGGACGCTGGATGACGAGCATGCGTGGAGTTCCCTCGCGCTTGGGGGTGGGGTTACTTCGAGTACAGCTCGACGATGAGCTGCTCGCGGACCGGTACGTCGATGTGGGCTCGCTGCGGCAGGTCCCGGACGGTGACCCTGCTCCCGCCTTCACTGGACTCGAGCCAACCGACGACGGACCGGTCGAGGACGTCGAGGTTGTGGCGGATGACGATCATCTCCTGTGCCTTCTTGCCGAGGGAGACGACCTGGCCGGGGCGGACGCGGTAGCTCGGGATGTCGACCCGCTTGCCGTCCACCTTGATCAGCCCGTGGTTGACGAACTGGCGAGCCTGGGGCCGAGTGGCACCCCAGCCGGCCCGATATACGACGTTGTCGAGCCGGAGCTCGAGCAGGCGGAGCAGGTTCTCGCCCGTGACGCCGGGGAGGCGGGTGGCCTCCTCGTAGGCTCGGCGGAACTGCCGTTCGAGCACGCCGTAGATGTACTTGGCCTTCTGCTTCTCCTGCAGCTGGACCAGGTACTCGCTGCCGCTCGAGCGGCGGCGGGTGCGGCCGTGGGCGCCAGGCGGGTACGGACGCCTATCCAGGGCCTTGCGGCCCTTGTCGTTCTCGAAGATGTTCGTGCCGAGGCGGCGGCTGAGCTTGACCTTGGGGCCGGTGTAGCGGGCCATGGTCAGACCCTCCGCCGCTTGGGCGGGCGGCATCCGTTGTGCGGCACCGGCGTGACGTCCTTGATGGCGGTCACCTCGAGGCCGGTGTTCTGGAGCGAGCGCATGGCGGTGTCGCGGCCAGAGCCGGGGCCCTTCATCTGGACCTCGACCCGGCGCACGCCGTGCTCCATTGCCGCTTTGGCCGCCTTCTCCGCCGCCAGCTGCGCCGCGAACGGTGTCGACTTGCGGGAGCCCTTGAAGCCGACGTTGCCGGCGGACGCCCACGCGATGGTGTTGCCCTCGGTGTCGGTGATGTTGACGATCGTGTTGTTGAACGAGCTCTTGATGTGGGCCACGCCGAACGTGACGTTCTTGCGCTCACGCTTGCGGGGTCGGCGACCACCTGGCTTCGGCTTGGCCATCCCTACTTCCTCACTGCCTTCTTCTTGTTGGCCACGGTCTTGCGCGGGCCCTTGCGGGTACGGGCGTTGGTATGGGTGCGCTGCCCGTGGACCGGGAGGCCCTTGCGGTGCCGGATCCCCTGGTAGCAGCCGATCTCGATCTTGCGCTTGATGTCCTGAGCCACGTCACGGCGCAGATCGCCCTCGACCCGGAGGTGCTGGTCCACGTAGGCCCGGATGCGGACGACCTCGTCCTCGGTCAGGTTCCGCACCCTCGTGTCGCGGTTGACCCCCACGTCATCGAGCACCTTCTGGGCCGTCGTGCGGCCGACGCCGTAGACGTAGGTGAGGGCGACCTCCACCCGCTTCTCACGAGGGATGTCGACGCCTGCGATTCGAGCCATGCCGTGTGCTCCCTCAGCCCTGCCGCTGCTTGTGGCGCGGGTTCTCGCAGATGACCATGACCCGGCCGTGGCGGCGGATCACCTTGCACTTCTCGCACATCTTCTTGACGCTCGGTCGAACCTTCATCGGACGCTCACCTGCGCTCACTTGTACCGGTACGTGATGCGACCCCGATTGAGGTCGTACGGCGTCAACTCGACTTGGACCTTGTCTCCCGGAAGGATCCGGATGTAGTGCATGCGCATCTTCCCGGAGATGTGGGCCAGCACCTTGTGGCCATTCTCGAGCTCCACCCGAAACATGGCGTTCGGGAGAGGCTCGACGACCGTGCCCTCGAGCACGATCGCATCCTCCTTCGGCTTCGGCAGCGGACTCCTCCTGCAGCGTGGTCCTCGTACGCGTCAACGCAGACCCTGGACGCGACCCGCCACCAACGGCACGAGTGCGCAAAGAGCCGAGGTTCAATGCTACCGCCGAGGTGGGGCAACGCCAAGCCCCGGGCCCGGTCGCCGGGCCGCGCCAGGGTGGGCCCGCCGAGATGCCGGTCGACCCGGCTGGTTCCGGGCGGATCGCGTCAACACCGCCACAGTGAGACACGATCCGCCCGTCGCAAACCCTCATCGGTCGCCCGCGGGGCCAGGTGATCCTTCCGGCCCGGATGCTGGGCCCGGCCTCGCAGCAGACCGTCAGCCAGGGATCGCACCCCGGCGACGGTTCTCGATCTCGGCGATGAGCCGGCGCAGGACCTCGTTGGGCGTGCCGACCCCGTCCACCCGGATCAGCAGAGCCCGGTCGCAGTAGTAGGCGACGAGCGGACGGGTCTGGCTCTCGTAGTCGTCCAGCCGGCGGTTGATGGCCTCTTCGGTATCGTCCTCACGCTGGATGACGTCGCCGCTGCAGACGTCGCAGAGCCACGGCTGCCGCTCGCCGCCGCTCGTGGTGTAGATGGTGCCGCAGTCCCGGCACACCCGCCGCGCCGTGAGCCGCTGCACTACCAGCAGGCGGGGTACCTCCAGGTCGATCACGAGGTCGAGCGGCCGGTCGACGGTGATCTTGTCCAGGGCCTCCGCTTGGGCCACCGTGCGGGGGAAGCCGTCGAGCAGGTAGCCGCGAGTCGACGCGTCGAGCCGGCTCAGCCGCTCGTCGACGATGCCGATCATCACCTCGTCGGGAACGAGGCCTCCGGCCGTCATGATGCTGTCCGCCTGCTGTCCCAGCTCGGTCCGCTCCTTGACCGCAGCCCGGAGCATGTCGCCGGTCGAGATGTGGGGTACGACGTAGTGGCGGGACAGGCGCACGCACTGCGTCCCCTTCCCCGCCCCCTGCCGGCCGAGGACGACCAGCCGAACCCCCGGGATCAACGCGCCCCGCCCGGTCCGTCGGCACGGCGGGCCGCGATCACCTCAGGAAGCCCTCGTAGTTGCGCAACATGAGCTGGCTGTCGATCTGCTTCATGGTCTCGAGCGCCACGCCGACCGCGATCAGCACCGAGGTGCCACCGAAGGGGAAGTTCTGGACGTTGCCCGCCGCCAGCACGATCGACGGCAGCAGGGCGATGACGGCCAGGAAGACGGCGCCAGGAAGGGTGAGGCGGTTCAGGGTCCTCGACAGGTAGCGCTCGGTCTGCGGCCCGGGTCGGATGCCCGGGATGAAGCCGCCCTGCTTGCGCAGCTGGTCGGCCTGCTTGGCCGGGTCGAAGGCGATGGCGTTGTAGAAGTAGGCGAAGCCCACGATCATCAAGCCGTAGATGAGCAGGTGGACTGGGTTGGTCTGGTTGACGACCCACTTGTTGATGAAGTCCGTCAGGTCCTTGCGCCAGCCCTCGGTCGAGTTGCCGAGCATGTTGGTGACCAGCACCGGCAGGAGCAGCAGGGAGCTGGCGAAGATGATGGGGATGACGCCCGACTGGTTGACCTTGAGCGGGATGTAGGTGCTCTGGCCGCCATACATGCGCCGGCCCACGACGCGCTTCGCGAACTGCACGGGGATGCGCCGCTGCCCGAGCTCGACGAAGATGATCGAGACCAGCACCACCAGGCTGACGAAGACGATGAACAGGAAGAACGGTGGCCCCTTCTGCTTCAGCACGCCGTAGTAGGCGTACGGCAGCCGGCTGATGACCGAGGCGAAGATGAGGATCGACATGCCGTTGCCGATGCCGCGCTGGGTGATCAGCTCGCCTATCCACATCAGCACCGCCGTGCCCCCGACCAGGGTCATGATGATCATCAGGTAGCGCCAGTTGCTGGTGCCGTCCGGGAGGAGCTGGACGCTCGGCCCCCGCTGGCCGAGGAGCGAGCCACCGTAGCCACGGCCGAAGATGAAGGTCAGCCCGGTGGCCTGCAGGGTGGCGATGCCGAGGGCCAGGTACCGCGTCCACTGGGTGATCTTGCGCTGGCCGACCGCTCCCTGGTCCTGCCACTCCTGGAGCTTCGGGATGGCCACGCCGAGCACCTGCATGATGATCGACGAGGTGATGTAGGGCATGATCCCGAGCGCGAACACCGCGAACGAGCTCAGCGCGCCGCCCGAGAAGAGGTTCAGGAAGCCGATGGCGCCCTGGGTCTGGGCCTGGTTCTGGAGCTGCGCCACCTGGCCGAGGTCGATCCCGGGTACGGGCACGTTGGCCCCGAGCCGGTAGAGCGCGACCATCCCGATCGTGAACAGCACCTTGTTCCGGAGATCGGGGACCTTGACGACGTTCTTCAGGTTGGCGAACACGCCGTGCTCCTCAGGGCCTCAAGCAGAAACGTGGGCGGTGCGACGTCAGCGGTTGGCGAACTGGTTGCCCTTGACCGGCGGGCGGCCCGAAGCGTAGGGCAGAGGCAGCACTTCCACCGTACCGCCCGCGGCCACGATGGCCCGTTCAGCCGAGGCCGAGAACCCATGCGCCTTCACCCGCACCGCGCGCGTGATCTCGCCCCGGCCGAGGACCTTGATCAGCGCCCCCTTGTGGGTGAGGCCGTGGGCGTGGAGGACGCCCGGATCGATCTCGTCGAGCCCGCTGGCCTCGAGCACGTCCAGGTTGATGCCCTGGTACTCGATGCGGAAGGGGTTGTTGAAGCCCTTGAGCTTGGGGACCCGCTGCTTCAGCGGCATCTGGCCGCCCTCGAAGCCGCGTGCGACCGTGTTGCGGGCCTTCTGGCCTTTCGTGCCTCGCCCGGCGGTCTTGCCGCCGTGGCCGCCGATGCCGCGACCGACCCGCTTGCGGGACCGGGTGGCGCCCGGCGCGGGTTTGAGCTCGTCGACGCGCATGTCAGTCGCTCTCCTCCACCGTCTCCACGGTGACGAGGTGCGGGACCCGGTGCAGCATGCCCCGGATCTCCGGACGATCGGGCAGGACGTTCGAGTCGCCCAGGTGACGCAGCCCGAGGGCGCGCAGGGTGCCGCGCGTCTTGGGCTTGGTCCCGATCTGGGATCGGACCTGGGTGACCTTGAGCTTGGTGGCCATGTTCAGCCCTCGGCCTCGGCCGGCGCGTTGGAGCCCCGACGGGTCGCGGTGTAGGCGGCGAGGAGCCCCTTGGGCACGAAATCCTCCGCCGGCAGGCCCCGCCGGCTCGCCACCTCATCGGGCCGCTGCAGGGACCGGAGACCCTCGATGGTCGCCCGCGCCACGTTGATGGCATTCGAGGAGCCGAGCGACTTGGCCAGCACGTCGTGGATGCCCGCTTCTTCCAGGATCGCCCGGGCGGCCCCACCGGCGATGACGCCGGTCCCGGGTGCCGCCGGCTTGAGGAGGACCCGGCCCGCGCCGAGGCGGCCGAGTACCGGATGGGTGATGG
Organism: uncultured Acidimicrobiales bacterium; assembly: GCA_963803355.1. GTDB lineage: Bacteria > Actinomycetota > Acidimicrobiia > Acidimicrobiales > Ilumatobacteraceae > DASTFY01. The sequence goes on from CAWDLV010000001.1 coordinate 659,552, forward strand.
TGGAGCCGGCGAGGGCCACGTCGAACAGGTTCTTCTTCGCTTCCTCGGTGCCCTTCTGGATGGCGAGGGGCACCTCCTTGGCCTTGCCATAGCCGAGGCCGACCTTGCCCGCGCCGTCGCCCACCACCACCAGGGCGGTGAACGAGAACCGCCGGCCGCCCTTCACGACCTTGGCGACCCGGTTGATGGCGATGACCCGCGACTCACGCAGGCCCCCTCCGTCGGTGGTGGCCATCAGAACTCCAATCCTGCGGCTCGAGCCGCGTCCGCCGCGGCCGCGATCCGGCCGTGGTAGAGGAACCCGCCGCGGTCGAACACGACCTTGCCGATGCCGGCCGCCTTGGCCCGCTCGGCCACGAGGGTGCCGACCCGGGACGCGGCGGCCGCGGAGCCCGTGCCGCCCTCGCCCTTGACCGCCGCCTCGTGGGTGGACGCCGCAGCCAGCGTGCGGCCAGCCTCGTCGTCGATGATCTGCAGCACGAAGTGCTTGCTCGACCGGAAGGCGGCGAGGCGCGGTCGGTCGGCTGTGCCCCTGATCTCCTTGCGGACCCGGTGGTGCCGACGGACCCGGGCCTCGCGGCGTTGGTGGGCGATCGTGCTCATGGCCTACTTCTTCCCGGCCTTGCCGGCCTTGCGCAGGATCCGCTCGCCCGCATACCGAACGCCCTTGCCCTTGTACGGCTCGGGCTTGCGGATGGCGCGGATGTTGGCGGCCACCTGGCCGACCTTCTCCTTGTCGATGCCCCGCACCACGATCCGCGTGGCCTGGGGGACCTCGAACGTCACCCCTTCAGGGGCGGCGACGAGGACGGGGTGGCTGTACCCGAGGGCGAGTCGCAGCGCCGTCGGGCCTTGAGCCTCGGCGCGGTAGCCCACGCCGACGATCTCGAGCTCCTTGGCGAAGCCGGCGGTGACGCCCACGACCATGTTGTTCACCAGGCTCCTCGTGAGCCCGTGCAGGCTGCGGTTCTCGCGCTCGTCGTCGGGTCGCTCGACCACGAGCGTGCCGTCGTCCTGGCGGACGGTGATCTCGCCTGGGATCTCCCGCGACAGCGTGCCGTTCGGGCCCTTCACGGTGATGGTGCGGCCACGGATGGACACGTCCACACCGCTCGGGACGGGGATGGGTGACTTGCCGATGCGACTCATGCTGGGATCTCCCTCGTCACCACACGAAGCACAGGATCTCGCCGCCCACGCGGCGCTGGCGCGCCTCGCGGTCGGTCATGAGCCCCTGGCTCGTCGAGAGCACGGCGACACCCAGCCCACCGAGCACGCGCGGCACCTTGTCGGCCTTCACGTACTGGCGCAGGCCGGGCTTCGAGACCCGGCGCAGGCCGCTGATCGTCCGCGCCCGCTCCGGTGAGTACTTCATCTGGATGGTGAGCACGTCGCCCGGACCCCGGGACGAGGGCGCGACGGCGTAGCCGCTGATGTAGCCCTCCTTCTGGAGGATGGTGGCCAGCGCCACCTTCTGCTTCGAGGCGGGCATGTTCACCAGATCGTGCATCGCTACGTTGGCGTTGCGGATGCGGGTGAGCATGTCGGCGATCGGATCGGTCAGCATTCGACGTCGCTCCTCACCAGCTTGACTTGGTCATGCCGGGGATCTCGCCCGCGTGGGCCAGCTCGCGCAGGCAGATCCGGCACAGGCCGAACTTGCGGTACACCGCTCGGGCCCGGCCGCAACGGCGGCACCGGGTGTAGGCGCGCACCTTGAACTTCGGCTTGGCTTGCTGCTTGTTGATGAGTGCCTTCTTGGCCATCGCTCAGCGTCCTCCCGTCCCGCTCACTTCTTCCTCCCCGGAGCCTTGCCCCGGCCTCCACGCGCACCCCGGCCTCGAGCCGAGCTGCGCCGCCGGGGCTGTTCGACCCCGCTGTCGTCGACTTCCCGCTTGAACGGGAACCCGTAGGCGTCGAGCAGGGCCTTGCCGGCCTCGTTGGTCATCGCCGTGGTCACGATGGTGATGTCCATGCCCCGGACCTGGTCGACCCGGTCGTAGTCGATCTCGGGGAAGATCACCTGCTCGTTGACCCCGAACGTGTAGTTGCCGCGTCCGTCCCAAGCCGAGGGGGGCAGGCCCCGGAAGTCGCGTATGCGGGGGATGGCCACGCTGATCAGGCGGTCCAGGAACTCCCACATTCGGTCGCCGCGCAGCGTCACCTTCACGCCGATGGTCTGGCCCTCGCGGAGCTTGAAGGCGGCGATCGAGCGCCGGGCCTTGGTGACGATCGGCTTCTGGCCGCTGATGACCGTGAGGTCCTTCACCGCCCCTTCGATGAGCGAGGGCTGAGCGGTGGCCTTGCCCACGCCCATGTTGATGACGATCTTCTCGAAGCGCGGCACCTGCATCACGTTGCTCAAGCCGAGCTCCTTCAACAGCCGCCCCTGGACGTCGTCGTGGTAGCGCTGCTTGAGGCGCGGTGCCGTCGTCGCGGTCTGGTGCGTGTCGGTGGCGCTCACTCGATCACCTCCCCGGTCCGCCTGGCGATGCGGACCTTCGTGCCGTCGGCCTCGATCCGGTAGCCGATGCGAGTCGGACGGCCCTTGTGCAGGTACGCCACCTTCGACGCGTCGAGGGGCATGTCCTTGTCGATGATCCCGGCCTGCATGGTGGCGCGGGTCGGTCGCTGGTGCTTCTTGGCGATGTTCACGCCCTCCACGGTGACCTGGCCCTGCTTGGGCATCACGCGAAGGATCGTGCCCTCCTTGCCTTTGTCCTTGCCTTGCAGGACGACCACGGGGTCACCCTTCTTGAGCTTCATGTTCAGAGCACCTCCGGAGCGAGCGAGATGATCCGCATGAAGCGACGGTCGCGCAGCTCGCGCCCGACCGGACCGAAGATGCGGGTGCCTCGCGGCGACTGATCGTCCTTGATGAGCACGGCGGCGTTGTCGTCGAAGCGGATGTAGCTGCCGTCGGGACGGCGCTTCTCCTTCTTGGTGCGCACGACGACGCACTTCACGACGTCGCCCTTCTTGACCGCGGCGCCGGGGATGGCGTCCTTCACGGTGGCGATGAAGATGTCACCGATCGAGGCGTACCGGCGGCGCGTGCCGCCGAGCACCTTGATGACGAGGACCTCCTTGGCGCCGCTGTTGTCGGCGACGCGGAGGCGAGATTCCTGTTGGATCACAATGGGCTCACTTCGCGCGCTCGAGGACTTCGACGACCCGCCAGCGCTTCAGCTTCGAAGTCGGGCGGGTCTCCATGACCCGCACGCGGTCGCCGATGTTGACGTCGTTCGCCTCGTCGTGCACGTAGAGCCGCTTCGTGCGGTTGACGAACTTGGCGTACTTGGCGTGGCGCACCCGCTCCACCACGGCGACGACCACCGTCTTGTCCATCTTGTTCGACACGACGATGCCGTCGCGGACCTTGCGGGCTCGGCGCGAAACGCCTGGCGCGTCGGTGGGCGTTGTGGTCTCGTCGGCCATCAGCGGGCCTCCTGCGCCTCGGCCGCCGCGATCTCCCGCTGGCGGATGTGGGTGTTGATGCGGGCGATGTGCCGACGCACGCGATTGAGCTCGGATGTGTTGTCGAGCTGACCGGTGGCGTTGCGGATGCGCAGCTTGAAGTGGGTGTCCTTGGCGACGGCCAGCTCCTCGAGGAGCTGGCTGAGGTTGAGATCGGCGAGCTCTCCTCCCGGCTTGGGCATCAGAACACCTCCTCGCGGGTGATGACGCGGGCCTTGATCGGCAGCTTCTGGATGGCCCGGTCGAGGGCCTCCTTCGCCACCTCGCGGTTCGGGTAGGACAGCTCGAACAGGATGCGGCCGGGACGGACCACGGCGACCCAGTGCTCCGGATTGCCCTTGCCCGAACCCATGCGGGTCTCGGCTGGCTTCTGGGTGACCGCCTTGTCCGGGAAGATGTTGATCCAGACCTTGCCGCCGCGGCGGGTACGGCGGGTCATGGCGATTCGAGCCGCCTCGATCTGGCGGGCGGTGATCCAACCGGGCTCGAGGGCCTGGATGCCGAACTCGCCGAAGGCGAGCGCGGTGCCGCCCTTCGACGCGCCCTTCGTGCGGCCGCGGTTCTGCTTGCGGTGCTTGACCTTGCGGGGCATCAACATGGCTAGTCCTCGTCGCCCCGGAAGTGGGGGGCCTCGTGGATCTGGCGGGTGCGGCGGGCGATCTCCTCTTCCTCGTCGAGGAGCTTCTCCAGCTCGGGGTCGGCCTCCTTGATGAGGGTCGGCGCGTCCTCGGGGGCGGCCTCGGTCTCCTCCGGGCGGCGGCGGGTCGTGCCGGACGACACCACGCGCCGGGGCTGGCCCTGGCCCGACGTCTCGCCGACGGCCATGGCCGCCTCGCGCGCGATCTTGTCCTCGGCCGGCGTCTTGTAGGGGAGGATGTCGCCCTTGTAGATCCAGACCTTCACGCCGATGCGGCCGGACGTGGTCCGGGCCTCGCGGAAGCCGTAGTCGATGTCGGCTCGCAGCGTGTGCAGGGGGACCCGACCTTCGCGGTACCACTCGGTACGGCTCATCTCCGAGCCGCCCAGGCGGCCCGAGCACTGGACCCGGATGCCGAGCGCGCCGGCCTTCTGAGCGTTCTGGACCGCCCGCTTCATGGCCCGGCGGAAGGCGATGCGGTTGGCCAGCTGATCGGCCACGCCCTGGGCGATCAGCGCCGCGTCGAGCTCGGGGGACTTGATCTCCTGGATGTTGAGCTGCACCCGGTTGTTGCCCGTGATCGAGGCCAGCTCGGCCCGCAGCTCGTCGGCCTTGGCACCGCGGCGCCCGATGACGATGCCCGGTCGGGCCGTGTGAACGTCGACGCGGACCCGGTCGCGCGTGCGCTCGATGTCGACGCGGCTGACCGCGGCGGACTCGAGCTCGCGCATGAGGTAGCGGCGGATCTTCCAGTCCTGGGTGAGGTAGTCCTTGTAGTCGCGCTCGCTGAACCAGCGCGACTTCCAGTCCGTCGTGACGCCCAAGCGGAAGCCGTAAGGGTTGACCTTCTGACCCATCAGGCCTCGTCCTTCTCTGTGTCATCTGCGCCCGGCTCGGTTCCCTCGCCGCTCGGCTCGCCGTCGCCGTCATCGCCGGCCTCGTCGGCGGCCTCGGCTCCCGCCGGCTCGTCGGCGTCGTCGTCGGCGGCGTCGGCCTCTTCGGCGGCCCGTTGGCTGGGCGGCTTGCTGAAGCCGGCCGCCTCGGCGTCGGCCTCGGTGGCGAACCAGACCTCGGCCACCGTCTGGTCGTAGAAGCGGGTGCCCGGCTCGTGGTACAGCATCGAGTCGGCATTGCCCTTGATCTCGAAGCCCTCCGGCGCCGAGCCGTCCTCCAGCGGGGCGGCGCTGCCCGTCCCGTAGGGGGCGTCCTCGCTGACCGTGTCATCGGCGGCAGCCTCGACGGCCCCGCGAGCAGACCGGGGCTGGGTTGCCGCGGTGGCCTGGCGGCTCTTGGCCACCCGGGCCCGGCGGGAGGCGGGGGCGGTGCCGCGACCCCGGCGCGTGCCCGGACGCTGCGCCTCCTCGCGGCGGCGCTTGCGCTCGAGCTCCTCGTCCGACATGCGGGCCACCAAGATGGTGATGTGACAGGTCCGCTTGCGGATCCGGGTGGCCCGGCCGCGGGCACGGGGCCGGAAGCGTCGCAGGGTCGGGCCCTCGTCGGCGAAGCAGGCAGCCACGACAAGCTCGTCCCGGCCCTGGCTGTCGTTGTGCTCCGCGTTGGCGACGGCCGAGGCCAGGACCTTGCGGATGGTGGCGCCCATCTCCCGCTCGGTGAAGCGCAGCACCTCGTCGGCCCGCTGGGCGTCGAGGCCGCGGATCAGGTCCAGCACCTGGCGAGCCTTGGTGGCTGAACCACGGACGTACCGGGCACTGGCCCGGGTGCCGACGCGCTCGCCAACTTCGGTGGCGCCCTCGTTCGTCCTCGCCCCGCTCATCGCCGGCCCTTGGCGTTGCGCTCCTGCCCGGCGTGGAACCGGAACGTGCGGGTGGGCGCGAACTCGCCCAGCTTGTGGCCGACCATGGACTCGGTGACGAACACCGGTACGTGCTTGCGGCCGTCGTGGACGGCAACGGTGTGGCCGACCATCTCGGGGATGACCGTGGAGCGTCGGGACCAGGTCTTGATGACCCTTCGCTCCCCGGCGGCGTTCATGGCGTCGACCTTCTTGAGCAGGTGCTCGTCGACGAACGGACCCTTCTTCAGGCTGCGCGGCATCGGGACTTACCTCCGGCCCTTGCCGGTGCGGCGCCGGCGGATGATGAGCTGCTGCGACGGCTTCTTCTTGTCGCGGGTACGGCCCTCGGGGCGCCCGCGCGGGCGAGACCGGGTGGCGGCCACCCGAGGTCTTGCCCTCACCACCGCCGTGGGGGTGGTCGACCGGGTTCATGGCCACGCCGCGGGTCTGCGGGCCCACGCCCTTCCAGCGGTTGCGACCGGCCTTGCCGACCTTGATCAGCTCGTGCTCGGCGTTGCCGACCTCGCCCACCGTGGCCCGGCAGTCGATCAGCACGCGGCGCATCTCGGTGCTCGGCAGGCGGAGGGAGGCGTAGTCGCCCTCCTTGGCCACCAGTTGCACGCTCGAGCCGGCCGAGCGGGCCATCTTGCCGCCCTGGCCCGGGCGGAGCTCGACGTTGTGGACGACGGTGCCGACCGGCACGTAGCGCAACGGGAGGGCGTTGCCGGGCCGGATGTCGGCGCCCTGACCGCTCATCAAGCGGTCGCCCACCTTCACCCCCCGCGGGGACAGGATGTACCGCTTCTCGCCGTCGGCGTAGTGCAGCAAGGCGATGCGGCAGGTGCGGTTCGGGTCGTACTCGACTGCTGCCACCTTGGCCTCGACGCCGTCCTTCGTCCGCTTGAAGTCGATGACGCGGTACTGGCGCTTGTGGCCGCCGCCCTTGTGGCGAGCGGTCTTGTGGCCCTCGGAGTTCCGGCCGCCGGTGGCCGCCCGCGGGGCGAGCAGCGTCTTCTCGGGCCTGGACTTGGTGATCTCGGCGAAGTCCGAGACGCTCTGGAAGCGCCGGCCGGCGCTGGTGGGCTTGCGAGTGCGTATGGCCATGGCGTCCTCAGCTCTCGAACAGCTCGATGCGATCGCCGTCGGCGACCGTGACGAGGGCCCGCTTGGTGCCGGGCCGCCGGCCGACCTTGTTGGACCGGCGGTTGCGCTGGGTCTTGCCCTTGCGGTTGAGCGTGTTCACCTTGCGCACCCGCACACCCCAGATGGCTTCGACCGCGTCGTGGATCTCGGGCTTGGTGGCTCGCTTGTCGACGACGAAGGTGTAGGTGTTGGCCTCGATCAGGGCGTAGCTCTTCTCGCTCACGACGGGGGCCACGATGATGTCGCGCGGGTCCTTCATGACTCGCCCTCCTCCTCGTCCCGCTGCGAGGCGGGCCTGCTGAAGCCGGCCGCCTCGGCGTCGGCCTCGGTGGCGAACCAGACCTCGGCCACCGTCTGGTCGTAGAAGCGGGTGCCCGGCCGGTGGTACAGCATCGAGTCGGCGTTGCCCTTGATCTCGAAGCCTTCCGGTGTCGAGCCGTCCGCGAGCGGGGCATGGCTGCCTGGACCGTGAGGGCCGCCGTCCTCGGCCGGTCCCGCCTCTGCGACCTCGCTCGGGGCCTCGACCTCGCTCGGCTTCTGGCGCGCCGCCGCCTTCTTCACGGGCTTGGCCGTCCCCGGCGGGGCTGGTTCGTCCGGCGGCGCGGCGGCCTCCTCGACCAGGGCGCCCAGGCGAGCAGCCTTGCCCGTCGGCTCGGCGACGGGGAGGGTGGCCCGGGTGAACACGACCACGTCGCTGCACAGGACGTCGTAGGCATTGAGCTCGCCGACCTCGAGCACGTGGACGTTCGGAAGGTTGCGGAAGCTCAGCGCCACGTGGACCTCCGACCGCTGGACCACGACCAAGACCTTGCCGTCGACTCCGAGCGCGGCCAGTGCGGCGATGGCGTCCTTGGTCCGCGGCTTGTCCCAACCCCAGTCGTCGATGACGATGACTTGGCCCCCGGTCGCCCGGTCCGACAGCGCGGAGTGGAGGGCGAGGCGGATCATCTTCTTGGGCGTGCGCTGCTCATAGCTGCGGGGGCGAGGCCCGAGGGCGACACCGCCGCCCTTCCAGTGCGGCGCCCGGTTCGAGCCCTGGCGGGCGTTGCCGGTGCCCTTCTGCTTGTAGGGCTTGCGACCGCCACCGGACACCTCGGCCCGGGTCTTGGTGCTGTGGGAGCCGGCGCGCCGGGCGGCCAGCTGGGCGGTGACCACCTGGTGCATCACCGGGACGTTGGGCTGGATGCCGAAGACGTTGTCGTCGAGGTCGACCGTACCCGTCTTCTTGCCGGCCACGTCCTTGAGGTCGATGGTCGCCATCACCGACCGCCCTTGTTCGGGGCCTTCACGGCATCCCGGAGGATCACCACGCCGCCACGAGGCCCTGGCACCGAACCCCGGACCAGGATCAGCTCCCGCTCCGGGTCGGCCGAGACGACCTCGAGGTTGAGGGTCGTCACCTGCTCCGCCCCCATGTGGCCGGGCATCCGCGTGCCCTTGAACACCCGGGCCGGGAAGGCACAGGCCCCGACGGAGCCCGGTGCCCGGTGGTGCTTGTGGTTGCCGTGGCTGGCGCCCTGACCCTTGAAGTTGTGCCGCTTCATGGCCCCGGCGAAGCCCTTGCCTCGGCTGACGGCCGTCACGTCGACCCGCTCGCCCTTCTCCAGCACGTCGGCCCTCAGCTCGTCCCCCACCGAGTAGCCATCGATGTCCTCGAGCCGCAGCTCCACCAGGCGCACGCCGGGCTGCACGCCGCCCTTGGCGAAGTGACCGCGCTCGGGCTTGTTCACCTTGCGCTCATCCTTGTGGCCGTAGGTGACCTGCAGCGCGGTGTAGCCGTCCCGCTCCGTCGTCTTGACCTGGACGATGCGGGCGGGCGCGACCCTGAGCACGGTCACGGGCACGACGCGGTTGTCGTCGTCCCAGACCTGGGTCATCCCTATTTTTTCACCCACGATGGCCTTGGTAGCCATGGCGATCCCTCTGTGTCCGGGCGCAGGCGTGCCGGCGCCGTCGTTTCTGTTACCTGCTGGTGGACGCCGTGCGGGCGTCGTGCGCTCATGCGAACGCTCCGCAACGGCCGGAGCCGGCGGAGCGCATCGATCGGTTCTGCCGGGGGGTCCCCACCAGCCGTGGGCGCACCCGGACGTCGTGGTGCGGATTGGAATCGGACCGGGCCAGAGGGCCCGAGCACGGAGAGTGAATGCTACCGGGCGGGAACGGCCGCGCCAAGTGGGGCCATCGAGCCGGCCGCCGGATCTGCGCCCTCGTGGCGCGGGTCAGCGCGCGGTCAGGGTGCAGATCCCGCTTTGAGCGCTCACCGAGCCCCGCCGGCGGCACGGAGGCCGGCGACGGACGCGGTCGGGGGTGAGCGGGAAGCGGTCGAACCACACGCCGGTGGCGTCGTACAGGGCGGCGACGACCGCCGGGGCGTAGGGGATCATCGGCACCTCAGCCACGCCCCGCACCCCCCAGGGGCCGCGGGGATCGGGCTCCTCCACGATCACCGGGGTGACGCGCTCAGGGATGTCCAGGATGCCGGGCATGAGGTAGGTCGACAGGCGGGGGTTGACGATCCGGCCGTCGCGCACCTGCAGGTCTTCGGTGATGGCGTAGCCGTGGGCCTGGACCACCCCACCCTCGATCTGGCCCGCGACCAGGTCCGGATTGATGGCCCGGCCGGCATCGACGGCGCAGACGACCTCGTGGACGACGATGTGACCGGTCTCGACATCCACCGTCAGATCGACGGCCTCGGCGCCGTAGGTGTAGGCGAAGTTGGGCGTCACCAGGCTGGCTACGTCGTCCAACGGCTCGGTGGGCGGCGGCCGGTACCGGAAGAAGCCCACCGCCGGGCGGTCGCCCGCCCGCCACTGCTTCTCGGCCTCTTCGGCCGCGCCGAGGATGGCGTGGCCCGACATCCAGGTCAACCGGGACGCGGATGCCGAACCGGAGTCCCCGGCGGTGGCGGTGTCGGAGAACGTCGGCTCCACCCGCTCGACCGCGATGCCGACGGCCTCGGCCGCCATCTGGATCAGCGCGGTGTGGGCGCCCTGGCCGACCTCGGCGCCGGCGTGGAACAGCTCGGCCCGCTCGACCTCGTCGTCGCCGTACAGCACCAGCCGGGCCTCACAACGCTCGGGGAAGCCGAAGGAGAAGCCGACGTTCTTGAACCCGCACGCGAAGCCCCGGCCCCGTCGCAGCGCGGCCGGTTCCGGTGGGAGGGACGCGAACGACGTCGGCGGCGTCACGTCGGGCCGGGGCCGACCCCAGCGAGCGGCCTCGGCGCAGCGCTCGATGACCACCGGCAGGCTCACCCCTGGAGGCATCTCGGTCCCAGTCGGACCGGAGTCGCCGTCGTGCAGCACGTTGCGCCGCCGGAGCTCGACCGGGTCGAGGCTGAGCAACGTGGCCAGCTTGTTCATCTGGGTCTCGGCCACGAAGGCGCCCTGCGGCGCGCCGAAGCCCCGGAAGGCGCCACCGGGCACGGCGTTCGTGTACAGGGCGTGGCTGTCGACGGCGAGGTTGGGGATGTCGTACGGCCCCGAAACGGTGAGGTGGAGGTTCCCGAGCACCTTGTTGGTCGTGTAGTTGTACGGCCCGGAGTCCAGGTAGCAGGTGGCCTCGGCCACGATCACCCGCCCGTCCCGGGTGGCGCCCCAACGGGCGTGAACCCGGCCCCGGTGGCGCTTGTGGTGCCCGATCATCGACTCCTCGCGCGACCACCGGCAGCGGATGGGCCGGCGCTCGCCCCGCCCGGCCAGCCGCCAGGAGGCGAGGGCCAGCACGATCTGCAGCGACATGTCCTCCCGGCCGCCGAAGGCGCCGCCGATGGCGGGGTAGATGACGCGGATGCGCTCGGCCGGCAGGTCGAGGGCATGGGCCACCTGCTCCTGGTCCTCGTGGGTCCACTGGCCGCCGATGACGACGGTGATCCGGTCCTCCTCGTCCAGGTAGCTCAGCGCCGCCTCCGGTTGCAGGTAGGCGTGCTCCTGGTACGGCACCTCGTAGGTGCCGTCCACGATCACCTCGGCCTCCGCCCAGCCGGCGTCGACGTCTCCCTTGCGTATCCGGTAGTTGCAGTACGAATTGGTGTCCGGGTGAAGGTCGGGCCGCAGGATGACCTCGCCGGTGAGGGCGGCGTCGAGGTCGGGCACGATCGGGAGGTCCTCCCACTCGACCACGAGCCGCTCGGTGCCGGCCTGCGCCGCCTCCGCGGACTCGGCGACGACGACCGCGATCTGATCCGCTTCCCAGCGGCTGACGTCGCTCGCCACCTGGGTGCGACCGGTGGCCCCGAGCCCCACCAGCACGGGCTGGTCGAACATGGTCAGCCCGTACTCGTTGACCGGCACGTCGGCCGCCGTGAGCACTGCCACCACGCCGGGGGTGGACTCGGCCGTCGTCGTGTCCATGGCCACCATCCGGGCGTGCGGGCGGCCGGAGAACACCACCTTGGCGTTGAGGGCACCCGGAGCCTCGAGGTCCGCGGGGTAGCGAGCGGCGCCGGTGGTCTTGTCGACGGCGTCGACCCGCCGCGCCGACGTCCCGATGCTCATCGGCCTCCCGCCTGCTCGATGGCGGCGTAGAAGCGGTAGTACCCGGTGCAACGACAGAGGTTCCCCGAGAGGCCGGCCGACATCTCGTCACGGGTCGGGGCCGGCCGCTCCCGGAGCAGCTGCGCCCCGGACATGAGGAAGCCGGGGATGCAGAACCCGCACTGCACTGCGAACTGGTCGACGAAGGCCTGCTGCAGGGGGTGGAGCCCATCAGCCGGCGACGGAGGCGCCAGCCCCTCGATGGTGGTCACGTCGCAGCCGTGGGCCTGAGCCGCGGGCACCAGGCAGGAGAGCACCGCCGCGCCGTCCAGATGGACGGTGCAGGCGCCGCACTCACCCTCCGCGCACCCTTCCTTCGACCCGGTCAGCCCGGCCTCATCGCGAAGCCAATCGAGCAGGGTCACGCCGACCGCGCCCGCCGCCGACACCGCAGCTCCGTTGACCCGGCACTCGACCGGGGTCTCGCCGTGGTGGTCGGTCGGCCCTCGATCAGCGCGGCCGTCGACACGCAGGAGCACGGGCCGGGCCGGCCACCGCTCGCGTTCGCGCTCCGTCGCGCAACGTGGCGAGCGCCCGCCTGACCATCACCGCGATCTCCTCCGAGCGGTAGGTGGCGGTCGCGCGCACGTCGTCGATCGGCGTCACGCCGCCGGCCGCCTGTCTGGCGGCGTCGGCGATCAGGATGTCGTCGAGGCGGTGCCCGACGAGCCGCGCCTCGGCGGCAGTCGCGCTCACGACCGTCGGGGCCACGCTCCCGAGCGCCAGGCTGGCCGACCGGACGACGTCGTCGGCGTCCAGCCGGAGGACGACGGCCAGGTGCACCACCGAGATGGCCTGGGCCCGCCGTTGGCCCAGCTTCACGAACAGGCCGCGAGCGCCCTCGAAGGGCTTCGGGACCTCGATCGACACGATGAGCTCGCCGGGCTCGAGCACGGTGCGGCGCAGGTCGGTGTAGAGCTCGCGGACGCGGACCTGCCGCTCGCCGCCGGCCGACCGGACGAGCACCGTGGCATCCAGGGCCCACAGCGCGGAGATGGTGTCGTTGGCCGGGCTGGCGGTGACCAGGTTGCCGACGATGGTCGCCCGGTTGCGGAGCGCCGGCGACCCGACCTCCAGGCAGGCCTGGGCCAGCGGGAGGGCGTGGGCTACGACCGCCGCCGAGGCGATGGCGTCGTTGTGGGTCACGAGCGGGCCGAGGCGCAGCCGGTCGCCGGCGTCCTCGATCCGGTCCAGGCCAGGGATACGGGTGAGGTCCACCAGCACGTCGACGGGCTGCGCGCGCCCGGCGGTCGAGCTCGAGCAGGAGGTCGGTTCCGCCGGCGATGGCGCGGGCGCTCGGCTCGGCACCGAGCAGCGACAGCGCCTCGTCGAGGCTGGCCGGGGCCACGTGACGCCGGGCCCGGTACCCCGCCCGCTGGAGCTCGTGCACCGCTCAGCCGCCCCCCGTCGTCCCGTTGTAGACCAGGCCGCCCGCGAGGACGTAGGCCCGCAGCACCTCCGTGGCCTCCTCCCGGCGGACGTCCACCAGCACCTCGATGCCTCGGCGCCGCAAGGCTTCGGCCCAGCCCGACGGCTTGTCGCCCTCGTCGAAGCCCACGGAGCGCGCATCTTCGTCCCTCGCGCCGGCCACCACCGCGGCCACTCCCGACCAGGGCACCGCGCCCAGGCACATGGCGCACGGCTCGCACGACGTCACCAGCTCGGTGGGACCAGCGATGCGCAGGTCATGGCTCCCGAGCCGGCTGCCGGCGAGAGCCAGGGCGACGATCTCGGCATGGGCGACGGGCACGTGGGTGGGCACGACGAGGTTCACCCCCGCCGCGACCAGCTCGCCGGTCGAGCGCGCGAACACGGCCGCCGCGAAGGGCCCGCCGTCGCCCCGCTCGCTGTTGCCCCGAGCCAGGGAGAGCACGAACTCCATGCGCGCATCGGCGTCCGGAAGGGGGCCGACGGCCGCGGCCACCGCCTCGACCCAGGCCGGCAGAGCGAGCGTGACCGACGCCGTCATCCCCACCACTACACCAACGGTCTTTACGATGTGTCAAAGGGCGCGGGAGGATGGGGCATGGGCGTACTCCCCTCAGCCCCGCCCACCGCGGCCTGGCGACGCCGACCGCGCCCGGCTGACCGGGCGGCTGGCCGCTCTGGCCGAGATCGGCGACACCGGCGACGGTGGCTGCTGTCGCTTGGCCCTGACCGACGACGATCGGAGAGGCCGCGACCTGGTCCTGACCTGGATGCGCGACCTGGGGCTGGACGTCTCGATCGACGCCATCGGCAACGTGGTCGGGTTGTGGGACGTCGGCGAGGGTGCACCGGTCATGACCGGCTCCCACATCGACACCGTCCGCACGGGCGGCCGCTACGACGGGAACTACGGCGTCCTGTCCGCCCTGGAGGTCGTCGAGACCCTCAAGACGGCCGGGTTCACGCCCGCCCGCCCACTGGCCGTGGCCTTCTTCACCGACGAGGAGGGCAGCCGGTTCGCTCCCGACATGCTGGGCTCGCTGGTGTTCGTCGGCGGCCTGCCGCTGGAGGAGGCCCTCGATGTTCGGGCCATCGACGGCGCCCGGCTCGGCGACGAGCTGGAGCGGATCGGTTATGCCGGCCCGCTGCCCTGCCCGAGCCTGGTCCCGCATGCCTATGTCGAGCTGCACATCGAACAAGGCCCGGTCCTCGAAGCCGACGGCATCACGATCGGCGCCGTCACGGGCGTGCAGGGCATCTCGTGGCAGGAGCTGACCATCGTCGGCCAGTCGAACCACGCCGGCACCACGCCCATGCACCTGCGGCACGACGCCGGCTACGTCGCCGCCGAGCTGACAGTCCGCGCCCGTCGGCTGGCGCGGGAGCTGGGCGGGCACCAGGTGGCCACCGTCGGGCGCACCCGCTTCCACCCGGACCTGGTGAACGTCATCCCGGCCACCGCCACCATCACCGTCGACCTCAGGAACACCGATGACGTCGTGCTGCAGGAGGCGGAGCGGCGGCTGGCCGAGCAGGCCGCCGCGCTCGCCGAGTCCGAAGGCGTGGCCATCAGCCGCCAGCAGCTCGCTCGCTTCGAGCCGGTGTCGTTCGACGAGCGGGTAGTGGCGTTGGTGGCGTCCACGGCCTCCGCCCTCGGCCACACCGTGCGCCGCCTGCCCTCGGGTGCCGGCCACGACGCGCAGATGCTGGCCCGGATCTGCCCCACCGGCATGATCTTCGTGCCGAGCGCCGGCGGCATCAGCCACAACCCGGCCGAGCACACCGACCCGGACGACCTCGGCGCGGGGGCCGACGTGCTGCTCCACGTCATCATGGCGCTGGCCGGCGGGCACTTGGACGAACGGCACCCGGAAGGAGACGTCGCGTGACCCGCATCCTCACCGTCGGAGCAGCCCAGCTCGGGCCGATCCAGCGCGACCACACCCGCAAGGAGGTCGTGGAGCGCCTCATCGACCTGTTGCACCAGGCGGCCGGGCACGGCTGCGAGCTGGTCGTCTATCCGGAGCTGGCCCTGACCACCTTCTTCCCCCGTTGGTTCGTCGAGGACATCACCGAGTTCGACGACTTCTACGAGCGGGAGATGCCGGGACCGGACACGCAGCCGCTGTTCGACGAGGCGGCCCGGCTCGGGATCGGCTTCTCGTTGGGGTACGCCGAGCTGACCCCCGACGATCACCGCTACAACAGCCAGATCCTGGTCGAGCGGGACGGGCGGGTCGTCGCGCGCTACCGCAAGGTCCACATCCCCGGCCACGAGGCCCACGAGCCGGACCGGCCCTTCCAGCACGCCGAGCGGTACTACTTCGAGCCCGGACCCGACGAGCCCGGGGTGTGGGCCACGTTCGGGGCCCGGGTCGGGATGATGATCTGCAACGACCGGCGGTGGCCGGAGACCTACCGGGTGATGGGGCTCCAGGGCGTGGAGCTCATCCTCTGCGGCTACAACACCCCGATCCACTACCCGCCGGACCCGAGCCAGGACATCCTGCAGGGCTTCCACAACGCGTTGGTCATGCAGTCCGGGGCGTACCAGAACGGCACCTGGGTGGTGGGCGTGGCCAAGGCCGGCGTCGAGGAGGGCGTCGACGCCGTGGCGCAGTCGTGCATCATCGCCCCGAGCGGCCAGATCGTGGCCCAGGCGTTCACGAACGGCGACGAGCTCCTCGTCGGGCGGTGCGACCTCGACTGGTGCCGGCGCTACACCGCAACGGTGTTCGACTTCGACCGCTACCGGCGACCGGAGCTCTACGGCCGGATCAGCGCCCAGCGCGGGGTGGTGACCTCGCCGTGACCGTCCTCGACGCCGATGCGCGGGCACCCGCCGACGTCGTGTCGTTCACCCTCAACGGCTCCCGGGTGTCGGTGCGGGCCACGCATCCCCATCTGCTCGCCGCCCTCCGGGAGGAGCTGGACGTCACCTCGCCCAAGGACGGCTGCTCGCCTTCCGGCCAGTGCGGCTGCTGCACCGTCCTGGTGGAGGGCAAGGCCCTCGTCTCCTGCCAGCAGCCGCTGACCAAGGTGGCCGGGCGAAGCGTCGTCACGCTGGAGGGCTTCGACCTGGAGGAACGGCAGCGGTATGCGGACACGTTCGCGGCGTGCGGTGGCCTGCAGTGCGGCTTCTGCATCCCGGGGATCGTCGTGCGGGCCAAGGCGCTGATCGACCGCAAGGGCGCCGACCTCACCCGGGCCGACGCCGCCCGCCACCTCGGCGCCCACCTCTGCCGCTGCACCGGCTACGTCAAGGTGCTCGACGCGGTGGAGGCGGTGGCCGCAGGCAAGGAGCTCACGTCCGCACTCCCGGGCGCAGTCGGCAGCAGCGGCGCGAAGTACGAGGCGGCCGAGCTCACGTTGGGCGATCGCGGCTACGTGGACGACCTGCGGATGCCCGGCTTGCTCCACGCCGCACTGCGGCTCACCGATCACGCTCGCGCCGAGGTGGTGCGGATCGACACCAACCCGGCGGCCGCGGCCGACGGCGTGGTCGGAGTCTTCACCGCCGCTGACATCCCGGGCGCGCTGCGGGTGGGGATCATCCACACCGACTGGCCGATCATGATCCCTGAGGGTGGGCGGACGTCGTATGCCGGAGACGTGCTGGCGGTCGTCGTGGCCGAGACCCGCCAGCAGGCGCGGGCGGCGGCCGCGCTGGTGACGGTGGAGTACGACGTGCTGCGGCCGATCACGGACGCCGCGGCCGCGGTCGACGATCCCGAGCTCGCGGTGTGGGGCACGGACTCGAACGTGCTGTCGGTGTCCGAGTACGCCCGCGGCGACGTCGACGCCGCGCTGGCCGCCAGCGTCCATGTCGTCCACGAGACGTTCCAAACGCAACGAATCGAGCACGCCTTCCTCGAGCCCGAGGCCACCTTGGCCGTCCCGGACACCGAGGCCGGCACGATGCACGTCTTCTCCGGCGGTCAGGGCGTGTGGGACGACCGGAACCAGATCGCGTCCGTGCTGGCCATCGAGCCGCAGCGGATCACGGTTGAGCTCGTCTCCAACGGGGGCGCCTTTGGGGGCAAGGAGGACATGTCCAACCAGGCCCAGACCGCGCTGGCGGCCTGGCTCCTGCAGCGGCCGGTGAAGTGTGTGCTGTCGCGCGAGGAGAGCCTCCTGCTCCATCCCAAGCGCCATCCGATCCGGATGGAGTACTGGGTCGGTTGCGACACCGACGGGAAGCTCACCGCGGTGCGGGCCCGGATGATCGGCGACTCCGGCGCCTATGCGTCGGTCGGCATGAAGGTGCTCGAACGGGCGGCTGGTCACGCCAGCGGGCCGTACCACGTGCCGACCATCGACGTCCGCTCCGTCGCGGCGCGCACCAACAACCCGATCTGCGGCGCCTTCCGGGGCTTCGGCGCCAACCAGGCCCAGCTCGCCATGGAAGGGTGTGTCGACCGGTTGGCCGAGCAGGTGGGGGTCTCCGGCTGGGAGATCCGCAAGCGGAACGTGATCCGGCCCGGCCAGGTGTGGGGCCCGGGACAGGTCATGGACGACGGCTGCCTGGGCGCCGAGCAATGCCTGGACGAGATCCGCCCGCACTACGACGCCGCCGTCGGCGCAGGGCGGGCCGTCGGACTCGGGCTCGGGTTGAAGAACAGCGGTCTCGGCAACGGCTTCAAGGAGATCATCCGCGCCGTCGTGCACTTCCTTGAAGATGGAACGATCGAGGTCCGCCACTGCTGGACGGAGATGGGCCAGGGCGTGCACACCATCGCCCTCCAGGTGGCCGTCACCGAGCTCGGCGTTCCGGCCGAGCGGATCCGGGTCCTGACCGACACGACGCGCGAGCTCGGCGCCGGCCAGACCACCGGCTCGCGGGGAACGCTGATGGGAGCCGGCGCGGTAGCCGACGCCTGCCGACGTGCCGTGGCCGACGGCTGCCGTTCGGGCATCGACTACGAGGGCGAGTACCGCGTGGACTGGACCCACCACCTGGGCGAGGTCGAGCAGCCGACGATCCACTCGGCCTTCGGCTATGCCGCCCAGCTGGTGGTCATGGACCCGCTCACGCAGTCCATCGATGAGGTCATCGCCGTCCACGACGTGGGCCGGGCCGTGAACCCGCTCTTGTGCGAGGGGCAGATCGAGGGTTCCGTCCACATGGGGCTGGGCTACGCCCTCACCGAGGACTTCCCGGCCGACCCCGAGACCGGGTACCCCACCGCCATGACCCTTCGGTCGCTCGGCATCATCCGGCCCAAGGACATGCCGCCGGTACGGGTACAGCTGGTCGAATGCCCCCAGCCTCGCTCGCCCTACGGCATCAAGGGCGTGGGCGAGATCGGCCTCGTGCCCACCGCGCCGGCGGTGGCCGCCGCGCTCCACGCCGCCGACGGAGGCTGGCGTACCACCCTCCCCATGAAGCCCAAGCGCTCCGCCGACGACGACTGACGTGGGCGCGGTCACCCCGGGCCTGGTCTGCGGCCACCATCACCTCTACTCGGCCCTGGCCCGAGGGATGCCCGCGCCGCCGCGCCAACCCCAGACCTTCCTCGAGATCCTCGAGCAGGTGTGGTGGCGGCTGGACGCCGCGCTCGACCTCGAGCTGCTGCGTTGGTCGGCCCTGCTCGGCGCCACCGAGGCGCTCATGTGCGGCACCACCTGCATCGTCGATCACCACGAGTCACCGAACGCCGTCGAGGGCTCGTTGTCGGTGATCGCCGAGGCCTGCGCCGAGGTGGGGGTGCGGGTCAACGTCGCCTACGGCGTCACCGACCGCTGGGACGACCGCGGGCGGCTGGTGCTGCCCACCGACGGCCCACCCGAGAAGGCCACCGCCGCCGCCGGACGCGGGCTGGCCGAGTGCGAGCGCTTCCTGCGCAGCGGAGGCCGGGGCATGGTCGGGGTGCATGCGGCGTTCACCTGCTCCGACGAGACGCTCTCGGCGGCCGCCAGCCTGGCGGCCGAGCTCGGCGTGGGGGTGCACGTGCACGTCGCGGAGGGTGAGGTCGATCGGGCCGCCGGCGCTCGCTTGGAGCACCTGGCCCGGGACGACTGGCTGCTCGTGCACTGCGTCCACCTCGACCGTGACCTGCCTGGCACCATCGCCCACAACCCGCGCTCGAACATGAACAACGCCGTCGGCTACGCCCACCCGGCCACTCGCCCCAACCGCATCATCCTGGGCACCGACGGCATCGGGGCCGACATGCTCGAAGAGGTCCGCCTGGCCTACGCCCGCCTCCGCGAGGACGACGTGGCGGCCGGGCCCGACACCCCCTGGGGCTGGCTCGAAGCCGGCCAGGCCCTCTTCCCCGAGGCGGCCGCCGACCGCGTGACCTGGAGCTACGACCACGCCGACTCGCCTTGGCACGTGGTCTTCACGCCGGGGATCCGGGCCCTGCGAGTCGAGGTCGAGGGCGAGGTCGTGCTCGACGACGGCCGGCCCACCCGGGTCGACCTGGACGAGATCCGGGCCAGGGCGGCCGAGCAGGCCCGCCGCCTCCACACCCGCCTGGCGGCATGACCGTCCCCGCCGGTCTCCCCTCCCCGCCAGTGTCCCCGTCCCCGCCGGCCTCCCCGTCCCCGCCAGCCCCGTCCTCCCACCACCCCGATCTCCGTTCTGGTCACCGAATCCGCGCCGGAGTCGCGGGATCGGTGACCAGAACGAGACGGGAGGGCCGCTGCCGGGTCTCATCCGTGGGTGAGCTCGGTCTGGCGGCCCGCCCCGACACCTCCGGGAGCTGCTGATGCCGACGCCGGTTGCGCTGTACCTGCAGGACGCCCACCCGATCCGAGAGGGCATGGGCCACGCCCAACACGCCGAGGCCAAGGGCTTCGACGCCGTGTGGCAGGCGGAGAGCCGGCTGGTGCGGGAGTCGACCGTGCCCATGGCCGCCTTCGCCGCGGTCACCGAGCGGATCAAGGTCGGATCCGGTGTGGCGGACATCTGGAGCCGGAACCCCGCTCGCCTGGCCGCCACCTTCTCCACCCTCGACGATCTCGCCCCGGGCCGGGTGATCCTCGGCCTCGGCGCCTGGTGGGATCCGCTGGCCCGCAAGGTCGGGATCGACCGGGCCCATCCGCTGACCGCGATGCGGGAGGTCGTGACGGCGGTTCGGGGTTTGCTGGCCAATGAGACGGTGACGCTCGACGGCCGCCACGTCCACCTCGACGGCGTGGAGCTCGACTACGTCTACCAGGAGCGACGGCCGAAGGACGTGCCGATCTACATTGGTGCCACCGGGATGCAGATGATGGAGCTGGCGGGCGAGATCGCCGACGGTGTCGTGCTCAACTACCTCGTGTCAGCCGACTACAACACCAGGGCCCTCGAACACCTGGCCGCCGGAGCGGCGCGCGCCAACCGGTCGCTCGACGACCTCGACCGGCCCCAGCTGGTGGTCTGCTCGGTGCACGAGGACCACGCCACCGCCCTCGACCTGGCCCGGATGATGGTCACCCAGTACCTCGGTCAGCAGCCCCACATCATGAAGGCGTCCGGCGTACCGCAGTCGCTGCTCGACGCGGTCGGCGAGGTGCTGACGTGGCCGGCCACCCACGAGCAGGTGGCGGCGGCGGCGAGGTTGGTGCCCGACGAAGTCGTGGAGCTGCTCACCGCATCCGGGACGCCGGACGAGGCCCGAGCCCGGGTGGCCGGGTATGTCCGGGCCGGCTGCACCTGCCCAATCCTCTATCCCCTCGGAGACGTGCGGGCGATGATCGATGCGTTCTCGGGCTGGGACGCGGTCTGATCGACGACGCGGCTCGATGCGGGCCACGTCGGGTCTGGCCCAGGTACGTTCACGGGCGTGGAGACGCACGTCGATCGCATGGTGGTCACCGCGGAGACCGCCGCCGCCTACCAGCGCGACGGCGCCGTACTGCTCAGGGGACTCCTCGCGCCGCGTTGGCTCGACCTCCTGACGGCCGCAGTCGAGCGCAACCTGGCCGAGCCCAGCGACTGGGCCAGCTGGTACACCCCTGAAGGCCAACCCGGGCAGTTCTTCGGCGACTACTGCAACTGGGAGCGCATCGCCGAGTACCGCGAGGTGGCGTTCGAGTCCGGTCTGGCCCAGGTGGCCCGTGGGCTCACGGGTTCGGGGACCGTACGCTTCTTCCACGAGCACCTCCTAGTGAAGGAGCCCGGCACCCGCGAGGTCACACCCTGGCACCACGACCAGCCCTACTACTGCGTCGACGGCGACCAGAACGTGAGCTTCTGGATCCCGCTCGATGCGGTGCCGAGATCGGCGGGGGTGGCGTTCATCGCCGGGTCCCATCGCTGGGGCCGGTGGTTCGTGCCCCGCCGGTTCGTCGACCACCAGCCCTACGCCGAGCGGGGCGGGCGCTACGAGCTGGTTCCGGACCTCGACCCCGAGCGCCACTCCCACCCGGTGCTGGCCTACGACGTCGTACCGGGCGATGTCATCGCCTTCCACTTCCGGACGTTGCACGAGCGCGCCGGGCACCGAGGGGTTGGTCAACCGCCGCCGGGTGGTGTCGTTCCGTTGGATCGGTGACGATGCAACCTTCGCGCTCCGGCCCTGGCTGCACTCGCCGCCGTTCGAGCAGCGCGACCTGGTCGAGGGCGGTCCGCTAGACGACGACCGCTTCCCGCTCGTCTAGTCGTCGTGGCGGTGCCGAGGCCGCAACCGCCGCACTCGCTGCAGGACCGAGGGGCTTCGCTCGGCGAGGTGCTGGCCCCGGCTCTCGAGGTAGAGAGCCTTCATGGCGCCCAGGAGAGGCGTGGCAACCAGCGCACCGGGTACCCCGGCCGCCGCGCCACCGATGAGCGCCGCCAGCATGGTGGTAGGCGGCGAGAGGTTCACGGCGGTTCCGATGACCGCGGGCTGGATCACGTTGTTCTCGACCTGCTGGTAGCCGAGGAAGATGGCCGCCGCGATCGAGCGCGGTGAGTGGGCTCTTCGTCAGCGCGAGCAGCACGAAGAAGGAGCCGCCCAGGAACCCACCCACCTGCGGGATGAGGTTGGTGAGCATCGACCACACCGCGGCGAGCGGCGCCAGGGGGACGCCGAGGATCAGCCCGGCCGTCAGGACCACCAGCCCGTTGAGGACGGCGACGAAGAGCGAGCCAGCGAAGTAGCTCCCGAAGGTCCGATAGAGGATCTGCCCGATCCGCGCGGTGCTCTCCCGATGGTCGGGCGGCGCCGCGGCCGCCACCCGCCGGACGAGCGACTCCCCGTCGAGCAGCACGGCGAGGGCGGTCACCACCACGATCACCGTCGCCAGCGCGCCACCGAGCACGGCGTCCGCGAGTGAGGAGAGGGTGGCGTCGTCGAGCCGAGCCGGCAGCTCCTTTACCCACCGCTCCACCGAGGCGGCAGCGTCGGCCCGCGCCAGCCGGGGCCCGACGACCGGCCAGTGGTAGAGGTCCTGCACGGTCGAGGGCAGCTCCTTGCTGAAGTCGCGAGCCTGCTCGATGGCCTTCGGGGCGAGGAGGGTCAGGACGGCGCTGAAGGCCAGGACCATGACCGACGCCACGACCGCCACCGCGAGCCCGCGGCGCCATCCCCGCCGCTCCATCCGGGTCACCACCGGGTTGAGGGCGACGGCAAGGAGCACGCCGATGCCGACCCTGGTGACCATCCCGGGCGAGGAGCGCAGCACGGCGAAGATGGCGACGCACAGGCCCCCCATCGCCGCCACGAGCAAGGCGCTGCTCACCTCGAGCTCGAAGATGAAGCCGGGTCGCTCGCCGTCGCTGTCGGGCGCCTCCCGCCCGGCATCGGGCGCGGTCTCGCGGTCCGGAGCATCCTCGGCCGGCGCGACCACGATCGGTACGGTACGACGCAGTGGACGGTCGGTCGCGGACCTGGCAGCGGCGCCGGGTGCAGCTCACCCCGACCACCGCCGCCATCCTCATCGCCACCGCGGCGCTGGCTGTCCTCGCCCGCGACGTCTTCCATGCCGCCCACCGGGTGATCGGCTGGGCCGCGGCCGCGGTGGTGGTGGCCACGCTCTTGGACCTGCCGATCGGCATCCTGGCTCGCAAGATCGGACGCGCCGCCGCCGTTGCCCTCACGTTCCTCACCATGGCGGTCACCGTCCTCGCGCTCGTGTACGGGGTGTTCGACAACTTCCGTACCGAGGCCGAGCGCTTCCAGCACGCCGCGCCCGAGGCGGCGGCGCGGCTCGAAGCCCGCCCGGACGGCGTGGGCCAGGTGGCCCGCGACCTCAAGCTGAAGGCGCGCACCAACCAGCTGGCCAAGCAGATCGAGAAGCGGTTGGGTGGCGGTGGCGGCCAGGCCCTCCTGGCCTCGGCCGGCACCATACCCACCTACTTCGTCGGGGCCATCCTCACCATCTTCCTCATGACGTTCGGCCCGCGGATCGTCCGCGACGGCTTGGCCCAGATCCAGGACGACCGCCGCCGCACCGTCGTCACCAACGTGCTCCGACGGGCGCTGATCCGGTCCCGCAGCGCCATCTTCACCGCCTTGGCCCAGGCCATCCTGGTGGGCCTGGTCGTCGGCCTGACCTGCCGGATCCTCGAGCTCCCGGCACCCATCACGATGGGCCTCCTCGCCGCCGTGCTCGGCCTCATCCCGTTCCTCGGCATCGCCCTGGCCGCATTCCCTGTCGCCCTTCTCGCCGCCGGATTCCGATCGGTCCTCGCCGGGGTCGTCGTGCTCGTCGTGGCCTTGGCGCTCCAGACCGTCGAGGCGCTGTGGCTGCGCCCTCGCGTCGACCGGTCCACCATGCGCATCGGCCCTGCCGTGCCCTGGCTGGTCGGCGTGATCGGGTTCTCGGTCTACGGCGTCGGCGGCGCGCTGTACGGCGCGGCGTACGCCGTGTTCGGGCTCGCCATCATCGACGCCGTCGCGGTGCAGCGGCGGGCGGAGGCAATGGCCACCGCGACCGCGGGCATCTGACCGGCCGCCGCCGGCTGGCGGTAGCACCACACGGCGGTCGTGCCCCAGGTGCTGGCCAAGATGTCGGAGGGGTTTCCTCTCGCCACGCGAGAGCGCGTGCTCGGGACCGTCTGCGGCAGACTGGGGGCCGTGCCGTACAACGCCACCGGACGGGTGATCCACGATGCCGACGCCCACCTCATGGAGACACCGGGCTGGCTCCGCGACCACGCCGATCCGGCCCTGCGCGACCGCATCGAGCCGCTCACCTACTCGAGCGGGAACGAGCTGCGTCAGACCGGCGACCCAGACGAGCAGCTCCGTGATCTCGGCGCGGCCTTCGAGCGCCTGGCGGCCAAGCACGCCTCGGTCGACTACCGCCGGCACGAGGCCGACGAGATCATGGCCCGCAAGAACTTCGCCGCCACCGGCTCCTTCGTCGCCGACGACCGGCCCCGCGCCCTGGACCTGCTCGGCTTCTCGAGCCAGCTCGTGTTCAACACCTTCCACAACCGCCGGCTGCGGGACTGGGAGCACGGGGGCGACCTCGAGCTGGCGATCGGCGCCGCCCGGGCTCACAACCGAGGCATGGTCGAGTTCTGCGCCGTGGACCCGCGGCTGCTGCCGACCTGCTACGTGCCCCTGGGCGATCTCTCGCTGGCCGAGTCGTTGGCTGAGGAGGCCATCGCCATGGGGGCTGCGGCCCTCCTTGTCGCCTCCGGATGCCCGCCCGGACACTCACCGAGCCACGTCGCCCTCGACGGTGTGTGGGCGCGGGCGCAGGAAGCGCGCGTCCCCATCGTGTTCCACGTTGGCGGTACCGGGGACCTGATCGACCGCAGCTACTTCGACAACGGACTGCCCATCCCCGCGGACTTCCACGGTGGCGAGGAGAACTTCCGCTCGGTGGACTACATGGGCATCCCCGGGCCACCAGCCCAGACCCTCGCCACCATGATCTTCGACGGCGTCCTGGAGCGCTTTCCCGACCTGCGGATCGGGGTCATCGAGCAGGGCGCCATCTGGGTCCCTTCGTGGACCCGCCAGATGGAAGCGGCGTTCGAAGCCTTCTCCCGGCACGAGGACCGCCTGCGCGCCCTGTCGCTACGGCCCACCGACTACGTGCGCCGGCAGATCCGGTGCACGCCCTATCCCACCGAGGACGTGGGCTGGATCATCGAGCAATCCGGGCCCGAGGTGTGCCTCTTCTCGTCCGACTACCCGCACGTCGAGGGCGGACGCCGTCCGATCGAGCGCTTCGAGGCATCCCTGGGCGAGGCCTCGGACCTGGTCCGCGATCGCTTCTACCGGTCGAACTTCATCGACCTCATGGGCTCAGCCCTCGACCGACTCTCGACCGCGGCCTAGCGCCCGGGCACCTCGAAGGGCTCGGCCGCCGGCGGGCACGGGCTCCATCTGCCGTTCTGTTCCGCAGATTCGACCGTTCGCAGCCCAGATCGCGGAACAGAACGCTTGGGTGAGAGCGCTGACCGGCGCTGGACGCATTGTCGAGCGAAGCGAGCAGGAGCCGATCAGAGCGCAGCGGAGAGCGGCGACGAAGACTCAGGCCGACTGGATCTTGATCTCGATGTCGACGCCGGCGGGGAGCTCGATGCGCTGGAGGCTGTCGATGGTCTTCGGCGTGGGATCGACGATGTCGATCAGCCGCTTGTGGACTCGCATCTCGAAGTGCTCGCGCGAGTCCTTGTCCTTGTGCGGCGACCGGATCACGGTGAAGCGATGCTTGTCCGTCGGCAGCGGGATCGGGCCCCGCACCTTGGCCTGGGTGCGCAGGACAGTCTCCACGATCTTCTTGGTGGAGGTGTCGATGATCTCGTGATCGAAGGCCTTGAGTCGGATCCGGATGCTCTGTGCCATGGGGTTCAGCCTGTCTCTCGGCCTTACTTGATGATTTTGACGACTCGGCCGGCGCCGACGGTGCGGCCGCCTTCGCGGATGGCGAAGCGGAGGCCTTCGTCCATGGCGATGGGTTTGCCCAGCTCGACGGTCATGGTGATGTTGTCGCCGGGCATGACCATCTCGGTGCCCTCGGGGAGCTGGATCATGCCGGTCACGTCGGTGGTCCGGAAGTAGAACTGGGGCCGGTAGTTGTTGAAGAACGGCTTGTGCCGGCCGCCCTCCTCCTTCGTCAACACGTACACCTGAGCCTCGAAGTTGGCGTGGGGGGTGATGCTGCCCGGCTTGGCCAACACCTGACCCCGCTCCACATCCTCCTTCTTCGTCCCCCGCAACAAGGCACCGATGTTGTCACCCGCCTGACCCTGATCCAAGATCTTGCGGAACATCTCCACCCCCGTGCACACCGTCTTCTGCGTGGTCCGCAACCCGACGATCTCCACCTCGTCCCCGGTCCGCACCACCCCCTGCTCCACCTTCCCGGTCACCACCGTCCCCCGACCCGTGATCGTGAACACATCCTCGATCGGCATCAAGAACGGCTTGTCCAACTCCCGCACCGGCTCGGGGATGAAGCTGTCCGCCGCCGCCATCAACTCCAGGATCTTGGCCTCCCACTCCGGATCCCCCTCCAACGCCTTCAACGCCGACACCCGCACCACCGGCGTCTCATCACCGGGGAACTCGTACTCCGACAACAGCTCCCGCACCTCCAACTCCACCAACTCCAACAACTCCTCATCATCCACCGCGTCCGCCTTGTTCAACGCCACGATGATCGACGGCACCCCCACCTGCCGCGCCAACAACACATGCTCCCGGGTCTGAGGCATCGGACCATCCGTCGCCGCCACCACCAAAATCGCCCCATCCACCTGCGCCGCCCCCGTGATCATGTTCTTGATGTAATCAGCATGACCCGGCATATCCACATGCGCATAATGACGGTTCTCCGTCTCATACTCCACATGCGCAATCGAAATCGTGATCCCCCGCGCCTTCTCCTCCGGCGCCTTATCAATCTGATCAAACGGCGTAAAATCCGCCAACCCACGCGCCGCCAACGTCCGCGTAATCGCCGCCGTCAACGTCGTCTTCCCATGATCAATATGACCCATCGTCCCAATATTCACATGCGGCTTCGTACGCTGAAACTTCGCCTTGCTCATGGCTTTCTCGTCCTCGTTGGTGATTCGTGGGTTGTCAAGGAACGCAGCGGTTGAATCGGACTGACGACGATCCTGACGGAGGATCTGGTCACTCCCCCCGCACCCGCTTGATGATCTCGGAGGCAATGCTCTCCGGGACCGGCTGGTACGAGTTGAACTGCATCGTGTAGGTGGCGCGGCCCTGGGTCCGCGAGCGGAGGTCGGTACTGTACCCGAACATGTCCGACAGCGGCACTTGGGCCCGGACGACCTGGGTGTGGCCCCGGGCATCCATGCCCCCGATGCGACCGCGCCGGCTGGAGAGGTCGCCCACCACGTCGCCGAGGTAGTCCTCGGGTGTCACGACCTCGACCGACATGATCGGTTCGAGCAGGACCGGCTTGGCCATCTCGGCCGCCTTCTTGAACACCATCGAGCCCGCGGTCTTGAAGGCCAGCTCGCTGGAGTCCACGTCGTGGTACTGCCCGTCGACCAGCGTCACCCGGACGTCGACCGTGGGATAGCCGGCGAGGACACCCGACGCCAGAGCGGACTGGATGCCCTGATCCACCGCGGGGATGAACTCGCGGGGGATGCGCCCGCCTGTGATCTTGTCGACGAAGGCGTAGCCGCCGCCCGGCCCGGTGGGGTCGAGGTCGATCTTGACCACGGCAAACTGGCCGGTGCCACCGGTCTGCTTGATGTGGCGATACTCGACGGTCTGCACCGGCTTGGTGATCGTCTCCCGGTAGGCCACCTGTGGCTTGCCGACCGCAGCATCGACGCTGAACTCCCGCAGCATGCGGTCCACCAGCACCTCGAGGTGCAGCTCGCCCATGCCGGAGATCACTGTCTGCCCGGTGTCCTCGTCCGTGCGGACGCGGAAGGTCGGGTCCTCCTCGGAGAGCGAGTAGAGGGCCTTGCCCAGCTTGTCCTGGTCGTTCTTCGTGCGCGGCTCGATGGCCACGTGGATGACCGGCTCCGGGAACTCCATCCGCTCGAGCACGATCGGGTGAGCCCGGTCGCAGAGCGTGTCGCCGGTGGTGGTCTGCTTGAAACCCAGCCCGGCCACGATGTCGCCGGCCATGGCGACGTCGAGGTCCTCGCGCTGGTTGGCGTGCATGAGGAGGATGCGGCCGAGGCGCTCGCGACGGTCCTTGGTCGAGTTGTAGACCTCGGCCCCCTTGTCGATCGTGCCGGAGTACACGCGGAAGTAGGTGAGCTTGCCGAACGGGTCGGCGACGATCTTGAAGGCCAGGGCGGAGAACGGCGCGTTCTCGTCCGCCTTGCGCTCGATGAGGTTCTCGCCCTTCATATCGGTGCCTTCGGCGGGCGGGATGTCGAGCGGGCTGGGCAGCAGATCCACCACCGCGTCCAGCATGGGCTGGACGCCCTTGTTCTTGAACGCCGAGCCGCACAGCACGGGCACGAAGCTGAAGTCGATCGTGCCCTTGCGCAGGCCGAGCTTGATGTCCTGCTCGGTGACCTCCTCGTCGCCGAGGTACTTCTCCATGAGGACGTCGTCTTCGCTGGCCACGATGTCGAGCAGCTTGGCCCGCCACTCCTGGGCCTGCGCCTCGTACTCCGCCGGGATCTCGATCACGTCGTAGTGCTCGCCCTTGTCCAGGTGCTCATCCCAGACGAGCGCCTTCATGGTGATGAGGTCGATCACGCCCCGGAAGCTGGCCTCGGAGCCGATCGGCAGCTGGATCACGGCCGGCACGGACTCGAGGCGGTGCTCGATCATGTCGACGGTGCGGAAGAAGTCGGCACCGATCCGGTCCATCTTGTTGACGAAGCAGATGCGCGGGACGCGGTAGCGGTTCGCCTGGCGCCACACCGTCTCGGTCTGGGGCTCGACGCCCGCCACCGAGTCGAAGACCGCGACCGCGCCGTCGAGCACCCGAAGCGAACGCTCGACCTCGATGGTGAAGTCGACGTGGCCGGGGGTGTCGATGATGTTGATGCGATGGCCGTCCCAGACGCATGTGGTGGCGGCCGAGGTGATCGTGATGCCCCGCTCCTGCTCCTGGACCATGTGGTCCATCACGGCCGCGCCCTCGTGCACCTCGCCGATCTTGTACGTCTTCCCCGTGTAGTAGAGGATGCGCTCGGTCGTGGTGGTCTTGCCCGCGTCGATGTGGGCCATGATCCCGATGTTGCGGGTTCGTTCGAGGGGGAATCGGCGCTTCGCCATGGTCGCGTCACTTCGTTCTGTAGGGCCGGGAGGGTTCACAAGGCCGGGGATGCATGCTACCGATCGGGCAGGCTGGCCCGGTCGATGTCGATGGTGAGCGTCTGGCTTCCCGATGGTCGGTGGGGGCTCGGGTTGGCGCCCCGGCAGTGAGCGCGGGGGCGGCCTACCAGCGGTAGTGGGCGAAGGCCTTGTTGGACTCCGCCATCTTCTGCATGTCGTCGCGGCGCTTCACCGACGCCCCGAGGCCGTTGGCTGCATCCATCAGCTCAGCCGCCAGGCGCTCCGCCATCGACTTCTCACGACGGGCTCCGCGCGAAGGCGATGATCCAGCGGATGGCCAAGGTGTTGGCCCGACGGGGTCGGACCTCGACGGGGACCTGATAGGTCGCGCCGCCGACCCGGCGGCTCTTCACCTCGAGCGCAGGCTTCACGTTCTCGACCGCGCGCTTCACCGTGGAGAGCGGTTCGCTGCCCGTGCGCTCCTCGATCAGCTTCATGGCGTCGTAGACGATCCGCTCCGCGAGGGCCCTCTTGCCCCGCAGAAGGACCTTGTTGACCAGCTGCGTGATGAGGACGGAGCGGTAGACGGGATCCGGGTTCAAGTCACGACGGGGAGCGGGGCCCTTACGAGGCATCGGTGATCACTTGTCCTTCTTGGCGCCGTACCGGCTACGGGCCTGCTTGCGGTTCTTCACCCCGGCCGCGTCGAGCGAGCCCCGGATGACCTTGTAGCGGACGCCCGGCAGGTCGCGGACGCGACCGCCGCGCACGAGCACGATCGAGTGCTCCTGGAGGTTGTGCCCCTCGCCCGGGATGTAGGCCGTGATCTCGATGCCGCTCGTGAGGCGGACACGGGCGACCTTGCGCAGCGCGGAGTTCGGCTTCTTGGGGGTCGTCGTGTAGACGCGAGTGCACACGCCGCGGCGCTGCGGGGAGCCCTTCAGGGCCGGCGTCTTCGACTTTCCGGTCTTCGAGCTCCGGCCCTTGCGGACCAGCTGCTGGATCGTGGGCACGCGCTACCTCGACGTCGACGGTGGGGATGCGGGCTGCGACCTGGACTGCCGACACCGGACAGAAACCGGGAGCGACCAGCGCACAGGACCAATCAATGTTACGGGCGCCAAGGCCCGGGGGCAACCCGCGACCAAAGGCCCCTCGCCGCCCCCCACCACCCGCCGGCCGTCGGGTCACCCACCGCCCACCGTCCGCGCCGGCCGCCCACCATTCTGGTCACCGAATCTGCTCCAGGTGGTCAGCTGACGTGACCGGAACGTCGGAGAGGGCCAATTCGGTGGCCAGCACCACTGTCAGGACACTGGTTGCCCGGCTGCCCGGGACGGGTCTCATGTGCCTACCGTGAGCGCATGGGGAGCTCGGCCACTCGATCCGCGGTCCGGTTGTGGTCGGGCCGCGAGGTGCGGCGGCGCTGGTGGTCGCTCGTGCTGCTCGGCGTGCTGGCCGGCCTGGCGGGCGGCTTGATCACCGCCGCCATCTCCGGCGCCCAGCGCTCCGCCAGCGCCTACCCGCGCATGCGCCAGCAGCTGTTGGCGGCCGACGCGGTCTTCTTCCCCAGCC
This sequence comes from uncultured Acidimicrobiales bacterium, assembly GCA_963803355.1. Lineage (GTDB taxonomy): Bacteria > Actinomycetota > Acidimicrobiia > Acidimicrobiales > Ilumatobacteraceae > DASTFY01. Next base: position 690,245 of record CAWDLV010000001.1, read on the forward strand.
AGGTCATGATCGGCGACGCCGACGTCACCAAGCTGGCCTCGATCCCCGAGGTGGCGGCCTGGAGCGGGTTTGCGCTGGCGCCGGGCTGGTTCAGCGAGCTCGGACCGGCCGCCGGACCCTTCATCCCGGTTGGCGACGGGTGGTTCACCACCATCGAGCGGGCCAAGGTCCTCGCCGGCCGGCTGCCGGACCCGACCCGCGACGACGAGCTCGTCGTCAACCAGGCGGCGCTGAAGCTCGGCGGCCACATCGGGATGACCCTCACGTTCCACACCTACAGCCCCGCCGACTACGAGAAGTTCGCCGACGCGGCGACCCCGCAGCTCGACCAGCTCCACGGGCCCGTGGTCAAGATGAAGGTCGTCGGCGTGATCCGCATGCCGATCGACTCCGTGCTCACGTTCGCGGCCGAACCTGAGATCTATCCCAGCCCCGGTTTCTACGCCAAGCACCGGGATCAGATGGCCGTCTACTTCACCAACGCGTTCGTCCGGCTCAAGCACGGCGCCGCCGACCTGCCGGGGTTCCAGGCCCAGGTGGCGCAGGTCTACGGCCGATCGGACATCCCGACCAAGGATCTGAGCGACGACGTGAAGCGGGTCCAGAACTCGACCAACCTCGAGCGCACCGCCCTGCTCCTCTTCGCCGCCGCCGCCGTGCTGGCCTCGCTCGTGCTCATCGGCCAAGCCTTCGTCCGCTCAGTGCAGGCCGAGTCCGATGCGGTCCCGACGCTGAACGCGATGGGTCTGGCCCCGCAGGCGCTCGTCACCGGGCTGTCGCTCCCCCACGTCGTCACGGTCGCCGTCGCGGCCGTGGTCACGGTGAGTACGACCTGTCTCCTTTCGGCACGGTTCCCGATCGGCCTGGCTCGGCAGCTGGATCCCGACCTCGGCTACCACCTGCAGCCGGGCTACCTCTTCGGCGGCGCGATCGCCGCCATCGTGGTCACGGGCGCCATGGCGCTCGGGGCCGCCTGGCTGACCACGCGCATGGCGCTCAGCCGAGGCCAGGTGCGCCGGACGCGCCTCGTCGGGGCGGCATCTCGGGCCGGCGCCTCCGTGCCGGCCGCGGTCGGCGCCAGCCTCGCCCTGGAGCAGACGGGCGGCAAGGGGGCGGTACCGGTCCGATCGGCGCTGGCCGCCGCCACCGCCGCCATCCTCGGCATCGTCGGCGCGGTGACGTTGGTAGGCGGGATCAACGATGCTCTCCACGACCCGGCTCGCTCCGGGCGGACCTGGAAGCTCGAGGGCGAGCCGAGCAGCCTGGAGCAGGTCACTCACCCGCCCGCCGTCCCGGGCCTGCGCGACCTGAGCCTGGTGTCGCGCTTCGCCGCGACGGTGCGGAGCAAGGACGTGCCCTTCTACGCCCTCGACAACATCAAGGGCTCGACTACCTTCGTCCTCCTTCACGGCCGTCGGCCGTTGGGCGATGACGAGACCATGATCGGCGCCCGCAGCGCCAAGGTGCTGCACGTCAAGATCGGCGACACGATCCAGGCCGACACCGGTGGACCGTCGCTGACGGTCGTCGGTGTCGGCCTCCTCCTCCAGACGCCGCACAGCACCTTCGACGAGGGCACCCTCGTCACGATGCACACGCTCGACATCGTCTCCAAGACGACCATCGAGAACCGAGAGGGGTTCTTCCTGCTCAGCCCCGAGAAAGGGACGAAGGTCGCCACCCTGCAAGCCGCGCTGTCGAAGGCCGGCATCGACACCGCGCCCCCCGAGCCGGTGGCCGACGTCACCAACCTCGGCAACGTCCGCAGCCTCCCGTACCTCCTCGCCGGCTTCCTCATCGTGCTCGGCCTCGGCGCGGTGGCCCACGCGCTCCTCACCGTGTCCCGACGGAGAGTCAAGGAGCTGGCCGTGCTGCGAGCGGTCGGGTTGAGCCCTCGCCAGGCCGCGGCGTGCGTGACGTGGCAGGCCGTGGTCGTCGCCGCCATCGCCCTCCTGATCGGCTTGCCGGTCGGTCTGGTCATCGGGCGCGAGGTGTGGCGGCGAGTCGCGGACTCGATCCCACTGGTCTACGTGGGGCCGTTCAGCCCGCAGCTGCTCCTGGTGATGGTGCCGGGCGCGCTCGGCGCCCTGCTCGTCCTCGCCCTCGCTCCGGCCTGGCGGGCGGCACGGCTGCACACCGCGGAGACGCTGCGGGCCGAGTGACTCACGGGAGCCGAGCGGCGTCGGGTGACGGCCAGAGACCGCCCGGGGGCCAGGCCTCGACCCGCTCGATCAGCTCGATCGGCCCAGGCTGACGGCCACCTCGCGGTGGAGCCGACCGAAGTTGTAGTACGCCGCGCACGCCCCTTCCGAGGAGACCATGCAGGTGCCGATGGGTGTCTCGGGCGTGCACGCGGTGCCGAACACCTTGCACTCCCAGGGCTTGATGACGCCCTTGAGCACCTCGCCGCATTGGCAGGCCTTGGGGTCGGCCACCCGCACGCCGGGCACGTCGTAGGCCAGCTCGGCATCGAAGGCCGCGAACTCCGGGCGCAGCTTCAGCGCGCTCTGGGAGATGAAGCCGAGACCTCGCCACTCGAAGTGGGGACGGAGCTCGAACACCTCGGCCAGCACCTGGAGGGCGCGGGGGTTGCCCTCGTCGCGCACCACCCGCGTGTACTGGTTCTCGACCTGGCAACGACCCTCTCGGATCTGGGCCAGGAGCATGGCGATGGCCTGGAGGATGTCGAGCGGTTCGAAGCCGGCCGTCACCAGCGGCTTCCCGTACTGCTCGGGCACGAATCGGTAGGGCCGGTTGCCGACCACGGTCGAGACATGGCCGGGGCCGAGGAAGCCGTCGAGGCGGAGGTCGGGAGACTCCAGGATGGCCTTGATGGGGGGCACGATCGTGACGTGGTTGCAGAAGACCTTGAAGTTCGTGACCCCGAGCTCGCGGGCCCGCAACAGCGTCACCGCGGTGGAGGGGGCGGTGGTCTCGAACCCGACGGCGAAGAACACCACGTCGCGCTGGGGTGAGGCCTGCGCGATCTTGAGCGCGTCGAGCGGGGAGTAGACGAAGCGCACCTCGGCACCGCGAGCCTTGGCCTCCAGCAGGTTCCCCCTGCTCCCCGGCACCCGCATCATGTCGCCGAACGAGGTGAAGATGACCCCGGGGGTCTCAGCCACCGCAATGGCGTCGTCGACCCGCCCCATGGGAATCACGCAGACCGGGCAGCCCGGCCCGTGCACCAGCTCCACGGCCTCCGGCAGCACGTGTTCGATCCCGTGGCGGTAGATGGTGTGGGTGTGCCCACCGCACACCTCCATGAACTTGAACTGATCGTCACCCGCCTGCTCGGTGATGTGGGCGACGAGGGCGCGCGCCGCGGCCGGATCGCGGTACTCATCGACGAACCTCACGAGAAGGTCCCTTCCGCCGCTGGCGATCTGAACATGGCCTCGACCTCGTCCGTGTAGACCTCACCCAGCATCTGCAAGGACGCCAGGGCCAGCCGGGCCTCCTCCTCGTCGATCCTCGACATGGCGAACCCGACGTGGATGAGGACCCAGTCACCGACCTGGATCCCCTCGTCCTCCAGCAGGCCGATGTTGATCGTCCGGCCGACGCCGCTCACGTCGACGCGCGCCAGGTGCTCGTGCTGCTCGAGCAGCTCGACCACCTGTCCTGGGATGCCGAGGCACATGGCTCTCCTGCCCTCCTACGGGTCCCCGCGGTGCGGGGTCCGGTGCTCCATGGACTGCAACATCAGTCGTCCTTCTCGGCGACGATCGCGACCTTCACCCTGACGTCGGGCTCCACCTTCAGCATGAGGATGCGAGGGGGCTCCAGGCCGAAGTCCCGTACGTCGAAGGTCTTCTCTCCGGCGAGGATCACGAGCTGTCCATCCATGGCCTCCAACGTCATCTCGTCCTCGTAGCGGCGAGTCACCCCCTTGAAGGTGAGATCGCCCTCGACCCGGTAGCGCCCCTCTTCGCCCGTCGGCTGCATCAGGGTGAGGTCTCCGGCGATGGTCGGGTACCGGCGGGCGTCGATCCGGCGCCGCAGCTCTCGGTCCTCGAGCGGGTTGCCCGAGGAGAGCTGGGCGACCGGAAGCTCCAGGTGGGCACTCGGTGCCGCGCCGAGATCGACCCGGCCGCCGTGGTGCACCTCCATGTCGAGCCACCCCTCGAGGCCATCGGTCTCGGTATGGATGGGGTGCAGGGTGGAGCGGGCCTCGATCCAGACGCGAGAGCGCCCCGGGACGATCCGGTAGTGGGCCACCTGGTGGGTTACATCTTCCGCAGCCGCCGGTAGCGGTTGAAGTCCGGAAGCGCGGTCACGGCGAAGCCGACCGCCAGGACCACCACGATGCCCGCCACGAAGGTGGCGAGCCAACCGATCAGATTCATGCCTACATCTCCCTCATCTTCAAGTACCGGGCAACATCGGGAAGCGACCTCACGACCAGAGCCGCCAGCAGAATCAGCAGCAACGACCGGACGGGACGGCGGATCACGCTCGGCTCCTCTCCTTGTTCGGGACGCACAGCTCGGCGAGCGCCTCGAGCACGACCTCGACCGCCCGGTCGACCGCCGCCGCGACCGGAGCGGAGAGTCCGATGCCTTCCTCGATCACCGAGGGTTGACAGCCTACGACGAGCACCCGATCGACCTGGCCTCCCAGGGCACCGAGCATGCCGAGGACCACGGTCGGGTTCATCGAGTGGGCGTCCATCGCGGGTTCGGGCTCGTCGCCCGCTTCACCGTCGCCTGCCGCTCCCGCAGGCTCGCGCTCGGGTTCGATGACCGCGAGCGTGCCGGGTGGCTCGCCCATCGGGACGGCGTCGATCAGGACCAGCGCGTCGTAGCCGTCCAGCAGCTCGTAGGCCAGATGGACGCCGCGGATGCCGTAGTCGGCCACCAGGACGCCCTCGGGGACCTCGACGCCGGCCAGACGGTTGGCGACCTCGACTCCGAAGCCGTCGTCGCCGAGGAAGATGTTGCCGATGCCGGCGGCGAGGACCTTCACGCCAGCACCTCGACCTCGTCCGGATGGAAGTACAGGTAGCGGCCTTGCCAGTCGAACAGCTCGGCGGCGGGATCGTCGTCGAGGGTGACGGCCAGGTGCTCGGCCCCGTCGACGTCCTTGAACACGCCGGCGACGGTGGCCGCCCGGCCGGCGAGGAAGAGGTCGTGGGCATCCGCCCGCCTGGAGGGGCGGAGGCGAACCGGAGTGCCCTTGCCGACCTCGACCCCGCCGACCCACGTGGTGTCGGTCCAGGGATCGACGTCGCCGTCGACACCCGGATCCCACCACGGAAGCGCGTTGGGCTGTGGGTCATCCACTGCTTCGGCCTCGCTCGAGGGCCGAAGAGAGCGGACAGCGCCGTGGAGCCGGGACCACACCTCGGGAGGCATGTCGTCGCAGCGGTCGATGATCGCCGCCGCCCTCGGATCGGTGCCCCTTGCCTCGGCCTTCTCCTCGTCGGTCAAGGTGAGCACGCGCAAGGCGAGGATCTCGTCGATCTCGGTGGCGTCACAGAAGTCGCCGGCGCTCTCAGGGGCGACAGCCGGGTAGTCGTAGAGGATGATTGGGGACGACAGCATCACGCCGGCGTCACCGTCGTCGCCGATCAGCACCGGGAAGGTGCCGTCGTTCCGACAGCCCGCAACTGCCTCCGGCGCCGATGCGGGAGGGTCGAGCAGGGACACGAAGGCCGCGTCCTCGACGGCCAGCAACGTGTGCACGGCCACCAGGGAGCGAGCCATCACCGCGTCGCGCTCGGCGCCCTCCCCCCGCCAGTCCGTGCGGTTCTCCACCTCGACCGTGACCTTCACCAACCCCGCTGAGCCATCGGCCCACGTCGTGCTCAGTCGGGCCATCCCGTTCACCCGCTCGGTGTGCCGAACGGCGCGGCCGACGACGTCGCCCGCCGCGGTCGTGAGCGGCTCGATCCGCTCGGAGCCGTCCAGGGCGAAGGGGCACTCGATCGGCGCCTCGGACACCGGCAGCAGGTGGAGCACGTCGAGATCGATCTCGTGCTCGACCGCCTCGTCCCACGGCACCCACAGGACGCCATCCACGTCGACGACGTCGGCGGGCTGGAAGCCACGGCCGTCTGACCGGGCGATCTCGACCGCGCGGCGTTGCACCTGGAGGCAGCGCAGCCGCACCGACAGTCGGGCGTCGCCACCGGGATCGACCACCACCTCGGTCCGCATGGTCGAGCGCTCGGAGCCCTCCACCGCCGCGAAGGCGGGCGGCGCGAGGACACCGAACTGCCAGCGGAGCTGGTTCTTGCGGGCCGAGGCGCGGTACGGGTAGAGCACGTAGCCCTCGTACAGCACGGCGTCGGCCACGGCCCGGGCGGCGACGAACGGATCGGGCCCGCTCACACGCCCTCCTCGCCGGCCTCCTTCAGCAGCTGTTCGAAGGCCTCCTCCCAGGTGGGCAGCGCTCGGGCGGCCTTGAACCGGGTCAGCGCATCCAGCGTGTCCCGCGACACCCGCAACCAGCCGCTGTTCGGGAAGTAGCGGTCCATCACGTCCCGCCAGACCTTCACCGGGAGTCGGTACGACGCCTCCTCGTGCCACGCCACCGGCGAGGCCGCGAAGCCCCCCGTCCGCGGGGCGGCGCGAAAGACAGTTCCGGAGAAGAGGAGCAGGAGCGGGACCTCGCCGTCGTCGAGGCCGTGGAAGTACTTGGCCGCTGCTACCTCGAAGTCGTAGGTGCAGGTGATCGGCAGGTCCACCTCGGTCGAGCCGGTGAACCCGGTGATGGTGGTGCCGACGTGGGTCCAGAGAAATGGCCGCAGGGTGTCGCCCCAGCGTGGCGCGTCCCCGAACAGCTCCACCAGGCGGGCCTGCTCCGCCGGCTCGTAGCGCCGCCGCTGGGGTTCGATCATCACCTGGCAGCGCAACGCCACGGCATGGACCGGCAACAGGTCAGGTTCGGTGAGGCGCAGCCGCAGGGAGAGCGTCGGCACCGCGGCGTGGGGCTCGGCCCGGGCGCCCACGACCTCGAAGGAGAGCGAGCTCACCCGCTGAGCCCTCCCACCTTGGCCGGGCGGGCACGCGCCCGCACGTGGTCGAAGAACTCCTCCAGCGCGTCGTGGGCCTCCTTGCCGCCGTCGAAGCCCCGCCACAGCCGGCGGAGCTGGCCCACCAGCTCGTAGCAGGCGTCGATCGGCACGAGATAGCACTCGGCGGCCTTTCCGCCCGAACGGTCCGAGCGCACGAGGAAGGCCTCGACGTCGGGCAGCAGCGTGGCCAGGTCCGGGTTGGCCGCCACCACCTCGTCCCAGGTGTCGAGGGACAGCAGCGACTCCGTCGCGCCCACGGGGCTCGGGTAGAAGGCCGCCACCCGCCCGAGCGTGGAGTTGACGAAGAAGAAGGCCACGCTCACCGGGATCTGCAGGCCGTCCCACTGGCCCGGTGACAGGGCGAAGTCGGCAAAGGAGAGGAAGCGGTCGGGGACGGCGCGGTACCGAGTCCCACCGGCCCCGTCGGGCGTGAACAAGAGGTAGCAGCCCCGACAGGCGCACTGCAGGCTGCGCTGCTCCAGGTCGACGAGGTGGCCATGCTCGTCCGGGATGATCGTGGCACACAGGTCGCACCGCTCACCGGGTCGAGGCTTCTGCCGGGGCTGGGAGCGCCGGATGCGCGCCAGCACGTCGAGCGGGTCCGCCGGGGCGCCCGTCACCGCCCTGTCGGTCATCACCAGCTCGCTGCTTCCGCGGTGAGCGCCACGCCGCAGCCGGTGGCGGGGTCGAAGGCGTCGACCCCGGCCGGGAGCGGCTTACGCCCGAGCTCCACCGAGATCGTCGAGGAGCTCGATGCGGATGAGCTCTGCTGGGAGGGCTCCTCGACGTCGATGGTGACGATCTCCGGCGCCGCCTCCACGATGGCCCGCTCGACAGCCATGCGCAGCGTCACCGCGGACGAGGGGCAACCGTCGCAGCTCCCGAGCAGCTTGAGGTGCACGGCGCCGATGGACCCGTCGAGTCCGAGCAGCTCGACATCGCCACCGTGGGCGCCGAGGAACGGCCGGACCGACTCGAGGGCGGTGGTCACCCGCGACGCCAGGTCGTCGGGATGCAGGTCGTGCACGACGAACAGGCTTCCGAGCAGCTCGTCGTCCACCAGGGTGGGGAGCAGCTCGGGTGCCTCGGCCTGCACGAGCTCCACGACTCGGGCCAGGCCCGCGCCGTACAGCTCGGTCACCAACCGGAGGAGCTCCTCGGCCTGATCGAGCATCCGCGGGTCCGCGGAGGCTCGAAGCTGATCGAACAGCTCCTCGATCCGGTCACCCGTGCTACGGAGGTCCTCGCCGTTCGAGTGGGGTGGCACGTCAGCAGCCTCGGCCACCGCTCCTCCTGTCCGTCACGCCAAGTCGGCGTGGTTGAGCATCGTCGGTGAGTGCACCTTCTTCAACACCTTGCCCTGGCCGAGGTACATGTGCACCCCGCACGGGAGGCAGGGGTCGAAGCTGCGCACGGCCCGCATGATGTCGATGCCCTTGAACTTGTCGATCGGGTTCTCCTCGAAGATCGGCGTGTTCATCACCGCGTCCTCGTACGGCCCGGGTGTCCCGTAGATGTCACGGGGGTTGGCGTTCCACGGCGTGGGCGGGTACGGGTGGTAGTTGGCGATCTTGCCCCCCTTGATCACCATGTGGTGCGACAGCACCCCCCGCACGGCCTCGGTGAACCCGCAGCCGATGCCCTCATCGGGAACCTCGAAGGGCTCCCACGTCTTGCTCCGGCCGGCCCGGACCTCGGCCAGCGCCTTCTCGATGAAGTGCAGCGCGGCCCCGGCGGAGTAGGCCTGGAAGTAGGTGCGCGCCCGGTCCCGCTCGATGGTGTTCGACCACTTGGGGATCTTCCACTCGAAGGTGACCTCGGGCTTCAGCGCCGTCTTCGGCAGGTTGATGATCACGCTGTGCCCCGTGGCCTTCACGAAGCCGCTCAGGTCGACGAGACCCGACAGCGCCGTGGACCACAAGCGGGCCAGAGGTCCCCCGCCGGTGTCGAGGGCGAGATGGTCGGTCCCGTTGAACCAGCGAGGTGACATGACCCAGCTGTACTTGCTGTCGAAATCCCGCTTCTGGGGCTGGGGGATGGTGTGCTGGTTCCAGGGGTGGTTGCGGTCGACCGGATTGCCAAGCGGGTCCTTGGTGACGAACATCTCCTGGCCTTCCCAGCTGTCGTAGAACGAGCTGCCGAGGAGGATCCTGATGCCGAGGTTGATGTCCACCAGGTCGTTGGTCACGAGGGCGCCGTCGACCACCACGCCCGGGGTCACGCCCATGGCCCGGCCCCAGCGGGTCATGTCCTTGTAGTTGAAGTTGCACACGTCCGGATCCTGGAAGGCGCCCCAGCACCCGAGCAGCACCCGCCGGCGGCCGACCTCCTCGTAGCCGGGGAGCGCCTCGTAGAAGAAGTCGAACAGGTCGTCGTGCATCGGCACCACGCGCTTCATGAACTCCACGTAGCGCATGAGCCGGATGTAGTAGTCGGTGAACAGCTGGACGGTGGCCGTCGTTCCGACGCCCCCCGGGTACAGCGTGGAGGGGTGGACGTGGCGGCCCTCCATCAGGCAGAACATCTCACGCGTGTACCGGCTGACCTGGAGCGCCTCGCGGTAGAACTCACCCGAGAACGGGTTGAGCGACCGCATGATGTCGCCGATCGTCTTGTACCCGTGTTCCGCGGCGTGCGGCGCTTCGGTGCGGTTGGCCTGCTCCAGCACGCCGGGGTTGGTCTCGGCGACCATCTTCTCGCAGAAGTCCACGCCGACCAGGTTCTCCTGGAAGATGTTGTGGTCGAACATGAACTCGGCCGCCTCGCCGAGGTTGACGATCTGCTCGCCCAACGCGGGTGGGTGCACGCCGTAGGCCATGTTCTGCGCGTAGCAGGAGCAGGTGGCGTGGTTGTCGCCGCATATCCCGCAGATGCGGCTGGTGATGAAGTGGGCGTCCCGGGGGTCCTTGCCCTTCATGAAGATGCTGTAGCCGCGGAAGATCGACGAGGTGCTGTGGCACTCCGCCACCTTGCCCTGGCCGAAGTCGATCTTGGTGTAGATCCCCAGGCTCCCGACGATGCGGGTGATGGGATCCCACGCCATCTCGACCAAGCCGTTGGCGTCCTTCACCGGTGTCTTGGTGGCCATCTCCCCTACCTCCACTCGCCCTTGTAGCCCGTCAGCAGCTGCTTCCCGGGAGTTCGCCACTTCGGCTCCTCGTCCACGGTCTTCTGGGTGATCTTGCGCAGGCCCCGGATGGTCGAGCCGTAGAGCCGACTGGCCCGAGTGGAGACCCGGGCGCCCGGCGGCTCGTCCATGAAGGGCATGAACTTGTCCGGGAAGCCGGGCATCGTGCAGCCGATGCAGATGCCCCCGACGTTCGGACAGCCGCCGACGCCGTTGATCCAGCCCCGCTTGGGCACGTTGCACTTCACCACCGGGCCCCAGCAGCCCAGCTTCACGATGCACTTCGGCGAGCCGTACTCGGTGGCGAAGTCGCCCTGCTCGTAGTAGCCCGCCCGGTCGCAGCCCTCGTGGACCGTGGCGCCGAAGAGCCAGGTCGGCCGCAGCGCCTCGTCGAGGGGGATCATCGGGGCCTGACCCGTGGCCTGGTACAGCAGGTAGAGGATGGTCTCGGACATGTTGTCCGGGTGGGCGGGGCACCCCGGCACGCACACGATGGGCAGGCCGGCCTTCGACTTCCAGCCCCATCCGAGGTAGTCCGGCACGCCCATGGCGCCCGTGGGGTTGCCGGCCATGGCGTGCATGCCGCCATACGTGGCGCAGGTGCCCACGGCCAGGACGGCGAGGGCCTTCGGGGCCAGTCGGTCGAGCCACTCACTGGTGGTCATCGGCTGATCGGTGTCCGGGTTGTTCCCGAACCCACACCAGTAGCCCTCGCTCTTGATCTTCTCGTTGGGGATCGAGCCCTCCACCACGAGTACGAACGGTTCCAGCTCGCCCCGGTCGGCCTTGAAGAACCACTCGATGAAGTCGTCGGCGCCGCCGACCGGCCCGCACTCGAAGTCGATCAGCGGCCAGTGAACCGCGATCTTCGGCAGGCCCGGTAGGGCGCCGAGAGCGATCTCCTCGATGCTCGGCTGCGTGGCCGCCGTAAGGGCGACCGAGTCGCCATCGCAGCTCAGGCCGGCGTTGATCCACAGGATGTGGACGACGGTCTCCTCAGGAGGGGCTTCGGTCGTCGTCACTGCATGGCCTCCCCAGGTCGATGCGCGGGCGCGTCTGCGCCACCCCTTGACTACGCCTTGGGATCAGATCTGGCAATGAGTGCGTTCTGCACCGTATTGACCACCTGCAGGCAGCGTCGTCCAATTCGTCGGTGCCGTCGTACGTCGTGACCGCCGCCGACCGCCAGTGGTTCGAGCGCTGTCGGAGGGCGTGGGATCTCAGCGCGCTGGGCCGTCGCGCCCTCGGACCGGTCGGCGGGCGGGACCCGGCTGAACCCCTCCATCAGGCGGTCATGGCCGCCCTGGCGGTGCACTACTACCCCGGCATGTGGAGCTGGAACCGGGCCATCGTCGAGCCCCTGGTCCGGTCGGCGTACGCCCGCGAGGGCGGCCCCGACGACGGCCGTCCGCTCCTGGAGACCTTCCAGCGCTGGTCGCCGTCGGTGGACTGGTTCACCCCGATGCGGGTGGAGGCCGATGTCGAGGTACCGGTACCGGATCCGAGTCAGCCCGATCGCCACCTCGCCACCCCGGACGGGCAGCGGGTCCGCTACCGCGATCGCATCCCGCTCGTGCTCGTCGACGACGACGACGAGCGGCTGTGGCTCGGAGCCCATCGTGTGGTGGCGGACTTCGCCCATCCGGATGAGCTGGCTCTCGACGAGCGGCTCCTCACCGCGTGCTGGGCCTGGGAGCAGGCCGAGCTGCATGCACCCGTGGCCGGCGTCCTGTACACCGAGCTGCGCCTCGATGGCGAGCTGCGCCGCACCGTCGTCCCCCACACGACCACCGAGAAGCGGGGCGCGGCGGCCCGCCTGGGCCGCGAGGTGCGCGCCATGCTGGACCCCGCGGTCGCGTTGGACCCCACGCCCTCGTGGACGCACTGCGGCTGGTGCGCGTTCCGTCAACCCTGCCTCGTCATGAACCGGGGCGACGACGCCGAGCCCCTCCTCGCCGCCGGCTACGCGCTCCGCCCGCCCGACATCCTGGACGAGGGCCGTCTGGGCGGGACGAGCTGGGGCATGGGCCGCGGTGCGGCGCCCCCTCACTTCGGACGAGGCACAGATGGAGAGCATTGACGGAGACTCATCCCGGGCGCCCAGTCAGGCCATGACCGAGGAGAGGCATCGTCCAGCGAAGGCCTAGGAGCCGGCGCCGGTCGGCGGCGTCGGCCACGCCGCGATGGCGGCCTGGCCGACGCTGATGCCGCCGTCGTTGGGCGGGACGGCGCGGTGGACGAGCACCGTCAAGCCCGCCTCGACCAGCGCGCCCTCGACGATCTCGGTGAGCCGGGTGTTCTGGAACACGCCGCCCGTGAGGGCAATGGCATCGATGCCTCGTCCCCGGGCCAGGTCGGCCGCCGCCGCCGCGCTCGCCCGGCCGATGGCCTCGTGGAAGCCGGCCGCGATGACCCGCACTGGCACGCCGCGATCCCGCTCGTCGACCAGCCGGGCGACCAGCAGCGAGGGGTCGAGCACGACCACGCCGTCGACGATCGCGACGGCCACGCTCCCGTCGTAGGTCGGGGCCTGCCGACGATCGACCGTCCGGGCCCATGCTTCGAGCTCGATGGCGGCCTGGGCCTCGTAGCTCACCCGCCGCCGTCCGCCGAGCAGTGCCGCCGCGGCGTCGAACAGCCGGCCCACGCTGGTGGTTTGGGGGCTGATGGCCCGCTCGGCCAGATCGAGGACCGCTTCCCGGCGGCCGGCATCGAGGCCGGGAAGCGCGTTCACCACCCCACCCCGCCCGCCCGCCCGCATCGCCCACACCGCCGCCATCCGCCACGGCTCCCGGATGGCGGCCACACCCCCGGGCATGGGCACGGCCGCCAGGTGGCCGGCCCGCTCGTAGCCGGTGAGATCGGCCACCAGCAGCTCACCGCCCCACAGCGCCCCGTCCGGTCCGTAGCCCAGGCCGTCGTAGGCCAAGCCGAGCACGGGAGCGGTGCGGCCGTGCTCCACCATGCACGCCGCGACGTGGGCATGGTGGTGCTGCACGCCCATGGTGGGCAGGTCCAGCTCCAGGGCCAGCTTGCTCGAGAGGTACTCGGGGTGGAGGTCGTGGGCCACCACGTCGGGGGTCACGCCATACAGGCCGCAGAGGTGGTCGACGGCTTGGACGAAGGAGCGGTGGGTGGCCAGGTGCTCCAGGTCGCCGATGTGGTGGCTGGGCACCACGACCCCGCCCTTGGCCACGCTGATCGTGCTCTTCAGCTCGGCGCCGACCGCGAGCACCTGCTGGCCGGCCGTGAAGGGAAGCGAGAGCGGCTCCGGCGCGTAGCCGCGGGAGCGCCGGAGCACCTGTAGGCGCCCCGGCGCAGCGCGGATCACTGAGTCGTCGCAGCGGATGTGGATCGGCCGGTCGTGGGTCAGGAAGCCGTCGACCAGACCACCCAGTCGGCCGACCGCGTCGTCGTCACCGTGGGCAATGGGCTCGTCGCTCAGGTTGCCGCTGGTCATCACCAGCGGCCGGCCCACGCCGGCGAGGAGCAGGTGGTGGAGCGGGCTGTAGGGCAGCAAGAGCCCGAGGTCGGGCAGGCCGGGCGCAACGGCCTCGGCGACCTCCCCGCCGGCGCGTCGGGGCGCGAGCACGATGGGCCGGCGGGGCGAGGTCAGCACCTCTGCCGCGAGATGGTCCAGGCGGCACAGACGCTCCGCGCCGGCCTGGTCAGCCACCATCACCGCGAATGGCTTGTCGTCACGCTCCTTGCGGCGTCGCAGCTCGGCCACCGCCTCCGCGTTGGTGGCGTCGACGGCGAGGTGGTACCCACCGATCCCCTTCACCGCCACGACGCGGCCGCCCCCCAGGGCCTCGACGGCCGCGGCCAGGGCCGCCGGACCCTCCGCGAGGACCTGACCCGACGGGTCGCGCCAGGCCAGGCGGGGACCACAGACCGGGCAGGCGTTGGGTTGGGCGTGGAAGCGGCGGTCGCCGGGGTCGTCGTACTCGGCCTGGCAGGCCGGGCACATGACGAAACCGGCCATCGTGGTGGCCGGGCGGTCGTACGGGACGTGCAGCACGATCGTGTACCGGGGGCCGCAGCTGGTGCAGTTCGTGAATGGGTAGCCATGCCGGCGGTCGCTCGGGTCGTCGACCTCGGCCAGGCAGTCCGGACAGGTGGCGCTGTCGATGCTCACGGGGACGTCCGGCGCACCGGTGTCGTCGCTCTCCACGATCCGGAAGCCGGCCGCCGCACCGGGCGGCCCGAGCGGCCCGAGCGGCTCGGGCTCGGCCGTCACGGCCGACACCCGGGCCAGCCGTGGGCCCTCGTCCACTATGCGCCGGGTCAGCTCGGCGATCTGATCGGGCTCTCCCTCCACGTCGATGAGCACACCAGCAGAGTCGTTGAGAACGAAACCAACTAGGCCCAGCGCGACGGCGTGGCGGTAGACGAAGGGCCGGAAGCCGACGCCCTGGACGGTGCCCGTGACACGCAGCCGGGTCCGCGTCATGGCCTCAGCAGATGCGCGGCAGTGGGTCGCCGACCAGCATGTCGACGATCCGAGTGCCGCCGAAGGCAGTGAGGAGGACCACGATGCCCTCCGGCTCGGCCGTCACCTCGCCGATCCGGGTCGCCCGGGCTCCGAGTGGATGGGCTCGGAGAGCGGCGAGCGCGTCATCGGCCTCCTCGGGCGCCACCACGGCGAGGACCTTGCCCTCGTTGGCCACGTACAACGGGTCGATCCCCAGCAGGTCGCAGGCCCCGGTGACGGCCGGGTCCACGGGCAGCAGCGTCTCGTCGAGGACCACCGCCACGCCGGCGTCGCGGGCCAGCTCGTTGCAGACGGTTCCCACCCCGCCCCGGGTCGGGTCACGCAGCCAGCGCGTCGCAGGCGCGGCGGCGAGGAGCGCGGCCACCAGACCGCCGAGCGGGGCGGTGTCCGAGCGGATGTCGGCGTCGAGCGCCAGGTCCCCCCGGGCCAGCATGACGGCCATGCCATGGTCAGCGAGGGTGCCCGACACCAGCACCACGTCGCCGGCTCGCACCTGCTCCGGACCGAGGGCACGGCCGCTCGGCAGGACCCCGACACCGGCGGTCGTGATGTACATCCCGTCGGCCGCGCCTCGCCCGACCACCTTCGTGTCGCCCGTGACGATGGAGACCTCCGCCGCCGCAGCCGCCTCAGCCATGTCGGCCGCGATCGCCCGCAGCTCGACCACCGGGAACCCTTCCTCGATGACGAACGCAGCCGCCAGCCACGAGGGACGGGCGCCCACCACGGCCAGGTCGTTGACGGTGCCGTGCACGGCCAGGTGGCCGATGGACCCGCCCGGGAACTGCAACGGCTGCACGACGAAGGAGTCGGTGGTGAAGGCCAGGCGCTCCCCGGTCGGCAAGGTCAGGGTGGCGGCGTCGGCCAGCGGCGCTGGTTCTCCCGGCGAGAAGGCATCGAGGAAGACGGCATCGATCAGCGCCGCCGAGGCCTTGCCGCCGGCGCCGTGAGCCATGGTGACCACCTCGTCGGTCAACCGGGGACGACGCCGGCGAAAGGCTTCGATCCGGTCGAGCACGGTGGCTTCCCGATCGCCGGCCTCACCCATCGCTGGTCTCCAATCGATGCTGGATGGCCGCCCAGAGCGCGAATCCGAGCCCGGCCTGGGCCTCCTGGATCCGGTGCACGCTCTCTGAGCGCACGACCAGGCAATGCTCGACGTCGCGCGAGCCCGCCATCTCTCCGCCGTCATACCCGGCCAGGCCCACGGTGACCAGCCCGTGGGATCTCGCCTCGGCGAACGCGATGAGGACGTTGCGCGAGCTGCCGCTGGTCGAGAAGCCGAGCGCGAGGTCGCCCGGCGAGCCGTGGGCGATGAGCTGCCGGGAGAACACCAGCTCGAAGCCCACGTCGTTCCCGAGCGCGGTCACGACTGCCGTGTCGTCCACCAAGCAGCGCGCCGGCAGGGCGCGGCCCCACGGTGGTCGGGCGAACAACGCCGCCAGCGAGGCCGCATCGGTCGAGCTGCCGCCGTTGCCGAACGTGAACAGGCGAGCCCCGGCCGTGAACGAAGCCGACATCACGGCGGCCGCGGCATCCACCTCGGCTCGGGTGCGCGCCAACGTGACCTGCCGCAGCTCGGCGCTGGCGACCGCCTTCGCCATCGCGGACTGCCCGAGATCGATCAACAGCGGCCCGGCATCGCGCTCGTCGCCCTCGATGAACGGGTAGAGGAAGTCGGTGCCCTCGCCGGAGCGCTCAGCCATCACCGTCGCCCTCCTCCAGCACCGCGATGGCGGCACCAGCGTGCACGAGGACCAGGTCCCCGGGCTGGACGGAACCGACGATGGTGGTGTCGATCACCTCGGACCCGCTCGCGGTCCGCACGGACGCCTCGCCCGCCTCGGCCACGGCCACCACCTCGGCCAGCCGGCCCTCGTCCGAGCATGTGATGCACGTCGAGCTCACCTCGCAGGCATCGGCCTCCGGTGCCAACAGGCCGGGGTGCTCGAAGCACACGTGCGTGAGCTCCCAGAGCACGTGGTAGAGCAGTACGAGCCGGCCGTCGTGAGCGGCCGTCCCACCCGGATCCTCGATCCACAGGACGTGGTCGGCCGCCCCCGGTGCCGGGCGGGGGCCGGCGCCGATCCAGATCGAGGTCAGCCCCCACGCTCCCGACCGTCGCACGGCCGCGGCTACGGACGCGACGTCGGCGGTGCTGACGGCCAGGAGCACATCGCCGGCCCGGACGGTGGCCCGCAGGGCTGCCACCGGGTCGGGATCGACCATGCTCACCGCGGGGAGGGCCCGCTTGCCCACGATCACCGGGTGGACGAACTCGACCGCCACGTGCCGAGCGTGCTCAGGCCACGCCGGGGCCAGGCACCACATCGTCCCGCCTGCCGCGAAGCGGCGAGCGAGCGCCAACGCGCCGTGCGCGAGATCGTCGCCCAGTCCGACGCCCCACCCGGCCGAGACGTCGGCCGCGGCATCCTGCGTGGCAGCCACCGCGCGGTCGGCCACGGTGACCTCCGCGCCGTCGGCACTGGTATCTGGCATGGGCCCTCCTCGGCGTCCCGGGAGCATGCCGTACGCGAGCAGAGGAATCCAGCCCGCCCGGCTGCGATACCGTGGCCGGGGCCAGCTCACGGAGGGGAGATGAGCACGCCGAGCACCGGTGGTCTCGACGGCACGTCGAGCGAGCGCGTCGCCATCCTCGAAGCCTTCGCCGAGGCAGCCAGCGATGCGCTGCTCAGCCACGACGTCGACGGTCGGATCACCAGCTGGAACCGCAGCGCGGAGCGGATCTTCGGGTACCTGGAGGGCGAGATCCTCGCCCGGAGCATCACCAGCCTCTTTCCCGGCCACCTCCGGGCCGAGCTCGGTGCGGTGTACGACACGGTCCTCGCCGGTGAGCCCATGGACCACGTCGAGACCGAGGCCCAGCGCAAGGACGGCATGCCGATCCCGATCGCGCTGTCGATCCGGCCGGTGCGGGACGAGGCGGGGCGGGTGACGGGGGCGGTGTCGATCGCGCAGGACATCACCGAGAAACGCCTGGCCCAGGCCACCCTGGCCGAGGTCGAGGCGCGGCTGCGGGGTGGCGAGGCGCAGGTCCACGTCGGGCGCTGGCTGTGGGATGTGGGCACCGGGGCCGTGCAGTGGAGCGACGAGCTCCACCGGATCCACGGCCTGGACCCGCTGGACTTCGCTGGCACGTTCGAGGCCCACGTGGGCTGCGCCCATGGCGACGACCAGGCCCGGCTCCGCGACGCCATGGAGGCAGCCGTTGGCTCCGAGCGCCCCTTCGAGAACGAGTATCGCATCGTCCGTCCCGGCGGCGAGGTGCGTTGGATCTACATCCGGGCCGAGCCGACGATGAGCTCCGCCGGGGTGGTGGTGGGTCTCCGGGGCATCGGACAGGACGTCACCGACGGGCGCGTCAGTCCCGGCCGACCAGGCTCTTGACCCGCTCGACGAGGTCGTGCGTGGTCATCGACGTGAGGCCGTCCCCCTCCGCCCCGGTCCGGTCCAACATCGTGGCCAGCTCGCGCAAGGTGTGGGCGGCGTGGGAGCGCAAGCTCTTCAGGAGGTCCTCGAACTCGTCGGACTGGCGGATGGCCCGGAGCGCCTGCACCACGTCGTCGAAGTCCTCGCTGCCGCCCCGGGCGCCGAGGACGTAGCCCGCGGCGAAGGCGAGGAGGATCCCCATCAGCCCTCCGCCTCGGCCTCGATCTGGAGCTGCACGAGGACGTCGGGGTAGATCCGCAGCATGAGCACAGTCGGGGACGCGATGTTGAAGTCCCGGATGTCGAACACCTGCTCGCCGCTGATCACCAGCTTGCGCTCGGGCGTGAGGGCGACATTGACCGTGCCCTGGATGGGCCGGGTCGACCCGTGGAACGTGATCTCGCCGTCTACGTGGTAGCGGCTGGACGAGCCGACGGTCGTGCACTGGCGCAGGTCCAGGGCGACGACCGGATGCCGGCGGGCGTCGATCCGCCTCAGCAGCTCGGCGTCGTACAGCCCGTTGCCGGAGCGGAGCTCGGTCACCTCGACCGCGAGGTGCGCCGACGGCGAACTGCCGGGCCGGACGACCCCGTCGTGCACCTCGGCCTCGATGGTGCCCGTCACCCCGACCGCTCCGAAGGTGATCGGGCCGACGGTGGAGCGAGCCTCGATCAGCACCACGGAGCGGTCAGGCACCACTCGGAACTGGGTGCGCACGACCGACGAATCGTCCGCCGCGGGACGGGACGCCGGGGCCGGCAGCGGCGACACTCGCTCTCGGCGCCGAACGGCTCGGATCGGGGGAGGGGCGCCGGCGCGCCGGCGCTCGATCCGCGACGTCGACGACACCGGCGACCAGGGGTGACCGGTGACCGCGGCCCAACCGCCCTCGGCTTCGGCCAGGGCGGCGTCGACGGTGCCGGTCGCGACATAGCGGCGCAGCACCTGATCCAGGCAGTCGCGCTCCTCCTTGATGACGCCCATCCACGCTCGCAGCGCCCGCTCACCCTCAGCCGTCAGCCCGTAGATCCGCCGGGCTTGCCCAGCCTTGGGCTCACCCGGCCACGACTCGACCAGCCCGTCGCGCTCGAGCTGGGCGAGGCTGCGGTACACGCTCGGGCGGTCGGCCCGGCCAAAGCGCAGGTCCTCGAGGCCCTTGGCCAGGTTGTAGCCGTAGCCGGGTTCCTCGGAGAGCAGGAGCAGGAGCGCAGGCAGCAGAAACCGACGGGGTGGGGCGAGCTCGAAGCGCGACTGCTGCGCTACCGCCCAGGCCGCCTCGGCTGCACGACGCTCCATCGCCCCCCCAAAGAGCTGCCGGACCGCACGACGGTCGTGTCGCGCGCGCCGGCGTCGTCCGTCCCTTTCGTACCGTCCCTGGGTCGAAGTGTCAATGAAGGTCCTGGCGCGTCACCCGTTCGGGTCCGACGCGCTTCTCGCGGATCCGAGCGTCGATTGGCGACGCCCGGCTCCGCGAGAACGGTCTCAGCCCTCGGCCACGCCGCCCTCGTCACCGCTGTAGGAGCCCGAGAGGCTGGCCAGCCACTCGGCCGGATCCTCGGTGTCGGAGGAGTAGAACTCCATCGGCTGGTAGTCCGGCGCGTCGATGTCGAACTCCCGGTACCGCGGCATCCCCGTCCCGGCCGGGATGAGCTTGCCGATGATGATGTTCTCCTTCAACCCGAGCAGCCCGTCGGCCCGGCCGTCTATGGCGGCCTCAGTGAGCACCCGGGTGGTCTCCTGGAACGACGCCGCGGACAACCACGACTCGGTGGCCAGCGAGGCCTTGGTGATGCCCATGATCTCCGGGCGTCCCTCGGCAGGGCGCTGCCCCGCCTCGACCATGGCCTTGTTCATCTCGCGGAACACCCGCTGATCCACCCGCTCGCCGGGCAAGAAGTCCGTGTCGCCGGGCTCCTGCACGCCGATGCGCCTGGTCATCTGGCGGACGATCAGCTCGATGTGCTTGTCGTGGATGGACACGCCCTGGTCCCGGTAGACCTTCTGAACCTCCTCGACCAGGTACTGCTGGGTCTCGCGGACGCCCTTGATCTCCATCAGCTCCTTCGGGTCGAAGGGGCCATCGGTGATCGGGTCGCCGGCCTTGACCTCCTGGCCGTCCTTGACGCTGACCCGGGACTGGGACGGCAAGGTCACCGTCTCCTGCGTGCCGTCGTCGGCGACGATGGTGATCGGGATGCCCTTGCCCTCGTCGTCGGCGATCCGCAGGACACCGGAGGCGCGGGCGAGGCGGGCTGCGCCGCGAGGTGTGCGGGCCTCGAACAGCTCGACCACGCGTGGCAGGCCGCCGGCGATGTCGCGACCGGCCACACCACCGGTGTGGAACGTGCGCATCGTCAGCTGGGTGCCCGGCTCACCGATGGACTGGGCCGCGATGACGCCGACGGCCTCGCCCAGCTCGATCTCCTTGCCGGTGGCGAGGGAGCGGCCGTAGCACAGAGCACACACCCCGAGCTCGGCATCGCACGTCAGCCACGGATCGCACCCGAACCCGGGTGATGCCCTCGTCGTCGCGCAGCCGGGCGACGTTGTCGTCGTCCAGCACAGTGTTGCGCGCGATGACGGTGCCGTCCGAGAGCGTCACATCAGACAGCAGGGCCCGGCCGAACAGCTTGGTGTCGAGGTAGTTCCGCTGCTTGCTGGTGTCGGGCTGGACGTTCTCGACCCAGAGGCCGAGGTTGGTCCCGCAGTCCTCGCCCCGGATGATCAGCTCCTGGGCCACGTCCACCAGACGCCGGGTCAGGTAGCCGGAGTCGGCGGTCCGCAGCGCGGTGTCGACCAGCCCCTTCCGGGCGCCGGGGGTGGCGATGAAGTACTCGAGCATCTCGAGGCCCTCACGGAAGTTGGACTTGATCGGGCGGGGGATCATGTCGCCGCGGGGGTTGGCCACCAACCCCCGCATGCCCGCGATCTGGCGGACCTGCATCATGTTCCCGCGGGCACCCGAGCCCACCATCATGTCGATCGGGTTGAACTCCAGCGAGCGCAGCCCCTTCTCCATGGCCTCCCGCACCTGCTCGGTGGCCTCGGTCCAGATCCGGACCTCCTGGTTGCGCCGCTCGCCGTCGGTGATGATGCCTCGGCGGAACTGGGTCTCGACCTTCTCGGCCTCCTTCTCGAACTTGTCGAGGAGGGCCTTCTTCTCGACCGGCGTCTTGACGTCGTCGATCGAGATGGTGAGGCCGGACTGCGACGCGTACCGGTAGCAGAGGTTCTTGATGTTGTCGAGGGCCTCAGCCACCTCGGCCTTGCGATAGTTGTCGGACAAGCGCTCGACGATGAGGCCCATCTCGCGCTTGCGCATGCCCGAGGTGATGTGCCCGAAGCGCTCGGTGTAGTCGGCCGGCAGCGCCTCCTCGAACAGCAGGCGACCGGCCGTGGTGACGAGCTCGCTCCGCTGGCCGTCCTCGTCCCTGACGCCCAACAGCTTGATCTGGGCGTGGAGATCGATGATCCCCTCGTCGAGGGCGCGGAAGACCTCCCAGGGGCGCCGGTAGACGCGGCCTTCGCCCTTCACGCTCTTCCTGGTCGCGGTGAGGTAGTAGCCACCGATGATGATGTCCTGCTGGGGCGTCACGATCGGGCGACCGGAGGCCGGCGACAGGATGTTGTTGGCGCTCAGCATGAGCACCCGAGCCTCGGCCTGCGCTTCGGCCGACAGGGGCAGGTGCACGGCCATCTGGTCGCCGTCGAAGTCGGCGTTGAAGGCGGTGCAGACCAGCGGGTGGATCTGGATGGCCTTGCCCTCGACCAGGATCGGCTCGAAGGCCTGGATGCCGAGGCGGTGCAGCGTGGGCGCCCGGTTCAAGAGGACCGGGTGCTCCTTGATGACCTCCTCCAGCACGTCCCAGACCTGGGGCCGGCGGCGTTCCACCATCCGCTTGGCCGACTTGATGTTCTGGGCCAGCTCGAGATCGACGAGCCGCTTCATCACGAACGGCTTGAACAGCTCGAGGGCCATCAGCTTGGGCAGGCCGCACTGGTGCAAGCGCAGGGTGGGGCCGGCCACGATGACCGAGCGGCCCGAGTAGTCGACCCGCTTGCCCAGCAGGTTCTGACGGAAGCGACCCTGCTTGCCCTTCAACATGTCCGAGAGCGACTTCAGCGGGCGGTTTCCCGGCCCGGTGACGGGGCGGCCCCGGCGGCCGTTGTCGAACAGGGCGTCCACGGCCTCCTGGAGCATCCGCTTCTCGTTGTTGACGATGATCTCCGGCGCGCCCAGGTCGAGCAGCCGCTTCAGGCGGTTGTTGCGGTTGATGACTCGGCGGTAGAGGTCGTTGAGGTCCGACGTGGCGAAGCGGCCGCCGTCGAGCTGCACCATGGGCCGCAGCTCCGGCGGGATCACCGGCACGGCGTCGAGGATCATGGCCCGCGGGTCGTTGACCCGGCGCCCGTGGTCGTCGCGGCGGTTGAAGGCGCTGACGATCTTCAGGCGCTTGATGGCCTTCTGCTTGCGCTGGACCGACAGCGGCTTGCGACCCTCGCCGGGATCGATCGCCTCGCGTAGCTTGCGCTCCTCCTCGTCGAAGTCGATGCGGTCGATCAGCGCCTTGATGGCGTCGGCGCCCATACCGCCCTCGAAGTACTCGTTGTAGCGGTCGCGCAGCTCCCGCCACAGGAGCTCGTCGTCGATGATCTTGCGGCTGTGCAGGCTGCGGAACTCGTCCCAGGTCCGCTGGACCAGCTCCAGCTCCTGCTCACCCCGCTCGCGGATCAGGGCGACGTCGCGCTCGACCGCCTTCTGGCGCGCCTTGACCTCGTTGTCCTTCGCGCCCTCGGCTTCGAGCGCCCCGATCTCCTCCTCGCCCTCCTTGAAGCGACGGTCGATGGTGAGCTCGACGTCCTTGCGGATGGCGTCGAGCTCCTCGAGCAGCTCGGCCTCGAGGTTGGGGAGGGCCTCGTGCCGCTTGTCCTCGTCGACCCAGGTGACGAGGTTGGCGGCGAAGTAGATGACCTTCTCGAGCTGCTTGGCCTTCAGCTCCTCGCGAGGTTCGATGCCGGCCAGCAGGTACGCCAACCACGAACGGGTGCCGCGGAGGTACCAGATGTGGACGACGGGCGCGGACAGCTCGATGTGACCCATCCGCTCGCGCCGGACCTTCGAGCGCGTGACCTCGACGCCGCAGCGCTCGCAGATGATGCCCTTGAAGCGCACCCGCTTGTACTTGCCGCAGGCGCACTCCCAGTCGCGGGTGGGGCCGAAGATCTTCTCGCAGAAGAGCCCGTCCTTCTCCGGACGCAGCGTGCGGTAGTTGATCGTCTCGGGCTTCTTGACCTCACCGTGGGACCACTGACGGATCCCGTCGGCGGTCGCCAGACCGATGCGGAGCTGATCGAAGCTGTTGACGTCGAGCATCAGACGCTCACTCTCTCTTCCCTCGTTCCCTGTCCTGCCATCAGTCCCGGACGCCGACCGCTCGGCTGCCCATCGACATGCCGTCGGCGCGGTTGGCGGCGCGCCGTTCGTCTTCCTCGTCGGAGCCCCGCTCGGGGCGGCTGATGTCGATGCCGAGCTCCTCGGCCGTGCGGTACACGTCCTCGTCGATCTCGCGGATCTCGACCTCGGCCCCCTCGGCGTTGTAGACCTCGACGTTCAAGCAGAGCGACTGCATCTCCTTGATCAGCACCTTGAAGCTCTCCGGGATGCCGGGTTCGGGGATGTTCTCGCCCTTCACGATGGCCTCGTAGACCTTCACCCGGCCGAGCACGTCGTCCGACTTGATGGTCAGGAGCTCCTGCAGGCAGTAGGCGGCGCCGTAGGCCTCGAGCGCCCACACCTCCATCTCGCCGAAGCGCTGACCGCCGAACTGCGCCTTCCCACCGAGGGGCTGCTGGGTGATCATGCTGTACGGGCCGGTGGACCGGGCGTGGATCTTGTCGTCCACGAGGTGGGCCAGCTTCAGGATGTACATGTAGCCGACGGTGATCGGCTGGTCGTACGGATCGCCGGTACGGCCGTTGTAGAGGACGGTCTTGCCGTCCTGACCGATCAACCGCTGACCGTCGACCGCGTCGGGCTGCAGGTTGCCGAAGATCTGCTTGATCGTCGGGTGCTTGCCGGCGTCCTCGTCCTCGTCCCAGTGGGCACCGTCGAACACCGGCGTGGCGATGAAGATGGCCGGGTCCGTGGTGGGCCGGGTCTTGACCTCCGTGCCGCGGACGGACGAGTGCCCGACCTTGTCGCCACTCTTCGGGTCGGTCCAACCCCATCGGGCGCAGTAGCCGAGGTGGGCCTCGAGCACCTGGCCGACGTTCATGCGGCTCGGCACGCCAAGGGGGTTCAGGATGATGTCGACCGGCGTCCCGTCGGCGAGGTACGGCATGTCCTCGAACGGCAGCATCTTGGAGATCACGCCCTTGTTGCCGTGGCGGCCGGCCAGCTTGTCGCCGACGGAGATCTTCCGCTTCTGGGCCACGTAGACCCGAACGAGCTGGTTCACACCGGGCGGCAGCTCGTCGCCGTCGTCCCGACTGAAGACCTTGACGTCGATGACCTTGCCGTTCTCGCCGTGGGGCACCTTGAGGCTGGTGTCACGGACCTCCCGGGCCTTCTCACCGAAGATGGCCCGCAGGAGGCGCTCCTCCGGCGTGAGCTCGGTCTCGCCCTTCGGCGTGACCTTGCCGACGAGCACGTCGCCCGGACCGACCTCGGCGCCGACGCGGATGATGCCCCGCTCGTCGAGGTCGCGCATGATGTCCTCGGAGAGGTTCGGGATGTCCCGGCTGATCTCCTCGGGGCCGAGCTTGGTGTCGCGGGCGTCGACCTCGTGCTCGTGGATGTGGATCGACGTGAGCACGTCGTCCTTCACGAGGCGCTCGGAGAGGATGATGGCGTCCTCGAAGTTGTAGCCCTCCCACGGCATCAGCGCGACCAGCAGGTTCTTGCCGAGCGCCAGCTCACCGTGGTCCGTGCTCGGACCGTCGGCGATCACGTCGCCCTTGTGAACCTTCTGGCCCTCGCGGACGCGGGGGATCTGGTTGATGCACGTGTCCTGGTTCGAGCGCCGGAACTTCGCCAGCCGGTAGACCTTCCGGCCGGCGCTCTTGTAGTCGACCGCTGATGGCGTCGCCGTACACCTCGAGGACGGTGCCCTCGTCGCTGGCCTGGATCAGGTCGGCGGCGTCGCGCGCAGCCCGAGCCTCGATGCCGGTGCCGATGTACGGCGCCTCGGCCCGCACGAGCGGCACGGCCTGGCGCTGCATGTTGGCGCCCATGAGCGCCCGGTTGGCGTCGTCGTGCTCGAGGAACGGGATCAGGGCCGTCGCGACCGAGACGATCTGCTTCGGCGAGACGTCCATGTAGTCGACCTCGTCCGGGCGGACGTAGCCGATGTCGGTGGTGGCGCCGAAGAAGCTCTCCGCCTCCAGCATCCGGCGCAGGTCCTCGAGGGAGGCGGCCTGCGGCGAGCGGCGTACGAGCACGCGGTCGTCCTGGAAGGTGCCGTCCGGGTGCAGCGGGCGAGTTGGCCTGGGCGACGACGTAGTTCTCCTCCTCGTCGGCGGCCATGTACTTGATCTCACCAGTGACCCGGCCACTCTCGACCTTGCGATACGGGGTCTCGATGAACCCGAACTCGTTCACCCTTGCGTAGGTCGAAAGGGCGCCGATGAGACCGATGTTGGGACCCTCGGGCGTCTCGATCGGGCACATGCGGCCGTAGTGGGAGAAGTGGACGTCTCGTACCTCGAAGCCGGCCCGCTCCCGGGACAGGCCGCCGGGGCCGAGGGCCGAGAGGCGACGCCGGTGGGTGAGCCCGGACAGCGGGTTGACCTGGTCCATGAACTGGGAGAGCTGGCTGGTGCCGAAGAACTCCTTGATGGCCGCCACCACCGGGCGCACGTTGATCAGCGACTGCGGGGTGATGGCCTCGACGTCCTGAGTGGTCATGCGCTCGCGCACCACCCGCTCCATGCGGGAGAGCCCGATACGGACCTGGTTCTGGATCAGCTCGCCCATCGACCGGATCCGCCGGTTGGCGAAGTGGTCCTGGTCGTCGAGTCGGTAGCCCGGCTCGGTCTTGGCCAGGTGCAGCATGTAGCTGACGGCCGCGAGGACCTCGCACCGGCTCAACACGTTCTGGTCGGGTGCGGGCAGGTCGAGCAGGTCGTCGGTGAGACCGAACAGCTCCTTCAGCCGTGACACCTCCGTGCCGAGCTTGCGGTTGAGCTTGTAGCGCCCGACCCTGCTCAGGTCGTACCGGCGGCTCTCGAAGAAGGCACCTCGGAAGTAGTTGCGGGCGGAGTCGACCGTCGGCGGCTCACCCGGGCGGGCCCGCTTGTAGATCTCGACCAGCGCCTCGTCCTGGGTGGGCGCGATGTGGCGGTCCTTCTCCCACTGGCCCTCGAGGAAGTCGAAGTGGGCGACGAAGCGATCGAGGAAGCCGGGGGCGTGCTCCTCGTCGTAGCCGAGGGCGCGCAGGAGCGTGAAGATGCTCATGCGGCGCTTGCGGGCCACGCGGGTGCCGGCGGTGACGTCCTTGCCCGGCTTCTGCTCGATGTCGAACTCCATCCACTCGCCCCGGTAGGGGTGGATGGTGCCCTTCACCAGCTGGTACTTGGACAGGTTCCGCAACCGGAACCGCTCACCCGGCTCGAAGATGACGCCCGGCGACCGGACGAGTTGGGACACGACGACCCGCTCGGTGCCGTTGATGATGAAGGTGCCCTTCTCGGTCATCATCGGGAACTCCCCCATGAAGACCGTCTGCTCCTTGATCTCCCCGGTGTTGCGGTTCAGGAACCGGGCCCGCACGAAGATCGGAGCGGAGTAGGTCATGTCCTTCTCCTTGCACTCCTCCACCGAGAACTTCGGCGGCGGGCGCAGGTCTTCGTCGTCGGGATCGAACTCCAGCTCGAGCTGGAGGGTCTCGCTGAAGTCCTTGATCGGCGAGATGTCCCGGAAGGTCTCGGCCAGCCCCTGGTTCAAGAACCACGCGAAGCTGCTGCGCTGGATCGCGATGAGATCCGGCAGCTCCAAGGGCTCGATGAGGTTGGCGAACGAGTACCGCTCACGGGACGACGGACGAGAGGCCACGCGTACTCCTCAGGTGCGGCGAGGGGACGGACACCAGGGCGCGGCGGACCGCCGTGAAAACACGGCAAGCAATCAACAGACCCACGGCTCGGTCGATTCTAGCGGGGGGCACAGGCGAAATCAACCGCGCCGACACCCCAGCCGTGCGGGACTCCCGAAGGACTGGGGAAAGGGTACGGGCAGGCGGGCGAACCGTCAAGGGAGGATGTGGGACCCGGGGTCAGCCTCCCGAGCCCGCCTCTTTGCTACTTGACCTCGACGACGGCGCCGACGGCCTCGAGGTCGGTCCGCGCCTTGTCGGCATCTTCCTTGGACACCTTCTCGAGCACGGCCTTCGGCGCGGCGTCGACCAGGTCCTTGGCCTCCTTGAGACCGAGTTTGGTCAGCTCCCGCACCACCTTGATCACCTGGATCTTCTGCGCGCCAGCGGTCGAGAGGACGACGTCGAACTCGTCCTGCTCCTCCACCTCGGCCGGAGCGGCCGCACCGGGGGCCGCGGCGGCGATCGCCACCGGGGCGGCCGCAGTGACGCCGAACTTCTCCTCGAAGGCGGACAGGAGCTCGGAGAGCTCGAGCACCGTCATGTTCGAGATGGCGTCCAGGATGTCGTCTTTCGTCAGGGTGGCCATGGTCATTGCTCCTCGGTCTGGGATTCGTGTTGATCGTCGGCGGTTGTCGCCGACGGGGCGGGCTGTTCGGACTCGGCGGACTCCTCGGGCGCGGCCGGCTCGGCGACCACCGCCGCCGGCTCGGGCTCGGCCGGCTCTTCGGGCTCGGCCGGCTTGGCCACCACCGCCAGCTCCTCGGGCGCGGCCGGCTCTGCGGGCTCGGCCGGCTCGGCGACCACCGCCGCGGGCTCGCTGTCCCCGGACGGGGCGGCGGCGTCGGACGATGCCGGCTCCGGCTCGGAGTGCTCCGGCTCGGCCGCCGCGGGCTCGCTGTCCCCGGATGGGGCGGCGTCGGGGAGGCCGCCCCGCTCGTCGATGAGGGCCTTGAGCCCATAGGCGAAGTTGCGGGGCAGGGCTTGCAGCAGGCCGGCCAGCTTCGCCATCGGGGCCTGGAAGGCGCCGGCCAGCTGGGCCAGCAGGCGGTCGCGCGGCGGCAGGTCGGCCAGGGCTTCGAGGTCCTTCGCCGTCACCACCTTGTCGCCGAGCAGGCCACCTTTCAGCACCAGCGCCTGATTGGTCCGGGCGTAGTCCCGCAACGTTTTCGCCACCGCGGCCGCGTCACCGCGCACGAAGGCGATCGCCGTCGGCCCGGTGAGCAGCTGGTCCAGTCGGTCTTCGACCACCTCTCGGGCCGCGAATCGCACGAGCGTGTTCTTGTAGATCTTGTACTCGCCACCCGCGGGCCGCAGCTGACGACGCAGGTCGGCGAGCTGCTTCACGGTCAAGCCGCGGTACCCAGTGAGGAGCGCAGCATCGGCCGCGGCCAGCTTGCCGCGGACCTCGTCGACCACCGCGACCTTCTCCGGTCTCGGGTTCTCCATCATCGACACCTCCTTTCCGTGCTCGGGGCACTCGCATGGCGCGAACGCCCTCGAACAGGGGAGTCGAGGAGTTCGCCTCGTCTGGCGGGACGAATCCCATTCACCATCCGGAGACGGACCAGAGGTCTGCGGCGAGAGCCGATTGTCGTGGCTGGGTGATGCTACCGGCGGGATCGGGACGATCCCAAGCGACGGTGCCGCTAGGCCGCGGCGGCGGTCTCCACGCGGGCCCGAGCCGGGTCCACCTTGATGCCCGGTCCCATGGTGGACGACAAGACGATCTTGCGGATGTACCGCCCCTTGGCCGACGCCGGCTTGGCCCGGCTGAGCTCGTCCATCACGGCGTTGAAGTTGGTCCCCAACGCCTCGGTGCTGAAGCTCACCTTGCCGATCGGGACGTGGACGTTGGCATAGCGGTCGGTGCGGTACTCGACCTTGCCGCCCTTGAAGTCGGTCACCGCCTTGCCGACATCGTTGGTGACGGTGCCGGTCTTCGGGTTGGGCATCAGCCCTCGGGGGCCGAGCACCCGGCCGAGGCGGCCGACCATGGGCATCAGGTCCGGCGTGGCGATGGCGACGTCGAAGTCCATGTTCCCCTTCTCGATCTCGGCCGCCAGGTCATCGGCGCCCACGATGTCGGCGCCGGCGGCTCGAGCCTCAGCTGCAGCCTCCCCCGCCGCGAACACCGCCACCCGGACGTCCTTGCCGGTGCCGGCAGGGAGCGAGACGGTGCCCCGGACCATCTGATCAGCCTTGCGAGGATCGACCCCCAACCGGACGACCATCTCGACGGTCTCGTCGAACTTGGCTGGGGCTACGGTCTTCACCAGCTCGACGGCTTCGTTGGCCGAGAACAGCTGGTCCCGGTCGAAGCGCTTCAGCGTGTCGTCGTACTTCTTGCCTGCCATGTGGTTGGCTCCCTCGGTGGTGTCGGCGTCCGGGCGAGGTCATCCCGGGACGATTGGTGCGCTGCCCTCCTCGTTCTGGTCACCGAATCCGCGGCCAGGGAGCAGCGGAGGTGACCGGAAAGCCGGCAGTGCGGTTGGGTCAGACGACCTTGAGGCCCATCGAGCGGGCGGTACCCCGCACCTGTTCGACGGCGGCGTCGAGGTCGTAGGCGTTGAGGTCCGGCATCTTGATCTTGGCCACCTCTTCGAGGTCGGCCTCGGTGACGGTGCCGGCCACGGACTTGCCCGGCGTCATCGACCCCTTTTCCAGGCCAGCTTTCTCGCGGAGCAGCACCGGCGTCGGGGGGGTCTTGAGGATGAAGGTGAACGAGCGGTCCTCGAACACCGTGATCTCGACCGGCACGATGGTGCCGACCTGGCTCTCGGTGGCCGCGTTGTACTGCTTGCAGAAGTCCATGATGGCCACGCCGTGAGGGCCGAGCGCGGTGCCCACCGGCGGCGCCGGCGTGGCCTTGCCCGCCGGGATCTGGATCTTCACGAGGGCCGCGACTCGCTTCTTGGCCATGGTGCTGCGTTCTCCTCACGGGGCGCGGCCGGCGCGGGGCGCGGGCCTGACAAGGGCGACTGGCAATGATGCCGGATGACAAGCCTATGGCGCCAGGCTCAGAAGCCTCTCTGCTTCGCCTGCGTCCGCTCGCTTTCGCCGGCTCAGAAGCCTCTCTGCTTCGCCTGCGTCCGCTCGCTTTCGCCGGCTCAGAACCCTCTCTGCTTCGCCTGCGTCCGCTCGCAACGCTCGCTTTCGCCGGCTCAGATCTTGGCGACCTGGCTGAAGTCCATCTCGACCAGGGTCTCCCGGCCGAAGATGTTCACCAGCACCTTCAGCTTCATGTGGTCGAAGTTGATCTCGGCCACCGAGCCGGTGAAGTCCGCGAACGGACCCTCCTTCACCCGAACGCTCTCGCCGACGTCGTACTCGAGCTTGGGCTTGGAGCGCCGCTGCGTGTCCGCGCCGTCGCCCTTGGCGGAGAGGAAGGTCTCGACCTCGCGGCGGCTGAGCGGGGTCGGCTTCTGGCCGTAGCGGCCTTGGCCGACGAAGCCGGTGACGCCTGGGGTGTTGCGGATCACGTACCAGCTGGCGTCGTCCATGTCACAGCGGACGAGCAGGTAGCCGGGGAAGACCTTGCGCTGCACGACCTGCTTGCGGCCGCCCTTGAACTCGATCACGTCCTCCATCGGGATGACAACCTCGAAGATCTTGTCCTCGACGTTCATCGACTGGATGCGCGCCTCGAGGTTCGACTTGACCTTCTTCTCGTACCCGGACTGGGTGTGGACCACGAACCACTGGCCCGGGCGCATCCACGGGCTCGGCTCGCTCGGGCCTTCCTCCTCGCCCCCCTCACCATCGTCGAGCTCATCGCCATCGGCCAGCGTGGCCTCGTCGTCCACCGTGGCCTCGGCCTCGACGGCCTCGGCGACGGTGCCGGCGGCCGGGGCCGGATCGGTGCTGGCCTCGGCATCGACAGCCCCGTCGACGGAGAGCTGTGTGAGCTCGGAGGTGGCGTCGGTTGTTGGTTCTGCGGTCTCGGTGTCCATCAGCTCGTCAGTGGTCTCGGGCTCGCGATCGGGCGCGGCATCGGTCATCGGTCGAAGAGCCACAGCGCCCACGTGCCGAACGCCACGTCGATCAAGGTGATGAACGTCGTGAAGACCACGACGGTGATCAGCACGAGGATCGAGTAGCTGCGGATCTCGGCCCGGCCCGGCCACGCCACCTTGCGCAGCTCGGCTCGGACCTCCCGCAGGAACTGGACTGGGGACGTGCGCTGCTCACGCTTGGTCTTCGGTGCCGGAAGGGTGCGAGTCGGGGTGCCCTCGGCGGTCATGGCACCCATGCGCTTCATCTGGCGCTTCTGCTGTCGGTTGAAGTTCTCCATGGCTCACCGTTCTCGGGGAGGAGCAGGGCAGGAGGGGCTCGAACCCCCGACCGCCGGTTTTGGAGACCGGTGCTCTACCAGCTGAGCTACTGCCCTGGGCTCGGCCGGAACAGCCGGCTCGAGGTCAGGGTACCAGGGCCTCCAACCGGCCCGGCAGGCAGGATCGGCGGCGGCCCACGGACCGAGCTGGGGTCAGCGAGTCTCCTTGTGGATGGTGTGCCGACGGTCGTGGCGGCAGTACTTCTTCATCTCGAGCCGCTCACGGTCGTTGAGCTTGTTCTTCATCGTGATGTAGTTCCGGTGCTTGCACTCGGTGCATTCGAGGGTGATCTTCACCCGCTTCTCGGCCTTGGCCATGTTCGTTCCCTTACTTGATGATTTTGACGACTCGGCCGGCGCCGACGGTGCGGCCGCCTTCGCGGATGGCGAAGCGGAGGCCTTCGTCCATGGCGATGGGTTTGCCCAGCTCGACGGTCATGGTGATGTTGTCGCCGGGCATGACCATCTCGGTGCCCTCGGGGAGCTGGATCATGCCGGTCACGTCGGTGGTCCGGAAGTAGAACTGGGGCCGGTAGTTGTTGAAGAACGGCTTGTGCCGGCCGCCCTCCTCCTTCGTCAACACGTACACCTGAGCCTCGAAGTTGGCGTGGGGGGTGATGCTGCCCGGCTTGGCCAACACCTGACCCCGCTCCACATCCTCCTTCTTCGTCCCCCGCAACAAGGCACCGATGTTGTCACCCGCCTGACCCTGATCCAAGATCTTGCGGAACATCTCCACCCCCGTGCACACCGTCTTCTGCGTGGTCCGCAACCCGACGATCTCCACCTCGTCCCCGGTCCGCACCACCCCCTGCTCCACCTTCCCGGTCACCACCGTCCCCCGACCCGTGATCGTGAACACATCCTCGATCGGCATCAAGAACGGCTTGTCCAACTCCCGCACCGGCTCGGGGATGAAGCTGTCCGCCGCCGCCATCAACTCCAGGATCTTGGCCTCCCACTCCGGATCCCCCTCCAACGCCTTCAACGCCGACACCCGCACCACCGGCGTCTCATCACCGGGGAACTCGTACTCCGACAACAGCTCCCGCACCTCCAACTCCACCAACTCCAACAACTCCTCATCATCCACCGCGTCCGCCTTGTTCAACGCCACGATGATCGACGGCACCCCCACCTGCCGCGCCAACAACACATGCTCCCGGGTCTGAGGCATCGGACCATCCGTCGCCGCCACCACCAAAATCGCCCCATCCACCTGCGCCGCCCCCGTGATCATGTTCTTGATGTAATCAGCATGACCCGGCATATCCACATGCGCATAATGACGGTTCTCCGTCTCATACTCCACATGCGCAATCGAAATCGTGATCCCCCGCGCCTTCTCCTCCGGCGCCTTATCAATCTGATCAAACGGCGTAAAATCCGCCAACCCACGCGCCGCCAACGTCCGCGTAATCGCCGCCGTCAACGTCGTCTTCCCATGATCAATATGACCCATCGTCCCAATATTCACATGCGGCTTCGTACGCTGAAACTTCGCCTTGCTCATGTTGAGGCGGTCTCCTTGTGGTGATTGGCTGGTGGTAGCGGCGATCGGGATCGAACCGATGACCTTCCGATTATGAGCCGGATGCTCTGACCAACTGAGCTACGCCGCCAGAGGCTTGCCTTCCGACCGAGGCTCTCCTCGGATCCGGGGCCGAGGTCGGCGTTGGTCGAGCCCTCTGTGGGAATCGAACCCACGACACCAGCCTTACCATGGCTGTGCTCTGCCGACTGAGCTAAGAGGGCGGGCGCGGCAGACCGCGGACCGACGGACCAGCATAGCGGCCACTGCGCCGACCTGACCAGGTGTTCCGGAGCGTCCCGTGGGACCGGGGTAGCGTCGCAGGCCGATGAGCGCGGACCCCGTACCCGGCCTGGCTCCCGACCGCGTGAGTCGTCGCACCGCGGTCCGGATCCGGACCGCGGTCGCCCACGACGCCGAAGCCATACGCACCATCTACAACGACGAGGTGCAGCACACGACCGCAACCTTCGACTTGGTGCCCCGCAGCCTTGAGGAGCAGTTGGCGTGGCTGGCCAGCCGGGCTGGCGCGTTCAGCGCCCTCGTCGCCGTGACCGGCGATCCACCGGACGAGCGGGTCGTCGGCTTCGCCTCCGTCTCGCCCTACAAGGAGCGCGCCGCCTATCGCACCACGGTGGAGGACTCCGTCTATGTGCGCCGGGATCGCCAGGGCCTCGGGGTCGGCAAAGCCCTCCTCACCGCCCTGCTCGACGCGGCCGAGGTGAGCGGCTTCCACGCAGTCATGGCCCGCATCGAGGCCGGCGGGAGCGCCTCCCGGGCGCTGCACGAGGCGTGCGGCTTCCGTCTGGTCGGGATCGAGCGGGAGGTGGGCCGGAAGTTCAACCGTTGGTTGGACGTCGCCGTGATGCAGTGTGTGCTGCGGGAGCGACCTCGCTGAGAGGGCGCGAGATCGAACCGTCGTGGGGCCGGCGCGGCATGCCCGTCCTCGCCACCAGCGCGTCAGTCACCCCGTCCCGCGGGATGCTCGCGGGATGATGCCACCTCAGACGGGCCTGCCGGCCACCTCGACTTTGGGTTCCGCTACTTCAACAACTATCCACTGGCGCGGTGCTCTTGCGCTGCTCATGACAACATGAACCCGCCAGACGAGCACCGACGCGGCGCGACCGATCGGGATCAAGTCGGCGGCTGGTGCACGTCAAGGCGAATCGCGTGGTGGGCGACGATGGGAAGGCGGTCGTGGCGGCTAGCGAGAACGCAGGCTGCGCCGCGCGAGACGAGGTCGGTGAGGGTGGCGAGGATGGCGGACGCGTGGCCTTCGTCCTGGTGGGCGGTGGGTTCATCGGCGAGGAGGACGTCGGGGTGTCCGAGGACGGCGCGGGCGACCATGACCCGCTGGCGTTCACCGACGGAGATCTCGTCTACCGTCCGGTCTCGCAGCTTCACGAGATCGAGCTGGTCGAGGAGGGCATCGAGCCCGTCTCCCGGCTGTCGGGGAGTCTTCTGGGCGGCGTCGAGCTCGGTGGGGAGGGTGACGTTCTCGACGACGGTGAGCTCGGGCATCAAGGCGAGAGCCTGGGGAATCACGGCGAGCTGGCGCCAGGGGGGAGGCGACTGGTCGGCGCCGGGACGCTCGATGGTCCCTTCGTCGGGCTCGTCCCAGCCGGCTAGAAGGTTGAGCAGGGTCGTCTTACCCGAGTGCGAGGGGCCGGTGACGAGGACGAGTTCGCCGCCCATGGCTTCGAGGTCGACCGACGCGAGGGCCGTGATGGTCTCATCGGCGACTTTGTAGCGCTTGGTGACGGCGGTGGCGACGACGCCGCCGAGTGTCACGGCCGTTCCAGTCTCACCCCGGACGGGTCGGTGGTGGTTCGCACCCTCTTGGAGGGAAACAACTTGAGTGCGTCTTCTGGGAGGGAGACGCGGTCGGCGTCGTCCACGACGGACACGAAGGTGCCATCGCCGGCGTCCTGGGCGGCGAGCGCGCCCCGGCGAATCACCGACACGTAGTCGGCCGCGCCGGTCAGCTCGGGGTCGTGAGAGGCGATGACGAACGTCCGACCCTCGGCGACGAGGCCGGGGAGGAGTTCGACGATGGTCGCCGCTCCCTCGGGGTCCAGTTCGGCTGTTGGTTCGTCGGCGACGACTATCGCCGGGTCGCCGGCGACGGCCATGGCGAAGGCGAGACACTGTTGCTCGCCGGCCGCCAGCTCACGGGGCCGCCGATGGCGCAGCGAGCGCAGACGGGTGGCTCCGAGGAGCGCGTCCACGGCGCCGTCGGGCCAATCGGCTCGTCGCATGCGCCCGGCCATCGCGATGTTCTCCTCCACGCGGAGGTAGTCGACCAGATTGTCAGAGGGTCGCTGGAAGACGTAGCCAACCTTGCGCGCGGCCAGTCGCCGGCGGACCCGCCCCGTCAGGCCCGCGGTGGGCTGACCTTGAATCCAGACCTCACCGGCCGTTGGGCTCTCCAGACACGACAGCAATCGCAGCAACGTTGACTTGCCGGATCCGGACGGACCAACGATCGCCGTCACCGATCCGACGGGAAACTCGGCGGTCACGCCGCGTAGAGCGGGCACTGTGCCCGCTGCGGAGGGGTAGAGCTGGATCAGGTCACGGCAGGCCGCCGCCAGCTCAGACATCGTCGCGCAGCAGCGTGGGAAGGGACGCCCGAGCGGCCCGCTGTTCGACGACGCCGGTGGCGGCCACGGTGAGGGCAACCGCCGCGAGCGCGCAGAGCCCAACCCCAGCCAACGAGAACCGCAGGACGGTGTCCGGCGGCGCGACCGGCAGCGGGTCGAGATGGCCGGACAGGAGGCGCAGCGCCAGCCAAGCGAGGGCCACCCCGATGACCAGGCCGCTGACGAGGAGCGCGCCAACCTCGATGCCCGTAGCCAGCAGGGCGGTACGCGAGGTGACCCCCAACCGCAGGGACAGGGCCCGGGCCAGGCGACGCCTCGGGGCGTCCGCCGCGAAGTAGATGCCGATGCCGCAGACGGCGACGATGCCCGCCGCCAAACCGGTGAGCTCCAGGTAGCGGAGCGACCACAGCTGGGGTTCGAGGCCGCCTTGTGTCCGATCGCTGGCACGGACCAACGACAGGTAGTTCAGCCCGGCGGCGCGCACGCTGGCGGCGACGGTGGGGGACTCGCTGTTGACCCACAACTCGGCGCTGTCGACGCCGAGGCGGGCGAGCGCAGTCCGGTTGACCACCACCAAGGGCCGGTTGCTGTTGAAGGCGTAACCGGGGAACGCGCTGGGACGGGCGGCGACCCGCACCGCCAGTGGCGTGTGGACCGTCCGGCCGGGCAGCAAGAGCGTGAAACGGTCCGGGAGGCCTGCCCCCACCGCGAGGCCGACGGCCTCGCCACCGGGCTCGTTCGGCTGAAGCATCCCCAGGAGGCTGCCCAGGGACCGATCGGAGAAGCTCGAATCCCAATAGGCCGCCCGCGCGAAGGTGTCCGGGTCGACCCCCAGCACGTCGGCCGAGTCGTGGCCGAGGACCAGCCCCGTGTCCTCCGTGGTTCTGATCACTGCGGTGGCGATCGGGGCGAACGGGGCGGCGGCCGGTATCGGCCGGGGGGTTTCCAACCGGAACGCCTGTTGTGAGCCGGGCCCCAGAATGGCCTTGGCGTGCACCGACGAGCGGAGGGTGGACGAAAGGCTCGACGCGAAGACCACCATGCCGATCGCCACTGCGGTGGCGGTGATGATCGGCGCGGCCCGGGCGCGAGCCGCGGCCATGCGTCGCAGCGCCAGCCAACCCGCCCACGGCAGGCGGCGCTTGCCGCGACGCAGCACCGGCGCGGCCAACACGCCCCGGGCGAGCAGTCCCGCCCCGCCGGCCAGCAGCAGCAACGGGAACAACAACAGGAGGCTGTCGACCCGGGTCCCGGTCCCCTGACCCCCCACGACGCTCGACCCGCGAGTGTTGAGCTCGTAGAGCGCGGCCCCCGCGGCCACCAGCAGCAGCGGCTCCCAGAGCAGGCTGCGACGTCGAGCCGTTCCGCTCGCGAACTCCGAGCCCACCCTGCGCACTTGCGGAAACACCGCGACCGCCACTGACACCAAGGCAACGACGAGCGCCGCCCCGACCAGGAGCGCGGCGGACCGGTAGGCGCCCGCCTCGGTCAGCGAGCCCGGGCCGACGAGCTGGACGAGCAGCGGAGCGGCCACCAAGCCCAGCGCCGCGCCCACCAGGAGAGGGGACAGGAGCTCCAAGGCGCCCTTGAGCGCCAGCATCCCCGGCCCGGCGCCATGAAGCGCCAACAACGCCAGCTCCTGGCGATGTCGATCCGCCCAGGTCCGAGCAGCCACCACAAGCATCAGCAGGGCGACGCCGGCCGTCCCCAGGGCGACCGGGCCGATCGATGCGTCCACCACCGCCTGGGCGCGCTGAGCGTGCTCAATGGTGCCCACGGCATCAGCCATCGTCGGCCCGGCACCCAGGAGGCGACCCAACGGCAAGGACTTGTTGTTCGTCTCCGCGATCACACCCCGCACCGACCGCAATGCGGCCGAAGCCCTGCTGAGATCCCAACCCCGCGCGACAGGCGGGTACTCCCACCACGCCGCCACCGACGTCTCCCCGGCTCGGCGGGTCAGATCGAGGAGAAGGGACTGATCCACGAGGGCCGTCGGCGGAGGGTCGTAGAACCCGAACGACTCGAAGCTGCGTTCCATGGAACACCAGTACGGCGGGCGTCGCTCCTTCGAGAGATCCTTGATGATCCCCGCTACCGGCACCTCGACCTCGCTCG
Organism: uncultured Acidimicrobiales bacterium; assembly: GCA_963803355.1. Taxonomy (GTDB): domain Bacteria; phylum Actinomycetota; class Acidimicrobiia; order Acidimicrobiales; family Ilumatobacteraceae; genus DASTFY01. Next base: position 728,018 of record CAWDLV010000001.1, read on the forward strand.
CCCCCTCGTTGAAGCGCAGCGTCACCGTCTGACCCGCGCTCGCACCGATCTCTTTGGCGGTGGTGTCGGCCAGCCAGATCCCCTTCTTGCCCGACGAGGCAACAACCACGCTCTGCGCGAGAGCGCCTGTCCGAGAGATGACCTGGATACCGCCCTGGCCGAGGCGCTCCTGTCCAGGAACGAACGCGTCCGCCGGACCGGTGAACAGGGTGACGACCCCGGGACCGAGACCGTTGATCTGGCCGGTCCGGGCCGCCAACCGGTTTGTCGCCTGCTCGAACGGGACCCCAGGTGCGGCGGTCGTTCCCGCCGCCGAACCGGGGACGGAAACCGAACGCTCGACCCGGAGGCCCACATCGAACGCGCACCCTCGGGTCAAGTCTTCCGACAGCGAAGCGGCCGACGACGACGACACGAACAGCGACTTCGACCCCGCCGCCAGCCCCAACACGAAGGCCGCCACCGCAACCGGCGCGAACAGCGCAGGCGACCGGAACAGCCGAAGCGGCGCCCGCCTCCACGGCGCCAGACGAAGAAGGCGCACCCCCCTCACGAAGGCGGCGTCCAGACCCGGCTCCCCCCAGCCAGCGGGGACCGGCGGCAACCTTCCGGGCAGTGGCCGCCGGAGCGACAGCTGGCACCCGCGCTGCGCACCAGGGCGTGCAAGAGCGCGAGAACCTGACACTCGCCGAGCGTTCGTTCGTGGCGCGCCCCCATCTGAACACCCCTTGCAATCTCCTGGCCGGCCGTCGCCCGGCAATCATGCCCCAGTCACAACGACGAGCGGCCTCGACCATCATCTGCAACCAGCGGGTTCTCCTCCGATCGACCCGCCATTGACCGGAGGCTGTGCGCGGACGGTGACGGATCTCGCCCAGGGACGGCACGATGCGCGACCGGACGAGCCCTGCATGAGTGGCCGCCGCCTTCACCTTCAGCGTCCCTCGAGCGCCATCGCAGGCCCGCTGGCAGGTACTTCGTATGGTGGGCCGGGGTGGATTTGAACCACCGTAGGCTGTGCCGGCAGATTTACAGTCTGCTCCCTTTGGCCACTCGGGCACCGACCCAGGCGAGCCGAGACGCTAGCGGAGCGTCATCGAGGGTCGCACGCACATCCCGCTACCCTCGACCCCATGCCGAGCTTCGACGTCGTATCCGAGGTGGACCACCAGGAGGTCCGCAACGCGGTGGACCAAGCGCAGCGGGAGCTCAGCACCCGCTTCGACTTCAAGGGCACGGATTCCACCATCGAGCAGAGCGACCTCGTCCTCACGCTGCGCTCGAGCACCGAGGACCGGCTGCGGGCCGTGCGTCAGGTCCTGGAGGAACGGCTCGTCAAGCGTGGGGTCTCGCTGAAGGGACTCGACTACGGCAAGCTCGAGGAGGCGTCGGGCGGCTCGGTCCGCCAGGTCGCCACCATCACCGTCGGCATCTCCTCGGACAAGGCCCGGGAGATCAACCGCCTCATCAAGGACAAGGCGCCCAAGGGGGTCGCCAGCCAGACGCAGAGCGATCAGGTGCGGGTGACGGGCAAGAAGCGCGACGACCTCCAGGCGGTCATCGCGCTGCTGAAGGGTGCCGACCTGGCGATCCCGCTGCAGTTCACGAACTTCCGGGACTGAGCGTCGGCGGCCTCAGCTGGTGACGTCCTTGGTGGTGAAGCTGGCCCAGGCCGCGCCGAGGAACACGATCAGGTAGCCGGCCTGCAGCAACGTGCCCCGTTGGATGCCGCGCCAGAGGATCGGATCGCGGAAGAGATCGACGAAGGCCAACCAGTAGTGGGTCGGCAAGTAGGGCTTGATCACCCGGGTGGCGTCGATGAGGTCGAGCACCTGCGAGGTGACGAAGGTGGCCAGCGCGCTGAGCGCCGCCGCCAGGGGTGAGTCCGTCCGGGTGGAGGCGAACAGGGCGATGGCGGCCAGGCCCAGCATCGACCAGCCGATGTAGACGATCGCCAGCAGCGTGCGCACCAGCGCTTCTCGGGTCGTCAGCCCGGTGCCGGACAACGAGGTCAGGGGCTTGATCCCGAAGAGCGCGCCGCCGGCGATCAGGTTCACGACGGCCACGATGAAGATGGCGAGGAGGATGAAGGCCACGGCCATGATGACCTTGGCCACGACCAGCCGGCTGCGCGACACCGGCCGGGCGAGCAGGTAGCGCAACGTCCCGGCTGACGCCTCACCGGCGATGGCATCGCCGGCCACCACCGCCACCGCGACCGGCAGGAACACCGGCAGGATCAGGGCCAGCGCCGCAGCCGGGAAGAGCACCCCGTTGTTGAGCACCTCGCTCAGGAGCGCCGGACCGGAACCGGGCTTGGGCGCGATCCCGGTGGCCTTGAGGAAGATGCCGACCACCACCGGCAGCCCGGCCAGCAGCGCGATCGTCATCCATGTGCGCGGCCGGCGGAGCAGCTTCGACAGCTCGACCGCGATCACGAGCCCCCCTCGCCGGGCGGCGAGTCGACCGGTGCGGGCAGCATCGACGCGACGGGTGGGGCGAGCGGCGGCGCGAGCGGCGCCGGCAACCCGATCTCGACGGGCGGCCCGGCCGGTTGGGTGCTGGTCAGCCCGAGGAAGACGTCCTCGAGCGAGGGGCGCTCCATGGCCAGCTCCCGCACCCGCACGCCTCGCCCGACCAGCAGGCGGTTCACCTCGTCGGCCGGGTAGCCGTTCAGGTGGACCCGGAGGTGGGTCTCGTCCAACCACTCCGCCGGGATGTGGCGCGTGCGCAGGGTGGCGACGGCCTCGGCCACGTCGGGCGATTCGATGCGCAGCCTCCCCGTCGGGGCCAGGAGGGCCTCGACCCGGTCCTGCGCGACCAGGCGCCCGTTGGCCATCATGGCCGCCCGGGTGCAGATCAGCTCGACCTCGGACAGCAGGTGGCTGGACAGGAACACCGTCGTGCCCTCGTGGACCAGGTCGACGAACAGGTTGCGCAGCTCGTGGATGCCTTGCGGGTCGAGTCCGTTGGTGGGCTCGTCCAGGATCAAGAGGCGGGGCTGGCGCACGAGGGCGGCGGCGAGGCCGAGCCGCTGGCGCATGCCCATCGAATACGCCCGCACCGGCCGCCGCCCGACGTCGGCGAGGCCTACCCGCTCGAGCACCTCGTCGATGCGACGGCCCCTCGTGCGCCGGGGTCCGCCCTCGCCGGCGGCGTCGAAGAGCGACAGGTTCCGACGTCCGGAGAGGTGGGGGTAGAACCCGGGTCCCTCGACGAGCGACCCGACGTCGATCAGGGCCCGGTCGGCGTGGCGCGGGACGGCCTGGCCGAGCACCTCCACTCGCCCGGTGGTCGGGAAGACGAGGCCGAGGAGCATCCGGATGGTGGTGCTCTTGCCGGCCCCGTTCGGCCCCATGAAGCCGAACAGGTCGCCCTCGTGGACCTCGAGCGCGACGTCGTCGACGGCGAGCAGGCCGCCCGGGTAGCGCTTGGTCAGCTCCTCGGTGCGGACGACGACGGTCACGACGGCACCGCGGTCACGAGCCGCTCCCCGCCGCGAGGGCGGCCGCCACCCGGTCGAGCTCCTTCACCGTGACCGGGCCGCCGAGGATGTAGGCGGTGCCGTCCAGGGCGAAGATCATGCCGTTGATCAGCGGCGTCTTCACGACCGCAGCGGTGTGGCCCCACGGGCGCTGGCTGGCCGGCAGGGCGCGGAGGGTGTCAGTGACGAAACGGTCCGGCAGGGCGAGGACGCCAACCACGTCGAAGCCGGTGCCGTACGTCGCGGCCGCGCTCGGCGCCGAGGTCCGACGGGGCAAGCCGGCCAGCTCGCTCGGCAGCTGGTTGTCCGAGTAGAGCTCGATGGCCTGGACGAGGTCGAGGGCGTCGCCCTGGTCGTTGTTCACCGAGCCGGCCGGTGGCTTGAACGCCACCAGGTCCGCGTCGGGCGCCTTCATCTCGAGGTCGAGGAAGCTCGTCTCCAGCGAGGGATGGTCATGGCCCTTGGCCGTGATCTGGACGCGCAACGGGAGTCCGGTCGTGCTGTCGGCCCACAGGTCGATCCTGGCCACCGTGGTCACGTCGGTCGTCGGGACGATCCGCAACCCGGCGCCGTCGTGACCGGCAATCTTCTTCGACGGGAGCAGGCTGATCTCGGAGGCCGTTGCGGCAGCAACGATCCGCCGGGCCAGATCGGGCGGCATCAGGTCGGGCGGGATGGGGAGCCGGAGCTGGGTGTCGCCTGGCACGAACGTGGCCGTGTGCACGCCCGAGTCCCACGTCACGAGCCCGTTGGGGGTCCGGTAGCGGTCGCGCTCGCCTCCGGAGTACAGGAGGTCGCTGCGCCAGCTGTTCGGTCCCGCGTACCACATGCGCATGCGGGAGGTGTCGCTGATGAGCGTGGAGAGATCCGCGGCTCCCGGCAGCTCCGGGAGGCGCAGACCGCCGTGACCCTCGGCGTACCCCTGGTACGGCTGGGCTGCGGACTGGCGGATCCGAGCCACCAGCTGCGAAGCGCTGAGGTCGGACGCCGCCGCCGGCAGCCGGCCGACGATGGCCGGCAGCGCGATCAGCCCGGCCGCACCGGTTCCCACCAGCGCCCATCGCCACTGGCGACCCAGCGTGGCGCCCACTGTTCGCATTAGGGCGAACCTACCGGCCCGCAGTGCGGCTTCCCCGGCGGGAGCGGGCCGCCGGTCATTCCTCCTGGGGCCCGGACGCGGCTCGCGTGCGGATCTCGTCCACCACGGTGGCGTCGGCCAGGGTGGTGGTGTCGCCCAGGGCGCGACCCTCGGCCACGTCCCGAAGCAGCCGGCGCATGATCTTGCCGCTGCGGGTCTTGGGCAGGTCGGGCGTGAAGACGATCGTCTTCGGCCTGGCGATGGCGCCTATCTCCTGCGTCACGTGAGCGCGCAGCACCTCGCCGTGCTCGGGGCCTGGTTCGAACCCCGAGCGGAGGGTGACATAGGCGACGATCGCCTGTCCGGTGGTCGGGTCGGTGGCGCCGACCACGGCCGCCTCCGCCACGCTCGGATGCGAGACCAAGGCCGACTCGACCTCGGTGGTCGAGATGCGATGACCTGAGATGTTCATCACGTCGTCGACCCGGCCGAGGAGCCAGAGGTAGCCGTCGTCGTCCACCTTGGCCCCGTCGCCGGCGAAGTAACGGCCCTCGAAACGGCTCCAGTACGTCTCCTGGTAGCGCTTCGGGTCGCCCCAGATGCCTCGCAGCATCGCCGGCCACGGCCGAGTCAGGGTGAGGTAGCCGCCCCCTCGGGCCACGGGCTGGCCGCTGTCGTCGACCAGCTCGGCCCCGATGCCGGGCAGGGGGAACGTGGCCGACCCCGGCTTCAAGGTGGTGGCCCCCGGGAGCGGGCTGATCATGATGGCGCCGGTCTCGGTCTGCCACCAGGTGTCGACGACGGGACAGCGCCCGCCCCCGATCTGCTCCCAGTACCACATCCACGCCTCGGGGTTGATCGGCTCGCCGACCGACCCCAGCAGGCGCAGGGATGACAGGTCGTGCTTGGCCGGCTCGGCGTCACCCCACTTCATGAAGGTCCGGATCGCGGTGGGGGCAGTGTAGAAGGTCGTGACGCCGTACTTCTCGATGATCTCCCACAGCCGATCCGGTCCCGGGTGGTTCGGGACGCCCTCGTAGATCACGCTCGTGGCCCCATTGGCCAGGGGTCCGTAGACGATGTAGCTGTGGCCGGTGACCCACCCGACGTCGGCCGTGCACCAGTAGACGTCGGTGTCCGGGTGGAGGTCGAAGACGTACTTGTGGGTGAACGCCACCTGGGTCAGGTAGCCGCCGGTCGTGTGCATGATGCCCTTGGGCTTGCCGGTAGTACCCGAGGTGTAGAGCAGGTAGAGCAGCTGCTCGCTGTCCATGGGCTCGGCCGGGCAGATGGCATCGGCCGTCGCCATGAGGTCGTGGTACCAGTGGTCCCGGCCGTCGTGCATGTCCACCGGGTTCTCACCGCGCCGGACCACCACCACGTGCTCGATGGACGGAGTCGACTCGAGCGCCACGTCGGCCTGCGGCTTCAACGGGAAGACCTCGCCGCGCCGGTAGCCGCCGTCGGCGGTGATGAGCACCTTGGCTTCGGCGTCGATGATGCGATCGGCCAGGGATGTCGACGAGAACCCGCCGAAGACCACGCTGTGCGCGGCGCCGATGCGGGCACAGGCCAGCATCGCCACCGCGGCCTCCGGGATCATCGGCAGGTAGATGTTGACCCGGTCGCCGGCCCCGACGCCCAAGCCCTTCAGGACGTTGGCGAAGCGCTGGACCTCGTCGAGCAGGTCGGCGTAGGTGAGCACTCGGGTGTCGCCGGGCTCGCCCTCCCAGTAGAAGGCCACCTTGTCGCCCCGGCCCGCCTCCACGTGGCGGTCGAGGCAGTTGTAGGCCACGTTCAGCTTCCCGCCGACGAACCATTTGGCGAACGGAAGGTCCCACTCGCAGATCGTCTGCCACTCCTCGGCCCAGGAGAGCAGCTCCGCGGCCTGGCGGGCCCAGAAGCCCTGGTAGTCCTCGTTGGCGTCGTCGTAGAGGAAGGTGCCGGCTACCAACGACTGTTGCTTGAACTCCTGCGGGGGCGGGAAGGTCCGGCTCTCGAGGAGGAGGTCGTCGATCGCATTCGTCGCCTCGTCAGCCATCGTTCGGCAACCCCCAGACGGTGTGGCGCGGACCCGGGGGGAATCTAGTGGCCGCCGGCCCGCCAATCCCCAGCCCGTCCGCCGAGCCTTCCGCCGGCCTTCCCAACGTTCCGGTCACCGAACCTGAGCACCAGGCGCGGATTCGGTGCCCGGAACGAAGCGGCCGAGCGATCGGCGGCGTCAGGCGACCAGCCACTCGGCGACGGTGAAGCCACCCAGCCCGGACGGGTCGGTGAGAGCCTCGGCCTCGCGCACCCGGCTGCGCGCCTTGAAGGCGGCGAGGTCCGGAGCAATGGCCTGTCCGGCCCACAGGCGGCGACCCTCCTCGACCAGGCTGGCCACGCCGTGGGCAGCGAGGAACTCGGCCTGGGTCCAGATCGCGGTCGGCGGCGGGAGCTGGTCGAGGGCCACGTCCGTCGTGATGTCCTGCGAACCGGGCTCGGCCAGGTAGTGAACGCCCCGCTGCTGGGCCCGATAGGTGCGCAACCACTCCCGCCACGGGACCGCCGCCATCTCGGCCGTCGTGCGGGCATAGTCGGCGGCGACCAGGCGACCTCGTTCCAGCCGGGCCAGGGCGTCGCGCACGAAGGCGGCCGCCTCATCCTGAACCGGCGCCCGAGCGCCGTGCGCCGCCCGCGACGGGAGTGCGGTCGGAAGCTCCCGGAACGGACGGAGCACTTCCACCAGGCGTCCGTCGCGGGCGACGTCCACGAACGCCTCCTGCCACTCGCCGTCGAAGACGGCGAGGCGGAACGGCAGGTTGTCGAGGAGCTCGTTCGCCAGAACCACGCCGACCAACGGCCCTTCGGGCAGCGCCGCCATCGACACGACCGGCAAGCCCTCGTGGTGGGCGCGCAGCGGCGCCGATCGCTCGACGGCCACGTAGTGCAGCGCGCCCTCGACCCGGCAGCGCGGCTTGGCCGTCAGCACGGCCCGAGCCAGCGTGCCCGAACCGGCGCCGGCATCGATGACGGTGAACGGTGCCGGCCGGCCGAGCGCGTCCCACCACTCGTCCAGCGCGGCGGCGAGCACGGCGCCGAACAACGGACCGACCTCGGGCGAGGTGAGGAAGTCGCCTCGACGTCCCGCGCTGCCACCGCGGACGTAGAAGCCTCCGTCGGCGTCGTAGAGGGCGGCCTCCATGAAGTCGGCGAAGGAGATCGGCCCCCGCGCCCGGATGCGGGCGGCCAGCCGCGCCGGCAGCCCGGCCTCGGTCAACGACCGACGGCGCCGGTGAACGTCCCGAGGTCGCCGTACCGCAGGACCGCCTGCGGGATCACGCCGATGACGATGGTGGCCACCATGGTCAGGCCGAGGGCGAGCACGAGCGACTGTGGCACCCGGATGGGCGAGGTGTCCCCATCCAGCGCGTCACGCATGAACATCACCCGCATGACCCGGCCGTAGTAGCCGAACGCGATCACCGAGTTCACGGCGCCGATCACAGCCAGGACGACACCCGCTGTCGTGCCGGCCGACAACACGGCGTTGAACACGCCGAACTTGGCGATCCAGCCGGCAAGCGGCGGGACGCCGGCCAGCGAGGCGAGGAAGATGGCCATGGCCGTGGCCAGGCCGGGGGCGTAGCTGAACAGCCCGTTGTAGCTGGAGATCTCCCCCGAGCGGGTCTTGCGGGACACCGCCAGCACCACGGCGAAGGCACCCAGGTTCGTGGCCGCGTACACGATGAGGTAGGTGATCACGGCGCGCAGCGCGTCCCGACCGGGCCGCGGCGTCGCCGGCCACGGCCAGCGGCATGAGGATGAAGCCACCCTGGCTGATCGACGAGTAGGCCAGCATCCGCACGATGTTCGTCTGGCGCAGCGCCAGCACGTTGCCGACCGTCATGGTGATCGCCGACAGTGCCCAGAAGAGGGGCTGGTACACATCGCGCGCCCCGGGAAACCGACGTACAGCAACGTCACCAGGGCGACGAAGCCCGCGGCCTTGGAGGCCACCGACAGGAACGCAGTGATGGGAGTCGGCGCGCCCTCGTAGGTGTCCGGTGCCCAGGTGTGGAACGGCACCGCCGACACCTTGAACGCGAAGCCGACGACGACGAAGACCACGGCCAGGGTGATCACGGGCTGGTTGCCGGCCTGGCTGACCGCGGCAGAGACCCCGGTGAGGAGCGTCGTGCCGGCCACGCCGTAGAAGAGCGACATGCCGTAGAGCATCACGGCCGACGCGAACACGCCGAGCAGGAAGTACTTCACGCCGGCCTCGTTGCTTCGCTCGTCCCGCTTGCGCCACGCCGCCAGCATGTAGGCCGGGATCGACAGCAGCTCGAGGGCTATGAAGATGCTGACCAGGTCCCGCGCCGAGCTCATCATCACCATGCCGAGCACCGAGCTGAGCAGCAGGAAGTAGTACTCACCCTGGTAGTAGTCGCCTTCCTCGACGTACGTGATCGACATCAAGACGACGATGTACCCGGCCAGGAGGAACAGCGTCTTCAGGACGAGGGCGAAGTTGTCGACCACGTAGCCCCCGTTGAACATCACGCGATCGTCGCCGGCGACGGCCAGGGTGAGGATCGGGATGAGCGACGCCAGCAGGCCCAGGCCGGCGATGGTCGAGGTCGCCCACTTCTGCCGTTCGGGGAGGAGCAGATCGGCGACGAGGAGCACCAGGATGGCGCTCGCCAGCACGATCTCGGGCGCCAGCGCGTGGTAGTCGACCGCCGGCGAGTGGAAGGGCGCGACCTGGGCCAGGAGGTCCATCAGCGGCTCACCGGTAGGCCTGCAGGGCCACGCCCACGGCCGGGTTGAGCACGCTGAACAGGAAGTTTGGATACACGCCGAGCACGACGATGGCGATCAGCAGCGGGGTCCAGGCGATCCACTCGGGGACCTCGACGTCGTGGATGTGGCTGTCGTCGGCGAACTCGACGGTCGGCTCGCCGAAGGCCGTGCGCTGGTACAGCCAGAGCAGGTAGGAGGCCGCGAGGACGGTGCCGATGGCGGCGATCACCATGTAGGTCCGGAACGTCGCCACCCGCAGTCCGGCCACCGGGTTGTAGGCCGAGAGGATGGCCGGGAACTCGCCCCAGAACCCGGCCAGACCGGGCAGGCCGAGCGACGCCATCGCGCAGAAGCCGAGGATCCACCCGAGGCGCGGCGCCTGCTTCAGCATGCCGCTCAATCGGGAGATCTGAAGGGTGTGGTACCGCTCCTTCACGCTTCCGGCGACGAAGAAGAGCATGCCGGTGATCAGACCGTGGGCGACCATGCCGAACATGGCGGCGTTGAAGCCGAACGGGGTCAAGGTGGCGATGCCGAGCATCACGAAGCCCATGTGGGAGACGGACGAGAAGGCGATGAGCCGCTTCATGTCGGTCTGGGCCAGGCAGCACATGGCGCCGTAGATGATGCCGATCACCGCCAGCAGACCGATCCACGGCGCCCACTCCTTGGCCGCGGAGGGCAGGATCGGGATGGCGATGCGGACGAAGCCGTAGGTGCCGAGCTTCAGCAAGATGGCGGCCAGGATCACCGAGCCCTGCGTGGGCGCCTCCGTGTGGGCATCGGGGAGCCAGGTGTGGAACGGGAACATCGGCACCTTGATGGCGAACCCGAGGAACATGCCACCGAAGATGAGCAGCGCGGTGGTTCGAGTGAGGCTCGAGCTGTGCGCGGAGAGGTACTCGATGGAGAAGTTGCCGCCGACCGCGGCACCGGTCTTGAAGAACAGCGCGATGAACGACAGCAGCATGAAGGCCGAGCCGAACAGCGTGAACAGGAAGAACTTGAGCGACGCATAACGCCGGTTCTCGCCGCCCCACACGCCGATCATGAAGTACATCGGCAGCAGCACGACCTCGAAGAAGACGAAGAAGAGAATGAGGTCCTGGGCCACGAAGGTGCCGGCCATGCCCACCTGGAGGATCAGGATGAGGATGAAGAAGGCCTTCGGGTTGCCGGGCTCTGGTATGTGGTTCCAGCTGTAGATGACGACGAGCAGGGTGATCGCCATCGACAGGATGTAGAGCGGCAGGCTCAGCCCGTCCATGCCCATGATGAAGCGGGAGTGGATGGTTTCGATCCAGGGCTCGCTCACGAAGAACTGCAGCGTGCCGGCCCGGTTGTAGTCGAAGGCCGCCAGCGTGACCACGCCGACGGCACAGGTGGCCAGGGCGGTCACCACGGCCACGATCTTCATCAGCTGCTCCTCCGCCCTGGGTATGAACAGCAGCACGACGATGCCCGCGATGGGGAGGAACACACCGAGCGGCAGCAGCCAGTTCTGGGCGGTGTCGGTCAGGTACAGCATCAGGCTCCTACACGACGATGACGAGGATGAGGGCAGCCACCGCGGCGGCGCCGAAGAGCAGCGCGCCGTAGAGGTTGACCTTGCCGGACTGGACGGGCCTCAGGGCGTCGCCGGTGTCTTCGGTGAACGAGCCGGCGCCGTTGATGACGCCGTCGACCACGCCCTGGTCGACGTACTCGTAGGTGGCCTCCGCAACCTTCACCGCGCCGCGGCCGGCGCCGTTCACGATGCCGTCGAGCACGTTCTGGTCGATCCAGTAGGTGGCCTGGGCGATCGGGCCGGACACCGCCGCCACCACCCCCTTCTCATAAGCGTCGTCGAGGTAGTACTTGTTGGCGAGGAACCCGTAGCCGAGCCGAGCCAAGCGGTTGCGCTCGGTGAGGCCGACGAAGCGGCGATCCTTGCGCTCGTAGAACGCAAGGCACACGGCCCCGGACGCGACGATGCCGGCCAGCACGATCAGCTCCGACACCGCGGCCTTGCTCCACTCGAACTCGCTCTGGGAGAGCTGCGGCGCGAAGCACACGCCGTCCTCGGGCGGCGAGGTACCACACGGTGACGCCACGCCTGCGCTGCCTTCGGCCGCGGTGACGCCGATCACCGGCCCCCCGGTCGCGATCTGCCTCGCGGCCTCGGTCGGGACCACCACCGGTGCCGGCTCCACGTACGTGGTGAACTTCTCGACCTTGAAGGCACTGGCGTTCAGCAGCCCGGCGAAGAGGGCCCCGATGCCGAGCACGACGAGGGGGAGCGTGATCCACCAGTTCGACTCGTGCGGGCCGGCGTGGCCGTGGGCGTCGTCGTGGGCAGACGCGTCATCGAGGCCGGGGCCGTGCCCGTGGTCGACGGCGGCGTAGGCGCCGCCGGGCGCGTCGGCGTCGTGACCGTGGACGGAGCCCGCGGCCGGGCCGCTCGCCGGCAGCACCGTGCCCGCCTCCGCCAGCACCAGGTCCTCGTCCAGCTCGTGCGCCTCGGCCGCCAGACCGTGCAGGATGTGCTCCTCGCCCGCGGCTGCCCCCCGCGGTTGGCCAAGGAAGGTCAGGTAGATGCAGCGGGTCATGTAGGCCGCGGTGAGGAAGGCCCCGACCAGGCCGACGATCTGGAAGGCGACGTAGCCGTTGTGGCCGGCCGAGTCGATGATCTCGTCCTTCGAGAAGAAGCCGGCCAGCGGGAAGATGCCGGCGAGGGCGGCCGAGGAGATCACGAAGGTGGTGAACGTGATCGGCATCTTGCGCCACAGCCCGCCCATGTCCTTCTTCATGTCGAAGGAGTGGTGGGACGCCGAGTGGCTGACCGAGCCCGCCCCGAGGAACAGGCAGGCCTTGAAGAAGGCGTGGGTGAAGATGTGGAACACGGCCGGTGTCCACGCCCCGACGCCGAGGCCCATCATCATGTAGCCGAGCTGCGACACCGTTGAGTACGCAAGCACCCGCTTGATGTCCACCTGCACGAAGGCCAGCACGGCGGCGATGATGATCGTTATGCCGCCGATGAGGCAGATCAGGTTGATGTTGGTGTCGCCGATCTTGAAGCCCTCGTAGAACACCGGGTAGAGCCGGGCCACCAGGTACACCCCGGCCACCACCATGGTGGACGAATGCAGCAGCGCCGAGACCGGGGTGGGGCCGGCCATGGCGTCGGGCAGCCACGTGTGCAGTGGGAACTGGCCCGACTTGCCGATGCATGCGATGAACAGCGCGACGCTGACCCACAGCAGGACGGTCCTGGTGGCCGAGCCCGACAGCGCCCAGCTCGAGATGGCGAACACCGAGAAGCCGTCGCTGCCGAGCTTGGCGTGGGCGTACGGGTTGGCGCTGAAGTACAGCGCGCTGACGCCGACCAGGAGGCCTACGTCGGCAACCCGAAGGGTGAAGAACGCCTTGAGCGCCGAGCGCGAGTTGGCGTAGTCCTCCCACCAGTGGCCGATGAGGAGGAAGGAGCACAGGCCCATGATCTCCCAGCCCAGGATGATCTGGACCGTGCTCTCGGCCACGACCATGCACAGCATCCCGGCCGCGAAGAGGGTGAGCGCGGCGAAGAAGAACGTGAACCGGCGGTCGCCCCGCACGTACTCGACCGAGTAGATCTGGATCAGGGTGGCGATCAAGGCCACGACGAACATCAGCGTGACGGAGAGCCCGTCGACCTGGATGCCGAGGGTGAACTTGAAGGCGCCCGCCTGCCACCAGGTGAAGCGGTGGATGACCGGCGCGACGTAGGTCGAGGTCTCGCCATTGGCCGCGGGAACGATCGACCGCCCCAGCGCCGCCAGTGCGCCGAAGGCGCCGCTGTTGGAGCCGGTGGCGTCGTCGACCCGCTGCACCCACTGGTACACGGTGCCGGTTGCGAGCACGAGGCACACGCCGAGGGAGGCGATGCCCACCTCGGCCCCCTTCATCGGCATGCGCTTGCCGAGGAGGAGGATGACCACGAACCCCACGCCCGGGATGAGCGGGATCAGCCACGCGTGATCGAGGAACCACATGGCGAGCCGGTCAGCCCTTCATCTCGGAGAGCTCGTCGAGCGCGATCGAGCGGCGGTTGCGGTACACGAGCAGCACGACGGCCAGGCCGACGCCGACCTCGGCGGCCGCCACCGCGATGATGAAGAGGGCGAAGGCGCTCCCGGCCGCGGCCTGCTCGCCCGATCGCTGGAGGGCGAAGGCCAGCAAGTTGATGTTGACCGAGTTGAGGATCACCTCGATCGACATGAGTACCAGGACCGCGTTCCTGCGCGCGATGACGCCGTAGACACCGATGCAGAACAGCGCGGCGCCGAGGAACAGGAACTCGTTGACCAGCATCAGCCCGACCCAATTCGAAGCATTGCCGAGCGAAGCGAGTAGGAGACAGGCGAAGCGAAGCGGAGCATGTCCGACCCAGCCCGACGCATTGTCGAGCGAAGCGAGTAGGAGACAGGCGAAGCGAAGCGGAGCATGTCCGACCCAGCCCGACGCATTGTCGAGCGAAGCGAGTAGGAGACAGGCGAAGCGAAGCGGAGCATGGCGACGAAGATCTAGTCCCGGCGGGCCAGCACGATGGCTCCTACCATTGCGGCCAAGAGCACGAACGACAGCGCCCAGAACGGGATGAGGTACGGGCCGAAGATCGAGTCGCTCACCGCTTGGACGGACTGGAGGGCAGGCTGCTTGGGCAGCTCGTCATCACCGAACGCATCGACGAGCACGATGCCGAGCGTGGCCGCCAGCACGGCCGCCACCAGGACGCCGAGCGCCCGGCCCCGCGGGTTGTTCAGGTTCCGCTCCCGTCCGATCTGGGCCCGGGTGAGCATGGTGCCGAAGATGAACAGCACCATCACCGCGCCGAGGTAGACGAGCACCTGGGTGACGGCGACGAACTCGGCCGCCAGCAGGACGTACAGCGCCGCCGCCCCGGCGAGCACCGTGACGAGCCAAAGGGCGGCGTGCACGACGTTGTTGGTGGTGACGACCCGCAGCGCGCCGATCACCATGACCGCGGCGATGACGCCGAAGAAGATGTTCTCGGCGACCACCTACTTCTTGCCCTTCTTGTCTGCACCGGCCTCGAGCTCGGGCGCCTCGGGCACGGTCTCCATCCACTCGCCGAGCTTGTCCTTGTCATGGAGGAGGTCGGCGATCCGGGGCTCGGAGTACTCGTACTCCGGGCTCCAGAACAGGGCGTCGAAAGGACAGACGTCGACGCAGATGCCGCAGTACATGCACAGCGCATAGTCGATGTCGAAGCGGTCGAGGGCGGACACCGTGCGGGGCTTGCCCCCGGGCCGGCGGGGCGGCGCCTTCTCCTTGTGGCCCTCGATGTAGATGCACCAGTCGGGGCAGGACCGGGCGCACAGCATGCACACCGTGCAGTTCTCCTCCCGGAGGGCGATGACCCCGCGGGCCCGGATGGGCGGGGCCTCCTTCTCCCTCGGGTACTGCACGGTGTTGGCGCCTTTGGTGATCGTGCGCGCCATGGTGCCGAGCGTGACGCCCAGACCCTTCACGACACCGGGGAGGGAAGGCATCAGAACATCACCTTCAGCACGGCCGTCGCCATGATGTTGGCGAGGGCGACGGGGATGAGCACCTTCCAGGCGAACCGCTGCAGCTGGTCCTCGCGGAACCGGGGGTAGGTGAACCGGACCCAGAAGATGATGCCGGAGAGGAGCACCGTCTTCCCGAACAGCACCAGCGGCCCGATGATGTTCATGGCGTCCGAGGTCTGGTCGAACCAGGCGTTGGGTAGGGCCCAGCCGCCGAGGAACAACGTGGCCGCCACCGCGGCGAAGGCGCCGGCGGCCGCGAACTCACCGATGAAGAACAGCAGGAACCGGAACCCCGAGTACTCGGTCATGTAGCCGGCGACGAGCTCGGACTCGGCGATCGGCATGTCGAACGGTGTCTGGGTGAGCTCGGCCTGCACCGCGATCATGAAGATGAGCAGGCCGACGAACTGGGTGATGGCGTAGGGGTTGCCGATCCCGCTCCAGCCGAAGATCGTGCCGTCGCTCTGCTCGCCGACGATCTGTTGCATGTTCATCGTCCCGGCCTCGATCACCACGCCGACGACGGCGAGGACGAGCGGGAGCTCGTAGGCGATGAGCTGGCCGGCCGCCCGCAAGCCGCCCATCAGCGAGTACTTGTTGGCGCTGGCCCAGCCGGCCATGAGGATGCCGAGGACCGAGATGCTGGAGACGGCGAGGATGTAGAACACGCCCACCTGGAAGTCGGCGAACACGGCGTCGGGTCCGAACGGGATCGCGACGTAGATGAGGAACACCGTCAGCACGACCACGTAGGGCGCCAGGCGGAAGATCCGCTGGTCGGCGCCGTCGGGCGTGATGTCCTCCTTCTGGAGGAACTTGCCGACCTCGGCGAAGAGCTGGAACGAGCCGTAGGGCCCGGCTTCCATCGGCCCGAGCCGGCTCTGCATGAAGCTCATCATCTTGAAGAGGAACAGGTAGACGAGCGTGCCGGCGGGCAGGAGGACGGCGACGAGCACGCCGAGGACGCGCAGGATCGACTGCCCCCAGTAGGGGATCACGACCGCCACCATCGTCACCGGTCGATGTCTCCGAGGATGAAGTAGAGGGAGGCGAGGATGGCGATCACGTCGGGCACGTACACGCCCCGGAGCACCCACGACGCCACCGAGATGTTGTTGAAGCTGGCGCTGCGGATCTTCACCCGGAACGGCCCGGTGTCACCGCGGGACACCACGTAGTACCCCATCTCACCCAAGGGGTTCTCGGTGCTGACCCAAGCCTCGCCCTCTGGCACCTTGATGATGCGGGGCACCTTGGCCATGATCGGCCCGGCCGGCATGGTCTCGACGAGCTGGTCGACGATCTTCGTGGCCTCGCGCGTCTCCTGGAGGCGCACCCAGACTCGGGCGAAGACGTCGCCGTCCGGGTGGGTCCAGACCTTCCAGTCGCACTTGTCCCAGGCCATCGGCAGCTTCTGGTCTCGCCGCAGGTCCCAGTCGACGCCGGAGCCCCGAAGGTTGGCGCCCGACAACCCGTAGGAGAGGGCGACCTCCTTCGGGATCACGCCGATCCCGCGGGTGCGGGCTTGGTAGATCTCGTTGCCGATCAGCAGCGTTTCCATCTCGTCGCAGAAGTGCCGCATCTTCTTCATGACGGCCTTGGTCTCGTCGATCCAACCCCGGGGCAGGTCCTCCTTGAGACCACCGATCCGGTCGAAGTTGGGGTGGAAGCGGCCGCCCGTCGCGCCTTCGATGAGGTTGAGGACGTACTCGCGATCGCGGAAGGCGTAGAAGACCGGTGTGAGCGCGCCGAGCTGGACTCCGAGGTCGCCGAGGAACAACGAGACGTTGGCGATCCGGGAGAGCTCGAACAAGATGGTGCGGATGTGCTGGGCCCGGGGCGGGGCCTCGACGCCCATGAGCTTCTCGGCCGCCAAGATGAACGGGACCTCGTTGGCGAAGCTGCCCAGCCAGTCGATCCGGTTGACCAGGGTGGTGACCTGGGGGAACGTCCGGACCTCGGTGAGCTTCTCGTAGCCGCGGTGCATGTAGCCGGCGACCGGCTCCGCCCACACCACCTGCTCGCCGTCGAGGCGGGCGATGATGCGCAGCGTCCCGTGGGTGGCGGGGTGCTGGGGGCCGATGTTGAGGGTCATGCCTTCGGTCTCGAGCTCGATGTTCACCCGCGCGTCAGCGGCTTGGGCCGAGATGTAGCGGAGCTGCTCGCGATCGCTGAGCAGGGTCATGCCGACTCTCCCTCGGCGTCGCCGTCACCCTCGAGCTCGGCGGGCATGGGCTCGACGTCCACGATGCCGGGCCACGGCTTCACCATGCGGGCGAGCAAGGGAAAGTCCTTGCGGAGCGGGAAGCCCTCGAAGTCCGACGGGAGGTAGAGGTGCCGGAGGTCCGGGTGGCCGAGGAAGCGGATGCCGAACATCTCCCACGTCTCTCGCTCGTGCCAGGCGGCGCCGGCGAAGATCGGGACCCACGTGGGCATCTCGGGCGTGGCGCTGTCGGGCACGTCGACCTTGAGGGTGATGCCGATGTGGCGGGAGGGATCGCTGAGCCGGACCAGGAGCTGGAAGCGCGTGTCTCCGCCGCAGTAGCCGGGCCGGACCTCGGTCTCGCGCTCGGGCGGCGGCTCGGTGGGATCGTCCTCGCCCTTGCCGTAGGGCGAGGGCAGCCAGTCGAGCGCAGACAGGAAGCAGAAGTGCTCGAAGCCGGTCGCCTTCACGGTCTCGCCGGCCCGCACCCAGTCCTCGGTGCGCACCCGCAGCCAGAGGTCGTCGCCGGGCTTGTGGAGGGCGTCGACCAAGGCCTCGCCCAGCTCGTCCCGAAGCAGGTCGAGCACGCCGGCCCGGGGATCGTCGAGGACGACCGCCGGGAGGTCATCGCCCGACGACAATGGGATCCCTCCTCCAGCGCTCGGCCATGTCCTCGCCCTTGATCCGCTGCTGCAGCAGGACGATGCCTTCGAGCAGCGCCTCGGGGCGAGGCGGGCAACCGGGCACGTAGATGTCGACCGGGATGATCTGGTCGACCCCCTTGGTGACGGAGTAGCTGTCCCAGTAGGGGCCGCCGCAGTTGGCGCAGCTCCCCATCGAGATCACGTACTTGGGGTCCGGCATCTGCTCCCACAGCCGGCGTACTGCGGGCGCCATCTTGTCCGTGACCGTCCCCGAGATGACCACCAGGTCGGCCTGGCGGGGACTGGCCGGCAGCGGGATGACGCCCAGGCGCATGACGTCGTACCGGGGTGAGGCGAACGCGGCGCCCATCTCGATGGCGCAGCAGGCCAGACCCCATTGGTACACCCACATGGAGTAGGACCGACCGAGGTTCAGCAGTGTGGTGAGGGGCTTGGGGAGCCGTCCTTTCTCGACCAAGCCCATCAGGGCACCGACCTCACACCCACCGCAGGACGCCCTTCTTCCAGGCGTAGACGAGCCCGAGGAGCAGCACGGCCACGAAGACGCCCATCTCCACCAGGCCGAAGCCGGCGTAGCGCTCGAGCTGCGTGGCCCACGGGAAGATGAAGACGGCCTCTACGTCGAACAGCACGAAGAGGAGGGCGAAGACGTAGTAGCGGATCTGGCTCTGGGACCAGCCGTCGCCCACCGGATCGACGCCGCTCTCGTACGGGATGTACTTCTGCGGCAGTGGCCGGGTGGGTCGCAGGAGGCCGCCGAGAGCGAGCAGCAACCCCACGAGACCGACGGCCGTAGCCATGAAGATGGCGACCGTGAGGTAGCTCCGCAGGAACTCTGACATCGCGTCGGCGACGCTACTACGGGCTGAGAATCGGCTCACAAACCCTGGTCGCGGTCGGTTTGTCTGCCCGCGGAGCCGCCGATTTGGCCGGATGCCGGCACTCGGATTCCGGTCCCGTCGGGCTCTCGGACCGAGCCGAGCGGGCGCCGGTCCGGCGCCGGGCGCAGGCCGGCTGAGTCGACCGGAGGCCGCCTATCAGGAGCCCGACGACCAGGGGCCGACGCCGCCGATGCGGGTGGGGGTGATCCGGGTGATGAAGCCTGCAGGCGGATCGGGCATGGGCGGGAACACGACGTCGGGGCCGAGGTAGGTGTGGGCCAGGCGCTGCAGCAGCTCGGGCGCACCGCCCTCGGTCACCCGGGCGGTCCCGTGGACGACGAGGTACTCGTCGAGGCCCATGGGGTTTCGCCCGTGGCCTTCCATCGACAGCACCACCCGGGGATCTCGGCGGACGTTGCGGAGCTTCTGCTGCTCGGCGAGGTGGGCGCACACGATCTCGTCGCCATCGAGGCCAACCCAGACGATCGCCACCTGGGGGCTCCCGTCGGCGTTGATGGTGACGAGGTGAGCCAGCCGGTTCGACTCGAGGAGGGCGCGGGCGCTGTCGGGGAGGTCGGCCATTCCGTCGAGGCTACGCCGACCCCGTTCGCATGGGTCCGGTCAAGACCCGACCGGTGACGCCACGCTCCCGTTCTCCTGCACGCCTGCGACCGTGACCGGGATCTCGGCCGTGATGGGATCGGCAGCGGCGACTGGTTCGTGCTGCGGCGCAACCGCTCCGGCCTTGCTCGCGACCGCAGGCACACTGGCCATCTCGGCTGGACCGGTGACGCCGTCGGGGCCGGTGAGGTCGCCGGGGGTGGAGGCGTCGGTCGAGGCGATGGCCTCGGTCGCGGTCGGCTCGGCGGCGGCGCG
The DNA here is from genome assembly GCA_963803355.1 of uncultured Acidimicrobiales bacterium. Taxonomy (GTDB): domain Bacteria; phylum Actinomycetota; class Acidimicrobiia; order Acidimicrobiales; family Ilumatobacteraceae; genus DASTFY01. The sequence continues at coordinate 747,545 of CAWDLV010000001.1, forward strand.
CGGTCGGCGCGCCCTCGACGACCGGCGCTCGCGGGTGACGGCCACCGACGCGCCATCGTCCACCACATCGCCCGGGCCCTCGATCGCGGGATCGAGCGACACGAAGCTCGACGGCGCAGTGGCGATGTCCTGCAGGTCGCCCACCAGCCCCGAGGCGGTGAGCCGGACCTGATCGATGGCCTCCACGAGCATGTCGCGACCGGCCAACAGATCACGGAGCTGCGCCAGTCCCTTGTCGCGCCGTTGGGTGAGGTCGCGCAGGAGCTGCTCCCGGTGGGCCATCGTCTCGGCGATCAGCCGCTCGGCCTCCCGCTTGGCTTCCGCCCTCGTCCTGTCGGCGTCTTCGCGTGCCTCCCGCCGGGTGCGCGCCGCCTCCTGGTCCGCCTCGCGCGTGACCCGGTTGTGGTAGGCGTCGGCCTCGTTGGTCTTGTTCTTGGCGTAGGTGTCCGCGCCGCGCACGGTGACGTTGGCGTACTCCTCAGCCCGGACACGGACTTCATTGGCCGAGTCACGGGCGACCAGCAGCAGTCGAGAAGACTCCTCGCCGAGGAACTCGGCCACGACCGTCTCATCGACCCGCGCCGCGGCCCGGGCCTCGGCCTCGGCCATGCGCTCGCTGTACTCCGTGTTGAGCGCTTGGAGACGTGAGATCTCTGTGCCCACTGCGCGCGAGAAAGCCTGGACCTCGACGGGGTCGAAGCCCCGGCGGACGATCGGGAAGTTGGCGCGGGCCACTTCGTCGGGCGAAGACGTGTCCAGGAACCACGGGGCGGTGCTCATATGACGACCATGTTTCAGTCGCATCCCCGGCTGCAAGGCCCGGTCGCCCCCTGATCGCCATCCGGCCCGGGAGCCCACCCCCTTGCCACGCAGCGTGGCTGCTCCTGCACCTTGCGCCGTCACCTCCGCGGGCCGGGAGGCAGCAGCGCCGAAGCCCGCTAGAGCTGCTCGCAGAACCAGCCGACCAGGGCTCGGGCATCGGTTTCGCTCCGCGGCGTCTCGGCCCGCGTCTGCTCGAGCAGCTCGTCGGCGTCGATACCGGCCTCGGCCAGCTCGACACCGGCATCAGCGCTGATCCAGGCCGAGACCATCTCGACATCGACTTCCGGATGGAACTGGACCGCGAACGACCGGCCGTAGCGGAAGGCCTGCGGCCCGACGTCGGAGCACGCCAGCAGCTCCGCCCCCCCGGGCACGGTGAAGGTGTCCGAGTGCCACTGCATCCACGGGCCGGACCGGATCACGGGAGTGCAGGACTCGACCTCGCACCAACCCACCTCGATCCGATCCGCCGGCCGCACCGTGCCGCCGAGGCTGTGGCTCAGGAGCTGCGCGCCGTAGCAGATGCCGAGCACCGGCATCGCCCGCCGATGCGCGGCGGCAAGGAGTGCCGACTCGGCGATCACCGTGTCCTGCCGTTCCGGCTCGTGTGCGTGCCAGTCTGAGCCGAGCACGAGCACCAGCTCGGCGCCGTCCAGCTGCGGCCACGTCCCGGGATGCTCACGCGCCACGACGGTGAACCGGTAGCCGCGCTGCTCGAGCTCGTCACCGACGAACCCGCCAGCGGCGAGGCGCTCGTTGGCGACGAGAAGGGCGCGAGCCACGGTCCTCCCTCGGGATCGACAGGGCCGAAGTACGTTACCGGCGATGCCCGGCACCGAACCGGTCGATGACGAACGGATCGAGCAGGCTCGCCGAGCGGGCACCTCGGTGGTCAAGCGGACGCCCGTCCTCACCAGCACCACCATCAGCGAGCACGTCGGCGGTCGGGTCGTGCTCAAGGCCGAGAACCTCCAGCGGACGGGCTCGTTCAAGATCCGCGGCGCCCTGGCCAAGCTGAGCGAGCTCGGAGCGGCCGCCGGGGCCGGCGTCGTGGCGGGGAGCGCCGGCAACCATGCCCAGGCCGTCGCCTTCGCGGCCCGCCAGCTCGGCGTGCCGTGCGAGATCTACGTGCCCGAGGGGGCGTCGATCTCCAAGATGGAGGCGACCCGGGCCTACGGCGCCTCGGTGCTGCAGGGCGGCGAGACCATGGAGGCGGCCCTGGCCGCCGCGCACGCCCGCGCCGACGAGGCCGGCATGGTGTTCATCCATCCCTTCGATGACCCCGCCGTCATCGCCGGGCAGGCGTCGCTCGGACTCGAGCTGGCCGAGGACATCGACGACCTGCGCCGCATCATCGTCCCGGTGGGCGGAGGCGGGTTGGCGAGCGGCGTGGCGATCGCCGTCAAGCGCCGGCTGCCTCAGGTGAAGGTGGTCGGAGTCCAGGCGGAGGTGTGCGCGCCGTATGCCAACCAATCGCCCGGGATCGGCCCGATCATCACCCTCGCCGACGGCATCGCGGTCAAGGAGCCGGGCCGGCTGACGCGCCCCCTGATCGAGCAGTGGCTCGACGACATCGTCGTCGTGGATGAGGACCAGGTCGCCGACGCCATGGTGCTGCTGATCGAGCGGGCGAAGCTGTTCGTGGAGGGCGGCGGCGCGGTGGGAGTGGCCGCCCTGCTGGCCGACCGGGTCGCGCCGTCGCGCTCGGGCGTCACCGCGGTCGTGCTCTCGGGCGGCAACGTCGACCTGGGCGTGCTGCCGGGCCTCATCCGCCGGGCCGAGACCAGGGCGGGGCGACGACTGCTGGTGTTCGCGAAGATCACCGACCGGCCGGGCGGTCTGGCCCGCCTGCTGATGATCATCAGCGAGGAGCGGGCGAACGTGATCGAGGTCGAGCACGTGCGGGAGGGGGTCGACCTTCACGTGCGCGAGACCGGCGTCCGGGTCGCGATGGAGGTGCGCAACCGCGACCACGCCGAGCGGGTGCTGGCCGCCATCCGCGACGCCGGCTACCCGGTGGAGGCACCTGTCCTCCACTGATCGGGGCCTGGCGGCGGTGCGCCGCGTGGCGTGCGGACACCGAGGCCGACGCGGACGGCGCGGGCTTGGTCGCCGGTCGGCTGCGGTCGGCTGCGGTCAGGTCACGCCGATCCGCACTCGGTAGGTGAACCAGAACGGCCGGGGCTGGTCGCCGAGCTGGCGCCGGATCTCGGATGCGAACGCCTCCACGCCGAGCTGCTCCTCGGTCAGCCCGTGCTTCAGCAAGGTCTGCAGGTCGCCTTGGCTGCGCAGCAGGGCGATGAAGCGCTCGGCGTCCCCGACCTCGGTGGTCATCGCCGCCACCTCCCGGCAGGACCGGAAGCGACCGCTCTCGAGCATCCGGGTCAGGTGCTCATCCTTCGACCAGGCCCGCACCCCGACCGCCATGGTCCTACCCCGGTTGGGGTCTCGACCGAAGTGGGAGGCGAGCGATGGCTCGGCGTCGAGCGGGGCGAGGAGGTCCGGGCCGGTCAAGCCGGCCGCCAGCCGCTCCTCGAACCGCTTGACCGTGCCCCGACATCGGGTCCAGGCCTCATCGGCCCCTGCCACGCCGACCGACGGGGGCCAGTCGCAGTCGAGCGCCGCGAACACGCCCCCGGGGCGCAGCAGCCGCGCCACCTCGGCGAACGTCGGCGTCGGGTCCATCCAGTGCAAGGCTTGGACCGCGACCACCACGTCGGCACCACCCGACGGCAGCCCGGTGTCGTGCGACCAACCCGGTACGTAGCGCACCCGCTCCGGCGCGGTGCGGGACTGGGCTCGAGTCCGCATATCGTCACTGGGCTCGACGCCCACCACACTCCTCGCCCACGTCGCGCACCAGCGCGCGGACAGCCCGGTACCGCTCCCGAGGTCGACCACGAGCCCCGGCTCGTCGCCGCCGGCGTAGGCCCGCAGGAGAGCGGCGACCTCGCCCGGCGGCGTCGGGCGGACACGGTCATACAGGTCGGAGAAGCCGCTGAACCGCTCGGCGTTGGGCTGGAGGGCCGGAGGCTCCACCGGGTCGAGCGTACGACGCCGCCGAGCCCGGGCTCCTCTCACCCGGAACCGGCACCCGCCGCCCGGCACCCGCCATCCCGCACCGGCAGCCGGCACCCGGCACCCGGCAGCCGCGCCCCTGACCCATTCCGTTCCGCGTCGGCGCACGCTGAGGGTCCAGATCGCGGAACAAAACGACAAGAGAGGCGTGGTCGGTGAGTCCGAGCCGACGCCGGGGCCGGGTCAGCGCTCAGCGAGCGGCACTCGGCACTCGGCACTCAGCGCTCAGCGAGCGGCGGCCGCGACGAGGTGGGGGACGGCGTCGCGGGCGTAGTCGACCACCCACCAGGGGAGGAAGCCGACGACGACGGTGAAGGCCAGCGTCAGCGTGAGGCCGAGGCCGGCGCTGAAGCCGACGCGGACCCGGGGCTGCGCCTCGTCGCCCGGCTCGGGATCGACGAGGTACATGCTGACGATGATCCGCAGGTACAAGAAGGCGGCGATCACCGCGCTGAGCATGGCGATGATGGCGAGCACCCAGCTCTGGGCCTCGGCGGCGGCGGCGATGACCGAGAACTTGGCCACGAAGCCCGAGGTGAGCGGGACGCCGGCTTGGGCGAGGAGGAACACGGTGAACACGAAGGCCAGGCCGGGGCGGGAGCGCCCGAGACCGCGGAAGGCGTCGAGCGACTCGTCGCCGTCATGGGCTCGCGAGACCAGCGTCACCACGCCGAACGTGCCGAGCACCATCACCGCGTAGGCGAGGAGGTAGAAGAGCGCCGCCGCCACCCCCCGGTTGTCACCGTTGTTGCCGAGCCGGCCGGCGGCGTCGACGGCCACGAGGATGAAGCCGGCGTGGCTGATCGACGAGTAGGCCAGCATGCGCTTCACGTTCGTCTGGACCACGGCGAGGACGGCCCCACCGAGGACGGTGATGAAGGCCAGAGCCCAGATCACCGGCTGCCAGTCCTGTTCGTAGTTCGACAGCCCGACCACCAGCACCCGCAGCAGAGCCGCGAACGCCGCCGCCTTCGACGCTGACGCCATGAACCCCGTGACCGGGGACGGGGCGCCTTGGTACACGTCGGGGGTCCAGCTGTGGAACGGGATGGCGGCGATCTTGAAGCCGAAGCCGACCAGCAGCAGGGCGATGCCGGCGAGGAGCAGACCGTTCTCGAGCAGCACGTTCTGGTCGAGGAAGGTGACGATGCGCTGCAGGTTGGTGGAGCCGGTGGCCCCGTAGACGAGAGCGATGCCGTAGAGGAAGAACGCCGACGAGAAGCCCCCGAGCACGAAGTACTTCAGGCCCGACTCCTGGCTCTCCAGGCGGCGGAGCTGGCTGGCCGCCATCACGTACAGCGCGAGCGACAGTGACTCCAGCCCGAGGAAGAGCACGATCAGGTCGTTGGCCGAGGCCATGATCACGCCGCCGGCGGCGGACATGAGCATGAGGGCGTAGACCTCGGCCCCGTCGAGGTCCACGCGGCGCAGGTAGTCGTCGAGGAACAGCGACGACACCAGCACCGACGCGCAGATCACCACGGTGACGAAGACCGAGAACCCATCGAGGCCGAGCGCGCCGCCGAGAAGGCTCTTGGGCCCGCCGTGCTGTACGTCGTGCCAGAGGATGAACGCGAACGTGCCCGCCACCAGGGCCACCACGGCCGTGAAGGCGGCGTACCCGCCCTTGGGCCACTTGTCCGGGAACAGCGCGGCCAGCACCATCAGCAGCAGTCCACCGCCGACGAGGGTCACGAGGGGGGCGACGCTGAACCACTGGACGTCGGGGCCCGTGAAGCTCGCCTGTGCCAGCATCAGCCGTTCCCCTCGACCGCGACCTTGGGCTCGACGTAGTCCGTCTTGTCCTGCACGTGCGCGATGAGCTGGTTGACGCTGGGCTGGATGCGGTCCAGCATCGGCTTCGGGTAGACGCCGATGAAGACGATCAGGCCGATGAGCGGCAGCAGCACCAGGCCCTCCCGCCAGGTCAGCTCGGCAAACCCGACGTTCTCCTCGCTCGGCTCGCCGTGGAAGACCCGCTGGTAGGCCCACAGCAGGTAGACGGCGGCAAGGACCACGCCCACCGTCGCCGCCACCGCCCACCACCGGGCGGTCAGGAACGTGCCGATGAGGATGAGGAACTCACCGACGAAGCCGTTGAGCCCGGGCAGCGCGATCGACGACAGCATCACCACCGTGAACGCGGCGGCGAAGATCGGTGCCACCTTCTGCAGGCCGCTCAACGCCGCGATGTCGCGGGTGTGCCGGCGCTCCATGATCATCCCGACCAGCAGGAACAGGGCACCGGTGCTCAGCCCGTGGTTGATCATCTGCAGCACCCCGCCGGTCATCGACTGCCGGGTCAGGGCGAACGTCCCCATGATGATGAAGCCGAGGTGGGCGACTGACGAGTAGGCGACGAGGCGCTTCAAGTCCTTCTGCATGGTGGCCACGACCGCGCCGTACAGGATCCCGATCACGCCCAGGGTGAGGAACGTGGGTGCGAACCAGTGCGCGGCCTCGGGGAAGAGGTAGAGCCCGAAGCGGAGGAAGCCGTAGGTGCCGAGCTTCAGCATGACGCCGGCCAGGATGACCGAGCCGGTAGTGGGCGCTTGGGTGTGGGCATCGGGGAGCCAGGTGTGGAGCGGGAAGATCGGCACCTTCACCGCGAAGGCGATGGCGAACGAGAGGAACAGCCACCGCCCGGTGCTGGCCGCGAAGCTCCCGTTCTGCGCGATCTCGACCACGTTGAAGGTGAGCCGACCACCGTGATCGCGCGCGTAGAGGAAGACCGTGGCGACGATGCCGACGAGCAGGAATGCGGAGCCAGCCATGGTGAACAGGAAGAACTTGAGCGCGGCATACACCCGCTCGCCGTAGCCCCAGCCCCCGATGAGGAAGTACATCGGGACCAGCACGATCTCGAAGAAGATGAAGAAGAGGAACAGGTCGAGGGCGAGGAACGACCCCAGGAGCCCGGCCTCGAGCAGGAGCAGCCAGGCGACGTAGGGCTTCTCGTCATGGTGGGGGTCGGCGCCGAGGAGCCCGATCGGGAAGAGGATGCCGGTGAGCACCACCAGGAAGAGCGAGATGCCGTCGACGCCCAGGTTCCACGAGATGCCCCACTCCTTGATCCAGGGGTGGAACGACACGAATTGGAAGCCGGCTTCGCCCGTCGCGAAGGCGGCCAGCAGGTAGATGGTGAGGGCGAGGGTGGCCACCGAGAAGGCCACGCCAACCGGGCGCACCAGCTCGGGCCGCCACCTCGGCAGGAGGGCGGTCACGCCCGCGCCCGCCGCGGGCAGGAAGATGATGGCGGTCAAGAGCGGGAAGTCCACCGTCACAGCCCCCGCGCCACGAACCAGCCGAGCAGCACGACCGCCCCCACCCCGATGCCCAGCGCGTAGGAGCGCACGTAGCCGCTCTGCACCTTGCGGAGACGTTGCGCGCTCGCGCGTATGCCGCTGGCGGTGCCGTTGACCGCGCCGTCGATGACGTTGGTGTCGAAGGCCGCCGTCAGCTCGAACCCCTCGCGACCGGGGCCGCCGACAAACGCGCTGACCGCCTGGTCGTAGTACCAGCCGTGGGCCAGGATGGCCGGCTCGATGGCCTTGATGCGCTTGCGCTCGTAGACGAGGTAGCCGAGCACGATGCCGAGCACCGCTCCCGCCGTCGCCACGCCGAGCAGCACCCACCTGAGGTCCTCGCTGGTGCTGCTGAGCACGCGGGCGCTCCCCCCGACCACTGGTTCGAGCCACACGTCGAGGCGGTCCCACTTCGAGAACGGCAGGTCAAGGAGGCCGCCGGCCATCGAGAGCACCGCCAGCACGATGAGGGGGAACAACATGAGCCAAGGGGACTCGTGGGGCTTCACGACCGGGTGCCCAGCGGCTCCCGCGTCAGCCGGCTCGGGACGGTTCTCGGTCCAGCGAGCCTCGCCGAAGAAGACCAACATCACCTGACGAGTCATGTAGTACGCGGTGAGGATCGCGGTCACGAACCCGATCAGCCACAGCAGCTTCGAGCGGTCGTAGGCGTAGAGCAGCACGTCGTCCTTGGACCAGAAGCCGGCGAACGGCGGCACGCCCGCGATGGCCAGCCAGCCGATGATGAACGTCACCGCGGTGATGGGCAGGAACTTGCGCAGCGCGCCCATCCGGCGCATGTCCTGCTCGTCGTGCAGGCCGTGGATCACCGAGCCGGCGCCGAGGAACAGCAGCGCCTTGTAGAAGGCGTGGGCGACCATGAGGAACATCGCGGCCACGTAGCCCCCCGAGCCGATGCCGAGGAACATGTAGCCGAGCTGGCTGATCGTGGAGTAGGCCAGCACCCGCTTGATGTCGTTCTGGGCCACAGCGATCGTGGCCGCGAAGAAGGCGGTCAGCGCGCCCACGATCGCGATCACTGTCATGGCGTCGGTGGCCGCGCCGAGCACGGGGTTCACGCGGGTCATCAAGTAGACGCCGGCCGTCACCATCGTGGCCGCGTGGATGAGGGCGGACACCGGCGTCGGGCCTTCCATGGCGTCCGGGAGCCACAGGTACAACGGAAGCTGCGCCGACTTGCCCACCGCGCCCAAGAAGAGCAGCAACGCGATCGCCACCGCAGTGCCCGTGGTCAGCATGCCGGCGGCCGCGGCGCCGTTGAGGGCCGTGTAGTTCAGCGACCCCACGGCGTGGAACGTGAGGAACATGGCGATCATGAAGCCGACGTCGCCCACCCGGTTGGTGATGAAGGCCTTCGTGCCTGCTCTGGCTGCGGTGGGTCGGGTCTGCCAGAAGGAGATGAGGAAGTACGAGCAGACCCCCACGCCCTCCCAACCGAGGAACGTCACCACGAGGTTCGAGCCCAAGACGAGCATCAGCATCGAGAACACGAACAGGTTCAGGTACAAGAAGAACTTGGAGAACTTCGGGTCCCCGTGCATGTAGCCGATGGCGTAGATGTGGATCAGCGTTGCGACCCCGGTCACGAAGAGCGCCATGGCGAGCGAGAGAGGGTCGACCAGGAAGGCCAAGTCGACCTTGAGGCCGCCGACGGGCAACCAGGTGAAGAGCGTCGTGGTGATCGATCGATCGTCCGCCGTTCGTGACTGGAGCTGGGCGTAGGCGACGACGGCGAGCGCGAACGCACCCCCGCACATGAGCGTGGCCAGCCAACCGGCGAGGGGCTCACCGAGACGACGACCGGCCACCAGGATGATGAGGAAGCCGGCGAGCGGCAGGGCGGGCAGCAGCCAGATGGCGTCGAGCACGAGTGCCTAGCCCCTCAGGAGCGTGACGTCGTCGGCGGTCGCCCCCGGCTTGCGGCGCAGGACGGCCACGATGATGCCGAGCCCGACCACGACCTCGGCCGCCGCCACGACGAGCACGAAGAACACCGCCGTCTGGCCGTTCACGTCATCGAGCGCGGTGGAGAAGGAGACGAACGACAGGTTGACCGCGTTCAGCATGAGCTCGATGCACATGAACATGACCAGCGGGTTGCGGCGGATGAGGAGCCCGACGGTGCCCAGGGCGAAGAGCACGGCGGCCAACAGCAGGTACCACGTGGGCGTGGGCGCCAGCTCGGCGATCATCGCGAGCTCACCGGCCGCGACTCGCCGGCGGGCGGTAGGACCTCTTCGGGGCGCGCCACCCGGAACGGCCGACGAGCCAGCACCACGGTACCGATCACGGCGATGACGAGCAGGATCGACGTCACCTCGAACGCGAACACGTAGGTCGAGAACAGCGAGTGAGCCAGCTGGTTGATGTTCGGCTCGTCACCGCTGACCGTTCCGCCCACCGACCGCTCACCCGTGATCGCTCGCGAGCTGTCGCCGGCCCCCACGAGGACCGCAGTCGAGACCAGCCCGACGATGGCCAGCCCGATCACGATGGCCACTGGTCGTTGCACACGCAACGGCTCGATGCTGAGATCGTCCGTCCGGTCGACGCCGAGCAGCATGATCACGAACAGGAACAGGACGACGATCGCACCGGCATACACGATCACCTGGACCACGGCGAGGAACTGGGCCTGCTGGGCCACGAACAGCACGGCGATGCCGAACAACGTCAGGATCAGGCTCAGCGCCGCGTGCACCGGGTTGGGGCGCAGGATCACACCCAGCGCCCCACCGAGCACCATCGCCGAGGCGATGATGAAGACGACGAGCTCCATCAGTGGTGGCCCTCACCGGCCGCGGGCGTGACCGCGGGCGGGACCTCGGTCGTCGTCGGCGCCGCCCCCTCGTCGGCGGCGGTCGTCGATCGGGCGTCCACTGCCTCCTGGGATGGCTCCGCCGGCCTCACGCCGTAGCCGAGCTCGCCGGCCCACGCCGTGACGCCCTCGAAGGCGGCCACCCCCGCCGGCGCCGTCGCCCGCATCCACCCCGATGTGTCGGCGTCCTCGCCGTCGCGCCAGTCCTCCCATGGCATCCGCCTGGGCTTGCCGTCATCGTCCACCATCAGCTCGTTCTTGGTGTAGACGGCGTCCTTCCGGTCGGTGAACGAGAACTCGAACAGCTTGGACTCGGTGATGGCCTCGGTCGGGCAGGCCTCCACGCAGAGGTCGCAGTGGATGCAGCGCAAGTAGTTGATCTCGTACACGTAGCCGTAGCGCTCGCCGGGGCTGACGGGATCGTCGGGCGGGTTGTCGGCACCACGGACGTAGATGCACTTGGCCGGGCAGACGCCCGCGGACAGCTCGCACCCGATGCACTTCTCCATCCCGTCCTCGTAGCGGTTCAGGACGTGGCGGCCGTGCAGGCGCTCGGGCTTCGGCGCCTTCTCGTCCCTGACCCCTGAGTCCTGGCCGCCCGAGTACTGGCCGGTGACCTTCCTGCTGCGCCCGATTTGGCGGGCGGTGACCAGGAACCCCTTGAGGTAGCCCATCAGAACGCCGTCCCTCGCAGCTCGCGCTGGCGGGCGCTCACCCGCAGCGCGGCCATGAACAGCCCGTAGGCGGCGCAGGCGACGGCCACCGCGCCGACGCCGGCGCCGAGGCGGCCGAACCGGGTCCAGCCCAGATCGCTCGTCACCCGGAGCGTGGCGAGGAAGAGGAACCAGCCGAAGGCGACGGGGATCATGACCTTCCAGCCGAGGTCCATGAGCTGGTCGTAGCGGAAGCGGGGCAGGGTGGCGCGGAACCAGACGTACATGAAGAGGAAGACGAACAGCTTGAGGAAGAACCAGAAGACGCCCTGGATCGCGCCCGGCACGACGGGCAGGTCGATGCCGGCGACCGGTTGGGGGCCTCCGAGGAACAACGTGACGATGATGCCGGACATGGTGACCGTGTTCATGAACTCGGCCAGGTAGAAGAGCGCGAAGCCGATCGACGAGTACTCGGTGTGGAACCCGCCTACCAGCTCCTGCTCGGCCTCCACGAGGTCGAACGGCGGGCGGGTGAGCTCGGCTGTCACCGCGATCACGAAGATGACGAAGGGCAGGAAGCCAGTGGTGACCAGGTTCCAGTCCCGCACGGTGTTCTGGCCGAGCACGATCCCGTGGGTGGACAGCGTCCCGGCGACCAGGATCACCGTCGCCACCGACAGGCCAAGCGCGGCCTCGTAGCTGACCATCTGCGCGGTGGCCCGGACCGCCCCGAGGAGCGGGTACTTCGAGCCCGACGACCAGCCGGCCAGCATCACGCCGTACACCGCGATCGAGCTCAGCGCCAGCACGAAGAGGATCCCGATCGGTGGGTCGGCCACCTGGAAGAACGTCTTGTGGCCGAACATGGTGATCACGCCGTCGTGGTGGCCGGTGAAGTCGCCCCCGACGGGGACCACGGTGAAGATGAGGAACGCGGGCACGAACGCGAGGTAGGGCGCCATGCGGTACACGGCGCGGTCGGCCCGCTCGGGGAGGATCGGCTCCTTGAAGAAGGCCTTGATGCCGTCGGCGAGGGTCTGGAGGATGCCCCAGGGACCGGCCCGGTTGGGACCGATCCGATTCTGCATGCCGGCGATCACCTTGCGTTCGAACCAGACCATGAACATGGTGGCGATGAGGAGGAACGCAAAGCAGATCACCACCTTGACGATGGTGATCAGCACCACTGCGAGCCCGATCCCGTCCTGGTAGAGCGGGTCCCCGAAGGACGCGGCCTGGGCCAGCATCAGAGGTTCTCCACCCGCAGGTCGATGACGGGCGACGCGGTGTCGAGCAGCTCGCCCGCGGCCCCGTCGGGCTGGTTGAAGGGCAGCCAGGCCAGGCCGCGCGCGACGCCGGCATCGGCTTCGGCCACCAGCACGGTCGAGGTCCGAGGCGTCGTCACCTTCAACCGGGTGCCGGTTGAAGCCCCGAGCCGGTCGAGGTCGAGGGGGTGGACGTGCAGGGTGCCTCCCGCCGCGAGCTGGGCGAGCGAGGGCGAGGCCATGAGCGCGGTCCCGGCGTCGTAGAGCCGGCGGCTCACCACGAGGCGCAGGTCGTAGGCGTTGCGGGTGGCCGGCCGGGGGCGATCGCCGGGCTCGATGGCCGCTGCCGTCGGGGCCTCGGCGAGCAGCACGCCGTCGGGCACGCGGGCCAGCGCCGCCGCCGTCGCCGGCGCGAACGCCGGTACCGACGCCACCAGCTGGTCGTGGAGCTCGTCGAGCGTGAAGACGCCGAGGTCGCCGCCGAGGCGGGTCACGAGCTCGGCCGCGATGAGCCAGTCCGGGCGAGCCCGGCCCGGCGCGGTGACCTTCGGCGCGAGCGTGGTGACCCGCCCCTCGAGGTTGGTGGTGGTGCCTCCCTTCTCCCCGAACGCCGAGGCCGGGAGCACCACGTGGGCCGCACCGGACGAGGCGGTGAGGTGGGTGTCCACGGCGATGATCGTGGGGACCCCGGCCAGCGCCCGGCGGGCCAGCGCGGTGTCGGGGAAGTCGGCCAGGGGGTCGGCGCCGAGCAGGACGAGGCAGCCGATGCGCCCGGCGGCCGCGGCGTCGAGGATGCCGGCGGCATCCGAGCCGCCCTCCCCCGGTGTGAGGCCCGCCGGGATCGCCCCCCGGACATTCCCCCGCCGCAGGACGGGCAGGACCCGCAGGCCGGCTGCGCCATCGAGCAGGTGGCGGAGGGCCTCCAGGGTCCATTGCGCCGGCTCGGCCAGGTTGGCCCGGCCGACGATCGCCACCACCGGCCCTCGGCCGAGCTGCTCCGCCACCACGGGGTCGGCCAACGCCGCCGCTACGGCGGCGGCCTGCTCCCCCGGCTCGTACCGGACCGTCTTCCACGCGTACGGCGTCAGGCCGCTGCGCTTCGGTGCGATCTCGAGGATGCGGGTGCGGCGCTTCTCGGCCGCGTCGCGCACCCGGAGGTAGAGGACCGGGAGCTCCTCCTTCAGATCCGGGCCGAGGAGGATGATCGTGGCGGCCGCGCCGGCCTCGTCGATCGTGGCCCGCGGCAGGCTGAGCACGGCGGCCGGCAAGCCGTCCCCGAGCTGCGCATCGAGGTTCGCGGTGCCGACGACCTCGCGGGCGAGGCGCGCCCACGCGAACGCGTCCTCGTTCGTGCCCCGCGCGCCACCGAGGAGCGCGATCGCCGACGGGCCGTCGTCGTCGAGCGTGTCCCGGATGGCTGCGGCGGCGGCTTCGAGGCCCTGAGCCCAGGACACGGGGACGAGCTCGTCGCCCGCCCGCATGAGGGGGGTCGCCAGGCGGTCGGGCGAGCTGACCGCCTCGAAGCCGAAACGGCCCTTGTCGCAGAGCCAACCCCAGTTGACGGGGTCGCTGTCCACGCCCTGGTAGCGCAGCAACTGGTCCTCGCTGGACTGGACCGTGATCCGGCAGCCGACCGAACAGGTGGTGCATGTGCTCTCGCGCTGCTCGAGATCCCAGGGTCGGGCCTTGAAGCGGTAGGGCTTGGCCGTCAGCGCGCCGACCGGGCAGATCTGGACCGTGTTGCCACTGAAGTAGGACGAGAACGGGTGGTCCGGGAAGGTGAGCACCTGGGTGATGTTGCTGCGGAAGGTGAAGGAGATGAGCGGATCGCCGGCCACCTCGGACGCGAAGCGGGTGCAGCGGTCGCACAGGATGCAGCGCTCGCGGTCGAGGTAGACGAGGTCGCTGATCGGGATCGGCTTCTCGAAGTGGCGCTTCTCCTCCACGAACCGGCTCTCGCCCGGACCGTGGCTGAAGGCTTGGTCCTGCAGCGGACACTCGCCGCCCTTGTCGCAGACGGGGCAGTCGAGCGGGTGGTTGGCGAGCAGGAACTCCAGTACGCCCTCCTGCGCCTTCTTGACCGTCGGCGTGTCCGTGTGGACCACCTGATCGGGCGCCACCGGGGTCATGCACGACACCATCAGGGCCGGCCCCCGCGGGCCGTCGATCTCCACCAGGCACTGGCGACACATGCCGACCGGGTTCATCCGTCGGTGGTAGCAGAATCGAGGCACATAGACGCCGGCGTCCTCGCAGGCATCGATGATCAGCTGGCCCGGCTTGGCCTCGTGGGCTCGGCCGTCGACCGTCATCGAAACCGTGACCTTCGGCGCCGCGTCGGGTGCGGTGGTCTCAGACATGGACCGGCTCGCGGTGCTCGATGCCGTCCATGGGCCGGCCGTGCTCGATGTAGTGCTCGAACTCGGGGCGAAAGCGGTGGATGGCCGACACGATGGGCGACACCGCCGAGGGACCGAGCGGGCAGATGGTGGTCTGGCGGGGCGGCCAGGCGAGGCCCGGGCTGATGTTGTCCGACACATCGAGCAGGAGGTCGAGGTCCTCCCGGCGACCGTTGCCCTCCAGGATGCGGGCGAAGATGCGCTCGAGCCAGGTCGTGCCCTCGCGGCACGGAGTGCACTTGCCGCACGACTCCCGGGCGAAGAACCGGACGATGCGCCAGGCCGCCTTCACCAGGTCGGTGGTCTCGTCCATGGCCACGATGGCGCCGGAGCCGAGCATCGACCCGGCCTTGTCGACGGTGGGCTTGTCGAGCGGCAGGTCCAGGTGCTCCTCGAACAACCACGGCGCCGACGCGCCACCGGGGATGAACGCCTTGAGCGCCCGACCCTGGCGGATCCCGCCGCAGTACTCAGGGGCGTGGAGGAGCTGGCGGAAGGTGGTGATCCCGTTCGGCACCTCGAACACGCCGGGCCGGTTCACGTGCCCGGACACCGCGAACATCCGCATCCCGGTCGAGGTCAGCGCGCCGAGCGCCTTGAAGGCCGACCCGCCGTTGGCGACGATCCAGGGAACGTTCGACAGCGTCTCCACGTTGTTGACGATCGTCGGCTGCTGGTAGAGGCCCTTGGCCGCAGGGAAGTAGGGCGGCTTCAGGCGGGGCATGCCCCGTTCGCCTTCCAGGCTCTCGATGAGCGCGGTCTCCTCGCCGACGATGTAGGCGCCCGCGCCCCAGGTGAGCGTGATGTCGACCGAGAAGCTGGTGCCGCAGATCTCCTTGCCCACCATCCCGTGGGCGTAGGCGTCGTTGAGGGCCTGGGCCAGCCGCTCCTGCGCCAGCGCCATCTCGCCCCGGACGTACAGGAAGGCCTGGGCCGCGTTGGCGGCGAAGCAGGTGAGGACGATGCCCTCGATCAGCTGGTGCGGATCGCGCTCCATCAGCAGCCGGTCCTTGTAGGTGCCGGGCTCGCTCTCGTCGCCGTTCACGACGACGTAGCGGGGGAAGACGTTGGCTGGGAGGAAGCCCCACTTCACGCCGCACGGGAACCCGGCCCCACCGCGGCCTTGCATCTCCGAGGTCTTCACCTCCTCGTGCACCTGCTCGGGGGTCATCGCGGTGAGGGCCTGGCGCAGCGCCGCATAGCCACCGGTGCGGACATACCCGTCGTAGGTGTGGCCATCGGCCACGTCCAGGCGCGAGGTGACGATGGCGGGACCGGTCGGCACCATCCCCGGGACCACGATCGAGGTCACGCCGGCCGCCTCATCGCGCGTCGACCCTCGCCTGCTCCTCGGTGCCGCGGCCGGTCCACCGATCGGCCGCCACCTTCTGGCGGACTCGGGCCAGCGTGCCGTGGGGCGGGATCTCGTCGGCCAGGCGCCCGGCCTTCAGGTCGTCGACCAACCGGTCGAAGGCGGCGGGCGTGACCTGGTAGCGGTAGCGGTAGTTCACCTCGATGGCCGGCGCCTCGGTGCAGGCGGCGATGCACTCCACGTCCTCGAGCGTGAAGAGGCCGTCGTCGGTGGTGCCGCCGGCCCTGACCCCGAGGCGCCCCTCCGCGTGCTCCAGCAGCTCCCAGGCCCCCAGGAGCTGGCAGGAGATGTTCGTGCACACGGTGATGCAGTAGCGGCCAACGGGCTCGAACTTGAACATCTCGTAGAAGGTGGCGGTGCCGTACACCTCGGACGGCGTGACCCCGACCAGCTCGGCCAGGTGGGTCATGGCGTCCGTGGTGATGTACCCGTCCTGCTCCTGGGCGAGGTGCAGGAGCGGGATGAGCGCGGACTTCGGGCGCGGGAACCGGCCGATGATCTCCTTGGCGATGAGCTCATTGGCGTCGGAGAGTCGGGCCATCAGCGATCCACCTCACCGAGGATCGGATCGACGGAGGAGATGATGGCGACGCCGTCCGCGATCAGGCCCCCTCGCATCATGTGGGGAAGGGTCTGGAGGTTCGCGAAGCTGGGCGCCCGGATGTGCAGGCGGTACGGGCGGGCCGACCCGTCCGACACCAAGTAGCAGCCGATCTCGCCGCGGGGGCTCTCGATGGCGACGTACACCTCGCCCTCGGGGACCTTGAAGCCCTCGGTGAAGATCTTGAAGTGGTGGATGAGGGCCTCCATCGACTCGTCGATGCGTGCTCGCGGTGGAGGCGTCACCTTGCGGTCCTGGATGCGGTAGTCGCCGGCGGGCATGCGATCGGCGATCTGGCGCACCAGGCGCATCGACTCGCGCACCTCGTTGAGCCGGATGGCGTAACGGTCGAAGGCGTCGCCGTACGAGCCGACGACCACATCGAACTCCACCTCGTCGTAGTGGAGGTACGGCAGGTCGCGCCGCAGGTCCCACGCCACCCCGGTGGAGCGCAGGATGGGCCCGGTGGCACCGAGGGCCAGCGCCTCCTGGGCGGTGAGGACACCGACACCCTGCAACCGCTCCCGCCAGATCGGTTGCTCGGTCATCAAGGTGTCGTACTCCACCAGCCGGGGCTCGATCTTCTCCAGCAGGTCGAGGATGTCGTCGCGCCAGCCGGCAGGGAGGTCGGCGGCCAGCCCGCCCGGACGGATGAAGTTGTGGTTCATCCGCAGGCCCGTGACCTTCTGGAAGAAGCGCAACACCTCCTCGCGCTCACGCCAGCCGTAGAGGATCATCGAGACCGCGCCGAGGTCGAGGCCGTTGGTGGCAAGGAACAAGAGGTGGCTGGCCATCCGGTTCAGCTCGGACAGCAGCATCCGCATCCAGACCGCCCGCTCGGGGAGGTCGCCGTCGATGCCGAGGAGCTTCTCGACGGCCATCGCGAACACCAGCTCGTTGGCGAGCGGCGAGGCGTAGTCCATGCGGGTCACGTTGGTGCCGCCCTGGAGGTAGGTCAGCTCCTCGCCCTGCTTCTCCATGCCGGTGTGCAAGTAGCCGATGATCGGTTTGCAGCGCAGCACGGTCTCGCCCTGGAGCTCGAGCATGAGCCGCAGCACGCCGTGTGTGCTCGGGTGCTGCGGACCCATGTTGATGATCATCGTCTGGTCCTCGGAGGGATCGGCCTCCTCCAGGGCCAGCGCCGCCGCCTCGGCCTCGCTCAGGCGCAGCACGGCGCCGACCTCGCGGAGGAGCTCGGCCGGACCGAGGGCACTGCGCGGCTTGAGCTCTTGGGCGCCTTCGTCGGTGAGGACGGTGTGCTCGTGGTGAGCCTGCTCGATCGCGCTCACGGTGCTCGCTCCGCTGGCGCGCCCGGGGCCGGCGGGGGGGCGGTGTGCCCCTCGGAGAACTGCACCGGGATCTGGCCCACCGCGTAGTCCTTGCGGAGCGGATGGCCGACCCAGTCCTCCGGCATGAGGATCCGGGTCAGATCCGGGTGGCCCTCGAAGCTGATGCCGAACATGTCGAACGCCTCGCGCTCCATCGCCTCGGTACCGGGCCACAGCTGGAAGGTGGACGGCAGGCTCGGCGCGGACTCCGGCACTTGCACTCGCAACCGGATGCGCCGCCGTCGCTCCATGTCGAGCAGGTTCAGCACCACCTCGAAGCGCTCGGCCGCGATCCCGTCGGGCAGCGGCCGTCCGGGGTGGGTGAGGAAGTCGACCGCGCACAGGTCGACGCACACGTGGTAGCCGTCGTCGAGGAGGTGGCGGAGGAGCTCCAGGTACTGCTCAGGGGTCGGGTGGACGACCTCCTGGCCGCGGCTCTCCGACACGAGGCACCCATGGAGCGACGGTGGCGCCGACCCCTCAGCGGGCTGGGCTTCCGTGCTCTCCGTCTCGGCCGTGGTGACGTCGGCCATGGCTCAGTGCGTGAAGCTGACGGCCACGGGCTGGGACGGTACCGCTTCGGAGACCAACACCTCGGCGCCCGCGCCCGTCTGGCCCCGACGCCGCATGATCTCGCCGTTCTCGATGAGTCGGTGGAGGGTGGTGATCGAGTGGATCAGCGTCTCCGGAGACGGGGGGCAGCCCGGGGTGTAGACGTCGACCGGGACCACCTGATCGACGCCTTGCACGATGGCGTAGTTGTTGAACATGCCACCAGTGGAGGCGCACACGCCCATCGAGATGACCCACTTCGGCTCAGCCATCTGGTCGTAGACCTGGCGCAGGACGGGAGCCATCTTCTGGCTCACCCGCCCGGCCACGATCATGATGTCGGCCTGACGGGGCGAAGCGCGAAAGACCTCCATGCCGAAGCGAGCGAGGTCGTAGTGGGCGGCGCCGGCCGCCATCATCTCGATGGCGCAGCAGGCCAGGCCGAACGTGGCCGGCCAGCTGGACCGGGCCCGGGCCCACTTCACCAAGTCCTCGAGGCGACCGGTGATGATGTTGTGGTCGAGCCCGGCCAGGCCGTCGTCGAGGACGTCCTTCACGCCCATCAGGCCGCGTCCTCACGACCCTCGAGGCCGACGCGACGGATGGTGTTCTGCGCGGTGCGCTCCGCCGACACCAGGCCTGGGTCCAGCCGGCGGGGCCGCACCATCGGCCCCCAGTCCAGGCCGCCCTTGGCCACCTCGTACACGAACGACACGAAGAACACCACGCTGAACACGATGATGGCCCAGAAACCGTAGGCGCCGAGCTCGGAGCGGCTCACCGCGTACGGGTAGAGGAAGACGATCTCGATGTCGAACATGATGAAGAGCATGGCGACGAGGTAGAAGCTCACCGGGAAGCGCTCGGGCGGCTCCCGGCTGGGCACGATGCCGCACTCGTAGGGCGCCTCCTTCGCCGCGCTCGGGCGCTTCGGCGCGAGGATCCTCGACGCCAGGAAGCTCAGCACGCCGAAGACGGTGGCGAGCACGAGCAGGGCAACGATCGGCAGGTACTGGCCCATGGCGGCTTCAGACCGAAACCCGTGCCGGGACGATGGCCTTGGCCTCTTCGACGTTGGCCCGTAGCGTCCGGTCGCGGCGGTGCAGGGTGTAGCAACACAACGCGAAGAGCAAGCCCGCGCCGATGGTGAGCGACACCGCGGGTTGCCGTTGGGTGCCCAGGTCTCGCTCCATGAGGACGTAGGTCGGGCTCTTGCTCGGGTCCAGGGTCGGCGTCGGCGGCGCCCGTCCGGGCTCCGGAAGGGCCGGGATCACCGGTTGCACCTCGACCAACGAGTAGTGCGGCCGGTGGAAGAAGGCCAAGAAGTCAAGCGTGTTGTTGATCTTCGGGTAGCGCCGCCCGCCCTTCGAGTACACGGCGATCGCCTTGTAGTCGCCGGCCTTGAAGAGCTGCGTCTTGTTCTGGAGGATGTCGTCGGCCGCGGCGACGTCCTGCCCGAAGGACGGGTCGTCCTCGGCCAGGCGCTTCCAGCCGTCGACCGCGTGATCGGTCGTGGCGCCACTGACATCTACCCCCCGCACCACGTCGCTGCCGGCGTTCGCGAGGCTGCCACCGACGACCTCCTTGCCGATCCAGGCCGGCGGGTTGCCCTTCAGACCGATGCCGTAGACCCACCAGAAGGTGCCCAGCATCATGAGCCAGGCGGCCAGCCCCGCCAGCGCGACCAGGAACCCGAGGCGGGAGCCGAGGTTGGTGGTGAGCACCAGGTAGATGCTGCCGCAGAGCACCCCGAATCCGATGAGCACGACGATGATGCCCCGGATCTCGGGCTGCCAGCTGACGGCGAGCAACCCGGCCGCGCTCATCACAGGCTCCTGATGTACTTCACGAGCTCGGCCAGCTGGGCGTCGGAGTAGTAGGCACCGAACGCCGGCATCCGCCCGCTCGACTGGCCCTGCTGGCCGTACTTCTTGCCGGCCTCGGGGGGATCTTGGAGGAATGCGAGGTTGTCCTCGGCGGAGGGGAACTGACGCGCCTCGTCGCCACTGGTGAGGTTGGGCCCGAGCGCTCCGCCGGCGGTGGTCTGCGGGTCGCCGTAGGACCAGCCGTTGGTGTGACACCGCGAGCAGGAGTAAGCAGCCGAGTCGAGCGTCAGGTTGAAGATGGCTTCGCCGACGCTCTTGGCCGTCCCCGCCTTGAGCGCGGCAGCGATGGCCTTTTGGATCTCGTCCTGCTTCTCCTTGGGCAGATGACCGCCGTCGCAGATGGTCTGGCCCTGCGCACAGCCCTCTTGCGGGATCTGGATGCTGTGGAGGTAGGCGATCAGGCTGTCGATCTGCTGGTCGTTCATCGGGCCGCCGCCGGCGACGCCCCAGGGAGACATCGGTGAGAAGGGTCGACCGTAGGTGATGATGTAGCGGACCTCGTCGTCGGTGAAGCGGTAGAAGATGGTGTTCAGCGCAGGGGCGTTCCAAGTGACGGCGCTCACCTGCCCGGTGTTGGTGTCGGTCACGGTGAACGGGGCCGCCCCTCCGGTCGCCTTCATGCCGCCGTGGCAGCCGGCGCAGTTGAAGCCGCCCTGCGCGGTGGGTGCGAACAGCAGCGACCCCCAATGGGCCAGCTGCGCGTCGCCCTTCTCGCGGGCACCGGCCTCCCGGCTCGGCTCCAACAACCAGTAGAGCGGCAGCCCGATCACGATCAAGGCGAGGGTCAGGAGACCGAACAGCTGAACCCGTTCGAGGCGGGGGCCCTCGAGCGCTTCGTCGTCGAGGTAAGGCTTGCGGTTCGGTGCCAGCTCGAGCTCGGCCCCGACCTCCTTGTGGGACCGCTTCCCGAAGACGTTGACCGCGCCGTAGACCACCCACGCGATGAGGAGGACGAACCCCAGGACGAGGGCGAAGCTCCACGTGGCCGTGGCGAACATCAGGTCACTCCCCGCCCGTGATGCAGTGCGGGCCCTCGGGCTCCTGGCCGGTCGTGTTGGTCCCGATCGGCGGGCCCAGGAAGATGGCGCCGGTATCGAGGGTGACCTGGCCGCCGCCGATCACGACGCCGAAGCGATCCATGCCGCGGGGAGCCGGACCGCCCCGCTTCTCGCCCACCCGGTTGTACTGGCTGCCGTGGCAGGGGCATTCGAACCACTGCGACGAGAGGCACTGCGGCACGCGGCAGCCAAGGTGCGGGCACTTCTGGTACAGCGCGTTGATGCCGTTCTTCTGGCCGTTGAACACCGGCGCGG
This sequence comes from uncultured Acidimicrobiales bacterium, assembly GCA_963803355.1. GTDB lineage: Bacteria > Actinomycetota > Acidimicrobiia > Acidimicrobiales > Ilumatobacteraceae > DASTFY01. Next base: position 768,961 of record CAWDLV010000001.1, read on the forward strand.
CGTAGACCTTCTGGGCCTTGGGCAGGGACTCGGCCGGGTAGTCGGTGATCCAGGCTCGGGCCTCGGGTACGTAGAAGAAGCCGTCGCCCAGCTCGATGCCGGCCTTGATGTCGTCGAGCTTGCCGATGTTGATCTTGCCGCCGAAGCCCCCCTTCGGAGCGCTCCAGAGGAAGCCGACCACGGCGGCACCGAAGCCGGCCAGACCGGCGCTCATCAGGGCCACGATGCCGCGGTTGAAGAACTGCCGCCGGGTGACGCCGATCGTCTCCGGATCCGGTGGTACGTACGGCGCGGGTGCCGACGGTGCCGCGGGCACGAGCGCGGCCGAGCGCTCGGCCACCGCGGCCAGCTCGACCTCCTTGCCCGTGGGCGCGACCGGCGGGGTCTCGACCACCTCTCCGGCGCGCGCCGCCCGGTCGCGCTTGCGAGTCTCCCGCGAGAGGGCTCCTTCGCCTCGCCGGCTGTCATGGCGTCGCGCCGTCGTCACGAACACCGCCGCCGCGAGAACGACCAGGGCGGCGACGATGACGATGACGACCCATGCGCTCATCTCACGTACCTCACAGGTCGAAGAAGATGCCGCTCTTCCACGGCAGCACGAAGTTCTGCCCCGGGCCACGGAAGAACGAGCCGATGAGGACGAGAACCGACCAGAACATCAAGAAGATGGTGAAGATCCCGATCGCGAACTTGCGGTCCTCCGGCTTGTTGCTCGGGTTCTTGTCCATGTAGGGGGTGAGGATCAAGAGGAAGATGCCCATGCCCGGGATGGTCACACCCGCAACCATCGGGTGGAACATCGTCAGCAGCTCCTGCAGTCCGAGGAAGTACCACGGTGCCTTGGACGGGTTCGGCGTCTGGTTTGGGTTGGCCAGCTGGCGCAGCGGGGCGTTGACGAAGATGGAGAAGACGAACACGAACGCCAAGCAGATCAGCGAGGCCACGAACTCGGCCGCCAGCAGGTGGGGCCAGGTGTGGACCTTGTCGACCGGCGTCGCCTTCACGTCCTGGATCGAGCCCGACTTGACCACCGTCAGCAGCCGCTGGGTGTGACCGCCTGGTCCGGCTCCTACCGGGACGCCGCCGATGCCGAGCGGGGCCGCCGTGGCGACGGACGCCGGCCGTTCCGCCACCGCCACCCCACCACCGCCACCACCGGCCTCGGCCGCCTCGCCACCACTCGCGCCGCCACCGCCGGCCGCGGCCTTGGCGGCGCGACTGCGCTCGAGGAGGTGAGCGGGGATGCGCGATGCGGCCTCGTCGGCCGGCGCGTCGGATGCGGCGGCTCCCGGTGCTTCGGCCGGAGCTTCAGCTTCGCCCTTCTCCGCCTCGGCCTTGGCACGCGCCGCTTCGGCTCGCTTGCGCAGGTGCTCGGGGATCTCGGTCATTCGCTCACATCCTTCCCACGCGCACGGGCCAACGACTCATCGGTCCTGTCCTCACCGCGACCAGCAGACTGACCATCACAACGGCCCCGAGATCCCGCCATCCTTGCGGACCCGCCAGAAGTGGATGGCCATGAAGATGACGATGATGAACGGGAACATCAGGACATGCAGCACATACCATCGCAGCAGCGTCTCGTTGCCGATCTCGGCCCCCCCGAGGAGCACGAACTTCACCTGACTGCCGAACACCGGCGTGTAGCCGATCATGTTCGTTCCCACCGTCACCGCCCAGAGGGACAGCTGGTCCCAGGGGAGCAGGTAGCCCGTGAAGGAGAGGAGCAGGGTGAGCGTGAGGAGGATCACGCCGATCACCCAGTTGAACTCCCGCGGCGGCTTGTAAGCACCGTGGTAGAAGACCCGAGCCATGTGCAAGAACACCGTGAGCACCATCAGGTGCGCGGCCCATCGGTGCATGTTGCGCACGAGCAGCCCGAAGGTGACCCCGGTCTGCAGGTTGTAGATGTCGTTCCAGGCCTGGGTCGCGGTCGGACGGTAGAAGAACATGAGGAAGATGCCCGTCACCGTCAGCAGGATGAAGAGGAAGAACGACAGGCCGCCGAGGCAGAGCGTGTAGCTGACCTTCACCGCGTGGCGCTTCACCTTCACCGGGTGCAGGTGGTAGAGCACCGAGTTCATCACGACGTACGACCGGTTCCGGGGGCTGTCGGTGTAGCCCTTCCGGAAGATCGAGCCGGGGCGGAAGATCGAGCCCCAGGCCTGAGAACCCTGGACGGAGCTCGAGAGCTTCGCCATCCGCTCCTTGATGGAGGGCTTCGGTTGCTCCTCGAAGGTCTTGGCCACGTCGACTCCTCCGCTCAGAACCGCATGCCGTAGGCGTAGCCGTGGTTGTTCGTGCGGGCGTGGGTGTCGCCGGTGGCCGTGGCCTGCCCCGCCTTCCCCATGATGATGACGCCCGTCGGGCAGCGGTCGACGCAGAGCGCGCAGCGGGTGCAGACGTCGTCGTCGATGATGAAGAGCACGTGGTCGGCGGGATCCTCACCGGGCTGCTCGGTGTTCATCGCCTCCGCGATGGCGTCGGGCGTGACCATGTGGATGCACTTCCACGGGCAGATGTCCACGCAGCCCTCGCACATGATGCACTCGGACTGGTCGATGTGGATGAACTGCTTGGGCTTGACGGCCTTGGCGAGGTAGTCGGCATCGACCTCGACCAGCTCGTACTCGTCGCTCCAGTCGGGCATCGGGGGATTGGCGTCGGTACGAGCCATGGCTCAGCGCTTCCTGACCAGGGGACGGCCATAGGTGGACACCGCGAGCTCGGCCGTTGGCTTGGCCTTGCCCCGCTTCTGCCACCAGGAGAAGAGGGCGATCTGGAGCCCGAGGAAGACGATGTAGATGCCGGCGGCGATGGCGTCGCCCACCTGCAGGTAGGAGATCTCGAACGGGAAGTTGCCGCCGAGCGACTGGGCGCGGAGGATGCCGCCCGGGCCGTAGACCTTCTTGTCGGCCCGCCATCCCAGGCCGTTCTGGGCGTGGATCAGCCACTGGTTCGGCACCACGGCGTAAGCCATGAACATGGTGAAGAAGACGTAGACCGCGGCCACCATGCCCTCACCCCAGGTGAGCGGCTTGCCGACCGGCCGGCGCTTGCCGTAGCCGACGGCGATGAGGATGAGCGCGGTCAGCACGGCGAGGGCGGCGAGCAACGCCTGGTTGAAGCCGGGCCAGTTGAGGATGTCGATGGCAAGCACCGCTGCCGTGTCCTCCCTCGTCTCCTCGTGCCCGAGCCCTCGTGGCGAGGACCCGTCTCCGCATCGCTACTGGTTCTCTGCCGACTGCTCGTCAGGCAGGACCGACCTCGTGAATCGACTCACACACTAACGGCTTCCTCCCCGCCTGCCCCATTCAAGAGGGCCGTTCGAGGCGTACGCGAAGCGTTCTAGCACGCCATCCCGGCGAGGTCCGCACGCCGCCCGAGCGTTGGCCTGACCACCCGTCGCGGCCCTTCGTTCCAGGCTAGGACGATTCCCACGCTCCGCCGGCACCGCTCTAGTGTTCGGGCGCGAGGCGCAGGTTGGAGCGTCGAAAGGAGCGTCGTTGACCGAGATCCCCGAGCACCTCCTGAAGCGGTCCCGCGAGCGTCGCGCCGCCTTGGGCCTGCCGACGGACGGCGGCTCCGAGGGAGCAGAGGCGCCCGCGTCGACCGCGGCTGGGACGAGCTCGACGCCGGCCACCGTCACCCCCGCCGCTCCGGCCGCGCCGAGCGGCCCCGCCGGTCCTGTGGGCCGGGCCGCGCCTCCCGCTCCCACACCCGCCCCACCGCCTCGTCCAGACCCCCCGTACGTCGCCGCCGCCAAGGCCCGGCGAAAGATCCCCTGGTGGGCCATGCCCGTGGTCGGGCTGCTCCCGATCTGGGTGCTCCTCTACGCCTGGGCCCTCAAGCCGTCGGCGCCAGTCATCAAGGGCGCGCTGGGCGACGGCAAGGCCGTCTACGCCAGCTGCGCCAGCTGCCACGGCTCGACTGGAGCGGGGGGCGTCGGCCGGCAGTTCAGCAACGGCGAGGTGCTCAAGACCTTCCCCAAGCTGGTCGACCAGGCCTCGCTCGTGTACACGGGCAGCGCCCAATACTCCGGCAAGGTCTACGGCGACCCGAATCGTCCGGGGGGCGCGCACCGGGGCGGCTCGTTCAACGGCTCCTTCATGCCTCAACAGGGCGCCAAGTTCGGGGGCGCGCTGACGGACGCCGAGATCGTTGCCGCCGTGTGCTACGAGCGCTACACCATCGCCGGCGCCGACCCCGTCGATCCGAAGTACGCCCAGGACTTCACCGACTGGTGCGCTCCCGACGCGCCGAAGTACCTCGAAGTCCAGAACGGCGACAAGACCCTCGACGAAGAGGGCATCAGCACCTCGCCCAAGACGTGACCGGCACGCTGGTGGAAGTGACGCGTCGGTGACCGACCGCTCCTGCGAGGTCCTGGTGGTCGGCGCCGGACCCGCCGGCGCGGCGGCCGCGTACTGGTTGGGCCGCCACGGTCACGACGTCACCGTGGTCGAGCGCAAGTCCTTCCCGCGGGAGAAGACCTGCGGCGACGCGCTGACGCCGCGCGCCGTCAAGCAGATCCAGGACATGGGCCTCGGCGAGGAGCTGACCAAGTTCCACCGCTTCGAGGGTCTGCGGGCCACCGCCGGGGGACGATCCCTCGAGCTGCCCTGGCCGTCGCACCCGATCTACCCGTCCGAGGGATACGTCGTGCGCCGGCGGGAGCTGGACTCGATGGTGGCCCAGAACGCCGAGGTGGCCGGCGCCACGCTGCTCCAGGGCACCGAGGCACTGACCCCGGTGGTCGACCGCGGCTTCGTGCGCGGGGCGTTGGTGCGCATGTCGGAGGCGGCCGAGCCCTTCGAGGTGCGGTCCCGCTACGTCGTAGTGGCCGACGGTGCGAACAGCCGGTTCGGCCGGGCGCTCGGCACCTTCCGCACGAAGGAGTGGCCGTACGGCACGGCCATCCGCACCTACTGGGAGAGCCCGCGCCACGACGAGCCGTGGATCGAGTCCGCGCTCGACGTGCAGGATCGCAACGGCAACCCGCTACCCGGGTACGGCTGGATCTTCCCCGTCGGCGACGGGACGGTGAACATCGGCGTCGGCCTGCTTTCGACGTTCCGGGACTTCAAGAGCGTGAACACCACTCACCTGCTCGACAGCTACGCGCACATGGTTGCGGACCGCTGGGGGATCGACCCTGACCGACCCGAGTGCAAGCCGACGAGCGGGCGCATCCCGATGGGCGGCTCTGTCGGCCCGCAGAAGGGGCCGACCTACCTCGTGGTGGGCGACGCCGCGGGCGCGGTGAACCCGTTCAACGGTGAGGGCATCGACTACGCCTACGAGACCGCCCACATGGCCGCCGACACCATTCACGAGGCATTGGTGTCCGGCGATCCCCTCGTATTGTCCCAGTACCCGCGGCAGCTGCAGGCCGAGTATGGGCAGTACTTCAAGGTGGCCCGGCTGTTCGCCCGGATCATCGGGCGACCGGCGCTGATCCGCGAGCTGACCCGGGTGGGTATGCACAGCCGCACCCTGATGGAGTGGGTGCTGCGCATCATGGCCAACCTCCTCCGCCCGGACGAGATCGGCCCGGCCGAAGCCGCCTACAAGGCCGCCGCCGCCCTCGCTCGCCTCGCCCCCGACGCCTGACCGCCCCCGCTTCAGATCGCGCAGGTGCACCTCATTCGCGCGCAGTCCCGCGCGCTCAAGGTGGAGATGCGAGCGAAACTGCTTTTCCGAGGCGCGGGTCCGCAGGCACACCCTCGCAGTGTGCTCTCACCGGACGTCGAGCGCGCCCTCGCGGCGGCGATGGCGACGCAGGACGGGCTCGTCACCCGCGCCGTCGCCTATCGGATCGGGCTGAACCGCCGCACCGTCGCCACCCGCCTGCGCGCTGGCGTGCTCGATGAGCCGGCACCCGGGGTGTTGCGAAGTGCGGCGGTGGCACCAACCTGGCGACAGCAGCTGCGGCTGGCGACCCTCGTCGGTGCCGGCCGCGGCGTCGCCTCTCATCGCGCCGCCGCGGCACTGCATCGGTTGGACGGGTACGAGCCGACGATCGTCGAGGCGAGCGTGTCCCGGCCGCTGCACCTACGCCTCCCGGGCGCGGTCACCCACGAGGTCAGCCGGCTCGAGCCGGGCGACCTCCTGGCGGTCGACGGCATCCCGTGCACCGGGCTCGCTCGCACCCTCGCCGACCTCGGATCCGTCGTCCCGCCCGACGCGGTCGAACGTGCGCTCGACGACGCACGGCGGCGCGGGATCAACCGACGCTGGCTCCGCGACACCGCGATCCGCCTGCATCGGCCGGGGCAGGCTGGGACCGGCGTGCTGCTCGCGCTCCTCGACCAGGCCGATGCCGACCCGGCGGTGCGCGGCTCCTGGTTCGAGAAGCTGGTCGAAGACTGCCTCATCTCGGCGGAGCTGCCACCGCTATTCCGCCAGCACTGGGTGTACGACGAGCGGCGGCGTCTGGTCGCCATCCTCGATCTGGGCTTTCCGAGGATCAAGCTGGGCGTCGAGGCTCACAGCCGGAAGTTCCACTTCGGTCGCGTCGCCGAGCTACGCGATGAAGACCGTGACCACCGGCTGGCGCGACTGGGTTGGGAGGTCCTCTACGTCGGCTGGCAGGGGACGAAGCGCCCGCAGGCCGTCCTCGAGCTCGTCATCGAGACCGCCCGCCATCGCCCGCACTTCGTGGAGTGAGACTGCATCTGCACCCCGACCGCGCCTGAACCCGCGCGCTGAAGCGCAAACCCGGCGGGTAGTTGGAGTGAGACCGCATCTGCACCCCGACCGCGCCTGAACCCGCGCGCTCAAGGCGCAGATCCGGAGAACGGGGGCGGGGCGGCGGGGCGGGGCGGGCCACGGCGGGGCGCGCGGGGCGGGGCGGGCCACGGCGGGGCGGGCGCGGGGCGGGGCGGGCCACGGCGGGGCGCGCGGGGCGGGGCGGGCCACGGCGGGGCGGGCGCGCGGCGGGGCGGGCACGCGGGGCGGGGTCAATGGGTGGGCGCGGCCACGGACGCCGCCGCCCGGTGGGCGGCGGCGACGATCTCGTCGAGGACGGTGTCGGTGTGCGCGAGGCCTGGGAAGGCCACCTCGAACGCCCCGGGGGCCAGCGCGACCCCTTCGGCGAGCAGCGCATGGAAGAACCGCGGCGTAGGACGCCTCGTCGGTGGTGCGGGCGGTGTCGTAGTCGACCGCGGGGGTGGCGCTGAAGTGCAGGCCCATCAGAGGGCCGACGACCGGGACGGTGATGGGCAGGCCGCTGGCCGCGATCGCCTCCCGGAAGCCGTTGCCGAGTCGCTGCGCTCGGCGAGCGAGCTCGACGTAGTGCTCGTCGTCGAGCTCGTCGAGCGCGGCGAGGCCAGCCGCGGTGGCGAGCGGGTTCCCCGACAAGGTGCCGGCCTGGTACACCGGACCGAGTGGAGCGAGCGCGCTCATCACGTCCGCTTGTCCGCCGAACGCTCCGATGGGCAGGCCGCCGCCGATGATCTTGCCGAAGCAGGTCAGGTCGGGCCGGACGCCGTAGGCCCCCTGGGCTCCGCCCATCCCCAAGCGGAACCCGGTGATGACCTCGTCGAAGATCAGGAGCGCACCCGCCTGATCGCAGGCCTCGCGCAACCCCGCCAGGAAGCCGGGGGCCGGGGGCACGAGCCCCATGTTGGCGGCCACCGGCTCGACCACCACGCACGCCACGTCGGCGTCGAGCGCGGGCACGACGTTGTACGGCGCCACGATCGTCTCGCTGACCGCCATGTCGGTGACGCCCGCCGAACCGGACAGCCCGAGCGTGGCCACGCCGCTCCCGCCGGCGGCGAGCAGGGCGTCGCCGTGACCGTGGTAGTTGCCAGCGAACTTCAGCACCTTCGGCCGTCCGGTGAATCCCCGCGCCAGCCGGAGCGCGGTCATCGTCGCCTCGGTCCCGCTGTTGACCAGCCGGACCAGCTCGCAGCTCGGCACCCGCTCCCGGATGGCCTCGGCAAGCTTCATCTCCCGAGCGGTCGGCGCGCCGTAGGAGGTGCCGCGCCCCGCCGCGGCGGTGATCGCCCCCACAACCTTGGGATGGGCGTGACCGAGGATGATGGCGCCGTAGCTCTGGACCAGGTCGATGTAGCGGGTGCCCTCGGCGTCCCAGACGTACGGACCCTCGGCCCGGTCGACGAAGTAGGGCCGGCCGCCGACGGAACGAAACGCCCGCACCGGAGAGCTGACGCCGCCCGGTATCGCCCGGGACGACCGGGCGAACAGCTCGTCGTTGTCGCCGAGGCCGAGGCCGGTGCAGAGGACGGGGTCGCACCCGGCGGCACGACGGGCGCGGGGTCGCAGTACGGGATGGCCATCGCCCGGCTAGCCGAGCGTCTCGGCCAGCTCGCGGGCCAGGTAGGTGAGGATGATGTCGGCGCCGGCCCGCTTGATGGCCGTGAGGTGTTCGAGGGCCACCGCCGGGCCGTCGATCCAGCCGTTGGCGGCCGCGGCCTTGATCATCGAGTACTCGCCGCTCACGTGGTAGGCCGCCACCGGCGCGGTGCAGGTCGCCCGCACGGCCGCGATGACGTCGAGGTAGGCGAGCGCGGGTTTGACCATGACCATGTCCGCGCCCTGCTCCAAGTCGGCGGCCACCTCCGCCAGCGCCTCGCGCCCGTTGCGGTAGTCCTGCTGGTAGCGCTTGCGGTCGCCCCCGCCCGACGATCCGCACGTCGACCGCGTCCCGGAACGGGCCGTACAGGGCCGAGGCGTACTTGGCCGAGTAGGCGAGGATGGCCACCTCGCCGTGCCCGCCGCCGTCGAGCGCAGCGCGGATGGCGCCGACCTGGCCGTCCATCATCCCGCTCGGCGCCACGACGTGGGCGCCGGCGTCGGCCTGGGCCAGCGCGGCCCTCGCGTAGAGCTCGATCGTGGCGTCGTTGTCGACGTCGCCGGCGGGCGTCAGCACGCCGCAGTGCCCATGGTCCGTGTACTCGTCGAGGCAGCAGTCGGCCATGACGACGAGGCCATCACCCACCTCGTCCCGCACCTCCCGCAGGGCCACCTGGACGATGCCGTCCGGGTTCCATGCCTCCGATCCCTCGTGGTCCTTCCGGGCCGGAACGCCGAAGAGGATGACCCCAGGGACGCCGAGCGCGGCCAGCTCGGCGACCTCCTTGCGCACGCTCTCGCGGGTGTGCTGGACGACACCGGGCAGCGAGGCGATGGGCTGCGGTTCGCCGATCCCCTCCCGCACGAACAGCGGCGCGACCAGGTCGTCGACGGACAGCTGGGTCTCCGCCACGAGGCGGCGCAGGGCGGCCGAGCCACGCAGGCGTCGGGGGCGATGCTCGGGAAAGGCCACGGCTCGATGCTACGCGGGCCGCGCCCCTCCCACGGCTTCGGCGAGGGCGGCCACCAGCCCGTCGAGCGTGTACGTGTCGGCCACCGCGGCCACGTCGATGCCGTGGGCCCGGGCCACCTCGGCGGTGACGGGCCCGATGGCCGCCACGACGGGCGGCAGCGCATCGCGCCCGGCGCCGGCGAGGAAGCTCTTCACCGTCGAGCCGGACGTGAAGGCGATGGCGTCGGCGCCGCGGGCCCTGACCAGCGCGTCGGCCGGGGGCCGCACGGCGATGGTGCGGTAGGCAACGGCGGTCGTCACGTCCCAGCCCCGCTCGCGCAGGCCGGCGGCGAGGACCGGCCGGGCCTGCTCGGCTTGGGCCACGAGCACCCGCCCGACGTGGTCGGAGGGCGGGAGCGGGAAGGCTTCCAGGAGTGCCTCCGCTACGGAGCGCTCGGGCACCAGCGCGGCCGTGATCCCGTGGTGGGACAAGGCCTCCGCCGTACCCGGGCCGATCACGGCCCACGCCAGCGCGAAGGCAGCCGCCCGGCCACCGGCGGCCGCGACCGCCCGATCGGCACCGTTGGGGGAGGTCACGACCACCCAGTCCCAGACTTCGCGCAGCGCCGCCTGCAGCGCCTCGCCACCGTCGTCCGGGTCGACGATGGCGATCACCGGCACCTCCACCACCGTCGCTCCCTGGTCGACGAGCAGCTGGCTCAGGCGGCCGGCCTGCCCGGCGGCCCGGGTCACGACGATCCGCCGGCCGGCCAGCGGACCGCTCACGCGCCGACCGCGCCTCTGGCCAGCCGGGCGGCCTCGGCGGCCCAGGCGACGGCCTCGTCCGCGCTGCCTTCGTGCACGCCCCGGTAGATCCCGCCCTCGTCGGCCAGAAAGGCGAGGAGGCGCAGCTCGTCGTCGACGGCGACAGCGTGGGCGCCGACGGGCAGGGCGCACCCCGAGCCGAGCTCCGCGAGGAAGGCCCGCTCGCAGTCGACCGCCACCCGCGTTGGCGAATGGTCGATCCGGGCCAGCGCGTCGAGCGCGGCGCCGTCGTCGGCCCGGCATTCCACCGCCACTGCCCCTTGGCCGACCTGGGGCACCATGGACTCGACATCGAAGAGCTCGACTGGTCGCTCGGCGCGAACGTCCTCGAGGATGCCGAGCACCTCGAGCGCAGCGGCTGCCATCACGATGGCACCGCCGTCGGGGATCTTCCCGAGGCGAGTGTGGATGTTGCCCCGGAGCTCGGTGAAGACGAGGTCCGGTCGGAGGGCGCCGAGCTGCGCCCGCCGCCGGACGGAACCGGTGGCGACGGTCGCGCCTTCGCCAAGCTCGTTGAGGTGGCAACCGATGAGGGCATCACGGGCATCGCGCCGCTTGGTCAATGCGCCGATGGCCAAGCCTTCGGTCAATGTCGACGGGAGGTCCTTGGCCGAGTGGACGGCCAGCTCCGCCCGGCCCTGCAGGACCGCCTGCTCCACCTCCTTCACGAACACGCCTTGACCGCCGATGACGTGCAGCGGGACGTCCTGGCGCTGGTCCCCGGTCGTCTGCACGAACACCAGCTCCACTTCGAGGCCGGGGTGAGCGGCGCGGAGCTCAGCCGCGACGACTTCGGCTTGCGTGCGGGCCTGGGCGCTGCCGCGGGTGGCGACGCGCACCCTCCCGCCGTGCCCCCAGCGGCTCACGGCAGGTCGAACAGGTCGCGCAAGGCGCTGGCGTTGCGCTCACCTCGGGGCGACCCCGCATCTTGCCGGAGCCGAACGGTCGGTGGACGTAGGAGCTTGGCCACCACCCTGCGGGTCAGCGTCTCGACCGCCTCGCGCTCCGCGGGCGTGAGGTCGGCCAGCCGACGATCGAATCGGGCCAGCTCGGCCGTCCGGAGCTGCTCCGCGCGCTCGTGCATGGCACCGATGATCGGCGCCACCTCGCGCGCCGAGGCGTCGTCGAGGTAGCGGTCGACCTCCTCGGCCACGATCGCCCGTACCCGGTCGGCCTCGGCGGCCCTGGCCTGGCGGCCGCGGTCGGCCCAGTCCCGGAGGTCCTCGAGATCCAGCAACGTGATCCCGGACAGGTCCGCCACGCTGGTCTGGACGTCGCGAGGGATGGCGATGTCGAGGATCAGCAACGGGCGGCCGCCTCGGGCCGCCACCACTGCGGCCATGGTCTCGTGCTCGATGATCGGCAGGTCGGCGCCGGTGCAGGTGACCGCGAGGTCGGCCATGATCAGCTCGTTGGCGAGCGCGGACCTCGGGGCCAGGCGACCTCCGGTGCGCGCCGCCAGCGCGGCACCGCGCTCCTGCCCGCGGTTGACGACCACCAGGTCGCCCAACCCGCGTGCTGCGAGCGCCACCGCCGCGCCCCTCCCGACCTCCCCGGCGCCCACGACCACGACCTTCTGACCCGCCAGTGGTCCGAGGCGTTCCTCGGCCAGCTCGACGGCGGCCTGCGAGACCGAAGCCGTCCCGCGGCCGATGGCCGTCTCGCTGCGGGCCCGCTTGCCGACTTCGACCGCCCGCCGGAAGAGGAGGTTCAAGATGCTGCGAGTGGTCCCTTCGCGCTGGGCCAGGGCCCACGCCGCTCGGACCTGGCCGAGGATCTCGGACTCCCCGATCACGGCCGAGCGGATGCCCGCCGCCACCTCGAACAGGTGGGTGGCCGCCTCTTCTTCGTGCTGGCTCACGAGGTGAAGGTGGAGCTCCTCCGGGGCCAGCCCGGCGAGCGAGCAGAAGAAGTCGCGGATGTCGGCGTAGGCGCCGTGGAAGCGCTCCGTCGCGGCGTAGACCTCGGTGCGGTTGCAGGTCGACAACAGCACGACCTCGGAGAGGTTCGAGCGCATGCGCAGGTCGTGGAGGCCCTTCGGCAGCGCATCACCGCTGAGCGTCACCCGCTCGAGGACATCGAGGGGTGCGGTGCGGTGGTTCAGCCCGATCACGACGATGGCCACGGCCTACCGCTCCCTCCCATCGGGTCCGGCTCCCATCGCCACCAACACTACGCAGCCGATTCGCCCGTTCACCCACGCGACGGCACTTCGGTCGGACGTCACGCTTCCCTCACGCACGCTCGCCGGGTGGCCGGGCGACGGTTCGTCCACCACGGCCGCCAGCGGGCCGGTGATCCGACGCCGCTCGTAGAAGCTCAGGATCTGCATCTCGACCGCGAGATCGACCTTGCGGACGGTCACGCCCAACGGCACCGAGAGGATGACCGGCGCGAAGTTCAGGATCGCCGTGACCCCCGCCGCCACCAATCGGTCCGCCGCCTCCTGTGCGGCCGACGCCGGCGTGGCGATGACACCGATGGCGCCCGCCGGGCCCACGATGTCCGCCAGGTCGTCCAGGTGGCGGACGGTGATGCCGGCGATGCTGGTGCCGACCTTGTCCGGGTCCACGTCGACCAGAGACCTGACCGGGAAGCCCCGCTCATCGAACCCGGCGTAGTTGGCGAGGGCGTGGCCGAGGTTGCCGGCGCCCACGATGACCACCGGCCAATCGTGGGTGAGTCCCAGCTCCCGGCTCATCTGGTACGTCAAGTAGTCGACCTCGTAGCCCACGCCGCGGGTGCCGTAGGACCCGAGGTAGGACAGGTCCTTGCGGACCTTCGCGGCGTTGACGCCGGCCAGCTCGGCCAGGCGCTCGGACGATACGCTGCTCACCCGATCCGCGGCCAGGTCGTAGAGGATCCGCAGGTACACCGGGAGCCGAGCCACGGTCGCCTCGGGGATCCGGCGCCGTCCGGGATCGGTCACGGCCGAAGGCTACGACCACGTGCATTCGTTCACAAACCACCCGGGGCGCGGTCCGTCAAACGCCGAGGAGCGACTGGCCCCGCACCGCTGGAGGTCGCCCGGGCGCCGCTCGGCGCGTCGCCTGGCGTCGTTCGGCGTCGCAACAAGGGAGCGGCCCGCGCCCGCCGGTCCTGCCGTCGCGGTCCGCATCTACGCTGCCGAGCCGTGGTCACCCTCGACGCCGCGCTGGCCGCAGCCGCCACGCTGCTCGCATTGGCGTTCGCCGGCGCCACGCTCGAGCGGTGGCTGGTCCGCCGCCGGCCTCACGAGCTGGCGTGGACCATCTCCCTCGCCCTGTTCGCCGCCGCCTCCGCCGCCCTCTGGGTGGCCGAGGCGGTCGGCTGGAACGGGCCCAGCTTCCGAGCCTTCTTCCTCTTCGGGGCCGTCCTGAACGTCCCGTGGTTGGCGCTCGGCACGATCTACCTGCTCGCCCCCAGGAGCGTCGCCGACGCCACGCGGTGGGGTCTGGCGGTGGTGTCCGGCTTCGCGGCCGGCGTGGTGCTGATGGCGCCGCTGCGGGGGCCGGTGCCGAGCGACGACCTACCCCAGGGCAGCGAGCTCTTCGGCCCCCTGCCCCGCATCCTGGCTGCGGTCGGCTCGGGGCTCGGCGCGCTCGTGGTGATCGGGGGCGCCTTGTGGTCGGCGTGGCGCCTGCTCCGCACCCCACGCTCCAGCGCGAGCGCGAGGGCGGCCGCCATCGGGGCCCGCCGGCTCGCCATCGGCAACCTCGTCATCGCCGCCGGCACGCTCGTGCTCTCGGCCAGCGGCACCCTCGCCGGCCGCTTGGGGAAGGATCGCGCCTTCGCCCTCACCCTGGTGCTGGGGATCGCGATCCTGTTCGGCGGGTTCCTGATCGCTACGCCGGCGCGGCCTGCCGCCGCCCGTTTGCTGCGCTCAGCGCAGGACGCGGCGTAGCACCTTCCCGGACAGGTTCCGCGGCAGCTCGTCGACGAAGAGCACCTTGGAAGGGCACTTGTACCGGGCCAGGTGGTCGCGGCAGTAGCCGATCACGCTCTCCTCGTCGAGGTGCACGTCGGGCCCGGCCACCACATAGGCCTTCACGGCCTCGCCGGTGCGCGGATGGGCGACGCCGACGACTGTCGTCTCGGCCACGCCCGGGAACGACGCGATCACGTCCTCGACCTCGGCCGGGAACACGTTGAAGCCGGACACGATGATGAGGTCCTTGGCCCGGTCGACGAGCCACAGGTAGCCGTCGTCGTCGGTGACGGCGACATCGCCGGTGCGCAGCCAGCCGTCGGGCGTCAGCACCCGCGCCGTCGCCGTGGGATCGTTCCAGTAGCCCATGAACACGTTGGGGCCGCGGACCCAGATCTCGCCCGGGTCGCCGGCCAGCGCGTCGGTGCCGTCGGGGTCCACCAGCCGCAGCTCCAGGTTGGCGATGACCTTGCCCACGGAGCCCACTCGGGGCTCGACGCCCGTCGAGGTGGTGACCACCGGTGAGGCCTCGGTCAGCCCGTAACCCTCCCGGAGCACGAGGCCGCACCGCTCGCGCAACGTCACCGCGACCTGCTCCGGAAGCTTGGCTGCGCCCGTCGTGGCCAGCCGCACCTGGCGCAGAGGTTCGAGCGCCTCGGCCGACATCTGCGACCACTCCACCCACATCGGCGGGGCTCCGGGCACGACGGTCACCTTGCGGTCCACCACGGTGTCGAGCGCGGTTGCGGGGTCGAACCGCTGGACCAGGACCACGCTCGCCCCGACCTGCAAGGGCAGGAGCAGCACCACGCTCAGACCCATGATGTGGTTGAGCGGGAGGACGCCGAGCACCACGTCGTCGGGGGCGACCCGGTCGGGATCGCTGGTGGCACGCATCTGCTCGAGGTTGGAGAGCAGGTTGCCGTGGGAGAGCATGGCCGCCAGCGACGCGCCCGCGGTGCCGCTGGTGAACATCAGCAGCGCGAGGTCGTCGGGCTCGGTTGCCGTCGCCGCCAGCGGCTCGCCGTCCAACAGGTCGTCGAAGGTGTCGGCATCGGCGAGGACGTGGCCGGTGGTGGCGATCACCGTGCCGATCGGCCCCGTCACCGAGGACGGTATCGACGGCCACGTCGCGGCGGCTGCCCGTCCGACCACCGCCACGACGGGCGTCACCGCGGTCAGCTGCCGCTCGAGCTCAGGACCGGGGCTGGTGGGGTTGAGAGGCACGGCCACGGCCCCCAGGCCGACCGTGGCCAGCAACGCCACCACGAAGTACGGGTCGTTGCCACAGAGGATGGCGACCCGGTCGCCGGCGCCGACGCCGTGGCGGGCCAGGGCGCCCCGAAAGGCATCGACGTGCTCGCGCAACGTGCCGTAGGTGGTCAGGTGCCCTTGGCTGATGAGCGCCACGTCATCGGCTGGGTGCCCTTCGAGGACCGAGGCCAGGTTCACGTGCTCACCGATCCGATCTCAGCCGGCCAGGATCAGGCTCAGGACCCCGGCCACGACGATCGCGACCAGCAGCAGCGCGAGGGCCAGGGTCGTGGCAGGACGCACGGGCGGGAGGCTAACGGTCGCGGCGCCCGAGCGCGACGGGACTGACCACCATCCCGGCCGCGGCGCCATCGTCGGACAAGGGACCGAGGACGACGGAGTCCCCCGGCCCGAGGCCGAGCTCGTCGGCGGCCGAGCGGCGCATGAGCGCCAGCGCCAGCAGGCCGTAGGAGTCGAGGACGAGGCCGACGGCGCCGGATCCGATGTCATCGAACGTCGCGCAGCGGTGGGCGGTGCGAACGGTGCTACCCCAGGCGATGCGCACGGCATCGCCCCATTCGGCGACGTCGTCGGGTCCGACGTTCAGCTGCGCGTTGCCGAAGTGGTCGACCCACAGCACCTCGGCCACCAGCCCCTCAGCCTCCTCGTGGGGCACCGGGATCACGCCCGGCATGAGCTGACCGGGGTCGATGAGCTCGCCCAGCTCATCGAGGGTGACACCATTGCAGACGTGGGCGGCCACGGGCGCGAACAGGTCTCGCCCGGCGAAGGTCGCGCCCGGGGCCGGCAGGTGGAGCTCGGTGTTGGTCAGGACCACGGCGCGGCCGGCGCCACCGGCCATGGCCACCGCTGGGGCGAGGAGCCCGTTGTCGGGGCCCACCAGGACTCCGGCCCCACCCGCGACCTCGATGGCCACTGCCCGCCGCGCCGTGCCGACGCCCGGATCGACGACCGCCAGCACCACGCCGGACGGCACGTACTGGATGCAGCGCGCCAAAGCGAGCGAGCCAGCGCGGATGTCGTGCGGGGGGATCTGGTGGGTCAGGTCGATGACGCGCGGCGTGGGGTGCGATGTCGCGGATGACGGCCTTGACCAACCCGACGAACTCGTCCGCCAAGCCGTAGTCCGACAGGAAGCTGACGGTGTCGTAGCCGGCCATCGACGACACCCTAACGACCGCCCTGGGACGACCGATGGGCGGCACGGATCGAGCCCCGAGCCGTGGAACGGCCGCACTGCCCTCGTAGACTGAGCCAAGCCACAAGGGGAGTAACCCGAGACGGCGCCAACGTCAGCACGGCCTTCGGGCCCGGGGTGCCGGCCCACCAGGGTGGGTGAGACCAAGAGGCTCCAACTGATCCCCGGCTTCGGGGCTCTCGGACGACGGTTCGTCGGGCGAGAGCGAATCGAAAGGAGCACCCGACCAATGCGCGGTTTCGTCCGCCTCGGACGAGTCAGCGGCATCCCGGTGTCCATTCACTGGACCCTGGGCCTCATCGCCTGGTTCCTCGGCTACAGCCTGGCCAACGGCGCCCTCCCGGCCAGCGCGCCCGGCGCCAGCCACATCGCCTACTGGGGCGTCGCCCTGGTCGGCGTCGTCCTCTTCTTCGGGTCGATCCTGGCCCATGAGCTCTCGCACGCCCTGACCGCCCGCCGCTACGGCGTGGAGACAGAGGGCATCGAGCTGTGGCTGCTCGGCGGCATGGCCCGCCTGAACAACGACGCCCCGACTCCACGCGCCGACGGCCTCATCGCCGCCGCCGGACCCCTCGCCAGCATCCTCCTCGGCGGCGCGCTCGGTGGGCGCGGCCTTGGGCCTTGACGCGCTGGCACGCGTCACGCCTCCTGATCGCCGTCCTGGGCTGGCTCGGGATCGTCAACCTGATCATCGCCGTCTTCAACCTGCTGCCCGGCGCGCCCCTCGACGGCGGCCGGATCCTGCGCGCCGTGCGCTGGGCCCAGCACCACGACCGCTATCGGGCCAGCCGGGAGGCGGCCCAGGCCGGACAGGCGCTGGGCTGGACGGTGGTCATCATCGGCATCTGGATGCTGTTCCACGGTTGGGGGGGCATCTTCGTGCCCCTCACCGGCGGCTTCCTGATCCTCACGGCCAAGGCCGAGCAGATGGCGGCCGGCACTCAGGCCCGCCTGGCGGGCGTCACGGTCGACGACGTCACCTGGTACGGCGTCGCGCAGGCCGCCGGTGATACCGACGCCGAGACGATGCTCGGCCAGCGGGGCCGGCTCGGCACGCCCCGCGTCGTCGCCGTGCAGGACCGCAGCGGCGCCCTCACCGGGCTCGTCGCCGAGGACCAGCTCTGGCTGGTGCCCGAGCAGCAACGACCGTTCACGGTGCTCGCGCAGCTGATGGTCCCGTTCAACCGGATGGCCAAGGCCGCGCCTGACGAAGCCCTGGCGTCCGTCCTGGCCCGAGTCTCCCCGTTGGCGCCGTTCATCACCGTCTGGCGCGACGGCGACCTCGTCGGCGTGGTCACGAGCGAAGCGCTGCAGCGGCGGCTGCAGACGGCCCTGGCCACCACCTGAGTCCCTGAGCGCCGGCAAACGAAACAGGGCTGGTGCCGACCCCCCGACGGCACCAGCCCTGTCGGCGCGGCCCGCAAAGAGCGGGCGCGTCACCCGGGGGACACCGGTCGGCATCACCCGGTCGGCTGGCAGCGGTTCGCTCTCAGGACGGACTCAGGCTCGCACCAGAGCTCGCACCGTGACCGGGCCGCTATGCGGAACGTTAGGGCATCTGGCGCCTCCGTGAAAAGAGTCACGCCGTTGTAATTGCGTGACCGAGCTCGTGCGCGCGCTCGGTGGCCGCGGCCACGGCGTCGATGAACGCCGCCCGCACGGCAGCCCGCTCCAGCTCACGGACCCCCGCCGCCGTCGTACCGGCGGGCGAGGTGACCGCGGCACGTAGGGCCTCGGGGGTCTCGCCGGAGTCGGCCAGCAAGCGGGCGGAGCCGACGAACAGCTGCTGCACGAGCGCGCGGCTGACGTCGCGGGTGAGGCCGACGGCTACTCCCGCGTCGGTCAGCGCCTCAGCCACCAGGAACAGGTAGGCGGGCCCGGACGCAGACAGGCCGGTGACCGCGTCGAGCGCCACCTCCGAGACGCGCACGACCGTCCCGACCGCGGCGAGGATCTCCTCCGCCCATGCCAGGTCCCCGTCGCTGGCGCCGCGGCCGGGCGCGATGGCAGCCGCGCCCGCGCCCACCAGCGCGGCCGTGTTCGGCATCGCTCGCACCACAGCGATGTCGGACCCGGCGGCGGCTTCGACGACCGAGGTGGGCACCCCGGCGGCGATCGAGAGGAGGCGGCCGGCACCGGCGTCGGCCGCGGCCCGGGCGGCGGCTGGCACATCCCCCGGCTTCACCGCTAGCACCGCGGCGTCGACGGTGACTCCGGCGAGCGACGCCGCCACCTCCACGCCGAACAGATCCTCGGCCTGGGCCAAGGCGTGGCGACGAGCAGCCAGGACCTCGACCACGACCAGCTCGTCCGGACCGGCCCAGCCGCCGGCGACCAAGCCCCGCGCCAACGCCGTGCCCATGTTGCCGCCACCCACGATCGCCAAGCGGTACGTCACCTGCGGGAGGCTAGTGGCCGCTCACTTGCGCTCCGATGGGCCCGGAATGGCCAACCCCGACTTCCCCGATGCGGGACGACCACCCGGACCCACGGTAAGCGTGTGCCTCAGGGCGGGCGGATCGGAACGTGCCGAGGCGGGCTCAGAAGCGGGAGGCGAAGCCGATGCGGATGGCCGCCGGGAAGCACTGCTCGACGTAGGCGTAGAGCGATCCGATCACGCGATCGACCTCCGCCTCCGACACCGCGACCAGTGGCAGCTCGCCACGCAGGATGATCGCGTCCTCGACCCCGATGGCGAAGTGGGCACCGACCAGACGCTCGTTGCGCCGCAACAGGTGCTCGTAGAGCTGCTCGTGGTTCTCCTCCGGCGCCGGCATGAGGTAGGCCTCGTAGCGCAAGGTGCGCTGACCGAGGGCGAGCCAGATGGTCGTGAACTCCTTGGCCTCGCCCTGCAACCGGACGAACCACCGGCGGGCTTCATCGTCCCGACCCACAGCCTTGACCAAGGGGTTGACCAAGGCGAGCGCCTGCAACCATTCATCGAGCTGGCGCTCGAGCACAGCCACGGTGAGATCGTCGTGAAGCTCGCTCACCCGCTCACCGGCTCTTCAGCACTGGACGAGCGCGCCGACGGTGAGGTCGGCGTAGAGCCGACGCAGCCGCGCCGCCGCCAGCGACCACGTGTAGCTGCGGGAGCGGGCCGAAGCGGCCAGCCCCATCTCGGTGGCCAGGCGGTCGTTGGACAGGATCTCGTCGGTGTAGCTGGCGAAGACCTCAGGGTCGCGGCCCTGGACGAGGAAGCCGGTATGACCGTGGTCGACGAGGGTGAGGAGCCCGCCGACTGCGGACGCCACCACCGGCGTCCCGCACGCCGCGGCCTCGAGCGCCACCAACCCGAAGCTCTCGGAGCGGCTCGGCACCAGCGCCACGTCCGCGGCCCGGTAGTAGCTGGACAGGAGGTGGTGGGGTTGCGGGACGACGAAGTGGACCCGGTGGACGAGCCCGAGCTCGGCCACCAGGGCCTCGAGCTTCTCGAACTCGGCGGCGCCGTCGAGCCCGCTGGCCCCCCCGACGACGATCAGCCGGGCCGCGGGGCGGTCGAGCGCGGCCAGTGTCCGAACCGCGAGGTGCGCCCCCTTCAAGGGCTGGATGCGCCCGACGAAGAGCAGGACCGGCTCCGGGCCGAGGGGCAGACCGAGGGCGCGGCGGGCGCCCATGCGATCGCCGGGCGCGAACAGAGCGTGCTCGACGCCGGGCGCCACGATCTCCACCCGGCCGGGCGGATCGCCGTAGTGCCGCCGGAACTGGTGCTCCTCCTCGGTGCAGCTCACGCAGATGGCGTCGGCGCAGCCGATGATGGCCGTCTCGGCCCTCTCCCGGCGCGCCGGCTCCAGGTCGCCGCCGTCGGCCTTCACCCGGGCGAAGGTGTGGAAGGTGCACACGAGGGGCAGGTCGAGCTCGTGCTTGATGCGATGCCCGGCCACACCGGACAGCCAGTAATTGGCGTGCACGACGTCGGCACCGCCAGTGGACTCAAGGTGGTCGATCACGCCCGTCGCGAACGCATCGACCACGTCGGGCAGCTGCTCCTTGGCCAGATCGGGCCGGCCGGCGTCGATGTGGACGACGCGCAAGCCCGGCTCCACGAACACCTCGTCCGGCAGGTCAGCCTGCCATCGCCGCACGTAGGTCGTGGTGTCGATGCCGGCTTGGGCCAGGGCCGAAGACAGCTCTCGAACGTAAACGTTCATGCCTCCGCTGTCGCCGACGCCTGGCTGCACGAGCGGCGACGAGTGCATCGAGAGCATGGCCAGCCGGCGCATCGCCCTAGCTCCTACCTGCCGGGCCGCGCCCGCACTCCCCTGCCACGGGGAGCCAGGCTACCTAGCGGTCGCCCGATGCGGCCTGGGCTCGCAGGCTCTCGTAGACCTTGAGCAGGGTCCGCTTCTGCTCGGCGTCGAGGAACGGGTCACGTTGGACGGCGTCGGTGACGCTGACCTCGACGTCGCGCTCGGGGTCGAGGATGCCCGCCCGCACGTAGAGCGACTCGGCCGAGATCTGCAGCGCCTTGGCGATCTGTTGGAGGATGCCAGCCGAGGGCTTGCGCAGACCCCGTTCGATCTGGCTCAGGTAGGGGTTGGACACCTCAGCCAGCTCGGCCAGGCGGCGGACGGACATCCGCGCCACCTCCCGCTGGCTGCGGATGAACTCGCCGAGCTCGGCGAGCCGCTCCTCCACCTCGTGGCGAACCTGGTTCACCGGCGGCACGCTACCGGCCGGTTTCACGCGCCACCCGCGCCGCCCGAGACGGGAGGGAGGACCGCGATCTCGTCGGTGTCCTCCACCGCCGCGGTGGCCTCAGCCGGCTCGCCGTTCACCCAGATCCGTGAGGTGCCCAGCACCGCCGCGAACCCGTCGCCGTAGCGCGCCGCCGCGGCCGTCAGGACCGCGCCCACCGTGGCTCCGTCGACCACGTCGCGACCCGTTCCCGCCGCCTCGCGGGCGGCTGCGAAGAGCCGGAGCCGGGCCACCAGCCCAGAGTACAGAGCCGAGCCAAACGCTTGGAGGCCAGACCGGGGTTGCCCGTACCCTGACCGACGTGAGTGGCGGCACGCCCCTGATCGAGGCCCGAGGCCTCACCAAGCGGTTCGGCTCGTTCATCGCGGTCGACGCCATCGACTTCGAGGTCCGCCCGGGCGAGGCGTTCGGGTTCCTCGGGCCGAACGGAGCCGGGAAGTCGTCCACCATGAGGATGGTGGGCTGCGTGTCGCCGATCTCCGCCGGAACGTTGCGCATCCTCGGCCTGGACCCGGCAGTCGATGGGCCGCGCATCCGCGCCCGCCTCGGAGTCGTACCGCAGCAGGACAGCCTCGACGAGGAGCTCACCCTGCGCGAGAACCTCATCGTCTACGGCCGCTACTTCGACCTGCCGCGGCGCACAGCAGCCACCAAGGCGGACGAGCTGCTGGCGTTCGCGCAGCTGAGCGAGCGGGCCGACGATCGGGTCGAGCCGCTCTCCGGGGGCATGAAGCGCCGGCTCACGATCGCTCGTTCACTCGTCAACGATCCCGACCTCCTCCTGCTCGACGAGCCCACCACCGGCCTCGATCCGCAGGCCCGTCACCTCGTCTGGGACCGGCTGTATCGACTGAAGCAGCAGGGCGTGTCGCTCGTGCTCACCACGCACTACATGGACGAGGCCGAACAGCTGTGCGATCGGCTGGTCGTGATGGACGGCGGCCGGATCGTCGCCGAAGGGTCACCGCAGGAGCTGATCGCCCGCTACTCCACTCGCGAAGTGGTCGAGCTGCGCATGGCGCCGGGCGAGAACGAGGCCGCGGCCGACAAGGTCGCCGACCTGGCCCAGCGGGTGGAGGCGCTCCCCGACCGGGTCCTGCTCTACGTCGAGGACGGCGACGAGGCGATCGCCCAGCTGCACGAGCGCGGCCTGCGGGCCGAGGGCCTGCTCGTGCGGCGCAGCAGCCTCGAGGACGTCTTCCTCACCCTGACCGGTCGGACCCTGGTCGACTGAGCGAATGGCCCGGGCCGCCACCCTCCGTTCGTCCTCGGTCGCCGCCCTGCGGGTGGCCGAGTACCACGTCACCAGCTTCAAGCACCTGTGGCGGGCCACGCTCGGCACCGCGCTCTTCACCCCGTTCTTCTACCTCGCCGGCATGGGACTCGGGCTGGGCACGCTGGTGAACCAACACACCGCGGGGAGCCAGGCGCTCGGCGGCGCGTCCTATGTCGCCTTCCTCGCCCCCGGTCTCCTGGCGGCCGACGGCATGCTCGTCGGGTCGATCGACAGCACCTGGCCGGTCCTCGGAGCGTTGAAGTGGAACCGGTCCTTCTACGCCATGACCGCGACGCCGCTGCGCGCCAAGGACGTCGTCACCGGCCACATCCTCTGGATGATCGTGCGAGTGTTCATCGCGGTCGGCGCCTTCGCAGCGGTGATGATGCTGTTCCACGACACCCGGCATCCGGGCACCTTGGCGGCGGTGCCGGCGGGCGTGCTCACCGGGCTTGCCTTCGCGGCGCCGATCTTCGCCTGGGCCTGCACCGTGGACGACACCGGGGGCCGGTTCGCGTCGTTCCAGCGCTTCGTGATCACCCCCATGTTCCTCTTCTCCGGGGTGTTCTTCAGCGTCGACCAGCTCCCGGGCTGGCTGCGGGTGATCGCCTGGTTCACACCGCTGTTCCACGGCGTCAGCCTGTGCCGGGGCCTCGCCCTCGGCGGTGTGCCCGGCTGGCAGCTGGGCGTCCACACGGCCGTGCTCGTGGCCATGTTGCTGGGCGGCGTCGTCGTGGCCCGGCGCACCCTCGCCAGGCGGCTCTACCCGTGACCAGTGCTGCTTCGGCTCCGACGAGGCGGCGCCGACGATGACCCTCACTGCACCCGCGCCCACCCGCCCGCTCGTGTGGCGGATGCTCCCAACCGTCCTGCACGACGCCCGCCGCGGCCAGCGCCTGATCGAGCGCAACGCCTACGTCTACCGGCGCACATGGATGATCATCGTCTCGGGGTTCTTCGAGCCCGTCTTCTACTTGGTGTCGATCCGCCTCGGCCTCGGCGCGCTGGTGGGCGACGTCGATGTCAACGGCCAGCTGGTCGACTACGCCCACTTCGTCGCGCCTGGGCTCTTGGCCGCGTCGGCCATGAACGGCGCCGTCTACGACTCGACCATGAACGTCTTCTACAAGCTCAAGTACGCCCGGGTGTACGACGCCGTGCTCGCCACGCCGCTCGGCGTCGGCGACGTGGCGGTCGGCGAGATCGGTTGGGCGCTGATCCGGGGGGCGATCTACGCCACCGGCTTCCTCGTGGTGATGGTGGCCATGGGCCTGGCGTCGTCGCCCTGGGTCGTCCTGTGTCTGCCGACGGCGCTCTTGATCGGCTTCGCGTTCGCCGCCGTCGGGCTCGCAGGGTGCTCGTACGCCCGCACGTGGGCCGACTTCACCTGGGTCCAGGCCATCCAGGTGCCGCTGTTCCTGTTCTCCGCCACCTTCTACCCGCTCTCGGTGTACTCGCCGACCTTGCGCTGGATCGTGCAGCTCACCCCGCTGTACCACGGCGTCGCGCTCTGCCGGGCCTTCTCCACCGGCGCCCTCAGCTGGTCCCTCCTCGGGCATGTCGCCTACCTGGCCGTCATGGGGGTCATCGGCCTCGCCGCGTCCGGCCGCCGGCTCGCGGTCCTCCTCCTCCACTGAGCCCGGGCTCGCCGAGGAGCCTTGCAGGGGGCGCCGGGGGCGGGACGTCCGGGGCGGGGGCGCCCGGGGCACCAGAGGCGCCCGACGCGCAGCCGGCCCCTCAAACCGTTCTGGTCACCGAATCCGCGCCGGGAGCGCGACATCGGTGACCAGAACGTCCGGGTCGGCCCGGACACGCCCAGCTCGGCCCGGACACGCCCGGCTCTGCCCGGACCTATCCTGGTGGGGCTGCAGCCGCCGAGGAGGTCGTGATGCTGTTCTCCCGCAAGAAGTCCGAGATGGTGTCGCCCGAGGAGGCCCTCGCCGGCCGGCCCGACCAGGCGATGGCGGTACCGACGGAGCACTTCATCAACGGCCACCCGCTCACCCCGCCCTGGCCCACGGGCTACCAGACCGCGGTCTTCGCGTTGGGGTGCTTCTGGGGTGCCGAGCGCAAGTTCTGGGAGGCGCCCGGCGTCTGGTCCACCGCCGTCGGCTACGCCGGGGGCTTCACGCCGAACCCGACCTACGAGGAGGTCTGCTCGGGCCGCACCGGCCACACCGAAGCCGTGCTCGTCGTCTTCGACCCCGAGCTGGTCACATACGAGCAGCTGCTGAAGGTGTTCTGGGAGAGCCACGATCCCACCCAGGGCATGCGCCAGGGCAACGACGTCGGCAGCCAGTACCGCTCCGCCATCTACTACGCCGACGACGATCAGCGCCAGGCGGCCGAGCACAGCCGCAAGCTGTTCCAAGAGAAGCTGGGGGATGCCGGGTACAGCGAGATCACCACCGAGATCGCGCCGGCAGGGTCCTTCTTCTACGCCGAGCCGTACCATCAGCAGTACCTCGGCAAGAACCCTGGCGGCTACTGCGGCCTGGGCGGGACCGGGGTCAGCTGCCCGATCGGCCTCGCCATCGCAGGCGACGAGGGCTAGCTCCGCCGCTCGCTGGCGCGCAGAGCATCCAGACACCGCTGCTGCGCGGCCCGGTACGCGGCCTGGTACCCGTCCCGGCTGAGGGCCGGCGTCTGGAGCACCAGGCGCTTGCACTCGGCCACTGCGACCGGGGAGAACCCGGCCACTCGCTCGGCCAGGGCGCGCGCCTCGTGTTCGAGCCGATCCACCGCCACCACCCGATCGACGAGCCCGATGGTGCGGGCCTCGTCGGCGTCGACCGTCTCGCAGAACAGGCAGAGCCGGCGAGCCGCGGCGACGCCGACCGCCTCCACCAGCTGGCGCGGCGCAGTTCCCGGGAGGATGCCGAGACGAGCCGCGCCGAGCCCGACCCGGAGATCCGTGGCGCCGAGCCGGTAGTCGGTGGCCAACAGCAGCATCAGCCCTCCGCCGAGGCAATGGCCCTGCGCAGCGCCGATCACAGGGATGGCGAGGTCGTCGAGCTCGTCGATCATCTCGTCCCACTGCTCGAACCAGCCGAGGTGGATCTCCCCGCTCCCGAGGGCTTTGACATCCACACCGGTCGAGAACGCCCGGCCGGTCCCGCACAGGACGGCGGCACGGACGTCGCGGTCGGCCGCCAGCTCGCGGACCCGTTCCCGCATGGCGGCGATCAGGTCGCCGTCGAAGGCGTTCAGCGAGTCGGGGCGATCCATGCGCAGCCAGGCGATGGAGCCGTCGCGCTCGAGCCGCACCGCGCCCGTGGTCACCGCCCCCTCCCGGCCGTCAACCGCCGGCCACCCGCTCGGTGATCCCGGTCCAGAACGGCTCCCGCAGCTCGCGCTTGAGCACCTTCCCCGCCCCGGACTTCGGCAGCGGCTCGGCCCGCAGCTCGATGGCCTTGGGCACCTTGTAGGGCGCGATGAGCTCCCGGCAGTGGGCGATCAGCTCCTCGGGCGTCACCCGGGCACGAGGCACGACGACGGCGTGCACGGCCTCCCCCCAATGGTCGTCGGGCACCCCGAAGACCGCGGCTTCGAACACGGCCGGGTGGCGGTAGAGGGCGTCCTCGACCTCGGTGCTGTAGACGTTCTCGCCCCCGCTCACGATCATGTCCCTGGCCCGGTCGACCAGGTACAGGTTGGCTTGCTCGTCCTGGTAGCCGAGGTCGCCCGTCCGGTACCAGCCGTCCACCAGCGCCGCCTCGGTCTCGGCGGGCTTGTTCCAGTAGCCCACCATCACGTTCGGGCCTCGCACGAGCACCTCGCCGACCTCGCCCACGAGGGCCGGCCGCCCGTCCGCGAGGACGATGACGTCGACACCGACCGCCGGCTGGCCGCACGACCGGGCTTGGGGGGCGTCGAGCAGGTCCTCCTCGCCGTGCAGCACGGTCGCGATCGGGGCCGTCTCGGTGGCGCCATAGATGTGTATGAGCTTCGCGCTCGGGGAAGGCGGTCCGGGCCCGCCGAAGCGTCTCGGTGGCGATGGGCGAGCCGCCGTGGCACAGGTACCGCAAAGAGGACACCTCGCGGGGCCGGGCCGCCTGCTCCTCGTTCATCGCCGCCAGCATGGTGGGGACGGCCACGGTGTGGGTGACGCCCTCGCGCTCGATCAGGTCGAGGGCGACGGCGGGGTCGAACGCCGGCAGCACCACGTTGCGACCGGTGTTCCACACCGTGGCCAGCACCGCCATCGATCCGGCGGCGTGGAACAGGGGGGCGATGATCAGCCAGCGCGTCGCCGGGGTGAAGGGGCAGATGGCGATGAAGTGGAACGTGTTGGCCACCAGGTTCCGGTGGGTGAGCATCACGCCCTTCGCGGCCCCAGTGGTGCCACCGGTGTAGAAGAGCCCGGCCAGGGTGTCGTCGGGCTGATCGCGTGCGATGTCGTGCTCGGCCGCGGGCGGTGCCGATGCCAGCAGCGACTCGTAGCCCTCTTCGAGGTCGATGAGGTGCTCGACGACGCCTTCGAGGCCGTCGTTGCCGCGTCCGGTGAACAGCACCCGCGCTCCCGAGTCCTCCAGCGCGTACCGCAGCTCTGCCGGCGTGTGCCGGGAGTTCAGCGGCACGACCACCAGGCCGCACCCCGGCACCGCTTGGTAGATCTCGAGGTACCGGTGGCAGTTGGGCCCGACCACGGCCACCCGATCCCCGGCGCCGAGGCCGAGCTGCTGCAGCCCACTGACCAGGCGGCGGCACCGGTCCCACATCTCGGCGTACGTCAGCTGCACCGACCCGCAGGTGACGGCGATCCGATCCCGTCCGACTCGCTGGGCCCGCGCCAACGGCGACGTCATTGTCGTCATCGCGGCGAGAGGCTACGCCTCCTGCTAGGCGCCGTGCTCCGGATCGGTCCGTCTCGGCTGCCAGCCCATCCGGCGGATCTCGGCGCCGTCGGCGTCGATGCCGCGTCCCGCCCACCGCAGGCGGCCGGGTGTGGCGGCGAGCGCCGCCACCAAACCCTGCATCGGGGTGCCTTCCAGCTCGACGATGGCGCCCCGCGCCGCCAGGTGCGGGTCGTCCGAGATGGCCGCCATGTCCATCACCGGCGCGATGGCCGCCTCGGCCGCCTCGAACGCGGCGAGCACCTCCGCCCGGGCGCGGGCGGCGATCCAGTCCGACACCACCTGGTCCAGCTCGACGCGGTGCTCGACCCGGCCGGCGAAGGTGGCGAAGCGGTCGTCGTCGCCCACGCCGATGAGTCGCATGACCCGGCCCGCCACCGAATCCGACGAGGTCGATACCGCCACCCACGTGCCGTCGGCCGTGCGGTAGGTGCCGCGGGGGACCGTGTAGGGGATGCCGGACCCGAGCCGCTCCTGCTGCTCGCCGGTCAGCCGGTAGAGGGAGATGAGCGGGCCCATCAGCTGGAACAGCGATTCGAGCAGGTTGACGTCGACGACCTGCCCGATCCCAGACCACAGCGCCACCATCGTTGCAAATGCACCGACAAGGCCGGTGACCTCATCCGTGAGCGCGATCGGCGGCAGCAGCGGAGGACCGCCGGCCTCACCGGCGATGGCGGCGTAGCCGGACATGGCCTCCGCGATGGAGGCGAAGCCGGGCCGGCTGGCGTACGGGCCTTGCTGGCCGAAGCCGGTCACCCGGGTGATGACGAGCCAGGGGTTGCGGGCGTGGAGCACGTCGGGCCCGAGTGCGAGACGCTCGAGCGTCCCCGGCCGGAAGTTCTCGATCAGCGCGTCGGCGTCATGGACCAGGCGCAGCAGGAGCTCGTGGTCTTGGGGCTGCTTCAGATCGAGGGCGACGAAGCGCTTGTTGCGGTTGGCGAACTTCCACCACAGGCCGGAGCCGTCGCGCGGGTCGCGCCAGGCCATGTTGCGCAGGCTGTCGCCGTCCGGACGCTCGACCTTGATCACGTCGGCCCCGAAGTCGCCGAGGTAGCGGGCCACGCTGGGCCCGGCGATGACCGTCGACAGATCGAGGACCCGGAGGCCGTCGAGCGGGCCGGGTGAGCTCTCCCCGGTCATGGTTGCCTCGCCACCCACGCCGCCAACCGCTCGCAGGCCGCACCGATGTGGTCCGCCTGCCCCGAGTACGAGAAGCGGACGAAGTGCCGGCCGCAGGCCAGGTCGAAGTCGATGCCGGGCGTCGTGGCCACTCCGGCCTCGTCGAGCCAGCGACGGCAGAGCGCCATCGAGTCGGCGGCCAGCTCGGTGACGTCGGCATACACGTAGAACGCACCGTCGGCGGCCGCCACATCTCGCAGGCCGGCCCCGGCCAGGCCATCGAGCAGCAGCCGGCGGTTGGCGGCGTAGCGAGCCACGTGCCCGTCGAGCTCGTCGGCGCAGTCGAACGCGACCACCGCCGCCAGCTGGGACAGGGTCGGGGCGCAGATGTAGAGGTTCTGCTGCAACCGCTCGACCGCTTCGAGCAGATCGGGTGGGGCGACGATCCAACCGAGGCGCCAGCCGGTCATCGAGAAGTACTTCGAGAAGCTGCTGACGACCACCGCGTCGGCAGACCAGGCCAGCGCCGACTCGGCCCGGTGGCCATAGGTGATGCCGTGGTAGATCTCGTCGGACACCAGCTGCACGTCGCGCTCCCCGCACCACGCCGCCAGCTCCTTCAAGCCCTCGGCCGGGATGACGGCGCCGGTCGGGTTCGACGGGCTGGCCACGACCAGCCCGTCGACCGGCCCCGCCCGGTCGACGAGCGCCACCGTCGGGGCCCAGCGGCTCTCCGGGCCCACGGGGATGGAGACCGGCTCGACGCCGAGCGCCAGCAGCGTGTTGCGGTAGCACGGGTAGCCGGGCTCGATCACCGCCACACGATCGCCCGGATCGAAGGCCGCGAGGAAGGCGAGCGTGAAGGCGGCCGAGGCCCCGGCGGTGACGATGACCTGACCGGCGTCGATCTCGACGCCGTACCAGTGGCGGTAGTGGCGGGCGATGGCCGTGCGCAGCGACAGCAGTCCGGGCGTGCTCGTGTAGCCGATCTGGTCCTGCTCGAGTGCCCAGCGGGCCGCCTCCCGCACTTGGGCGGGGGCGGGGGAAGAAGGCTGCCCGACTTCGAGGTGCAGCACGGACTCCCCGCCGGCCTCACGCTCGGTCGCGGCGCGGACCATGCCCATGGCGTGAAACGGTGGCACGGCCGAGCGCGACGAGATCCTGCCCACGACCCGCCAGTAGAGCACGAGCGGCGCGCCCGGTGCGGGCCCACTGCCGCAGCCAGCGCGGGCGGCGCGCCCGCGCTAGCCGAGCAGGTTGAAGCCGTCCGGCAGGGCTTCGCGCCCGGTCAGCGCGCGCAACACGGTGGGCAGGTCCGACAGGTCGGCCAGGACGCCGAGGATCACGCCGCCGGCCGAGGCCGGGAGGGTCACCGCTTGCCCAGTCGCCGCCTGCAGGTCGAGCGTGTGCAGCCCGACCTCCACCACGCGCGTCGGCAAGTAGTCGGCGAGGCGCATCGTCCCACCGAGGGTCTCGCCCACATGCTCGTCCGGTGTCGCCGCCAGCCGTCGCAGGGCTTGCTCGACGGTCATGCCCGCCGTAGCCACCGGATCGACCAGCTGCGCGCCCGCTTCGCGGCCGCGCTCGGCGACACCGTCGTGCACACCTGGCGCGCTCAACGCCGCCCGGTAGTAGGCCGGCGCGCTGAGGATCGTCGGATGCTCGCCCTCGGTGTCGCACAGCCGTTCGAGGGTGATGAAGGCGCGCAGCGCGTGACCGGTGAGCTCGCGCACGGTCCAAGCACCGAGACCGGGCTGGTCCCACTGCCCGGCGCCCACTCCGGCGACGGTCGTGAGGAAGACATCGGCCACGTCCGGGAACGCGGCGCGAACGGTCAACGGATCAAGATGGTGAAACACCTGTCCTCCAAGCCGCCGAGGGCATAGGTTTCATAGTCGACGCCGAAGTCGGCGTAGAGGTGTCGGCAGCGCTCGCTCCACCGGAGCGCGGCGGGGGTCGAGATGCGGTGGTGGACCTGCGTGATCCCGCCTTCGTAGACCCGGTACTCCGCCCAGGATCCCGGGAAGTCCTTCACGCACGCCACCTCGATGAACGGCACTGCTCCCGTGCCCGGCATGCGCCGCACCCGGTTTCGGTGGGTGTGGCCGGCGGCGTAACCGACGACGCGGGGGCGCCGGGCGACGACGTCGATCAGACGCTCCGAGTCGTCGGGGTGGATGCCGAAGTAGTCGTCGCGGCGAACTCCGCCCGGTGCCCAGCACTGGTGGTGGCCCATGACGAGGACCGGTCGGTCGGACGCGGCCGCGAGGTCGTCGAGCCAGGCCAGCTGCTCCGACGTGACCCGACCCTCGGTGGCGGTCGGGATCACGGTGTCGAGCAGAGCCAGCTTCACGCCCGGCAGCTCGACCAGCTGGTCGCCGGGATACGTGTCCTGGCCGTGGTAGGCGTCGTGGTTGCCCCGCACGACGTGCAGCCGGCCGTCGAAGGCGCCCCGGTAGCAGGCGTCGAAGGCCTCGAACTCGTCCCGTACCCCGTCGTTCGTCAGGTCACCCTTCACCACCACCGCCACCGGGTCGATGGCGGCGATCTCCGCCACCGCGCCGTGGTTCATGGTCTCGGGGTAGGGCGGCTGCCCTGGCTCCGCCTGCTGAATCGGGCCGAGCGGGCTGTCGTCGACGCGACCGGCCTCGATCTCGCCGAAGTGGACGTCGTTGACCGTGGCGAACCGGCACAGCAGCTCCCCACCGGGCCACGCGAGGGTGCGGACCTCGACGCCCTGCACCTCGTAGACGGTGTCCGGCTGCAGCGGCGCGAACGTGTGCACCTCGGTCCCGTCGTGCAGGACCACGAGGTCGTCGGCGACGGTTGTGACGTCCACAGCGGCGGACCGTAGTGGTCGCCGAGGCCGGGCTCGTCCGCGGGCCCGCCGCGATGGAGGGCCGGGTGCCGCGGGGCACCAGCCGGTCCCACGCTGCGAGGGGCACCCCACGCTCCCGGTGCCGCGCCTTCAGGCCGGCAGGACGGCCACCACGTCGAGCGGTCGGTCCACCTCGGCCGGCGTGTTGTAGTGCCGAGAGGCCCGCCCCGTCATGTGAGAGCGGGGACGATCAGAACCACGGCCGCGACCGCCGGACCGGCACCGGCCGGCTCCACCAACGCCCGCTGAACCGCCACGTGCTCCGACGAGGCAACGGCTCGACCGGCGCAAGCGGCTTCGGCCACAGCACCTCCATCGCGGCCACGATCGCCGCCGCTTCCTCGTCGGTGGGGCTCGGCGTCACGGCCATCCGAGCTCCCGGCCCCACGCGGATGGTGGCGAGGTCGGGCGCCGGCCACCGGGTCGCCAGCGTCGGGTCGACCGCATGTGGCCCGCCCGGCGCCATGGTCACAAGGGCACGTTCCCGTGCTTGCGCCGCGGCAGCTCCTCGCGCTTGGTCCGGAGCAGCTCCATCCCGGCCACGAGCTTGGCCCGGGTCTCGGCCGGATCGATCACGTCGTCGACGTAGCCCCGCTCGGCCGCGGCGTAGGGGTTGGCGTAGCGCTCGGTGTAGTCGGCCACGAGCTCGGCCCGTCGAGCCACTGGGTCGGCCGCCTGCTGCAGCTCTCGGCGGTACACGATCTCGACTGCGCCCTGCGGTCCCATCACCGCCAGCTCGGCCGACGGCCACGCGTACGCCAGGTCGGCGCCGATCGACTTCGAGTCCATGACCACATAGGCACCGCCGTACGCCTTGCGGGTGATGACCTGGATGCGGGGCACCGTGGCCTCGCAGTAGGCGTACAGCAGCTTGGCGCCGTGGCGGATGATGCCGCCGTACTCCTGGTCCACGCCGGGCAGGAAGCCAGGCACGTCGACGAACGTGATCAACGGGATGTTGAACGCGTCGCACGTCCGCACGAACCGGGCCGCCTTCTCGGCGCTCTCGATGTCGAGCACGCCGGCCAGCACCATGGGCTGGTTGCCGACGATCCCGACCGACATCCCGTTCAGTCGTCCGAACCCGCACACGATGCTCTTGGCCCAGTGCGGGAAGTACTCGAAGAACTCCCCGTCGTCGAGGACCTCGCGCACGACCTTCTTCATGTCGTAGGGCAGGTTCGGGTGTGCGGGCAGGATGGTGCCCAGCGCCTCGCACCGCCGCAGGGGGTCGTCCGTCGTCTCGGTGATCGGCGCCTCCTCCAGGTTGTTCTGGGGGAGGAACGACAGCAGGTAGCGGACGTCGTCGAGGCAGGACTTCTCGTCCGAGGCCACGAAGGTGGCGACGCCGGACTTGGTGGCGTGGCTCATGGCTCCGCCGAGCTCCTCGAGTGTCACTTCCTCGCCGGTGACGGTCTTCACCACGTCCGGGCCGGTGATGAACATGTGCGAGCTCTCGCGCACCATGAAGATGAAGTCGGTCATCGCGGGCGAGTAGACCGCACCACCGGCGCACGGCCCGAGGATCACGCTGATCTGGGGCACCACCCCCGACGACAGGACGTTGCGGTAGAAGATCCCGCCGTAGCTGGCGAGAGAGACCACGCCCTCCTGGATGCGCGCGCCGGCCCCGTCGTTCAGCCCGATGACGGGTGCGCCCACCTTCAGGGCCAGGTCCATCAGCTTGTGGATCTTCTCGGCGAAGACCTCGCCGAGTGCCCCGCCGAAGACGGTGAAGTCCTGGCTGAAGACGAACACCTTGCGACCGCCGATGGTGCCCCAGCCGGTGATCACCCCGTCGGTGTACGGCCGCTCCTCCAAGCCGGCGGCGCGGTGGCGGGCGAGGAGGTCGAGCTCGTGGAACGAGTCCGGGTCCAGGAGGTACTCGACCCGCTCGCGAGCGAGCAGCTTGCCCTTGGCGTGCTGACGCTCGATCGCTCTCGGCGAGCCGGCGTGGTACGCCTGCTCCTTGCGGCGACGAAGGTCTTCGAGCCGCTCCTGCATGGGATCTGCAGTCACGGAGGCGGACGCTACCGCCACCGGGCCGCGACCGGGGAAGGCGCTTTGTTCCCGTCCTGCCCATCGGGAGGCGACGTTGATGGTCGCCACGTGTGGCTCAGCCCAGCAGCTCGTACACGACGGTGACGTTGACGTCGAGCTGCTGCTGGCCGGGTTCGATCGGCACGCTCGCCGCCGCGTCCCGACCGCCGCTCGCGTCGACCGCATAGGGCAGGGGCGTCGAGGCCGACACGCCCTCGCTCAACGAGAGGACCTGGCCCACTCGCTGCCCGCTGGCCGCGGCCAGCTGATCGGCCTGGGCCTTGGCCTTGACCACGGCGTCTTTGCGAGCCTCGGCCCGGAGGGCGCCCGTGTCGTCGATCGCGAACGACACGCCTTGGAGCGTGATCTCGTCGCCGACGGTGGCGGCCGCGGCGTCGATGATCGAACCGGCGTTGGCGATGTCGCGGATCTTGACCATCAGGGTGTTGGCGGCCTGGTAGCCGGTGATGGTGTGGCCGTCGTTGGTGGTCTGCGGGTAGAGCGAGACGTTGGTGGTGGTGATGTCCTCGGCCTTGACGCCTCGGATCTTCAACGCGTCGAGCAGCTGCTGAGCCTTCTCGTTGGCCTTGCTCGAGCGCGTCGTTGGCCTTCGACGCCTGGGTCTGCACACCGATCTGCACGACGGCGGTATCCGGCTTGCCCGACGACGTACCGTCGGCCGACACCGTGACCGTGCGCACCGGCGTGGCACCGCCGCCGCCTCCGGTCGCGGGTGCGGTCGTGCTCGTGGCCTGCGCCTCCGCCGCCCCTGGGCCCTCGCCGATCGCGGCCACGACGCCGACCGCTACTGCTCCCGCCACCACGCCGCCGAGCAGCGCCCATCCCCACCGTGCACCCATGTCGTCCTCCTCATGTTGGTGCCGGTTGGACGACGCCGCCGCTCGATCGGTTCCCGCCTGGCAGGCTGTAGGACGTGGCCCTCCCCGTCGCTCCACCCGTGCAGCCGATGCTGGCCAAGGCTGCCGACCAGCTCCCGACCGGCGACGGATGGCTCTACGAGCCCAAGTGGGACGGCTTCCGCTGCATCGTGTTCCGCGACGGTTCGGCCATCGAGCTGGGGAGCCGCAACGACCGGCCGCTGACCCGCTACTTTCCCGAACTGCTCGGACCGCTCGGCCAGCAGCTGCCAGAGCGCTGCGTCATGGATGGCGAGATCGTCATCCCGTCGGGGTCTGGGCAGGGGCTCGACTTCGACGCGCTGCTGCAGCGCATCCATCCGGCCGAGTCGCGGGTCCAACGGCTGGCCCGCGAGACGCCGGCGGCCATCGTGCTGTTCGATCTGCTCGCCCTCGGCGATCGCTCCCTCCTCCCCGAGCCGCTGCAGGAGCGCCGGCGGGTGCTGAGCGAGGCCCTGCCGTCGCCGACGCCCCCGCTGTACCTCACGCCGGCCTCGACGTCCATCGACGTCGCGCGAGGGGTGGTTCCACCGCTTCGAGGGCGGCGGCCTGGACGGCGTCGTCGCCAAGCGACTCGATGGGCCGTACACCCCGAACCAGCGCACGATGGTGAAGGTGAAGCACGAGCGCACCGCCGAGTCCGCGGTGGCCGGCTACCGCATCCACAAGGACGGCAAGGGCGTCGGGTCGCTGCTGCTCGGCCTGTTCGACCACGAGGGCACGCTTCACCACGTCGGGGTGGCGGCCGGCTTCACCGTGAAGCGACGCCCGGAGCTGCTGGCCGAGCTGCAGCCCCTCACCGAGGATGCCCTCGAGAACCACCCGTGGCGCCACTGGGCCGAAGCCATGGCTCACGAGTCGGCACGGATGCCGGGCGCGCAGAGCCGATGGAACGCCGGCAAGGATCTCTCGTGGGTGCCGATCCGGGTCGAGCGGGTAGCCGAAGTGACCTTCGGCCAGCTCCAGAGCGGCCGGTTCCGTCATGGGGTGCGCCTGGTGCGGTGGCGCCCCGATCGGACACCCGAGAGCTGCACCTACGACCAGCTCGACGTGGCCGAGCCCGTCCGCTTCGAGCAGCTGTTCGCCTGAAGCGGACCGGGTCTCGGAGGCTCAGCGAGGCGTCTTGTCGGAGCTCGCCCCCGTGCACGATGAGGGCGTAGATGACGAACACGCGAGCACGATGACGATGAGACGACCAGACGGATAGCCCCGGACCGTCGTGAACTGTGCCATGGCGTTCAAGGCGAAGCCAAGATCACGCCCACCGTGCGACCCCAGACCTGCCCCTGCAAGATCGCAAACGCTGCGAACAGGATGAGGACCCCGAGGATGAGCGTGGTCCAACCCCACGCCGTTCTGCGTCGAAGTCAAGAGTATTGGGCCACCGCCCCGGTGCCGAGCTGTCGTCGAAGATGGCGATGAGGCCAGCGATGATGTTGAACACCCCGAGCATGATCAGATGATCGAGGCGAACACGATCCAGCCCACCCAACCGGTCACCGCTCGCTGCGTCTGCATTGATTCCCCTTCCTCAGAGCCCGGCAGGCCCAAGTAGACGATCCGCTGACCGGCCCATCGGACCAGGTCAGCGGATCGTCAGTATCGCACCGGCGGAAGGGGGGCCGGGGATCACGCGCCGGCGGCGGGGGCGCACCCTGTTGTCGTGGGGCGCGGTGCCGGTCGCGACGACGTCCCGACGAAGGTCGGGACGAGGTCAGGCGGCCGAGCTGAAGACGTCGGGCTCGAACACCCGGATGTGCTCAGCTCGTCGTAGCGGACGACGAAGGGGGTGGTGCCGTCGCACGTGTCGAGGATGGCCATGTCGTCTCCGGCGAGCGAGACCATGCGCGGTCACGGCCTCGCCGTCGACCTCGATCTCGATCACCGCTCCGTCTTGCATCCGGGCCTTGTGCGTGTTGCTCTGCCATCTTCATCCCCAGTCACGAATCGTCATCTTGTTCTACGTTCCAGATGGCCTTCGTGTTCCCCTGGATACCTACCTGGGTCAAAGGTCACACCCCTAGAGACCGCTCACCCCTTCATTCGTGACGCAGGTCTCCTTGGATCACGGGCGACGCGCCGTCGCCGTTGGCTCGTCTCCCTCGTGCTTCCTCGTGCTTCCTCGTGGCCCCCGTGCTCCCTAGTTCTTCCTCGTGGCCCCTCGTGCCCCTCGTGCTCCCGCCCATTCGTTCTGGTCACCGTTTCCGGTCCAGGTGCTCAGATTCGGTGACCGGAACGAGCGAGTGGCCGCTCCGAAGGCCTGGCCGGCCGCTCCGAAGGCCTGGCACGGGTCGTTGCCGGCCGCTCCGAAGGCCTGGCGCGGTCGTAGCCGGCCGCTCTGAACGCCTGGCACGGCCCTCGCTGGCCGCTCTGAAGGTCCGGCGCGGTCGTAGCCGGGCGGGCGTGACACACCCCGTCGGTAGTCTCGGCTCGATGGCTCACCAGTCGCTCTACCGCCGCTACCGGCCCCGCCGGTTCAGCGAGCTCCGGGGGCAGGACCACGTCGTGCGCGTCCTGCGCAACGCGGTCCGGGAGGACCGGGTCGGCCACGCCTACCTGTTCAGCGGCCCGCGCGGCACCGGCAAGACCTCCATCGGCCCGGATCCTGGCCAAGGTGCTCAACTGCGAGCGCCCGGTCGACGGGGAGCCGTGCTGCGAGTGCGAGTCCTGCCTCGCGGTCGAAGCCGGCACGAGCTTCGACGTGCACGAGCTCGACGCGGCCAGCAACAACGGGGTCGACGACATCCGCGAGCTGATCGAGCGGGCGTCGCTCGGCACCGCCGGCCGGCGCAAGGTCTACATCCTCGACGAGGTCCACATGCTCTCCCGGGCCGCGGAGTCGGCGCTGCTCAAGACGCTGGAGGAGCCGCCGCCCCACGTCGTGTTCGTGCTCGCCACCACCGACCCGCAGAAGGTGAGCGCCACGATCCGCAGCCGGACCCAGCACCTGCGAGTTCCACCTGCTGCCGACCGAGCAGCTCGAGGCGCACGTGCGCTGGGTGGCCGCACGACGCCGGTCTCGACGTCACCGACGACGCCATCGAGGCCGTCCTGCACCTGGCTGGCGGTTCGGCCCGCGACGCGCTGTCCGCGCTCGACCAGATCGCCGCCGCCGGCGGCGTCGCACCCGAGTGCATGCCGCTCGACGAGCTCGTCGAGGCGTCTCATCGACGCCGACGCCGGCCGGGCGCTCGCTGCCGTCGCTGCGGCCCTGCAGAGCGGTCGAGACGCTCGATCGCTCGCCGAGGAGCTCATTGCCCACCTCCGCGACAGCTTCCTGGCCATGGTGGCGCCCGAGCTGGTGCAGCTGCCCGATCGTCGCCGGCGAGGTCGTGCAGGAGCAGGGCCAGCCGCCTCGGCCTGGCGGCCACCGTCGGGCGATGGAGGTGCTGGGTGAGGTCGTCGTCGAGCTCCGCCACGCCCCCGATCCACGCGTCCTGCTCGACGTCGCGTTGGTGCGCCTGACCAAGGCCGAGGCCGACTCGTCGTCCGAGGCCCTCCTGGTCCGGATCGAGAAGCTCGAGCGGGCCGTGGCGGCCAGCGCAGCCTCGGGGTCGGGAGCGGCGCAAGGAGGCGCGACGGGCCCACCGGCCGGGGGCGGACCGGTGCCGTCGGGCGGCCGGGCCCGAGTCGGGAGCGCGATGGCGGGGGTCGACACGCCGATGGCGCGCGGGGACGCGCCGACCGCCGCGAGGCCCGAGGACGCGCCGACCGCCGCGAGGCCCGAGGTCGCGGCGCCGCCATCACGCCCTCGCCCGGCCGCCGCTCCGGCCGCTCCCCCCTCGACGACGCTCACAGGGGGCGGGGTGACGCGCGACGAGCTGACCTTGGCGTGGGCCGACCAGGTCATCCCGCAGCTGACCCGGCAGGCCCGAGCGGTCCTCGCCGCCGGTCGATGGGTGGACGCGCCCGACGGCGTCGCGCTGGCGCTGCCCAACCAGCCGCACCGGCTGCGCAGCGAGCCGCACCGCGCCGAGCTGGAGACGGTGCTCGCCTCCCAATTCGGTAGGCCGGTGCCGGTGACGCTGGTGCTGGAGCAGGACGTCCCCACGCCGGCGCGGCCCGACGGCCGTGCCGGCCCGGACCGTGGCGAGCCGGAGTCGGGCCGAGGCCCCGATCCGGGCCCAGACGGCGGGCGGAGGCGTCAGTCGGCGCCCGCGCCGCCGCCCGACCCCGAAGAAGCGATCGATCCTTCCGAGCTGGTCGACGCCGGCCCCGAGCACGATCTCGCGCCCATCGAGCGCCTCACCCAGGCCTTCCCCGGGGCCGAGCTGCTGGAGGAAGGATGAGGCCGTGGCATCGACGTACGCACCGCCGGTCCAGGCTCTGATCGACGAGCTCGGCCGGCTCCCCGGCATCGGCCCGAAGTCTGCGCAGCGGATCGCCTTCCACCTGCTCAAGCTCCCCCCGGAAGACGCGGCGCGCCTGGCCCAAGCCATCACCGAAGCCAAGACCAGGGTGCGGTTCTGCGAGCGCTGCTGGAACGTGTCGGAGGGGACAGAGTGCGGCATCTGTGCTGACGACGGGCGCGATCACACCGTCGTGTGCGTGGTGGAGGAGGCGCGCGACATCGTCGCCTTGGAGAAGACGGGCGAGTTCCGCGGTCGCTATCACGTCCTCCTGGGAGCCATCAGCCCGATCGACGGCATTGGCCCTGACCAGCTCAAGATCAAGGAGTTGCTGGTCCGGCTGGCGCCGGAGGGCATCGAGGAGGTCATCCTCTGCACCAATCCGAACGTCGAAGGCGAAGCCACCGCCCTGTACCTGGCCCGGCTCCTCAAGCCTCTCGGGCCGCGGATCACCCGCCTGGCGAGTGGCCTGCCCGTCGGTGGCGACCTCGAGTACGCCGACGAGCTTACGCTCGGCCGGGCGCTGGAGGGGCGCCGCGAGGTCTCCGCCTGATGGGCCGGATCTCGGCCTCATCAACGGGGCCCTGACGCTCCGCGGGCCATGACGCGCAGCGGGCCGACGCAGATGATCGCTCACCTGCGCCGACCCGACACTGCACTGGGGTACCGCCCTTCGAGGTGGTAGCGGGCGGACAGGCCACCTCGATGACCGGTACCCCAGATCGTCCGACGCTGCCCGCTCAGAAACGTGAAGACGAACAGCACCGTTGTTTGCATTTACGTTACAACAGTGTCGAACCGGTGACAAGCACCGATCAGCGGGATGGCGCCGAATTCGCCCGAACCGTCACGCTGCACGCGTGATGGCAGGTCAGACCGTGCGGACGAGCAGGGCGTCGCCCTGACCGCCCCCGCCACACAGCGCCGCCACGCCCAGGCCGCCACCCCGCCGACGCAGCTCGTGGAGGAGGGTGAGGGCGAGCCGGTTGCCGCTCATGCCGATCGGGTGACCAAGGGCGATGGCGCCGCCATTGACGTTCACCACCTCGTCCGTGATGCCGAGCTCGGCCATCGACGCCACGCCGACGGCCGCGAACGCCTCGTTGATCTCGAACAGGTCGACATCGGTGATCGCTTGCCCCGCCCGCGCCAGTGCGGCCTGGAT
Source organism: uncultured Acidimicrobiales bacterium (assembly GCA_963803355.1). GTDB lineage: Bacteria > Actinomycetota > Acidimicrobiia > Acidimicrobiales > Ilumatobacteraceae > DASTFY01. The sequence continues at coordinate 808,741 of CAWDLV010000001.1, forward strand.
GGCCCGGCTGGGCTGCAGCAGGAGGCTGGCGTCGTCCGGACCGGCGACCATCCCGAAGGAGACGAACTCGCCGAGCGGCTCCACGCCGCGCCGTTCGGCCTCGGCCTTCGACATCATCACGACCGCTGACCCGCCGTCACTGATCTGGCTGGCGTTGCCAGCCGTGATCGTGCCCTCCTTGTCGAACGCGGGCCGCAGCGACCCGAGCGACTCCATGGTCGTTCCCGGGCGGACGCCTTCGTCGGTCTCCACGAGCAGCGGCTCGCCCTTGCGCTGCGGCACCGCCACCGGCACCACTTCGGCGTCGAAGCGGCCGTCCTTGATGGCGGCCGCAGCCCGCTCGTTCGACTTCATGGCCAGGTCATCCTGGGCCTCGCGGCTGATGCCACCCGCGGTGTAGCGCTCGGTCGACACCCCCATCAGGCAGGCATCGAACGCGCACCACAGGCCATCCTTGATGATGGCGTCGGCCAGCTCGGCGTTGCCGTAGCGCAAGCCGGACCGGGCGCCGGCGGCGAGGTACGGCGCGTTGGTCATGGACTCCATGCCCCCGGCCACGACGATGTCGGCCTCGCCGGCGGCGATCATCTGGTCCGCGAGGTAGATGCTGTTCAGCCCGGACAGGCAGACCTTGTTCACGTTCACCGACGGCACCCCCATCGGGATGCCGGCCTTGACCGCGGCCTGGCGGGCCGGCACCTGGCCCTGCCCCGCCATGAGCACTTGGCCCATGATCACGTAGTCGACCTCGTCCGGGGTGACCCCGGCCCGCTCGAGCGCGGCCTTGATGGCGAAGCCGCCGAGGTCGGCAGCACTGAAGCTGGCCAGCCCACCGCTCAGCTTGCCTATCGGCGTGCGAGCTCCGGCGACGATGTACGAACTAGGCATGGTGGCCTCCGAGGTGTGCTCGCGACGTCGCGAGCGCGTTGCTGGTGTCGACGGTACTCCCGAGCTACCCGCCGTCACACGGTGATGAGCACGAGCGCGGCGGCCGCGGCGGCCAGCCCCCAGGCCTGCGCGGTGGACACCCGCTCGCCCTCGACCACCATGGCCAGGACAACTGTGCCCGCCGGGTAGAGCGCGGCGATCACCGCGACGACGGAGAGCAGGCCGTGCTGGGTGGCCAACAAAAAGGTCACGTTGGCGGCCACGTCCAGGATGCCAGCGGCCGCCGTCAGCCGGAGTGCGCCGCGAGGAACGATGACGGGCAGCCGGCGGACCTGCGCCATCGATGCCGCCAACGTGAACGACACCACTCGGCCGAGCACGAGGGGCCACAGGCCGGCCTCCTCCTGTATGCCGCTGAGGCACAGGAAGAAGAGCCCGAAGCCGACACCTGAGCCGACCGCCACGAGAAGCGATGACGGGTCCGGTCGTCCCATCGGCCCACTGCGACTGACGAGGACGATGGCCACCAGCGCGGCGACGATGCCACCGAGCGCGGCGGTGCCCGGTCGTTCTCCCCCCAGGATCCCACCGGTGACGGGGACGGCGGCCGCGATCACAGCCGAGATCGGGGAGACCACGGCCATGGTCCCGGTCGACAGGCCTCGGTACAACAGGACCACCCCGATGCAGCCGAAGGCACCACCGACGCCACCGAGGAGCAGATCGACGCCGCGCACGTCGGTCGCCCCGACGATCGCCGCGACCGCGAGGAGCCCGATGAGCCCGATGGCGTGCGCGCTGGCGGTCACGGTGAGGGGGGCCGCCCGCTTGGCCGCCATCCCGCCGCTGAAGTCCCCGACGCCGTAGCTGAGCGCGGTCAGGAGGGCGAGGACCACGGCCATCGCCTGATCATGGTCGCGGACCGATCGCACCACGGTTTGGGTTGCGGTCGGCGCCCCGTCCTAGCCTCGTCGGATGCAGCACATCCTGCAGGCGATCGAGGCGGGCGCCGGTGCGGAGGACATCGGCGCCCTTCCCATCCCCGAGTCCTACCGAGCCGCCTTCGTCCGACGCGAGGACGTCGCCATGTTCGAGGGCATCGCCTCGGCCGACAAGGACCCCCGCAAGAGCCTTCACGTGGGCGACGTGGCGACGCCCGAGCTGGCGCCGGATGAGGCGTACGTCGCCGTGATGGCCAGCTCGATCAACTTCAACACCGTCTGGACCAGCATCTTCGAGCCCCTCCCGACCTTCGGCTTCCTCGACCGTCTGGCCCGGGAGAGCATCTGGGGCGCCCGCCACTCGTTGCCGTACCACGTCGTGGGTTCGGACGCGTCAGGCGTGGTCCTGCGGGCCGGCTCCGAGGTGCGGCTGTGGAAGCCCGGCGATCGGGTCACCGTGCACTGCAACCACGTGGATGACCAGGACCCGAGCGCCCACGACGACTCGATGCTCGCCGCCAACCAGCGGATCTGGGGCTTCGAGACGAACTTCGGCGGCCTGGCCGAGCTGACCGTCGTGAAGGCGAACCAGCTCATGCCCAAGCCCACCCACCTGACCTGGGAGGAGGCGGCGGTCAACGCGCTCTGCAACTCGACCAGCTATCGCATGCTCGTGGGGCGCAACGGCGCCGCGATGAAGCAGGGCGACGTCGTGCTGGTTTGGGGCGCCTCCGGCGGGCTCGGCGGCTACGCCGTGCAGTACGTGCTCAACGGCGGCGGCGTCCCCGTCGGCGTGGTCTCCTCACCGGAGAAGGCGGAGCTCCTCCACGAGCTCGGGGTGGAGGCGGTGATCGACCGCAAGGCCGAGCGCTTGCAGTTCTGGTCCGACGAGCACACCCAGGACGAGCAGGAATGGCGCCGGTTCGGCAAACGCATCCGCGACCTCGTCGGCGACGACCCCGACATCGTGTTCGAGCACCCAGGCCGTCAGACCATGGGGGCCTCGATCTTCGCGTGCAAGCGCGGCGGGACCGTCGTGACCTGCGCGGCCACCAGCGGCTACATGGTGGAGTTCGACAACCGCCACTTCTGGATGAAGCTCAAGCGGCTGATCGCCAGCCACTTCGCCAACTACTCCGAGGCCTGGCAGGCCAATCGGCTCGTCTCGATGGGGCGGATCCAGCCGCTCCTCTCCGCCGTTCACCCGCTCACAGGGGTCGGCGACGCCGCCTTGAGCGTCCACCGCAACGAGCATGAGGGCAAGATCGGCGTGCTGTGCCTCGCACCGCACGAGGGTCTCGGCGTCGACGACCCGGAACGGCGAGCTGCGATCGGCGAGGAGCGCATCACCCTCTTCCGCCGCCACGGCGGCTGACTCCGCCGCCGCGGCCGAGTCGCCAGGCCGCTCGGCTCACGGTTCTACCCCCGTCCCCCGCCCGTCCCCGGGCCGTCCCAGGCCGTCCCCGGGCCGTCCCAGGCCGTTCCTCCCCGCCCTCGCCCGCTCCGCTTCGTTCTGTTCCGCGAATCCGACGCCCCTACGGCGCTTTCCGCGGAACAAAACGGAAAAGAGAGGCACGAGGCGATGGGCGGCTGGCCGGAGCGGGCGCCGCGAGCCAGCATGGGCGGATGCTGCTGACCGAGATCGACCACGTCGCCATCGCCGTCCGTGACCTCGACGCCGCGGTCGACTACTACCAGCGGGCCTTCGGCGCCGAAGTCGACCACCGAGAGGTCGTCGAGCAGGACGGGGTCGAGGAGGCGCTGCTCAAGGTGGCCGAGAGCTACATCCAGCTGCTCACCCCCACCCGTGAGGACTCCCCCGTGGCGAAGGCGATCGAGAAGCGGGGCGAGGGGCTGCACCATGTGGGGTACCGCGTGGCGGACTGCGCCGCCGCCCTCGAGTCGATGGTGGCCGCGGGCGCCACCGCCATCGACGCCGCACCCCGGCCTGGCAGCCGGGGCACCACGGTGGCCTTCATCCACCCGAAGGGGAGCTTCGGAACCCTGATCGAGCTCGTCCAGGAGTAGCAAGCGAGCCCACGTCGCGGTTGCCGTTGGCGGGGCCGACCCGCAACGATGCATATCGGGGAACGATCGGAGGGATGAACGTGGCGCTCACGATGGGGACCATGACAGATGAGCAGCGCAAGTCGGTGGCGCTCGAGTACCTGAAGGCCTTCGACAAGGGAGGCGTGACATCCGCCGGCGACAGCATCCTCTCGCTCTTCGCCGACGACGCGCAGGTGTACTTCCCCAAGTGGGGGTTGGCGAACGGCACGGAGCAGATCGGCCAGCTGTTCGGCGACGTGGGGGCCACGATCAAGGCGATCGTGCACGACTACTCCCACTTCAACTGGGTGTTCTCCGGCTCGGACGTGATCGTGTGCGAGGGCACGAGCCACGGCGAGCACCAGGACGGGCCATGGCGGGCCGGCAACCCGGAATGGCAGGCCGGGCGCTGGTGCGACGTGTTCGAGATCCGCGACCTCCTGATCCAGCGTTGCTTCATCTACCTCGATCCCGACTATGCCGGGAAGGACACGGCCCGCTACCCCTGGTTGGCCGACAAGACTTGACGTCCGAGCCCGGCCGCTTGGCGACCTCGAGGAGTGGGCGAGCGGGCATGACCGCATCTGCGAGCCTGGGCCGGTGAAGGTCCACTTGCTCGACGGCACGTACGAGCTGTTCCGCCACCATTTCGGCTCTGCGGTGCGCCACGAGGATCCGGGACCGTACGCGGCGACGGCCGGGGTGCTGGCGACGACGCTGCAGCTCCTCGAAGAGGGCGCCACCCACGTCGGCGTGGCCTCGGACCACATCATCGAGAGCTTCCGCAACGACCTGTGGCCGGGCTACAAGACCAGCGCCGGAATGCCGCCTGAGCTGCTCCTGCAGACGCCGGTGGTCGAGGACGGCCTGGAGGCCATGGGCGTCACCACGTGGGCGATGGTCGAGTACGAGGCGGACGACGCCCTGGGCGCGGCCGCCGCGGTCGCGGCCGCCGACGACCGGGTGGAGGCGGTGGTCATCTGCACGCCCGACAAGGACCTGGCGCAGTGCGTGTCCGGCCAGCGGGTGGTGCAGCTCGACCGGCGCAAAGGCGTCCTGCTCGACGAGGCCGGTGTGCAGGCCAAGTTCGGTGTGCTGCCGGAGTCCATCCCCGACTACCTGGCGTTGGTGGGCGACTCGGCCGACGGGTTCCCCGGCCTGCCGGGCTGGGGAGCGAAGAGCGCGGCGGCCGTGCTGGCCCGGTATCGCCACCTGGAGGACATCCCGCGCGCGGCCGGGCAGTGGGATGTCGCCGGGCTCCGCGGCTCGGCCAAGCTCTCCGCCGTCCTCCAAGCCGAGTTCGCCGACGCCCTGCTCTTCAGGCGCATCGCCACGCTCGAGCGCGACGTCGAGGTGGGCCGGGTCGACGACTGGCGCTGGGAGGGTCCTACCGGTCGCTTCGCCGACGTGGCGGAGCGGATCGGCGCGCCCCACCTGCTCGTGCGGGCCCGCCGCCTCGCCGCTCGCCGACACGCCACCGGCGGATGAGCGAAGCCCGCCCGCCGGCTGAGGCGACGGCCAGGCGACCCGCGGCCCACGGGCGGCACCGCTGAAGGCTGCTGCCTCCCGGCCCTGACCTGTTTCACGGACGCCCGTTGCGCGGGACCCGACCGTCGCCTCACCCGACGGGCGAGGGGGCCCAGGCTACCAGTGCGGAGGAGCTGCCGGCCCATGGGTGAGCCGCGACAGGGGACGATCGCGCTCGGCCGCCCGCCCGCGGTCGTCCGCTAGCCTGCCCCGGCCGGGCGGCGGCGCGGTTGCGCCCGCCCCTGGAGGGATGCGAGAGCGGCCGAATCGGCACGCTTGGAAAGCGTGTGTGGGGCAACCCACCGTGGGTTCGAATCCCACTCCCTCCGCCATGACCGACGAGGAGGCGATGCGCGCCGCTCTGGCCGAGGCCGAAGCCGCGCTGACTCACGACGACGTGCCGATCGGGGCTGTCGTCGTGCGAGATGGCGAGGTGATCGCCCGACGCCACAACGAGCGCGAACACCTCCAGGACCCGACCGCCCACGCCGAGGTGCTGGCCTTGCGGGATGCCGCGACCGCGCTCGGGCGATGGCGCCTGGACGACTGCACGCTGGTGGTGACGCTCGAGCCGTGCGTGATGTGCGCCGGCGCCGTCGTGTCGGCCCGCATCGGACGGCTGGTCTTCGGCGCCGCCGACCTCAAGGGGGGCGCCACCGGCTCGCTCTACAACGTCTGCGCCGACCCCCGGCTCAACCACAACCCGCCCCTCGCCCACGGCGTGCTGGCCGAGGCATGCGGCGATCTCCTCAGCCGGTTCTTCGCCTCGCGGCGTACGCCCTGACGGAGCCCGGCGGGCGCCCTCTAGAGTGCGCGGCCGGAAGGATGCCAGAGCGGACGAATGGGACGGCCTCGAAAGCCGTTGAGGGCTTCGGTCCTCCGTGGGTTCGAATCCCACTCCTTCCGCTCCCAGGTGTTTCGCTGTAGCTCTGCGTGTCGTTGCGTTCGCGCTGTAGCGCTGTGAGCAGGACATATGTCCGTCTGGTGCGGGCGCGCGCCTGCGTAGTAACGTTGCTACAATCGTTCCGGAGGAAGCGTGACGACGAAGCTGACAGGTCGAGAGTTCAACCAGGACACCGCCGGTGCGAAGAGGGCAGCCGAGCGCGGCCCCGTGTACATCACCGACCGCGGACGCCCGTCTCACGTCTTGTTGACGTTCGAGGACTACCGCAAGCTCGCGGCGAACCGTCCCAGGATCACGGAGCTGCTCGCCGAGCCTGCAGGGGTCGAAGACGTGGAGTTCGTCACGCCGGTTGCTCGTCGAGCGGCCGAGCCGGCGCAGTTCGACTGATGTTCCTGGTCGATACGAACATCATCTCCGAGCTCCGCAAGTCCAAGGCGGGTACCGCAAACACCGGGGTGACCGACTGGGCGAATGACGTGCCGGCCGCGCTGATGTTCATGTCGGTCATCTCGCTCCACGAGCTCGAACAGGGCGTGCTGCTCTCCGAGCGAGTCGACCCAGCCAAGGGCGGGTTGCTGCGTGACTGGCTCGACAACAGTGTCGTGCCCGCATTCGTCGATCGGATCCTTCCGGTCGACGTCGCGGTGGTCTTGCGCGCCGCGGCCTTGCACGTGCCAGACCCTGCACCCTTCCGGGATGCACTGATCGGCGCCACTGGTCTCGTGCACGGATTGACCGTGGTGACGCGCAACGTCGGCGACTTCGCTCGATTCGACGAGCTTCCTGTCCTCAACCCGTGGACGTGATCCAGCGCGCGGTGTGCCACCGCACGCGACTGGTCCGGGGATCGGACCTCATGTTGGGCCGAGCCCACAGCATCAGTCGCGAGAGGGTCCCAGTTCGACCCGCGCGGCCGCGCCTCTGCTGACCGGGCGGGTCGTTGGGCGAGCTCGACGCCATCGAGCGGAGGGCGGTCCGCCAGGGCGGGCGTAGCTGGGCGCACCTCGCCGGTGTGTGTTTCACGCCAGATCGCCCGCCTCGTCGCCTTCTGGTGCGGCCTGGCGAGCACGCCGTTGCACGACCACCGAGCGCGATGGCCGCACCGAGGAGGAGGGCGACGAGCGCGACGGCCCACTTCCGGCTCGATCGCCCACGCACCTCGTCGACGGCTTCCTGGACGATGCGAGATGCGAGCTCGTCGCCCAGCTGTTCCGCGGTTGGGCTCATGCTTCCTCCGTTCGTGCCCTGTGCATCAAGTCCGGCGGAACCGGTCTGACGTGGGCGTTCATGGTGCTCCGGAACGTGCCTTGGCCGCCGAACCGGGCATGGGTCGCAGCAGCCTGAGGCGCTCTCGGCCGTGAGGTGCCCACGTCAGACACCCTCGAGTGCTTGCAGCCGGCCGGTTCGGATGGCTTTGGTGAAGGCCTGGAAATCCTGGTCGTTTTGATCGGCGTAACGCTCGGAAAAGTCGGTGATCGATTGGTCGAACCGGTCGCTCTTGCCCAGGTAGGCGGCCATGGCGATCGGGTCACCGGATCGGGCGTGGGCCCGCGCCAAGGTGTGACCGCAGATCCGTCCGTAGAACGTGAGGGCCTCGGGGGACATCGCCTCGATGACGGCCGAGCCCTTCATGTCGCGCAGCTGACGCCAGTACAGGTAGCGGTCGGCCCGCGCGCCCTTGGTCCAGCCGAGGAAGATGTCGCTGGAGGCCTGCATCATCCGCTGCCCGTGCACCACTCGCTCCCCGGCTTGCTTGTAGCGGCTCTTGGGCAGGTGATCCTCCAGCACCGACTGGGTCGCTTCCTTGACCTGCAAGAACAACGGATCCTGTTGATCGCGGCCCTGGAGCAGGACGATGTACGCCCCCGTGCCGACACTGCCGACGCCCACGACCTTGCGGGCCACATCGATGATCTCGAAGCGTTCGAGCAGTTGCCGCTGATCGTCTCGCAGGGTCGCCCGGTAGGCCCGGAACTGCTCGTGGATCATGTGCTCGATGGCCTCGGCGGACATCCCGATGGTGGCCGCCACGTCGTGCAGCGGCATGACGATCGGGGGCTGGCTGACGATCCGATAGTGACCGTCGACCAGCGCGGCCAGCTTCGACAGTGCCTGCAGGCTGTCGCGGGTATGGGCCTTGGCCACGGTCTTCTTGGCCCCCTTCTCGACGGCCTTTGCCTCCTTCTTCTTGCCCACGCTCGCGACCGAGCGGGCCGCCGTGCTGATCGCCGTGGTCAGATCCTGCTCCGACAGATGGGCGTACCAGATGTCCATCGTCGACATCTCGGCGAACTCGGCCATCGTCTGCCGATACGCCCCCACCGACATCAGCGTCGCGGCCCGCGTATCGGCCTTGCGAAAACCGTTGTTACGGCCCGCGATCGTGAAGCTCGCCGCCATCCGCTTCACGTCATACTCGAAGGGGCCGGGAAGGGTCTCGTCGAAGTCGTTCACGTCGAACACCAATGTCCGCTCCGGTGACGCGTACACCCCGAAGTTCGAGAGATGGGCGTCGCCGCACAGCTGGGCGTCCAAGCCCGCCGTCGGCGTGTCCTTCAGATCGGTAGCCATGATCTTCGCCGCCCCCCGATAGAACGTGAACGGCGACACCATCATCCGCCCATGACGCACCGGCACCAAGTCCGGCTCACGGGTCACATTCTGCGCCTCCAGCAACCCCACCGGGTCAGGACGATCCGCCGCCGGCACCCAGCCCGCATGGTCCGACAGAGACACCCGCTCCCGCGCGTCCTTACCCCGAGCTCGGCGGTCAGCGACACTCGGATGCTGCACGATGCTGCTCACGATGTACCTCCAGTGTTGCTCAACACGACAGTCTGCTCACTGCCCCTTGACCAGAAGACCCGCGCGGCAGCGGACGCCGGCGCGGGTGGAATCGGTCCTGCCGGGCCCATCAGCGTGACACGCTCGGACCGTTCTCGGTAGCCGGGGCGGGCGCCGTCGAGCCACGGACGTCGCGAGGTGCCTCGTCCGCTCGTGTCACCGCGTCGCGGACGGCATCTGAGGCCCAACGTTCGATGAGGATCAGGAGGTACTGCCGCACACGGGCGTCGCGGAGGCCCTGGACTGCGTCGTAGACGCAGCGCTCGACCACAGCGGGTGACGCGGTCGGATGGCGTTGCTGCACGGCTGCCACCACCCGGGGGAGAGCTCTCAGCTCGGAGGTTTCCGTGGCCGCGGGCTGCCTCGTTGGCGTTAGCACAGGACCGTGAGTCGTCGATTGCATCGTGGCCGTTAGGTCGTGCTCGGGCTGGCGCTCGACAGCTGCTGGCAGGCGCTCGACTGCTGGAACGCCGTCTGCAGCTCGCCCTTGGCGTCGAGCTGCTTGAGACTGTTGAAGGTCGAGGAGACCTGGTTCCTCGCCGTCACCAGGGTCGTGCTGATCGTGGTCACCGCGGTGGCGACGCCACTCACGCCCGATGCGCCGTCGACTGCAGACTTGATCGAATCGGTATCGGTCTTCAGATCGCTCGACAGCTGATCGACCGAGTCCTTCGCCTCCTGGCCGGCCGAGGTGTTCGGCTTGTCGAGATCCTTCAGGTCGGACTCCAGAGAATCGGTCGCCGACTTGATGTCGTCGGCCGTGTTCTGCAGCGAGTCCTTCGAGAGGCCCCCACTCTTGAGCGCATCGCCGGAGGACTTGATCGCGCTCGTCCAGGTGTTCACCGCGGTGCACAACCCGTTCGCCCAGTCAGCCGTAGACGGCGGCTCCTTCGAGCCACAGCCGGCCACGAGCAGCGCCACCACCGGGACGAGGGTGACGAGACGGCGGACCACTAGACCGTCTCCATCACAACGTCGGGATCGGCTGGTCGGGTGATCATGTACCGACGATCCGCTGCGGTCGATCGGAGAAGTAGAGCGTTGCGGCTGTGACGTCTCACAACGTCAGGGGTCGCTCCGTCGCCTGTGATGCCACGTGCGGTCTGCCCGAACATCGATTCCTCGGTCTCCAGCTGTTCGATCAGCTCCGGATCCATGGTCTAGACCTCCGTCTTGATCACGACAGGGCGCGTGAGCTGAACCAATAGGGACGGGTCGGGCGAAAGGACGCCGAACTAGGCGGTCGAGGGCGGCACGGTCTTGCTCGCCTCGGCCTTGACCTGGTCGGCGCTGTCCTTGTCGACCTTCTCCTTCGTGACCTTGCTGGCGTTGGGAAGCGCCTTGGAGATGTCATCTGCCCATCGCTCTTCGAAGATCGCCACGATGCCGGAGCTGTTGATCGGCAAGGTCTCCTCGACGTCGGCCTTGATCTCCTTCTTCTCGTGGTGCGACACGAGTCCGCCCGTACCCGCGCCGACGCCCGCTCCGACGACCGCGCCCGCAAGCAAGCTGGGCGGGAAGATCAGTCCGACGACGGCGCCTCCAACCGCGCCCCAGATGGCGCCCTTGCGCGCCAGGTGGAAGTCGTCATCGACCTTGATCTTTCCGTCGCCGCCGCGGCTGACCAGGACGAGCCCGTCAACCTTGATCACATCGTCGGTGGCGAGCTGCTTGATGGCGTCCCAGTCGCCTCGGGCGGCGTCTTGATCGGAGTAGGCGGCGATGTAGAGATCGACCGGCGTGTCGGAACCTGATGCCATGAGTCCCCTCCTCCTTGGGCGATCGGCCTGCTGCTGATCACGTGGCCCAAATGTACGCAGGGCTCCACATGCACGCATCACCCGATGTGTGTGAATTCGGCTCGCGCCAGCGTGCGCCCGCACGGGTACCGTCGGCATCGATCGGCCTCGCTCGAATAGGCGACAACTCGGGTTTCCCGACCCCACCCGTGTCACCGACGGGGTCAGGGGCGCGCGCGAACTGGTGGGCCTGGTGGGGTGCACGAGATCCAGGATGCGGTGTGACAGCATGACTGCGATTTGCCAACGCCTAGCTGGAACGGGGGAGCATCATGGTGATCGAGCCAGCCCCAAGTGCAAAGGCCAAACTCAGCGGCGGAGCGATCGCCTCCATTGGCGGCGGCGCAGTCCTACTGATCTTCATCATCCAGAACACCGAAGATGTCGAGTTCGACTTCCTCTGGTTCAGCTTCACGTGGCCGCTGTGGCTGTACACCGTTGTGGTGGCGGTTTTCGGCGCATTCGTGTGGTTCGGTCTCGGCGTGCTCCGTCGCCACCGACGACGTCAAGCGCGCCGCGACGATCGACGGGACTGACGACGCGACGAGGGTGCGCCAGTCGTTGCGGAACGAGCGTCCATCCCTTCAGCCAGCGTGTCGCGGGCAGCCGCGATTGAGTGAAGGTCGTCCGTCACCGGCCACAGCGGACTCTGTTGCTCAAGGGATGCGTTCGGTCGGTCGCGTCAGGTCCTCCCGACCGGGCAATGGGTCGTACGCGGTGGGCCAGTACTCGACCTGGTGGACCACGTGCTCGCCGTCGAGGTCGGAGAAGGCCACGACACGAGCCGACTGTTCACCGTCGGTCACGGTCACCTCGCTTACCACCGTGTCTCCATCAGCGACGAGCCGGTGCACGTCGAAATCCCACCGGCCGGTGCCGGTTGGGTACCGCGCCTGCACGGCGGCAAAGTCGCTCCGTCCGACGATGCGTTCCCCTGAGCATGGCCAATCGATCACGCACTCTGGCGCCAGGTAGCCCGCTGCCCGTTCCCAGTCGTTGGCCTGCATGGCTGCCCAGAAGGCGCTGATCACCTCCCGGCCTGACACTGCTCCTCACGCTATCCCCGGCACGGCCCTCGCGACAGCCAGCACTCCGAGGATGCTGAGGTCCCGCCATCTTGCTCGGTCCGAGGCCAAGAGGGTGAAGGCCTCTGATGGCTCTTGGGCCGTGCGCGGCCACGCTGCCTACGCCGGGGGTTCGGTGTACCGGGAGGCGGACGGCTCATGGCGCTCGACCTACCGAGTCCCGGGCGAGTCCCGGTCCCGTCGACTACGCGGGCGAACGAGAGGGGAAGCGCTCCGCCGGTGTTCCGTCACCCCACGGATGCCTCGACTTGGCGGGCGGACCAGGCGTACAGGGCGTCGTAGACGAACGAGGCCCGTTCCAGGAGCCGATGGTCGTCGTCCTCGACGTCGAGTCCGCCCAGGCCGATGGCGAGCAGGCCGGGGCCGAGCGGGTCGGTGTGGAGCTCCTCGTTGATGTCGGCGGCGTGCACGATCGCGGCAAGACGGACCAAAGCGGGATCGCGGCCAAGGTTGAAGTCCTCGATGAGAACCTCGAAGGTGCATCTGCCTTTCCGGTGGTCGAACTCGGCTCCGGGGGAATCGAAGCTGTGTCCCTTCTGATCCCGGGCGACCGTGAGGACGTCGTCTCGGGGTACGTAGAGGATCTCAGCGTCGGGATCGATGAACCGTCGGATCAGCCACGGGCAGGCGATCCGGTCCGTCTTGGGGCGGGCACGGGTAGCCCATTTCATAGGTCCTCCTCGGGGTTACACAACACCCGAAGAAGGTTGGCACACCAGCTCCACCACGCTGGCTCCGTCCTGGTTGCGGGCGCGGATCGAGTCGAACAACTTCGGGACTAGGGTCCGCGCATCGCTCGCCAGGGACGGCTCGCTCGGGCTGGACGACCCCGATGGTTGCCACCGACGAACAGGCCCGACGCCTCTCCTGAGCCAGCGGAGAGGAGCATCATGTCCCTTCCTTCCCACCACGAGGCCGTCGCTACACCCCCGAGCGAGGCGGCAAGTCGCACGACGGAAAGCCACAGCACCCTGGTCCAAGCGTGGTCTGACGAACGAGCTGCCGCCCGTTCAGCGAGAAGCGATGGCGATCTGCCCGGCGAGTGGCGACATCTGGAGCGTGCGCACATCCTGAGCCAGCCGATGGCGATCCCACACGTGCGCACCCACGTCGCGATGCTTGGTGCGGCGCTCCGGCGACGTGACCGTCGGGAGATCGTCGGCCAGCTGGTGCGCCTCGTGGTGGCGGCGCCTGGTTCCTGGACCGGGCGCTACCCGGTGGGGAACACCGGCGGTGCCGATGTCAGTGCGCTGCAGCCGATGCCGATTCCGGCCGACCTTCAGGTCTTCCTCGAAGGCCACACCCCCCACAAGGGAGAACCCGTGGGGAGGGGGACACCCGACGCGTCGCCCGCTCAAGCGACGACCTTCTCCACCGACACCTCCGGCCTCGAGGAGTGCGTCCGCCCCGCGCTGGTCGAGCTCGGCGATGGCGCCACGTTCGAGCTGCGAATCGCCCCGGTCGTCAAGCGGATCGGGGACGACGCGGTGAGGATGCTGGCCTACAACGGTTCCATTCCGGGCCCGACCCTCCGAGTGCCGCAGCGGTCGGAGATCACCGTGCACGTCCGCAACGACGCCGACACCGAGGCGACGGTGCACTGGCACGGCCTGCGTCTCGACAACAAGTACGACGGCGTGCCCCACGAGACCCAGGAGCCGATCGCGATCGGCGGCGACTTCACCTACCAGGTTCGCTTCCCCGACCCCGGCCTCTACTGGTACCACCCGCACATCCGGGAGGACTACGGCCTCGACATGGGCCTCTACGGCAACCTGGTCGTGGTCCCCGCCGAGGCGGACTACTGGCCACCAGTGAACCGGGAGATCGTCGTCACGCTCGACGATGTCCTCATCGAGGACGGTCAGATGGCGGCCTACAACCTCGCGGGTCCCACCTTCGTGGCGATGGGGCGGTTCGGCAACGTGATGCTCACCGGCGGCGAGACGAACCTCGGGCTCGAAGCGCGGACCGGCGAGGTCGTGCGCTTCTACTTCACGAACACGGCCAACACTCGGCTCTTCAACGTCGCCGTGCCAGGGGCCCGCATGAAGCTCGTCGGTGGTGACAGCGGCCGCTACGAACACGAGACCCTCGTCGAGGAGGTCCTACTCGCCCCGTCCGAACGAGCCATCGTCGACGTGCTGTTCGACACACCCGGCTCGTTCTCGCTCGAGCACCGGACCCCGGATCACACCTACGTGCTCGGTGCCATCGTCGTGAGCGATGAGGTCGTCGAGCCGTCTTTCGTCACCGAGTTCGAGGAGCTCCGGACCAACGCCGAGCTGACTGCCGAAAGGGCGAGGATCGACGCCGATCGAGAGCGGGTCCCCGACAAGACGCTCGCCTTCGAATCGCTGATGCCCCTCCTCTATGGCGACCCCGACGCCACCGCAGAAGCGTGGACTTGCCCGATGCACCCCGAAGTGATGAGCGCAGAACAAGGCACCTGCCCCACCTGCGGCATGAAGCTCATCCCCGCCGAGACCGCGGCCCCGACGGCGTGGACCTGCCCGATGCACCCCGAAGTCACGAGCACAGAACAAGGCACCTGCCCCACCTGCGGCATGAAGCTCATCCCCGGCGAGACCGCGGCCCCGACGGCCTGGACCTGCCCGATGCACCCCGAAGTCACGAGCACAGAACAAGGCACCTGCCCCACCTGCGGCATGAAGCTCATCCCCGCCGCTGCCGGTGCCATCGAGTCGGCCGGTCACTCCCACGAACATTCCCACGACACGCCCGACGGCCTCGAGTGGGAGGACCTGATGCCAGAGATCAATCGGGCGTCGGACTCGGGCAACATGATCTGGAAGCTCGTCGATCGCGACACCGGCAAGGCGAACTGGGAGATCGACTGGGCCTTCCAGGTCGGCGACCAGGTGAAGATCCGTCTCGTCAACGACCTCGCCCAGGACCACCCGATGCACCACCCGTTCCACATCCACGGCGCCGGACGGTTCCTCGTGCTGTCCCGAGACGGTGAACCAGACGCCAACCTGGTGTGGAAGGACACCGTCCTGGTCCGCTCCAACGAGACCGTCGACATTCTCCTCGACGTCACCAACCGGGGCCTGTGGATGGCGCACTGCCACATCGCAGAACACAACCAAAGCGGAATGATGTTCAGCTTCCCGGTGACTGACCCAGTCGCACCATGAGGACCACCTCGCACCTGGAGCAGCCGGCGGCCTTCGCCTTCACGATCGCAGGAGCGATCGATGCGGGTCTTATCCCGCCGGCCGCCCGACGCCAGCGATGACATCCACGCAACCCGACGCGTCGGTGGTGGCGCACCGTCTGCGCGCACCCGTCCTGTGGGGGCTGGCGTTCGGCGCCGCGCAGGCGGCCACGCCACTCGCCTTGCGTTGGCTCGACCCGGCCACCGTCCACGCGCTGTCGATCACTCTGATCGCGGCGATCTACATCGGCTTCGCAGTGGGCGACGGCAGGCCGAGGGTGATCGCGGTCGAAGTCGTTGTCGCGGGGGTCTTCGTCGTGATCGCGGCGATCGCAGTGACGGCGACGGCCTGGCTGCTGGTGCTGGGCTACGCCGGTCACGGGCTCAAGGACTTCTGGCAAGAGCGCCGCCACTACGTCGCCAACACGCGATGGTGGCCGCCGTTCTGCGCGACTGTCGACTGGCTTGTCGCCCTGATACTCGTCGTCGAGATCGCGGCCGGCGTCGACTTCTACCACTGACGATCGGGCTCGGACGTGTTCTGCCTCGAAGCCCCGGGGCGGTCACGTCTCGAAGGACAGATACCCCCTAGGGGTATGATGGAGCCGTGAGAGCAGCCGATACGAACCACGGTCAGGGGCCGGCTTCACGCGACGCCGCGAAGGTGGACGACGCACGCGGCAGCCCGACGCCCGGCGGTCACGACAAGCACGCCGGTCATGACCCGGAGATGTTCCGCCGCCGGTTCTGGCTGACCTTGGCGCTGACGGTCCCGATCGTGGTGTCGAGCGAGATGGTGATGGGATGGTTCGACTACCGCCTGTCCGGGGTGGCCTGGGTCGGGCCGGTGCTGGGCACCTTCGTCTTCCTGTGGGGTGGCTGGCCGTTCCTCGCCGGCGCGGCGGCCGAGATCCGGGATCGGGCGCCGGGGATGATGCTGCTGATCGCGATGGCCATCACAGTGGCCTGGTCGGCGTCGATGGCCACCAGCCTCGGTTGGTTCGACCTCGAGTTCTGGTGGGAGCTCGCGGCCCTGGTCACGATCATGTTGCTCGGGCACTGGCAGGAGATGAAGGCCATCGGGCAAGCGCAAGGTGCACTCGCGGCACTGGCGGCCTTGCTCCCTGACGACGCCGAGGTGGTCGAGCCCGACGGAGCAGTGCGCGCGGTGGACGCCGGCGAGCTGCGAGTCGGTGACGTCGTGCTGGTGCGTTCCGGCTCCCGGGTCCCCGCCGACGGCCGGATCATCGAGGGCGAGGCCGAGCTCGACGAATCGATGATCACCGGCGAGTCGCGGCCGGTCCCGAAGGGGCCGGGAGCCCGCGTCGTCGCGGGCACGATCTCGACCGACTCGGCCATCCGGGTCGAGGTGCAAGCCGTCGGCGACGACACCACCCTGGCCGGCATCCAACGCCTGGTCGCCGAGGCCCAATCGAGCCGCAGCCGCGCCCAAGCGCTGGCCGACCGGTTCGCTGCCGTCTTGTTCTACGTCGCCGCCGGAGCCGGGGTCCTCACCTTCGTCGTTTGGGCGGCCCTGGGCCGCATGGACGACGCCGTGCGCAACTCCGTGAGCGTGCTGGTGATCGCTTGCCCCCACGCCCTC
This sequence comes from uncultured Acidimicrobiales bacterium, assembly GCA_963803355.1. Taxonomy (GTDB): domain Bacteria; phylum Actinomycetota; class Acidimicrobiia; order Acidimicrobiales; family Ilumatobacteraceae; genus DASTFY01. Next base: position 825,562 of record CAWDLV010000001.1, read on the forward strand.
GGTCTGGCCATCCCGCTCGTCATCGCCCTGTCGACCGCCATCGCGGCCCGATCCGGCATCCTGGTGAAGGACCGCCTCGCCCTCGAACGGATGCGGACGATCGACACCGTGCTCTTCGACAAGACCGGCACCCTCACCAAGGGCAACCACGCCGTCTCTGGCGTGGTTGGCACCGACATGTCGCCCGACGACGTGCTCCGCTTCGCCGCCGCGGTGGAGGCCGATTCCGAGCATCCGCTCGCCCGCGCCATCGTGACCGCCGCCCACGAGCACGGCGACATCCCCCGCGCCACCGGGTTCCGGTCCCTGACCGGCCGAGGCGCCGAAGCCACCATCGACGGCACCCGCTACGCGGTCGGCGGGCCCGCGCTGGTGCGTGAACGCGACCTGCAGGTCCCCGCCGGACTGCAGGCATCGGTGGACAAGTGGGCGGCCCGTGGGGCGTCGGTGCTCTACGTCACCCGGGACGACGTGATGTTCGGAGCGCTCGCGCTAGCCGACGAGATCCGTCCCGAGGCCCGCCAAGCCGTCGACGACCTGCACCAGATCGGGGTACGGCAGGTCGTGATGATCACCGGCGACACTCACCAGGTCGCCGAGGCCGTCGGACGTGACCTCGGCCTCGACGAGGTCTTTGCCGAGGTCCTCCCCGAGGACAAGGACCGCACCGTTGCCCAGCTCCAAGGGCGCGGCCGACGCGTGGCCATGGTCGGCGACGGCGTCAACGACGCCCCCGCCCTGGCCCGAGCCGACGTCGGGCTCGCCATCGGAGCCGGCACCGACGTCGCCATCGAATCAGCCGGCGTGGTTCTCGCCTCCAGCGATCCCCGCGGGGTGACCAGCGTCATCCGCCTGTCACGGGCCAGCTACAGCAAGATGCGACAGAACCTCGCCTGGGCCGCCGGCTACAACATCGTCGCCATACCCCTGGCAGCCGGGGCCCTCGCCTGGGCCGGCATCACGCTGCCCCCCGCCGTCGGGGCGATCCTGATGAGCCTCTCCACCATCGTCGTCGCCCTCAACGCCCAACTCCTACGCCGGGTCCAGCTCACCCCATCCGCCACCCAATCGCGCCCGCGTCGCGCAGGCGGGGTAGAGCCGGCAGCACAAGCCGGCGCCGCCGTGGCCGGTCGCGATTAGGCGACGGCCTTTCAACCGGTCGGCGGCTGCAGCCGCTGCGCGTTGTCGCCTCCTACCGTCGTGCCGGCTGAGTAGCACCTCTCAGTGCGTCCACACGTCGGCGGTATTCGTCCTCGTCGATCTCGCCGGCTGCGAGTCGCCCGGCGAGGATCTGCTCTGGACCCGGCGCGTGCACCTCGGGCGTACGGCTGGCGCGGATCACCAGGAAGGCCACACACACCACCAACGCAAAGAACGCGACCATTGTGGCCGTCATCACCAGCCAACTGCCCGAGTTCCAGTCGTCCATGTGCCAACCCATCTCGTCACCTCGCGGTCCTCCGTCACGTTCAGTCTCGACCGTCCGCGTAGTCGTCAACCAGGGCTGAAGGTCCCGGTTCGCTGCGCTCGCTCCTCCGCCACCCGCTCAAGCGTCTGCGGACGCAGACGTCGAGCTGGGTCGGCACGCCCGCAGGGCCGGTGTGGACCACACTGTCGCTGTGGGTTGGTACGAGGAGCATATCCTTCCTCGACTGACGAACGCGGTGCTCGGTGGGCGGCAGTTCGCGGCGTTGCGGGAGCGGGTGGCGACCGACCTCGAGGGCGAGGTCCTCGAGGTCGGCTTCGGCTCAGGACTCAACCTCCCGTACTACCCCTCGACTGTTGCGCGGGTGCTGGCCGTCGACCCGGCGACGCTGGGACGGAAGCTGGCGGCCGAGCGGGTCGCCGCCAGCCCGATACCCGTCCAGTACATCGGACTCGACGGCCAGGACCTGTCCTTGGCTGACGACAGCGTCGATCACGTGCTGACCACTTGGACGCTCTGTTCGATCCCCGATGTCCAACGCGCCCTGTCGGAGATCCGCCGGGTTCTCCGTCCAGGCGGCGCACTGCACTTCGTCGAACACGGCCTCGCGCCGGACCCAAAGGTGGCCCGCTGGCAGGATCGGCTCACACCGCTCCAACGCCGGGTCGCCGGCGGCTGTCACCTCAATCGTCCCATCGAGGACCTGGTGCGCGGCAGCGGCCTGTACGTCGAGCGGTTGCGCAACTTCTACCTCAAAGGCTCGAAGGCGCTCGGGTACATGTACGAGGGCGTCGCCACCAACGTCTAACCGAGCTGGTGGGTTCAGATGCGATGAGCGGGGGGATGGGTTTCGCAGATGCGTTTCGCGACGACGACGCCGGAGGCGGCGGTGAGGATCACGATCGCGGTGAGGCTGGTCGTGAGGCCGAATGCGTCGGCGAGGATGGCGGCAAGGAGGGCGCCGACGGCGAAGCCGCTGGCCCGCCACAGTCGATAGACGCCGACGGCCGAGGCCCGCCAGGTTGGGTGGGCGACGTCGCCGATGGTCGCTAGGAGCGTCGGTCCACCATGGCGGTGCCGGCGCCCAGGAGGGCGACCGACAGCGCCCAATCTTTGAACCATCCGCGCGCCAAACGTCCGCTGCCGCGCCTGTCGAACCCGCGGGCGGACAGGCAGCGAGACTCGAGTCGATGGATACGAGCGGGACACGTCATTGAGCTTGGTCGGTCGGTGTCACGTGTGATGGCGGACGGTGGCGTGCGGGTCGGTGCCGTCGTGGCCGCACGGATCAACGTGGACGTCGACGTCGTGAAGGTGTCGCACCGAGTGCAAGAGCTCATGGCGTACGGCCTCGGCGACGTCGTGGCCTCCGCGAACCGACAGGTCCTCGTCGACCACGACGGCGATGGTGGCCGCGAGTTGATGTCCGACCCAGCGTGCCTGGACAGGGCCGACCCGTTGCACGCCCTCGACATGGCAAGCGATGTGCTCGATCGACACGATGACGTCGGGGTCGACGGCGTCCATCAACCGGTGGAAGATCTGGCGGGCCGCGCCACGCAGCACCGCGACTATGGCAATCGAGATGATCAGCCCGACGATTGGGTCGGCCCGCTCGAACCCCAACAATGCTCCGGCTGCGCCCAGCGCCACGCCCAGCGACGTGAAGCCGTCGGTGCGAGCGTGATAGCCGTCAGCCTCCAACGCCGCCGAGCCGATCTGGCGGCCGACCCGGATGCGGTACAAGGCGACGAGTTCGTTCCCGGCGCAGCCGATCAGACCAGCGGCGAAGAGCCAGCCGAGGTTCTCGAGCGGTCGCGGGTTGATGAGTCGGTCGATGGCCTCGTACCCGGCAATCACTGCCGACAACGTGATCATGGCGATTACGAAGATCCCGGCCAAGTCCTCCGCCCGCTGGTATCCGTAGGTGTAACGGCGAGTCGGTGGGCGACGGCTCAACCGGAAGGCGACGAACAGCGGCACCGCGGTGAGCACGTCGGAGAAATTGTGGATCGTGTCGGCCAGCAACGCCACCGAACCCGTCGCCAGGATCACCAGAACCTGTACCGCCGCGGTCACGATCAAGGCGGCGAAGGAGATCTTCACGGCCCGAATGCCCCGGTCGCTGGCCTCCAGCGCGGTGTCGACGCTGTCGGCGGCGTCGTGGCTGTGCGGGCGGAAGACCTCTGCGATCACCCCGCGTAGACCGGTGAGGTGGACATGCCTGTGGTCGCCACGGGTGTGGTCGTGGTGGTGGGAACTGTTGTACCGGTCGCGTCCGGGTCGGTCGTCGGTGTGGTCGTGGCTCATGACGCGCGGATCCGTGCCTCGGAGTGATGCGCGGGTATGCCGGCACCCGTGAGATGGTCGGCGTGGAACAAGGCCTCCGTGACGAGCCGCCGTACATGCTCGTTGACAGCCGAGTAGAAGATCCGATTGCCTTCCCTGCGGGTCGTCACGAGGCGAGCGAGGCGGAGCTTGGCCAGATGCTGGGACACGGCCGGACCAGCCACGCCGACGTGGGTCGCCAGCTCGCTGACCGAATGCTCTCCGTGAAGCAGGGCCCACACGATGTGCAACCGGGTCCGGTCGGCGAGGAGCTTCAGCGTTGCCGTCGCCGCCTCGAGCTGTCTCTCGGTCGGCTCTTCCACTATTTGCGTATTCACGCAGATAGTGTAGCGCCAGGGAAGCGAAGCACTGCGTTGGGCGAGGACAAGTCGTCGAATGATTGGGGGGAACTCGCCGGGGGGACGCATCGGCGCCGCCGAGTCGCTGCGTCCGAGTCCAGCTGCCCTCGGCTCGAAGCGACGGGGCTTTCCGCGGATCCGCGGGTGCTTACGAGCGGTAGTCGAAGGTGCTCGTGAAGGACGCGCCGCGTCCCCGCACCTCCCAGCGCAGAGCTGGGTCGTCGGAGCGGGCGACGTCGTTGTAGAGCTCGGTGCCGGGACGGTCGAGGCCGGGGATGCCGCACGCCACCTCTCCTGGTTGGCTGGCCAGCTCCTCGGCCTCGACCGTGATGTATCCGGCGACGGCGATCCGCTTTCGGGCGGCGACGTGCTCTACCGCGATGCGGGCTCGACGCACGGCGTGGATGTCGCCGATCGCGGGCCCGTACTGGGCGGCGACGGTGCCACCGGCGTGCCCGAGGAAGATGGCCGCCAACGCGTCGAACTGGGCGTCATCGGCCCGCTCATCGACGTACAGCACCACTTCCCACTTGGTCGACGGTTGAACCCGGTCGAAGTAGCGGAGCGTCATGACGACCAAGAGGTCGGTGAGATCGATGCCGTCGGCGTGGCCGTCGAGGACATGCCACGAAAGAGCGCCGAAGCACTCCCCGTACGTCGAGGCGCCACCACGGGCGCCGCGCACGCTGCGACACGGGCAGATCGCCTCGCAGTTGCAGCCTTCGAAGTAGGAGCCCTGCACCTGCCAATGGGTCGGAGCGGAGACAGCGATGTTCACATCCCTCCCATGTCCATGCTGGTCGTGGCGTGGAGCCCGGGTGCCAAGGACGGGTCGATCCAGATCGCGACCCCGAGCACGATGGCGGCGACGCCGATGGCAATGGAGAACCAGCGGCCCACCGCCAAGAGCTTCTCGGCCAGGATGACGGCGGCGAGCACGACCATGGCGACGATGCTCATCACGCCGAACGTGATGAGCAACAGCATCAGCGACCAGCAGCAGGCCACGCACCATGCGCCGTGGTGGACGCCCACCCGGCTGTCGGCCAGGGGTCCGCGGAACGACGTGTAGCGCAACAGATGCCCGAGTGGCGAGCGGCACTTCTGCAGGCACCGATCCTTGAGCGGAGTCATCTGGTAGATGCCGCACGCCAGGCAGGACGCGACGGCAGCCGCTTGGGCCCAGCCCGGAGCGTGTTCAGCGACGCGTTCGCCGCCGGCGGCGAGGGCGAAGGCCACCAGCCCCACCGCTGCCCACGCGGCGAGGTAACCCACGGCGAGCAGGCCGACGCGTCGAGCTCGACGGTCGCGCATCGTCCGGGCGTACAACGACGCCAGGGGCGCGATGGAGGGCAGCATCATGGCTGCCATCATCAGCGTCCAGACGCCGAGGAAGGCGCCGATGGCGAGGCCCATCGTTCCCGGCATCACGCCCATGTCGCGAGCGATCGCGATGGTCACCGCCCAGGCCAGCGCGGCCACGATGAGCAGCGCGGAGGCATCGACGATCGATGGTCGCTGCGGGCGAGCCGCGGCGACCACCACCCGACCCGTCATGCGGCCCAGGAGAACGAGGCCGAGAATCCCGACGTCCCGTCGCCGGAGCACTCGACCTCGAGCCGGGAGATCCGTGAGCGCACGCCGGCAGCGTCCTCGCCGAGCTCGAGCTGGAACGCCATGACCGGACCCTCCCCACCGGCATCGCGCTCAGCAGCCGGTCAGCGGACGATCTCACGATCGCACCGGCACGTCAACGAACGTCCGGCTGATCTCGAGCCGGCGGCAGGCGCTTGGTGCCTCGCCTCGACGGACGAGACCCCGGGGGACCAAGCCAGCGATGTCGACTCAGGCGGCGAGCGGGTGCGGCACCGGCCGGGACGCGGCGGGAGAGCAGGACCTAGGTTGCGCCCATGGACTTCGACGTTTCCGAGAAGATGCAGACGATCCTGGACCTGGTCCGGTCGTTCATGGACGCCGAGGTCATCCCGCTGGAGGGCGAGATGCTCCACGGCGAGCCGGCCGCACTCGACGCCGCGGTGGCCGCAGCGCAGGACAAGGTCCGTGCGATGGGCCTGTGGGCCTCGAACCATCCGGTGGAGTTCGGCGGCCTCGGGCTGAGCATGGTGGAGCACGGGCTGGTGAGCGAGGCCCTCGGCCGCAGCCCGCTCGGGCACGTCGTCTTCGGGGTCCAGGCCCCCGACGCCGGCAACGTCGAGATCCTGCACACGCACGCCACTGACGAGCAGCGTGAGCGCTACCTGCGCCCGCTCGTGGAAGGCAAGATCCGCAGCTGCTTCTCGATGACCGAACCCGAGATGCCGGGCTCCAACCCGGTGATGATGGGCACGACAGCCGTCAAGGACGGCGGCGACTACGTGATCAACGGCCAGAAGTGGTTCACGTCGTCAGCCGACGGTGCCGACTTCGCGATCGTCATGGCTGTCACCAACCCGGACGCCCCCCCATACCAGCGCGCCAGCATGATCCTGGTCCCGACGGACACGCCGGGGTTCAACCTCGTCCGCAACATCAGCGTGATGGGTCACACCGGGTCGGGTCACGCCAGCCACGCCGAGGTCATCTACCAGTCCTGTCGGGTCCCGCGGTCGAACCTCCTCGGCGCCGAAGGCGACGGCTTCATGATTGCTCAGGAGCGCCTGGGACCGGGGCGCATCCACCACTGCATGCGCTGGCTCGGCATCGCCAGTCGATCGTTCGACATGATGTGCGAGCGCGCCAACGCCCGGGTGATCACGCCTGATGGCGAGACCCTCGCCGACCGACAGGTGATCCAGCACTGGGCGGCGGAGCTCGATGCCGAGATCCGGGGTGCCCGCCTCCAGACCCTCCATGCGGCGTGGATGATCGACTGCTACGGCGCCAAGGCCGCCCACGACGTGATCTCGGCCATCAAGTTCTCCGTCGCCAACACCATGCTGCACGCGGTCGACACGGCTATCCAGGTTCACGGCGCGCTCGGTGTCACCGACGACACGATCCTGTCCCACTGGTACCGCCACGAACGTGCTGCCCGCATCTACGACGGGGCCGACGAGGTCCACAAGACCACGCTCGGCCGCCGGATCCTCCGCCGCTACGCGTCCACGGCCCCGGCTATGACGAGGCCGCGGGACGATCCAGCTTCAGCAGCCGGATCGCATTCTCCTTGAGGATCAACGGGCGGACCTCGTCGCGGAAGCCGGCGTTCTCGAAGTCGGCCAGCCATCGGTCCGGCGTGAGCACTGGGTAGTCGGACCCGAAGAGCACCTTGTGCTTCAGCAAGGTGTTGGCGTACTGGATCAAGTTGGCGGGGAAGTACTTCGGCGACCAGCCGGAGAGATCGATGTACACGTTCGGCTTGTGCAAGGCCACGGAGATCGCCTCGTCCTGCCACGGGAACGAGGGATGGGCCAGGATGATCGTGAGGTCGGGGAAGTCCACCGCGACGTCGTCGACGTCCATCGGGTTCGAGTACTTGAGTCGGATGCCGCCCCCGCCGCGGACGTTGGCGCCGGCTCCCGTGTGCCCCGAGTGGAACAGCACGGGCACGTCGTGCTCGGCGATCGCCTCGTACAGCGGGTACGCCATCCGGTCGTTGGGATGGAAGCCCTGCATGTTCGGGTGGAACTTGAACCCCTTGACGTGACGCTCGTCGAGCAGCCGCCGGGCCTCCTTCACGCCATCGGCGCCGCGGGCTGGATCGATGCTGGCGAACGGGATGATCACGTCGGCGTGCTCAGCGGCGAGCTCGGCGATCTCGTCGTTGGTGACGCTGGCGTCCCGACCGTTGACGTCCACCGTGAACGCGACGGCCGCCATGTGACGCGACCGGTAGTAGTCGGCCATGCCGGGGACGTCGGCCGCCACCTCGTCGCTGCCGAAGTAGCTCCTCATGGGCTCGAGCTCCTCGTCGGCGCCACCGGAGCGAGCTGACGCGTGCACGTGCGTGTGGACGTCGATGGCCACGAGCGCGGCGGTGTCGATCATGGTCGGGATTCTCCGCCATGTCCCCGGCGACCGTCCAGAAGTCCATCCAGCCCCCGCCGACGCCAGCCCGGGACCTCCACCACCAGCGCGCGCCTCCCCGCGCCGCGGGGGTGCACATCCAGCCGCCGCCGACGCCAGCCCGGGACCTCCACCACCAGCGCGCGCCTCCCCGCGCCGCGGGGGTGCACATCCAGCCGCCGCCGACGCCAGCCCGGGACCTCCACCACCAGCGCGCGCCTCCCGCGCGCCGGGGGTGCGGGCCGAGGGCCAGCGGATCCAAGCCGCCGTTCAACCGGGCGGGCGGGCGACCATCGGCGGCGGCGCCAGCACGGTCACCGGCGGCAATCGCCCGTCGAACCGAGCCACCTCGACCATCGTGTGCTGGCCGCTGCAGCCTTGGGAGAGCCGCGACGTCGGGCGATCGGCCGTCAGCACGTTGGGGTTGCCGTGGACGCACAACGACCCGAGGTCGGGATCGTCCGCCGGGTCGAACCACGCTCCGGTGGCCAGCTGCACCACCCCTTCCCGGATGTCCGGGGTGACCACCGCACCCGCCAGGCAGGCGCCGCGCTCGTTGCTGACTCGCACCACGTCGCCGTCGGCGATGCCACGAGGGTGGGCATCGGCCGGGTTGATGCGGATCGGCTCGCGGCCCTGCACCTTGCTCGCCTGGCTGACCGCCCCGACGTCGAGCTGGCCGTGCAGCCGGGTGTTCGGCTGGTTGGCGATGAGGTGGAGCGGGAAGCGGGCGGCGTCGCGCCATGCGGCGGGTTCCAGCCACACCGGATGGCCAGGGCAGTCGTCGTAGCCGAACGATGCCACCACCTTGGACGTCAGCTCGATGCGTCCACTCGGGGTGGCCAGGGGCCGGTGCTCGGGGTCGGCGCGGAAGGCGGCGAACAGGGTGGTGTCGCGGTCCTCGCCCGGCAGCGCCACCTCGCCGGCGGCCCAGAAGCGGGCGAACGGGGGCATGGTCACGTTGCGCCGGGCGAGCCCGGCGCGCCAGCCCTCGTAGAGGTGCTCCATCCATTCCGACGACGAACGGCCCTCGGTGAAGGCCTCGGCCAGCCCGAGTCGCTGGGCCAGGCCAACCAGGATGGCGTAGTCGTCACGGGCCTCGGCGTAGGGCGCGACCGCCGCGTGCATGGCGATCAGGTACCGGTCCCGCCGGCCCCCGCCGAGATCGTCGCGCTCCAACGTCGTGGTGCACGGCAGCACCACGTCGGCGTGGCGGGCCATGGGCGTCCAGTACGGCTCGTGGACGACGACGGTGTCGGGCCGCGACAGCGCGACGCGCAACCGGTTGAGGTCCTGGTGGTGATGGAACGGGTTGCCGCCCGCCCAGTAGACGAGCCGGGTGTCCGGATAGGTGTAGGTGGCGCCGTCGTAGTCGAACGGCTCGTCCGGGTGCAGCAGGAGGTCGGCGATCCGGGCCACGGGGATGAACGACCGGACCGGGTTGCGGCCCTGAGGAAGCTGGGGAAGGCGCAGCCGCGGCCCGGTATCGCCGATGTCGCCCATCGAGCCGTAGCCGTGGCCGAACCCGCCGCCGGGCAGGCCGATCTGACCGAGCAGCGCGGCGAGGGTCAGGGCGGCCCACACCGGCTGCTCACCGTGGTCGATGCGCTGCAGCGACCAGGTGACGGTGACCATGGTGCGCTTGGCCGCCATGCGGCGAGCCAGCTCGCGGATGTCGGCGGCCGGGATCTCGCAGCGCGCCGCCGCCCAGGCCGCGTCCTTCACCACGCCGTCGTCGTCGCCCACGAGATAGGCCCGGACCTCGCTGTAGCCCTCGCAGCAGCGATCGACGAACTCCTCGTCCACCAGCCCTTCGGCGACGAGCGTGTGCGCCAGCCCGAGCATCAGGGCCACGTCGCTACCGGGGCGCACCGGGTACCACGTCGTCGGCAGGTGGGCAGGGAGATCGGCCCGCAACGGGCTGATCAGCGCCACTTCGAGCCCCCGCGCCACTGCGGCATCGAGGTGACGACGGGTGGTGTGCCGGGTGAGCCCACCCGGCGTCACGAACACGTTCTTGGCCGGTACCCCTCCGAAGGCCACCAGCAGCTCGGTGTGCTCGACGATGGTGGGCCACGTCGACGCCCGACGGAACACCTGCTCCGCTCCGCCCACGAGGTGCGGCAGCAGCACCTCGGACGTGCCGGTGCTGTAGGTGTTGATCGAGAAGGTGAAGCCGCCGAACAGGTTGAGGAAGCGGTGCAGCTGGCTCTGGGCGTGGTGGAAGCGGCCGGCGCTGGCCCACCCATAGGAGCCGCCGAAGATGGCCTCGTTTCCATGCTCGGCGCGGACGCGAACGAGCTCACCGGCTAGGAGGTCGAGCGCCTCGTCCCACGGCACCTCGACGAAGGGCTCATGGCCGCGGGCCGGGTCAGGGCCCGGGCCCCGCTCGAGCCAGCCCTTTCGGACGGCGGGGCGGGCGACCCGGGTGGGGTGGTGGAGTGAGTCGGCGATGTTGCCGAGCAGCGGAGAAGGATCGGGATCGGCCGGGTGCGGCACCACCTCGACGACCTCGCCCTCCTCGACCCGCACGGAGAACGCCCCCCAGTGCGAGGTCGTAGGCACGAGCGTCACGGCGGCTCCGATCCAGGTGGGGCGCGGCGCCAGGCTGCCGCGGCCGAGGCCCGATTGTTGGGACCCCTGCGCGCGGCTGTCAACTGGGTCCACCGCCGCCGGCCCGGTCGGCCACTCGGCGCAGCTCGCCCGCTTAGGGTCGGCCGCGGCGGCGGTCGCGCCCCCTAGGGTTGGCTCCTCCGTGATGAGATCGAAGAGGCTGGCCCGGTCGGACAGGCGGCGTTGAACGAGCGAAGGGGCGCGGTGCGCGAGCAGGAGACCTGGCCCGGCCGGCCCTACCCGCTGGGCGCCACCTACGACGGCGTCGGCACGAACTTCTCGCTGTTCTCCGAGGTGGCCGAGGCGGTCGAGCTCTGCCTGTTCGACGACGACGGCTCCGAACGGCGGATCAACCTGGAGGAGGTCGACGCCTTCTGCTGGCACGGCTACCTGCCGAACGTCTACCCCGGTCAGCGCTACGGCTACCGCGTCCACGGCCCGTGGGCCCCCGCGAGGGCCAGCGCTGCAATCCCGCCAAGCTGCTGCTCGACCCCTACGCCAAGGCGATCGAGGGCGAGGTCAACTGGGACCAGGCCTGCTTCCCGTACGAGTTCGGCGACGAGTCGGTTCGCAACGACGACGACAGCGCGCCCCACGTCTTCAAGTCCGTGGTGCACAACCCCTACTTCGACTGGGGCAACGACCGCCCGCCGGAGATCGCCCTGCAGGACAGCGTCATCTACGAGGTCCACGTCAAGGGCTTCACCAGGCCTTGCACGCCGTGCCGCCGGCCAGCCGCGGCACCTACGCCGGCCTGGCCCACCCGGCCGCCATCGACCACCTCACGTCGCTCGGCGTCACCGCCGTCGAGCTGCTGCCGGTGCACCAGTTCGTGCACGACACCCACCTCGTCGAGCGGGGCCTGCGCAACTACTGGGGCTACAACTCGATCGGCTTCTTCGCCCCCCACAACGGCTACGCGTCAACGGGCCAGCCCGGCGAGCAGGTGCAGGAGTTCAAGCACATGGTCCGCACGCTGCACGAGGCCGGGATCGAGGTGATCCTCGACGTCGTCTACAACCACACCGCCGAGGGCAACCACCTCGGCCCGATGCTGTCGTTCAAGGGCATCGACAACCCCGCCTACTACCGGCTGGTCGGCGACGACCCGCCCTACTACTTCGACACCACCGGCACCGGCAACAGCCTGAACGTCGCGCACCCGCACACCCTGCAGCTGATCATGGACTCGCTGCGCTACTGGGTGATCGAGATGCACGTCGACGGCTTCCGCTTCGACCTCGCCGCCACCCTGGCCCGCCAGTTCTACGAGGTCGACCGGCTGTCGGCCTTCTTCGACCTCATCCAGCAGGACCCGATCGTCAGCCAGGTCAAGCTCATCGCCGAGCCGTGGGACGTCGGCGAAGGCGGCTACCAGGTCGGGCAACTTCCCGCCCCTCTGGTCGGAGTGGAACGGCCGGTACCGCGACACCGTCCGCGACTTCTGGCGAGGCGAGCCGGCGACGGTGGGCGAGTTCGCGTCGCGGCTCACCGGCAGCTCCGACCTCTACCAGGCCGACAGCCGCCGCCCCCACGCCAGCATCAACTTCGTCACCGCCCACGACGGCTTCACCCTGCGCGACCTGGTGTCGTACAACGAGAAGCACAACGAGGCCAACGGCGAGGGCAACGCCGACGGCGAGAGCCACAACCGGTCCTGGAACTGCGGTGCCGAGGGGCCCGACCGACGACCCCGCCATCCGCGCCGTCCGCCGCCGGCAGCAGCGGAACTTCCTGGCGACGCTCATGCTGTCGCAGGGCGTCCCGATGCTCCTCGGCGGCGACGAGATCGGCCGCACCCAGCAGGGGAACAACAACGCCTACTGCCAGGACAACGAGATCTCCTGGTTCGACTGGAGCCGTCGCGACGACGACCTGTTCGCGTTCACCCGTCGCCTGATCGCCCTGCGGCGACGAGCACCCGTGCTTCCGGCGCCGGCACTGGTTCCAGGGGCGCCCGATCCGCGGCATCGCCGACATCGGCTGGTACCGGCCCGACGGCAGGAGCATGACCGACGACGACTGGAACCGCCCCTACGTGCGGGCGGTCGGCCTGTACCTGAACGGCGGCGCCATCCCCGACCGCGACCCCCGGGGTCAGCGCATCTCGGACGACTCGTTCCTGCTGCTGTTCAACGCCCACCACGAGCCGATCGACTGGACCCTGCCGCGCACCATCGGGCCGGGCTGGAGCGTGCTCATCGACACTGCGGTCGATTCGGACGAGCCGGAAGCCGCGAAGCGCAAGGCGACGAGCAAGGTGGTGGTGGCCGACCGGTCCATGCAGCTCCTGGTGCAGCGACGCAAGGCGTGACGGGTCGATGAGCCGGCCGCGGATCGGGGCGTGCTACCGGGTCCAGCTCCGCGCCGGCTTCACGTTCGAGGACGCGGCCGCCACCGTGCCGTACCTGCAGCGCCTCGGCGTCACCCACCTGTACTGCTCGCCGTACCTTCAGGCCGTGTCGGGCAGCACCCACGGGTACGACGTGGTCGATCCCGGGCGGTTAAGCGACGACCTCGGTGGCGAGGCCGGCTTCCGTGTCCTGGTGGCCGCGCTCGAACAGGCCGGTCTGAGTCAGGTGCTCGACATCGTCCCCAACCACATGGCGGCGTCAGCGGCCAACCGCTGGTGGTGGGACGTGCTGGAGAACGGGCCGGCGAGCCGGTACGCCACCTACTTCGACATCGACTGGCAGGGGCCGGAGGAGAAGGCGACCGGCACGGTGCTGGCGCCCATCCTGGACGACCACTACGGCCGGGTGCTCGAGGCTGGAGCGCTGGCCGTGGTCCGCGACGGTGGCTCGTTCGTCGTCCGCTACCGCGACCAGGAGCTTCCGGTCTCGCCCCGCACCCTGGACGAGGTGCTCGGGCCGGCGGCAGCGCGCGCCGGCTCGGCCGAGCTGGCCGAGCTGGCCGAGCTGGCCCACGAGCTCGGCCGGCTACCCCACGCCCAGCGCACGGATCCCGAGGCCGCTGGAGCTCGGCACCAGGACAACGAGCGCCTGCGCCAGCAGCTGGCCCAGCTCGAGCGCGACCCATGCACCCGTCGCCGACGCCGTCGACGCCGAGCTGGAAGCGCTCAACGCCGACCCTGCCCGCCTCGACGCCCTGCTGGAGCGGCAGAGCTACCGCCTCGCCCATTGGCGGACGGCGAACGAGGAGCTCGACTTCCGGCGCTTCTTCAACATCGAGACGCTCGTCGGCCTGCGGACGGAGGACCCGCCAGTGTTCGCCGACACGCACGCGCTGGTGCTGGAGCTGGTCCGCGCCGGCACGGTCGAGGGCCTCCGGGTCGATCACGTGGACGGCCTGCGCGACCCGCAGGGCTACCTCGAACGGCTGGCCGCGGCCACCGCCGGCGCCTACACGGTGGTCGAGAAGATCCTCGGCCCGGACGAAGCGCTGCCCGACGCCTGGCCGGTGGTCGGCACCACGGGCTACGAGGTGCTGAACCGCGTGAACGGCCTGTTCGTGGCCACCGAGAACGGGGCCGCGCTGACCGACCTCTACCAGCGGTTCACCGGCCAGACGGCCCCCTACGACGACGTGGTCCACACGGCCAAGCACGACATCATCGAGCGGGTGCTCGCCGCCGAGGCGGAGCGGCTCGTCGTCCTACTGGCCGAGGTCTGCCAGCTCCACCGGCGCCACCGCGACCACACCCACCGGGCCCTGGGACAGGCACTGCGCGAGGTGCTGGCCTCGTTCCCCGTCTACCGAACCTACGTCCACCCCGGCCGGCCGGTGACGGATGTGGACGCGGCGAACATCGGCGCCGCGGTGCGCGCCACGAAGGCTCGCCGGCCCGACCTCGACGACGAGCTGATCGACTTCATCGGCGAGCTGCTCCGGCTGGAGCACGCGGGCGGGGCCGAGACCGAGCTCGCACTGCGGTTCCAGCAGCTCAGCGCGCCCGTGATGGCCAAGGGCGCCGAAGACACCGCCTTCTATCGCTACCACCGGCTGATCTCGCTGAACGAGGTCGGCGGCGATCCCGGACGGCTCGGCGGCACCGTCGATGCCTTCCACGCCGACCAAGCAGTCGCCGCGTCGCGCTGGCCCCAGGCGATGGTGACGTTGTCCACCCACGACACCAAGCGCAGCGCCGACGTGCGGGCTCGGATCAACCTCCTCTCCGAGCTGCCGGGGCCGTGGGCGACGGCAGTGGAACGCTGGGCGGCCAGCAACGACCGGTACCGACGCCACGGGTGGCCGGACCGCAACACCGAGTACCTGCTGTATCAGACGTTGTTCGGAGCCTGGCCCATCGGAGCCGACCGCGTCGTCGCCTTCATGGACAAGGCGGTCCACGAAGCCAAGGTCCACACCTCCTGGACCGACCCCGACCCGGCGTACGACACCGCCCTGGAGGGGTTCGTGCGGGCCGTGCTGGCCGACCCGGACTTCGTCGCTGACGTCGAGGGCTTCCTGGCCGAGCACCGCATCGTCGAGCTGAGCCGGCTGACCTCGCTCGCTCAGACCACCCTCCTGCTCACCCGTCCCGGCGTGGTGGACCTCTACCAGGGGACCGAGGTCTGGGATCTCAGCCTCGTCGATCCCGACAACCGCCGGCCGGTGGACTACGAGCAGCGCCAGCGGCTGCTCGAGCGCCTGGAAGGCGCGGGACCCGACGAGGCCCTGGCGTTGAGCGAGGAGGGCGGACCCAAGCTGTGGCTGATCCACCGGCTGCTCCTGCACCGCCGGCAGGGACCGGCCGCCGATGCCGCGTTGACGTACGAGCCCCTGGCTGTCGCCGGAGCGAAGGCTCGCCATGCCGTGGCCTTCGCCCACGCTGGCCAGGCGGTGGTGGTCCCACGCCTCGTCGCCACCCTGGGCGATTGGGGCGGGACGAGCGTTGCCCTGCCCGAGGCGAGATGGACGAACGTCCTCACGGGCGAGACGGTTCGCGGGGGCGACGTCGCCGTCTCCGACCTGCTGCACCGCTTCCCGGTCGCCGTGCTCTCCCGGGGCGCGCCGTGAATCCGGAGCTGCGGGTGTGGGCACCACGAGCCGGCAGGTCGACCTCGTGCTCGCCGACGGCCGTCTACCGCTCAACCCGGCCTCCGGGCGCTCGTGGTCGATCAGCCTCGACCACGCGGGAGCCGGCCTCCGCTACGCCTACTCGAGCGACGGTGGTCCGCGCCGTCCCGACCCCCGATCGGTGTCCATCGGCCTGCGAGGCTACGAGCCGTGAACGCGCCTGCCGAAGGCCCGCGGCTGCGGGCGCTGCGCCCGGACGAGCTCGACGACGAGCAACGGCGGCTCTACGAGGCCATCGTCGGCGGTCGGCGCGCCAGCCAGTCGCCGCTCGTGTCGCCCGCCGAGCCCGACGGCAGCCTCCGGGGCCCGTTCAACCCGATGCTGCTCAGCCCCGTGGTGAGCGGGCCGCTCCAGGAGCTCGGCGTCGCGATCCGCTACGGAACGGACCTGACCCCGCGCCAACGGGAGCTGGCCATCCTGGCGGTGGGCGAGCGGTGGCAGAGCGGCTTCGAGCGGGACGCGCACGAACGAATCGGTCGGGAGGCGGGGTTGTCCGACGCCGAGCTCGCGGCCGCCACTGACGGTGTCGCGATCGACCTGGCCGATCCGGCCGAGGCGACCGTGTTGTCGCTCGCCCGGCTCTTGGCCCGAGGATGGGACGTCGGCGACAACGACTACCGCGACGCAGTGGCGATGCTCGGCGAGGCGCGCTGCTACGAGCTGGTGGTGCTCGTGGGCTACTACTCGCTCCTCGCCCTCGTCCTGCGCACGTTCGGCGACGAGACGCCGACGGGCGAGCCGCGCCGACCGGCGACCCCCTGACGGTCGGCCACCCAGCGCGACGCCGTGCTCGACCCCTTCAGCGGCGCGGTACGGTCGCATCGCCATTCGATAGGACGCGGATGCAGAGACCCGGGACCGCAACGGGGCGGGAGGCAGGCGGACGGGTTTCGTGCGCCCCGGCACTGATCCTCGCCGGCTTCGTCCTCGCCGTCCTGAGCGTCCTGGTCTTGTCGGTCGGCGACAGCGCGGCGCAGACGCCGATCGACGCCGACCTCGAGGTCACCGTGGTCGGCAGCCCACCGGTGGCCAAGATCGGCGACCTCATCACCTTCGTCGTGACCGTCGTCAACAACGGCCCCGACAGCGTGCCGTTCACGCATCTGACGGACACTCCACCACCTCTGACGGGCCTCGGCTGGACCTGCAGCGGAGGCGGCGGCGTCGTGTGCCCGACACCGAGCGGCACCGGCCCCATCGATCTGGCCGCCACCTTCCCCGCTGGTGGGACCATGACCGTGACGATCACGGGCACAGTTTCGTCTGTGCCGGTAGGCGGTCGCGTCGCCGATCAGGCGAGTGTCACTAGCCAAGCTCCTGGCTTTCTGGACTCGAACCCAGGGAACAACTTCGACCAGGCCGCGGTGCGGGTGGCCGACCTGCAGGTGGCGAAGTCGGCCGCACCGCCCGTCGTGCAGCTCGGCAGCGTCGTCACCTACACCTTGACCATCACCAACCCCGGCCTGGGCGTGTTCGCCGGCGCGACCGTCACCGACGACCTGTCCGCCGTCCTGGACGACGCCACCTACAACGCCGACGCCATCGCCTCGGCCGGCACGGTGGCCGTCGTCGCCCCCACGCTCACCTGGACCGGGAGCGTGCCGGGTGGAGGCACGGTGACCGTGACCTACTCGGTGACGATCAACGACCCGGCGACCGGCGACGGCATCCTGAGCAATGCCGTGGTCACCAACGGCGGCAACTGCACCCCACCGACCACGGATCCGGCTTGTGAAACGGAGGTGACCACGCCGCCCACGTCGGCGCCGACCACCACTTCCACGCCGCCCACCACGACGACGACGACGACCACCACCACCACGACGTCGACGATCAGCACCACGTCACCCACCACCGGCTCTTCCAGCAGCGTCCCCTCGACATCCGCGCCGAGCAGCACCGACGCCGCCACCACCTCGACCCCGACGCCGGGCACCCCCTCCACCCGCCCTCCATCGGCTTCCGATCCTCCGATCCTCCCGCCCACCGGTCGATCCCTGCGCACTCCTGCCCTCGCGGCGGTGATCGCCACCGCGCTCGGCGTCCTGCTGGCCCGAGCCCGCCGGACCCCACCCGGCTGAGCGCGAGCGCTAAGCGCAGACCGTCCCCGGGGGCGGGGGCGTGCGACTGATCAGGTAGGCATCGACCGTCCTCCGGGAGCAGGCGTTGATCCGGTAGCCGGTGTGCCGCTCGCCGTCGACCGTCAGCAGCACGCCGTGCTCCAGATCACGGGCCAGCCGGCGGGAGCTCTCGAGCGGGGTGATCGGGTCACCGGTGGTGCCGACGACCACGATCGGTCCCGCCCCCTTGGCGGTGAGCTCGATCCGAGGAGCCGACCGCACCGGCCACTCACCGCACGTGTAGTTGTAACCGGCACCAAAGTCCATGTCCGGCGCGATCTGCTTCAGGCGGGCATCGATGGCGGGGAACAGACTGGGGTCCGTCGGGCCGCTTTCGTCGAGGCAGCTGATGGCCACGAACGACTCGAGCGTGTTGGGGAACGAGCCGTCCTCATGCCGCCCGACGTACGCGTCGTAGAGGGCGTAGAGACGGTCACCCTTGCCCGCTTGCGCGTCGGCGAGTGCGTGGTAGAGCTCGTCCCACTGCGAGCGGTCCCGCAGCGCGTACGACACGGCGTAGAAGAGGAGCGACTGGTTCACCGGCGGTCGGTGCGGGTCGACGACGAGCGGTCTGGCGTCGAGCGAGGTGGCGAGGGCCCCGAACGCGCCGATGGGGTCGCCGCCGTTGAAGAAGGGACAAACCGAGTCGGCCGCGCATCCGTCCATGGCGTGCGTGAACCCGAGCTGGAGACCGGCCAGCTGCTGGCCGGTCTGGTCCTCCCATGTCGCGTTCGGGTCCAGGGCGCCATCCAGCACCGCCGCCCGGACGGTGGACGGGAAGAGCGTGGCCCACGTCGCGCCGAGCTCGCTCCCGTAGCTGAACCCGAAGTAGCTGATCTTGGTCTCGCCGAGGGCTTGGCGGATGCGATCCATGTCGCGGGCCGAGGCCTCCGTCGAGACGTACGGCAGGAGGGCGCCGCTGCGCGCCTCGCAGCCGCTGATGAAGGCCCTCGACGCGTCCTGGAGCGCCTGTACCGCGGCCGGATTGGCCGGGGTCGGGTCCAGGGCGACGAGGAACGGGTCGAGGTCGTCGGTGCAGTCGAGCGGGGCGGATCGTCCGGTGCCGCGAGGATCCCAGCCGACGATGTCGAAGCGATCGAGCAGGTCGTCCGAGAACTGGGTGCTGGCCTGCTCGGTGAGCACGGTGCCGGGCACGCCCGGGCCGCCCGGGTCGACGAGGAGCGATCCGATGCGCTCGCTCTGCTTGCGGGCCAGACGCCGCTCGACGTTGAGCTCGATCGTGCCCTTCGCCGGGTCGGCGTAGTCGAGCGGCACCGTCAACAGCCCGCACTGGAGCCCCCCTCCGCAGCGCCGCCAGCGGATGCTCGGGCTCGGGAGGGCCGTCGTGGTCGTCGCCGCGCCGGTGCTGGCGGACGATGCGGCGGCGAGCGGCACGGTGGTCGTGGTGGACGACGTCCGCAGTGGCGACGACGCCGTCGGCGCAGGCCGACTGATGGCGATCGAGCCGCTGCCACCCGCGCAGCTGCTCACCAGGGCGACCATGAGCAGGAGCCGAGCGGGGAGCCGAGGCACGACGCCGGATGCTAGGACGAGGGCTCAGGCGAGCGGCCCAGCGCCCAGTGCGAACCACGGCAACGAGACCTCAGCCTCACCAGCACCATGAGGATGGGCCGCACATGATGCTGCCGCGTGACGCCGACGCGGTGAAAGACGCCACCGTCGATCGAAAGGTGGTGCGGCGAGCGTGGGAGTTCGCCCGGCCCTTCCGTTGGAACATCGCCGGCTTCCTCGTGACCATCGTCCTCGACGCCCTCCTCGCCCTGGTGCCGGCGCTCGTCTTCAGGGCGATCATCGACAAGGCCATCCCCGCTGGTAACCGCCGCGAGATCTGGATCCTGGGCGGGATCACCGTGGTGGTGGCCATCGCCGATGCCGCGCTCGGCGTCGGGCAGCGGTGGTACTCGGCCCGCATCGGTGAAGGCCTCATCTACCAGCTGCGGGTGGCGCTCTTCGACAAGGTCCAGAAGATGCCGGTGGCGTTCTTCACCCGCACCCAGACTGGCGCTCTCATCAGCCGCCTCAACAACGACGTGGTGGGGGCCCAGAACGCGGTGACCTCAACCCTCGGATCGGTCGTCTCCAACGTCATCGTGCTCGCCACCACCTTGCCCGTCATGCTCTTCCTCGAGTGGCGGCTCACGATTCTCACCCTCATCGTGCTGCCGCTCTTCATCGCGCCGGCGCGGCGGGTCGGGCGCCGGTTGGCCGAGATCTCGCGGGAGCAGATGAACTTGAACTCCAGGCTCAACACGCAGATGACCGAGCGCTTCAACGTCGCCGGCGCCATCCTCGTGAAGCTGTTCGGCCGGGCGGACGACGAGCACGACGCCTTCTCCGATCGTGCCGCCAAGGTGCGCGACAAGGGCATCCAGTCGGCCATGTACGGGCGAGTGTTCTTCGTCGCGCTCGGGGTGGTCGCCGCCGCTCGGGGCGGCGCTGATCTACGGCGTCGGAGGCCAGATGGTGGTGAGCGGAACGATCACGATCGGGACGCTCGTCGCCATGGCGTCCTACGCGGGGCGCATCTACCAGCCCCTCACGGGGCTCACCAACGCTCGGGTGGACCTGATGACGTCGTTGGTCAGCTTCGAGCGGGTCTTCGAGGTGCTGGACGCGCCGGTGGCCATCACCGATCGGCCCGGCGCCGTGGACCTCGTGGAGCCAGCCGGACGCATCGAGTTCGACCACGTCTCGTTCCGGTACCCGCCCGCCGACGAGGTGACGATCGCATCCTTGACCTTCGCCGGCGCGGAGGTGCAGGACTCGGATCGCCTCGTGCTGACCGACATCGATCTCACGATCGAGCCCGGCCAGCTCGTGGCCCTCGTCGGGCCCTCCGGTGCCGGCAAGTCGACGCTCGTGGCGCTGGTACCGCGCCTCTACGACGTGAACGGCGGAGCGGTCCGAGTCGATGGGCGCGACGTGCGCGACCTCACCGGTGAGTCGCTGCGGGCGGCAGTCGGCGTGGTGAGCCAGGACCCTCACCTGTTCCACGAGTCGATCGGCGACAACCTGCGGTACGCCAAGCCGGAGGCCACCGTGGCCGAGCTGGAAGGCCGCGTCGCGCCGCGCAGATCCACGACACCATCGCCGCCCTGCCCGACGGCTACGACACCGTGGTCGGCGAGCGCGGGTACCGGATGTCCGGGGGCGAGAAGCAGCGGCTGGCCATCGCCCGCTTGCTGCTCAAGAACCCCGCCATCATCATCCTCGACGAGGCGACGAGCAGCCTGGACAACGAGAACGAGGTCGCGGTGCAGCTTGCCCTCGAGGAGGCACTCCGCGACCGCACCGCGCTCGTGATCGCTCACCGCCTCTCGACCATCCGCAACGCCGACCTGATCTGCGTGATCGACGACGGCCGGATCGTCGAGCGGGGCACCCACGAGGAGCTGGTGGCGGCCGGTGGGACCTACGCCCGCCAGAGCGAGCTGGCCTTCTTCACCCCCGCCGCCGCGGCCGCGGACTGACCTCCCGCCAGCAGCTCTCAGGCGGTCGGCGTCGTCAGCCAGGAGGCCGGGCCCATGGCGATTCGCGGTTGTGCCGTCGGGTCGAGCCAGCGCAGGAGGGCCACGAGCTCGGGCTCGGCCATCGAGACACAGCCGCTGGTGGGCAAGGTCCGGCCGGCCGCGTCGTAGCTGTGGCGGTGAAGGAAGATGGCGCTGCCCGCCCCTGGCACCACCGGGCTCGTGTTGTAGCCGGTGATCGCCGCGTAGCGGTAGGCGCCGGCGCCGATCCGGTAGACGTCCTCGTTCGGGCTCACGCACGGCGTGGCCTTCACCAGCTGGTTGTACGCCGGCGAGCGCACGTCACTGATCCAGCAGTCGCCCGGCACCAGCTGCCGGTAGGGGAACCGCACACCCGGGTTCGGCTGGCGGCCCATGACGCCGATGATCGGGAACGACCCCGCCGGCGTAGTGCCGTCGCCCTCGTGGTGGTGCGCGTTGAACCCGTTCCGGCCGAGCCGTACCGGCACGCCCACCAGCACCGCCTTCCACGCCGTCCCCACCTTCTCGTAGGTGGTCAGCGTGCCGGAGGTGGATGACCAGCTCGTGCTGGTGACCACGATGAGCTGGCGCGACTGGCCGATGGGGACCGTGAGGCGGTCGGGCGTCGCGGAGCCGGCCAACACCAGCCCGAAGGCGATCACAACCAGGATGATGAGCGTCCGGCGAGCTTGGGCCACGAACGGCACCCCTTCATCCTCCTCCCCGCCCGTCGCCAGGGTAGCCACCGACCCTCCCGCCGCTGCGGGCAGGGCATCCGCGGCACTGTGGCACACCCCCTCGCCAACATGGAGCCCGTGGACGCCTCCTTTCTGCTCGTGGCGGTCGTGGCCCTGGCAGCCGTCGCCGCGGCCGCGGTGGCCGGCTTCGCGGGCGCACGGGCGATGGTGAGGGCCAACCGGTCGGCGGCGCCCCTCCCCCCGCCGGGCGCCGCCCCCGCATCGGAGCAGGCCGTGAGCGCCGCGCTCGCCGACCGCGCTCGGCCAGCGTCCACCGGCAGGCTGCGAGCGAGCGCGACGCCGCCGTCCATGCCGCCCTCCAACAGGCCGCCGTCCTCCAGCGCCAGCAGCTGGAACAGGTCACCGCCCACCACCGCGCCCTGCTCGAGCAGTCCAGCGTGCTCCAGCGGGAGCAGCTGGGGGCGCAGGTGGCCGCCACCGAACGGGAGCTGGCGGCCAAGAAGGACGTCATCGACTCCCGGCTGGACCAGGTCCAGGACGAGCTTCGGGCACAGATGGAGCGGCTGGGGGAGCTGGTGGGCCAGCTGGGGCAGCGCAACGCCGAGCAGTTCGGGATGCTCGATGCCTCGTTGCGCACGCAGGCCGAGGTCACCCAGACCTTGTCGACCAGCACCCAGAGCCTGCGCGAGGCCCTCGCCAACCCCAAGGCGCGGGGCCAGTGGGGCGAGCGCATGGCCGAGGACGTCCTCCGCCTGGCCGGATTCCTCGAGCACGTCCACTACGAGAAGCAGATCGCCGTCGCGGGCACGCGGCTCTCTGCCCGACTACACATTCCTGCTGCCCAAGGGCCAAGCCCTCTACATGGACGTGAAGTTCCCGCTCAGCGCCTACCTGCGCTACCTAGAGGCGGGGACCGATGCCGAACGCCACGCCCACCGCGACGCCTTCCTCCGCGACGTGCGGGCCCGGGTGCGGGAGCTGGCCCAGCGCGAGTACGCCACCGTCGGCGAGCGTCCCGCCGTCGACTACGTGCTCCTGTTCCTCCCCAACGAGACCGTGTCGGGGTTCATCCACGAGCACGACCCGGACCTGGTCGAGCATGCGCTCGGCCAGAAGGTGGTCCTCTGCTCACCCCTCACCCTGTTCGCCTTCCTCGGCGTGATCCGCCAGGCCTTCGACAACTTCATGATCGAGCAGACCTCCGATGAGATCCTGTGCCTGCTCGGCCGATTCGGGCAGCAATGGGTGAAGTACAAGGAGTCGCTGGCCCTCGTCGAGCGGCGGTTCGACCAGGTGCACAAGGAGCTCGAGCAGCTGAACGGCCCGAGGCGGCGGCAGCTCGAGAAGCCGTTGGCTCAGCTCGAGCAGCTGCGCCAAGAGCGCGGGCTGGAGATCGGTGGCGAGCTCCCGAGCGCGGACGTGTTCGAGCTGGAGGAGCTCCGCGACGAGTTGGGCGCCTGATCAGTGCGGGTGCGGGTGGTCGTGATGCGTGTCCTCCCGGGTCTGCAGCCAGCGCTGGAACCCGGCCGCGTTCGAGTGCACACCGTTCAAGGTCTCGTTCAACCGGCGCTGCTCCGGATCGACACCATCGAAGTCGTGGGCAAAGGCGACGTCGAGCGCGGCGGCGATGTCGCGGCCGTCTCGGAAGGCGGCCTCAGCCACCTCGCCCCAGCGGCGGAGCGTCCCGGCCGCCTCATCCAGGAGGTCGAGGGGGTCCCCCGGTGTGAGACCGAAGTGCGCCAGTGCGATCCCACTCGGCCGGCGGGCGACGAACCGCCCGATGGACGCGATCGCCAGGTCGAGGTCGAAGTCGGGTGGCGGGGCCGCCGGCCGCAGCACGCCCGCGCCCGGCAGCCGCACGCCCACCGCGTCGCCGACGAACAGCAGGCCGCTGTCGCTGTCGTGCAAGGCGAGGTGATGCTTGGCATGGCCGGGCGAGTCCACGCACGTCAGGCTGCGGTTCGGGCCGACCCGGATCTCCGCGCCGTCCGCCAGCACCGCGACTCGGTCGGCCGGCGTCGGCGTCACCCGGCCGTAGAGCTCGTCGAGCAGATCGCCGTAGACCAGGGCCGCCGAACGGACCAGGCGGCTGGGGTCCACGAGGTGTCGCGCCCCCCTCTCGTGCACGTAGATCCGGGCCTTCGGGAACGCCGCCGCCACATCGCCGACTCCGCCGGCGTGATCGAGGTGGATGTGCGTCACCACCACACTGGTCAGGTCGTCAGGGCCGAGGCCCAGCCCGGCCAGCGCAGCCATGGTCGTCTCGAACGAGCTCTGGCTCCCCGTCTCCACCAGGCAGGGCTCGGGCCCCTCGATCAGGTAGCCCGCCGTCACCTCGCCCCAGCCTCCGAGCCTGGTGTCGATCTGAACCACCCCGGGTGCCAGGTGCACGTTCATCGCGGGCAGTATTGCCCCACCATGACGGTCGTCGCCGCACCCACCCTGGACCACCAATGAGCCAGCCCAGCCTCGATCTCGACCTCGAGCTCGACGACGAGGGCCTTCCCACGCTCTCGGTACGAGAGCTGGCCGAGGCGATCAACGGCGCGCTCCGCCGGAGCTTCTCGGAGGGGGTCTGGGTGCGGGGCGAGATCCAGGGCCTGGTCGAGCGCAACGGCCATGCCTACTTCAGCCTGGCTGACGACGGCGAGGAGGGCAAGGCCACCGTCGCGGTCAGCCTCTTCGCCAATGTGCGGATGCGGCTGCGGCCGCTGCTGCAGCGCCATCGGCTCCGCCTGGCCGACGGGATGAAGGTCCGCATCCACGGCTATCCGGATTTCTACCCGCCTACCGGCCGGCTCACCCTGAAGATGAGCGGCATCGACCCCCGCTACACGCTGGGCGAGCTCGCCCTGCAGCGCGAGGACCTGATCCGGCGGCTGGTCGCCGACGGCATCTACGACGCCCAGGCGCGGCGGTCGTTGCCCGCTCTGCCGCTGCGGGTCGGAATGGTGACGAGCGTGGGCAGCGCGGCCTTCCATGACGTGGTGGAGGAGCTCCGCCGGAGTCACTACGGCTTCCGGATCGACGTGTGCGACACCCGCGTGCAGGGCGATGGCGCACCCGAGATGGTGGCGGCGGCGCTGCGCACCCTGTCGCGCCGCCCGCTCGACGTCATCCTGCTGGTGCGGGGCGGAGGAGCTCGGGCCGACCTGGCCACCTTCGACACCGAGGCCATCGCCCGGGCCATCGCCAGCTGCGCCATGCCGGTCGTGACCGGCCTCGGCCACGAAGTCGATCGCAGCGTGGCCGACGAGGTCGCTCACCTGGCGTTGAAGACGCCGACCGCGTGCGCGGCGCTGCTGGTGACGCGCGTGGCGGATTACCGCGACCGGACCATGGGTGCCTGGGCTGCCATCGTCGAGCGGGCCGGAGTGGTGCTGGGCGTGGAGTCGCAGCGGCTCAGCGCCCGCGCCACGCAGGCGGCCCGGCGCACGCAACGCTCATTGGTCGGCGCCGACGCCCGGGTCACCAGGGAGGCCGAGCGCCTCACGCACGGTTCGCAGCGCCGGCTGAAGGCGGCCGGTGACGAGGTCGGCCGGGCCGCCGCTCGAGCCCGGGCGGACGGACGGCGGCACCTCACGCTGGCCCGGGCGACCTTGACCTCCCGCGCCAGCCGGCTGGTCCAGCGGGCGCCGGTCGCGGTCGTCGCCAACGTTCGGCGCCTCGACGCCACGACAGCCCGGGTCCGCGCCCTCGATCCGGAGCGAGTCCTGGCGCGAGGCTGGAGCATCACCCGGACGGCCGACGGTCGCCTCGTCCGGTCGGTAGCCGACGCCACGCCCGGCGCGCTGCTGCGCACGGCGGTGGCCGACGGCACGGTCCGAAGCCGAGTGGAGGATTCCGAGGGGACATGACTGCATCGACCGGAGATCCCGCCGACGACCTCGAGGGCCTCGGCTATGGCGACGCCTTGGGCGAGCTGGAGGAGATCCTCGATGAGCTCGAAGGCGAAGCAGTCGACGTCGACCGCCTGGGCGAGCGGGTGCGGCGGGCGGCCGCACTCATCCGGCTGTGCCGCAGCCGCATCGACGCCGCCCAGCTCGAGATCGAGCAGGTCGTGGCCGACCTCGACCGCGACGGCTGACCGCGCGCCCAGAAGCTGACGTCTCTCCGCCGTCCACCTCGGGGGCGATGGCACCGTTGCGTGGGGCCGGCGGACCGTCGGTCAACCGCGATTTCGTACGGCTCCCCCGTTCGCGCGCACTACGCTGGGCGCACCGGAGGAAGGAGGTGGTCCAGCTTTGAACGGTGAATGTTTGGGGACCCCGGAGGTGGTTGGCCGCTAAGGGCGGTTGCTGGGCCACCTGGCGAATCCCCGCCAGCCACCATCGATCACGTCCCCGGTCCATTGGTCCCGCCGGGCGTCGGCCGCATTGCCGGTCGGCACCATCCCGTCACGCCGTGGTGGGATTGGGGAGTACGACGTGATCGGTCCCATCCAGTGTCGTTCGACGGGAGCGTCCAGCGGGCGCTCCCGTCGGCGCGTCCCGGCTCGGCAAGGACCGCGTAGGCCGCGGCGAGCGTCCGGGGACCCCTCGCCTAGCCTGGTCCGGTGCCGGTCGTGCCCCCGTCGCTGCCAGCGATCGCGGAGCGGGTCGAGGGCCGGCTCTGTGCGCTCGTCGCGGCCGAACACGAGCGCTGGTCCGCGCTCGATCCCGATCTGGGTGCACCGTTCGATGCCCTTCGGAGCCTCATCGTGTCCGGCGGCAAGCGGCTTCGAGCGGCCTTCTGCCACTGGGGGTTCGTTGGAGCGGGCGGAGATCCGGACGACGACCGGAGCACCGACGCCGGTGCCGCCTTCGAGCTCCTGCACGCCTTCGCCCTCTTCCACGACGACGTCATGGACGGCTCCGCCACCCGTCGAGGCCTTCGCACCGCCCACCTGGCCTTCGCCGACGAGCACGATCGCAGCCGGTGGGCTGGGGAGCCACGCCGATTCGGTGAGGGCGCGGCGATCCTCGTCGGTGACCTGGCGTTCGTCTACGCCGACCGTCTGTTCCAGGGCGCTCCGGCGCCGGCATGGGACGTCTGGAACGAGCTGCGGCTGGAGCTCAACGTCGGCCAGTACCTGGACATCCTCGGCACCGCTCGGGGCGACCGCCGGCCGGCCACGGCCCACTGCATCGCCCGTTACAAGAGCAGCAAGTACACGGTGGAGCGGCCACTTCACGTCGGGGCCCTCCTCGCCGCGCCCGATCGGGCCGAGGAGCTCCTGCCGGCGCTGTCGGCATATGGGCTGCCGCTCGGCGACGCGTTTCAGCGCCGCGATGACGTGCTCGGGGCGTTCGGGGACGAGTCGCAGACCGGCAAGCCGGTGGGAGACGATCTCCGCGAGGGCAAGCCGACACCGCTGCTCGCCCTGGCCACGGCCCGGGCCGATCGTGCTCAGGTCGATGTCCTCACGCTCGTCGGGCAGCCCGACCTGACCTGGTCGGACGTAGAAGCCATCCAACGCGTTCTCGTCGAGACCGGCGCCCGGCAGGAAATGGAGGACGAGATCGAAGCTCTGACCGTCCAGGCCGTCGACGCCGTGGACCGGTCCCCGATCGCCACCGAGGCGAAGGAGGCGCTGGTCCAGCTGGCCTACTACGTGGCGTGGCGAGAGCGGTGACGACGAAACCGAGTGGGGCGCGGACCGGGGCTCAGCGCAAGGAGTCGACGATGGCACGTACGTCGGCGAGGGTGGTTCGGGGGTTCACGAAGCAGAAGCGCAGCACCACCTCGTCTCCCCATGAGGTGGGCACGACGAAGGCCAGACCATCGGCGAGCGCCTTCTCGCTCCAGGCGTAGTAGTCGGCGCGCGACCAACCGACCCGCCGGAACAGGACGATCGAAAGGCCCGGCTCCGCCACCAGCTCTGTGTGCGGTTGCTCGTCCAGGAATCTGGCCGCGTCGGCCGCGAGGTCGAGGCTGGCTTCGATGGCGCGTCCATAGGCCTGGGTGCCGTGGGCGGCGAGCGAGAACCAGAACGGCAGCCCTCGAGCACGGCGGGAGAGGTGGTAGGCGTAGTCGCTCGGGTTCCAGTCGGTGGTCTCGGTCACCACGTCGAGGTACTCGGCGCGCTGAGTGTGGGTGGCGCGCGCCAGCGCCGGCTCTCGATAGACCAGGGCGGCGCAGTCAAAGGGGGCGAACAGCCACTTGTGGGGATCGACGACGAAGCTGTCGGCGAGCTCGATGCCGTCGAATCGCGACCGGACGCGCTCAACCGCCAGCGCGGCGCCCCCGTAGGCGGCATCCACGTGGAACCAGACGCCGAGGTCGCGAGCCAGCGCGCCGATGCCGGATAGGTCGTCGATCACCCCGGCGTTCGTCGTGCCGGCGGTGGCCACCACCGCCGCGATCCGCGATCGGGCGGCGGCGTCGAGGCGATCAACCCCGTCCCGCATCGCCTCGCCCGTGGCCCGGCCCCGGTCGTCGGCCGCGACCGACAGCACTTCGGCATCCATGACCGCGGCGGCCGAGGCCACCGACGAGTGCGCACCGCTCGACACCACGATCAACGGCCGTCGCGCCGCCCGCGCCGGATCAGCGCCCCGCCAGACGTGGCGGGCGACGACCAGGGCCGAGAGGTTGGCCGCCGACCCGCCGGAGACGAACACGCCACCGGCACCCGGCGGCAGCCCGGCCAAGTCGGCCAACCAGCGCAAGGCCTCGTTCTCGGCGAAGACCGCACCGGCGGACTCGAGCCAGGTGCCCCCGAACATGCCGCCCGCTCCGACCACGAGATCGAACAGGGTGGCCGCCTCGGTCGGTGCGGACGGGACGAAGGACAAGAACCGGGGGTGATCGATCGAGATGCACGCCGGCGCCAGGATCTCGCTGAAGATCCTCAGCGCCTCCAACCCCCCGAGCCCGTGAGCCGTGATGGTCGGCCCGGCCAGCGCGGCAAGCTCCTCGGCCGGGCGCGGCCGGTCGAGGGGCGGTGGATCCATCCGCAGGCGTTCGAGCGCGTACCGCATGACCGATTCAGTCAGCCCCTGGTTGCTGGCATCCGGCCGGTGCACGCGGCCCAGGATGGCACGCCCACCACTCGCCCCGTCCGCCGCTCCCCCGATCCGCCCCGCCATCACCTCACGTCACCGCGCAGATTCTTCGAAGAATCTGCGCGCCGACGGGTGAGACCGCATGGACCCGAATCTGCACCGCCAGCGCGGGAAACCCGCGCCCACCGGGTGGACATTTCTAGGCCAGCCCCGATCTGCACCCCCAACGCGTTGAAAGCCGCGCCCACCGGGCGCAGCTTTTCGGTGGGTGGGCCGGCTCAAGTGTTCAGGTCGACGAGCTCGCTGCCCTCATGGCGGGCTTCGGCGTCGCTGGTGAGCATGTTCCCGAAGAAGGCGGCGCCGATCGCCGACGCCATCAGGATGAGCACCGGCAGCAGCAGCAGCCACACCACCATCGCGACAGCACCGGCCATGACGTCACCCTAGCGAACGGACCTCGGCGTACCGGAAGCAACCCACCTCGTGGTCGTTCACCATGCCGCAGGCCTGCATGAGGGCGTAGCAGATGGTCGGCCCGACGAACCGGAAGCCCCGCCGCTTCAGGGCGCGGCTCATGCGCTCGGACGCCTCCGTCCAGGACCGGAGGTCTCGCCCCGACTCGAAGGTTCCTTGCACCGCCCGGCCGTCGACGAAGCTCCATAGGAAGTCGACCGGGTCGTCGAGCTCCAGCCACGCCCGGGCGTTGTCGATCGCCGCCGTGACCTTGGCCCGGTTGCGAACGATGCCGGCATCGGCGAGAAGCCGCTCGACGTCGTCCGCGCCGAAGGCGGCGACGGCCGCGGGGTCGAAACCAGCGAAAGCCCGGCGATAGGCCTCCTGCTTCTGCAGGATCGTCCGCCAGGAGAGGCCGGCCTGGGCGCCCTCGAGGATCAGGAACTCAAAGAGCACGGTGGGGTCGCGCTGGGGGACGCCCCACACCGTGTCGTGGTACTCGGTCTCGATGTCGCTGCCGAGCGCCCACGCGCAGCGGGGCAGGGCGGTCACCCGTCGGTGGCCGGCGCCCAGGCCGGCCGGCGGCCGGTCTCCAGCTCCTCCAGGTCGGCGAGCGCCGCCCGGTACTCGGCGTCGGCCGCCGCGATGTCCGGAGCCGGCGCCCGTCGAGCCCGCAGCTCCTTGGCTCGGCGGACAGCCCGGTCCTTCGCGTCCCGAGCCTGCGCCAGCCGGGCCCGATCGTCCTCGGCCTGGCGCCGGGCCGTGGCCTCGTCCCGGCGCTGCCGCTCGACGTCGGCCCGCCGAGCGCGCTCTTGCTCGGCTCGCTGGCGCAAGAAGTCGGCGAAGCGGGCGACGTCGGCATCCGGCGACGGATCGGCCTTGGGCCCGCTCATGCTGGCTTGTAGGCCCAGGCCTCGATCTCGACCTCGGCCCCAACCGGCAGCGCCGCGACGCCAATCGTGGAACGGGCGGGGCGGGTGTCGCCGAAGCCGGCGGCGTAGGCCTCGTTGAAGGTGGCGAACTCGGCCATGTCGGTGAGGAAGCAGAGCGTCTTCTTGACGTCGTCGAGCGTCGCCCCCACGGTGGCCAGCTGGCCCTTGACGTTCTCGATGGCCTGGCGAGTCTGCCCGGCGACGCCAGCAGCCAGGACGCCGTCGTCGGCGCCGACCTGACCCGAGACGATGAGCCAGTCGCCTGCTCTCACCACGGGCGTGTACGGACCAAGGGGTTTCTGCATGACGGCTCCTCTGTGCGGAACGGAGGCTGAGGCTAGCCAGATCGATGCGGGCGGCACCGAACGGACGAGCGGCGCCACGAAGCGGCGGCGAGCGGGGGCGAACGGACAAGCGGCGCCTACGCCACCCACGCGGTCCAACCGGGCAGGCCGCCACCGGCCCACACCCACCCGTCCAACCGAGCAGTCCCCCAGCGGCCCACACCCACCCGGTCAACCGGGCAGGCCGCCACCCCACCGGAGCGGCCGCCACGTAGCGCGGCCGTCGGTCCGACGTCGGCGCTGGTCTGGCCCACCTGCCACACCTGGGCGGCAAGCGCGTGCCACGCTGGCCGGGTGCACACCGCCCGGTTGAACCGGTCGGCATGGGGGGCGGCCATCGTCGTCGCCCTGCTCGTCGTGGCCTGCGCCCCGAGCGCGGGGCCCGGACGGTCAGGCGGCCCGCCGGGCTCGCTGCCGCCCACGGTCGTGTCGGGTCCCCCCACCACGAAGCCGCCGGTCGCGAAGCCGCCGACCACCCCGGCTCCGCCAGCCTTCACCGGCAGCGTCATCACGCTCCCGCCTGCAGTCCGAGCGACCATGACCGGCCATTCGTGGCGACCCGGCTGCCCGGTCGGCCTCGATGACCTCCGCCTGGTCACCATGTCGTACTGGGGCTTCGATCATGCCTCCCACATCGGCCGGATGGTCTTGCACCGCAACCAGGCCGACGCCGCACTCGGCGTCTTCCACTACCTGTTCGCGGTCCGCTTCCCGATCCAACGCATGCAGCTGGTCGACGACTTCGGGGCCGACGACGCGGCCTCGATGGCGGCCAACAACACGAGCGGCTTCAACTGTCGGGGCGTCGACGGCAGCCCCGGGGTGTGGAGCCAGCACAGCTACGGGTGGGCCATCGACATCAACCCGGTCCAGAACCCGTGGGTGCGAGGCTCGACGGTGCAGCCCGCGGCCGGCCTGGCCTACGTCGACCGATCCCAGCAGGCGCCGGGCATGATCCACGCCGGCGACGTCGTGGTCGACCTCTTCTCATCGATCGGGTGGACGTGGGGCGGTACCTTCCGCAACGCGAAGGACTACCAGCACTTCTCGGCCAGCGGGCTGTGAGGCCGCTCAGCGGGTCGGCCAGGCCGGCGGATGGCCGGCGTGGCGCCACGCCGCGGCGGCGACGGCCGCGAAGACGGCGTCGGAGCCGTTGACGGCCGGGCCGTCGTCGGACTCGATGGTGACCTCGATCGGCGGCGTGTCGACGGCTCGCAAGATGCCGAAGGACCGGACCGTGAGGTCGAGAGGCGTCCCTGAGGCGCCGACGGCGAGGCCCTCACTACGAACCCAGCCCAGGCCGAGATGGGCGGCGCCGATGCAATAGGAGCGCAGAACCACCTCGTCGAGGGGCTGCCCGCAGCGCACCCGCACCGCCACCGAGCCGTCGGCGGCGATGGTCGCCGACGCGACGGCTCCAGACGGGGCGCGGATCGTGTCCGGCCCGTCGGTGATCGACGCCAGCAGCACCGCGGCCTCGGCCCAGCCCGCGGCCCGGATGGCGACCGACGTCGGCGGCCCGACCACCTCGACCTCCTCGACCACGAGCCCGGGCACGGGCGTCGGCCCGACCACGCGCCCGGGCGCGAGCGCGGCCACCGCGGCGGCGATCCCCGGCGTGCGAGCGAAGCGCAGCACAGCCGATCCGTCCGCTCGAATGCCGGCCGCCATCGGCGGCCGCTTGGGCCCGAGCGCCACCGAGTCCTCTCGGGAGTACAGGACACGGACCGCACGACCGTGGCGGTCGGCCAGCTGCTGCGCCACCGCCGCCACCTCGGACGCCTGCTTGGCGCCGAACGCCCCGCCGTTGGCCAGCGGCGTCGCCGGCTGCCCGCCGGGGACGCACCACGAGGCATCGGTCTCGAGGTAGCCGGGCTCGACCCAGGTCGTCCGCAGCGTCCGGGCCCAGCCGCCGGATCCGGTCGGTGTCGGCAGCGGCACCGGCCACGTGAGCGGCTCCGTGGTGCGCCGGCCCTGCACCTTGCCGGCCGCGGCCCGAGCTTCGGTCAGCGTCTCGCCCACCACCCACCTGCCGTCGGCGGCGCGCACCGCGACCAGCGCGTCCGGGGGAGCCAGGTCGTCGGCGAAGCCGCCGCGCCCGAGAGCGACCTCGGGACCGACGCGCTGCGGGGCGTGCCCCTCGAGTGCCGCCCGCCTCGACGCGGCCTCGAGGTCCCGGGATGGTTGCCGGGGCGCAACGCCGAGCGCCGCCTCCCGGATCGTCTGCCAGCCCGTGCACCGGCAGAGATGAGCGAGCAGAGCCTGATCGACCGTGGTCGGCGTCAGCGGCGCGCGACCGACCACGCCGGCCAACCGCACGATGATCCCCGGCGTGCAGAAGCCGCACTGGCTGGCACCGGTGGCCACGAAGGCCGCGGCCCAGCGGTCGGCATCGGGCAAGCCCTCGACCGTGGTGATCTCACGGTCCGCCACCCGTCGAGCCGGGGTCACGCACGCCACCCGGGGCTGACCGTCCACCAGCACGGTGCAGCACCCGCACTGCCCTTGGGGGCTGCACCCGTCTTTCAGCGACGAGATCCCCAGCCGGTCGCGAAGCGCCTCGAGGAGGGAGCAGCCGTCGTCGGCAATCTCCGCCCGTCGCCCGTTCACGACCACACTGAGGCACCCGCTCACGCTCCGAGGCTACGTGCCGACGCTCTCGCGCCCGCCGTCCCTCGTCACAGGTTCGCCGATACCGTGCTGGCGTGCCCGTGCGACCGGTCTCGCGCCGTTCATTCCTGCTCGGATCGGCGGCGGCCGCCGTCACCCTGACCGCGTGTGGGGGCTCCAGCTCTGGCGGCGCGGGCGGGGCCGGCAGCGCGGCGCCGGGCGGCAGCGGGAACGCTCCCGACGAAACCGCTGCTGCCGGCGGCACGCAGCCCGGCTCGCTGGTGCTCATCCAACGGTTTGCCTCCAAGACGCTCACGACAGGGAGACAGCGGGTGCCGATCGTGCTGGGTGACGTCAACGGGCTCCTGCCCCTCGAGCAGACACCCACCAGCCTCACGGCCCGGATCGTGGACGGGAAGGGCGCGGTGGCCGTGCCGGCCGTGAGCGTCAAGCGCCACGGTGACTCCCTGCAGCAGCCGTACTACCCCTTCGCGCTCACCTTGCAGGTGGCGGGCACCTACGAGCTGCAGCTGGTCGACACGCCTGGAGTGGCCACAGCCGTCGACGTCTCGGTCCCAGGCGACGTACCCATCCCCCAGGTCGGTTCACCTCTGCCACCGGAGGCCACGCCGACGGAGGCCAACCATCGGGGAGTCAACCCGATCTGCACCCGCCAGCCGGCGTGCCCGCTCCACGACGTGACGCTGCAGGCGGCCCTTGGCCAAGCCAAGCCGGTGGCTTACCTCATCGGCACTCCGGCCTATTGCCAGACGGGCATCTGCGGCCCCGTGCTCGACCTGCTCCTCGCCGAGCACCTCAAGCGCTCGGACTTCACGATGGTGCACGCCGAGGTCTACACCGACGACACCATCAACACGCCAGCGCCGGCCGTAACGGCCTATCACCTGAACTTCGAGCCCTGCCTGTTCATCGCCAACGCCAAGGGCGTGATCACGGCCCGCCTGGACTCGATCTGGGACGCCGAAGAGCTGTCGGCAGCCTTGGCGACCGCGACCGCCTGAGGCAATGAGGGCGATCAGCTGAAGCTGTTGCCACAGCCGCAGGTGCGGGTGGCGTTGGGGTTGTTGATGCTGAAACCAGCCTCCTGCAACCCGTCCTTGTAGTCGAGCGTGGCCCCGGTGAGCAGCTGCGCACTCGAAGGGTCCACCACGACCTTCACGCCGTGGAACTCGACCTGCTGGTCGTCGCCCGCCACATCGCCGTCGAAGAACATCTCGTAGGAGAACCCCGAGCAGCCCCCGGGCCGGACCGCGACGCGCAGCGCCATCTCGGCCGCGCCTTCGGCCTCGAGCAGCTCCTTGACCTTGGCGGCGGCCGAATCGGTGAGGGTGATCACTGGCGATCCTCCTGTGGGATGAACAGGGTCAACGTTACCGGGAGGCGACCGTGACTTGACAAGGCAAGCGGTGCACGAGCGGGTGGAAGTCCTCTACCTCGGCGTCGCCCATGGCGTCGACGAAGCCCTCGACCAGGCCTCGGTGCAGCGAGCAGACGAGCTCCGGGTGGGCCTCCGCCAACTCCCGGAACGGACAGTGGGCGAACCCGATCACGGCCGTCTCGCCATCGTCGGCGCCCGCCACGGCGGGATCGAAGCCCAGCTCGGCCAGACGGTCCACCAGGGCCTCGAGGCAGGAAGCGGCGTTGGCGTAGGGCCGGGCGTCCAGCTGGCCTTGTTCGCGACCGACCTCGGCCGCATCGTCGGCCGACGCCCCCGCGGACTCGGCCAGGCGCACGAGCATGCGGGCCAGCATCGGGAAGGTGGGCGGCTCGAGGCCGAGTGACGGCGCGCTCTCGGCCGGGGAGTACAGGTTCTGTGGCCGGCCGACGGCTGTTCGGGCCTCCGCCGTGACCTCGAGCAGGCCGACGTCGCGCATCCGCTCCAGGTGAGGGCGGACGGTGTTCGGGTGCAGGCCGAGCGACTCGGCGACATCCGATGTCGACAACGCCTTCGGCGAGCGCACCAGCTCCAGGTAGATGGCGTAGCGGGTGTTGTCGCCGAGGGCCTTCAACACATCCAGGCGAGGGACGGCGCCGACCACGGGGGTGACACCCCCCGGCCCGTCGGCCTCGGGCGACCGGGAAGGGGGGCCCGGACGCGGGTCTCGCCGAACGACAGGCTCCACACCGTGAGATTACACGGTGCCGACCAGTAAAATGCCAGTGTGTCCCGGTCCGTTGCCCCGCCCGATGTCGATGAGGTCATGGGCCTGCTTCGGGGCGTGATCGATCCGGAGCTGGGCGGCAACATCGTCGACCTCGGCATGGCCAACGCGGCGTACGGTGTCGCCGGAGGGCGACGTGACCATCGGGGTGAAGCTGACCATCGCCGGGTGCCCCCTGCGGTCCCAGATCAAGAAGGACGTCGAGACCCGGATCGCGGCCCACCCAGGCGTCCGCTCGGTCACCGTCAACTGGGGGGAGATGACCTCGCAGGAGCGCTCGGAGGTCATGGTGAAGGCCCGCTGGGCCGCCCGGGAGCTGGCGCCCGACACCGAGGTCCCGGCCACGGCGCGGGTGCTGGCGATCGCCTCCGGCAAGGGCGGCGTCGGCAAGAGCTCCGTGACCGTGAACCTGGCCGCGGCCATCGCCTCGGCTGGTTACACCGTGGGCGTGCTGGACGCCGACATCTGGGGCTACTCCGTGCCCCGCATGCTCGGCATGTCGGAGCGGCTCGAGGCCCAGACGGTGCCCGGGCAGGAGCGGCCGAAGATCATCCCCAACGAGCGAGTGGTGGGTACCGGACGGCTCAAGGTGGTCTCCACCGGGATGCTGGTGGACGACGAGGGCACGGCACTGATGTGGCGGGGGCTCATGCTGACCAAGGCCGTCGAGCAGTTTCTCCGCGACGTCCACTGGGGTCCGCTGGACTACCTGCTGATCGACATGCCGCCCGGCACCGGCGACGTGCAGATGGGCCTGGCTCGGCTGCTCCCCCGCACCGACCTGATCATCATCACGACGCCCTCGGTCAGCGCCCAGAAGGTGGCCATCCGGGCCGCCGACATGGCCCGGCGCTCGTTCCTGCGGGTGGCGGGCGTGATCGAGAACATGAGCAGCTTCACCTGCGACGACGGCGACGAGTACCCGCTCTTCGGCCTCGGCGGCGGGCAGGCCCTCGCCGACGAGATCGGAGCCGAGCTGCTCGGCCAGGTCCCGATCGAGCCGAGCGTCGCCGCCGGCGGCGACACCGGCGAGCCCGTGGTCCTCGGCGGTACCGGCCGGGCCGCGGATGCGCTGCGGGCCATCGCGCACAAGATCGTCACCGAGACCGTGCCCCCCGGTGGTCATGGCCGGGTGCTCCGCCCGGCTGCTCGAGGCGGTCGAGTCCGCGCTCGGGCCCGGTCCGGCCAAGGGCTGAGCTCCGCTCGTCGCGGCCCTCAGTCGGGCCGGCCCAGGCCGACGGGCACGTCGGCGAGCTCGTCGAACCCAGGATCGTCGGGCATCACCACCTTGACGCGCCCGTCGTCGTCGACCCGCAGCTTGGGGCGGATCGTCGGGGGCCGACCGGCTCGCGTCGCGGCGGCCAGGGTGTCGTCGGCCGTGGCGTGGGGGAGCAGCAGCTCGAGGTTGCGCATGGTCGGCATGATCATGGCCAGCTCACCGCGCTCCCGGCGGGCGAGGGCCTCGGCGGGGCGGACCCACAGGCTGTCGATCGTCTCCTTGTCGTCGTGCAGAGGCTCCTGAGCTTGGGGCGCCCGAGCGACGAAGAAGCGGGTGTCGAAGCGACGCGGCTCCCCGATCGGCGTGATCCAGTGGCTCACGTAGCGGATGTCGTTGGTCGGCGAGGCGGAGCCCCTCGGACGGCGCACAGCTCGACCAGGCGGAGCGAGCCGTCGTGCACGGCCGAGCGGTAGCGCCAGGTACCGCTGCTCCACGGCGTCGTCGTCGAAGCGGACCACCTCGCCGTCCTCCCGCCGGGCCAGCAGCACGCCGGCCTCCTCGAAGCACTCCCGGATGGCGGCGATCCAGTACGCCAAGCCACCGGAGGGCACCTCGAGCAACTCGCTGGCCTCGCTCGTCCGTGAGCCCGTCGCACCAAGCCTCCGACGTCGGCGACCCGGTCGGCGTCATCGACCGCGCCGCCCGGGAAGACGTACATCCCGCCCGCGAACACGGCCTCGAGCGTGCGCCGCAGCATGAACACCTCGGGGCCGTCGGCGGCTGTCGCGGACCAGCATCACCGTGGCGGCGTCGCGGACTGGCAACGGCCCGAGGGTCGAAGCCTTCTCCGTCCGGCACGGCTCAGCCGGGTGCTCGAGCTCGCGCGGCAGCCGCGCGCGGGTCGGCTCGGCGGCTCGATCCACACCGGAGGTGTCGATGACGTCGCCAGCGGACCGCTGGTAGGAGGCCCTGATCACCC
Organism: uncultured Acidimicrobiales bacterium; assembly: GCA_963803355.1. GTDB lineage: Bacteria > Actinomycetota > Acidimicrobiia > Acidimicrobiales > Ilumatobacteraceae > DASTFY01. Next base: position 863,366 of record CAWDLV010000001.1, read on the forward strand.
GCACCGGGCCTCGTCCCGCGTAGCGCCTCACCACGAAGCGGCGGGCCAGCGCCCGCACCGGCGGGAGGAGGAGGAGCAGTCCGAGGGCGTCGGTGAGAAAGCCCGGGAAGGCGAGAAGGGCGCCGGCGAGGAGGAGGCACACGCCGTCGGCCACCTCCCGGGACGGGGTGCTGCCGGCCACCAGCTGCTCGTTGAAGCGGGCCCACACCCGCAGACCGGCCCGCTTGACCAGCCACACCCCGACCAGCGACACCAGGATGAGCACGCCGAGCGCGTTCCAGAACCCGAAGGCGTCCGACGCCTTGACGAAGAGGTACAGCTCGACGACCGGGACGACGAGGATGAGCACGGCGAGGAACGCCACGTCCGCCAGCCTACGACGCGCTCGCTTCGGTAGCGTGCCGCGCCGATGGGCACTCCCGGTGGTCGTCCGCCGTCGGTCGACGCGCTGGCCCGGTCGCTGACCGGCATCCACCTCCCCCACCCGCTGCTGGTCGACGTCGCCCGGGAGGCCATCGACGCCGGCGTCGCCGGATCGGCGCCAGTGTCCGGGCCGAGGAGCTCCGTCGTGCGCTGCTGCAACCGGTCATCAACGCCACCGGCGTCCTGCTCCACACCAACCTCGGCCGCGCCCCGCTGGCCTGCGAGCCCGTCCGACGCGGCGACGAACCTCGAGCTGGACCTGGACACCGGCGAGCGGGGCTCGCGCCAGGTCCACTGCGGCCGGCTGCTGGCCCGGCTGTGCGGCGCCGCGCGGCCGCGCTGGTGGTCAACAACAACGCCGCCGCAGTGCTGCTCGTGCTCGCCACTCTCGCTCGCGGGCGGGAGGTGCTGGTCAGCCGGGGCGAGAGCGTCGAGATCGGCGGCGGCTTCCGCGTGCCAGAGGTGATGGAGCAGTCCGGAGCCCGGCTGGTCGACGTCGGCACGACCAACCGCACCCGGCGCGCCGACTACGAGCGCGGCAATGGCCCGGCCGACCGCCGACGTGGCCCTGGTCCTCAAGGTCCACCCGTCCAACTACCGGGTCGAGGGCTTCGTCGAGGACACGCCGGTAGCGGCGCTCGCCGGGCTGGCGGTGCCGGTGGTCGCCGACATCGGGTCGGGCCTGGTCGACGCGGCGTGTCCGTGGCTGCCCGACGGTCCGCCGCTGTGGCTGGACGGCGAACCGGCGGCCCGCCAGACGCTCGCCGCCGGCGCCGCGCTCGTGACCTTCAGCGGTGACAAGCTGCTCGGCGGTCCCCAGGCCGGTGTCATCGCCGGCCGAGCGGATCTGGTGGCGGCCTGCGCCGCCCATCCCCTGGCCCGGGCCCTGCGCCCGGGTGGACTGGTCCTCGCCTCGCTCCAGGACGTCCTCCTGGCCTACCTCCGGCGCGACGTGTCGGAACGAGTCCCGTTCTGGCGCATGGTGACGACGCCGGTGGCGACGCTGCGATGCTCGGGCCGAGGCCATCCTCGGCCGGCTCGGTCGCGGTCGGGGACATGGCGCATCGGGGTCGACGGCAGGACCGCTGGACGTCGCTGCCCGGGGCGGGCTCGCTCCCCGGCACCGTCATCCCCTCCTACGGCCTGGTCCTCCCCGGCGATCACGCCGCCGCGCTGCGCCGAGCCATGCCGCCGATCGTCGCCCGCGTCCAGCGACCGGTGCACCCTGCTCGACCTGCGCACGGTGTCGCCGAGCGACGATGACCACGCTGCACGCGGCAGCTGGCCGCCGTCCTCGGCTGGTGAGCCGGTGCGGGTCGTCGCCACCGCCGGCCACGTCGACCACGGGAAGTCGTCGCTCGTCTTCGCCCTGACCGGCACCGATCCCGACCGTTTCGCCGAGGAGAAGCGCCGCGGCCTGACCATCGACCTCGGCTTCGCCCACACCGTGCTGCCCTCGGGCGAGGGCGTCAGCTTCGTCGACGTGCCCGGCCACGTCCGCTTCCTCGGCAACATGCTGGCGGGCGTGGGCGGGGTGGACGCCTGCCTGTTCGTCGTCGCCGCCACCGAAGGCTGGAAGCCCCAGAGCGAGGAGCACCTCCGCATCCTCGAGCTGGTCGGCGTCGGCCACGGCGTGGTGGCGCTGACCAAGGCCGACGCCGTCGACGCCGACACGGTCGAGCTGGCCCGGCTGGACGTCGCCGACCACGTCACGGGCACGTTCTTGGCTCAGGCCCCGGTGGTCCCGGTGAGCGCGGTGACCGCCCACGGACTCGACGGCCCTGCGATCGGCGCTGGACGACCTGGTGGCGGCGACACCATCAGCGGTCGATCGAGCCCGACCCCGGCTGTGGGTGGATCGCGTCTTCGCGGCCAAGGGCAGCGGCACCGTGGTGACCGGGACGCTGACCGGCGGCTCGTTGGCGGTGGGCGACGAGCTCGTCGCCGGCGCGGAGGAACGACCGGTCCGGGTCCGCGCCATCCAGACGCTCGGCCGGGCCGTCGAGCGCATCGCGCCGGGCAACCGCGTCGCCCTGAACCTGGTCGGGGTCGAGCACCGAGCCCTGCACCGCGGCGACGCCGTCGTCGAACCGGGGCGTTGGCGACCGACCGCCCGGCTTCGACGCCATCGCTCGGCGTGCTGGCGGAGCCTGGACCACGAGGTGACCCGGCGAGGCGCCTACGCCGCGTACATCGGTTCCGGGGAGCACCCGGCGCGGGTGCGGGTCGTCGGTGCGCCAGCGATCCGGCCCGGCGAGACGGGCGTGATCCGCCTGCACCTGACCACGCCCGTGCCGGTCCTGCCCGGGCGACCGGTACGTGCTGCGCGAGTCGGGCCGAGGCGAGACCGTGGGCGGCGGCGTGGTGCTCGACGTGGCCCCGACCCGGCCGGCGTCGAAGGCTCGAACCGGCCTCAGCGTGGACGGGCGCCGCTGACCGGGTCTGGCCGACCGAGGTTGGGTCACTGGCCGACGAGCTCGAGGCGCTCACCGGGGAGCGGCGGACCCCGGACCTCGGCCGCTGGGTCGCCGCCCCCGGCGCTCATCGACACGATGGTCGATCAGGTGCGCCGGCGCGGTTCGCGGCGGCCGGGCCGCTCGGGCTGGACGTGGCCTCGCTCGACGAGCGCGAGCGCGAGGCCCTGACCCGCATGGACGGCGTCGAAGTCGCCGGTGGGCGGGCCCGACCCGCGTCGGCACCCGATCCGCTGGACGACCACCCCTTCTCGCCGGCGCTCGAGGCCGGCCGGGCGCGGCCCGCCGCCGCCCGACGGCGTCGACCGCGGGCCGTGCTCCGCGAGCTGGTGCCGGCGCGGCCAGGTGGTCGAGCGCGACGGCGTCTACTTCGCGCCGTCGCGCCGTCGACGCCGCGGCCCGCGACCGCGGCCCGCCTGCTGGCGGCCACGCCCGACGGATTCACCGTCGCCGAGCTGCGTGAGGCCCTGGGCATCACCCGCAAGCACGCCCTGCCGCTGGTCAACGAGCTCGACGCCCGCGGCATCACCCGCCGCCGGGGGGACCAGCGGGTCGCCCGGGCCCCGTCTGCCCGCGCCGTCGAGGCGTGGCGCGGCGGCCCGTCCAGATGGCGTCGCGGCTCGGCCGGACGGACAGCCGCCGCGAGCGGCCGAGCAGCCGGCGGAGCGGTCCCGCCGCCGCCAACGGCGGCCTACGACTCGCCTCCAGCTCGCGGGCCCGCTTGGCGACCTCGAGGTCGTTGGTGATGACCTCGACGAAGCGGCCGGGGTCGGCCAGCAGCCAGGAGTGGCTGCCCGTCGACCACGGTGCCCCTCGGTGCCGACGGCGGTGCACGACGGCCTCGAACGACTCACGAGGGATGATGCCGTCGCGGCTGGCCCAGATGACGGTGACCGGGAGGCGCCGACGCTTGAGCTCCTCCAGCTCGGCGCGCAGGTCGGCCCGGCGGGCCAGGTTGGCCACCCGCACGACCGAGCCGGGGGTTGCGGAACAGGTTCGGGACTGCGTCCTCCAGGATCACCGGGAGCACCCGCGTCGCCTGACGGATGGGCCAGACGTCCGACGCGGAAGTGCAGGCCCCAGTCCCACAGCGGCCGCTCGGCGATCGAGGTGAGGACCTTGCCCCGCCTCCAGGACGAACCGCCGATGGAGTTCACGAGGACGAGAGAGCGGGCCAGCTTCGGGATGGTCGTAGGCCGGCGCGGATAGCCACCCCGCCCCCGAACGAGTGGCCGACGATGACCACCTTCTCGTGGACGCCGACCGCGCGGATGAACTCCTCCAGCCAGGCGCGCATAGCCGGCGAGGTGGAAGTGCCGTCGGGCGCGAGGTCGGGCGTGCCGCCGAAGCCGGGCAGGGCGGGGGCGATGACCTGGCAGCCCTGGGCGGCCAGGCGGTGGAGGACGGCCTTGTACGAGTGCTGCCCGAGGGCCCAGCCGTGGGCGAAGACCACCGGCAAGCCCTCGCCCGATGATGCCGTATTGCGCGGGGCGATCCTGAACCCAGGTGCGCTTCCACACCACCGGTCCGGTTCGAGCCGGCCGCATCGGGATCTCGCCCATCGCTTTGGCCGGCGCGGCGCCGGCCGGCTGCACTGCCGTCACGCCGTGGCGGTGGCTTCCTCGAGGCGAACCCGCCGCTCCGCCTCGTTCAGTCCGCCCCAGATCCCGTGGGGCTCCCGGATCATCAGTGCGTAATCGAGGCATGGTTCGAGCGACGGGGCAGCTGGCGCAGATCGCCTTCGCTCGCCGCTCCCGGGAGAGCCGCTCCTCCTTGCGTTCGACGTGGTGTGGAGGGAAGAAGACCACCGACTGCGGTCCGCGGCAGGCAGCCTGCTCCTGCCACGATTCTCCGGAACCGCCGGTTTCCATGCCGCTGATAGAGCACGACTGCAACCCCCTCACAGCAAGATCGCAGCGTACGCGCCCGTTGCCGTGTTCACAACGAGACCCGGCGGCCTGGAGCACCCTGACCCCGGACCGACGCCGCCGACCCGCCCTCCCGGTGGCCCGTTCCGCGCGGGCCGTGGTCACGCCGGGGGCCGAGAGCGGCGCCCGAGGGGCTGCCACGGGGCCGTCGGCAAGTCACGGCTGCGCCGGCGCGGGCCCACGGGCGCGGCGCTCCCGGTGGTCCCTCGCTCCACCCGTCTCGGGCTCCACCTCGAGGGTGAAGCCGTCGATCGCCACCACCCGCAGCCGGGTCCCCCCGCGCGAGAGGCGTGGCCCGGTTCGTGCGGGCCCTCCACTGGGCGCCGCCAACCAGCGCCACCCCCTCGGGATCTATGGCGACCGCTGCCTCCCCGAGCTCGCCGATCATCCACTCCCGACCGATGGTGGGCGTGGCGAAGCGGGCTCGCACCATCGATGGCATGCCGACGATGAAGGCGAAGGCCACGCCGCCGATCCCGGCCGACAAGGTGATCCACGACGGCCGGAGCCCGCTCCGGAAGAGGGCGAGCGACCCGACGACGTAGAGCGCGAGGCCGATGCCGGTCCACAGGCGCGGCACACCGGTCTGGACGTCGACGGCGAGGCCGAAGAAGGCGAGGAGCAGGACCGCGAGCGCCCAGCCGTGGATCGGGAGGACGCCGAGGCCATAGCAGGCGAGGACCACGCACCCGGCCCCCACAACGCCGGCCACCCCCACGCCGGCGGTGAAGAACTCGAAGATGAGGAGCGAGAGGCCAATGGTCAGGAGGAGATAGGTGACGGGCGGGCTGGCCACGGTGTGCATCAGCCGCGGAACCAAGCGGCAGCTTGTAGAAGCGGGGCTCGGACACCAAGGTGCGCTCTTTGGCGCCGCTCGCATTCGGCCGGTCCTCGGCGGTGTTCAGGGTGCGGCCCTTGTACTCGAGCCCGTCGAGGGCGAGGAGCATGTTCCGAAGCACCGGGACGCCCTCGTCGGTGGTGCCCAACCGGAGCACACCTTGCTTGCGGGCCTCATCGGCGTTCATGGTGAACGAGCGCAGGCGGCTGGCGTTCTCCGCTCCGCCGAAGTCGAGCTCGAATCCCTTCACCGGCAGCGGATCGCCAAACGAACCGAGGCGGGTGGCGGGGGCCATGGCGGTGACCGGCGCCGCCCCGAGCAGCTGGCCGGCGGCGCCGACCGCCCGCGGCTCCGCTCGGGCCGACCCAGATCGCCACCGGCACCCGACTGGCGTGGATGGCCTCGGCGAGCCGGGCCACGTCCGCCGGCGAGGCGACCGCGCCCTTGCTGTTCATCTGGATGACGAGCGCCTGCGCACCGTCGCTCTCGGCGCGGTGCGATGGCATGGACGATGTCGTCGGCGACCACGTCGTCGACCAGGCCGCTCAGCTCGACGATGTCGACCGGCGCCTGCGTCGGTGTGGCGTCTCGGGCCGCGACGAGCGAGCCGCTCGTTGCCGCAGAGCCAGCGAGACCGGCCACGAGGAGCCCGCCGAAGGGCGATGGCTAGTCTGCGCACGTCTTGGCCTCCGGAAGGGAAGATGGATCCGCTGCAGTTCTTCGCCGCCTGCCGGCTCGTCATCGTGGCCGGCAAGGGAGGCGTCGGGAAGACAACGGTAACGGGTGCCATGGCCGTCGCGGCAGCCCGGCTCGGCCGGCGGGTGCTCGTCGTGGAGCTGGAGGGAGCGAGTGGACTCGGTCGCCTGCTGGGCTCGCCGGTGCCTCTCGGATCGGACGATGTGATGCTGCGGGCGGCGGACCACGACGGTGACGGCGAGATCGTCGGCCGGGCCGTCTCGCCCGGGGATGCGCTCACGGACTACCTGGACGAGCACGGCATGCGCCGGTTGTCAGGGCGGCTGGCGCGGTCGGGCGTGATCGACGTCGTCGCCACCGCCGCACCGGGCCTCGATGACATCCTCGTGCTCGGCAAGGTCAAGCAGCTCGAGCGCGTCGGGGGCTACGACCTGATCCTGCTCGACGCGCCCAGCGGCCGGGCACGCCGTCACCTTCCTGCGCTCCGCCAAGGGGCTGGCCGACGCCGTCACGGTCGGCCCCATCGGGGTCCAGGCCCAGCGAGGTGCTGGAGCTGCTCGGCTGACGCCGACCGATGCCAGGTGGTGCTGGTGACCCTGCCCGAGGAGATGCCGGTCAACGAGCTGGTCGAGCACCGCGTTCGCGCTTGGAGGACGAGGTCGGGCGTGCAGCTGGGACCGGTGGTGGTCAACGGGCTCTATCCCGAACGACCGGCGCTGGCCGGTGCACTCGAGGCCGCCGCGGCCACGGTCGACGGCGACCTGGCCGGCGCCGCCCGCTTTCGGCTGGCCCGCGCCGCTCAGCAGGCGCGAGCAGGTGGCCCGCCTCACCGCCGCCCTGCCCCTGCCGCAGATCCATCTGCCCTTCCGCTTCACGGCCGGCCTGGGGCCCGAGGACCTCGAGGCGATGGCCGATGCCTTCATCGAGCAGCTGGCCGAGCTCGGCGGCATGATCGCCCCGGCTCCGGCCGATGCCGGCGCGGGCGCTTCGGCCGATCTGGTGAGCGAACGCGCTCGTCATCATCTGCTGTGGAGCGGGAGGCGTCGGGAAGACGACCACGGCCGCAGTGCTCGCCGTCCAGGCGGCCGCCGACGGGCGCCGAGCCGTCGTGGTCACCATCGACCCGGCCCGCCGGTTGGCCGACGCGCTCGGCCTGGCGGCTGACGAACGACCCGAGTCGGGTGGAGGGGCCTGTGGCCGGCGCGCAGCGGTGGGGCAGCTGTGGGCGATGATGCTCGACACCAAGGGGACCTTCGACCGCCTGGTCGAGCGTACTGCGCCTGACGCCGCCCAGGCCGAGCGGATCCTCAGGCCAACCGCTTCTACCGCAACATCTCCGGGGCGCTTGTCCGGCACGCAGGAGTACATGGCGGCCGAGAAGCTGTACGAGCTGCACGACGATCCCCGCTTCGAGGTGGTGGTGGTCGACACCCCGCCCACCCGCAACGCCCTCGACTTCCTGGAAGCTCCCGCTCGGCTCACCCGCTTCCTGGACCACCGCCTCTACCGGGCGCTCACGACACCGACCCGGGTCGGGCTCAAGGTGGTGAACGTCGCCGCCCAAGCCTTCCTGCGCACGCTGAGCCGGGTCGTCGGTGGCGAGGCGATCGCCGACGCCATCGCCTTCTTCCAGGCCTTCGACGGCATGGAAGAGGGCTTCCGCGCCCGGGCGGAGGTGGTCGACGGGCTCCTCAAGTCCCCCGAGACGGCGTACGTCGTCGTCACCGCCCCTCGTCGGGACACGGTCGAGGAGGCCCGCTACTTCGTCCGCCGGCTGGCCGAGGGCGGCACCCGCCCCGCAGCGGTGATCGCGAACCGCGTGCACCCCCGCTTCGAGACCCGTCCGCACCGCCCGGGGCGCACCGTTCGGCGGACCGCGGCCATGGCCGAGCTGGAAGCCAACTTGGCTGAGCTGTCGGCGGTGGCGGACCGGGAGGCTGCGGTGCTCGCACCGCTCGCCGAGCAGCTGACGTCCACCCCACTCGCCACGGTCCCCCTCCTGACGGGCGACGTCCACGACCTCGACGGGATCCACGCCATCGCCCGGCATCTGTTCGCGCTGACCGACGACTGACTCCTGGCCGCACCGCGCCGGTCGCCCACTAACGTCGGCGCCCGTGCCCCACGTGCTGATCGCCGCCGACGCCGACTGGCTGGTGGACGACATCCGCTCGGCCCTCGAGGGGCCCGATGTGACGTTCACCGTATGCCGCACCGGCCAGCAGGTCACCCCGGCCGCCACCCGCCAGCCACCGGACCTCGCCGTCCTCGACCTGCAGATCGGAAACATGGGCGGCATGGCCACCTGCATGAGCCTTCGCCTCGATGAGTCGGGCGGCCGCCTGCCCCACATCAAGGTCCTCATGCTGCTCGACCGGGCCGCCGACCTCCACCTGGCCCGGCGGGCCGATGCCGACGGGTGGCTGATCAAGCCGCTCGATCCACTCCGCCTCGAACGGGCCGCCGCGATGCTCCTCGGTGGTGGGCACGTGTACGAAGGCTTGCCGGATCCGCTGCCGGTAGCCGACCGGGCGACGCCGCCGTCCCCGTCGCCGCCGTGCCGCACAGCGGGGAACCGGCTCATGGCGACGAGGTGGTCACCGGCTAGAGTCGCCGAGCACTCCGGGGAGTAGCGCAGCTTGGTTAGCGCGCCACGTTCGGGACGTGGAGGCCGGGAGTTCAAATCTCCCCTCCCCGACTGCACCCACGCCGCCTCCACGCTTGGCGGCGCACGTTCACCCTGCGGAAGCCGTCAGCCGACGTCGCGCTTTCCGCCCCCCGGAGCCGACTGCCTCCGAGCCAGTCGGCCGACATTGCGCTGACGGTCCCACGCCCGTCCCGCGGGCGGGATGTCGTGGGGCGCGCCGGTACCCTCGCCGGGCATGCACCTGGCCGAGCTGCAGGATCTGATGGAGCGCACCTACGGCGCCCGCGACCGCGAGCGGGGCCGGGCGGCCGGCGTGGCCTGGCTGGCCGAGGAGGTGGGGGAGCTGGCCCAGGCCCTCCGGAAGGGCTCGCCTGAGCAGCAGGAGGAAGAGTTCGCCGATGTGCTGGCCTGGGTGGCCACCCTGGCCAACCTCGCCGGCGTGGACCTCGACGCCGCGCTCGCCCGCTACGCCCGACGGCTGCCCGAAGTGCGGCCGAATCCCATGCGGGTGCTGAGCGACCCGGCGCGGCCGCGACCAGACTGCCGGGTGATGAGCTCTGTCGACCTGCCCACCGCGCCGCGGCGCGAGGCGATCGACGAGCTGGGCCGGTGGGCAGACGCGAGGGCACCCGAGATCGAGGAGCGGCGCCTGCTGCCGCCCGATCTGGCCCGGGCCCTGGTGGACACCGGACTGTGCCGGGCCTGGGCTCCAAGCCGCTACGGCGGACTCGAGCTGGCGCCCCTCGAGCTGCTCGATCACCTGGAGGCGCTCGCCTACCACGATGGCAGCACCGGCTGGTGCGGGATGATCGCCGCCACCACCTCCATGCTGGGCGGCTACCTGCCCGAGCGCTGGGCGGCCGAGATCTATGGCGATCCCCGAGTCGTCACCGGTGGGCACGCGGCGCCACTCGGTCGAGCCGCGCCTGTCGACGGTGGGCTCTCGGTCACCGGGCACTGGCAGTGGGGCAGTGGCACCTTCCACTGCACGTACATCGGCGGCGGCACGGTCGTCGTCGACGACGATGGTGTGCCGGCCGGCACCGACGACGGCCCACGGGCGCCGTTCGTGCTCTTCGAGCCAGCCCAGGTGGAGCTGCTCGATACGTGGTACTCGATGGGCCTCCGGGGTACGGGGAGCACGGACTACCGGGTCCAGGCCGCCTTCGTGCCCGAGGGGCGCTGGACCGAGGTGGTCGACGCCGTCCCGGTGGCCGACGGCCCGCTGTACCGGTTCCCCTTCTTCGGTGCCCTGGCCCTCGGCGTGTCGTCGGTGGCCCTCGCGCTGGCCCGCCGCGCCTTGGATGAGGTCACCGCGCTCGCCGACCGACAAGCGCTACGCGATGAGCAGTCGCTCGATGGCGGAGCGGCCGACGGTGCAGGCCGAGGTGGCTATCGCGGAGGCTCGCCATCGCTCGGCCCGGGCCCTCGTGCGCGAGACGGTGGCCGACGCGTGGGCGGCTGCGTGCGACGGCCACAGCCTCGGTGCGGAGCAGCGGCGCCTGCTCCGGTTGGCGGCGACGAACGCGGCGCAGGAGGGCGCGGCCACCGTGAACGCCCTGTACCGGGTGGCCGGCGGGGCGGCGGTGTTCGAGACCGGTCCGCTGCCCCGCCTGCTTCCGCGACAGCAACGTCGTGACCCAGCACGCCATCATCGCCCCCCGCACCTACGAGCTGGTCGGGCGTCTGGCCCTCGGCCAGCCCACGGACATCCGCCAGCTCTGAGGCGAGCGACGCGAGAGAGGCTCACGCCATGGAGCTCTACGAGGCCATCATGACCACCCGGTCCATGCGACGCCTGGTGGACGACCCTCCGGTGACCGAGGCCGAGCTCGAGCACTGCCTGCGCGCCGCGGCGCAGGCGCCGTCGGGTGGGAACGTCCAGCCGTACCACTTCGTCGTGCTGACGGACCCCGAGGTGCGAACCACCGTGGCCGAGCTCTACCTGCTGGGCTGGCGGCGGTACCGCCGTCGCCCTCGCCGCGGCCATGCCGCCGTTCCGGTCACCGGCCGACGAGGCTTCGTTCCGCGCGCAGCCTCGAGCTGAGCGAGCACCTGGCCGTAGCACCTGGCGGACATCCCGAGCGTGCTGTTCTGCCTGGCCTCGTACACAGCACGCTCCCCGACGACGAGGGCGTGCTCGACATCGGGACACCTGCACGCGTCGATCTTCCCGGCCGTCCAGAACTTCATCCTCGCCGCCCGCGACCTCGGGCTCGGGACCACCCTCACCACCGTGTTCCGCGTCCACAACGACGAGGTCCGCGAGGCGTTCGAGCCTCCCGAGCCACCTCGATCCCGTGGCCCTGGTGCCGATCGGGCGCCCGCTCGGGCGTTTCGGCGTGGCGCCCCGCAGGCCGATCGAGAAGATCACCCACTGGAACCGCTTCGGCGAGCGGCGACCGTTCGTCACTCAGCGCGTGGACCGCCGCCGGTTAGCGGGACGGGCGCGTTCACGACGCGGCCAGCAGCTCCTCGGCGATCTGGATGGCGTTGAGCGCGGCGCCCTTGCGCAGGTTGTCGTTGGCCACGAACAGGACGAGGCCCCGGCCGTCCGGCACGGAGGCGTCCTGGCGGATCCGGCCCGACGTAGGCCGGATCCTGCCCGGCGGCCTCGAAGGGGCGTCGGCACGTCCGAGTCAGCACGACGCCCGGCGCCGCGGCCAGGGCAGCGGTCAGCCTCGCCCGGCGGAGATCGGGCGGTCGAACTCGGCGTTGATCGACAGCGAGTGACCCGGTGAAGACCGGCACCCGCACGCAGGTGCCCGACACCGAGCAGGTCCGGGATGTCCAGGATCTTGCGGCTCTCGTTGCGGAGCTTCTGCTCCTCGTCCGTCTCGCCCTGCCGTCGTCGATCGACCTTGCCGGCCAGCGGCAGCACGTTGAAGGCGATCGGCCGGGCGAACTTGGCCGGCGCGGGGAACTCGACCGCGGCGCCGTCGAAGGTGAGGCGCGGCCGCGCCGTCGACCACCTTGCGGGCCTGCTCGTCGAGCTCCTCCACGCCGGCCAGGCCGGCGCCGGAGACCGCCTGGTAGGTGCTCACCACGATGCGACGGAGCCCGGCCACGTCGTGCAGCGGCTTCAGCACGGGCATGGCCGCCATCGTCGTGCAGTTGGGGTTGGCGACGATGCCCTTCGGGACGGTCAGAGAGCGTGTGGGGATTGACCTCGGCGACGACGAGCGGCACGTCCGGGATCCATGCGCCAGGCCGAGGAGTTGTCGATGACGATCGCGCCCGCGGCAGCGAAGCGGGATGCCAGCTGGCGCGACGACGGCGGCACCGGCGGAGAACAGGGCCAGCTCGATCCCGCTGAGGTCCGCGGTGGCGGCGTCCTCGACGACCACCTCCCGCTGCCCGCCAGGGCAGCGACACGGCCGGCGGACCGGGCGGAGGCGAAGGAGCGGATCTCCTCGACCGGGAAGCGCCCGCTCGGCGAACAGGGCTCGCATCACGCCACCGACCTGGCCAGTGGCGCCAACGACACCGACGCGCATGCCGCGGCACGCTACCGGTGGCCGACTGGCGTTGGGCCGGGTTTCCCGGCCGGGTCTCCGCCGTCAGCGGCGCTCGGGCAGTGGACGCGGCGTACGGCCTGAGCCGAGTCCAGGCCGAAGGCGGTGTGCAGCGAGCGCAGCGCCCGCTCCATCCGGTCGGCGGCGATCACGACCGAGATGCGGATGGTCGAGGTCGAGATCATCTCGATGTTGATGCCCTCGTCGGCGAGGACCCGGAACATCTTGGCGGCGATGCCCGGGCGAGGTCTTCATGCCGGCGCCGACGATCGAGACCTTGGCGATGTCGCCCTCGTGGCTGACCCCGCCGGCGCCGATCTGCGCGGCCACGTCGGCGACGACCTTCTCGGCGACCCCCATGTCGGCCTTGGGCACGGTGAAGGAGATGTCGGTCAGGCCCGTCCTTCGAGGTGTTCTGCACGATCATGTCGACGTTGATGTTCGAGGCCGCCAGCGGTTCGAAGAGCGCCGCCGAGATGCCGGGCCGGTCGGGCACGGCGGTCACCGTCACCTTGGACTCGGACACGTCGTGCACGACGCCGGAGATGATGGGGTCTTCCACGCTCGGCTCCTCGTTGGTGACCCACGTTCCCGGCTCCCAGGTGAAGCTGGAGCGGACGTGGAGCGGCGACGTGGTGGTTGCGGGCGAACTCGACGGAGCGCAGTCGCCAGGACCCGCCCGCCGGCAGCCGGAGATCTCGAGCATCTCGTCGAAGTTGACCTGGGCCAGCTTGCGGGCCTGCGGGACGATCCGGGGGTCGGCCGAGAACACGCCGGTGACGTCGGTGTAGATCTCGCAGCTGGCGGCCCCGAACGGGCCGCGGCCAGCGCGACCGCGGTGAGGTCGGACGCGCCCCGGCCGAGCGTGGTGATCTCCTTCTCGGTCGACACGCCCTGGAAGCCGGCGACGACGCAGACCTTGCCGTGGGCCAGCGCCTCGCGCACCCGGTCGCCCTTGACCTCGAGGATCTTGGCCCTGCCGTGGACGTTGTCGGTGATGATGCCCGACCTGGCTGCCGGTGAACGAGACGGCGTCGACCCCGAGGTCGGCGAGGGCCATGCAGACGAGCGCCATGGTCTTGCGCTCGCCGATGGTGAGCAGCATGTCCATCTCCCGCCCGGGCTGGGTCCGGCCGAGACGGCGTCGGCCAGCGCGATGAGGTTGTCCGTCTCCTTGCCCATGGCCGACACCACGACGACGAGGTCGTGGCCCTGGCGGCGGGTGAACGCTGACGTGCTCGGCCACGGCCCGGATGCGATCGGCGTCGGCGACCGATGTGCCGCCGTACTTCTGGACGATCAGGGCCACGGGTCCGCAGGGTAGTGAGGCCGGTCGGCCGATCACGGCGGTTACTCCGGCCGCGGCCGCGACCGCGACCCGCACGCGACTGCCGGGCCGGTCCCCGCAGTCGGTAGCCTCGACGCCTTCGTGGGTACCGAGAAGCGGGAACGACAGAAGGCCAACCGGCAAGCCCGACTGGCCGAGCTGGAGCGGCAGCAGAAGCGCGGCGGCACGCGCAAGAGTATCATCCGCATCAGCATCATCGTCGTCGTCGCCCTGGCTGCCGCCTTCGGACTGTCCCGTCTCATCGGTGGGGGCAACGAGTCGGTGAGCGCCAGCGACACGACCGGGACGATCCCCGGCGAGACCGCTCGGCAGCACACCCGCCTCGACAGCGACTGTGCCGCCGACCACGCCCGGCAAGACGATCACCGGGGACACGCCCTGTCCGGCCGCCGATGGCTCCACGCCCCGAGCCTCGAAGTTCGCGAAGGCGCCGCCGATGTGCATCGACAGTCACCAAGACCTACACGGCCCGCGTCGACACCGACAAGGGCCCGTTCACCATCAGCGCTCGACCCGACCAAGGCGCCGAAGACGGTCAACAACTTCGTCGTGCTCTCCCGCTACCACTTCTACGACGGGCTCACCTTCCACCGAGTCGAGCCCGGCTTCGTCGTCCAGGGTGGCGACCCGAGGGCACCGGTGCCGGCGGACCCGGCTACACCATCGCCGACGAGCTCCCCGCTTCGCTCGCCGACTACAAGACGGGCTCGGTGGCCATGGCCAACTCGGGCCCGAACACCAGCGGCAGCCAGTTCTTCATCATCCTCGACGACACGGGCCTCGACGGGCCGAAGTACTCGATCTTCGGACAGGTCACGGACGGCTTGGACACCACCGTCAAGGCGCTGGAGGCCGAGGGCGAGGCCGGCCAGACGCCGTACATGAAGTCGGTGACGATCACCGAGAGCTGACTCGGTCAGCCCGGGCGGGGCCGCCCACGCCGGCCCGCCAGGGCCCGCCCGCCAGGGCCCGCCCGCCAGGGCCACGCTCGACCGCTCGGCACCGACCGCCCGCGCCCGACCCGTTCTGTTCCGCGCCGGCCCACCTCCACCGTCAAGATCGCGGAACAGAACGAAAAGGGGCCGGGCGGGGCCGGCCCCAGCGAGGGCCGGGCGGGGCGGCCAGCTCGGGCGGGCGGGGCCGGCCCCAGCGAGCGCCGGGGGACCGGGCGGGCCCGAGCGGCACCGGTGGGCGGTCAGGGTGGGTGGGGCAGCGCGGCCAGGGGCGCCGGCGCGCCGGCCACGTGCACCAGCACCTCACCCCGCGCCGACCACCGGCCGTCGACGCGGACCAGCGCGCTCCCCGTCGGCAGCGTGACCACCGGGAAGTCCCCGGCCAGCGTCAGGGTGCGGTGAAGCCGATCGTGCGACCACTCCTCAGCGCCCGGGATCACCGCCATCGGTCGAGCCAGGCCGAGGCCGAGCGTGAACGCTCCCCCGCGGGGATCGGTCATCGGGTCGCACATGGCCATCGCGGCAGGGCCAGACGCCACCACCGCCCGCCCGTCGCCAGCCGCGGCCACCAGCTCGTCCCACACCGGCGTCGACTTCAAGACCGAGCGAAGGTGCATGGGCGAGTCACCCACGAGGTAGGTGAGCCTGCTGCCCCGCACCACGGCGACGTGGCCGGGGTCAAAGGCGTCGGGCCGGCGCAGCACGTCGAGTCCACGGGCCGCCACCCCGAGGTGCCCGAACCAGGCTACGGCGCGCGCCACCGCCCGCTCGGGCCGTTCGAAGGCGTCGGCGGTCGGCAGGACGAGCACCTCCGTCGCGCCGGTGAGGTCCAGCAGCTCGCGGTCGAGCGCCTCGGTGGCCCCGAACTCGCCGCCGCCCATGAAGGCGACAAGCCCAGTCATGACGGGTTCGCCCCCATGGTGCGCCGGGCCGCCAACACCGCGGCCTTCGGCCGCAGCATGCCGTTCGGGCGCTGGCGCCGCGCCATGCCGGCCACGCAGGAGCGCAGGGGCAGCGTCAGGGTCGGCAGGCCGAAGCGCTCGAGCGACAAGACCGAGAAGCCGCAGCGGCGCAGCGCTCCCGGAAGGTCGCGCCCCGGCACGAAGCCGGCGCCGAGCAGGCGCCAGAGCGGACGGCTGAGCTCGGTGGTGAGCGCCGGGGGCCCGCCGCGGGCTGTGGTCGAAGAAGAGCAGCCGACCGTCGGGGTCGAGCCGGACCGCAAGGGCGTGCAGCTCGGCATCCAGGTCTGGCTGCCCACTCAGCGTGAAGACGGCGACGACGGTGTCGAAGGTGCCGATCACCTCGTCCGGCGCCACCACGTGCACGGGCAGCAGCGAACCCGCCGCCGCCCGGTCGAGGCGCGAGCGCGAGGGGGCGCTGGGCCCAGCCACCACCACCTCGCTGACCGCGGACGCCGGGTAGTGCTCGAGGTTCACGCCGCCGGAGCCTCCGAGCTCCAGCACCCTCCCGTAAGCCTGGGCCAACAGCCGGCGCCGCCGATCGCGGAGCATCGCCAGGTCGAGCGGGGTCATGACCAGTTCGATCGGAGCCGGATAGGACGCCGCGGTCATCCGGCGGACGCTACTGCGGCGGAGCGGCGCCGAGCCCGGTCAGGCCGGGTCGACGAGGAAGGCGCTCTCGAAGCTGGACAGGACGGCGTTCGAGGCGCCGATCGAGACCACATAGGCCCGGATGGAGCCGTGGCGAGCCACCAGGTGGTCGAGGACCGCATGCATGGCCTCGGGCTCGGCGGCCAAGTGGGTCGCGGGCACGCTGGCCCATGCCGCCGCCAGCTCGGGATGGTTGGCCGCGGCCCAGGATCGCGTGCGTTCCATCGCCGCCCGCGACAACCCGTAGTCCTCCGCCACCACGCGGTGGGGGACGCCGACCGCGCCGAGGAGCAGCGCGGCGAGGATCCCGGTCCGGTCCTTGCCCGCGGCGCAGTGGAACACCGCTGGCAGCGCCCCGGGCACGGCGAGGAGGTGGAAGGCCTTGGCGAACAACGGCTCGCCGTAGGCCAACAGCTGCTGGTACTGCTGGAACAAGAAGGTGGCGGGGTCAGACGACTCGCCGTCCGGCCGGCGCTCCCACGTGACGTCGATGACCGGGAGGTGGTGGAAGTCGACGGGGTGGCGATCCACCGGGAAGCGTCCCCGCTCGTTCAGCTCACCGTGGGTGCGCAAATCGAGCACGGTGCGCAGGCCGAGCGGGCGCAACACGTCGAGGTCGCTGGCGGTGAGCCGTTGCAGCCCGTCGGCCCGGAAGAGGGTGCGCCAACGGGTGACACGGCCGTCGGCGGTCGCGTAGCCGCCAAGGTCACGGAAGTTGTGCACCGCATCGAGGACGACCACACGTTCGAGGGCGACACCGGAAGGCACGCCGGCAGGGTATCGGCGTGACGTTTCCGGGCGGTGGCCGCCAGGTTGCCGATGGATGAGGCGCGTGCCGGCTCCTCGCCCCACCGGCGAGGGGGGCTCGGCCACCACCGAGCGTGCTCAAGGCCGCGCCGAGGGCTCGTTGAGGAGAGGCGCTTCGGTCGAGACCGGCCGTGGCCGCCGGCCGGAGCCGCAGACGCCCTTCCCCCGTACCCTACCGGTCGGTAACATCCAGCCATGACAGGCTCATCCATCAAGCGCGTCGGGATCGTCGGGTCGGGGATCATGGGTGCGGGCCTGGCCGAAGTCGCGGCCGGCTCGGGCTGCGAGGTCGTGGTCCGATCGCGTACTCGGGCCGCGGTCGACGCCATGCTCGCCGGTATGCGCCGGAGCCTGGACAAGCGGGTGCAGAAGGGCAAGCTCGAGGCCGCCGACCGCGATGATCTGCTCAGCCGCATCCGGCCGACCGACCACCTGGGCGACCTCGTCGACTGCGACCTGATCATCGAGTCCGTCGTCGAGGACCTCGACGTGAAGAAAGCCCTCTTCCGCGAGTTGGAGCAGGTCGTCCAGGCCGGAGCCATCCTCGCCACCAACACGTCGACGTTTCCCGTCGTCGAGCTGGCTGTCCAAACGCAGCGTCCGGACAAGGTCTGCGGTCTCCACTTCTTCAATCCGGCGCCGCACATGAAGCTGGTCGAGGTGGTGCGGCCGATCACCGCCAGCGATGAGACGATCGAGACGGCACGAGCCTTCGCGGTGGCGTGCGAGAAGGAGCCGGTGGAGGTGGCTGACCGGGCCGGGTTCGTGGTCAACGCCCTCCTCTTCCCCTACCTCAACAACGCCGTGCGCATGCTCGAGAACGGTACTTCGACGCTTGAAGACATTGATCGAGCCATGTGCTGCGGGTGCAACTTCCCGATGGGCCCGTTCGCGCTCCTGGACCTCGTCGGCCTGGACACCTCCGTGGCCATCCTCGACGCGCTGTACCTCGAGTTCCGCGATCCCAACTATGCCGCCGTGCCGACTCTGCGGCGAATGGTGGCGGCCGGCCACCTCGGGCGGAAGACCAAGCGCGGCTTCTACCCCTACGACGGTTGACCATCACTACCGGGGTACGCCGCGCAGCGGGGACGTCGACCGCCAGACTGGCCGGGTGCTGACCGCGGCTCTCGACGCGTGGCAGCGGCCGCCGATGGAGCCGCAGCCAACCGGATGGCGGTTCCCGAACCCCTCCGTCGCCGGCGAGAGCGACCTCGTCGCCATCGGTGGCGACCTCCAGCCCGGGACCATCCTGCGGGCCTACCGCGAAGGCCTCTTCCCGATGAACGTCAACCGCCGGCGGCTCGGCTGGTGGTCACCCGTCGAGCGAGCGGTGCTCCCTCTCGACGGCCTGCGAGTCACCCGCTCCCTCCGGCGCAGCTGCCGCCGCTACCGGCTCACCGTCGACCATGCCTTCCGGGACGTTATGGAGCTGTGCGCCGACCCGCGCCGGCCCCACGGCTGGATCACCCCCGCCTTCGTCGACGCCTACTGCCAGCTCCACGAGCTGGGCTGGACGCACAGCGTCGAGGCGTGGACCCACGACGGGGAGCTGGCAGGCGGTCTCTACGGCCTGCGCATCGGCCGACTGTTCGCGGGCGAGTCGATGGCGCACCGCGAGCGGGACGCGTCGAAGGTCGCTTTGGTGGGGCTGGTGGAGCTCCTCGGCACCAGCGGGGCGACCCTGCTCGACGTGCAGTGGCTGACGCCGCACCTGGCATCACTCGGGGCCGTGGCCGTCAGTCGGGCCGAGTACCTCCAGCGCCTGTCGGATGCGCTCGACGACGACGACGCTCCCGGCCGCGGCCGGCCCGTGGGGTGACCGGCCTCTCCAGCCACCCCACGGGCCCCGGGGGAGGTCTCATTCGAGTTCGTGGGGCAGCCGGTGACCGTCGGGGGGAGCGCGACCCCCGGTGCCCCACGTACTGCCTGGGAAAGTAGTTCCATTCGGAACGATGCACCCAACACTTTCGGTGGCGTCCTCCTTCTGACCCCCGCCTGCCACCGAATTGGCCCTGAGGCGTGAGCCGATGCCCACGGAGCGCGCGCTACATCCTGCCCGACCCGATCCCAGCCCCGACCGGTCTGGCACGATCGTCCCGCCCGGCCCGTCCTCTTCGTTCCGGTCACCGAATCTGCTCGGTCAGCACGGATTCGGTGACCAGAACGGTGTGGGGCTCGCTGCGGGCCTCCCGCGGGCCGGACGGCGCCACTCCTCCCCTTTCGCCGCCGCCGGACGGCGCCACTCCCCGCCCCCCGCCGCCGGCCGGGCGCCTTCGGCCCGACGCGGAACGGCCGCCGGGCGGGCAGACTGAGACCATGGCCGACCAACCCTGGCTCATGCGGACCTACTCGGGTCACTCGACGGCCAAGGCATCGAACGAGCTCTACCGGACGAACCTGGCCAAGGGGCAGACCGGGCTCTCAGTCGCCTTCGATCTCCCCACCCAGACGGGCTACGACCCCGACCACCCCCTCGCCCGGGGCGAGGTGGGCAAGGTCGGTGTGCCCGTGGTGCACCTCGGCCACCTGCGCACCCTCCTCGACGGGATCCCCCCGGCCGCCATGAACACGTCGATGACGATCAACGCCACCGCGGCGTGGCTGCTCGGGCTCTACGTCGTCAACGCGGAAGAGCAGGGCGTGCCCTCGACCGAGCTGCGAGGCACGACGCAGAACGACATCGTCAAGGAGTACCTGTCGCGGGGCACGTACATCTTCCCGCCCGAGCCCAGTCGCCGCCTGATCGTCGACATGATTGCTTGGTGCAGCGCCCACGCTCCGGCGTGGAACCCGATGAACGTCTGCTCCTACCACCTGCAAGAGGCGGGCGCGACCCCGGTGCAGGAGATCGCCTACGCGCTGGCCACCGCCATCGGTGTGCTGGACGAGGTTCAGGCCTCCGGCCAGGTCCCGCCGGAGCGCATCGAGCGAGTCGTGGGATCGATCTCGTTCTTCGTCAACGCTGGCATCCGCTTCGTGGAGGAGATCTGCAAGCTGCGGGCGCTGGCCGAGCTCTGGGATCGGATCACGGCCGAGCGCTACGGCGTCACCGATCCCAAGCAGCGCCGGCTCCGCTACGGCGTCCAGGTCAACTCGCTGGGGCTGACCGAGGCCCAGCCCGAGAACAACGTGCAGCGGATCGTGCTGGAGATGCTGGCCGTCACCCTCTCCAAGCGGGCCCGGGCCCGCAGCGTCCAGCTCCCGGCCTGGAACGAGGCTCTCGGCCTGCCGCGGCCCTGGGACCAGCAATGGTCATTGCGAATGCAACAGGTGTTGGCCTACGAGACCGACGTCCTCGAGTACGACGACATCTTCGATGGCAGCCAGGTCATCGAGGGGCGAACGGCCGAGCTGGTCGACGCGGCCCAGGCCGAGCTCGACGACGTGCTCGCACTCGGCGGCGCGTTCGAGGCCGTGGAGGAGCTGAAGGGTCGGCTGGTCCGGTCGATGGCCGACCGGACCCGGCGGATCGAGTCCGGGCGAGCAGGTCGTCGTCGGGGTGAACCGCTTCAGGGAGACGGAGGCGTCGCCGCTCGGTGGGGCCGAGGCGATCATGACGGTGGATCCTGCCGTCGAGGCCGAGCTGGTGGACGATGTCGAGCGGTGGCGAGCGGAGCGCGATGGCCCCGCCGTCCAGAAGGCGCTCGACGAGCTGCGCCGCGGCGCCGAGCTGGGTCGACAACATCATGGCGCCCACCATTGCCCTGGCCCGCGTTGGTGGCACCACCGGCGAGTGGGCTGGTGCCCTGCGGGAGGTGTTCGGCGAGTTCCGGGCGCCCACCGGGGTGCGGGCGGCGAGCACGCCCGGCCGTGGCTCGCTGGCGAAGGTGGCCGCCAAGGTGCAGGACATGGTGGGCGGCCCACCGAGGCTCCTGGTGGCCAAGCCCGGCCTCGATGGCCATTCCAACGGGGCCGAGCAGATCGCGGTGGCGGCAAGGGACGCCGGGATGGAAGTCGTCTACTCGGGCATCCGCATGACGCCGGACCAGATCGCCGCGTCGGCGCGCGACGAGGACCCAGATGTCATCGGGCTCTCGATCCTGTCGGGCAGCCACCTGGAGCTGGTGCCCGAGGTGCTCGACCGTCTGGCTCAAGAGGGCGTGGACGCCTGGGTCGTCGTCGGCGGGATCATCCCCGAGGAGGATCGGCCGACGCTGCTCCGCGCCGGCGTCCGGGCGGTGTACACGCCGAAGGACTTCGAGCTCGGGCGGATCATGGACGAGATCGCGGACTTCGCGGTGGAGCGCCGCGCCAGCCGCTGAGGACCTACGGCGCCGCGGCGGTGGTGGTCGTCGCCGCCGGCTTGGGCGGAGTTCGGGGTAACGCCAGCCGCTGCCCTGCCTGCACCTTGTCCGGGTTCGTGAGGCGGTTGGCGGCGACGAGGGAGGCGATGGTTACTTTGAACTTCTTGGCGATGCTCGTCAGCGTGTCGCCCCTCTGCACGACGTAGAACGGCGGCAGGGTGATCGGCGGGATCGTCGTCGTCGTCACGGTGGGCAATGGGGGCAGCGGCGTCTCGTGCGTCGCCAAGGTGGGCTGCGGGCCGGAACCGCACCCGCCGATGGCCACGGCGATCGCGAGGGTGGCGACCAACATCGACGCTCGCCGCGCCATAGGGCGTCGTGCCATGCCCGTCCTTCCCACCGGACTGCCGTGGCCCGGAGCGTACTCGTCGGCAGTGCCGTTGCGCTGGCCGCGGCCCGCGTAGGGTGCGCGGCATGGCCGGTGCGAGCGTGGAGCCTCCCGAGGGCACCGGCCTCGACCTCGGCGACGACACGCTCGAGCACCTCACCTTCCCCGGAGCAGTGGCGCCTGACCGGACGAGGCGGGTCGATGCCCACGGCGTCGGCATCGCGACCTACGAATGGGGAGCGCAGGAGGCGCCGCCGATCTTCCTCATGCACGGCGGCTTCGACTTCGCCAGGACCTTCGACCTGCTGGCCCCCCGGCTGGTCGCCGGCGGATGGCGGGTCATCAGCTGGGATCAGCGCGGCCATGGCGACAGCGACCACACCGCGCTCTACTCCTGGGACGCCGATCTGCGTGACGCGGTGGCCGTCATGGATGGCGTGACCGGGCGGGCAGCGCCAGTCGTCGGGCACTCGAAGGGCGGCGCGCTCATGATGCAGCTCGCCGACGCCCAGCCCTACCGGATGAGCCACTTCGTGGATCTGGACGGCCTGCCCACCCGCCGGTCCGGCCCCGATGTGGCCAACCACGACCGCACCCGCATGCTGGGATCGGAGCTCGAGGGCTGGCTCGATCACCGCCGACGCAGTGCCGACGCCATCCGCAAGCCCGGCACAGTGGACGACCTGGCCCGCCGCCGCGGCCGCATGAACCCGCGGTTGTCGCACGACTGGCTGCGCTACCTGGTGAAGATCGGCGCCCGGCGGGACGAGGACGGCTGGCGCTGGAAGATCGACCCGACGATGCGCTTCGGCGGCTTCGGGCCGTGGCGACCGGAGTGGGCGCTGCTGCGCATGCCCGGGCTGACGATGCCGTTCCTCGGCTGTCCTCGGGCTGCAGCTCGAGGAGATGAGTTGGGGCACCCGCCCCGAAGATGTCCTTCCCTACCTCCCGATGAAGGGCCGGCTGGAGGCGCTCGAGCACGTGGGGCACTTCGTCCACATCGAGCAGCCGGACGAGATCGCCCGGCTGATCCTCGACTTCGTAGGGACCGCATGAAGGTCGAGCTACGCCACGGGCGGGTGACCCTCGCCCTCCACCGCCTTCAGGACGCCGGCTCGTCGCGCCCGCTCCTCCTCCTCCACGGCCTCGGCGACCACGCACCGCGCGAGGTGCCGAAGTGGATCGCGCCGTGGCCGGGCCCGATCTGGGCGCTCGACTTCACGGGGCACGGCGCGTCGACCCTCCCGGTCGGCGGCGGCTATACGGCCGAGGTGCTGATGGCCGACGCTGATGCCGCGCTGGCGCATCTCGGCGAGGCCACGGTGGTCGGCCAGGGGCTCGGCGGGTACATCGCCCTGCTGATCGCCGGAGCCCGGCCTCGCCTCGTTCGCGGGTGCGGCCTTGTGCGACGGTCCGGGTCTGGCCGGCGGCGGCAGCGGTCCGGTCTCGATCGTGGTGCTCGATGGGGTGACCGGCCGCGCCGCCACGCCCGACCCGTGGGCGATCGTAGAGCTGGCCCGGGATCTGCGCCCGACCGACTACGCCACCAGCTTCGCCCGCCAAGCCACGCAGCTGTCCGGCCTGGAGTGGCCGCTCGCGGTGTGCGCCCGCTGGCGGGTCCCGTGGTTGGAGGCGGTGGCGTCGGAGCCGGGCGTACTGGATACGACCCTGCTCGAGGCCCTGGCCCACTACGCCAGCGTCACGTAGGCGTCCCGCCGGCGAAGTGCACCCTCAGCGCGCGCCTTTCCGCCCACCCAGGGTGCAAGGCCCGATCGACGGCACCCATCGCCCGCAGATTCTGCGAAGATTCTTCGGGCCAGTAGCGGGAGGTGGGGCCGGACGAGCGGCGGGCGGCGACGAGGGTGGGGCCGGGCGGGCGGCGATGAGCACGGCTCGCTACCGTGACCCCGTGCCCTCGACCCGGATCGTGGTGATCCGCCACGGCCAATCGACATGGAACGCCGTCCGGTCGATGGCAGGGCCACGCCGACGCCCCCTCACCGACCTCGGTCGGGCTCAGGCCGCGCCGCCGTCGCGGCGTCGGTGCCGGCGGTCGACGCCATCTGGTCGAGCGACCTCGAACGGGCCCAGGCGACGGCCGACATCCTCGCCGCCGCACCTCGACCTTCCTGTCCGCGTCGACGCCCGCTTGCGGGAGCGCAACGCCGGCGCCTGGACCGGACTGACGCGGGCCGAGATCGAGGCGGACTGGCCGCACTACCTCGCCCGATCACCGACGCCCGGGCGGGTTCGAGCACGACGACGAAGTCCTCGCCCGAGATACTCGCGGCGCTGGGCGACCTGCACGCCGACCACCCCGGCCGCGACGTGCTCGTCGTCTGCCACGGCGGGGTGCTGCGGGCGCTGGAGCGCCATTGCGGTGACGGTCGACCGGGCTTTCGCCAACCTGGGCGGTCGCCGGTTTCGAGCTGGACGGCGACGACGCGACCTGACGGTCGCGGCCCGCGGGCGCCTGTTCCTGCTCGGGACGGCGAGGCCACCTTCACCACTCGCATGCCCGGACAGCTGTGAAGCTCGGCCGCGCCCCGCCCGCCGCCAGGTCGTCCCGCTCCCCTGCCCGGGCTTGGACGCGCCACCGGCAGCCGTCGACGGTCGGCCGGCGCCCGATCGTCGCTCGACCCGATGGGCCGCGCTCGCGGCGCCGCCGACGCCCGAGGAGACCGCCACCGCTTCGACGGTCACGGTGATCCGCAGCGCCCGGCGCACCCGGACCTCCTCCGCCCGCCTGGTCGGCGGACACCTTGGAGATCCGGCTGCCGGCGTGGATGTCCGCGGCGGAGGAGGCCCACTGGGTGGCGGAGTGGACCCGGCGCTTCGCCCGCCGGGCGATGACCGCGGACCGCATCGACCTCACCGAGCGCGCCGCCGACGCTCGCCGGCCGCTACGACCTTCCCGTCCCGGCGTCGATCTGCTGGGTCGACGGGATGCGAACCCGGTGGGGAAGCTGCACGCCGGCTCGACGGGCACCATCCGGCTGTCGTCGGCGCTCGCCCCGTTCCCCGACTGGGTCATCGACTACGTGATCGTCCACGAGCTGGCCCACCTGCGCGAGGGCGGCCACACGCCGGCGTTCTGGCGCCTGGTGGAGCCGCTACCCACGGACCGAGCGGGCCCGCGGCTACCTGCATGGCCAAGAGCGGCGGCGAGGACGAGGGCTGGTACGGCGCTGGTGGCCGAACTGTCACGATGTGCCCGCCCCATGTGCCGCCGCCAGCGTCCGTCAGCCCCGGTAGCGATTGGTGATGGGCAGGCGGCGGTCCTTGCCGAAGGCCTTCGGGGTGACCCGGACCCCCGGGGGCGTCTGGCGCCGCTTGTACTCGGCCAGGTCGACGAGGCGGGTGATGCGGCGCACCAGGGCTTCGTCGCCGACCGATGGCGATGATCTCCGCGGCCGTGCGGTCGTCCTCCACGTAGGCCTTCAGGATGGGGTCGAGCACCTCGTAGGACGGGAGGCTCTGGTCGTCGCGCTGGTCCGGGCGAAGCTCGGCCGACGGCGGCTTGACGAACACGACCTCGGGGACGATCTCCCTGCCCGGCCCGGTCGTTCACGTAGCGGGCACAGCTTGTAGACGGTCGTCTTGTAGACGTCCTTGATCACCGCGAAGCCACCGGCCGAGTCGCCGTAGAGGGTCGAGTAGCCGACGGCCATCTCGCTCTTGTTGCCCGGTCGTCAGCACCAGCCAGCCGAACTTGTTCGAGAGCGCCATGAGCAGCATGCCGCGGATGCGGCTCTGCAGGTTCTCCTCGGTGAGGTCGGGATCTCGGCCGGCGAACGACGGCGCCAGCAGGTCGAGGAACGCCGCGAACGCGGGCTCGATGGCGATGGTCCGGTAGTCGCAGCCGAGGGCCTGAGCGAGGGCCTCGGCGTCGGTGACGCGAGCCGTCGCTCGAGTAGCGCGACGGCATCGACACGCCGTGGACGTGCTCGGGCCCGACGCGCGTCGGCGGCGATGGCGGCGACCAGCGACGAGTCGATGCCCCCCGACAGCCCGAGCACGACGTCGCGGAACCCGTTCTTCTGCGATGTAGTCGCCGCAGGCCGAGGACGATGGCGTCGTAGACCTCGCTGAGCGGGTCCTCGCAGCGGCGCCAGCGATGGGACCAGGGGCTGCCGGCGGTCGCGCCTGCTCCTCGCTGACGAGCACCTCCGGCAGGGCCGAGCCCTGCGTCTCGCGGCCGCGCGGGTCGAGGAGCCGCTTGCGGTAGATGGCGTCGACCTCGAGGTCCACGACCAGGAGGTCCTCGACGAACTGCGGCGCCCGGGCGACGAGCTCGCCGCGCGGCGTCGAACACCATCGACGCGCCGTCGAAGACCAGCTCGTCCTGGCCGCCCGACCTGGTTCACGTAGACGAGCGCGCACGGACGCGTCCGCGGCCCGCGTGGCGAGCATCTTCTCCCGCAGCCGCACCTTGTCCATCGAGTAGGGCGAGGCGTTGATGTTGACGACCAGCTCGGCGCCGCCGGCGGCCTGCTCGGCGATCGGGCCCGTGGGGCTCCAGGCGTCCTCGCAGATGCTCACACCGACCCGCACGCCGCCGATCACGTAGAGCTCGAGCGGGTCGGTCGAGATCGCCCGGAGTGAAGTAGCGGGCCTCGTCGAACACGGCGTAGTTCGGGCAGGATGCGCTTGCGGTAGGTGCCGAGCACCACCCCGTTGGCGCAGACCGCGGCGGCGTTGTGCAGGTCGCGCCCGGAGTCGACGAAGCCGACGATCGCCGCGCAGCGGCCGGTCCGGGCGGCCAGCTTGGCCAGCGCGGCCTTGTTGTCGGCGACGAACCCGGGCCGCAGCACGAGGTCCTCCGGCGGGTAGCCGGTGATGGCCAGCTCGGGGAAGGCGACCAGGTCGCAGCCGGCTTCCTCGGCCCGCTCGTACGCCGCCAGCATGCGCTCCAGGTTGCCGTCGAGGTCGCCGACGGTGGTGTTCAGCTGGGCGAGGCCGACCCGCAGGCGCATCACGTCGTCCAGGCTAATGGCGACCTCAGGACACCAGTGCCAGGACGAACGTCCCCTGGGCCAGGTGGTAGGTCACCATCACCGCGAGCGGCGCCCAGCGCTCCGGGCGCACGAAGCGGTTCCAGCCGAGGAGCGCATCCGACACGTAGAAGAGCAGGGCGGCCGCCACCAGCCAGGGCGCCGCGGTGCCGAAGGCGGCGATCACCATGGTGGAGATCACGGCCAGGTAGGCGGCAACCGGAACGGCCAGACCGGGCTCGGAAGCCCGGACCGCGGCGAGCAAGGGCCGACCGACCAGCGCCACCACGACGAGCACCACCGCGATCCCCAAGCCCAGCCCGACTCCGTGGGGCCAACCCCGCCACTGGACCAACCCGACGACGTAGGCCAGGTGGGCGAAGAGGAAGGCGGACAGGCCGCCGACGAACCAGCGTTCTGGGAGCAGCAGCAGGACATCGCCCGCCAGCGACA
Organism: uncultured Acidimicrobiales bacterium; assembly: GCA_963803355.1. Classification (GTDB taxonomy): domain Bacteria; phylum Actinomycetota; class Acidimicrobiia; order Acidimicrobiales; family Ilumatobacteraceae; genus DASTFY01. The sequence continues at coordinate 890,687 of CAWDLV010000001.1, forward strand.
GGACCAGAGCCACGACGAACCAAGCGCGAACGCTCGACCCGGCGGCGGGCGAGGGGTCGAGGAGCAGGGCGGCCGCGATGAGCGCCACCATCGTTCCTGGCTTGCCGACGACGCGCAGCGCGCGCCTGCCACTCGCGACACCGACCCAGTCCGTGACGGCCAGCCCGACCGCGAGCAGGAAGGCCGCCGCCGCGCGCCTCCCACCGCGTGCTCAGGAGAACTGGGCGCAGGTCTCGTCCGGGAGGAGCACCCGGACGAAGGCGACATAGGTGGTGCCGGCCTGCGTGAAGCGATCGAGGGCGTTGGCGTCGACGAGTGTCGAGCCGACCACGCTCGCTGGCACCTCGACGCACCGCCCGGCCGAGGCGGCCAGGCTCCCGGCCGCGGACGGCCACGCCCGACGTCGCCGGTGCCGGGCCCTCGTCCGCGGGCGCCAGCTCCGCAGCCGTGGCGGCCCGCGCGATGACGCCGAGGCGGCTCGGCGTGTAGGTCTGATCGGTCGTGAGGTGAGCGCCCGACCAGCGGCGGTGAGGTCGCGCACCTTGGCCGCGAAGTCAGCCAGGCTTCTGGCGGGCCGGCGTGACCTCAGGTTGGTACGCGTGCTCGAGCGCCGAGCGCGTACGCGGTGGTCGTAGCTCTGGCCGCCGCTGCTTGGAGGGCGACCGTCGTGGCCGGCGCGTCGGCCACCTGAGCTCCTCCCGGCGGGACGTCGTAGGCCGGTGGCGGATCCAGGAGCCCGGCCTCGTTCGCCGGCCCGCAGCACGGCCTGGATCCCGGCTTCGTCCAGCTTGGCGGTGGTGATCGCCGGCAGCAACGGGCCGGGTACATCTGGATCTGCGGTCCGGGCCGCAGCACGGTCCCGTCGCCCAGGATGACGAGCTCGGGCGGCGAGCGGAAGTCAGCACCCTCAGGCGCCAGGCCGCCGTGGACCGTGACCTTGAGGACGGCCTGGTCGCCGGCCGTCGGATGGTGGATGGTGCTCGACGCCGAGGTGGAGGGCGGCGAGGCACCGGTGGTGACCGGAGCAGGAGGGGACGAGGGATCGCTCGCCGCGTCCTCCCGCCCGCACGCGCCGAGGAGGAGCGCAGCCAAGGAGAGCAGGGCGAGGCGGTTCATCGACATCACAACACCTTGGACGAGCGTAGGCCAGGCCCGGTTCCCCGCGCCCGGCCCTCGGCACCGGCCGTGTTCACAAAGCATTCACACGACCGAGACGGGCGGGAAATGGCCCTTTGCCAGCCTGGGATCCTGTATCTGTCGAGAGCCACGAGACCCACGAACCGACCCTGAAGCGAGAGGACCACGCGACCCGTGGCTTACCAAGCTGAGTACATCTGGATCGACGGCGTGGAGCCGACGCCGATCGATCCGGAGCAAGACGAAGATCATCGCCGACGACGCCGAACCCGGCATCTGGGGCTTCGACGGCTCGAGCACCGAGCAGGCCCCCGGCGACAACAGCGACTGCGTGCTGCGGCCGGTCTTCGTCTGCCCCGACCCGCTGCGCGGCGGCGACAACGTGCTCGTGATGGCCGAGGTGCTGCTCGTCGACGTGAAGCCCCACCCGACCAACACCCGCGCCGCCTGCGAGAAGGTGGCCAAGAAGTACGCCAAGCACGAGCCGCTCTTCGGCATCGAGCAGGAGTACACGATGCTCAAGGCCAACGGCCGCCCGCTCGGCTTCCCCGAAGAGGGCTACCCCGGCCCGCAGGGCCCGTACTACTGCGGCGTCGGCACCGGCAGGATCATGGGCCGGGACATCATCGAGGTGCACACGCAGGCCTGCATCGACGCCGGGCTCGGCATCAGCGGCACCAACCCCGAGGTCATGCCCGGCCAGTGGGAGTTCCAGATCGGCCCGGTGGCGCCCCCGCTCGTCGGCGACCACATGTACGTCGCCCGCTGGCTGCTGCACCGCATCGCCGAGGACTTCGACGTGATCATCTCCTTCGACGCCAAGCCCGAGAAGGGCGACTGGAACGGCGCCGGCGCCCACACCAACTTCTCGACCAACGGCATGCGCGAGAGCTACGACCGATCGAGAAGGCGTGCAAGGCGCTCGAGCGCCAAGTGGGAGCTGCACGTCAAGAACTACGGCGACGGCATCGAGGGCCGCCTCACCGGCAAGCACGAGACCGCGCCGTGGAACAAGTTCAGCTACGGCGTGTCGGACCGGGGCGCCTCGGTGCGCATCCCGTGGCAGGTGGCCAAGGACGGCAAGGGCTACATCGAGGACCGCCGGCCGAACGCCAACATGGACCCGTACGTGGTCACCCGGCTGATCACCGACACGATCTGCTCGGCGCTCGACTTGACGGCCAAGTCGGTTGAAGCGGCGTCGGGGCGAGGTGGTCGCGCGGGCGCCCCCGCCTCGCCGATCAGGGTGATGCCGGCGAGGCCCGTTCCGACCGGACCAGACTGGAAGGGATGGAAGTGGAGCGACGCCAGGACTACGTGATGCGCACGGTGGAGGAGCGCGGCGTGCGCCTCGTCCGCCTGTGGTTCACCGACGTGCTCGGCCAGCTCAAGAGCTTCGCCATCAGCCCGGCCGAGCTGGAGAACGCGCTCGAGGAGGGCATGTCCTTCGACGGCTCGTCGATCGACGGCTTCAGCCGGGTGCAGGAGAGCGACGTGCTCGCCATGCCCGATCCCAACACCTTCGAGCTGCTGCCGTGGAGCGATCCGAAGGCGCCCGAGGCCCGGGTCTTCTGCGACATCCACAACCTCGACGGCACGCCGTTCGAGGGCGATCCGCGCTACGTGCTGCGCCGCAACCTGGACTGGCCCGGACGCCCGGGGCTACACGTTCTTCGTCGCCCCCGACCTGGAGTTCTTCTACTTCGCGCCCGGTGAGAAGGGCCAGCCGCCGCAGCCGCTCGACGAGGGCTCGTTCTTCGACCTGACGACGAACGACGTCGCCGGCTCGCTGCGCAAGCAGACCATCCGGGCCCTCGAGACGCTCGGCATCCCGGTCGAGTACTCCTTCCACGAGGACTCCCCGAGCCAGCACGAGATCGACCTGCGCCACACCGACGCGCTGACGATGGCCGACAGCATCATGACCTTCCGGCTCGTCGTGAAGGAGGTGGCGGCAAGCAGGGCGTGCACGCCACGTTCATGCCCAAGCCGCTGGAGGGCGTGCAGGGCTCGGGCATGCACACCCACCTCTCGCTGTTCCACGGCGAGGCGAGAACGCGTTCTACGACGCGGACGACCCCTACAACCTGTCGGCGGTGGCCAAGCGCTTCATGGCCGGCCTGCTCCACCACGCCGCCGAGATCACGGCCATCACCAACCAGACCGTCAACTCCTACAAGCGGCTGGTGCCCGGCTTCGAGGCGCCGATCCACATCTCGTGGGCCCGCAACAACCGCTCCGGCCTGATCCGGGTGCCGATCACCAAGCGGGGCCGCCCGACCGCCACCCGCATCGAGTACCGCTCGCCCGATCCCGCCACCAACCCGTACCTGGCCTTCGCGCTGGTCCTGGCCGCCGGGCTCAAGGGGATCGAGGAGGGCTACGACCTGCCGCCGGAGGCCGAGGCCAACCTGTTCGAGCTGACCGACGAGGAGCTGGCCAAGCTGGGCATCGAGCAGCTGCCGCAGTCGCTCTCCGACGCGCTCCGGGTGATGGAGCGCTCAGAGCTGGTGCCGACGACGCTCGGCGAGCACATCTTCGAGTGGTTCCTGCGCAACAAGCGCTCGGAGTGGCGGGCGTACAAGACTCAGGTCACCCCGTTCGAGTACGACCGATACCTACGCTCGCTGTGACCTCGCAACCATGGGGCGCGCGATGGGATCGCGGTGAAGGAGCAGCCAAGGTGATGGAGCCGATCGTGGTCTTCCCCGACCCGCCCCTCCCCGAGCTGGCCCGAACGCTGGACCTGGGCGGCTACGCCTGGAAGGCGGCGCCGTCGATCGAGGTGGCGAACCGGCTGGAGCCCGCCAACGGCTGGGCCGGTGCGATCGTCGTCGCCGACGGCGATCCCGAAGGCGGCATGGGCGTTCTGCCGGGCGTTGCGCAAGCGCGGACGTGCCCGTCACACCGCTGCTGCTCCTCATCTCCGGCGCCCAGCTCGCCGACCTCGAGCTGCGCGACGACCTGTTCGACGACTTCTGCCTCAACCCGTTCCACCCGCGCGAGCTCGAGGCCCGGCTGCGCCACCAGTTCTGGCGGGTCGGCGGCGGGGCCCGCCCGGACCTGGTGGAGTACGGCTCGCTCGTCCTCAACCTCGAGACCTACCAGGCGTCGATCGCCGGCCGCCCGCTCGACCTCACCTACATGGAGTACGAGCTGCTCAAGTTCCTCGCCCAGCACCCCGGCAAGGTGTTCACCCGCGAGATGCTGCTGTCGAGGGTGTGGGGCTACGAGTACTACGGCAGGCGCCCGCACCGTCGACGTCCACATCCGCCGCCTGCGAGCCAAGCTCGGCGAGGAGCACGCCAACCTGATCTCGACCGTGCGCAGCGTGGGCTACCGCTTCGGTCAGAGCCGCTGGAGCGGTTGAGCGGCTACGCCCGGGCCCCGGCCGCGGACCGTGGGCAGGTCAGCCGGCGAGGACGGCGAGCGAGGCTGCGTTCACGATCGTCTCGGTGAAGCGCTGGACGCCGCGCTCGCTCAGGTGCACGCCGTCGGGCCGCAGGACAGGCTCGGTCCTCGCCACGGTGGCCCAGTCGGCCACGTGGAGGTGGCGGTCGACGGCCGCCGTCTGCTGCAGCACATCGTCGAAGAGCAGCGACGCCCGCGCCTGGTCGGCGCGCCAGATGTTGATCCACACCACCGCCGAATCCGGGCCGACCGCGTCGAGCATCGAGCTGATCAGGGCGAAGTACCGATCACGGTTCGCCTGCTCGTAGAACACGTCGTTGGTGCCCAGCTGGATGACCCAGAGCGCAGGGTGGAAGGCAGCCAGCGCGGCCGCGGCGTCGCGTCCGGCACTGGCCCCGAGCTTCGGGTCGGGCACCCGGATCCGCCGGCCTGGCATCACGTCGAGGACCGGTGTGAACGTAGCGGCCCGCAGCGCGGGGTCGATGAGGCCGGCGGCGGAGAAGGCGAGCGAGTCGCCGACGACGCCGAGCAGCCGGACGGGAGACCGCGCCGGTGACCCGGCCGGCGCCGGCACGGTGCTGGGAGGAGCGGGCGGCGGGGGCGCGGACGTCGCCGGAGCGGGCGCCGGCGCGCCGGTCGTTGGAACCGGCGGGGCGGTCGCCGTTGCGGGCGGTGTCGTGGGGGGCGCGGTCGAAGGCGGTGCCGGGGCCGCCGCCGCGGTGGACGGCGGAGTCGAGGGGACCGACGACGGTGGCGACTCGGGCGCGACAGCGACCGTGCTGGCCAGGCGGCCCGGCGCCGCCGACTCGTGCGCGGCGGCCCGCTCGACGGGCGCCGCCGCCGCGTACGCCACCACGACTGCCGCCATGAGGAGCAGTAACGCGGCCGCGAGGTGCGCCGTCCCCCGGCGCGAGCCGGTCATGTCGACCGCCCCCAACGGATCGTCATGGTCGCCATTGTGGCCGCTCGTCGTCACGCCGTGCCGGCTCGATCGGGATTCGCGTGTACTCGCTCAGCTCGGCGGGCCCCGCCGGCCCCAGAGGAGGATCCGCTTGAAGGCGTAGAAGTACGGCGCCCGCATGCCCACCTTCTCGACCAGCCGGGCCCGGTAGCGGTCCAGGAAGGCGTCGTAGCTGGCCGGGTCCATGGCCGAGCGGAAGCGGGTGAGGCTGGTGCCCTTCATCCACTCGACGACCTGACGGGTGTCGGCCAGGTGATGGCCATAGACCTGGAGTCGCACGTGTTGGCGGCCGAAGCCGAGGGCGTCGAGCAGCTCGGCGTACGCCTCGGGCGGTAGGACCGATTGCACCGGGTCCGGCGGCACGTCGCCGCCGAGCGCGGCCAGGAAGCGGGGCTCGCGGCCCACCTCGGCGGCAACGGTGTGGGACGGGTGGTCGAGGTTGGCCGGGACCTGCACCGCGAGCTGGCCGTCGGGCCCGAGGAGGTCCGCCCATCGGGCGAGGACGCCAGCGTGGTCCGGAACCCAGTGGAGCGAGGCGTTGGCCACGATCACGTCGAGGGGCGCGGCCAGGGGCGGCGAGGCGAGGTCGCCGCGGGCGAAGCGCAGCGCGCCGCCGGCACGAGGCCTGGCTTCGGCCAGCATCGCCTCTGAATTGTCGACGCCCACGAGCTCGGCGGGCTGCCAACGGGGCACGAGCGCGGCGGTGAGCTCGCCTGTGCCGCACCCGAGGTCGGCCGCCCGGGCCCCAGAGGTCGGCTCGACCAGCGCGATCAGGTCCCAAAACGGCTGCTGGCGCTCGGCGGCGAAGCGGTCATACTGAGAAGGTTCCCACGAGTCCGGCACACTTGTATTCTGCTTGTCTGCCGGCGGGGGGAGCAATCGCCACCTGAATCACCTGCTGATGGCCGGGGCGAGGTTGCCGCCCTCCGCCACCGGGGTAGGAAGAACCTATGGATCCGCCCGTCTCCGCGAGCCTGGTCGAGCCGGCCCTGGCCGCGTCCGTGGCGAGGGTGGCCTCGGCCCCGCACCTCTTGGTGGCGAGCGACTTCGACGGCACCCTCGCCATCTTGGTGGAGGATCCGGCCCGCGCCCGGGCCCTGCCGGGCGCGGAGACGGCGCTGATCCGCCTGGCCGACGCGCCTCGCACGACGGTGGCCCTGCTGTCGGGCCGGAGCCTGGCCAGCTTGCGGGCCAGCGTGGGCCGGTTGGCCGATCACGCGGTGCTGATCGGCGGGCACGGCATCGAGCGCGACGACGAGGCGCCCGCGCCCGAGGAGACCGCGACCCTCGACTCCCTGTTCCGCCGGCTGGACGACGCCATCGCGGACGTCCCGGGCGCGTGGGTGGAGCGCAAGCCGTTCAGCATCGTGGTCCACGTCCGATCCGTCGAGCCGGAGGAGCGCCTGGGCGTGCTCCACCGCGCGGCGAAGCTGGCCCGCGAGAGCGGCCTGTACGTGCTCGAAGGTCACGCGGTGCTCGAAGCGCTCGTGCGCACACCGGCCAAGGGCGCGGGGCTCGAGTCGCTCCGGGCCAGCTCGGCCGCCGACGCCGTCGTCTACCTCGGCGACGACGTGACCGACGATGACGCGTTCACGGCCCTCGGCCCGGACGACCTCGGTATCAGCATCGGCCCGACTCCAACCCGAGCCACGTTTCGCATCCCCTCGCCTCGCGCCGCCGCCGACGTGCTCACCCTCCTCGCCGACGAACGGTGGTCGCGCCAGGCCACCGCGGACCAGGCGTCCTAGCCCGCGAACGAGACGACCGCGGTGCCCGTCACCCGTCCGTCGGCCAGATCGGCGAGGGCCCGGTCTACCGCCTCGAACGGGTAGACGGTGACTTGCGGCCGCAATGGGATCTCCTCGGCCAAGCGCAGGAGCTGGTGGCCGTCCTCGCGGGTGTTCGCGGTGACGCTGGTGAGGCTGCGCTCCTCGAAGAGGTGCTCGGCGTAGCTGAGCGGTGGGATGTCGGACAGGTAGATGCCCGCAATCGACAGGGTCCCGCCGCGGTCGAGGGCGCGCAACGCGAGCGGCACCAGGTCGCCGACCGGGGCGAAGAGGATGGCGGCGTCGAGCAGCTCCGGGGTGGGGGCATCGGCCGCCTGCGCCGAGGCCGCCCCGAGCCGGAGGGCCAGGTCACAGGCCTCCTGACCCCGGGTGAACACATGCACCCGGTGCCCGAGGTGCCGCGCCACCTGCAGGGTCAGGTGGGCAGACGCCCCGAACCCCCACAGGCCGAGCACGCCGCGCTCGGGCACGGCGGCGCGGGCGAGGGCACGGTACCCAATGATGCCGGCGCACAGCAGCGGCGCCGCGTGCTCGTCGTCGAAGCCGGACGGGATCGGGTAGGCGTAGGCCTCGGGCGCCACGACCTGCTCGGCGAAGCCGCCGTCGTGATCCCACCCCGTGAACGTCGGCTGGAGGCACAGGTTCTCGGCCTGGCGCCGGCAGAACCGGCAGCGCCCGCAGGTGGAGCGCAGCCACGCCACGCCGACCCGGCCGCCGAGCGCGAAGCGGCTCGCCCCCGGCCCGCGGCCGATCACCTCCCCGACGACCTGATGGCCCGGCACGATGCCGGGACGGCGGGGCGGCAGGTCTCCCTCGGCGAGATGGAGGTCGGTCCGGCAGACCCCGCACGCCCGCACCCGCAGGAGGACCTCGCCGGCACCCGGCTCGGGAGCGGGCCGCTCGACCAACCGCACCGGCCGGGTGGTGATCGGCCCCGGCCGCTCGACACTCCACGCACGCACGACGGCCGCTCAGCTCTCGCGGCGCGCGGTCTGCCTACCTGAGGCCATCGGTGCAGCCTACGGTCGCTGCGGTGAGGAGCCGTCCGTGACAGTCGGCGCGGGGCGCTCCCTGCCGCCTCACCTGCTCGGGCCGCTGCGCGACGCCGTCGGCGACGCCCACGTGCTCACCGACCCCGCCGTGACCGCGGGATACGCCATCGACTGGACGGGTCGCTTCCGCGGCGCTCCCCCCGTCGTGGTGCGGCCAGCCACGACCGCAGAGGTGGCGGACATCGTGCAGACGTGCGCGGCGGCCGGCGTGGCCATCGTCGCCCAGGGAGGCAACACCGGCCTGGTCGGGGGCGGCGTGCCCCTCCACGGCGAGCTCCTGCTGAGCCTGGCCCGGCTGGATGCCCTCCACGAGATCGATCGCGTCGCGGCCCAGGTCACGGCCGGCGCCGGCGTGAGCCTGGCCGCGCTCCAGCGGCACGGGCGCGGGCACGGACTGACCTTCGGCGTGGACCTGGCCCCTCGTGACAGCTGCACCGTCGGGGGCATGGTGGCCACCAACGCCGGCGGGATCAGCGTGCTCCGCCACGGCACCATGCGGGCGCAGGTGCTCGGCGTCGAGGCGGTGCTCGGTGACGGTCAGGTGATCTCGCACCTCGGTGGGCTGGTGAAGGACAACACCGGCTACGACCTGGCCGCCTTGCTGACGGGGAGCGAGGGCACCTTGGGCATCGTGACCGCGGCCCGACTGCGCCTGGTGCCCACCTTCGCCCACCGCGTCACGGCCGCGCTCGGGTTCGCCGATCTGGCCGCCGCGGTCGAGGCCGTCGTGGCGCTGCGCACGGCGGTGGCGTCCCTTGAAGCCATCGAGCTCGTGCTGGCGGCCGGGGTGCGTCTGGTGGCATCCGAGCTCGGGCTCGACCCGCCCGACGCGCTGCGGGCCCCGGCCGCCTTGCTCGTCGAGGCCGCCGCGGCCAGCGATCCCCTCGGCGAGCTGGCGGCCGCGGTCGCACACCTGGACCTGGTGGCCGACCCGGTCGTCGCCACCGAGCCCGAGCCCCGTCGCCGCCTGTGGGCGGTGCGGGAGGGCCACAGCGACGCCATCAACCGCCTGGGACCGCCCGATCAAGCTCGATGTGTCGCTCCCGCTGGCCCGGGTGGCCGAGTTCGTCGGCGCGCTGCCCTCCCGCGTGCCGCCGCACGCCGCCCTGGTCGTGTTCGGCCACCTCGGCGACGGCAACCTTCACGTCAACGTGACGGGCGTGCTCCCGGCGCCCGAGCCCGTGGCCGAAGCGGTCGAGCTGGCCGTGCTCGAGGCCGTCGTCGGGGCGGGAGGCAGCATCTCCGCTGAGCACGGGATCGGTACGGCCAAGGCCCGCTATCTGCAGCTGTGCCGGTCGCCGGCGGAGATCGACGCCTTCCGACGGATCAAGCGGGCCCTCGACCCCCACGGGATCCTGAACCCCCACGCCATCCTGCCGCCGGCCGACGGCTGAGCTCAGGTTGTGAACCCGGCGGGCGCGAGTCAGTGATCGCCCGGCTGACGCGACCTACCGCTCTACCACGACCCAGCCGCCGTCGCGCCCGCTGCGGGCGATGGCGTCAGCGATGCACAGCGCCTCGTGACCATCGGCGAAGGTGGGATACACAGGTGAGGACGAGGGTCCCCCGGCATCGATGTCGCGGTACACCGCCGCGAACAGGGCCCGGAAGGTGTCCGGGTAGCCCTCCAGGTGACCAGCGGGATACGCGGCCGCGCTCGCCCCGGCCGCGGTCATCAACGCCGGGTCCTTGTCGAGCAGCTCGTTGGGTCGGCCGCGATGACCGATCCAGAGCTGTTCGGGTGCCTCCACCGCCCACGCCAGCGCGGCATCGGAGCCGTCGACCTCCCACTCGATGCTGTTCTTGCGGCCGGCGGAGACCTGGCTGATGGAGCACACGCCGCGCCCCCACCCTCGAAGCGCAGGAGGATGCCGGCGGCGTCGTCGCTGCTCATGGGCTCGCGGACCCGCTCGACGTCCGGGGCGACGGTAGCGAACGTCTCCACCTCGCCGACCGGGCGCTGGCGCTCGGTGATGAAGGTGTGGAGGTCGGCGCACACCGACTGGATCCGCCGGCCGGTGATGAAGCCGACGAGGTCGAGCCAGTGCGAGCCGATGTCGGCCACCGCGCGCAGCGCGCCCTGGCGGGACGCGTCCAGGCGCCAGTTCCAGTCCGTGTCGAGCAGAAGCCAGTCCTGGTGGTAGCGGCCGGTGACGAAGCGCGGGACGCCGATGGCGCCGTCGCGCACCATCCCGGCTGCGTTCTGGTTCTGGGGGAAGAAGCGGACGTTGAAGCAGATGGCATGCACCCGCCCGCTGGCCTCCGCCCGCGTCAGCAGATCTCTCGTCTCCTCGGTCGACACACCGAGTGGCTTCTCGCAGAGCACGTGCTTGCCGGCGGCCAGCGCCGTGCGCACTTGGTCGGCGTGGACGTCGTTCGGGCTGGTGACGTGGACCACGCGCAGCGCCGGCTCACGCAGGAGCTCCTCCACCGAGTCATACACGCGGGGGAGATTGGCGACCGCGGCCTTGGCCCGGGCCCGCGCCGGCGAGGAGCCGACGACGCCGATCACGTTCACCCCCAACCGGCGCAGCGCCTCGGTGTGGGCCACGCCCATGAACCCGGTCCCGATGACCCCGACGTTGATGTCAGCCAGCATCGAGAGATCTTCACAGGCCAGCCGACCGCGGCGCGGCGTAGCATCGAGTCCGTGAGCATCGCTGTGACCCTCGAAGCGCTGCGAGAGACGATCGCGGAGTTCGGAGCGGCCGCGTACCTCGTGACGGTGGACGAGGCCGGGCTGCCTCATGTGGTCTCGGTCAGTGTGCGCGTGGACGAAGGCCACCTCACGGTCGGCGCCGGGCGCACCTCGGCCGCGAACCTGGCCGGCCGACCATCGGCGACGCTGCTCTGGCCTCCGGTGGCCGGGGGCGAGTACAGCCTGATCGTCGATGGCACTGGGGAGCGCCAGGACGACGAGCCGGTGATCGCCATCCGCCCGTCCAGCGCGGTGCTCCACCGCACCGCGGACGCGCCAGGCTCAGGGCCTCGTTGCGTGGCCGTCGACCAACGCTGACCGCCTAGCCGTTTCCGGCTCTGGCGGTAGCGTGCGCGGGTGCACGAGGCGTTCGACGCGCTCATCGCCAGGCTGAGCCTGGACGAGAAGGCCGGCCTCACCGGAGGTGAGGATGCCTGGCATGTGGCGCCGGTCGAGCGCCTCGGAGTCGGGCGGTTCAAGTTGTCGGACGGCCCGTCCGGAGTGCGCGGCGCCCGCTTCGTGGGCACCACGTCGTTGTCGTTCCCATGCGGCGCCGCGCTCGGCTCGACCTGGGACGTGGATCTGGTGCGCCGGGTCGGTGAAGGCCTGGCCGCGGAGGCGAAGACCAAGCGGGCGCACGTCGTCCTGGGGCCGACGATCAACATCCAGCGCACCCCCTTGGCGGGGCGGACGTTCGAGTGCCTGTCGGAGGACCCCCACCTCACCTCTCGGCTCGCGGTCGCCTACATCGATGGCGTGCAGGCCCACGGCGTCGGGTGCGCGGTCAAGCACTTCGCGTGCAACGATCAGGAGCACGAGCGCATGACGATCAGCGCCGAGGTGGACGAGCGCACGCTCCGCGAGATCCACCTGCCGGGCTTCGAGGCCGCGGTGCGCGAGGCGGGGGTGTGGATGGTGATGTCGGCCTACAACCGGCTGAACGGCACCTACTGCAGCGAGCACCCCGAGCTGCTCGACCGCATCCTCAAGGAGGAGTGGGCCTTCGACGGTGCCGTGGTGTCGGACTGGTTCGGCACCCACAGCACGATGGCGGCCGCTGTCGCCGGACTCGACCTGGAGATGCCCGGACCACCCTCGTGGCTGGGGCCGAAGCTGGCCGACGCGGTGCGGGCCGGAGAGGTCGATGAGCAGGTCCTCGACGCCATGGTGCGCAGGCTTCTGCGAGTGGTGGAGCGCACCGGCGCGCTGGGTCAGGGCGAGGTCGGCGACCGCGATGCTGAGACCTCCGAAGACGATCCCGGCCGCCGGCGATTGGCCCGGCAGGCCGCGGCCGCGGGCACCGTGCTGCTGCGCAACGACGGCCTGCTTCCTCTCGATCCGAGCCGGCTGCAGCGCGTCGCCATCGTCGGACCGAATGCTCACCGGTTCCACGGCCAGGGCGGCGGGAGCGCGCAGGTGAACCCCCACCGGCCGATGAGCATCCTGACGGCCCTTCGGCACCGACTCGGCCCCTCGATAGAGGTCCGCCACGAGGAGGGATGCCGCATCGACGTCGGGCCGACACGGATCGACGTCAACCAGCTCACGCCCGTCGAAGGTGAGGGCGGCCACGGGCTCACGGTCCACTACGTCGCCGGTGACGCCTTCGACGCCGAGCCGCGGCACCGAGTGGTCGCCCGCGGGACTCGGCTCCGATGGATGGGCGATGCCGAGCCCGGGCTGCCGGCCGGCGATCGCCGCGGGCGGCTCGGCATGGTGCTGCTCGCAGACTTCACGCCGGACGCGTCCGGGCCATGGCGGCTCAGCCTCACCAGCGCCGGGCGGTCGCGCCTCTTCCTCGACGGCGAGCTGATCGTCGACAACTGGGAGCCGGCGCGGGGACAGTCGTTCTATGGGTTCGGCAGCACGACCGTCGAAGCCGAGGTCCCACTCGAGGCCGGCGCTGCCTATCGCCTCCGCGTCGAGCTCCGCCTGCCCCGGAGCCCGATCGCCGGGGTGACGATCGGCGCCGAACCGCCGCCCGTTCCCGACGCCATGGACCGCGCCGTGGCGGCGGCGAGGGAGGCCGACGTCGCCATCGTGGTGGTGGGCACGAACAGCGACTGGGAGACGGAGGGACGCGATCGGCGCGACCTTCGCCTGCCGGGGCAGCAGGACGAGCTGATCGAGCGGATCGTCGCCGTCAACCCGAGCACGGTGGTCGTGGTCAATGCCGGCGCGCCGGTGGAGATGCCGTGGGTCGCATCGGCCCAGTCGATCCTCGTGCCCTGGTTCCCCGGCGAGGAAGGAGCGGAGGCGCTGGTCGACGTGCTGCTGGGTGAGGTCGACCCGTCCGGACGGCTCTCCATCACGCTCCCCGCCCGGCTGGAAGACACCCCCGCGCATCCGTTCTACCCGGGCGAGGGCGGACAGGTGCGGTACGGCGAGGGCCTCCTCGTCGGCTATCGCCACTACGACACGAACGCCGTCGAGCCCTTGTTCTGCTTCGGTCACGGCCTGTCCTACACGACCTTCGAGCACCGTGACCTGCAAGTCGATGCGGCCGGCTCCGCCGCCTTCGATGTCAACGTGACGGTGGCCAACACCGGTGCTCGGGCGGGGGCCGAGGTGGTCCAGTTGTACGTCCGCGCCCTGTCGCCCGCCGTTCCTGGGCCGGACAAGGCGCTCGAGGCCTTCGCCCGCGTCGAGCTCCAACCCGGCGAGACCCGCGCCCTTCGCCTGAGCCTCGACCAGCGGGCCTTCTCGCGCTGGGACGTCGCCGCTCGGCGGTGGGCGATCCAGCCCGGCGACTACGAGCTGCTCGTCGGGGCTTCGTCGCGCGACCTGCCGCGCCTCGGCCTCGATCACCGTGCCCTGACTGACGCCTCCAGTCAGGCCGGCGCAGGTAGAGCATCCCCTGCCGCCCCGCGTTCTGTTCCGCAGATCCGACCGTCAGAGGTCAGTCGCGCTGAACAGAACTGCGGGCGGCTTCCCCGTCCGTCAGGGGTGAGAGTGCTTCGGCGGCGCTCCCACCAGCTCGAACATGATCTCGTCGAGGTAGCACCAGAACCAGTCCTCGCCCGGTTCGTAGGTGCGGATGACGGGGTGGGCCGTCAGCTGGAAGTGCCGGGTGGCGTGGCGCCCGGGCGAGTTGTCGCAGCAGCCGACGTGTCCGCACTCCTGGCACAGGCGCAGGTGGACCCAATCCCGTCGTCCCGCGGCAAGGCAGTCCTCGCATCCTGGCGAGGACGGGGCGACGTCGCGGATCTGGTCGACGTGAGTGCAGGACACTGGCATGGCGGAAACCCCCTGGATCGTCTCATCGTGCAGGCAGTCGCGCCCGCTTCGCGCTAGCTCTCTCCGCCGGCCTCCTCGTCGAGATCCCAGCCGACGTCGTCCGGGTCAAGACCGGTCGCGCCGCCCTGACCCCGCGACAGGCGTTCGGGGTCGTCGAGCAGCATGCCCTCTTCGGCCAGCTCGACCTCGTCCACCGGCTGGAAGTCTTCGTCGAGCACCGCGCCCGTGTAGTCGGTCCGGGTCCGGTCGATCCGACTCTCCTCGTCTTCCAGCCCTGCCGCGTCGTCAGCGGGCGTGTCGTCATCGACTCCACTGTCGTCGCTCATTCGCCGATCATCTCACGACCTGCCCGGGTAGAGCGCCTCTGCAAGCCGCATGCGGGTCGCGCCGACCGCGGCATGGGACCTTTGCCTCTTTCGCGTTGGGTCGGTGCCTCCCTATGGTCGCGAGATCAGGTTCGAGGAGGTTGTGATGCGAGCGCTCGTCTATCACGGTCCCGGCAAGAAGGCCTGGGAGGAGGTGGCCAAGCCGACGCTGACGGCCGACACCGATGCGATCGTCCGAGTCGACGCGGTCACGATCTGCGGCACCGACCTGCACATACTCAAGGGAGATGTTCCCGCGGTGACCGACGGTCGGGTCCTGGGCCACGAGGCGGTCGGCACCGTGGAGGAGGTCGGCCCAGGGGTCAAGAACGTCCACGTCGGCGACAAGGTCCTCGTCTCGTGCATCACCGCGTGCGGTTCGTGCCGGTTCTGCCGCGAGGCTCGCTATGGGCAGTGCCTCGGTGGCGGGGGCTGGATCCTCGGCCACAGGATCGACGGGACCCAGGCCGAGTACGTTCGGGTCCCGTTCGCCGACACGTCCACGTTCCGGGAGCCCGACGGCGTCGCCGACGACGAGCTGTTGATGCTGGCCGACATCCTCCCCACCGGCTACGAGGTTGGCGCCGTCAATGGCAAGGTGGCGCCCGGCGATGTCGTCGCGGTGGTCGGCGCGGGCCCGATCGGTCTGGCCGCGATCATGGGTTCCAAGCTCTACAGCCCCTCCCACGTCGTCGCCATCGACAAGGCCGACGCCCGGCTCGAGGCGGCCAAGCAGTTCGGGGCCGATGTGATCGTCAACAACGACCGGCAGGACCCGGGCGCCGTGATCGCCGAGCTCACCGAGGGTCTCGGCGCGGACGTCTCGATCGAGGCGGTCGGCATTCCGGCCACGTTCGAGCTGGCGGTGCAGCTCGTCCGCCCTGGCGGCCGCGTCGCCAACATCGGTGTGCACGGCGAGCCCGCGACCTTGCACCTCGAGGAGCTGTGGATCCGGGACGTGACGATCACCACCGGGCTGGTCGACACCTTCTCCACGCCGACCCTCCTGAAGCTGACGGCCAGCCACCAGATGGACGTCGGCCGGTTCGTCACCCACCACTTCGACCTCGACTCGTTCATCGAGGCCTACGACGTGTTCGGTCGGGCCGGCGAGACGGGTGCGCTCAAGGTCGTCCTCACCCGCAGCTGACGAGCAGGCGAATCGCGCCCTGGGTGCCTGTCTGGCCCGGGCTCTCGCGGTTCGCTCGACGTCATTCCTTGCGTCTACCGCTCACTCCGAGGTAGACGGCGATCCCCACGACGGCCACCACGCCGGTCACGAGGACGGCGACGACGATGTCCACGAGGGCCTGCGTCATGAGGTGCGCTCCTTGGCTGATCCGCCGCCCTGGCCCGCCGCCAGCGCGAAGCCCAGGCTGTCTTCACGCCCGGGCGTTGGAGCGCGTGCCGGGCCAGGAGGCCCTGATCCTTCCGCCAACGCTCACAGCGCCGACTCTAGGGCGGCTGCCGTCGCCATGCCGGCGCCCATCGACCCGTCGACCCAACAGCTCCGTCCGGCGTTCTGTTCCGCAGATTCGAACGCGAGGGGTCACGAGCGCGGAACAAACGAGAACAGGCGGCAGCCCCGCCACCACCGGAGGTCTGGCCCGCCTTCTCGGCCAAGGGCTCGAGTGCCCCACAACGCCGGCCGGGGAAGGTGGAAGACGTTTTGCGGCGAGCAGGAGTTTGATTGCCATCTTCGTAGCGGCGCCGAGGCGTCAACCTCGACCATCGGCAGCCGGCGTCGGGTGGAGGCGATGGCGTCGCCCTCGCGGGTGTCGGCCGTCTCGCGGACGCGCAGCTCGTTGACTGTGCGGTCCAGGTGTCCCGGTCGACGACCGGGGGGAGGGGCGTGGTGGTGTCAGCCATGGTGATCTCACTCGCCTCAGTGGCAGTGCTACCCGGTTCGTACGCCGACCCCGGTGACGCCCGGGCGTGTCCACTGGGGCACCGGTCGACCGCCGTTTCTGGGCCCCATCGGCGCACCGTGCTCGTCGGTGCGCAAGAAGGAGTGGGTCGGGAACTGCGGCCACCCCTCGGGCGAGTCCTCCCACTCCTCCCGCCGCCCGTAGGCGGTCATGTCGAGCAGCCCGAACACGGGACTCATCACCTCGTCGCCCCGAGCGGTCGTCCAGTACGTCAGGTAGATCTTGTCCTCCCGCCGCAGGTAGCAGGAGATCCGGCCGGCGACGCCCACGATGGGGTCGTCGAGGTGGGCGTTGGAGTACCACGGCGCCGTGTAGCCCATGAAGTCGCGGAATGCCGCGATCTCCTCGTACGGCCCGTCGCCGAGGATGGCGAAGGTGATCCCGTTGGCGTTGAGGTAGGCCGCGTCGGCGGCGTCCCGCATCGGCCAGGAGTTCCTGGTGCAGCCCTCGCACTGCCACTCCCATGGCTTCCCCTCGTAGAACATGTGGCTGTAGACGACCAGCTCGTCGCGCCCCTCGAAGACATCGCCGAACGGGACCGGGCCGTCGGGGCCGATGACGGTGGTGTCGGGCGGCACCTCTGTCATGGGCAGCCGGCGCCGGGCCGCAGCGATCGCGTCGCCCTCGCGGGTGTGTGCCTTCTCGCGCTTGCGCAGCTCGAGGAGCCGTCGCTCGAAGTCGTCGTGGTCGGTGACGGTCGGGGCTGGCGTGGTCACGGCTTCCCCTTTCAGTTGTCGTGGGAGGTCGGCCAGCCGGCGGCGCCGACCGGAACGGGGAGGGGCTTTCCCTATCTGACCGGTCCGCGGCCAGGTGCGTGAGCTCATCTCAGGCGTTGGCCTTGTTGGTGCCAGGTGGACCGGCCAGAACTGTGGGAACGTACTCGAGCAACTGGATGCGACCATCGAAGGTCCGGCTGTCGACCATGTCGAGAGCAACATCGGGGTACCCGTCGTAGATCCGGTCCCGACCGCTGCTTCCCGTGATGACAGGAAAGACGACCACGCGGAAGCGGTCCACGAGGCCGGCTCTCAGCAGGGAGCGGCACAGGGTGAGGCTGCCCATCGTGCGCATGGAGCTGGAGCCTTCGTCGTCCTTCATCTCCCTCACGGCCTCGACAGGGTCTTGGTGGACGAGTTGCGTGTTGGCCCACGCCAGTGGCTCCGTCAATGTGGTCGAGAAGACGACTTTCGACAGGCCCGCGAGCGCATCCGTGCCCGGCTCGCCTTCGGCTGCGAAGCCCGACATGAGACGGTAGGTGTTCGCGCCCATCAGGACCCTGTGATCTGCTTCCGGCCGCTCGCCCAACCACGCGAGGTACTCCGGACCTTGCAATCCCCACCAGCCCGGCCAGCCCTCAGCGGCTCCATAGCCATCGAGCGAAGTGATGAAGTCCACGAGCAGTTCTGGCATCGTCGCTCCTCTGATCGGGCGTCGCGCTCCGCCGAGTCAACGTTCCCGAACGCAACGGCCTGCAAACGATCACGACGTCCTCGCCGGCGTCCCTCACCTGCGTGTGGCGCGCCGGCACCCGCGCCGCAACGCCGGCTCGCGGTCGCGCTTCGCATGCTTCTGGCCGATGCGAAGCTGAGTCGTCATGCACCCAATTGGGTCCGCCGGCGTCGAGGTCGGCAGTAGGGCCTGATCGGCATGAGCATCACCACGGAGGCGTTGCACGTGCTGCACGGCAAGCCTGGCGCGAATGGGCGCTCTCAGCGGTGGCGAGCGGTGATGATCCAGGCGCGTGAGTCGAAGAGGACGCCGGAACCGGTGTCGTGTGCGTCGAGGGTGGCGCGCAGTCGGTGGCGAGCGCTCTCGGCGGCGGTGGCATCCAGGCGATCGAGGAGGTCGCGGGCGTGTCGAAGGCGGAGCACGGTCTCGTAGGCGGTGGCGGCGTCGGGGCCGTAGTAGACGGGTTCGTGGACGTCGGTGAAGTCGATCTCATCGAGCCCGGTTGCGGTCAGTGTGCGCCGCGTGTCAGACGGATCGGCGAGGGAGAACGCTTCCAGGTCGCGCCCGGACGGCGTGGACGTACCCGAATCCGCGAGGGCCCGGCAGGTGGCGGTGAACCACTCGTTCCGTTCGGGGTGCTGCCAGACGAGGAGGACAAGGCGAGCATCGGGGCGCAAGGCCCGCCCGATGTTGGCGAACGCGGCGACGGCGTCGGTGAAGAACATCGTTCCAAACCGGCTGATGCAGAGGTCGAATCGTGCGGCCGAGAACGGGTGAGTCTGGGCGTCCCCGACTTCGTAGGTGACGTTGCGTGCGCCCTCTGCGTCGCTGAGCCGGCGGGCGCGCTCGAGCATGGCTGCGGAGATGTCCAACCCCACTGCGCTGCCGGTGAACGCGGCGCGGGCGGCCTCTCGCGTGGTCTGACCGGTACCGCAGCCGACGTCGAGCACGTGATCGGCCGGACGAACCGCCGCGGCCGCGCGGAAGTGCGGGTTGTACCAGTGCAGTTCGGCGTCGTAGAAGTCAGTGTGGCCGAACGAGGCCGAGCTCACGGTGCGAAGGGTCCTTGACGGAGAAGGCCCCGCACGCCGTCCAGCGACAGCGCCTCGGGAACGAACTCCGGGAGCCACCACGTGGCACCGGCCTCGACGTACGGCGCGGGATCGATGCCAACAGGAAGGCCAACGACGATGTCGTACGGTGCTGTCGCGTCGTCGCGAAGTTCGGCAACGATGGCAACGATCTCGGCGAGTTGATCGGGGTGCTTGAGATTGGCGGGAAAGAACCCGTCGTATCGGGCGGCTCGCCGCATGGGCTTGACGTTGCCGGGGAACCCCGCAATCCATACCGGGACATCGGGTCGGTGCACCGGCCGGGGGAGGAACTGGATGTCGTCGACCGTGTAGTGATCGCCGTGGTGGTGAACCGGCTCACCGCTCCAGGCGATGGTGAGGATCTCCAGTGCCTCGTCGAGCATCTGGCCCCGGGCCCGTTCGTTGAGCTGCTCGCCGGTCTTCGAGAACTCGCGAGCGAAGCTGTCACCGCCGATCCCGACGCCGAAGGTGAGGCGGCCGCCGCTGAGCCAGTCCAATGTCGCGGTCTCGCGGGCGACCTTGACCGGTCGGCGTCGTGGTAGCGGTGTGACCATGGGGCCGAGCCGCAGCCGCTCGGTCGCAGTCGCGATCGCGGCGAGCGTGATCCACGAGTCGGCAACTTGGCGCACCGGCGCTTCCCAGCGCAGCTGGTCCCACACGAAGAACCCATGCCAGCCCGCCTCCTCGGCCTCGGCTGCCAGACGGGCGCAGAGCGTCGGATCGGAGAGTTCATCGAACAGCGGCAACCAGAGGGCCGATCGGGCCAAAGGCTCGCGGCGCGCCATCAAGAGCCCCTCCCACTGACGGGCGCACCCGCATAGCCGGCGAGCAGACTCGCCAGCTCGCGCGGCCGACTCAGAGTTGGCCGAGAGCCGCTCACGTTGGCGGCGTCGAGTACCAGCATCCGGACAGCCTCGCGCCGTCCCACGAGACTGGCAGGCGGCCTACTCGTTGGCGACGGCGAGCAGCAGTCCGCGCGGCACGGTTCGTCGAGCGGTCAGTAGGACACGAGGTCGACCGCGCGAAGCTCCGCATGGCATCCTCAACGGTCACCGCCAAACCGGCCCGCGAGCAGATCTTCGTGGTAACGAGGACCCGAGACGGGCAGATCCGAGCAGCGCTCGGCGATGAAGGTGTTGGTCATTTTGGGAGGACGGTCTCCTCCGCGAAGTAGGCGGCAGCGCGCTTGAGGATCTCGACCTCGAGCTTCGCGACCCGCAGTTCCCGACGCAGCCGCACCAGCTCGTCGCGCTCCGCGGTGCTCAGCCCATCGGAGCGGCGGCCCTCGTCACGGTCGGCCTGGGCCATCCAGTTGCGCAGGCACGAGTCCGAGATCCCCAGATCGCTGGCCAGCTCCGCCACAGGCTTCTCGCGCATTCGGGCCAGCTCGACGGCTCGCCGCCGGAACTCCGGCGGATGAGGACGAGGCATACGGACTCCGTTCCGAGAGGACTCCGCGTCCCCTCACAGTAGGTGTCCGTCAAGCCGGGGTACTTCCAGGTCCGGCTTTCGTTAGGGCTCACGCCTGGTCTGTTTGAGCGTTGATGGTGTAGTTCCATTCGCCGTGGAAGTTGTGGGGGTCGAGTGCGACGGCGGCGAGTTCGGCGTCGCTGATCCTGACGCCGGTGGGATACCACTGAGGGTCGTAGGCGGCCTGGATCGTGAGTCCGGTCGTGGTGCTGGTGGCGGAGATGAGCTCGATGATGGTGCGCAGGGTGGTGAGTGGCCGGCCGCGCCAGTTCATGGAGATGAAGCTGAACATGCGGTGCTCGATCCGGTTCCACTTGCTGGTGCCTGGCGGGTAGTGGCACACCGTGATGCGCAGGCCGGTCTCGGTGGCGAGGCGTGCGAGTTCGACTTTCCAGGCTCGGAGCCGGTAGCCGTTGGAGCCGCCAGCGTCGGCGGTGATCAGCAGCCGGTCGGCGTCGGGGAAGCGGGCCCGCCCCATCAGGTTCCACCACCGGCGGATGGAC
The DNA here is from genome assembly GCA_963803355.1 of uncultured Acidimicrobiales bacterium. Classification (GTDB taxonomy): domain Bacteria; phylum Actinomycetota; class Acidimicrobiia; order Acidimicrobiales; family Ilumatobacteraceae; genus DASTFY01. Next base: position 911,779 of record CAWDLV010000001.1, read on the forward strand.
TCGACCGCGAACTCGGCGGTGTCAGCGACGCCGCCGACGGAGACCCAGCCTTCGTCGTTGGCCACGTCGTAGATCCCGTAGGGGATGGCCTTGGCGTGCTCGCCCAGGGCCCGGTCGGCGAAGTCGTGCACCCTCACCCGTTCGGGTTCGCCCTCGGGCGACCATTCGATGCCGCCGTTGGCGTAGTCGCCGATCAGCTCCTTCTTCTTGGTGTCCACGCTGATCGCCGGTTGGTTGTCGTCGATGAAGCCTTGGGCCATGTCGTTGAGATAGCGGAACTGGGCGTCCCGATCGGGGTGCTGGCGGCCCTCGGTGACCTTGGCGTTGGCCTGCAACGAGTAGCCGAGCTGGTGCAGCAGGCGCAGCACGGTGCGCGACGACACCGCGAACCCTTGCCGCACCAGATCCTGGGCCAGGTTCGTCGAGGACTTCGACGTCCAGCGCAGCAACGACATCGGGTTACCCCGCGTTTCGGGATGGACCAGTTCATCGAGTGCCTCGAGCAACCCCGGCTGCTTGTCGATCAGCGGCTTGTCACCGCCGCCCGGGGCTCGCAGGCGAGCCGACGGCTCGATCCCCGCGACCACTTCAGTCTCGGCTTTGATCACTGTGTTGCGGCTCATCCCCGACGCCGCCGCCACCGCGGTCTTGCCGCCCCGACCCAACATCTCCGAGGCGGCACCCGCAACGACACGCCGCTGCAGCTCGTTCAGGTGCGGCAGGACCACATCGAAGAATCGCGCGAGCGCCTCCGGCGTGACCTCCACACCGCCACCCTACTACGCGCGTACTAACCTGGCGTGGATCCTTAGTGCGTCGGTGCGATGAATGGGATGGGGGGTGATTGTTTCTCGCATCCCGCGGTGTCGAGTGTTGCGGTGGGGTTGGCGAGGAATTGACGGCGGAGTGCGCTCAGGCAGGGTGGTCCGTTGGCGAGGAGGTCGCTGCCGAGTGTGGGGAACACGACGGCTTGGAGGGCGGAGAGGCCGCGTCCGATCTTGGGTATCCAGTCGGGGTTGCCGTCGGGTGTCAGGTTGCCTCGCAAGACCAGGGTTGGGACGTTGCTGACAACGTCGGTGGAGAGATCGGCGGACACATCGGCAACGTTCCAGGCGGTACACCATTGCGTCCAGTAGGCGTCGTGTGCTCGCACGAACTCGGGGAGCGTGTGAGCCTCGAGTGTTTGTACTTGCGGGTCTTGTGTGTGGACGTCGTACGCGCAGAAGTAGGACGCTTGCGCGCCCCATGGCGCGTCGGGGACGAGGTGGTCTTCTTGGAGCGCGAGTGCGGCTTCGATCGACGCGCTTGTCGGCTGGTTGATGGCCGTTGGGATGGCCCGATAGGTAGACGCGTCACGCAGAGCTGCCGCGAGGGCGTCGGCTTGGCGGCGACCGTCGAGCATCACCTTCATGGGCGGTGCGTTCGGGTTCTCCGGATTTGGCGCGGACACGAGCACCGGATTTCTGTTGGAGCTTTCCGAGCTGGATCTCAGTTCTTCGGCGAGGTGGGGATAGGCGCGGGCGCAGGTTGGATCCGCGTTGCACACCGCGACGAAGCGAGCGAACGCACCCGAGAGGTCACCGGTCGGATCGCTGAGGAGCGTTTGGCCGGGCGGGGGCGGGTTGTCGAGGGTGATACTGCGGACGGCTCCGGGCGCTCGTCTCACGATGTCGAAGACCTCAACGCTCGACGGCTCGAACGCGATGAAGTTCGCCCGCGAGATCTTCAACGCCCACATGAGGTCGAGTACGTCTTGGGCGGCGGTGTCGTAGTTGTACTGCGCGGGATCGATGCCTTGGGCGACGAGCCGCGCGTGGCAGCGCCGGAAGGCGTCGGTGCCGCGTGCGATCTCGGCGGGATCGTCACTTCGTCGCGTCAGGGCGTGAAGGCGGGCGGCAACGAACTCGGGACAGGTGAGGGCGGGGGTGCCGTCGTAGCCGCGCTGTCCGAGATGGACAAGTTCGGAATGGTCTCGGGCCAGCGAGTTGCCGAGGTTCTCACACCCGCATACGTCGATGGTCGGGTCAGTCGCCCTGCCCGGGAGCCGTGCTGGCGCGCGGGTGACGAGCAGCGTCACCTGCTTGCCATGCGGTTTGCGCCGATCCTGGGGGATGACGAGATGACCGCACGTCGCGCCGGCCGCGGCCTGGCGCACATCGCCGGGACACGACGCAGTCTCATATCGTGGCGTGTATCCCGTCGGAGCGGTGATGCCCGTCAGCGGAATCGTCGTGACCGTGGGGTTACGTGCTTCGGAACGCGAACGTGACGCGACAAGACTAATCATCACCACGACCGCGATCGCCGCGACAACGATCGCCGCGACAACTGGTGCCACGAATCGCCATCTTCGGCGTCGATGATTCGGCGTTTGTGCTCGGAACGGAGGCTGCGGCGACTCGAGTACTTGCTCGTCGATCACCTCGACTGTGGCGAGCGGCTCCGGGATGCCTTTAAGCGTCAGCGACCCAACATCTCGAAACCGCAGCGCACGGCGGGTACCAACCAGCGTGCGCACGACCGCGTTCGCCAACGTCTGGCCGGGAGCCGCCGACGCCTCGAGCCGTGCCGCTTCCACGATCGGCATTCCCGAAAACTCATCACCGTCCCGAGCGACCTCCCCCGAGCTGATACCGATCCGAAGCCGGGGCGGATCATGAGGGTCGAGCAGTGCCACCGTTCGATGCATCGCAACCGCACAGGTGACCGCGTCGACGACGCTGTCAGGAAACACGACCATCAGGCCGTCACCGGCGCTCGAAACCTCCCGGCCATCGTTCTGCGAGATCGCATCCCGCAAACCGGCCATGAAACGGCCCGTGAACTCATCGAACACGTCGTCGCCGAGACGCGCCCGCCGCTCGGTCGACGCGACAAGATCGCAGAACAAGATCGTGACTACCTGAGTCCTCGCCACTAGCGAGAATCCTCGCGCGGCCCTGCCGAGCGTGTGAGAGGAGCGGGGACGCGCCCGACGGCGTCACTCGCGTAGCAGGTGTTGAGGTGTTCGAGAACATCGGGTTGAACTCGTACAGATGGATGTACTCCACCGCTGCGTCGAGCTGGTCGGCGTCGAACCGTAGCTTCGGGAAGTTCTGGTCCAGAAGCCAGCACCGCCGGGGCAAGGCCTACGCCGCCGCGAGGACTGGCCGCAGCTTGGACTCAAGCACAACAGCGTCGCCGGCCTGCGCTGCTTCGATCCCTGGGTACAGGGCGATCGACGCTTCGGGCATGTACGTTCGAGAAGCGCTGTCAACACGGCTGTCAGGGGCGGCCGACGGCAGGCATCAGGAAGAGCGAGAGGACCCGTAAAGTCTGTGACCTGCATGATTAGCTGGCGCGCTCGGAGGGACTTGAACCCCCAACCTTCTGATCCGTAGTCACCTCAGCGGGTGTCCGTCTTGTGCCGCGATGTAACGTCTCATGCCGTCTAGATGGTACTTCGCGGCGTCTCCCGGACGGGCCGGCACAGGGCATCACGGTGAACTGCCTGGCGAATGCATACATCGTGCATACATCCTCAGGTAGGTCCGAACTGCTGTTGGCGCTCCGCGCCGGTGGGCGAGGGGGGACTCACCGACTGCTCGTGGGGAAACTGCCCCGCCGCTGAAGCGGGCATAGGGCAGCCTCCTGAACGTTGCTCCATGATGCCGAGCAGGAGTCTCGCAAGCAAGACGAGCACTCGCTGCGGGCAGGGAGACCGATGGCACTGGTCGGCGCTGGTGGCGCATCGAACCAGGTCACAGCCCGTTTTCTACCACCGCCTGAGCACGTTCGTCTGCGCCCGTAGGTGTCGGTAGGTGCCTGGAAGCATGACAACGAGCGTGACAAAGACCGACGATCACCAACGGTCGAGCCAGACCGCAACCGCCGCGCTACCCCTGCTGGTTGGCGAGGCCGATGTACTCGCCGAGCCGATACTCGAAGTCGATACCTGCTTGTGCGACGACAGCTTCTGCGCCTGCAACGCGGGTGAGGAACCCGGGCAGCGTGAGCGAGTGCATGAACTCGTTGTACGCGGCCACTAGGTCGGCGTCCGGCGGGAGCACTGCGCGGTTAACCATGGCCTTGGCGGTCGCCAGAGAGGTTCGATCGAAGGACGCCAGCCGGGCGACGATCGTGTCGACGAACGCGTCGAGCTCTGCCTCGGGCAGGGCTCGGGTGACCCAGCCCCATCGTTCGGCCGTTTCGGCGTCGTAGTCCGCGCTCGTGAGGATGACCTCGAGGGCGCGGTCCCGTCCGATGGCGCGTGGCAGTCGTTCGGTTCCGCCTCCTCCGGGCAGTAGCCCGCTGCCCACTTCGGGCTGCCCGAAGAGCGCCTTCTCCAGGCTGGCGTAGCGCAGGTCGAACGCCAAGGCGAGCTCATTGCCCCCGCCGCGGGTGCGTCCGCGGATCGACGCGACGGTGATGTAGGGCGCCTTGGTGAGCTTGAGCACCAGGTCGGTCCACACGGGCACAGCGTCGTCCCCTTCGGGGGCTGGGAAGTCTGCGGCGGCGGCGAGGTCGAAGTGGTTGAAGAAGAAGTCGGCAACGTCGCTGACGAACACCACGACTTGGATGTCTGGGTCGGTGGCCAGTTCATCGACGATCTCGACGAGCCGGACCACGGTCTCGCCGACGATGAGGTTGGCGGGAGGGTTGGCGAAGGTGATCCTCGCGACCTGTGGTGACGTGCGTTCGTAGCGGATGGTGCTCTGCTCGGCCATGGTGGGCTCCTGGTGGTGACGGGGGGTTCAGCGCTCGAGGAACTCGAGCGCGACGGGCGCGAACTTGTCGTGGAACTGGAAGATGCCGCCGTGGCCGGAGTCCGGGTAGATGATCAGCTCGGAGCCTGCGATGCGGCGGTGCAGGTCCTCCGACAACATTGAGGGGACCATCCGGTCGTTGTCACCGTTGGCGATCAGGGTGGGCTGGGTGATCTTCGACAGGTCGGCCGGGGCCGAGCGTGACCACCGCTTGATCGCCTTCAGCTGCGTCCGGAACGCCTTCACCTTGATCGGCGCATCGCGGTTCTCGGTGCGCTCCTTGAGCCGCTCGACGAAGGCTCGGGCGGCGCGCTTGCCGGTGTCGTTGCGATTGAAGAACAGGAACACCTTCGGATCCTGGCGGGTGAGCGTGGCCCGCAACATGTCGTAGTAGGTGACGCCGGCGACCTTATCCATGTCCTTCCCTCCGGCCGGTCCGGTGCCCGTGAGGATGAGCCGGCGGACGAGCTCGGGGTGTCGGACGACGAGGGCCTGGGCGACCATGCCTCCGAGTGAGAACGAGAAGATGTCTACCTGATCGAAGCCGAGCGCCTTGATGAACGCCACCGCGTCCTCGGCCATCTCCTCGATGCTGCCCGGTACGTTCCCGGACGACGCGCCGACACCACGGTTGTCGAACGCGATGACGTGATGCCGTTGGGCGATCGGGTCGATGATCCGCGGATCCCAGTTGTCGAGCGTGGCCGCCAAGTGGACGAAGAACACCACGGGCACCCCACCGTTGGGCCCGAGCTCCCGGTAGGCGAAGGTCGTGCCAGCCGCGTCGATCGACTTGGCGGGAGCGTCCTTATACGACGTGATGACCTCGTCTCTTGGATCGTCGGTGCTGCTCATGGTTCGTCCTTCCTGGCTCCGGATGTTTCGTCGTTGACTTGGCGCAACAGGTCGAGCAGGCGCTCGAGGTCGCCGAGCTGTCGGTCGAGGGCGGCATCGGGGCCGCCGTGGAGGTTGGCGCGCAGGGTGGTGATGCCGGCGTCGCGGTAGAGCCGCATGCGGTCGCGCACGAGGTCGTCAGTGCCGATGAGGTTGGTGCCGAGCCCGATGGCGGTGGGGACGCGTCGTCGGGCGGCGTCCTTGTCGCCTGCGAGCCAGAGCCGTTGGACCTCGCGGATGTCGTCTCCGTAGCCCTGACGCTCGAACGCGTTGTTGTAGAAGTTGGTGCCGGCCGAGCCCATGGCGCCGATGGTGAACGCGTAGCCCTCCGCGTGGCGGCGGCCGGCCGCTTCGACGTCGTCGGTGAACTCGACCCCGACCGCGACGGTGAGGTCGAGGTCAGCAATGTCGCGTCCTCCTCGCTCCGCGCCTCCGCGAATGTGGTCGAGGAACACGTCCGCTGTTTCGGGGAGGAACGAGGTGCCGATCCAGCCATCGGCGAGCTCGCCGGTGAGGCGGAGGTTGGTCGGGCCGAGCGACGCGACGTAGATCGGCAGGTGCGTCGGTGGCATCAACGACCGGATGGCGCGGCCTCCGCTGCCGGGGACCGGCAGGTCGTAGATCTCGCCGTGATATTCGAGTCGCTCGCCGGCGGTGATGGCGCGGATGATGTCGATGGTCTCGCGGGTGCGGCGCACGGGCTTGTCGAAGGCGACGCCGTGCCAGCCCTCCATCACCTGCGGTCCGCTGGTTCCGATGCCGAGGAGGCACCGTCCGCCTGACAGCGCGTGCAGTGATTGCGCGGTCATGGCGAGCATCGCCGGTGTGCGGGCGCCGAGCTGTGCGATGCCTGTGCCCAGCTTGATCGTGGACGTGGAGGCGGCGAGGTAGGCGAGGGGTGTGAAGGCGTCGCCGGCCCAGGACTCGGGGCACCACACGGAGTCGACGCCGAGCCGTTCGGCTTCGCGCACGAACTCGACCGCTTCGGGTCGGAAGGGCGCGGCACTGATGCCGACGCGGAGGGTCATGGTGTCTCTTCGGCGAGCTGCTTCACGCCTTCGACGGTATGCTGCATGTTGGTCTGGACCTCGCCGATGCGCCGGCGCAGCACCCGTACTTCCTTGCCGGGGTTGTTGGTGATCGCCATGGTCGTGCCGGATGGTCCGGGTCCGATGACGTAGGAGAAGCGCAGGCGGGTGCCGCCTTCTCGTGGTTCGAGGTCGAACCGCCACCGAGCCCCGGGGTGGTCGGGGTCGGAGGTGCGCCAGCCGAAGGCGCGAGGTTGGTCGTAGGTGTCGATGAAGCACGGGATCGTCCATTCCCCGAGCGCGGCGTGTTGGTTGCGCCCGTGGAACATGGCGCCGACGCCGCGGTTGTCGCTGGCCCACTCGGCGCCGGCGAACTCGTTGGAGAACCGTGCTGGGAGGTTGATGTCCGACACCAGTGACCACACGGTGGCGGGCGAGGCGGCGATGTCGACTTCGGCGATGGCGCCGGGACCGTCCTCGAAGCGCAGCTCGTCGCTGGGGCCGCGCTCGGTCGTCAGGCCGAAGCGGTCGAAGTAGGTGATCGATCGGGCGGGGTGGCGCGGGGCGCGCTTGAAGTCGGTGCCCTTGGTGTAGGCGACCGGGAGCAGGACGATCTCGGTCATGTCTTCCGGGATGCGGAGGATCTCCTTGACCTTCGCCGTGTCCTGGAGCGCGGCGGTGACCCAGGTGGTGCCGAGGCCGCGGGCGCGCAGGGCGAGGCAGAAGCTCCAGGCCGCCTGGATGACGGAGTCGAACAGGCCGGGTCGCCCGCTGCCGTCGTGGTGGCCGATGACGGTCGGGATGACGATGGCGGGGACCTCGGCGAGGTGTTCGGCGAGGTACGTCGCGGATGCCATCACCTTCTCGCTGGGGTGGCCGGTGCCCTGCAGGCGTTCGGCCGCTGCGGACATGAACGGCAGCGCGGTCTCGCGGTAGAGCTCGCCGAGCTGGTCCTTGAGGCCCTGCTCGCGCACGATGATCCATCGCCGGCTGCCGAGGTTTCCACCGATCGGTGCCTGTTCGGCGAGGTCGATGCAATCGAGCAGGAGCTGGTTGTCGACCGGGCGGTCGAGGTCGAGCCGTCGACGGACCGCTCGTGTCGTGGCGAGCACCTCGTCGATCTGGGCGACGTCGAAGCTCATGCCGGTACTCGCTCGAGTCGGGCGGGCACGGTCTTGTGCCACGGCGTCCCAGCCCACGGATCGCGGTCTTCGCTGGCGGTGAGCTCGTTCGGTGCGACCCCGGTCTGGTGCCGCGCGCCAGATTCGACGTGGTCGAGGCCGAGCCCGTTCGGGAGCGACACGTGGCCGGGCTGCACGGTTTCGTCCACCGCCACCGTGACGACCACGCTCGCTCGCTTCGTGGTCAGCGTGGCGGTGTCGCCGGCGACGAGACCGAGCCGGTCGGCATCGGCGGGCGAGACGCGCAGGGCACCGTCGGTGTCCTTCTTGCGCCATGCCGGGTCGCGCAGGATCGTGTTCGCGGTAAACGACCGGCGCTCACCGGCGGACAGGAGCAGCGGCCAGTCCGGGTCGTCACCGGGCGGGGTCTCGGTGGTGAGCTCGGCGAGCTCGTCGAGGAGCTCTGGGATGTCGGCGTGGACGAGGCCGTCGTCGGTCTGGACGCGCTGCCACGTCTCCTCCCAGGTGTCGTCGGTGAAGACGACTCCGGAGGGCTGGTCGACGATCGCGTCGAAGAGTCGGTCTCCGGCGTCGGCGCCGATGCCGAATCCGGCACGTTCGACGCCGTCGGGGTTCTTCTGCGCGCAGCGGATCGCCATCGGCCACAGGCCGGCCGCAGCCGCCGCGCCGTGCGGGAGCGTCGGCCCGAGCGTTCGGTAGAGCACCACAGGCGCGACGGCAGCCAGCTTCGGGTCGCTCGTCATCGCCTGCGCGAACGCGGCTGCGAAGTCGTCGCGGCCTCGTGTCGCGGCCGCGCGGAGCTGGTCGACCGCGTCGCTATCGAGGCGGCCGAGCGCCTCGACAAGTCGGGCGTGGATCTCGGGTTCGGGCAGCGGCCCGTCGGGCGGGTCGAGGACGGGCCGGCGGAGCTGGAAGACGTTCTTGGGGAAGTCGAAGTTGAAGAAGGTTGCTTCGAACTTCTCGTACTGCGTGGTGGCGGGCAGCACGTAGTCGGACTGTCGAGCCGTCTCGGTCATGAAGACGTCGATGCAGACGCTCACGTCGAGCGCCGCGCATCGCTTCGCGCATGCGCTGGCTGTCGGCTACGGAGTGCAGCGGGTTGCCCGACTCCACGATCATCGCCCGGTAGCGGTCCGGGTGATCGGTGAGGATCTCCTCGGGGATGACGTTGCACGGGATGAGGCCACCGATCAGTCGGGCTCCGGCGACCGGCGACACCGGAGCGGTGTCGGCATCGAGCTCGGCGCGGCTCATGCGCAGCAGGTTGCCGATAGTCGACATGGCGTACTGGCCGCCGGGGATGGCGAGGTTGCCGGTGAGCAGCCAGACGAGCTTCTCGAGGTAGCTGACGAGGGTCGAGTGGCGGTTCATCTGCACGCCGAGGTCCTCGAACACTGCGACGCTCGCGGCCGCGGCGATCCGGCGCGTGGCGGCGCGCACGAGGGACTCGTCGACGCCGCTGATCTCGCAGTACCGGGAGATCGGCACCTCCCCGAGGGCCGCGAGCACGGGCTCGATACCGGAGGCGTGGCGGTCGAGCCAGTTCCGGTCGATGAGTCCCTCGTCGACGAGCACGGCGGCCATGGCGGCGATGAGCCATGCGTCGCGGCCGGACCGGACCTGGAGGTGAAAGTCGGCCATCGCCGCGGTCTCGGTGACCCTTGGGTCGATGACGATCATCGCCCGGTCGGGGTCGGCGGCGATCGCCTTCAGGGTGGTGCGGGCGTGGGGGATGCCGTGGGAGATCCACGGGTTCTTGCCGACGAAGAACGCCACCTCGCAGTGCTCGAAGTCACCGCGCAGCGGTGTGCCGAACATCTTGCCCATGACCAGCACCTCGCCGGTCTTCTCCTGCGAGATGGCGTCGGCCCGGAACCGGACACCGAGCGCCTTGAGGGTCGCTGAGCCGTACACGCCGCCGAGGTGGTTCCCCTGCCCGCCGCCGCCGTAGTACACGATCGACTCGCCACCGTGTGCGTCCCGGACCGTGGCGAGACGGTCGGCGACCTCGCCGATGGCGGTGTCCCAGTCGATCTCCTCGTAGGTGCCGTCGGCTCGCCGGCGCAGGGGGCTCAGCAGCCGCTCACCGCGACCGTTCTGGTAGTAGTCGAGGCGCAGCGCCTTCTCGCACGTGTAGCCCTTGGACGCCGGGTGCGCCTTGTCGCCGCGGGTGCGTTCGAAGGTCCGGCCGTCGACCCCGAGGCGGATCTCGATGCCGCAGTTGCACTCGCAGAGGATGCAGGCGGTGGGGTGCCAGACCTTCGCGGCGTCGTCGGTGGCGGTCGTGTCGGTGGTGGTGTCGGTCATGTCAGCGTCCTGTGAACCGGGCCGGGCGTCGGTCGATGAACGATGCGATTCCCTCTTGGAAGTCGGCGGTCGCCATGACCGCCTTTCTCATCGCCTCGATGGCCGCGATCGCTGTGGGCTCGTCCTCGTCGAGCGAGAGCCGGGCGTTGGCGATGCTGTGCTGCTGCGCCAGTGGTGCGCACTGCAACAGCTCGCGGGCCAGCTCGACGGCTCGGTCCCGTTGGCGGCCGGGCTCGGTCACCTCCTGCGCGAGGCCGATCCGAAGGGCTTCGTCGGCGCGGAACTCGTCTGCGCGCAGGAGGTGGTACATGGCGTTGCCCCAGCCGGCGCGCTGCACGTAGCGGACGGTGGCGCCGCCGAGTGGTGCGAGGCCACGCTTGGGTTCGAGCTGGCAGAACCGGGTGTCGGACGCCGCCACGACGATGTCGCCGGCCAGCGCGATCTCGATCCCGATGGTGAAGGTGATCCCCTGCAGCGCGGTCACCAGCGGCTTGGTCAGCCGGCGTTGGAGCCCGTAGGGATCGACCGCGTCCCCGGGCGGGCCGGGCTCGGCGTCGGGACCGAAGAACAGCGGCATCTCCAACCCGGCGGTGGTGTGGTCACCGGCGAAGGTGAGCACGCCGACGAACAGCTCGGGATCGTCGTCGAGACGGGTGTAGGCCGCGGCGAGCTCGTTGCTGATTTTCGGGGTGAACGCGTTCTTCTTCTCCACCCGGTCCACGGTCATCACCAGGATCCGGTCGTCGACGACTGCGGTTCTCACCTCTCCGTGCGCGGGACGGTCCACTGTCAGCACCTCCAGTGCCGGTTGCATGATGGAATGGACCGTAGGCCGCTCAGTTCCATGATGCAACCCATTCGGCTAGGGTGGACCACGTGAAGCGCACCGACACGTCCGGGTGGCCGTGCACCATCGCCCGTAGCGCTGACATCCTCGGCGACCACTGGAACCTGCTGATCATCCGCGAGGCGTGCCTCGGCACGCGCCGCTTCGACGACTTCCAAGCCTCGCTCGGCATCGGACGCAACATCCTCACGCAGCGACTGACGCGACTCGTCGACGAAGGACTCCTCACCCGCGTCGAGTACCAACAGAACCCGCCGCGCTACGAGTACCGGCTCACCGACAAGGGCCGCGACGCCTATCCGATCCTCGCGGCCATGGCGGCCTGGGGCGAACGTTGGCTCACCGGACCAGAAGGCACGCCCCTCGTCCTGCACCACACCGCATGCAAACACGACATGCACGCCGTCGTGGTGTGCAGCGAATGCGCCCAACCACTCGACGTTCGCCACGTCCGCGCCAAGCCGGGACCCGGCTTCGCGGGCTGACTGCCCGCGACCCGCTGACGTCGGAGCAGCGTTGCAGCACCTCATCCGTCAGCCCGCTGGGACGGCGGGTCTGGAGGGGCCGGCAGATCCTCCCAGCCGAGGCACTGGTTGAGCGTGTCGACGGCGACGGTTGTGACGCTGGTGTGCGCGGTCGGGCTGTCCTCGGTGACCAACAGGCGTGCACCCGAGTCGTCGAGCTGCCGGTCGACTTCGCTGTCGGTCAGGCTCGGGTTGATCCGCGTGACGGCGGCACCGAGCCGCCAGGCGGCGAACAGCAGCACCACGAACTCGATGCGGTTGGTCAGCTTGAGGGCGACGACATCGCCGGGCCGCACCCCCAAGTCGCGGAGGTGACGAGACGCGGCCCGGACGCGGTGCAGGAGCTCGTCGTTGGTGAGCGACTGCGATCCGTCGGAGACGACGTCCCCATCGGGGTCGACATCGGCGCGGTGGTCGAGAACGAAGGCGAGGATCATCGATGGATCCCTGCGGTCTGGTGGCGATCGGTCGGCACCGCGGCGTCGTCGGCAAGAGACGTGGTCATGGTGAACGTCTCCTTCAAGTCTTCGAGTGGATGCTGCGGTGACCTGCGTCGCCGGCTGGCTAGGCCGGCAGTCGGTTGAACTTGTGGATCTGCTTGTCGAAAGTGCGGGCCGGAACGATGCGCCGCAACGTCCGCAACTGTCTGGCCTGCCGGCCGGCGGGATAGCGCAGCTTCGGCTTTGCGTCCGTGGCGGCCCTGACGATCGCCGCGGCGACGACAGACGGCGCGTCGCCGGACGCCAAGGACTCCGCCACGACCTCCTCGGCCAGTCGTCGCTCGTTCGCATAGATCGCGAGCGTCGTTCCGGGCGGCACGATGTTGGCGTCGAATGCCGTCTTGGTGAACCCCGGCTCGACGAGGAGCACTCGGACAGCATGCTGGCGGACCTCGTGATCGACCGACTCGGAGTAGCCCTCGATCGCGTGCTTGGACGCGGCGTACAGCGCACCGAAGGGCACCGGCACGAAGCCGAGCACCGACGAGATGTTGATGATCCGCCCTCGCGCCTGCGCCCGCATGTGCGGGAGGACCGCCTTGGTCATCCGGACCATGCCGAAGAAGTTCACATCGAACACGCGCTGAGCCTGTTCGATGGAGCTCTCCTCAGCGGCACCCCCGGCGCCGACACCAGCATTGTTGACGAGCACATCTATCCGCCCGAACCGGGCGATCACCTGATCGACGAGGGCCGCCACCGACTCGTCGCTGGCCACGTCGAGGGCCAGGAACGTGACCCCGTCGGGTGCCGTGACACCGGCCGTGTTCCGACTCGTCCCGACCACGTCGAAGCCGGCCTCGACGAGCGCGGCGGCCGCCGCCGCACCGATGCCCGACGATGCACCGGTCACCAAAGCCACTGGCCGAGAGTCCGTCATCCGCTTCCCCTATCGATCGCTGGCGCCGTGAGGCCGATTAGATTATGATCGTACTATAATGATCTGAGGAGCGAAGGCAATGTGTCGTTCGACACGAGGAGGGACCGTGGCCCGGTACGGCAAGGCACACAAAGAAGCCACCAGGCGACGGATCGTCGAGGCCGCCGGTCGGCGGTTCAAGCGCGACGGCATCGACGGCTCCGGCATCGCCACGCTCATGGCCGACGCCGGGCTGACCAACGGCGCCTTCTACGCCCACTTCGCATCCAAGGAGGACCTCGTCGCCACCACGGTCGCCGACCAGATGCGCGAGCAGCGCGAGACCTACTGGCAGCGGCCCGGCGCCGGCGTCGAGCAGCCCGTGCGCGAGTACCTCTCGATCCGGCACCGCGACGACCCCGAGCACGGCTGCCCTTCCGCCGCCCTGCTCGACGAGATCGGTCGCTGCCCGACCTCAACGAAGCAGGCCTACACCGACGGCGTGCTGGCCATCGCCGACGAGATCGCTGCCCGCCTGGCCCCCGACGACCCGGAGTCGGCGCGCGCCACGACCCTCAGCCTCTTCGCCCTGCTGATCGGCACCCTGCAGCTCTCGCGCGCACTCGCGGATCGGCAGCTCGCCGACGAGGTGCTCGAGCGGGGCATCGAGAACGCGTTGGCGCTTCTCTCTGAGTAACCACGTTGTCAACTGGCCACGAGCTGGGCCGTTGTCGGGTGGCGCCGGCAGGCACAGAACGGTGTCCCAGAACGCTCGGCGAGTCGATCTGGCGGAGGTAACACCTACCGCCGGGTCGTGGGCGCACGTTGCTTCATCCGAGCGCAGCTCCCTGCGCCTGCACGAGATGTGCCGATCGGCGTGGGCGCGGCCACGCTGACGGGCGACGTTCGGAGCGCCGATATGAGCGGCTTCGGCCATAATCGCGCCACTCGGGATCGGCCATTACGTGGCGGGCATGCCGCGCCCGGGATGTGAAGCGCGGCTGTTTTGGCCACGCTCGTGATGATTGGGCAAGCCTCCTCCGACGTTCGCGTATGACGCCGGTTCCTGCTCACGGGCCTCGGCGACGAGCGCGGTTGCTGGACGGCGCACGGGCTGCGACGGCGGGGCGATGCCGACCCGTCTGGTCCACCTCGTCGTCGACGCAGCCGATCCGTCGACGCTGGCCCGTTTCTGGTCGGCGGCGCTGGACTGGCCGATCGTGTTCGAGGAGCCCGACGAGGTGGTGATCGAACCGCCGGAGAACGACCCGGCGCAAGAGGGCCAGCTGCCGTTGGTGTTCGTACCGGCAGCGGAGTGCAATAGGCCGCTAACAACAGTCGCCTCCCGGTGGTGACACAGAGGGAGGACAGGAGTACGTTGATCTTGCAGCTCGAATCGGCTTGGGACGGAGGGATCCTCCAGCGACGATCGCCCATGTCCCTGCACCCTCGCGAGGTGCGGGCAGGGCGCGTTCCGGAAACCGTGACCCTGGCCCTGGCTCCAGTGGTCGTCCGGGGAAACGCAGCCCGGGGATTGGTCTGGTCTCTTGACCAGAGCGCTCGGGTCCAGGTTCTCGGCCGTGAGTTCCACTGCCGCTGACCGGGTGGTCAGCGGCGCCGCATCCACCTGATGTCAGCACCCACGCCGGCACCAGTGCACGTTTCCCCGTTCTCCGAGGAGAAGCTGATGGCTCAGAATGTGGTTCTCACGCTCCAAACCCTGCGCTGCGTCCGCGAGAATCAGTCCTCGCCCAGCCTGTACATCTGGCCTGCCTTCCTCTGGATCGACCATCCCAGCGCTACCGTCAGCTATCCTCTCAGTCCTCTGGACGGTGACGACCAGGTCATCCTGTCCAGCAATCTCCAGCCGGGACAGAGTGCGGCGATCCCGGTGTCGGTCGGCCTTGCGGAACGCATCTTCGATACCGACCTCACCCAGACCACCCTGATCCAGGTCACGGCACTGTGGCAGAAGCACGACTTTCCGGCCAATGTCGTGGACGCTGGCTATCATGCGTTCGGTACTAGCCTTCACGACGCCATCGAAGCGAATCTGATTTTTCTCGCCTCATCGGACGCGCAAGTCCAGCAGCAGGCGGTCGACACCATCAAGACCACCGTGCGAAACAGCGTCATCCACGCCATCTACAACAGCCTTTCCTCCGCGCAGAAGGTGGAGATCGGACTGGGCTTGCTCACCATCGACGCCGATGTGGACAGCACGTCCACGGTGCTGCGCAACGTCTCATCCCAAACGTTCACCATCAGTCTCGGCGGCCCGCTGGGTGGCCGGTTGTTGTTCTACCGGGACAACACCCGGGATGGGACGGGTGATGTTGACACGCCGTCGGTGATCGGCCTGGGTGGGTGGGCTGATTTCAAGTTCTTGTTCCCTGGGGGTGACGGCATCATCTATGCGGTGGACCAGCAGGGCCGGTTGTTGTTCTACCGGGACAACACCCGGGATGGGACGGGTGATGTTGACACGCCGTCGGTGATCGGCCTGGGTGGGTGGGCTGATTTCAAGTTCTTGTTCCCTGGGGGTGACGGCATCATCTATGCGGTGGACCAGCAGGGCCGGTTGTTGTTCTACCGGGACAACACCCGGGATGGGACGGGTGATGTTGACACGCCGTCGGTGATCGGCCTGGGTGGGTGGGCTGATTTCAAGTTCTTGTTCCCTGGGGGTGACGGCATCATCTATGCGGTGGACCAGCAGGGCCGGTTGTTGTTCTACCGGGACAACACCCGGGATGGGACGGGTGATGTTGACACGCCGTCGGTGATCGGCCTGGGTGGGTGGGCTGATTTCAAGTTCTTGTTCCCTGGGGGTGACGGCATCATCTATGCGGTGGACCAGCAGGGCCGGTTGTTGTTCTACCGGGACAACACCCGGGATGGGACGGGTGATGTTGACACGCCGTCGGTGATCGGCCTGGGTGGGTGGGCTGATTTCAAGTTCCTGTTCCCCGGGGGTGACGGCATCATCTACGCCGGCGAGCTCAGCCTCCAGCCTGAGCGCCATTACGAGATCGACGGCACCCTGCAGGTCACCACTGCCACCTGCCAGGCCGAGCTTGCCGAGGTTGCAGCGGCAGCTCAGACGGTGAGCGACCTCAAGTCACAGATCGCCGAACTGCAGAACGAGCTCAGCCACGCGCCGCACAGCCAATGGCCGTTGCTGAAACAGCAGATCCACGCACTCGAGCAGGACCTCTCTGCCGCGAACGCCGCCCTGCACGCCGCAAGCCAAGCCCTCGCGGACTGCCAGGCACACACCTGACCGCCCCAGCCACGCAGAGGACGAGCGCCACGCGTTCGACCCCCACGATCGGAGCGTGGCCTGAAGGTGCCGAATACTCATCCGTACCGTGTTTTCGGGCGTTTCGACCTCGGGCCGTGGCCCGTAGCGTTCGACCGTCATGGTCCTGTTCGCACCCCTCGCACGGCTCGCTCTCACCCGGTTCCGATGGTTCTTGGCCACCGGCGACCAGCGAGACGCCGAGATCCTCGCCCTCCGCCACCAGATCCTCGTGCTGCAACGCCAGATCGACCGCGCACGGTTCAGCGAGACCGACCGGACAATCCTCGCGATCCTCGCCGGTGTGATCGACCGCCGCCGCCTCGCCGAAGTCTTCCTCATCGTCAGACCAGACACCGTGATCGGCTGGCACCGCCGACTCGTCGCCCGGCACTGGACACAACCACCCGCCGCCAAGTCAGGCCGGCCACCCATCGACCCTGAACTCCGACGGCTCATCATCAGAGTCGCTGGTGAGAACCCAGGCTGGGGATACCGGCGGATCCACGGCGAACTCAACCGGCTCGGCCACCAGATCGCCCCGTCAACCGTGTGGAAGATCCTCAGAGCCGCCGGCATCAACCCCACCCGTGGCCGGACCGGGCCAACGTGGATGGAGTTCATCCGATCTCAGGCAGCAGGGATCATCGCCACCGACTTCGCGTGTGTCGACCCCGCCCTCCTGCGCCGATTCCACGTCCTGTTCGTCATCGAGATCGAATCCAGGCGGGTGCATCTCGCTGGGATCACGACCAACCCCACCGGACCTTGGACCACCCAAGCCGCCCGGAACCTCCTGATGCGCCTTCGAGACGATCACGGGTTCCGGTTCCTGATCCGCGACGGCGCCGGACAATTCACGAAGTCGTTCGACGACGTACTCGCAGGCTCTGGGATCACCGCCATCCGCACGCCGCCACGATCACCGCAGGCCGACGCCTACGCCGAACGCTGGGTCCGCACCCTTCGCCACGAACTTCTCGACCGCACCATCATCTGGAACGAACGCCAACTCAAGGCGCTGCTCGACGAGTACATCGACCACTACAACAGCCACCGCCCCCACCGCGGCATCAACCAACGAGCCCCCAACGACACCACCGACGTCGTCCCGATCCGCCCAGGCCACCCGATCGAACGACACAGCACCTGCGCCGGCCTCATCAACGAGTACCGACCCGCAGCCTGAACCACCCCGATGGCCCAACGATCTCACGAGAGACCAGATTCGGCGCGCCATTCGCTTCGATCACCGGACTGCAACGTGGCCCGAATCGCAGCGAACACGGACGCAGATGAGTCCTCGGCACCAACAGGCCCGAGCGGCCGGGATCACGAAGCGGATCTCGCCCCACAGCTTGCGGCACAGCTTCATCACCGCCGCCCTCGATGCCGGTGTCCCGTTGCGTGACGTGCAGGATGCCGCCAGCCACGCCGACCCGCGCACCACCATGCGTTACGACCGGGCCCGCCACAGCCTCGACCGCCACGCCACCTACATCGTGTCCACCTTCGTCGCCGGCGCCAGCCGATAGCCCCGTCCACCGTCGACCCGCCCGGGCGCCGATCCCGGGCGGGTCACCGACACCCAGGACCGATCGGTCCGGCCAATACTGAGCAGCCGTGTCAGGGTCTGCGCCTTTAGGGACCCACGATTGCGGCTTGATTCGGAATCCAGCTACCCCCGTCGAAGCTTTCGCATTCAGAGACTCCTCTTGCCGCTCCGATCTGAATCACGAGCCTGGAGTCTGCACACGCTTCATCGGCCTTCGCTTCGTCTTGGAATGGCCCTGCTACGACCCATGATTCGTTGGTACGGTCGACCAGCGTGATGTAGAGCACCGGGTATATGGGATATGGCAATCCAAGGCTCTGATAGGCATCCGCGACAGCACCCAGCTGCACGCCATCAGCTCGGTTCTGGAATTTCCTTAGAGCGATCCAAAACCCCGAGCTCGTTGGAGCAGGCTGCAGGCTGGGAGGCGTGTTGTCGCAGCTCCACCCGACGTCGTCCTCTGACGTCGCCGTGGCGACAAGTAGTACCTCGCCTGCTGCCTGATTTGCCGCCGCGAGAGTTCCGGTAACGCGCATGCGCCCCCTACAGCTCGGTAATTCGCTAAATCCTCGTGAGATGACAATGACGGACTCTGAGTTACCTGGGGCTCGAAGGCGCCACACATAGGAGCTTAGGCCGGCGTGGTCTGACCCCCGAATCATACGTGGCGGATCGTCGGCCATGTCCACCGTTCCCACGGCGACGACTTGAATGCCATTGTACGATAAAGGGTCGCTCAGGAGCTGGCGCGGAGCCACACCGAGCCAATGGCGCCTCACCTCTACGTCTATCCACGTTGGTTTAGGTACATCCGAGTCATGGAATGCCCGCATCAGTTCACCCTTTCCACTGGGAAACCCCCGGATATTGGAATTCCAGCCCGAAGCCCTTTGTATGAGGCGTTCAGGATCTCGCTCCAGTCCAAAGGCTGATCGCCACCCCATTGCTAGCGCCAACGGTACGACGAGAGCTGCGAGCAAGCCTCCCACTGCGAACGCGGTATGCACCGTGAGATCTGTCTTTGCCTCGATAAGGAACAAGCCTGCCAGGTAGAGAATCGCTATTGCAAACATCCATCGGGCCGGCGAAGGATTACCCCGTAGATAGAACCATAGTCTGAGCCCATCTACCCGGTTCGCAACGATGACGCTCAGCAGAAAACTTAAGCTGAGCACAAGTAGTGCGATGAAGGCGGCTTGCAAAGCCCAGTCGGGCGCTCGCTGCGATCGGTCCACAAAACGGAGAATCCAAGCAGGAGCGGCTGTGGTTGAACTCTTGTTGAGCGTCTCGGACGACGGCTGGGTCTGGACCGCCAAAAAGCCGGTTATAGGAATCGCAATCAATACGAGGGGTAGAAGGATCAGAAATTCGCGTCCCGATCCCCTTCGCTGCCTCAGCGACAAAGCCCCAGACGACGGTCGTGAAGGCTAGGGCCAGACCGGGCAGAACGAACGCTCGCCATTGCGATAGCCTTCCCACGAATCCGAGACACTACGAGATCTTGCCTCGCCTGACGTCAGGCGGAGATCGATTCGACCCGGTCCGTCTTAGGCCCCGCCTGCCGCTCCCAGTGGCGCGGTCTCCAGACCAGACTCTGCTTTAGACTGGAAGGGGCCGCGTGGTATCCACCGGTCTGTGCGGGTTAGGCCGGGCCGCGTAGCCGCTCATATCGCTCAGCCGCGCGCCGGCGAACTGGAGTGCCGAACCGGCCTCCTATGGAAGTGCCTGCGTTGCCGAGCGGCTTGCCGTGTCCGAGCGAGTTACAGGTCGATGCCGAGCTCGGGGCCTTGTTCGAGTTGAAGGTCTCGACCGCTGGGCAGTTGGATGCCGCGCATGCGGAGCAGGTCGGTGACCGGCTGGAGCGCATCGAACCATTCGGTGCGGTCGATCTCACCGTCGTTGACGGCGAGCAGGGGTGCCCGGTCGGCCGCGTTCGTGAGGGTTGACACGGCGGTGGCGAGGGCAGCGGTTGGTACCGGCTGTCCGTGGGCCCATGTCGTCCAGATGTCGACGGCGTCGAGGAGTGGCTCGATCCGGTCGAGCTGGTCACGGTGGAACTGTTCGAGGCCGTAGCCGGCGGGTGATGGGTGGGCGAGGTCGTGGAAGTTGCGCGTCTCGGCCTCGAGCACGTCAAGGCGTTGTTTGACCTCGGCGCCGTCGGTGTGGATCGACGCGATGCGAGCTTCGGCCTGTTCGACGCGTTCGGTGGCGTCGGTGGCTCGGCGGCTGGCACTGTGCCGGCGGCCGAAGCCGGCGTGGGCGGCGTCGTGGTTGGCTTTCCACATCGCGGGCCGCAGGTCGGCGCGGAGCGCGTCTTCGATAGCAGCGATCCGTTCGGCGGACGGCTGCCAGGCGGCGCGGGCCGCGGCGAGACCCGGCTGGAGCGCGGCCAGCTCGGCGGCGGCCTCGACTCGCCGCTCGGCTCGGTGGGCGAGGTAGCTGGTCAGGTCGTCGCGCTGTTCCTCGAGCAGGGTTCTAAAGGGCGCCACCCATTCGGGGAGGATCGATGTCGGCTCGTATCGCCGGACTGGCGCCGCGTCGTGGGGCGGGATCTGGTGGGCGAGGTCGCGGCGTTGGGTGACGGCGGGGAGATCAGTCCGGTCGTAGGTGAGCACCATCTCGAGAGTGTCGCGGGCGTCGGTGGTGTCGGTGCTCCCGGTGACGACGTGGACGTGGTTCCCGTCGCGGCCGCGGGTGACACCGACGTACAGCCCACGATGGGTGGTCGCGGTGGAGACGAGCGTGATGCCGACGTCGACGGTGTCGCCTTGATGGCCGTGTTCGGTGGCGGCGTAGCCGAGACGCACATGCCGGCCGGCGTAGTCGGCGGGGAGGGTGAGGGTCCCGTGTCCACGGAGATGGGACACGGTCAGCGCCCCGTCCGGATGGGTGGCGGTGACGACCCATAGGTCGCGGTTGCGGACCGGCTCCCCGGTGCTGGTGCGAAGCTCCCGGTCGTTGCGGCGGGTGACGATCACCTCGCCCAGATGGGCATGCTCGCCACCGGCGATGCGCACCACGGCATCAGGGTCGAGCTGGCCGACGGTGAGCCGGGCGTGTTGCACCGTGCCGTTGATGGCGTCGACGTGCTGGTTGGTGGTGGCGGTGATGGCGCTGCTCTTGCCATCGGCGGTGAGGCCGAGCCACTCCTTGGCGATCCGATCGATGTGCTCGTCGAATCGGCCGGCGACGATCCGGTCATGGGCCTCGTAGACGTCCAGTGCGCCTACGTCCCCCGCTCGCAGTCGCAGCGACGCGGCAGCCTCCCAGCGCTGGGTGAAGCGGTGGATGCGGGACAGCTCATGCACCCGGCTGGTCGCACACACCTCGTTGAACAGCCCGCCCCGACCGACCGCCTGGAGCTGACGGGGATCACCGACCAGCACCACCCGCCAGCCGTGCGCCTCGGCCAAGTCGACGAGGTGGTGGAGTGAGGCGGTGCCGATCATCCCGGCCTCGTCGACGATCAGCGTCGTCCCGGCGGGGAGCCGGTAGCGGGCATGCGGTGGCCGATCGGCGCGACTCCACTCGTAGAGGAGCTTGGCGACGGTGTCGCTGTCCATCCCGGTCTCACGTTCGAGGACCCGAGCGGCTTTGGCGGTCGGGGCGACACCGAACACCGGCCGATCCCACGCCGCCAAGTCCTCCACGGCCCGCCGCAACGTGGTGGTCTTGCCGGTTCCAGCCGGGCCGACCACGATCACCAGGCGGTCGGCACCGGCGACCGCCGCGGCGGCGTCGGCCTGGAGCACGTCGAGCCTGTCCCGGTTGACGGTGAGCGACGGGGTCGGGTCGTCGGCTTGGGCGTCGATCGCCCACGCCAGCACCCGTTCCTCCTCGGCCAGGATCGTGTCGCTGGTGATGTGCGGGGCGGTCGGCTCCAACCAGATCGAGCGCCCATCCGACGCCCGACGACAGAGGTGCTCGCCGGTGGGGTCGAGGTCGACGCAGTGATCGATCACCTGATCGCAGCCTCGTTCGAGGGCCGCCGCCCAGCGTTGTCCCGTCATCTGGGACATGGCCGGTTGTAGGTCGCAGATCACCCGCAGGATGTCCGCCCGTGTCCAGGTCGACCCGCAGGCGGAGAGGTGATCGATCACCTGCTCCACGGTCACCATCGGGCTCGGCCGCTGGGCTAGGTCTCGTCCGGCCACGCTCATCTGGCTGATGAGCTGTTGTGGGGTCCAGTCGAGGGCGACAGCTTCGTCTCGCCATCGTGTCGCCAGATCCGACACACCAGCTCCGGTCTTGTGGGCACGGGTGTCGGCGGATGCTTCCCGGCTGAGCGCGGCGCGCTCCCAGCTGCTCGGGTCGCGGCCCTGACGTTGGCGGAACTCGTCGATCTTCACCGCCAACGCCGCATCAACCTGGCCGGCCCGCTTGGAGAACACCTCCAACAGCTCGGGGGGCATGCCGGCGATCTCGGCTTGAGCGTTGACGATCGGCTCCC
Organism: uncultured Acidimicrobiales bacterium; assembly: GCA_963803355.1. Taxonomy (GTDB): domain Bacteria; phylum Actinomycetota; class Acidimicrobiia; order Acidimicrobiales; family Ilumatobacteraceae; genus DASTFY01. The sequence goes on from CAWDLV010000001.1 coordinate 933,931, forward strand.
GGCCGATCCCGTAACGATGGGTCAGCTCGGCGCGCAACACCGACTGGTACAGGCCACCCAACACCCGCTGGTTGCGTTTCAGGTAGCGAGCATCCAACGCCCACCACCGCCCATCCCCGGTCTGCACCTTCCCGGAGATCACGGCATGGGTGTGCAACTGCGGATCATCGGCCCGCGACGTGGCCTGACGGAACATCGCCACCGACAACCCCAACGTGTCCGGGTGTTGACGGTGGCCGTCGACCCTCACCCGGGTCGTCGCCCCGAACCGCTCCAAATGCTCGAGCGCTGTTCTGACGGCGAGGTCGTGTGCTTCGAGCAGACCGGGGTCGCCGGTCAACGCCCACCACCGACACCGACTTCGGAGCCGAGAACGTGGCATCGAACCCCGCCACCGCCCGCACCACCCTGCTGTTCGCCATGGTCCGGTCGACGAGCAGACTGCCCAGCGGTGACCCGGTCGTCGGGTCACGGCCCTCCAACAGTGTCCGGAGATCGCCGGCCTCCACCCGTCCCGACAGCCCCAAGCCGATCGCCTGGTCCCCACACCACACACCCGGCTCCTCACCCGGCGACGTCAGATAGCGGGTGTAGTAGAGCGCCGTTGCGCAAGCCGACGACGCGTACAACGTGGTGACCCGCAACATCACACCCACCCGCCTGCGGGCACCTGCCTGCAGAACACACTTGCCGTTGCGCGGGAGGAGACGTTCGACATCTGCTGTCAGTCCGCCTCGAGCAGCGACAGTTGCGCCGTGCGCTTGGTCGTGATTCGGTCACGGCCGCGACTGGGTCGCGTGCGACTCGGCCTGGTGGCGCGGCTCTCGCAGAGATACTCGTCGACCGCTACGGCGACGGCGGGAGTCAAATCGTCGGGCGTGGCGACACGCCCAACCCGCATGAACTCGTCCAGTGCGCGGCGCGGAACCCGAAGGGTTCCTCCGAGCCGGATCGTCGGCATACCGCCGGGTTGGCCGGCAAGGAACCTCGCGGCGAGCTGGTACGCCAATGTCCGGCCGATTCGCAGCCGGCGGGCGGCCTCGGAGACGGTGAGCATCTCCGGGAGCTCGTCGGCGGTGCTCGCAGCGGCGTCCATTCCTGGCATGACCCGACCAGAACTACATCGTTGTCACCCACCTGGCAACGACGCATCATCCCAGCTAGGCCACCTGATCGGTACGCCGTGGTACGTGGCGGTACGTGGCGGTCCGCGACGGTTCGAAACGGCATCGTGGCGTGTGACCAAGATCACACGGCCGGACGCTTGTCTATGGCAACAACTCGAACGCCTCGACGTGCGCCGGCCGGACGATGATGAAGTCCCGCGTGTTCATCGTCGCCACCTCGGTCAGCCCGAGCCGTTCAGCAGCAATCCAGACGTTCGTGTCAACCAGCAGGGTCACAAACCACGAGCGCCGCCAGCGAGGCGTCGCTGGGCGAGCTCACGGCGTGCCTCGTGGATGTCGAACGGCGACCCGTCGCTGGCGCCAGAGCCGATGAACGTCTCCAACGCCGAGCGCCCTTCCGCAGTGACCGCAGGCGATTCGACACCGCCCAGCACTTCCACAGCGAGCTGTTCGACGGTCACCCCGCGCGCCGCCGCGGCGGCCTCGAGCCGCCGGGCCACATCGTCGGGAAGCGTCAGCGTCACCGTCATCGACGTTGAGCCTATGCGGGCGCAGCCGTCGCGCGGCGGCCGATCTTGTCGGTGACGGTCCGAACAGATTCGGGGAGCGCGTGGGCGTAGGTCCTCATGAGCATGTCCGGACTGTGACCGAGGAGGTCGGCGGCGGCCCGGATCTCGCCGATGTCGCCGGCATGACGGACCATGTGGGTTGCTGCCGTGTGCCGAAGGCCGTGTGAGGTCAGCCTCGGCACACCGGCCTTTGCGACCAACCGCTCGAGGGTCTGATCAAAGTTGCCCGGGGCCACCACGGCACCCGTCCTTGTTGCCACGACAAGGTCGCTCCCGATCCAGCGCGATCCGGCGGCCAGTCGCTCCTCGGCCTGAAACCGACGATGTGCGGCAAGGGCTTGGGCCATCGCCGCGTCGATCGGGATCGTCCGACGCGACCGGGTGTTCTTCCCGGCGGTCCATTCCGGCCGGCCATGGACCTCGACCAATGCCCGCTCGATGCGGACCGTCTCCTTCTTGACGTCGACGTCCGACCAGCGCAAACCGAGCAGTTCGCTGCGGCGAAACCCGTAGAGCACAGCCAACCGAAGTGGCACCTCCCAACGATGGCCAGCGATCGCAGCGAGGAACCGCCGCATCTCCTGTTCGGTCCACGCATCGGTTTCGCGCTGGTGGCCGACCTTCGTCACCTGCCGGGGCATGCCGACGCGCGCGGCCGGGCTGCGGCGGAGTTCACCCGTGGCCACGGCGTCGTCGAGTGCCGCTCGCAGCACCATCCGGAAGATCTGAATGCTGCGACGCGAGAAATGACCGCCAGCGGCGAGCCCTTCCAACCAGCGGGCGACATCGTCGCGCTCGAGCCGATCGACGCGAACGGCTCCGAGCTCCGCCCTGATGTGTCCGGCCGCCCACTCATACTGAAGGCGTGTCTTGCTCGACACATCGAGCTTCCCGGCGACCCACCGATCCACGAGGTACGCCACCGTGTCACGGTCCGAGCCGACCACGCCGGACGCCGCGAATGAGGTCGCCGCCGCCTGAGCGGACCGACGGGAACCGAACGTGCCGATCTGGCGTGGGTGACGCTTCCCAGTCTCGGTGTCGATGCCGGCAACACGCACCACCCATCGCTCGCGCTGGCGCTGCACGGTCGGCTGGCCTGTCTGCTTCCACACGACTTCGACCCCCAGGACTACATACATCGTGCATACATGGGGCGGAAACGCCCCGAAGGCCCCGCCATCTTGGCGGGGCCTTCGGATGGTATCAGACCAGCTCACTCGCACGATATGATCAGCGCGCTCGGAGGGACTTGAACCCCCAACCTTCTGATCCGTAGTCAGATGCTCTATCCATTGAGCTACGAGCGCGTGGTCCGGACGAGTTTACGGCCTGCCCCTGCCCGCCGGCACGAGGTTGCTCAGCCGCCCCACGGCGCCCAACCCGATTGCTGGTACATGGCGTAGGCCACGATGCTGTTGACCAGCGGGTCCGTCAGCTGGCTCACCGAGAAGCCGAGGGCGTTGATCAGCTTCTCGTGCACCGAGCCGTAGATCTGGAAGAGCCCGGTGCAGCAGGAGTTCTGCGCGTACGGGTCGAAGCGGGACTCCCGGTTGGCGATGTAGAGGGCGTGCTCCTCCAGGTCGTCCGGAAACACATTGCGGATGATCTGGATCACCGTCGCCACGTCCCACTGCCGCTTGCCAGGAGTCGTGGTGGGCGGTTCCGGAGCAGGTGTCGGCTGGGGCGCGGATGCGGTCGGCGGCGTGGACTGGACCGACCCTGGCGAGCCATGCGAGCCCGACGACGATCCCGAACCTGATCCCGACGACGATCCCGACGATGAACCTGACCCCGACGACGAACCTGAGCGTGACGCCGACTTCGTGCTCGCAGCCGAGGCCCGGCCCTCGCTCGTGGTCGGCGCGAGGGTTGTCGCTGTAGGGATGGTCGGCGGCAAGGTGCCGGAGGGGGTCACCGTCGGCGGCACGGTGCCGGCAATCGGCTCGACGGGCGCCGGCGCGGCTGTCGTGGTGGACGAGGGCGAGCCAGGGCCGACTGCCACCGCGGCCCCGGGCAGGTTGCCGGCCCGGACCACCTCGTGCCCCTGACTTCGGCTCACGAGCGCCGCCACGGGTGTCACGACGATCCCCGCCGCCACGAGGGCCCCGAGACGCCGGAGGAACGGATCCTGACTGGCGCGGCGAAGCCCATCGGTTCTGCTGGTGAAATGGGGTGCGGGGCGAGTCATGGCGGCGGCGGACCCGCCAGGCACGAGGCTGATCGAACTCGATCGACCTCCTGCGATGGGGACGACGACCGCCGAACCGGCGCTCCTCCGCTCCCCCCGACGAGGGTCCCGTTGGTCGGTAAGACGTCGGTCTAGTGCCTGTCGTAACGGGAACGCAATAGTTGTGAGGGCTGCAGAGTGACGGGCGTCACATCGGCCTGACCGCCGCCGTTCCGCCCCTTGACGCCAAGGACGACCGTCCGACCGAGCGGAGAGGGTGGGATTTGAACCCACGGTCGCGTTACCACGACAACGCCTTAGCAGGGCGCCCCATTCGGCCTCTCTGGCACCTCTCCCGGGGTACGTCGATCGTAGCGGACGCCCTAGCGGTCCCAACCGGGTCGGGTTGGACCCGAAATCGACCGACGGCGCGCCCCTCCCGTCGATCTACCGTCGCTCACCGTGGGCTCGCTCCAGATCAGCCGCCTCGCCTGGACCCGGCCGGGCGCGGACCGCCTGTTCGAAGACGTGTCGTTCCGGGTCGGCGATGGCGACCACGTGGCCCTCGTCGGCGCCAACGGCGTCGGCAAGACGACGCTGCTCCGCCTGATCGAGGGCGAGCTGACCGGAGCTGAGGGAGCCGTGACGGTCGATGGGCGCTTGGCCGTGATGCCTCAGCTCGTCGGCGCCATCCGGGATGGGACCACGATCCGCGAGCTCCTCGTCTCATTCGCCCCACCCTCGGTCCGGACCGTGGCCGCCCGCCTCCATGCGGCCGAGACCGCGCACCACGGGCATCCAGACGACACCGCCCCGGCGATGGCGTATGCGCAGGCCGTGAACGACTGGTCGGAGGTGGGCGGCTACGAGACCGAGGTCTTCTGGGACGTCGTGTGCGGGAGCGTCCTCGGGCAGAGCTACGAACACGCACGTGACCGCCCGGTCGCCACGTGCTCAGGGGGCGAGCAGAAGCGCCTGGCGCTCGAGGCGCTGCTGCGGGGCGACGCTCAGGTCCTCCTGCTGGACGAGCCGGACAACTTCCTCGACGTGCCGGGCAAGCGGTGGCTCGAGGATGAGCTACGGCGCTGCCCGAAGAGCGTCCTGTATGTGAGCCACGACCGCGAGCTGATCGCCGGCACCGCCAACAAGATCGTCACCATCGAGGCCAAAGGCGCGTGGACCCACGGCGGCGACTTCGCCTCGTATCACGAGGCTCGAACCGACCGCATGGAGCGCCAGGCCCGGGAGGCCGCGCAGTGGCAGGAGGAGCGAGAGCGGCTGGTCGAGCTGGTGACGGTCATGCGCCAGCGGGCCAAGGTGTCGGATACGTTCGCGTCCCGCCTGAAGGCAGCCGAGACCCGCCTGCGTCACTTCGAGGAGCGGACCAAGCCGCCCGAGCTCGTACGCGACCAACAAGTCGACGTCCGCCTGCGCGGCGGCCGGACCGGGCGCAAGGCGCTCATGATCGAAGGGCTGGCCCTGGACGGCCTGACCGATCCCTTCGACGCCGAGATCTGGTACGGCGAGCGGGTGGCCGTGATAGGACCGAACGGCGCCGGCAAGAGCCACTTCCTCCGACTGATCGCGGGCGACGGGCGTGTGGCCCACGACGGTGAGGTCCGCCTCGGTGCCCGGGTGGTGCCCGGCCACTTCAACCAGACCCATCACCATCCGGACTGGCGCGGGCGAACCTTGCTCGAGCTGCTCGAGAAGCGCGACGTCGTGCGAGGCCCGGCCATGGGGATGCTCCGCCGCTACGAGCTCCAACGCGGCGCGGAGCAGTACTTCGAGACCCTGTCGGGGGGACAGCAGGCCCGCTTCCAGATCCTGCTCCTCGAGCTCGACGGTGCGACGCTCCTGCTCCTCGACGAGCCGACCGACAACCTGGACCTCGAGTCGGCGGAGGCCCTCGAGGACGGGCTGGACGCCTTCGAAGGGACGGTGATCGCGGTCACCCACGATCGCTGGTTCCTGCGCGGGTTCGACCGCTTCCTGGTGTTCGAGGAGGATTGCACCGTCAACGACCTGCTCGAGCCCCCAGCGCTGTACCGCTGAGCAGGATCGGGTCCCTCCTCGCCGTCGAGCGGCCCGGGCCGACGGGGTGGCCCGCGCTGGCGATCAGCGAGCGTCGGCGCCAGCCGCCGAGCGGCCTCGGGCGATGACCGCCTCGACCACTTCAGACTTGGCGTCGGCGTAGTCCTGCACGTACTGCCACGTCCGTTCGGCGAGCTCCAGCTTGGTCTGCGCGTAGAGCGCCCGTTCGGACGGCTCGGCCCGCAGCCGGTCGCGGAAGAGGAGGTGGCGCTCGATCTCAGTCGAACCTTCGCTGAAGACGTGGAGGTTGATGTTCCGGTCCGGGCCCTTGAAGGCTCGATGCTCGTGCCATCCGGGCTCCCGGATCTGCAGCACGTAGCCGGCCCGCTCGAGGTCAGTGGCATATGACGGCTCGTCGGACGAGTCCGCGACCACGAGGCAGAGGTCGATGATCGGCTTGGCCATCAGCCCCGGCACGGACGTGGACCCGATGTGGTCGAGCCGCAGCACGCGGTCGCCGAGGACGGCGCGGACGCGAGCGGCCTCCTCCTCGAACTGGCGGGGCCAGTCGGGGTCGTAGTCGACGAGCGTGATGCGGCCGTTGTGGAGGCTTGGGCCGAGACGCTCGCTCGGCGACACCGGTAGATCGGACCGGTCGCTCACGGCGCACCCGCCAGCCGGGCGACGAGGGCGCGCTCGTCGGCATCGAACCAAGGCGGCGAGCCGGCACCGACGTTCTCGTCGATGCGCTCGGACCGCGACGTGGCCGGGATGCTGACATGGCAACGAGGGTCACTGAGACCCCACTTGATGAGCGCCTGCGGCCAGGTCGTCACGCCGAATGCCTCCAGGGGCGCCAGTGCGGCCGCAGCCGGACTGGAGCGGACCAGCGCGCCTTGGCCGAGCGGCCGCATGAGGAGCACGCCGAGACCGAGGTCAGCAGCGAGTGGGAGGAGCCGGTCCTCGACGTCTCGCTCGTGGGGGTTGTAGGGGATCTGGATGGCGTCGATCCGGCCGGTCGCCATGACCACGGCCAGCTCGTCGAACGCCGCCGTCGACCAGTGGGTGGCGCCGATCATCCCCACCCGACCCTCATGGCGCGCCGCCTCGAGCCGGGGAAGGTGGTCGCGCCAGCGGACGAGGTTGTGGACCTGCATCAGGTCGACCCGGCCCCCGAACCAGGTCGTAGCCCGATCGAGCTGGCGCTCACCCTCTTCGAGCTCCCGAGTCCAGATCTTGGTGGCCACGAACGCCTCGTCGCGGCGCCCGTCGAGCGCGGCCGCGAGGAGCTCCTCGGCCCGGCCGTACATCGGCGACGAATCGAACACCTTCACGCCGACATCGAGGGCTCGGTCCACGAGGTCGGCCTCCCGGCCGGCCTCAGCCGCGACTTCGAGGCGAGCCCAAGTGCCCAGGCCGACCACCGGCAGGTCGGGGCCGGAGGGACCAAGTCGTCGCGCTTCCATGCCACCATCCTCCCTGCCCCGGCGGCACGGAGCCAGGGCGGTTTGGCGCGGGTGGGCCGGTCAGACGAAGTGGGTGTGGGGCCGGTCGAGCTGCACGCCATCGACGCGAAGGTCGACACGCTCGTTGTAGAACGCGACGAGCCCCGCCACCTTGATGCTCTCGGGGAGCGGAGTTGGGTACGACCAAGCGAGGTCCGGGATCACCTCGTCGCCGGCGCGGACCGACCAGTAGCGAGCGGTGCCCTTGTAGGGGCACGAGGTCGCGCTCGAGGTGGGCACGAGGAGGTCCATGCGGACGTCGGTCTTGGGGAGGTAGTAGCGGGGCGGCAGCCCGGTCTCGAACAGGATGGTGGGCCGATGGGAGTCGGCGACGAGCACCCTGTTCACCTCGATCTGGACGGGCCGGGAGCTCGGGAGGGCGTCGATGCGCGTGTAGGGGCTGCGGGGATGGGTGAAGACCTCTTCATCCTCCTCGAACCACCCGTCCATGGCCTGCCAGTCGAATCGGAGGAGGCCGCGCAGCTCTTCGATGGGTGAGTCGGGGACTGTCCATGCCGCGTCCACCGCCTCCTTCCCCCCCGCCTTGACAGTGAAGTGGTGCGCGTCGCCCCGGCTCGGTGAGTGCGTCACTGTCGCGGTCGCTACGAGATGGCCGTCGACCACGTCTTCGGCCGGGAAGTAGTAGGCCGGGTAGTAGGGCACCTCCCAGACGAGGAGGGGCCTCGTCGTGTCGGCGACGAGCTCGCCGCCGAGGTAGGTACGGACCCACTTCTGACTCTGCTCGACTCGGACTCTTCCGCGCTGGCCCGTCGTCTCGGTCGTCATGGCTGACCTCCTGTAGAAGCGACGCGGCACAGTCTCTCGGGCCGCGGGCCCGTTACCAACCGTGGCGACGATCGACCGGTGCGCCCGCTTCCGTGGTCAGGACAGGTCGTTGGCTCATGTCCTCGAGCATCGCCACGTACGTGAGAAGGAAGGCCGCTGCAGGTCTGCCCACGTGGCGACCTCGCAGCACCGCCGAGGTCGGCCTACTTGTAGCGGAAGGTGATGCGGGCGCGGGTGAGGTCGTACGGCGAAAGCTCGACCTGGACCCGATCGCCGGGCAGGACGCGGATGCGGTTCTTGCGCATCTTGCCGCTCAGGTGGCCGAGGACGTTGTGCCCGTTGTCCAGCACGATCCGGAAGTGGCCGCCCTTGAGCGCTTCACTGGCCTGACCTTCGAGGACGATCGCATCTTCCTTGTGCTTCACCAAAGGACGCTCCTTACCTGTGCGCTGGTGTTCAGCCTACGGGAGTGCGAGCCCTTTTCCTGCGATCGGCAGAACCGCGGGGACACCGTCGCGGCCGGTAGGATGGCACCTTCGCTCCGTAGGGAGCGGTGCACGAGCGGACCCAACCGACGGTGCACGTCACCATCGAGAGGAACCCGTGCCCACCACCTTCGCCGATCTCGGCGTGCCCGCCGACCTCGCCGATGCCCTGCGGGTGTCAGGCATCGCCGAACCCTTCCCCATCCAGGCCGCCACCCTCCCCGACGGCCTCGCCGGTCACGACCTCTGCGGCCGCGCCCCGACCGGCTCTGGCAAGACCCTCGCCTTCGGCATCCCGCTCGTCGCCCGAGTGGACCGGGCGGAGCCCCGCCGCCCCACCGGCGTCGTCCTCGTACCCACCCGGGAGCTGGCCGAGCAGGTCAAGCAGGCCCTCGTGCCGCTGGCCCAGGTCCGGGGCCTCTACGTCCTCAGCGTCTACGGCGGTGTACCCCTTCCGGCGCAGATCCGGTCGCTGGCGCGGGGGCGAGCATCATCGTCGCCACCCCCGGTCGACTGTGGGACCTCCTCGAGCGGGGCGCGCTCGAGCTCGGCGCCGTCCAGACCCTCGTCCTCGACGAGGCCGATCGGATGGCCGACATGGGCTTCTTGCCCCAGGTGAAGCGGCTCATCGATCGCATGCCGACCTCGCGGCAGACCATGCTCTGGTCGGCCACGCTCGACGGCGACGTGGACCAGGTGGTGCGGGCCTACCAGCGTTCGCCCCGGCGCCACGACCTGGTGGCCGACGAGGACTCCCTCGACGTGACCCACCACTTCTGGCGGGTCGACCGGGAGACGAAGGCCGCGACGGCCGCCGGCCTGCTGCACCACCACCGCAGCGGCATCGTCTTCGTCCGTACCCGGCACGGCGCGGACCGAGTGGTGCGCCAGCTGGCTGCGGCGGGCGTGGAGACCGTCGCCATCCACGGCCAGCGCAGCCAAGCCCAGCGCGAGCGGTCGCTGAGCGCCTTTCGGGCCGGCACGGTGCGAGGCCTGGTAGCCACCGACGTCGCCGCCCGCGGCATCCACGTCGACGACGTCGGCGTGATCATCCACTGGGACCCGGTCGAGCACCACAAGGACTATGTGCACCGCTCCGGTCGCACGGGGCGGGCCGGCGCCAGCGGCACGGTCATCTCGCTCGTCACCGACGATGTGCGGTCCAAGACGGTCGCGCTCCAGCGCGCCCTCGACCTGCCGGTCGGCTTGGACAACCCACACCCCGAGGGCGCCGCCGAGCGTGTGCGCCCGACGTCTGCGCCCCCCGCGCCTGCCTCCCGGCCGGGTTCACCAGGAGCAGGGCAGCCGCGTCTGCGTCAGCCCGGCCAGCAGGATCGGCCCGCTCGGCGCCCGGAGGCGGGGCCACGTGAACCGCGCCGCCGCCAAGTTCGCCCGACTCGCACGCCGGAAGGTGGTCGGCCCGCACGGCCGAACCGCGCCACCCGGCGGGCGCACCTGCAACCATCGAGCACCGACAACCGAGGCGCCAGCCGCGGCACGCGCTCGCGCTGAACCCACGCCCGACCACCGGCCGAGACCGAGGCCGTCGGCCCCGCGGGGCGGCATCCGCAACGGGAGCCGACGCCCTCGGAGCGGGGCGGCTCAGGTCGCGGTCGGGTTCAGCGACGACTCGCCCCGCGGCGTCGTCGCCGTTTCGGTCAGGCCGAGCTTCCGGCGGAGCTCCGCTTGCACCTCGTCGATCGGCCTGGTGGCGTCAACGGTGACCACGAACTCCTTGCGCTGAAAGAGCTCGAGGATTGGTTGGGTCTGCTCGTGGTAGTCCCGAACGCGTTGCTGCAAGGCCTCGGCGTGGTCGTCCTCCCTCGCCACCAGCGTCCCGCCGCACGCATCGCAGATGTCTTCCATCTTCGGTCGGTGGGCGATGAGGTTGTAGTCCAGCCCGCAACCGGTGCACAGCCGGCGAGCAAGGACCCGGCGAAGGACCTCCTCGTCGGGCAGCTCCAGCAGGATGACGGCGTCGATGTCGTAGCTCTCGAGGAAGAATTCGGCCTGGCGGGCGTTGCGCGGGAACCCATCGACGATGAAGCCGAAGTTCCAGTCGTGCACAGCCAGCCGGTCCCGCACGATGGACTCGACCAGCTGATCGTCGACGAGCTGGCCTGCCGTCATCGTCCGGCGGACCTGGGCTCCCACCTTGGTGTGGTACTGGACGTTCCAGCGAAAGATGTCGCCGACGCTGATGTGCACCAGGTCGTGGGCCTCGGCCAGCAGCCTGGCCTGGGTGCCCTTCCCGCTGCCCTGCACGCCCATGATCACGTACTTGCGCATTGGCGGGCCGGGCTCAGGCGGGCGAGCCGGCGCGCCCGAGCGCGAGACGCACAACAGGGATCTCACGCGGCGTGCGGGCCTGGTAGCCCGCATAGCCGCCGTACGACGACACCGCCCCGCGCCAGAGCCGCTCGCGCTCGGAGCCGGAAGCCGTCTCCGCAAGCACCGGCGTCGTCGCTCCCGCCACCGTCACCTCGGCCTCCGGGTGAGCGAGCAGGTTGCGGTACCAGTCCGGGTGCTTCGGCGCCCCGCCGTTGGAGGCGATCACCACGAAGGCGTCGCCGTCCTTGGTGAACGACAGCGGCGTCCGCCGAAGCTGGCCGGAGCGGCGGCCCCTCGTCTCCAGAACGAGGTAGTGGGGTCCGGGCAGGAGGTCCAGCCACGGCCCGAGCGGCGAGCGCAACAGCAGCTGATGGGTGCGGGTGACGGCCCTCTGCAGTTCGACGCGGGCCCGATCGGCTGACGGCATCTCCATGGCGCGGCTTCCTTTCACCCGACCAGCGCGCCAAGCCTGCCAGGTCACCCGACCTTGTCCGGGTCAGCCGCGCCCGACACGGCCGCCGCATGGCACGATCGCGGGTGTGGACGAGCTCGTCACCCCGGGCGGGTTGCGGGTCGACCCCGGGGCTGTGACATGGACGAGCACCCGCAGCGGCGGGCCGGGAGGCCAGCACGCCAACACCAGCGACACCGCGGTCACGGTGAGGCTAGACGTGCAAACCGCCGGACTGACCGAGGCGATCCAGCAACGGCTCCTCGCCGCCTTGGGCGAGGTTGTCACCGCCCGCTCGTCCGACACTCGCTCGCAGTGGCGGAACCGCCAGCTGGCCTGGGAGCGCCTGAGCGAACGGCTGGACGCCGCCGCCCGCCCGCCCCGACCGAGACGGCCGACCCGACCCAGCCGGCGGTCGGTAGCCGATCGGCTGGAGGACAAGCGGCGGCGGGGCGACCTCAAGCGGACCCGGTCCCGCAGCCGGGCCCGGGACGACGACTGACGCCCCCCGCGAGGCGACGGGTGCGGCGGACGCTGAGCATGATCGCAGCCGTCAACATGGCGGCGATCACGGCCAGCGAGACGTACGTATCGAGGTGGTACGAGCGAGAGAGCGTCATCTTGAGGCCGACGAAGACCAAGATGCCGCCGAGGGCGTGGGAGAGGAAGTGGAACCGCTCGCGGGCGTTGGCCAAGAGGAAGTACATCGCCCGCAGACCCAGGATGGCGAAGGCGTTCGACGCGAACACGAGGAAGGCCTCGTTGGACACGGCCAGGATCGCCGGCACCGAGTCCACGGCAAAGATCACGTCGGTCAGCTCGATGACCACGAGTGCCGCGAGGAGCGGCGTCGCGGCCCGCCGCCCGTTCACCTTGGTGAAGAAGCGATGGTCCTCGATGGTGTCGGTGACGGGCATGATCCGCCGCAGCAGTCCGAGCCCACGCGTCGCCGCGCCCGTCCCCTCGTCGGCGCGATGGCGGATCACCTTCACTCCGGTGAACACGAGGAACATGCCGAACACGAGGAGCAGCCACCCGAACCGGCTGATCAGCGCGGTGCCGGCGAAGATGAACGCGGCGCGCAAGGCCAGCGCGCCGAAGATGCCCCAGAACAGGACCCGGTGCTGATACTTGAGCGGGATGGCCATGGTGAGGAACAACAGCGCCCATACGAACACGTTGTCGACGCTGAGCGACTTCTCGATCAGGTAGCCGCTCAGGTACTCGCCGAAGGCTTGGCCGCCGAAGGCCACAGCGATGACGACAGCGAAGCCCAGCCCGCACACCACCCATACGACCGACTCGCCGAGCGCCTCCCGCATGGTCGGCTCATGGTCGTCCCGGTGGCGGTATAGGTCCGCCGCCAGCATGGCGCCGATGATCGCGAGCAGTGCCGGCCAGGCCCAGGCGGGAACGTCGAGCTGAGCGAAGCTGTGGCGGGACTCGCCAGACGCGAGCACGGCGGCCGGGGATGGGAGTGGAGCGATCACGGACGTCCTCCAGCGGCGACGGGTCGAAAGGTCGTGCTGGAAGGTCTCTCCGCTCCATTTCGGAGCTGGCGGCGCCGGGCTGTGCAGCCGTGCTGACGACGCGCCTCTGGGGATACTCCCCTTCCGGCCGCTCAGGCTAGTGGCCCGCCCACGCCACGGCGGCGTGCGGCGTGCGATTGTCGGTCACGACCGATCGGCGCCTCGAGGCCGTCAGCGCGCCGCCGCAGCCGGGCGCTGCATCTCAGCGCCCAGCTCGTCGAGCAGATCGCGGCAGCCCTGTTCGCGCTGGTCCGGCGAGTCATAGCCGTCGAGGTAGGCGCCCTGCTCGGTGTAGATCAGCTTCGTCCCCTTGCCCTCAGGCTCGAGCTCGACGGTCGCCAGCGAGACCGATATCCGGTGGTCGTCCATGTACATGTCGTACGTGGACACGATGCGCTGGTCAGGCACGATGTCCTGGTAACGGCCCTCGAAGGTGTGGATGGGGCCGCCCGTCGGCCCGCCGCTGACCCGCTCTCGACCGCCCACCTGGAAGTCGAGCTCGTGGTCGGAAGCCTCCCAGTCGTCGGGCCCCACGAACCAGGGTCCCTTCGCCTCGGGCGTGGCCCAAGCGGCGAACACGCGCGCTGGCGAGGCGTCGTAGGTGCGCTCGATGACGAAGGTGGCGTGGGTGACGGATCGGTCGCTCATGATGTGCTCCTTGAGTCGGGTTCTTCCGGGACGTCGGCGAGGTACTCGCCGAGGCGGTCGAAGCGGGTTTCCCAGAGGGTTCGCCGCTCCGTGATCCACTGCTCGGCCGTGCGCAGCGCGACCGGCTCGATCTGGCAGGTGCGCACCCGACCGACCTTCTCAGACCGGACGAGCCCACTCGCTTCGAGCACCTGCACGTGCTGAACCACTGCGGCCAACGACATGGCGAGCGGTTGGGCCAGCTCGCTGACCGATGCCGGTCCGCGGCACAGCCGCTCCACCATGACCCTTCGGCTGGGGTCGGCGAGCGCCTGGAACACCCGGTCGAGAGACGCACCTTGCTTAAGCACATGCTTGAGTATAGGAGTGGTCGCGCCACGGTCAAGTGATTCCTTTAGTGTTGGGAACGGGTGTGGAACCAAAGTGGTCACGGGGTGACCGCTTTGAACGAGGATGATGGTGGTAGGTCCGGCGGCAGCCGCCGCAGGAGCAACCACGAGGAGGACGCACGATGGATTGGAAGCTGGAGCTGGTGGCGGTTCCCGTCTGTGATGTCGACCGGGCCAAGGCCTTCTACGTGCAAGCCGGCTTCAACGCCGACCATGACCACACCGTCAGCGACGAAGTTCGCTTCGTGCAGCTCACGCCGCCGGGGTCGGCTTGCTCGATCGCGCTCGGGAGCGGGGTCGTCGACACACCGCCCGGCTCCGTACACGGTCTTCAGCTGGTCGTCGCCGACGTCGACGCCGCCCGGGCCGAGCTGGTCGAACGGGGGGTGGATGTGTCAGAGGTGCAGGAGTTCCCGTGGGGTCGGTTCGTCTTCTTCCGCGACCCCGACGGCAACGGCTGGGCCGTGCAAGAGCTGCCTCCGCGTCCCTAACCGGCGGGCCCGGCAGAACCTCGGTTGACTCGCGCCGAGGCGCGGTCGTCTCGTGCCAGATCTTGCGCCGTCCAGAACCCAGCTGCGTTGTCGGTGAAGCCGCCGTTCACGTAACGCTCGAGCCGTTCCAGGTTGTCGTCCGACAGCATCGCGTTGGCATCGAAGAAGGCGTCCGGCCCCGGCCGCGCGCTGTGCGCTGTCGCGCTCGCTCGGCCGCCTCGGCAGATGACTGGTCAGGAAGGCCAGCCCCACCTCGGCCAACGGCGGAACGGGAGGGATTCCCAGGTTGCGCTGCTGGCGGTCGCGTTGTGCCTGGTCAGCGGCCCTGCTTGAACTCACCGTGACAATCGGATCGGGAGCAACCCAGGAGCTACGACGCGGTGCGATGCACGTCAGGTGAGGAGGTTGTAGCCAGGTACCTTTGCGTGAGGGGTGTCGAGGTAGACCTTCGACTCGGGGGAGCCAAGAAAGCGTCCGTGGCTCCATCGGATCTCGACATGGCCTTCGACGATCACCGGTTGACCGTTCGACCGGCGGTGCACGGTGGCTCGCCAGGCGACCTCGGGCTGGCCGGCACTTCGTGGGGACACGTCGAAGGCACGAAGCTCGAAGGACTGCATCCAGTCCCAGGCGGAATCGATCCTCAGGCGAAGGTGGGCAGTGTCGTCGGTGCCGAGCACGAAGTACGTCGCGGTGGTGATGCGCAGGACCCGCCACAGCAGTCGCAGCTTGTCACGCGGGGCCGACATCGCCGATTGCCATCGTCGAGCCGACTCGAGGGCGACTGCGTTACAGAAGTTCGACCACGGATGCTGCAACGGCTGCGGCCACGCCCGCGTGCTCAGCGCCGCCTTCAGAGCCCGCTGCTGTGCTCGTCCGAGTTCGCCAACGGTCGCAGGAAGGCCTGGCAGTGCTGTGTGGGATCGTGCGGCCAAGTACAACGCCTGGAACTCATCTGGTGCGGTCTCGGCAAACCAGTTGACGGTGGACCGCTCCTCACCGACGAGGAGGCGTTCAAACAAGCGTGGCGGGCCGGGGTTCAACAGCACCTTGGACAGGTACTTGCAACTGATGAGGAAGACGTGGTCAACGCGAAGATCGGCTGGGATGACATCGTCACCTGGTGGGCGGTGCGGACCCTTCCATTCAGCCCGTACTGGTGGCCGACCACGGAGACCGTCCGACGCGGCCAGGAACGCCCGTCCATTTTCGAACGCTGTTCGAAACGGGTCGGCGTGGTCGCCGCTCTGGTGCAGGTCGCGCAGCCGGTCCCACACCGAGTCCATGACGTTGATCAGTGCCGGTGGTCGATCCGCAAGCGCAGCGTCAAGGCTGGGCGACAGCATCCCAAGCGCGGTGGCGATCTCCGTGATCTCGGTGAGGCCCCCGGGCACCCGTCAGTCCTCGAAGAGCGGAGTGAACTCCAGCTCCTGCGCGGCGAGCTCGACGTCGCATTCGGTGTACAGCTCGAACGAGGGGTAGACGTCGACCTCGGGGCGGTTCTGCATCCATAGTTCGACTGCCTCACCCCACTGCTCCTCTCGCAGGGCCTCGCGCAGTGGGTCTCGGAGCCCCACGTTAAGTTCGTGCCCGGGAGTGCGTGCAATCAGCCGCAGGGCAAGCACCCAGTTCAGGGTCGCCTGGTCCTCAGCGATGAAGACCTGTGGAGGGTCGTCCCGAACAACGGCACAAGCTGCGGATCGCGCCACTACGAACTACTTCGAGCGAGATCTTGCGCCGTCCAGAATCCGGGCTGCGGATTGTCGGTGAAGCCCCCCTTTGCATAGCGCTCGAGCCGTTCGAGGCTGTCGGGTGACAGCATTTCGATCGCATCAAAGAACGCCTCCGGTCCGGCCGCACGCAAGGCGGTGTCTCCCTCGCTGGGCCGCTTCGGAAGGTGGCTGGTCAGGAACACGAGCGGTACCTCACCACGAGCCCCCTTCAGCGCGTATGCGCGTCCGAGCGACTTCCACACCGTATCGGTGCGGAGGAGTCCACCTCTGTGGCTCGTGAACGCGCCCGACACGTCGAAGAACCACGTGGCGCCGTCCTCATCAGTGGCGACGAAGTTCACTGTGACGCCGGTCTTACGGATGCGCCGATTCTTCTCTTCGATCTTGAAACCGGCTTCCTCGATGAGCTGCTCGGCGAGCCTCTGTGCCGCCTTGCCTTCCTTGGTGGCTCGGCTCTGAAAGTCCTCCGCATCATCGAGTTCGATCGATGGTGCCACCACGGTGCTTCGCCGAGTGGGTTGAGTCTCGGGTTCGCTTGGCTGCTGGGCCTCCTCGACACGTCGGCGGGCAATCTCGACGTAGCTGTCATCAAGGTCGTATCCGACATAGCGACGCCCGAGGCGCGCTGCAGCGACAAGCGCCGAACCACTTCCCATGAAAGGGTCGAGCACGAGATCATCCTTGAACGTGTAGAGCCGAATCAGCTGCTCAGGCAACTCGACGGGGAACGGGGCAGGATGTCCGACCCGCCTCGCACTTTCAGGTGGGATCGACCAGATGTCCAAGGTGAGCGCCATGAAGTCCTCGGTCATGAGCGTGCTCTCATGCGGCAGCCCATCCGCGGCGCGCTGCTTCACCGAGCGGGCACGATCAAATCGGCCCTTGCTTGCCACGATCACCCGCTCGCTGATGTCACGAAGTACGGGATTGGCAGCACTTCGGAAGGAACCCCAAGCACATGAACCGCTGGCGCCTTCTCCCTTCTGCCAGATGAGTTCCCCCCGCAGGAGCAGACCGAGATCGTGTTCGAGGATGCGGATCACATCCGCCGACAGGCTCCGATAGGGCTTGCGGCCGAGGTTGGCGACGTTGACCGCGATGCGACCTCCCGGTTCGAGCTTGCGCACGCATTCAGCGAATACATCGGTGAGCATCTCGAGGTACTCAAGATAGGAGGACGGCACGCCCTCACGCTCGAGCTCCTCCTCGTACCGCTTGCCGGCGAAGTAGGGAGGCGATGTCACGACGAGCGCGACCGATCCGTCGGTGACGCGATCCATGTGTCGTGCGTCGCCGTGGACGAAGGGCTCGTCCACTGGAAGCGGCGACGGGACGTCCTGGTTGTCGGAGAGTTCCGGAGCACGGAAGCGCTCGTAGAACGGTGTGGAGTCGTGACTTTCGCGCGCGCTCACGCCGAAGCTCGAGGTAGTCGTCTTCCGTCGTTCCTTCATCGCGGCTCCTCTGGATCAGCTTCACCCACACTAGCCCGGTCGGCCGGGCAGATCGAACATACGCGCGCCCAGACCACTGGCGCCCTCGCTGCTCGGTGAGGAGGCGCAGCACGGCGCCGCGCTGCTCGGCGGACGGCCCGTGCTTGCCGGCGAGCACGAGCTTCGTGACCGAGAACATGAGGTGCGGGCGAGGCGCCGCGCTCCGCCGAACCGCGAGGTGATCCCCGGGTTCGCCAAGCCAACCTTCGAGCGCCTTCGCCGTGCGCGCCACGCCGCGCAAGTACTTCGACCCATCCAGTGCCGAGATCAGCGCTGACGACTCGGCATGGGCACGGTCGACGTCGCGGATCGTCGTCGAGGCGGTCGAGCGGCTGCTGGCGGCCGATCTTTGGGAGCTGTTCGCGTTGCCGCCAGCCGCGCCGGGGCCGAGACACCCCCCGCTACCACAGCCAACTGCCCTGCACATCAACATCGGCGGCGCCCACATCCGAACCCGGGACCTGCTCCTCGTCGCCGACCGCGACGTACGAGTGATCACCCAAGACGGTGAGCTCCTCCAACACCTCACTATCGACCCAACCAAGAACTACCAACCCCACCGACAACCCAAGAAGCGTCCACGATGTCTCGCGACAATCGTCCGGGATGTCTCGCGGCATCACAAAAGCGAACGGGCGGATTCCGGACAGACCAGGGTAGGCGACACGTCGTCCCTGCTAGAGGTACTGCGGCAGCCTGGCCAGACCGGTCGCGGTAGCAACCGCGGTAGCAATGACACCGCAGGCGACGCGGACGCCTTCTCGAAGGAGGTGCCTCGGTCGCACCCGGCGGCGCAGTTCCAACCGCGACAGTAACGACACCGGCGACGTGACACCTGAGGCCACCGGCGTCGCAGAGTGCTGCACGATCCCCACGCCGTCCCGCACGTACGGGTCGACGGCCTCGCGGACCACGCCGGCGCGGGTCGCGCCACCCGGGAACCGGATGTTCTCGTTCAACAAGCAGTGGGACAGGACCTCGACACGACGACCCCGAGCATCCGTCAGTCGGTCGACGACATCGCGACAGACGTCGACTCTGGCCATGTTCGCCAGCCTGAGGTCCACCGGAGGGGACGAGCGGAGACGGAGGTCCGTTTCCGGCGGGGTGACCTTTGGCTCTACCGCTGGTCGACGCCCGCGGCGCACCGTGGACCAACGGCACCTCCCGAAGGAGGGGTGATGACCGCGACCGGCACCGAGGTGCAGCCTCCGATGGACGCGCCGCTCGTCGCTGAGGTCGGGCCGCCGGACCACGCGGGGACGTTGGACTCTGGCGCGCAAGCGGCCGGGGTGCCTTCGTGGAGGTGGAGCCGGAGCGGATCCGGAAGCTCTGAGGAGGCACGGTGCGAGCGGCGCGGGTGATCGCGGTAGTAGCGGCGGCGGTGGCGCTGGGCGCGTGCGGCCGCGACAGCGGCTCGGTCGACGCCACGACAGCGGCGACGGCGGCGACGACGACCCCGATGACGCCCACGACGGGGGCATCGACCACCTCGACGACGGTGGCCGCGCAGCAGCAGGCGATCTGGCCGGCCGCCGGTGTGGTCTTCACCACGCCGGAAGCGGCGGCCCAAGACTTTGTGAGCAAGGCACTCGGCGTGCCGCCCGTTCTCGGCCCGTACGCGCCGGGCGACACGCGCAGCGGCGAGATCGACGTGTTCTCGGCAGGCGAGGGCGGTAACACCACGAGGGTGCTCAAGAGCACGCTCGTGCTCAGGCAGCTCGCCCCGTCCGATGGCTGGTTCGTGCTGTCCGCGGCGAGTGACAACGCCACGATGTCGGCGCCCGCCGTGATGGCCACGGTGCCGCGGGGGCCACTGACGGTCGAGGGCAAGGCCCGGGGCTTCGAGGCAACCGTGGGAGTCTCGGTCTCGCTGGCCGGCCACGCGGAGACGCTCGACGCGGTGTCGACGCTCGCCGGCTCGGCGGAGACGCCCGAGCCGTACCACGTCACCCTCGACCTCTCGAAGGCCAAGACCGGTGACGTCGTGATGCTGATGGTGCGAGGCGGCGCGGGCCTCGAGACCGACCCGGGCGACTTCGGTGCGATCCCGGTGATGGTCGGCTAGAGCGACCGCTCAGGCGGGTCGCAGCGATCGGCCGCCGTCCACCGGAAGCAGCACCCCGGTGACGAGCGCGCCTCGTCCGACGCCAGCGCCGGCGCCACAGTTCTAGGCGCAATACCGTTCAGTTAGTGCTCTGGACGGTGACTTGTGGTGGTCCGGTGGGTTGGGGCCATCGTCGGTGACGGGCGCGTTTGACGTGCCACTTGGGCATCTTGCGCTTGATCAGACGGGGGTTCGAGCGGAGCCGACGGGCCGGGTTGAGGCGTCGGGCTAGCCAGCGGATGGCACGTCGCCACAGCTTCTCGCGGGTGTCAGGGTCGTGAGGGGGGAAAGTCGCCCTGGTGGGCGATGGAGCGGCGGGCGACGCGCAGGGCGGCGACGACGACTGACCCGGTCGGGGTCGTGGCCGGCGTGTTCGGCGGTGTCGGCCATCAGAGCGCGGATGGCGTAGTGGCAGCACAGGTGACCCCAGATCTCTTGGCGCACGAGATCCGGCGATTTCGAGCGCAGCACGGTGCGCGGACCGCGCTGGTGCGTCTTCAGTTCGTCGAGGGCGAGCTCGATCTCCCAGCGTTGGGCGTAGGCGGCGGCCAGCTCACCGGCCGACGCGTCAGCCGGGTCCAAGATGGTGGTCAGCAGCCGGTAGGGCTCGGGATGGTCTCGGCCGTCATCGATGGTGTAGTCGATGATCCGCACCCGCAACGGCTCGGTGTGGCGTCCGGCGTTGCCGCCGGGGCGGACCTCGGCCACCCACGACCCGTCGGCGAGGGTGTCGAGATGGCGTGGTTTGATGTTCGTCTTGGCCCGCCACAACAGGTCCGCCCCCGTCGCTTGGGCCTTGCGCCACAACGGGAATCCGTAGAACAGCCGGTCAGCGATGACCAGCATCCCGGGCTCGAGCCGCTCGATCAGTGCACCGGCGAGGGTCAACTCTGGTGTCGTGTAGGCGCCGATCACGGCATCGAACATGGCGTGCGTCCCGCACTCCGCCAACGCCAACAAGCGGGCCTGTGGGAACGCCGCCTGCTCACCCTTGTTGACGCCCGGCCGCCCGAACGCGGCGGCGTTCTCGGCCGTGTCAGCGACATCCAGACACGTCCCATCGATGGCCACCAGACGCCGCCCCGCCAACCACGAGCCCGGCGTCGCCGGACCGGCCAACGGCCGGGCGACCCGCCCGAACAACGCCTCCACCGGTTCGGCACCGAGGCGAGCCCGAGCCTGAAAGATCGCCGACTTCGACGGCGGCGTGTAGGTCTCAGCCCACTGCGACGACCACGACAGCCCATCGGTCAGCTGCGCCAGCACGTCCTCATAAGAGCCGTCGGAGTACAGCGCCATCCCCACCGCGAAGTAGGCCACCACCCGCGCCGGCAGCAGCCGGTTGCGCTGTTCGGTACGCCCCGCGGCGGCGATCACCTCATCCACCACGTCCGGCGGGAACACCCGTGTCAACACTCCCACCGAGACCAGATCCGACAACCGTCGATCCGACTCCGGCTTCACCCAACCAGCACGCGGCATCCACCCAAACTACACCGCTGTAACCCTAACTGAACGGTATTGGTTCTAGGCGTAGTCGTTCGCATGCGACGGCCCCTCCTGCGCGGTAGTCGCATCCCGCCCCGGCGAGCCCGGGTTCGCCGCCTCATTGTGCCAGGTAGTGAAGTGGTGAAGGCCGACTGGGCTGGTCGTGGCACCTCCCGTCGTGTGCAGGCGGACGGCCTACGCACGTGCACCAACGCGGGGTTGGGATCGCACTTCAGGTTCACCAACCCAGGCGAGCCCTCCAGCATCACGAGCACGAACATCCTCTCGCTGACCTTGAACACCGCGGCGCTGCCGCCGAACGGGTCGTCCTCGACTGCACCGAGGAGATGGGTGCACAGCTCGAGTACTCGTCTCGTCCACTCCTCGCTGGGTTCAGCAGGAAGCTGCCCGCTGCCCTCGCCGGGATGCCTCGTGCCCGAACCACCACGACGCTCGGTCCGGCGTGCTGCCGCTTGGCCAGCGCAACACGTGCGCCCGCCTTGAATCCCTTGCCGCCCTCAGTTAGGTTGCCTCGGCCGATGCAGTAGCGGGTGGATATGGGCCTTTCGCGCGGTTCCGAGAGGGCGCCTGACCTTGTCGCTCGGGTGCCGCCAGCTCGCACAGACCCGCCCTGCGACAACGGTTTCAGCGCGGCCAACGAGCTCTCTCGAGCCCGAGCCGGCGAGGCCCAGCTAGCTGCCGCATCCACCACCGGCGGCGGCGCGCTGCGCCGCTACCGCCATGTCGCCGTCGGCCTTGCGCTCACCGACGCCCTCGCGGTGGTGGTGGCGCTGCTGGGCTCCTACGCCTTGCGCTATCCAGGCCATCTCGTGTCGGCCCACGAGGCGGTCGTCATCGCCCTCGCCCCGCTGGTGTGGATCGGCGTGTTCGCGACCTTCAACCTGTACGCCCCCCAGCACGTGTCGGCCCCAGAGGAGCTTCGCCGCGTCATCGGGGCCTCGGGAGCGGGGATCGTCCTGCTGGCCATGGGCAGCTTCTGGTCCAAGTCGTCGTTCTCCCGGGCCTGGGTCGGTCTCACCTGGGTGCTGGTCCTCGTGCTGGAGCTGCTGTCGCGACGGCTGTGGCGGGCGTACCAGTGGCGGCTCCGGATGGACGGCCGGCTCGCCCTGCGGACCCTGGTCGTCGGCACCTCGGCCGAGGCCAGCCGGCTCGTCGAGGTGCTCCAGGTCGCGGACTCGGGTTTCCTTCCCCTCGGGCACGTGCGGGGCTCCGGGCCGGCCGTCCCCGCCAACCGGCTGCCCATCCTGGGCCGGGTCGGTGACCTCGACCGCCTGGTCCGGGAGCACGCGGCCGACTGCCTGTTCGTCGCGTACTCGGGGATCACCGAGGCCGACATGGCCCAAGTCACGCAGGTGGCACGCGAGGCGGGGGTCGAGGTGCGGGTCCTGGCCAACCTGCCGCAGATGCTCACCTCCCGGCTGGCCGTCCTGAAGGTGGGGCCCGCGATCGCGGTCGCGCTGCGACCGGTGCGCCTGTCCGGCCCCCAAGCGGCCGTAAAGCGGACCATCGACCTCGTCGTGGCCTCGGTCGCCCTGCTGCTCACCCTGCCCCTGTGGCCGGTCATCGCTCTCGCCATCCGCCTCGACTCCCGCGGTCCCGCGCTGCTCCACCAGGAGCGGGTGACCAAGGACGGCCGGATCTTCCGGATGCACAAGTTCCGCACCATGCGGACCGGCAGCCCTGCCTTCGACACGACCAAGCCGTTCTTCAAGTTGGAGTCCGACCCCCGGCTGACCCGGATCGGCCGGCTGCTGCGGCGGCTCAGCCTCGACGAGCTACCCCAGCTGTGGAACGTCCTCACCGGCGACATGAGCATCGTCGGACCCCGCCCGCTGCCGGCCGATCAGGTGGCCGCCCACCCCGACCTGCTGAGCCAACGGCTGGTGGTGCCGGCAGGGGTCACGGGATGGTGGCAGATCAACGGCCGCAGCCGGGTGACGGCCGAGGAGGCGCTCCGCCTGGACCTCTTCTACGTCGAGAACTGGTCGCCCAGCCTGGACCTGTACATCCTGTTGAAGACGTTCAGCGCCGTGGTCACCGGGCAAGGGGCGCACTGAGATGCGGGTGCGGTGCGGCCCGGTCGCTTCCTGAGCCGTGTGCGGGATCCTGGGGACCTACGACATCGCGGTCGACGCCGGCCGGTGGGCCGCCATGTCCGAAGCACTCGCGCACCGCGGGCCGGACGCGACCGGCACCTGGACCGGCCCCGACGATTCGCAACGGGTGCGGCTCGGGCACCGTCGGCTGTCGATCATCGACCTGTCGGCCGCAGCCGACCAGCCGTTCGTGAAGGATGGGCTGGTGCTCGTGTTCGGCGGCGAGATCTACAACTACCGGCAGCTTCGCGCCGAGCTGAGCGACGCCGGGATCGGCTTTCGGACCAGCTCCGACACCGAGGTGCTCCTGGAGGCCTGGCGCCGGTGGGGCCCGGCCAGTCTGCGGCGCCTGCGCGGCATGTTCGCCTTCGCGCTGTACGACCAGCGCCAGGGTACGCTCACCCTGGCCCGTGACCAGTTCGGCATCAAGCCGCTGTTCTGGACCGCGCGGGACGGTGGCGTGGCCTTCGCGTCGGAGCTAAAGGGGTTGCGGCCGCTGCTCGGCGAGCGCCCGGCGATCGACGAGACCGCCGTGGTGGCCTCCCTGATGTACTACTGGATCCCCGAGGATCACTGCGTCTACCAGGGCGTCCACAAGCTCCCGCCGGGGACCTGGATGGAGCTCGGCCCGGACGGCGACCGGCGGCACGGGCGGTTCTTCGACCCCCAGGCCGAGCTCGGCGCGCCGTCGGGACGGCAGGTGGACGTGGAGGAGCTGCGCCGCGTGCTCGAGGACTCGGTCGCCGCACACCTGGTGGCCGACGTGCCCATCTCCACCTTCCTGTCCGGCGGCCTGGACTCCAGCCTGCTCACCGTCCTGGCCGCCCGCCACGACCGCGACATCGACTGCTACACGATCTCGTTCCGGCCCGAGGACCGGCGCCTGGAGGCCATGCCCGACGACCTGGCCTACGCCCGCAAGCTGGCCAGCCAGCACGGCCTCAGGCTGCACGAGGTCGAGATCGCCCCCGACGTGGCCGACCTGCTCCCGCGCATGGTCCATGCGCTCGACGAGCCGATCGGCGACGCCGCCGCCATCAACGCCTACCTCATCTGCCGGGCCGCCCGGGACGCCGGCGTCAAGGTGCTCCTGTCCGGCATCGGCGCCGACGAGCTGTTCGCTGGCTACCGCAAGCACTATGCCGCGCTGCTCGCGGCCCGCTACCGCCGCCTACCCGGGGCCGTGCGCACCCGAGTCGTCGCACCCGCGGTCAAACGGCTGCCCGTGGCCAGCCGGCGTCGCGGCTACGTCGCGGCGCGCTGGGCCAAGCGCTTCGTGGCCTTCGCGGACCTGCCCGAGGAGGCGGCGTTCCGCCGCAGCTACACCCACTATGACGTCGCCGAGCTGCACGAGCTGCTCGACCCCGAGCTCTGGCCGCGGGTCGACCAACTGGTCGAGGAGCACGCCGCGGTCTACGCCGAGGGTCCGGCCGACGACCAGGTCAACCGGATGTGCTACACCGACACGAGGCTGTTCTTGCCCGGCCTCAACCTGGCGTACACCGACCGGGCCAGCATGGCCGCCTCGACCGAGGTCCGCGTCCCGTACGTCGACAAGGAGGTGGCGGCGGCCGCGTTCGCCATCCCCGGTCGCGCCAAGATCGTCGGCCGCGAGCGCAAGGCGATCCTCAAGCAAGCGGCCGAGGCGTGGCTGCCCCGGGAGATCGTGTACCGCCCGAAGGGGCTGTTCAGCGCGCCGCTACGGGCCTGGATCGGCCGCGACCTGGCCGACATGGTCGAGGACCTCGTCGCTGGGGGGACCCTGGTGACTTCCGGGCTGGTGGACAAGCAGATGGTGCGGACCATGATCGACGACGATCGCCGCGGCGCCGCCGACCGGTCCAAGGAGATCTGGCAGCTGCTGACCCTCGAGGTCTGGTACCGGCAGCAGGGTGGCGACCGATGAAGCAGATCGCTCAGAACTACCGGTCCGGCGAGTTGGCCCTGCTCGAAGTCCCGGTGCCCGCGGCGCGGCCCGGTGGCGTGCTGGTCCGCACGCAGTTCTCGCTCATCTCCACCGGCACCGAGATGATGAAGATCAACGAGAGCAAGCTCTCCCTCGTCGGCAAGGCGCGCGCCCGGCCCGACCAGGTGAAGAAGGTCATGCAGTCGGTGTCCCAGCAGGGACTGCGCGCCACCTACCGGAAGGTCAGCGACCGGCTCGACGCCTACACGCCGCTCGGCTACTCGCTCTGCGGCGAGGTCGTCGAGGTGGGCGCCGGCGTCGAGGAGCTGGCCGTCGGGCAGCGCGTCGCGTGCGCCGGCAACAGCTACGCCCTTCACGCCGAGTACAACTGGGTCCCGCGCAACCTGTGCGTGCCGCTACCCGATCAGGTCGCTTCCGAACACGCTGCCTTCACCACCGTCGGCGCCATCGCCATGCAGGGCTATCGGCAGTCGGAGGCGCGGCTGGGGGAGACCGCCTGCGTCATTGGCCTCGGCCTGGTCGGGCAGCTGCTGGTGCAGCTCCTGCGGGCTGCCGGGGTCAACGTGGTCGGCCTCGACCCGTCCACCGAGCGCTGCGAGCTGGCCGAGCAGAGTGGGGCGGCCGCCTGCCGCCCACCCGACCGGGCCAGCCTCGGCCCGGTGCTGGAAGCACTCGCTGCCCTCACCGACGGCGCCGGGGCCGACTACGTCTTCCTCACCGCCGGTGGCGACACCAACCAGCCCGTCGAGCTCGCCGCCGAGCTGGCCCGGGACCGGGCCCGGGTCGTCGACATCGGCAAGTGTCGCCTGGACCTGCCGTGGACCGAGTACTACGCCAAGGAGCTCGAGATCCGCTTCTCGCGTTCGTACGGTCCCGGACGCTACGACCCGA
Organism: uncultured Acidimicrobiales bacterium; assembly: GCA_963803355.1. Taxonomy (GTDB): domain Bacteria; phylum Actinomycetota; class Acidimicrobiia; order Acidimicrobiales; family Ilumatobacteraceae; genus DASTFY01. The sequence continues at coordinate 960,199 of CAWDLV010000001.1, forward strand.
TCTACGAGGAGGACGGGGTCGACTACCCGATCGGCCACGTCCGCTGGACCGAACGGCGCAACATGGCCTGCTTCCTGGACCTGGTGGCCGAGGGTCGGCTGGACCTGGGCCCCCTCGTCTCAGCGGTGCTGCCGTTCGACGACGCGGTCGACGCGTACGAGCGGATCCAGCGCGGGGAGCACGGCGGCGTCGGCATGCTGTTCCGCTACTCGGCCAACGGCTTGCCGCCGCGCCGGCAGGCCGCCGCCACCCGGCCCGATCGAGCGGCCCGACGGCCGGTCGCGCAGCCGGTGGTCCGCCTCGGCGTGATCGGGGCCGGCAACTACGCCACCAGCATGCTCCTGCCCCACCTGCGCGACCGGCCCGACGTCCGGCTGGTCGAGGTGGCGACTGCGACCGGGCTTTCGGCGGCCAACGCCCAGCGCCGGTTCGGCTTCGAGCGCTGCTCCACCGACCACCGCGGCCTGCTGGCCGACGACACGGTCGACGCCGTGGTGATCGCCACCCGCCACCACCTGCACGCGGCCATGGTGTGCGAGGCCCTGGCGGCCGGCAAGGCGGTGTTCGTCGAGAAGCCCCTGGCGGTCGACCCGGACCAGCTCCACGCGATCGTGGAGGCGGCGACCTACAGCGGCAATGACCGTCTGATGGTCGGTTTCAACCGACGCTTCGCGCCGCTGCTGGTCGACCTCAAGGCCGCCGCCGGGACCCGGAGAGGCCCGGTGCAGGTCCGCTACGACGTCAACGCCGGGCGGCTGGAGGCGGGGAGCTGGTATAGCCACCCAGAGCAGGGCTCGCGGCTGGTGGGGGAGGGATGCCACTTCGTCGACACCATCTCGTGGTGGCTCGACCAGGACCCGATCGCGGTGTTCTCCGCCGCCACCGGCGACCCGGATGACACCGCAAGCACGCTGCTGTACCCCGACGGGTCGGTCGCCACCATCACCTACCAGACCGGCGGCGACCCCCGCGCGCCCAAGGAGCTCTTCCAGGTCAGCGGCGACCGGCAGGTGGCCAGGTTGCACAACTTCCAGCGCACCGAGCTGTGGCGCGGGGGTCGCCGCCACGTTTGCCGCTCGCGCACGGGCATCGACAAGGGGCAGCGGCAGCAGCTGGACGCCTTCGTGCGCGCCGTCGCCGAGGTGTGGGCCATGCCGATCCCCCTGACCTCGTTGACGGCCACGACCCTGGCCACCTTCGCGGCCCGGCGCAGCGTCGGCAGCCGCCGCCTGGAGGCAGTGGCGGCCGACGAAGGTGCGGCCGAGTGAACGTCCGGTGGTATGCCCGGCGCCTGGCCAGCATGTCGCCGGCGGAGATGGCCGAGCGGATGCGCGACCAGCTGATCAAGCGGCGCTGGCGGAGTCGGCAGGTCAGCGATCGCGGCGCCGACCCGACCGCCGTGCCAGCCATCTGCCCGGCCTTCGCCGCCTTGCTGCCCGCGGCCGGCGACGACGTCGCGGAGGACGCCCGGGTCCGCCTCAAGGAGGCTGCCGAGGGCCTCCTCGGCGGACATTGGCCGGTCTTCGCGCTCGAACGCGACGACATGGCGCCGGCCCCGGACTGGTTCCTGGACCCGGACACCGGCCGGCGAGCGCCCGACCGGAGCTACTGCTTCACGCTCGACCACCGCGACACCGCGGTGGTCGGCGACGTCAAGTACGTGTGGGAGCTGTCGCGCCACCAGCACCTGACGGTGCTCGCAGCCGCCTACCGCCTCGATGGCGACGAGCGGTACGCCGGGGCCGTGGCCACGCAGCTCCGCTCGTGGTGGGCGGCCAACCCGTTCCTGTCCGGCATCCACTGGACCAGCGGCATCGAGCTCGGCCTGCGGCTGCTGTCCTGGGTCTGGATCCGCCGGCTGCTCGACGGCTGGCCCGGGGCCGGCCCGCTGTTCGAGGACAACCGCATCTTCCTGCAGCAGCTCCATCATCACCAGGAGTGGCTGGCCCGGCTGCTTAGCCATGGTTCGTCGGCCAACAACCACATCCTGGCGGAGATGGCCGGGCAGTTCGCCGCGGGCTGCGCGTTCCCCTGGTTCCCGGAGAGCAGCGCGTGGCGTGAGGCGGCCGCCACCACGCTCCGGCGCGAGCTCGTGACGCAGACGTTCGCCAGCGGCCTGAACCGCGAGCTGGCCACCGATTACCACGGCTTCGTGCTCGAGCTCGGTCTGGCCGCCGCGCTGGAGGGCGAGCTGACCGGCCAGCCGCTCGGCGACGAGGTCTGGGACAGCCTGCGGCGCATGACCGACGCCCTGGCCGCCGTCGTGGACGTCCGCCTGCGCCCGCCCCGCCAAGGTGACGCCGACGACGGCCACGGCCTGCTGCTGGACGGCCCCGGCTACGACCGCTGGGCCTCCCTCCTTGCCACCGGCGCGGCGCTGTTTGGTCCGGCCTCCTGGTGGCCGGACGTGCCGCGGGACGACGCACGCACCGCAGTGTGGACGCGGCTCGCCGTCCGACCGTTGCCCGAAGCGCCGCGGCCGCAGCAGCGGCCGTCGCTGTTCGCCGACGCCGGCATGGCCATTCTCCGCGACACCGAGCGGCAGCCCGACGAGCTGTGGTGCCGTGCCGACCACGGACCCCACGGCTACCTGTCGATTGCGGCCCACGCCCACGCCGACGCCCTGTCCATCGAGGTACGGGTGGGCGGGGTCGACGTGCTCGCTGACCCGGGGACCTACTGCTACGGCGTGGACCCGGTCTGGCGCGCCTACTTCCGCTCGACCCTCGCCCACAACACCCTGGAGGTGGGCGGTGTCGACCAGTCGCTTGCGGGCGGGACCCACCTCTGGACGGGCCACGCGCGGGCCGAGCTCGAGGCCGCAGACGGGCTGGACGGCGGCCCGGTGGCCGAGTGGCGGGCCGTCCACCACGGCTACGGGCGCCTGAGCCCACCGGTCGTCCACCGCCGGAGCGTCCGGCTGGACCGGCGAGCGCGACGGCTGGTCGTCGAGGACCGCCTCGAGGGCGGCTCCCACCACTGCCGCCTGGCCTTCCACCTGGGCTCCGACGTCGCCTGCACGCTCGAAGATGGTTCGGCCGTCCTCCGATGGCAGGACGGCCACGGCAGGCAGGGCGCAACCCTGACGCTCCCCGCCGAGCTGGCGTGGCAGCGCCTCGAAGGCCAGACGGATCCGCCCGCCGGCTGGTACTCACCGGCGTTTGGCGTACGGGTGCCCGCGGTCACCTTGATGGGGAGCGGCCGGGTGGGGCCAGATCGGATCCTGACCACGGCCCTCCAGCTCGACAGCGGGATCACGCCGTGAGGATCAGCGTCTACGGGCTCGGCTACGTCGGCGCCGTCTCGGCCGCCTGCCTGGCCGCCGAGGGCCACACGGTGGTCGGCGTCGACACCAACCCGGTCAAGGTCGACCTGCTGAACCAGGGCCACTCCCCGGTCGTCGAGGCCGGCCTCGGCGAGCTCATCGAGGAGGGCGTGCGCGCCGGCCGCCTGCGCGCCACCACCGACTGCGGCGCGGCGGTCGCCGGCACCGACATCGGCTTGCTGTGCGTGGGCACGCCCAGCAAGGGGAACGGCAGCCTCGACCTCACCAACCTGCGCCGGGTGGCGGCCGATATCGGGCAGGCCATCCGGCGGTGTCGCTCACCCATTACCGTCGTCGTCCGGAGCACGGTCCTGCCGGGGACGACCCGCGAGGTCGTGCAGTCCGAGCTGGAGCGGACCGCGGGCGGCCCGGTGGCGGTCGCGGTGTACCCCGAGTTCCTGCGCGAGGGGACGGCGATCCGTGACTATCGCGAGCCACCCAAGGTGGTCGTCGGCGCGATCGACGGGGCGGTCCGCGACGTGGTGACCCAGCTGGCGGCGCGGCCCCGGGCACCGCTGCTCCAGACCGATCTGGAGCTAGCCGAGATGGCCAAGTACGTCGACAACTCCTGGCACGCCCTCAAGGTGACCTTCGCCAACGAGATCGGCAGCCTGGCGAGGGCGCAGGGGCTTGACGGCCAGCGTGTCATGGACATCCTCTGCATCGACAACAAGCTGAACCTCTCACCGGTCTACCTGCGCCCCGGCTTCGCCTTCGGTGGCTCCTGCTTACCCAAGGACGTGCGTGCCCTTCGCTACCAGGGCCGCGGCCTCGATCTCGACCTTCCACTCATCGACGCGATCCTGTCCAGCAACGCCCAGCAGCTCGACCGGGCGTTCCAGCTGGTGATCGATGCCGGCGCCCGCCAGGTCGGGGTGCTCGGGCTGGCCTTCAAGGCGGGGACCGACGACCTGCGCGAGAGCCCGATGGTCGAGGTCGTCGAGCGGCTGATCGGGAAGGGTTACGACGTCAGGATCTACGACGCCAACGTCAACCTGGCCAGGCTCGTGGGGGCCAACAGGAGCTACATCCTCGAGCAGATCCCGCACATCTCCGACCTGATGGTGTCCAGCATCGAGGAGGTCCTCGACCACGCCCGCACGCTGGTGATCGGCAACCAGGACCCGTCGTTCCGGGCCGCCGCCGAGCAACCTCGGCCCGGACAGCGAATCGTTGACCTCGTCCACATCGTCGATCGACGCAGCGATGGCAATGGCTACGACGGCATCGGCTGGTAGGCCCCGCCGGGTCCTCATCGTCGTCCAGAACCTGCCGGTCCCGTTCGACCGGCGGGTGTGGCTGGAGGCCACCACACTGGCGAGGGCCGGCCACCAGGTGAGCGTCATCTGTCCCAAGGCGAAGGGCTTCGACCGCTCGTTCGAGGTGCTCGAGGACGTGCACATCCACCGGTACGCATTGCCAGTGGACGCCCAGGGCCCGATCGGCTTCGTTGCGGAGTTCCTCTGGTGCTTCGTCCGCACGGCCATCAAGTCGGTCCGGGTGGCCGTGACCGGCCGCGGCTTCGACGTCCTCCACGTCTGCAACCCGCCCGAGACCTACTGGCCGCTCGCCCGATTCTGGAAGCTGTTCGGCAAGCGGTTCCTGTTCGACCACCACGACCTCTCACCCGAGATGTACCAGGCGAAGTTCGGCTCCACGGACGGGCTGGCGGTGGCCGGGCTGCGGTACCTGGAGCGCAAGACGTTCGAGACGGCCGATCTCGTCATCACCACCAACCAGAGCCACCAGCGGATCGCGGTCGAGCGGGGCGGGCTGGCGTCGACCGACGTCTACGTCGTCCGCTCCGGACCTGACCTCGAGCGCCTGACCATCCACCGGCCGGACCCCGCCTGGCGCAAGGGCAAGCAACACCTGATCGTCTACCTCGGTGAGATCTGCAAGCAGGACGGCGTCGACCACCTGGTCCGAGCGGTGAAGCTGCTCCGCGACGAGCTCGGCCGCGACGACGTCCGCTGCGTGCTCGTCGGAGGCGGTCCCCATCAGCCGAGCGTCAGGGCCTACGCGGAGGAGCTCGGCGCGGCCGAGCTGTGCACCTTCACCGGCCGGGTGAGCGACGACGAGCTCTGCCGCATCCTGTCGTCCGCCGACGTCGGGGTCGACCCCGACCCGAAGAACGACTGGTCGGACAAGAGCACGATGAACAAGATCATGGAGTACATGTTCTTCGGGCTCCCGGTCGTCGCCTACGACCTCACCGAGCACCGTGTCTCCGCCGGGCCGGCGGCGGTGTACGCCGAGCCCAACTGCGAGGCGGCGCTCGCCCGAAGCATCAGCGACCTGCTCGACGACCCGGCCCGCCGCCGCAGCATGGGCGAGGCAGGCCGCTCCCGCGTGCGCTCGGACCTGGCCTGGGAGCACTCGGCGCCAGTGCTGCTGGCCGCCTACGACCGGCTCTGGCCGTCCCCCCGGGCCGGGCGCGTCGTCCGCCTCGACGAGGGGCGAGCGAGTGGAGACGGCGCTCGCCACCGACGCGGTTGGGCCGCGCCCTAGCTCTTGAGCGTCGGCCTGATGGCCATCTCGGTGACCTCGGCCGTACGTGGGAGGCAGAGTGCCGCCAGCACTACTGCGGCCCGGCCCGCCACAGGTGAGGAGTGAACACATGCAACCTCCCCCGCTGTCGATCACGATGCCGACTCGCAACCGTCCCGGTCTGCTGGAGCGGGCACTGCGCTCCGTAGTCAGCGCGGTCGCGCCCGTTGCCGAGCACATCGAGGTTGCCGTGTCCGACGGGTCTGACGACGACGCCACCGGTCGCGTGGTCGGACGGGTCCTGACCGGGTGGCCAGCGGAGTACCGGTACGTCTGGAACCGGCCGGCGCTGAGCCTGGTTGAGAACCTGAACCGCGCCGTGGAGATCTCCACCGGCCAATGGGTCATGCAGCTCCACGACGACGACTATCTGCTGCCGGGCGCCGGCGCGGCCATGCTCGACGCGATTCGGCGGGCGGCACCCGGCGAGAGCGTTCTGCTATTCGGGGTCCAAATCGTGGACATCGACGGCGTGCGCCGGCGCGCGCAGACATTCCGCCGCGAACGGTACCTGGAGCCGAGGGAGGCGCTCCGGCGGCTGTTGCGCAACTCCTCGTTCGTGCGGGCCCCCAGCGCGGTGGTGCGCCGCGCCGCCATGGAGCGGGAAGGCCTGTTCGACACCACCGTCGGCGGCGCTGCGGACACCGACATGTGGGTGCGGCTGTTCTCCCGCTATGGCGTGCGGTGCCTGCCCCAGACGACGTGTGCGTACACCATCCACGATGCCGCCGCGACGACCGGCATGTGGCACCAGGGGACCATCAGGGCGAACGCCGAGATCTTCGACCGAGCCGTCGCCCGGGGAATCGTGCCCGAGCGCATCATCCGGCGCTGGCAGGCCGACTGGTACCACCAGTTCATCCTGGCGGGCGCCTACCGCCGGCTGCGGACGGGACGACGGGCCGAGGCCCGCGAGGTGCTGCGGCTGTTCCAGCTGCCGGAGGTCCACGACCGGGGCGTGTCGCCGAAGTGGCTGCCCGTGCGGGCCGCGTTCACGGCCGCCACGACGGGGGCGCGCCCGAAGACGGGCTGACCGGACGGCGGCTCATTCCACCCGCTCGAGCCAGATCTCCCGCCAGTACGGGGAGATGCCGCGCGGGCACTGGCGGTGGTAGGCCCCGGTGCACGTGACGCCGTCCAGGACGATGCAGGAGTTCTTGAACCGCAGCATTCGGCCGCTCTTCTCGTCGATGATCCGCTCGACCCGGCGCAGCACCCGGGCCTCCTGCCCGCAGTAGCGCAGCATCTCCCCGTCGAACAACATGCCGCGATTGGCGTTGTTGGCGTCGAGCGTCGCGACGATCTCCTCCCTGCGCTTGACCCGAACACGCTCGCCGGACTGCAGGCCGAGCGTCTGCACCGGTGTCCTCTGGAGGCTGCCCTCGAGGAACGGGTATCTGCGGCCAGCCCGGATCCGCAGCGGCTTCGGGAGCAGGCGCCGGCTGGCGTCCTGGTACTCGTTGAACAGGCCGATGCCGAGTGTGCGGATCATGGCCAGAGCGCCGGCGTTGCCCGAGCGGACATCCTGCAGGTACTGCGTGGCGTCCCACGCCGGGATGCGCTCGGGCGCGGCCCGCGGAAGCTCGGTCGCCTGACACGCATACCGTTCCTCGCCGGAGGCGGCGGGGTCCGCCGGCCGGCGCGTCGCCGCCGTCAGCGTGGCCAGCGTGCAGCCGGGCGCCGACGCGCGCCCGGGCTTGCCGGCCGGAACCCGCCTGAGCCACGCCTCCTTCCAGTAGATGAGGCAGCCGGCCTGGCAGTCGCCGTGCGCCTGGCCGTCGCACCGCACCCCCGCGAGGTGCACGGCGTTGCGCATGCGGTACATGCCGGTCGAGCCAATGGTGTCGCACAGCTTCACGGCCAGCTTGTCCACCCTGAACCGCCGGCCGCAGAACTGCAGCATCTCGGGCATGAACGGGAGGGCCGCGAGCTCACCCCGTCCGTCGAGCGTGGCCAGGATCTCGGCCCCGCTGCGCACCTCGACGATCTCGCCGACACGCAGATCGAGCACCTGGTCCACTGGCGCCTCTTCTGTCTGCACTGCTGCCCCGCTGTCCGGTTGGCCGTGGACGACTCCGGCCGATGGCTTGGTTCGCGTCCTTCGCGGCGTGGCCGCCCGTGCCCGCGCGACCGCGCTCAGCACCACCTGGCTGGCCGCCTCCGGGCGCAGATCCGCGCTGGTCCGCCGGACGCCTTCGCGGAGAGCGCGCGAGGTCTCCGGATCGGCGGCTCTGTGCATTGCCTCGGCCAGCGCCGACGCGTCCGTCGCGTCCACGACGATCCCGTTCACGCCGTCGTGCACGATCGTGCCGACTGCTCCCGTCATCGGCGACGTCACCACCGGCGCACCCTCGCTCAGGGCCTCCACCACGACGCGGCCGGTGAAGTCCTGGAGGGTCGGGAACACGAACGCCTGACAGGCCTGGAAGGCGCCTTTGAGGGACTGGTGGTCCACCGTCCCGAGGATCATGACCGCGTCCTCGACGCCTAGCCGACGGCTGAGCTGGACCAGGGACTCCCGCTCGGGGCCGTCTCCGATGATCCACAGGACGCACGGGCCGAACCGCCGTCGGTAGTCCGCGAGGGCGCGGATCACCAGGTCGGTCCCCTTCTGGGGGATGAGCCGGCCGGCGCAGACGAACAGCGGCACTCCCTCGGGGTCCGGCGCCGCGGCCGGGGGATGCGCCGCGAGGTCGGCCGGCATGCCTGCCAGCCACCAGCCGACGATGATCTTCTCCTCGGGGACGTTGAGCGTTCGGATCAGGTAGTCCCGAGCGGGTGGGTTGTTGGCCACGAAGACGTCGACGAGGCGCGCGGCGAGCCGACGGACGATGACCTTGAGGAAGGCAGAGCCGGTTCGGCCGATGTGGCGGTAGTCGCCCTCGACCAAGGACACCACCTTGTGCGGCCGGAACAGCTTGGACAGGCCCGCGTACAGCCCGATCAGCCCGAGCTCGTAGATGACGAGGACGTCCTCGGGGGCGCGGGCCAACTCGAGGAGCAGCCGCGGGCTAACCGCCTTGACGCTCATCGGGTGCTCCTGTCCCGTCCGGCGACCGAACTCCACGACCCGGCCGAACGACCGCTCGCCCTCGAGGGGTACGGCCCAATGGAGTTCGCGGACCGCGCTGCCGGCTCGGCGACACGATTCGACCAGGTACGGGTGCGGAGACGAATTGTCCAAAGCCACCCAGAGCAAGCGCTGCTCCCCGCGCCGAGCGTCCCGCCGGCTCAGCCGCATCGTGCGGCCGTGCGGAAGGGCAACCCGCACCGCCCGTCGCCTCGGACTTCAGTGTTCGTCGTCACCCCCCGGCCCCTTCGTGCTGCGCCCTCGCCGGCCGGAAGCGTAGCCAGCGAGGACATGCGGAGACGAGCCGATGACTCACACCTCTGCGCTCACTGGATCCGCATGGTGGCCGACTCGCCGGTCGTCTCGACGTGACCGCGGTCCTGCACAGACGGCGAGCCGGAGACATCAGTATTTGGAAAAGCATGATGGTGAAAAGACCGAGGCTCAATTCGCCCAGATCGCTTGGAGGACGCCTGCCGCAGGGGCATCGTCCAAGCAGCGGCCAAGTGGCACGTAGTTGATCTTCGGGTGATTCGTCACACTTGGATCGAGGCAGCGCCAGCAGTCGACGACCGTGACCGAGTCCTTGCCTCCGAGAAAATCCTCCGCCTTGAGAGCGCGGAAGGCAGCATCCGGCGTGGTCACGACGACGAGCGCGGCATCGGTCAGCGCGGCATCGATCGATTCCGCGACGAGAGCCTTGTCACGGAAGGCGCTGCGAGCACCGTCCGACGCGAGAGGGTCATAGCCAATCACTCGCATGCCCGCTTCCGCCATCACAAGCGCCAGCGCAACACCCTGGGATTCCTCGACGACGTGGGAGAAAGGCTTATACGACAAGCCCAGTACCGCTGCGGTCTGTCCCATCTGCAGCAGCGGTGCCAGCTTCGTCATGATGCGAGTGGCCATCGACTTGTTGTAGCCGTGATTGGCGACAAGGAGATCGCCGTCTGCGCCGACATGATCGCAAAGGAAGCCTAGGGCGACGTTGTCTCGAGGGAAACAAGGGCCTCCGAAGCCGAGACCGCCAGTCAGATATTTGCGTCCGATGCGAGTGTCCGAGCCGATGGCGTCGCTGATGACATCCACATCACCGCCAGGGATCCGCTCGCAGAGATCCGCGAGGGTATTGGCAAAGGAGATCTTCATGGTGACGTAGCTGTTGAGGGCGATCTTCGCGATCTCCGCATTCTCGATGCTCATGCGGTGCACGACCGGATCCTTCACGCAGATCTTGCGGTTCACTTCTTCCAACACATCGCCGGAGCGCTCGTCGAATTCGCCCACGAGATAGAAGTCGGGATTGAGGAAGTCACGGATGACGCTACCGAGAGCGATGAACTCCGGGCCGTAGCAAAGGCCGAAGTCCTTGCCGCACTTCTTGCCGGAGGTCGCCTCCAAAACGGGAAGCAAGCCATGACGAGTCGCGCCGGGGATGACGGTGCTGCTAAGGACGATGACGTGATAGCTGTCCTTCTTCGCAAGGGCCTTGCCCAATTGCTCAAAGGCATACTTGGCATACTGCAGCTCGAAGGCGCCACGGCTGTCACTCGGGGTGGGCACGATGACGAAGCTGATGTCGCTGCCGAGCACCGCTTCCTCATGGCTGGCGGTAGCGTGTACCTTGTCACGATGCGCGGAGATCATTTCCTCTAGGCCGGTCTCTTGAACCGGAGCGCGGCCCTCATTGACCGCACGAATGGAGCTCTCCGTGATGTCGACGCCGATGACATAGAAGCCCCGAGAAGCCATGCTCGCGAGCATGCTGGCTCCCAGCTTGCCCAATCCTATTACCGAAATATTCTGAATCACAATCTTATCCTCGAACTGCATAGTTCTCGCCCTGGGCGATCAAGTCAGGCTGCTCCGAGAGCAGTTCTGCATAGCGTCGCTTCCAAGTCCGGTCCCACTGCTGGCGCGCGATCCACACGAGCGGCTTGCGGATCAACGGGGGAAGTTCGTGGATCTCCGCCTGAAGCGCGGCCTCATTCAAAAGGTGCTTGCGAGTCCTGCGGAAGATGCGGGAAAGGCCGGATCCATCGACCTGCCAATCCGCGTCCTCCAATGTCATCAGGATCGACTTCACGAGAAGGCGGTTGCGGAAAGATTCGATACCACCCTGGTTGCGTGATTCGCCGCTCTTCGATTCCAAGTCGACGATGTGCCTGTAGTCGTGGTTCTGGTGGATCGCCATCACGCACGCGCTTGCATCGATGAGCGCGCCGCCGAGACGACGCGCACGATACACGAGCCAATTGTCCCAATACCAGCGACCCACAGCAAACTGGGGGATCTCACCGAACATGTCGCGGGGATAGACGAAGTAGTCAATCCCGCTGAAGCCGTGCAGTGTGCCATTCTTCTTGGCATTCTCGCGAAGGGATTCAGCCCAATCGGGACGGGTGAAGTCGATCGGCTTCTCGATGTCGTAGTCGGTGCGCTGGCCACCCATCACAAACTTCGGAAGATCGACCTTGGCCACGGCCTCCAACAGATCGGGAAAGAGGATCATATCGGCATTCACGTAACACATGCGTGAATGCCGCGCGGCCGCTTCCGCCTGCTGGAAGTATCCATTCATCCGCGGCGTGCCGTATTCGTTCACATCCACCTCCGGGAAGTGACGGATTCCGAACCGGGCCGCGATGTCAGCGGTGCCCTGCTCATTGCCGAAGATGAGGATGTCGATATCCGGATGCAGGCGTGTCCAGCTCTGGATCGCGTTGCGCTGGATCATCCCGATGTGCCCGACGAAGGGCTTCGGCAACGTGAAGAGCGTGATCATGGTCGACGGTCGAAGTCTCGCGATGGGGGGAACCCCGGATCACCTTCTCGCCACGGAGCCGGTCGAAGCGGTCGTTGCGGAGCACGACACTGGTCATGACTGCGCCGCGACGGCGCGCGGCCCTGTGTTCGCGACGGATGTCTTGCCGGAGGTCATCTGGTCGTAGATCCACTTGTAGGTCTTCTCGAGGCCGTCCTCGAGACGGATCGAGGGCGCCCAGTTCAGCAGCTTCTTGATCAGCGTGTTGTCGCTGTTGCGGCCCCGCACGCCCTTCGGCGCGTCGAGCTTGTAGGAGCGCTTCAGCGTCACACCGGCGATCTCCTCGACGATGTCGACCAGGCGGTTGATAGTGACCAGCTCGTCGCTCCCGATGTTCAGCGGCTCGATGATGTCGCTCTCTGCCAGGCGGATCGTGCCATCAATGCAGTCATCGATGAACATGAACGAGCGCGTCTGCTCGCCGTCGCCCCAGATCTCGATCTCGTTATTGCCCGACAGCTTGGCAGCGATGACCTTGCGGCAGATCGCCGCCGGCGCCTTCTCGCGGCCACCGTCATATGTGCCTTCCGGACCGTACACGTTGTGATAGCGCGCCACGCGGGTGGCCAGACCGTAGTCCTCCCGATAATGGCGGGCCATCCGCTCGCTGAACAGCTTCTCCCAGCCGTAGCCGTCCTCCGGCATCGCGGGATAGGCATCCTCCTCCTTGAGCGCGGTGACGTCGGCACGGGACTGCTTCTCACCGTTGTAGACGCAAGCCGACGACGAATAGAAGAACCGCTCGGCGCCGGCCTCCTGCGCAGCGACCAGCATGTGGGTGCTGGCGAGCACCGACAGCATGCACTCGGCCTTATGAGCCTCGATGAAGCCCATGCCGCCCATGTCGGCGCTGAGATTGTAAATCATGCGCGCACCACTGGCCGCGGCGCGGCACGACTCGAGCAGAGCAAGATCGCCACCCTGGTTCTCGACACCAACGGTCGTCTGGTACCACTCGTCGAGCGGCTTCACGTCGACGGCCCGGACCCTGGTATGGCCACGCCGCACCAAGACACGGACCAGATGGCCGCCGATGAACCCACCGGCGCCGGTCACCACCACGAGATCATCCTTGGGCATTGACAAGGCCCCCGCTCGAAGAGACGGCGTCACACTGGTTCTGAAGGACTTTCGAGTTGGTTCGCACGCACCCTCTGAACTTCGAGCGTGCTCGATCGATCGTTGGCCCGCATGGTGCTTCCCGTCAAGTCGCCCACTGACGGGGCAACTCGCACCACCTCCCACTCGTCTTCGTACTCCTGGCCGGCTAGGGCCTCGAGTTGCTCGGCGACGTCGCGGCAGCGTTGTAGGCCGGACCACGACGCTGACGGACCTCGGCCCCGATCGTTTCCGCCGGTCGCGCTCGGGCGACATGCCGCCAGATCGCGTTCACCGTCGGCCGTTCTCGGTCGGGGTCAGCTCGCGGTGCGAGGTTGGTGACCTTGGCCTCGGGCGCAGTTTCTGCCGAGAAGCCTCTGCGGCGGCCACGGCTACAGCGAGGCCGGTGACGATGCCCTGCTCGCTGCCGGGCTCCCAGGTCAGGAACCAGACCAGCTGCATGGCCACCAACGCTGGGAGTACGCCGGACCCGAGCACGCCGGCGTCGCGGCTCGGCGTGCGCCACAAGGCCCGCAGCAATCCGGCGGTGAGCGCGATGAGCGCCAGCAGGCCGGCCATGCCGGTCCGGATCAGCATCTCAACGTAGAAGTTGTGCGGATGTGAGGTGGTCTCGGAGCCTGCGATCACACGGGCGAAGCTGCTGCCGACAGGCTGTCCGACGGCCCAGTCCGTCGGGTTACGTGACCAGGCGTCGACCAGCTCCGACCAGCCCTCCAGACGCCAGGTGAGGTTCCCTGAGCCCGATCGGACCACGGGCTCGCCTCCCTCCTGGAGTCCCCCGAGCCAGGCGAATGCCACGGCCGTCATCAAGGCGCCAAGAGTGACGAGCAGGAGCGCACGGCGGCCGAGCCGCCGGTCGCGCAGCACGAGAACGGCGACTCCGATCACGATCGCCAACCAGGCGGTCCGGCGGTTGAGCAGCAGCACGAACAGCAGCAGCGGGACGCTCATCCGACGGACCCAACGTTGCTGCTCGCCACGCAGCCAGGCGGGGACCGTGAGCACGAAGGCGCCAGCGAGGAAGAAGGTGAAGGGCCCGTCGATCACCCGGATGGCGGCGTCCGCGCCGAACTTCTCGGCCGGCACCCCCAGATCGATTCCGGCGAAGACCGCCAGCCAACGAAGGCTGACGAGGACCATCATCGGGATGCTCACGGCCAGCCAGATCCGCCCGATCCGGTCAGAGAGCCAGACGGCGGGAGGGAAGGTCGCGAAGTAGACGGCAACCCCAGCGAAGAACAGGTAGTGACGGAAGTCGTTGACGCTCTGCTGCACGCCGAACGCCGCCACGCCTCGGACGAGCGACACGAGCAGCAGCACGCCGAGAAGCAGCAGCCAGCGCTGATACCGGTCGAAGCGCCGCTGCCGCAGGAGCCGCAGCACCGCAGCTCCCACTACCAGCGAAACCACCACGTCGGTGACATAGACCTGGACCCCGCCCGGCAGCACCAGGGCCGGCACCCTGTCTACGAAGAACGCCTGCACCACCACCGAACCGAGCACCAGGGCGGCCGCGACATCTGCCCTCGTGATCAGTACCTCGAGGGCGGCGACGCTCAGCCCGGCGGCGACCAGCAGACCCAGCCCGAGGAGCAGCGTCTCGGTCACAATCCCACCACCGGCACTGTCGGCGGGTCCGGCGGCCCGAGGACGAGCGACGCCACCCGCCAGCGAAGACCGCCGACCTCGCCCAGCACACCGGCCGCGGCAAGGCGCATCCACAGCTCGGAGCGGACCGCCGGCAGTGGGCAAGACCGAATGCACAGCGCCAGCGCGAGCGCCCCGGCCCCGACCTCGGCCACCAGGACGAACAGAGCGCGAACGTGGCCAGCGAGCGCCCACCTGGTGCCTGCGACGGCCATCGCCACGCCGGCGCTGGCGAACAGCGCCGGAACGTGCGCCTGCCACATCCGAGCCGAGGGAATTCCCAGGACACGCCGGGCAAGGGCGAGGTAGCACACGTAACGGAGCAGCTCCGCGGCCGCGACGGCCGCGGCGAACACCCACACTCCCCGGGACCGGAACGGCACCACCATCACCAAGAGCAGCGCCAGCGCGACGATGTAGGCCGTCTGGACGACCAGCGACCGGTTCAGCTCCGCACGCGCCTCCGCCAGCAGCTGTGTGAGCTGCGAGGCGACATGGCAGCCAGCCGCGAGAGCGAACCACGGGACCAGCCCGGCCGCCAGGTCCCACTGCGGGCCGAGCACGACCACGACCAGCTCCTGTGCGGCGACCATGATGCCGGCGCAGATCGGGAACAGCATCAGGTTCCCGAGCGACAAGACGCTGAAGTAGGCGCTGCGCAGGCGGGCCAGGTCGTGCTGAATGCGGCTGAGGGGCGAAAACAGCACGGTCGTCAACGCCTGGGCCAGATAGTTGCTGAGTGGCTGGAAGGCCAGGTAGTACGCCCGGCTGTACTGGCCGAGCACCGCAGTGCTCGCCACACGGGACACCGTCAAGGTGTCGAGATTGCCACCGCAGTAGTCCAACAGATGGGCGCTCGCCAGGCGAGACCCATAGCCGCAGACCGCCTTATACGGCTCCCAGCGGAGCACGGGCCGGATTGGATGGCGAAGGGCGGCGTACTGCCAGATCGCCTGGGCCGCCGTCGACACCACCGACGCCGCCACCAGGCTCCACACGCCAGCCCCGAGCAGGGCCAGGCCTACGCCCACGACGAGATAGCCGAACACGTACGTGCCCACCGTGATCATCGACAGGGTGCGGAAGCGGTGCTCGCGGCGCAGCAGGCCCAGCCCCGTCATGGACCAGCCCATGAACAGGAACGACACCCCCAGACCACGCAGGATCGGCGGGAGCGCCGGTGCCCGGAACAAGGCGGCGACGGCTGGGGCCAGGATCCAGATCAGCACCAGGCAGGCCAGGCCGACGGCGACCCCGGCGGTGGAGGCGGCCCGGATCTCCTCCTCGGACAGGTCCCGCTTCTGGACCAGCGCCGAAGCCAGCCCCATGCGGACGAAGAAATTGATGAACAGGACGACCAGGTTGGCGATGGCCATGAGCCCGAAGGCGGCCGGCGCCAGCAGCCGCGAGACGGTCGCGGTGTAGGCGAGGTTGGCGACCATGAGCATCATCGTGGCCAGGTAGAACCAACTCAGGCCGGACGCGGTCTGCGCCGTGAGGTTCGGCTGCGTGCGAATCGGCTGGCCCGCGTCGCCACACCCGTCGCCGGGCGTCTCCATCTCGGGGCGCTCTTCCTCGCTCTCCCCTGTCGGCTGAGGGGCGACGCGACGAGCGCGTGTCATGTCCCCGGAGCGTGTGGCCGCCGCCCCTGCGGCCGGACGTAGACGTAGCCGAGCAACGGCGTCTTGACGAAGGCGAGGCGGTCGCGGACCGCGCGCAGGTCGCGCGAGCGCGACCCGATGGGGAACCACCAACACGACACCGTCGGCCTGTCCGGCGACGTCGAGGGCGTTGGAGGCGACCAGGAGCGAAGGCGCATCGACCAACACGAGGTCGAACAGGTCCCCGATGGAGCGCACTGCGTCGCGCACGTCTACCGCGCGGTAGCCATTCGCCGGATCGTCCGGGTTGGTGGGCGCCGGGGCGACGGGCAGGACCGTTACGCTGTCCGTCGACACGAGCCGGTCGAGGTAGTCCTTCGCGCCGACGCGCTCGCCGCGCGGCAGGCGCACCTGACGGCGTTGGCGTGGCGACCCGTCCTCGGCGAGGCCGACGCGTTCGGAGAGGTGCCGCATGCGCACGTCGGCGTCGATCAGCAGGACCCTCCGGTCCTCCTGGGAGGCGGCGCTGGCGATCTGCAATGCGGTGGTGGTAGTACCGTCGCCCGGCCCGACGCTCGTCAGGGCGACGGACTTTCCGCCGACGCCGGTCAGCTCGTGCTCCATCGAGGCGACGACGAGGTGGAAGGCGTCCTCGAGGGCGGGGTCCAGCTCCGGCGGCGTGACCGCCGTGCCCGTCGCCACTGACGGGGCACGGAGTCGTGGCACCTCGCCGAGCAGGGGCGCGTCGAGGATCCGGGCCGGTTCGCCCCGGTCCTCCACGCGCTGGTCGCGGGCGGCCTTCCACCACGCCCAGCCCGCCGCCGAGAGAAGGCCCACCAGCGCGCCCAGCAATGCGGCGAGCTTGGGCTTGGGCTGCGACGGGGAGGTCGGTCGCTCGGCCTGCTCGAAGTACTCCACCCCGGAGGCGTAGACGCCCACCTGCGTGGTGATGTCCTGCTCGCGCTGCTGGATGTCGGTGATCTGGCTGGCCAGCTGCTGCTGCCGGGAGGTGAGCTCGCCGTTCGCGGACTGGGGGCTGGCGTCGAAGTCCGCTTGGTAGCGGGCGCGGAGCTTCTCGAGGCTGGCGATCGCCGCGTTCGCGTCGGTCGCGGCGCGTTCCTGCGTGACCTGCTCGTACGCGGTGCCGACTGCGTTCGCCAGTGCGACTGCGGACTCGCGATCGGCCGTCGTCGCGGCGATGGAGACGCTCGCCATGTTCGCCGCGGGGTGCGCGTCGACCTCGTCCCTCACCTCGGGAAGGGACTGAGCGCTTCCGAGGATCTCGATGGCCCGCTCGAGCACGGCCCTCGAGGTCATGATGTCCGCCTGCTTGGCCAGGTACACCTGGCGGTCGCTGCTGCCCAACGGGTTGCCGCCGCCGAGGATGCTGGGGCCGCCAGGGTCGGAGAGGATCAAGACGGCCTCGGCCTGGTAGCGGACGGGAAGCAGCTGCGCGAGCGCGTACCCGGCAACCGCCCCGAGCAGCGTCGCAGCGACCACGACCACGCGGTAGCGCAGCAGGGACGCCACGATGCCTGGGCGTTCGGCCCATGCTTCGCCTGATTCCCCCTGCCATCGATCGTTGAATCGCGGCTCGGTCGGCTGATCGATCACCGAGTTCCCCTTGTCTCGCCGACCAAAGCCAGATCGGCGACAAGACTTCGGTATTGTCGCACTCCCCCGGGATCTCCCGCATGGCGGACATCGTCAGCGTGTGCCAGCGCAGATCGTGGACGGACGGTGACAAGCGGAGTGCTGTCGATGCGCGGGAGCTCGAGGTGGGCATGTGCATCGTCGGGGCAGGGCCGGCCGGGATCAGCATCGCCCGCGACGTGATCGGGCAACGGCCCGCGTCTGGCTGCTGGACAGCGGCGGGCCAGGACATGGAACGCAGTGCTAAGCGGCCGAACCGGCGCCAAGGCGTCGGCTACCTGATCCACCGGCCGCGTCAGTCGCTGGTGCGGGGCTTCGGCGGCACGACCCGACGCTGGCTGGCCCAGGTGACGAGACCTGGCGGCCCGCCCCCTGGACCCGGTCGACTTCGAGGTCCGGCCCGGGATCCGCACTCCGGCGGGGCCGTTCAACCCTCCCGCTTGGAACCCTACAAACGCCCAGGCCCAAGGGTTCCGCCAGCTCGTGCCCTTCGACTACGATCCCGGCCGCTGGGCCCGACCAGCCACGCGCGCCTCCCTTGCCCCTACTGCCGGACGCGCTCCGATCCGGGCGTCGCAGAAGATCATCGACGTGGCTCTGCGGGCCGCCGGGCTCAGCCACGTCGGGCTCATGCGGGGCGACGAGAACCCTCTGGTCCTGCTGAAAGGCAACTTCCATCCATTGGGGGCGACCCGGATGCATCCCGCAGCTGGCAGGCTGAACCGATGACACTCGTTCAAGACCACCCGCGGCGCCGCCAGGTCGTCGGTGCGGCCGGTCTCGCGGTCGCCCTGGTCGGCGGGGCCGCGCTCTCGGGCTGTGCGGCCGCCCCGTCGGCCGCCCCGCTGCCCGCATCGTCGGCCGCCCCGTCGCCTCCTGCCGTGTGCGCGAGCGGGTCGGCGGTGCCCATCGGCGTCGGCGACGTCGCCCAGCTCGTGGTGGACACGCACCCCGCCGGCACCACCTACCTGGTCGACGGCGGCACCCACCTGCGCAACTTCAGCGTTCAGCCCAGGTCGGGCGACACCTTCTGTGGGGAGCCGGGCGCGGTGCTGGACGGCGGACGGAGCCTGAAGTCGGCGTTCTCCGGTGGCGCCAGCGGCGTGACCGTGGACTCGGTCACTGTCCGGGACTACGCCAGCGACCGACAGGGGGCGGCCATCCAGCCGGAGTCGCACGCCAGTGGCTGGGTGGTCCGGAACGTCTCGGCCCTGCACAACGGCTGGACCGGCCTCTTAGCGGCCGACGGCATGCGGGTCCTCGGCGGCCACTACAACGACAACGACCAGCTCGGCATCGGCGGCAACGCCGCCACCGGGATCCTCCTGGACGGGCTGGACGGCGACCCCACAACCTTTGACGGGCCCGAGCTGGCCCGAAACCACACCCTGCACGCGCCCTGCGACTTCGAGGCCGGCGGCATGAAGTGGGACGAGGGTCAGGTGACCATCCGCAACGCCTACGTGCACGACAACGACTGCAAGGGGCTGTGGGCCGACATCAACGCCCATGACGCGCTCATCGAGCACAACCTGATCGAGGACAACTTCGCCGAGGGCATCTACTACGAGATCAGCCGCAACGCCGTGATACGCGGCAACGAGGTCTACGGCAACGGACGCCGCGGGCGGGCTGGTATTGGGACGGCGGCATCACCGTGGCGGCCAGCTCCAACGTCGAGATCTATGGCAACCGCCTGTCCGGCAACTTCAACGGCATCACCGGGACCCAGCAGGACCGGCCCGACTCGACGCCGCCGGCCCACCTGCTGGACGGCATCCACGTCCACGACAACCTGATCTGCGCCACCGGTGGGGGTGGGCACCCGACCGGGGTCGTGGCCGACAACGGCGCCAACCTCGCCGCGCGAGACATCGGCTTCACCGGCAACACCATCCAGTCGGCCCCCTGCCGCTGAGGCGCCGGCCGATGCTTCAGGGGCCCCAGTCGGGCACCTCGGGCGGGTCTCACCAGTGGCGTGTTTGGCAGTACCGAAATGGGGGGCGCGCCGAGGCCTTGACCGAGGACCCGGAAGCGGAACGGGAGGGATTCCGCGTTGTCGCACCGTCCTGCCGCGAAGTGCCTGGTCACAGCGCTGTGGTCTCGTGCCACGAGTCGTGCCGGGAGTAACGCCGGGAGTAACGGCTGGCGATGGTCCGCTTCGTCTGCTCGCCGTTTGCGGCCGGCCAGATCAGCGGTGGGCTGGCGCCAGGTGTGACGTGCTGACGGCGATGAGGACGACCGCGATGGTTATGGCGACGCCGAGGAACACGAACGCGGCTGTCGGTGAGACCGCGGTCCACAGGATCCCGGCGGTGGTCGAGGCGGCGAGGTTGCCGGCGGCTTGGATGGCGGCCAGGAGGCCGAAGGCGGAGCCGCGAAGTTGGGTCGGGGAGAGGCTGGCGACGGCTGCGTGTTCGGCGGTCTCGGCGCAGCCGATCCCGATCCCGGCGAGGATGAAGGCGGGTAGGAGCCTGAGGACGTGGTCGGGGCCGGCCGCGAACCAGGCGTAGGCGATGGCGAAGCACGCCGCTCCTGCTATGAGGACCCGGGGTGCGCCGCGTCGGTCTACGACACCGCGGGCTCGCCGCAGCGGGTAGTGATCTTCATCAACGTCGTCGGATGCGGCACCCGCCCACCGAGGGGAATCCGGGCGAAGCGCTGCAAGTGATCGAATCACTCACCTCCCGGCACAGCGGCTCAAAGCCGAGCCGATAGCGGTACATCAAGAACATCAACCGCAGATAGCACTCGATCGGGATCGACGGCCGACCCAACACCGGATGGAAGAACACCCGAGACGGCTCAAAGAACCGCGGGTCATCCAACAGGCGATCCACCGCCTCCAACTCGGCCGGCATCCCCAACAACGGCGCCGGCAAGATCGACTCCCACAGGGTGGCTGCTCGCCTACCGTTCGCAACATCGGTAGCTCCGATCCGTACTAGCCCTACGGGTCGGAGCCATCGTACCGAACACACGCGTGCCGACACGCGGACCGACCATTTCAGGTCGAAGTAGTTAGGACGCCGAGGGCACAACTCGCGGGGGATCCCGTTACCTCACGTAGGTCGGATTCGACCTGTGGCAGCCGAGCTGGCGGCGTGGGCTCGCACGAGGACGTCGATGGCTTCGACGGGTCCGCCAGGTGTATCAACCGATCGGCGGACGCGCTCGGCCTTGTCGATGATAAGCCCAGGCACGGCGGCGACGACGTCGTCGGGGCCGTAGAGCACGGCAGGATCCTGCGGCCCGCCGTGACCGTCGGTCAGGTTGGTGCTGTCGTGGGCGACGACGAGCAAGGTCCCGTCCGGGGCCAGCGCTCCGGCGGCGTGGGCGAGAACCGGTCCGAGCTGGGCTCCCACGAGGTGCAGATAGAGGATGACGACGAGGTCAAACGCGGCGCCCGGCGGCTCGTATGCAGTCAGGTCGGCTTGGACCCAGTTGATCCTGACGCCGCTCGTGGCGGGCGAGCATCCGGCCTTTGTCCAGGCCGTTTTGTGAGAAGTCGACGCCGACGACGTCCCAGCCCTGCCGAGCGAGCCAGACGGCATTCCGGCCCTCGCCGCAGGCGAGATCGAGGGCCCGCCCGGGGGTGAGGCCGCTCACCTCGCTGACGAGGAAGCGATTGGGTTGGGCGGTCCAGAACAGCTCGGTGCCGGCATAGCGCTCGTCCCATGCCTCGCTGTCCATCAGGCCAGCTTCAGGAACATCTTCTCGACGGCCTCGAGTGGGTAGCCGGATGCTTCGGCTTCCGCGGGGTGGGCGAGGCAGTAGGTGAGGCCGGCGGCGACGAGCTTGAAGCCGGTCTGCTCGAGGGCCCTGGTGGCGGCGCTGACCTGGGTGACAACGTCCTTGCACTCGCGGCCGTCGTCGAGCATGCGCTCGATGCCGGCCAGCTGGCCGCTCACCCGGTGGAGCCGCTTGCGGACATCCTCGATGACCTCATCGGGCAACTCCATCACCGCCCCTTTCCATCGAGCCACGCGGTACCGATACCTCCCAGGGTATCGAGCCGCGCACGCTCTCGTCCGCGACCACCGGTCGGGAAGGAGACCCCACCTTTCTGCGTCGCGTTTGTCGATCTAGGGCCCCGTTGGGTCGCAGAAGGAGCGCATCTGACGGTGGACATCATCGAGCCGCCGCGAATGATCTTCGACGGCAGCCCTCCTCCGTCCAGCTCCGCTACCTCAAGGCCAGTCGGTAGAGCGTGAACAACGAGCCGAAGGCGATGAGGAAGCAGCCGAAGGCTCGCCGCTGCGCTCCGCCCGCGAACCGGCTCGACAGGTGAGCACCGGTGAGGCTGGCCGGGATCATCCCGAGCGCGAACTCGCCCGACACAGCCCAATCGACGTGACCGAGGGCCCAATGCGTGAGCAATGTCGGAACCGAGAGCACGGCGATGACGAGCAGGCTCGTGCCTACTGCTTGACGCATCCGCAACCCGAACACCAGCAGGTAGAGGGGCATCAGCAGGAAGCCTCCGCCGTTCGCTAGCAGCCCGGTGAACAGCCCGAGTCCTGCGGCCAGAGTGACGAGCAGCACCCGGTTCTGCCGCCGCCGTGTCCAGCCTCCCTCGCCGCGTCCTCGATCGGCAGCAGTACCCTGATGCCGACCACAACGAGCACTGCGCCGGAGAAGACCAGCAGGGCGGCCCCGCCGACCAGCCGGGAGAGCAGGGCGCCGGCGATGGTGGCCGGGAGGGCGCCAAGCAGCGACCAAGCCGCAGCCTTTGGTCGGGCGTCGCCGCTGCGCACATAGGGCACCGCGCCGACAACGGCGGCGGGGATCGTGGCTGGCAGAGGCGACGCGATGGCCAACAGCGGCGGAACACCGACCAGCGACAGAATCGGTGTGGCAACGGAGGATCCCCCGACGCCGAACACTCCCATCAGGCCGCCGACGATCACACCCGAGAGCGTGACGACCGGACACGGCGCCATCGCGTGGGCCTGACCGAAAACGACAAGCACAACGGCATCTAAGCGCGCCTTCGTCGAATGCACCCAGCTCCCGGCTGTCACACCGGGCCGACCGGCGTACCACCCCATCTCCCGGCCTAGGGTCGACAAAGCTCTGTATCCGCGCCCCCCCCCCCCCGATCGTCGCAGGCATCCCATCCACCTGATCCCCTCTGCCTTTCCGAGCCCACCAAGCAACGCCATCCACCTTGCCGCATTCCAGTTGCGGGCCTACGGGCTGATGATCGCTCTCGGTGTCATCGCTGCTGCGTCGTGGGCGGACCGCCGCTGGCAAGCCCGAGGCGGCCAGCCGGGCGATATCGCAGCCATCGCCATGTGGGCCGTCCCTGCCGGGATCGTCGGCGCCCGCCTCTATCACGTCGTTACCGACTACGAGCTCTACACCCATCACCCGTTGCGAGCCCTCGCCATCTGGGACGGCGGGCTCGGCATCCCGGGCGGGATCGCGGCCGGCGTCGCCGCCGGGATCTTGGTCGCCCGGCACCGTCACCAGCCCGTCGCGCCCCTCCTCGATGCCGTCGCGCCCGCCCTACCCCTCGCCCAAGCCATCGGCCGATGGGGCAACTGGTTCAACCAAGAGCTCTTCGGGCGTCCGTCCAGCCTCCCCTGGGCCGTTCACATCGACCTTGCCCACCGGCCCCCAGGACTCCAACAGATCGCCACCTATCACCCGACCTTCCTCTACGAGTCCCTCTGGAACCTGGCCGTCGTCGCCCTTGTCCTGCTCGTCGAACGGCGCCACCGCCTACGTCCTGGCCGGCTCTTCGCCGTATCTGTCGCCGGGTACGCCATCGGCCGATTCCTCATCGAACGTCTCCGGATCGACTACGCCCACACAATCGCCGGGCTCCGCCTCAACGAATGGACCAGCCTCCTGCTCCTCGGAGGAGCACTGGCGGTGATCGTCACTGGCCGTCAACCCTCAGCATCCCAAAGGTGCGGCCGTCGCGCCGGCCGATTCGGCACCGAACCGTCGCTAATTGCCTACCCAGCACCGCCAGTCCGCCCGGCTGGCCCACAGGCGCCTCGACTCGCACGCCGCGGCCCGAGCGATGGGCCGAAGTGCCCGACGCGCTCGTGGCCATCCTGACCCCGACGTGCGAGCCGCCTTCGACCAGTGGCAGTCGACGCTCGGCGTCGTGAAGCGGGACGAGGTCGAGCTGGCCGCGCTCCGCGCTGCCGTCGACGAAGCCGAGGAGCCCGCCGATCCATTCCCACATCGGCCCAGTCCCGCCGAGCTCGGCGTTGGCGATCAGGTCACCCTTGTCGCCACGATCTCAGCGTGGCCGTCGGCGGCCCCGACGACTGGGCCACCACCGGCCGGCCTCTCATCCACACTGCATAACCGACACCCTTCCCGACACCCCGATACGGCTCGGCATCCGGGTCCAACCCGCCCAGTTCTCCCTGCTGGTCGCGTCAACGCCCTCGTTGGGGGCATGGTCGGCCAGGAACGACCGGGTCACCCCGAGGCCGTCCTCACCCAGCAGCTCGAGCTTGGCCTCCACCACCGCCCGCAACTGGGCCAGCTCGCCCGGCTTGGGTCGCCGAGCCCGCCTCAGCGTCGGCCGATCAGCTCGACAGGCTGATACGGGCGCCGACCGCCGCTTGACGGTGACCTCATCAGAGATCGTCGACGGCGATCGGCTCGGTTGGGCTTCGCCGGCCGGGGCAACGCCGAGAAGGTCGCCCAGCACAGGGCTTCGTGAGTTGTACGGAGGCCGCGCCGCCTGTTCAGCCCACTGGTTCCGGTGCGAACTGGCAAAAGGCGGCATAGGCGCGGGGGCCGTAGATGGTGGCGGGGCCGCCGTTCATGAGCATCGCCACGCCGATGGCCTCGGCCGCCTGTTGCCGGGTGGCGCCCGCGTGCGCTGCGCCCTCGGCGTGCGAGGCGATGCAACCGTCGCACCCTTCGATGACGCTGATGGCCAAGGCGATGAGTTCCTTGGTTCTCGCGTCGAGCTCGCCGGCCGCGAAGGCGGCGTGATGAAACTCGGCGAATCCTTTGTAGACGTCGGGGATGACATGACGAAGCTCGCGGTGCAGCGGTCGCAACTCGTCGAGCACCGCTTGGCCGTAGCCGTTCTCATGCATCTGGTTCCTCTCTTGGGTCAGGCGAAGGCGAGTTGGCCGCGAGCGGCTATCCGCATCTCCTGTTCCCCATTTTCGACTACATACCCCGCCGGGTATAGGGGTACCGGTCCCGGATGAACGGGACCTTGTGCTCTGGGGGCGCTGGTGTTCGAGGGAGACACTCCGGGCGTGGACGATTCAATGGTTGTTGAACAGTTCAGGGCACTGGGTGATCCGGTGCGCTGGACGATCGTCCGTGAGCTTCGGTGCGGCACGCGCTGCGCGTGTGAGCTGGCCCAGGCGGCCGAGGTGTCGCCGACGTTACTGTCGCACCATCTAAAGGTGCTGCGTGAGGCCGGCATGATCACCGGAGCGAAACGTGGCCGTTGGATCGACTACACCCTCGATCACGATGCGCTGGCCGGGCTGCTCGGGCGCTTCGATCCACCGCAAGGCGACTCACGATGAGCGCGTCCACCATCCTGAACGAAGCGCCGACGCGGTCTCCGCTCCGACGGGGGTTCATGCTCGCAGGGGCCGGCGCGGTGTGGCTCACGCTCTATCAGCTGAACCTGCGCTGGTGGAACTGGGTCGTGTTCGACCTGGTCGGCCTCGACCGCGACACCCGTCTCGGCGGGTCGGTGCACTTCTTCTTCTACGACACCACCAAGATCGCCCTGCTTCTGACTGGGGTGATCTTCGTCGTCACGGTGCTTGCGCAGCTTCATGTCGGTCGAACGCACCCGCGCGCTGCTGGGTGGCAGGCGCGAAGGCGTCGGCAACGTCGCGGCCGCCGGACTCGGTGTCGTCACGCCGTTCTGTTCATGCTCGGCCGTTCCCGCGTTCATCGGATTCGTCGCTGCCGGTGTCCCGCTCGGTGTGACCCTGAGCTTCCTGATCGCCAGCCCGCTGGTGAACGAGGTCGCGATCGTGCTGCTGTTCGGCCTGTTCGGCTGGCAGGTGACCGCGTTGTACATCGTCGGTGGGATGGTCATCGCCATCGTCGCGGGTGCCGTGCTTGGTCGGCTTCGGCTGGAGCGATGGGTCGAGCCGTTCGTGTTCGAGACCCGTCTGCGCGGCAAGGTCGTCGACCCCTCAGCGGACTGTCGTGGGACGACCGTCTGCTGATGGGGCGCGAGGAGGTCGGCAGCATTCTGCGCAAGATCTGGCCATACCTGCTCGTCGGGATCGGGCTGGGCGCCGTGATCCACGGCTGGCTCCCGGCCGACTGGTTCGCCGCAACACGCGACCGGCTGGTGGGGCGTCCCGCTGGCCGTAGTAATCGGCGTCCCGCTCTACTCGAACGCGGCCGGCGTGTTGCCGCTCGTCGATGCGCTGCACGACAAGGGACTGCCAATGGGCACCGTGTTGGCGTTCATGATGAGCGTCGTGGCGTTGTCGGCACCAGAGATGATCCTGCTTCGCCGCGTCCTCAAGCCGAAGCTCATCGCCACCTACTTCGGTGTCGTCGCCGCGTCGATCCTGGGCATCGGCTTCCTGTTCAACCTCATCATCTGAAAGGCACCACCATGGATATCAAGATCCTCGGCACCGGCTGCACCAAGTGCCAGATACTCGAGAAGCTCACCCATGCCGCCGTCGACCAACTCGGGCTCGACGCCACGTTCGAGAAGATCACCGACCCCGGCGAGATCGCCTCATGGGGCGTCCTGGCAACTCCCGCACTCGTCATCGACGAAGCAGTCGTCCTGTCGGGTCGGGTCCCGAGCTCGGATGACGTCAAGAGACTGCTGACCGCGCGATGACCTGCCCGCGCCCGAGGTGGAATATACCCAGGGGGGTATAGGTTGGTGTGTGGTGAGGAGCTCCGAATTGCGGGGCCGTGACCGAGAGGACCAGACATGACGACCGTCATCAAGGCAGACGACCGGGCGAGCTTCCAGCGAGAGGTACTCGACTCGACCGTGCCCGTCGTGGTGGACTTCTGGGCGGCGTGGTGCGGGCCGTGTCGGATGGTCGGCCCGGAAGTCGAAGCGCTGGCCGCTCAGTACGGGTCGGCGATCAAGGTGGTGAAGGTGGATGTCGACGCGAATCACTCCGTCGTCAACGCCTACGGCATCCGCGGTATCCCGACCATCGGACTGTTCGAGGGCGGCAAGCTCACCAAACAGGCGGTGGGTGCCCGCCCCCGTCACGCGATCGAGACGGAGCTGGGCCTAGCCCGCTTCGCCACGGCGGGGAAGAGCTGACCATGCGTGCCATCGAGACAGTGACGGCGCTGCCCATGGCAGAGGCCGAAGCTGCTGTGCGTGACGCGCTCGCCGATCAAGGTTTCGGCGTGCTGACCGAGATCGATGTGGCGGCCACGTTCAAAGCCAAGCTCGGCGTGGACCGCGCGCCGTTGAAGATCCTTGGGGCGTGCAACCCGAAGGTCGCGCACCGAGCGTTGGAGCTCGATGAGTTTGTGAGCCTGCTCCTGCCATGCAACGTGGTGCTCGCCGACACGGGTGACGGGACCAGGATCAGCGCGGTCGATCCCCGCGAGTTGATGACCGGTGAACCTTTCCGGGAGTTGGCGAACGACGCAGCCGAACGCCTCACCGCCGCGCTCGCCACCGTCTCGTCGGCCTAGGCCCGAATGGGTCGGCGCGGCGCATCGGGTGGCTGCTCGTCGTGGTGCAGTTCGTCCTTCTGGGGGCGCTGACCATTCCCTGGCTGGTCATCGGCGCGGCAACTCCCAGGCGGCGTCGTCGTCGGTGGCTGGGCGCTGCGCGCCGCGGGAGTCGTTGTGGCTGCCGTTGGCGCCTTCCACCTCGGTGGCGCGCTCACCCCTCAGCCGGTGCCGCGGCCGGGTGCTAGAAATGGTCGTCCACGGCGTCTATCGACACACGTCATCCGATCTATACGGGCCTGCTTCTTTTATGGAGCGCAGCCGCGTCGAACGCCTCATCGGTGAGCTCGGCGTACCCACTCACTGAGTGCGCGGTACCAGCCGTAGCGGACAGCCCGCGTTGGTGGGATATCACCGATCCCGGGGCCGGCCACGACGTTACGATGCAGCGTCAACCACAACCGCAACAGGTGTCGTCGCCGGGTCGGATCATCATGGTCGTCATAGGCGGTACGCGTCCTGGGGTTGGGAGTCGGCGTCGCCCGTCACGGTTGGGTCCCAGGGGAGCGTCCACACCTGCGGGGCGAGGTCGACGATGCGGGTGAGCTGTTCGTGCTCGAGCGCGGCGCGGGCGTTGAGGATCGGGTCGCCGGTGCCGGAGCCAGAGAGGGTGGCGTTGACGACCCAGCCGAACGGTTCGATCCCGGCTCGGCGGAGATCCTGTTGAAGCTCGACGGCCTCGGCGACGGGCGTGGTCTCGGCTAAGGTGACGACCAGGAGGCGGCTGTAAGCGGGGTCCTGGAGGCGCATGAGCGGGGTGACGACCCGGCCGCGTAGTTGGCCGGCGCCTTGGACGACCTGGCGGTGGAACGACCCCGTCACGTCGAGCAGGAGCAGCGTGTGGCCCGTCGGTGCAGTGTCGATGACGACGTACCCGCTGCGAGCCCTGCCGAGGAGTTGGCGGAAGGCTTGGAACACGGCGACTTCTTGCGAGCACGGTGAGCGGAGGTCTTCGGCGAGCAGGTCGAGATGCTCCTGGTCAAGCCCGCTCCTGGCGGCAGCGTCGAGGCGGCCCTGAACGTAATCGCCGGTGGCGACGTCAGGATCGATCGCACTGGTGGTCAGCGAGGGGAGGTCGGCGCCGGTCAGCGCGGCGTGACCGGCGGGGTCGGTAGTCGATAGGTGCACGGGGTGGCCGCGTCGTGCGAGTTCGACGGCGACGTGTTGGGCGACGGTGGTCTTGCCGACACCCCCCTTGCCGGTGACGAGGATGACGCCATGGCCGGGCTGTTCGAGCTGATCGACGAGATCGCCCATGCCCGGCGCCCGACTCGGCTCAATCGCGAGCGTCCTCGGCGGCTGACGGTCGGGCTCATCGCTGGCGACTCCGGTGACCAGTTGGCGCAGAGCAGCCATGCCGACCATATCGACGCCGACGAGCGGTACGACCGCCATTGGGAGACGGCGGAGCGGCGGTGGAAGGCTCGCGAGCGCTCGTCGTTGCGCCGAGGCGTAGGCGTCGGCGATCGGGTCGCCGGCGAGCGGGTCGGCCAGGACGCCGTTGATGACGAGTGTCTGGTGGTCGATGCCGAGGTCGTGCAGCTCCTCCGCAGCGGTGTCGGCCACCGTGAGCGCGCCGCGGTCGGGCCGGGCCACGAGGACGACGGTGGTCTGGGTTGGGTCGCGCAGGGTGTCGACCGCTGCGGCGTAGATCGGGCGGTCGTCTTGGAGGCCGGCGAGTGGGCCGAGGCAGCTGGTGGCGTCGGGGTTGGCGCCGAGGTAGTCGGACCAGGCGGCGGGCAGGCTCAACACTCGCAGGGTGTGTCCGGTAGGGGCGGTGTCGAACACGACGTGGGCGTACGAGCCGATCGAGGTTGGGTCGGCGAGGAGCCGGGCGAAGGTATCGAACGCGGCGACCTCGACGGTGCAAGCACCGGCGAGCTTCTCTTCGAGTGATGCGACCTCGCGGTCAGGCAGGACGCCGCGATACGGGTTGATCACACGGGACCGGTAGTCGTCGGCGGCCTCCTGTGGGTCGAGGTCCATCACATCGAGACCATCCAGGCCAACGACCGGGGTGGGCTGTTCGCCGGTGGTCATCTGGAACACGTCCGTCAGGTTCGACGCCGGGTCGGTCGACACCAGCAGCACCCGCCGACCGGCGTCGGCGAGCGCGACCGCGGTCGCTGAGGCGATCGTGGTCTTGCCGACCCCGCCTTTGCCGGTGAACATCAGGAAGGGGGTGGACCACCCCAGCCAGTCGAGTTCGGCGAGTGCACCCATCACCGCCTCGGCTTAGTGGTCCTTGTCAGAAGTTCTCGCGTGAATCAGATCGGTCTTGTGCGTCTGTCCAGGCGCTGGGGTCGTTGAGGTAGAGAGCGCAGGCGCAGTCGAGGGCTTCTTCCGGTGTGCCTGCGGTCATGCCGCTGGGAAGAACCGAGTCTTCGTAGCTGTCTTTGCTGGCGAGGTAGATCGCGAAGCCCCACCGGGACGCGGAACCGCCGTAGCGCAGGCGACACAGCGGCAACTCCTCGTCGGCGGCGATGGTGCCGGCGATGTAGGCGAAGTTGCCCCGGACCCGCACCGAAAGCCGGGTAAGGCTGGGCCAACGCTCCCGCCGTCGTTGTTCGAGACGCTGGGCCAAGGAGGTGCGCGTCGAACTGGGGATCGGCATGGCTGCCGATGGTAGGCAGCGAGCCGGGGCGGTTCAGGCGGCTCGGGCGGTGTGGGCGTCGATGCGGGCAAGGAGCTTGTCGAGATCGCCGCGGCCGAAGGTCCAGTCGAAAGGTTCAGCGATGGCGTTGTAGCGCGCCTCGAAGACGGCCAGACGCTCGCGGATCTCGTCGAGATCGGTGAAGTCGTTGGGACTGACGACTTTGCGTTGCACGATGGAGAAGTAGATCTCGCACTGGTCAAGCCAGGAGGCGTGCACCGGCAGGTGGATGAGCCGCAACGTCGGCCACTTGCCCTCCAGCCGGTCGACGGATCGTTGACCGCGATGGCTCGAGCCGTTGTCGACGATCCAGAACACCCGCTCCGCCGACCGGTAGGGCTCGGCCGTCATGACCTGCTCGACGAGACGGCCGAACGGAACGATGCCGGTCGTCGGCTCGCAACGCCCCATCACCTGAGCTCGGTGTACGTCGTAGGCGGCCAGGTAGGCGAGCGCCCCGCCACGGTCGTATTCGTGCTCGACTCGCATCACCCGCGCCCGACCCGGCGGCAGGGTCGAGTGACAGCGGCAGCGGACCTGGATGGATGTCTTCTCATCGGCGCAGATCACGAACTCCGTTGCCCCCAACGCCTCGCCCTCGAAGGTGCGGGCGTACAGGTCCAACGCCACGACCGCTTTGGCGGCGAAGTCCGGGTCGCGCGGGAAGATCCAGGAGCGGTGGAACCACGGGCGGATGGCGTCGTGGCGCAGCACCCGCCACACCGTGGCCGCCGAGATGGCCGCCACCACGGCACGGGTCACCAGCTCGCGGGCCAACTCCGCACAGCTCCAGCGCGACAGCGGCACTCCAGTGGTCGCCGGCAACTCACAGGCGAGCTGCTTGACCTCGGCGACCACCAGAGGGGGAAAACGTCCGGGGTCGACCCGATCGTCTTCGGTCCGTGAGCCCGGCCATGCCTTCCTCGAAGAAACGCTTGCGCCACTTGATCACCGTGTTCAGCGCCACCCTCAAGCGTTCGGCGATACAGGCGTTCTCCTCGCCCTCGGCGGCGGCCAGCACGATCTGAGCTCGAAGCACCATCCGGTACTCGGCGCTACGTCGGCGGACGAGCACTTCGAGCTGACCACGATCCACCGCGCGCAACGCGATCACGAACGGGCTGTGCCTCGACATCGCACCTCCACCATGCGACGCAGCCGCCCAGCCCGACGCCCCCTACCGCGGGTCCCAGCTTACACGCGTGTAGTTCGGCAGAAGACCACTTAGTGTCCGTGACCGGCCTGGTGCCAGCCGACCGGGGCGTCGAAGTAGCCGACGGGGTTCCGACCCTGCAACGGGGCTGGGCCGTTCACAAAGTCGTCGCAGAACGGGTGACCCGGCCGAAGGATGGGGCCGACAAGGGCTCGGCGCGACAACGGCGTATCGACCAGGCCCTCGATCTCCATCGCCTGCACCACCTTCCCCTGGAATGAGAACAACGCGTAGCGCTCGCTGTCGCTCCCTTGCCGAGAATCCAACAGCCACGGTTCGCCTCGTGGAGCTCATCCTCGGTCATCCAGTCGGCGTAGCCCACGCGATCGCGACCCAGAGGATCGACGTGCGCACTGACCACCCCGAGAGGGCAACGCCGCACCGCGCCTCGGCCGTGCGCTCGCGGCCGGCTCGCTGCTTACGCGGTCGGCTCGGCCGGCCACGAGATCCCATCCTCGACGACTCCCGCCGGCAGGAGGCGCGCACTCGGCCACTCAAGCGAACTTCGCGGGCGAAGTCCCGTTCGGACGGTCGCGTGGCGCAGATAGTGGCTGTGACGCTGTGTGGTGCTGGCCGAGATTTCTTCGCCCGTTCTGCTGCGCTCATGTCCGTTGGTGCTCAGTAGAGGGGTGCAAACACTCGACAGGAGGTGCTCGATGAGCGACGTCGTCGACGTCCATGTGTTCTTGACCGTGCAGGAGGCGGCGATGCGCTTGAGAATCAGCCGCACCGCGGGCTATGTGCTGGCCCGTCGCTGGCTGGAGACCGGCGGCCGGGAAGGGCTCCCGGCGGTGCGGATCGGGCGCAGCATCCGTGTTCCCGCCTCTGTCTTCGACGAGTGGGCCCGCGGCCGGCCCTTCTCGGCGTGAGCATCGGACGCCTGACCGTCGGGCCGGCCGGTCTCGCCGTCGTCGCGCGTGTCGGGCCGACGGCGTGGACGGTGCTCCAACTCGCCGCCGCGTACAGCGACGGTGAAGTGTCTGCCGTGTCGGCACGCCGGGTGGCGGCGGAGTTCGGGATCGCCAAGGACACCGCCGCCCGCGCGCTGCGGGTGCTGACCGGGGCGGGCTTGCTCGAGCCGCTGCCGCGGGCACGCCACGGTGGCCGGTTCGTGCCGGGCGGCTACCGGCTGCATATCCCGAGCGACGTCCTCGCCCGCGACGCCGATCAACCGCGGACAACACCACCGCCGTCGCGGTCCCGTCCGAGCACGGCGGACCAGCTGCGCCTCCTCGATCCCGACTGAACCGAACGAGCAACGATGACCGATGACCCGCGCAACACACCGAAGAAGGTTCACGTACTTGCATCCTCGATGCCCGCCGGCCACCGGGCGGGCCGAGTGAGTGGTTCTTGACCGTGTTGAACATCGGCGTGCTCGCCCCGGGGAGTGAGCACTACTACCTCAGCACGGTTGCCCACGGTGTGGAGGACTACTACTTGGGTGGCGAGGTACCCGGCCGGTGGGTCGGTCGAGGCGCCCAGCTGCTCAGCCTCGCCGAGGAGGTCAGGGGTGAGGATCTCGTAGCGGTGCTCGCCGACCGTGACCCAAGATCCGGGACACGGCTCGGCTGCGCGACGAACCGCAAGGTCCCCGGCTTCGACCTCACCTTCTCGACCCCAAAGTCGGTGTCCGTGCTCTTCGGACTCGGTGATCGTGACGTCGCCGGTGTGGTACGTGACGCGCACGAAGAGGCAGTCGACGCAGCGCTCGGCTATCTCGAACGTCATGCCGTCTGGTCACGTCGAGGCCGAAACGGGATCGAGGAGGTGGCTGGTGATGGGTTGGTTGGCGCCGCGTTCCGCCATCGGACCAGCCGAGCGGGCGACCCGCACCTGCACACCCACGTGCTAGTGGCGAACACGGTCCGCGGCCCGGACGACCGGTGGCGCACGTTGGACTTCCGCCACTTCTACGTCCACGCCAAGACCGCCGGCTACCTGTACGAAGCCCATCTACGCGATCTGCTCACCAACCGACTCGGGGTCGAGTGGCGCCGAGTGGTGCACGGCACCGCCGAGCTGACCGGCGTCCCAGACTCGGTGACACGGCTGTTCTCGACCCGGCGCGGTGAGATCGAAGCGGCACTCGCGGCGCGGGGTGAAACGTCGGCCCGCGCCGCCCAGTTCGCCACCCTGGCCACCCGGCGTCCCAAGGACCGGGACGTGGACGCCATCCACCTGTGCGACGCATGGTCGGCCAAGGCCTCCGAGGCCGGCTTCGACTACGACGCGCTCACTGGGCTGCTCCACCAGGCACAACCACAACCGCTCACCGCCCAGGCCCAGCACCGCATCGAGAACAGCCTCACCGGTGTCGACGGTCTCACCGAGCGAGCCTCGACCTTTGATCGCCTCGACGTGCTGCGCGCCTGGTGCGACCACCTCCCCACCGGTGCGCCCGTGACCGACATCGAGGACATGGTTGACACCTTCCTCGCCGCCCACCCAGCCGTGGTGCCCCTCAAGGTTGCGTCGAGTTCTGTCATACGGTCAGCCAACGGTCGCGTCCTATCGTCGGTCGAGACCGGTCGGCGCTGGTCCACCCGAGAGTTGCTCGCACTCGAGCAAAGGACGCTTGATGCTGCTGCTGCCCGGGTCGGGGAGGGGTGTGTTGTCACCGACGACGGCGACCTGGCTCGCTCGTTCCTGACCCATCCGACGCTGTCCACCGAGCAGGCCCAGCTCATCGGACACCTCTGTCGGTCGGGCAACGGGGTCGATGTCGTGACCGCCGCCGCCGGAGCGGGCAAGACCTTCGCCATCGACGCCGCCCGAGAGGCGTGGGAGCGGAGCGGCTACCGGGTGCTCGGCGCCGCTCTCGCCGCCCGAGCCGCGGCCGAGCTCCAAACCACCGCCGGCATCCCGTCGACCACCCTCGACGCGCTCCTGGGCGCCGTCGACCGAGAGACGAGCCGGCTCGACCGCCAGACGGTCGTGGTCGTCGACGAGGCCGCGATGGTCGGCACCCGCAAGCTCGCCCGGCTCCTCGACCACGCCAACGACA
This sequence comes from uncultured Acidimicrobiales bacterium, assembly GCA_963803355.1. Lineage (GTDB taxonomy): Bacteria > Actinomycetota > Acidimicrobiia > Acidimicrobiales > Ilumatobacteraceae > DASTFY01. The sequence continues at coordinate 994,548 of CAWDLV010000001.1, forward strand.
CCGGCGCCAAGGTGGTGCTCGTCGGCGATCCCCGCCAGCTCCCAGAGATCGACGCCGGAGGCCTCCTATCCGGGCTCGCCCGCCGCCTCCCTGGGGTGCGGCTCACCGACAACCGCCGCCAGCAAGACGCCTGGGAACGACAAGCCCTCCGGGACCTGCGCGACGGCGACATCGACGCCGCCGTCGGCGCCTACCGCGACCACGGCCGGATCACCCTCGGCGACAACGCCGAAGACACCCGAGCGCGGATGGTCGCTGACTGGTGGGCGGCCCGCCTCCATGGTGAGCACGCCATCATGCTCGCCGGGCGACGCTCCGACGTCGACGACCTGAACCGGCGGGCCCGAACCCGCGTCGAACCCACCGGTCTCCTCCATGGGCCGACGCTCACCGTCGACGGCACTCCCTTCCAAGCTGGTGATCAGGTCATGACCCTTCGCAATGACCGACGGCTCCACGTCCGCAACGGCGGACGCGGCACAATCGAGGCAATCGACGTTCGCGTGTCCGCTGTGACCGTCGCGTTCACGACCGGTGAGACGGCCGTCCTGCCGCCCGACTACCTCGCCGCCCGCTACTTAACCCACGCCTACGCCATGACCGTTCACAAGGCCCAAGGCCTCACCTGTGACCGAGCGTTCACCCTCGGCACTGACAACCTCTACCGAGAGCAGGGATACGTCGCGATGAGCCGAGGACGGATCGGCAACCACCTCTACGTCGTGGGACCGAGACTCCTCGAGCCCGACAGCGCGCCGCACGCCCCGACGCACGACCGCAGCCCCGAGGACCTCCTACTGAGCGGGTTGGCCAGGAGCAAGGCCCAGACCTTGGCCGTCGAGTACGCCGACGGCCTACCGCTTCACGGGTGGAGCACCGCCGACCTCCTCGCCGAGCAGCGGAAGCTCCGAGCGATCCTCGCCGGCGTGCCGCCCGATCGCGCTCACGATGCTCGCTCGCTCGAGCGCACCCGAGATGCGCTGACCGGTGAGCTCGCAGCACTCGACGCGAGGCATCACGAGCTCGGTGATCGACATCGAACCTGGCGGGAGCGCCGCCATGGCCCCGAAACCGAGCTCCTCCTCGTCGAAGCAAAGCAGTCCGACACAAACGACCGGCTGGCGCGAATCGAGCATGAGCTTGACGCCGCGAGGTCGGCGGTTCGGGCACGCGAGACGTTCACCGCCGACCACGCACCAGACACCCGACGACTGGAACAGATCGGCGAGGTGCTCACCGACCGCATCGAGCGGTCCATCTGCCGGGCGATCAACGACCCACCCAACTACCTGAAGCGTGCCCTCGGCGAAGTACCTGCAGACCGCGCCGATTGCGACCGCTGGATCGACGCCGCGACCATGATCGAGACCTACCGGCTCGAAAACGGCATCACCGACAAGCGCAGCGCCCTCGGGCCTGAGCCCAGAGACCCGATCAGCAAATGGACTTGGCAACAGGCCTGCTGGGACGTCGAAGCGATCATCCAACCGCCCGCAGTCGCGCAGCCGCTTCAGCCCGTCAGCCCCGAACGGGACCTAGGCATCGGCCTCGACCTGTAAGCCCCGGGGCGTTGGCGCTGGACTATGTCGTCGAACCCGGTGTCGCCCGCCAAGCGCGCCGCCAACCTGGGTCAGCCATCCGTCCATGGGTTGACCACGCTGATGCCGGTCTCGGTGAAGTCGTCGACGTTGCGAGTGGCGAGCACTGCATCGTGGCTCCGGCAGATCGCGGCGATCTGTGCGTCGGCGGCGCTGATCGGCCGGCCGGCCCGCTCCCGGCGAACGGCGATGTCGGCGTAGTGCGCGGCTGCAGTTGCGTCGAACGCCGCGACACGATGATCGAAGTCGTCAGCGACCATCGCTTCGAGCAATTCCGCCAGCGCGGCCTTGCGTCGCCCGTCGGGCAGGCGAACGATCCCGTAGAGAAGCTCGGCAAGGGTTACCGACGTCAGGTACACGTCGTCGGCCGGCTGACGGTCCACCCACTCGACGACCACCGCGTCCGGCTCGTGACGCATGAGCTCGGAGAGGACGTTGGTGTCGAGGACGATCATGCAGGCAGGGTCGCCGCCCGCGGGGGTTCACAGCGTTCGGGCAGATCCAGCTCGAGGCCCCCTACCGCCGCGAATCGTTGGTGGACACGACTGCCGAGACGGCCGGCTGCCGACGGCTTCGTCAGCGCGTCGCGCAGGATCGCCCGCACCTCTGCTTCCATCGAGCGGCCATGCCGAGCTGCTCGAACCCGCAACTGGGCTCGCAGCTCCTCGTCGAGATCACGGATCGTGAGGGTCGCCATCATCGCCTCCTACTTCGTCGCCCGCAATGCTAGCAACGCTGTCACCCCTCGCCGTGCGATCCGCCCTGGGGTGATCAGCCGCCCTCGGCCGCGTCGTCGAGCCTCGCGACCGTCGGATCGAGCAACCGGCTCGCGACTTCCGCGGTCGCTCGTGGCCTGCGACCGAGGTGTCGGACGTACCCCGCTGTTGTGCTCGGGTTGGCGTGACCCACGTACCGCGCGACGTCGGCAAGATCGAGTCCTTCCTCCGCGTACAGGACGGTGATCGCGGTCGACCGACCGGCATGCGTGCCAAGCCCACTGGGATCGAGGCCGGCGGCCCGGGCCGAGCTGGCGACCGCCTTCGTAACCGCTTGGCGAAGCAAAAGGCCGCCGGTGATCGTCGTGAAGACCAGCGCGATCGGCCGGCCCTCGTACGTCGGCTGCTCCCACCGACCACCGGCGCGCTCGCGCTCCTCATCCTGCATTTGGTGTCGTCGGAGGAGGAGCTCGACCACGATGGGGGTGAGTAGGTGACGACCTTTGGCACCCTCGGTCTTCGGCGGGCCAAGCACCATGCCGATGCCATCGGCGTACACGCTCGCACGGCTCACCGTCGCCATGGATGCCTCGAGTTCGAGGTCGGTCCAGGCAAGGCCCAAGATCTCTGAAACCCGCCAGCCCTGTGCGAACAAGAGCGCGACGGCCGCGCCGAGACGATCCTCGGCCGCAGCCGCAATCAGGGCTCGGGCGTCGCCAGCGCTCAGCGCCCGCCTCGCCGAGGCCCGGACCGACGGCGGGCGAACCCTGTCGACCGGGTTGGTTGCGATGACACCGAGGTTCACGGCCTCACCGACGATCGACCTGAGGGTGGCTCTCGTGTCGGCGACCGTGCTAGCGGCGAGCGACCCGAGCAGCTCCGACTGCCACGTGGCAACCTGCTCGGCGCGGAGGCTCCCGATGCGCACGTCGCCCAGCCATGCGGTGATCCGCTCGATCCGATCGACGTACTTCCCGAGTGACGATGGTCGGACCCGCACCGCCGCCACGGTGTGCAACCACCACGCCGCCAACTCGGCGATCGTCGTCGAGTTGCTGAGGACGGTCGCGGCCGGTGACCGCCTCGACTCCAGCGCTCTCGTCATGGCCTCGGCGCGGCGGCGCAGCGCGTCCTCCCTGGTGCGGCCGCGGACCCGGCGGGGCCGACTCTCACCAGGGACTCGAAACGTCGCTCGCCACGTGCCGTCAGCCTCCCGATACAACGAGCCCTCACCGTTCGCCGCTTTGCCGCGGACCGTAAAGGAGCCATCCACCCCCTTCACCCGCTTGCCCTTGGCTGGCCTCCGCACCGCCACATCGTACCCCAACCGGGAGTAACCGGGAGTTGCGGCGGGAGTAACGCTCCTCGGCACACGATGCCACGCAGCGATACTGACCGAACGTTTCTCCTGCTCACAGCCCTACGGGGACAGACTTAGACACACGCAACACTACGGCGCAACACCAGCAAGCGGAACGGGAGGGATTCGAACCCCCGGGCCTTACGGCCGCCCGCTTTCAAGGCGGGTGCAATCGTCCGCTCTGCCACCGTTCCGACGGCGAGGGTAGCGGCGGAGCGCAGGCGTCAAGGCGGCCTCAGGGGATGAGGCGGCGCAGTCCGGCCATCCATTCGTCGGCCTGTTGCCAGCGGGTGTCGGCGTGGTCGCGGGCGGGCTGGGCCGCCGCCCCCGCGGCCGGATAGGACCCGAGGAACTTCACCTCGCCTTGCTTGGCGTGCAGCGCCCGGAGGGCGTCGGCCAGTAGCTCGTCGGCGATGTGGCCGTCGGCGTCGATCACGAAGCAGTAGTCCCCCAACCCTCCTGCTTTCGTCGGCCGGCTCTCCAGCTTGGACAGGTTGATGCGACGCGCCGCGAACTCCTGCAGGATCGAGATCAGGCTGCCGGGCTCGTTCGCTCGCTGGTAGACGACGAGCGAGGTCTTGTCGTGGCCAGTGGGCGCTGGCACGACATCGCGCCCGACCACCACGAAGCGGGTCTGGTTGCCATCGTGGTCGGCGATGTCGGCGGCGAGGACGTCGAGCTGGTAGAGCTGCGCCGCGATCCGAGGTGCGATCGCCGCCATCCCGTGGTCGTGTCCTTCGCCCACCAGCCGGGCGGCCTCCGCCGTGGAGTTGCACGCCCGCAGCTCGGCCACCGGAAGCCGCTCGCCCAGGAAGTGCAGACACTGCGCCGTGGCCACCGGGATGGACAGCACGACCTTCACGTCGTCGATGGCCGCCCCGACCGGACCCAGCAGGCATTGCTCCACGTCGAGCACGACCTCGCGCTGGATCAACAGGTCGTGGTTGAAGATCAGGCCGTCCTGGGTGAGGTTCACCGTCCCCTCGATGGAGTTCTCGATGGCGACGAAGCCGACGTCGAGGCTGCCGTTCGCCACGGCCTGCAGGACGTCCGACATGGAGGCCATGGGGACGAGCTCGCCGGCAGCGAGGTCGGGCTGGGTCAGGAGCGCCTGCTCGGTGAAGGTGCCGAGCGGGCCCAGGAAGCCGACGCGCAGTCCGGCTGCCGCGGGGGGAGTGGGCACGGCCCGGCAGAATACCGGGGTGGACGTCACCGCTCTCCGGCAGCTGCTCGACGCCGTCGCCGCCGGCGACCTGTCCGTGGCCGACGCCACGTCGCGGCTCCGCGAGCTCCCGTTCGCCGACCTCGGCTTCGCCCGGGTCGACCACCACCGGCCGCTACGCCAGGGCATGCCCGAGGCGGTGTACGCGCCGGGCAAGACGCCTGAGCAGTGCGCGGCCATCGTCGCCGAGCTCCTCGCCCACGATGAGGCGCCGGTGCTGCTCACCCGGGCCATGCCTGACCAGCGCGACATGGCCCTGACCGTCTCCCCCGGCGGCGAGGTGCGAGGGGCGACGGTGGCGTGGCGGGCCAGCACCGTGGCTCGGCCGGAGCGCATCGTGATCGCCGCCGCCGGGACGGCGGACGGCCCGGTGGCGGAAGAGTGCGAGACGGTCCTGCGGGCGCACGGCTTCTCGCCTCAGCGACTCGACGACGTCGGAGTGGCCGGGCTGCACCGCCTTCTGGCCCACACCGGCGACCTCGCCGGAGCTGAGGTCGTCGTGGCAGTGGCCGGCATGGAAGGCGCGCTGGCCACCGTGGTCGGCGGCCTCACTCCGGCTCCGGTCGTGGCCGTCCCCACCAGCGCCGGCTACGGCACGTCGCTCGGCGGGATCACCGCGCTGCTCTCGATGCTGTCCTCCTGCGCCCAGGGCGTCACGGTCGTCGGGATCGACAACGGCTTCGGGGCAGCCTGCGCCGTCGCCCGAATCTGCAACCAGCGGGCCGGTCGGGCATGAGTCGCATCGTGACCCGGCCGCGCTCCGGCCTGGGCAGCCTCAGCACAGCCGTGAGCAAGGGTGGATGAGCCAGCCGTGACTTCGCCGCCCGCTCGATGACGACCGTCGCCTGGTTCCACTGCTTCTCGGGCATCGCCGGCGACATGGCGCTCGGGGCCCTTCTCGACGCGGGCGCCGACGTCGATGAAGTGCGGGGCATCGTCGGGCAGCTCGCGGTGAGCGGCTGGTCGCTCGACGTGGAAGTGGTGCAGCGGGCCGGGCTGCGCGCGTCGCGGGCCGTCGTCGGTGCACCTCTCGACCCTCACCACCATCGCACCCTCGCCGATCTGCGGTCGCTCCTCACCGGTGCCGCCCTGCCCGACCGGGTCCGAGCCCGTGCTCTCGCCGTGTTCGCCGCGCTGGCCGACGTGGAGGGGCACCTCCACCGCGTCCCCGCGGAGGACGTGCACTTCCACGAGGTCGGCGCCCTCGATGCCATCGTCGACGTGGTGGGGACATGCGCGGCGCTGGAGCTACTCGGCGTCGACGTCGTGCGCACCAGCCCGGTAAGGGTCGGGCTCGGCACCCTGAGCGCCGAGCACGGCGAGCTGCCCAACCCGGCCCCGGCAACGGTGGCCCTCCTGACCGGGGCTGGCATCGGCATCGAGGGCGTGGCCACCCCGGTTGAGCTGGCCACCCCCACGGGAGCCGCTCTCCTCGCCGCCCTGGCCGAGGGCTGCGGCCCACTCCCGGCGATGACGCCGACACGGGTGGGGTACGGCGCCGGCGGCCGCGACCTCGCGGGGCGGGCCAATGTGGTGCAGGTCGTGATCGGCCAGTACAAGGACGAGCGGGTCGCACCGCTCGGCCCGGGACAGCCGATGGTCGAGCTGGCGGCCAACGTGGACGACGTGACCGGCGAGGTGCTGGCCTACGCGGTCGAGCGCGCTGATGGCCGGAGGCGCCAACGACGCCTGGGTGACGCCGATCGTGATGAAGAAGGGGCGTCCCGCGCATACCCTCCACGCGCTCTGCGAACCCGCGCTGGCCGAGCGCATCGGGCGGATCCTCCTGGAGGAGTCCGGCACCCTCGGCCTTAGGGCCACCGCTACGAGCCGCTGGCCGCAGCGCCGGCAGGACGACATCGTCGACGTTGACGGCCAGCCCATCCGGGTCAAGCGAGCGGGCGATCGGGTGAAGGTCGAACACGACGACGCCGCCCGGGCCGCGGCCGCCCTTGGCCGCCCGCTGCGCGAGGTGTTCGCCGAGGCCGAGCGACTGAGCCGAGAGGGCGAGCCGTGACCAGCAATCCGAGCGGGCGTCGGCAACGATGTAGCAAGCGATGGCGGCCCGGCCCTGCTTTCGCGCGGCTGCCGTCCGCTCGGAAGGGACGTGAATGAGCTGGTTCGACAAGCTGGGCCGCCCGGTTCCGGAGCTGTTCCCCCTGATGCAGGCGCATCACGGAGGCGCCAGCGCGAGCGGCGGAGCGTCGGGATCGTCGGAGCGGGAGGGGTTGCGATCCGCCCCCGCTCACGAGCTGCCCACCGAACCGGTCCCGGTCACGCCGTCCGCTTCGCCCGAGCCCAGCTACGACCCCTCGCAGCCAAGTCAGGGTCCGATCGCCGGCATCGATCTGATCACCTTCGCCGCCGTGAGCCGGCGCCTGATGGACACGCCCGTGAGTGAGCACGAGCGCCTGCTCGCCGCCCATGGCCACACTCCGGACACCTGGCGGACGGTGAACACGGCCTGGATCGCCCGCCTCGGCCAGATGCCGTTCCTCTACGAGACGTACGTCGCCGCCTACCGCACCCGTTGACCGTCCGCCGCCGGCAGTAGCGTCGTCTGGCCGTGGACCTCCCGCCGATCGTCGATGCCGACTGGGTCCTGGCTCGGCGCGCCGAGGTCGTCCTCGCCGACGTGCGCTGGTACCTGGACGGACGTTCGGGTGGGGATGCCTTCGCGGCTGGGCACATCCCCGGCGCCATCTTCGTCGATCTCGACCGCGATCTCGCCGGGCTCGGCCCCGCCACGGCCGGACGCCACCCGCTTCCGAGTCCGGAGGCCTTCGCCGCCAGCCTGGGCCGGCTCGGCATCGCACCGACCGACCCGGTCATCGCCTACGACGACACCGGCGGAGGCAGCGCCGGCCGTCTGGTCTGGATGCTGCGGATCCTCAGCCGACCCGCCGCCCTGCTCGACGGAGGGCTCGATGCGTGGCCCGAGCCGCCAGGGACGGGCGAGGGCACCACCCGGTCCGCCGTGCCAGTACCGGTGCAGCCCTGGCCGGTTGAGCGGTTCGTCGACCACGACAGCGTGGCCGCGGCGGCGGCCGGGCCGGACGTCGTGGTGCTCGACACCCGCTCGGCCGAGCGGTACCGAGGCGAGTACGGGAGCGTCGACCGCCGACCTGGCCACATCCCCGGCGCGCGGAACGCGCCGTGGGCGGCCAACCTCGACGCCGCGACCAGGCGGCTCCTGCCCGACGACGAGCTGCGGGACCGCTACCGGGCCCTCGGCGTCGACGTCGGGTCCGACGTGGTCGCCTACTGCGGCTCCGGCGTGTCGGCCTGCGTCGATCTGCTGGCCCTCGAGCACCTCGGGATCGACACGACCCGGCTGTTCGTTCCCTCTTGGTCGGGCTGGAGCGCCGACCCCGCCCGGCCTTCGGCCCTGGGTGACGAGTAGCGTCGCACACCGGTGCCGGACGACGCTCCCATCTCCACGGTCGAGCCCCACGGCGCGGCGGACACCATCGTCGTCTCCCGGGCCGTCCTACGCGATCTCCGGCGTGACCGCCGGCGTCGTCGCATCGCCGGGATCGAATGGTTCGACGCCCTGTATCGGGCCTACCTCACCGGCGGCCTCGGCATCCTCCTCGTCCTGTTCCTCTCCAGCGCTGTCGGCGACCAGCCGGCGTCGGCCGCCGGCATCGCCGACGTGCGGCGCCTGGCTCCGGCCGCCATCGGCGTCGTGGTGGCGGTGGCGATCGGTGTGGGTCTGCGCTCCGGGAGCCGGGGTGGCCCACTGGCCCTCGAGAAGGCCGAGGTCCGCTACGTCCTCCTCGCTCCGGTCGACCGCCGGCGGGCGCTCCTCGTCCCCGCGCTCCGCCAGGTCCGGTTCACCATCTTCGCCGGCGCGGTCACGGGCGCCATCGCCGGGCAGCTGGCAGCCCGCCGCCTGCCCGGCACGCTCATCCCGTGGGCGGCCACCGGGGCCCTGGCCGGCGCCCTGGTCGCCATCGCCGGCGTGGGGGCAGGTTTCGTCGCCTGCGGCTACCGATTGCCGCGCTGGCTGGCGACGATGTTGGCGGCGCTGATCGTGGGCTGGGCCGTCGCCGACCTGGTGGGGCCGGTGCCGGCGCCGTTCGCGGCCGTCGGCCACCTCGCCATCTGGCCCCTCGGCCTCACCTGGTGGGCGCTGGCGGCCATCCCCGCCGCGGTCGCCCTGCTGGCAGTGGGATTGGCCCGGCTCGGTCGACTCTCGCTCGAAGCCGCCGAGCGGCGGACCGCGCTGGTCGGGCAACTCCGCTTCGCCGCCACCGTGCGCGACCTGCGCACGGTCATGGTGCTGCGACGCCAGCTCATCCAGGAGCAGCACCGCACCCGCCCGTGGCTCAAGCTGCCCTCGAGGCCCCACGGCACGATTTGGCGCCGCGACGTGCACGGCATCCTTCGCTTCCCCTTGGTGCGGCTCATCCGGATGGCGGCGCTGACGGCGGGCGCCGCGGTCGCACTCCACCTCGCCTACCACGACACCGCGCCGGCCGCGATCGTGGCCGGACTGGCGCTCTACCTGGTCGGCCTGGATGCGATCGAGCCCCTGGCGCAGGAGATCGACCAGGCCGATCGGGCGGACGAGATCCCGATGGAGCGAGGGGTCCTGCTCGTCCGCCACCTCCCGGCGCCCGCGGTGCTGTTGGCCGGCTATGCGGTGTTCGCTGGCGCCGTCGCCTTCGCGCTGAACCGCACCTCCACCGCGCTCGGCGTCATCGCCCTGTGCGCGCTACCTGCCCTGTGGGCCGCCGGTGCCGGCGCCGTCATCAGCGTTGCCGGCGAGGAATCCGAGCCGACCAGCAACACCAACCAGCTTCTGCCCCCGGAGGTCGCCGGCATGCGGATCATGTTCCGAACCGTCTGGCCACTGGTGGTCTGCTGCCTCGGCACGCTGCCCGTCCTCGCCGCCCGGGCGGCCCATTCGAGGGGGATGGCGCCCGCCGCTGGCGCCACGCAGGGGGCCATGGGCGTCCTCGCGCTCGTCGCCCTCACCGCGCTCTGGCTGCGCAATCGCGAGAAGATCAAGAGCTGGTGGCGCCAGACCTTGACCGAGGGCCAGGCGGAGTCCAAGCGGCGGGCCGCACAGAGGGCGGGCGCGTGAGCCGCCATCCCCAGCCACCGAAGCGGGCCAACCCGGCCAACCGACCCGCCCCGCCCAAGCGAGGCGGCGGCGGAGCGGCGGCCCCGGCCCCGGCCTCCGCCTCTGCCCGCAAGGTCGCGCGAAGGCCGACCCCGCGGCGGCGCCGAAGGAGAAGGCCGCGGCGGCCAAGTCGCCCGCGGCCCCGCCGAAGAAGAGCAAACCCGCGCCGCCTCCGGGCGCGCTGACGGCCAGCGGCCTGTCGAAGCTCTACGGGGAGCGCCCGGCGTTGGCCACGCTCGATCTCCATGTCCCCTACGGCGAGTCAGTGGCTGTGATCGGCCACAACGGTTCCGGCAAGACGACCTTCCTCCGCCTCGCCGCGGGGCTGCTCGAGCCCACGGACGGCACGGTGCTGATCGACGGGCACCCCGCCGGTTCGCTGCCGGCCCGGGCCGCCATGTCGTACCTGTCGGACTCGCCCACCTTCTACGAGGACCTGTCGGTCTGGGAGCACCTGGAGTACGTGGCCCGGCTGCACGGCCACGACGACTGGGAGCAGGACGGCGCCGACCTGCTCGGCCACCTCGGGCTGTACGACCGGGCCGATGACCTCCCCACCAGCTTCAGCCGCGGCTTGCGCCAGAAGGCGTCCATCGCCATCGCCTTCATCCGGCCCTTTGACGTGCTGCTGGTCGACGAGCCGTTCGTCGGCCTGGACGCGTCCGGCAAGGAGGCGCTCCTCGAGCTGCTGGCCGAGGCCCACGGCGACGGCCGGGCGTTGATCGTGGCCACCCACGAGCTCACCTTCCTCGATCGGGTGTCGCGCTGCGTCGCCCTCCGCGACGGCGAGCTCGTCTACGACGGCTCTTCCGAGGGCGTCGACGTCCTCTCACTGGTGTCCTGAGCCCCCGGGCCGACTGCTCGCTGGTCGCCAGCGTGGTCGCCACCGCGTCGCCGGTGCGCGGCGGCGGACGCGAAGGGCCTGTACCCGGCCCCCCGAGCGGCTACTGTGCCGCCCCATGTTCGAGTACAGCTCGGTGAGCGCCTCGTCGTACGACCCCGGTGCCCTGGTAACGAAGTTGAACGAGTCCACGGGCGAGGGCTGGGACGTCGTGGCCATCGTCCCCACCGGCGGTGATGTGTCCGCCTTCCTGCGGCGTGAGATCTCGGCTGGCGACACCCCGTCGGTGGACGCCGCATCCGAGACCTCAATCGGCGACGACGCGTCCGACGCCGGTTCGTCCGATGGCGGCGAGGAATGGGCCGGCGCGGCCGTGGTGGCCGAGGCGGCCCCTGAGTCGTCCGGGGACTGGTCCGTCGGCGAGAGCGCGGTCGAGACCGAGGCTCCCCCGGTGCCCGACCCCACGCCCACCGGCATCGACCGCCCGGACGAGACCACGCCGGCGGCCACCGACGAGCCGCCCGGATGGGCCGCGGCGCCCGAGGCACCTACCGAGGTGGCGGTCGGCTCGGTGCCAGACGACACCGCATCGGGCTCGGACGTGGCCGACACGGTCGCGGAGTCCGAGCCGCCGCCGCCCGCCACCAGCGAGCCCGAGGCGGCGATCCCCGTGGTCGAGCCCGTCGTCGAGCCCGTCGTCGAGCCCGCGCCCACGCCGCCGCCGGAGCCGGCCGTGGTCACCACGCCCGCCGGCTGGTACCCCGATCCATCCGGCCGGTACGAGCTGCGGTACTGGGACGGGACGCAGTGGACGGAGCACGTCGCTCGTCAAGGCCAGCAGTTCACCGACCCGCCCGTTCGGTGATCGCCTGATCTTCTGGGCCGCATCGTCGTGATTGCGCGCGACCGCGCTGGGTCACGCCGGCATCCTCATCGAAACGGACCAGGCGTCCATCGTCTGCGACCCCTGGTTCGTTCCCGCGTTCTTCGGGTCGTGGAGCGTCTTCCCGCGCAACGACCAGCTGCCCGAGCGAGTGCGCGAAGCGGTCGAGCACCCCGACTACCTGTACATCTCCCACCTGCACGGCGACCACCTGGACCTGGCCTTCCTACGCCAGCACGTCGATCGCGGCACCACGGTCCTCCTCCCCGGCTACCCCACCGACGAGCTCGAACGCACGCTGCGCTCACTCGGCTTCGAGCGCTTCGTGACCACCCGCCACGCCCGTCCGGTCCAGCTGGCCGACGGGCTGAGCATCACCATCCACGTCGAGACGTCGATCACGGATGGGCCCGGTGGCGACTCAGCACTGGTGGTGGACGACGGGGAGGTGCGGCTGCTCAACCTGAACGACTGTCGCATCCATGACTTCGACGCCCTCACCACCGGTGGCCCGATCGACATCCAATGGCTCCAGTACTCCGGCGCCATCTGGTACCCGATGGTGTACGACCACCCGCCCGCCGTGATGCGCCGGCTGGTGGACCAGAAGGTCGAGGCGCAGTTCGCTCGGGCCCAGCGCTACGTCGAGGCGGTCGGAGCACGCGCTGTCGTCCCCTCGGCCGGCCCGCCCTGCTTCCTCGACCCCGAGCTCTTCCACCTGAACGTGATCGACGGGGACGAGCTCTCGATCTTCCCGGATCAGACCGCGTTCCTTCGCCGGTTGAGCGACGCGGGGATCAGCACCGGCCAGCTCGCCGTTCCCGGAACGCGCTTCGAGATCACGCCGGAGGCGGTCACGATCGAACAGCCCATGCCGGCGGCGGAGGTGGAGGCCATCTTCAGTCAGAAGCGGGCGCATCTGGAGCGCTACGCCGCCGATTGGGCGTCCTGGCTGGCCGCGGAGAAGGCCCGCTGGCACCGGCCCAGCACCGACCTGCTCGGCCAGCTCAAGCGCTGGTGGGAGCCTCTGCTGGCGCTCGCCCCGACCTTGCGACAGGGGGTGGGAGCGAACGTGCTGCTGCGTGCCGGCGACGTGGCCGTGCTGATCGACTTCCCGGCCGGCGAGGTGCGCGGGTACTCCGGCGAGCCGTACAGCTTCTCGTTCGACGTCCGGCGGGAGCTGGTCGAGACCGTCGTCGCCGAGCGGGCGGTCGACTGGTCGAACGCGCTGTTCCTGTCCTGTCGGTTCAAGGCCTGGCGAGCCGGCGACTTCAACGAGTACGTCTACAACTTCTTCAAGTCGCTGTCCGAGGAACGGATCATCCGGGCCGAGGCCGAGGCCCGCTGGCGCTTGGCGCCGCCCCCTGAGGTCGAGGAGATCGAGCTGGGCGGGTACGTGCTGGAGCGCTGGTGCCCCCACCGAGGCGCCGACCTGTTGGTGTTTGGCGAGATCGCCGACGGGATGTTGACCTGCCACTTGCACGGCTGGCAGTTCGATCTCGAGTCCGGCCGCTGCCTGACCGCAGACGATCGCGACCTTCGTGTCCGCCCGGTCGGCGTCATAGTCGGAGGGATCGCCCGTCGAAGTCCGTGAAGAGGAGGCCGAGCATGGCCCTACGGCGGCGGACATGGAAGCGCGAAGTCAGCGGTGCCGAGCTGCTGGGGGCCTGGGCCGCCGCGGTCGGCGGACCGCCTCCGGGGATGAGTGCCCGGCTCAGGGACGCCTCGGAGGACCTGGCGTTCGCCGCCGTGGGCCGGAGCGTCGACGTCAACGGGGCCATGTCCCGCTTCGGCTGGCAGGCCGGTCACGACGGCTGGCCACTCACCGAGGTCCGGCGTTGGGTCGAGGTGCTGGCCAGCATCGGCCCGATCGGGACATCCGGTCTGCTGACGTTCGAGCTCGGCCTGTCCCTCTCGGTCGGCTGGGCGGACGGGTTTCTGCACGGCGCCCATCAGGACGACTGCGTGGAACCCACGACGGGCCTGGCCCAGCTCGGGGTGCTCCAGCTCCGGCTGCAACAGGTCTACGAACAGTGCCGCGCGCTCGGCGTCGATCCCGACCTGGCCTACGCCGTGGTCGTCGTGGACGCGGCGCTCGGTGACCATCCCGTGTTCGAGCGCAGCGCGGCTCGGGTGGCTCTGGCCACCGAGACCAAGGGCCTGTTCAACACCGGCGAAACCGTGGCCATACACGGCGAGCGGGTCCTGATCCTGGCCAGCCGCACGGCCGAGCTCGACGACCGGGTGGTCCTGCTCGCGGCCGCGGTCCACACCCACCCGCTGCTGCGCCACGACCACATCGAGATCTGGGTGGAGCACCTGCCCTCCCGGCCCGAGCTGCTCTCACCCTTCCTCGTCGACGTCACGTCGTAGGCGGGCGGCGACCCGCGGGGGCAGGTCGTTGGCGGCCGCGACGACGAGTGAGCGAACCTACGAGTGGACCCAGACCGCCGAGCCCAACGGCATGAGGTTGGCGGCCCAGATGAAGTCCATGGCCACCGTGCTCACCCGAACGCAGCCGTGACTGGCCGGGTGGTTCGGGATGCTGTTGGAGCCGTGCACGGCGATGCCGCCCCGGAAGTACTTGGGCCGGTAGAGCCGACCGAGCTCACCCTCCCACCAGCCCACGGGGCGTTCCCGGTTGACCTTGTAGAGCCCGTCCGGCGTCTGGGCGTCGCCCGACAGCTTGGTGATGAGGTCCTTGTGGCTGATCGCGGTGTACGGGTGGCCCGAGCCGGTGGAGGTGTTGAAGGTCCAGACGGCCCGGCCCTTGCGCACGACGAACAAGACCTGCAGCTTCTTGTTGACCTCGATCAGGTCGCCGACGGTCGTCTGGGGCTTCGGCCGCACCCGCACCGCGTTCATGGCGGCGGCGGTGGCCTGGTCGACCCGGCCGCTGCGGTCCGACACGCCGTAGTACTTCTGGAACGCCATGACGGCCTGGCTGGTGGCGGTGCCGTAGTGCCCGTCCACCTTGTCCACCCAGAACCCGACGTCGAGCAGGCGGGCCTGCAGCACCTTGACCGCGTCGCCCGACGAGCCCCGCCTCACCGGAGTGACCGGAAACAGCGGCGCCTTCAAAGCCGGGATGGTCGAGGTGGTGGTGGTAGCGATCGTCGTCGGGGCCAGCGTGGTGGTGGACGCCGTCGTGGTGGTAGCGATCGTGGTGGGGACGGTCACGGCGATGGGCGTCGACGGGACGGTGGGCGTGGTCACGATCACCGGCTCCGACGGCTGCCCGGCGATCTGGGCTTGGACGCTGGCGGCGTTGCCATTGGCACAGCTGCTCACGAGCGCGAGCATCGCGATGGCCGCCAGACCACCGGTCCCCACCGCGGTCGTTCCGGCTTTCCCGGGTCGCGCGCTCACAGCCAAGTCACCTCCCACGTACCTCCGTCCGCAGGCCGGAAGGCTACCGGGCAAGGCGAGCGAAGGGACACCACCGTGCGCAACAAACCTGCTGGGCGGTCGCCTGCCGCCGGCGTCGGAGCGGAGCAGGCGCTGAGGATTCGGGCCCCCGACGTCGCCGGAGGCCGGGGCGGGGTGGGGCGGTTTGGGGTGGGGTGCGGGGTGCGCCGACCTCGCCGGGGGCGGGCGCACGGCCACGGTGTCGCTCAAGCGGGCACTGGCTCGGGGTCCGGCGCCCGAGCTCGATCGGAGACGCCGCGTGAGAGCCGCCGCAGGTCACGCCGGTCGTGATACCGGTCGCTGACCTCGACTGCGAAGATGGCGATCACCCAGCCGACGAGGAGGTCGAGCACATAGTGCTCGCCCCCATAGACGAGCGTGAACGCCATCACGAGGGGATAGACGGCGAGCAGCAGCTTGACCCACAGATGACGGGTTCGCTTCCCGAAGAACCAGACGAAGAGCATGGTGTAGGCGCCGTGCAAGGAGGGCATGGCCGCCACCGGGTTCACCATCTCGCTGTTGTTGGCGCCGTGGTGCCACAAACGATCGGCCCACGTGAGGTGCAGGAGGGAGAGCCCCCGGGTCCCCGGGCGGAACACCTGCGGGATGAGGTGGAGGTTGTTGCCGGCCATCCAGGGCGGCGCCATCGGGTAGAGCCAGTAGCCCAGCACGCCGAGCAGCGTGCACACCACCAGCGCCGTCATCCACCGGACGAACTGTGCTCGGCCGCGCACGAACAGGACCGCGGCGGTGATGTAGACGACGAAGAAGTGGGTCATGTAGGTGACCCCGGTGATCAGCTCCCACCACTGGATGTGCTTGGCCACGTAGAGCCGGTCCTGCAGCACCGTGTTCGGGAGGTGCCCGAAGAAGAGGAACTTGTCGAAGGTGATCGGTTCGGTGGTGTGGATGTAGCGGTTGTTGTCCACTAGGCCGCGGACGAGGTCGTAGGCGACCCAGAGGAAGGCGAACGGGATCCAGTACAGGATGAGCTCGACGATCCGGCGCCAGCCGGTGCCGGCGACGAGGATCAGGACGCCGACCCCCAACCACGGGAAGAGCCGCTCGCGGTCGTAGAAGACGCCGCTGTCCTTCATGGTGAAGTAGACGGCGAGCAGGTAGCCGACGAAGAGCGGCACCTTGATCGGGTGCGCCTCGAGCACGCGCCAAGGCCGGAGCACGATCTGGAGGGCGCGCTGCCCCCACACGCGGGTGCGCGACTCCGGTCCGGTGACCGTCGCGGGGAGGGTCACATCCGCCATGGTGTCCTCGGCACGTCGGTCGGGTCGAAGCGGCCGACGAGCTGGCTGGCCGCCAACGGCTCGCCGGGTTCGGCCAGCGCGAGGCTGGCGGCCAACCGGGACAGCACCTGATTGGGGCCGACTCCGCCCGCCGCCAGGTCAGCGAGGGTGACCGCTCCGTGCCGCTTGGCCAGGCGTTGGCCGTCGTCGCCGAGCACCAGCGGGACGTGGGCATACGTCACCTCGGGCAACCCGAGCAAGCGAGCGAGGTAGGCCTGCCGGGGGCTGGAGGGCAGCAGGTCGTCGGCCCGGACGACCTCCTCCACGCCTGCGGCGGCGTCGTCGACGACCACGGCGAGGTTGTACGCCGGGACCCCGTCGTTGCGGCGAAGGACCACGTCGTCGACCAGGGAGCGGTAGCTCCCGTGCAGCCGATCCTCGACGGTCACGGCCTCGCCGGTGCTTCGCAGTCGCAGCGCCGGGCGCCGTCCGGTCCGTTCCCGCACCGCCTGGTCGGCTGCGGTCAGCTCCCGACACGTCCCGGGATAGGCCCCTTCAAGTTGGTCCGACCCCTGCGGCGCCGAGGCCGCGTCGCGGATCTCCCGTCGGGAGCAGTAGCAGCGGTAGGTGAGGCCAGCCGCGCCCAAGCGGGCGATGGCGGCCTCGTAGCGCTCGAAGCGATCGGACTGGAACACGACCTCACCGTCCCAGTCGAGGCCGAGCGCGGCGAGGTCATCGAGCTGACGTTGGGCCTGCTCCCGACTCGATGTCATCCGGTCGAGGTCCTCCATCCGCACGACGAACCGGCTGCCGCTCGAACGGGCGAACAACCAGGCGAGAAGGGCGGTTCGGAGGTTGCCGAGGTGGAGGTCCCCGGTGGGACTGGGCGCGAACCGTCCGACAGGCATACGAGGAGCACAGCATGGCCGACAGATGGCCGGGACGTGGCGCGGAGACCGGCGGCGGCTAGGCGGCCGGCCGTCTCAGCGACCTCAGCAGCCCGACCCGCCGTTCTCGCGGCGATCAGCGACCATCGGCGTCGTTGACCGCCGCGAGACGTGGCCGGGTTCCGATTCCGGATGCCGCCCGCACACGCTCGGGCATGCGACTGACAGCCTCGATGCGCCGGCTCGCAGCGCGACAGCACGGCCTGGTCACCCGGGATCAGCTGGCCCGACTCGGCGTGACCACCAGGATGTGGGAGCGAGCACACCACAGCGGGCTGCTCGTCCCGGTCGCACCCCGCGTCGCGGCCTTACCAGGCGCCCCCGCCACAGCCGAGCAGCGGATCCTCGCTGCTGTCCTCCACATGAGGCCAGACGCGGTCGCCTCCCACCGATCGGCGGCGTTCCTGTGGGGCGTCGACGTGAAGGGCGCCGAGCCGGTGGACCTCACCTTGAGCAGGACACGCCGGTGTTCGCGCGCTTGGGTCCGCAGCCATACGCCGACCGATCTCGACGACCTCCGACCAGTCCGCCGCGACCGGATCCCGGCGACCAATCCGCTCCGCGTGCTCCTCGACCTGGGCCAGGTCCAGCCGGCGGCCGTCAGCGCCGCACTCGGACACTTCCTCGTCGGAGGCGCAGTGTCACGGCGAGCCGTCCACGTCGCCCTCGAGCGCCACGCCCGAAGCGGGCGGCACGGTGTGCGGGCGCTGCGTGCGGCCCTGGCTGACTGGGACATCGAGGGCAAGCCGCCCGACAGCGCGGCTGGAGAAGGCGATGGCCGAGCTGCTCGTCGCCTACGGACTTCCGACGGCTCAGTTCCACGCTCGAGTGCTGGGCTTCGAGGTCGACTTCGCCTTCGTCCACGCGTGGGTGATCGCGGAGTGCGACGGCTGGGACACCCACGGGCGCGACCGGGATCAGTTCGAGCGCGACCGACGGCGCGACGGCCGGCTCGCGGCGGCGGGTTGGCTCGTGGTCCGGTTCACGTGGCTGCAGATCACCCGCCGGCCGGCGTGGGTGGCAGACGTGATCAAGCGAACGCTCGAACGCCGGATCGGGGTCTGACACCGACGAGCCGTGGCCTTCTCGCGGCGTCGAGCACCGCGTTTCGTCGCTAGTCGCCGCGAAAGGCGGAGGGGAACGGCCGGGGCCCGACGGCGCGTGGGCGGAGGGGAATGTCCGGGGTACCGCGGGTGGGCGAACCGGGCCCGACCGTCGATAGGTAGATTCGCCGGCGATGGGGGCGAAGGGGGCCAGGGAGCCGAATCGGCGGGAGCGGATGGCCGCGATCATCGAGCGCGATGGTGACGAGTGCGTGTGGTGCCGGCGCCGGCTCGACGACGCGAGGGTCCGGGCCACGACCGAGCACGTGGTGCCGCGGATCAAGGGTGGGCCCTCGTGGCTCGAGAACGAGGTCGCCGCTTGCTCGCGCTGCAATCGGCAGCGGGGTCATCTCACCCCGGCCGACTGGCTGGACGAGTGCGAGCGACGGGGTTGGGCGCCGAGGCGGGACGTGATCATCGACGCGCTGCAGAGCCTGCAGACAGTCATCGGCCAGCGGGGTGGCCAGCGGCGGGCCCGGCCCTACGTCTTGTCACAGCTACGGCGGCTGGCGCGGGCGGCGGCGTGATGGCTGCACGGCTCGACGGCAAGGTCGCGGTGGTGACCGGCGGCAGCAACGGCATCGGGCGAGCCTGTGTGAGGCGCTTCGCCGCCGAGGGCGCGGCCGTCGTCGTCGCCGACGTGCTGGACGAGGCCGGCGAGGCGGTGGCGAGCGAGATCACCGAGGCGGGCGGACGGGCCACCTTCGTTCACCTCGACGCCTCGAACGCGGCCGACAACGACGCCATGGCCGCGACGGCGACGTCCACCTACGGCGGCGTCGACGTGCTCGTCACCGCGGCCGGCATCAGCCACGCTTCCTACCGGTCGGGCGACCTCGAGAACGACGCCAAGATGGCCGTGCGGTCCTTCCAGTACCTGGACCGCCCGGGCTGGGATGTGGTCGAGGCCGACCTGGACGAGATCCGCCGGGTGATGGACGTCAACCTGTTCGGGACGCTGATGGCCATCCAGGCGTGCGGACAGCGGATGCTCGAAGCGGGAACCAAGGGCTCGATCATCACCATCGCCTCGGTCGCGGCCAAGCATCCCGACGGCGGGCCGTTCGCCTATGTCATGTCGAAGGCGGCGGTGTGGATGCTGACCAAGAAGGCGGCCCGCATGTTCGCGCCCGCCGGCATCCGGGTGAACGCCATCGGCCCGGGCTACATCGCCACCAACATGACTGCGGTGTTCGAGCTCATCCCAGAGGACCAGCTCGAGCGCCTGTGGAACGCCGTCCCGATGGCCCGCAAGGGCGCGCCGGAGGAGATCGCTAGCACCGCGCTGTTCCTCGCCACCGACGAGTCGAGCTACTTCACCGGCGAGATCCTCCACCCCGACGGCGGCTTCTTCACGGAGTGAGGCCGCGGTTCCGGAAGGGATCGCTTCGGATAAGGGATAACGTGGTCTTGTGGCCCGCCTCGATCTGCGCCACCCCGGCAACATCAGCGGCGAGTGGTTCGTCGACGACCGCTGCATCGACTGCGGCACCTGTCGCGATGTGGCCCCGGCACTGTTCGGCGACGTCGGTCCGCAAGCGGTGGTGATCCGACAGCCGTCATCGTCGGCCGACGAGGTGGACGCCTGGCTGGCGGCCCAGGCTTGCCCCACGCAGTCCATCGGCACCGCGTCCCGCCAGCGTCGGCCGGGCCGCCTGTACCCGCTGGAGATCGAGCCGGACAGCGGCGTGTTCGACTGCGGGTATTGCTCGCCCGACTCGTTCGGCGCGTCGGCGTGGTTCGCACATCGTCCGCAAGGCAACATCCTCGTGGACTCGCCGCGCTTCACCCCGGCGCTGGTCGCACCGTTTGGTGAGCTCGGTGGCATCGACCACGTCCTGCTCACGCACAGCGACGACGTCGCCGACGCCAGCCGGTGGGCGGCGGAGTTCGGTGCTCGCACCTGGATCCACGCCGACGACGCCTGGGCGGCCCCGTTCGCCACCGACGTGCTCGATGGCGACGAGGTGGTCGAGATCGAACCCGGGCTTCTCGCGATCCCGGTACCCGGTCACACGAAAGGTTCGGTCGCCTACCTGTTCGACCAGACCTTCCTCTTCAGTGGTGATTCGCTGGCCTGGAGCCACGGGCGCCAGGACCTCATCGCCTTCCGGGACGCCTGTTGGTGGTCGTGGTCGGCGCAGGCCGACTCCCTCGAGCGACTGGCGGATCACCGGTTCAGATGGGTGCTGCCCGGCCACGGGGCCCGGGTCAATGCCGACCAATGCGAGCTGCACGAGCGCCTTGTGGCCTTGGTGGCCCGCATGCACGGCCCGCCCCAGCGCTGAGGCCTCGGATCGGGCTCGTCGCAGAACGGCAACCGTAGCCGACCTGACTTGCCTCTTCGCCTCGAACGCGCTGTACCCGGCGGCGGTGATGCCGCATTGGCTCCAGATCGTGAGCCGGCTGAACCCGCTGAGCTACAAGGTCAACGCCCTTCGGGGCCTGCTGCTCGGCATCCCCGCGCCCCTGGGCCTCGACGTCGCCGTCCTGGTCGGGACGGTGGTGGTAGGGGTCACCGCCGCTACCGCAGTGCTGCCGCGGCTCGTGCGCTAACGCGGTCGTCGGGCAGGGGTCGCGGACCGGCGGCGAACTCGGGCCGGCCGCGGGTCCGGGCCGGGACGGCCACCGCTCTGCGCTTTAGTCCGAGGGCAGGAGCGGCTCGGGCGGCTCCACCGGCATGCCGGGTGTCCACGAGCCGGCCGGCGGCGCGGGAGGGACCGGCGCGGTTGCGGAAGCGGTATCGGCAGGAGGTTGGTTCCAGCTTCCCGCGAGCACGTCGGTCGTGGGCGCGGTCGAGGTGCCGGCGGCAGCCGGCTCGTACGCCAGCGTGGCCAGAGCCTGCTCCTGCTGGGCCAAGGCCGCCTCGCGCTCGGCACGCACCTGAGCTCGGTCGACCCCGGCGATCTCCCGCGCCAGCCAGTCGATCAAGGCGTGCAGGGCCACGGCGAGCACGATGTAGATCAGCGCCGCGAACAGCAGCGAGGCGTCGAACTCCGAGCGACTGGTGATCGGCGTGGTCGGGAAGATGCCTCGGAACGGCTCGGTGATGTTGGCCGCGGCGCGGTACACCCAGTCCGCGAAGTCCGAGGTCGGGTCGGCGCCGAGCAGCTTGAGCACGAAGGCCATGCCAGCGATCACGGCGTACGCCACCAGAACCAGGTACACGACCAGGACGAACAGCTTCGAGACCCACAGGATCCACCGCTTCGTCTTGCGCATCTGTTGCCTCCAGGGTTGGCGACGCGGCCATGGTAGTGAGCGGGCGCTCGAATTCGTTGTACCTCGAACGAGCGCACGCGAACGCCGGCCGATCCGGCGGCCGAACCCCCTGGGTCCGTACTCGCTCAAGGACACCCGTTTCAAGGACCTCGGTGATTGACTGGAGCCCTAGGTGGTGTTCGATGCCGGTTTCGTCGTGCCTGAACGATCGAGCCAGAGCGTGACCAGGTAGGCCGTCACGGCGCCCACGATGATGAGCGGTCCGGCGCCCACGCCGGCGGTCGACGTCAGTACCGTCGCGAGGACGATGGATGACAGGGGGAGTCGCAGCATGGCCGCCGCCATCGCGGCCATGCCGACGGCCACTGCCGGCGTGATGGTCATGCCAGGCAGATGTGAGGCCAGCACACCGCCGGCGGCCCCAATGAACAGGGCCGGAAACGTCGGTCCGCCGCGGAACGCTCCCAGCGATACCGACCAGGCCAGACCCTTGCAGACGAGCACGAGGCCCAGCGCGGAGAGCGACCAGGTCGACGACTGCGCGATGAGTCCCGGAAGTGCTTCTTGACCGGAGAACAAGACTTCGTCGGTGCCCTTGTCGGTGATCTGGGCGAAGACGATCGACAGCGCGGCGACGACGAGACCGGCTAGAGGGATGACGAGGATGGCCCGCCGTGAGACGTGGGCCGCGACCCGCAGGCCTATGGCACGCACGACGAAGACGGCGATGGCCGCCGCGACCGCCAGCACGATCGTCCATGCCACCTCGGTCCACGTCGGACTGGCGAAGCTCGGCAGGGGCAACGGACCCAGCGAGTAGGCACTGGTGTTGAGGGCCTGCCAGTGCGAGATGCCGATGAAGGTGAGCGAGCCGATGCCCGCCGCCAAGAGCCCGGGCAACAGGATCAGCGGGAGCGTCGGTCCCGCCAAGCCCGTCGCCTCGATCATGAGGACGGCGGCGACGATCGGTGACTGGAAGATCATGGAAATGGCCGCGAAGCTCCCAGCTGCGCCCAGCACCATCAGCATCTGCTGTGGGGCGTCCTTCTTCGCCTGCCCGACGACGAGCACGGTGAAGCCGGCGCCGATCGCGATGAGGGGTGCTTCGGGCCCGAGCACCACGCCGAGCCCGAGGGAGGCGAACGCCGCCAGCACGATCCCGGGGAGCATGCCGGGCGTGGTCGCGCTCATCTTGAGGCCCTCGGCCGGCACATGGCCGCCGGCACCCGGAAGGCGGGTCACCGCGAAAGCGACTGGAAGCCCGGCGAGAGCCAGCACCGGCAGCGGCCACCACCAAGGCACCTGGGGGAACCCGAGATCGGCTGGAAGGTCAGTGAAGACGTACTGCTGGATCTGGTTGACCAGCTCCAAGAACCCCCACGAGATGAACGACACGACGACACCGACCACGGACGCCAGCACGAGCACGGCGACGAACCGCCGGCTGCGCAGCGTGGCGACGGGATCGAGCGGGGCTTGCGGTTCGGGCACGACGTCTCGCCTTCCACGACCAGTTCCAGGCGCCCCACCATGTGTCGGGGGACGGGGAACCCTATCGGCCGTGCGCAGGAGCGTCTGACGGGCGTCATCCGCCACGTCGCTCTGGCCAACCGCGGCCGGGCGAGGTGGCGGACGCCGCTGCCGCCCGGACACCCGATGACGGCGCACATCCGCCGCGCCCGACACTCCCCTCATCAGCACCCGTCGGCTAGCGAGGGCGGCGCCAACGCGGCGGGCGCTAGGGTTGACCGTCGTCGGCACCCCGCCGAGGTTGTCCCACCCCGAGGAGTGCCCGGATGAAGTTCATCGTCCAAGCCACCTTCCCCCATGAGCCATTCAATACGTATGTCCGCGAGGGCAGCATCGGCGAAAAGATCGGGGCGACCCTGCAGGCAATCCACCCCGAGGTGATCTACTTCACCGACAGCGGCGTGGGTCGCGGGCTCATGATGATCGTCGATGTCGACAATGCATCGCAGGCACCACACGTGACCGAGCCGCTGATGCTCACCTTCAACGCCTCGGTCCACTACCGCGTCGCCATGGCGCCGGATGAGCTCGCAGCGGCTGGCCTCGAGAAGTACGCGACAGGCTGAGATCTCCGACGCAGACCGATCCTTGGGGTGTTGACCAGGGTAACGAAAGACGTTCTTCCACGGCCGAGTGCCCCGGGGTTGAGGAGCGCGCTCTCCCAGCGATCGGAGGCGCGAACTGACCCGTGGCCGGGGCAACGTCGTGCTTCCGGCAACTGGTGGGCGAGGGGGGACTTGAACCCCCACATCCTTTCGGACACAGGAACCTGAATCCTCGGAGTACCTGTCCGCCGCGTGTCGCTCAGGTTCGCCCAGTGTCGCTGACGAGGGCTTTCATGCTCGAGCGGTGACGCTCGGTGACACGTCGTGCCGGCTGGTAGTGGCCCGTTGGGTTGCATTCGGGTTGCATGGCGGGCTCGAGCGGGCCTTCGGATCCGGCACCGTCGAGTGCGACCGGGTGTACATCGGCGAGATCACCTGGAGGGTTGGGCGTACCTGGCCACAGTCATCGACCTCGCCAGCCGCTGGGTCGTGCGCTGGGCACTGGCCGACCACCGGCGAGCCGAGCTGGTCTGCGACGCGCTGGCGCATGGCCATCACCCACCGCCGGCGCGGCCCAGCTGATCTTCCACTCCGACCTCGACAAGAGTGCACAACCCCGATGGACCTGTGGCCATGGCCGGCTGAGCTGAGGTCGACAGCCGCTCGCGACGTGCCGTTCGCGGACGCATTGCGGCTGTCGTCGACCGCGTTCTTGTCCGGGGTTGGGGGCGTCGCCTCGAGTGTCGTGTAACGGCACCTCGGGGCAATCTCCCACGTCGATATGTCCGCGCGTTCGGGGGCACGGCCAGCGCGGGGCAACGCGACCCGAGCCGTCGTTCTGTGCGTCACTGGCTGCGCGTCATACCGGTGCCGCGGGCGTCGGGGATGTCCCCCGATTCCGACATGCTGCGGCGGGTGC
This sequence comes from uncultured Acidimicrobiales bacterium, assembly GCA_963803355.1. Taxonomy (GTDB): domain Bacteria; phylum Actinomycetota; class Acidimicrobiia; order Acidimicrobiales; family Ilumatobacteraceae; genus DASTFY01. Next base: position 1,019,217 of record CAWDLV010000001.1, read on the forward strand.
ACGTGGGGGCGTCGCTACAGGACGTCCCTTCGTGGCGCGACGACGAGCGCGAGTGCCGCCGCCGCGGCGGTGTACCCGACGAGGAGCAGCCCACCGATGGGTGCGGCCAGCAGCGTTCCGCTGCTGATGCCTGCGGGGCCGATCTGCAACAGCCCGCTCGTGGCTCCCCACGGTGTCCACCGTGCGACTGCCGGGAGGGCATCGATGAGCAAGTGCTCCGCGAGGGTCTGCCAGACCAGCACCGCGACCACGGCGACGATCTGGTTGCGCAACAGGGTCCCGACGGCGAGACCGATGACGCCGTACAGCGCGAGGACGACGAAGGCCGCTGCGGCCATCTGCCAGAACTCGGTCCCGAGGGTGACGTTGCCGTCCCGGGCGCGGATCACCGCGATGCCGACGATGAACGAGACGACGAGTGTCACCGAGGCGACGACGACGCCGGCGAGGAGCAGCGTCACGCCCTTGGCGACGAGGACTCGGGACCGGCGCGGCTCGACGAGGAACGTCGACGTGATGGTGCCGTAGCGGACCTCCTGGGTGAACGCGAGCACCCCGAGGAGCGACATCGTCACCTGGGGCACGCCGAAGCTGACGCCAATGACGCGGGCGAGCAGGGTGGGCTCCTCGAGGGACAGCGGGTTGTTCGTCGCGTTGGCCGACGGAACGCTGAACGCGACCGTCACCACCACCATGGCCAGGGTCGCCAGTAGGAGCCAGGGCAGCATTCGGGTGCTGCGCAACTTGAGGAGCTCGGCGCGAGTGAGCGCGATCATGCTGGCGCCTCGTCGAGCGACTCCGTGTCCTCGACCCGCTCGGGCTGCTCGGTGAGGCGGAAGAAGGCCTCCTCCAGCCGGGCCGTCGCGGTAGAGCCGGTGCAGCACGATCCTGTGTGCCGCGGCGAGCTCCCCGACCTGCTCGGGGGCGGCGTCGACCGCGAGCTCCTCGTCGACATGGCGGTAGCGGTGGCCGGCGGCGTCGAGCACGGTGGACAGCCGTTCCGGTTCCGGTGTGCGGACGCGGCAGCCGACGCCGGCCTCGGCGCGCAGGGCGGCGAGGGTCGACGACCGGACGAGCCGCCCCTTCGCGATCAGGAGCACGTGGTCGGCCGTCTGTTCGACCTCGTTCAGCGCGTGGCTGGAGACGAGCACGGTGCGTCCCTCGTCCGCGAGCTGGCGGACGTAGCCGCGCAACCATCGAACGCCCTGCGGGTCGAGACCGTTCGTCGGCTCGTCCAGGACGAGCACTGCCGGGTCGCCGAGCATCGCCGCAGCTAGGCCGAGACGCTGCCGCATGCCGAGGGAGAACTCGCCGACCCTACGTCGCGCGTCCTCTGCGAGACCGGTGGCAGCCAGGACGCGCATGGGTGCCTCCTTGGCCAGCCTCGCCGCGGTTGCGAGCGCGCGCAGGTGGTCGAGTGCGGTGCGACCGGGGTGGTAGCCGGACGCCTCGAGCACCGCACCGACGTGACGGACCGGGTCAGGCAGCTCGTCGTACCGCTTGCCGCCGAACGTGGCGGTGCCACTGGTCGGCGCGACGAGTCCGAGCAGCATCCGCAGGGTGGTCGTCTTGCCGGCGCCGTTGGGCCCGAGGAACGCCGTCACCTGCCCCGCCGCGATCTCCGCGTTGACGTCGTTGACTGCCCGAGCGTCTCCAAAGGACTTGGTGAGCGCGGACAGCTCGACACCCACCGTCATCCCATCACTCCGTTCTCGCAGCACCGCATCAGCCGCTCCTCACGCCGCCATGAACCTGGAAGGGCGCTCCTCGCCGGGATCACCCCGACGCACGCTCGTGCTCATGCGCGTTCCAGCTGGTGTTCGACGCCCGGGATCCCTGCAGTCACGGGATCGGAGTCGACGGCGGGCGTGGGCTCGGTGTGAAGGGCGATGGCCATGGCTAGGAGGCAGAGGCCGTAGACGCCGACGCCGCCGTGCAGCAGCGTCGGCGCGGCGAGGGTGACCGGCGTGAGGACGACGAGCCAGAGGCCGACGGCGAGCGGGGTGAAGCGGCGCCACCCGTGCCACACGGCGGCCCGCACCGTCGCCCACCCGGTGAGCAGGAACCCGACGGTCGACGCGATGCCGCCGACCCCGAAGATGGCGCCGACGATCACGGCGCTGGTGTCGTCGACCTCGGCGTCGCGGATGGGGATGGACGCCAGCTCGCCCACCAGCAGCAGCGCGGTGCCGGCGATCGGCGAGCGCCACGCCGCTCGTCGCGGCTCGGGATCGTCCGGCTGCGCCGCTGCGGCCGAAAGCGCCAGGAGGCCGGCGATGACCATGCCGTGGAGGGCCGCGCTGAAGACCGAGAACGCGACGAAGGCGCCGCTGCTGGACCAGGGGTAGCGCCACATGTCGTCGGAGACGTCGGTGACGGGCTGGAGGCCGAACAGGAGCACCGCACCGGCGACGGCGGTGCACGCCCCAGCGGCGATGAACCCGACAGTCGCCCGGCTTCGACGGGCCTGGACGATGCTGGTCGTAGCCATGAGATCCTCCTGGGGTAGTTCGGTGTGGTCCTCGTTGTACGCACCGCGTTTGCGTCGGGTCATCAGGGCAGGGACGGATCTTCGCTACGCGCCAGCGCTGACTCGTCGTTGCGCGCCGGCACGATTGCCGGCGAGGCGGCCTGCTGGGACAATCACTCCGGTGAGGAGCCTGCACCTGCGTGGGTTGCCGGCGTTGCTGTTCGTGGTGACGCTGGCCGTGGAGGTCGTCGCTGTCCCGTTCTCGTGGGGCTTGGAGCCCGGGTACGACACGGTGCTGTACGCGTTCTACGCGGTGACCCTGGCCGGCGCCGGCGCCCTGATCGTGTCTCGCTTCCCGGGTCATCGGATCGGCTGGCTGTTCATCGCCAGCGCCCTGTTCGCTGCCTCCGCAGACCTGGCACAGGGTTGGGGGTTGCGGGCTGCCGAGCAGGGGTGGCCGGCGGGACCCTTCGCCGAATGGTTCGCGCTGTGGAGCTGGATCCCGAGTGGCACCGCGCTCGGGGTGTTGACGTTCCTGCTGGTTCCCCGACGGGCACCTCACCCGGCGGGGTTGGGCGGCGGTCGCGTGGGCCAACGTCGCCGGCGTCGCGCTCCTGATGCCAGGGTGGGCCCTGTACCCGGACATCGGCGACCTGTTCGTCGGCGACCGCAACCCCTACGCCGTCGACGGTGTGCCGACGGGGGTGCTGTTGGGCGTGGGCATGCCGCTGTTCCTCGGCTCGGTCGTGGTGGCGATCGTGCCGCTCGTCCAGCGCCTCCGCCGCGTCAACCGGTGTGGAACGGCTCCAGCTGCAGCTGGTTCGCGTTCGCCTCCATGTGCGCCGCGGTGATCCTGCCGGTCGTCGCGCTGCTGTGGAGCGTGGCTCCGGTCGTGCGGCCGCTGACCGCCCTCGCGCTGACCGCGATGCCGGTTGGTGCCGCCATCGGGATCCTTCGCTACCACCTCTACGACATCGATGTCGTCATCAGCCGCACGCTGACCTACAGCCGCGCTGAGCGTGGTGCTCGCCGGCACCTACGCGGCGACAGTCGTCGTGATCGGCGCCGCCGTCGGTCGCGGCTCGGCGTGGAGCACGGCCGGCGCCACGTTGGCCGTGGCGGCGCTGTTCGGCCCCCTCCGCCACCGGGTCCAGGATGCGGTCGACCGTCGGTTCAACCGGGCCCGGTTCGACGCCCTCCAACGGATGGCCGCGTTCCTCGACGAGCTCCGCGCCGGCCGTGCCGTCCCCGAAGACGTCGAGGGCGTCCTCCGCGACGCCCTCGGAGTCCAGGACCTCCAACTTCGCCTGTTCCTGCCCGACAGTGAGCTCGAGGTCGACCTGGCCGGGGCGCCCGTGGCTGACGACCCCGACGACGGGCGGCGGCGCTGGCCGATCCGGCACGCCGGCACAACCCTGGGCACCGTCGTCGCCCCCGCCGATCTCGCCGAACGCGGCTCGATGGTCCCCAAGGTGCTCGACGCCGGCGCGCTCGCCGTGGAGATCGCCCGGCTACGGGTGAGGCTTCGCCGCCAGCTTGAAGAGGTCGAAGCGTCACGGGCCCGGATCGTCGCCGCCGGCGACGAAGAGCGACGACGGATCGAACGCGACCTGCACGACGGCGCCCAACAGCGGCTGGTGTCCATCGGTCTCGCGCTCCGCCACGCCCAACACGCTCTCGGCCCCGGCGTCGATCCCGACGTCAACCGCACCCTCGACGACGCAGTCGCCGAGATCACCGTGGCCATCGACGAGCTGCGCGAGCTCGCCCGCGGCCTGCGACCCGCCACCCTCGACAGCGGTCTGGGCCCGGCCCTGCGAGACCTGGCCCGGCGGGCACCGCTGCCCGTCGAGGTCGTCGCCAACGGCGATCGCTACTCGACCGATGTCGAGACCGCCGCCTACTTCACCGCCTGCGAAGGGCTCACCAACGCCGTCAAGCACGCCCACGCCACCAAGGTCACGCTCCACGCCATCCACAAAGGCAGCGGCCTCGTCGTCGCGGTGGTCGACGACGGCGTCGGAGGCGCCATCGCCCACGAGGGCTCAGGACTGGCCGGCCTCACCGATCGCGTGGCTGCCCGTGGTGGCACCCTCAAGATCGACAGCGGCGCGGGCCGAGGCACCACCCTCGTCGCGGAGTTCCCGTGCGCGTCGTGATCGCCGAGGACCAGGCGCTGCTGCGCGAAGGCCTCGCCCGCCTCTTCCGGGACGGCGGCCATAACGTCGTCGCCACCCTCGGCGACGCCGACCAGCTGCTCGCCACCATCGCCCAGGAGCAGCCCGATCTCGCCGTCGTCGACATCCGCATGCCGCCCACCTTCACCGACGAAGGCGCCCGGGCCGCCCGTGCGATCAAGCAGCAGCATCCCGGCGTGGGAGTGCTGCTGCTGTCCCAGCACATCGAGACCGCCCACGCCGTCAACCTGGTCGCACTCGGCGGGTTCGGCTACCTCCTCAAGGACCGTGTGCTCGAAGTGGGCGAGTTCCTCGCCACCGCCGAGCGCGTCGCTGCAGGAGGGTCAGCCCTCGACCCGATGGTGGTCGCCCACCTCGTGGCGCCGGCCGACAGCGGACCCGTCGGCCGGCTGTCCGAGCGCGAGCGAGGCGTGCTCGAGCTCATGGCCCAAGGACTCACCAACGCCGCCATCGCCAACCGCCTCGTGGTCAGCGAACGCACCGTCGAAGCCCACGTCCGCCACATCCTCACCAAGCTCGACATCACCGACAGCGAAGACGGCCACCGCCGCGTACTCGCCGTCCTCGCCTACCTCAACGGCGCACACCACACCTGAGACACCCACGACGCCGAAGGCACCCGCCTCGGACAGCTGACGAAGCCCGTCGGTCGTCGACACACCGCGCCCGATTCGGCGGTAGGTACGTTCTGGCCAGCCGGCGATCACCGATGTCGTCCGCGACAGATCGTGCGAACGTTGACGTCCTCAAGATGCAGCTGGGCCCGGGCGGTTCTGGCCTCCGGGGCTCGGCCCGACCTGGAGGTACGACATGACCGACACCCCTACAACCGATGTCGCTGTGATCGACCCGGTGTTCTCGGACGCCGAGCGGTACGCGCTGGCGGCGTTCCTCGCCGGCTACCGCGGCCTGACTCGCGACGCGTACGCGCTCGATCTGCGTCAGTTCATCGCCTGGTGCGAGGAGCACAACCTCCGCCTGTTCACGGTGCGCCGCGCTGACATCGAGTGCTTCGCTCGCGAGCTCGAAGCACGGGGCCGCGCTCGGGCGACGGTCGCTCGACGGCTCTGCACGGTCGCCGGGTTCTACCGGTACACCGGACAGGAGGGCCTGCTCGAGCGGTCGCCAGCGGCACACATCCGTCGTCCGCGTCTCGACTACGAGTCCCACGCCACCGGGCTGGACCGCAACGAGGTCGGCGCCCTACTCGTCGCCGCTGGACTCGCCTCGGCGCGCGAGCACGCACTCATCTCGCTGCTCGCGATCAACGGGCTGCGAGTCTCCGAAGCACTCGGCGCCGACATCGAAGCACTCGGCGTCGAACGAGGCCATCGCACGCTGACCGTGCTGCGCAAGGGCGGCAAGGTCGTCACCATCCCGCTCGCCCCGCGTAGGGCGCGAGCGATCGACCTGGCCATCGGCGAGCGGGTAGAGGGGCCGATCTTCCTCGGCCAGAACGGCGAACGCCTGGACCGGCATGCCGCCTGGCGGATCGTGCGTCGTCTCGCCCGCCGGGCCGGGATCAACAAGCCGGTCGGACCGCACACGCTTCGCCACGCGTTCATCACCCCTGCGCTCGATGCCGGTGTCCCGTTGCGAGACGTGCAGGAAGCCGCGTCCCACGCCGATCCGCGGACCACGATGCGCTACGACCGCGCCCGAGTATCCCTCGATCGGCACGCCACCTACGTCGTCGCGGCGTTCCTCGCCGGCGCCGCCCGCTGACAGCCCCAGCGCTCGGTGCTCAGCGGACCTTCAAGTAGCGGCGGAGCGCCTCGCGCACGACCTCCGACGCCGTCGTGTCCTCAGCGGCGGCTCGCTCGTCGAGAGCACGGCGAAGCTCCGGTTCGAGCCGGACCGGGAACGACTCGGCCGGCGCCGAGCCCATCGCCGGGCGGCCAGGCCGCCGGCGGAGTTTCGTGACGTCGAGGCCTTCCTCTGCCTCATCGGCCATCCGGTCGAGCACCTCGTCGGTCAACTCGACACCAGCCTTAGAGCGGCCGTGCGACATTCGTTCAGGCATCGCTGTCTCCTTCACCGTGGAGGAGCGGCTCGTACTTGGCGCGCACGCGCATGGCGTGGATCACGACCTCCGACCCGTCCTCGCGCGCCACTGCGACGACCTCGAGCAGGTTCCCGCTCGATCGGCACCCAAGTAGAGCACCTTGCCATCGTCCTGCTCGCCGACCGCGAGCGCGTGCTCGACGGCATGCACGATGTCCTCGTCGGCGATCCCGTGTCTACGGGCGGAGCGGTAGATCTCCACGTGCCCAATATCGTATCGCGAAACTCAGCCTGGCGGCGTTCGGGTGCGCCTCGCGCTAGGCCGATCCGTCGATATGCGTAGGGCCTCGGCGCGGCTGGGCCAGGAGCCCGACGCGCGACGCTGAGGCCGTGCGACCTCAGCCGCTCACCGTGGAACACCCGACCCTCGCAGGCCTCGCCTCGTCGCTGGTATCGGTACTCGAGCGGTGGACCGGCGAAGTCCGAGGCGCAGACGGCGCAAGCGCCTGGATGCATCACGGGGACTTCGCCGAGCGAACCGAACATCTCGGTCGCCATCTCGCTGCGATTGTCGCTCTCGCCAACGAAGGCCGGTTTGCGTCGTTGATGGCGGTGACACGAACCGCCTTGGAACACCACATCATCGACCGACTGCCGTTGCTCGCTGACCGCTACGTCGAGATCGTTCGTCCCGAGGACCCCGCCGTCATCGACCGGTGGGAAGCCGACTGGACAGCCAAGTCCGAGCCCTGGACCCGCGATGTCGAGTCCATCGAGCGCGTGCGGAACGGCCGGGCTTTGCGGCTCGTGCGGCTGGGCCACAAGGTCCGCGACGACGCAGGAGAAGGGCGCGAGCAGATTTCGCCTTACTGGTCGGCATTGGAGCGCCATGACGCCTTCATCGGTCATCCCGACGCCCAACGGCACATCGTCCAACCGTTCGATGACCTCGATGACCGAGTCGAGTGGGCGTCACGCAACCAAGCGCTCTACGGAGCCCTTCTCCGATGGAGATCGCTGTGCAGCAACCTGCGGCTCAACGACCTTGCCTCAGACGCCGAGCTTGTGCAGCTGCAGGTCCACTACGCGTTCCTCAGCGCCTTCACCCACGCGACGACCTCCGGGTACGAGCTCGGCCGCCGCGCCATGCCCGGAGCACCAAGTACCGCCCACCTCTTGGGCGAACTGGCGCTGCTCTATGTGATCACGCTCGCCATTGTTCAGATTGACGCATGGACCCGGTACGCGGAACGGAGGCCGCACTTGCTCCTGCGGCCTCGCCTCGACGTCCTCAACGCTGTCAACCGTTCCCGGAAGACCATCAGCTACTTCTGGTTCCTCGTTGGCGAGCCGCAGGAGTTCGACCGCTACCAGGAGGCGAATCGGCACGCGCAGCCCAGGCTGATGTCGGGACAGGCCCCGGAAGTCGGGCCGGACGATCTCGCTCCCGGGACATCGGCTACTACGGGAACCCCTTCGATCGACTCGCCCGCATGCACACCGGAGAGCGAGAGATGACCACCGCCTTCGCCGTTGCTCCCGCATGGCGCGAGCTCCGCTGGTAACGGCCGCTCGCGCCGCGGGCGTGACCGGATTCGGTCCGATGCAAGCATCGGGTGAACAATCTGTTTCACCCGAGCGCCCGCCCATCGCCGTCGTTCCGTCGCGAGGCAGCGGCCAACGTGCTAGGACAAATCACGTCAGGCGGTAACTCGCGTCGGCCGGTATCGCAGGGCGACCGCCCCCGACCGGAACTCATGGCGATCCACGAGCTCGAGCTGGATGCGCTCGCGCAGACCGGCGAGCAACGTCGGCCCGTGTCCGGCAAGGACCGGCTGCACAAGGAACTCGTACTCGTCGATCAGTCCCAGATCTGCCAACGCCAGGGGGAGCGTCACGCCACCCACCCACAGGCCCTCGCCTGGCTCCTGCTTGAGCCGCTGAACCGCTTGCCCCAAGTCGCCTCGCACCAGCTCGGCATTCCAATCGACCTCGCTCAGCGTGCTCGACACGACGTACTTCTTCGCCCGGTCGATGGCCTCGGCGAACGGGATCTCCCACTCATCCATCCAGTCAGGCCACGTGCCCGTGGCCGGCTGCCGCCACGCCGACTCCATCATCTCGTAGGTCACCCGGCCGAATAGCAGGGCATCGGCTCGTTCCATCTCAGCGGTCCAGTAGCGCATCGACTCCTCGTCCGGGGGGAGCCCTGCCTCGTGATGACAGCAGCCGTCGAGCGTGACGTTGATCGAGTATCGAAGTGGTCTCATCTCGTTGCTCTCCCTGATGCGCGCCGCGCGTTCACCGGACCGTACTCAGACGACTGTCGGCGCCATTTCTCATCGGCGCACCGATCGCACCTACTCAACACCGTCGTGGTGCGAACCAGACCGCAAACCGAGCGCGCGACCGATTCGGCGACCCCACGCGATCACCGAGCGGCAGAGAGCGGTCATCCCTAACCGGCCCAGTGCGCGACCGAATCGCCAGTCACCACTTGGAGCATTCGGTCGCCCCGGATCCGTACGCCGCACCGTCGATAGGTCGCGCTCGCGACAGGCAGCGCTGTGGGTCGGCGGGCGGCGCAAGTGCGTCACGCAGCCGGCGGTCCACGCCAGTCGGAGACCGCGTGGCTGACGGACGGTGCTCGCTCCGCCTACTCGTCGTGCTCCTCATCGTCCTCGCGTCGACGGAGCCTTCGCTCGGCGATCCTGTCCGAGAGCTTGTTTCTCACCGATCTCGCCTGGCCGCGGGTCTCGCTCCCGAACCGCTTGACGCTATCGATGCCCTGCCCTCCGCTCGCACGCACCCTGTCCCATTGCTCGGCGGCCGCTTCCTTCCATCGTCTCGCCTCCGATGACTCACGTCCGGACTCAATCCCGAGCAGCCCGTGGAAGTCATGGACGTCAGCAGCGACATGGTTGCTCGACTCGACCACAGCCGGGGAACTGGTCGGATGTAGCAGCACCTTCGAGTTGGCCGTGCCAACCGCCGCGTTCATCCGCGCCAACAGATGCTCAGTGTGCTCTGAGATGAGTTCCAGCCGGTCCCGTCGGGCAGCTTTCAGTCCGAGGCGATGTCGGTCGAGCTCGTCCGGATACGCGTCAAGCACGCGGTCAAGTTCGAGTACGCCGATCGCGTCATGCAGTTGGAAGCAACGAGCCAGGACAGCGAGCCATTTCTCAACCTCGGCCTCTGCTTCTTTGGCCGACTTGGCGAGATCACCGACCTTGGCCTTCTTGTCGATCTTGTCCGCGAGATCTCCGAGCTGACGCAATGCGTACCCCTGGGTTTCAAGGATCGTCGCCGACTGGTGCTGCACCTTCGACCACGTGACCTCGGAGACCCGGCCCACCGTCTCACGGACGCTCATGGCCTCCTTGCTTGCGAGGGCAACTCCGTCCATCCGCGCCAACACCTGGTTCGTCTGGGCGCGGAGTACGTCGTCGAGCTTTTCGTCGATCGTGGCGAGATAGTCGGTGATCGCGTCCATGCTGCTGTTGCATCGCGATCTGCGCCATGATCCCCGCGGCACCCGCCAGCATCGCCGGGTTGGTCACGATCGATCCGGGTGACTTCACGATCTGGATCCACTGCTTGATGTCCCCCGGTTGACCCACCATCGCATGGCTGACACCTGGCGTCTTGGTCTCCATCAGCCCGAACCTCTTGACAGCCTGCGCCGACTCCTCGGTCAGCTTGACCCAGCGACCCGAGTTGCCCGCGACCTCTGAACCTGTCTGCGCAACCGAAGCCCCGGCACGGAAGGCAGCTCCGAGGCGGGGTGATCGAGCGTTCGACGACAGTCCCACAGACGCTATGAAGCGTTCGACAGCCGGCGGGTTCCCAAGGACCGCCAATCCGTCGCCGTCACTGATGAGCTCTACTTCGTCGTCCATCGCCGCGACTCCTCACCACCTTGCACTCTCAGGGCCCCAGTATGGAGTAGTACCGACAGCCTCGCTGCGGGCATCGAGCTGCATTGGGCTCCCCGGCCCCACCGTCACCGTTCCCACGGGCACTGCCCCCAGAGGTGCCGGTCAAGGTAGGCAACTCCCGCGGGCACGTCGAGTCTCGAGCTCAGGTCGACAGCAGCCCGATTCGGCGATCCGGACCGTCCCGAGTGCGGCTGACGGCAGATCGGAACGACGGCGAAGCCGGCAGCGAACGCGCGGCGCGCGACCTTCCGCCACTAGGCCGAGGAGCGATCTGTCGCACCGGCACTTCAAGCCGACGAGCGCGTCACCGTCGATCGGTACGGCACGTGGACCACCTATTCGGCGCGCTCGTGGTTCCTTCGCTATGGCGGTCTTGGGTATGGCGGTCTTCGACCAGCAGCACGTCGGGCGGCGCCGCGACGAGACTATGGCCATGGCTTCCACCGGACGCATTTCAAGCGGTGGGTCTTTTCCCGACACTCGCACCCCTGGAGCGCGTGGAGCCGGTGGGCATCAACACCGCTCGTCCTGCTCCCCGTCTGGAACCGCAGCGCAAGGCAGGGCGTTGTCGTCGCGGCATGGTTCGCGCTCAATCCCGTCCTCTTCCCACCACCTCGCGATGACACTGCGTTCGCGACTCGGGCGATTCTCGGCGAAGAGAGATGGCTGGAGCGTCCAGTGTCCGGCGCCCTGGCGATCGACTTTATGGCGAGCGCGGTCCTTCTCGTCGCCATCGACAGCGCACGTCGTCATCGTCGCTGGCAGATGACCGTCGCAACGATCGGCACGATGAGCGCGTTGCTCTGGTACTGGCGGGAGATGGTTCGCTTCTACGACACGCTGGGTGACGGCCAATAGTCGGCCGCTACCGGACGCACCACGTCTGGCGGCAACGCTGCGAAGGACGGTCGACGCCTGCCGCAAGCGTGCGCCACATGCGCATCGGCGGCAGGTCGCGCATGCTGGCGATGAGTTCTCGACCCGCCGCCCGTCCAACCCTCGTGCCGCCGTGGCAGCGAGCCTGAGCGGCGACATGACCTTCGAGACCAAGGAGACGACCATGCGAGAACTCCTCGTCGACTTCATCACCTCGCTCGACGGCTACGCCTCTGGGGAGGGCTGGCCGGGCTGGTGGGGTCTCCAAGGGCCGGAGTACCTGGCGTGGCTCGGCGAGCAACCCGAGGTCACCTACCTGATGGGAGCGAACACCTACCGGCTGATGTCGGGCTTCGCCGCGGGCGAACCCCCAGCAGGACAGGAAGAGCTCCCCGCCGACGAGGGGGCGTCGGTCGACGAGCTCACCAGGGCGTCCAAAGTGGTGTTCTCCGCGTCGCTCGAAGGGCCGCTCGCGTGGGCCAACTCCACGCTCGTGCGCGATGACGCGGTCGAGGCGGTCCGGGCGATGAAGGAGGTTGACTCGGGACTCATCAGCACAATCGGCAGCCTCAGCCTGTGCCGGTCCCTGCTGCGAGCGGGACTCGTGGACCGCTTCAGGGTCGTGATGTTCCCGGTCATCACCGGCGCGACGGGAGCAGAGCGCATTTACGACGGCTACCCGGACGTCGCTCTCGAGATGATCGATCACCGCACCTTCGACGGCCGCATCCAACTGGTCGAATACCGGCCCTACGTGCTCGAGCACCCACCGCTCGACCCCACCGCGTAAGAGTCGCCACGTCGTGCCCACGTCGAACCCCATGGCCCGCCGTCTCTTTCAGCTCGTCGAGCCCGTCGCGGTCGTCACCTACATGGCCGACGAGCCGACCGAAGCAGTGATGGCGCTCGGCGCCGGCAATGTGTGGGATGCCTACTTCGCAGGACGGGCTGCCCCGTTGGGCCGCGATGTACCGCCCGAGGTCGTCCACGCGCTCTTCTACAACTTCGCCGACGGCGAAGTCGCTCGTCACATCCCGCGCGTCTGGGACAGGGTCACTCCCGCGGCCGCCAACGCCGCCCGCGAATGGGGCTCGGTTGCCGCACTACGCCGGATCCTGGGCGACCTCGCCGAGAGTCCAGGGGTCGCCCGTGCTGCCGAGCTCGTGATCAAGGCGGGGACCAGCGCCCCGACGGAGGGACGGGCCCTCTACGCCGCGGTGCGGACGTTGCCGTTGCCCACCGAGCCGATAGCGCGGCTCTGGTACGGGGCCAACCTGCTCCGCGAGCACCGCGGCGACGGCCACGTCGCCGCGCTCGTGACCGTGGGAATCGGCGGTTCGAGGCGCACATACTGCACGCGCTGTCGGAAGGCATCCCAGCCGAGCAGTTCGGGCGGGTCGGGCACCTGCCCCGAGCCCAGCTGGCAGCGGTCGTGGACGCGATGCGCGCCCGCAGCCTCATCGGCGCCGACGGCTGGCTAACCCCCGCCGGCCGGCAGATCAAGGAGCGGGTCGAAGCGCTCACCGACGCGCTCGCAGCTCCGGCCTATGACATTCTCGAGCCGGAAGAGCTCCACCAGCTCATCGAGGACCTCGAGCCCCTTGCCGGTGTCCTCGTCGCTGCCGGCTCGCAGTGAGCCGACGTCGGCTCGGCCGACACCGCTCCGAAGTACCGGTAGAGGCGAAGCAACTTCCGCAAGCGCGACGCTCCGCGAAGGACCATGACGACGTACCGATTCGGCGATCGGCACCAAGTCGGCCGCAGCCCGCGTATGTACAGATCGAGCGAACAGATCGTCGGTCCGTCAACCGGCGGTATGGGACGCGTCGATTGGTCAGCGGAGCCGGAATGTGAGCGATGATTCGCGGGTCAGCTGTCAGGCGGGGGCCGCAGGAGGGGGCTGAGTGCCTCTGCGAACGTGTGCGGGTCACCCAGGTACGCCATGTGTCCTCCGGGCAACTCGACCAGATCCGTCATCAGGTGGGCGGCGAGCCATTGTGCTGACTCGTACCTCCAGTGGCCCGGGGCCGTGGGGTCGCGGTTGGCGGCGCCAGCGGTGACTGCGCGTGGGACCCGCATGCTTGCGAGATCCTCTGGCGTCGGCTCGTAGGCGACGAAGGGGGCCAGCTCGATGTCAAAGAGCACGTCCGCGTTCGCGAGAAGTCGTTCACGCAGTGCCGGGTCGAGCGAGTCGTACACCTCGTCGCCGCCCACACTGCGCAGAACCGCCTCGGCGCCGCCGCGTCGGCCCCCCTGGCCATGCCTTCCTCGATGACTGCCAGGCGCCTGGCTCGGACGGCCTCGGCGTTCGTGACGCCGGGCTGGAAGACGGGCTCGTGGAAGATCACTCCACGCAGCACCGAGGGGTGGCGTATGGCGAGGTTGGTGACAATGCCAGCTGCGGCGCTCGTACCCAGCACGATCGCAGGCGCCAGGTGGAGCCCGCTGATGAGCGCCTCGGCGTCGTCGGCCTGCTCGTCGATGGTCGTCGCCGTCCATCCCGGAGGCCTCGGGCTGCGAGGGTTGCCCCGTCGGTCGTAGGTGACGACCGTGTACGTGGACGAGAGAACTTCGGCGACCTCCGTCCAGTGGCCTGCGTCGCCGGTCGCCCCGGAAACCAACAGAATCGCGGGCCCGTCCCCCCGTCGCTCGTAGTAGAGCGCCGTACCGTTGACCTCGATCAAACTCATTGCGCTCACCTCGCGCGTGTCGACCGTCCCGGCAATGGTAGGACGAGGCGAGGGGCGGGCGACCCCCGGGTCCCGCTCGGCGCGTTACCCCGGCGACGCTTTGGCTGGGGCGGTGAACGCGACACGCCCAGAGTGCCGCTGGGCTGCCGCAGGCACCGTCCCACAATGAGCGGGCCGAGGACGCCACGGCGTCCTCACTGTGCCGGTTGAGGACGCTCGCGATCGCAAGCACCCACGTCGCTGCTGGCGCTCCCGCGGCGCGACCGATCGACGGCTCTGGCGTGGCCATGCACGCGAAGACGGCGCTCATAACAACGAAGACGGCCGAACCGCCGCGGTACCGAACGCGATCGGGCATGCGCCCGCCGCAGCCGGTTGAGCATCGCCGTGCGAGGGCGCAGCGTTCCGCAGTGCAGATCGTGAGGGCGGCACGGCCGCACGGAATGGCTCTGTGCGGGTCGGGGCCGACTGCGGAGCCGCCCATATCCGCACAGCCGCGCGCGGCAACTGGAGCGCCGAACCGGCCTCCTATGGAAGTGCCGGCGTTGCCGAGAGGGCTGGCGTGCTCGAGCGAGTCATAGGTCGATGCCGAGCTCCGGGCCTCGTTCGAGTTCAAGGTCTCGACCGCTCAACAGTTGGATGCCGCGCATGCGGAGCAGGTCGGTGACTGGCTGGAGCGCATCGAACCATTGTGTGCGGTCGATCTCGCCGTCGTTGACGGCGAGCAGGGGTGCATGCCGCGGCCGCGTCGGTGAGGGTTGACACGGCGGTGGCGAGGGCAGCGGTTGGTACCGGCCGTCCGTGGGCCCATGTCGTCCAGATGTCGACGGCGTCGAGGAGTGGCTCGATCCGGTCGAGCTGCTCACGGTGGAACTGTTCGAGGCCGTAGCCGGCGGGTGATGGGTGGGCGAGGTCGTGGAGGTTGCGCGCCTCGGCCTCGAGCACGTCAAGGCGTTGTTTGACGTCGGCGCCGTCGGTGTGGATCGACGCGATGCGAGCTTCGGCGTGGTCGACGCGCCCGTTGGCGTCGTTGGCTCGCCGCCGGGCGCTGTGCCGGCGGCCGAAGCCGGCGTGGGTGGCGTCGTGGTTGGCTTTCCACATCGCGGGCCGCAGGTCGGTGCGGAGCTCGTCTTCGATGGCAGCGATCCGTTCGGCGGACGGCTGCCAGGCGGCGCGGGCCGCGGCGAGGTCCGGGTGGAGCGCGGCCAGCTCGGTGGCGGCCTCGGCTCGCCGCTCGGCTCGTTGGGAGAGGTAGCTGGTCAGGTCGTCGCGCTGTTCCTCGAGCTGGGTTCTCCAGGGCGCCACCCAGTCGGGGAGGATCGGCGTCGGCTCAACTCGCCGGACGGCGCCGGCTCGGGTGGCGGGATCTGGTGGGCGAGGTCGCGGCGTTGGGTGACGGCGGGGACGTCGGCCCGGTCGTGGGCGATGACGCACTCGAGGAGATCACGGGCCTCGGCAGGATCGGTGCTCCCGGTGACGACGTGGACGTGGTTCCCGTCGCGGCCACGGGTCATCCCGACGTACAACCCGCGATGGGTGGTGGCGGTGGAGACGAGCGTGATGCCGACGTCGACGGTGTCGCCTTGGTGGCCGTGTTCGGTGGCGGCGTAGCCGAGGCGCACATGCCGGCCGGCGTAGTCGGCGGGGAGGGTGAGGGTCCCGTGTCCACCGAGATGGGACACGGTCAGCGCCCCTCCGCTGTGGGTGGCGGTGACGACCCATAGGTCGCGGTTGCGGACCGGCTCCCCGGTGCTGGTGCGAAGCTCCCGGTCGTTGCGGCGGGTGACGATCACCTCGCCCAGATGGGCATGCTCGCCACCGGCGATGCGCACCACGGCATCAGGGTCGAGCTGGCCGACGGTGAGCCGGGCGTGTTGCACCGTGCCGTTGATGGCGTCGACGTGCTGGTTGGTGGTGGCGGTGATGGCGCTGCTCTTGCCATCGGCGGTGAGGCCGAGCCACTCCTTGGCGATCCGATCGATGTGCTCGTCGAATCGGCCGGCGACGATCCGGTCATGGGCCTCGTAGACGTCCAGTGCGCCTACGTCCCCCGCTCGCAGTCGCAGCGACGCGGCAGCCTCCCAGCGCTGGGTGAAGCGGTGGATGCGGGACAGCTCATGCACCCGGCTGGTCGCACACACCTCGTTGAACAGCCCGCCCCGACCGACCGCCTGGAGCTGGCGGGGATCACCGACCAGCACCACCCGCCAGCCGTGCGCCTCGGCCAAGTCGACGAGCTGGTGGAGTGAGGCGGTGCCGATCATCCCGGCCTCGTCGACGATCAGCGTCGTCCCGGCGGGGAGCCGGTAGCGGGCATGCGGTGGCCGATCGGCGCGACTCCACTCGTAGAGGAGCTTGGCGACGGTGTCGCTGTCCATCCCGGTCTCACGTTCGAGGACCCGGGCGGCTTTGGCGGTGGGGGCGACACCGAACACCGGCCGATCCCAGGCCGCCAAGTCCTCCACGGCCCGCCGCAACGTGGTGGTCTTGCCGGTTCCAGCCGGGCCGACCACCACCACGAGACGGTCGGCGCCGGCGACCGCCGCGGCGGCGTCGGCCTGCAGCACGTCGAGCCCGTCCCGATCGACTGTGTGCGACGGTTCGGGGTCGTCGGCTTGGGCGTCGATCGCCCAGGCCAGCACCCGTTCCTCCTCGGCGAGGATCGTGTCGCTGGTGATGTGCGCGGCGGTCGGCTCCAACCAGATCGAACGGCCATCCGACACCCGGCGACGAAGGTGTTCGCCGGCAGGATCGAGGTTGACGCAGTGATCGATCACTTGGTCACACGCCCGCTCGAGGGCCGCCTCCCAGCGATGCCCAGACATCTGGGGTGTGGCCGGCTGGAGGTCACAGATCGCCCGCAGGACATCAGCGCGGGTCCACGTCGACCCCGAAGTGGAGAGGTGATCGATCACCTGCCCGACGGTCACCGTCGACGCCCGCCGCTGGGCGAGCTCACGGCCGGTCTCTGCGAGTTCGGTGACCAACCGTCGCGGGCTCCAGCCGAGCTCTTCGGCTTCGTCCCGCCACCCTGTCACCAGATCCGAAACAGCATTGCCGGTCTTGCGGGCACGAGTGTCGGCCGACGCCTCCCGCTCCAGGGCGGCCCGCTCCCACCGGCTCGGGTCACGACCCTGCCGGCGACGGAACTCGTCCACCTTCACCGCCAACGCCGCATCAACCTGCTGCGCCCGCTTTGAGAACACCTCCAACAGCTCGGCCGGCATGCCAGCCATCTCGGCCTGGCCGTTGACGATCGGCTCCCAGCCGATCCCGTAGCGATCGGTCAGCTCGGCGCGTAACACCGACTGGTACAGGCCACCCAACATCCGCTGGTTGCGTTTCAGGTAGCGGGCATCCAACGCCCACCAACGACCGTCCTCGGTCTGCAACTTGGAGCTGATGACGGCATGGGTGTGCAGCTGCGGGTCATCGGCCCGCGACGTGGTCTGACGGAACATCGCCACCGTCAACCCGACCGTGTCGGGGTGTTGGCGGTGACCGTTGACCCGCACCCGGGTCGTAGCCCCGAACCGCTCCAGATGTTCGAGTGCCGTCCGCACGGCGAGGTCGTGCGCTTCGAGCAGCCCTTGATCGCCGGTCAACGCCCACCACACCGACACCGACTTCGGCGCCGAGAACGTGGCATCGAAGCCGGCCACCGCCCGCAGCACCTTGCCGTCCGCCAGGGTGCGATCGACGAGCAGATTGCCGAGCGGCGTCCCGGATGATGGGTCGCGGCCCTCCAACAGGAGCTGGAGATCGTCGGCGGACACCCGCCCCGACAGACCCAGGCCGATGGCCTGATCCCCGCACCACACACCCGGCTCCTCACCCGGCGTCGCCAGATAGCGGGTGTAGTACGACGCGGTCGCGATCGCCGACGAGGCGTACAGCGTGGTGACGCGCAACATCAGCCTGCCCCGCCGCCTGCGGGCACCTGTCTGCAGAACACATCGACCGTTGCGCGGTGAGACATGCAGGAAGACCTCCGGGTCAGTCCGCGTCGAGCAGGGACAGTTGGCCGGCGCTGGTGCGGCGAGCGGCTCTCGGGCGGCTCGTTGGTCCGTCAGTGCTCGTCGCGCGGACGAGAGGGTCGACGGGGGCCGGCGTCCGGCCGGGCAAAGGCCACGTGATCGGTCCGCCCATCAGCTTCTCCAGCTCGATCCGCGGGACCCGCAGGAGGCGGCCGACACGCACGACCGGGAGCCCTTCCGTCCCACCCGAGGCGAGGTAGCGCCTCGCGAGTAGGTACCCGGCTGTACGGCCGCCGCGCAGCACTGCCGCCGCCTCCTCGATCGTCAGGAGGTCCGGAACGCCGCCTGAACCATCGCGTTCACCTGGCCGTGGAGTAGTCAACGCTCCGACAAATACCACAGCCGTTGTTCAAAGGCAACGCAGGAGTGGAGGAATCTCCCTCGAGGTTGATCTAGGCTCGTCTGCCATGGCACGGAAGAAACCGGACGCGAACGCCTGGACTCCCAACCAGATCGTCGCCTACCGGGTGGCGCTCGCCCGCAAACTTCGGGGCTGGACGCAGGAACGAGCCGCCGCCGAACTCGAGCCCTACCTCGGCGCACGGCTCTCGCCAGCGAGCTTCTCGGCGATCGAACGCTCCTTCGCCGGCGGCCGGACCCGGCAGTTCGACGCCGACGAAGTCGTCGCCCTCGCCCGAGGCTTCCGGCTGCCGGTCGGCTGGTTCTTCACGCCGCCGCCCGTGTTCGAGGAGGTGTCCATCCGGACCCCAGACAGCGGCCCGCACGGCCTGCCCCCGATGCTGCTCATCGACGGCATCCTCGGAACACCAGACACCATCCCCGAATGGGAGCAGGAGCTCCGGCTGTGGTCGGCCGGGCCGAGCCGGCTCCGGGTCCACGACGACGGCCACATGGAGGACCTGGGCCGGGACGTCCCCGATGTCCACGACCGGGTCAGCGACCTCCTGCGGCTCCGCACGCGTCTACGGATCGGTGAGATGTTCGGTGACACCGAAAGGGCGAAGGACGTACTGCGGGGCCTCGTCGAGCTGCTCGACGACCTCGACGCGCCAGCACCAACAGAACAGAACGAGCCACCAGAAGCCGGCACGAGGAACCGAGGGGCGTCACGATGAGCGACCACATCACCAAAGGCGCCGACGAGCACTGGGGCGAACCCGCGAGCGCATCGGCGATCGCCGGGCTTTCGAGCGTCAACGATCTGCTCGAGCGGCTCGCCGGACCGCTCCGCCCGCTGGACAAGACAGCGGCGACTGACATCAAGGACAAGACGGCACGAGGGAGCACGCTGCTGCAGCCCTCCACCACACCTGCGAGGAGGGGGACATGAGAGGAACGGTGATCAAGCGAGGTGCCTCGTGGTCAGTGGTGGTCGACCTCGGGCGTGACGGGAGCGGCCGCCGGGTTCGGAAAGTGGCACTCCGGCTACGGGACGAAGCGGGAAGCGGAGCGAGCGCGAATCGAGCTGCTGAGCCGACTTGATCGCGGTAGCTACGTGGCGCCCAGCAAGCTGACGCTCGGCATGTTCCTTGCGCACGAGTGGCTACCGGCGAAGCGAGCCACAGTGAAGGAGACGACTCTCGCGTCGTATGAAATGCACGTCGAGAAGCACGTCGTCCCGCGCATGGGCGGGGTCCCGCTGCTGAGCCTCGGCGCCGGGCATCTCAACGCCTTCTACGCCGACCTCCTGGCCGAGGGACGACGCAACGGCAGTGGCGGCCTCTCACCGACGACGGTGCGCCTCATCCACGCCACGCTTCACAAGGCACTCGCCGACGGGGTTCGCTGGGGGCGGCTCCCCCGCAACTCCGCGGACGACGCCGACCCGCCCCGTGCCGCCACGGTCGAGATGTCGGTGTGGAGTCCGGAACAGTTGAGGTGTTTCATCCGGTCGGTGCGCTCCGACCGGCTCTTCGCCGCCTGGCTCCTCGCCGCCACGACGGGAATGCGACGGGGCGAGCTTCTCGGACTGCGGTGGTGCGACGTCGAACTAGACGAGGCAACCGTCAGCGTCCGGCAGATCCGAACTGTTGCCCGATACGAAGTGCTCACACTCACGCCGAAGACGGACAAGGGTGCGCGAACCATCGCGCTCGACCCGGAGACGGTCGCGGCTTTGCGCACCCACCGCGTGAAACAAGTGGAGGAGCGTCTGATTCTTGGCCCGCGCTACCGGGACTCGGGAGACGCTGTCTTCACGAACGAGGACGGATCACCGATCCACCCCGAACGGTTCTCAGCCTGCTTCAGGCACCACTGCGAGCGCTCCGGCCTGCCCGCCATCCGACTCCATGACGTTCGTCATTCCTACGTGACAGCTTTGCTCGGCGAGGGCGTCCCGCTGAAGGTGGTGAGCCAGCGGGTGGGCCACGCGTCGCCGATGGTGACGATGACGATCTACCAACACGTGTTGCCGGTCGACGACCGGGCGGCCGCCGCCGTTGGCGCACGAGCGATCCTCGGTGACGGATAGCTGCGAGGGTGCCGCGGCTGAGCTACTTCTACGGGATTGCCATCTACCTCTACTACGAGGACCACGATCCGCCGCACTTCCACGCCCGCTTCGGCGAACATCAAGCGCGGGTCGTAATCGCATAGGCACGGTGCTCGACGGCTCGCTGCCTCGGCGCGCCCAACGGCTGGTTGACGAGTGGGTCGCGGAGCACCGTGGCGAGCTAGCGGCGTGTTGGGAGCTGGCTGTCGCTGGCCGAGAGCCCGGTACGATTGAGCCACTCCACTAGGAGTCGGAGGTTATGGACGTCACCGCCGTCGAGGTCATCGAAGACCACGTCGTGCGCCTGCGGTTCAACGACGGCTCGGAGCGCACGATCGACCTCGAGCCGTACCTGCGCGGTCCGGTGTTCGAGCGCGTCCGGACCGACCCCGACTTCTTCGCTTCAATGCGTGTCGATAGCGACGCCGGAACGATCGTGTGGCCGAATGGCGCCGATCTCGCGCCCGACGTGCTCTACACCGGGCGAGCCTCGGCTCGCATGGGTGCCGAAGCTCGCACTCGATAGTCGACCCATGCTCTCCCATGCCATGCGATGACGTGTTGTTCTGGCTCGTCCGCCGCAATCGGGTTGGAAAATGGTTGCACCACCAGGTTGGCCTGCCGGTCGGTCGAACGAGGCAGCTCACGAACAACGAGGTCAGAGCCAGTGGGCGAGGGGGGACTTGAACCCCCACATCCTTTCGGACACAGGAACCTGAATCCTCCGCGTCTGCCAATTCCGCCACTCGCCCGAGTGACCCCGGCACGCTACCCCGCCCAGGCTGGCGGCCCAACCGCCAAACCCTGCCGCGACGACGACACACCCCGCCAGTACCCTTTCCCCGGATGGGTCTGCAGTCGTTCGAGCATGGCGTGGAGCGTATGGTCGATGGGGTGTTCGGCCGCGCCTTCCGGTCCCAGATCAAGCCGATCGAGCTCGGCCGACGGCTCCTCCGCGAGATGGACGACCACCGCAGCGTCGACGTACGAGGCCGCACGGTGGTCCCCAACGTGTTCGTCTTCTACCTGAACGAACGCGATCTCCAGGGCTTCGCCGACGTCAACGATGCCCTCATCCGCGAGCTGGCCGAGGCCTGCGTCGAGTACGCCGCCGACGAGGGCTACGGCCTGATGGGCCCGGTAACCGTCGAGCTCCTCGCTGACGAGCGCAACAAGCCGGGGCGATTCAGCGTCAGCAGCCGCATGCTCGAGCCCAAGGCCCAGGGCACGCTGGTGCTGCCGGCGGGCGAGCGCAAGCGTCTCGGCGACGCCCCGTTCAAGATCGGGCGGATGCCAGAGAACGACCTGGCTGTCGCCGATCCGAACGTCAGCCGGCGCCACGCCGAGATCCGGGCGGTGGGACCGAACTTCGTCGTCGTCGACCTCGGGTCGACGAACGGCACGCGGGTGAACGGCACGACGGTCTCCCAGCACACCTTGCGGTCGGGCGACACCATCACGGTCGGCGCCACCACCATCCGGTTCGAGGCGTCCTAGGAGCCTGGTCGTTAGGAGCAGGAAGCCGGCATCATGCCTGAACACCTCCTCGGCCTGCTCAAGCTCTGCCTGCTTGCCCTCATCTACCTGTTCTTCGTGCGGGTGCTGTGGGCGGTGTGGAGCGAGGTGCGCGCCGTCCGCCCCCAGACCGAAGCCAGCGGCCGCGCCACCGGTGGCGCCGCGCCCCGGCGCGCCCGTCGGGACGGCGACGAAGCGGTCCCGGCTGGGGGGGCCGGGCGTTCCGCATCGCCTGGTGATCGACCAGCCACCAACCCTCCGGGGGGCCCGCTTCGACCTCACCGGACCCGAGCTCACCATCGGCCGGGCCACCGGCTGCCACGTCCCGCTCCCGGACGACACCTTCGCGTCCACCGTGCACGCCCGGGTGTTCGAGCGCGACGGGGCCGTGTACGTCGAGGATCTCGGCTCCACCAACGGCACCTACGTCAACGGCCTGCGATTGGCCGCCCCCGTGGTGCTCCGGCCCGGCGATCACCTGCAGGTGGGCAGCACGGTGCTGGAGGCGTCATGACCGCCCTCAGCCACCCCAACCAACCCGACCATGCGGGCGGCGCGTGATGGCCGAGCTCCGATGGGGCGCGGCGACGGACAAGGGCCGAGTCCGCACCGCCAACGAGGACAGCCTGGTCGCCGTGGCCCACGTGTTCGCCGTGGCCGACGGCATGGGCGGGCACGCCGCCGGCGAGGTGGCGAGCGCCGTCGCGCTCGACGCCCTACAGGCCGCCCTCACCGGTCAGCCCGTCACGCTGGCCACGGTCACCGAGGCCGTACGCGCCGCCAACGAGGCCGTGTTCCGGCGCTCGCTCACGGAACCGAGCGCCCGCGGGATGGGGACCACGCTCACCCTCATCGCTCCCGCGGTGGGAGACGATGAGCGCGACCACCTGGTGGTGGCCAACGTCGGCGACAGCCGGGCCTACCTCTTCGCCGACGGCCAGCTCCGCCAGCTCACCCGCGACCACAGCTACGTCGAGGAGATGCTGGCCGCGGGGCAGATCACGGCGGCCGAAGCTCGCAACCACCCCCATCGCCACGTCGTCACCCGCGCCCTCGGCGTCGAGCCGGCGGTCGCCGTCGACACCTGGCTCGTCACCCCCGAGCCGGGCGACCGCTACCTGATCTGCTCCGATGGTCTCATCAACGAGGTTGCCGACGATCAGATCGCCCGGCTCTTCCTCGAGCACTCCGACCCGCAGGCGGCGGCGCAAGAGCTCGTCGCGACGGCCAACGCGGCAGGCGGGCGGGACAACATCAGCGTGGTCGTGGTCGACGTCGTCAACGCCACCGGTCGGCGCGACGACGGCACCCGGACCGTCGTGACCGACAGCCGTGAGGCGCTCGGTGGCTGGCTCCCTGAGGGCCTGGCGGCCGGCTTCGACGAGCAGAGCCCACCAGACTCGCCAACGACAGGCGGGCCATCGCCGACGGCGGCCGCGAGGACCGCCGCGACGCCACCGGCCAAGCCGAAGCGGCGGCGGGTCACCGGCAAGGCGATCGCGTTCACCACCCTGGTCGCAGCCGTCTTCGTCGCCGCGCTGGTCGGCATCGGCGCGTTCGGGCGCAGCGGGTACTACGTCGGCTTCAACGGCAACACCGTGGCCGTTTACCAAGGTCGGCCCGGAGGCGTGCTCTGGTTCCACCCCACGGTCGAGTCCGTCAGCACGCTGAGTCGAAGCGCCATCACCGCCGACTACCAGGCCCGAATCGGCCGCAACCCAACCTTCTCGTCGAAGGAGGCGGCGGACCGCTATGTCGAGGCGCTGGGCACCAACGACGCCGCGCTCGTCACCGCCACCACGACCACGTCGACGCCCACCACCATCGCTTCCAGCTCGAGCCTGTCGACCGGCGCGGCTACCACCAGCTCGCCCGTCGCCGTACCGCTCCCGACCACCACCGTCGGCCCGTGATCGCGCAGATCCGTCGCTCCACCGAGCTCGGGCTCATCGTGCTCGCTGCGCTCATCACCGCCGGCGCCTACGCGCTGGCGTCGCTCGGGCGGACGTCGACGCTCCCGGCCGACCTGCTGCCCTTCCTCGCCATCATCCTCGGGCTGCTCGTCGTCGCCCACCTCGGCACCCGGTTCTTCGCCCGAGGCGCCGACGGCACCCTCCTGCCGCTGGCCGCCCTCCTCAACGGGCTCGGCTACGTGATGATCGCCCGCGTCGACACCGACCTGGCCGGGCTGCAGGCGACATGGACCTTCGTCGGCGTTGGCGCCTACGTCGGCACGCTGTTCGTGATTCGTCGCGTGCCCGATCTCGCCCGCTACAAGTGGACCTTCGCGCTGACCGGGCTCGTGCTCCTCGTCCTACCGTCGCTGCCCGGCCTCGGCTTCGGCACCCCGGACGGCGCCCGCCTGTGGGTCAGCATCGGCCCGATCAACTTCCAGCCCGGCGAGTTCGCCAAGATCGCGCTCGCTCTGTTCTTCGCCGCCTACCTCACCGAGCACCGCGAGCTGCTGGCCACCGGCACGTGGAAGGTAGGCCCGCTGCACCTTCCCGAGCCGCGCCACCTCGGGCCGCTGTTCGTCGCCTGGATCGCGTCCCTGCTCGTCATGGTGGGGCAGAAGGACCTCGGGTCATCTCTCCTCTTCTTCGCGCTGTTCGTCGTCCTGCTGTGGGTGGCCACCGAGCGGTTGAGCTGGCTCTTCATCGGCACCTGCCTGTTCGCGGCCGGCTCGTTCGCGGCGTGGAGCGTCCAGCCGACGGTGCACGACCGGGTCGCCATCTGGCTGGACCCGTGGAGCCAGCGCGACGGCAAGGGCTTTCAGCTGGTGCAGACCGCGTTCGCGCTGGCGTGGGGGAAGGTGACCGGGGCCGGGCTCGGCCTCGGCGACCCCGCCCGGATCCCGGCGGTGAAGAACGACTTCATCTTCGCCGCCTTCGGCGAGGAGCTCGGCCTCCTCGGTGGCACGGCGATCATCGTGGCCTACCTCCTGATGGTCGGAAGCGGGCTGCGCATCGCCATCCAGGCCCAGCGCACCTTCGAGAAGCTGCTGGCCACCGGTCTCACCACCATCATCGGTGTGCAGGCGTTCGTGATCATCGGCGGCGTGACCCGCGTGGTGCCGCTCACGGGCGTGACCCTCCCATTCGTGAGCTACGGCGGGTCCTCCCTCGTCGCCAACTACATCCTCCTCGCGCTCCTCATGCGCATCGCCGACTCGAGCGCGCAGTTCAGCGGCGACGTCCCCCGGCGGCTGACATGGCGGCAACGGCGGGCCGAACGCCGGGCCCAGCGGGCCGAGGCCGGCGGAGCCATCGAGGGCAGCGGACCGGCAGACGCAACCGCCCCCATCCCCATCACCGGAGCGTCGACGTGAACCGTCAGATCCGCAGCCTCGGCCTCGGCCTGATGCTCCTGTTCACCGCCCTCTTCGTCCAGCTCAACCTGGTGCAGGTCGTCCGGGCCGATCAGTACGACCGCGACCCGAGCAACAACCGCGCCGTCGTCCGCGACTTCACCCGGCCCCGTGGCCAGATCCTGAGCGCCGACAACGTGGTCCTCGCCGAGAGCATCCCGTCGACTGACCGCTACCGCTACCAGCGTCGCTACCCCACCGGCGACCTCTTCGGCAACGTCACCGGTTACTTCTCCTTCACGCTCGGCTCCACCCAGATCGAGAAGACCGAGAACGACGTGCTGAGCGGCAACACCACGTCGTTGCAGCTGCAAGGGCTCCAGCACATCTTCAGCGATCGCGTCAACACGGGCGACGTCGTGCTCACCTTGCGATCGGACATCCAGAAGATCGCCAAGCAGGCCCTCGGCAACCGCGATGGCAGCGTCGTCGTGCTCGACCCGCGCAACGGCGCGGTGAAGGCGCTGTGGAGCTACCCCAGCAACGACCCGAACCTCATCGCCAACCACGACTTCGAGAAGGCCAAGGCCACCAAGCAGTTCTACGACGCCGCCCCCGGCAAGCCGCTGCTGGCCAACAGCTACCAGGAGCGCTACCTGCCGGGGTCCACCTACAAGGTGATGACCGCCACCGCAGCGCTGGAGAGCGGGACCTACAACCTGACGTCCGAGTTCCCGCCCACCAACAGCTACACCCCGCCCCAGACCACCAACGCCATCCACAACTACGGCGGGACCACCTGTGGCGGCAACTTCGTCGACGTGTTCAGGCGGAGCTGCAACACCGCGTTCGCTGAGATAGCGGTGAACGTCGGCGCTCAGGACATGGTGATGACGGCCGAGCACTACGGCTTCAACGGCGTCGTCCCGTTCGACCTGCCAAGGCCGGCGCCGTCGGTTTTCGGGACGGTGGAGAGCTTCAAGGACAACATCCCGCTCCTCGCCCTCCAAGGCTTCGGTGAAGGGAACACCCAGGTCACGCCGCTGCAGATGGCGCTGGTGGCCTCAGCCGTGGCCAACGGCGGGAACATCATGGTGCCCCACGTGGTCGACCGAACCGTCGACCGCGACGGGAAGGTGCTGGACCGGACAGGGTCGAAGGTGTGGCGACAAGCCCTGCTCCCGTCGACCGCCAACACCATGCGCGACCTCATGGTCGAGGTGGTCAAGAACGGCACCGCCAAGTGCTGCCTGCAGCTGGCCAACGGCATCCAGGCCGCGGCGAAGACGGGTACCGCGCAGCTCAATCCGGAGGGTTCGCCCCCCGCCAGCCACGCGTGGATCATCGCCTTTGCTCCCGCCGCGGCTCCTCGCTACGCCATCGCAGTCATGGTCAAGGCCGCGCCCGAGGTGACGGCCGGAACCGGCGGCACGGTCGCCGGGCCGATCGCCAAGCAGGTGCTCGACTTCGCGCTCTCCCTCCCGGACACGCCATGACCGCGAGCGCCGCCGCGTCGACGGTTCCAACCGACCTGACCTGGGCCGGCAGCGTCGTGACCCAGAAAAACCCCGTCCCGTCACTAACCTGCTGTCGCTATGTCACTCGGTGACACCCTGGTCTTCAACGACCGCTACGAGATCCAGCAACGCCTCGGGCGCGGCGGGATGGCCGATGTCTACCTGGCGCGCGACCGCCTGCTCGAGCGACGAGTCGCGGTGAAGGTCCTCTTCCCCGAGTTCGCTACGGATCCCAACTTCGTCGCCCGCTTCCGCCGGGAAGCTCAGGCCGCCGCCAACCTGACCCACCCCAACATCGTCGCCGTCTACGACTGGGGTCAACAGGGCGGCACCTACTTCATCGTGATGGAGCACGTGAACGGCCGCACCCTCGCCGACGTGCTGCGCGCCGACGGCAAGCTGCTGCCCAACCGGGCCGCCGACATCTCGTCCGAGGTCGCGGCCGCGCTCGGCTTCGCCCACCGCAATGGCGTCGTCCACAGGGACGTGAAGCCGGGGAACATCCTGGTCACCGACAGCGGCGAGGTGAAGGTCGCCGACTTCGGCATCGCCCGGGTGGCCAACGCGGGCACGGATTCGGGGCTCACCCAGGCCGGCTCGGTGATGGGCACCGCGGCCTACTTCTCTCCCGAACAGGCCCAGGGCGCCACGCCCGATCCCCGCAGCGACCTCTACTCACTCGGCATCGTGATGTACGAGATGGTCGGCGGCCGGCCACCTTTTGCCGGCGACAACCCGGTCTCCATCGCCTACAAGCAGGTCCACGAGGCGCCCATGCGCTTGCGCGACCTCACCCCGACCGTGCCGGTGGCCTACGAGGCCATCGTGGCCAAGCTCCTGGCCAAGAACCCGGCTGGCCGCTACCCGACGGCCGACGACCTGCGGGTCGACCTCAACCTGTTCCGCGACGGCCATCGTCCGGCAGCCCTCGCCCAGGCCGCCGCGGTGGCCGGCGTCGGCGCGGCCGGCGTCGCCGGTGCGGCCACCACCGTCACGCCCACGGTCGCGTCAGGCGTCGCCCCCACCACCATCCTGGCCGCCTCGCCCGGCACCCAGGTGATGCCCCAGCAGCAGCCGTCGTGGGCCACCCAGAGCCCCACCTCGCCCGGCGGGCTGCCGCCCGCTGCCCCCTACGGCGGCGAGCCCCCCCGCCGCACCGGCTGGCTGTGGGCGGGGATCGTCCTCGCCATCCTCGTGCTCGGCCTCGGCGGCTTCCTCCTCTACCAAGCGCTGAAGGACGACAGCCCGCCGGCACCGACGTTGATCACCATGCCGGACGTCACCAAGAAGACACTCGCCGACGCGGCGGCCCAGCTGCAGGACCTGGGGTTCCGCGGCAAGGTGGTCGAGACGCCACTGGCCAGCGCGGACGCCACCATCGGTCCCAACATCGTCTACCAGCAAGACCCGGCCGTGAACCAGCAGGTCAATGCCACGACGGGGACCATCACGCTCATCTACAACCCCCCGCGCCCGCCATTCCAGCTCGGCAACTTCGTCGGCTACCAGATCGCGGACGTCACCAAGGTCCTCACCCAGAACAAGGTGCCGTTCAAGATCAACCCGGTCGAGTCCGACAAGCCGGTGGGCGAGGTCATCGCCCAAGCGCCGCCGCCGGGCCAGGTCGGCGGCGACACGACAGTGCAGCTCACCGTGTCGAAGGGGCCGGGCACCGTCGTCATCCCGAACGTGGCCGGCATCGCGGCGGACACGGCCGCCAACCAGCTCGGCGCGCTGGGGGTGAAGACCACCACGACCAACGAACCCAACGGCCTCATCCCCGCCGGCAGCGTCATCCGCACCGAGCCCTCGATCGGCACCCAGGTGAACAAGAACAGCACCGTCGTCCTCGTCGTCTCGAGCGGCGCGGCGCCGGTGGACGTGCCCAACGTCGTCGGCATGACCGAGTCCCAGGCCCGGGATGCGCTGCAGAGCGCCAACCTCAAGTCCCGCGTGGTCCAGGTCGACGTCCCCTTCGGCTCCCCGCAGGCCAACGTCGTGATCGATCAGACCCCCGACAGCACGCAACAGGCCGCGCCCGGCTCGACGGTCACCATCCGCATCGGCAATCCCGGCCCGGCCCCGACCACCACGCCCGCACCGCCGACGAGCCCGCCCACGACCTAGCGGCGGCCGAGCCGGCGGCGTCAGCCCGCGGCGGCGCCTAGGCGCGCGGCCAGAAAGTTTCGCAGCAGGTCGTGGCCACCCGTGGTGAGGATCGACTCGGGGTGGAACTGCACGCCCTCCACGGGGAGCTCCCGGTGGCGCAGCCCCATCACCGTGCCGTCCGCCGTCTCGGCCGTCACCTGGAGGCAGTCCGGTAGAGAGCCGCGCTCGACCACGAGCGAGTGGTACCGGGTGGCCTCGAGCGGGTTGGGCAGGCCGGTGAACAACCCCCGGCCATCGTGGCTGATGGGCGACGTCTTGCCGTGCATCAGCTCGGGGGCGGGCACCACCCGACCGCCGTACACCTGGCCGATGGCCTGGAGCCCGAGGCACACGCCAAGCACCGGGATCCCGGCGTCGGCGGCGGCGGGGATCAGGTCGCACAGCACCCCGGCTGCCTCAGGCCGCCCGGGACCGGGGGAAAGGAGCACGGCGTCGGGCTCGAGGGCCATGGCCTGGTCGACCGTCAGGGCGTCGTTGCGGTGCACCACCGGCTCCGCCCCGAGCTCGCCGAGGTACTGGACCAGGTTGAAGACGAAGGAGTCGTAGCTGTCGATCACCAGCACCCGGCGCATGGGCGCAAGCCTGCCGGGACGATCGGTGGCCTGTCGAGCAGGAAACGTAGACTGGTCCACCGTGGCTCCTCCCAAGAAGAAGGGCGGTCGGGTGACGCCCAAGGCGGGCGCGGCCGATCCGCGCAAAATCCCCACCGCCGGCGCCCCCACGGTGGCCCGCTCGAGCAGCGGGAGCGGTGGGAGCGGATCGGTGACGCCGTCGTCCCGCTACACCCCGCCGGTGCCGGCCAAGATGAAGGGCCCGAGCCCCACCTGGGTGCCTGTCCTCCTGTTTGGCCTGCTCATCGCCGGCGCGCTGGTGATCATCCTCAACTACATGGGCCTCTTGCCCCACGCCCCGCAGAACTACTACCTGATCCTCGGCTTGGCCGCCATCCTGGGCGGCATCATGGTCGCCACCCAGTACCGCTAGCCGATCTCGGCCTCCGGCGGAGGCCTCACCCAGATGGCCAGCGAGTTACATCGTTGTGACTTCCCACAACGTTGTCCACAGGTGTGGACAGCTCACTCGACCGGCGCTACGAGGTCCATGTCCTCCTGGCAGTGCCGGGGTGGCTCGGGGTCTTCCTCGTCGGCCAGCGTGAGCCGAACCTCCATCCCGCAGATCGAGCACCGGTAGCGCAGGTTGATCTTGCGCAGCTCGCCCGCGGGCGGCGGCGCGGGAAGCGGCCGGGTCACGCTCCGCAGTGCCCCAAAGCCCACCCGCCACACGATCGCCGCCACCACGACGGCCCCGACTGCCCAGATGACGGTGGAGAGGGCCACGAACGGAGGCTACCGACGCTCCGCTTCGGTCGGTCCGGCGCGCCTCTGAACGCGCCGCCAGCCCTCCGGCGCGGCCGTTCGCTTTCGTTCTGGGCACCGAATCTGCGCTCAAAGCGCGGATTCGGTGACCGGAACGAGGAATGGGTCGCCGACGGGGTTCCGGCACGGCTCGAGCGGCTCGCCGAGCGGCCCGGCGGGGTCGCCGATGGGGTTCCGGCGCGGCTCGGGCGGGTCGCCGAGCGGGCCGGCGGGGGCACCGGCGAGGGTCAGCCGAGGCGCTCGATGATGGTGGCGTTGGCCATGCCGCCGCCCTCGCACATGGTCTGCAGGCCATAGCGGCCACCGGTGCGCTCGAGCTCGTTCAGGAGCGTCGTCATGAGGCGCGCCCCGGAGCAGCCGAGCGGGTGGCCGAGGGCGATGGCGCCCCCGTTCACGTTCACCTTCTCCATGTCCGGGTGGTGCTCCTTCTCCCAGGCGAGGACGACCGAGGCGAAGGCCTCGTTGATCTCGACCAGGTCCATCTGCTCGAGCGTCATGCCGGACCGCTCCATGACCTTGGCCGTGGCCGGGATGGGGGCGGTCAGCATCAGGCGGGGGTCGTCGGCCGCCAGCGCGAACTGCACGAAGCGAGCCCGCGGCGTCAGGCCGAGTGCCGCAGCCTTCTCCTCGCTCATGATGAGAAGGGCCGCCGCGCCGTCGGTGATCTGGGAGCTGTTGGCCGCGGTGATGCGACCGTCCTCCTTGAACGACGGCTTCAGCGAGGCCAGCTTCTCGAGCGTGGACTCGCGGATGCCCTCGTCGGTCGTCATCAGATGCCCCTCGGGGTCGAGTACGGGCAGGATCTCCCGGTCGTAGCGGCCCTCGTCCCGGGCCCGGGCCGCGTGCTGCTGGCTGCGCCACCCGAACGCGTCCATCGCCTCGCGGCTGATGTCCCATTTCTCGGCGATCAGCTCGGCCGAGATCCCTTGGGGCACCAAACCGCCGAGGGGGTGGTAGCGCAGTCCCACCTTCGGACCGAAGGGAAAGCCGTACTTGCCGTCGGCGATCGACGCACCCATCGGCACCCGGGTCATCACCTCGACCCCGGCCGCCACCACCACGTCGTACGCGCCGGCGATGACCCCTTGGGCCGCGAAGTGGGCTGCCTGCTGGGACGAGCCGCACTGCCGATCGACCGTGGTGCCGGGCACCGTGTCGGGCCAGCCCGCGGCCAGCACCGCGTTGCGGGCGATGTTGACGCTCTGTTCCCCGACCTGCATGACGCAGCCCATGATCACGTCGTCGATCAGCGCCGGGTCCAGGCCGGTCCGGTCGGTGAGAGCCTTCAGCGTCTCGGCGGCCAGGTCGACCGGATGCCAATCCTTCAGCCGGCCGTTGCGCTTGCCGAGCGGTGTCCGGATGGCGTCGACGATCACTGCGGTGGGCATTGGTGCACCCCTTGCGCTGGGAGGACTGAGGACTTGACCTGCGGGTCAAGTGTGCCGGGGGAGGGTGGCCCGCGCCAACTCTGCCCGGAATCGCAGCCGGAGCCGCAAGAATGGGCCTCCGGCGAACGCGGAGGGGGGCCTCATGACCACCAACGAGCGATGGGTGCCGATCGAGGAGATCGATCGGGCGGTGGCCGGGCTCACCGCGCCGAAGCGGTTCGTCGCCCTCGTCGACGCACACCCGGATCTGGTCATGCTCCGCTCGCGGCGCGGCGACGAGGCCGGCGCCTGGGACGAGTGGACGGCGGCGGAGTACGGATCACTCGCCGCCCGGGCCGCCGCCGGGCTCCGCCACTACGGGCTGGAGCCAGGCCAGCGCCTGCTCCTGATGATGCGTAACCGCCCCGACTTCCATTGGATCGACGTCGCGGCCCAGCTCCTCCGGGCCACACCGGTCAGCATCTACAACTCCTCGTCGACCGAGGAGGTTCAGTACCTCGCCGAGCACGCGGGCGCGCCCATCGCCATAGTCGAGGACGTTGGCTTCCTCGAGCGCCTCCTCAAGGTGCGGGCCGAGCTGCCCGACCTCCAACACATCTTCGTGCTGGAACCACCCACGGACGCGCCCAATGCCGTGCAGCCGGCCGCCGACCTCTTCGAGCACGGCTCGCTCGACCTGCATGAGCTGGCCGCCGCCACCGCACCCGACGACCTGGCCACCTTGATCTACACCTCGGGCACCACCGGGCCGCCTAAGGGCGTGATGATCAGCCAGTACAACGTGGTGTACACGGTCGAGCAGCTGCGCCGGTGCATCGACGCCGCCGACCTCCTCGGCTGGCGGGTGGTGTCGTACCTGCCCATGGCCCACATCGCGGAGCGCATGGTCTCCCACTACCAGGCGATGGTCTTCGGGTACACGGTCACCTCCTGCCCGGACCCCACCGACGTTGCCACCTACGCCCGCGAGGTGCGCCCCGAGCTCATCTTCGGCGTCCCCCGGGTCTGGGAGAAGATCTACCTCGGCGTGAACGCGGCGCTGGCCGCGGACCCGGAGCGCAAGACCAAGTTCGACGAAGGCGTGGCGGCGGCCATCGAGATCAAGGCCGCCGAGCGGGCGGGCACGGCCACCCCGGAGCAGCAGGCGACCTGGGACTTCCTCGACGCCGTCGCCTTCTCCACCGTTCGTCAACTCACCGGGCTGGACGCAGTCGAGGTGGCGGTGTCCGGCGCAGCGCCGATCCCGGTCTCGATCCTCGAGTGGTTCCGAGCGATCGGCGTGCCGTTGAGCGAGGTCTACGGACTGTCCGAGTCGTCCGGGCCGATGACGTGGGACGTCCACAAGGTCCGTCCCGGTCGAGTCGGTCGGGCCATCCCCGGGTGCGAAGTGACGATCGGCGAGGACGGCGAAGTGATCTGCCGGGGCGGGAACGTCTTCCGGGGCTACCTCGACGAGCCCGAGAAGACCGCGGCGTCGCTGGTCGACGGGTGGCTGCGCTCCGGCGACATCGGCGAGCTCGACGAGGACGGCTATCTCAAGATCGTGGATCGGAAGAAGGAGCTGATCATCACGTCGGGCGGCAAGAACATCAGCCCCGCCAACTTGGAGGCCGCGCTCAAGACCATCCCCCTCGTCGGTCAGGCGGCAGCGATCGGCGACAACCGCAAGTTCGTGTCGGCCATCCTCGTGCTCGATCCGGAGACGGCGACCGCCTGGGCGCAGCAGCACGGCAAGACCGCCACGCCCGAGGAGCTGGCGGCGGACTCCGACGTCATCGCCGAGATCCAGCGCGGGGTCGACGAGATCAACGCCCAGTTCGCGAGCGTCGAGCAGATCAAGCGGTTCACGTTGGTCGGCCAGGAGTGGCTGCCAGCCTCGGAGCTCCTGACCCCGACCTCGAAGCTCAAGCGGCGCGGTGTCGCGGCCCTCTACGCGACTCAGATCGAAGCGATGTACGAATGACCGCCGACCGGTCCCTGATCGGCCTCACCGGCCGGGTCAAGCGGGGCGGCCAGGTCCACGGCCTGCCGAGCTCCTGGGCCAACGTGCCGCTGGAGGTGCACATCAGCGACTACTCGGGGAAGGTGGCCGAAGCCGGCGGCCTGCCGGTGATGCTCACCCGCCATGCCGACGTCGACTCGCTGGCCGACCGGCTGGCGGGCCTGGTGCTCACCGGTGGCGCCGACATCGCCCCGGCCCGCTACGGCGAGTCACCGGACGCCGCGCTCGGGCCGGTTGAGCCCGAGCGCGACGACTTCGAGCTGCGGCTGCTCGACGCCATGGTGGCGCGAGGCCGTCCGGTGTTGGGCATCTGCCGGGGGCTGCAGCTGGTCAACGTGTGGGCCGGTGGAACGCTGCACCAGCACGTACCCGCGCATCACCGCACCGACGCCGACCCTGCCGCGCCCGCGCACTCCGTGCTCGTGGACCTGGACACCCGGTTCGGCGCCCGGTACTCAAGCGAGCTGGCGGTGAACAGCTTCCACCACCAGACCGTCGATCGCCTCGGCCACGACCTCACGGTCGTGGGCCGCGCGCCCGACGGCGTCGTCGAGATGCTCGAGCACGACCGCCACCGTGTGGTCGCAGTGCAGTGGCACCCCGAGCTTCACGACGACCTCGACCCCGGCTTCTCCTGGTTGGTCGAGCAAGCTCGACCAGGGTGAGCGAGGCTCAGCCGACAGCGCCGGGGAGCTTGGCGAAGATTCGCTGCAGCGCCGCGACGTCGGTGTCGGTGAGGTGGGTGGCGAACTGCTCGTACACCCCGCGCAAGTGGGTCGGCGTGGTCCGACGTAGTTCGTCGCGCCCGTGACGGGTCAGCACCGCGTAGACGCCTCTGGCGTCCTCGGGCACGGTCTCGCGTACGAGGTAGCCGGCAACCTCGAGCCGATCGCACAGCCGGCTCAGGCTGGACTTGTTGATCACCAGCCGGTCGGAGAGCTCGGCCATGCGCAGCCGGCCTCCCGCCTCGTTCAGATGGAGCAGCACCTCGTACCAGCTGAGGGGCAGCTTGCGATCCTCGAGCAGCTCTCGCTCGAGGGTCTGGGTGATGGTGGCATGAGCGCTGAGAAAGGCGCGCCAAACCGCCAGACGCTCAGGATCGGGCTGACGACGGCTCATGGCCGTAGGTCCTTCATGGTGTCCCCTTCCGCCTCGGGGTTAATCAAGCTGTGGACTTCACGGCGCCGCCGAACGCCGCTAGTGCCAGGTCGACCTCTCGCTCGTTCACGACGAGCGGCGGCATCCACCTGAGGGTCCGTCCGTACGTACCCGCATTCATCAATATCAGCCGCCCCTCGGAAAGACAACGCGCTTGGATCTCGGCCACCCGCGCGGGATCGTTGAAATCGGTACCGACCATGAGCCCGAGGCCTCGCACCTGAGCGATCCCGGGATCATGCGACTGGATCTCGCGCAACCCGCTCATCAGCTGCTCGCCGCGGGCGTTGACGTTGTCGAGGAAGCCGGGTTCGGTCAGCACCTCGATTGTCGCCAGCGCGGCTGCGCAGCCGATCGCGTTGCCCCCGTACGTGCCGCCGTGGCTCCCGGTCGGCCACCGAGCCGACAGCTCCTCGGTGGCGCCGAGGGCGGCGAAAGGGAACCCGGACGCGATCCCCTTCGCCATGCAGATGATGTCCGGGGCGACGCCGGCGTGTTCCACCGCGAACATCTTCCCCGTGCGGCCGAAGCCCGACTGCACTTCGTCGGCGATGAAGAGCATCCCGTTCTCGTGGCAGATGTCGCGAACGCCGCGGAGAAAGCGCGACGGCGCGGGCACGTAGCCCCCCTCGCCGAGGACCGGTTCGAGGATGGCCGCCGCCGTCTCCTCGGGCGCGGTCATGGTCTTGAGAAGGTGCTTCAGCCCGAAAAGAGCCCGATCTACCTCGGCTTCCGCGTCCTCGGCCAGGGGGTCGGGAAACGGGGCGACGTGGATCCCGGCCGGCAGCGGCGAGTACCCGGCGCGATAGCTCGTCTTCGACGTCGTCATCGCCATGGCGAGGTGCGTGCGGCCGTGGAAGCTGCCGGCGAACACGATCAGGTTCGGCCGACCCGTCACCTGCTTGGCCAGCTTCACCGCAGCCTCGGTGATCTCCGCCCCACTGTTGGCGTAGAAGAACCGCTCGATGCCATCAGGGGTGATCTCGCTCAGCCGCGTCGCCAGCGGCTCGAGGAGGTCGTGGCGGTACACGTTCACCTGCGCGTGGATGAAGCGCTCGGCCTGGCGCTGGATGGCCGCGACAACACGCGGGTGGGCATGTCCAGTGGAGGTGACCGCGATGCCCGAGGAGAAGTCGAGGTACTCCGTGCCATCCACTGCGGTCACCCAACAGCCGTGTCCGGACGTGACCTGAAGGTCGGTGACCGAGAACCAGACGTTGGAGAGATGGGACTCGGTGGCCATGGCGCTAGCAGCGTAGGCCCGAAAGTGTCCGGACAGGACCGCCTTACGTGGGGTGGTCGTCACATCGAGTGACGGACAGTGGGCGAACGAGGGCGGGAGCCTGCGCTTGAAAACGCAACCGATGGCGCCGCCACTCGTTCGCCCCGCAACGGCTCGCTGTCAGCTCAGGGCCGCGGCGAGGACGTCGTCGACCGACTCCGCGAGGTGGAAGGTCATGCCCTCACGCACCCGCTCGGGGACATCCTCGAGATCGGGGCCATTGCGCTTGGGCAGGACGACTTCGGTGAGCCCCGCCCGGTGGGCAGCGAGCACCTTCTGCTTCAGCCCACCGATCGGCAGCACCTTGCCACGCAGCGTCACCTCGCCGGTCATGCCAACGGTGGGCTTGACCGTGCGGTCGGTGAGGAGCGAGACGAGGGCGGTCGTCATCGTGACGCCGGCCGAGGGGCCGTCCTTGGGCACCGCGCCCGCCGGGACGTGCACGTGGAAGCGACGGTTCAACCGCTCGGGGTCGACGCCGAGGGCCTCGGCGTTGGACCGCACGTACGAGAGGGCGATCTGGGCCGACTCCTTCATGACGTCGCCGAGCTGGCCGGTGAGGGTCAGCGAAGGCTCACCGTCCGAGGCGGACGCCTCGATGAACAAGACGTCGCCGCCGATGCCGGTGACCGCGAGGCCGGTGGCCACACCGGGCACGTTCACCCGATCGGGCGCTTCGTCCTGGAACCGTGCCCGCCCGAGGTGGGTCGGCACGTCCGCCCGGTCGATGCGCAGCGCGTCCGTCCGCTGGTCGACGGCGACCTTCGTAGCCACCTTGCGGAGCAGCTTGCCGAGCTCGCGCTCGAGGTTCCGCACGCCGGCTTCCCGGGTGTAGTCGACGACGATCGCCCGCAGGGCGTCATCGGTGACCTCGACGTCGTCGGCTCGGAGGCCGGCGCCGTCGAGCTGCCGGGGCAGCAGGTGGTTGCGGGCGATGAAGACCTTCTCGTCCTCGGTGTAGCCATCGAGGCGAACGAGCTCCATGCGGTCGAGCAGCGGTGCCGGGATGGTCTCCATCATGTTGGCGGTGGCGATGAACACCACGTCCGACAGGTCGAGGTCGATCTCCAAGTAGTGGTCCCGGAAGGTGTGGTTCTGGGCCGGGTCGAGCACTTCGAGCAACGCCGCGGTCGGGTCGCCGGACCAGCCTCCGGCCGACAGCTTGTCCACCTCGTCGAGCAGGACGACGGGGTTCATGGTGCCGACCTCGGTGATCGCCCGGGCGATGCGACCGGGCTGGCTCCCGACGTAGGTGCGACGGTGGCCGCGGATCTCGGCTTCGTCACGAATGCCGCCAAGGGCCACCCGGACGAACTTGCGGCCCATGGCCCGGGCCACGCTCTCGCCGAGAGAGGTCTTGCCCACGCCTGGCGGTCCGACGAGGGTCACGATGGCCCCGCCGCCGCGGCGGGCCGGTGCCGAGCGCGACGCCTGACGCCTCGTCCGCGGAGGCGACGTTGTCCAAGCCCCGGTCGTGGCGCAGCTTGCGTACGGCCAAGAACTCGATGATCCGGTCCTTGACGTCGTCGAGGCCGTGGTGGTCGGCGTCGAGCACGGCGCGGGCCGCGTCCAGATCGAGGTTCTCGGTGGTGGTCTCGCCCCAGGGGAGGTCGAGCACCCGGTCCAGCCAGGTGCGGATCCAGCCCTGTTCGGGGCTCTGTCCACTCGTTCGATCGAGGCGGTCGATCTCCTTGTCGATCGCCTCCCGGACCTTGGCCGGAAGCGGCAGCTCGGCGGCGCGGGCCCGGTAGTCGGTAGCCGGATCGCCGTCGTCCTCGCCGAGCTCCTTGCGGATGGCCGCCAGCTGCTGGCGCAGCAGGTACTCCCGCTGTTGCTTCTCGACGCCCTCGGTGACGTCCGAGCGGATCTGCTCGTTCACCTTCAGCTCGGCCAGGTGGTCCTTGGCCCAGGCCAGCACCAGCTCCACTCGGGCCCCGACCTCGGACGCCTCCAGCA
Organism: uncultured Acidimicrobiales bacterium; assembly: GCA_963803355.1. Taxonomy (GTDB): domain Bacteria; phylum Actinomycetota; class Acidimicrobiia; order Acidimicrobiales; family Ilumatobacteraceae; genus DASTFY01. The sequence goes on from CAWDLV010000001.1 coordinate 1,057,555, forward strand.
CCGTCAGACGATGGTCGGACGACGCCTCAGACCACGCCGTGACGGCATCTGCCAACGCGCCGGGCTCCCCGGTCGTGCGCAGGATCTCAGGCAGTCGCCGCGAGCGCCGCAGGGCCGCGACCTCTTCGAGCACCACCCGCAGCTCGCGGCTGAGCGCCTCGACGTGTGGGCTGGGGCGACTTTCGACGAGCGGGGCCACGTCCAGCCAACGACCACCGCGCTCGGACACGACCTCGGCGCCGATCTCGGCTCGCTGTGCCGCCCGCAGGATGGCCGCCTCCACGCCGGTCGGCAGTTGGCCGACCTGCTCGACGTGGGCGATGACGCCGACGCGGGCCGTCCGCCCGTCCAGTTGGGGGACGATCACCACCCGGCCGTCGGCGCTGCGGGCGGAGGCGACGGCCAGCTTGGCGTCGTCTTCGTCCAGCGTGAGGGTGGCAACGGTGCCGGGCAGGAGGACGGCGTCGGGCAGGGGAACGACGGGGAGCGTGACGAAGGTGGTGGCGGTATCGCTCATGACGTCACGCTACCGTTCGGCCTCGTGATTACAACCTTACGTTGAGTCGAGTCGACTCAGCTTTGCCCAGCTAGACCGTCGCGGCGGCGTGATGGAGGGCGTCTTCCCAGGTCGCGCCGCTGGCCAGGAGGCGCTGGTAGCCCATCACCAGCTTGGGCATGCCCATGCCGAGCGCGCCACGGAGCCGGCCCCCTCGCCCGTAGAGGGCCACGAACTCCCGCTCGGCGATCGTGCCATGGACGACGCGCACCTCGTCGTCCTCGCCGGCGCGGCCCACGAACTGGATCCGCAGGCCGTACTGGTCGCTCCAGAAGAACGGCACTGGGGCGTACGGCGTCACCAGGCCGCCCCGTCCCTTGGCGGCCAGCAGGTTGCGGGCCGCGTGAGCACCCTGCTCCGAGGCGTTGGTCCAGTGCTCGACCCGCATCTCCTCGCCGAACAGCTGGTTGGGCCAGCGGGTGACATCACCGGCCGCGTACACCCCAGGCGGGCCCGCGGCCAGGTTCGCGTCGCACACCACCCCGTCGCGCAGCTCGAGCCCGCTCCCCTCGAGCCAGTCGGTGGCCGGCACCACCCCGACACCGACAACCACCACGTCGGCCGGCACCACGGTGCCGTCGGCGAGGCGAACCGCCTCTGCCCGCTCGACGCCGTCGATCCGGTCCACCCCGACCCCGAGTCGGAGGGTCACGCCGTGGTCCCGGTGCAGCTCGGCACACGCCGCTCCCATCTGAGAGCCCAGCCCACGCACGAGCGGCACCGGTAGGGCCTCGATGATGGTGACCTCGCATCCGAGCCCGCCGCGCCGTCGCCGCCACCTCGGCGCCGACGAAACCAGCCCCGATCACCACCACTCGCGGCGACCCTGTGGTGAGGGCGGACCGCAGCGCCAGGCAGTCGTCGAGCGTGCGGAGCATGAACAGGCCCGGCAGGTCCGGTTGCCCGGACAGTCGCCGCATCCTGGCTCCGGTGGCGACGATGAGGCCGTCGTAGCCCATGGTGCTCCCGTCGCTCAGCCGGACCTGCTGATCGACGACGTTCAAGCTCTCGGCCCTGGTCCCGAGGCGCAGGTCGACCTCGACCTTCTGCAGCTCCTCAGGCTTGCGCAGCGAGATGCGATCGGGCTCCCACTCCCCGGAGAGCACCTTCTTGGACAGCGGCGGACGGTCGTAGGGCACGCGCTCCTCGGCACCGACGAGGGTTACCGAGCCGTCGAAGCCGTCGGCCCGCAGCTGCTCGACCGCCCGCAACCCGGCCAGCGACGCTCCGACCACAACGACGGTGTCGAGACGTCGGCTGCGCTCGGCATCGGCGGTGGCGCCCTGTTCCCCTCCCATGGCCGCACCTTGTCACAGGCGCGCCGTGAAAGGCGTGGCGTCGCGACGACGGTTGAGCAAAGCCGTAGCGGGTGCCGGCCACGCGCCCGCGGCCGCCTCGCCTCAGTGGGATTCAGCTGTCAAGGAGCGCGGCCGCCAAGGTGGCGGTGACGAGCAGCACGAGCAGCGCCGCTCCGACGATGGTCCCGATGGTCAGCAGGGCGTCCATGAGCGAAGTCCTCCCGTCTCTGGCCCGGCCGTTGCCGACCGTGCGCCCCGTATGTCCGCCCTTCGCGCTTCCAGCGTGCCCGCGGTGTGCGGCAGGGGGGTTGCCGCTTCGTGACGGTTGTGCGCGCCCGCCGAGGGATGGTGAGCCCGTGCCGTGGCCGCGGTGTCCGTGGGCGGCTCGGCGCCGTGGCGATAGGTGATGCTGATCCGCGGCCCCACTCGCGCCACCTTCGGCACGGTGTGCTCCCAGTCGTGCTGGACCGCACCACCCATGACCAGGAGGTCTCCGTGGCCGAGCAGGAACGACAAGGAGCGGCCACCCCCTCGCGGCCGCAGGAGGAACTGCCGCGGTGCCCCGACGCTGACGATGGCGACGATCGGATCCTCCTGGGCAAAGCGGACGCGGTCGCCGTGCCAGGCCACGCTGTCTGCTCCTGTGCGGTAGTAGTTGCAGCCACACGAGTCGAACCGCCGCTCGTAGCGCTGGCTCACGGCGCCGCGCATGTCGTCGAGGACCCGAAGCGGCAGCTCACCCGAATCCCCGGACCACCAGGTCAACCGAGGCTCCTGCACCATATGGTCGTACATGGGCACGGTGCGTTGGCGCCACGGCAGGCGGGCCACGAGCTCTGCGAACAGGTGGTCGGATCCGTCCAGCCAGCGGGGCTGGTGGTCGATCCAGGACGTGGCGTCGAGCCAGCGGCGCTCCAGCCCCGCGAATGCTTCGTCGAAGATCGTGTCGCCGCTTGCGAACAGGCTGGCTTGCCATTCGACCACCTTCCTCGCTCCGAGTCCCTCACCCCGCTCAGCACCGACGCCCCTGCGGTCCACCCCAACTTCGAGGTTCTCGACGGCGTCCGCCCGCGCCCCGATCGCTCCGACAGACACGAACGTCTGTTCGCCGTACATGTGTTCGACGATAGCCAGTTGCCGGCGGGTCGGCAAGGGGAAATCGCAGCCGCACCGGACTGGCAGGCCGGGAGCGTGCGGCGATGATTGCCGCGACCGGTGGAGGCGGCTTGCGTGCCGCTGCCGACGCCTCGGACCAGGCCGGTCCTGCGTGTGAGCCCTAGCCTCAGGCCGTGACCGGGCGGTCGTGGACCACCATCGAGGATCCGGCCGACCACCGGCTCGATCCGTACCGCGGGCTCCGGGACGTCGACGCCCGGCGCCGGCTGGAGGCGGGCCTCGGGCTCTTCGTGGCCGAGGGGGTCGCCGTGATTCGGCGGCTCCTGCACTCGACCTACCCGGTCCGTTCCGTGCTCGCGCTCCCCGCTCGCGCCGCTCAGCTCGCACCCGAGCTGCCCGGCGACGACATCGACGTGTTCGTGGCCGAGCGCGCCGTGCTCCAGGCGGTGGCCGGGTTCGATGTGCATCGCGGCGCGCTGGCCGTAGCGCAACGACTCCCGATGCCGCCGGTCGAGACCGTCCTCGGCGGAGCCGGCGACATCGCGGTCCTCGAAGGGTTGACCGACCACGAGAACCTGGGTGCGATCGCCCGCAGCGCGTCCGCGCTCGGCGTGGGCGCCATGGTGCTGGACCCGACGTGCGCCGACCCGCTGTATCGCCGGTGTGTGCGCGTGTCGATGGGCGAGATCCTGTTCCTGCCGTGGACCCGGCTCCAGCCCTGGCCCGATGGGCTGGGCCGACTGGGCCGGGCCGGGTTCGTCGCCGTGGCCCTCACACCTGACCGGCGCGCCCAGCCGATCGACGACGTGCTGGCCCGCGTCGCAGGTCCGGTGGCCGTCCTCCTCGGCGCTGAGGGCCCCGGCCTCTCAGCCGGTGCGCTCGCCGCCGCCGACCACATCGCTCGCATCCCGATTCGCGACGGTGTCGATTCCCTCAACGTCGGTCACGCGGCCGCGATCGCCTTCCACGCGGTGGCGCGGCGACGCGGCCGACCGTTGACCTAGCCCATCCAGTCCGTCCGCCGCCGTCCGATGGTGAGCAGCACCAGGCCGATGACGAAGAGGCTCACGCCGCCGAGGGCGAATCCCATGCCGCCTCCGGTGGCCGGGAGCGGGCCCGGGATCGTGGTGGACGAGCCCGGCGTCGTCACGATGGACGTGGCTTCGCCTGGCGCGGTGGTCGGAGTGGAGGCCGGGGTGGTGGTGCCCGGGCCGGTGGTGGGCGTCATCGTCGTAGTCGTCGCGGCGGCGCAGTCGTTGCTGTCGGTGATGTAGGGGGCGGTCACGCGGCCGCTGGCGTCACCATTGCCGGTGAAGACGGCCTTCACGTCGATCTGCCCGCAGCTGAGGGCGACGGAGAGGACCGCGCTCGTCCCCCCAGCCGGGATGACACCGGAGACCTCGTTGGGGTGGTCGTTGACGGAAGAGATGCCGTGATGAGAGCGGACCCGGATGGGCGTGTCAGCGGCCCGAGGGGCGTTGAGCGTGTACTGCGCGGTGACTACGCCGTTGGTCACGTCCAGGACGACGGTGAAGGTCGTGCCGTCGATCACCCGCTGCTTCGTGCAGGTGTACGGGCTCACCACCACGTTGTTGTTGCCGCCGCACGACGGCACGGCACTCGCCTGCGGGGCCAGGAGGGCCAGTCCGGCCAAGGTTCCACCGACCACCAACAGCAGCGCGCCGACCCGCCCGGAGCGCATCCGGGTCCGCTCTACGCCCGCACGGAAAGGGGTGGCCTCGACATGACGACTTCCTTCCTGACGAACCGCCGACTTGATCGGGAAGGTAGCCCGGCCCCGATTGCCCTCGAAGTGCGCTTGCAGGTGCAACCACTCGGTCGGCCTCCCGCCGGCCTCCCGCCGGCCTCCCGCCGGGCGGCCGCCGCCCGCCAAGAGTCGCTGCGGCGGACCCATCCGCGACCCCCCTCGGCCACGAAGGAGTACGGTACCGTGTTGCAACCGAGTCGCATCTAGCGTGGACGATGGGCCGGCGGCGACCGCGATCGGGGAAGGGAGTCGGCGATGCACATCCCGGATGGGTACCTGAGCCCGCAGACCTGCGCCGTCATGTACGCCGCCGCTGTGCCGGTCTGGGTGACCGCGGGACGGCGGGTGAAGAAGGTGGTGAAGAACCGCTACGTGCCCCTCGTCGCCATCGGCGCCGCCTACAGCTTCCTCGTGATGATGTTCAACGTCCCCATCCCGGACGGCACGACCGCCCACGCCGTAGGGGCGGTCCTCATCGCCGTCCTCCTCGGGCCCTGGGCCGCGGTCATCGCGGTGAGCATCGCCTTGTTGATCCAGGCCCTGTTCTTCGGCGACGGCGGTGTGCTGGCCTACGGCGCCAACGTGATCAACATGGCGGTGATCATGCCGTTCGTGGGCTACGGCGTGTACAGGGCCATCGCCCGGCGCACGTCACTGACGTCGCCCAAGCGGGCGGCGGCGGCTGGCATCGGCGCTTACATCGGCATCAACGTCGCCGCGCTGGCGGCCGCCATCGAGTTCGGCCTCCAACCCGAGCTCTTCTACAAGACCAGTGCGAGCGGGGCGAAGATCCCCCTCTACGCGCCGTTCCACCTCTCGCAATCGATCCCGGCCATGCTCTTCGCCCACCTGCTGGTAGCCGGCATCGTCGACGCCGCGCTGACCATCGGCGTAGTCCTCTACCTGCAGCGGGCCAACGTGCCGCTGCTGCGGATCAACCACGGCGCCGTGCCCGAGACCGATGCCGACGTCTCACCGCCACGCCAGCTCGGGTTCCGCTGGGCCTTCGCCGGCCTGGCCAGCATGGCCGTCCTGGTGCCGCTCGGGCTTCTCGCCCACGGCACGGCCTTCGGCGAGGACGGCCCCAACGACCTCGACCTGAAGAGGTACGGCCTGCGCGCCGTGCCCACCGGACTCTCCAAGTACAGCGACTTCTGGAGCCACTCGCTCCTCCCGGGCTACGACCTCAAGAGCGGGGGCCATCCCACGGTTGGGTACTACGCGTCCGCCGTGATCGGCACCGTCATCATCGGCGCCGCGATCGTCGGTCTGTCCGCGGTCGTGCGGCTCCTCTGGCGCCGACAGGTCCCGGAGGACGAGCTCGAAGTCGCCGCGGCACCGTCGCGCTCATGACCGCCACGACCCCTGTCGGGCGCGTCGCCCCGGATTGGCTCATCCAGACCGAGGTCGGCCTCTGCCCGTGCGGGTGCATCGGGAAGCGGAAGAAGGGGAGCTTCGTCGAGAAGACCCTCGGCGGCGGCACGTCGTTGATGCGCCAGGCCATCTTCAGCGAGGACGTATCGGCCCAGCCCGGTCTGCTCCAACAGCTCGACCCCCGGGTCAAGCTCGTCACGTTGGTGGGGCTCCTCGTGGTGACCGCGTGCGTCCGCAGCGTTCCCGTGCTGGTGGGGCTCTACCTCGGCACGCTCGGGCTCGCCGCGGCCAGCCGGCTCTCGCTGCCGTTCTTCATCAAGCGGGTCTGGCTCTTCATCCCGATCTTCACTGGCATCGTGGTCCTCCCCGCCACGCTGAACGTCATCACGCCCGGGACTATCGTCGTCCCGCTCGGCACGTGGTTCGGCCACCAGCTGGGGGTGACGTCGGAGGGCCTCCACGGCGCCACCATCATCATCGTGCGGGTCGCGGTGTCCATCTCCCTCGTCGTGCTCCTCACGCTGACGACGCCGTGGACTCGTCTGCTGGCCGCACTCCGAGCCCTGTTCGTACCCAAGATGTTCATCCTTGTGCTCGGGATGGCGTACCGGTACCTCTTCCACCTCCTCGGCTCGGTGACCGACATGTACACCGCCCGCAAGTCACGCACGGTGAATGAAGACACCAGCGTGACCTCGGGACGGCGCTTCGTGGCCGCTTCCGGCGGCGCGCTGTTCGGCAAGGCCCAGGTACTGTCCGAGGAGGTGTACCTGGCGATGGTCGCCCGCGGCTACAACGGCAACGCCAAGGCATTGCGCCAGCTGCACGTCCGCGCCTTCGACGTGGCCTGGATCGCCGCCTGCGTGCTCGCCGCGGTCGCGGTCCTCGGCATCGACCGCGTCATCGCCTGATGGCTGAGCCCGACCCGGCCGGCGCCGTCGGCTCGGCCGACAGCACCGCCGACCCCCTCCTTGTCTGCACCGACCTGGGCTACGCGTACCTCGGGCGCTTCCCCGCCCTCGACGGCGTGTCGCTCTCAGTCGGCTCGGGGGAGAAGGTGGCCTTGATCGGCGCCAACGGCTGCGGCAAGTCGACCTTGCTCAAGGTGCTCGACGGGCTGGTGTTCCCGGACGCCGGCCGCTACCAGGCCTTCGGGCACGCGGTCACCGAAGATCACCTGGAGGACGAGCAGTTCTCCCAAGGCTTCCGCTCCCGCGTCGGCTTCATCTTCCAGAACTCCGACGCCCAGGTGTTCTCGCCCACAGTGCGGGAGGAGATCGCCTTCGGGCCGCTCAACATGGGGCTGACCCAGGACGAGGTGCGGCGGCGAGTCGATGACACCCTGGCCATGCTGGACATCGCCGACCTGGCCGACCGGGCGCCGTACCAGCTCTCCGGCGGCCAGAAGAAGCGGGTCGCCATCGCCTCCGTGCTGGTCATGAACCCGGAGGTGCTCCTGTTCGACGAGCCCACCGCCGCCCTCGACCCGCGCACGCAGCAGTGGCTGATCGAGCTGATCGTCGAGCTGAACGAGGCCGGCAAGACCATCGTGCTCGCCACGCACGACCTCGACACGCTCGACGTGCTGGCTGACCGTTGCGTGGTGATGTCCGAGGCCCACCGCGTCGTCGCTGAGGGCCCTCCAGGAGACGTGCTGACCGACCGTGACCTCCTGCTGTCGGTGAACCTGATCCACGAGCGGAGCCGGCTGGCGGGGGCCGGCGCCTGATCCGAGTCCGCGGGCCGCGCTGCGCCGACACGGACCGTCGGCTTTGCAAGGATCCCCGTCGTGGACGACTGGACGGTGCTCGCAGAGCGCGCCGCCTCAGGGGACCGGCGAGCGCTCGAGCGTCTCGTGCGGGCGGCGCAGACCGACGTTTGGCGCTACTGCGCTGCCTTCGTCGGATGCGCCGACGCCGACGACGTCGCCCAAGATGCGCTCCTTCGGGTCGTGAAGGCGATAGGCGGCTTCCGCATCGAGGGCACGGCCCGGGCCTGGATCCTCGCCATCACCCGCCGCGCCTGTGTCGACCACATACGCTCGAACGTCCGCCGGCGGGCTACCACGGAGCGACTCCACCGCCAACCGATTGAGCCGGCGCCGGTCGACCACGGGCTGGCCGAGCTCGCCGACGTCCTGGCCGGACTCGCCGACGAGCGGCGCGACGCCTTCATCCTCACCCAGGTCCTGGGCCTATCCTACGACGAGGCCGCCTCGACCTGCGGCTGCCCGATCGGCACCATCCGGTCGCGCGTGTCGCCCGGGCCCGGCTTCAGCTCCTGGCCGAGCTGGCGGGGGCCGAATCACACCGCGGCCGGGAACCGGGATGAGCCGGGCGACGACTGGTCGGTCGATGGGGTGCGACTGGAGCTTGGAGGCGCTGTCAGCGCGCCTCGACGGCGAGCTCCCCGCCGACGAAGCTGTCGCTCTCGACAAACACCTGGCCGGCTGCGCTTCCTGCCGACGAACGGCCGCGGCCCTGGAAGTCCAGCATCGCCGGCTCCGGATCCACAGCACTCCGCCTGTGCCGGCGCTGGCGGAACCGGTGCTGGCCGCCTCCCGCCCATCATCCCGGATCGTGACCCCATGGCGGGTGGCGGTGGCGGTCGCGGCCGTATTGCCCATGGCTCTCGGCGCAGCCTGGGCCGCGGAGTCGTCCCACCGCTCGCCCCCGCCGTTGCTGGCGCTGGCGGAGGGTCGAGCGACAAGCGCCCCGCGTGGTGGTGCCAGCCTCCTGTCCCTCGATGTCACGAACAAGGGTGGCGGCGACCGAGTCGTCGACGCCTCGAGCCCGGCGGCCGACCTCGTCGAGCTCCACGAGACCGAGTTGGACGGCGGCCTCCCGGTGATGCGGGCCGTGACGTCCGTGCCAGTGCCGTCCCGGGCGACGGAGTCCTTCGGGAGCAACGGCCCCCACCTCATGCTGGTCGGCCTCCACGACGATCTGCAGCCGGGCGAAGAGGTCACGCTGTCGCTCCACTTCGCCCGAGCCGGCACCGTTGAGGTCACGGCGGTGGTGGTGGCGGCATGAACCTCCCGCGCCCGGGAACTGGACCAGTGTCACCGCCGACTGGTGCGTCATGCAGCGCATCCGTCATCAACTTGGGAAGCTCGGCCTGGCGTCCGTGGTCGCCTCACTCGTCTTGGGGGTTTGGGCCGGGGTGGCGTCGGCTCATGTCACCATCGAGAACGACGAGGAGCCGGCGGGCGGCTTTGCCACCCTCCACGTCCAGGTCCCCAACGAGAGCGACAAGGCCAACACGGTGAAGGTGGAGGTCGGTTTCCCGACCGACGTGACCATCCCGTCCGTCGTGCCCCGGACGACGGAGGGCTGGACGGTCACCACCGAGACCCGCAAGCTGGCCACCCCGGTGCAGACCGACGACGGTCAGGTCGACGAGGTCGTCTCCAAGGTGACGTTCGAGGGGGGCTCGATCCCGCCCGGCCAGTTCCAGGCCTTCGACCTCGAGGTCGGGCCGCTGCCGGACGAGGCGGGTTCGACGCTGGCGTTCCCGGCCATCCAGACCTACGACGACGGGACGGTGGTGCGCTGGGTGGACCCGGTGCAGGAGGGCCAGCCCGAGCCGGAGCATCCGACACCGGTCCTGCACCTGACCGCGCCCACCGGCCAGGCCAACAGCAGCGGCAGCGGTGACGACAGCAAGGGCCTGGCCATCGCCGCCCTCGTGCTCGGCGCCGTCGGCACCATCGCCGGCGTCGGCGCCCTGGTCCTCAGCCGCCGGAGGGCGTGACGGTTCGGGCCCGCCTGACGCTGGCGCTCGCGCTCTGCGGAGCGGTCGTCCTCGGCTGGGCCGGGGCCGCCGCGGCGCATGCCTCCTTGGTGACCACCGTCCCGGCTGCGGGCTCGCTGGTCACCCAGTCTCCCGACCAGGTCATCGTCACGTTCAACGAGGCCGTCGGCATCCCGCCGAACGCATTGCGCCTGTTCGACAGCGCGGGCAAGGCCGTCCACATCGGCCAGCCCACCCACAGCGAGCAGGGCAGCCGCGCCATCGCGGCGACGGTGCCCAACCTGGCCGGCGGTCTCTACGTCGTCGCCTGGCGAGCGGTCTCGGCTGACACCCACCCGGTCGCCGGCGCCTTCACCTTCCAGGTCGGCACCGGGCCGACCGGCGCCGACGCCGGCACCCTGATCCCCAAGGTGCTGGCCGAGAGTCCCCGGGACGGGCGGGTCGGCTGGCTCGACGGTGCCAGCCGGTTCGCCCGCATCGCCGCCATCGTCGCGCTCATCGGCGCGCTGGCCTTTCCGGCGCTCACCGGAGCGTCGGCTGATGACCACCGCTGGCGCTCGTGGTGCACGGCGGTCGCCATCGCCGCCGCCATCAGCGCGTGGGCCGCGCTCGTGCTGCAGGTGCCCGCGAGCATCGAGGGCGGCTTGGACGCCGTCAGCCGCGGCGACGCCTGGGGTGCGCTCCTGCAGACCACGGCCGGCAAGGCCACCCTGGCCGCCGCCATCCTGCTCACCGGCGCCGCCGCGGCCATGTTGGTGGCGCGCCGGGGCTCGACGCTCCCGCGTCCGGCGATGGTCTTCACCGGCGCCGCCGTCGCCGCCGAGGCGCTCTCCGGTCATGGCGCCACCGGCCATCACCAGCCATTGCCATTCCTCCTCATGGCTACCCACCTCGTCGCGGTGGGCGTGTGGCTCGGCGGGCTCGCGGTGCTCCTCGTCGTGACGCTCCGCCGCCAGGACAACCCGGGGCCGGTCGTGACCCGCTTCTCCAACGTCGCCTTCAGTGTGGTGACCCTGATCGTGGCCACCGGCGTGTTGCAGGCATGGCACGAGCTCGGCAGCATCCAGGCCTTGCGCACCACCCGCTACGGGCACCTGCTGCTCATCAAGACCGGGCTGGTGGTGGCCATGGTGGCCGTGGCCGCGCTCAGCCGCAGCGTGGTGGCTCACCGCCTCACGTTGCGCGCCGCGGGCTCGATGCCGGCATCGGCTTCGGCTCAGCACCTCCTACGCCGTCGGGTCGGGGGCGAGGCGGCGATCGGCGTCGCCGTCCTCGCCGTGACGGCCGCCCTGATGGCGGCCAACCCCAACTCGTCCGGCGCGTCGGGGCCGGTGTCCAGGACCTTGGTGGACAAGGACGTGATCGTCAGCCTCACGGTTGAGCCGGCGGCCGTCGGTGCCAACGGGCTCCACCTCTACCTGAGCGGGCCGGGCGGCAGCCTGCAGAAGTTCGACGACGTCACCGTCGAGCTGTCCGAGCCCGGCAAGGGCGTCGGTCCCGCCGCCGTCCCGCTCCAGCTCGCGGGGCCGAACCACTACCTCGGCACGCTCACCATCGCCTTCCGCGGCACGTGGACGCTACGGATCACCGCGCTCGTGAGCGAGTTCGACGAGCGGGTCTTCACCACCGAGATCGCCATCCGCTGATCGAGCGGCAGAGGGCGCGTCCGCCGCAGAGGGCGGCGTGCCGCCACCGCAGGCTCAGCCGGCGACGGGGAGCGGGTCGGCCTCGTCGGTCGAACGGAGGGTTGGCGTTCGCATGGCAGCGGCATGGCCGACGACGACGGCCGCCAGACCCACCCCGAGGCCGAGTGCAACCGACAGACGATCGAGCCAGCCGGGCAGCGTCGTCACGAGCACCGCGTGGCCGAGCACGTCCGTGCGGAGGCCGGCGAACAGCGCCAGCCCCAGCCCGGCGGCGGCGGTCAGGAGGCCACCGCCCTGGCGACGCCGGACGGTGAGCGCGAGGACCGGACCGACCACGCCGAAGACGCAGATCCCGACGCCGATCCAGCTGTTGACTCCCGCGGCCGGCAGTCGGGCCAAGGCCAGCGCCACCGGGAGGGCGGCCACCCCGGCCAGCAGGACCGCGGCCGCGGTGAGGCGCGGGTGGCGCCAACCCACCAGAACGGTGACCAGGAACGAGGCGACGAGCAGGCCGAGCCAGGGAAGTGCCGACGGGACGGGCACCGGTTCGTAGCGCCCACTCACCGTCACCCGCTGCCCGTCGACGATGAGCGGCACGGTCCACTCCACGGGCCGGGGAGGGACGCCCGCGGCCATCCAGTGGGTGCGATGGTCGTGCCACACGAACGTGCCCCCGGTTCCGACTCGACGCCACTCCGGCTCGGCCTTGGCGTCCGCGCTCTCTGGGACCGGCGAGCTCCCCAGGCGGGTGCGGTTCAGGTAGACGGCGGGGGAGCGGACGTTCTCCGCGACCGTCCCGTCGGCGCCGATGCGGACGTAGGGTTCGGCCTCGTAACCGATCACCGTCGTCGTCGTCCCCCGGTCGACGTGCAGCCGCACGAACGCGCCGCCCCCGAGCAGCTCGATATGCACCGTCGGCAGCGCCGGCTCGACGGAGAGGATGGCCGTGCGGACGTCGGTCGGGCCCGCGGGATCGGCCGCGGCGGGCGACGCGGGCACGAGGACCACCATGGCGGTGAGGAGCAGGGCACGCATGCCCGTACGCCAGGCCACCTCGCGGACGCTAGCGAGGCGGGAGACCGCAGCGCCGGGCGGGACGCTCCGAGATCGACGCCCGGCCCAGTCGGCGTCAGAGGCGGCCGGCCTCGATGATGCTGCGGAGGAAGGCGCGGGTGCGCTCCTCCTTCGCGTCGCCGAAGGGGTCTGCCGGCGGTCCCTCCTCGTGGACGACGCCCTGGTGCAGGAAGCACACCTTGCGGGCCTCGACCCCGGGGCGACGGTCGGTAGGCTTCCTCGTACGGGGACGTAGCTCAGCTGGCTAGAGCATCTGCTTTGCAAGCAGAGGGTCGTGGGTTCGAGTCCCATCGTCTCCACCCCGATTTACCAGGGGTGATACCGTCAACCCCGACTCGCTGCGGCAAGGTCCGCGGCCGATCCGCGATGTATCAGACCTGGGGTCAGGCGGTCAGGCGGATGCGCAGAGAAGGTGGCATCGAACCCGGCCACAGCCTTCACGACCCGCCGTTCGGCGGTCCGCCGGTCCCGCAGCGCCATCCCGGGAACGAGACGACTGACGACCGTGCTACAAGCGACGGGCTTCGATGATGCGGCGTAGGAACGTCTGGGTCCGAGGGTGCTCCGGCTCGGAGAAGATGCGCTCGGGAGGCCCCTCCTCGGCCACGACACCGCCGTCCAGGAAGCAGACCTTGGTCGCCACCTCGCGCGCGAAGCCCATCTCGTGCGTGGCGAGAAGCATCGTCATGCCCTCCTGGGCCAGGTCGCGAACGATGTTCAGCACCTCTGACACGAGCTCCGGGTCCAGTGCGGAGGTGATCTCGTCGAGCAGCAAGAGCCGCGGGCCCATGGCGAGGGCCCGGACGATGGCGACCCGCTGCTGTTGCCCGCCCGACAGCCGATCGGGGTACTCCTGGGCCTTCTCCGCGAGGCCGACGCGCTCGAGGAGCGTCATGGCCTGGACGTGGCTGTAGGCCTTGGGGTACTGCAGGACCTTCAGCGGACCGAGCGTCACGTTCTCGAGGACGGTCATGTGCGGGAAGAGGTTGAAGCTCTGGAAGACGATGCCGACCTCCCGGCGCAGCCAGTTCAGGTCCACCCCTCGGCCTGACACGCGCTCGCCTTCCAGGCGGATCTCGCCGCCCTGTATCGCCTCCAGGCCGTTGATGCAGCGCAGCAAGGTCGACTTGCCGCACCCGGACGGTCCGATGAGGCAGACGACCTGGTGCTCTTCGACGGACAGGTCGACCCCGCTCAGCACCTGGTTGGCGCCGAACTGCTTGTGGACCTGATCGACGACGAGGAACGGGTCCATGCTCAGCCGTTGGCCCGCATCCGGGACTGGTCGCGCTTGATCAGGTAGTCGGTGAAGCGGGTCAGCGGGATCGTGACGACGAGGAAGAACACGGCCGCACCGGTGATGAACGACAGGTTGAAGTAGCTGCCCTTCAAGATGGTGGCGCGGTTCACGATCTCCAGCACGCCGACGATCGACACCAGGGCGGTGTCCTTCTGCAGCCCGATGAAGTCGTTCAAGAGTGGCGGGATGATGCGCCTGACGGCCTGGGGGACGACGACGTAGCGGAGCGTCTGGACGTGTGACAGCCCGAGCGAGCGCGCCGCGGCCGTCTGGCTCCAGTGGATGCTCTCCAGCCCAGCCCGGTAGACCTCGGACACGTAGGCCCCATAGGTGAGCGTGAGCCCGAGCACGGCCAGCCAGAACAGCTGTGACGATCGGCCAAGGCTCGAGAACAACGGCACATGCGCGAGCGGGAAGCCGAACACGACGAGGTAGATCACTAGGAGCGCCGGGATGCCACGGAACAGGTCGGTATAGGCGATGGCCAGCCAGCGCAGCGGCGCGCCCGCGCGCCCGGGGACGAGCCGGACGACGGCGACGAACAGCGCCCAGGCCAGGACGATGACCTCGGCGACCAACGAGATCTTGACGTTGATCCAGAAGCCCGCCGCGAGGTCGCTGAGGTGCCCGAGCGGGTAGTGCCAGTTGAACAGGACCGTGCGCACTCGGCCGCCGCTCGAGCCGAAGAACCAGAACAGGAACGAGACGATCAAGGCGGTCGTCCCGAAGCCGACGACGTACCACCGCCATTGGCGGACATCGTCGGCGGCGACGCGGGCGTCGGGGATGTTGCCGGCCCTGGCGAAGGAGGCCGAACGGAACGCGGCCCGAAGGCCGAGCAAGGCCGCTACCGGCACGGAGAGCCCGGCCAGGGCCGTGGCCACCTCGCCCAGCCGCCCGATGACGAGCAGTGCTCCCGACGTGGCGAGGGTCCCATCGAAGAACCAGATCGACCACCAGAGCAGCACGACGATGACCACCGACACCACCACCGCGGCCGCGGCGGCTGCGAGGGGCGGCCGGAACGGTCGCCGGGTCCGCCCTCTCCCCGGAGCCGTCGCTCTCGGCGTCCGGGTGGTGGCCATCGGCCGAGCGGCCCTAACCGAGCGTGATCGTGGGGATGTTGCCAGGATCGACGGTGAGCTGGCTCTTGGCGAGGGCGGCGAGCTTGCCGCCGTCCTTCAGCTCCTTCAGCGCCGTGTTCACCAACGCCACGTTGGCGGATCCCTTGGGAAGGATCCCGCCGTAGATGTCGGGCCCCCCGGGCTGGGCGAACTGCGAGATCACCTTCTCCTTGCCCTTGGAGGCCGCGGCCTGACCCAGGTTGATGGCGGTGTCGATCAGGACGGCGTCGACCTGGCCCGCGTCGAGCGCTGCGTAGGCATCGGCGAGGTTCTGGTACACCTGCGGCTGCTTGTCGGGCTTGATCAGGTCGTTGAGCATGTCGATCGCCGTCGTGCCCGTCTGGACGCCCCACTGGACCTTCTTGGCCTCGTCGAGCGTGGAGATCTTGACGTCGCTGTCACCCTTCACGAGCACGCCCTGCTGGCTCTCGAAGTACGGGTCGGTGAAGTCGACAACCTTCTTGCGATCGTCGGTGATCGAGCTCTGCGCCAGCGCGAGGTCGAAATCGGTCACGGTGCCGGCCACGATGGCGTCGAAGCTCTCGTTGCGCACCTTCAAGCTCTTCAGGCCGAGGGCCTCTTGCAAGGCCTTGGCCAGGCAGTACTCGTAGCCGGCGCGGATGGCGTTCGGGTCCGTGCTGCTCCCGACCCAGAACCCCGGACCAGGCAGCGAGGTGACGACCGTGAAGGTGTCCGCTTTGACCGGCTTGAAGCCGGTCACCGGAGCCACACTCAGGTCGCCGCAAGTGGAGCCGCCACCCGCCGCGGTCGTGCCGCTCGACGAGCCGCCGCTGCTCCCGCACGCAGCCAGCCCCACGGCCACGGTCACCGCGACCACCGTGACGACACCCAGTCTGCGCAGATACATGAAACCACTCCCCCGTCGTCGGACCGACGACCAACGAGCGTAGACGTCGCGCCCCACGGTACAGGGCGACGGGGCATGGGCGAGGCGAAGCCGGCCGACGGGCCGGTCAGGCGGCCGGGGTGGGGTAGCGGTGACGATCGTCCAGACGGTGGCGGCGCAGGCACCAACCTTCTGTGCGTGGTGGGGGCACACCTGTCCGGTGCCAGGCATGACGGCCTCGCGGCCATCGCGATCGGCCTGCTCAACGGTGAGAACGTCCATGACCCGGGACCCGACGCAGCGGGCGCGAGCTCGACGACGTCGAGCTCGCGCCCCCTCACTGGTGAGCTGACTCAGAGCCCGACTTCGCACTCCTTCGGATCGATGTGGCCCAGGTTCTTCACCACCTTGAACGTGCCTCCCTCGGACCGTGCGATGTACATGTTCATTCGCACGTGGTGCTGGCCGGGAACCATCTCGGCGGGGCCACCCGGTCCTCGCGCGATCTTGGCGTGATCCAGGGCCCTGATGACGTCTTCCTGGTCCAGCGAGCCAGCTTCGTTGACCGCTGCCTCCCACAGCTTCAGGCCCCGATACATCCCCGAACACGCACTGCCGGCGGTGAACATCGCACTACCGGGATAGAGCGCTTCGTACCGATTGAGGAGCTCCGTGCTGAAGGGATCCTTGACCTCTCGGTAGTAGTCCAGGCACCCGTACAGGCCCTCCACGTGCTCGGGCGGCACCAGGTTCAGGAAGTTCTCGTCGAAGTAGGTGCACACGATGTGTCCGCCCCGTGCCGTGAAGCCGGCGTTGTAGAGCTGTTCGAGGAACGGCGTGAGCCCGGGGGGAACGATGGTGTTGAACACCACTTCGGCCCCGGTCGACAAGATGTCCTGGACGATCCACTCGTAGTCGGTGTGGTCGAGTGGGAAGTACTCCTCGCCGACAATCGAACCACCCTCGGCCGTGACGACCTCACGTGCCTTCTTGTTCATCGTGTGCGGCCAGATGTAGTCGGCCGAGGGCAGGTAGAACTTCCTCGCCCCGGTGTGCTGCATCAGCCAGGGAAAGAAGGGTTCGACCTGCTGCGCCGGCACCGGACCGGTGCAGAAGATCAGGGGATGGCACTCCTGGCCCTCGTATTGCTCCGGGTAGATGTAGAGCGTCTTGCCCTCGTCGACGGCGGGTCCCTTGATGGCCTGCCGGGTGGAGCTGTAGATGCCGCCGACGACGACGTCGACCTCCACCTGTTCGACGAGCTTCGTCGCGGCAGCTTCCGCGGCGCTGTCCTCGGTGGCGCTGTCCTCGATGAACAGCTCGACGGGGCGCCCGAGCAGGCCGCCGCCTGCGTTGATGTCGTCGATGATCATCCTGGCCACGTTGACGTTGGCGATACCCATGAACGAGAGGGCACCGGTCTGATCGGTGATCACACCCACCCGTGCGGGTCGGTTGATGGCGGTTCTCATGGCGTGTCCCCCGTCCTAGGCGCGGAAGGTGTCGAGTAGCGGGGCGGCCTGGGGCTTGGCGAGATGCCCCGCGGCCTTGAGGATCGGCGGAACCTCGGGGTCGGACACGAAGCTCATCCACCCCTGCTCGTCCCAGTCGAAGAGCGCCCAGACCCGGTTCTCTTCGGTGGGATCGCGGAACACTGTCGCACCCTTCGACCCGTGGAGCGCGCGCTTGTCTGCGCCAGCGGTGCCGAACACCTCCAGGAATCGGTCGACGTTCTCAACGGTCGTCGTCGCCAGGATCATCACTGTTCTCCGTTCGTGTGATCTTCACGCCAGCCGGGATGGCTGGACGGAGTCGATTCTCCGCACCCGGCGTGCGCGCGGCATCGGTAGACCTACCCATTTCCCGCGATCAGGGCAGGGGGCCCCCCGACGCGGGCGGGATGGGCGCCGGGTCCCTCCGGGCCCTCAGCGCGCGACGGTGTCGTCGACGACGCTGTGCTTGACCGCCCAACGGGTCGCGGCGGCGCGACCGGTGACGCCGATCTTCGTGTAGACGTGCTGGATGTGGTGCTCGGCGGTCCGCGACGAGATGAACAGCTGTGCCGCGATCTCGCGTGCGGTTCGACCGTCGGCGACGAGTCGGAGCACCTCGATCTCTCGGCGGCTCAGGCCGCCGGGCCGCGCCTGGCGGCTCGGCGCGGTCGGGTTACGACGTGCTATGTCGATCTGATCCCGCGCGTACACGGCGGCATCGTTGAGGTCCATCGCCGCTCCGGCCACCGCAAGCTCTCGCGCCCTCTTCTCGCCAAGCTCACGGTTGAGCTGGCTGCCGAGGTCGAGCAGCTCGGGCACATGGTGAGAGCTCGAGGGCTCACGAGACATGGCGCCCAGGAGCGTCGCCGCCGGCTCCCGGCGCTCGAGCCGCACCAGGAGGGCAGGCACGCTGGCCAGGGTGATGATCAACTGGGGGACGTTGCCCGCTCGGTGAAACGCGGTGATGGCTTCGGAGAAGAGCACCAGCGCGGCCTCAGGCTCGCCATCGGAGGTGTGCAGGCGGGCAGCGTCGCGAGCGAGGAAGCCCTCGAAGAACTGGACGCGGTGCTCGCGCACGAAGGCGACGCCCTCGTCCCATGCTGCCAGCGCGCGCTGCGCATCCGCCTTGGAGAAGGCCAGGCCAGCGATCCACAGTGCGTACGAGATCCAGTACGGGTTGCCGAGCTCTCGCGCGGCAGCGACCGACTCCTCCGCCGAGCGCGACGGCCTCGTCCACACGACCGCTCGCTTGCAGGCCATCGACGTAGGAAGCCAGGCCGTATCCCCGGCTCCGTCCATAGCGGTGCGCCACCATGCCGGTGAGCTCGACATAGCGGTCGAGGTCGCCGCAGTACACCTGGCCGAGAGCCTCGATGAACGGGGCGTATCCGGGCTCGCACGCGTCATAGCGGGAGTCCACCTCGAGCTCGGTCGCCCGGTGCGCATGGGTCCGTGCCGCCTCCGCGCGTCCGGCGAAGCACGCGTAGCCGGCGGCGGTGTAGAGGCGGGGCAGGCGGCGGACGTCGGCCGCCGTCGCGGCCGGGAGCAGCTCCTCGGCCCACGCGAGGGTCTCGAACAGCTGCACCGAGAAGCCCATCAGCGCAGCGTGGGCTGCGATGTCGGTCGCGACTTCCAGCTCGCCTCGTCCCGCACTCCAACGAAACCCGGAACGAAGGTTGCCGAGCTCGACGTCCACCCAGTCGACCGCGTCGCGCCACCCTGGCCCGTCCCAGTGCTCCCATCGAGCCGCGGCCTCCCGCCCGAAGTGCGCCGTGTGCCGATCACGCGTCCGCTCGAGCGCACCCGCTTCCGACAACCGATCCTCGGCGAACTGCCTGATGGTCTCGAACAGGCTGTACCGGGTACGGGCGGCGGTGTGGTCGGCGACG
Source organism: uncultured Acidimicrobiales bacterium (assembly GCA_963803355.1). Taxonomy (GTDB): domain Bacteria; phylum Actinomycetota; class Acidimicrobiia; order Acidimicrobiales; family Ilumatobacteraceae; genus DASTFY01. Next base: position 1,076,793 of record CAWDLV010000001.1, read on the forward strand.
ACGAGCGACTTGCGGACCAACGAGTCGAGGTGCCCGAGTACGTCGACCTCGTCGGCGCCCTCGACCACAGCGAAGATGCTCGCCAGATCGAAGCCGCCGGCGAAGACCGACGCGATGCGCAGCAGGCCGCGCTCGTCGTCGGTCAAGAGGTCGTAGGACCAGCCCACCGCGTGACGGAGCGTCTGCTGGCGCGCCGGCCCTGGCTCTGACCCCTTCAACAGCCGGAATCGATCGGCGAGTCGATCCCTGACCTCGCCGGGACTCATGGCCGCCATCCTGGCCGCCGCCAGCTCGATCCCCAGAGGGAGGCCGTCCAGGACATCGCAGATCTCGATCACCGCCGTGGCAGTGTTCGGATCCTGCAGCCCGAAGTCAGGGCGGACGGAGCGGGCGCGGTCGACGAACAGCGTGACCGCGTCCGAGGCCGCGCCGCCCTGGCGCGCCAGAGGCGACACGGACAGGAGCGTCTCGCCGGCCACCCAGAGGTTCTCCCGCGACGTGACGAGGATCTTCACGCTCCCGGACCGACCGAGGATCGCCCCGACGGCCGATGCCGCCGCGGCCAAGACGTGCTCGCAGTTGTCCATCACCAGCAGGATCCGACGACCGGCCAGGGTCTCGGCCACCGTGTCGATCAGCGCGGTGTCGCCCTGCGGAGTGATGCCCAGTGCTGTCGCGATGGCCGCCGTCACCGAGGAAGGCTCACCGACCGGGGCCAGCTCGACCATCCACACGCCGTCGGGGAACTCGCCAGCTAGCTCGGCACCGACCTCGAGCGCCAGCCTGGTCTTGCCGACACCTCCGACGCCGCTCAGCGTGACCAGCTGGTTCGACCGCACGAGCTCGGCGATCTCGGCGACCAGATCTTCACGGCCGACGAAGGAGTTCAGCTGTTGAGGCAGGTTGCCCTCGAAGCGGTCCACGCTCCGGAGCACGGGGAACTCCGACCGGAGTCCGTCCGCGATGACCTGGTACACCGTCATCCGCCCACGCAGACCGCGGAGCCGATGCTCTCCCAGCGGCCGCAGCGCTACGCGGCTCCGCACCAGCACCTCGGTGGTGTCGGATACGACCACTTGGCCACCGTGCGCGAGCGACATCAGCCGTGCGGCGCGGTTCACGTCAGTCCCGAAGTAGCTCCGGTCGCGCTCGATCGCCTCGCCGGTGTGGAGACCCATCCGGACCTCGAGAGGGATGGCGGCGTCGGCGAGCAACTGCTGAGATACAACCGCGGCGGTCGCCGCGTCGGCGGCCGTCGAGAACGCGGCGGCGAAGCCGTCACCGCCGGTGGAGAACACGTAGCCGCCGTGGCCTTCGATCGTGCCGCGGACGATGGCGTCGTGATCCTGCAGCGCAACTGCCATGTCGGTGGGGGCTTCTTCCCACAGTCGCGTCGAGTCCTCGATGTCGGTGAACAGAAATGTCACCGTGCCTCTCGGCAGGTCCCGCGCCATGGCCGAATCGTATTCAGTTGGAACCGGTGCTCCTGATGGAGGAGGCGGCTCCTGAACGCACGAACAGGCGTCTGACCAGAACGCTACGGGACGGGCACGCCGCTCGTGTGCTGCCTAGGTGATCCGGGGCGGCCGCGTTGACCGCGCGCTGCAGCGTCGTGCTCAGGTCGCAGGTCACCGAAGTCGAAGGGCGGCAGGTCGGCGACGCACGAGGAGTCGGGGCGGGTCGTCGGTTCGTGGAGGAAGGCGGTCGATCGTGCGGGCGCAGTCGCTGGCGTTGTTGTAGGACGCCAGCTGGAGGTGGGCGCCGGCCGGGAAGTCGAAGAAGTACGAGCGCTCGAGGCCGTCATCGACCTGCGAGACGACGTTGGGCGGGATTGCCGTGTCGTACTCCCCGGCCAGGACCAGCGTCGGGATCGAGCTCTTGACCGCTCGGTGCTGCACCGGTGGGGCCAGGCCGACGTCCCACACCCGACAACCGGCCGGTGACACCGGGCTGCTGAAGCCGTCTTGGAGGTCGTAGTCGGGGCTCAGATAGCGAGGGGCGTACGCCGGGATGTCGTGCGCCGCACGTCGCAGGTCGGCGGCCCGGAGGAAGCCGGCCGAGTCATGGCACACGTACGACAACGTCTTGCCCATGGCCAGAACGTCGTTGAGGTGGTCGTTCTCCACCGGCCCGGTGCCGAAGAACTCGCGGTACGTCTCGGTCAGCTCACCGTGAGTTTGGCGCCAGATCACCGCCAGGAGGTCGTGGATGGTCTCTCGGAAGGACCGGTCGCCGGGGAAGATCTGGGCGATCGAGTCGGCGAGCAGCCCGGCCCCGTCCAGTCTCAGCTTGACCGGCCGGGGCTGGAAGTCGGGCAAGGTGATCGCAACCGGCCGCCGATTGAGCTGGTCAACCAGCTGGTGGAAGCGCGGTCCGATGCTTGGGTACGTCGAGCTGCAGCCAGGGTCGGCGGCACAACCGGTGAGGATCGACTCCAGCTCCACCACCTGGCCTCGATCCCAATCGAGGCCGTAGTCCAGCTGCGTGCTCATCCCCGAGTCGATGATCGCGCTGCGGATGCCGGCCGGATGCAGGCGCATGGTAGGTCAGACCGAGCTGGCCGTCGGCGGAGACGGCGACGAGGTTCCACTGGTGGATCCCGAGCGCGAGGCGGACGTCCTCGAGGTCGGCAGCGGTCTCGGCCAAGGTGTACGCCGCCGGGTCGATGCCGTTGTTCACCAGCCGCGCTCGACAGTCGGCTGCCAACGCCGCGCGTGTCAACGAGGATCAGGTCACGGTCGGCGGCGTACGGCGCGCCGGCGAAGTATGCATCCAGGGTGAACGACGAAATCCCCGGGAAGCTCGGCCCCCGGGCAGGTAGACGATCGGCGCCGCCTTCGGATCCGGGTGGCTGGCGTGCACCACGGCCGCCGCCACCTGGATCGTCCTCCCCGCCAAGTGCGCTCGATTCTCCGGCACACGGATGAACCCACAGGCGACACGCGCCTCCGGAGCGAAAACCCGTCGGGACAGGGACGCGGCACGAACGTGGGAAGCGAGTCACCCACGCCGACACCGGAAGGCGCCGCGAACGGCAGGCCCGCCAACACAACGGAAATCGCCATTCCCCGACCCAGAGGCATCTCCAGTCCTCCTTGCCAAACCACGCCACGCCGATACTCGCACATCGCGCCGGGCGTGACACTCGGCGCGGCGGAGCGACGACCCACCGCCACACGCGGTGGGCGCGGCTGGCGCCCTTCGACCAGCCAAGTCGTCAGACCGGGACGATCTGGTCGTCGATCTCTCGGACGAGCTCGGAGGGCATTCAGCGATCGGGGCGTCCCTGCAAGGCATTCAAGTCTCGAGCGACGCTTCGGTCGGGAACGCCGCTCGACAGCCGGTCGAACTTGGGACCAACGCCTCTGCTCCGGCCGGGCCCGAGCCCGCATGATCGGAAGCGAGACGATGGCAGACCGGCCGGTCGCGTCGCGACGCTGGCCATCGATCGACGATTCGGTGAAGAGAGACACACGCGATGACCACGACGAAGGACCCCGCCCGTGACCTGACACCGCTGCTCACGGCCATGCTGAACATGACGGCGTTCCACCGCGAGCATGAGAAGTTCTATTCGTCCGCTCCTCGGGAACAGGCGGTCGTTCTCCAACGTCACTCGCGAACGTTGCACGCCCTCGCCGATCAGTGGACAGCGGCGGCCCCCAGAAGCGCCACTGCCTTCAGTCCATATGAAGGTGCGCCGGACCTCAATGCGGCGGCCGCCCTGCAGCTCGACGGTGTGCTGTTCATGGAGGGCGAGGGCGAGCCCGGTGAGATCAGCCACCTCAAGCGCGACCTCCGGACGTTCGCGGACGACGCATCTGGTGCCGGGGAATGGCTCGCCACCGCGATGCAGTCGTCTTGGGATGTCGCCGCCGCGCTCCTCGACATCGACGAGCTGGCCGACATGCTCGGCGAACGGCACCGCATCATCGCCAACAATTGGCAAGGCGCATCGATGATGAGCCTCGTGGCGCGGATCCTCGTGCGTACAGCCGACCTGCTCGACCGTGTCGACTTCGCGCCTCCCGCGGTGCGTGCCGATCTCGCAGACGGACATGTTTCAGCACGGCGCCTCTACTCAGCTGCGGAGATGATCGATCATGCCGCGGACCTGTTCAGCGAGTTCGGCGGCATCGTGCACGACAACGAGCGGCGCTGGAGGGTCTTCCGGGCGCGGGTGCAGGAGTATGCCGCCACGCTCGAGCATCGAGTCGACCAGCCATGAGTACGAGCGCGTCGGTACGCAGCGCGAGCAACAGGCGCCTTCTCGGCATCCGCCAGCACGGGAGGCTCGCACTTGTCGTGTTCCGGCTACCAGCGGCACCGCGTCAGACGTGGGACCTCCGCCTCTAGTCCGATCGCCCTGGGCGACCTTCCATTATGGAGTGCTGGATTGAGGACGTGATGCGGTGACGGCGTTGGTTGAACCGACGAAGTACCTGACTGACGGCGAGCTCGCGGCGAGTCCGCGCCACCCGGCGAGCGTGCTCTCATGGCGATAGTCGCCTCACCCGAGGCAGCGGGCCTCACCACCCGGCACCGCAGCGCGAGACGGGATCGCCCCGTGCGGCTCGTGACGGTTGCCGTGGTCGCCGTCGGGACTGGTTTCGCGTTCGTCGTCGCCCACGACGGCACCCCGATCTGGCAGGCCGTTCGGCTCCTCGCGGTGGGAGCGGTGACCGCCCTGGCCTGGAAGGCGACGGCGCAGCGGCGGCCATTCGCGAGAGCGTCAGCCGCGCTCGCTGTCGGGTTCGTCGCCGTGCCCGTGGGGGTAGGCATCGGCGGGCCGTACCTCGCCAAGACGGGCGTCGGCGCCATGACGGTCGCCGGGCTTGCCGTGCTCCTCGGTGGTCTCGTGATGTTGGGTGCCGGCTTGGCCTCGCTGGTCCGTTCGTTGCGCCGCCGTTGGGCGGTCCCGACGACCGGTGCGACGGTGATCGTGCTGCTCGTTCTCACCTTTACGTTGGGCCAGGCAGTTGCCGCGACGAACATCCCGCGGCCAGCGGTCGGGTCGACGACGCCGGCGGCTGTCGGTCTGGCCTACCGCGACGTCGAGTTCCCCGCGACCGACGGTGTCAGGCTGTCGGGCTGGTACGTACCATCGCGGAACGGCGCCGCCGTCGTGTTGCTGCACGGCGCCGGCTCAACTCGCTCCAATGTTCTCGACCACGCCGTTGTCCTCGCCCGACACGGCTACGGCATCTTGCTGTATGACGCACGAGGGCACGGCCGAAGCGACGGCCGCGCCATGGACTTCGGCTGGTACGGCGATCCCGACATCGGAGGCGCCGTCTCCTTCCTCCAACGGCAGTCCGACGTCGACGCGACACGCATCGCAGCCGTTGGCATGTCGATGGGCGGCGAACAAGCCGTCGGCGCGGCCGCGAGCATCGACGCCCTCCGGGCGGTGGTCGCCGAAGGGGCGACCAACCGAGTCGCCGCCGACAAAGCCTGGCTCTCGGATGAGTTCGGGCTGCGCGGCGCGCTGACCGAACGCGTCGAGGGCCTCACCTACGCCTTCGCTGACCTGCTCACCAGCGCCGGCCCGCCGATCACGCTGCACGACGCCGTGCGCGCCGCCGCGCCCCGTCCGGTCTTGCTGATCGCGGCTGGTGACATGCCCGACGAGGCGCGCGCCGGCCGCTACATCCAAAGCGGCTCCCCCAACACCGTGGACCTGTGGGTCGTGCCCAAGACGGACCACACCCACGGCCTGGCCACACACCCCGCGGAGTGGGAAACCCGCGTCGTTGGCTTCCTCGACCAGGCCCTCGACATCGACGAAACCGACAACACCCCATGAGCACAACCGAGCCTCGCCACCACCACATTCATCAGCGATTGCTCGCCGAGACCGGACTGGAGGGAGCACGGTGACGTTCCCTGACATGACCGGCCGGACTGTCGGCCCACCCAGCCTCGATCTCTACTGGATCCCGCTCGGAGCCGGCCGACCGCGTCGTCCGCACGAGCGGGACGATCTACGAGGCTCTCGCCGCTGTCGTGCAGCGACGTTCTCGCCGCGACCTGTACCACTCGGCTCTCGTTGCCGACACGGGCGGTGGCCGCTACTTCATCGAGATGACGCCTGTTCCGGACGATGTCGGCCGGGAGCAACGCGGCGTCGTCAGCGAGGGATCCGTGGGCAGTCGTCTCCTCGGGCGCTTCCGCCCGTTTCGGTACGAGATTCGACGCTGGCACGACGGCGCGATCCCGGACATCGGCTACGCCGTCGACAGTCCAGCGCGGATCTCAGAGGACGAGGACGTCGTGCAACACGTGGTCGATCTCGTCGCCCTTGTCCCGACCCCGGTGTGGGGACGTGACGAGCTCCGCGCCGGCGAGATGTGGAACTCGAACTCCGTCGTGTCCTGGGTCCTCGAGCGGGCATCCGTCATCGAACGCGCGGGGTCGCCTCCGCGAAGCGGGCGAGCACCGGGCTGGGATGCCGGGGTCCTGGTCGCCCGACGGTCGGCCGCGGACTCGGCGCTCGCACACCAACCCGGCTCCTCCAGTGACGATTCAATGGCGCCACAAGCCGTCGCCAAGGACCCGGTCGGAACCCGAACAACGAACCGCCCAGCACGCGGAGGATCACGATGAGCTCTCACCGTCTCCCGGTCATTGCCGCAGCCGCCGCCAGTGGCGCAGCTTTGAGCGAGGCCGTCCTGATCCACCTCGGAAGGACCTACGGCTCGACGCCGCACGAGCGTGCGATGCGGTTGCCCGGAGACGACATCGTGGCCGAGCCCGTGGTGGTGACGAACCACGCCATCACGATCGACGCCCCGCCCGAGTGTGTGTGGCCCTGGCTGGTCCAGATGGGGTGGGGCCGCGCCGGCTGGTACACCGCTCGATGGGTCGACCGGCTGCTCTTCCCGGCGAACGGCCCGAGCGCGACGGAGGTCATCGTCGAACTGCAGGACCTGGAGATTGGTGACTTCGTTCCCGATGGACCGCCCGAGACCAAGACCGGCTTCATCGTCGACGAGCTCGCGCCAGGCCGAGCGCTTGTGATGCACTCGACGAGCCATCTGCCTGCGAACTGGCGTGAGAAGGACCGGGCGGTGGTCGACTGGTCATGGGCGTTCGTGCTGAGACCGATCGACGGCGGGACTCGAACCCGGTATCTGGTTCGATCGCGGTGGACCACGTCGCCGTGGTGGTTCACGGTCGGCGGGTGGATCGGCATCGTCCCGGCCGACTTCCTGATGTCGCGCGCGACCATCTCCGCGGCGTGAAGGAGAGAGCGGAGCGACTCGCACGGTTGCGTCAGGAGGTCGCTGGGGCGGCGTGATCGAACCGCGCTCGCCGCCGCGCCGCGACTGTGCGGCCCGCACGGAACCGGCGGGCAGGCGTCTCGCCGAACCGGTCCCCTGGGCTCCGGACGCCCGAACGGCTTGCCCGAGGAGGGCAGCACGCGGCCGACTGTGACCACCACAGCCGATGCCTCCGAGCCCCGCAGCCTCCCCGAGAGCGATGCCGTGACAAATCGGTCCCCCGAACACTATTGGATATACTGGTGAAGGTAGGTCGGATATATAGGAGGATGGGTGGGGTGAAGACGCTGATCGATGTGGACGAGGACTCCCTCGCAGCCGCGCAGCAGGCGCTCCAGACGACCACGAAGAAGGACACCGTCAACAGGGCGTTGGCTGAAGTTGTTGCGATCGCGGCGCGCCGCCGAGACCTCGCTCGCCTGCGCTCGGACGAGGCGGCCGACCTCCGCGACGCTGAGACCATGACCACGGCATGGCGGCGGTAGCGCAGTACCTCGCGGACAAGAGCGCTCTGGCCCGACTCGGCCACGCCCAGGTGTACGCCGCCCTCGGACCGCTGATCGACGCCGGGCTCGTCGCGACGTGCGCAGTCATAGAACTCGAGGTGCTCTGGTCCACCCGTACCGCCGACGAGTTCGACCGAGTGCTGGCCGACCGCCAAGCGGGCTACGAGTGGCTGCCCACCGAGGACAACGACTGGCGACGAGCGATCAACATCCAACAGCAGCTCTGGTCGACAGGGCTCATTCGGGCCGTTCCACTTCCCGACCTCCTGATCGCGGCCGTCGCCGAACGTCATCGCGTGACGGTGCTTCACTACGACGCCGACTACGACCGGATCGCCGCCGTGACTCGGCAAGCGACCCGGTGGGTCGTCCCCCAGGGCACCATCAGCTGACACGCCCCGACGGTGACCGCCCGCCAACAGCGGCCCATGGGATTGCACCGCGTCCGGTGTCTGCGCGGGGGGAGATCTGGTGCCGATCAACCGGCGACGTGTGCTGAGCGCGGGCGATCGGGCGTCGAGTGGCGCGATGGTCGGGGCAGCGCCTACTGATGGCTGCTCGACCGTGCAAGCGGGGAGGTTGCCCGCTCGACGTCCGCACGGTCGCCGGCAAGGACGATGTACTCCTGGTTCCGGAGGTGTGAAACCGCGCCGACCTTGTCGCCTGAGGGGTTGAAGATCCCGATCTGCGCTCCGACATAGCGCTTGGAGTCGAAGGCCAAGACCTCGACGGACCCGCGCACCGAGCACATCTCGGTCAGCTCTTCCAGTGAGACCCAGGCCTCGTCGTTGTAGGAGAGAACCAGCAGCCGGCAGTCGACGTCCTTGACGACCTGTCGCAACGCCTCGGGCATTTGGCGCTTGGCGTTGAACGGGCTCTTCATCTCTACGTCTCGGCTATCGATCCGCTTGCACGCGATCCCGTAGGCCTCGGGGGTGTCCCACCGGACCAGGGTTTCCCAGATGTGGTAGTTGGTGAAGTACCGATGCTGGTTGTAGGGAGGATCGAGGTAGGCCAGGTCGAAGGGGCCGAGCTCCGTCACGAGGGCGAGGGCATCCCGGCGCACCGCGGAGCCCGGCCCCGGGAGCAGCTCGGGCACACGGAGCTCGAGGTCGTTGTGCGCTCGGGGCGCCCACTCCTTGAGGTACGCCATCTGCAGCCCGGTGGTCGAGTCGACCCGGTCAGCAGCCTCGACGAGGCTGGTCAGCAGGATCGGAAACAGCGGCGATGACGAGTACCGAGCGCTGAGCGCGTCGCGAATGGCATCGACGCGCTCCCCGTTCTTCGGATGGAAGTACCGGGACTGGATGCAGAACGTCTCGGTGAAGTAGCCCGGCACACCAGGCAGCCCGTTGAGCTCGTTGATCGCCGCTCGAAGGGCCGGGAAGTCGACCGATGCGCTGTCCGTCTCGATGTAGCAGCGGGCGAAGACGTGCGAGTAGGTCGCGATGTCCGCGGCCGTCACGAGTGCGCCCCGCCGCTTGAGCTCTTGGGCGACGCGTGTCGTGCCGGTGAAGAGGTCGAGAGCGGTCTTGGCTCGGGCGCGGGCGCACAGTCCCCCGAGCACTGGCACGAGCCGACGCTTGGATCCGATGTACTTGATCACCTGGCTTCGTCCTTCGTAGACGCTGGATGGGGGAAGTACGTCGCCTTCGAGCCCGGCTTCGAGCCCCAACCATGTACCACGATGTATCAGACGAGACGGTCAGGCGGGCAGGTTGAACGCGAACAGCCGCGGCGCTGGAGCCGTGTGCTCCTGACGGGCACGAGCGACCCATCACCACGTCAGCCATCCCGATGCTCGGGGGTGCCCTCTCGTGAGATGGTGGGAACGATGAGCGAACACGACGTTTCCATTCCCACCGGGGCGCTGCTCATAGGTGACCAGTGGGTCGACAGTCCCGCCGCCGCCCGGCGGGATCACATCAACCCGGCCACCGGCACGCCTCTCGGCTCGTTTGTCATGGGGGACACAGCCGCGGTCGACGCCGCGGTCGACGCGGCCCGGGACGCCTTCCCGGCCTGGCGCGACCTCCCTCCGGCCCCGCGCCGGGACTTGCTGGTGGAGGTGGCCCGCCTCGTCCAGGAGCACGATGTCGAGCTCGGGACCCTGCGCACGCTGGAGCTCGGTGCCCCGTTGAAGCGCAAGCGAGGCCGGTCGATGGCGGCCGAGTACGTGGCGTACTACGCCGGCTGGGTCGACAAGCTCGAGGGGCGCACCGTGCCCCTCGGCCCGTCTGCGCTCGACTACACGCGCCCGGAGCCCTATGGCGTCGTCGCGGTCATCATCCCCTGGAACGGGCCTGTGGTTTCGGCCGGCATGAAGGTGGCACCGGCCATCGCGGCGGGGAACTGCGTCGTGCTCAAGCCGTCCGAGCTCGGCCCGCTCAGCGCGCTGCGCTTCGGCGAGCTGTGCCTCGAAGCCGGCATCCCACCCGGGGTCGTCAACGTGGTGCCGGGCGGCGCGGACGCCGGCGACCACCTCGTTCGCCACCCTGGCGTGGCCAAGATCAGCTTCACCGGAGGCATCGCCACCGCACGTCGGATCATGGCGGCCGCGGCCGAACGGCTCACGCCGGTCATCTTGGAGCTGGGGGGCAAGTCGGCGAACGTCGTCTTCGCCGACGCCGACCTCGATCGGGCCGTGCAGATCGGTGTGACGACCGGTCTGATGAGCCTCAGCGGCCAGGGCTGCGTGCTCCCGACCCGCATGCTCGTCGAGGACGGCGTCTACGACGAGGTCCAGCGGCGCGTGGAGGCGTTCGTCGCCGCCATCCGCGTCGGCGATCCCTTCGACCCGGCCACCACGATGGGACCCGTGATCGATGCCGCGGCCTGCGAACGGATCCTCGGGACCATCGATCGCGCCCGACAGGAGGACGCCGGGCAGCTCGTCGCGGGCGGTCACCGCCTCGGAGGGGATCTCGCGGCCGGGTACTTCATCGAGCCGACGGTGTTCGGCGACGTGGACAACGCCAGCTCGCTCGCGCAGGAAGAGGTGTTCGGACCGGTCTTGAGCCTGATCCGGTTCTCCGATGAGGCGCACGCCATCGAGATGGCCAACGACACCCGTTACGGACTCGGGGGCCTGGTCTTCACTCAGGACATCGATCGCGCCCACCGGGTGGCGGCGGGACTCGAAGCGGGCTACGTCGGCATCAACGGGTTCCCTCCGATGCCTCCGGGAGCTCCGTTCGGCGGAGTCAAGCAGAGCGGTTTCGGACGCGAGGGGGGCGAGGCAGGCATCCGGGAGTTCCTGCACGAGAAGAACATCTACGTCGAGCTGATGCGTCGGTGAGCGGGCGGCTCCCGCGAGTGTTCGGGTCGGCGGGAGCGGCCTTGGGCGCGGCCCTGGTCATCTTCGACTGCGACGGCGTCCTCGTAGACAGCGCGAAGAGATCTGAGAGCCAGCCAAACGGCAGGCCGCCGTCGGCCTTGGACCAGCCTGCGCCGGCATGACCTAGTCCTTGGCCAGCATCACTTCCGTGGACTTGATCACGACCAGCACCGCGTCGCCAGGCGCAAAGGCCAGCTCCTCGGCGGCGTCCTTGGTGATGGCCGCGGTGATGTGCTGACCGTCGGGCAAGGTGACCTTCACCGTCGACATCACCTCTCCATGGGTCACGGCCTCGACGGTGGCGTTGAGCTGGTTCCGGGCACTGAGCTGCATGTCTCTCTCCTTCCTGGCGGGATCACGATGCTTTGGCGACCATGACCTCCGTGGACTTGATGACCATGACCGCGGCGTCGCCCGGCACCAAGTCGAGATCTTGGGCCGCCTCCTTGGTGATGGCCGCGGTCAGGAGCTGGCCGTCGCCGAGGACGGCCTTGATGGTCGACATGACCTCACCGTGATAGACGGCGGTGACGGTGCCTCGCAGCTGGTTGCGGGCGCTCAGTCGCATCTCCGGCTTCATGGCCGGTCGCAGCTCCATCGGGTGGAGCGCCTGATCGAGGAAGCGGCGCACCGCCCGCGCACTCTCCCGACGCCACAAGCGGGTCAGGTCGTCGTCACCCTCGCTCGAGGTGAGAGCGGCGATCCGGGGCTCGAACACCTCCTGCTCCGCGGCCAGGAGCGCCTCGTTGTCCAAACCGGCCCGCTCGCGCAGCGCCAGCTTGATGAGCAGCTCGGTGCGGACGTCGCGCAGGTGCTGCACCGGGGTGTCCAACCAGTGCTTGGCCAACCGACGGCCAGCCCCAGTCGGAGCAAGCAGGACCCGATCGCGGCCCAGTCCAGTGGTGTGACCCTGCCGCGCGACCAGCCCCTTGTCGACGATTCCGTCGATCGCGCGGTAGGTGAGCGGTCGGGTCAGGCTCCAGATCCGACCGAGCTCACCGTCGGGCGCGAGCAACGTGCCGAGCGCCCAACCATGGGACGCGCCCTGAACGACCAAGGTGAGGCAGACGTTCTCGGCGAAGGAGAGCTCGGGCCGCGGCAGGGCGGGGGTGCTCCGCCGGTCGCGCCGGGTGCTGGTGGCAGTCGAAGGCACGAGCGAGGATGCTACTCAGGTTCTGATGGTGCTGAGTTCAGTATCTGACTAAGGTTGGCCGCCATGTCCAGCACGCGCCGCCTGCTCTTCGCCTCCGTGGCCCTCACTGGCCTCCTCGGCGCCGCCTGTGGAAGCTCCAGCGGTACCTCCTCGGAGACGACCGTTGCGCCCAGCACGGCCGCGGCCACTGCCGCGCCGACTACGGCCAACACGACGCCGGCCGCGTCGGGGAACATCACGGTCTTCGCCGCCGCCTCGCTCACGGACTCCTTCAAGCAGATCGGCGATGCCTTCACGACGGCCAACCCGGCGGCGAAGGTGACGTTCAGCTTCGACGCCTCGTCGGCGCTCGTGCAGCAGATCATCCAGGGCGCCCCCGCCGATCTCTTCGCCTCGGCCGACACCACGAACATGGACAAGCTCACCAAGCCGGGCCTGAACGGCACCGCGCCGGTGATCTTCGCCAAGAACCTGCTCGCCATCATCGTGCCCAAGGGCAACCCGAAGGGGATCACCGGTGTGGCTGATCTGGACCAGCCGGATCTGAAGGTCGTGCTCTGCGCCCCGGAGGTGCCGTGCGGGAAGTACGCCAACCAGATCTTGACCAGCGCCAAGCTGAAGGTGACGCCGGTGAGCCTGGCGCAGAACGTGAAAGGCGTCGTCACGCCGGTCACCGCCGGCGAGGCTGACGCCGGGATCGTCTACGTGACGGATGTGCTGGCCGCGGGAGACAAGGCCCAAGCGGTGGACATCCCAGCCGACATCAACGTCGTCGCGCAGTACCCGATCGCGTCCACCAAGTCCTCGACGAACACCGCGACGGACCAGGCCTTCATCGCCTTCCTCCTCGGACCGGATGCTCAGGCCATCCTGAAGGAGAACGGGTTCCTGGCTCCGTGACCACCACGGCGACCAAACCACCGGTCGCGGGCCGACGCCGCGTCGGCCAGGAGCGGTTGCCCACGCTGGCGCTGATCCTCGCCGTTAGCGCCATCGCCTTCTTCGCCCTTCCGTTCGTCGGCCTGCTCTGGAAGGCGCCCTGGTCCGACGCCTGGTCCATCCTCACCAGCCACAGCGCCCTCACCGCCCTCCGGCTGTCCGTTTGGTGCTCGCTGTGGGCGACGGCGCTGGCGATCGTCCTCGGCGTGCCGCTGGCATGGCTGCTGGCGCGGGTGGACTTCCGCGGCCGCAGCCTGGTGCGAGCCCTCTGCACGCTCTCGATGGTGCTGCCGCCGGTCGTCGGCGGCGTGGCGCTCTTCTATGCCCTGGGTCGGCGCGGCCTCGTCGGCCAGTACCTCGACCGCTGGTTCGGCATCACCTTGCCGTTCACCACCGCAGGCGTGATCGTCGCTCAAGCCTTCGTCGCCACGCCGTTCCTCGTGCTGACCGTCGAGGCCGCCTTCCGGCAGCTCGACCGGCGCTACGAAGATGCGGCCCGCACCTTCGGCGCGTCGAGGGGATACGTGTTCTGGCGGGTGACGCTTCCTGGGATCCGACCGGGACTGATCGCCGGCGCCGTGCTGGCTTGGGCGCGCGCCTTGGGCGAGTTCGGCGCCACCATCACCTTCGCTGGCAACTTCCCAGGCCGAACCCAGACCATGCCGCTCGCCATCTATCTCGCCAACGAAGGCAACCCCGACGAAGCCATCATCCTGAGCTTGGTCCTGATCGCGGTCTCCTTCGGGGTCTTGGTGGCCCTGCGGGACCGCTTCCTCGGTGGCGGCGCGCCGCCCACTGCATGACCCTCAACGCCCGCATCGTCCGTACGCTCGGGACGCTCCTCCTCGACATCGAGCTGTCGACCAAGCCCGGGGAAGTGGTGGCTGTGCTCGGCCCGAACGGCGCCGGCAAGACCACCGCCTTCCGCTGCCTGGCCGGGCTGCTCCCGATCGACGCCGGTGAGATCAACCTCGATGACGAAGTCCTCGATTCGCCTGCGGCCGACGTCTTCGTCGAGCCCCAGGCCCGTCCCGTCGGCTTCGTGTTCCAGGACTACCTTCTCTTCGAGAACCTCACCGCGCTGGAGAACGTCGCCTTCGGGCTCCGGGCCAGAGGCGTGCCGAAGCAGCGGGCCCGCGAGCAGGCCGCGGCCTGGCTCGGGCGGGTGGGCCTGGCCGACCACGCGGGTCACCGCCCGGGCGCGCTCTCGGGCGGGCAAGCGCAGCGGGTCGCCTTGGCCCGGGCGCTGGCAACCGATCCCCGTCTGCTCCTGCTGGACGAGCCGCTGGCCGCCCTGGACGTCGGCGCCCGAGGGGAGGTGCGCCGTGACCTGCGACGACATCTCGCCACCTTCGAGGGGATGTGCCTGCTCGTCACCCACGACCCGGTCGATGCCTATGCCCTGGCCGACCGAGTCGTCATCCTCGAGGAAGGGCGAATCGCCCAGGACGGCACCTTGGTCGAGGTCAGCGCCCAGCCGCGGTCCCGGTACGTCGCCGACCTGGTCGGCGTCAACCTCTTCAGCGGCACCGCGGACAACGGCATCATCACCACCGAGACCGGAGGACGGCTCGTACCGGCCGACCCCGTCGAAGGGGTCGCCTTCGCCGTCATCCGCCCTCAGGCCGTGGCTCTGTACCTCGCACCACCCGATGGCAGTCCGCGCAACGTCTGGTCCTCGACGGTCGCCGACCTGGACCAACAGGCCGATCGGGTGCGAATCCGCCTCGACGGCAGCGTCCCTCTCGTCGCCGAGATCACCGCGGGCGCCCTCGCCGACCTCGCCTTGCGCCCCGGCGACCGGGTGTGGGCGTCCGTCAAGGCCACCGAGATCACGACCTACCCCGCCTGAGCTCGCCCCTAGAAGGCTGGGCCCATCTACCAACGACGGCTTGACGAGAGCCGAGGCTGGCCGACTGGTCGGCCGACCGGGCATCGGCCGTCGCGGCCGCACCTATGATCGGTGCTTCGCCCGACGACAGACGAGAAGCGGAGGTCACCGATGAGCGCTCGAGTCGTGCACTTCGAGGTCCCGTTCGACGACGCCGATCGTGCCCGCGGCTTCTACCGCGACATCTTCGACTGGCAGATCCAACCCATGCCGGAGATGGGCTACAACATGGTGTCCACCGGCCCGATGAGCGACCAGGGCATGCCGAGTGAACCCGGCTACATCGGTGGCGGCATGCTGCAGCGTCAGGCACCCGTCAACACGCCGGTCCTCACGTTGCAGGTGGACGACATCGATGCCACCTTGGTCGCCATCGAGAAGCACGGCGGCACCGCTGTCGGCGAGAAGATACCGGTCGGCGACATGGGGTTCGCCGCCTACTTCAACGACAGCGAAGGCAACCTCATGGGGCTCTGGCAGAACGCCGGATAGCGAGTCACCTCCGCGGTTGCAACCCGTCGGCGCAAAGCCGGAAGCACGGATCCGTGCCAGCGCTGGCACGTGGGCGCCCGTGCCGGCTCGACGCGTCGGCCGCGCCGCCGCCACTCTTGCGTCGACCTGACACGGTCTGGCGCGGAGGCATCGAGGTTCGCGCGACACTGCCGTAGGTGCGGGCTCGAGGGATCGGCGGCGGTCGATCCATGCGGGCGGACTCGGGCTCGCACCTCGCCCTTCGGCGAGCCGCAGTAAGAGCGGCACTGGTGCCGACCACAAACGCCCTCGCCGCCTCACCGAGGCCGTGCTCCGGCGCCTCGAGTAAAGAGCACGCGCACGGCAATTTGTTGTAATGTGAACTAGTCGGTGTTCCGTCCTGGGATGGGCAGCCGATACCTGACGGCGTCACTCCGGACCCTGGTGACCCGCATCCACAGGCGAAACGAGGGACCGAAAATGGTGAGCACGGGCGGCAGTATCGGTGAGGGGTTCGCCATTGCGCTCGATGACACGGCCGAGCGCTTCGGCCTGCTCGAGCAGGTCGCGCACCCACAGACTCTCCGCGATGTTCTCATCGAGGCACAGGCTGAGATGGCCAAGGTTGCAGCCGCGGTGGCGCAGGCGGCGCGGGACGTTGCCAACCTGTGGTGTGACTCGCTGGCGACTGAAAACACTCCCTTCTCGGAACGGCTCGTCGACGTCAGTCGCGCACTACATCGAGCGCGCCTCATGCTGGAGCAGGACGTCGTGATCCTGCCCGGCCCCGAGGACGTCGGCTAGTGGGGCGGCGCCGAACTCGACGCCGGTGATCCCACGTGTGTGATTCGTGGTCGGTCAGGATGGGTGGTGCGGGTGGAGCCGACCGTGGAGGTACGTGTGGCTCGCCCGCCGTCGATCTTCGTGAGGGAGTTGACCGGCGACGAAGCCGTTCGGCTTCGTCGCATGTCGCGCCAGTCGAAGGTGTTCGCCCTGCGTCAGCGGGCGCAGATTCTGCTGGCGTCGGACTCGGGTGTGGCGGCAGCCGACATCGCCCGAGTGCTCCAGACCGATGAGAACCAGGTCCGTCGAGTGATCCGCGAGTTCAACGCCGATGGGATGGGTTCGCTGCGCCCTCCTACCGGGGGCGGGCACCCGAGGAGGATCGATGAGGCGACCCGGGAACGGATCCGCGACATCGCCCTCGCCCGTCCCAGTGATCTCGGCGAGCCCGGCACCCGCTGGTCGCTGACACGGCTGCGCCGTTACCTGATCCGTCATCGGATCGTGGCCGCCGTCTCCAAGGAGCATCTGCGGCGCCTGCTCAACTCGATGGGGATCACCGCCCAGCGGACCCGCACCTGGAAGTGGAGCAACGATCCGTGGTACGACCAGAAGAAGGCGTGGGTGCGGGCTGCCTACCGGGGCGCTGAAGCCGGCACCCTCGACGGCGTCGTTGTCTCCTTCGACGAATGCGGCCCGATATCGCTCAAACCTCACGCCGGTCACGGGTGGTTCCCGAAGAAGCGGCCGGCTCGTCAGCGGGCCACCTATCACCGCACCAACGGCACCCGGAAGTTGCTCGGCGCCTATGACGTGGGCGCCGACCGGCTCTGGGGACATCTCGAAGCCCGGCGGGTGACCGCCAAGGTCGTGCTCGAGTTCTTGAAGGACATCCGACGCCGCTACCCGCCCGAGGTCACCGTCTACATCGTGATGGACAACCTCTCGGCCCACTGGACCCGCGAGATCCGCCAGTGGGCCCTCAACAGCAACGTCGGGCTCCTGCCCACCCCGACCAACGCCAGCCACCTCAACCGCATCGAATGCCACTTCTGGGCCTACGTCGAGTTCGTCATCAACGGCAGCGACTACGGCGACTGGATCGAATTCTCCAAGGCAACCCAGGCCTACATCCGTCGCCGCAACCGCGACCACCACGATCCCCGCATCCGCGAACTCGAACACCGACGCAAAGTCGCGTGACAACCATTACCGGCGGAACGATGACTGCCGCCCCACTAGCTCGAGCCGGAGGAACGGCACCGGCCCATGACCTGTACGCCGGCGCGGCCCGGGCACCGGCGCCGGGCTGCATCTCGCGTTCTGGTCACCGAATCCGTCATCGGCGATCAGATCCGGTGACCAGATTGGCAGACCGGCGCCGACGCGGCGGGGCGAGGCCTAGTCGTCGTCTACCACTTGGGCCGAGATCGGCTGCGTTCGGTCAGTGGTGCGACGGGCCGACGCGACGAGCGCCACGCCGGCCAAGCCGACGACGATGGGGACCGCCGCTCCGGGATGGTTGATCAGCTCGCCGAGGCGACCGGTCCACGCCGCCACGGCCATCGCGACTGCGGCCAGCCCGAGCACCAGCGAGGTGATGTCCAAGCGATGTGCGGTCACGGTGCCCCTCCAATCGGGGTGGTAGCAGGCACCGTTGACGTCCCTGCGGTCCCCGGCGGCGCGACGGTGGTCGTGCCGGCCTGGCCGCCGACGGGCGGCCGAGCCACGATCACCACGCCACTCGGGAGCCGGACCGTGCCGTCAGGTCCAATGGTGGTCCCGTCGGCCAGCAGCACCTCGCCGCTCGGCAGCACCCGGCTTCCCGCCGCGAGCAGCCGGGAGCCGTCGGGCAGGATCTGGGTGCCACCCGACAGGATGACCGTGCCGTCGGGCAGCTGCCGAGTGCCGTCTTCGTAGACCTCGGCGCCTTGGTCGTCGAGTCCGACGACGCCGGGGGGCAGCGCCGTCGGCACGGTAGTGACCGGCACCGACGCCGGGGCGACGGTCCCGTGCTGCACCTCGACCTGCCCGAAGCCGACCGCGACGTCATAGCGGATCACCGGCGCGTCCGATGGCCCGGCGACGTACGTCGCCGCCCGCCGGTACCCGGACTGGCTGCCGTCCGGCAGGCTGATGTGGCCGATGCCGACCCGGGCGTGGATCTCGAGCCGCACGGTGTCGGGGGCGGAGATGGTCACGACGCCGTGTCCGAGCCGAATGACGCCATCGACGGCCCGGTCGACGTGGTCGAGCTGCAGGATGACATCGCCGGCGCCCTTGTCGACTTGTGTCGGGGGTCGGGATGGCGTGCGATCGAGGGAGCTCCAGGACAGGGTGGGACCGTCCCAGCTCTGGCGCACGCCCAGGCCCTCCGTGGCGGCGCCGAGCACGCTGCCCGCCGCGAACAGCACGGCCGGCACGATCAGCCAGCGAGCCCGCCCGTTCCGGACGCCGATCAGCAGGCCGACGCCGCACAACCCGGCCGCCACCGCGAAGGAGACCTTGACGCCCGTGCTCGATCCCTCGGTGATCGCGGTCCCGACGGCAGCGGCGACGAGCGCCAGGCCGAAGGCGATCCGCCCGAGGGGCGAGCGGGGCCGGCGAGCGGAACGAGGCGGACGGGGCGGGTGGAGAACGCCGAGGGCAGGGCCGCCGGCCATCGTCACGGGCGGCGGCGTGACCGCCGCGTCTGTGGTCGGCGGCGCGACCGGCCGAGGGCGCCACAGGGCGACGGCCACCCCAACCAGCAGGAGCGCCACGCCGAGCGGCCGGTGCAGGCCGACCCACGTCGCCCGCCCGTCCCCGGCCAGGACGGCGAGCCAGAGCGGGACCACGGCCACGCCGACCACCCGCCGAGCCGTCGACGCCGGGGGGGCGTACGGCCCCGCCGGCAGCAGCAGGAAGGCAGCCAGGTAGCCGGCCACGCCGAGCCCCCCGAACAAGCCGAGGACGACGAAGCCCAGTCGGGTCCACAAGGGCGCGATGCCGAGGGCATCGGCCAAGCCACCCGCCACGCCGGCCACGATCCGGTCGCCGCTGCGCCAAACCCGGTTCGCCGGCGCGGGCTCTGGTGGCGGCAGGGTGTCGACGTCCGGCGCGGTGGTGCTCACCCCCTGACGGTACGACGGGCGCTCGATCGGCACCATCGGGGACATCCCTCGTCTGACCCTGAGCGGCGAAAGAGCGGGTCAGGGATGAGCCCGGATGCCCCGAGCCGCCGCGCGTGGCACCATCGGCGGCAATGCGCGCCCCGCCGATCACCGTCCGCCCAGACGTGAGGCGGCTCCGCTTCCCTCGCCACCCGACGGATCGCCTCGTCTCCGGGGTGGCCGGAGGACTGGCCGCCCGCGTCCGCGCTGACAGCTACGTCGTACGGCTGGCATTCGTGTTGCTCACCCTCGCCGGCGGGGTCGGGGTCGTCGCCTACGCCCTCGCCTGGGTCCTCTCCGATCCACCTGAGCCGGATGCGCAAGCCGCGCTCCCCATGCCCGAGCGCTCGGTGGCCATCGGCCTCGTGACCCTCGCCGCCCTCTTGCTCCTTCGCGCCCTCAGGCTCTGGCCGGGCGACGCGCTCATGATGTCGGCGGTGGTGGTGGCGGCCGGCTCGGCCCTCGTCTGGCACGGCGAGCGGGCCACGGCGCCCGCCGATCCGTTCGAGCGCCTGTTCACCGGCCGGTTCTCGGTGCCGCGCGTCGCCGGCGGTCTCGTCCTCATCGCGGCTGGTCTGGTGGCGCTCACGGCCAACGGCGAGCTGCGCTCGGTGCCGCGATCGGCGGCTGCCCTCGCCCTGGCGGTGGCGGGGCTGGCGGTGGTGCTCGGGCCCTTTGCCGGCGGGCTCATCCGTGACCTCCGGGCGGCCGAACGCGAGCGGATCCGCACCGAGGAGCGAGCGGAGATGGCCGCCCAGCTCCACGACTCCGTGCTGCAGACCTTGGCCCTCATGCAGCGGGCCGCCACGGACCCCCGACGCATGGTGCTGCTGGCGCGGCGCCAGGAGCGCGAGCTGCGCCACTGGCTGTATGGGGCGAAGATGGCTGCCCCCGGCCGCACGCTCGCTGACCACGCCGAGGCGCTGGCGTCCGAGATCGAGCTCGACCACGACCTGCCGGTGGAGCTGGTCGTCGTGGGAGACCACGTCGTCGACGACAGGGTCACGGCGCTCCTGGGTGCCGTCAGGGAAGCGACAGTGAACGCGGCCAAGCACTCCGGCGCGGAATCGGTCGCCATCTACGTCGAGGTCGACGACGGCGCCGTGACTGCCTACGTCCGCGACAAGGGTCGCGGGTTCGATCCCGCCTCCACCCCGCGCGACCGCCACGGCATCGAGGCGTCGATACGCGCCCGGCTGGGTCGCGTCGGGGGCCGGTCGCGGCTGGAGACCACGCCAGGGAGCGGCACCGAGTGGGAGCTCGAGGTGCCGGCATGAGCTCACCACGCGTCTTCGTCGTCGACGACCACGCGCTGTTTCGCGCCGGCGTACGGGCCGAGCTGGGATCGGTGGTCACCATCGTCGGCGACGCGGGCGACGTCGATGGTGCCGTTGTCGGCATCGTGACCGAACGGCCCGATGTCGTCCTGCTCGATGTCCACCTGCCGGGGGGCGGCGGACGGGCCGTGATCGAGGCCGTCAAGGCCGCGGCGCCCGACACTCGCTTCCTCGCCCTCTCGGTGTCCGACGCGGCCGAGGACGTCATCGGTCTGATCCGCGCTGGCGCTCGCGGCTACGTCACCAAGACCATCACCCGCGACGAGCTCGTCGACGCCATCGCACGGGTCCGCAGCGGCGACGCCGTGTTCTCGCCCCGGCTCGCCGGGTTCGTGCTCGACGCCTTCGCCGGCGACCTCCCGACGCCCGTCGACCCGGAGCTCGACCAGCTGACCCCGCGCGAGCGCGAGGTCCTGCGGCTCATCGCACGCGGCTACACCTACAAGGAGGTGGCGGCTCGCCTGCACCTGTCGGTAAAGACGGTCGAGACCCACGTCTCGGCGGTACTGCGAAAGCTGCAGCTGTCCAGCCGGCACGAGCTCACGACGTGGGCAGCCGACCGCCGCCTGCTCTGACTGCGGCCGGTCACGTCCGCGGGAGGCGTCTTTCTCAGCCGGCCCCACTCACCTGCTGGTGGTAGGCCACCGTCGGTGGTTGCAGGAGCAATTTCTGGCGGGCGGTGAGCTGGTGCACGAGCTCCTTGGGCCATTCCTGGTCCTCGGCCCAGCTGGAGTTGCCAGGCGAGTACTTGTAGAGCAGGGTCCGCCGCTGCCCTGGGCCCCGCCAGGGGATCGTGCCGTGGGTGAGGGCCTCGGTGAAGACGACGACATCGCCGGCATCGAGCGCCACCTCTCGCACGAGCGCAGGGTCGTAACCGTGCGGCAGTGGGTACGCGGCCTTGTGGCTCCCCGGCACGCAGCAGAACCCACCGGCGCCGGCCGGATGATCGACGAGCGCCCACTGCGCCGCCACCAAGCCGCAATGGATCCGCCCCGACCGCGAGACGTAGTACTGCGCGGGATCGAACGGCGACGCCCCGCCGTGCAGCCCGAGCCCGCTCGTGCCCGGGGCCATGACGATTCCGTACGCGTGGTCGAGCCGGACGTGGGTACCGCACAGCTCGACGACGACGTCGAACACCGCGGGATGGTCGAGGAGGGTCCGGAACGCCGCTGCCCGCGGGAGGTGGCCGTTGAAGCGCTGGCTGTTGAGGTCGCCGCCCACTGGCGGCAGGCGCAGCGCGTCCACGGCCGTGTTCAGGGCCGAGATCTCCGCCGGCATGAGCACCCGGCGGCGCACCAGGTAGCCCTGGAGGTCGAGGGCGTAGCGCTCGGCGTCGGACAAGGGGCCCACGGTCAGGACCCGTGCTGACCCCAGTGGTCCCAGTGCATGAGCTCGGCCGTGGCCTCCTGCTCAAACCCCACGTGCATGGTGGTCGACGTCGCGCCGAGGCCCATGGAGCGGGGAGCGAGCAGCCTGTCCACCGCGCCCCGATCGATCGTCGTCACGGCTGCACCCTAGGCCGACGTCCGGCGCGCCCGCCCGCGTGGTGGCCGCCGCCATGGCGGAAGTCGACATCCAATCCGGACGGCGGTGCGTATCAATCAGCGTCCGTCCGCCTCTGAGGAGACGGAACCTTCGCAGGAGGTGCGGTCATGACCGAGCCCAGGAGCATCCGGCGCTTCGTCGGTCACGACGTCGACGTCGACTGGCGTGACACGCGCACCCGCGGCCGCCTCTTGAACGTCAGCCGGTGCAGTCTCTGGCTGGTGACGGGCGACGAGGACACCATCATCCCGCTCGACCTGGTGGTGCGGGCTGCGCGACGCGTCGTGACGTCAGTCGGTGGAGCGGAGCAGCCGGCCCGGCAAGGCGCCGGTGTGCTCGCCGTGGTCCATGAACACCTCGCCGTTGACGATCGTCCAGTCGTAGCCGCTGCTGCCCTGCACGTAGCGGCCGGCGCCGCCCGGGAAGTCGTGGACGTAACTCGGGCTGCGTGCAGGGTCAGCGCCGTCGAGGTCGATCACGTTGACGTCGGCGAACGCTCCCGGGCGCAGCACGCCGCGGTCGACGATGCCGAACAGGTCGGCCGTGTCGGACGTGAGCCGGCGCACCGCCTCCTCGAGCCCCCACCGGCCCCGCTCGCGCACCCAGTAGGTCAGGAAGAACGTGGGCTGGCTGGCGTCCATGATCTGGCCGACGTGGGCGCCGGCATCGGCCAGACCCGAGCGTGACCAGCGGATCGTCGAGCATCTCCTCGACCGCGCCGAGGCACTGGTTGAGGAACGGGAAGTTGCACACCACGCGCGCCGTCGGTCTCGAGCGCCAGCTCGATGAACGCCGCCGCCGGCTGACACGCCTCGCTGCTCGGCGTGCGCGGCGAGGCTCGTCTCGGCCGGGCAGTCGTAGCGGGCCGGCCCCGGCGGCAGCACGAAGAGAGCGGTCGAGGTCGATCGGCGGGGCGGGTGCTCCTCCGCCTCGGCGATGAGCAGCGAGCGCCGGACCGGATCGCGCAGCGACGAGCAGTTGCTCCTGCAAGGACAGGCCGTCGCAGCGCCTGCCAGGCCGGGCTGCGGTCGAACGGCGTCCGGCTCTGGAGGCCGAACAGCACGCCCGACGCCCCGGGCCGTCGTCTGCGGCCGCACGCACCCGCCGATCGCGTTCTGCTCCTTGGCGAAGCTCGACCACCTGGCGGAACAGCTCGGGCCGGCGGTCGGACTGCGCCAGGCCGAACGTGACCGGGCGTCCCGAGCGACGCGACACCTCGCCCATCCACGCCAGCTCGGCCCGGGTGTCGGCCAGGTCGTCGCCGTCGCGCTCGCCGAGGCGTGACGCGGTCTCGAACACGCCTCGGCGGTGCCGGCCGAGCACGTCGGCGAAGGCGAACAGCTCGTCGGGCGTGGCCCAGGTGCCGGGGACCGGGCGGCCGTCGGGGACGGTGTGGAGCAGCGTCCGCGACGTCGAGAACCCGAGCGCACCGGCCTGCATGGCCTCGTCGACCAGCTCTGCCATCGCCGCGATGTCGTCCTCGGTGGCCGGCGTCTCGTCCAGGCTGCGCTCGCCCATCACGTGGTGGCGGACCGCGCAGTGGCCCGACCATCCCGCCGACGTTCGGGCCCTTCGGGAGCCGGTCCGACGGACCGAGGTACTCGCCGTAGGTGACCCAGTCCCACGGCAGCCGCCGAGGATGGCGTCGCGGGGGATGTCCTCGACGCTCTCCATCAGCTCGGCCAGGTAGGCCCGGTCCTCGGGGCGGCAGGGCGCGAACGTCACGCCGCAGTTGCCCATGACCACGTGGTCACGCCGTGCCAGCAGCTCGACGTGCCGATCGGATCCCAGGCCAGCTGGGCGTCGAGGTGGGTGTGGATGTCGACGAAGCCGGGCGTCACCACCCGGCCGTCGGCGTCGATCTCGCGGCGCGGCCGGTCCGACCAGCGCCGGTCCTCGACGGCGACGACCCGGTCGCCGACGATGCCGACGTCCGCCCGGCACGCGCGATGCGCCCGTGCCGTCGACGACCGAGCCGTTGCGAATGGCAAGATCCATGTCCATCAAGCCGTCCCCTCGCTGTCGGGCACGGTGAATCGGGCGTGTCTATCACGGGCCCGGCGGCGCCGCCAGGGCCGAGTCGCCATTTGTCACACAGGTGTTACCCACTCGGCACGCGTCACCCAAAACCGACCACCGCCCGTAGGGCCGGGCTCGCACTCTGCGGGAGGGAGCCCTCGTAGGCTCCCTCCCCGTGACCGCGGTCGAACCGGTCGGCTTCTCGTCCGGCGGCCCCCCGCGCGGACCGAGCCCGGGACCCCACGGCGGCGATGCGGCTGCGGTGGCGCGGGCCCTCGGCCTGGACGCGCACCAGGTCCTCGACCTCTCCGCCAGCCTGAACCCCTTCGCGCCCGAGGTCTCGGCGCTCCTGCCCGAGCTCGACCGCAGCTGCGTCCATGCCTACCCCGACCCGGCCCCGGCCACCGCGGCACTGGCCGACGTCCTCGACGTGCCGCCAGAGCGCTTGTTGCTCACCAATGGCGGCTCCGAGGCCATCGCCCTGCTCGCCGCCGCGCACCCCGTCGGTCTGGTGGTGGAGCCCGCGTTCTCCCTGTACCGGCGGCACCTCGCGGTCGCCGACGACCCGGCGGGCCTGACATGGCGGGCCAACCCCTCGTCGCCGCTCGGCCAGCTGGCTGAGGAGGACGGCGTGGCCGACGTGTGGGACGAGGCCTTCTGGCCTTTGGCCACCGGCACCTGGACCCGCGGCGACGTCGATTGCTGGCGGATCGGCTCGCTGACGAAGGTCTGGGCCTGCCCTGGCGTGCGGCTCGGCTATGTGGTCGCGCCCGAGCCGGAGGCCCTTCGCTCGTTGGCCGCCCGCCAGCCTCGCTGGTCCGTCAACGGCGTCGCGCTCGGGTTGGTCGAGCCGCTCCTCGCCCGGACCACGCTCGAGGCCTGGCGCGACGCGATCGCGTCGCGGCGCGCCGAGCTGGCCGCCGTCTGGCGCGGCCGCGGGTTCGCCGTGCGGGAGGCGAGCGCCAACTGGATCCTCGTCGACGATGCCGCCGCCGTGCGGCTGCCACTCGCGCGCCAGGGCATCCTCGTGCGGGACTGCGCCAGCTTCGGCTTGCTCGAGACCATCCGTGTCGCCGTGCCCGACGGCTCCGGCATCGAGCGCGTCGCGGAGGCCTTGGACCGGGTGGATGCCCGTCGCTCGTGAGCAGGACCAGAGGGCCCATTCCGGGGGCTGGTTATGCTCCCGCCGAGATGGCCCGCCGTAGACCAGGAGAGACCGCAGAAGGAATGACCCGGATTCGACCCGCGGTGGCCCTGATGGCGGGACTCCTCATCCTCGGCATCTTGGGCCTCACCACGACCGCGACCGCGCAGAGCGTCAAGAACGCCGTCAGCGACCTCAAGACCCACGACGTCACGTTCGAGGACGGCGCCCTCACCGACCAGGACATCGACGAGCTGGACTCGCTGACCAGCCGGCTGCAATCAGGCGACGGCTACCTCAAGGTCATCGTCCTGGCTTCACCGGTGAGCACCTTCCCGAGCGCCCGTGCCTACGCCCAGCAGGTGCGGGCCACCATCGGCGGATCCGGCCGGGTGATCGTCTTCGACCCCGACGAGGTCGGCATCGCCTCGTCGGTCCCCGCCGACGCCAGCAAGATCGAAACCGCCGAGGCGGCCGCGCAGACCGCCGCCAACGGCGCCAACTCGTACGGCTCGGGAGTGTCGGCAGCCGCGAGCGCACTCGGGGTATCGGAGTCGGGAAGCGGCGGCTCCTCGGGCGGAGGTGACGGGAGCGGGGGCTCCTCAGGCGGGAGCTCCTCAGGCGGAGGGAGCATCCTGGCGCTGCTGATCGTCCTGGCCGTACTGGGCATCGGCGCCTTGGTCCTCTACCGCTGGTGGGCAGCCCGGAAGGCCAAGGACGCGGCGATCCCGCTCGGGGTCGGCGAGCAGAAGGTCCGAGCCGAGGTGGAGAAGGCGTCGAACCTGGTCATCGACCTCTCGGACCGGGTCGAGCTGCCCAACACCCCGCCGGCCGCGGCGACCGCGTTCCGCGACGGCGCGTCAGAGTTCGGCGCGCTCCAGGACGATCTGGAAGCCGCGGACACGCGGCCCGAGCTCGAAGCGATCTACCCCCGGTTGGTGGACGCCAACTGGAAGCTCGAGACGGCGAAGGCCGTCCTCGATGGGCAGCCGGCTCCTGCGACACCGGTGCCCCAGCCGCTGTTCCCCGCCCCCCAACCCGTCCCGGCCGGGCCGCCAGTCGGCGCCATCCCCGGCCCCTCCGCCGCACCCGGGCCGCACTACCAGGAGCATGCCCACAGCCCGTGGCTCTCCAACGTGGCCATGAGCGCCATCACCATCCTGGCCGCGCGCGGCCTCGCCAACGGCGGGCGCACCTACCGCCCCCCTTCCGACGACGCCTGGTTCGGCCAGCACTATGGCAACCAGGGCGGTGGGATGGGCGGCATGTTCGGCGGCCGCGGCTTTGGCGGGCGCGGCGGCGGAGCACAGTCCCGTCCTCCCATCTCCATGGGCGGGGGCCGGCGAAGTCGCGGCATGGGTCGCCGCTGAGATCACCACCACGAGAAAGGATGGACCATCGTGTTTCGCAAGTGGTCGAACTACATCAAGGCCTGGTTCACGAAGAAGAGCAAAGACGCCATGGATCCCGAGATCGAGATCGAGATGGCGATCCAGGACGCCCAGAAGAAGGACCAGCAGCTGCGCAACCAGGCCGCACAGGTCATCGCCCATCGCACCCTGGTCTCAGCGAAGCTCGAGGATGCGGCCGGTGACGTCGCCGAGGCCAAGGGAGCTGACCAAGCAGGCGCTGCTGAAGGCCGACGCCGCGACCAAGGCCGGTAACACCGCCGACGCCGAGAAGTGGAACGCGGCTGCATCGTCGTTGGCCATGCGGCTCCAGGCGGCCCAGAGCACCATGGACATGCTCCACCAGCAGGTCGAGCTGGCCACCAAGCAGGCCGACGACGCCAAGCGGGCGGTCCAGACGAACGCCAGCGCAGCGTGCAGCAGCTGGCCGCAAAGCGGATGAAGCTCCTCGGTGAGCTGCAGGCGGCCAAGATGCAGGAGAAGGTGAACGACGCCATGGCGTCGATGACCGCGACGGCCGGGCATGGACTCACCGAGCCTCGAACGAGGTGGAGGACAAGATCCAGGCCCGCATGGCCCAGGCCAGCGCCAAGGCCGAGCTCGAGCTCGGCCACCCCCGAGGGGGCGATGGCGGAGCTGAAGCAGTCGACAGCCGAGCTGCAGGCCGAGTCCACCCTCGACTCGTTGCGGGCGGAGCTGGGCATCGGCACCGCAGGCGAGCTGGCCGCGGGGACGACGCCCGCGTCGCTGCCGGCGCCTTCAGCCGCCACCCCGTCCGATCCGCCGCCCGGCACGACGCCCGCCTGACCAGACCGACCTCCCTTCGGTGTCCGGCTCGTGTTGACGCTCGTGCTCGGAGGTACGCGCAGCGGGAAGTCGGAGATCGCCGAGCAGCTGGTCGCCGCGGTCGAGCCGCCGGTCACCTACCTCGCCACGGGGTCGGCCGGTCAAGACGATCCCGAATTCGCAGCCCGCATCGCCAGGCACCGCGCCCGCCGGCCGGCGAGCTGGGTCACCGTCGAACCCGGTGCCGACCTGGCCGGCGCGATCGTGGCGCACCCGAACGGCACGATGCTCATAGACGCCCTCGGTACCTGGATGGCGGGCCAGCTCGGCGATCCCGCCACCGCCGCGCTCGACGTCGACGACGTCGTCACGACTGTGGTCAGCGCCCTCGTGGCGCGGCTCGGCCCGACCGTGGTCGTCTCCGAGGAGGTGGGCCTTTCCGTGCACGCTCCCACCGAGGCGGGCCGGCGCTTCGTCGATGCCATGGGCCAGCTGAACCGGGCCGTCGCCGCCATAGCGGACGACGTTCTGCTCGTGGTGGCCGGTCGGATGTTGCGCTTAGAACCATTCCCACTCGGCTAGTGCGGGGAGCGCTCGCCTTCCTCACGATCCTCCTCCGGGGCGCTCCGCCCGACCGGAGGAGCGTCGCCTGGTTCGGGCCGATCGGCGTCCTGGTGGGCGGAGTGTGTGGCCTGGTGCGCTGGGGGGCCGGCGGCTGGTGGCCGGCCGTCCTGGCCGCCGCTCTGACCGTGGCGGCCGATCTAGCCCTGACCGGGCTCCTCCATGTGGACGGCCTGGCTGACGCGGCCGACGGCCTGCTGCCGCACTTGGATCGCCACCAGCGGCTGGCCGTGATGGGCAGCCCCGACGTCGGCGCCTACGCCGTCGGCGTCGTGGGCATCACCCTGTTGCTGCGCTGGAGTGCGCTGGCCGCCCTGCCGGTCCACGGCTGGCGCTGGGCCGCGCTGCTGGCGGGCATCTGGTGCGGGGCCCGCACGACGATGGCGGTCGTCGTCACCTCGGTGCGGTACGCCCGGCCGAGCGGCGGCCTGGCCACCGCCTTCCTCGGTGCCCGGCTCGGGCCGGCGCTCGTGGTCGGGCTCACGCTGGCGGTAGCCGGGTCGGCACTCGGCCGCGGCGTGGGCGGAGTCGTCGGGCTGGCCGTCGGCGCAGCCGTCGCGGCCGGGATCGTCGGCTTGGCCGTCAGGCGCTTGGGCGGGTTCACCGGCGACGTGCTCGGTGGCGCCGGCGTCGCCTTCGAGACGGTGGCCCTCGTGGTCGCCGCCGCCCGGTGGTGAAGCCAGGACGCGGGCCGGCTGCGCGCCGGCGCGGTCGCCATCGGTCTGCTCGTCGATCAGCTCGGCCGCGAACCACCGAACCGCTACCACCCTGTGGCCTGGTTCGGTCGGGCGATGACCACGTTCGAGGACGTGGCCTACCGCGATGAGCGACTGTCCGGCGGTATGTACGCCGCCGTCGGCGCCGGAGTGGCGTCAGCCGCCGGCGCCGCCGGCCGTGCGGTGGCGGGGCCGAGCCTCGCCACCGCCGGCGCCACCGCCATCACCGTCGGCGGCCATGTGCTGCGGACCACGGCCGAGCAGATCGGGGCCGCGCTGGGGGCGGGCGATCTCGAACGAGCGCGAGCGACCCTGCCCGCCCTTGTCGGGCGCGACCCGTCCGTAGCTCGACGCCGGGGAGATGGCGCGGGCCGTGGTCGAGTCGGTGGCCGAGAACACCGTGGATGCCGTGGTGGCTCCGGTCTGCTGGGCCCCGTGGCGGGCGCGGTCGGCGCTGCCGCCTACCGAGCCATCAACACCATGGACGCCATGGTCGGCCACCACAGTCCTCGGTACGAGCGTACGGGTGGGCTGCGGCCCGCCTCGACGACGGGGTCAACTGGTTGCCGGCCCGGCTCACAGCCGTCGTCGTCGCCGCGCTGCGTCCCGGCCACGCGGCCGACATCTGGCGGGCCGTGCGGATGGACGCGCCGGCCCACCCCTCACCGAACGCGGGGGTGGTCGAAGCGGCGTTCGCCGCTGCGCTCGACCTGCGTCTCGGGGGGTCAACCGCTATCCCTACGGCGTCGAGGAGCGGCCCGCCCTGGGGCGGGGGAGGCCGCCGGTGCCGGCAGACATTGCCGCGTGCCGTTCGTCTGTCGGGTCAGGTCACGGCCACCCTCGGCGGCGCGTTGGCGCTGGGAGCCGCCGTCGCGGTGGCGTCGAGCGCGATCGGCCTCGTCCGGAGGACATCATCGGTGCGGGGGTAGCCTCGCTGCCGTGGCTGGCGACCTCGTCTACGCGTTCCGGGTGATGCGCCTGCCCGCTCCTCGCCGCGATGGCGGTGGCACGATCGGCAAGCTCGAACGACATCGTCGTCTTGCCGGTGCCGCGGCAGCCGACGCCGCCGCGAAGTGGTCGGTTTCGTCGCCGCCGCCGCCCACCGTCGCCGGGTCTTCGTCAACGCCAACCGCCTCGCCGAGCTCGACAGCGACGGCGCCCGCCTCCGTTCGTGGGACCTCGACGTCAGCCCGTTCAAGTCCAAGCCCGGCGAGCTGCTCATCGGCCAGGACGTCATCGACACGCGCGTCGGCGACGAGACCGTGAGCGACGTCGCACTGCGGCCGGCGGAGGGTCGAGGCACCAGCTGGACCGTGGCGAAGGTTCGCCTGGCCCGCCGACGTCCGCTCGGTCGGCGGCGTTCGTTCCGCATCGTCGACTGGGACGAGGTGACGAGCCTCTTCACGGGCGACGGCCATGGCCGACGGAGGCGGCTCGTCTGCGCGACATGCACCCGAGCGACGTCGCCGCGGCCATCCGCGCCCTCCCGCTCGTCCAGCGGCGCCAGCTGGCCGAGATGATGGAGGACGACCGTCTGGCCGACCTGCTCGAGGAGCTGCCCGAGGCCGAGCAGCTACGCATCATCGAGGGCCTCGACGTCGAGCGCCTGCTGTCGGTGCTCGAGGAGATGGAGGTCGACGACCTCGCCGACCTGCTGGCCGAGATGCCGGGCGAGCAGCGCACCCAGCTGCTGTCGGCGATGGACGTCCGAGGACGCCGACGTGCTCCGCCGGCTGCTCGCCTACGAGGAGGGAACGGCCGGATCGCTGATGACGCCCGACGTGATCATCTTCGGTCCCCAGGCCACCGTCGCCGAGGCGCTGGCCGAGGTGCGCGACCCCGAGTGGCTGGTGTCGATCGCGGCGCAGGTCTTCGTCACCCATGCACCGTTCGTTGCGCCGACCGGCACGCTACCTCGGGCGTCGTCCACTTCCAGCGCCTGCTGCGCGAGCCGCCGGCGATGACCCTCGGTCGCTGCCTCGAGGAGGAGCCGACGGTCTCGCCCGCCACTACCTGAGCGCGAGGTGGCGGAGCGCCTGGCTTCGTACAACCTCCTCGCGGTCGCCGTGTGCGACGACCAGCGCCGGCTCGCTCGGCGCCATCACCGTGGACGACGTGCTCGACCGGACGTTGCCGGTCGGCTGGCGGCAGCGGCGTCGCCTCGGAGCCGCGAGGTGAAGCGGCCCGCCATGAAGCACCGGCACGAGGACCTGTCGCGACCCCGCCGACCCCGGCGCAGCCTCGGCATCCACTACGACCCGGACGCGTTCGGCGAGTTCAGCGAGGCGATCGCCCGCAACCTCGGCACGGCCCGATTCCTCGTCATTCAGACCGTCCTCGTCGTTCTCTGGATCGTGCTCAACGTGGCCCTCGTCACGCTGCGGTGGGACCCCTACCCCTTCATCCTGCTCAACCTGGCCTTCTCCACCCAGGCCGCCTACGCCGCCCCACTAATCCTGTTGGCGCAGAACCGTCAAGAAGCTGCGCGACCGGGCCCAGGCCGAGACGGATCGCCGAACGGCCGGGCGCACCCAGGCCGACGCCGAGTTCCTCGCCCGCGAGATCGCGAGCGTCCGCCTGGCCCTCGGCGACATGGTGACCATGGAGGAACTCGGCGACCGCCTGGATCAGCTCGCCGAGGCGCTGCAGGAGATCAACCAGCAGCTCGGCGCGAACCCGACGCGCCGACGCCGGCCCCGCAGCAACCGCCCGACGAGCCACGGAGTCGACGAGCTGCCGGGTGAGGCGGGCGAAGTCCTCCGGGTCGCACGAGCGGGCTCAGGTGGTCGCCGTGGCAGCTCCACCACCTCGGCTCGCAGCGCCCGGGCCAGCGCCCGTCTGCTTGGCCGGCTGGACCAGGCGGTCACCGGTCGTGAGCAGCACGCCCGGTCGGGACGTCGATCTCGAGCACGCCCACGGCCGGGCGTCGTGAGGGCGAGGGCCCGCCCGGCCTGCACGATCGGCTCGCACCTCGTTGCGGTGGACCTCGCCTTCGATCCACGGTAGCCATGGTTCGAGCGAGGGCTGGATCCTCGCGAGGTTGCGGAGCCCCAGCCGTAGCGACCGCGGGTACCACCAGGCCCGGAGCAGGACGCCGAAGAGGGCCAGGCTTCGCCACAGGACCCGCTCCCGCCGGCTGTCACGCCATTCGAGCGCGGTGGCCTCGAGCACCAGCCCGCGGACCAGCTCGGGGTGTCGCCGGGCCGAGCAGCATCGCGATCGGACCGCCCATCGAGTAGCCGACGAGCGATGACCGGGCCGACCCCGAGCGCCTCGACGAGTGCGGCCGCGTCGTCGGCCGCGTCCTCCAAGCCGGAAGGGCTCGCGGGCGTCGCGGATGCCCCGACCGTGACCCCGATGATCGACGGCCACGAAGGAGTAGCGCCTCCGCAAGCGTCTCGTAGGCGGTGAAGAACTGCAGGTCAGCGGACGCAGTCCAACCGTGGAGGAGGAGCAACGTCGGCGCGTCGCGGATCGGCGTGGCGATGGTGGCGGTAGAAGATCTCGCCCCGGTTGGGCAGGTGGCGCACGGCGCCGGGCGGGACGTTGGGTGGGAGCGTCGATCGAGCGGGCACCGGAGAAGGATCGGCCTGGTCAGGCACAGGTCATGCACCGTCCCACGAGGTCGAGCCGGTGGTGGTCGAGGCGTGAAGCCCGCCGGCGAGGCCACGTCGGCCAGCTGCCCGGTCGAGCCGGCGCTCGAGCCCAGCCGGGACCTCGACGTCCTGCACCGCCCCGCAGCCGGCGCAGATCAGGTGGTGGTGGTGGCGGTCGGTCAGGCCCTCCGCCAGCTCGTAGCGGTACCACTCGTCGGTGGCCACGACCTTCTGGACCGACGCCCGCCCGCTCGAGGACGCACGAGGTTGCGGTAGGTCGAGCTCTGGGCCAGGGCGGCGATCGCGGTCGGATGATCTCCGGGATCGTGAGCGGGAGGTCGCCTCGACCAGCACGTCGACCAGCCGTCGCCGGGCCTGTGTGTAGCGCTGGCCGTCGTGGGCAAGGAGGTCGCCGACCCGCTCGTGCAGCTCGGCCGGCACCACGGGGGCAGTCTACGGCCAAGAATGAGAATGGGTGAGAACGTCGAAGGCCAAGCCGGGATCGTCTGGCGCCCGGTCCGGGCTCAGGGCCGCCGTCAGGTCAGCCCGACGCCGGTCCCTCGGCGCGCACCTTGGCCACGTGCGTCCATGGCCTCGCGCAGCTGGCCGATCCAGGCCTCCTCGTGCGCCCGACGAGCCGGACGCACCACGCCAGCGCCTCCGACCGGCTGCGGGCGATGCCGGCGTCGATCAACGTGTCCAGCACCTGGCGCTCGGCCAGGCGGAGCCGGGTCATCACCGGGACGCTGGCGGTCGTGAACAGCACTCCACCTCGCCGCAGCGCACCCCCCAGGACACCTTGCGCTCGAAGCGGTGCTCGGCCTCCCGGGCGATGGCGATGCGCTGCTCGCGGCGTGTCCTCTCGGTGCCCGGCGATGCGGCTGGCCAGGAGCCACGCCGCTGGCCGTCCTCGCTCAGGTCGTCGCCGACGTCAGGCGGAGCCGAGGGTGCCGGTGACCAGGATCTCGTCGCGATCGACCGTGACCGAGACCGGCTCGGCGAACCAGCCGTTCGGGATCCGGCCCCGGAACCAGGCGGTGATGCGTCTCGTGTGCGTCTCATGGCCGATAGCGTAGGCGGTCGATTACACACTTACAACATTACGTCACCAGGAGGTGCGGCGGGCCGCCCCGACGAACCGATGGAGCGGCATGCCCGCCCCGGTGACGTCGCGCGAGGAGCGCAGCCGGTCGGGCAGCCGCGCGTCTCCCGCCACCACCAAGCCGTCGGGGCAGCGAGCCGCGTCGCGGCCGCCACGGCCATCGCCGCCGCCACCCCGGCGGCGACGCGAGCCAGCGGCGCAGCCACGCCGAGCACAACGCTCTCGCGCTCCCCGGTCGCGGCGGCGCCCCGCACCTCCACCCGGATCGCCCCCTCGCAGCGCCTCTGGGTGCGGGGGTCGCAGCATCGGGAGCAACGGGCCGTCAGCCGGTCGCGACGGGTCGCGGTGAGGCGGGCCGTGATCCGCGACGCCGCCGGGAAGGCGCGGTGGAGCAACAGCGGGTCGGGCAGCGCGGCGCGGTAGCAGTCGTGGGCGCCGGCCGGATCGGGGAACCAGCACAGCTCCCGGCCAGTGCCGCCCGGGCGGTCCTGCCAGGTGCCGTCGTACCAGGACCGCCCGCTGGAGCCGAGGGCGGCGTGGTGCTGGCGAGCGCAGGCCGGCCCTCCCGTGCCGTGGATGGCGACATGGATCTCGTCGACCGTCTCGAGCTCGCCGGCGGCCGTCCGAGCCAGCAAGCCGGTCAGCCCGGGCGCGGCCGCGGCACCGACCACGAACGGTCGACCGGCCTCGCCCGCCAACCGCTCCAGGCCCAGCAAGCCGTCGACGTCGCACTGCTCGTCGCTCGTCGTGACCACGGCCCGGCCCGACTCGAGCAGGACACGGGCCAGGCCCTGTTGGGGCACGGGCGTGGCCAGCACGACGACGTCGGCCAGCTCCCGCAGGCGTCGCTCGTCCACCGACCGGACGGCCCTCGGCTTCCCGGCCGGAGGAAACGAGGACGACCTCGTCCACCTCCGCCCGAACGACAAGGTTCCGCACCACGCCGCGCCCGACCACGCCGTGCCCGACGACACCGACGCAGGTCACGCCGCGGCGGCCAGCGGGGGTGCGATCGCCACGACGATCACGGCTGTTCGTCGAAGGGGATCTCCCGCCAGCCACCCCGCTGCGGTGGCACCCCACCCCGCCCCCGCACGCCGAAGCGCTCCGGCGACCAGGCCGGCGAGGCCGACGGCCAGCAGCGCCCGACGGATCACCCTCACCATGGTCTGCGGATCGACACCGCGCCGAGCCTAGCCAGGACGCCGCAGTCGACGTCCGGGATCACTGAAGACGTAGACAGCGCCCACGTTTCGTCGGCTCGGGCCCCGGGCACACCCGTTCAGAGCGGCCGACGGCGGCCGCAGTCGAAAGGAAGTCAAGTCGTGGCGTTTCTCCTGTGGATTGGAGCGGTCATCATTGCCATCTTCGGCATCATCAGCCTGCTGAACGGAGCGATCCTCTGGGGCATCGTGCTGCTGGTGGTGGCCGCATTGATCGGCCCTGGTGGCTACAGCATCTTCAACCGCGGTGGTCGCGTCTGATCCATTGCTCGCTGAACGACTCAGCACCCCCGTCCGCAGCCCGCTCCGCCGAGAGCGGGCTGCGGCGCGTGCGGGGCCGATGGGCGGAGACGCTCACGGGGCACTTCGTGAAGAGCGGCCCGGGCCCGGCCTTGGGACCTCAGGCGCGTCGGCGGACGGCGAGAACTGAGGTGAGCGGGCCGGAGAGCCTCGAGCCGGCCTCGTCGATGATGAAGCTGAACCCGGTGGCGCACACGCCACTGTCTCCACCGCCGTGCACGCGTCGGCCCTCGTGCGTGAACTCGAAGGCATCAAGCTCGAAGGTCTTGTCGTGGACCACGTGCCAGCCGTCCGCAAGCAGCACCTCGACCACGGCGTCAACGTCGATGTCGAGGCTCACGTCAGACGAACATAGCGCCGGTAGGTGGCGCCCCGCCTCCCGAGCCGCCGCCGGCCAAGGCGGAAGGTGCACCCCCAGCGCGCCGGTCCGGGCGCGGTCACGGCGCAGAGCCGAGCCCGCCCCACAACCGCACCCCCAGCGCGCGGGTCCCACCTCGGACGCGGCGCAGATCCGAGCCCGCCCCCATGTCGGCCTGTGGCCCCTTTCGGAAGCGGCGAACGCCTGTTTCGGCACCACCCAGTGGCCCGCCGACATCCCGGTTCCCCAGGCCAGCATCGAGTTCGAGGTCCCTGATGTTCCCGCCGCAAGCGCCGAACTCACGGCCAAGGGCTATCAGCTCATCCACGATGCCCGCCCGGAGCCGTGGACCCAGATCACCGCCCGGCTGTTGAGCCCCGAAGGCTTGCTCGTCGCCGTCTGCTACACCCCGTCGTTCCACGACACACCCGACAGCTGAACCTCGTCCCCCCAAATCGACCAGCTCCCGAGGAGAGCGGCCCGGGAGCCGCCGCGGCGAGCGCCGATCGAAGCTCCTAGGTGCGTGAGTCTTCATCGGCGGGACGGCGTCACGTGTCTCGTCGACTGTTGAGCCAGCCGATCATCGCCGGGTCGCGGTGGTCGAAGAACAGCGAGGCTCCAGTGTCCATGGTGGCGATGCGGGTCATCTCGTCGTCGGCCAGGGCGAAGTCGAAGACGTCCAGGTTCTGTTCCATGCGTTCGCGGCGGACCGACTTCGGAATGGTCACAATGCCGCGCTGGATGAGCCACCGGAGCACGACCTGGGCGACGGACTTGCCGTGCGCGTTGCCGATGGCGGTGAGCGTCGGGTCGGTGAACAGGTTGTCCCGGCCCTCGGCGAACCCGCCCCAGGACTCGAGTTGCACGCCGTGGGAGCGCATGAGCTCCTGGTCG
Organism: uncultured Acidimicrobiales bacterium; assembly: GCA_963803355.1. Taxonomy (GTDB): domain Bacteria; phylum Actinomycetota; class Acidimicrobiia; order Acidimicrobiales; family Ilumatobacteraceae; genus DASTFY01. The sequence goes on from CAWDLV010000001.1 coordinate 1,113,361, forward strand.
GCGTGTCGTTGGAAGAAGGGGTTGGTTTCGATCTGGTCGATTGCCGGGGTCACTTCGTTGTGCTCGATGAGATCGACGAGCCGGTCGGGGTAGAAGTTCGCGACACCGATCGCCCGAGCGAGGCCGTCGGCGTGGATCTGCTCCATCGCTCGCCAGAAGCTGTAGTAGTCGCCGAGCGGCTGGTGGATCAGGTAGAGGTCGACGTGGTCGAGACCGAGACGCTTGAGGGATCCCTCAAAGGCGGCCTTCGCCTTCGCCTCGCCGGGGTTCTGGATCCACAGCTTCGTCGTGACGAACAACTCCTCACGCGGGATGCCGCTGCTGCGCACCGCCCGGCCGACTGCCTCCTCGTTCCCGTAGGACGCCGCCGTGTCGATGAGCCGGTACCCGACCTCGAGGGCGGTGGCGACGGCCTGTTCGGTGTCCTCCGGGGGAATCTGGTAGACGCCGAAACCAAGGACAGGCATCTCGACACCATTGTTCAGCGTGACACTAGGGACGTTCGTGGTCATGGGACGCTCCTTGGTTCGCTCGCTCGACTTGCAGATGAGCAGTTACCCACTTCGCGAAGAGCCAGTCGACCCAGTCCGGGAACGACTGGGCCGATGGGCTACGCGACCGTCGATTGGCCGCACCGGTTGCCCGATCGACGGTCGCGCCCGGCCGCACCCGATCGGCCGTTCTGCGCGCCTGGGTCGCCGCGCGTTTTCCCCTGCCTCCGTGAGTTCATCGTCCTTCGGTCTCGTCGCGGCGCTCAGACTGGTGATCCGATACACCGACGACCGGTAGCCACGCGCCGGAGATCGTGAAGGCGAGCATGACCACCATGGCGACTGCGGCGACGTACAGACCGGCGGCGTAGCCCATGGCGAGCGCGACGGCCCCCGAGACTTCTGCGACGTAGCACGAGGTGCCGCTCACCAGCCGCGTGAAGCTAAGCCCGACCGAGCTGGCGCCCGCTTGTATTGCCTCGATGTACCCACGGACGTACACGAACGCCGCGAGTCCGGCCACGATTCGCCCATTCGCTTCCGACCGCGACGTGATTCTGGCCTCCCAGCAGGGCAAGAGCGCAGATCACGAACACGGCGGTAAACCCTGCGAATGTTCCGATCGCGCGGTGTCGATGGGTCGCATCCTGAACGATGACACCGAGATTCAACGACATCGCCACGAACACCAGGCCTGTCAGCACGGCACTTGCGCCTCCGACCGTCACGAAGAAGTCGTGCCATTGATCTGGTCGGTATACGGCGAGCCCGAGCATCCCCACCTCCTGAGCTTCGCGGACGCGCACAGGTTGCCCGCGCGGGAGCGGCTACGCACCGTTGGCGTCGTGGTCACCTACGTAGAGACGATGATCAGACCGGAGAGCACGAGAGATCCCACAAACGCGATCACGGTCATCGTAAGCGGCCACCGCGGCGGCGGAGACTCCCCGTGACGGTCCAGGAGGCGCCAGACGTGTGCATGTTGGAGATGGCCGACCACGACAAGCGCGGCGCCACACAGGACGATGAGGACTCCTACGACGCTGTAGAGGTCCTTGTTCTCGAGGCGGGTCGCGTCGGGCTGCACGATCAGGGCAACCTTCGCGACGACGAATCCGAGGCCGAATAGGGCGATCCCGGTCCGAAGCCACGCGAGGAAGGTGCGGTCGTTCGCTAGCTCGCTATCCATTGGCGAAGTAGATCACGAACGCTGCGCACTCAAGACCGACGGGCGACTTCCGCTTCGTTCGCCTCGCATGCGGGGCATCCGAAGGTGGGCCACCCGAATCTGCCTGATCGAGGGTGGCCAGCGATCGGGCATGGGGGCACGCTTGGGGCGCAGGCGCGTGGTGGCGCGCCCGCCCGGTACCAGCGGCGACCCGACGGCATCGTGACAGCCTCAAACCGGACGCCAGGATTCCGCGTCACGCCTTTAGCCCGCCAGGATCTCACCGCGGACGATCCACTCCATCCGCCCCATCGGGTCGGCGGCGTTCGGTCGGAAGTCGTCCTTGGCGGACCCGAGGAACGCCTGCAGGACGACGAGATCCTGCACCCGATCGGTTTGGTGATCGGGCCAGAAGGACGCGCCGTGACCCTCCCATTCCTCGACCAGTTTGCTGACGTACTGCAGCAGCCGAGCGAGGTGGCCGTGGAGCTCATCAGACTGATCGAAGACGGATCGTGCATCGAGCTCCCGGTAGATCTGCTCGAGGGTCAGCTCCACATCGGTGACCGTCGCCATCCCACTCCTCAAGGCCTCGACCTGTTCGGGGCGCAGTTCGTCGGGGCCGTTGCGGAGGCCGACCATTCGGAGATTGCGTCGGACGAACTTGAGCTGGTGGTACGCCGTCACCAGTTGCTGGAAGATCGCGAAGCGCTGTTCGTCGCGGATCCGGCGCCGCTCCCTCGAGACATCGACGACCCGAAACACGGAGCTGACAACCCCTCCCAGGCCAATGACCACGACGAGCTGGATTCCCGCCTTGGCCAACTCGAACCAAAGGTCGTCCCGCCGTTGCGGTACTACCCAAAGCCCGATGGCGACCACCGCGATCACGAGCGCAGCCATTGAGGCCAGCGCGGCAACCCAAATCCGCCTCATGTCGGTCATCGGCTCAGTCCACCACACCCGATCTCAAAGCCGTCGACGGCTGACGGTCACGCGTGCGCCAGCGTGGGTCTGTGCAGTCAGGTCGGTACGTCGATGATCTCGACGCGCGGTGGCCGCGAACGAGGCGCTGCTCGGCACCTCGTGAGTCAACTACCAGGTCTTCTTGCGTGGGGCTAGCTGGAATCGAACCAGCGACCTCATCCTTATCAGGGATGATCAGGGGTGTTCGCTAGTGTTGGCTCGTGTCGGCTCATGCCGATCTAGCTGGGCTTTCGTGTCGTGCTGTGCTCGCTCGTCTCGGCCCGTGTTGCGTCGTCCGCGGACCTGACGCGGACCTGGCGGACCTAGGATCGCCCCGTGGCATCGATCCGAACGAAGCGGCTGAGCAACGGAAAGAGCGCCTACCTCGTCCGGTTCCGAGCCGCCGACGGCCAGGAGCGCTCAAGGCAGTTCGCCCGCCGCCGCGACGCCGAGCGGTTCGCGCATCTCATCGAGGTCGATCGCTCGCAGGGTTCGTTCGTCGATCCTCGCCTCGGCAAGATCACCGTCGAGGATTGGTTCGAGCGGTGGTGGCCGACGGTGACCAACCTCCGACCGACGACCCGTGCTCGCGACGAGGCCTCGTTCCGCAACCACGTGCTCCCGACGTTCGGCTCGATGCCACTGTCACGGGTCGACCGCACCAGCTTGCGCGAGTGGGTGGCTCGGCTGTCCGATCCCGACGACGGTGGGCTGGCGCCGGCGACGGTCAGCAAGGCGGTGCAGGTGTTCAACAAGGCGATGCGGGCTGCGCTCGAGGATCGACTGATCTCGGTGAATCCCGTGGAGCGTCTACCGCTGCCGAAGATCGAACGCGAGGAGATGCGGTTCCTCACGCCCGACGAGCTACGGCGCCTCGCCGACACGATCGACGCGCGCTATCGGGCATTCGTCTTGCTGGCCGGCTACAGCGGGCTTCGAGTCGGTGAGCTCCTCGCGCTCCGGTGGGAGCAACGTCGACATGCTCCGGCGTCAGGTGACGGTGATCGAGACGCTCACCGACCTCGCCGGCCAACTGAGCTTCGGCCCACCGAAGACACGCGCCGCACTTCGGACGGTGACCGTTCCGAGCTTCGTCGCCGAGGAGCTTTCACGCCTTGTCGACTCACCGCCGGATGCTCGCAACCTCGTGTTCACCTCTCCCTGATGGTCACCCGGTTCGACCGACGCTGTTCCGCCGCCGCTTCTGGAACCCGGCCGTCGAGGAGGCTGGCCTTGGCCCTTTGCGCATCCACGACCTGCGCCACACCGCCGTCGCGCTGTGGATCGCAGCCGGTGCGAACCCGAAGCAGATCGCAGCGAGGGCGGGCCACACGAGTGTGTCCGTCGTCCTCGACCGCTACGGGCACCTGCTCCCGCAGCACGATGGTGAGTTGATGCGGAGGTTGGAGGATCTCCATTCGCCCGGTCGCGTTGTCTAGCCAGCTCGATAGCGTCTGTTCCCGGCAAGGCCAAGGGCCGGCCACGCTGAGCGCCGGCGGGCTCAACCTCCTGAGCTTGGATCCGAGGAGCCGAGTCTTCGCGTGATGAGCCGCGAGACGACCGGCTACTCGTCCGGGATGAGACGGGCTACTCGTCCGGGATGATGGGTAGGCGCCGGATGCGGATGCGCGCCTCCTCGAGGACCACGATCGCGCCCTCGTCGAGGTCGGCAGCGAGACGGTCGAGATGGCCGAGCAGCAGCGTCGCCTGCGCCGGCGCTCGACGGGGTCGCTCTCGTCGGAGGAGGATCAGCGATGGCCTGCGGCGGTGTGCCCGGGCTATCAACGCGCCAAAGTCCGTGTCGGCGGAGATCAGCACCCTGCCCTCCTCCGCGGCACGATCGAGGATTGTCCGGTCGTCGGCACGGCTGAGCCCGAGCTCCGCGACGTGGACTGCGTCATGGCCGGCGTCCGTGAGGAGGGTGACCAGCCGAGCCGAGAGGTTCTGGTCGAGCAGAAACCTCACGAGGTCGGTGTCAACGGCAGCGCGCGCTCACGCACCGCCTCGGCGGCGTAGAGCAGCGCCACCCTGACGTCCTCGGCCTCGAGGTCGGGGAAGTCGGCAAGGATCTCTTCGGTCGTCATGCCGTCGGCCACCATCGCCACGACGCTTGCGACGGGCATCCGTAGCCCACGGATGCACGGCACGCCGCCCATCTTGTCGGGCTCGACGGTGATCCGATCGAACGTCATCACACACAGCGTAGGGGTGTGCCGTGACTCTCTCGCAGCTGTTCCACGGATCGGACGGCGCTGCGACGGCCAGGTCAGTCCAATGGGGCATTTCGTCGATCCTCAAACCACCCCGACTACGGCTCGCTCCCTGAGCCTCGACTCCGACAACGCAAAACTGGCAGTTATGGGCGCGTCGAAGCAGGCAACGCGGTTCATGTGCACGTTCTCGACTGAGTACTTCGCGTGGGATGAGCCGGACGCGGTTCGGTCGTCGACCGAGACCGACCCAGCGACGGGCCGTCGGCGATCGTCACCACGCGGGTCGGTTATGCCAGCGCCGTGCGTACCGGGCGCCTCTATTCGCCGGTGACGGTGTAGGTGGCGTCCAACTCTTCGACGGGCTCAGAACCCGTTCGGAAGGCGATGCTTACCCCGTAACGCCCGGTTCCTCCCCTGTTCGCGTAAATCAATTTGTCGCCAGTATCGACGTTGAACTTGTCCTCCACATAGAGGCAGAGGTATCCGGCTTCGGCTGTGCCTTCTCCGTAACAGTGCGGCGACGGGCGTCTTCGCCGGATCGACGATGATGATGTGTCCCGCCGCAAGAGGCTTCTCGAGCAAGCGGACCCGGTCCTCAAGGCGGACCTGTACGACGAGCTCGGGTTGCAACAGGTACGCCGATCGAGGGCGACTACAAGTTCATCGACGAGTTCCCGATTGCCGAGGGTTTCGAGGAGAACGTCGAGTTCTTGAAGGTCGTCGCGGTGGAGGCGAACCCGCGGGCGATCAGCCAGATGGCGAATGTCAGCTCGAACAATCCACCCGGGATGGCGGCGACGATCCCGGCGCCCGCGACGCCGAACAGCTCCAGCAGGTTGCCCACGGCGAAGCACGCGTAGCCGATGAAGCCCCAGACAGCTAGCCAACGCGGAACGAGTCCGGTGCGGAAGAGCAGAGCGCAGAAGAAGAGGCTTCCGATACCGAGCCCGGCCTCGGCGACGCTGTAGAAAGCGGCATTCGCGTTGATGGCGTCGGAGCCGGTGAGGACGATGAGGCTCACGACACCGATGGCCAGGACGACGCCCTCGAAGATCCGGGTGCCCAGGTAGCCCGCGGCTATGGCCTTGTTGTGGGGTCGCAGGATCGGGAACATCAGGACACCGATGCCGATCACCAATGCGGAGTTGAGCAGCATCAGCGCGATGCCGGCGACGAACAACGCGGTGGAGTCGCTGCGGTCACCGGAGTCGACGATGCCCGTCGCTATGAGGTTGCCTACGCCATATGTCAAGTAGCCCGCAAGGAAAAGGACGCCAACGATTCGGGCGGTCTGACGCACGCTGGAGTCCGGGCGAACGCCTGGCGGGGACGTCGAGTGGTTGGACGCGGGTGTCGGGTCCTCGCGCAAAAACGCCATGGATCAGTCATCCAGTCTGCAAATGCAACGTCGTGCGTCGGAAGTGGATGGTGCCCGGGAGCTGCCAGCGGCGCGATGACTACTACCACGAGCCACACTACACCCGACACCCGGCTGATCAGCAGGAGCCGAGTAACAGGCATAGGGCCGAAGGTCAGGAGACGGGCACGCAGAATGCCCGCTCTGGAGCGGTTACGCGCTGGCGCGGGCCGGCCCGGCCCTGGGCCTGTTGATCGCTCCGGCGGGCTACGGGTGGGACGATGTCCTCGTGAAACGCTCAACGGCGGTCGGTCGGCTGCGCGACGTGGCCGAGAGCTTGACCCGGACGACGTCGTGGCCCGACGCCGGCATCGTCGAGGGTTACGTGTTCGGCGCGCTGCTCGAGAACACGGCAGAGCTCGAGCGGGTGGAGCTGGCCTTCGTGGTCGACGCCCGTCCGGAGGAGATGCCCTGGCTCGCCCGCCCGGCCCACCTCGAAGCGATCGCCGCGCAGCTCCGCTTCGACAAACTGCCCCTGGCGTGGTGGTGGCGCTCGGCCGATGGTCCGGTGTGGAACCATCGCATCCGACGCGCCGTCCGCTTCTGGACCGGCCCAGCCGGCCTGGACGTCGCCGTGGTCGACTCGCTGGCCGCCAGCCAGACCGACCAGCTAGCGATCACCGAACCCCCGGACCGCGACGCGCTGGTCGCCCAGCTCCGAGCCGAACGCGACGTCAGCCGACGGCAGCTGGCCGAAGTGATTGACCGTTTCTACGATCCGGACTGGCGCCACCAGCACAAACACCAAGGCGTCTTCCCGCAGGACCATCTGTGGTGGGCCGCCGCCGGCTTCCTCGAGCTGGACGACGCGCTGCGACGAGACACAGGTTGACCGGCAGCGTCTCACCGCCAAACCCACGTAGGCGCTCCAGAGCGAATGGGCATCTCCCCGTCGGCCGGACGGGTGATTATGACGCTTGACGGTACTGCTGTTCCCACTCGAGGGGTGGGACGTCGTTGAGGGTGCTGTGAAGCCTGGTCGTGTTGTACCAGTTGATCCACCGGAAGATCGCCCGGCGGCCGTCGGCGCGGGTGGCGAAGACCCGGCCCTGGACGCATTCCCGCTTCAGGCTCTCCCAGAACGACTCGGCTACGGCGTTGTCCCAACACACCCCGGTTCGCCCGACCGACGGGCGTAGTTGGCGGCTGGCGTCTTGGCAGTAGTCGATGTAGTCGTTCGAGGTGTATTGGCTGCCCCGGTCGGCGTGGGCGATGACGCCGATCACGGCCTTGTCGCCGCCGCGAGCGGCCACGGCCATCTTCAACGCGTCGAGGACCACCTCGGTGCGCATGTGCTCGGCCATCGAGTAGCCCAGCAGTCGCCGGGACCCGAGGTCGAGGACCGACGCCAGGTACAGCCAGCCTTCCCGGGTGGGGATGTAGGTGATGTCCTGGCACCACGCCACATCGGGCTTGCCGGGCGCGAACCGCCGGCCGATGAGATCGGGGATGTGGTAGCCGTCGGGGCCCGGGAAGGTCGTGCGGCACGTGCGGCGCCGGAACCGCCCGGCCATTCCATGCAGGCGCATCAGGCGGGCGACCCGCTTGCGGTTCACGACCAGGCCGGCGTGGCGGAGCGCCTTGAACATGCGCGGCACCCCGTAGTTGCCGTCGGCCTCGTCGAACAGGTCGCGCATCAACGCCACCAGCTCGGCCTCGGCGAGCTGACGCTGCGTCGGCCCGGCCGCTTCTCGTTCGCACCAGTCGTAGTAGCCGGAGGTGGAAACGCCGGCCGCTGCGCACGCTGCGGTCACCGGGAACCCGGCCGCCTTCTGGTGATCGATGCACGCGTAGCGGGTCACGGTGTCGACGTCTCCTTGATCCAGAAGGCCAGAGATCGTTTGAGCAGATCTCGTTCCATCCGCAGCTGCGCATTCTCGGCCCGCAACTCGGCGAGGTCCGAGCGCTCATCGGTGGTCAGCCCCTCGCGCTCGCCGCGCTCGATGCGTTCCTGGCCGACCCAGTTCCCCAGCGTGCCGGCGTTCACGCCGACCGAGCGGCCCACGTCAGCGATCGAACGATCCTCGTCGAGCACCATCGCCACCGCGTCTCTACGGAACTCGGGCGGGTACTTCGAGGGCCGCCCAACCCTGGACTTCTTCCTGCTGGACATGGACTTCCTCCTATACGAGGTGTCCGTCCAACGGGGGGATGCTCAGAATCCTCTTTGTGTCAAGGGCGGGGTTGCGGGTGTTCGCGTCGATGTGGCTGCTCGCTGTGGGGCGCGCAGGGCGGGTCGTAGGGTTGTTGCGGGTCCGGGAGTGACTGATCCGAAGAGCCGGCTGTTGTGGGGTGTGAGGCCGGTCACGCCGGATTCAAGAGCGTCCCCGCATTGTCCTCCCGGGCCCGCGGTGACGCGGTCGTCGACGGTGAGCTCGGTGGTGGCGTGGCGGCGCGTCGGTCAGTGGCGGGTGTCGCTGATGAGCTGCCGGTAGACGACGTCGCTGATGCGTCGCTTGAGGGCCCGGAGTGCTTCCTTGGCGGTCTTGCCCTCGGCCTGCTTGCGCTCGTAGTCGACGCGGCCGGCGGTGTCGTGGGCGATCTGGGTCAGCGCCGCGGTGTGGATGGCGTGGTTGAGTTGGCGGTCGCCGCGAGGGTTGAGGCGGTGGCGGGTCTTGGGTCCCGAGGACGCTTCGAGGGGGGCGGTGCCTCGATCGCCCACCGGCGAGGCTCGAAGACGGCGGCCCACTCGAGGAGCCGGGCCCGTTGATGACGGTCAGCATCAACCCGCAGCTCGCCCACCACCGCCTCGTCCTCATCGACAGCAGTAGCGGTGTGGGAACCCTTGTGCGGGTCGATCCCGATAGTGATCACGGTGTGCTCCAAACTGGCAGTACGGATGGGATGTGCGCCACCGGCGGGCAGACCTGATGCGGGATGAGCTTGCCGTTCCTCTTTCGAGCCACGCCGTGACCGGACCTGACGAACGGTCGCTTCGATCAGAAGCCAACAACTGCTGTGGCAGGGCATTCGAGAGACACGCCCGTCAGGCCCCCGACGCTACGAACCCGTCACGCCGTGCACCCCATCCTCCATCAGGGCATTATGCGCTGGCCGCGGCAACGGCCGAGGGCGTTCGGCAACCGACGATCGCGGGTGCCTCGTGCACCAGCTCGTCGTTCTCAAGCGCCGCAACCATGAACAGCGCAAAGTCCACTCGGCGCGTCATGTTGCTCTTGAGAATCGGGTCACCCACATGCCGACTCCAGACGGGAAGGCCTTCGCTCTCACCTTCCTCCAGCTCGCTTCCGCGCACGACGGTCCACCGCGTGTCGCTGGCGAACACGCGGCGACAGGCCTCAACCTGGTCGTCCATGTCCACTGCTCGAAGGAGCTTGGCGATCCCGCCGAGAACAACGACCTTGAACCTGAGGCTCCGTGAGTAGACATCCTGGCCGTCAAGCGAGATGTGCCACCCGCTGGAGAAAATGAGGCGAGCGCCCGCCGGGGCGAAGTCGAGTACCGCCTGAGCCGTTTGGCTGGAGTACCCGTGGACACCTCGCGGCACGAGCACCGTGATCACACCGTCGCACCCCGCAACCGCTTGCTTGATGACCTCGCGGTCGTCCGTCGCACCGGGTACAACGGTGATGCGGCCAGCGAACTCATCGAGTTTCGCGACGCTCTGGTCACGGCATACGCCCACCACCTCATAGCCGCGGTCTAGCGCGTGCTGCACCATGTACTTTCCGGTCTTCCCCGAGGCTCCGACGATGCAGACCTTCATTGCACGTACCTCCGGCTCTCCCAAACGGCTATCTCGGAAGCACCCTAACGACAACGCCCACTACGAGCGAACGAGAGGCCGTAGCCCGTCCATATCTGCCAGTGAGTATGTGGGGGGCTGGTCGGGTCCACCTGCTCGGGTGGGCGGCTGGGTAGGTTCCGCCGGCCTTGCAGCTCGATGTTGTGGGGCGGAATGGGGCACGCCCCGTTCTGGAGGGTGACCGAGGCGGCTGTTAGGAGCAGCTGCCTCGACACGGTCTCCTTCCCGGGACGTGCGTGCCACCCCTTGACCACTTGAGAGAGAAGGGATGGCGATGACCATCGTAGAACCGACGCGCTCGATCACCGGGGGTGTCGATACGCACCTCGACACCCATGTCGCTGCTGCCGTCGACGCCAACGGCGGCCTGCTCGGTGTGGAGTCGTTCCCCACGACGACGGCAGGGTTGGCGGAGCTGCACGATTGGCTTGCCGGCTTCGGGGCGCTCGCACGCGTCGGGGTGGAGGGGACCGGCGCGTACGGGGCTGGCCTAGCCCGCCACCTTCGTGGCGGGCCTGGCCCGATAACTGCCTGACGCCCAACCGGCTGTCCTCCGAACGAACTGCCGGCCCGCCGCTCACCACCCCCGGCACCGCATGGCCTCATAAGAGCTCGCCCTCGACAACGAGTGGCCCATCACTGGTCTGTCAGCACGCCGGAAAGCACCTTGACAACACATAGGAGCTTCGATCAGCGTCGTCTCGGACGTTCAGCGAGCACGATGCGTATGCTTCGACGATGAGTGGCGCGGCTCCTGAGCGTCTGCACGAGTACCGCAACCATCATCTCGACAGCACTCGCTGGGATCATTTCCGTGTCCGCGACGGCGACATCGTGGTCACTACCGCTTATAAAGCGGGTACCACGTGGACGCAGCGCATTCTTGCCGCGCTGGTGTTGGGGTTGGAGCCCCAGGGCCGCTCGCTCCCGGAGATGTCGCCGTGGATCGACGCGCGGTTCATGGGTCCGGTCGAGCCGATGATCGAGTCGCTCGATGCGCAGACACACCGGCGTTTCGTCAAGAGCCATCTTGCGGCGGACGGCGTCCGCTACTTCCGAGAAGCGAAGTACGTTGTCGTTGGCCGCGACACTCGTGACGTGTTTATGTCGCTGTGGAACCACTACAGCGCCTACACGGACCTCGCTTATTCTCTGTTCAACGACAGTGAGCGACCGGGCGCGGAGTTCCCGCGCTGTCCCGGGCAACCCGGCGATCTGTGGCCGCGCTGGATCGGTGCCGGATGGTTCGAGTGGGAGCCCGACGGCTGGCCGTTCTGGTCGCACAGCCACCATCTCTCGAGCTGGTGGCAGTGGCGTGACCTGCCCAATGTGTACTTCGTCCATTTCGGTGACCTCCTCGCTGACACTGAGGGGGAGATGCGTCGACTCGCGATCTATTGCGAGATCGATGTGCCGGAGGAGCGTTGGCCCGCGATCGTCGCCGCGGTGCAACTTGACGCGATGCGCGCAGATGCCAAGCGAGGCGGTGCCGGCGATGCTGCGGCGATGATCTTCGACGGGGGTCTTGACCGGTTTCTCTTCAAAGGGACGAACGGGCGGTGGAGAGGTGTTCTCTCCGACGACGATCTCGTGCGCTACGAACAGGCCTCAGCGACCCTCGACCCCGGATTGCGGGCCTGGCTCGAAGGTGGTCGTGCCGCCATCGAGTCCACCCTCTTGCACAACCCGACGCCGAGCTAACACACACCCAGCGCTCGCACATAACTGCGATCGGGCGCGACGGCTCTTGCTGAACGGGCCGAACGAGGTGGGGCGGCCAGGCGTCGGTCGCTCTGTGTCGCGGGGCTCATGCGTGGCCTGCCGTTCAGAGCGAAAGGCCGAGGCTGGGTGCGCCGATCGAGCACTCAATGACTGGACGCTCGAGCGGTTGAACGAGTTCGGTGACGGCTTCGTGGCTGTCGCGGTAGGCGGAGTGGTCCAGGTAGGAGGGTCGCGGTCCGAGACCGTCGGCGATGTTGAAGGCAGCTTGGTGTTGGGCGAGGCGACCGGCGACGGTGTCCCAGTGGTGGGCGTCGTGTCCGGGGCCGGGGCGGGAGCCGAGGACATCGACGACACCTGCCGGTTGTTCGCGGCGCATGACCCGGATGCGGATGCGGAGATCGTCGTCGATCTGGCCGCCGAGGTCACCAATATCGGCTTCGAGGTCACCCCGTCGGGAAAGGACAGCCCGGGTTTCGGTAGCGACGCGGTTGAGGTCGGTGAGGGTCGCCTCGGCGGCGGTGAGCGTGTCGGTGGCCTTGTCGAGCCGGTGGGGCAGGTCGGCGAGCTCGTGGCGAGCGTCGTCGAGTTCCCGTTCGTGGCGGTGGCGGCGCAGCGGCCGGTCGTACTCGGCGATGACAGCTTGGACGGCGAGGCGGCGCTGTTGGAGGTCGGCGATCGCTCGTGCGGCGGCCACTTTGGCGGCCTCGGTACGGCGGATCTCGGCGGGGAGCCGTTGCTGTCGGGTCTCCGCCAGCTCGAGCTCGGAGGTGAGCTCGTGGCGACGCTCCAGCAGATGTCGCAGCACGCCGCCGTCGATGAGTCCGGCCCGATGGGGCTGGCTGGCCGGCCAGTTCGGCTCGGCGGGTGTGGGCGGGCTGGTCGATCCAGTCGGAGACCAGACATTGGACGAAGATGTCCTGCGCGGTCTGCTCGCCCTGGATGGCCAGGTAGGCGTGGTTGGTGTGGCTGCCGCGGGACATGGCGACGTACAGGTTGCGGACATCGGTGGGATGGTCGACCACAACGAGCCCATGGTCGACGGTGCGGCCCTGGGCGGCGGCGGCGGTGGAGGCGTAAGCCAACTCGACGTGCTCGGCGACGTAGCGGGAGGGGAGCCGCACGGTGCCGTGACGGCCCGTGGCGGTGAGACGGCCGTCGGGGTGGATACCGGCGACGGTCCAGGTCGCCCGGTTGCGGACCATCTCCCCCCGGTCGGTGCACAGCTGACGGTCGTTGCGGCGGGTGGCGATCTCGTCACCGACATAGACCCGGGCCGAGCGGGCCTGGACCGATCGACCCGTCGAGTCGAGTTCCCCGGCTCGGATGCGCAGCTGTTGGGCGCGCTGGTTGAGCCGGTCGGTGGTCTCGACGGTTGGGGCCATCAACGCCACGGTGTCACCGGCTTGGCGATGGTCCCACCAGCGGGCGACCGCGGCGCGTTCCATGGCGTCGGGGGTGCCGCCGTGGAGGCGGCCGTGGTCTTCGTAGATCTCGGCGACGTCGATGTCGCCGTGGCGGAGTCGCAGGCTGGCGTCGCGTTCCCAGGGTTGGTGGAAGCGGTGGACCCGGTCGAGCTCGATCGTGTCGAAGGTGTCGACCAGCAACCCGAACATGCCGCCCCGCCCGACGGCGGAGAACTGCAACGGGTCACCGACCAGGGCTATCCGCCAGCCGTGGACGTCGGCCAGGTCGGCCAGCTCCGCCAGCCGGGCGGTGGGGATCATGCCGGCTTCGTCGACGATGACCGTCGCACCCACGGGGAGGTCGTAACGGTGATCCGGTGGCCGGTTGAGCCGATGTTCGACGAGGAGCTTGTCCAAGGTGTCGGCCGCCAACCCGGTCTCGGCGGCCAACACGTCGGCTGCGGTGGCCGAGGGGGCCACCCCGAACACCGCCCGACCATCAGCCCGGAGCTGCTCGACCGCGGGGGCCAGGGCGGTGGTCTTGCCGGTGCCGGCCGGGCCGACGATCAACACCAGATCGTCGTAGCCGGCGATCGCCGCCGCCGCCTGCGCCTGGACGCCGTTCAACGGCCTCGCGGATCGGAATGCGGCGTCGGGGTGGTCCTGGCCGATGTGCAGCAGTCGGCGGTCGGCCCAACCCAGCAGGGCGGCCTCCTGGTCCAAGATGGCCTGGGTGGTGAGCGCCCGGTCGATGGCCGACTCGGTCACCGGCCGCCCATCCCGACGCAGCAGGACACCGGCCGGCACGGGGCGGGACACGTCGACACAACGCGACACCGCCACCCCCGCCGCCATCTGGTCCACCCACTCGACCAGCCGGTCGGCTTCGACCCCGTTGGTGGTCGGCACGGCGGCGGCCAACTCCCGGACCAGCTCCGCCGGCCGCCACGTCGACTGGCCCTCCGTGATGGTCGCCATGGCCCGATCGACCACGATGGCCGCCGCCGATCGATCGATCCCGAGACCGGGCGGCACCTGGCCCACCGCCGCTCGCACCACCTCGGCCGGGACCAGACCCAGCGCAGCGGTTTGCTCCGCCCACCGGCGATGCAGGACGTCTGCGTCGAGGGCTTTGGGTTTGGCGGGGCGGCTGTCCACCACCGCTTCGCGCTCCAGCCGCCACCGTTCCCGGGGGGTCGGTTCCCGTCCCATCGAGTCGGCGAAGCGGTCCAGCTTCTCGTCGGTCCGGCGTTGCACGTCACCGGTGCGGCGGGAGAACTCCACCCGCAACCCCTCGGCCACGTTCGACGATCTCGGCGATCCCATTCTCCGGGACCTCCCAGCGCACCCCCAGCCGGCGGGTCAGCTCGGCCCGCAGACCGGCGTGGTACAAGGCGGACAGGGTGCGTTGATCGTGTTTGATGGTCCGGGCATCCAACGCCAACCACCGTCGGTCCGGGGAGCGGACCCGGTTGGCGATCACCAGATGGGTGTGGAGCTGCGGGTCGGCGGCCCGGCTGGTGTGCTGACGGAACGCCGCCGCCACCATCCCCTCCGCATCGACCACCGCCACCTCACCGCCGATCCGGTACCGGGTGTGGGCATGGGCCTCGATCCACCCCGCCAACGCCGCCACCGCCGCGTCGTGCGCGCCGACCACCTGGCCGCGGGTGGTGTCGTCGCCCAATGCCCACAGCACCGACACCGACTTCGGAGCCGAACAAGTGACATCGAACCCCCGCACCGACGCGTCGTCGTAGCGGCGACCCAGATGCCGGTCCGGGCGGCGAGGGTCCATCCCGGCCATCACGGCCAGGAACGCCTCATCGTCCACCTCCCCGGCCAACCCCAGCAGCTCGGCGCCTTCGCCGAGCCAGACGCCCGGGGTTCGCCGGCGTCGAGGTAGTAGGAGGGCAGCTGCTCCACGTAGTAGGCGCCCGCCAACGGACCCTTCAAGGTCGTCACCCGAACCGTCATCGACCACTCCCCCCCGCGCCTGTGCACCCGTCTGTCATCCCTTGCCCGAAGGACGACCGGAGCGAGGAGTTCATGGTCGGTCAGCTCCGGTCGGCTCAGCGAAGGGCAGCTGCGCCACATCGCCCGGAGCGCGACGAGCGACGGCGGCGGCTGCGACGGTCGGCGGCTCGCGGCTGCGCTCCGATCGGCGCGTGACGGCGTGCAGCGACGACAGGCTCGACGCGGCCGGGGCTGGCGCCGCCAGCATCAGGTCGACCAGGCCGGCGCGAGGGATGCGGATGGCCGAGCCGATGCGCACCGCCGGGATGCCCTCCCGGCCGTCGGTGGCCAGGTAGCGGCGGACCTCGCCGTAGGCCAGCGACCGGCCGATCCCCAACACGGCGCGGGCCTGCTCGACCGTGAGCATCAACGGCAGATGCGCCACCGCCTCCTCAATCGCCTCCCGCCGCTCCATCCCCCAGCGTGGTACACGCCCTCACCGCGGTCGACAAGGGCGTCTCGAACACCGCCGTCCGGACTGGGCGGACCAGAAGACACCAGCGGCGACCAGCGAACACCAGCGGCTACTCAACGCACGAACCGTGGTGACCGAAGGTCACACCACCGGTGCGTGGTCCGAGCCAGCTGCCGGGTCTCGAGGACTCCTCCGTCGCGCCCGACCCCGAGCGGCGGCTGGTGGCGCCAAACGGCGGCCGGAGCCTGTGTGCTCATGAATCGGTCTGGGCCGACCGCCTGGAGAGTTCGCGCGGACCTGACGCGGACCTGGGATAGCGAACCAGGCCGTCCGCTCGGCACCTCGCGAGTCATCTACCAGGGCTTTTGCGTGGGGCTAGCTGGAATCGAACCAGCGACCTCATCCTTATCAGGGATGCGCTCTAACCGACTGAGCTATAGCCCCGGAGGACCGGAGCCGATGAGGTTACCCGTGACCGTTCGGAGCCTCAACCGAGCACGGGCGGTGCAGGCGGTGGGGTCGACGACGGTGAGTGGTCGAGTCTCGACCCGGACTTGGCGGCGACGCCGGCGACCGCGAGGATCGTCCCGGGCGACGACCTCCCGCTCCAGCACCGTCACCCGGATGCCGCCGGTGAGGTCGGCGATCAGGTTGAAGAGCACCGCCATCACGACCGCCAGGCCCGGTGCCGGCGACGACGAACAGCACCGTCAGGACCAGTGCAGCGTGGAAGAGCGGGTCCGCCTGGAGCTTGAACGTGTCGTAGTTGAAGGCCTCGCGGAAGAAGCCCTCGACGTTGTCGAGCGTGCCCGTCGACTGGGCCAGGTTCCAGAGCAGCACGGCGGCCGTCAGCAGGACGACGCCCATCGGCGACGAAGAAGATGAGCGCGACCTTGAAGACCGACCACGCGTCGACCGACCGCACGACGCGAGTGACCTTGCGAACCCGGGGCCGGGCCCGGCGGCGGGGCCTGGGCGGTGGCGGCGACGAGCAGGGACGGTGGTGGCAGTGGCGCGATGACAGTGGCAGTCGCGATGGCGGCCGTCTGCCCGTTGCCGTCCGGCGCGAGCAGCGGGACCGGGACTGGGCGCGGTCCGGGTCAGCTGAACGTGCTCCGGAGTCCGCAGCGTCGGTGCCGCTTCCAGCCAGTCCGCCTGGGTCACGGCCACCTGCGTCCCGCTGTCGAACGACGAACCTCCCGTGTCCGCGTCGTCGTCGCGGTTCCCAGTGTCAGCGTCCCGTACCTCTCGGTCGTAGAACTCGACCGGCTCGTCGTCATCCACCTGGTCGCTCAGCAACGGGTCCACTGATGCCCCGGCCGCGGTCAGCGTCATCCTCGGCACCGACGAGCAAGGCCCGTTGCCGAGCGGTGCGCTTGCCGCGTGCGTCCGTCCGGGGAGCTGCCTCGGCGTCGAGGTCGTCGTCACGACCCGCACCCGCCCGATGGCCGTTCGTAGCGGCGTCCGTGGCGTCAGAAGGGGTCGGCCCGTTGACGCCGGGCTCGGCCGACTCGGCCCCGGCATCGGGGGCGACGTCGTCCTCGTCGGCGCCGGCCGTCGTCACGGCCTCGACTCCCTCGTTGGGTGCCATCACCGAACTGTAGTTGGACGCCGCCTGGAACCACCGTCACGGAGGAGCGATGCGATGACAGTGATCCCTCCGAGGCAGCATCGAACAGTCGCGGCACGAGCGGTGGCGGTGGCAGCGCCCACACTCACGGTGACCGTGACGCCGCCCTCCGCTCGGCGTAGCTGACCAGGAGTCCGCCGTTCGCGGAGGCCAGGGCCGACGGCCGCCGCCCGGCCCTCCGCCGCCCCCGCCGAGCGCGGCGGCGTCGGCCGCGGTCCGGGCTCGGGCGCCATCGGCGGCCCGCAAGCCCAGTTGCCCACCGCCATCACCAGCACGATCGCCGACCGCCAGAACGCCCGGCCACCAAGGGCACGGCTTGACCCGCGATCACCGCGAACAGCAAATACCTCGGCGCACGCTTCCACCTCATCGTCCCGAAGGTTGGAGGAGGAAGTAGGTAGCCGCTCGAGAGCTAGCGAGCAGACGATGCATCAGGACGTCGCCGTTGGCGCAGGATCGGCGCCACGGACGCCACGACCTGGCCGGCGTCGAGGTTCATGATCCGGACGCCGGTGGCGTCCCGGCCCTGCGACGAGATCTCCCGCACGGGCATGCGGATGGTCGACTCCACCGGAGGACACGGCGACGATCTCGTCCTCCAGGCCGACCATGAACGCGGCGACGACGTGGCCCTTGCCGACCGGTGAGCCGGATGCCCCGTGACGCCCTGGCCGCCGCGGCCCTGCCGGTTGAAGCGGTCGAGCTGGGTCCGCTTGCCGTAGCCGGCCTCGGTCACGATGCAGGATGGCGACGTCGTCGCGGGCGACGTCGACCGACACGACGGCGTCGCCCGGGCGCAGCTTCATCCCCCGCACGCCGGCCGCGGCCCGGCCCATCGGCCGCACCTCGTCCTCGCTGAAGCGGATGGTCTGGCCGGTGCGGCTGACCATGAAGATGTCGTCGCCGCCCGTCGTCTCGATGACCCGGACCAGCTCGTCGCCCTCGCGCAGGTTCAGGGCGATGAGGCCGTCCCGCCGGCGACGGAGTCGTACTCGTGGAACTCCGGTCTTCTTGACCTGGCCCTTCGCGGTGGCGAAGAAGAGGTAGCGCTCCCCGGCGAAGCGTGCGGGTGTCGATGATGGCGCGGATGGTCTCGTCGGACGCCAGCGGCAGCAGGTTGACGATGGGGATGCCCTTGGCCGTGCGGTCGCGCTCGGGGATCTCCGTGGCCCGCAGCCGGTACACCTTGCCCCGGTTGGAGAAGAAGAGCAGGTAGGCGTGGGCCGTCGTGAAGATGACGTGGCTGACGAGGTCGTCGCTCTTGAGCTTGGCCCCGGCCACGCCGCGGCCACCGCGGCCCTGGGTCTTGAACGCGTCGGCGTCGACCGTCTTCACGTAGCCGGCCTCGGTCATGACGACGACCAGCTCCTTGTCGTCGACCAGGTCCTCGATCGGACATGTCGCCCGCGTCGAGCGTGATCTCGGCGGCCACGGGGCGTGGCGAACTGCTCCTTGATGCGCCAGCAGGTCGTCTTGATGACCTCGCGGAGGCGAGCGTCGTCGCTGAGGATGGCCTCGAGCTCGGCGATCTGCTCGCGCAGCTTCTCGAGGCGCTGCTCGATGTCGATGCGGGAGAGGCGGGTCGAGCTGGCCGAGGCGCATCTCGAGGATGTGCTCGGACTGGAGCTCGGTGAACCCGAAGCGCTCCATGAGGCCGGCGCGGGCCGCGGCCCGATCCTCGCTGGCCCGGATGAGGGCGATGACCTCGTCGATCACGTTGAGGGCCCGGAGCAGGCCTTCCTGGATCTCGGCTCGTCCCGGCGGGCCTTGTCGAGGCGGTACTGCGACCGGCGGGTGATGACCTCGATCTGGTGGTCGCGATGTAGCCCTGGAGCGCCTGGCCCAGGTTGAGCGTGCGCGGCACCCCGTCGACCAGCGCCACCATGTTGACCGGGAAGCTGGTCTGCAGCTGGGTCTGCTTGAACAGGTTGTTCAGCACGACGTTGGCGTTGGCGTCGCGCTTGAGCCTGATGACCAGGTTGGTCTTGCCGCCGGCCGAGTTGTCGTTGACGTCGGCGATCCCCTCGAGGTCGCCGGCGTCGACCAGCTCCTGGATCCGCGCCGCGATGGCCTTGCAGCTGGCCTGGTACGGGCAGCTCGGTGACGACGATCTCCATCGCCGCCGCCGCGCGCGGTGCTCTCCTCGATGGTGGCTCGGGCCCGCATCTTCACGCTGCCCCGGCCCGGTGCGGTACGCCTCCATGATCCCGGCTCGGCCCATGATCAGCCCGCCGGTCGGGAAGTCCGGACCGTGCACGAAGCTGCATCAGGTCGTCGGACGTGGCATCGGGATGGTCGATCAGGTGGACGGTGGCGTCGATCACCTCGCCCAGGTTGTGGGGCGGGATGTTGGTTGCCATGCCGACCGCGATGCCCTGGCTGCCGTTGACGAGCAGGTTGGGGAAGCGGGCCGGCAGTACGACCGGCTCCTCGTTGGTGCCGTCGTAGTTGGGCATCGAGGTCGACGGTGTTCTCGTCGATGTCGGCGACCATCTGCATGGCCAGCGCGTGCAAGCGGCACTCGGTGTAGCGCTCGGCCGCCGGCCCGAAGTCGGGCGAGCCGTAGTTGCCGTGGAAGTCGATCAGCGGGTGGCGCAGCGAGAACGGCTGGGCCATGCGCACGAGCGCGTCGTAGATCGGGCCGTTCCCGTGGGGATGGAACGGGCCATGGTGTCGCCGGTGACCCGGGCGCACTTGACGAACGGCCGGTCGGGCCGGAACCCTGTTGCTCCATGTCCCAGATGATCCGCCGGTGCACCGGCTTCAGGCCGTCGCGCACGTCCGGCAGGGCGCGGGACATGATGACGGACATGGCGTAGTCCAGGAAGGAGCGCTCCATCTCCTCCTGGATCTCGATCGGCTCGATCGAGCCGAAGGTCAGCGCCGTCGTCGTCGCCCTCGTCAGGCGGCAGCGTCGCCGTCGATGTCGTCATGGCTGCGGCCTCTCACAGACACCGGGGACATCAGATGTCGAGGAAGCGGACGTCGTTGGCGTTCTGCTGGATGAACTGCTTGCGCAGCTCCACCTCGTCGCCCATCAACGTGCTGACGATCTCGTCGGCCAGCGCGGCCTGCTCCACCTCCACCTGCAGCAGCGTGCGCCGGCCCGGGTCCATGGTGGTGTTCGCGCAGCTCGCTCCCAGTCCATCTCGCCCAGGCCCTTCAAGCCGGCCGAACTCCTTCTTGTGGTTCGGGTGCTCGGCGAGGAAGGCGGCCTTCGCGGTCTCGTTCTTGAGGTAGATCTTCTCCCGGCCGACCTCGGTGGAGAACAAGGGGCGGCTGGGCGATGTACACGAACCCGTGCTCGATCAGGGGGCGCATCTGGCGGAAGAAGAACGTCAGCAGCAGCGTGCGGATGTGGCTGCCGTCGACATCGGCGTCGGCGAGGCAGATGACCTTGTGGTAGCGGGCCTTGGCTGGCGTCGAACTCCTCGCCGACCCCGCCGCCGATGGCGGTGATGAGGGCCTGGACCTCGGCGTTCTTCAGCATCTTGTCGAGCCGGGCCCGCTCGACGTTCAGGATCTTGCCTCTGATCGGCAGGATGGCCTGGGTGCGCGGGTCGCGGGCATCGACCGCGGTACCACCGGCGGAGTCACCCTCGACGATGAACAGCTCGCTCTCGCGCGGGTCGCGGCTCGAGCAGTCCTTCAGCTTGTCGGGCATGCCGGCGCCGGACGAGCGCGGTCTTGCGCCGGATGGCGTTGCGCGCGTTCTTCGCTGCCACCCGAGCCTGCGCCGCCGCCAGTCGCCTTCTTCACGACCCGGTTCGCCTCGGTGGGGTTCTCCTCGAACCACTCGACCAGCTTCTCGTTCGTCACCCGCTGGACCAGGGAGCGGATGGAGACGTTGCCCAGCTTGGCCTTGGTCTGACCCTCGAACTGCGGGTCCTGGAACTTGACGGAGATGATGGCGGTGAGCCCCTCGCGGATGTCCTCACCCAGGAGGTTCTCGTCTTTCTCCTTCAGGAGGTTCCGGGCTCGGGCGTACTTGTTGACCACCGACGTCAGCGCGGTCTTGAACCCCTCGACGTGCATCCCGCCCTCGGTGGTGGAGATGCCGTTGGCGTACCCGTGTATGCCTTCGTAGTAGCCCGTGTTCCACTGCAGCGCGACTTCGATCTCCTGGTCGTCTTCGGCGTCGGTGAACGAGGCCACCTTCGTGAACAAGCGCCTCCTTCGAGGCGTTGAGGTGCTTGACGAAGTCGACGATGCCGCCCTTGTAGAGGTAGGTGACGACCTGGGCGCTGGCCCGGCCGCTCGTCGACGAAGCGGATCTCGAGGCCCTTGTTCAGGAAGGCCATGGTCTGCAGCCGCTCGAGCACCGTCCGGACGTGGAACTCCGTGCCTTCCGAGCTGAAGACCGTGGGATCGGGCCAGAACGCCACTGTCGTGCCCGACTGCCGGCCCGCGGCGGCGTTGGCCCGACCCGCTCCAGCTTGCCCTGGGGCTTGCCGCCCTTGGCGTACTCCTGCCGGTAGTGGGAGCCGTCGCGATCGATCTCGACGATCAACCGCTCGGACAGCGCGTTCACGACCGACACCCCAACGCCGTGAAGGCCGCCGGACACCTTGTAGCCGCCGTTGCCGAACTTGCCGCCGGCGTGCAACACGGTGAGCACGACCTCGGCCGCGCTCTTGCCCTTGTGCGGACCGGTGGGGTACGGCTCGACCGGGATGCCCCGCCCGTCGTCCTCCACCCGGCAGCCTCCGTCGGCCTGCAGCGTCGACCACGATGCTGCGGCAGTAGCCCGCCATCGCCTCGTCGACGGAGTTGTCGACCACCTCCCAGATGAGGTGGTGCAGACCGGCCAGGCCCGTCGAGCCGATGTACATGCCCGGCCGCTTGCGCACCGGATCCAGGCCCTCGAGGACCTGGATGGCGGAGACGTCGTAGGTGCCGCTGGTGCTCTTGTCGCTCACGTCCTTCGCCAAGGCGCGACCTTTCGGGAACAGTCGATCACAGGTGGAAGGCTCCGGAGTCTCGGCTGCCAGCCCAGGCACTCGCCCCGGCTGCCGGCTGCGCCGCCAGCCGAAATGTGGACCCTTCTCACGATGGGTCAAGTCTACCAATTGGGTGGCTCACAGAGGTGTGACCGCGTGCCCGTTTGGAGGCGTCTGACCGCCCACCCGGGGCCGTCATCGGGGCCGGACCCGGACCTCGATTCGGACCACCTCGTCCACCCCGGCCACGGCCCGCAACCGCTCGATGACCTCCGGTGCCAGATAGCGGAGCTCGGTGGCCCACGTCGGGTGGTCGACGTCCACGACCAGGCAACCCTCGACCAGCGAGGCCGGCCGGGCATGGGCCGCGATCTGCGGCCCGACCGCCTCTTCCCAACGCGCAAAGACACCAGCCAGCGAGCGAGCACCCGTGCCGCGCAGCGACCGGACGAGGGCGTCCACGCTGTCCTGCAGCGGGCGTGGCTCGTCGGCCGGTGGGGTCATGTGTGGACCGTTCCGTGCTCCACCCTGAGCACCAGCTCCGGAGCCGCGCCGGGTGGCAGTGGCCCAGCAGTGGTGACCACGATCTGGCCCTTCGGGAGGTGGGCGAGCAAGGCCGAGCTCCGGGACTCGTCGAGCTCGGAGAACACATCGTCGAGGAACAGGACAGGAGTGGTACGGGTTTGGGCGGCGACGAGCCGGTGGGCCCCGAGGCGCAGCGCGAGTGCGAGGGTGCGCTGCTCGCCCTGGGAGGCATGGGTCCGTGCCGGCAGGCCGCCGAGCGCGAGGTCCAGGTCGTCACGGTGAGGCCCGACCAGACAAACCTGGCGCCGCACCTCGTCGGCCTTCGCGGCGACGAGCGCGGCGGCCAGGCCGCCCGGCCGCCAGGGCGGCTCGTAGCGCAGCGACACCGCGGCTCGGTCGGGCGGCCAGATCTTCGTAGGCCTCCGCGACCTGCAGGCGCCAACGCCGCCACCAGCTCGGCCCGACGCTCGCCGAGCGCGTCGCCCGACTCGGCGAGCTTGGCGTCCCACACGTCGAGGGTGAAGGAAGCGTCCTCACCCAGGCGCCCGCCGCATTGCTTCAGCAACGCGGACTTGTGCCGCAGGATCCGCTCGACCTCCCGCCGGAGCGCGTCGCGGCGCGGGTGCAGCGCCACCGAGCGACTCGTCGAGGAATCGGCGCCGCACGGCGGGCGCGTCCTTGACCAGCGCCAGGTCGTCCGGCGAGAAGACCGTGGCGCGAAGCGTGCCCAGCAGGTCTGACGTGCGCTGCGGTCGGTTCTTGTTGACTTGCACCCGCGCCCGTCCGGCCGTCGGCAGCTCGCACTCGATGCTCACGGTCCGGCCGTCGTCCTGCTCGACCTCGCCGCGCACCACGGCGCTGGGCGCAGCCGCTGCGAACGAGCGCGGACAGCGGTGCACCACGGAAGCTGTCGAGCGTGGCCAGGTAGGCGATGGCCTCGACCAGGTTGGTCTTACCCTCACCGTTGGCGCCCACCACTGCGGTCAGCCCGGCCGCCAGCTCGATGTCCGTCGTCTGGTAGCTCCGGAAGTCGACGAGCTCGAGCCGCCGGACCAGCACGCGTCACGGCACCCGCACGGGCATCAGCAGGTACAGGAAGTCCTCACGGTCGACCGGGCGCACCACCGCCGGCTTCAGGGCATCGAGCGTGTCGAGAACCACCTCCGTCCCACTCGCCGCGTCTACCCCCTCGAACAGGTACTGCGGGTTGAAGGCGACGGTCATCGGCGTGCCTTCGAAGCGGCGCCTCGACCACCGCGTCCGCCGTGCCCTGGTCCTGGTTCACGGTGTTGAGGCGCACCTCGTCCGGCTCGAGGCTCAGCCGCACCGGGGTGGCGTCGGTGGCCATCACCCGCACCCGGCGGATGGCCTCCAGCAGCGGCTCGCGGGCGATCACCAACGCGGTTCGGGTAGGACGACGGGATCAGCTGGCGGTAGTTCGGGAACTCTCCCTCGATCAGTCGGGTCGTGAGTCGGATCCCGTCGACCTCGAAGGTGGCGTCGCGCTCCCCCAGGCGCAGCGTCACCTCCCCGGACGCCGGCAACACCCGCTCCAGCTCGCGCAGGGCACGCGACGGGATCAGCACCTTCTGGCCCGACGCCAGCACGGAGACCTCGGGAAGGTCACAGACGGCCAGGCGGTAGCAGTCCGTCGCCACCAGCCGCAAGCCGGACTCCTCGGCCGCCAGCAGGACCCCCGTGAGGATCGGGCGGGATTCGTCCTTGCTGGCCGCTCGCTCGACCTGGCTCACCGCCTGGCCGAAGGCCGCCGCCGGCAAGGTGACGTCTGCTGCCCGCGGGCTCGGCTCAACCGGGGGAAGTCGTCGACCGCGAACGGCCGTACCGAGAACGACGCTCCGCCCGGACGTGATCTCGACGTGATCGCCGGACGGCGTCGACCGTGACCGCTCCCGGTTCGAGCGTGCGAACAGCCTCCGCGGTGAGCCGGCCGGGTAGCACGGTAGACACCGTCGCGATCGCCGTTGACCTCGATCGTGGTCTGGATCGTGAGCTCGAGATCGGTGCCGCTGATCTGCAGCCGATCGCCATCGAGCACGAGCCGCACCCCGGCCAGTACCGGTTGCGAGCCTGCCCGCCCCTGCGCGGCGCGGGCTGCGGTGGCCAGGGCGTCGCCGAGCACATCGCGTTCGCAGCGGAACTTCACCGCTCCACCTCTTTCACAGCTGCTCCTTCACCATCGATGTGTCCTTTGAACCTAGTAGTAGTGGTAAGTCCTGTGGATTGTGGACATGGAGCCGATCACGCCTGTCGTGCCCGCTTCCGTCGTCCCCAGGCCGTTTCGGTGGTTATCCACAGCGGATCGGCTACCGACGCTGCGCCCGGTGGACGAACCGAGTGGTCGTCCCCAACTGTGCCTGTCCACCAGCTTCTCCCCAGGCCGAGTCCTGCCGGTCTCGGCACCGCCCGCAGGCTGAACGCACTACTCCCCGATCTTCAGCTTCTTGATGAGCTCGCGTCACCTGGTCGTAGACCGGCTGGCGCTCCTTCATCAGCCTCTGCACTTTGTCCACGGCGTGGATCACGGTGGTGTGATCGCGGCCACCGAACTCCCGGGCGATGGCTGGGTACGAAAGGTCGGTGAGGTCCCGCATGACGTACATGGCGATCTGGCGGGCCAGCACGAGCGGGCGTTGGCGGCTCTTGCCCCGCAGCTGCCTCTACGGGCTGGCGGTAGTACGCCGGCCACCTCGTCGATGATCGCCCGCGACGACACGGTGCGCGGTCGCTGGCGCCTTGCAGGAGGTCCCCGAGGAGCTGCTCGGCAGGGCGACGTCGAGTTCGGAGCGGTTGAGGCTGGCGTAGGCGGTGACGCGGATCAGCGCGCCTTCGAGCTCGCGGATGTTGTTGGTGACCCGGGTGGCGATGAACTCGAGAACGTCGGGCGGTACGGCGGTGTGGTCCCGCTCGGCCTTGTTGCGCAGGATGGCGAGGCGGGTCTCGAGGTCGGGCGGCTGGATGTCGGTGATCAGCCCCCACTTGAACCGCCCCCGCAGGCGGTCCTCGAGGGTGGGGATGTTGTCGGGGATGCGGTCGGAGGAGATGACGATCTGCTTGTTGGCGCCGTGCAGCGAGTTGAACGTGTGGAAGAACTCCTCCTGCAGGCCCTCCTTGCCCTCCATGAACTGGATGTCGTCGATGAGCAGGACGTCGATGTCCCGGTAGCGACGCTTGAACTGCGCGGTCGCGTTCGTGCGGATGGCGTCGACGTACTCGTTGAGGAACGTCTCCGTCGAGACGTAGCGGATCTGGTAGTCGCTGTAGTTCTGGTTGACGTAGTGGCCGATGGCGTGGAGCAGGTGGGTCTTGCCGAGGCCGGCGGCGCCGTAGATGAACAGCGGGTTGTACGAGCGGGCGGGTGTCTCGGCGACCCGTAGGGCGGCGGCCAGGGCGAACTGGTTGGACTGGCCCTTCACGAAGGTCTCGAAGGCGTAGCGGGGGTTGAGCCCGGCCGCGTTCCCGGTGGCGACCGTTGCGCTCCCCCCGATGTATGCCCCGTCCGACGTGCGGTCGTCCTCGGCGGCGGCGGTGCCATTGAGACTGGAACTACCCTCCGGGTCCGGTGCGTCTGCAAGTTGGTTCATCCGGCTCGGCGATGACGATGACCAGCTCGACGTCTGGCCGGCCGACATCGGCGAGTGCGTCGTGCACGAGGGCGTGGTAGCGGGTCGCCAGTAGGTCTCGCACCATGGTGTTCGGCAACGTCAGGTGCAGCTCGTGGCCGGACAGCTCCCGCGCCGTCACGTCCTGGAAGGTGGACAGCCAGACTGTCGTCGGAAACCTGATCCCGCAACATCTGGGCGGCCGCCGTCCACACCTGCTCGCCGTCGTTCACCAGCGCCGCCTCTCCTTGCAGGCAGACGACATCCACAAGGGATCCACACCCTGTGGACAACGCCCGATTCGTTCCACGTGCGGAAGGGTGCCCCGCGGGGCAGGAAGGGCACGGTAGCACCTCGCGCCAAGGGCTCCGTCGAGGCGCGCGAGCGCGCGAAACGTGGGCGGCCCGGGCGCCTTCGCGGACCCACTGCAGGGGTCTCGCGGCGGCTCTGAGCAGCCCACGCAAACTCGGTGGGCGGTTGCCGTTCCGGCCCTTCAGGCCGTAGCCTTCCCGGATGGCGTCGTGAGCCGTTCGCTCGCGCCGAGTCGAGTCCCCGAGTCGAGCGGCCGAGCGGTCGATCGAGTCGGAAGTCGAGTACAGCCAGGTCGAACCCACGGCCCAGCTTCCGGTCGAGGCGCTGTTTGCGACCGGAGCAGGTCGTTCGAGGCCGCCGCCGCGGTTCCCGGACGGGCGGACCGAGTCAGGAGCCAGCGTGAAGCGCACGTACCAGCCGAACACCCGCAGGCGAGCGAAGCGTCACGGGTTCCGGCATCGGATGCAGACCCGGGCCGGGCGGGCCATCCTCACGTCCCGCCGCGCGAAGGGTCGCGCTCGCCTGTCGGCGTGATCTGGCGCATCAGGGACCGGGCGATCTTCGCCCGATTCCGGCGCGACGGGCGCCGCTACCGGGCCGGACTCCTGTGGATGACCGTGATCGCTGATCCCACTGCCGTACCACCGCGGGTGGCGTACGCCGTCGGCCGTTCGGTCGGCAAGGCCGCCCACCGCAACCGCATCCGCCGTCGCCTGCGCGCCCTGACCAGGGCCCACGCCATGGAGCTGGCGCCAGGCTGGTACCTGGTCGGCGCCGACCCCCGATTCGCCGAGGCCTCGTTTGCCGAGGCCGAGATCCAGTTCGCGACCGTCGTCCGGGCGGTGGCCCACGCGGCCGACGTCTCGATCGAGCTGCCCTCGGGGGACACCCGGCCCATGAACGGCCGCTCATGAACCCCGCGAAACGGGCGCTGACCAGCGCCGTTCGGCGGTACCAGGTGCTCTACGAGGACCGTCCCTCGCCCTGCCGGTTCGTACCGTCGTGCTCGACGCTACGCCCTCGAAGCGGTCGAGACTCGAGGCGCGCTCGTCGGATCCTGGCTCGCGCTGCGCCGGCTGGTGCGCTGCCATCCGTGGGGCGGCCACGGCTCGACCCCGTGCCCCCTCCTCGTTCCGCCCATCACGAAAGATCCGAGCAGCGTGTTTGACCTGATCGCCACGGTTCTTGCGTGGTTCTACAGCTCGTCCCGAACTACGCCGCGCCATCGCGATGATGACCGTCCTCATCATGCTCCTGCTCACGCCGCTGACGCTGAAGAGCACCAAGTCGATGCTCGAGATGCAGCGCATCCAGCCCGAGATGAAGCGCATCCAGCAGGAGTACCGCGGCGATCGCCAGGCCATGAACGAGGCGGTCATGGCCCTCTACAAGGAGCACGGGGTCAACCCGCTCGGCGGCTGCCTGCCGATGCTGATCCAGGCCCCATCTGGATCGTCATGTTCCGGGTGCTGCGTGGCATCACCTACAAGTCCGCCGGCAGCCGCCCGTTCTTCGCGCCGAAGTATCTCGACCACACCACGCCGTCTGTACCAGGACCTGAGCCACTCGACGCAGATGCGGGCGTTCGGGCTGGACCTGGCCGAGTCGGCCGCGCTGTCGCTCAAGCACAGCTTCGTGAGGCGCTCTGCCGTACCTCATCCTGGTGGCGATCGTCGTCGTCACCTACTTCATCCAGCAGCGCCAGATCACCGCGCGCAACAAGAACAACCGGTCAGCGACACGCCGGGTGCGGCCCAGCAGCAGATGATCATGAAGATCTTCCCGATCTTCTCGGGTCTGTTCGCGTTCATCGTGCCCGCAGCATTGGCCTGGTACTTCCTGGTCCAGAACCTCTTCCGGATCGCCCAGCAGGCTTACATAACGAAGCGGTTCTACCACGAGCACCCGGCGCAGTGATCGACACCACCGGGAAGCCGGTCGTGAGCGGCGGCGCAAGGCGGCACCGGAACGCCAAGAGCATCCAAGAACACCGAAGGCGATCGCGGCCAAGGCCGAGCCCGCGGAGGGATCCAACGCCAAGCCCAAGCCCAAGCCCACCGGCACGGCTCCCAAGGCCAAGCCGACACCAGCCCGGCCGGTGCGAACGCCAACGGCACTCGCCGTCAGGCACCCAAGCCGCCGCCGCGGCCGAGCGGGTCGAACGGCAAGCCCCCGGCTCGGCCTCGGCCCCAGCAGAAGAAGAAGCCGTAACCGACGTCAGCGAGGACGACCCAACCATGGAATGGGTGGAGACGACGGGGCGCACGATCGAAGAAGCCAAAGATCATGCGCTCGACCAGCTCGGTGTGGACGAGACACGACGCCGAGTTCGAGATTCTGGAGGAGCCGCGGCCCGGACTGTTCGGACGCATCCGTGGTGAGGCTCGGGTCAGAGCGCGGGTGCGCCCGACGCAGCCTCGCCCCAAGGCCGAGCGCCGGGACCGGCGGCGACGCGATGAGGGCGCAAAGGACGACGCTGCCGCCGCCGATGTCAACGCGGAGACGGTGACGGCCACGATCGAACCTTCAACCGCCACCGAATCCGGTCGAGGTCGCGGTGCCCGATCTGGTCGTGGCAGCGCCGCCGCAGCCGGCGGCCGCAAGGCCCGGACGGTCGACGACTCAGCCTCCAACCACCCGTCCACGCCCGTGCCGCGGGTGCAGCCCCACGAGGAGATCACCATGACTGACGGCGAGCAACGGCCGTGCCGAGGAGGAGGCGGGCGCGACGGCCTTCTCGAGGGGCTCCTGGAGGCGTTCGGACTCGACGGCGCAGTCGCCGTGCGAGAGCCGGCGGAGGGCGAGCTCGAGGCCATGATCGAAGGCGACGATCTCGGCCTGCTCGTTGGTCCGAAGGGTCAGACCCTGCTGGCGATCCAGGATCTCACCCGGCTCGTGGCCCAGCGGCACCTCGGCCCTGGTTCGCCGCGGCTGGCCGTGGACGTGGCCGGCTACCGACAGCGACGGGTGGAGGCGCTGCGCCGGTTCAGCTTGCAGCTGGCCGAGCAGGTCAGCGAGACGGGGGCGCCGAAGGCGCTGGAGCCGATGACGGCCGCCGACCGCAAGGTCGTGCACGATTCGCTGACCGACGTCGACCGGCGTCTCCACGGTGTCCGAGGGCGAGGAGCCCTACCGACGCGTGGTGATCGTGCCCGCCTCCGACAGCTGACCGCGAACATGCTCGTGGACCGGTCGTGTCCTCCGGTCGCGGACGGCGTGCTCAGCGCTCTGGCCGAGGCGCAGCAGATGGGCTTCCTCGGCGGGCGGTCGATCGGCGCCGTCGTGGTGCACGCCCGAGGATTCCTCGGGCCCATCGCCCACGTCGAGCGGGTGGTGGATCTCGGGAGCGGCGCCGGGGTCCCCGGCTTGATCATCGCCGCCGACCGCCCGGACACCGAGGTCGTCCTGCTCGACGCCAGCGCTCGTCGGACGGACTGGCTCCGCCGAGTGGTCCGCCGGTTGGGCTGGGACGACCGGGTCACGGTCGTGACTGGCCGGGCCGAGGTGGTGGCGCGGGATCCCGTCTGGCGCGAGCGCCAGCCCGCCGTGGTGGCCCGTAGTTTTGCCGCCCCCCTCGCGACCGCGGAGTGCGCGGCCGGGCTGCTGGCACTCGGCGGCACGTTGGTGGTCAGCGAGCCACCGTCGGCGGACCCGGCCCGCTGGCCCGCTGAGGCCCTCGCCCACCTGGGGCTCGATCGCCGAGCCTGGCCGGACCCGGCCTACGCCGTGCTTCGCAAGCATGCCCGATGCCCCCAGGCGGTCCCCCGGACCCGGATGGTCCGCCGGGGCTGAAGGTTGGGGGTCGGCCCCGTCGGCCGGCTCGGCTCTGCGTCCGGTCGGACATGGCAGCCGGTCGACAGGTGAGGGCCTCGCGGCCGTCCTGGCCGGCGCCCAACGTTTCACGTGAAACGCGGCGGGGATGCGCGGCGACGGCGCGGTCGGCGAGTACGCTCCGGTCGACCACCTCTGATCGTCGAAGGAGAGGCGCCGCTCGTGCGACCACTTCCGCGGATCTTCGCCGTCGCCAACCAGAAGGGCGGGGTCGGGAAGACCACCACTGCGGTCAACCTCGGCGCCTCGCTGGCACACCTCGGGCACCGCACGCTCGTCGTCGATCTCGATCCCCAAGGCAACGCATCGACGGGCGTCGGGATCGATACCCGCAACCTCGGGAGCTCGATGTACGACGTGATCATGCACGAGGTCCCGCTCGAGGACTGCGTCGAGCCCACCTCGGTCAAGAACCTCTTCGTGGCCCCCGCCAGCCTCGACCTCGCAGGGGCAGAGATCGAGCTCGTGCCGGCGTTCAGCCGCGAGCTTCGGCTGCGTCGGGCCATCGACGTCTGCAAGGACGACTACGACTTCATCCTGATCGACTGCCCTCCTTCGCTCGGGTTGCTGACCGTCAACGGTCTGGCGGCCGCCTCCGAGGTGCTGGTACCGATCCAATGCGAGTACTACGCCTTGGAAGGCCTGGGCCAGCTGCTCCGCAACGTCGATCTGGTACGGCGCAGCCTCAACCAGACACTCGATGTGAGCGACCATCGTCCTGGTGATGTATGACGCCCGTACCAAGCTCTCCGACCAGGTCGTGACCGAGGTTCGACAGCACTTCGGCGAGAAGGTCTGTCGCACGATCATTCCGAGAACGGTCCGCCTGTCGGAGGCCCCCTCGTTCGGTCAGCCGATCATCGCCTTCGACGGGTCATCACGCGGCGCCATCGCCTACGAGGAGCTGGCCAAGGAGATCAGCGCCGCCTCCACCGGCCCACCGGTGGCCGATCACGCCGGAGCCGACGCCGCCGTGGCGCACGAGGTGGTCGATGGCTCGGCGTAGCGGTCTTGGCAAGGGCCTGGCGTCACTGATCCCACCGAGCGCGGGAGCAGGATGACGAGGTCGCGCTGCGCGAGGTGGCGCTGAGCACGATTGAGTCCAACCCCGCGCAGCCGCGGACCCAGTTCGACGAGGAGACGCTCAGCGAGCTGACCGCCTCCATCCGGGAGCTCGGCGTGCTCCAGCCCGTCTTGCTGCGAGAGGTGGCGACCGGGCGGTATCAGCTCATCGCCGGTGAGCGGCGCTGGCGAGCGGCCCGGCGAGCGGGGTTGGCCACCATCCCGGCCATCATCCGCAGCGCCGACGATCGCGGTCTGGTCGAGCAGGCGCTGGTCGAGAACCTGCAACGCCAGGACCTCACACCGCTCGAGGAGGCCGGCGCCTTCCAACAGCTGATCGAGGACTTCGGGCTCACCCACGATGAGGTAGCGACCCGGGTCGGCAAGAGCCGGTCGACCATCACCAACACGGTTCGCCTGCTGCAGCTGCCCCCCGCCATCCAGCGCTTCGTCGCCGAGGGTCAGCTGACCGCCGGCCATGCCCGGGCTCTGCTTGGCACCCCCGATCGCGGCTACCAGGAGCGCCTTGCCCGGCGGGCGGTCACCGAGCAATGGACCGTGCGCCAGACCGAGGACGCGGTTCGCCTGGGTGTGCCAGTCGACGATGGTGAGCGAGGTACGACGCCCCGGGCGGTCGACGCGGAACCCGGGCTACGGCCTCCGGGGCTGCTCGAGCTGGAGGAGCTGCTGTCTGAGTACCTCAACACGAGGGTCAGCATCTCGATGCGAACCGCTCGCGGCAAGGTGGCTATTGAGTTCGCCACGCTGGAAGATCTTGAGCGGATCTATCGTCTGATCACCGAGGGCGACGAACACCAGTTCGAGTAACGAGCAACCTCAGGGTCATGCACACCTGTGCAGAAGCCTGTGGATAAACTCTCGACCACCCTCAATCGGGGTCGAGGGTGACCGGGGACGCGATCCAGCGCGCCAAGGCCCGAGCGAGGGCACCGGCGGCCACGGCGGGGCTGTTCGCCGACGGCCCCCGGTGGGCCGAGCTCCACCAGCACCGCGGGCATGCGGGTCTCGCGGAGGACGGGGAGGCGCATGCCGCGTGGGGGATCGAGGGGCCCGAGCGGGGTGCCGGCCAGCTCCTCGTGCAGCAGGTCGGCCAGACGGTGGCCGCCAAGGGACTCGAACCCGGCCGTGGCGTAGAAGGCGATCGCTGGCCCCGCCTGCTGACGCCGCGAGGCCCACGTAGACGTCGGCGTCGAAGCCGTTGGCCGCGGCGGCGTGGTGGGCCCCGTCGGGCTCATCGAGGGTCAACACGGTCGAACCGAGCATCCGCAAGGCCCGGCCGACCGTCCGGGCCAGGTCGGCCGACAGCGCAGAGGTAGCGGGTCGGGTGGGCTCGGAGGGCTTGACGCGAGCACTCGGCGACTCGGCCGGGAGCGGGCGCTCGCGGGAGGGCCACTGGACCGTCACGCCGCCCAGGCCACCCAGCACCACCCGTCGCCCGGCGAGCGTGCGCTCGCCGTGGCTCAGCCGTTCGTACTCTCGCACCGCCGATACGCCGGGTCCGGGGGTGGGCCGGCCTCGGAGCCGGCCCAGCGCCCTGACCGTCTGCGGGCCGCAGATGCCGTCGGGCTGCAGCCCGACGTTGCGCTGGAACTCGGTGACGCGCATTGGACGGTGTCGGGGCCGAGGATGCCGTCCACCCGCCCGGGTCGAACCCCAGGCGACCGAGCCGGCTCCTGGAGCTCGGCCACGTCGTCGCCCCGCAGGTTGGGGCGGCGCAGGCGGAGCGGCCGGTCACCGAGCACCCAGCTGGCCTCGACCAGCGCGTGCCAGGTGACGTCGTCGCACACGCCGTCCGCCGGTGAGGCCGTGATCGTGCTGGAACGCGGCGACCCGAGGCGGGGTCTCATCGCAGTAGCAGCCCCACTCGGCGGGCCGGCCCGAAGCCAGCGGCGATCAGCCGCCGCTGGAGATCGCGGACGGCATCACCCCGGTCACCGCACCCCAAGGGGAGCTGGGCGCTCAGGAGGGAGCCGGGAGGAATTCGCTCAGCTCCTGGAGCAGCGCGCTCTTGGGCTTGGCCCCGACCAGCCGCTTGGCCACCTCACCTTCCTTGAAGACGAGCAGCGTCGGGATGCTCATGACGTTGTAGCCGCATCGCCAGATCCGGGTTCTCGTCGACGTTGAGCTTGGCGACAGGTGATCTTGCCGGCGTGCTCCGAGCGCCAGCTCCTCCAGGATGGGGGTGATCATCTTGCAGGGCCCACACCACTCCGCCCAGAAGTCGACGATGACAGGGATGTCGGCGGCCTTGACGGCCTCGTCGAAGGTGGAGGTGGACAGCGTCCTGGATCCCGTGAGCCATGGTGGAGGAGTCCTTTCGAGACGGCGATCGTACCGATAGGAATCAACCGAACCCAGTGAGACCTAGTCCGCCGGCGGCCGGCGCCCCGGACATTCCCGGACGCCGCTCGACCCACAGGCGTCGCCGGCCGCGGCGTCAGCGGTGGCGGGTCGCCTCCAGCCAGCGCTCGACGTCGATCGCGGCCATGCACCCCGAGCCGGCGGCCTGATGGCCTGGCGGTACGTGTGGTCCTGCACGTCGCCGCAGGCGAAGACGCCCTCGACGTTGGTGTACGTCGAGCCGGGACTGCGTGACGAGGTAGCCGTTGTCGTCCATGTCCAGCATCCCCTTGAACAGGTCGGTGTTGGGCCGGTGCCCGATGGCGACGAACAGCCCGTTGAGCGGGCAGGGTCGGAGCTCGGCACCGGTCCTCACGTCCTCCACCCGAGCCCCGGTGAGGGAGTCGTCACCGAGCAGGGCGGTGACGACGCTGCTCCACCGGAACTCGATCTTGCTCGTTGGCGAAGGCGCGCTCCTGCATGATCTTGGACGCCCGCAGCGAATCGCGACGATGGAGCACCGTGACCTTGCTCGGCGAACTTGGTCAGGAACAAGCGCTTCTTCGAGGGCGGAGTCACCACCGCCGACGACCGCGATCTCCTGGCCGCGGAAGAAGAAGCCGTCACACGTCGCGCAGGTGGACAGGCCGTGGCCGATCAGGCGGCTCTCGGCCTCGAGGTCGAGCATGAGCGACTGCGCGCCAGTGGACACGATCATCGCGTCGGCTTCGTACTGGTCGTCGCCGACCCACACCTTGAAGGGGCGAGAGGAGAAGTCGACCCGGGTGGCCTTGGCGGTGAGGTACTCGGCGCCGAACCGCTCGGCCTGGTCGCGGAAGCGCAGCATCAGCTCGGGCCCGATGATCGCCCTCGGGGAAGCCGGGGAAGTTCTCGACGTCGGTGGTCAACATGAGCTGCCCACCCGGCTGGTCCGAGGTGGAGGACGGCTCACCTTCGATCACCAACGGTGCCAGGTTGGCCCGGGCGGCGTAGACGGCGGCGGTCAGGCCCGGCGGGACCGGATCCGATGATGACGATGTCTGCGTGAGCTCACGTGCTTCTCCAGATCCTTCCCCGCCGCTGAGGTGCCCTTGATCATGAGCAACGCTCCAGCGAGGAGGAAGATTCCGGACGTGATCAGGTAGGCGATCCAGGCCTGGTTGGTCAGCTCGGTCAGGGCGCGGATGAGCACGATGCTGATGAGCACGAGCGCGGTGATCGCCCCGGCGAGCGGCGATCACGCCGAACACCAGGCCGCGGACGACCGTGAGCGCGGGGCGGGTGGTGCGGTCGCGGACCGTGACGACGACGCGCTCGATCTGATCGGCGAGCTGCGAGGCCCAGTCCCGGGCTGTTCGGGCATGGTCCGTGACATTAGCGCTGGTCGCCGCGGCCGCCTTCAGCCCGAGCGGGGCACCAGGGCCACCAGCGTCGTCAGCTGCTCGGCGAGGTCGACCTTCACCAGCACCGTGCAGGAGCCCTGGGCGACGAGCGCCAGCGGTTGCCATCGGCCGCGACGGCGGTGATCACGAGGAAGGCCGGGACGCCCTGGAAGGTCGCGGTGGCGAGCGGCGGTGGATAGCCGGCGCACGCGGCGGGGGCGGCCGACGAGGGTGCGTTCGCGGTGGCGAACGGCGGGCGGCCGCGATGAACTCGGTGCGGTTCTGCAGCAGGCCGAGGTCGGGGAGGCAGGAGGGAGGGTCGACGCGTGCTCGACCGGATCCGGACGTGCCGCCTTCCGCAGCGGCGAACGTGCCTGGCGCGGCGGAGGCGGCTGGGACCGGCGCCCCGGCCGCGGTGGTGCCCGGCGCCGCGACCGTGCTCGGGCTGCCTGCCCCGCTCTGGTCGAGCCCGGCGGCGACGCCCGTCGTGGTCGGCGCGGCGGCCGCGGCCACCGACTCCCGCCTCGGTCTTGGTGCCGCCAGCCGAGCCGGCGCCGGCGCCGTTGCCCGGGCGGGTGATGGCCAGGGCGATGGCAGCCACGACCGCCGCCGCGGCGAGGCCAGCGGCCACTTCGAGGAGGCGGCTGCCGGCGCCGTCGGGCCCGGGCCGCCGCCAGCTCGACCACCGGCGCCCGGCCGTCGCTGATCTCGGCCGGACCCGCGGCACCTGCCGTGTCCGCGGCAGCCAGCGCCTGGGTCACGAACGCCTCCCGAGTCGCCTCCGGCAGTGGCTCCACCGGCGCTGCCACGGCGTCGCGGGCGGCGGCGTGTGGCGCTCGGCGCGGGCCATCACGGACGGGTCGGCCTCGACAGGCGCGCTCGATCCTCGGCGCTCAGCGTGCCGTCGACGTAGCCGCTGGCCAGCAGCTCGAGCGTGAGGTGGTCGACGTGTCATCAGGCGCTCACTTTGACGTTCGGGCGGTCCGTCCTGGTTCCCGCCGAGCTCGGCGGCGAGCCGATCGCGACCCCGTGCGATGCGGGAGCGCACGGTGCCGATCGGCACGTCGAGCAGCTCGGCCATCTGCGCGTAGTCGAGCCCGACGACGTCGCGGAGCACCACCGCGACCCGGAACTCCTCCGGCAGGTCGGGCCGAGGGCGGCGTCGAGCTGAGCCGGTCGGTGACCGCGGTGTCGAGGCGCGGACCCGCGGCTCGCTCGGCTCGCTCGAGCAGGGAATCGGTCAGGCCGGGCGCTGGCCGTCTGGCGCGGCGGCGGAGCTCGTCCAGGCAGGCATTGGTCGTGACCCGATACATCCAGGTCTTGATCGATGCCCGCCCATCGAAGCGCGGCAGGCCGCGGACGATGGCGAGCAGCGCCTCTTGCGTGGCGTCGGCGCCGTCGGCCGGGTTGCCGGCCAGGCGGGTGCAGACGGCGTGGATCAGGTCGAGATGGCGGCGCAGCAGCGTGTCGAGCGCGTCGCGGTCGCCGCCCTGGGCGGCGGCGACCAGGGCGTCGTCGCTCGGTCGCGGCTTCCACCGCCTCAGCCCGGCCGGGTTCGACGGCCAGCTCGCCGATCGCGCCCCGGTAGGGGTTGGTCGAGCAGGCGTCGGAGCGGGCGAGCTGGGTCAGCCACACCAGCACGTAGCGCCCGTCGGCGTCGCCGAGCGTCGAGCGCGGCCTCGCCCGGAGCGTCGCTGCCCCGGCTGGCCACCGGGCGTCCCCAGGTCGGCCAGCGCGGCGCCGGGCCGCTCAGCCGTGTAGACGGCCACCCGCCACGGGCCGGTCGGCCAGGTGCATGCGCAGGCGCTGGCCGCGTGACCGGACCGGCGAGGCCGAGCACGAGACCGACGCCCGCTCTTCGGGTAGAGGTACTTCGACTCGTAGCAGACGGTCGTCCACGCCGTGGCCGGGTTGCCGTCGGTGAGCGCAGCGCAGGCCGGCCGGGTTCTCCGTGCCGTCGCCCGGTGGCGGGTCGAACTCTCGGATGACCGGTGATCGAGACCGGGCCCGGGTTGCGGCGAGCCGAGCGGTCCGATGGTGGCCGGCACGGAGCCGACCTGGCCGGCACCGGTGACGACGGTCGGCGCCGGCCTATGCGGCTGCTCGTCTCCATCGCCGTGGGTCGCGAAGGCGACCGCGCCGGCGGCTGAGCGCGCCGACCGCGGCCAGGCCGGCCACCGCCAGCGGGTCCGGCCCCGCACCGCCGGCCCCGGGCCGCCACCGGCCTCGAGCGCCCGTCCCCGACGCTGACCGGGGTGGAGCCGTCGGCGTCCGGCTGTGCGCTCCGTGGCGGCGGCAAGCCCGGCGGCAGGGTGGCGTCGTCGCGTCCGTCGGCGGCGTCGGTCAGCATGGCGCGGGCCGCTGCGGCCGTGGCCGGGCGGTCCTCGGGCCGCCGGGCCAGGAGCCGGGTCGACGGCGTCGGCGACCGGCTGCGGGCACCTCCGGCCGGGACTGCGGCGGATGGGCGTCGGGTCGCGCTGGAGCCGGGCGATGGCGATCGCCCCGTCGGTGGCGCCGGTGAAGGGCACCTTGCCGGTCAGGCACTCGTAGAGCACGAGGCCGAGCGAGTAGAGGTCGGCGCGACCGTCGAGCGGGAATCCGAGCACCTGCTCGGGCGAGAGGTACTTGGCCGTGCCCATCATCACGTTCTCGGCCGTGAGGTCGTCGTGCCGGCTCTCGACCGCCTTGGCGATGCCGAAGTCGGTGAGCTTCACCCGGCCCTCGGGGGTCACGAGCACGTTGCCCGGTTTCACGTCGCGGTGGACGAGACCGGACTGGTGGGCGTGATCGAGGGCCGCGGCGACGGCCCGGCCGATGACCGAGCGTCTCGTCGACGCCGAGTGCGGCCGACTGCGGTCGAGCAGGCCGCGCAGCGACCGGCCGGGCACCAGCTCCATGACCACGGCTTCACGGCCGCGGTCCTCGACCGTGTCGTAGATGCTGACGATGTAGGGGTGGTTCAAGCCGGCCGCGGCGACGGCCTCCCGGCGGAAGCGCTCGACCACGACCGGGTCGTCGGCGAGCGACGCCTTCAGCAGCTTCACCGCGACCTGCCGGTCGAGGATCGTGTCGGTCGCCACCCAGACCTCGCTCATGCCGCCGTGAGCCAGTCGCCGATCGAGGCGGTACCGCTTGGCGAGAAGCATCGGTTGGGTGGCCCCGGCCGGAGGCGGAGCGGTGGTGGCCACCGCGCGCTCGACCCTAGTGGAGGAGCCGGATGCGCCGCCCGGCATACCCGCCCGCGGGGCGGGCCCGGTCATCCGGGTCTGGAAGGCGACGCCGATCGCCGCCGGGCCCACAGTGGCTGCCGATGACTGCGCCGACGTCGGTGACCATGATCGGCCCGGGCGCGAGCGGGCGCCAGCTGGGCTGACGAACCCGTCGACGTCGCCGGCGTCCGCGTGCAGGACGCCGAGGGACGTCGAGCGGACCGGCGCCGCGCACCTCGTCGAGCAGCGAGCTGGAGCGCCCGGCGCCCGCGTGCGCTGCCTGCCACGCCTGCTCGAATTGGCCGTCGCGCACCTCGATGATCGGCTTGACGGCGAGCACGCTGGCGACGAGGCTCCGTCGCCGCCGACGCGAGCCACCCCGCTTGAGGCGTTCGAGGTTGTCCAGCATGGCCCACACGTCGGTGCGCGTGCGCGAGGTCGGCGGACGCGACCGACGGACGGCATCGAGGTGCAGCACCCTGCTCGCGCCAGGCGGGCGGCGGCGACGGCGAGCATGCCGAGGCCGGTCGCTGGCCGAGCGCGAGTCGACGACCTCGACGGCGACGAGATCGCGCAGCGGCCGACGCCGCGAGCTGCGCGCTCTGCACCGTGCCCGGACAGCAGCGCGCGAGACGGCGACCACGACGACGCCGTCGGCCCCGGCGTCGGCCAGGCTGCGGTAGGTCGCCTCGAACAGACCCGGGCGGAGGTGCCGCGGTCTCCGGTGGAGTCGGGTGACGCGGCGCAACGGGCCCAGAACTCGGACGGGGTCAGGTCGCGCCGATCGAGCGAACTCCTCGCTCGCCGAAGCGCACGGTGAGCGGGACGATGCCGGATGCCGAGGTCGTCGGCCAGCGGCTGCGGCAGGTCGCAGGACGAGTCGGTGACGACGCCGACGGTCACGAGGTCCGGAGCAGGGTGATCTCGGTTGATCGGTGCCGTCGGGTGGCGCTCGGCGGCGGCCGCATGGGCGAGGCGCAGGCGGCGCCGGACACGCAGGTTCTGCAGCCACCACGCCGCCAGCACCAGCGCGGCGCCGATGGTGACGAGGATGCCGAGGCCCGACAGCGCCGTCGAGCGGACGGTGATGGCGTCGATGGCGGCCCGAGCATGGCGCGTCGCCGTCGGGCGTGAGCAGCGTGGCGGTGACCTGGAACGTGCCGTTGGTCTTGGCCTCCACCGGGACGCGGAACGGCGGGCTCGACTGGTCGACGGTGATGATCTGGTCGCCGTTCGGGAAGTTGAGCTTCGGGCTGCTGAGGCGGACCTTGACCTTGAGCGGCTAC
Source organism: uncultured Acidimicrobiales bacterium (assembly GCA_963803355.1). Lineage (GTDB taxonomy): Bacteria > Actinomycetota > Acidimicrobiia > Acidimicrobiales > Ilumatobacteraceae > DASTFY01. The sequence goes on from CAWDLV010000001.1 coordinate 1,153,096, forward strand.
GTTCCAGGTGCGTGCGGACGGTGATCGGGATCGTGGTGTGGCGGCTGGTGATCGTGAACTGGCGGCGGTTGGTCGGCCACGACCGAGCCGGTGACGGCGCCGAGGCGCTGGTCGACGGTCGACGGTGTAGGCGGCCTGCTGGCCGGCCGGGTTGTCATCGGCCAGCGAGAGGTCGAGCAGCTGGCGCATGTCCGCTGGCAGCGGGTCGTTCGTCGGGAGCATCGACGACGACCTGCTGCACCCGTACCCGACGCTCGATGAACTGGCCGGCGAGGTCTCGGTGGTCGGCGACCTGACCGCCGGGAGGGGCGATCTCGAGGGGCGCCAGGCTGTTCGGGGCCCGGGTGGGCTCGATGCCGGCGAACAGGGCCCCGAGCGTCACCGGGCGCAGCTGCTGGTTGCGGGCCAGCTGGTCCTCGAGCGTGCCGAGGAAGACCGAGCTGACCGCCCAGTCGGCGGGGGGGAGCACGACAACGCCTCGGCCGGTGGCGGTGGCGTCATCACCCTGCAGGGCGACGAGCTCGGCGGCGAGGTGGTAGGCGGCGAGGACGGGGTCCTCCTCGCGTCAGCGACGCGGCGAAGGAGGTCGGGGTCGAGCACGGCGGCCGACACCGTCGACCCGTCGAAGCTCGCGGACCTGCACCGTACGGGTGGGGTCGACAGCCGACCGAGGATCGTCGTCGCTCGCCGGCGGACCGAGCACGACGTTGAGCGTGCCGAGGTTGCGCAGGAGCTGGAGGCCGGCGTCGTCGAGGGCGCCGGGAGCGAGGTACAGCGAGCGATCCGGGACAGGGCCGGGGAGGAGCGCGACGCAGCGTGTCCTCGCCCTGGGCCAGCAGGCGGGCGTAGTCATCGGCCAAGCCCGACCGCGCCGCGCTCGACGGATCCATGGTCACATACGGCCGCGACAGCACTTCGCGGTCGGGCCACCGCGGCGGCCAGCTGCTGCAAGAGCTGCTGGTCACCCACGGCCCCGCTCGACGTCAGCCGATCGAGGAGCTCGGGCGGCAGGCTGAGGGTGAGCGGCAGCGCCTTGTTGTGCTGCAGCGCCGCCACCAGCTGCTCCAGGTTGGCGCGGGCCTGGTCGTCGACGATGACGGTGCCGTCGGGCTGGCCGGCGGGCGGGCTGTCGACCGACGCGACCAACGCCACCGACAACGGCGGCACCGGCGTGTCGCCCGTGCGGTCGACGAAGGTGAGCAGCGAGGCGATCGTGTCGTCCTGGGCCGTGCGCAGCTCGAACGTCACCGGGTAGAGGCCGGCGGCGCTGAACCGTAGGGCGTCCTTGGTGTCGTCGCGGGAGCGGCGCACGGTTGGGAGCTTGACGGCTGAGGCGGCCACCAGGGCCCTTCACCTGATCCAGGCGTCAGGACGAGGAAGTCGACCGTGCCGCCCTTGTTGGCGCTCTCGTCGAGCAGCCCGTCCAGGCCGTCGCGCGGAGAGCGGAGGCGGGACGACACAGTCACCGCCATCTCGGCGCCGGCGAGGGACCGGGCCGTCGACGGCCAGCGTGGCGTCGAGCTCCTCCTCTGGCGCGATCACCAGCTTCTGGCTGACCAGCCGAAGATGTGTCGCCGATTGGGCGACCGCGACCTCGGGGACGAGGACGACCGAGGCCATCGCCATCGCGGCCGTCGCCGCCGCGACGGCGAGCACGCATCGCGGGTTCACTGGTGCACCCTCCAAGCGCGCCGCAGTGTACGGCGCGTCGTGACGTGGAGCTCGGTTCGCTCGCTCATACGTCGTCCGGCAGCGACCGGCCGAGCACGACCAGGCCCTCGGGCAGTCGGTAGAAGCCGAGCCGCTCGTAGAGGGCGAGCGCCCGCTCGTTGCCGATGTGGGTGTTGACGAGCGCCTCGGCGCAGCCGTAGGCCCGCATCCACCTCAGACCGTCGAGCACGAGCGCGCTGCCCCAGCCCTGGCCGGCGGCGGTGGGATGGACGGCGAGGCGCTGGACGTAGCCGGTGATGCCGGCCCGGCCGTTGACGGCGAAACCGATGGGTAGAGCCCCGACCCGGCCCGGCCACCCGCACCCGGTGCTTCGGTGTGGCCCGGCAGGCGTCGACGATGCCGTCGTGGTCGAGCTGCCAGCCAGCGGGGAAGGCGGCGGCGTCGATGGCGGGGAGCTCCGCCCACGCCCGCTGGCTCGGCCGGTGGATGCGTCGTGGGGGCGCCGGCACCCGCTCGTTCAGACCGTGGCGCAAGAGCGCCAGCTCCTCGAGCTGGTCGAGCCCGGCCTCCCGGTACGGCTCCAGGTCGTGGGGCCCGAGCGCGGCAGTGCGGACCCGGTGATAGCCCAGACGAGTGAGGCCGTGCAGCCAGCGACGGACCTCCTGCGGCGACGGCAGCACCGCGCCGGGCAGGGGGAGGACCTGGGCCGTGGCGGCGTCACCGGGCCAAGGCCGCACCCGAACGGCCGCCCCGCCGGCGCGCAGCACGACATCGGGCACGCTGAGGCGGCGGGCGAATCGGACCACCTCCCTGACGGTAGCGTTCGGCTCGTGGGCCTCCTCTTCGCGACGCACCCCCGTTACCTGGATCACGTGGCGTCGCCGAACCACCCGGAGCGGCCCTGAGCGGCTGGCCGCCGTGCTCGACGGTGCCCGGCAGAGCGCCGGTCGCCGATGCCTTGGTGGCGCTGGAGCCCCGTCACGCCACCCGGGCCGAGCTCGAGCGGGTGCACCCCGCCGACTACCTCGACCAGCTCGAGCGAATCTGCGAGGTGGACGGCGGTGGCTTCCTCGACGCCGACACCGGCGTCTGTGCCCGGCATCCTGGGACGCCGCGCTGCTCGCCGCCGGTGCGGTGTTGACGGCGGCCGAGGCGCTGGCCGCGGGAGATCGCGACGCCGCGTTCTGCGCCGTGCGGCCGCCCGGCCACCACGCCACCCGCCAGCACGCCATGGGCTTCTGCCTGATCAACAACGTCGCCGTCACCGCGGCCGCGCTGGCCGAGCAGGGGGAGCGGGTGCTGGTCGTCGACTACGACGCTCACCACGGCAACGGCACCCAGGACATCTTCTACGCCCATGGCACCGTCTTCTACGTGTCCTTCCACCAGTGGCCGCTCTACCCGGGCACGGGCGCCATCGATGAGCGCGGCACCGGCCCTGGACTTGGTTGCAATCTCAACATCCCCCTGCCGGCGCGGGCCACGGGCGACGTGTACCTCGAGGGCGTGGACCGCGTCGTCGGTCCGCTCGCCGAAGCCTTCGAGCCGACGTGGCTCCTCATCTCGGCCGGCTTCGACGCCCATCGGCGCGACCCCCTCACCGACCTCGGGCTGACGTCCGGCGACTACGCCCTCATCACCCGCCGACTGCGTCGAGCTGGTGCCAGCGGCCAGCCGATCATGGTGCTGGAGGGCGGCTACGACCTCCAGGCGCTCTCCGACTCCTCCGCGGCGGCGATGGCCGCGCTGCTCGGTGTCGAGCAACAGCCGGAGAAGCCCTCGGCCGGGGGCCCGGGTCGTCGCGTCCTTGAAGCCGTGGTCGAGGAGTGGGCGGACCTGCTGCCCGCTTGAGCCGTCCGAGGGCCAGCGAGCGCCCGACCTCGGCCAGGAGGCACGATTCGCACCGGGGGTAGCCCGCGGCGCCCCGTAGCCTGGAACCTCGTGGTGCCCGACCGCTTCGCCCCCGTGCTCAGCGAGCTGCGGCCGCTGGCCGATCGCTTCCGCGCCTGCCGACCGGCACCTCTACCTCGTCGGCGGGACGGTGCGGGACCTGCTCCTCGGGCGCGAGCGACGGAGCGACGTCGACGCCACCACGGACGCTCGGCCGAACGAGATCAAGGCCATCCTCGACGGTTGGGCCGACGCCATCTGGACCCAGGGCGAGCGCTTCGGCACCATCGGCGCCCGCCACGGCGGTCAGGACTACGAGATCACGACCCATCGGGCCGAGGCCTACACCTCCGACTCCCGCAAGCCGGACGTGGTCTTCGCCGACGCCATCGAGGCCGACCTGTCGCGCCGCGACTTCACCGTCAACGCCATGGCCCTCGAGCTCACGGTCGACGACCCGTCTCTCGTCGACCCGTTCGGCGGCGCCACCGACCTCGCGGCCCGGGATACTGCGCACGCCCCTCCGACCCGAGGAGAGCTTCAGCGACGACCCGCTCCGCATGCTGCGGGCGGCCCGCTTCCTCGCCGGCTACGACCTCAAACCGGTCGACGAGCTGACCGCGGCCGTCACCGCCATGCGGTCACGCCTGTCGATCGTCTCCGCCGAGCGCATCCGGGACGAGCTGGACAAGCTCCTCACGGTCGACCACCCGGGCGCTGGCCTGTGGTTCGTCGCTCGACACCGGCCTGGCCGAGGAGTTCCTGCCCGAGCTGCCGGCCATGCGGCTCGAGCAGGACCCGATCCACCGGCACAAGGACGTCCTGAGCCACACGATCGCGGTGGTCGAGAACGTCCGCGCCGACGCCCGCCCGGACTTCGACTTCCGGCTCACCCGCCTGGCCGCGCTGTTCCACGACGTCGGCAAGCCCAAGACGCGGGGCTACCGCCGGGGCAAGGGCGTGACCTTCCACCACCACGAGGTGGTCGGGGCCCGGATGACCCGCGACCGGCTCCAGGCCCTGCGCTACTCCAACGCCGACGTTGAGGCTGTCACCCGGCTGGTCGAGCTGCACCTGCGGTTCCACACCTACCGCATGGGGTGGACGGATGCCGCGGTGCGCCGCTACGCCCGCGACGCCGGCGACCTGCTCGTCGAGCTGAACGTCCTGACCCGCTGCGATTGCACGACCCGCAACGAGCGGAAGGCCGCGCTGCTGGCGCGGCGGATGGACGAGCTGGAGGAGCGGATCTCCCAGCTGGCCGCGCAAGAGGAGCTCAAGGCCATCCGGCCCGAGCTCGATGGCAACGAGGTGATGGCCCGGCTGGGCTTGAAGCCGGGCCCGGCGGTCGGCGAGGCATTGGCCTTCCTGCTGGAGCTCCGGCTCGACGAGGGTCTGCTCGGCGAGGACGAGGCCGGCCGCCGCCTCGACCAGTGGTGGGCCGAGCGGGCTACACGCCCAGCTTCTTCGCCCGCATGACGAGGGCCGCGGGCACCAGCGCGCCCGGCTGGCTCACGGCATGCGGCTCGGCCATCACGTCGACGCGGAAGCCCGCTCGCATCACGGCCATGAAGTAGTCGCTGGTGGTCCGCGCCCCAGAGCCGTAGCCCCGCCGCAGCACCACCTCGCCCCCTTCGAGCATGGCGGCCATGGGGTGGGGCACGGCGAAGACGAATGAGCCCTCCGGCTTCAGCACCCGGTGAGCCTGGCGCAGGACGCGGGCCAGGTCCTCGACATCGGCCAGGGCTCCGCTCGAGAACACCAGGTCGACGGAGCCGCTGGTGGCGAAACCCAGATCGGCCAGGTCGCCAGCATGGAACTCGACTCGAACGTCGGCCTGCTCGGCTCGCTCCCGACCCTCCTCCAGCTGGCCCGCGACCGCCACCGCGAACGCGCGGGCCCCGCGCTCGGCGAAGGCGATGGCGTTGGCGGTGCCGCCGAGCTCGATGACCCGCTTGCCGCCGATCTCCCCGCACAACCGCAGGTCGTGCTCGTCCGGCACGCCGGCCCCGTAGGAGATGGAGCTGGGCATGCCCGTCATGATGACCGCCGCCGCCTCGTCGCCGGTGGATGCCGGGCGACAGCAGTACGGTCCAGTCGTGACCAGATCGGTGTTCCACGGTGGCCGGGTCTTCGACGGGACCGGTGCGGCGCCGGCGGACGCCGACGTAGTGGTGGAGGACGGCCGCATCGTCGAGGTCGGACCAGGACTCGACGGCGACGAGGGCGTCGACTGCGCCGGCAAGGCCGTCCTGCCGGGATTCTTCGACTGCCACGTGCACTTGACGATCACGGACATCGCGCGGCGCGGTTCCAGCAGACGCCGTTCTCGCTGCGCTTCTACGAGGCGGCGGCGAACATGGAGGCGACGCTTGGCCGCGGGGGTGACGACGGTCCGCGACGCCGCCGGCGCCGACCTCGGCATGAAGCGGCGGTCGAGAGGGGCCTGGTGACCGGTCCGCGGATGCAGATCTCGATCACCATGCTGAGCCAGACCGGTGGCCACGGCGACGACTGGCAGGTGTGCGGGGCGCCCGTCCCCTCGTTCTTCGTCCCCTATCCCGGCGCGCCGGCGTCCGTCGTGGACGGACCGGACGAGATGCGACGCAAGGTCCGCGAGCTGGTCCGAGCCGGGGCCGACGTCATCAAGGTGGCCACGAGCGGGGGCGTGCTGTCACCTCGGGACGACCCGCGCCACGGGCACTTCCGCGACGCCGAGCTGGCGGTGCTGGCGGAGGAAGCCGGGCGGCGGGGAAGTTCGTGATGGCCCACGCCCAGGCGACGGACGGGATCAAGGCCGCCGTCCGCCACGGCGTCCGCTCGATCGAGCACGGCATCTACCTCGACGACGAGGCCATCGGCGATGATGCTCGAGCGCGGCACCTACCTCGTGCCCACGCTGGTGGCCCCGCGTGGCGTGCTCGACGCCAAGGAGCGCGGCCTGCCCATCCCGCAGGTGATGATCGACAAGACGCTGATGGTGATGGAGATCCACACGGCCTCGATCAAGGCGGCCATCGCCGCCGGCGTCAAGGTGGCGATGGGCACGGACAGCGGGGTCGTGCCCCACGGGCAGAACCTGCGCGAGCTGGGCCTCATGGTGGAGTGCGGCATGTCGCCGACGCAGACGTTCGTGGCCACGACCAGGACGGCGGCGGAGCTCATGGGCCTGGACGAGGAGCTGGGCACGCTGGAGCGCGGCAAGCGGGCCGACGTCGTGGTCGTCGAGGGCGACGCGCTCGACGACATCGGCTCACTCGGCAATCGTGTCCGCCAGGTGTGGAAGGACGGCGTGCGGGTGGTGTGACGCTGTTGGCGCAGCCAGCCCGATCAGGCGCCGCCTGAGCGGTTCGGTCAGCCCTCGCCTTTCGAGAAGGCCTCGACCATCTCGCGGGCCTCCTCGTCGCGGTACTGCACCGGCGGCGACTTCATGAAGTAGGCCGACGGGCCCAGCAGCGGGCCGCCGAGGCCACGGTCCTGGGCCAGCTTGGCGCAGCGCACGGCGTCGATGATCACGCCGGCCGAGTTCGGCGAGTCCCACACCTCGAGCTTCATCTCGATGTTGAGCGGCACGTCGCCGAAGTTGCGGCCCTCGAGGCGGATGTAGGCCCACTTGCGATCCTGCAGCCAGGCCACGTGGTCGGACGGCCCGATGTGCACGTCGTCGGCCTCGATGCCGTGGTCGATCTGGCTGGTGACGGCCTGGGTCTTGGAGATCTTCTTGGACTCCAGGCGCTCGCGCTCGAGCATGTTCATGAAGTCCATGTTCCCGCCCACGTTGAGCTGGTAGGTCCGATCGAGGACCATGCCACGGTCCTCGAAGAGGCGGGCGAGGATGCGGTGGACGATGGTGGCGCCGACCTGGCTCTTGATGTCGTCGCCGACGATCGGCACGCCGGCGGCCTCGAACTTGGCCGCCCACTCCGGGTCGGAGGCGATGAAGACCGGGATGGCGTTCACGAAGGCGACGCCGGCGTCGAGGCAGGCCTGGGCGTAGTGCTTCTGGGCTTGCTCAGAGCCGACCGGCAGGTAGGACACGAGGACGTCGGCCTGGGCGGCGCGCAGCGCCTGGGCGACGTCGACCGGCTCGGCCGGCGACTCCTCGATGGTCTTGCGGTAGTACTTGCCGAGGCCGTCGAGCGTGGGGCCGCGGAGAACGGCCACGCCGAGGTCGGGGACGTCGGCGAAGCGAATGGTGTTGTTCTGACCGGCGAGGATGGCCTTGCCGACGTCGAGGCCGACCTTGGTGGCGTCGACGTCGAACGCGGCGACGACCTCGATGTCGCGGACGTGGTACTCCCGAGGACGACGTGCATCAGGCCCGGCACGGACTCGTTGGGGTCGGCGTCCTTGTAGTACTCGAGGCCCTGGACCAGCGAGCTGGCGCAGTTCCCGACACCGGCGATGGCGAGACGGATGGTCATGGCGTGCTGTCCTCCTCCAGGTCGGCGGTCCCCGTCGAGCGCGGCGCGCTCGTTGGCGATCAACCCGTCGAGCCAGGCGATGTCGTGCTGGATGGTCTGGTTGTCGTGCTCCCGTAGGGAGCCCAGGTAGAGGTCGAGCCGGTCGCCCACCGTCCGGCGGCTGGTGCGCTCACCGGCCAGGCGGCCGGCAAGTTTGGCCCGGCGTCGCTCGAAGAGCTCGAGCCGGCGGTCGGCTGTCAGGTAGCGACAGAATGCCACCTTGAGCGGGAAGGCCCGGTCGTCGTGGCTCGGATCGTCGATGAGCTCGACGAGCAGCTGCTCGCCGTGCTCGGTGATGCCGTAGACCTTGCGGGCCCGCCCGGTGCGGCCGGGGCTGGTGCGCGGCGCCCGGCGCCGGGCGAGGAATGCCGCCGCCTCGCCGGCCAGGGAGCCGGTCGGCGGGAGCGGCACCTCCGGGTCCGGTCGCGGCCTCCACGGCCTTCACCGCGCCGTCGCGCTCCAATCGGCCGAGGGCCGGATAGAGCGCACCGAAGGACACCACCGGCTTGAGGCCGGCGAGGTCGCTGATGCGCCGGCGCAGCTCGTAGCCGTGCAGGTCCTGCTCGCGAAGGAGGCCGAGGATGGCGAGGTCGATCATGACGAAGGGGCGTATCCGATTGGCGCCGACGAGCCGTGGAATCGTGCCGTCGATGTATCGGACCGATATATCTAACAGGCAAGTCGGCGTAGCGCAACCGTCGCCACCACGGCCGAGCTGGCGACGATGAGGGTGGGGCGGCCGCGGCCGTGTCGCGGCGACGCCGTGACAGAGCGGGAGCGTGGACCGCTACCCTCTCGGCCCATGACGTTCGGACCGGGCGCCCTGCGAGGGATGCGATCCGGTGTCGTCGACCACCGCCTGGCCCGGCGGGCGCTCATCAACGAGTACCGGCGGGGACGGCTGACCCGGCACCAGGTCTGCGACGCGCACCCCGAGCTGATCCGAGCAGCACGGGCCGTCGGCCGGCCCACCAGCACGCCCTGCCCGATCTGCGAGGACGACCGGCTGGTGCTGGTGACCTACGTGTTCGGGCCGAGGCTCCCCGCCCACGGCCGGTGCGTGACCTCCACCCGCGAGCTGCACCAGCTCAACCGGCGCAGCGAGCAATACCACGCCTACGTCGTCGAGGTGTGCCGGAGCTGCTCGTGGCACCACCTGCTCCGGGTCTTGCCGGTCGGCGCGCGTCCGGCGTCCCGCTCGAGCACGGGCTGACCGCGGCACCGCCCGTCTGATCGCAGCTCCCGGCCGCTACCCGGTGTCGCCCACCCGCTCGTGCGGGTAGTGGGTGAGGCAGGCGAAGCACCAGTGCTCGGTGTCATCCAGCCGGCGCACCGCTCCGGGTGTCTCCCAGGTCTCGGGCGTGACGTACACACGGTGCACTGCCGTCAGCGGCTCGCCCTCGCGGCCGCAGCTGTCGCAGGTCGCGCTCACCGACCGGACGCTACCGTCACGCCCGTGCGCACGTTGCTGGGGGCGGCCGTCGCGGCCGGGGTGGTCGCCGCCGCCACGCTGACCGGGTGCGGCCGCGGATCGATGGGGCAGCCGGAAGTGAAGCCGCCCACCCCCGGGGCGGCCCCCGTCGCCCCGACGGGCTTTCGCGCCGCGGTCGTCCAGATCACTCGAGCGGATGGCACGGTCGAATCGCATTGCGTCTGGCTGGCCACCACCGACACCGAGCGCCAGCGAGGGCTCATGGAGGTGACCTCGCTCGGGGGTGCCGACGGCATGCTCTTCCGCTTCGACGGTGAGACGACGTCGTCCTTCTGGATGAAGGACACCGTGCTCCCGCTGTCGATCGCCTTCTTCGCCTCCGACGGCGCGTTCGTCTCCGCGACGGACATGACGCCGTGCCCGGCCGATACCTCCAGCTGTCCGCGCTATGACGCCGAGGGTCGGTACACCGACGCGCTGGAGGTGGTGCAGGGCGATCTGCCGGCGCTGGGCATCGTGCAGGACAGCCGCCTCACCGTCACCAAGGCCGCCTGCCGCCCGAACGCTTGAACGTCACGCCGCCGGGGCGAACTCGTCTTCGGCCGGGCCTCGGGCCGTCTCGATGTCGATGTCCACATCGAGTACGGCGTCTACCGTGGCCGACTCGTTCGTCGCCAGCTGCGTTCGGCACAGCTCGGCATACAGGCCGTTGGCGGCGAGCAGCTCCTCGTGGCGACCGCGCTCGACGACCGTGCCGCCGGCCAGGACGATGATCTCGTCGGCGTTGCGGACCGTGGCCAGGCGATGGGCGATGACGAGCGACGTCCGGCCGGCGAGGGCGGTGGCGAGCGCCCGCTGCACCGCGACCTCCGACTCGGAGTCGAGGTGGGCTGTGGCCTCGTCGAGCACTACCACTGCGGGCTGCTTGAGCAGCAGTCGGGCGATGGCCAGGCGCTGCTTCTCGCCTCCTGACAGCCGGTAGCCGCGGTCGCCGATCACGGTTTCGAGTCCCTCCGGCATGGCCTGGACCACGGGGAGCACCTGGGCCGCCCGCAGGGCCTCGATGAGCTCGTCGTCGGTGGCCAGGGGTCGGGCGTAGAGGAGGTTGGCACGCAGCGTGTCGTGGAACATGTGGGCGTCCTGCGGACACCACGCCGATGGCGTCGCGGAGCGACTGCTGGCTGACATCACGCACATCGAGTCCGCCGATCCGAACTGCGCCGCTGGTGACGTCGTACAGGCGGGTCACAAGCCCGGCGATCGTGGTCTTGCCGGCGCCGGACGGGCCGACCAAGGCGACCATCTGACCCGGCCTGACCCGGAGGGACACGTCGTGGAGGACGTCGGTGCCGGCGGCGCTGGAGAGCGTCGCGACTGATTCGAGTGAGGCGAGCGACACCTCGGACGCGGCCGGGTAGCGGAACGACACGTCCTCCAGCTCCACGCCCAGGGGGCCGACGGGGAGCGCGACGGCGGCGGGATCGTCGGCCACCATCGGCTCGAGGTCCAACACTTCGAGCACGCGCTCGAAGCTGACCAGAGTGGTCATCACGTCGACCTGGACGTTCGACAGGGCGGTGAGGGGCCCGTACAGCCGGTTGAGGTACGCGGTGAGGGCGACGACGGTCCCGATGCCGAGGCCGCCACGGATGGCCATGACTCCGCCCAGCCCGTAGACGAGGGCGCCCGCCAGGGCGGCCACGAGGGTCAAGCCGGTGATGAAGACGCGGCCGTACATGGCCGAGGACACGCCGATCTCGCGGACCCGACCGGCCTTGCGGGCGAAGGCGTCGGACTCGACCTCGGGCCGCCCGAACAGCTTCACCAGCAGGGCGCCGGCCACGTTGAAGCGCTCGGTCATGGTCTGCCCCATGGCCCCGTTCAGGGTGTACTGCTCCCGCGTGATGGCTTGGAGCCGCCGACCGACGAACCGGGCCGGCAGTATGAACAGCGGGAGGAGGGCGAGGGCGAGGAGCGTGATCTGCCACGAGAGCGCGAACATCGCCGCCAACGTGGCCGCGACGCCGACGACGTTGCCAACCACGTTGGACAGCGTGGAGGTGAACGCCTGCTGCGCGCCCTGCACGTCCCCGTTCAGCCGGGTGACGAGGGCGCCGGTCTGGGTGCGGCTGAAGAACGCCACCGGCATCTGCTGGACGTGGTCGAAGACCTGGGTCCGCAGGTCGTACACCAAGCCCTCACCGATCCGCGCCGAGTACCACCGCTCGGCCAGCCCAAGCGCGGCGGAGACGGCCGCCAGCGCAGCCACCACGCCCGCCAGCGCGATGACGACGCTGGTCTGCCCGGGCACGATCCCGCGGTCGATGATGGCCTTGTAGAGGAGCGGCGTCGCCGCGCCCACGAGCGCGTCGATCAGGATCAGGACCAGGAAGACGGCAAGGTACGAGCGGTACGGCGCGGCGAAGCCGACGATGCGGCGGATGGTCCCGGGGGCGAGCCGGTGCTGCGCCACGGAACGGTCTTGGGTGAACGAGCGCATCGCGCTGCCTCCACCACCTCGAGCCATTGGGGGCATGTCGGTCTCCTGTTCGTCTCCTGCCCTTATCGCTGAGCAACACTCATAGTGAGGTAAACTCAGAACATGGGTGAGGATATTCCCTCGGACATCGGCGAGCTCCTGCAGGAGGTGGCGCGACGGCTCCGGCGGTCGGCCGGGGCCGCGCTGGCGCCCCTCGGCGTCACCGGCGGTCAGCTGCGCGCCCTGCGCGTCCTCGCCCGAGCCGGCGAGCCGCTCCACATGAACGAGCTGGCGACTCGCCTGGACATGGCGCCGCGCTCGGCCACGTCGGTGGTGGATGCGCTGGCGGAACGTGAGCTTGTCGTGCGGGCGGCGGATCCCACCGACCGCCGGGCCACCTTGGTTGATCTGACGGCGCCGGGGAGAGCGGTGCTCGATGCGGTCAGGGCGCAGCGCCAGGTGGCCGCGAACACACTCGTCGAGCGCCTCTCGGCGGCCGATCGGACACGGCTGCGCCGGCTGCTGGCCCAGCTGGCGTCCGATGAGCCGCCAGACCCGCTCCCGATAAAAAGGGGCGGTAGCCCAGCCGATCTCGCACGCTGACCATCTCGCCGACGTGCCCTTGGGCGTGGCCGATCAGCGCCCAGCGGACGAACCAAGCCGCCGGCTTGCCACGCCGCATGTCGTGCAGCCACGGGGCGTCGTCGGCGGCGATCCCGCCCAGCTCGGCCAGGCGCTGACCGGCCGGGGGCACGCCGGCCAGGTCGAGCTGACCGCCTTCGAGCGCGGCCCGAGCAGCCCCGTGCACGTCGGTCGCATAGACCTCCACCGCGGCCAGGTCGAGAGCGTTGGTCGCGGTGGGGTCCTCGGCTTCCTCCAGGCTGGCCAACGGGGAGGCGTGGGGCCCCAGGCCCAGTGCGCCGGCGCGAGAGGCGAAGAGCGGTACCTGGCCCCCAAGGGCGGTGTGGGTGGCCAGATCCTGGTGGACCGCCACGTGGAGCACGAGCGCGGCGATCGACGACCCACCACCGTCGGCCCGCTCGCGCCAGCGCTCCCGAGGCACGTGGGCGACGACGGCGCCGAGAAAGCGAGTCCGCACCGCCTCCAGGTCGTCGACGATCCACGCTTGCAGCTCCATGGTGCCCTTGTGGCACGACGGACGGTTGCCGGGCCGCGGATCCGTGTAGCACCCATCCGGCACACTGCGCCCATCGATCATTCGGCAGGTGCCGGCGGGCTGGGTGGGGTCGAGGGGTCCGAGCCCCTAGACTCTCCCGGTCCAAAGGAACCCTGCCCCGAAGCCCATCGGGGCCCCGGCCGCGGCCGGGTCCACAGGGAGGTGCATCACACGCCATGCGTGCCTATGAGCTCGGGGTGATCCTCGATGGCGAACTCGACGATCCCGTCGCCCAGCGTTGGATCAAGGTCATCACCGACCAGGTGAAGGCGGCTGGCGGCCGAGTGGTCGGCCCGCCGGATTGGTGGGGGAAGCGCCGCTTCGCCTACGAGATCAAGCACAAGGAGGAGGGCTTCTACGTCTTCCTCAACGTCGTTGCGCCCCCCGGCTCGCTGGACGAGCTGGAGCGCAACCTCCGCCTCGCGGACGACATCGTCCGCCACAAGCTCCTCCGCCTGCCCGACCATGAGGCCGCTCGCCGCGGCATGGTCGAGCAGGTGGGCTGAACAGGCCGGGAGGCCATCATGGCTGACAGCACCGTCACCCTCGTCGGGAACCTCACTCGCGATCCCGAGTTGCGCTTCACGCAGAGCGGCCAGGCCATCGCCACCCTTGGCATCGCCGTGAGCCGCCGCTACCAGCAGAACGGCGAGTGGCAGGAGAAGACGTCGTTCTTCAACATCACCGCATGGGGCCAACTGGGCGAGAACGCCGCCTCATCGCTGAGCAAGGGCTCGCGCGCCATCGTCACCGGTCGCCTGGAGCAGCGGTCCTACGAAACCCAGGACGGCGAGAAGCGCAGCGTGGTCGAGGTCGTGGCCGACGAGATCGGTCCCAGCCTGCGCTGGGCCACCGCCCAGGTAGATCGCAACGATCGCCGCGAGACAACGGCGCCCGCGGGGTCGAGCGCTCCTGCCGGACGAGGCAGCGGTGGCGGACAGCACGATGACGACAGCGGCGAAGAGCCGTTTTGAGAGGACGATCGATGCCCAAGATCACGAGGCGCGCCAAGCCCAAGGACGGCGGACGCAAACCGAAGAAGAAGACAAGCATCCTGTTCCAGGAGCGGGTCACCTACGTCGACTACAAGGACGTCAACCTGCTGCAACGGTTCGTCTCGGATCGTTCCAAGATCCGCGCCCGCCGGGTCAGCGGCAACGACGTCCAGCAGCAGCGTGAGGTGGCGACCGCGGTGAAGAACGCCCGCGAGATGGCGCTGCTGCCCTACACGAAGCGGGTGGCGACCCAGCGCGGCCCACGGGGTGGTCGGGGCGAGCAGAGCTACGAGCCACGGGACACGAGGCGGGCGGACGAGCCGGTGGACGCCGCGGTCGACACGGCACCGGTCGACGGCGAGGAGGCCCCGGACGTGGCGGCGGCTGAGGGCGAGGAGTGACCGGCATGAAGGTGATCCTCCGTGCCGACCTCGATGGTCTCGGCAAGCGCGGCGACATCTGCGACGTGGCCGACGGGTACGCCCGCAACTACTTGCTCCCTCGCGGCCTGGCCCTCACGGCCACCGACGGCGCGGTGACACAGGCGGCGTCCATGCGCCGGGCGCGGCGATCTTCGTGATGCCGAGGATCGCTCGGCGGCCGAGGAGGTGGCTCGCACCTTGGTGGCTCGCACCTTCACCATCACCGCCAAGGCGGGGTCCGAGGGCAAGCTCTATGGCTCTGTGACCGTGGCCGACATCACGGCCGCGGTCGGCGATCAGGCGGGCGTGGAGCTCGATCGGCGCCGGATCAACCTGGCGGAGCCGATCAAGGTGGTCGGCAGCCACCAGGTGCCCGTGAAGCTCCATCGCGAGGTGGAGTTCCCGCTCACGGTCGACGTCGTCCCAGGCTGACGCCACCACACAACCCGGAACCTGGCGGAAGGCCTCGATCCACGCGCCCTGGCGGAGGGCGACCATCCGCGCCCTGTCCACAGCGGCGGGGCCACTATCCACAGCAATGCTCGGAAACCCCCAGCCTCATCCTCTAGTACCCCACATGACTGATCGGTGAAAGTGGCTCACAATGGCGGAGCGGACACTGGACCGGGCGGAGCGAACCGAGCGCCGTCCACGGGGCACGACGGGGCGGGTGCCGCCGCACAATGTCGAGGCCGAGAGCTCCCTGCTCGGGGCCCTGCTGCTCTCGCCGGACGCCATCGTGGCCGTGGCGGAGATGGGGCTCGGCCCCGACGATTTCTACAAGCCGGCCCACCAGTTCACCTACGACGCCATCCGCACCCTGGTCAGCTCCGGCGAGCCAGCGGACGCGGTCACCGTGGCCGACGAGCTGCGCCGGGCGGGGGTGCTCGACGACATCGGCGGCCCCAGCCTCCTCCTCGACCTCCAGGCGGCGACACCGGCGATCTCGAACGCGGCGCGCTACGCGCGGATCGTGCACGACACCGCGCTGCTCCGACGCCTGATCGGTGTCGCGGGCGAGATCGCCGAGATCGCCTACGACGAGCCCGACGACGTCACCAAGGCCCTCGACGAGGCCGAGAACAAGGTGTTCCAGCTGGCCGACCACGAGGTGGTCGACAGCACCCGACCGCTCTCTGACCTGCTGGGTGAGACCTTCGACGACCTCCAAGCCGCCTACGAGCGGGGGAGCGCGATCACTGGCCTGGCCACGGGCTACCACGACCTCGATGACCTGCTCTCGGGCTTGCAGCCCGACACCCTGAACGTCGTCGGCGCCCGCCCGTCGATGGGCAAGACGGCGTTCGCGCTCGGCCTGGCCGCCCACGCCGCGATCACGGCCGGCCTGCCGGTGCTCTTCTTCTCGTTGGAGATGGGGCACAAGGAGCTGACCTCCCGCATCCTCTCGGCCGAGGCCAGGGTGGATTCGAAGAAGCTCCGCACCGGCGATCTCTCCGAGACCGACTGGTCCAAGATCGGCCGGGCCATCGGCCGTCTCGACGCCCCGCTCTACCTCGACGACAACCCGAACGTCACCGTGATGGAGATCCGGGCCAAGGCTCGGCGAATGAAGGCCCGCCACGGCGGGCTCGGGCTCGTGGTGGTCGACTACTTGCAGCTGATGTCCGGGCGGCTCGGCGCCGAGAACCGCCAGGTCGAGGTGAGCGAGATCAGCCGGGGCCTCAAGATCCTCGCCCGCGAGCTGCGGATCCCCATCGTCGCGCTCTCCCAGCTCTCCCGGAACCTCGAGACGCGGGCCGACAAGCGGCCGATGCTCTCGGACCTCAGAGAGTCGGGCTCGATCGAGCAGGACGCCGACGTCGTGATGTTCATCTACCGGGACGAGGTCTACAACCCGGACTCGCCCGACCGGGGCTCGGCCGAGGTCATCGTGGCCAAGCACCGCAATGGGCCCACCGGGATCCGGCGGCTCGTGTTCCTCGGCCAGTACACCCGGTTCGACAACGCGGCCCGCGGGGTCTGACCGCAGCCGCGCCGAGCCGGCGCGGCTCTTGGGCCGCCCAGACGGCCACCTCCTAGGCTCACCGGCGGATGTTCCTGGGCGACGATCTCCTGGCCTGGCTGCTGTTGGCCCTCGGCGGCGCGCTGCTGGTCGGCAACGTGCTCGCAATCGTGCGCCCTCGGGCCGAGGTCAACGAGGGCGACCTCCGCCGGGCGCCACTCGGGCGCAGCCTGCTGATGGCGGGCGTGGGCGCCGTGGCCGCCATCTGGGCCCTCGCTTCGCTGATAAAGGGCTGAGCGCCGCGGGGCCCGGCTGAGCCGGCCGCGGGACTCAGCCCAGGGCGGCGTCCACCGCGTCGACGACGCGATCGATCTGCTCGTCCGTGATGACGAGGGGCGGGCACCAGGTGAGGGTCTCGGCGTTCACCGCCCGGGTGAGGACGCCGGCTTGCATCAGCGCGTCGCGCACCGCGAAGGCGTCCTTCCCGGGGGCGAGCTTGAGCGCGCCGACCGCGCCCTCGCTGCGGACCTCGGCGACCAGGCCGTCGTCGGCGAGCGCACGGAACCCCTTGAACAGCCGCGCCCCGATCGCAGCCGCGCGCTCGATCAGCCTCTCATCACGCAGCAGGGCGAGGTTGGCGAGCGCCGCCGCGCACGCCGTGGGGTGGCCCGAGTAGGTGTGGCCATGACGGAGCAGCCATTCAGGGTCGGCCTCGAGCGGCTCGCGCACCGAGGGTGCGACGAGCACGCCCCCCAGCGGCACGTACCCCGATGTCACCGCCTTCGCGAACGTCAGCAGGTCGGGCTGGACCCCGTAGTGGAGGGCGCCGAACCACTGACCGAGTCGGCCGAAGCCGCAGATGACCTCGTCGAAGATCAAGTAGCAGCCGTGGCGGTCGGCCAGCCGCCGGAGTCCCTCGAGGTAGCCGTCCGGTGGTGGGTAGACGCCGCCGGCGCCCTGGACCGGTTCGGTCAGGATGGCCGCCACCTCGTGGCCGTGCTCGGCGAGGTAGGTCGCCCACGCCTCGATGTCGTCGGCGGGCAGGTTCACGACGCCCTCGACGTACGGTCCGAAACCTTCCCGATTGAGCGGCAGCCCTTGCGCGGTCATGCCGCCATAGGTGACGCCGTGGTAGGCGCGGGCTCGGCTGAGGATCAGCGTGCGCTCCGGGTGCCCGGCCCGGACATGGGCGATGCGGGCCAACTTGATGGCAGAGTCGACCGCCTCCGAACCGCTGCTGGTGAAGAAGACCCGAGAACCCGGCACCGGGGCCAGGTCGGCGAGGAGGGTGGCCAGCTCGTCGGCCGGCTCGTTGGTGAACGGCTCGAAGCAGGAGAACGCAGCCAGGGCGGTCATCTGGCGGTGAACGGCGTCGGCGATCTCCGTCCGGCCATAGCCGGCGGCGACGTACCACAGGCTGGCCATGCCATCGAGGTAGCGCCGGCCGTCCCGGTCCCAGACCTCGGCGCCCGCACCCCCGACCATCGACACGAACTGCGCGCTCGGCGGGGCGGGCGAAGGGGTGCAGGAAGGCGGGGACGGCTTCGGTGGTCATTGGTGGGCACGGTACTCGCGCCGCATCGGCGGCTGGTCGGCGACTGCTCCGGCTACCGTTCCGGCCGTCCACGCAAGGAGGCGAGACACCCCGATGACCCGCGCGATCCAGAACTTCGTCAACGGCGCCCCCGTCGACGCGGCCGATGGCCGCACCACCGATGTCGTCAACCCCGCGACCGGCCAGACCTACGCCACCGCGCCCCTCTCCGGTTCGGCCGACGTCGATGCCGCCATGGCGGCGGCCGCGGCCGCGTTCGAGGTCTGGCGGGACACCACGCCGAGCGAGCGCAGCCTGGCCCTCTACCGCATCGCCGACGCGATCGAGGCCCGAGGCGCCGAGCTGGTCAAGCTCGAGAGCGAGAACACCGGTAAGCCCGTCGCCCTCACCGAGAGCGAAGAGATGCCGCCGATGGTCGACCAGATCCGCTTCTTCGCCGGCGCCGCCCGCATCCTCGAGGGTCGGGGGGCGGGTGAGTACATGAAGGGGCTGACCTCGATCATCCGTCGCGAGCCGGTCGGCGTCGTCGCCCAGGTCGCGCCGTGGAACTACCCGATGATGATGGCGGTCTGGAAGTTCGCTCCCGCGCATCGCGGCCGGCAACACCGTGGTGCTCAAGCCGTCGGACACCACGCCGGCGACCACGGTCGCTGCTGGCCGAGATCGCCGTCCGAGTTCCTGCCGCCCGGCGTGTTCAACGTGATCTGCGGCGACCGCGACACCGGCCGAGGCCATGGTCGCCCACGACACGCCGTCGATGGTGTCGATCACCGGGTCGGTGCGGGCCGGCACGGAGGTGGCGAAGGACGGCGGCCGACTCGCTGAAGCGGGTGCACCTCGAGCTCGGAGGCAAGGCGCCCGTCATCGTGTTCGACGACGCCGACCTCGCCGCCGCGGCCGAGGGATCGCGGTGGCCGGGTACTTCAACGCCGGCCAGGACTGCACGGCGGCGACGCGGGTGCTGGCCGGCCCCGCCGTCTACGGCGACTTCGTCGACGCGCTCACCGAGCAGGCCAAGGGCACCAAGACCGGCATGCCGGACGATCCCGACGTGCTGTTCGGCCCGGTCAACAACCCGAGCCAGCTCGAGCGGGTGACGGGCTTCGTCGACCGCGCGCCCGACCACGCCAAGGTCCTCGCCGGCGGCCATCGCGTGCCGGGGGACTGGGCTACTTCTTCGAGCCGACCGTCGTCGCCGACCTGCGCAGGACGACGAGATGATCCAGAACGAGATCTTCGGCCCGGTCATCACCGTCCAGCGGTTCACCGACGAGGACGAGGCCGTCGCCTGGGCCAACGGCGTCGATTACGGGCTGGCGTCGTCGGTGTGGACGCAGAACCACGGCCGGGCCATGCGCATGGCCAAGCGGCTCGACTTCGGCTGCGTGTGGATCAACACCCACATCCCGCTCGTCGCCGAGATGCCCCACGGCGGCTTCAAGAAGTCGGGCTACGGCAAGGACCTGTCGATGTACGCGCTCGAGGACTACACCCGCATCAAGCACGTGATGACCAGCCTCGACTGACGCGAAGCCGCAAGCCCGCGCCGCCACGGCCGTCTGCCGCTGACCTCCCCAGCCTCGGCCCTAAGCCCGTACCGGGCGTCCCCTATCCGTTCTGGGCACGGAATCTGCTGGCCGGTGACGGAATCGGTGACCGGAACGAGGGGGGTGAGACCGGCCGGGGACGCGGACGTCAGGCGGCGGGGAAGGCGACCTCGGTGAAGGTCGGTCGGTAGCGCTCGGGGTGCGGGTAGGCGTCGCGGCGCATGTCCTTCGCGTTCTCCGAGACCGAGAGGATGAGGTTGCCGTTGCTGGCCCGCCAGGGCAGCGGCCCGACGTTGTAGGTGTTGAGCAGCGGATCCCCACCCCGGCCGAGGAGCGGTCCCTCCTGCACCGTCGTCCACGGCCCCCATGGGTGCGTGGCCGCGTCGACGGCCAGCTCATTGCCCCAGAAGCCGTTCTCCTTCGTCGACGGCCACCCAGAGCCCGTCGAGGAACCGGGGTTGCATCGGGTTCTCCGCCCAGTACCGGGAGAGGATCGGCTCGGCGTTCACGGTCCTGCGACGACCAGCCGGTGCCCGTCCAGTACTGCGGGCGCTGGTCGAGCTGCGCCCTCGGCACCCGGGCCAGCCACATCGCCGTGGCCGAGTGCGGTCCGTTCCAGAAGCCTCCTTCGCGGGCCAGGTTCTGCTGGTAGGTGTTGCCGAACAGGTAGCTGAAGTGGGCGTCAGAGGCCACGGCGTAGCCGTAGAGCGGTTGCGCACCGGGGCTCGGTGCCAGCGCGGGAAGTCGAGGCGGGTGAGGGTCGTGGCGTCGTAGGTGGCCAGCCAGGTGGCGACCGGATGCCACGGCAGGCCGTCGCCGGGAGCGGGCGGCGTCGGGTCGGCCACCATCTCGGCCCAGAAGACCCGCAGCCGGTTGCCGTCCACCTCGCCTCCGAGGGGCCACCACCAGCGCTTGAGGACCTGCTCGCCGGCGCCGGGCTCGAAGGAAGAAGGCTGAGCAGTGGTGCCGCGGTGGAGCAACGTGAAGCAACGTCCGGTCTGCAGCATGGCCGCGTTCTGGGCGAAGCCGACACCATTGAGGCTGGTCGCCCGGCCGGAGTGGTCGATGAACGCGTCCTGGAACAGCCAGAGGTACCGGTCGCCGCCGAGCGGGTAGACGTGCTGGTAGTCCCAGCCCAGCACCGGCCCGACCCGCTGACGGAAGAAGGCGTCAAGACCGGCGGCATCGAGGGTGGTCGCGCACCCGACGTCGACCGCCACGTACCCGCTCGCCGTGATGCGGGTGTGGGCGGCCCAAGGCGGTGGAGGTGGAGGTGGAGGCGGAGGCGGCGGTGCTGGTGGCGCTGAGCAGGCGACCACCAGGACCAGCGCGGCGAGGGCGATGCCCCCTGCGCCGAGCCCCGGGCGCGGGCCGGTACGGGCCGTCCGCCGGGTATGCCTCGACCATGGTTGCGCGTGCAACAGCCTCAATCGGGTCTCCCGACTCAGGTTCGTCGGCCCGCCCGTCGAACCTTGTGCCCTCATCGTGTCACGCAGGACCGGGGACTTCCGGTCGGCCGATCAGCTCGGCGGCGGCAGCGCGGCGGGGCGGAGGCGGGGGCCGACGTGGGCGACTCGGCTCGGGACGGCGTGGCCGAGCAGCTCTTCGGCCAGCAGCGCGGCGGCGATCAGACCCTCGGTGTCGAGTCCCGTGACCACGCCGAGGTCGTCGAGGAGCGCGACCGCCTCCTCTGTCGCCACGTTGCCGGCCGCCCCGGCTGCGAACGGGGAGCCGCCGAGGCCGCCCACCGAACAGTCGAACCGCCGCACGCCATGCAGCAGCCCTGCATACAGGTTCACGAGACCCGTGCCGCGCGTCTCGTGCAGGTGGAGGCCGACGTCAGTGCCGGCGGCGTCGAGCAGTTCGGCGATCCTCCGCGGCGTCGCCATGCCGGTGGTGTCGGCGAGCGTGACCCGGGTGACGCCGGCGTCGGCGAGTGTCGCACACAACCCGGCGACCGCGGTCGGGGCGATGTCGCCCTCGTAGGGCGATCCGAACGCGCAGGACACGACGGCGTCGACTGGGATCGGCGCTGGCTCCTGGGTCGCCAGCGCACAGACGGCCTCCACCTGTCGGACGGACTCGCCGACGGTCATGTGCACGTTCTTCTCGGAGTAGGCGGCGGAGGCAGAGACGGTGACCGTGAGCTCGTCGACCCCGCACCCGAGCGCCCGCTGAGCGCCGATGGCGTTTGGGACCAAGGCCACCCGCACCACGCCGGCGCGGGGTCCGACCGCCGCCAGCACCTCCTCGGCGCCGGCCATCGCCGGCACCGCCCGGGGGCTGACGAAGGCCGCCAGCTCGATGTTGGTCACCCCCGCCGCGAGCAGCGCCTCGATGAGCCGCACCCGGCCCGTGGGCTCGATCGGCATCTCGGCTTGCAGGCCATCGCGGGGACCGACCTCCCGGATGGTGACGGTGGTTGGCAGCACCGGGTCGATGGTAGGGCGCTCCTCGCGCTGACCGGGCGTCGGCCCTGAGGTTGGTGTCCTCGCGGTGCTCGCACCCCTCGCCGTCCACCGCCTACCACCGGCGGGCGGAGATGGCGGCTGACCGCTCGGCCTAGCGCTCGATGGTGAGCGCCAGCTTGGGGCAGCCGCTCGTGGCCCGACGGGCGTGGGCCCGGAGCTCGCGTGGCACCTCGCCGGCGCGCACGATCGGATAGCCCCAATCATCGAGGGAGATCCCTTCGGGGAAGAGCTCGGCGCAGATGCCGTGCCCGTCACAGGCGATGGGGTCGAGGATGAGCCGGAAGGTCATCGCCAGCCCCCGCGATGGGCGGGCACCGGCAGGACGGCCGCCGCGCCCGCCTGTGGGCAGGAGCCGAAGCGGTGCTCATCGATGTGCTCGGAGAAGACCTGGAGGCCGCTGGAGACGAACCGGACGACCCCGTCCGGGAGCTTGCAGCCGCCTCGCTTGTCCACCATCGGGAGCCAACGCCGAGCGGCCCGGAGGGCATCGCGCGGGTGATCGCCGGCGGCGAGGGCCTCGACCGCCCCGGCGATGGCGGGGAGCCCGAAGGCGCAGGGTCCGCACTGTCCGGCCGACTCGCCCGCGAGCCAGCGCGTCACCCGGGCCAGCTCCACGAGAGGGCAGACCTCGGGGGGCAGGGCGGCAACGGCGCCGCAACCGAGCGATGCGCCCACCTCGGCGAGCCCGGCCCGGGTGAGCCGGACGGTCCGGGCCGTCTCGGGGCTGAGCCACGTCCCGAAGTAGCCGCCGACGAGCACGCCCCGACCGGGCGGGAGGTCGGCGTGCGCGAGCAGGACCCGAAGGGAGGTACCGAACTGCACCTCATAGACGCGCGGGTGGCGCGAGGCGCCGGTCACCGTGGCGAGGAACGTGCCGGGGTCGTCCGCGGTCCCAATCGAGCGCCACCAGTCCGGCCCGAAGCGGGCGATCAGGGCCAGGTGAGCGAGGGTCTCCACGTTGTCCACGAGCGTGGGACGGCCCGCCACGCCGCGCTCGAACGGACGCGGTGGCACCTTCGTGGGCTTTGCGTCGGCGCCGTTGAGCCAGTGCACGAGCGCGGACTCCTCGCCGGCCACGTAGTGCGTCGGGCTCTCGCCGAGCTGCAGCGCGACCGGGTCGCGTCCCGCTCGGTCGCGGTCGTACAGCGCTCGCCGCAGGGTGGCCAAGGCCGGCCCGCTCTCCCGATCGACGCACAGGATGGCTTCGGGGGCGCCGACGGCGAGCGCGGCGGCCACCATGCCGTCGAGCACCAGGTGGGGTGCCAGCGTCAGGAGGGTCAGGTCCTTGATGCTGGCCGGCTCGCCCTCGGTCCCGTTGGCGACGACGATCGGGGGCCGGCGGCTGATCGAGCCTCGCGACGCCGAGTGGCGCACCGCCCCCAGCTTGGTGCCGGTGGGGAAGCCGGCCCCGCCGCGACCGCGCAGCCCGGCCCGAGTTACGGCGTCGATCAGGTCGACGGCATGGTGCCCGTGCGGCAGTGGCAAGGGGCCGAAGCGCTGGAGGTGGTCGTCGAGGCTCGTCGCCGCCGGTGAGGCCAGCAACCGGGGCAGCTCGGTGGGCGAGGGTCGGTAAGCCACCCTGTCGGCCCGCTCGCGAAGGCGGACGGCGCCCGTGGTCATGGGTTGCCTCCGGCGTCGGCGGAGGTGGGGTGCAGCAGCGAGGGCGGGGTGCCAGCGCGGCGTGCCCAGCCAGGATGCAGCGGTCCCGACCGCGTCCAAGCCAGCACGGCGAGGGGTAGGAGGACCGAGGCGACGATGGCGGTGGCCCGGAGCGGTAGCCGTCCCGGCCAGCCCGAGGCGATGCGCCACCAGGCCGCGGCCAGCACCGTGGCCGCGCTGGCGATGTACACGAGCTGCGTCCAGCGGTGCGTCGTGTCGGACCCGGTCCCGAGCCCGTGCAGGAGCGCGACCGGCCACGCCAGCCACGTCGTCCAGTGCACCACCCGCCACAGGATGAGGCTCAGGTACCGGCGCAGGAGGCTGGTGATCGTCACCGCGATGAGGAGGTCGACGGCGACGGCGCCGAGACCGAGCCAGAGCGGCCGGTAGGGGGAGTGGAAGGGTAGGACGACGTCGAGCCAACCGATCGGTGCGAAGCCGTCGAGGATCGTGCTGACGATGTGCAGCCCGAGGAAGGTGACGGCGAGCAGGGAAAGGTTCCGGTGCAGCCCGAGCGTGACGAAGCGTGGCCACCGGGGCGAGCTCCAGCCGTTCGTGTTGAGGACGCCGAGGGCCACGCTGCCCGTCAGCAGTACGAGGGCCACCAAGCCGCTTCCCCGTGTGAGGTACCACCAGGCTTGGCTGGAGGACAGGTTCACGGCTGCGCTCCCAGCTCGCCAGCCGCCACCGCGTCCTCGTTCGACTCGTCGCTCGGCCACCCGGCGACGAGCACGACCTCTCGGGAGTGGCGTACCAGTCGAGCCGGTAGACCGCGGGCCGCCAGCCAGTCGGCGGCCGCGTCGCCGAGCACGACCGCGGCGGTCGACGCCGTGTTGGCTCCGGCGCAGGTGGCGGCGGCGACGGTGACCGTGCGCCAGACCGTGTTGGCCGGACGGCCCGTCCGAGGATCCATCACGTGATGGAGCTGGTCGTCGCCGCGCTGCCATCGCCGGCCCACGGTGCTCGACGTGGCCAGACCTCCGTGGTGGATGGAGACGGACGGGCCCGGTCCGTCGGTGGGCTCGTCGTGGCCTTCGGCGAGGCGGACCAGCCACCCCTGGCGCGGGGCCGGGCCGGCGACCGCGATGTCCCCACCCAGGCTGACCAGCACGCCCGCTCCGGTCTGTGCGGCGGCGGCTTCTGCTGCCCGGTCCGCGCACCAAGCCTTCGCGGTGGCGCCGAGGTCGAGCTCGACGCCGGCTGGCACCGTGATCTGGTTGCGGGTCCGGTCGACGCGGACCACCTGCCACCCGGGTACAGAACCGACCATGGCGCGCACCGGGGGCCCATCGCGATCGACGAGCTCGAAGCTGCGCTCGTAGCCGAGGACGCGCATGACCCGCCCGACGGTGGGGTCGACGAGACCGTCCGTCGCCGAGGCTGCGGCGAGCGCGGTGTCAACGGCCTCGAGCAGAGTCGTCGAAACCGAAACCGGTTGGCCGCGACCGTCGTTGACTGCGCACAGTTCGCTGTCGGGCCGGAATCGGCTGCACGCGGCGTCGACCGCGGCGATCTCCACCATCGCCGCTTCCGTAGCCTCGCCGAGCGCATCCGGGTCCGTGACGACAACGACGGCCGTGGTGCCGAGCGCCGGGAAGCGGGTGCGACGCGGCGCGACCGTGGACAGGCTCATGAGCCGCCGGAGGTGGCCGCCGCGTCCTGACGGTGGTGTCGACGTCCGCTAGTCGTCGGCGGATCGACCGGCTGCAGGATCGGTGCGGGCTCCGTGATCGCGGGGAGCGTGTACGACGGGCTGTTGGGCGCGGTCGTCGGCACTGTGGGCGGGACAGTTGCCGGCGCCTCGGCGCCGGCGCCGGAGGTGGCGCCCGGCTGGGACACGACGGTGGGGTCCGACGGCACCGTCGACGTCTTCGCCGCCGAGGAGCTGGCTGCGAACACAGAGAACAGGCCGACGCCGGCGGCGCCTCCTGCGGCCATCCAGCCGGTCAGCCGGCCGAGTCGAGCCCGGCCCGCATCGCGGCTGGCGACGCTCGGGTGATGGCGACGGATCGCTCGGGGGGACACGCCGTCCATTCTCCCTGCTCGGCGTGAGCGCGTGGCCGCGCTCAGGTAAGGGCTCGGTGAGACCTCGGCGGCGGCAGCTCGCGGTCGCCGACCTTCGTCTCGGCCTCCGCGGGCGGCGCATCGGCACCCGCGTCCGGCAGGGCGATGCAGATGACGGCGCCGCCATCGGGATGGTTCGAGGCGCCGATCGACCCACCGTGCCGCTGCACCACGTCGCTGGCGATGGACAGACCCAACCCCGAGCCGGGCAGGGATCGCGCCCCGGGTGTCCGGTAGAACCGGTCGAAGACGCGCACGAGGTCCGCGGCTTCGATGCCCGGCCCGTGATCACGCACGACGACGGCACCCGGCCGAACGACCAGCTCGATGGGTTGCCCGGACGGGTCGAACTTCGCCGCGTTGTCGAGAACGTTGTCCAGGACTCGTAGCAGCTGCCGAGGCTGTCCGATCACGAACGACGGCCGCGCGTCGACCACGACCGGCCGGTGGCGCCGTCGCTCCGTGCGGGAGGCGGCGCGACGGGCCAGCAGGGCCAGGTCGAGGTGCTGCTCCGGCTCGTCGTCGGCTTCCTCCGTGGCGAGGGCGACGAGCTCATTGGTGAGGTCCGTCAGCTCGCGCAGCTCGGAGTCGATGTCGGCGAGGACGCGGTCTCGCGTGGTCGGTGCCAGCTCGGGGTGGCGGCGCAGGACCTCGACGTTCGTGCGCAGGCTCGTCAGCGGGGTGCGCAGCTCGTGGCCCGCGTCCTGGGCCAGACGTTGTTGCTGCTCGCGCGAACGTCGCAAGGCGTCCAGCATGGTGGCGAAGCTGTGGGCCAGCCGACCCGTCTCGTCGGAGCCGCCGGGCGGCAGGTCGATGTCGAGGCGACCACTCTCCGCGATCGCTTCCGTCGCCGCCGTCAGCTTGGTGACCGGGCGCGTCACGCGGGAGGCGATCCACCACCCGACGAGGGCGGCCAGGGCGGTGACGGCGGCGCCGATGCCGGCGAACCGCACTCGCAGGTTGGCCAGGACATGCTGGACCTCGTCCAGCTCCCGGCTGAGCTGGACCGCACCCCCACCGTTCACCGGCACGGTCAGGATGCGGTCGTCGGCGACCGTGCGCAGCGAGACGGCTCCCCCCCGGCGGGCCAACGCCACGTCGTCGTCATTGATCGGGAGCGGTTCCGCGGACGAAGCTGCGAAGGCGACGCCGGCCCGGTCGAGGCACTGCACTCCGGTGCCGGGGAGATCGGCCGTCGTGTCGCCCCCGGCATCGACGGGCACGTTCTGGGCCAGCTGGCGGCAGACCGCGTTGGCATAGCGGCCGTCCGGATCGGCGAAGCGGGAGGCCGAGCTGGTCAGCGAGCGATCGATCTCGTGGTACAGCCGGGTGGAGGTGCTCCGGTAGCCCACGAGCGCCATCACCGTCACGGCCGTGGCGGTCAGCACGCCGAGCGCGAGGGCCAGGCGGGCCCGCAGCGTCACGGTGTCCGGAGCGTGTAGCCGACGCCCCGCACGGTGTGGATCAGCCGCGCCTCCCCGCCCTCCTCGAGTTTGCGGCGCAGGTATCCGACGTAGACAGCGAGCGTCTTCGAGTCGGGGCCGAAGTCGTAGCTCCACACCGCGTCGTAGATCGCGCTGTGGGTGCAGACGATGCCGGCGTTGCGGACGAGTGTGAGCAGGAGGTCGAACTCGGTCTTGGTGAGATCCAGCTCGCGGTCGCCGCGCCAGGCCCGGCGAGCCGCCGGGTCGACCAGCAGGTCGCCGACTCGCCACACGCGGTCCGTGCCGTCGGTGCCTGCCCGCCGCAGGAGGGCTCGAACCCGCGCCAGCAGCTCGTCCAGCGAGAAGGGCTTGGCCAGGTAGTCGTCGGCCCCGGCGTCAAGTCCCGACACGCGATCGGAGATCTCTGTCCGCGCCGTGAGCATGAGGATGGGGACGCCGCTTCCGCCGGCCCGCAACCGCCGGCACACGGTCAGCCCGTCGACCATAGGCATCATCCAGTCCAGCACGACGACGTCGGGTTCATGTTCGCTGACGGTCTTCAGGGCCTGGGCGCCGTCGATCACGGCCTCGACCTCGTGACCCTCCAGCTCGAGGGCGAGGACCAGTGCCTCCCGGATGGCCCGGTCGTCCTCGGCCACCAGCACCCGCGAACCCATGTCGTCCATCATCGCCGGACAAGGTGAGAATCAGGTGAGAGCCGCGGTCTGATGGGTCGACGCCTGCCGGCCAGTGTCCCCCGCGACCTGAGGGACCCGCTCGGCCGGAGGTCCCGAGCCGCTGGTTCGGCCGCCCGGCGACTTGCCCCCGCCAAGGGAGAGGTAGCGCTCGTCCTCCTGGGCGAAATGCAGGGCGAGGATGGCGTGCAGCCCATACAGGAGGCGGCGGAGCTCGACGAGGTCCTCCTCATCCGGCCCGTCCGGACCGATGTCAGCGACGAGGCGACCCAGTCGGCGGATCCGATGGGCGATCTCGGCGTGAGCCCGGCTCATCGGGCCGGTCGGGTCGTCGCCACCGATGACCGCGGCCAGCGCCGGGTACAGCTCGTGCTCCTCGCTCTCCTCGTGGGGCAGCAGGGTGTCCACGAGGAAGCGCTGCACGGCGCGCACGCGGACCAGGGCCGTGGCGCGGTCGAGCGAGCCGAGCTCGTCGGCCGTGGTCTGGAGCTGGTCGATGTCGGGGCGCAGCCGGAGGTGCTCTTGACGGAACCGCTCGGAGAAGCGGGCCGCGTCGGGAGTCAGCTCGGTGCGTCGGGGTGCGCGGCGGGCGCGAAGAGCGTTGAGGATCACGCCGAGGTCGATGGCCTCCTGGAGGAGGGCGCCCCACACCAGCGGGAGGAGGCCCACGGCGGCGAAGCCCATGGCGCCTACCGACAGGCCAATCCCTACGAGCACGCTCTGAAGGGCGATGCTGGTGGTCCTGTGGGCGATGGCGACGGCATCCCCCACCCGGTCGAGGCGGTCCACCATCAACACCACGTCGGCCGCCTGCGAGGACGCGGTGGCGCCGCGAGCACCGACGGCGACGCCGACGTCGGCCAGGGCCAGGGCCGGTGCGTCGTTGATGCCGTCGCCGACCATGATCGTTGGTGCGGTGGCGCGCTCGACTCGCACCGCCTCGACCTTGTCGAGCGGTGTGCGGTCGGCGAGCACATCGTCGACGCCGATCATGGCTCCTATGGTGTCGGCCACCTCGGCCCGGTCGCCGGTCACCATCACGACGCGATGGATCCCATCGAGACGCAGGGCGGCGACGGTACGGGCGGCGTCGGTGCGGATGGGGTCGATGAACACGAGGGCGCCGCTCGGCCGGTCGTCGATCCGAACGTAGGTCGTGAGGGCGCCATCGAGCTCCGCTCGCCGGCGGGCGGTGCGCAGCCAGGGACCGCGCGCGTCGGGCGCGGCCCACGAAAGCTTGCCGACGCGGACCATGTGGCCGTCCACCATCCCGGTGACGCCGTGGCCCTGGACCTCCTCGACGCCCGTGGGGAGGCTGAGGGGGAGACCGCGCCCCGCGGCCGCGGCCACCACGGCCGAGGCGAGGACGTGAGGGGAGACTTGGTCGAGGGAGGCGGTGAGGCCGAGCAGGGCGTCAGGCTCGGCACCCGGTGCAGGGATGACGGCCACGAGCTCGGGGTGGCCGACCGTCAGCGTGCCGGTCTTGTCGAACAACAACGTCCGCCCGGTCGAGAGTCGCTCGAGTACGGCGCCCCCCTTGACGATCACGCCCCGTCGAGCACAGGCGGAAAGGCCCGACACGATGGCGACGGGGGCGGCGAGGATCAGCGGGCACGGCGTGGCCACCACCAGGACGGCCACCGCGCGCACCAGCTCACCCGAGACCGCCCACGCCGCGCCTGCCAGCACCAGGCTGAGGAGGAGGAAGCCGCCGGCGTAGCGGTCCGCCAGCCGCACGAACGGCGCGCTCGACGCCTCGGCCTCGGCCACCAGCCGGACGATCGCCGCGTACGTGCTCTCGGCGGCGGGCGTAGTAGCCCGCAGCTCGAAGGGACTCCCGGCGTTGGTGACACCGCTGCGCACGGCGTCCCCAGCGGGGCGCTCCACCGGCAGCGGTTCGCCACTGAGGGCCGACTCGTCGAGGACGGCCCCGCCATGCTCCACGCGCCCATCGACGGGCACCACCTCGCCCGGCTTCACGAGGAGGACGTCGCCCGGCCGCACGTCGTCGACGTCGACGTCGACGAGCCCTTCGGACGTGTGGTGGTGCGCGAGTCGTGGCGCGCGCGCTCCAGCAGCGCGCTGAGCTCTCGCCGGGCGCGCCGTCCCGCCCAGTCCTCGAGCGCGCGCCCGGTGGCGAGCATGAGCGCGATGACGGCGCCGGCGAGCGTCTCGCCCACCGCCAGCGTGCCGACGAGAGCAAGGAGGGCGACCACGTCGACTCCGAGGTGGCCGCGGCGGGCGTCCTGCATCACCAGCCAGCACGCCGGCAGGATCCCGCCGACCGTGGTCGCGGCCCACACGGCGTGGGCGGCGCTGTCGTACCCGGCGAGGTGAAGGATGCCGCCGACGGCCACGAGGGCCAGTGCCACAGCGGCGAGCAGCGCGCTGGCCGGCGGCCGCTGGCGGGGCTGGTCGACGTCGGGAGTCGCGAAGTCGTTCCGCGCTGCGCTCATCCAATGATCGTCGGGCGGTGGCGGCCCGGGCGCCAGGGGCGAAGGTCCTCCGGTGTGGGCCACCCGGCCGGCGGCCGGCGAGAATGGCGGCGGCTCAGTTCCGTTCCGTAGCGTTTCAGCCTGCCGGCTGGGGGAGCAGGGCCGGCGCACCCAGCCAGCGCATCGCCTGGGCCACCGCGGCCTCGGGGCTCCCGCCGGTGTCGATCGTCCTGACGCTGGGCCACGGGTCGAATCGGGCCCGAAGGCGCGCCGCCACCTCCTCGGTGGCATCGGACGCATCGCGGTTGGCGGCGAGGCGCGCCGAAAGACGGCGTGCCGCCACGTGCTGCGGACACTCGCAACAGAGCTCTGTCAGCTCGGCGTGTGTGTCGCGCGCGACGCGGTGGGCGGTGGTGCGGTGCAAGGCGGCCGACCACGTGGCGTCGAGCACCACGCTCTCCCCGAGTGACAGCGCCACCTCGGCTCGCTGGAGGAGCTCCGCGTACGTCGCATCGGTCGCGGCCGGCGCGTAGATGCCGGCCTCGAAATCGGCGGTGGCCCGCGTGCAGGGCGCCAGGCCGGCCTGCTCCTTGCGGACTTCGTCGCTGCGGACGACGGTGCAGCCGAGTCGAGCACCGACCTGGTCGGCGACGGTCGTCTTCCCCGTGCCCGGGGCGCCGCCGACGAGCACGAGCCGGACCTGCCCTTGGTACAGGTGCCGGGCGCAGAGGTCGAGCAGCGAGGTCGCCGCAGGTGGCCCAGTGGGATCTCCGCCCTCAGCGAGAAGGCAAGAGACCTTGGCCCGGACCAGTGCCCGGTAGGCGACGTAGTGGTGCTCGAGCGAGCGCGGATGGGTCTCGGCGGTGAGCTCGCGGTAGGCCTCGAGGAAGGTGCGAGCGAGCTGAGGGCGCCCTAGGCGCTCGAGGTCCATCGCCAGGAAGGCCACATCGAGGAGCACGTCGCCGAAGCGCAGCCCGTCGTCGAACTCGAGGCAGTCAAGGATCCGCGGTCCGTCGTCGAGGCAGAAGATGTCGGCCGAGAGCAAGTCGCCGTGGCCGTCCACGATGTGTCCGTGGCGGATGCGCTCCTCGAACAGCTGGCTCCGCCCGTCGAGGTAGGTGAGCGCGAGACCCTCGATCACCCCCATCGTGTCGGGCGACAGCAGGCTCGGCGTGAAGGCCATCATCTGGGCGAAGTTGTCCACCCAGAGCCGGCGGATGGCAGCCGGCGATGCCGCGTCGTCGATGTGGGGACCACGCTCGGCGCGGGCGTGGAAAGCCGCCATCGTTCGGGCCAAGGCTGCCAACATCTCGGGTGTCGCTCGCCCTTCGCGCGCGAGCGTTTCGAGCCGCCGATCATCCGGCATCCGCCGCATGGCGATGACGTGGTCGCAGGTTTGACCGTCCGGGCCGACGACGTCGAGCACGCCGAGGTAGACGTCGGGTGCGAGCCGCCGGTTGAGCTCGACCTCCCGCCGGCACACCGATTCCCGCGCCGCCCGGGTGGAGTAGTCGAGGAACGCGTTGCGCACCGGCTTCTTGACCTTGTAGGCGCGGTCCCCCAGGAACACCACCGCCGACACGTGCGTCTCGACGATGGAGGCCGACCGCGTACCGGCGGCATCGCCAGTACCGAAGGCACCGGGCAGTGACGACAGCACGAGACGATGATCCCGTCCCGGCCGTCCGGCGCAACAGAGCCGTAGGTCCCGAGGCTGGGGTCGCTCCGCTCCTCCCCGAATCGGGTGGGTCTTGCCTCAGGGCGATGGTGAGGAGGGCGTCAGCTGTTGCGGAGCGGTCCAGGATTGGAGCGTCTTGGTGTAGTTGGCCCGTTCGAACGCCGACGGGTCGTCGACGGAGGCAGAGCTCGCACTGCCCCGTAGCTGGGTGACCGACTTGTACTCGTGCTCCTCCATCCATGTCCGCAGCTCTGCTTCGACCCCGGCGAGGCGCGCCGGGCCGTGGCGGAGGAGCGCAGAGGTCACCATGGCGACGTCGGCGCCGACCATGAGCGCCTTGACGACGTCGGTGCCCTCGGCGATGCCGGAGGTGGCCGCGAGCGACACGGCGTCGGTGAGCTGAGGACGCAAGATCGCGATCCATCGCATCGGTAGGCGCAGCTCCCACTGGTGGCTGAGCTCGACGCGAGGGACCACCTCGAAGGTGTCGAGATCGAGGTCGGGTTGGTAGAAGCGGTTGAACAACACGAGCCCGTCGGCGCCGGTCGTCACGACCCGGGCCGCGAAGTTGGCCATGGCCGAGTAGTAGGGGCTGAGCTTCACCGCCAGCGGGATGCCGATCTGCGCCCGCACGGCGGCGATGACCTCGAGGTCAGATGACTCCATGTCGATGCTGGTGCGATGGGGGTCGGCGGCGACGTGGTACAGGTTCAGCTCGATGGCGTCAGCGCCGGCGTCTTCGATGAGCTTGGCGTAGCGGGTCCAACCACCGGTCGAGGTGGCGTTCAGGCTGCCGATGATCGGCACCGCTGAGTGAGCCTTGACGCGCTCGAGGTCGGCGAGGTAGCGCTGGCCGGCGTCGGCGAAGCTGTCGATCGCCGGGAAGTAGTCGAGCGCCTCCGCGAAGAGCTCCGAGCCTGCTTCGAGGGCTCGGCTGAGCTGGATCTCGTCGTGCAGGATCTCCTCCTCGAACAGCGACGGGAGCACGATGGCGGCCGCGCCCGCCTCCACGACCTGCTGGACGGCGTCGAGGTCACGATTGAGGGGCGACGCGGAGGCGACGATCGGCGAACGCAGCTCGAGCCCGAGGTAACGGGTGGAGAGGTCGACCATCTCAGGCCTCCTCGTCGTCGTCGGGGCGGTGGTACTCGATGTCAGGTTGGACGTCCGGGTCGGGCGAGTGCGGGACGGTGCGGTGCATGCCGGCGAGCTGCTCGTAGTACCGCCAGCGCTCGTCAGCGTCGGCCTGGGCGAGGACGGCGAGCTGCGCCGCTCGTTCGGGGTGGGTGCGTTCGAGGATGGCGAACCGCGTCTCGGTGGCGACGAAGTCGCGCACCGGGATCGACGGGGTGTGCGAGTCGAGCTTGAAGGGCTGACCGCCTTCGATCTCGCTCGGCTGGAATCGGTACAGCGGCCAGTAGCCGCTCTTCACGGCGTCCTTCTGATGGCTCATCGACTTGGACATGTCGATGCCGTGGGCGATGCACGTGCTGTAGGCGATCACCAATGACGGTCCGGGCCACGCGTCGGCCTCCACGATGGCCTTGGTCGTCTGCAGCTCGTTGGCGCCCATCGAGATCTGGGCGACGTAGACGTTGCCGTAGGCCCGGGCGATGGCGCCCAGGTCCTTCTTGCCGGTGCCCTTGCCCGCCGCCGCGAACTTGGCGACGGCGGCGCGCGGTGTGGCCTTGGAAGCCTGCCCGCCGGTGTTGGAGTAGACCTCGGTGTCGAGCACGAGGATGTTGACGTTGCGACCGGCCGACAGCACGTGGTCGAGGCCGCCGAAGCCGATGTCGTAGGCCCAACCGTCACCGCCGATGATCCACACCCCCTGTCGGACGAGGTTGCCGACGAGCGCCAGGAGATGGGACGCGTCGCGCCCGGCGTCGCCGTCGAGGGAGGCGAGACGCAGCCGCAGCTGCGAGATGGCGTCGCGCTGCATGGCGATCTGCTGCTCGGTCTCCTGCGGATTGTCGAGCATCGAACGAACGAGCCCGTCGCCGACCTGCGGCGCGAGCCGCGCCAGCAACACGCGCGCCTGCTCGCGTTGGGTGTCGAGGGCGAGTCGCATGCCGAACCCGAACTCGGCGTTGTCCTCGAACAGCGAGTTGTTCCACGCGGGGCCGCGTCCGTCGCCGTTGGCGGTCCAGGGCGTCGTCGGCAGGTTGGCGCCGTAGATCGAAGAGCAACCGGTGGCGTTGGCCACGATCATGCGATCACCGAACAGCTGGGTGACCAGCTTGATGTACGGGGTCTCACCGCAACCCGCGCAGGCACCCGAGAACTCGAACAGTGGCTCCAGCACCTGTGAGCCCTTGACCGAGTCGTGGGGGAGCAGGCCACGATCGAGCGGCGGGATGCTCTGGAAGTAGTCCCATCGCCGCCGCTCGACGTCGCGATGCTCGGGGGCGGGTTCCATGTTGATCGCCTTGTGACGTACCTCGGTCTTGCTCTTGGCCGGGCACATGTCGACGCACACCCCGCAGCCCGTGCAGTCGTCCGGCGCCACCTGGATGGTGAGGCGGTGACCAGCGAGGTCCTTCGAGCGGAAGACCTTGTGCAGGAAGTCGTCGGGGGCGTTGGCCACGGTCTCCGCCGTGAACACCTTCATGCGGATGGTGGCGTGCGGGCACACGATGGCGCACTTGCCGCAGTCGATGCAGATGTCCGGATCCCAGATGGGGATCTCCTTGGCGATGGCGCGCTTCTCGTACTGCGAGGTGCCCGACGGGAAGGTGCCGTCGACGGGCAGCGCGCTCACCGGCAAGAGGTCGCCGTCGCCCGCCATCAGCAGGGCGGTGACCCTCTGCACGAAGGCTGGCGCGTCGGCCGGCACGGTCGTGGCCATGGTTCTCGTGCTGGTCGCCTGGTCGGGCACCACGACCTGTTCGAGCCGGTCGATGGCGT
This sequence comes from uncultured Acidimicrobiales bacterium, assembly GCA_963803355.1. Classification (GTDB taxonomy): domain Bacteria; phylum Actinomycetota; class Acidimicrobiia; order Acidimicrobiales; family Ilumatobacteraceae; genus DASTFY01. Next base: position 1,188,023 of record CAWDLV010000001.1, read on the forward strand.
GGTCGATGGCGGCGAAGTTGCGGTCGACGACCGCCCGGCCCCGTTGCCCATAGGTCTTCTCCACCGACTCCTTGATGCGAGCGATGGCCTCAGCAGCGGGCAGCACGTGCGACAGCTGGAAGAAGCACGGCTGCATGACCGTGTTGATGCGGTTGCCCATGCCCACCTCCCGGGCGACCGCGTCGGCGTCGATCACCCAGAACGTGATGTGCTTGTCGATCAGCTGCCGCTGGACCTCACGCGGGAGCTGGTCCCAAACCTGTGTGGCCGCGAACGGGCTGTTGAGCAGGAACGTCGCGCCCGCCTTGGCGTAGTCGAGAACCTTCACCGTCCTGAGCAGACTGAACTGGTGGCAGGCGACGAAGTCGGCGTCGTCGACCAGATACGTCGACCGGATCGGCTCCGGACCGAATCGCAGGTGCGAGACCGTCACCGATCCGGCCTTCTTGGAGTCGTACACGAAGTATCCCTGGGCCCACAGATCGGTGCTCTCGCCGATGATCTTCACCGACGACTTGTTCGCACCCACCGTGCCATCAGCGCCGAGCCCGACGAAGACGGCTTGCACCTCCGCCGCTGGGCGGGGGTAGCGGAACTCTCGGTCGATGGGGAGGCTCAAGTTGGTGACGTCGTCGTAGATCCCCACCGTGAAGTGCCGCTTCGGCCGATGCTCTCGGAGCTCGTCGAAGATGGGCTTGATCATCGAGGGCGAGACCTCTTTCGACGAAAGGCCATAGCGCCCGCCGATGACTCGCGGCCGCTCGCCGAACGGAGGCTCGTCGACGTCCATCGCCTCGCTGAGCGCGGCCACCACCTCGAGGTACAGCGGTTCACCAACTGCGCCCGGCTCCTTGGTGCGGTCCAGGACCGCGACCGACCGCACCGTCGGGGGCAACGCGGCCACCAGCTGCTCAGCCGGGAAGGGATGGAACAACCGGATGCGAACCATGCCCACCGGCTCGCCTGCCGCGATGAGCGTGTCGACGGTCTCCTCGACCGCGCCGGCCGCTGACCCCATGACGAGGATCACCCGCTCCGCGTCCGGCGCGCCGTAGTAGTCGACCAGCCCGTAGCGGCGGCCGGTCCGCTCCTCCAGCTCGGCCATGACGCCCTCGACGATCCCCGGCACCGCGAGATGGAACGGATTGCACGCTTCACGGGCCTGGAAGAACACGTCTGGGTTCTGTGCCGTCCCCCGGACCATCGGCGCGTCGGGGCTCATGCCGCGACCCCGGTGGTCGATGAGGTCGTCCTCGCGCATCAGGGCGCGCAGGTCGTCGTCGCCGAGCACTGCGATCTTGTCGATCTCGTGCGACGTGCGGAAGCCATCGAAGAAGTGCAGGAACGGCACCCGCGAGCGCATCGTCGCCGCGTGGGCCACGAGTGCGAAGTCGTGCGCCTCCTGCACCGATCCGGCGGCCAGCGTCGCCCAGCCCGTGGTGCGGGCGTGCATGACGTCGCTGTGGTCTCCGAAGATCGACAGGGCGTGGGTCGCCACCGTCCGGGCTGCCACGTGGATCACCGTCGGCGTCAGCTCACCGGCGATCTTGAACATGTTCGGGATCATCAGCAACAGGCCCTGCGACGCGGTGAACGTCGTCGCCAGCGCGCCCTTCTGCAACGCGCCGTGCAGCGCGCCGGCCGCCCCCGCCTCCGACTGCATCTCCACCACATCGGGCACGGTGCCCCACAGGTTCGGGCGGCCAGCGGCAGACCAGTCGTCGGAGTGCTCGGCCATCGGCGAGGCCGGGGTGATCGGATAGATGGCGATCACCTCGCTCAACGCGTACGCCACCCGGGCCGCCGCCTCGTTGCCGTCCATGCACTCACCCTGCTGGTTCATCGGGCGCCTCCGTTGGTCGCAGAATCGATCCTGACCCGCTACGCCGGCCCGCCCGCGAGACTAGGAGCATTGGGCGATTGCCCTCGCCGGGCCGCGGCCGAGCCCCGATGTCGAACGACGGCTTCATCGAGGCAGACTACGGCGTTCCCGTGCCGAGCCTCTCCCCGGGCGGGAACACACGACCACCTGGTTGCGAGCGCACCGGTGGCGTCTTCCTGACGCGAACGCGCCATGGGGACGAATGGCTAACTCGCGGTCACGGCAGGACGATTGACAGGGGAGATGAAACCGAGTCGCAGATCGTCTGAAGAGGGCTCGCCCAACGAGTCTCGGCCACCGAGCCGGTCCGGGCGGCACGACTCGCGATCGCCGTCACCCCGCCCTCGGACGAGATTTGGAGTGACAGTCCGGCTGATCGGCTTGGTCATGCTTCCGGTGACGGTGATGTGTGTGCTGGCCGGGTCGACCGTGGTGTCCCACCGGTCGTTGGCGACGCGGGCTGCGGCGGTGGATGATGCGGTCGCCCGGCTGAGCGAGCTCGTCGAGCTGCGTGAAGCGCTGCATCAGCAGGAGGCGGCAGCGCGGTTCGACGTACGGTTCGCCGAAGTCGGTGTCTCCCGGGCTTTGGCCATCACCTTCCTCAAGTTCGATTGGACGTCAGAGGTTGCTCCGGCGCGGACGAACGCCACTCGCGCTGCCACATCCCTTGGGCCGCGGAGCCCCGTCAGCGCGGCCACGCTGCGGTGGCTGTACGCGGGGATTGACAAAGGCGTCATCAGCCCGACCGAGGCTGCGCAACGGCTTGGTGGCTTCGGACGCGTGACCGGAGACGCCTTAGCCCGCCGGCTCGATGAGCTCGAGGTCGAGGCCCGCGAGGCACCGCTCGTCGCCGCGCTGGAGTCACTGCGGCTAGCGAGCAACATGGGCGACGTCACCACTCCCCAGGTCATCGACCTGAGTGCGATCTGGTACGCATCCGGCGATTCTGGGCCAGCGGCAAGGGCCCGGCTGGCCCGAGTCAGCGCCGACAGCGCGGACTACGACACGGCCGTCGCCCGCCTCCGCAAGCTGGGCGTCAAGAGCGTGGTCGCCAGCGTCGCGCTCATCGAGGCTGACCCCCAGATCCAGGCCTTCCACCTCGCGGTCGCCGCCAGCCTGCGGGGCACGCCGTTCACTGCACCTGGCGCCACCCTCGACCGCGACAAGCTGGTCGCGGCACTCCGCGGTCATCTCGTTCTGGACCAGCGGCTCGGCAGCTTGCTCGACACCGCTACCACCGCCGTCAGCGACGAGGCTCGGCATCTGGCCGCCGAAGAGCGGGCTGGGTTCGTGGGCTGGGCCGTGGGTGGTGCCGCTCTGGCCCTCGCCTCGATAGCCGTCGCCCTGTGGCTGGCCCGCTCCATCTCCAAGCCGCTGAAAGACCTGGCCCGCTACGCCCACCAGGTCAACGAGGGCGAGCTCGACACCGAGCTCTCCGACAGTCGCAACCACGGGCCTCGCGAGACGCGAGTCGCGTTCGATGTCTTCAACGACCTGGTGGCGAACCTGCAGCTGCTGGACGCCAAGGCCAACGCCCTCGCTCAGTGCGACTTCGACGATCCCGTCCTCACCGAGCACCTGCCCGGCCGGCTCGGCCGTTCACTGGAGAGCTCAGTAGCCGTGCTCTCCGGTTCCATCGTCGAGCGAGACCAGCTGCAGACGCATCTCGCCCATCAAGCGACGCACGACTCACTCACGGGCATCTTCAACCGGCCGGCGGCCATCACCGCGATCCAGGCGGCCATGCACCGTGCCGCCCGAACCGGGGCCACCACGGCTCTGCTGTTCGCCGATCTCAACGAGTTCAAGGCGGTGAACGACAGCCACGGCCACGAGGTAGGCGACGAGGTGCTGCGGCAGGTTGCCACGCGGGTGGAAACCAGCGTGAGGAGTGGTGACTTCGTCGCCCGCCTCGGAGGCGACGAGTTCGTCGTCGTCGCCGAGGAAGTCGACGGTGTCGACGGCGCCACTGATTTGGCTCGACGCATCATCGACGCCATCAGCCAGCCCATCGACATCGGCGGGCTCCGGCTCACCATCGGGGCCGCGATCGGCATCGCGCTGACCCTGGACGGACCTGAAGATCCCCTCCGGCTGCTCGCTCGGGCCGATGCCGCCATGTACCGGGCCAAGCTTCACGAGCAGGCAGGGTCAGGCATAGAGCTCTTCGACGCTGATCTACAACGGCAGATGATCGAGCGCGAGGACATCGAGGCGGCCCTCATGGCGGCCTTGGACGACCCGGCGGGCGGGGGGCTTCGGTTGCACTACCAGCCGATTCTCGAAGCCATGTCGGGGATGCTCGTCGGCGCTGAAGCGCTCATCCGTTGGGACCGCCCGGGCTATGGGCCGCTCCGACCCGACTCGTTCGTCCCCGTCGCTGAAGCAACCGCGCTCATCATCGATCTCGACTGCTGGGTGCTCAGCGAAGCGACCCGCCAGCTGGTCGCGTGGTCGACCGTTGCCGAGCTGGCCGATGTTCCCGTGTCCGTCAACATCTCGGGCCGGCACCTGATCAGCCAACAGCTCCCAGGCCACATAGCAACCGTGCTCGATCAGACCGGCGTCGATCCTCACCGCCTGATCGTCGAGATCACCGAGACCGTCCTGGTCACCGACCTGGTCGCGGCCGCCACCGAGCTCGACGCCGTGCGCGCCCTCGGCGTCAGAGTCGCCATCGACGACTTCGGCACCGGGTACACCTCGCTGGCCCACCTCCAGCAGCTACCCATCGACATCATCAAGATCGACCGCTCGTTCACCAGTCAGCTCAACGAACGACGGGGCAGCTCGCTCGTTCGGATGGTCACCGACCTCGGCCACGCCATCGACATCAAGATCGTCGCCGAAGGCGTCGAAACCGGCGAAGAGATGACTGCCCTGCAGGAGATGGGCGCGGACCATCTCCAGGGCTACCTCCTCAGCCGGCCGCTCGAACCCGCCGCTCTTTCTACCTGGGCCCACGAGCGCGCCGAGGCGGAGCGTGCCGCGACAGAGCGCCGTGCTGTGGTCATCACCGCCGGACGCACGCTATGAGCTTGTGGCCGGGAGTGGTCCTTACTGGCTCGCGACGTCGCTCGGATAGCCGATGATGCCCTCGCGCACGGCGGTCGCCACCGCTTCCAGCTTCGAGTGAGCCTGCAGCTTGTAGATGATGTTGCTGGCATGGTTCCGCACCGTGTTGAGGCTCAGTCCGAGACGATGTGCGACCTGCTTGTTCGCCATTCCCGAGGCAATCACGCCGAGGATCTCGAGCTCGCGGTGGGTGAGATCAGCGCCCAGCCCACGACGGGTGGGGCGGAGCTGGCGCAGCAGCGGCACCAGATCGCGGGGCGGACTGATGACCTCACCGTCGTGCGCCGCCACGATGGCCTCGAGGACGTCGTCGATCGCGTCGTCCTTCCCGACGAATCCTGAGCATCCCGCCGCGATGGCGTTGACGAGGGCCTGATCGTCAGTGTCTGCCGTGAGCATGATCACCTTGACCGAAGGCGTCAGCGCCTTGATCTGCTCGATGGCCTGGGGCCCGCTGCCATCGTGAAGATCGAAACCCATGAGGATGACGTCCGGTGCATTGGCCAACGCGCCAACGACCGCTTCGGAGACGGTGCCCGCCGTTCCGACCACCTTGAGCTCCGGTCTGCTCCCCAACCGCCGAGCGAGACCGTCGGCGAGGCTGTCGTGCGTGTCAACCACGAGGAGGCGGACGGGCGCTTGGGCGTCCGCCTGATCCGGGTACGCAGCGCGGATCGCAGAGATCGCGTCCATCGAACCGAAGAAGGCATCCAGCAGGCGGGGCTCGAACTGACGGCCGCGAAGCTCCTCCATGACCGCGATGGCGTCGTCGAACGACCGGGCGGGCCGGTACACGCGCGTGCTCGTCAGCGCATCGAAGACGTCTGACACCGCGGCGATCCTCGCTTCCTCGGGAATGTCTGCGCCTTGCAGCCCCCGGGGGTAGCCGCCCCCGTCCCACCACTCGTGGTGCGTCAACGCGATGTCGGCGGCACTTCGCAGCAGCCCCGACCTCGAGCCGGCGAGCAGCTGGTAGCCGATCTGGGCGTGACGTTGCATCGCGGCATGTTCGTCGTGTGACAACCGGCCGGGCTTCAGCAAGATGCCGTCCGGCACTCCGATCTTCCCGACGTCGTGGAGTGCGACCGCGAGACGTAGGTCTTCGAGCGACAGACCCGTGTATCCCAGCTCCTCCGCGAGCACGACCGCATACCTGCTCATCCGCTCGATGTGCTGGGCCGTCTCCTCATCGCGAAGGGACACGGCGCGCGACAGCCGCTCGATGATCTCCTCATCGTCGTCGACCCGCGCCCCCCGCTCGCCCTCGAGGCCGGCGAGCACTCCGCCGAGGAGCCTCGTGCGGGCGATCGTCTGCTCCAAGGCCCGCGCGTGCTGTCGTCGGGCCGATTCGAGGTCGCGCCGCTTCAAGGCGCTGGCCAGGCTGATCAGCAGCTCGTTGGTCTCGAACGGCTTGATCAGGTAGCCGAACGCGCCGGAGTCGAAGGCCACGTCTGCAATGCGAGGATCATTGACTGCTGTCATCACGACGACCGCGAGATCGGGGAAGTCAGCGGTCAGCTCTCTGAGAAGGTCCATACCAGACTCGCCTGGCATCCTGATGTCGCAGAGCGCCGCCGCGACGTCCTGTTCCTCGTCGAGCACGATGCGGGCCTGGCTGCTGCTGGCGGCCTCGAGGCATGAGTACCGGTGGCTGGCCAGGGTTCGCGCGATGCCGCCGCGGAAGGCTTCGTCGTCATCGACGACCAACACCTTGGTCGGCGGCTGCGAAGGGTCGCGGGCGTCCAACTAGCAGCCACCGCCTCGGAGGTCGCCGACCTGGTGCAGCTCTGTCAATGCCAAAGGTGTCCTGGCTTCTCGGTGCCGGCAAGACCCATCGCGTGTCCTGCGCACAGGTGAAGGTCCCGCCCGACGATACGCGCTCGACGCTGGATGTGATTGCAGAGGCGACGACTCGGCATTGGGCGCCGACGAGAAACTGATCGGACGACAGGAGCTCGAGGCCGTGGCGCGCGCCTCGCACGACGACTTCGGAGGCGTCGCTCAGCAGGTGAGGATCTCGAATGCGAGGTGGCGCGGCCTCGGTTCTGGCCGACGGCGAGGGCGAACCAGAGGCTGGCGAGCACGTCCACGATGTGAAGCTGGTCGAGCCCGCCGACGCGCATCGGGCGAAGGCCCCACGTCCGCGATGATGGCTTCGACGAGGGTGCCGGGGTCGCCATCTGAGCCACACCACCACAAGTCGGCTCGAGTGCCGCCGAAGTCGGGGTCGGCGAAGTTCTCCCAGCCGATCGAGTTGAACGCTCGGACCGGGCTCGCCGTCGACCCTCCTTCTCTGTCTTGGGGCGGCGGGCCGCGAGCGGGCGACGGGAATCGAACCCGCGTTCTCAGCTTGGGAAACGAACCGAGGCAGCGCGCTGACCAGGGAGAATTCGCGAAAGCCCTGTTAGAGCCGCCCGTGGGGTGTCGCCCTGTGTCGTCCAGTGACCCCCAGTGCCGCTCCGTTGTGGCACGAATGTGGCACGACAACGCCGATCGCTCGCCCGGGCCGGGCCCGCACACGCGAGGCGCCCAGCTCAGTTGTTGACGCGCAAGTAGGTCAGTACGGCGAGGACGCGGCGATGCATGTCGATCGACGGTTCGAGCCCGATCTTCTGGAACACCTGGGTTGTGTCGGACTCCACCTCGCGCACCAGCACCATGTCGCCGATCACGATGACCTTCACGGAAAGCTCGCCACGTACTGGACGCCGTTGGGTCCGGTCGTCCTGAGCAGGTAGCTCTGTGGTCGCTCTGGCGGGTGTACTCGCTCCGGTGCTGCTTGTGAAGCCGACCTACCCTGAGTCCCTTCGCTCCTTCCGCGGGCCGGCCGTCGCCGCCGGCCCAGATCGACGTGTAGACATCGGACCGTGGTCTGTCCATCGACGGTCGGGTGTGACGAACGGTGAACGCGAGCGGCGCGACGCGGGGTCGGCTCGCCGGTATGGGATATGCGCTCGGCGCGATTGTTACGGCAGGGCTGGTCGTGCTCGCCGCACGTGCAGACAGCGGAAAGGCGCGCCCGAGCCCGTGGTTGACCGCGATCGATGTCGCCGTCGGCTTGGCCTTCGTCGTCGTAGGGCCGCTTGCACCAGGCCCACGGCTGCAACGTGCGTTGTTAGTCGCGGTGGGTGTCGCCTGGCTGGTGGCGTCGTTCGCGCCGGACACCAGCCTGTTGCACCAGACACTGCTGGTGGCAGCGCTGGTGGCCTTCCCGACGGGGCGCCCTCGTGGCCTCGCCGGCTGGATCCTGGTGTGCCTCGCCGTGCCCGTCGCGCTGCTCCTGCTTTCGCAACCTGCAGTCGCCGTGCTGTTCGCTGCGGTTGCTGCGTGGGCGCTCGTACCGTGGCGGATCCACCCAGTGGCCGCGTGGTACCCGAGTGCGGCGGCGGCGGCGGTGGCGGCCGTTCTCGCCACCTGGTGGTCGGCGGCTCACTTGTCTCCGAGCTCGTTCGACGAGTCACTTTGGCTCCTCGTCTACGAGTTCGTGCTGCTGGCCGTGGCGATCGGTTTTCCGGTCGCGGCGAACGCGGTGATCAGGAGGCGGACGCGGCTGGCTGATGCGTTGCTGAGCGACGAGCGGTTGGTGGGTCTGGACGGGCTGTCCGCGGTCCTCGGAGAGGCACTCGGAGACCCACGGTTGCGGGTCCATCGCTCGCAGGCCGGCGGCGCGGACTACACGGGCGGCGCCGGCCGACGGTGGCTGTACGTGAACGACGGGACCGGGCCGGTCGCCGCGGTCGAGCACGACTCTGCTGCGCTGGACGACCAACCGACCGCCGCCGCCGTCTCCACCGCCGTGCGGCTCGCCGTCGTCAACCTGCGGCTCCAGGACGAGCTCGACGTGCAGCTCGGGGACCTGGAGGCCGCCCGGCTGCGCCTGGTGGCGGCAGCGGACCGGCAGCGAGTGGCGACTGCGGCTCGCCTGAGAGACGAAGTGGTGCGCGCGCTCAGGCAGGCGACCGACGAGCTTCGAAGCATCGGGCCGACGGGGGCGGACGAAGACGGCGCCCAGGCCCTCGCGGTGGTGGTGCAGGAACTGGACACAGCCACCGACGACATCGTCGCTCTCGTTGCCGGCGTCCCTCCGGCCGACCTCGGAGGCGGCCGGCTCCGTGACGCCGTCGAGACGCTAGCTCGCGCGCAGTCCCGTGCCAACGACGGTTTCGAGCGCGCCGGCCCTCGCCTGCGACCCCGACACCGAGACCGCCCTGTTCTACGTGTGCTCGGAGGCCCTGGTCAACGCGGTCAAGCACGCGGACGCCAACCGGATCGACATCGCGATCACCGGTAGTGACGACGCCGTCGCCGTCTCTGTCACCGATGACGGTCGCGGTGGCGCGGACGCGTCGGGCTCCGGTCTCCAGGGGCTGGCCGACCGGCTCGCCTCACGCGGAGGCCGGCTCCGGGTGGACAGTTCACCCGGAACCGGTACCACGGTGACGGCGACGTTCCCCCGCTAGGCGATCTTCTGCCAGGGCTCGATCGCGAACCCGATGGAGCTGCCACCCCGTCCGTCCGTCAAAGCGAGCTTGTCGCCGTCCAGCGCCCACGTCATCCGAGCCGGGTCGAGCTCATAGCAGTGGCCTGGCTCGTTGGCGGCGGGCAGCTGGCAACCGGTCAGCTGCGACATCAGCTCGGCGTCAAACACGAAGTAGACGATGCCGCCGGTGCCGCGCAGATGTCCAGCCTCAAGCGGTGCCTCCTCGCCGCCACTGTTGCCGCAGTCGTGGACGGGGTCGTCGAGGATGCGACAGGTCAGCTCGTAGGTTCCGTCCGCCACCAGTAGGGTCCAGGTTCCGGTGAAGCCGGGTCCGGTCGGCGCACCGGCCGCCTCCACGTCGGCGAGGGTGATCGCCTGCCGGTAGGTTCCATCCGGGATCGCCGAGACCTCCTCCGGGATGGCGCCGATCCCACTGGCTTCCGCGCCTGCGGCCTGCTGGCAGCTCGCCGGCACGTCCGGCACGTCCGGCTCGGGGTGCTTGGCGGCGATCGCCTGGATGTCGGCCAGGAGCGGTCCGGAGGTCGGGTCGGCCGCCAGTCCCGCGACCACGGGAGCCAGGGCGCTGTGGAGTGCGGCGATCTGGTCCGGGCTGGCCTCGACGAACCGGACTCCCCTGTCGCACAGCTCGCGGGCCACGGTGGTCTCGTCGTATGTTGCGTCGACCGACGCCTGCACCGCCTGCTGGGCCGCCTGACGCACCCAGTCACGCTGCTGGTCGGTCAGGGCGTCGAAGCGCTTCTGGCTCAGGCTCAGGACTGACACCTTGGGCCAGAGCACGACGTTGGCGGTGACGTTGCCCGCTTCCGTGGTGAAGCCGGTCGCGGCATACCCGGCGACGTCGAACTCGGTGCCGCGCAGCCGCCCGGCCTTGAGCTCGTCGCTCCAGTCGATGCCGAGGTTCACCGGTTCGCCACCCAGGGCCCGCACCGCGTCGGCCTGCACCGGCGAGTTGTACGAACGGAACCGGACGCCCTGCCAGTCTTCCGGAGAGAGCAGCGGGGCCCCCGCGGCGAACGGCCGGCGCAGCGGCCCGACTGCGAGACCGAGCCCGACGACACCGGAGCCGTCCAGGTGCTGCAGCAGCTCGGCGCCGACGGTCCCCGTGACGAGCTCTTTCTCCGCGGCGTAGCTGGTGATCGTCATCGGCGCCTCGACGGCTTCGAGCCCGGTGATGCCGGCGCCGGTGAACGCCCGCGTCGCCGGCCATCCGCCGTCCAGCGCTCCGGACGCGATCGCCTTCACCAACCTCGATTCGGCGTCGGCTTTGCGGTCGCCGTAGGTCCTCGCCACCTCGACCTGCAGCCGACCACCTGACACCGCGGTGAGTGCATCGACGAACGCCTGGGGCCCATACGCCTGGCCGCCAAAGTTGACATCGCCGTCGATCGTCGCCAGGTGCAGCACGACAGTGTCGCCGCCGGCCTTGTCGGCGACACCTCGTGTCGTACCGCCGCCGCACGCGCCGAGCACCACGACACCGGTTGCCGCCATCGCCCAGCGGTGAATCGATCGAACCTTCATGGCTGCCTCCAATCGTGCCTGATGCTCGGACGGTAAGGAACCTTGCCGACCGCGCCCAGCGGGCTGCCTCGGTGGCGCCATGTGGGAAACACGGATCCACCGTCGTCGAGGGAGGAGCAGAATGACGGCATGGCGGCCGCCGCCGGATCGCACCCGCAGTGGCGAACGTCGATCCGTCACCTCGGTCTCACTGCTGCGGTGGTGACCACGTCCATCGCAGTGGTCACCGTGGCCGGGACGGCTCGCCAGGAGCCCGCGTCGTCGATCGCTCGCCACCTGCCGGTCTGGCTCCTCGTGCTCGGATTGATCGGCGCCGCGTCCGTCACGTTGGCGGGATGGGCGGTGTGGGCCCAGCACCCGCGCGGCGCGATCGGGTTGGCGGCGATCGCCAGCGGCACCTTCCTCCCGCTGTGGGCGGGATGGCCCGGCTGGTGGTCCGTCGCCCGTGCCGCCGTCCTGGCCGCGCCCCCACTTGCCGTGGCCGGGGCGGCCCATCTCGCGCTGCGCTGGCGCGGACTCCCACCGGTCGTGCCTGCTCTCGCAGTCGTGTACGCGCTCACGGCGGCGGCCGTCGGCATCCACTTCCTCGGCTACGACCCCTTCGCCGACCCTGCCTGCCGGCGCACCTGCATCGAAGTCCGCCCGCTCGCTCGGGGCGTCGTCGACACCCGCGCCGCGGTGACCACCTCCTGCCTCCTGACCATCGCCGCCGCCGGGCTTGCCACAGTAAAGGTGCTGCGGATCCGGCCCGTTCCTGCTCCCCGCCCGATCGTCGGCGGCGCCCTCGGCGCGCTTGCCTTGCTCGCCGTCTCTGCCGCGGTCCGGTGGGCGAGCTGGGGGGACCCGGGTCGCTCCGAATCCACGCTCGTCCTGTCTCCGTTCGCCGCGGCGACATTGGCCGGCGCGACCGTGCTCCTCGTCGCCGTCAACACCCGGCGCACTCGAGTGGCCGTCGACCGGTTGATCGCCCGGCTCAGCGACCACGAGACGGGGTGGCGAGATGTCGGCGGCGCCGTCCGCGGCGTCCACTTCGCTCTCCCCGACGACGGACGCTGGGTCGACCCCAGCGGCCACGCCGTGAACGACCAACCCGAACCTCGTCGGTGCGTCGTCATGTCCGACGAGTCGGGCCCCGTGTTCCGGCTGCTGCTCACCGGAGACAAGGAGGCGATCGACGTTCTCGGTGGGCTCACCCCGGCCACGCGGCTGTCGCTGAGGAACGCGCAACTGGCTGCGGTGGCCAAAGCGCGCCTGGCGGACGTGAAGGCCTCCCGTCGACGGGTCGTGGCCACGTCCGACGCCGAGCGTGAGCGCATCGAGCACGACCTTCACGACGGTGCGCAGCAGCGGCTGGTCACGCGGCGTTCTACCTGAGCGTGGCTCGCGGTCGACTGCCAGACCACCTCGTACCGATCGAGCGGGCCGAGACGCTGGTACGTGATGCCCTGGCACACCTCAGGCGGCTTGCGCACGGCATCTTCCCGACGGTGCTCGCTACCGAAGGTCTTCGCGCCGCGCTCGACGAGCTCGTGCGGTCCACCGACGTCCCCGCGACGTTGGATGTGAGTGGGGCCGACGACGTCGACGCCGAGATCGCGATGGCCGCGTATGCGACCGTGGTAACCGCCTTGAGCATGGCGGAACAAACGTCGTCTCCTGCCGACTGCGCGCGGATCGCCGTCGAGCGGCGTGACAAACTCTTGAACGTCCGTGTGGAGGCTGCCACCGCGCCGGGACACCCGCCGGCTGCGGACTTCATCGACGTAGCCGATCGAGTCGGTGCCGTAGGTGGACAACTCGCCGTGTCGTCGACCAACGGCCGAACCGTGGTGACAGCGGTGCTTCCATCCGCGTCGTAGTCGCCGATGACGTAATGCTGGTCCGATCAGGGCTGGCTCGGCTGCTCTCGGATGCCGGCGTCGAGGTGGTCGGGGAGGCGGCCGAGGCCGACGGCCTGCTGCGCCTGGTCGCGCTCGAACAGCCCGACGCAGCCGTCGTCGACATCCGGATGCCGCCCACCCACACCGACGAAGGGCTCATCGCTCCGCGTCGCATCCGAGAACACCACCCCACGACCGCCGTCGTGTTGCTCAGCCAGTACCTGGAGCCGCGCTACGCCGAGCGACTGCTCTCCGACCAGCCCGGCGGACTCGGCTACCTGCTCAAGGAACGGGTCTCCGACATCGCGGTCCTCGTCGACGCCTTGCAACGGGTCGGCGAGGGCGAATGCGTGATCGACCCGACGATCGTCAACCAGCTCATGCGCCGGCGGCGCCCAAACTCCCCACTCGAACGTCTCACCGAGCGCGAACAGGAAGTTCTCGGCCTGATGGCCGAGGGCCGTTCGAACTCGGGCATCGCCCGGCATCTCGGCATCAGCGAGCGCACGGTCGAAGCGGCGAGCGCGCAGGTGTTCCAAAAGCTCGACCTCGAGCCCTCCCCGGACGTGAACCGTCGTGTGCTCGCCGTCCTGACGCTCCTGCGCACCTGAAATTTCCGTCCAGTCGGCCGGCAATGCCCGGGGCACCAGCGTCTCGACCTCTTGGTGCTCGGACTCCCACCGGCCCGGTCGATGGCGCTCTCAAATGTCCTCCTCGAGATGGACTCCACCCCAGGTCCACAATCGCATCGTTCGGAGCCCGCACAGGCCGCCAACAGTGCCAGCAGCAGGACAACGGCCGCCCGATCCCACACGTCCAAACGGAAGCCCCGCCCGCTGTGGTCGGCGTTGGCTCGACCACAGCCGGCAGACCCGATCGAGGCAGTTCGGTGCGCTTCGGCCCGGCGCGATGGGCGACCGTTTCCATGGCTACGAGGTCCGTGAGGAATGTGAACCATGTTGAAGGCGCGACTTCGACGCCGGCGCTGACGACCATCCCACCCTGAGAACGATCTCCTGAGGTCAGGACGAGGGTGGCACCTCGCGGCATCCGGGCACTGCATCCCCCGTCCTCTGTCGCGGTGAGTTCGCTGCCGAGATCCCTGTCGTTCCACCGCCGCAGGTCGTCGGCGGTCACGACCTCACAACCGAGCGGACGGTGTCACCAGGTCTGCTCATTACGACTACGGCGACCCCAGCCGCCACGGCGAACAAGCCGACGACAGCTACGCCGCCTACCGGTCTGGCCCTGCTGACGGCCTTGAGGGATGCGGCACGGGTGACGATTCGTGAACGTCGCAAACCCCGACCGAGCTTCCGTCACGCCGACCAGTAAGCGGGGTCCACCACTTGGACGCCCAGCTTCGCGATGATGCTCGGAACACGATTGCAACGGCGGTTGCGGGGACGTGGAGGCGGGTCATGGCGTGGATGCGGATGATGGGGGCGGAGTCTGTCGCCTACCACCGGGAGACGGTGATCGGCCGCGCCGATGACCACCCTGGGCTCGGGCTCGCCTACTACGCGTCGAGGGGCGAGACGCCGTTGGCTTGGGGTGGGGCCGGCGCCCGGGCCTTCGGCCTGGCTGGGCCTGTGACGGACGCCCAGTACGACAACGTGTTCGGTCCGGGCGGCTTCCGTGACCCAACCACCGGGACTCGGCTGGTTGAGACACGGCGTCCCGGCCTCGAGTTGGTCGTGTCCGCCCACAAGAGCGTGGCCCTGCTCGGGGTGCTCGGCTGGGCCGATGAGATGCACGCCCTCTTGGACGCCGAGACCGACGCCACCCTGGGCTACCTCGACGACATCGTTCGCTCGACGGGCGGCCGGCGGGGGCGGGCTCAGACCCGAACCCCGACGTCCGGGCTGTTGTGGGCCAGGACCCGGCACGCCACGTCCCGAGCGGGCGACCCAGAACCGCACGACCACGTCCTGATCGCCAACATGGTCGAGATGCGCGACGAGCGGGGAGGGCGCAAGGCGCTCGACACCGCCCTGATCCGCGACCACCTGCACGCAGCGACGATGGTCGGCCGGGTCGCATCGGCGAGGAAGGCGGTCGAGATGGGGTTCGCGATCACGCCCGATCGCGGCCCGTCCGGGAAGTTGGGACACTGGCGGATCGCCGGCATCCCACAGGACGCGTGTGCCCTTTTCTCGAAGCGTTCCGCGGAGATCGACCAGGCGATGAGCGCGGCCGGATTCGACACGTACCAGGGTCGACAGGTCGCAGCGCGGGGAACCCGACGAGCGAAACGGCACACCTCACCCGACGAGCTGCTGCCCCGCTGGACCGCCGAGCTCGAACGCGCCGGGCTCGGGCTTCAGCAGCTCCAGGACCAGGTGGTGGAAACGGCCCGAGCGCACATCGTGCAGCCGGCCCCTGACGCCGCGGAGGTGGACCGCTTGGCCGGCGAGGCACTGGCCCGCGAGGGCCGGCTGGCCCAGGTCAAGGTCTTCACCCGAGCGGACGTGATGGTGGCCGTCGCCCCTTCGCTGTACGGGCAGGACCTCGGTCAGCTGGATCGCGTGGTCGATCGGGTGATCCGCCACCCCGACGCCATCCCCCTGGTCGGGGTTCCGAACGCGCGGGAGCAGGCCTACGCGCCGGCGTGCGTAGTCGCGGTCGAAGCCGCGATCGCCTCGTTGATGGAGGAGGGCGCGGCCCGCTCCGAGGCCCCTCGCGTTCCCTATCCGATGGTGGAGCGGTACGTCTGGGCCAAGGAGCGAGTCCTCGGAGGCCCACTTACAGTCGGGCAGACCGACGCGGCCGTACGCCTGTGCACCTCTGGCCACGGCACGGAGCTCGTAGTGGGCGTGGCGGGAGCGGGCAAGACGGCCATGCTCGACGTCGTTCGGGCGGGGTTCGAATCGGAGGGCTTCCGGGTGATCGGCACCGCGACCTCCGGGCAGGCCGCGCGGACTCTGGGTCGCGACGCTGGTCTCACCGAAAGTCGCACCGTGGCCTCTCTGCTCTGGCGGTTGAACCGCGGCCGGGTCTCACTCGACGCCAGCACGGTGTTGATCGTTGACGAGGCGGCGATGACCGACGACCCAGCGCTGTTGCGCCTGCTGGCCGAGGCCAATGCCGCAGGCGCGAAGACGATCCTGGTGGGAGATCATCGTCAGCTTGGCGCCGTCGGACCGTCCGGCGCTCTGGAAGGCTTGTTCGTCCGTCACCGAGACGCCGTGCATGTCCTGCGGGAGAACGTGCGCCAGCACGATGTCGCGGAACGAGCCATGCTCGCCCAGCTCCGCGCCGGCGACGTCAGCAAAGCCGTCGACTGGTGCGCCGAGCACGGACGGATCGTGGTCGCCCCTACCCGAGGCGTGCTGCTTCCCGCCTTGGTGGACGGCTGGCACGCGGATGTCGCCTCCGGTCGAGAGACGTCGATGTTCGCGTGGCGACGGGCCAACGTCGCCGAGCTCAACCGTCTGGCCCGGCAACGTTGGGACGAGGAAGGCCACCTCTCCGGCCCTGAGCTGGCAGTCGCCGGAGGACGTCGCTACGCCGCTGGAGACCGAGTCATCACGCTGGCGCCTTCGGCCGATGGCCAGCTGGTGACGAGTGAGCACGGCGTCGTCGAGGCGGTGCACCTGGCTGAGGACGAGCTCGTGCTGAGGATGGACGACCACCGCCTCGTCCGTGTACCCGCCGAGGACGCAGGGCCCGACAGACTGGACTACGGCTACGCCATCACCGTTCACCGCAGCCAAGGCGGCACCGTGGACACCGGCCACCGGCTGGCCGATGGCGGCGGCCGCGAGCTCGGCTACGTCTCCATGTCCCGCGCCCGTGAGCGCTCGACGGTCTACGTCGTAGCTGACGACCTCGAGCAAGCCTGCGGCGACCTCACCCAAGACTGGGCCGCTGAACGTCGGCAGCGCTGGGCCATCGACACGGGGACCCCGACCATCGCAGTCCAGGACATCGAACGCGACGACGCCGCGCCGACCCGCTTGCAGGAGACGATCCGGCGAGCCCGGCTCGAATCCGAGCGTCAAGCCCTTGCCGACGCCATCCCGCCCGACGTTACCGCCGAGCTACGCCGAGAGCGTTACCAACTCGCCTGGCTCGACCAAGACCGGAACGAGTTGGAGCGCGGCACCGGCCGCCACAGACCCACCGACGCGGGCCGTGCCGCGTGGCGCCGGGAAGTTGCCGCGGGGGACCTGGCCCGAGCCGAGCGAGCCGCCGAAGACCCTCGCCTCCGGCGTTCGGACCGCCGTAGCGCCCGGGAGCAGATCAAGGTGCTCCGAGCCGAGGTCGACGCTGCGCTGGAGCAGTGGAACAAGGTTGGTGCACCCGTGGCCGCTGACCTCGATGCCCAGATCGTCCAGGCGACCAGCGTGCTCGATCGACTCACGGCGCGCCAGCACGAGCGCAGCGACTGGCTCGACCGCCATCCTGAAGCCCTCAACAGGCTCGGTCGCCTCGACCGCGAGCTTGCCGAGCTCCGGCCAGAGCGATCGCTGACCGAGCCTCTGGTGGCCGGGCTCGATCCTCCTCACCTCGGCCTTCACCCCCAAGTCCCGGAGTATGACTTCGGCCCGGAGCTTGGGTTCTGATCCAGACATGGCCGACGACGTTGGCGGTACTGCATCACCAGGCCGGGCTTCAACCGACCTGACTATCTCAAAGTTGATATCTCATGGATGGCATGGGCAGACTGGGTCTATGGCCAGGCGCATCACGGACGATCTCGACGATCACATCGCGGAACGGGCGAAGCAGAGCCCCGGGCTGCCGGCGCTGATCGATGCCCACCGGGCGCGTCGCCGTCTGCAGCGGGTCCTCGCGGCTCACCGACAAGAGCTCGGCCTCAGCCAGACGGAGGTCGGCGCCCGCATGAAGACATCGCAGTCGGCCGTGGCCCGCATCGAGGCGGGCGAGATGGACGCCAAGGTGTCCACCCTCCAGCGCTACGCGCTCGCCATCGGGTACGAGATCGAGTTCTCGCTCCGCCCGGCATCGTGACGGCTGCCCAGATGACCCGATCTGCGGTGGTAGGGCATGATGCAGCGGTGACGAAGCCTGTCTCGATCCTCGCGCGGCCGGTCTACGGCATCCCCGAAGCGGCTGCGCTGCTGGGTCTGAGGTCGGATCGCACGCGGGCGTGGCTCGATGGGTACGTGCGGCAGGGCGTCGTCTATCCGCCCGTGATCCGGGTGGAGCCGACCGGGGATGACATCGTGACTTGGGGCGAGTTCGTGGAGCTCGGCTACCTCCGGGAGTACCGGCGCAAGGGTGTGCCGCTCCAACGGCTTCGCCCTGTGATCGACGAGCTCCGCCGCGAGTTCGCCACGCCGTACCCCCTGGCCACAGCGAAGCCGTACGTGGTCGGGAAAGAGCTCGTGCTCAACCTGCAAGAGAAGAACGAGATCCCCCAGGCCATCGCCATCGTCATCCGCTCCGGGCAGCAGATCCTGCTGGCCGACGATGCCACCCGGTTCCTCCGGAAGGTCGAGTTCGAGCGCCCGGATGACGGCGAGGTGGCGCGCATCCATCCTGCCGGTCGGGCCTCGCCGGTGGTGATCGACCCGTTGATTCGGTTCGGGCGACCGTCAGTCCACGGTGTCGGCACGGAGCGGCTGTGGGAGCTGTTCGACGCTGGCGAGCCGTTCGAACAGATTGCAGAGGGCTACGACATGCCCGGCGAGCTGGTGCGGGCCGCGATCGCCTACGAGGAACAGCTCCGCTCCTTGGTGGCGTAGCTGGCTGTGGCCAGGTTCTTCGTCGACGAGAACGACCTGGCTCTCGGAAAGGCCCTCGCCAAGCGGCACGGAGAGGTGGTCTTCCCCGGCCACCACGACCTGCCTGAAGTCCCGAGAGGCAGCCCCGACGATCAATGGCTCCCGGTCATCGGCGCACAACGACTGGTCGTGATCACTCGCGACAAACGGATCCGCTACCGGACCGTCGAGAAGCGCATGTGGGTGGTGCATCGTGTCCGTGGTTTCGTCCTCACGGGTCGCAAGAGCCAGGCGACGGCCGACAGCCTCTCCGTCCTCGAGCGGCACTGGCCTCAGATCGGGCGCATTGAAGCGGACGAGCCGGACGGGCCGTGGATGTACGCCGTCACTCACGGGAACCTTCGACTGATCGCGCTGGAGTAGAGCCGCCCACAACGGCGAGCGCGCCTAAGCCGATCGCTGACTGGCGGCGTCACCGTCGCTACGAACGCGCGCCTCGATGAGATCGCTGAGGGCACGCGCGATGGCTGCATCACGATCCTGGGTGGCGTGCTGGTAGATCAGTGCGGCGCGCGGCGAGGCGTGGCCCATGCGAGCCATGAGCTCCTTCGTGCTGGCGCCGGTGGTGGCGGCCAGCGTGTTGCCCGTGTGGCGGAGGTCGTGGAAGTGCAGGCCGTCGATCCTCGCCTGGCGGAGCGCGCGACTCCACGCGGTGTAGAAGGTGGCCCGCCGTAGGGGTGTCCCGTTGCGGTTGGCGAACACCAAAGCATCCGGCTCCGGAGCGACGAACCGTTCCAACTGGTCACGGAGATCACCGGCCAGCGCGGCGGGGAGTGAGACAGCGCGCCGGCCTGCATCGGTCTTCGGTGGCCCGAGGACGAGCGAGCCGTCGGCGAGCTCCTGGTACTGCTCCACCACCTGGACCATGAGGCTGTCCAGGTCGAGGTGGCGTCTCCGCAGTGCGCGAAGCTCGCCGAGGCGTAGGCCGGCGAACGTCGCCAGCAGCACCATGGCCCGCAGCCGGGGCTCGATCGCGTCAGCGATCCGGTAGACCTCGGCCACGGTGGCGATTGGCCTCTCCGCTGGCCGCTCGACGGACGCTCCTCGGATCACGCAGGGGTTCCGGGGGATGACGCCATCCTCCACCGCCGTAGCCATGATGGCGTGCAGCAGGCGGTAGGACTTCGACACCGTGGACGGACCCGGCCGGTCCGCAGCCAGCATCCGTGCCCGCCAGGTACGGACCCCGGCCGTCGGGATGTTGGCCAGCGGTCGCTCGCCGAACGTGGGGAGGATGTGGAGGCGCAGCAGGCCCTCGTACAGCTCCTTCGTCCTCGGCCGGAGGCTTGGCCGATCGGCCAGCCAACGAGCCGAGTACTCCGCGAGGGCGATGTCACCCCGGGTGGGATCGAGCCACGACCCGCGGTCGAGGTCGGCCCGGGTCTGGGCCAGGAAGGCGTCCGCCTCCCGCTTGGTCCTGAACGTCGTCGGTGCGGCGTGCCACGTCAGATCGACGCGGTAGCGCGCCTGGAAACGCCCCGACGGCAACTTGCGAACACTGCCCCACCGACTCCGCCCCATCGCCGCACCCTACCCCTCCCGATGTGGCACGAATGTGGCACGCCGGGCCTCGAAGTCTCCGAGGAGCGATCCGCCGGCCGCTCGAAAACACCCATCTAACTGGACTGATGTTGGAGCGGGCGACGAGAATCGAACTCGCGTTCTCAGCTTGGGAAGCTGATGTTCTGCCGCTGAACTACGCCCGCGGAGACGGGCAGAGGATAGCGAGCGAGCCGCCGGCGGACCACGGCCGGACCACCGAGCGGGACGCCCGTCACTAACGTGCGCCGGCGTGATCCTGTCCGATCGCACGATCCGTGAGGCGCTGGCGACCGGGCGGGTGGTGATCGACCCGCTCGACGAGGCCCGCATCCAGCCGTCCTCCGTCGATCTGAAGCTCGACCGGCTGTTCCGGGTGTTCCGCAACCACACCGCAGGCGTCATCGACTTGAAGGAGGATCTCGAGGATCTGACCGAGCTCGTCCAGGTGTCGGACGACGGCGTGTTCATGCTCCATCCGGGTGAGTTCGTGCTCGGCTCGACCTTCGAGCGCGTCGCCCTCGGTGACGACCTGGTCGGGCGGCTGGACGGCAAGAGCTCGCTGGGCCGGCTGGGGCTGCTCATCCACTCGACCGCCGGCTTCATCGACCCCGGCTTCAACGGCCACATCACCCTCGAGCTGTCCAACGTGGCCCGCTTGCCGATCACCCTCTACCCCGGCATGCGGATCGGCCAGATCTCCTTCCTCGAGATGACCACCGCTGCCGAGCACCCGTACGGGACTGGCCCACTCGGCTCGAAGTACCAGGGCCAGCGGGGACCGACGCCGAGCCGCTACCACGAGAACTTCCGCGACGGCTGACTGCCGCTCCGCCCTCCTGCCGCGGCGAGCCGCCGGCCGTGGCCTGCCGCCAGCCCGCCGTCGCCGGTGCTCGGAGCGTTCTGTTCCGCAGATCGGACGGCGGATGCGCTCAGCTGCGGAACAGAACCAGGCGGCCGGCGGTCAGTCGACGGCGAGCGGGGCGTCGGTGGTGGTGGTCGTGGTCACGCGTTCGCCGGCCTCGATGGCGTCGAGGAGGTGGATGGCGATGTCGCCCACCTTGACCTGGTCCTCGTCGTACCCCGCGCCCTTCACGCCGTCATCCAGCATGATGTAGCAGAAGGGGCAGGCCGTCGCGACCCGCGTGGCTCCGGTCGACAGGGCCTCCTGGGCCCGCTCGTCGTTCACCTTCTTGCCGATTGACTCCTCCATCCACATGCGGGCTCCGCCGGCGCCACAGCACATCCCCTTCGTACCGTTGCGCGGCATCTCCACGATCTCGATGCCCTTGAGCGAGCCGATGACCTTGCGGGGGGCGAGGTACACGTCGTTGTGGCGACCGAGGTAGCACGAGTCGTGGTAGGTCACCCGCTCCTCGAGCGTGGCGCCGCTCACGTCGAGCCGCCCACTGCTGATGAGCTCCTCGAGCAGCTGGCTGTGGTGGATCACCTCGTAGTGGCCGCCGAGCTGCGGGTACTCGTTCTTCAGCGTGTTGAAGCAATGCGGGCACTGGGTCACGATCTTCTTCACGCCCATGCTGTTCATCATCTCGACGTTGGCCATGGCCAGCATCTGGAACAGGTATTCGTTGCCGGACCGGCGAGCGGGGTCGCCGGTGCACATCTCGCTCGGACCGAGGATGGCGACGTCGAGTCCGGCTCGCTGGAGCAGCTTGGCGACGGCCCGGGTCACCTTCTTGTTCTTGTCGTCGAAGCTCCCCGCGCACCCGACCCAGTACAGATACTCGTGGGTCAGGGCCTCGCCTGGATCGAGGATGGCGACCTCGAGGTCCTTGGCCCAGTCGGCCCGCTCGCCTTGTCCGAGGCCCCATGGGTTGCCCTGGTTCTCCATGCCCCGGTAGGCGCCGCCGAGCTCCGCCGGGAAGTTGCTCTCCATCAGCGATAGGTAGCGCCGCATGTCGAGGATCTTGTCGAGGATCTCGATGTTGACCGGGCAGATCTCGTCGCACGCCTTGCAGCTGGTGCAGGACCAAACCTCCTCCGGCGTGATCCGCTCGAACAGGGAGTTGGCGGAGATCGTGATCTCGTGATCGACCCCGATCGGCGGCGACACCGGTCCGACCGGGGCGGTGGCCGCCATCACCTCGCCCACCTTGAGCACGATCTCGCGGGGGTCGAGGGGCTTGCCCGTGGCGTGGGCCGGGCACACGCTGGTGCAGCGGCCGCACATGGTGCAGGCGTCCGTGTCGAGCAGCTGCTTCCAGGTGAGGTCCTCCACCACGCTGGCCCCGAACGTCTCGAGCGTGGTCTCGGCCAGGTTGGGGAGGGGCTTCATGGCCCCCTTCGGCCGCTCCCTGTCCCTCAAGTAGATGTTGAGGGGTGAGGTGATCATGTGCCGCAGCATGGTGATCGGCAGGATCAGCAAGAAGGCGAAGAAGGCGATCACGTGGGTGGTCCACAGTCCCTGGTGCCAGGTGTCGAGCGTGCTCCGCGAGACCCCGTCGACCAGCGACGACAGCGGGTAGCCGACGAAGCTCCACTTCTCGAACGCCGGCCGGCTGGCCTGGGCGATGCGGAACATCTCGGTGGCGAACCCAGTGAGCGCGATGACGAGGAACACCCCGAGGATCACCGCGTGCTCGGGCTTGGTCTTGATCCGGATCCGGTACGGGCGCTGCACATACCGGCGGCTGATGGCCCACACGATCCCGGCGAGGAACACCAGGCCAGCAGCGTCGCCGACGAAGGCATAGGCCTCGTAGGTCCGGCCGTGCAGGAACTTGAGGGCTTCGGGAGCCTGGTGGTCGATCTCGAGCGTGCCCGTCACCGCCAGCAGCACGAGGAACCCGAAGTAGATCAGTGAGTGCATCAGGCCTGCCGCCGGGTCGCGCAGGAGCGTCCGCATGTAGACGCCAGCGCGGTAGTCGGCCAGCCGCCGGGGCGCATTCCGAGGCGTGGTACGACGGCGGTCGGGTGCGCCCCGTTCCCAGTTCCGCACCCGGAGCGAGAACAAGTAGGCGACGTACACCAGCAGGACCGGAGTCACCGTGTAGAAGGCGACGATGACGGGGTCGGGTATGAAGCCGAACACCTCGCGGCTGATGGGGCTCTCGTCGTGCCACCCCGTGATCAACGGCACCAGGCCCGAGGCCATGGTGAACAGGCCGGCGGCGACGCCGAGACCGAGGACGATCTGGTGGGGCCGCAGTCGCCGCGTCGTGGTGGGGCCGCCAGCGCGGTCCTCCACGGTCGCGGGCGGGGAGGCGGTGGTGGCACTCATGGCACGCCCGAACGTAGTGGCCGGAGGGCCTCTCGTCCTACGTCGCCGGGGGCGGGTGGACCGGGCAGAGCTGGCGCTCCTTCCGCGGCCGCCGCCGGGCTCAGCCTGTCAGCCGTAGTACTTGCGGTCGAGGTCGCGGATCCGCCCGGCCAGCACGCTCATGATCTTGTGGGCGATCGCCGGTACAGAGTCCACCAGGCCGGAGAAGTGGCGCTGGTCGAGGACGAGGACAGAGCACTCAGTGTCGGCGGTGATGGTGGCCGTCCGCGGGCCATGGTCGAGCAAGGAAAGCTCGCCGACCAGCGTTCCCGGGCCCGCGGTGGCGACCTTCTTGCCGTTGCGCCGCACCGTGGCCGACCCCTCCAGCAGGACGTAGGCCTCTCGACCAGTCTGACCCTGATCGGCCATCACATAGCCGGCGGGGACAACCACCTCGTCACCGGCTTTGGCGATCTTCGCCAGGTCCCTGTCTGTGCACGCCGAGAACAGCGGGACGTTGCGGAGGTGTTCGAGGTGCTGCTTCTTGCCGACCATGGGCCCGCACTCTAGGCGCGTTGAGCAGGGGCGACGCGCAAGCTTCGTCGGGCGGACCTGGACCGCGGCGTTCGACCGCCGCCCGCTCAGGGGACGGCCTTCACATTGGTGAAACACGAGGGAAACCTCGGCTCCCTACCGTCCCGGGCGTGGACGTGACCGTCGTGCGCTGGCCTCGCGAGGCGGACCTCCGCCAGCACCTTGCCACGCAGGCCAGAGCTCGCCTGCTGATCGTGGACGATGGGAGTCCTCCGCCCTATGTGACCGATCTCCTGGAGGACTGGGTGTGGACCTCGGCTGACCAGTCCGAGACCTGCGCCCGGATGGAGACGCTCGCCCACCGGGCCTCGTCGTCGAAGCGCGACCCCCCGACGCTCGACGACGATGGCGTGCTGCGACACCGAGGTCTCTGGGTGTCGCTGCCCCCGGTGGAGGGGCGGCTCGCCCGGGTCCTCATCGACCGTCTCGGCGCAGTGGTGAGCCGGGACGCGCTGACCCGGGCGGGCTGGCCCGACGGAGCACCGGGCCGCAACGCCCTCGACGTCCACGTCCTACGCCTGCGACGCCGGCTGGCCGTCGTCGAGCTCGCCATCCGAACCGTGCGGTCGCGGGGCTACCTCCTCGAGGCCGGCGTGCTCGCCGCCGACTCGTCGTTGCATCGGGCTGCCATCGTGCCCGCGACTCTCAACGGATCCTGAACCACAGAAGGAGACGACGGTGCACCTCGTGACCGCCATCATCAAGCCCCACAAGCTCGACGACGTGAAGGCCGCGCTGCGCGACGTCGGTGTTCTCGGCATGACCGTCACGGAGGTGAAGGGATTCGGCCGCCAAGGGGGCAAGACCGAGACGTACCGTGGCGCGGAGTACACGATCGACTTCCTGCCCAAGGTCAAGTTGGAGATCGTCTGCGACTCGTTCGAAAGCGACAAGATCGTTGACACCATCGCCTCGTCGGCGAGCACGGGCAAGATCGGCGATGGGAAGATCTGGGTGGTGGAGGTGGGCTCGATCACCCGGATCCGCACCGGGGAGCAGGGCGCCGACGCGCTCTGACCGCGCTGACCGCGGCCCATACGGGTTGCGTGTCTCGGCGAGTGCGCCCCGCCGCCTAAGCAGGGCGTTCCGGTCACCGAATCCGTCACCGGCCAACAGATCTCGGGCCCAGAACGGTTGGGGAACTGCGGCGCGTGCCACGCGCCGAGCTGGCCGCGGGGTGGCCGGCAGATTGCGGAGAGGTAGCGCGGAGGGTCGTCGCCACCCACCGTGGTGAGGGGCGCGCAGCGCGCCGACCGCCGACACGAAGGCGTGCCAACGGTCGAGGTTCGGGCGTGCCCCACCAAGGCCGAGTGCAACACGCTGGTACGTTCGGCCAACCGTGAACACCTTCGCCGCCGACGTGGAGCTCGCCGCCGACCTCGCGTTGGAGGCAGGCCAGCTGCTGCTCGGGCTGCGCGCGTCCGGTCTGCCCCCGGACGAGCTCCGCCAGGCCGGCGACCACCAGTCGAACGAGCTCCTGCTCGGACGCCTGGCCGAGGAGCGCCCCGGCGATGCCGTGCTCTCTGAGGAGAGCGCCGACGACCCGGCGCGGCTGGCGGCCGGGCGGGTGTGGATCATCGACCCGCTGGACGGGACCCGCGAGTTCGGCGAGCCGCCCCGTACGGACTGGGCCGTCCACGTGGCGCTCTGGGCTGAAGGAGAGCTGGTGGCCGGAGCCGTGGCGTTGCCGGGGCTCGACTGCGTCCTGCGGTCTGATCCGCCCATCCCGCTGCCGAGCGCGACCCGCCGGCGCCGGCGAATGGTCGTCAGTCGGAGCCGCCCACCGGCGGTGACCGAGGCGATGGCCGCCGCCCTCGGCGCCGAGGTCGTCACCATGGGCTCGGCCGGCGCCAAGGCAGTCAGCGTCCTCCTCGGCGAGAACGACGTCTACCTCCACGGAGGCGGTCAGTACGAGTGGGACTCGGCCGCGCCGGTCGCGGTCTGCGTGGCCGCCGGGCTGCACGCGTCCCGTGCTGGGGGCTCGCCACTCGTCTACAACCAGCCCAACCCGTGGCTGCCCGACCTGATCGTGTGCCGTTCCGAGCTCGCTGCGCCGACGCTCGCCGCCCTTGCGGCGGCGGGCGGGATCGACGGCTGAGAGTGACCATGCGGATCCTCCACGTCAACAAGTTCCTCTATCGCAAGGGCGGCGCCGAGGGGTACATGGAGGATCTGGCCGAGCTG
This sequence comes from uncultured Acidimicrobiales bacterium, assembly GCA_963803355.1. GTDB lineage: Bacteria > Actinomycetota > Acidimicrobiia > Acidimicrobiales > Ilumatobacteraceae > DASTFY01. The sequence goes on from CAWDLV010000001.1 coordinate 1,214,172, forward strand.
CAACAGCGCGCTGGGCACGCCGTCGGCTTCTGGGGGATGAAGCACCGCGAGAACACGCACGTCGAGCTGGCGGACACGTTCCCGTCGTTCGTCGACTTCGACGACCCGCCATCCGGGCTCGTCGAGCGGAGCAAGATGGTGGGGCGGATGGTGTGGTCGTTGGAGGCAGAGCGAGGCATCGCGGCGGCCATCGACCGCTTCCGACCGGACGTCGCTCACCTCCACAACGTGTACCACCAGCTGTCGCCGTCGATCCTGACCCCGCTCCACCGCGCCGGCGTGCCGATCGTGCTCACCCTCCACGACTACAAGCTGGTCTGCCCCACCTACCAGCTGCTCGACCACGGCGAGGTGTGCACCGCCTGCGTCGGGCGGAGGTTCTGGAACGCGCCGATGAAGCGCTGCCGCAATGGCTCCCTCCTGGCGTCGAGCACCATGGCCCTCGACCTCTCGGTCCACACCCTCCTGCGCTCGTACCGGCACGTCGATGGGTTCGTGTGCCCCAGCCGCTTCCTCGCCGGCCAGATGGAGCGAGGGAAGGTCTACCCCGACCGCATGCATGTGATCCCCCACTTCATCGACCTCGACGGGCTGGCACCCAAGTCCGTCGTGGGTGGGAACGCGGTGATCGCGGGCCGGCTGTCGCCCGAGAAGGGCATCGACGTCGCCATCCGGGCGGTCGCCCACCTGTCGCACGACGTCCACCTCGACATTGCCGGGGATGGTCCGTCCCGGCAGAGCCTCGAGGCGCTGGCCGCGGCCGAGGCCCCGGGCCAGGTGACCTTCCATGGCCGCCTCTCGAAGGACCGTCTCTTCGACCTCCTCCAGCGCGTCGTCGGTCGCGGTCGTGCCGAGCACCTGGTACGAGAACCAGCCGATGGCCGTCCTCGAGGGCATGGCCGCTGGCCTGCCGGTGATCGGTTCGGACCTCGGCGGCCTGCCCGAGCTGGTGGACGACGGCGGGGACGGGTTGCTCGTCTCGCCCGGCGACGACAAGGCACTGGCACGGGCGATCGACGATGTAATCCGTGACTCGTCCCGGGCGTTCACCATGGGGCAGACTGGGCGTCGCAAGATCGAGACGGACTTCTCGCCGTCTGTCCACCTCGACCGGATCAGCGGGCTCTATCGCAACGTGGGCGCGAAAGGGGCCTGATGAAGATCGCCATGATCGGACAGCGAGGGGTGCCGGCCAGCTTCGGCGGCGTGGAGCGCCACGTCGAGGAGATCGGCTCGCGACTCGCAGCCGAAGGTCACGAGGTCGTGGTGTTCTGCCGGAAGGGCTATGGCGACGTCGAGCTGACCTCCTATCGGGGCATGGTGCTGCAGCATCAGCGCACGGTGAACTCCAAGCACCTGGAGTCGTTCGTGGCCAGCGCATCCGCAACGATGGCCACGGTGGGTCAGGGCTACGACGTCGTCCACTTCCATGCCGTCGGTCCGGGTCTCTTCTCCCCGCTCGCTCGCCTCTTCAGCCGGGCCCGGATCGTCCAGACCATCCACGGCTTCGACGCCGAGCGGGTGAAGTGGGGCAAGGGCGCGAGCCTCCTGCTTCGGCTCGGAACCTGGCTGAGCGCTAAGGTCCCGGATGCAACCATCGTCGTCTCGCGTGCGCTTCAGGAGGCGTACGTCGGGCGCTATGGCCGTGAGACCGCCCACATCGTGAACGGCGTGCCAGAGCCGGTCGACCGCCCGGCCCGCGCCATCGCGCAGCGCTGGGGCCTCACACCTGGCGGCTATGTCCTCGCCGTGGGGCGGCTGGTACCCGAGAAGGCGCCCGAGCTGCTCCTCGAGGCCTACCGCGACGTGGTGGGCGACAAGCGCCTCGTCATCGCCGGCGGTTCGAGCCACACCGACGAGTACGTCGACCAGCTGCGGGCGATGGCCGCGGCCGATCCCCGCGTGATCTTGGCCGGGTACGTCTACGGCGAGGAGCTGGAGGAGCTCTACGCCAACGCTGCCCTCTTCGTGCTTCCCTCCCTCCTGGAAGGCCTGCCGCTCACCCTGCTCGAGGCCATCAGCTACGGCCGCTCGGTGGTGGCGAGCGACATCCCGCCTCATGTGGAGATCATCGGGTCGAGCGGCCCGGGGGCGCGCCTGGTTCCGACGGGGGATGCGGACGCGCTGACCAAGGGCATCAACGAGGCCCTGCAGGCCCCGGCTGACGAGGAGCAGGCCGGCGCCGCCGTGCTGTCCGAGCGGATCCGCGCCACCTACACCTGGGACAGGGCGACCGCGCAGACCATCGCGCTCTACGAGCGCCTGGTGCGGACGGACGTCGTCGGGCTCCGCCCGCCGAGCGCGGAGCGGCAGCCGGCATGACCACGGCTACGGACTACCGGCCGCGCGTCCTGCTCGTCACCGGGTTCGGCCGCAGCGGGACCACGCTGGTCAACACCATCTTGGGCTCGACCCCGGGCGTCTTCGCTGGGGGCGAGATCCGCTTCCTGTGGGAGCGCGGGCTCATCGAAGGCAGGCGGTGCGGTTGCGGCGAGCCATTGCCGGCCTGCCCCGTCTGGGGCCCGGCCCTCGAGAAGGTGGCCGCGCAGCACAGCCTCGACGCCCGGTCGCTGGTCGAAGAGGACTCGAGGGTGATGCGAACCCGCCAGCTGCCGTGGATGCTGGCGTCCGGCATCACCGGTGATCGTCTGATGCGCCGCGTGGACGCGCTGCCCGAGGCCCTGACGGCGGTGTACCGGTCGCTCCAGGAGGTCACCGGGGCCCGGCTCGTCGTCGACACCTCCAAGCCGCCGTCGTTCGGCTACGTCCTCGGCCACCTCGACGGCATCGATCTGCGCATCCTCCACGTGGTCCGCGACCCCCGAGCGGTCGCGTACTCCTGGACCCGCACCAAGCACCTCAGCGACGGCGGTGCGCGCACGCAGATGTTGCGGCTCTCGCCCCTCCAAAGCGCCCTCCAGTGGGACCTCTGGAATGGTGCCGCCAGCTGGCTGTGGAGGCGCTCGAACCGCTATCTGCGCCTCCGCTACGAGGACCTGGTCACCGAGCCACGCGAGGCGTTCGCCCGCATCGCAGAGCTGGTGGGCGAGCCGGGGCTGGAGCCGCCGTTCATCGACGACCACCAAGTCGCCACCGGCACGGTCCACGCCGTGGCTGGCAACGCCGATCGCATGCGGAGCGGTCCGCTCGACATCCGGCTCGACGACGAATGGCAACAAGCCCTGCCGAGGCGAAGTCGCTGGCTCGTCACCGCGCTGACGGCGCCGTTTCTCGCCCGCTACCGGTACCCTGCGTCGCCCACGGGCGGGCCGACCCGCGCGTCGTCCGCACTGACCCGCTGATCGCCTCGACCGACCGACGCCCGAACGACACCCTCCCGTGATGCCACCGCCGCCTGATCCTCCTGCCATGTCCGGTCCCCCGGTCTTCGTCGTCGGCTGCCACCGCTCGGGGACGACGCTCTTCCGGCTGATCCTGGACTCCCACCCTCACATCAGCTGCGGCCCCGAGACCCGCTTCCTGGCCGACCTGGAGAAGATCACCAACGACGACAACTGGGCGAGGATGTCGCTCTACGGGCTCTCGAAGGAGTACTGGAACGAGCAGGTAGCCAAGCTGTTCGACGACTTCCAGAGCCGCTACGCCGCTCAGCGGGGCAAGATCCGGTGGGCCGACAAGACCCCGCTCTACGCCGGTCACCTGGACTACCTGAATGCCCTCTTCCCCGACGCGCAGTTCGTGAACATCGTTCGCGACGGCCGGGATGTCGCCCGCTCGCACCGCGACACCTGGGGCTACGTGGCCGGCATCAAGGCCATCGAGAAGTGGCCGAGGTACATCCGCATGGCCGAGGCGTTCGCTCCGAAGGTCGGGCCCCAGCGCTATCTGGAGGTGCGCTACGAGGCGCTGGTATCCGATACCGAGAAGACCATGCGCGGCGTACTCGACTTCCTCCACGAGCCTTGGGACGAAGCGGTGCTCCACCACACCGAACGCCCGCACGACGTGCTGCCTCGGTACGACGCGTACACGTCGCGCCGTCGGTCGCAGCGGGGCGAGGAGGCGGTCTACCGGTCGCGAGTCGGCGGGGGCCAGGCGGGCAACGACCTCCTGATGAAGGCATTGCTGCGCTGGCGGGCCGGGGCCACCCTGAAGCGCACCGGGTACGCGTGACCTCCGCTCGCGCGTCGACGGCGCCCGTCTTCCTCATCGGGGCCCCGCGCTCGGGCACCACGCTCCTCTACAAGTGCCTCGCGCTCCATCCGGGCTTCGGCTACATCTCGAACTACAACGAGCGCCTGCCCCGATGGGAGGCGACGGCGCGGTTGAACCGGGTGCCGAAGCACCTTCCGCGTGCTCGGCGCAAGGTCTGGTTCGGTGGTGCCGGCGGAAACGCTTACGTGTACAGCCATGGTCGGCCCCTCGTGCACAAGCTGCTGCCGATGCCCACTGAAGGCGAGTCGGTCTTTGCCCGATGCGGCCTCCCCGAGGCGCCGACGCCGCCCGACGCACCCTTGGCCCAAGAGGCAGCTGCCCTACGAACGACGTTCGAAGCGTTGCGCCGTCACGGAGGCGGCCAGCGGCTGCTGTGCAAGCGCATCGCCAACAACCTCCGCCTGCCGCTGCTCGTCGAGGCCTTTCCCGATGCAACCTTCGTCCTCCTGACCCGTGATGGTCGGGCCGTGGCCAGCTCGCTCCGGAAGGTGAACTGGTGGCCGGACTTCTGGCTGTTCTGGTTCGGCTCGACGACGCGGCAATGGGAGGCCGCCGGCGGCGACCCGTGGGAGCTGGCGGCGCGGCACTGGGTCGAGGAGGTGGCGGCGATCGAGCGGGGGCTCCCGGCCATACCGCCGGAGCAGCTGCACTGCGTCACCTACGAGGCCTTCACCGCTGATCCGGTGGACCACCTGGCCGAGATCTGCGAACGTTCCGGGCTGGCGCCGACGCCCCCCTGGCTGGCCGAGATCCGGGCTCTCTCCTACCCCGAGAGCACCGAGAGCTGGCGGACCGAGCTCGACGCCGACGCCATTGCCACCATCGAGCGCGTCCAGCGTGACACCCTGCGGCGCTACGGCTACGCGTAGTGGCCGCGCGGTCCGCCCTTCGCCACTCTCCGGCGTCGTTGCCGGGGCCGCCATCTGGCCCGATTTGGCGACGCAGTAGCGTTCGATCCGTGCCTGGCAGAGGCGCGCCGCGCCCGCTCCTCGCTTCGGCGATCACCGTCATCCTCCTCGCTGGTTGCTCCAGCCAGGGCGGTGGCGCGGGGTCGACCGCGCCCTCGACTCCGGCGCCGAGCGTGGGCGGGACGAGCCCCGGTCCGGGGCCGGTCGGCGAGCCCGTCACCCAGACGCCCCTCGGCGTGAAGTACGCGCGGGTCGCCTTCCCCGCCTACCGGCCCTACCTGAGCCAGCTCGGTGGCGGCGCGACCTTCTACGAGGCGACATGGTGCGACGTCGAGGCGAAGGAAGGCACCTTCGACTGGGCGGAGCTCGATGACGTGGCGCAGCAAGCCAAGTCCGTCGGCCAGGAGCTGATGCTGAAGGTGCGAGTCGGCTCGTGCTGGGCCACCGGGCGGGCAGATCGGCGACGCACGCGGCGCCAAGGGGAAGACCGCGTCGGCCCCGCCAACCGACCTCGCCAAGTACGACGCCTTCATCCAGGCCCTCGTGCAGCGCTACGGCGCGCAGGGGGTGAAGGAGTGGGCGATCGAGAACGAGATCAACAACCCCGATCAATGGGCAGGGACTGCTGACCAGTACATCGAACTGGTCAAGCACGCCGCCGCAGTCATCCGCAAGGCGCAGCCGGACGCGGTGGTGCTGGACTCCGGCATCTCCAGCCCGACCATGGGCAGTGGCATGGTGTGGAGCTTGCTGCAGGCCGGCAAGGACCAGGACGCCCTGGCCGCCTACCAGACCTACTTCGCTCGCCGGCACACGACGCGCACGAAGGACTACCCCGCGGTCACGACGGTCGACCAGCTCCGGGCCGTCGCCAGCAAGGACAAGTGGGCGCACAACCAAGCCGTGATCGACGCCACCTTCAAGCTGGCGCAGGAGCACGTCATCGACCGTCTGCAGGTGCACTTCTACGAGCGTTGGGATGCGGTGGCGCGGTTGATGCAGTACGTGCGCCAGAACATTCCGTCGACCATGCCGATCGAGGCCTGGGAGGTGGGTCTGTTCGACGTCGACGACAAGATGTCCGAGGCGCAGCTCTCCGAAGAGGTGACCAAGACCGTGTCCGAGCTGCTGGCCCACGGCGCCGCTCGGGTGCTGTGGCTCCCGCTGGCGGCCGATCCGAATGGAACCGGCGGCGAGGAGAAGCGCTTCGGCCTCCTCGAACCCGACGGCACCCCTCGTCCAGTGGCGGGAGTGTTCCGGCAGCTGGTCGAGCTCAGCACAGGTGCCACGCTCATGCCGGTCACGGCCGACGGCCTGATCGGCATCGTCGCCCGCCACGGCGACGAGGCGTCCGTCGTGGCCTGGGCTCGCCAGGGCACGGTCGCCGCCGACTGGGCGAGCGGCGCCGTGAGCGCGCTCAATGGCACCACCACGCCGACGACGGCCAGCGGCGGCGTCGCCATCGGCGCTAGCCCGATCCTGGTCCAGGTTCCGGCGGCCGAGGCCGCCAAGCTGGCGGGCGCCTGATGCCGCGAACCGGAGCTGCTCGACGGCAAGGCAGGCCTCCGCCGCCTGGCCTTCGAGGCGCAGCGCCACCTGCGCTGGGCCAAGGAGGAGGGCGTCGGCAAGCTGATCGAGGAAGATCAGCTCAACGTGTTCGAGCGGGCGCCGATCGCCGTCCGCAAGCTCCTCTGGCGCGCCACCCATGGTGTCCAGCTCGGGTTGGCCACACCGGTGTTCCTCGTGGGCGCGCAGCGGTCAGGCACGAACATGGTCGTGCGGGGATTGGAGCGCTCGCCCCAGTTCGAGGTCCACAACGAGAACGACCGCCGGCTGTTCGTGCGCTACGAGCTGCGCGACATCGGGCTGGTTCGCCGTGTGGTGCAGGCCAGCCGGGCTCGCTTCGTGCTGTTCAAGCCGCTCTGCGACACCCACCGGACCGACGAGCTCCTCGATCGAGTTGGCACGACGATGCCGCCCCGGGCGATCTGGGCCTACCGCGGCATGGAGGGCCGGGTCCGTTCCTCGCTCACGAAGTTCCGCGATCACAACCTCACCATCATGCGGGACATCGCGGCTGGACGTGGGCTCGACCGCTGGCAGGCCCAGGGCATCCGGCCCGACACCATGGAGCTGATCCGCAGCCTCGATTGGTCCCGGATGACCCCGGCGTCGGCATCAGCGCTCTTCTGGTACGCCCGCAACCGGCTCCTGTTCGACTTGGACCTGGCCGACCGCCCTGACGTGGTGGTGGTGTCGTACCGTGAGCTAGTGAAGCATCCTCGGGAGGCCTTCGAGCCGGTCGTCAACCTCCTGGGGTTGCGCTGGCGGGACGACTTCGTCGCCCACATCGACGGCCGGGAGTCGTCCGGGCCGAAGGCCGCGCTCGACATCGACCTCAAGATCCGCGAGGTGTGCGAGGAGCTCGAGGAGTGCCTCGACGCGGTGGCCAGGGGCCACCGGGCCCGCGCCGTCCCGATCGAGCCGGCCGGCACCATCGGCGCCGCGAACGCGCCCGTGGCGGCCCGGAGGTCGGCATGACCGTCACCAACCCCGTCAGGAGCACGGAGCAGGCCGGCGCCGGTGTCCCCGCCGTCGCCCCCTCTGGACGCCGGTCCAAGGAGCGCACGAGCTACACGCGCGCCGACCGGGGCATGTGGCTGGCCGGCTTCCTGGCCGCGGTCGCGCTCGCTGTCTCCACCGCTTCGCTGCTCGGCGCGGGCGATCCCAAGCTGGCCGTGCTGCCCATCGCCGCCATCTGCGGGGTGGTGCTGGTGTACCTGGCCCTGACCCGCTTCGAGCTGTTCGTCCTCGTCTGCCTGTTCCTGCGGTCGTCGCTGGACGCCATCGGGGGCGAGGGCACCACCGTCACCAACCCCTCCAGCATCCTCGCGCTGACGTTCATGGCTGCATCGCTCCTCTGGTTGGCGGCGCGTGCCAACCGCGGCGTGCGCTTCCACTCCTTGCTCACCCTGCCGCTCCTGGTGTTCACGTTCGCCTGCCTGCTGAGCACCCTCACCTCGAGGTGCACGCGGTCAGCATCACCGAGTTCTCCCGCATCCTCTCCGTCGTGGTGATGGCGCTCGTTCTCGAGCGGTTGGCCACAACCCCCGCCGCGGTGCGCCGGATCATGATGGCGGCGATGGGCTCGGCCTTTGTCCCGCTCACGGCGTCCTTCCTCGCCTACGCCGCCGGCCACCCGCTCATGGACAAGCGCGCGGCCCTGGCCGACGGCATCAAGCGCGTCCGGGGAACGTTCGATCAGGCCAACGGCTTCTCCCGCTACCTGCTCTTCACGATCATCATGGCCGTCGCCCTTTATCCGCACCTGACCAAGCGCTGGCGCATCGTGACGATCGTCGGTGTGAGCGGTCTCGGCGTGCTGATGATCCTCACCTACACCCGCAGTTCGTGGGTGGCTCTGGGTGTCGGCCTGTTCGTGGTCGGCTGGCTGCAGAGCAAGAAGCTGGTGGCGGCGCTCATCGTCCTTGGCCTGGCCATCTGCCTCTTCGTGCCGAGCGTGGTCAACCGCTTCTCGGACCTCACGTCGAGCAACGGCCCAAGCACGGCCCTCACCGGGCAGGGCAACAGCTTGGCTTGGCGCTTCTCCTACTGGACCGAGGTCATCGGGCTGGCGAGCGACAACCCGGTCTCGGGCATCGGCCTCGCGCGCCACCGAGGTGCTGTCGGGCGAGAAGCAGCCGCACAACGACTTCGTGCGCGCCTATGTCGAGATGGGAGCCATCGGCCTGACGGCCTATGTCATCCTCCTGTACGCGCTGGGTCGGGTCGCCGTCCGCGGCGTGAAGTACGCGAGAGCGGGGCTCGAGCGCGGGATCGGTGTGGGCTTCGCGGCCTGCACCGTTGCGTTCGTGCTGGTCAGCCTGGGCGCGAACGTGATGTCCCAAGCGGTCGTGCTCTGGTACTTCTTTGCCTTTGCGGCCTGCGCGGCGGCGGTGGCGAAGTTCGGGCTGGCCGAGCAGAAGAACGCAGGTGCCGGCGGGCGGCCGGTGCCGATCAGCAGATGACGAGCGACTGAGGAGACCACCGTGGAAATTCAGGACTATCTCAAGGTGCTCGGCAAGCGAGCGTGGCTCTTGGTCATGATCCCGGCTGTCGCCGGCGTCGTGGCTGGACTCATCGCGGTCCAGCAGCCCCAGGCCTTCCGCACCACCGCGACGTTGCAGCTGCCACGCGACGGCGCCACCTCGGCGCCGGCCCTGGTGGCACAGCAGGTGGCGGACTTCAAGGCCGCGGCCGGGAACGCCACGGTGCAGAACCAGGTGTCGCGCGACACCGGGATACCGGTCAAGAAGATCAAGAAGCTGAAGCTCACCCAGGTCGGCGACTCCAGCCAGCTGACGATGGGGATGCAGGACAAGAAGAAGGACCCGAGCGATTCGAAGGCGGTGATCATCGGGATGGCCTCCGGGGCACTGAGGTATCTCCAGGCTCCTGATCTCGCGAACGCGCAGAAGGCTGTCGACGCTGCGACCGCCGAGACGGTTGCCGCGCAAACGGCGATCAACAATGCGACCACGAAGCTGAACGTGATCTATGCATCCGTGAACACGAATACGCCTGAGGATGACATCAAGAACCTGAAGTCGGAGATCCTTGATTTCACCTCGAAGTACTACAGCGCCCTCGGCCAAGCTCAGACGGTGGCCGCCTCGATCTTCAAGTCGCGCGTCGACCAGGACAACCTGCAGATAATCAAGCTCTCGAAGGCGTTGCCCGACGTCCAAGCGCAGCAGGGCATCATCGACACCTCAACGAAGGCGCTCGACACGGCTCAGACGGATCACGACACCGCCGCCAAGGCGCTCGCCGCGATCACGTCGGCCCCCGACCTGACCTTCTCGGCTGAGGGCACTGCCGTCGTGCGCAAGACCCGGGTGGTCAAGACCGCGGCGGCCGCGGTGGTGGCCGGCTTCCCGCTCGCCATCGGCATCGTGCTCCTGCTCGACGCCCTGCAACGTCGTCGCCAGGCCCGCCAGGCCGCTCGGGCCGAGCGCGAGGACCTGCCGCCCGGCTATGACGACACCGATGTGCTGGTGGCCGAAGCGCCGGCCGTGATCGTGGGTTCGCGGGCGTCACCCGCACCCGCTCAGGTCGAGCCGGCGCCGAATGGTGTTGCTCCTCACGTCCCAGTCGGAGAGCCGGCGCTGCTCGTCGGCGCGATGGCGGCCGCGTCCGCCACCGAGGACGATGACGACTTCGACGACGACCTGCCGGACGGCAGCGGCTCGTTGCTGGACGACAACCCGCTCGAGCTGGATCAGGAGGACATCGCAGTCGACGAGGAGAACGACGAGGAGGACGACGACGAGCTGGCCGAAGTCGACGCGCTCGTGCTCGACGAGGACGACGTCGAGTTGGACAAGTTGGCCCCGCTCGCGCTCGACGAGGACGACGTCGAGTTGGACAAGTTGGCCCCGCTCGCGCTCGACGAGGACGATGTCGAGTTGGACAAGTTGGCCCCCCTCGACCTCGACGAGGACGACGAGTTGACCCCGGTGGACGCGACCGCGCTCGACGCGGACGACGACCTGGACGAGGCCGAAGCGCTCGACGAAGACGCCGAGCTCCTCGATGAGGACGCCGAGCTCCTCGATGAGGACGTCGAGCTCCTCGATGAGGACGCCGAGCTCCTCGAAGACGAGGACCTGGACGAGGCCGAAGCGCTCGACGAAGACGCCCTGGGCGAGGACGATGAGGAGGACGACGCGGTCCACGCGGCCCAGAACGGGCGCGGCCGTGAGCCTGCTCGCGTACCGGATGCCGAGGAGGCCTTCGACGATGATGACGAAGGCCACGACGCGGGCACCTGACGATCGTGTCAGCGCCGGCGGCCGCGTCGCGGCGTTCAGCGGACAACCGTGAGCTCGTCGCGCTCGCGCGCGGGGGTGGTCTCAACTTCATAGGCGCGGCCGTCACGCAGCTGGGGACGATGATCCTGCTGCTCGTCCTGACCCGTCACCTGAGCAAGAACGAGGTCGGCGTCTACCGGGAGTCGCTGGCGCTCTACGAGCTGCTGCAGATCTTCGCCCTGTTCGGCATCGCTCAGGCGATGACCCGCTTCGTGGCCGTCTTCCGGGCTGACCGCGACCGTGCCGCGCTACGGGGGATGGTGGCCTTCGGCTTGGGATTTGCGACGGTCGCCTCCCTTGTCGTTGCCGCTGTCCTCTACGCGGTGAGTGGCTGGATCAGCGGCTCTCTCTACCACCAGCCCGAGCTGCTCACGCCCTTGCACTACGTGGCGTTCGCGTTGCCACCCGCCGTCCTCACGGTCGCCGCCCTCGCAGCCTGCTCGGGCTTCCGGACCATGCGTCCGAACGCGTTCGTCGGCCTCATGCTCGATCCCATCCTCCGCGTCGCGCTGACCGCGGCCGTACTGCTGATGGGTTGGGGCTTCAACGGCATCTTCCAGGCCTTCCTCGTGGTGCCCTACGTCACGGCGGTGCTGGCCCTGGCCTGGCTGGCCGTGCTCATGAGGGGCCCCCGGGTCGAGCCCCGGTTCGAGTATGTCCAAGTGGTGCGGTTCGCCAGCATGGCGTGGCTCGCCACCTTCACCACCCAGGCCCTGCTCTGGCTGGATCAGCTGATCCTGCCCCTCTACGTGAGCGCCGACAAGGTGGCCATCTACGGCGTGGCCACCAGCCTCGTCGTGCTGGCCACGTTCGCCATGAGCCCCATCAGCCAGTCCCTCGCCCCGCGCGTCGCCGACCTGACCAGGCGGCATGAGCTGCGTCGCCTCGGGCTCGCCTACCAGGCCGCGGCCAGCTGGATGACCCGGTTCTCGCTGCCGTTCTTTGCCATCATCTTCATCTTCCCGCGCCCGCTGCTGAACGTGTTCGGCAGGGGCTACGCCGTCGGTGCCACCGTGACCATCATCCTGGCTCTCGGCAAGCTGTCCGACGTCGTCACCGGACCGTGCGGCACGATGCTCAACCAAGCCGGTCTGAACAAGCTGGCCGTGCTCGACAACAGCGTCGCGCTGGCAGTCAACGTGGCCCTGAACTTCCTGCTGATCCCCCGCTTCGGGATCAATGGGGCTGCCGCGGCGTGGACCGTCGCACTGATCCTCGTGAACACCACCCGCGCCGTGCAGGTGCGGCACCGCATCGTGTCGGTTTGGCCGTTCAACGAGGGCACGCCCAAGTCACTGGCCGCGTTCGCGTGGTCGATGCTCGGCGCGCTGGTCGTGCGGGAGCTGGTCGACGGCTCCCCGCGCAAGGAGCTCTACCTCGCCGCGCCCGTGGTGTTCGGCCTCTACGTCGTCCTCGTCCTCGCCCTCGGTCTCACACCCGAGGACCGCCTGGTGCTGGGCGACATCACGAGCCTCGTGCGCCGAGGTGGTCGCCGACCGCCGCGCGCCGCGCCCAGCGCGGCGCGGATCGTCCGTCCCGTCGCCCGGCCGCTGCCCGAGCCGGATCTCGAGGTCGAGAAGAACCCAGCCCGTCTCGCTCGGCGCTTCCGCCGGCGCAGCCAGCTCGGTCAGACGACCGGTGCGGAGGACATCATCCTCGACGAGCTGGTCAGCCCGGTGCGCTACGACGTCGTCATCCGCCAGGAGTTCTTCGCCTTCCTGGATGCCAACATCGATCTCCTCGAGGAGTTCGGCGACCTCGTGCTGGAGGCGCGCCGCGAGCCGTACTTCATCTGGTACCGGGACGTCATGATCGGCGACCGCCCCAAGCTCCTCAAGGGACAGACCGTGGAGGAGGCCTTCGCCGACCAGGTCGAGCGGGTGCTCGCGATTCGGGCCCGGTTCAACCCGGCCGACGAGGGCTGGGGCAACCTCCTCCTGCGCCGGGTGCCCGCCGGCACGAAGACGAACACGGGCAAGGTGATCGGGCCGCGCTTCGTACCCGTCGACGGCTGCCATCGCATCGCCCTCCTGCGGCACCATGGGCGCAAGATCCTGCCCGCCGGCACCTACCAGCTGGTCGCCGACAAGCAAGCAGTGCGGGACAACACGGGGATCCTCATCCCGAAGCTGCGCCTGACCGAGCAGGACTATCTGGCCTACCTCGCGGTCGGGTTCGACGTCGACAGCCCCCGCTCGCTCGACGAGCTGGTCGCCGACGTCACCGAGGCTCACCCGGAGCGGGAGAGTGAGCTGCAGAGCGTGTTGAGCTTCGATCTCCCACTCCTCCTGCACCGGTTCGGTCAGGCGTCGGGCGAGAGGTCGAAGGCGGGCGAGGCGGGGGCGGGGTCCGAGCCGAGGCCGGCGCCGTCGACCGATGGGCCAAGGTACGGTCCCAGGACTTGATGAACGGATGGCCAAGCTCTCCCGGGCGCCGCTCTCGACGCTGATCTCCAAGGCCGCCGGCCGTACGGTGGGGAGGGCGACCGCTCATTGGCGAGCAGTCCCCGACTACCTGATCATCGGGGTCAAGCGGGGTGGCACCACCTCGCTCCAGCAGTACCTCACCGCTCACCCCGACGTGCTCGAGCCGAAGGCGGCCAAGTCGAGCCACTACTTCGACGCCAACTACGCCGAGAGCTGGTCGTGGTACCGCGGTCACTTCCCGCGCCAGCGCTGGATGGACGAGCAGCGGGCCGCGGGGCGCCCAGTGGTGGTCGGTGAGGCGAGCCCCTACTACTGCTTCCACCCGCTCGCGCTAGAGCGGATCGCGTCGCGGCTGCCCCACGTGCGAATGATCCTCGTGCTGCGGGACCCAGTCGAGCGGGTCTGGTCGCACCATGCCTACGAGGTGGCCAGAGGGAACGAGGACCTCGCCCTGGCTGACGCCCTCGACGCTGAGCCGGCCCGTACCGCGGGCGCCGCGGAGCGCATCCGCACCGGTCGGGTCCCCGACGACCGACAGTGGCGGCTCCACGCCTACCTCCCCCGCGGGTACTACGCCGAGCAGATCGAAGCCGTTCGCCAGCACTTCCAACCCAGCCAGCTGCACATCGTCGTGAGCGAGGAGCTGTTCGAGCGTCCGCTCGAGGTGATGAACGGTGTGTTCTCCTTTCTCGGCGTGGCGCCGGTCAGCGCGGGCCGCTTCGACCCCGTCAACGCCAACCGCAAGAGCGAGCTTGACCCGTCGGTCCGCGAACGGCTGGCCGTGCACTACGCCCCCCACAACGAGCGCCTCTACCAGCTGGTCGAACGCCGACTGCCCTGGACGACGCCCGCCTCGACCCCGCCATGACCCCGCCATGACCGCCGCCAACGCTGCTCGCCGTGTCCCTCCCCTCGACCAGGTCGCCATCGTGCTCCTCGCCACCGTCGCGGGCGCCCTGGTGCTGGTTGGCGCGGGCCGAGCCGGCTCGACCTCGATGCTGGCGGCCGGCAGCCTGGTGGGTGCCTGCGCCCTGATGCTGGTCGCTCGACGCAGCATGGAGCACTTCGTCCTCGTCGTCCTCGTGCTGCGGACGTCGCTCGACGGCCTTCACGTCCACGGCCGGGCGGCGGCGACGGACCCGGCCACCGTGCTCGGCGCGCTGTTCGTCGTGGTCGGCCTGCTCTGGCTGGCCGCACGCCGGGCCGAAGGCCGCCGGCACCCGATGTCGGCGCCGGGGGTGGCGTTGGTGTCCTTCCTCCTCGCCGTTGGTCTGGCCACCCTGGGGAGCGAGGCCCCGCTCCACAGCCTGGGCGAGGCGGCCCGCCTGGGTACCGCGGTCCTCATGTTCTTCGTCGTCGATCGGCTCTGTGAGGACACGGGCCGCCCCGACCGCGTCGTCGTGGCCATCCTCGGTGCGGCCGTGGTGCCCGTGACCGTGGCCCTCCTCGGTCCACTCGTCGGCCTCCACCGCACCGAGGTCAAAGACGGCATCGAGCGGGCCATCTCCACGCTTGCGCAGTCGAACCCCTTCGGCCACTTCCTCACCATGGTCGTCTTGATCCTCGGTGCGTACGCGCTCGTGCGGCGGGGCCGCCAGCGTCAGCTCGCTGTCGTGGCCGCCGCGCCCGTGACCCTCGCCCTCGCGCTCACCTACACCCGGCTGGCCTGGGTGGCGGCTGTGGTCGGCCTGCTCGTGATGGTGTGGGTGCTAGGCCGCCGCTGGTTGGTGCCGATCATCGTGATCGTCTTGCTGGTCTTCGCCGCGGCCACGCCCCAGGTCGGCCATCGGCTGGACCAGCTCACCACGTCGAACGCGGCCGTTCCGGGTTCAGAGTCCGGCGCCGACTGGCGTCTCGGCCAATGGGCCGATGTCGCCCGGCTGGGCCGCGACAACCCGGTGACCGGGATCGGGCCCGACGTCGTGGCCCTTCGCCTGTCGAACCACCAGCCGCCACACAACGACTACCTCCGCGCCTTCGTCGAGCTGGGCCTGGTGGGCCTGGTGGCCTACCTGGGCGTGCTGGGCACCTTCATCGGCGTGGCCGTGCGGGCACAGCGGCGGGCGGTCGGGGCGCGGGCGCGGACCGATCGCGCTGGCGGTGGTCGGGGTGATCAGCGCCTATGTGGTGTCGTCGGCGGCCGCCAACCTGCTCGGTCAGGTAGTGCTGCTCTGGTACGTCCTCGCGCTCGCCGCGAGCGGCGCCTGGGTGGCCCGGCACGGGCGCGTCGCCGGGGACCGGCCCGACGACGTCAACCCCATCGGCGCGGTGCGCCCCGCGATGGTGGTCGGATCGTGACCGAACGGGCGCCGATCTTGGGCTGGCTCAGCACCCTGGCCGTCCGGGCCCGGCCGTTCTGGCCTATCGGCGTCGTCGTGGCCGTGGTCACGGCGCTCGTCGGGTTGGCGGTGGCGTGGGAAGCACCCTACGTCTTTCGGACCCGGGCCACGGTCTTCGTGCCGGGCAGCGTCAGCAGCCAGGGAGCCGGCCAGCGCTACATCAGCGACATGGAGGCCGCGATCAACTCGGCGGCGGTCAAGGGTGACGTCGCCCGTGACCTCGGTGTGCCACCTTCCGCCCTCGGCAGTCCGGTCGCGGTTCGCCAGATCGGACAGTCCACCGTCATGCAGGTGGCGCTCGAGACGCCCCGTCGCCTCACCAACCCGGGCGACGCCGTCAGCCGCCTGGTCGCCCGAGCCGGCCAGTCGCTCGCCGCTCCCGAGGTCAACGCGGCCAAGGCCCAGCTGGCCCGAGCGGCGGCCGGTCTGACCGATGCCGAGTCGGCGGCCGTCACCGCCAAGAAGGCACGCGACGAGTTTCTGGCCGACCGCGGCGGCGTCACACCAGACGATGAGCTGGCCATCGTCGGTCCGCAGCTGGCCCAGCTGCGTGTGTGCGCCATCGGAGCCATTGTCCCGCCCGGCGGGTCCAGCACGGCATGCCGGCAACAGGCAGCGAAGCTGGAGCCCCGGGCCACCGCCTTGGCCCAGGCGTCCGACCAGCTGGCGGCCCTCGACCGGGATCGCGACCAGGCCGAGAGCGAGGTGCAGGACGCGCAACAGGACCGCCGGAGCGCCGAGGCTGCCGTGACCGCGGCGAGCGTGGCGCCGGTGGACGAGGTGATCGAGGCCGGGCACCGGGTCTCCCGACTGCCGGGCTTGGCCCGCCGGATCGTCGCCATCCTTGGCGGCTCGCTCCTCCTCGGTCTCGCGGTCGTCGTCGCGCTGGCGCTCCTCGTGCGCCCGGCCGAGGAGCCCACCGCCGACGACGGTGCGCGAGACCGACCCGGGGTTCAGGCAGGGGCACCGTGAGCAAGCTCGAGGACCGGCCGGACCCTGGACCGATGCCCGACAGCGCCAGCACGGAGGTCATCCACGTCGCTCGGGGGGGCGGGCTCAACCTGGCTGGCGCCCTGATCAACACGCTCAGTGTCCTGGTGCTCTTCTGGTTCCTCGACCGCAACCTGGGCCAGACGCTCACCGGCGTCTACATCGCCGCCTTCGCCTTGCGACGCATCCTCCAGACCATCGCCCTCGGGGGCATGCGCTCGGCCATGACCCGCTTCGTCGCCATCCACCTCGCCGACGACGACGATGCCAGGCTGCGGGGCACGATCGTGGTCGGCGTCACCATCTCCGTCGGCCTCGCCACCATCCTCGGCCTCATCCTCTTCCTGGCCGCGCCGTGGGTCGCCAACTCGCTATACGGCGACCCGGAGGTGCTCGCCGGCCTTCGTTGGGTGGCGGTCGGCCTCCCGTCGGCGGCGTTCACGATCGTCGTGCTATCGGCCACCACGGGCTTTCGGACCATGAAGCCGAGCGCCGTCGTCGGCTTCATGGCCGAGCCCATCATCCGGGTGCTGCTCACCGCCCTGGCTTTGACGCTCGGAGCCGGGCTCACCGGATCCCTGATCATGCTGCAGGTGGCAAGCGTGATCGCCTCCGTCCTGTCATGGCTCTGGCTGCAGCTCCTGATGCGCGGGCATCACGGCGGGCGCCGGATCTACGAGACCGGGCCGCTGATCCGGTTCGGCCTCGCCACCTGGGCTTCGTCGGTCGCCCTCGAAGGCATCCGGTGGGCCGACGTCCAGGTGCTGGCCATCCTCGCCACGCCCGACGTGGTGGCGGAGTACCAGGTCGCCACCCGTACGGTGCTGTTCTGCGCCTTGGCGGTGAACGCGCTCAACAATGCGCTGGCACCGAGAGCGGCTGATCTGCTCCGCCGAGGTCAGGTCCGCGTCGTGCAGCGCCTCTACACCACCGCCTCCGCCATCCTCGTGCGACTCACGCTGCCGCTGCTCGTGGTGGTGTTCGTACAAGCCGACTGGCTGCTCGACATCTTCGGCAAGGACTACACCGACGCGGCCACCATCAGCCGCATCTTGGTGTTCGGCGTGCTGTTCGACACCGCGGTGAGCCCGGGCGGCCCGATCCTGAACATGGCCGGGCTGCAGCTCTACAACTTGGCCGACAACGTCTGCGGCCTGTTCTTCAACCTCAGCCTCAACTTTGCGCTCGTCCCCGTTCTCGCGGGGGCCGGCGCGGCGTGGGCTTGGACGCTGACGTTCTTCGCCGTCGGGACGGCCCGCATGCTCCAGGTTCGCCGGAACGTGCTGGGTGTGCTGCCCTTCTCGGCGTCGATGTGGAACATGCTCATCGCGGGCGGCGTCAGCGCGCTGGTGGGGATCGGGCTGCGAATGGTGGTGCACGACGCGTGGGCCGTGATCCCCGTCGCCATCGTGATGATCGTTGTGTACTTCGCCGTCTCGGTGATGCTGGGGATCGGGGACGACGAGCGCCGGATCGCCCGCTCGTTCCTCCGTCCCACCTCCGTCGCGGTCTGAGCCGGGGCCTCCGCCTCCCCCCAAGGGGGGTTCTGTTCCGCGAATCGGACTGGTACCAGCTCGAGATGCGGAACAGAACGATCTGGGTGCCTGACGCTGGTCGGACTCGAGGGAGCGGGGCGTGCCCTTGGGGGTCCTGCGTTCCCGGGTCCAGCTGGACTCGGGATCAGCTCATGGGGACGGACGCGCCCTCGGCGCGGCTCTGGCGGCTGAACACCGACGCCACCAGGCGAGCCATCACGTGCTCGACGGTGGCCAGGAGGATGATCAGGTCCAGCGACACGGACCAGTTCTCGACGTAGTAGAGGTCGAGGCGGCGGTAGGCGTCGAAGGACGGGTTGTCCCTGGCCTCCACCTGCCAGAGCCCGGTCAGGCCTGGCTTCACCTTCAGGCGATCGCGCAGCTCGGGGTCGAACTGGGCCACCTCGGAGGGCAGCGCCGGCCGGGGGCCGACCAGGCTCATCTCGCCTCGGAGCACGTTGATGAGCTGCGGCAGCTCGTCCAGGCTGGAGTCTCGCAAGAACTTGCCGATCCTGGTGATGCGGGGGTCGCGGGTCATCTTGAACAGCGGACCGCCGCGTTCATTCGCCGCTTGCAGCTCCTTCAGCCGCGCCTCGGCGTCGACGACCATGGTACGGAACTTGTACACCGTGAACGGGCGGCCGTGGCGGCCGATGCGGACCTGCTTGAAGAACACCGGCCCGCGGTCCTCGATCTTGATGAGCAGCCAGGTGAGCAGGAAGACCGGCGAGGCGAGGAGCAGCCCGAAGAAGCTGAGACCAAGGTCGATCACCCGCTTGAGGGCGATCTGGCGCCGGGCCAGCACGGGGGCCTCGAGGTAGAAGAGCGGCTCGTGCGCGATGGGATTGGCCCGCAGCCGGCGGAAGTCGATGCCCCGTAGCCCGCTCGACAGCTGGATGTGGAGGTTGCGCTCCTGCAGCCCGCGGACGAGCCCATTCAGCTGCTGGGCCGGCACGGCCCCGGCGACCACGATCACGCCGCCCGTGCGGTGCTCGTGCAGCACGTCGAACGAGGCGTCGAGCGGTCCGAGCCAGAGGGCGGCGAGGCCGTTGGCCAGGGCCGCGCTCCGCTCACCGACCACGCCGACCACCCGGTAGCCGGCGTCGGGGTGGGTGGCGATGAGCTCGACGATGTCGGCCGCCTCCTCGCTGACACCCAGGATCAGGACCTGGCGGCAGTAGCGGCCATTGCGACGGGCCTGGCTGAGATAGGCCCGGAACACACTGCGGCCGGTGATGAGGAACACCACGCTCAGCGCGCAGCCGACGAGGGCCTCCATCAGCCGGGAGGGAACGTGGAAGATGCGGGTGAGGAGCACCTCCCCGATGGCGGCGAGGAACGCCGACCGGGTGAGCTTGGACAGCTCGACCGAGCGGATGGCCGAGACGCGGGCCAGGTAGAGCTCCTGCACGCTGAGCAACCAGAGCCCGAGGGCGGTGGTGGCCAGCGCCAGCACGAGGCTCTCGATCGGATCGCGATGGGTGCGGCCCGGCACCAAGAGGGCCAACATCCAGGCCATGAAGAAGGCGGCGGCGTCGATCCCGACCAACGCTTCCCGCAAACGGCTCTTGCGACCGCTCGGCGCGACGAGCTTGACGTCGTCCAAGCTGGTCACGTTGGCCGCCAGCTCGAGCGCCGGGCTCGGCATCGGATCGGAGAGCTCACCGACCTCATGGTGCCCGGAGGGCGGCGGATCGGTGTGCTCGGCGTGGCTCACTGCATCCTTCCCTCTGGTTGCTCCGGCCCGGGGCTGCGGGTTCGCACACCACTCGATGTGAGGACCCCTGGTCGACGTTAGTGATGACGCCCTTTTCGAAACAGCGTCGGGGTGTCTCGGCCTCCTGGCGTCGAGCATTTCTCGGCGGTGCAGGACGCGCCGTGGTCACGCGCCCGCTTGCTGCGCGACTGCGGCCGCGGCCGCGGCCACCGCGTCAGCGTCGCCGAGGTAACGGGTGGTCCGCACGGACAGCGTGTCATCGAGCTCGTAGAGCCGGGGTGCGCCGGTCGGGATGTTCAGCTCCGCGATGTCGCCGTCCGAGATGTCCTCGAGGTGCTTGACCAGGGCGCGCAGCGAGTTGCCGTGGGCCACGACCAGCACGGCGAGCCCGGCGCGCAGCTCGGGCACGATCACGTCGTGCCAGTAGGGGAGCACCCGTACGACCACGTCGGCCAGGCACTCGGTGGCCGGCAGCACATCGGGCGGAAGGAGCCGGTAGCGGCGGTCATGGCTCGGATGGCGAGGGTCGTCCGGCGCCACGGGTGGTGGCGGAACGTCGTAGGACCGCCGCCACAGCTTGGTCTGCTCCAACCCGTGCCGCTCGGCGGTCTCCTTCTTGTCGAGGCCCTGGAGCGCGCCGTAGTGGCGTTCGTTCAGGCGCCAGGAACGGCGCATCGGGAGCCACGGCTGCCCCAGGGCGGCGAGGGTCAGGTTGGCGGTCTCGACGGCTCGAGTGAGCAGCGAGGTGTGGCCGACGTCGAACCAGAGCCCGGCCTCGAGGAGGGTGATGCCAGCCGCCTCGGCCTGGGATCGGCCCCGATCGTTGAGCGGGACGTCGTGCCAGCCGGTGAACAGGTTGAGCTCGTTCCACGTGCTCTCGCCGTGACGCAGGATGACGACAGTCGCCATGGTTCGATGGTAGGCCGGCACGTGCCGGGACGGTTCCGCCACGGTCCGTGGGCGGTCCAGCGGCCAAGCCTTCACGGACGGCAAATCCCGATTCGCCGCCTTGCCCGGTCGCCGGCGGCGGTCCCTACGCTTGGCCCACTCACTGCGAGCGCCCCGTGGGCGCATGGGCGCGCAGCTCCGAGAGGACGAGGGGCATGAGCAGGTCGCGACCGTTGACGTTGGTTGGCGCGCTGGTGGGCGCGACCGCGGTCGCCGCCGGAGGCAAGAGGTGAGGGCCACGAGGATCCGGGCCGGACTGGCGGCGCTTGCCGTTGGCGCGAGCATCGCCGCCGCGTGCGCACCCCCGCCGCCGCCAGGTCGCCCTGGCTCGACCACCACCTCCACGGTCAAGCCCCGGCCGCCTGCCACGACCACCACCCCGCCGAGCGCGCCCCGCGGCGCGCCGTGTGGCTGGGCCGGCGGGGCACCCCCGGCGCAGTGGGACCACGTGGTGCTGGTGCTGTTCGAGAACAAGTCGAATTCCCAGATCTTCGACTCGGCCAGTCCCGCGTCCTACCTGAAGAGCCTCCCCTCACAATGCGGCTTCGCTTCCAACTACTGGTCGGTCTGGACCCGGAGCCTGGCCAACTACCTGGCGCTCACGTCCGGCGACACCCACGGTCAGGTGATCGATCCGCCGCCCGCCGACGCGCCTATTGCGGGGCCGTCCATCTTCCAGGAGCTAGGCGCGGACTGGACGGTGCTGGCGGAGTCGGCCAAGCAGAACTGCCAGATGAACGGAGGCGGCTACTACGACCCCCGCCACATCCCGTCGCTCTACTACACGGCCATCCGCTCGACCTGCGCCCAGCGCACGATCCCGCTCACCGACCCGCCGGACCTGTCCAAGCGCTTCACCATCGTCGTGCCCAACATGATCAACGACATGCACATGACAGACCTCACCCTTGACATCCCGGCCCGGATCAAGGCCGGTGACGACTGGATGCGGGGCTACCTGCCGAAGCTCCTGGCCACGCCGCAGTACCAAGCGGGGCGAACCGTGATCCTGATCACGTGGGACGAGGGGCAGCTGAACGACTCCAACATCCCCCTCTTCGTGGTGTCGCCGTACGTGAACCCCGGGGCCAGGGAGACCCGGAAGTTCACCCACTACTCCTTGCTGCACACCATGCAGGAGATGATGGGCGTCGGTCCCTTCCTCGCCAACGCGGCCACGGCCCCTTCGATGCGGGGAGGCCCGCTCGAGCTCTAGCCGGACCTCAGCGCCAGCGGTCGGGCCGTGGGCGTTACGTTGCCTGGGTGCCGACCTTCGATCGCTTCCTCCGGTACGACGAGCTGACGGCTGAGCTGCACGCGCTGGCGGAGGACTACCGCGGGCTGCTGACGCTCGAGAGCATCGGCCGCTCCCATGAGGGCCGGGACATCTGGTTGGCCACCATCACCGACCAGGCGACCGGCGCTCACGACACCAAGCCGGCGCACTGGGTCGACGCCAACATCCATGCCATCGAGCTCACGGGCAGCATTGCCGCGCTGTACCTGATCGACCACCTCGTGCGAGCCTCCGAGGAGGACGAGCGGCTCCTTCGAGCCCGGTCGACGCGCACGTTCTACGTCGTGCCGCGGGTGAACCCGGACGGCGCGGAGCTGGCGCTCGCTGAGCGGCCCCGCATCGTGCGGTCGAGCGTGCGTCCCTGGCCCTGGCCCGACGCCCACCGCCCGCCCGGCCTGCTCATGGACGACGTCGACGGGGACGGCCGCATCCTCACGATGCGGGTTCCTGACCCGAACGGCGCGTGGTGCCCTCACCCCGACGAGCCCAGGCTGCTCGTGCGGCGGGAGCCCGACGCCCCCGGCGGAACGTCATGCTATCGGTTGCTGGCCGAGGGGACGGTGACGGATCACGACGGCTTCACCATCCCGACGCCGCGGCCGCCCGAGGGCCTGGACCTGAACCGGAACTTCCCGGCCGGCTGGGACACGGAGATCTCTGGACCAGGGGACTTCCCTGGGTCTGAGCCCGAGATCCAGGCGCTCCTGCGAGCCGTGGTCGCCCGGCCCAACATCTGCGGCTACAACGCCTTCCACACCGCGGGAGGCGTGCTGCTCCGGCCGTCGTCGACCAAGCCTGACCGGGAGCTGCCACCAACCGACGTCTGGACGTGGTCCCGGCTCGGCGCCCGCGGCACCGAGCTGACGTCCTATCCGGTCCACTCCGTCTACGAGGACTTCACCTGGGATCCATCCAAGGTGATGTCGGGCGCGGCGGACGACTGGGCCTACGAACACCTCGGGGTGTACAGCTGGACGACCGAGTTCTGGGACGTGATCGCCTGCGCCACCGGCGAGCGGGCCCATGCCGACATCTGGGTGACGGGCCCGACAACGGCGCAGGAGCTGGCCGTCTTGCGCTGGGTCGACGAGCACCACCCGGGCCAGGCCTTCGTCGACTGGTACCCGTTCGAGCACCCGCAGCTGGGGCCGGTGGAGCTCGGGGGCTGGAGCTGGCTCTACTCGTGGGTCAACCCCCCTGGTGCCCGCCTGGCGGAGGAGGTGGCGCCACACGCGGCCTTTGCCGTCTTCCAGGCCCTCGCCGCGCCGTGTTTGGAGATCGTGGAGCTCGGCGTCGAGCAGCTGGGTGAGCGGACCTGGCGGGTCCGGGCCGGGTTGGCCAACACCGGCTGGCTGCCGACGACCGTCACCGAGCGGGCGGCCAAAAGGAACCTGGTCCTCCCAGTCGTCGTCGGAGCTGCGCTCACCTGCGAGCGTCGAGGTGGTCGACGTCCCCGCCCGCCGGGAGCTCGGCCAGCTGGCGGGGCGGCTGGCCTTCGAGCTCGACGGCGGGAGCCAGAGCGACGGCACGCCGGATCGGGCCCTCGTCACCTGGATCGTCCGCGGCGACGCCGGCACGACCATCACCATCGAAGCCCGCCATCCCCGGGCGGGAACAGCCACCCGCACGACGACGCTTCGCTGACGCCCGTCCACTCTTTCTGAGCTATATCGACTCAAGTTTTCTGCTGGTGATGTTGGCGGGCCAGGTAGACCGGCGTACGATGGAGGGGCAACGACCGCAAGTCCGCACCCCCCTCGTACCTCAGGAGACCACACCATGCCCAAGGCCGTCGGCATCGATCTCGGCACCACCAACTCCGTCGTCTCGTTCCTCGAGGCCGGCGAACCGGTGGTCATCCCCAACGCCGAGGGCGCCCGCACCACGCCCTCCGTGGTGGCCTTCTCCAAGACCGGCGAGGTGCTCGTCGGCGAGGTGGCCAAGCGCCAGGCGATCACCAACCCGGACCGGACCTTCCGCTCGATCAAGCGCCACATGGGTGAGAGCAGCTGGAAGACGCCGGACATCGACGGGAAGCGCTACACGCCCCAGGAGATCTCGGCCCGAGTCCTGATGAAGCTCAAGCGCGACGCCGAGTCCTACATGGGCGACACCGTCAGCCAGGCGGTGATCACCGTGCCGGCCTACTTCGACGATGCGCAGCGCACGGCCACGAAGGAGGCGGGGCAG
Organism: uncultured Acidimicrobiales bacterium; assembly: GCA_963803355.1. Lineage (GTDB taxonomy): Bacteria > Actinomycetota > Acidimicrobiia > Acidimicrobiales > Ilumatobacteraceae > DASTFY01. The sequence continues at coordinate 1,238,571 of CAWDLV010000001.1, forward strand.
ATCGCCGGTCTCGAGGTTCTGCGGATCATCAACGAGCCCACCGCCGCCGCGCTGGCGTACGGCCTCGACAAGGAGAGCCACGACGAGACGGTCCTGGTGTTCGACCTCGGTGGTGGCACGTTCGACGTGTCGATCCTCGAGATCGGCGAGGGCGTCTTCGAGGTCAAGTCGACCCACGGCGACACCCATCTCGGCGGTGACGACTGGGACCAGCGGATCATCGACTGGATGGTCAAGAAATTCAAGGACGCGCACGGCATCGACCTGAGCGCCGACCGCATGGCCAGCCAGCGCCTGAAGGAGGCGGCCGAGAAGGCGAAGATCGAGCTGTCGCAGGTCCAGCAGACGCAGATCAACCTGCCGTTCATCACCGCCACCTCCGACGGTCCACTGCACCTCGACGAGACGCTCACCCGGTCGCAGTTCGAGCAGATGACGGCGGACCTGCTGGAGCGCTGCAAGCTGCCGTTCGAGCAGGCCATCAAGGACGCCGGGCTCACCCAGGGCGACCTCGACCACGTCATCCTCGTCGGCGGCTCCACCCGGATGCCCGCCGTGCAGGAGCTGGTGCGCGGGCCTGAGCGGTCGCGAAGCCCACAAGGGCGTCAACCCCGACGAGGTCGTCGCCATCGGCGCGGCCGTGCAGGCCGGCGTCCTGAAGGGTGAGGTCAAGGACGTCCTGCTGCTCGACGTGACGCCGCTGTCGCTCGGCATCGAGACCAAGGGCGGCGTGTTCACCAAGCTCATCGAGCGCAACACCACCATCCCCACCCGTCGGACCGAGGTCTTCACCACGGCCGAGGACATGCAGCCCTCGGTGGAGATCCACGTGCTCCAGGGCGAGCGGGAGATGGCGATGTACAACAAGACGCTGGGCAAGTTCCAGCTCGTCGACCTGCCTCCCGCGCCGCGTGGCGTCCCGCAGATCGAGGTCACCTTCGACATCGACGCCAACGGCATCGTTCACGTCTCGGCCAAGGATCGGGCCACGGGCAAGGAGCAGTCGATGACCATCACCGGCCAGTCATCGCTGGCCAAGGATGACATCAACCAGATGGTCAAGGATGCCGAGGCCCACGCCGAGGAGGACCGGCGCCGCCGCGAAGAGGCCGAGGTCCGCAACAATGCCGACAACCTCGTGTACCAGACCGAGAAGGTCCTGCGCGAGCAGGGCGACAAGGTCACGGAGGAGGAGCGGTCGGCAGTCGAGCAGCCGCTCGCCGACGTGAAGGCGGCGCTGAACGGCTCGGACACCGACGCCATCAAGTCCGCCATGGAGCGGCTGATGACTGCCAGCCAAGCCTTCAGCCAGAAGCTCTACGAGGCTGCTGCCCGCGACACGGCGGCCGCGGCCGGCACGTCCGCTTCGGGTGCTTCGGCGAGCGGGCCGAGCGACGACGAGGTCGTCGACGCGGAGATCGTCGACGAGGAGGGCTGATGGGAGCCGACGACGAGCGCGTCGACGACGCCGCGTCACGCCGACGAACGGCCCGCTCGAGGGCGATCAGACCGGCGACGGCGCCGCCGCGGACGCCGCGGCCGCGCCGAGCCGGTCGAGCTCGACATCGAAGGCCTGCTCTCCGAGCGGGACCAGTTCAAGGACATCGCCCTGCGCTTGCAGGCCGACTTCGAGAACTACCGCCGGCGGATGAGCTCCCAGCGCTCCGAGGAGATCGACCGGGCCACCGGACGAGTCGTCGAGGGCCTGCTGCCCGTGCTCGACGCGTGCGAGGCCGCCTTCGCCCACGGCGTCGATGGGGTGGAGCCGATCTGGTCGGCTCTGATCGGCGCGCTGCAGAAGCACGGACTCGAGGCCCTCGATCTGCAGGGCAAGCCGTTCGACCCGACCGTGGCCGAGGCGGTGACGCACGAGCCGGGCGAGGATGAGACGTTCGAGGGTCCGGTCGTGACGGACACGCTGCGGACGGGCTATCGCTGGAACGGGAAGGTCTTGCGGGCCGCCATGGTGCGGACGCAGGGGTGAATCCGGTCTCCGCCGACGGGTCCGGGCCACCTGCCACCCGTGGTGCGGGCCGGCAGTCGGGGGTCACGGCCGGCCGGGGGCGTTGGGCGAGCCTCGTGACACCCGGCTCGTGGAGGAAGAGAGATGTGGAGGAGGTGAGGTAGGTGGCGCCGCAGAGGGAGTGGTTCGAGAAGGACTACTACAAGGTCCTCGGCGTGGCCGAGGATGCGTCGGCCAAGGACATCACGAAGGCGTACCGCAAGCTGGCGCGCACCTACCATCCCGACGCCAACCGACGACCCGAAGGCCGAGGACCGGTTCAAGGAGATCTCGGCCGCGTACGACGTGCTCGGCGACGAGGCTCGCCGCAAGGAGTACGACGAGGTCCGCCGGCTCGGCCCGATGGCCGGGGGGTTCGGACAGGGCGGCTTCGGCGCCGGCAGTCCGGGTCCGGGCGGGTTCACGTTCAACGTCGGCGGTGACGACATCGGCGACCTGCTCGGCAACCTGTTCGGCCGGGGTCGGAACCGGGGCCCGGGCGCGGCGGGCGTGGCCCCCCAGCGCGGGAACGACCTCGAGGCCGAGCTGACGCTCGAGTTCGAGGACGCCGTGAGCGGCCTCTCCACCACCCTCTACCTGACCTCGGACGCGGTCTGCTCGACCTGCGCCGGGTCCGGCGCCAAGCCCGGTACCCAGCCTCGAGCCTGTCGGGTCTGCAACGGGCGCGGCGTGGTCGACGACAACCAGGGCCTCTTCTCGTTCTCCTCGCCCTGCACGGCCTGCCAGGGCCGCGGCGTCGTGATCGACGACCCCTGCCCGACCTGCCGCGGCACCGGCATCGAGCGCCGACCCCGCGAGGTCAAGGTGCGGCTGCCCGCCGGCGTGGCCGACGGCCAGCGCATCCGGTTGAAGGGTCGCGGCGGACCGGGGCGCAACGGCGGGCCGTCCGGGCGACCTCTTCGTCACCTGCCACGTCTCGCCGCACCGGCAGTTCGGCCGCGACGGCGACAACCTCACCGTCCGCGTGCCGGTGACCTTCGCCGAGGCCGCGCTCGGTGCCGACGTCCAGGTGCCGACTCTCGAAGGGCGCACCAGTCAAGCTGCGCATCAAGCCGGGCACCCAGTCCGGGTCCAAGCACCGGATCAAGGGGCGCGGCGTCGCGACCAAGCGGAAGACCGGCGACCTCATCGCCACCGTCGACGTCGTGGTGCCGACCCAGCTTTCCGAGGCTGAGCGCGAGGCGGTCGAGCAGCTGGCACGAGCCACTACGGTTTCGCCCCGGGCCGGCGTGGAGGGATGAGGTCATCGCGATCGAGGACGCAGGCCGTGTACGTGATCTCGGTGGCGGCCGAGCTGGCCGGCATGCACCCCCAGACACTGCGCATCTACGAGCGACAGGGGTCTGCTCGAGCCGGCCCGCACGGCCGGTGGCAACCGCCGCTACTCGGACGAAGACATCGAGCGGCTGCAGCCGCATCTCCGAGCTGGCCGCTGAGGGCATGAACCTGGCCGGGATCCGCCGCGTGATGGAGCTGGAGGAGGAGGTGGCCCGGCTCCGGAGCGCACTGCAAGCGGCCGATGCCCTGGCCAGCCAGGCCGTCTCCGAAGCCGAGCGTCGTCAGCGCCGCGACCTGGTTCCGCTGAACCAGTCCGTCGCCGTCTTCGGCGAGTGGGGCCGGGCCTTCGGTCGCGAGCGAGCCGCCGCGGGCCGCGCGACCACCACCACTCGACGGAGTCCGACCCTGCGTCGGGCCTGCTGGTGACGGACCGTCAACGGATCGTCACCGACGCGGACCCGAACAACGCGCCGAGGACGAGCAGGCTGCCGGTGACATGAACGTGGAGCGGTCGGCGAGGGACCTCGGGTGGACGGGCTCCGAGGACGCGCCGCCACCGGCGCCGACCGCGCCGTCGCATCGGCCGGACGAGGGCGCGGTGCGGCCCCGTCACCAGCGCCGCCGGCTCGTGGTCGCCGGGGTCGTTGGGGCCCTCGCCGCCGCCATCGTGCTGCCGTTCGTGCACACCGACGGCCGGGTCGGCCCGGCCACGGTGAGCGCGGGCATCCGGCCATCCGTTGCCGGTCAGACCGTGATCGGGGTGCCGCCGTTCGGGACGGTGATCTTCGCCAGCCACCGGGCCCCGATCGCGCTGCAGGCCACGATCGACGAGCTCGATGTGCCCGCGCTGCAACGGTTGGCCCGCAAGGACAACATCGAGGCCCGGCTGCGGAACGAGACCGAGGGCGACCTGTCGGCGCTGGTGCGGCGGGCGGTCGGGCGGTTGATCGTCGCCGGCCTGGTCGCCGGCGCGGTCGCGGGCTGGCTGGTGGCCCGTCGCCGTCCCGCCGGCGCGCTGGTCGGTGCAGGTGGCGCGGCTGGCGCTCACCGCGACGTTGCTGGCTTCGGTCTGGGTGACCTACCGCGCCGATGCCTTCAGGGAGCCGCGCTACACCGGCGCGCTCCAGGAGGCACCGGCGTTCGTCGGCGGTGTCCGCCGCGAGTTCGGCAACCTCGACGCCATGCGAGGACGGCTCGAGGTGCTCGCCGGGCAGATCAGCCAGCTGAGCCAGGTCGCCACCGAGCCGCTGGCGCTGCAGGACACCGACGAGGTCCGCATCCTCCACGTCAGCGACATGCACCTCAACCCGATGGGCGTGGAGATCGCGCGTGATCTGGCCAACACGTTCGCGGTCAAGGCGGTGATCGACACCGGGGACCTCACCAGCTTCGGTCTGGATGGCGAGGCCAGCGTCGGTGACCTCATCGACGAGTTCTCCGTGCCGTACTACTTCGTGCCCGGCAACCACGATTCGCCCAGCAACCGGGCTGCCCTGGCTCGCCACCCGAACGTGAAGCTGCTCGACCACACGGTGGCCGACGTGGGCGGCGTGCGCATCCTCGGCATCGGCGATCCGGGCTTCACCGGTCTGGGCGGCATCACCCGCAGCGAGGCGGTCGGGCTCCGACATGACCACGCTCGTGAGGTGGCCCAGCTCACCGCGAGCCTCCAGCCCGATGTGCTGGCCGTGGCCGGCTTGGCCCTGGCCGAGGACGCGGTGGGCGAGGTACCCCTCGTCATCTCGGGCGACATCCACAAGCGCTCCGAGAAGGAGGCGGGCACGACCCGGTTGCTCACGGTCGGCTCGACCGGGTCGACCGGACTGGGCTCGTTCACCAAGGCCAACGACCAGTCGTACGAAGCCCAGATCCTCCACTTCGTCAACGGCCGGCTGACCGTCCTCGACTATGTGACGGTGCGCGGGCCGAGCGGCGCCTTCACCGTCGATCGCGTGGTCTACGACGACACCGGGGACGGCACCGGCGACGGCGGCTGAACCCAAGTCGCCGGGGCGACGACTGTCCGGACCGGTCGATGGTGCTGGCAAGATGCAGAAATCTTGATACGACTCGTAGCAGGATCGTCGCTGGCGGTAGCCTGGGGGCATGGCCCTCGACCCCAACAAGTGGACGACCAAGACCCAGCAGGCCGTGGCGGCGGCGGTCGAGGCGGCCAAGGCCAACGCCAACCCGGAGCTGACGCCGGACCACCTGCTCGGCGCGCTGCTGCGCCAGGACGACACCATCGTTCCCGCCGTCGTCCAGAAGCTGGGCCTGGCGCCGCTGATGCTGCGCAACCGGGCCGACGAGGCCGTGGCCAAGCTGCCCCACGCCTACGGCGGGGGCGAGCCCCGCCTGAGCCGCGAGACGAACGACGTGTTCGAGGCCGCGGAGCGCTCCCGGAACGACCTGCGCGACGACTATCTGTCGGTCGAGCACCTGCTGCTGGCCATGGGCGACCGCCTGGGCGTGAGCAGCGAGGAGCTCCTGCAGGCCCTGCGAGAGGTCCGGGGCAGCCATCGGGTGACGTCGCCAGAACCCCGAGGACCAGTTCCAGGCCCTCGAGAGCTACGGGCAGGACCTCACCCAGCGGGCCCGCGACGGCAAGATCGACCCGGTCATCGGCCGGGACGAGGAGATCCGCCGGGTCATCCAGGTGCTGTCGCGCCGGACGAAGAACAACCCGGTGCTGATCGGCGAGCCGGGCGTCGGCAAGACCGCCATCGTCGAGGGTCTGGCCGGGCGCATCGCCGCCGGCGACGTGCCCGAGGGATTGAAGGGCAAGCGCCTGGTCGCGCTCTGGACATCGGCAGCATGCTGGCCGGCGCCAAGTACCGAGGCGAGTTCGAGGAGCGGCTGAAGGCCGTCCTCAAGGAGATCACGGACTCGGCCGGCGAGGTCATCACGTTCGTCGACGAGCTGCACACGATCGTCGGTGCCGGCGCGGCCGAAGGCGCGATGGACGCCGGCAACATGATCAAGCCGATGCTGGCCCGCGGCGAGCTGCGCATGATCGGCGCCACCACGCTCGACGAGTACCGCAAGTACATCGAGAAGGACCCTGCGCTCGAGCGCCGCTTCCAGCAGGTGTACGTCGGCGAGCCGACGGTGGAGGACACCATCGCCATCCTCCGCGGCCTGAAGGAGCGCTACGAGGTGCACCACGGCGTGCGCATCCAGGACTCCGCGCTCGTCAGCGCGGCCGTCCTCTCCAACCGCTACCTCACCAGCCGCTTCCTGCCCGACAAGGCCATCGACCTCATGGACGAGGCTGCGAGCAAGCTGCGCATCGAGATCGACTCGCTGCCGACCGAGATCGACGTCGTCGACCGGCGCATCCTCCAGCTCGAGATCGAGAAGGTGGCCTTGGCCAAGGAGACCGACAGCGCGTCGAAGGAGCGGCTGGCCGCGCTCGAGGACGAGCTGGCGAAGCTGCAGGCGCAGTCGGCCGAGATGAAGGAGCACTGGGAGTCCGAGCGAGAGGCCATCGGCGCCATCCGCACGCTCAAGGAGGAGCTGGAAGGCCTGCGCACCCAGCTCGAGCGGGAGACCGACCTGGAGAAGGCGGCCGAGATCCGCTACGGGCGCATCCCCGAGCTGGAGCGCCGCATCGCCGACGCCACGGCCCACCTGGACGAGCTCCAGGCCGGCCGGCGCATGCTGAAGGAGGAGGTCGACGCCGAGGACATCGCCGAGGTGGTGTCCAAGTGGACGGGCGTGCCCGTGAGCAAGCTGATGGAGGGCGAGATGGACAAGCTCGTCCACCTCGAGGACCTGCTGCACCAGCGGGTCATCGGCCAGGACGAGGCCGTGACCGCGGTGGCCAACGCCATCCGCCGCAGCCGGGCCGGCCTGTCGGACCCGAACCGGCCGATCGGCTCGTTCCTGTTCCTCGGGCCCGACCGGTGTCGGCAAGACCGAGCTGGCCCGCGCGCTGGCCGAGTTCCTCTTCGACGACGAGCGGGCCACGGTCCGCATCGACATGGGCGAGTACATGGAGAAGCACTCGGTGTCCCGCCTGATCGGTGCCCCTCCCGGCTACGTCGGCTACGACGAGGGCGGGCAGCTGACCGAGGCCGTTCGGCGCCGGCCCTACAGCGTCGTGCTGCTGGACGAGATCGAGAAGGCCCATCCGGACGTGTTCAACGTGCTGCTCCAGGTGCTGGACGACGGCCGCCTCACCGACGGTCAGGGCCGCACCGTCGACTTCACCAACACCGTGCTCATCATGACGAGCAACCTGCCCGGCGACCCGATGGCCTTCTTCAAGCCGGAGTTCATCAATCGGGTCGACGAGATCATCCGCTTCCGGTCGCTCACCGAAGCGGACCTCAGCTCCATCGTCGAGATCCAGCTCGCCCAGCTGCGTCAGCGGCTGGCCGATCGGCGGATCACCCTCGAGGTCACGGACGCCGCGACGGCGCTGCTGGCCCACGAGGGCTACGACCCGGCCTTCGGGGCCCGACCCCTCAAGCGGGTCATCCAGCGCGAGATCGGTGACCGGGCCGCGGTCCTGCTGCTGGAGGGCAAGGTGGGCGAGGGCGACACGATCGTCGTCGACGCTCGCGACGGCACCTTCGACGTTCACGCCGTCGCCGGCGGGGACCTGCCCGCGGCCTGACCCTCGCCCGAGCGGTGAGCGGCGCGCCCCGACGAGCGCGTCCCGCTCAACGCCTCCCGTGCCAGCCCTACAGTGCGGGCCATGCTTCGCCATGTAGTGGCCTTCCGCTGGACCGACGACACCACGGCCGAGGACGTGGACCAGATCCACGCCGGCCTGGCCAGCCTTCCCGGGCAGATACCCGAGGTGCGCGCCTACGCGCACGGCCCCGACCTGCGGGTGGGCGAGGGGACCTGGGACTACGGGATCGTGGCCGACTTCGACGACGCCGCCGCCTGGGAGACCTACGACCAGCACCCCGCGCACGACAAGGTGCGGAGCGAGATCATCCGGCCCCACCTCGCCGAGCGGGCCACGGTCCGCTTCGAGGCGTGACCGGCGGACGGCCGTGCCGGCGACGGTGGTGGTCGGGCGCCCAGTGGGGGGACGAGGGCAAGGGCAAGCTCACCGATCTCCTGGCGAAGGAGACGGCCATGGTCGTGCGCTACCAGGGGGGCCACAACGCCGGCCACACGATCGTGGTCGACGGCGAGCGCTTCGCGCTCCAGCTCCTCCCGTCCGGCATCCTCTACGACCACGTCGTGCCGGTCATCGGCAACGGGGTCGTCGTGGACCCCGCCGTCCTGCTGGCCGAGATCGACACCTTGACGGCCAAGGGCATCGACTGCAGCCGGCTCCAGGTGAGCGGCAACGCCCACCTGATCCTCCCGTACCACCAGCAGCTGGACTTCCTCACCGAGCGTCGCCTCGGCCGCAACAAGCTGGGAACGACCCGGCGCGGCATCGGCCCGACCTACGCCGACAAGGCCCTGCGGGTCGGCCTCCGGGTCCAGGACCTGCTCGACCCCAAGATCTTCCGCCAGAAGCTCGACCAGGCGCTCAAGGAGAAGAACGCCGTCCTGACCCGGGTGTTCAACCGGCTGGCGCTCGACGCCGACGAGATCGCCGAGCTGTACCTGGGCGAGCTCGCGCCTCGCGTGGCGCCGCTACATCGCCGACACCGTCGCGCTCGTCCACGAGGCGCTCGAGGCCGGCCAGCACGTGCTGCTCGAGGGCGCCCAGGCCACCTTCCTCGACCTCGACCACGGCACCTACCCGTTCGTCACGTCGACCAACCCGACCGCGGGCGGCGCCTGCACCGGTTCGGGCATCGGCCCCCGCCACATCACGAGGGTGATCGGCATCGCCAAGGCGTACTGCACCCGCGTCGGCGCGGGACCGTTCCCGACCGAGCTCTTCGACGGCACAGGCGACCTGCTCGTCGAGCGGGGCCACGAGTTCGGCACCAACACCGGCCGCCGCCGGCGCACCGGCTGGTTCGACGCGGTGATGCTCCGCCAGGCCGTGCGGCTCAACTCGCTCTCCGAGGTGGCGATCACGAAGCTCGACGTGCTGGATCCGCTCGACGTCGTGAAGGTCTGCGTCGCCTACGAGCACGGCGGGCGAGCGGGTCACCGCGATGCCGTACCACCAGAGCGTGCTGCACGACGTGACGCCGGTGTTCGAGGAGCGGCCGGGCTGGCAGGAGGACCTGTCGCAGCTGCCGCGAGGTGGCCGACTTGCCGCCGAAGGCGCGGGACTACCTGGCCCTGCTCGAGGAGCAGGTCGGGGTGCCGATCACCTTCGTCGGCACCGGTCCCGGGCGCGACCAGTACGTGCAGCTGCAGCGTGACGTGACGGGCTCTGCGTCGTCGGATCGCCGGTGGGCGCGCGAGCACGCGCTGGCCGCCGTGCTGGCCCGACCGGCGAGGTCGTGGTGACGCCCGGGCAACCCGGGCATCCCGGGCTCGGTCGCCCGACCGGCCCGAGGAGCTCGAGGCATCGACCTCTACGTCATCGGCCCGGAGGTGCCGCTCGTCGACGGGCTGGCCGACCGGCTTGCGGGCCCGGGGCGCGCTGGTGTTCGGGCCGGGAGCCGACGGCGCCCGGCTGGAGGGCTCGAAGGCGTGGATGAAGGAGGTGCTGGCCGACGCCGGCGTGCCGACCGCGGCGCACCGGGTCCTTCGGCGCCGACGAGGTCGACGCGGCGTTGGCCTTCCTCCGGGCGCTGCCCGGGCTGTACGTCGTCAAGACCGACGGGCTGGCGGCCGGCAAGGGCGTGCTCGTCACCGAGTCGCTGGCCGAGGCCGAGGACGACGTCCGGGCCAAGCTGTCCGGGACCGGCGTTCGGCGACGCCGGCCGGCGGGTCGTGATCGAGGAGGGCATGAGCGGCCCCGAGGTCTCCCTGCTGTGCGTGTGCGACGGCCGACGGGCGGTGCCGCTGGCGTCGGCGCAGGACTTCAAGCGGGTCGGCGACGGCGACACCGGCCCGAACACGGGCGGCATGGGCGCCTACTCGCCGGTGCCCGTGGTCGATGCCCGCGGAGGGCGAGCGCTTGGTGGAGACGGTCGTCGAGCCCGACGCTGCACGAGCTGCGACGGCGGGGCATCGACTACCGCGGCGTGCTCTACGCCGGGCTCATGCTGACGCCCGAGGGCCCCAAGGTGCTCGAGTACAACGTGCGCTTCGGCGACCCGGAAGCGCAGGTCGTGCTGCCGCGCTGGTCAGGGCGACGTGGCTCGCGTCCTGGCTGCCGCGGCGCGTGGGTCGCTGCAGGAGCGACCCGGCTTTCGGCGCCGACGCGGCCGTCACCGTGGTGTGCGCCAGCGAGGGCTACCCCCACGCGCCGCGCACGGGTGACGTCGATCGAAGGGCTGGAGTCGCGGCCGGCGCTGGCCGGGGTGCAGGTCTTCTGCGCCGGGGTGGCGGCTGATGACGCCGGGGCCGGCTGGTGACAGCGGGCGGTCGGGTCCTGAACGTCACCGCGCTCGGACCGACGATCGCCGCCGCCCGGGCCCGGGCCTACGAGGCGGTGGCGCTCATCTCCTGGCCGGGCCGCTACGCCCGCTCGGACATCGCCGCCGCCCCCACAACCAGCTGACCGCTCCGCCGCCCCCACCGTCGCGGCCACGCCGACCGCCCCACCGCGCCGCGAGTCTCACTCCGGCGCCGCGAGGTCTCACTCTCTTCGTTCTGGTCACCGAATCTGCGCCCCCGGCACGAATTCGGTGCCCGGAACGGGAGAAGGCGGCGGGTCAGGCGGTGGCGTCGGCGGGTCAGGCGAGTGGCGGCGGCGGCTTCGAGGAGGCGTCGAGCCAGGTCGCGGGCGCCGCCCTCGAGGTCGTCGCGGCGGATGGCCATGCCTCCGATGACGTCCGCGCCGGTGGCCCGCACGATGTCGCTCAGCTTGTCGAGTGCCTTGCGCGGCTCGAGGGCGAACGTGACGAAGGTGGCCGCCTGCTTGCCGCCGCATGGCCGGCAAGCCGGTCCTTCAGCCGCCCCGCCCGGCCGGGCCGCTGGCCGAAGAAGAACATCCCGTCGGTCCAGGCGCCGACCACCACGAGGTCGGCCTCGCTCAGCGCCTGCAGGTCGACGGCGGTGATGGCGCAGACGGTCGTCGGGAGTGCCCCGGCACGTCAGCTCCCGGCCGATGATCTCGGCCGCCCGCTTGGTGTTGCCGGTCAGGCTCTCGTAGATGACCACGGCGCGCACGGCACCGTTTCTACCACTCGACTACGTCGTCGAGCTGCCTGACGAGCGCCGCGGGCCGCGGCCTCGATCTCGTCCTCGGAGACGAGGACCAGGCCGGCGGCGTCGCCGAGCGGGACGATGCTGTCCTTGCTGGCGACGCGGGCCATGCGACCGGCGAAGCCGGCGTCGACGAGCGCGGCCAGCACGCCCTCGCTGATCCCGCCGGTGCGGCGGGTCTCGTCGACGACGAGCACTCGGCCCGGTGGCCTCCGCCTCCCGCAGGACGTCGTCGACGGGCAGCGGCGCCAGCCAGCGCAGGTCGAGCACGCGGGCCCCGATGCCGGCCGCGGCCAGCCGGCGGGACGACCCGCAGGCTCAGGTAGAGGCCGTTGCCGCTGGTGACGATCGTGAGGTCGCGGCCGTCGCCGTGGGTGCGCGCCGGAGCCGAGCGGGACGTGGGTGTCCGCCCACCGCGACGGGGGTTCGTACGGGCGCCAGCCAGCCCCCGTCGCCGGTCTCGTGGAGGTCGGACGTGTGGTACAGCGCGATCGGTTCGAGGAAGACGCAGACGCTGCCGTCGATGGCGGCGGCGGCGACGCAGGTCCGCAGCATCGCGGCGGCGTCGTCGGGGCGGGCCGGGGACGCGATGACGAGGCCGGGGATGTCGCGGAGCACGCCGACGGCGTCGTCGTTGTGGAAGTGGCCGCCGAAGCCCTTCTGGTAGCCGTAGCCGGCGACGCGCACGACGAGCGGGTTGCGGTACTGGCCCTGGGAGAAGAACTGGAGCGTCGCCGCCTCGCCCCGCAGCTGGTCCTCGGCGTTGTGGAGGTAGGCCAGGTACTGGATCTCGGGCACGGGCAGGAGCCCGGTCACTCCGGCGCCGAGGGCGAGGCCGAGGATCGACTGCTCGTCGAGGACGGTGTCGAACACCCGAGCCGCGCCGGCCTGCTTCAGCAGGCCGCGGGTGACGCCGTAGACGCCGCCCTTGGCCGCCACGTCCTCGCCGAAGACCAGCAGCTCGGGGTAGCGGGCGAGGAGGTCGCGCCAGGGTGCGGTTGATGGACTGGGCCAGCGTCAGCGGGCCCTCGCCCTCGGGCAGCGTGCCGTCGAAGAAGGCTGTCCGCGCGGGGCCGCCGGCGCGGCGGTGGTGGCCTCCGCTTCGACCTTCGTCCGGGTGGCGGGGGGCGAGCGGGGCCATCACCGCCTCGGCGGTGGTCAGCTGGGGGTGCGTGGCGCACTCGCCGGCCAGCTCGAGCACCTCGGCGCCGGATGCGCTCGTAGCGCTCGGCCAGGGCTCGCCGGCGTGGCGACGCCCGGCCTCGACCAGCACCCGGGCGGTGGCGAGGATGGGGTCGCGCCGGTAGTCGTCCCGGATCTCGGCCGGCGGCCGGTAGGCGGCTTCGACGTCGGTGCCGGCGTGGGCGAGGAAGCGCACCACCCGCAGGTGCAGGAAGGCGGGCGCCCGCTCGACGGCGGACCCAGTCGGCCGCCGCGCAGCGCGGCCTCGTAACGCTCCGGCCGGGTCGGTGCCGTCGGCCTCGAACCAGCGCAGGTGGGCCGCGCTGACCGTAGGCCGCGTCTGGATCCACCCGGCCGGGGTGCGGACGCTGATCCCGAGGCCGTTGTCCTCGCAGACGAGGAGGAGCGGGACGGGCAGGTGCTGGTGGGCGATCCGGCAGGCGGTGTTGATGGCGCCGGTGGCCGTCGAGTGGTTGGCCGAGGCGTCGCCGAAGCTGCAGACGGCGATGCGCGTCGTCGGGCCACGCCGACGGCACGCCGAGCCGGCGGGCCCGGTCGATGCTGAAGGCGACGCCGAGGGCGCGGGGCAGGTGGGACGCGATCGTCGACGTCTGGGGGATGATGGCCAGAGTCGTGGTGCCCGAAGACCTTGTGGCGTCCGCCGGCGATCGGCTCGTCGGTGGCGGCGACGAGCCCGAGCAGGACGTCACGTCGGGCGTCGTGGCCGGGTACCTGCATGGCCCGGCGGACGTAGAACGCGCCCGACCGGTAGTGGAGCAGCGCCGGGTCGGTCGGGCGCAGCGCGGCGGCCACGGTGGCGTTGGCCTCGTGGCCGGCCGAGCCGATCGTGTAGTAGCCGAGACCCGGCCCGCGCAGCCAGCGGGCGGCCAGGTCGAGGTGGCGGCTCACCACCTGGGCCTCGAAGAGCGCCATTGCGTCCGCTGGGCGGTCAGTGCGGGTCCCGGGCTTGAGCGGCGGGGCCGGGCCGCGGCTCGCCGCATCCCGGCTCTCGGCTGCCTCCGGCGGGCTGAGGCTCGCCGAGTCGCTCGCTCACGGAGCGTGACGGTCGAGCGGTGAGCTCGATCGTCGGCCGGCGCTCGCGGTCGCCGGCCACGTCAGCCCTCGAGGTCGAAGTGAACGCCTTGCGCGAGGGGCAGGTCGCGGTAGTAGTTCACGGTCACCGTCGTGCGGCGCATGTAGGCCTTCCACGAGTCGGAGCCGGCCTCGCGACCGCCACCGGTGGCCTTCTCGCCGCCGAACGCGCCGCCGATCTCGGCGCCGCTCGGACCGACGTTGACGTTGGCGATGCCGCAGTCGCTGCCAGCGGCGGAAACGAACGTCTCGGCCTCCCGGACGTCGGTGGTGAAGATGCTCGACGACAGGCCCTGCGGCACGCCGTTCTGGATGGCGATGGCCTCGTCGAAGCCGTCGTAGGGCATGACGTAGAGGATCGGCGCGAACGTCTCCTCCTCGACGATCGCGGTCTGGTCGGGCATCTCGACCAGGGCCGGGTTCACGTAGTACGCCTCGGGCCAGCGGTCCTCGAGGACGCGACCGCCGCCGTGGACCGTGCCCACCTTGCTCCTGTCGCCGTCGCCAGCGCGGCCACCATGCGGGCGTGGGCCGCGCCGTCGATCAGCGGCCCCATGAGGGTGCCCGTCCTCCAGCGGGTCGCCGATCGGCACGCTGGCGTAGGCCTTGGTCAGCGACTCGACCAGCTCGTCGTGCACCGACCGGTGGACGATCAGCCGGCGGAGCGACGTGCAGCGCTGCCCCGCCGTGCCGACGGCCGAGAAGACGATGGCCCGGCGGGCCAGCTCCAGGTCGGCGGAGGGGGCCACGATCATGGCGTTGTTGCCGCCCAGCTCGAGCAGGGTCCGGCCGAAGCGGGCCGCGACGCGAGGGCCGACCGCCCGGCCCATCGCGCGTGCTCCCGGTGGCGCTGACGAGCGGGATGCGGACGTCGTCGGCCAACGCCTCGCCCGACGCTGCCGGCCCCCCAGCGACGAGCTGGCCAAGGCCGGGAGCACGGGATCGTCGTCGACCGATGACCGGCGCAGCAGCGCCGTGCAGGCGACCGCGGTGAGCGGGGTCTTCTCGGACGGCTTCCAGATGACGGGATTGCCGCAGACGAGGGCGAGGGCGGCGTTCCACGACCACACCGCGACCGGGAAGTTGAAGGCGGTGATGACAGCGATCGGTCCGAGCGGGTGCCACTGCCTCCATCAGGCGGTGGCCCGGGCGCTCCGACGCGATGGTGCGGCCGTAGAGCTGGCGGGAGAGCCCCACCGCGAAGTCGCAGATGTCGATCATCTCCTGAACCTCGCCCAGGCCCTCGCTCAGGATCTTGCCCGCCTCGAGGCTGACGAGCTGTCCGAGGGCCTCCTTGTTGGCCCGCAGCGACCTCGCCGTAGCGCCGCACCAGCTCGCCCCGTCGTGGGGCAGGGACGAGCCGCCACTCCTCGAAGGCCCGGACGGCCAGGCCGATCGACTCCTCCAACGCCACCGGGTCGTCGTCCAGCACCGAGCCGATGACACTGCCGTCGATCGGTGACCGGACGTCCTGCCCGCCGCCGTCGGCCAGCTCGGGATCCAGGCCCATCGTCTCGAACAGATCCGCGGCCCGACAATGCTCGGTTCATGGGTTCCATTCTCTCAGGACGCCGGGCCGATTCCGACCGGCTCCGACCGGCTCGGTCAGACACGGGGCCGATCCCGATCGGCGTGGGATGATCAGACGGTGATCCCGCGCTACTCCAGGCCCGAGATGGCGGCCATGTTCACGCGACACGGCCCGGCTGTCGGCCGATGGTTGGAGATCGAGCTGCTCGCCACCGAGGCGTGGGCCGAGCTCGAGCGTCGTGCCGTCGCCGAGGCCGCGGCGGCGCTGCGGGCCGCGGCGCCGGTCGTGGACGATGCCTTCGTCGCCGCCTGTGCAGGAACGGGAGCGGGTCACGGACCACGACGTCGCCGCCTTCGTCGACGTGGCCCAGGCCCGGCCATGGCCGACGCGGGCCGGTGCCGACGCCGCCAAGTGGCTCCACTTCGGCCTCACTTCCTCCGACGTCGTCGACACGGCCTGGTGCTGGGTGCTCCGCGACGCCGCCGATCTCCTGCATCGAGGCGTCCGGGGCACTCGTCGCCACGCTGAAGGCGACGGCGCTGGAGCACCGGAGCACCGCGATGGTCGGCCGCACCCACGGGGTCCACGCCGAGCCCACGACGTTCGGGTTCAAGGTGGCGCTGTGGTGCCTCCAGGCCGACCGCGACCGGGCTCGCCTCCGAGCGGCACGGGCAGGCGGTGGCCGTCGGCAAGCTGTCGGGAGCGGTCGGGACGTACTCGAACGTCGATCCGGCGGTCGAGCGCCACGTGTGCGCGGCGCTCGGTCTGACGCCCGTGCCGGCGACCCAGGTCATCGCCCGCGATCGCCACGCGGAGTACCTGTGGTCCTGCGCGTCGGTCGGCGCGACGGTCGAGCTGATCGCGGTCGAGCTGCGTCACCTGCAGCGCACCGAGGTGCGGGAGGTCGGAGGAGGGCTTCAAGCGGCCGGCCAGAAGGGCTCCTCGGCCATGCCGCACAAGCGCAACCCGATCACCGCTGAGCGCCTGGCCGGGCTGTCGCGGATCCTGCGGGGCAACCTCTCAGGCCGGGCTCGAAGACGTCGCCCTCTGGCACGAGCGCGACATCTCGCACTCCTCGGTCGAGCGGGTGATCCTGCCCGATTCCTCGCTGCTCGCGTACTACGTCCTGCGTACAGGCCGAGTCGCTGCTTCGCAACCTGCGGGTGTTCCCGGACCGCATGCTGACCAACCTGTGGGCGAGTCACGGCCTGGTCTTCTCCCAGCCCGTCCTGCTGGCCCTCGTCGCCGGGGGTCTCGAGCGCGACACCGCCTACCGGGTCGTGCAGGAGGATGCCATGCAGGCCTGGGAGGAGGGCGTGTCGTTCCGGTCGCTGCTCGAGAAGGACGACCGGGTCACCGTCGGCGCCGAAGCTCTCGACGAGGCGTTCTCGCTGGCGCGGGCGCTGCGCAACACCGGCGCGGTGTTCGACGCCCTCGACGGGCGTGGACGCCGGAGCTGATGCGTGGACCTGCCGCTTCCCCACCTCTACCGGGGCAAGGTCCGGGACCTCTACGACGCCGGCGAGGACCGGCTGCTCGATCGTGGCCTCGGACCGCCTCGAGCGCGTTCGACGTCGTCATGGCCGAGCCGGTGCCCGACAAGGGCCGCATGCTGACGGCGATGAGCGTCTTCTGGTTCGGGCTGCTCCGAGGGACGGTCGCCGGAGCCACCTGGTCTCGGCCGAGCTGGACGCCCTGCCTCCGGAGCCCGGGACGACCGGGCTGGCGGGGCGGATGATGCTCGTGCACCGGTGCCGAGATGCTGCCCGTCGAGTGCATCGTGCGGGGCTACCTGGCCGGCACGGCCTGGCAGGAGTACCGCGAGGCGGAGCACGGTCTGCGGCATGCGCCTGCCGGCCGGCCTGCGGGAGGCCGACCGGCTGCCGGCCAGCCGGTCTTCACGCCCTCGACCAAGGCCGCGTCGGCGATCCACGACGAGAACATCCCGTTCGACGCATGACTGGCACTGGTCGGGGAGGAACGGGCCGAGGAGGCGCCCGCGAGCTGGCCGTCGCCGTGTACGAGCACGCCGCCGCGCTACGCCGAGGCCCGGGGCATCATCCTGGCCGACACCAAGCTCGAGCTCGGGCTGCTCGACGAGCAGCCTGGTGCTGGCCGACGAGGTGCTCACGCCGGACTCGTCTCGGTTCTGGCCCGCGCGATCAATGGGAGCCGGGCCGGACGCCGCCGAGCTTCGACAAGCAGCCGGTCCGCGACGAGCTGGCCGCGAGCGGCTGGGACAAGCGGCCGCCGCCGCCCACCGCTGTCGCGCGGCGACGGTCGCGGCCACCCGGGCCCGCTACATCGAGGCCTACGAGCGCATCTCGGGCCGCTCGTTCGCCGACTGGCCGGGCGAGGCCCTGCGGGGGTCGGTCGCAGCGTCGGACCACCGACCGGCGGCGCTCGCATGCCACGATGGGCCGTGCAGCTTCTCCGTGCTCGTCGAGGTCCGCCTGCGTCCCGGGCATCGCCGATCCGCAGGGAGCCACCATCGAGCGGGCGCTGCCGATGCTCGGCTTCGAGCCGTGCGCGGCGTGACGGTCGGCAAGGCCATCCGCTTCACGGTCGAGGCCGTCGACGAATCCGCCGCTCGCGCCCAGGTCGAGAGCTGTGCCAGCGGTTCCTCACCAACCCCGTCATCGAGGACGACGATCACCATCGAGGTGGTCGCTGCGACGGTGGGCCGACGGTCGGATGAGGCCGGCCCGCGAGGTGCAGCGGACAGTCGGGGTGGTGCTGTTCCCTGGGACGAACTGCGAGGCCGACGTGGTCGAGGCCGTGCGGGCGATCGGCGGCCGAGGCCAGCTGGTCTGGCACGGCGCCGAGCAGCTGCCGAGAGACGTCGACCGCGGTGGTCCTGCCCGGTGGCTTCGCCCATGGCGACTACCTGCGGACCGGGCGCCATCGCCCGCTTCTCGCCGGTGATGGCGGCCGTGTCCGCGTTCGCCGCCGCCGGCGGGCCGGTACTCGGCATCTGCAACGGCTTCCAGATCCTGTGTGAGGCCGGCCTGCTCCCCGGCGCGCTGCAGAAGAACTGCGGGGCTGAAGTTCCTTTGTGAAACGGTCGAGGTGGTCGTTGAATCGACAACAACGCCGGCGACAGCCTCCTGGAACCGGGTAGCGTGCTCCGTCTCCCGATCAACCATTTCGAGGGCAGCTACACCTGCTCAGCCGGCGACGATGCACGAGCTGATCGAGCACGATCAGGTGGTGTTCAGATATGTCGGCGACCCGAATGGGTCGCATCGAGCGCATTCGCCGGCGTCTGCAACCGGGACCGCAACGTCGTGGGTCTGATGCCTCATCCCGAGCGAGCCACGCACGAGCTGCTCGGCTCGACCGACGGACGGCGCATCTTCAACGGCCTGTGGTCCATCGCCGCCGGACCTGGGCTCGACCTGCGCCGAACCGGCCCCGGGGCTGGTGGGGCTCACATCGAGCGGGTGAGCCCGGCCTTCTTGAGCACGGCGGCATCGACCCCGATCTCACGCCACGCGGCGTAGGAGATGCCCCGGCGGGTGCTGTAGCTGCGGGCCACTCGCACGAAGTCGTCCTCGAGGGCCGTGAGATCGGTCTTGGCGCTCATGGTCTCCAGCTCGTCCTCCAGGTCCATGCGCTCCTGAACGAGGTTCAGGCGGTCAGCGGATCGGCATCAGGCAGGCTCGACGTCGATCTGGTGAAGGCGCTTCTTGATGGAATCCGGCGTGCGCTTGCGGCCCCGCTTCGGGCGGTTGCTCTCGAGCCCGTCCAGATAGGACTTGACGGTCCGGCTCTCATTGCGACCGGCGGCCAGCGCGGCCTTGTGCTCATCGGTCATTGGGCGACTTCGGGCCCCGTTTCTTCGTTGCCATGCCGCTCATTCTGGCACCAGGTGACATATTCGACACTACAAGGCGGACCGTCGCCGGTCATTTGCTGTACTCCACACGACTCGGCGGAGCTCAGAGATCACGGCTATGGGCGGCCAAGCGATACGTTCGCCGCGTGGTCGATCGAAGCGGACGACCAATCGGTGGAAACGTCGCCCAGAGGCGAGCCGGTCCATCGTGCCCTTGGCCTGACCGACGACGAGCTGGACCGCATCGATAGCGATCCTCGGCCGGTCGCCCAACCATCTCGAGCTGGCGATGTACTCGGTCATGTGGAGCGAGCACTGCTCGTACAAGTCGTCGCGCGCTCCACCTGCGGCGCCTCCCGACCGAGGCGCCCTGGGTGCATGGTCGGCCCGGGCGAGAACGCGGGGGTGGTCGATGTCGGCGACGGCATCGCCGCCGCCATGAGGATCGAGAGCCACAACCACCCGTCGGCCATCGAGCCGTACCAGGGGGCGGCGACGGGGGTAGGCGGGATCCTCCGCGACATCTTCACGATGGGCGCCCGGCCGATCGCGTTGATGGACCCGCTGCGGTTCGGCCCGCTGGAGGACGTGCGGAGCCGCTGGATCGCCGAAGGGCGCGGTCTCGGGCATCTCCGGCTACGGCAACGCGGTCGGCGTGCCCGACCGTCGGCGGCGAGGTCGACTTCGACCCCACGTACCAGGGGAACCCTTTGGTCAACGTGCTGTGCCTCGGCGTCCTGCCGGTCGAGCGGCTCGTGCTCGGCCAGGCCACTGGCGCCGGCAACCTGGCCGTCCTGCTCGGCTCGACCACGGGCCGCGACGGCATCGGTGGCGGTCAGCGTCCTGGCGTCGGCTGGCTTCGGGGATGCGGAGAGGGACGCGGCCAAGCGGCCGAACGTGCAGGTCGGCGATCCGTTCGAGGAGAAGCGGCTCATCGAGGCCTGCCTCGTGCCTGCTCGACGCCGGGCTGGCGGTCGGGATGCAGGACCTCGGCGGTGCCGGCCTGTGCTGCGCTACGAGCGAGACGGCGAGCCGCGGCGGCGTGGGGATGGACGTCCACGTCGACGCCGTCGCGCTGCGCCAGCCCGGGCTCGAGCCCTTCGAGATCATGATCTCGGAGAGCCAGGAGCGGATGCTCGCCATCGTGGAGCCGGCGGACCTGGCCGAGGTGCTCGCGATCTGCGAGCGCTGGGAGGTGCGGGCCCGAGTGGTTGGCTGCGTCACCGACGGTGGCGCGCTTCGGATCCTCGACTCGGCCGGCGCGGTCGCTGGCCGACATCCCGGCGGCCTCGCTACACGAGGACGCGCCGCTCTACCGCCGTCCGCTGCGGGCGAGGGATCGATCGGCCGCACCCGCTCCCCTTCACGTCGAGCCGTCCGCAGACCCGGCGTCGGACCTGCTCTCCTTGCTGGCCGACACGGGCTGGGTGTGGCACCAGTACGACCATCAGCTGTTCCTGAACACGGTCGTTGGTCCCGGCGGGGATGCCACCGTCCTGCGGCTGAAGCACCCGGTCACCGGGGTGGACACCGGCCGGGGCCTGGCGCTCACGACGGACGGGAACCACCGCTGGTGTGCGGTGGACCCGCTGGTCGGCACCAGCCGGGTCGTCGTCGAGTCCGTGCTCAACCTGGCCTGCGTGGGAGCCCGGCCCCTCGCGCTGGTCAACTGCCTGAACTTCGGCAACCCGGAGCACCCCGAGGTGATGTGGGAGCTGTCGGAGGCCATCGACGGGATGGCGGAGGCCTGTCGCGCCTTCGAGCTGCCCGTGGTGGGCGGCAACGTGAGCTTCTACAACGAGACGAGGGGCCGCGACATCGACCCCACACCGATCGTCGGCGTGCTCGGGCTCGTCGACGACCTCCACCGGCCCCCGCCGGGTCTCCGGCTGGTCGATGACGGCGTCCTCCTGCTGGCGGCGGCCAGGGGCTCGTCCCCCAGCCTCGCTGGCTCGCGGTGGGCGCGGGCGACGGGCGCGACCGGCGGGACGCTGCCTGCGCTCTCGCTCCACGCGGCGCGGACCTTGGTCGATCTGGTGCGGTCGCTGGTCGTCGAGGACGTGGTGGTCGGCGTGCACGACGTGGCCGATGGCGGGCTTGGCCTCGCCCTCGCCGAGCTGGCGGTGGCCGCGGGCATGGGTCTCACCGTGGCCGGCGTCGATGGGGCCGAGGCGCTTTTCGCCGAGTCGCCGGACCGGGCGCTGCTCTGCGTGGAGGCGGCCCGGGTGGACGAAGTCCTCGCTCGTGCCGACGCGGCCGGCGTGGACGCGCTCGTGCTCGGCCGGGCCGGGGGCGATCGCATCGTGGTGGGCTCGGCCGTCGATCTCGGGCTCGACGACGCCACCGCGGTGTGGCGGGAGCGCTTGCCGCAGGCCTTCGGCGCCGCGGCCGCGCACTGACCCCAGGCCTCGCCCGTCGTCATTGCGTCTGGTCGACCTCCCCGGTGAACAGGATGGGGCCGGTGGGTTGGGGTGAGCCGCCGGCCGGCTCCTCGGTCACGCCGAGCGCCTGGTAGCCCTCGGGGGTGCCGTCGATCAGGTGGGCGGCGTGGCCCTCGTCGGTCCGGAAGAGCCCGGCCTCCTGCGGACCGCTATCGCCGATGAACCACAGGGCGTAGGTGCGGTCGGACGGGACGTCGGCCATACCGTCGGCGACGACGGCGGAGCGCTCGAGCGACGGTGAGTAGACGACGCGCATGTCACCCGGGGCCTTGCCGTCGAGGGAGACGACGGTGGCGTCGGGCGCGGTCAAGACCGCGGTGAGCGCCTGCTGGCGATCGAGGTCGCGATGGGTGGCGGCGAGGCCGAGGCCGAGGATGAGCGCGACCACCGCCGCCGCCGCCACGAGGACCGGGGCGATCCAGCGCCCGGCGGCGGGCCGGGGCCGCCGCTCCCCGAGCATGGCCACCGGCGACACCTGACGGGTAGTAGCGATCCGGTCCATGATGGTCGCCCGCAGCGCCGGGGGCGGTGTCTCGGCGACGAGCGTGGCGAGCCGGCTCGTCGTGGCGCGGAACTCGGTCACGTCGGCGGCACACGCCGGGCAATCGACGAGGTGGGCCTCGAACTGCTCTCGCTCGTCATCGTCGAGCGCGTCGACGACGTAGGGTCCGACCAGGGTGTGCAGGTCCTCGTTCACGTTCCTTCTCCAAGGGCGTCGCGCAGCCGGATCAGGCCGTCGCGGATTCGCGTCTTCACGGTGCCGAGGGGGACGTCGAGGAGCGTCGGCGATCTCGGTCTGCGTCAGGCCGCCGTAGTACGCGAGCTCGATCGAGGCCCGCTGGAGCTCGGTGAGCTGGTCGAGCGCGCCGCGGACGCGCTGGCGATCGAGCTCGTCCACCACCTCCTCGTGGACGGTGCCAGGCGACGGGGTGACCTTCGACGTGACCCGGTCGACCCGAGTCCGTTCGGCCACCTCGGAGCGGACTCGGTCGACCGCGCGTCGATGCGCGATGGTCATGATCCAGGCCCAGGCCGAGCCGAGGTGGGGGTCGAAGCGCGGCGCCAGGCGCCAGACCTCGAGCATGACCTCCTGGAGCACCTCGTCCGACTGCGAGCGGTCGCGGACGATGCGCCGGATCAGGCCGTAGACGCTGGTCGAGCACTCGTCGTAGAGGGTCGCGAAGGCGATGGCGTCACCCTGCGCCGTCGCTCGCAGCGCGACGTCGACCGAGGTGGGCTTCACCCTCGACGCCGTCACCTCCGCCGAGGTGCGGGGGACCGCGGCCTGGGCGGAGGCGCTGCGACGCCAACGCAGTTCCCGCATGTTCGTCCTTCGGACTCGCTCGTTCAGTGGATCGTTCGTAGGAGTATGACGTTCGTCACCGTGCGGAGCCGAGCCGGGGCAGCTGGCCGCGCTCCCGTGAGCCCGGCCAGCCGCCCGCTGGTCGCAGTATCGACCCGGGCCGGGCCAAGGACAAGGGCCGGGGGCCTGGATGCGGCGGTGGGGGGTCCGGCAGGGCCGATCCACCGCGTCCGGTGGGCGACCGACCCGCGCTTGTACGGAACGTCAAGGGCCCCGCCTGCCACACTGGCCGGGTGCGGAGCGCGAGACCCCCTCGACGACTCGCCGAAGGAGGCCTGCGGAGTCTTCGGCGTGTACGCCCCGGGGCAGCCGGTCGCCCACCTGACCTACCTCGGCCTGTACGCCCTCCAGCACCGCGGCCAGGAGTCCGCCGGCATCGCGGTCGGCGACGGCCAGCTCGATCACCGTCGTCAAGGACATGGGACTGGTGCCCAACGTGTTCAGCGACCGGACCCTCGCCGGCCTGCCCGGACACTTCGCCATCGGCCACACCCGCTACTCCACGACCGGGGCCAGCACCTGGCGCAACGCCCAGCCCGTGTTCCGCGAGGCGGGCGGCGTCCACTTCGCGCTCGGCCACAACGGCAACCTCACCAACACCGACGGCCCTGGCCGAGGAGGCGGGCATGTTGCCGGGCACCGTCGACCAGCGACAGCGATCTGATCGCCGAGCTGCTGGCCCGGGAGATCGTCGCCCGCCAGACCGACCTTCCCGGCGCCCTCATGACCGTCCTGCCCCGGCTCGAAGGAGCCTTCTCGCTCGTGCTCCTGGATCAGGGCCGGGTGTTCGCAGTGCGCGACCCCAACGGCTTCCGCCCGCTCTGCCTCGGGCGGCTCGACACCGGCTGGGTGGTGGCATCGGAGTCACCGGCCCTCGACATCATCGGCGGCCACCTGGTGCGCGAGCTGGAGCCGGGCGAGCTGGTGGTGATCGACGTCACCGGTCCCCGGACCTTCGGCCGTTCCCAGTCGAGCGCATCGATCCCAAGCTGTGCCTCTTCGAGTTCGTCTACTTCGCCCGCCCCGACGCCGAGCTGTACGGCCGGAGCGTGGCCGCGGCTCGACGGCGCATGGGTGAGCAGCTGGCCGAGCAGTCGCCGCTGCCGCCGGATTCGATGTGGCCGGAGCGGCCGGCGATGGTGATGCCGGTTCCCGAGAGCGGCGTCCCGGCCGCCCAAGGCTTCGCCCGCGTGAGCGGCATCCCCTACGGCGACGGCTTGGTGAAGAACCGCTACATCGGCCGGACCTTCATCGCGCCCAGCCAGGACCTGCGCAGCCTCGGCGTGCGGATGAAGCTGAATCCGCTGCGAGAGGACATCGCCGGCAAGCGCCTCGTGGTGGTCGATGACTCGATCGTGCGGGGCACCACGACGCGCGCCGTCGTCGCCATGCTGCGCCAGGCCGGCGCGGCCGAGGTGCACCTGCGGATCATGTCGCCCCCGTACCGCTGGCCGTGCTTCTACGGCATGGACACCGGCAACCGCGGGGAGCTGCTCGCCGCCAACCTCACCGTCGAGGAGATCCGCCGCTACGTCGACGCGGACTCTCTCACCTACCTCACCCTCGACCGTTTGCTGACGGCGACGGGCGCCGCGGGCGCCGGGTTCTGCCGCGCCTGCCTCACGGGCGAGTACCCCGTCGCCCCACCGACCGGGCTGAGCAAGCAGGTCCTGGAGGCCGTCCCGACCCGTGGGTGAGACCTATGCGTCGGCCGGGGTCTCGATCGAGGCCGGCGAGGAGGCCGTGCGCCGCATCGCCCCGCTGGCCCGCTCCACGTTCCGGCCCGAGGTCCTGGGCGACATCGGCGCCTTCGGCTCGCTCGTCGCCGTGCCGGCCGGCTACCGCGAACCGGTCCTCGTCTCGTCGACCGACGGCGTGGGCACCAAGCTCTTCGTCGCCGAGGCGACCGGCCGCTTCGACACGATCGGCATCGACCTGGTGGCCATGTGCGTCGACGATGTGGCAGTGCAGGGTGCCGATCCGCTCTTCTTCCTCGACTACGTCGCTGTCGACCGGGTCGAGCCCGCCCTCATCGAGGCGCTGGTGTCGGGCATGGCCGACGGCTGCCGGCAGGCGGGTTGCGCGCTGGTCGGGGGCGAGGTGGCCGAGCACGGCGCCGGCTCGCGCGCTCGAGGTGGCCGGCTTCGCGGTCGGAGTCGTCGAGCGGGCCGGGGTCCTCGACGGCTCGACCGTGATGGCCGGCGACGTGCTGCTCGGCCTGCCGTCGCCCGGGCTGCGCTCGAACGGGTACTCGCTGGCCCGGCGGGTGCTGCTCGAACGGGCCGGCCGGTCGCTCGACGACGAGGCGTGGCGCGGGAGCCGTCCCACACCCTGGCCGACGAGCTCCTGCGACCGTCCGTGGTGTATGCCCCCGCCCTGGCCGCGCTGCGCCGGGCCGTGCCCGTGCACGCCTTCGCACACATCACCGGCGGTGGGCTGCCGGGGAACCTGCCGCGCGTCCTCCCCGAGGGCCGCGCCGCCGTGCGTACGACGGAGCTCCTGGCCGCAGCCGCGGATCTTCGGCGAGATCCAGCGGCTGGGCGAGGTGGCGGACGAAGAGATGGCCCGGGTGTTCAACCTCGGCATCGGGATGGTGGCCATCGTCGCCGCGGGCGCCGTCGGTCGACGGCCCAGGAGGCGCTCGCCGACCGGGGTGGCAGCTACGTGATCGGCTCGGTCGTCGTCGGACCGGAGCCGTTCGGGCTCGTGTAGCGAGCCGGCAGCCGAGCGCCGGCGCCGGGAGCGAGTGGCGGCACGACGGCGGCTCGGGCCCTATTGGCGCAGCGCTTCGAGGCCGGCGATGGCGTCGATGGCCTCGGGGTTGGCGATGGCCTCTCGGTTGCGCACCGGGCGACCGTTGATCGCGTCGGCTACCGCCAGCTCGACCAGCTTGCCGCTGCGGGTTCGGGGCAGGTCGTCGACGGCCACGATCACGGCCGGCACGTGCCGCGGCGACAGTGAGCGCCGGATGGCTGAGCGGAGCCGCCCGGCCAGCGCGTCGTCGAGGGTGGTGCCGGGCCGCAGGCGCACGCACCAGCACGATGCGCACGTCGCCCTCCCATTGCTGGGCGAACACCAGCGCCTCGACGACTTCGGGCTGCTGCTCGACCACCCGGTAGATGTCGGCCGTGCCGATGCGGACGCCGCCCGGGTTGAGGGTGGCGTCGCTGCGGCCGTGGATGACGAGTCCGCCGTGCTCGGTCCACGAGGCGAAGTCGCCGTGGGCCCACACGCCGGGGAAGCGCTCGAAGTAGGCGGCCCGGTAGCGGGGTCCCGGGCGGCCGAGCGGCCCATCATCCCAGAAGCCGAGCGGCATCGACGGGAAGGGCGCGGGTGCAGACCAGCTCGCCGGCCCCGCCCCCTGCCGGCACCGGGCGACCGTCATCGGACCACACGTCCACGGCCATGCCCAGCGCCGGGGCGCTGGATCTCGCCCGGCCACACCGGGCCGGTCGGGTCGCCGAGCACGAAGCACGCCGCACAGATCGGTGCCGCCCGAGATCGACGCCAGGTGCACGTCGGCCTTCACGTGGTCGTAGACGTAGCGGAAGCCTTCGGGCGACAGCGGCGAACCGGTCGAGCAGATCGTGCGCAGCGTCCCCAGCCCGTGGGTGTGGGCGGGCTCCAGACCTTCCTTGGCCAGGGCGTCGATCAGCTTGGCCGAGATGCCGAGCAGGGTCACGCCTTCTTCGTCGACGAGGTCGAAGAGGTGGGTGGGTGAGGGGACGAAGGGTGAGCCGTCGTACAGCACGATCGTCGCCCCGGATGCGAGGGCCGACACCAGCCAGTTCCACATCATCCAGCCGGTGGTCGTGTAGTAGAGGAACCGGTCGCCGCGGTGCACGTCGGCGTGCAGCTGGTGCTCCTTGAGGTGCATGAGCAGGATCGCCGCCGGCCCGATGGACGATGCACTTCGGCTTGCCCGTCGTGCCTGACGAGTACAGGACGTACCAGGGGTGGTCGAACGGGAACCGCTCGAACGTCGGCTCGGTACGGTGGGGTGAGGGGCCAGGAACGTCCCGCCAGCGACACCGCGCCGGAATCGAGTCGGCGGCGCACGGCGAGCCGACCGGCACGACGACGGTCGCGACGCAGGGATGGAAGTCCGGCCCGGATCTCGGCCAGCCGGTCGCAGGCAGTCCTGCGGCTTGCCGCCGTAGTAGTAGCCGTCGGCGGCGACGAGGACGACGGGGCTCGATCTGGCCGAAGCGGTCGAGCACGCCGGCCACGCCGAAGTCGGGTGAGCAGGACGAGAACATGGCCCCGAGCGAGGCCGCGGCCAGCATGGTGATCACGGCCTCGGGTCCGTTCGGGAGCCAGGCCGCCACCCGGTCGCCCGCGCCCGACACCGAGGGCCCGCATCGCCGCCGCGGCCGCGCCCACCTGCTGGCGCAGCTCGCGGCCGGACAGCTCTCGACGGCGGCCGCTCTCGTCGTGGGCGATGATGGCCGGCTCGTCGCCCATCCCAGCCGTGCGAGCAGGTTCTCGGCCACGTTGAGCCGGGCGTCGGGGAAGAAGCGGGTGCTGGGCATGTCACGGCCGCGGCGACCACGACGATGTCGCCCTGATCGCCGATGACGCCGCACTGCTCCCACACCGCGGCCCAGAAGGCTTCCGGTTCCTCCAGGGACCATCGGTGCAGCCGCTCGTAGGCGTGCTGGCCGACATGGTGCTCGAAGCGGGCGAGGTGGGTGGCCTCGACGCGAGCCGGCGTCGGGCTGCCAGAGCGGCGCGACCGTCACGGGCCAGTCATCGTACGGGCGAAGGTCGGGACGGGGCGGCGACGATCCTGCCGGTCGCCGCGCCGAAGCCGATCCGCGGCCGATCCGGCGCGTCGCCACCGGACCAGCCCCGGAGTGTGACCGTGTCCCCGTCTTGCAGGAAGGTCCGGGTCGTCCCGTCGGCCAGCGCCAGCGGCTCGACGCCCCGCCAGGTCAGCTCGATCAGGCTGCCCCGCTCACCCTTGGTCGGCCCGCTCACGGTGCCCGACCCGAACAGGTCGCCCGGGCGAGTCGTGGCTCCGTTGACTGTCATATGGGCCAGCTGCTGCGCAAACGTCCAGTACATCTCCTTGAAGTTGGTGGCCGAGATGCGCTCCTCGTTCAGCCAGACCTCGAGGTGGAGGTCTAGGCCCCACGGACGTTGCGCCTGCAAGTAAGGGTCGGGGACGGGATCCTGCGGCGGCGGCGGTATGAGGTACGGCGCCGAGCGCGTCGAGGGTGACGACCCACGGGGAGACCGTGGTGGCGAAGCTCTTGGCCAGGTTCGGGCCGAGCGGCTGGTACTCGTAGGCCTGGATGTCGCGTGCGGACCAGTCGTTCAGCAGCACGACTCCGAAGACGTGCGTGCCGGCCTCGTCCGCCGCGATGCGGGTGCCTCGGGACCCGACGACGAACCCCACCTCCAGCTCGATGTCGAGCGCCCGGCTGGGCGTGAGGCGGGGGGTGCCGTCGTCGCCCGGGACGAGGCCCTCCGGTCGGACGACGTCGGTGCCGCTCACCACCACGGTGCCCGATCGGCCGTGGTAGCTCACGGGCAGGTGGCGCCAGTTGGGAAGCAGCGGCTCGCTGTCGGGCCGGAGGATGCGGCCGAGGTTCGTGGCGTGGTGGAGCGACGAGTAGAAGTCCACGTAGTCGCCGATGGCGATGGGGAGGTGGACCTCCACGCTCTCGATCGGCCGGATCGTGGCCTCGATCGCCGGTTCATGCGAGCCGGTCAAGAGCTCGGCCACCCGCGAGCGGACGGTCCGGGCCGCGCCGGACTCCATGAGCGCGTTGAGCGAAGGCGTCCGCATCACCTCGACGGGCACATCGAGCAGCGCCGGCTTCCGCCAGGGCGAGCAGGTCGACGACGTGGTCGCCGATGCGGAGCGCCGGCCGCGGGTTCCCGTCGGCCTTCGGGCTCACCACGCCGAAGGGCAGGTTGTCGACCGGGAAGTCGGACCTTTCCGGGACGGGCACCCAGGTGGCGGTCACGATGCGACCGGCTCGAGCACGTCCCGCGCCGCGCCGGGCGCGCCGACGCGGTCGAGGGGGACCATGGCCTACAGATTGCCTCGCCGGGCCTGGTCGCGCTCGATGGCCTCGAACAGCGCCTTGAAGTTGCCCTCGCCGAAGCCCTTGGCGCCGCGCCGCTCGATGATCTCGAAGAAGACCGTGGGGCGGTCGGTGATGGTCTCGGTGAAGATCTGGAGGAGGTAGCCGTCGTGGTCCTTGTCGGCCAGGATGTTGAGGCGCTGCAGCTCCGGCCACGGCAGGTCGAACTCGGCCAGCCGAGCCTTGGCCTCGTCGTAGTAGGTGTCGGGCACGGTCATGAACCGCACGCCGCGATCGCGCAGGGCTTGCACCGTGGCCACGATCTCGTCGGTGCGCAGCGCTATGTGCTGCACGCCTGGGCCGTCGTAGGTGTCCACGTACTCCTGGATCTGGCTCTTCTTGAGGCCGTCCGCCGGCTCGTTGATCGGCATCACGATCTTCGAACCGTCCCACACCACGGTGGACATCAGGGCTGAGTACTCGGTGGCGATCTGGTTGTCGTCGAAGTGGGCGAGCTGGCCGAAGCCGAGCACGTCGCCGTAGAACCGGACCCAGTCGTCGAGCTTGCCCTTCTCGACGTTCCCGACCACGTGGTCGATCCTCGACAGCCCGACCTCGGGGCCGACGGGCCGGGGGGGAAGGTTGTCGGTCGTGTAGCCGGGTTCGAGCATGTCGCCGCGGTACCGGGCCCGGCTCACGAACGTGTGGATGGTGTCGCCGTAGGTAGCGATCTGGGCCAGCTCAAGGGTGCCGTGATCGTCGGTCTCGGACCACGGAGCGCGGACGCTGCGCGCACCCCGGGCGATGGCGGCGTCGTGCACGGCCGTTGCATCGTCAACCAACCAGGCGAGATCGTGCACGCCGTCGCCGTGCTTGCGGACGTGGTCGGCGATGGGTGAGGAGGCATCCAGCGCGCCGCTCACCACGAATCGGATGTCGCCCTGCTCGAGCACATAGCTGGCCTTCTGGCGGACCCCGGTCTCGGGCCCGGCATAGGCCGTGCACGTGAAGCCGAACGCGCTCATCAAGAAGCCGGCGGTGGTCCTGGCGTTGCCGACCCACAGCTCCACGCAGTCCCAGCCGAGAAGGCGGCCTGCGGGAGGAGCGGCGGGCATGTCGTGCTCGATCGTCGTCATCGACCCATTCGAGCCAAGTCTTCAGCCTTGGTCAACCGAGGCCCTGACGGTTGGACAATCTGCCCAGTCCAGCGCGACCTCTGGCGCGAAGATGACCAGCGAAGATGGACGATCTGGACCTGCGCCTCCTCGCCGCCCTCCGCGCTGGCACCCGACCGAGCATGCTCGGGCTGTCCCGCCAGCTCGGCGTGGCTCGGGGCACGGTGCAGGCCCGGCTCGACCGGCTCCAGGCGTCGGGGGTCCTCGCCGGCTTCGGCCCGTACCTCGACCTCAAGGCGCTCGGCTTCACCGTGCTCGCCTTCACGACGTTGGAGATCGCCCAGGGCCAGGAGTCGGTCGTGATCCGGGCCCTCGCGCTGCATCCCTGAGGTGCTGGAGGTGCACAAGACGACGGGTCCCGGCGACCTGCTGTGCCGGATCGTCGCCCGGACGAACGAGCACCTCCACGACGTCCTCGAGGCGGTGCTGGCCACACCTGGCATCACCCGGACCACGAGCGCGCTGGCCCTGACCAGCCCGGTGCAACGACCGGTGGCGTACGCGCTTCCCGAGGGGCTGCTCGCCCCGCCTCCGGCGCGTGGCAGCTAGATGTACCCGAGCTCCACCCCGGCCTCGGTCAGGCGGTCGCGGTGGTCCGGGTGGGCGACCGCGATGAGCCGCTTCGTGCGCTCGCGGATCGACTGACCTCGCAGCTCGGCGACGCCCCACTCGGTGACGACCTGGTCGACCGTGTTCTTCAGGGTCGTCACGACGTCGCCGGCAGCCAGCCGGGGCACGATCTTGGACACTCCCTCGTGCGTCGTCGAGGTCAGCGTGATGAAGCCTTGGCCGTCCTCGCTGTACATCGCGCCCCGGGCGAAGTCCGCTTGGCCGCCGCTGGATGAGTAGTAGTGGCCGCCGATCGTCTCGGAGGCGCACTGGCCGAGGAAGTCCACGGCCAGCGTGGCGTTGATCGACACGAATCGGGGCTCGGTGGCGATGATCCGAGGGTCGTTCACGTATCGCACCGGCCACAGCTCGACCGCAGTGTTCTCGTGCAGGAAGTCGTTCAGGCGATGGGTGCCGAGGGCGAAGGTGCCGACGATCTTCGTGCGGTTGAGCCGCTTCTGCACGCCGTTCACGACACCCCGCTCGGCCAGGTCGATCAGCCCGTCCGAGATGAGCTCGGTGTGGACGCCCAGGTTCTCGTGCTCGGCCAAGGCGGCGAGGATGGCGTTGGGGATGGCGCCGATGCCGGTCTGGATGGTGGATCCGTTGGCGATCCGCTCGGCCACGAACGTCGCGATGCGCGCCTCCAGCGGGCCACTGGCCGCCCGCGGGACCTCGATCAGCGGGCGGTCACGCAGGGTCCAGCCGGCGATCTGGGTGATGTGGATCTGGTTGCGCCCGAACGTGCGCGGCATGGACGGGTTGGCTTCGAGGAAGAACCGGGCCCGGCCGATGAAGGAGGCGACGTAGTCCGCGCTCACCCCGAGCGAGAAGTAGCCGTGGCGGTCGGGCGGGGTCGATGCGGCCAGCACCAGCGGGTCGTGGGTCACCAGGCGCAGGATCTCCCGCATCTCGCTGAAGTGGTTGGGGACGAGGTCGATGGTGCCGGCCTGGAAGCAGGGCCGGGTGACGTGGGACAGGAAGTAGGAAACGTGCCGCAGGCGGTCCCCGAAGGCGCCGTGCAGGTAGGGCCGGTCCCGCAGGGCGTGCATCTGGTGCACCCGGACCCCGCTCAGCCGATCGGCCGCCGCCTCCAACGCGTCGAGCAGGGCCACCGGCTCGCCGTTGGCTATCGGCAGGATGAGGTCAGCGCCGACCCCGACGTGGTCGAGGACGGCCTCGGGCTCGACCGGAGCCGGCATCATCCGACGTCTCGTTCAGTCGAAGCTCGGACGATCCCGGGCCGAGCGCTTCAGCTCCGCGAAGCCGGGCGTGCGGGCGAGGACCTCGAAGGCGTCCCAGATCCGTAGCGCCTCGTCGCGGCGGGGAACGCGGGCGATCACGGGCCCGAAGAAGCTGGTCTCCCGATCGGTGCCGGGGTCGAGGGTGACGATCGGCGTGCCCACGTCCTTGCCAGTTCGGGATAGGGCGACCTCTGTCTCCTCTTGCAGCACGACGTCGTAGCCCTCGTCCTCGCCGGCGGCGACGAGCTCCGACGGCAGCCCGGCCGCCTCGACCGCCTCGGCGATCAGGCTGTAGTCACCCTCGCGGATCTCGACCGCCCGGCCGCCGGTGTGGAGCCGCTCGCCGAAGGCGCGGTAGAGCTCGGCCACGAGGGCGTTGCCGCCGCGCTCGCGCCCAGCGGCGGCGATGCGCAGCATCCGACGGCCGGCGCCGTGGGAGTTGACGTAGCCCTGGGGAAAGTCCTTCTCGTAGTCCTTCTTCTCGTTCACCATCCGCAAGCAGATGAACTTCCAATCCACGCTCAGATCCCTCTGCTGGGCCACCTCGACCGTGAAGCGGCTCGTGATCCAGGCCCACGGGCAGATGGGATCGAAGAAGAACTCGATGTCGGCCATGGACGTCAACCTACCCCGGGTGCGGCCGACCCTCGATGGCGAGTCGACCTGCCGAGGTTCAGGCGCGGTAGCGCTCCCGCAGCTCGTACTTCAGCACCTTCCCGGCCGGGTTGCGGGGTAGGGCATCGACGAGCTCGAGGCGGCTCGGGAGCTTGTAGCGGGCCAGCCGGTCAGCGGCGAAGTCGCGCAGCTGATCGAGAGAGAGGCCGGTGTCCGCCTTGAGGGCGGCGACGGCGACCACGGCCTCGCCCCAGCGCTCGTCCGGCACGCCGATGATCGCGACCTCGGCCACGGCGGGGTGGTCGTACAGGACGCTCTCCACCTCGGCCGGGTAGACGTTCTCACCGCCGGTGATGACCATGTCCTTGACCCGATCGCACAGGTAGTAGAAGCCGCCGTCGTCCACGTATGCGATGTCGCCGGTGTGGAACCAGCCCTCGAGGTCGATGGCCGCGGCGGTGGCATCCGGCCGGTTCCAGTAGCCCTTCATGATGTTGGGGCCGCGGGCGCAGATCTCCCCCCTGACCATCGGCTCGGTGATGACGTGTCCGTCGGCGTCCACCAAGCGGAGCTCGGTGAGCAGCGGGGCCAGGCCGGCCGAGCCCAGCTTGGCCAGCCCGAACTCCGAGGTCAGGAAGGTGAGCGACGGCGAGGTCTCAGTGAGCCCGTAGCCCTGGTTCATCGAGATGCCACGGCCGAGGTAGAGCTTCATCAGCGGTTCGGGCACGGGCGCACCGCCACAGATGAGCGTGCGGATCGACGTCAGGTCGGCACTGGTGAACCCGGGGTCCTGGCTCATGAACAGGAAGATGGCTGGCACGCCGAACATGGTGGTGACGCCGTAGCGGGCGATGTCCTCGAGCGCGGTGCCGGGGTCGAAGGTGCGGTGCAGGACCACCTCGCCACCGCGCTGCCAGGTGATGAGGGTGGTGACGTTCAGCCCTCCGATGTGGAAGAGGGGCGCCACCACCAGCGTGACGTCGTCCTCGAGGACGTCGAGGAAGTGCATCTGGTTGGCGTTGTTCCACCACAGGTTGCCGTGGGTGAGCATCGCTCCCTTGGGGCGCCCGGTCGTCCCCGACGTGTACATGATCAGCGCCACCTCGTCCTCGGCCATCGGCTCGGGGGCGACGAGCGGTTCGGCCTCCGGAAGGGCTTCGGCCGCCAGGTAGCGGTGGCACGGAAGCTCGGCCCGGATGCCGTCGATGACCGGCTGGTGGAGCTCGTCGATGACCAAGCTGTGAATCCCGGCGTCGTTGATGATGAAGCTGAGCTCGGGGCCGGTGAGGCGGAAGTTGAGCGGTACGAAGATGGCGCCGAGGCGGGAGGCGGCGAACATGGTGAGGAAGAAGGCGGGCTGGTTCAGGCCGAGGAAGCCGACTCGGTCGCCGCGGCACACCCCACCTGTCCGGAAGGCGACGGCCAGGCGGTCGATGCGGTCCTGCATCTGTGCGAACGTCCAGGTGGTGCCTTCGAAGCTCAATGCCCGCCGGTGGGGTGAGCGTTGTGAGCGAGCGGCGAACCAGTTCCCGAGGCTGATGTCCGGCATCGCGGCTTCTTAGCACCGCGCCGTGCCTCGGACCGCAGGGTCGGTCAGGTCACGTGGGGTGCCACTTCGGCCGCGAGCAGCTCGAGGTGGTCGAGGTCGGCGAGGTCGAGGACCTGCAGGTACACCCGCTCCGCCCCGGCGTCACGCCAGCGGCCGAGGGTGTCGCTCGCCTCGGACGCCAGGCCCGCCACCCCATTGCTCCGTAGCTCGTCCGGCCCGCGGCCGATGGCCCGGGCCCGGCGCTCGAACTCGGCTTCGTCGGCGCCGCAGCACACGACCAGCGCCGCGGAGTAGGTGATCGAGCTCGACTCCCGCCCGATGGCCTCGCACGCCTCCCGCACCCGCCCCCGCTGCTCCACGAAGCGCTCGAGGGAGACGAAGGCGGTGTTGTACTCCGCGGCGTAGGTGGCGGCCAGCCGGGGGGTGCGCTTCGGCCCGCCGCCACCGACGATGATCGGCGGGCGGGGCTGCTGGACCGGCTTCGGCAGCCCTGGTGAGTCGACGACCTGGTAGTGCTGGCCCGAGTACGAGAACGTGGCGCCCACCTCGGTGCTCCACAGGCCGGTGATGATGGCCAGCTCTTCCTCGAGCCGCTCGAATCGCTCGCCGAGCGGTGGAAACGGGATGGCGTACGCCTGGTGCTCGGCCTCGTACCAGCCGGCGCCGAGCCCGAGCTCGACCCGGCCGCCGCTCATCTGGTCCACCTGGGCGACGCTGACGGCCAGCGGTCCCGGGTAGCGGAACGTCGCCGAGGTGACGAGGGTGCCGAGCCGGATCCGGCTCGTCTCCCGGGCCAGTCCGGCGAGGGTGACCCAGGCGTCGGTCGGTCCCGGCAGCCCGTCGCCCTTGCCCATGACGAGGTAGTGGTCGGATCGGAAGAAGGCGTCGAAGCCGAGACGCTCCGTGGCTCGGGCCACCGCCAGGAGGTCGTCGTAGGAGGCCCCTTGCTGGGGCTCGGTGAAGATCCGCAGCTGCACGGTGGCGACCGTACCGAATGGGGCGCTGGTCAAGCGCCGTCGAACGTCCAGCGCGTGGCCGAGCCGACGAAGTCGCGTTCGTCCATGGCGAAGACCCTTCTTGGCGCGACCACGTAGGCCGGTTCGCCCATCGCCGCCACGTCGGTGTCGTACTTGGTCAGGTAGGCCTGGTTGAAGTGATCGAACCGCGGGTCCGCGGCGTCGATCGGCGAAGCCGTTCCCTCGACCACCACCGCCTGGTCCGGGTTCTCGCTGGCCACGGCAATGGAGGGCATCGCGGCCAGGTTGCGGGCTTTCACCGACTGGCGCCCGCTGCTGAAGAACAGCTGGCCGTCGAGCCAGACGCCCCACACCGGCATGACGTGGGGCCGCCCGTCCGGCCGGGAGGTCGCCACCCAGTAGCTGTGCGACGTGATCAGCCGCTCCTCGGCCCACGCGAAGGTGAGGAGGCCGGTTCCCTCGTCGGGCGGAAGGATCCCGTAGCCGGGCATCATTGGCCGGTCGGCGATGGGTTCGGGCGAGTCGGCCCTGCGCACGAGCGGACGGTACCGTGCCGGCCGATGGACCGGGACGCTCTCCGCCGGCATGTGCTCGAGCATTCGGTCAAGCGCGGCGAGTTCACCCTCAAGTCCGGCCAGCGCAGCTCGTGGTTCCTCGACACCAAGCAGACGGTCTGCCGGCCCGAGGGCCTGCTCCTCGTTGCCGATGCCGCCCTGGACGTGCTGCCTCGCGCCGCCGACGCGATCGGCGGGCTGACGATGGGTGCCGACCCGGTGGCCTTCGGGCTGGCCGCCGTCGCCGCGACGCGGGGCCGCATGCTGCGCAGCTTCAGCGTCCGCAAGGAGGCGAAGGACCACGGCGTCACCGGCCGGATCGCCGGCGCGCTGCGGGCGGGCGATCGAGTCGTGATCACTGAGGACACGGCGACTCGGGGCACCTCCATCATGGAGGCGGCGGACGTCGTGACGGCGTTCGGCGCCACGCCCATCGCCGTCATCGTGCTCGTCGATCGAGGCGGTACGTGCGGCGCGCTGGCGGCAGCGCGGGGGATCGACTTCCTGCCCTTGCTGACCGCCGAAGACCTGGGCTTCGGGTTCGGCACGTGAGCGCGATCGAGGGAGACGGCCGCGTCCGCGCCGTCACGTTCGACTTCTGGAACACCATCGTGCGCCCGTCCGGCACGCAGCTGACACTGCGGCTGGCGGCGTGGCAGGAGCGGTACGCCGCCGCCGGACACGAGGTGGACGCGGACCTGCTGCGCGGGACCTTCACCGCGGTCTGGGATGAGCACCAGGCGGCGTGGCACCGGAACGAGCAGTACACCGGGGTCACCGCCGCTCATCGGGCCATCGAGCTGATCGGCCTGCCGGTCGGCCCCGCCGGCGAGGCAGACCTCGTCGAGCGCTTCGTCACCCCTGCGCCCGACCTCGCGCTGTGCGAGGGCGTGTCAGCGCTCATCGCCGGGCTGGTCGAGCGGGGCATCCGGCTCGGGATCATCTGCGACGTGGGGTTCACGCCTTCGAACCAGCTGCGAGGCGTGCTCGACGGCCACGACCTCCTCGGGCACTTCCGCGGCTGGTCGTTCTCCGACGAGGTCGGCTGGTACAAGCCGGCGCCGGAGATCTTCCACCACGCGCTGGGCTACCTGGACGCCGGGCCCGACCAGGTCGCGCACGTCGGTGACCTCCGGCGCACGGACGTGGCCGGCGCACGGAGGATGGGCATGGTGGCGGTCCGGTACCGAGGCGCGTACGACGATGCGAGCGAGGGGCCCGAGGGTCACCACGTCGTCGACCATCACGATCACGTGTTGGCCGCGCTCGGCCTCTGAACCGGGGGCCCCGGAAGAGCTGGGCTGCGGCCCGAC
Organism: uncultured Acidimicrobiales bacterium; assembly: GCA_963803355.1. GTDB lineage: Bacteria > Actinomycetota > Acidimicrobiia > Acidimicrobiales > Ilumatobacteraceae > DASTFY01. The sequence continues at coordinate 1,275,580 of CAWDLV010000001.1, forward strand.
GCCGGCTCGAGCCGGCCGGTCTCGACGCCAACGTTGGACCTCGTCCGGCCCCGCCGATCGCCGCCGCGGCGCCGGCCCCTCGGGAGCGCGACCATGACGGCCATGACGACGTTCGACCTCGACCAGACCGACCGGCTCCTCACCACCACCCGGGCCGTCCGCCGACGCCTCGACCTCGGGCGGCCGGTCGAGCGCGACGTGGTGCTGGACTGCATCCGCATCGCCCTGCAGGCACCGACGGGTGGGAATCGCCAAGGCTGGCGCTGGATCGTCGTCGACGATCCCGACCTTCGGGCTGGTCTCGCCGACATCTACCGGCGGGGCTCGGAGGCGTACTTCGAGAGTCGCCAAGCCGACGTCGCCCAGAGTGGCGGCGCGCAGGACGACACCGTCCTGCGATCGGCGGTCTACCTCAAGGATCATCTCCACGAGGTGCCAGTGCACGTCCTGCCGTGCGCGTTGGACCGCCTGCCCGCAGGAGCCACCAACGAGGCGGCCGCGGGTTTCTTCGGCTCCATCCTGCCGGCCGTGTGGAGCTTCATGCTGGCGCTGCGGAGCCGCGGTCTGGGGTCGGCCTACACCACGCTCCACCTCAACCACGAGCGGGACGCGGCCGAGCTGCTCGGCATCCCCGACACGGTGACCCAGGTGGCGCTGATCCCGGTCGCCTACTACACCGGCTCGGACTTCCGCCCCGCCGCTCGCAAACCGGTGGAAGAGGTCACCTACCTGAACGGCTGGAGGCGGCGGATCGGAGGCGACGGCTGATCGCCCGCGCGGAAGCGATCTCGGCCCACCGCTCACTCGAGCTCGGGAAGGGCACTGATGCTGCCCGGCGCGCCACTAGGTTCGCCGTGATGCAAGGCCCCCAGCACGCACGCGAGGCGCTCGACGCCGATCTGGCTCGCCTCGGGCGGGAGCGGCTCGTGGTGCTGCACCTCGATGACCTCGACGGTCTGTTATCTGAACCCGGAGCCGACCCGTTCACACTCCGCCGTGGGCCGTACCGTGCCGGTGTCGACGACATCGCCCTCACGTTGAGCGCGGCCGAGCGTCTTCCCGACGAGCTGACCGTACGAGTGGTGCTCCCACCGGGCACCTCGCCCGCGGTGCCGACCGCGGCGGCGCAGGCCGCACTCCAGCGACGGGCGGGTGACGCGGCGTCGGTGTCGTGGCGCGAGGCGATGGCCGTCCGCGGCATGGGCCGTCGCCAGCTGCCGCTCGGCCTCCTCGTTGCGGTCGTGAGCGCGGTCATCGCCTACGGCGCCGGCTACCTCGCCAGCGCGGTCGACAACGTCGTAGGCAGGGGCATCCTCGTAGTGGTGGCGGGCTTGGCCATCACGGTGGCCTGGGTGGCGTCGTGGATGGTGGTCGAGTCGTCCATGTTCGACTGGCGTCAGTCGGCGCGCCAAGCCCACGCTTACGACCTTCTCGCGCACGCCACCCTCGAGGTCGTCACGCAGGAGCCGGAGGCCATCCGATGAAGCGGCGGTTGATTTTGGCAACGGTGGCGAGTTGGCAACTTTCGCCCACCGGTCCGGATCCACGCACCAGCGGCTCTCACCGAGGGTGAGCGCGGCCGCGACGCAGTGTGTCGAGCAGCGCATCGAGGCCTGTGTACCGTGGCCTCCAGCCGAGCTCCCGCTTCGCCTTGCTGGTGTCCATGATGGCGGGGTGGCTCAGCGCCTCAGCCCACGCCGTTGCGGGCGGGCTGAAGGGGAGGGCCGTCAGCGCCGCGACGGCCCGCGCCGGCGAGCGCACAAAGGCACCCGGTATGGGCAGCGGCGCCAAGCCGAGTTCCGCGCGACGTCGGTCAGCGAGAGAACACCGTCGCCGGCGAGGTTGTAGGCGCCCGGAGGGCCCGCACCGACGATGCAGAGCAGGAAGGCTTGACCGACGTCCTCCTCGTGGACGAACTGCAGTGGCACCCGAGGGACCGGTACCGCCACGGGCAAGGGCAACCTGCCCCCACGGCCGACGAGCCGGCGGACGAGCGGCGCCAGAGGCCCGGGCACCAGGTCCTTGGCGCCGAGGGTGTCCGGACCGAGCACGATCGAGGGGCGCAAGAGGTAGAGCTCGAGTTCGGGATGGCGGGTTCCTTCCTCCCCCAGGAGGCGCTCCACCTCGGCCTTCTCCTGCGCATAGAAGAGATGAGCAGCGGGCCTGGTCGGCCAGTCCTCGGTGATGCCGACGGGATTGTCCTCATGGAACCCGTAGGCGGCGACCGAGGAGGCGTAGACGAAGCGCTTCGCTCCGGCCCTCGCCGCGGCGCGAACGACATTGAGCGTGCCCTCGACGTTGATCGCACGTGTCGTAGCCGACGAGGCCATTCCGCTGATCAAGAACGCGAGGTGGACAACGACATCCGCGCCCTGGAACGCCTCCTCGAGGCTGACGGGATCACGGACGTCGCCCCGCCGGTATTCCATCTTCGTCCACCCGCGGGGCGCGGGGTCGAACGGGCGGCGGGCGATCCCGACGATGTGACCGATCCGCTCGTCCGCTTGCAGCAGAGGCACGAGGCCGAAGCCGAGGGTGCCGGTGGGGCCGGTTACTGCGACATCCAGACCATGCTCATGGGGGGCCACCGCGGTGACGGTAATTCGGTGGAGGTAGGCGCGTCTCGATCTGGCTCCAGGAGGGCATGCCTGATGTGCATGTGCACCCTGGGCCCGACCCGAGTCGTCGCCCAACACCTCCAGCTCGCTCAGCTCGACGAGCGCACAGGCGCGGCGGGGCCGTACCCGCCGCCGCCGGGCGTCGCGACCACGAGCACGTCACCCGCCTGAGCGTCGATCGAGTCGGCGCCCGCCATTGCCGCGATGCTCCCGTCCGCCCGCTCGAGGAAGTGGCGGCCGAGCTCGCCGGGCGACCCGCCGGCCATGCCGTATGGAGGCACGCGGCGATGCCCGCACAACGTGCTCACGGTCATCGGCTCGAGGAACCGGATCCGCCGCGTCGCGCCGTCCCCGCCCGCGCCATCGTCCGGCGCCGCCGCTCCCCCGCCGGATCGAGAACTCCTCGACGAGCACCGGGAACCGCCACTCGAGCACCTCGGGATCGGTCAGCCGCGAGTTCGTCATGTGTGTCTGCACCACGGATTCGCCCGTGAACCCGTCGCCGGCTCCCGAGCCCGAGGCGACCGTCTCGTAGTACTGGTGGCGCTCGTTGCCGAACGTGATGTTGTTCATCGTGCCCGATCCCTCGGCCTGGACGCCGAGCGCCGCGTACAACGCGCCGGTGATCGCCTGGGAGGTCTCGACGTTGCCGGCGACGACGGCGGCCGGGTACACGGGCGCCAGCATTGAGCCCGCCGGGATCACGAGGCGCAGCGGGCGTAGGCAGCCGTCGTTCAGCGGGATGTCGGCGGCGACGAGCGTCCGGAACACGTAGAGGACGGCGGCCGTGACTACCGACGACGGGGCGTTGAAGTTGCTGTTGAGCTGCGGCGAGGTGCCGGTGAAGTCGATCGTCGCCGACCGCTGCCCTCGGTCGACGGTGATCCGCACCGAGATCACGGCACCGGAGTCCATCTCGTAGCGGTAGGCGCCGTCGTCGAGCGCGTCGATGACGCGCCGGACCGACTCCTCGGCGTTGTCCTGGACGTGGCGCATGTAGGCGAGCACGACGTCGAGCCCGAAGTGCTCGATCAGCTTGCCGAGCTCTTCGATTCCCCTGGCGTTGGCGGCAGTCTGCGCCCGGAGGTCGCCGAGGTTGGTCTCCGGGTCGCGTGACGGGTACGGCGCCTCGGTCAGCAACCGGCTCGTCTCCGCCTCGCGGAACCGCCCGCCTGAGACGAGCAACCAGTTGTCGAACAGCACGCCCTCCTCGCGCACCACACGGCTGGAGGACGGCATCGAGCCAGGCGTGAGCCCGCCGACCTCCGCGTGGTGACCGCGGGAGGCCACGAGGAACAGAAGCCGGTCACCTCCCTTATCGGTTCCGAAGACCGGCGTGATCACGGTGATGTCGGGCAGGTGGGTGCCACCGTGGTAGGGGTCGTTGACGGCGTAGACGTCACCCGGTCTCAGCCCGCCGGCCCGCCTGCCGACCACCTCCTTGACGCTCGTTCCCATCGACCCGAGGTGGACGGGGATGTGCGGGGCGTTGGCGATCAGGTTGCCTTCGGGGTCGAACAGCGCGCACGAGAAGTCGAGCCGCTCGCGGATGTTCACCGATTGTGCCGTGGACTCCAGCGCCGCACCCATCTGTTCGGCGATCGACATGAACAGGTTGTTGAAGATCTCCAGCATGACGGGGTCGGCGGCGGTCCCGACGTCGGCTCCGGCCCTGGGGCGGACGCGCTCGACACACAGGTGACCGGTCGCGGTCATCGTCGCCCGCCAACCGTCGTCGACGACCGTGGTGGCGTTGGCCTCGGCGATGATCGCCGGGCCCGCGACCTCCGTCCCGGCGGGCATCCGCTCGCGCTCGAACAGCGGCGCGTCCCGCCACCCGCCTGCGGACCACAGGCGCACGGTCTCGGCCCGGGCTTCGGGCATCGTCTCGTCGATCTTGGCGATGCCCGTGAGATCCGGCTGCGGTGTCAGCCCGGTCGCCTCCACCGAGACCGCCTCGACGATGAGCGGCCGCTCGAGGAGGAAGGAGTACGTCTTGCGGTAGCTCGCCTCGAACCCGGCCACCATGGCATCCGGTTCGGCGAGCTCGACAGCGAGGGCGTTGTCGGTCCGGTCGTAGCGGAGATGCGCCCGCGCAACGATGCGCACCCGGTCGTCGGGAACCCCCTCCGCCGCCAGCTCGGCGCGGGCGATCGATTCGAGCGCCGCCGCGATCTCGCCGGCATGGCCGACGGTCCCCGGCCCGAGGGGCGCTTCGACGGCCTGCTCCCGCATCACCGTGGTGTCCGCTAGACCGATGCCGAGGGCGGAGAGGACACCGGCCATCGGCGGGATCAGCACCGTGCGGATGCCCAGGGAGTCGGCGACGGCGCACGCGTGCTGGCCACCGGCGCCACCGAACGTCGTGAGCACGTACTCGGTGACGTCGTGGCCCTCCTCCACCGAGATCCGCTTCACCGCGTTGGCCATGTTCGCCACGGCGACTTGCAGGTACCCGTCGGCGACCTGCTCAGGGGTGCGCTCGTCTCCGGCGCCCGCACGCACGTCGGCGGCGAGCTCGGCGAACCGAGTGCGCACGACCTCGACGTCGAGCGGTTGGTCGCCGTCAGGACCGAACACGCGTGGGAAGTGCGCCGGCTGGATGCGGCCGAGCATCACGTTGGCATCGGTCACCGTGAGTGGTCCCCCGAGGCGGTAGCAGGCTGGGCCCGGAGCCGCTCCCGCCGAGTCGGGGCCGACGCGGTACCTGCTCCCGTCGAAGTGCAGGATCGAGCCTCCGCCGGCCGCGACCGAGTGGATCGCCAGCATCGGGGCGCGCAGGCGCACGCCCGCCACCTGCGTGTTCAGGACCCGTTCGTACTGCCCCGCGAAGTGCGACACGTCGGTCGACGTGCCGCCCATGTCGAAGCCGATGACCTGCTCGAAGCCGGCGAGCTGGGACATGCGGGCCATCCCGACGATGCCGCCGGCCGGGCCGGAGAGGATCGCGTCCTTGCCGCGGAAGTGACGGGCCTCGGCGAGCCCACCGTTGGACTGCATGAACAACAGGCGCGTGCCGGGCAGCTGCGCGGCGACAGAATCGACGTATCGGCGCAGAACCGGGGAGAGGTACGCGTCGGCGACGGTCGTGTCACCGTGTGAGACGAGCTTCATCAGCGGGGTGACCTCGCTCGACAACGAGATCTGGCCGAAGCCGATTCGCTCGGCGAGCTTGCCGATGGCCTGTTCGTGCCTTGGGTACAGGTGGCCGTGCATGCACACCACGGCCACCGCCCGGATGCCGTCGTCGTAAGCCCGCTGCAGCTCGGCGGTGAGCTCGTCGAGTTCGAGCGGGCGCAGCACCGTACCGTCCGCCCGCATCCGCTCGTCAGCTTCGATCACCCGCTCGTGGAGCAGCTCGGGCAGCACGATGTGGCGGTCGAAGATCCGGGGGCGATTCTGGTAGCCGATCCGCAGCGCGTCGCCGTGGCCTTTCGTGATGGCCAGGGCGGTGCGCTCGCCCTTGCGCTCGAGCAGGGCGTTGGTAGCGACGGTGGTGCCCATGCGGACCTGATCGATCTCGGCGGTCGGGATCGGCTCGTCGGCACCCAGGCCGAGCACCGCCCGGATCCCCGCCACCGCAGCGTCACCGTAGCGGGCGGGGTCCTCCGACAACAGCTTGTGCGTCACGAGGGTGCCCTCCGGTGCGCGGGCGACGATGTCGGTGAACGTCCCGCCACGGTCGATCCAGAACTGCCACCCGTGTTGGGTCATGCGCCGGGTCTAACAGAACGAACTCACTCGATTCGTGTCTCCGCATTTGCGAGGAGCGTGTGCTTGCTGCGATGACGGAAGGCCCGACGCGTCACGCCCGCCGCCATGGCTTTGGCGGCTTGTTTCACCCTGGCCATCGTCTGGTGGGGGAGTCCGACGGCCCAACCGGCACTCGCCATCGCGACTCGTAGCGCCGGTGCATCACCCGGGCATCGGCATACGTCGCGCCGTCGTCCAGTGCCGCCTGTACCGCGTCCCCCCGGGCCTCACTCGGGCTCGTCGGGCGGACCGGCGTCACCGGCTCCCGCCCGCTCGTCGCGGGCGGCCCACTCGAGCAGTTCATCGATGACGAACACCGCTCGGTCGATGCCCTCGTGCACGTCGGCGAGCTCGGCGAAGCGCTGGGGTACCGTCGCCATCGTGCAGTCGTTCGGCTCGACGTCATCGAGCTCGTCCCATGTGATCGGCGTCGACACGGTGGCGCTGGGCAGGCCCCGCACCGAGTAGGCCGCGGCCATGGTGTGGTCCCGAGCGTTCTGGTTGTAGTCCACGAACAGCGCCGCGGGATCACGGTCCTTCCGCCACCACGTCGTCGTCACGGCATCGGGAGCCCGGCGTTCGACCTCACGGGCGAAGGCCAGGGCGGCCCGGCGGACGTCCGTGAAGCCGAACGACGGCTCGATGCGGACGTAGACGTGCATCCCCTTGCCGCCGGAGGTCTTGGGCCAGCCAACCGCTCCGAGCTCGTCCAGCACCTCGTGCACGATGTGGCCGACGCGTCGAACCGTCGCCAGCGGGCACTGCGGCATGGGATCCAGGTCGATGCGCCACTCGTCGGGCTTCTCGACGTCGGCGCGCCGAGAGTTCCAGGGGTGGAACTCGACCGTCGACATCTGGACCGCCCAGAGGACCTGGGCGAGCTCGGTCACGCAGAGCTCGTCGGCGTGCAAGCCGTAGCGCGGAAAGTGGACGCGCACGGTCTCGAGCCACGGCGGCGCCCCGGCCGGCAGACGCTTCTGGTGGACCTTGTCGCCGCTCAGCCCTTCCGGGAAGCGGTGCAGCATGCACGGTCGCTCGCGCAGCGCGTTGACGATCCCTGGTCCCACAGCCACGTAGTACTGCACCAGGTCCAGCTTCGTGGCACCGGTGGCGGGGAAGTACACACGATCGGGGTTCGAGATCCGGACCGTGCGCCCACCCACCTGAACGTCGGTCGCCGGCGCCTTCGCCACGATCACGACCTGCCGACGCCAGGCGCGAGACGCAGTCGTCGTGCCCGCCACGTTGCCGCCGCCAGCCCTCCAGTCATGCGCCTGCCTCCTGCTCCTACGGTTCGGGTGTTCGACAGCTTTGACGAACGAGCAGCCGACGACTCACCGGCGTCGTCCGCGCGGCGGGCTGGACGACGGGTTTCACCCGTGAAGCCCGTCACACCCTCCGGCGCTCACCGGTTGCATCGTCACTTGGGTCACGTCGTCGACGATCTCCTCACTCGGGATGGCCAGAGCGAAGCCAGTACCGCTGCGCGGTCCAGCGAACACCGCACCGACGACGTTCCCCGAGGTGTCGATCACCGCCCCTCCCGAGCTACCCGGGCGGACGTGGTCACCGGTGCTCAACAGCATCGTCGCGCGATTCACCGGGCGTCCGTACGGATCGGTCATGTCCACGAACTTCTGGTCGACGACGCGTGCCGGGCCGACGTCGAGCGACTCCTGCCCTCCGGGATGACCGAGTGTCACCACGACCGCCTGAGGGTTGACGGCCCGCGTCTCAAGGCGCAGCGCCGGCAGGGTGCTGCTCGACAGGGCGAGCAGGGCGAAGTCGCGAGCGGGATCGAACGTTACGACTGTCGCGTCTGCGGTTCGGTGGTGCGAGATCACTCGGACACCGCCATTGGATCCCGCGACCACATGCGCGTTGGTGGCCACGAGATCGGGCCTCACGGCGAACCCACTGCCCCAGTTGAACGCCCCGCAGGACTCCGCGACGACCTGCACGGAGGCTTGCTCGGCTCGCTGCAACGCCGCCGGTGGCACGGCCGGAAGGTCGCGAGGCGGGTTGGACACATCCTCGACACCGAGGAGGTTGGCCAGATTGGCGGGGAAGCGGTCTTGGCCGATGAGGACACCCACGTCGACCGGAGGCGGCGGGAAGGATTCGAGCACGTGCGACGTCTCGGACGACGCGGTCCACGCGGCGACGACCGTGCTCGTGCGGGACGCGGGGACGACGAACCACACGAGGGCGACCATGGCGACACCCGCGACCACCGCGCCGGTGACGCGTTCGAACGCCGACAGCTCGCCGCCCTCTGGGGAGCGCAGCGCCCGCGCCGCCGCGCCAGCGAGAACCCAGCCGAGCAGCGGAAGCCCAATGAACCCAGCCAGGAAGATCCAATTGCGGACCACCACGGCATCTGGGCGCTGCGACAACATCAAGCGCTTCGTGAACGTGAACGCTCCGACCACGCCGAGGCCCAGTCCTACGAGCGACAACGCGGCTCGCACCAGACCCAAGGACGCGCCGATGGCCAGGGCCATCGCCAGCAGGAGGAGGACCACGACGTCGAACGGCGTCACTGGCCAAGCATGCCTGCGCCGGCGGAGGATGCGCCGTCGGATCTGAGTGGATCTGAGCGGATCAGCTGCGCGCCGCTGATTGCGCCGCGATCGGAGTGCGAGCTGACATCAACGCCTCCGGAGACGGCCTGAGGCCGCGAAATCGGGCCCACGTCAGCCTGGGAGTGGAACACCTGGTCGTTCAGTTGCCTGAATGCCGGTGCCCGGGGCCGGGGGGCCGGCCGAGGGAATCGTGACTGTGACGGACAGGCCGCCGTCATCGCGGGGGCGGGCGGTGGCGGTGCCGCCATGGATCGCGGCGATGGACGCGACGAGGGCCAGGCCGAGTCCGAAGCCGTCATGGGACGTGCGGTCGCTGAGCCGCTGGAACGGCTGGAAGATGCGGTCGGCATCCGCCGGCGCTGATGACTGGGCCGGTGTTGGCCACGGTCAGCTGACTGCTTCCCGCCGCGACGCGGGTGTTGATCCAGATGTCACCGGCGGTGGCGTTGTACCGGACCGCGTTGTCGACCAGGTTGGCGATGAGGCGTTCGGCCAGCATCGGGTCGCCCGATATGACGGCGGGCTCCAGCGTGGCGTGCACCCGCCGGTCGCCAAGGTCGGCGGTGTCTAGGACGTCCTCGGCGACCGTGGCCAGGTCAACGTCTTCGTGGACGGTGAGCCCGCGCTGATTGCGGGCCAGGATGAGCAGCGCTGCCGATGAGGTGTTCGGCATGATCGACCGCGACGCGGATGTCGGCGCCATGCCGCGCAGGTCGTCGGGCGTGCTGTCTGGGTTGGCCAGCGACGACGTCGACCGTCGTGCGCATGACCGCAAGCGGGGTGCGCAGTTCATGGGAGGCGTTGGCGATGAACTGCTGCTGGCCCTCGAACGCTGCCTGGAGCCGGCCGAGCATCGAGTCGAACGTCTCGGCCAGCTCGTGGAGTTCGTCGCGGGGACCGCGCAGCGCGACCCGCGCCGACAGGTTGTGTTCCGATGCGGCGCGGGCTGCCGCGGTAATCCGATGGACCGGGCGCAGCGCCCGTCCGGCGAAGCTCCAGCCGAGGATCGCGGCGAGTGCGATGACGACGGCAAGCGTGATCAGCGAGTACTGCAGCAAGTGCGACAGGGTGAGGTCACGCTGGTTTTGCGCGCCCAGATGCTGGAGGTCGCGTTGCATTTGATAAGGACGCTCGTGTCGGGGTGGGCGCTCTGATTGCTCGGATCGGCACTGAGCGATGAAGTCGGCAGAAGCGCTATCAGGGGAGGAAGGCTGCTGGCCCAGTCCCGACGTCCCCAATTGCGCCACCAGGATGTAGCTGACCGCCACGACGATCGCCCCGCACGCGGCAAACAGGCCGGTGTACAGCAGGGTCAGCCGTGCCCGGACGCTCGGACGCGGGCGGCTCACATCCGGTATCCCTTGCCTACCACGGTTTCGATCAGCGGTGGGTCGCCGAGCTTGCGCCGCAGCCGGGTCATCGTCACCGAGACGATGTTGCTGAAAGGGTCGGTGTTGGCGTCCCACACGTGCTCGAGCAGGTCCTCCGCGCTGACCAGGGCGCCGTCGGCGGCCAGCAGCAGTCTCCAGGATCCCGAACTCCTTGCGGGTTAGGGACAGCGAGCGACCGCCGCGGCTGGCGCGGTGCCGGGCGCGGTCCACGGTGAGGTCACCCCGGCGCAAGACCGGCGGTGCGGACGGCGCCCGGCGGGACAGCGCCCGCACGCGGGCGACGAGCTCGGCGAACACGAACGGCTTTCCGAGGTAGTCGTCCGCGCCCAGTTCCAGCCCGTCGACCCGGTCTTCGACATCCGCGGCGGCGGTGAGCATGAGGATCCGGGGGCGGCGGATCCGGCCACCACCCGGCACACCCGGTCACCATGCACGACCGGCAGGTCGCGGTCGAGCACGATCACGTCATAGGCCGTCTGCGCGGCGGCGTCGAGCGCCGCGTCGCCGTCGTACACGGTGTCCACGCCCATTCCGGCCTGGCGCAGCCCTTGTGCGATCCGGTCGGCAAGCGTCGCATGGTCCTCGACAACCAGCACCCTCATCCTTCCAGTTTACGCCGGCGGACATGACACTCGTCCAACATCGCCGGTAGCGCTGATGTCACCTGCCCGGGCGTAGGCATGCGGATATGAAGCGAATCTCCATGCTGCCGGCGTTCCCGGCTGGCGATCTTGGCGGCGGCGTTCGGCGACCGCCGCGGTTTCGGTCCACGGGCCTTCTTGGCGCCGGATCGGGTTACAGCGTCGGGCAGGAGGACGGCGATGCATCAGGGCGACGGCGATATCCGCATAGTGCGCGTGGAAGCGGCGCTCGCTGCTCGTCGCGTTCGCGGCGCTGTGCGTCGTGGTCCTGTCCGTCGCGCCTCAGAGTCGCAGAGCCCGATGACGGCGCCTACCACCATTCGATCGTGGCGATGACCATGGGCGATTTCCTGACGCTGTCACGCGCGCAGCTGGATGCCCTGCAACGCAAAGCTGGGCGGCAACGCCGGCCGGCGTCCCGAACCAGTGGGTCGAGTTGGCCGACGGGCGGTATATCAGCGAGAAGGACCCCGGCTATCCGTTCCTCGCGGCGCCGTTCCAGGCGCTCGGCATCATCCGGTGGGCGCCGCTGTTCTACGGGGCACTGGCCTGCCTTGGGCTGTTCATCGGCGCCCGGCGCTGGCTCGGGCGCTTCGGCGGCCTGGCGGCGGTGGGCCTGTACTGCTCATCCGGAGCGGCGCTGGCGTTCGCCTGGCGCGATTACATGCCGACGTTCACCGACGCCTCGCTGATCGCGGCGGGTTCCGGGACCCTGCTGTGGGCGGTGCTGGCAACCGAGACCAGTTCCCGGCGGCGCACCTGGGCCGGCCTCGCCGGATTCGTGGCGATCGAGATCGCGACCTTCGTCCGCTACACCAACATCGTGATCCTCGGCTGCGCCGTCGTGGCCGTGATCGTGGCGTGGCGGCTGCGAGCCGCGAGGCTGCCCCTCCGCACGCTGTGCTGGTGGCTTGCCTCGGTGGCCGTCTTCGGCGCCGGCGTGGCCATCTTCGATGACCAGGTCTACGGCGGCCCGCTGACAACCGGGTACCGGCCCGGCGAGATCACGTTCGGCCTCGGCGCTATCGGGCCGAATCTGCGGATCATGCCCGCGCACCTGATGCAGGCCATGCCGATGCTGGTGCTCGGACTGGTAGCGCTGGCGTGGATCATCGTGCGGTGGCTGGTGCTGCGCCGGGTCGGCGGCCAGGCCGGCGCGGTGGCCCGTCGCGATCTGTGGGTCGGCCCGCCCTCGCCGCGTCGTGGTTCGCAGTCTGGGGCCTGTACTCCGCGTACACCTGGACGGCCGACCCGACCTAGTGTCACTGTGCAGGTCGTCAGGTTCTACGTCCCGGCGATCGGCGCGATCTCCCTGCTCGGCGCCTGGTTGGTGACCAGGATTCCCGGCCGTGCATGGCTGGCCGGCCTGACCTCGGCCGCCGTTATCACGGCGATGTTCGGCCTGGGCGTGTGGTCCTTCTACGCCATGTACGCAGCGTTCGGCGTCCCACTAAGCTCCTAGTGTCCTGCGTCAGAAATAGCTCGCGTTGATGGGTTGACGGTAGTACGATCCGTGAGTGGCAGGTCGTGGTCGTCCGAAGGCGGTGTTGATGGTGTCGGACGAGGATCGGGTGGTCCTCGAGCGCTGGTCGAAGCGGCCCAGGTCGCCGATGTCGATCGCGCAGCGGGCGCGGATCGTGCTGCTGGCGGCGGATGGGTTGATCAACAACGTCGTCGCCGACAAGGTGGGGGTGAACCAGGCGACGGTGGTGAAATGGCGCAAGCGGTTCGTGGAGCGTGGCGTCGAATGGGCTGGCCGATGAGCCACGGCCGGGTGCCCCACGCTCGATCACCGACGACGACGTCGAAGAGGTGGTCGTGCGCACGTTGGAAGAGACACCGACCGACGCGACGCATTGGTCGACGCGTGATCTTGCCCGTCGGGTGGGGATGTCGCCGTCGTCGGTGGGACGGATCTGGCGGGCGTTCGGGTTGAAGCCGTGGTTGACCGACACCTTCAAGCTGTCCGAGGACCCGCAGTTCATCGACAAGGTCCGCGATGTCGTCGGGCATCTACATGAACCCGCCCGAGCATGCCGTGGTGCTGTGCGTCGATGAGAAGACCGGCATCCAGGCCCTCGATCGGACCCAGCCGACATTGCCGATGCGACCCGGTCAGGTCGAGCGACGCACCCACGACTATGTCCGCAACGGGGTCACCGATCTGTTCGCCGCGTTGAACGTGGCCACAGGTGAAGTGATCGCCCGCACCGACAACAGGCACCGGGCGATCGAGTTCAGCAAGTTCTTGGACCTCATCGACGAAAGCGTGCCTGCCGAGCTTGCGGTCCACGTCGTGATGGACAACGCCTCGACCCACAAGACGCCCGCCGTCCACAAGTGGCTGCTGCGCCACCCACGGTTCACGTTCCACTTCACCCCGACCAGCTCATCATGGCTGAACCTCGTCGAGCGCTGGTTCGCCGAACTCACCAACCGCAAACTCCGCCGATCAGCCCACCGATCGATCAGGGAACTCGCCACGGATCTCCACGCCTGGATCGCGGCATGGAACGACAAATCCCAACCCTTCGTCTGGCACAAGACCGCCGACCAAATCCTCGACAGCCTCAAGAAATACTTGACGAACCTCTGACGCGGGACACTAGGAGATTGTTGAAGAAATAGCGCTTGGGTGCTCGCCGAGTAGGGACGATGATCGACAAGCGCACGACACGCTCCGGCGAAGCCCGCTACGACGTCCGCGTCCGCGGAACCGACGGCAAGGAGAGATCCCGGACGTTCCGCACGAAGAAAGAGGCGGAGCGCTACGAGCGCGCCCATCACGCCGCGATCGGCAGCGGGGTCTGGATCGACCCGCGCCGGCCGCGTGACGCTCGCCGACTGGGCGAGCGAGTGGCAGCGCACCGTCGTTCACCTGCGACCCAAGACCCGCACGATCTACGACGTCAACCTGCGCAAGCAGGTCATGCCGATCCTTGGTGATTGCGAGCTGGCGAAGTTGACCCGTCGATGCTGCCGCGCCTGGCTGTCGGATCTGGCCGCGAAGGATGGCCGTTGTGGCAAGTCGATCGCAGCCGGGACCGTCGCCCAGGCGTACCGGACGCTCAATCGGGTCCTGACCGCAGCGGTCGACGACGAGCTGAAGAGCTCACTCCCAACGTTGTCGCTGACCATCCCGACACCGATGCGGGGAGGTTCGTCGAGCACACGGTCGGAGCCATGCGGCGTGCCTTCCCCGAGGCATTGGTTCAGGCATCGTCCGAGTGGCCGAGACGCTCGACAACGACCCGAAGGATCGCCATGTCGCCGCGACCGCGCTCGCTGCGGACGCGGATGCGATCGTGACGCTGGACGTCGCCGACTTGGAGAGCCGTGTCCTGCGTGACGCGAGCGTCGAGATCCTGACGCCAGGTGCATAAGTCGGGCGCGTCCTCGATGAGTTCTCCGACGTTCTGGCTCGAGCGGTCGACCATCTGGCTGATCGATGGGTCAACCCTCGAAGGACAGCTCGTGAGATCATCGAGCTGCTGGCGGCGCACCCGACGATGTCCGCGCCGATGGCCGCCTTGCGGAAGCGCAATGAGGGTGACTAGCCGGAACCCGGCCACGATCACTCTGCGTGGTTGCGCCTAGAAGTCTCGCGGTCCCCGCGAACTCGTCCTTGGCGGGCTTCGCGGGATTTCGCGGGATCGTCGCCGGCGGGCTTCGCGGGATTTCGCGGGATCGTCGCCGGCGGACTGCCGAGCCCGGCACGCCGCATAGCCGTTGACATGAACTTTGTCGTGGTCGGGACCGGCGTCGATCCGGTGACCTTCCGCTTTTCAGGCGGACGCTCTGCCGACTGAGCTACCCGACCATGCTCACGCGAGGTCTCCCTCGGATGAGTGGCGGTCCCGACGGGACTTGAACCCGCGGCCTCCGGCTTGACAGGCCGGCGTGCACTCCAACTGCACCACGGGACCTCGGCTCGGCTGTGCGTGGGCGTCCTCACGGACGTCCTCATGCACCCCCAACGGGATTCGAACCCGTGCCGCCACCTTGAAAGGGTGGTGTCCTAGGCCACTAGACGATGGGGGCTGGTGGACGACGCTCGTTGAAAGGGCAGAGCGAATCTACCAGCCGCCCTGCTCGCCGCCACCTGGAGATCCCGGCCCCGCCCCGCGCCGCCCTGCCGCCCCAGCGCGCCGCCCCGCCCGAGCGCGCCGCCCCGACCCAGCGCGCCGCCCGCCCCCGCCCTGTCCGTTCTGTTCCGCAGATCTGACCGTGGACGGCGCCAGGTGCGGAACAGAAGGGTTTGAGGGGGCGACAGACGGGCGCCGCAGCGCCACCCACCGGCGGTCGACGGCGGCGCGGCGCGATCGGTGGTTCGGTAGGGTTCGGACCGGAACACGAGGTGGGAGTCGCTGATGCCGTTGGATCCTTCTGCCCAGATCCTGCTCACCCTGATCGAGCAGATGGGGGCACCAAACCTCGAGGACTCCACGCCTGAGGTGGCCCGTGAGCTCTTCGCCGGCTTCAGGGCCTTCGCGCCGCCGGCGCCGGAGATGGCCAAGGTGGAGGACCTCACCATCGAGGACGTCCCCGTGCGGGTCTTCACGCCTCGAGTCGACCGCGAGGGCCCGCTGCCCATGCTGGTGTGGTTCCACGGTGGGGGCTGGGTGATCGGGAGCGTCGAGGATTCGGACGGGACCACCCGGTGCCTCGCCGACCAGAGCGGCGTCATCGTCATCTCGGTCGACTACCGGCTCGCGCCCGAGCACAAGTACCCGGCGCCCGTCGCCGACTGCGTCGCGGTGGCTCGCTGGGTGCTCGAGAAGGGGGCGGAGCTCGGCGGCGAGCCGAGCCGGGTGGCAGTCGGTGGGGATTCGGCCGGTGGCAACCTGACCGCCATCGTCACCCAGGAGCTGCGGGGCCGGTTCGCCTTCCAGCTGTTGGTCTACCCGGCCGTCGATCTCGGCATGCGCCACCCGTCGATCGAGGAGAACGCCGACGGCTACCTCTTGACCAAGGCCAACATGACGTGGTTCCTCCAGCACTACCTGGGCGGCACTGGCGCATCGGTCGACGACGCACGCGTCTCGCCCCTGTTCACCGACGACTGGAGCGGCCTACCGCCAGCCCACGTGATCACCTGCGAGTACGACCCGCTTCGTGACGAGGGTGAGCACTATGCCGCCAAGCTGCGCGAGGCCGGCATCGCGGTGACGCACCGGCGGTACGCGGGGATGATCCACGGCTTCTTCGGGCTGAGCGGCGCGATCCCGGCGGCCGACGACGCCATCGCCGAGTCGGCTGCTGCCCTTGCCTCCGCGCTCGCATCCACGGGGTGACCCTGCTCAGGCCTTGAGCACGCGGACCAGCTCGTCGAGGAGCATCGACAGGTAGGCGTAGAGGGCGTAGCTCTCGATCTCCGGATGGTCGTCGGGCAGATCCTGGATCTGGAGCTCCTCGCTGACGTCGAGCAGCGTGCCGAGCACCAAGCGGACGCTGTTGATCGACTGCAGCCACGCCACGGCCTGCTCCTCGGTGAGGACCTTCGTGTCGAGGGTCGACTCGACGGTGGCCAGCGCGCTCAGGCGCGACGTCACCAGCTCGCCGTGCATGTAGCCGCGGTACTCGGTCTCGGCCTCGGCGTTGTCGACGAACGCCACCGGGAAAAGGCGCTGGGTGCGCTGGTCGTCGGCGTCCAGGGTCAGGAGGTCACGGAGCTGCGGCAGCACCCGGCGGAGCACCTCCCGCTCGGGCTCGGGCAGGTCGATCCGGATGAGGCCCGTCCGGGTGCGCCGGACGCGCTGGCGGCGCAGCACGATCAGTCGTCCTGCTGCATGGTGGCCCAGAGCCCGTGCTCGTGGAGGCGGAACACGTCGATCTCCGCCTTCTCCCGGGGCCCACTCGACACCACCGCCCGACCCTTGGTGTGGACGTCCCACATCAGGACCTCGGCCTTCTCCTTGGCGTAGCCGAACAGCTTCTGGAGCACGTAGGTGACGTACGACATCAGGTTGATGGGGTCGTTCCAGACGATGACAACCCAGGGCCGGTCCAGCACCACGTCGACGTCGCTCGTCGGCTCGTCGACCTCGACCGGGGCGGTGGAGGGAGGCGCCATCGCCACCCATTGTCGCCGCCCGGCCCGCAGCCGTCACGCCGGTAGATCCGACATGGCCGATCGCCGGCCACCAGGTCCCCGCCCGGAAGGACAGCCGCGATTGGTTCGGTCCCGAAGGCCGCCGTACCATCGCTGCACCTATGGCCGTCGGGAGCCGACCTCTTCCGCCCTCTGGGCCGCTGCCGCGATCGTCGCCGTTCGGGGCGCTTTCGCGCGCCCATGGCGGGACGCGGGTCGCTCGAACTCGCCTGAGCGGCTTCATTGCGTTGACCAAGCCCCGCATCGTCGAGCTGCTCCTGGTCACCACGCTCCCCACGATGGTCCTGGCCGAACGCGGCGTGCCGCCCCTGCGGCTCATGGCCGTGACCCTGCTCGGTGGCGCGCTGGCGGCCGGCGGCGCCAACGCCGCCAACATGGTCATCGATCGAGACATCGACCGGCTCATGCCACGCACGCAGGGGCGCCCACTGGTCACCGGCCTGGTGCGCCCGAAGGAGGCGGCGGCGTTCTCGGTGGGGCTGGAAGTGGCGGCGTTCGTCCTGCTCTGGTCGCAGGTCAACCTGCTGTCGGCGCTGCTGGCCCTCTCGGCCACCGCGTTCTACGTGGGGGTGTACACGCTCTGGCTCAAGCGGACCTCGACTCAGAACATCGTCATCGGGGGTGCGGCAGGGGCGGTCCCGGTGCTGGTGGGCTGGGCGGCCGTCACCGGGAGCCTGGCTTGGCCGCCGGTGGTCCTGTTCGTCGTCATCTTCCTCTGGACGCCGCCGCACTTCTGGGCCCTCGCCATCCGCTACGCCGACGACTACCGCGCCGCCAACGTGCCCATGCTCCCGGCCGTCGTGCCGGCCGAACAGGCCACCCGCAAGATGGTCCGATATGCGGTGGCGCTCTGGCTCTGCACGCTCCTGCTGGTACCGGTGGCCGACGTGGGGTGGATCTACGGCGGTGCGGCGCTGGTGCTCGGCGCGCTGTTCGTCGGCGGTTGTCTCGGCCTCGTCCGCGATCCCACGCCGAAGCGCTCGATGCGCCTGTTCGGCTTCTCGATCACCTACGTCACCGTGCTCTTCGGCGCCCTGGCCCTGGATGTCCTCGTCCACTCCGGCTGGTGATGGTCTCAGCCCCATGACCTGGATTTCCGGGCGCCCGGAGGGCGATGGGTAATGTCGCCGCGGACGTCGGGTCGGGCCACCGTGCGCGCCCTGCCCACTGAGCAGCAGTCAGCACCAGCTGAGCCAAGGGCGCAGCGAGCGGTGAGCGACGAGAGGAGCCGATGACCATCACCGAGACCCGACCCGAGGAGGTTTCCAGCCCTCCGGGTGTCGCGCCGGCCGCGCCGGCGGCCGTCGCGGGCTGGCTCACCACGGCTGACCACACTCGCGTCGGTCGGCTGTATGTCGTTGTCTCCCTGCTCAGCGCCATCGGCGTGCTCGTGGTCGGGAGCTTGGTCATGGCCGAGCGCATCGAGCCCGGCACCCGCTACCTCCCGGCCGACACGATCGAGCAGCTGACCTCGTTCACCTGGATCGGTCTCGCCTTCCTCGTCGTCGTGCCGCTGCTCCTCGGGATCGCCATCGCCGTCGTCCCGCTCCAGGTCGGCGCGGACGGCATCGCCTACCCGCGGGCAGCGACCCTGTCGTTCTGGGGCTGGCTGCTGTGCGGGGGGGTGCTGGTGGCCTCGTACCTCGGCAACGGCGGCCCCGGTGGTGGCGACGCGGAGGCCATCGCCCTGTTCATCGTGTCGTTGGTCGCGCTACTGGCTGCGCTCACGGTCGGCGCAGCATGTGTGGCCGCGACGGTGATCACCCGTCGCACTCCCGGCATGGGCCTCTTGGAGACGCCGCCGTTCTCGTTCGCGTCGCTGGTCAGCGCCAGCGCCTTGCTCCTGACCCTGCCGGCCCTGGCCGGCAAGCTCGCTCTGATGTACGCGGACCAGCGCTACGGCCGCATCGTCTTCGGGGGCACGAAGGCCATCGGGGGCGAGATCGGATGGTCGGTCCTGCAGCCTCAGACCTACGTGTACGGCATCCCCGTCCTCGGTCTGATGGCCGAGCTGTTCCCGGTGACCGCCCGCCAGCGTCAGCCCATGAGGATGGTCGTGCTCGGCGGGCTGGGCATCGCGGGGGTCGCCGCGGTGGGCGGCGTGCTGCAGGGCATGCCGACCGTCAACCTGAACGGCGTCACGCCGATCGTCGCCATCGGCCAGCTGGTGCTCTACGGCGTGACCGCGCTGGCACCCGTGCTGCCATTCGTGATCGTCCTCGGCTTGGGCGGCCTGGCGCTGCGGAGCGGCCGGCCCCGAGTGAGCGCGCCGCTGCTCTTTGCGCTCGCCGCCACGTTGATGGGGCTCACCGGCGCGCTCGTCGGTGTGCTCACGCCGATCACCGACCTGGCCCTCGTAGGCACCGTGTACCAGGAGGCGCAGAGCTCCTACCTCTTCTTCGCCGGCCTGCTGGCCGGGCTCGGCGCGGTGGCGTACTGGGGGCCGAAGCTGTGGGGTCGGTGCCTGCCGGACAAGGCCGTCGGTGGCCTGGCCGCGCTGGGTCTCATCGGCACCGTGCTGGCCGCGCTCCCCTATGTGCTGGCCGGCTTCCTCAACCAGCCCTACGGCGCGGTCACCTGGCCCCACCTCGATGGGCCGATCCAGCTCTGCAACGTGCTCGTCACCGTGGGCTTCGGCCTCCTCACCCTCACCGTCGTCGCCTTCGGCCTCCTCGCCCTCCGGGGCTTCGTGCGCGGCGAGCCGGCGGGTGCGGACCCGTGGGAGGGCCAGACGCTGGAGTGGGCGCTCCCATCGCCGCCGGGTGGCGCGGTGCTCGACGTCGGGATGGTCATGTCGCCCGAGCCGTTGCTGGACCGCAAGGCGGCGCGCGGCGTCGCAGGTGACTCGGCGGGTGGTGCCTGATGCTTGCCCTGCCCCCTGCCCCGGCACCGGAGCGCCGGCACTCGCTGCTCGTCGGCACTGGCCTCGGCGTGGCGGCGGGCGCGGCGGCCTTCGGTGGCCTCCTCGGCACCTACCTGGTGCATCGCCAGCGGGTGCTCGAGGCGCTGCAACAGGCCGACAAGCCGGCACAGTTCCTCCCCCGGGGCGTGATCATGCCGGAGATCCCCTCGAACATGATGCTGATCGCCTTGGTCTTCGCCTCGGTGATGGCGCAGTGGGCCGTGTGGTCGATGCGCCGCGGTGAGCGCCGCCACACCGCGATGGCTATCGTGCTCACCGCGCTGTTCGGTCTGGGGGCGCTCAACTTGCAGGTCGCGGTGTACCGGCAGCTCGACGTGGGCCTCACCTCGTCGCCGTTCGCCACCCTCTTCTACGGGGTGACGGGCACCTTCATGATCGCTCTCCTCGTCGGGTTGGTCTTCGCTGCCGTCACGGCGTTCCGCTCGCTCGGCGGGCGGTTCGCGGCTACTGAAACGGACGGCGTCGCAGCCTTCGCGCTCTACTGGCACTTCCTCACGGTCGCGTTCGTCGCGCTGTGGTTCGTCGTGTACGTGAACAAGTAGGACTCGATGCTCACCACCGGCTCCAAGCTCTACTTCGGCCTCGCCGCCGTCGCGGGCGCGGTGCTGGTCGTCCTGGGGTGGGCGACCGGCTGGGACATGCAGCTGACGCTTGGCGCCGGCAGCGCACTCGTCGCGCTCGTGTTCCTCGGTGGCCTCACCCTGTACATCCGTGACGACGAGGCCACCGCGCCAGCCGAGGAGGGCCAGGCCAGCGCGCCCGCACCCCGCCATGCCACCTGGTCCGTCGCCGCGGCCTTCGGCGCCGCGCTCGCCGTGGTGGGCCTGCCGCTCGACAACCGCCTCTTCGTGGCCGGCCTGGTGGTGATCGGGCTATCGGTGCTGGAGTGGGCGGTCCAGTCCTGGGCCGATCGGGCCAGCGCCGATCCCGTCTACAACGACCGGCTCCGTGGCCGCTTGATGCACCCGGTCGAGTTTCCGGTGGCCGGCGCACTGGCCTTCGGTCTGATCGTGCTGGCCTTCTCTCGGGTGATGGCCGCGCTGCCAAAGGACGGGGCCATCGTGGCCTTCGCCGTGATCGGTGCCATCGTGATGGGTGTCGCGGCCATCATCGGAACGCGGCCGCAACTCTCGCGCCAGGTCCTGGGGGGCGTGCTCAGCGTGTCGGCGGTGGTCCTCCTGGCCGGTGGCATCGCCGGCATCAGCCACGGCTTCCGACACTTCGAAGAGCACGAGTCGGCCTGCTCCAGCGAGAGCCTGGCCTCGCACACCGTCTCCGACAAGGCCGCGGTCGCCGCCATCGTGGACCACGACGGCCACAGCTTCGACCCGGATTCGTTCGTCGCCGGTCGCAACGCCAACCTCACCGTGATCTTCAAGAACGACAGCGACGTCGAGACCAAGTTCGTCGTCCACGCCGGTGTCACGCCGAAGCTGGACGCCGCTGGCCAACCGCTCAAAGCACCCGACGGTTCGGCCATTACCGTCCCGCTCGACTACTGCACGTACTTCGTCCGGCCCTCCACCCAGCAGGCACTGACCGTGAAGTTCCCGACGCCGGGGACCTTCAAGTTCGAGGCCGAGCCGAAGTCCGGGAGCGGCGGAGCCGAGGGAACGGTGGTGGTGCCGTGATGGAGCGACTGCTTCGTCGGCGCCTGCCAGGAGCGCGGAGCGGACCCATGACTAGCGTGCGCGGTCGTGCATCGAGGATCGACCGAGGGATGAAGCCGGGGGCGCGTCGTCGCTCGCCGCTGCTGGTCGGCCTCGTCGTCGGCTTGCTCCTCGCCGGCTGCGGCGGGTCCGGACGGCCCCAGAGCACGCTCGACCCCAAGGGCAAGTACGCCCACGAGATCAACAACCTGGTCGGGCCGGTGTTCATCGTCGCCGGCATCGTCGGGCTGATCGTGTTCGGGGCGGTGCTCTACTGCGTCATCCGGTTCCGCGAGCGTCCGGGCCACGACGAGACGCCCGAGCAGATCCACGGCAGGCCCGCCCTCGAGATCGGGCTCACCATCCTCCCCGCGGTGATCCTCGCCATCATCGCCGTGCCGACGGTGAAGACGCTCTTCAACATCAACGAGAAGCCGAAGGACCCGCTGGTGGTCAACGTGTTCGGCCAGCAGTGGTGGTGGGAGTTCGACTACCCGTCGATCAACGGCTCGGACGGCCTGCCCCTCGTGACTGCCAACGAGATGGTGATCCCCGCCGGCCGGCCCGTGCGGCTCAACATCACGTCGCGCGACGTCATCCACTCGTTCTGGATCCCGAAGCTCAACGGCAAGCGCGACGCCGTGCCCGGGCGCATCCAGCCCTGGAACCTCCAGGCCGACCAGCCGGGTGAGTACTGGGGGCAGTGCACGGAGTTCTGCGGCCTCTCGCACACGAACATGCGGATGCGGGTGATCGCCCTCACCCCCGACGACTTCAAGCGCTGGGTGGCGAACCAGCAGCAGCCAGCCGCGGACCCGTCGGCCAAGCTGGCCGTAGCGGGCAAGGCGCAGTTCACGAGCCTGTGCGCGAGCTGCCACCAGGTGAACGGGCTGAAGGATGCCCAGGGTCAGCAGATCGTGGCGCAGCCGCAGACGCAGGAGTACTCCGGCGCCGCCCCCAACCTCACCCACTTGATGACCCGGGGCACCTTCGCCAGCGGGAACTTCGACCTCTTGCTCGACCGCTGCCGGGCCGCTCGCGACGAGCTGAGCGACAACGACCCGGCCGCCTTCAGCGCGTCCTACCTCGAGGGCACCACGCCCGAGTGCCTCAACCAACCCCAGCTCGAGGCATGGTTGCGCAACCCACCGTCCATCCTGCCCCAGTTCGTGAACCCGACCAAGCTCGGCCCGACGAACGGCAAGTACCGCGGCATGCCGAACCTGAACCTGACTGAGACGCAGATCGACCAGCTGGTCGCCTACCTCCAAACCCTCAAGTAGCGCGAGAGGAGATCGAGATGGCCATCATCGAGCAGCCACCGCAACCTCTCGCGTTGCCGACGCCCAAGACCGTCACCCCCGACGCGGCCTACGGCGTCTTCCGCCGGCCGGTCACGACGAGCGGCTGGAAGTCCTGGCTCTTCACCGTCGATCACAAGAAGATCGGCATCATGTACGGCAGCGCGGCGCTGTTCTTCTTCCTGGTCGGCGGCAGCGAAGCCATCCTCATCCGGCTGCAGCTGGCCCGCCCGGACGGCAAGGTCCTGTCGGCGAGCACCTACAACCAGATGTTCACCATGCACGCCACGACGATGATCTTCCTGTTCGTCATGCCGATGGCGGCCGCGCTCGCGAACTACCTGGTCCCACTCCAGATCGGCGCCCGCGACGTGGCGTTCCCAAGGCTGAACGCCTTTGGCTTCTGGGCCTTCCTCTCTGCCGGCGTGTTCCTGAACCTGGCCTGGTTCATGGGCGGGGCGGCGGACGGCGGTTGGTTCGCGTACGCGCCGAACACGGGTGTGCCGTTCTCGCCCACGCATGGCATGGACTTCTGGGTCCTCGCCCTGCAGATCGCCGGCATCGCGTCGCTGACGAGTGCCATCAACCTGATCGTCACCATCCTCAACATGCGGGCGCCCGGCATGAGCCTGATGCGCATGCCGATCCTCAGCTGGATGGTGCTCGTCGTGCAGTTCCTGCTGGTGTTCGCCATCCCGGTGATCACTGTCGCCTTGTTCCTCTTGAACTTCGAGCGGCTGTTCGGTGCCACCTTCTTCAACGTCGACGCCGGAGCCGACCCGCTCCTGTGGCAGCACCTGTTCTGGATCTTCGGTCACCCGGAGGTGTACATCCTGGTGTTGCCCAGCTTCGGCGTGGTGTCCGAGGTGCTGCCCGTCTTCAGCGGCAAGCCGCTCTTCGGCTATCCGTTCGTGGTGTTCTCCGGTGCCGCCATCGGCTTCATGGGCTGGGGGGTGTGGGCCCACCACATGTTCGCCTCCGGGCTCGGGC
This sequence comes from uncultured Acidimicrobiales bacterium, assembly GCA_963803355.1. GTDB lineage: Bacteria > Actinomycetota > Acidimicrobiia > Acidimicrobiales > Ilumatobacteraceae > DASTFY01. The sequence goes on from CAWDLV010000001.1 coordinate 1,299,543, forward strand.
CGGTGTCGGTGGCCGTGTTCACGCTGTCGACGATGTTCATCGCCGTGCCGACCGGCGTGAAGATCATCAACTGGATCATGACCATGTGGGGCGGCAAGCTGCGCTTCACGACGGCGATGCTCTTCGCCATCGGCCTGATCGTGGAGTTCACGGTCGGCGGCCTGTCCGGTGTCACCCACGCCGTCTCGCCCGCGGACACGCAGCAGACCGACACCTACTACATCGTTGCCCACTTCCACTACGTGCTGTTCGGTGGGGCGGTGTTCGGGATCTTCGCCGGCTTCTACTACTGGTGGCCGAAGGTCTTCGGGCGGCTGCTGAGCGAGAAGCTGGGCAAGCTCAACTTCTGGCTGATGGTCATCGGCATGAACCTGACCTTCGGGCCGATGCACATCGTCGGCCTCGAAGGGCAGGCCCGGCGCAACTACCGCGTCATCCCCGGCATGGGGGTCAGCGGCTGGAACATGCTCGAGACCATCGGCTCGCTGATCCTCGCCGTCGGCGTGCTGTGCTTCGTCATCAACGCGGTGCGCACGAACCTGGGTCCGCGCAACGCGCCCCTCGACCCGTGGGATGCCCGCACCCTCGAGTGGATGACGTCGAGCCCGCCGAAGGCGCACAACTTCGACTCCGTTCCCGCGGTGCAGTCGATCGACGAGTTCTTCCACCGCAAGTACGAGGAGGATGAGCGCACGGGCGAGTTCCGTCGGGTCGCGACGGCCGAGGAGGTCCTGGCCGACCTGGAAGCCCACGCCGACCAGCACATCCACATGCCCTCGCCGTCGTACTGGCCTCTCGTCACCGCACTCGGGCTCCCGGTCGTGGCCATGGGTCTGATCTTCGATCGTTGGATCTCTGTCGTCGGCGCGCTCATCGTCGTGATCGGCATCTACGGCTGGGCCCAGGAGCCCGCCGTCGCCGACGACAGCGACTTCGACCCTCCCAGCGAGGGTGCGTCCTCGAAGGAGCTGGCTCCCGTTGGCTGATATCACCGCCGACGTGGCTCTGACCTCGGCCGGCGCCCCGGTCACCGCCGACCACGGCGGGGGGCATGGCGGTGGGGGAGGTGTCCACCAGACCACGACCGGCTTGTCGAACAACAAGCTCGCCATGTGGCTCTTCCTCGGCTCGGAGTGCCTCCTGTTCGGCGGCCTGATCTCGACGTACATGCTGTACCGGGGCCGGACCCAGGCCGGCCCGAAGCCGGGCCAGATCTACGACATCCCGTTCACGTCGATCAGCTCGTTCATCCTGCTGATGAGCTCGCTCACCATGGTGCTGGCCGTGTCGGCGGCCAAGAGCGGCGACCTCCCTCGCACCCGGCTCTGGCTGGCCGCGACCGCCGCCCTCGGCTCCCTCTTCGTCGGCGGTCAGGTCTACGAGTTCACCGTCTTCTACCACGAGGGCCTGGGGTTCACCACGAGCCTGTTCGGCTCGAGCTTCTACACCCTCACCGGGTTCCACGGCGTCCACGTCACCGTCGGGATCATCATGCTTCTCTCGCTCGTGGTCATCACCTTCCGGGGGCGCATCGACGGCGACCGGGCCGAGGTCGTCGAGCTGATCGGGCTCTACTGGCACTTCGTCGACATCGTCTGGATCGTGATCTTCACCCTCGTCTACCTGATCCCCTCGTGAGGTGCTGGCCATGAGTGCAACTGAGGCCGCAGTCGCCGATCACGCCGTCGCGGGCGAAGCCGCGCCGCAGTACAGCCACCACACCGACCTCTTGTACGTGAAGGTCGCGGCCGTGCTCGTCGTGCTGACCGGGATGGAGGTGTACACGAGCTATGCCCACTGGCTGGGCCACGCCTTCCTGCCCATCCTGCTCGTCTTGATGGCGGTCAAGTTCCTGTTGGTGGTGCTGTTCTTCATGCACCTGCGCTGGGATTCGAAGCTGTTCGGGCGGCTGTTCTGGGCTGGGGCCTTCCTCGCTGTCGCCGTTTACGTCGGCGCGCTCTCGACCTTCAAGTTCTTCGTCAAGTCCTAGCCCCGGGGGTGCCGATGTTCGGCACAGCTGCATCCGACCCCATCTGGCACTTCCACCCCCATCCCGAGGTCTGGCTGCTCGTCGCCGCCATCGCCGGTTCGTACGCCTACGCCATCCGGGTCATCGGCCCGATGGCCGTGCGGCCCGGCCAGATCATCGTCACCCGCAAGCAGCTCACGTGCTTCGCCTCCGCGCTGGCGCTGCTCTGGATCGCCTCGGACTGGCCGATCCACGACATCGCCGAGCAGCGCCTGTACTCGGTGCACATGCTCCAGCACATGATGCTGTCGTACTTCATGCCGCCCTTGATGCTGCTGGCCATCCCGACCTGGCTGGCGCGCCTCGTGCTCGGCCAGGGACGGGTGTGGCGGGCGTTCACGTGGTTGGCCCGGCCCGTGGTCGCCGGCGTGATCTTCAACACGTTCGTGATGGTCAGCCACATCCCGGCCGTGGTGAACCACTCGGTGGAGAGCTCGAACGGCCTGCTCCACTTCTCCCTGCACACGACGCTCGTGCTGGCGGCGCTCCTGGCCTGGACGCCGGTGTGTGGCCCGTTCCCGGAGCTGCGGATCAGCGCCGGCGGCCAGATGATCTACCTGTTCGCCATGTCGGTGATCCCCACCGTCCCGGCAGGCTGGCTGACGTTCGCCGACGGCGCCGTGTACAAGGCCTACGCCCACGATCCCCGGCTATGGGGCATCAGCGTCACCACCGACCAGCAGCTCGCCGGAGCGGTCATGAAGGTCGGCGGCTCGACCTTCCTCTGGATCTTGATCACGTACATCTTCTTCGCCCGCTTCATGGGGCGGTGGGAGGAGCAGAACACCTATCGCCGATCCCGACGGATCCCCGAGGCCGAGATCGTCGGTCACGACGACGAGACCCTCACCTTCGATGAGGTGGCCAAGGCCTTCGACGCGGCCCCACCGATCCCCGAGCCGACGCGGTCACTCCCAGTGGAACGTGCGGGCGGCGGCGAGTGGGGCGACCACGGCCCAGACCGCGAGGGTCATCCAGGCCCGTAGCGGGGCGTCGCCGCGAGCCAGTGCCTGGCGTAGCACCTCGGTGAGGGCGGCGCTCGGGAGCAGCCGGGCCACCTGCTCGAGGGCGCTCGGCAGCTTGTCCAAGGAGAAGACCATCCCGCCGACCAGCAGCAGCACCAGGTACAGGGCGTTGGCGGCGGCCAGGTTGACCTCGCCCCGCAGGTTCCCGGCCAGCACCAGCCCGATCCCGGCGAAGGCGATCGTGCCGAGCACCACCCCCGCCAGGGCCAGTGCCCAGCGGCCGTGGGGGTTCCAGCCCAGCAGGTAGGCGATCGGGACCAGGGCGACGAACTGCACCACCTCGACCACCACCACCCCCACCGTCTTGGCCGTCACCAGGCGCGGCCGGCCGAGCGGCGTGGCGCCCAGGCGCTTCAGCACCCCGTAGGAGCGCTCGAACCCGGTGGCGATGCCCAGGCTGACCATCGCCGTCGACATCACGGCCAGGGCGAGGATCCCCGGCGTCAGGAAGTCGACGGGGTCGTCGGTGCCGGTCGGCAGCACGTCGACCGCGGTGAAGAAGACCAGCAGCAGGACCGGGATGCCGAGGATCAGGAGGAGCGACTCGCCCCGGCGCAGGGTGAGCGTCACCTCGGTGCGGGTCTGCATGGCCAGGGCGCCGCTCATCGCCGGCGCCTCCCCCGTCCGCCCGGGCGGGCGTCCGACTCGTCGGGGTGGCTGGTCAAGGCCAGGTAAACGTCCTCCAGCCGCTGGCGGCCGGCCCGCAGGTCGGCCAGGGGAAGGTCGTGCTCGGCCAGCCAGGCGGTGAGCTCGGCCACGGTGGCGGGGTCGGGCGCGCGCTCCACCACGTACTCGCCCGGCGATTCCTCGCGGACGAGGGCGCCGACGGTGGCGCCGAGCGCGGCCACGTCGAGGCCCCGGGCGGCGCCGAAGCGGATCTCCTCGGTCGGGACGGATCGGGTCAGCTCGCCTGGCGTGCCCGTGACCACGAGCCGGCCTCGGTCGATGATGAGCACGCGGTCGGCCACCCGTTCGGCCTCCTCGAGCTCGTGGGTGGTCAGCACCACACAGGCGCCTTCGTCGGCCAGGGCCCGGATGAGCGCCCGCACGCGCTGGCGCCCGGCGACGTCGACCGATGCCGTGGGCTCGTCGAGGAAGACCACATCGGGTCGACCGGCCAGGGCGAGAGCGAGGGAGAGCCGTTGCTGCTCCCCGCCGGAGAGCTGGCGCCAGGTGCTCCCCGCCCGCTCGGTGAGGCCGACCGTGGCCAGCAGCTCGCTCGGGTCCCGCCGGCCGGGGTAGTAGGAGCAGAACAGCGCCGCCGCTTCGGCCGCCCTGATGCCGGGGTAGATCCCGCCCTGCTGGAGCATCACGCCCATTCGTTCCACCAGCGTGTCGCGGTCATCGACCGGGTCGAGGCCCAGCACCCGCACGTGTCCACTGGCCGCCCGGCGGTAGCCCTCGAGCACCTCGATGGTCGAGGTCTTGCCGGCCCCGTTCGGGCCGAGCACGGCCGTGACCTCGCCCGCCTCGGCCTGGAACGACAGCCGATCGACGGCAACGAGATCGCCGTAGCGCACGACGAGCTCCGATACCTCGACTGCGGCCACGACGGCCGAGGTTAGGAGAGGCCGCACCAGCGTGCCCATCGCGCCCCTCCGAGCAGCGTGCCCATCGCGCCCCTGCGCGTTCTCGCGGCCTCTGGCGACAGATGTCGTCGCCGCTCGCCGCGAGAACGGGCGTTGCGCCCGGTTTGAGCAGCGGTGAGAAGTCGGCCCGAGGCGGGAGGGGGTCGACCAGTAGCCTGCCCGTCCGGTGATCGACGTCCGGCTGCTGCGCACCGACCTGGCGGGCGTGAAGCGCGCCATGGCGCTGCCGGGGCGACCCGCGGCTGCTCGACCAGCTGGACGACGCGGCCAGCCTGGAGACCCGGGCCCGAGAGCTGACGGCCCGGCGGGACGCCACCCGGCGGCGGGTCAACGAGCTCTCCGAGCAGGTCGGGCAGCTCCGGCGCGCGGGGCGGCTCGACGAGGCCGAAGCGGCCACGGCCGAGAGCCGGGCCTTGGGCGACGAGGGGGCGAAGCTGGCCGACGAGGCGGCCGCGCTCGACCAGGAGCTGCGGAGCGTGCTGTTGCGGATCCCCAACCTTCCTTCCGAGCTGGCGCCGGACGGGGCGAGCGAGGCCGACAACCCGGTTGTCAAGGGCCCGATCAACCTCCCGGGCTCGTACGCCGAACACCAGCGGGTGCCGCACTGGGACATCGGCCGGGCGCTCGGCATCCTCGACAACGAGCGAGCGGCGAAGATCAGCGGGGCGATGTTCACCATGTTGCGCGGTCCCGGCGCCACGCTCGGCCGGGCCCTCTGCCAGCTGGCGCTCGACCGCAACGCCGACGCCTTCGAGGAGATCCGGCCGCCGACCCTCGTGAGCACCGCCACCCTCACCGCCACCGGCCAGCTCCCGAAGTTCGCCGACGACGCCTTCGCCATCGAGCGGGACGACCTGTGGTGCATCCCCACCGCCGAGGTGCCGCTCACGTCGATAGGCGCCGGCGAGATCCTGGACGAGGACGCTCTCCCGATGCGCTTCATGGCCGCCACGCCCTGCTACCGGCGCGAGGCCGGCGCGGCCGGCCGGGACACCCGCGGCCTGCTCCGGGCGCACGAGTTCGACAAGGTCGAGATCCTGGCGTACGCCACGCCCGACCAGGCGCCCGCGATCCTGGACGACCTGCTGGCGCGAGCCGAGGGCTCGATCGCCGCCCTCGGGCTTCCCTACCGCATCGTCGAGATCAGCACCGGTGACCTGGGTCAGAGCCACCACCGCAGCCTCGACATCGAGGTCTACGCGCCCGGGTGCGACGTCTGGCTCGAAGTGTCGTCGGTGAGCTGGTTCAGCGACTACCAGGCCCGCCGGGCCGACATCCGCTATCGCCCGACTGGCGCCAAGGGCACCGCGTTCGTCCACACCCTGAACGGCTCGGCGCTTGCCGTCCCGCGGGTGTGGGCGGCGATCGTCGAGAACGGACGGCAGCCCGACGGCAGCCTGACCCTGCCCGAGGCGTTGTGGCCGTACCTGCGGGGGCAGCGGACGGTGCCGGTCCCGGCCGGACGCCCGTGAACGAGCACGGCGAGGGCGGCGAGGGCGGCGAGGCGGCGGTCCCGCCGAGCGGAGCCGATCAGCTCGTGCACGGACGGTCCGACTACGCGTGGGGAGTGCTGGACCGCGACGGACTCGCCGCCGACCCGTTCACACAGTGGTGGGCCTGGTACGAGGCCGCACTCGCGGCAGGCGTCGAGGAGCCGAACGCGATGTCAGTGGCGACCGTGCACGACGACGGCGGCCCCGATGCTCGACTGGTGCTGGTACGGGGTGTCGACGAGCGCGGCTTCAGCTTCTTCACCAACTACGAGTCGGCCAAGGGTGTGCAGCTGGCGGCGCGGCCGGTGGCGGCGGCGACGTTCGCCTGGCTCGAGCTCCATCGGCAGGTGCGGGTGCGGGGCCGGGTCGAGCGGGTGTCGGCGGCGGAGTCCGACGAGTACTTCGCGAGCCGCCCCCGCGAGTCCCGGATCGGGGCCTGGGCGTCACCCCAGTCCCAGGTGCTGGCCGACCGCGCCGCGCTGGACGCCCGGGTGGCCGAGGTCGAGGCCCGCTTCCCGACCGACGAGATCCCTCGTCCGCCGCACTGGGGCGGGCTGCGCCTCGTGCCCTCCGAGGTCGAGTTCTGGCAGGGCCGGCCGAGCCGTCTGCACGATCGCTTTCGCTACCGCCGGCCGCCGGCGACGGGCGCCGACGGTGTCCCGCCGTGGACGGTCGAGCGCCTCTCCCCCTGATCGTCAGGGTCGCGCCCGCTCAACCCGGCGGGGCCACGAGCGGGCTGCGTCGGCCAACGCGTCGACGAGGGCCTGGGTGTGTGGGTTGAGGCCAGGGCCCTCCCAGTCCCAGAACAGTGGGCTGGTGCCACGCACACGGGGTGGCAGCTCGAGCTGGGTGCCGCCGCCCCGAGCCAGGTTGACCGGATTCCGGGGGTGCAGGCCCCGCAGCTCCGGTGGGATGGCCTCGAGGTCGGTGACCACCTCGTAGACCGGTAGCCGCCGACGCAGGTGGCCGCCGACGTGCCGCGCCAGCTCCCGGTTCTGCCCGCCGAGCAGCAGCGACGCCCACAGACCGGCTCGCCCGTAGCCATGCACAGTGACCACGTGGTCGACGTGATCGAGGAAGCTGGTGAGGGCGGGCGAAGCGGCAGGATCGATCGCCGTCGAAGGCAGGTGCCATTGCAGGTCGGGCGGTTGGTGGACGCCGTAGTACGACGCGTCGGCGGCGGCCGCGGCGGCTCGGGCGATCACGTCGGTGACCTCTTCCAGGGACCCGCCGTGGAAGGCCATGAACCCGAACCGGCCTCGCGTCTCGACCAGCTCCTCGACCCCGGGGTGGGCGAGCAGGCGAGCGAACGGGTCTTCGGTTGCGTCGGCGGTGACCACGACTCAGGCGTCCGGGCGGCCGGCCACGTCCTTCGGACGCCGGGTGAGGACGACAGCCATCGCGGCCACCACGACCGCACCGAGGACGAGGGCGAGCAAGCCGGCCCCGCGATCGATCAGCCAACCGGCCACGCGCGTCGGCGCGGGCCTGGAACCAGCTGCTGATCCCGCCGCCCGCCACCGGCTTGGCTCCAGTGTCCGACACCAGGTCGTACCACCAGTAGTACACGAGGTAGAGGCCGGCCAGGATCATGAGTCCGCCCGCGATCGTGTCGATCGAACGCATGGCCGAGCGCAACGTCCGCAGCAACCCGCCCCGGGCGAGGGCCAGGGTGACGGTGAGCGTGGTCAGCAGGAGTCCCATGCCGAGCCCGTAGGCGACGATCATGAGCACACCGGACACCGTCCCGTCCCGGGTGAAGCTGCTGAGCACCGTCCGAGGAAGGGACCGATCGTGCAGCCGAACGAGGCGATGGCGTACGAAACCCCGAACACGAACATGGAGGACAGGGTCCGTGACCGGCCTCCGCGCTCCAGCTTCGGGGTGCGCGAACGAGAGCTTGAAGCCGAAGAGGAGGGCGACACCGAGGCCGACGAGGGCGAAGCCGATCACGATCCCGAGGTAGCGGGCGATGTCGGTGACCTGATGCCGCCGGCCCGCAGGATGAAGCCCAGGACTGTGAAGACGGCCAGGAAGCCGGCGGACACCGAGGCGCTCACGAGCGAGGGCCCGGGCGAGGCTGGCTCGGGCCGGCTGATCGCGCTCGCCGTTGCGGTTCTCGATGCCGAGGAAGTAGGACAGGTAGGCCGGCAGCATGGCGAACCCGCACGGGTTCACCGTGGCGACGACGCCCGAGATGAAGGCCAGGGCGAAGTGCGCCGTTGATCACGTCGGGTACAGCGAGTCGATGGTGGAGCGCAGCTCCGCCCCGAGAGCGCACCCGCCTTCGACTTGAGCACGGTGCCATCGCGGGTCGACAAAGATCGTCGTGGGCAGTGCGGCGACGCCCAAGGCGGCTGTCACGGAGCCGTCCGGTATCGCGCAGCAGCTCGTAGGTAGCCCCGACCCTCCGGGCGAAGCTGATGGCCAGTCTCCGGCGAGTCCTGGGGATCGACGCCGACGATCCGCACGCGATTGCCGACCGCGCGGTGCGCGGCCTCGAAGGCGGGCATCTCCTTGCGGCACGGGACACAGGTGCTGGACCAGAAGTTGAGGATCAGTGGTTGGCCGACTGCAACGACCGGAACGACACGGGCGTCACCGTCGAGGGTGCGGGCCTTGACGTCCGGCAGCGGGGCGCCACTGATGTCGGTAGCGACCGGGATGCCCGAGTCCGGCAGGCTGCCGGCACCGGCCGCCGGCAGAGTGACCGACCCGTCGCCGTCGCGATCGGCCAGCCACCAGCCGCCGCCCAAGCCGACGACGGTGGCCACGGCCAGCGATCCCACGAACAGGCGCCGGCGGTCCACCCGCCAAGGGTACCGGCGGGCCAGGCGCGGACCTCAGGCCGCGGCCCGGGGGGTGGCGGTGCGGCCTGAGCCCGTCGCCGCCGTCCTTACCCGGCGGTGGCCAAGTAGGGAGGAAGCGGGACCTCGTCCACGACCAGCTCGGGCCGCGGGTACTTCGGTGGTCGACCTCGTGGTCGCTTGTGACGGACGATGCGTCCGTGTGGCGATGAGCTGCCCACCCCACACACCCCACGGCTCCTGGCGGGCGAGCGCGGTGTCGAGGCACAGGTCGGCAACCTGGCACTTCGCGCAGATGGCCTTGGCCCGGGCGACGTCGTAGAGGTCGTCGGAGAAGAAGAGGTGGGTCAGCGTGCCGTGGCCGTCGCGACATCGGCCCTTCGTCCGCAGGGCCACGACGGTGCGGAACTCCTCGGCCAACGAGTCGGCGGTGACCGGCTCGCTCGTGGTGTCGTCGATGGCGTACATGATGTGCCCCCGTTTCTGGTGTGCTGGTGTGTCGCGGAAAATGAGAGAAGCCGTCGGGAGATCCCGACGGCTTCTGGTGAGCTCTTCCGACGTGGTGTAGGTCTACGTCGGTGCTCCCGGAAGCCGCTGGGCGGAGTTGGTGCCCGTGGTGGTGACGGTGAAGAGCTGCTTGACTGCCGCCACGCGTAGCCGTGCATGGACACGCACGGGCGCGCGTCGAGGGCCACGAGGGCGTCGAAGCGGGCGGCGTCGGTGCACATCATCGGATGCATCGTGCCTTTCGGGCGGCTAGCTCAGATCGTTCGGCTAGGAAACCACGTGCGCCGAGGAGCCGTCAACCGTTTTCCGGTGCAGCGACGGACGTCACGTCGGCGCCGTCGCCGCCGGTCGCGAATCGGTAGCGTCCGCCGGATGGCAGGAGGGCTCGAGGCAGCGGACGGCTTCGTCCCCGTGCCGTCGGTCGGACGGGTCTATGAGGGGCAGCGCCGGGTGCGCCTCGGCGACGCCACCCCCGGCGGACGCCTGCGGTTCGACGCCCTGGTTCGCTATCTCCAGGACGTGGCCAACGACGACACCCGCGACGCCGGGTTCGACGACGTGATGGGCTGGGTGGTGCGCCGCACGGTCATCGAGGTGCACCAGTTCCCCGTCTACCTCGAGCCATTGGTCCTGCAGCACCTGGTGCGCCGGCGTGGGGAGTCGGTGGGCCGAGCGCCGGGTGCAGGTCATCGGGGAGGCGGGCGGCCGGGTCGAGGCGGCGACCCTGTGGGTGCACCTGGACCCGGAGACCATGCGTCCGAAGGTGCTGCCCGAGTCGTTCCACGAGCTGTTCTCGCCGTCCGCGGGCGGGCGGACCGTCCGGGCGCGCCTCGAGCATCCCGACGCGCCGACATCCATCTCAGCTCGCGGACGACTTCCCGTTGCGGTTCACCGACTTCGACGTGCTCGGCCACGTGAACAACGCCGTGTACTGGGAGACCGTCGAGGAGGCGCTGGCCCGGCGACGTGAGCTGCGGGCGCCACTGCGAGCCGAGCTCGAGCATCGGTCCCCGATCGAGCCCGGGGCCGAGGTGGAGGTCGTGGCCGACGAGGCGTCTGGTCGGGCCGCCCTGTGGCTTCGCCGGCGGGGTGGGGCCGAGGTGTACGCCACGGCGGTGATCACCGGCCTCGACGCTCGCGGGGCGACCGCCGGCCCCTAGGGTGGGCTCGTGCTGGTCTGGATGGACCTGGAGATGACGGGCCTGGAGCCGTCCGTCGATGTCATCGTCGAGATTGCGACGCTCATCACGGACGACGACCTGAGATCCTGACCGAAGGCCCGGACCTCGTCATCCACCAGCCCGACGACGTGCTCGACGCAGATGGACCCCTTCGTCGTCGGGATGCACACCCGTTCGGGCTTGCTGGAAGCCATCCGCGCCTCGACCGTGACACTGGAGGAGGCGGGCGCCGCGACGCTGGCCTTCATGCAGCGAGCACGTGCTCGAACCCCGGTCCGTCCCGCTGTGCGGGAACTCGATCGGCACCGACCGGCGCTTCCTCGCCGCCTACCTCCCGGACATCGAGAACTACCTCCACTACCGCTCGGTCGACGTGTCCTCGGTGAAGGAGCTGGTCCGGCGGTGGTATCCCGCGGTGCGGTGCCTGCGACCGCGCAAGGTCGGCAGCCACCGGGCCCTCGACGACATCCGCGAGAGCGTGTCTGAGCTGCGCTACTACCGCGAGCGGGTCTTTGTGCCGCCGCCGGTGGTGGACAGTCCCGAAGACCCCTCGTCGAACGGTCCGGTCGACCCCGCCGACGAGCCCCCTCCGGATCCTGCCGCCGCCCTCCCCGGTGCCGGCCCGGGCTGAGGCTCGGTCCGCCGCTGTGCTCCGGGTGCCGATCCTGGTCCTCGACGCCGACCTGCCGCTGCCGACCTATGCCCATCAGGGCGACGCCGGGCTCGACCTGTACGCCCGGGAGGACGCGGTGCTTCCAGCGGGAGGCGGTCGCGCGCGTCGTGCCCACCGGCGTCGCCGTCGCCATCCCGGAGGGCTATGCCGGCCTGGTGATGCCTCGAAGCGGTCTGGCCGTCCGCCAAGGGGTGACGGTGGTGAACGCCCCCGGGGTGGTCGACTCCGGCTACCGGGATGAGCTGAAGGTGGCGCTGCTGAACACCGATCCCCGCTCGGACCACCAGGTGCGCCGGGGCGACCGCATCGCTCAGCTGGTCGTGCAGCGGGTGGAGACCGCGCTGCTGGTGGAGGTCGATGCGCTGGAGGGTGACGACCGCGGCGGGGGGTTCGGGAGCACCGGCCGGTAGCCGGCCGGGCCGAGCCGCTAGGGCTCGCGCACGACCTCGGCGGCGTGCTTGTCGTCGCGCAGGCCGAGGAAGCTGGCCTGACGGACCAGTCCCTCACTGGTCCACTCGGCAAAGGCGATCTCGGCCACCAGCTCCGGCTTGACCCACGTGGCGTCGCGGACGTAGGTGCGGGGCGGAGGCGGATCGAACGGACAGGTGTCGGTGGTCAGCCGGCGGAGCGCCCTGGTCAGCCGCTCGAGGAGTGGCCGGTCATAGCCGCTGCCGACGCCGCCGCCGAACCGGAGGTAGCCGTCCTCGTAGTAGCCGACCAGGAGCGCGCCGAACGTGTCGCTGCGGTTGCCCCAGCCGGCGGTGAAGCCGCCGATCACGACCTCCTGCTGACGCCGGTGCTTGACCTTGCGCCACGCGGGCGAGCGCCGACCGGGGAGGTAGAGAGAGTCGAGGCGCTTGGCCATGATCCCCTCGAGGCCCTGCTCCCTGGTGACGGCATGGAGCGCGGCTCCGTCACCGATCTGGTGCTTGGGCACGAGCCGGCCGTCACCGGGCTCGAAGGCATCGAGCAACAGCTGGCGCCGGCGTTCATAGGGGAGGTCGATGGTGTCGCGCCCCTCGAGCGAGAGCAGATCGAAGGCGACATAGGCGGCTGGATCGTCGTGGCGCTGCAGCAGCTCGAACCGCGGGACCCCCTCGGAGGTGAGGACCACCACCTCACCGTCGACGATCGCTCGCCCTCCGTGCAGCCCTTCGGCGAGCGAGGCCAGCTCCGGGTACCGGGCCGTCACGTCGCGCTGCGTCGTGCTCTGCAGGCGGGCGCGGCCGTCCTTCAGGAAGGCGATGGTCCGGTAGCCGTCCCACTTCAGCTCGTAGGCCCAGCCGGTGTCGTCGGCCGGCATGGTGCCCGAGACCGCCTTCATGGGCTCGACGGGGAAGTGCAGCACGCTCGATGCGGACCCCGCGTCCGGCGCGGGCGTCGAGATCAGGCCACGCCGAGGTGGCGGAGCGCGAGGGCCGAGTACAGGGCGATGCCCTGCACCATGGCGTCCTCCTCGAAGAACACCTTGGTGGAGTGGTTGGCCGGCGCGGTGCGGGGGTCGGTGCCGTCGGGCGTGCCACCGAGGAAGAGCATCGAGCCGGGCACCTGCTGGAGCACGTAGCTGAAGTCCTCCGCGCCCATCACCGGGTTGGGCATCTCGATCATGCGGTCCTCGCCGATGAGCTCCTGGGCGACGCCGGCGGCGAAGCTGGCGAAGTCCAGGTCGTTCACCGTCACCGGGTACCCCCCGGTGATCTCGACCTGGGCGTCGACCTCGTGGGCGGCGGCGATGCCTTCGGCCACCCGCTTCAGCCCGTCGTGCACCCGGCGGCGGGTCTGCTCCGAGACCGCCCGGATGGTCCCGAGGATCTCGGCCCGGTCCGGGATGACGTTGTTGGTCGTGCCGGCATGGATGCTGGCCACGGTGACCACGGTCGGGTCGAACACGTCGACCCGACGGGTCACCATGGTCTGGATGGCCTGGACGATCTCGCAGGCGATGGGCACCGGATCCAGGGTTCGGTGGGGCTCGGAGGCGTGGCCCCCCTTCCCGGTCACGACGATCCGCAGGACGTCCGAGGACGCCATGATCGGACCGCCCCGGGTGCTCACGAAGCCGCTCGGCAAGGCCGAGGTGATGTGGATGGCGGCCGCGGCATCGACGGTGCTGGGCGTGCCGTCAGGCAGGGGTGGGAGGTCCAGCAGCCCCTCCTCCAGCATGTAGCGGGCGCCATGGTGGCCCTCTTCGCCGGGCTGGAACATGAACAGGATGCGGCCGGTGAGCTCGTCGCGCCGGCCGGCGAGCAGGCGGGCGGCGCGGGCGAGCATGGCGACGTGGGTGTCGTGGCCACACGCATGCATGGCGCCGTCGACCTCGCTCGAGAAGTCGAGGCCGGTCTGCTCCGGCATCGGCAGGGCGTCCATGTCGCCGCGCAGGAGGATGGTGGGGCCGGGCTTGGCCCCGGTCAGGACGGCCGCGATGCCACTCGTTTGCTCGTGGAGGGTCAGGTCCAGCGGGAGGTCATCGATCTCTTCGAGGATCCGGTCGCGGGTGCGGGGCAGGTCGTTGCCCACCTCGGGGTGGCGATGGAGATCACGCCGGAGCTCAACCGCACCCGACAGCAGGTCTCGAGCCTCCTCGTGCAGGGTGTCGAAGGCCATGCCGCATGGTAGGCACGGTGCGGTGACGGCTGAAGCCCGGGTGGCCGGTGAGCTGGTGGATGTGGTGGACGAGGACGACCGGGTGGTGGCCACCGTCACCCGGGCCGAGATGCGGGCCGCGAACCTGCGCCACCGCTGCGTCTTCATCGTGGTGCGGCGGCCGGACGGTCGGCTGCTCGTCCACCAGCGCAGCCCCGACAAAGACCTGTGGCCGAGCGCGTGGGACGTCGCCGTGGGCGGCGTGGTGCACGCGGGGGAGGGGTGGGACGAGGCCGCGGCCCGGGAGCTGGCCGAGGAGGTCGGCATCACCGGCGCCACCCTGCGCTTGGTGCGGATGGCGCGCTACGACGATGCCGACGTCTCCGAGGTGGCGCGGGTGTACGGGGTGGTGTGGGATGGCCCGATCGTCTTCGCCGATGGTGAGGTGGTGGCGGCTGAGTGGCTGACCCCCGCCGAGCTGGCGGCGCGCCGGGCCGGGATCACCTTCTGCCCCGACACGTTCGCGGTGGCGGGCGAGCTGGTGCGCTGACGGACATGGCGTTCCGATCCGCCCCGGCCCGCGCACACGCTCTGGTCACCGAACTCTCAAGAGGAGGATGCCCATGAGCGGCATGTACGGCGCCGATCCGGATCAGCTCCAGACCCTCGGCACCACCCTGAAGCGCCAGATCGACGCCATCAACGGGGTGATGAGCAGCGTCTCGTCGCTGCTCGGCAGCACGACGTGGCAAGGGCCGGCCCACGACCGGTTCGCGGGAGAGTGGCAGGGTGCGTTCAAGGATGCGCTGAGCCGCCTGAACCAGGCCTTCGAGGCCGCAGGCCAGGACTGCGTGGCCCGCGCCGACGAGCTGCGCCGGGTGATGGGGGCATAGCGGCTGGTTCGCTCCCGGGCCGCGGGCGCCGGCACCGGTTGCCGGCCCGAGCGAGACCGAGCGGCGCCGGTACCATCGCCCCGCGTCGCGCCCGATCGGGCCAGCGGGCGAGGAGGTGGTGATGGGGTCGGTGCGCATCGAGTTCACGGTCGAGCCCTTCGTCGATGGTCAACCGGGTCCGCACGTCCTGTTCGCCATCGAGGCGGTCGAGCACCGGGGTGTGCCCGTGGACGTCGGGCCTTTCAGCACCATCGCCGACGTCGGCGTGGACGCCGTGGCCGAGACCGTGGCCGACCTGGTCCAGGCCGCGTTGGATCACGGGGCGACCGGGCTGACCGTACGGCTCGATCGTGCCCACGAGGACGACGGGTGAGCGACGGGCCCGGCCGCGACGGCGTCCATCCGCTGCTGGAAGCGCTCGAGCCCGTGGCCGACGCGCTGGGTGCCGTGCTCATCCCGGGGGTCGACCTCGATCCGGCCGACATCCCCTTGCGCTGGCAGGGCGACCTGGTCGGGGGTCTCCGCCTGCCGCCACTGCACGGCGCGCTGAGCCGCCTGATCGAACAGGTCGAGCGGGAGCTCGGCGGGCGGCTGACCGATCTCTCCCGGGAGGACAAGCAACGGGCTGTGCACCTGCTCGACGACCGGGGCGCCTTCCTGCTCCGCCGATCCGTGGAGGACGTCGCCGACGCCCTCGGCGTCAGCCGCATCACCGTCTACAACTACCTCAACGCCATCCGCTCGTGACCGGCCTGGACCTGCCGCTGCGCACGGCCCGCCTGGTGATCGACCCGATGACGGCGGCTGACGCGCCGACGCTCGTGGCCTACCGGAACGACCCCGAGACCGCCCGCTACCAGGGCTGGCCGCTGCCATACCGGCTGGAGGCGGCCGAAGCGATGGTGGCGGACGGGCAGCTGGCGCTGCGCCTCGACGGCGAGCTGGTGGGCGACGCCATGGTGGCGCCCGTGGCCGACAGCGAGCACGAGGACCTGATCGGCATCACGCTGGCGCCGGCTCGGCGGGGGCGGGGCTTGGCGGCCGAGGCGGTGACGGCGCTGGTCGACGCCATCTTCGGGTCGGGCAAGCAGAAGACCTCGGCGTGGGTCGATGTGCGCAACGAGCCGAGCCTCCGGCTGTTCGACAGCCTCGGCTTCCGTCGCGAGGCGCTGGTCCACCGGAGCTTCATGGGCCGCGACGGGCTGGTCGACGAGGTGGGGTTCAGCGTCACCGCCGACCTCTGGCGCCAACGGACTCGCGAGCTGGTGGCCGACTTCGACCCTCACCCGGCCGACGTGGCCCGGCTCGACGACAGGATCTACCAGTTCAACGTCGATCGAGTCGGCGTGGGCGACGGGGCGGTGCTCGCCGTCTTCGAGCGCGACGATCTGGGTCGGATCGTCGGGGGGGCGACGGGCGTCGTATGGGCGGGGGCAGCCGAGCTGCGCCAGCTGTGGGTCGAAGAGGAGCTCCGGGGCGGCGGCCTCGGCCGACGGCTGCTCGGCGCCTTCGAGGATGCCGTCGCGGCGCGAGGGGCGGCGAAGGTGTTCGTGAGCACGCACTCGTTCCAGGCCCCCGACTTCTACCCGCGGTTCGGCTACCGGGTGACCGGACGCTGGGAGGACTTTCCCGCCGGCCACGCTCAGGTCTTCCTCGAGAAGGTGCTCTGATCGTCGCCGGCGCGGCCGGGCCGCCGAGTCGCTACCCTGGCGACCCCCTATGGCGATCAACGTGATCGGGCTCGATGCCGACGACACCCTCTGGCATTCGGAAGACGGCTTCCACACCGTCACCGGGCGGTTCTGCGGGCTGGTCGGCCCGTACGTCGCGCCGGGCCATGGCGGGGCGCTCGTCGACCTGGCGGCGGCACTGGACTCGGTCGAGCGGCGCAACCTCAGCCTGTTCGGCTACGGCGTGAAGTCGTTCACGCTCTCGATGGTGGAAGCCGCCGTCGAGGTCAGCGCGGGCCAGGTCCCGGCCGCGGTGATCCAACAGCTGGTGGACGAAGGCCGCGGTCTCCTGGATCGGCCGGTCGAGCTGCTGGATGGGGTGGAGGAGACGCTGGCCAGCTTGGCTGGCGGCTACCGGATGGTCGTGATCACGAAGGGCGACCTGCTGAACCAGCAGCGCAAGTTCCACGACAGCGGACTGGACTGTCACGTCGCCGGGTTGGAGGTGGTGTCCGAGAAGGACGTGGACACCTATCGGCGGGTGCTGGCCCGCCACTCGATCGAGCCGTCCGGCTTCGTCATGGTCGGCAACTCGGTGCGGTCGGACGTGCTCCCGGTGCTCGAGCTGGGTGGTCGAGCGGTCCACATCCCGTACCACGTGCTGTGGGGTCACGAGGCGGCGGAGCACAACGGCGACGTGCCCACGCTGGACTCCATCCGGCAGCTGCCGGCCTGGCTGGCCGAGGTCAGAGCGCACGCGGCGGCGCCCTGACCCCCTCGCTCATTGAGACCAGAGCTGTTCGAGCCGGACCGGGGCCCCGTCCTGCACGGTCAGCAGGTACGGGAACGGGATGTAGTGGTAGGTCGGCGGAGCCCCGTGGCCGGGAGCACCGCCACCTAGGAGGCGAAGCAGCTCGGCGGCGCTCACTGCGTAGCTGACGTCGGGCTTGTCCGGCTGGGCGACGGACAGCTCGACCTCCGAGGTGAGGCGGACGACCCAGTCCGCGTTCGGATTGGGCCGGACGTAGATGTCGCTGTCGAGCCCGGCGCCGTCGGCCGCCGCGGCGCTGATCGCGGGGCCTCCGGTGAGGACCTCGTAGAGGGTGAGGGTCACGCTCGGCGCGCTGGCACCGGTGGGGGCCGTGGTCTTGACCACGCCGTAGTAGGTGCCGTCGGGCAGGCCGTCGCCGGTGGGCGGCGGCGCCGTGCGGTCAGGGAAGGCGGGGGGCGCGACCGCCTTGTAGCCGGCGGAGGCCGCCGACGTGCCTGATGCGATGGAGCTGGCGACGGTGGCCGGCGCGGTGCTGGCCGGCGACGGCGGCGGGCTCGTCGGGACTGTGGCCACGGTGGCCGGCAAGGACACCGCGGGGACGGTGGGCGGCAACGCCGAGGTGGTTCCGGGTACATCGACGTCCGACGGTCCGGCCACCACGGGACCGCCCGTACCGCCCGCGTTGTCGCCGCCGGAGCAGGCCGCCCCCGTGATGGCGAGGAGCACGACACCGGCCAGCACGCCGACACGGAGTGGCATTCGTCCTTGCACCGCCACCATCATCGCAGCATCCCGGAGCGCGGCTCGGCGATCGCGGACAGCAGCTCACAGCTTTCGCAGCTGCACGTCGGTGACGCTGTGGTCCATGGCCTTGTGCATGATGAGCGAGGCCCGGTCACGGGTGGGCGCGATGTTCTCGGCCAGGTTCTTCCCGTTGATCTCGCGCCAGATCATCCGCGCCGTCTCCACCGCCTCCTCGTCCGAGAGCGCGGCATAGTGCCGGAAGTAGGAGCGGGGATCGGTGAAGACGGTCTCGCGGAGCTTGAGGAAGCGCTCGACGTACCAGCGCTCGATGTCGTTCTCGTCCGCGTCGAGGTAGATCGAGAAGTCGAAGTAGTCGCTCACGTACTCGGTCGTGTCACCGGTGGTCTGGAGCACGTTCAGGCCCTCGAGGATGAGCACGTCGGGCTGGCAGACCACGAGCTCGTCGTCGGAGACGATGTCGTAGCTGATGTGGCTGTAGATCGGTGCCCGCACCGCGGCCTCCCCGCTCTTCACCTGGCGTAGGAACGTGAGCAGGCGCCGGGTGTCGTAGCTCTCGGGGAAGCCCTTGCGGTTCATGATCCCCCGGCCTTCGAGCACCGCGTTCGGGTAGAGGAAGCCGTCGGTGGTGACCAGGTCCACCGTCGGGTGGTCGGGCCACCGTGAGAGCAGGGCCTGGAGGATGCGGGAGAACGTGCTCTTGCCCACCGCCACGCTGCCCGCCACGCCGAGCACGTAGGGGACCTTGGGCGCCATGGTCCCGAGGAAGGTGGCCGTGACCTTCTGCAGGTTCTGGGTGGCGCTCACGTAGAGGTTGAGCAGGCGGCTGAGGGGCAGGTAGACCTCGGCGACCTCGTCGAGGCTGATCTGCTCGTTGATGCCGCGAAGCTCGTCCAGGTCTCGCTCGCGGAGGGTCAGCGGGGTGGCCGCCCGCAGCACCTTCCACTCGTCGCGGCTGAACGCGAGGTGGCGCGACGTCACGTAGGACGAGCGTAGAGGGGGCATGGTGCGCGGTCGCAATCCCGGCCCCGGCCAAGATGGCAGCCGTGGAGCCGATCGACCGGACCGACCGCAGGCGGCGCGGCGCCTGGTACACCCCACCCGCGCTGGTGCGGTTCCTGGTCGACCAGGCGGTCGTGCCGGCGGCGGCGGAAGCCGCCCGGCGCGGGCGCCCGCTGAGGGTGCTGGACCTGGCTTGCGGTGATGCCCGGTTGCTGGTGGCGGCGGCCGAAGCTGCCACCGCGGTCGGCGCGGTGGCGGACGTGGTGGGAGTCGAGTCCGATCGGGCGAGCGCGGCCGAGGCCCGGCGAGCCGCGCCCGAGGGGCGCGTCATCGTCGGCGACGGCCGCCACGTCGACACTGGAGGGCCCTTCGACGTCGTGCTCGGCAACCCGCCCTACTTGGGCCAGCTGGCGCGGGCGACCAGTCGTGGTGGCCGTTCGCCGCTCGGCGGCGGGCCCTATGCCGACGTGGCCGCCGAGTTCCTGCTGCGGTCGGTGGCCCTGGTCCGGCCGGATGGAGGCCGGGTCGCCCTCGTCCTGCCGCAGTCGATCCTGGCCAGCCGCGACACCGTACCGGTGCGAGCGGCGGTGCTGCAGCAGGCGGCGCTGGTCGGGTTGTGGTGGGCGGGGACCCGGGTCTTCGAGGCCGAGGTCGATGTCTGCATCGCGGTCCTGCGACGGGGTGTGGAGCAGACCGGGGTGGCGCGGTGGCACGGCACCGACGTGCGCCCGGTCGGCGACGCGCCTGCGACCTCGCTCGCCGGCCCGACGTGGTCGGGGTTGGTGGCCGACCTCGCCGGCATCCCCGCGGTCGACCTCGACGTCGGCCACGGCCGGTTGGGCGATCTGGCCACCGCCACGGCCGGGTTCCGAGACCAGTACTACGGCCTCCTCCCTCACGTCGGCGACGGGGTGGACGGGCCGCCCCTCGTCACGGCGGGGCTCATCGACGTCGGCCGCTGCGGCTGGGGGCAGCGCCCGGCCCGGTTCGCCCGCCGCCGCTTCGACGCCCCGCGCGTCGACGTCGCCGGTCTGGCGGCTACGGCCCCCCACATCGCGGCCTGGTACCGCCGCCAGCTGCGACCGAAGGTGCTGGTGGCCACCCAGACCCGGGTGATCGAGGCGGTCGCCGACCCGGCCGGGGCGTGGCTCCCCTCCGTCCCGGTGATCGCCGTTCATCCCCGCCGGGTGGACGACCTCTGGGCCGTCGCGGCCGTCCTCACCGCGCCGCCGCTCGCGGCGTGGGCCGCTGGCCGCTACGTCGGCGCCGGCCTCGGAGGGTCGGCGCTGAAGCTGAGCGCGACCCAGCTCCTCGATCTGCCGCTGCCCGTTCGTCCATGGGGCCGCGCTGGTGACCTGCTCCGCCGGGGCGAGCTCGAGGCCTGCGCCCGGGCCATGTGCGATGCCTACGGCGTGACCGGGCGGGCGGCGTCCGATCTGCTCGACTGGTGGCGGGTGGGGGCCTTTTCGTCCCGGCGCGCGCCCGTCTCGCTCTAGCCTGCGGCGGCCATGGCCCAGCACGAGATCGACCCCGAGAACCTCCCCTACGACCCGGCCAAGCTCCCGCGCAAGCGCGACATCGGCCGGCTCGACTTCTTCGCCGTCGATGTGCGCACCGGAGTGGTCGTCAGCGTGGAGCCGTTCCCGGAGGCCCGCAAGCCGGCGTGGAAGATCGAGGTGGACTTCGGGCCGGTGGTGGGGGTGCTGCGCTCGTCGGCCCAGATCACCAGCTACCGGCGCGAGGAGCTGCTCGGCCGCACGGTCGTCGGTGCCATCAACTTGGGCGAGAAGCGGATCGCCGGGTTCACCAGCCAGTTCCTGATCCTCGGCGCGCTCGACCCCGACGGCACCGTTCGTCTGCTGGAGCTCCCCGCGGGCGTGGCGCCGGGCGCGCCGATCGCCTGAGCGCTCAGGTCCGCCAGGGAGCCTGGGGCGACGCCGCCCCCGGACCGGCGGTGAGCACGTCCACCCCGTCGTCGGTGACGAGGATGGTGTGCTCGAACTGGGCCGTGCGCTTGCCGTCGGCCGTCACTGCCGTCCAGTCGTCGTCCCACATGAGGTGGCGCCAGGTGCCGAGGGTGATCATCGGCTCGATGGTGAAGGTCATCCCCGGACGCATGATGGTGCGGGCCCGCGGCTCGTAGTAGTGGTAGATCTGCAGGTCGGCGTGGAACTGCTCGCCGATGCCGTGCCCGATGAAGGCTCGCACCACGCCCAGGTGGTGCTGCTTGGCGTGGTCCTCGATCGCCCGGCCGATGTCGCTGATGGGACGACCGGGGACGACAGCCTCGATGCCCTTCCACATGCACTCCTCGGTGACGTGGACGAGCTGCCGGCTCTCCTCGTCGACGTCGCCGACGAAGAAGGTGGCATTGGTGTCGCCGTGCACGCCGTCGAGGAAGACGGTGACGTCGAGGTTGACGATGTCGCCGTCCTGGAGGGCCCGGGCATCGGGGATGCCGTGGCAGATCACCTCGTTGACCGAGGTGCAGACGCTTTTCGGAAATCCGTTGTAGTTCAGCGGGCTCGGGTAGGCGCCGCGCTCGATGGTGAGCTCGTGGACGAAGGCATCGATCTCGTCGGTGGTGACGCCTGGCGCCACCAGCTGCCCGGCCCGGCTGAGGACCTCGGCCCCGAGGGCCCCGGCCCGGCGCATCCGCTCGATCAGCTCCGGGGACTTGACCGCAGGCTCGTTCCAGCGGGGCGGGATGCCGGTGTCGGCGTACGGGGGGCCGGCGATGGAGGAGGGGACCAACCGGCGCGGGCTCTGCTCGTGGGGGACGATGCGCCCCTCGAGCGGCTTGTGACAGCGCTTGTACTTGCGGCCGCTCCCGCACCAGCACAGATCGTTCGAGCGCAGGGCCACGGTGGGGGTTCCCATCGCCCCCAGGCTACGCCTCTCCGCCTGGGCCAGCACCCGTCAGGCGGGGCCGGGAGCGCGGCTGCCCGGCACGCTCTCCGTGGTGGTCGCGTGGTCACCAAGCGTGACGCGCGTCACCGAGATCCGTGTCGCACCCATGCCAGCGGCCGGCCATGACGTGAACGCCACGGCCGCGCCCACCTAGTGGCGCGTCGCGGATTTGGCTTGGGTGAGGGCGGCTCGTCCGCGGCGGACCTTGGCGATGATCTCTTCGGCGGTCTTGTGCCAGACGAAGGGTTGGGGGTTGTGGTTCCAGTGCTCTGTCCACATTTCGATGGCGTCGATGAGGTCGTCGACGCTGGTGAACACACCGCGACGCAACCGGCGGTCGGTCAGTTCCTTGAACCATCGCTCCACCAGGTTCAGCCACGACGAGCTGGTCGGGGTGAAGTGCAGATGCCAGCGGGCCCGTTTGGGGTGATCCAGCCAGCGGGTGACCTCGGGGCCCATGTGAGCCGACAGGTTGTCCAACACGACATGCACCTCGAGATGGCGGGGGACGTGCAGGTCTATGAGCTTGAAGAAGGCCAGGACGTCGCGACCGGTGTGGCGGGGGCGGCAGTCGTAGAGGACTTCGCCGGTGGCGACGTTCAACGCGGCGAACAGGTCGGTGGTGCCGTGGCGTTTGTAGTCATGGGTCATGGTGCCGGCCCGGCCCGGTTTGAGCGGCAGGCTGGGCTGGGTGCGGTCCAACGCCTGGACCTGGGTCTTTTCGTCGAAGCTGAACACCGCGGCGCGCTCGGGCGGGTTCACGTACAGCCCGACGACGTCGATGAGCTTCTCCTCGAAGCGCGGATCGTTGGACAGCTTGAACGTCTCCACCCGCCACGGCTTGAGGTGATGGTCCCGCCAGATCCGAGCCACGGTGTCCTTGCCGATCCCGAACCGGTCGGCCAAAGAGCGCGTCGTCCAGTGCGTCGAGGTGTCATCCGGGGTCTCCTCACGTGTCACCCGCACCACCTCGGCCACGGTGCCCTCCGCCAGCCACGACCGCCGGCCCCGACCCTTGGCGATGCGGCCAACGCCGTCCACGCCTTCGCGCTCGAAACGACGCCGCCACGCCCGCACCGACTCGGCCGTCGTGCCGCACCGACGAGCCACCTCGTTGGTGGCCACACCATCGCCCGCCAGCAGCAACGCTCGGGCCTGGGTCACCTTGCGATGGGGCAGCGAGGTCGAGCGGGCCATGCGCTCCAACGCCGCCCGCTGCTCATCGGACACCGCCAAAGCGACAGCAATCAGGATCGGCACACCCAGCACTCTAACCATCCACGCTATATCAGCGACGGACCACTAGTGTGTCGCCCACGCGCCGTGGCGGTCGGCGGACCAGTGGGCGCCACGTTTCCGAATCGACGCTGCCCAAGCACACGCTTCCGGGGAGCGCCAGTCGAGGCGCTACGTGCAGCAAGAGAGCGATCCGTCGGCGGACAGGAGAACCTCAGATGACCCTCGCGCGGCAACGGCGCGCCCTCAGCGGAGTGAGCAGGTGAGGGCGACCGCCCTCGAATCGCGGACGTCGGCCGAACGCCGGGCGCCCGGGGTGCGCTCGACTCCCAGCCGGCAGCGGCGCTTGCCGTGGATCGCCCTCGGGCTGCTGCTCGTGTTCGGAGCCGGCCTGGCCTTCGCGGCCTGGACTCAGGCGACGTCGAGGCAGGTGGCGGTCCTCGTTGCCGCCCGCGACGTCGATGCCGGGGAGGTCGTCACCGCGGCTGCGGTCCGGACCGAGCAGGTCGCGGTCGGGCCCGGGGTGACCACCGTCGAGTCGGGCGAGCGCCAGCTCGTGGTGGGCAAGGTGGCGCGGGGTCCGATCCCGGCCGGCACGCTGCTCAACCCGGCGCTGGTCGCCGAAGGCGACGTGGTTCCCGCCGGTCAGGCCGTGGTGGGCGCCGTACTGGTTCCTGGCGCCTACCCGACCGCGTCGCTGCGTCCAGGCGATCACGTGCAGCTGGTGGCCGCGGCGGCCACCACCGATCCCTCTGCCGTCCTCGAGCCGCTCGGCGACGCCCGCGTGTGGGCGGTCACCGACCTCGACGCCCCCGGCACGCCCGGACTGTTCATCTCGCTGCTCGTGCCTGCCGACCGTGCCGGCGCGGTCACGAACGCCGGTGCGCAGCAGCGCCTCCGGCTCGTCCTCGTGGCGGCCGGCCAATGATCTGGGCCCTCGCCGGCCGCAAGGGCGCGCCCGGCACGACCACGTTGGCGGCCCTGCTGGCCTGGCGCTGGCCTGCGGCCGCGGCGCCGCGCGTCATACTCGAAGCCGATCCCGACGGTGGAGTCCTCGCCGCCCGCTGGCATGCGGCCTTGGGGCTGACCCACGAGCCGGGGCTGCTCTCGTTGGCGGCCGCTCGCGACGGCGGCGTCGCCGAGCGGTTGACCCGCCATGCCCAGCCGGTCGGGCCGGGGGTCGAGCTCGTTGCCGCGCCGCCTGGGCCGCCGCAGGTGGTCGCCTCCTTGAACGCGTTGGGCCACGCGGCGGCGGCGGATCTGGCCCGCTCGCGGCGGCACTGCTTCGTCGATTGCGGCCGGCTCGGTCCGGCCAGCGCGGCGTTGCCCTGGGCTCGCCACGCGGAGCGGGTGCTGCTGGTCGTCCGGCCCCGGCTGGACGAGGTGGTGGCCTTGCGGCCGGTAGCCGAAGCCCTTGCGGGGCTGGACCTGCGGGCGGGGGTGGTGACCGTGGGCGACCAGCCCTTCCACCCCACGGAGGTAGCCGACGAGCTCGGGTTGCCTCTCCTCGGCGTGATCGCCGACGACCCCGCTGTCGCCGCTCTCGTGTACCGGGCCGGCCCGAGCGGGCGTGCCCTCATCCGCTCCCGCCTCGTCCGCTCGATCACCGAGCTGGCGTCATCGCTGGCTGGGTCTGTCGCCGGATCGGTCGCCGAGCCGGTGGCGCCGCTGGTCGACGAGGAGGTCGACGCGTGAGTGCCGTGCTCCCCGACCGCCTCCTCGAGGAGGTCGGGCGCGAGCTGTCGCGTTGGAGTCATGAGGGTCGTGAAGCCGGGGTGGCTCCTGGCCGGGAGGACGAGCGGCTTCACGGCGAGCTGCTCCTGGCCGACGCGCTCGAGCGGGCGAATCGCGAGCGCTTGGCCCGCGGAGCGGAGCCCTTCGACCGGGCGGAGGGGGACGCCCTACTCGACGAGGTGCGGGCCCGCCTCTTCGGGTTCGGTCCGTTGGATCGGCTGCTGGCCGACCCCGACATCGAGAACGTCCACGCCAATGGCTGCGACCGGGTGTTCATCACCCACGCCGGGGGCGAGCGGGTGTCGGGTCCACCGCTCGCGGCTACGGACGCCGAGCTGGTCGAGCTGATCAGACGGGTCGCCGCCCTCGGCGGGCGCACCGAGCGTCGGTTCGACGACGCCAAGCCACTCCTCAACCTGCGCCTGCCGGATGGCTCGCGACTGTCGGCGGTGATGCACGTGGCCGGGCGGCCCAGCCTCAGCATCCGTCGGCACCGCCACGTCGACGTCACACTGGACGACCTGGTGGGCCTGGGCTCCCTCAGCGACGATCTGGCCGAGGTCCTGGCCGCCGCGGTGCGCCGGCCCCATCCGTTCAACATCGTCGTCGCCGGTGGTACGGACGCCGGGAAGACCACGTTCCTGCGCGCCCTGCTGTCGGAGATCGGCCCCGACGAACGGCTGGTGGTCATCGAGGACGCCTTGGAGCTCCAGCTCGAGCGCGACCGCGAACGTCACCCGAATGTGGTCGAGCTCGAGACTCGAGAGGCCAACGTGGAAGGCGCCGGCGAGATCACCATGCGCGAGCTCGCCCGCCATGCGCTGCGCCTGGCGCCCGACCGAGTCATCGTGGGCGAGGTCCGCGGCGGCGAGGTCCTCGAGATGCTGCTCGCCATGAGCCAGGGCAACGACGGTTCGCTCTGCACGCTCCACGCCGACAGCTCGGCGGCCGCGCTGACCAAGATCGCCACCTACGCGCTGATGGCGGCGGAACGGATGCCCATCGAGGCGACGAACCTGCTGATCGCCCAGTCGGTGAACCTGGTCCTCCATCTCAGCCGGCTCCCCGACGGCTCGCGCGTGGTGTCGTCGCTGCGGGAGGTGACGGCCGCCGACGGCGGGCGGGTGGCGTCCAACGAGGTGTTCGCTCCGGGGCCGGACGGCCGGGCCCGATTGGCGCATCCGTTCACGGTGCGCGCCCTCGATCGCCTGGCCGCCAATGGCCTCGACCGGTCGGCGCTCCAGCACGAGGTATGGATGTGAGTGCGCTCGTAGCCGGATTGCTCGGCGCATTCGTGGGACTCGGGATCCTGTTGGTGGTGGTCGGGCTGGTTGGCGGTCACGCCATCACCACAAGGGCGCCGCTACGTCGCGCCTGGCGGCAGCTGGACCAGGTCAACCTCCGGGCCGCGCTGGCGGTCGCGGGTGCATTGCTGCTGTACGCCCTCACCCGCTGGCCGGTCGCCGCGCTGGCCGGAGCGGTCTTCGGCTGGACCGGACCGACGCTGGTCGGCGCCCGCGCCCGCCGTCGGCGCGAGGTCGATCGCATCGAAGCCATCGCGCGGTGGGCCGAGCAGCTCCGGGACATCATGAGCGCGGCAGCGGGGCTCCACGAGGCGATCGGCGTGACGGCGCGGGTCGCCCCGCTCGCCATCCGCGACGAGGTGCAGGAGCTCGCGGCTCGCCTGCGCCATCAGCCCCTGGCCGAGGGCGCCCGTCACTTCGCCGACCGGCTGGCGAACCCGGCCGGCGACCACGTCGCGGTGGCGCTGATCCTCGCCTCGGAGCGTCACGGGTCGCGGCTGGCCGAGGTCCTCGGACAGGTCGCCGCGGCCACCCGAGCCGAGGCCTCTCTCCGGCTCCGGGTCGAGGCGCAGCGAGCCCGCACCTACAGCCAGGCCCGCTTGATCTCCGCCGTCATCGGCGGAGTGGTTCTGGCGTACGTGGTGCTCAACCGGAGCTACCTCGCACCGTTCGGCACCCCGGCGGGCCAGGTCGTCCTGGCCCTGGTGTGCGCCCTCTGGTTCGGGGCGCTTTGGGCCCTCGTCCGGCTGGCCGAGATCGCACCCGGTGAACGGGTGCTCGCGCCCGTCGCCGCGGACGCCGGAGCCCGGCGGTGATCGCCGTTCTCGTGATGGGGATGGTCGCCGGTGCCGGCGTCTGGTTGGTCGCTCGGGGCTGGCACCCCGCCCATCCGTCGCTTGGCGCATCGATGGTCGGACTCGACCAGCCGGCGTGGTCGGCGAGCGAGCGCGTCGTTGAACGGGTCGCCAGCCGAAACGTGCGTCGTGTCGCCCTGGCGCTAGGCGGGCACCGGCCGCGGCGCGGAGGCCTCGCGGTCGACCTGGCCCTGCTCGAGCGCACACCCGAAGCGCACGCCATCGACAAGCTGCAGACCGCGCTGTTCGGCGCCGGGCTCCCCGTCGTGCTCTGGCTGGTCTCGACTGTCGGCCATCCGCTGCCCGCTGGACTGGTCGCGCTCGCTGTCGTCGGCCTGGGCGTCGGCGGCTGGGTGCTCGCCGACGCCCAGGCCTCGGCCAGGGCCCGGGGGCGCCGGCGCCAGTTCCGGGTGGTTCTCGCGACCTACCTGCGGCTGGTCACCGTCTTGTTGGCCGGCGGTTCGGGTACCGAAGAGGCGCTCCAGGATGCCGCCGCCTACGGCACCGGGTGGGGCTTCTCGCTCCTGCGTCGGACCGTGAACGACGCCCGCCTCGCCGGGCGCTCACCGTGGTCGGTGATGCACGCCGTGGCCGAGCGGACGGCCCTCGACGACCTGGCCGAGCTGGCGTCCGCCATGACGCTGGCGGGCGAAGCCGGTGCGCAGGTGCGTCGATCGCTGGACGCCGCGGCTGAAGCACTGACCACTCGCGAGCTGGCCGACCTCGACACCGAGGCTTCGGCGCGGACCGAGCGCATGAACGTGCCGGTGGCCCTCCTGGTCATCGGCTTCGTCGTCCTCATCATCTTCCCCGGCGTGTACTCGGTGGTCCACCTGTGACCTCCGGCCGTCGGTGTCCCGAGACCGACCAACCACCCAAGGAGAGCATCGTGAGCACCAAGGCGACCGAGGCCTATGTCCGACTCCAGTCCTTGCTGGCCGAACGGGGTGACCGGGGCGAGGTGAGCACCGAGATCCTCTACGTGGCCGGCATCGCGATCACCCTGATCGGGGTCGTGGCGGCGATCCAAGCCGGGCTGATGGCGAAGGTCGGCCAGATCTTCGGCGGCTGACTCGTGCCACGGCGAGGACGAGGCTGCCGGGGCGAGGTGACCGGGGCCGTGCTCCTGCTCCCGGTGGTGGTGACGATGGTGTTCCTCGTCATCCAAGCCGCGCTCGTCTACCACGCCCGTTCGCTCGTGGCGGCGGCGGCCGAGGACGCGGCGCGGGCCGCGGAGGTCCGCACCGGCACGGCCGCGGATGGCCAGGCGGTCGCACGCGCCGTGCTCGACGGGTCAGCGGGTCTGATCCCGTCGCCCGTCGTGCAGGTGGAGCGGACCGCCACCGACGTTCGGGTGACGGTCTCGCGCCCGGGTCCGGGGTCCGATCCCGTGGTTGCAGCCCGACTGTGGAGGCCAGTGCCGGGGGACCGGTCGAGCGCTTCATCCCTGAGAGCGAGCGATGACGGCCGAGCGCTTGGACGACCACGGCTCGGCCGGGCTCAGCGTGGTGCTGCTCACGCCGGTCGTCCTGGCGCTGCTGGCGTTCGCGGTGCTGGCCGGCCGGATGGGGACGGCTCACCAAGACGTGGTGTCGGCGGCCCAGGCCGCCGCGCGCGCCGCCAGCCTGCGCCAGACCGCATCGGCGGCCGAGCAGGACGCCGCCGCGGCCGCGGCGGCGACGCTGCGCTCCGCCGGCATCGAGTGCGCTTCCACCGACGTGTCCATCGTCGGAGCGGGCGCCTTGCCCGGCCAGCAGGTGACCGTGACCGTGTCGTGCTCGGTCAAGCTGTCCGACCTCACGGACCTCGCCGTCCCGGGCACCACCACGGTCCGAGCCCGCGCCTCGGCGCCGGTGGATCGCTACCGGGGAGGCGGCGCGTGACCGCGCCGTCGTCTCCGGCCGTCGCGTCAGCCACGCGAGGGCAGGACGATCGGGGTGCCGCGAACGCCCTCATCATCGTGGCGATGACCCTCGTGATGCTGCTCGCGGCCGGGGTGGCGTTCGATGGCAGCCGGGTGCTGGCGGCCCGGCGGGAGGCGGTCGACGTGGCCAGCCAGGCGGCCCGCGCCGGCGCCGAGGCGGTGTCGATCGGCGCCCTGCGGACCGGGCGGATCGAGCCTGACCGTGCCGCCGCGGTCACGGCCGCCGACCGCTTCGTCGTCGCCAGCGGTCATCGGGGCACGGCTGCCGTCGAGGGGGACGAGGTCGTCGTGACGGTGACCATCGCCGTCGCCCTGCCGCTCTTGTCGAGCGCGGGGGTGACGTCCACCACCGTCACGGGCCGCGGCTCGGCGCACCTCGTGAGAGGCATCTGGGAGGCAGAGACATGACCAGGCACCGAATCGGCCGGGTGCGCCCGGTCGCACTGCTTCGCGCCCTGGCGGCGACGGCCGTCGTCATCATCGTCGTGGTCGGGATCCCGCTGGCCTTGGTCAAGGTGGCCGGCTTCCCGCTGCCGACCTCCGTGCCGGACGCGGCGCAGCTGCGCGCCGCCCTCCACGATGGCATCGCCGACCAGACCTGGATCAAGCTGCTCGCGGTCCTCGTTTGGTTGGCCTGGGCCCAGCTGGCGGTGGCGCTGGTCGGCGAGCTCGCAGCGACGGTTCGGGGCGGCCGGCCGAGGTCCCATGGCGGGACGGCGTGGGCTCACCACGTCGCGGCCTGGCTGGTGGGCGCCATGGCACTGGCGACGACCGCGGCCGGGCCGGCGATGGCGGCCGGCGCCGGTACCCTGCCGGTCGCGGTGGCCAGCGTGGGTGGCCGGCCGGTCGCGGCTCCGGCGGCGGTCGTCGCGACGCAACGGCCGGGCGCACTGGAGATCGTGGCGTCAAACGCGGGGCTGGCGCGTCACGTGGTCGTGCGGGGTGAGTGTCTGTCGTCGATCGCCAGGGCCGAGCTCGGGAACGAGCGGGCATGGCCGCGCCTCTGGAGCGCGAACCGGGGGCGGACCTTCGGCACCCGCTCGTTCGACGACCCCAACCTCATCCTGCCGGGCTGGGACCTGATCCTGCCGACCGCCGATGGTTCGGCCGTCCCGGGGCCGGCCAAGGTTCCGGATCCGGGGGTCGGGGCCGTCTTGATCCCGCCGATCACGATCGTCGCCCCGTCGGGGCCGGCGTCAGGGGACCGGGGTCCGGCCCGAGCGCCCGCGGCGGTGGCGACCACCGCGGCGCCAGCTGACCCGATCGTGGACCCTGTTGTAGCGGGGCCCGCGTCGACCGACGTCGGGGTCGCAGCCGCGGCCGACGATCGCCCGTCGGCCACCCCCATCCAGCCCGCGCTCCTGGGCCGGGATGGCGCGCCGGCCTGGACTCGTCTGACCGGGCTGCTCGGCGCCACCCTGCTGGCCACGGGCGTCGGGGCGTCCGTCGCCGGCCGCCGCCGTCACATCCTTCGCCAGAGCACCGCGACCTCGACCGCGCTGCCACCGGAGCCCGAGCTACAGCGGTCGCTTGTCACCGCCGTCGCGGTCGCCAGCGACTCGGTGCGCGTGGCCCGCCTCGAGCTGGCGCTCCGAGCGCTGGCTGGCCGCCTCGCGGCGCGTCACGTCGATGCGAGACCGGTGGCGGTGCGGAGCAACCCCGCCGGCGCCCTGGAGGTAGTGCTCGATGGACGGGCCCCCCTGGATGAGCCGTGGTGCCGCGGCGCGGATGAACGGCATTGGCTGCTCCCCGCGGCCACGCCGTTGGCCGACCTGACCGCCGATGCCCGCTCGGTGGCGTCGCCCTGCCCGGCGCTGGTCGGCATCGGGCGCCACGGCGACGACGAGGTGTACCTGGACCTCGAGGCCGCCGGCGCGCTGGACCTCGCACCAGGAGCGGCGACGGCCGACTTCGTCCGGCTGGTGATCGCCACGCTGGCCACGACCCCGCTGGCCGAGCAGCTCCACGTCCTCCTCGTGGCATCGGCGGACCCACCGCCGACTCTCGCCGGTCGCCACCGGGTTCAGGTCGTTCCCGACGTCGCGTCGGCGATCGTCGAAGCCGAGAAGCTGACGGCCGGTTTGGCCCAGCCCGCGTCGGGGGCCCCGTCGACCTTCCGGCTTCGTGCGGTGGCCGGGCACGAGTCCTGGGAGCCGGTGGTCATCGTCGTGCCGCCTGAGGCGGAGAGCCTGGTCGCCGGACCGGCGACTCAGGCCCACCTCGTTCGGCTCGTGCAGCTGGCTCGGTCGCGCCGCGGGATAGCTGTCGTGGGTTCGGGCCTCCCTGGCGCGACCAGCAGCCTCGTGCCCCTCGAGGGCCGGTCGTGGCGGCTCGAGCCGGTCGGGTGGCAGGTCGAGCTCCATGGAGTCGACGACGAGCTGCTGGTCGCGCTGGCGCAGCTGCTGCACCCGGCGGTGGTCGAGGTCGAGGCCGATGCATCGCGTTCGGGGGAGACCGGGCCTGGCGAGTCGCGGCCGGGCGAGGCGATGGTGCTGAACGGGTCAGCACCGGAACGGGCGTCGACCCGCCCGGTGGTGGTCGGATCGATCGAGCGGCCGACGCCGAGCGGCGAGCACGCCCACTGGACGATGATGGTGAGGGTGCTCGGCCCGGTCGATGTCGTCGACCGGGCTGGTCGGGCCGTCACCTTTGAGCGGGCCAAGTCGCTCGAGCTGGTGGTCTGGATCGCGCAGCACGCGGCGAGCGCCACCCGCGCTCGGCGCCCGCGCCGCGCTCTGGGACCTCGACGTCGCCAACGCCTCCTTCTCCAACGTGGTGTCGGAGGCTCGGCGGGCCCTCGCGCGAGCGGTGCCGCCCCCACGCGGAGAAGACTGGCTGGCCCGCACCTACAGCGAGCGGCTGCCCCTCCACCCGGCCGTCGTTCTCGATGCCGATCTGGTGGCCGGCCACCTGGCCCGGGCTCGGACGCTCAGCGACACCGCCGCCATCGGGGAGCTGCGGGCCGGGTTGGCCCTCGTCCGCGGAGCTCCCTACGCCGGCGCCGCCTACCTGTGGCCGGACGCGGAGGCGCTGCCGTCGACCCTCACCCTGCTCGCCACCACCACCGCGAGCGAGCTGGCCGAGCGGTGCCTCGCCGTCGCCGACATCGAGGGTGCCTTCGCGGCTACCGCCATCGGCCTCGAGGTGCTACCGGGCCACGAGGAGCTGGTGGCCCTCCGGATGCGAGCCCACGCGGTGCGAGGCGATCTCACTTCGGTTCGCCGCGAGTACGCCGCCTACGAGCGGGCCGTGCTCGCCGACGTGTGGGCCGGCGGCGAGCCGTCGGCGGACCTCCTCGCCCTCCGCGGGCGCCTCCTCGACCAACGGGTTGCCGTGGCCGGCAGCTGACGGCGGCCGCAGGCAGGTGCCTCAGTGGAAGCGGTCGAGGAGGGTGCTCTCGGCCAGGCGGGCCAGGCCGTCCTTGGCCGCCTGGGCCACCGCCGGCTCGACTCCTTCGACCGAAGCGAGCTCGTGGACCGGCACCCGCATGAGCTTCTGCAGGGAGCCGAACCGATCGACCAAGAGGTCGCTCACGTCCTCGGGCACCCGTGGCACCTTGGCCAGCAGGCGGTACCCCCGGGGCTGGAGGCTCTGGTTCAGGTCCACGCTCTCGCTGGGCTCGGTAGGGCGCAAGGTCGACGCCACCGCCCGCAGGTCGAGCAGCTCGTCGTTGGAGAGCGCAGCGAGCTCGGCCAGGGCGGCCTCCAAGCGCTCGTCGTGGTCGTCGGGCAGGTAGTCCAGGAGGACCAGCTCACGGTCGTCGTCGACGTCGTCGAGCAGCTCGTCCATCTGCAGCCGGATGAGGTGCGCCTCGGCTCCGAGCTCGACGATCGAGGTCTCGATCTCCTCCGCGATGCGGCGCACCGTCTCGCTGCGCTGGAGCATGCCGGCGACGTCACGCAGGGTCACGAAGTCCTCGACTTCGAGGGCGGTGAGGGACGTCGCGGCGTCGTCGAGGCGGACCTTGTAGCGCTCCAGGGTTTGCAGGGCCTGGTTGCCCCGCACGAGGAGCCGAGGGATCTCCTCCACCGTGTGCTTGGCGTCGCCGACGTAGACGTTGATCACGCCCATGTCCTCGCTGACCGAGATCACGGGCACGTCGAGCGAGCGCGCCACCCGCTCGGCGGTGCGGTGGCGGGTGCCGGTCTCGCTCGTGGGCACGATCGGATCGGGGACGAGGTGCACGTTCGACCGGGCGATGCGACCGGCATCCGGGGTCAGGATGATGGCGCCGTCCATCTTGGCCAGCTCGGCGAACCGAGGCGGGGTGAAGTCGGTGTCCAGGAGGAAGCCGCCCGAGCAGATGGCGAGCACGGTCATGTCGTCGCCGACGACGACGAGGGCGCCCCGCTTGGCCTTGACCACCCGGTCAAGACCGTCACGCAGGGGGGTTCCCGGGGCGACGAGAGCCAAGGCGGTGTTCATCTCGGCGCCGCGCGGGAGCGACATGCCTGCAGTCTACGGGACCTCGCTGGGGCCGAACTGAGGTGGTCCTGGGAACCGCCGCCGTCGGTGCGGTGTAGAAGGGCGGCAACAGAGATGGCCGAGCCCTTGCCT
Source organism: uncultured Acidimicrobiales bacterium (assembly GCA_963803355.1). Classification (GTDB taxonomy): domain Bacteria; phylum Actinomycetota; class Acidimicrobiia; order Acidimicrobiales; family Ilumatobacteraceae; genus DASTFY01. The sequence goes on from CAWDLV010000001.1 coordinate 1,333,048, forward strand.
GACGCAGCCGCGGAGGCCCACGCGGCCGATGATGAAGAGGTCTTGGTGTCGCGCGCCCGCGCCGGAGACGTCGAAGCCTTCGGGGTCCTGGTCGGACGGCACCAACGGGCCGCCCTGCGGACGGCTTTCGCGGTCGGCGGCTGGGAGAGCGAGGCCGAGGACGTGACCCAGGAGGCGTTCGTGAAGGCGTTCCGAGCCCTGTCCGGCTTTCGGGAGGGTGCGCCGCTGCGACCGTGGCTGATGCGGATCGTGGCCAACGAGGCCCGCAACCGGCGCCGGGGTCGCGGCCGGCGACAGCACTTGACGACTCGAGTGGCCGCCATGACGCCGACCAGCGCCGCTTCGGCCGAGGATGCCGCGCTGGGCTCGGTTTCGGCCCAGCATCTGCGAGCGGCGCTGGCCCGCCTCGGCGACCGCGACCGCACGGTGATCGCGCTGCGGTACTTCGGTGGGCTGTCGGAAGCGGAGACGGCGGCCGCGCTCCAGGTGGCGCCGGGCACCGTGAAGTCCCGGTTGGCTCGGGCGCTCGAACGGCTGCGGTCCGAGATGGGGGAGCAGAGCTGATGGCCGTCGACCTCGAGACGCGGCTGCAGGAGCTGGCGGACTCGCTCGAGTTTCCGGGCGCGGACGACCTGACAGATCGCGTCGTCGCCACCCTCTCGCAGCCGGGGACGTCGGTCGCGCCGGTCGTGCCTCTGCGCCGTCGCCCGCTTGTGCGCCGGCTGGTCACGGTCGCCGCGGCCGCGGTCCTCATCGCCGCCATCGTCCTGACGGTCAGCGGGCGCGCCCGCCACGCCGTTGCCGACCTGCTTGGCATCGGTGGCGTTGAGATCCGCAGAGGGGCGTCGGCCTCCACGAGCGCCCCCCGGCCGGCGGCGCCGAACGGCACCGGTCCGGCCGCGACGAGCGTCCCGGGCCCGGCCTCCACCAGCGCCTCCGCTCCGCCATCGGCCAGCTCCCCGGCGGCCTTTGACCCCGACGCGCTCGGCCTTGGTCGGGCTGTGGCGCTCTCGGACGGCGCTCGCCGCCTCGGCATCCCCCCTCCCGTGCCGACTCCGCTCGGTGCCCCCCGATCCGCCTACTTCGGCGAGCGACCGGCCGGCAGCGAGCTGACCCTCGTCTGGTCGCGGTCGTCGACCCTGCCATCGACGTCGATCCGGGACGTCGGTGCCTTGCTCACGGTCTTCCGGGGGGGCGTCGACGAGAACTTCATCGCCAAGCTCTTGCCCGAGGGCACGACCTATGAGCGGGTGACCGTGAACGGCCAGCCGGCCGTGTGGCTGGCCGGTGCGCCCCACGAGTTCCTGTACGAGAAAGCCGACGGCACGATCGACACCGAGACGCTCCGACTGGCGGGGAACACGCTCATCTGGACCCGCGGCCTTTTCACCTACCGGTTGGAGTCCGCGCTCGGTCGGGATGCGGCCATCGAGGTGGCAGCGAGCGTCCCGGTCTGAGCGGTCTGCCCGGGCTTCTGGTGCGAGCCGCCTGGGTTCCGCCAGCCCACGATCCCGGCCGCTCGCTGGCGGACCACGGTCACCGGGAACCGACGCCATCGTGGCGGTGTAGGAGGGGCATGACGATGCGAACCATCCCGGCCGTCGTGTCGGTCGGGTTGCTGGCAGTGGTGGTCGGCGCGTGTGGGCAAGCCGATCGGCCCAGTGCCGCGATCGAGCCCGGCAGCCAGTCACAACCATCCCGCTCAACCTCGTCGACGTCTCCGGCGAGCTCAGCGGCCGCGCCGACCGCGAGCCCGACCACCGGCACGCCGGTCCGACCCGTGGCCAGCCCCACTGGCGTTTCGATTCGGTTGAGTGACGGGCGCGGGGTCGCCGCGGTCGATCCTCGCAACGGGGGCGTCCGCGCCCTCTGGCCCGCGGCGCGCCTCAGCCTCGAGGGCGACTGGACCCTGGTCGTCACGCCTGGGCCCGCCGGCCAGGACAAGGCCCGCGCTACGTGGGTGAACGCCCGCGGTGAGCCGGTTCGGAGCGCAGCCATCCCGGCCGGCCTGCGGCCGGCCCTCACCTCAGCCGAAGGTGGGTGGGCCGTGTTCGTCGAACCGGCGGCGGCGCCCGCGGCGGGCGAGATCGGTCCGAGGCGGACCTCGACTCGCCTGGTGGTGACCGACGGAGCGGGCTGGACGAGGGACCTCACCCTGCCCGGCAACTTCGCCCCCGACGCCTTCGCCTACATCGACGGGACGCCGCAAGGGCTGCAGCTGATCGAGTACCTGCCTGCGGACCACCCGACTCACTACCGCGTCCGCACCCTCGACCTCGCCTCTCGCTCCGTCGGCCTGCCGGTGAGCCTTCGTGACAAGGTCACGCCGGTGGACGACTTGATGGCTGGGACCAGCCAGACCCAGGCCTTCGCCGCCGGGTCCAGCCTGCTCTTCACCCTCTACCGGCCGGTGGTCGGAACGAGCGAGGCCGGCGACACGACGTGGGAGTACGGGTTCGTGCACACACTGGCCACGCCTTGGAGCGGTGTGTTTTGCATCGACCTTCCCGAGGACCTCGACCTCGCGCATCACCGTGGCACGCTGACCCTGAGCCGCGACGAGCGCACGCTCTATGTGGTCAGCGGGAACGGTCGCTGTGGGGCGCATCGCCGTGGACGATCCTTTCAACGTGCTCGAGGTGGGACGGATGACCCAGCTGGGCGCCGCCACCGACGGCGCGCCGGTGATCGCGGCCGCCGACGATCGGGTCTGGGTGGCGCTCGGTCGCCAGCTGCTGGCGATCGACCCGGTGTCGCTCGCCATCGAGGGCCGAGTCCTGCTGGCGGCCCCCGTCACCGCCCTGGCCGTGGATCCCACCACGCACGAGCTCGTAGGTGCCGACGCCGATCAGCTTCGCCATTGGGCCATCGACTCCTCCGGGACCATCGCCGAGAGGGCCTCGGCGTCCCTACCCCTCCCGGTCGGGTTGGGTGCCATCTCCCGCATCGTGTTGCCGTAAGCGAGCGGATCCGGGGCGTCGCCGGTGATGCCGGCGAGGGCCAGCGCCTCGACCAGCGACGCCGCCCGCCTCACCTCGAGGATGGCCCCGCCATCGGGCGCGGAGGTCGGCACGATGGCGCGCCGGAATCCGAGGCGCGCCGCCTCGGCCAGCCGGCGCGGGGTTTGCGCCACCTGCCGCAGCTCCCCGGCCAGACCGACCTCGGCGCAGGCGATGAGCTCGCCGCTCAGCGCGATGCCGCTGAGGGCGGACGCCAGGGCCAGGCAGATGCCGAGATCGCTGCCGGGCTCGGCGAGGCGCACGCCGCCGACGGCCGACGCGTACACGTCGAGGTTCCCGAAGGACAGCCCGGCCCGGTTCTGCAGGACGGCCAGCAGCATGGCCAGCCGTCCCTGGTCGATGCCCTGGGCGGCCCGTCGCGGCGCCGGAAGGCTCGAGGGCACCACGAGCGCCTGCACCTCCACCAGCAGGGGTCGCTGGCCTTCGACCGTGGGCACCACGACCGAGCCCGCGACACCGCGCGTGCGGTCGGCCAGGAACATCCCGCTGGCGTCGGCCACGCCCGCCAGCCCGTCCTCACCCATCTCGAACAAGCCCAGCTCGCTCGTGGCGCCGTAGCGGTGCTTCACCGCCCGCAGCAGCCGGAGGGCGTGGTGCCGGTCGCCTTCGAAGGACAGCACGGTGTCCACGACATGCTCCAACAGGCGCGGCCCGGCCAGCGTGCCGTCCTTGGTGACATGGCCGATCAGGACGATGGCAACGCCGCGCTGCTTGGCCTCCTGCACCAGCCGGTGTGCGCTCTCGCGCACCTGCACCACCGATCCGGCCGACGGCCCCAGCTCCGGATCGACCACGGTCTGGATCGAGTCCACCACCACCAGGGTGGGCTGCAGCTCCGCGATGGCGGCGAGGATGCCCGGGAGCTCGGTCTCGGGGAGCAGCCACAGGTCCTCCGCCATGGCGCCGAGACGGGCCGCTCGGGCCCGGACCTGCTGGGCGCTCTCCTCGGCTGACACGTAGAGCACCGGCCGGCCCGCCGCGGCCTCGGCCGCCGCCACTTGGAGCAACAGCGTGGACTTGCCGATGCCCGGCTCGCCCCCGACGAGCGTGACCGACCCGGCGACGAAGCCGCCGCCGAGCACCCGATCGAGCTCGGGCAACCCGGTGGTGACCGGCACGCCGTCGCCGTCGTCGATCTCGGTGATCGGCTGCGGGGACGCTGCTGCCGCGGTCCGAACGGGTCGGACAGGCGGGCCGATCTCCTCCACGTCCTCCACCAAGGAGTTCCACGCCCCGCAGCTCGGGCAGCGCCCGGCCCACTTCGGATGGCTGGCCGCGCACTCGGTGCAGCGATGGATGGTGCGCAAGCGGCTCACGGCTCGCACCCTATGCAGGGGGTGCGACAGGGTGGCCGGATGGTGGAGGCGGCCGGGGACCGTGTCCCCGAGCCAAAGCCCCGGGTGCGGTCGGGGTGCAGATCCGGGTTGGTCGAAAGGGTGCGCCGGGAGAGCGCGGGTTTTGGTGCGGTCCGGGTGCAGATCCGGTGAGCTCAGGCGGTTGGCGATCGGCGGCGTCGGCGGGTACCGACCAGCACCACGGTCACGACGATCAGCGCGAAGAGGACGCCCCAGCCGACGAGAGCCCACGTGGTCCAGCGCTCGAGCGAGCGGCCCCGCTTGGCCGCGGTGTCCTCCCTCACGAACGTGGCCTGGATCGGTGTCGAGCGCCCCTCGGCCGTGGAGGGCTTCCAGCTCACCGAGCCGACCGGGCCGGGCGCGCCGTTGGTGCTGGTCGCCGCGCCCGGGCCGGTGACGGTCAGGGTGACCCGGAAGCCCTGGTCGAGGGGGACGCCGCTCGCTGCGACCTCCGAGGCGAGGGGCACCCGGCCGGCCAGCTTCACCAGCGCGTCGTCGGCGAAGGCGGCCACGCCACCGTCCAGACGAGCTTGGCCGCTGATCTCGGTGGTGACCTTGGCGAACGCCTGGGTCTGCGCCACGGTCAAGCCCCGGAACGGCCCGTGGGGACCGTTGATCTCGCGCGAGGATCTCCGTGGCCTGCTCGGGGCTGGAGAAGCCCTTCGTCAGCACGACGCGCGCTCCGCCGTCGACCGTCTTCGACGGGCCTTGGACCGTCCAGCCCGCAGCCCGGGCGTCGTCGAGGCGCAGATCGGCGACGGCGCCGGGCGCCTTGGCCAGCAGCTCCTTGTCGGCGCTGGCCGTCACCGTGACGGTGCCGGTGCCGTCGGCCTTGACGTCCACCCGCACATCGAGGTTCAGGTGGCAGCTGGCCAGGAGCAGCACGGCCGCGATGAGGGCGAGCGGCCGCCACCAGGTCCGGATCATCGCGATCGCAGCAGGCTACGAAGGCCAGGAAGTCGCGGACGCCCAGGCGGCCAGCTCGGGCTCCCGAGAGCTCACTCCGTTGGGCCGGCCTCGACCATCTCCATCGACGGCGGGGCGAACCCCTCCATCGACTTGAACGTGACCCGCTGATCGCCGGGACGACCCTCAGGGTCGTCCTCGACGTCGACGACGATCACCTCGCCGGCGCGGAACTGCTTGTTGAGGATGTGCTCGGAGAGCGGATCCTCGACCATGCGCTGGATGGCGCGTCGCAGCGGGCGGGCGCCGAGGGTGGGGTCGTAGCCCCGGTCGGCCAGGAACATCTTCACGGCCGTCGTGAGCTCCAGGCCGAGGCCCTGGCTCTCCAGCTGGTTCTGGACCCGGCGGATCATGAGGTCGACGATGCTGGTGACCTCTTCCTTCGAGAGCTCGTGGAAGACGATCACGTCGTCGATGCGGTTGAGGAACTCCGGCCGGAAGTGCTGCTTCAGCGCGTCGTTGACCTTCTCCTTCATCCGCTCGTAGGAGACGGCCTCGTCGACCTTGGTGAAGCCGACGTTGGCCTTGCGCAGATCCTGCGTGCCGAGGTTGGAGGTCATGATCAGGACCGTGTTGCGGAAGTCGACGCTGCGGCCCTGGCTATCCGTCAGGCGCCCTTCCTCCAGGATCTGGAGGAGGGTGTTGAACACGTCCGGGTGGGCCTTCTCGATCTCGTCGAACAGCACCACGCTGAACGGCTTGCGGCGCACGGCTTCGGTGAGCTGGCCGCCCTCTTCGTAGCCGACGTAGCCCGGGGGGGAGCCGACCAGCCGGCTGACGGTGTGCTTCTCCATGTACTCGGACATGTCGAGGGCGATCAGCGCGTCCTCGTCGCCGAACAGGAACGCGGCCAGGGTCTTGGCCAGCTCCGTCTTCCCGACCCCGGAGGGGCCGAGGAAGATGTAGGAACCGGCGGGCCGCTTCGGGTCCTTCAGGCCGGCCCGGGTGCGGCGCACGGCTTGGCTGACGGCGCGGATGGCCGAGTCCTGGCCGATCACCCGCTTGTGCAGCTCGTCTTCCATGCGCAGGAGCTTGGCCGTCTCCTCCTCCGTCAGCTTGTAGACGGGGATGCCGGTCCATATGGACAGGACCTCGGCGATCGCCTCCTCATCGACCTCGTCGAAGAGGTCGACGCCCGACGCCTTGACCTCGGCCTCCTTCTGGGCCCTCTCCTCGAGCAGGGCCTTCTCCTGATCCCGTAGCCGGCCGGCGTCCTCGAAGCGCTGGGCCTCGACGGCGTCCTTCTTCTGCTTCTGGAGCTTGGCGATCTTGTCCTCGAGCTCCTTCAGGTCGGGCGGCGTCTGCATCCGCTTGATGCGCAGGCGCGAACCGGCCTCGTCGATGAGGTCGATGGCCTTGTCCGGCAGGTGGCGATCGGAGATGTAGCGCTCGGCAAGGTTGGCCGCGGCGACGAGGGCTTGGTCGGTGATGGTGACCCGGTGGTGGGACTCGTACCGGTCGCGCAGGCCCTTCAGGATCTCGATGGTGTGGGTGACCGTCGGCTCCTCGACCTTCACCGGCTGGAACCGGCGCTCGAGCGCGGCGTCCTTCTCGAGGTGCTTGCGGTACTCGTCGAGCGTGGTGGCGCCGATCGTCTGGAGCTCGCCGCGAGCGAGCATCGGCTTCAGGATGGAAGCGGCGTCGATCGCGCCCTCCGCGGCGCCGGCACCGACGAGCGTGTGGATCTCGTCGATGAAGAGGATGATGTCGCCCCGGGTGCGGATCTCCTTGAGGACCTTCTTGAGGCGCTCCTCGAAGTCGCCGCGGTAGCGGGAGCCGGCCACGAGGGCGCCGAGGTCGAGCGTGTAGAGCTGCTTGGCGTGGAGCGTCTCGGGCACGTCGCCGGCGACGATCTTCTGCGCCAGGCCCTCGACGATGGCGGTCTTGCCGACCCCCGGCTCGCCGATGAGGACCGGGTTGTTCTTGGTGCGGCGGGACAGCACCTGCATGACCCGCTCCATCTCACGGAACCGGCCGATGACGGGATCGAGCTTCTTGTCGCGCGCCAGCTGCGTGAGGTTGCGGCCGAACTGGTCGAGCACCGCGGAGCCGGCCTGGGTGGATTCCTTCTCGGAGGTGCCGCTGCCGCCCGCGGTGGCTCCGGCGGACTCCTTGCCGCCCTGGGGGCCCTGGTAGCCCGAGAGCAGCTGGATGACGGTCTGGCGGACGCGGGACAGGTCCGCGCCCAGCTTGACCAGGACCTGGGCGGCCACACCCTCGCCCTCTCGGATCAAGCCGAGGAGGATGTGCTCGGTGCCGATGTAGTTGTGACCCAGCTGCAGGGCCTCACGGAGCGAGAGCTCCAGCACCTTCTTGGCCCGAGGCGTGAACGGGATGTGCCCCGAGGGGGCCGAGCCCCCGCGCCCGATGATCTCCTCCACCTGTCCGCGCACGGCCTCCAGCGAGATGCCGAGCGACTCCAGCGCCTTGGCCGCCACGCCCTCACCCTCGTGGATGAGGCCGAGCAGCACGTGCTCCGTACCGATGTACGAGTGACTCAGCTGCCGGGCCTCTTCCTGAGCGAGGACGACGACCCGGCGAGCGCGATCGGTAAATCTTTCGAACACGGCCGCCCTTTCGGCAGGGGGGATACGTGGGGGCAGTGTACCCCCGGGGTGTGTCGCCCCCTCCTCCCCCGAACTTCCCTCGCCCGCGCGGCGGGCGACCACCTGCGGGCGGCGCAGGACGCCCACAACGGTTCGTGAACAAACGCACGAGTGGCCTAGCGTGGCGCCGTGGCTTCGACCTCGCCTCTCGTCGGGCTGCCCTCGATGGCGGCTGATATCGATCGGGTGGAGACGGCGTTGCGGGACTCGGTTCGCACGTCAGATCCCTACCTCACCGAGCTGGCCAGCCATCTGATCGTGGCGGGCGGCAAGCGGCTCCGGCCGGTGGTGACGATGGCGGCCGCCCTGACCGGCGCCGGGGTCACCGACGAGGTCGTCCAGGGCGCGGTGTCGGTCGAGCTCGTGCACCTGGGCTCGCTCTACCACGACGACGTGATCGACGAGGCCGAGACCCGCCGCGGTGTCGACGCCGTCAATGCCAAGTGGGGCAACCTCCAGGCCATCCTCGCCGGCGACCTGCTGCTGTCCCGGGCGTCGGAGATCGCGGCCTCGCTCGGCACCGAGGTCGCCGGGCTCCTCGCCGCCACCATCGGCGAGCTCTGCCTGGGCCAGATCGGCGAGCTGCGGCGGGCCTACAACGCGAGTCGCGCACCGAACCGGAGTACCTGGAGTCGATCCGGGGCAAGACCGCGGCACTCTTCGCCACGGCGGCGCGGATCGGCGGCATCGTCGTCGGGCTCGACCGGTCCCAGATCGACGCGCTCACGGCGTATGGCGAGGCCTTCGGCATGGTGTTCCAGATCGTCGACGACCTGCTCGACCTCACCGCCACCGAGGCGCAGCTCGGCAAGCCGGTCGGGCACGACCTGGTCGAGGGCGTGTACACCCTGCCGGTGATCCGGACGCTCGCCGCCGGAGGGGCCGCGGCCGAGGAGCTGCACGACCTGCTGGGTGCCCCGCTGGCCGCCGCCGAGTGGGACAAGGCGCTGGCGCTCGTGCGCTCCGGCCCCGGGTTGGCGGAAGCGGTGGCCGTCGGCGCCGAGTACGTGGCCCGGGCCCACGGCGCCTGCGCTTGGCTGCCGGCCGGCCCGGCGACGGACGCGCTGCGGGCGGCCCCCGGCGCGCTCCTCGCTTCGGTCCCCGGCCGCTGACCGACCCGCCGCCCGGGTGGTCCGCCTCGCGTTCGCCGCCGTCGTGTTCGACTGCGATGGGGTCCTCGTGGACTCCAGCGCCGCGGTCGACGTGGCCTGGCGGCAGCTGTGCGACGAGCTCGGGCTCCCGGCCGAGGAGGTCCTCCCCACCGTGCACGGCGTGCGGGCCGTGGACACGCTGTCGCGCTGGGTCGGGACGGACCGGTTGGATCGGGCCGTGGCCCGGTTGGATGACCTCGAGGTGGCGACCGCGTCCGACGTGCCCGCGGTTCCGGGTGCCGCGGAGGTGGTGGCGGCGCTCGCTGGCCAGCGTTGGGGGGTCGCCACGTCAGGCTCCCGACGGCTCGCCACGGCTCGGCTGGCGGGGGCCGGGCTGCCCGTGCCCGAGGTGCTGGTGACGAGCAACGACGTCGAGCGGGGCAAGCCGCACCCCGATCCCTACCTGGAGGCCGCCCGCCGGCTCGCGGTGGATCCCACCTCGGTCGTGGTGTTCGAGGATGCCCCGAGTGGCGCCGCGGCGGCGCACGCGGCTGGCTGCACGGTGGTGGCGGTGGCCACGACGCACCCCCCGGGGGCGTTCCCTGCCGAGGTGACGGTGGCCGACCTCCGCGCCGTCGGCGTCGAGCCGGGCGCGCTGGTGGTCGCCGGCTGAGTCCGGCTAGGGGACAGCGTCTCGGGCGGCCGTAGGCTCCCCGCGATGTCCGATCCGCTCGACGACCTGGCGGGAGCCGGAGATCTGCTTCGCGCCACCGCCGAAGGCGCCATCGCGTACCTCGGCTCGCTGGGCGACCGGCCAGTGCGCACGAGCGTCACCGATGCCGTGGCGCGCTCGTTCGCGGGGCCATTGCCGGAGCAGGGCATCGGCGGTCCGGCCGCCCTGGCCCGGTTGATGGAGGGCGTGGACGGCGCGCACGCGTCGGCCGGTCCGCGGTTCTTCCACTTCGTCACCGGTGGGGGCACGCCCGCCGCCCTGGCGGCCGACTGGCTGGGCTCGACCCTTGACCAGAACGCCTTCTCCTGGGTCTCCTCGCCGCTCGGCGCGCAGCTGGAGTCAACGGCGGTCACGTGGCTGCTCGACCTGTTCGCGCTGCCTCCGACGTGGGGCGGGGTGCTGACCACCGGTGCGACGATGGCCAACTTCACCGCCCTGGCCGCGGCCCGCGGTTGGTGGGCGGAGCAGCACGGCGTCGACGTCGACCGCCACGGCTTGGCCGGATTGCCGCCCACGCCCATCTTCTCTAGTGGGCACCTGCACCCGAGCGCGACCAAGGCACTGGCGATGCTGGGTCTCGGGCGCGAGCGCCCTACTCGGCTGGTCGGGGACGACCGGGGGTCGGTCGATCTCCTCCGCCTCGACCGCGCGCTGGCGCAGCTCGCCGGTGCGCCGGCGATCGTGATCGCCAACGCCGGTGAGGTCAACGCCGGTCAGTTCGATCCCATCGGTGCCATGGCTGATGTCTGCCGGGCCCATCACGCGTGGCTGCACGTCGACGGCGCGTTCGGGCTCTTCGCGCGCCTGGCCCCGACAAGCGCTCCGCTGGCCGAGGGAGTGGAACGGGCCGACTCGGCCAGCTCCGACGGCCACAAGTGGCTCAACGTCCCCTACGACTGCGGCTTCGCGTTCGTGCGGGAGCCGGGCCGGCTCCCGGCCGCCTTCACGCTCGCCGCGGCCTACCTTCCCGACGACGACCATCCGAACTTCGGCTACCTCGGCCCGGAGAGCTCACGGCGGGCCCGCTCGCTGGCGGTGTGGGCCACGCTCGCCGCCTACGGCCGCGACGGCTACCGCTCGATGGTCGAACGCCACCTCGGCCTGGCCCGGCGCCTGGCCGATCGGGTCGAGGCCGCCGCCGATCTGGAGCTGCTGGCGCCCGCCGCGCTCAACATCGTGAGCTTTCGCTACGCGCCCGCGGGCTTCGTCGGTGATCTCGACGCCCTCAACGAGCGGCTCGGGGACGCGGTCAATGAGGACGGGAGGGTGATGTTCGGCTCGACCCGCTACCGCGGGATGGTGGCCTTCCGGCCTGCGATCACCAACTGGCGCACGACGGCTGCCGATGTCGACCTCATCGCCGACGTCGTGTGCGAGCTCGGCGCCCGGCTCGCCGCCGACTTCCTCACCGCCCACTGAGCGCGGCGGCAGCGGCGAGCCCGGAGAGCGCCGCCCCTTCCACGCGGGGCCCGGCGAAGGCGTCGCCCGCGAGGACGAGCGCCCCCGGACCGGTCGGCGCCACCCAGCACGGCCGGGGCCAGATCGACTGCGGGGTGGCGAAGCGCCACCGCTTGAGCTGGGAGTCGACGATCGTGGCCGGGCCGAGCCAGGGCCGGGCGAGCCGACGGAGCTCGGCCAGGGCCTCTTCGAGTGGTCGCTCCCACCACGCCAACGACCACTCGGGGTTGGCATGGCAGGTGAGCGCCGGCACCGCAGAGACGCCTTTGGCCTGGTTGTCGCCGATGAACGAGAAGGTGGGGTCACCGCCCTGCACCCCGCCGGGTGACGGGACCGCGCCCGGCCGGTCCAGCACCGCGAGGAGGGTGAGGGTCCGGTCGTAGTCCGTGTCTCGGAGCTCGGCCGGGAGCTCGATGCCGGAGTCGACGAGCAGCGAGAACGATTGGGCCAACGGGCACGTGAGCACGGTGGCATCGACGTCGACGACCGACCCGTCGTCGATGAGGATGCGCCACGGTGCTCGCGCCCCTGGCCCGTCGGTGTCGCCCGGGCCGTTGGCCCGGAGCGCGAAGACGAGGGTGTCGGAGCGGACATCGAGCCCCAGCGCCAGCTGTTTGGCGAGCGCGTTCATGCCGCCGGCCACTGCATATCTCGGGTAGCCGTCGGGCCGAGCGCCGAACCCGCGGCACCACTCGCCAACGAGGCCCTCGGCCTGCCAGTCCTCGACGAGCGCGGCGAAGACGTCGGAGCGGACGGTGAAGAACTGGGCGCCGTGATCGAGCGTCGCGGCGCCGATGCGTCGGGTGGCGAGGCGCCCACCAGGCGAGCGCCCCTTGTCCAGCACGGTCACATCGTGACCGTGCGCTTGGAGCGCCTGGCCGGCCATGAGCCCGGCCAGGCCGGCCCCCACGATGCCGACGCGCATCAGGCGGCGGCCTGGTCGCTCGCCACCCTCGTCAGGAACTCCAGCACAACCTTGTTGAAGGTGGTTGCATGCTCGATCATCAGGCCGTGGGCGGCACCGTGGATGACCACCAGCTCGGCGCCGGGGATGCGTTCGGCCAGCTCCTCGCTGTCCCCTCGGGGCGTGAGGATGTCCTGGCTGCCCACCACCACGAGCGTCGGGACGTGGATCGAGCGGAGGCGGTCGACCTCATCCTCGGGCGCCTCCAGGATGGCCCGCACCTGGGAGGAGAAGGCGTGGGCCGGAGGGTTCATGGCCAGCGGGCCGAACCAGCCGAGTGCCGGCCAGAGCCGGCGCACCGAGCGGGGCGCCACGACCCAGTGCACGGCCCGCTTGGCCATCTCACCCATGCCCCGCTGATTGGCGATCGAGGCCCAGTCGCTCAGCAGCTCGCGCCGCCACGGCTGGTTGCGACACGCCGTGCACGCCAGGACCAGTGAGCGGACTCGAGCTGGGTGGCGGATGGCGACGAGCTGTGCGATCGCGCCCCCCATCGAAGCCCCCATCACGTGGGCGCTGTCGATGCCGGCGTGGTCGAGGACGGCGATGGTGTCGTCGGCCATCTGCTCGAGCGTGTAGCGGCCGAATGGCTTGTCGCTCCGTCCCACTCCTCGGTTGTCCAACGCGATGAGCCGGAAGTGATGGGCGAACGCCAGGCGCTGGAGCGCCCAGCCGGTCATGTCAGTGGCCAGGCCTTGGATCATCAGCAACGGCGGCGCGCTCGGGCGGCCGACCACTCGGTAGTGGATGCGCGTCCCGTCGGCCGCGTGGGCGAAGGCCATCGCCGCCGAACCTACGGCTTCTCGGGGTTGAATCGTTCAAACATGGGTGCCATCGTCGACCATCAGCTGGATGGCTCCACGCACGGCATCGGCGAGCTCTGCCGTGGCCAACGGCCCCCGTCCCGTGTGGTGCGCGACGGGTAGGCCCACCTCGACCCGAACCCGGCGGGCCAGCGCGGTGGCGATGACGGCCACCGGGAGGACCGGCACGTCGAGCGCCAGCGCCCGTCCCAGGTAGTCGCGGGGAGCGGGACCGACCCGGTGGGGGCTCAGGGGGGCCGACGGGCACCACGTGGCCGCGATCTCACCCGCGCGCAGTAGGCCGGTGACCTCCTCGGGGCGGGCGACGACACCACCGGCTCGCCGGAGGAGTGGCCCGGCGGGAGCGATGTCGGCGATGCCGGTGAAGCGGATGGCGCGGCCGGTGGCCCGACCGAGGGCGGTGGCCACCAGGATCGGCGTGGCCGCCAGCGGCCGGCGGTTGGCGACCAGGAGCGCCGGACCTCGGACCGGGACGTTCTCGGCGCCGACGACCGACACGCTCCAGCGCAGCCCGGCCAAGGCTTGGGCCACCGCGACGGCGTCTGGGTCCATCCCCCACTCGTCGACGCGGTTGGTCCCCGCCAGCTGATGGCGCACCGCCGCGGTGGCGGAGCCGACGAGGTTCACGCCGCCGCGTCCGACAGGTGCAGGCGGATGACGGTGGCCCACTCGTAGAGGGCCTGCACGACCTCTGGTGTCGTCCTCGCCGGCCGCACACCGAGCACCTCGCCGGCCTGCCCACCGTCGGCGGTGCCGCCTCGGTGCAGGATCTCGACGACGTGGGGCGGGATCGGGGCACCGAGGGCGCTGGTGACGAGGCGGACGAGGTGCCACTGCGGACCGAGCAGGGGGATCGGCACCCGACCGCCCATGCGAGCGGCCTTGATCGCAGTGACCGCGCCCGGCGACACGACGTTGAGCGGGCCGTCGAACAGCCTGGTGGCGGCGGCGACGATGGCACGTGAGGCGTCGTGGTCGTCGATGAGCGAGAAGACGGGGTCAGCCAACGCGCTCACCGGCACGGCGGGGAGCCGTAGAAGGCGTCCGAGCGGGCTCGGTACGTGGGGTCCGACGACGGGGGCCAGGCGCAGGACCGTCACCGGCACGCCGGCGGCGTCACCGGCCTGCCGGCCGATGCCTTCGAGCTCCTGCAACGACCGGCCGAATGGCGACGTGGGATCCGGCGGCACCGACTCGTCGGGTCGGGTCGCGCTGCCGCGCCGGCGTCCGTAGACAGAGATCCCCGACCGGATCACCATGTGCTGGAGCGACCGGCACTCCGCCGCCGCGCCCAGCACGCCGATGGCGGCGGCCTCGGTCCATCGGGCCGCGTCGCGGGGGTTGGCACGCGCGTCGGGCTCCCAGACCGCGAGGTGGATGACGACCTCTGGCTCGGCGTCGCGCACCAGTCCGGCGATCTTGCGCCGGTCGTCTGGCTCGACCCGGTGGAACGTCGCCTTCCGGAGCCGGCGTCGGGGTGGGTCGATGTCGAGCCCGGTGAGCTCGGAGACCCACGACTCCTGCTCGAGCAGGGTAGCGACGAGCGAGCCGAGCTCGCTCCCCATGCCGCTCACGAGAACCCGCTTACCGCCCGCCATTGTCCAATCACGGTAGCCGTGGCGCCTCGGTAACAGTCGCCTTGAGGTCAGGACGGAACGACGCGGTCGTTGAGGGCCTGCAGCTCGGCCACCCAGACGGGTCGGGTCGTCGTGATCGTCACCGGCGCCATCGGCCCACCCCCACACCCCGGCGAGCAGACCCAAGCGGTCTCCCACTCCACGCCCAAGGTGAGGGCGTACGTCCCTCCGCTGGGGGCGAGCGCCGACGAGTGGCGATAGGTGTAGCTGCAGTCAGTGGACTGGGCGCCGTCGGGCCGCGCCGGGTCGTACGCGGTGCCGGGACCGGTGCAGCGCACCCTCTGGTCGCCGGTCCCCGGATCCCAGTCGATCTGCCACGGCGTGCCGATGGCGGTGACGGTCACGATGCCCGGGATCGATGCTTCGGCCTGGACGGGATGCCACGCCGCGGGATCGACCCAGAGCCACGTCGGCAGCTGGGTGATGAAGGGGTTGGCCCGCTCGCCGGTCGGCGCGCCTCGTTGGGCCACGACCGGGAAGGGCACCGAATCCCGGGCCCGCTCCCGCAGCGCGTCGAGCAGCGCGGCTGGCGGCTGACCGCCGACAGGCCACCAGACGAGCACGTCGCGGCCGACGTCGGGCGGACAGTGCGCCAGAGCCCAGCGCACGTCGGGGTCGTCGCCGTAGTAGGCGTCGGGCGGAGGCTCGGGCGGATCGCTGTCGCCCTGCCACGCGTACGAGATCCGCCAGGCCAGGAGCTCGTGGGCGGACAGCGACTGGTAGATGCACGGGTCGTGATCCGGGCCGCGCACGACGGTCCGATCCGGGCCGCCCTGCCCCGGGCCGCGGTCAGCGCCGGCGTCAGTGGTCAGCCCGTCCCCCGATGACGACGCGTCACCGGAGCCGCAGGTGGCGGGGCACTCGTCGATCGAGTCGGCGCCAGCGAGCGGGCTGATCGGGGCGCTGAGCAGTGTGGTCGCGACGAGCAGCGGAGCCGCCACCGCCAGCGCTCGCACTAGAACGCGCATGACTTGCTCGCTCCGGTGAGCCAGTCCTGCACCCGCCAGCCGTCGCCGGTCCGCAACAGGAGGAGACCGGTGATCCGGGGCCCGGCGGCATCCACGGCCACGACCTGGCCGGCGGCGTCGACGCGCTTCGAGGTGAAGCGGGAGCACTCGACCAGACGGACGTGGTCGGGGTCGACCAGCCTCAGCTCGACCGTCCGGCTGGTCACGTCGCCGACGATCCGGTGGCCCGCCGCGCCCAACGAGCGGGCGAACTCCTCGGACCGCTGGCGTTGGATGCCGGTCGTGGTGGCGGCGATGGCCGGGTCGTTGGGATCGGGTGGGTCGTCGGCCGCGGTGACCATGGCGAAGAACCGGTCGTGGAGGTGGCGGATGTCGACGTCGTCTCGCTGTCGCGGACTGAGGGTGGTGGGTGGCGCACTCGACGTGCTCGTCGCGACCGTGGTTGATGGCGACGGCAACGTTGCCGGCGAAGCCGTGGTGACGGGACCGGCGGTTGTCCCGCCGCCCGTGCATGCCACCAGGCCGGCCGCGCCGAGGGCCAGTGAGGCCAGGCGCGCGACTCGAATCATCTTTGGCTCCTGCATGTTCCGCCTCGTTCCGCCTTGTTCCGCCTTGAGCGTGTGCCTGGGCACCATCCATTCGGAAAGGCCGGGTCTGCCACACGCTCTCACCCGCCGCCTGCCACGGCTGGAGTCCGCCACGCTACCGGCCGGAGCTGCACCCTGACCGCGCGGGAACCGGCCCCGCGAAGGCGCAGCTGTCGTGCTCGCGGCCGGCCGAGCGGCCGCCGAACCGGGTCACACCTCGAGGTCGAGGCCGATGTCGAGCGCGGGAGCGGACTGGGTGATGGTGCTGGTGGACAAGAGGTCGGCACCCGCGGCGGCGTAGGCGGGCGCGCTGGCCAGGGTGATCCCCCCTGACACCTCGACCAGCGCCCGGCCGGCGACCAGCTGGACGACCGTTTCGACCTGTTGGGGCGTCATGTTGTCGCACATCACGATGGTCGCCCCGGCCTCCACCGCCTCCGCCACCTGCTCCAGCCGGTCGCACTCGACCTCGATCGTGCGCGCCGGCCACGCGAGGCGGGCGCGGGACACGGCGTCGGTGATCGAGAGTCCGGCGAGGTGGTTGTCCTTCACCAGGACCATGTCGGAGAGCGAGCCCCGGTGGTTGGCTCCGCCTCCGGCGCGCACGGCGGCCTTCTCGAGGGCGCGCAGGCCAGGTGTCGTCTTGCGGGTGTCCCAGACCTGCGTGCGGGGGTTGGCGGCCGTTACCGCGTCGACCAGGGCGCGGGTGGCGCTGGCCACCCCCGAGAGGTGGCAGAGGAAGTTGAGCGTCGTTCGCTCGGCCGTCAGGATCGAGTGCAGGGGCCCCCGCACGACGGCGACCCGCCCGCTCGCGGGCACGGGGTCGCCGTCACCGCGCACCCAGTCGACCGCGATGGCGGGGTCGACCTGCCGGAAGGTCTCGCCCGCGCACGCCGTGCCGGCCAGCACGCCTTCGGTGCGCACGACGAGCGCGCCGACCGCGGTCGCCGTCGCGGGGACCAACGCCGCGGTGAGGTCGCCGAGGGGACCGAGGTCCTCGGCCAGGGCCAGGGCGACGGCATCCCTGACCGCAGCCGCCGGTGGCTCGATCGGCCTCGCGCTCAAGGTCTGGCCTCGTGGACGGCGTGGGCGTTGTGCTCGTCGACGAACGCGTCATCCAGGACGTCCGGTCGGTCCACCCGCAGCAGGGCGATCGCGGTGCCGCTCGGATCGCGCACCACAGTGGCCGGCCCTTCGGGAGTGCCCATCGGGCCCAGCTCGACCGTCCAGCCTTCGTCGTCCCCGGTGACGTCGAGGTCGGCGACGGCAAAGATCGGGAGCACGGAGCCGGGCGGCCGGTGATCGGCGATCAGGACCACGGGTGGCGAGCCGAGGTCGACCGCGGCGACGTCGGCCCCGAAGTGCCGGAACCGCCAGCGCAGGCGGGCGCCGGGGAGGCGGAGCCACGAGGCCAGGTCACGCTCCGTGTCGGACGAGCCGACGTAGACGTAGCGGAGCTCCACCGCCGGGGAGCGTACCGGGCGCCACGGTCGGCCCCGTGGCCGAGCTCACCCCGGTCAGGAGAGGACGAGGCGGACCTTGAACGCCGGATCGATGTCGGGGAAGTCCGACCGGGTGTGGCAGCCTCGGCTCTCGCGCCGGAGCTCGGCCGCCTGCAGCATGGCGGCGCCGACGGTGGCCAGGTTGCGGAGCTCCTCCCTCGCCACCCCCTTCGGGAGGCCGTCCACGGCGGCCACCGTCGCCCCCACGACAGCGGCGGTCTGGCCGAGCGAGTCGGCGTCTCGCAACACCCCGGCGCCGCGGGTCATGGCCCGTTGCAGGCGCTCGCGCGGCAGCGACGTCGATCGCGACAGCCACGCCGTCGGGCTCCGATCGCGTCCCCGCCACCGTCGCCACCGACTGCTCGAGCCGGCGGCCGGGGATGCCCCCGTCGTGCGGGTCGCCGGGGAGGAGGGCTCGCATGGCGCCGGTCGGCTCGGACGAGCCGACCCCGCGGCCGATGGCCTCGATGACGCGGGGCCCGAAGACCATCCCTTCGAGCAGCGAGTTGCTGGCCAGCCGGTTGGCGCCGTGGACGCCGGTGCACGCCACCTCGCCGGCTGCCCACAGCCCGGGCCGCGACGTGGCTCCGTTCAGGTCGGTGACCACCCCACCACACTGGTAGTGGGCGGCGGGAGCGACGGGGAGGAAGTCGACCGCGGGGTCGAGTCCGGCCGATCGGAGGTCGGCGGCGATGGTCGGGAACCGCTCCTCGAAGCGCTCGAGCGCGGTGGCGTCGAGGAGCATGTGGTCGGAGTCCTGCTCGAGCATCCGGCGGGTGATGGCACGGGCGACGACATCGCGGGGCTGCAGCTCGTCGACGAAGCGGTCACCGTTCAGGTCCCGGATGAGCGCGCCGTGGCCCCGCAGCGCTTCGGACAGCAGCGGACGGGGCATCCGAGGGCTCCGCAGCGCGGTCGGGTGGAACTGCACGAACTCGACGTCGGCGCATGCCACCCCGGCCCGCAGGGCCATGGCCAGGCCGTCGCCGGTGGACTCGAGCGGGTTGGTGGTGGCGGCGAACAGCTGGCCGGCGCCGCCGGTCGCCAGCAGCACATGGCGCGATCGGATCTCGTTGATCGACCCGTCGGCGGCGATGGCGGTGACGCCGACGCAGCGCCCGTCCTCCTCCAGCAGGTCGAGCGCGAACCAGCGCTCCCAGCACACGACCGCTGTCTCCCGGACCTCGTCCACCAACGCCCGCTCGATCTCGGCTCCTGTGGCGGCGCCGCCGGCATGCACGATGCGGGGCAGGGAGTGGCCACCCTCGCGCGCCAGCTGGAGCCGACCGTCGCGGTCTCGGTCGAACATCGCGCCCATGGCGATCAGCTCGCTCACCCGGCTCGGGCCCTCGTCGACCAGGGTGCGGACGGCGTCGACGTCGCACAGGTCGGCACCGGCGACGAGGGTGTCGGCGAGGTGGAGGTCGGTCGAGTCGGGGTCCGTCGACAGCACGGCGGCGACGCCGCCCTGGGCCCACCGGGTGGCGGCCTGCGACAGGTCGGACTTCGTGAGCACCCCCACCCGCACGCCGAGCTCGTCCGCGGCGCGCACCGCGGCCGAGAGCCCGGCCACTCCGCTGCCCAGCACCAACAGGTCGAGCTCTTCGGCGCCGAGCCAGGTCATGATCGCTCCCTCGTGGCGTCAGTCAGGTTCGACGGCGAGCTGGGGCAGGTCGCCGATGACCCGGACGCCCACGGCGGGCACCGAGTCACGCCAGCCCGGAGGGACGAGGTCCGGCGCCACGTCCTCGAGCGGGGCCAGGACGAACGCCCGCTCGAACATGCGAGGGTGCGGGACGGTGAGCTCGGGCTCGTCCAGGTGCACGCCGTCGACCCAGAGCACGTCCACGTCGAGCGTGCGCGGGCCCCAGCGCACGACCCGCTTGCGCTCGGCCCTGTCCTCGAGGCTCCGGCACAGGTCGAGGAGCTCGTGGGCGGAGCGGGCCGTCTCGAGGCGGGCCACGATGTTCAGATACGGCCCCTGCTCGTCGGGCCCGCCCACCGGGTCGGTCTCGTAGACCCGGGAGAGCTGCGCCAGGTCGGGCACGAGCGCCACGGCCTCCTGAAGGTACCGGACCCGGTCGCCGAGGTTGGAGCCGAGGGCCAGCAGGGCGCGGGTCATGCTCGCCGCCTGCTGATGGTCACCGCGCTGGTGTCGACGTCGACCGGGATGGGCGGGCGCACCTTGCGGATCGACACCGTGACGGCATCGATCTTCGGGTCCGCGGCCAGCACCTCTTCTGCGATCCGCTGCGCCACCCGCTCGAGCAGTCGGTGCGACTCGCCGGTCACGACGCGGGCGGCCACCAGGGTGAGCGCGCCGTAGTCCACCGTGTCGTGGAGGTCGTCGCTCCGGCCGGCGGCGCTGAGGTCGAGCTCGACGTCGAGGTCGATGTCGAATGGCTGCAGGCGCTCACGCTCTTCGCTCAGCACACCGATCACGCCGAGGGCGCGCAGCCCCCGGATCTCGATGCGATCGGCCACGGCGGCGAACCCTATCGACGGTCGGGCGCCAGCTCACCGGCGAGCTGGACCAATCCCCGCCCGAACGGGTCGAGCTGCTTGCCGCTGATCCGCTCGATGAGGGTGACGGACTGGGGGCCGTCGGTGACGAGCCCAGCCCAGCGGATGTAGCCACCGACGAGCCCGATCACCCGGTCGCTCACCTCTTCGCCGTGCACCACGACCTTCGCCCCGTTGGACAGCAGCTCGTGGACCTCCGGGTAGAACGCGGTCAGGTAGGCACGCGGTTCCTCTCCCGGCCCGAACGGGCGGTGGCGGTAGGTAACGCCGAGCTCGTCGTAGTTGTGGAGGTTGTGGGGCGAGGGGATGATCGAGATCAAGCAGCCGAAGCCCTGCTCGCGGATCCAGATGATCTCCTCCTGCCGCCTGACCCGCCGGTGGTTCTCGCCGAAGCCGCCCGGCCGCTCGCACACCGCCAAGCGATCCTTGATGAACCAGGTGAAGTTGCGGGGCCGGATGCCGAGCGCCCACTTCCCGCGGAGCCGGGCCATCAGGGCGCGTCCCCGACCAGGGCGGCGGCGTGGACCGTGGGCCGGACGTCGTGGGCCCGGATCATGCGCACGCCCGCCATCGCGGCCCAGGTGGCGCCGGCGAGCGATCCCTCGATGCGATCGTCGGTGGGGACAGGTGAGGTGTCATCCGAGATGCCGACGCCGATCAGGCCCGGGAGGCTCGGCGCGCTGGCTCGGGCGTCGCTGGCGGCCAGCAGCCGGCCGAGGAAGGCCTTGCGGGACAGGCCGACGAGGACGGCGAAGCCAGTGGCCACGAGCACATCGAGGTGGGCGAGAAGCTGGAGGTTGTGGTGGAGGTCCTTGCCGAAGCCGAGCCCGGGGTCGATCCAGATCTCCTGCACGCCCGCCGCCACCGCCGCCTCCGCCCGGTCCACGAGGAAGTCTCGCACCTCGCTGACCACGTCGTCATACGACGGTTGCCGCTGCATGGTCTGGGGGTCGCCCTGCATGTGCATGGCCACCCAGCCCACGCCGAGGTCGGCCGCGACCTGCTGGAGCGAGGCCGAGACGTCGTTGATGAGGGTGGCGCCAGCCTCGACCGCTGCCACCGCCACCCGCTCGTGCCTGGTATCGACCGAGATCCGGCCGTAGGGGGCCAGCGCCTCGATCACCGGGACGACTCGATGGCGCTCCTCGTCGGGGTCGACCGGCTCTGCCCCCGGACGGGTCGATTCCCCGCCGACGTCGACCACGGCCGCGCCTTCGGCCAGCAGCTCCAGACCGTGAGCGATGGCGGCATCGCCGTCCCACCAGCGCCCGCCGTCGCTGAAGGAGTCAGGGGTCACGTTCAGCACACCCATGACCTGCGCCTTCACGAAGGAACAAGCGTAGTCGGCCGGGGCTTTCCCGGCCTGGCTCGCCGGCCCAACGGTCAGTGGGGGCCGTTCCAGATGCGAATGTCAGGGAGGTTGCGCCAGCGCTCGGCCACGTCGAGGCCGTATCCGATCACCCAGTCATCGGGGATCGTGAAGCCCACGTAGCGCAGCCCGGCCCGGTCGACGGGGGCGATGCTCTCCCGGGCCAGCAGGGCGCAGACCTCGAGGCTGGCCGGGTTGCGGGCGGCCAGCATGCGGCGGAGGTAGGCGAGGGTGAGCCCGGAGTCCACGATGTCCTCGACCAGCACCACGTGCCGGCCTTCGAGCTCGATGTCCAGGTCCTTCACGATCCGCACCACGCCAGAGGAACGAGTCGACGCGCCGTACGAGGACACGGCCATGAAGTCGATCTCGTGCGGCGTGGTCACCGCCCGGGCGAGGTCGGCCAGGAAGATGAACGCGCCCTTCAGGACGGCCACCAGGAGCGGAGCGCGGCCCTCGTAGTCGCGGCCGAGCTCGGCGCCGAGCTCGTCGATCCGGGCCCGGATCTGCTCGGCCGACAGGAGCAGGGGCCCGAGCTCGGGATGGAGGTCCACGGAGCGGCGAGGTTATCCAGGCCGGCCGGTGGCGCCGCCGGCGACGATGGTCAGGCGCATGGCGTGACGCTCCACCCGCCGGCCCCGGCCGAGCTCGCACCCCCTGGCCTCCCCGCGAGCCACGGCCAGAACTCGCTCCACGGTGGCCGAGTCGGGCGGATGCTCCTCGCTCAGCCACCGGCGCACCGCGCGCCGGGCGAGGGGGGCCGGAGCGCCGGTGAGGGCCCGGGCGTCAGTGGGATCGATGCCGGCCGCCAGCTGATCCAGGAGCTCGGCCTCCTCGCGCAGGAGGGGGGCTTGGCGGGAGAGGACGACGGTGATGTCGCGGGCGGCGATGTCGTCGAGCAGGGGGACCAGCTCGTGGCGGACCCGGTTGCGGCGGTGGACGGGTGAGGCGTTCGTCGGATCCTCGATCCACTCCAGCCCGAGGTCGCAGCACACCCCTCGGGTCTCGGCCCGGCGCAGGCCGAGGAGCGGCCGGTGCTCCCAGGCCATGCCGGCCAGGCCGTCGAGGCCGGCTCCCCGCAGGAGGTTGAGCAGCACCGTCTCGGCCTGATCGTCCGCGGTGTGGCCGGTGAGCACGCCGGGCGGGAGCACCGAGTAGCGGGCCGCCCGCGCCCTGGCCTCGAGGTTCGGGCCCGGTTCCACCGCCGCCCTTTCAGCGCGGAAGGCCGCGCCGAGGCGCGCGGCGACGGCGGCGACCAGGTCGGCTTCGTGCCCTGAGCCGGGCCGCAGCCCGTGGTCCACGTGGACGGCCGTGACGCGGCAGCCCGCCGCGGCGGCGAGGACGACGAGCGCGAGCGAATCGGCGCCCCCCGACACCGCGCACGTGACGGGGGTGCCGGCGGCGGGGAAGGTGCACCGCGAGAGCAGGCGGGCGGCGTCCACGACCGGGCTCGATTGCCGTCAGGCGACGGCGCCCGCCAAGCCCATCCGCTCCAACCAGCGGGTTGGCTGACGGATCTCGTCCAGGGACGGCAGCTGCTCGGGCCCCTGCCAGCAGCGATCGACCGCCTGGCGTCCAGCCACCCGTTCAACGTGCTCGATGAAGTGCTCGCCCTGCTCGTACTGGTTCAGCTTGCCCTCGAGCCCGATGAGCTTGCGCAGCAGGCGCAACGGCGGAGAGCCACCTTGACGCCGGGCCTTGAGGACGGACGAGAACCGGTCGGCCGACGGGACCTGGCCCACGGCGGCGCGATCCATGGTGATGTCGCCGTGACCCTCGAGCAGTGCCATCATGCCGCCGATGTCGTTGAGGGTGGCCTGCTGATCGGGCGAGGCAACCAGGGCCAGCACCCCACCCTGGTCGAGCCGGCGGCGCATCTCGGCCCAATCCCGCATCAGGACGCGGGCGGCGTCAGCCAGCTGGCGCGGATCGGGGTCGGCCATGGTCAGCGCCTGCTGCACCAGGCCGGTGAAGTGCGGTGCCAGCCAGGGCACGCCCGTGAACTGCGCTCGATGGGTCAGCTCGTGGAGCAGCACCCACAGCCGGAACTCCCGCGGCTCGAACCCGAACCGGTGCTCGAGCCCGAGCAGGTTCGGGCCCACCAGGTAGACCACATCGCCTGCTTGCTCCGTCTGGTCGGCGAGCAGCAGGTCGTACTGCCCGAGCACGCGCGAGCTCATCCAGCCGAGGAGCGCGCCCAGCTCCACCGCCGCGAACCGGCCCGCCAGCTCCGCCCCGATGCCGACCTTGCCGACCCGTTCCTCCCACTTGTCGAGAAGGGGCGCCAGCATGCGGCGGAAGGCACCGAGGTTGGCGCTGACCCACGTCGGCCGGTCGACGACCTTGACCACCGCCGAACCCGTCGGGTGGAGTCCGGTGGCCTCGGTGACGAGCGACTCCGCGAGCGGGACCAGCCTGTCCATCTCCCATTGGATCGATCCCAGGTCGCTCGTCGACGGTGACCGCTGGGCGAGGCGCGTGCCGATCCGTTCGGCCAGCCCCCAATCGACGAGCGAACGAGCCGGCACCGCTACTGCCGCTGCCGCTGGTTCCGACGGGGGAACTGAGGGCTGACGACCTTGGCGAAGTAGCCCACGACCAGGGCCAGCAGCGCGCCGACGCCGGCGACGAACAGGACGAGAGCGATCCACCAGTCCCATGGCTGCGCCGCGAACATGGGCCGCATCGTAGCGAGGGCGGGTCCCCGGCCGTCAGGCAGGGCGGCCGAGGCGTCCGACACGCCCGGAGCTCAGGCTGGGCCGGGTTCGTCCTCGAGCTCGACGCCGCCGAAGCACTCCTCGATCCTGGCCATGAGCCCGGGCGGGATGGGGTCGTCGTGGCACTTGCGGGAGATGATCTGCTTGAGCTCGGCGTGGAAGTCGAAGACGTGCAGGCAGTCGAGGCAGCCGTCGAGGTGAGCCTGGATCGAGTGGTGGGTGTCGCTCGACAGCTCGTGATCGAGGTAGGTCTCGAGCTCGCGGAGCGTGTCCTCGCAATCGGTCATGGCTCTCAGGTCTTCCTTGCTGTGCCGGCGGTGGTGCCACCGGTGGAGGTCATCTTGGCGGCCGATGGGGCGCCCTCGGGCGCCTCTCCTTCCGACTCCGGCGGTTCTGGTTCTGCGGGCCGTCCGAGTCCTTTCTCAGCGGCAAACTCGAACAACGCCTTCTGCATCGCCTTTCTTCCCCGATGCAAGCGCGACATCACGGTGCCGATCGGAATGTCCAGCATGTCGGCGATCTCACGGTAGGAGAACCCCTCGACGTCGGCGAGCAGGACCGCGAGGCGGAAGTTCTCCGGGAGGTCCTCGAGCGCCTGCTTCACCTCGTCGTCGGTGAAGAGGTCCATCAGCTCGTCCTCGGCGCTGCGGGCAGCGAGGGCCTCCTCGATGGCGCCGATCCGGCGGTACAGGTAGAAGTCCTCGACCTCCGCGAGGTCGGTCTCGGCTGGCCGGCGCTGCTTGGCGCGGTAGCTGTTGATGTAGGTGTTGGTGAGGATGCGGAACAGCCAGGCGCGCAGGTTCGTGCCTTCCTGGAAGGTGGCGAAGCTCCGGTAGGCCTTGAAGTAGGTCTCCTGGACGAGGTCCTCGGCGTCGGCTGGGTTCCGGGTCATCCGCAGCGCGGCCGAGTACAGCTGGGAGGCGAAGGGCATGGCCAGCTCGGCGAAGCCGGCGCGATCAGCCATGTCGGCGACCCTATCGGCCGGGCGATCGAGGGTGGCCGTCGAGCCCGGGAGCGGGCCTCACTCGACCAGGTCGGCCGCCAGGTGGTCCAGTGCGAGGACCATCCTCTCCAGCAGCTCGGCCAGCTGGCCGCGCTCGGCCGGCTCGAACTCGCCCAGCATCCGGGCCAGTGCCCGCCGGCGACGATGGGCCACGGCCTCGTGACGCTGGTGACCGGCGACGGTGGCGGCGACGACCACGACCCGGCCGTCGTCGGGGGCGGGGCGGCGATCGGCAAGGCCGGCCCGAACCAGGCGCTGGACGGCGCGGGTGGCCGTCGAGGGGTCCACTCGCAGCGCCTCGGCCAGCTCGCTCATGCGCCAGCCGGGCCGTTGGACGAGCAGGTCGAGGGTGTCCATCTGGCCTGGCTCGAGTGCGTCTTCGTCGGCGCCGTAGAAGTAGTCCTTCACCGCGGCCATGGCCGCGCCGCGACGGAGCTCCTTCCAGGCCGCGCCCACGCGGCGAGCCAGCTCGAGGTCCTCGGCGACGTTCAGGTCGACAGGCTGGCCGGCTGCCGCGGACGTGCTCGAAGCCATCTTTGTAGGGTACAAGCGATGGTGGGCTCGCGGTCAGCCCGGGGCCACGAAGCGGTTGCGGCACTCGCCCACGCCCTCCAGCGCGACCACCACGACCTCGCCGGGACTGATGAACCGGGGCGGGGTGCGAGCGCCGCCGACGCCCGATGGGGTGCCGGTGAGGATGAGGTCGCCCGGGTGGAGGGTGGTGAAGGTCGAGATGTACGACACGAGGTGGGCCGGACCGAAGAGGAGGTCGTTGGTGCGCGCGTCTTGCATCACCTCGCCGTTCACCGTGCAGGTGAGGCGCAGGTCGGCGGCGTGGTCCACTTCGTCCGGCGTGGCCATCACGCCGCAGACGGGGGTGGCAGCCTCGAAGTTCTTGCCCTGCATCCACTGCGTGGTGCGCCGCTGCCAGTCGCGCATCGAGGTGTCGTTGGCCACCGTGTAGCCGGCGATGTAGCCGAGCGCGTCGGCCGCTGCGACCTGACGGGCCTCCCTTCCGATGACCACCGTCAGCTCGGCCTCCCAGTCCACCTTGGACGACGCGGCCGGCAGCACGATGTCGTCGGCCGGACCGCAGAGGGTGTCTCGGAACTTGGAGAACAGCGTCGGGTGCTCGGGGACGGCATTGCCGGTCTCTTCGATGTGCGAGCGGTAGTTCAGACCGACGCACACCGTCTTGGCCGGGCGGCTGACCGGGGCCAAGGTGACGTCGACGCGGCCGACGGATGTTCCCGTGGCGAGAGCCTCCTCCGCCCAGGTGACCGATTGGAGCAGCGCACCGACATCGGATGCGGTGAGCAGGACAGCGGTCTCGCCGCCGTCGATCAGCCGAGCCGCATGGGGAACACCGTCATGGAGGACCGAGGCGAGGAGCACGGCCGAGACCATAGACCCAGCGTGAGGCGTGTGGAGCGGTGGCCCGTGCCTTACCATCGGGGTCGATGGGCCGACTCGAAGAGCTCGATCTGTCGGCCCGGCTCGGCACCACGGAGTACGAGCATCGGCTGCGCCGGGCCCAGCGGCGGCTGCTCGAGCTGCGGTTGCACCTCGGCGGGCAGTTGGCCGGAGGTCAGATCGGGCAGGGCCTGCTGGTGATCTTCGAGGGCAAGGACGCCGGCGGCAAGGGCGGGGCGATCAAGCGCTTGGTGGAGCCGCTCGACCCCCGCCACTACCGGGTCTCGAGCTTCGCCGCCCCGACGTACGACGAGAAGCGCCACCACTTCCTCTGGCGCTTCTACCGCGAGCTCCCCGGCTTGGGCGGGATGGCGGTGTTCGACCGCAGCTGGTACGGCCGGGTGCTCGTCGAGCGCATCGAGGGTTACGCCACCGAGGAGCAGTGGCGCCGCGGCTACGAGGAGATCGTCAGCTTCGAGCAGACGCTCGTCCAGGAGGGGCTGATCCTCGTGAAGATCTGGCTGCACATCAGCGACAAGGAGCAGCTGCGTCGGTTCCGCGCCCGAAAGGCCGATCCTCTGCGCCGCTGGAAGCTGACCGACGAGGACTGGCGCAACCGCGAGAAGAACCGTCGGTACGAGAAGGCCACCAACGAGGCCTTCGAGCGGACCGATCACGACCTCGGACGGTGGGACGTGATCAGCGGCGAGCAGAAGCGGTTCGCGCGCGTCGCCGTGTTGGAGCGGGTGATCGACGACATCGAGACCGGCATGCGCCGGTGGGGCGCGACCGTGCCCGAGTGGACCGAGGCCGACCGCTGAGGATGGACACCCCCACGAGCGCGAGGCGAGTCTCGCCGGGGAAGGAGCTCGCAGTGACCGACACCGCCGATCCCACGTACGGCGTCATCAGCGACGCATCGTTCGAGCGGTCACGGCGGCGTCTGGGCATCTCCCAACCGGTCGCCACGCCGCCGCACAACTACGAGGTGTCGACGGATGGCGTGCGCCACTTCGCCTACGGCTACGGCGACGACAACCCGCTCTTCTGCGATCCCGACTACGCCGCTGGCACCCGTTGGGGCGGCATCGTCGCTCCTCCGACCTTCATCTACACGATGGGCGAGGACGCCTCGCCGCGACCGACGCCACCGGAGATCAAGGCGATGCTCAAGGGCGATCCTTTCGCCGGCTTGGGCTCGTACCAGGCTGTGATGGAGTTCGAGTGGTGGCGGCCTTTGCGGACCGGGGATCGACAGAAGATGTTGCGAACGCAAGTGGGCGTCAAGGACAAGCCGAGCGCCTTCGGCGGTCGCACCGGGCACGTCACCCTCGACATGATCTACGCCAACCAGCGGGGTGAGCTGACCTCGCTTCGGCGAGGGACCTGGGTGAACGCCGAGCGGCGCACATCGCGCGAGCGCGAGAAGGAGCACGACCTCCCCGAGCCGTACACCGCGGCGCAGCTGGCCCAGATCGACGCCGCCTACGAAGCGGAGTCCCGCCGGGGCGCCACGCCCCGCTACTGGGAAGACGTCGAGATCGGTGACGAGGTGCAGACGAAGGTCAAGGGACCGATGGTGACCACGAACATCATCGTCTGGCACCTCGGATGGGGCATGCAGCTGACACCGCCTGGCAACTTCCGACTCGCCTACCTGATCCGCAAGAAGGCGCCCGGCCTCTACCCGCCCAACTCACTCAACATCCCTGACACCGTGCAGCGCCTGCACTGGGAGCCGGAGCGAGCGCAGGAGCTGGGGCTGCCCACCTCGTACGACTACGGCGGGCTGCGCGAGACGTGGCTCTGTCACCTCGTGACCGACTGGATGGGCGACGACGGCTGGCTCTGGAAGCTGAGCTGCCAGCATCGTCGGTTCAACTTCATCGGCGACACCAGCTGGATCAAGGGAAAGGTCTCGGACAAGCGCCAAGAGGATGGCCGCAACCTGGTGGAGCTCGAGATCTGGTGCGAGAACCAGCGCCGCGTCGTCACGTCGCCTGGCTCGGCGATCGTGCTGTTGCCGACGCGAGCCGAGCCGGTGGTGCGGCTGCCCGATCCGCCGGTGTCGACGCTCGACGAGATGGTCGAGTACGAGCTGGCGCGCATCGCCGGACAAGTCGACGCCGCCGGCTGACCGGAGCGCCAACGGCGGCCGTAGTGCTGGATCAGTCCGCTCGTCAGGCTGGTGCCCGTCCCGCCGTGGCACTCGGGTAGAGCGGGGATGTGCCCGTGGACGAGGGCGGAGACCGAGGTCGGGGGGGTCAGGACCCACAGCTGGCCCCGTCTCGGTCGTTCGATCGGGACGCCCCAACCGTCGACGGTGAAGGCCAGCAGCCGGTCCTGGAGGAGCAGGCGAGCGTGACCGTCTTGGCCGACGATGACGGTGCCCACCGGGAGCTCGTCTACCGCCGCCAGCCACAGGCGCCGGTCGCCGGCGTGGGCGAGGCCCCGGCCGCGCCGGAGCCGCTCCGACGTCAGGCGGCGATTGAGCTCGACGGCCAGCAGCGGCTCTGATCGTCCGAGTGCGCGCGTCGCCGCGTCGCGGTACGAGCGGTAGGCCTGGCGGCGGCACAGGCCGCAGGGGCGGTGGCCGGCGGCGAGAGCGACGGCGTCGTCGAGGAAGAAGATCGGTGTCCAGCGCCGGGGAGCGTCGAGTGGCGACCGCCAGCCCGGAACTCCGTGACGCACGCGATCCAGAGCGATCCCCGATGGTGGCGCACCGTCACGCCCTGCTCGTCGACCAGACAGCCACGGTTCCCCGTGAACAGGCCCCGACTGGTGACCGTGTGGAGATCCCCCCACGGATCGACCCGATTGCGACGCGGCACCGACGACTGCTCAGCCACCAGTGTGCGATGACAACGACAACACGTTGCCGTCGGGGTCGCGGAACCAGGCCACCTGGTCGCCGCTCGGCGCGGTCCAGATGCCGAGAGCGTCCTGCTCGATCCCGTCGTACCGACTGAACTCGACTCCCCGCGCTCCGAGCGCCTCGACGGTCGTGGCGACGTCGGAGGTGTCCCATCCCAGGATCGTGAAGGGTTGCGGTGTGAGCGCACCGACGGGGACGAGGCGCACGGTCCGTGCCCCATGTCCGAGCACGAGTGCGAAGCCGTCGGCGTGGGTGACGGTCAGCCCGAGCACGCCCTCGTAGAAGGCGCGAGCCCGGTCGAGGTCGGTGACCGGCACGAAGGCGAGGAGGTTGAGGTCGGCGAGCATGCCCGAAGCCTCGCGCCCAGGCCGCGCCGAGCCAGCTCGGCGGGCCCCCAGGTCCTCGGCCGGTTCGGCCTCGTCGAACAGGTGGGCCCAGCACGGCGGGTCGCCGCCCTCGGTCACGTCACGGGCCGGAGCCGGACGCAGCAGGCCCCTGGTTCGGGATCGAGCTCGGCGCGCAGTCCCGTCTCACCGGCTCCGTCGAGCGCGGACGCGACGAGGCACAGGTTCATGCCGCAGATGAGCTCGGCGTACGTCTGGGCGAGCTGGTGGAAGGGACAGTTCCGCAGCACCACTGTCCCGTCGGTCAGGCCGACAGGTTCGAAGCCTTGCTCTCGAAGTGCCTCCACAACCATGCGCTTCCGGCTGGCCCGCGATCGTCGAACGCGGGCGGCGGTGAGCCTCGTCCTGATCTTCGCGGCGAGGCGTTCGCCCTCTGCTCGTGCCGCCTGCTCGACAGCCGTGACGATGTCGGTTCCGTCGGTGCGGGCGCGGTTCGCGGCCTCGGCCAGCAGCTGGCCCGCCAGCTCGTAGTCACGCGGGGCAGGCTGACGTCGAATTCGTGTTCGGCCCGACGGTAGAGCTTCGCTGGCCGCCCCGCCCCGGGGCCTTGTCGACCCGACAGCCGCCGGAAGTCGACGTCCAGCAGCCCGTCCGCGACCAGCCGCTCCAGGTGGTGTGCGGCCGTGCCTCGTTCCAGGCTGACGGCTTCGGCGGCTCGGTCACGGCTGACCCAGTCCCCTGCGATCGCGATGAACTCGTACAGCGCTCGGCGCTTGGGGTCACGCAGGGCGCCGATCGCGGCGAGCTCGTCGGGCCGCGGCTCTGACGACTCCGCGGTCATGCCTTCTCCTGTCTCCCAGACGATCGAGTGTAACGGCCATTCTATCGCAGATATTCTTGACAATAGAAACCGACT
This sequence comes from uncultured Acidimicrobiales bacterium, assembly GCA_963803355.1. Classification (GTDB taxonomy): domain Bacteria; phylum Actinomycetota; class Acidimicrobiia; order Acidimicrobiales; family Ilumatobacteraceae; genus DASTFY01. The sequence continues at coordinate 1,363,919 of CAWDLV010000001.1, forward strand.
CGGACCTAGGATGCGGACAGCACACAGCGCTACGAGAAGGAGCTCTGCCATGCGACGGTTCTCGGTACGCCCTGCGATCACCCTGAAGGGCCGAGCGTTCAAGGGGCCGCGTGGTTGGGCGGGCAAGCCCTTCCACCCGCCGCTCACCGACTTCCCGATCGCGGCCTACGTGCTCGGTGCGGTGTTCGATGTGATCTCCGTGATCGGTGGTGACGACCACGGTTGGGGCCGCGACTTCTGGCACGCGGGCACCTACGTCTTCATCGGTGGCGCCGTGGTCTCCGTGCTCGCCGCCCTCACGGGGCTGTTCGACTGGCTGAGATCCTCTGAGTCGGGCACCCAGGCGCGTCGGACCGCGAACACACACGCCACGATCATGCTCACGGTCACCGTGCTCGCCCTGATCAACATCGTGCTGCGGCTCAACGGCTATCACACGGACGCGTCCACCCCGGTCGGCATCATGGTCCTCTCGGTGGTCATCGCCGTGCTGGTGTCGTGGGGTGCCACCTACGGGGGCACGCTCGTCTTCGACTACGGGTTCAACGTCGAGACGGCCGGCGACAGCCCGGTATGGCACCAGTCCGAGGTCGACGTGCTGCCGAGTGACAAGCACTGAGCACGGCGGTCGGGGCCTCCGGAGCCGGACGACGACCTGCACACCGACTTGCTACTGTGCGGTGGCCGGACGCAGGCGGGGGCATAGATTGTACTCGCAGCACCGGCGACCGAGCCGAGCGGCGCGGTTCACCTCGGGGGTGTGCGGCATGGCAGTCGAGTCGACCGGCCACAGTCAGGGCAACCCGCGACTGTTCGAGTTGATCGAGCACTCACCCAAGAACGGCAAGAGCCCCACGGTCTGGGCCTGGCCCGCGCTGATCGACTACCTCAAGGTCGCGGGCCAGCCGGTACAGGGTCCGTGGCCGCCACACCAGCAACGGCGGCCTGACCCTGAGGAGGAGTCGCTCCCGGTCGCCGTACCTGACCCGCAGGCCTCCGTCGGCCGCCCGTCCCCCGACTCGACCCGGGCCTGAACGGCCCCGGCACCGAGAGGAGGCTCGCATCTATCCGTCCCGGTTCCGCTACGAAGCCCCGCGTTCGCTCGACGACGCGATCGGCCTGCTGCACGAGGGAGGGGGCGAGGCCAAGGTGCTGGCCGGGGGACAGAGCCTGGTCCCCATGATGAAGTTGCGGTTCGCGTCGCCCGAGATGCTCGTGGACATCAACAACGTTCCCGGTCTGGACTACCACCGGGTCGACCCGGACGGCACCATCCGCGTCGGCGCCCTGTGCCGGCACGCCGACTTGGAGCGCTCGACGCTCCTCGCGTCGCGGCAGCCGACGATGGCGGCGGCTGCGCCGCTGATCGCCGATCCCATCGTGCGGAACCGCGGGACACTGGTGGGCTCGCTGTGCCACGCCGACCCGCAGGGCGACTGGGCCTCGGTGGTGACCGCGCTCGGCGGCCACGTCGTGGCCCAGGGATCGACCGGACGGCGCACGATCCCGGTCGCACAGTTCGTCACCGGCCCCTTCCAGAACGTGCTCGCGATCGACGAGGTCGCAGTGGAGGCCGTCATACCCGCGCCGGCAGGCGATCCGGCCGGGGGCTACCTCAAGCTGGAGCGCCGTGTCGGCGACTTCGCGACCGTCGGCGTCGCCGTCGCCGTCGAACGCTCGGGAGGGTCGATCTCTCGGGCCGGGATCGCCCTGACCGGCGTCGGTGGCTCGACCATCAATGCGGTCGAGGCCGCGCAGGCCCTCGTCGGTGGCCCGCTGACTGCAGACAGCATCGGGCAGGCGGCCGAGCTCGCCGCGCAGGCTTCGAGGCCCCGTACCGACCACCGCGGCAGCGCGGAGTTCAAGCGGCAGATCGTGCGCACCTTCGTCGTGCGCATCCTGAACCGTCTCGCCGAGTCCGCGGAGAGGGCGGCCTGACGTGACGAGCCTGTTCGAAGCGATCAGCCCCGGGCCGGCCGGTGACGTCCCGGTAAGGCGGGTCACGATCACCATCAACGGCGAGCGGCGGGCGGCCCAGATCGAGCCCCGCCTGCTGCTGTCCCATCTGCTCCGCCAGGGCTTCCGGCTGACCGGCACGCACACGGGATGCGACACGAGCAACTGCGGCGCGTGCACCGTGCTGTTCGACGGCAAGCCGATCAAGAGCTGCACGATGCTGGCCGTCCAGGCGGACGGGCACGAAGTCACCACGGTCGAGGGTTTGACGTCGGCGAGCGAGCTGCACCCGCTTCAGGAAGGGTTCAAGGACGCGCACGGGTTGCAGTGCGGATTCTGCACCCCCGGGATGATGCTGGCCGCGAAGGCGTTGCTCGACGAGAACCCGGACCCGACCGAGGACGAGGTGCGTTGGGCGCTGTCGGGGAATCTGTGCCGCTGCACCGGCTACCAGAACATCGTGAAGGCGGTGCTCTGGGCGGCCGAAAGGCTGCGGCCCGAGGCCGCAAGCGGATGAGGGATAGCAGGTGACGAGGTGACTCAGGCGCTGGACGAGATCAAGATCGGCGGGATGGGGGCGAGCCGCAAGCGGGTCGAGGACAACCGGTTCATCCGCGGCAAGGGCAACTACGTCGACGACATCGTGCTGCCAGACATGCTGCACATGGAGATCCTGCGCAGCCCAGTCGCGCACGCCCGCATCAACTCGATCGACACCAGCAAGGCGTGGGACATCCCCGGCGTCCGGCTGGTCCTGACCGGCGAGATGATGGCCAGCCGCAACCTGGCGTGGATGCCGACCCTGTCCTACGACACCCAGGCCGTGCTGGCCACCGACAAGGTCCGCTTCCAGGGGCAGGAGGTCGCCTGTGTCATCGCCGACGACCCGTACATCGCCAAGGACGCATGCGAGGTGATCGTCGTCGACTACGAGCCGTTGCCGGTGATCGTCAACCCCCAGCAGGCGATGGCGGAAGGCGCGCCCCTGATCCGCGACGACAAGGAGAACCAGCACGACAACGTGGTCTACGACTGGGAGGTCGGCGACAAGGACGGCACCGATCGGGCCTTCGCCCAGGCGGACCTGGTCTCGAAGCTCGAGCTGCACTACCCGCGCTCACACCCCTCGCCGCTGGAGTGCTGCGGGTCGATCGCGGACTTCAATCGGGCCACGTCCAAGCTCACCGTCTACATGACCACACAGGCGCCGCACATCATTCGCGTCTGCGGTCGCGCTGGTGGCCGAGATCCCGGAGCACATGATCCGGATCGTCTCGCCGGACCTGGGCGGCGGCTTCGGCAACAAGGTTCCTGTGTACCCCGGCTACGTCATGTCGATCCTGGCGTCGATCCTGCTGGAGCGACCGGTGAAGTGGATCGAGGACAGGACCGGCAACCTGATCTCCACCGGGTTCGCCCGAGACGTCTACCTCCGCGGCGAGCTGGCGCTGCGCAAGGACGGCAAGATCCTCGGCGTCCGGATGCACACCGACGCTGACCACGGCGCCTTCTTCTCGGATGCGCAGCCGACCAAGTTCAAGATCGGGCTGATGCACTCGGCCTTCGCTTGCTACGACATCCCCGCCGCCCACCTGACCGCCCGCGGCATGTACACGAACAAGGCGCCCGGTGGCGTCGCCTACCGGTGCTCGTTCCGGGTGACCGAGGCGATGTTCTTCCAGGAGCGCATGGTCCAGGCCGCCGCCGACGACCTCGGCATGGACCAGGCCGAGTTCCGGCGCATCAACTTCGTGCGCGACGACGACTTCCCGCACCGCACACCGTTCGGCTTCCTCACCGACTCCGGCCAGTACGGCAAGTGCCTGGATGTCGGGCTGGAGGCCGTCGGGTACCAGGACTTCCTGAAGCAGAAGGAGGAGGCCAAGAAGCAGGGCCGCCTGCTGGGCATCGGCATCTCGACCATGACCGAACCGCTGGGCGCCGGCAACAGCCGGGAGTACGACATCCTCGGCATCAAGATGTTCGACTCGGCTGAGCTGCGGGTGCACATGACCGGCAAGGCCATCCTGCGCACCGGGGCCAAGTCGCAGGGCCAGGGGCATGAGACGACGTGGGCGCAGATCGTGGCCCACGAGCTGGGCATCCCCGCGGAGGACGTGACGGTCGAGGAGGGCGACACGGACACGGCGCCGTTCGGCATGGGCACCTACGCCTCGCGCAGCACGCCCGTCGCCGGCGCCGCGGTGGCGATGGTGTCGCGCAAGATCCGGGCCAAGGCCCGCAAGCTCGCCGCCCACCTGCTCGAGGTGTCCGAGGAGGACGTCGAGTGGGAGCTCGGTCGGTTCTACGTGCGCAGTGCGCCGGACCATGGGGTGACCATCCAGGAATGCGCCATGGCGGCCTACAGCAACATGCCCGACGGCATGGAACCCGGCCTGGAGAACAACGCCTACTACGACCCGCCGAACCTGACCTGGCCGTTCGCCTGCTACATCGCGACCGTCGAGGTCGATCCTGAGACCGGCGTTTGGGACGTCCTCAACGTCGTCGCGGTCGACGACTGCGGTGTCCGGATCAACCCGATGATCGTCGAAGGACAGATCATGGGCGGGCTGACCGAGGCCTACGCGATGTCCAGCATGCAGTTCATCACCTTCGACGCCGAGGGCAACTGCATCGGGTCCAACTACATGGACTACCTGCTGCCGACGGCGTGGGAGACCCCCGGATTCGAGCTGCACGAGGTCGTCACCCCGTGCCCGCACCACCCAATCGGTGCCAAGGGGGTCGGTGAGTGCGCCACCGTCGGCGGACCGGCCGCCTTCGTCAACGCAGTGATGGATGCGGTCAAGGGAACCGGTGTGCGCAACATCGACATGCCGTTGCTGCCGGACCGCGTCTACGAGGCCCTGACCCAGCGCCACGACGTGTCCGGAGCGCCTCCAGTCAGGTCGGACGACTCGTGAACGGACGGCCAGCGGACGGCTGGGACGTGTTCGAGCTCGCCGGGGAGCTCGCCCGGCGCGGCGAGGAGTTCGCACTGGCCACGGTGGTGTGGCGGCAGGGGCCGTCGTCGGGACAGCAGGGGTCACGCGCCATCGTCACCGCGTCCGGTCAGCTCCATGGCTGGATCGGCGGAGCCTGTGCCGAGCCGGTCGTCATCCGCGAGGCACAGCGCTCGATCATCGACCGTGAGCCGCGGTTGCTGTTGCTCGGAACGCCGGAGCAGTTCGGTGTGGTGCCAGAGGGGATGACGGTCATACCGATCTCGTGCCAGAGCGAGGGAGCCATGGAGGTCTACGTCGAACCGGTGCTGTCCAGCCCGCACCTGGTCGTCGTCGGATGCTCGCCGATGGCCCACACGCTGTGCGAGCTGGCGCGGGCACTGGGCTGGCGCTCGGACCTGATCGACGGAGCGGACTTCTCGGCGGCCGACGTCGATGCCCGCGCCGTCGTCGTGGTGGCGTCGCAAGGCCACGGCGACGAGGAGGCGATCGAACAGGCCGTGGCCGCCTGCCCGGCCTACGTTGGGCTCGTCGCCTCGCGTCGTCGCGGTGAGTCGGTGCTCGGCTACCTCGCCGACCGGGGGGTGCCGCAGGATCTGCTCGACCGGGTGCGGGTGCCGGTCGGGCTCGACCTCGGCCACACGTCCCACCGGGAGATCGCGGTCGCCATCCTGGCCGACCTGGTGCGGCTGCGCGCGTCCGGCGCTCTCGTCCCCGACCATCCGGCCGCGCCGGCCACGCCTGTGTCTGCAATAGACCCGGTGTGCAAGATGACCGTGGCGGCGGACCGGACCAGCCACCCGCTCGAATACGAGGGCGCGATCTACTACTTCTGCGGCACCGGCTGCCGTGGCGCCTTCGAAGAGGACCCCGCGGCCTACCTCCCCAAGGAGGCGCGATGCTGATAAAGCACGACTTCGAGGTCGCGCAGCCGGTCGAGAAGGTCTGGCAGTTCTTCGACAACATCCCCCAGGTCGCCGCCTGCCTGCCCGGCGCGGAGCTGACTGACGACCTGGGTGACGACAAGTACCTCGGCAAGGTCGCCGTTCGGATGGGGCCGGTCAAGCTGCAGTTCGCCGGGACAGCCGAGATCAAGGAACGCGACGAAGCCGCGAAGCGCATCGTGGTGGACGCGGCCGGAGCCGACGAGAAGGGCCGGGGTCAGGCGGCCATGCTGGTGACGGCGAAGCTGGCGCCCACGGCCCGCGGCACCAAGATCGAGGTCGCGCAGGACCTGCAGCTGTCGGGAGCCGCCGCGCAGTACGGCCGTGGCATGATCTCCGACGTCACCGCCGTGCTTATGCGCGACTTCGCGGACAACATGCAGAACCGGATCACCGACCTCGACCGTGGGTTGGCGCCGGACCAGATCGCCACCGCCGCCCCCGCGAGGGGCTTCGCCATCGCTTTGCGCGCCACGTGGATGGCCCTGCGGCGGGTAGGACGTCGCTTCTTCTTGCCCTACCAGCCCAACCCGAGCTGAAGAGGAGAACTCATCGTGCTGTGGTGGATCGGCAACGTGGTCCTGCTGCTGGTGGTGGTCCCCGTCCTCGTCGCACTGCTCAATCGCGTGCTGGCAGCCCTCGAGCGGATCCGTGCTGCCTCCGACGACATCCTGGCCGGCGGTGTGGCCCTGATCGGTGAGCTGGACGAGGTCCCGGAGCTGCTGGCCTCGACCGACAGCACCATCCACGAAGTGGCCAACGGCGCCGTCCGCTACGCCGGCTCCGTCGCCAAGCTGCTCGGCTGAGAAGGAGGATGCCGACATGCCAGTTGTCGCCTGGGTGACTGTGGTGATCGCCGTGCTGATCATCGCGGCCGCTGCGCTCGGCCTCGTGCGGGTCATCTTCCACCTGCTGGCCATACGCAAGACCCTCGGCGCTGTCGTCGGTGGCGTCCAGGTCATCGCGGAGAAGACCCGGACCGTGCCGGAGGTACTGCCGTCGGTGAACGCCAGCCTGAAGCCAGTCCGCGACTTCTGCGAATCGATCTGAGAGGCGAGCCGACTCCATGTACGTGCTAGCGGCATCGAGCAGCTCCACCACCAGCTGGGCGATCGGCTACACGATCGCCATCGTCGTCGTCCTGGTGGTCGTCGCCCTCGTCGTTCCGATCCTGTTGCTCGCCCACTCGATCGGCAAGGAGGCGAGGCAGATCGACGACAGCCTCACCGAGTCGGTCCACAACACCGCGGCGCTGGCCGAGCTGCACACGACGATCGAGTCCGCCGACGTGATCGCCGCCGGGCTCCGGCGCGGACGGGTGAGGCTGGGAGGCTGACCATGACCTTCGCATTGACCTCGACACAGCACGACCTCTGGTGGGGCGCGGTCATCGGCGGCTTCGTCGTTGTCCTGGCCGTCGCCGCGCTGCTCACGCTTCTCGTCGTCCTGGTGCGCACGATCGACCGACGAGTTGTCGAGATCAGCGACACCTTGCAGCAGGCGGCGGCCAACACGGCGGACACCGCGCTGATCGCCGAGACCGCGTGCCGCGTGGACGCAGTGCTGGCCGAAGGCCTCGAACACCACTTGTTCCTGGGTCGTGTCCTTGGAAAGGTCCGGTCGTGACCACGCTCATCGTGCTGTCGGTCGTCGACATCGTCCTGCTCATCGCCGGGCTGGCGTTCTACCTGTTCGTCGTCGGCTCGCAGCTCACGAGGATCGCCACCAACCTCGAGGGCTGCTCCGACCTCGTGAGGACCATCGAGCGCAACGCCGAGGTGATCGAGCCTGGGGTCGAGCACATCAACCACACCGGCGGCATCGTCGCCGGGGCGCTGCCGCTGCTGTACGGGATGGCGGAGGGGATCGTCGTCGGCGCCACCTACCAGCCCGCGGCGAGCGCGGAGCGGGGGCCTGCGAGGCCAGCCTCCGGACGCCGCCGCTCGCGATTCCACGATGCCGTGGGCTACGTGCCGGGCGGCACCGATGGCGGAGGGCACGGGCGGCCAGAGCCCGAGCCGCAGGTGCCCGCGTCGTAGGACTACCCGGCGCGGGGTTGTCGGTTGAAGTGGACCCATCGACTGTCGAGTCGTTCTCCGGTGGGGTGTTGCCATCGAGCGGTGGCGAGGACTGGATCGGTTGAGGTCGGCGGGGGCGGTGGCCCGGTGGCCAATAGCCGCCCGGCGGCGTCGGTGAAGATCAGCCCGTCGAGGACCTAAGGGTCGCCGCTGATGCGCAGCTTCTGGCGGTGATGGAGGCGGTGGTGCCGGTGGCAGAGGGCGACCAGGTTGTCGGCGTCCGTGCGACCACCGTCCTCCCAGTGCACGAGGTGGTGGATCTGGACCCGTGTGCTGCTGCAACCCGGCACCCGGCATCCGTGGTCACGATCCTCGACCAGCCGGCGGGTGTGGGCGGGAACGATCCGGCGGCTGCGACCAACATCCACGGGTCGGCCGCCGCGGACACCGACGACAACGCCGCGGGCGTCGCACAGCACCTGGCGTCGCAACGTCTCGGGTAGGGCCGGGCCGCCGTGCAGGTAGGCATCGGGCCGGTCGAGCGCTACATGGAGATGAGCGGTGAACAGCTCCCGGCGCGCCACCGGCAGCGGCCCGCTCAGCGACCGCGAGGCGACCTCCATCAACGCGTCCGCCCAGGTCGCCGGGACGTCACCGGCCTGGAACAAGGCCTCCTTGGCTTCCCGGAGCGCGGCGTCCACGATCGCGCCGTCGTCAGCGTCCAACACCGCCCGCAGCCGGTAGCGGCCGTGGTTGTCGTACCAGCTCGACACGCCGGTCCGCTCCGCGAGGTCCACGGCTTCGTCGTCGGCGGGCGCCTGGAAGCTGTAGCGGCGCAACGTCCGCCGGAGCTGCGACACGGTCGCCACCTTGGCGAAGGCCACCACGTCGGTCTCGTAGTCGACCGGGGTGTGGCGGCCGACGACCGCGGCCTGGTCCACTGACAGCTCACCCGCGGCGAGCGCCTCGGTCATCACCGGCAGCTCCTGGCGGCGGCGGGCGAGCAGGACGACGTCGTGAGCCCTCGCCGGCGACAGCCCGGTCTTCCAGGCCACCCACTGCTCGCGGGTGTGGATGCCGGCGCCGACCCAGCACTCCGCCTCCAACACCTTCGCCACGAGCTCGACCAGGCGGGCATGCGCCGCGTTCAGCTGGGCACACACCAGCGCCAGCTCGCTCTCGATCTCCGCCGCCGACCCCATACGAACAAGTGTATTGCGTATGCGGTTGAGTCCAGTTGGTCCGGTTTGACCGCGGAGGGTGTTACTTGGCGGTGAGCTCGTGGTAGGGGTGGGGGTCGGTGTTGAGGGCTTGTTGGAGGAGGCGGTAGAAGAGCATTCCTCGGGCTCGGCTGGTGCGCCGGTTGAACCGGAAGGTGAACTCGTCGAGGTAGTAGTTGAGGTGATCGGCTGATTGCCCGTCGTGAAGCGTTCCGATGAGCCATCGCTTGAGCAGCGGCGCCACTCGGTGCACGGCGGGGAGTAGTTCGTGGGCGGGGTCCTTGGCGGTGACCATCACGATCTTCTCGTGGGTGATCCCGAGCCGGGCCGGCAGGTTGTCGTAGCTGGGGTCGCCGTCGGTGTAGAGGATGGTGCCCGGCTTGATGTTGGCGTCGATGAAGTCGATGACCTCGGCTTTGCGCTGGCTGAGGTCGATGCATCCCACCCGTATCCGGCCCAGGCCCTGGGGAGGGCGCCGCTCGACGGCGATGAGGACCTCGGACTTGTTGGCGTATCGAGGTCCTGCTCGCGTGCCGCTGCGGCCCCCGATGAAGGTGCTGTCCATCTCGACGCTGACGCCGTCGCCGCCGATCCGATCCCGGTCAGGTCGCACCATGGCTCGCCGCAGCTTGTGCATCCAGGTCCACGCCGTCGAGTACGAGCCGAACCCGAGGACCCGTTGCAGACCGAGAGCTGACACACCGTTCTTCTGCGCGCACACGAACCAGATCGCCGCGAACCAGGTGCGCAGCGGAAGCCGCGACCGGTGAAAGATCGTTCCCGCCGTGACCGAGGTCTGACGACCGCACGACTTGCACATGAACATCGCCCGGGCTGTCACCCACGCGTCCCTCGCTCCGCAGGCCGGACACACGAAACCATCCGGCCACCGCAGCCCGACCAGATAGGCCCGGCAGGCGTCATCGTCGCTGAACCACGCCTCGAACGCCTGCCACGTCCCCGGGTAATCAACCCCAACCCTCGGACCGGACTCCTCCGACGCCACGCTCAGTGACTCTACTGGACTCAACCGCATACGCAATACAAGTGTACCCACAGGGGTGATGCAGAGAGGGCCGCACGCCGAAACGTTCAGGAGCCCGAAGCGGGATCGCGGCCGGTGGTGAGGGGACCGGTGGTGGGCGCCGTGTATTCGCCGATCCACTCGTCCTTCCACGCCGGGTCGTACTGATCCCGGTTGCAGCCCGGACGGTAGATCGCCGTCAGCTCTTGGACGATCTGCTCGCGATGCGATCGCAAGCCCCCGGGCACTTCGTACGTACAGATGTACAGCTTCCAGCGGCTGCCGGCTCGACGCACCCAGCACGACGCTCGCGAGTGGTTGAACGGAAGCCGCTCGGCGGTCAGGTCGTCGGTGTGGTCGACATAGATGACCGCGTACCGGTCGGCCTTGGTATCCGGCTCGGGCTTGAAGACGATGGCGTACACGCCGGGCCGGGCCGGCGGGGTCCAACCAGCGAGCACCCGCGGGCCTTCGAAGGCATACCCGGCCAACGAGCCCAGCCGGATCATCCGATCTCGTCCAGCTCGTCGTCCTCGCTGATGGTCTCGACCCTGGTGATCGGCCACGGCGGCAGGCCGGCTCGCGCTGCAGCCCGGATGAACTCCGCGGTGGCGAGCTCGACCGCCTCGTCCGTGGTCCCGGCGTGCACGAGCAGCTGGGCGCCGTAGCGCGGGGAGCCGATGCCACTGGCGATGCCGTGGTACGCGGCCACTGCATCGGCCAGCTCGACGATCTCGTCGGAGGTGAGCACGCGGTCCCCCTCGGCCACCACGGACACACTCCACCTCACCTCGGTCGTCCTCCTGCTCCCTAGCGCAGCTCGGGCAGCCGCGCCGCGAACTCCTCCAGACTGCGCAGGTCGTGCCCGGGCAGCAGGAGGTCGATGTGCGGCGCGGCGACCATCATCCCGAGCGTGTTCGGTCGGTAGTCCGTGGCTCGCCCCATGTGTGGGTTCAACCACACGATCCCATGACTCAGCCTCGACAGCCGCTCCATCGCTCCGGCCAAGACGGCAGGGTCGCCGCGGTCGAGACCGTCGGAGCAGATCACCACGATCGCACCCCGGCTCATGCCGCGGCGCCCGAAGGTCCGCACGAACACCTCCAGCGAGTCGCCGATGCGGGTGCCACCTTCCCAGTCGAAGACCGACCTCGCGGCTTGATCCAAGGCATCGTCGGCGCGGCGACGATCCAAGGCCCTCGTGATTCGAGTGAGCCGGGTGCCGAAGCAGAAGACCTCGACGCGGGGAGCGGCCCGCTTGGTCGAGTGGGCGAACTGCAGCAGGTTGCGGGAGTAGTCCGACATCGACCCGGAGACGTCCAGGATGAGGACCAGCGGCCGCATCCGCAGCCGGCGGCGGCGCCAGAAGACCTCAGCCGGCTCGCCGTGCGTCCGCATGGTTTCGCGAACCATCCGGCGCATGTCCGGCCGGTCGCCCGCCCGTGCGGTCTCGGTGCGGCGGGTGCACCGCCTCGGCGGGGTCAAGCGGATCCGCGTCATGATGCGCCGCACTGCGGCCAGCTCCTCCGGCGTGCAGGCGGCGAACGACTTGTTCCGCCGGATGTCGACGTCGGAGGCCATCAGACCGAGGCTGGTCTCCTCGTCCTCGTGGACGGACCCACCGAGCTCGGTGGCCGGGACCTCCAGCGCGGACTGAGTCGGTGTCGTCGCCTTGATCTTCGACCGCAAGGGCTCCGACGCCGAGTCGTCCTCGTCGAGGAAGAACCGCTTGAAGACCAAGTCGTAGTCCGCGATCTGATCGCGGCGGGTCACCATCGTCGTCCGCCCGGCCCAGTAGAGGTCCGTGAGGTCGCTCGCATCGAGCGACGCCACGGCGGCGCAGTACGCCATCACATCGCCGGAGCCCACGGCGAGGCCGGCTGCGCGCAGCTCGTGACCGAAGGCGACGAGCAGCTCGACAAATGGCGCCCCATCACGCACCGGAGGCGATCTCCTCCAGGTTCTCACGCACCAGCTCGAGGTCGTCGCGCTCCTTGACGACGGCACCGAGCGTGTCGTCGAGCGTGCGGGTGTCCAGCTCGGTCTCGCCGAGCACGTCGAAGGTCGCCACCCAGTCGAGCGTCTCGGCGACGCCAGGCGGCTTCGCCAGGTCGAGCTGGCGCAGGCGGTTGACCGCGGCCACCATCTTGCGGGCCAGCGTCTCGGACACTCCCGGCGCCCGGAGAAGGACGATCTCCACCTCGCGCTCAGGGCTCGGATACCCGACCCAGTGGTAGAGGCAACGCCGCTTCAGGGCATCGTGCAGCTCGCGGGTGCGGTTCGAGGTGAGGACGACCAGCGGTCGCGTGGCCGCCTTGATGGTACCGATCTCGGGGATGGTGATCTGGAAGTCCGACAGCAGCTCGAGCAGGAACGCCTCGAACTCGTCGTCAGCTCGATCGATCTCGTCGATGAGCAGCACCGCTTGGTCACCAGCACGAACTGCCTCCAGCAACGGCCGCTCCAGCAAGAACTTCGGGCCGAACAGCTTGTCCACCGCCGCCTCGTCCTCGAGCTGGCGCTCCGACAGGGCCCGGATCTGCAGCATCTGGCGGGCGTAGTCCCACTCGTACAGTGCCTGGTTCGTGTCGATCCCCTCGTAGCACTGCAGCCGGATCAGCCGGCGGCCGAACACTGTCGCCAAGACCTTCGCGACCTCGGTCTTGCCCACGCCGACCTCGCCTTCGAGCAGGATCGGACGTCCGAGCGACAAGGAGACGAACAGCGCCGTGGCCAACCCGCGATCGGCGAGATAGCTCCCGCCACGGAGTAGGTCGGTGAGCTCGCCGACGGTCCCCGGACGGTCGATTCGGCCCTCGCTCACCGTCGGCCGGCTGATCCGTCAGGCGCCACGCGGGCGGTCAGCGCGACTCGGTGGAACCGAGGATCAGCTCGCGAATGCTGCCGCCCGAAGTGCGGAGCTTCCCCTCACGCGCCAACTTCTCCCGCCAGGCACCGCCCAGGTCGGTGCCGGGTTCGGCCAGCCCGTCGAAGCTGACGCCCTGCATGTTCTTGCACGGCTTCGTTGGGCTGCAGTCCTCGCCGAGGTCGGCGCTGCTCTCGCCCTGTGCAGCCCAGACCGCACGCAGCACGTCCCGCACATCATCGGCCTGATGAGTCATCGACAACATCCCTTTCGGTCGGGTGTCTCGGCGCGGTCGCACGTTCGCGGTCCAGTCTACGTCGCACGGCTTCTCCGGGGCGTTCGCGCCTGCCGTCAGAGCCGACCAGAGCGGGTGCGATCGGGCCGAGGCTGATCATCCGATGCTGACTTCACTGCCACCGCCTCGGCGAGGATCGAGAGAGCGATCTCCGCGGGCGTATCCGCACTGATGTCCAGACCGGCCGGCCCGTGGATCCGGCTCACGTCGGTGATCCCGCGATAGGCCAGCCAGTCGGCCCGAGCCTGCTGGACCCGTCGTGAGCCAAGCGCCCCGATGTAGCCGATGTCGCTGGAGAGCGCCGCCTCCAGGGCCCGACCGGCGAGCTCTTGGTCATGGCTGGCCACCACCAGCTTGTCCGGGGCCGCCAGCCCAGCGATCACTCCAGTCGCCGTCCCCACGTCGGTCATGGTCTGGGTCTGCCAGCCGAGCAGCGCTGCGGCCCGGCTCAGGGCCTCCGCGACCGCACCGGCACCGATGATCACCAGCTGGGTGACTGGCCACAGAACGGTGACCACCCTGTCCGCGGCGAGGACCGTATCGCTCACTCGGCGGCTGAACATCTGCGCCAGAGGCTCCCCGGCGGCGGTGATCGTCTCGGAGTCGAAGAGGGCGGTGTCCACCACCTCGTCGCCCTCGACGCGGGTCACCAGACAGAGCGGCTCCCGGACGGTCAGCAGCTCCCACAGCACGGCGGGCAGGCTGGTGGCTGGAACCAGCAGGCAGCGCGCGCTGCACCCACGCGACAGACCGGCCACCAGGGCATCGACGTCGCCAATGTGCAGATCGACCAGGCGACCGCGAACGCTCCCCCGGCTGGCCAGGTCCGACAGCTGGTCGTTGAGGGCGCCGGACATGAGTGAGCCCACCCGGCCACCGCCGGGCGTGATGGCCAGCGCATCAGCCGGGTTGCGATGATCGAGCCCGTCCGTCTCGACGACCCAGGCCACGTCCACCCGGGTGCCTGCGCGCAGGCAGGCCGCGACGCTGAGCGCGATCCCGTACACGTCCGGAGCGTAGGGGAGACCCAGCTGAGCCCAGGAAGCGGGAGTCTGCTACCTGCCGAGCGGCTCTGCGCCACCCGTCGAAAGCCGATAGCGAGCGACGGTCCCCGAACTTCGGACACCGCTCCGGAGCTGTCGATGGGCGCGGCTCGCGCTCGGGCAACGACTCTGTCGGCCCGGTCCATATGCTCGGCATCGATGACAACGCCGACCAGGGAGGAGCTCCAAGCCGCGTTCTGCTGGGAGGCCGACGATCACATCCCCAGCCGGCCGGCGATGACCGAGTTCCGCCGCCAGGCCCGCTTCCACCAGGCCCGCTGGCGCGAAGCCAACCAGCATCCGATCGGCACCCAACCGATTGTCCCGAAGCCCGGCGAGACCCGGGTCCGGCTGGTGGGGAGCCGGCTGCCGCTCGAGTATGCCCGTCGCACCGGCGCGAGCTTCCTCACCTTCGCCGCGTTGGATGCGGCCCGGGCCCGGACTGCGTACGTCGAGGCGCGTCAGAGTCTCGACCACCAACGGCTGTGGGCGGACCTGCTGTCGTCGGTGGCGTTGTCGTTCAACCTGTTCGGTGACCTCGCCGCTGACCTCGCTCTGGCCGATCGTGCTGTGCACGGCTGGCTTCCGGGCACCCCCGGCCGTGTCAGCGAGCTGCGCTTCGTCCACTCGCCTGGCTGGTTTGACCCGGCCTACATCAACAGCTTGCGCTCCTTCGACACTGTGTTCATCCTCGACCTTGACGACGGCAGCCGCGGCATGGTCGCCGTCGACGTCAAGTATCACGAGCGCAACCATCCCGAAACCCCCCGTCCCGAGAACCTCGCCCGCTACATCGAGGTTGCTGAACGCTCCCAGGTGTTCGCTCCCGGCGCGATCGACACGCTGAAGGGGCGCGGCGATCTGTGCGTGATGTGGATCGAACATCTCCTACTTCTCTCGCTGCTGCAGCACTCCAGCGGCAGGTGGACGTGGGGCCGGTACGTGGTCGTGCACCCCGCCGGGAACTGTGACGTCGTCGACGCCTGCGCCCGCTACCGCACCATGCTTGCGGACCAGGCCACCTTCGCCACGATGACCCTCGAACAGCTCCTCGATACAGGCCTCCTCGCTGGGCCCACGGTCACTGCGCTGCGCGGCCGCTATCTGCCGGAGTAGCGCGGGGATGGGACAGCGATCGGCCGCACCACGGGACGCTGAAAGTCGTCGGCCCATCGACGGATCGAAGGCCGCCACCTACGAACGATCGGTGCCGGCGCCGAAGTGCTTGATGGTCCCACTCGCTGACCGACTGGCCGAACCCTCCAAGAACGGCCCCTACGAGTCCCGCGGGGGCCAAACCACGGGGACCGAACGGCACACGAGGCGCCCGATGACAACTCCTCCGGCGTCTTACGGTGGGGTTAGAGTCACGGCGACCGCCACGGCGGCCGGATCGGCGGGTGGACCTGACAAGGACGCTGCAAACTGTCTGTGACACCAGCCATCCCGGACTTTCTCCTCGAGTCCGACTCGCGTGTCGCCGATGGCGAAGGCGGGGATGGCGACGCACGACCGGCGGTGAGCGTTCTCATCGCGACCAAGGATCGAGCGAGCGTCGGCGAGGCGATCCGGTCCGTATTGGCGAGTGAGGCCATCGAGGTGGAGCTCGTGGTGGTGGATCAGAGCGTCGATGGCTCGACGGCCAGCGTGGTCGAGGACCTCGTTGGCGACGACCGGCTGGTGCTCATCCGATCGGCCACGACCGGTGTCAGCCGGGGCCGCAACATCGGCCTCCGGCGAGCCCGGCATCCCATCGTCCTCATCATCGACGATGACGTCACCGTCCCGCCGGAGTGGGCATATCGGTTTCACGCTGCGATCGCCTCGCTCGAACAGGTCGCCGTAGCGTTCTGCCGGGTCGGCTCCGGTCCTCACGACCCGGATCTCGGTTTCATCCCTGAGCACCTCGTCGAGGAACGCCTCGTCGTGCGCTCTCTGCTCTCGAAGTCGCGTGGCTCGAGGTATCGGGGCCGGCATGGCTGTGCGACGCGTTGAGGTCCTTGCCTTGGGCGGCTTCGACGAGCAGCTCGGTCCGGGGGGTCGAATGCTGAGCGGCGAGGACCGCGACCTCGCCGCCCGGGCACTCGCCGCGGGGTGGTGGGTGCTGCAGAGCCCCGACCCGTTCGTCGTGCACCATGGGTTCCGTACGTGGGAGCAGGGCCGCTGGTTGACCCGTCGCGATTGGTACGGCATCGGTGCCGCGTACGTGAAACAGCTGAAGTGCCGCAATCTCAGGATCGTGCCGGTCATTGCCCATGAGGTGGTCTGGTTCGGGCTGATCAAGCCGGTCGGGCTCTTCTTGCTCGGCCGGAGGCACACCGGGCTGCGCCGGATCGGCTACTTCGTGAGTGGGTTTGTGGCCGGTCTGCGCACGCCGGTGGACGTCACCACCATGCTGTACGTCGACCGCGAGGCGACGGTCGTGTGACCGTGACGGTGACCGTCGTGACGCCGGTGTACAACGGTGCTGATCACCTGCTGGCGACGATCCGCAGTGTTCAGCCGCAGACACTGGAAGATCTCGAGCACATCGTGGTCGACGACGGGTCCACCGACGGCTCGGCCGACATCGTGCGGCGCGCGGCCGAGCTTGATCCTCGGATCAAGTTGGTGCAGCAACGCAACGCTGGCCTGTCGGCAGCTCGTAACGCGGGCGCCCGGCACGCCGACCCCCGCGCCGAGTTCCTCCTTTTCCTCGACGGCGATGACCTGCTGCGGCCCACCGCGCTCGAGCGTCTCGTCGCCGCGCTGCGGGCCGCGCCTGACGCCCTCGCGGTTCATGGCAACGTCGCCGCCGTCGATGCTGAGGGTGCCGCCGTGCCGCTCGTGCGAAGCGAGGCGGCCGCTCGTCGCACCGTCGTGGCCCCCCGCCGCTGGTGGACACCGCGGGGCGCGACCCGGACGCTCGCCGCGGCCGAGCCGTCGCCGTTCGAGGCGTTCGGGTACGTCCTTTTCGTGTACACGGTGGGCCAGGTGCTGCTGCGGCGCGCCCGCTTCGCCGCCATCGGGGACTTCGACCCGATCTTGCGCGTCGCCCAGGACTACGACATGTGGCTGCGGATCTCGGCCCGTGGTCCCATCGCGTTCGTCCCAGACATCGTCGTCGACTACCGCCAGACCGCTCGCTCGCTGTCGTCGGACCAGGCGACGACGCGGCGCGAGGACCTGTACGTTCGGTTCAAGGCCATCACGGATCGCGACCTGCCTCGGGTGAGGCGGACGCTCGCCCGCGACCTGCACCGGCACCACGAGTGGCACCGTGCCGCCGATCGCGTCCCACTCCTCCGGTCGGCCGTGCGCCGGCGCGACGCCCCGGATGCGATGCGGGAGGTCGTGAGGATCACCCGCTCGGTCGGCGAAGCCGTGCTCGCCTTGTTCCCATGGACGTGGCCTTACGACGCTCGCGTCCGCCGGTTCCGTCGGGCGGCGGCAGGTCGATGACCGTCGAGGTGGACGCGCGCCGTTGGGGGGCGCTCCGGACGAAGGTGCTGATGATCGACCTCGACGACGGCGTTCCCGACGTGACGGACCTGGACGGCTACGCCTTCGTGATGGTCGTGGTGCGATACGCCGGTGAGCCAGTGGGTTCGGTCCGCGTCCCTGTCGAAGGTGACCGCTGTCGCGGAAGCCCTCTCGCCGACGTCATCGCGACCGAGCTCTGCGAACCGCTCCTGCGCGTCGTGCTGCTCGCGGCGATGGAGGCGTCACGCCCCGGGACCTGCCTCGACCTCGACGCCGTCACGCTCGCTTCGCCTCGCGTCGCACCGACCCCGGCCGGCCGGGTGACGGTGGCCGTCTGCACGCGAGACCGTCCGGCACGACTGCGGCGGTGCCTGGACGCGTTGGTCGCACAGCGCGCGCCGACTCGCGTCCTGGTGGTCGACAACGCCCCGTCGTCGGACGAGTCGGCGCGCCTGGTGGCCGAACGATTCCCTGACGTCGACTACGCCGTCGAGCCGCGCCCTGGGCTCGACCACGCCCGCAACCGCGCCATCGACGCGAGCACGACGGACATCATCGCCTTCATCGACGACGATGCCGTCGCCGACGACCGGTGGACGACAGCCATCTCCAACGCCTTCGACGAGGAGGCTGACCTCGCCATGGTGACCGGGTTCGTCATACCGCTCGAGCTCGAGACCGCGGCGCAACAGGTCTTCGAACGTCTCGGCGGCTTCGGGCGCGGTGTCACCCGACGATGGGTCAGCGTCGACCCGTCCTGCGCCGGGCGGCGGCTCGGCACCGGAGAGCTCGGTACCGGCGCCAACATGGCGTTCCGGCTGTCTGCGCTCCGCCAGGTCGGCGGGTTCGACCCCGCGCTCGGCGCCGGCACCCCGACCGGCGGCGGCGACGACCACGACGTGTTCCACCGGATCCTCGCCGCGGGCCTGCTCGCCCGCTACGAGCCGGCCGCGATCGTGTTCCACGAGCACCGACGGTCGATGACCGCACTCCGCGACCAGGTCCGCAACAACGGATCAGTGTGGTCGATGATGACCGCCGCCCGGCTGGCCGATCGAGCCACCGTCGTCGACGTCGCCCGAGTGGTCCGGTGGTACGCGACCGACCACTGGCCGCACCGCCTGCTGCATGCCTGGCTCGTCCCCAACCGCGTACCGGTCGCCCTCCCGGCCACCGAGGTCGGCGGCTTCGCAACGGCCGCGCTGCGGCGGGCCTACCGTCGATCCCGAGCCGTCAACGGCGCCGGGCGCTCGCCGCCGCTCGCCGCCGATGCACCGGTGCCGACCGGCACGGACCAGCGGCCGGACGGGTCGATGGCGGTGACGGCAGCCGATGTCACCGATCCGCCACCGGTCGGCCTCGGAGCGGTCGAGACGGTCGTCGTGCTGACCCGAGGCCCCCGCGCCGTCGGCCGGCTCCACGTGCCGGCCCGACGACACCCGTGGAGTGCCCGGGCGTGGCGGGAGACGATCGTGGACGAGTGCGGCATCGACGTGCTCGCGGCGTGCGACACGCGCCCGCCCGACGACGTCCGCAGCGAGGCGGTGGCGCGGCTGCGGTCCGAGATCCGCCGACGCAGCGACCGCTCGGCAGCCACACCCTCATCGTGCTCGGCCTCGATCGTGATCGCCACGCTCGACCGGCCCGACGACCTCGCAGCCTGCCTGAACCACGTCGTCGACCAGCGCAGCCATCACCCGTTCGAAATCATCGTCGTCGACAACAACCCTGCCTCCGGGCTCACCCCGCCGGTCTGTGACCGCTTCCCCGGCGTGATCCGGGTCGCCGAGCCGCGCCGCGGGCTCGCCTACGCCCGCAATGCCGGGATCCGGCGCGCCACCGGCGACGTCGTCGTGACCACGGATGACGACGTCCGCGTCCCGGCCGGATGGCTCGACGTCTTGCTGGAGCCGTTCCGGCGCAACGATGTCATGGCGGTCTGCGGCAACGTGCAACCGCTCGAGCTGCGCAACCAGACGCAGATCGACTTCGAACGCATCAGCCCGCTCGGCAAGGGCTTCCGGCGCTTCGAAAGCCGTTGGGAGCACCCGACCCGACCATGGACCGCGTTCCCAGCCTGGGAGCTCGGCGCCACCGCGAACGCGGCGTTCCGACGGTCAGTGTTCGACGACGAAGAGGTCGGCCTGATGGACGAGGCGCTGGGCCCCGGCATGCCGAGCGGGGTCGGCGAGGACAGCTACCTGCTGTACCGCATCGTCCGCGCCGGGTTCACAGTGCTCTACGAGCCGGCGTCGTACGTCTGGCACCGCCATCGTGACAGCCCTGCGGCGTTGGCCACCCAGATCACGAGCTATTACTCGGGCCACGTCGCCCACCAGCTCACGACGCTGCTCCGCGACCACGACCCCCGCGCCGTCCACCGCCTCGCCCGGCTCGGCGCCTACGTCACCGTCAGCCAGCTCCATGCCCTCGTCGGACGCGGACCTGTGGCACCGACGATCGCCAGCGCCCAGCTGCGCGGCACGCTGCGCGGGCCCCTCAACTACCTCCGGTCGCAGCAGCGCGTCCGGCGGGAAGGCCGCGGCGCCCTGCCGGGAGGGGGTGGATGATGAACCCAGCCCCGTCAGGATGCCGCTCGTCGGCGGTGCGCCATCCGTCGTTGGGAGCGGGGATAGGCGCCGGCGAGGCCGCTCGTGAACCCGACGAGCATCCTCAGCGCGTCCCGGTGCCGCAGCCGGCCCGGGGTGCGCGGCACGACGATGTCGTGGGCGTACCAGCGCAACGTCCGGCGCGCGGCACGCCGGATGAGCGCCCGATCGCCTGGCGACCGGCGGTACCACTTGTACAGCACTGCCCCCCACGACATCCCCCACGACCGGTACTGGGCCCCCAGCGCATCCAACGTCGCCCGATGCTCGTGACGGACCATCGCCGAGGGCTCGTAGACGACTGTGCCGATCATCACCATCCGCAGCAGCATGTCGAGATCGCCGCCTCCGGCGAGCGGCGTTCCGGTGTCGAGCGCCTCGTCAAACGGCCCCGTCACCGCGAAAGCGCGGCGCCGGAACGCCATGTTGCACCCAACCCCGATCGATGGGTCGAACGGCAGATCGGGCCGGCCCGTGCGGTCGAGAGGCCCGGCTCGCCATCCCTTGAAGAAGCCGCCGCACGCTTCGAATGTCACCTGGGCCTCGGCGGCGAGACTGAACGCCAGGACGCCGCCGGTGACGGCGACCGCGTCCGGGTGGTGCTCGAACGCCCGGGCCAGGGTGCGCAGCCACGTCGGCTCGACGACCACGTCGTCGTCGACGAACGCCACCACGTCGTGAGCGCTGGCCGCCACGGCACGGTTCCGCGCCACGTCGAGCCCGGGAACCGGTTCCCGATGCATGTCGACGCCCAGCGCGGTCGCCACCTGCAGGCTGCGATCGTCGTCGGACGCGTTGTCGATCACAAGGATCGACGCATCGACCTCGCCGGCGGCCACCGCCACGGCTCGCTGCACGGCCCGCACACAGCGCTCGAGCCGATCGGGACGATTGCGCGTGCAGACGGCGACCGTGACCGGAACCGGGGAGCGCACCGGCGGGGCCGGCGCGGCGCCGTGGCGGCGCTCGACGACCTCGTCGAGCCGCCCCGTCGCCGTCGTGCCGGCCGGGATGAACACCGACCCGACGGGGACGCCGTCGTCACGGACCACCACGAGCGCCGGGCCCGACACCTCGAGTGCGTCGGGATCGCCGAGCCCGCCCCCGACCTCGATGTCGACGAACCGGCCGCTCACCGACATCCGAATGGCGCGGTCCGCATCCGGTCGGCCAGAGCCGTAGGCGTCGCGGGCGTGGCGACACGCGGAGGCAGCCCGACGGCACGAAGCACCCACGGACGGACCTCCGCACGTGGCTCGTAGCGGGAGGTCCACATGAGCTCGTCACAAGATCACGCCGGCGCGGCGACCGTCAAGGACGACGCCACCAGCCGTCCGTGGGTGGTCAACGCGGCCGCCACTGGCCGCTGGCCGGCCCTGCGGATCGGTCAGCTGTGGACCCATCGCGAGCTCGTCCACTTCTTCGCCCTGCGGGACCTGAAGGTGCGCTACAAGCAGGCGTTCCTCGGCATCGCGTGGGCTGGCATCCAACCCCTCGTGGGTGCTCTGACGTTCACGATCCTGTTCAACCGGCTCGCCGACGTGGAGGTCGACGGACCGTCGTACTTCGCGTTCGCGCTGCTCGGCTCCGGCGTCTGGGCGTACTTCGCCGCGACACTGCAATCCGGCACCAACAGCCTCCTCTACAACGCCCAGCTGCTCACCAAGGTCGCGTTCCCGCGCATCGTGGCGCCCGCCGCCACGATCCTGCCCGGCCTCATCGACCTCGCTGTCGCGGCCGCGCTGGCGTTCGTCGTCGCGATCGGCGCCGGCGGCGACGTGTCGCCGTGGGCGCTCGGTGTCGGGCTTCCCGGTGGCCTGGCGCTGCTCCTCCTCGCCGTCCTCGGGCCCGTGCTTTTCCTCAGTGCGGCCGTCGTCAAGTACCGCGATGTGAACACGCTCGTCGGGTTCGGTGTGCAACTGCTGCTGTTCGCCACGCCGATCGCCTTCCCGCCCGAGCTCGTGCCCGCCGGCTGGCGCACCCTGCTGTACCTCAATCCGTTGAGCGGCGCGGTCGGACTGCTGCGTTGGGCACTGGTCGACACCCCAGCGCCGACCATCGGTCAGCTCGAGGTCTCGGTAACCGCGGCCGCCGTATTGCTCCTCATCGGACTCGTCCACTTCCGCCGCCGCGAGCGCGAGTTCGCCGACATCATCTGATGAGCACAGTCATCGAGCTCGACGCCGTCGGCAAGCGGTACCGCCTCGGCGAGCACCACGGCCAGGGGACCGACCTGCGCGAGACGATCGCCCGCCTCGCCCGACGCGTGCGGGGGGCGCCCCGCCGGGAGATCCGCGAGATCTGGTCGCTACGCGATGTGTCCTTCAGCGTGGACGAGGGCACTGCCCTCGGCATCATCGGCTCCAACGGCGCCGGCAAGAGCACCTTGCTGAAGGTCATCAACGGCATCACCACGCCGAGCGAGGGGCGTTCCCGCACGCGAGGGAGGGTCGGCTCGCTCCTCGAGGTGGGAACCGGGTTCCACGGTGAGCTGACCGGCCTCGAGAACGCCTACCTCAACGGCGCCATCCTCGGGATGTCCAAGCGCGAAATACGGGCCAGGATCGACGAGATCGTGGCGTTTGCCGGACTCGACCAGTTCATGGACACCCCGGTCAAGCGGTACTCGTCGGGCATGTACCTGCGCCTCGGGTTCGCCATCGCCGCCCACATGGAAGCCGAGATCCTCCTCGTCGACGAGGTCCTCGCCGTGGGCGACGTCGAGTTCCAGCGGCGCTGCCTCGGCAAGATGGACGAGGTGGAGCGCAGCGGACGCACCGTGCTGTTCGTCAGCCACAACATGGACGCCATGGCCCGCCTCTGCACCACGACGATGTGGCTGGACAAGGGGCGCGTCCGGGTGATCGGTCCGACCGCGGAGGTCATCGAGGCCTACATGCGCTCGACCGCGGCCGCCTCGACATCCATCGCCATGGACGTCGATCCGCGCGCCGCCGCCCAGGTCATCGGTGTCGCCCTCGTCGACCAGGACGGTGTACCCCAATCAGTGCTGACGACGCGTACCACCGGCTGGATCCGCGTCGACATCGCCGTCAACGAGGCCATCCCAGGGCTCGACATCAGCTGCCAGGTCCTCACGCGCAGCGGCGTCGGGATCTTGGACGAGGCGCTCAGCGATCGCATCGCCGGTGCCATGCCGACGCCCGGCAGGTACCGGCTGCGATGTCAGTTGCCGCCGGTCCTCACGCCGGGCGAGTACGTGATCAGCATCTGGCTCGGCACCGCCTACGAGAACATGGAGCAGCACGACAACGTCGTCGCGTTCAGCGTCGACGGCGACGATCTCGGCCGGCTCCACCGGCTCGTCAAGCTCTCCACGGACTGGTCGACCGAACGTCTCGACGGCCCCGGGCACGACGGGGAGAGGACGTGAGCCCTCCAATGTCCTGGCTGCGTGAGGCCAGACGAGCCCTGCGGCGACGGTCGCCGTTCGAGCGCGAGGTCCCGCGATCGTCGATGACGGCGCTTTCGCGGCGCGCCCGAGCGCAGGTGCGCGCCTTCCAGGCCCGGCGCCTACTCCCGGTCCTGGACCGCCCGACCTACGGGCGGCTGGACCCGGCGCCGGGATTTACCGTGTACGTCCACGCCGACACTCTGGCCATCGACGTCGTGACGCTCGACTACGTCCTCCGACGTGAGCTGTTCCCTGTCGACGTGCGCGGTCGGATCGTGCTCGACATCGGGTCCCACAAGGGCTACTTCGGGGCGCTCGCCCTCGACGATGGTGCCCGGGCGGTCCTCTCCTACGAGCCCGAATCCCTCAACCACGGCGCGCTGGTGCGGGCCACGGTGTCCGGCCGCGACCCCGCCGACTGGGACCGTCACCGCTGCGCGGTCGGCGCCACGTCCGGTGAGGTGGTCCTGTCGATCTCCACCGAGTCCTGGAGCCACTCGGTCCACACCCCGGCCTCGGGGACCGTCGTGCGCACCGAGCGCGTCCCGATGGTCGCGTTCGCCGACGTGCTGGCCGAGGTCGCCGCCCGCTACCCCGGCCACCCGGGCGTGCTGAAGCTGAACGTCGAGGGCGCCGCCGGCGACTGCCTGTTGTCCGTCCCGCCATCGGCGCTCGGCCATCTCGAGGTGCTTCTCGTCGACCTGGAGGCGAACACCCCCCAGCCCGCGGAGGACATCCTGGGCCATGTCCACACCGCCGGCTTCGAGCTCGCCGGTGAGCGCGAGCTCGTCTACCACTTCGTCCGGCGCGGCAGCCGATGACTGCTGCCGCCCCGTCACCCGCGGTCACCTGCGTCCTCATCTTCCTCGACGGGGAGCGCTTCATCGACGAGGCGATCCGCAGCGTCGTGGGGCAGCGCGGCCACGTCGACTGGGAGCTCGTCCTCGTGGACGACGGATCAATCAGACGCCAGCACCACGATCGCCAGAGCATGGGCCGAGCGACATCCCGAGCGCATTCGCTACATCGAGCACCCGGGGCACGCCAACCTGGGGATGAGCGCGTCACGCAACGCCGGGATCGCTGCCGCCCGCGGCGAGCACATCGGCTTCCTCGACTGCGACGACGTCTGGCTCCCGTCCGCGCTGTCCCACGGCCTGCGCGTGTTCGCCGCGCACCCCGCCGCCGACGTCGTGGTCGGCGGCACGTGGCGCTGGCACGGATGGACGGGCGACGCCGCTGATACCGCTCGCGACCACCTCATGAGCCTCCCCGACGCATCGCCGCACACGGTCCTCCCACCGCCACGACTCTTCGCCGGCATGTACGGCGAGCCCGGCGCGTGGCGCATCCCCGCGATGTGCAGCGTGCTCATCACACCGCGCCGCGCTGGCGCGCATCGGCGGTCTCGACGAGCGGTTCCGGGGCCTCTACGAGGACCAGGTGCTGTACGCCAAGATCGCCGTGCACCTCCGCACGGTCGTGGATCCTCGCCCGATGGCCCTCTACCGCCAGCACGGCGGATCGGCGTGCCAGGTCGCCATCGAGGCCGGCGAGTGGCAACGGACCGGGCCCAGCGCGCCGGAACAGCGCTACCTGGAGTGGATGCGGGCATACGTCCTGGATGCGACGGGAGGAGATCCGGAGACGATGGCGGTCGTCGAGCGCAACCTCGAGCACGCGGCTCGGGGCCAGCACGTTTCGAGGTCCCCCGAACCAGCGCCCGCAGGACTCCGCCGGCACGTCCCGGCTCCCGCACGCCGCGCCCTCCGAGTCATGCGCCGGCGGATGCGACGCACGATCTCCCCACCGTCCGTCATCGGAGTGTGGAGCGAACAGTTCCTCGCGCCGACAGCAGCCCTGCCCAGCGGTCCAACTCTCGTCGTCGAGGCCGAGTCGGGCGACGAACCATGGGTCGCGCAACCCCCTCGCGAGGCGTTCGCGGGCGCCGTGGCGCAGCAGCCCTGGACGAGCGTGGAGTCGAGCACCGCCACCTACGAGAGGATCGTGGTGCCCTACGGTGCTTCGGCTGCCGTCACCACGACGGCCTTGATGGCGGGGCTCGGGCGGTTGCTCCCGCCGCACGGATCGGCCGTCGCCCTCATCCCGGGACCCGCGTCGGACAACTTCCGTCCGGACGCCGATGCGATCATCGATCTGGCGCGCCAGGCCCTCCCACACCACCGCACCGTGGTCGAGGCGTTCGGGAACGAGGCGACCGTGCGAGCGGTCGCGTCGGGTGCGGCGGCCGCGACCCTCGGCACCCTCGTCGACCGCCACGATCCTGCCGTGCCGGTGGTCTACGGGCTCATGATCACACCGGGTTGTGCCCCGGGCACACCGTCAGGGTCTGCCGCATGAAGGAACCGATCAGGAATGCCGCGAGGCGCATCCTTCCGCCACGGACACGTCGCGCGATCCGGCGCGCCGCGGGCGGGACGGTCACCCCACCGCCCGGCCAGGTGCGGTTCGGCGACCTGCGCCGAACGACGCCGATCGCCTCCGACTTCGGGTACTCGCGGGGTGGACCAATCGACCGGTACTACATCGAGGGGTTCCTCGAACGCCGTCACGACGACATCCGTGGACGCGTGCTCGAGGTCGGCGATGCGTCGTACACGCATCGGTTCGGGGGACCTCGTGTCGAGCGGTCCGACGTGCTGCACATCGACGCCGGCAGGCCCGACGTCACGTTCGTCGGCGATCTCTCCGACGGTTCGATGCTGCCCGACGAGGCGTTCGACTGCGTCGTGCTCACGCAGACCTTGCACCTCATCTTCGACCACATGGCGGCGCTGCAGACGCTGGAACGAGTCTTGGTACCGGGCGGGGTGCTGCTGCTCACGGTGCCCGGCATCTCGAACATCGCCACCGACGAGTGGGGCGCCACCTGGCACTACTCGTTCTCGCATCACGCCCTGCAGCGCGCGTGCGATGCCGTGTTCGGTAGTGATCGCACCACCGTCGAATCGCACGGCAACGTGCTCGCCGCGGTCGCGTTCCTGCACGGCCTCGGGCGCGAGGAGCTGACGACCGACGAGCTCGACGAACAGCACGTCGAGTACAGCATCGTCAACACGGCCCACGTCGTGAAACGTGGCGGCCGCTGACGCCGGAGCCCGCTCACGTCCAGCGGCGCAGCCACTCCTCGAAGTCGTCGCCATCGACGTCGCGGGGGTGCAGGCGAGGTGCCGACAAGTCGTCGCCTCGCCGACGGAGCCATCGCGACTCCGTCGTGACCGCGTGGTCGAAGCCGAGGTCGTCGGCGAGGCGCGCGACCCCGGGGGAGGACGAGCCGTAGGGATAGGCGAGGACGCGCCGCTCAGGCCCCAGCAGCTCGTCGAGGCGCCGCGCCGCATCCCCGATCTCACGGCGGACGTCATCCGGAGGGAGACCGGGCAGCTGTCGATGCGTCATGGTGTGCACCCCGACGCTGACGAGGGGGTGCGCGGCGAGCGACCGGACCTCGCTCGTCGTAAGCGGGCGACCATCCGGGACGGGCACCTCGATCGAGAGCGCGGCGGCCATCTGCTCGAGCGCATCATCGATCGCGAGGAGGTCTCGGCCGATGAGCCGGCGATGGAGCAGGTCGTGCAACGCCCGGGGCTCCAGCTCGCCGGCCGTCGCGACAGACTCACCGTCGAGCAGACCGGTCGACCGGGCCGCCGACACGACGTGCTCGAGATCGAAGTCTGATCCCAGCACGAGCTCGGCGAGGACGTCCCACCAGAAGCTCGAGCGATCAAGCAGTCCCGGAGCGATGAACACCGTCGCCGGGCAGTCGAACGCCTCTAGCACGGGGAGGGCGGTCGTGAGGTTGTCGAGATACCCGTCGTCGAGCGTGACGGCGAACTGGACGCGCCGCGCCATGACGCGATCGGAGAGCGGCTGGCGGAGCAGACGCTCCAGTCGGATGATCCGGCCGGCGCGCCGCATGACGGTCAGGTGCTGGGCGAAGTGGTCGGGCGACACGGCCAAGTCCCACGGGTCGATCCCGACGCAGCCGACCCGGTGGTACGCCAGCGCAGCGGCACGGCCGGGCAGTCGGCGGTCCACGTTCCTGGCCAGTGACCTCGTGCGCCTCACAACACCGCGGGCAACAGCGCTCGACCGAGCCGACAACGCTCCTCGCACCGGAGCAGGGTACGCCGACGTCACCGTGACTGGCTTTGCCCGATGGGTTGACTCAGCAACCCAAGCTTCATCCGAGCTCGGTGGACGCGTCGAGCACCCTCGCAACGTGCCCGACTCGTCCGTGTCTCTGCTCGCTGCTCGGCGCCTCGACGTTGCTTCAAAGGGCGTCCATCTCGAGCAGCTCGGCGATGATCGGCCGTCCCTCTGGCTCTTCGGGTTGGCGTCAAGCCCGCTTCTCGCTGGCTGGAGGCCAGGACGGTTCGGACGGAGGTGTTCGCCAGCCAAGGGTCGAGGCGTGGTCGACCAGAGTCCGGGTCGCGCGAACAACCATGGGCCGGGTGTCATCGGCGCGATGAAGGAGCGCCCAGGCCCAGAGGGGAATCGGGGATCGGACAGGCCGGCGCGTCAACGTCGGCGGCGTCGGCGCCGAATGGCGCTTCGGCGACTCGAGCACCGGCCGCCGCAATCGGGCCACGTGGTCGAAGAATGCGGGCCCGGCAATGCCGCCATCGTCGATGTTGGTCACTGACGCCTGGTTCGCCGCTGCGAACGCAAAGGCATAGCGGTTCCATCCATGAGCCCAACCGAGGTCACCAGCGTCTCCAGCGAGACGAGCGTTCGCAGTATCAGCATGAAGCTCGAAATCGACGTCATCCCGGTGTCCGACGTCGACCGATCCAAGGGGTTCTACCAGCAACTGGGTTGGAGGCTCGACGATGACGCCGCGCCGCTCGACGGGCTCCGCATCGTCCAGTTCACACCCCCAGGCTCGGGGACCTCGATCACGTTCGGCACGGGACTCACCACGGCCGCGCCCGGCTCGGCCGAAGCCGGGCTCACCGTCTCCGACATCGAGGTGGCCCATGACGGACTCGTCTCCCGTGGTATCGACGTGAGCGACGTGTGGCACGGCCCGCCGTTCCCGCCCGAGGCGCGGCAACCCGGCCCCGACCCCGAGCACACCAGCTACGGGTCCTTCTGCTCGTTCAACGATCCCGACGGCAACCTGTGGCTCGTGCAGGAGGTCACCACTCGGCACCCAGGCCGGATCGACCCCACGGAAACTGCGTTCGCGTCCGCCGAAGACCTGGAAGACGCGCTGTGGCGTGCCGAGGCCGCCCATGTCGAGCGCCAGAAGCGCACGGGACGGTCGCACCTTCTTCACCGGTCGAGCCAAGACGAGACCTGGCCAGCCTGGTACGCCTCCTACATGGTGGCGGAGCAGACCGGGAGTGATCTGCCGGCGTAACCATTTCGCGCTCACCCCCGGCTGACCGACGATCAGCGTCGGAGGGCGCCCACCGAGCAAGCTTGGACCGGCCGGCGCGAGTGGGCACCTGGCTAGGGAGTTCCTGATGCGACGCGGATGCTCCGGGCGCATCCTCAATTTCGAACCCGCGCTCAGCAGGAACCCAGAGAAGGAGACGAGCAATGCCCTATATCACCGTCGGCACCGAAAACGATGCCCCGATCGAGATCCACTACGAGGACCACGGGAGCGGCCACCCGATCGTTCTGATCCATGGGTAGCCGCTGGATGGCAGCTCGTGGGAGCGCCAGGAGCGGGATCTGCTCGCCAACGGATATCGAGTGATCACTTACGACCGCCGCGGATTCGGCCGGTCGAGTCAGCCAACGGTCGGGTATGACTACGACACCTTCGCCGGTGATCTGAAGGCGCTCATCGAGCACCTCGATCTGAGCGACGTCGTCCTCGGCGGCTTCTCGATGGGCAGTGGGGAGGTCACCCGCTACCTCGCCACCTATGGCTCGGAGCGTGTGCGGAAAGCCGCCCTGTTCTGCGCCATCCCGCCCTTCCTGCTCAAGACCGACGACAACACTGAGGGCGTGGAGGGCAAGGTCTTCGCCGACATCAAGGCGGCTATCGTCAACGACCGTTATGCCTACTTCGAGGATTTCTTCAACAACTTCTACAACGTCGATGTCCTCGGTGGTACCCGGATCAGCGACCGGGCATGGCAGGCGAGCTTCAACGTGGCGGCCGGCTGCTCACCCTTCGCGACCCACGCGTGCGTCGACACCTGGCTGACCGACTTCCGCGCCGACCTGCCAAAGATCGACGTTCCGGTGCTCGTCGTGCACGGCACCGAGGATCGCATACTTCCGTTCGAGTCGACCGCGGCGCGGCTTCCGCGCTGATCGCCGACTGTACGCTTGTCTCGGTCGAGGGCGGTCCGCACAACATCGGATGGACCCACCCCGAGGAGGTCAACACGGCACTGCTCACCTTCCTCAGTGAGGCGACGTAGTGCAATCCCGCTCCTTTGATATCTCGCCGCGGCGGTGTGCTGCCACACGTGGACGTCATTGATCTGGCTGACGATGACAGGAGTATCGGACTTGCTCAGCTTCACAGGCTGGGGAACTCGGCGCCCCTAACGACAATCAACGTGCCAGCGGCTCGTCTCAATCTTAAGGGGAAACAAGAAACAAGATGGAATACCTGGTCGAGTTTCACATCAACGTGCCGGAGGGCACCCCTGAGGCCGAGGTCTCGGACCGGGAGCAGGCTGAGGCGGCCGCCGCGGCCCGACTGGCGGCCGACGGTCATCTCGTACGGCTTTGGAAGCGGCCTGTTGCAACAGGCGAAACCAACGCGCTTGGCCTGTATCGGGCCGACAGCAAGACCGAGCTGGACGCTTTGCTCGGGGCGCTACCGCTCTACGAGTGGATGAGCGTCACCGTCACCCCGCTGGAGCGCCATCCCAACGACCCGGCCGTCACGCAGCGATCCGCGGCCAGGAGGGAACCGGGTGTGGGAGACCGACTGCCCGCGCCGCGGCTGACGCTGCTATACCGCTTGGAGGCCGACCTTGGCCAACCGCTCGACCTGGGTGAGACCGCCCACGGCCACCGCCGCATCGTGCCCCAGACGGACGGGACCTTCACCGGCCCGGAGATCTCCGGGAGGCTGCTCCCCGGTGCCAGCGCCGACTGGCAGGTCCTCCTGGCCGACGGCACCGTGTTGGCGGACCTCCGCTACACGCTGCAGACCGACGACGGATCACTGCTCTACGTCCGGTCACAAGGGGTGCGCCACGGCAGCCCGGAGGTCCTGGCTCGCCTCGCTCGGGGTGAGGCTGTCGATGCCAGCGAGTACACGTTCCGCACCTCAACGCAGATCGAAACCGCGGCCCCCGAACTCGCCTGGTTGAACAAAGGAGTCTTTATCAGCGTGGGCGGCCGCCAGTCTGCCGGCGTGATTTACGAGACCTATCTGGTCGCATGAGCGCGCCCGAGCCGCCGAAGGTGGCGATCATCACTGGCGCCTCGCAAGGCATCGGCGCCGGGCTGGTGGCCGGGTTCCGTCGGTCCGGGTACGCGGTCGTGGGCACAGCACGCTCGATCCGCCGCTCGGATGAGCCCGGCTACCTCACTGTGGAGGGTGACATCGCCCAAGCCGAGACGGCCGACAACGTAGTGGAGCAGGCGCTGGATCGGTTCGGGCGCATCGACAGCCTCATCAACAACGCCGGGATCTTCATCGGGAAGCCCTTCACCGATTACACCGTTGACGACTATGCCGCGGTGACCGCGGTGAACCTGGCCGGGTTTTTCCATATCACCCAGTGCGCCATCCGACAAATGGTCGAGCAGGGCAGCGGCCACGTTGTCAACGTCAGTACCAGCCTGGTCGATCACGCCGACAGCAGCCGGCCCTCGGCCCTGGCCGCCCTCACCAAGGGCGGGCTGGTCGCGGTCGCTCGCTCGCTGGCCATCGAGTACGCGTCACGCGGCGTGCGCGTCAACGCTGTCTCGCTCGGTGTTGTCAGGACCCCCCTGCATGATGCGGATTCGTACGCGGGAATGGCAGCCCTGCACCCTCTCGGCCGGGTGGGCGACGTCAGCGACGTGGTCGACGGTGTCCTCTACCTCGAGCAAGCCACCTTTGTCACGGGCGAGATCCTGCACATCGACGGCGGCCAGGCCGCCGGGCACTGAGCCCTCGAACGTTGAGCGCCCCCGGTGGCCCAACATCGGCGTTGCTCGTGCCAGCCGACCGGGACCCAAGGACGCTACGAGCAGACGCTCAACGCCCATCCCGAGCATCCATCACACAGATATGGCGCTAGTCGAGACGGCGGCTGAAACTATGGTGCCACGGTGCGGCGAGGGGCATCTCGCGTCGTCACAGCTAGGGGGAACATGAGCACCACGACCAATCAGACCGCCGCGACCGACGTGGTAGAGCGAGCCCGTTCGCTGTACAGGCTGCTGGACGAGCAGGCCGAGGCATCGGAAGCGCTGGGCAAGCTCACTGACGACATCGACGACGCGCTTCACGACAACGGCCTGTACGGCATGTGGGTGCCGGAATCGCTGGGCGGCCTTGAACTCGACCCGGTCACCTCGCTCGGCGTGTTGGAGGCGGTGTCGTATGGCCAGGCGTCGGCTGGGTGGTCGCTGATGGCGGCGGCCCTCTCGATCGGCACCGGTGCTGCGTACCTGAGCGACGACGCTGTACAGGAGATGTTCGTTGGCGTTGAGCGCGTGCCCGTGATCGCCGGGCAGGGTACGCGGCCCGGAGTGGCGAAGCCGGTGGATGGTGGCTTTGTCATCAGTGGCGATTGGAGCTTCGCGTCCGGGATTCTGCAGAACGCGAGCTACATCCACACCGCCGTCGCGGTCGAGGGCACCGGCGAGTTCCGCATCTGTGTCGTGCCGATCGACCAGGCCACGCTGATCCACAACTGGGACGTGCTCGGTCTCCGAGCGACCGGGTCGATCGACTACACGATGCGCGACGTGTTCCTGCCTGAGACCCAGACCCACTTCGGGCTCATCCAAGAATCCACGCGGGGCGGGGCGTTGTACAAGCTGGGCGTGATCCAGATGGCGCTCATCTGCCACTCAGGCTGGGCGATGGGCGTCGGTCGGCGCGTGCTCGACGAGTTGGCGAGCTTGGCGCAATCGAAGACCGGGCGGCCCGGCCAACTCACCGACAGCGACGCCTTCCAGATCGGCTTCGCCGAGGCCGAGGGCAAGTTCCGGGCTGCTCGGGCTCTCGTGCTCGAAACGTGGGCCGACGTGTGGGCGACGTTGGAGGCGGGCGACACTCTCTCCACACGACAGAGCACGCTCATACGCCTCGCCCTGAGTCACATCACGTGGACACTGTTCGACGTGTCGCACTTCGCCTACAAGAGCGCGGGCACCACCGCCCTTCGCGCCGGCACGCTCCAGCGGCTGTTCCGAGATGTGCACGCTGGTGCGCAGCACATCACCTCCGCCCCCGGGGTGATCAAGGCCGCAGGCAGGGAACTCGCCGGGCTCGCACCCGGCCACCAATGGATGTTCCTCGACCTCGTCGACCTCACCGCGGGCGGACCCGGAGCGCACTAGCAACGCCGCCCTCGCCTTGCGTCGTCCGCCCGGCGGACGGCTGTCACGAGCGCCGATTGGCCGATCGGCGTGGGTCCTCCGGGGCGTAGAGTCGGACGCGAGCCCGCCCAAGGCGCATCGACCCGGTAACGGTGCGTCCAGCCCGCAGTTGGTGAGGGTGGCTGCCCGTTCGAGCCGGGCCGGGACCGGGGCGACCTCGCGCTGCGGGCGTGATGGGAGCCCACGCCCAGATCTGCCGATCGGGTGCGGCTGGTTTAGACGCGCCCGACGATGAGCGCGACGATCTGACGCTCGACGTCGGTCCCGGCGGCGGCTTTGATCAGGAGCTCCGCGAGGTCGGGGTCGTTCGGCGGGAGCAGGGTGGGGCCGTCGAGATCGTTAAAGTCCAGCAGCCATCGTGCCAGGAGCAGCCCGGTGCGCTTGTTGCCTTCGGCGAACCCTTGAGCCCGAGCGACGCGAAAGGCGAGGACGCCGGCCGCTTTGACTGGGTCGTCGATCTCGTTTATCGAACCGAGGGCCTGCTCGACACGCTCGAGGTCATCAGGTTCGCTGAACCATTCGTCGGCTTCCCTCACCGCTCGGTTGATGGCGACCGCGAGATCGAGCGTCGGACGTTTCAATGATCTCGAAGGTAGTCGAGCAGCTCGCGGTACTCGACCAGGCGGGCTTCGAGCCAGACGCGATCATCGTCGTCGAGCGTCGCGATGCGACGAGCCTCTGGCTGTTCTGCTTCGCTCATCGAATGCATCGTACCGCTCGAATGCCGGCCCGCTCTGCCGCCGGTGGCGGCCCCGCAGGATGCGCTGCGTGTTCAGAGCGAGAGGTCGAGGTCGGGCAGCTCGATCGTTCGATCGATGACGGGACGGGTGAGCGGCTGGAGAACCTCCGCGACCACGCGCCGGTAAGGGAGGTCGGCGAGGTGATGGCCGGCGGCCGTGATCTCGATCTGATGGCGGCGCCGGCGCAACGGCCGGTCCTTCGGAGCCCAGAGGGGTGTCCACGCTCAGGACATAGGAAACCGATGTCGCGCGAGATCGGAAACACCATCCGCGGTGGGGATGCTCAGGCGCCTTGACCTTGACGGGTGTCCAAAGCTCGTCTTGTTCTCACCGCCGTCGTCGTCGAGGGTCGCCGCCAGGCTGACGTCGCCCGCGAGTACCACCTGTCGAAAGGGCGGGTGTCCAAGCTGGTCGCCCGCTGGCACGCCGAGGGTGATGCGGCGTTCGAGCCACGCTCGCGACGACCGCACAGCTCGCCGAACAAACCCACTGGCGGCTCACCGACGGCACCGACGCCGAGATCCTGTGTTGGATCGACGACCACTCCCGCTACGCCCTGTCGGTCACCGCCCACCGCCGCGTGACCGGCCCGATCGTCGTCGACACGTTCACGAAAGCCTTGGAAATCAACGGTGTGCCAACCTCAACGCTGACCGACATTCAACGGCAAGGTGTTCACCACCCGACTGTCTGGTGGCCGGGGTGGACGCAACGGCTTCGAGACCCTCCTCGATGCGCTCCACGTCACCCAGAAGAACTCCCGACCCAACCACCCGACCACCTGCGGCAAAGTCGAACGCTTCCACCAGACCCTCAAGCGCTGGCTCACCGCCCACCCACCGGCCGCCGGCCGCCACCCTCGACGCGCTCCAAGCACTACTCGACCAGTTCGTCCGCGAGTACAACCAGCAGCGACCACACAGCTCACTGGGCGACCGCACCCCCACCGCCGCCTACCACACCCGACCCAAAGCCACCGCCTCAACCAGCCACCAGACGCACTACCGCGTCCGACGCGACCGCGTCAGCCACGGCAACATCTCACTGCGCGTCAACGGCGTCCTTCACCACATCGGCGTCGGCCGCCACCTCCACGGAACCCCCATCATCATGCTCATCGTCGACCTCGACGTACGCGTCATCCACGCCACCACCGGCGAAATCATCCGCACCCTCACCATCGACCCCACCCGCCGCTACCACGGCACCGGAGCACCCATCGGCGGACCCCAACGCCCCTACGGACCAAAAACGAGACGAACCGAACCCTGAACGCAGGTTCACCCGTTTCCGATGTCCTGAGACATCACACGGAGCCCAGAGGGGGAATCGAACCCCCGACCTACGCATTACGAGTGCGTTGCTCTGCCGGCTGAGCTATCTGGGCGAACGGCCTCGCAACTGTAGCGGCGGTCCCTCGCCGGCCCTACCCCGTTCCGTGCCCTCCGGTCATTGCTCCAGCGGCGGCAACCGCAGGAAGAGAGCCTGAAGGAGCAGCTGCTCGTTCGGGTTTCGCTCCAGGGTCTCGATGGCGTCGTGGAGGTCGTGCACCGCCGCAATGGCGGGTTCCGGTCGGTGGACGCGCCCGGCCACCAAGGCGTCGCGGTACGACCCGGCGACGGTGGCCAATCCCATCTTGAGCTCGTCGACCCGGTGGCGCCGCAGCTCGCGCTTGTGCCGGTCGTCGAGCCGCTTCAGGCCCGACCCGCGCTCGCCGAGCTCGTCCATCTGCTCCTGCAGCTCGGCCGCCTCTCGGGCCTGGCGCTCTCTGAGCGGGGAAGCAGCACCGTCGATGAGCCCGAGCAGCTCGTCCACGGCGTGGCAGACCGCGTTCCCCGAGCCGTCGAGCCGCTGGGGCAGTGTGGCGAACGCCTCGGTGCGGGCCGCCACGGCGCGGTCCTCGGCCAGCAGGCGCGCCCGCTCCAGGTTGCCGCCGGCGGCGCGGGCGGCCACGCGCGCCGCGTCGGCGTCGACCCCTTCGGCTTCGAGGACCTCGGCCACCGCGGAGTCGGGGAGAGCCCGGAAGTCCACCCGCACGCAGCGCGAGGCGATGGTCACCAGGTCGGTCGGGACGTCGTCGGCCAGGACGACGAACACAGTGGACGCCGGCGGCTCCTCGACGGTCTTGAGCAGTCGGGCGGCGCCCTCCGGCCGCAGCAGGTGGAACTCGTCGAGGATGAGCACCTTGCGCCGGCCCTCGACGGGCGACAGCGCCGCCAGGTGCACGATGTCCTCGGCCTGCTCCTTCGAGATGGCGGCGCCGACCCGCTGCACCTCACGTACGTCCGGGTGCTCACCGGCCAGCGCCAGCCGGGCGTCCCGGCGCTGCGGGTCGCCGCTCGGGTCGACCAGGAGAGCGGCGAAGGCACGGGCGGCCTCGAGCTTGCCCGAGCCGGTCGGGCCGACGAAGAGGTAGGCATGGACGGGGTCGGCGGCGGCCCGGGACAGGAAGGCGACCGCCTCCGGCTGGCCCACCACCCGGGCCCACACGCTCTCTCCGGCCACGTTCACACACCCACCCGCTCCCGGACGGCGTCGCGGATGGCCGCTGCGACCGCCTCGATCGGCGCGTTGCCTTCGACCACGGCCCACCGCTCCGGCTCTGCCGCGGCGAGGCGACGGAAGCCCTCGGCGACGCGCTCGTGGAAGTCGGGCCCGGCCCGCTCGAAGCGGTCCAGCTCCCGCCGGCGCATGCGGCGAACCAGCTGCTCGGCAGGGACGTCGATCAGTACCGCGAGGTCCGGCCAATGGCCGCCGATGGCCCAGTCGTTGACTGCACGCACCTGGTCGAGCGGCAGCCCTCGGCCGTAGCCCTGGTAGGCGAGCGACGAGTAGACGCTGCGGTCGCTGACCACGTGGCGGCCGGCGGCCAGCGCGGGCAGGACCACCTCGTCGAGGTGCTGAGCCCGGTCGGCCGAGATGAGCAGGGCCTCGGCCTTGTCGGTGAGCTCGGCGTGGGCAGGGTCGGCCAGGATGGCCCGGATCAGCTGGCCGATCGGGGTGCCGCCGTGCTCCCTGGTGACCACGGCGCCGAGCGCGGTGGCGAGCAGGCGGGCGTGGGTGGACTTACCGGTGCCCTCGCAGCCTTCGAGGGCGATGTAGCGACCGTCGGCCATGGCGCGGTGCAGGTTAGGAGGTGGGTGGCGCAGGGAGGTGAGCGTTGGTCGTCAGCCTGAGCGGGGAGGGGCCTTGTTGGCGGCGGCCTTCTTCGGGGCCGCCTTCGCGGTGCGGGCGTCGGCCTTCTTCGATGCCGTCTTTGACCGCGACGCGGCTTTGCGGGTGCCCGAGCGCTTGGCCGGCGCGCCACCCTTCTCTGCCACCTGCTCCCGGCGGATGGCCAACAGCTCGTAGGCCCGCTCGGGGGTCATCTCCTCGAGCCGATCGCCACGGCCGATGGACGCGTTCGTCTCGCCGTCGGTGACGTAGACGCCGAACCGGCCGTCCTTGGCGACGACCGGCCGACCGCTGACGGGGTCGGCGCCGAGCTCTCGCAGCGGTGGCTTGGGTGCCGACCGCCCCCGGCCCGCGAACTGGCGAGGCTGGGCGAGCAGGGCGAGGCCGTCCTCGACCGTCACGGTGAGCAGCTGCTCCTCGTTCTGCAGCGACCGGCTCTCCTTGCCCTTGCTCACATACGGCCCGTAACGCCCGTTGGCGGCCACGATCTCCACACCGTCGGCCGGGTCCACGCCGACCGTCCGCGGCAGCGTGAGGAGCTGGCGGGCGTCGTCGATCGTGATCCGGTCGAGATTCATGGTCTTGAACAGCGATGCCGTCTTCGGCTTGTCGAGCCCGGGTGGTGGCGAGCCGGCTTCACCCCACTGGACGTACGGCCCGTACTGGCCGTTCTTGGCGAACACGGGCCGGCCGTCGATCTCACCGATCGGCTCGTCGCTCTTGGGTGCCGTGAGCAGCTCCTTCGCCACGTCGAGGGTCAGCTCGTCTGGCGCCATCGTCTCGGGGAGGCTCGCGGTGTCGTCGCCGCGCTTCACGTAGGGCCCGTACTTGCCCGGCTTCACGACGATCTCCTCGCCGTCGTCGTCGTGGCCGATCAAGAAGGTGTTGATCTGGGCGGCGTCGATCTTGTCGAGGTTCTCCTCGACCAGGTGCTTCAACCCGGGCGGGTGCTCGCCGCCGAAGTAGAAGTCCCGCAGCCAGCGCAGCTTGTCCTGGTCGCCGAGGGCGATGGCGTCGAGGTCGTCCTCCAGGCGAGCGGTGAAGGCATAGTCGACGAGCTCATCGAAGTGCTCCTCGAGCAGGCGGACCACCGCGAACGCAGTCCAGGTCGGTACCAGGGCCTGGCCCCGCTTCCAGACGTAGCCGCGGTCGAGGATGGTCTGGATGATGCTCGCCCACGTCGACGGGCGGCCGATGCCGAGCTCCTCGAGCCGCTTCACGAGGCTGGCCTCGGTGTAGCGCGGCGGTGGCGTCGTGGTGTGGCCGTTCGGCGTCAGCGACTCGACCGGGACGTCCTGGCCGATGCTCAACGTCGGGAGGAGCGTCTCGTGCTCGGCCGCGTCGGGCTCGGCGTCGCCCGAGTCGTCGCGGGACTCCACGTACGCCTGCCGGTAGCCGGAGAACGTGATCGTGGTGCCGCTGGCCGAGAACTCGCAGTCGGTCCCATCATTGGTGGGCGCGCCGAGGCGCACGGTGACGGTGGTGCCGAGAGCATCGGCCATCTGGGAGGCCAGGGTGCGCTGCCAGATCAGCCGGTACAGGGCCAGCTCTGGACCCTGGAGCTCCTTGGCGCGCGCGATCTCGTCGGGCGAGCGCATAGGCGTCGCCGGGCGTATGGCCTCGTGTGCCTCCTGCGCGTTCTTGACCTTGTTGGTGAACTGACGAGGCTTCTCGGACAGAAAGCGCTCGCCGTAGGTCGTGGCCACCGTCGCCCGCACGGCGGCCAGGGCCTCGCCGGACAGGGTCACCGAGTCGGTGCGCATGTAGGTGATGAAGCCCCGCTCGTACAGGCCCTGAGCGAGGCGCATGACCTGGGCGGCCGACAGCCGGAGCTTGCGGCCGCCCTCCTGCTGGAGGGTCGAGGTCATGAACGGCGGTCGTGGGCTCGATCGGTACGGCCTCTCGTCCACCGACCGGACGCCGAGATCGCGACCTTCCAGACCGTCGGCGAGCATCCGTGCCCGGGCCTCGTCGAGGACGATCACGGTACCCGTGGCGCGGCCGTCGTCGCCGAAGTCCCTGCCGGCGGCGACCTTCATCCGGTCGACCGCGACGAGCATGGCCGAGAACGGCGGCTCGGAGGCCATCCGGGCCTCGATGTCGCAGTACGAGGCGGCGACGAAGGCCATCCGCTCGCGCTCGCGCTCCACGATGAGCCGGGTGGCGGGGCTCTGCACTCGACCGGCGGCCAGGCCGCGGTTCACCCGCCTCCAGAGCACCGGGGAGACTTCGTAGCCGTACAGGCGGTCGAGGATGCGCCTGGTCTCGGCGGCATCGACCAGCCCGTCGTCGAGGTCCCGCGGGTGGGCCACCGCGTGGTCGATCGCCGACTTCGTGATCTCGTGGAACACCATCCGCTTCACCGGCACCTTCGGCTTCAGGTGCTGGAGCAGGTGCCAGGAGATGGCCTCGCCCTCTCGGTCCTCGTCCGTGGCCAGGTAGAGCTCGGAGGCGTCCTTGAGGATGGAGCGCAGCTCCTTGACCACGTCCTTGCCGCGGGTGGTGAGCTCCCACATCGGCTTGAAGCCGTTCTCGACGTCGATGCCGAGGCCCTTGGTGGGGAGGTCGGCGATGTGGCCGACCGAGGCGCGCACGTCGTAGCCACTGCCGAGGTGGCGGGCGATGGTCTTGGCCTTGGCTGGCGACTCGACGATGACGAGCGGACGGGACATCGGCGGACAGGGTTACGGTGTCGGGGCCGCCGTTGTCAAGGCGGCCCCAACAACCTGGACCCTTTGTTCACGCCGCGCCTCGGCGCCGCGTCACCGGTCGCCGGCGCCCACCAGCTCCGGCTCGGCGTCGTCGGCGTCCGCTCTGGCGAGGGCCGGAGCGTGGGCATTGCCGTCCACGTTGAGCTTGGGCAGGATGCGGTTGAGCCACTTCGGCAGCCACCAGTTGCGGTCGCCGAGGAGCTCCATGGTGGCGGGCACCAGCACCATGCGGACGATGGTGGCGTCGATCAGCACCGCAACCGCGAGGCCGAGGCCGAAGAGCTTGATGGCCCGTTGGTCGCCCAGCACGAAGCTGGCGAACACGCAGACCATGACGATGGCCGCGGCCGTGATGACCCGGGCTGTCGCGGCCAGACCGTCGGCCACGGCGGTGGCGTTGTCGTGGGTGCGGTCGTACTCCTCCCGCATGCGGGACAAGAGGAAGACCTCGTAGTCCATGGACAGGCCGAAGACGATGGCAAACAGCATCATCGGCGCCCACGACTCGATCGGACCCTCACGGCCGAGCCCGATGAGGCTCGCGCCCCAACCCCACTGGAACACCGCGACCACGACGCCGTAGGCGGCGCTGATCGAGAGCAGGTTGAGGACGACCGCCTTCAGCGGCACGAGCAGGGATCGGAACACGGCCATCAGCAGCACGAAGCTGAAGAGGAGGACGGCCCCGATGAAGATCGGCAGGCGGTTGGCGATGAAGTTCGAGAAGTCGACGCTCACCGCGGTGAGTCCGCCCACCTTCACGTCCCTGCCGGTGGCGGGGATGACCTGGTCGCGCAGCCGGTGTACCAGCTGCTCGGTGGCCTTGTCCTGGGGCGCCGAGGTCGGGTAGACGGTCCACACCGCCAGCTGGTCCTTCAGGATCGCAGCCGGGGTGGCAAAGGCCACGCCCTCGGTGTTGGTGATCGCGCTGGTGACGTTGCCCAGGTCGGCCGCTTTGGTGCCCGAGCTGACGGGCGCCACGAGGATCAGGGGGCCGTTGAAGCCTGGACCGAAGCCCTCGGCCAGCAGGTCGTACCCCTTGCGGGCGGTCTGCTTCTCCGGAAGGTTGCCGTTGTCACCGAAACCGAGGCGAATCGACAGGACCGGCAGGGCGAGCAGGACGAGCGCGGCTAGGCCAGCCGCCAACGCCGGCCACGGCCGGTGCTGGATGACCCGGCTCCAGCGATACCAGAAGGTCTGTTCGCGGCTCTTGTGGTGCCGGCGCGGGATCTGGTGGGCCAGCCGCTTGGCGAACGTGAGGCTGGCGATGATCACAATGGCGGTCACCGCGAAGCCGGCCAGAGCCGCGCCGGGTGCCCCGAAGAGGATGGCGACCAGGATGCCCAAAGTGGGTGCGAGCAGCCCGACCACGCCCCGCCAGGTGGTGACCTCGACCCGCTCTCGGGCGAAGCCGAGCAGGGCGGGTAGCAGCGTGAGGGAGGCGATCATCATGGTCAGCACGGCCAGCGAGCCGGCGACGGCCATGCCCTGCACGAACTTCAGGCCCATGAGGAACATGCCGAGGAGCGAGATCATCACCGTTATGCCGGCAAACAGCACGGCCCGGCCGGCGGTGTCGATCGCCGTCACGGTGGCTTCCTCCGGCGCCTGGCCGTTGTGCAGGCCCTCCCGATAGCGGGTGACGATGAACAGCGCGTAGTCGATGCCGACGCCCAGGCCGATCATGGCCGCCAGCTGCGTGCTGAAGTCGGGCATGGTGAAGATGTGGCTGCCCAACGTCACGAGGGAGAGCCCGGCACCGAGACCGAACAGCGCGGTCCCGACTGGGAGGCCCATGGCCAGGACGGAGCCGAAGGCGATCAGCAGGATGACCACCGCGGCCAGGATGCCGAGCAGCTCGGATGCCGGCAGCTCGAAGGTGGCGAACGGATCGCCGCCGTACTGGATGTCGAGACCGGGGACCTGCACCTGACGGCCGAGGTCCTTGATCGTTGTCGCCAGGTCCGTGTATCCACTCTGGCTTCGGTCCGAGATGTCCAGCTGCGCGAACGCGATGTTGCCGTCCTTGTTGATCTGTCGTCCCGCCGAGTCCGGGCTGTAGGGGCTGACGACGTCGACGCCGGGCAGGGCGTCGATTTGCTTGAAGAGGTTCTCCATCGGCTCCTGGACCGAAGGCTGCTTCACCCCCGCTGCGTGCTTGAACACGATCTGGGCGGTGGCGCCGCTGCGTTCCGGGTTGGCCTTCGCCAGCAGCTCGAACACCGTTCGCGACTCGGTGGCGGGCAGCTTGAAGTCGGTGCGGAAGGCGGAGCCGATCACCCCGTTGGCCAGGATGTTCAGGCCGAGGAGCACCGCGACCCAGAGACCGAGCACGGTCCATCGGCGGCGGAAGCAGGTACGGGCGAGACGTTCGAGCATGAGGACCTCGAGGTTCTGGACAAGCAGCTGTCGGCGGGTGGGTCGAACGGGTGCGGAGGAGGTCGAGCAGTCCTGGGGAGCGCTTTGACCGGTTTCCCTGACGTTGTAAGGTTCCAGCGTAACCCAGCGGCTGAGGGTTCGTCACCGGCTGATCAGGCGACGTCGGTCACAGGGTGTACCCGGAGTGTGAACAAGTCATGCACGCCCGGTGGAGGTTCGGCGCCGCCCACACTCGGAACGAGGCCTGGCGTCGGCGGCACCATTGCGAGGGGCGGGCGGACGGCATCGTGCCGGGCCGTCGTCGTGCCGTCCGTGGCTCTACCGCCCTTGATGCAACCTCGTTGACCGCACAGGCGTCGATCCGTACCGTCCCGCCCGTGCTCGACGTCGAAGGGCTGCGGCCGCTCGGCTGGGATGACTGGTTCGACGCCGCGTGGCGCGAGCTCGGCGGGCCCGGCGCGCCGGCTCGCGTCCGTCGTCTCGATCGGGGCTGGTCGTCCCTGATCGCCGGACCCGTGCCCGCCGCCCCGGCCCGCGTGCGCAACCTCGGGGTGGACATCGCCGTGGGCGACTGGGTGGTGCCAAGCGACGACGGCGAGCGGGTGGGTCACCTCCTGCCTCGACGCAGCGCATTCGTGCGGCGGGCTTCGTTCGAGGGCGCGAGAGCGACGTCGCACACGTTGGCGGCCAACATCGACGTCGTCTTCCTCGTCCACGCGCTCACCGCGCCGCCCAACGAGCGTCGCCTGGAGCGCGAGCTGGTGCTCGCCTACGACAGCGGGGCCCAGCCGGTGATCGTCCTCACCAAGGCCGACTTGAGCGACGACGTGGATGCGGCCATCCGCACCGTCGAGCAGGTGTCCGGGGACGTGCTGGTCCATGCCGCGAGCGGCAAGACCGGTGTCGGTCTCGACGACCTGCACGCCCACGCCGTCAACCACCGGACGATCGCGCTGCTCGGATCGAGTGGCGTGGGCAAGTCCACTCTGGTGAACGCCCTGGTCGGCCGGGCCGTGCAATCAACCGGTGAGGTCAGGGAAGGCGATCAGCGAGGCCGGCACACGACGATCGCGCCCGAGCTCGTCGCCCTTCCCCGTGGGGGTTGGTTGGTCGACACCCCCGGGCTGAGGGCAGTGAGCCTGTGGGCCAGCGGCCAGGGGATCGAGCGGGCCTTCGAGGACATCTTCGCCCTAGCCGAGCAGTGCCGCTTCCGGGACTGCAAGCACGAGGACGAACCCGGGTGCGCGGTACGGGCCGCGGTCGCTGATGGGCGGCTCGACGCCCGCCGCCTGCGCAGCCTGACCCGGCTGGTGGCCGAGGAAGCCGCGCTCGAAGCCGAGCAGCGTGAGAAGGTCCGGGCTCGCGATCGACGAGGCGTCCGCCGGCCGCGTCGCTAGGGGTTCGCCTCGCACCCCGGCCTCGGAGCCTTGCGTCCGCCAGGTCTACCGTGCGCCGCATGGACTTCGCCTTCTCTGACCGGTGCCTCGAGTACCGAGAGACGCTCCTCACGTTCATGGACGAGTGCGTGTACCCGAACGAGCGTCGGTACGACGCCGAGATAGCCGCGAGTGGGAATCCCCACCACCAGCCGGCCGTGATGGAGGAGCTCAAGGCCGAGGCCCGCAGGCGCGGGCTGTGGAACCTGTTCCAGCCCCACCCGGAGTGGGGGCCGGGCCTCACCAACCTCGAATATGCCCCGCTGGCTGAGGTCATGGGTCGGAGCCGCATCGGCCCGGAGTCGTGCAACTGCTCGGCGCCCGACACCGGCAACATGGAGGTG
This sequence comes from uncultured Acidimicrobiales bacterium, assembly GCA_963803355.1. Lineage (GTDB taxonomy): Bacteria > Actinomycetota > Acidimicrobiia > Acidimicrobiales > Ilumatobacteraceae > DASTFY01. The sequence goes on from CAWDLV010000001.1 coordinate 1,408,058, forward strand.
CTGACCATGTTCGGCACTCCGGAGCAGCAGGACCTCTGGCTGCGGCCGCTGCTCGAGGGCGAGATCCGCTCGGCGTTCGCGATGACCGAGCCCGACGTGGCCTCGTCGGACGCCACCAACATCTCCCTGCGCATCGAGCGCGACGGCGACAGCTACGTGCTCAACGGGCGCAAGTGGTGGATCTCGGGGACCATGCACCCGAACTGCCGAGTGCTGATCGTGATGGGCAAGACGAACCCGGCTGCATCGCCACATCGACAGCAGAGCCAGATCCTCGTGCCGCTCGGGGCACCTGGCGTCACCATCGTCCGATCCCTGCCGGTGTTCGGCTACATGGACCAGGAGGGCCATGCCGAGCTCGAGTTCAAGGACGTGCGGGTGCCGGTGTCCAACCTCATCGCCAACGACGGTGACGGCTTCGCCATCAGCCAAGCTCGACTCGGTCCCGGGCGGATACACCACTGCATGCGCTCGATCGGTGCCGCCGAACGGGCGCTCGAGCTGCTCTGCCAGCGCGCTCTGTCGCGCACCACGTTCGGCCGCCGGCTGGCCGAGCGCTCGAACATCATGGACTGGATCGCGGAGGCACGCATCGAGCTCGAGATGGTTCGGTTGCTCACGTTGAAGACGGCTTGGATGATGGACACGGTCGGCAACAAGGCGGCCGCAGTCGAGATCAGCGCCATCAAGGTGGCAGCCCCGAACGTCGCCCTCAAGATCCTCGATCGCGCCATCCAGGTCCACGGGGCCGGGGGCGTGTGCGACGACTTCCCACTGGCGTCCCTGTACGCTCACGTGCGCACGCTGCGACTGGCTGACGGCCCGGACGAGGTCCACAAGATGACCATCGCCCGCCGAGAGCTCCGGCGCCACGACCCGGACTTCCGCATGGACACCGCGCCGGCGAGACGGGACTAGCGTTTCGACCAGCGGGGGCGAGAGCGCGGACCGGGCGGGCCGTTGAGGCTCAGTACGGGGCGCGTCCGTCTGACTCGTTGACGGCGTCCGCCGGTGAGTCGTACAGGGTGAAGGCGGCGTCGAGACCCGAACGGGCGAACATGGCGCGGATCGCGGGGTTCGTGCACACGAGCTCGAGCTCGCCGCCACCCGCTCGCAGCTGGAGGCGGGCCGCGATGATGACGCCCAGCGCCACGGGCTCCAGCGCGCCCAGGTTGCTGAGATCGACGACGGCGCGGCCGCCGGTGGCCTCGGCCGCGAAGCGGGTCATTCGGTCCGAGAGGAGCGGGAGCGTGGCGAGGTCCACGTCGCCGCCGAGCTCGAGGACCGGTGTGCCCTCGACCACGTGCTCGCGGAAGCCGAGGTCCATGACTGGCGGGACGTTAGCGGTCGGGTGGCGCGGCGCGCCCGACCCCCACCAGGCCCTCATGGCTCGGCCCGCATGGTGGCCGACGCCTGCACGGTGACGTCGCCGATGAGGCGACCGACGAGGGGGACCTCCGTCGGCGAGCGATAGCGGACGACCGCGGTGACCTGCGCTCCCATCGACACCTGGACGGTGAGCCGGGTGGGGTCCAGAGCCGTGGCGGCCCGCCCCGCCGCCACGCCGTCGCTCGGGCCGCCGTTGGTGACGGCCGCGGCCCGAGCGGCCTCGCGGGCCGCATGGACCACGGCAATCTGGTCGCGCACCACCAACGTGATCTGTACCAAGGCCAGGAGCATGAGCACGATCAGCGGGAAGGCCAACGCCACCTCCACCGTCGCCTGTCCTTGCTGGCCGGCTCCGCGCTGGGCTGCTTCTCCACGCCTGTGCGGAGCTGGCGACGTCGTGCTCATCACACCTTCGAGGTCACGGCGTCGAGGACCCGATTGAGCAGGCCACCGATCTTGCCCGCGCCCCCACCTGCCGTGGCCCACGCCACCAGGAGCAGCGCCACCAGGGCGGCGCCGAGGAGCACGAGCGCGTACTCAGTGGTGGCCTGACCACGATCGTCGCGAGAGAGCAGGTAGGCGTGGAGTCGAGCGAAGAGGATGAGCATGACGGACCTCCCGGAGGCAAGGTGCTTCGGGCGCGAGGGCGCCGAGGTGAAGGGTCTCGGGCGAGGCCGAAGATCCGGCCGCCCGTGGCCGACGGGACGCCGCGACTGACCAGGCGGACGGTCCGGCGGACTCAGGGCCCGATCGGGCCGAGCCGGCTCAGCCCGTCCGCCAGCAGGGGCACGACGGTGAGGACGACGAACGCTGGCAGCACACAGCACACCAAGGGGAAGGAAAGCCGGACCGGGAGCCGCTTGATCGCGGCCTCGACCTCGTGGCGGCGCTGGCGGCGAGCGTCGTCGGCGAGATGGCCGAGCAGGGTCCGCAGCGGCGCACCGTCGCGCTCGGCGACCGTGATGGCCCGCACGACGCCTCGGGCGGGCTCCCCCAGCGCGACCACGAGCCGGGGAAGCGCGGTGGCGAGGGCCTCGCCGGTGTCGAGGCGGGCTTGGAGCGCGCCGAACGTCGATCGCAGCGGCGGAGGCCCGCGCTCGGCCACGATGCGGAGTCCTTCCCGGGCGGTGAGGCCGGCCGCAACCGCGACGGCCAGGAGGTCGATGGCGGCCGGCAGGCTGGCGAGTCGGGCCTCGGCGATCTCTCGCTGACGCCGGCGCCAACGATGCTCCCGTACCGTCGCCGCGGTGGTGGCGGCCGCGAGGGAGGGGATCGGGCCGGCGACCACGAGGCCGACCACGAGCAGACCGACCGTGACCGCCGCATGCCGCGGCTTGCGGTGGGGCGCACCGCGAGCGCACCCCCGCCATCGGAGCACCGCGGACGGCGGATGCTCCCCGATGTCGACGGCTGTGTCGTCGACCGGCGGGAGCGACCGGGTCATCGGTCGCCGTCGCCAGCCGACGGCCAGCACGACCGCCGCCCAAGCCACACCCAACAGCACCGGCATCATGGAAGCGCCCTGCGCATCGCCGCCCGCATCCACCACGCACCGGCCAGGTCGAGCGCCAGACCCGTCACCGCGCACATCGCGCCCGCGACGGTGCCAAGGAGGAAGTGCGCCGCACCCGGGTCGTTGACCGAGACGAGGAGGGTGAAGCCGACCGGCAGCAGCACCAGCACGGCGGCGGACGCGCGTGGCCTGCGCGGTCTGGGCCCGCAGCTCGCCGGCCAGGGCCAGCCGCTCGCGGATCGAGTCGGCGACGGTGTCGAACAGGGCTGGCTCGGGTCGTCCGGTCCACGCCGCCAGCTGGACGGCCTCGGCCAGGAGGGCTTCGTCGGGTGAGCGGGCCCGCCGGCCCCACGAGGCGGCGCTGTCAGCGAGCGCCTGCCCGCGCCCGACCGCCTCGAGCAGCTCCACCAACGCCCTGGCCGCGTCCCCGCCCCGGCCAGCGACGGAGGTCAGGGCCTGGTGGAGCGATGCGCCGGTGCGCAGCATGGCCCCCACCTCATCGGCCACGGCCGGCCAGGCGTCGGCCAGGTCGCCACGTCGGCGTCGCTCGCCGATCCGGGTCGCGACAGAAGGCGGCAACCGGAGGGCGAGGCGCCCCCGCCGGTCGGGCCCGCCTCGGCTGGGCGGCACCGCCAGCCATCTGGCGGCGGCCGCGGCCAGCACGACGCCCACGGCGCAGACCAGCGCCGTCAACACGGCTCCGCCCGGATGCGCTCGGGCTGGGCCACCACATCGTCGTCATGAGCCAGCACCCGCCCCATCGCAGCCTGGTCGCCGGTCCGCGCCACCTCGACCACCTCCGCAACGCGCCGGTTGCCGTCTCGACCCCTGACGAGGTGCACCACCACGTCGATCGATCGACGCACATGATCGACGACGGTCGGCGCCGGCCAGGACGGCGCGCCCATGAGGACCATCGCCTCCACCCGTCGCAGGGCGTCGTCAGGGCCGTTGCCGTGGCAGGTGGTGAGCGAACCGTCGTGACCGGTGTTGAGGGCGAGCACCATGTCGAGCGCCTCGGCGCCGCGCACCTCGCCGACGACCAGCCGGTCCGGACGTAGACGCAACGCCGCCCGCACGAGGGCTCGCAGCGGCACCTCGCCGATGCCTTCCACCGACGGCGGCCGGGCTTCCAGCCGCACGACGTGCTCGGTGTCGAGCCGCAGCTCCGCGGCGTCCTCGATGGTGACGATGCGCTCGCCGGCCGGCACCAGGCGCACCAGGGCGTTGAGGAGCGTCGTCTTACCGGACGACGTGGCTCCGCTGACGACGAGGTTGGCCCGGCCCCGGACCAGCGCCGCCAAGAGCTCGACGACTGGTGGTGGCGCGAAGGCTTCCAACGGGATCCCCGCCGCCGCGAAGCGGCGAATGGCCAGGCACGGTCCGTCGATGGCGACCGGCGGGATCACCGCGTGCACGCGTGACCCGTCCGGCAGGCGAGCGTCGACGAGCGGGCTGGTGCGGTCGATGCGAAGCCCCAGTGGGGCGATGACCCGCTCGATGAGCAGCGACGCCAGTCCCTCGGGGAGTGAGGGGAGGCGCTCCAGCCGTCCGCGCCGCTCGACCCAGACCTCGGTGCCGGCGTTGACCAGGATCTCCGTCACGTCCGGATCGGTGAGCAGCGGCTCCAAGGGTCCGAGTCCGTGGGCGCGGGCCAGCGCCGCGCTCGACGAGCTCGGCCCGCTCGCCGCTCGGCAGGAGCGGTGCCAGGGCGCGGGCGTGACGTTCGGCCGCGGCGGCCAGATCGGGCCCCGGCTCGTCGAGCAGCCGCTGGTGCAGGTGCCCGACCAGCCCTGCGGCGCGGTCGACGGAGGCGCTCATGCCGCCGACCTCAGGGCGCGGCTGAGGCCGCGGGGAAGGCGGCTGGCGAGGAGGCCGGCGTCGACGGCTCGGGCGATCGTCGGGTCCTGGTCCACTTCGGCCAGCACCCGAACGCCGACGACGTCCTCGACCTCGCGCTTGCCCAGGGCGCGCCCCGGTTCGCACACGAGCACGATGCCGGTGGGGCGGACCGGGAGGGTCAGGGCGCGGCGGAGGGCGAGGTAGCACGGCCGGAGCACCAGCAGCGAGGTGTGGGCGCGCGTGGCCAGCGGTCGCAGGGGCGCGGGGAGGAGCCCTGCATCGACCACCACTGCCTCTCGACGCTCGCCGAGGGCGCGGGCGAGCAGCTCTACGCGCGCCACGGCCGGGCCAGTCCGAATGGTCTCGGTGTCGGCGCCCGCAGGTACGACGTGCAGGCCGGGGGCCGCGTGCAGGCGCAGGTGGTCGAGCGCCTCGGCCTCGACGGGCGGGTCGGCGACCAGCCAGTCGCGGATGCCGGGACCGTCGGGCTGGGGCAGGCCGAGCGCTGCGGGCGCGTCGCCCGCCACGTCGACGAGGAGGGCGCCGTCGGGCGCCGAAGCGGCGAGAAGGGCCAGCGAGGCGGCAACCACGGTGGTGCCGCTCCCGCCCTTCACGGACCAACAGCAGGTGAGCACAGAGCCCCCACGGGACGAACATCGACCGAGCTGGGGGAAGTGTGCTGGGGAAGGTGGGGGGCAACGTAGCGGGCGTCACCGCCCGCTACAAGAGGCGGTTTCGGCTACCTCGAGCGGAGCCTCGAGCCGACCACGAGACCGACGCCGATGACCACGAGCAAGAGGAGCAGCTTCTTCATAGCGCGCCACCATAGCCGTCCCGGTAGCGTCGGATGGCGGAGGTGTCCGGGCACCTGGTGGGCTCCACCGCCTTCAAAGCGGCTGGGACGGGCGATCCCCGTCCGGCGGGTTCGATTCCCGTCCACCTCCGCCGGCTGGCAGCCGCCAACCGCAGCTTCACCACAACGTCAGCCGACCAGCTCCGAGGCAGTCGGCCGAGGTTGCGATCTTCGCAACGTGAGCCGACTACGTCGGCGAGCCTCGACGCGGGCAGCGCGGGGCCGCACCGGGTTGAGGGCTCAGACGGCGAGGAGGTCGCGTGCGCCCGTGTCGGAGGACGGGTGGCGCAGCTTCGACATGGCGCGGGCTTCGATCTGACGAATCCGCTCCCGGGTCAGGTTGAAGTGCTCGCCCACCTCTTCGAGGGTGCGGGGCTCGCCGCGGTCCAGCCCGAAGCGGAGCTTGAGGATCTCGCGCTCGCGCTCGTCGAGCGGGGCCAGCAGCCGGTTGATCTCCTCGGGCAGGAGCGCCGTGGCCGCCACCTCAAAGGGGGACTCGGCCGAGCGATCCTCGACCACGTCGCCCAGCTCGGCGTCGCCGTCCTCGCGCAGGGGCTCAGACAGCGAGAGCGGCTCGGCCGCGAACCGGAGCGCCTCGGTGACCTTGTCCTCAGGCATCTCGACCTCGGCCGCCAGCTCGGCCAGCGTGGCGGGTCGGCCGTACTTCAGCTCGAGGCGGGCGCGGGCCTTCTGGAGGCGGGCCAGGGTATCGCCGGCGTGGACCGGCAGGCGGATCGTGCGCCCCGTGTTGGCAATGCCACGGGTGATGGCCTGGCGGATCCACCACGTGGCGTAGGTGGAGAACTTGAATCCCTTGCGCCAGTCGAACTTCTCGACCGCGTGCATCAAGCCGAGGTTGCCCTCCTGGATGAGATCCAGCAGCGGCAGGCCTGAGGCCTGGTACTTCTTGGCAATCGAAACCACGAGCCGAAGGTTGGACTGCACGAAGGTGCGCTCGGCGTCTTCGCCCTCGCGGGCGGTCCGGCGCAGCTCCCGCTTGCGGGCGGCCGTGCAGTCCTTGCCGGCGACCGTGAGATCCTCGGCCGCGGTCTTGCCGAACTCGATGGCCTTGGCCAACCGAACCTCGTCGTCCTTGGTCAGCAGTGGATACTGGCCGATGTCGGTGAGGTAGAGCCGAACGAGATCTTCCTCGTCTCGTTCGACGCGCTCTTTGGCCAAAAGTGGTGCTCCTCGCGGGCGGCCGGGATGGAATCGACCGGCGGGTCTGGAGAAATGAGGTCGGCTCTCACGATACCGGGGCGGTCAACCCCCTCCTCCTTCGACCTGAGGAAGAGAAAGCACCTGATCAGCGTGGTCGCGCCCCTTCTCCGGGCGCTCCAGATGCCACGATGACGGTTGATCCGGCGCCGCCGTTGGTCTGCGCGACCGCGTCCGGACGTCTTTTGCCGCGCCCGTGGGCGCCAGACCCAGCCTGCCACACCGCCGTCAACCGTCGAGGATCCCACAGCGTGTCGACTGCCGTCCGCCAACCAGGTGCGCATGACGCCGAGGCGGCGGGGCGGGCGCGGCCCGCCGCCGGAGCCGGTCGGGAGCGTCCGGACTTCGTACCCGGGCTCGACGGCCTGCGCGGGGTCGCGGTGCTCCTCGTCATCCTGTATCACTTCGCACCGGACGTGGCCCCCGCTGGCTTCCTCGGCGTCGACGTGTTCTTCGTCCTCTCGGGCTTCCTGATCACCCGACTGCTGTTGTTCGAGGCCGAGCGGACCAAGGCCGTGCGCCTCGGTCGCTTCTGGTCCCGGCGGGCCCGGCGGCTCGTCCCGGCCCTCCTCGTGACGGTCGCCGGGACGTGCCTGATCGCTCTCCTGACCGACCTGGACGGGCCGTTCACCGGGCTGGCTCGCGATGCTCGGGCATCGCTGCTCTACGTCGTGAACTGGTCCTTCATCGCGCAGAAGGCCTCGTACTTCACGTCGTTCGAGACGCCGAGCCCACTGCGCCACCTGTGGTCCCTCGCCATCGAGGAGCAGTTCTACCTGCTGTGGCCGCTCGTCCTGCTCGCCGTGCACAAGGCCGCGCGCCGGCCGCTGGCCGCGGTCGGCGGCCTGGCCGCCGCCGGCGCGATCGCCAGTGCAGCCCTGATGGCCGCGCTGTTTCACTCCGGCGACGACCCGACTCGCGTCTACTACGGCACCGACACCCGCCTCTTTGGTGTCCTGCTCGGCGCCCTCGCCGCCGTGCTGCTGCTGTCGGGGGCGGTGGGGCGCTTGCGGTGGCTGGTCGGCGCGCTCCCGATCCTCGGGATCGGCGCCCTCGTCGGCGTCCTCCTCGCCGCCCGGCGGCTGAGCGATCGCACGGACGGCCTGTACGAGGGTGGCTTGTTCGCCCTGTCGGCCGGGGTGGCCGTGCTGGTGCTCGCCGTCACCGTGGCCCCTGCTCGTGGGGCAGCGGGCGTGCTCTCGTGGCGGCCCCTCCGGGCGGTGGGGGTCGTCTCCTACGGCCTGTACCTGTACCACTGGCCGGTTTTCATCTACGTCTCGGAGCGGACCACGGGGCACGCGGGGCTGAGCCTGTTCACGCTGCGGTGCGTGGTCACTGGCACCGCGGCCGTCGCCTCGTTCATCTTCATCGAGCGGCCGATCAGGGAACGGCGGGTGCGCCTGCCCGGACGCACCGAGCTGGCCGTCGGGCTGGCGATCGCCGCCGGCATCCTCGTCCTCACCGTCGCCCTCCCCGTCCCCCGCACCCTTCCCGCCGCGGCCGGCGTCCGATCGGCCCCGCCTGCATCGACCGCATCGGGCTCTGGCGCCCCGACCGCCACTGGCGCGCCCGCCGATCCTGCCGATCCCGTCCAGCCGTCCGCGCCCCTCGCTCTCGGCCCGGCCGACCCGGGCGGGCCGATCCGCATCCTCGGGGCCGGCGACTCCGTGGGCTTCACGTTCGTCTACTACTGGCCACTCGACCTCACCCCGGGCGTGACGATCGACGGCACGGCTGCGCTGGGGTGCCGGCTGCAGGACGGGGTCGTGCTCGAGGATGGGCACGTCGGCCAACCGACCGAGGGCTGCCCGGACTGGCGGCGATCGTGGCCGGCGAAGCTGGCGGCGTTCCGCCCTGATGTCGTCGTGGTGTTTGCCACCGAGTGGGAGGTGTTCGACTCGCGTGTCGACGGCCACGACATCGCCTTCGGCGGAGCGGAGAGCGACGCCTCGGTCCGGGGCTACCTCGACGACCTGCGGGCCATGACCGCGGTTGCCGGCGCTCACCTCGTGCTGGTCGCCTCACCCCCGATCACGGCCCCGGACGAGCCCAAGGGCAACCCGCGCCGTCGTGGCGAGGAGTGGCGAGTGACGCACCTCAACGACGAGTACCGCGCCTACGCCGCCGCCCACCCGGTGCAGGTGTCGGTGCTCGGCCTGGACCGGGTCGTGTGCACCCGCACGCCCTGCTCGTACACGGTCGACGGCACCCGGGTGTTCGGCGATGGCCTGCACTTCGACCGCGTGGGCATGCGGGCGGTGGGCCCGGGGCTGCTCACCCAGCTCCGCCGCGTGGTGGGCGGGCGCTGATGGCCCACGAGGTCGAGCTCACCATCGTGACCCTGGCCTTCGAGGGAGCCGACGTCGGCGCGTTGCTGCCGATCCTGTCCAAGTACGTGGTGCTCACCCGCATGGAGTCGGGGTGCCGCAACGTCGACCTGTGCGCGTCGGTGACCCGGTCGGGCCGCTACCTCGTGATCGAGAAGTGGGAGTCAGCGGCGAGCCAGCGGGCCCACTTCGACTCACCCGTCATGGTGGAGATGGCCGAGGCCTGCCGCGGGCTGCTGGCCGGGCCGCCGGACATCGACCTCTGGGACGGACCCAGCGCGCACGACCTCGCGTGAGCTCGACACGCGGCCGGCAAGCCCAGCGGCAAGAATCTCGGCCCGAGCTGTCGATCGGCGATCCGCTCGTTCGTCATGAGGGTGGCGAGCCGCCCCGGCTCGCACGAAGGAGGTTCGACGGTGCGCTACATGCTCCTGATCTACACGGATCACTCGGCCTGGGCGAGCATGACGCCCGAGGAGAACCAGAAGGTGTTCAACGACTACCTGTCGTTCACCCAGCGGATCATCGACAGTGGCGAGTTCGTGGCCGGCGATCCCCTGCAGGGCATCGACACCGCCACCACGGTTCGGGTCCGCAACGGCAAGGCCGCGTGCACCGACGGGCCGTTCGCGGAGACCAAGGAGGTCCTCGGCGGCTACTACGTCGTGAGCTGCGACGACCTCGACCGGGCGACGGCGCTCGCGGCCGAGGTCCCGGGCGCCGCCATCGGGAGCGGCTCCGTCGAGGTCCGGCCCATCACGGACATAGGTGGCCCGTCCGAGTCGGGCTGACACCCTGAGCGCAGGCGAGTCCATGGTCCCCCAGGACGAGGTCGAGCGCCTGTACCGGGCCCACGCGGGCCGCGTGCTCGGCACCCTGATCCGGCTCTTGCGTGACTTCGACGCCGCGGAGGACGCGCTGCAGGAGGCGATCCTCGTCGCGCTGGAGCGCTGGCCGGTCGAGGGCCGGCCGGACAACCCGGCCGGCTGGCTCGTCGCGACCGCCCGCAACCGCGCCCGTGACCGGTTCCGCCGAGAGGCGAAGCGGAGCGGAAAGCAGGAGGCGGCCGAACGCTGGGCCGACCGGCCACGAGCGGTCGATCCCGCCGAGGTGATCGAGGACCACGACATGGACACCATCGCCGACGACCAGCTGCGGCTGCTGTTCACCTGTTGCCACCCCGCCCTCGCACCGGAGGCGCAGGTGGCGCTCACCCTGCACACCCTCGGCGGCCTGACGACCACGGAGATCGCCCGCGCCTTCCTCGTCCCCGAGGCGACCATGGCGCAGCGGCTGGTGCGAGCGAAGCGCAAGATCCGCATCGCCGGCATCCCCTTCACCGTGCCCGCACCCGACCAGATGGCCGAGCGCCTGGACGTCGTGCTCCAGGTGCTCTATCTCGTGTTCAACGAGGGCTACTCGGCCACCGCGGGCGATCAGCTCGTCCGGCGCGAGCTCTGCGCCGAGGCCATCCGCCTGGCCCGGGTCCTCGCGGAGTTGCTGCCCGACGAGCGGGAGGCCCGCTGCCTCCTCGCCCTCATGCTCCTCCACGACGCCCGCAAGGAGGGCCGGGTCGACACCGAGGGTGAGCTGGTTCTCCTGGCCGACCAGGACCGCATCACGTGGGATCGCGGCCAGATCGCGGAGGGCGTCGCGATCGTCGACGACGCCTTCACCGGTCGCGGGGTCGGCCCGTACCAGCTCGAGGCCGCGGTCGCCGTCCTCCACGCCACCGCGCCCTCGGTCGAGGCGACGGACTGGACCGAGATCGCCGCCCTCTACAGCGTCCTCGCCCATGTGGCGCCGTCACCGGTGGTGGAGCTGAACCGCGCCGTCGCGGTTGCCATGGCCGATGGTGCAGGGGCCGGGCTGGCGAGGCTCGAGCAGCTGGCCCGGTCCGGCCAGCTGGACGGTTCCTACCTGCTTCACTCGGCACGAGCCGACCTGCTCCGCCGCCTCGGTCGCCGGGACGAGGCGGCCGACGCCTACCGCCGCGCCCTGGTGCTGGTGGGCACCGGTCCCGAGCAACGGTTCCTGGAGCGCCGGCTGGCGCAGGTGACCGCGACCGAGGGCGGGGGGTCAGTCGAGTGAGCGGAGGAAGCCGAGCAGCGCGGCATTGAAGGGCTCTGGTGTCTCCTGCTGCGTCCAGTGGCCACTACCCGGGATCAGGGTGTGGCCGCGGTAGCCGGGCAGCTCGGCGGGCATGCGCTCGAGGGCGCCGGGCGCCATGCGGAGCACCGGGTCGGAGGCGCCGGCGATGAACGCGCTGGGCATCGTGAGCCGCGAAGGGGGCAGCTCGTGCAAGCGGTCGTAGGTGGCGTCCATGTTCCGGTAGTAGCTGAGCGGGCCGAAGAAACCTGACTGGGAGAAGCCGTCGACGTAGCGGTCGAGGTCCTCCTGGCCGAGCCACGTCCATGGCAGCGGCGGCGGCTCGACCGCGCCGGTGAGCAGTCCGGTTCCCTGCGCCGGCAGGCGCTCCCTCGGCACGAAGCCCTCGGCACTCACGCCCCAGAGCATCGTGGTCATGGCGCGGGCCAGGTCGGCCTCGAGCTCGCGCTCGGCCGGCCCGACCTCCTGGAAGTAGAGGATGTAGAAGAAGCTGTCGCCGGCGAGCAGGCGGAAGACCTCGGTCGGCCGACGGGGCCAGAACGGGTAGGGCACGCTCACCCCGACCACGGCCCGCACTCGCTCGGGGTGGAGCAGGGCGAGGTTCCACACGTTGATCGAACCCCAGTCGTGCCCGACGAAGACGCCCCTGTCCTGACCGGTCTCGTCGAGCAGGCCCAGGAGGTCGCCCGTGAGCTCCTCGACGCCGTAGGCCGCGACGTCCCTCGGTGCCGACGACCGGCCGTAGCCGCGCTGATCGGGAGCGAGCACGTGGAAGCCGGCGTCGGCCAGGATCGGGAGCTGGTGCCGCCACGACCAGGACGACTCGGGGAAGCCGTGGGCGAGGATCAATGTCGGCGCGCGCGCGTCGCCGGACTCCAGCAGGTCGAGGGTGATGCCGTTGACGCCTACGCGGCGAGAGCGGATAGAGGGTTGCACGGCGATCGGGCCTGACGATGGCGGCCGCGGCCCTTCAGGCCGCGCTCGCGGCCGCGGCACGCTCCGACAGCATCGACAGCTCGGCCCATGAGAGCTCGTCGGCCGCCCAGAGCTGGGCGAAGACCTGGTCGGCCTGATCGCTGAAGCCGTGGCGGTTGCGGAAGTTGTAGACCCACCGCGGGGTGTGCACGGGATAGCCGAGGCGCCCGAGCCGGCCCATGGCGAACGTGTCCCAGGCCGCCACCTGGGCCAGCGTGAGGTCGTCGTCGCTCGGCGCGTCGTCGAACCGGCCCGAGAGCCGGTCCCTCGCCCGCAGCAGCACTCGGCCGAACGCGGTGTTCACGGCCACCTCGGACAGCTGTCGTGGCCGGCGGGTGTCTTCGAGCGCGCCGCTGTCGGCGCGCATGACGATCGGGTCGCCGAGCTGCACTCGCACCCGGGCGATCGGTGTGGTCTCGTCCACCTCGATGACGACGTCGCGCGCCTCCATCCCCAACTTGGCGAGGAGCTGCTCGACGCAGCTCCGGATGGGCGCCGAGTCGAACAGGACCATCGTGAACTGCTCGGGGGTGACAGTGACGGTCATGTCAGTCGGCACCGGCGCTGGTGCCGACGAAGCGCTCCGTGGCCTCCTGCTGGAGGCGGGCGGCCAGGCTCTTGCGCTCGTCCAGCGCGGCCAGCGAGACATCGGCGATGTCGTCGATCTCCTCGTCCGTGAACCCGGCCAGCTCGCGGAAGCGGCGAGCCAACCCGATCGGCGACTCCTCGGACTCGGAGCGGGTACCGCCGTAGGAGAAGAGCTTGTCCACGACGCCCTGGAACTCGAGTGCCTTCGCTCGCCGCTGCGGGTCGCCCTCGGTGACCCGCCGCAGCCAGTCCGAGCCCATCTTCACGTGCGTCACCTCATCGGCCAGCATCCAATCCTCGCAAAACGCCAGGTACGGATCACCAGCCTCGTCGCCGAAGTCCCGCATGGTCGTGAACACGTCGATGGCCAGGCCCTCGAGGGCCCGATTCACGCCGGCCAAGCGCAGCACGGGGTCGTGGCTGCAGGCGGCTTCGAACAGCACCGTGTTCTCCGCGTACTGGCCGATCTCGCTGCCCATCCAGTCGGCCAGCTTCACGCTGATCTCGACGTGGCGGGCCTCGTCCCAGCACTGCCGGGCCATGTCGAGCTTGAGTGCGAACGGTGCCTCCTCCAGGGTGAAGTCCCAGCACGTCCGGCCCGCTCCTTCGAGGGCCTGGATCTCTCCGACGAAGATGCCGTGCATCAAGGCGCGGGCGGCGTCGGACGCGTCGGGCCGGGACGGCATGAGGCGGTTGGAAGCCGGCCGAGCTCGCTCGCCCACCATGGACGAGCGGGGATCGGCCATCCGGTCGCGCATGGTCACCTGGTGGAAGCGCTCGTCGCGGGCAAGCTCGTCGACCGGGAAGAACTGCCTCACGCCACCGCCTCCGCCTCACCCTCGGTGCCGGCTCCCAAGGTTCCCGGACCGGCGATCCCACCGGCTTCGAGCATCACCTTCTCGAGCTTGGCCTGATGGGCGACGGCGCGCTCGACCTCGTCGGGCGTCTCCAACAGCGACTGGATCATCATCTCGCCGTCGCGCCAGTCGTCCATCTCGTCCTGGAGGATGAAGCGCAGCGAGCGGATGGTGGGGGCGTCGGTGATCTGGCTAGTGGCGTGCAGGTGGAACGTGTAGGCGGCGACGAAGCGCGGGATGAGCACCCGGTACACGCCCACCAGCTTCTCGATGGTCAGCTCGGGCGCCTCCGGCTCGGTGAGGGCGTCGACCAAGCGCACCATGGCGTCGTTGGGTGGGGCCGTGAGGCGGTCCGGGTTCATCTCCCGCAGCTCGGGCAAGCGCTTGTGCCACAGCTCGGCGTGCCAGGCGTGCTTGTAGCAGTGGGTGCCGAGGCGCATCTTGACGTCGAGCTCGGGGACCGTGGCCACCCAGCCGCCGAGCGCCTCGAACAGCCGCATCTCCGCCCACTTGTAGTTGCCGACGCGCCGCGCCGATTCCTCGACGTCGAACAGGCCGGGCAGCTCGCGGCGGTCCCACGGTGCGAAGGGCGGCCGGCCTTTGAACGGATCAGCCATCGTTCTCGGGTTCCCCCATCTCGAGCGGTGCTTAGGCGGCCAATCTACCCGGGCTCTTGCCCGGTGGTTCGAGCGTTCATCGGAGCTCGGAGCGGCCCGCTCCTCGCCTGCCGACGGGTTCGGCCACGTCAGCAGCTGATCACGCTTGGCCGCCGACGCCCTTGGCGCGGAATGAGGTCGCACTCGAGCGTGGCCGCCGCGCAAACCAGGCCGCGTCCACCTCGCCGAGAGCGGTAGCCGGAGGTGCGCCCTCCCGGTACTCGGCGAGGATCGCCCGCCACGGGCCCTCGGCCTCGAGCTTGCCGAGCAGGGCCGAGACGCCCCACACCACCCGGTCGAGGATCACGAAGCTGGCCGGGAGGTTGAGCTTCTCGACCACGTCCGCGTGCGGGCCGCGGATGTCGGCCACTCGCTGCACGGTGTCGGCCACGAAGCCTCTCGTGAACTGGAAGCGCTCGGTGAGGTACGGCCGGTACGGCGTGCTCACGTAGTCGAAGACCGGCCGGGCGTCGAGCCGGTGGCTGGCGGGGAGGAAGCCCACGGCCTCCATGGCGACGAGCAGCCGGTCCGGATCGTTGGCCAGGATGGCGTCCATGCAGGGGGACAGCGCCTCCCACTCGCCGGGCGTCCAGCGCTTCACCAGGCCGAAGTCCAAGAACGCGATCGTGCCGTCGGGGAGGAACCGGTAGTTGCCGGGGTGGGGATCGCCGTTGAAGACGCCGAGGCGGTGGATGGAGCCCTGGGCAAAGCGGAAGATGATCTCCCCGGCCCGCTGGCGGGCGGCTGCGTCGGCGGTCTCGAGCATCTCGGCCCACGGCAGGCCCTCCACCCACTCCGTGGTCAGCACCCGCTGCGTCGATCGCTCCCGCACCACATCGGGCACCCGAATGAACGGATGCCCGCGGTACGCCGCCGCGAACTCGGCCTGGTGGTCGGCCTCGATGCGGTAGTCGAGCTCGTCGCCCATCCGATGGCGCAGCTCGTCTACGAGGGCCTTGACGTCGAGGCCCTTCAAGGCGAAGGCCGAGAACAGCCCATAGAGGACCTCGGCGTTGGCCAGGTCGGCCTGGATGGCGGTGTCGACTCCCGGGTACTGCACCTTCACCGCCACCAGCCGACCGTCGGCCAGCACGGCCCGGTGCACCTGGCCGACGCTCGCCGCCGCGACCGGGACCGCCTCCCAGCGCCGGAACAGCCGTCTCGGCTCGTCGCCGAGCTCGTCGCGCACGACCGAGGCCGCGAGGCTCGGAGCCATGGGCGGGGCGTCGGCCTGGAGCGTGGCCAGCGCCCGCTGTGCCTCCTCGGGCAGACCTTCGAGGATGAAGCCGAGCAGCTGCCCGACCTTCATCATGGCGCCCTTCATCTGGCCCAGCTCGCGGGCTGCGTCCTCCGCGGTGCGGATGACGAACCGGGTGTCGAGCTCGACCTTCTCCTCGTCGGTGGCGGTCACGCGGCGGACCCGGTGGACGGCCCAGTCCGCGCCCCGGCGGGCGCTCAGGCGCCACATGCGCACCGACCGGGCGAGCCGGGCCCGGCGCAGTGGGTCGGCGAGCGTGGCCCCGACCGCCGTCGCTCCGGCCAGCGCGGCCGCGCCGTCGCGGCCACGCGACCCTTCACGCGGACGGCTGATCGGGCGGGGTCGAGGGGTCGGCCGGCAGCCGGCGGACGACAGGGTTCGACGTCAGCAGCTCGTCCGGCAGGTCCTCGCCGGACACCTCGCAGGTCCAGTACGTCCCGGCATCGAGGCGGTCGAGTGCCAGCTCCACGGCCGCGAGGTCCTCGGCGATCTGGTCGGGCTCGTCCCGGGCGTCGGGACCGAACAGGTCTGCCGCGGGCCGGCGTGGCTCCGCCGTCGAGTCGGGTTGCCGGCGGTGACCTGGGCGTCGGTGTCGCTCCACGGCTGCAGCGTACGCGACGGTCGTCCTTCGCCATCGCCTACGTTGTCCCGGCGTGGCTGGGGTCCAGTTCTCGAACGTGACCAAGCGGTTCGGCGACGTCACGGCGGTGGACAACGTCGTGCTGGACATCGGGGATCGCGAGTTCATGGTGCTGCTCGGTCCATCGGGCTGCGGGAAGTCGACGCTCCTGCGCATGGTCGCCGGGCTCGAAGAGCCGACCGAGGGCGAGGTCTGGATCGGCGACAAGCAGGTGAACGGCGTGGCGCCGAAGGAGCGCGACATCGCCATGGTCTTCCAGAGCTACGCCCTCTACCCGCACAAGACCGTGCAAGCGAACATCGAGTTCCCGCTCAAGGCCCGTGGCGTCGGCTCGGGGGGAGCGGACGCACGCCGCGCGGGAGGCCGCCGCGATGCTCGGGCTGTCGGAGCTGCATGGACCGGAAGCCCGGCCAGCTCTCGGGCGGCCAGCGCCAGCGGGTGGCGCTCGCGCGCGCCATCGTCCGCAACCCGGCGGTGTTCCTCATGGACGAGCCGCTCTCCAACCTCGACGCCAAGCTGCGGGGAGAGACGAGGGCGGAGCTGATCATCGCTGCACCAGCGGGTCGAGGGCACGTTCGTCTACGTCACCCACGACCAGGTCGAGGCGATGACGATGGGGACCCGTGTGGCGCTGATGCATGACAGGGCGTGATCGAGCAGGTCGGACCACCCCAGGAGGTGTACGACCGCCCGGCGAGCGTGTTCGTGGGCCAGTTCCTGGGCACCCCGCCGATGAACCTCTTCCAGCCCGGGCTGCTCGGAGTCCGGCGAGCACCTGGTGGGCGTTCGGCCGGAACACGTCCGGCTCGACCGCGAGGGTCCGCTCACCGCCCGGGTGCAGCTGGTGGAGGCGCTCGGCTACGAGCGGTTGATCACGTGCGTCCTCCCCAACGACGTCCGCGTGGTGGCCCGGGCGCCGGCCGAGCACCAACGCCGCTCGCGAGGGCGAGGCCGTCTTCATCGACGCCGACGATCGCCACCGCCACCGCTTCGACGCCGTCAGCGGCAAGCGGCTGGAGATGTGAGGTGAGCCGGAACCGGGCCCGCGAGACGCTGCTGGCGCTGGTGTTCCTCGTGCCGTCGCTGATCATCCTCGGCCTGTTCGTGTTCTACCCGCTCGGGCGCACGATGTGGCTCGGTCTCTACCGCGGCGGCGGGTTCAGCGGCTCCAAGACCTACGTCGGGTTCCGGCAGTACTGGGAGGTGTTCCAGTCCAACGAGTTCCGCCACGCGCTCGGCATCACCTTCCTGTTCGCCCTCATCACTGTCCCGACCGGGCTGGCCATCGGCCTCGGCCTGGCGGTGCTGGCGGACAAGCACCTGCGCGGCATGCGCTTCTTTCGCACCGTCTACACCTCCACCGTCGCCACCTCGGTCGCGGTGGCGTCCCTCATGTGGCTGGTGCTGTTCCAGCCTTCGATTGGCGTGCTGGCCAACCTCAAGATCCTCGAGAGCTTCACCGTGCTCAAGCAACCCGGGCTGCTCCAGGACCCCACCTGGGCACTGCCGGCTCTCGGCATCGTCAGCGTCTGGGCCAATGCCGGTTTCACGTTCATCATCATGACCGCCGGTCTGCAGAGCATCCCTCGCGACCTGTACGAGAGCGCCTACGTCGACGGGGCCGGTGGCTGGCGGCGGTTCACCAACGTCACCCTGCCGCTGCTCGGGCCCACGATGTTCTTCGCCGTCATGGTGCTCACCATTCGCGCCCTCCAGACCTACGCCGAGATCGACATCCTCACCGGCGGTGGCCCGCAAGGGGACAAGACGACGACCGTGACGTACCTCATCTACGGCGGGAAGTCGGTGATCGCCTTCGACAACGGGCTGCAGGCCACGGTCGCAGTGCTGTTGTTCGTCATCATGCTGATCGTCTCGGTCATCCAGTTCCGAGGTCTCGAGCGGCGGGTCCACTATGGCTGACGAGAGCGCCCTCGATCGGGTGTCCGGGGCGCGGCTGTGGGGCCGCTATGTGCTGCTCGGGGTGATCGCCTTCATCGTGCTGCTCCCGATCTACATGACGGTGCTGTTCGCCTTCAAGCCGGGAAGCGCCATCCTCGACTACCACACCGTGCTCGGGATCCCGCGCGCCCTCCTACCGGTCGACCTGACCCTCTCCACGATGCACGAGGCCTGGGACCAGGGCGACCTCAGCCGGTACCTCGTCAACAGCACCATCGTCTCGTTGGCCATCACCGCCGGCCAGCTCATGACCTCGGTGCTCGCTGCCTACGCGTTCGCGTTCATGCGAGTTCCCGTTCAAGAACTTCATCTTCGCGGTGGTTCTGGCCACGCTGCTCGTGCCGGCCGAGGTCACCATCCTGGCCAACACCGACACCATCAAGACGTTCGGCTGGGTGGACAGCTACCAGGGTCTGATCGTGCCGTTCCTCGCCACTGCCTTCGGCACGTTCCTCCTCCGTCAGGTGTTCCGGCACGTGCCGAAGGACCTACGCGAGGCCGCGGCGCTCGACGGCCTCGGCCACCTCGGGTTCCTGCGGGAGGTCGCGGTGCCGCTCGCCCGGCCGACGCTCGGCGCACTGGGCCTGTTTTCGTTCCTCGGAGCGTGGAACCAGTACCTCTGGCCGCAGCGGATCACCAACGATCCGCACTACCGGACCGTGCAGATCGGCCTCAACTGCCTGAAGAGCGCCAACCCGGATCGCCTCAACCTGGTCATGGCGGGCACGGTCATCGCCGCCGTCCCCATCGCCATCGTGCTCGATGATCTTCCAGCGCCAGCTGGTCCGCGGCCTCACGGCCGGCGCGGTCAAGGGATGATGGGCGGGTGAGGAACCGCTCACCGACCCGATTCTCGGCTGTGACCGCCGTGCTGCTGGTCGGCGCGCTGACCGCAGCCGCCTGCGGGAACGGCAAGTCGATCCTGGAGATCGGGGGCGCGACCGTGCCGACCGAGCCACCGCCCACCACCTCGGGCAGTGATGCCGGCGGCGGCGGTTCAGGCGGGACGGGCAGCACGCAGCCGGCGACCCTCCCCACCACGACCGCTGTCCCCGCTGAGCAGCTGCCGCCGTGCCCCGTCGGCGCACTGGCCGCCGCCACCAGCCCGGTGCAGATCACGTTCTGGCACGCCATGAACGCCGACCTGCGAGAAGACCCTCAAAGCGCTGACCGCGAAGTACAACGCCGGCCAGTCGAAGGTGCGGGTGACGCTCGTCAACCAGAACGGCTACGAGCCGAACATCGCCAAGTACAAGGCGGCGTCGCCCTCGGAGCGGCCGGACCTCGTCCAGATGCCCGAGTACACGCGTGCAGCTGATGGCCGACTCGGACACGGTGATCCCGGTGCAGTCCTGCGTCAACGCCGATCAGTACGGCCTGGACGACTTCGTCCCCCGAGCGATCGCCTACTACACGCTGCGGGGCGCGCTCCAGGCGATGCCGTTCAACATCTCGAACCCGGTGCTCTTCTACAACCGGGCCAGGTTCACGAAGGCCGGGCTCGACCCGAACAAGCCGCCGGTCACGCTCGAAGAGCTGCGGGCCGACAGCGAGAAGATCGTGAAGTCGGGCGCGGCGAAGTACGGGATCGCCCTCGACCACGGCCTCGACTCGGGCGGCGGCTGGTTCCTCGAGCAGTGGACGGCCAAGGCCGGCGAGCTGTACGCCAACAACGAGAACGGTCGTGCCGCGCCGGCCACCCAGGTGCTCTTCGACGGGCCGACCGGCGTCGAGCTCCTCACCTTCCTGCAGGGCATGGTGAAGGACGGGCTGGCGGTCGATGTCGGCGCGCTCGACTCGGCAACACCGGACAACCTGTTGAAGCTGGCGGACCCGAAGCAGCCGGCCGCCATGACGATCAACTCGTCGGCTGCGCTCTCCTCCGTGCTGAACGCCTTGAAGGCCGGCCTGGCCAAGGGATTCGCCCCTGCGGACCTGGGCATCGGCCCGATGCCCGGACCGGACGTGAACCCCGGCACGCTCGTCGGGGGCGCAGCGCTGTGGATCCCGAAGGGCCACTCCGACGTCAAGACCGCCGCCGCCTGGGACTACGTGAAGTTCCTGGTCGGTGCCCAGCAGCAGTCGACCTGGGCCGCAGGGACGGGCTACGTGCCGGTGCGCACGAGCGCAGTCGACCTGGCTCCGATCAAGGACATCTACACCTCCGATCCTCGGTACAAGGTGGCCTACGACCAGCTCAACGCCGCCTCCGACACCCCCGAGGAGGCGGGTCCGATCCTCGGCCCGCAGCGCGAGGTCCGCATCTTGACCTCGAGGGCCGTGGAGGCCGTGCTGGTCCAGCAGGCCGACGTCCAACAGACGCTGACCGCGACGGCGCGCCAGGCCGATCTGCTCATCGCGCAATGGACGTCCAGCCTCGGGGGGTGAGCGCTCACCCCCCACCCCCCTGGACTTCTCGCGGAACGTGACGACAGGTTCCGTCGCTGACTCCAGCGAGAGCGCGGCCGAGCAGAGAGATGCGACGGACCGCGGGTGGGACAGGCCTCGCGCGTGCAGCGAAGGCCGGCGAGGTCGGCCGGGGTCGCCGGCAGCCTCCGTGTAGGGTCGCCGGCCTATGCCGCACCCCTTCCCTGCCCTCGACGGCTCCTCTCCGAAGACGCAGAAGTTCTCGGACGTCCCCGAGATGGGAGTGGACCCGGCCAAGCGCTACACGGCCACGCTGGAGACCAGCCTCGGCGACATCGTGATCGCGCTCGACGCTGTGAAGGCGCCGAAGACCGTCAACAACTTCGTCTTCTTGGCCCTGCACCACTACTACGACGGCGTCATCTTCCACCGCATCATCAACGGGTTCATGTGCCAGGGCGGCGACCCGACCGGCACCGGCCGGGGCGGTCCCGGCTACCAGCTCGAGGACGAGCTGCCCAGGTCCGGCCAGTACGAGCTGGGCTCGGTGGCCATGGCCAACGCGGGGCCGAACACGAATGGGAGCCAGTTCTTCATCGTCAGTGGAGCCAATGGGGTGGGGCTGCCGCCGCACTACTCGCTGTTCGGCAAGGTGGTGAAGGGCATGGACGTCGTGGATGCCATGCAGCGGGTGGCCACCGGTCGCAACGACCGCCCGAAGGACGATGTGGTGATCAAGTCGGTGACGATCACCGAAGCCGACTGACCGCGCCCCGAGCCCGGCGCCCACCGGCTCATCTGGCCGCCGACCCGTCCATGTCCGAGTCGCTGTCGAGCTCCGAGGCGCGCCGCCTCGCCATCACGTCGCAAGGTCTCACCCAGCCGCGCCCGCGTGGGCGGGCCGACCGCCGCCATCTGCGCCGGGTGTTCGGGCACGTCGGGGTGATCCAGATCGACTCCGTGAACGTGGTCGCCCGGGCCCAAGAGCTGGCGCTGTTCGCCCGACTGGGGCGTCACCAGCGTGACCTGTTGCCGAACGCGTCCGCGGACGGCGAGCTGTTCGAGTACTGGGGCCACCAGGCGTCTCACATCCCCGTCGAGCACCATCGGCTCTACCGCTGGAAGATGGCCAAGGCGCAAGAGGAGGGCATGTGGAAGGGGCTCATCCGCATGCAGCAGGAGCGGCCAGGTTACGTCGAGTCGATCTACCAGGCTGTGAAGGAGAGGGGACCGGTGGTCGCCGGTGAGCTTTCCGAGCGGACGCTGCCCAAGGGGACGTGGTGGGATTGGGACCACGCCAAGCAAGCGCTCGAGTGGCTGTTCTGGACCGGCCGCATCACCGCTCGCCGTCGGGTCAACGACTTCGCCCGGGTGTACGACCTGCCTGAGCGGATGCTGCCGGCGGCCGCGCTGGCCGCGCCGACGCCGACGGAGCCGGAGGCCCGCAAGGAGCTGCTCTTCCTCGCTGCCCGGTCCCTCGGGGTGGCCACTGCGGGCGACCTGGCCAACTATCACGGCCAGCTCCTGTCCAAGGTGAAGACGCTCGTGGGCGAGCTGGTCGAGGAGGGCCGGTTGGTCCCGATCTCGGTAGACGGGTGGAGCGCGGCGGCGTACGCGCCACCCGACATGCGGGTGCCCAGGCATTGCCCGGCGCGGACGCTGCTCTCACCGTTCGACTCGCTGATGTGGGATCGGTCGCGGGTGGAGCGCCTGTTCGGCTTTCGCTACCGCATCGAGATCTATACCCCCGCCCCCAAGCGCATCTTCGGCTACTACGTGCTGCCGTTCCTGCTGGGTGAGGAGCTGGTGGCGCGGGTGGACCTCAAGGCCGATCGGGCCGGGTCGAGGTTGCTGGTCCGCGGGGCTTATGCCGAGCCGGGCGTGCCCGACCTTCTGGTTGCCGAGGAGCTAGCCGACGAGCTGGGGACCATGGCCCGCTGGCTGGCGCTGGAGCGGGTGGTGGTAGAGAGCCGGGGCGACTTGGCCCCCGCCCTCCAGGCCATCGCCCCCCGCCCCGACTGATCCTCCCACTCGCTCGGGCCGGGTCTTCGGCGGCCGGTTCATCCCGTTCCGTTCCGCGGATCTGACCATGGTCGGCCCGCACCGCGGAACAGAACGGTTGAGATGCGGCGGCTCAGGCCGGGCGGTAGCGGCTCAGGCCCGGCGGCGGCGGCGGAGCCGGCCGGCGCGACGAGTGGCCTCCGCCTGCTCCTTCAGCTCGTCGAGGGGGGGCCCGACGGCGCGCCGCCCGTCTTCGAGCTCGGCCTTGAGGCCGAGCTTGTCCACGTCCGGCGGCTCGCCCGGGGCCTCGGCCTGGATGACGATGGTCTCCTTCGCCGGGCCCTCGAGCACTTCCCGCAGGCCCAGCATGGCGGCGGCGAGGATGCTGCTACTGCCCCGGCCGCTGCGACGCGGCGTCACGGCCCGGGGGGCGATGTGGGCCTCGTCGAAAGGGGGGCCGGTCTCGAGCTCAGCCACTGCCGGGTCGAGATCGGACGGATCGGCGTCAGCGGCCGCACTCGTGCCCTCCACGCCCTCGTCCGCGCCCGGGTCGGAGCTCTCGGTCACGGCGTCAGTGTGCCCGGTTCAGCCGCGTTTGCTGCGTCCCCGTACTCGCCGTCGGCGACCTCAGTCGACGAGCCGGGGGCCAAGGCCCAGCGCATGGCCGAGACCAGGACTCGGCCCGCGGGCCGGATGACGACGGTCTCGGTGACCGGCAGCGGAGGGATGTGCAGCATGACCTTCGCCCACCAGGGCAGCAGGGAGACAGCTGTCGCGCCCAACACCGTGTAGGGCCCACGGGCGACGAGCGGGATCGGGGATTGCATCAACAAGAAGCGCGCCGCGTCGCGAGCCTCGGACGTGCCGCGCATCTCCGGCCGAAAGGCCGCCAGGTGTGAGCGCAGCTCGGCCACCGAGCGGGGCGGGTGGACGACGCCGAGCGCCGACGCGACGACGGCCATGTCGGCGACGTACGAGTCCCGCTCGCTACGGTCGAGCGGCCTTCCACCGACGCGCTGGTAGGCGGCGAGGAAGCTGTCAACCTCGGCCAGGTGGACCCAGGCCAGCAGGTGGGGGTCGTTGGCCGCGTAGCGTCGTCCGTCAGGGGCGACGCCCTGCACACGGCGGTGCACCCCTCGCACGGTGGCACAGGCCTGCTCCGCGTGCGCCTCCGTGCCGTAGGTGGTGGCGGTGAGGAAGCGAGCGGTGCGTTGGAGGCGACCCCATGGATCGGTCCTGTAGTCCGAGTGCTCGGCCACCCCGGCCATGGCCAGCGGATGCAGGCTCTGGAGGAGCAGGGCCCGCAGCGCACCGACGAAGATCGACGCGTCGGCGTGGACCCGCCAGATCGGGCGATCGGGTCCGAACCACCGCGGTCCGTCGGCCTCGATCAGCGCTCGGGCCACCTCCGGGCCGTTGGGGCCGCCCACGCGGCTGCGGATGGCCTCGGCGACGGCCTGGCGCACGTTCTCCACCCCTCCATGTTGCCCTGCTCGGCTCGACGATCCTCACTGGAAGCGGTTCCGAGGCGTGGGTCCCGGGTTGCGTCGGGGCTCACATCTACGCTCGCCCTGGTGTCGGACGCCCCTGCGAGCGAACCTCGCCGAGCCGACGGGACCGGCTTGCCCCGGTGGTGGTCGCGGGCCGTCGCGATCTTCTGGATCGGCTTCCTGCTCACCCTGGTCAGCCGCTGGCTGTTCTCCCGGCTGCACACGCTGCTGCTGCTGCTGCTGATCTCGCTGTTCCTGTCACTCGCCATCGAACCGGGCGTGAACTACCTGGCCCGCAAGGGCTGGCGGCGGGGCGTGGCCACCGGGCTGTTCCTGTTCGGCGTCCTGGTCGTGTCCCTGCTCTTCCTGGGCGCCATCGGGGCGCTGATCGGGCGCCAGGTGGCGAACTTCATCGACGACTTGCCCAACCGGATCCAGCGGGTGCAGGACTTCATCAACCACAACTTCCACACCGATCTGGACTTCGGCAAGCTCGTCGACCAGATCGACAAGGGAAAGCTCGCCAGCTCACTCGCCAACAACACCGTCTCGCTGACCACCACCGTCCTCGGCAGCGTGCTGCAAGCGCTGTCGGTCTTGCTGCTGACCTTCTACATGGTTGCCGACGGTCCCCGGATGCGTCGGGCCATCTGCGGGCGGCTGCGACCGGACCGGCAGGTCCACGTGCTGCACGCCTGGGAGGTGGCGATCGACAAGACCGGTGGCTATCTGTACTCGCGGGTGCTGCTGGCCCTCCTGTCGTCAATCTTCCACGCCGTGGTGTTCTTCGTCCTCGGCCTGAACTACCCGCTGGCCCTCGCCGTCTGGGTCGGCCTGGTGTCCCAGTTCCTGCCGGTGATCGGCACCTACCTCGCCGGGGTGTTGCCGATCCTCGTCGCGCTGCTCGACGATCCCATCACAGCGCTGTGGGTGTTCGTCGCCATCGTCATCTACCAGCAGATCGAGAACTACGTGTTCTCGCCCCGCATCACCGCACGCACGTTGGAGATCCATCCCGCCG
Organism: uncultured Acidimicrobiales bacterium; assembly: GCA_963803355.1. Classification (GTDB taxonomy): domain Bacteria; phylum Actinomycetota; class Acidimicrobiia; order Acidimicrobiales; family Ilumatobacteraceae; genus DASTFY01. The sequence continues at coordinate 1,433,124 of CAWDLV010000001.1, forward strand.
TGGCGTTCGGCTCGGCCATCGTGGGAGCAGCCGTGCTGGGCCCGATCGGTGCCATCCTCGCCCTGCCGGCGTGCGCGACCGTGCAGGCCTTCGTCGACGAATGGGCGCCTCGCCACGACGTCGTCGACACCAACCTGACCTCGTTCCGGCCCCACGCTCGTCGGCGCGCCCGGCCCCGCCCCCGGCCCCCGGCGTCGTCGTCGCCACCCGCGGATCCACCGGCGGCGGACCAGCCATGATGGCGAGCCCGCCATGACGCCGATCCCGTTCGTCTCTCCCCTCGAGGTCGACTACGGCACGCCGGTCCAGGTCAGCCCGTTGATCAGGCGGGTGGTGGCCGAAAACCCGTCGAAGTTCACCTACAAGGGGACAGGCACCTACATCGTCGGGCGGGGTCGGGCTGCCGTCATCGACCCGGGACCGCTCGTCGAAGCGCATCAGGACGCACTCACTGCTGCTCTGGTGGACGACGAGGTCACCCACATCTTCGTCACCCATTGCCACGCCGACCACTCCCCGCTCGCCGCCTGGCTGCACGAGCAGACGGGCGCGCCCCGGCTCGCCTTCGGGCCGCACGGGGCGATCGATCCATCGGACTCCGTGGTCACAGAGGAGGCCATCGATGCCGCGTTTGCGCCCGACGTGCGGCTAGGCCATGGGGACAGCGTCACCGGCAACGGTTGGACCATCGAAGCCGTCCACACCCCCGGGCACACGTCGAACCACCTCTGCTACGCGCTACGGGAAGAGCGGGCGCTGTTCAGTGGCGACCACGTGATGGGGTGGTCCACCACGGTCATCGCTCCGCCCGACGGTGATATGCGCGCCTACGTGAGCAGCCTCCGGTTGCTGTTGCAACGACACGACCACACGTACTGGCCCACCCATGGCGGCCCGATCACGGAGCCTGAGCCCTTCGTCGAGGCCTGCCTCGCCCACCGCCTCGAGCGGGAGCAGCAGGTCCTCGAGGCCGTACGCGGTGGCCTGAGTGAGATCCCGGGCATCGTGGCGGACCTGTATGCCGAGGTCCCCGAGACGCTCCACGATGCCGCCGGCCGCAGCGTGCTCGCCCACCTCATCATGCTGATCGACGACGGCGCGGTAGTGATCGACGGCGATGCGCCGACGGTTGCCAGCCGGTTCCACCCGGCGTGAATCAGGGTGCCGGTGGAGGCGACGCCAGGCTGGAGGTGGTCGGCTCGTCGCCGCCTTGGTCGAGGCGGAAGGGCGGGTAGCGATCGGTCATGAGCGCGGCGTAGGCGACGACTCGCCACAGCCACCGGTCCAACCCCGTCACGAAGTTGAAGATCCCGGTCGGATACCGACCGCGGGCGAGGAGTGACACGCCGGCGAAGATCACGAGCAGGCCGACGAGGCCCAAGCCACGGTGGCTGGCTGAGCGGTCGAGCCCGAAGGGGCCGAACCACCACCCAGTCCCGAACAGGCCGATGAGCAAGTACTGGGGAATGGCCAGTAGCCACCACTTCACGAGGACCAGGCCGCGGGACAGCCGTTCGGGGTACTCGACCGTGAAGTCGGCGGGATAGTTGGTGCGCTGGAGGGAGAACGGCGGGTACTGATCGGTGGAGAGGGGGTGGAAGGCGTAGGCGCTCACCCGCCAGGTCCAGCGCATCACGCCGACGTTGAAGTCGAACAGGCTTCGCGGGTACCGGCCGGTGAACAGGATGGCGAAGAAGGCCACGATGGTCAGGACCACGAAGGCGATCCACAGGAAGAAGAGCACGATCACATGGGGTATGGCCAAGAGCCATTTGACCAACCAGAGCCCGCGACTGAGCTCGGGATCGAGGCGGGCGGTCACCTGGACGGGGTAAGCCGGCTCGGCCGGTGCTCCGGCTCCCGTCCCGGCTCCGGTGAGTCCGACTGCGGGCGGGGTCGCGGCAGCGGGCGGGGCGACCAGACCGGTCGGCGGTGGCAAGGGTTGAGGCAGGCCGAGCGGCTCCCGCTCTTCCGCTCGGGTCAGCCCTCGTCCACCGATGATGGCCAGCGCGGCGCCGCCGCCGAGTAGGACCAAGCCGCCGATCGCGAGCCCGATGGCGGCGGGGAGGAACCAGCCCACCTTGATGCCGAGCCTCGCATCGAGGTCGACGCCCGGGCTGGCGTCGGCGTTCATCACGACGACAGTCCAATCGCCGCTCTTCACCTTCCAGCGCAGCTCGCTCGGGCCACTGGCGCTGACCTTGACCGCCCAGAACGGCTGATCACCGGGCGGTGCCGGCTCGGCCGTGCCCTCGAACCGCCGGTACCGCACTTCGTGACCGTCGACGTCGACATCGCGAATGCGGTCACGGGCGACACCGTTCAGGTAGGCGGCGACGTCTCGTGCCGGTCCGATGCCTGCGAAGACGGGCGTCCCCGCCTGGGCTGGTGTCACCTCGAGTCGCACCGTTCCGAGGGCACCCCGATCGATGAGCCAGTCGGACGGCCCAGGCCCGCTGTTGAGATCCAGGTGATCAGAGGTGATGGCGTAGGTGGGCGTCGCCAAGCGGAACGTGCCGGTGCGGAAGAACCCATCGCCGTCGCGGTGGGTGGCGTAGCCCACGGTTGCGGCCGCGCCCCCGATGAGCAAGCCAAACCCGGCCAGGGCCAGCAACGAACCGACGATCAGCATGGCGACGCGAGCGCCCTTCATGGCCACCCCCTCCTGGCGGGGCGACGACGTCGTCCCGAGCTCGGATGACAGCATGGCGCATCGAGACGTGGCCTCCGGACCGCAGCCACCGCACGCCGGCCATGTTCCCTCCTACGCTCTCCCCGTCGGGCCGCTAGCTCATCGGGTAGAGCAGGGGACTTTTAATCCCAAGGTGCAGGGTTCGAGACCCTGGCGGCCCACTACAAAATACCTGCTCAGTGGTACTGGGCCTCGACCGTGCTATGGTCCTCCAACAGCGTTTGCCGCGAATTTGCCGCGAAAGGTGGGGCCGATGGGGACGATGCGTGAGCGCTCGCCGGGCTCGTGGGAGCTGACCGTGTCGGCTGGTGTCGACCCGTCCACCGGTCGCTACGCCCGGGTGATCCACACGGTGCGGACCTCGACCAAGCGAGAGGCGAGGGCGGCCCTGCGCCGGCTCGAGGTGGAGGTGGCCAGCGGCCAGGTGAGCATGGAGGACCCGACGGTCGCCGAGCTGCTGGAGCGATGGATGGCCCATCTGCAGAACCTGGGCCGATCGCCGGCCACGCTCTACGGCTACCGGCGGTACGTCGACCGGGAGCTGGTTCCCACGATCGGCGGAGTGAGGCTGTCCAAGCTGACCGCTGGTCATCTCGACGGGCTGTACTCGTCGCTGCGGCGGCGGGGACTGGCCCCAGCCACCGTCCGGCAGATGCATGCCATCGTCCGGGCGGCGTTGCATCAGGCGCTGCGGTGGGGCCTGGTGTCGCGCAATGTTGCGTCGTTGGCGTCGGCACCCTCGCAACCGCAGCGAGAACAGCTACCGCCGACCGTCGCCGAGGTACTGGCGCTCATCGACGCCGCCGAGACGATGGAGCCTAATTTCGGGCTGTACGCGCGGCTCGTCGCGGCAACGGGGATGCGCCGGTCGGAGGCTTGCGGGCTGCGGTGGACCGACATCGATCTGGAGACGGGACGGCTGATCGTTCAGCGCAGCCACTTGTCGTTGCCGGGATCGGTCGGCGACCAGCCGACCAAGACTCGCTCTGTTCGCACCGTCACCCTCGACCCCGACACCGTTGGGACTCTGAGGTCGGCGTGGCGGGCAGCCCGGCAGCTGGGCCGCTTCGCCGGGGTGGACGATGACCGCCGCCGGACCGGTTACGTGTTCAGCTATGACGCCGACGGTGCCCGGGCGTGGCGAGGTGACACCGTCACCGCTCGGTGGTCCCGCACCCGTCGCGCCGCTGGCGTCGAGGGTGTCCGCCTCCACGACCTTCGCCACTGGCAGGCCACGCAGCTGCTCGACGCTGGCGTGCCGGTCCCAACGGTGGCTGCCCGCTTGGGCCACGCGGATGGGACGACGACGATGAAGATCTACGCCCACCGCACCGACCGGGGCGACGAACAGGCTGCGGCCGTGGTCGGCGCTGCCCTCGCCCGCCGGTCGAGCTGAGCGCCAGGCTACGGCCGGGAGAGGTGGAGCACCGGAACCGGCATCGTCGGCGCCGCCGCGAGGCGGTGATCTCCGGTGAGTAGCGCCGCCCCGATGTCGACGGCGAGCCCGACGTAGAGCGCATCCCCGAAGGTCATGTCGTGCCGCCGGGCCTAGGCATCCCGGAACAGCTCTCGCAGCTGGGCCCGGCGCACGGGTAGCCGCAACAACCGCTCTATGGCTACCTCGAGCTGCTCGGTTGACAGCACGTCACCGTTGCCCCACTTCCGCAGTACGGCTCCACACTCGGCGAAGAAGTGCTCGGGGACCCACAGCTCCGCGCTCGCGGGGAGCAGCCGGCCGAGTGCTCTGCCGGACGCTGTTTCGGCTGCGATCTCCACGCCGGCCGAAGCGTCGACGACGACCTTGGTCACGCCTCGCCGTGCTCGCGGATGTTCCGAAGGATGTCGGCCGCGCTGACTTCGACGTCTATCGGATCCGCAGCGTCCAGCTCGGCGAGCCAGCGGTCAAGGGCCGCCCGGTACTCGTCGTCGGCCATGGTCGAGAACTCGTCTTCGATCACCACGACGGTGGGCGGGAGGTCCTCGGCTCGGCGGGCCATGGGCACCAGGATAGTTCGCAGCCTTCTGCGACAGTCGGCGATTCTCGCGTGCCACTCCTTGTGATGTGACCTTGGTCACCACGTTCGGTGCGTTGCGTAGTTGCTGGTGTTCGCTGGTCGCCGCTGGTGTCTTGTGGTCTGTCCTGTCCGGACGACGGTATTCGAGGCGGTCTTGTCGACTGCCGTGAGGACGTGTACCACGCTGGGGGATGGAGCGGCGGGCGGCGGTTGAGGAGGCGGTAGCGGATCTGCCGCTGATGCTCACGGTCGAGCAGGCGCGCGAGGTGTTGGGGATTGGCCGGTCGCTGGCCTACAGCGAGGTGCGGCGCTATCTGGCCACGGGCGGCCGTGAGGGGATCCCGGCGGTCCGCATCGGCTCGGCCATCCGTATCCCGCGGGCCGGCTTGGTCGACCTCGTGTTGGCCGCGCCTGCTCCAGCGGTGTCCGCGCCGGCGACGTTGTGTGCCGTCACCCAGCCTCCGTCGCCGCGCGGCCCGGCCAATCGCACGCGTCGTAGCCGTACCGCTCGCTCGTCGCGTTCGAGCGATGTGGCGCAGCTGCCGTTCGCCGTCCCGGACTGATCTGGAGCTCGTCCCGCCATGGGTCATTGCGCAACGTCGGGTGTGTTCTACAGACAGGTGCCCGCAGGCGGGGGGGAGGGCTGATGTTGCGCGTCACCACGCTGTACGCCTCGTCGGCGGTCGCGACTGCGTCGTACTACACGCTCTACCTGGCGGGGACGCCGGGTGAGGAGCCTGGGGTGTGGTCCGGTGACCAGGCGATCAGCTTGGGGCTGTCGGGACGGGTGTCCGCCGACGACCTCCGGACACTGTTGGAGGGCCGTGACCCAACATCGGGGGCGCTGCTCGGCAACCTGCTCGTCGATCGCACATTGGCAGCGGCAAGGTGGTGCGGGCGGTGGCCGGGTTCGATGCCACGTTCTCGGCCCCGAAGTCGGTCAGCGTGTGGTGGGCGTTGACCGGTGATCCCGGGCTGCTCGAAGCACACGACCTCGCCGTCAGAACAGCAGTCGAACGCTTGGAGCGTTATGGGGCGACGACCCGGGTGCGGGTCAACGGCCACCGTCAGCACCCGGACACGTTGGGGTTGAGCGTGGCGATGTTCCGGCAGACCACGTCGCGGGCCGACGATCCGCAGCTGCACACCCACGCCGTAATCAGCTCGAAGGTGCAGACCGAGGATGGTCGTTGGTGGGCGTTGGATGCCCGCTATCTGAAGCGCAACCAGCGGATGTTGGGCGGCCTGTACCAGTCGGTGTTGCGCGCCGAGCTGACCTATCGCTACGGGATCGGCTGGGAGCCGATCGTCAACGGCCAGGCCGAGATCGTCGGCATGCCGGCCGAGCTGTTGGAGGTGTTCTCCAAACGCGCCCGGCAGGTTGATGCGGCGTTGGCGGTGAAGGTCGACGAGTTCCGCCAACGTCAGGGTCGCGACCCGAGCCGGTGGGAGCGCGCCGCTCTGTGCCGGGAAGCGTCCGCCGATACCCGTGTCCACAAGACCGGCAAGCCTGTCTCAGATCTGACGGCACGGTGGCAGGGCGAAGCCGCCGCCCTCGGCTGGACCTCGCCACGGCTCATCACCCAGATCGGGACCGCCGGCCGGAACCTCGCCCAACAGCCGGCGCCGACGGTGACCGTCGGGCAGGTCATCGATCACCTCTCGGCCGCCGGGTCAACCTGGACGAGGGCGGACGTCATGCGGGCGGTCTGTGACCTGCAACCGGCCGTGTCCCACATGACCGGACAGCGCTGGGCGGCCGCCCTCGAACGAGGGTGTGATCAGGTGATCGACCATTGTGTCAACCTCGACCCGGCCGCCGAGACGGTCCACCGCCGGGCCTCGGATGGCCGTTCGGTCTGGCTGGAGCCAACCGCCGCGCACATCACCAGCGCCACGATCCTGGCCGAGGAGGAACGGGTGCTGGCCTGGGCGATGAACGCCCAAGCCGACGATCCCCAGCCGTCGCTCACCGTGTACGGGGACGGGCTCGACGTCCTCCAAGCCGACGCCGCCGCGGCAGTCGCCGGTGCCGATCGTCTGGTGGTCGTGGTGGGGCCGGCCGGAACCGGCAAGACCACCACCCTGCAACGCGCCGTCGACGACCTCGCGGCCTGGGACCGGCCGGTAATCGGTATCGCCCCGACCGCCAAGGCGGCCCGGGTCCTCGAACGTGAGACCGGTATGGACAGCGATACCGTCGCCAAGCTGCTCCACGAATGGAGGCGGACGGACCGGCCACCACTCGACCGCTACCGGCTGCCCGTCGGCACGACGCTGATCGTCGATGAGGCCGGGATGATCGGTACCGCCTCACTCCACCAGCTAGTCCAGCTGGCCGACGCTCACGGCTGGCGGGTCGCCTTTGTCGGCGACCCCCGCCAGCTCCAGGCCGTCGGCCGGGGCGGCCTGTTCACCGAGCTGTGCGCCACCAGCCGGGTGCATGAGCTGTCCCGCATCCACCGCTTCACCCAACGCTGGGAAGCCGCCGCCTCGCTGCGGCTGCGAGCGGGTGACCTCAGAGCGCTCGACGCCTACGAAGTCCACGGCCGGATCACCGCCGGCCCACTCGACGAACACGTCGATCGAATCGCCAAGGAGTGGCTCGGACTGAACGCCGCCGGCCACAGCGTCGCCATCACCGCCAGCACCAACAAGCACGTCGACGCGATCAACGCCGCCGTGCAACACGCCCGGCTCACGGTCGGCCAGCTTGATCCCGCCACCGTGGTGCGCATCGCCGGCGGCGAGCACACCTACCCGGGCGACGTAATCGCCACCCGCCGCAACGATCGTGAGCTCCGCACCAGCAGCGGGGAACCAGTCCGCAATCGCGACCTGTGGACCGTCACCGCCACCCACGCCGATGGTGCGGTCACCGTGTCCCACCTCGGCGGACACGGCACCCTCACCCTCCCACCCGACTACGTCCACCGGCATGTCCGCCTCGGCTACGCCGCCACCGAACACGGTCACCAGGGCGACACCGTCGACGTCGGCATCGCGCTCGTCTCCGTCGCCACGACCCATCGAGGGCTCTACGTCGGCGTTACCCGGGCTCGCGACGACAACCAGATCCATGTGACCACCGAGACCACCGGCCCAGCGGAGGCCCGAGAGGTGCTCGACTCGGTGCTCGCCTACGACCGGGCCGACATCCCCGCCGTCACCCAACGACGCGACCTGGCCCACCAAATTCCCCCTCGGGCGTCGCTCCCGGTCCGGCGAGACGAGCCGGTGTCGATCACCCCGGACTGGGTGGCGACGTGGAGAACCCAGCTCGAGCACCAACGCGACGACCTCGCCAGCTATCTCACCAGCCGGGCCGCCCTCCGAGCCGACGCCGCCACCGAGCTCGCCGAGCTTCGACCCGCCCTCGACGCGGCACGCGCCGCCTGGCAGCCGTACGCCCAACGGATCGCCGAGATCGAAGACGAGCTGCGCACCGACCTGCGCCCCAGCATGTGGAAGGCCAACCACGACGCCATGCACGCCAGCGTCGGCCACCGTCACAGCGGCGGTCGGCGGGCCAAGATCGCAACCGAGCGCGTCGATGACGCCGAGGCGCACGTCACTGCCATCCGCGGCGGTGGCGCCGACGTCAAGCAACGTCTCGATGCGCTCGAGACCGAGACGCGCAACCTCCACGACCTCGCCCACCCCTCACCCGGCGGCTACGGACTCGAGGATCTCAACCGCGACCAGCTCGACCGGACCGACCGACTCCTCGACGCCGTCGACATCTGGACGACGTGGGCCCACGGACGACCGGTATACACGGCTGACCTGGCGGCCGCCGTCGCAACCCTCACCGATGTTGCCCGGCACACACCCCTGCTCGCGCTCAACGACGGCCAGATCGACCGCACCGAATGGTTCGAAGCGCTCCAGCCGGTCACCGACCTGCTCCGCATGCGCGGCATCGACCTGCCCATCGATCGACACCTAGAACTCGAACGAAACGTCCCCGACTTGGGCATCGAACTCTGACGGACAACCCATCGGACGTCCCTCGCGAATGAGGAGCCGCCCGACCTCGGCACGGACACCAGCCGAGCGCGGGCTCCCTGCTACGGGCGGACGGGTGAGCAGAGAGAGCACCGACGGCAAGATCGTCCCATTCAGTCAGATGATCGCCGAGCGTCGGGATCGACGCGCGCCGTGGACTGCACGACCGTACGGCGCGAGGGCCCAGCGCATGATCCATCAACCGCTATCCAGCATCGGCCGCGCCCGATCAGGCATCAGTTATGAACGCCCCTCGCCGGGAAGTTCTGCCTGCGCAAGAAGATCCGGGTGCAATCGCGCCGACGCGTCGAGCACCTCCATCCCGGCGATCTTGCCTTCCTTCCAGTCGAGCACCACCCAGGCGCGCCCGCCGTCGGGCGGATCGCACGGAACGCTGTCGCGCCCCGGTAAGAGATCCTCGTCCGTGAGGTAGATGTACGCGGCGTCCGCTTCCGGGTCGTAGGTCACGCGCATTTCGTGACTGTACGCAGCGGCACCGATCAGGCAGATCTGCGTTCCTCCCCCCGAAACGATCGGCCCAGACCTCGATGCCCCGAGTCCGCCGCTGAACTCGGCTCAAGGTCCGGACACGCACAAAGCAAACATGGTCGCGGTGTACATTTGGTGGCCTCCATCGAAAAGGAAGGCCACGATGAGTGAGCGTACCGACGCGGGACCCAGGCGTGGACGCTGGCGGCAAGTGCAGGCTGGCGCGGCCGCCGTATGCACATTTGCGGTCGCTGGCTGCGCAAACAACGGCGACGTTGCGGTTCCGAATAGAGGCGATTCCGTCAGCACCCTGGGCGAGCAAGCAAGCGGCGCAGTCACGACCGACGATCCTCTGACGGCACCGTCGGTCGAGGGTCGATTTGCGATAGGCACAGACGGGCGAGAACTCGCACTGACCTGCTGGGGTGATGGCGCTCCGGTGATTCTGTTCGATGCGGGTACCGGTGACGCTGGCATCGATCGGTGGAAGTCGTCAGCGATTACGCGGGGTCTCGCCCGGACGACGAAGGTTTGTGCTTACGACCGCCTCGGCCTTGGCGCGAGCGACCCCGCACCGCAGCATCCTCGCACTCTGGATGACGTCGTCGATGACCTTCACCTCCTGTTGGCCGCTGCCAACATTCGTCGTCCAGTAGTGCTCGTCGGCTCCTCCGGAGGTGGGTTCGACGTCTATGAACATGCGGGGCGATACCCCGACGACGTCGCCGGACTCGTGCTGCTCGACGTCCCGGCCGGACAGCCCAACATTTCTCCAGCCGATGTCCCGGCGTGGGACGCGGTCGACAACCCTGAACACATGGACTACGCGGCGGTGGAGCATCAGATGGCAGTGGCCCGGCTGCCGATTCGTGCGATCCCCGTCACGGTCGTGACTGCCAGCCACGGTCAGTCGGCAGAGCCCTCGGAGCAGAGGGTGTGGCTGGCAGGCAGTTCTCGGCCGGTTCAGGTGGTGCTCGAAGGAGGACACAACATTTACGACGACGATTCAGAGGGTGTGTTGAAGGAGATACTCGCCGTACTCGATGCCATCGCCCGTGGGTAACCTACGGAGATCCACGCGACAACATCAGCACCGCTGAATGCGATGTAGCCCGCCCCAGTACGGGGCACATTGCCCGATCCGGCGCGTGAGCGCAAGCATGGCCATGAGCGCAGAACAACGAGACGCCGAGTGGGAGATCGGTGTGACAGATCAGTTTGTCGATGGGACGCTGCCGCATTCGGAAGTCTGCTCGTTGTACTTCGCCGATCCCCTGCACTCCTTTGCTGACGAGCACGAGGTCATCGGCAGAGCGACAAGGACAACCATTGCAGACAGCAGCACGAGCGATCTGCGGGCCGTCGTCACTAGCGCAGAATGCCCTGGAGCGTTACGCGGTCGTCAGTTGATGTGGTTGGGCTATCGGGCGGCGCCGGCGATGAACGTGGCGACGATGTAGGTGGCGTGCCGGTCGAGGGAGACGCCCGGTCGTAGCGCATGGTGGTGCGGGGGTCGGCGTGGCTGGCTGCCTCTTGTACGTCTCGCAGGGGTACCCCGGCGTCGAGAGCGGCGGTGATGAAGGCGTGACGCAGCGTGTGGGGCCCGACGCGTTTGGTGATTCCCGACCTACGGGCCACTCGGCGCACGATCCGGGCCGCGGCGTGGCGATCCAGGCGGTCGCTGGCCGAAGAGAGGAAGATCGGCCCTTCGTAGCGATCGCCGACCGCCAGGTCGACGGCGCGGGCGGTGCGGGGCGCCAGGGGGACGGTGACTGCCGCCCTTGCGGACGATGGTCAGGGTCCGATGTCCCCGTTCCACACCTAAGGCTTCGATGTCAGCGCCGATGGCTTCGGAGACGCGTAGGCCGTTGAGGGCCAAGAGGCTGACCAGTGCGTGATCGCCAGGGGTGCCGAGCCCGGCGGTGACCAGCATGGCGCCGACCTCGTTGCGGTCCAAGCCGGTGGCGTGGGACTCGTAGTCGAGGCGGGGTCGGCGCACATGGACGGCTGGGGAGGTGGCGATGAGGCCCTCTTCCTCCGCGTAGCGGTAGAAGCAGGCGATCGTGCACAAGCGGCGAGCCACCGTCGCCCGGGCCCGGCCCAGGGACTCGAGGTGCCGGCCGAAGCGTTCGATGTCGGCCCGGCGAGCCCCGAACAATGGAACGGCACGTTCGGTGCACCAGCTGACGTACTGGCGGAGATCGAGCGCGTAGGCCTCCCGGGTGAGACCGGAGTAGCCGGCCAGGAACCCGGCCAAAGCCAGCTCCCCGGCCGGTGTGAACAGCTCGTCAAAGGTCGCCACCGCGACCGTCTTCGACAGGATCGGGGCATCCATCGGGAACCTCCCAAGCGTCTAGCCGGGCTCCTCGAACAGCACCGAGCGACCACCCGGCACCCAAACAACCAAGCCCACGACCCTAGGAGACACGTCCACGTAACGCTCCATCAGGGCATTCTGTGCGGCTCGTGGAGAGCCCTGTTCACACCACGACAAAACCGTTACGTTTCGTTCGCGTGGGGTAGATGGCCACAGAGTTACAGCCCGTGCTACGCACACGGTCGACGCAAAGTAGAGGAGACGAACATGGCTGAGTCACCGACGATCGTCCTCGTCCACGGTGCGTGGGCCGACGCGACTGGCTGGGAGCCTGAGATCCGAGCCCTGCAGGAGCGCGGGTACTCCGTCATCGGGTTCGGCAACCCGCTGCGCGATCTCGCCGGTGACGCCGCGTACCTTGCCGACCTCCTTCGGACGCTCAGCGGGCCGATCGTGCTCGTCGGCCACTCCTACGGCGGGAACGTGATCTCCGTCGCCGCAATCGGCAACGAGCAGGTCAAGGCGCTCGTCTACATCAACGGTTGGATGTGCGACGTGGGCGAGAGCCAGCAGGAACTTCTTGAGAAGTTCGAAGGCAGCCTCGTCGGGCCGTCGATCAGGCCCGTTCCGTTCACCAACCCTGACGGGAGCGAAGGCGCCGACCTCTATCTCGCCGCCGACGCGTTTCCTGCAGCCTTCGCCGCGGACGTCGATCCAAAGACGGCGGCAGTGATGGCCGCGGCACAGCGGCCCTACGCGGCTGCCGCCTTCGCAGCCACGCCGTCTGCTCCACCAGCTTGGAAGACACTGCCGTGCTGGTATTTGCTCGGTACCGACGACAAGGCGATCCCACCGGCGCTGCAGCGATTCATGGCCGAGCGCGGGAACACGACGATCGTGGAGGTCCCTGCTTCGCACGTCTCGTTCGTGTCTCAGCCCGACGCCGCCACCCAAATCATCCTGCAGGCGGCCGAGGCGACAGCCGCCGACTAGCGCGCCATATCTACCGTTCTGCGCGGTGCGTGTGGGCTGCGGCCCAGTCCCACGTCGACCGCCTGTTGGTCGCGCCGCCAGAGGCACTCCGGGCGTTCCCCATCACCGCGACCGCCAAGTTCCGCCCACGAGCGCGGCCCCGGTGATCGACCGAGCAAGCACAGCTGTTGTCCTTTGCCGCGAATTTTGCCGCGAATCGTCGCAACACAAGCTGACGCCAGCCAGCACCGGATGTACGTCGCACCCCTGTGAGCAGGCACAACGTCACGGGACGGCATCAGCCAACACGCTCGGACGCCGACTTTTAATCCCAAGGTGCAGGGTTCGAGACCCTGGCGGCCCACCCCATCTGACCGGGTCTTATGTTCCGGGAAGCGGCCGAGTGATCACGAAATTGATCACGAAATCTCACGACCGGGAGTCGATTGCATCAGCCAGATTGTTCGCCGCGGCACGGTCGTGTGCCGGCGTCACGTGGGCATAGAGACCGAGCGTGATCGACACATGCGCGTGGCCGAGCCGCTGCTGCACGACGCGCGGGCTCTGACCGGTCGAGATCAGCCACGTGGCCGCGGTGTGGCGCAGGCCGTGCACGCCGATCGCGGGGAGTTCGAGCCGCTCGCACAGCAGCTTGAAGTCGGAGGTGAGGCGTTGCGGCCAGATACCGCTTCCGTCAACATTGGTGAATACGAGCCCTGTGTCGGGCCAACCGGTGCCCATCACGAGCCGCTCGGCCGTCTGCACCTTTCGCCATGCGCGTAGTACGGCGATCGTCTGGGCGTCGAGGGCGATCGTGCGGGCGCCGCTCGTCGTCTTCACTGGTCCCTCGACGACGTGACCGTCGGCGACGGTGCGCTGGTTGGTGATCGTGACGCCGGCGTGCTCGAGGTCGACGTCGGCCCACCGCAGGCCGAGCACCTCACCGCGACGACATCCGGTGGTCGCCAGGAACCGCCACACGGTCGCCAAGCGGTCGTCGGCTGTGCCGTCGAGGAACCGCCCGAGCTGCTCGACGGACCATGCTCTCGGGGATGGGGCCGGCCGATTCGGCAAGGTCGTTGTCTTCTCGGCGGCGTTGCGTTGCACGAGGCCGAGCTCGAGCGCATCGGCGAGCGCCTTGCGTAGCACGACGTGGACGTTCCTAACGCTCTTGGCGGCCAGTCCGGCCCGGCTGAGCTCGACCACCCAACGCGCAACGCGCGCCCGGTCGAGGAGCTGTAGCGGTACTGCGCCGATGGTCGGCACGATCCACCGACGCACGATCATCCGGTAGCTCGCCGCCGTCGTCGGGCGTACCCGGCTCTCGGCGATCGGGAGCCACTGCTCATTGAGGTAGACGCCGACCGTGAGCTTCGACGGCTCGACGAACACGCCCTTGGCGAGGTCGGTGCGCAGCTTGTCGAGCGCAGCGAGAGCGGCCTTCTTGGTGGCGAACCCGCGCCGGTACAGCTGGCGGCGCTTGGCGGTCGCCGACGGTGCGTCGATGACGAACGACCATGTCCCATTGGCCGCCTGGTGGACGTGGTCACGCTTGCGAGCGGTCATCGTGGTTGCCCGTTCTTCGACTTCGTGGTGCGGTTGTCGACCGCCGTCCACGGCTGCTCGGCTGCCTTCGTGGTGCTCTCCTTGACAACGGCAACCTTCGCCCTGCTCAACACCGCCAGCGCTGCCGCACTAGCGCTCCGGCCCCGGGGAAGCTCGATTCGACGCCGGGGTGAGATACGCGACGTCGGGCCAGCGGCAGTCATGGACGATATCGCGCACGGTCTTCCGGGCGGAGGCGAGCGCCTCGGCCACGGTCTCGTTGTGCCGCCGGCCGACCATCTGGTCGGCTCAACCACTCTGAGCCCGACACGCCACCCCTCGTCTCGTGCCTCACGCGACGCGCCGCGTCATCGGACAACGGAGAGCCGGCGTCCACAGACGCCGCCTAGTCGGCGTCGGTGGGCCAAAGTGTGCAACTGCATTGCCGCACTACCGCGCCAGCCGTCGACACCGCACATTCGCCCCAATGTGCCGGAGCCGGCGTAGGCAAGATTCGGCCGACCGCTGTCACTGACTGTGGCCGCGAGTCGGCCTCGTCATGCGTCGCGCAACCGGCATCGTTTGGTGCTACCCATTTCGGCTCGGGTCTCTGCGCGTTGTGGGAGTGCGTCCAGCAGCTTGGGCGCCATGACAACAAGGAGGTTGTTGTGACGTAACCGAGCGACAAGCTGAGGGTGGCCAGCCGGTGGGAGTCCGGCCTGGGGAGACGCCAAGGTCCCCGGTAGCGATGTCCCCGTGCGCGGTCGAGAGGCCGGGTTCGACGGGGCGGAGCAACTGATCAGTCCGCAACATCAAGTGAATCCTGCAGCGTCGTTACGCGCAGTCCGCCGGTAGTGGACTGAGGAGGAGCCGAGCCTGTTCCCAAAGGGCGAAGGCCATGGACGGCACCAGAGAGCTTGGAGCGGGTGCCTATGAACCTCCCGGCGTAGGGGGAGTGGAATGGTCAGAAGGTTGTCCTCGGAACTGGAGAGATCCTCCTCGGCCCGGGGTCTGCGGCCCGGGTAGCAGCCCTGTCTATAACCGGTGATCCCGGGAAGTGGCAGGCGGCCGAGAGGAAGTCGGAGGGGGTCGTAGTAGTGACGACGGCCGGGACAACACAACCCGGTCCGAGCGAAGGGCCCCTGCTTCACCGGTGCATTGCGAAGATGCGGAGGAACCCTGATGAGTGCCGAGTTCTCGGCTAGATCCGTCAGCGAAACCGAGAGGGTGGACAAGGTTCGAGCCCTTCAACGCGTGCTGTATCGCAGCGCCAAGCAGAACCCTGTGCGGCGTTTCCACGCCCTCTACGACAAGGTCGCCCGCAGCGACATTCTGTGGAGGGCATGGGTCGATGTGGCATCCAACCAGGGCGCTGCCGGCGTCGACGGCGTGACCATCGCGTCGATCGCCGACGGTGACGTCGCTGGGGTGCGAGTGTTCCTCGACGGCCTCGCCGCCCAGTTGCGGGACAAGACGTATTGCCCGCGACCGTTGCGGCGGGTCCACATCCCCAAGCCGGGACAGCCGGGTGTGACCCGGCCGCTCGGCATCCCATGTGTGGTCGACCGTGTGGTCATGACGGCGGCCAAGATCGTCCTCGAACCGATCTTCGAGGCCGATTTCTCTCCGGTCAGTTTCGGGTTCCGCCCGAAGCGTTCCCCACACCAGGCGCTTGAAGCGATCCGGGTGGCGGCCAACCGGGGGGCGGACTGGGTGCTCGACGCCGACATCAAAGCGTGTTTCGACGAGATCGACCACGACGCCCTCATGGCGCAGGTCGAACGCCGGGTGGTCGACGGCGAGATGTTGAAGTTGCTGCGCTGCTGGCTTCGGGTGGGGGTGTTCGAGGGCGGGCTCGTCTCGGATACCGAGATGGGAACCCCGCAGGGCTCGCCCATTTCCCCGTTCCTGGCCAATATCGCTTTGCACGTCGTTGACGTGGCCTGGGCGAACGCGGCCAGCTTGGGGACGCTGGTCCGTTACGCGGATGACTTCGTTGTCCTCACCACCACCCGGAGCCGGGCCGAAGAGGCCCGCCGCCGGATCGAGGTGGTGCTGGCCGGACTCGGGTTGCGTCTGCATCCCGACAAGACCCGCATCGTGCACCTCAAAGATGGTGAGGACGGCTTCGACTTCTTGGGGTTTCATCATCGCAAGACCCCGTCGAAGTTCGGGGATCGCCGCTACCTGTCGAAGTGGCCGTCGACGCGAGCCATGGCTTCTGTTCGGGCCAAAGTCCGCGATCACACCGACCGTCGTTTCTCCAGCCGCGACCTGCACCAAGTTGTCGCTGACCTCAACCCCGTGCTGCGAGGCTGGGGGGCCTACTTCCTAATACGCCACCCGCCACCGCCTCCGGGCCAGCCGGTTCAACTACGGATGGCTCACCGGGCTCGGCATCTATCGGCTCACCGGAAGCGTCCGATACTGGAGCACCGCGCATGCCTGACTATGAACGGTGTCGGAGAGCCGTGTGCGGGAGAACCGCACGCACGGTTCGATAGGGGGCCGCTGGCAAGGACGGCTGACACACACACGATGGGCGATAAAGCGAAAGCCCTGCGCCCGCAATAACACACAGCCACCAAACCAGCGGCCTACCTCACCACCCTTCGGTGCTTGCGCACTCCGAGCAGATCACCGACTACGCGCTGCTTGACCGTGTCGCGTAGGCCCGTCGTGCGCACGCCCATCGCCATGCGCATTGAACGACGGTGCCGGTCGTCAAGCACGTGTTTCGCATCCGCACCTTCACGACGTGTCGATGCGGTTGAGTTGGACTACGCCAGACCGTGTTCGTATGCGTATGCCGTGGCGGCGGATCGGGATGACAGGCCGAGCTTGGTGAAGATGTTGGCGACGTGTCTGGCGACGGTCTTCTCGCTGATGACGCTCGCCGGCGATCGCCCGGTTCGTCTTGCCGGTGGCGAGTTGGGCGAGGACCTCGATCTCTCGCCCGGTCAGTCCGTGCCCGCTGAGAGTGCCACTGTCCGCTTTCGCCCCAGCGCGCTCGAGGGCGTCGAGGCGAGCAAGGTCAGGCTCCGCGCCAAGCTGCCGGAACGCCCACCGGGCCGCGTCGAGCTCCATTTGGGTGCTGTCGTCGTCGCCCAGCATGGCGTAGCCGCGGCCGAGTAGCAGCCGCACCCTGGCCGCCTCGTATGGCGCGTCGATGTCGCGCCACAGTCGCCACGCGCGACGCAGGCTCGCGAGCGCGGAACGCGGTTCGGACTCGGCCAACAGCACTGCGCCATTCGCATGTGCCGACACGGCCGCAAGGAACGGGGCGTCGAGGGCCGCGGCGAGGGCGCCGAGATCATCGGCCACGTTTCGCGCCGCGGCGATGTCGTCCGCCGCCAACATGATCTCGACGTACGCGGGAAGCGCCCTACACCGGCTCGGAGGATCCGTCGCTTCGTCCAGCGCGACACGGATCGACGCCGCGGCAGCCTCGATTTGGCCGACGGCCAACCGCAGGAGGGCCAGACCGGGCTGGACGGTCTGGCCCCACTTGCTTGCCTCTCGGTAGGCGGCTTCTGCTTTGGCTGTGTCGCCTCGAAGGCGGTGCAGTTCGGCGCGCTGGTACCAGGCGGCGCCCACCGACGGCTCCGTCGGCGGCTTCGACAGCCACTCCTCGGCGTGCTCGGCCTCGGCGATGGCGTCGGTCCAGGCGCCGTGCAACTGCATGAGCTCCGCTCGGTGCACCAGGCACTGCCCACGGTAGGGGACGAGATCGGGTTGCGTCTCGCACCAGCGGGTGAGCGCCACGGTCCACTCCTGGGCTCGACGTACGTCGAAGAGATCGCGGCAGGCGTCGATGACCGCGCAGTACGCGAACCCGGCGATGGCCGGTGACACGTCGCCGGTCGTGACCGAGACCATGACCTCGTCCAGCAGGGCAAGACCGGCGCCGGGCTCTCCCAGATACACGAGACACTGGCCGCGGCCGAGCCGGCCGAAGACTTTGAGGTCGGCGTCATCGAAACGGTCGGCGATCTCGATCACCTCGGCGAACGCCGCCTGCGCCGTCCCTGGTTCGCCGCTGAACATCCCCATGACCGCTTGGGGTACTCGCAGGTAGCCCCGCTCGACGCAGTCCGGCCCGCAGTCAGCCAGGATTGCATGCGCACGGGTCAGCCAGCCGCTGGCCTGGGCCATCTCGCCCCGGTTGAGGTGGGCGAACCACAACCAGCAGGCGCACCTGATGGCACGCTCGGGTTCGTTCGCCCTGAGATGCGCCTGGTGGGAGCGGGCCCAGGTGGCGGTGGCGTCGTCGTGGCGGCCGATGAGATAGGAGGCCATCGCCAGTTGTTCGAGGTCGTCGGAGCGGAGTGGTTCGGCGGCGTCAGCGGTGGCCAGGTCGGCGTGCGAGTCGGACCATCGCCCGTGCGTGAAGTGGTCGCGCCCTCGCTCGAGGCTCTCCATTGGTCCGTCTCCCACGACAGCGAACGACGCTAGCTGCACCCGCCGATCGCTACGCGGCAGCCTGTTCGTTCATTCGGCGGTTGTCGGCCCGGTTCGATGGCGACGGTCGATGCTTGGCGATGTGACGGGCGAGGCGCCTGGCGTCGCGGCCGACGCCGGTGACGAGGTCAGACGTCGCTGCGTACTGGAACGGCAGCCCGAGGAAGTACAGGCCCGGCGCGGCCGCGACAACCCCTCGGTCATGGATGGGCGAGCCGTCCGACGCGAACACGGCGATATCGATCCACGGGAACGAGCGCCGGAAGCCGGTGCACCAGATGACGTTGCTGACGTTCAGCGCGCGCCCGTCCTCGAGCACTGGCAGACCGTCGCTCACGCCGTTCACCCGCGGTACCTGTTCGATGCCAGCGGCGACGATGTCCTTGGGCTTGATTCGGATGACAGGATCACCGCTCTCGACGAGCTTCGGGATCACCTTGCGACCGATGGGTGTGCCCCGGGTCAGCACGTGATGGCCCATGAACCGCACGACATGCACGAGGTGCCGCGTGAGGCGACCTTCGATGCGGAACGGCACGTGGCCCGGGTGGCGACCCGACAGCCACGTCGGGCGAGCGACCGCGACGTCGAGGGCGATGTCGCAGCCCGAGTTGCCGGCACCGACGACGAGGACACCGCCCGGTCGCAGCTGACCGGGATTGCGGTACTCACTCGAGTGCAACTGCAGGATCCGCGGGTCGACCTCGGACGCGAACGACGGTCTCCACGGGGTGCTGAACGCACCGGTGGCGACCACGACGTGGTCCGCCGTGCAGCACCAGCCACCGGAGGTCACCACGAAGCGGTCGCCCTGGCGACGAAGACCGTCGACACGGGCTCCGCCGCGCACCGGGAGCTCGAAGCGAGCCACGTAGGCCTCGAGGAACTCGGCCATCTCGTCCTTGGTCGGGGCGACCCGCCGCCTCCCCGGAAAGCGCATGCCCGGCATCGCCGCGCACCACGTCGGTGTGAACAGCCGCAGCGAATCCCACCGCTCCCGCCACACATGCCCGACGTGATCGTTGGCGTCGAGGATCACGAACGACGCCCCCCGTCCCTTCAGGTGGTATCCGATCGCCAGCCCCGACTGGCCGCCACCGATGATCACCGTGTCGAAGTGCTCGATGTCTTCGCGTTCCCGATCGGTCTCCACCATCGTCTCCCTCTCGATCGACTGTGGAGCGACCGTACGATGAGGCAAGCAACGGGCACATCGACAAGAACGTGCAACTTCGACGCGGCGAACGCATGGGTAATTCGGTGTAGACGCGGAACCCATGGTCCGCCTCGCGAAGTGCACGGCCCCGGAATGATCTTTCACTGGACGTCGCAGGTCCACACGACGGTGACGTGAGAACACTGCGGCGGATTGGAGCTGGTGCCCCGTCCCGTCGTGGGCGTCAGGTCACGCCATGCCCGACGTTGTTGTGCAGGCGCATTGGGGGACAGCCCCGGCGTTCGTCGTGTGCGCCCCGAGCCGTCTGATCTGTATCGAGCGTCCAGTTGATGGGCGCGTGGTGGCTGCGGCTGGAGCGGTCTGGATCGGGCTGCTGGTTTTCGGGTGGTCCGGCTAACTAAAGGGGGAGAGGCCTGGCCCTCGGCCGTCGAGCACGCTGGTGCCGGCGTGACTCGTTGTTGACAGATGGGCGGCGGCCGGGCGGGCCCTGGGAGACTGACGGGGATGTCGGGCGAGCCACTTCGCATCACGCTGGTGGGAGGTTGTCGGGTCGCGACATTCGGCGCGGCGTGGGAGGTGGTGGTGCCCAGCAGGCAGGGGCGCCTCGTGTTGGCTCGCCTGGCCATCGAGTCGGGTCCGGTGGAACGCGACGAGCTGGCGGAGCTGGTTTGGCCCCATACCCTTCCGCTCGCGTGGGAGCGCGACCTGTCGGCGGTGATCTCCAGGCTCCGTCGGCTGCTGGCATCCGCCCCCGACGACGCGATCGCGACGATCAGGGGAGGGTCGGGTGTCTACGAGTTGGTGCTGCCGAGGGGGAGCGTGGTCGATGTGGCCGAGGCCGAGGCCGCTGTTGATCGTGCGCAGACGGCCCTTGCCGAGGACCGGTTTGACGCGGCCCTGATCGCCGCTCGGCGGGCGGCCGATGTGGCCCGTCGACCGCTGTTGCCGGGCGCGACGGCGGTTTGGGTCGACGAACGGCGCGAGTGGCTGCGGTCGCTTCTGGCGCGAGCGCTCGCGGTCGAGGTCGAAGTGGCTACCCGACATCATGACGCGGCCGGGTTGAGGGCGGCGGATGAGGCCATCGCGACGGATCCGACGTCGCAGCGGGGTTACGCCAACTGTATGCGCCTCCAACTGGCGCTCGGGGAGAACGCGGCGGCGCTCGCCACCCACGAGCGATACCGCGCGGCCATCGTCGAGGAACTCGGCTTGCCTCCTGCTGGCGAGCTCGAGGCGCTCCGAGCGGCGGCGCACGCCGGACCAGACGAGGGCGTCCCGCTGCGACCGTCGGTGTCAGCGGCGACGGCCCGGGTGCGGCCCGGCGCGCTGGCGGTCGCCGCGACCACATTCGTGGGACGACAACACACGCTGCGCGACCTCGACGCCGTCTTCGAAACCTCGCGCCTCGTCACGCTGACTGGGCCCGCAGGAGTGGGCAAGTCGCGCCTGGCGCTGGAATCCGCCCACCGGCTGGCAGGCCGGCACCGCGACGGCGTGCGCGTCTGCGAGCTTGCCCCCTTGGCGCACCCCACCGGTGTCGCGGCGGCAATGGCGGCAGCCGTCGGCGTCACGCCCATACCGGGGGTCACGATCGATGAGAGCTTGGTCGACGCGTTGGCGTCGCGGCGCATGCTCATCGTTGTGGACAACTGTGAGCACGTGCTGCCGGCGGTGGCGCCGCTGGTGGAACGGATCATCGGGCATTGCCGTCACGTGTGCGTCCTCGCCACCAGCCGGGAGCGCCTCGCTGTTCACGGGGAGACCGTCGTGCCGGTGGAGCCGCTCGAGCTCCCCGACCCGCGGGCAGATCCCGGACAGGCTTGGGCTCGCCCTGCCCCGGCGCTCGAGCTGCTACGAGACCGGATCCGGGCCGTCCGAGCCGGTTTCGCACCCCTGCCAGAGGAGCAGGCAGCACTGGTCGAGGTGTGCTGGCGTCTCGACGGGTTGCCCCTGGCGATCGAACTCGCGGCCACGCGCATGGCTTCGATGGCACCGATCGACGTTTCGCGGCGTCTCGACCGCCGCCTGGTTGTGCTCAATCGTGGGCCGCGTACGGCACCGACGCGTCACCGAACGCTGCGTACCGCGATCGAGTGGTCGTATGACCTGCTGAACGAACCCGAACGCCGTGTGTTCGAGCGCGGCTCTATCTTCGTCGGCGGGTTCACCCTCGCCGCAGGAGAACACGTCTGCTCGGGCGTATCCGGGCTGCGCCTCGACGACGTCGCCGACGTGATCGGGGCGCTCGTCGACAAGTCGCTGCTCGTCCTCGACCACCGCCGTCCCACGACCCACTACTACATGCTCGAAACGTTCGCGAGTTCGCCCGTGAACGGCTCGGGGCCGGCGACGACACCGAGGCCGCCGCGTTGGCCCACGCCGAGTACTTCGTCTCCCTGGCGGAAGAGGCGGACCGCCACATACGGGGACCGGGCGAAGCTGAATGGGTCGACGCCGTCGAAGCCGACGTGGCGAACTTCCGAGTCGCCCACGCGTGGGCCCGGTTGAACCGGCGCGGCGATCTCGCCGGAACTCTGTCCGCCGCGCTGACCTGGTTTGCGTTCTGGCGCATGCGGACCGAGCTGTTCTCGTGGGCGGAGCAACTTGCCGACGTGCCCGACGCGACCATGGGGGCAAGGCACGCCGAGGTGGTCGCCGCAGCAGGACGGGGGGCGTGGATGGGAGGCGACCTCGGACGATCAGACCTCCTGGCGCACCAGGCCATCGCCGCGGCCGATGACGTATCGGGTCGTTTCGGGTGGCACGTGCTCGGCGACGTGGCCCTGTTCCGCGGCGCTCTCGACCGCGCCCAGTCGGCCTATGAGCAAGCCGACCGGCTCAGCAGCCGTGCAGGCGACGCCTACCACTGCGCTTTGCTCCGGGGGTGCCGGGCGCTGGTTTGCGCATACGCCGGTGACGAGACGGCCGCGATCGAGCTGGCAACCGACAGCCGCGCCCAAGCTCGCGCCTGCCACAACCCCACCGCCGAGGCGTGGAGCGACTACGTCACCGGCGAGGTCCTGTTGGCCTCGGACCCCGATGTCGCCCTCATTCACCTCGAACGGGCCGGCGCCATCGCCGACGCTGTCTCCAACGAGTTCGTGCGCGGCGTCGCCGGGCTGACGGCCACCACACTCCTTGCCCGCCACGGCCACCCGACCGAGGCCGCACGCGCCTTCGTCGAGGTCATCGACCGCTTCGAAAAAGTCGGCAACTGGCGCCAACAATGGACGACGATGCGCCAAGCGGTCGAACTGCTCGCCCGCCTCGAACGCCACCACGCCGCAGCCGTGGTTCTCGGCGCCGTCGAAAGCGCCGACGCAGAGAACATTTTCGGCGACGACGCCGAGCGGCTCGCTCGCCTGCGCGGCGAACTGCGCGCCGTCCTCGGGCCCTCCCTCGAGCGTGCCCTCCGCGACGGCCAGGCCCTCGACCGAACAGACATCGTCGCCTTCGCCCGCGACAAGCTGCTCGGTTCCCCCGGCACCGCCACCGCGAACGAGGACACGCTTCTCTAAGCCCGATCCGCGACGCAGTTCGCAACAATCCTCCAAATCGTTGGCAAACCGACCGCCGTACGGTCGTCTCCACATCGCCACACAGGAAGGGAGCCGACGTGTCCCGGAAGCTGATTTTCATCTGCTACAAGCGCCCAGAACTCGACGAGAAAGAGTTCGCGGCGGAATGGGCCGGTACCCGCCACGCCGCCGTCGTCGTGCGGATCCCCGGGCTGGTCAAGTACATGCACAACTACGTAGGAGCCTCACAGGAGGGGAGCGCACCAAACGGGATCGGCGAGCTGTGGTTCGAAACCGACGACGACCTCGAGCGGGCCATGAACTCGCCTGAAATGGGCGCAGCCGTCGAAGACGCCAAGAAGTTCCTCGACATGGAGCGGACCTACGCCATACCTGCCACCGAAGCAACCATCATCGGCTGACGACCAGCGCCTCGCTGACGTCGCCAATGCATTTCGGGCGGTGACGTAGCGCCCTCGACCGGCACCCTCACTGATTGAACAACAAGCGCCGCGGGAGAGGGCCACAGTCCCGGACCCGGCGACGATCGCGGCGTGCGGGTCGGTCGAGCGTGTCGCGGTTCGCGGTCAAGAATGTGACAGAGCCCCGCGCATGTGGCGCGGGATGCGGCGTTCCAGTGTGAGCTTGGCGGGGTTGAGCACTCGGTCGCGGTGGTGCGGGCACGGGGCGGTGGAGCGTTCGACCCTGCCGTCGCCGAGCGGCTCGCTCGTGATGGTGAACGCATTCTCGTGGTGGGCGACGGTGGATCAGTGTGGGAGGCGACATTGGCGTGCGAGCCGACACCGCGGCTGTCGTTGGCGGGTCCGGCGCTCGATCGCGCCGTCACCGCGATCGGCGACTTCGCCGATCTGAGCTCGCCCTAGCTCGCGGGCCGCTCTGGCGGCGGCGGCTGCCGAGCGATGTCGACTCTCGCCGGCCGAGGTGGCGTGCGCTCGCCGCGCAGGTCTCGTGCACGACGTCGGACGCGTGTCGGTGCCCGTACGCGTCTGGCACAAGCCAGGGCCGTTGCGAGCGAGCGAGTGGGAACGAGTGCGCCTCCACCCGTACTGGACCGAACGGGTCCTGGCGCGCTCACCGTTCCTGCCACCTACGGGGGTTTGGCCGCCGAGCACCATGAGCGCCTCGACGGCAGCGGCTACCACCGCGGTACCGCGGCGCCCGGGCTCGAGCAGACGGCCCGCCTGCTGGCCGCGGCCGACGCCTATCAGGCGATGACTGAGCCGCGGGCCTACCGCCGCCCGTTCACCAGCGAGGAGGCGGCGGCGAAGCTCAGCGCCGAGGCGGCCGCCGGGCGCCTGGACGGCGACGCCGTTGCCGCGGTGCTCGAAGCGGCCGGGCATCGCGCGCCGCGCGTGCCGCGGCCCGGTGGCCTGACCGACCGCGAGGCGGAGGTCGTCGCGCTGTTGGCGCGGGGATTGCAGACCAAACGGATCGCCCATCGCCTTGCCATCTCGGCCAAGACCGCCGATACCCATATCCAGAACGCCTACGCCAAGATCGGGGTGTCGACCCGGGCGGCGGCCACCGTGTTCGCGATGGAGCACGGGCTCCTCACCTCAGGAGAACTCCCGATGGCTCGCCGGGGGACCCGTCCGTAGGTTGACACTGCCGGCCACAACTGGCCGGCGGGCCGAACCAAACGGAGGGACCCGATGGCCGGTATTCACACCACGGTGACCATCTATCGACCTCTCGAAGAGGTCTTCGCCTGCTTCCTGACACCCGACATCACCGCGACCGAGGTGGACTCGGGCGTCGAGTCGGTGATCAGAGAACCTCCGGGACCGCCAGCGCCCGGGACGACCTTCCGGTTCCGACAACACGCCCTCGGGTCCGTGCGGGAAACGATCACCCGTCTCACCGAGATAGAGCCCAACCGGCGTATCTCGTTCGAGGCGCGGATCGGGCCGATGCGGCCGAGCTGCACGCTCACGTTCACCGCCATGAACGCCGGGACAACCGTGACGTTCGCCGGTCGCTCCAACCCGATCGGCCCGTTGCGCATGCTGTCCAACCGCTTCGATCGCAAGGGCCAACGCGCGTGGACCGAGCGCCTCGCCCGGATCAAGACCCTCCTCGAGGACGGCAAGCCGTTCCTCGACACCTCGAAGGGAGCAACTTCATGAAAGACGACTACAGCCGAACGGTCACCTTCACGGCCGAAGCCGACGAGATCGTCGCAGAGTTCCGCGCCGCCGCCGACGACGTCGACGCGGTTGCCGGCCTCCTCGCCCGATTGGTGCGCGACCCTGACCGCATCGAACGCGCCCTGGGGGTCGAGGATCGCTGCGGGATCACGGTGCTCACGTCGTCACCCCATCTCACGGTGCAGCGCGTGGTGTGGCCCTCCGGCATCCGGATCCCGCCTCACGATCACCGATGTGGGCAGTTGCCGGCATCTACCGCGGGAGCGAAGACAACCACCTCTTCCAACGCACCGACCGCGAACTTGTCGAGACCGGTATCCGTCGGCTCGAGGCCGGCGAGCTCGTCGTGCTCGACGCCGACGCCATCCACGCCGTCGCCAACTCGAACTCGACGCCCTGTGTCGCGCTCCACGTCTACGGCGGCGACCTCGACGGCACACCGAGATCGACGTGGACTCCAGACGAACGAGCCTTCGATCCGGACGGGATGTGGCGCGCCATCGACCGGTTCCGGGCCCGTGAAAACGAACTCGGACGACCGCTCACCACCGAGGAGAGCGAAGCGCTCCTCCCCAATCGCTGACAGCTGAACACCGGTCGGACGTTCATCAGTCCCGCGGACGGGGACGCACCGAACGACAGCTACCTGCGCAGCTTCGTGCAGCTCGTGTCGTGAGTCGTCAGTCCGAAGGAATTGTCGCTCAGCCCCACGTGGCCGACTGCTCCAGATCGTGTTGCCTGACGACGGGCGCGAGACCCGCAGCGATGGGCGCCTGAGCTCGAGACGAGCCTGAACGAGTGCGCGAGACGTACGTCTTCATGACCGAGATCACGAAGCTCGGCACTACTGGCAGCATCGTTGACAATCGTCAAACGCGAACGGATCCCATACGGCGACCGCGGCGTCATCGTCACCTAGTGGCGCGTCGCGGATTTGGCTTGGGTGAGGGCGGCTCGTCCGCGGCGGACCTTGGCGATGATCTCTTCGGCGGTCTTGTGCCAGACGAAGGGTTGGGGGTTGTGGTTCCAGTGCTCTGTCCACATTTCGATGGCGTCGATGAGGTCGTCGACGCTGGTGAACACACCGCGACGCAACCGGCGGTCGGTCAGTTCCTTGAACCATCGCTCCACCAGGTTCAGCCACGACGAGCTGGTCGGGGTGAAGTGCAGATGCCAGCGGGCCCGTTTGGGGTGATCCAGCCAGCGGGTGACCTCGGGGCCCATGTGAGCCGACAGGTTGTCCAACACGACATGCACCTCGAGATGGCGGGGGACGTGCAGGTCTATGAGCTTGAAGAAGGCCAGGACGTCGCGACCGGTGTGGCGGGGGCGGCAGTCGTAGAGGACTTCGCCGGTGGCGACGTTCAACGCGGCGAACAGGTCGGTGGTGCCGTGGCGTTTGTAGTCATGGGTCATGGTGCCGGCCCGGCCCGGTTTGAGCGGCAGGCTGGGCTGGGTGCGGTCCAACGCCTGGACCTGGGTCTTTTCGTCGAAGCTGAACACCGCGGCGCGCTCGGGCGGGTTCACGTACAGCCCGACGACGTCGATGAGCTTCTCCTCGAAGCGCGGATCGTTGGACAGCTTGAACGTCTCCACCCGCCACGGCTTGAGGTGATGGTCCCGCCAGATCCGAGCCACGGTGTCCTTGCCGATCCCGAACCGGTCGGCCAAAGAGCGCGTCGTCCAGTGCGTCGAGGTGTCATCCGGGGTCTCCTCACGTGTCACCCGCACCACCTCGGCCACGGTGCCCTCCGCCAGCCACGACCGCCGGCCCCGACCCTTGGCGATGCGGCCAACGCCGTCCACCCCTTCGCGCTCGAAACGACGCCGCCACGCCCGCACCGACTCGGCCGTCGTGCCGCACCGACGAGCCACCTCGTTGGTGGCCACACCATCGCCCGCCAGCAGCAACGCTCGGGCCTGGGTCACCTTGCGATGGGGCAGCGAGGTCGAGCGGGCCATGCGCTCCAACGCCGCCCGCTGCTCATCGGACACCGCCAAAGCGACAGCAATCAGGATCGGCACACCCACACTCTAACCATCCACGCTATATCAGCGACGGACCACTAGGCGATCGGACGACGCCTTGCACCACGAGCGGCTGTAATTCGGTACGTCCGTATTCGCGGCGGCGCGGCGGCGGGCGCCACGATGATCGACGACCGGGCCGGCACGTCCGTGCAATCGCTCGCCGCGAACGCATCACGACTCGGAGCTCGCCAAGGACACGCTATGTATGGCTGCCGCAGTCCGCGGTGAGCGATCCTGTCCTTCACGCTCGTGCTCACGGTCTCCTGTCGTCGGAAGCAGGTTCGACGATGCACTCGTCGATCGGGGTGAGCGCCGCGCGTCCTGATACGGCGTCGCTGGGTCGGCCGCGCAACTCCAGCATCCGGCGTTGCACCGCGAAGGCTGGCATCGACAGCCTCCGCGGCGCCGCGAGCGCATCGCCGATCCACGCGGCGGTGATGTACCGCGTGTCGACGTGCACGAGCCTGATGAAACCACGCCGGGATCATCCCGGGCTTGGGCCTCGCGGTACAACGATCTCCGCCACGGTCCTCCCTATCACGCTTGTCACGCCAGCGATGTGCCGGCGACGATGAGCGACGCGGTGACGGGCACTGGCGCCGCGAACACATCGAGCACCGGGCAGTGCTCGTTCACCGCCCCACGGAGCTGCTCATACCGCTGCGCCGGCTCCGGTCCGTCGATCTCCACGGCGAGGTCGACGTGCGCGAAGCCACTGCAGGTTCCGGCGTCGATCCCAAGGAGGCCTTGCAGGTCGACTTGGCCGCGGACGTCAACGCGCAGTGCATCGAGCCGGACGCCGAGCTTCTCAGACCAGATGCGGTAGGTGATCGCCTGGCATGCCGCCAAGGCCGCTAGCGCGTGCTGCCCCGGACTCGGCGCGAGCCCCGTTCCACCCAGCGCTGCCGGCATGTCGAAGACCACGGTCTCGTCGCCGACACGCACGTCCACGCGGCACCGATCGCCTAGCTCGCCTGTGGCGGTCACTTCCGCTCGGGCAATCGTGGGATCCGCCGCCATCGCCGCGGTGGTCTGCTGCAGACCCGTACCTGCTGAGCTGCTCATCGTTGCTCCTTAGGTCGAGGAATCGATGAGCAAAGCATCCAGGTGCCATGTTCCCGAAACGTTCCTGAGGTCAACCGCCTTGGCGCTGTCCGCGATCTCGCCGCCGCGCGTTCAACAACGCAGTACGCGCCCCAAAGTGCTTACTGCCGTCGACAGGCAGCGACTGCGGGCGGTTACGACCAACCGCAATCTTGGCGAGTCGGCTCCCACCGTTTTCGCTCTGGGGAGTCGCTTCGGTTTCCGCCGGTTCAAGGCGTTCAAGGAGAAGCCTGAGCCGGCGTTGGCCCGAAGACCGCGTTCGCGGCGACCTCGATGACCGCCGGCCCTCGGGGACGTCGAGGTTCGATCGGTCGACGTCGACTTTGGAGTCAGGAACGCTGAGGACATCGCTGACTGAGCGGCTCGGGATGGCCCAGTACGTCGACTTCCTCGCCGAGTTCGCTCCGGAAGCCCGAGCCGAGACCCGCGCCGCGGCAATCCGAGCGGTCAGGCGGTCACTATTTGTGCAGGCGTGCGCGGTGAGTGAATCGTGGTCACGCTCGTCGAGATGTTCCTGGCCGGTGGTCAGTGAAGCGGCGAGCGTGGCGCAGCGCGCCGCGTCCAAGGGTTGGCCGGCGTCGCGGAAACCGGCGGCGGCGGCGGTGAACCGTCGTCGGGCGCGCTCGACGTCGCCCGAGTTCAACGCGAGGTGACCGTGCACCTCCTCGACCGCGGCGTCCCAGGCGGGCAGTTGCATGACGACCTTCGCGAGCGCTTCCGCTTCGCCGGCGTAGGCGGCCGCCCGGTCGAGTGCGCCGGCGCGAGCCGCGCCGATCGCGGCGGGCACCGCGAACGTGATGCGACATCCGGGACAGGTTTCTGTTGGACCGCGGTATGGCAAGTTCGGCGTCGTCGATCACCGACAGCACGGCTGCGGCATCCAGCTTCAGCGGCGACGGCGGTGCCGTAGATGCGGTCGAGCAGGTGGAATCCCACGTCGGATTCCCGGGCGACTCGTAACGCCTCGCCGAGGAGGCGGTCGGCATCGGTCCTGCGTCCGTCGTACAACGCCACTTCTGCACGCCGCTGGAGGGTGTGAGCCTCACCCGTCGACGCGGCAATCGACTGGTGGAGCTGGGTTGCTTGCGCAAGGTCACGGTCCGCGCCGACGAGGTCTCCGGCCAAAAGGTGCGCCTCGCCGCGAAGCGTGAGGGCGAAGCCCCGGGCGCGGGTGGCGCCGAGTCGGTCGGCTTCAGCGGCGAGCGAGTCGGCGAACGCCACGACGTCGTCGTAGGGCGCGGCGCCGTAGAGCAGCCGCTGGGTCACGCAGAGCTGCCCGTCGAACAGCGCGATCGCGAGTTCGGGCATTTCGGAGGCGGCCCGGATGTCGAGACGAAGGCTCTCCCTCAACTCGCCACGTGCGTGCGCGGCGAGTGCGTTGGCCCACGATGCCGCCACAACCGAGCGGGGGTCGCCGAGTTCCAACGCGAGCCGCCGGCTCTCGGCCGCGTGCATCGTTGCCAGTTTTGGATCGGTGAGCCCGATCGCGGCGACGCCGCTGAGGGTGAGCGCCCGGGCGAGGCGCCCTTCGAGGGTGACGGGCTCGACGTCATCGACCGTGCGCAGGGCGCCGGCGAAGTCTCCGAGCTTTAGCTGGGCGAGCGCCTGCTTGGCGCGGATGTCATCGCTCCCGGGCTCGCCGACGGCCGCAGCGGCCGCCGCGTACGCAGCCGGCGCGCCGCCACGCCCGAGCGCGTCGAGCGCCTCGGCGCGCAGGCACAGCCCGTCGGGATGAGCAGGGGCATGTGCGAGCAGCGGGTCGAGATGGTCGAGGGCGTCGGCGTAGGCGCCGAGCCTCATCGCGTGCTGGGCGGCGGCAAGCAACCACTGCGCGGCGGCGTCGGGGCGCTGCCCATCGAGCCAGCGCCGGGCGATGCGCGCCGGTGCCGCGCCGACCCGCTCGAGGCGGCGGGCTGCGTCACGGTGAACAGCGATCCGCTGGTGAGGCGCGAGACGTTCGGCCAGCGCTTGGCGCACGAGCTCGTGTCGGAATCGGTAGCACCCGCCGCTCACTACGATCACGCCGGCTGTGAGCGCCACGTCGAGCAGCGCAAACGCGTCGTGTTCCGACGAGCCGGTGAGCGCGGCGATTTCCACGGGGTCGAGGTCACCGCCGACAAGCGCGAGGCGTGCGAGCGTCGCGGTATCGGCTTCGCCGAGATCGACGAATCGCACGAGCGCCTCGTGCGCCGATCCGAGCGTCAGGGGCTCGTCGGTACCGAGCCTGCGGGCCAGCTCGACCAGGAACAGCGGGTTCCCAGCGGCCTGTTCGACGACCGCTTCGACGAGGGAGGTCTCTGGAACCCCACCGGCTTCGGCCATGACCAGTGCGGTGGCCTCATCGTCTGGGAGCACGTCGAGATCGACCGACAGCACGCGCCCGCGTCGCCCCATCGACGCGACGACACGGTCGAGTCGCTACCGATGCCCGTTCGGCTCGGTAGGCAAACACGACCACTGTCCGAGGCGTCGCCGCCGTGGCCAGCTGCATCAGCACGTCGATCGCGGCTTCGTCGGCGAGGTCGGCATCATCGACGACCATGGCCACACCGTTGTCCTGTCGCACCTGCTCAAGGATGCTGCACACCGCACCGGTGACCTGTTGCCTGGTCAGCGATCTCGTCGCCCCATCCACACCGGGTGGCGAGGCGAGTTCGGACAACACCGACCGCACGCCAGGCCCGACCTCGTCGATGAACCCGCCACGGCGTGCCATCAACTCCCGAACCAACGATGCCACCACCGCATATGGGGTCGACCCCGCCTCCACGCGCGTCGCGGCCACCTGCAAACCATTGCGCGTCGCGATGTTTGCGAGCTCGTCGCAGAACGTCGACTTGCCGATGCCCGCCGGACCACGAACGACCACCAGCGACACGGGCGCCTCGCGGTTCGCGATCACGGCGGCCGCGCGCGCCAGCTCCAACCGACGACCAACGAACGCCGGTGGCATCGCACCCATCCCTGCGACGCACTCGTCGTACAACGCATCGGTCTCCCGGTCGGGAAGCATGCCCACATCGCGAAGCAGCGCGGTGCGCAGGCGCCCGTACCACCGGACGGCGGCGTGGCGGTTACCGGCCGCCATCGCCGCCCGCATCAACTCGCAGTGCGCAGGCTCATCGGTCGGCTCGAGCTCGGCCAGCCGCTCCCATTGTCGACCGTGACGCAACACCTCGATGAAGCGGGTCCGTGCGACGCGCCGCGGACCCTGAGTCCACTCCTCGTAGAGCGACTCCGACAGCAAGTCACTCGTGTACAGCTCCGCAGGCACTCGCCACGCGTCGGAATCGTCGCTCGCCAACGCGGCGTCGGCGGCGCGTAGGAACCGGTTGGCGTCGGTGTCCAACAAGCGTCCGGGGAACAACGCAACCAGCCCGCGCCGCAACACGATCGCGTCGGTGGCGTCGAGCGCGCGACGCGCGTGGTGAGCGGCCTTGCGAAGGTTCGCCGCCCCCGCGGCAACCCCCAGGTGCGGCCACAGCGCCTCGATGACCTGATCGCGAGTGAGCGCAAACCCCTCAGCCAACGCCAACAACTGCACCAGCTGCGCGGCGCGAGTCGACGCAAACGCGGCGCCATCCACCACACGGCCCCCGATCACCACTACGAAACGGCCGAACAACCGAACCTCGACCGCCCTGTCCTCCAGGCGCGCCTCCATCGCCTCAACCTCGTCGCTTGCCACCGCCATCGTAGTGACCCCCGTCACCTGGTCGCAATCGTTCGCACGCGGCGGCGACCATCAGGCGACAACTTGCGCCGCGACCGGATGACCCTGGTCGACCCACGCTTTGAAGCCCCCTTCGAGGTGCGCGACATCGCGGTAACCGAGGTCCTGCAGCGCGACGGCGCCCAGCGCAGAGCGGGAACCCGCCGCGCAATACACGATCACCCGACGATCCGGTTCGAAACCCTTGATGTGGTAGGGCGTCGACGGATCGGCATGAAACTCGAGCATGCCTCTCGGCGCCACCACGGCACCAGGGATGACGCCGCCCGCTATCTCAGCCGGCTCGCGCAGATCGACCAACAACACATCACCGTTCGAGATCTCCTCGGCGACATCGTCCGGGGTGAGGTTCTCGATCCCAGCCTTAGCCGCCGCCACCATCTCCTTCACACTTGCCATCACGCTTCCTCCTTCGTGAACCCTGCCAACAGTGTGCCGACGCGCCGTTCCCGGAACGTTCCTCACAATCCGGTCACGCCTGCCGAACCAAGATCTCACCGATCGGCGAGTCTGAGCGGCGACACCATCCGGCCGCCCTCTCATCAATCTCATCAAGCATCGCCCGTAACGGCTGGCACTACTACGGGGAATCGGCTGGAATCCACCGACTGCGCGCCGACGTGCTCGACACGATGATCGAGCACGCCTGCCGCGCACGATCGCCATGGAGCTACGTCCTCATCACGCACGGGGGCGGCGACGTGGCCGATATCGGCCCTGACACCACGGCGTACTCACGGCGCGATGTCTCCTACGACCTCAACATATGCCGTATGGCAGCCGCGCCAACGGCTCGGCGATCACGAGCGAGCCTGGGCCCGCGCGTTTTCCACCAACCCGGTCCGCACGACGCGGGTCCCACGAGGAGGGTCATCCGGGACGAACTCGAGCTGGGCTGCTGACGAGTCGGCCGATATTCGCAGGATCGAAGAAGACGGCGGGCGAGATCGCTCCGGCGAACATGCTGGCGAAGTCGTTCATCGCTTCGCTGTTGCCGGCGAGCGCGCCGAGAAGTTGTTGGAGCTCGGGGGGCGGGGGCTCGAGGCTGCCGATCTGCGCGGTGAACTCGTACATCGGGAGCACGTGAGCGTCGCGGTTGCTCTGGTAGTCAGCCATGGCGTGGTCAAAGGACCGCCGACCGGCGAACGCGTCGTCGAGCGCGCTGGCACACAGCTCGGCGCTCTCAAAAGCGTCGGTGATGCCCTGGGCGGTGACCGGGTCTTTCACGTAGCCGGCGTCACCGACGAGGGCCCATCCGGGCCCGAACGGCTTGCGGAAGAAGTTCGGCACTCCGGCACCGACGACGCGTTCCTCCCGGTGGGCCGAGTCGAGGCGGTCACCGAACGCGAGATGCACTGCTCGCAAGTAGTTGCCTTCGATGTCGTTCTTCACCGCCGCGAATTCGGCGTATGGCCAAGCAGCAATCAGCATGGTCAAGCCGTCGTTGGTCGGGAACGCCCCGAAGCCGTGACCGGGGCGGACCGTCCATGACGCGTCCTCGACAGGGATGCCGCTCCAGTACGAGTAGTAGGCCACCGCGAGCACCGGCTGGTCGTAATAGCGCGCTGCTCCGACGGCGTTGGCAACTCGGGAGTGTGCGCCGTCGGCGCCGATCAGCACACGGGATCGCTCGAGTACGGTCGATCCGTTGCTGGCGTGGCCGCGTATCCCCACGACGTTGCCGTCTTCGACGAGGGGCTCGTCGAATATGACGCCCTCGCGGATCTCCGCGCCCGCGTTGCTCGCCGCCTCGACCAGGAGTTCGTCGAGAACCGTGCGCCGCGGGCAGTAGGCAATCGCCGTTCCGTCGGCCGACCGTGGCGTCCCGGCGATCGTCACAGGACCGAAATCGAACGAGTACATGGTGATCGGTGGACAGCCGCTTGCCGCGAGTCGCTCGAGAAGACCCCAGCGGTCGAGAGCGGCGACGCCCGAGGGATGGATGAGATGCGTCGAGACCGTGTCGCTCGGAAAGTGGGCCCGGTCGACGACAAGGATCTTGTATCCCCTGCGAGCGAGCAGCATCGCAGTCGGCGATCCCGCGCAGCGAGCGCCGACGACGATGGCGTCGTAACCGGTGGCGGTGTCGTGGTCGGTCATCGTGGTCTCCTTCTCCTGTTATCCCTTGTGCCCGAGGGTGACGAAGTACTCGAGGGAGCTGCGGTCGCGGTGCAAGGGGAGCAACTCGGCGCGCAGACGCTCCCAGCGCCCATCGGCCTCGGTGATGGCGCGCGCTCGGATCAGTGGCCCGAACCGCGTCGAGTGGAACTCGACGTCGGCTTCGGCCGACTCGAACGGCTGGTGCTCTATGACGTTGCACTCGAATTCCAGTTCCACACCGGTGCCGTCGAAGACGTCGCGGACGTGCTGTTCGGAGCCCCACAGCCACGGTGGCGCTGCCTGCGCTGGAGGTCGGGGCACGTACTTGGCGATCGTCTTCATGATCTGCGCGAGGGCACCGTCGACCGGCCAGCTGCACAGGCCCATCCGTCCGCCAGGGCGCAGGACCCGCGCAATTTCCCGTGCGGCTACCTCGTGGCGGGGCGCGAACATGCATCCGAAGGTCGATACGACGACGTCGAAGCTTTCGCCCTTTGCGGGTAAGTTCTCGGCGTCGCCTTCGCGCCAGTCGACCTCGACACCGGTCTGGGTGGCCAGCTCACCTGCGGTGGCGAGCAGGACCGGGGTGAGGTCGATCCCCACGGTCCGTGCGCCGGCCAGCGCGGCGCGGATCGCGGCATTGCCGGTTCCGCATCCGATGTCGACCACGTCGTCCCCCGGACGGATCGCCAGCCGCTTCACGATCCACTCGCCTACCGCCCACAGCTCGCGCGCCGCGATCGTCGCGTAGTCGCCGGTCGCCCACGTCAGTCGGGCCGTCCGTTTCAGCTCCTCCAGGGCCCCCTCGCCGCCGTCTGTGGTCGTGCCTTCGGAACGGATCGTCGTCATCTCGGGCTCCCTTCGCGTCTCAGCTGGCGTGGACCACGCTGCGACCTGCGACTTTCACGACGCTTTCGTGCCTGTTTCGCCGGCCGGTACGATCGAGGGAAGTGGTCCATCACGAGCCCACTGTCCGGCTGCGGGTACTCGGACCGACACGGATTCAACGGGACGGCCACAGCGAGCAGATCCCGTCGGCACGGCAACGGACGATCCTTGCTGTCCTCGCCGCCGCAGGAGGCCACGCCGTTCCTGCCGATGTGCTTGTAGACGCAGTCTGGGGCGACCGGTTGCCCGCCCACCCGCAGGCGGCGCTGCACACACAGCTCAGCCGGGTCCGTGCATTGCTGGGGCCGGCGGCGGACGGGCTTCGGCTCGACACGCTGGGCTATGCCTTGGCGCTCGAACGCGCCACGGTGGATGCGTGGGACTTCGAGGACATCGTCGGCGCCGTGCCGAGCGATGGGCGCTCGATCTCGACGCTCACGGGGGCGTTGTCGTTGTGGGACGGCCGAGCGTTTTCCGACGCGCAGGGACATCCGGCCGTGCAACCGGCGGCGACCCATCTCGAAGAGCTGCGAAAGCGGACGATCGAGGACCTCGCCCGTTCCCATGCGGCGGCAGGTGCACCCGAGGTCGCTTTGAGCGTCATAGACCCTCTCTTGGCGGAGGATCCGTACCGAGACGGCGCGCGCGCCATCGAGCTACGAGCGTTGGCCGCGACCGGGCGGACCGTCGAAGCGCTGGCTCGCTACCAGGATCACCGCAAGCGGCTCGCCGAAGAGCTGGGCATCGACCCGTCGCCTCTGCTGCAGCGAGTCGAACACGAAATCCTCAGCGTGACGCCCCCGAGGGAAACCGGCGGGTCGCGGGCGCACGGCACTCCTCCGGCGCTTCCCGTCACTTCGTTCATCGGTCGGGAGCGCGAACTCCAATCGGTCCGCGAACTGCTCCGGTGCGCACGGGTGGTGACGATCGTCGGGCCTGCCGGGTCGGGCAAGACCCGTCTCGCGCTGCACGCCGCTCACGAGGCGCACGCCGACTACCGCGAGGGCGTGTGGTGGTGCGACCTCGCCCCCGCGTCACCGGGCGAGGTGGCCACCGTGGTCGCGACCCGGCTCGGCGTCCAGGAACGCTCGGGAGAGTCAGAGGTCGACCGTTTGGCGTCGTTCCTCGGAGACCGTCGGGTGCTCCTGGTGCTCGACAACTGCGAACACGTCGTCGCCGACGCGCGCGAACTGGTCGACACCGTCGTTCGGCGCGGCCCCGCGCTCCACGTGCTGGCGACCAGCACGCAGCCGCTCGGCGTGGACGGCGAGCACCAGCTCCGCCTCGGCCCGCTCTCCCTCTCCGGCGGCGCGGACGCTTCGCACGCCGTCGAGCTGTTCCTCGACCGTGCCCGGGCGGCGGCGCCGGGTTTCGACCCACACGGCCCAGCCTGGTCGGCGACCGTGGAGGTGTGCCGCCACGTCGGCGGTCTGCCCCTCGCCATCGAACTGGCCGCCGCCTGCATCACCCGCATCGACGTGGGTGCGCTCGCTCTTCGGATCGGCGATCACATCGGGCTGATCGATCGGCCAGGATCGGTCTCCTCCGATCGCCATCGCAGCCTCGAAGGCATCCTCGAATCGTCCTACGGGCTTCTCGACGTGGAGGAGCGCTCGCTGTTGGATCGCTTGGCCGTGTTCGCCGGGCCGTTCACCCTCGACGACGCGGAGGACCTCGGCGGTGGCGACCCCAGGCCTGGTCACCTTGCCAAGCGACTCGGCGTACTGGTGGTCAAATCCATGGTGCTCTTCCGCCACACCGACGGACGCTACGAGCTGCTGCCTCCCGTTCAGGCGCTGTGTCGGTCGCATCTCGCCGCCGGCGGACAGCGAGATCGCTGGCAGGCCCGTCACGCCGACATAGTCGTCGAGAAGGCCGGGACCATCGACCGAGCCCTCCGCAGCGCCGACGAGCAGCGGTTCAGCAGCGTCTTCGACGATGCGATCGCCGAGTTGCGCACGGCACGAAGCTGGCTGGCGCAGACCGATGACGTGGCGCACCTCGTCGAGCTCTCCGCCCGCTTGCATTGGTTCGCGATGCTGCGAACTCGATCAGAGATGTACCGGTGGGCCGAAGACGCACTCGTGCGCGCCGGCGAGGACGCCCACCATCCGGGGATGGGGCCGGTACGTGCGTGCGCGGCGAACGGGGCGGCAAAGCGTGGTGACCTGGCCCGTGCTCGTGCGTTCGCCGACCTCGGCGCTCGTGCAGAAGGCGACGACAGACGCTTCTGTGTCGAGGTGCTCGCACAGATCGATCTCTTCGACGGGCGTCTCGACGACGCCGTGGCTCGGTCGCGGCGGGCCGTAGAACTCCACGATGGCGCCGGCGATCGTCTGCACGCGGTGAATGCCGCCACGGTCGAAGCGGTGGCGTTGGCCTACGGGGGACGGCTCGAGGAGGCCGAGGCGCTCGCCCGCACGCTCGTGCGGGCCGGCGACGTCATCGGCGTGCCCTCCCTGCGCGCCATGACCCGCTACATCCTGGCCGAGACCATCGCCGAAGCCGCGTCGGCGGTCCGGACCTACCAAGAGAGCATCGACCTCGCCGCCTCGGTGGGCGCCGAATTCGTGACCGGCCTCGCCAACACCTCCCTGGCCGCGCGTCTGCTCCGAAGCGGTGATCACCGACTGGCCCGCCAGCGACTAGGAAGTGTGATCGACCACTGGCAACGCCACGGGGTCCGCAATCAGCTGTGGCTGGCGATCCGCCTGCTCATCGAAGCCCTCGACCACGACGCTCAGCACGAATCAGTCGCCGTTCTCGCCGGCGCGTACACGGCGTCCACCTTCGCCGGCCCCGCCTACGGTGACGATGCGACACGACTCGACGACGCCGTCCGCAATGCCCGGCTGAAACTCGGCCCGGCGGCATTCGCGGCGGCGCAGCAGCGAGGCGCCACCATGACCGACGACCAAGCCGGCATATACGCGCAATCGCTCACCCCGACATGACTCGAACCGACCTCAAACCACGACGATCGGGATCGAAGAAGCGGTCAACATAGGCACGGGTGCCCTGAACGTCACCGCCCGAACCGTCGACCGACCGGCTCCGAGCGATCGGCGTGTGAGATCCACGTCCACATCGTCACCGTCCATCTCAACGGCATAACGCACGAACGGTTCGAGTCGCATTGAAACCAGATCGCCGAAGCCTTCGTGGTCGACCCGTCTATCGCTCGATTGTTCACCGACAGCGCCCGACTCGACCCACGATCATCAGCACCACACCCGAAGGGTCTCCGACACAGACGCGCCCCAATATCGCGTGCGCCGCGTCCAATCACCCTCGCCCGGAAGTTCCCCCGTTACACGGACCTCGTATAGAGGATGTCCATGTGGAGCAGGAAGAAGTCCAGTGTCGAGCGGCCTTCGAAGTAACGACCGAGTTCTGTGGACGCGGTGGCGAGGTGCTCGACGAAGATCGTTCGATCGCTGGCGTGGGCTGCTCGGTCGGCGTGAACGCCGGCACGCTGGGGAACTGGGTCGGCAGGAGTGCGTCGAGCGCGGCGAGGCGAGGGGCTCACTGGGCGATGAGTGCGACGACCTCGGCGATGCGGGCGAGAACGAGCAGTGCGGATGGAGAGAGATGTGCTCAAACGATTCTGGCCTTGGGGATGAGGAGACGTCGACACCGTGGAGCGCTTCGAGCGTGTGGATGGTGAGACGGTCGAAGGGGTCGGTGATCGTTGCGTTCGAAGCAGCCCGCGTGTCGACGTGGGCTGCTAGGACCGGTAGTCGAACGAGAAGCAGCGGATGCAACGGCACGTGAGCTCGTTGTGGGGAGTTTGGCGGGATGCGCAGCCAATGGGTGTCACCGAGGCGGTACATGGCGTCGTCGCGGAGCCCGCCGAGCTCACCGGCGCGCATGCCGGTGCGAGCCAGGAGCTCGACGATGAGCCGGCGGCGCCGGTTGGGGTCGGTGGCCAGGGCGGCCATGAACTTGGCGGCGGTGGGATCGTCGAGGAACTTCGGGGCCGGCTCATCGGCCTTGGGGAGATCCCCGGTGAAGATCGGAACCCGGCGGGGAGCATCCGGGTAGTCCCAGTCGATGATCCGCTCGAAGAACGTGCGGGCCATCCCCAGGTTGTGCCGAATGGTCGTCGAGCTCACCGTCTTGTTGGCGCCCGCCCCGGGACGTTTCGCCAGGGCGATCTTGTAGGCTTCGATGTGGCGACGCTCGATCGCGGCGACGGACGTGCACGTGGGATCGGACTCGGTTAGATGGGCGGCGAGGTGACGCAACGCCAGCGACGCCGCTTCGACCGTGGAGGGTCGTGACGACACCGCCAGCTGTTCCAGATACGACCGCATGGTCGCCACCATCTGCGGGGCCCGGACGGCCAGCTCGTCCCAGCCCCGTTCCGGGACCGGTCTCGTCGTGGGCGCGGGTCGTGGACGACGTGGCGTTCGCTGCCGCCCTGGACGCTGCCGCGGCCCTCATCGGGGCATCCCCACCGACGCCTGGGCCTCGATGGCCTCGGCCGCCCGCCGGTACTCGGCAGCCAGCCATCCGTCACCGAGATGCAGATACAGCTGGGTAGAGGCGATCGAGCGATG
Source organism: uncultured Acidimicrobiales bacterium (assembly GCA_963803355.1). Classification (GTDB taxonomy): domain Bacteria; phylum Actinomycetota; class Acidimicrobiia; order Acidimicrobiales; family Ilumatobacteraceae; genus DASTFY01. Next base: position 1,472,904 of record CAWDLV010000001.1, read on the forward strand.
CCCAGCCTGCGCCTGGAGCGCCTCGATGGACATGCCTGCCTCGCGTAGACGTGTGAAGCAGGTGTGGCGAAGCTCATGACAGGTGCCGTGGGCCAGCCCGGCCCGGGCTCGGGCACCGCTCATGATCTCGTCCAAGCCGTCGGCAGACAGAGGCTGACCGCGTCGTGGTCCCTTCAACACCACGAAAACCCGATCCGTCGCCGCGCCCGATGGTCGCTCGGTGTTCATGTAGGCGGCGACGGTGGCGAAGAACGACGGTGACACCGGCACCAGACGCTGATGACCGCCTTTGCCGTCGTTGATGAACACTCGCCACTCGCCCAGATGCAGATCCTCGAGACGAAGGCCTAGGACCTCGGCCCGGCGCAGACCGCCCAGCACCATCGCCTGCACCATGGCCCGGTCCCGCTGGGTGCGAAGGGCTCCCATGAGGGCGGCGACCTCGTCGGGTTCGAGGATACGCGGCAGTCGGCGCACCGCCGCACCAGCGGCTGGCCCGTCCGTCACGTCGATGCCGACGCGTGGGCAGGCCCCGGGGCACCGGGTTGACGTCGACACCGGCATCACCTCGGATGACCAGATAGCCATAGAAGGCCGACACGGCAGCCAGCGACGCCGGATGGTGGCACTTGACAACCCCGAGCCGCCATCGGAGATCGCACCACGTTCTCGGCGCCACCGAGCACGGCGCTGAGCGTTGACGAAGTCGAAGACGTCGGCGGGAGTCTGCCGGTGAGGGCGTAGGTCGCGTTCGCGGAGCCGACCACGTTCCGTGGCGAAATGGCCGTCGATAGGAGGACCTTCGTGGCCGCCTGCGGGCAGAGGCCGATGGCCCATCAGAACCCGGCGTCCCCAAATCGGGCCCCGTCGAATGGGCCTGTCCGTGACCTGTGGCTTCGTGAACGTTCGGCCGGCGACCTAGCCGATGTCGAGGCCGTGATCCGGGATGCGCAGCTGCGGCTCGACGGCGGCGTGTAGCTCGGTGGCACGGTCGGCGTACCGGTGCCAGTGGTGTGGGTCGACGTCTCGGTTGGAGGTTTGGATGTGGCGTTCGGCGATCCGGGTCAGCTCGGGGGTGTCGCGGAGGTCGCGGATGAGCTGGTGCCACGTCGCGGTATCGCCGGTGTAGTGGTCGAGTTCGTGTTCGAGTCGGTGGGCTTGATGGGCCCACACGGCGCGCCCAGCCGCTCCGGTCGGGATCGGTCCGAGGATGTCGAGGTGGAGGTCGTCGGGGTGTTGGAGGAGTTGTTCGACTCGTTGGGTTCGGGTGCGATCGAGCGCGTCGTCGAGTTGTTGGATGTTGTCGGTGAGAGTTCGACGGTCGGCCGCGGTTGTTCGGATCGTTTGCCGCGGGCGTGTTGGTGCTGCTCGAGTTCGGCGAGGCGATCCCGGGCGTCGCCGGCGCGGTGGGTCGTGTCGGCGAGGTGGTGGCGTGCGGTGTCGATGTCGTCGTTGCATCGTGTGATGGCTCGGTTGTCGCGTCGGGGCCACCGCCGGTTCGTGTGTTGGTCGAGTTCGGCTTGCGCTGCGTTGAGGCGTCGTTGGGCGGATGCCCGGTCGCGGGTGGCGGCGACGAGTTCGTGGCGGGCGGCGTCTCGGTCGTAGCTGCGGTCGGGCGGGACGGTTGCGTTGAGCGTGTCGCGTTGTTCGTCGAGGTGTCGTCGTGCGACGCGTAGTGGGTCGATGCCGTAGGCGAGTGGTTGGTCGGCGCGGACACACGCGAGGGCGACGTCGGTCCAGTGCTGATCGAGTCGGTCCCATACATTGTTGATGGCTTGGCGGTGCCACCCGTGGGCCTGTTCGTGGTCGTCATGGGCGGCTTGTTCGCCGGTGAGTCGCGCCACCACGGTTTCGGCTCGGGCGAGAACGCCGGCGGCGTCGACGCCGACCGCGTTGCGCGCCAGCAGCTCGGCCTCCAACGTGCGACGCTCGGACCGTCCGCGGCGGGTGAGACCAGCAAACGCACCCAGGTTGTCGAGGTCGTGATGGGTCGCGTCAATCGCGTCGTTGACGGCAGCCTGTTTCACGTCGCGCGGCCTCGAGGGCTCGACGGGCTGCCTCGAGCTGCGATTGGCGGTCGGGGGGTTGACGCTCGAGCACGTCTCGATGCATCGCGATCGCCTGTCGGAGTTGGGTGTCGAAACGCCACGGGTCGTCGACGGCGGCCATGGTGGTGTCGGGAACGCGGGCGAGCGCGTCCGCGACTTGGCGGTCCGGGTCGTGGGCGAGTCGGCCTCCGTGGTCGACGGTCGGGAGGGCGGCGGTGTTCCAGGTGTGGGTGGGTTGCCGGGACCGGGACTGCGCGGTGTACCCGCGATAGGCGTCGAGCGCGGCGGTGCCGAGGAGATGCACGTGCTCCCACGTACCCCCTTGGGCGCCGTCAACGGTGCACGCCCACGCGTGGGACTGGGCATCCCCCCGTCGAGCGGACACCTGACCCAGGCTGCGGCCTGGAAGGGAGTCCATCATGGGGCAGCAGCGCCGGCGGTTCTCGCCGGAGTTCAAGCGTGACACGGTCGCGTTGCACAGGTCGTCGGGTCGCTCGATTGCCGCGGTGGCGAAGGAGCTCGGGATCGGCGAGTCCAACCTGGGTGGCTGGCTGGCCAAGGACCGTGAGCAGCGAGCCATCGTCGACCCGGCCGGGTACGCGGCCGAGGTCGCCGAGTCTGAAGAAGTGAAGCGTCTTCGTCGCCGGGTCGGCGAGCTGGAGGTGGAGCGCGAGATCCTGAAACGATCCATGGTCTTCTGGGTGAAGGAGTCGAACGGGTGAAGCTCTACGCGTTCGTCGATGCCCAGAAGACCGACTTCAAGATCACGACGCTGTGCCGAGTGTGTCGGGTGTCCACGTCGGGCTACTACGGCTGGATCGCACGGGTCGCGGCCGGTCCAAGTCCCGCCGAGCGCGACGAGGCCGAGGTGCTGGAGCGGATCCGCCACGCGCACGAGGCGTCGCGGGGCCGTTACGGCGAACCGCGGATCACGGCCCAGCTGGCCCACGACGGGGAGCCGGTGAACCACAAGCGGGTCGAGCGTCTGATGGCTCGTCACGGGCTAGCCGGGCGTTGTGGCCGCAAGAAGATCCGCACCACCGTGCGGGACCCGGCTGCGCCGCTGGCTGCTGATCTGGTCAACCGCCGGTTCGACCAGGCCGTGCTGGACACGCTCTGGGTGGGTGACGCGACCTACATCCCCACCGACGAAGGCTGGCTCTACCTGGCCACGGTGATCGACGCGTGCAGCCGGCGGTTGTTGGGCTGGTCGATGACCGATCATCTCCGCACCGAGCTGTGCCTCGACGCGCTCGTCGCCGCGGTCGGCACCCGCGGTGGCAAGGCCCCGGCCGACGGAGTGATCTTCCATAGCGACCACGGCTGTCAATACACCGCCGACGCGTTCCGCGACGCCTGCGCCGAGTTCGGCGTCACGCAGTCGATGGGCACCGTCGGTGACAGCTTCGACAACGCCATGGCCGAGTCGTTCTTCGCCTCGCTCAAACGCGAGCTGGTCGACGACGAGCACTTCGCGACCCGAACCGAGGCCCGCGCCGCAGTGTTCGAATGGCTCATCTGGTACAACACCGACCGGCTCCACAGCAGCCTCGAGTACCGGCCGCCGGTCGAGTACGAACATCACCTCACCAACCACCTACAACGAGCAGCATGAGTGTCCGCTCGGCTGGGGGAAGTTCAGGACACATTCGGTGTCCCATCGGCCCGTGTCCCTTGCACGAACCCGGCCGGCAGCTCGACGGTGGGACCGTGATCGGGTCGGAACACGACACCGTCCTCGTTGACGGCGGTGATGGTCCCGACGGTGCCGTTTATCAGTGGCGAGTCCCGGTGACCGTGACGGGTGTGGAGCAGGACCCGGTCCCCGCACTGATAGTGACGCTCACCGGTCCATCCCGGCCCGGTGATCGACGTCCCGGTGAGTTCCCCGGCCGCGTTAAGTCGGCGGCGGATCCGGTCGGCGAGGTCTTCGGCTTCGCCGTGGGACACGACCAACGCAACCGTCGATTGAGGGCCGTGGCCGACGATGTCGTGGGTGACGGCGTCGGCCGTTGCCCGGCGGGTCTCCTCCGGTGTGTTCCCAGCCGTGTTCCCGGCGGATCTGTTGAGAGCCGTGCGCGTCCCCCCAACGCAGGACGTGTAAGGCGTGACGATCGATCGGGTCGAGTTGGCGGCGGTTCACGGTCAACCGGGACGCAGGGATACTGCCCACGTCGGCGCGGACGTCGATCTCCGCCGCGATCCCGCCGGCTTTGACCGCGGGTGCCTGTTGGTGGTCACCGAGAATCCAAAGCTGCCCACCCGGGCAGCGCTCGAGCGCGGCGAGCACCGTGTGGGCGTCACGGGTGGAGGTCTGGGAGATCTCGTCGAGGACGACGATTGTCCCTGCCGGGAGGGCATCGTCGGTGATGTCGAGACGGAACGCGGCGATGGTGGACGCCGGAAGTCCGGCGGCATCGAGCTCGGCGACCGCTTTGGCGGTGGTGGCCACGGCCAGCACCGGGCGGCCGTCATCGGCGGCGCACCCTGCCGCGGTGTGGGCCATGGCGGTCTTGCCGTAACCGGCCGGGGCGAGCACGGCGCGCACCGACCCTCCCGGACCGCACAGGACGCGCACCGCGTTGGCTTGGTCGTCGCCCAGAAATCCGGCGGCCACCAGTGACCCAGCGACCGCGGTCTCCGGCACCGGTGCCGCCGGGCGGGCGGCGAGGTGGTCGAGGAGGCGGAGCGTGTCGTCTTCCAGGGCACGGTGGGCGACGGTTGACCACCGCGCCGGTTCCCACCCTGACACCGCCGGTTTGGGGGCGAGACGGCACACGAGATCCGATCCCAAGAACTGCTGGGCGAGATCGGTGATTTCGGTGACGGTGAGTCGCCCGGCGGCGGCACCGGCGATGTGTTCGATCACATCGTGTTCACCGAAACGGGCGTTATGCGCACACAACCCGGTGTCCTCATCGCACAACCATCGGGCGACGTCGTCGAAGCCGAGCGTTCGCAGCTGCGGGTCACGCCAACACACCGACCGATCAAGACCCCGGCCAACAGCGAGACCGACCTCACGTGCCTCGGACTCCCAGCGCTCGAGCAACGTTTCCGGTGTCGCACTGTGGTCCTTGGCCGGGCGGGTCGCCAGCGACGCCTCGTCGTCGGCCCGCATCCGCAGCGCGGGCGACTCATACCGGGCGCCGGCGGCCTCGAGTTCGGCCTCGATTTCGACGGTCCGCTTCGAGAACGTCCGCAGGACTGCGGGCCTGAATCCGTCGATCTCGCGGGTGTTGTTCCGATCCGGCTGCCACTCCACCCCCAACCGCAAGGTCAGCAACCGTTGCAGTTCGGCCTGGTACACCGATCCGGCGGCGCGGGCCCACACCTACAACGGTCGCGCCGCGATCGCCACACACCGACCGTCCTGCCGGCGCACCACATTCGGCACAACGCAATGAGTGTGCAACTGCGGATCACCGGCACGCGACGTGCGATGCACGAACCCCGCGACTGCCCAACCCTGCGTGGGAACGTGGCGGCGGATCCCATCTACTTGCATCCGGGCCAACGCGGCGCGTTCTTCGAGAAACCCGAGCGCGGCAGCGACCGCTTCCCGGTGAGCCTGCATCACGACATCAGCGATCGGCGCGGAACCGACGGCCCACAACAGCGACGGCGACTTCGGGGCCGAGAACGTCAGATCAAACGCCTTGATGGACCGCGCCGCAAACCTGCCAGCAATGACACACCCGAGCTCGGATCGAGCCCGTCCACCAACGCGCGCAACGCATCTGCTTCGACCATGCCGTCCAGGCCGAGCATCGCCGACCAGTTACCCGTCCACACACCCGGCGCTTCACCGACACCCGCGTAGTACTCGTCGATCCCCAACGCCACCGACGACAACACATACTCCGCGTCCGTCAACGCCGTCACCGTCAACACACCGCACCCCCAAACCAAGAACCACCAAGCGTCACAGACACTTGCCAGCCCTCCGGGCAGGCGAAACCCGCGGCGCTCACTGCGCGCCCGACCCAAGATCGAACGCGCCCTGCTCGGCCGGCGCGGGTGCCGACGAGCGGCGACGGCGGACAACCCGCGGGCGCTGGGCGGGCTCGGACCCGTGAGCGGCGTCGGCGACGGCTCGCGTGCCCAAGAGACGGTCGAACGGTGACGGAACGACCCGGCCTGCGATCGGATCCGTCGAGACGGACTCGCTCTCGTCCGCTATGGCTGAGCCGTTCTGTTCCGTGTGCGAGGAATCCACACACGGTGACAGCTCGAGACCGTCCCACGGGCAGCTCAACACGACACCGCTTCCGACAGGCTCGGTCACCGTGCGCGGGTTCACCGTGTACGACGTTTGGGCACACGGTGACCAAACGTCGATGCCGTCAGGAAGATGGAGGGTGTAGGCGGTGAGCCCGAAGCGACCGTTCGCTGCTGACGTCTGCTCGAGCTCGACGACACCGCGGGCGCGCAAGGTCCGCATTGCCGACGCCGTCGTGCTCGGGTCGAGGTGCAGATGCTCCGCGACGAGACGGGCCGACGTGGATGCAACCAATCGGCCGTCGCGCCAGTCGGCGTCGAGCACCATGTCTTGCAACACCACCCACACCACGGGTCGCATCGCGCGCATCAGCGGCCGGGCGTGCGGCCACACGACAACACCACGGCCGTCGCCGTCAGCTGCGGCGATCATGACGACGCCTCCGGCCCTCGGCCCGTGCGGCAAGGACTCGGCGATCCGCATCCGCCGAAATGCGATATCGACGGGGTACGCGCAGGGACCTCGCGAGAACGATGGCCTCGAGGCTTTCGCGGGCTCATCGTGCGTTCGTTGGTGCGGCTCTCGCGTGTCCGGTGGCAGTAGGCGCGCAACGCAACCGGTGCATTGCCGGCACGAATGCTGCACGGACCGAAGGCCATCACGGACTAGGTACACCTCCGTCCGAACGGCAGCAACGACATGGCGCCTGCGCGCCGTCCGCGTGGCGAACGGCCTGACACCAAACGGCACACGGTGACACCAGACGGACAGATCAGCACGACGCCGTGACAAAGTTCACGTAGCTCCGAGCGATCGCGAGGGTCAGCGTCCTGCACCGTTCGGGCACGGCGGCCGCAATCCGCTCGACACCGGCGACTTGGAGCGAACGGCCGGCGGGGTTCGCCCACGCATCTGCAGACCGATGAAAGAGTCGGATCGTGGCCTCACCTCGGCCGAGCCCGCAGCGACGCAAGGTGCGGACGCTTACTCCGTCGCCACCGTGGTGGGTACGGTCGCGGACGGAACGACGGTAGAGGAGGTCGTCGCCGAGCTTCCGCCCCCCTCGAGCCCGAGGATGTGCGGGCCGTCCAACACGGGGTTGTCTGACGCTGGGATTGCTTACATACTGTAAGCATGCCGAATGTGTTGGTCCGCGATCTCCCCGACGAGGTCCATGCCAAGCTGCAACGCCGCGCCGAAGTCGCCGGTCAATCGCTGCAGCAGTACCTCTCTATCGAGCTCACGAGGTTGGCCGCGGCCCCGACGATGAATGACGTACTCGAACGCATCGGGCGACGTCGAGGTGGCCGGGTCGGCCTCGAGACGGCCGTCGCCGACCTCGACGAGGAACGCGCCAGGTGATCGTTGTCGACGCTTCGGTGCTCGCCAACGTCGTGGGCGATGACGGGCCAGCCGGCGCGGCGGCGAGGGCACGGCTTGCCGCCGCCATCGAGGCGTCAGTGCCCGATCTCGCGGACGTCGAGACCGTCGCGGTTCTCCGCAAACGTTGGCTGGCTCGCACCCTCACCGCGGGACGGTTTCGCAACGCGGTCACCGATCTGCTCGCCCTGCCGATGGTCAGATTTCCCACCGGCCCCCTCATGATCCGCGCCTACGACCTCCGAGCCAATGTCACTGCGTACGACGCGTCCTACGTGGCCTTGGCCGAGGGTCTTGCCTGTCCACTCGTGACGGCCGACGCTCGCCTGGCACATGCGCCGGGTCTTAGCTGTCCTGTCGAGATCTTGACCGTGTGAACAACGCTCTCGTTTGTGCACCCGAAGCGCGTGGACAGCATGAGGGCCCCCACAGAAAGGATGTCGATGTCGCCGACGTCGTGCGCCGTTTTCCGTTCGCCCGGCGCATGTCGCGGTCACGGTTGGACGACTCCGTGCCGAGAGCTTCGCGGTGTTCCGACCGGTGCGCACGTCGACCACTTCGACGTCCAACTGGTCACGGCTCGCACCATCGACCACGGACCCGCCGACCGGCAGAGCCTCGTCGCGGCCGCCCGCCGGTTGCTCGACGTCGCCGGTGAACTCCGGCCCCATCCTGCCTACGCTGGCCCTCAGGAGGAGCCATGATCGAACACGGAACGAACCCCTGGTGCGTACGCCAGGTACGTGACGACGTCGTCGAGCGCTTGGCCGCCCTTCACAAGCCATATCCCGAGGCTGACACCATGGGCGTCGACATCGTCGGCGACCCGCACCGGGAAGACGACGAGGGCTACAACTGGACCCGACTGGCGTACGCCCGCAACGTGCGCGACGTCGTCCCCGGCTCGGCCGTGGTGATAGGCAGCAGCATCGGTCACTATCTCGCCAAGGTCGTGGCATGGGACTTCGAGGTGTCCGACGACGACCCGATCGTGGTGCTCGACCTTGTGCCGTTGCGACCCGATGCAGTCGAGCGCGCCCTGGCGAGGCGGAACACCTCAGCCGCGTAGCGGTCGGCGGACAGCAGTGATCAGCTCAACAAATGTTTGGTGAGTTCAGTCTGTGTCCGTGAGCTTCCTGTGCCCGCCAGCGCCCCGACGCAGGAGATGACCACAAGGTGGGTGACACCGTCGCCGCGGGTATCTGAGACGCCGGACTGATCACGAAATGATCACGAACTGGTGATCACAAGGCAACACGGGGTGACACGAAACAAGCCGGTTCGCGCCTTCCCGCCCTGCTCAGAGCGGATGGAGCGATACAGGGCAACACGAGGCAACACGAACTTTGCAGGGTTCGGGACCCTGGCGGCCCACCACGAAGTGCCTGCTCAGTGACGCCGAGCCTCGACCGTGCTGCGGTCCTCAGACGCCATGGACGCGCCCGGGAAATCGGCCGCGAAAGCTTGGGCCGATGGGGAGGATGCGGGCGGCCGTGGTGCACGTCGCCGGCGGCGAGCACGTCCACCGCGGCGAGGTGATCGTCACCCGCGGCGACGACCGGGGGCTTCGGACATCTCGCAGCTAGCTTGCCGCCGATGGCCGGCTATGAGGTCAAGCCACTGACCAAGGAGACGTGGCCCGACTTCGCGCGTCTCGTGGAGCGGCACAACGGTGTATGGGGTGGCTGCTGGTGCACGGAGTTCCATCCGGAGGGGTCGCAACGAGGGGCCGACCGACGGGCGCAAAAGGAACGTCGCGTTCGTGACGGTCAGGCGCACGCGGCGCTCGTCTTCGATGGCGACTTGTGCGTCGGCTGGTGCCAGTTCGGTGCCCCCGACGAGTTGCCACGGATAAAGTTCGGACGCGCCTACCGCGACGTCGCCAATGACCCGCCGGATTGGCGGGTCACCTGCTTCTTCGTCGACAAGTCCTACCGGCACAAAGGCGTGGCGGCCGCCGCGCTGAAGGGTGCTCTGAGCGAGATCGCGCGACTCGGTGGTGGGACGGTGGAGAGCTCTCCGGAGGACGTCGAAGGGCGCAAGGTCTCCAATTCGTTCCTGTACAACGCCACCGTGGCGATGTTCGAGCAGCAAGGGTTTGCCCGCACCCGTCAACTCGGCAAGAACAGCTGGCTGGTGACAAAGAAGGTGCGCCCGAGCCGCGCTTCCAGCTGACATCCACTCCAATCGGCAGCCGCCCCGAAGACGCTGCAGCTTGCGCCCCCTTCGAGCCCGAATCAGACCGCGCGTCAGGCATCCTGCGGCGGGTGCGATTCGGCTGGGCGAGCGGTGAGCCTACGGAGATTGAGCTCGCGCAACTCGTCCTCTGTGAAGCCGATGTCGTAGGGTGAGCGGCTGGGCTCTCTCGACGGCGACGATCACGATTCCCCGAATGCGTTCGCTCGAGCACCTCGAGCACCAGGGACTTATGGCGATCAGGCAGGAGGGTCGCCGTCTGACGGCGAAGATCGGGCATCCGCTCTACGCCGACGTCATCCGCGCCAGCCTCTCGACCCTGCGGGCGCGCCAGCTCCGGCGCACGGTGATCGAGCTCCTCGAAGCCCACGGTGCGCGCCGCCGGACCGACCAGGTGCGGATCGTGGCGCTGCGCGTCGACAACCGAGAAGCGTCCGATCCCGCCGTGCTCGTCCGGGCGGCGGTGCTGGCTCGGCTGGCCCAGGACCACACGACAGTCGAGAGGCTCGTCCGCCTTGCCCACGAGGTGGCGCCGAAGCCGGTGTCGGGTCGCTTGCTGGGCGAGGCCGTCTTCGAGCTGGCTCGCTTCGATGAGTCCCTCGCCGCACTCGACGCCGCCTGGACGTTGGCCGCCACACCCGACGAGCGCTTCGATCTCGCGTTCGCGCGCACCCACACCCTCTTCCTCGGCCTCGGTCGGGGCGCTGAGGCGCTGGCCCTGCTGGGTGAGCTGGCCGACGAGCCCGCGATGGCGGAGCGCCGAGCCGACATCGAGCTCCGGCGCGCTGGCCTCGCCGTCTGGGTGGGTCGAATCGACGAAGCCGCTGAGACACTCGCCGGCGAAGCGGCGAGCGCCGACCCGGCGCTCGCACTCGAGCTGGAGCACGCCCGCCAGACGATTACGCTCATGCACGGCCGAGTCCCCCAAGCGCTGCGGGCCGCAGAAGCCAGCTACCAGGATCACCTCCGCCTCCGGGCCGCGCACCACCACACCATCACGTGGATCCCGCTGGAGATGCACCAGCTCCAGTCGGCTTGGGCGAAGATCGAGCTGGCCCGCTTCGACGAAGCCCGGCTCGAGCTGCACCAGCTCTACGCCGCCTCGTCCGCTCCCGGGCTCGCGGGGCCCCGCAGGTGGTTCACGATCGAGCTCGGCCGGCTCGAGACCTGCGTCGGTCGGCTCGCCACGGCCGAGCGCTGGTTCCGTGAAGCGGCCGAATCGGGAGTCGGTCCTCCGCAGCCCCGGGCGGAGCGGCTCGCCCTCGCTGGCCTCGCCATGGCTGCTGGCCAGCGCGGCGACACCAAGACGGCCAGCGAGGCCGTCCGCCGCCTCGACGCGGTCAGGGGCGATGGCAGCGAGCTGGCCGACACCGAGTGGGCGCGGGGACGGGCGTGGGCTCAGGTGGCGCACGGACGATTGAGCGCCGCCATTCAGATCGTGCTCGAGGCGGCCGACCGGGCGCGCTCGACCGGCCGACTGCTGTTCGAGCACCGCCTCCTTCACACCGCGGTGCGGCTCGGCGACGCCAAGGCGGTGGTCGTTCGGCTGGACGAGCTCGGTGAGGTCATCGAGACCCCGTTGGCCCGGCTGGCGGCCCACCACGCCACCGCGCTCGCCCGGGGACGGGTCGACGAGCTGGACGCGGTCGCCGAGGGATACCGCGCTCTCGGGTACAGGCTCTACTCGGCCGAGGCCGCGGGCCAGGCGTCAGGGTTCGCGCGACGGAACAACGACCATCGCCGAGCCACCGGCTTGGCCAAGCGCTCGGCCGAGCTGGCGGCGCGCTGCGAAGGAGCTGCGACGCCTGCGCTGGTGCAGCCCGACACCATCACACCGTTGAGCACCCGCGAGAGGGAGGTAGCGCTGCTCGTGGTCCAAGGCGCGAGCAACAAGGAGATCGGCACGCAGCTGTACCTCTCGGTCCGCACCGTCGAGAACCACGTCCGGGGCGTTCTCATGAAGCTCGGGGTCTCCCGCCGGAGTGACATCGGCGCCGCGCTGCGTGCCGACACCGCGCCCGAATGAGTACCGCCCACCCAGGCGCAGCCGGGCCGGCGGCGGGAAGATCAGGTGGTGAGCCCAGAGCAGATCGAGCGTGTGCGCGCCACCGTGACCACCCTGACCGGCCGCGAGCGGGAGTCGCGCGCGCGCTGGCTGACGAGCTCGCCGCTCACGCCCCAACCGCACTTCGCCTGCTCCCGAGCCCGCCCGCGGCCGGGGAAGCCGTGGTGGCGCAGCTCCGCGCCTTTGCACGCGTCGCCCCGGACTTCCCCGCGTTGGCGGCGTGGGCTCGGCGGCTCGGCGCCACCACCGGTGCCCCGATCACCGCCACCGAGATCGCAGGAATCGGCACCGCCCTGGTCGACGCCCTCGCCGGCGTGCTCGGAAACGCCTTCGGCGCCGATGAGCGCGACGCCTGGCGTGCTGGGGTGGTGCTCGTCGCCGAGCTCGTGCGCTGACGACGTGGCCGGCGGAACCGCCGGACGAAGTGGTCAGGCCGGGGTGGGGGCCAGGTCCGCGAGCGCCGTCCGGAGATGTCCGTGGGCTCGGAACGTCCGGGACTTGACCGTCCCCATCGGCAAACCGAGCTGCCCCGAGATCTCTCGTTGGGTCAGACCTTGGAGGTGGGCCAGGTGAACGAGCTCTCGCTCGATCGGTGGGAGCTCGTCGATGGCCCGGCGCACCTCCCACCTCTCCCAGAGCTGCTCGATCGAAGGTGAGTCCTTCGCCGGCAGGTCCGAGGCGATGTCGTCGTCTCGAGTCCGGTGGGGGCGGCGACTCTCGTGTCGGAACGCATCGATGCAGGCCCGGCGCGTTATCTGGAACAGCCACGGGCCCAGCGACCGGGATGGATCGAAGCGGCCGGCCGCTCGCCAGGCCTGCACGAAGGCCTGCTGCACGACGTCGTCCGCCGCGTCACGGTCCCGAAGCGCGGCGCGGGCGATGGCGTGCATCCGCCCGGCGTAGCGGCGGTAGATCGTGCGCAGCGCCGCCTCGTCGCCATCGCGAAAGCGCTCGGCCAACACAACCTCGTCGCCATCCGGCGCGGCCCCATGCATGCCAGCACCATGCGCCTGCGCGGGTGGCGGGCGGATCGGTGGTCGCTACCCATCTCCGCCGGCGGCGCCACCTACCGTCGATGACGGCCGCGATCGTCGCCCGCCGGACCGCCGAGAGTGGCCACGCACGGGTGCGCACGAGAGACAGCTGAAGGGGGCCAATCCAAGACCTTGGCGGCGTCGAAGAACGCGCCGACGGGTGCCAGTGGCGATCCACCGCCGGCTGGTCGACCCGACCGCATCTTGGAGGGGAGCGTGGCGGGACCAGCCAGGACCAGCAATGTGCAGCACAGGCCGGCTGCCCATCGAGCTCGACGGGGACGAGACGGCTGCGACCGCGATGGGCGCCCTGCTCAGCCTCCCCCCGGAGCAGGGCGCCTTCCAACGTTGCGACGGAGTGCCCGCTGCACCCCCGGTCCGAGACGGCGCCGGCCGGCGCACCACGACCAGAAGCGACAGCTTCCCGAACCGTCCGGGCGGGTACGAGATCGAGGCGGTTGGTGATGGCACAACCGTGACGGCGAGCGACGTCCCGAGCGTCGACATCACCGACCGCCTCACCGGCGCGCGCGCGACGAGCGGCACCTGAGCCAGCCCGTGGGCTGCTTGCTCGCGCCACGCTCATCTCGACGATGGTCCGCCGTGCTCGACGAAGCCTCACCAGACCGGTGTCAGATCGAGCGGGCCCGTCCCGAGGGTCTCCAATCCTCGCTTGTGATACATCGGTGAGGTGACGCACGTAGCTTCCGCGGGGCCGTCCCTCGAGGCCCTGTCCGACCTGCTGGCGAAACATCCACAGGGCCAGGGCGACGGATCACTCGAGCGGCTCTTGCAGGTGACAGCCGGTGCCCCCGACCCGAGCAAGCCAGAGCATGTGGTTGCGCTTCGCGTCTGCCTCAACGCCTGGGTCTGTCGGATCCCCTACCCCCGCGATGGAGTGGACCTCCTCGCCTCCTCGATCGACCCGTGGTGGAGGACCCGCCGTCGCCGGCTCCCGACTGAGCCCCTGATCGACCTCGACGACCGGAGCATCGACGACCTCGCGGCGGCCTACGCGGAGCTCGCCTCGCTGCCGGCGGGCGCCAGCCGCGCTGGACGCATTCGGTCCCTGGCACCAACCGCGTCTTCCAAGCTCCTGTGGATTCTCCGGCCCGAGACTGCTTGCCCGTGGGACAAGGCGATCGCCAAGGCTGGAGGGCAGGGAACCGGGCAAGGGGGCTACGCCCACCATCTGAGGGGGGCGCGGGCGTGGGCGCGCCAGGTCACAGCGCAAGCGTGGGCGGACGGCATCGATGACGTCCCCACACACGTCGGGCGGCCGCAGTCGAGCCTGGTCAAGGTCTATGACGAGTGGTGCTACTTGACGATCACTCGCGGCGCTAAGTGACCGAACCCGCACGGCTGTGGGCCTCAGAGGGTGGCGAGCAACATTCCGGCTGCAGCGGCGGTGAGCCCGCCCAGGCTGTTCACCGCGAGGTTGCGGATCGCGTCCCGGGACGCACCGCCCTCGGCCAGGCGGATGGTCTCGAAGGTGAAGGTGGAGAAGGTGGTGTAGGCGCCGCAGAACCCGGTGCCGAGGACAAGCTTCAGGTCGGTCGGGAAAGAGTGGTAGAGCGCGAGCCCGGTCAGGAAGCCAAGCACGAGGGAGCCGGTCACGTTGATGACGCAGGTGCCCCAGGGGAACTCACCGCCGGTTGCGTCCTGGACCATGCCGTCGAGCAAGTAGCGGGCCGAGGCGCCGATCGCCGCCGCGACGAGGAAGGCAACCCAGGTCGGCGCGCTCACGACCGCTCCTCCGGGCCACGGCCGACGTACTTGACCACTTCCACGTCGTCGATGATGACGAGGCCTTCGGAGATGAGCTCGTCGAGCACCGGGAGGAAGGGCCGGATTCGGTCCTCGGCGTCGACGATGATGATGGCGATCGGCAGATCATCGGACAAGGACAGGATGCGGGTGGTGTGGAGGTGGTTCGAGGCACCGAAGCCTTCGATCCCCCGGAACATCGAGGCGCCGGCCAGACCGGCGGCGTGAGCGCGGTGGACGATCTCGGTGGCCAGCGAGTGGTGGTCGTGGCGATCGGACTCGCCGACGAAGATGGTCAAGCGCTTCTGGGGGCCTTCGAGCTTCATGCGTGCTCCTCTCCTCGTCGTCGTCGTTGGTGCGGGATCAGTCGGGCGGTGGTCACGCCGAGCCAGGCCACCGTCACCCCGACGACGAGGCTGGCGGCGACGTAGAAGGCCGCGGTCGTGGGGTGGCCGTCCTTGACCAGCAGGTCGGCTTCGACGCTGAAGGTCGAGAAGGTGGTGTAGGCGCCGAGGAAACCAGTGCCGGCGAACGCTCGGGCATAACGAGTCGGCGGGAAGCGTTCGATCAGCAGGACCAGCAACAAGCCGAGGACGAACGCGCCCGAGACGTTGGTCCAGAACGTCGCCCACGGGAACCTTCCGACGGGCACAGTGATGAGCCGAGACATCCCATAGCGGGCGGCCGCGCCGGGCATGGCGCCCAGCGAGATGGCGGCCAGCACCCTCGGATCGGCCCGACCATCCCGCCGGCGAGGCCGCGACGCCGGCGTCGGCTGCGCTTGGATGAGGTCGGGGTCGATGGGCAGGTCGTCCCAGTCGGGGCGCTGGTCGTCCAAACCGGCTCCCTCCTCACGTCGGGTCCGCATTCTTCCTCGCTCGCAACGCCCGGGAGCAGCACGCGTGCACGCCGCGCCTGCGCCTTCGTGGCGCACGATCGCCGTCGTGCCTGGTCCTGCCGGCGTGAGGGCGTGCACTACCGTCGTTTTGTGACCGTGACCGATCGGACGACGGTGCGCATCGCCGAGGCGGCCGCCGTCGTGGGGGGCGCGGTGGCTCTCGCCGGGAGCTGGGTCATCGTATCGATCAACGACCAGGTGCCTCGGTGGGAGGCGCGGGTGTTCGACTGGGTGAACGGCCTACCGGACGGCCTCTGGCCCGTCCTCTGGGGACCGATGCAACTCGGAAGCCTGCTCGGCTCCTTGGTGGTGGTGGCCGCGACCGGCGCGGTGACACGGGACCGTCGATTGACGCTCGCCGCGCTCGTAGCCAGCCAGGTGGCGTGGTGGTCGGGCAAGGGTGTCAAGCGCCTCGTCGCCCGTGGGCGACCGGCCTCGCTCCTGTCCGATGTTCGCCTGCGAGAGAACGCGTCCGGTCTCGGCTACGTATCGGGTCACGCGGCAGTTGCGTTTGCGCTGGCGGCCGCCATTGCGCCTTCGATGCCGAGCCGTTGGCGTCCGGCCGCCTTTGGGTTGGCGGTCATCGTGGGCACGGTGCGGATCTACGCCGGTGCGCACCTCCCCCTCGACGTGGTCGGCGGTGCGGGCGTCGGCCTCCTCTGCGGCACCCTGTCTCGTTGGGCGTTCGGCCTCGGTGGGGAGGGGTTGCCGGTCGAGCGCTGAGCTCGCCGCCATCAGGTCGGCCGACGGCGCGGCACGCCGAACAGCAGGTTGAGGGCGGCGCCGATGGCGAGCCCGAGCGCGGCGCCGCACACGACATCCAACGGGTTGTGCGCGCCCACGTAGACCCGCGTCACCATGACGAGGCCGACGACGACCCACGGCACGACCTTCCAGCGGCCCGGGAGGTAGGGGGCGACGATGGTGGCCAACGCGGTGACGAGGACAGCGTGGCCGGAGACGAAGCTCTCTCCGCTGAGGCTCACGGTTCCCCGCAGGTGCACGCCGGGTCCGATGGAGGTCCCTGGTCGCTGCCGGCTGACGATGGCCTTCACGGCGCGCTCGAGCGCCAGCTTGGCAACCGTGGCGACGACGGCGGCGATGGCCAACCGGAACCGGCGGGTCACGGCCGCGACCACGGCCACGATGGGTCCGATGAGGATCGCTCCCAGCTGCTGGAATGGCCAGAGCAGCGGGTAGAGGGCTCCGGGCATGTTGTTGACACGACGGAAGACGGCCTTCTCGAAGCCCGACACCGTGCCGTGGCGGACGAGGATCATCCCGAGAGCAACGATCGCCAGGCCCGCGCCGAGGGCGACCGCGTCCTCCCGGCGTCGCGTCCACTCGACCTTCGCGGGGGCCTGCGCGCCAACCATCGGCTACTTCCCTGACTTCCGCTGACGCCGGGGGCTTGTCCCAGCTCGCTCGACCCTAGTGGGCTGGGTGGGGCGGGCTGGACGGGGCTCTCCGTGGGGTGTGGGAGACTTCTTCCCCACCGAGCACGCTGAGAGGGGGCCGGCACGGATGGGCATTCCTCGTTCTGTCTCGCTCGCGGTTGTGCTCGCCCTCATCGTCTCGATCGGAGCGTGCAGCTCGGGCTCGGGTTCCGCCGATCGCCCGTCGTCGAGCGCGTTGCAAGACGACGCCATCACCGTCGGGTCCTTCGACTTCGCCGAGAGCGAGCTCCTGGCCGAGATCTATAGCCAGGTGTTGGAGGGCGGCGGCTATCACGTCCGGCGGGCACTTGACCTCGGTCCGCGAGAGTTCGTCGCGCCGGCTCTCGCCAGTGGTCTGGTCGAGCTCGTGCCCGAGTACGCCGGCACCGCGCTCCAGTTCTTCAGCGTCGGGTCGGAGACGCCCGGACCAGACGCGGCTCGCACGCACGAAGCGCTGGTGCGGACACTCGCAGGCCGCCACCTCGAGGCTCTCGCGGCCGCGCCGGCGCAGGACGCGAACACCTTTGTCGTGAGCCGTGCCAACGCGGAGCGCTACGGGTTGCACGATCTCAGTGACCTCGCCCAGGTCAGCTCGCGCCTCGTCTTCGGCGGGCCGCCCGAGTGCCCGAGCCGGCCGTTCTGCCTCTTGGGGCTTGGACAGCGTCTACGGCTTGCGCTTCAAGGAGGTCGTGTCCTCCTTGGACGCTGGCGGTGCGGTCACCCGGCAGGCGCTGCGCGAAGGTGAGGTCGACGTCGGACTGCTGTTCACCACAGACCCGACGATCGCCACCGATGGGCTGGTGGAGCTGGCCGACGACCGCGGCCTCCAACCGGCGGAGAACGTCACGCCCGTCCTGCGAACCGAGGTCGTGGACCGATGGGGCTCGAAGCCGGTCGAGCTCATCGACGCCGTCTCGGGCCGCCTGACCACCGCGGAGCTGCGCCAGCTGAACGCCGAAGTCGGGGCGGGGAAGACGAGCAGGGCTGCGGCGGCCAGCTGGCTGGAGGCGCAGCAGCTGCCATGACGAGCGAGAGACGGATGACGACGACGACGGACGCCGCGGCCGGGCTCACGGGGAAGAACTCGACCGTCGATCCCGGAGGCTTCGTACCGCCGACCGTGCGCCGAACACCGCGACGACGGCGACCGTCGGGTGCGGCCCCGCCGCTTCCACGAAGCCTCGGCGCGACCGGCAAAGGCTGGTTGGTGACGCTGGTGATCCTTGTGATCTGGATCGTCGCCGCCCTGGTGTCCTCCTCGGTGCGCCGCGCCACCAACCGCATCGATGCTGAGCTGCTCCGTGGGATCGCCCACCTGCGCACAGACTGGCTGACCAACGTAGCCAAGGCGATCGATCGCGTCGGCTCCGGCTGGACGGTGAGCGCCATCGGTGGAGCGCTGATCATCGCGCTCGTCGTGTTCCGGCGGTGGCGCCACCTGTTCACGTTCCTCGGCAGCGTGGTGGTGCTCGTGCTCATCGGCGGCAACCTGCTCTACGAGCCGTTCACCCGCCCGCGCCCGTACGACGTCACGACCATCGGACGTTGGGGCGGGTTCTCCTTTCCGAGCCCCCCAGTCGCCGTCCTGGTCACCTACCTGGTCGCGATCGTGTACTCCCTCATTGTTCCGGGTCGACCCCGAGAGATCGCGAAGGTCGTCATCTCGGTCTTGATCCTCACGTATGCCGGCTGTCGGCTGTACCTGGCCGTCGATCACCCCTCGGACATCATCGTCGGCGGTGCCCTCGCCATAGCTCTCACCGTCAACGCCTTCCGGTTCTTCACGCCGAACGAGGTCTTCCCGGTCGCCTACCGAAAGGGCAAGACAGCGCATCTCGATGTCGGCGGTCGACGAGGTGAGGCCATCCGGCGAGCCGTGCAGGATGAGCTCGGTGTGACGGTCGTCGACATGAAGCCGGTCGGCCTGGCCGGATCGGGTGGCTCGACTCCTCTCCGGCTCCGCGTCGCCGGCGACCCCGATACCTACCTCTTCGGGAAGCTCTACGCCATGAACCACGTCCGGGCGGACCGCTGGTACAAGACGGGCCGAACCATCCTCTACGGGCGGTTGGAGGACGAGGCCCCCTTCCAATCGGTCCGGCGGCTGGTGGAGTACGAGGACTACACCCTGAGGCTGCTCCGTGACAGCGGGATCCCGACCGCGAACCCGTCGGGGATCGTGGAGCTCACACCGGAGCGGGAGTACCTGCTCGTCACCGAGTTCTTCGACGGCGCGATCGAGATCGGAGAGGCCGACGTCGACGATGACCTGATCGACCAGGGACTGATGTTGATCCGACGGCTGTGGGACTCTGGGCTCGCGCATCGGGACATCAAGCCCGCGAACCTGATGGTGCAGGACGGGCGCGTGCTGCTCATCGACACCGCCTTCGCGCAGGTCCGCCCGTCGCCCTGGCGCCAGGCCGTCGATCTGGCCAACATGATGCTTGTCCTCGCGGTGCGGTCGGACGCCGAGCGCGTCTACCAGCGCGCCCTTCAGTACTTCACGCCCGACGAGATCGCCGAGGCCTTCGCGGCGGCGCGAGGCGCGGCCAGTCCGACGCAGCTCCGGACCGTGATGAAGCGAGACGGTCGAAACCTGCTCGCTCAGTTCCGAGCGTTGGCGCCGGCGCGGCGACCGATCTCGCTGCAGCGGTGGGGGGTCAGGCGGGTCGTCTATGTGCTCGCCCTCATGCTCGGGGCCGCCCTCGTGTTGACCAACCTCGGTGCCCTCCTCAGTCCGGCGTACGACATCGGCGTGCACGCCACGCCGACGTGCGGCACGGACAACGTCATGATCTTGATGGCCCAATCGGTGCCGTCGGCCACCTCAGTACCGTGCCTCTCTTCTTTGCCGGCCGGATGGACGCTCGGTGGTGTCCGGATTCGTAGCCGCCGGAGCTCGTTCTGGCTCAACTCGGACCGGGCCGGACGGCACGCGATCGAGGCCAGCCTGTTGCGTCCCGGCGATTGCGACGTCACCCACGCCACGCAGGTGCCCAGCGATCAAGTCGGCGCCCGGCGCTTCGAGGAAGCGGAGCGGCTGCCACCGCAGCTGACCAGCACCCGGTACTACCTCTTCCCTGGGGGATGCGTCATCTACCGGTTCCGATTCGGCGCCGAAGCAAGCGGATCGCTGGTCCTGGTCGCCAACGCGGCCCTCGCGCTCGAGCCCCGGACGAGGCTGGTCGACAAGGTCGAGTACAGCACGGGCCTGCGTCTGTGCGGGGCCGGTGCCTCTTGCCCGGGCGGCTCGTGAGGGGCGCCGCTCGATGATCTCGACGCACCCGATCCTCGCCGCGTCCTTCGTGGAGGTCGTGGCGCGAATCGGCCTGGCCGCGGTGATCGCGGTCATCACGACGGCTCTCTCGCTTCGGCTCCTCGGTATGCGACGGGGCTGGGGCACCGCACTCCTGTCGGGTGCCGTGGGTTGGGGGATCGCCGCCGTGCTGGCGCTCAAGCTGTCCGACTGGGACTTCGGCGCCGATGGTCTCATCCTCCACATCGTCGCCATCAGCATTCCGACCACGATGGCGGTCGCCGTCGGGTTCGACCTGTTGGCTCGCCCGGGCTCGCTCGCGATCGGGGAGCGGGCGGGACTTGTCGAGGCGCCGCGGCCGTGGCGCGCCATTCGTCGGAGGATCACGGTGCTCCTGCGGTACCGTGAGCTCGTCCGCCTGATCCGGGAGGCGGGCTTCGGGCCGTTCCTCTCCGCCGGCGGACGGGAACAGCGCGCGACGGTCGGCACCGGACCCCGGTTGCGACACCTGCTCGAGCAGGCTGGCGGCGTCTACGTGAAGCTCGGTCAGATCGCGGCCACGCGCGTCGACATGTTCCCGCCCGAGATCTGCGCTGAGCTGGCGGGTCTCCAGAACCGGGTCGAGCCCGAACCGCTCGAGCAGATCAGACCGGTGCTGGAGGCAGAGTTGGGTGACGACGTGGAGAACGTCTTCCAGGAGTTCGACTGGGAGCCACTCGCCGCGGCCTCGATTGGTCAGACCTACGTCGCCCGGCTGCACAAGGGCGAGCCGGTGGTCGTGAAGGTGCAGCGACCCGGGATCGACGACATCATCGAGCGCGACCTCGCCGCGCTCGCACTCCTCGCCGACGTGGCGCAGCACCGCACAGCGTTCGGCCAGAGCATTCGGTCGCGAGAGATCCTGGATCACTTCGCGAAGAGCCTCCGCGTCGAGCTCGACTTTCGCCAGGAGGCCGACGCCATGCAGGAGATGTCGCGACTGCTCGGCTCCGAATCGAAGGTGCGGGTGCCCAAGGTCTACGGCGAGCTGTGCACGCGCCGTCTGCTCGTGCAGGAACGGTTCGAGGGCTTCACCGTGGCCGAGACGGATCGCCTGGAAGCGTCCGGGATCGATCGCGACGCTCTGGCCCGACAGCTGCTCCAGTCCAGCCTGGATCAGGTGCTGCGGATCGGCTTCTTCCATGCCGACCCCCATCCGGGCAACATCTTCGCCTTCAACGACGGCGCGCTCGGGTTGATCGACTTCGGCGCGGTCGGCCGGCTCGATCCGATTCAGCAGGCAGCCGTGGTCGACATGCTCGCTGCCCTGGCGCGGCGAGACGTCAGCCTCTTGCGTGACGCCATCGAGCGAGTCGCCGAGATGAGCGAAGCCATCTCTGCGGAACGGCTCGAGCGCGCCCTAGCGCGCCTGATGGCCGAGAACGTCCGCGCCACCGGCACGGTCCAACCCACCATGCTGCAAGACCTTGTTGCCACCCTGGCCTCATTCGGGATCAGGTTGCCCGGCGATCTCGTCCTGCTGTCCCGTGCGCTCGTCACGCTTGATGGCACCCTGCGCGTGATCGCGCCCCACATCTCGCTCGCGTCCGCCGCCACCGAGCTTCTGACCGCGACCGACACTCGGGTCATCGACCGCGACGACATGATTCGTGACGAGCTGATGGCCGCGCTTCCCCATCTGCGCCGGCTCCCCGATCGGATCGATCGGATCCTCACGCTCACGGCACGGGGTGAGCTCAAGATCCGCCACGTCGTCGATGAGGACAGTCGCCGGATCCTGCGCACGCTGGTGAACCGCGCCCTCCTGTCGTCGATAGGCGCCGCGTTCCTCCTGGTGTCGGCGTTGCTCCTCGTCGCCACCGAGAACGGCCCGGTGGTGGCCGCCGGGGTCGGGCTGTTCGAGGTCTTCGGCTACGGTGGGCTGCTCGCTGGCACTGTGCTCCTACTTCGAGTCGCAGCCGCGGTCGCCCGGGATGGGACGACGTGATGGGGGAAGCCTTGGGTGACGCGATCTCTCCTCTCCTGACGGCGACTCCTGATCCGTCGACGGAGGCCCGGATCTTCGATCCGCGACCGCCGGGTGACCGCTACTACCGCCATCCGGGTGACGCGGTGCGACTGGTGCTCTGGAGCGCCCTGACCATCTTGCTGGCCCTCTTCATCTCGATCGCGACCGACACCAGCGACGGGCTCACGAGCGATCTGGGCCGAGCGGCGGCGCGGGCGTCGCGTCCGGCGCGCGAGCTCTTGTTGGCCCTGCTCCAGGTAGCCGCGGTCGTCCTGCCGGTGGTTGCCGCGGCGGTGCTGATCGTGCAGCAGCGTTGGCGTCGCCTCGGGTTCATCGTCCTGGCCGCCATCACCGCCGGGGTCGTCTTCCTGCTGCTCGACAGCCTTGTCGACGTGTCCGGGCGGGCCTCTGGCGCGGTCACCAGCGGCACCTGGGTCGCATCAACGCGGTTCCCGTCGTTGCCGTACGTCAGTGCCGCCGCGGGCGCGATGGCCGCGGCCAAGCCGTGGCTCTCACGCTCTTGGCGACGAGCGGCGGACCTCACGTTGGGGGTCCTCGTCCTGGTGCTGGCCATCGCCGGCACCGCCGGCGTGCCTGGCCTCTTGCTCGCAGTCGCCGCTGGACTGACGGTTGGTGCCGCACTGCTCGTCCTGCTCGGCGCTCCGAACCGGCGGCCGGCGCCGGCGGCGGTGGCGATGGCCTTGCAGGCGGGCGGGGTCGAGGTGCTCGATCTCTCGCTCGAACGGGCCGAGGGCGGCCGGGCCCAGCTCTACCTAGCGCATCGACCTGACCACACACCGATCTTCGTCAAGGTCTATGCCGGAGACAGCCGGGATGCCGACCTGCTCTACCGCGGCTACCGCAAGCTCCTGTTGCGCGGACTCGGGGACACTTGGCCGACCGCCTCGTTGGAGCAGCAGGTGGAGCACCAGGCCTTTCTGTCGCTGTGGGCCCGCCGAGCCCACGTCCACTGCCCGAAGGTCGAGCTGGTCACCGCGCTGCCCGACGGCTCGATGGCGCTCGCACTCGAATACGTGGACGGACAGCGGCTCGACGCGCTCGCCCCCGACGAGATCGACGACGCCCTCCTCGACGGCGTGTGGCGGGAGGTGCGGACGCTCCACGAGGGGCGCATGGCGCACCGGGCACTCCGCGCCGCCAACATCCTGGTCGCCGATGGTCGACCGGTGATCATCGACCTGGGGTTCGGGCAGCAGTCGGCCCCGCCCCGCGCCCAGGCGATCGATCGGGCCGAGCTGCTCGCCTCGTCGTCCGTGCTGGTCGGTGCTGACCGGGCGGTCGCGGCCGCGGCGCGTGTCATCGAGCCGGCTTCGCTGGCGGCTTCGTTGCCCTTCCTGCAGCCGTTGGGGCTGTCGGCTGCCACCCGCAAGCAGGTGTCGAAGCCCCTGCTGCCGGAGCTCCGCGCCCACATAGCGGAGGTCACCGGGCAGGAACCCGTTCCGCTGGAGCGCCTCGTACGGGTCCGCCCCCGCACCCTCATGACGATCGCCGCCCTCGTGGGCGCCTTCTACCTGCTCCTCCCGAAGCTCGCCGACGTCGGTGACAGCTTCACGGCCATGCGCTCCGCCAACTGGGGCTGGGTCGCCGTCTGCGTCGCGACGTCGCTGCTCACGTACGTAGCAGGGGCGATCGGTGTGTCGGGTTCGGTCCGTCAGCACCTTCCGTTCGTCCAGAACCTCGAGACCCAGTTCGCCTCCAGCTTCGTCAATCGAGTGACGCCCGCGAACGTCGGAGGCATGGCGCTCAACGTGCGCTTCTTGCAGAAGGCAGGCGTCGATCCGGCCGAGGCCGTCACCGGCACCGGACTCAACGCCTTGGCCGGTGCCCTCATCCACGCCGTGCTCCTCGTCGTGTTCTTCGCCTGGGCCAAGCAGGGTGCGGCGAAGGCGTTCAAGATCCCGTCGAGCAGCAAGCTGCTCGTCGTGATTGCGGTGGTGCTGGCGTTGGCAGGGGTGGCGCTCGCGACGCGCAAGGGCCGTCGGTTCTTCCAGAGCCACGTCGTGAGCTTCATGAAGCGGTCATGGGCGACGATGACGGCCCTCGCCAAGTCACCCGCCAAGCTGTTGGCCCTGTTCGGCGGGTCGGTTGGCGTCACGCTCGCCTACATCGCGTCGTTCGCGGCCGCAGTGGTTGCCTTCCACGGGCCGGTGACCTTCGCGGAGATGGGCGCGGTCTACCTCGGCGCATCCCTGATCGCAGCCGCCTCGCCCACCCCCGGTGGCCTGGGCGCCCTGGAAGCGGCACTCGTGGCCGGGCTCACGGGAGTAGGGATGGCTCCCGGCCCGGCCGTGGCGGCGGTGCTCACCTACCGGTTGGCGACCTACTGGTTGCCGGTGCTCCCAGGCTGGATCCTGTTCCACGTTCTGGAGCACGACGACGTGATCTGAGCGCGGTCGAGCGAGGGCGGACGCCGAGTCGACGGCCGCCCGGGGGCCTCCGGCGGCGCCCATGTGGTCCAACTGCGTCATAGGCGACTGGTTCGATCGTCTCGATACTGGAAGAGCAGTTGCGCCAGCCGAGAGGAAGCAAGTCGATGCAAGCTGAACGAAGGAGTGGGGCACGCCGGCGGGTCGCCGGGCTCCTCTTGCTCGGTGTCGGCTTCGCGCTGGGTGCAGCCACCACCAGGTCTACGGCGTCGTCGGGTTCGATTCGGGCCGAGGCCCAGCCCTCGGCGTCGACTGGGACCCCGGCCGGCAGCCCGTCGTCCAGCGCCGCATCGTCGAAGGCCGCACCGGGTCAGGTCGGGGCGCCGGCGAGCACTCCCGCCTCGACCGTGGCGTCGGTCCCCGCGACCGCGGCGACCGCGACCCCCGTCTCGAGCGCCGCCCCCGCCGCGCCATCCCCGCCTCGAACAGTGGCGAGCTCGGTGTCGTCCGCCCCGGCCAAGGCCGGGATCGCCGCCTCCCCGCACGCCACGCCCGCGGCACCGACGTCCGCCCCACCGTCACCACCGCTGGGCCACATCCCGTTCGCGGCTCAGTCGGGCGGCTCGTCAACCACGCCGGCGGCGCCAGTGACGTCTCCCTCGAAGGCCGTCCCGGCGGCGAAGCAGAAGGCCACGCCGGACAGCAGCGGCAAGGCGAATCGCAAGGCCACCGCGCCGAAGCCGTCGAAGCAGTCCAAGTCGAAGTCGAAGAAGGCGGCAACCGTCCAGCCGACCGCCATCTGCCGTGATGGTCAGCGCTCCTTCGCCAAGAACAAGCACGGCGCCTGCACCGGTCACGGCGGCATCAGGACCTGGAACGGTTGACAGTCGGCCGAGTCGGATGACCACGGCCCCCGCACTCCGTGCACCGCGCCACGCCGACACCGCAGCCAGGTAGGTCAGCCCCCGCGGCGGAGGGCAACCGGAGGCGACAGCGCCACCCCGTCGGAACAGGCCGATAGGTACCGCCGCCCTACTCGCTGACCTTGGCGACGTGGTCGTCCTTCCGCGCTTTACGTGGTGGTGGGGGGTCCGGCCGCTCGGTCGCGAGCGGTGGTCGAGCACGGTCGTCTGATGGCGCGGGCCCCGAGGAAGAGACGGTGAACGTTGTTGCCGGGGCGCGGGTCAAGCGCGCGGTCCAGCAGGTGATCCGGCTGCGTTGCCCGGCGTCACGGCGTCGCCGCGCCGCGTCGTCCTCGCGCTCGCGGCGGCGGAGATCGTGACCGTTTGTTGCGATGGCGGGGCGCCGATCGCAACCAATCCGTAATGAACCTGCTACGGTCACGCTCTGTGCCCAAGGCCCGGTGGCTCGCAGGAGCCTCACTCCTGGTGGTGGTGACCAGCCTCGGCATCACCCACTCGGCCACGGCGACACCAGTCGACGACAAGCGGGCCGAGGCGGGCCGGATCAACGATCAGATCAGCGCCTTGCAGAACCAGGCTTTCGATCTCGGCGCACAGTACGACCGGGTGCAGGCCGAGCTGGCGAAGGTCGACGCCGAGGTCGCCGCGGCCCAGCGCCGCGTCGGATCGCTCGACCAGCAGGTCTCCGGCATGCGCACCGCCGTGCAGGGCTTCGCGGTCCAATCGTACATCGGCGGTGTGGAGGGCGAGGGGATCGAGGTGCTCCTCGGCGTCGGCGACTCGCCGGCCATGGCCGCACAGCGTGAGCAGTACACCGAGCTGGTGCTGGGCTCGTCGATGTCGCGCATCGACCAGCTCGAGTCGGTGACGCAGGACGCCAGTCGAGAGCGCAAGCTGCTCGAGACGAAGCAAGCCCAGAAGCGCAAGCTCCAGGCTTCGCTCGAGAGCAAGCAAGCTCAGGTCACCAAGGCGATCCGGAAGGCCAACGCCCTGCAGGGCTCGGTGAAGGGCGAGCTGGCCACCTTGGTGGTCCAGGATCAGGAACGGCGGGCCAGGGAGGCGGCGGCTCGGGAGCGGGCGAAGGAACGGCGCGCCCAGTCACAGGAGACCAACGCCGGCTCCACCTCGTCACGCCGGGGCGGCTCGACCTCGACCTCGACGGGCGGTTCGCGATCTTCCGGTCACTCGGGTTCCCCCAGCGGCCCTCGGCCGGGCTCGCACATACCGGCACCTCGTGCGGGTGCCGCCGGTGCGGTGGCCGCCGCCATGAGCCAGCTCGGTGTGCCCTACCGATTCGCCACCGCCATCCCGGGCGTGTCCTTCGACTGCTCCGGCCTCACGGCCTGGGCGTGGGGTCAGGCCGGAGTTTCGCTCCCGCACCAGTCACGCTCGCAGTACGCCGTGCTGCCGCACATCCCGCAGTCGGCCGTGCAGCCCGGCGACCTGCTCTTCTATTACAACCCCATCGGTCACGTGGCCATGTACATCGGCAACGGCCAGATGGTGCACGCCACGCATCCTGGCGACGTGGTGCGGGTGGCGTCCGTGAACTGGGGCCGAGTGGTCGGCATCGGCCGACCCTGACCGTCGGCGTGGGCGGACGAACCGCGGGTCAGTCCGAGGACCGGCGCCTCAGGCCACGGACAGGTCGCGCAGCCTGACGACGAGTCGACGGCGGAGGTTGCGCACGGTCCGATCCGTGCAGCCCAAGGCCAGCGCGATGGAGGTGGTGGAGTCCCCGGCGGCCAGTGCGTCGAGCAAGGCCAGCTCGGCGTCGGCCAGACCGTCGCGACCATGCAGGCCGAGGACGAGGTCGCGCAGCTCGTCGACCGGATGGCGGCGAAGCGATCCCTGCAGGCCGACCACCGGCACGTGCTCGTCGAGCAGCGGCACCCGTCGGCTGGCGTCGTGGAGCCGTCCCGGGCGGACGCACGTGAGGTACTCGGCATCGCGGCTGATGTTGGAGGCGATGCGCCGGGGCCGACGCTCGAGGGGGTAGGTGGCGATCACCACCCACGCGGTGGCGCACAGGTCCTCGAAGAGGGCCCGCCGCCGCGCCGGCGTCAGCCGGGTGCGCCGGAAGGAGATGGTGACGAGGGCGCCGAGTACCCGCTGCAGGGTCACCCGGACGGCCAGCTGCCGGCCGGCGAGGCCCTCCGCCACCACCCGAGCGAGCAGTGCGTCCGCGGCGCCCTGGTCGGCGTAGCGGTCGCCGCCACAGGCGGCCAGCAGCTGACGCAGGTCCCGATGCCCGGCCAGCGGTGCCTCGGCCAGCTCGTCGGCCATCGCCGGGCAGGAGACAAGGGCCGTCCACTCGGCGTTGAGCCGATCGGTGAGCGATCGTCCCGCTCGGGCCGGTGTCATGCCGGCCTCGGGGGCGGACGCCTCGCAGCCGTCCGATTCGGACGAGGGCGTGATCCACACGATGTCCATGCCGCCAGGATCCGGACTGGTCTCACCACCGCTCACACCGAAGGCCCGAGCGACCGCCCCCCCGGCACGGTGGATGGTTCCGATCCGAGGCCCGCTGTGCACACCCTCCATGGCATGGTCACCATGTCCACCAGCACGCCGAGCTCCAACGTGGCGGAGGCTGATCCGACCGACTCTGGTCCGACCTCGGCCGTCGCCGTCGCACCTGGCTCGCCGGTCGCGCCTGCTCTGGCCGGCGCGCTGGTCCCGCTCGAGGTGATCGTCGAGACACAGGTCGACGGTGTCCTCGGGTGGGAGGAGGTCGAGGTCATCCTGCGCCGTGTGGACGTCACGGTGGGGGACGTCGCCGGCGCGCTCGGGTTCGATCGGGGTAAGGGACTGGTCGTCGATGGCTGCTCGGTCGCGGGTGGCGTCGCGCTGCGGGCCAGTGGGATCAGGCGGGGCGCGGTGCTTTCGGCCGGGCGAGCCGTGCCGTTGTGCCCCGGCGCGGGCCCGAGTGAGACCGCGGACCCCGCCGCCGAGCGTGCGGTTCCCGCCGGTGAGACCGGGCGGGCCGGGCCAGAGGTGCTGGCGCGCACCCTGAGCGGACCCGACGCCGGGCGGATGGTCTCACTCGGCCCCGGTCACTACGTGGTCGGTTCGGCGGCCGGAGTCGACGTCCGCCTGGCCGATCCGGTGGTGGGTCGCCGCCATTGCCTGCTCGAGATCGACGGCGCGGGGCAGGCCCGCATCACCGACCTGGCACCTGCTCGTCCGAGCCGAGTCGACGGGGTGGCGATCGATGGCGACGGGATCCTCGGCCCCGGTCAGCGCCTCACCGTCGGGATCACCGGCCTGGAGCTGGATCACCCGGCCGGCTCGGTCGGAGCGTCGGCCGCGGGGCGGGTCGAGATGGGAGCGGCGGCGGACTCGGCCGGGAGGCGAAGCGGCCGACGTCCACGGGGCGAGCTCCAGCCCGGCTCGTGGACCTGCTCCGTGCTCCGGCCGCCGGCCGCGCTGGCCCCGCCGCCCATCGCTCCGGTGCGGCTGCCCCCACCGGTCTCACTGCCAGCGGATGGGGTGCCGATCGGACTGGCCGCAGTCGTGATCACCCTCATCGCCGGGGGGTTGGTGGCGTGGATCTTGCACCAGGCCACCTTCCTGCTCCTGGGCGCAGTCGGTGGCGCCGGGACCATCGGCGCCGCCGTCTGGCACCGGGGTCGACGTCGCTGGCACC
Source organism: uncultured Acidimicrobiales bacterium (assembly GCA_963803355.1). Taxonomy (GTDB): domain Bacteria; phylum Actinomycetota; class Acidimicrobiia; order Acidimicrobiales; family Ilumatobacteraceae; genus DASTFY01. The sequence goes on from CAWDLV010000001.1 coordinate 1,502,176, forward strand.
GGAGCTCCGCGGTCAGATCGGCCCACGAGGCGCTGGCCGGCTTCGGCCGTGACCTCGCCGCCCACCAGGCGGCGGTGGCCGAGCGGCTCCGCACCTCGACCCTCGACCTCGTCGAGGCGGTGGCCGCGGCCCGACACCGCGGATCGCTCGTGTGGGCCCGCCCGCTGAACACGGACTCGACCTTCGCCGCGGTGGTGGGCCGAGGTGACCGCTTCCAACCCCCCACCCTCGCCCCCGGGGCGGGCGCCGCGGACGGATCCGTCGCGGGCTTGCCGGCGTCGAACGTGGACGCCGACACCTGGGCCCTGATCGAGGCGGCCAGCGTGGTGCCCGACGTGCCGGTGGCGGTCGACCTCGGCCCGGGCGCCGTGGTCGGCCTCGTCGGTCGCGAACCGGCCGCCGCCGCGCTGGCCCGGAGCTTGGTGTTGCAGCTGGCGGTGGCGGTCGGCCCGGCTCACCTCCTCATCGGCGGTGTGGTCCCGGATGCCGAGGCGACGTGGCTGCACTGGCTACCTCACAGTGTGGACCCGACCTCGGGCGAGCGCTTGGTCGGCGCGGCGGCCGACGTCGACGAGGTCGTCGGCCTGCTCGAGGCCACCGCCGAACCAGACGGGGCTCGACCGCACGTGCTCCTGGTCGTCGAGGAACCCACCCTGCTCGCGGCGCGCCGCTCCAGCGTTCGGCGACTGCTGGGGCGGGACGGGCGTTCGATCGCGGCCCTCGTCCTCGCCGCCACCCCTGATGAGCTGCCGGCCATCTGCACGACCGTCATCGAGGTGCTGGCGGACGGGACGGCCGCCATCCTTCGGCCCGGTTCGGCCCAGCTCGCCGATCGGGTCGTCGTGGCCGGAGCGTCGGCCGCCACGGCGCGAGCGGCCGCGCTCGGGCTGGCCGACCTCCACGATCCCGAGCAGGCCATGGCCACCGCCGACCTGCCGGCCGAGCTCACCTTGGCCGACCTGGTCGGCCCGGCGTTGGCCGAAGACCGATGGCTGCGACACCGCTGGCTGGCGGCGGGCGCCGATCCCGCACCCCTCGCCCTGCTCGCCGCGGCCGCGGACGGGCCGGTCGAGATCGATCTCGTTGCGGACGGGCCCCACGCACTGGTGGCCGGGACCACCGGTTCGGGCAAGAGCGAGCTGCTGCGGACGCTCATCGCCGCTCTTGCCGTCGGCGCCGGTCCGGACCTGCTGTCGTTCATCCTGATCGACTACAAGGGCGGTTCGGCCTTCGACGCCTGTGCCCAGCTACCTCACGTGGTGGGCGTGGTCACCGATCTCGACGAGCGCCTGGGCGAGCGGGCGCTGCGCAGCTTGCACGCCGAGCTGCGCCGCCGCGAGCGACTGCTCCGCGGGGCCGGCGCGGCGGACCTGACCGCGTACCGGGCGCGGGCGGAGGGGCCGAAGCTGTCCCGGCTGGTGGTCGTCGTCGACGAGTTCGCCACCCTGGCTGTCGACCTGCCCGACTTCGTGCGGTCGCTGGTGGGGGTGGCGCAGCGGGGCCGCAGCCTCGGCGTGCACCTCGTGCTTGCCACTCAGCGTCCCGCGGGCGCGGTGAGCGACGACATACGTGCCAACACCAACCTGCGCATCGCCCTGCGCGTACTCGACGGCGCCGACAGCACCGACGTGATCGGCGAACCGACCGCGGCCGCCTTGCCCCGGCACCGACCAGGCCGAGGGCTCGTGCGCTTCGGCGCCGGCGAGGTCCTCGCCGTCCAGATCGCCGCCGTGACGGTGCCGCTCGAGACCGGTGACGGGTCGGCCGTGACCGTGCGGCGGCGGGCCAGAGCGGGAATGCCTCCGGTGGTGGCGCGATCGGCGCCGACCGTGCTCGAAACGCTGGTGCGCGCCGCCGGCGCCGCCGCCACCGGGCTGGGACTCGACGCCGGGCCCCGGCCGTGGCTCCCGCCGCTGCCCCTCCGCCTCAGCCGCGACGAGCTGCCACCGGGCGCCGCGGGGCTGGTCGACGACCCTGACCGGCAGGCGCAGATGCCGTGGCGATGGGACCCGGCTGACGGGCACCTGCTGTGCATCGGCACCATCGGTTCGGGGGCAACCAACGCCTTGGCCACGGTGGCGATGGCGGCGTCGGCGACCACACCTCCGCGCGACCTCCACGTCTACGTCGTGCACGGCGGCTCCTGGCTGGGTGCATTGGCGGGGCTCGCCCACGTCGGCGCGGCCATCGGACCGCCGGAGGAGGAGCGCCAGGCCCGGCTGCTGCGCCGCCTCGGGTCGACGATGGCGGCGCGGGCTCGGGCCGGCGCCGGGCCGGCGGAGCGTGGCGACGTCGAAGGCCGCCCGACCATCCTCCTCGTCGTGGAGCAGCTGGCGAGCTGGCGGACCGCGGTCGCCGACCGGCTGGGTCCGAACCTGGCCGATCTCCTGGATCGCATCCTCATCGACGGACCGGGCCTCGGGATCGTCGTCGCCGCCGGCCTCGATCGCCCGAGCGCGCTCCCGGCCGCGGTCTGCGGCGCAGTCGGGGAGCGGCTCGTCTTCCGCCTCGCCGATCCCGGCGACGCGCTGGCCGTCGGCGTTCGGCCGGCGTCGATCACCGGGCTGGCGCCAGGTCGGGCGATGTCCGTGCGCTCGGGCCTCTCGATCCAGGTCGCTCACACCGGCGACATCGAGGCCGACATCGCCGCGCTGGCCCTCGCAACGGCTTCCACCGCCGGGGTCGATCCGGATGCCGCACCACCGGTTCCGACGCTGCCGATCGCGGTCGCCGTCGATGACCTGCCGCCGCCGTCCGCTGACGAGCACGGGTGGTCGCTGCCCGTCGGCCTGGCCGACGACGAGCTCTGGCCACTCGAGCTGACGCTGCACGCCGGCGACCACTTCCTGGTGGCCGGGCCGGCCCGCTCCGGCCGCAGCAGCGCCCTGGCCCTGCTGGCGGCGCAGATCCGGCGAGCGTCACCAGCGGCCCGCCTGCTCGCTCTGGCACCCAGATCGTCGGCGCTGCACTCGTCGGCGGCTCTGGACGGCTTGACCGCGTCCGTCGCTGAGCTGGCCGAGCTGCTCGTACCAGCCGCCGACCCCCCGCTGGTGGTGCTGGTGGACGACGCCGAGCTGGTCGACGACCCATCCGGCACGCTGAGCGGCCTGATCAGCGATGGCACGACACGGCTCCTGGTCGCCGGGCGGGTGGAGGCGACCCGGACGGCCTACGGCCATTGGACCCAGGCCCTTCGACGTCAGCGGCGCGGCCTCCTCCTGCGCCCCCAGGACGATCTCGATGGCGACGTGCTGGGCGTCCTGCTCCCCCGGCGCCAGGCGACGCCACCGGCGCCCGGCCGGGGCTACCTGATCGCCGACGGTTGCTGCGCGCTGGTGCAGCTGGCGTGCCTGGCGATGCCTGGCCAGGCTGAACGGCCTTTTGACGGCTAGCCTCACGCCGGTGTCGACGGATCGAAGCAGACCCAGAAGCGGACCACTCGTGACCGTCGTCGTGCTCGCCGTTCCGGTGCGCCGGTCGACATCGCGTGGCCGCTGAGCGGAGCAGCGATCGTGCCCGGGACCCTGCGCGTGTGCTTCGTGTGCCTGGGCAACATCTGTCGCTCACCAGCCGCGGAAGCGGTCCTCCGGCACCAGGTCGAGGAGGCCGGGCTGAGCGACCTCATCTTGGTGGACAGCGCCGGCACCGCCCGCTACCACCTCGGTGAGCCGCCGGACCGCCGGACCGTGGCCGAAGCCCGACGGCGCGGGTTGGTGGCCGACCATCGGGCCCGCCAGCTCGTGGCCGAGGAGATCCCGTCGTGGGACCTGCTGCTGGCCATGGACCAGAGCAACCGGAGCGAGATCACACGCCTGGCCGGTCGGACACCGTCGCAGTCTCGAGTGGGAGAGCGCATCCGGCTACTGCGATCGTTCGATGCCGCCGCGATGGCGGTGGACGACCTCGAGGTGCCGGACCCGTACTACGAGGACGATTCCGCCTTCGCTCGGGTGTTCGATGTGGTCGAGGCGGCCGGCCGAGGGCTCCTCGGCCACCTCGAGCAGGCGCTGACCCTCGAGCACGGGAACGGTCGCCGACGATGACCGCCATCGAAGTCCGCCGGGTGGCGAGGCCGGGCTGCCGATGAGCGTCGCGACGGCGGTGGCTCGAGCCCTCGGTGTGGCCGTGGGGGCATCCCACCCGATCGGCGGAGGCGACGTGGGCGAGGGCTGGCGGTTGGAGCTGGCTGACGGTCGGGTCGTCTACGCCAAGACCCGGGCCGGAGGCCCGCCCGGCATCTTCACCGCCGAAGCCAGCGGGTTGCGGTGGCTGGCCGCAGCCGGCGCCCTCCAGGTCCCCGAGGTGTTGGCGGTGGTGGATGGGCCCGATGACCATGATCCCGTCCTGGTGATGCCTTGGATCCAACCGAACCGCAACGGTCCCCACGACGAGCAGCACCTCGGTCGCGGGCTCGCCGCGCTCCATCGGGCCGGCGCGCCGACCCTCGGGTTCGGTCACGCCGGCTTCATCGGTCCCTTGCCGATGGACAACCGACCGCTGCCGACCTGGGCCGAGTTCTGGTGGGAGCGACGCATCGAGCCCTACCTCCGACTGGCGGTCGATGCCGAACAGATCACCATTGACGATGCAACGGTCATTGCCGATCTGGAGGGCGAGGTAGCCGACCTGGTCGGCCCGCCCGAACCCATCGCCCGGTTGCACGGCGACCTGTGGTCCGGCAACGTCCATTGGGGCGATGGCGGCCGGCCCTGGGTGATCGATCCGGCCGCCTACGGCGGACACCGCGAGGTCGACCTGGCCATGCTGGCGCTCTTCGGCGGCCTCGGTCCGCGGGTGCTCGCCGCCTATGACGAGGCGTGGCCGCTGGCCGATGGCCACGAAGACCGTGTCGCGTTCTACCAGCTGTTTCCGCTCCTGGTGCACAGTGTGCTGTTCGGCGGCCACTACGGCGAGCGGGCGGTGGCGGTGGCCGAGCACTACCTGGGCTGATGCAGCTGCTCGACCCGCTGCCGCTCGGTCCCTTCACGGCGCGGAACCGGCTGCTCTTCGGGCCTCACGTCACGAACCTCGGCGACGACGACCGGCGCTTCACGCCACGGCACCTCGCGTACTACGGCCGGCGCGCCGTTGGTGGCTGCGGGACGATCGTGCTGGAGGAGGCCAGCGTCCACGAGAGTGACTGGCCCTACGAGCGAGCTCCGCTCGCGCTGCGCTGCGCTGAGGGCTGGGCCGGGCTGGCCGAGATGGGCGCCCAGGAGGGCGCACTCGTGCTGGCTTCGTTGGGTCATGCCGGTGGGCAGGGTTCGTCGGCCTACTCGCAGCAGCCGTTGTGGGCCCCGTCGCGCTTGCCCGAGGTGAACACCCGTGAGGTGCCGAAGTGGATGGAGGCCGACGACGTCGCGGCCGTGGTGGCGGGCTTCGGCGCCGCGGCTCGGCTGGCGGCCGAGGCCGGCTTGGCCGGGGTGGAGGTCAACGCCGGTCAGCACAGCCTGGTGCGCCAGTTCCTGTCGGGGCTCACCAACCACCGCTCGGACGAGTGGGGCTCGGACCGGCTCCGCTTCGCCCGCGATGTGCTGGCGGCTGTGCGCGGCGCGGTCGGACCCGATCACATCGTCGGGCTGAGGCTCTCTTGCGACGAGCTGGCGCCGTGGGCCGGCATCACGCCCGATCAGGCGCCGGCCCTGGCCGCGGCGCTCGCCGACGGCGTGGACTACCTCGTCGTCGTGCGCGGCGCCGTCTACTCGACCGAGAAGACCCGGCCGGACTTCCACGAGCCCCCGGGCTTCAACATCGAGCTGTGCCGGGCCGTGCGCTCGGCGGTGCCAGCGCCGGTCGCGGTGTTCCTCCAGGGGTCCATCGTCGATCCCGGCCAGGCCGACTGGGCGCTGGGCGATGCCGTGTGCGACGGGGTGGAGATGACGCGCTCCCAGATCGCCGATCCCGATCTGGCGGCGAAGCTCGGCGCCGGCACCCCCGAGCAGGTTCGCCCCTGCCTGCGCTGCAACCAGACCTGCCAGGTACGCGATGTTCGCAACCCCATCGTGACGTGCGTAGGGGAGCCTTCGACTGGACATGAGACGGAGGACCCACCGTGGTACGCGCCAGCCCGCCGCACGCGCGACATCGTCGTCCTGGGCGCCGGACCGGCCGGCCTGGAGACGGCAAGGGTGGCTGCGCAACGCGGGCATCGCGTGCGCGTGGTCGAGCGGGCCGGGCAGAGCGGCGGGGTGGCGGGGCTGACTGGACCGGGCGGGCCCCTGGTGTCGTGGCTCCAGTCCGAGCTGGCGCGGCTGGGCGTGACGGTGGAGGTCGGGGCCGAGGCGCCACTGGTGGCGCCCGAAGAGGTGGTGGTGCAGTGCACCGGCGGCCGGAAGGGCGAGCCGAGCTACGTCATCATTGACGACGCAACCGTCTTGGACGTGGTGGACGTCCGGCGTGAGCCCGGGCTGCTTCCGATGGCCGGCGTAGTCGGTGTCCTCGACCCGATTGGCGGCCCGATCGGCGTTGCGCTCGCCGAGGAGCTGGGAGACAGAGCGGTGCTCGTCACACCGGACAACGTGGCTGGCAACGAGCTCTCGCGCACCGGCGACCTCGCTCCGGCCAACGTCCGTCTCCAGCAGCGGGGCGTGCGCATCGAGCGTCGCACCCTGGTCCGGGAGGTCCGACCCTCTCGCGACGGCGACGGCCAGCTCGAGCTGGTGGTCGAGGACCGCTTCAGTGGGGTCCGGCGCTCCATCACCTGTGCCGCCATCGTCGATTGCGGCTTCCGGCTGCCCAACGATCCGTACCCCGGAGCGCGGCTGCGCGCCGGCGATTGCGTGGCACCGCGCACGATCCTGGAAGCGGTCCTCGAAGGCCGCCGGGCCGCGCTCGCCGTCGAGCAGGCCTGAACCGCGGCGGCGCGTTTGCGTCGCGCCCTGCCCTGGGTACAAGAGTGGTGCCACCCGTAGTCCACCGGAGGAGCCTCATGACCTACACCCTGCCCGACCTTCCCTACGACTACGCGGCCCTCGAGCCCCACTACTCGGCTCGTGTACTCGAGCTGCACCACGACAAGCACCACAAGACCTATGTCGACGGCCTCAACGAGACGCTGGACCGGTTGGCCAAGGTGCGCGAGAGCGGCGACTACTCGTCCATCGTGGGGCTCGAGAAGACCCTTGCCTTCAACCTGTCAGGCCACGTCCTCCACTCGATCTTCTGGCCCAACCTGAGCCCGGACGGAGGGGGCGAGCCCGACGGCGAGCTGGCCACCGCCATCGCCGAGAGCTTCGGCAGCTTCGCCCAGTTCAAGGATCACCTGAGTCAGGCCACCACCACGGTCCAGGGCTCCGGCTGGGGCGCGCTGTCGTGGGATCCGTTGGGCGAGCGCCTCTACATCGAGCAGATCTACGACCACCAGGGCAACAGCGGCCAGTCCGGCGCCCCGCTCCTCGTGCTCGACGCTTGGGAGCACGCCTACTACCTGCAGTACCTGAACGTGCGGGCCGACTACGTCAAGGCGCTGTGGAACATCATCAACTGGAGCGACGTGGCCGGCCGCTTCGCCAAGGCTCGCGGCATGAGCGCGCCGGTTACCTGATCGCCGCGCTCTCACCCCGCCGACTCGTTCTGGGAACCGAATCTGCGCTCGGCGCTCAACATCGGTGACCGGAACGGGGGCATCGATCCGGACGGGGGTGGCGCGCAGGCGCGGCGGCGTCGTCCGGCCCCTCGTACGCTGAGGGTCCCATGGCCTACCGGTACCTCTGGTCGCCGCTCTCGCTTGGACCGGTGACGGTGCGCAACCGCATCGTGTTCAGCGCTCACCTCACCAACTACGCCCGGGATGGGAAGCCGACCGAGCAGCACGCGGCGTACTACGCCGCCCGAGCGGCCGGCGGAGCGGGCCTGATCATCACCGAGGAGCACTCGACCCACCCGACGGACTGGCCCTACGAGAAGCTCATCCACGGCTTCCACCGCGACGTCATCCCCGGCTACCGGCGCATCACGGACGCGGTGCACCGCCACCGCACCCCGATCTTCGCCCAGATCAACCACAACGGCGGCCAAGCGTCGTCGATGTACACCCGGCTGCCGGTCTGGGCCCCCTCGCCGGTGGCCGATCCGCTGTTCCGGGAGGTGCCGAAGGCGATCGACCTTGACGAGGTGGACGAGGTCGTGGCCGGCTACGCGACCGTGGCCGAGCATTGCGCCGAGGGCGGGTTCGACGGCATCGAGCTGCAGTGCTCGCACTCCTCCATCGTTCGCGGCTTCCTGTCGCCAGCCACCAATCGGCGCACGGATGCCTACGGTGGCTCGCTCGAGAATCGAGCCCGTCTGATGCTCGAGATCATGGCTGCCGTCCGCCGGGTGATCGGCAACCGCTTGGCCCTGGGCGTGCGCATCTGCGGCGACGAGCTGATCGACGGCGGTACCACCATCGACGACGCGGTGCGAGTGGCCGAGCTGGTGGAGGCGACCGGGCACGCCGACTACATCAACACGTCCATCGGGGTCGCGACGGCCAGCCTCTTCATGATCGAAGCATCGATGCACATCCCGCCCGGCTACGCCCTCTTCATCCCGAGCGCGATCCGCAAGGCGGTGGACCTACCCGTCGTCGGGGTCGGGCGCTTCAAGGATCCGTTGCAGGCGGAACGAGCTCTGGCCGAAGGCCATTGCGACCTGGTGGGGGTGGTCCGAGGCCAGATCGCGGATGCTGAGTTCACGGCGAAGGCGCGGGCGGGGGCCACGGACGAGATTCGCCTGTGCCTCTCGTGCAACCAGGAGTGCGTCGGGCGCATGGGCTTGAACCGGTGGCTCGGCTGCATCGAGAACCCGCGGACCGGGCGAGAGGCCGAGGAGGTGGGCATCCCTCGTCCGGCGTCGTCGAGACGGGCGCAGGCCGGTTCGTCGTCCAAGCGCGTGCTGGTGGTCGGCGCGGGACCGGGCGGTCTACAGGCGGCGATGGCAGCGGCCCGCAACGGTCATCGGGTGACCGTGTGCGAGAAGGAGGAGCAGGCCGGCGGTCAGGTGCGCTTGGCGGCATCGGTGCCCAACCGGGCCGAGCTCGGCGATCTCGTCCGCAATCAGCTGGCGGAGTGTCGCCGTCTCGGCGTGACGATCGAGTACGGCGTCGGCGTGTGGCCGGGGCTGGTCGAAGAGCGCCGGCCCGACTGTGTGGTGGTGGCGGCCGGGGCCGAGCCGGTGCGGCCGTGGTGGGCGCGGCCAGACGCCGAGCACGTGCTCGACGTCCGCGACGTGCTCGACCCGGCGGCGGTCGAGGGCCGGACGCCGACCGAGGGCGACACGGTCGTCGTCATCGACGAGATCGGCTTCCACGACGCCACCTCCGTCGCCGAGCTGCTTGCCGATCGAGGGTGCGCAGTGGAGGTCGTGACGAACGGGATGGTGGTGGGGCAGGACCTGGGCGTCACGCTGGACATGGAGGGCTGGTGGATGCGGGCCACGGCGAAGGGGATCGTGCAGTCGACCGACCTTGTTCCTCTGAGCCTCGAGGGCCGAGCGCTGGAGCTGCTGCACCACCCCACTGGGCGCATGGAGACGCGGACTCCCGACTGGGTGGTCCTCGCGGTGCCCGGTCAGCCGGTCGAGTGGCTGTACCACGACCTGAAGGCGGCCGGGTGGTCCGTCGACCGGGTCGGTGATTGCGTCGCCCCTCGACGAGCCCACGCAGCCGTGGTGGAGGGTGAGCGAGTGGGGGCGACGCTGTGAGCGCGATGGCGAACCACCGGGTCGCCCTGGTGCCGGTGCGAGGGGGTGAGCTGCCGGCCGGCGGTCTCGAAGCGATCGCCGAGTGCGGCGGTCGTGCGGTGTTGGTGGGCGATGGCGCGAGCGCTGCCGCGGACGGGCTGGCCGGTTACGCGGACGAGGCTCGGGTCTGGGACACGCCTGGCTTCCGGCCGGGGGCGTGGGCGGTCGCGCTGGCGGCCCGGTCGGCACTGGCCGAGGAACCGGTGATCGTGCTGCCGGCGTCTCCGGACGGCCGAGACCTCGCCCCCCGCCTGGCCCAGGTCCTGCGCCGCCCGCTCCTCGCCGGCGCCATCGAGGTCGGTGACCGTCGGGTCTCGCTCAGCCGCTGGGGCGGCCTGGCGATCGAGGACGTCGATGCCCCCGAACGCTTCGTGGCCACGTTGCAACCGGGCCTGCGGGGGGTGGAGCCGGCAGACGCCGTCGGAGCGCCGGCGCCCGTGGTCACGCCGCTCGAGCTCGCACGGAGCGGGGGCGACGTGAGCCATGCAGCCGGCGAGGTCGCCGAGGCCGAGCTCCTGGAGGTGCTGCCCCCGGACGCGACGACGATCGACCTCAGCGAAGCGGACCGAATCGTCGCCGGGGGCGCCGGCCTGGACGCCGCCGCCCGCTTCGAGCAGCTGGCCGAGGTGGCAGCGGCGCTCGGGGCGTCCATGGGCGCGACCCGCGTCGTCACCGATCGGGGGTGGGTGGGCCACGAGCGCCAGATCGGCACCACGGGCGTCGTCGTCGATCCTCGGCTCTACGTCGCCTTCGCCATCAGCGGCGCGGTGCAGCACACCAGTGGGCTCGGCCAGCCCGACCACATCGCGAGCGTGAACCTGGACGCCCACTGCCCGATGATGCAGCTCGCCGACCTGGCCATCGTGAGCGACGCCAACGGCGTCCTCGATCACCTGGCTGAGCTCCTCGCCCGCGCCGACCCGAGTTCCGTCCGTGCCTGACGTCGACTTTATCGTGGTGGGCGCCGGGCCGGCAGGGGCGTGCGCCGCACTCACGCTGGCCCGGGCCGGTCGCGACGTGGTCCTCATCGAGCGGGGTCCGTTCCCAGGGTCGAAGAACATGTACGGCGGCGTCGTCTACCCACGGGTGTTGGACACCCTGCTCCCGGCGTGGTGGGAGGAGGCGCCCATCCAGCGCTGGGTCACCCGACGCGGCACCATGCTCCTCACCGACACCCAGGCCCTGACCGTCGACTACCGGACGCACGTGTGGGGCGCGGCGCCCTACAACGGGGCGACGGCCTATCGGTCCGAGTGGGACGCGTGGCTGGCCGGGCGAGCCGAGGCCGAGGGCGCCCGCCTTGTGTGCTCGACCACGGTCACCGGGCTTCTCCGCGACGGCGATCGAGTCCTCGGCGTTCGCACCGACCGGCCCGGTGGCGAGCTGACAGCGCGAGTGGTGATCGCCTGCGACGGCGTCAACAGCTTCCTCGCCAAAGAAGCCGGGCTGTACCAGCACCCCGAGCCGGAGCACTTCACGGTCGGCGTGAAGGAGACGTTGGCGTTGCCGAAGGATGTGATCGACGAGCGCTTCGCGGTGCGCGGCCGCGAAGGTGTCGACATCGAGATGGTGGGGTGTACCGGGGGCATCCCAGGGGGCGGGTTCCTCTACACCAACCTCGACACGGTGGCAGTCGGCGTGGTGCTCAAGGTGCCGGCATTGGCCGCGCAGCATCAGCGGCCGGAGCAGATCATCGCCATGCTCAAGGCCCACCCGGCCATCGCCCCGCTCGTCGAGGGCGGCGAGCTGAAGGAGTACTCCGCCCACCTCATCCCCGAGGGCGGCTTTGACATGATGCCCACCCTGGGCGCCCCCGGCCTGTTGGTGGCGGGCGACGCGGCGGCGTTCTGCCTGGCCGCCGGCATCTGGCTCGAAGGGGTGAACTTCGCCATGGGCTCGGGCATGCTCGCCGGCGAGGTCGTGGACCGGGCCATGACGGGCGGCGTGGTGGCCGGGGGCGACCTGCCCGACCGCTACCGCCGCGCCCTCGCCGGCACCTTCGTCCTCAAGGATCATCGCAAGCTCCGCCGGGCGCCGCACCTGGTGCTGTCCGATCGCGTCCAGCACCGCTACCCCGGCCTCACCGCGGCGGTCGTCGAGCGGATGTTCCGGGTCGACAACCCGGACCCCAAGCCAGGGCTCAGCCGGATCGTGCGGGAGGAGCGGAAGCGTTCCGGTGTGCGGTGGCCGGAGCTCCTGCGCGACGGCTGGGAGGCGTGGAGGACTTTCGGATGAAGGGGCAACGATGCGGGCGCTCCGATGCGGCGGTGCGCCGGTGAGCCGGATCGACGACCTCGGCCTCCCCGCCGTGCCGGCCTGGCCCGACGTGAGCTTCGAGGACCGGATGACCACGGTGGAGTTCCGCGTCCACGAACGGGCCCACATCGTCGTCGACGGCGACGCCTGTCGGGGTTGCTCGACCAAGGCCTGCGTGGCCGCGTGCCCGGCCAACCTCTTCGTCCCGACGGCCGACGGCGGCATCCTCTTCAGCTACGAGCAGTGCTTCGAGTGCGGGACCTGCTACCTGGTCTGCAACACCGAGGGCGCCCTCTCATGGACCTATCCCGAAGGCGGCCACGGCGTGGTGTTCCGGCGCGCATGATCGTCTCTTGTCTCAAGTGGGTCGATCGGCGGCCGGAAGTCGATCCGCTCGAGGGTCACGTCGCCCGCGGCTCGCGTTCGGCCGGGATGTCGGACGCCGATGCCGCGGCCTTGGAGTGGGCTCTGCGTTGCGGGGAGGCATGGGACCGACCGGTCACGGCCATCACCGCCGGATCGGCGGCGGCCGACGCGGTGTTGCGTGAGGCCGTCGCCTGTGGGGCGGCGCGGACCATCCGGATCGATCTCCCTGCCGTGGTTCCGTCGATCGCGGTGGCGGGCGCGCTGGCCGGTGTGATCGCGGAGCTCGGCGCCACCGCGGTGTGGTGCGGCGACCACTCGCTCGATCGGGGTTCGGGGTCGGTGCCGGCCTACCTCGCCGGCGAGCTCGCGGCCGCGCAGGTCCTCGGGCTGGTCGAGGTGACCGTCGAGGAGCACGGAGCCGTCTCAGGGCTGCGCCGGCTCGACGGAGGGCGGCGGGAGCGACTGCGAACGAGCGGGACGGCGGTGCTGTCCGTCGAGGGTTCGACCGCCCGCTTGCGGCGGGCGTCCCTCGCGGCCGTGCTGGCCGCGGGGGCCGCGAACGTCGAGGTTCGCGGGGCACCGACTTCTGGCCCGCCAACCCCGGTGCCGGTGCTGCGGCCCTACCGTCCCCGGGCTCGGGTCCTCGCCGCGCCGAGCGCCGCCGATGCCCGCGACCGAGTCGTCGCGCTGACCCAGCCCGCGACCGCAAGAGGTCATCGAGAGGTGGCGACGCTCGACCCCGCAGCCGCCGCGGCGCGCCTCCTCGCCGCCCTGGTGGAGTGGGGCTACCTGCCCCCGGCGGACGGCGCCCCGGCCGCCGCTGGCCCGTGACCTCGCTCGGCGCCTCGACCTGGCCGGAGGTGGCACACACGCGGCCGCTCCTGGCTGTGCCCCTCGGCAGCTGCGAGCAGCACGGACCCCATCTCCCGCTCGACACCGACACCCAGATCGCGGTAGGCGTCGCCCGGGGCTGGGCCGAGCGCCGGCCGGACGTGGCGGTGGCGCCCCCGCTGGCGTACGGCGCGAGCGGGGAGCACGCCTCCTTCGCGGGCACGCTCTCCATCGGGCTGCTCGGCCTCGAGGTGGTCCTCGTGGAGCTGGCCCGGTCGGCCGACCACTTCGCCGGCGTGGTGTTCGTCAACGGCCACGGTGGCAACGTCGAGGCCATCGAGCGGGCGGTTGCCGCGCTCCGGGGTGAGGGGCGGCGGGCGCTGGGCTGGTGGCCGCCCGCCGGCGACGGCGACGCCCATGCCGGCCGGGTGGAGACCTCCGTGCTGCTCGCTCTCGCACCTGACGCCGTGCGGCTCGACCGAGCCGAACCCGGTTTGTGCCTCCCGCTGCGGGACCTGCTCCCCGTGCTGCGGGCCGAGGGGGTGGCCGCGGTTTCGGCCAACGGTGTGCTCGGCGATCCGGCCGGAGCCTCCGCCCCGGAGGGCCGAGCCATCCTGGCCGGCTGGATCGACGCCCTGGTCCATGCCGTCGCGGTGTGGGAGCGGTAGGCGGTGCGCCTGGCACTCGACCGATCGGCCCGACGACTGGACGATGGTCGGGTCGTCCTGGCCGGGTCACCGTTGACGCTCTTCCGGCTCGGGCCAGCCGGCAAGCGCGTCCTCGACGCCATCGAGCACGGCGAGGACGTACCGGCCTCGGCGCGGTCGTTGGTCGATCGCCTCGTGGACACTGGAGCCGCCCATCCGCGACCGTCGGAGTCGCCGTACACGGCCGCCGACGTCACCGTGGTCATCCCGGTCCACGGCCACGATCCCACCGCAACAGCGGCCTCCGTGGGGTTGGTCGCCGGCGTGATCATCGTTGACGATGCAACTAACCCGCCGCTGCCAGCACCCCCGTCAGTTGACGCCGGCTGGATCCGGGTGGTGCGCCACGACCGGAATCGAGGGGTGGCCGCGGCGCGCATGACGGGGCTGGCCGAGGTCCGAACGCCGTTCGTCGCCTTCGTCGACGCCGACTGTCGGCCCGAGCCGGGTTGGCTGGGCCCGCTCGTCGCCCACCTCGGGGACGAGCGGATCGCCGCCGTGGCGCCCCGGGTCCGGTCGGTCGAGGGCCGATCACCGCTGGCCGCCTACGAGGCATCGCGCTCGCCGCTGGACCTCGGCTCTGATCCGGGCCGGGTGGCCCCCACCACGCGCGTCGCCTATGTGCCCGCGGCAGCCCTCGTGGTCCGCGTCGACGCCGTGCGGGCGGTCGGTGGCTTCGACGAGACGCTGCGCACGGGCGAGGACGTCGATCTCGTGTGGCGCTTGGTGGAGCAGGGGTGGCGCATCCGCTACGAGCCCCGCTCGGTGGTCCGGCACCAGCCGCGGTCGTCGGTCCTCGGCTTCCTGCGCCAGCGCGCCGGCTACGGGCGAGCGGCCGCGCCGCTCCACCGGCGTCATCCGGGCGCGGTGGCACCCGCCATCGTCGGGCCCTGGCCGGCCGGTGGGTGGGTGCTCATGGCTCTCGGCCACGCGGTCGCCGGCTTGTTCGTCGCCGCCGTGCCTGCGGTCGAGCTCTCCCGGACGCTCTCTGCCGTCGCCGGTCGCCGCCGGCTGGTGGCCGGGCTGACCGGTTGGGCGTTCCTGCGCGCGGGCGAGCAGCTGGCTTCGGCGGTGACGCGGGTGTGGTGGCCGGTCGCGGTGGCCGCGGCGGCACTCGTACCCCGGCTGCGCCGTCCCGTCCTCGTCGCGGCGGTGGTCCCGCCGCTCGTCGACTGGCTGCGAACCCCGCCCCGAGCGGGCCTTGGACCGCTCCGCTACGTCGGCCTGAGGCTCCTCGACGATCTCGCCTACGGGGCCGGAGTCTGGGCCGGGGTGGTCGCCGAGCGTGATGCGGGTGCCCTCCTGCCTCGGTTCTCCCGCCGGCGCCGCGGCGCCGCTCGATCTGGATGAGCCAGGGAGATCGGTTGGCCGAAGGGTGGCGGAGCCAGGTCAGCCCTTGATGAGCTTGGCGTCGGTGCCGATGACGAACCATGAACCGCCGCTGCCCTGTCCGTTGGTGTTGCCCGGGGCGGCGTCACCGGAGAAGTGGTAGAGCGGCCACTTGCCCATCTTCAGCTGGTGCGACCCGTCGGCCCGGTCGATCACCGAGAACAGGCCCTTGTCGAGCCCGTCGAAGGCGAGATCGCCTTGCACGATGACCGGCGGCCACGCGGTGGCGCAGGCGTCGTTGCAGCTCGACGTTCCGCTGCGGTCGTTGGTGAAGCCGTACAGGGTGCGACCGTCGGTGTCGGTCACGATCGTGCCGAGCGGCGAGGTGGCCGTCTTGGCCAGGATCGAGGGCGCAACCGCCGAAGCGGGGATGCTCGATGCCGGCGTGCTGCCGGGCGCCGCGCTCGCGCCCGCCGCCCCCGACCTCACCAGCTGGGCCTTCTGGCTGATGGCGAACCAGACATCGCCGCTGCCCTGTCCGTTGGTGTCGCCCGGCCGGGCATCGCCGGAGAAGTAGTAGAGCGGGAACTTCCCTGCCGCCAGCTGCAGGCTGCCGTCGTCGCGCGTGATGGTGCTGAAGACGCCGGAGTCGAGGCCGGGCGCCACGGTCCAGTTGGCGTCGACGATGGCCGGCGGCCACGCTTCGGCGCAGGTGCCGGTGCAGGTGCTGGAGGCGGCGGTGTCGTTGGTGAAGGCGTACAAGGTGCGGCCGTCCGGCCCCACCAGGATCTGGCCGAGCGGGGAGGTCGAGGCCTTCACCGCGACGCTCGCGCCCGCTGCCGCGGCGGGTGGTGCGGGTGCGGCGCTGGAGATGGCAGCCGGCGCCGGCTCGGTCGAGACCGCGGCCGGGGTGGAGCTCTTGCTGCCGCAGGCGGCGAGGAGCGCGGCGGCGGAGGCGACGACGAGGATCAGCTTGGACTTCATGGAGGTTCTCCTTCGGGTGGTGCGGGGACTCGGGGAGCGGTACGAGGGGTCGGTGGGGTCGGTTCGGTCTGCGGGATGTGGCAGGTGCCACGGTGGCGAACAGCCAGTGGCCGCGTCGCTACGCCACGATCAGCTGGCCGTGCATCGAAGGGTGGATGGCACAGACGAACTGGTAGGAGCCGGGCGTCTTCGGGGCGATGAACGAGATCGCCTGGCCACCGGGGATGGTGCCGCTGTCGAACGCGCCGCCGGTGGCCGACGCGGTGTGGGCCACGCGGTCGTGGTTGGCGACGAGGACCGTCGCACCGGGCGCGACGCGGATGGTCGAGAACGCGAAGCCCTGGATGTCGATCTGGGCGGTCTGGGTCGAGGTGCCGTTCACACCGGGCGAGGCGGCCGCGGGCGCGGGGCCGGGTGAGCCACCGCTCGCGTCGTCGTTGACGATGAGCGCCCCCGCGGTGAAGCAGGCGGCCGCGCAGCAGACGAGGAGCGATCCGGTCACGTTCATGGCCGGGAGCTACGACCGGTGGGGAGATCCGGTTCGCGAGAACCGCGCCGTCGCCGGAGGCGTAGTCGTCGGGCATGGCCACCGACCCGACCGCGACATCCGTCATCGACGCGTCTGCGCTGACGCCGCGCTCGACCACCGCCGCGCTGCTCGCGGCCGCGCTCGCAGGCGGTGCGGTCTCGATCGCCCTCGGTGTCTACGGCCGGGTCCACGAGCCAACGGGAGGGCGGATCCTCGACCTCGGGTTCCCCTCGCTCGGAGCCATGAAGTCCTGGTTGGCGTCCGCCGCCTTCGCCCTCGCCGCCGCCCAGCTGGTCTCAGCGCTGGCCATGTTCGGTCGCCTTCCTGGACTGCATGCGAGGCCGCGCTGGGTGCCGTTCGTCCACCGCTGGTCAGGGACGACCGCCTTCGTCGTCTCGTTGCCGGTCGCCTACCACTGCCTCTGGTCGCTCGGCTTCCAGACCGTCGGCACGCGCCAGATCGTGCACGCCACCGCGGGCTGCGTCTTCTACGGCGCCTTCGCCACGAAGCTCCTGGCGCTGCGGATCCCCCGGTTGCCCGGCTGGGCGCTGCCGGTCATCGGCGGCACTCTGGTGGCGGCCCTGACGACCGTCTGGCTCACCTCGGCACTCTGGTTCTTCACCAACGTCGACTTCCCGGCCTGGCGCTGACGGGCCCGGCCCGGCGTCGAAGGGCCGGCGACGCGACAGACCTCAGCCTCTGAGTCGGCGATCGTCAGGGGATGAGCACGACGCGCCCGAAGGCCTGACGGCTCTCGATGTGGCGATGGGCGTCGGCGGCGTCGGCGAGCGGGAAGGTGCGATCGACGACGACCGTCAGCTCGCCGCTCGCCACTCGGTCCAACAGCCGCTCGATCATGGCGTGGGTGCGCTGGGGCTGCAACGCCATCTCGGCGCCGAGGAACACGCCGGTGATCGAGGCGTTCTTCTGCATGAGCGGCCACACCTCGGGCGGTCGCTCCTCCCGGCCGGCTCGGCCGACCCAGCTGATCCGGCCCCGGTAGGCCAGCGCGCCGATGCTCCCCTCGAGCGTCCGCCCACCGACGGGGTCGACCACGAGGTCGACGCCGCGCTTGTCGGTGAGCCGCAGGACCTCGCGCACCACGTCCTCCCGGGCGTAGTTGACGCCGTGGTCCATGCCGTACTCGGTCAGGCGGTCGAGGCGCTCGTCGCTCGACGCGGTGGCGAGCACGGTGGCGCCAGCCGCCTTGGCCAGCTGGATGGCTGCCAACCCCACGCCACCCGCGCCGGCCTGGATCAGCACCCGCTCGCCGGGCTGGAGGTGCCCGAACTCGAAGAGGCAGTCGTCCGCGGTGCCGAACTCGACCGGGACCCCGGCCGCCTGCTCGAGGGTCACGCCGTCAGGCACGCTCCACGCCAACCGGGCGGGGACGCTCACCACCTCAGCGTGCGAACCGAACGCCATCGTGGCGACGACGCGCTGGCCCGGCGCGAAGTCGACGACGTCGTCGCCCACCTGCCGGACCGTGCCGGATGCCTGGTAGCCGACGATGTGGGGCCGCGTGACCAGCTCACCGCCCTGGCGGTTGAGCAGGTCGCCCCCCTGGATGCCGATCGCGGCCACGTCGACGAGGAGGCCGCCCGGCTGCACCACGGGGTCGGGCACGTCCTCGTAGCGGAAGACGTCGGGTCCGCCCGGCTCGTAGTACACCGCGGCTCTCACGGCCGAGAACCTAGTAGCGGCCGGTCCGATCACCCGACCCGCGGCTGGATCTGCGCCCTCGGCGCGCGGGAAGGCGCGCGCTGGGGGTGGAGTTCGGGGGCCGGTGTCAGCGGCGGCTGGATCTGCGCCCTCGGCGCGCGGGAAGGCGCGCGCTGGGGGTGGGGTTCGCGGCCTGGTGTCAGCGGCGGCTGGACTTCGACGTGGCGCCCCCCGTACGGCCCTCGATGGCTTGATCGACGGCGATCACGATGATGGCGCCGAGGATGCTGCCGATGATGCCGCTCGGGCGCAGCTTCAACCCGTCGCCGGCGACGAGGCTGATGACCAGCCCGCCGATGAAGGACCCGACGAGGCCGAACAGGATCGTCTTGCCCCAGCTGAGGTCTCGCCGGCCGAGGATGGTCCGCGCCAACCAGCCGACGATGACGCCGAAGGCGATGATGCCGAGAATGAGCACGGGGCTCCCTCCTGATTCGACGGCCGGTCGGGGCCGCGGGCCGCGCCGCCACCGGGCGACGGCGGCGGGACGGCCGGAGGGTACTCGCTCAGGCTCGCTCGGCGGGGCGAGCGGGCGGACGCAGCTGGCGCGGCCCGTCGCCGGCTCCAGCCAGCAGCTCGCCCGGCTCGCTCATGCTGAAGCGATCCCGGAACTCCCGCAAGGTGTAGCCGACGACCGTGCTGGCCATGCTGGCCCGGGCTGTGGCCGAGCGCCGGAGCCCGAACATCGGGGCCAGCTCGCCGAAGTAGCGGGGCGGCTCGACCACCGCCAGCCGCTCCTCGGTGCCGTCGTCGCGCTCGCGCAGCAGGGTGATGGCGCCGCGGTCGACCACGTAGACCAGGTCGCCGGGCTCACCTTGGCGGAACACGATCTCTCCTGCGGCCAGGTTCTTGCGGATCGGCGGCGACGGCTCCAGCTCGGGCCGAGCGGTGAGGTTCACCACCCGGTCAGCGAGGGGGATCAACCGCTCGTCGTGGGTGGCGACGATCACGAGGTGACCGGCGTCGGCCATCTCTCGCAGCAGCCGGATGACCGAGTCCACCTGGATGTAGTCGAGGTGGGCGGTGGGTTCGTCGGCTTGCAGCAGCGGCGGATCGTGGGCCAGGGCGCGGGCGATCGCCACCCGCTGCTGCTGCCCGCCCGACAGACCGCTCGGCCGATGGAGGAGGCGGTCGCCCAGGTTGACACGCTCCAAGAGGGCGAGGGCCCGCTCGCGCGGCGCGTCGCTTCATGCCGGCCGCGAGCAGCGGCAGCATCACGTTCTCGAGTGCGCTCAAGCTCGGCACCAGGTTGAAGGCCTGGAAGATGACACCGACGGTCTCGCGCCGGTAACGCAGCACCTCCGCCGCCGAAAGGCTGGTCACCTCGACGCCGCCCACCTGGACCGAGCCCGAGGTCGGGGTGAGGATGCCGGCCACCACCGACAGCAGGCTGGTCTTGCCGCAACCACTGGCCCCGAGCAACAGGACCAGCTGGCCGCCGGTCGCCTCGAGGGAGAGGCCGTCGATCGGCCGCGCCGTGTACCCGCCCGATGAGTAGGCGATCACCAGCTCCCGCACGGTGAGCTCCGGCGGCTGCTCGTCCCCGACTCGGTCTGGAGTGGTCGTGCTCACGGCTCACGCACCGAACGCCAATGCCGGATCGACGGCCTCCGTCCGCCGCAGCCCGGTGAAGCTGGCCAGCAGGCCGACGACGATGGCCACGAGCGGCAGGAGGACATAGGCCGACCACGGGATCTCCACCCGCATGGCCACCAGCGGCTTCAGGAGCTGGGCCAGCACCACGGCGACGACGGCGGAGAAGGCTGACAGCACCGTCGCCTGCACGGCCAACCCGCCCATCAGAGCGCGGTTCGTCGTGCCGGTGGCCTTCATGACCGCGAAGTCTCTGGACCGTTCGATGGCCTGGAGGTACACGATCGACCCGATGATGCCGGCCGCCACCAACCAGAGGAGCACCCGGACGAGGTCGATGGTCTGGGAGGCGTTCCCGAGCGGACGGTGCAGGTCTGCCTTGACCTCGCTGTCGCGCATCACTCGAAAGCCGCCAGGCGCTCGGGCGGGAACGCCCCTGGTGACCACGGCCGACGCCAGCGGTTGTCCGAGGCAGGCGAGGCGCTGCGCGTCCGCGAGGGACACGAAGCCGACTGGCTGTCCGGCGAAGTAGGTGACGCCCGACGTCTCGCCGACGACGGTGAAGTCGGTGGTGGCGATGCGCAAGATGTCGCCGAGCTGGAGCCCGAGCGAGGCGTCGAGCGCCAGCTGCCCCGGGGCCGAGAGCTCGTGACCGCGGCGGACCTTCGGCGCCCCGGTGGCGCCCGGGACGACGCCGATGACGTTGAGACCGTGCAGCTCGGGCGTGTGGACGGCGAAGTGGAGGACAGCGACGGGCGCGGCCGCGTGCACGCCGGGCTGCGCCGCGACCGCGGCCTCGACCGTGGTGGGAAAGGCACCCGACGTCGTGAAGGGTCCCGACGCATCGACGGGCACGATCCACGCATCGGCGTCGAAGGTCTTGACCGTGCGGGTCACTTCGTTGCGGAAGCTGCTGCTGATCCCGGTGATCACGAGGGCGAGCGCGAACACCAGCCCGGTGGCCACGATGCCGATGGCGAACCGCCGTCGCCGCCACTGCAGATCGCGCAGGCTGGCCATCAGCATGGTGCCCTCCCAGGTCCGTGCGCACCGCGTCCGGACACTACCGATGGGGTCTGCCTCACCGGGTCGACCCGCAGGCAATCGGGGACGGGGGGCGCCCTTGCCCACGGCCCGGTTCCGTGGTGCGATGGGTACGTGACCTACGAGATCGAGAAGCCCGAGGAAGAGTGGCGTCGGCAGCTCGGCCCGGAGCAGTACCACGTCCTGCGCGAGGGCGGCACGGAGCGGGCGTTCACCGGCACGTACTGGGACGTCCACGACGACGGCACCTACCACTGCGCGGCGTGCGGGGCACCGCTGTTCTCCTCGGACACCAAGTTCGACTCCGGGACCGGCTGGCCCAGCTTCTTCGACGCCGTGGACACCGACGCGGTCGAGCTCCGGGCAGACCGTAGCTTCGGCATGGCTCGCACCGAGGTCCGCTGCAAGCGCTGTGGCTCGCATCTCGGTCATCTCTTCCTCGACGGGCCGCGACCGACCGGACAGCGGTACTGCATGAACAGCGCCTCGCTCACGCTCGAGCGGCCGGCCGTCGCCGAAGGCGAACGCCCTGCGGACGCGGACGAAGCGGTCGAGACGGGCGAGGCTCAGCTCGGCTGATCGGTCATCGCTCGATCACCTGCTCGAACGGTCGGTCCTCGCCCTCGCGGCCGAGGTCCCGGTGGGTCGTCCAGTCGCCGGGACTATCCCTGACCTGCGGTGGCTCCCGCTCTACGCTCGGTGGCGGTCACGAGTCCCCGAAGCAGACGGGGAGCCCCTCGTGCAGCACGGCTGGAGAATCAGATGGTCGCGTTCCTGTTCATCCTCGCCGCCGCAGTCGTGGCTTCCTTCCCGGCCACGTGGCTCTTGATGCTGTTCCTCGGCAACCTCGGCATCACCCAGATCGGCTTCTGGGGCGCGCTGCCGGCCGGCATCCTCCTGACCTTCTTCTTCGCCGGCGCGGGGGTGTCCAGCCGCAAGTGGTGACCGGCGGGCTCACGCTTTGGGCAGTCGGTCCTGCGCTCCCTTCACCCGGAAGGCGAGGAAGATCGAGATGATCCCGCGGGCGAGGGCCGCCGCTCCCACCCACAGCGCCAGCAGCACCGCCGAGCGGCCGGGGTAGCCAATGGCCCAGAAGCCGATCAGGATCTCGGCGATGCCCACGATCAGCTCGAGCCACCAGGTCTCGACGGAACGTCCCGAGAGCGCGTTGACGATGTCGAACATGCCGCGGAACAGCAAGTACCAACCGAGGATGGCGCCGAGCACGAGAAAGGTCTCGCCGGGCCAGACGAAGGCGATGATGCCGGCGATGATGCCGACGACGCCCATCAGGTAGTAGAGCCATCGCCAGCCTGGGGCCCGGGTGCCGATGGCGATCTCGGTGATCCCGCCGGCGATGAAGGTCAGTCCGGCCAGGACAGCGACGCTCCACACCGTGACCCAGTTGAACGAGAGGATCACGAAGCTGAAGATCAGCCACAACATGCCGCTGATGAGGAACACCCACCACGGGCCCAGGTCATCGGCATCCAACTCAACCGCTTCGAATGAGATCATCGATGTATGCTCCTCTCCGGGTTCGGCGCGGACTGTAGACGTCGCCACGGTGGACCCGGCCCAGGGTGGGCGACCGGCGGGTAGCCTGCGCGCGATGCAACAGGACACGCGTCGCGATACGGCAGACCGGTTGCACGCGGCGGGGTTGCGGTTGGGAGCGGCGCGGCGCCAGGTGATCGACGTGCTGGCCGGGCTGGAGCATCCGGTGACGGCCGAAGAGGTGGCGACCCTTTTGCCCGACGTGCATGTGAGCTCCGTCTATCGCTCGCTGAGCGTGCTCGAAGAGGTCGGCATCGTGCGTCACGTGCATCTGGCCCACGGCCCGGCGCTCTACGAGCTGACCGACGCGGCCGAGCGCGTCCGTCATCTGGCCTGTGAGCAGTGCGGCCGCGACGTGGTCGTGCCGAGCGCGCTGTTCGACGATCTCCGCTCCACCATCGAGCGCGAGTATGGGTTCGTGATCGATGGCGGGCACTTCGCCATCCCGGGCCGCTGCGCCAAGTGCCTCGGCTGAGTCGACAACCGGCCCGAGGGCACGTCGGCTGCAGCGGGTCGGGCACACTGGGGCGATGGAGATCTCGGATGCGCTCGACTTCCTGAGGACCAACCACCGCGGGGTGCTGGTGACCTACGGCCCCGGCGGTCGGCTCCAGACCTCGCCTGTCGCAGCGGCGGTCGATGCCGACGGTCGCGTGGCCGTCAGCAGCCGGGAGACCGCCTACAAGGTCAAGAACCTGCTGCGCGACCCGCGCGCCACCTATTGCGGCTTCGAGGACAGCTTCTTCGGTCGCTGGGTGCAGGTGGATGGCCCCGTCGAGGTGGTCCACCTCCCCGACGCGATGGAGCCGTTGGTGGAGCTGTATCGAGCCATCGCCGGCGAGCACCCGGACTGGGACGAATACCGGGCCGCCATGGTGCGAGACGAACGGGTGGTCATCCGGATCCAGGTGGAGCGGGCAGCTCCGAGTCGCGCCGGCTGACGACGCCTCATAGCGTCGTGCTCGGGCCGCGGCCGCGGCCGATCTCGCGGCCGGTGCCGATCTCGGTGCTCGGCGTCGGCCGTCGGTCCGGCTGTGTCAGGGTGGCGGCATGCCGATCCACGTCACGACCGACGGGCCCGTCGTCGTCGTCACCATGGCTCGCCCGGACCGGCGCAACGCCGTCGACCGCGAGCACGCTGATGCGCTGGCCGCGGCCTTCCGGGCCTTCGACGCCGACGACGCCTTGGCCGTCGCCGTCCTGACCGGGGCCGATGGCGCGTTCTGCGCCGGTGCCGATCTGCATGCCGTCGCGGCCGGTCGGGGCAACCGCGTCACCGCCACCGGCGACGGACCGATGGGTCCGACCCGCCTCGACCTGTCGAAGCCGGTGATCGCCGCCATCGAGGGTCACGCCGTGGCCGGCGGGCTCGAGCTGGCGCTGTGGTGCGACCTTCGAGTGGCGGCCGCCGGCGCCGTGCTCGGCGTCTACTGCCGACGCTGGGGTGTCCCGCTGATCGACGGTGGCAATGTGCGCCTGCCCCGCCTGATCGGCCACAGCCGGGCCATGGACCTGATCCTCACCGGCCGGGGCGTCGAAGCGGAGGAGGCGCTCTCCATGGGCCTGGTGAACCGGGTCGTGCCCGCTGGCGGCGCTCTCGACGCTGCGGTGGCGCTGGCCCGGGAGCTGGCGGCCCTGCCGCAGCTCTGCTTGCGTCACGATCGGCGTGCCGCGCTCGACCAATGGGGTCTGGACGAACGGGCGGCGATGGGGCGCGAATTCGAGCTGGGTTGGGCCACCCTAGCCAGCGGCGACAGCGTCGAGGGAGCGACGCGCTTTCGCGACGGGGCGGGGCGCCACGGCGCCAGCGCATCCTGACGGCCGGGTCCGGCGCGGGGTCACCCCCGGGTCCGGCGCGGGTCAGGCGCGGCGCAGGATCCGGATCGGTAGCCGCCGTGGTCCCCGCACCTGGCCGCCGGACCAGGTGACCACCTCAGGGTCGGCCAGCTCAAAGTCCGGGAAGCGGCGCAGCCACTCCTCCACCGCCACCCGCACCTCCATGCGAGCCAGGTTGGAGCCGAGGCAGCGGTGGATGCCCAGGCCGAACGACGCGTGGCGGTTGACCTCGCGGTCGATTACCACCTGGCCCGCCTCCTCGAAGACCGACGGGTCGCGGTTGGCGGCCGGGAAGGGCAGCAGCACCCAGTCGCCCTCCCGCATGGGGCAGCCGTCGAACTCGACGTCCTTGGCCACGAGGCGCGCCATCGTGACCGGGGCGTAGGCCCGCAGCAGCTCCTCGACGGCGCGGCCCATCAGATCCGGCTCGGCGACCAGGCGACGGCGATCGTCGAGATGACCGGCCAGGTGCCAGAGGGCGGCGCCGATGGCGCTCCAGGTGGTGTCGACCCCGGCCAGCAGCAGGAGCACGATGGTGCCACGCACGTGCTCCGGCGCCAGCTTGGCGCCATCGATGTCCACCTCCAGAAGGAAGCTGATGAGGTCGTCGCGGGGGTGATCGACGTGGTCGGCGATGTGCAGGTTGAGGTAGGTGTCGAACCGTTCGAAGCCGGCCTCGACGCGTCTCCGGGTCGGCGCTGACCGCCTCCAAGACGTGGTGGACGAAGTCGCGGAACAGCTCGTTGTCCTCGGGTGGCAGGCCGAGCATGCGGGCGATGACGGTGGGCGGGATGTTCTGGGCGTAGTCCGTCGCCGCGTCGCACACCTCGGCATCGCCGATGGCAGCCAGCAGCCCCTGGCAGAGCTCCCGGGTGGCGGGCTCGAGGGCGGCGATCGGTCGCGGCGCGAACGCGGGCAGCAGCAGCCGCCGAGCGAGGGCGTGGAACGGAGGGTCGGAGGTGATCGGAGGGGCCGGCCCGATGGGCGCCGGTGCCTCCGGCTTGCGCTCGGACACCACCACGCCCTGGCTGGAGAAGTGGTCGGTGTCGTAGGCGATGGCCGAGATGTCCTGGTGCCGCGTGGGCAGCCAGACCCCGCCGTAGCGATCCGAGTGGGCCACCGGGCAATGCTGGCGCAGGTCGTCCCAGATCGGGTAGGGGTCGGCGATCCAGGCCGGGTCGGTGTGGTCGAAGTCGGTGGCGAAGTCGGCGACCGGCGGATGGGCAGGCATGCTCAAACCTCCTCGTCGACGACGATGGCGAACTCGGGGCAGTTGGCGGCGGCCAGGCGGGCTTTGTCCTCCTGGCCGGGCGGGACGACCCCGCCGTTCAGCTCGTGCGACTGCCCGTAGTCGTCGACGTCGAAGAGACCGGGAGCGAGCGCGAAGCACCGGTTGTGCCCCTGGCAACGCTCCTGGTCGACGTGCACCCTCATCGGCGCGAACCCCCTGTCCGTCCTGAACCCTACGGGATCGGCCCCAAGGAACGCCGGGCCGGACGAGCGGGGGCACCGGACTGATCGGCGGGGTTGAGCGCCTCAGATGCCTCGGGTGCCTCGGCTGTGGAGCGCCGTCAGGTCGTTGCCCTGTCCTCTTCGAGCGCAGCCGAGTCGCGGTGGCGGTGGGTGCGCTTCTCCCTCGCCCGCCGTATCAGCTCGATGAGCGCGGACACGCCCAGCGCGCAGCCGAAGGCCACCGCGAAGGCGACGAAGTGGTTGTCGGCGAAGGTCTTGCCGCCGATGTAGCCGAGCAACGAGGCGTAGGTGGCCCAGACCGCTCCGGCGAAGGCGATGAAGCCGAGGAAGCGCTTGAACGGCTGGTGGGTCATGCCGGACGAGAACGTGACCACGGTGCGGCCACCGGGGATGAACCGCGCCGTCAGCAGCAACACGCCCCCGCGCAGGCGCAGCTGCTGGTTGGCCCACTCGAGGCGGGCCTGCCCCTTCGGACGGCCGAACACGCGTCGCTCGACCCACGGACCGAAGCGCCAACCGATGAGGTAGGCCGACGTGTCACCGAGGAACGCTCCCGCCGCGGCGCACGCGATGACGAGGGGGAGGGCCAGGTCACCCTGTCCGGCGGCGACGCCGCCGAGGATGACCATGGTCTCGCTCGGCACCAAGGGGATCATGGAGTCCAGGTACGCGATGACGAAGATGACCAGGTAGAACCAGGAAGACGTGGACAGGTCCTCCAGCTGGTGGAACAGGTCGCCCATGACCCCGAGCAGGCTACCCCCGGGCGCCTGTGGCCCCGCGGGCCGGCGCGCCCGCTCGCCCAGGCCCGCGGACCGCGCCTCATTGTTCGATGACGCGGTCGACCAGGGTGCTGATGAGGGGGCGCTGAACGTCGACCTGGTCGCCGATTCCGGGGCAGGGCTCGCGGTCGGCGACCAGGAGCATCGAGGTGTGCATGTGCGGTGGCTCGAGCAGCGGGACGCGACGCTGCGCGAAGTGGAACGGGCTCAGGCCACCGGCCAGCGGCGCCACCCCGTGGGCCGTCCCCGCCGTGACGAGGACGAGGTTTCCGTCGACCGGGATCTCGACCAGTCGGTAGCCGGCCCGCTCGCCCGCTCGCACCGCCCGCACATCGACGACGTCTGCGCCGAGGTGGAAGGCCGACTTGTTCCCGTGCCACAGCGCGGTGCCGAGACGGATCCGCCATCGGTGCGCCGGGCGGTTGGCCACCAGCCGGGAGAAGGCCGGCGCGTCGAGGTGGCTGACATAGATGGTGGCGCCCGCGGGCAGGCGGTCGGCCCAGGCCGCGGCTTCGGCCGCGTGCTCCTCGGCGGCGCCCGCGAGGGGCGGGTGCAGGGCATAGCCATGGATGGTGAGGTCGGCGGCGGCGATGGTGTCGAGCAAGCTCGGGAGCGCTTCCAGACCGACGCCGTAGCGTCGCATGCCGCTGAGCAGCTTGACCACCACCGGCGCCTCCACACCGCTCGCGACCACCTCCGCCACGTGTTCGGCACGGCTCACGGTCAAGATCGCGGGGCCGACGCTCGAGGTGAGCTCGCGGGCCAACGCCGGCGTCAGCACCAGCGGCCGCGGCCCATCGGGAGGGAGCCCAGCCAGCTCGTGGACCGTGCCCACGGCCAGCTCGTCGATGGCGGTGTCCGACTCGCTCCACGACCGGACCAGGTCGGCGAGGTAGGCGCGCCCGAACCCATACCCGTTGGCCTTCACCACGGGCACCAGCCCCGGGAAGGCCTCGATCGTGGCCCGCAGGTGGGCTTGCCAGCGGGCCCGGTCGACGGTGAGGGTCAGCGCCATGGCCGCGGCACGCTACTGCTTGGCCAACACCCGAATCCTGAGTTGTTGAGTCGGGATTCCTGGCCTAGCCTGCGGGGGGTGAGCGCCCGCGACGCCTTTCGCTTCCCCAACCCGGTGAACGAGGTGTCGGCGCGGCTGGTAGCGGCGGGCGTGCTGCTGCAGGCGTTGGCGTTTCTCCTCACCCGTTGGCCGATCCTCCTGGTCACGCTGGCCGCCGGCTTTGTGCTCCGGGTGCTCAGTGGCCCACGGTTCAGCCCGCTGGCGCTCGTCGTCACCAGGCTGATCGTGCCCCGCTTGCCGGTGGCGCCGAAGTTGGTGCCAGGGCCGCCGAAGCGCTTCGCGCAGGGGATCGGAGCCACGCTGTCGGTCGGGGCGCTGGCAGCTTGGCCGCTCGTCGCGCCGGTACTGGCAACCGTGCTGGTGGCACTCATCGCGGTGGCCGCCACGCTCGAGTCCGGGCTTGCCCTCTGCCTCGGCTGCAAGGTCTTCGCCGGACTGATGAAGATAGGTGTCATCCCCGAATCGGTGTGCGTGGAGTGCGCCGATCTCGGCTTGCGCCTTCGGGAGCGGGCGGTCAACGCCACGGCTGGGTGACCGGAACGGGCCGGTGTCGAACAGATCAGCCGAAGCGGTCGGTGCGCACGCGGCAGGGTGAGTGCGCTTTCGGCACGGTCAGTGGCCGTTCGTCGACCAGTGCCAGGCTTCGCCGGGCCGGTTCAGGAAGCCGAAGCTCGGCGCGTGGTTGCGCATCCAGGCATAGCAGGCGCTGCCGTAGGACGTGATGAGCGAGCCGTTGCAGGTGAAATCAATTGCCAGGCCCCGCTCGTGCATCGACGTTCCGGGCCGAGCCGCGGGTGGGTTGCACTGCGACGCCGGCTTCTGCCAGATGTCGTACTGGCTGGGGCCGCAGTTGTTCCGGCGGACCGCGATCTGGGCCGCCGCGCTCCGGTAGCCGCTCCCGCCCAGCGCGAACCCGTCGCCTGCCGCCGCCGCGATCAGTCGGGCCAGCGCGCCGGCGATGCTGGCGTCCACCTTGATGCCGTGGACGATCACCAGGTTGCCCTCGGCCGGGACGAACGTCGAAGCCCCACCCGAGCCGCTCGACGCGAGCAAGCGGCGGCTGGTGGCAGAGAGCGCTGGGTTGGCGGCGGCGCGGGCCAGCATCTCCTGCTCGCTCTTGCGCAGCCGGGCCGCGATCTCCGCCTCACGGGTCTGGATCTGCCGGGAGAGCGTCTTGTCCACCGACGCCAGCGACGCCGCCTCCTGCAGGTTCTGGTCGATGCGGTTCTCGAGCTCGGCCTGCTTGCGCTGCGAGAGCGCCAGCGCGTCCTGCAGCTGCTGGCTGGCGTGCTGGGCCGACTGTCGCCGCTTGGCCGCCCTCTGCTGCGCGTGCTCCGCTCGCGACCGGGTGACAGTGAGGTCTTGACGCGCCGCGTCGAGGTCGTCGATCGTGCTCTGCGCCCCGCCGACGACGAGCGCGCTCAGCTGACTCTGATAGAGGCCCGCGGCAACGTCGCCGCCGGGCAGGAAGGTGGACAGCCCGGCGTCGCTGCTGCCCATGTAGAGGCCGACCGCTACCCTCCGGGCCGCGGCCTCGAGCTGGCTGATCTGCGCCTCCTTGTCCTGCTCGGCCGCCCGGGCCGACGCGGCCGCCTGGCTCGCGTCCTGCTCGGCGCGCGCGGCCCGGCCGGCCAGGGCCTCCTGGCCGGAGAGGTTCTCGTCGAGCGCCTTCAGGGCGTCGTCGATCTGGCCCTGCCGGGCCTTGAGGACGTCGAGCTGGCCGGCCTGCTCGGCGCGCTGCTGGCGGACGGTGTCGCGCTTGGTGGTGAGGTCGTCGCTGGAGCCCGAGGCCGGTGGCGCCAGCGCGAGCGAGGAGAACAGCACCGTGGCGGCGGCCAATCCAAGCCCGCGCCACCACGATTGTTGCGGTCTCATGACGGAACGAGGGTACTGGGGCGCGAACGCCCTCGCCAGGCACTGTCTCCCGCACCCCGTCCGCCCTCTCCACCCTCAGCGCGCGCCCTCCGCGCGCTCGGGGTGGAGATGCGACCCGAACCCGGCTAACGGCACCGCGTCACTCGTTGGCCAGCGGTGCCTCCGGTCGGGGGAGGTCGAGGGCCAGACCGGTCACGACCTCCACCGCAGGCTGGGCGGTCAGGAGCTCGGGCGGTCCCACGATCTTGCAGCTCCGGCTCCCGCCGCCGAGCACGATTCGCGCTCGCTCGACCACTCGGGAGTCGACCCAGATGGGCAGGTCGGGAGGAAGCCCGAGCGCGGTGACGCCCCCGATCAGCATGCCGGTGATGGCCTTGGTCTGGTCCGGATCGGCGAACGAGGCCTTCTTGGCGCCCAGGCGGGCGCGCACGGTTCGGTTCACGTCGAGGCGGGTAGTGGCCAGCACGACGCAGGCTGCGTAGCGGGGCGGGTCACTCTTGCCGACGACGAGGATGGTGTTGGCCGAATCACCGGGTGAATAGCCATAGGCGGCGCAGAAGGCCGCGGTGTCGGCGAGCTCGGGATCGCACGGGACGATCTCATGGGGCACTCCGAGCCGCTCGAGGTGCGCCCGCACCCGCTCCTCGCCCTGGTCGGTGGGTGGGGGTTCGGGCGAGGGCGCACGCATGGCGCCGACGCTACTGGTCAGTGATCGGGCCTTCGGTGGCTGCTGGATCCGACGCGGGGCCGGATGCCGGACGATCGGTCGGGCTAGGGGTCGGACCGTCTGGCGGACCGGATGTCGGGCTGGATGTCGGGCGATCGGTCGGGCCAGGCGTCGGACCGTCTGTCGGGCCGGTCGAACGGTCTGCCGGCTCGTCTTCGGCGAGGATGCGGTACACGGCCCGGCGGGTGTCGCCGAGCAGGACGAGGACCCGGCGGCGCTGCTCTGGCGAGCCGGCCCTCACGGCCTGGCGGACGGCGTCGACGAGGTGCCCGAGCTCATAGCGGAGCTCGCCTCGCTCGTGTTCGGCCGGGCCGACCGCCTCCCAGGGGGCGACGCCAGTCAAGGCCAACCGGTCCGCCACCAGCTGACCGGTGTCGGTCAGGCGGAAGACCCGGCGCTCCTCGTCCTCATCGGATCGCACCAGGCCCTTGTCCTCGAGGCGTTGCAGGGTGGGATAGATGGCGCCGGGACTCGGCCGCCAGGCCCCGCGGCTGCGGGCTGCCAGCTCCTGCATGAGCTGGTAGCCGTGCATCGGCTCCTCGGCCAGCAGCAGGAGGATGCCGTTGCGGATGGCGCCCCGCCCTCGGCGCGCCGGGCCGCCCCACCCGTCCTCCCAACGCGCATGCCGGCCACCACCGCGGCCGGGCCCGCCCCGACCGCCGCGCCAGCCTTCGAAGCGGGGGTCGTCGCCGGGCTGGTCGTCGCCGGGCCGGGAGAAGGCATGGTCATGTCGGCGCGGCGGACGGCTGGTGGGCCGACGGCCGCCGTGGTCATCATCGTGGTGTCTCATCTCGTCTCCTTGAACTAGAACTGTGCATCACGATATATCGTGAGCGGTCAGATGACAACATGGACATCGAGCGACGCCACAGAGGGGCCGGGCGCCGGCCTGGTCAGACGAGCCAAGCGGTGGAGCCGGTCGGCTCGCGCAGGGCCGGCCGGTCCAAGGCGAACGGCGCCAGGTCTTCGGTGGCCTGCTCGCCGGCGGCCAGGGCGGCCAGGGTGCGGCCGAACCAGGGCGCGAACTTGAAGCCGTGGGCCGCGCCCAGCGCCACGAGCACTTGGGGGTACCCCGGCACGCGGTCGAGCACGAAGTCCCGGTCCGGCGTGAGCGTGTAGAGGCAGGTGGCAGTGTGGGTCATCGGGCCGAGGGCGCCGCCGAAGAGCCGCGTCCCGAAGGCCGTCGTGCGGCTGAGGATGGCTGGGTCCGGCTCGAAGCTTCGGTCGTCGCCGGTGACGGGCCGTCCGCCGCAGTCCTCGGCCATCTTGACGCCGGGCCGCCCGAACTGTGGGAAGCCGTAGAAGCTGGGCTCGTCCATCCAGATCCACACCGGCACGGCGCCGATGGCGAACGCCGCCGGCTCGGAGACGGCGTAGTAGCTGACCTGCTCCTGCAACACCGTGAGCGGCACCGTGGCATCGAGCGGGGCAATCAGATCCGCAGTCCAGGCGTCGACGGCCAGCACGGCGCAGCCGGCCCGGATCGGTCGGTCGACGCCGACCACTGCCAGCTCGACGCCGTCCCCGATGGGACGAACCTCGCGCACCAGGCTGGCCCCGCGAAGGTCGGCGCCGTGGTCCCCCGCCAGTCGTTGGAGGAGCGGCACCGCGAGCTCGGGCGACACGATGCCCGTCTCGGCCTGGTATAGCGCCGTGATGTCGTCTTCGACCACGATTGCCGGCCACCGTCGGCGGACCTGCGCGCCGTCGAGCACGTGGAACGGGACGCCCGCCGCCGTCATGGCCCCGGCATACGTCGACGGGTCGATGGCAGCGTGCTCAGGGAAGAGGTCTACGCCCCCGGTCGTCCAGATGCACTGGCGACCGCCCGCCGCCTCCACCTCGCGCCACGCTCCATACGCGTGGGCAGTCAGCCGGACGTAGTGCTCCGTGTGGTAGCTGCGGCGGATGATGCGGCTGTGGTCGTGTGACGCGCCGCGGCTGTGCCCGCCGAGCTCGAAGCGCTCGAGTGCGATCACCCGCAGTCCGCGACGAGCGGAGAAGAAGGCGGCGGAGCTCCCGATTCCGCCGAGGCCCACGATGGCGACATCGGCGTCGAGGCCGGGCTCAGGCATCGAACGCATCGCCCATGAGCGCGAGGTACCAGCGTCGGATGTCGGCCGACTCGTCCTCCATCGGGGAGAACCAGCCGCGAGTGGCGGCGAAGGACGCCATGCCGCGCTGCACGCTCTCGCCGATCCGCCAGTCCTGCCGGTTGACGACGTCCCAGAGCTGGACCGCGTCGGTTGGGTCGAAGGCGTCGGAAGCCACCTCGTCGGGCGCGAACAGGAAGTCGCACACGACCGTGGTGTGGCCCGCCGAGCGGGGGTAGAGGGTGAAGGCGAGGACATGATCGGCCGAAAGGCTCAGCAACAGGTTGGGGTAGATGAGCTCGCCCTTGTGACGGACTCGTTCGTCGTCGTCGAGTCCGGGCAGCGGTGCCCGCCTCGACGTCCCGGTGCTGGTGAAGGTCCATGCCCCTTCCCGATGGGGGATGCCCCGCTCCCACGCCAGGTCGGCACCACCACCCCGCCGGAAGGCCGGCACCAGGTCGCACAGCTCGGGGTGGACGGGGCCGCAGTGGTAGCACTCGTTGTAGTTCTCGGCGATCACCTTCCAGTTCGCGGCCACCTCGTACGTGACGCGAGCGCCTCGCCGAAGGTCGCCCAGGCCGTAGTTGCGGATGCGACGATCGGCGTCACCGACCTGCTGCTCCAGCGACGGCACATCCTCCGGTCGCAGGCAAACGAACACGAAGCCCGCCCAGGTGGCTACGCCCACGGCATAGAGCTCGATGCCGCCGGGCACCTCATCGAGGTGAGGCGCGGCCCGCAGCTGGCCGTCGAGCCCGTAGGACCAGTTGTGGTAGGGACAGCGCAGCACCCGGCCGACGTGGCCCGACTCGGGTCCGTCCGCGGGGCACAGCTCGGCGCCGCGGTGCCGGCAGGTGTTGGCGAAGCCGCGCAGGACGTCGTCCTCGCCGCGCACCAAGAGGAGCGCCTCGCCCGTCATCTCGATCCTCCGCCAGTCGCCCCGCTCGGACACTTCCTCGGCCCGGGCTACCTGCACCCACTGGCGGGCGAAGAGCTCCCGCCGCTCGACCGCGTGCACCGCCTCGTCCAGGTAGACCCGGTACGGCAGCGTGTTCTGCATCGCCACGCTCCTAGCACACCGACGGGCGTCGATCGAGCGCTCGAGAGGCGAGCCTAGGGTGGGCCGCACGCGTCGTCGAAGGAGTCGCCCAATGGCGTACCTGAAGCCCTCGTCGTTCTTCAGCCCGGTCGCCAACAAGATCGCCATGCGACTCGGGTGGCGGGACGTCGCCACCCTTGCCATCTCGAAGCGGACCAGCGGGGACGTCCAAGAGCTCCCGGTGATCCCGGTAGAGCACGGTGGCGCCCGCTTCATCGTGTCGACTCGGGGCGAGTCCGAATGGGTGCGCAACCTGCGCGCGGCCGGTCAGGCGGAGCTCAAGGACAAGAAAGGCCGAGGCGAGCGCGTGCGGGCCACCGAGATCCCAGTGGAGGAGCGCCCGCCCGTCCTGGAGGCGTACCGGAAGAAGGTCGGCCGGGAGGTCGACACCTACTTCAAGCGGCTGCCCGACCCGGCCGACCACCCGACGTTCCGGCTGGAGCCCGCTCCGGCGTAGTGCCGGGCCGAAGCGGACTCACGGCCGGACAGGCTCACGCCGCCGGCGTCTCGGGCCCTTGACTCGGGGCCGAACCGGGCCGAGCCGGCTGGTCCACGACGACCGATGCCGGCACTGACCGCACCTGACGCGCGGGCGGGCGGGACCACGCCGGCGCCCGCCTGATGGCCGACGGGTGGGCCTGTATGGCGGCCCGGAGGCGAGCGCGCTCGGCCCGCTTGAAGTCGTCGCGATGACGGTCGGCGGCGAGGCGGAGGAGGAGCTCAGGGTGCATGAGGGGGTTCCTTCCAGGAGGTTGGTGGATGACTCGATGCCATGGGGACCACGGTAAGGACGATTGCGGACAGTTTCGGTCCGCAATCTGGAGAAAGATGCGTGGCAATGGACACGCCGGGTCGCTTGCTCCGCTTGCTCACGCTGCTCGCCGCTCGCCCGTGGTGGGCGGGCGCCGAGCTGGCCGAGCGACTCGAGGTCACGCCCCGGACACTGCGCCGGGACATGACCCGGCTCCGCTCGCTGGGCTACCCGGTGACCGCCACCACGGGCCGCTACGGGGGTTATCGACTGGGTGCTTCCGGCCACCTGCCGCCCTTGCTGCTTGACGACGATGAGGCGGTGGCGGCCGCGGTGGCGCTGCGCGCCGTGTCCGGCGGTGCCGCTGTCGGGGCTCGAGAACGCCGCCCTCTCCGCCCTGACCAAGCTGGACCAGGTGCTACCGGCCCGGCTGCGGGAGCGGGTGTCGGCGCTGCGGACGGTGACTGTCGCCTTGCGCCCGACCGAGCTGCCCCCGATCGACCTGGACGTCCTCGTGATGGTCGCCGTCGCCTGCCGGCGTCCGGAGCGCCTCCGGTTCGCATACCGGGGCGGCAGCGGCGAGACCAGCGAGCGGCACGTGGAGCCCTACCGGCTCGTGTACACCGAGCGCCGTTGGTACCTGGTGGCGTTCGACCTGACCAGGAGCGCGTGGCGCACCTTCCGGCCCGACCGCATCAGCGAGCCGCGGGCCACGGGCGTGCCGTTCGAGCGGACCGACCCGCCTGACGCGGCGGCACTCGTGGCCCACGGCGTCGCGCTCGCCGTCCATCCCGTCCAGGCGCTCGTCCGGCTGCACGTCGCTCGGGAGCGAGCCGAGCGGTTGGTGTCGCGCACGGTCGGGGTCGTCGAAGCCGACGACGGTGACACCACGGTGGTGCGGGTCGGCGGCGACGTGGAGTGGATCGCCGACTACGTCGCCGGCCTGCCCTGCCGCGCCGAGGTGCTCGAGCCCTCGGCGGTGCGGGCACAGCTCCGCGTCCTCGGCGAGCGCCTCGCGCACGACCACCGCTGAGTCCGTCGCCCGCCTGGCCGGTTGAGTGAGACCGCAGGCCGGGCCCGGTTGAGTGAGACCGGAGCTGCACCTTGACGGTACGGGTTCTCGCGTGCTGGCGGTGCAGATCCGGGTGCGCCGGCCGGCCCGGGGTTGAGTGAGACCGGAGCTGCACCTTGACGGTACGGGTTCTCGCGTGCTGGCGGTGCAGATCCGGGTGCGCCGGCCGGCCCGGGGTTGAGTGAGACCCATCTGCACCCTGGCAGCGCGGGTTCCCGTGCGCTGGCGGTGCAGATGCTGGTGTGGAATAACACAAGTGTTCACTTGTTATATTCGCGCGAGGAAGGGAGGCACGCCATGCCGGTCGTGCTGATCACAGGAGCGTCGAGGGGGTTCGGACGAGCGCTCGCCCGGGACCTCGCGGCGGACGGATGGGACCTTGTCATTGATGCTCGTGGTGCCGCCGCGCTGGCGGCGACGGCCGAGGCGCTGTTGGTCCACGGAGGCGTGGTGCGGGCGATCGCCGGCGACGTCGCTGACGCGGCCCACCGCGAGCAGCTGGTGTCCGAAGCCGAGCGGCTCGGCCGCCTCGATCTGCTGGTCAACAACGCCAGCGTCCTCGGGCCATCGCCGCAGCCGACGCTCGACAGCTACCCGCTCGACGTCCTCGAACGGGTCTACCAGGTGAACGTCGTCGCCCCCTTGGGCCTGGTCCAGCTGGCGCTCCCACTGCTGCGGGCGTCCTCCGGGGTGATCGTGGACGTGACGTCCGACGCCGCCGTCGAGGGCTACGAGGGTTGGGGCGGCTACGGGTCGTCGAAGGCCGCGCTCGAACAGCTCGACAACGTCCTGGCGGCCGAGGAGCCGGCGCTCCGGGTCTACCGGTTCGACCCCGGCGACATGCGCACGCAGATGCATCAGGAGGCGTTCCCGGGTGAGGACATCTCCGACCGACCTGAGCCGGAGGCGATCGTTCCGGCGCTGAGGCTGCTGCTGCAGGACGCCCGGCCGAGCGGGCGCTACCGCGCCGCGGACATGGAGCGGGCGAGATGAGGGCGGCGACCGAGGCCGCGGCGTCGACAGGACGCTTGGGGTTCGAGCTGCCGGTCGAGCTGGAGGCGAACGAACCGCCAGAGGCGCGCGGCCTCACCCGCGACTCGGTCCGGATGCTCATGGCCCGGCGCCGCGGCTGCGAGCTCGTGCACACCACGTTCGCGTTGCTGCCGTCCTACCTTGACCCGGGCGACCTGGTGGTCATCAACACCTCGGGCACCATCCCGGCCGCCGTCGACGCGCAGGACGACGATGGTCACGCCGTCGTCGTTCATCTGTCGGTGCGGTTGGACGGCGACGAGTGGGTGATCGAGCTCCGACGCCCAGCCGGGAGAGCCACGGAGCGGTGGCCGGTCGGCGAGCCCCCGCCGCGTCACCTGAGCCTCGGCGCCGCCGCGGCCATCGAGCTGCTGGCGCCCTATCGCGACTCGCCCCGGCTCTGGATCGCCCGGCTCTCGCTTTCCCGGCCGGTGCTCACGTGGCTGGCCGTCCACGGGCGCCCCATCCGGTATGGCTACATCGATCGACCGTGGCCGCTCAGCGCCTACCAGAACGTGTACGTGACCGAGCCGGGGAGCGCCGAGATGCCGAGTGCCGGCCGACCGTTCACGCCGGAGCTCATCACACGCCTGGCGGCCAAGGGTGTCGGCGTGACCCCGATCGTGCTCCACACCGGCGTGGCCTCGCTCGAGGCGGACGAGGTCCCGTACCCGGAGCCGGTACGTGTGTCACCGTCCACGGCGCAGCGGGTGAACGCTACGCACGACGCCGGTGGCCGTGTCGTTGCAGTCGGAACGACTGCGGTGCGGGCGCTCGAGACCGCGGTCGACGATGCGGGCGTGGTGCGGCCGTTCGATGGCTGGACGGATGTGGTGATCACGCCCGAGCGGGGCGTGCGCGCGGTGGACGGCCTGCTCACCGGCTGGCATGAACCCGAGGCCTCCCACCTCCTCATGTTGGAGGCGGTGGCGGGTCGCGAGCTGCTGAAGCGCTCCTACGAGGCCAGCCTGGCTCACGGCTACCGGTGGCACGAGTTCGGCGACAGCCACCTCATCCTGCCCTGACCGCGGCGTCGCCGACGTCGGCGAGATGCCGTCAGTCGCCGGCGATGAACTCCAGGAGCCGCACGTGCTTCTGGG
The DNA here is from genome assembly GCA_963803355.1 of uncultured Acidimicrobiales bacterium. Taxonomy (GTDB): domain Bacteria; phylum Actinomycetota; class Acidimicrobiia; order Acidimicrobiales; family Ilumatobacteraceae; genus DASTFY01. Next base: position 1,539,729 of record CAWDLV010000001.1, read on the forward strand.
TGTCGAGCTCCATGACTTCGACCAGGACCGACCACCAGCGGGTGTCCGCCACCTTGTCGAGCTCCTTCTTCAGGCGAGCGAGATCGTGGGTGTCGCGCTTCTCGATCGCCAGCAGCCGCCGGGTCTCCTCGATGAGCTCCGGCGGCGTCTCGCCAGGGCGGAAATCAGGCAGACGCGGCGAGATGTCGCGCTGATCCATCTCTGCCCGCAGGGCGTTGATCATCTCGCCGAACAGCTGATGATGGCGCACCTCGTCGGCGAGGATCAGCTGGACGAGGTAGCGCACGTGGTCCTCCTCGGCCCGGTCGGCCAGCTCGGCGTAGGCGCGGAGGACCTCGCGCTCGGAGTCCATGTGTGCGGTGAGGTGGTTGATCAGCTTCTGCGACCACACGCTCAGGTCCACCATTGCCTCCTCAAGCTCCAGTCACCGGCGCCAGCGCGGGTGATGTGAGCGCTTCGGCGAGCTCGGGCACGATCTCCTGCCACCGGCCGAGCAGCCCGACGTCGGCTTGGCCGAACACGGGGGCGTCGGGATCGTCGTTGATCGCCAGCACGGTGCCGGCGGCCCGGACACCGACCATGTGGTTGAGCTTCCCCGAGATCCCGACCGCGACGTAGAGCCGTGGCGCGATCGCATGGCCGGTCACACCGAGCTGCCGGCTGCGGGGCAGCCAGCCGCGGTCGGTGACCCGGCGGGTGGCCGCGAGGGGGGACCCGCCGAGGGCGAGGCGCAGCGGTTCGAGCAATAGGTAGGCGTCCGGTTCCACCCCGGTCCCGACGCCGAGTACGCCGGACGCGCGCAGCAGCTCGCCGACGCCGTCGTCATCGCACACCGACGCGGTCGTCACGATCCGGGCCGGACCGCCCGCTCGGAACGAGCTCGGCACCGGGTCAGCGGCGAGGCGACCGCCCCGGCGGGGGAGCACACCCGGGCGGATCGTCACCATCTGCACCGGTGACCGGCTCTCGATGGGCGCGATCAGCTGGCCGCCGAACGCCGGCTTCCAGGCCACGAGCCGTCCGGTCGCCGATACCTCGAGCTCGATGGCGTCGCCAGTGAGACCCCATCCGCACCGGGCCGCGACGGCGGCCGCCACGGCCCGGCCCTTCCGGGTGCCCTCGATCAGCAGCGCCCACGGTTGCGCCCTCGATGCCGCCGCGGCGAGCGCTCGTGCCCACTGCTCGGGCTCGTGACCATCGACGATCGCCACCACGTGATCGGCGCCGGCCGGGCCGAGACCGGCCGGGACGGGCTCGGGGACGAGTGCGGTCACGGCGCCGCCGACCACCGACGCCAATCGAGCCGCTTCGCCGAGTAGCTCCCGTCCCTCCCGCTCGGGCTCGGGCTCGAGGAAGCACCACACGGCGTGACCGTCGCCACCGGTGGTCGCGACCACCTCGGCGGCGTGTCCGTCGCCACCGGTGGTCGCGACCACCTCGGCCCCGGCGGGCGTCGTCGTGGCATCCAGGGCGCCCAAGTCGTCGAGGAGCTCGAGCGCGTGGGCCACCGATGTCGCCCGCCAGCCTCGGCGGGTGGTCTCGTGCAGGCGCGTCGCACCGACCGAGGTCGGCGAGCCGCCCACGCCGACGTCGGCCGCGGCCAACCCGAGGGCGGTGGCCGTCACGAGGCTGATGCGATCCCCGGCGACTGCCGCGGAGGCGTTCGGCGGCGCCTTCGACGGATCGCAGAGGCGCTCGGCGGTCGAGAGCACGACTGGGAGCTCTCCCTCCACCGATCGAAAGCCGTCGTCCGTCTCGAGCCGGGCGTGGAAGCCGCGACCGACGACGTCGAGCTCCCGGACGCCGGGGGCGAACGGGAGACCGAGGAGCTCGGCGACTTCTGGACCGACCTGACCGGTGTCGGCGTCGAGGGAGTTCAGCCCGCAGAGCACCAGGTCGAAGGGTCCGAACGCGGTGATCGCCGTCGCCAGCGCCCGCGCCGTGGCCAGAGTGTCCGAGCCGGCAAACGCGGGGTCGCACAGGTGCACGCCTCGGGACGCCCCGCACGCCAGCATCTCCCGCAAGGCCTGGTCGGCGTCCGGCGGGCCCATGGTGAACACCACCACATCACCGTCGTCGCCGGCCAGCTCGACGGCCTTGGCGTTGGCCCGCCGGCAGAAGGCGTTGACCTCCATCTCGACGCCTTCGCGTACGAGCCGACCGCCCGCGAGGCACAGCTGATCGGTGCGCGGCACCTGCTTGATGAGGACGGCAACGCGCATGGGATATCGTATACTATCGCTCTGGTCGGCTCGGCAAGGCACGGCCGGCGGCGCGGGATGTGAGGGTCACGTGGAGGACGGTCGCAGCACCAAGGTCGGTGAGCGCCATCCGACGCTGCGCGCGCTGGCCTATGCGCAGATCCGCACCTGGATCGTCACGGGCTGGCTGCCCCAGGGCAGCCGTCTGGTCGAGAACCTGCTGGCCGAGGAGCTCGGGGTGTCCCGGATCCCGGTCCGGGAGGCTTTGAAGCAGCTCCACACCGAGGGCTTCGTCGACATCGCGCCGCGGCGGGGGGCGGTGGTCGCGACGGTCTCGATCAAGGAGGCCGAGGACTTCTACGAGGTGCGCTCGGCGCTGGAGAGCTTCGCCGCCCGCAAGGCCGCGCTCTGCCGGAAGCCGGCAGACCTGGAACGGCTCGAGCGGATCGTGGAGGAGGGCCGTGAGGCCCTGCGCCAGGAGGCCTGGCCTGAGCTCACCCGGCTGAACAGTGCCTTCCACGAGGCCATCGCCGCCGCCACCGGCAACGCTCACCTGGTGGAGCTGATGGCGGGGTATGGGCTGAAGCTGGCGTGGATCTTCTCCAGCTCGGCCGAGCGCCGGGGTGCCGCGGCCTGGAACGAGCACGAGGGCATCATCGCCGCCATCGCCGACGGCGATGCCGAGCTGGCCGAGGTCCTCGCCGCTCGCCACATCGCCCGCTCCCAGCGCGAGTTCGCCGCCGGGCGGTCCTGAGGGCACCCATCCCGCCGCCCGCTCCCACGGCGGGGTCCGTAGGGACAAGGGTGCGATCTGGCCGCGGACGGCTGTCTAGCCCTTGCCCTCGTCGCGTCTCCAAGATACTGTATACAAAACGACCGCGAAGGGGCGGCCCGCCGCCTGCGGGGGCCAGCAGCGGTTCAGCACATACCTGGAGGAGGTCGTCGCGCATGTTGAGCACCGAGGAGTACCGCGCCGCGCTCGTGGCGGCGCGGGAGGAGTGGCACAGCAAGAACCACCCGTTCTTCACGTCCTGGGCCCAGGGCGAGCTGACGAAGGATGCGATGAAGGCGTACGTGCAGCAGCACTACAACTTCGTCTCCAACGTGTCGCGGTACTACGGGATCATCTACGGGCTGTGTCCCTGGTGGGACGCGCGCAACTTCTACCTCGAGAACTTGAACGAGGAAGAGGATCCGACCGAGCGCCATGTCGACAAGCTGGCCAAGTTCGGCATCGCCCTCGGCATGACGATCGAAGAGTCGCGGTCTGCACCGGACCTGCCGACCACCGCGGCCTTGAAGGACTTCATCCTCAACACCACGCTCACACGCGGCACGCTGCACGCGACAGCGGTGATCATCGTCGGCCTCGAGTCGCAAGTGCCCGAGCTCTACGCGCCGATCGTCCCGGCCCTACGCGACCGCTACCACTTCACCGATGACGAGATCGAGTTCTTCCTGCTCCACATCACCGCCGACGTCGAGCACGGGGAGAAGGGCTTCCAGATCCTCCTCGAGCACACCGAGGACGAGCAGACGCAGCTCGACGTGATCGAGACGGTCCGCGAGGCGGCCAAGAAGCGTTGGTTCTACATGGACGGCATGCACCTGCAGTACGTCCAAGGTCGGGAGTGGTACCCCGTGCGGGCCGCGGGCTGACCGCGCGCTCAACCAGCCCCGCCGGACTCCTCGCGGGGCTCGGTTCCCTGCTCATAGTGCTCGAGCGCCGACAGGATGTGGTGCTCGACCAGGGCCCGGGAGCGGGCCGCGTCACCGGCGGCGATGGCTTCGTAGATCGCTTCGTGCTCGTCCCAGGCGAGCGCGCCACGGCGCCCGAGGAGGATCGAGAACACCATCTCGGTCCGATGCTGCAATGGGTTCAGGACCATGCCGATGAAGGGGTTGCCGGCCGCTCCTTCCATGATCAGGTGGAACTCTCGGTGCTGCTCGGCGGCGCGGACGATGTCGCCGGCCATCGACGCCGCTCGCCCGTCCGCGATGCAGGCGTGCATGCGGCGGAGATCGTGATCGCTGCGTCGTGTCGCGGCCAGCTCGGCCGCCCAGCCGTTGATGGCTGAGCGCAGCTCTTGGATCTGGCGCACGTCGTCGCCGTGCAGATGACAGGCGTAGGCACCCTTGCGGGGGACCACATCGACGAGGCCGGTCGCCTCCAGAGAACGGATCGCTTCCCGCACCGGGTTGCGGGAGACGCCGAGCTCGGCCGCGAGCTTGTCTTCGACCAGCCGCTCGCCCGGGGCAATGGTGCCGTTCATGATCATCGACCGGATCTCGTCGGCGACCACCACTCGCAAGGGCCGATGGGAGAGACGGCTGTCGGTGTCCATCGAGGGTCCTCCTTGCGGCATCAGAGCGTCGCGACCGGCGTTCGAGGCCCTTCCTCGCCTTCGGCGGCCGAGCATATGACCGGCCACCGCGCCGACCGGTGATGGCGGGCCGGCCGTTGCTCGCTACAGCATGCGGCCGGCGTTGTGGCACCAACCGCTCCCGATCGAGGTCTTGCGCGCGGCCAGCCGGAGACCATAGAGTGTGTACGGTATACTACATACGAAGGCCGGTACGCAGGATAGACGTACGAACAGTTCACTGCCAAGTGACGAGATACCTATGTCGCCGTGCCTGGCCGGGTGCGGGGGCGGGGGTGGGTTCGGATCGACGGTCGGCCTGACCGACCGTCCATGGAGGGGGAGGATCCGCTGATGAGAAGGTCTGGTCGTTCCACTGTGGTGGCGCTGCTGACCGCGCTGACGCTCGCCGCCGCCGCCTGCGGTAGCAGCAGCGGGGGCACGAGCAGCGCGGGGACGAGTAACGCGGGGACGAGTGGGGGCGGGGGCGCGGCGACGACCGCGCCGGCCGGCACCGGTGGGGGCGGAGGAACGACGAGCGACAAGATCACGATCGCCATCGCCGACGAGCCGTCGACACTCGACCCGCAGTCGGCCGAGGACGGAAACGAGCGGGCGGTGACGGACAACGTCTACGACACGCTGCTGCGCCGCGATCCGGAGACGAATGACCTCGTCCCGCACCTCGCGACCGCCCTCCCCACGCAGGTCAACCCCACGACCTGGGAGTTCAAGCTCCGCGACGGGGTGACGTTCACCAATGGCGAGCCTTTCAACGCCGAAGCAGCGGCGTACTCGGTCAACCGGGTCATCGATCCCAAGTTCAACTCGGCTCAGCGCGACTTCTACGAGGGCATCACCGGAGCCAAGGCCGTCGACGCGACCACGCTTCAGGTCACCACGGCGCAGAACGATCCGGTGTTCCCGGCCCGCATGTACCGATTGAAGATGGTGCCGCCCGTGTACTCCAAGGACAAGGCGTTCGTCGAGGCACCCATCGGGACGGGGCCCTACAAGTTCGTGAAGTGGGACCGCGGCAGCCAAGTCACGCTCGTTCGCAACGACGACTACTGGGGTGACAAGCCGGCGATCAAGGACGTGACGCTCCGGTTCATCTCCGAAGCGAGCACCCGCGCTGCCGGCCTCAAGACCGGCGAGATCCAGCTCGCCACCTTGCTGCCGCCGGAGCAGACGAAGGACGTCCCGAAGGTCATCACCCGTGAGGGCCTGGAGTTCCCGGTCTTCCGGCTCAAGAACTACGACGGCACCTTGAAGAGCAAGCTGATCCGCCAGGCCATGAACTACGCCGTCGACAAGGACGCGCTGGCCAAGGACCTCTTCAGCGGCTACGCCTCTGTGGCGAACTGCCAGACCCTCGCGGAAGGAACCTTCGGCTACGACCCCGATCTCAAGCCCTATCCGTACGATCCCGCGAAGGCCAAGGACCTCTTGAAGCAAGCCGGCTACAACGGGGAGCAGCTCACGCTGCTGGCCCCGACGGGCCGGTGGCTGAAGGATGCCGAGACGACCGAAGCGGTGACCGGGTACCTCAACGATGTGGGCATCAAGGTGAAGACTGACGTTCGGCCGTTCTCGTCCTACATCACCGAGTTCGCGACCGGCGTGGGCACACCGCAGCCCGACGTGGGTTTCGTGTCGGCCTCGAACGAGCTCTTCGACGCCTCCAAGATCGAGACCTACTACCACAAGGAAGGTGCGCTCTCGAGCTACGTGAACGAGGACGCGACAGCGGCGCTCAACGACGCCCGCTCGCAGACCGACCCCACCAAGCGTGAGGCCGACTTCCACACCGCGCTGAAGATCGGCTGCGAGGACGACCCGGTGTTCATCTTCACCGTGAACCTTCAGGACATCTACGGCGCCACGAACAACCTGAACTGGAAGCCCCGAGTGGATGGCTCGCTCTACGTGCCGGACATGACCGTGGGGTCCTGACGACGCGACGTACGAGATCCGGGGGCGGGCACGGCCCGCTCCCGGACGGCGCAGAGACGGAGGATGCAGATCGACGTGCCGCCCATCGTGAAGTTCCTGGCCAAGCGGATCCTCGCGGGGCTGATCGTCGTGTTCCTCGTGGCGTCGGCGGTCTTCTTCGTGACGAGGATCGTGACGAAGCCCGAGCTGACCTTCCTTCCGGTGGACGCCTCACCGGCCCAGCGGGCCGCGGTCCAGCAGTACCTTGGGCTCGACAAGCCGCTCGGTGAGCAGTACACGCAGTTCATCGGAAAGCTGGCCCACGGCGATCTCGGCCAATCGTTCTGGCAGGAGGGAAAGGACGCCCTACCCCTCGTCCTGGACCGCCTGCCCGCCACCCTGCTGCTCACGGGGGTTGCCATGTTGATGGCGCTCGCGCTGGCGATACCACTCGGCATCATCGCCTCGCTCCGGCCGGGGAAGTTCCTCGACCGGGCCACGGTGACGGTGTCGCTCCTCGGGCTGAGCGCGCCGCAGTTCTGGCTCGGCTTCATGCTCATCCTCATCTTCGGCGTGAAGCTCCACTGGTTCCCGACCTCGGGCGACCAGGGCGCCACCGCCGTCGTGCTCCCGGCCTTGGCCTTGGCCTTGCCCACGGCCGGGAAGATCACCCAGATGATGCGCAGCGGCATGCTCGACGAGATGGATCAGAGCTACATGCTCACCGCTGACGCGAAGGGCCTGTCGCTCTGGTACCGCATCACCCATCACGCTTTTCGCAACACGCTCGTACCGGTGCTGACCCAGAGCAGCTTCGAGTACGCCCGCATGCTCGCCGGCTTCACGGTGGTGGTGGAGACGGTTTTCGCCTGGCCGGGCATCGGCCTGCTGATGATCCAGTCCCTTCAGCAACAGGACCTGGTCCTCGTGCAGGCCATCGTGGTCGTGGTGGCCGTCTTGATCGTCGCCCTCAACATCATCACCGACGTGCTGTACAAGTTCGTCGACCCGCGGATCGAGCTCGCTTGATGGCCGACGTCGCCATCCCCGCCGCCATCCGAACGCCGCGACGTCGCGGCGCCGCCGGGCGGTTCTTCCACGAGTTGCTGCGTTCGGGCACCGGGCTCTTCGGGCTCGGGGTGCTGGTGCTCACTGGCTTGGCCGCCATCTTCGCGCCCGCGCTCGCCCCGGCCAGCCCGACCAAGCAGGATCTGGGCAACCGCTTGGCCCCGCCCATCTACTGGGGCGGCACCGCCGAGCACCTCCTGGGCACCGATCAGCTCGGGCGCGATCTCCTCTCGCGGATGCTGTACGGCGCCCGGGTCACGCTCCTCGTGGGCCTGGCTGTCGTGGTCATCGCCGGGTCCTTCGGCGTGGTGGTCGGCGTGGTGTCGGGCTACGTCGGTGGGTTCACCGACACCGTCATCATGCGGATCATCGACACGCTCCTTGCCTTCCCCGGCATCTTGCTCGCGCTGGTGATCCTGTACGCGGTGGGGCCGAGCGTGACCCTTCTGATCATCGTGCTGTCAATCAACGGCTGGATGGTCTACGCCCGGGTCGCCAGGGGTTCGGTGTTGACGTTGCGCAAGTCCGAGTACGTGGAGGCGGCCGAGGTGGTCGGGGCCAGGCCGGTGCGGGTGATGTTCCGGCACCTGCTACCCAACCTGGCCTCCCCCTTGATCACGCTCGCCGTCCTCGAGTTCGCCCGCATCATCCTGGCCGAGGCCGCGCTCTCGTTCCTCGGCTACGGCGTGCAACCGCCGCAGTCGTCATGGGGTCTCATCATCTCGCAAGGGCAGAACTACCTGAGCTCGGCCTGGTGGCTGGTGACCATCCCCGGCATCGCCATCTCGCTCACGGTCCTGTCATCGAACCTGTTCGCCAGCTGGCTGCGCATCTACGCTGATCCCCGCCAGCGCGAGAAGCACCTGGGCGATGCGCTCGTCGCCCAGGCGACGGCGGCGGCACCGCAGGTGCCGTGAGCACGATGGACCCCGAACGGCTGCTCGAGATCGAGGACCTCGCGGTCGCCTTCCCGTCCCCGGACGGGCCGGTCTTCGGCGTCGAGCGGGTGACCATGAACGTGGCCGCGGACGAGCGGCTGGCCGTCGTCGGCGAGTCGGGCTCCGGCAAGAGCGTCACCGCCCTCGCCGTGCTCGGCCTGGTCCAGGCCCCCGGCAAGATCATGCGGGGATCGATCCAATGGCGAGGTCGTGACATGCGCGATCCGGCCGTAGCCCGGTCGGTCCGCGGCCGGGAGATCTCCATGATCTTCCAGGACCCGATGACCTCGCTCAACCCGCTCATGACCATTGAGCACCAGATCCGCGAGGTGCTGGAGAAGCGCGTCGGCATGCCGCGCCGCCAGTCCCAGGCTCGTGCCGTCGAGCTCTTGGAGCTGGTCGGCATCCCGTTCCCGCGCGAACGCCTCAAGCAGTACCCATACGAGTTCTCGGGCGGCATGCGCCAGCGGGTCATGATCGCCATCGCGCTCGCCTCCGAGCCGATGCTGCTCATCGCCGACGAGCCGACGACGGCGCTCGATGTCACCATCCAGGCCCAGATCCTCGAGCTGCTTCATCGCCTGTCAGAGGAGCTCGCGGTGGCGGTGATGATGATCACCCACGACCTCGGCGTCGTGGCCGAGTTCTGCGACCGCGTGCAGGTGATGTACGCAGGCCGGATCGTCGAGCGGGCGTCGCTCAAGGATCTGTTCACCGATCCCCTCCATCCGTACACGCGAGGCCTGCTGGCGTCGTCGCCCCGACTCGACGCGGTCAATGATCGGCTGGATCCGATCGCGGGAGATCCACCGGAGCATGCCAACGCGTTCACGGGCTGCCCCTTCCACCCCCGGTGTCCCGAGGTGCTGGACCGCTGCCGGGATCACGAGCCTGAGCTCCTGGTCTGGCGCAGCGAGCGGCGATGGGTCGCGTGCTGGCAGCGCCACGACGAGGCGCAGGTATGACCGTGAGCGGCGCCCCCGGCGCCCCGCTCTTGGACCCACCGGTCCCTGCTCGTCGACCCTCCGTCATGCGGGCCGAGGGCCTCACGGTTCACTACAAGGTGCGCGGTTCGGGTCTCGGCGAGTCGAAGCAGCTGGTGTACGCGGTCGACGACCTCGACCTCGAGGTGCTCGAAGGCGAGACGCTCGGGCTCGTCGGCGAGTCCGGCTGCGGCAAGACCACCACCGGCCGGGCCATGGTCGGTCGGGTGCCGCTCACCAAGGGGAAGCTCTACGCCCGCGAGCGAGACGTCACCCACATCTCGAAGCGGGAGTGGCGCCGCCTGCGTCGCGACATCCAGCTGATCTTCCAAGACCCGTACGCGTCCCTGAACCCGCGCATGCGGGTCCAGGAGATCATCGCCGAGCCGCTCGTCGTGAACCACGTGGCCCGAGGAGCCGAGCTCAACCGACGGGTGGCCGAGCTGCTCGATCTCGTCCGCCTGCCCGCCTCCGCAGCTCAGCGCTACCCCCACGCCTTCTCCGGCGGTCAGCGCCAGCGCATCGTCATCGCCCGCGCGCTGGCCCTGCACCCAAGCTTCGTCGTCGCCGACGAGCCGGTCTCCGCGCTCGATGTGTCGATCCAGGCCCAGATCGTCAGCCTGCTCCAGGATCTCCAACAGGAGCTCGGGCTCTCCTACCTGTTCATCGCCCACAACCTGGCCGTCGTCCGCCACATCGCCGACCGCGTGGCCGTCATGTACCTCGGCCGGCTGGTGGAGGTGGCGGACAAGCACACCCTGTACGACGACGCCTTGCATCCGTACACCCGTGCTCTCCTCAGCGCGGTGCCCATCCCGGACCCGACCATCGAGCGGCCGGGACGGATCATCCTCACCGGCGACGTGCCGAGCCCGATGGCCCCGCCCGCCGGTTGCCGGTTCAACACCCGGTGCGCGTTCGCGGTCGAGCAGTGCTTCCGTGACGTGCCGCCCCTGACCGAGGTCGCGCCCGGTCATCGCGTGGCCTGCTGGGTGGCGCTGGCCGACCCGACCCGCATCAAGGAGGCGCAGCATGACGACCGTGCTCGACCGGCTGTCCACTGACGAGCCGCCGGCCCTCGGGCTGCTGATGTCCGGCCGGTCCACGGCTGGCACCGGACCCACGGTGGAGATCCGCGGCCGCCTCGACGGCTCGGTGTTGGCCGAGCTGGCGACGGCAGGGCCCGGCGACGTGCGGGCCGCCTACGAGGCTGCCGCTGCGGCGGCACCCCGTTGGGCCGCGGTTCCTCCGCCCGAGCGGGCCGCCATGCTCCACCGGGCTGCGACGTTGTTCCGGCAGCGGGCCGACGAGCTGGCCGCTGTGATCACGGCCGAGATGGGCAAGCCTCGATCCGAGGCCCTGGCCGAGGTGGACAAGGGCGCGGCTGTCCTCGACTACTACGCCGAGACCGGCTTCCGGCCCCTTGGCAAGACGTTCCGCACCGACGCCGACGAGGAGGTGTTCACCTTCGTCGAGCCTCTCGGCGTCGTCGCCCTCGTCACGCCATGGAACTTCCCGTTCACCATCCCCTTGCGCAAGCTGTCGGCGGCGCTGGCGGCCGGGAACGCCGTCATCTTCAAGCCCTCCATGAACGCGGCGCTGTGCGCGCTCGTCATCGGCCGGACGCTGCTCGACGCCGGCATCGATCCGGATGTGCTGCACGTCGTGATCGGGAAGAGCTCGGTGATCGAGCGCGAGCTCTTGACCGCGCCCGAGCTCGGTGGCGTGTCGCTCACCGGCTCCTACGAGACGGCCTGCGCCATCCGCCGCACGCTGCCGGTGGAGGTCCCCTTCCAGGCCGAGCTCGGCGGCAAGAACACCATGTTGGTCTGGCGCGACGCCGACATCGCCCTCGCCGTCGAGCTGATCCGTCAGTCCGCGTTCCGGAACAACGGCCAGATCTGCACGTCCGCCGGACGGGTGCTCGTGCACACCGACGTCTACGACGTCCTGCTCCAGGCGCTGAGCGGCTCGGTCACCAGCCTGACATCCTCGGGCGACCAGGGCGAGCTCGGGATACTCGCCTCGGACTGGGAGCAGGCCAAGGTCGAGGAGGCCGTCGGCGCCGCCCGGGGGCAGGCGCGCGACGTGGTCCGGGCCGATTGGGGCGAACGGACCTCGCCGACGGTGATCGTGGATCCGCCCGTCGGTCCGCTCACCCAGGAGGAGATCTTCGGACCCGTCATCACGTTCGAGCGGGTCGACGACCTCGACCGCGCCATCGCGCTGGCCAACGACACCGCCTACGGTCTGACGTCGGGCATCGTCACGTCGGACCTGTCGGCCGCCCGCCGCTTCTGGCGCGGCATCCGAGCCGGCACGGTCAAGGTCAACGCGCCCATGACCGGCACCCCGTTCCACGTCCCGTTCGAGGGGCACGGTCACTCCGGCGCCGGCCACAGCGAAGGAGGCCTGGACTCCCTCGACTTCTTCACCCGCACCAAGACCGTGTACCTGCGCGCCGCGCCCTGACCCGACCCCTTACGAAGGAGCACCTCACATGGCCAAGTTGACGCTCGAAGAGGCACGGAAGGCTGTCCGGGCCGGGCTCGAGTCCGCGCGCGAGCAGGGCGTCGGCATGGCCATCGCGGTCGTGGACTACGGCGCGCAGCTGGTCGCGTTCGAACGCAGCGACGACGCGGCGTGGATCGTCTCCGAGATCGCGTGGCGCAAGGCCCGCACGTCGGCCGCGTTCGGGAAGCCCACCGCCGATCGCGAGCAGGCGTGGGCGGAACGGCCGTTCTTCGCTCAGAGCGTCGTCGGGCTGGGCAACTACGTCGTCGGCAAGGGGGCCGTGCCGCTGATCCGCGACGGCGAGGTGATCGGCGCCGTCGGTGCCAGCGGTGGCTTGCCCGAGCAGGATCACGTCGCGGCCGTGGCGGCCGCCGCCGCGCTCGACGGCCAGTGACGGCCGCTCACGAGGACGCCTCAGGGACGCCGGAGGTCGAAGGGTCTTCGTGCGTCGCTTCGGGTCACCCGGCCGCGGCGAGCGCGGGGGTCGCCGCCCTCGCCGCCGGCGGCAACGCGGTCGACGCCGCACTGGCTTGCGCCTTCACCCAGTGGGTCGTCAACGCGCCCCTGTGCGGCCCGGGTGGCGATCTCGTCCTGCTCCACGCCGACCCGGAGCGCACGGCCGTATACGGCGGGTGGTCGCGAGTCCCGCTCGGCCTGGACCCGACGGCCGAGCTGGTTGCCTCCGGACCCCAGGCCGCGGTCGTACCCGGCGCGCTCCGGGGAGCGGAGGAGGCGTGGACGGTGGCCGGCCAGCTGCCGTGGGCCGACCTCTTCGAGGCTGCCCTGCGGGCAGCGGAGGGGCACCGAGTGACGGCATGGATGGCCCGTTCCTTCGCGGCGGTCGAGCGCCGAGGGCACGGCGAGGCGACGAAGCGGATCTTCGGCTCGGCCCAACCGCCGGCCGAGGGCGACACGATTCGCAGCGACGCCCTCGCCGCCACGCTCGGCTGCCTCGCCCACCAGGGTGCCGGCGCGCTCTACGACGGAGAGCTGGCGGAGCGGATCGACCGGGCGGCCCGCGACGACGGCGCGTGGCTGCGCACTGAAGACCTGGCCGGGCTGCGGGCGGCCGTGGAACCGGCTGCCCGCTTCGACCTGGGCGACGTCATGGTCGACCTGCCGGGCTGGCCCAGCCAGGCCACCATCACCGCCGACCTGCTCGCAGCGGCGGGCGCCGAGGCCGAGCCGACGTCGATCGAGTTCGCGGCAGCCGTCGCCGCGCTGACCCAGCAGCGGCTGGTCGAGCGGTGCGTCGTCGGCCTCGGAGGCACCGCGGCGAGCGTCGCCTCGGACGCCTCGGGCTCGACGGCCGCGGTCGTGATCAGCCTCGCCGGCACCCAGTTCGGCTCGGGTTGGGTGGCGGGAGACACCGGCATCGCGTTCGGGAACCGGGTCGGCACCGCGTTGTCGACGAGAGCCGATCTGCCGGCCGCCAACCCCCACCCCGGCGACGTCCTGCCGCATACGTTGAGCGCCGCCTTCGCCCGCGCCGGAGCGCGCACGCTCATGCTGGCCACCCCGGGCGGCGATCGCCAGGTCCAGTGGCTGGCGCAGGCGTTGCAGCGGTTCCGCCTCGGGCGATCGATCCATGAGATCGCGAGCGGACCGCGCTGGTTCGTCTGCCCGGAGGGTGATCGGTTCGGGGTACCCGGCGGCATCGGACAGCCCTGGTACGCGTTTGCCGAGCCCGGCATCGCCTGGGCCGGTCAGCCCCGATGCGCCGGCTATGAGGTCCGACCAGTCGCTTCGGTCGGCGGTGGCCTGCAGGTCATCGGGAGCAGTGGAAGGCCGGGCTGGGTGGCGGCGAGCGATCCCCGTTCCGGGGGCCGGGCCATGGCCGTTGAGGAGGCGTCGTGTACCTCGGGTTGACCTTGGCCGAGCCCGGCTGGCTCGATTCGACCTGCGCCGCACTGGCGGCCTTCGCCGATCAGCATCGCGAGGAGCTCGACCGCTGCCGCCGCGAGGCCCGGTTCCCTCGTGACCTCTACCTGGAGATGGGCAAGCGGGGCTGGGTCGGTCCGATCACGCCGACCGACGAGGGCGGGGCCGGCGGCGGCGTGGCCGAATACTGCGTGATCGAGGAGGAGGTCGGGCGCCACGGCCTGGTCTCGCCGCAGATCTCGATCCAAGGTCAGCGGTGGCTGTTGGTCTGGGCGACGCCGGACCAGCGGACCCGTTACCTGCCGGGAATCGCTCGCGGCGAGCTGATCTTCTCGGAGTCGATCTCCGAGCCCGGCGTCGGGTCCTCCCTCAAGCTGATGCGCACGACGGCTCGCCGGGACGGCTCGGACTGGATCATCAACGGTCGGAAGACCCACGTGAACCTCGGCCACGAGAGCAACGTCACGATCGTCTACGCGATCGCCGAGGAAGGCCTCACCTCCTTCCTCGTCGACATGGACCTGCCTGGCGTGTCATCGCGGCACACGGATCCCATCGGGCTGCGGCTGATCCCCACCGCCGACATGTTCTTCGACGAGGTGAGGGTGCCGAGCGAGGCCGTGCTCGGCGAGCCGGGTGGCGGGATGGAAACCTTCCTGTCCACGTTCAACATGAGCCGGCTCGGCAACGCGTCCGAGCTCATCGGCTTCGCCCGGCGAGCGCTCGCCCAGGCCATCTCCTACGCCAGCGAGCGCGAGGTGGCCGAGAACGTCGTCACCGACTTCCAGGGCATCCAGTGGACGGTGGCGGACTGCTATGGCGAGCTGTATGGCGCCTCGCTCGCGCGTGACTGCGCCGCCACCCTCGCCGACCAGGGCGCCGAGCACGCGCTGGCGACGACGCTGGCCAAGAAGCTGGCCATCGATGCCGCCGAGCACTCGGTCAACGAGTCCTTCGCCCTGGTGGGTGGCTACGGGCTCTACACCGACACCGACTTCGGCCTGCTGCTGCACGACATGAAGGTCCTGCGGGTGGCCGGCGGCTCGCTCGAGGTCCTGCGGAACTACGTGGCCCGTCGCGTCCTGCGCTCGGACACCTACGAGGGACTGGCGTGAGGAACCTGGCCGAGCTGATCCTCGACCGCGCCGAACGACGTCCGGATGCCCGCCTCGGGGTGTCCGCGGCGCCAATGCGGCTGGCCGGCGCAGTCGACCAGGCTCGGGTGGTCGTCGGGGGGATGCTCGAGGCCGGGCTCGGCCCGGGCAACCGGGTGGCAGTGGTGGGCGAGAGCTCCAACGCCTACCTCGTCTCGTGGCTGGCGTTGCAGCTGCTTGGTGCCGAAGCCGCCTTGATCAACCCGTCCTACCCGGACGAGCTGCTGGGCCGGATGATCGACGACCTGGCTCCGGACGCCTTGGCGTGGGTGGGCCGGCCGGTGACCAGAGCCGTCGGGCCGCGCCACCGCCACCTCGACCTCTCGGGCGCGGCCGAGGGATGCGTAGTGGTCGACGGCGTCCTGACCGTCGGCCGGCCGCCGGCCGCGCTTCCCGGGCTCGCCCGCCAGCCGCTCGACATCGCCGGCTCGATGCACACCTCCGGCACGACCGGCCCACCGAAGTTCTGCGCCCAGACCCACGAGTACTTCCTCCGGCTCGGTCGGTTCATCGCTGACAGCCTGTGCTTGTCGTCCGCCGACACCGTGTTCGCACCCCTGCCGCTGTTCCACATCAACCCGCTCGGGTACGGCGTCGTCGGTGGCCTGACCGGGCACGCCGAGGTGCTGGCCGCGGAGCGGTTCTCCGTCGGCGGCTTCTGGCCCACCGTCCGCGAGACCGGCGTGACGGCCCTGATCCTCCATGCCCCGCCGGTCGAGCTGCTCAAGCGGGCCACCAGTCCGACTGACGCCGCCGGACACCGCGTGCGCATCGTGTTCTACGCCGACGAGGACTTCCTCGAGCAGTTCGAGGTCCCCCTGGCGGTGTCGGCATACGGGTCGACGGAGGCGGGGGGGCTGTGCCACTCGTGGCTCTGGCGGGTCGGCGAGCGGGCTGCCATCCCGGAGGGCATCTCTCGCTACGGGGGCCGGGTCCGGCCCGACGTCAGCTGGCGGGTCGACGACGAGGGAGAGATCCACGTCCGAGGCGAGCGGCCGGGCGTCTTGTTCTCGGGCTATCAGAAGGCGGCCGAGATCGATCCGTCGGTCGACGCCGACGGTTGGTTTGCCACCGGCGATCTGGGCCGGGTGGATACGGCCGGGAACCTCGTGTTCATCGAGCGCAAGGCGGAGTCCATCCGGGTCAAGGGGGAGTACGTTCCGATCGGCTACGTCGAGCAGCGCTTCGCGGCTGTCGAGGGCATCGACGATGTGGCGCTCTGGCGGCGCGACAGCGAGCTCGTGGACGACGAGATTGTGCTGCACGTCGTCACGGGCGCGGTCCCGCTGGCCGGTATCCGTGCCGTGGCTGCCACGCTGCCCGCGTTCATGCGGCCCGCAGCAGTCGTCCGCCTCCGGGAGATCCCTCGCGACAGCGGCGTGGGCAAGGTCCGTCGCCGCCAGCTCGCCGACCTGGCCCCGCTCGAGGTGCACGAGCTGTGAGCAGCAGGCTCTTCGACGACATCGTGGACCTCCACGTGCACTCGGCGCCGAGCCTCGTGCCTCGCCACACATCGGATCCCGAGACCGCCGCCGCTGCCGCCGGTGCCGGCGTGAGCCGGTTCGTGCTCAAGGCCCATGAGGGCTCGACAGCCGAGCGCGCCGCCCTCCTCGGCGACGGCGTCGTCGGCGGGGTGGTCCTCAACTCGCCCGTCGGCGGGGCGAACCCGGATGCGGTGATGGTGGCGGCTCGCCTTGGCGCTCGCGTCGTCTGGTTGCCCACCATCTCCTCGCCGGCTCACAAGGCGGCCAACGAGCGGCCCGAGCTGCAGGCGCACGCGGGCGTGACGTTCCGCTCGGTCCCGGTCTGCGACGGATCCACCCTGCTGGCGGAGTGGTTCGATGTGCTGGATGAGGTGGCAGCCCACGACCTGGTGCTCGCCTCTGGTCACCTCACCATGGACGAAACGCTGTCCGTGTTCACGGCGGCGCGGCGGCGCGGCGTACGCCGCCTCATGGTCAACCATCCGCTGCTGCCGTTCCTCGGCTGGCGCCACGACCACGCCCCGTCGCTGGCCGCGCTCGATCCGCGGCTCGAAGTCGGCGTCCTCGCCGATCTCCTCGCCGCGCCGGGCGGAGAGCTCGCGGCCACCGAGCGCCTCGCCGGCTGCTACCCCCAAGAGCTGCTCGTCTTCGGCAGCGATCTCGGTCACACCGCCTACCCGACGTGGGCCGAGGGCGTGGACGACTGGTCACGCCGCGCCGCGGCCCTACTCGGTGAGGAGAGCCTCGGCCGGATCCTGGCCAAGACAGGGCGGGAGCTGATCGACCCATGATCCGGGTGGCGGTCCTCCCGGGTGATGGCATCGGTGCTGAAGTGCTCGACGGGCCGTGCGCGGTCCTGCGGGAGCTCGAGGTCACGGGAAAGGTCGAGGTCACCGGGCCGTGGCCGGTGGGCGCGACGGCCTACGCCGCACTGGGCGAGGGTTTGCCCGCGATCACCCTCGAAGCGTGCGAGCAGGCCGACGCCATCTTCCTCGGCGCAGTCGGCGAGCACCCGGGCGTGGCCCTCGACGGCTACCGCCCCGAGCTGGCACTGCTCAGCCTGCGGGCCCACTTCGACCTCCGGGTGAGCATCCGACAGCTTCCACGGCGTGATCGGGCGCCCTTGACGATCGTCCGCAACCTGCTCGGTGGCGCCTACGGCGACTCGACCCGCCGGCAGGAGAGCGATGGTGCCGGCGCCGCGCACGATGAGCTGGTGCTCGACCCCGCTCAGATCGAGGAGCTGGCGTCGATCGCCTGCGACGAGGTCGAGCGGTCCGGTGGTGGCCGCCTGGTCTCGGTGGACAAGGCCAACTTGTTCGCCACGAGCCGTCTCTGGCGACGGGTGGTGGCGGACGTGGCGGCGCGGCGCGGCATCGTCGTGCACAACGTCTATGTCGACCGGTGCGCGTTCGAGCTGGCCCACGGCGACGATCCCGGCGACGTGATCCTGACCGAAGGCATCTTCGGCGACATCCTGAGCGACGTGGCCGCCGGGCGGGCCGGTTCGATCGCGCTCTGCGCGTCGGCCAGCGTCCACCCCGGCTCGCCCGTGCAGGGACGCTGCCAGGGACTGTTCGAGCCGGTCCACGGATCGGCGCCCCGCCACGCCGGGGCGCGGCGCGCCAATCCCACCGGGGCCTACCTCGCCCTCGCCGCGCTGCTCGACTGGTTCCCGGAGACGGCGGAGCTGGCGCCGGCCGTGCACCGCGCCGTCGGGCGGGCGCTCAGCGTGGGCCCGCTGACCTACGACCTGGCGCCCCCGGGGTCGCCCATCGCGACCACCGACGAGCTGGCTTCCCGGGTGAACGCCGCCTTCGGGGTGCCGGTGCGATGAGCGTCCCCGCCCCCTTGAGCGTGCGGACCCGCCGCGTCGCCTTCGGGTACCTGTTCACCGTCTACATGCTGGCTGCGGTCTCCGAGACGCTGATCTCACCCCTCTTCCCGTTGATCCGGCGAGACCTCGGGTTGGACGTGACCCAACAGGCAGAGCTGCTCGCGGCGCTGACCATAAGCATTGGCGTCTTCAACCTCGTCGGCGGGGCGTTCGGGTACCGCACCGGTGATCGGCGGATCGTCCGCCTGGCCGCTCTCGCCCTCGCCTGCGGGACGTTCCTCTGTGGCTCGGCTGACTCGTTCGTCGCGCTCCTGATCGGTCAGATCGTCATCGGCGCCGGCAGCGGGCTGTTCTTCGGTCCGGGCCTGGCCAGCATCAGCCGCATGTACACGGTCACGAGGGGCCGGGCGGTAGCCAGCTACGGGTTGGCCTACTCGCTCGGGCTGTCGCTGGCCGCGTTCTCCGCCAGCGCAGGGCAGTCGGTGTGGCGGTGGATGTTCTGGTGGACCGGCGGGGTGGCCTTGGTCTTCGCCATCGCCGCGCCTCGCATCGTGGAGGCCCACGGAGAGCACATCCCGCCCCTGCTCGGCTCGCTGCGGACCTACCTGGGCCGGCCGCTCTACCGGATGTCGCTCGTCACCGGGGTGGTCGCGGGCACAACGCACTACATCATCAATGGCTTCGCGCCGACACTGTTCGACGACCACGGCGCTTCGCTCGGCGTGATCACCGCGCTGATCGGCATCGGCCGCCTGGCCTCGGCCGGAGGCAAGTTCCTGAGCGGCTGGCTCTTCGACCGGTTCGGAGGACCGCAGACGGCGTTCCTCATCATGCTGGCCATCACCGCGCTTGGCCTGCTCGAGCTGCTCCTGCCGTACCGGGTAGGCGCCTGGTTCATCGTTCCGTTCGTCTGCGTGACCGCCATGCTCTTTCCGGTCTCCAACGCCCTCTCGGTCGCGGCGCTGCCCGCCCGGTCGAGCTGGGGCGTGGGTGTATACCGTGCGGCGCTCGTCACGTCGTCCGCCATCGTCTCGGGGGTGGTCTCCGTGCTCCTGCACTTCTTCACGTTGGAGGTCGTGATGGTCGGCACCCTGGCCGTGCCTCTGTCCGGCGCCATCTGGGTCGCGTTCGCGGCCGGCCGACTGGTCGGCGTCGAGCCGGCCGAGCCGGCACGGGAGATGGTGGTGCCATGAAGCTGCTGCCGCCGCTCGCGGTGCTGGTCGTCGACCTCACCCACGGCTTCACCGATCCCGAGGAGCCGCTCGGCTTCGAGCTGGGCGCCGTCATCGACCGTACGAACGAGCTCACGCGCTGGGCCCGCGAGCGTGAGATCCCCGTCTTCTTCACGATCCTGGAGAGCGGCCACGATGCATGGGCCCGCAAGCTGCCGGCGCTGGCCACGCTCGAGCATGGGTCGCGGGCGACGGCGTTGGACTCGCGGCTGTTGCGGGAGGAAGGCGAAGCCATCGTGTTCCGGACCTCGGCGTCGGCCTTCGTCGGGACCGACCTGGTGGCACGGCTCCAGGGCGTGCGAACGCTGATCCTGGCCGGAGCGACAACGTCGGGCTGCGTGCGTGCGGCGGCCGTCGATGCTCTCTCGCTCGGCTTCACCCCGGCGGTGGTGAGCGATGCGGTCGGCGATCGATTCGAGTCCGCCCACCAGGCCAGCCTGGCCGATCTCGGCTTCAAGTACGCCGAAGTCCTCACGCTGGCCCAGCTGGTGGAGCGCATGACCACGAACGACGGGGCCTTCCTCTTCCACTACGACCTCCACGTGAGGGCGGGGACCGGCGACGCCTTCCTCGCCGACTTCATGGCGTGGGACCACGGGGGCTCCAACCCCATGCACGAGAACCCGCACCTCGTTCACGCCGGTGTGCTCTACCGGGACGACGACGACGGCGACCACTTTCTGCTGTCGGGCGTGTGGTCGAGCCGGGACGGCCACCGCGATGCCCTCGCCGCGCTCAAAGCCAACCCACCGCCCTGGATGCTCGAGTACTTCGACGGGCCGGACGCGTTCCGACCCCACTACTTCTCGATCGAGGGTTGATGACGAAGCTGGAGCGGGGGGCGGAGCGGGTCGGTGAGCACGACTGGCACGACGCCGGCTACGTCGATGCGTGGATCGCCGAGCGCATCGAGGGCGACCCCGGCCACCTGGCCCGCCTCGACCGCATGGCGGGGCTGGTGGCGTTGGCGACGACGGCGGCGTCGCCGAGGGTCCTCGACGTGGGGACCGGGCCGGGCGTGCTGGCCGGAGCCGTCCTGCGTGCGATCCCTTCGGCCCGCGTCGTCTGCGTGGACTTCTCCGTGCCCATGCTGGAACGGGCTCGGACCGCGCTGGCTTGGGCTGGCGACCGCACGGCCTACCACCGCTGTGACTTGCATGAGCGGGACTGGGCGGCGGGGGTCGAGGGACCCTTCGACGTCGTGATGGCCTCGTACTCGATCCACAACCTGCGCGAGAGCACGCGGATCCGGGCCGCCTACACCGACATGGTCGGACTCCTCGCGCCCGGCGGCTGCCTCTTCGTGCTCGATCTCGTGGACTCACCGGGGTCGCGCCTGGACCCGCTCTACGGTCGCAAGCGGCGACAGGACGACGCCGAGCCGGCGGCGCTGGCCACGCAGCTCGGCTGGCTGGCACGGGCCGGGCTGGCTGAGATCGATTGCATCTGGAAGGACGGCTTCGAAGCGCTCCTGTGCGGCTTCCGGCCTTGATCCGGGCTTGTACCCCGCTCGCCGACAGTATACAGTATCCCTGCATGGCGGCGCTCGGCCTGCGCCTTGTGACGGGGGCCGAGCACCGAGCCGGAGGAGGAACGGGACATGGCAGAGCTGCTGGCGAGAGACGACTTTCGGACGGCCCTCGAAGGCGCTATCCGCGGTCGGGAGGCGAAGGACGCGTCGTTCAGCCAGGCCTGGGCCAACGGCCTCCTGAGCCGGGATCACTTCGCCCGGTGGGCCGAGAACCACTATCACTACGTCGGTCCCTTCGCGGACTACCTGGCCTACATCTACGCCAACGCCCCCGATCGCGCCACCGATGCGAAGGACTTCCTGCTCCAGAACATGTACGAGGAAGAGGTGAGCGACGTCCGCCACACCGACCTCTTGATCCGATTCGGCGAGGCGTGCGGCACGACCCGTGAGCGGATCGAGGACCCGCGCAACATCAACCCGGTGACCCGAGGTTTGCAGGGTTGGTGCTACGCAACCGCCTTTCGCGAGCACTTCGCCGTGGCTACGGCGGCGCTCGTGGTGGGGCTCGAGTCCCAGGTGCCTTCGATCTACCGCCGGCAGTACCCGGTGCTCATCGGGACGTATGGCTTCACCGAGGAGGAGGCCGAGTTCTTCGACCTCCACATCACCTCGGACGAGGTCCATGGCGAGCGCGGCTACCAGATCGTACTCGATCACGCCACGACGCCAGAGCTGCAGCAGCGGTGCATCGAAGTCGTGCAGGACGGCGCCGAGATGCGCTTCGCCTACACGAAGGCGCTCTATGACACGTATGTAGCGAAGGACCTCGAAGGCGTTCAGCTCACGGGTGCCGAGCCGGCCATCGCATAGCGGCCAGCGTGACCTGGAGGCATCATGCCGACCATCTACTTCCGCACCAGCGGGAGCCGGGTCGACTTCGCCGATGGGGAGGACGTGAACCTCTTGCGGACCGCGATCCGGAACGACTGCGGCGTGCCGTACAAGTGCGCGAGCGGCAACTGCGGTACGGATCGAATCCTCGTCGAGCACGGGGCCGAGAACCTGAGCCGCGTGCGGCCGAAGGAGCGCGACCGACTTGGTGACGCGGTCGATCACGGCTACCGGCTGGCCTGCCAGACCTATGCGAGCGGCGACGTGACCGTCTCCTGGGACGGTGGGCCGGTCGCCGAGAACGACCGGCTGCGCGAGCGCTGGCGCACCGGCGCAGTGGGCCCGGAGCAGGATCGACGGGCTGGAGGGGGGTGAGCGTGGACTGGGTGGCCATCGGCAGCATCAACGACCTTCGGCGTCGCCGGCGGGCCGTCGTCGATGTCGGCGACCGGGTAGTCGCGGTGTTCTGGCACGAGGGCGAGGTCCATGCTCTCGCCAACGTGTGCATCCACAAGCAACGTGAGCTGTCCAAGGGGGTCATCCTCAACGGACGGGTCGTGTGCCCGGGCCACCAGTGGTCTTTCGACCTGCGGACCGGCTACGAGCAGACGATGGACCGCTATCAGCCGTGCTTCCCGGTGAAGGTGGAAGACGACATGGTGTTCGTAGGGGCGCAGGAGAGGACGGAGGCATGCCGACCTTCATCTACTTGACGAGCTGGACGGACCAGGGGGCCCAAGACCCGAAGAGCGCGGTCGACCGCGCTTCCGCCGCGGTGCAGGGCCTCGAGTCGATGGGGGTCAAGATCTTCGAGGTCTACTGGACAAGCGGCCTCTACGACCTCGTGATGGTCGCCGAGTGCGCCGACGAGGAGACGGCGTATGCGGCTTCGCTCGACATGGCGTCGCGCGGCAACGTCCGCCCCACCGTGCTGCGGGCGTTCGACCGCGCCGAGATGACGTCGATCTTGGCCAAGCTGGCGTGATCCATCGGGATCCGTCGAGGTGGCACGGCGCCGCCACGGCCGGTCATGGTCCCGGCGGTGCTGGCTGTCCCGGTGCGGCCAGCGGTCGCGGTGGTCTGAACGAGCGCTGGGGCACACCGCGGTTGAGAGAGAAGTGGGCGTGCACGCCCCGCCACGGCCCCCGGAGGTCGGCGCGCCCGAGCACGATGGTGGCCCGGCCGGGGCGATCGAACGGGTGCCCGCTCTCGTCGAAGCCCGTCGACGACCACGTCACCGCCACCACCGCCAGACAGCGATCGGGCGAGACGAAGGCATGCAGCCGCTTGGTGTCGAACCAGAAGCCGTCGATCGAGGGCCAGACCTGCTTCCACTGCTCGGCGACGAGGTCACCGAGGCCGACGACGACGTCGCGCAACGAGGAGAAGCTGACGACGTCATCGTCGAACAACAGCGACGCGGCGGCGAAGTCGCGACTTCTGACGTGTCCACCGAACGCTTCGACCCAGGCGCAGAGCTCCCGCCGCTCCTCCTCGCTGAACGTGCGCACTCCCTCGTTCGCCAACGGCCCTGCCTCTCTGAGATCCTGCGGGATACTGTATGCTGTTTCTGCCCTCGCGAGGGTGGGCCGACGGAGGAGAGGGCCATGGCTGACGCAAACGCTCCGGGTACGGCGGGAGGCGGAGGCAGCGAGCGGATCTCGGGCGGCCACTTGGTGGCCAAGGCCCTGAAGAACGAGGGCGTCGAGGTCATCTTCACGTTGTGCGGCGGCCACATCGTCGACATCTATGACGGGTGCCTCGACGAGGGCATCGAGATCATCGATGTGCGCCATGAGCAGGTGGCCGCTCACGCCGCCGACGGCTACGCCCGCATGACCGGGCGGCCGGGCGTCGCGGTGGTGACCGCGGGGCCCGGCACCACCGATGCTGTGACGGGCGTGGCCAATGCGTTTCGGGCCGAGAGCCCGCTGCTCGTCATCGGCGGCCAGGGCGCGCTCTCGCAGCACAAGATGGGTTCGCTGCAGGACCTCCCCCACGTCGACATCATGTCGCCGATCACCAAGTTCGCGGCCACGGTGCCGTCCACGGCACGTGTCGCGGACATGGTGAGCATGGCCTTTCGGGAGTGCTGCAACGGCGCCCCGGGGCCGTCGTTCCTCGAGATCCCTCGCGACATCCTCGATGCCAAGGTCGATGCTTCGACGGTGCGGATCCCCGAGGCCGGCCGCTACCGCGCCTCCACCCGCAGCGCCGGCGATCCCGACGACATCGAGCGCCTGGCCGACCTCCTCGTGGCGTCGCAGCGGCCATGCGTCCTCCTCGGGAGCCAGGTCTGGACGTGTCGGGCGGCTGACGCCGCCCACGCCTTCGCTCGTGAGCTGAACGTCCCGGCCTACATGAACGGCGCCGGTCGGGGGACGTTCCCGCCCGGCGATCCGCACCACTTCAACCGCACCCGCCGGATGGCCTTCGATCAGGCCGATGTGATCGTGATCGTCGGCACGCCCTTCGACTTCCGCATGGGCTACGGCCAGCGACTACGGGCCGACGCCACCGTGGTCCAGATCGACATGGACTACCGGACGGTCGGCAAGAACCGGGACATCTCGCTCGGCATCGTCGGCGATGTCGGCCGGGTGCTGGCCGCGGTCACGGCGGCGGCGAGCGGCCGGTTGGACAACGGCACCGCGGGCCGCAAGCCCTGGCTCGACCAGCTGCGGGTGGCCGAGGAGAAGGCCTACGAGAAGCTCCTCCCGGAGCTGCACTCGGACGCCGTGCCGATCAACCCCTTCCGTGTGGCGTACGAGCTCAACGAGCTCCTGACCGACGACACCATCTACATCGGCGACGGCGGCGACGTGGTCACGGTCAGTGCCCAGGCCGTCCTGCCTCGCCGGCCCGGCCAGTGGATGGACCCGGGTCCGCTCGGGACGCTCGGGGTGGGCGTGCCGTTCGCCATGGCCGCGAAGTACGTGCATCCCGACAAAGAGGTGCTGTGCTACTTCGGCGACGGCGCCTTCTCGATGACGGGCTGGGACTTCGAGACCTGTGTGCGCTTCGATCTGCCGTTCCTCGGCGTGGTGGGGAACAACTCGGCCATGAACCAGATCCGTTGCGGCCAGATCATGAAGTACGGGCCCGAGCGCGGCGAGGTCGCCAACTTGCTCGGCGACGTCCACTACGACAAGTTCGCAGAGATGCTCGGCGGGTACGGCGAGGAGGTCCGCGAGCCGGGTCAGATCCGGCCCGCGCTCGAGCGCGCCCGGGAGGCGGTGCAGAACGGGAAGCCGGCGCTCGTCAACATCTGGGTCGACATCGACGTCTGGGCGCCGGGCACCAAGAACCAGACCATGTACAAGTGACGCCCCGTGACGGGCGTCCACAGAGAGGTTGAGCGATGACCGGGCAGGACACCAAGGCGCTCGAGGGCATCCGGATCCTCGACATGACCCACGTGCAGATGGGTCCGTCGGCGACGCAGATCTTGGCCTGGCTCGGTGCCGACGTGATCAAGGTCGAGCTCCCGGGCCGGGGCGACATCACGCGCCAACAGCTGCGCGACCTGCCCGACGTCGACAGCCTCTACTTCACCATGCTCAACTGCAACAAGCGCAGCATCACGGTCAACACCAAGACCGCTGAAGGCAAGCAGATCTTCACCCGCATGCTGGAGCAGTGCGACGTGCTGGTCGAGAACTTTGGGCCCGGCGCGCTCGATCGTCAGGGCTTCACGTGGGAAGCGGTGCACGCCATCAACCCGCGCCTCGTGTACGCGTCGGGCAAGGGGTTCGGCCCCGGCCCCTACGAGCATTGCAAGGCCTACGAGACCGTTGCGCAGTCCACGGGCGGGGCCATGAGCACGACGGGCTGGGAGAACGGCCCACCCACGGCCACCGGGGCCCAGATCGGTGATTCCGGAACGGGCATCCACCTGGTGGCGGCCATCCTGGCGGCGCTGTTGCAGCGCGAACAGACCGGGCGGGGCCAGCGGGTCGAGGTCACGATGCAGGACGCCGTGCTGAACCTCTGCCGCGTCAAGCTACGCGACCAGCAGCGACTGGCTCACGGCTCGCTCGAGGAGTACCCCAACAGCGAGTTCGGAGACGCCGTTCCACGATCAGGCAACGCGTCTGGCGGTGGTCAGCCCGGCAACGCGCTGCGCTGCAAGCCCGGCGGACCCAACGACTACCTGTACGTCATCATCCAGCCTCAGGGTTGGGAGCCACTCATGAAGCTGGTCGGCCGGGAGGACCTCACCGATCACCCGGACTACGCCACGCCCAAGGCCCGCCTCACCCACCTGGACGAGTGCTTCGCCCTCATCGAGGGCTGGACCATGGGCCACACCAAGTTCGAAGCGATGCAGATCCTGAACGACCACGACGTGCCGTGCGGCCCGATCCTGGACACCCGAGAGCTGCTCGAGGACGACTCACTCGCGGCGCGAGGCATGATCGTGGAGGTCGAGCATCCCGTGCGCGGTGTGTTCAAGACCGTCGGCTGTCCCCTTCGCCTGTCGGACTCGCCGGTGGAGGTCACGAGCTCACCCCTCCTCGGCGAGCACACCGACCAGGTCCTGCACGACCTGCTCGACCTGTCCGACGACGACATCGCTGCCGCCCGCGCCGTCGGAGCGGTGTGAGCTCGCTCTGAGCCCGGGATCGGCCGGCGACAGGCACAGGGAGGTCCAGTGGAGATCTTGGGCAAGGCACTCGCCTTCGACCCGGCACGCGAGGCGCAGGCGGCCGAGCGCGCCGGCTATGACGGCGTGCGGGTGATCGACCACTTCTTCAGTGGCATCGCGCCGGAACCGCAACGAGCGGTCTCGCATGGGATCGCGGGACTGGCCGCGGCGGCCGCGGTCACCCAACGCGTGCTGCTGACCACCACGATGCTCTCGGCACCCATTCGTCACCCGGTCGAGTGTGCCCAGGCCATCGCCACCATCGACCGCATCTCAGGCGGCCGGGCCGAGCTCGGGATCGGTGGCGGGTGGAACAAGGCCGAGTTCGACGCCGTCGGCATCGATCTCGGTCGCCCGCGCGATCGCGTCGATCGCCTCGTCGAGGCCGCGACGATCTGCCGGACGATGTTCGAGCAGAAGGGCGTGGTCAGCTTCGAGGGTCGCTTCTTCCAAGCCCATGTGGACGCTGAGTGGCCCGCTACGCCCCACGTGCCCGAGGTGATGGTGGCCGCAGGCGGCCCCCGCACCATCCGGCTGGCGGCCGCCGTCGCCAACCGCCTGGACCTCCTCGAGTCGATGCCCAGCGGCATCCCTGTCCTCGACGCCCAGCACGTGAACAGCGAGCCGCACCTGCGCCAGCGCATCGCGCTGGCCCAGAGCGCCGCCACGGCGGCCGGCAACGACGTGCGCCTCTCGGCCACCGTGATGCTGCTGATCACCCCCGACTGGGCCGCGCGTGACGAGGCTCGGCGCGAGATGGCCTCCATTGCCCACTCGGACCTCCAGCTGCTGGACGCCGAGCTCCTGCGAGTGATCGACACCGCCGATGGCGCCGCGGCGCGGCTGCGCACACTCGTCCGCCTCGGCATTGAGCGGCTGCACATCAGGCCTGCAGATGAGCGCTCGCAGCACTGGCTCGAGGAGGTGCTCCCGGATCTGCGGGCGCTCTCCACCGACGGGGACTGAGACGCGCTTCGATCGGCTCGCCGTTGGGGTGGGGGGATTTCACCGTCCGCGTTCTCGCGGCGGCGAGCGGCAGGATTGGTCGTCAGGTACCGCGAGATGCGGCATGATCTAGTCGGCGAAGACATCCCGGCTGTGCTGGAGGAAGAACGTGTGGTCGTGGCCCTTGTTGGGATCCTCGGCGTTGTACTTCGCGCTGGTGGGTGAGCCGTCGGGCAGGTGCTCCTCGGAGTAGATCGCTCCCACCGGGCACACGTCGGGCTGATAGCACGCCGTGCAGGACGTGCACTCCTCGATGTTGACGTATAGCACGCTGTTCCCGAACACGGCGATCGCGTCTGGGTCCGGGGCATGCGTCGTCTCGATGACGCCGCTGCCCGCTTCCGCCTCGGAGTAGAGCACGTTCTTGTCGGGATCGAACTCGTAGATGCATTGGACGGGACAGACATCCACGCACGCGCGATCCTTCACGTCGATGCAGGCTTCGGTGATGATGGCGACACCAGGCATGGGGCCTCCTAGGTGACGACCTGCGCAGGCCGAGGTGGTTTGACCTTCTTCGAACGCGGCTTGGTCTCCACGAGCAGGTCCAGCAACTCGCCGATGGTCCGTTCGCGGCCGATCGACCCCGCCAGGGGAAGGTGGTCCTGTATGTGGTAGCGGTTGCGCCGGCCGTCGCGCTCCTTCACCACGTAGCCCGCTTGGCTGAGGTCCGCAACGACTCCGTAGGCCGTGCGCTCGGTGACATCGAGGGCGGCGGCGAGATCGCGGAGACGGGCATCGGGGTGGTGGGCGATGAACAGGATCGCCCGAGCGTGGTTGGTGAGAAAGCTCCACTCGGCCACCCCAGGATGGTACTTCATTTCCAGAAGTTGATTGCTAGTCTCGTCTGACGGAGGTAATGTTCGACCAGCGCCGGGGCAACGGCCGCCGTCGGCGGCTTCGGGTCCCGGTTGCAGGAAGGAGCCCGCGATGCCTGTCGTGGGAATCGTCATCGTGGTCGTCGCTGCCTTCGGGGGTTTCTTCCTGATGCGTCGGCGCCGCGCGGCCCACTGAGCTGCCCGGCGGAGCCGCCAAGTCCCCGAGGCCCGGCTGAGGCCCGAGGCCCGGGTGACACGCATCGGTGGCAGACGGGCGTGCCTGTCTGCTTGTGCCCCGTCCACCGCTCGCCCCAAGTGGTGGACGGGGGCACGAACTCCCTTTGGAGGTTTGGGCACGGCGACGCCGAGCGCCTCTCGCCGATGTCCTCCGATGGACCGCGCCACCCAAGAAGACTGGCTCGATGTTGACCACGGACGGAATGGACGATGAGACGTCATCAAGCGCCGACGCCGGGCGACGGGACAGCCTGGCTCGTCGCCGATCTGGAGCTCGGCGACTACCTCTGCTACTGGTACGCCGGCCCGAGCGACGGGCAGCTGGTGGCGCAGGCCCGTGCTGCGACCGCCGCGGAGGCGGTGGCATGGGGTCGGCTCCGAACGACCCGGGTCCGGATCCGGACCCCCGATGCGCGCTCGTACTGGGCCGGTACCGCCCCACGACCTGAGGGGTTCACCAGCACCTGGTCCGATCCTGCCGTCACGGAGGCTTCGGCTCGAGCGTGAGACGACCACCAGCAGCGCCCGGCGGGCCGTGACCGTGAGCCCAAGAGGGCCGCCGGCCCGCGTGCTCCGCGTACCCGTACGCTCCGTCGGATGTGGCGTGGGTCGGCCCACGATCTGAACGTCTTCCCGGAAGGTGATGGCGGCCGCCGCGCCGGGTGCCGTCCTAGACGAGTTGCAGGCGGCGGCTCTCGACGAGCTCGACCACCAGCTTCTCTGCAGCTTCGAGCGTCAAGGGGCGAGCGAAGAGGTAGCCCTGACCGAGATCGCAGTGCTCGTCCCGGAGCTGAACGCGCTGCGCGTCCTCCTCGATGCCTTCAGCGAGGGTCTCGAGGTGGAGCGTCTTGCCCAGCTCGAGGAGACCGCGCACGATGGCGGGGAGCTGGTCTCCGTCGACGATGGTGTTGATGAACGAGCGGTCGATCTTCAGGATGTCGACGGGGAACTGCCGGAGGTAGCTGAGCGACGAGTAGCCGGTGCCGAAGTCGTCGATGGCGAGGCGGACCCCCAACCTCCGAAGCTCGTGCAGCCGTGCTGCCGCGACCGCTGCATCCTGCACGAGCGCGGTCTCGGTCATCTCCAGGACCAGCGAACCCGGGTCGAGCTGCGAGTGGGCGAGCGCATCGCCGACATCGAGGACGAGACCGCTCGAGCCGAGCTGGCGGGCCGAGACGTTGACAGCCATGGTGAGCTTGGTGGTGCCGGCGGTGCGGCGCTGCCAGCTTGCCGCAATGCGACACGCTGTCTCCAGCACCCAGCGGCCGATCTGGACGATCGATCCGTTCTCCTCGGCGATCGGGATGAACTTGTCCGGCGGCACCGTGCCCAGCGTTGGGTGGTCCCATCGCAGGAGAGCTTCGAAGCCGACGACCGCGCCCGACTCGAGGTTGACGATCGGCTGGTAGACGAGGCGGAGCTGCTTCTTGGTGAGGGCCATGGCGAGGTCGGCCTCCAGCTGGAGCCGCTCGACGGCTGCGGCGCGCATCTGCGGCTCGTACAGCACCCATTGGTTCTTGCCGCCGGTCTTGGCCTTGTACATGGCCACGTCGGCGTTCCGCAACAGCGATGCTGCGGTGGCGTCGGCCTCGCCGACTGCGATGCCCAAGCTGGCCGAGGCGGTGAACTTGATCTCTCCCACCGCGATCGGCTCCGTCAGAGCCTGAAGCACCCGGTCTGCGACGGCCGCCGCCTCGTCAGCCGGGTGACTGCTGCGCTCGATGAGGATGGCGAACTCATCACCACCGAGCC
Source organism: uncultured Acidimicrobiales bacterium (assembly GCA_963803355.1). GTDB lineage: Bacteria > Actinomycetota > Acidimicrobiia > Acidimicrobiales > Ilumatobacteraceae > DASTFY01. The sequence goes on from CAWDLV010000001.1 coordinate 1,570,144, forward strand.
GGGCGACGGTGTCACCGCCGCGAACTGCCGCGAGAAGCCGCTTGGCCACCTGGCAGAGCAGCTCGTCGCCGCGGTCGTGACCAAGACTGTCGTTGACGTTCTTGAACCCGTCGAGGTCGAGATAGATCACCGCCGGGCGGAACGGGCTGGTGGCGTCGCGCGCCAGAGCGTGCTCCACCCGGTTTCGGTACAGCGCCCGGTTCGCCAAGCCGGTGAGGGGGTCGTGGAAGGCCTGATGTTGGAGGTCTGCTTCGGCCTGCTTGCGGCGGGTGATGTCCTGCAGGTTGATCACGATGCCGCCGACGTCGGGATCGTCAAGGAGGTTCACCATTCGAGTGGATAGCCACTGGTCGGCGCCGCTGGCGTGACGAACCCGGATCTCCGTTTCGAAGACTTCGTCGGGCGCCAGCAAGGCCCTCGCGAACATGGCCCGCGCTTCGACGTCGTTCTCGAGCACGAAGCGACAGGCGTCGGCGCCGAGGGTGGTATCGCTGGCACGGCCGAGCAGCTCGGCCAGCTCTGGCGTCTCACGGATGATCCGGCCGTCGGCATCGGTGACGATCACCGCGTCCGACGAGTTCGCGGCGAGCAAGCGGTAGTAGCGCTCACGGGCCTGGACCCGTGCCCGCGCCCTGTCCGCGGCGCGCAGCAGCCCCAGGGTCCGCGCCAGGGCCAGGCTGGCCAGGATCACGGTGACGATGAGGAGGGGGAAGGGGTTCACGTCCGGACCACCGATGACGTAGCTCCAGGCCTCGATGACACCGGGGACGACGATCGGCACCAAGCCGACAGCGATCCGCGCTGGTGTGACCAGACCCTCGTCTCGGTCCTCCGCCCCGGTGGCGTTCGTTGGCCGGTGACACCACACGCGGCGGCGAGCATGATGGCACCGGCCATCCAGCCGGCGTCCAGCGAGGTGACGACCGAGTGCGACGGAGCGAGGAGGGTGAAGGCGAAATCGGAGATCAGCCAGCATCCCACGCCTAGGGCGAGCAGGATGCCCGTGCGGGTGCCCGTCCGCCGGCTGACCACCAGCCGGACCACGAGGCCGACGAGTACGGCGTCGAGGATGGGATAGGCGCTCCAGACCAGCCGGACGAAGATGGCCTGCGAGCTGTCCATCAGCGTCTCTTGCAACGAGAACTGCCAGACCACCAACAGCGCGACCGTGGCCACGGCAACCAGGTCGACCATGGCCTGGACGTCCAGCCGATGATGTCCGCTCCGTTTGCCGCCCACGAGCAGGAGCAGGCCGGCGCCCAGCGCGATGTAGGAAGCGAGCCAGGGCGGGTCGGCCAGCGACACGTCCGGCGCCGTGTGGAGAACGACCACGTAGAACGCGTACGATCGCGTCGCCAAGGGCCGAGAACGAGACGCCGATGGCGACCAACGACAGAGCCGCTCGGCTTCCGTAGGCACGTCGGCCGACCCCGATCCACACCGCCACCGCGGCCCCGACGGTCGCCGACAGGTAGGTGATCTGCCCGAGCAAGCCGTCCGGGCGGGCCAGGTGGATCCCGATGACCATGGCCGCGGCCACCCACCAAAGGACGTGGCGCGCACCGGTCGAGCGATCGCGCCTGCTTGTGTCCGACATCGCTGCTCTTCGCCTCCTGCTCTCGGGCTGCTCTTGTCGAGCGACGGCGACTCGGCACCGGGTGCCTCGGGCTGCGTGTCACCGTCGGGTTCCACCACGGAGGGCGGGGCTCTCGATGCCTTCCTTATCGGTCCATTGCGGCGGCCACCGGAGCCGGACTCCGGGAATGCCCCAAATAGATCAGCCACGCTGGCCTTTCGGCTACCGGGCCCGCCGCCGCCCCGATCGACGCCCGCAATTCGGCGCACGATGCACACGCCGAACGCGGTCGGCCAGGCGACCAAGATTATGTCAATTGTGGAACTTTCTTACCAGTATGACTTTGCAACCGTACGCTTGCGCGGGTATCGGGATACGGCCGCTCGTCAGCGGTTCCGAGAACCCGGTCGCCAGGAGGGGTCCGCGATGCTTGCTGTTGCAATCGTCATCACCGGTGTCGTTGCCTTCGCGCTGTTCCAAGCTCGGCCCGTCCTTCGGCATCTGGGCTGGTCCTGCGCGGTGCTGGCCGTCTTGGCCTTCACCTCTGCGGTCGCCCTCGTTCCCAGCGCTGGCGCGGCCACCAGTTGCGGTGGCAACCAGAGCCAGCGGTCGGCGCCATTCGAGTGTGACGGGTCCCGCGTCCTCGACGGCTCGACGTTCCATGTGCACATCGCCGTGAGCAGCGGGGGCGCAGCGGTGGTCACGATCACGCTCGACGCGCCCCGACGGGCGGACACGCCCGTGCGAGCGCGGTGGCACGAGGGCATCGCGGGACCCGTGTCCGCCGAAGCGTCGACCATGATCAGTGCCGGCCAGGTCGGCCCGGTCACGCTGGGGCTTGACAGCGGTTCCGGCTGCGGCGGCCAGCTCGACACCAGCGCCGTCTTCGTCGGCAATGGCCAATCCCGTGGCCGATTGGCCGGCCCCTACATCGTGATCGCCAGCTGCGCCGTGCCGACCACGACTGCGCCGCAGAGCTCCACCACCCCGACGACCGCACCAACCACGAGTGCTGTTGCGACGACGGCTGCACCACCGACCGCGGGCGGGGCACCCCTGGTCATCCTGCGTGGCCCACAGGCGATCGTGGCTGGCGCCGGCCAGCTTCCGGCAACCGGCGGCGGCGACCGCAGCCCCCTGGTCATCGGCGCCATCAGCCTTGGTCTGGGTGCCCTGCTTGTCCGCTTCGCCAGGCGGGCGATCGACGACAGACCCGGGTCGCGCCGCTCGGAGAGCTGAGCGGCCACCACATCACACACGGGCGATGCGCGCTCACCGCGGACGGGCAGAGCTGCTACCTGATCGCCGGGGCGGGTCGACCGAAAGGTCACCGGCAAGGAGCACGGCGCGACTTCCGGCCGTGCGCGACGCATTGTTCATGCCTCGGCGTCGACGACAAGACGCGCCGGCGCCCGCCTTGCTGGTCTCCGGCGGCCAGCGGTGATCCGCAGCAGCGCCGCCGTCACGGCCACGATCGTGAGCATGAGGGCAACTGCTTGGTACACCCGGTTGGTGACGTCACTCCCCGCGGTCCCAGCATGGACGGTGACCACCCAGACCAGGGCGTAGCTGCAGGTGTGGACACCTCGCCAGAGGCGCTTGGGAAGCTTCTTCATCAAGAGTGACGTGACCTGCACGGCGACCAACAGGTACATCCCGACGACTCCCCAAGCGACTGCACCTGTTCTCCAGGCCGATCCGAAGGGCAGAAGGATCTCGCGTGGACCGAAGTGGACGTAGCTGTCGGCCACGAGCGTGGCGAGGTGCAGCGCAGTCGCGGTGACGGCCAGGCCGCTGAGCCACCGGTGCATGGCGAGGAGCCACGCCGGGCGGTCCATCGGCTTCAGGACCCGGGTGGCGAGGAGCACACCCCAGACCAAGCTGGCGACCAGGAGCACCCAGGCGATCAGTCCCGATGCCCTAGCCATGTACCACCAGAGCTGCGGGTTCATCGTGGTGCCTCTCGACGCGAACCCATCCCGGGCTCGGCGTCGGCGTCATACGCCGCCCACGCGGCGTTCCGATGCACGTCACCGGCCTCGCCGACGACCATGGCCGCGAGGCCCATGCGATCCAGCGTGGCGAAGGCCCGGCCGGCGCCGAGCACGATGACCGCCTTGGTCCACGCTTCGGCCCAGGCGCCGGTGCCGGCGATGACGGTGGCCTGGACCACACGTACGGACGTTTCCGCGTCGCCTGACCGTGTCCGGGCCGGACATCCCGTTGAAGGGTCGAGCAGGTGATGGACACCCAGTCCGGCCGGCGATGTCCAACGGCGCTTCAGGGTGCCGGAGGTTGCAACCCCACCATCGAGAAGGCGGACCCGGCCGATCTCCTGTGCTTCATGGCGCGGATCGGCGACGCCGATGGTCCATCCGCCCGGCTGCGGCGAATGGCCGCCAGCCCGGAGATCGCCGCCGATGCTGACCAGCGCGCCATCGGCTCCGGCCTCCAGTGCCGTGGCGACGGCCAGGTCGGCAGCGAGACCCTTGCCGATCCCGCCCCCGTCGAGTGTGGTGCCGACGGGCAACGTGACCACACACGCTGCCGTGTCCACCACGATCGCATCCGGCGTACCCCGCCACAACGATTCCGGTGCGAGCATGCTGACCCGTGCCGGATCGTCCCAATCCGACGCATAACCCAGCCCGACGAGCGCGCCGAGGAGGGTCGGGTCGAATGCTCCATCCGTCGCCCACCAGGCCTGAACCATCGCCACCACGAGCTCGATGGTCGACCGGTCGACTACGACCGGTCTCCCCTGCGCCGTGTTGAGGCGGCTGACATCACTCGTCGGGATGAAGCGGCTCCAGCAGAGTTCGAGCTGCTCCAGGCGACGCCGCGCCGCTCGTAGGGCATGCCGGAGCTCACCACGATCGTAGGTGTCGCCGGTGCCCACGACCGTGATCCGAGCCTCGCTGCCCATCGCCCGGAACGAATCGGCGGCGGTGGGGCGCTCGAGCTCGGCGGCGGGCTCAGCCGGAAGGCTTCGTGGTCCCATTGCTCGGGGGCTTGGGCGCCGAGGCCGAAGCTTGATGGGCGGCGGGACGAGCAGCCGGGACGGCGACGGGAACTCGCACGGCAACCGGCGTCGGCGCGACCGCCCTCGGTGCTGCGGCCCTCGGTGCGGGCGCGACAGCGCTCGCATGCACCGCGTCCAGCGGTTGAGGGCGTCGTGAGGCCGACAACAGCGTTGCGGACGGTCTGTTCGATCGCGGCTTGCAGAGCCGGGTCGATCGGCGAGACTGCCATCGGTTGAGCGGGCGTGGCGTTGGCGGCCCCCGCTCGTCCTGCCTGCCACCCGATGACCGCAGTAAGACCGAGCACGGCGGTGCTGGACAGCCCGGCGGTGATGATCTTCGCCGTCTTCGCTGGTCGGGTCCTGTTGCCCGGCGCCGTCGCTCCGGTCAGGACCCGCCGGCCGGAGACCACGTCGAACTCAGTCATCGCCGCCGCCGTGATCGCTCTCGTGATCGGTCGGTTCGATCTCATGTACATCGTCGGAGCTCTTGGGACCCGATGCGGGGGCAGCCACTGATGGCGTCGAGGTGGTGCCACGCGAGAGCTCGCTGGCATCAACCGCCGTCGTCACCCGCCCGTCGAGCAGGTCGGCCCTGAACGTCACCTCGATGCTCGACGAACGAAAGACGACCTCTACCTCGACGGAGCTCGTCGGCTCTGCCTTGACGAGCTGCCATCCCCCGGCCGGTGTCGCGGAGACGAGCATCAGGGTGTCATGGGCTCGATCGACGGTGACCACGCCGGCATCACCGACCGTGAACACACTGCGGGTGGTGACCACGGGCGACGTAGCGACCGGCGGCGTGGAACTCGCCGGCGCGTTGCTCGATGGTGCGGCGGTGACATCGGTCGGCGCGGATCCGGGCACCCCGAGCGCAGCTGCGGCGGCGGCATCGCCCCCGTTCGCCGACCCGCTGAGCGCCCGGGTGTTCACCAGCGCCGCTGCCGAACCTGCGGCGAGGACACCGGCGACCGACAGGACCGTTGCGAGTTGACGCTTCATGCCGGCCACGATAAGGAAACCTCGTCCTGCGCTCGTCCCTTGCACATCCAAGGGACGTCAAAGTTCACCCCCGGACTTCGCCGACGCCTCTTCTGCCGACGGCTGCGTCAGGTTCGGCGGTCACAATGAACACCCATGCAGATCCTGCTCATCGAAGATGATCGGTCGATCGCCGTCTCGCTCGTCGACGGACTCCAAGCGGCGGGCTACTCGGTGACCCACGTGTCGACCGGCGCTGAGGCGCTCGACGCCCCGGCCCCCGACGTCGTGCTGCTGGATCTCGGACTCCCCGACATGGACGGCCGCGATGTCTGCCGGGTGCTTCGGAGCCGAGGCAACGTACCGATCATCATGCTCACCGCACGTGGCGATGAGTTCGACCGGGTACTCGGCCTCGAGCTGGGCGCCGACGACTACGTCACGAAGCCGTTCAGCTTCCGGGAGCTCGTCGCCCGTATCCGTGCCGTCACCCGCCGGTCGCCTGTCGCGGGACCGGCGGCTGAGCCCACCACAGCGCAGACGATCGGCGCGCTAGAGATCGACCGGCGCACGCGGCGCGTCCGTGTCGACGGTGCCGAGGTGCCGCTCACTGCGAAGGAGTTCGACCTCCTCGCTTATCTCGCGGCCGACCCGGGCGCGGTCTGCACCAGGACGGACATCCTCGAAAATGTCTGGGACGTCAACTGGTTCGGGCCCACGAAGACCGTCGACGCGCATGTCGCCGCGATCCGCAAGAAGCTCGGTGACCAGCGCTGGATCGAAGCGGTCCGTGGCGTCGGCTTCCGGCTGGAGCGGCCCGCGTGAGGTGGCGCCTGGTAGCGGTCTTCGTCGGGATCACCATCGTCGTGCTGGCCGCGCACGACATCCCTCTCGCCCAACACCTGAGGCGGGTGGAGCGAGACCGGCTCGTCACCGGCCTTCAGCGTGACGCCTTCGTGATCGCCGGACGAGCGGAAGAGATCCTCGAGGCGGACGGAAACCGTGGCAATCCCACCCTCCAGCGGATCGTCGACGACTACCGGAGCGGGAGTGGAGCCCGGGTGGTGATCACCGATCGGGTCGGCATCGCGATCGCGATCTCCGACGAGGAGGTCTCGGCTGGATCGGACTATGGGACTCGCCCGGAGATCGCCGCCGCGCTCGGAGGAAGTCCGGTCACGGGCGAGCGGCCGTCGGTCACGTTGGGCTTCCCGTTGCTGTACGTCGCCGTCCCCGTGTTGTCCGGCGGGCAGGTGGTCGGCGCTGTGCGCCTCACGTATCCGGCCGCCGAGGTCGGCGACCGGGTGAGCCAAAGGGTCCGCGGCCTCTTCGTCGTCGCGCTGATCTCCGTCGCGACTGCCGCCGCGGCGGCAACGGTCCTGGCCGGCACCGTGACCCGGCCGATCCGCCGGCTCCGACTGGCCACCGAACACCTGGCCAGCGGTGACCTCACGGTCACCGCGCCTGCGGACGAGGGGCCACCCGAGATCCGCGGGCTCGCCGAGGCGTTCAACAAGATGTCGGGACGGATCAAGGGGCTCGTCGACGAGAAAGGTGCGTTCGCCGGCGATGCCTCGCACCAGCTGCGCACCCCCCTCACGGCACTACGCCTGCGCCTCGAGCAGGCGAGCGAGATGGTCGACACCGACCCTGGCGCCGCTCGGGAGCGCATCGAGGCTGCCGGCGCCGAGACGGAGCGTCTGCAGCACCTGGTCGACGGATTGCTGGCGCTGGCCAGAGCGGAGGGCCGCCACGACACCCGGGAGGTGGTCGACATCGCCCGAATCGCCCGCGACCGCGCCGACGTCTGGCGACCACTCGCCGAGGAGCAGGGTGTCACCGTGTCCGTGTTCGCGCCCGAAAGCGCCGCTGGCCAGGCCGTTCACGGCGCGGTCGAGCAAATCATCGACAACTACATTGACAACGCGCTCGCGGCAACGCCGGCTGGTGGCACAGTCGAGGTCGTGGTCGAGGCGGCACCCGCCGGCGGCGGTGAGTCGAGCACGTCGGCGGCGCGAGCGGTGGCGCTGCACATCCTCGACACTGGTCCCGGGATGACCGAGGTGCAGCTCACCAACGCCTTCGATCGGTTCTGGAGGGCTTCAGGTTCGGCGACGACCGGCTCGGGTCTCGGTCTTGCCATTGTCGCCCAGCTGGCCAGTGCGTCGGGGGCGACCGCCACGATCACCACGCGACCTGCCGGCGGCATCGACGCCGCAGTGATCTTCCCCGCGTCCGTGTCGGCTCCTTCAGGTCGTTGACGACGTCGGCGCCTGGGCCGACAGACGTCAGGTGAAGATGATCTGGCCGCCGGCGGCGATCTCGTAGAACTCGCCGACGGTGATGATGTCTTGGACCTGCTCGATGAAGTCGTTCTTCTCGAGCCCGAACAGGTCGACGGATGCCTTGCACGCGTACATGCCGGCGCCGGTGTCGGCGATCATCTCGACGAACTCGGGGATGGAAGGGATGTCGAGCTGCTCCATCTTGTGGTTCATGTAGTGCGTCATCACGGTCGAGACGCCGGGCAGGCCGCCGGCCATGGTCGCCAGGTGCAGGCCAGGGTTGCCGACCGTCGCGAGCTTGATGTGTTCGTGGCGGCCTTTGTGGATGGCGTCGAGGCCGAAGAACGTGAAGAACAGGTTGGCCTCGATGCCCTCGGCGCGGGCGCCGTTGGCCATGATCAGCCCCGGGTAGATCCCTTCGAGGGACCCCTTGGAGATGATGATCGAGACCTTGTGATCGGATCGGCTTGTCGGTCGTCATGTTGGCTTGCCTCTCAGATGCAGCCGCGGGGCTTGGGGATGCCGGCGATCTTGGCGGCGATCTTGGCCGGGCCCTTGGGGAACAGCTGGTAGAGCTCCTTGACCGACACGCCCGAGGTCTTGCCGAGCATCCGGACGGTGGGGCCGGTGCCCTTGTCGAAGTACTCGGGGCGCATGAACTTGATGACGCGCCAGTGGTCCTCGGTGAGCTCGTCGATGCCTTCGGCCCGAGCGAGCTCGGGGGCCATGGCCTCGGTCCACTGCTCCGGGTCGGTGAAGAAGCCTTCGTCGTTGACGGTCGACGGTGACGCCGGCGACGGTCGTGGTGGGCATTGGTCAGTCCTCCTGGTGAGCGGGCGGGGTCGTCTTGCCCGCGGTGGGCATGGTGGAGCCGAGACCGGGGAGGTCGCGGCCGGGGAGCAGGCTGTGCCAGTAGACGGACTGGAACAGGAGCTTGCCGAGGTGGTTGAGCCGCGACTCCTTGAGCAGCGGCAGGCCGACCTTGCCGGGGTAGTGGCCCGGCAGCGGTTCGGTGTCGTAGTTGAAGTCGATGAGCAGGGCCTTGTGGAACCCGGTCTCGATGAAGCAGTTGGCGTGCCCGTCGAAGCCGGCCTCGAGCGGCTCGCCGGCCAGGAAGCGGCGCACGTTGCCGACGAGGGTCTCGCCCTCGAAGTGGGTGACCGATCCGGCCTTCGATGCGGGGACGTTGGCGGCGTCGCCGATGACGAAGATGTTCGGCGCCGCCTTCGACTGCAGGGTGTGCTCGTCGGTGGGCACGAAGTCGAGCTCGTCGCCCAGCCCGGTCGAGCGGCCGACGTACTCGGCGCCGCCGTGCAGCGGGACGACGACCGCGAGGTCGAAGCGGACCTCGCGGCCGTCGTAGCCGACCAGCCGACCATCCGGCGCCGTCGACCTCGCCGGTGTTGAACTCGGTGACCAGCTCGATGCCTGCTGGCCTCGAGCATCCCGCCCAGGTGCTGCGAGGCGATCGGCTTGGTGAACGCGCCGTCGAGGGGCGTGGCGTAGGTGATCTGCACCTGGTCGCGGATGCCGCGCTCGGTGAAGTACCAGTCGGCCAGGAAGCAGAACTCGAGCGGCGCGACCGGGCACTTGATCGGCATGTCGACCACGTTGACCACCAGCCGGCCACGATCGAACGTGGCCAGCGCCGCCCCCAGCGCGGCTGCACCCTCGGGCGTGTAGAAGGTGAAGACCTTCTCCATCCACCCCGGGCCGGTCAGGCCTTCGGTCTCCTCGGGCACCAAGCGCGCCCCGCTGGCGACGACGAGCACGTCGTAGCCGAGCGTGGCGCCGTCCTCGAGGTGCACCTCGTTCGCTTCGATGTCGACCCGGTCGATCCCCGACTCGACGAACTCGATGTCGCCGTGCAGCTGGCGCTGGCGGGGACGCACGATGTCCTCGGGGTGGGTGAGCCCGAACGGCACGAACAGCAGACCCGGCTGGTAGACGTGACGGTCGTCCTGGTCGACCACCGTGATCACGGCCTCATCCGACCGGTACAGGCGCCGCAGGCGGTTCGCGGTCAGCGTGCCACCCGTTCCGCCGCCGAGGACCACGATCCGAGGTGTCATACCCAACCCATACCCGCCGGGGTGTGCGGGGGATAGGTCCGAAGGTCACAAGTTGCCGTCCGGTGGTCCTGAGCCTGGGTGGCCCACTCGAGCCCGAGCTTGCCGATCGCAGGAGACCTCGGGAGGTTCAGCCCTCGAGGCAGCGCTCGAGGTCCTCAGCGCCGAAGGAGGGCCGGTGCTCCGTCGCTGCCGGGGTACGCGCCGTCGTGCAGCGGGATCATGACGGCCGCGTGGTCTCCGCCGAGGGCGAGCACCTCTTCGAACCCCTCGCCCGACGCAGCGCACGAAGACGTCGACGTCGGGCACGGCTGCCGTGTCAACGGTCAGGCCGACGCAGCACGTGCCGTCGTAGGAGAGCAGAGTCGCGTTGACCGCGGCACCGATCGTCGGTCCGAAAGGGAAGTACCCGACGAGGCGGGCTCCGGCCAGGTACACGGGGAAGGGGAACCCCGGCACGTTGCTGGCGAGGAAGTCGACGTGCTTCAACATGCCTCCGACCACGCTCGGGGGGAGCAAGTTCAAGACGCCGGCGATGGCGTTCGTGTGCGGGAGCGACCGCTCGTCACGGGCCGAACGGCAGCGGTCGCCGATGGCCCTGATCCGCTCGGACGGGTCGTTGAGGTGGACAGGCACCGCGAACCGTTGCAGCGTGATCCGGTTCCCAGCGACGGGGTCCGACTCGGTGCGGATGCTGATGGGCAACGTCACGCGCAGGTCGTCGACCATCGTGCCGTGGCATTCGTGGTAGCGGCGGAGCCCGCCGGTGAAGCCGGCGATGAAGCCGTCGTTCACCGTGCCGCCCGCGGCGGCGGCCGCCCGCTTCAGGTCGTCGAGGCGCACGGTGAGCATGTCGAGGTCGCGACCGAGGCTGCGCCCAGTCATCACCGGCGACATGGTGTCGGAGAACGGCGCGACGGTACGGCCGATCGACTGCGCCGTGGCGACGATGTCGGCCGCGGTGCGCAGCGGGTGACGGGCGGCTCGGATGGCGGCCGGGACGGCGGCCAGTGCTTCGTGGCGGGCGAAGTCGAGGAACCGCTCGCCGTCGTGGCGCAAGCTCTCGCGCAGCAGGTCGGATGGTGTGGTCGACTCGCCGGCCGGCGCGTCCGGCATCGGTCCGAGCGGGGCCGGGGCGGGCTCGAGGTCGAAGAGCCGCAGGGCCAGCTCCATCCCGCCGATGCCGTCGGTGAGCGAATGGTGGACCTTCATCACCAGCGCCGCTCGGTCGCCTTCGAGGTGCTCGACCAGCGTGAACTCCCACAACGGGTGGGCGGGGTCGAAGGCGGTGGTCGCGGCGTGCCGGGCGACATCGATCACGGTGGCGGGGGTGTGCGGCGCGGGCGCATCGATGCGCCGGACATGCCACGCGAGGTCGAAGCCGGGGTCGGTCGACCAGCGGGGTGTCGCCACGCGTGCCGGGGGCTCCTGCGGGCGCATCCGGAACAGTGGGATCGACCTCGACGCCCTTTCGACCTTGTCGAGGAGGATGTCCCAGTCGGGGCTGGCGTCGAGCCAGGCGATCGCCACGATCGTCGAGCGCAGGGCCGGGTCGCGCTCCATGTACCAGGAGAACGCGTCGGTATCACGCATGAAAACGTCGAGTTGGTCGTCCATCTCAGCCTCCCGGCGTCGGCGTGGTGGCCGTTCGTGCTTGGTGTCGCGGCGTCGACACGACCGCGCCGATCCTGTCGGCGAGATCGACGACGGGTCCCGCCTCTGTCGGTGCCGTCGCCAGCGCCACGAGCCTCGCGATCTCGTCTTCGATCCCGTCCGCTACCACATCGATGTCGGTCGCGGTGTCGAAGTCACCGGTGATACCGAAGCCGAGCCGGCCGTTGTAGGAGAGGATCGCAACACCGATGCGCACGCCCGGCCCGAGCGGAACGAACGGGAGGTACTCGATCATCTCTCGCCCCGCGGCGTAGAGAGGCAGCCGTGGGCCGGGGACGTTCGTCGTCACCGTGTTCAGGCTCCGCTGCTGGATCCGGGTGAGCAACCGGGCGGCGAGGCGCGTGCTGCTCGCCGTCAGCGCGGGCGGGAGGATGCCGATGAACGCGGTGAGCGCTTCGCCGGCCTCTGGCTCGTGTGACTCCTTGAGCCGTCCCATCTCGTGCCGGACGGCCTCGAGCCGTTCGAGCGAGTCCTCCAAGTGAACGGGCAGGTCGAAGAAGATGGCTGACACCCGGTTGTCGGGGACGCCGCGGCCAGCTTCGGCGCGGACCGATATCGGCACGAGTGTGCGCAAGGTCACCTTCGCCGGGTCTTCGTCCCGGGCGACGATGAGGTCGCGGAAGCCGCTCGTGATGGCAGCCAGCACCACATCGTTCACGGTGCCGCCGAGCGCGCCGCGGATCGTGTGGATGTCGTCGAGCGTGGCGCGGGCGCAGGTCCACCGGCGATGCGGGCCGATCGAACCGTCCAGCGATGTCGGCGGCGTGGGCACGAGCGCCGAACCGTACGACAGCAGCCCCGCCGTGACGTCCCGGGCGCGTCGCCAGGCCCGCTGGGGCGTCATCATCGTGGCTCGGACTGCCCGCATCTGCTCACCGGGACTCGTCACCAGGTTGGCGACGGCGTCGAGGGCGAGTCGGACTGAGGACGGCTCGGGCTCGGGAGTCCAGTCGTCGGGCCGGGCAGGCGCCGGGTCGGAGGTCGGGTCGAGGACGAGGGAGATCAGATCGACGCCAGCCACCCCATCGACCATGCAATGGTGGAGCTTGCTGACGATCCCCCATCGATCGTCCTCGAGGCCTTCGACGATCCAGGCCTCCCACAGCGGCCGCGAGCGGTCGAGCTCCTGGGACATGAGCCGGCCCATCAGGCGCTCCAGATCCTCTTCGCCGCCAGGCGGGGGCACGGCGGTGTGTCGTACGTGGTACTCGAGGTCGAAGTCGGCGTCGTCCACCCACACCGGCCGGCCGAGGTCCATCGGGACGAAGCGCACACGCTGGCGATAGCGCGGCACCAGTGGCAGCTTCGAGGCGAACAGGCCGACCAGGTCGCGATAGGCGGGCATTGGGCCCTCGAACAGCGCGCACGACGCGATGTGCATGTGCGTGGTGCCATTCTCGATGTAGAGGAACGATGCATCGAGTGGGTTCATGCGATCCATGACGTCTCCCGTAGGCTGAGGGGACCGATTCCAGTCGCCTCCTAGTAGGCCCTCGCTGACCCTTTCAACGGCAGGGCCAAAGGTCCTCTGATGGCCTCCGATCGCACCTGATGGCACCGATCGCAGGGGCCGAGCCGGTGCGGTGCGCGGTTGGCGGGCCTCGGTGACGAGGTCAGTGACCTTCGGCCCTGGTGCTGCGGCCTATTCGGGTGGACCCTCAGACGGACCTCAAACCCGGAGTTCACCGTGCACCGATTCTCGAAGACCCTCATCGGCGGCGGCGTCGCGCTTCTCGTCGCCGCCGCGGTTTGGCATCCGCTCGTCGTACCCCAGCTGGTCAAGCTCCCCGACAAGGTCGACCGCACGGACCGGTACTCCGGCACCTTCGTGACCTTCCTCGACCAGTCGACCGGGGCGACCCTTGCCACCCCGCTCGAAGTCCCCCTGACGATCGACCGCCACGTCGCCACCGTGCCCGGCGGTACGACCGCCCACGTCAGCCTGCTCCGCGAGACGGCCACCGTCCACATGGGCGACCAGAAGATCGTCCAGGAGAGCGTGTACGCCGTCGACCGGCGAACCATGCAGAACGTGTCCGACCCGAGGGCCTGGACCTTCAGCCCTGGCAACGTCCTCGACCGGACCGGCACCTACTACCTCACCCTGCCGATGGGCATGCAGCCGTCCGGCGAGCACTTCCAGATCTGGAAGCCCGAGGCCGGCACGTCCTACGGCCTGACCAGCACCACACCCGCGACGGGTCTCTCGGGCGGTGCGCATGTCGTGTACCTCCAGGGCAACATCCCCACACCGCTGGCCGTGCCGCCGTATGAGAAGGCCACGCTGCAAGCACGGGGCCTCCCGATGCAGCTCACCCCTCAGCAAGCGGCAGCCAAGCTGGCTGCGGCCGGCGTTGACGCCGGCGCCCTGGCACCGGTGCTCCTCAAGACGCTCAGCGCTGACGAGCTGAAGACGGTCCTAGCCGCCATGGCCGCGCCCCTGCCGTTGAAGTACTTCGTCTACGGCAACGGGTTGGTCGGCGCCGAGCCCAAGACGGGCGGTCTCGTCTCGCTGTCCGGCATCGTCGACGGCGTCTCCGTCCAGCCTGACATGACAGCGATCGCCCCCGCGGTAGCGGTGCTGGCCAAGCACCAGGACGTCGCCGGCGATCGCCTCGGCCGTGACGACGCTCAAGGGTTTGGCGGCCGCTCCGCCGCAGCCGGTGTATGAGATGCGGTACACGCAGACGCCGGCCAGCGTGGCGGCGGCCGGTAGCTACGCCAGCTCGCAGGCGGACAAGGTGGCGCTGGCGACGGTCACCTTCCCCCGTGCGCTGATCGCGGCCGGGATCCTGTTCCTACTCGTTGGGACCGTGATGATCCTGCGGTCGGGGCGTCGGCCGCAGCATCTGGCGCCCGTCGTGGATCACCCCACGATCGAGCAGCACGCGGCATGACGCACCCCCACCCCTGCCCCGACATCCTGCCCGCAGCATGACATCCAGGCGCCACACCACGTGGCCCGAAGAGGAGGATTGACCATGAAGGAGCTCGTCTTCCACCGGAGCTTCCTACCCGCGGTGGACCGATGGGCCACCAAGGTGGGGTTCCACGACGGCGATTGCCACGCCACCTACGCCGAGCACGGCGACCGCGTCCTGCGGTTGGCCGACGCGATGGGCACTGAGCTCGGCTTGAAGCGCGGCGACCGATTCGCGGTCATGTCGGCCAACAGCCATCAGTTCCTGGAGCTGTACCACGCCGGCTTCCTCGGTGCCGGCATCGTCAACCCGCTGAACCTGCGCCTCGCCGGCAAGGAGCTGCAGTTCATCCTGGCCGACTCCGGCACGGAGGTGGTGTTCGTCGACGTGCTGTTCGCCGAGCACTTCGCCCGCAACATCGCCGAGGTCCGCGACCAGCTGCCGCTGCGGCACGTCGTGCTGATCGGCGACGGGGACGTGCCACACGACCTGCGATACGAAGACCTCATCGCCGCCGGCCGTCCCATCACGCCCCCGGAACCCGAAGAGGAAGACCCCGTCGTGCTCATGTACACCGGCGGCACGACCGGCCTCCCCAAGGGGGTGCTCCTCGACCAGCGGGCCGAGCTGTTGAACCTGTACCACATCGCCATGACGGTCGGCTTCAACGACCAACGGGTCTATCTGCACCAGACGCCCATGTTCCACGCCGCGTCGATGGGCGCCATCCTCGGCATTCCGGTCACCGGAGGCCAGTCAGTGTTCGTGCCGTTCTTCGAGCCCGCCCAAGTGATGGATCTCGTCGAGAAGTACCAGGTCGACTGGACGGTGATGGTCCCGACCATGATCGCCATGATGTTCGACCATCCGCAGTTCCGACCCGAGCGGCTGGCGTCGCTCAGCGACCTGGTCTACGGCGCCTCACCTATGCCCGCCGGTCTGCTGGACCGCCTGATGTCGATGCTGCCCGGCATCGGCGTGTGGCAGGGGTACGGGATGACCGAGTGCTCGTCTGTGCTGACGTTTCTCACCGAGGAGGATCACCGGGCCGGCGGTCCGCGGCTGCGCTCGGCCGGCCGCCCCGTCGTCGGCGTCACCCTTCGCGTCCTCGACGAGGACGGCAACCCCGTCGCCGAAGGCCAAGATGGCGAGATCTGCGCCCGTGCCGGCAACTTCATGCAGCGCTATTGGAAGCGGCCGCAGGAGACCGACGACGCGTTCCGAGGCGATTGGTACCACACCGGCGACGAGGGCCACTTCGACGCCGACGGCTACGTCTACCTCGTCGACCGGGTGAAGGACATGATCGTCACCGGCGGCGAGAACGTGTACTCGATCGAGGTCGAGAACGCGATCTCGACCCACTCCGCGGTGGAGCAGGTGGCCGTGATCGGCATCCCCCACCCGACGTGGGGTGAGCAGGTCCATGCCATCGTCGTGCTCCATGCTGGGTCCGAGGCGACGGCGAAGGAGCTCCAGGAGCACGCCCGCAAGTCCATCGCCAACTACAAGGTCCCGAAGTCGGTCGAGTTCCGCACCGAGCCGATCCCGCTCTCCGGCGCGCTCAAGCCCCTGAAGCGTGATCTACGTCGCCCCTACTGGGAGCACGTGGCGGACGGCCACGACGGCAACGGCGCAGTCGCGGTGGCGGCGGGCACCACCGCCTCGTAAGCCGAACCGTCCGTGGCCGACCCGCCCCGGATCTCCTCCGCCGCGGAGCGGAGGAGATCCTCGGTCGCGTTTCCCGCCGGACGCCTCGGCGCAGGTGGGTCAGACGTGGGCGGCGATCGCGTCACCGATCTGACTGATCGATCCGGAGTCGCCGCTCGGCGCAGCCAGACTGAGGTCGCGTGTAGAAGAGACGGCGACGGAGGGGAGCACGCGTGTCGCTAGCTGGGAAGGTTGCCCTGATCACCGGCACCACCTCGGGGGTGGGTCGGGCCCTGGCGATGGTGTTCGCAGAGCAAGGGGCCCGCGTCGTCGGGATCGGCCGTCGCGAGGGGTTGGGACGCAGCCTCGAGCGAGAGGTCCGCGATCGTGGTGCGGAGCTGTCGTTCGTGCCCGCCGACGTACGCCTGGCCGCGGACTGCGAGGCCTCGGTCGCGCACGCACTGCGTACCTACGGTCGCCTCGACATCCTCATCAACAACGCGGGCGTAGAGGGACCGGTCGGCCACTTCCACGACCTCGCCGAGGCCGAGTGGGACTCGGTGATGGAGACCAACGTGAAGGGCACGGCATTCTGCTGCCGTTACGCCATCCCTCCCATGATCGAGCACGGCGGGGGCGTCGTGCTGAACGTGGCCTCCATCAATGCGGTGGTGGCGCTGGCTCACATGGCCCCCTACAACGCATCGAAGGCCGCGGTGGTGCAGCTCACCCGCTCGTTGGCGGTGGAGTACCTGGCCCAGGGCATCCGAGCCAATGCCATCATCCTGGGCGGTGTCGAGGGAGGCACCAACGAGCGCACGCAGGAGGGCCTGCGGCGTTTCCTACGTGGTGCCGAGTACGAGGTGAGCGCGCCGGCTGCTGACACGAACGCCATGAGGCAGGACCCGGTCGAGGTGGCAAAGGTCTTCGCCCTGCTCTGCGACGACGACGCGAAGCTCATCACGGGTGCCACCATCGCCATCGACCGGGCGATCACGGCCGGGTCGACCGCGTCCGCTCTGATCCACCTGAAGTTCGCTCAGCAGCCCTGACCACTGCGGCGGCCGGGGGGAGCTGATCGAGCCACGACGCACCCGGCGCCGCCTCAGCGAGCCGGCTGCGAGCGTCGCGTTCCGGCGTCAGGCCATGACGAGCGAGCCGTATGTGCAGCAGAGACCGCAGGCGCTGACGAGGAGGAAGGTCACCACCATCAACACGATCACCCGCCGGTGCCATCCTCGAAGCCGGCGACCACCGGCCAGGCGCATTGGGAAGTACCACGACGGCAGCAGTCCATCCTCGCCGTCCGCGGCGCCGAACGGGACGGCATCATCGGGCACCTCGGCGTCGCGGTCCGCCGCCAGCGCAAGCCCGGTCAACTCGTCATCGGTGATCACGTAGCCACGGTACGCCAGTCTCGCCGCGCTCCTCATGGCAGGCCGCGATGTTCACCGAATCGTTCGTCCCGGGGTGCAATCGGGCAGAGCAGCGGAGCTCGAGCTCGTCGTTCCGCCGGACTCCGCCATGGCCCGGCGGCACCGTTCGGCATCGAGTGGCTGGCCTGCTCGTTGGAACTGCTCGGAGGCGGCCTGGAGCCGCTCCCTCGCCCTAGCGGTGTCACCGCTGGCGGCCGCCACGGCCGCCTGCGCCTCGGCCATCCCCGCCTCCCACGAGGTGCCCTGCCACAACCGCGCCGACCGTTCGGCGATCGCCAGGTGCCGTCGTGCGCCTTGAAGATCATCGGCTCGTACGCAGGCGATCGACGCCGGTACCGACAGCATGATCGAACAGAACTGGCAGGCGTCGTCCCAGCCGAGCGTCGACTCGGCCCGGTCGACGATCGCTCGAGCCTCGAGCGGGTCTGATGCGGCAAGGATCATCGTGCCGAAGATGCGTTGCAGGAGATGCTTGGCGATCGCCGACGCGCCGCGCCAGTGGGAGTGCTTGCTGCAGCAGTCGCATCGCCCCCGCGCCATCCCCTTCGGCGACGCGTACCTCGGCGAGCCGCTGCAATGAGTGCGCCTCACCTGCCGCGGACCCGAGGTCACGGTGCAGGTCGCTGGCCTCCGTCAGCTCGGCCGTCGCGAGCGCCAGATCGCCCGAGAGCAGTGCTGCTTCGCCTATCAACGCCGAGGCGAAGGCCGCGGCACGCAGCGCTCCGCTGCGCCTGGCTGTCGCCTGCAGGTCGCGGGCCACGCCGATGACTTCGGCATAGGGCGTCGGTCCGTACAGCATGTACTCGGCCGGGCAGAGGTAGCCGTCGAAGATGGCGTTGGCGAGCTCGGGGTTCTCACGCGTCAGCCGCAGCTCGACGCGCATTCGATCGAACCAGCTTCCCGAGCGGTGCGCCAGCAGTCCCTGCAGCGCGACGAGATCGAGCACCTTCCAGTCGCGCTCGCCCGCGAGCACCAACCTCTGCGCTTCCCCGGCTGCGGTCTGGGCCAGCTCGAAGTCGGAGGTCAAGAACGCGTACTTGCCTCGTGCGAGGAGGATGTCGGCATCATCGACGCCACCGTCGGTGTCGAGACCGTCGAGCGCGGCCGCCGCCGTCTCGAGGTCGCCCGACATAACAGCGCTGCGAGCGAGCCGAACCCGCAGCCGGCGAGTTGCGTCCGGAGCAGCTCCGTCAAGGGCCTCCCGGTAGGCCGACGCGGCCATCGGGTCACCGATCGCGTTGAGCAGGTCGCCGCGCAACGACAATGCCGTCGCCCGGTGTCCTCCCGTCGCGTGCGGCAGGACCGCGTCGACCAGTGCCAGGGCATCTCGGTAGGCGCCGACCGCGGCCTCGGTCTCGGCGGCGCGCAGGAGGTAGGGCACGGCGTCCGCGGCCTCACCGGACTGGAGGAGATGGTGACCGATGCGTGCCGCCGAGGCCCCCAGCTCGATCAGGCGGCTGGCGGCGTCGCGATGGATCCGGCGACGTCGGTGGGGCGGGACGTCTTCGAGGAGCGCGTCCCGGACGAGGCCGTGGCGGAATCGATAGCCCGAGCTCGCGGGCTCGACGATCAGTCGCGGCGAGGGCGTCGTCGAGGTGATCGAACGCTTCCTCTTCTGGCAATCCGGACAGGGCGACGAACTCGTCGGTGTCGAACGACGAACCGACGACGGCCACGCGCTGTAGGACCTCGCGCGTCGCGGGCGCGATGCCACCGATCATGTGGGCATCGAGCGCCTGCATCCACTGCGGCTCGTTGGCCGCTCGGCGGGCGAGCTCGTTCACCGCGAACGGGATGCCTCGACCGAGTGCCGCGATCTGCTCGACCAGCTCGGCCGTGGGTTCGGCGACGTGGCGACGGACGAGGGTGGCGGTGTCGTCGTCGCCGAGGGGGCCGAGCTCGAGCTCGAGCGCTCCGTGCCGGTCGATCAGGCTCTGGAGGGTCTCGGCCAGCGTGTCGGTCATCGGTGCCGGTCGGTGGGTGATCACGATGCAGACCCGCTGGTCGTGCGTCGACCGGGCGATGTAGTGCAGGAGCCGCAGGCTGGCGTCATCGGCGTCGTGGACGTCGTCGATGGTGAGCAGCAGACCAGTCGTGGCCGATGCCAGGCGGACCAGCTCGGCTGCGGCAACGAACAGCCGCTGGTGCGAGCTCCCGCCGGCCCACGAGATCTCCGCCCCGGCGAGGGCACGGTCGATCTCCTCTCGATGATGATCGGGGAGGCCGTCGAGCAACGTCGGATGATGCCGGCACACGTCTGCCAGCGCCTCGACGACCGGCGCGTAAGGCCACGCCCCCTCGACCGGCGCCGAAATTCCGTGGCCGACGCGGAATCTCAGCTCCTTCGCCCGCGCCGTGATGGCGGCGAGCAGCGACGACTTGCCGACGCCGGCGGGACCTCCGACGATCAGCGTGCGGCTTCGCCCCTCGGCGGAGTCGAGCAGCGCTCGGTGGGCGATGGACAGCTCGAGGTCGCGACCGATCAATGCGTCGTCGCTTCGCGGCACGACGTCGTGCTCGGCGAGGAGGCGGTCACGGAGAGCCAATGCTTCGCGTCCGGGGGCAACTCCCAGCTCACGTCGCAAGGTGCGGTCCATGCGTTCGAACTGACGCAGGGCGGCGTGGCGATCACCGTTGGCGGCGTGGCGTCGCATGAGGGCGACATGGGCGACCTCGTCGCCCGCGTCGAGCTCGACCAACGTCTCCCAGCGACCATCGAGGCGCAGCAGGTCGAGATGGCGGAGGCGGAGCTGCTCGCGACGCTCCTCGGCCCACACCTCGTAGCGGTCTTGGGGCAGCAGCTCCCCGCCGTACATCGCGAGCACGCGGCGCGGGCAGCGGTTACATCTTCGTCGGCGAGCGCCCGGCGGGCGAGGTCCTCGAACCGTACGGCGTCGACGGTCGTATCGGCGTCGGGGCAGAGAACGACGCTGTCGGCACGCAGCACGACCGAATTCGGCACGTCGATGGCGCGCCGAGCGAAGTGAGCCGCTTTGTGCAGCTTCGGTGCCGCCTCGTCGATCGTGTCATCCGGCCACAGCAGATCGATGATCTGCTCTCGGTGCAGACGCCTGCCGGGCGCCAGGGCGAGCACCTTCACGAGCGCCGCTGCGTGTCGACGCGTCCAATTGCTCTCGGCGACGGGCGCGGTGTCGACCGTCACCGCGAATCGACCGAGCATCGTGATGTCGATGGTCGGCATCGTCCGAGCGCCTCCTGTCGCCGCGTCGGTCATCGTGCGAGCAGATCCAGGACGATGACCAAGCAAGCGTAGATGCCGCCTCCCCACACCAGGAGACGCAGCATCGTGGCGGCGGCAGTCATGGGGAGGAACACCTCATCTTTGGCTTCAGGACGAGATGATCCTCGTACTGACCGGGGTACCGTCGGCCCGATGACGGGTGCGGAGCGGCCGACCGCACGCACCGGTGACTGGGCCCGCGTGGTGGCGGGCGCGGGGCCGCTGCTCCGTCTGCTGACGACCCTGCCCGGGCGGCTGGACGACGGGGTGGCCGTCGTCAACGGGCTGTTCGGTGACGCCCTCGACGACCAGGGCTCGTCGCTCGCCACCCCGATGACGATCCGGGCGGGCACCACCGTCCTCCCGCTGGAGCGCGACGCGCTGACCGAGGTTCTACCGGACGCCGGTCCGCGGATCTGCCTGCTCGTCCACGGCTTGATGTCGACCGAGTCCGTGTGGCAGTTCTCCTCCACCGGGTCGACCACCTACGGCACCCTGCTCGCCCGCGACCACGGGGTCACCCCGCTGACGCTGCGGTACAACACCGGTCGCCACATCTCCACCAACGGGCGCGAGCTGGCCCGGTTGCTGAACCGGATGGTGGCGGCCTGGCCGGTGCGGGTGCGGGAGATCGACCTGATCGGCCACAGCATGGGCGGTCTCGTCATCCGGTCGGCCTGCCACTACGCCCGCGCCCTGCGGCCGCTCGGTCGACATCTGCCGATCGGCCGTCGCTGGACCACGAGGCTCCGGCGGGTGGTGCTGGTCGGGGTGCCGAACACCGGAGCGCCGCTCGAGGTGATCGTCAACCTCACGAGCGCCGCGCTGTGGTCGCTGCCCGTTCCTGCCACCCGGCTCGTGGGCCTCGGGCTCGACCACCGCAGCGCTGGCATCAAGGATCTCCGCTTCGGAGCCATCCTCGACGAGGACTGGCAGGAGCAGGACCCCGGCGCGTTCGAGCGCACGCACCCCCACCGGGTGCGTGGCCTGCGGCGGACGCGCTACCTGGTGATCGTCGGAAGCGTGACCGCCGATCCCGAGCATCCGCTGGCTCGAATCATCGGCGACGCACTGGTGACCCCATCCAGCGCCGCCGGCCTGGTGGAGGACGCCAGCGGGGGCGAGCTCCTTCCCGGCGCCACCGTGCGCCTCTTCCCGAGAGTCACCCACGTCGCGGCTGGCCAGCCGACCCGAGGTCTACGCAGCCATCGACGCCTGGTGGCCGCGCCAAAGCTGAGCTTCAACACTGACCGAGGTAGCAAAGGCTCATCAGTGGGTACTGCCTTCAGATGAGCGATCTGCGGGCAACACAGTCGGATCCGAGGATGGACGAGGTGCGCAGGGCTGTACCCGACTCCGAGAAGGATGTCCGTGAGCTCGACGATGTGGCGGACCTCCAAGAGCTGCGGCAGCGGTTTGCGATGCTTCTCCAGGAGCTGCGCGTCGCGTTACCCGGCGTGCAGATCCTGGCTGCGTTCCTCCTGACCGCGCCGTTCTCGCCGC
The DNA here is from genome assembly GCA_963803355.1 of uncultured Acidimicrobiales bacterium. Classification (GTDB taxonomy): domain Bacteria; phylum Actinomycetota; class Acidimicrobiia; order Acidimicrobiales; family Ilumatobacteraceae; genus DASTFY01. The sequence continues at coordinate 1,592,502 of CAWDLV010000001.1, forward strand.
GCTTCGGTCAGCTCGACCGCTGGGGCCGCCGAGCATTCGCGCTGGCCCTGACGAGCTCGATGCTGTCGGTGATCTTCCTTCAGACGCCGACGATCCTGCACCGGTTCGGACAGCGCACAGCACGCACAGCACGCCTCTGGTGGAGCATGCGGCTCATCGCCGTCGGCCTGGTGCTGCTCGGGGTGGCCTTGATGACGGCGATGTGGGGGATCGCGCGGTTCGTGTTCGGCACCAGCACGGCCTGGTGGCTCGTGACGCCGGTGCTCCTCGCGTTCGGCGCGTTGTGGCTGGTCTTGCCCTTGACGCTCCGGCGCCACCGGACCCCTGCCGGTCCCACCGCGGAGGCTCGTGCCGGAGAGGGCCAATCCCCGGCCGGGGCTCCCGCGAACGGCACGGGCGGCCCCCGGGAGGAGGCGTGCACGCAACCGACCACCCGGATGCCCGGACCTCCAGCTGAGTGAGCTGACCCGCGACGCGGTCCCCGAGCCGAACGATGCCGACCGCGCACCAGGCCCGCGTGGTGCTACCACCGCCGCTCGGCGGCATGGCTGCCGGTTTGTGCCTGACTCGCTCAGCGCGGATGATCCCGGTGGCCATTCCGCACGGGGCGCCCTCGGCGCGGGAGCACCGACGTAAGGGGGCGAAGTGGGCCCAGTGTCCGTGGTGGCAGCGTCGCACCTGCGGAGCAACCGCCGCTCAACCCTGCTCATCATCCTCCTGGTCGCGGTGGCCGTGGCCGTCGTCCTCTCAGGCGGTGGACGGTGTCGAGCGTGCGGCTCGGTTCTCCGACGCCGTCGTGGAGCTCTCCGGTCCCACGATCCCGGGTCACCGCGTCTCTGTGCAGGGGTACGTCGGCATGGAGCCCGACGCCATCGGGATGGTCAGCCAGATCCGCCTGGTGGAGGGCGGCATCAGGACCAGTCTCGGGCCGACGAGATCGTCATTGACGAGGAGCTCGCTCGCGACGCCGAGCTCGCGGTCGGTTCGCACGTCCACCTGCGCGCCTGCACAGCGGCCCAGCTGTTCGAGGCGCCTCGGCGGACGCAGCCGGCCTCGAGGTCGAGGCCGAGGTGGTCGGGATCGTCCGGCGGCCGACCGACCTCCGCGATCCACAGGCGCGGCAACTCGTTCCCAACGACTACGTCGTCCACCAGGACGTCTACCTGACCGCTGCGTTCTGGGATGCCGCCCACGGCGACATCGCGGGTTTCAACCCGATGGTCGCGTTCGACGTCGGGCCCCACGCCGACCTGGCCCCAATCCTCGCGACGATCACCCAGAAGACCGGCGCCTACGCCATCGATCAGCACCGGTTCCTCGAGCTCGACGGCACGTTCAAGGGTGTGGACCGCAGCGCCAGCCTCCACTCCCGGGGCCTGCAGGCGTTCGCGGCGGTTCTCGCCCTGGCCGCCCTGTTCCTGGTGGGCCAGACCCTCGGCCGTCAGATCGTGCTCGAAGGGCGTGACAACGGCACGCTGCAGGCCCTCGGCATGACGCCCCGCCAACTGTGGCGCGCCGCGCTGCTGCGGGCGGCACCGGTGGCCGTCATCGGTGCGGCGCTCGGCGCGATCGGCGCGATCGCCCTCTCGCCGCTGGCACCGCTGCCGGGGGCCGTGGCCCGGCGGGCGGCGCTGCACCCTGGGCTTTCGCTCGACGCCACCGTGCTCGTCGGCGGTGGGCTCATCGCCGCGATCCTGGTCACGCTCGCCGGCGCGCTCCCGTCCGCTCGCTCGATCACCAACGAGTCTGGCGATGGAGCCGCGCTCGATCGACCGACCCTCGCGTCGCGCCTCGCCGCCCTCGGCCTGGCGGCGCCGGCCGTCGCCGGTGTGCGGTTCGCCCTCGAGCCCGGACGCGGGCGCACCGCGGTGCCGGTCCGCACCGCCATCGTCGCAGCCGCCGCCTCCGTCGCGCTGGTGCTGGCCGCCGTCTTCTTCTCGTCCTCCCTCTCCGACAGCCGCGAGCATCCCAGCCGGTACGGCGTGACGTGGGACGTGGCAGCCGGCTCGATGTCGACACCGGAGGAGGCCACTGCCCTCGCCGACCAGGTCCGGGCGATCCCGGGGATCGCAGCCTTCGCCGGCATGGGGACGACGGCGTTCGACACCCCATTCGGCGAGATCCCGACGGTGATGCTGCGCCAGGAGCAGGGGGTCGTGACACCTCTGATCACTGAAGGCAGGGCACCCGGGCCAGGGGAGGTCGCCCTCGGTGCGCTCACGATGCACGAGCACGGCCTCCACATCGGCGACCAGCTCCAGATCACCGATGCCATCGCAGGATCGCACAGCTTCGAGATCTCCGGCACCGTCGTGCTGAACGTCGCGGGCGTCGACGTGTCGATCCCACCGGGCCGTGGCGCGCTCTTCGACTGGAGCATGCTCGCTCTCCTCGACCCGAAGTCCGCTGATTACATCGCGCCGACGATGTTCCTCGTCGACGTGGAACCGGGCCGAACCGCGGAGGTGGAGGAGCGTCTGCGCGCGCTGTTTCCGACCTCGACGCGGTCGGCGCCGGTCGAGCCCCTCGACCTGGCCAACCTCGGCGACGCCTCGCTGCTGCCGAGCGCTCTCGGGCTGGTGGTGGCCATCCTTGGCATCGGTACGGTCGCGCACGCCATGCTCAGCGCCGTCCGGCGGCGACAGCGGGAGCTGGCCGTGCTCAAGACGATCGGGTTCGTGCAGTCGGACCTCCGCCACGCCGTCGTCCACCAGGCCCTCACCTTCGGCCTGGTGGCCCTCGTCGTGGGCGTCCCGATGGGCGCGGCCGGCGGCCGGATGGCGTGGTCCGTCGCGGCCGCCCAGCTCGGGATCCCGAGCCACCCTGTGGTCACCGTCGCCTCGATCGTCGTGATCGCGGTGACGTTCCTCCTCCTGTTGGTGCTGATGGCTGTGGTGCCCGCTCGGGTGGCCAGCCGCGTCCCAGCCGCGGAGATCCTTCGACTCGACTGACGGACGGCGGCAGCCCTTCGAGGTCCGGACCTGGAGCGAGCTGGCGTCCAGCCAGGCAGGCGCCAACCGTTGGATCTCCACCTCCAGCGCGCGGGTTCCGGCACGGTCACGGTGCAGCTGCGGTCTCACTCATCCCGCCGCGGCCACGCCGTTGGATCTCCACCTCCAGCGCGCGCGGGTTCCGGCGCGGTCAGGGTGCAGCTGCGGTCGCATCGGAGTTCGGGGGCCGGGGTCGCATCGGCAGCCCGATACCGTCGCCGTCGTGACCGACTCACCGACCGACGCCGTGGCGTTTCCCGAGCTGGACGACGAGCAGCTGGCCATCGTGGTCGAGCTCGGTCAGCGTCGCCAGGTCCACACCGGCGAGGTGCTCTTCTCGCCGGCCGACGACCACTACGACTGGGTGGTGATCCTCAGCGGTGCGGTCGAGGTCCTCGGACCGAACGACCAGCTGATCACCCGCCACGGCGCCCGACGCTTTCTCGGCGAGGTCAGCCTGGTCACCCGGCAGCGCCCCTACCTGTCGACACGGGTGGCGGAGCCGGGCGAAGTCGTGATCGTGGCGGCCGACGTATTCCGGGCCAAGGTGCTTACCGACGTCCGGCTCAGCGACACCGTCTTGGAGGCCTTCCTCGCCCGGCGGGCGGTGCTGCTGTCGGCCGCCGCCGACACGCTGCAGATCATCGGCTCGGAGTACACCCCTGCGTCGATGGCGCTGCGCGAGTACGCGGCCCGCAACCGGCTGCCGCACCACTGGATCGACGCCGACACCCACGACGACGTGGCCGCTGTCCTCGAAGGCTTGAGCGTCACCGCCGCCGATCTGCCCATCGTGATCACGCCGCGAGGGCTGCTCAAGCGGGCGACGCCCGGCGACCTGGCGTTCCAGCTCGGCCTCACCGCGGACGCGTTACCCGAGCGCTGCTACGACCTCATCGTGGTCGGTGCCGGCCCGGCCGGTCTGGCGGCGTCGGTCTACGGCGCGTCCGAGGGCTTGCGGACCTTGACCGTCGATGCGGTGTCGATCGGCGGCCAGGCCGCCACCAGCTCGCGGATCGAGAACTACCTCGGCTTCCCGACGGGCATCTCCGGGCAGGATCTCGGCGGCGCGGGCGTCCATCCAGGCCCAGAAGTTCGGCGCCGTGATCACCAGCCCGTGCACCGTCACGTCGCTCGACGACGTCTCCGGACACCTCGTTGCCACCCTGTCCGACGGCAGCCAAGTGGCCGGCCGCGCCCTCGTCGCCGCCAGCGGTGCCCACTACCGAAAGCTGCCCGTGGACGGACTCGAGCACTACGAGATGGCCGGTGTGTACTACGCGGCGACCGAGCTCGAAGCGCGCCAATGCGCCGGCGCACCCATCGTGGTCGTGGGGGGCGGCAACTCCGCCGGCCAGGCGGCCATCTTCCTCGCCGAGAAAGGTTCGCCGGTTTGCATCGTCGTGCGCCGCCCCCTCGACACCACGATGTCCAAGTACCTCGTCGACCGCATCGAGTCCCACCCCCGCGTGCAGGTCCACGTCGGCACCACCGTCACCGCCCTCCACGGCGAACCCACCCTCCAACGGGTCACCCTCACGAACGCCGATCGCCAGCTCGACGTCGACTGCACCGCGCTGTTCTCGTTCATCGGGGCCGACCCCAACAGCTCGTGGCTCGACGGCGTGGCCGTCGACGAGCACGGGTTCGTGCTTACTGACCGGGCGATCGACCAGGGGTCGCTCGGCGACGAGTGGAGCGCCATGCGACGACGGCCTCTGCCCTACGAGACGAGCCGTCCCGGCTTGTTCGCCGTCGGCGACCTCCGCTCCGGGTCCACCAAGCGCGTTGCTGCTGCCGTGGGCGAGGGCTCGGCGGCGATCCGCTCGGTCCACGAGCATCTCGCCCTCGTCGTCGACTCGTCGTGACTTGGGGTGATGGCCGCGGTTGGGGGGGGGGGGGTCGAGGCACCATCACGCCCAGGCTGATTCCGCTGCCCTTGCTCAGCGCGTTCTCCTCGCCACGTTGAAACCGAGAGCCATACCGCGACGCTCCCGACGAGGATCGTCGCCGCGGCGTCCGCCCAATGCCAACCAAACCAGCGTGCGGTCACGGTTCCGGCCAGGGTCACAGCGGCCAGCATCGCCCCAACTGCGGAGAGGTGGCCGTCGGAGAGAAGAGCGTTGCTCGATATCCGACGGGCGATCTGCTGCTTTCGCGCCGACAGCACGATCAGCGCCACCAACGAGACCCCAGCCAGCGCCACCCCCGCATTCGAGGAGTCACCGGACTCGGTGACGCTGAGACGAAACGTGCCACCGAGCACAGCCGCGCACCCGACCAAGAACGGGCCGAGCACCACGCGTTGAGCCAGCTTCTCCAGTTCGTCAGAGAGTCGGTCGTGGCGAAGACCGTGCCCGAAATGGTGGACGAGCGCGACGGAGCCGATCGCATCCACGATCCCGACCGCGCCAAAGGCAACCAGGACGGCGGTGTGGCTGCGGATGCCAATCGTGACAGCAAGACTGCTCGACGCGACCGTCCAAGCAACGCTCAGCGCCGAGACGCGCAGGGCAGAGCTTGCATTTGGTCGATGCAACCCATTCGATGGTTCGGGTATGCCAGGTTCGCTACGGATAGCAGGTCCTTTTGCCGACCAGACTTCCCGGCCCACCAACGTCTACGAAACCCCGACTCTATCCGACGTCTTGACTCTCGTCATGAGAGTCGTACTATCACGAATATGGCTCAGGGGGTCGCGCGGCGCTACGACAACTCCCGGCGGGAGGCGAATGTTCGGGCGACGCGGCTGCGGATGATCGAGGCCGCGAAGGAGCTGTTCGTCGAGCAGGGGTACCCGGCGACAACGATCGAGTCGATCGCCGAGGCATCCGACACGTCGCTTCCGACGCTCTACCGCCTGTTCCGGAACAAGCGGGTGCTGCTGAAGGCGGTGCTGGACACCTCGTTCGTGGGCGACGACCAGCCGGTCGCGTTCGGCGACCGACCCGAGGTGCAAGCCGCGCTCAGCGCTGCCGATCCTGAGGCGCTCATCGATGCGTTCGCCGTCATCTGCCGCCAGGTGAAGGACCGGTCCTGCGAGATCTACCACGTGCTGTCGACCGCCGCGATCGTGGATGACGACGCGGCCGAGCTGCTCACCGAAATCCGCCGGCAGGCGCACACCGGCCGGTCCCGAATCGTCGCTGCCCTCCGTGCCATGGACGCGCTCGACCCCAACCTGAGCAAACGCGAGGCCGAGGACATCGTGTACACGTGCCTGTCCTTCGAGGTGGCTCGCATCCTGACCGTCGAGCGGGGCTGGAGCGCTGAGCAGTACGAGGCGTGGATCTCACGATCGCTGCGCGGCCTGCTGCGGCCACACCGACTGCGGCGTGCTCCGTCACGGGCCAAGCGACAACCGAAGGAGGCGTGATGCACCTGACCGCCCGGCGGCTGTTCACCGGCCTGACCTCCGACGTGCTCGACGACCAGGTGCTCGACATCGACGACGGCCGCATCGTCGACATCCGACACCGACGCTCCGTCCCGCCTGGCACCGACCTGGTCGACCTCGGTGAGGTGACCCTCCTGCCCGGCCTCATCGACGTCCACCAGCACCTCGCGTTCGACGCATCGACCGATCCCGTTGCCCAGCTCGACGCCGACGACGACGCCACACTGCTGCTGCGCATGCGGCTCGCGGCGCAGCGCGCTCTCGCGGTGGGCATCACGACCATCCGCGACCTCGGCGACCGCGACTACCTCTCCCTCACACTGCGCGACTGGTACCTCGCCGGCTGCGAGGTCGGCCCGCGCATCGTCGCGTCAGGCCCACCGATCACCACTCTGAACGGCCACTGCTGGTTCCTCGGCGGCGAGATCGACGGCGTCGATGGCATGCGCCGGGCGGTGCGCGACCGGGTCGCCCGCGGCGTGGACGTGATCAAGGTGATGGCCAGCGGCGGGAACATGACCCCCACCGTCGGGCCCCACGAGTCCCAGCTCGGGCGGGCCGAGCTCACCGTCGCGGTCGAGGAGGCGCACGCCGCCGGACTGCCGCTGGCCGTGCACGCGCACGGCGCCCAGGCCGTGGCCGACGCCCTCGCCGTGGGTGCGGACTCGATCGAGCACTGCACCTTCTTCAGCGCCGACGGTGTCGACGCCGACCCCGGCCGTCCTCGAACAGCTCGCCGCCAGCAGCTGCGTGATCTCGATGACCGCCGCGGTCGTGCCCGGCTCAACCCCCATCTACCCGGCGATCCGCCAACGGCTCGCCATGATCCTGGACAACCACGCGACGCTCTACCGAGCGGGCGCCCGCATCGTGTGCAGCAGCGACGCCGGTGTCGGCCCCAACAAACCCCACACTGCACTCCCGCATGGCGTCACCACCTTCCTGCCGTCGATCGGCATGACCAACGCCGAAGCGATCACCAACGTCACCGCGTTCGCCGCCCAGGTCTGCGGCATCGCCGACCGCACCGGCACCCTCGAGGTCGGCAAGGACGCCGACATCCTCGCCGTCGCCGGCAACCCGCTCGAGGACATCACGGCCATCCATGACGTCGCCGCCGTGTTCGCTCGCGGCGAAATGGCCCCGCACGTCGACGCCGCGATTGGGACGTAGCTGACGCTTACTGACAGTCAGCCCTCAGCCGCGTGTGACTTCTATAACCCTTGCCATCGCCCCGACAAGTTCTGAGAATGGGATCCCGAGCGCCCGAGGACCGGGAGTGGGTGCTGGTGACCGGGTGGAACCGCCCGTCTCTACGCTCCTCGCGAGATCCGACGCGCTCCTCACGAGAGGAGACCCTTACATCGAGGCCTGGTCGTCCGAACGGCCCGGGCCGACGACACTGCCAAGTGCTCGTGTTTGCTATCCCCTTCCATGCAGAGAGGTAGTCACATGCGATCCATCCGCAACCAATCTTCGGCATCAGCCTCGCCGTCGCCATCGTCTTCGGGACGGTCGGCTCTGCGTCCGCGCACCCGCGCCAGCTCGCCGAGGTGAAGGAATCCCTTCACCGGTTTCACAGCGTGCAGTACGCGCAACGACAGGGTTTCGGTCTGGTCACAGACGTCAACGGCGTGAGCTGCATCGATGATCCCGCCGGTACAGGCAACATGGGATACACTACGCCAATCCGAACCTGCTGGGCGACGGCAAGATCGACCGCCTCCACCCCGAGGCCGTCCTCTACGAGCGCCGGGACCACGGCCTCCGGCTGACCGCGGTCGAGTACATCGTCCTGGCCCAGGGCTGGAAGGGACATCAGCCTCCCAAGCTGTTCGGGCAGGACTTCATGCTGGGTCGACGCGCCGAACCGTTTCGGCTTGCCCGCCTTCTACATGCTGCACGTCTGGCTCTGGAAGTCCAACCCGCTCGGGCTGTTCAACCCTTACAACCCGCGCGTCCACTGCCCGTGACCTGATGGCCTGACGTCTGGAAACTCTCCCCGTCACAGCGTTCCGGTCCGCGGACACGACCATCCTCGGTCACCCACGCGGACCGGAACGACCGGAGCGGTCCTCAACGCGGGGCAGCGAGTCGGGATCGAACGATGCTGCGTCGTCGGTCATGACCCCCCACATTCAGGAGCGTCGCCTGCGATGCGCCGCGGCGCGACCCGGCCAAGGTCACCGCGCAACGAATCAGTCGACCAACATCCCCGACGACCCCGCCGCACGCGTCGAGTGGCTCGACGAGTCGTCGTGCCGCATGGACGACTGGGTCCACGTGCATCTCCATCAGGCAGCGGGGACTTCGACCGCGGTGACGTAGACGATGCCGGTGCGGGGACCTTTGCCGATCTTCTCGGGGCCGTTCCACTCATTGGCGACCATGAACAGCGTCGTGCCGTTCGGTCCGCCGAGGGCGACAGAGAACGCCGGACGGTCAAGCTCAATCCGCCGGAGGATCTGGCCGCCCTGCGCCAGCCGGGCCGCGCCACCTTGAGTTGCGCACCACAGCGCACCTTCGGCGTCGAGGCTCACGCCATCCGCACCGCCGTCGATCTCGGCCCACACCCGGCGGTTGACGAGGCTGCCGTCGTCGTCAACGTCGAAGGCGGCTACTCGCGACGCGAACGATTCCGCGACGAGCAGGGTCGCACCGTCGGGCGTGATGGCCATGCCGTTGGGAAAGGCAACGGTGTCAGCGGCGATGCGGCTGTCGCCGTCAGAGGTCACCACGGCGATGAGCCCGCGCTTGGAACCCAGCTCGAAGCTCATGCCGTCGGCGCCCATCATGTCGAAGTTGATGCCGTTCACGTAAACGGCGCCCGACGGATGCACTGCGACCTCGTTCCACCCGTAGTCGGACAGGTGGGACAAGCTGACGTGGGGCACGAGCGCACCGTCGGGGCCGAGCCGTTCGAGACCGTCGTGGCTGGACACCACCATCTCGCCGTCGGCCATCCAGTCGAAGCAGAACGGGAACGACGTCGAGCGGGTGACGACCTCGGGTTTCCCCGCGTCGGGACCGTTCACCGGAATGGCGAGAATCTCACCGGCGACCCAGTCCGAGCACCAGAAGCGCCCGTCGTGCCAGCGGGCCGACTCGCCCATGGCGAGCCCGTCCGTGAGGGTGGTGATCCTGGTCATGAGAACTCAGACGAACCGTACCCGCCGAACTCATCGCCCCGTCTGCGCGTCACGTTGCGATGAGTTCGCGCCGCACCCGCCGTCTCACAAGAAGGCACGGCCCGAGACAAAGGAGATCCATCAATGGCAACTGTCACCGCCAGCTTGTTCAGCGCTCTGGACGGCGTCGTCGACCCCATGCTCGGCAACTGGCACTTCCCGTACTTCAACGAGGAGATGGGCGAGGCGGTCACCGGCACACATGACGTTGATGTAATGCTCTTCGGGCGCGTCACCTACGACAGCTTTGCCGGGGCGTGGCCAGAACGTGAGCGGGCCGGCGGCGAAGATGCCCCCTTCGCCAAGCGCTTGGGCGACATGCGCAAGATCGTGGCCTCGCGATCGCCCCTGACGTTCACGTGGCGCAACTCCGAGCAGCTCCAAGGCGACCTCATCGACACAGTGACCGCGCTCAAGCAGGACAGCTCGATCCGACGGATCGCGCTCAGCGGGTCGGTGTCGATCGTCCGCCAACTCCTCGACGCCGGGCTGCTCGATGAGCTGCACCTCTTCGTGCATCCAGCCACCGCGGGGTCTGGCCTTCGACTCTTCGACGAGGGTGCTCCAGCTCGACATCTCAAGCTGATGTCGTGCCGGCCCTTCAAGACAGGCGTCGTCTATCTCACCTACGCGCCGGACCCGAACCCGCCAACCGGAGCGTACGAGGACGCGAAACAGACCCTCCCGCAGGACTGACGCGCCACCCAACGAGGTGACAGGTGTGCAACCGCTCACCGCGGGGTACACGTCCAAGAGCAGGCTTGAACGCTGAGAGAGGAGAGGTCGATGCCCATCAGCACGGCGACGCCGCTTGCAATTCTGGCGCACCACCACGACATGGCACTTCAGACCCGCAGACGGGATGGACGTTGGGTCACGACGCCAGTCAATCCGCTGGTCGAGGACGATCACGTCTACTTCCGCACGTGGCACACGTCCGGCAAGGCCAAGCGGCTGCGGAACTTCCCAGACGTGCGATTCGCCCCGTCCACGGCACACGGTCGCCCGACCGGAGAGTGGATGCGCGGTCACGCCGCGCTGCTCGACGGTGACGCCGCCGTTCACGCCGCCTCCCTGATCAACCGTCGGTATCCCCTTCTCCAGGGCATCGCCGTACGCCTCTATCACCGGCTCCGTGGGCTCCGGACGTTGCACTACCGGATCAGCGACATCACACCTGCCCCTGCTCTAGGTGGCCGCGACTCCCGCGTGATTGGATCGGCCCTGCTGGAAGGAGAACAAAATGGAGGAGAGGCAACGGCTCCAAAGGCTCGACGCCGTCGCTGATCGGTTGGAGATCGAGGCGCGGCGCGGCAAGTGCGGGTGGGCAGACTGACTCGTGGCCATCTACACCGTGAACAAGCGGGGCGTCGCCAAAGCTCGGCAGCTGATCGACGCTCATCGGTACCGGGTGCGCAGCCGGTGGGCTGACGTTCAACCACGCGCCGCCGAGCAGAACGCGTTCCTCAAGTCCCACGGCTGGGACGAGTACGCGTCGTGGCACCTCGCGCTCACCGACGGCGCGGCCGATGAGACCAAAGGCCGCTACACGTTCGTGTTCGGTGACTTCCGTCGGCTGCACCGCATGGGCTTGATCGCCTGCTACTACCGGGCCGCTGAGTGGGAACACACCGAGGTCATGGTCGCGGCGCACAACCTGCTGCTGTACCTCGACAAGTTGAAGGCGTGATCGCAGACGGGTTGCGTCGCCGGTCGTACGCCCGGTCCTGGCTGCGGTTCCCGCATATCGACATCGAGCACCAGGCGGCGAGCGGTTCCGGGAGCGGTCGAAGAACGCGTACCGACATCGACGGCAGCCCCCTGAGCCAACGCCACCTGCGACGATCCGGTGGCGGCATCCGGAAACGACGGCCGATACTCACCGGCCGCCGCGCCCGCCACCGCGGCTCGCTGTCTGCGGCATCGAAGCGTCGCAGCGTCGGCGGACGAGCCGCCGTTCGACGTGATCCTGCGCGTTCGGCTGGCGGTCGATCCGGGAGGGATCTACGCGTGGAGCCGAGTCGGAATGATGACCACAGCTTCGGAGAACTGCTCGGCGAATCGTTCCGCGGTACCGAAGATCGCTGCGATCCGCTCGACGTACTTTGCCACGTAATCCAGCACCTCGTCGGCGGGCGGCGCGTCGGGACGCCGGGTTGCGGTGCCCTCGAGACGGATGACATCGCGGCCAAGGTCGGTGACGTCGAGGCCCAGCGCCACGGCCGGGTTGCGATCGATGTTGCGCAGCTTGGCCTTGCCCGGCTGGCTGTAGATGAGGATGGTCTCGTCGTCACGGAGCAGATACCACACCGGCACCGTGTCGGGCTTGCCGGCCGGGTTCACGGTGGTGAGCCAGGCCATGAGGTTCGTGCGCAAGCGGCTCTCGACGCGCTGGCGCCGGTCGTCCTCGAGCCCGGAGGTAAGACGCATGGTGGCCCCTTTCTGAACCAGCTGCACGGTATCCCGGTGATGACGCACGCCTCGCTGGAAGTTGTCGGGAAGTACCGGTCAGCGGTCTGGGCGCAAGCTGGCGCCGGGGAGCCGCGACGCGGCAACAGCCGGGTCGACTAGCAGGAGTCGGGATGCCCTCAGCACGGAGAGCTTGGCCCGTCGCGAACCATACAATCCATCAAGCTAGCTTGATGTACTATGTGGCCAGTGACCGCGACCGAGCAGGTTTCCTCGCTGGAGTTCTTGCAACTGGTCGCCAACCCACACCGCTGGCATTTGCTCTCCGAGTTGGCTCACAGCGACCAGCGGGTGCGCGAGCTGACTGAACTCGTCGGCGATCCGCAGAGCCTCGTCTCGTACCACCTGCGAGAGCTGCGCGCCGCCGGGCTGGTGTCGTCACGGCGGAGCTCGTTCGACCGGCGAGACACCTATTACCGGGTCGATCTGGATCGTTGCGACGACCTCTTGTGCGCGGCCGCGGCCGCCCTCCAGCCGGGGCTGCGGCTCACGGCCATCCCTCCGCCGGTTTCGCAGAAGCAGGGACATGCAAAGCGAGTGCTGTTTCTGTGCACCGGCAACAGCGCCCGTTCACAGATCGCCGAAGCACTCCTCGAGCACCTGTCGGATCACGCCATCCGCCGAGGAGCGCCGGCAGTCACCCCAAGTCGCTGCACCCCAACGCAGTGCGGGTGTTGGGCGAGCGCGGTATCGACATCTCCCGTGAGACCAGCAAGCATCTCCGTCGCTTCGCCCGCGCCCGGTTCGACTCGGTGATCACCCTGTGCGACAAGGTCCGCGAGGTCTGCCCGGAGTTTCCCGGACAGCCGACGACCGCGCACTGGAGCATGCCCGACCCCGCCGCCGCGGGTGACACCGACGAATCCACGTACCCCGCGTTCGAGCGGACGGCACAGGAGCTCGAAGTCCGCATCCGTCACCTCATCGCCCGTCTCTCGACAACTGCAGGAGGCAACGCTCATGTTCGATGACGACACCGTCAACGTTCGGTACATGGTCGACGACGTCGCGGCCGCCGTCGACTTCTACACCGACAACTTCGGGTTCGCGGTACGCACCAGCGTCCTGCCCGCGTTCGCGGACGTGACCCGCGGCAACCTCAGGCTGCTGCTGAGCGGGCCCGCCAGCTCTGCCGGTCGGGCGATGACCGATGGTGTCCGCCCCGGTCCCGGCGGCTGGAACCGTATGCACTTCGTCACCGATGACCTCGACCGCGACGTCGAACAGCTCCGAAAGAACGGCGTGCGGTTTCGCAACGAGGTCGTGACCGGTCCCGGCGGCTCACAGATCCTCGCCCTGGACCCCGCCGGCAACCTGATCGAGCTCTTCCAACCCGCAGGCCGCGACTGAAAACCCTGGCCACGCTACGAGCCCTCCGCGTTGTACCTGTGAGCCGGGTCAGTCATCGGGTCGGAGCGCCGACCAGTCGCCGGCGCGCAATTCGTCGAGCAGGCCAGACACGTCGGCGTGTTCCTCGATGGCGCGCTGCACACTGGGAAGTTCGTGGGCGTGGCCGACGAGGATCGCGCCGACTGCCCGGCCGTCGTGCACGACGAGCCGGCGGTAGCGAGTGCCGTCGTCGTCTTCGATCGTGACGACGGCGTCGTCGGGCGCTAGCCGGTCGATCACACCGATGGAGGCGACGTCGACGCCGACGACCTTGAGCAGCGTGGTCGGCAGGATCGCGGCGTACTCCGCGTCGCCGCCCACGGCGTTCGTGGCTGCGATCACCCCCTGGCGGAACGACTGTGGCCACAGACCTTCGATTCGACCGTCGAACTCGGCGACGTCGCCGGCGGCGTACACGCACGGGTCGCTCGTGCGCATGCGCGCGTCGACCACCACGCCGCGATGCACCGCCAGGCCGGCGTCACGCGCGAGCTCGACGTTCGGCACGGAGCCCGCGCACGACAGGAACAGGCCACAGTCGAGCTTCTGGCCATCGGCCAGCGTCACGTGTTCGACGTTCGGAGTGCCCCCCACGGCGGTGACGGACGTGTTCACGACCACGGCGATGCCCAAGGCCTGGAGGTACCGCTCGAGGATGCGGGCCGCGGTCTCGTCGAGTTGCCGCCGCATCAGCCACGGGCCGCGCTCGAGAATGGTGGTCGCGATGCCGAACATGTGGAGCGCGTAGGCCGACTCGACGCCGAGCACGCCGCCTCCCGCCACCACCGCGGCGCGGATGCTGTGTTCCTGCGCGTAGGCGCGGATCGCGATCGCGTCCTCCGCGACGCGCAGCGTGAAGCTGCCGCGGCGGTCGATGCCGGCGACGTGGGGCACTGCGCTCCGGCTCCCCGTGGCCAGGATGAGCCGGTCGTAGTCGAGCGACTCGCCGGCGGCGAGGACGACACGGCGCGACGCAGCGTCGACAGCGCGCGCCCGGGTGTTCAGCCAGCACTTGATGCTGTTGTCCTCGTGCCACCCGTCGGGCAGCAGGTAGAGCCCCTGCATCGCCGAGCGCCCGTAGATCAACCGCGATATCGCCATGCGGTTGTAGAGGCGATGCGCCTCAGTGGCGACGAGGTCGATCTCGCAATCGGGGTGGAGCCTTCGCAGGTGGTCGGCTGCGGTTGAGCCGGCGATCCCGTTGCCGATGACCACGACGCGGCGCACGCCCGACCCGGGGGCGATGCTGCCGTGCGTCGGCGAGAGGCGGCTCCCCGCCGGCGCCGGCGCGGTCTCCAGCGAGACGCTGCACGTGCCGTGGACGCACGCCCTGCACGCGAGCCGGGTGTTGGGCGCGAGGCCGAGACGCTGGAGGGTCGTAGCCTCGTCGGCGGTCACCGGAGAGAGGGCCGGGGCGCCGTCGAGGATGGTCACGGGGTCGGCGCCGCAGACGCCGAGCCGGCAACCCGACTCGATCGCGAGGCCGGCCCGCTCGATCACCTCGAGCAGCGTCGTTCCGGCCGCGACGACTACCTGAGGGCCGTCCGGGCGGAACGTCACGCTCGGCGCCGCCCGCGAGTCGGCGGGCAGCGCATCGAGGACCGCAGGTGCCACGGCTGGCGCGGCCGTGGTGGCCGCGGCGAACTGCGACTCCTTCGCGAACGTACGGACGAGCCAGAGCACCGTGACCGCGGCCACGGCGACCCGACCGGTCCAGACCGCGACGCTGCGTACCGTGCCGCCCGGCGACCCGCCGATGGTGTCGATGAGCGTCGGCACGCTGTACCAGTAGAAGAGGTCGAGGGCGGCTGCCGCGAACAGCGCGGTGAGCTTGTGGGCCGAGATCGGCGTGAACGACTCGACCAAGGAGAACACGCCGACGCTCACCGCGACGAAGAGCGCGATGCGCCCATAGATCCACAGTGTCGACTGGGCCGGAAGGTACGGCATCGAGAAGAAGCCGGCCACGAGGCCTGGGAACGCGGCAGCGAAGAAGCGCCGCGGCGCCGCGTATCGCGGGTCGTCGTCGGCGAGGTCCGCGAGCTTTGCGGCCCTTGGGTTGAAGTCAAAGCAATTCTTCGCGCAGCCCACGCACGGCTCGCAGTGGCTGTTGCGCACGAGCAGAAACGGGGTCTCGCCGTAGAGGCGCTGCACCGGCAGCAACGGGCAGATCGTGGAGCACCAACCGCTCTTGCCCTTGAACACGACACCGCCGGCGAACGCGAGGCCAAGCACGACGAGCAGCAGCACCGCGCTCGCCAGACCGTTGCGGTTGAAGATCACCTTGCGGGCGGGGACGAGGGCGAGGAACGCAGCCATCGCGAAGACATAGGAGAACCGCGCCATTGCGGCCGGCGGCTTGCGGGCCCGCGTGAACCCGTAGGCACGCGGCAGCTGGTTGCTCGCGGCCAAGGGGCACAGGTTGCGCCACAGGCCGGGCATCGTCAGCCAGACGATCGGCAACAGCGGTACGAGCACACGCCACAGCAGCTTGAGCCCTGTCACGGGTCGAGCTACGAGCACGATGCACAGCCCGAGCGCGGCGGCCAGGGTCACGATCCGGCCAATGCGCCACACGCGGAGCGGCACCCTTACCGGCAGCTCGGTGTAGTTCGGGAACACGGGTCGCGGCGGCCGTGGACCGATCGCAACTGCCACGTCGAGATTGTCAGGCGCCATCGCGGGCCTCGGCGTGGCGCAGGCGGAGCGCCAGGATGCGACCCAGGTCGGTCAGCACCTTGCGGCCGAGGTCGGGATGGCGGGCGGCGAGCATCTCCAACGCGTCGGCGCTCAGTCGAAGTAATTCGGCGGCCTCGACGGCGCGAACAGTGGCGGACCGCGGGCGCCCGTCGAAGAACGCCACCTCGCCGAGGATCGTGCCCGGGCCCTGCACGCGGACCGAGCGGGCGCGGCGTCCCTCGCCGACCACGACCTCGACCGATCCGGACGCGACGAGGTAGAGCGACCGGTCGGCTTCGCCGCTGGCGATCACCACCGCACCGGCGGCGAACCGGCGCCGCTCCATCACGTCGATGAGACGCTGCCATTCGGCGGGGCTCAACCCGCCGAGGAACGCGAATTCACGCTCGGGAGCCGCGTCCTCGTCTGGATAGTCGAAGAACCGGGCCATCTCATTGCCTTCCTCGCAGCCGAGTCTGCCAGGAGGTCAGCCAACGACCGAAGCGCCTCGGCGTGATCCGCGCCGGCGCTCGCAGCGCCGCGATCGCCGCCGACGGCGACCTCGAGGTGCAGCTGGCAGGACTGGCGCGCACGCTCCTGGACGATCTGGCGTAAGCGGCGCGCTCGTCTCGGCGGTAGCGGACACTGGCGGTCGGCGTTATCCCCGTCGTCACTTGGACACGCGTCCCGGTCGGTGGGCAGCAGCACCGTCGCAAGTTGGCGAGCGATGCTCTGCGAAGTGATCGGCGGTGGCAAAGTCGTCATCGTCATCCGTCGTGTCACGTCGCGGTGAGGATCTCGATGTACCCGTCCGTTCCATTCACACGAATGCGCTGCCCATCCCGGATCAGCCTCGTGGCATGCTCTACGCCCACGACGGCCGGCAGGCCGTATTCCCGTGCGATCACTGCGCCATGTGTCATCAGGCCCCCGACCTCGGTCACCAGGCCGTTGATCGCGACGAACAGGGGCGACCAGCTGGGGTCCGTGTGGGCCGTGACCAGGATGTCGCCCGTTTCGAGTTCGGCCTCTGCCATGTCCAGGATGACGCGAGCCCGCCCTTCGATTGTCCCGGCGGAGACCGGCAAGCCGACCAGCGCGCCGGCCGGCAGGTCGTCGCGTCGGTACGCTCCGGCGACGGCTTCGCCATCCGACGTGAGCACCCGGGGCGGCGTGAGCGCTTGATACGACTTGAACGCGTCCCTGCGCTGGTGGATGAGCTGGTCATCCACGTGGTTGGTGCGCACGACGTCGTGGAGCTCCTGGAACGTGAGGTAGAAGATGTCGTCTGTCTCACGAAGCGCGTGGGCCTGCACGAGGCGCTCGGCCTCTTCCAGCAAGGCCTGCTTGTAGACGAAGTAGCGGCTGACCATGCCGTACTTCGGATACTCCCGGTACCCGATGAAGGTCCGGACGCGGTCGATCATTCGCTTGGCCTCTTCGGCTTTCCGCTCTCCGTCCGGCAAGGCCCGCAAGCGTTCCAGCAGCTCCTGTTCTTTCTCCCACGCCTCCTGCCGCCCTTCCTCGAAGCGCCGCTTGCCGGCGCCGGGCTCGAAGTTCTTGATGTTGCCGAGGATCACGGGTACGAGCGTGGTGGGGCGTTCGCTCCAACGCGGCCGCGTGATGTCGATCTCGCCGACGCAGCGCATGCCGTACATGTCGAGGTAGGCGCGGATTGCGTCTCGTGCTTCCTGCCCGCCCGCGAGCTTCGCCATCTCGTCCAGGAAGCCGTCGTCCTCGAAGCCCTCGTCTGCGACGTCGTGCAGAAACGCCACCACGTCCGGATGCGGGCGGATGACGTCCGCGACGTCCAGGAGCGCCAGCCCCATCTCCGACGTGACGTTGTGGGGGACGGACTGCGTGAGCGTGTCGGCCGCGTTCTTCTCGCCCAGCCACGTCTGCAGCTGCTCGTTGAGCCACCACGTCGCCTCCATCGCCCCCATGAACACCTGATGGCTCTGCGGATCGAACAAGATCCGCTTCAGCTCCTGGATGTCGGCCAGGATGAAGTCGAGCAGCGCCGAGCCGGACTTCGTGCGGATGTCGCGCTTCAAGGCGGCGATGGAAGCCTGGCTGCGCCCGATCAGGTCGGTGACGATGTCCGGATCGGTCTCGATCGGGGCCGGCGGGCCGCCAGGCGGCGGCGCGCCGGGACCCTCGTCCGGGAGCGCCGGGATGAAGTCGCCGCGATCGAGGACGGTCTGCAGCGCGTCCCTGATCAGCGGATCGGACCTCCCCAGGGCCTCCAGGAGGCCGGCGCGGCTCGCTGGCGAAGCCAGGCCCTGGGTGACGTCGACGAACAGCCTCCCGCCGGCCACGTACATCGGCCGGAGGGCCGTCAGCTGCCACAGGGAGAGCCCCAGGGGCTTCATGGGGTCGGTCATCATCTGCTGATGACCGACGGACACGTAAACGTGGTTGTCTCGGTCGTCGACCGCCGGGATAGGGAACAGTGTGGTGATCGGCCGGCTCTGGACGATCTGGAAGCCGTCGTCGACCAGGCACCATTCGATGTCCTGGGGGCAGCCGAAGTGCGCTTCGATCCGGCGGCCCAGCCGCGCGAGTTGCACCACCTGCACATCCGTCAGCGCTGGCTGCTCCTGCCGCGCCGGCTCGATCGCCTGTTCCTGCGTCCCGCCCACCGGCGAGGCGTGGATGGCAAGCTGCTTGGTGGCGACCGCTTTGGCGACAACCTCGCCGCCCCGCACCTTGTAGACGTCCGCGTTCACCAGACCGGAGACCAGGGCCTCGCCGAGGCCGAAGCTCGCCTCCACGGAGACGACCTTCCGGTCGGACGTGACAGGGTCTGCCGTGAACAGGACGCCGGCAGCGTCCGGGAAGACCATCTGCTGCACGACCACGGCCATGCGGACCTCCCTGTTGTCGACGCCGTTCCGCCAGCGGTAGGTCACGGCCCGCTCGGTGAAGAGCGAGGCCCAGCACCGGCTGACGTGCTGGAGGATCGCCGCCGGACCCACGATGTTCAGGTACGTGTCCTGCTGGCCCGCGAAGGAGGCCGTCGGCAAGTCCTCCGCCGTCGCGCTGGATCGGACGGCGTAGGCGGCTTGCTCGCCGAGCCGGGCAAGCGCGCCCGTGATCGCCGCCGCCAGATCGTCAGGGATGGCGATCCCTTCGACGATCCGGCGGATCTCCGCGCTGAGCGTGCGGATCGACTCCCGGTCGTCCGGGTTCACGCGCGACAGCCGATCGAGCCGATCGTCGATCGACGGCGCTTCCGCCATGACCGTCCGGAACGCGTCCGTCGTCACGCAGAAGCCAGCCGGCACGCGGATGCCTTCGATCCGCGACAGCTCCCCCAGGTGCGCACCCTTGCTGCCAACGACCGCGACCTGCGTCTGGTCGATCTCCTGGAAACCCAGCACGGAGCAGTCGGGCTGGAAGGGCTCGAGGGTCGACTTCGTTCCCATCTCGTTGCCTCCAGTGGCGTGCCGGCTAGTCGCCCACGGCGAGCATTCACAGCACATTCGGGGTCCTTGCAGCAAGACCTCACCCCTGAGCTACATTGAAGGCGGCGGGGGAGGTTCGCACCTCGACGGTCCGGCGAGTTCTTCTCGTTCGTCCCTGCGGGCCGCCACCGGGCGGTCTGGGACAGCTTGGGGATCGGGCGTGGGATCTTCGTCAGCTGGCGCTGCGTCGGGCACGCAGGACAATGTCGTCGACGTGGTGCGAAGCAGACGCGGCCCCGGCCGGGCGTGGTCGCTTCTCGTGAACCACGATGTCCCACGCCGGTGAGTCGGCGAGCGCAGCTGCGAAGTCGTCGACCCGTAGGTAGGCATCTGGGTCGAACGGCCGGCTGTGGGCCGCCGTGTCGATCGGCGCACGCATTGGCTCGAGATCGTGACCCACGACGAGCAGCGTGCCACCCGGAGCAACCGCGTTCAGCAGGTTGCGAACACCGCGGCCATCGGGTGTGCGGGGGATCGATGCGTACTGCGCCGACACGAGGTCGAACGCTGCGGTCTCGTATGCATCGAGTGCGTTCGCGTCCGCGTGATGGCGCTCGACGCGTCGACCGCGGCGCTTGGCCTCGGCGTCGATCCGGTCCAGGGCGCGCTGTGAGATGTCACTCGCCGTCACGTTCCAACCCTGCTCGGCCAGCCAGAGCGCGTCGCCGCCCTCGCCGGCACCGACGTCGAGTGCGCGGCCAGGAGCGAGGCCGCTGATCTCCTTGACGAGTGTGCCGTTCGGGTTGCCGCTCCACATCTGGTCGCCCCCGTAGCGATGATCCCAATCGGCCTCGTTGGCCGATGGTCGGGCTGCGGCTCGGATGTCGTCGTGAGCGAGGCTGAAGCTGATCATGGCGCCGACCCGGCTGCCGTCGGCGGCAGCCTGCAGCACCTGCTGGCTCGGATCGGTCACGTTGCCGGCCGCGTAGAGTCCCGGTACTGCCGTTGCCCCGGTCACGTCGGTCTCCACGTGGTCTCCGAGCCCAGTCGGGTGCGCCGCTGGTCGGAGACCGAGCTCCACGAACGGTTCGACGCGCACCTTGAATCTGGGGCTGACCACGACCGCGTCGGCGTCGATGCGGGCGTGGTCGGCCAACTCGACCGCCGCGACGTGGCCGTCGGCACCCGTGACGATGCGGCTCACTTGTCCGTCGATGATGTCCACGCCGCCGGCTCGCAGAGCGTCGAGGTCGGAGTCGTCGAGGTCAGCAGGGTCGTGGAGCACAACGGTGAGCTGGGCGCTCAGCTGGCGAAACAACGGGGCGGTGTGGAGTCCCCTCGGGTGGGTGACGATCTGGACGATGCGCCGGTCGCGGACCTCGAAGCCGTGGCAGAACGGACAGTGGATGACGTCGCGCCCCCAGTGTTCCGCAAGGCCGTCGATGTCCGGGAGCTCGTCCACCAGACCTGTAGCGGCAAGAACCCGACGAGCGACGATCGAGTGACCGCCGACGAGCTCGACGCGGAAACGGTCGTCGTCCGTGCGGCTGACACGACTCACCCGACCGGCGAGGACCTCACCGCCGTAGCTGCGGACCTCCTCACGACCGAAGGCGGTTAGCTCCAACGGCGCCAGCCCTTCATGCCCGAGGTAGCTGTGCATGTGTTCGGCGGGGCCGTTGCGCGGCTGTCCGGCGTCGACGACGATCACAGACCGGCGCTGGCGCCCGAGTTGGAGCGCGGCGGCGAGACCGGCGGCCGATCCGCCGATGACGGCGACGTCGCAGTGCCGCTCGACGGTAAGGGGGGCGTGGTCACTCATGACATCGACGATACGGTTCACCCCGAAAAGCGCACGAGTAGTTGCGATATTCACACGCGCGATGGAGGAGCGATGGCCGCGCTCGACGAGATCGAACAGGTGGTACGGACCCGGCTGCGGAGTCTTCGCAACACGTGTCCGTTCTGGACGAGGAGGATCGATGCGAGTAAGCGGCATCAACGCGAACCTTCCGGTCGCTGACATCGCCGCTGCTCGTGACTTCTACACCGACTACCTCGGGTTGAGCGTTGAGGGAATTCAACCTGGGATGGGTCGCGCGCTACCGATCGCCGAGCGGCGATGCCTCCATCCAGCTCGTGACCCGCGACGCCGCGGCGCCTCATGACTCGGTCATCTCGGTTCACGTCGGCGCCAGCGTTGAGGAAGCGTACGCGGAGGCGAAGCGGCGCGGGTACGAGATCGTTTACCCGCTCACACAAGAGGCGTGGGGGGTGCGAAGGTTCTTCGTGCGCGCCCCGGATGGCAATGTGATCAACATGGTGAGCCACAGCGACGAGTAGGTGCGCCCGGCTGCACTTCGATCGTCGACAACGTGACGGCGATGATGAGGTCGTTGTCGGGAAGGAGGTGGAGGACGGAGAGGTCCACCACATCGAACTCCCATCAGTAGCGTTGGCGGCGTGCCCTCAGGATGGTCGGCGCTCCCGTATGAGATGTGGAGCGCCACATGTGACACGCTGCACGCGCACACGCAGGTGCTCGGGAAGCTGGCGGTGGCTCTGGCGCCCCCTGAGCCCCAGCTTCAGCACGCCGCCCTGCGCCTCAGCGTCCGCGGGTGGGAAACGCTGCCGCTGCCAGCCCCCGATGGCTCGGGGGCGCTCGTGGTCAGCCTCGACCTGCGCAGCCACGATGCCGTGGCTGAGCACACCGACGGTCGAGTGCGCCGCGTCCCGCTCGGACCGGACCGGCCGGTTGCAGAGGTCACGCGGGAGGTGCTGGCCGCAGTGGACGGCCTCGTCGGCCCCGTACGGATCGACCCGCGACCGCAAGAGGTCCCGTGGACCACTCCATTGGACGAGGACGACGACCACGCCACCTACGACCCGGCCCATGCCGCGGCGTACTTCGCGGTCGCCACCCAAGCAGCACTGGTCCTTGCTGCGCTGCGCGCTCCGTACCGGGGTCGTTCGTCGCCGGTCAACGCGTGGTGGGGTACGTTCGATCTGGCGGTGAGCCTGTTTTCCGGCCGACCGGTTGATCCCCCGTCGGACGGGTTCATCACACGCAACTCGGCGAACGCCCAGCAGATTGAGGTCGGCTGGTGGCCGGGCGACGGGCGCTACCAGCGTGCCGCGTTCTTCGCCTTCGCGTTCCCCACTCCGAAGGGTTTCGAGACCGCGACCCTGGCACCGCCGGCTGCGCGTTGGGAGACGTCGCTGGGTGAATACGTGCTCGACTGGGACGACGTCCGTGTCGCGCCCGACCCCCACGGCGCTGGGCTCGCGTTCGGCCGCTCGGCGATCCGGCACGCCTGCATGGTGTGCGGCTGGGACCCCGTCCTCGCCGCCAGCGCCGAGGGAGTACCGCCGCCGGTCGCCTGACGGGGCTGCTCGCAGCGGCTCAGGCGGCGCCAAGCCTGATCTGGCACGACGGCTGGACCACAGCCACCTGATACCACGGGTCCGGGGGCGGGCAACGTCCGACGACACCATGGGCTCACATCCAACAGTGCGGCCCGACTCAAACCCTCACACGTCGGCTCTTCGGTCGGTCATACCCCGCACCAGCACGACGCTAGGACCCGTCGATCCCGCCACGTACAGTGACTTGCTCCGCGGTCTCCCAAGCCGGGGATTCGAGCTGGTCTTCGGCGTTGACGGGAAAGCCCGGGTGTCACTACCCTCGACTCGTCGTCTTCGCGGGGGATGTCTTCATGCGTACCGCATTCACGCGACGTTCCGGAGTCGTCCGCTATGCCTTGGCCGACCACGCGTGAGGACGCCAACTGCTGTGATTCACCCGTCTTCCAAGGAGGTCGAGTCATGTCCGATTGGCAGCTCAGAGGCCGTGTGCGCGGGCGAAGGAAGGTGGCGGTCGCCATCGCCGTGGGGGTGTTGATGGCGGCGGGCATGTTTGCGTACGCACCTCAGGGCAACGCCGACACAGCTCAACCGCCGTGGCTTGATTCGCACAAGCCGATTTCGGCCCGGGTCAATGCCCTGCTGGGGGCTATGACCCTGGCCGAGAAGGTCGGGCAAATGGACCAGCAGTTGGTCAGCACGCTGACCGATCCCGATGGTGCGAGGTGTGGCGACAACGGGTTCAACATGCCGAACGCAACGTGTATGCAGAAGATACTCATCGCCCAGAAGACCGGGTCGGTCCTGGCCGGTGGCACCAACAATCCGATCGATACCACCGGTGGTGGCGGGGTTGGCAACACGGGCTTCGACTGGGCAAACGAATACAATATGATCCAGAAGTACGCCATTAAGAATTCACGGCTGCATTTGCCCTTGTTGTTCGGTGTTGATGCGGTGCACGGCTTCGGGCATCCGTGGCAGGCGCCGCTGTATCCCCAGTCGATCGGTATGGGTGCTACCTGGGATCCGTCGGCCGCGCAAGCCGGCGGCGCCGCGACGGCGCATGCGCTGCGGGCGACCGGTTGGGTGTGGGACTTCGCGCCCGTCCAGGACCTCTCTCGCGACAATCGGTGGGGCAGGACCTACGAGACGTGGGCAGAGGAGCCGGCACTGTCAGCGGCCATGGGTGCGGCCAACGTGCGCGGACTGCAGGCGGCCGGCCCGGCGAATTCCCTCCATGTGGCGGCGACCGTCAAGCACTTCGCCGGCTATTCGCAGGCGATCAACGGCCACGACCGCAACGAGGCGCTGTTGCCGCTGAATTATCTGCAAAGCATGATCCTTCCGTCGTACGCGGGCGGCATCGATGCCGGAGCGGCAACCGTCATGGCCGACTCCGGCTCGATCAATGGTGTTCCGGCAACCGCATCGCACTACCTGCTGACCGACGTGTTGCGCAAACAGATGGGATTCCGCGGTGTCGTCATCAGCGACTACCAGGACGTCCCGGCGCTGCAAACCGCGTACCACATAGCACCGGATCTGGCCGGGGCCATCGCCAAGGCCGTCAACGCGGGCGTCGACATGAGCATGCAGGTATTCGGCGCGGATCAGTGGCAGACCGCCATCCTCCAAGACGTCGCCTCCGGAGCTATCTCGAAGGCGCGCATCGACGAGGCCGTGCGCAGGATCCTCACGCTGAAGTTCGAGCTCGGCCTGTTCGATCAGGCTTGCATCCGCGACCCCAACGCCCCGTGTGTCAACGCCGCGGCAGCGAACGCGGCGGTTACCGCCGGACGCGACTCGACGCTCACCGCCGCTCGCGAATCGATCACCTTGCTCCGCAACGACAACCAGGCGCTGCCGCTCTCGCCGTCCGACAAGGTCGTGGTGACGGGCCCGAGCGCTGACTCGATGACCAACCAGCTCGGCGGCTGGAGCGTCAGCTGGCAAGGCGTATTCGGTGCGGGCCACGTCTGCTGCATGGGGCCGGCAAATCAGATCCCGCCGGGCACCACTGTGCTGGAGGGCATTCAGGCCGCGGCCCCGAACACCGTGTTCGCGTCGGACCAGGCCAGCGCCGTGGCCGCGGCAGCGTCGGCTGATGCCGTCGTGGCCGTGGTCGGAGAGAAGGCCTACGCCGAAGGACTCGGAGACAACCCGGCACCGCAGCTGCCACCCGATCAGAAGGCTCTGATCACCGCCCTCGAGGCGACCGGCAAACCGGTGATCGTCGTCGTGATCGCTGGTCGTCCGGTTGGTCTCGGACCGGCCGAGAATGCCAACGGCGTCATCATGGCCTATCAAGGCAGCACCGAAGCCGGCCACGCCGTCGCCGACGTGATCTTCGGCACGGTGAACCCGAGCGGCAAGCTCCCGGTCAGCTGGCCGTCCGACGCGGCGACGGTCGGCGGGGACTTCGACGGCACGGCGCCTTCTCCACTGGGTGACCAGCCGAAGTTCTTCGATCAACTGCCCGGCACCGGTTCGGGGCAGGGGCATGCCTACAACCCGCTCTATCCGTTCGGGTTCGGCCTGTCCTACACGACGTTCACCACCACCGGCCTGACGGTCACGCCGAGCGTCACTACACACGGCACGGCAACGGCGACGTTCACCGTGAGCAATAGCGGAGGTCGATCGGGAACCGACATCGTTCCGGTCTACGTGAGCCAGCCTGTGAGCAGCGTCGTCGTACCGCCTCAGCGGCTCGTCGGTTTCGCTCGTGTGACGTTAGAGGCTGGGCAGTCGAAGGTGGTGACCGTTCCGTTCCCCGTCTCCGCGCTCGCTGAGAGTCAGGGCGACATCAACGCGGCCGGGCCACCGACCGTAGAACCCGGCTCCTACATCGTTCAGTTGAACAAGAACACCACGACCCCGTACGACGTGGCGGCGTCGAAACCGTTCACCATTCACTGATCCACGACGGTGGGATCGCCGCGTCAACCCTGGCGCGGCGGCTCCCACCCGCGTGGCCGTGCGATGTGGCGGCGGTGACGACATGTCGCCGCCGCCGACGCTCACGACAACACCTGGGAGCTCGTGGGCGATCTGACCGTGCCGCGGCATCACCAGGCCCATCACCCTGCAAGTCGCGCCTCCGCCGCGTTCGCGGCCGACATCGACAACGGGCAACACACCGTGCCCGACTTCGCCGATGCCCTCCGGGGGCACAAGGTCATCGTCGCCATCGAGCGGTCCGCCGCGTCAGGGGAACGTGTGAAGGTGTAGGCCACAGCCCCGAGCCGGGTGTCACAGCTCAGGAGGGTCGGATGACGGACACCATGCGAGCGATCGTCCTGGACGCGCCGGGCCCTCCCGATGCGCTGACGATCCGCGAGCTTCCAGTTCCGACGCCGGTCGCTGGTTGGGTGCTGATCGAGGTCAAGGCGTTCGGGCTGAACCGGTCGGAGTTGCACACCCGCCTCGGCCTCGCAGGCGATGTGACGTTCCCGCGAGTTCTGGGCATCGAGGCTGCGGGCGCCGTCGCTCAGTGCCCGGGCGCAGAGTTCCCCGTCGGCCAACAGGTCGTCACCATGATGGGCGGCATGGGCCGCACGTTCGACGGGGGCTACGCCGACTACACGTGCGTGCCCGCGAGCCAGGTGATCCCGTTCGCAAGTGATCTGGAGTGGTCGACGCTTGGCGCCTTGCCCGAGATGCTGCAGACGGCGCACGGCTCGCTCACCGTCGGTCTCGACGCGCAACCCGGGCAGTCGATCCTCATCCGCGGCGGCACGTCTTCGGTGGGCATGGCGGCGGCAGTGCTCGCCAAACGGCGGAACATGACCGTGCTCTCGACGACGCGCAGGGCAAGCAAGTCCACGACCCTGACCGAGATCGGTGTGGATCACGTCCTGATCGATGACGGCGACGTTGCCCGGCAGGTACGCGAGATCCTCCCGGCCGGAGTCGACACGGCTCTCGAACTCGTTGGCACGCCCACGTTGCCGGACACGCTGCGGTCGACTCGACCGCACGGGGTCGTGTGCTTCACCGGGATGCTGTCCAACGTCTGGACGGTCCGCGACTTCTACCCGATCGAGTACCTGCCCCGAGGAGTACGCCTGACGGCCTATCACGGCGAGGCCGAAGATCTGCCCCAGCCGGTTCTGCAGGAATTCCTGGACGCTGTCGCCGCCGGCGACGCCGTCGTACCGATCGACCGCGTCTACGGCGTCGATCAGATCGTCGATGCGCACGTCGCGATGGAGGCCGGAGGCGCAGCCGGGAAACTCGTCGTCACGACCTGAGCCGGGTGAAGAGGTCGTTGACCCGGCTGGCAGGGCCCACCGCAGGGGAGGTCGGGACGCCGATGCTGCGAGGATGGGGATTGTGCCGTTCGCTCCGTACCCTCTGCCGCCGCACGACCGGGCACTGGACCGGGTAGCCGATGCGCTCGATCCGGTCTTGGCCCGGTTGGGATTCGCGCCAGGCCAGGTGGGCGCTTCGGACGGGCAGGGTCAGGTGATCTTCTGCCGTGGCGACGTCGACAGCAGCGATGGCGGGTGCGTCGACCTGGTGGTCGATCTTGAAGCGATGCCGGACTGGCGCATCACGGACGTTCGTTACTGGGGCTATCCGAGCGACCGGTGGCACCTGGCCTTTGCTGCCGACGGCGACCTCGAGGTGCAGCTGGCAGGATTGGCGCGCACGCTTCCGGACGATTTGGCGTAACCGGCGCACTGTCCCGGCGGTAGCGGACACTGGCGGTCGGCGTTATCGCCGCGTCACTTGGTCACGCGTCCTGGTCGGTGGGCAGCCGCACGCCCGAGGTCACGCACCTGGTGTTGCGGGCGTCGAAGCGGGTGAGCCCGACCAGGTCTGCGCGTCCAGTGGTGTGTCGGTCACGAGGCGTGCGGGTGCGCGACGTCCGGCAGAGTTGTGCCCGGCCACACGACGCTCGCCGCGCCACGATCGCCGACGAGTTGAAGGCCAGTGCGGGGACGAGCCGGTCCTGGGGCCAGCCACCTTCGGGCAGTTCCGCGCCGCCGCCATCGCCGCGTGGCCACCCGGTGGCTGGCCGAGGCCGATGGCGCTACGTTCGAGGCGTGGCGGAGCAAACGCGCCTCCAGGACGTCACCTTCACCTTCGAGGCCGGGACGGTGCGATGAACCTGGCCGTCTGGGTGGAGCGCCACGGCCGCCGGCGGCCCGACGACCCGGCGCTGGCCGACGGTGAGCGAGTCCACGCCAGCTGGGGCGCGTTCGCCGCCCGGACGGCCGGCGCGGCCGCTGGCCTGCGCGACGACTTCGGCCTGTCGCCCGGTAACCGGGTCGCCATCGTGATGCGCAACCGGCCCGAGTACCTCGAGGCGCTGTTCGCCATCTGGCACGCCGGTCTCGTGGCCGTGCCGGTCAACGCCCGCCTCCACCGCGACGAGATCGCCTTCATCCTCGAACACAGCGAGTCGGCCGTCGTCGTGACCGACGCCGACCATGCCGGCGACGTCGAGTCGCTGGTCGGCACCGTCGCTTCGCTGGGTGCGGCGGTGGTTGCGCCCGGTGAGCGGTGGGACCGGCTCACGGTGTCGTCGCCGGCGCCGCTCATCGGCCGGCAGCCGGAGGACCCGGCCTGGCTGTTCTACACGAGCGGCACCACCGGACGGCCCAAGGGAGCCACGCTCACGTACCGCAACCTGCTCATGGCGTCGCTCAGCTACTTCGCCGACATTGACCCGGTGATGCCGCAGGACTGCATCCTCCACGCTGCGCCGCTGTCGCACGGTTCGGGGCTCTACGGGCTGCCCCACGTGGCCCGCGGAGCGGTGAGCGTCGTGCCGCAGTCCGGCGGCGTCGACGGCGACGAGATCGCCGCCCTCCTGCAGGCGCTGGCCGGGAATGTCGTTCTTCGCCGCTCCCACCATGGTGAAGCGGCTGGCCGGCGACCGGGCCGTCGCCGCCGCGGACCTCTCCCACCTGAAGACGATCATCTATGGCGGCGCACCGATGTACCTGGCCGACCTGGAGGACGCCCTCGCCGTCTTCGGCCCCCGCTTGGCCCAGATCTACGGGCAGGGCGAGACCCCGATGACGATCACTGCCTTGTCCAAGGCAGACCACGCCGACCGGAACCATCCCCGGTGGCGGGAGCGCCTGCAGAGCGTCGGCGTTCCCCGCACCGACGTCGAGGTCCGCGTCGTCGACGATGCCGACCGCGACATCCCCGCCGGTGAGCTCGGCGAGGTGGTGGTCCGGGGCGACGTGGTCATGGCCGGCTACTGGAAGCAGCCCGATGCCACCGCCGAGGCGCTGCGGGAAGGCTGGCTGCACACCGGCGACGTCGGCAGCTTCGATGCTGACGGGTACCTCACGCTTCGGGACCGGTCCAAGGACCTGATCATCAGCGGGGGGATGAACATCTACCCCCGGGAGGTCGAGGAGGCGCTGCTCCGCCACCCCGGCGTCCGGGCCGCCGCCGTCGTTGGCCGGCCCGACGCGGAGTGGGGCGAGGCGGTTGTGGCCTTCGTGGTGGCCGCCGACGGCGCCACTCCGCCGCCGGTCGAGGACCTCGACGGGACGTGCCTCGACCACATCGCCCGGTTCAAGCGGCCCCGGGACTACCGCTTCGTCGACGCCCTGCCGACCAACAACTACGGCAAGGTCGTCAAGCGGGAGCTGCGCGACCGGCTCCGAGCCGAAGCGGAGGCGGGGGGGCCGCGCTGAAACTCGACCCCGGCCACCTTTGAGACGATCGCCGAGGCCGTGCCGACGTTCGTCGGGATCAAGCGTGCGTCGGCGGAGCTCGGCCTGGTGAGCGACGGAGCGCACGCTGAGCTTGGCGAAGATGTTGGGTGTTCACTTCGGCCGGGACCGCTATCCGGGACTTGTTAGGTTCGACCGGTGAAGGAAGGTCGAGGGGCTCGGAAGCGTGCCGCTCGACCTCAGCGTTTGCCATTGCGACCCACTGACGAACGATGAGGAGGCCGTCTCTCATGAAGCTCGCTCTCTACCTGCCGAACTTCCGCGACAAGGTGACCGTCAAGGAGCTCGATGATCTCACCAGCCTTGCCGAGGAGCTCGACTTCGACTCGGTCTGGACGCTCGACCGGATCGTCGTCCCGGAAGCCTCCGATCGCGAGGAGCTCCAGTACTCGTTCGGCATGATGAACGAGTTCCCGAAGGCATTGCCGGTGTCCTCCCGCGGTGAGTGGCTCCAAGGCTGGCCGCTGATCCCCTGGCTCGCTGCGAAGACGACGAAGGTGCGGATCGGCATGAGCATCACCGACACGCCATACCGCGCGCCCGGCGTGCTCGCGGCGGAGATCGCCACCGTGGACCACCTCTCGAACGGCAGGGTCAACGTGGGCGTGGGGTCTGGCTGGATGCCCGAGGAATTCGCGGCCGCGAGCGCCTCGCACATCTTCCCCAAGCGGCACAAGCACGTGCGCGAGACGATCGAGATCATGCAGGGCATCTGGACGAACGACCTCTTCGAGTACCACGGCGAGTTCGCCGACTTCGACCGATGCGGGTTCGGAGCGAAGCCTGTACAGAAGCCGCACCCGCCGATCTTCTTCAGCGGGCTCAAGGACCCGAAGCGCTCGGCGAACCGCATCGCGAAGTACGGCCTGTCGGGCTGGATCGGGATCCAGGACACGCCGGACGAGCTCCAGCAGTGGCGCAGCGCCATACAGCGAGAGCTCGAGGAGCTCGGGAGCTCCAGCTCGGTCGACGATCTCGAGATCTGCAGCATGATCTGGTTCGTCATCACCGAGGAGGAGACCGACCAGACGCCGCAGGGCAAGGGCAGCAACCTGCTGGCAGGAACTGCCGCGCAGATCACCGACAACCTCAAGCGCTACAAGGAGGCCGGGCTGACGATGGCGCTCCTCTGGCCG
Organism: uncultured Acidimicrobiales bacterium; assembly: GCA_963803355.1. Lineage (GTDB taxonomy): Bacteria > Actinomycetota > Acidimicrobiia > Acidimicrobiales > Ilumatobacteraceae > DASTFY01. The sequence continues at coordinate 1,623,227 of CAWDLV010000001.1, forward strand.
CCGTTCGAGGGCGTGCCGGTTGCGAAGACGCTCGACGACCTCAAGCGGCTGAAGGAGGACATCATGCCCCAGGTCGCCGGCATGTGACTCCGCGGTGTCAGACGGCTTGGCCAGCCCGAACACGGTGACGGCGACCAGGAGGACCAGGAAGGGCCGGGGCAGGGGTGCCCTGGCACGGCCAGGCGGCGGTGGTGGAGGGCGGTGGTCGTGGGTTCGTCGCAACGTCAGGCGTGCGGCGAGGCCCGGGAGCGCGGCGCAGGCGAAGACGAGGCGGAGGCTGTTCGTTTCGCCCCCACCACAACAGGAGCCCGCCGGCGATCACCGGGCGGGCGACGGAGCCCAACGTGTCGAGGGCTCGTTGGAGCCCGAAGCCTCGGCCGAGCTCGGTCGTGGCGAGGTCGGCGGCGACAAGGGTGTCACGGGGGCGACGGCGCCGCCTCCGGGTGCCGCGGCGATCAGGGGGCCGGCGGCGAGCGACCGACGAACGGATCCGCAGCTTCCTGCCGGTCCTCGACGAGCTCATCACCGAAGGGCTAGTCATCCTCGACGAGGTCGAAGTCGTCAAGTACGTCCGCCGGGGCCAGGAGCCGCGGCCGTGAGCCCGGACGTGTGGCTCGCCCTTCTCGTCGCGGCCGCCGTCGCGGCGCCGGCCCGCTACCTGCTCGACGGGTTCGTGCAGGACCGCACTCGCGGCGGATTCCCCTGGGGCACCGGTGTGGTCAACGTGTCCGGCTCGTTGATCGTCGGCCTGATCAGCGGCCTCGCGCTCTTCCACGCGTTCCCGGCCGGCGTCAGGATCGTCCTCGGCACCGGCTTCTGCGGCGCCTACACTACCTTCTCGACCTTCACCTTCGAGACCGTGCGGCTGGCCGAAGCAGGCTTGACCCGCGCTGCCATCCGCAACGTCGTGGTCAACACCGGCGGAGCGCTGGTCGCGGCCGGTGCCTGCCTCGCGTTAGCCTCGCTCTGATCGTCGCTCAGGGGGTGTGCCAGATCCTGAGGGGCTTCTTGGGACCTTCGGCGATGGTCGCCAAGGAGGTGGCGTCGACGGTCAAGCCGAGCGCCTCGCCCATTCCGAGGTCGGGGAGCTGCGGGGTGATCCCGTCCTGGCGGGTGGTGTTGTCCGCGTAGATGCAGTCACCTGCCGGCCGGGCCGAGAGCATCGCCGTGATGGTCTCACCTGGGCGCCGGTGCCACAGGAACGTCCGGTGCAACGTCTTGACGAACAGCAGCGAACCATCCGCGCTCATCTCGGCGGCGGTGGGCTTGCCCGGTGGGCTCACGGCGAGGTCGATGGCGTCGATCTGCACCACCGGAGCGCCGAGCGCGAGGTGGGCGCCCGGCTGAAGGGCACCGCTGGCGACCCGGAACACCTTGGGCGGCACCTCCTTGGTCACCAGGTAGAAGTCGCCGTTGAGGGGGTCGATGAAGGTGGCCTCCACGTTGTGTGGTCCGTCGGGATAGGTGAGGGTGACCACGATGTCAGCCGCTGCGCTCAGCGTCTGGCCCCGAGCGGTGAGCGTGGGCTCGGCCACCCGATACAGCTCGACCATTGTGCGGTTCTTCAGGTTGTCGCCGGTGTCGGCGATCCACAGATAGTGGACCCCGCCAACGGTCACGGCGTCGAGATCCTCCCAGTCGCCCAGGCCCACCCCCGTCACCTCCAGCGTGGCGATCACGTCACCGCCCGACTCCTCGAGCGCATACAGGCTCGTCACCTTCGGGCTGGGGGGAGAGGTGTCGTTGTGGGTCCACCAGATCCCCGATCGCCGGCGGGAGGCGGCGAGACCCGATGCTTGGATGATGCGAGGGTCGGTCATCGGGTGCGCCGACACCGCCGACCACGACGGGCACCGCCACGGACCAGGAACAGTGGTCGACGGCTGGATGGTCGCTGTAGTCGAGCTCGCAGGGAGAGACGACGGTGGAATCGCACCGGGCGGCGAAACGACACACCCAGAGGTAGCAAAGGCGGCACCTACGGCCACCAGCAGGAAGCGCCTCACCACGCCATCGTGACCAGCCGACGCCGGGCGGGCGACGGGGTGAGGTGTCCGGCGCCAAGCTCCAGCCATCGAACAGGGATCACCGCTACACAGCGCGCTCACCCTCCCACTGGCTGCGCGTGTTGTGTCCGACGCGGGCCGGGTGACGACGACTGCACCAGTCACTGTCGGCGACGGGTGTGCGCGTCGTCGGTCGGCGACGGAGCTCGCCGTTGAGCGCCGCTCCGGGCTGATTGCTCCTGTGAGTGAGCGATGCAGTTCGGAGGACCGATCATGGCAACACTCGACAGGAGTGGTATCGGTGCGGATGCTTCGAGACCGGCACGGGCCGCCTCGGCCCGACGATGCCGTGGCCCATGGCCACGTCGGACCGAGCGTGCTCTTCGACGGCCCGCACGGCACTGGAGGCGCGGTCTCGGCGGCCCGCGACGTGTTCCACGACCTGCACCTCGACGACATCGTCGCCACGATGATGGCCGGCGGTGACGACTACGACCTCGCCCGGTTCTTCGCGCATCCTGTCGACTGAGAGGGAACAGTCAGGCACGCCAAGACGGCTTCCGCGACCTGGCCGGGACAGCTCCTCGACAACGGGAACAAGGTGGTCCTCGTCACCCATCTCTACGACCTCGCCCACAGCCTCGTGGCGCACGCCCGCCTGGACACGCTCGCCCTTCGGGCCGAGCGCACCGACGGTGGCCACCGGACGTTCCGTCTCGTCTAAGGAGACCCGGAGCGAACCAGCTACGGCGACGACCTGTACCGGCAGATCTTCGCCGCCGCCTCATGAACCCCCACCACACCGCCGGGAACCCTGCTTGCCGTCGCGACCGGCTGAAGCTAGGCAGACTGACGTCGCACCGTCCCGTGGGTCGATAGGAGTCGGCATGGGCTTTCGATTCGAGTTGGTTGATGCGGTCGAGATCCTCGACTCCCGGTCGAGGCCGACCCTGGAGGTGACGGTCCTGGGCTCAGACGACGTACGAGCCACCGCCGGCGTCCCGTCCGGCGCGTCGACGGGCTCGCGCGAAGCGGTCGAGCTGCGCGACGGCGATCCGTCCCGATACGGCGGCGCCGGCGTCCAGCGGGCCGTGGGCCATGTGCGCGGCGAGATCGCCGAGGCGTTGGTCGGCAGGACCTTCGCGACCCTCGCCGAGGTCGACGCCGCATTGATCGCATTGGACGGCACCGACACCAAGTCGAGACTGGGGGCGAACGCCATTGTCGGGGTCTCGATGGCCACGGCGCGGGCGATGGCCGCGACGGACGGGGTGGAGCTGCATCGCTGGTTGGCGCCCGCCGGCGTCGACCGCCGCCTGCCGGTCCCGCACTTCAACGTCATCAACGGCGGCGCCCACGCCCAGAACCCCCTGGACTTCCAGGAGTTCATGATCGCTCCGCTCGGGGCCCCGACGTTCGCCGAAGCGATGCGAGCCGGCGCGGAGATCTACGCGGCGCTGCGGGCCCGACTCCACGAAGCCGGTATGGCGACCGGCCTCGGAGACGAAGGCGGGTTCGCGCCCGACATCGCCACCCCCGAGGAGGCGCTCGAGCTGCTGGTGCGGGCCATCGACGACGCGGGCTACACCACCGGCCGTGACGGTGTCGCGATCGCGTTGGACCCGGCCGCGTCCGAGTTCGCCGCCGACGGCGGCGGCTACTGGGTCGGCGGCGAGCCCCTCACCAGCGCTGAGATGATCGAACGGTACGTGGCGATCGTCGACCGGTTCCCCGTGTGGTCGATCGAAGACGGCCTGGCCGAGGGCGACCGGCCCGGCTGGATCGCGCTCACCGAACGGCTCGGCCGCCGTGTCCAGCTCGTCGGTGACGACAACTTCGTGACGAACCCAGCCATCATCGCCGAGGCGATCGACGCCGGGATCGCCAACGCGGCGCTCATCAAGGTGAACCAGATCGGCACGGTCACCGAGACCCTCGACGCCATGCGGATCTGCCGCGCCGCCGGCTACGCCCAAATGGTGTCGCACCGCTCCGGCGAGACCCCCGATGCGTTTATCGCCGATCTCGCCGTCGCGACCGGATGCGGACAGCTCAAGTCAGGCGCACCAGCGCGAGGTGAACGGGTCGCCAAGTACAACCGGCTCCGTGTCATCGAAGCCGGAGCACCAGACCTTTCCTATGGTCTGGCTTGATCGTCCCACCACGGGTTCTACGGGTGTCCGGGATTTCGCGTGCTCACTTTGAGTGGCCGTGACGCCTGCCGGCTGCATCTGGTGGTGACGCGCCCGCTCTCGGGTCTCACCGCCGAACGGCGAAAGTGTTCTCACCCATGGCGACCGGATCGAGCCGCCACCGCCGTGCGAGCGGCCCTTGTAGCGGCGCGCCGCCGTGTGCCGTGGCGGGCGATCCCGTGGGGTACGGCAGGCGTCGCCGTCGGGCTGGCTGATCCGCGGACGGTGGCCGGTCCCGTCGGTGAGCTCGACGCGGAGGGCGACAACAGCCAGCCCCGCTCGACGCCCGGGCGCGTCGATGACGGCCATTGTCGACGTCAGCCCGTCGCGGCCTGCGCTTGTGTCGCTCGCGGTCGAGCGAACTCCCGGTAGGCATCCCAGGCTCGCGGCCCGTATACCGACGCGGTACCGCCGTCCATCAGGAGCGCGACACCGAGCGCCTCGGCGACCTCCTCGGGGTTCGCGCCTCGTCGTGCCGCGGCTTTGGCGTGGTAGGCGATGCAACCGTCGCACTGCTTGACCACGGCGATGGTGAGGGCCATCAGCTCCTTGACCTTGGCCGACAGAGCCCCGTCGGCGACCGCGCTCTGGTGGAGGTGACCAAACCCAGCCCACACCTCCGGCGACATGTCGCGCAAGGATTTGGTCGGTTCGACGAGCTCGCCGATGAGCTCGCTGTAGTGGTCCATGGCACTCCCTTTCGCCTGCCTCTCAAGGTCACAGGACCACGGCTGCTACCCGCGGGGATAGGGCCGAACGTCCTCTGGGTCGCCCGAGTTCAACGGGCCCCAGGTGTCCACCGAGGCCGACGGAGGCGTCCTTGGACCTTGCGCGGCATCCGGTGCTGCTTCCGCTCGGAAGGTGCTGGTAGCAACGCTCAGAAACCGTCATGGACCAACGAAGGCAAGGGAAGCCCCGATGCACATCTAGCAGGGGAAACGCTGAACACCGGTGGCGAGGCAGGAAAGCGCGTGCCTCGCATGCAGGAGGTCGGCCGTTGGACTCCGCCGTCGCTCAGTCGATTGGCGACCCCCAGGGTTCGACGTGGTGTCTCCGGGCGGAGGGCCACCGAAAAATGGCGCGGTCTGCGTGGCGCTCGTGTGACCGAGCAGTTCGTCGTTCGATCAGTCCAAGCAGGTGGCGACGAACCGGTCGAAGCCGGCGGTGTCGGCAGTGATTCGGAGGTGTCCGCCGGCGTCGCGGCGCACATCGAGGGATGGGCAGAAGAATCCGCCGGCGGGCGTGAAGAAGTGGGGTGAGCCCACGACGCCGCGGGCGAGGCCTTCGGCATGGTCCTCGAGGACGCGCCGGCTGTCGGTCAGGTCGACCGAGACGTCGTGCTCGGTGGCCAGGCGAGCGAGGATCGTGGTGTCGGCGATGTCGATGCCTTGTTCGAAGAGCAGGTCCCGGAGCGCCAGACTCATCTGCTCGCCGGTTGCGAGGTTGTTGTCGTAGGCGGCTGCGGCGAGGGTGAGGGCGGGAAGTGAACTCACCGGGAAGGACGCCTCGGTGAATCGTCGAAACAGGGCTGGCGCGACTTGCTGGCGGATGTCGTCGATCTCCTCGGCGATGAAGTGCGGGTCGAGGGGTTGGTCGTTGACGATCTCGAGGGGCCAGGCCCGCACCCGCAAGGTCACGTCGTGACGGCTGAGTTGTGCTCGCCGATCGACGAACCGCCGAAGGCCGACATGGGTGAAGGGGCAGGCAACGTCGGCGAACACCTCGATCACGGTCATGCCGATGCCACCTCACTTCTCGGCGGACCCACGGTCCCGTTGTCGGTATGGCCCAGCGATGCCCACCGGTGACGGCGGCAGTGTCTGCTTGGGCTTGGGCGAAGTGTCGTCCGACGACGGGGCCTCGTCTTCGACTCGCACCAGGGTGAGCGCGGTTTGGCTCCTCGTCGGATGTCCCGGTCGATGACGCTGATGCGGGCGCTTCCGTCGGTGCCGGGTTGGAGCACGACGTTGCACGGCAGGACCAGCGCGGTCGACGGGTCGAGCTCGAGGGCTTGGTGAGCGTGCATGAGATGCGTCTTTCAGGTTGGGGCGGGAGGGCGGGTCGGTCAGGCCAGGCGCATGAACATCTTCTCGACTTCGTCGAAGGGGTAGCCGTCGGCTTCGGCCTCTTCGGGGTGAGCGAGGCAGTAGGTGAGCCCGGCGCTCACCAGCCGGAAGCCGGCCTGTTCGAGGGCGCGGTTCGCGGCGGAGATCTGGGTGACGACATCGCGACACTCGCGACCTTCATCCAGCATGCGCTCAATGCCCTGTACCTGACCGGCGACCCGACGCAGCCGCTTGCGCAGGTCGTTGAGCACCTCTTCGGGCAGTTCCACGTCGGTCTCCTAGCTCTCGATAAGCGGCGTTCCGGCCAGGTCAACGGATACCCCGGGGGGTTTGTTCCGAGACGGGCATAGTATACCCCCATGGGTATGTTCGGAAGAGTGTCCCTGCCCGACTCGAGAGGTCGACCGTGAGCATGCTGTCCAGGTTGTCCGGAGGCTTAGCGATCACGAGCGTCGGTCCCGGCGACGTCCAGGAACTGGAGCGCGTCGGGGCCGCGCTCGTCGATGTGCGCGAGCAAGGCGGGTGGGATACCGGTCATGCCCCGAACGCCGAGCATCATCCCCTCGGCGGGCCGGCCACGTCGATGGACCGTCGCTCGAAGGATCGAACGCGGGTCGTAGCCGCTGGGTCCGGGACGCGTTCGGCCGGCGCGACCGAGGCGCTGACCAAGGCTGGGCTCGACGCCGTGGACCTCACCGGCGGCCTGACCGCCTGCCAGGCCGCGGGTCTGCCGATCCTGAACCGCCGCGGCGAGAAGGGTGCAGTGAGGTGAACCCGCGGGCGCTGCTGGTCTCACCGTTCGGGTTCCTCATCGGGGTCTCACTAGGCGCGCTTGGTGGCGGCGGATCGATTCTCGCTGTCCCCGTTCTGGTGTACGCGGCAGGCGAGACCCCGCAGGCCGCCACAACCACCTCATTGGTTGTCGTCGGGGTCACCGCGCTGGGCGGGATGTTCGCCCACCTACGCACCGGGCATGTCCGCGTCGTTCCTGGCATCGTTTTCGGTCTTGCCGGGATCGGCGGGGCTCTGCTGGGTACGCGATTGAACGACGCCGTGAATGCCAACGTGTTGCTGCTCGCGTTCGCGGGGCTGATGCTCATCGCCGCGTGGCGCATGTGGGTGAACCAAGCCGAGCCGGGCGCCGGTGACGAGGACTTCGTGCCCTACCCGGAAGCGTCGGCCGGGACCGCCGTGGGAGCTGCCACTGCCACCGCGACGACGCAACGCCTGCAGGTGACGACCGTGGTCGCGGCCAAGGTTCTGGCTGCGGGCAGCGTCGTCGGGTTCATCACCGGGTTCTTTGGCGTCGGCGGCGGCTTCGTCATCGTCCCCGCTCTTGTCCTGACGCTGGGGTTCGGCATGGCCGACGCGGTCGGCACCTCATTGCTTGTGATCGCCATCAACTCCGCGGTGGCGCTCGCCACGCGTGTCGGAACGACGGGTGTCGAATGGGATGTCGCCATCCCCTTCACCATCGCCGGCGTCCTCGGCGTCTCGGTCGGCAAAGCCCTTGCCGATCGGCTTCCCACCGTCACCCTCGTCCGTTGGTTCGTGGGACTGCTCGTGGTGCTCGCCGCCTACGTCTCGGTTCGGGCCGGCCTCTCCCTGGCGGCGGCATGACCCGGATGGGTCGTTCATTGCTGAGTCGCCGCCAGATCCTGGCCGGACTCGGCGACCTGGGGATGATGGGGCGTCATCGAAGCTCGCCCCCAGTGAGGCGGAATATACCCCAGGGGGTATAGGTTGATTAGTTTGACCGGAGGGATCGCGCGCCGGTCCTGCTTCGGGAAGGAGTGTCCGGTGAGCAACCAGATCAGCGCCAGCGACGTCGCCGCCCGCCTCGGCACCGACGACGAGCCGTTCATCCTCGATGTGCGCAACCCCGACGAGGTCGCGGCATGGGCGATCCCCGGCGCCGTGAACATCCCTCTCCGTGATCTGTCGGCGCGGGCATCGGAGATCCCCCGTGACCAAGAGCTGGTCGTGGTGTGCGCGTCGGGTGGCCGTTCCTCCCAAGCCACCGACGCGCTCAGCCGAGCCGGGTTCGACGCCCACAACCTCACCGGCGGCATGGCCGCTTGGGGCACGGTCTATGACACCGCCGAGCTCACCGCCGGCAGGGCCACGATCGTGCAGGTCCGCCGACGGGGCAAGGGCTGCCTGTCCTACGTGATCGGCTCCGGCGACGAAGCGTTCGTCGTGGACCCGTCTCTCGATCTCGACCAGTACCTCGCGGTCGCGGCAGCCCAGGGCTGGCGGATCACAAAGGTGTTCGACACCCACCTGCATGCCGACCACCTCTCCGGGGCCCGCGCCCTCGCGGCGGCGACCGGCGCGAGCGTGCACCTCAACCCCGCCGACACCTTCGACTTCGACTACACGCCGCTCACTGACGGCGACCGCCACCACCTGCCGGGCAGAGTCGAGCTGTCGGTCGCCGCGATGCATACGCCCGGCCACACGATGGGATCGACGATCTACTTCGTCGGCCGCCACGCCGTGCTCACCGGCGACACCCTTTTCGTCGACAGTGTCGGCCGCCCCGATCTCGCCGATCTGGCCGACGAGTTCGCCCACAACCTCTACCACTCGCTCCAAGAACGTGTCCTGACCCTGCCCGATGACACCTACGTACTGCCCGGCCACTACGGCGAAGGTGTCCCGGTCCATCCCCACCGCCCCGTCGGCGCCCCCCTCGCACAGCTGCGGGCCACGCTCCAGCCGCTCCAGCTCGACGAGGACGACTTCGTCGCCTGGGCGACCCAACGGACCGTGCCACGACCCCCCAACTACGTCGAAATCGTCAAAGCGAACATGGGCCGACCAGATACGCCCCCCGACCTTCTCGCTCGCCTCGAACTCGGCCCCAACCGCTGCTCCGCCTCCTGACCACACCCCGTCCATTGCTTCCCGAAAGGCACCCTCTGATGGCCACCATCACCCACGCCGACACCCCCGCCGAGTTCGACATCGAAGTCCTCCAGTCCACCGTCCCTGTCGTCGTCGACTTCTGGGCGGCCTGGTGCGGGCCGTGCCGCATGGTCAGCCCCGAACTCGAGAAGCTCGCCGAGGCGTACGGCAGCGCCCTCAAGGTCGTGAAGGTCGACGTCGATGCCAACGGCGCCGTCGCCAACCGTTACCGCATCCAGGGCATCCCGACCATCGCCCTGTTCCGCGACGGTCAGGCAGTAGCCCAGAGCGTCGGAGCCAAACCCCGAGCGGCCATCGAAGCCGACCTCGGCCTCACAACCGCCTGACGACATCGCTGTCCCAGACGAACGCCCACGAGCCACGACGACGCCGTTGCCGCAGCGCGACGCGAACCCACACCGGACCTGCGCAAGGCGCTCGGCGGCGCGCCGCTGATGGACGGCGGCCCTGCCATCCTGTGGGCACCCCGCGTGCTCGTCGCCTTCCACGAGTTCGGGCAACCTCCCGCCGCCACCTGACCGATCACGGAGACGCTTGATGGACGCGACACAGTGGAACGCCCGGTACGCCACCGCTGAGTACATCTGGAAGGCTGACCCCAACCGGTTCCTGCCCGAACAGACCGCGTACCTTCGGGTCGGTCGGGCGCTGGATCTGGCCTGCGGTGAAGGCCGCAATGCCGTCTGGCTGGCCGAGAAGGGCTGGACGGTCACCGGCGTGGACTTCTCCGACGTCGGCCTCGACAAGGCCCGCCGCATGGCGACCGAACGCGAGGTCGACGTCGAGTGGATCTGCGCGGACGCGACCAACTGGCAGCCACCCGCCGACGGCTTCGACCTTGTCGTCGTGTTCTACCTCCAGCTTCCCGCCCACGAGCGCCGCCGAGCCATGCGCGTCGCCGCGCTGGCACTGGCCCCGGGAGGCACGCTCCTCGTCGTCGCCCACGACACCACCAACCTCACCGACGGAACCGGCGGACCCCCCGACCCGGCCGTGCTCTACCGCCCCGACGACGTCATCGCCGACCTCCGCGCCGCCGGCATCGAGCTGAGCGTCGAACGGGCCGAGACCGTGGAGCGTCCCGTCGACGGCGCCGACCGGCCAGCCCTCGACTGCCTCGTCCGGGGCCGCCGCTCAGCCTGACCCTCCACCGAGCTCGTCGGCGGGTGTGCGTTGGGTCACGGGGCGGGGATGTGCGGCGCATCGTCGACGCCAGGTTCGACCTTCGTGCCTCGCTCAACCCCCGGTGGCGCGAACGCACATGTGGCGGCCGTGCCGCGCAACCCTTGGACCATCGCCAGCCCGCCGACGGTCAAGGCTCCCGCGATCCACCCGTACAGGTCGTTCCCGGCCACCGACGAGACACCGAGACCGACGAGGAACGAGGGGACGAGCAGACGGGTCGCCGCGGAAGTGTTCATCGGCTCCAGCCCTTGGCGGTGCGTGCACCGAACCAAGACCGCTTGGCGCGAGGCGCTCGCTGTGGCGGAGCATTGGCAGCGCTCGGACGGCGCCACGTCGCCGAGCACCTGCTCGACGTGGTTGCCGCAACCGGCGTAGGTCGGACGTTCACAGGTGGGGCACTGCACTCGGCGACACATACCCCCCAGGGTATCAAGTGGCCCGCCCTTCGCAACTCCCACACCAGAGAGCCGACGGAGCCGAAGTGGCAGTTCCCGGGCGTGGCTCGAGGCCAGGTTGACGTAATGGCCGTTCCCATGGCGCGCGTGCCTGGTGATGGGTATCTCGGATGTCGAACCGAAGTCGGCCTGTCCGCGGAGGCTCGCCGAAGGCGGCTGCGCCGGCCGGCACCTCGCGGCCTTCTCGAGCCGATCGCTCGTTCTGCGCGCGCCAGTCTGGCGCGACAGCGCCGGTCGAGATCGGCGATGGCTTGATCCCACCCGGCGCGGTGCGACTCGAGCGCGCCGAGCCGGGCAGCGTGGCGGATGTCTGCGTTTGCCTTTCATAATCGAATGGCGCCCTCGACCTGCAGCGCGGTGGTCACGAGCAGCTCCTCGCCTCCGAGCGGTGCGACGAGCTGAAGACTCGCGGGAAGCGCATGGCCACCGACCGGCACGGGCTGCGCGGTGCACGGCGCTCCCGCCGCGTTGAACACCGCGACGTGCTTCGTGATCTCGATGATCAACGGCAACAGCGACTCAGGGGTGATGTCGTCGAGTCGCGGCGGGAAGATCGGGAGGGTGGGAAGCGCGAGCACCTCCACCCGACCGAACAACTGGAAGAACTCGTGCTTCCACTCGACGAGCGCCTGCCGCGCGGCGTCGGCTCCGGGGCGGAACATGTCCGCGGTCGCGACGGTCTGCGCGATGTCGGGACCAACGCCATCGGGGTTGCCTTCCACGAGTGCGTGGTCGACGTCCCACATCTCGGCGAAGTAGATCGGCGCGAAGGCTTGTGCCCCTGCTTCGAGGAGTTGCCACTCGATCGTGACGATCTCGAACTCCGCGGCGCACAGCGCGGCGTCGACGGCGGCCTCGATGTCGGGATGTCCGTTCGTGGTCACGCGTCCCACCACGTGTGCGGCATCCGGCGCGGGCCTGAAACCCGGCTCGAGCAGTCGCATCCCGGCGGAGAGGCCAGCCACCGCGCTGGCCATGGGTCCGACCGTGTCGAGGCTCGGCGCCAACGGCCACACACCGTCGAGTGAGATGCGGCCATGGGTGGTCTTGAGACCAGCGGTTCCGCAGCACGCGGACGGGACTCGGATCGATCCACCGGTGTCCGAGCCGATGGCGACCCCGGCGTCGTCGTTGGCGACCGCTACCGCCGACCCACTCGATGATCCTCCCGGGATGAGGTCGGGATCGAGCGGGTTCACGGGTGTCCCGAACCAGGGATTGGTGCCGATCGGCAACATCGCCAGTTCGTGCAGGTTCGTCTTTCCCACGATCCGCGGCGTCCGCCGCCCGCGCGCCGGCGAGGCATGCGGCGTCTCGTGCCGCCGGTTGGGCCGCATGCTCGACGGCGCGACACCCGGCGGTTGTCGGTACACCGGCGATGTCGACGATGTCCTTTACCGCGACGCGCGGGCCATCGCCCGACGCGTCGAGCTTCGTGATGAACGTCGTCATGAGAACGCGGCCGCCGATTGTGCGGTGTCCTCCGAACCTCGGAAGAACGCGATCTTGTCGCCGGCGAATCGGAACCAGTGCTGCATGTACATCGACGCGGTCTTGCCGGTCGCGTGCACGGTGAAGGTCCAGTGCACGGTGGCGATGACATCGATGTCGTTGGAGGTGAGCCCGATGATCGAGAACTCAGTGACGTCGATGTTCGTGCCGATCTCCTTGAAGAATCGCGGCACCTCGTGCCGTTGCCGCGCTGGCACGCGACGCCTGCGGACCGGTCGCTGAGGCGGCCGCGTTGGTTCACGATCTTGGTCGCGTCGCCGTGCCCAACACGGTGTGGGACAAGCCTTCGGGGCTCACGCGCGACGAGCGCGACCGCGTGGAGCTGCACGCGCTGGTCACCGATCAGTTGTTGCGTCGCCTCCCCTACACCGCCGCGCTCGCCGACGTTGCTTGTGCGGCTCACGAGCGCATGGACGGGTCCGGATATCACCGGCGCGTCGCTCGCGCGCACCTCGATGATGCGCAACGTGTGATCGCTGCCGCCGACTGCTATCAGGCGATGACGTCTGATCGTCCGTACCGTGCCGCGCTCGGACGCGACGTGGCCGCGGCTGAGCTGCGAGCGATGAGCGCCGACGGGCGACTCGACGGTGAGGCGGTCGAGCGTGTGCTCGTCGCCGCCGGACACCGCCGCGCCGCTCGCCCGCCCCTACCGGCCGGCCTCACCGCGCGAGGCCGAGGTGTTGCGCTTGCTCGCGCTCGGACTGACCGTCCGACAGGTCGCGGACGAGCTGGTCATCTCCACACGGACGGCGGACCATCACGTCGAGCACATCTACACGAAGATCGGCGTGTCGACGCGAGGCGCGGCGGCACTGTTCGCCATCGAGCACGGCATCTTGGCAGGCGGGCGCTGAGGGCTGTGGGCGCGGTTCGCCCTTTGCCTTCGCTTGGAGGATCAGATTCATCCCGTGCACCTGGCCAACGAACGCCGGCCCACAGCGCCAGTCGCCCGAGGATCCACAGGATCGCCGCTGACACCATGAGGACGATCGCACTGAATCGTCCTCGCTCGGAGGATGGCCGTTACGTCCAACGTCAGCCGAGTGCGGCGGACACGGGTGGACGCCGGTGCGACCACGGCCGAGCGGTCTCCAGCTGTGACGCCAGCCGGATGAGCGTGGCCTCGTCGCCGAAACGGCCGAGGAAGTGAACGCCGATCGGGACCCCGTCGCCGTTCCAGCACAAGGGCACCGACATCGCCGGGTTGCCCGTCATGTTCGCAACGACACCGGCGTACGCCACGGTCGGACCACCGCGCTCGAGCGCTCGCATCGGTTCTTCGATCGTGGACACGATCTCGCCGATCGCCAGGGGTGGTGTCGACAACGTGGGCGTCATCCACACGTCGACGTCGGTGAGGAAACGGGCCACCACCCGCGAGAACGCTTGGCAGTCTTCGATCGCCAGCAGGTAGTCCGCCGCCGTCGCGTCGCGGCCCATCTCCCAGTAGGCGCGGGTCAACGGGTCGAGCTCGTCCGCGGCGGGGTCGCGCCCGAGCTTCCTGATCCAGTAGGCGACGATCCATGCGGTGGCGGCGGTGAACACGGTGCCGATCGCGGACCCGATCGGCGGTGTGAGTCCGGGAAGGTCGGCCTCGCTCACTACGTGGCCCAACGACTCGCACAGCGCCGCGGCGTCGCGCACCGCGGCGACACAGTCAGGATGGCCGGCGATGCCTTCTGGCGTGCGATCGGTGAACCCGATGCGCAACCGGCCCGGGTCGGGGCCGACCTCTTGGACGAAGGGTCGGGCTGGGCTCGGCGCGACATACGGGTCGCCGAGTGAAGGGCCTGACGTCGCGTCGAGGAGCGCGGCGCTGTCGCGCACCGAGCGCGTGAGTGTGTGTTCGACGGCCCAGCCGTTCACCGCGTCGCCGTACTCCGGCCCGAGCGGGTTGCGGCCTCGGGTCGGCTTGAGCCCAAACAGTCCACAGGCCGACGCCGGATACCGGATCGATCCGCCGAGGTCGTTCCCGTGCGCGGCCGGCACCATCGCCGACGCGACCGCGGCAGCCGATCCGCCGCTCGATCCGCTCGTGGACCGGTTGGTGTCCCACGGGTTGCGACTTGGACCGAACAACGTCGGTTCGGTCGTCGGGACCATCCCGAACTCGGGTGTGTTGGTCTTGCCCACGATGATCAGGCCCGCGCGTCGAAGGCGAACGACGAGCTCGGAGTCGAACGTCGAGACGTTGTCGCGGAAGAATGCCGAGCCCTCGGTGAAGCGGACGCCTGCGATCTCGACGACGAGATCCTTGACGAGATAGGGCACGCCGGCGAGGGGTCCGGACCCGCCCGCCCGCGCCTCGTCGAGCCCGCGTTCGAACATCGGCGTGACGACCGCGTTGAGGATCGGGTTCAGCTTCTCGATCGATTCGATGGCGGCTTCCACCAACTCGACTGCGGTGACCTCACCGCGCCTGACGAGATCCGCTTGGGCCGTGGCGTCGAGTGTTGCGAGCTCCGAAAGCGCGCTCATATCTCAATCTCCGTGCGTAGACGGGCGGTTCGGAGGTTACCGAGTGGTTCGGGTGACGATCGACGCGCTGGTCGCCCTTCGCCTCGAGCCCGGCGAGCCGTTACAACCAGCCAGTGAGCGACCCGCCCCCTGATCGTGGGCGTATGGTCACGCGAGTGGACAACGTTGCGCCGGAGCCCTCTGGCGTTCGGCTGGCAGAACTCGTCGCCGCGTTGTCGCTCGGAATCGATCTCGGCTTCGGTCAGCCGATGGAACACGTACTTCGCCAGTGCCTCATCTCACTGCACCTCGCGGAAAGACTCGAGCTCGCGGACGAAGAGAAGGTCGTCGTCTACTACACCGCGTTGCTCCTGACCGTCGGGTGTCACTCCGACGCACACGAGCAGGCGAAATGGTTCGGCGACGACTTCGCCCTGAAGGCGACAAAGTACAAGTACGACCTGCACGATCCGCGGGGCGCCGCCGCCACGATGGGGCTGCTCGGTGGTCGTGGCAACCCGCCGCTCCACCGGTTCCGCGTCGGACTCGAGTTCGCGATCTCCGGGTCGCCGCGACCTCGACGACATGATCTCCCACCACGCGGCGCTGGCGCGGATGCTGGCTGAGCAGCTCGGACTGGGCGAGGACGTGCAAGAGGCGGTCGCGGCGTCGTACGAACAATGGGACGGCAAGGGCTGGCCCGGAAAGCTCCGGGGCGATGCCGTGCCGATCGGCGCGCGCATCGCCGGACTCGCGGAGTTCGCAGAGGTGGCGCACCGGGTCGGCGGCGTTCCGGCCGCGATCAAGCTCGCTCGTAAACGCTCCGGCAAGCAGTTCGACCCGGCCGTCGCGGCCGCGCTGTGCGACGCGCCTGACGACATCTTCACGGACCTCGACACGGCACAGACGTGGAACGCGGTGATCGCCGCGGAACCCGCACTCGGCGTCCGCCTTTCGGAAGCGCAGTTCGACGCTGCGCTGCGGGCGATCACGAACTTCATCGATCTGAAGTCGCCGTACTTTCTCGGCCACGGCCAGGCCGTTGCCGATCTCGCGCATGAAGCGGGCCGCACGCTTGGCATATCGGGTGACGAGTCTCACGACGCTTCGCCGAGCCGGCCTGGTGCACGGCTTCGGTCGTCTCGGCGTCTCCAACTCGATCCTCGACAAGCCCGGTCCGCTTGGCGCCGGTGAGTGGGAACGCATTCGCCTTCAGCCGTACGTGACCGAA
Organism: uncultured Acidimicrobiales bacterium; assembly: GCA_963803355.1. Taxonomy (GTDB): domain Bacteria; phylum Actinomycetota; class Acidimicrobiia; order Acidimicrobiales; family Ilumatobacteraceae; genus DASTFY01. The sequence goes on from CAWDLV010000001.1 coordinate 1,639,265, forward strand.
CGAATGCTGCAACAGTCAGCCGCGCTCGCCCCACTCGGCGCCATCGCGGTCCAGCATCGCGAGCGCTTGGACGGATCGGGGTACCCGCGGGCCTTGTCCGGCAATGTGATCTCGATACCGGCGCGGGTGCTCGGCGCGGCAGACGCCTATCAGTCGATGTGCGAGCCGCGTCCGCATCGCCTCCCGTTGTCCGCCGAGCAGGCCGCGGCGCAGCTCCGTGCCGAGATCAAGCAGGGACGGTTCGACGGCGACGCGGCCGAGGCGGTGCTCACCGCGGCCGGCCACCGCGTCGTTGGTCGCCGGGAGGGCCCCGCCGGCCTGACGGCGCGTGAAGTCGACGTGTTGCGGCTCGTCGCACGAGGAATGTCGAGCAAGGAGATCGCGTCGCGCCTGGTGATCTCACCCAAGACGGCACGCAACCACATCGAGCACATCTACACGAAGATCGGCGCGACGAGCCGCGTGACGGCGAGCCTGTTCGCGATGGACCACGGGCTCCTGCCGGCCGAAGGAATCGCGGCAACCACAAACTGAAGATGGGGCAACTGCCCCATGATCGCTGACGGCGACCTCCGTACGTTGATCGCATGCGCGAATTCCACGGAACGGCAACCGCGTTCATCGATGCAACGCCGGAGTCCGTCTTCGACTTCATCACGGACATCAGCCGGCTTCCGGAGTGGAACGCTGCGATCGAAGAGGTCGTCGAAGCGCCCGGCGCATTGACATACGGCTCGGAGTGGGTCGTCGTCATGCACCCTTCCGGCCTTCCGAGATGGAGCAGCCGCTCGCATCTCGATGCGATCAACCGCGACACCCTCCGGTTCGCGTACCGATCGTACAGCGACGACGGCAACGCCAGCTACGTCCAGTGGACGTGGCAGATCGTCGCAGTCGACGGCGGCGCGCAGGTGACGGTGATGTGGGACGGCCATCCGCTGACGTTCTGGCGGCGCGTCCTGCTCGCACCGTTGCTTCGTCGTCCGCAACTGAGCAAGGAAGTACCCGCGTCGCTCGACGCAATCCACCAGCACGTCTCACGAAGGAGCGTCATCTGATGCCAAACGTCTCCCGCACATCCGCCTCGATCTTCCACGAGATGGGTCCGGCCGAGGAGCACACCGAGCACCTCGACGAGACCACGGTCCAATTCGTGGCGATCAAGGAAGACTCCGATCTGGCGCCGATGTTGGTCGGCTTGCCCGACGACAAGTGCCAGTGCCACCACTGGGGCTACGTGTTCTCTGGTCAGATGACCGTCACCTACGCCGATCACGTCGAGGTGCTCGGTGCAGGCGACGCGTTCTACATGACACCCGGTCACACACCGAAGGCCTTGGCCGGCACGGAGTTCGTGATGTTCAGCCCGAAGGAAGAGATGGCGGCCCTCGACGCCCACTTCGCCGAAGTGATGCAGAAGATGCAGGCGGCCGAAACGAAGTAGCGGGGGTTCATCGTCCGCTGCAGCGACAATCGCGGCGCGGAGAACAACCTGCGCTCCGCGCTGAAACTGCCGACCTCCTCGGCGAGCCGGTCTTTCCGATCCCAGGCTCACCGGTCAGCAGAAGCGTCGCTCCACGGCTCGATATACCGAACGACTCACCGTGGGCAGGTGGGCTCCCCTCGGCGCTCGACGCCTGGCCAGTACCTGTAACGACGCTGGCCGTGGAGTGGACCCCAGAGATGCCCTTCCTCGCCCCCTTGGGTCGCTCCCTCCAGCGCGGTCGGCGCGCCCTGGTGTGCCGCGAAGCGGTCGGGCTCATGTGTCGGTGGCAAGTGGGGGCGGCGACGAAGGCCATCCCAGACCCCCCGACAACACCGACTCAGGCGCGGCGGCGGCCGAGGTGCTCGGCGGCCGCAGTCCAGAACCCCTCGATCACCTGGCTCCCCGTCGGGCCGTCGAGCTCGACCTGGGTGAGCAGCACGGCGAACTGCCGTCGGCCGGGCACGACGTAGGCAGAGGTGCCGGTACCGCCGACCCAGCCGTAGCGTCCCAGCACGTTCCACGGGTGGAGCAGGGCGACGTCGACGCCGCCGCCGAGCCCCCACGACTGGCCGTCGAGGAAGACGGTGTCGGTGCTCCGGATCGCCGGCGTGAGCTGGTCGGTCATCATCGCCGCGACGAGGCCAGCGGGCAGGATGTGGCCGCCGCCGGCCAGCAGCATCCGCTGGAACGCGAGCACGTCGGCCAGGGTCGAGACGAGGCCGCCGGCGCCGGAGGGGAACGCCGGCACGCGTCGCCCACTGCCCGTCGGGACCGTCCTGCTCGGCGAGCCCGTCGTCGCCGTAGCGGTAGTACGACGTGCGCCGGTCGTCGCACCCGGCGGGAACGCGAACCCGGTCTCGGTCATCCCCAGCGGCCCGAAGAGTCGCGCCGCCATGAGCTCGGGCAGCGTCGCGCCGCCGGCCCGGGCGAGGAGCACGCCGAGGATGTCGAACGCGGCGTTGTACGTGAAGCCGTCGCCGGGCTGATGGAGCAGCGGGACCCCGCCGAGGATCGCCATCCACTCGTCCGGCGGGGGAACCCGCCGCGGCTGCGGCGGACCCTGCCCCAGCCGCTCAACGAGGAGCTGGGCGACCGGCGCGGAGAAGTCGGAGGGGAACCCATGCCCATTCGTGGACGTCAGCAGGTGCCGCAATGTGATGGGCCGGCTGGCCGGCACCGTGTCGTCGGCCGGGCCGGTCATCGAACGCACCACGACCGGCGCCGCCAGCTCCGGGAGCAGCTCGCCGACCGGCTCCTCGAGCTCGAGGGTGCCGTCGGCGACGAACGTCAGGGCCAGTGCCGCCACCATCGGCTTCGTGATCGAGGCGATGCGGAACAGGGCGTCCTGCACCATCGGCTGCCCACGCACCGCCTCGTCACCCAGCACGACGACGTCCAGGTCGTCGCCCCGACCCGCGGCGGCGACCAGCCCCGGGACCAACTGCGAGTCGACGAGCGGGCGCAGCGCCTCGGCGAGAACGGTCATCGGATCAGCCTCGCGCACCTCCCTCAGGGCCCCGGCAACCAGCAGAACCGGGCGACGCAACGATCCCCACGAACCGACCGCTACGGACTCACAGTCCGAACAGCCGGCCGCCTCGACACCGATCGGGCGGGACTGACGCCGGATCCGGGCGCGCTGAGCCGTAACGCTCGGCTCCTGAGGCCACGTGGCAGTCTTTTTCTGGGACGTCGTGTGGCGGCTGTTGTCGGAAGCGCAGTGGCCGTCGACCGACGAGATACCACGCCTCCATCTGGCCTTTTCCCTTGACGGTGATGGTTCCCCTCGGCTCGCACTGGAACTCGTCCCCGAGAAGCTCGTAGGTCGCCCGAGTGATCTGGATCCGCCCCGGCGTCCCGTGCGATTCCATCCGACTAGCCGTGTTGACGGCGTCTCCCCAAAGGTCGTACAGGAACCGCTTTCGACCGATCACGCCGGCCACGACCGGCCCCGAGTTGATCCCCACGCGCAGTTCCAGCCCGAGATGACCGACGTCGTCGCTCGAGCGCATGGCGTCGAGCATGTCGAGCGCCATCAGCGCCAAGGCCCGGGCATGATCGGGCCGCGGGGTCGGCACGCCCGCGGCCGCCATGTAGCAGTCGCCGATGGTCTTGATCTTCTCGAGCCCGTATCTCTCGGCAAGGGTGTCGAAGTGCGAGAAGAGCTGGTCGAGGATGCCGACGACCTCGGCCGGCGCGAGGCGCTCGGCCCACGGCGTGAAGTCGACCACGTCGGCGAAGAGGATCGAGGCTGAGCTGAACTGATCGGCGATGGGCTGCGTCTGGGCCTTCAGCTGCTCGGCGATCGAACGCGGCAGGATGTTGAGCAGCAGGCTCTCGGACTTGGCCTGCTCGCTCCGAAGCGCCCTGAGGGCGTCGCGGCGCTGTCCGGCGAACAGCGCTAGCAGCGTGAAGACGATCGTGCCTCCGACCACCACGTTCAGCGCGAGCATCGTGGTCGTGAACCAGGCTGGTGGCGCCGGCCGCACGCCTCCGAGCACCTCCCCAGCCATCCCCGAGCCGAGGAAGATGACGACGTACGCGGCGTACCATCGAGCCGCTGTCCGGACGTCGCTGAACACCAGAGCCCCCAGCGGCGCGAGGATCCCCCACAAGCCCACGCCCCCGGAGTGGATGAAGCCACCGAGCGCGATCATCGAGAGCGTCGGCGCGAACAGGATGTCCAGCAGGTTCACGCGGAGCAGCTGGGCAAAGCTGCGCGTGCGCGAGAAGACGCCGATCGCTCCCAGCAGGATGGCGAAGTAGACAAGCGGCACGAAGCCGACCGGCGATCCGAACGCGAGATAGAGCACGCCCCAGAGCAAGGCGATGGGCAGGATCAGCACGGAGGTCAAGACGAGCAGCGCCTTGCTGGAGCGGGTGTCCTCGTCGTCCCGCGGATCGGCGCCGACCAGCGCCACCCGGGCGAACACGGCATCCGCACTGGCTCTGGTGCGTCGCACCGGGTTCACGCACGAGAAGCTACTCGTGGGGTCGGCGAGGGCCCCTTCTCCGCCCTCGGCTGCGCGTCACGGTCGCGACTCGATGGGTCGTCCGATGTCGCCGATCAGGCGCGTCCGTCGACGGCGTCCAAGGTGGGTTCCGAGGCAGCACCACGCGGTCATCTACGTCGTGTCCCACGTATTCTCACGGCACGTTCGAGGACGAGTGTTTGCGGGTCGTCGCGATCGTAGGGATGCGAGAACCGGCGGTAGAGGACGAGGCGCCTCGGCGTTACCGCGCGTTGGTATCGGACAACGAGCTCGAGGTTGAGCTCGGCCCTACTGGGCTGCTTGGACAGGTGCGCTGCGGCGATAGATGCTCAGCGCGAGCGTGTAGGAGACGACCAGGATGCCCGCGGCCCATGCGAGGGCGACCCAGATGTCGGGGCCGGGGGTGCCCTCGGTCAGCAGTGAGCGCATGGTTTCGATGATCGGTGTCATCGGCTGGTTCTGGGCGAAGCCTCTTAGCCATGGCGTCATGGAGTCTGTCGGGACGAACGAGGGGCTGATGAAGATCAGCAGCAGCAGGATGTAGCTGAAGGCGCCGGCGCCTTCGACGGTCTTTGCCAGCAGGCCGAAGAACATGGCCAGCCAGGTGGTGGCCAGGGTGAAGAGGACCAGCAGGCCGCAGAACGAGAGCCAGGCGGCTGTGTCGGCTGCCGGGCGGAACCCGACGAGGAGCGCCACCACGAGCACCAGGGAGCAGGAGACGAGGTTGGACAGCGTCGATGACAGGGCCTGTCCGCTCAGGACCGACGAGGGGGTCACCGGCATGGTCCGGAATCGGCTGATGATGCCTTTCTGGAGGTCCGTGCTGAGACGCACGGCGGCATAGGCGATGCCGCTCGCCACCGTCATGATGACGACCCCGGGGGCGATGAAGTCGACGTACTTGATCGAGCCGGTCTGCTCCCCGATTGCGCCACCGAACACGTAGACGAACAACAGCAACATGGCGATCGGTGTCAAGACGACCGTGATGATCGTGTCGAGGCTGCGCGTCGTGTGACGGAGGCTTCGTTTCGTCATGGTCCAGGTGTCAGTGAGAGCTCGCATGTCGGTCCTCCTTGTCTTCGTCGAGGAGCTTGAAGAACACGTCGTCCAGCGTCGGGAGGTGCCTGGAGAACCCGGTCGGCTCGATCCCGCTCTCCTTGAGCCGGATGAACATGTCCGCCATCTCGGCCACCGCGCCGGTGGTGGCGACGACCAGTTTCGAGTCCACCCGGCTGACCTCGTGCTGCTCGCCGAGTGCTCGCTGCGCTACGGACAGTTGCTCTTCCTCGCCAAACTCCAGCTCGACGAGCCCGGTTGGCACCATTGCCTTCAGCTCGTCTGGTGTGCCGCTGGCCACGATCCAGCCGCCGTGGAGGATGGCGATTTCGTCGGCGAGACGGTCGGCCTCCTCCAGGTACTGGGTGGTCAGGAAGATCGTGGTCCCGTTCCTCGACGAGTTGCCGGATGGTCAGCCACATGTCGGTCCGACTCTTGGGGTCGAGCCCGGTGGTCGGCTCGTCGAAGAAGATGATGGGTGAGTCACCCACCAGGCTCATAGCGAGGTCGAGCCGGCGCCGCATCCCGCCCGAGAAGGTCAGCAGGCGGCGGTCGGCAGCCTCGTTCAGTTCGAACTTGTCGAGCAGGTCCGCCGCGGTCTGCCGGGGATCGGCGACGTGGCGCAACTCGCCCATCAGCACCAGGTTCTCCCGGGCAGTGAGCACGTGATCCACCGCGGCGAACTGTCCGGTCAGGCTGATCTGCTCGCGGACCTTGGAGGGTTGCTCCGCCACGTCGAACCCGGCGACGCTCGCTGTGCCGCCGTCGGCCTCGATCAACGTGGTCAGGATGTTGATCGTGGTCGTCTTGCCCGAGCCGTTGGCTCCGAGCAGAGCGAAGACCGTGCCCTGCCCGACGGTGAACGACACGTCATGGAGCACCGGTACTCCCTTGTATCCCTTGACGAGGTTCTTCACCTCGATGGCGTTGGTGGTGTTTCCCTCCATGGGTCTCAGGTATCTCCTTGCCGATTCGGAACCGACGAGCGTGCGATCAGGACGTCGCCGAACGACGTCCGGGCGCGCACGTGGACTGTTTCGGCTGCCGGTTCGGGGTGGTCGGCGGGGGTGAGGTTGTTGTGGACCCGCCCGAACTTGGTGGTGGCGTCGATCCAGGCCGCCGTGCCCTCCCTGACCCCGATCTCCAGCCCGCCGGACGCGGTCTCGATGGTGACCGAGCCCCGGGCCAGCTGTCCGAGCCGGATGTTCCCGTTGGCGGTCTTCACCGTGACGTCGCGGCCCGGATCCTCGATCGTGACGTCACCGTTGGCCGACCTGACCTTCACGTCGCCTCCAACCCGTCCGATCCACGTCTTGCCGTTGAGGTTCTTGACGTCTGCGTCGCCGGTGACGGCGCCGATGGTCATGTCGCCGGCCGTCACGATCTCGGCCCTGTCGGATGCCTCCTCGACCGTGACGTGTCCGGCGCCGCTGCGCACCCGTAGCGCCCCGGTTCGGTCGAGTCGGACATCGCCGGCGCCTGTCTTCACCTCGACATCATCGAGACGGCCATCGCATCGGAAGTCGGCGAAGCCAGCTTCGGCGCGTAGGCAGGACCTCTCCGGGAGCTCCACGGAAACCTCGACGGAGCCGCCCCGCCTCCATCCGAGGAGGGGTGCGGCGATGCCGCGGTGTTTCGGCGCCCTGATGGAGAGGGTTCCGTTGGCCAGGTCGACGACGGTTCCTTCCGCCGCCTCGACGTCTTCTGGCCGGTCCCGATCGCTCGGATTCACTGCCACGACGGTGTCGGTGCGGTCACTGGCGATGACGTGCACCGCGCCCTGGCTCATCTCGATCGACAAGACGATGGGCTGGTTGGTCTGGAACGTCGGCATGTGCACTCCTGATCCGTTTCGCTGAAGGGAGGTCGTGGTAGTCAATGGACCCATCCGGTGTACTTCTGGCTGCCTCCCGTGCTGCGCCGTGGCATCTGTGCTTGGGTGCCCTCGACCGCGACAGCCGCGGCGCGGACCAGCCATGCGTTCAGCGACAGCCCCTCGCGTCGCGCCGCCTCTTCGATCTTTGCCTTGAGTCCTTCGGGGAGCCGGAGGTTGAGCCGGGAGGTGCCTCCCTCGTCGTCACTGGCGGGGATGACGGTGGGGGAGGCGGTGCGCGCGGAAGTGGCGACGTCGCCGGCCTCGTAGGTCGGCGACGTCACGACGAAGTCGGGGTCGCTGCCGCGCAGGCGGATCTCCACCGCCCCCGGCGCCAGCTCCCTCGTGATCTCGTCAGCAGCCGCGGAGAGCGCCTCGAGCAGGACGAGGCGCATTGCCGCCTCCAGCCCGGGGGCGAGCCTCTCGACGGCGGCTCTGCTCTCGGGCCCACCCGAATCGGCAGCGACGATGAGCTGGTCGCGCAGGGTCTCCACATACAGCGTAAGCCTCATGTGAGCCATCATGGCACCACATTGGCACCGAAGCAATGTGCCAGATGGCACCAGGGCAGCGGCGGCCGGGCTAGCCAGCGGTGGGCGAGACTGCACCAGGTGGCTGTCACCCACCACGCCGCCCTCGACGAGCTGGCGACGGCCTATCTCGGCCGCCGCGACGAGTTCGACCAGATCAACCGCGTCGAGCTGGCCCGCCGCCTCCACGACGGCGACACGCTCGTCGTCGACGTCCGCCGCGAGGCAGAGTACGGCGCCGGGCACATCGCCGGAGCCGTGTCCATCCCCCAAGGTCACCTCTTGAAAGCACACACGAAAGGAGCGTTTCATGGCAGTCGATGACAAGGTCGTGATCGGACAGACCCACGCCGGCGACGACCCCGAGGCCGTCCTCGTGGGATACCTGCTGGGCGTGGAAGCTTTGCGTGCCGGCAAGCAAGCCCTCATGTGGTTGACCAAGGACGGCGTCTACGTCGCCACCCAGGGGTTTGCTGACAGCATCGTCGTGCCCGACGCCCCGTCGGTCGCCGAGCTGCACGCCGAGTACATCGAGCGGGGCGGCCGCTTCTACGCCTGCCCGGTGTGCGTCAAGACCCACCACCTCGAAGACGCCGACTGGGTCCAGGGAGCCGAAGTCAAGGGCGCCCCGGCGCTCTACGAGTTCACGCAGGGGGGCGCCCTGACGTTCAACTACTGATGACCACCTCACCCGATCGGCGACCCGGTCGACACCTTCGCCGGGGCCGGCGGTGAACGCAACGCCCGCGCTTACGAGGTCTACGGGTACGCGTTCCGCGCACGCCGCTCGCGGTGAGGTCCGACGCGCTCGACGGCGAGCGCGTCGGGTCAGACGTCGAGCGGGGTGCCCGGGCAGACGCAGAACTCGTTGCCCTCAGCCTGCAGTCTCAAGCAGGCACATAGGTGATGGGCGTGATGGCGTTCGGATGGCGGGTTCTAATGAGCCGGAGTGGCGGCTCCGAACCAGGTGGCAAGTGCTCGGGGCAGCTCTGCGTCCGTGAGATCTCCTGCCCAGGCGACATGTCCGTCGGGTCGGATCAACACGGCCGGGGGCGCAGCGATCTCGCCAACAAGCGGGAGCTCCCAGGCACCGTCGTACCTCGCGTCGACGAACCGGACTCGATTCGCACAAGGAGAGATGTCGAAACCGCCGGTTTCACCGAGGTTGAGGAGCACGGGCCGGGCGTCGTGCAGCAGGGTGAAGACGCGCGTGGGACCGTCCGCGGTGTGCACGTCAAGGTCGGGCATGCGCCGCCCGAGCAGCGGGTGTCCGTCTCCGAGGTCGTAGTGGATGTCGAGACCGGAGAGCATGCCGGCGGTGCGCCGGCGCGGCTCGTCCATGCTCAGCAGTTCGGTCAGGCAACACTCGGGCACCGACCGGATGCCGTTCGGCGTGATAGGTGTCGAGCAGGCTCTCGGGTGATGTCTTGTCGACCACCTGGGCGAGCTTCCAACCCAGGTTCACCGCATCTTGCACGCCGGTGTTGAGGCCCTGCCCGCCCTGCGGGGGATGCACGTGCGCGGCGTCGCCCGCGAGCAGCACACGTCGATCGAGGTAGGAAGCCGCCTGGCGCGTCATGTCGGTGAAACGCGAGATCCGGCTCGGGCTGTGCACTCCGAAGTCCGTCCCATAGGCGACGACGAGTGCTTCACGGAGGTCCGGCAGGGTGGGCTCGCCGGCGTGTTCAAGGTCGTCGAAAGCGACGGCCTGGCCCTCACCCACGCCCGGTGGACGCTGTCTGCTACGGCCCCCGACGGCCAGCCTCTCGAGCTGCAAGGTCGCGGAACGATCGTCTCGCGCCGGCAGGGCGACGGCACCTGGCGAATCGCCATCGACGACCCGCTCACCCCGCCGTGACCACCGTCGATCGACCTCACAGGAGGAACCGTGTCAACCATCAGTCAACTCGAGCGCCGGCGCTCGCCCGCCTCGACGGCTTGGTCGGCGACTGGCCCCAGAAGGTCGCCTGGCCGGATGAGCCGGTTACGAAGGACTACGTTTTCGACGGCCCCGACGGTGAGGCCAGCCTGCTCGACCTGTTCGAGGGCCGACGCCAGCTCATCGTCGACTACTACATGTGGGAGCTCGACTGGGACGACGGCTGTCCCAGCTGCGCAGGAAGAGTCGATCAGTACGGCAACCTCGAACACCTCCACAACCGGGAGACCACCATCCGCGGTCGTCTCCCGGGTCCCGCTGGCCAAGATCGAGCCGTTCAAGCAGCGCAAGGGCTGGACATCCCCCTGGTACTCCTCGTACGGGAACGACTTCAACTACGACTACCATGTCGCCCTCGACGAAGCGGTCGCACCGATCATGTACAACCACCGCGACAAGACCGAGCTCGAGGCAGCCGGGTTCACCGACATGACCGGCGAACTGCACGGCACCAGCGTCTTCCTCCGCGACGACGCGCGCGTGTTCCACACCTACTCGGCGTACGGCCGCGGCACCGAACAGGTCGGCGGCACCCACTACTACCTCGACATGACCGAACTGGGCCGTCAGGAGGACTGGGAAGTACCGAAGGGTCGCTCGACAGCCAACAAGGCCCGAGCAGGCCGGGCATGAGAGATCTCGTCGTCACCGAGAACATCACTCTCGACGGTGTCATCGACGCCGCCGAAGGCTGGTTCGAACCTGGCGACGACGACGAGGACGTCGACATGTCCGACGTGATCGACACGATCCGGGTGCAACGCGAGGCCGCCGACGCAGTGCTGTTCGGGCGCGTCACGTTCGAGCAGATGCGCGGCTACTGGCCCCAGCAAACCGACGACACCACGGGCATCACCGACTACCTGAACAACGTGACGAAGTGCGTCGCATCCAGGAGCCTCCAAGATCCCGGATGGGAGAACACCACCGTGCTCCGCGGTCCCCTCAGCGACGAGATCACGACGCTGAAATCCCAGGACGGCGGCGACATCGTCGCCACGGGCAGCATGACCGTGGTGACCGAGCTCATCGCCCAAGGACTGGTGGATGAGTACCGGCTCTTCGTCCACCCAGTGGTCCTCGGCCGCGGCCATCGCCTCTTCGAGGACGCGCGGAGCGTCCCCAAGCTGCGCCTCGTCGAGAACCAATCCTTCCGGTCGGGCATCGTGCTGCAGCGCTACCGGACAACGTGACCGTCGCGGCGGGCGGCAGCGAAGCGACGAACGAGCTATCAGATGGTTTGACGTCGGGAGCCGCCCACGTCAGTGGCATCACGTTTCGCTACGGCCGCGGCGGGTCCGGTCCGACACTGCTCCTCGTGCATGGGTCGCCTTGGTCGTCGAGTATCGACACATAGGCGATCGTCATGACGACTGCGGTCAGGGCAAACGAGGAGCGCTGTCGGGGAACGCACCATCGAACAGATCCGACGGCATCCCGTCTTCGCGTGCTCGGCCACCGCCACGGTCGGTGCGCTCGCGGCAATGTCCCACGCCGAAACCACCCTCCCTGCCGCCCTCATCTGGGGAGCGATCGAGGCGGCAGCGGTCGTGGCCGGATTCCTCGTGCTCGGCCGCCGGCTCGGACTACACGCGACCGCTCCACACCCGACCGAGCCCTGAGCATCCGTCGGTTCTCCGGACTGCCGAGCTGAGGTGATCTCCCTCTGGAAGGAGTCCAAAGCCGTTGCGCGACGCCGGGGGCAAGCAACCGGGTGTTTCGCAACGTGGCTGAAGCCGCGGACCCTCCGAAGCTCCTCCCCGAGTCGTCATAATCTGAGCGGCTCGACGGGCGGTGGTGTCACTGCCGGAGCGCGGCAGCGACGTCGGCCGCGACCTGGTCGGCGGCCGCGGCGCACGCGGGTGAGGCGAGGTCCCACAACATGAAGTTGTGGACCATGCCCGGCTCCCGTCGCAGCGTTACAGCCGTGCCGGCTTCACGCAGTCGCGTGGCGTATGCCTCGCCCTGGTCGCGGAGCGGATCGTGCTCACAGGTCACGATGATCGCCGGTGGTAGTCGGCCGAGGTCGGGGGCGTGCAGCGGGCTGACGTCCGGGTCACGCCACCGGTTGCGGTCGGGGACCCACTGGCTGTTGAACCATTCGATGTCGGCGCGCTCGAGGCCGTAGCCGTGACCCTTCTCGGTGACCGACGGGCCGGACATGGCGAGGTCGGTGTTGGCGTAGAGGAGGACTTGCACGTCGGGTCGGGCGTCACTCCCCTCGTCCCGGAGCCTGAGGCAGGCCAGTGTGGCGGACGTACCGCCTGCGCTGTCGCCGGCGACGGCGAACCGGCCGTTGAGCGGGCCGAGGTCGGCTGGTTGGGTGGTGACCCAGCGTAGGGCGGCCGTGGCGTCGTCGACCGCGGCGGGAAATGGGTGCTCGGGGGCTCGCCGGTAGTCGACAGCGAGAACGGCGAGCCCGGAGGTGGCGGCGAGGCGGCGGCACGCCCTGTCGTGCGTGGCCAGGTCACCGATGACCCAGCCTCCGCCGTGGAGGTAAACGACGATCGCGGTCGGGCGAGCATCAGGGCGGTACAGCCGCCCCGGCACAGGGAGCGGTGGGATCGCCACATCGGCCACGGCTTCCAGTTCAGGGCCCGGCGGGCGGTCAGCGACCGCTCGAGCGTGGCCGCCCGCAGACCGTCGGCGCCGATGTCGGCGGCCGGTGGGATGCCGAGCGCGTTGAACGCGGCAATGAAGTCGGCGAGCTCCTGGTCGGCGAACTCAGACACGGAACGCTCCTTCCACGGTCACGGCTAGCTCGCCAAGGAGGCGGGCGAGCTCGTCGCGTTGCGACCCTGTCAGCGGCGACAGGATCTCGGCTTCGTTGGCGAGGGTGGACTGCGAACAGTGCTTCGTCGAGACGCGTGCCGCTCTCGGTGAGGGCGACGACCCGGCCCGAAGATCGGCACCCAGGAGTCGGTGCAGCGGATCCTCCGGCCGTCCCAGCAGCCTCGAGCCGGCCGGTCGCGCAGCAAACTTAGGCCGAAAGAGAGCGAAAGCACGCCATCCGGTAGGTGCGGAACGCTGGGGCCTCTGCTCGTAATGGTCGTGTGCGATCGTCGGCGTGAGGCTACGGCCAAGCGCAGCCGGGTGGTCCAGCTTCGAGCCGCACCTAGATATGTAGGGTGACAGCCCATGGACCACAGGCTGCGCGTACGGGAGGTCATGGACGCCATGTCGCAGGGCCGGGTTGGGCCACTTTTCGACGCGATGGCCGAGGAGGTCACGTGGCGCTGGATGGGCGTCAACCAATGGTCCCGGACTTTCGAGGGCAAGCAGATCGTCGTGGACAAGCTGTTTGGGGGAGCCGCCGAGACGCTCAGCCCGTCGTCCAGCGTCGAGGTGCGTGGGATACACGCTGACGGTGACTGCGTCGTGGTGGAGCACACCGGACGTAACGAGATGCCCGATGGCCGGCGGTACGACAACAACTACTGCTGGGTCTTTCGATTCGAGCAAGGCTTGATCCAGGAGGTTCGTGAGTACATGGACACCCAACTGGTCACCGAGACGTTCGGAGCCGCCGCGGACTGAGCTGAGCGTTTCCGGGAATCCATTCGGTCTGGCTGACGACAAGAAGGCGAGCGAGGGTTAACGCGCCGCCTTTGCCGTGGCGCTGCGGTTGGCTTTGTCGATCGCGGTGACGAGGTCAGCCTTTGACATCGCCCACCGCCCGCGGATGTCGAGCCGGGTGGCCACCTCGAGAAGGTGCGCCTTGCTGGCCCGGGCGTCCACTCCGCCGGCGGTCTTGACCGGCCTCGTTCTGGCTTCCACACCGGTCTTCGCGTCCTGATCGTCGCTTGGTCCGGGCTCGTCCTTCGGCTCCCAGTGATCGCCAACCTTTTCGAATGAGTGCTTCAGCGATCCGAACGCGATCCGATGCGCAGCCTCGCCGTCGCCGTGGTCTTGCTCAGCGGACTCGAGGGTGTGCATGTACGTCGCCTGTGCCTTGGCGGGCGACCGCTTCAACGTCGCTGGAAGCCGTTCCTTCTCTTGCTTGTTGAGCACCATGACGTCTTCGTACCTCCGGCGACGTTCGAGCAAGCTCGTTGACTGTTCAGTTCTTGCGGCCTGTGTAGGTCAGCAGCTTTTCCTGTGCTGAGGCATTCGCGGCGACGGTCACTTCCGGTTTGAGGATGCCCTTGCGCTGTTCATCCGTGAACCGGCCGTGAATCATCTCATGGGCCCCTTCCGGCAGCCCAGCAGGCATCGTTTCATCTTAAGGATCCACGCCAGGTTAGTACGCGCGTAGTAGGGTGGCGGTGTGGAGGTCACGCCGGAGGCGCTCGCGCGATTCTTCGATGTGGTCCTGCCGCACCTGAACGAGCTGCAGCGGCGTGTCGTTGCGGGTGCCGCCTCGGAGATGTTGGGTCGGGGCGGCAAGACCGCGGTGGCGGCGGCGTCGGGGATGAGCCGCAACACAGTGATCAAAGCCGAGACTGAAGTGGTCGCGGGGATCGAGCCGTCGGCTCGCCTGCGAGCCCCGGGCGGCGGTGACAAGCCGCTGATCGACAAGCAGCCGGGGTTGCTCGAGGCACTCGATGAACTGGTCCATCCCGAAACGCGGGGTAACCCGATGTCGTTGCTGCGCTGGACGTCGAAGTCCTCGACGAACCTGGCCCAGGATCTGGTGCGGCAAGGGTTCGCGGTGTCGTCGCGCACCGTGCTGCGCCTGCTGCACCAGCTCGGCTACTCGTTGCAGGCCAACGCCAAGGTCACCGAGGGCCGCCAGCACCCCGATCGGGACGCCCAGTTCCGCTATCTCAACGACATGGCCCAAGGCTTCATCGACGACAACCAACCGGCGATCAGCGTGGACACCAAGAAGAAGGAGCTGATCGGCGACTACGCCAACGGCGGCATCGAATGGTCGCCCGAGGGCGAACCCGAACGGGTGAGGGTGCACGACTTCGCCGACCGGGCCCTGGGCGAGCACGCCAAGGCCATCCCCTACGGGATCTACGACGTGGCCAACGACGAAGGCTGGGTCTCCGTCGGCGACGTCGCTGACACCGCCGAGTTCGCGGTCGAGTCCATCCGCCGGTGGTGGAACCTGATGGGGCGGGCCCGCTTCCCCGACGCCGACCGGCTGCTGATCACCGCCGACGCTGGCGGCTCCAACGGCTACCGGCTCCGAGCCTGGAAAGTCGAACTCGCACGCCTCGCCACCGAGACCGGCCTGCGCATCACGGTGTGCCACTACCCGCCAGGCACCAGCAAGTGGAACCGGATCGAGCACCGCATGTTCAGCTTCATCTCCATGAACTGGCGCGGCCGGCCACTCACCACCCTGCGCACCATCATCGAGCTCATCTCCGCCACCAGCACCACGACCGGACTCACGATCCAGGCCGCCTACGACCCTCAGTGGTATCCCACCGGCGTCAGGATCAGCGACGCCGAACTCGCCGCCGTCGCACTCGACCCCCACAACTTCCACGGCGAATGGAACTACACCATCAACGCTCAAACAGACCAGGCGTGAGCCCTTAGCGGTGTCGTTGTGGTGATTGGGGGAGAACCCAGCCCTGCGTCGATCGGTGCAGCCACGCCTACGCGCTGTTCCGCCGGTCGGGTGACGTGGAGGGCAGCGCGCTCGTAACCCCCACTCGCGGGCGAGAGCAGCGACCTCCTCGGCGGCGAGCCGGGTCTTTCCGATCCCAGGCTCACCGGTCAGCACAAGCGTCGCTCCACGAGATGCATCCGAGTCGGCTGAGACTCACGCCCCCAGCAGCGGGCGGACACCGTGCAACGAACCAAGAGCCATCACCATCAACGGTACGGCCCGCCGATGCGGCACGCCGGCGAGCCTCCACGCCCACCCCGACAACGAACGTGACGAGCCCCGACGGTCACTGAGGGGGGAGCTCGGCCGCGATCAGCCAGGCTTGGCGTAGTTGGTCGCGCCCTGGAACTCGACGAAGACGGCGGGCTCGTCGCCGACCACCCACGCGTCATGTCCAGGTGCGATCCGGTACACGTCGCCCGGCTTGACCTCAGCTTCGCTACCGTCCTCGTGGGTAACGCGCAGGCGTCCGGCGACGACGTAGCCGACGTGCTCGGTCTGGCAACTGTCGGTGCCCACGACGGGCTTGATGCACTCGGACCACTTCCACCCCGGCTGGAAGGTGTACCGCCCGATCTGCCCAACCCCAAGATTGACCAACTCGACGGTCGTCTTGTCCGGAGTTCGGGTCTCATCAGGTGCGCTGAAGTCACGGCTCTCGACGCCTGGCATCCTGGCTCCTCCTCGTGTCTCGTGTCTCGGTCATCTCGTGCGAGCCGGACACAGCTTCGCCTCATCAACCACGGCAGGCATGACACCATCTCCCTGTCGTGGATGCAAGACAGTCCCTGCGAACCAGGCGCGCGTGACAGCGAGCGCTCCTGATGGCGCCGGATCTGGTTACGAGGTAGAGCGGTGGGCCCAGGTGTGGGACTGCTCCGGTGAAGCGCTTCAGGGTGCGGTCGATGAGCAGGGCGCGAAGGTCGCTGAAGGACCACGCGCTCTGCTCGCACAGCTGCTCTGTATCGTGTTGAGCGTCATGCGGACTGGTCCTGGGCGGCCAGGATGCGCCCGATGTTCTCGGGGCTGAAGAACTCCGGGATCGGCATTGTCCCCGCCTGGACGCTGACGAAGTCGTCCATGGCCTGCTGGTTGCCGGCGACCGCACTCAGCAGCTGCTGCGTCTCGGGCGGCGGGGGCTGATCCACCTGGGCGAACTCGAAGGTCATCTCGTACATCGGCATCGTGGCTTGGTCCCGCGCCCGTTGATACGCAGTCATCGCGTCGTCGTAGGTGCTCCGGTCGGTGAACGTGGCGTCGAGTGCGTCGGTGAGACGTTCGGCGTCGAGGAACGCGTCGGTGATGCCTTGGGCGGTGATGGGGTGGAGGTGATAGCCGGCGTCGCCGACGAGGGCCCAGCCCGGTCCGTAGGGCTTGCGGAAGTAGCCCGCGAGGTCACTGGCGGCGTGGAACCGCTCCTCGCGCGTGCCCGATCTGACCCGCTCACCGAGCGCCGGCGCACGGTCGACCGTGCGTAGGAAGGCGGCCTCGACATCGCTGCGGGCCGCGTTGAACTCATCCTCGGGCATACCGACGATGACCAGGGTGAGGTCGTCGTGGGTCGGGAAGGCCGCCATGCCGCAGGCTTCCCTGACGGAGACCTCGAAGCCGGAGCTGCCGACGCCACTCCAGTACGAGTAGAACGCGGGGGTCACTGCGGGCTTCTCGTTGTACTGCTCCGGGTTCACCGCCTTGGCTACCGAGGAGTTGCGGCCGTCAGCGCCGATCACGACCTTCGCGTGCTCGGTCACCGTGGCACCGCCGGCGACCTTGCCCCGCACACCGATCACGGTGCCGTCCTCGATGAGGACCTCGTCGACGGTGAACCCCTCGCGCACCTCGGCGCCGGCGTCGGCCGCCGCCTGCACGAGCATCGTGTCGAGCACTGGCCGGCGGGGGCAGTAGGCCTCGTCGATGCCGTCGTTGGGCCGGGGCGATCCCGCAATGGTGAACGGTCCGAAGTCGAAGCTGTAGGTCCGGACGGGGGGACAGCCCGACACCGCCAGCGTGTCGCGGAGACCCCACCGTTCCAGCGCGGCCATGCCCGGTGCGTGGATGAAGTGGGTCGACACCGTGTCACTCGGGAACGTCGCCCGGTCCACCAGCAGGACCCGGTAGCCCTTGCGAGCGAGCAGCACGGCCGTCGATGAGCCGCCGCAGCGGGCCCCGATCACGATGGCGTCGTAGCTCTCGGCCATTCGATACTCCTCAGGTTCGGTCTTCGATGACATCGAGGTCGTAGAAGGTCGGGGGCCCATCCAGCAGCGGCATCTGCTTCTCAGCGAACGCGGCCGTCTCGGGGAGGTTGGAGTTCTCCATGGCGGACTCGTAGGAGTCGAAGAACGCCAGGATCAGGTAGCGGTCAGGGTCGTTTCGGTCGCGGGTCACGAAGGAGCGCTGCAGGGTGCGCTTGCCCTCGGTGGCGGCGAAGAACTCGTCGCCGAGCACCTGGAGCTCATCGTAGTTCTTGGTGTGCATCTCGATGATCTGGACGAACGCCATCGGGCTGTCTCCTCGTTGTCGGTTCGGGACCAGTCCGCCTGCGGGGCAGGCGCGTTACAGGAGCCCGACGAATACTTGGGGTGATGCCGAGGAGGTCGCCGTCGGCTCGGCCGGTGTGGTCGCTGTCCCATCGGCCTCGGGCGCACAGCGTGCGCCTCGTTCGGTTCGAAGCCATGGACATGGCTCTGCTCCCTTCGTTCGCAGAACTGTCCAAACCGGCCAGACCTCGATGCACCGAACGACTCGCCGTGGATAGGTGGGCTCCCCTCGGCGCTCGACGCCTGGCCGGTACCTGTAACGACACAGGCCGTGAAGTGGACCACCAGACGTGCCCTTCGTCGCCGCCTTGGGTCGCTCCCTCCAGCGCGGGCGGCGCGCCCTGGTGTGCCGTGAGCGGTCGGGCTCATGACCGAGTACCTCGAAGACGCCCTGGGTGCCGGTCAACGACGACTGTACGAAGCCCACGTGCTCGGGTGCACCGCGTGCACTGCGTACCGGTCCCCAAATGCGGGCCACCGTCGAGATGCTGGGACAGCTCGAGCCCGATGATCTGCCCGATGCAGCTGTCGAGGAGCTCGTCGAGCTCTACCGTCGAGTCGCCGCCTCGAGACACCGGCAGGGAGCGTCCATCCAGGTCGCCGATGCTTGACTTCACACTACGGTTCCTGGCGATGGCGGACCCCGACACGACGCTGCTGGACGCGCTCCGCGCCGGCGACGACGCCGCGTTCGCGTCACTTGTGTCCAAGTACCACACGCGATTGTTGCGCTTCGCCGAATCGATGGTCCCCAGCCGGGCCGTCGCCGAGGAGGTCGTGCAGGACACGTGGCTCGGCGTCGTACGCGGGATCGATCGCTTCGAGGGCCGCTCGTCGGTGAAGACCTGGCTGTTCCACATTCTCGCCAACCGCGCCAAGACCGCCGGAGGTCGAGAGGCTCGGTCCATTCCGTTCGGTGATCCGCTCGAAGGACGGTTCACAGCCGCCGGCGAGTGGAGCCAGCCGCCGGAGCCCTGGTCCGATGCCGTCGATGCACGTGTCGTCGCCGACAAGCTCGCGTTCGCGGGTCAAGCAGTGTCTGCCGGACCTACCCCTCGGGCAACGGCAGGTCCTGGTGCTGCGCGACATCGAGGGACTCGAGGCTGACGAGGTGTGCACGCTGCTCGGCATCTCCGCGGTGAACCAGCGCGTCCTGCTGCACCGCGCCCGCGCCCAGGTCCGAGGCCTGCTCGAAACCGAGCTGGGAGGGAGCTGAGCCGTGCTTTTCCCCGCCGCCGACCCTTGGTCTGCCGTCAAGCCGTCGCGCTGATGACCGACTACCTCGAGGGCGCCCTCTCACCGCGCGATCGCACCCGGCTCGAAGGTCATCTCGCGGCGTGCCCCCACTGCAGCGAGTACCTCGCCCAGATCCGGGCGATCATCGACGCCGCGGGTCACGTCGCGCCCGACGACCTGCCCGCAGGAGCCCTCGACGAGCTCGTCGGTCTGTATCGCAGCTGGCGAGAAGGCTGACGGCCCTCCTGCACGGTGGATAGGTTTCGTGTCCGGCGGCGGGATCCGACGCTGCGATGGCCGCCGGCCTCCCGCACGGAGCGCCGCGTCGGGCGCGTCTGGTCAGCCGCCAGCTCCGCCTCATGGAGCGATGGCCACGTGGATCTTCAGTCTCCGGCCCTCACGGGTTCTCGAGCCTCCGGCCAGCGCGCGGCGGGCGGTGCTCGACGGCTGTTGCGGCCCTTTCGCATGTAGCCGTCCGGACAATCCGCATCGGCGGGCACGGCGAAGAACTCCCGGGTGCCTGCGGTGACCAGCCGCCGGCGAGCTGGTTCAACCGCGAGGTGGAGGGAGTGCAAGGCGGCGACCAGCGGTGAGACGCACTCGATCCTCTCGAACCAGCACGCCTTCCAGGCGACTGAGCGAGCTCGCCGGCATGTGGACCCCGCGCGCACCCGTCGACACCACTACAAGCGAATGGGAGCACCTGAATGAGCAAGCAGAGACTCAAGACCGGAGTGGCCGTCGGCGCGGCTGCCCTGGCGATCGTGGGCTTCGGCGCCCCGATGCTCGCCAAGGCCGCCGACCACCTGGACGCACCGGGCAAGCTGCAGTCCCCAATGGGCCGCCACGATGCCGACATCAACGACGTCTACGCCTTCCCGGCCGGCAAGGACGACACGGTGCTGGCGATGACGACTCACCCGGCGCTCGGCGTCGTGACGACGCAGACGGCCTATGCGACCGACGTCCTGTACAAGATCAACGTCGCCGACGCGAAGAACCGGGTCGAGACGTTCGTCGTCAAGTTCGGGGGCGTCCGCAAGGACGGGACGCAGAAGTACACGGTCACGTTGAACAAGGACGGCCGCAACAAACAGCTGGGATCGGGCGTGACCGGCCAGAACATGAGCCTCGGAGGGGACCAGAAGGTGTTCGCCGGGCCCCGGTCTGATCCGTTCTTCTTCGACCTGGACGCATTCAACAACACCATCCACGCCACGGGTGGCCGGAGCTTCTGCGCCAACGGCCAGGGGATCGACTTCTTCGCCGGCCTCAACACGAACGCCATCGTGCTGAAGCTCAACAACGACGTCGTCGGCACCAAGGTCAACATCTGGGGTTCAACTGTCAGCACGAACGGCCAGACCCAGTACGACCGCATGGGCCGCCCGGCGATCAACACGGTGTTCAACGGCTTCAAGGAGGTCTTCAACAGCGGCGTCGACGCCGACAAGGACACCTTCAACGCCGTCAGGAACCCGCTGAACGATCCGACAACCCACAACGGCCTGTTCACGAAGAACGTGGTCACCGTCCTGCAGGAGTTCTCGTCGTTGAGCGGGACGCCGTACACCAACAAGGAGGCGTCCGACCTCGCCAAGGTCCTGCTACCGGATCGCCTCCCGTACGACACGTCCAACCACGTGACGAACGGCGTCTTCAACGGCCGTGCACTCACCGACGACGTGATCGACACCGAGCTGAACGTGGTGACGAAGGGTGCCGTGCCGAGCGACTGCGTGGCCGCGCACACCGACTACCTGTCGGCGTTCCCGTTCCTCGGGGTGCCCCACCCATAGCCAACCGGCAACCACTTGGGAGGGCTGCGGCGGACGCTCCGCCGCAGCCCTTCCGGCCGTCCCCCTCTCCCACAGGAGCAGTGATGAAGACTCGATTCATCGGACTGGCCGTCGCCACTGTCGCCGTCATCGGTGGTGGCTATCTGGTCCGAGCGGCCAGCGGCAGCGCGAGCCCGGCTGGCGTGGACGGACCGGGCCAGTCCGCGAACGCCCTCAAGCTGTCGTCTCAGGTCGACCGCCACGAGCTCGACCGCCTGATCGGCGTGTACGAGAGCGAGGCGAAGACGACGCCGACGGTCACCGGCCTCACCTTCCTGAGCCAGATGTACCTCCAGCGGGGGCGGCTGACCGGCGACGTGCAGACGTACCTCCAGGCCGCGGCGGCCGCCGACCGGGCCGTGAGCCTGGCGCCCGCGGACCGGACGGCAGGGACCCTGGCCGCAGGCATCCAATACACCACCCACGAATTCGCGGCGGCCGAGCAGGCCGCCAGGACCCTGGTCGCGGAGCGTCCGACCGACGCCGGGCCGCTGGCCGTCCTCGGCGACGCGCAGCTGGAGCTCGGGGACTACGCCGACGCCACGACCACCTACGGCCAGCTCGCCGCCACGTCGCCCGACGCCGCGGCCGCGTCCGTGCGCCAGGCGCGGTTGGCGTTCATCGAGGACCGCGTGCCCGACGCCGACCGGCTGGCCAGCGCGGCCAAGGCCCAGGCTGCCGCATCCGCTTTCGGCGACATCGGCCTCGGCTACTACTCCGTCTTCGAGGGTCAGCTCGACCTGGACCGTGGCTTGTACGCCGACGCGGCCGTCCAATACGAGCAGGCGCTCCGGGAGGCTCCCGGCTACCACATCGCGCTGGCCGGGCTGGCCAAGGCGCGAGCCGCGCAGGGCCGTACCAAGGACGCCATCGACCTCTACCAGCAGGCCATCGCCGTCGTGCCCCAGCCCGACTACCTGGCCAACCTGGGCGATCTCCTCCACCTGACCGGTCAGGACGCCCTGGCCAAGACCCAGTACGGCACGGTCGAGGTGATCGCCACGCTGGCCGCGATCAACCAGCAGGTCTACAACCGCCAGCTGGCCATGTACTACGCCGACCACGACCTCAAGGTCGACGAGGCACTGCGGCTCACCACCGCCGAGCTGAGTGTGCGCAAGGACGTGTACGGCTACGACGCGCAGGCCTGGGCCCTCTACAAGAACGGCAGGTTCCAGGAGGCCAAGGCCGCGTCGCAGCAGGCGCTGTCGCAGCACACCCCGGACGCCAAGATCTGGTACCACGCCGGCCTGATCGACCAGGCCCTCGGCGATCACGACGCGGCGCGCACCGAGCTGCGCCGGGCCCTCAGCATCAGCCCCGCGTTCGACCCGCTGCAGGAGCCGAAGGCACGCGCCGCGCTCAGCCGAGCTCGGGATCACGGCACCATGAGGCGACTGGTCCTTGCGGCCGCGGTGACCGCCGGTGTGGTGGTCGTCTTCGCCGGCTCGGCCTCGGCCCACCCGCTCGGCAACTTCACCATTAACCAGTTCAGCGGGCTGCATGTCGGGCGCGACGGGATCGTCATCGACCTGGTGACGGACATGGCCGAGATCCCCACCTACCAGGTCAAGGACGACATCGACACCAACGCCGACGGAACGTTCGAGGACGAGGAGCTCACGGCCTGGCGCGCCGCGCAGTGCGCCGCGCAGGCCGAGCAACTGAAGGTCGAGGTCGACGGGCAGGCCGTGCGGCCGGTCGTCGACGGCGCCATTGTCCTGACCTTCCCGCCGGGCCAGGGCGGGCTCCCCACCCTCCGGCTCGAGTGCCCGCTGCGGGCGACCCTCGCCGCCGGAGCAGGGGAGCACACGCTCGTCTACCAGGATCACAACTTCGAGGGACGGCTCGGCTGGCGCGAGATCATCGCCGTAGACGATGGGGCCGCCATCCGCTCCAGCGAAGTCGACGACGTGGACGTCACCAACCGCTTGACGCAGTACCCGAAGGACGTGTTGCGCTCACCGCCGAACCAGCGGTCAGCCACCGTCCGCTTCGAGGCGACGGCGACCGCGGGTCACGTCAGCCGCCCGACAACGCGCGTGGTCACGACACCGCTGCCCCGCGGGATCGACCGGCTCACCCGCAGCTTCACCGACCTCGTAGCCGCACGCCGGCTGACGGTGGCCTTCGGCTTCGCCGCCATCGGGCTGGCGCTCCTGCTCGGCTCCATCCACGCCCTCGCCCCCGGCCACGGCAAGACCGTCATGGCCGCGTACATCGTCGGCGAGCGGGGGACGTGGCGCCACGCCGCACTCATCGGACTGTCCGTGACCGCCACCCACACCGCCGGGGTGGTCGCCCTCGGCGTGATCCTGACCAGCACCGCCGTCGCCGCGCCCGAGCGGCTGTACCCCTGGTTCGGGCTCATGAGCGGGCTGCTGCTGGCCGGCATCGGGGTCACCCTGATCCGTCGCGCCCTCCGCAACCGGCGTCGGCCGCTCATGCCCTCCGACCTGGCCTCCGCCCTCGCCATCCTCCCGCTCGAACCAGTTCACGAGCTGGCACCGACATCGACGGACGAGCGCGTGCCGGTCCTCGTCGGTGCGGCCGTCGGGCCGGCAGCGACATCAGGCGCCACCACGCTGGGCGGCGAGGGTCACCATCACGACGACGGACACGACCAAGACCGCGGACACGACCAAGACCGCGACCACGGGCACGGGCACGACCACGGGCACGCGCACGGACACGGACACGGACACGACCACGGGCCCTCGCACGACCACCACCACGGGCACGACCACGGGAACATCCACCGCCACGACGTGCACCCTCATGACCACGACGGGCGTGGCCACGACCACGATCAGGACCACCGCGCCCCCGCTGCAGTCGGTGTGCCCCACTACCACGGAGGGCGACTGCACACCCACGCGCCGGTAGACCCGAGTCTCGGGTGGCGCAGCCTGATGGCGGTTGGGTTCGCCGGTGGCCTGGTGCCGAACCCATCCGCGCTCGTCGTGCTCCTCGGCGCCATCGCCCTCGGCCGCACCTGGTTCGGGTTGCTCCTCGTCGTCGCCTACGGCGTCGGCATGGCAATCACCTTGACCAGCGCCGGGCTCCTCCTCGTGAGGGCTCGCGGGTTGCTCGACCGCTTCAGCTGGAGCTCGCCCACCGGCCGCATCAGCCGATTCACCCGCTTCCTACCCCTGGTCACGGCGAGCATCATCATCGGCGCCGGCGTCTTCGTCGCCGTCAACGCCGTCGCCAAGCTGCAGTGGTGAGGCCGCAGCCGGTCGATCGAGCGCGGTGATCGACGCTCGGTGGTCGACGTGGGACCGGGCGCCGTGAACACCTCGAGAGCGGCGTAGGCCTCCCACACCGAGGGCACGTCGACGGCAGCCTCCGCGGGGGTCGAGTCACTGACCGATCACTGCGCGCCGCCGGCGAGGCTGGATGTGTTCTTCGGCTCCCAGCCGTCGCGCTCGGGCCGCGCCGTCACCGTCGTCTCCTAGGGTGGCGCGCGACGTGGACGAACCGACCGATCTCCGAACCCAGGCCGGCGTCGACGTCCGCCTGGTTGCGGCGCTTCGGGCGGGAGACGAGCAGGCGTTCGCGCAGCTGGTCGATCAGTACCACGCGTCGATGGTACGAGTAGCTCGGGCGTACGTGGCGACGAAGGAGGCGGCCGAGGACGTCGTGCAGGACGCGTGGCTCGGCGTCATCAGGGGGCTCGATCGGTTCGAGGGCCGATCGTCGCTCAAGACGTGGATCTTCCGGATCGTCATCAACAAGGCATTGACCAAGGGCGGACGGGACGCCCGCAGCGTGCCATTCTCGTCGTTGGGGCCCGACGGGCCGGCGGTAGACCCCGACCGGTTCTTCGAGTCGGGCCGGTGGAGTGGCTGGTGGCTCTCGGATGACTCACTGACGAGGCTCCCGGATCGAATCGTGCTCGGTAGGGAGTCGCGCGCCATGATCGACGCGGTGATCGCGACGTTGCCGGCGAGCCAGCGTCTCGTCATCACGTTGCGTGACGTGCAGGGTTTCACCGCCGAGGAGGCGTGTGAGCTGTTGGGCGTGAGCGAGGCGAACCAACGGGTGCTCCTGCACCGGGCCCGCACCAGAGTTCGATCGGCGCTCGAGGGCTACGTGGGCGACCGTGTGGGGGCCAAGCCGTGATCGAGCCGCAGATCCGCTGTGTCGAGCTGGTCGAGCTCGTCACGGAGTGGATGGAAGGCGAGCTCGACGACCACACGCGCTCCCATGTGGAGGAGCACCTCGTGATATGCCCGCCATGCAGCGCCTATGTGACTCAGATCCGCCAGGCCATCACGGCAATGCAGGGCCTCTACGTCGAGACGCCCCCGCCGGCCGCGCGCGACGAGCTGTTGCAGCATTTCCGCGCCCATCGTCAGCCCTGAGCTGCGGCGTCAGGGAAGGCTCAGACGGCTGGCGATCCATTCGGACTGGGCCTTGCGCTCCGCACCGAAGGCCTCGGCGAACTCGGCCTCGCGCCCGGAGTCGCGCCCGGCGGCGTGGCCGGCCGCCCACGCGGCGACGAAGGGACCCATGGCGACATAGTCGCCCGGCGCGAACTGGGCCGCATCCGAAGCCAGTCCAGCGGCGACGCCGCCCACGGTGGTGTCACCGACGGTGTCCATGGCCTGCCGCGCCAGCTGGCTGACCTGAGTGAACGAGTCGGCTCGGGCGAGTTGGTCAGCCCAAGCCGTCTCGCCGACGTCGTTCAACACCGCGACAGCTCGAGCTCGGCTGCGCCAGGCGCACCAGGCGGACAGCTCGCGAGCGACGCCGGCTGACCACGGGTCGAGACGTCGCAGCAGACGGCCTCGTCGGCCGACGACCTTGCGATGCGACTCCTGGACCTCGCCGTCCAGCTCGATCTCCCACAGCTCGTCGTGCAGCCAGTAGGTGAGCTCGCCGGTGCGGCAGGCGTGGATGCCCTCACGGCAGGGCGCGACGCCCGTGGCTTCGAGCCAGGGACCAGGGCCGCGGTCGATCGGCATCGGCCACTTCGTTCCGCTCATGACGGTGACGCCGTCACGGTCGAGGAACTTGTATGCCCGCATCGCCTGATGGTGTCACATCTGCTGGCGTCGGTGGACTACCCAAAGAGCCGGAGGGCGAAGGAGAAGCGTGACCGACGACGGCGCGAGGGGAACCGCAGGGCCGACGAGCCCGGAAGGCAGCCGGCTGACCTGCCGCGAGGTGCTGGAGTTGTTGACCGAGTACCTCGACGGCGCACTCGCACCGATCGATCGCGCCCGGGTCGTCGCGCATCTGCAGGGCTGCGAGGCGTGCGCCCGCTACCTCGAGCAGTTCGCTACGACCATCGAAGCGACCGCGGCCTTGCGCGACGAAGCGGTGCCCGACGACGTGCGGGAGTCATTGCTCGCCGCGTTCAGGACGTGGCGCCGGCTGGGCACCTAATGGCGGCGCCGGGGGCTCCGTCGCGGGTTCGCTCCGGATCTTCTGTAACGCCCGTCGGTCCCCCGGGACCGCAGACCAACACCAAGCGACGTTCGAGGAGGAGAGTCATGAGAGGGATCGACGGGAAGGTCGCAGTCGTCACCGGTGGCAGTTCGGGCATCGGGCAGGCCATCGCCATCCGGCTGGCTGAGGACGGCGCCAACGTGGCCATCAACTACGTCGGCTACCCCGACGGCGCCGAATCGACCAAGGACGCGATCGAGCGGGGCAAGGATGCCTGCATGTGCGCCATGCGCGACGCCGGCGTCCACCCGATGCTGGTCGCCGCCGACGTGTCCCAGGAGGACCAGGTCGAGCAGATGTTCAAGGACGTCATCGCGGAGTATGGCCGCGTCGACTTCCTGGTGAACAACGCCGGCATCCAGTTCGCCGCCGACACCCACGAACTGCCGGTCGACAGCTTCGACAAGGTCCTGGCCGTAAACCTCCGTGGCGCGTTCCTGTGCGCGCAGCAGGCGCTGCGGCATCTCGTGGAGGAGGGGCGGCCGGGGGCGATCGTCAACGTGTCGAGCGTCCACCAGGAGATCCCCAAGCCACGCTTCTTGCCGTATTCGGTGAGCAAGGGCGGCATGCAGAACCTCACCCGCACCCTCGCCCTGGAGTACGCCGGCCGCGGCATCCGGGTCAACGCGATCGCCCCGGGCGCCACCATCACTCCGATCAACCGCAGCTGGGTCGACGACCCCGAGAAGCGGGCCATGGTGGAGTCGCACATTCCCATGGCGCGGGCCGGGGAGTCGTGGGAGATGGCCGCGGCAGCGTCGTTCCTGCTCTCGGACCAGGCGGAGTACATCACCGGCCAGACCCTGTTCGTGGACGGCGGGCTGACCCTGTTTGCCGACTTCCGCACCACCTGGTCGTCGGAATGAATCCCATGCTGAGCGACGCCGCCCCATGGTGGCCGTCGCGCTACGGCGCCGACGACCAGGCCGGCGCCCTCAATGAGATCGGACCCGACAATGTGGTCGGGGCCGCTCGTCTGGTGCGGTCGGGCAGCGTGTATGACCTGGCCCACGTCCTGCACATGGACGTCCCCGCGTTCGAGGGCCGAATGTTCTGCCAGGAGCTCGACGCCCCCCAGTCGGTCCCCGGACCCCACGGCCTCGGTTTCGTCATCGAACGCGTCCACGCGCCGTCGCAGATGGGCACTCACATGGACGCCCTCAACCACCTGCACAAGGACGGCCGCACCTACAACGGGCACCGGGTCGCGGACATCACCGCCGCCTACGGGACCACCAAGCTGGGTGCCGACACCCTGCCCCAAATCGTGACCAGGGGTCTACTCGTCGACGTCGCGGCACGGCGCGGTGTCGCCCGCCTCGACGCGGGCGACGTCATCACTCCCGACGACATCGCGGGCGTGGACGTTCGACCCGGTGACGCGGTCTTGTTCCACACCGGCTGGGGCCGGCTGTGGCACGAGGACCCGGCCACCTACGGGTCAGGCGAGCCCGGCCCCGGGATGGCGCTGGCCGACTGGCTGGCCGACCATCGCGTGGCGCTCACGGGATGCGACACGTGGAGTTATGGCCCGGTGCCCGCCGAGGACCCCAACCAGCCCTTCGTCGTCCCCCAGACCCTCAACACCCGCCACGGCGTCGTTGTCGTCGAGAACCTGTTCCTGAGCGAGCTCGCCCGGGATGCGGTCGCCGAGTTCCTGCTCGTGATCGCCCATCCGAAGCTGTCCGGCGCGACCGGCGCCTGGGTCGCACCCCTCGCCATCGTCTGAGAAGCGAAGGGGAGAAGGAGACCTTCCCCCCTTCGGATCCTCCCGTCTGTGGAACTCCGTTCGCCCGGCCAAGCCGGATCGAGCTTCGTACTGAAGGAGACCGACATGCCTGAGCACTTCGACGTCATCGTCATCGGGTCTGGAGCCGGCGGTGGCACCCTGGCCCATGCGCTGGCCCCAACCGGCCAGCGCATCCTGATCTTGGAGCGAGGCGACTTCATTCGCCGAGAGAAGCAGAACTGGAACGCCACCGAGGTGTGGATCAAGCACCGGTACCGCAACAGTGGCAACTGGACCGACAAGGACGGCGGCGAGTTCCTTCCCAAGCAGCACTACTACGTCGGCGGGAACACCAAGATGTACGGAGCGGTGCTGTTCCGCAAGCGCGAACGCGACTTCGGTGAGGTACGCCACGTGGACGGGATCTCGGCGGCGTGGCCGATCTCCTACGCCGATCTCGAGCCCTACTACACGCGAGCCGAGCAGCTCTACCACGTGCACGGCGAGCGCAAGGTCGACCCGCTCGAGCCGACGACGACCGGCCCGTTCCCATACCCGGCGATCAGCCACGAACCGCGGGTGGAACAGCTGTCCGCCGACCTCGCCGGCGCCGGCTTGCATCCGTTCCACCTGCCGCTGGGGATCATGATCGACGAGGACGATCCCGTGCACAGCCCCTGCATCCGCTGCGACACGTGCGACGGCTTCCCGTGCATGGTCTACGCCAAAGCCGACGCCCAGGTGGTGTGCGTGGAGCCGGCACTGCAGTACCCGAACGTCACGCTGCGCACCAACGCCTACGTCAGCCGGCTCGAAACCAGCAGCGACGGGCGGCAGGTCTCCAAGGTGGTCGTGGAGCGCGGCGGGGAGCACGAGGAGTACACGGCCGACGTCGTCGTCGTGTCGGCCGGCGCCATCAACTCCGCTGCGCTGTTGCTGCGATCGGCAAACGAGCGCCACCCGGACGGGCTCGGCAACGGCTCCGGCGCAGTCGGCCGGCACCTGATGCTGCACAACAACTCGGCGCTTACCGCCTTCTCCAATATCCCGAACTCGACGGTCTTCCAGAAGACGCTGGGGGTGAACGACTACTACTACGGCGACGGCCAGTGGGAGTTCCCCCTCGGCGCCATGCAGATGCTCGGCCGCAGCGACGCCGACACCATCCGGCTCAACGACCCCAAGGGGGAGGCCGGTGACCCCGAGCTGCTGGGTGAGCACTCGCTCGACTTCTGGATCACCACCGAGGACATCGCCGTCTGGGACAACCGGGTGGTGGCCGGCGCTGACGGCAGCATCCGCCTCGAGTACAGCCCCACCAACCTCGCTGCCCACGAGCGCCTGATCGGCAAGTTCAAGGGTCTCCTCGAGACGATGCAGTGCCGCGACGACATCGTGTTCGCTGAGCACTACCTGGGCGGTCGGCTGGGCATCAACGGGGTCGCCCACCAGAACGGCACCGTCCGCTTCGGGCACGACCCCGCCGCTTCGGCCCTCGACGTCAACTGTCGGATGCACGAGATCGACAACGTCTACGTGGTCGACTCCAGCTTCTTCGTGTCCAGCTCGGCGGTGAACCCCACGCTCACCATCATCGCCAACGCCCTGCGGGTCGCCGACCACCTCGCCGCCCGTCTCGCTGGCACGGAGGCGTAGATGGACCCGCTGCCGACCTCCTTCGCCTCCACCCGAGTCGGGGTGCATACCCTCGCCGAGCACGTACTGTGCTCGGCCCGCTACGCGGCGGTCGGTCGCATCGGCCTAAGCCCGGTTGGCGACGGCATCGCCACACCCCCGTTCGACGGCCGGGTGGTCGGTCTGCGCGGCGTCGAGCTGGTCGACACCGACACCCGGGGCGAGCGCCGATCGGGGGTCACGACGCTGCGCTCGGCCGGAGCGTTCTTCGGCGTCGTCCCCGGTGTCCCACCACTGTGGACGCCGACCACGAACGGCGATCCCGACGCGGTGTTGGACGTCGATGCCGGCGCAGTCGCGGCGCTGGCGGCTTGGTTCGCGCTGGTCTCCACCGCGCTCGCAACCGTCCACCCGGCGGCGTCGCCGACGCTGTGGCCGGAGCACTTCGACCTCGCTGTCACCGTCGCGGGCGCCACCTACGGCGGGTCGCCGGGCGACGCCACCCACCCGGCGCCCTACCTTTACGTAACACCTCCTGGCGACCCGGCTCCGGACGGTGATCGTCAGTTCTGGAACGAGCCGTTCGGCGTCTCGCTCACCTACGACCGAATCAACGGCGCTGCGGATGCCATCGGTTTCTTCACCGAAGCCATGACTCGTGCCGCCGCCAGCTCCACGGAGGCCGGGTCATGACCGCGAACATCGAGCAGGCTCGCTTGACCGACGACGCGTGGGCCTGGAGGCGGTGGGGGCCCTATCTGTCGGAGCGGGCCTGGGGCACAGTCCGAGAGGACTACAGCGTGGGCGGGGACGCCTGGGGGTACCTGCCCCACGATCACGCCCGTTCCCGCGCCTACCGCTGGAACGAGGACGGGCTGGCCGGGCTCAGCGACGACCAGCAACGGCTGTGCTTCGCCCTGTCGTTCTGGAACGGGGCCGATCCGATCCTGAAGGAGCGGATCTTCGGGCTGACCGGGAACGAGGGCAACCACGGCGAGGACGCCAAGGAGTTGTGGTGGTACCTGGACGCGACGCCGACCCACTCCTGGATGCGCTGGGCCTACGTCTATCCGCAGCGCGAGTTTCCGTACGAACGCCTCGTCGCCGAGAACCGCGCCCGTGGCCGTCAGGACCCCGAGTTCGAGCTCCTCGACACCGGCATCCTCGACGACGACCGCTACTGGGATATCACCGTCGACTACGCCAAAGCCGGCACTGACGACATCTGCGTCCGGGTGCGGATCCGCAACGCCGGTCCAGACGCGGCCACGCTGCACGTGCTGCCGACCGCGTGGTTCCGCAACACCTGGTCGTGGGGCCTCGACGACCGCAAGCCGGTCATCGTCGACAAGGACAACGCCCTGGTGGCGGAGCACCACGACCTCGGCCGCATGGTGCTGGTCGGCGACGGCTCGCCCGAGCCTGTCTTCTGCGACAACGAGTCGAACGCCCAGCGGCTATGGAGCTCCGAGGGTCCGGCCTTCCCGAAGGATGGGATCGCCGACCACGTCGTGCGCGGCGCTACGACGGTGAACCCCGAGCGCACCGGTACGAAGGCGGCCCTCTGGTACCGCCTCACGGTGGCGGCGGGCGAGTCCAGCGAGGTCCGGCTCCGACTGTCGCCGGAGGGCAGCGGCGTGAACGGCGACTGGCAACAGGCGATGGCCGAACGAGAGCGGGAGGCGGACGAGTTCTACGACATCCTCACATCGGCCGGCACGAGTGCCGACGAGGCGCGGGTGCTGCGCCAGGCCCTGGCCGGGATGCTGTGGACCAAGCAGTTCTTCCACTTCGACGTCGACCGCTGGCTGGAAGGCGACCCTGCCCTGCCCCCGCCACCCGAGGGTCGGAGGTACGGCCGCAATCACGAGTGGCGCCACCTCAACAACGCCGACGTCATCTCCATGCCCGACAAGTGGGAGTACCCCTGGTACGCGGCGTGGGATCTTGCCTTCCATTGCGTGCCCCTCGCCCTGGTCGACGCCCAATTCGCCAAGGACCAGCTCCTCCTCCTGTGCCGGGAGTGGTACATGCACCCCAACGGCCAGCTGCCCGCCTACGAGTGGGCGTTCGGCGACGTCAACCCTCCGGTGCACGCGTGGGCCGCGTTGCGCGTGTTCGAGCTCGACGGCTCCCATGACCACGAGTTCCTCCAGCGCATCTTCCAGAAGCTGCTCCTCAACTTCACGTGGTGGGTCAACCGCAAAGACGCCGCCGGCAACAACGTGTTCGAGGGCGGCTTCCTCGGGCTCGACAACATCGGCCCCATCGACCGCTCGGCCCAGCTGCCCGTCGCGGGCCGGCTGGCCCAAGCCGACGGCACGGCCTGGATGGCCATGTACTGCCTGAACCTGCTGGAGATCGCCTTGGTCCTGGCCGAACACGACCGGGTGTACGAGGACATGGCCACCAAGTTCCTGGAGCACTTCGCCTACATCGCCACCGCCGCCGAGGCCCTGTGGGACGAGGAGGGCGGCCTCTACCACGACGTCGTCCACCTCGACGACGGCGACCGGGTGCCGTTGCGAGTCCGGTCGGTCGTGGGCCTCCTCCCCCTGGCGGCCACGACGACGTTGGGTCCGGCCACGCTCGAGCGTCTCCCAGACTTCGCGGCGCGTCTTCGCTGGTTCGCGGCCAACAAACCCGAGTTCGCCGCCGGCATCGCCCACACCCATGAGCGCGAAGGCGTCGAGGGCCGCCTGCTGTCGGTCGTACCGCCCGAACGGTTGGCCCGCATCCTCGCCGCCATGCTCGACGAGGGCGAGTTCCTCTCCCCCCACGGGCTGCGGGCATTGTCGGCCCGTCACCGCACCGAGCCGTTCACCGTCGACCTGGCCGGTATGCAGTACTCGGTCGACTACGAGCCGGCCGAGTCGACCACCGACCTGTTCGGAGGCAACTCCAACTGGCGGGGCCCGGTGTGGTTCCCGGTCAACCACCTCCTCGTTGAAGCGGTCGAACGGTTCGCCCGCTTCTACGGCGACGACGTGACCGTCGAGTGCCCCACCGGCTCCGGCCGGCGGCGCACCCTGAGCCAGGTGGCCGACGAGCTGTCCCGCCGTCTGGTATCGACCTTCCTCGATGACGCCGACGGACGCCGTCCCGCGTTCGGACCGGCCGACAAGCTCCAGCGCGATCCGGCGCTCCACGACCGACTGCTCTTCAACGAGTACTTCCACGGCGACACCGGCGCCGGTCTCGGCGCCTCCCACCAAACCGGCTGGACCGGACTGGTCGCTGACCTGATCAACCGCAGGAGCCGGTGATGGAGCCGTTCCACTCGCTCGATCCGAGCGTCGACGAGGTGGTCGACGCCGCCCGCCTAGTCAAGGTCGTCGACGTCGTCGGTCCACGACCTGTGGGCCGACCAGCGCGAGCTGCATGCCAGGATCCGCCCCGACTCCGACCCGACCGTCCCCGAGGCCCGAGCGGCCTGGGAGGCCACCAACGCCGGCTGACGAGGCCGTAACGCCTCGCCCTTGCTGGAGACGACGTACACATGCGCACCGCGACCAGTTCCGCCGAGGACGACGTCGACGCGTCGGCCGCGAGGACCCGCGGCCGGCGCCGCCGGCTGATCGTCGGCGGTGGACTCGCCGTCGTGGCGGCGACGGCCGCCTTCGTCTTCCTCTACTTCCAGCCCCAGAAGCTGTTCGTCGACGACCACGTCAACGAGCCATTCCCCGTGGCCGCGCCGCCGACCTCGATGGCCGCGTCGCCTGCTCGGGCTGCTCCGACGACGGTGCATCCCTCGTCCCCAGCGCCAGACAGCCCCACCCCTGCACCATCACTGACGCCGACCACGTCGCTCGTCGGCCCGGTACCCGAGCGCTCTGGCAGCTTCGTGTCCCGCGACCACGGCACATCCGGGATGGCCACGATCTACCAGTTGGACGACGGCCGGCGCGTCCTGCGCATCGAGGACCTCGACACGAGCAATGGGCCCGCCCTGTTCGTGTACCTCAGCGCCAACCCGGCCGCCGGGCCCGAAGGTGCCTTCGACGACACCTACGTCGACCTGGGCAGTTTGAAGGGGAACGTCGGTGACCAGAACTACGAGGTCCCGGCCGGGGTCGACGTGGCGAACTACACGTCCGTCGTCATCTGGTGCGACCGCTTCGACGCCGCCTTCGGCGCCGCCGACCTTTCCTGAAACAGAGAGGACCCACGGCCATGAGCACGACCCCGATCGGCGACCGCGCCCTCCTCTCAGATTGCCGCTCGACGGCCATCGTCGACCGGTCCGGCTCGGTCGAGCGGCTGTGCTGGCCCCGTGTCGACGCCGCGTCGGTCTTCGGTCGCCTGCTGGATCCGACCGCCGGTCACTGGTCGATCGCACCCGTCGCGGAGGCAACGGTCGAGCGCCGCTACGTCGAGTGCACCATGGTGCTCGAGACGACGTTCACGACGGCCGATGGCTCGCCAACTGATGGCCGATATGTGGCGTACCGCCCTCGACCGCTGGTCCGCCGAGGGAGCGGCCGAGGACGCGGCGGTGCGCGCCTGGCTGTGCACCATCGTGGTCGAGCTGGTCCGGGCGAGGGGTGTGGTCGTTGACGGCCGATTGGTCGAGCGATCGTGCAACGCACCGGACCGGTTCCTGCCAGTGGGCCATCGATGGGCGGGCCATTGGGCGGAGCCCCCGCGCCGTGGGACGCGGAGGCGAGCAACCAGGGTATGGCCTCGATCGTCCGTCGGGCGCTGAGCGCGTTGCCCTCCATCGCGGCCCGCGCCGTGACCATCTTGCACGACGTGGACGGGTTCCCTAGCCCCGTCGTGGCCAAGATCGTCGGCATCGACGAGGCCGACGAGCGTCGCCTTCTCCACGTCGGCCGCACGGCCGCCCGCGAAGCGCTCGAAGACGCCCTGACCCCCGCATAACGTGGGCCCGACACCGAGCAGGCTTTGTTGCTCGAAGGAGACTGAGGGGCTGCTGTGACGACTAGACGTCCTCAGCGACGTGCATCGTCTGGCGACCTTCTCGGCCCGCCTGAACACCGGCTCGCCATGGAACCTGCGTGGCATGTGCTCGTCACCAAGGTGACACCGCCCGTGGTCCGCGCCGATCTCGTTCACCGGGCGCGTCTGTACGAGATCCTCGAACGGGGCCTCACCGGCAAGTTGACGCCGGTCGACGCGCCGGCGGGTTGGGGAAGACCACGCTGGTCGGCGACTGGCTGGCCAAACGTCCCCGCACGGCTACTGCCTGCTCTCGCTCGACCCCGATGACTTGGTGTCACCTGCCGGGCTCCGCCCGGCCGATGTGGGCGGGCTCGACGCGTTTCCGTGACATGGAGTCCCGCCTTGAAGCGGTGGGGCCCCGTGATGCTCGGCCCTCACCGGACTTCGAGGTCGGCCACCCTGTCGTTCACTTCCGCCACGCCCTCCGCCACGAGGCCTTCTCGGACCGCCGCGAACAGCTGGCGTTGCGCGCGGTCACGCTTGGCCTAGTGGTCGTCGGCACCTCCACGGCTGTGGAGAGCACTCGTCGGCTGATCGGCCACGTCGAGTCGCACGCGGTGCCAACGGGCGCGGCGCTCGCGGCGATGTCGATCGGGGTGCTCGGGCTACTCGCCGTTCGCAAGCACCGGACCGCCGGACGGATCCCGAGCAGGGCGCTGCTCGCCGATGGCTGGCTCTCCGCGATCGGTTGCCTCCTCGCGATCGTGACCGGTACCGGGCTTACATCTGCTTACGGATGGTGGTGGGTGGATCCCCTAGCGGCAGCGGCGGTGGCGTGTGTGGCGCTTACAATCGCCGCGGTCATGGCTCGTCGGTAGCGCCCGGACGCCACGGCTCCGTTCCTGCCTCACATTCCGGTCGTGGCTCTGGTTCCTGGTGACAACGGCTGTTGTAGGTGCTTCCGTCTGGCCGACGGTCCACCACTCGAACGGCGAGTCCATGTGGCACGATGCTCATCGTGGGTCAGAGCACCGTGCGGACGTAGTGCGTACGTGTGTACGCGATCTGGAATCCGCAGCGAAGGTAGTTTCGTTCTGAGCCGCTGACCGGCGCCACCTCTGCCATCGCGATCTTCCCCGGAGGAAGCGCCTGCAGACGTCCTTCGATCAAAGCCGTCTGCGCGCCTTTGCGGCGCACCTCGGGTAGCGTCCCGTCGTTGCCGAAGATCACGACATCGTCATAGGTGACGGGCTGCGCGCAAGCGATCCAGCGTTCGTTCTCGCGAACTCCGAAGAGCTCGGCGTGCGATAGGTGAGCAGCGGCAATGACTAGCTCGTTCATCGGCGACTCGTTGGGCAACTCGGAAGTCGCACGCATGAGCTCGGGCCATGCCTGCAGGGGGACGGGCTCGACGCGAAGGGCCGCGCGCGAATGCGACGTGCTCGACGTGCTCGTCACGACATCCTCCTCGCCCGCCGCGCTGTACCCACGTTCACTGAGGACCTGCTTGGACTCCTCCCTCAGCCACGGCGCCATCTCGACGGTCACGGTCGCCACATCGTGATCAAGAAAGAATGCCTCGATCTCGTTGAGATCAGACCGCGATACGCCAGCACCCATTCCTTTCACCGTCGTCAGCGGCGAGTCGGTTCCGGTGAAAGCAGCGACGCCGCCCGCGACCTCGGTGCAGGCCGCGCCGGCATGAGGGGCCACATGGCGATACACGGTGACGTAGTCCTGCAGGTTGCGCCCCACCGCGGTCTCGATCTCTTGCATCAGCTCGAACCCAGCTCGCACGTGAGCTGCGGACATTACTCCTCCTCTCGAAGTCGTGATCCTGAAGATGCGATTCCTCCGTTCGGAGCCTGGCGATCTCCGATCAGCAACCGGTTGTCGAGTTCCTGATCCATCCAGACCATGTCGCGGACGAGGATGCCGTTCTCCTCGAGCCCGTCCGGATAGCCGTGGTCCGGGCTGAAGTAGTCGCGCTCGATCTTCCACAGCCGGAAGCCGCCTTTCTGGTAGTAGGCAAGCTGGCCGATCCCGGAACTGCTGGTGCCGACGATGACCCGCCTGAACCCGGCGACCCGCAACTGCTCGAGCACTGCGGCGAGCAGGCGCGTGCCGACGCCTTGACCTTGCGATGAGGCGTCGACGGCTACAGCCTTGAGCTCCACCGTCCCCTCGTTTGCGGCGATAGCGAGGATCATGCCTATCGGCGTGCCGTCGCCGGCATCGAGCGCGAACAGCGTGCCCGTCTGGTAGTAGCCCTGCACCAGGTCGACGGCGTCATCGGCGAGATGGAAGAGCGGTAGATATGCATCGCGCTCGGCACTTTTCGGCACGAGACGAAGGGTTGTGTCATTCACGAGTGTTCTCCGATCGGGGCCCGCTCCAGCCCGACGAGCCTGCAGGGAAATCGCACGAGCAACCTCCCCTGTGACCGGTGTGTCAGGTGGGCCGCCTTGTTCAAGGAGTTGTTCGGTCTGGCCTTCGCCGTTCTTCCTCTAGGCCACGGCTCGCGCCTGAGATCCCGACGGGCACTCCACCGGCGCAATCGCCGCTCATGTCGGGGCGATGATCAGGTGGTAGCCGTCGGGATCGACGACAGCGCGAGCGCCGTGCCGCGGCCAGTAGGGCCCAGCGTCGGGGTCGTCGGCGGTGATCTCGACGGTTCCTCCGCGCCGGCGTCGATCGATGAGCCGAGCACCAGTGTCTTCGGCCCCGTGATAGAGCACGAGGGCATCCTCGTTGGTCGGGGCTGGGGCGTCACCGCGTGGTGAGCGCACGAGTTCGAGTTGCGCGCTCTGGTCCCGAAGTCCGAAGATCGCCCCGTCGAAGCCATCGTGATCGGCGAAGGACCACAGCAGAGGTAGTCGCACACCGTCAACAGCCGGACGTTCATGGGTTGCTCGACGCTCATGACGACGACAACATCTCGCCGACGTGGAATACTCCCCGTCGACCCATTGACGGCACGCGACGCGCGAGAGACTTGCCCGACCGGCAGTCGGGCTCGTGTAACATCTGACGCCGACCGGAGTCGACATGTCCGTGGAGACGTCACGAGCCAAGCGATCCCGTCCGAGGTCGACGTGGCGCGATACACCGCCGTCGTGATCTGCCGCGACCGCTTCGGCGTCGGGGACCTGGTGGCTTGAGGTCGAAGGTGGCGAAGCTCTTGGCGGTGAACGTCGGCCTCCCGGCCGACGTGCCCTGGCGAAACGCCACCGTCCACACCGGGATCTGGAAGCAACCAGTGGAGGGGCCTCGCCTGGTCCGCAGGTTGAACATCGACGGCGACGGTCAGGGAGATCTGGAAGGCCACGGTGGCGAGCACCGTGCCGTCCTCGTGTATCAGATCGACTCTTACCGCTACTGGGAGGAGCATCTGCGGCGCCCCGACTTCACGTACGGGCAGTTCGGCGAGAACTTCACGGTCGACGGGCTGCCCGACAACGAGGTCTGCATCGGCGACCGGTACCGCATCGGGGAGGCCGTGTTCGAGGTGTCACAGCCTCGGGTGACCTGCTACCGGCTGGGCATCCGCATGGACGAGCCGCAGATGGCCGCCCTGCTGGTCGCCCACCGTCGGCCCGGCTTCTATCTGCGGGTGATCACCGAGGGTCACGTCGAAGCGGGCGACGCCATCATCAAGGTGGCGTCAGGCCCCGAAGCGGTCACCGTCGCCGAGGTCGACGCCCTGCTGTACCTGCCCGAGCACCCGCGTCAGGAGCTGGAGCGGGGCCTGCGCGTCGATGCCCTGAGCCCGGGTTGGAAGGCGTCGCTGCGGGCCTTGCTCGAGCAGGCCGAGGGTGGTGAGGCGGCGACCGGTGGCAACACCGGCCTCACCGCCGCCGCTAGCAGCCCCCCGCCGGCGTGGACAGGGTTTCGCCCCTTGAGGATCACCGGCATCGACCGCGAGAGCACCACGGTGACGTCGTTGCGGCTGGCCGCGGCCGACGGCGTCCCCCTCCCGGCCCCCCTGCCGGGGCAGTACCTGACCATAAGGCTCATCATCGACTCGGGGACGAC
Organism: uncultured Acidimicrobiales bacterium; assembly: GCA_963803355.1. Classification (GTDB taxonomy): domain Bacteria; phylum Actinomycetota; class Acidimicrobiia; order Acidimicrobiales; family Ilumatobacteraceae; genus DASTFY01. The sequence goes on from CAWDLV010000001.1 coordinate 1,678,086, forward strand.
CGTCGTGCGGAGCTATTCGCTCTCGGGGCCGCCCGACGCGCCGGAGTACCGGATCAGCGTCAAGCGCGAGCCCCACGGCGTGGCCAGCCGCCACCTCCACACCGCCGTCGCCGTCGGACAGACGATCGAGGCGGCCGCGCCGCGCGGCATCTTCACTTTGGTGCACGGGCCCGGACCTGTCGCGTTGGTGTCGGCCGGTGTCGGCGTGACGCCGGTGCTCGCCATGCTCCACGCCCTCGTCGCCGACGGTTCCACTCGTCCGGTGTGGTGGGTGCACGGATCCCGGAACGGATCCGAGCACGCCTTCGCCGCCGAGGCCCGCGGACTGCTGGCGCAGCTGCCCGGCGCCCGCTCACAGATCTGTTACAGCGCGCCGTCAGCAGACGACCTCCTCGACGGGCCAGGGGTGACGGCCGGCCGCGTCACCGCCGACGTCATCGGACGGCTCGGCCTTCCCGTTGATGCTCACGTGTACCTCTGCGGCCCGACGCAGTTCATGGCGGACCTCACTTCGGTGTTCGGTGCGCTGGGCTTCGACGCCGATCACCTCCACATCGAGAGCTTCGGAACGCTGGGCGCGGTCACTCCTGGTGTCGTCGGTGGGCTCGACGGTCCGCCTCGTCTCCCGGACGGACCTCCGGGCACGGGGCCAGCGGTGACATTCGCCCGCAGCGGTTTGACGGCACGCTGGGACGACCGTTTCGGCACTGTCTTGGAGCTGGCCGAGGCATGTCGCGTGCGGGTCCGGTGGTCGTGCCGCACCGGGGTCTGTCACACGTGCGAGACCGGTCTCGTCTCCGGGCACGTGGCTTACCTGCCGGAGCCGATCGACGCTCCGGCCCCCGGCAACGTCCTCGTCTGCTGCGCCCGGCCGCGTGATGATCTCGTGGTGGACCTCTAGGCCATTTGACTGGCGGCGCCCCGAGCCGGGGGCACGTTCACCCAGGGCCAGCTGCTACCTGCCGGAGGTCGGGGCCGAAGGATTGTGCGGTCAGTCCGAGCGGTCCCGTCGCCTCATTGTGCGTGGACTTGGGCCCCGGAAGCCTGTGGACCACCGCCAGCGCACGCCCGCCCTGCACGAGGTGTGTCCCGAACGCGGCGCGTTCGACGAGGCGATCACCGCCCTGCATCATCGGCGCGACGCCGACGTGCTGCCTGTCTGCGAGTTCACCACCCAGGGGCCCACGGTGGCGCCGCTCTACTCAAGATGCAGAAGCTGCCCGGTTCGATGAGTGGCCCGCAGGCCGAACGGCACGCGGCGCTCCTCGACCAGGTGGCGCACGAAGCGCGCCGTCACCCCCAGGCGCGCGGCGAGGCCGTCGATGTCGAGCAACGACTCCTCCGCCGGCCCGGTCACACGTTCGCTGGAAGCCACTCCCGTGCCCCCCAACGGACAGCCAGCAGGCCAACGGGGACAAGTTCGAACGCTCTCGCGCCACCGCCGAGCGAAGTGCCCGACCTGTCCGTGCGCGCAATCACAACCGCGAATTGTCACAACCTCGAATCGCCACGTCAGCAAGGGTGGGCGCCGCGCGGCCGGTAGACGACGGGCGCCATCACGCGACGAAGGCCCAGGTGCTGTGACCTGGGCCTTCACATGGTGGGTAGTGGCGGGGGTAGGATTTGAACCTACGACCTTCGGGTTATGAGCGGCTCCGTGGCCGTCCACGCAGTGTCGACTGGTACAGCACGGTGTGCTGAGCAGGCCGTTCGGGGCGCCATTCGTCCAGTCCGTGTCGTCGGGTACGTCGGCTGCCACCGCGTTGGTTAGTTACTTCGACCTGAAGAACCCCGATTGACCCTGGTTCGGCGGGTCTTGGAGTGCCGATCGTGTCGGGCCTGATCGTGTTCGGGCGGGGGTTGTCCGGATCGGGCTTGGTCGGGCTATGCGATGAGGCGCGATTTTGGTGAGGTTGTGGTTGAAGACGCCGTGTCCGGCCCAGGTTCGGGCGCCGTTGATGCCGGTCGAGGCGTGTGCGGTTGAGTCCGTAGTCGCGTTTGACGCAGTTGATGCGGCCTTCGCATGCCGGTTCGCCATCGGACCATGCGTTTGAACGCGCGTCGTTGCTCGACGCTGCGTCGTTCGGCGTTGGGTCGGCCTTTGCGGGGCAACACGACGTAGCGGACCCCGATGTTGTGGAGAGCGTCTTCGACGTCGGCTTCGCCGTAGCCGCGATCGGCGGTGACCGCCCGCGGTGGCTTGCCGGCGCGTTGTTTGACGCGGGCGATGGCGGGCTCGAGCATCGGCGCGTCGGGCGGGTTGCCCATCTCGACGTTGTGATCGACGATGACGCCGTCTTCGTTGTCGACGATCTGGGCTTTGTAACCGAACTCGGTTGGTTTGCCGAGCCGCCCCTTCGAGATCGGTCGGGCGTCGCGGTCGTGCAGCGACACGACCCGGGTCGCGCCGTCGGGTGTTGACGCCGGCGAGACGTTGGCGGGTCTGCTCGGCGATCTTGCGGGTCGCCGCCGCCGTGGCCTCGAGCTCGTCGACCGCGGCGCGGGCACGACCCGACGCCGTGTCGTCAAGGCCGACGCAGCGTGCGGCGGGCGTTGCGGACGACCGCGTCGGCCTGGCCCGCGACCCGATCGGCGATGTCGGCGAGCTCACCGTTGATCCGCTTCACCTCCGCGAGCTTGTCGTCGGTCCGCCGGCGCAGGTTGGCGTTGATCGACCGGGCTCGTTGGCGCACGCTGCGAGTCCGATCCGCCAGCCGTCGTCCGCGTCGCCAGGCCCATCGCCTTGAGGCGCTTCGCGGTCTTCGCCATCTTCGCCACGCCCTTGGCGAGCAGGCCCGAGTCCGTCGGATAGGCGACGTTCGCCTCGATCACCGTCGTGTCGGCCCGCAACCGGTTCGTCTTGAGGACCTTCGCCTCGACCGCTTTCGCCAACAACGCCTCGTTCAACCCGTCCACCGCCGCCTCGCCGCAACGCGTCGTGATCTTCATCAACGTCGTCGGATGCGGCGTCGAGCCACCCAGCGGGATCCGACAGAACCGCTGCCACGTAGATCGAATCAGTCACCTCCCGGCACAACGCCTCGTACCCGAGCCGATAGCGGTACTTCAAGAACATCAACCGCAGATACGTCTCGATCGGGATCGACGGCCGCCCCAACGACGCATGGAAGAACGACCCGATACGGCTCGAAGAACCGCACATCATCGAGCAGCGCGATCGACCCGCAGCCAGCTCCGCCGGCATCCCCAGCGCCGCGGCGGCAACAACGACTCCCACAACGTCGGCTGATCGCCTACCGTTCTCAACACGATGGCTCCGATCCGTACTTGCCACTACGGCTCGGAGCCATCATCCCAAATCAACGACCACAACGCGAGCACCATCAGCCAGGACTTTTTCAGGTCGAAGTAGCTAGACGTTTGGTTAGACATCGACGGCTGACAGGCGTCCTCGGCCGACACCCAGTGGGAGCCGGCCGCTGCTGCGCCACGGCGACGGTTCATCGCTATCAGTGTGTCTCGGGCGCCCGGCGGCCAGGCCGACTGGTCGCGGTGACCCTCACGCCAGCGGGTCCGAGAAGCCACTCTCCTTCGTAGTAGTAGCCGCCGGGCAAGGCCGCGGTCGAGTTCTACCTTCGTTGTTCGCTCGCGCTCTGACCTCCAGTGTGACTTTGTCGTCCTTGCCTCGTCCGACGGCAGCTCGAGTCCAGCCGACCGGCCCGTCTTGAGCTCGAAGCTCTCTCCGAACTCCGCTCCGCTGCCGCCCGGGTCGTTGGAGGCCTCCAACTTGAGGGGAGAGCCGGACCAGTTCTCGGGAAGGGTCGCGAGCACATCGACGACAGGCATCGGCTCCGACGCACCGACCGAAACTCGGTGCCATTGGCCCCGGTCAGCGTTGCCTCTGACGGCGATGAGATCGACCACGAATGGCACCAGCAGCCCGTAGCGACGGATTTGCCCGCTCGTTGCTTCTATTTTGCGGCTGCGTCCGACCGTGAACGTGCCGTCGGCGCCGAGCCATGCTCCGGCGATCGAGATCTTCACTTGCTTGCTGAGCGTGGATGCGGAGGACAACGTGGCGGTGAGTTTCACGCCAGGCACCTGGGGCGCCGAGAGCACGAGCACCGGAACCACCTGCTTGATCACCCAGCTGTTGAGGACCTCAAGGTTGTCGTCGAACCATTCGCGGAGACGATGTAGAAACGTCTGCTCTTGGATGCCTTCGTCGATCTGGCGCTGCCGATCGGCGATCTCAGGCGGCACATCGACGCCGAAGGCACCTGCAGCACGGATGATCCGATCAAGGCCGTAGTCTTCGGGATCCGTTAACGGGTCGATCCGTTCAACTTCTACCTCGTCATCGTCGGATTCGTCGGTCATGTCACTCTCCGGCTAGATGGTGGACTCTTATGACGGCCGCGAGTAGTCGGGTTTAGACCTCGAACGAGGCGTTCTTCTTCGCTTCCACCTGGTAGATGCAGAGCCCGAACGCCCGGTTCAACGGCACGCCCGTGGGATCGAGAAGCCGTTTGCCGTTGCTATCGTAGAGATCCGCGACCCCTTGGTGCATCGCCACAATTTGGCCTCCGCGGTCGAAGACACCGGCACCCGAGTCACCCACCTTCGACCCAGCCCAGTTGTATGTCAGTCGGATTGGCGCCTTGTTGTAGCGGATGAGGCCAATGTTGACATCGACGCTCATCAGAGTGGCACCGACCTTGTAGCCATGGCTATCCACGAGCGAAAGGGCCATTCCGATCGCCGGCGTGCGCACCACCGAGACAGCGTTCAAGCCGACCGGCGGCTTGGTGGTGTCGGCGATGACGGCATCGACGCATTCGCCAAGGTCGTCGATCACCGTCCCCGTCGATGTGTCGCTGTAGGTGACGACACTACCGGCCCCGCCGGTCGCGTGACGGGGTAGAAGCCATCCGTTCGTCGCGCCCGACGCGAGGTTCAATGTGGTCCACGCCGCCAGACGAGCAGGTGCCCGACCAGCGATCGTGGGGAGCGCATGGAGCCGACGGTCGATCACACGAACGACAATGGGAAACGAATGGCTCCATTCGGACGCATCGCCGGAGGGCTCGACGCGGAACGGTTCGATCGCCGGGTAGAGCTCACGGACGCCGTCCCCCGAGAGGAGCCGACGGGATGGTGCCACGTCGACGATGACGCCGAGTTCGGGACCTGCTCGGTCGATATCGGGCTCTACGAAGCCGAACGACACGGTGTCGACGAACGGGTAGCTCTGCTCGATCCGAGCAAGCTCCGAATCAACACTTCCAACCAGACGCGTCCAGGTGTAGCCGTCGAGCAGAGCCATTTGATCTGTCGACTGAAGATAGGAAGCCGCTGCTTCGATAGCGTTCCGCAGGGCTCCAAGGGCCGCCGCAGGAGGTGCCGTCGGTACAGAAGAAAGCCACCCAACGTCAAAAGGCATCGAAGCCTTCTCCCCTCTCTGGCACGATCAGGGGCGCAGCCCCGTCAACTGCCCGGGCATCCTGTCATGGCCGTTCCAAGCCAAGCCGCAACAATGCACTGTACTCGGCCGTGGCGTGAGCTCACGGCGAGGTGTGAACACGCCGCGGCCGACACGTCGGAGCGGGTACTGAGACTTGACGATCGGCCCTCACGGATGCCGCCGATCCGCTCGACTACGGCCCCGACCCCGGTGCTGGACGCCACTTCCCGTCACACTGGCGGTTGGGTCAAGACGACGTTGCCTCCCCAGTCCGTCGGATTGCGAACCCGACGTGCACGGGACTGACCAGGTCATTCGGCCCCGACGTGGTTAGACATCCCGCCAGACGTCGACACCCTGCGACGCAGAAGAGCCCTCCTCGATCTCTCGGAAAGGGCCTCTGAGCTAGTGCTTTTACCTGGTGGCGGGGGTAGTGCCGGGGCAGAATCTGAACCTGCGACCTTCGTAGTGAGCGCAATTGCCGTGCAGCTCGGGGTCGGCGCACATCGCACGGTGCGGCCATTCCGTGAGAACCAGGCCGTCAACACAGATGAGACGACCGCTGCCATAGCGTGCGTGATGACCGCCGGGCCCCTCGGACCCCGCACGATCGCCGATTCGGCGCCCGGCGACGGTGAGCACCTCGAGTCCGAGCTGCGCGAGCTCGGCACCTGGCTCACCGGCTCCCATCCCGACGTGGCCGGATGCACCGATCTGGAACGCCGCCACATCGAGGCGCTGCTGGCCCGCACCGGGATCCGCAAGAGCGAACCGCTCGCCTCACCGTCGACGCCTTCTTCCAGATCGGCTCGGCGTTCGGGCTGCGAATCCCCGTCGGCAAGCTCCACAACGAACGCTACATCCCGCTGCACCCTCAGCTCAAAGAGATGCTCGACGACTGGATCGTCAACGGTCGCCCGACCGGGCTGCGCTCGAACCGGCTGCTGCTCGAACGCAGACGGCCCGTCACCTCGCTGCGGCGGCGCCACTGCGCTCAGCGCCTGAGACGTTCGGTAATGGCGATTGATGAGCGCCGGCGCCGCTCGCGCGACGGCGCCGGTCGCACCAACGGTTTCAGGTCATGAGCTCGCGTAGGCGGGGCTTGTCAACCTTTCCCATTTCCAGGAGGGGAAGCCGGTCGACGATGTGGACAGCCTTCGGCACCTTGTAGTTGGCGAGCCGGTCCTGGCACCACGCCACGAGTTCTCCGCCGCCGACGGCGTCAGGGTCGGCCTCGACGAACGCGACGCCGACCTCGTGGTACAGCCGGTCGGGCATCGACACCACCGCGGATAGGCGAACCGCAGGATGCGCCTCTAGGCACATCTCGATCTCCCGGGGGTAGACGTTCTCGCCGCCCGACTTGAACATCTCGGTCCGGCGCCCGACGAGGCGCAGGTTGCCGTCGGGCAGAAGCACGCCGATGTCGCCTGTCCGGAAGAACCCGTCGTCGGTGAAGGAACGGGCGGTCGCCTCGGGATCGCCGAAGTACTCAAGCAGCAGACAGCGATGGCGCACGAGGATCTCGCCCGTCTCGCCGGTCTCGACGTCGCGCCCGCCCTCGTCCACGAGGCGGACCTCGAGCTCAGGCTGCACCCGGCCGACCGTCTCGGCGAGCGTCTCGTCGGTCGAGTCCTCGTCCGAGTAGGTGATCGAGCCCGTCACCTCGGTCATGCCGTACGTCGTGCCGAGCCGCACGCCGAGCGCGCGGTAGCGCCGGACCACGTCGAGTGGCAGTGGCGCCCCGCCCCAGTACACCGCTCGGAGGCTCGACAGGTCCGTGGTCGCGAACTCCGGGTGGTCGACCAGCACCTGCAGGATCGTCGGCACCTGCATCAGGCAGGTGACCCTGTGGCGCTCGATTGTAGCGAGTACCTCGGCCGGGTCGAAGCGCTCGAGGAACACGATTGAGCCGCCGGCCACCAGCGGCGTGCAGCAGAGGTCGCCCACCCCGCCAATGTGGTTGACGGGCAGGTTGGCGATATCGCGGACTTCGCCCTCTGGCAGCGTCAGCCGTGCTTCCGTGCGGAACGCGTACGCCAGCGCGAACTGCGACAGCACCGCCCCCTTCGGCGCACCCGTCGTGCCCGAGGTGTAAACGATCAGCGCCGGGTCGTCCGGAGCCACCGCCGCCCGGCGGGTTGCGAGCTCGGTGTCGCCGACCGTCTCGCCGCCCGCCACGACGTCGTCCCACGCGCTTCCTGCGCCGGGCCCGAAGAGGACGGTGCGGCGGACCGACGGCGTGGCGGCGGCCAGCGCGTGCACGTCGCGGCGGTAGTCCCGGCCCTCGAATGTGGCGAGGGACAGCAGCACGGTCGGGCCGCTGTTGCCGACGACGTGCTGGAGCTCGATGCGCCACGCGCGGGGGCTCAGTCCGACCCAGACCGCGCCGATGCTCGTCGTGGCGAGGAAGCACACCCAAAACTCGGGGCGCGGCGTGGAGAGCATGGCGACGCGGTCGCCGGGGCCAACGCCCGACGCGAGCAACCCCTTGGCGAGTGCGTCGACCTGTTCGGCCAGCTCGTGGTAGGAGGTCTCCGCCCCCTCGAAGACGTATGCCGTGGCATTGGGTCGCTCCGCCGTCCAGTCCGCGAGGTAATCCTGAAGCCGATCGTGGTCGGGGATCTCCTCCGCCCCCAACGGGGCGGCTGGCGCACCGTCCGTGCCGAGGAGCGTGATCCACTCGGCGACCATGGCGGGCTTGTCGCGGCCCTCGACCTCGAGCTCGTTGGCGGTGGTCACGAGCAGGCGATCGTCCCGACGGGGCACGGCGTCGACGAGTCGCACGTGCAGCCGCACTCGGTCGCCCACGAGCACCGGCGACGTGAACCGAACGCGGTTGAGGCCGTAGTTGAAGCCGTACATCCCCTCGGCGGGCAGCGGCGCGTGCTTGAAGTGGAAGTACGTGAGCAGCGACAGCAGGAGGAAACCGTCGATCAGGTCGGCGCCCAGCGGGTTGTTGCGGCTGGCGGTGAGGTCGACATACTCGTCGGTGAGGTAGGTGGCGCGCGCGCGAAGGTCTGCAGGTGCTCGCGATCGACGACGAACCAGTCGCTGCGGTACCACTCCTCGCCCACGCGCGCCACGATCTCGTCGAAGGTCGCGGCCAGCGTCCGCGCTCGTCACGGTCGCCGTCGTTGCCATGGTCCGACCTCCTCCGGCGTCGGTGTCGACGGCTCAGCGCCGGTGTCGATGCCGAGATAGGCCGCGAGCACGCCGGCGTCGGCGAGCACGTCGCGCGAGGGTCCTTCGAGTACGAACCGGCCGCTCTCGAGCACGTAGGCGCGATGCGCGACCTCGAGGGACGCGTGGACGTTCTGCTCGGCGAGCAGGACCGCGCAGCCGCCTTCGGCGATGTGTCGCACCGACCGCATGACGTCGGCGACGAGCAGCGGCGCCAGGCCATGGGTCGGCTCGTCGAGCACGAGCAGGCGTGGGCTCGCCATGAGTGCGCGACCGAGGGCCACCATCTGCTGCTCCCCACCGCTCAACGTGCCGGCGCGCTGGCCCCGCCGCTTCGCGATCGCGGGGAACAGGTCGAGGACGCGCTCGACCTCGGCCGCGAGGGCGGCGCGGCTCGGCCGCAGGGCGATCATGCCGAGCTGCAGGTTCTCGAGGACGGTCAGCTGCGGGAAGAGCTGGCGCCCCTCCGGGCACAGCACGAGACCGCGCCGCACGGCCGCGCCCTTGCCGAGCGGACGCCCGTCGAACACCACTGTGCCACGGCGGGTCGGGAACAGACCGGCCGCCACCGCGAGCAGCGTCGACTTGCCGGCGCCGTTCGCGCCCACCACGGCCACGCACTCGCCGGCATCGACGACGAGGTCGACGCCGTCGAGCACGGTCCGCTCGCCGTAGGCGGCGCACACGCCCCGTGCCTCGAACAGGCTCGTCACACGACCACCCCCTCGCCGAGGTACGAGCGGCGGACCTCCGCGTCGGCGGCGACCGCCTCGGGCCGGCCGAGGGCGATCACCCGCCCGCTCGAGAGCACGAGGATGCGGTGGCAGAGCGACATCATGAACCGCATCTTGTGGTCGATGACGACGAGGGTGACGCCGCACGCCTGGATCTCGCGGAGGACGCCCACGAGCTCGTCAACCTCCCGCTCGACGAGACCGCCGGTCGGCTCGTCGAGGAGCAGGAGCTTCGGTTGACCGGCCAGCGCCATTGCGATGGCGAGCCGCTGCTGCTCGAAGACGGAGATCGATGCGGCACGCGCGGCCGCCACGTGGTCGAGCGCGAGGCGCTCGAGGAGCTCGCCGGCGGCCTGCCGCCGCGGCGTCCCCACCCGGCGCTCGTGGGCGGTGTACACGATGGCGAGGTTCTCCGCCACAGTGCTATCGGTGAAGACCTGCGCGTTCTGGAACGTGCGGCCCATGCCGAGTCGCGACCGGGCGTGGGGGGTGAGCCCATCGATGCATCGCCCGAACACGCTGACGGTCCCCGACGAGGCGCGTTCCGTACCGGCGATCAGCGTGAAGAGCGTCGTCTTGCCGGCGCCGTTCGGTCCGACGATGCCGAAGACCTCGCCCTGCTTCACCGAGAACGAGACGTCGTCGACGGCGGCGACGCCACCGAACGCTTTGTGCACCCCTTCGATGGCGAGGATCGGCGCCACGCGCGTCGCAACGGGCACGGCGTTCATCGCCCACCGGCGTGGCCGCGCCGCAGTCGCACGTGGCCGGCGAGCCGGCCGAACTCGCCCACGATGCCGCGGGCGCGAAGCGGATGATGACGAGCAGCACGGTGCCGAGGAGCACCGGTGCGAGGTTCTGGGCGCCGCGCAGGAGCTCCGGCAGGCCGACGAGCATGATCGCGGCCACGACCGGGCCGAGGGTCGTCCCCACCCCGCCGATGATCGAGCGCGATGCCCGCCTGGATGTTGAGGTTGGTCGACGCCACCGACGGTTCGATGAAGATAACGAACGTGGCGTACAGCGCCCCGGCTGCGCCCGCGATCGCCCCGCTCGTCACGAGCGCGACGAGGCGCATCCGCACCACGCTGATGCCGACCGCCTCGGCGAGCCGAGGGTTCTGACGGATCGCGGCGAGGCCGCGGCCCCGGCGTGACCGCCGCAGCAGGACCATCAAGGCGACGGCCGTGACGAAGAAGGCGTACGCGATCCCGTAGCGGGCGGTCAACGAGGTGAACTCGATTTGGTGGCCCCCCGGGAGCGTGATCGGCGTGATCGGCGGGACCGGGGAGAGGCCGAGCTCGCCGCCGGTCACACTCGTCAGCTTCTTGATGACGAGCTGGATCATGACCCCGAAAGCGAGACTGCCGATGGCGAAGTAGTGCCCGCCCATGCGGAGCGTCAGCACACCGAGCACGAGGCCGACGGTCGCACCCAAACCCACCCCTACCACCAGCGCCGGCCAGAACGACCAGCCCCGGGTGATCGTGAGCACGCCGATGGAGTAGGCGCCGAGGCCGAACAGTCCGGCGTGCCGCGACCGACACGAGTCCGGCGTAGCCGAAGCAGATGTTGAGCGACACCATCAGCACGGCGAAGGTCACGACGAGCGTAGCGATCTGCAGTGGGTAGGCCGACTTGAGCACGGCGGGGACGGCCATCCCGGCGGCAAGCAGTGCGACGACCGCGGCGGGACGGATCAGCGCCATGTCTGCACCTCCCTCCCGAACAGGCCCTCGGGGCGGGCGATGAGGATGAACAGCAGGAGCAGGAAGGCGAAGGCGTCCCCCCACGTGAGTGACACGTACGTCGCGCCGAACGACTCCACCAGCCCGAGCAGGTAGCCGCCCAGCATGGCCCCGTTCACGCTCCCCATGCCGGCGATCACGACGACGACGAAGGCCTTGAGGATCAGCCCTTCGCCGACGGTCGGGAACACCTGCGTGACGGGCGCGAGGAGCGCACCCGCCAGACCGGCGAGGGCGCTACCGATGCACATCGCGAGGAGGGCGAGCCGGCGCGGGCTCAGGCCCACGACCCGTGCCCCGAAGGGGTTCTGCGACACGGCGCGGATGGAGAGGCCGAGCCGCGTTCGCCGCAGGAACAGGTTCAGGGCGAGGAAGAGCGCGAGCGTCAGCACGACGATCAGCGCCCGCTGGTAGGTGATCGAGGCGCCCGCGACACTGAACGTGCCCTCGATGGGCTCGCGCAGCGCGCCGCGGGTCCGGGTCGAAGACCACCTGGGCGCCACCCTCGAAGATCATCACGAAGCCGAAGGCCGCGATGAACAGCGTGGCGGGTGGCGCCGACCGCAGCGGGTCGAAGAGGAGGACCTGGACGACGACGCCGACGAGCAGCAGCGCGACGGCGGCGGCGCCCAGCGCGAGCCAGTAGTTGCCGGTGGCGTCGACGACGAGCCAGGTGACGTACCCGCCGATCATGGCGTGAGCGCCGAAGGCGAACTGCGGGATCTGCAGCACGCCGAAGACGAGCGCGAGACCGACGGCCATGAGCCCGTAGATGCTCCCGAGCATGATGCCGTTGGCGAGCGTCTGCATGAGCTCGCCCATGGATCACCGTCCTCCCGCCAGATGCCGGCCGGTCATGTCGCTCAGCTGTCGGTGTGGGTGAGCTCGGTGATCTTGTCCGGCGTCTCCACTAGCCGGAGGTGGACGTGGCCGGTCACCTCGCCGTTGTCCTGCAGGTCGGTCAGGCCGAACGTGTTCGGTGAGCTGTCGAGAGCAGCCCCCATCGCGGCACGGATGGCGGGGACGTCCGTCGTGCCGCCAGAGATCTCCAGCGCCCGGAAGAACCACATCGCCTGCGAGTAGGTCGCCGACGCGCTCGGATCCACGTCTTCGCCATATTTTTCCTTCAGCAGCTTTCGGAACTCGATGTCGGCCTTGGTCGGGTCGCTCCACGGCCCTCCCTCGAACAGCGAGCCCACGAGGTCGAGCGGGTTCGACACCTTCGTCTTCAGCTCGTCGTACTCGCAGGCGAGCATGAAGAGGAAGCGGCCGCGGAAGCCGAGCTCGCGCGCCTGCTTGACCACGCTCGACACGGCGTCGCACGTGAAGGGGACCGCCAGCAGATCGGTGCCGCCCTTCACGAGGGGGGTGAGCTGCGGGTAGTAGTCCGTCGTACCGACCGAGAACGACGCGATCTTGGGGGCGTCAAAGCCCGCCTTCTCCACCGCCATCCCGAAGTTCTGCGCCCACGCCGTCCCGAATTCCTCCTGGGAGTGCAGCACCGCGATCTTCTCGATCCCGAGGTTTCGCTTGCTGTTGACCTCGGCCAGCAGCTTGCCGAGCTCGGGCATGTAGGTCTTCGTGTTGAACCAGTAGCGTACGACGTACCGGTTGCCGCTGTTCGTCAGCTTGTCCGTGGCGGCGCTGCTCACGAGCACGAAGTCACTACCCGGTGCGGTGTTAAAGCCGAGGAGCGGGAGCGACTCGATGCTCGTCACCGTGACGATGCCCTTGACGTGGTTCTGGCTGGCGAGCTTGCGCCCGCATGTGACGACCTTGGCGGCGTCGATGGCGGTGTCGCAGTACACGACCGCCACGTCGTAGACCTTCCCGCCCACGGTGAGCCCCCCGTCGGCGTTCACCTTTGCGACCGCGATCTCGATGCCCTGCTTCGAGTTCTGGCCGAGGTCGGCGACGGGCCCGGTGAGAGGCAGGATCGCGCCCACCGTCACCGTCCCGGCTTTGACTGGCGCCGTGGCCGCGGTCGCGCCCACCGTTACCGTCGCGGCTGTGCCTGGCGCGTTGGCCGCGGTCGCGCCCACCGTCACCGTCGCGGCTGTCTCGGGCGCGTTGCCCGCGGTCGACGCGCTGTCCGTGTTGTCGCCCCCACTCCCGCACCCGGCCACGAGCGCGAGAGCGGCCGTGAGAGCCACGGCGCGCCGGCTGATCCTCCATCTCCGCTGCGCCATTGCGGGCCTCCCTTCCTCGGTGTTGCTTGGTTGCTCGTCGGTGTCCCCGTCGCGCTCGTGCCCCCAGCCCGTTCAGGCCGGGGGCACGAGCGCGACGTGCTGCGCCGCCGCCTCGATCACGTCCTTCTGGTGCGGCTGCAGAGCCTGCGTCGAGGCGCGGCAGGGCCATGGGGGCGAGCGAGTCGACGACATCGGTTCGCGCGCCGGCGAGCGCCTCGACCACTGCGAGGCCGCACAGCGGCACGTAGAACTCGGAATAGCCCCCCTCCTGCACCACGACCACGCGCCCGCCGCACAGCGCCTCTGCCACCTCGATGACGGTGGCGGTCATCCAGCGGTAGTCCTCGCTGGTCAGCATCATGCGGCCGTTCGGGTCGAAGACCGAGGAGTCGTACCCGCTCGCCACGACGACGAGGCCGGGCCGGAAGCGTTCGAGCGCCGGCACGACGATCCGCTCGAACGCGGCGTGGTAAGCGCCTGACCCCGACCCAGGCGGCAGCGGGACGTTCAGGCACGCCCCCTCGGCGCCTGGCCCGCCCATCTCCTCGAGGCGGCCCGAGCCGGGCGGGAAGTAGTCCTCTTGGTGGATCGACAGCGTCAGGACGGCGGCGTCGTCCCAGAAGGCGGCCTGCGTGCCGTTCCCGTGGTGCACGTCCCAGTCGACGACGGCCACGCGCTCGATGCCCCATGCCGTCCGGACGTGGTGGACAGCGATCGCGATGTTGGCGAACACGCAGTAGCCGAGCCCGGTCGTCGCGAGCGCGTGGTGGCCCGGTGGGCGCACCAGGGCGTAGGCGTTACGGCTGTCGCCTGACACGACCGCGTCAGCCGCCTTGATGGTGCCCCCCGCCGCCAGCCGCACGATCGCCAGATCGCCGCGCCCGAAGGGCGTACGGTTAATGCCCGGGTCCGCGAAGCCACCGCGCGGGAGCTCGTCCTGGGCGGCCAGGTAGGCGAGGTACTCCGGCGTGTGAACTCGAAGCAACTCCTCGTCGGTGGCCGGGCGAGGGGCGACAACGTCGAGCTCCCGCTCGAGACCCGTCGCCCGCACGAGCGACGCCAGTCGCCGCTTCGTCTCGCCGTGGTCGAGGTGGCGAGCCGGCTCGAACCAGCCACCGGGCGGCAACAGCCCCGCCCACGTGCCGGTGTCGTACCAGGCGTAGCGCTCGTCCCAGACCCATGCAGTGCCCATTGATGCCCCCCTTGGGGACGTCCAGCGCCCCGAATCGGGGTACATGGGACGACGGTATGAATTTCTCGACGCGCCGACCAGAGGCGTTAGTCCCTTCCCTGCACGACCTTCCCCTCGCTGACAGAGAGCCCAGCTTGCCCATCGTGATCTCCTCTCCTCATCCATCGATGTCGGAGAGAAGGCTCGACCAGAGCTCCAGGATCATGCCGAGCGCATCAGCAGCAGATGCAGCTGGCTGCGGAGCGCGTCCGTAGCAACGGCCGAGATCGCGGCGCGCCGGTTCGGGACTCTGCTCTGCAATTCTCGGCGATGAACAAGGTGCCAGTCGCGTCATCGAGCCGGCGGTCAGGGGCGGTCCCAGGCGCTTGCCAGTCTGAGCATTCGGGGACACAGAGGGCCGATGTTCTGCAGTGAGACCGGGTCGGCAAAGCGAGCGCGCCATCAGGGCATTCGGAGCGGGTCGCCGCGGATACAGCTGGTCGTAGAAGTCCGTCGAGGGCCGCTTGGTTACCGGCATTCACACGCACGTTCGCCTGGATGGCGTTCGGGACGTTCGGCTCTACCGGGCGGACCCTTTCGTTCCCATCATGGCGGTGCAACTCCTGAGGGGAGTGATTGAGATGGCTTCTGTTGTCCCACGTCCTGCCGCGCCGCCTCTTCACGCGACGTTGACTCGCACGGATCGCCATCGCCTGACGGAGTGGTACGTCGCAGGGGCGCTGATCGCTTTCGCCGTGCCGCTGATCACTGCGAGCCTCCTCGGGCTTCACCACGACCTCTACCTGCTCGTCTACTTCACGGTGGTGGGGACGTTCCTCGCTTCGTTCGTGGCGCATACGCACCTCGACTGGCGGGAATGGCTTCGCACGCGGCTGTGGTGGAGCCTCGGCATCGGCGCGGTCGTGGCCTTCGCCATGGTGCGCAACGTCATGAACGAGGCGTCGATGGCGCACCCGTCCGGGGGCTTCTTCTGGTTCGAGCTGCTCTGGCGCGGCCTGCTGTACGGCACCGTTGACGCGCTGATGCTGTTCGTGTTCCCGGCGACGGTGGCCTACCTCCTGCTCCGCGACCCCGACCGCAGGCGTCGGCTCCGCTTCGCCGGGTTGACCCTCTTGCTCTCGATGGGGATCACCGCGACGTACCACCTCGGCTACCCGCAGTTCCGCGGGAGCGATCTCGTCCAGCCGGAGATCGGCGCAGTGATCGCCACCATCCCCACCGCATTGACCGGCAACCCTGCTGGGGCAGTTGTCGTCCACGACGTCTTTCACATCGCTGCCAACGTCCACACCTACCGCAGCGCCACGTTCCTGCCGCCCGACCTCGACGGCTACCCCGAACGCGGCGGCGGCACCGCCGGACTCGCGTTGGCCGCGCTGTGGGTCGTTCTCGCCGGCACGGTGATCTACGTCGAGCGGCGTCGCCTGTTCCCTAGCAGCGAGCGGTGATCCAGATGGCAATGCCCACCATCTCGTCGTCTCGCCACGGGCAGAGGCCGTTGCTCGGCCTTCGCCGCACGCCGGGACGCCTCGCGCTGGCGGTGTTCCGGATGCCGTTGCGGCTCTATCGCTGCGGCCGGGGCTGGATGCTGGGCCGGACGTTCCTGATGCTCGTGCACGTCGGCCGCACGACCGGTCAGCCGCATGACATGGTGGCGATGGTCATCGCCGACCACCCCGACACCGGCGAGGTCGTGATCTGCTCGGGTTGGGGACCAGACGCCGATTGGCTGCACAACCTGCACGCCGGTCCTGCCAGAGAAGTCCGTATCGCCGGTGACCGCTTCGTACCTGAACACCGCTTCCTCACCGAAGACGAAGCCGTCGCGGTCACCGTGGCCTTCCGGCGTCGCCACCCCCGACGGGTCTGGTTAGCCAGTGCCGTTCTCGAATGGGGTGACCTTCGCAGCGACGCCTCCGTCCGCGAGTTCGTCCAAGGCCATCCCTTCGTCGCGCTGCGCCCAGCTGGCGCATAGCGGCTCCTCGCTGTCAAGAGAATCGGATGAGCTGTTGCTCAGCCGATGATCTCTGCTTGGTCCCGGGGGAAGCTCAAGTGCCTGCAAGGTGCGTACGTGGCGCTGCAGGTGCACGGCCACCTCGCGGGGTGCGAGGCATAGAACTTCTCGTGCTCGCGGTGGAACTTGGACAGGTTGAGGATCGCGTGCCGGAGCAGGGACGGGTTAGTTGGCTTGGTCTGGGTCATCAGCGAAGCTCCTCAGGTCCGTTCGGTCCCATCGAGTTGGGCGGAGGCGGCGACGGCGTCGGCCCCGCCTGATACGACGTGGGCGTCGAGCGCGGAGAGCGCACCCCCTGATGCTGAGGCCGGGTTGCGACGGGTCGGGCCGCTCCGACGGGGTGCGACCATCCCGTCACACGACGTCGCGCTTGTTGACCGCGATGAGCGCGACCAGTGCCGGAATGATCGCGAGCGCCGTCGAACCGCAGAGGGATCGACCGCGCGTCCGAGCCGGGGTCTCGACGCGCAGCGATACCGACGCATCCGAGGTGCAGGGACGATCGCGAGGCAAGCGCAGCGGCACTCGCTCGGACGCCCGCCCCATGTGGAGCGTCACAGCAGGGCGCTGCCTTCCGAGTCGGCATTCTGTGCGTGGCCACTGAGCTGAGATCTGCCCACAGCCGGTCACCGACAGCCCGCGGGCGGCCATCTCAATAGATGATGGGTCTTGGCATGGCTGGAGCCATGCTGGCGATCGGCGAACCGGCGCTTCCCGACTGGCGGGTAGCCGTCAGCCCTGCAGATCGCCGATTGTGTGCGTCCGGCCGTCGGCCGTGACAAGCGCGGGCGCGACGGCTGAACGGTTCCGGCGCGCAGACGCGTAATGCGAGCGTCGATGCAGCATCAGCGCGAGCATCGCCACGATCGCCGAGATGCAGTATGGGCCGAACAGGGCGCTCTCCGTGATGCCCAACCAGACGAGGCCGAGGAATGGACTCACCGGGAGCAGCATGGCGGCTGCCATCTTTGCAGTGTTTCTGCGTCCCATCCCGCGATGGAGCATCCAGGATGCCATCGGGATGCTCGTGCCAGCCGCAATCACAAGCAGAGACGCCGTCGGCCGTTGGCGCGTTGCCTCGTCCCATGTCATTTGCACGATGATCAGGAAGACAGCCGCGCTCGCAATCATCCCGACCACCATTACGGCGAACATCTCGGCGAGGTGCCGCCAGAAGTGAGGCCCGACATGCGGACCTCGTCGGGGACGCGGTCGTTGTGCTGGGGGTCGTTGTCATCAGAGCGCACCGCCAGAGCGGTGCGCTCTGCGAACGCCGGTGAAGCTCGGCATGGCAGCGTGCCCGACCGCCGAGCCGAACGGGCAGGCTGAACCGGTGGTCGATGGCGAGGGCTGGCGACTGATGGGGCAGGAGACAGAGACGTGGCTGGCAGGCGTCGTCCTGTGTCGCGCAAGGTGGGTCATGACCCGCACCGGTTGGGATCACGACCACTGCGAGTTCCGCACGAAGAAGATCTGGGACCGAGCCAGTGGCGACGATGAGGTCAACGTCGGCTACACGACCGTGGACGACTACCACTGGGTCTGCGATGAGTGCTCCAACGACTTCAAGAGCCGGTTCCGCTGGACCGTAGGGAGCCACCCGGACCCCGCCCGGCAGCCGTAGCGTCTCGGAGGCTTCGGACTCGACGTTGCCGACGGCGCGCCACCGTTGAGGCCCTCAGGCGGATGTAGTTGGACGTCCGGATGACACACCCGTCGAGCCCCTACGCAACCGTCTGGAGATCGCCGGGCCAGGGGTGTCCGAGAACGTTCATCCCTCGAACGGCGGAGATCGCCTATTCAGTCGCGGCGCAGCACCCCCGAGAACCGGCTGAGCGGACCGTTGTGGCTCGAGCGTGCACAGGGCTCGCTGTCGCCCTCAGTCGCGGCGCTGAATGCCCGTCGCCCCTCAGCCGGTCCCGTTCCGGCGCTCACGTCGGGGCTCAAGAACCACCACGGGAGTTGTAGTCGACCGCCCGCTTGCGTAAGCGTCGAGGCCGACATCGATCTCGGCCCATCGCTGCCACAGCCGGTCCCGTTCCTCCCCCTTGGCGGCGCGTGCATGTACGAGGCAGGGCCGGTGATGGGCCAGTCGGACGGTGGCGCCAGGATGCGCCTCGAGGTTGAGCCACCAGGCGGGATGACCCTCGTCCCAGCCGTTCATCGCGAGCATGACGAGGTTCGGGCCGTCTTCGATGTAGCCGACGATGACGCTCCGGTCCCGCCCGGACTTGCGGCCAACTGTCGTGAGACGCAGGGCACCCCAGCCACGCTTGCTGGCCGGAGTCCACAGGAAGCGCCCGCCGCTGAGCCGGTGCAGCGCACGGTGGCCACGCCAGAATGCGTGTTTGAACCATGCCGGGGGGAGCTTCGGTCGTCGGGCCATCGCAGTGCTCATGGTCATGCCTCACAACCCCTTCCGGGCTCTGCAACCCGGCGCGTTGTGGTCAGGCCAGACAGCGTGCGCCTCCGACATGCCTGCGAGTAGGGCCAATGGTCCTCCGCTCATCCGAGGCGCGTCGGTTACCGCTCAGCGACACGATCCTGGGACGCCGGGTCACGGCCGCCGCGAGCTGAGTACACAGAACTCGTTGCCCTCCGGATCCGCGAGGACGGTCCACGACTCTTCGCCTTGCCCGACATCGGCATGTGTAGCGCCCAGCTCGAGTAGACGAACCACTTCAATCTGCTGATCGTCGGGGCGCAGGTCCAGATGGAGTCGGTTCTTGGCCGCCTTGTGCTCCGGCACCCGAGCGAACAGCAGGCCTGGCAGCCGGTCTTGCGCCGGTCGGATCTCGAACTCGTCTGGATCGTCGTTCACGACCACCCAGCCGAGGGCTGACGCCCACCACCTCCCGAGCGCTTCCGGATCTGACGAGTCGACGACGAGCTGCTCCCACTCAAGTGGCATCTGACCGAGGGTAGAACCACAATCCAGCGCGTCGAGTCTGATCTGGGGCCGTTCGAGGGGCTGGCGTATCCGAGATACGCGCCGGGCGACAGCCCGACACTGCGTCCTCGACCGCCGGCTCGATCGCGTGCAGGTGGCTCCGATATTCACCGCGACGCAGGACAGACCGCACGTTGACAGGCGACGACGCTCTCGTCGGCTGTCAGGTCGATCGGCTCGTCGATGGGACTGTGAGGCTGGTTCGGTCGGGCGCCCGCATCGGGTGCGCTTCTACCGATCCTTCTACCGGGTTGGCGATCCTCGCCAAGGTCGAACAGCAAGCCTGGAGCGCCGACGAGCTGCGTGCGTTCCTGCGGGCCGCTGCTGGGCACCGGCTGTTCGCCGCCTTCTGGGTTGCTGCGTTCACCGGCATGCGCCGCAACGAGCTGCTCGGCCTGCGCTGGGATGACTTCGACCCGGCCGCCGCCACCTTGTCGATCAACCGCGGACTGATCGCCGTCGCCTACGAGCTCAGCGAGACTCGAGGCAAGACCCGCAACGCCCGCCGACGCATCGATCTCGACCCCCGCCACCGTCGAGGTCCTCGTCGCCTGGCGGCATTGGCAGCAGACCGAACAGGCCGCCGCCGAGATCGACGGTGCGGGATGGATGTTCGCCGACGGAGCGGGGCAGCCCATCCACCCGCATGCCATCTCCCAAGCGTTCGAACGCATCGCTCACCGCGCCGGCGTGCCGGTCATCCGACTGCACGACCTGCGCCACACACACGGGACGTTGCTAATCAAGGCCGGCGTACCGGTCAAGGTCGTCAGCGAGCGCCTCGGGCATGCCACACCTGCGTTCACGATCGACACCTACCAGCACGTGCTGCCCGGCCTGCAGGCCGACGCCGCCCCCGTCTTCGAACAGATCGTCGCCCCCGTGCTTCCACCGACCAACGACAGCAGGGAGAAGACCCGGTTGAAGCGCCGGAAGAACACCGCCTGACAGCGGTAGAAGCCCCGGCCGATCTTGGGATCTACCAGAGCTTCTTGGTGGCGGGGGTAGGATTTGAACCTGCGACCTTCGGGTTATGAGAAGGCGTTCCCCCTGGTAGGAGGCAGTTTTCAGCTGGTCGGGGTCCCCCGGTCAAGTCCCCGTTGTCCCTGCCGTTCCCCGCTGTTTCCCGTTGGCGTCGTACATGGTTGGTACATATCGGGTCAGGCCGAGCGGGCGAGCAGGCGGGTCGCTGCGGGATCGTCGGGTGGCACCGCGGCGAAGTGGACTTGGCCGTCGTCGTCGACCTGCTCGATCCGCACGACGGACCAGTACCGGTCGGTGCCTGCGATCAAGACCGCTCCCGGCACGACCACAGCGGGATCGGCGGCGTCGCGGAGCAGGGTCCACCAGCGTCCCTCGTCGTCTTCGGCATTGAGATCAGCTCGCAGGTCGATCGTTGGCTTCGCTCAGCCTCCGGTGCCGTAATGCGGGTTGGGCACCACCCGGTGCGCGGTGCCCAGCATACGAGCCACCAGCTCAGTCGGCGTACACCGAGATGCCGTAGAACCCGTAGACGTCGAAGCTCCGCCGTGCCGACTCGACCAACACGTCCCTCAGATCCCGTACGACGATCTGGCTGCCGTGCGCTATCGCGATCAACCGCGCCGCACGATTCAACGCAATGCCGTGATAGTCGCCGTCACGCAGTTTGAGTTTTCGGCGACGCTCACGGGTCATCGAGTGGTCGCGAATTCCGTGATGAGATCGGCGATGTCGTCAGCGCCTTCGGTGAACGGTGTCTGGTCAGCCCCAGCGATCTCGACGAGGCGAGAGTTGCGAATGTGCTCGGCCAGGAATGCACCGTGTGCCATCGGGACAACCCGGCTGTTGCGACGATGGATCACCAGCGTTGGAGTCGAAAGCGTTGAGAGAAGCCCGCGGACGTCAGCTCCGTACCTCACTCTCCACAGTGCTGCTGCGGTCGCCGGGCTGGCGCCACGGCGGCCTGCTCGCTCCCACCACTGTCGAAACAGCTGATCACCCGCGACGCTCGGAGCGTGGTTGCGGAGCACGAGGCTCGTGTCGCGGTCACTCGCGTGATCGGTCGACATGTTGATGTTCGCGATGAGCCGCCCCAATGAGATCCCGGCGGGATAGTCCTCGGCTTCGGTGAGTCGAGCAAACGTGTTGACGAGGACGAGCCCGACGACGTGGTCGGGATGTTGATCAGCAGCTGTGATGACCGTCGGTCCTCCGTCACCTACACCAACGAGGACGGCCCGGTTTGCTCTGGCGTCGTCGAGAACAGCCACCAGGTCCTCACTCTGCTCGTCGAGCGATGGGGCCGCTTCGACGTTGATCGGGTCGGAGAGCCCGATGCCTCGGGTGTCGTAGAGGATCAGTCGGCACGCGCGGGCAAGCCGCCGGACGAACGCGGAGAAGTGCTCGCCGTCCCAGATCGAGTCGAACGAGACACTCCCGTACGAGCTCACGACGAGATCGACCGGCCCGCCGCCGACGATCTGATACGCAAGATGAACGCCGTCACGGCGGGCGTACCGCACCGGTCCGATGTTGACCGGGGGTCCGGAGGCTGCGTTGTTTGTGCCGACGGTAGTGCGCTGGTCGAGTGCGCAGGTCTCTGCTGCGAGGAGCGCTCGTGATGGTTCGAGTCCGATCTCGGCGAGCTGGCGACGGCACCGCTGCGCCGCACGCACGGCATCGGGGGGCCGACCACCAGCGAGCAGCGCTCGAACCAGGAGCACCCAGGCGTCCTCTCGCAGAGGTTCATCGGCGACGACGGCCTCGAGCATCGACGTGGGCCGTGCGACATCACCGGCATCGAGGTAGAGCGAGGCCAGGCGAACCCACGCGTGGGCGCGGATCTCTTCCAGGCGATGGGCCTCCCCTGCGAGGTAGGGGTGGGTGCCGAACTCGCCGAACGCGTGGCCCCGCCACAGCTCGAGCGCCGCGCTCCAAGGTGGCGCTGTCGTCGGATGCGCCTGTTGCATGGATCAGTGACTCGAACTGAAGTGCATCGACGATGTCTGCGCCCAAGCGGTATCCCTCGGGCTTGCCGTCGATAGCCGATGCGCCGAGGGTGCTCCGCAGCCTCGACACGTAGCCCATCACCGTCGCTGCCGCCGATGACGGCGGCCTATCTCCCCAGAGGGCGTCGACCAGGCGGTCCCGTGACACCGGTCCCTGAGCGGCCACGAGGAGGGCGAGGATGAGGCGCTGCTTCGGGCTGCTGATAGGCCTGGCCTGACCGCCAGACTCGACCTCGATGACTCCGAGCACGCGTACCGTCAACACGCTGGTGCATCGTACGCCCCGGGGTTCCGCCGCAAGTCCGGCGCGTGCAGGGCGCAAGGTCGCCGCGAGCGCAGCCACGTACGTTCCTCGTGATCGACCGCGGCCGCCGGGTCGTGGCGCAGCGAAAAGGGGAGAGATGCACATGCCGACCACAGCAACTGAGCTTGTCGCCGACGCCAAGGGCCAGATCGAGAACCTGGACGTCGAGCAAGCCGCGCGGGAGGCCGCCGATGGCGCACTGCTCGTGGACATCCGAGAGACAGCTGAGAGGGAAGTCACCGGAGCGATCGCGGGCGCCGTCCACGTGCCGCGCGGACTTCTCGAGTTCAAAGCGGACTCCTCGCTCCCAACCCATCTCGCCGACCTCGCTCCTGACCGACGCACGATCCTCTACTGTGCGTCGCGAGGTCGCTCCACGCTCGCGGTCACAACCCTGAAACAGCTCGGCTACACCGACGTGGCCCATCTGGACGGTGGGATCCAGGCGTGGCTCACAGCCGGACGCCCAACCGAGGTGACCGAATGACATCCGACTTCGGCGAAGGAAACTCGCACAGGTGACCCTCGATCGAGTTACGGTGCTGGCTGGCATCGCGCAGGAGTTACACGACTTCGCCGACCTTGTCCGCAGCCTGAGCGCCGCCGAACTCGCGACGCCGACCCGTTGCGCGGGATGGGCAGTCAGAGACGTCGCTGGACACGTTGTCGGAACCATCGTCGACATCTCCGAAGGACGGCTCCAGGGACACGGGACTCGGGGCGTCGCAGCGCGCCAGGCGCACGAGCGCGCCGGCCGCACCGGCCCCGAGCTGGCAGACGAACTGGCGAACGTGGCCCCGACACTCGTCGACCTCCTCCAGTCCCTGCCCGGGGACTCGTGGGAAGGCCCCGCACCGAGCGATCCCAATTTCACCCTCGGCTTCGCCGTTGAGGCCATCTGGTACGACGCATTCGTCCACGGCGACGACATTCGGGCCGCCCTCTCCCGAGAGTCGACCCGCGGGGATGGACTGTGCTGCGCCGTCCACCACGTCGTCGGTTATCTCGAGCACCACGGGTGGAAGCCGACCACTCTCGCTGTACACGAGATGGACAGGATCGACATCGCCGGCGGAGGCGCCGAGCTACGCTGCGACCCGCTCGACTTCGTCCTCGCTGCCACCGGTCGGGTCGATCCCGCGCTGATCGGGCTCGATTCCGCCATCAACGTGTACGCGGACGACGTCGACGCCTCGGACGGCACGGAGGCATGAGTCGATTCGTCCCGGGCGCCACACCTCAGGGATGCCGACATGCTGTCGCGTGCTGAGTTCTTCTCGCTGAAGCCAGCCCGGATCCGGTGCCCCTGACGAGCCAGCGTTGAAGCGTGTCTCAGCGCCGCGGGAAGCGGCAGCCGGCCACCGCGAGGAGCGCGAGCGCGTCGGCCAGTCCGTCGAGCAGCCGGCGGCGGCGTTCGTCCCAGCCGAACCTCTCGACGACCTCATCCCACGACGCGACATGCTCGCCAGGTGGGAGTCGGCCCGTGGCGGGGTCGAAGGGCGGGAGCACGCCACAACACTATCGTTGTTGAAGTGAGAGCGATCCGCCTCACCTCGATGTCGCAGCACCCAAGATGTACTCGTGGGTGAGGGATCGACTGACCGTCGCGACGACTTGGCCGCGGAGGTCGTCCGGCTCAGGGAGGAGAACGCCCGTCTCCGTGGGCTGCTCGGCCTCGACGAGCGTGCTGACGATGGTCACACCGTGGCATGGTCGCCGACGCTCCTCTCGGAGGCTGTGTCGACGCCGCTGATCGACGCGTCGTCGCCCGACGACGCGAAGCTGGCCCTGCTCACGTCGTTGTTCGGGGCGCGGTCGGATGTGTACGCGACCCGATGGGAGAACGCCTCGACGGGAAAGGCGGGGTGGTCGCCGGCGACACGTGGCGGGTGGTCGCGCCAGCGGTCTCGGCAGGACTACCTGCCTCTTGACCGACGAGGTGTTCGCCGCGCACCTCCAGGGTCGAGCCACGATCGGCATCTACCCGCTGCTGCGAGGCGACACGTGCACCCTGCTGGCGTGTGACTTCGACAAGGGGACGTGGGTGCTTGACGCGCTCGCGTACCTCGACGCGTGCCACGCGAACGGGGTGCCCGCCGCGTTGGAACGCTCGCGTTCGGGCAACGGCGGCCACGTATGGGTCTTCTTCGACGGCCCGGTCGCCGCGTGCCGACGCCCGGTCACTGGGTGCAGCGCTGCTGCGCCAGGCGATGTCGACGAGAGCTGAGCTGGACCTCAGCAGCTACGACCGGTTCTTCCCGTCGCAGGACTTCCTGCCCAAGGCCGGGTTCGGGAACCTGATCGCTGCTGCCGCTCCAGGGCGAGTGCGCCGCGCGCGGCAACACGCTGTTCCTCGATCCGACGACGTTGGAGCCGTGGCCGGACCAGTGGGCGTTCCTCTCGTCGGTCGCTCGGCTGTCGCGGGATGCGGTGGCGGAACTCGCCGGATCGCTGCGCCCGGTCGATGCCGGACCGACGCTCAGCCTCGAGGAGCTGGCCCGTCGAGGCGGTCCGCCTCCGCCGCCGGTGATCCGGGCCCGGCTCGGGGCGATGCTCTCGATCGAGCGGGCCGGCATGCCGCCCGCGGTCATCGCGGCACTGAAGCATCTCGGGTCGATCGCCAACCCCGAGTTCTACGAGAAGCAGCGGATGCGGTTCTCGACGTGGAACACGCCGCGGTTCATCTCCTGCTACGGCGAGGACCTCGAATGGCTCCACCTTCCCCGCGGGCTCACCGAACGGGTCGACCGATCTCCTCGTCGGTCTCGGAAGCCGGCTGGACCTCACCGATGATCGCGCCGACCCCGAGCCGATCGACGCTCCGTTTCGTCGGCGAGCTCCGACCGCAGCAGGCGGCAGCGGTCGGCGATCTCGTCGGTCACGACCGCGGCGTCCTCGTCGCCCCGCCCGGCGCCGGCAAGACCGTGATGGCCTGCGCCGTGATCGCCCACCACCGCACACCGACCCTCGTGCGTGGTCGACCGCAAGGAGCTCGTCGACCAGTGGCGATCACGTCTCGCCGAACACCTTGGTCTGGCGCCGAAGGAGATCGGCCAGATCGGCGGCGGCAAGGACAGGCCGACCGGCGTGGTCGATGTCGCGATGCTCCAGAGCCTGGCCCGCCGCGACGACCCGTCGATGTTCGACCGGTACGGGCTCGTCGTCGTCGACGAGTGCCACCACCTCCCCGCCGTCTCGTTCGCGGCGTGCGTCGAGCGGGCCCGGACCCGGCGGTGGCTCGGCCTCACCGCCACCCCGTACCGGCGGGACAAGCTCGAAGCGATCATCGGGTTCCACTGCGGGCCGATCCGCCACGAGATCAAGCCCGGCACTGTCGCGGGAGCCGAGCTCGTGCGCCGGGAGCTCGTCGTCCACCAGACCACCACCGAGGTGAGCGAGGACGATCGCGCCGACATCCAGTCGGTGTTCACCGCGCTCGTCGCCGACGACCGGCGAACGGCACAGATCTGCGGCGACGTCCACTCGGCCGTCGCGAGCGGTCGCACCTGTCTCGTCCTCACACAGCGAACAGACCACATCGACGTCGATCGTCGCCGGACTCGCCGAGCTTGGCGACCATGCGCTCGTGCTGCGCGGCGGCCTCGGCAAGAAGGCACGAGCCGCGGTCAGCGACGCCATCGCAGCTCGGCCACCCCGACGCCGGCATCGTTCTCGTCGCCACCGGCTCCTACCTCGGCGAAGGCTTCGACTGGCCCGAGCTCGACACCTTGTTCCTCGCGTTCCCGCTGGCGTTCAAGGGACGAGTCGTCCAGTACGTCGGACGACTCCTGCGCTCCCACGAGGGCAAGCACCACGTCGAGCTCCACGACTACGTCGACGCCCGAATCCCCGTCCTCGACCGGATGCACACCAAGCGCCTCCCCGCCTACGCCACCCTCGGCTTCGACGTCCCCCGGACGCGCCGACGCGACCAGCCCGACCGCCGCCCACCCGCAGCCCCACCGATCCGCGATGAGCAGTGCGCGCCGCCGAGGCGTCGAGCGGACGGTCAACGCGTGTGATCGGCGCCGACGCACCCGACCACCTCCCTCTGGCGCACGCGGTGGCACCTCTACCGGAACCGGCGGTCGGACTGCAGCGGCTCTGAGCTGGGGTCTTCCGTCCGGTCGGGGCGGTGGACGCGGTGGCCAGGGGTGTTCTACCGATCGTTCCACCCGGATCGTACCGATCCGGTCGACGAGAGGAGAACCGCCATGCACGGCTACGTCATCCGCAAGCGCGACCGCTATTACGCGGTCATCTACGAGGGTCTGGACCCGTCACCGGTAGGGAGCGCCGCTCCTGGCATCCCGCCGGCACCGATCGATCCGAGGCCGAACGACTCGCCCAACGTCTCGCGGCGGAGTGCAACGGACGCAACGACGGGCTCCGTTCGCTCACCTTCGGGGCCTACCTGACACGGCAGTGGATGCCGGGCAAGAAGCTCACCCTGGCCACCAGCACCTACCGCGGCTACGTCCACAAGACCGAGCGCCACATCCTCCCCACCCTCGGCACCACCCGCCTGCGAGGCCTGCGACCGCACCACCTCGAAACCCTCTACGACCGGATGCTGCGCCCCGGCGAGAACAGTCGTCGCCCGCTGGCAGCCGAGTCGGTGTACGAGGTGCACCTCATCATCCGCGGCGCCTTGGGCGACGCCGTACGCCGTGGTCTGATCACCCGCAACGTCGCCCTCGTGGCCCACGCGCCTCGGCTGCGGTCGATCCCCAAGGTCGAGCAGCAGGCCTGGGCCACCGACGAGTTGCAGCTGTTCCTGCGGGCCGCCGCCGGACATCGGCTGTTCCCGGCCCTGTGGCTGTCGGCCATGACCGGCATGCGCCGCAGCGAACTGCTCGGCCTGCGCTGGACCGACATCGACTTCGACAAAGCCACCGTGTCGATCAACCGTGACCTTGTCGCCATCGGCTACGAGCTCCACGAGTCACGCGGGAAGACCGACAACTCGCGCCGCTCCATCGACCTCGACCCCACCACCATCACCGTCCTACGCGGATGGCGGGTCCTCCAGGACGCCGAGTACGACGCCGTCGGCGTCGACGATCCCGGATGGGTGGTCGCCGACGCCGAAGGCCGACAGATCCACCGCACGCGATCTCCCAGACCTTCGAGCGACTCGCTCGCCGCGCCGGCGTCCCCGTGATCCGACTGCACGACCTCCGCCACACCCACGGCACCCTGCTCATCAAGGATCTCGTCCCAGTGAAGGGGTCGGCGAACGCCTCGGCCACACCAACATCGCCTTCACCATCGAGACCTACCAGCACGTGCTCCCTGGCATGCAAGGCGACGCCGCCCACGCCTTCGCAGAGCTCATTGCCCCAAGCGTTCCACCGGGCGCCCCTGCGGTCGGCAATTGACGCCGACAGACCGTCATTCAGAGCGTTCGAGCTAGCGGTTTCGACGCGTCCGTCCGTCGATGTGGCGCGTTGTGATCGGGGTCGCCGGCTGTCAATCTTGGGTCGGCACGGCGAATGGTTCCCGTTGAATGTTGTCCGGGTCCCGCAGCACGAGCATGCGGGCACCGGGGACGTGTTTTGCCGGCGCGATTCGGCCCATGTGTGACAGCGTCCGCGGGCAAGCGCGCTCACACCTCGAGCTCCTAGCGGTCGGTCAGCGGACCGACTCGCATGCCACGCTGGCCGTTTGAGGCGATCGGCTTCGAGGTGCGGCCAGACGAGGGAGACTGTTGCTGTGGCCTACGCGTTGGATCGTGGCCGGGAGTTCTTTGAACGACGGGCGTGGGGTGAGGCGTTCGCCGAGTTGTCGGCCGCGGATCGGGAGGCGGCGCTCGAACTGGACGATCTGGAGCGGCTGGCGGTGGCGGCGTACCTGGTCGGCGCGGACGGCGAGAGCGACGGCGCATGGGCACGCGCCCATCAGGCGTGCTTGCAGCTGGGGTATGTGGTGAGAGCTGCCCGGTGCGCGGGCTGGCTCGCCCAGGGGCTTCTGGTGAGGGGCGAGATGGCCCAGGGTGGCGGGTGGCTCGCACGGGCCCAGCGTCTCCTCGACGAGGCGGATCACGACGGTGTGGAGCGGGGTTATCTGCTCGTCCCGGTGGCGATTCAGTCCATTGACCGTGACCCGGCGGCGGCCCACGCCACGTTCGAGCGGGCGGCCAGTATCGGCGTCCGTTTCGGCGACCCCGACCTCACGGCCTGCGCCCGGATGGGCCAGGGCCGGGCGCTGATCCGCTTGGGTGACACCGCGGCCGGGGTGGCTCTGCTGGATGAGGTCATGGTCGCGGTGACAGCTGGGGAGGTGTCTCCGGTCTTCGCCGGGCTCGTTTACTGCGCGGTGATCGAGGCATGCCAGGAGGTGTTCGATTTGGCCCGGGCCCATGAGTGGACGGCGGCGCTGACTCGTTGGTGCAATTCGCAGCCCGGGCTGGTCGCATACCGGGGTCAGTGCTTGGTGTATCGAGCCGAGATCATGCGGATTCACGGCGCCTGGGGGGAGGCGGCGGACGAGGCGAAACAGGCGCGCGAGCGGCTGGCTGGCCGGCCGGCGGTCGGGATGGCGTTCTATCAGCAGGCTGAGCTGCACCGGCTCCGCGGCGAGTTCACCGAGGCCGAGAACGCATATCGACAGGCCGGCCAGTGGGGGCGAGAGCCGCAGCCCGGCCTGGCGATGCTCCGGCTGGCCCAGGGCCAGGTCGACGCGGCCTCGGCGACCATCCGCTCAGCGGTGCACGAGGCGAGCGACCGGGTCGCCCGGTGCACCGTTCTAGCCGCCTTCGTCGAGATCGTGCTGGCCGCCCACGACCTCGTGGCGGCCCGCGCCGCTGCCGACGAACTGGCGGGGATCGCCGACGACCTTGGCGCGCCGTTGTTGCACGCCATGGCCGGCCACGCAATGGGGGCCATACTCCTCGGTGAGGGCGACGCTGCCGCCGCCCTGACCGTGCTACGCCGGGCCTGCGCGGTCTGGCGGGAGCTGGGGGCACCGTACGAAGCCGCTCGGGTCCGGGTTCTTGTCGGGCTGGCGAGCCGGGAGCTCGGCGATCGTGACACGGCAACGATGGAGCTGGACGCAGCGCGTGCTGTCTTCACGCAGCTCGGGGCCGCGCCGGATCTTGCCCGGGTCGACGCGGTCTCGACAGCCGCAGGACCCCGAGCCCCGATGGGCCTGACCAGACGCGAGCTCGAAGTGCTGGCCCTCGTGGCCACGGGCAAGACCAACCGCGAGATTGCCGCCGCGCTGGTGATCAGCGAGCACACCGTCGCCCGACATGTGCAGAACATCCTGACCAAGTTGGGCGTGTCCTCCCGTACCGCGGCCGGCGCGTTCGCATTCGAGCACGATCTGGTCTGACCCGCCGGCGTGGTCAGAAATGACCACGCCTGGATCCGCCCGAAGTTGGTGGATCCGGGCGATGCGGGACGCGCCCAATTCGTCCATCGTCGCCGGCATGGACACGAGGCCCGTGACAGCCGGGCGAACAACGTGACCGCAAATCGGTTCTGGGCACCGCATGCAACATCGTTTCGGGACTCCCGGAGACCAAGCGTTCGAGCTCGCGATCCGAGGTCAGGGAGAGGCATCGCAGCGATGACTGATGTGGGCGAGCACGCGATCGTGTTGGGTGCCAGCCTGGCTGGACTGGCGGCCGCTGCGGCCCTGGCCGACCGGTTCCATCGAGTCACGATCGTCGACCGCGATGTCCTACCCCAATCTGGGGAGCAGCGCGACGGAGTCCCACAGGGACGGCACGCCCACCTTCTGCTGCCCGCAGGAGGAGCGGCCCTGTCGGAGCTGCTCCCTGGGGTCGCTGACGACCTGCGACGGCGCGACGCTCATTTCATCGACGCAACGGAGTTCCGCTTCCGCATCGCGGGCGGGTGTCTGCTGTCCGACGATCCCGGGCTGGAGATCCTCGGCGCGACCCGCCCCCTTCTCGAGTCAATCGTCCGTGAGCGGGTG
This sequence comes from uncultured Acidimicrobiales bacterium, assembly GCA_963803355.1. Classification (GTDB taxonomy): domain Bacteria; phylum Actinomycetota; class Acidimicrobiia; order Acidimicrobiales; family Ilumatobacteraceae; genus DASTFY01. The sequence goes on from CAWDLV010000001.1 coordinate 1,708,759, forward strand.
CAGGACCTGGCAGGGGTCCGGTTCCGGGAAGAGCAGGACGCAGTCGAGCTCTTGACGACTCCTGACCGGAGCCGAGTCACCGGGGTCCGTCTCCGGTCGAGGGCCTCGAACGCAGAGCACACCGTGGCCGGAGACCTCGTCGTGGACGCCACCGGGCGCAACTCGCACACGCCACGCTGGATGACTGACCTCGGTTACGAGGCGCCCGAACGAGGAGCGACTCCACGTGGGGGTGCACTACACCACCCGCCTGTTTCGACGACAGCCCGAGGACCTCGACGGCTGTCGACATGTCGCGGTGACCATCCCTCCCGGCGGGCGCCGCGGCGGATTGGTGCTGGCCGTCGAGGGCGACAGGTGGCTCGTGACCCTCGTCGGCGTCCTGGGCGAGCATCCACCAGCCGATCTCGACGGGTTCGTCGACTACGCACGCACGCTGTGGGCGAGTGACCTCCACGAAGTTGCGGCTTCGGCGCAACCCATCGGGGAGGCGGCGACCGGCGGGTTCCCCAGTTACCTCCGCCGCCGATACGACCGCCTCCGGCGCTTCCCCGATCGGTTTATCGTGACCGGCGACGCCGTGTGCTCGTTCAGCCCCGTCTACGCCCAGGGCATGAGCATCGCCATCAGCGAAGCATGTGCCCTCGGCCAGGTCCTCGACCGCCACGGACTCGACCAGGTCGGGCCAACGTTTCTTCCAACGCACCAAGCGAACTGTCGACGAGGCGTGGATGATGTCCACCGCCGCCGACCTGGCCCACCCCGACGTGGTGGCACCACGGCCGGCACGATGGCGGCTGATCAACGCCTACGTCAACCGCCTTCTGCGGGTGGCCCAACGCGACCCAGTCGTGGCGAAGACTTTCCTCGAGGTGAGCGGGATGGTGGCACACCCCCAGCACCTGATGCGTCCGCGGATCGCGTGGCGCGTGTTCAACAGGGGGCCGAAGCCCAGTCCGCACGAGCGGCAACCCGGACGTTGAGGCCTCCCGCAGTCCTCGATCGCATCGCCCCGACCAACGAGGAGCAGGCCATGGCAACGCGGCGTAGAAGCCGAACCCACGACCCAGCGTTCCGGCGGTGAGGACGTCCGGGCGCAGCTGATGGCTGGGCTGCCGGTCTCCGAGCGACGGCTGCAGTCGGCTGGCGTGTCCACGGCCGTGCTGGACGGCGGTGACGGCCCGCCGATCGTGTTGCTGCAGGGGGAGTTCGCGGCCGTGTGGATGCGAGTGATTCCCGACCTGGTGACGACCCACCGTGTCATCGCCCCTGACTTGCCCGGTCTCGGGGCTTCGGAGGTGTCTGACGGTCCTCCCGATGCCGATACGGCCCTGAGGTGGCTTGACGAGCTCATCGACCAGACGTGTGAGATCCCGCCGGTGCTGGTGGGCAAGGGGCTAGGCGGCGCCCTCGCTGCTCGCTTCACGATCGACCACAGCAACCGTGTCGATCGACTGGTGCTGGTGGACACCTATGGGCTGGACCGGTTTCGACCCCCGCCCGGTATGGCGCTCTCCTTCATCGGCGTCCTGTTGCGACCGAGCGATCGTGGGCTGCAGCGCAGCTTCCGGAACTACTGCTTCGTCGACTTGGATGGCGTGCGCGCCGCGATGGGTGAGCGCTATGAATGGATGGCTGCCTACGCCCTGGACCGTTTCCGCACTCCCAGCGTCAAGGCGGCGATGCGCAGCCTCTTCAGGCAGCTCGCGTCGACCATCCCCTCGGAGGATCTGGACCGCATCGCCGTTCCGACGACCTTGATCTGGGGCCGACATGACGTGGGGATGCGGCTGGACGTCGCCGAGGCAGCCAGCGTCCGCTACGGCTGGCCGATGCACGTGATCGAGCACGCCCGCGATGACCCCGCCATCGAGCAACCCGCAGCGTTCCTGGCAGCGCTGCGCACCGCGCTCGGAAACGGCGGAGGTAAATCATGACCGGTCAGGTGGGCGAGATGAGCGGGACCCCCGAGCCAATCGAGACCATCGTCATCGGTGGGGCGCAAGCTGCTGACGGCAGGACGAGCCTGCCGCGGCACATCCCGCCGACAGCGCTACGGCTCATGGCAAACACCCTCGGTCGCATCAAACCGCCGCTCGGCCGGCAAGCGCGCGCCGCCCTCGCCATGGACTCCGGCGATCACACCTTCGACGCTTCGGCGCTCCGCCAGCGATACCCGGACCTCCCCACCACGCGGCTCACCGACGCGCTCCGCGTCCACACTTGAGCGTTGGGCTAAGCATCGAGTACGTCACGGAGTCGACGCGTCGGACCTGCAGGCCACAGAAGAATGTCCGCATGTCGTTCGACGTCGTGAACCACGTCCGCATCCTCAACGCCGACCGGGCCGCTGCCGGCAAACGTGACGTCGTGCTTCCACGCCTTCGACAGCTGCCCGGCTTCGAACAGGCCATCTTCCTCGCCGACGGCGAGAGCGGACGCGGGTGCAGCGTCACGGTGTTCGCGACCGCGAGGTCAAGCCGACGAGATAGCCGACCGCCTTCGCGCTGGTCAGGTTCCCGAGCCCGATGGGATCGCCTTCGAGCGCCAAGAGGTCTGGGAGGTCATCGCGAGCAGCTGACGCCGGGCAAGTCGATCGGGCCCGCCGTCCTCGGCCAGTACCATGAGTACTGGCGTGCCGGGAAGCCTGGTCGGCGTTGTAGTCGAACGCGAGACCGAGGAGATTCCGTGCCGTCAGCGCATCACACGACCAAGGCCCGGAGCACGACACCGGCGCGCAGCCTGCCCGGTGTCGTGCACCGCTTCATCGAAACGGAGGCGGCCAGCGGCCTCGTGCTAGTGGCGGTGACCGTGGTCGCGCTTGTGTGGGCGAACTCGCCCTGGCAGCACAGCTACGAGACGCTGTGGCACAACCCGATCGTCCTCCAGGCGGGCGGACTGCACATCGCCGAGGACCTCCGGCACTTCGTCAACGACGGGCTGATGGCGCTGTTCTTCTTCGTCGTCGCCCTCGAGATCAAGCGCGAGATTGTCCGCGGCGAGCTGGCCGACCCACGAGTGGCGGCACTCCCGGTGTTCGCCGCCATCGGCGGCATGGTCGTGCCCGCCTGCCTCTATCTCCTCGTCACCGCGGGCAGCGGCAGCGCCGGGCACGGCTGGGGCATCCCGATGGCAACCGACATCGCCTTCGCGCTCGGAGTGCTCGCCCTGCTGTCCCGCCGGCTCCCGGGGTCGCTGAAGGTGTTGCTGTTGACGCTGGCGATCGTCGACGACATCGGCGCCATTATCGTCATCGCCATCTTCTACGGCGGCAGCCTCAACCTCACCGCACTGGCCGTCGCCATCGGATTCCTCGCCGCTGCCGCGGTGCTGGTCCGCGTGCGGATCGACTGGCCGCCGCTGTACATCGCGCTGGGCGTCGCCGCTTGGTACGCGACGTACCGGTCCGGCGTGCACCCCACTATCGCCGGCGTCGCGTTCGGTCTGCTGACCCCGGCGCGGGCGTTGGCCCCCTCGAAGACGGTCCGGCGGTGGGCGCTGGATTTGTCCGACGAGCCGAACGCGTCCGAGGTGCAGCAGATGATGGTGATCGCCCGCGAGAGCGTCTCGCCGGCCGAGCACCTGGAGGTGCGGCTGCATCCATTCACCAGCTTCGTGGTCCTGCCGTGCTTCGCGCTCGCAAACGCCGGCGTCGTGATCCACCGCGACATGCTCGGCACCAGCAGCGCCCGGGCGGTGGCGGCCGGCGTCGCGCTCGGACTGGTGGTCGGCAAGGTTGTCGGGATCATGGCGGGCAGTTGGGCGGCGACTCGGCTCCGCCTCGCTGCGCTACCCGAAGGTGTGAGGTGGTCGCACGTGGCCGGCATCGCCGCGCTCGGCGGGATCGGCTTCACCGTGTCGCTGTTCGTCTCGGGTCTCGCGTTCGACGATCCTCGACTGGCCGACGCGGCCAAACTCGCCATCCTCGCCGCGTCCACCGCGGCCGCGGTCGTTGGCGCGGTCGTGCTGCGCACAGCATCAGACCAGCACCCACCCGCCGCCCCGCCCGAGCCATGACCTTCGGGTTCCGCGCCCGAAGCTCGCGAGCACAACCCCGCTCGGCTTTGCAACCCGGTTGGCCTCCGCCAATGCCCGATCGGGTCGTGGGATGTGATTGATCGAGAACGCGGCCACAACAGCCTCGAACGCCCCTCCGCGAAAGGGGAGCCGTCGAGCGTCGCCGACGACGCCAGGCGGGCGACGTTCCTGTTCGTGGGCGATCATCGCAGATCAATCGCCACTGCCCGGGCGCCGGCGCTCACCAGTGCGTCGGACGCAACGCCGGTACCGGCACCCAGGTCGAGCGCGATGCGCCCGTGAAGGTTGACCGGGCTGGCGGCGACCAACGCATCGGCCGATGACCAGTCCGACGACCACCGACACGTCCTCGCCGTGCTCCCCTACCTGCGATCTCTCGACCGGACAACAGGCTGACCTCCAAGACTCCGGTTGCCGCCGCGCCGACGTCTGACCGAGGTCCCCGCCGACGAGCATGCAGAAATCCCTGCCACGCAGCAAACAAGCGCTCGACATGAGCCGGGGTCCGACGTGAGAAAGACCGATACCGCTCGCTGCTCGACCGGTCTCGATCGGCGCCCTCCCTGCTGGCGTCGGGGCCGACACTCAAGTCGTCGACGCCGGCGGTGCAATCGGCAGCGAGCTCGTCGGGCCGCACGTGCCGGCCTATTGCCCCAGCCGAGCACGGGGACGAGGATGACACGGCTCGCGGGATATGAATGCTCGTTCGGTGTGAGCTCTCACGCGGTCATGGCCGGCGCCGACGGACGTATCGCCGATCTCAACCAGAGTTGAACTCCGGTTGTCCTTCAGAGCAAACCGGAAAGGCCGATCCTTTGTCGAGGATCTGTGGTCGGCGGCGTTGAATCTCGTCCAGTTCGGGTCGGCGTCGCGAGGTCAGTGTTGGCCGATGAACTCCAGCACGCCGGCATTGAATTCGGCGGGATGGCTGTTGTACATGTTGTGGCTGGCGCCGGCGATGTTTAGCCGGCTGACGTCCGGCAGGACCCTTTCCAGCCTGTCGGTGACCGCGGTCAGCGGGCCCGGGGTTTCAGCTCCTGAGACGAGCAGTGTCGGGACGCGGGTGCTCCTGGCATCGTCCTCGCCGAACTCGGGGAAGCCGGCCCGTAGTTGTGCCTTGAACGGGCCGACGTTGTCAACGAATGCTTGAAACGTCTCTTCGGGGATCGACGCGACACGCTCCTTGCCCGCGACGGCCGCCATGAAGACCCGCAGCCCGCCTTCATCGTCGCCACGGTTGAACGCCTTCATGGCCGGGCCGATTCCCCTGGCGCCGAACTTGATGAAGCCGATCCCGACCCGCGGGTTGCGGGCCAGCAGCCTCAGCACCTGGGGCGGCGTGGGCGGGATGTTTACCCCCAGCAGGGGAAACGCCGGCGGCTCGAGCAGGACCAGCGAGCGCAGGAGCTCCGGATAGCGGTAGGCCAGAAGCAGGCCACCGAAGCCTCCCGGCGACGAGTGGCCCACCAGGTGGACGGGCGCCAGGTCGAGCGCCTTGATGAAGGACGCCAGATCCTCGACGAACGTGTCCAGCGTGATCTCCGCGTCCGCCTCGAGCTTCCGGTTGGGCCAGGCGCCGCGGCAGCTCAGGGCGATGGTCCGGAAGCTGGCTGCGAAGGCCGGCACCTGGAGGTCCCACTCCCGGTAGTCGCCGACGCCGCCGTGGACGAAGACCACCGGCTGCCCCTGGCCGTGCTCGATGTAGGCCAGCTCGGTCCCGTTGATGGTTGCCGTCTCGGCCATGATGTCCTCCTCTACCGTTCCCTCAGCTGGCGACCGCGCACAGCGCCACGCACGGCAACTCGTAACCGCCGCGGTCGACAGCAAAGCGGCGGAGCGCGTCCTCGACGTCGCCCCGGACCGCGGCGCGGTCATGACCCCCCAACCCCTGGAGCGCCAGCCCGAGCGGGCCGGCGGTGTCGCCGATCAGGCCCAGATAATCATCGGCGTCGGCGATCGCGAACCTGCCATGGGCCTCCTCGATCCGCACCTCTGTGAATCCCGCCTCGCGCAAGATGCCCTCGACCCGCTCCGCGCTCGCCAAGCTGAACGGCCCCGGGGCGGGTGGCGGAGGAAGGGGCGGGATGTGGCCGCGTTGGCCGAGGCTGATGCCGGCGATGGCGATCCACGGGTTGTGCTCCATCGCTCCCCAGACGGCCAGCGCCACCCGGCCGGCCGGGCGCAACACTCGCCGTGTCTCAGCGAGCGCCGCCGCGGGATCTGGCATCAGCATGTAGCCGAATCGGCAGAGCACGCCGTCGACCGACTCGTCGTCGAGCGTGATGTGCTCGGCGTTGATCACCCGGTAGTCGACGTTCCCGAGGCCGAGCTCGGCGCCCCGGCGGCGGGCGGCGTCGAGCATCGCCGGCGAGAAGTCGCTGGTGATCAGGCGACCGCTTCCCCGATGATCTCGGCTGCCTCGAAGCCCGTGTCGCCGACCCCCGCCGCAAGCTCGAGGAGCGTGTCTCCCTCCTGTGGATCGAGCTCGCGCAGCATCCATTGGCGCACCGGCGTCGAGTACTCCTCGACCCGGGCGCGCTGCTTCTCCCAGGTGGGCGCGATCTTCTCGGCGACGTCGAGGTGGAATTGGTAGTCCCGCTCACGCTGCTCTTCGATCGTCTCGTTGGCCATCCCGTCCTCCTTGCCGGGACCCTGCTCAGCGGTACGCCGAGCGCTCTGAGACGAAGCTAAGGTCAAGCAGGCGGCCGCCCAATCGGGAGTTCTCCCCATGCGACGAGCCCGTGTTCCATCGCGAACAGGGTCGCCGCGGCACGGGTCGACACGCCGATCTTGCCGTACGCGTTCTGGACGTGGCGGTCAGCGGTCTTGACCGAGATCCCAAGCTCGTGGGCGACCTGCCTCGTCTGCAGGCCGCGGGCGAGCATCGCGACCACCTCGGCCTCGCGCTCGGTCAGCCCCGCCGGGCGCTCCATGCGCGGCGCCCGCTGCCCGGCCGCCTCGATCACGGCCGTGACCGCGTCCGGGTCGAGGCGGCCCGCGTTTGCCTCCGCCGTGAGCGCCTCCGCCGCCCGCTCTGGCCCGGGTGCTGGGCGGTGCGGACGCGGCTCGCACATCGCGCAAAAGACGTCGGCGGCGGCGAGCAGGCGCGCCGGCATCGTCAGGTCGGCACCAGGCGAGCCGCGGTGGTAGCCGCTTCGGTCGAGCCGCTCGTGGTGGGCAGCGGCCACCGGGGCGAGCGCCGCCAGAAACGGCGAACGCGAGAGGCAGCGTTCGGTGTGGTACGGGTGCAGCCGCACCTGCTCCAACTCGTCGGCGCTCAGCCGCCCCGATTTCTGCCAGACCCGCGCGTGGACCGCGACCCTGCCGAGGTCGTGGACGAGCCCGGCGCGCCGGATCGCGGTCGCGCCGGCGACGCCGATCCGGCAGCGCCCGGCGGCCTCGGATGCAAGCTCGGCAACGCCCATCGAATGACCGGCGAAGTACGGCGAGATCAGGTCGGCGAAGCGGCCCATCGCGGCGAGCCCGCGGTCGAGCGCATCGCCCTCGAGCATCAGCGGCGGCGAGGGCTCCACGGCCAGAAGCTCGTCCCATGCGGAGGCGCCGTCATCGAGTGCAAGGATCGAGGCGCTGCCCTCGACCAGGCAGGCCGCCACCTCGGGATCGAAGGCATGGCCGGCGCGCTCGCGGACGATGCCCACCGCATGCTCGAGGCCCCCGAGGTGGCGCTGGAGGGCGGCGTCGGTGGCCACGTGGACGATCCGCATCGGTAGCGGGATCTGCTCGTGCTTACCTCGACCCAGCGGGCCGTGGCCGTCCCAGCGGTCGGTCAGGTAGGAGAGCAGGCTTGGGACCGCGGTTGGAGCGCCGGTCTGCTCGGCGAGCATCCCGGCGACCTCGCAGGAGGCGGCCAGAGCAGGGCGCGTCTCTCGCGCCATCCGCGGCAGCCGCCGGGCGGTCTGGGTGGCACGCGCGGACGCCGGTGACATCCTCGTCGGGCAGCGAACGCAGCAGCCCGACGAAGACCTCGCGCGCCGAGCCGTACATGAGCGGGTTGAAGTTCTCGGTCATCGAACCGCCGAAGACCTCTGCGGCCACGTGGGCCTCCGCGGTGCAGCCAGCGTGTGACAGCAGCGAGGTGTAGTACGTCTGTGAGGCGGTCTCGCGGTCGACTCGCAGCCGCTCGGCGAGCCGCATCGCGATCAGGGTCTCATGCAGCCCGTGCTCGAACGGGAAGCCCATCCCGAGGTCGGTCGCCAGGCAGAGCGCGCCGATCAGCTCGGCGGTACGCACTCGCTCCTCATCGGGGGACTCGCCTAGCACACCCCACAGTGTCTCAGCCCTCGAACCCTCGCTACAGAAAAGCTCCACCGGGTGCTGGACCCGACCCGCCACGCTGGCCGATCAGCGCTCGACCTGGGTGCAACGGATCCACGCCGAGCTTCACTTGCACGGCGTGACGCTGCCGGTGAAATCGATCCGCAGGGTCCGCACCCGCAAAGTTGCTCGAAGACGATGGACTCGAGATCAGTCCGGCGGCACGCCAGCCGGTCCTGACCGCATATCGGGTGATCGACGCCATCACGATCGAGTCGCAGCGGTCAAAGGCCGACCTCCAACGCTTCGGCCGGCGCCAGCCGGGCTGCCGGCGCTGGTCGACAGCCAGTACGGCATCGGCGGACCTTTGGCGGTCACGATGTGGTCCGAGCTCGGCGACTGCCAACGCTTCGCCCGCTCCGAGCAGGTCGTGCGCCATAAGCGGCCTCGACGTCACCGTCGACGCCTCGGACGGGCGACGCGCCAGCGGGTTCATCTCGCGACAGGGACCGCAACGTTGCGCTGGGCGATCTACGAGGCGGCCAAGAAACGCGTCACATCAACGCAGCCCCGACCATGACTACTACAGCGAGGTCAACGACCACCTCAACGGCAAGCTGCCACCATCTCGATGGCCCGCAAGCTCGCCCCGGCGCCGCTTCCAAGTACTCCGCGCCGTCGACCAGCGGTGGCCTCGTCCTTGCCGAGCCGGCCGCCGGGTCGGCGAGGGAGGCGATTCGTTGCTTTACGCTTTGGCCTGATGCCTGCGGTCGTCGAGGTGCGTGAGCTGACGAAGCGCTACGGCCGGGCGCGGGGGTGTAAGGACGTGAGCTTCGACGTCGAGCGGGGCACTGTGTTCGGGTTCCTCGGACCGAACGGCGCCGGCAAGTCCACGATCATTCGCACGCTGCTCGACTTCCAGCGGCCCACCAGCGGCGAGGCCCGGCTGTTCGGCCTTGACTCGGTGCGCGACAGCGTGGCGATCCATCGCCGTAGCGGCTACCTCCCCGGTGACCTCGTCCTGTTCGAGCAGCTGAGCGGTCGTGACCACCTCCGGCTGCTCGGGCGGCCACGTGGTGGGCTGTCGACGACCGTCGTCGCTGAGCTCGCCGAGCGGTTCAAGGTCGAGCTCGACCGCCCGGTGCGCCAGCTGTCCAAGGGCAACCGCCAGAAGGTGGGGCTGATGCTGGCGTTCGCCCACGAACCCGAACTGGTCGTGCTCGACGAGCCCAGCAGCGGGCTGGATCCGCTGATCCAGGAGCAGTTCCATCTGCTGTTGCGCGAGCTCGCGGACAGCGGGCGCACCGTGGTGCTCAGCTCCCACGTGCTCGACGAGGTGCAACGCGTCGCCGACCGCATCACCGTCATCCGGGAGGGCAAGGTGGTGGTCACCGACACCATCGCCGCGCTCCAAGCCAAAGTCCCGCGGCGGGTGACATTGCGCTTCGACGGGGTTATCGACCCGCACCGCTTCGCGTCGATCGCCGGGGTCCAGGTCGTCGATTCCGGCCGCCATCACGTCGACCTGAAGGTGCTCGGCGCCGTCGACCCCGTGGTGAAAGCGGCCGCCGAGCTCACCACCGTCGAGGTGGTCGCAGCTCCCGCCGACCTCGAGGAGCTCTTCCTCAGCTTCTACGACGACACGCCTGATGGCCGCTGAACTCGTCGCCGTCGACCTCGCCACCCGCCGGCGCAGCACCATCGGGTACGGCGCCGGCATGGCCGTCTACACCGTGGTGGTCGTAGCCCTCTACCCGGCGTTCAAGGATGCGACCAACCTCGATGAGATGCTCACCGACCAGCCCGGCCTTTCCTCACTGTTTGGCATCAGCGGCTCGCTCACCACGCCGGCGGGCTGGCTGAGCGGCAACATCTACGCCAACTTCCTGCCCCTGATCCTGCTCTTCGTCACCATCGGCCACGGCGCTGCGACCCTGGCCGGGGAGGAAGGACGCGGCCGGTTGGATCTGGTCCTCGCGCTCCCCTTGCCAAGACGCTCGGTCGTCGCCCAGAAGGCGGCAGCGATCGGGCTGACCGCCACGGTCGTCGCCGTCGCCACGTTCCTCGCCGCTGTGCTCGGCCGAGCATTCGAGGTCGACGTCAGCGTCGTCGACCTCGCGGCCACCACGCTCGGCGCATTGCTGATGGCATGGGCGTTCGGGCTCGCTGCGCTCGCCATCGGCGGCGGCACCGGTGAACGCGGTCTGGCGATAGGCATCGCCTCGAGCATCGCGGCCGCCAGCTACCTGCTCAGCTCGCTCGGCCAGACCGTGACCTGGCTCGAGTCGTGGCGGCCGCTGTCGCTGTTCTACTGGTCCGTCGGCAACGATCAGCTCGAGCGTGGGCTGGGCTGGGAGGGCCTCGCCGTCCTCGCCGCCAGTGTCGCGGTCGCCTTGCTGGCATCGATCGAGGCATTCGAACACCACGACGTCACGGCATGACCCACCAGCCGACAACCCTGTAATAGGAGATGCCCAGGTCCTCGTGGCCTTTCCCCACCGCGGCGGCCCAACTGCAACGGCTCCTCGCCGCCATACACGGCAACGTCGTAGCGATGGACGACTTCGCTGGGGTATTCGCCGGGACGCGTTCTCCGGCAGAGTTCCTCGCTCCTAGTCACGGTCGAAGCGCTCCTCGCCCAGACCCGCTGGGCAGCTGCGTCCTCTACGGCTCGGTCGTGGTTCACCCCGTGGAACAGTCAGCCGATGTCAACGTGGGGCCGGGTCTCTGCTCAGTCACATGTCCGCGAGCGCGGCGCAGCGCGTCTCGTCGAGCGGCTGTGCAGCGGTGTGGAACTTCCGAGCGGCCTCGTCGAAGAGGGTCCGGGCTCGGGGTAGGTCACCGCTCGCGAGCGCGAGGTGTGCGTTGACCTCGTCGACGGCGGCGTGCCAGGCGGGGAGCTGCATCACCACGTTGGCCAATGTCTCGGCGGCGTCGGCGTAGGCGCGGGCCCGATCGAGGGCACCGGCACGGGCTGAGGCGATGGCGGCCGGGACGACGAAGGTGATGCGACAGCCGGGGCAGGTCTCGCTCGGACCGCGGATCGCGCGCTCGGCGTCGTCGACAACGGCCATCGCAGCCTCGACGTCGGGGGCGGCCGTGATGGCGGCGCCGTAGATCCGGTCGAGCAGATGGAATCCGACGCTCGACTCGCAGGCCAGGCGGAGCGAGTCGTCTAGGAGCCGGCGGGCGTCGTGCGTCCGGCCGTCGCGAATAGCCACCTCGGCCTGGCGCTGCAGGGCGTGGGCCTCACCGGTGGCGGCACCGAGCTTGTGGTGGAGGTCGCCGGCGCGGGCGAGATCATGTTCGGCGTCGGCGAGCCGACCGGCGAGCAGCTCGGCCTCACCTCGGAGCGTGACGGCCAGCGCGTGGCCGCGAGCGGCGCCGAGTCGCTGGGCCTCGTCGGCGAGGGAGTCGGCAAAGGCGATGACGTCCCCGTACGGGGCCGCGCCGTACAGCAGGCGTTGGGTCACGCACAACTGCCCGTCGAACACTGCGATGGCCATTTCGGGCAGGGTCGAGGTGTCGCGCACGTCGAGCCGGAGGCTCTCGCGAAGGTCGCCGCGGGCGTGGGCGGCCAGCGCCTGTGCCCACGATGCGGCGACGACGGCGGCGGGGTCGCCGAGCTCGAGTGCCAGGCGTCTGGCCTCGGCGGCGTGGCGCGACGCGGGCGCCGGATCGGTCAGCCCGATCGCCGCGGCGGCGCTCAACGTCAGGGCGCGGGCGAGGCGCCCGTCGAGGGTCGTCGGCTCGACGCCGTCGAGGGTGTACAGCGCGCCGTCGAAGTCGCCGAGTTTGAGCTGTGCGAGCGCTTGTTTGGCCCGGATGTCGGCTGCGGCGCCGTCATCGACGACCGCCGCCGCGGCCGCGTAGGCGGCTGGGGCGCGGCCCCGCCCGAGCGCATCGAGGGCTTGGGCACGCAAGCAGAGCGCGTCGGCATGGCTGGGAGAGTGGTCGAGCAGGGGCTCCAGATGGCGAAGAGCGTCGGAGAAGGCGCCGAGGCGCAGGGCGTGGCGGGCGGCGGCGAGCAGCCACTCGGCGGCGGCGTCGGGGTGGCCGCCGTCCAGCCAGTGCCGGGCGATGAGCGACGGTGCGGCACCGGCGCGCTCGAGATGGCGGGCGGCGTCCCGGTGCACGGCGAGGCGCTGGTGAGGGGCGAGCTGATCCGCAAGGGTCTGGCGTACGAGTTCGTGCCGGAACGCGTAGCGACCGTCTCGTACGACGATGACGCCGGCGCTGACCGCCAGGTCGAGCAGCTCGCAGGTGTCGTCCTCCGATGATCCGGTGAGTGCGGCGACCTCGGCGAAGTCGAGGTCGTCGCCCATGATCGCCAGGCGGGCGAGCGTCGCGGCCGCCGGATCGGGGAGCGCGACGACACGGCCTAGTGGTCCGTCGCTGATATAGCGTGGATGGTTAGAGTGTGGGTGTGCCGATCCTGATTGCTGTCGCTTTGGCGGTGTCCGATGAGCAGCGGGCGGCGTTGGAGCGCATGGCCCGCTCGACCTCGCTGCCCCATCGCAAGGTGACCCAGGCCCGAGCGTTGCTGCTGGCGGGCGATGGTGTGGCCACCAACGAGGTGGCTCGTCGGTGCGGCACGACGGCCGAGTCGGTGCGGGCGTGGCGGCGTCGTTTCGAGCGCGAAGGGGTGGACGGCGTTGGCCGCATCGCCAAGGGTCGGGGCCGGCGGTCGTGGCTGGCGGAGGGCATGGTGGCTGAGGTGGTGCGGGTGACACGTGAGGAGACCCCGGATGACACCTCGACGCATTGGACGACGCGCTCGTTGGCTGAGCGGTTCGGGATCGGCAAGGACACCGTGGCTCGGATCTGGCGGGACCATCACCTCAAGCCGTGGCGGGTGGAGACGTTCAAGCTGTCCAACGATCCGCGCTTCGAGGAGAAGCTCATCGACGTCGTCGGGCTGTACGTGAACCCGCCCGAGCGCGCCGCGGTGTTCAGCTTCGACGAAAAGACCCAGGTCCAGGCGTTGGACCGCACCCAGCCCAGCCTGCCGCTCAAACCGGGCCGGGCCGGCACCATGACCCATGACTACAAACGCCACGGCACCACCGACCTGTTCGCCGCGTTGAACGTCGCCACCGGCGAAGTCCTCTACGACTGCCGCCCCCGCCACACCGGTCGCGACGTCCTGGCCTTCTTCAAGCTCATAGACCTGCACGTCCCCCGCCATCTCGAGGTGCATGTCGTGTTGGACAACCTGTCGGCGCACATGGGCCCCGAGGTCACCCGCTGGCTGGATCACCCCAAACGGGCCCGCTGGCATCTGCACTTCACCCCGACCAGCTCGTCGTGGCTGAACCTGGTGGAGCGATGGTTCAAGGAACTGACCGACCGCCGGTTGCGTCGCGGTGTGTTCACCAGCGTCGACGAACTCATCGACGCCATCGAAATGTGGACAGAGCACTGGAACCACAACCCCCAACCCTTCGTCTGGCACAAGACCGCCGAAGAGATCATCGCCAAGGTCCGCCGCGGACGAGCCGCCCTCACCCAAGCCAAATCCGCGACGCGCCACTAGTGGTCCGTCGCTGATATAGCGTGGATGGTTAGAGTGTGGGTGTGCCGATCCTGATTGCTGTCGCTTTGGCGGTGTCCGATGAGCAGCGGGCGGCGTTGGAGCGCATGGCCCGCTCGACCTCGCTGCCCCATCGCAAGGTGACCCAGGCCCGAGCGTTGCTGCTGGCGGGCGATGGTGTGGCCACCAACGAGGTGGCTCGTCGGTGCGGCACGACGGCCGAGTCGGTGCGGGCGTGGCGGCGTCGTTTCGAGCGCGAAGGGGTGGACGGCGTTGGCCGCATCGCCAAGGGTCGGGGCCGGCGGTCGTGGCTGGCGGAGGGCATGGTGGCTGAGGTGGTGCGGGTGACACGTGAGGAGACCCCGGATGACACCTCGACGCATTGGACGACGCGCTCGTTGGCTGAGCGGTTCGGGATCGGCAAGGACACCGTGGCTCGGATCTGGCGGGACCATCACCTCAAGCCGTGGCGGGTGGAGACGTTCAAGCTGTCCAACGATCCGCGCTTCGAGGAGAAGCTCATCGACGTCGTCGGGCTGTACGTGAACCCGCCCGAGCGCGCCGCGGTGTTCAGCTTCGACGAAAAGACCCAGGTCCAGGCGTTGGACCGCACCCAGCCCAGCCTGCCGCTCAAACCGGGCCGGGCCGGCACCATGACCCATGACTACAAACGCCACGGCACCACCGACCTGTTCGCCGCGTTGAACGTCGCCACCGGCGAAGTCCTCTACGACTGCCGCCCCCGCCACACCGGTCGCGACGTCCTGGCCTTCTTCAAGCTCATAGACCTGCACGTCCCCCGCCATCTCGAGGTGCATGTCGTGTTGGACAACCTGTCGGCTCACATGGGCCCCGAGGTCACCCGCTGGCTGGATCACCCCAAACGGGCCCGCTGGCATCTGCACTTCACCCCGACCAGCTCGTCGTGGCTGAACCTGGTGGAGCGATGGTTCAAGGAACTGACCGACCGCCGGTTGCGTCGCGGTGTGTTCACCAGCGTCGACGACCTCATCGACGCCATCGAAATGTGGACAGAGCACTGGAACCACAACCCCCAACCCTTCGTCTGGCACAAGACCGCCGAAGAGATCATCGCCAAGGTCCGCCGCGGACGAGCCGCCCTCACCCAAGCCAAATCCGCGACGCGCCACTAGGAAGGCTTCTGCAGCAGCACCTGGATTCACCATCCCGCCGGCTTCGATGGACCGGGCCAGCTCGACGAGCAACAGGGGGTTGCCGCCGGCGAGCCGGACCGCCGTGGCGATTGCGGACGGCGGCGGCGAGACCGTTGACGACGCGAGGACGAGCGCGGTCGCGTCGTCATCCTCGAGCGGGTCGAGATCGAGTGAGACCACCCGTCCCATTCGCAGCAGCGACCCAACCGCGTCAGCGAGCGCGGCGGGGACGCGGTCGGGCCGGTAGGCGAGCACGACCAGGTCCGGCGCGGCTTCGCCCGCAGCGAGGTGCAAGAGCACGTCGATTGACACCTCGTCGGCGAGGTCGAGGTCGTCGACCAGCAGCGCCAGCCGTCGCCCTGCCCCGGCAACCTCGAATACGCTGCGAGCGGCGCCGATCACCTGGTGGCGGGTTAGCGATGCGGTGGGCTGTACTCGGGCGACGAGGGTCGTGAGCTCGGCGAGGACTGTTTTCGCCGCGGGCCGCAGCGCGTCGAGCAGCCCTCGATCTCGCTGCGCCACCTGCTCGACCAACGCCGCCACCGTCGCGTACGCGCCTCCTCCGGAAGTGGCCCTGGTTTCGGCGGCGTACCAGCCCTCGTGTATGGCCAGGGTCGTCAGCTGCTGGCACAGCGCCGACTTGCCGATGCCGGCTGGGCCCCGGACCAGCACCAGCCACGGCGCGGTGGTGCGTTCGGAGCGGATGACCGCTTCCATCCGCGCCAGCTCGAGGTGCCGGCCGACGAATGACGGCTCGGCGGTGCCTAGCCGTCCGATGCACTCGTCATAGATCGCCTTGGTGTCGGGGTCCGGTGCGACGCCGAGCTCCCGGGCCAGCGCCGTGCGCAAGCGGCCGTACCATCGGACGGCAGCGTGACGGTTGCCGGCTGCCATAGCAGCGCGCATCAACACCCGGTGCGCGGGCTCGTCGCTCGGCTGGAGCTCGACGAGCCGCTCCCACTGTCGGCCGAGCCGCAGCACCTCCACGAGTCGATCCCGCAGGTTTCGCCGCGGGGTCTGTGTCCATTCCTCGTACAGCGATTCCGGCAGCAGGTCACCCTCGTAAGACGCCGCCGTCGCCAGCGCTGCCTCCGCTGAGCCGCTCAGCAGGGCCGCAGCCGACTCAGCGGCGAAGACCTCGGCGTCGGTCGTGACGGTAGAGCCCGGAAACAGGGCCACCTGGCCCCGCCGTAGCACCACCGCGTCCTCGAAACCGAGTGCCCGCCGCGCGTGATGGGCCGCCTTGCGGAGGTTGGCCGCGCCCGCCTCCAGGTCGAGGTTCGGCCACAGCGCTTCGATGACCTGGTCGCGGGCGAGCACGTGCCCTTCGGTCAGGGCGAGCAGCTGCACCAGTTGCGCAGCACGTGTCGTCGGCCACGAAGCGGCGGCCAGCCGGCAGTCGCCGACCGCCACCTCGAAGCAACCGAGCAGCCGGATGTGCACCGGCACGTCATTCGGCTTGGCCATCGACTACCTCGGCTGTCGCCGCATCGATGGTACCGAGCACCGCTCGCACGCGTAGCGCCGTGGCCGACTGATCAGGGGGCTACGCAGACCTCGACGGGTCGGCCTTGCTCTACCCACGCCTTGAACCCTCCGTCGAGGTGCGCGACGTCGCGATACCCCAGTTGCTGCAGGGTCTTCGCCGCGAGCGCCGATCGAGAGCCGGCTGCGCAGTACACGATCACCCGCCGTTCGGGTTCGAAGGCCTCGAGGTGGTACGGCGTCGCCGGATCGGCGTGGAACTCCAACATCCCTCGTGGCGCCAGCAGTGCTCCTGGGATGACGCCCCCGGCGGTCTCGGTCGGCTCGCGCAAGTCGACCAGCAGTACGTCGTGCTGGGCGAGCTCGTCGGCGAGATCGTCGGGCGTCAGGTTCTCGATCCCGGCTTTGGCGGCGGCCACCATGTCCTTCACACTACCCATTTGCTCCTCCTATGTCAGTGTGCGGGCATCTTGCACTCAGGGCTGTTCCCAGAACGTTCCTCGTCACCGGGTGTCCACCGCGATATGTCGTAGCAACACAGCGTGCGAAATCGATCGCCACCGACAATGCGGTGCTCCGGCGTCACAGGGCGCCCGGAGCCGTGTCACGGACCAGCCCAGTCCATGGTGTCCACGATGAACCGGAGGTTCCTGGATCCGTAACGCGTCGATCATCTGGATGCAAAATCACCGGGGAGGCTCCCATCGGAAATGGAGGAGCAGGTTCGGAGCAGTGAGATCGAGGTGAACGTCGTGCCTTACGCTCACGTCAGCATCATGAACGGAGCGGATCGGCGAACCAGGCGGTGAACGGTTCGGGTGAGCCTCGTGACGACGGCACGGTCGGGGTGGCTGATCGCCTCGCTTCCTGGGCTGCCAGGCTGCTACGCGTCCGCTGGCTCGCTCGTACACCCGTATGGATGTTCCGGGCTCGACTCGGCGTGGTCTTTGCCGGTCGACTGCTGATGCTCGAGCACATCGGCCGGAGATCCGGTCGCCGCCGCTTCGTCGTGCTGGAGGTCGTCGACGCCCAGCCGCCACGCCGGTATGTGGTCGTGTCAGGATTCGGCGAACGCGCCCAGTGGCTCCGCAACGTCGAGGTGCACCCCAACGTGCGGCTCTACGCGAAGAGCCATGCTCCGGTAGAAGCCGTCGCCGCGATCCTCACCCCTCCGCAGGCGGTGGCGGCATTGCGTTCGTACAAGGCTGCCCACCCGAGGGCGTGGACCCGCCTTCGTCCGGTGCTCGAGCGCACCCTCGGTGTCCCGATCAACGAGGATCGGCCCCAGCTTCCGGTGATGGAGCTCGCCACCTCACGTGGCGGCTAGGTCGGACGCTGGTGGCCACGGCCGTGGCCGTGGCTGGCATGTTCGGCGGACGACCGGTGATCGCGTTCGGGCTACTGGCCCCGTTTCGGCGCAGCCGGTACGCTCCCCCGCCGAGATCGTGCAGGTTGCCGCGTTCTGGGGTGGGCTACGAGGCTCGATGCCGATCGCGCTCGTCCTGGGGCTGGATGGACATCGGTTCGCCGGCATCGACGCCGTAGCGGTCGTGTTCGGCGTCGTCTTGTTCTCGCTCGTGGTACGGGGCCTGACCTACAGACTCCTCCTCCAACGTCTTGGCCTCACGCGCCCGGCAATCGAGGTGATGGGCATCGAGGGGCTCCTCGCTCGCATGAGCGCTCTGCTGTCAGCGAGGCGCGAGCTCGAAGCGATGCGGAGCGAAGGAGAGATGGCGCCAGCGCTCCTCGAGAAGATGCTCCGAGGCGTCACCACCAAACTCGACCGAACTGGAGGAGACCTCGGCCATTTGGCCAAGAGCACGGTCAGCTGTCGGCCGAGAACGACCGCCTCCTCGAACCAGCCTGTTCGGATCGAACCCATGACCCGACCGAAGGGTCAGCGCGGCCGACCTCGACGAGCGCGGCTCCGAAGACGAGTGACCGGTCGTGCGTCGGGCCGTGTCCCGGTCGCCGGCGCCTCGCGCCGCACACACCCGGACTCCCCGGAGGGGCGACGGGGCGGGCGTCGGACGGTGGGCCTACGGTGTGTGGCATCGCGCCACGCAGTGTGTCGCTGGCGCCAACCGGCCACTTGGGAGGAGCGATGCTCGGCTTCCTTGAGGGATCCGACCTCATCATCGTGCTGGTCATCGTCTTGCTGATCTTCGGCGGCAGCAAGCTTCCTCAGCTCCAGAAATCAGTGGGGGAAGCACGGCGCGAGTTCAAGAAGGCGATGATCGACACCGAGAACACGCCGACTACCACCGCACGCGACCGAACACCTGGCGAATCTGGGGGCTCCGGCGGTCCTGCCGGGTCAGCCCGGGGTGCGGCAACGGCGATGGGCGATCCCGACGTGCCCGAGGGCGCCAGCGCCAGGTCCGAGGCTCGGCCGATCACCACGACAGCCGATGAGCACCGTCGACGCATGGGCCACCCAAGGGAGCGACCTGCACGTGGTGCGGCTTGAAGTCGACGACAGTGTCGGCGTTGCCCACCGTCCCCAAGCTCTGGTTCGACGAGTAGGCCATCCAGGCGGTTGCCGCGACCCTTGGGCGATCGCGTTGCGCCGCTGCTGAACACCGGGGCTCGCACGACAGGTCGGAACCGCGTCGTGCGATCGCAATCTCCCTGTCGCGCGATCACCATGGGTGCCCGGCATGAGACACGACCGTCTCTCGACCGGCGCCCTCGTTGGCCCCGTCGACGGATTCGGTGTCGACGACGACCGTCGTTCAAACGATCTCTGAGGCACCGGGCTACGCACCCGAGCCGAGCGGTGGTCCGCTCAGTCGCGGCTTCGAGGGACCCGCGTGCTGCTGCTCCAGCGGCAACTGACGGCCAGCGGCTTCGACAGCGGCCCGGCTGACGGTCTCTTCGGCGCCAAGACGCTGGCCGCGGTCCGCAGGTTCCAGCGCGAACGAGCACTCGTCGCCGACGGTGTGGTTGGACCTCAGACCCAGGCGGCGTTGGACGAAGCCTGCCGCTAGTCGACGAGGTGCCCGGGCGGCTGACCTCGACGGGCGAGTGCCTGCATCTGCTCCAGCCGGGGCGCGGTTCACATCGAGCGCGCACGCGGCTCAGCGGCCGGGTCCCGACCAGAGCGGGAAGCTCCGCCACCCTGCATCCGAACGGATGCACCGCGGATCCGTCATCGGATCGCAACGTGAGATCGCAAGTCTGAGACCTCAGTCCACAACCGACTGAGTGGCGATTGCCGCGAGAGGATCCGATGCTCGACGTCTTCCTGATCTGCGATCAACAGCTCTTCGAGCTATCAGTGCGGGGTCGCATCGACCACGGCGACGCGGTGCGGCGTCTCGCCGAGATCATCGAGCTACTCCCTGAGGGCGCTCACGCGGTCCTCGATCTCAGCGCCGCCGAAGGTGTGACCTACGACGGTGCGCGTGCTCTGGGCGGGATGCTTCGCGTGGAGGGCGCCGACCGGCGTCAGCTCATCGTGGCCGCAGGGGATCCCGCGATGAGGGCGGCGCTCATCGACGGCGGCGTAGCGGACATCGCGCCGCTCGTCGAAACCCTAGAGCGCGCGCGCGGCACCTGGCTCCCAGCCTCGCCGCGCCCTGTGACGCGTCGGACCACGAGCCGGGAGCACGCGAGTGCCGCTCGATGGCCGTCCGATTCAGAGCATGTTTGTCATCGTGTTGCGGAGCGGTCCGAACGGGGCGAGGGCTGGCGAGCCGGCGCTGAACCCGCGATCATCGACGACGCCATGGCCACACGGATACTCGTCGTGGAGGATGACCCGCACGTGCGCGCTACCCTCCGATTGCTGCTCGAAGACGAGCAGTACGAGGTCATCGAGGCTGCCGACGGGGAGTCTGGCCTGGCGCGGTTCGATGCAGGGCTGATCGATGTGGCGTTGGTCGATCTCAAGCTCCCGGGCCAGAACGGGTTCGAGGTGTGTCGCGCCATCCGAGCGGTCAGCGACCTGCCGATCGTCGTCGTCACCGCGCAGGTGGACAGCTACGACGTGGTAGCCGGCCTGGAGGCAGGAGCCGACGACTACGTGACCAAGCCCTTCGTACCGAAGGTCCTCACCGCACGGATACGAGCCCTGCTCCGGCGCGCGCATGGTGCACCGGGCGAGGTACCCGGCAGCATGCGCTTCGGGGACCTCGAGATCTCGCCGAGGGAAGGCCAGGTGACGAAGGGAGGCATTCCGATCCATCTGACGAAGACAGAGTTCCTGCTGCTGTGCGACCTCGCACAGCACCCTGGGCAGGTGATGTCCCGTGACGTGCTGCTGCAGCGGGTCTGGGGCTACGAGTACACGGGCGACGGCCGGCTCGTCGACTCCCACATCCGGCGGTTGCGTCTGAAGGTCGAAGCAGATCCCGACCAGCCGTCGTTGATCCTCACCGTCCGGGGGCTGGGCTACAAGCTGAACCCCAAGTGAGCGGGCTTCACCATCCGTGGCGTCGCCTTCCGTTGCGAGCCCGCGTCACGACGACGTTCGCGCTGCTGGCCCTCACGAGCACCGCAGCGGTCTCCTTCGTCACCTATGGCTTGGCGAGGACGTACGTCCTGGATCAGCGGGACCGCCTGGCCACCAGCCAAGCGTTCTCCAACGCACGGCTGGTCAAGAACCTCCTCCGCACTGGCGATCCGGCCCCGGAACAGGTCGTCGACGCCATCCGGGGCGAGGCCGGCACGCAGGTGCTCTTGCGGTTCAAGGGAGCGTGGTACACCTCCGCCGTTTCGCTCAGCGCCGACGACCTCCCGCCCAGCATGACGGAGATTGTGGCCCGCGGCTCGGCGGCGCGACAGCGGTTCTCGAACAGGGGCGTCACTAACCTCGCCGTCGGCGTGCCGATCCCGGCCGCCGGCGCGGTCTACTACGAGGTATCGCCGCTGATCGAGTTGCACCGCACGCTCGGCATCCTCACCACGTCGCTCGTGGTGGCCTCAGTCATCACCACGCTGCTGGGTGCTGCGGCGGGTCTGATCGTCGCCCGCCGCCTGCTGCGGCCGCTGCGCAGGATGTCAGATGCGGCGGTCCACATCGCGGACGGTCAACTCGCCCGCCGGCTCGACGCCGAGGGTGATGCCGACCTCGAGCCGCTGGTCGACTCATTCAACCAGATGGCCGACGCCATCCAGCTCCGCATCGAGCGCGAAGCCCGTTTCGCGTCGGACGTCAGCCACGAGCTGCGCACACCACTCACGGCGCTGGCGACCGCGATCGAGGTGGTGAAGAGCAGGAAGACCGACATGCCCGAAAGGGCAGGGATGGCGGTCGACCTGCTCGGAGCCCAGGTCGACTACTTCGAGCGGTTGGTGCTCGATCTGCTCGAGATCTCCCGCCTGGATGCCGGGGCCGAGCAGACGAACGCCGAGGAGGTGGACATGATGACGTTCCTGACCGCGTTCACGCGCTCGAAGGAAGGTCCACCGGTCACGCCGGAGAGTGACGGTCCGTGGGAGGTCGTGCTGGACCAGCGGAGAGCCGAGCGGATCATGAGCAATCTGTTCGAGAACGCGGACCGCTACGGGGGAGGCGTCACCTATCTCGGCTTGGCGCGCTCGGACGACCGATTCCGCATCACGGTCGACGACGAGGGCCCGGGCATCACCGAACCGGACAGGGATCGCATCTTCGAGCGCTTCTGGCGGGGCGCCGCGGCGCGCCAGCGCGCTGGGAGCGGCACCGGCCTCGGCCTGTCGCTCGTGTCGGAGCACGCGCGGTTACTCGGTGGATCGATCCGGCTGGAGACCGCTCCTTCGGGTGGGGCGCGCTTCATGGTCGAGCTGCCAGCCGCGCCGTGGCCGTCATGAGGCGACGATGGGTACTCGGGGCGCTCGCCGTCGCGAGCCTTGGAACGTGGGCGTGTGCCGTCCCCACTCAGCACGAGGCCACCCGCATCGACGACAGCCAGGTCCCCTTCGAGCTGCTCGAGGGGAGCGGATCGCTGCCCACGAGCTCGTCGAGCACCGTGGCGCCGCCGTCGGTGGTCGCAACCGTCTACTTCGTGCGGGACGCGCGCCTCGCCAGCGTGGCCCGCTCGGTGGCCGCCCTCGTTCCCAAGGAGATCCTCGGGGCGCTCCTCTCCGGCCCCACGACGGAGGAGGAGCAGAGTGGCCTGCGCTCCGCACTGGTGTCCGACGAGGTGGTGAACTCGGCGCGCCGAGTCGGCTCGACGGTCGCCGTCGACCTTGCCATCGCGTTCACCGAGGCCACCGCCGCCGAGCAACGGCTCGCGTTGGCCCAGCTCACATACGCCATGACCGAGATTCCAGGCATCGACGCCGTCATCTTCACTCTCGACGGCGAGCCGACGAGCGTCCCGAGGGCCGACGGATCAGCGAGCGATGGACCGCTCCGCCGGCAGGACTACCAGCTCGTCGGCCCCTGAGTGGCTTCGCCATCGAACGACAACGTAGATCTCAACGAGCCGCAACGCGGGTCGGGCATCGTGGAGCCACACGGCAGGCACGTCGGTGGCGGGTAACGCTCGACGAGCCAGCCACTGACGTGCTGCCGTGGGGGGTGTTCGCGCTCCTGCGGGAAGTCCTGACGGCTGTCGTGCAGGACATCAGCCCCGAGACCGCCGACACTGAAAGCGCGGGATACCGGCGGGAGCTCAAGGCGCGGCGCGACCGGTTGCAGCACCTGCTGGGGCTGCTGGCGAACACCCTTGAACGCACCCGCGCGTGTTCCGAGTAGGCCCTTCCTGGCTCCTGCGCAGAGCCAAGTCGATCTCGGCCCGCACCCATCCCGTGCTCGTGGCGCTGGCCGGCGGACCACCGTGGCCGTGCTCTACGTCATTGGACGCGTCGTGACCGGTGAGTCGCTCGTCGTCGGCCCGGGCCATGAGGTGATCATGTGGGCCGTGAGCGCTGGCGGGGATCCAGCCGAGCAGGTGGCGGACGCCGCCGGCGACCTCTTGGCGATGCGCTGGGCGCTGTTGCTCGACGGGCCCGCCTTGCTGTTTCCGGCAGTGCTGTTCGTGGGAGCCGTCGCCGGGGCGCGGCATTCGGGGACCGCCGCGGTGGGCGCCGGCGTCGCATCAAAGGGGGCGCTCGCCGTAGTGTTCCTGCTGGCCCAACGACATCCTGTTGTGCGAGGCGGCGACGTCGAGCGACCCGGGCGCGATCGGGTTGGTCACCGACTACCAGCACAACGCCCTGTTCGGGACGATGCTCGTGCTGTACATCGGCGGGCTGCTCGCCGGTTGCATGCTCCTGGCCATCGCGCTGTGGCGAGAGCGCGCGGTGCCCCGTTGGGCGGCGATCGCCGTAGGGGCGTTCCCGATAATCGGGCTCGTGTACTTCCCGGCTGGCGCGGCGTTGGCCGTCGCCGGCTTCGGGGCCTGCGCGCTCACCCTCCGACGCGGTGCCGTCCACCTGTCGCCAGCCGACGCCGTCACGCGCATGGCGTCCGCGCAGACCTGAGCCGGAGCGCTGACGAATGGACGAATCGCAGGACCGACGCGACGGCCAGAGTTGCGTGAACGTCTCGCGAAGCCGGGTCTCGAACTGGGCCGGCGGCCAGCCCGCGTTGGTTTGCGTCCAGCCTGCGTCGCGGAGGCCGCCGGTTGTTGGAGCGTCAGCGCGTTCTCCGGTCGAGGGATCGCAGGTAGGTGAGCACTGCGAGGACGCGTCGGTGGTCGTCGGGCTGGTCGAGGAGCTCGAGTTTGAGGAAGATCGTCCGGACGTGGCTTTCGACGGTCCGGGGGCTGATGGTGAGGCGTTCGATCATGCCCTGGTTGGAGCGGCCTTCGGCCATGAGCTGGAGCACCTCCAGCTCTCGGTCGCTGAGCCGGTCGAGGGGGCCTTGGCGGCGTTTGCGTTCCAGCAGGAGGGTGGCGACCTCGGGGTCGATGTACGAACCGCCGTCGGCGACGTGGTTCAGCGCGTACAGGAAGGAGTCGACGTCGGTGACGCGCTGCTTGAGGAGGTAGCCGATGCCTCGGGGCTCTTCGGTGAGGAGCTGGATGGCGTCTTGGACCTCGACGTACTGGGAGAGGATCAGCACGGCGAGTGCCGGGTAGGCCCTCCGGAGCTCGACCGCGGCGACCAGGCCTTCGGTGGTGTGTGTAGGTGGCATGCGGACGTCAACCACGGCGACGTCGGGGTGATGCGTGGCGACGAGCGCGCTCGAGTTCCGCGGCGTCGTTGGCTTGCCCGACGACGTCGATGCTGGCGTCGCCGAGCAGGCGGGCGATGCCCTCACGGAACAGCGCCGCGTCGTCGGCAAGTACGGCTCGCATCGTCATCAGACGGTCCCGAGCGGAAGCCGCAAGGTGAGGGTGGTGCCTCCGGCGGGCGGGCTGTGCACGTCGAGCGTCCCGCCGATCGCACGGGCACGGTCGTCGAGGCTGCTCAGACCGGACCCTCCGTCGGGGGTGGCGCCGCCGATGCCGTCGTCTTCGACGGTGATTTCGACGTGATCGCCGTGGATCCGGCCGCCGACTCGGACCTGGGTGGCGGCGGCATGGCGGATGGTGTTGCTGAGCGCCTCGACGATCGTGAAGTAGCCGGTAGTCTCCACCGGCGCCGGTAGGCGGGGTAGACGGAGATCGACCTCGAGGGGAAGCGCCGTGCGCTGCGCGAGGGCTTCGACGGCGACTGGGAGCCCATGATCGGTGAGAACGGTCGGGTGCAGGCCGCGGGCGAGCGCCCGCAGCTCGCCGACCGCCGCCTCGAGGTCGTCGGTGACCAACCGGAGCACGGAGGCGATGTCGTCGTGTCCGGCTCGGGAGGCTTGCTGGCGGAGTCGGCCGAGTTCCAGGGCGACGGTGAGCAGGCGCTGTTGGGCGCCGTCGTGGAGGTTGCGCTCGATCCGCCGCCGCTCGAGGTCACCTGCTTCGACGATCCGTCGCTGCGACTGTGCGAGCTCGACAAGCTGTGCTTGGACCGTTGCCGTCAGCCGGGCGTTCTCGAGCGCCAGCCGGCTGGCCGCCGTGGTCGCCGCCAGGAGCTCGCGCTCCTCGGCCAGTGCCGGGCGATGCTCGAGCACGGCGATCAGCCGGTGCTCGTGCTCGACCCGGGTGACCGACCGCCCGGGCCCCCCGGGGGTCACCGGGTCGCCCGTCGGATCGACGAACCCGCGCTCGGTGGGGAAGCAGAGCACCAACGAGTCGTCCCCCAGGCAGCGGGCGAGCTCGTCGCGGAGCTCGACCGGGGTGACACCACGGTCGAGGGCCACGACGAGCTCCGCGACTTGCGCGCGATGAAGCTGCACAAGGGTGAGGCCGAGGAGCACGGCGAGCGGCAAGAGCCAAGCGGTGGTGAGGAGCAGCACCCGCCCGAAGTCGCCCGGGAGCAAGCCAAGGTCAGCGGCGGCGACCACGGCCCCGTTGGCGCACAACGCCACCAGGACTGGGGCGGCGGCGCGGCGGGTGGCGCGGTCGCACACGCGCAGGTGATGTGCGATGACGGCGATGCCAGCAACCACGACTCCGGCGACCAGCATCCGGCCGAGCAGCACCATCGCCTGCGACCACCCGGACAGATCGCCGATCTCGACGGCCCCGGCGCACACGGCGTTCTCCCCAGCGCAGGCCCATCCCGTCCAGGGGTCGATTACGGCGAACACCGCCCCGACCAGGTACGCGGCGGCCACGACGCGCCGTGCGGACGTGGACGGGAGGGTGCCCGTCGGCATGGCCAGCGCCATGTGGAACACGACGATCAGGTACCGGCTCTTGACCCCGAGCCCGATCCAGGCCAGCGCAGCCACTTCGCTGAGCACGAGGGCCTGGGCGAACCAGAGCCCGCCGGCGACGAGCAGTAGCCGCCACGTCAGGTTGTCGGGTCGGCGCACGCTCAGCACCGCCGCGGTTGCCGCGAAGGTGACCCCGACACAGATGAACAGAATCGACGGCCAACCCCAGACGTCGGCACGAACCGTGAGCGCGACGTACCCTGCGGCGCAGGCCGCGGTGGTGGCGGTGAGGACCGCAACACGGCGCGACGCCAGCGGTGACCGCTTGGCCATCGCCCTCATTATGCGACCGTTGCGGCCATCGTGGCATCCGTGTCCGCACTGAGCGAGGACGGCCGCGGCACCGGTGCTGGCGCCGATGCCCCAGGGCCGGTCGCCGTGGTCCCCTTGGGCCGTGATGCGGTCGACGATCGGTGCCGGGAGCGAACGGGCGATGGTCCGCCACCTCACCTCCTATGTGGCGGGCAGTGTCGGTCAGGGCATGCCGTTCGTGGTGATCGCCGTGGAGTTCACCCGGCGAGGGTTGCCAGATGCCTGGCTCGCCGCGGTGGCGACGGCACGCGTTGTTCCGTATCTGGTCTGTTCGCCGGTGGCCGGGGCGGTGGCCGGTCGGTGTGGGCTCGGCCGCGTCGTCGCCGTGTCGGCCGCGGCGCGTGTCGGGCTCACGGTGCTGGTGCTGTCCTTCCTGCAGGAGTCGACTCCGAGCGCGGCGCTCGCGCTTCTCGTGCTGATCGGGGTAGCGGGCACCCCGTGCTATCCGGCGCTCATGGCTGGCCTGCGGAACACGGTGGCGGAACCGCAGCGGGACCGGTGGGGCCGCCTCGTCGTGCTGCTCGAGTCGGTGGCGTTCAGCGCTGGGCCGGCAGTGGGCGGAGCACTCGTGGTCTTCGACGGGTCGGGGCGCACGGCACTGGTGGTGTCGATCACCCTGTTCGCCGTGGCGACCGCGATCGCGTTGCGGGCCGACCCCCTCGGTCCGGCTCGGCCGGGACGCGGAGCGCGGAGCTCTCTGCGGCCGGCTCTGGGCGCGCTCGTCCATCCAGCGGGGCGGTCCAGCGTCGCGGCGTTGCTGGTCGTGAACGTCCTCGGGGGGGCGGCCATGGCGCTCCTCCCGGCGATCGCCCGGGAGCTGCGCCCCGAGCACAATGGTCTGCTGGGCTGGCTCACCGCGGTGCAGGGCATCGGTGCGTTGCTGGTGGTCGCCGCTGGATCGGCCGCCGCCTCGGCGGTTGGGCGTCGGCTCGTGCGGATGAGCCTGTTCGTTGCCTGCGGATCCCTCCTCAGCCTCTCCGTAGCCAGCCGCCCGCTGCTCGCCGTTGCCGCCTGTGCCGTGTTCGGCGGCGCAGCTGTGATGGTCGAGGCTACGGGGTCGGTGGAGCTCCTGCAGCGGCTCCCCGCCTCGGCGGTCGGTGCCGCGTTCGGGCTCCTCGACTCGCTGATGGTCGCGGCCATGGTCGTCGGCGCCCTTGTCGGCCCGCTGCTGGCCAGCATTGCCGGTCCCCGATGGTCCGTCGCTCTCTTGGCGATCACGGCCGCGATCTGGATGCTGCAGCGGCCGCGACTGCTCCTGGCACGGCAGGCGGTGCCGTCCGCCGGCACCCCGCCCGAGCTGCGAGCGGCGATCCTGGAAGGAGCAGCTCGATGAGGGTCCCGCGACGTGACGTGCTGGCGGCCGTCCTGGCCACCGGATGTCTCGCCAGCTCGTGCGCCGAACCTCCTGCCGACGACGAACCCGGCGAACGGCTCCACGATCCCGTTGCGCTGATCGAACAATGGAACGAGACCCGCAACCGGGGGCACGTCACCGACGCGCTCGCCCTCCTGACCGACGACGCAGCAATCCTCGGCTGCCACCTCGACGAACCGGGCGATCGAGTCGAGCTGGCCGAGATCCTGGCCGCGCCAGCGGCGGCCGGCTTCCATGTGACCGATCACGCTTGCACTGGTAGCGGCGCCGTCGTCACCTGCGACTACGAGATGAGCGACGAGGTCATGCGCCGCTGGGGCCTCGCGCTGCACGGAGTCCACCGCTACCGGGCCGTCGACGGGCGCATCACTTCAGCGACACGTGCCCACGGCCGGTATACCTCCGCCCGGGTCTACCGCCACTTCGACGCCTACCGCCGGTGGGTCACCGACCGGTACCCCGACCTCGTCGACGTGATCTGGTCGACCCCCGGGGCGGCCACGTACACGACCGTGCTCGGCGCGACGACCATGCTCTCGCTGCTCGACGAGTACCAGGCGGCAACGACCGGGGGTTCACCATGACACCTGTGTTCCGAGCCGTACACGTCGATGCTCACGCCCACCTCGACAAGTACACCGACCATGAGCTCAACGCCGTCCTTGACGAGATCGACCGGTACCGGGTCCTGACGATCAGCGTCTCGGATGGTCCCCACGCGTACCACCGATCACGACGCATCGCCCAGCAGTCCCACCTTGTCATCCCCACCTTCGGGATCCACCCCTGGGAAGCACCCCGCTTCGCCCGAACCATCGACCAGTTCACCGACGAGCTCGACACCAGCCCGATGATCGGCGAGCTCGGACTCGACCACCGATTCGTCACCGACCCCGCCGCCCACCGCGCCCAGGCCGAAGTGTTCGCCGCGCTCCTCGACCATGCCGCCGAGCAGCACAAGACGGTCAACATCCACTCCAGCGGAGCCGAGCACGACGTCGACTCCATGCTGAGGCATCGCCGAGTCGAGCGCGCCATCCTGCACTGGTACGCGGGCCCCATCGACCTGCTCCACCTGCTGATCCGCCGCGACCACCTGTTCACCGTCGGGGTCGAGATCCTTCACTCCGACCACATCCGACAACTCGCCGCACTCATCCCGTCCGATCAGCTACTGACCGAAACCGACAACCCCGGCGGTCACCGCTGGCTCACCGGCCAGACTGGCCATCCCCGCCTCGTCTCGCTCGTCGAGGCTGCACTGGCCCGGGTTCGAGGCACCACCGCAGAGGGAGTCCGGGAGCAGGTCCTGGCCAACCTCCGCCATCTCGTCGAGCACGACACGCACCTCGCCGTATGGCGACCGCCGCTGGACGCAACCAGTGCAGACCACCCGGACGCCAGGTCCAGCAGATGACGGCACGTCGACAGCACGACCGGCTGCGCAAGGCCAGGCGCACGCCCCGCTCCGCCATCGTCTACTCGGCCTGCCTTGTCCTGGCCGCCGGCTGGTACGCCCTCCAAGCACTGCATGTCACCATCGCCAACCCCCCGCCCCTCCCCCGTGACCGGACGGCCCGCCTGACGATCTTCTTCGAGTACTTCCGCTCGACCGTGCCCCAGCAGTGCATGGCGATGCTCATCGCCAGCGCCGGCTTTGCCGCCCTCTACGTCCTCACCGAACGAACGAACAGCATCAGCGACTACGAATGGCCCGCTCGTTTGTGCCGGCTCGGCGCCGCGCTGTTCATCACCGCCCAACTCATCCAGGTCGGCGGCTACCGCTACATCTACGACACCTCGTTGCCCGCCGGACGCGACCTCACCGCGGACCTCGTCGCTCTCCAACTCGTCGACGCCATCGACGACGCACTCGAGCTCGGAGCCTTCGCGCTCCTCGGCGCGGGAATGATCGGCCTCGGCCTCGCCACACACATCAGTCCGGCTACCCGCGGATGGTCAGCGTTGGTCGACCCTGACCGGTCTGCTCTACCTCGCGCTTGCCGGCGCAATGGCCGTCGCCGCGTGGAGCGTCGTGGACGTGCTGCTGATCGTAGGCGGCACGATCGCGGCACCGATCTGGGCCCTCACGCTCACCCATGCGATCGCCAACATCGAACAACGCGGACCGTCCACTGCAGCGCCGAGCGCAGACCGGCTGATCGGCCACGATCGCGCCGAACCCGATGCGAACCCACTCACCGGCAACAGTGCGCCGGTCCTGGCACACCGTGGCGCATCGCCACCCTGATGAGCAGGCAGAGGTGCAGTCGGCCCGCCCCGCGCCGCCAGCACGCGCGATGCGGGTCGGAGTGGGCATGCGCAAGACCCGCGGTCCACAGGGCGTAGACGATCCAGAAGGAGTTGCCGAGGTCGTGCGCAGCGGCGACCGATTCCTCGGTGAGCGCCACGGCTTCTTCGACACGGCCCGAGGCGTGCCAGCCGTTGGCCCCCGGTGCTGGGGCATTCGGGATGAGACCAGCGGGAGGATCCTCATCGGCCGCGGTGAGCCAGAGCTCGGACCCGTCGACGCCAGCCGACCGGTCGACCCCGTCAAGCCGAGCGGGGCAGGCGCACGACGAAGCAGCAGCCGACGTCCCCGTTCTGCACGGTGAGCACTCCCTGGTGGGCTTCGACCAGTCCCTTGGCGATCGCCAGGCCCAGTCCACCGCCACCGCCCGGCGGGACGAGCGGCATCGCCGCGGTAGGCGAGCTCGAAGACCGCGATCGAGATCGCCGTCCGGGATGCCGCCGCAGCCGTCCGCGACCGACACCTCGACGGCGTCGGTGCGCCCGAGCACTTCGACGGTGATCGTGCCGCCCGGCGGCGTGTGCCGGATGGCGTTCTCGAGCAGGTTGCGCAGCACTCGACCCATCTCGGGGATGGAGAGATCGGCGACGCCGGCATCATCGAGCACGTGTCCTTGCAGCTGGACGCCTTTGCGCTCCGCGGTCACCTGGCGCTGGCGAGCGTGTCCGACACGAGCTCGGCGAGCGGCGATCGGTTCGAAGCTGAGGCGGAGCGCGTCGGCTTGGATGCGGCTGAGCTCGAACAGGTCGTCGACGAGCGCGGCGAGGCGGTCGGCCTCGCGCTGGATCGTGGCGAGGTACCGCTCGACCGTCTCGGGGTCGTCGACCACCCCGTCGTTGAGCGCTTCGACCATGGCCCGAATGCCCGCCAGCGGGGTGCGCAGGTCGTGGGACACCCAGGCGATGAGCTCGCGCCGTGACTGCTCGACCCGCTGCTCCCGGGCGCGGGCCTCGTCGAGTCGCTGACCCATTGTGTCAGCTCGTGGGCGAGTCGCGTCAGCTCCTCGGGCGCCGAGGAGGCGACCGTCGGCCGGGCGGCCTCGTCGGCACCGATGCCGCGGGTGACGTCGCCGAGCGCGCGGCTGGCGCGGTCGACCTCCTCGCCGAGGTGCAGCGCGGCGAGTACGGCGACGATGCCGGCGCCGACCAGGATCACGAACAGCGCCTTCAGGTCGTGGGTCGAGACGAACATGGCCTTCGCCGCGACCACGGCGCCGAGCATCGTGCCGGCGATCGCCACCAGCGACCACGACGACCGCCTGGCGGGCCAGACGCCGGGACCGGCTCCCGAGCAGGAGGCGCCCGATGACACCGACAGGAGTGAACGCCGAAGGAGATGCCGACGAGGGCGACGGTGTCAGCCAACGGAACACCGAGGAGCGCCGCGATGAGACCCGCGAGCGCGAGACCGCCGAGGATGACGAACCCTTGCTGGACGCGCCTCACGGGGTCGTCTCCCCGACCGCTTCGAGCGGCACCGCGTCGAACCGGTATCCCACGCCCCACACCGTCACCAGGTGCCGCGGTCGGGCCGGATCGACCTCGATCTTCTCCCGTAGGCGGCGCACGTGGACGGTGACCGTCGACGTGTCGCCGATCGAGTAGCCCCATACCTGCTGCAGTAGGTCCTCGCGGCGGAACACCTGGCCGCTGTGGCGCATCAGGAAGGCCAGCAGCTCGAGCTCGCGTGCCGTGAGCGCGACCAGGCGACCTTCGACCCGCACCTCACGCGGACGCGACATCCACCTCGACCCGCCCTGCCGTCAACAGCCGGTGGGACTCGCCCATCGCGGCGAGGGGGGTGCTCGCTCGGCGCAGCACGGCCTTGACCCGCAGGGTGAGCTCCTTGGGTGAGAAGGGTTTCGCCACGTAGTCGTCAGCACCGAGTTCGAGTCCGATCACCCGATCGGCCTCGTCCCCCTTCGCCGTCAGCATGATCACCGGGACCGGCGCCAGGGCCCGGAGCCGCCGGCACACCTCCAGCCCGTCGATCCCGGGGAGCATCAGATCGAGCACGAGCAGGTGCGGGGGCTGGGACAGGGCTCGCTCGAGCGCGACCTCGCCGTCGCCTACGATCTCGACGCTGAAGCCCTCTCGGGTCAGGTAGCGGGCCACCACCTCCGCCACCGTGGCGTCGTCGTCGGCCACCAGCACACGGGTGGGCTCTTCGAGCACGCCGTCGAGCGTAGGGCCGAACCGGCGGGGACGGCCGGTGGTCAGCTTTGTTCAGCGACTCGTAAGCACGATCGTGGCGCGCGGGGGGCGCCCCGTTCTTACCGTGTCGACATGCCGATCATCGTCATGGCCAAGGCACCGGTGCCTGGTCGGGTGAAGACACGGCTGTGCCCACCGTGCAGCCCGGAGGAGGCCGCCCTCGTGGCCGAGGCGGCGCTGGTCGACACGCTCGTCGCCGCATTGTCGAGCTCGGCCGATCGGGTCGTGCTCGCCCTCGATGGCCGGCCGGGCCCGTGGCTGCCGGCGGGCGTCGAGGTTGTCCGCCAGCGCGGCACGGCGTTCGACGAGCGCCTCGCGGCGGCCTGGAGCGATATCGGCGGTCCCACGCTCCAGATCGGCATGGACACCCCGCAGGTGACGCCGGCCCTCATCGACCTGGCTAATGCCGCGCTGGAGCGGCCGGACACCGACGCCGTCCTCGGCCCGGCGGAGGACGGAGGGTGGTGGTCCATCGGTCTGCGTCGCGTCGACCCGGCGGTGTTCCGCGGTGTCCCGATGAGCCAGCCCGACACGGGGGCCCAGCAGATGGCCCGCCTCGGCGAGCTCGGCTTGCGGACCGCGACGCTGCCCCGCCTGCGCGACGTCGACACCATCGCCGACGCCCTCGAGGTGGCGGCGCTGGCGCCGGACACGCGGTTCGCGGCCGCCATCCGCGAGCTCGTCGGAGCACTCGCGTGAAGGCTCAGCCCACCGTCGCACCGCCGCTCCCTCCGCCCGTGCTGCGCACGGATGACGGCGACGTCATCCCGCTCCTGTTGGACCGTTGGCAGTCGTCGCCACCGCTCGAGGAGGCCGCGGTCCTTGCCCGTGCCGTCGGTCCCGTCCTCGACGTCGGCTGCGGTCCCGGTCGCCACACGCAGGCGCTGGCCGAGCAGGGCACGATCGCGCTCGGCATCGACACCTCGCCGAGCGCGATCGACGCGGCGCGGCGGCGCGGCTGCGCCGTGCTCCACCGCTCCGTGTTCGATCCGCTGCCCCGCGAAGGTCGGTGGCGCTCGGCGTTCCTGATCGACGGGAACATCGGGATCGGGGGTGATGCCCCTCGGCTGTTGCGGCGGCTTCGGCAGGTCCTGGCCGGCGATGGCCGGGTGCTGGCCGAGGTCGAGCCGCCCGGCCTCCCTACCGTCGTCACCAGGGCTCGAGTCGAGCACGGGCACCACTGCGGGCCGTGGTTCTCGTGGGCTCGGGTGGGCATCGACGGCATCGACTCCATCGCTCGTGCCGCAGGGCTGCGAGCGACGTGGACCCACGCGGAGGAGGGACGATGGTTCGTCCAGCTGACGTCGTGACGAGGGTGGAGGAGGGCTTCACCAGCGAGCTGCACGAGACGCGCAATGCCGCGGTGCTCGGCATCGCCCTCGGCGTGTCGTTCGGGACCTGCTTCCTCACGGGTCTGCTGTCGCACCTGATCCAGCACCCGCCGAGCTGGTTCGAGTGGCCGAGCCGGCCGGCCGGCCTGTACCGCATCACGCAGGGCGTGCACGTCACGACGGGCTTCGTCTCGATCCCGATCCTCCTCGCCAAGCTCTGGACCGTCTTCCCCCGCTTCTGGACCTGGCCGCCGTTCCGCAACGTGGCCCATGCCGTCGAGCGGATCAGCTTGGTGCCGCTCGTCGCCGGCGGGCTGTTCCTCCTCTTCTCCGGCGTGGCCAACGTCGCCCGTTGGTACCCGTACCCGTTCTTCTTCCCCAGTGCCCACTACTGGACGGCCTGGCTGATGGTCGGGGCGATGGTCGCCCACATCGGGGCCAAGGCGTCGCTCACCCGCGACGCACTGCGCCGCGACGCGCCCGCGGAGCTGGCGTCGGCCCGCAGCTCTGAACGCCGAGCGTTCCTCGGTGGCGTCGCTGCGACGGCCGGCCTGGTCGCGCTCGCGGTGGCCGGCGGCACCGTGCGGCCGCTGAGCCGGTTTGCCGCGCTCGCGCAGCGCCGTCCTGCCGAGGGCCCGCAGGGCCTGCCCGTCAACAAGACCGCGGGCGGGGCAGGCGTCGTGCGGTTGGCCCAGGATCCCGGCTATCGGCTGCAGGTGGAGGGCAACGTCCGGCGCTCGCTGTCGCTCAGCCTCGACGACCTGTCCGCCCTACCGCAACACGAAGCAGAGCTGCCGATCGCCTGCGTCGAGGGTTGGAGTCGAGGCGCACGGTGGAGGGGCGTGAGGGTGCGCGACGTGCTGGCGCTGGCCGGCGCGGTCGACTCCGACTCCGACGCCGGCGTTCAGGTCGAGTCCCTGCAACGCAGCGGCCGCTATCGACGCTCGACCTTGAACTCGTGGCACCTCCACGACTCCGACACCCTGCTCGCCCTCGAGCTCAACGGCGAGCGCCTGCACCTCGACCATGGGTATCCGGTTCGCCTCATCGCACCCAACCTGCCGGGTGTGCTGCAGACGAAGTGGGTGGAACGGCTGGTGGTCCTGTGAGCGAGCCCACCTCCGCCTCGGCCGGTCGCCCCGGACGTCCGGCCGCGGCAGCTCCGGGTGAGATCGAGCATCGTGACGGCGGCCGGGTGTTCTGGGTCACGACGGTCATCGGCTGGGCGGTGATGGCCGGCGCGGTGATCGGCGCGTTCGGCGATCGTCGGGACGCCCGGCCCACGGTGCTCGTGCGCTGGCTCGTGGGCAGTGCGCTCGTCCACGACCTCCTCTGGCTGCCGATCGTCGCCATCGTCGGGGCGGTGCTGGTTCGGGCGGCTCGCGGCAGTCGAGTTCCAGGCCCGGTGCGCTGGGCCATCGCCACCTCGGCCGTCTTAGTGCTGATCGCCTGGCCGTTCGTGAGGGGGTACGGCCGGAACCGGGGCAACCCGTCGCTGCTCCCCCGCAACTACGCCCACGGGCTCGTCGCCTACCTCGCGCTCACCTGGCTCCTGGCCGGCTTGGCGCTGGCCAGCGGGCGCTGGCGGGCGGCGCGGCGGCCACGACGGTCACCGGAGGTCGAGCGATGACGGTCGATGTGATCTTGCCCGCGCTCGACGAGGAGCGCGCCCTGCCCGCGCTGCTCGACGCGCTCCCGGCCGGCTACCGGGCGGTCGTGGTCGACAACGGTTCCACCGACCGGACCGCGGAGGTCGCCGCGGCCGGTGGTGCCATGGTGGTGCGCGAGCCGCGCCGCGGGTTCGGGTCGGCCTGTTGGACCGGTCTCGTCGCCGCCAGCGCGGACGTCGTGTGCTTCATGGACGCCGACGGCTCCTTCGATCCGGGTGAGCTCCCCAAGGTCGCCGATCCGGTCATCGACGGTGGTGCGGATCTCGTGCTGGCGAAGCGGCGGGCCGAGCCTGGCGCGTGGCCGGGCCACGCCCGCCTCGCCAACCGTGTGCTCGCCTTCGAGCTCCGGCGGCGGCTGGAGCTCCCGCTCCACGACCTCGGACCGATGCGGGCCGCCCGTCGGCATGACCTCCTGGCCCTCGGCATCGAGGATCGCCGGTCAGGGTGGCCCCTCGAGATGGTCGTGCTGGCCGCCCGGGCCGGCTGGCGCATCGAGGAGACGAGCGTGGCCTACGCCCCGCGCATCGGCCGCTCGAAGGTCACCGGCACGATGCGCGGCACGGTGAGGGCCGTCGCCGACATGAACCGGGTGCTGCGTCGGCACACCTCGGTGGTGCCGGGGCGGTCGCCCGCGGTCGCGCCGTGACAGGTCAGACCGGTCGTGCGGCCACGATCCCTCGTGCGAGTGGGTCGCCACCGCTGGTGGCTCCACGGCAGAAGGCGGTCGCTGTGGGCGCTCATCGCCGTGGGATTCGCCCTCGCCGGCACCGCGGCGTGGGGCGCAGCGCTCCAGCGCGGCGGCACGGATCTCACGCTCTTCGCCGCGCCGTTCTTCGCTGACTGGGGGCCGAGACCCAGCTGGGGCATCGCCGTCCCCGTCGTGATCGCCCTCGTGGTCGCCACGTGCGGGCCGGCTGCCGCCCGTGTCCTGCCGTGGCGACAGCTGGTGGTCGTCACTTGGATCACGACGGTCGCATGGAGCGTCGCGCTCGGGGCCAGCACGAGCTGGGGCGGCCTCACCCGATCGCTCCGTTCCCGCTACGACTACGCCGCCGCCCTGCCGGCGGTCCGCCGGGTCGGGCTCGGCCCCTACGTCAGCACGTACGTGTCCCGACTCCACGGAGCGCCCACCCACGTCAAGAGCCATCCGCCGGGGATGGTCGTCCTCCTCCGCGGCCTGGAGGTCCTCGGCCTTCGCGGGAGCGGATGGGCCGCCGCGGCTCTGATCGCCGTGACCGCCACCGTCCCGATCGGAGTCGCCGTCACCGTGCACCGGATGGGCGTGGAAGCCGGGGCCCGCGCCGTCCTGCCGTTCTTTGTCTGCGGTCCGTGGACGCTCCTCGTCGCAACCGTCGCCGACGGCGTGTTTGCCGCGGCGCTTGTGTGGGGGATCGCGCTGCTGGCCGCCGCAGCCAGCGCGGGTGATCGCCGGACTGCCGCCGCCCTCGCCCTCCTCTCGGGCGCGGTGCTGGCCGGCTCGCTCTACCTCAGCTACGGGCTCGCCCCCCTCGTCGCCACGCTGACGGGCGCGGTCCTCCTGTCGACCGGGCGGTACCACCTCATCGCGCCCCTGCTGGCCGGCGCGTCCGCGGTGGTCGCGGCATGGACGGCGGCCGGCTTCCGATGGCTCGACGGGTTCAGCGCGGCGCGGGCCTTCTACCACTTCGGGGCGGCGGCGCACCGGCCCTACACCTACTTCGCCGTCGCCAACCTGGTGGTGTTCGCCGTCATGCTCGGTCCGGCGGTCGTCGCTGCCTGGGCGCTCCGACCGACGCGGTCGCCTGACGGCGTGCCGCGCCCCTCGTTCCGGGCGTCGGATCCGTTCGTGTCGCCATTGCGGTGGTTGGCCGGGGCGTCACTGGTCGCGGTGGCGGTGGCCGACCTGTCCGGGCTGTCGAAGGGTGAGGTTGAACGCATCTGGCTGCCGTTCCTGCCCTTCGCCACGCTTGTCGTCGTCCGCCTGGCATCGAGCCGCCGGGCCGCGTCGTGGATCGCGGCGCAGGCGGCCGTGACCATCGCCCTCCAGACCCTGCTCGTCTGGCCCTGGTAGGAGGAGGCGCTCGTGAGGATGCTCGTCAGTGGTGGGGCCGGCTTCATCGGTTCGCACATCGTCGAGCAGCTGCTCGACGCCGGGCACGAGGTCGTCGTGATGGACTCGCTCGAGCCGACCGCGCACGACGGCGTTCCCGACGGCCTGGCGGATGGTGCCGACTACCGGTGGTGTGACATCCGTGATACGGACAGCTGGCCGAGCGCGCTCGCCGGCGTCGACGCCGTGTGC
Organism: uncultured Acidimicrobiales bacterium; assembly: GCA_963803355.1. GTDB lineage: Bacteria > Actinomycetota > Acidimicrobiia > Acidimicrobiales > Ilumatobacteraceae > DASTFY01. Next base: position 1,746,446 of record CAWDLV010000001.1, read on the forward strand.
CATCAGGCCGCCCGGGTTGGACTCGGTGTCGACTTCGCCGACGTGCGTGACTACGTCGACCACAACGACGCCGGCACGGCCGCGATGCTCTGGTCCCTGCACGACGTTGGCTTCACCGGGCGCCTCGTCCTCGCCAGCAGCATGGTGGTGTACGGCGAGGGCGCGTACTGCTGCCCTCGCCACGGTGGCGTGCGCCCGGCCGCCCGTGCCGTGGACGACCTCGCGGCCGGCCGATTCGAGCCCGGGTGCCCGCGCTGCGGCCAATCGTTGGTGTGGCGGACCACGACTGAGGACACGCCGACAGATCCCCGCAACGTGTACGCCGCGACCAAGCTCCACCAGGAGCACCTCTGCTCGGCCTTCGGACGCGAGCACGGCGTCGCCGTCACCGCCCTGCGCTACCACAACGTCTACGGACCGAGGATGCCCCGCGACACGCCCTACGCCGGTGTCGCCAGCCTGTTCCGGAGCCGTCTCGAAGCCGGCCAGCCGCCATTGGTCTTCGAGGACGGTGGCCAGACCCGGGACTTCGTCCACGTCCATGATGTCGCCCGAGCCAACGTGCTCGCGCTCGACTGCGCCCGACTCGTACGACGGTGCCCTCAACATCGCCAGCGGTCGCCCTATCACCGTCCTGGAGATGGCGAGCGCCATCACCAGCGGGTCCGGGTCGCCGCTCTCGCCGGTCGTCACCGGCCACTACCGCCTCGGCGACGTTCGCCACGTTGTCGCCAGCCCGCAACGAGCTCGCGACGTCCTCGGCTTCCACGCCGAGATCGAACCCCTCGCGGGTCTCACCGCGTTCGCCGACGCACCACTGCGGCGCCCGCGGGAAGGTGCTGCGACCGCGACGGCCTCCGGAGAGGCCGCGTCAGTCGTCGGTCACTGAGGTCGACCGGGCGAATGGCCTGGCGGCAACCGGCGCGGAAGGGCGCAGCAGGGTGGTGACAGTGAGCGGCCCATGACCAGCGGCCGCGACGGCAGCCAAGACGGCGGGCACGATGAAGGGAAGGAAGTGATGGAGAGGAACAAGCAGATCGCCCGGCGCTTCCTCGACGCCTGCACGGGCGGCGCCACACACACACACACGAACTCGAGGAGATCGTGGCGGTCCTGCGCGACATCGTCCAGAACCACCTTCTCCAAGTCGCGGCGCTCCTGGCGATGGAACCGCCCGTGAGCCCCGATGCCGATGCGCTGCGCGACGAGAAGGTCAAGGTCCTGCGCGCGATTCGCCCGCTCGATCCCGGCTCCGTCGTGCGTGGTCGAAGGCAACCCGCCGGGTCTGGCGGGATCAGCGGATCGCCGGCGTCGGTCCGCACGGGCGAACTGCCGACGCTGTTGCGGGCATCCTCGGACCGGGTGATCGGCAGCGGACGACCGCCTTGCCCACCGTCGAGGCGCTCAGCTCGGAGGGGGCTCGGTCTTCGTGCGGCGGAGGAGGACCGGGCGGCCGAACATTGCTATGAGCACCAGGAGGGCCAGGAACACGAGTGCCAGCGGGTCCGTCTGCACCAGGCGGACCACCAGCGCGATCAACGCAGCAGCCGCGGCGAGCGATCCGATCCCTGTAACGATCCGAAACCCTGTCCGCGCCCGAAATGCCAGCCAACCGACGATGGCAAACGTGAAGAGGAAGGCGAGGCTGGCGGCCTCCACCAGAGTGGCGAGGGCTCCGAGCATGGCGAACACCGCGGCCACTCCACCAAGTCCGATCACCGCCCGGTCCGGCAGCCCTGCCCTGTTCCGGTGATGCAGCGCAGCGGGCAGCTCCCCATCCTCGGCCACCTCGTACGCGAGCCGTGCGGTGGCGAACAGCGTCGAGTTGATGGCCGATCCGGTGGAGAACGCGGCGCCGATCGACACGACAACCAGGCCCGTGAGGCCGAACGCCTGGCGGCCGGCCACCGCCAGTGCGACCTCTTGGTGCTCGACCACCTGGTCCGCCCCGATCAGCATCGTCGCCCCGAGCGTGACGACGACGTACACCAGGATCACCACGACGATCGCCGACAGCACTGCCCTTGGCAGCGTTCTCTGCGGGTTCTCAATGTCCTCGTAGTCGTAGGTCACCAGCTGGAAGCCCTCGTACGCCATGAACACCGACGCCCCACCGAACAACGCTGCTCCGATCCCAGTTCCCGGCACGCCCCGCGACAGCATTGAGGGATCCCACTGCGCAAGCCCCCAGCCGGCCAGCCCGACCAGCACGGCCAGCTTGAACCACACGAGCACCACCTCGACAGCTCCGGCCTCGCCGACGGCCCGCAGGTTCAACCCGACGAAGAGCGCCAGGATCGCCGCTGCGGCAGCACGCGGGAACCACGGCCCGAGCCCGACCACGTGCCCGACGTACTCCCCGAACGTCAACGCGTACACCGAGTTCGTCAGCACGTAGCCGACGATGAGAACCCAAGAGAGGCTGCCGGCGAACCCGAACCGGTTGATCTCACGGAGGAAGATGAACGCCCCGCCTCCTTCGCCGTAGTGGGTGGCCAGCTGCACGTAGCTGTACCCAGCCGCCAACGCGACGAGGCCCGCAGCCACGAAGCTGAGCCAGGCCCAAGGGCCAGCGATCGCGACGACCACGCCGAGTGTCGAGAAGATGCCGCCGCCGACCATCCCCCCCACGGCCATCGACCAGGTTGCGTTGAAGCCGAGCTTGGACTGGGGTCGATTCATGTCGATCGATTCCTCACTGGATCATCGGCGGTAGTGAGGGTCAGGGTCACCGCCCATCTCGCCGACGAGGTCTGCGCCGATGCTGGGTTGCCCGACCCGCGCAACGTCCTCGGCGTCATCCGCCTCTCCCGCGCCAGCTACCGCAAGATGATCCAAAACCTGGCCTGGGGCGCCGGCTAACAACCTCATCGCCATCCCACTGGCCGCAGGAGCCTTGCCGTTTGCCGGCATCACCCTCTCACCAGCAGTTGGAGCGATCCTCATGAGCGCCTCCACCATCGTGGTCGCCGCCAACGCCCAACCCCTGCGCCACGTCGACCTCACGCCACCCACCATCACGGACCCACACCGGCATCGGACATCAAGCCGGCCAATGCTCGAGCCAGCCCGGTCAGGATGACCGACCGTTCGATCGTGTGAACGGCGGGCGTTCCCGACAGAGGGCGTGGCCTGGCAAGAACTGGTGCGCGGTCGACGCCGCCCCGTACTCGAAGCATCGTGACCGGCTCGTCGCGGTCGCACGTCAGGCGGCCCGGGCGATGCCTGTCCTGTGAGCTACGGGCAGAGCCTTGACCCGAACAGCCGGAACCCCTCCATCGCGGTTGGGTCCGCCGCCGCCGTTGCGCGCCACCCGTGCTTCGAGACCGGGACCGGTCGCCACCGGCCTGACTCTCGACGCCGCGGCGGACCGTCACCACCTTCGCCCCTGGCGTACGCGCACAGCCACGGCCCTTGTCGAGGGCCGTGGCTGGAGCTGCGGGTCGCGCCGAGGCATGGATCACGGACCAGCTGCGTCACGCACTGTTGCCCGCCTCGGAGTAGACGACCTGTGCCGTCGGCGGTCGTGTCACGCATGTGGTTGTGTCGCGGCCTGCACCGTTGTTCGGGCGTTGACGGGATCGAGGAACCGGTAGGCCAGGAGCTTCACTCGGTCGTTCAGGAGGAACCAGGCCAGCGCGTAGCCCCAGACGAACAGTGCCCAACCCCAGCCGAGTGGGGTCATGAATACTCCGTACACCGCGATCAGGGTCGCCAGCGTCTGGGTGCCGAGCACCGCGATCAGCACGATCCGCGCTGGGCGTGGTGTGGACCAGAATGGGCCACGGGTGCGGGTCAGGAAGATCGTCAAGTGTCCCGCTATGGACAGCTTCAGGTACATCAGGGTCTGGATTTGGTTGCGGTCGATTTCGAAGACGCGCTCACCGAGGTAGAACAAGCCGAAGGCGGAGACGACCCCGATGATGCCGAGCACCGTGGCGATCCCGAGGACCACGCGCATGTTCCAGACCTCGGGTTGTTCGTTGTAGCGAACGTTGTCGTAGGCGATGGACAAGATGGCGCCGTCGTTGAGCAACGCCAAGATCACGATCATCACCGCGGTCAGCGGATAGAAGCTGAAGATCAGGATCGTCAACGTGATGAACAACATGACGCGTAGCGTCTCGGCGATGCGGTACATCGCGTAGCTGTTCATCCGCTGGAAGATCTTTCGGCTCTCTTGTATCGCGTCGACGATCACCGAGAGGCCTGGCGTGGTCAGCACGATGGAGGCCGCGGCGCGTGCTGCGTCCGTGGCGCCCGACACGGCGATGCCGCAGTCGGCCTTCTTGAGGGCGGGCGCGTCGTTCACCCCGTCGCCGGTCATGCCGACGATGTGACCGCGCTTCTGTAGGACGTCCACGATGTGGAACTTGTGTTCGGGGAACACCTGGGCGAAGCCGTCAGCACGATCGATCGACTCAGCCGCCGACGCGGACTCCTCGTGTTTGACGTCGCCCAGCGTGGTGGCATCGAGGATGCCTGAGCCCATCCCGAGCTTCTTGGCGGTCTCCTGCGCGATGGCCAGCGCGTCGCCGGTCACCATCTTGACGGTGACGCCCATCCGGCGGGCGGTGGCGATGGTTGCTGCGGCGTCGTCGCGTGGCGGGTCGAATAGGGGCAACACGCCGAGGAACTGCCAGCTGTCGCGGTCGGATCGGGCCACGCCGAGTGAGCGAAAGCCGCGGGCCGCGAAGTCGTTGACCGCTTCATCGACGGCTGCCTTCACCTGTGGCGCGTTTGCTGCCAGCGCCAAGACGACCTGTGGCGCGCCCTTCGTCACCTTGAATGCCGCTCCGTCGGCGGAGTTCACTGCGGTCTCGGTGCGTTTGCGCACCGCATCGAACGGCTGGAAGTGGCCCACCTGGTAGCCCTGCAGTGCCTGGTCGTCGGGCAGGCCTCCGAGAACCGCTCGGTCGATCGGGTCGTCGTTGTCTGCCCGCGAGGCCAGCGCAGCACAGACGATGACCTGCTTGACGGTTACGGCGTCGACGGCGAACGGATCGCCGAGCGTCAGCGTGTTCTGGGTCAGGGTGCCGGTCTTGTCCGCGCACAGCACGTCTACGCCCGCCAGTTCCTCAATGGCCGCCAGCCGGCTGACGATCGCTTGCTTCTTGGCGAGCAGGCGGGCGCCGACTGCCATCGTCACCGACAACACCGTCGGCATCGCCACCGGGATCGCGGCGACGGTCAGCACCAGCGTGAACTGCACCGTGGTGACGATCGGGTCGCCGCGTGCGATCGCGACGGCAACGATCACCGCGACCAGCGCCGCGGCCAGGACGATCAGGTAGTTGCCGATCTTCAACACGGCCCGCTGGAAGTGGCTGACGGTGCGCGCCTGCTGCACCAGCTGTGTCGTCTTGCCGAAGTAGGTGTCATCGCCGGTGGCATAGACGAGCGCGTCTATCTCGCCCTGGCGGATGATCGATCCCGAGAACACCGCTTCGCCGGGTTTGCGGGTGGCTGGCAATGACTCGCCGGTGAGTGCGGATTGGTCCACCTCGAGCGGGTCACCATCGAGCAGGCGGGCATCGGCTGGGACGATGTCGCCCAGGCGCACGCGGATGACGTCGCCCGGCACCAGGTCGCGTGCTGCTGGGGTCACCCATTTCCCGTCGCGTCTCACCCGGGCCTTGATCGCCAGATTGGCCTTCAAGGCGTCGATCGCGTTGCCGGCTTGGCGCTCCTCCCAGAACCCGACCACCGCGTTGGCGACGAGCAGTACCAGGATGATGGAGAAGTCCGCCCAGTGCCCGGCTACACCCGACAGGATCACCGCGATCTCGATCATCCAGGGGATCGGCCCCCACAGGTACGTAAGGAACTTCCGGAACGGGTTGGTCGGTGTCTCCTCGATCTCGTTGGGTCCATAGCGAGCCAGCCGCGCCTCCGCCTCGGCTTGGCTGAGACCGGCTGCGGATGACTCCAGGCGTCTCTCGACTTCCTCCAGGGGGAGAGATTGCAGGTCGACGTCGGCGGTCATGCGGGACCCCGAGGCTCGCCGGCCGGTCTCCGGTCGCTGATGTCGGGCACGCCGACATCGTGGTGGTCGATGTAGCGCTCGTGCTCGATGAGCGTGTCCCGCACCGCCCGCTTCAGGCCGACGCCACTGGCGCCCAGTTGCGGCAGCCCGGCGACCCCGTCTTGCACGAGAGGGCGTCGGTCCAGGTGGTTCTGCGCCGTCGTGTCGACCGCCGTGGTGATCGTGCCTCCCTCCCAGGAGCCCCGCACGGGCAGATCGTGGGCCTGTCTGGCGATTGCGGAACGGCCAGCCGAACACCGACACGCGGCGACTACCTCCACAGGGAGCGCGCCACGTCGGACACCGGCCTCGTCGACATCGAGCTGTGTCATGATATTCCTGGCGCGAGAGCATCCGTGCGGCTGGTGGGGCTGGGTCGACTTCACGAGTCGTGGCGAGAGTTGCGGTCTCGCCGCACGCGGTCGCGCACGCGCGTGCAGCTCTGAGCGTCGCGGCAAGGGCTGGTGGTTCACGGATCGGTAGACGTCCATTCGGTGGGAACGATCACGACGGGTCGGCGTGTGAGATGTGCGACCTTGTAGGTGACGGCGCCCAAGAGCCGTTCTCTCAGGTTGGCGCGGCCACGTGCTCCGAGGACGATGAGGTCGACCGGCTCTTCCTCGGCGATGCGGAGCAGGGCGTGATCGATGGAGTCGTCTTCGACCATGAGCGGGCGGTAGCTGACGCCGGCGTCCCGGAGGGGGGCCGTCCATGGCCCGTCCAGGTCTTTGCGGAGCTTGTCGCGCCAAGTGGTGAGCCCTGTCGGGGGCAGATCCCGCCGGAGCTCGGAGGAGTAGGTCAGGACGTGGACGGCGAGCACCTCGCCGTCGGGACTGGCTTGGAGCGCCGCCCACGCCAGCGCGGCCGCAGCCGCCGGGGAGTCATCGACGCCAACCAGGATCGAGCGGAATGTCATCCGTCTCCTCGTTCACTCTGCGCGCAAGCGCATGCATTATGCAACTGTTGTATCATGCGGGCCGTGGCGAGAGGTGCGCATGCGGCCAAAACGCTGCCCGGCGACACGGACTCCGTGGCTGACGCGGTGCTGCGGATGTCCCGAGCTCTGGTGGCCGTGGCTGGACGTTCACTTGCCGCGGTCGACGCGGACATCACGTTGGGGCAGTTCCGGGCGTTGGTGGTCCTGGCCAAGGTCGGGCCGTTGACGATGGGCGATCTGGCTGAGGCTCTGGGTGTGCATCGTTCGACGGCGACCCGACTGTGCGACCGGCTGGTCCGCAAGCAGCTGGTTCGCCGCGCCACAGCGGCGTCGAATCGGCGGGAGGTGCTGGTGTCCCTTGCCGGCCACGGGCGGCGGCTGGTCGACGACGTGACCCGCATGCGGCGGGCGGAGATCGCTGAGATCATGCAGCGCATGCCGCCGGGCGACCGTGCTGGGGTGGTGTCGGCCCTTTCCGTGTTTGCTGAGGCGGCGGGCGAGCCTCCCGAAGCGCCGTCGTCGTTCCGCTGGGCGCTGTGAGCTTCCTGTCGGTAGGCGATACCCGCGCCGAGGACTTCCGTCGGTGGATGCGCCGTTCGCGCGAGGTCCTGCTCTTCGTCAGGGTGACCGGTGCGCTCACGGCGTTCGCGGTCGTGCTGTTCGAGCGGGTGGTCGTCAACGTGCTGCTGGCCCGAGTGCTGGAAGCCCCACTGCGAGTCGGGGCACTGGCGCCGGGGCTGGGGATGGCCGTGACCGCCCTGCTGTTGCGTTGCGTCGGTCGGCGGGCGTCACCGGGAACAGCGGACGAGTACCTCCACGCCTTCCACGACGGCTGACCACATCCTGGGGGCCGCGCCTTCGGGACCCGGATGCTGGCGGCCGTCGTGCCGGGCCTGCTCGCCGCGGTCGCCGCCGAGCTGATGATGGGACCCACCTCCGTGACCGCCTATCAGCAGAGCAGCGACCCCGGACCGGAACCCCAGCCGTGACACGACGGGCGAGCCGTGTGGCGGCGTCACCGGCGATCCGACCAACCGGAGACGTCGACGATCGCCGAGGCACCGATGCGACCGACCGGGCCGGCGTCGGCGCCCCGTGGCCGGCCTTGGATCACCGTCGCGCGGCAACGCAGCCACCGTAGAGGTGGAGGACCAATGGCGAGAGTACGCAATGCCGTCAGGTGGCTCCGGCCTACTCGAGCACCTGGGAGCCGCACCCCACCGCTGGCCCGGCGGACCCTGCCGCCGGGAAGGTCGGCTCGCTCCCCGAAGCCCGCGAACGGGCCGACGTCGTAAGACCGAAGCACGCCGCCTCGGCCGTCGAGGCGGCGGCCGGTAAGCACGAAGCGCTCCTGGATCAGCTACGTCAAGGCCGACGAGCCCGCGAACTCCATGCATGACCGGGCGCCCATGGAGGCGAGGCTGGTGTCGAGCGGGCGAGCACGGTGATCGGGCAGTCAGGTCCACCGCTCGCGCGCCGCGGCGGCCAGATCGAGGCGGGACACCGCTCGGAGGCCTGGGACGAGCGACAAGGTGGCGGTGACCATCATGGCGAGTGCCGCCAGCGGAAGCGTCGCGGGGCGAAGCGCGAGATCAAAGCGGAACAGGTCGCTGGAGAAGCCGGCGAGAAACCGCTCAGCAGCCCAGGTTCCGATGATGAGGCCAGGGATGATGCCGCATGCGGTCAGCAGGTTCTCGACGGTGAGCAGCCGTGCGATCTGGCCGCTCGACATGCCCTCCGAGCGCAGGGTGGCGAGCTCGATCGTCCGCCCGGCGAGGTTGGCCGACGTGACGTTGAACAAGAGCGCGAACACGATGGCCGCACCGAAGGCCACCATGGTGCCGACGAACACGTAGAACAGGCCCCGGTACTGCTGGACGGCGCGGTAGAGCGCACACGCATCGGTCGCCACGGCCACGCCCGGGGTCGCCCGGAGGGAGTCGAGCACCTGTTGCGGCTGGCGGCCAGGGTCGAACCGAGCGTCGATGGTGGCCACGCCGGGAGCCAGGAGGGCAGCCGGGGTACGGGCGGGCGGGCGGCGCCGAGTGCGGCGCCGAGCCCGCCGCGATCGGTGTACGCAAACGTTCCGAGCGGTTCGTCGGTGAAACCCGTGATCGGCAGGCGGAGCGTGGTGCCCAGGGTCGGGAAGCGGATCGGCACGACATCGCCCGCCGCGGGCGCCGATGGGTCCACGGAGCGAGGCGCCGACGAGCAGGCCCCGGGCCAGGGCCGAGGCCGATGCGGTCGTGAAGCCTGCATCTGGGTGCCGGCGCCGAAGCCCAGCAACTCGGTGGGATACGTGCCGTCAGGCCCCTCGATGACGACGGGAAGTCGCGTGACCGCCTCCGCCTGTGCGATCCCGGGCACCCGACGGATCAGGTCCAGGTCGCCCGCTCCGGCGAGCCGGCCCCGTTCGGCGCCCGCCCTCGGGCACGGATCATCAGAGATATGGGTGGGCACAATGATCCTTGCCGAGTTCGCACTCGCAGGCGGTGAGGGCCCGCTCGGCGACGGTCAGGCCGCGGGCTGCGGGACTCGCAGTGCCGGGGCCGTCTGGTGTCGTTCGGCGAGCAGAACATGCGCCATCAGGCCGGCGATCATGCCGAACACGAGGTGGGACACCGCGAAGACCCAGGGGCGCATGGCATCGGACGCCGCCTCGTCGATGGCCGGCCACAGGACGAGCTGGCCGATCGAGGCGACCGCGGCAACGGCGGTGCCGATCATGACCGCGGGCAACGCCCCCGAGGCGTGGCGAATAGCGATCACGGCGGCGATCACCACGCCGAGCATCATCGACAACCCCATGTGGAGCGCGAGGCCGAGCAGCAGGGCGCCACCGTCGAAGGTGCCGTCGAGCGGGGCGCCGGACCACACCGTGTGGGCGATCAAGTTCACCGGGGTCCAGAACCCGGCACCGCTGGCAGCCAGGACGATCATCGAGAACATCGCCATCATCATCCCGCCGGCGGCCCCGGCGACTGCGCTGGCTCGGATCGTTCGTGCGCTCATCGGAGTTCTCCTCGTTCCCGGCTCGAGGCGGCCGGACTACGTCGGGAACCCCGTGGGGGAGCAGAGGTTTCCGGAATGTTGCCCGTGCCGACCGGGTTGCCGTGCGCCAGCGCCTGACGACCGGCTGCGATGTCGATGGTGATCGAGAGCAGCGCGCGCCCAGTCGTGCAGTCGGTCCGCCAGGGGCGTCGACGCGACACGCTGAGGTCCGGCGGCGTGGGGTTGTCACCGGCCTGCCGAGCCGCCTTGGCACTGGTGATCACCTCGGCTCGGCGGTACGGTTGATCGAGACATGCGGGGAGTGGAGGGACCAGCTCGATGTTGGAGCAAGTCGCTGGGCTGCCCGACAACGTCGTCGGGTTCGTCGCCAAGGGAGAACTGACGAGCGACGACTACGAGAAGGTGCTGATACCCGCGGTCGACCGAGCGCTCGAGGTCCACGACAAGATTCGGCTGTTGTACGTGCTGGGTGGCGAATTCGACGGGCTGACGGCAGGGGCCATCTGGGACGACACGAGGGTCGGTTTCTCCCACGTCACGCGTTGGGAGAAGATCGCCGTCGTCACCGACAAGGACTGGGTACGTCATTCGGTTGACATCTTCGGGTACCTCATGCCGGGTGAGGTCAAGGCATTCAGCACGGCTGACGAAGCAGCGGCGCGGGCATGGATCGCAAGCTGATCTGTCCAGCTGGCTTCACTGGCTGAGAAGCTGCGCCCAGTGAGATTGGCGCGCATGCCGGTGACGATGACGGGTGACTGATGGCCTCACGCCCGGTCACCGAGCACGGACTGCAGCTCCGGGATCGTCGGGATGTCAAGCGAGCAGGCAGCGGTCATGTCCTGCCGGGCGGCGCTGGCGAACGGGTTCTCGCCGTTGACAAAGAGCGTCGGCGAGCCGGCGAAGCCTCGACGCGCCGGTCGGTCCGGATCGACGAGCGTCGTGCGGACCGTCACGCGCCCGCCGGTTGCGGCTCGATCCGCTCAAGGAGGACGGGCAGGTTCGGGCACTCGTCGACATACTGGACCTCGACGTCGATCACGGGGCGCCCCCTCTTGTCGTTTCCGGGTTGCGTCGTCGGCACATGTTGGTGCCCTGGCTGGCGACCGCTGCCAGTGGTCGGCGTTCACCGCGATCGCGGGGTGAAGCCGGGTTCTCTGAGGGTGAGATCCCCTCAGAGGACCATGCTCACCAGATGCGCACCAAGTCGCCGCGCTGGAACGGGCTGGCCGGTGGGCTGCTGGTGACAGTGCGGTAGCCGGCCGCCGGGATGCCGATGTCGGCGAGGTACAGCTCGCCGACCTGATCCCGACCGGTTGTTGGCGCAGGCCGTGCTTCGGCATGCCAGTGTGAGGGTGGCGGAGGCCCGTACCGCCGGTCCGGTGTCTGGCCGGTGGTGGCGTCGACGCCTGACGGTAGGTCGAGGGCGAGCACCGGTGCCGGCTGGTTCACCCAGTCGACGAGCTCGGCGAGGCCATCGCGGGGCGCGCCGTCGAAGGAGTAGCCGACGAGCGCGTCGATGACGAGGTCGTGACGGTCGTTCTCCCGGAGGGGCGCGACGGAGGCCGAGACGTCGGACGATGGCGAACTGGTGGGCGATCACCGCGCGGTAGCGATCGTCGTCGGCGAGAACGGTGACGTCGACTGCCCAGCCGTGGAGGTGGCGGGCCGCGATGAGCCCGCCACCGCCGTTGCCACGATGAATGTTGTATTACATATGTTGCTATAATGCAAGTGTATGGGCGTTCGTCCTCTTGTCGCGTCGGAGCACGTGCCCGAACTCGGGCCCCGCCGTCGCGGCCAGCAAAGGCAACCGGCTTCGAAATCTGCAGTCGGAGGTAGCGATGGCTAGCACACTCGATTTCCACCTCGGGAGCCCTGCGTATGGGACGAAGGGCTTGCTCGGACCGCTCATCGCGTTGGTGGTCGATCCAGTGTCACACCGCGCCACCCACCTGGTGATCCGAAACGGTGACGTGCCCGAAACCGGTCGCGTGGTTCCGATTCGTCACGTTTCCACGGCGTCCGAGTCTCGCATCGAGTTGGGACTTGATCGCCGCCGGTTCTTCGATCTCCCGCGGTTCATCGTTCCCTACTCCCTGGATGACAGCAAGGTCAGCACAGGACCACCCGTTGCGGGCGTCCGCTCGCCCGGTCGGTACACGTTCGCGGTTCACGAGCAGATACCCGTCGGGCGGGTGACCATCGATGCTCGGACCCGAGCGGTCGACGAGCGAGGTGATGCGATTGGGATCGCCGCGCTCTGGTCCGTCGATCGGTTCTCGCAACAGATCGTCGGTCTATCGGTCCGGCCCACACACGGAGGGAGGCATAGCGGTCGTATCTTCTTCGACGGCGAGATCATCGTCGGGCTCACAGCCTCACGGGTCACACTCAGACTCGGGTCGAGCGGCGAGAGAGCCGATGGCTGAACGGAACGGTCTGCGACGGCGTCGCCTCCGACGGTTGCAGGAGGAGCTCGACGACGCCGGGGTCGGAACCGGGGGCCATCATGGCCCGCTGTTGCTGTCGGAGATCGATCGCGCCCGCTTCCCGCGTCGGCACGAAGGCCGGTTCCCGAGCTACGGGGCGATCGTTGTCTCGAGACGGTCCCCGGCGGTGCTTCGCGTGCTCGACGAGCTCGGCGCGATCCGGCTGAAGGGCGATGAGCGGTCGAGTGCAACGATCCGTCGGATGGCCGACGGGATGCGCGGGTTCGCACTGGTTCAACGCGAGGAAGTGGAGCTCGTGCTGCTCGCATCCCCGGCGTCGCGGGAGATCGAGCTCGTGCGGCTCCGTCGAGCGTTGGGCCCGTCGACGGCGTTGGTCAACCGATCTGTCGAGGGGATTGTGCGCGTGATCGAGCACCGACAGATCGTGACCTTCGACGGCACGACATGGTGGGTGAAGCCTGACGCCCGCGAGTACTCGACACTCGTGAGCAGCTCGATGGGGCTCGCTCCCCTTGATCTCACCGAGCACATCCTCGACTTCTGTGTGCACGTCGCGGGGCCAGGGGCGGGAGGGGCTACGCTCGTGTGGTGCCTCGACGAAGAGGCCGAGACCCTCCTCGACCGGCACTCGGCACACACCGAACCGCCGCTGTCGCTCCGACTCCCGCTCGGCAACGCGGCGTCGTACACCGCGGTGCGGCATCTGCTCGTTCACACCGATGGGGCCTGCAGAGTGAGCCACGACGGCGATGTCGTCGAGGTCGGACTGCACCTGCGGGCTTCCTCGGCAGCCCACCGGGACGTCGAGATCGCACGTAACCGGGGAACGCGGCACGCCTCCGCGAAACGTTGCTCCTACGACATACCGACAGCGCTGGTGTTTGTCGTCTCCGACGACGGACCAGTCACCGTCTACGGCGGAGGGCGAACGGTTGCGTCGATCGAGATGTCCGCAGATGATCGCGGGGAACCGGGGACGTGACCGATGCGCCGCTCGGCCGAGAGCGTCGCAGCCTTCGGCTGGGGGTGAACCGGTGGCCTGCGGGCGACAACCCTGTGGCTGTATTGGACGTGTTTCACTGGTCGTCTACACTAGTTGCTGAGATGCACATGATTGCTGCTGATGACATTGATGCCACCACCGAGGCGTTGCTCAAGGCTTCACGGGCGTTGGTTGCGGTGGCGGCGCGCTCGCTTGCCGGTGTCGATGAGGTCACTCTGCCGCAGTTCCGCGCCCTGGTGGTGCTGACGCGGCCGGCGGCGGTGACGGTCGGTGAACTTGCCGAGGCGCTGGATGTTCACCCCTCCACTGCGACTCGGCTGTGTGATCGGCTGGTGCGCAAGCGGCTGGTGCGCAGGTATCCGGGTGTCTCGGCTGATCGCCGGGAGACAACCCTGAGCCTGACTGCGCAAGGGCGTCGGCTCGTCGGGCGCGTGACCGACCGCCGCCGCCGAGACCTGGCCGCGATCGTGGCGTCGATAGCACCTGAGGATCGTGGTCGCGCCATCAACGGTCTCAGCGCGTTCGCTCAGGCGGCGGGTGAGCTGCCGGTGGTGGATCCGTTCGGCTGGGCGGACGCGGCCCACGACACCCGGTCTGCCTCCCATGGTTGAGCTCGTCGCCCGGTTGAAGGATTGGAGCTATCTGCGGAAGTGGCTTGTCCTGGGCGTCGTGATTGGTGTGGTGGCCGGCGTGGGGGCGATTGTGTTCATCTTCGCCCTCCAAGTGACCTCGAAGCTGTTCCTCGAGATCATCGCCGGCTATCAGCCGCCCTTGCCAGTGGGGGAGGGGAACCGGCTGGCGGCGGGGAGCTTCGCCCGCCCATGGGCGATCCCGCTGATGGTCGGCCTCGGGGGTCTCATCTCGGGGGTCCTGGTCTTCGGGTTCGCTCCGGAGGCGGAAGGCCACGGCACGGACGCGGCGATCACCGCGGTGCACCACAACCCGCGAGGCATCCGCGCCCGGGTGACCCTCATCAAGCTCGTCGCCTCGGCCGCCACCATCGGCTCGGGGGGATCGGCCGGCCGGGAGGGACCCACGGCCCAGATCAGCGCCGGCTTCGGCTCGCTGCTGGCCCGACGTCTGGAGCTGAGCCCCCAAGACGCCCGGATCGCGGTGACCGTGGGTATCGGTTCGGGCATCGGGGCCATCTTCCGCGCCCCGCTCGGTGGTGCAGTGCTGGGTGCCGAGATCCTCTACCGCGACGACCTCGAACCCGAGGCGCTGTTCCCCTCTCTGGTGGCATCGATCGTCGCGTTCTCGATCTTCGGCGCCGTCGAGGGGTTCGAGCCGATCTTCGGCACGCTGCACACGGCCCAGTTCAACCATCCCGTCCAACTGGTCTACTACGCGCTGTTGGGGATCGCCGCGGGGCTCATCGGCCGTCTCTACTCCCGCGGCTTCTACGGTATCGTCGGCCTGCGGCACCGCTTCCCGGGCCCTGACATGTTCAAGCCGGCCGTCGCCGGCGTGGCCGTGGGCCTCATCGGTCTCGCCTTCCCGCCCGCCCTCGCCACCGGCTACGGCTGGCTCCAGCGGGGAATGACCGACGGCCTTCCCAACACCGCGCTGTGGGTCGTGCTGGCCCTGCCGCTGGTGAAGATCCTCGCCACCTCGCTATCCATCGGGTCGGGCGGATCCGGGGGGATCTTCGGACCGGGCATGGTCATCGGCGGCTTCGTCGGGCTCGGCATGTGGCGTGTTCTCGAAGGGATCGCCCCCGGCGTGCCCCACGGGCCGGCGCCGTTCATGGTGGTAGGCATGATCGCCTGCTTCGGCAGCATCGCACACGCTCCGCTCGCGCTCATGCTGATGGTGGCCGAGATGACTGGGAGCTTGGCGCTGCTACCACCAGCGATGATCGCCATCGGCCTGGCCACGCTGGTCGTGGGCGACGCCACCATCTACGAGGGCCAGCTCCGCAGCCGCGCCGACGCCCCCGCCCACCGCGCCGCCTTCGGGCTGCCCCTCCTCAGCTCGGTGATCGTCGCCGACGTCATGACCCCCCCACGACTCATCCTGCCCGCCGACACCCCGGCTCACGACGCGGTTCGCCTCCTCGGAACCAGCAACCTCCCCGGCGCCCCGGTCGTTGGCAGCGAGGGCCAGTTCGTCGGCGTCCTGTCTTCGGACGGGGCACAGCCCGAAGCGAACCTCACCGCCGGGGCGGTCGCCGATCGGTCCTACCCCACCGTCCCTTCCGACCGCGGCTTGGATTTCGCCCTCGATGTCATGGTCTCGGCCGGCGCCGGGTGGGTAGCAGCTGTCGAGGGAGGTCGTGTCGTCGGGATCGTCGCCATGAACGAGATCATCGCCGGCTACCAGCACGCCCTGCGCCGCTCATTACACCTGCTCGCCGACGTCAAGGGAAGCTCCGTGCTCGTCGAAGCGCCCGTGTCGGAGGGATCCCCATTCGCCGGCACGACCGTGGCGACCGCCCCCTGGCCCCGCGGCAGCTTCGCCCTGAGCATCGACCGGCGGGGTCAGCTGATCGCCCCCCGACCCGACACCACACTGGAGCCGGGGGATGTCGTCGCGGCGGTCCTCCCCGCCGCCGCCGAACCGGAACTGCGGCGGCGACTCGACGGACAAACAGCAACATGAAACGGCCGCAGCGATCCGGGGCGGCCTCGCTCACCTCGACGGGACGGCCGTGATGTCGAGATGGTGTGTCGCAAGTGCCCTGGTGGCGGCTGCCCTCTTGCTGGCGGTCGCCGGGCTCTTGGACGGCCCTTCCTGTTGAACCAGGAAGGCCCTCTGAGCTGGTCTTACGTTGGTGGCGGGGGTAGTGATCGAGGGTAGGATTTGAACCTACGACCTTCGGGTTATGAGACGGTTGCCAGAACGAGGCGTTCTCCCTGGTGAGAGCCCATGTTCACCTGGCCAGACGGGTCCGTCAAGTGCCCGTTGTTCCCTGCTGTTCCCCGCTGTTTACCGTTGGCGTGGTACATGGTGTGGGTGCCGGAAACCTTGTCGTGGCTGGTCAGGCGGCATGTCGGTATTCGTTGATGAGGCCGTCGCACCGCGCGGTTCTCGAAACCGTTGTGTCGGACTGGTGCCGGCTGGGTGGACCTTCACAAGCGGCCGGTGGCCGCTGGTCGAGGGAGCGATGAGGACGGTGCTGGTTGTAGTGGTTGATGTAGTCGACGACGACACGCTCGAGGTGGTGCTGGTTCCAGATGATCGTGCGGTCGAGCAGCTCGCGGCGGATGGTGCCGACCCAGCGTTCGGCGAACGCGTTCGCCACTGGCGTGCGCACCGGGGTCTGCAGGATCTTCATCCCGCTGCAGCGGAAGACCTCGTCGAATGCGTCGGTGAACTGGCTGCCACGGTCGTGCACGAGCGCACGCGCTGGTGCGAGCTGGTCACCGTGACGGAGGAACAGGTTCCGCGCGGCCTCAGCGGTCCACGGGCCGGTCGGGTTCGCGGTGAGCCCGCCGAAGATGACCTGACGGGTGGGGATGTCGATGAAGAACAGCACGTAGAAGCGGCGCAGCGCGATCGTGTCGACGCAGAAGAAGTCGCAGGCGACCGCGGCGTGAGAGCGGAGGAACTCGCTCCACGTGACCGTCGATCGGTGAGGTGCAGGGTCGATGTTGTTGTCACGCAGGATCTGCCACACGGTCGACGCGGCGAGGGTGAGGCCGAGGCGCCCGAGTTCGCCGTGGACGCGCCGGTAGCCCCACGTCGCGTTCTCGCGCCATGCGCACAACGAGCCGACGGATCGCAGTCGCGGTCGATGGTCGTCCGGGTCGGCGGGCTGGTTGGGTCCAGTAGCGGGCGATCCGTCGTCGGTGCCAACGCAACAACGTGTCGGGGGTGACGATCCATCCCTGCCGGAGCCGACGAGGCAGTGCTGCGGCGATCGCTGCGAGCATGCTCCGGTCTTGTTCGCCGATCGACGGTCGAGCGTTGTTGCGCCGCAGGACGGTGAGCTGGTGGCGGAGCACGATGATCTCGAGCTCCTTCGACCGCCCGGAGCGGACCGCAAGCACTGCCAGCGACGCGAGGAACCGATACAAGATGCGGATCACGACCGCCAGGATGGATGCGCCGCACCTGGTCAACACCTACGCGCAGGTTTCCGGCACGCACACCCATCATCCTCCTCGTCGCCGACCTCGACATCCGCATCATCCACGCCACCACCGGCGAACTCCTCCGCCACCTCACCCTCGACCCCACCCGCGACTACCAGCCCCTCGGCCGACCCCCCGGACCACCACCCCAAAACCCCAACAGCCCGACCCCAATTGAGGGCTCGGGCTGTCCGGGATGTCTCGGGACATCACATTGGTGGCGGGGGTAGGATTTGAACCTACGACCTTCGGGTTATGAGCCGTTGGCCGGGGTTGACGGCTGATGACGTCTGGTGCCGGATCATGCCTTCTAGCAGGTCTTTCGCGAGTCCGCACTGACGCCTAATGCCTGTAGATGACGGCGTCTGGCGGCTCGTCCGTTAGAAGTTCCGTTAGAAGTTCTGCGCAGATCACGACTCGCTTGAGACCGCCCAGCGACGGCCGCGCGTCGATGTACCGCACGAGCTCCCGCTTGCGCATCGCAGTGACCGACGCCGCGGACTGCCCGCATCGGTCTACGACGCGACATGGTCGTCGAGCGAGCGGGTGCCGTGTGCGCGGGCCTCGAGGTCAGCCTGGATCACCTGGTCGACGTTGTTGAAGCCGCCCGCGCCGATGGTCATCACGCATGGTGCCGTCGGGTCAGTTCGCGGTCGGTCGAGCACCTCGCGGAAGTTGGGATCCATCCGCATACCCCAGAGGTACCGAGGCGCTGAGTCAAGGTGGTACGCCTCCTTGATCGCATCCACGATTTCACCGGCTGGCAGCCGGCGAACCCGAGGGCTGCGGCTCTGAGCACACTCCTGCGTAAACCAGCTCACCTGGCTCACGAAGATGTCATGGTCCTGGTTGTAGCGGATCACGACATCGTTTCCCGAACGTTCGACGACCACGAAGCGAGCCAGGTCGTACTCGTACTGCTCCATCCACACCTCGCCCTGCACCCACTCGGGCAGAGGCAAACCCGGCCGTCGACGCCGTGGCACTGTCGCCTGCCCACCCGCCCCTTCCGCTTCGACGACGCCGGTCGACATTGGTGACTCGCCGGGGATCGGTCCGGGAGTTGGCGCCGGTGGCGGCCACGGCGTCGGGTTGCCCTCGTGCAGATGAGCGGTTCCTGCGTCGGCCGGCTGGCCTGCAGCATGCTCTCCTGGCGCCGAGGGATCCACAGCAGACATTGTTTCGGCGTCGCGGTCATCCCGGTGAATGCGCCGGCGCAGCTTCGTAAGCAACCGTCGCTCGGCTTCGACGTTGCGCGGTCGAGCTGCACGAATGCGCGCCATCTCGTTCCAGATCGGTGCGGCGAGTTCTTCGAGCGCGTCGTTGAACTGGTCGTGGAACGACTCCCAGGGGATCGGGCTGCCATCCGCAGCACGAAGGTCCGAGCGTGCTGGATTCTGGATGACGTGCCATCCAGGTCCGCTCTGGTTCAGCTCCACGATGACGCGTGTCCGCTCGGCAACCTCTCGGACGATCACCCCCCACGGCGCAAGCTGCTTGACGGCGCTCCCGGAGTTCGGACGCGGCATGAGCTCGTCTCGGTACCGGGCCGCCACGTGGCCGACGCCTCTATACGGCATCATATTGTTTCGGGCAGTGCCCTCGGGGAGGAGCGTCCACGTAGCAACGCCCACAGGCCTGCCGTCAATGACGAGCGGGACCGATCCGGACTCCAATGCGAGGTCGACTCGTTGCTGGCCGCCACGGCCGCTCCGAGTTGTCCAGCCCTCGAGCCCGTAGATGGTTCTACTGTCGAAGGCCTGCTCGCGCCCCGTTGAGTCGATACGCGTTAGTCGGTCGGGCTCTGCCCCCACTCGGTACACCACCGAGACGTTCGTTCCAGACGTCTGGGCGATCTTGTCGAGGAGAAACGTGGCGAGTCCGGTGGTGGTCTCTACCCTGTTCCTGCTGCGGGCATAGGAAGAGTTGTCGACCCCGTCGAGGTCATCGACGAACAGGTCACTGCCCAACAGCGCGAACGCCACGCCCCCGTTGCGCTGCAGACCGCCATCGCTCGACCGTCCCGAGCTCGCTGTCTCCCGAACGATGCTCATCCAGTCGAAGCCGAACGGGTCGAAGCCAAGCCCAACGACTTGGTCGTACTCCGGGTCGCCGATTGCGGTCTCGATGCCAGTGGGAAGGAGGGCGGCACCGTACGCGCCGCTCTCCTCGTCGCGTCGTAGCCAGACCATCGCGCCTTCCGGCTGCTCGACGGGGTCGTAGCTGAGGACAACGACACCGGCCGGATTCCATGGCAACAGGGACTCGCGAGCACCGGCGTGGCGATCACCCAAGGGGTTGTCCAGCGACCAGGTGTCTCCCCCTCCCTGGCCCAACATCAGCATGTACTGGCGCAGCTCCGACTCGGGCATGTAGGGCCCGGTGTTCCAGACCACTCGCTTCAGCGC
This sequence comes from uncultured Acidimicrobiales bacterium, assembly GCA_963803355.1. Taxonomy (GTDB): domain Bacteria; phylum Actinomycetota; class Acidimicrobiia; order Acidimicrobiales; family Ilumatobacteraceae; genus DASTFY01. The sequence goes on from CAWDLV010000001.1 coordinate 1,766,360, forward strand.
CCCGCCGTGGACGTTTAGCATGTCGAAGCGCTGGACGGCGACGCGCCTGACTGATTCATCGCGTCGGCCGACAGCCTGCCAGAAGTTGCGCCACAGTTCGAGTGCCCACTGATACGGCGACCCGTTGGCGTAACCCTCCTCGAGCGAACGCGTGATCCCTCGCGTTGCGATGTTCAGAGGTCGGACCGTGAGTGACGGCGGCGTCGGCATCTCAGTTCTCGTCCTCGGTCTCGGACTCCAGCGGCTCGTACTTCCCGTCGGCCTCGGTCGTGCCGGGACCGACGCTGAGCGGTGCCGGCACGATCGCACCCCTCGCCGCCAACTCAGCATTGATCTTCCGCACGTCGGATGCCTTGGCTGGCCAATGACGGACTATGCGCTCGTAGGCGCGGAGCATCCTCCCGAGGTTCACGGACGTGACGCCCTCTAGGTTGATCGGCGTCTCCGTCTCCACCTTGGGGTTCCCGTTGCGGTTGATGACGACGCGCCAACGTTTCACCACAGATCCATCCGGTCGCCGGAGTGTGTAGGTAGCGAGCCCGCGGCCCTTGAGCTGCTCCTGGGTCGGCCGCTTGTTGACTCCCTCGAACGCTCGGTGACCCGTGGTCGTATCGAGCCGTTCCACGATGTAATTCGTCGTCATGGACTGTGCGATACCTCCTGGCGACTTTCTAGCCCAGGAAATCGTGATTCACAACCGCCCAATCACGAAAATTCTTGTCTGACCCGCTCCAGGCGCTGGATTCTTCGATTCAGACCACCTGCAGACCACTCAGAGGCTCCTGCAGCTCAGCACGTCGAAGGAACCCTGTGAGACCCCGTTGCCATGATCACGGCACGTGACCTCACGGATTGGCCGTTCGGCCCGAGTGCCCACCACTACGTTGGAGGTGTGGGATGGGCCGGCGGCGCCGGTACGACGACCAGCAGATGAGTCTCGACCCGGGGCTGGGAGTGGACCCAACAGTGCTTCAGATCGATGAGTCAGGCGAGCACGGTGAGGTGTTCACCCGCCGATGGGTCGTCGAGCTGATCCTCGACCTCGCCGGCTTCACTGCCGATCGCGATCTTGGCGGCATGGTCGCGCTCAAGCCGTCCTGCGGCTCGGGCGCATTCCTCGTGCCGATGACGGAGCGGCTCCTCAAGTCGTGCAAGCGGTTCGGCCGACCCCTCACCGACGTCGCGCGTGCGCTCGTTGCCTTCGACCTGCTTCCCGCCAACGTCGAGTTGGCCCGCAAAGCGCTGGCGAAGTCGCTCATCGATTTCGGGATGAGCAGCGATGCGGCAACTGCGATCGCGACCGACTGCGTCCGGTGTGGCGACTTCCTTCTCACCAACCACACGCCCGGCACGGCCGACTTCGTGCTCGGCAATCCCCCCTACATCCGTCTTGAGGGTGTACCAGCTGCACGCAGCGAGGCCTACCGGCGGGCCTGCCCGACGATGCGGGGCCGCAGCGACATCTTCGTGGGGTTTCTCGAAACCGGGCTAAGGATCCTCCGGTCCGACGGTGTGCTCGGATTCATCGTGGCCGACCGCTGGATGCACAACCAGTACGGGGCCGACCTGCGCCGGATGGTGACCGAGGGCTACGCAGTCGACACCGTGCTGACCATGCACGACGTGGACGCCTTCGACGACCAGGTGTCGGCGTACCCCGCGATCACGGTCATCCGCCGGGCCAAGCAGTCATCGGCGATCGTCGCGACGGCGACCAAGACCTTCGGCGAGCACCAGTCACACAGCTTCCTGAAGTGGGCGCGATCACGCAGCTCGTCGGTGGCCACCAGCGCCGTGACGGCAGCAAGGCTGCCCAGCTGGTTCAACTCGTCGACGTCGTGGCCGAGCGGCAACCCAGCGAACCTCGCTCTACCGCGGATCTCGAGCGGCGCATGCCTCCTCTTGAGGACCCGGCCACCGGGACCCGCGTGGGCATCGGTGTGGCGACGGGTGCCGACGACGTCTACATCACTTCGGATCCCGACCTCGTGGAGCGGGGGAGGCTGCTCCCGCTGTTGACCACCCGAGACATCACCAAGGGCTCGGCGGACTGGTCGGGCACCTATCTGGTCAACCCTTGGGACAACGGCCGGCTGGTCGATCTCGCCGACTACCCGAGGATGGCCCACTACCTCCGCTCCAGGCACGAGGTGAGGGCTCGACACGTCGCCGTGAAGAACCCAGAGCACTGGTTCCGCACGATCGACCACGTTGAGCCCGGCCTCCTTGAACGGGACAAGCTCGTGATCCCGGACCTCAAGTCGTTTATCCACCCGGTCATCGACCGCGGTGCCACCTACCCGCACCACGGCCTGTACTTCGTCACCTCCGACGGGTGGGACCTCGAGGTGCTTGGCGGCCTCCTCCTCTCCGACGTTGCCGAGCTGTTCGTGGCGATGTACTGCGTGCGGATGCGAGGAGGCTGCTACCGCTTCCAAGCGCAGTACCTGCGCCGCATCCGGGTGCCCGAGCTCGCAGCAATCGGCTGGCGCAGCCAGCGTCAGCTGCGCAAGGCGTTCGAGGACCGCGATCGCGACCGCGCGAACGCCGCCGCCCGGGAGGTCTACGGCCTCGATGCGAGGGTGGCGGTCGCGCCCGGCTGATGGCGACCGAACTGCCCGATTACGACGACAAGGTCCGGGCCGCCGTAGCGTCGTACTGGGACGTTCGCCGGACCCAAGCGGAGCGCTCGCGCCAGCTCGGCGTCGTCAACACCGGCCTCCGCGCCGAGGTCACTGGCGGCCGTCACCTCGACGCCCTGCAACTTCTCCTTGTCGGAGTCCTCGTCGACACGGGCATGCCCGCTCACATGCTCCAGGTCCGCAAGCGGCCCGTACCCGGCTACTTCCGCCGTGACAAGAGCTGGGACATCGTGGTCACCGTTGAAGACCGGGTGCTCGCCATCATCGAGCTCAAGTCGATCGTTGGCACCAACCCCGGGCAGAACTTCAACAACCGGACCGACGAGGCGCTCGGCCAGGCCATGGACGTCTGGAAGGCAGTCGAGCGCGGCATCATCGACTCCCCACTCCGGCCATGGCTCGGCTACTTCATGCTCATCGAGGACAACGCGGCCTGGAATCGCTCGTCGACTGGACGACCGGCAGTCTGGCCGCCCGATCCTGTGTTCCACGGCGCGAGCCCGGCCACACGCGCAGCGATCTTCTTCGACCGCATGGTCCGAGAACGACTCCTCGACGCAGCCTGCGTGATGCTCGCCGACCGATCCACCGCAGCCGTTCGCTACGAGCGCGACAGCTTGTCGTTTCAGGCCTTCGCCGCAGCGATGTTCGGCCGTTGCCTCCAGTTCAAGGCAACGAACCCCGACCTCAGCTGGGATCCCTGATCCGCGGATCGCATCACCGGCCGAAGCTCACAGGTCGAGCTCGACGGCGTCGAACTCGCTGACCAGGCCGTCTAGTCCGGAGGACACCAACGAGTCGGGCCAGTGCTCGGCGGCGTCCGCGTCCGTTGCGTACGCCGGCTCGGCGAGCCGCACGCTCATCGAGTCGAACGAGTCGCCTAGCCCGTTCAGCTCGGCTCGTCGGGCGTGGGCGGGGAGGTCGATCCAGTCGGTCGCGATGCTTTGGGCGAAGATGTCGACGGCGGTCTGCTCGCCGGTGGTGACCATGAACGCTTCGTTCGTCTCGGTGCCTCGGGTCATCGGCGACGTAGAGGTTGCGGACGTCGGTGGCGCCGTCGAGGAACAGCAGCCCGGCCTCGACGGTGCGGCCTTGGGCGCCGACGCCGGTGCGTGGCGTAGGCAAGCTCGACGTGCTCGGCCACGTAGGAGGCTGGTAGATCGGACAGTGCCGTTGCGGCCGGCTGGCGGTCGAGCGAGCCGTCGGCGTGGACGTCGGTCGACCGTCCACGTGGCCCGGTTGCGGACCATGTCGCCGCGGTCGGTGACGAGGCGTCGGTCGTTCTGCCGAGTGGCGATCTCGTCGCCGACGAAGACCTGGTAGAGCCCCAGCGGCGACGTGCGGGCCGTCGGCGTCGATCTCAGCCGCTGAGGAGACGAGCTCGCTGGCATCGTTGGTTGAGGCGCTCGACGGCCTCGTTCGTCGGCGCCATCAGGAGGCCGTTCTGGCCCGGCCGGCGGACGTTCCCACCAGGCGGCGACTGCTGGCCCGCTCCATCTGGAGCAGACGTGCCGCCGTGGAGGCGGCCGTGTGCCGTCGTAGACCTCCGCCACGCCGACGTCACCTCGCCGCAGGCGGAGGCTGGCCTCTCGCTCCCAGAACGTGATCGAAGCGGTGGACCCGCTCGAGCTCGATGGCGCCGAACGTGTCGACGAGAAGGCCGAACATGCCGCCCCGGCCGACGGCGGAGAACTGCAGCGGGTCGCCGACGAGCACGACTCGCCAGCCCTTGACGTCGGCGAGGTCGGCCAGCTCGGCAAGTTTGGCGGTCGGGAACATGCCGGCCTCGTCGACGATGACGGTGGTACCGACGGGCAGGTCGTATCGGTGATCCGGTGGTCGGGTGAGACGGTGCTCGACGAGCAGCTTGTCGAGCGTGTCGGCCGACGAGGCCGGTCTCGCTCGGCCAGCACCTCGGCCGCGGCCGCGGACGGGGCGACTCCGAACACCGCCCGGCCGTCGGCGCGCAGTTGGGCGACGGCCGGCGCCAGGGCGGTGGTCTTGCCCGTCCCCGCGGGGCCGACGACGAGCACGAGGTCGGCGTCACCGGCGACCGCGCCGCGACCTGTCGCTGGGCGGCGTTCAGTTCGGCATCGCTGCGCAGGCACGGCCGCGGGGTGGTCGGTCGCCGTCGTAGGCGAGCCGCCGGTCGGCCCAGGCGATGAGCGCGTCCTCTTGGTCGATGATCGCTTGGGTCGAGAGGGCACGGTCGACGATCGATTCGGTGACCGGGCGCCCGTCCCGGCGCAGCAACGCACCCGGTGGCATCGGTCGGGACAGGTCGACGCAATAGATCATCGACGATGTCATCGGCGAGCCTGTCCATCCACTCGACGAGTCCGTCGGCGGTGAAGGCGAGGTCCGTCGGGGTGGCGGCGCCGATCTCCCGGTGGAGCTGGGTCGGCCGCCAGCGTGGACTGCTGCTCGCACATCGCGCCGATCGCGCGGCTCGATCATCGATCCCGGCGGCGTTCCGGTCGAGCCCGACGCTCGCCCGGACCTGCCTCGATCGCGTGTCGCGACAACGTGCTCCGGCGTGTGTCCGAGGTCGCGAATCTGGTCGGCCCACGTCGTGGAGCTCGGCGGCGTCGACGGTGTGGGCCTTGGCCGGGCGGCTGTCCACGGCCGCTTCCCGCTCCAGCCGCCACCGCTCGCGGGGTGTCGGGTCGCGGCCCATCGTGTCGACGAAGCGGTCGAGCTTGGCGTCGACCCGTCGTCGCATCATCGCTGGTGCGGGTCGAGAACTCGGCCAGCACGTCGTCGGGGACATCGCGGATCTCGGCGATGCCGTGCTCGGGTGCTTGCCAGCGCGACACCAAGGCGGTCGGTGAGCTCGGCTCGCAGCCCGGCGTGGTACATCGCCGACAGGGACCGCTGGTCGTGCTTGATCAACCGCGCGTCGAGGGCCAGCCACCGACCGTCGGGCGAGGCCACCCGGTTCGGGATCACGAGGTGGGTGTGGAGCTGCGGGTCGAGTGCCCGGCTGGTGTGCTGGCGGAAGGCGGCGGCCATGATCCCCTCGGCGTCGACGATGGCGACCTCACCGCCGATCCGGTAGCGGGTGTGGGCGTGTCGCTCGATCCATGCCGGTGAGCGCGGCGACGGCAGCGTCGTGAGCGGCGAGCACTCAGCGGCGCATGTCCTCATCGCCGAGGGCGAACAGCACCGATACCGACTTCGGTGCCGAGCAGGTGACGTCGAACCCACGCACCGACTTGTCGTCGTAGCGGCGGCCCAGGTCCCGATCCGGCCGCCCCGGGTCCATGCCGGCCATCACCGCAAGGAAGGCGTCGTCGGTCGACCTCGCCGGTGAGGCCGAGCCGGCGTGCGCCGTCGCCGAACCAGACGCCGTCGCGGTTCACCCGACTGGAGGTAGTAGTTCGGCAACGCCTCGACGTAGTAGGCGCCGGCGTCCGCGCCCTTAAGCGTGGTCACCCGGACGGTCATCGACCACTCACTCCGGTGTCCGTGCACTCGTCTGTCCATGAAGTGCCGATGGGTCGGGAGCGGTCGATCGTGACATGGCCGGCTACGCGCGAGAACAGGGTCGGGGCGTGCTCGGCGTCGGGGTAAGCGGCGAGCTCGGCCGCCACGACGGCGCGGTTCGGGCTGCGCGACCGCGGCAGGCTCGAGCGCGGGCTGACGGACGGGCCAGGTGATCGGCCCGCCGAGCGCTTCCTCGAGCTTGCCGCGCGGGACGCGGAGCTGCTTGCCGTAGCGAACGACCGGAAGACCGGCCGCGCCGTTGGTGGCGAGGTACTGCCGAGCCAGCCGGTAGGCGGCGGTTCGCCCGATGCGCACGACGTCGGCCGCTTCCTCGACGGTGAGGAAGTCCGGCGGGGTGGTCGGGCCGAGTGTTCGGCTGTTGGTCATGTGAGACTCCCGGGCCATGCCGCGGCGGAGGCCGTACGCGCCTCCTTGCCCTCCAACGGACAACCAGCAGGCCGATCGGGTGAATCTTTCGGCGGACTTCTTTGCCGGCGCACCGAGGCCGGCCGGCTTCTCGGAGCCCCACTGTGCTGGTCCGGGCGTACACTCCCGCCATGGCGCGCGCCTCGTCGCCCGCGGGCGCCTGGGCAAGTCGCCCGAGCGTCGGCGACCCGGCCGGCGAGAGCCGACGAGCCCGCCGAGGCCATCAGGGCGCACCAACCGTCACCAACGATCACGAGGTGCGCCATGAGGGGACACGTCGCCCGCAAGGGCAACCGCTACTACGCCGTCGTGTACGAAGGCTTCGATCCGGTGACCGGCCAGGAGAGGCACCGCTGGCACGCAGCCGGCGACACCGCAAGGGCGCCGAGAAGGTGCTCGCCGAGCTGGTCAAGCGGATGCATGACGGCGACTACCGGGCTCCCGAGCGGATCACGGTCGGCGAGTACCTGCTGGAACGGTGGCTGCCGACGAAGCAGGCACAGTTGCGACCGTCGACGTTCAGCGTCCTACCGCAACAACATCGATCACCCACGTCCTCCCGCGCATCGGCTCGATCCCGCTGCAGAAGCTCCAGCCCGAGGACCTCGACACGTTCTACGCGCAACTCCTGCCCGACGGCCGGCGCAACGGCGCCGGCGGCGGGCTGGCACCGAAGACCGTGCGGATCATCCACGGCATCGTCCGCAAGGCGCTCGCCGACGCGCAACGCAAGGGCACCGTCACCCGCAACGTCGCCGACCTCGCCGATCCACCCAAGGTCCGCCTCGGCGGGTCGCGGGAGATGACGGTGTGGTCGGCCGACGAGCTGCGCGACTTCCTCGCCAGCATCGAAGACAGCGAGTGGTACGTACCGATCTTCCTCGCCGCCAACACCGGCATGCGACGCGGCGAGGTGCTCGGACTCACGTGGCGCAACGTCGACCTCGACGCAGCCCGGCTGACCGTGACCCAGCAGATCCTGTCGGTCGAGTACGAGGCGAAGGTCGCCGACGTGAAGACGACGAACAGCCGCCGCACCATCGACCTCGACCCGCGAACTGTCGCCGTGCTGAGGGCGTGGCGCCGTCACCAGTTGGAGCAGAAAGCTCGCCACGGGCCGGCGAAGGACGACGGCTTCGTATTCACCCGCGACGACGGCGGCCCGATCCACCCCGACTTCTTCTCGCAGTCATGGGAGCGCTTGGTACGCACGAGCGAGTTCCGACGCATCCGCCTGCACGACCTCCGGCACACACACGCCACGATCCTGCTGAAGGCCGGCGTCCCCGTGAAGGTCGTCAGCGAACGCCTCGGCCACTCGAGCCCGGCCTTCACGATGACCGTGTACCAACACGTGCTACCCGGCATGCAAGCCGATGCGGCTGCTGCCTTTAGCGCGGCAGTATTCGACTGACCTACCTGCGTGGTCAGTCCTTGAGCTCGTTTGGGCACAGTTCGTGAACAGTCAGGCCATTGCGACTCAGGGCAACGTGGAAGAGCTTGTAGTCGGAGTCCACGGCGTTCACGACCCGAGATGGGGCCGGCCCCGTGAGCGCGACCGCAACGAAGACGCGATCGGACCGGTCGAACGCCGCAAGGTCTATGTCGGCCGGAAACTCCTCAAACCGGCGCTCAACATGATGGGTCAGCTCCACCGCCGTCGACATTTCCTCTGTGGTCTACAACCCATCGAAAGAACTCATCACCCACGCCTGGCTGGCCAGCGAAACTGCAATATATGGCGTACTCCCTCAGGATCTCGCCTGCCAGGTCAAGTAACAACTCGCTAGCGTCCCTCACCTCAAGGAGGCACTCGATCGCAGCCAATACGCACACGGGGCTCGCCTGCGCACTCCTTCCGTTGGCAACAACGAGCACGTTCGTGTCGATGACAGATGAAGTCACTGACTGGCGGCCACCCGCCGCCGGAGTCCAGCCGTCGCGATCGCCGCGCTCTCGCCCAAGGGATCTCCGAAGAAGTTTGGAGGCCAGTTGTCGATCTCACCCAAGAGGTTCATATTGAGTCGACTGATCTGCGATTCCTCGCCGTCATTGTCACAGAAGTACAGAGCGAACATGCCTGGCGGCACTCGGTCCTCTGCTACCCGGCGTTGGAGACGCCTCAGGAGGTGCTCGCTGTGACTCTCGACGATAACTTGAATCTTGCGGACTGTCGCAGCCTCGATGATGACGTCGGCGAGGCCTGCTTGTAACTGCAGGGTGCGAGGTGAATCTCGGGTTGTTCTAGTAGGACCGTTGACCCTTCTTCGACGTAAGCGAGAATGACAAGAACGGGAAGAATCTGAGAGACGCCGAAACCGACATCTGTCAGCAGCACTGGCATTGGTACCCGCTCGCCCGTCGAACCCGTACACGGTAGATGTCTGCATCATCGGAAATCCGCTCGACGTCAAAGTTCGCAATCAGATCGAGATCCTTCAACCAGCCCGCAACGTTCTCCTCGACGGTGATCCGCCTGACAGCTCGGCCTCGGGCGTTGAGCCTTCGCGGCGTTGATCCGACCCCGTGGCCTGCGACGCGGTAGAAGCGCTTCAATGGGCGCGTTCGCCCGCACGACCGACGTCGGCCGGGCGTGATCCCTGCCCATGTGTACTGACGCTCGGGATAACTGCGTAGTGGCCCGAGATAGGCAAGGTGTTCTCCGAACTGCTTCTCGAGCTTCAAGCTCGAGCGCTCCGACAAACTCGGCGTTTTGGAAGTAGGCGAGCACTTCGTCCGGGAATCCGTAGCACTTGGCAGGCGGGGGCAGCGGCCACGCTCGCCCTTGGACGTGAGTCAGGTAGTCGCTCCGGCCCTGGACGGTGGCCTTCAACTGGTACTCGGGCTGGCGCCGGTGTCGGGTCGTCTTGCTCGCCTCCATCGTCAACTTCACATCGTCCGTGTCGTAACGAAATTCCTCGACGTAAAGCTGGTCCTGCTGGATCGCAAGCTCCACACCGAAGGACAGTTGACTCGCTGAGAACAGTGCAGCAGGCCCGGGCTGGTCGGGTCCGGGGGCTCGATCGGAGCGGGCGTGTTCCACGAGAACCCCATCGACAGGTGTCGATCCAAGTCGTGGTCGAAGACGACGTCCCTAATCAGGCCGAGCGACACCGGAGACCGTTCGTCGCCACCGAGATTCAGCACCTGCTTGCGGTCGGCGGACGTGGACGTTTGCTTCATGAGCGAAAAGCAGTTGGAGAAGGCTCGTCTTGCCCGAGCTGTTGGTCCCGAAGAAGCCCGTGACCGGCGCTAGCCCGATGTCCCCGGTGCGCTGCCAGCTCTTGAAGTTGTTCGCATGGATCCGGGTGAACACACAACGAGTCTCGCGTTTCGCAGACGCGGCCGGAGGCCTCGCCGAACGGTGCGGAGTCGTTGGCCAACCTCGTCCGTTAGAAGATCCGTTAGAAGTGCGGCCCTCCAACGACGAAGCCCAGGTCGGACAAACCGTCTGACCAGGGCTTCTTCAGTGGCGGGGGTAGGATTTGAACCTACGACCTTCGGGTTATGAGCCCGACGAGCTACCTGACTGCTCCACCCCGCGGCGAGTTGGAGAAAGTACGGTACCGCCGGACCTCTGTGGTCGCAACCCGCCATGAGCTTCCGCCGCCGCACCTCCGAGACGATCGCCAGCTTGCAGCGCGACCTGGAGGCGCTGAAGTCCGAGGTGGCGACGCCGGCGGTGGCGGCGGTCCCAGCGCTTCCCTCCCCGGCCACCGAGCTGGCGCCGCCCGCGCCCGGCACCTCCCTGGCCGAGGTCCACGATCTGGTCAGGGGCTTGGCCGAGCGGGTCGACGGGCTGGACGCTCGTCAGGTCGGGGATCACGAGCGGCTGAGCCTGCGCCTCGAAGAGCTGACCTCGCAGTTCAGCGAACCAGCTCTTGGAGATGGGCCACGAGCTCGACGCCGCCGGTCAACACCTGGCGAGTCAGCTCCAAGCGCAGGAACAGCGGATCGAAGACCTGGCCGCGTGGCCGCGGCTCGCAGGCGCGACGACGGGTCGGCGCCGGCGTTGGTCGAGGAGCTGCGCACCAACCAGGTCCGCATCGCCAACGACCTGGCCCGGCACGAGATCGCGTTACGCCAGGACCTGGCTGCCTTGGCCGAGCTGGTCAACCGGTCCCGAAGCAGCCGGACCGGGCCTGCCCATGTACCCGGCGCCTGAAGCGGTCAGACCGACGCGGCCAGCCGGCGCCAGGCGGGCGCGGGCATTCCTGCCGCCAAGTTGGTCCCGCCTCAGGTGCTCGTCGCGGTGTCCGTCGGCGCCGTCTCACTGGAGGAGGTGCTCGGGGGCGCCGTCGAGACCGGGCCGCCGGCCAGCTTCTCAGCCTGTGTCACCAACGTCGAAGGCCTTCTTGATGTCGTCGTTGTAGGTGGCGAAGTCGGGCGGATTCGAGCGCAGGGCCTCGTTGGCGTCGGCGTAGAGCTGGTTGGCCCGGTCGAGCAGGTCGCCGACCGTGGCGGGAGAGCTGGACGGAGGGCGCGGTCGTGGAGGTGCCACCGCCGGTGCCCGTCGCGGCCGCCGCCCTGCCCCGGTGCGGGCGTGGTGGGCCCGACAGACGTGATCGGCCCGACCACGCTCGAGAAGTTGATCTTGGCGTCTGGGAAGGCCAGCTTGAGGGCGCCTTCGAGCGTCCGGGCTCGAACGATGTTGTCGCCGTACGCCATCGTCACATACACGAGCTGCGGTACCGGCGTCTGTTCCGCTTGCACATACCAGGGGCGGACCCAGAGGATCGAGTTCCCGATGGGTACGGCCTGAAGGTCGCCGAGGCGGACCTTCGAACCGGTCTGGCTCTGCAGCGTGAAGTCGGACGCGTACTTCCGCTTGATGTTCGAGTCGACGAGCGCGGGGCCGTCGATCTGCTCTGGCGACTTGATGTTCAGGACGCGCAGCTTCCCGTAGCTGCCCGGATCGCTCGACACGGACATGAGCGCGATGAGGTTCTTGCGCTCGTCGGTCTCGGAGAACGGTACGAACGGTCGGACCAACGAGAACTGCGGCTGCGGTCTGCCCGGGAACGTTGAGCAGCGTGTAGTACGGGTTGAACCGAGCGGCGCGCGTCGTGGTGGTGGTGATGCCGTTGTTGGTGTTGGACGTGGTGACCTGGGCCGAGCCGGGGTCGACGGTCTGCGGCGGCGCCTGCGCGACGCTCCAGAACTGGTCCCGCTGGAAGAACTGGGTCGGGTCGTTCACGTGGTAGCGGCCGTACATGTTGGTCTGGACCCGGAACAGGTCCTCCGGGTAGCGGAAGTGAGGCGCCAGGTCGGGCGGGATCTCGTTCTGCGGTGTGAACAGGCTCGGGAAGGCCTTGCTCCAGGCCTGCACGATCGGGTCGGTCGGATCGGTGATGTAGAACTTCACGCGTGCCGTCGTAGGCGTCGACGGTCGCCTTCACCGAGTTCCGGACGTAGTTGAAGGTGTGGCGCAGCCCGCTGGCCGCGGTCGAGCTGGTCGTTGTCGGCGTTCTCGGCGTACGGATACCGCGAGCTGGTCGTGTAGCCGTCGATGATCCACACGATCCGGCCCTTGATGATGACCGGGTAGGGATCGGCGTCGAAGTCGAGGAACGGGGCCAGCGTCTGGACCCGCTCCCTGATGTCACGGATGTAGACGATCCGGCTGTCCTTGTTGATGAGGCCCGGAGCCGAGCAGGTTGTACTCGCCGAAGCGCAGCGCGAAGGCGGCACGGCGCAGGGTCGAGCTCATCTTCACGCCGCCGTTGCCGGTGTAGCTCTGGTTGTCGTTGTTGTAGGAGATCTCCTTGCGCTCGGTCGCCACGACCGAGTAGCTGTCAAGCCCCTCGCCGAAGTACACGGCGGGCTGGGTCAGGAGTGGGCCATCACCACCCGCGCTGTCGTCCAGGTAGTCCGGGCTCCCGTCACCGCGGACCTCGCTGGCCGGCGCGAACGCCACGCCGTAACCGTGGGTGTAGGCGAGGTGGCGGGCCTTCCCACGTCGTGGTCGGGATGTTGTCGCGGTTGAGCTCGCGCACGGCGAGGACGACCTGCTGGGTCTTGCCGTCGATCTTGTAGCGGTCGACGTCGAGGTCGCGGAACAGGTAGTACCCGGCCTGCTCCTGCTGCCGTTGGAACGTCTGGTTGACGATGGTCGGGTCCATTAGCCGGACGTTGGCGACGGCGCTCTGGTTGGCCGTGACGCTCCTGGTCGGTGAGCGTCCGAACCGGGTAGTCCTGGCTCGTCACGTCGTCAAGGTTGAACGCCTTGCGGGTGAAGTCGATGTTGCGGTCGATGTAGGGCTTCTCCCGGCGGGACTCGGCCGGCTGCACCACGAATCGCTGCACGAACGCGGGGTAGACGGTGCCGGCGACGATGGCGACGAGCACCCACAGCCCGACCGCGATGACCGGCAACCGCCAGCCCCGCTGCCACACGTTGATGATCAGCAGCGCGGCGGCGAGCAGCGAGATGATGGCCAGGAGCTGGAGCGCGGGGAGCTGCGCCTTCACGTCGGTGTAGGTGGCGCCCTTCACCGCACCGCGGGTGGACGCGGTCAGCTCGAAGCGGGCAGCCAGTAGCCCGACGGCCTTCAGCAGGGCGAGCACGGCGAGGAGCATCGAGATGTGCAGCTTCACCTGGGCGCTGACCCGGCGGTGCTGGACCTGCAGGCGGATGCCCGCCGTTCAGGTAGTAGGCGACGGCAGTGACGATGAGGATGATGACGAAGGCGGCGAACAACCAATCGACCACGAAGGTCAGGAACGGCAGCCGGAACACGTAGAGGCTGACGTCCTGGCCGAACTGCGGATCGCTTCACACCGAACTTGACCGCGTGGGTGAAGAGCAGCCACTCCTTCCACTGGCTCGACGCCGGGGCGCCGGCGATGAAGCCGAGGAGCAGCGAGAGGCCGATCCGCACCAACCAGACCCGGCGACCGACCAGCTCGCGGTAGCGCTCGACGATGGCTTCGTCGGCGCCCTTCCGGCAGCGGTGCGCGGGCTGACCCGGTCGGCCAAGGTCAGGTTGAGGATGCAAAGAAGCGCGAAGCCCGAAGGTGAAGAGCAGGCCGAGGGCGATCTTGGCGCCGCAGCACCCGGGTGAACACGCTGCGCTGGCCGAGCGAGTCGAACCAGAGGTAGTCGGTGTAGAAGCCGGCGATGCCCCGCGCGGAGAGGAACAGCGATGAGCAGCAGCGACGGCGAGGACGACCAGGATGATCCGGGCCCGGTTCGACACCCGCCGCTCTCGGCGTTGCGATGGGCGCCGGGAAGGAAGGTCCGACGGGATCCGCACGAAGCGGCAGGCTACCTAGGGGCGACGACGAGCAGGCATCGGCAGCCGCGGTAGGCGGGGGCGTAGCGATGGCCGGTCGGGAACGGCTCGCCCGCCGGCACCGCGCCGGCCAGGGCGTTGTCCTCCGCGTCAGGGCAGGCGGGGCCGGAAGGATCCACCAGCCAGCACACCGGTGTGCCGGGTGTGAGTACGGCGTACGCGGCGCGGCCGTAGGCAGTTCGAGTCACGTCGGTCGCTCAGCTCGTCGAGGCGGCCCTTCCAGTCCCGATAGGTGGTGCGGAGGAGGCGTGGCCGCCTCGGCCGGATCGTCCCCGGATGCTTCGAGGTTCTCGGTCAGCCGCGCCCGCAGAGGGACGACGAGCTCGCTCGTCAGCGTGTCCAAGCAGCGGTCGAGGACCGAACGAGCCTCGAGCGCAGCGTGCAGCTCTTCGCCCTCGACGTTCGACATGGCGTGCGCCCCGGCTTCGGCCGCCGCCCAAAGCTGGTCCTCAGCCGCCTCCCGGTACGTGCCGGCGTGAGCGTCCGGCGAACCGAGCACCTCGTCGGCTGCGGTGGTGGCGTTGCGCTGGCGAAGTCGGTCCAGCACCTCGTTCTGCTCGTCTGCGAGCACCCGCTTGAGCTGCCGACTGAGCTTGGTCCGTGTCGGCGCCAGCGCCGCTTCCCGCTGCGTGATGGCTTCGCCGAGGACGGCTTCGGCCGCCGGTTCCGCCGGCTCGGGTTCGGCGGTGACGGCCTCGGTCGCCGGTTCCGCCGGCTCGCGCTCGGCGGTGACCGTCGCCGCGGCTTCGGCTTCGCCTTCCTGCAGATCGCCTTCGAGGACGCCATGCGCCACGGTGGCCGTACCCGCGGCGCGCAGGCGGGCGAAGAGGTCGTCGACCGAGGGCGGCTCGCGCTGGTCGTCGGCCTCGCTGTCCGCGCCGCCGTCGTCCTCGGCTGCCTCTGACTCGGGCTCGGCCGCTAGCTCGGCCTCGGGCTTCGCAGCGACCGAGGGCACCTCCGCCGTCGTTGCATCGTCAACCACGCCTTCGCTTTCGCTTTCGGGCTCCGGCGCCGGCTCGGCCTCTCGTTCTCGGTGGCGGGCCACGATGGTGGCGGGGACCTCCATCTCCCCGAGCACGAGGCTGGGGGCGGGCGTGATGGTGGGGACCGGCCCGGTGTCGGGCAGGTCGAGCGGCGGGAGCTCGTCGTCCGCTTCGTCGGGGAGCTGGTCCTCCAGCTCGTCGAGGATCGAAGCCCAAGTCCCGCTTTGCGCCACGGAACGACTCGAGGATGCGCTGTCGAGCCAGGTGCAGAGCCTCGATCTGCTGGCGAGCCAGCTCGCGCCGTCGGGTGAGATCGGTGAAGATGCGCTCGCGCACGGCGCGTGCCTCCGCCACCATCTCCCGTCCCTCGACCTTGGCCGCATCGAGCTCGGTTTCGCACTGCTCGTCGGTCTCGCGCCGGCGCCGAGCGGCCTCCACCTCCGCGTCGCCCCGCTGTCGGCTGGCATCTTCGTCGGCCTCGCGAAGCAGGCGAGCGGAGGTCTCCTCGGCTCGGGACCGGATCTGGGTGGCCGCCTCGTGGGCGGTGGCGAGGACGCGGGCCGCCTCCTCGCCGAGCTTCGCGGCCACCATCGCTTCGTCGAGGTCGACGGGGGCGACCTCGCGGGCGGCGTCGCGGGCCATGTCCAGCTGGCGGCTCAGCCGATCGCGCTCGTGCTGGGATCGGACCAGCTCGTCTGAGACCTGACGCAGAAAGTCGCGCACCGCGGCGGGATCGAAGCCGCGCCGGACGATGGGGAAGGTCGCGCCGGCCATCGAGCCGGCTGACGACGAATCCGGTTGCGAGGCCATCGGTCTCAGCGTAGGGGGGTGCACCAGCGCGAGCGCGGCATGCTCGGTGTCAAGCGGCGGGCGCAGGGGGGATGCCGCTCACGTCACCACCGATGCTCTTCAAGACGTCGATCGCGTCGTTCACGGAGGTCACGCCGATCACCTTGAGCGAGCTCCCCTTGGCCTCGTCCAGCGCTTCCTGCTCCTCGTCCTTCGGCACCAGGAAGTAAGAGGCCCCGGCCTCTTTCACCGCGACCGTCTTCTGGTGAAGACCACCGATGTCGCCGACGGTGCCGTCGATGTTGATGGTCCCGGTGGCGGCCACCTTGCGCCCGCCCGTCAGGTCACCCGCCGTGAGCTCGTCGAGCAGCGTCAGCGTGAAGGCCAGGCCGGCCGACGGTCCGCTGATCTCGCCGGTGCTGACCTTCACCGTGACCGGCAGGCGGTAGCCGACGTCGTCGTGCACACCGCCGTTGACCGGGATGAAGCCGATGATGGTCCGGCCGTCGCTCGAGCCGGACAGGGTCACCGTGACGTCTTTGCGCTGGCTGGAGCCCTTCGGAACGATGGTGATCGTAATGGTGTCGCCCGGCTTCTTGGCGGCCAGGAGCGGGGCGATGTCCTCGGGAAGCACGACGGGCCGGCCGTCGACGGCGACGATGGCGTCGCCGGGGTTGAGCTGTGCGTCGGCGGGCGACGTGCGCAGGCAAGCGCTCTTCGGGTCGTTCTCGTCCTTGAGCTGGAGGCAGAGCGACTCGATGACCGGTCCCCCGCCAGTGAGGCCGACGTCGTAGCCAAGACGCTTGAGCGCCACGTACGCCGCGGTCTCCTTCGAGTAGCCCATCACCTTGAGCTGCGCGGCCTGGTTCTCCTCGCGGCTCTGGTCGCCGAACACCTCGCGGGCCGTCCTGACGTTGACGTCCGGGTCGATCTCGCCCAGGATGCGGCCGAGCACGCTGACCTTGGGGATGCTGACCGTCACGAACAGAAGCTGGCCCTTCGACGGGAAGGTCTTCGCTGACAGGTCGACACGTGGCTCGACCGGCTGCGCCGAGCCCGGAGCGATGGCGTAGCGGTCGGTGGGGAGCCAGGTGGCGATGGCGATGAACGCGAGCAGGAGGGCGCCCACGACGGCGAACGGGACACCCCACTTGCGGGCTCGGGGCTGCGGTCGGATTGCCGGCCGAGCCGGCGCCGGCGGGGCCGGAGGAGCGCTTGGTGGCGCCCAGGGATCAGCGGGGCGCGGCAGTACGCTCTCGACCCACGTGTCCTCGTTGGTAGCGATCTCTTCCACGACCTCTGCTTTCGTCACGACGTGGGCCCTGGCCCTCGCCGGGGGGTCGGTCGTGGCGCTCCTTCTGATCGATCGCGCCAAGCCTTCCAGACCGGCCCGCAGGCGGCACGCGCCCATCGGCGTGGACAACCGCTGGCCGACGTCGCCGTGGTGGAGGAACCGACTCGAATCTACCGGCGAACGCCGATTTGGAAACGGCTCTTCGCCCTGACCGGTCTCGGCGTGGTGAGCCTGGTCATGGGGGTCCTCCTGGCAATGGCGCTCGCGGTCGTCGCGGTCGCCCTCCTGACCCTGTTGGCCGGACTGTCCTGACCGACCGCCGATGAGCGACCCCGTCCCGGCCCGTCGGCGGGCGGCGGCCTTGGCCGGCCACCAAGGCGAGGTCGAGGCCGCCTGGGCCGCCCTCGCTGACCCTGAGCCGGTGGTGCGGGCGACAGCCCTCGGCGCGCTCGAGCGCCTCGGCGTCCTCGAGCCGCCGACCCTGCGCGAGGCGCTGGCCGACGAGAGCGCGAAGGTGCGAGCGCGGGCGGCCGAGCTGGCCGCTCACCACCCCGACGTGTCGCTGCTGGCGGTGCTCGACGACCCTGAACCCATGGTGGTCGAAGTGGCCGCCTTCGCCTGCGGTGAGCAGGCAGACGTCGCCGGGGGGGTTGCGGCCGAGGTGGTGGCGCGGCTGGCCGAGCTGACCATCGGCCACGACGACGTGCTGGTGCGTGAGGCGGCGGTGGCCGCCCTGGGGGCCGTCGGCGACCCGAGCGGTCTGGCCGCCATCCTGGCCGCCACCGGCGACAAGCCGGCCGTGCGGCGCCGAGCCGTGCTGGCCCTGGCGCCGTTCGAGGGCGACGAGGTCGACACCGCGCTGGCTCGGGCTCTCACCGACCGGGACTGGCAGGTGCGCCAGGCCGCCGAGGACCTCACTCGCTGAGCCCATCGTCCGGCGATTCGCCGGCGATTCGCCGGAGCGGTGAGACCCCGAGAGCGGTTCGGCGGTCCGGATCTGCGCCGACAGCGCGCGGAAAGGCGCGCCGTCAGTGCACCTTCCGGGGAAGGCCTCGTCCGGCGATTCGCCGGCGATTCGCCGGGCGACGCACGCGGCGGCGAGGGTCAGGGGGGCGGGCCGGGGGAGTAGCGGTAGACGGTGCTGTCCCGGGGCACGAAGCCGAGCCGTTGGTACAGGCGATTGGCGGCCTCTCGCGACGGCCGCGAGGTGAGGTCGATCGTCTTGGCCCTGCGCCGACCCGCCTCGGCCACCGCGGCCGCGTTCAGCGCCCGACCCACCCCGCCGCCTCGGATGGACTCGTCGACCACCACGTCCTCGATCCAGGCCCGCAGGCCGGTCGGGATCCGGAAGAGCACGAGGCTCAGGCTGCCGACGATCCGCCCGTCGAGCCTGGCCACGAACAGCGCGGTGGCCCCTGAGCCCACGAGCTCCGCCAGCTCGGCCTCCGTGGGTGGCGGCGAGGATCGGGACAGCTGGGGCACGAGCAGCGCCATCGCCTCGACCAGCTCCGGGGTCACCTGGTCGACGATCTCGATCTGTGGCTTCGACACGGCCGGTGACGGTAGCCGCCGCGCCGCTGGTCGCGCCCGGGCACGCCGCCGCCACCCGCGGTCCGAAGGGCACGACCAGCCCGGGAGCGTGGGGCGGCGCCGACCGGTAGCGTCTCGACCGATGGAGCACGTGGTGTGGAGCACGCGGCCGACCCTCGCCACCCCCACCGTCATCGCGGCGTTCGCGGGCTGGAACGACGCCGGTGACGCGGCGACGCTCGCGGTGCGGCACCTGATCGAGGAGTGGCACGCGGAGCCGATCGCGCACATCGACCCCGAGGAGTACTACGACTTCCAGGCCACTCGGCCCGCTGTCGAGCTGCTCGACGGGCACACCCGCCGCATCGTGTGGCCGTCGAACCAGGCCTACGCCGCGTCGACGCCAGGCGGCGACGTCGTGCTGCTGCTCGGCGTCGAGCCCCAGCTCCGGTGGCGCACCTTCACCCACCAGATCACCGGCATCGCGGAGGCGACCGGGGCCCGCCTGATCGTCACGCTCGGCGCCCTCCTGGCCGACGTCGTCCACCGGCGGCCGGTGGCGCTCATCGGGACGGCCAGCGAGCAGCACCTGATCGACCGCTACGACCTCCAACGCAGCCGGTACGAGGGCCCGACCGGGATCGTCGGCGTGCTCCACGACACCTGCCAGTCGCTCGGCCTGGCCTCGCTCTCGCTGTGGGCGGCGGTGCCGGCGTATGCGTCGCAGGTGCCATCGCCGAAGGCGGCGGTCGCGCTCGGCGAGGGGGTGTGCGACGTGGTCGGTGCTCCATTTCCGGGCGGCGAGCTGCTCGGTGCGGTGTCGGTGTACGAGGAGCAGATCGAGGGCTTCCTCGCCCAGGACGACGATCTCGCCCGCTACGTGGAGCGGCTCGAGGTGATGGGCGACGAAGACGACGAGGACGAGGACCAAGACGCCGAGGCCGCCGAGGATGAGGCGGCGACGGCCGATCCGGACGCCAGCGCCGAGCGCATGCTCGAGGACATCGAGCGCTTCCTGCGCGACCAGGGCAACAGCTGACCGCCGGACGGAAGGCCAGTCCGGCGGCTCCGGCTGCGGTCAGTCCTCGCGGAGTCGCCCCCGCCAGACGTCGAGGCGGGGCGGGTCGAACGTGGCAGTGAGCTTCTCGCCTCTGATGGCTGCGAACGCGGTCGGGCCCCACCACGAGGCGCCGCCGGTCGGCCAAGGGAGCTCGTCCTCGCCGAACCAGCCCACGCCGCTCGTCTCCAGCGGATGCGCCCGCAGCTCGCCACCGACGGCGCGGCAGTGGAACAGCACCATGTACATGCCGAAGCGGGTGAAGCCCATGCGAAGCCCGTCGATCACGGCCACCAGCTGGACCGGCTCGCAGATGATCCCGGTTTCCTCTTCGACCTCCTTGAGCGCCACCTCGGCCGGCGAGTAGCCGATGTCGGCCCAGCCGGTCGGGTAGAGCCAGATGCCCGAGTCCGCCCGCTGCACCAGGAGCAGCTGGCCCCGGTCGTTGCCGACGATGGCGCCCACCGCCACCTTCGGCGTCACGTACCCCGGCACGCCCTCGCCCACCGACTCCAGCCACTCCTGCACGAAGTGGTCCTGCTCGCGGCGGACTTCGAGTGCGTCGTCAGCGGCGGCCTTGATGTCCGCCGCGACCTTCAGCACCTCCTCGTAGCGCTCCCGCTCGTAGAGGCTCTCCGTGAAGCTGAGGCCCGTGCGGGCGATGCCGGCCAGCGACTCACTCCAGCGGATGAGGTCGCGGGTGAAGTCCGTGGGGCCGGCCAGCCCAGTGTCCTCCAGGTCGAGCCGGTCAGGCCGCTCGTGCTGCTCGTCGTGGGCGGTGGCCACGTCGGCACCCTACCGAGCGCGCCTTGGGCTGGGCGGCTCGGCCTCGCTACGTCGGGCCGGGCTGGGCCGCGTGCAGGAGGGCGCGCTCCAGCTCGGCCAGGTGGAACGGGTCCAGCACCTTGCCGTCGGCGCCGCGGACGTAGAACGAGTCGACTACGTCGGGTCCGAGGGTCTGGACCCGGGCGTGGCGGATGTCGAGGCCGAGGTCGGCCAGGGCCTTGGTGATCCGGTACAGGACGCCGATGCGATCCGGCGCTCGGACCTCGACCACGGTCGCGTTCGACGACGCGTCGTTGTCGATCCGGACCATGGGCGGCCCGGCGTTGCCCGTCGTTCGGCGCCGCCGGTAGGTCCGGGCCCGCTCGGCCAGCCGGGCCTCGATGGCCAGCTGGCCCGCGATGGCGCGTTCGAGATCCTCGGTGACCCTCGCCCAGGCGATGAGCCCGTGCTTTGGCGGAACCACCCTGAACTCGTTGGCCGCCATCCCCTGTTCGTCGGAGTGGGCCTGGGCACCCAGCACGTCGAGCCCGTGGATGGAGACGACGCCGGCGACGCGGCTGAACAGCCCCGGCCGGTCGGGAGCCACGGTGGTCACCCGGTCGCCGTCGGCGATGACGGCGACCCGACGTTCCCCCATCAGCTCCGTCACCTGCGCGGACGGGAACAGCGACCACGTGGCCTCGCTGAGGGGGCCACCGCCGAGCACATGGCCGACGCGATCGACGAGCTCACCGACCAGCTCCGCCTTCCACGAACCCCAAGCCGACGGCCCAGTCGCCAGCGAGTCGGCCTCCGTGAGCGCAGCCAGCAGCTCGAGCACCAGCGGCGAGCCGACCGCGGCGGCCACCGCGGTGATGGTGCCGTCGTCGCTGAGATCGCGCCGGGTGGCGACGTCGGGGAGGAGGAGGTGATGGCGGACCAACGTGCACAGCACCACCACGTCGTCTGCCGGCAGGGCCATGCGGTGCCCTATCTGCTCGACCAGGGCCATGCCGGCGGTCGAGTGGTCGCCGGGGTAGCCCTTGCCGAGGTCGTGGAGCAGCGCGCCGAGGACCAGCAGGTCCGGCCGGTGGACCCTCGGCGCCAGCTCGGCCGCGTTGGCCGCTGCCTCCCAGAGGTGCCGGTCGACGGTGAAGCGGTGGTAGGCGTTGCGCTGTGGTCTGGCCCGCACCGGTTCCCACTCGGGCAGCACCACGGTGATGAGGTCGCGCTGGTCGAGCGATTCGAGCACCGGGATGGCGTCGTGCCCCTCCAGCAGCAGCGCCACCAGGTCGTCGCTGGCGCCCGCCGGCCAGGGGTCGGGCCAGGCCGGTGTCTCGTTGGCCAACCGGTCGAGCGAGGCCCGGCCGATCCGAACCTGGCGGCGCGCGGCCGCGGTGGCGGCCCGGAGGAGCAGCGTCGGATCGCGGCGGGGGTCGGCTGTCGGCTCGAGGTGGATCTCGCCGAGGCGCTCGGTGATGCCCGAGGCCACGGGCCGCTCCCGGCTGTCCGGGCGGCCGAAGGCACCGGCCGCCAACCGCACTCGGTGCCAGGCCTCGTCGCTGGTCCAAGAGATGGTGCGCGCCGCGGCGCTGATGCCGGCCATGAGGACATCGGCGTCGGACAAGCGGAGGCTGACCGCCACATCGTCCTGGTCCTGCAGTGTGAGGATGTCGCCGGGCCGGCCGTTCAGGCGGTGGAGCTCCACCCGAGCGGCCAGGAGGACCTCGTATGCCTCCCGGAGGGCCTGCTCGTCGCCGGTGGCCAAGACGCCACCCGTCGCCGCCGAGGCCCAGAACAGAGTGTGGACGTCGCGGAGCCCGCCCCAGCCGTCCTTCAGGTTCGGCTCCAGCAGGAAGGCGACCTCGCCGTGCTCGGCCCGTCGCTGCTCCACCGCGGTGTGCAGCCGGGCCAGCCAGCTCTTCGCTCTCTCGCGCCACTGGGCTAGGGCGCCGTCGGCTAGGGCGGTCGTGAGCCGAGGCTCGCCGGCCAGGTGGCGGACGTCGAGGAACGAGGTGGCGGTGTCCAGATCGACCGCGGCCAGTCGGAGGGCCGCCTTGGGCGTGCGCACGGCGTGCCCGAGCTTGAGCTTGGCGTCCCACACCGGGTACCAGAGCCGCTCGCTGACCGCGGTCGGCACGTGGCGACCTTCGTGGAGCAGGAGCACGTCGAGGTCGCTCTCTGGCGCCAGCTCGGCCCGGCCGTAGCCGCCGATCGCCACTAGGGCGACCCGCTCATCGAAGCCTCGCACTGCCTCGTCGAACAGCCCGACCAACCAGGCGTCAGTGGCGTCCGAGAGGGTGCGGCAGAAGGCTGCGCCCCCAAGTGATCGATCGGCCAGCAGCGACTCCCGGGCCGGAAAGGCCATCGGCTCAGACTCGCTTCAACGCTTCGCGCGCCGCGACGGCGATCGGGTCCCACACCGCCGAGAAGGGTGGGGCGTAGGCCAGGTCGAGGTCGAGCACCTGCTGGACGTCCATGCCCGCGGTGATAGCGGTCGCACACGTGTCGATGCGTTTGGCGGCGCCGTCGCCGCCGACGATCTGGGCGCCGAGCAGGCGGCCGGTGCGCCGCTCGACCACCAGCTTCACGGTCATCTTCGACGTGCCGGGGAAGTATCCGGCGCGGGTCGTGGCCTCGATGGTCTGCGCGATGTGGTCGAAGCCGGCTTGACCGGCCTCGACCTCGCTCAGGCCGGTCCTCGAGATCTCCGTCCGGCACAGCTTGGTGATGGCCGTCCCGAGCACGAGCGGTGACCGCGCGTCCCCTCCGCCCATGTTGATCCCGGCCACTCGGCCCTGCTTGTTGGCGTAGGTGCCGAGCGGGATGTGGACGGGCTGCCCGGTGACGAGATGTGTGCTCTCGGAACAATCGCCGGCCGCCCACACGCCGGCGGCGGAGGTCTCCTGGCGGCGGTCGACCCGGATGGCACCCCTCACCCCCAGGTCCAGGCCGGCGTCGCCAGCCAGCTCGGAACGAGGCCCGACCCCGAGGCCGAGCACCACGAGGTCGGCCGGAACTCTGCCCTCCGAGGTGATCACCGCGCCGGGCTCGAAGCCGGTGACAGTCACCCGACAGCGAAGGTCGACCCCGTGCGCAATCATGGCCTCGGCCACCAGGGCGCCCATGTCCGGGTCGAGGGTGCCGAGCGGTTGAGCTGCCTGCTCGATCACGGTGGCCCGGCAGCCGCGCTCGATGAACGCCTCCGCCATCTCCAAGCCGATGTAGCCGGAGCCCACCACCACGATGTGCCGGCAGCCCGAAACCTCGACGTGTTGGAGCAGGAGCGCGGCGTCGTCGAGTGTCTGGACTCCGTGGATGAACGGCAGGTCGATCCCGGCGAGCTGCGGGCGGATGGGAGCGCCGCCCGTGCCGATCAGGAGCTGGTCGAAGTCGAGCCGGTATGAGTCGCCGGCCGCGTCGCGGACCTCCACCGCCCGAGCGTCGAGGTCGATCCGCCGCGCCTCGTGGCCCATCCGCAGGTCGGCGCCGGCGGCGATGTGGGCCTCGGCTGAGCGGCTGACGAGCCGCTCGATGCCGCCCGCCACGACGCCGCCGACGACGTAGGGGATGCCGCAGGCCGAGTAGCTCGTCCAGCGACCGCGCTCGAGGGCCACGATCTCGGTGGCCGGTCGGCGCTTGCGGATCTGCGACACCGCGGCCATCCCACCCGGGTCACCCCCGATGATGACGACGCGCTCAGCCACAGGCCGAGATTACGGGGGATGAGCCCCGACGACGGAGGTCAGAGCGGTATGGAGAAGGCGACGCCGGCGAGGCGGCCGCGGTCGAGCTTCGTCGTGATGACGAGCTCAGCCGCCGACTCACCCGCCTTGAGCACCGCCGCGAACTCGTCCGCGTCGAAGCCGAAGTTGTTGACGTAGGTCGGGTTGCGAGCGCCCGGCGTCGTGATCGACCCGTTCAATGGGTTGTTGGTCGCGTTGCCGGCGTTCGACAAGATCCGTCCATTGAAGGTCAGCTCCTCAGGGACGATGCCGTAGTCGCCCTCGAAGGCGGCGAAGGCCACGGTGGCGCTCCGATCGGCGGACGACGGGGCCACGTCGCCCAGGCTCACCGTCACCGTGTCGCTGGTATGCAAGGTGGCGATCTCGTCGGAGAGCGCGATCAGCCGCAAGGGGGCGGCCGGGTCGCGCACGATGACCTCGAGGGCCCAGCCGCCGAACGCGCCGAACCCGGTGCCGACCTGGATGTCGGCGACGGTGTAGCTGCCGCCGCCGGCCGACGCCACGAGTCCGGTCACGTCGGCCGAGGCGACGTAGTGGAGCGGGAACGACGGGTCGGGCTTGATGGTGGTGGCCGTGACCGCCACCTGCTTGGCGCCCGGCGCAGTGAGCCTGACGGTGCCAAGTTCCTTCGGACGGGGCGCCGCATGGCCGAGCGGGCCGGCCTCCACCGTGCCGCCCCACAGCAGGTGGGCGGCGAGGACCTCGCCTCCGGCCGGCACTCCTAGGGTCGCCGACGAGGAGTTGACAGTGAGGGCGTCGACGTCGACGTCGACGTACAACATGTCCTGGAGCTGCCGGTTGGAGCTCGGTTCGACGGCCGGTTTGTCTCGGGCGGTCGGGCAATTGAGGACCACGAGGTGGGGGTTGCAGGTGAGCACGGCGTTGCCGAGTAGGACGAGGTCGGCCCGATCCACGACCACCTCGCCGATGCCGCTGGGCATGGGCTGGATGTCGATGACGAGAGGCGGGACCGGCCCGATCGCTGACTGGTTGCTCCCGTCGGAGATCGTCGCCTGCAGGGTGATGGTGCCACGCGTCGAGGGCGCGATGGCCACCTGGAGGATGACATCGGTGGACGCGCCCTCCGCCGGGGCCGGTAAGTGGCAGGTGAGCGTGCTTGCGGCGCTGGTGCACGCCCAAGCCGCGTCGTCGACAGAGCCGAAGCTCGTCCCTGGTGGCAGCGGCAGGACCAGTGTCAGCGGAATGTCCGGGGCGACATCCGGCCGGACGAGCCCGAGGCCCCGCTCGGAGGACGCGACAGCGGCGGCGTTGGCGACCGACACCTGCAACGCGGCCGAGCCGCCGGCGTAGGCCGGGCTGGCGCTGCTCAGGCTCACCGAAAGCTGAGCCGCGCTGACGGGCGTGGTGGTCGTCGTTCCCGCCGTCGTCGGCGTGGTGGGAGGCAGCGTCGTGGGGTTGGCCGTGGTCTCGCTCGTGCTCTCGGGCGTCGTCGCCGAAGTCGAGGTCGCGGTCGCGGTGGAGGTGGATGACCCTGACGTGACGGAGGTGGCGGCGACGCTCGGTCCGGTCGTGGCGGGCGGCGGAAGCGTCACCGCCGGGCCCGTGCCAGGCACGGTTGGCGTCGCGGTCGGTGGGACGTCGGTGGGGCTGGGTGCACGTGATGGTGGCGGGCTCGAGCCCCCGGGGGCGCTTCCGCCTCCACCTCCGCCTCCTCCCGGCCCGGTCTCGGTGACGGCCTGCTTCGAGCCCTGGTCACCGATCCGATGGGCGATGGCGACCGTCCCGACCACCAGAACGCTCGCCATCGCCGCCGCGGCCACCACGGACGCCACCTGTCCACCCACTCCAAGGTCCTGGAAGCGCCGGCCGACCTTCGCGCCCAGCCCGACCAGGCCACCGGCTCCGCCCCCGATGCCACTGAGGTAAGCCGCGGCCGGGATGCCGGCCACGATCGGGATCAGGGCCACTCGCAGCCGCGACCCGGCTTCCTGCAGCTCGGCGACGATGGCCGGGCAGCGGTCGCAGTCGGCCAGGTGCTCCTCCACCTTCCGGCGGTCGCGGTTCGAGAGGTCGTCGCGGACGTAGGCGCCGAGCTTCGGGACGATCTCGGCGCAGCGCTCGGGGAGGGCGGTCTGCACGTGGGCGTTCAAGTAGGCCTGCCGGAGGCCCTCGCGGGCCCGGTAGGCGAGGGCGGCCACCGCGTTCGGGGCCAGGCCCAGCAGCGGTCCGATCTCGGCCGGCGACATGCCCTCGACCTCGGTGTGCCAGAGCACGAGCTGCCACCGCTCGGGCAGCGAGGCGTAGGCCAGGGCGGCCATGCGGCGCTCCTCGTCCTCGTCGGATCGCGCTGCGATGGCCAGCACCTGACCCAGGTCTTCGGGGACCTCGTCGGTGACGTCGACCCGCTTGTCCTTCCTCGTGCGGTCGTAGAAGGCGTTGCGGACGCTGGTCAAGAGGTACGGCCGGAACGCCATCTCCGGGTCCGGCGCCTCGCTGCAGGGCGCTCAGCATCCTGGTGAAGGCCTCCGACACGACGTCTTCGGCGTTGGCCTTGGAGCCGGTGAGGTGGCGAGCCACGGCCATGGCCGAGCCGACGTGCCGTCGATAGAGCTCCTCGTAGGCATGCTGGTCACCGGCGCGCACCGCGGTGATCAGCTCGGCGTCGCTCGGCTCTGTGGCTCTGAGGGTCTCCTCCGCCACCGGTCTCCATCTCAGCTCAAGCTGGGTTCGAGCCACGCTAGTGCGGTGCTCCGGCTGGCGGCCGGCCGCGTCATGGTCCGTCGCTTCGGGCGTCTACCCCGCGTGAGGTTGCCCGAACGCGTCGATGCCGCGGACGGCCGTCGACCAGCGTGGCGGGCGGGGGTCGAGACGGCCTGGGGCCCCGGTCCTCGCCTGGATGTCATCGATGCGGTCGCGCCGATCGTCGGTCAGCGCGCTCCGCGGCACCACCTCGATCTCGGAGGCGCTGACCGTGCTCGGCCACCGGGCCGGCTTCGACGGCCATCCCCTGCTGGAGGCGGTGGACTGGGTCACCCTGCTCGTGCCGCTCGCCCCTCGGCGGCTGCGGCCGGCCGTGCGCCGGTTCGCCAGCGCGACTGCTGGCTGACGCCTGGGCCGCCGGCCGTCTCGCCGGGCCGGGCCACCCCGGCACCGGCACCGAGCACCTGGGTCACCTGGAGGCTCGGCTGAGGGAGGTCTACGAGCACTGCGGCGCCCTCGGCGTCCGGGTCGACCGTCAGGTGGCGCTGGCGGTGATCGCACTGGACGGACTGCCAAAGTGCGAGGAGTCCCGCCTGGTCGTGCTGGCCGACGCCGAGGCCGCGGCGCGCCGGATCTTCAGCTCCGGCGAGTCGATCGTGGTCCTGGAGTTCGGCCGAGTGCTGGTCCTCGCCGAGCGCACGCCCGGCGCTCGCCCTCCGCGCCCGCAAGCTGGCCGAGGCGGTGGAGCGGGCCATGCCCCTCGAGGGTGTGCGGGTGCGCCATTGGATCGAGCCCCTCCCGGCCGACCGCGCCCACCTGACCGAGCACCTGCGCAGCGTGGCGGCCTGATGGCCGGACGGCTCAGCCGTGCCAGTCTATTCGACCGGCGGGGGCGCCGATCAGGGCCGCGTTGAGGTTGCCGGACCGCAGGCCCTCGAGGTCCACCGTCACGTACTCGTAGCCCGCGTCGCGCACGACTCGCACCACGTCAGACCGGACGCTGACCAAGCGCTCGAGGTCGGCCAAGGGGACTTCGATCCGTGCCGTGCGGTCGTAGTGGCGCACCCGAACGGCGCTGAAACCAAGGCATGGAGGGCGCTCTCGGCCCGGTCCACCCTGGTGAGCACGGCCACGGACACCTCGGTCCCGTACGGCAGCCGCGAGGCCAGGCAGGCCGCGGCCGGCTTGTCCCAAGTCCGCAGGCCCAGGCGGCGGGACCAGCCCCGCACGTCGGCCTTGGTGAAGCCAGCCTCGACGAGCGGGAACACCGCGCCCCGCTCGGCAGCCGCCCGCTGCCCGGGCCGGTGGTCGCCGAGGTCGTCGAGGTTCACGCCGAGCGCGACGACGGCGCCATCCGCGGTGTCGACCAGCGGTCCGAGCGCATCCATCAGCGCGCGTCTTGCAATGGAAGCACCGATCCCCGTCGTTGAGCCGGTAGGCGGCGCGCTCCATCTCGTCGGTGACGACGGTGGACCACGCCAGGCCCCACTCCACCGCCAGGCGCCGGCAGTCGTCCAGCTCGTCGACGGCGAGCGACGGCGACACCGCGGTGACCGCTCGCACCCGGTCCGGGCCGAGGGCGTTCTGGGCGACCCGGGCGAGGAACGCCGAGTCCGCGCCGCCGCTGAAGGCGACGACGAGCCGCTCGTGGCGCTCGAGGGCGCGCGTGCAGGGTGGCCAGGTCAGCCATCGACGACCTCGAGGCGGACCCGCTTGTTGCCCTTGCCCTTGTTCTCGGTCTTGGTCACCCGGATCCGGCCGACCTCGCCGTCGAATGCGACGTGGGTGCCGCCGTCGGCCTGCTTGTCGAGCCCGACGATGTCGACGACCCGGATCTCGGCCACCGACTCGGGGATCAGGCTGACCTTGGTGCGGATGAGGTCCTCGTCCTCGACGCGCGACGTCGCGGGGCAGGAAGGCAACCTCGATCGGGCGGTCGGCGGCCAGCTCGGCGTTGACCAGCTCCTCGACGCGGGGACCGAAGCCCTCCGGGAGGGGGTCGAACTCGAAGTCCATCCGAGCCGACAGCGGCTCCATGTTCCCGCCGGTCACCGGGACTCGCCACTCGTTCCAGATGACGCCGCACAGGACGTGCAGGGCGGTGTGCGTCCGCATCAGGGCGTGCCGGCGGTCCCAGTCCACGGTGCGCGGTGACCGACGCGCCGAGAGCAGCGGCATCGCCATCGACGGCGTGCCACACCAGGTCGCCCTCCTTGCGGACGTCGGTCACCGCCAGCCCGCCCAAGCGTGCCGGTGTCGTGGGGCTGGCCGCCGCCGGTCGGGTAGAAGGCGGTGCGGTCAAGGGCGACGGCATCTCTCGCGGTCGATCCACGACGTGGCGTCGAACTCATGGAGGTAGGCGTCGCGGAGGTAGAGCAGCTCGGTGGCCACGCCACGATTCTGTCCCGTCGAGCGCGCCGGACGACTCGTGTCGGCTGTCGCCTCTACACTCCGCGCCGATGGGCAACCGAGGGGAGCATCCCGGTCGGCGGGGCCCGCAGCGCTCGGTCGGCGACCGCGGTGCTGGTCCTCGCCGGTTTCGTCGTGGCCGCCTGCTCGGGCGGCGGCGGCGGCGGCAGCCGCGCCGACGCCGCCGACCACGGGCGTCGACCGACTCCAGCATCCCCATCCGCCGCAATGTCGACGGCGTGCTCCGAGATCGGGGTATGGCTGCCGATGACGGGTCCGGCCGCCGCCCTCGGCACCCCGCTCGAGGCCGCCGTGGAGCATGGCGGTCGGGCAGATCAACGCGGCCGGCGGCGTGAACGGGCACACGGTGCGTGGTGGAGCCCGTGGACGAGGGCGGCGACGAAGCGACCGCGTACAACGCGCTCGACGAGCTGCTCGAGCAGGATCAGGTGGACGTCATCGTCGGGCCGGCGTCGTCACGCGTCGCCCTCGGCGCGCTCGACGTGCTGGCCCAGGCCAAGGCGGTCGACCTGCTCGCCCGTCGCCACCGCCCTCGACCTCGCCAGCGGCGTGACGACGGGCTACTTCGTCCGCACCATCGGCTCCGAGGCGCTGGAGGCGGTTGCCCTCGGCAGCGCCATGATCGCCACCGGCGCACGCAACTTCGCCGTGCTCTACCCCGACGACGACTACGGCCTGGCCTACGTCGACCGGGTGCAGCGCTTCTTCAGCCGGCTGCGGGTGGGCGCCCGCTCGTGCCCTACGACCCGACCGAGCCCGAGTTCAACGGCCCGGCCCAGGCCGCGCTGGCCGGCGAGCCCGCAGGTCATCGGCGTCGTCGGCTCCGAGCCGGTCGGCGCCCGACGTGCTGGCCGCGCTGGCCGGCAACGGTGTCGACCCGCCGGACAAGGTGCCCACGTTCGTGACGCGACGGCCTCCGCCGGTCCGACCTCGGGCGACCTGATCGACCCCGGCTCGGCCGATGGCCTCCGCCGGCATCCAGGGGGTGTCGCCCGATGGCGGATCCGGTCGACCCGTCCTTCGCCCGGGCCTTCGCGGCTGGCATGCCGGGCACGCCGCTCACGTACGTCGTCCTACGCCTACGACTGCGCCAACCTGCTGGCGCTGGCCGCGGAGGCCGCCGGGATCCGACGACCCGGCGAAGATCCGGGGCCAGCTGGTCGACGTGAGCAGCGGCGGGTCGCCGTGCGAGGGCTTCAAGGGCTGCGCGAGCGCAGCTGGCGGTGGGGCGGAACATCGACTTCAACGGCACCTCGGGCGACGTCGATCTGCTCGACAACGGCGACGTCAGCACCGCGTGCTACGAGCAGTTCGTGTTCGACGCCAGCGGGAACGACAGGCCCATGCGCACGTTCCCCGTGGACGCGGCGTCCGTCCCCGATGGGTAGCGCCAGCACCGAGCTCAGAACGGCGCCAGCAGCTCGTCGAGCGGCGTGACCATGCCGGCGTAGAACGGGCCGAACTCGGCGTAGATGGCCGAGGCCCGGTCGAAGCGCATCGTGTAGACGACCTCCTTGAGGTCGTCGGGGTGCACACCGAACAGCGTCACGCCCCACTCGTAGTCGTCGAGCCCGGCCGATCCGGTGACGACCTGAAGGATCCGTCCGGCGAAGGTGCGCCCGGTCTTGCCGTGCTCGCGCATGAGCTCGTTGCGCTCGTCGTAGGGCAACGTGAACCAGTTCTGCTGGACTTCGCGTCGCTTCGACATCGGGTAGAAGCAGAACGCCGGCTTGCCCTCGGGGGGCAGCTGCGGGTGGAGGCGGGCTTCGGCCATCTCGGCTCGGGCAGGCCCTTCGAGTACTCGCTCAGCTCGGTCAGCGAGACGTACGAGTCGACGACCTCGAGCCCGGCGGACTGGAGGCCCGACTGCAGTCGCCGCAACTGGCGCAGGTCGGGGCCGATGGCCATGAAGGCCAGGTCGGCCTTGTGGCCGAGCATCGACGACCGTCACCACCTGGTGGTCGTTCTCCGTCATGGCCTTGACCGTGGCGCGCACGGCCTCGGCGTCGACCAGCGGGGTCGGTTGGCAGAACAGGTGCAGGACGCCCCAGCCGGTGGTCGGGGAGACGGGCTCGCTCATGTCGAGCAGGCTACGCGGACCCGCTCGATCGGCCTACTTCCGGGGCGGACGACGGGGAACCGTCGGCGTCGGCGGTGCCCAGCCATTGCTGCCACCAGGGCGGGAGGCCACGACCGGGAGCACGTGCGTCGGCTTGGCCTGGATCTTGTGGGCCTCCATGGTGCTGAGGTGGTAGGCCTCGTACGAGAACAGGAACTCGTCGGTGTGGTACACCCAGCCGTCGAGCGTTGGCCCGGGCGTGCCGCGGAAGATGGCGTCGATGTCGTCGCCTGTGATCGTCTTGTACGTCTCGAGGGCGTGGGCGATGGCGAGCACGAAGCGGCGGTTCTCGTCCATCAACTGCTCGGTCTCCGCGAGCAGCTCCTGCAACCGGGCCTCGATCTGGCGGCCAAAGGCGGTGTCGAGCAGGTTGCGGTCCGTGCCGTCCTCCGGCCGTGAGTCGATCCCGCCCCGCTGCGCCTTGGTGACGCCGTGCGAGGCGACCGTGGGCCCCATGCCCCAGTAGGCGTGGGTCTCCATGACGATGCGGGTCGCGCTGTTCAGGTCGCCGCCCACGCCGGCCGAGTTGTCGCCGTCGAAGAGAAGGCGCTCGCCGGCCAACGACGCGAGGAACGTCTTGGCGTCGATCTCGTAACCCGACCGCCACTCGGTGAAGCGCTCCTCCAGGGGCATAGGGGCGACGAAGCCCCCGGTGCCGCCTCGCCGCTCGATCGTGGCCACGTCGATGGTCGATCGCTTCTGCAGCCGATACATGGCGACGGCGTGGCAGGCCTCGTGCACCGCCACCTGGTGCCGCTCGAGGTCGCCGTACGTCCAGTCGTCAGGAATGCCGTGGGTCTTCAGGTGCTTGGCCTTCAGCATGTCGGCCCACGTGATGGTGTCGCGGTCGTCGCGCATGGCGATGATCAGCGCTTCGTTGACGATGTCCTTGATGATGGCGCCGGTGGCGTAGGGCGAGATGACCGAGAGCCGGTCGATCTGGGGGTCGGTCAGGGAGTGCCGCACCTTGTCCAGGTAGCCGGCGTACGTGCGCCGACGGCCGTCGACGTGGGGGTAGCCGACCTTGTAGATGCGGTCGAGACGCCCGGGCCGCAGGAGTGCCTGATCGAGGACGTCGGGCCGGTTGGTGGCCATGATGTGGAGGATCCGGTACTTCGGCGGCGGCTTGGGCTTCATGCAGAGGAACGAGCGGATCCGGCGGCTGAAGAACCCCCTGGGCTTCTTCAGCCCGGACATCTCCGTGAGGAGGGCCTGGAGGGCGCCCATGCCGCCGCCACCCATCCCCATGCCGCCCATGATGAACCCGCGCTTTTGCGGCTTCTCGTCGCCGGCGGCGACCGCCTGCGGGTTCACGCCGTGCCACACGATCGACAGGGCGTGGTCGTCGACGTAGTGGCAGCCGTTGCAGGCGTGCGACGCCGCGTCGACCTCGTGCTGCTGGCGGCTGTTGAACTGGTCGCCTCCGCTCGAGCCCCGGTTGCCGAGCACGTCGGCCTCGTCGAAGAACACCACCACGCCGCCGTTGC
This sequence comes from uncultured Acidimicrobiales bacterium, assembly GCA_963803355.1. Classification (GTDB taxonomy): domain Bacteria; phylum Actinomycetota; class Acidimicrobiia; order Acidimicrobiales; family Ilumatobacteraceae; genus DASTFY01. The sequence continues at coordinate 1,799,070 of CAWDLV010000001.1, forward strand.
GCAGCGCCAGCTTGCGGAGCTTGCGATACAGGAACTTGATCTTCATCGGCGCCACGCCGATGAACGTCTGCACGAACGCCGACGGATCGACGAAGACGTAGGGCTTGCCGGTCTCGCCCGCCACCGCCTCGGCCATCAGCGTCTTGCCGGTGCCGGGCGGGCCCCACAGCAGGATGCCGCTCGGCACGTAGCCACCTCGCTCTTCGATCTCGGCTGGCTTCTCGAGGAAGTCGATGTTCTCCTGCACCTTGTTGAGCACGGGATCCTGGCCCCACACATCACGGAAGCGGGTCTTGATCTCGCCCGCGCTTGTAGGTGTCGATGCCGCCGATGAAGAAGATGCCGAAGAAGATGAGGAGGCTGAAGATCCCGTACATGGCGGTGATGATCAGCGTGAAGAAGAAGGGCATCCCGACGACCGGGTTGACGAAGAGGATGTCGAAGATGCGGCCCGGCGCCTCGCCCACCGTCTCCCAGAACGACAAGCCCCACTTCCAGGACAGCAGGAGGACGAGGATGGTGAGCCCGATCACCCACTTGACCGTGCGGTTCAGGCGGTAGCGACGCCACGGGTTCACCTTGTCCATGCGGCGGCCCCACGCCCCCCAGACGTGGCGCTCCCAGAACTGGTTGTAGCCACCCGAGTGCTCGCACACGAGGTAGTGGGCCTGGCGGAGGAGCTCGACGGCGAACAGGCCGACGAGCCACCACTTCGCTCGCAGCTGGTCGCGCAGCGCCTCCCAGAACGACATGATCGGGATCTTGGAGTGCTTGTAGGCCGCCGACAGCAGCAACACCAGTATCAAGAGGATCAGCACCTTCAGGCGGTCGCCGATCATCATCTTGAGCCGGGTCCTCGGCTCGTGCTCCTGCGGGTCCGGCTCGTGGATGAGAGGGACCGGCGGAGGCGGCGGGGGCAAGAGGGTCAGGCTCACTTGACCACCTTCCAGGATGTGGCGATGCCGTCGATGGCGTGCTGGTTGCTCTCGAAGCACTCAGAGGTGCAGCCGATGCGCAGGACGTAGAACCGGTTGTGGCTCTGGTCGAAGAGGGTGGTGGCGTCAACCGTCTGCCACGGCTGCCCTTCGTTGTGCAGGTTGTACACGACGCGACTGCCTTGCAGCCCTTTGTCCGCGATCGGGGTGTACTTGACGATCTCGACCAGATCCTTGACGTCGTCGGGCACGCCCAGTGGATCGATGCCGAGTACGGAGCTGCGCGCCGAGGAGAGGGAGAGCTCCTGGTTGAACGAGCCGGTCACCGAGAAGACCTCGAGCTGACCCACGGGCTTGTCGACCGAGGTGGGCGGCAGCGCGTCGAGGGCGGTGGTGTGCTGGACGCTCGGCTTCTGGCTGGCATCGAAGACGACGTGCCACACAGACTCCACCGTGTCCGGCAGTGAGGTCGGTCGGCCGGCGGTGCCGTTGACGGTGAATACCTTCCACGTGTGAGGGACGCGGATGTACGTGTTCTCCTTGCCGTTGTCGACGTACGTCCACTTCGATCCGCCGCACGCGGCGAGGAGCGAGCCGAGTGCGAGCACCGCCATGGTCGCGGCGACCGTCCCCACGGTCCGACGTTGGGCCATGCACCATTATCGGTCCTGGCGAGGCACGCGGATTCCACCGGGCCCACTCTTTTCTCCTCGGGCCACGCTGGGAGGTGGCGGTTCGGCCCGCCGAGGCCGGAGAACCCCGTAGCACCCGGGGTGCAGCATGGTGCCGATGCGATGGCGCCGGTTCGTCCTCCTGCCCACCCGGGGTCTGCGCTCGCGGGGTGCTGACCCGGCCGCGGGTTGGCTGGCCGCGGCGTCGAGTCGGGGGGCGCGGGTGCTGGACACCCTCGCCACGGGTGCCGATGGCGCGGCGTTGGTGGCCGTGCCGCAGGACGAGGTGGGGGCGCTGCGCCGCAGCGTGCCGGGAGCACGCCTGGTGCCGGTTCGTCGCTACCGCCCGGCCCTCTTCCGTCCGGACATCGTCGGTTCGGTGGCCCGGACGGCCACGCGAGAGGCGCCGATGGACGTGCGCGTGGTCTCGGCGTCCGACGGGACGCCGATGGCGGGCGTGCACGTCGTCGCCTTCACGGACTTCGCCACGCGTGCCGGCGACAGCGGCCGCACCGGCATCGACGGCGTGGTCCACCTCCGCGTCGGCGACGCCGACGTCGTGGAGCGGCTGTACGCCTTCGACGCCGTGGCCCACTGGAGCCTCTTGCGCCGGCGGGTGCCAACCGCGACATCCGTTCGCCTGGCGCTGCGCCCGCTCGACCTCGCCACACCTGATCACCTGGCCATCCGCTACGGCGCGGCCCGGCTCACGGTCGGAAAGGGCGTACGGGTGGCGGTCGTCGACACCGGAGTCGCGCTCGACCATGCCGACCTGGTCGTGGCCGGCGGCCGAAACTGCGTCAGCGGTGAGGACGCGTCGGACTTCGGTCCGAACGGGCAAGCGCACGGCACCCACGTGGCCGGGATCATCGCGGCCAGAGGTCGAGCACCGTCGGGCCGGGTCGGCGTGGCCCCCGGGGTCGACCTCTTCAGCTACCGCGTCTTCGGAAAGGGGCGGGGCGACGCCACCAACTTCGCCATCGCCAAGGCCATCGACGTCGCGGTCGAGGACGGCTGCGACGTCGTCAACCTGAGCCTGGGCGGCGGTCGGGGAGACCCGGTGCTCCGGGCCGCGATCGAAGAGGCCCATCTCGCCGGAGTGGTCGTGGTGGCCGCGGCCGGCAACGACGGTCGGCGTCCCGTGGCCTTCCCGGCCGACCAGCCCGATGTGCTCGCAATCTCTGCGCTCGGGCGTACCGGCACCTACCCGTCGGACGCGGCCGGAAGCGGCGAGCGTCGCGGGCCCTACGGCGCCGACGGCGCGGACTTCGTCGCCGCCTTTTCCAACGTGGGTGCGGTCGACCTCACCGCGCCGGGCGTGGCGGTGGTCTCCACGGTGCCGGGCGGCTACCTCGACCTCGACGGCACCTCGATGGCGTGTCCCGCTGTCGCCGGCGTGGTGGCGCGCGTGCTGGCCGGGAGCCGCACCCTGCGGGCTCGCCCACGCGGGCCCGAGCGGGCGGCGGCCGTGTTGGCCGAGGTCCGGCGGCGGGCTCGGCCACTAGGCTTTCCAGCGGCGCTGGAAGGACACGGCCTCGCACGGTGAGGCGCTTCCGGGCGTGGTGAAGGGCTCGCGTGACTCGGGTGATCGACCGGCGGTACATCTTGCGCTTCCGTGGCCGGGGTCAGGCGCCGTCGGCCGACGTCGAGCGGATCGAGCGTGCGGTGCGGGTCGTGGACCGGTCGCCCCGGATGCTGCTCGTCGAGGCCACCGCGCCCCGCGTCGCCCGGTTGGTCGAGTCGCTCCCGCGCTGGGTGGCGGCGGAGGACCAGCTCGTACCGGTGCCCGACGCCCGGCCCCGGGTCCGCCGTCCGGCCTGAGCCGGCGCGCTCAACCCGGTAGGCGCTCGGGGGCGTACAGGTTGAGTCGCCCAGGGCGGGCGAAGCCGGCCAGGGTCATGCCGGCGCGCCGGGCCGCGTGCACCGCTAGGGCCGTGGGGCCGCTCGCTGCCACCACGGCCGCGAACCCCGCTGCCCAGGCCTTCTGCACGATCTCGAAGCTGGCCCGGCTGGACACGACGAGCGCGAGCTCGTTGGCTGGGAGGCGGCCGTCGAGGAGGAGCCGCCCGATCACCTTGTCGACCGCGTTGTGGCGTCCGACGTCCTCGCGCCCGACCAGGCACTGACCGTCGCCGTCGAACGCCACCGCGGCGTGGACGGCGCCGGTGGCCGAGAAGAGCGGTTGGGCTCCTAGCCCCTGGCCGGCCAGGCGAGCCAGCTCGACGGGGGTGAAGGACCGGAGGCGGTCAGCGGGGAGCGGGGCGAGGCGGGTGGCGAGCTCGTCGAGCGCGGTCGATCCGCACAGGCCGCAGCTCGAGGTGGTCACGCCGAGGCGGGGGGAGGGTGCGGGTGCCCGCCCGCCGGTCTCGACCGTGACCACGTTGAACTCGCCCTCGACAGCCGACTCCGTGGCGCAGTAGCGCACCGACGTCACCGGGGCGCCGGAGAGGAGGCCCTCGCTGAGGCAGAACCCCACGGCCAGCTCGTAGTCGTGGCCCGGCGTGCGCATGGTCGTGGCGACCAGCTGGCCGTCGAGCTGGATGGACATCGGCTCCTCGACGATCAGCTCATCGGGGCTCCGGCGAGCAGCGTCCGCTCCGGTCCAGCGGGTGACGAGCACCGTCTCCGTGCGGCCGCGCGCCATCATCCCGAGGCTACCGGGGCATCGGGTCCGGGTCCGGCTCGCGCCGCAGCTCGGCCGCGAGGTGGTGGCTGAGCGGTTGGTCCACCGCGGCCATGCGAACGGTGTAGTGGAGCACGTTCCTGTCCACCTCGAACGTCCGCTCGAGCATGGTCACCTCCTTGGCCGTCGCGGTGCCGACGACCGCGGCGAGCGCAAGTCGATCCGCTGCCCCTCGAGGGTGCCCTCCTGGACCTCGACGATCCCGCTCGGGTGGGCCAGCACCAGCTCGATGCGGCCGGGGGCGACGAAACGCCAGTAGCCGCTCTCGGCATGGAGCGGGAAGCCGTCCGCCTGGCGGCGAGTCCGCTGCGAGTAGGCGAGGAAGGGCTTGCCGACGTGCCCGAACGTCACCGTCTCGTCGTAGGCGAAGGGCTCGATGGTCGGGTACTCCCCGGTCCCGGACCCGCTCCAGGTGCCGAGCAGGAAGCCGAGGGCCTCGACGTCGGGGTGCAGCGCGGTCGGCACCCCGACGACGGTAGCCCTCACCCCCGAACGCGGCGAGGGGCCGGTCCCGCAGGACCGGCCCCTCGCTCGTTCGGTCAGCAGAGGCTCAGTAGTCCTCCATGCCTCCACCCGGCATGGCCGGGGCTTCCTTCTCGGGCTTGTCGGCCACCACGGCCTCGGTGGTGAGGAACAGGGCCGCGATCGAGGCCGCGTTCTGCAGCGCCGAGCGGGTGACCTTGGCCGCGTCGATGACACCGATCTTCACCAGGTCCTCATAGACGCCGCTGGCGGCGTTGAGGCCCTCGTTGCCGGTCAGGTTCTTGACCCGCTCGACGACGACGCCTCCCTCCATGCCGGCGTTCTCGGCGATCTGCTTGATCGGGGACTCGAGTGACTTGGCGACCAGGCGGGCGCCTGTCGCCTCGTCGCCAACCAGCCCGTCGGCGGCCTTGAGCACCGCGGCCTGGGAGCGAAGCAGGGCCACGCCACCTCCGGGCACGACGCCCTCTTCGATGGCGGCCTTGGTGGTGGAAACCGCGTCCTCGATGCGGTGCTTCTTCTCCTTCAGCTCCACCTCCGTGGCGGCGCCGACCTTGAGCACCGCTACGCCGCCCGACAGCTTGGCCAGGCGCTCCTGGAGCTTCTCGCGGTCGTAGTCGGAGTCGGTGTTCTCGATCTCGGCCTTGATCTGGTTGATCCGGCCCTTGATGTCGTCCTCGGAGCCGGCGCCCTCGACGACCGTGGTCTCGTCCTTGGTGACGATGACCTTCTTGGCCCGGCCCAGCAGGTCCAGGGTCACGTTCTCGAGCTTCAGACCGACCTCTTCGGTGATGACCTGGCCCCCGGCGAGGATGGCCATGTCCTGCAGCATCGCCTTGCGGCGCTCGCCGAAACCGGGTGCCTTCACGGCCACCGACTTGAACGTGCCGCGGATCTTGTTCACCACCAGGGTGGCCAGGGCCTCACCCTCGACGTCCTCGGCGATGATGACGAGCGGCTTGCCGGTCTGCATGATCTTCTCGAGCACCGGGAGCAGGTCGCGCACCGAGGAGATCTTCGAGCCGACGAGCAGCAGGTAGGCGTCGTCGAGGACGGACTCCATGCGCTCGGGATCGGTCACGAAGTAGGGCGAGATGTAGCCCTTGTCGAAGCGCATGCCCTCGACCAGGTCCATGTCCATCCCGAAGGTCTGGCTCTCCTCGACGGTGATGACGCCGTCCTTGCCGACCTTGTCGATGGCCTCGGAGATCATCTGGCCGATCTCGTCGTCCGCGGCGGAGATGGCGGCCACCTGGGCGATCTGCTCCTTGCTGTCTACTTCCTTGGCCAGGCTCTTGATCGACTCGACCGCAGCTTCGACCCCGGCCTCGATGCCCTTCTTGAGGCTCATCGGGTTGGCGCCAGCGGCGACGTTGCGCAGGCCCTCGTGGACCATGCTCCACGCCAGGACGGTGGCCGTCGTCGTGCCGTCACCGGCTACGTCGTCGGTCTTCTTGGCGACCTCCTTGACCAGTTCGGCCCCGATCTTCTCGTACGGGTCCTCGAGGTCGATCTCCTTGGCGATCGAGACGCCATCGTTCGTGATCGTGGGCGCACCCCACTTCTTCTCCAGAACGACGTTGCGGCCCTTCGGCCCGAGCGTGACCCGAACGGCGTCGGCGAGCTTGTTCATCCCGGCCTCCAGGGCGCGGCGAGCCTGCTCGTCGAAGGCGATCATCTTCGGCATCGTGTGTCCTCCGTTGGACGTGGGTGTTCGCACTCTTCGTGGGTGAGTGCTAGCACTCTAACCCTGTGAGTGCTAACCGGCAACCGGAGGCACGTGCGCCGGCTCAGCCGCCGGCGACGGCCGGGATGATCGCCACCGTCTCGCCGTCGGGAACGACCGTGTCCAGGCCCTGCAGGTAGCGAACGTCGTCGTCGGCCACGAACACGTTCACGAATCGGCGCAGGCCCCCCTCGTCGTCGAGGAGGCGGTCGTGGAAGCCGGGGTGAGCGGCCTCCAGCCCGGCCAGGACGTCGCGCAGGGTCGAGCCCTCGACGTGGACCTCGGACTGTCCGCCCGACATCGGGCGCAGGGTGGTCGGGATGCGGACCGTCACGGCCATGGGCGGGAACGCTAGCGGCGAGTCCGACGGACCCCACCCGCGAGCCGTTCGGCCGGGTCACGTTGCGAGGTCGCCGCCATGCCGGGAGACTGACGTGATGGTGTCCCGCCGCTTCGACTACCGCCAGTTCATGCCGGCGGAGCTCGTCGCGGCCAAGCGGGGCGCCACCGTCAGCGTGTGCCTGCCGGCCAAGGATGAAGCCGAGACCATCGGCGGGATCGTCGCCGCCATCCGCCAGCAGCTGGTCGACGCGGTGCCGCTCGTCGACGAGATCCTGGTCATCGACGACCGCTCGTCCGACGCGACCGCCGCCGTCGCCGCCGCGGCCGGGGCGCGGGTGGTCTCGACGTTGGAGCCCTACGCCGGCCTGGCGCCGAGCACCGGCAAGGGCGAGGCCCTCTGGCGGGGTCTCGCGGCCTCGCGAGGTGACGTCGTGGTCTATTGCGATGCCGACATCATCGACTTCGACACCCACTTCGTCCTCGGGCTGGTGGGCCCGCTGCTGACCGATCCCAGCGTGATGTTCGTCAAGGGCTTCTACGAGCGACCCGACACGCATGCTCCTGGCACGGGCGGGCGTACGACCGAGCTGGTGGCCCGGCCGCTGATCTCGCTGCTCTTCCCGAGCCTGATGGGCATGGTGCAGCCGCTGTCGGGCGAGTATGCCGCTCGGCGTTCCGTCCTGGAGAGCGTGCCGTTCGTGCAGGGCTACGGCGTCGACCTCGGGCTGCTGATCGACGTGCAGCAGCGCTTCGGTGGGCGCGCCACCGTGCAGGTCGACCTCGAGTCGCGCCGGCACCGCAACCGCAGCCTCGACGAGCTCTCGCCCCAGGCCCTGTCGATCATGCAGACCGCGTTCGCTCGCGCCGGCTTGCCGGCCACCCGTCCCGCGGTCCTCGAGCGGCCGGGCCTGCCCCCGCTCAGCTGCTCGCACCTCGAGCGGCCGCCCCTCGCTGAGCTTCGTCGTCGCCGGGCCAGCGCCTGATCCGGTCTCGGATCAGGCGTGCACGACGGGCCGCCGGGCGGCCCACGGCTGCGCCGTCTCCAGCTGGGCCGCCACGCGGAGCAGGAGATCTTCCCGGCCGTACGAGGCGACGAGCTGGACGCCGACCGGCAAGCCGTCCGGCGTCCAGTGCAGCGGCAGACTGACCGCGGGCTGCCCGGTGATGTTGAACTGCGCGGTGTACTGCAGCACCTCGACCACCCGCCCGCCGCCCTCCTCGGGGTCGGACAGGTAGCCCAGCTCGGGCGGCGGCACGGCGAGGGTGGGGGTCACCAGCAGGTCGAAGCCATCCTGGTACCACCACGACTGGGCCTGCCGCGACCAGGCGTGCAGCCAGTTCACAGCGTCGACGTAGGTCGGGGCGGTGATGCTGTCGCCGATGGCGCGGAAGGCGAGGTTGTCGCCCTCGATGTCGTCGGCGGTGGCGGACCGTCCGAGGACCTGCTCCCAGGAGGCGAGGTCGCGGGCGGTGCTGGTGGCGACGATGGTGATGAAGTGGGAGATGAACTCGGGGTCCTCCAGCGCGTGGGGATGACCCTCCTCCACCCGGTGTCCGAGCGAGCCGAGGAGCAGCCCGGCCGCGCCGACCGCGGCGGCGCACTCCGGATGCCCGGCGATGCCCGGTGTGAGGGGGTGATCGAGCAGGCCGACTCGCAGTGGGCCCGGCTCAGCGCCGACCTCCTCGGCGAACGGACGGGCCGGCGTTGGCGCGGTGTACGGATCACCGGGCTCGTAGCCGGCGATGCAGTCCAGCATCCGGGCCGTGTCGCGCACGGTGCGGCTGACGACGCCGTCGATGGTGGCGCCCATCCAGCCCTCGCCCAAGTCAGGCCCTTGGGTGATCCGGCCTCGGCTCGGCTTCAGGCCCACCAACCCGCACTCGCTGGCGGGGACCCGGATCGAGCCGCCGCCATCGTTGGCATGGGCCATCGGGACGAGCCCGGCCGCGACCGAGGCAGCCGAGCCACCCGAGGATCCGCCCGTGGAGTGGCTGACGTTCCACGGGTTGCGGCTCGGTCCGTAGGCCAGCGGCTCCGTCGTGACGGTGGACCCGAACTCGGGGGTGTTGGTCCGGCCGACCACGACCACGCCCGCCGCTCGAAAGCGCGTAGCGAGCGCGGTGTCGTGGTCCGCCACGTGGCCCGCGGACTTCAAGAAGCGGCTGCCGCAGTGGTACGGATCGCCGGCCATCATCAGCCCGAGGTCCTTGACGAGGAACGGCACGCCGCGGAAGGGGCCGTCGGGCAGTGAGCCGGCGGCCTCGACTCGAGCCTTGTCGAAGCGCTCGTGGATGACGGCGTTGATCTCCGGATTGACCTTCTCGATGCGAGCGATCGCGGCCTCGACCAACTCGGTCGGTGAGGCCTGGCCGTTGCGCACCAACTCGGCTTGGGCGGTGGCGTCCAGCTCGCTCAGATCGTCGGTCTTCGCGCTCATCGGTACCCCCGGCTGCATTGATCGGCCCGCGCATCGTAGGCCCGGGGTGCATCGGCGGGCCTTAGGCTCCGGCCGATGCGCGTCGTCGCCATCACCGACAAGTTCCGCGGCACCGCCACCGCCGCCGACGTGGCCGCGTCGGTCGCGCGCGCCGTCGCCGGGCTGGGTGGCTCGTGCGATCAAGCCCCGGTCGCAGACGGTGGCGAGGGGACGCTGGCCGCGCTCGGTGGTCCCACTCGGGCGACGACGGTGATGGGACCCCTCGGCGATCCGGTCACGGCGTCGTGGCGCCTCCACGCTGGGACCGCGGTGATCGAGATGGCCTTGGCGTCCGGGTTGGCCGTGGTGGGTGGCCCGGACGGCAACGACCCCATCGCGGCCACGACGCACGGCACCGGTGAGCTGATCGCCGCCGCCCTCGACGCCGGAGCCAAGCGGATCATCGTTGGCATGGGTGGATCGGCCACCACCGACGGGGGGCTCGGCGCGGTGCGAGCGGTTTGGGCGCCGGGACGGATCCGGGGCGTGGAGCTCATCGCGGCCTGCGATGTGCGGACCCGCTTCGTGGACGCGGCGCGCGTCTTCGCGCCCCAGAAGGGGGCGTCGTCGGCCCAGGTGGCGTTGCTCGGCCGTCGCCTGGAGCGACTGCTCGACGTCTACCGGGAAGACTTCGGCGTGGACGTCGGCGAGCTCGAAGGTGGCGGGGCGGCGGGCGGCCTGGCCGGCGGACTGGCCGCCATCGGAGCCGACCTCGTGAGCGGCTTCGACCTGGTGGCCGAGGAGCTCGACCTGGTCGAGCGCATCGACGCCGCCGACATCGTGGTGACCGGAGAGGGCTTCCTCGACGAGCAGAGCTTCGACGGCAAGGTGGTGGGCGGCGTGCTGTCGCTCGCCGGCTCGGCCGGCAAGCCGGTGGTGGCCGTGGTGGGCGAGGTTCTCGACGGAGTGACACTGCCGGCCGGGCTCCAGGTCGTCTCGCTGGTCGAGCATTGCGGGCGCACGGTGGCCATCGAGCAGACCGCCGACGCCATCGAGGCCGTGGTGAAGGCCAGCCTGGCCGACCTGGCCTGATGGCGGGACCGGGAGACCGGCGTCGCTCAGGTGGTGGTTGGCGGCTTGGTGGTGGTCGGCGGCTTGGTGGTGGCCGGCGGCTTGGTGGTGGCCGGCGTGGCTGTGGTGCCGGCGCCGGTCGGCGGCGTGACCTTCACCGGACCGGTCTTGTCCGTGCCGAGGAGCACGAGCACGTTGGCGGTCCCCAGCTTGGCCGCGGTCTTGAGCGGGACCACCGACGGGAAAGGACCGCTCGGCGTGAGCCCGAGTGAGGTGGCCACCTGGCCGGCCTGGGCCTCGAAGCCGGCGAGGTAGTAGACGGCGCTGCCGGTGTACTTGGCGTTGGCGTCCGTGGCCGGGAGCAGCGTCGCGGTCGGGAAGGCCTGCTTGAGGGCGGTCGAGTAGCTGCCGGCCAGTCCCTTCACCCCGGCGCCGTTGGCCACCAGGATCTTTGCCAGCGCCATGTTGATCGGGGCCGACGTGGTCGGCGTGGTCGTCGAGGAGGTTGCGCCCGGCGCCTCCGTCCCGGCGCTCCCGCCCGGCGTCACCGCGCTACCCGATGAGTTGTCGTTGATCTTGTTGAGAATCAGCAGGCCGACGAGCGCGGTCACGACGACCAGGACGATCGTCACCGCGGTCGAGGTGCCCGCCGGCCGGGCCGGTGTGCGGCCGGTGTTGGAGCGCCTCTGGTTCATCGGTCTCTCCGCTCTTGGCCGCTCGGGCCGTTCGCTTCGCTCACCGGTCACTCCCCTTCAGGCGGGCGCGGCGCTTGCGGTCGCGTTGGCGCCGGAGCCGGCGGAGGACCAACGGGTCGTGGGCGAGCGCGTCGGGTGAGTCGATCAGCGCGCTGAGCTCGAGGTTGAACGCCTGTGGCGTGCAGTCGAACCGGGCGTGGATGAGCTCGTCCTTGGTGTCGCCGAGGGTCCACCAGGTGCGCTCGAAGTCGATGATCGACGTCTCCCGCTCGGTCAGCGCCATGCGCCACAGCCTGCCTGACGACCAGGGGCGATACAAGCATCCCCAGGAAGTCCGACCTCGACCGCGACCAGGTGGCGGTGGCCCCGCCCGGCCGCGCTGCCCCGCGCTAGCGTGCTGCCGTGATCGACCTGGTGCTGGAGGACGGTGTTGTGAGCACGAGGGAGGTCTCATGAAGGTCTTGGTGACGGGTCACCGCGGCTACATCGGCGTCGAGATGGCGCCGGCGCTCCGGGACGCCGGCCACGAGGTCGTCGGGCTGGACATCGGGCTCTACGACGAGTGCGACTTCGTCAGCCCGCCGGACGACTTCCCGACGATCGACGTCGACCTGCGCGACGTGACGGTGGCCGACCTCGAGGGGTTCGACGCCGTGGTCCACCTCGGCGCGCTGTCCAACGATCCGCTCGGCGACCTCAACGCCCAGCTGACCTACGACATCAACCTCGAGGCATCGATCCGGCTGGCGGCGGCGGCCAAGGAGGCCGGTGTCGAGCGCTTCCTGTTCGCCTCGTCGTGCAGCCTCTACGGCGCCGGCGGCGACGACCTCCTCGACGAGACCGCCGACTTCTTTCCGCAGACCGCGTACGGCGAGTCCAAGGTGCGTGTGGAGCAGGAAGTCAGCGCGCTCGCCGATACCTCCTTCTCCCCCGTCTACCTTCGCAACGCCACGGCCTACGGCGTCTCACGGCGGCTGCGGGCCGACATCGTCGTCAACAACCTCACCGGCTACGCCGTGACGACCGGCCAGGTGCTGCTGATGAGCGACGGCTCGCCGTGGCGACCGCTGGTCCACATCCGTGACATCATCGCCGCCTTCATCGCCTGCCTCGACGCTCCGCGCGACGCCATCCACAACGAAGCGTTCAACGTCGGGATGAACGGCGAGAACTACCGGATCCGCGACGTTGCCGAGATCGTCAAAGAGGTCGTGCCCGGCTGCGAGGTGACGTTCGCCCCAAATGCGTCACCCGACACCCGTAACTACCGCGTCGATTTCAGCAAGATCGCCCAGAAGGTGCCGGCCTTCAAGCCGACCTGGACGGTGCGCGCCGGCGTCGAGGAGCTCTACCGCGCCTATTCCTCCGCCGAGCTGACGAAGGATGAGTGGGAGGGCTGGAAGTACTACCGCCTGCGGGCGGTCAAGCGCCTCCAGGACCAGGGCGTGATCGGCGATGATCTGCGCCCGATCACGACGTAGTGCGGATTGCGTCCACCGACCCGCTCGGTGGGCCCCAGACTTCGGTCAGCGGACACCGCTGACCGCAATGCCAGGAGACAACGACATGCGAGAAGGAGCTCTGAGGCGGGGAGATCTCGTCGAGGTGCGCAGCGCCGGCGAGGTGCTCGCCACGCTCGACGAGCAGGGTGCGCTCGACGCGATGCCCTTCATGCCAGAGATGATCCCGTACCTCGGGCGGCGCTTCACCGTGTCGGCGCGCTGCGACAAGATCTGCGACACCATCGGCAGCACGCTGCAGAGTCGGAAGATGGCCGACACCGTCGTGCTCGACGACCTCCGGTGCGCCGGCGCTGCCCATGGCGGGTGCCAGGCCGAATGCCGGATGTACTGGAACGAGGCGTGGTTGAAGAAGGTCGACACGCTGGCGAGCCAGGCCGTACCGCAGGACGAGGGCGACGTCACCGCCCTGTCGTCCCGCGTCGAGCCGTCGGTCCGGCGGTCCGGCGAGAGCGACGGAGACGAGGTGCGCTGGAAGTGCCAGGCGACCGAGGCGAACGCGGCGTCGACCCCGTTGTCCACGAACGACCCGCGCCCGTACTTCAACGAGCTGCGCTCAGGCAACGTCGGCCCGCTGACCTTCGTCAAGGTCATGGCACGCGCCGCGTACATGCAGCCTCTGCACCACTTCAAGCGCCTGCCATGGCCGGGCGGCACGAGCGAGAAGTCCCCGCCGCGCCCCGAGCCGCTCGGGCTGCAGCCCGGCGACTGGGTGCGGGTGAAGTCGAGCGACGAGATCGAGGCGACGTTGACGATCGGCGGCACCAACCGCGGCCTGCACTTCGACATCGAGATGGTGCCGTTCTGCGGTCAGGTGCTGCAGGTCCGCGAGCGCGTGACCCACATCATCGAGGAGCACACGGGCAAGATGCTGCGCTTCGGCAACGACTGCATCAAGCTGGACGGGGCGGTGTGCTCGGGTGAGCGCAGCACCGGTCGCTTCTTCTGCCCCCGCAAGATCTATCCCTACTGGCGCGAGGAGTGGTTGGAGCGCGTGGACGGGCCCGGCGCCCGCAAAGGATGACGGTCCTCAAAGGACGGTCCTCCCGGGACCACGGTAGCGTTTTGGGGGCGCCGGGTGATAGAGGTCCCGTGGTGGTTGCGCCAGCAGGAGGCGACGGGAGGGACATGGACGAGGATCTCGGAGCTGCACCGACCGTCAGCATCTGCTTGCCGGTCTTCAACGGGGAGAACTACCTGGGTGAGGCCGTGGAATCGATGCTCGCCCAGACCTTCACCGACTTCGAGCTGATCATCACTGACAACGCGTCGACCGATCGTACCGAGGAGATCTGCCGCAAGTTCGCCGACGCCGATAGCCGCGTCCGTTACCACCGCAACGAAAAGAACGTCGGCGGCGCCCGCAATCAGGCGATCGCCGTCGAGTTGTCACGCGGCGCCTTCATCCGCCTGTCGGCCCACGACGACAAGATGGCGCCGACCCACCTCGAGGAGTGCCTCGCCGCTCTGGAGCAGCGGCCCGACGCCGTCATCGCGTTCAGCAGCACGGTCGTGCTCGACGAGGTCGGTGCCGTCGTCGGCGACTACTCCTCGACGCGCGGCACCGGCGACAGCCCGTCCAAGCGGTTCCGCGAGCTGATCTTCCGCGATCACAACTGCGACGCAATCTACGGCGTCATCCGCGGCGACGTCCTGCGCCGCGTCCGGCCGATGGAGAACTTCATCGACGGCGACAAGGTCTTCCTCTGCCGCCTCGCCTTCAACGGTCCGTTCGTGTCGATCGATCGGCCGCTCTTCTACAAGCGCTACCACCCCAAGAACTACGTAGCGAACTGGCGCGACCGCATGGCGTGGTACAACCCCGACGCCAAGGGCAGGGCATCGTTCCCGAACTGGCTCGAGCTGCACAGCTTCATCAACGCGGTCGTCACCGGACCGATCCCGGTCAAGGAGCGGCTGCGATGCGGCGTCACGACGATGCACTGGATGGTCCGCTACTCGACCAAGTTGGCCAAGGACCTGCTGATCGCCGCCGGCGCCCTGCTCCCGCGCCGCAAGTCGCGCCAAGCCATCTACAACTGGGAGTGAAGGGGCGGGCCGCCCTCAGGGGAGCGGAACGGGGTTGCCCTTGTCCTTGAGGTAGTCCTCGAGCCAGGTGTCGCCGGTGAAGTGCTTGTACTGCTCGGCGCGCAAGGTATCGGCGAGGCGGCCCGCCGGCAGCTCGACGTCGTCGTAGGTGATGACCTGGTCCTGCGGGATGTCCCGCTTCAGGCGGCAGAACTCGACGAGCCCCTCGGGCAGGTACCGGGCGCTGCTCATCTCCTCGACGTTGCAGGCCTCGCCGTAGGTCATGTAGTTGCCGTACTCGTCGAGCACCTCGCCGGCCTTGAGGTCGCGCTTGGCGACGGCGCACACCTCGACCGACGGCCCGGCGAGGGGCGGGGCGAGGTTGTCGCCGAAGTCGACGACTCGGGCGATCGAGAATGGCGTCTCGAAGTGCACCAGGTGGTAGGGGATCCAGAACGGGTACAGCGGGCCCTGGCCCATCTTGTACAGCTCCAGGTAGTGGCGCTGTTTGGGGTCGGTGTGCTCGGCGAGCACGAACGTCTTCACGCCGGCCGGCCCGACTGTGTAGTCGACGACTCCGCCGAGCTCGCGGAGCTGGTCGATGTCGTAGCGGTTGACGAAGTCCATGATCGGGCCGTCGTAGACGGCGCCGCGGCCCATCCCCCGCTCCAGCACCTTGAAGCCGGTGGCGTTGGCGACGATCGTCTGCTCGAAGCTGATCTTCGAGCCGTCAGCGAACGACGTGACCATCGCCGCGTTCTGTTCCCAGCGCTCCGCCCACGCCCGCTGCGTCGTCGGATTGCGGTACGGGTCCTGGAGGCCCTTGATGTTGCAGACCACCCGCGGGATCAGGCCGAGGCCGGTGACCCAGCGGACGAGGTTCATCTGCAGCCCCGGCTCGTCGCCGTCGCATGCCGACAGCGTGACGCCGGCGCGCGTGGCGTACGTCTGCAGGATCGGGCCGATCGTGGCGTCGACCTCGGCGTTCATCATCACGACGTGCTTGCCGTAGCGGAACGCCTCCATGAACACGTTGGCGCCGAATTCGACGGACCCGGTGACGTCGATCAGCACGTCGATCTGGTCGGAGTGGCACATGAGGAACGGGTCCTCGGTGACGACGGCGCGCCCGGCGCGAACGGCATCGTCGAACTCGGCCTGTGTCTCGACGAGCACGACGTCGTCGAGTCCGGAGTAGCGGTAGACGTTGGCCGCCCGCTCGGGCGTCCGGTTGTAGATCGCCGCCATCGTCATCCCAGGGACGCTGTTGGTGATCTGGTTGGTGAGGCCCTGGCCCATGAAGCCGGCCCCGACCATGCCGACCCGGATCGGCCGGGCCTGGCGCTCGCGCTCCTTGAGCGCGTTGTCGACGATGATCATCCCGGCCTCCAGTTGTTGCGTCCCACTTCGTCAGGCACTCATCCGCTCCTTCAGCTCGCCCTCGACCTCGTCGAGGAGCTTCCAGGCGACGTCCTTCTCCGACATCTCCGCCACCGGCAGTGGCCACTCGAGGCCGAGGCGGGGATCGTCGTAGCGCAGCCCGCCCTCCATCTCCGGTGTGTAGAACTCACCGACCTGGTAGGTGGTCTCGGTGCGGTCCTCGAGCACCTGGTAGCCGTGGGCGAAGCGCTCCGGCACGTACAGCGCACGGTGGTTGTCGGCGCTCAGCTCGACGGCGATGTGCTCGAGGTAGGTCGGGCTCTCCGGCCGGAGGTCGACGATGATGTCGAGGATCGCCCCGCTCGTTGCCCGCACCACCTTGGTCTCGGCGGCCGGCGGGAACTGGAAGTGCATCCCGCGCAGCGTGCCCTTGGTGGCGTTGAAGGCGAGGTTGGCCTGGGCGATGACCGGCTTCAACCCGTGTTCCTCGAACTCGTGCTGGCAGAACGCCCGGGCGAAGAAGCCCCGGGAATCGCCACGGCGCTCGATGTCGATGATGAACGCGCCCGCCAGCGCGGTCTCCGTGAAGATCATGGTCCCACTTCCCTCTCGGGGCGCCGATTGTATTGCGCCACCACGTCCGCCGCGCTTGGCCAAGTCGGGACCCAGACGCCCATGATACCGGTGGTCGACCGCGAACGGCCCGAATGTCGATCAGCTCGGCTGCTCGAGGACCAGCACCCAGTCCCCTTCGCCCACCGAGTTCTTGCCGGGCGTCTCGTAGGGCTCCTTGGCTTCGCTATACGAGCCGTCGGTTGGGTCGAACCAGCGCGCCTGGAAGCCCGCCTTGAGCTTCGACGTGTCGAGCTCGATCGTCCTCGCCGTCGGGACGTAGACGACGGCGAGCGACCCGTCGGCGGTGACGGCGGCCGTGGCGTACTCGCTTTGCAGCACGTCGCCCGTTGTTGGTGCCTTGCCGGCTCCGTTCGTCAGGAAGTGGTGATCCTGGTCAGGGACCAGCTCCCACCACGACCGTGCCCCGAAGAACTTCGCCATGAGTGTGTACTGATTGACGGCGGGCGTGTCGAAGTGGTCCTTCCAGTCGTCGTCTTGGAGGCCCCACGTGTACTTGTTGCCGTACAGCTGGCCCGTCGCGCCCGACGTCATCGTCCAGTACTCCTGCCGGCGCAGCGAGACGTCGGTCGTCTTCGGACCTCTGTCGTTGTTCTCGAACTCGTAGTTGGCCTCGACCATGAACACGGGCATCGTCGGCTGCTCGCCATAGGCGCGCCGCACAACGTCGTAGGTCGGGGGGTAGGCGTACGCGGCGTTGAGGTCGATGAGCGGCGGCCAGACCTTGTCGTCGATGCTCGTCGACACCGGCGGGTTCAGCTCGATGGTCTGCAGCTTGGCGGGGTCGGCGTCGCGGATCCCCTGGGCCACGGCGGCGACGTACTCGTCGTACTTGTCCCAGGCGCCGTAGTCGTTGCCGTGCATCCAGATGATGTTGACGTCGTCCTTGAAGCGCCGGCCGAGGAACTGACCGTAGGCCCGGCTCTTGTCGGCGCCGTTGTCCTTCAACCAGTCGAGGAAGCTCCCGGCGTCAGCCGGATCGAGCACGAGCGTGATGCCGTACTTCTTGGCCAGGTCGACCATCGTGTCCATCCGCTCCCAGTACTGCGGGTTCGGCGTGGCGAGGTCCTTCTTGGTCGTGAAGGGGTTGATCTTGTCGAAGGTGCTGGCGTCAGAGCGACCGTAGGTGTACGAGCCGCAGATGAGGTTCACCCACGCCGCGTTGAAGCCGTGACCGGCCCGGTTGGCGAAGAAGTACTCCATGTCGGCGACCGACAGCTTGGCGGACATGCACTGGGGCGAGTCGCCGTTCATCATCCATGGCTGGCCGTCCTGGTCGAGGAGGTAGCGGTGGTTCTCACTCACCTTCACTGGGAAGGCGACGTGCGCCGGCGGCGCCGGTGGCGCGGTGGACGGCGTCGGCGCCGTGGCCTTCGCGCTGTCGTCGCCCGACGAGCAGGCCGCTGCAGTCGACACCAGCAGCGCCGCCACCGCCGTCGCTGCAAACCGACGCGCCAAACCGCGCACGGAACCCGCTTGTGCCATCACGCCCTCGTACCTCCGCCTGCCACCCAACCCGTCGGGTGGCGAGAGTGACGCTATCCCTGTCCCGCGCAAATCGTCGCGCGCCTGTTGGGCTCCCGCGTGCACGGCGTCGACGACCGCCTCGACGCGTTTGCCCAAAGGTCGACGACTGCCCGGCCCGGCTAGTGGTCCGTCGCTGATATAGCGTGGATGGTTAGAGTGTGGGTGTGCCGATCCTGATTGCTGTCGCTTTGGCGGTGTCCGATGAGCAGCGGGCGGCGTTGGAGCGCATGGCCCGCTCGACCTCGCTGCCCCATCGCAAGGTGACCCAGGCCCGAGCGTTGCTGCTGGCGGGCGATGGTGTGGCCACCAACGAGGTGGCTCGTCGGTGCGGCACGACGGCCGAGTCGGTGCGGGCGTGGCGGCGTCGTTTCGAGCGCGAAGGGGTGGACGGCGTTGGCCGCATCGCCAAGGGTCGGGGCCGGCGGTCGTGGCTGGCGGAGGGCATGGTGGCTGAGGTGGTGCGGGTGACACGTGAGGAGACCCCGGATGACACCTCGACGCATTGGACGACGCGCTCGTTGGCTGAGCGGTTCGGGATCGGCAAGGACACCGTGGCTCGGATCTGGCGGGACCATCACCTCAAGCCGTGGCGGGTGGAGACGTTCAAGCTGTCCAACGATCCGCGCTTCGAGGAGAAGCTCATCGACGTCGTCGGGCTGTACGTGAACCCGCCCGAGCGCGCCGCGGTGTTCAGCTTCGACGAAAAGACCCAGGTCCAGGCGTTGGACCGCACCCAGCCCAGCCTGCCGCTCAAACCGGGCCGGGCCGGCACCATGACCCATGACTACAAACGCCACGGCACCACCGACCTGTTCGCCGCGTTGAACGTCGCCACCGGCGAAGTCCTCTACGACTGCCGCCCCCGCCACACCGGTCGCGACGTCCTGGCCTTCTTCAAGCTCATAGACCTGCACGTCCCCCGCCATCTCGAGGTGCATGTCGTGTTGGACAACCTGTCGGCGCACATGGGCCCCGAGGTCACCCGCTGGCTGGATCACCCCAAACGGGCCCGCTGGCATCTGCACTTCACCCCGACCAGCTCGTCGTGGCTGAACCTGGTGGAGCGATGGTTCAAGGAACTGACCGACCGCCGGTTGCGTCGCGGTGTGTTCACCAGCGTCGACGACCTCATCGACGCCATCGAAATGTGGACAGAGCACTGGAACCACAACCCCCAACCCTTCGTCTGGCACAAGACCGCCGAAGAGATCATCGCCAAGGTCCGCCGCGGACGAGCCGCCCTCACCCAAGCCAAATCCGCGACGCGCCACTAGGCTCCTCGAGCCGCTCACGGACAGAGAGTGCCGATGACCAGGGATTCCTGTCCTTCCGCCGGGTTAGCTCAGCTGGCAGAGCAACCGCCTTGTAAGCGGTAGGTCGTGGGTTCGATCCCCGCACCCGGCTCAACATTTGGCCTGCTCAGAGGCAATCTCCGTTGGCGGCTGCCTGGCTCATCGGCGTTCCATCCCGCGAAAATCCCGCGAGCGAAGCGGGATTGGCGCCGGGGGGAGCGTCGGTACCGCGGCGCGCGCGATGGCGTCGAGGCGCTCGGCGACGCTCGCGGCCTGGCCCGGCATGAGGTGGCCGTACCGGTCGAGCGTCATGGCGGCCGACGCGTGGCCGAGCATCGACTGAACCACCTTGACGTCGGCCCCGGCGGCGATGGCCAGCGACGCTGTGGTGTGGCGCAGGTCGTGCACCCGCAGCGGCGCCAGGCCAGCCGCCCCGACGGCCGGGAGCCAGTAGCGGTTGCGGAAGGTATTGACGTCGAGGTTGCCACCGTGGGGCGCCGTGAACACGAACCCCGTCTTGCCCGCGCCTGCACAGAAGGTCAGGTGGTGCTCGAGTGCCTCGACCACCAGTGCCGGGAGGGTGACGGCACGGTGGCTCGCACTCGTCTTGACCGGCAGCAGCGTTGGTCGGCCGTTCTCCCCGATCCCGAAGGCCTCGACGACCTGGAGCGACCGGTGCAGCAGGTCGACTCGGTGGCGGCGCAGGCCGGCGAGCTCGCCCCACCGCAACCCGCAGTAGGCGCCCACGAGCACGAAGGCTCGGTAGCGCTCGTCGATGATCTCGGCCAGCGTCGCAACCTCGTCCGCCGTGAGGAATCGCATATCCCGCCGCTCCACCTTGGGCGGCTTGATGCCAGCGAGCGGATTACGGGCCAGTACATCGCCATCAACCGCGGCACCGAGCACCCGGCGAAGACACCGAAAGGCCTGATGCACGCTGGCGGGCGAGAGATCGGTGGCGGCGAGCTCGGCGAGCCACCGGCGCAACTCGGTCTTGGTGAGCTTGCTCAGCGGTACCGCACCGAGCGACGGCAGCACGTGCAGACGAAGGTTGTCCTCATAGATGCGACGGGTCGACGGGCGCAGGTGCACGATCGTGCCCGACCACTCCCGCACCCATTCGGCCAGCGTCATGCGGGACGCGCGTGGGTCGACCCAGCCGCCCTGATCGCGCAGGCTCAATTGCTCGCGCTCGTACGCTTCGGCCGCCTTGCGCGTTCGAAAGGTGCGCGACCGTTCGCGGCCATCGGGCCCGCGAGCGAACCTCGTAACGCAGCTGGCCACCGGCCGTCGACCGCCGTTCGATCGCCATGGCGGGAGCGTAGACGTCGGCCGGCGGTAGCGCCGCCCGGCGGAACGGCCAGGCCGATGCGCGGGAGCACTCGACCGCCGGGGACTGCAAAAGTCTCGACAACGAGGGGCAACCGGCGCGCCGGCCCTCTGCTCTGCCTGTTCGACCGCGCCAGCAGTTAGTAGCTCCAGCGACGTCCTCGTCACCATGTACGGGCAGGCCGGTGTGGATCGCGGGGTCAGGCTGAGCTGCTCCTGATCCCGACATCGGTCCCGGTGAGTCAGATCGGCGCTGTCACGGGCGAGACCTGGGTGATGTCATCCGGGAGTCCAGGTGCGTCCGGGTGGTGGTGTCCCGTGTCGTCTGAGCAGGCACTTTGTCCAGTGGCGTCCGGCGCGGTCCGGCCCGTGTTGCGCAGTTCTAGGGATGGAGTAGGGACGCCAAGCCTCCCCTGCATCGGCCTGTGGCTGACGAAGATGCCGCCGCGGTGGTCAGCGCGACCCATGCGACGTGAGCGACGCGAGCGCTTCAGCGGAGCTTGAATCCTGCCCACGCCCGTCCGCCGGGTGTCGGTTGGTACCACCCAATGCCGCTGAACAGGGAATGCACGATCTCGGCGTGCCGGCTCGTGACGCCCCGTGTGGGGCTGTTGCTACCCGTAGGGTTGCATTTGGGTTGCACGAGCCGAGGCGACAAACTCCGCGTTAACCGTTCATGCTCGACGGCGCCAAGGCGCTGACCGAGGCAGCACGTGGCGTGTTCGGTGTGCCACGGCGAGCGTGCAGTCTTCGCTCGCTGCAGAGTCCACAAGGAACGGGAGCTTGATCGACCATCTGCCCGAGACTCAGGGGCCGTGGGCACGCCGCAAGCTTGCGCCAAGTGAGCTAACCCAGCTCGAGCGGGTAGCGCCCGAGGCCTTAGCCCGCTCGTGCGGAGGGCTGGCCGAGACGCTCACCGTCACCCACCTCAGCGTCACCGGGTGCTTGTTCACGACGGTGATGTCGGGACCGGCCGGGGGGGAGCCTCCCCATACGACCAGCCGCCCGACCGCAACGTCCGATGGCGCACGCCGACGACAGCCAGCCGCTCGCGACGCGCCGATTGGGGGGCGCTCGCGAGCTCTGGTGGGCGAGAACCCACCTGACGTCCATTCGCGAGTGGCCTTCGCGGTCGCGACGGCGGATGATCGTTCCTTTGGACGGCTCGGTGGCGCTCAGCTCGAGCGTCGAGGAGCGAGCTCGGTGGCGTCGACAAGCAGTTCGAGTGACCGCGTCTGCGATTCGATGACGATGCGATCGCGGTCGGCGACGAGCGCGGTTGGGCCACCGGCGGCCTCTTCGGTCGCAATGTGGGCGATGCAGAACCCCCTGGGTTCCACCAGAGAAGCGGCCGTCGGAGACCACTACGGCGTCCCCCGCGCGACCGGCGCCGTCGAGGCGGTGGCCGTCCATCCCCCCAACTTCGCCACCCTGGCCAGCGGGGCCGGGCGGGAGGCAGTCGCCGTGAAACACCCGGGCGTCCAGAACCGCCCGAAGCACGACGGGAAGGCGTGTCGTCGCCGATGGGGACGTGCGCTGAGGCTCCGACCTCGAGCGTACTTTGGCTGAACCTCTAGGCTTGGGCTGTTTGGTGTGCCGGGAAGTCTGGTCGGCGGCTCGCTCGCGACCCCTGACGGAGGATTTCCATGGCCGGCCTCACGCCCCTGGTGCCGGGTACCGAACCCAGCTTCATCCAGAGTGACCGCACGCTGGCCGTGCGGGTGGCCCGGCCGATCGCCCGCTTCCTGCACATCGAGGCAGCCGGCGGTCTCCTGCTGGTGGTGGCCACGACCGTGGCCCTCGTCTGGGCCAACTCGCCGTGGGCCGCGAGTTACCGGTCGTTCTGGCGCACCACCATCGGGCTCCAGATCGGCCCGTACCGGTTTCAGGAGGATCTGGGACATTGGGTCAACGACGCGTTGATGGCCGTCTTCTTCTTCGTCGTCGGCTTGGAGATCAAGCGGGAGGCTGTCAGCGGAGAGCTGCGTGACCGCCGGGCGATCGCCCTGCCGGCCTTAGCGGCCTTCGGGGGCATGGTGGTACCGGCCGTCATCTATCTGGCCTTCAACGCGGGGGGCGACGGGTCAGCCGGGTGGGGTATCCCGATGGCGACCGACATTGCCTTCGCGCTCGGCGTGGTGGCACTGCTCGGTCGCCGCGTCCCGGCACCCCTCAAGATCTTCCTGCTGACGCTGGCCATCGTGGACGACATCGGTGCCATCACCGTGATCGCCGTGTTCTACAGCGACGCCCTGCAGCCCAAGTACCTGCTGGCCGCAGCGGGAATCGTGATCGTGGTCTTCGTCCTCGGGCGGTGGCGGGTGGTGTATCCGCCCCTCTACCTCGCGGCTGCTGTGGCGTTGTGGCTGGCGGTGTACGAATCCGGTGTCCACGCCACCATCGCCGGCGTGATCATGGGCTTGTTGATCCCGGCTGTCCCTTTCCAGCCCGACCTGGATCCGCAAGCAGTGGTGGATCACCTCGAGAACCAACCCGAGCTGTCGGCCGACAGCGCTCGGGCCGCAGCCAGGACTATCAGCCAGTCGGCCTCCATCGGCGACCGCCTCATCGACCTGCTGCACCCATGGACCAGCTATGTCATCGTCCCCATCTTCGCCCTCGCCAACGCCGGCATCGTGTTGACCGGGGCTTCATTCACCCACCCGTCGCCCGTACTGATCGGCGTCGCGGTGGCCCTCGTCGCCGGCAAGCTGGCCGGCGTCACGGCCTTCACCTGGTTGGCGGTCCGCCTCCGCTTGGCCACCCTGCCCGACGGGGCGACGTGGCGTCACGTCACCGGCGTCGCCGCGCTGGCCGGGATCGGCTTCACGGTCTCCCTCTTCATCACCGGGTTGGCCTTCGACGACCAGGCGCTCCAAGCCGACGCCAAGACGGGCATCCTCCTCGCCTCCATCGCCGCGGCCGTGCTGGGCACCACGATCCTTGTCGCCACCCATCGGCGCATTCCGGCCAGCCGCCACCCGAACTCAGCAACCATCGATTCGCCATCGGATCGCCACCTGCCCTCGGCCGGCTGACCACGCCGCCTCGAACTGAGCGAGGGGAGGGGATGCAGGCGCTCGGCTGCTTTGGTCTGTGAGCCACCCGGGGTCGTTTTGACCCCACGTTGTGTGGCGGAAGGTGGCGACAGTCCTGTCGCTCGGGACCGCCCGCCGAGGTTGATGTCGAAATGCTGGTGATGCCGAGCAATCCTGGCGTCGGCGTGTGAGTCGGTTGGGATGGAGCAGGAGCATGGTTCTGAGGCGTGTGGCAGCCGGCTTGGTGTGTGGGGCGGTTGTGTGGGCCGGTCTCGCAGTGGGTGTCGGTTCTACGGCGCGTGCGGCCTATGCGTCGAATGGGGAGCCGGTGTGGATCCCGCGGGATGCGGCCAATGATCAGGATGTGCTGCGGGCGGACAACCGGGCCCTCGTCAAGATCGGCAACGTCGTTTACCTCGGCGGGGATTTCACGGAGTTGGCGCCCGAGCTGGGGGCGCCCGGAATCCAGCAGGCTGACCTCGCCGCGTTCAATGCCACCACCGGCGTCCCGATCGAGTCGTTCGCGCCGAAGTTGGACGGCAAGGTGTATGCGATGGTGGCGTCGGACGACGGCACGACCCTGTACGTCGGCGGTTCGTTCACGACGGCGAACGGTCAGCCGGTAGGCGGGTTCGCTGTCCTGGACGCCGCCACGGGCGTGTTGAAGGCCGGGGTCACGCAGCGGCCATCGGACGGCGAGGTCCACGCCCTGTACAAAGACGGGTCGACGCTGTATGTGGGCGGGCAGTTCCAGAAGCTCGGCGGCGCGGGCCGCAAGATGGTCGGCCGGCTGGATCTGTCGCAGGCGACACTTCCGGTCGACGGGTGGGCGCCGCAGTTCGCGGGGGGGATGGTGGACGCCATCGACATCAACCCGGCCCACAGTCGGGTCTATGCCGGCGGTCGGTTCACGACGTTGAACGGCGCCTCGGTGGGCAAGGTCGTGGCGGTGAGCCCGACGACCGGCGCGCTCGATGCGACGTTCGCCCCGCCGTACAACACGACGAAGCAGCCGGTGGAGGACATCGAGGCGCAGAACAGCAAGGTGTTCGTGGCCTTCGGCGGGGGCTACAACCGGTTCACCCAGTTCTCGGCGTCGGGCAACCTGGACTACGGCTCGTGCGGCGACGGTGACGTGCAGGAGGTCCATCTGGTCAACAACGGGACCATCCTGCTGGTGGGTGGCCATTTCGCCGGGAACCCGAAGAAGAACTGCACGCTGGCCACCATCACGACGGCCCGGATCGCGGAGTACGACGTGACCGGTCCGGTGCCGGTGCCGATCGACCCGACACCCTTCCCGAACATCTACGCCAACGAGCTCGGGGTGTGGGAGTTCCTCGGCGACACGCTGAATGACATTTGGGTCGCCGGCGACTTCCTCAAGGCGTCGTCGCGCAACACCGGCGGCGTGGCCCATTTCGTGGACGGCTCGACCTACACGGATGGCCAGTCCCCGACGACGCCCTCCAACGTGCAGGTCACGGGGGCGACCCCGGGCAGCTTGACCGTCTCGTGGTCGCCGTCGACGGACAACAAGGCGGTGGCGGGCTATTACGTCTCGGCCAATGGAGTTCGGGGCGCCACCACCACCGGGACGACGGCTGTGGTGCCGGGCCTCAACCCGGGGGTGACGTACAACGTGCAGGTCCAGGCCTTCGACGTGAAGGTCAACCTCTCCCCATTGTCGGCCGGGGTGCCCGGCACCACCCTGGCCGACACCAGCCCACCACAGGCACCGGCCAACCTCCATGTGGTGTCGGGCAGTCCGTCCGATCTGGCGCTCGGCTGGAACGCGGCCATCGATGACGGCACCGTGACCGGCTACCGGGTGTACGCCGACGGCTCTCTGCTCGGCACCACCTCGGCGCTGACGTTCATCCACAGCGGCCTCGCCGCCGGCAGCCAGCACACCTACCAGGTCGTGGCGGTGGACGCGGGTAACAACCTGTCCCCGCCCAGCGCCACGCTCACCGCCCGGGCCTTCACCGTGGTGCTGCCAGCCGGTTCCACCTGGAAGTACTGGGACAAGGGCGCCCTGCCCGACTTCGGGTGGCGCGAGGTCGCCTACAACGACTCGACCTGGGCCAGCGGGCGGGCGCCGCTGGGCTACGGCCGGTCCTACATCGCGACTGCGATCGGTTGGGGACCGAACGACAGCAGCCGGTATCTCACCTCCTACGCCCGTACCACCTTCAACCTGGCCAGCGCCGACGTCACTGGACTGACGTTGCATCTGCGGGGCGACGACGGCGCCGCCGTGTTCGTCAACGGCAAGCTGGCCTACAACGACAACCTTCCCGCCGCCCTGGAACCCGACCTCGGCGCGTTGACCGCCCGGGACACGACCGCCAAAGACATCGTGCGCGAGTTCCGGGTGCCGGTCCCGGCCGGGATGCTGGTCGCCGGCACCAACTCGGTAGCGGTCGAGTTCCACAAGTACGCCCCGAACTCCACCTATCTCGCCTTCGACACCGACCTCACCGTCGGCCTCCCCGCGCTTACCACCCCACCCCCATCCGCGCCGACGGGGCTGACCGCCTCGCTCGTGGCCGGACCGGCCGTGGAGCTCAACTGGAACACCTCCGTTGGCGCCGCGACCTACCAGGTCCGCCGGGACGGCAGCCCCGTCGCCACCGTCACCACCACCTCCTATAAGGACACGGCTCCCCCGACCGGAGCCCACACCTACACCGTGACCGCGGTTGACGAAGCCAGCCGCACCTCCGCCCCATCAGATCCGGTAACCGTCACCGTCGCCGGCGGCGACACCACCGCCCCGACCGTCCCCGGCAAACCGGTGGCCGGGACGATCACCACCACCTCAGTCGCCCTGTCCTGGGCCCCGTCGACCGACGACGTCGCCGTCACCGGCTACCGCATCTACCGCAACGGCACCGCGGAGGCCACCAGCCCAACCGCGTCGTTCACCGACACCGGTCTCACCCCGGCCACCGTGTACAAGTACCGGGTCGCCGCCTTCGACGCCGCCGGCAACCAGTCGGCCAAGAGCACTGCGCTCTCCGTCACCACGGCCGCGGCGAACCTCGTCCTCGGCACCTCCACCGCCTGGAACTACACCGACACCCGCGTCGATCTCGGTAGCACCTGGAAAGACCCCGCCTACACCGTGACCGGCCCAGTCTGGAAGACCGGCCTACCCCAGTTCGGCTACGGCGACGGCGACGAGACCACCGTGCTCGCCAAGGGCGGCTCGACCAACACGACCGCGGTGCTCACCTGGTACTTCCGCACCACCTTCAACGTTCAGGACCCGACCACGTCCGGGCCGCTCTCGGTCGGGCTGATCCGCGACGACGGCGCCATCGTCTACGTCAACGGCGTCGAGATGTTCCGCACCAACCTGCCGACCGGCACGGTCACCTACACCACCAAGGCCCTCACCAACCTGGGCGGCGCCGACGAGAAGAACCCGGTCCCGTTCACCGTCCCAGCCAACGCCCTCGTCGCCGGCCAGAACGTGATCGCGGTCGAGCTCCACAACTACGGCGCCAACAACGCCGACGCCAGCTTCCAGCTCACCGCCCACTTCAACTAGAGCCGAAGCCGCTACCAGACCGCGGCTGTTCTCCGACCAGGCCAATGAGTCCCCCGTACCGACGCGATGGCGCAGGGGCGGGCCTCAACCCGCGGCGTCTGTGGCCTCGCCGTTGCCGTCGCGATCCAACGGAGTCCCTGGGTGTGGCTCTGTTGTCGTGGCACGGCTCCCCGGCTGGGCCGGTGGTTGCTTTGCGGTGCTTGAACTTTGGTGGTCGTCGGAGTCGGACATCGCCTTCTTCAACTCGTGTTGCGCCTCACCGAGTGACCGGGCGAGCTGTGGAAGCTTGCTGCCGCCGAAGAGCACCAAGACGATCACCGCAACGATCACGAGGTCGACACCCTCGAGGAAGCCGAACATCTCGCACCTCCATCACCAACAACTGCGGCTCACGCGCGAACGTGGGTCCGGCCAGACTAGCTGCCCGACGCCGACATGCCCCACCGACGGCATTGAGTAGGCCAAGGCTGCCGCCAGATCCGCAGCGGAAGGCAAGGGCGGTTCGAGGCTATGGATGGCTGGGACTGCTTTGCTCCGATCCGCTCTGGCTGAGCCGGATCAGGTCATCGAGGCTGTTGACGTCGATCACGGTGGTCTGGGTTGGCAGCGTGGTCGGGCCGGGATCGCCGAAGGTGCGGAAGTCGAGGCGGAGGCTGTAGTCGCGGCCACCGTCGAGGGTTCCTGTGAACGCCAGGGCCCGCAGCCGACGGTTCCCGTCGATCCAGGCGTCGAGATCGACCTGGTCGCCGTCAAGCCGTTGCGTGACCACTCGGAGTACGTCGGCGTCGATCGAGGAGGCCATCTTGTTCAGCGCCGCCTCGAACGACACGTGGGCACGATATTGAGTGACGGCCACTCCGCTGTCGAGCCTTTCCTGGCCGACCCGTTCGGCACTGTCTACCCCGAGCAGCAGTGCAGCCAGCGCGGTCGGCCGCTGCACCGCCAGGGCGAGGAGGCGGCCGTCGTTGTCGTCCTGCGCCCGTAGCGCGTCGAGAAGATCGACTTCCTGCCAGGTCGCCGGCTCGGTCTCGGTCTCGCGCACCAGGAACAGTCGATGATCCTCAACCAGGAAGCGCAGGTGCCCGCCGCTATCGGGCGGGTCGCTCGACGACTGGACGGTCCCGGTCGTCACCGTAGAGGTCTGATCGACGGCCCCATGCACCGTGAACCCCGAGGCGCGACCCGGCTGGTCCTGCACCCGAAGGTTCATGTCGTAGGTGAGGCTGGCAAGCGAGGTCAACCGATGCAAACCTTGCTCGACCACAGCCGAGGAGTCGCGAACCTTGGGCCCAGATCGGGACGCACGATCGATCGCGACGGCCGCAACCGCGATCAGACCAATCGCGCACACCAGCGCTGCTGCCGCAACGGCTGGCTTTCGGAGCCTGCTGTGCACCTCATCACCTCCCCTGCCCCCGCCCGGTGGCCGTCGGCCTCGCACCCGCTGGTGACCGGCGCCGGGCTCTCCGGTGGCGATGGTAGCGACCGGCCGTCCGACCCAGCCGTCGACCCACGAGTCGGGAGGGGCCGATGGAGTCGGCCCTCCAGGACCGCGCCAGTGGTGGTCGCCTGCACTCGCTCACTTCACTCGACCGGCCACCCAACGTCGGCGCGTCCCACGGTCCCGGCCCGACAGGTGCATCGCAGCGGCGGAGCACCGAGCGGGCGACACTGGTTGCCTGCGCCCCGAGCGCATCCAACGGACGGTTCCGATGCCGACGTGTCCCCACGTCGACCTGCCCGATACGCCCAACCCCACCAGATCGGCGACATCGATGAGCAACCCGATCTCCACCCCGTAGCCGGCTTCGAACCACAGCTCATCAAGCAGAGCGCGACGTCCCGCGGACTCACCAGCCAACGGCTGGCGGATGTGAGCCAACTCGGGCCGCAGCAGCGCGAGGAGCGGTCTCGCGAGCAGCTCGGTGACCCGGCCCCCGCCTTCGCCGCCCACGCTGGGGCGATCGTAGAAGCCCTTGACCAACTCCACGTCGGCATCAGTCAGCAGGGGGCCGACGATGCCGACGATGAAGGAGGCATCGAACTCGACCAAGTCGGCATCACACCATACGACGAGGTCCCCAGACGACACTGCCAGCGATCGCCAAAGAACGTCGCCCTTCCCCACCGGCGGACCAAACTCAGGCAGGACGCTCGACGCGTGAACAACCTGCGCGCCGGCCCCCCGCGGCAACGGTCGCCGTTCCGTCCACCGATTCGTGATCCATCCCGATGATCTCTCGTCGATCAGCGGTACCCGCCGGACGAGAAGGGCGTCTATCACCCGGACGATCCGCCCAACCGTCAGCGCCTCATCACCGGCCGGCAGACACACCGAGATCCTCACGCCTTGCGCCACCTCCCGCAGGACCAGGTCATCGGGATCGAACTCCTCGGCCGACCAGGTCTTCGGCGCGCCGCCGAGCGGCGATCGCCACGCCCGCCGACCCCGGCGCTCCGGTCAGGTGAACGTTATGGGAGGAGCGTTACATTCGCACGTGCCGCTATGCGTGACCGAGATCCGGCGCTGGGTCGTTGACGAGGCGGCCCCACATGACGACGTCGGGCCGCTCATCCTTGACCGGTTCCCATGCCCTCAGGACACCCTCGCGGCTGAAACCGCAGCGCTCGGCGACCCTTTGCGAGCGCTCGTTGTCGAGATGAGTGACGAGTTGAACCCGCACGATTCCATAGTCTCGAAAGGCCCACTCAGTGACGAGACTGAGCGCCTCCACCGCGATACCACGGCCTCGAACCCGACGATCAAGCCAGTAAAACGCCTCGGCTCGACGCGCGGCGAAGTCGAACTGAATACCAATCTGACCAGCGCATTCGTCTGAAGGCGGCACTGTCACCGCAAAGCGAGCCAGACCGCGAGGCCACCACTCGAGGCCGCGCTCGACCCACTGCCTGGCCTGACCTTCAGTCATCGCCTCCGGCATCATCGTGAACCGAGGTATAGCGGCCGCATCGCTGACCCGGAACGGACGCAGAGCGGCCTGAACTCCGGCGAGGGGCGGATCGGGCGGCACGAGATCACCCATTGGGAAAGTGTCGCGGACACAGGGAACAAACATCCGCCCGGGATTTCGAAGACCGCAGCAGTACCGGCATTCTGCTCACGCCCGAGCGTCCCATAACACAAAACGGAGGCATCGCCGAGACCGTCACCGACGTGCCGTTACACGGGTGATCTGCTGGCTTGGGCTGTGTTCATGGAAGCACTTTGCGGGGCTGATGTCGAGGGGCGGGTCAGTCCGTTGGTGTGTCGTCGATGACGTTGATGAGCTCGTATCGGTGGATCGAGGCTTACTCGGACTGCACTCGGAGCCGTCTGATCGGTGCGCGCTGGAACCGAGGGCAAGCACGACGACAGCCGCTCCGAATTGGTGTTCTGACCGCGGAACGCTGTGCGGGGTGACGGCTTGAAGGTGCTCGTGGCATGCGGCCGCGCCCGGCTGAGCCGGGTCACTACCAGTGGCCCCGGTGGATGACCTCGTCGAACGGACGGCGGTCGGGGTGGACGACGGGCTTGAAGGGCCGGTCGGCCGGATAGCCCAGCGCGAGCATGTAGGCGCAGATCCGGTCCTCAGGTATGCCGAGGATGCGCCGGCAGGCCTGTTGGTCGCCGATGGCCGAGTGGCCTGAACCGATGCCCAGGTCGGTGGCAGCCAGCATCATTGCCATGGTCGCCTGACCCAGGTCGTACTGGTCGATCGCGAGGTAGCGCTCCTCCTCCGGCTGCCGGAGCGTCATCACCACCGCAGCGGCCGCCTCGGCTAGGTGGCGGGCTCCCATCCACACCGTGGTGAGCTCCTGCAGCTGGGACCGGTCGATCACCAGCACGAAGTCCCACGGCTGCCGGTTGGATGCCGATGGTGATCGCCAGCCGGCTTCGAGGATCCGGTCGAGATCGCTGACCGCGATGGGCCGGTCCTGATAGGTGCGGACGTTGCGGCGGGCCCTGATGGCGTCCCATGTCTCCATGGGGCCAGGCTACGGACCTCACATCGTCTCGGCGTTCGTCTCGTGGCGCAGTGCCAGATCATCAGCGCCCCGGATTCAGAACGGGACTGGGGTTGACCCGGTTCGCCGGACAGGTTGACTATGCCGCGTGAGCGGCCTTCTGCGGGTGGATCTTGGTTTCGTATTCGGCTGGCGTGAGGTAGCCGAGCGAGGAGTGCAGGGCGGCGCCGGTTGAAGAAAACTTCGATGTAGTCGAACACAGCGCGGCGGACCTGGGTGCGGGTGGCCCAGGAGCGCCGGTCGATGAGTTCGAGCTTCAACGAGGCGAAGAAGCTTTCGGCCACCGCGTTGTCCCAGCATTGACCGGCTAATCCGAGGTGGTGCTCCGCCGTCGAGATCGCGGCTGGAGGTCAGGATGACCGGGCGGTTCGGCGGTGTTCGAGGCGGCGGATGCGTTCTTCGTGGCCGCGTACTCGTTCGGCGATGGCTTCGAGGGCGGTGCGGAGATGGCCGATCTCGGTGCTCAGGCCGCTGAGGCTGCGGGTGTCGATTTGGCCGAGTCGGTGTTGTTCGACGAGGGCGCGCAGTGTGGGGTTGCGGTAGAGGGAGGCGCGAGCGAGGCCGGCGTGTTCGGCGACGGCGGTGAAGGTGATCGGCTGGTCCGCGGTGGCGAGTGCGCCGAGTGTGGCCTCGACCCGGGCGACGAGGTCGTCGGTGGTCATGCCGTGTCGGCTTCGGCGATGAGAGCGTCGAGGCGGGCGACGAGTCGTCGGTGCCGGTCGGCTTCGTCACCCCACCCGTGGGCTTCGGCATCAGCGGCGAGCGCTTCGGCGTCGACCCGTTGAGTTGCGAGCACGGCCCGGCTGGCTGCGTCGGTGCGGAAGCTCGGGCAGTGTTCGCAGATGTTGGCGTAGGGACAGGCGCCTTGTGCCGGCGCCCGCAGGCAGTAGCCGCCGGCGAGGCGGGCTTTGATGGCCGGAGCTTCTCGCCAGTCGTCGTCGCTGGCCACCGGGATGCGGGCCCGACCTGACGGCAGAGGCCCGAGGCGGGTCTTGGCCAGATCGAGGGCACGCTCGTATTCGGCGCGCACGGTGGTGTCGAACAGGCGGGCGTAGCGGAGGCTCATCTCGGCTGACACGTGACCGAGCAGCGCCATGAGGGCCTGCAGCGACACGCCGGCGTTGAAACCGGCCTGGGTGGCGAGCGTGTGGCGGAGCTGGTGCGGGTGGACGTGGCCGATGCCGGCCCGGCGGGCGAGCCGGTTCAGGATCCGGGTGAGGATGTGCCGGTTGATGACGCCGCGGTGGTCGGCGATGAGCCGGCGATGCGTTCGGATGTGTTCGATGTTCGCCGCGGTCCATTCGGCGAGCAGCGCGACGAGCTCGGGGTGCAGGGGCACGTAGCGGTCGTTGCGGAGCTTGCCGACTGGGATGCGCAGCCAGTGGCCGTCACCGATTTGGACAACGGCATCCGCGTCGAGGCCGCACAGCTCGCCGGCGCGCATGCCGGTCCTGGCGAGCAGCTCGAGGGCGAGTCGGTCCCGCCCGTCGGTGGCGGCGCGGGCGGCGGCCATGAGCTTGGCGGCGTCGCGGTCGTCGAGGAACTTGGGCAGCGGCTCGGGTCGGGGCGGGATGTCGCGACCGATGATCGGGTTGCGGAGTGGCGCGTCGGGCCAGTCCCACTCGATGATCCGCTCGAAGAACACGCGCAGCATCCGCAGCCGTTGCCGCTGACTGTTGGCCGACAGCTTCGGTCCTCGTTGACCGGGTTGGTCGGCGAGCCAGATCTTGAAGTCCTCGACGTCGGTTCGGGTGATGGCAACAACCGAGGTCCGATCGGTGTGGTCGACGAGCCAGCCGGCGAGCTTGCGGAGGGCGAGTTCGGCGGCCTCGACGCTGCGCGGCGCCAGGAAGGTGGTCGCCTGGTCGAGATAGCGGGTCATCGTCGAAGCGAGCTGCGGTGCAGCCGCGGCGATGTGCGCCCACTCGTTGGGCGCCGCGATCGGCGCGTGCGCGGACGCGATGGTCATGAGATCACCGCCTGGGCGGCGAGCATCTCGCTGACGGCGGTCTGGTCGGCGTCGATGAGCCGGCTCGCTCGCTGATACTCCTCGGCGAGCCAGTCGTTCGTGAGGTGCAGGTAGATCCGAGTCGACTCGATCGAACGATGACCGGCCTGGGCCTGCACCGCCTCCAGCGCCATGCCCGCCTCCCGGAGCCGGGTCAGGCACGTGTGGCGCAGCTCGTGACAGGTCGCATGCTCGAGCCGTGCTCGTTGGCGGGCGCGGCGAGGACCTCATCCACGCCGTCGGCCGACAACGGCTGGCCACGGCGAGGGCCCTTCAACACGACGAACAGCCGATCCGTCGACGTCGCCCGCCGTTCGTCATGCAGGTAGTCACCAACGGCGGCGAAGAACCGGTCCGCGATCGGCACGACCCGTTGGTGGCCACCCTTGCCCTCGGCGATGAAGACTCGCCGGTCGCCGACGTGCAGGTCCTCGAGTCGCAGGCCGAGCATCTCGCACCGGCGCAGGCCGCCGAGAACCATCGCCAGCACCATCGCCCGATCCCGATGCGTGCGCAGCGCGGCGACAAGCCGGTCAACCTCCCCGGGCGACAGGATCCTCGGCAACGTGCGCGGCACTCGCACCAACGGCACCTGCCGCGACCGCTGTGCTCCGCCCTGCCGGCGCGTCGACAAGCCGCGAGGCACCGGGTTGCCCGTCACGCCCACGTCGCCACGGGCGATCAGATACGGGTACAAGCCCGACACCGACGACAACCGTCGAGCGATCGTGCGCGCCGACAGGCCCGACTCGCGATCCGCCATCCGGACCACCGTCCGATCGCCGCGCTGGTGAGCGAGGAACTCGAACACATCCGCAGCGACAACCTCGACCGGGTCCTTGCCGACAACCGTGAAGAACGTCTTCAAGTCGAACGCCACGGCGCGCACCGTGTTCGGACGCGACCGCCCGGCCACAAACTCGAGATAGCGATCCAGCAACGGTGACCCAGCTCGAAACACCACCCGCCCGGCGCTCGAGGCGATCGAATGAGACACGGAATGAACGTCATCCGCGCAGCCTCAACCCCGCCGCCGACCCGACACGGGATACCCCCAAGATCACCCGTGTATTAGGCGATTGTTAGCGGGCGCCTCCGGTGAAGGCCCTTCGTCGTCGAGGGGGGTGTCCGAGCGAGTCAGAGGTCAATGCCGAGCTCGGGACCTCGTTCGAGTTCGAGGTCTCGACCGCTGGACACTTCGATGCCGCGTGCCCGGTGCAGTTCGGTGACCGGCTGGAGGGCGTCGAACCATTGGGTGCGGTCGATCTCGCTGGCGTTGAGCGGCGAGCAGCGGCGCGCGCTGGGCAACGTCGCTGAGGGTTGCGACGGCGGCCGCAAGCTCGTCGGTGGACACGGGTCGTCCGTGGGCCCACGTCGTCCAGATGTCGACGGCGTCGAGGAGTCGGTCGACCTGGTCGAGTTGGTCACGGTTGAAGGCTTCGAGGCCGTAGCCCGAAGGTGACGGGTGAGCGAGGTCGTGGAGGTTGCGCGCCTGGGCCTCGAGCACGTCTAGGCGTTGTTTGAGGTCGGCGCCATCGCCGCCGATGGCAGCGATGTACGCCGCGGCGTCATCGACACGCTCGGTTGCGATCTTGGCCCGCCGACTCGCGCCGTGGCGATGGCCGAAGCTGGCGTGCATGGCGTCGTGGTTGGCTTTCCACATTGCGGGGCGCAGGTCGGTGCGGAGCTCGTCTTCGATCTCGGCGATCCGCTGGGCGTAGGGCTCCCAGGAGACCCGGGCGGCTGTGAGCGCTGGCTGAAGATCGAACAGTTCGTCAGCGGCTTCGGCGCGCCGCTCGGCTCGCTGGGCGAGGTAGCCGGTGAGGTCCTCGCGCTGTTGCTCGAGCTGGGTTCTCCAGGGCGCCACCCAGGCGGGGATGATCGATGTCGGCTCGTATCGCCGGGCCGGCGTCGGGTCGTGGGGCGGCATCTGGCGGGCGAGGTCGCGGCGTTGGGTGACGGCGGGGATGTCGGCCCGGTCGTGGGCGATCACGGCTTCGAGCACGTCGCGGGCTTCGGCAGCGGTCGGTGGTCTCGGTGATCACGTGGACGCGGTTGCCGCCGCGGCCGCGGGTCATCCCGACGTACAACCCTCGATGAGTCGTTGCTGTTGAGACGAGGGCGACGCCGACGTCGATGGTGTCGCCTTGGTGGCCGTGTTCGGTGGCGGCGTAGCCGAGGCGCACGTGCTGGGTCACGTAGTCAGGCGGAAGGCTGGTGGTGCCGTGTCCGCTTCGATGGGACACGGTGAGCGCACCGTCGGAGTGGGTGGCGACGACATCCCACAGGTCGCGGTTGCGGACCGGCTCCCCACTCGAAGTGCGCAACTCTCGGTCGTTGCGACGAGTGGCAACGATGTCGCCGGCATAGGCGAGCTCGCCGCCGGCGATCGTGCTGGCAACGTCGGGCCGGAGCTGGCCGATGGTGATACGGATCCGTTGCACGGCGTCGTTGAGGGCGTCGACGTGATCGTTGGTAGCGGCGGTGATCGCCACCGTCTGGCCGTCAAGCGTGTACCCGACCCAGTCGCGGGCGATGAGCTCGACGTGGTCGCCGAACGTGCCGGCGACGATCCGGTCGTGGGCTTCGTAGGCGTCGAGGGCCCTCGGGTCGCCGGTTCGCAGTTGCAGCGAGGCGGCGGCTTCCCAGCGTTCGTGGAAGCGGTGGATGCGGGACAGCTCATGCACCCGGCTGGTGGCGCTCAGCTCGTTGAACAGGCCGCCTCGGCCGACGGCCTGCAGCTGGTGGGGGTCACCGACCAAAGCGAGTCGCCAGCCGTGCGCGTCGGCGAGCTGGACGAGTCGGTGGAGTGAGGCGGTGCCGAGCATTCCGGCTTCATCCACGATCAGTGTCGTGCCAGTTGGGAGTCGGTAGTGGTCGTACGGTGGCCGGTCGGTGCGGTTCCATTCGTGGAGCAGCTTGGCGACGGTGTCGCTGTGCAGGCCGGTCTCACGTTCGAGGACACGGGCCGCCTTCGCGGTCGGGGCGACGCCGAACGCCGGCCGGTTCCACGCGGCCAGGTCGTCGACCGCGCGCTGCAGAGTGGTCGTCTTTCCGGTGCCGGCCGCGCCGACCACCACGACCAGACGGTCGGCACCGGCGACCGCCGCCGCGGCATCGGCCTGGAGCACGTCGAGCCCGTCCCGGTCGACGGTGAGCGACGGAACCGGGTCGTCGGCTTGGGCATCCATCGCCCAGGTCAGTACCTGTTCCTCCTCGGCCAGGATGGTGTCGCTGGTGATGTGCGCGGCGGTGGGCTCCAGCCAGATCGAGCGGCCGTCTGAGGCCCGGCGGCGGACTCTCTCGCCCGCTGGGTCGAGGTCGACGCAGTGGTCGATCGCCTGGTCACAGCCTCGTTCGAGCGCGGCCGCCCAACGGTGTCCCGTCATCGGGGACACGGCCGGCTGCAGGTCGCAGATCGCTCGCAGGATGTCAGCCCGTGTCCACGTCGAACCCGAAGCGGAGAGCTGATCGATGACCTGCTCGACGGTCACCGGCATATCCGGCTGCCGAGCGAGGTCTCGGCCAGCGACTGTGATCCGGCTGACAATCTCCTGTGGGGTCCAGCCGAGCGGCGCGGCTTCGTCCCGCCACCGTGTCGTCAGGTCCGAGACACTGTGGCCGGTCTTGTGGAGACGGGTATCGGCCGACGCCTCCCGCTCGAGGGCGGCCCGCTCCCACCGGCTCGGGTCACGACCCTGCCGGAGACGGAACTCGTCCATCTTCACCCCCAGGGCGGCGTCAACCTGCCGGGCCCGCTTCGAGAACACCTCGAGCAGCTCGGCTGGCATGCCGGCAATCTCGGCCTGGCCGTTGACGATCGGCTCCCAGCTGATCCCATAACGGTGGATGAGCTCCGCGCGCAGCACCGACTGGTACAGACCGCCGAGCATCCGCTGGTTGCCCTTCAGGTAGCGGGCATCCAACGCCCACCACCGCCTATCGTCAGTCTGCACCTTGGCCGATATGACGGCGTGGGTGTGCAGCTGCGGGTCGTCGGCCCGTGACGTGGTCTGGCGGAACGTGGCCACCGACAACCCCAACGTGTCGGGGTGTTGGCGGCGACCGTTGACTCGCACGCGGGTGGTCGCGCCGTACCGCTCCAAATGGTCGAGCGCCGCCGTCACGGCGAGGTCGTGGGCTTCGAGCAGACTGGGATCGCCGGTCAGCGCCCACCAGACGCTGACCGACTTCGGCGCCGAGAACGTGGCGTCGAAGCCGGCCACCGCCCGCAGCACTCTGCCATCCGCCAGAGTGCGATCGACCAGGGGATTGCCGAGCTGTGTCCCGGTCCTCGGGTCACGGCCCTCCAACAGCACCTGGAGGTCGTCAGCCTCGACCCGTCCCGACAGCCCCAAGCTGATCGCCTGGTCCCCACACCACACACCCGGCTCCTCACCCGGCGCCGCCGCCAGATAGCGGGTGTAGTAGAGGGCCGTCGCGTTCGCCGACGCCGCGTACAGCGTGGTGACGCGCAACATCACACCCACCGCCCTGCGGGCACCTGTCTGTAGATCAGGGAGTGCGTTGCGCGAGCGGAGGTGGTCATCATCGGGATCAGTCCGCCTCGAGCAGTGGGAGCAGCGCGACTCGGAGGAGCGGGAAGAAGCGACGAGGAAGCCGAGGAGCAGGGGAGAGACTGACGGCAAGAACGGCGCTTCGCGCGACGGGCAAGATCGCACGTCTGACCGCCGGCTCTCTCGCTGCGAACGTCCTCATGAAGGACTAGTTACACCGATGTCACCAGCGCCACAACCGGCCAAATCACCAGCTCACCGGACGTGGTGGACGGCACAGAACGTGCCGTCACGGCGTGGTACGCAACATCACAGACCGAACAGCCACCTGTGACCAATCTCACAGGTCCCCGGCGCGAGCTCGATCAGGTCCGTCGGCTCGGCGAGCGTCTCGATCCGCTCTATCGGCGACCGAATGGGAGTCGCCTTCGCTGGGTCGATCAGTCGAGGTCAGGCAGCAGCTCGAATGCCGGTGTGTGTCGCCGGCGGACGACACGGAAGTGATTGCGGTCCAGAGTCGCGACACGGGTAGCACCGAACCGCTCGGCCACGGCGACGACAGAGGCATCAGTCGTGCCGAGGCCGAGGTCGTCGTAGCGACCGACCAGTTCCTGCACCCGGGCCCAGTCGAGCGCGGTGAGTGGCTCGATGCGCAGCGTGCCGTCGGTGATCACCTGCAGCAGGGCCAACTCTGCGTGTCCGCCGAGGCCCCGTCGGAGCATGTACGCGGTCTCCGCGATCACGAGCGCGTTCGTGAGGAGGGGACCTGGGTCCGTCTCCAAGAGGTCGGTGCACGGACGGTTGTATCGGTCGGCGCGGTCGGCGAGCGCCACGAGCACGCCGGTGTCGACGATGAGCACCAGGCGGACTCAGTCGCGACCGAAGCCCTCGGCGAGGAGCTCATCGATCCGGTGAGATAACCCGGACGTGGAGCTGCCCACACCGCTCAAGGCAAGTCGGCGCCGGGGCGGGACTGCTTCTGCGGTCGGAGCGGCCGAGACAGCCTGTTCGACCGCCTCGACCACCACTGCGTCCACCGTCATGCCGCACTTCGACGCCAGGCTGACGACCTTGGCCGCCAGGCCGTCGGGCAGCTCGACGTTCATCGACATGGCTCTAAGCGTAGAGGCCCGCCAGCGTGTCCCACCACCGATTGTCAGGGGCTCGACAGCGCCTTCCATCCCGCGAAAATCCCGCGCGTCCCGCGAAAATCCCGCGTCCGCAGCCGATCGTCCTATGTCGTCTCGTGTTGTTCTGTACCGCCTGAGATGGGCAAACGCGAACCAGCGAACACTGGCGGATACTGCCGGACACCCGGAAATCGACCTTGTAAGCGGTAGGTCGTGGGTTCGATCCCCGCACCCGGCTCAACGACGGTCGCGGCGCCGGGCGATCTCGTAGCAGGCCAGCGCGGCGGCGGCGCTGACGTTGAGCGACGCCAGCCGGCCGCGCATCGGGATGCTGACCAGGACGTCGCAGCGCTGCCGGACCAGGCGGGAGAGCCCCGCTCCCTCCGAGCCGAGCACCAGGGCGACGGGTTCGGTCGCGGCGTCGCCGAGATCGAAGAGGCTGGCGCTGGCCCCGCCGTCGAGGCCCACCACCCAGACCCCTGCGTTTTGGAGGCGCTCGATGGCGGCCGGGAGCCCGCCGACGACCGCCAGGGGCACGTGCTCGATCGCTCCGGCCGCCGCCTTGGCCGCCGAGGGAGTGAGATGGGCGGCCCGATGCCTGGGCAGGACGACCCCGGTGGCGCCAGCGCCATCGGCCGAGCGCAGGATGGCGCCCAGGTTGCCGGGGTCGGTCACGCCGTCGACCAGCACGAGGAACGGGGCGCGGTCGCCGTTGGACCGGGTCAGGTCGTCGAGATCCGTCTCTTCGACCGGTGCGGCGCGGGCGATCACGCCTTGCGGGGCCTCGCTGCGGGCCTCGGCGTCGAGCCGCCTGCGGGTGACACGCTGCACAGGGATGCGCAGGCCGTTGGCCAGTCCGACGATGTCGGCCAGGCCGCTGCGGTCGCCCCGCTCGTCATCCTCGGTGGCCACCAGCACCTCGCGGACCCGCCGCCGGCCGGCGAGCAGCAGCTCGCGGACGGCCTGGCGACCCTCCACCTGCTCGCCCCCGAGGTCGCGCGCCACCGGCCGGCGCCGCCGGTCCGCAGCCTGCCTCTCGGGCCGCCGGCGGGGACGAGGCGGGCGCGGGGCGCGGGGGGACTTGGCCATCACGGCCTCAGGATCCCGTCACCACAGCGACGGCCCAACAGGCGATCCCCTCACGGCGGCCGAGGGCGCCGAGCCCCTCCGCCCGGCGACCCTTCACCGTCACCGGCGCGCCTGCGGCGTCGCTCAGCCGGCGCTCCATCTCCAACCGGTGGGGCGCGAGCCGAGGCACGTCGCACACCACGTTGACGTCGATGTTGCCGATCGCCCAACCTGCGTCGCGGACCATGGCGGCGGCGGCGGCGAGGATGCGCAACGAGTCGGCGCCGGCCCACCGTTCGTCGGTGTCAGGGAAGTGCTGGCCCAGATCGCCCAGTCCAGCCGCGCCGAGCAGGGCATCGGCGGCGGCGTGCGCGGGGACGTCGGCGTCGCTGTGCCCAGCCAGGCCTCGTTCGCCCGCAAAGGTGACCCCGCCGAGCACGAGGGCACGGTCGGGGTCGTCGGAGAACCGGTGGACGTCGAAGCCCTGGCCGACCCGAACCTTCATGGGCGTCGCTCGCGGAGCCGCTGACGGGCCCACGCCAGGTCGTCGGCCACCGTGATCTTGCGGTTCTGCACCTCGCCCTCGACCACGACCACCCGCCCTCCGGCCCGCTCCACGAGCGACGCGTCGTCGGTCGCCTCGCCGCCAGCGGCGTGCGCGGCGCGCAGGAACGCAGCGCGGAAGGCCTGTGGGGTCTGGACGGTCACGAGCGTCGAGCGGTCGAGGGTGGCGACCACGACCCGTGCCGCGTCGACGACCTTCACCGTGTCGTTGATTGGCAGGCCGGGCACCGCGCCGTCCGCGCCGGCCCGGACGGCCTCGATCACCGCCCGGTAGAGATCAGCCGAGGCGAAGGGCCTGGCCCCGTCATGGACGACGATCACCTCCGCGTCGGCGGGCACCCGGGCCAGCCCGGAGCGGACCGAGTCGCTCCGGGTCGCACCACCCGCGATGAGGTCCGGCTCGCGAGCCCGGTCGCGTGGCACCACCACCAGCACACCATCCGCGACCTGGCCCGCGATGGCGGTGGCGTGGTCCAGCACCGTGCCTTCACCCAGGCGCTCGAACTGCTTCGGGCCGCCAAAACGCCGCCCGGACCCGGCGGCGACCATGATCGCCCACACAGACCCAGGCACGTTCGGCGAGGGTAGTACCCTCACCCGCGCCATGGCCTATGAAGACGTCCTCGCGGCCACTGATCTCTTCAGGAGCGTGAGCCCTGACGAGCTGGTCGGGCTCGCCGCGCGCGCCACGAACCGGCGGCTCGTGCGCGGAGACGTCCTCTTCAACGAGGGGGAGACACCCGACGAGCTGTTCGTCGTCCTGCGCGGTCGAATCGCCATCGCCAACCGGTCGTTCGACGGGCGCGAGAGCGTCCTCGCGCTCATGGAGCGCGGTGACCTGTTCGGCGAGATGGGCATGTTGGACGGCCTGCCCCGCTCAGCCGAGGGACGGGCGCTCGAATCCTCTGAGGTCCTGGTGCTCGGCTACGAGCCGGTGCGGGCCTTGCTCGAGCGTCAGCCCCAGCTGTTGTGGGGCGTCGTTCGCCTGCTGGCCGACCGGCTGCGAGGCATGGATGAGGCACTCGCCGACTCCGTGTTCCTCGATGTCACGGGCCGGACGGCCAAGCGGTTGCTCGAGCTGGCGAACGGAGCGACCGAGTTCCAGCTCCCGGTTACCCAGGAAGAGCTGGCGGGCATGGTCGGAGCCTCTCGTGAACGGGTCAACAAGGCCATCGCCAGCTTCATCCGCCTGGGCTGGATCGAACAGGCGGATCGCCGGTACCGCATCCTCCAACGGGATCGTCTAGAGCTCCGGGCTCGCTGACCCTCGACGAGGGGCTACGCGTCGCGGCGAACCACGCTCAGGGTCCCGAGCAGCAGCAGGATGGCGACGAATCCCGCGAACCATGCGCCACCGACCCACGGCGTGAACATGTCGCTGCCGCGCGTGGTGTCGGTGTTGGTGAGCGCCGATGCGGCGTTGAACGGGAGGTACTTCCTCGTTGACGAGACCACGGCGCCGAGCGTCGTCTCGACGATCAGCGGCCAGACGACCAGCAACGTGATCGCCCCGGCCGTGGCCCGGATGATCGCACCGAGGCCGAGCCCGCACACCGCGTAGAGGATGTAGAGCAGGACGGTGCCGACCGCGGCGCGCAGCTGGGTCGTCCCCGGGAGGAGGATGTCGAAGCCTCGCGACGTGAGGATGGCGTTGCCGACGACGTAGGAGAGGCCGGTCGCAGCCGCGCCCGAGACCGCCGCCGTCAGCGCGAGGGTGATGAGCTTCGCACCCATGACCCGGCGTCGCCTGGGCTGCGCGGTGAAGGTCACCCGGATGGTGTTGTGGCGGTACTCCTGCCCGATGATCAGCACGCCGAGCACCCCGAACAGGA
Source organism: uncultured Acidimicrobiales bacterium (assembly GCA_963803355.1). Lineage (GTDB taxonomy): Bacteria > Actinomycetota > Acidimicrobiia > Acidimicrobiales > Ilumatobacteraceae > DASTFY01. The sequence continues at coordinate 1,841,544 of CAWDLV010000001.1, forward strand.
TCAGGCCGATGGTGGTCCCGGCCAGGGTCAAGGAGAACAAGTCGGTGTCGCTATCCGTCAGGTCGCTCTTCTTGGGCAAGGCGCAGACGAGGACGGTGAAGGCGACCGGCACGACGATGGCGAGGGTCAGGAGGACCACGTTCGAGCGGGCGCTGCGGAGCTTGATCCACTCGGACCGGACGGCTGCGGTCATGCGGGCGGTCCCGGCGGCGGCGGCGGGAGCGCTCCGGTCGAGAGCCCTTCGTACTCTTGGGAGTCCTTGGTGCCCTCGAGGAAGGCCTCCTCCAGCGACGATGACTGCGGCGCCAGCTCGTGGAGGGTCGCGCCGAGCGAGGCGGCCAGCTCACCGATGGCCACCGCGTCGGCGCCGAACACGTCGGCCTGTTGCGGGCCGTCGTACTGCAGGGTGGCGCCACGCTCTTGCAGCGCCGTTCCGAGGGTCGCCATCTGGGGGCTAGCCAGTCGAACCCACGTCTTCGCGTAGCGGGCCACGAAGTCGGTGACCGAGGAGTCGGCGATCAGCTTCCCCTTGCCGATGACGACCAGGTGGTCCGCGATCAGGGCCATCTCCGACAGGAGGTGGCTCGACACGAACACGCAGCGGCCCTGGCCGGCCATGTACGTGAGCAGCTGGCGGATCCACTGGATGCCCTCGGGATCGAGGCCGTTCGCGGGCTCGTCGAGGATGAAGGTGTGCGGGTCGCCCAAGAGCGCAGTCGCCAGGCCGAGTCGCTGGCGCATCCCGAGCGAGAAGCCCCCGACCCGCCGCCCGGCGACCTCAGTCAGCCCTACCGTCGCCAGCACCTCATCCACCCGATCCTTCGGAAGCCTGCTGGCGGCGGCCACCGCCCAGAGGTGGTTGCGCGCTGTCCGCGAGGGATGGGCGTAGGTGGCGTCGAGCAGCGCACCGACCTCGGTGGCCGGATGCCGCATCGAGCGGTAGGCGCGGCCGTTGAAGGTGGCGCCGCCGGCGTTCGGACGGTCCAGCTGCAAGAGCAGGCGCATGGTCGTGCTCTTGCCCGATCCGTTCGGCCCGAGGAAGCCGGTGACTCGTCCAGGGGGCACCGTGAAGCTCAGGCCGTCGACCGCCACGGTTGCGCCGTAGCGCTTGGTGAGACCCCGGGCTTCGATCACGGCGCCGCACCCTAAACGAAGCGGAGCGGGTGCGGCCTGGACGCCGGACCCGCTCCGATCGATCAGCGGGTCAAGACGTGAGGCCGTTCTCCTTCAGCCAGTCCGTCGCCACCTGGGCCGGATCGGCCGCGTCGACCTCGACCTTGACCATCATGGCCTTGAGCTGGTCGGTGTCGAGCTTGCTGTCGACACCGTCGAGCACAGCCTGGACCGCGGGCGTGGCCGAGCCCTTGGCGATCAGCGGCAGCACCGCCTCGTTGGGCACGATCACCTTGTCGTCGTCCAGCGCGACGAACCCGTTGGTCGTGATGATGGACATCGTGGAGAAGAGGTTTCCGCACTGGATGGCGTTCGACTTGAGCGCGTCAGCGATGGCGGGCCCGATCTCGAGGGGAACGAACTTCTTGAACGTCGCTCCGTAGGTGTCCTTGAGCCCGGGGATGCCGAACGGTGTCCGCTTCGCGAACTCGGGCGGACCACCAACGACGATGTCACCTGAGACCTTGGCCAGGTCCGACAGCGTCTTGAGGTTGTACTTGTCGGCCGTCTCCTTGTTGCAGACCATGACGTCCTTGTCCTCGGCGGTCGACGGCGTGAGGACGGTGAGGGTCGCGGGCAGCGCCGCCTTGAGCGCGTCGACCTGCTCGGCGACGTTCTTGGCCTTCGGACTCTCGCCCTTGGCCTTCAGGATGAAGCTGAGCAGTGAGTTCGTGTACTCCGGGAGCAGCTGGATCTCGCCGTCCGTCAAGGCCTTGTAATAGACCTCGCGGGAGCCGATGTTGAGCTTCCTGGTCACCTTGGCCCCGTTGGCCTCGAGGGCCTGGCCGTAGATCTCGGCCAGGAGGATGTTTTCGGGGAAGTTGGCGGAGCCGACGGTGAGCTCGACGCCGTCGAGCGAGGCTCCTGTTCCGCCGGTGGTCGCGGGCTCGGTACCGCCGGTAGTTGCGGGTTGGGTGCCGCTGACGGGCGCAGTGGTGCCAGGGCTGTCGCTGCTGCTGCTGTTGCCGCCGCTGCTGCCGCACGCCGCAAGGGCGAGGGCGAGGGCGCCGGCGACGGCAACGCCGGTGAGCGTGAAGGGTCTGCGCATGGTGGGGTTCTCCTTGTGGTTGGCGGGTCAGACCAGCTCAGGGACGGGTGTCCCCGGCATCCTGTACGTCACGGCGTGCCCCGTCCTGCTGCGCAGGCCGGGCGACACCAGTCGGCCTTGCAGCAGGGCCAGCAGGCCTTCGACGGTCAGGGCGAGCAGCGCGACGGCGATCGCGCCCCCGTAGACCATCGGGAAGTCGCGGAACGCGATGCCGTCGATGATGAAGCGCCCGAGTCCTCCGAGGCCGACGTAGGCGGCGATGGTGGCCGTCGCGATCACCTGCGACGCCGCCGACCGGATGCCGGCCATGATCAGGGGCAGGGCCATCGGAACCTCGGCCTGGCGCAGTACCTGCAGGCCGGTCATGCCCATGCCCTCGGCCGCGTCGCGGACCTCACCTTCGACGCCAGCGATGCCCACGGCGGTGTTGGTCAGGATCGGTGGCACGGCGAGCACGGTGAGGGCCACGAGCACGGGCCACGCGCTGACGGGTCGCAGCTTGTAGACGAGGATCAGCACGCCGAGCGTCGGGATGGCGCGGATGAGGCCGGCCGCGTTGGTGGAGACGAAGATGCCCCGTCTCGTGTGGCCGACGAGCAGGCCGAGGGGGACGCCGATCAGCGTCGCCAGCAGGGTGGCCAGCAAGGCGTACTGGAGCTGCTCCCACAGCCGGTTCAGCACGCCACCGCCGCCCCACCAGTGGGCGGGCGTGAGCACCCAGCCGAACGCGTGGAGGAGATCCATCAGCGTCGCGTGCTCATGTCAGGCCCCCGTCTTGGCTCGGGTCCAGGGGGTGAGCACGCGGCCGATCAGGGCCAGCGCGACATCGATGATCAAGGCGAGCACCATCACCGCGACGACACCGGCCCATATCTCGATCGTGATCTCACGCTTGAAGCCGTCGTTGAAGAGTTGGCCGAGTCCACCCAGGCCGATGAGGGCGCCGACGGTGAGGATGCTGACGGTCGAGACGGCGGCGACCCGGAGACCGGCGACGATGGCGGGAATGGCCAGCGGGAGCTCGACGGTGAGCAGGCGGCGGAGTGGTCGGTAGCCCATGGCGTCGGCCGCTTGGCGGACGTGCTCGGGCACCGCCCGAAGACCCTCGACGATGTTCCGCACCAAGATGGCCAAGGTGTAGATGGCGAGGCCGATCACCAGTGGTCGCTCGCTCAGGAGCGTGCCGAGGACCGTGCCGAGGACGAGGAAGAGTGGCAGGGAGGGGATGGTGTAGGCCACGTTCGACGCGCCCAGCACCAAGGGGTAGATCCGGGGGGACCGCTGACAGGCGATGGCGAGCGCGAACGCCACCACGGTGCCGAGCAGAAGGGCCGTCAGGGTCAGGCGGAGGTGGATGCCAGCGTAGTGCCAGATCACGTCCCAGTTGCCTGCCAGCTGGCGGCCGGACCAGTTCACTGGATCTCCTCGATGAGGTGCTCACCGAGGTCTTCGTAGGTCACGACGCCCGTCATTCGACCCTGCTCGTCGACCCGCACCGCGGCTCGGGCCGGTGAGGAGATCGCGGCGTCGAGCAGGTTCCGAACTGTGCCGTCCGGGCCGACAGCGGTGACTGGGACGGGTGGGGCGTGGGCGGTGCCGTTGCGGCGTCGCCACCCGAGGGGCCGGCCGGTGGCATCCAGCTCGAGCTCCCACTCCCCGTTGAGCTCGCTGGCCGGCCGGCTCGGGATCTTGTCCGCCGGCACGAGCGTGAGCAGCTTGAGGCCGCGGTCCTCGCCGAGGAAGTCGGCGACGAAGGGGTTGGCCGGACGGCGGAGGATCTCTGCGGGTGTCGCCCACTGCTGGAGCGTCCCCCCGATCCCGAGCACGGCGATGTGGTCGCCGAGCAGGATGGCCTCGTCGATGTCATGCGTCACGAACACCACGGTCTTGTGCAAGGTCCGCTGGAGCGTGAGGAATTGCTGCTGGAGCTGGGCTCGCACGATCGGATCAACGGCGCCGAAGGGCTCGTCCATGAGCAGCACCGGTGGGTCGGCCGCCAGGGCCCGCGCTACGCCTACCCGCTGCTGCTGCCCGCCGGACAGCTGGACGGGGTATCGGTTGCTTAGGCTGGCGTCCAGCCCCACCAGGGTCAGCAGCTCGGTCGCCCGCGCCCGCGCTCTTCTTGTCCCAGCCGAGCAGTGACGGCACGGTCATCACGTTGTCCAGCACCGTGCGATGCGGGAACAGGCCGGCGTGCTGGATGACGTAGCCGATGCCGCGGCGGAGCTGGTGGGTGGGGATGGCCATGACGTCACGATCGTCGATGGCGATCCGGCCCGACGTGGGCTCGGTCATCCGGTTGATCATCCGCAGCGTGGTGGTCTTGCCACAACCGGAGGTGCCGACGAGGACGGTGATCGTCCCCGAGGGCATCTCCAACGAGAGATCGCCGACGGCCACGGTCCCGTCGGGATAGGTCTTCCCGACGTGGTCGAGCCGGATCACCTCGGGGCGATTCCCCTGCCGTTCACCTGGCGGACCTTACCCAGAGGCTGCCGGGCAGTCGATGCGGCGTCGCCGGATCCGCGCCGGTCCCTCGTCTTCAGCGGTCCCGACGGTCGCCGACCAGGCCCGGTGCGACGCGCCGGCGGGCGTCGCCCGTTCTGAGGTCTCCCGGCCCCGAGGTCGCCGGTTCTGAGGTCGCCCGGCCTGAGCTCGCTCGGTATGAGCTCGCCCGGCCTCACCCGCCCGGCCTCCCTCGCCCCACCGACCCTTCTGTGGCGGCGCGTCGTCCGGCGATTCGCCGGCGATTCGCCGGACGACGCGTGCTGGTGTGGGCGGGGAGGGGGAGGGGAGGGTGGGGCTTGGCTGGGGTTGGTTGCGTGCTGGTGTGGGCGCGGGAGGGGGTGGGAGGGGAGGGGGGCGGTGGGGACGGTGGGGACGGTGGGGACGGTGGGGCAGGGCGGCGCCGGATCGCTGGGCTCGGCGGACCGGGCACGGTGTCGGCCAGGTTCCCGGAGCGGAGCGTGCTCGGCAACCATGGCGCACCCTTCCGGCACGATCTCGCCACGGGATCGGCGCCGCCCGAGAGCACTCGGCGCCCTCTCGTCACTGCGCCCCCGAGTGAGGCTCGATGCACGCCTGCCCTGATGGATCGATGCCGCCAACCCCCCGGTGGTTGCACGACGACCCCTACTTCGTAGCTCGACGCGCCGCGGGACTGAGGTGGGTCGAACGGCACCACCTGGACAAGGAGCGTCAGGCCGTCGTCGACGAGCTGGAGCACCTCGACCGCGAAGCCGTGGCGTGGATGGGGCGTCGTCGGGCCGCGCTGGACACAGCCGACGAGCTGCACGAGCTCCTCTGGCCCACCGTGCCGGCGGGCTGGGGCCGACGTCCACCTCGTCCCGGCCGGTCGCCGCTGGCCCCGCAAGTCCCCGATCCCCCTCCCCCTTCGGGGCGCATCGCTCCGCTCGTTCTGCCTGGCCCTGCTGCACCGCCACGGAGAGCTGACCCTCGTCGAGCTCCACACGCTGATCCACCTGCACGGCTATGCCATCGCGAGCCGGGCGCCAGTCAAGGCGCTCGCGGATGGCCTCGGGTATGAGGTCCTGGAAGGGCGGGCGAGCCGTCCCCGGCGCGGCACCTACCGAGTGGTTGGTCCGCCACCGCGCCACGTCGATCCTCGGGTCGAGCGGGCGCCCGAGCGCTGGTTCCCCGCGTTCGCCGCCTGGCTGCGCGGTGAGCCCTTCGACGACCCCGACGCCTTGGTCGGCTCAGTCGCCCGCGACGGCGCCGACTGGCTTGCGCAGGAAGGTGACGGGCTTGGAGTGATCCGCGGTGGGTCGGGGGACGTGACCCGCCACCGCGCCCGCTCGGTCGGGCAGGAGGGGCGGGCGGTCGCCGCCGACGCATTCCGGATCGGGGCCGTCGAGGGGCAGGCCGGTGAAGAACTTGGCCGCCATGCAGCCACCCTGGCAGGCGTCGTAGCTCCCGCAGCTGTTGCACGCGCCCGCCGACTGCGGCTCCCTGAGCGCCCTGAACAGGTCGCTGTCCCGCCAGACCCGCGTGAAGCCGCCGGGATCGCGGAGGTTTCCGGCCCGGAACTCGTCGTGGATGACGAACGGGCAGGCGTACACATCACCGACCGGGTCGATGAGGCACACCACCCGTCCAGCCCCGCACATGTTCAGGCCGGGCAAGGGCTCGCCGAGCGCGTTGAGGTGGAAGAACGAGTCGCCGGTGAGCACCCGGTCGCCCTGGGCCCGGAGCCAGCGGTAGATCTGGCCCTGCTGCTCGTGGGTGGGATGGAGGTCGTACCAGGTGTCGGCCCCGCGGCCGGACGGCCGCAGCCGGGTGACCCGCAGCTGCGCACCGTAGAGGTCGGCGAGGCGCTGGAACTCGTCGAGCTGGTCCACGTTGCGGCGTGTCACGACGACCGAGATCTTGAACGGTCCGAAACCGGCCGCAGCCAGATGGTCCATGGCCTGTCGGGCGATGGCGAAGGAGCCGTCGCCCCGGACGGCATCGTTCGTCGCCGCGTCGACCCCGTCGATGCTGATCTGGATGTCGAGGTAGTCCATGGCGGCCAGCCGACGGGCCCGCTCGTCGTCGATGAAGGCGCCGTTGGTCGAGAACTTGACCCCGATGCCACGGCTCACCGCGTGCTCGATGAGCGGGAAGAAGTCGCGCCGGATCAGCGGTTCGCCGCCACCGATGTTGATGTAGAACACCTGCAGCTCGGCCAGCTCGTCGACCACGGCCATGGCTTCCGCGGTGGTCAGCTCGCGGGGGTCGCGCCGGCCCGACGACGACAGGCAGTGGATGCAGGCCAGGTTGCAGGCGTAGGTCAGCTCCCAGGTGAGGCAGATCGGCGCGTCGAGCCCGCCCTTGAGCTGCTCAACCAGCGCCGCGGACACGGACCACCTCCGACGCCGCGAGCGAGTCGATGGCGGCCAGGAAGCGGCTCCAGCGGGCCGGTTCCACCCCACACGATTCCAGCGCGGCCTGCAGGGACGGCGATTGCCCGAGCTGCTCGACCACCGCCACCACCTCGGGGTGCTTGAGGAAGATCAGACGACGGTTGCCGTAGTGGTAGGCGAGCGCGCCGAAGGGCTCGCGGCGCAGCGCGACGCGCGGGTCCAGCTCGAGCGGCTGGTCCAGCGTCAGCGTCAACGCCCGCGCCACCGGTACCGGCACCGGACTCAGTACACCCCGCACATGCCGTCGATGGAGATCTCCTCCACCAACAGCTCCTCTTCGACCAGATCGACCGACGGCTCGGCCTCTGTCCCCGCATCGTGTTCGTCCATGACCGAAGCGTACCCAGCAGGTCCGCTATGCGGAGAAGACGCCAGCGCCGGCCAGGACTTGCCGGGCCAGCATCACATCGCCCTCGATCTCGACTTCGACCTCGTCCGGCTGCAACCGACGAGCGGCGAGCCGGCAGTAGTCGACAACGTCGAGCACGAGCGTGGCCTCCGGCTGGCCGGCTTGCTCGCCGAGGCCGAGGGCCTGGTCCCAGGTGCCCCCGCCCGGCCCTGTGAGCACGATTCGCGCCGTGCGTCCGGACACGGGGGCGCCACTGAACGCCAGCCCGAAGGGCATGCTCGGCACCGCCACCCGGCTCATGCGGCGGAGCCGCGATGCGTCGGGACGGTCGATGAGTCGACCGGTGGCACGCCGGATGTCCTCGTCGTGCGTCCAGACCTCGAAGACCCGGGCGATCAGGACCGTGCCGAGGGAGGTATCGAGGTAGTGGAAGTGGAACGGCTGGCGCAGCGCGTCGCTATCCAGCGCCGACAGGTGGGCCGTGGTCGCCGCAGTCCGTGAACGCCAGGTGGAGAGTGCATCCTCCGCCGACCGGTCGGCCCAGGACGCGACGAAGTCTCGGGTCATGCCCAGGTGATCCGCCTCGGCGGCGGGATCGACGAAGAGCGGCCACAAGCCGAGCTGGTGGCCGAAGTAGTCCTCCACTGCGATCAGGTGGGCGAGGAGGTCCTTCACCGTCCAGCCCTCGATGGTGGGCGCGGCCCAGTCGGCCGGCCGAAGGTCGCCGAGGAGAGCGTCCAGCTGCGCGACGGTGCGGGCGAACGCCTCCGGAGCGCTGAGATCCGGAGCCTCGAGGAGCGAGCTCCCCGCGGCGCGCCGCGAGCTGGTGATGGTGAGCGCGCCTGGGCTCAGCCCGGCAGGTGGCTCCTCGGCTGCCACCTCCCCGAGCTCACCCAACGCCTCCCGCCAGTCGGCGATGAGCTGGAGCGCGACCGGATCTCCACCGTCGAGGCGGGCGTCGAAGCCCTTCAGCTCGTCCGTGTCCAGGGCGTCGAGGACGTAGGCGGCGAGGTCGTCGGGCTGCTGGGGGGTCACGTCCACGACGTCACCCCCTCGGCGTTCAGCACGCGCGAGAGCTTGTCCAGGGCGAGCCGCAGGCGGGACTTGGCCGTCCCCTCAGGCAGCCCGAGGCGGGCCGCCACCTCGCGGAAGGTGAGACCGCCGAAGTAGGCGAGCACCACCGCCTCGCGCTGGCCGACGGGAAGCGTCTCGACGGCCGCCCGGACGCGGGCGGCCGTGTCTGCCGCGGCGAGGCCCACCGTGATGTCGGCGAGGGTCGGGATCGAGCCGGTGGCGGCGTCCTGCGCGGTCCGGGTCTCCCGATCCCGGCGCCGGGCTTCGCTGCGCACCCAGTCCACCGACCGGCGGTGCGTGATCGCTCCCAGGAAGGCGCGCAGCGACCCCTTCGAGCCATCGAAGCGGTCTGCGTGCTCCCAGAACTGCACGAACACCTCCTGGGTGATCTCCTCCGCCGCTGCGGTCGAGTTCGTCACGCGCCGCGCCAGTCCGTAGACGAGACTGCCGTAGCGGTCGTACACCTGTCCGAGTGCCTGGTCGTCGCCTGCGACGATCCGGGCCACGAGCGTGCCGTCTCCGTCCGGCCGCGTCATGCCCGGCGTGGACATCGCGACAACCGTAGCGGTCATTGCCGGACTCTTCGTTGCCGCCGCGCCGCCGGATCACTCACGCGGCCGCGAGGACGCGACGACCGCGTCTAACGTCCGCCCCGTCCGGTCCGAGCGCAGGGGGTTGCGATGAAGACGAAGGCCGCCGTTCTTTGGGAGCTGAACGCGCCGTGGAGCGTGGAAGAGATCGAGCTCGACCCGCCGGGCCCGGGCGAGGTGCAGGTGAAGCTGGCGGCGTCGGGGATGTGTCACTCGGACGAGCACCTCGTCACCGGCGACCTCCCGTTCGCCTTGCCGATCGTCGGCGGCCATGAGGGCGCGGGGATCGTCGAAGCCATAGGCGACGGCGTGAGCTGGCTCCAGCCCGGCGACCACGTGGTGTTCGGCTTCATCCCGTCGTGCGGCCGCTGCCCGAGCTGCTCGACGGGCCATCAGAACCTGTGCGACCTCGGCGCCTTCCTGGCTGGTGGCCTGCAGATCGCCGACCAGACGGCGCGCCACCATGCCAAGGGCGAGGATCTCCACCTGATGTGCCTGCTCGGCACGTTCGGCCTCCACACCGTCGTCAACGAGGCCAGCTGCATCAAGATCGACGACGACATCCCGCTCGATCGAGCCTGCCTCCTCGGTTGTGGCGTCGTCACCGGCTGGGGGAGCTCGGTCTACGCCGCGGACGTGCAGCCGGGCGAGACCGTCGTGGTGGTCGGCATCGGTGGCATCGGTGCCAACGCCCTCCAAGGCGCCAAGCTGGCCGGCGCCAAGCGGATCGTCGCCGTCGATCCGCTCGAGAACAAGCGGGAGAAGGCCATGGAGTTCGGGGCGACGCACACTGCGGCGTCCCTCGAAGAGGCCATTCCGCTGCTGCAGGACATCACGTGGGGCCAGATGGCCAACAAGGTCGTGATGACCATGGGCGTCGGGAGCGGCGAGCTGCTCATCCAGGCCCTCGCGGCGGCGTCGAAGCGAGGACGGGTCGTGGTCACCAACATCCACCCGGCGGCCGAGCTGAGCGCCAGCGTCAGCCTGCTCGACCTCACGCTGATGGAGAAGCAGGTCGTCGGCTCGCTGTTCGGCTCCGGCAACCCCCGCTCCGACATCCCCAAGCTGCTCGGCCTCTACCGCGAGGGCCAGCTGGATCTCGACGGCCTGGTGACCAAGACCTACCCGCTCGACGCCATCAACGACGGCTACGACGACATGCGCTCGGGCAAGAACATCCGCGGCGTCCTGGTCTACGACTGAGCGCCGATGACGGAGCGGGCCCTCCTGGAGCGCCTGGCCGGGCGCGTCGTCGGGCGGCGCCGGGAGCTGGAGCTGGTCGTCGCAGCGCTCGCTGCCGGCCGGCACATGCTGCTGGAGGGTCCGCCCGGCACTGGCAAGTCGACGCTGCTCCGAGCCGTCGCCGACGAGCTCGGGATCGGATTCGAGTTCGTCGAGGGCAATGCCGAGCTCACACCGGCGCGACTCGTCGGCCACTTCGACCCTGCCCGCGTGATGACCGACGGCTACGCGCCTGATGTCTTCGTCGACGGCCCGCTGGTCACGGCTCTGCGGGACGGCTCGCTGCTCTACGTCGAGGAGATCAACCGGATCCCGGAGGAGACGCTCAACGTCCTCATCACCGTGATGAGCGAAGCCGAGCTCCACGTGCCCCGGCTCGGTCGAGTGGTGGCCACGCCGGGGTTCCGGCTCGTCGCCGCCATGAACCCGTTCGACGCCGTCGGCACGGCTCGGATCTCGAGCGCGGTGTACGACCGCACCTGCCGGCTCACCCTCGACTACCAGAGCGCGGACGACGAGACGGCCATCGTGGGACGGCGCGGTGGGCGAAGCCGCGCCCGACGCGGCATGGATGGCCAAGGTGGTGGAGCTGGTCCGGCGCACCCGCCACCACCCCGAGGTGCGGATCGGCTCGTCGGTGCGCGGCGCCATCGACGCCACCGCGGTAGCCGCCAGCCTCTCGACCCTGCGCGGCCTGCCGCCGACGAACCCGAGCGTAGGTCTCGACGCCGCACTCGTCGCACTGTCGGGGCGCATCCGGCTGCGAGAGGGGACGACCCGAACGGCGGAGGAGATCGTCACCGAGCTCTGGGCCGAGGTGTTCGGGCGGCAGATCGAGGGCGGCCAGGGAAAAGCTGGCGCCCCGACTGGGGCCACGACCTCCCCCTCGTGAAGGAGGGCGCCGCGGCCGACGAGGCGGTGGCCGAGGCGTCCAAGCGGACGAGCTCGCGCCGGGAGCTCTCGCGCCACCAGCGCTTCGAGGTCAGGTCTCGCCCGAGGTCGGCCAGCTCGACGAGGACGCCTTCCAGCAGCCTGCTGGACGACGATCCGGACGAGGCCCTGGCCCTGCTGGCCGATCTTACCGGCGCCACCGACCCTCGGCTGCGGGAGCTGGCCCGACGGCTGGCGGGGCGGATCATGATCGACCTCAGCCGCCGGGGCCGCGACCCGGCCGAAGGGCATCGGCCGGATCGTGACCCAGCCGTACGGGCCCGACGCCGGGGACCTCGACCTCGACGCCAGCCTCGAGCCGCTGGCCGAGGCCCGAGCCACCGGGGGCCTGCGCCGACGTCGATCGTCTGCGGGTCCGGGGCTGGCGCAAGCCCGGGACGGCGCTGTGCCTGGTGGTCGACCGCAGCGGGTCGATGGGCGGCAGGCCGCTGGCCACCGCGGCGCTGGCCGCCGCCGCGGTGGCCCACCGGGTGCCGGCCGACTACAGCGTGCTGGCCTTCGGCCAGGACGTCGTCGTGGCCAAGGCGCAGGATGTCGCCAAGCCCGTCGACCGACGTGGTCAGCGACGTGCTCGCGCTGCGGGGCTACGGCACAACGGATCTCGGCGGGTGCACTCGAGGTCGCGGCCCTCCACCTCCGGCGCTCGGCCGCGGGCCGGCGGGTGGCCGTGCTCCTCTCCGACTGCCGGGCGACCGTGGCCGGCGACGTCTCGGCGCGGCCCGCGAGCTCGACGAGCTGTGCATCGTCGCGCCGGGCGACGACGCCGAGGCGGCCATCCGGCTGGCCGAGGCGACCGGCGCTCGGCTGCGCCACCGTCGACGGCCCGAGCGACATCCCCGGCGCGCTCGACTGCCGCCCTGGGCGACTGAGACGACCGGGGCGGGCCCGAGCGCCGTCGCTACCGGCAGGACGGGTCGTCGGGCGGGAAGATCCCGACGCCGTTGTCGTCGATCTCGACCGTGGACTGGCGCTGGGCCTGGTCGGTGCGGCCGCGGTGGCGTCGACGGTCGGTGGCGCGGTGGACGACGGAGGGCCACTCCCCGGAGGGCCCTGGTCGAGTGACGATCGGCGCCTCGGCCAGCGTACGCATCGCCGCGGAACAGCTTCAGCACGTTCTTGGTGGCCCGGCTGCGGAAGGGTCGGCAGGATGACCGAGGATCCGCCGACGTTGTGCCCTTGCCGTCGATGCCGGTAGGTGCTGACCTCGCCGGGGTCGAACTACTGCAGGCGAGTCGCCACCTCGAAGCAGGTCGTTGACGGTCAGCGTCGGCGTCGACGCGGACGTATTTGAGCGCCGTGTCGATGAGCTTCTTGGCCACGTCGGGACGGGTGCCGCCCCGGTCGATGGCCTTGCGCAGCATCCGCTTGATGAAGTCCTGCTGGCGCCGGATGCGGCCCCGGTCGCTCGATCCGTCCTCCTTCCAGCGGCCGTTCTCCTCGTACTGGTAGTGGCGGGAGCGGGCATAGGCGAGGGCGGCGTCGCCGCTCATCGAGTAGCAGCCGGGTGCTGGTGATGTTGAGGCCGGTGTAACGGTCGCGGGTCGGGTAGGCGAAGGGGATCTTGACCCCGCCGAGGGCGTCGACCAGGTACTTGAACGCGCAGAAGTCGACCTCGATGTAGTGGTCGACGGGCACGTCGAAGTTCTGCTCGATGGTCTGGACCAGGCGGCTCGGATCCTGCTTGTCGAAGGCCGAGTTGATCCGGCTCTTGCGGTTCGAGGAGCCGATCTTCACCCACAGGTCGCGGGGGAACGAGAGGATGGCGGCCTGCGACTCGTTCAGGGTCGACCCGCAGCAGCATGATCGTGTCGGAGCGGTCGCCGATGTCGTTGCCCTCGGTGAGGAAGGCGCCGGCGTAGGGCGAGCTGGGATCGATGCAGGCCCGGCTGTCGGAACCGACCAGCAGGTAGTTCTCGGCCTTGACGGCGCCGCTGAGGTCGATGCGTGGTCGTCGGGCGGCCCGTGGTGGCGAGTCGACCCGGCGAGCTCCGGTGGCGTCGTGGCGCCGGGCTCGCTGGCGTGGATGGCGACTCGGCGGGTCGAGGCCAGCGTGTCGTTGGCGGTCCACACCAGCCCTGCGGCCGCCGAGCGCGGCCGACGATGACCAGGCTGTTGAAGGCGAGCACGACCGCGCTGTCCCCAGCCCGGCGGGGACGACGGGGTCACGGGGCACGGGCGGTCACGCTAGCGGCGGTAGGTGGGCGGGAGCGTCGCCAGCGTGTCGCTGGCGTCGGTGTGGACGTGGGCGGCCGACGCTGTCAAGGTGATCGCCATCCTCGTCGCGGCCATCATGCTGACACTGGTGGTGCGCCGGCGGGTGTCGACGAAGCGGGTGACCAAGGCCGCTGGCCCGCTTCAGGCCCAGCGCAGTGGATTCAGGCCGGGAGGCGGCGCGGGCCAAGACGCTCAGCTCGGTCACCCGGAGCGCCCTCATCGGAGTCGATCTGGATCACCGCCCTCCTCGGCGATGATCCAGGTGCTCAACGAGGCCTTCAGCTCGTTCGTGCTCGCCGTCACCCTGCTCGGCAGCGCCCTGACCTTCGGTGCGCAGAGCCTCATCCGCGACGTGCTCTCGGGCTTCTTCATCCTCCTCGAGGACCAGTACGCGGTCGGCGACGAGATCGACCTCGGCGTCGCCTGCGGGCACCGTCGAGCGGGTGACGCTGCGGGTCACCCGGCTGCGCGATGGCGACGGGCAAGGTCTGGTGGGTGCCGAACGGGCAGATCGTCCGGGCCGGGAACTTGACCCAGGACTGGGCCCGGGCCGTGATCGACGTCGCGCTCGGCCCGCGAGAGCGACGTGGAGCGACGCCACCGCAACGATCATCGACGATCGCCGAGCAGACGGTGGCCCGGCCCGAGCTGGCCGACCGCGTCCTCGAGGCGCCGACGGGCGCTGGGCGTGCACGAGATGTCGGACCCCGGCTGGTGGTGCGTGTCTCGGTGAAGGTGGCCAAGGGTGCGCAGGACGACGTGCGGCGGAGCCGTGCAGGCCGGGTCTGCTCAAGGCGTTCAGGACGGGCGGCTGACCGGCCCGCCGGTGATCGACTACCCGGGCGGCCGAGCCCGAGGGCGGCGACGGCTGACCGGACGCGCTTCAGGGCACGACGACGACGAGCGTCCCGAGCGGCGCCCAGTTCCAGACGAGGACGGCGTCGCCGTGGGCTTGGCGCACGCAGCCACCGCTCAGCGGCTGGCCGAGCTGCTCCACGGTCTGCACCGGCCGGCCGTACTGCGTCGGGATCTCGTGGAGGCCGATGCCGCCGCCCTGGGGCCCGACCGCGAAGCGGACCATGTAGATCCAGATGATCGACGGGTTGTGCGTCGCGAACGTGTGCAGGACTTCGAGTACACGTGGTACACGCCGAAGGCCGGGATGTCGTAGCGGCCCGACACCAGGTGGGTGTTGGTGATGTAGCCGTTGTCCTCCATCAGCCAGACCCGCTGCTGGAACTTGGAGTAGACGATGCGCCGGCCGATCGCCGGAGTCGGGCGGCGGCTTCAGGCACCAGCGGCGGGTTGATGCTGTGCCAGTCAGGGTTGTAGCCGGGCGCGGTGATCCACGTGCCCGAGGCGACTGGCCAGGATCGTCGGTCGTGGTCGTCGTCGAGGTCGTCGAGCGGGGCGGGTTGCGGTGGTCGGGTCGAGGCTCGTCCGCCTTGCCGGGCGCGATGGTCGTGGCTGCCCCGCGCGCCGGTGTCGGGCGGCGTGGTGGTCGTCGTCGGCTGGTGGTCGTCGGATCGGTCGAGGTCGGGAGCGCGGTGGTCGTGGTCGACCGGTCGGTAGCGGCTGGCGCGCCCGTGCCCGGCGCCTGGGCGAGCGCGATCGACGAGCCGGTGGCCAACGCCACCACGACAGCGCTGCGAACGCCGGAGCCCGGCGTGTCCACCACCGCATGGCGGGCCAGGGTAGGTGCTACGCGGTGGCGTGCAGCCAGGACCACGCCGACCGAGCACGTCGTCGTCCGACTCGGTCAGGTCCAGGGTCGGCGATCCCGCCGGCCGCCCGCAGGTCGGCCTCGCCGCAGGCTGACGGCGGACAGGAACGCGGCCGGGCGCGGCCACCTGCACCCGGTCGACCGGGGACCGCTGGGACAGCTTGGCCTCGGTCTTGGCTCGTCGGACGTGGGCGAGCACCTCGCCCACGGCGTCGAGCAGCCGCCGGGTCGGCCCGCTCGCTGGTCGGTCGCCGACCACAGCTCGTCGGCCGTCGGCCACGGCGGCGCGGTGGATCGAGCCCTCCTGCCACCAGCTCCAGACCTCGTCGGTGACGAACGGGCATGATCGGGGCGAACAGGCGCTGCAGCGCGTGCGAGGGCTTGGCGGAGCGCGGCGACGGCCGACGCCGGCGGCCGCGTCGCCGCGAGC
Source organism: uncultured Acidimicrobiales bacterium (assembly GCA_963803355.1). Taxonomy (GTDB): domain Bacteria; phylum Actinomycetota; class Acidimicrobiia; order Acidimicrobiales; family Ilumatobacteraceae; genus DASTFY01. The sequence goes on from CAWDLV010000001.1 coordinate 1,857,260, forward strand.
GCCGTAGGCGCGGCTCTTCACCAGCTCGACGTAGTCGTCGCAGAACCACCAGAAGAAGGTCCTCGGTGCGCTCCAGCGCCCGGGCGTAGTCGTAAGCCGTCGAAGGCGGTCGTCGCCTCGTCGATGACGCCGGCCAGGCGGGCCAGCATGGCCCGGTCCATCGGCTCGACGATCGCGGCCGCCGCCGCGGGCTCGCCGAAGGCGAGCACGAACTTGGTGACGTTGAGCAGCTTGGTGGCGAGCTTGCGCCCGATCTTCATCTGCCCCTCGTCGAACGCGGTGTCGACGCCCGGCCGGCCGGAGGCCGCCCAGTAGCGGACGGCGTCGGCGCCGTGCTGCTCGAGGAGGGCGATCGGCGTGACGACGTTGCCCTTCGACTTCGACATCTTCTTGCGGTCGGGGTCGAGGATCCAGCCCGCAGATGGCGGCGTTCGCCCACGGCAGCGCGCCGTGCTCGAAGTGCGGAGCGGACGACGGTCGCCGAACAGCCAGGTGCGGATGATGTCGTGGGCCTGCGGGCGCAGGTCCATGGGGAACACCCGGGCGAAGAGGTCGGGGTCGTCGATCCAGCCGCCGGCGATCTGCGGGGTCAGCGACGACGTGGCCCAGGTGTCCATGACGTCGGGGTCGCCGATGAAGCCGCCGGGCTGGCCGCGCTGGTCGGCCGCGAAGCCGGGCGGGACGTCGGACGACGGGTCGACGGGAGCGCCGACTCCTCGGCCGGCACGATCGGGTGGTCGTAGTCGACCTCGCCGTCCGTCGTCGAGCCGGTACCAGAGCGGGAAGGGCACGCCGAAGAAGCGCTGCCGCGAGATCAGCCAGTCGCCGTTCAGCCCGCCGACCCAGTTCTCGTAGCGGTGGCGCATGAACGGCGGGTGCCAGCGCAGCTCCGGCCCGCGGGCCAGGAAGCTGCTCGCGGAGCGCCTCGTCGCGGCCGCCGTTGCGGATGTACCACTGCCGGCTGGTGACGATCTCGAGCGGCCGCGAGCCGCGCTCGTAGAACTTGACCGGGTGGGTGATGCGGCCGGGGCTCGCCCAGCAGCTCGCCGGACTCGCGCAGCAGCTCGACCATCGCGCGCCTGGGCCTGCTTCACCGTCCTGCCGGCCAGCTCGCCGTAGGCGGCGCGGCCGGCGTCGGTGGTGATCCAGTCGGGCACGGCCGGCGGCCAGGCGGCCGTCGCGGCCGATCACGGCCCGGGTCGGCAGCTGGAGCTCGCGCCACCAGGTGACGTCGGTGACGTCGCCGAAGGTGCAGATCATGGCCATGCCGGTGCCCTTCTCGGGGTCGGCCAGGTGGTGGGCCACGATCGGCACCTCGACGCCGAACAGCGGCGTGGTACGCCGTGGTACCGAACAGCGGCTGGTAGCGCGTCGTCGCTGGGGTGGGCGACCAGGGCCACGCAGGACGCCACCAGCTCGGGCCGGGTGGTGTCGATGACGAGGTCGCCGCGCGCCGTCGGTCCGGTGGAAGGCGAGCTGGTGGTAGGCGCCGGGGTCTCGCGGTCCTCCATCTCGGCCTGGGCGACGGCCGTGCGGTCGTCCACGTCCCAGAGGGTCGGGCGCCTCCTGCTGGTAGGCCTCGCCCCGGCGCCAGGTTGCGGAGGAAGCCCACCTGGCTCGTCCGGCGGGAGCGCTCGTCGATCGTCGTGTAGTAGTGCCGCCAGTCGACCGAGAGGCCGAGCCGGCGCCACACCTCCTCGAAGGCCTGCTCGTCGACGGCGGTGAGCTGCTCGCACAGCTCGACGAAGTTGCGCCGGCTGATCGAGCACCTGCTCGTGAGCCGGGCTTGTCGGGCGCGGCGGAAGTCCAGGGGTCGTAGGGCAGCGACGGGTCGCAGCGGACGCCGAAGTAAGTTCTGCACCCGCCGCTCGGTGGGCAGGCCGTTGTCGTCCCAGCCCATCGGGTAGAAGACCTGCTTGCCCCGCATGCGCTGGAAGCGGGCGACCGTGTCGGTGTGGGTGAAGCTGAACACGTGGCCGATGTGGCAGCGAGCCCGACACGGTCAGCGGCGGAGTGTCGATGGAGAAGACCTGGTCGCGGGTGGCGGTGCGGTCGAAGCGGTAGGTGCCATCGGTCGTCCCACCGCTGGGCCCAGGTGGCGTCGATGCCGTCGAGCGTCGGCTTGTCGGGGACCGTGGCCATGGCCAGAGGACGGTAGCCGGGGCCGCCTACGCTGACCGGGTGCTCCGCCTGTACGACACCGCCAGTGGTGAGGTCAGGGAGCTGGCGATGCGCCGGCCCGGCCAGGTAGACATGTACCTCTGCGGCCCCACCGTGTACGGCCCGCCCCACCTCGGCCACGGGCGGGCCACGCTCGCCTACGACATCCTGCGCCGCTACCTCGAGTGGTCGGGCGATCCGGGTACGGCTGGTGTCGAACATCACCGACATCGACGACAAGATCATCGAACGGGCCGAGCGGGAGGGCCGGGACGCGGACGAGATCGCCCGCCGCTGCGAGGCCGTCTGGTTCCAGGCCATGCGCGGCATCGGCGTCGACCCGCCCACCGACATCCCCCACGCCACCGACTACGTCGACGAGATGGTGGCACATCATCGCCGACCTGGTCGAGATCGGCCGCGCCTACCCGACCGACGACGGCGTCTACCTGGACGTCAGCTCGGTCGAGGACTACGGCCTCCTCGCCCACCAGTCGATCGACGAGATGCTGGCCGGCGGCGGCGAACGGGAGGTCTACGGTGCCGAGCAGCAAGCGCCACCCGGCCGACTTCGCGCTCTGGAAGGCGGCCAAGCCGGGCGAGCCGAGCTGGCCCTCGCCGTGGGGCGCCGGGCGGCCCGGCTGGCACACCGAGTGCGTCGTGATGTCGCTCGGCCTCCTGGGCGAGGGCTTCGACCTGCACTGCGGCGGGCTCGACCTCAAGTTCCCGCACCACGAGAACGAGCGGGCCCAAGCCGTCGCGCTCGGGCAAGCGCTTCGCCAACCACTGGATGCACCACGCCTTCGTCGTCGACGAGAGCGGCGAGAAGATGTCGAAGTCGCTCGGCAACTATCGAGAACCTGCTCGACCTGCTCGAGAAGGTCGACGGTCGGGCCTTCCGAATGGTGCTCCTGCAGGCCCACTACCGGTCGCCGGTCCAGGTCGGATCCGGACCGCTTGGAAGCCGCGACCAAGGCCCTCGGCCGTCTCGACGCGCTGGCCCGGCGCGCGGCCGAGCTGCCCGAGGCAGAGCCGGACGCGGACACGCTGACCGCCTTCGCCGCCCGCATGGACGACGACCTCGACACACCGGGCGCGATGGCTGTCGTCTTCGACACCATCACGGCCGCCAACTCGCCTGCTCGACGCCGGCGACGGTGCCGGGCGCCGCGCCGCTCGTCGCCGCGGTCTGGTCGATGGGCGAGGCCGATCGGGCTGGTGCCCCGGGTCGGGGACGACGTGCCGGAGGACGTCGCAGCGCGCAGGTGGAGGTCCTCGACGCGGCGCGGGCGGCGCGGGACTTCGCGGTCGCCGGACACGCTGCGCGCCGCGCTGCAGGCGCGAGGGCTGGGTGGTCGAGACGACCAAGGACGGGACCACCGTGCGCCGGGCCTGAACCGGCCCCTGACTTGCCCGCCCGGCCGGGGCCGCATCACGCTTGGCCGCCGTGCCCGCCCGACCCAACCGCTCCCGCGGCAGGACCCCCGAGGGTTTCTGGGTCATCTGGACGACGGTGGCCCTCGACCTGGTCGGGTTCGGCATCGTGGTACCAATCCTCGGGCGCTACGCCGAGCGCTTCGGTGCCAGCGGCGTCCAGGTCGGCCTGCTGGTGGCCTCGTTCTCGGCCGCCCAGTTCGTGTGCTCGCCGCTCCTCGGCCGGCTGTCCGATCGGATTGGTCGCAAGCCCGTCCTCCTGCTGTCGCTCTTCGGCACCGCGATCGGCAGCTTCATCACCGGGGCCGCCGGCGCCCTGTGGGTGCTCTTCCTCGGCCGCATCGTCGATGGCGCATCGGGGGCGAGCGTCTCGGTCGCTCAGGGTGCGGTGACCGACTTGGCGCCGCCCGCCGACCGCCCCCGCCTCCTCGGGCTGCTGAGCGCCGCGTTCGGCGTGGGCTTCGTGATCGGCCCCGCCATCGGCGGGCTGGCCGCGCTCGGCGGGCCCCACGTGCCATTCATCGTCGCCGGCACCGTGGCGCTGGTGAACGGCCTGATCGCGGTGCGCCGGTTGCCGGAGACCAGGCGGCCGGGCCCGGCCGCGGAGCGGCTGGGCGGCCCGGCTGTCGCCCTCGCCACCCGCATCTGGGTCCTGGCCGTCGCCGGCTTCACCGCCATCTGCGCCTTCTCGGGCTTCGAGGCCACGTTCTCGCTGTTCGCCGACCGTCGCTTCGGTCTCACGGAGGGCCCGGTGGCCCTGGTCTTCTTCGGGGTGGGCGTCCTCCTGGTGGTCGTCCAGACTCGGCTGGTCGAGCCGGTCAGCCGCCGCCTCGGAACGCTCGGCGCGCTTCAAGCCGGTCTGGTGCTGAACGCGGCCGGGCTGGCTTTGCTGTCCGTCACCTGGCGTTGGGTGGTCCTCGTCCCCGCGCTCGCCCTGCTCACCACGGGCCAGGGCCTCGCCATCCCCAACCTCACCGCGGCGGTGGCCGACCGGGCGCCGTCCGAGCGCCGAGGCGAGGCGCTCGGGTTCCAGCAGCGCTGGCAGGCAATGGGGCGGATCGTGGGGCCGCTGGTGGCCGGGGCCCTGTTCGAGCACGTCGGCGTGCCGGCGCCGTATGTGGTGGGCTCGGCGCTGGCGCTCGTCGCGCTGGGGATCCTGACCCGAGCTCAGCTCGAGGCGGTTGCGACGCAGGGCAGCCCCTTGCACGGGTCGTAGACCGCTCCTCCCAGCCGGAGGAAGTCGCTCTTCTGCTGTTGGGCGGCGGGGTCGGACCGGGGATCACCGTGCGGGTCGCGACCGGCGCGCGGTGCCAGGTCGGACAGAGGGATGTCGGGCGTGCCTGAGTCCCACAGCACGATGGCCGAGCCGTCGTAGGGGTAGCTGGTGATCGGGTCGATGCCCCACATCGGCCGCTTCTCCTTCAGCCGACCGGCCGCGGCGACCGGGACGTGGACGCGGGCCCCGATCGTGCGGGCCTCGATCTCGGCGGTGAGCGGGCTGACCTGGAAGTCGCCGAGGGCCACGTGGAGGAGCACGGTCTTGGCCTTCGTCCCCGGATAGGGGTTCGAAGTGAGGTGTTGGACGTAGCCGCCCGCCTCGCCCCGGTCCCACAGCATCTGGAGGAGGGCGACGATCAGCGTGCGGTCCAGGTCGTTCGGGTAGGCCGGCGCGAACACCGCTTCGTACTCGTCGAAGTCGACGGACCGGGGGAGCAGCAGGGCGTAGTTCATGCCCGGCACGCCGAGCACGGCGCGGTCGATGTCCGGCGACAGCGCGGCCAGCATCCCGCCCTCGATGCCGCCTTGGCTGTTGCCGTCGTAGAAGAGGTGGCTGGGGTCGATGACCGGCTTGCCCGCGACCTGGAACGCGGGGAGCGAAGCCAGGCCGGTCTTCATCAGCCGGCCGAGGAAGATCTGGTTGAGCACGCCCTGCTGCAGGCGGTCCGGGATGGTCCGGAAGTTGGACACGTCCTGGAGCGACCTCACGGCGTTGCCGACGTCGTCCTCGCTCAAGCCGGCCCACTTGGTGGCGCAGAAGACGATGTTGTGGTCCTGCGCCATCCGGCGGACGTTGTTGGCGCCGACCTCCCGCTCGGAGCCGAGCAGCCCGTGGCCGTATTCGGCGATCCGGGCCGGGCCCTGCGTGCCCGCCAGCGTCACGTCGGGGATGTCGCACGCGAACGGCGCCAGCAGGAACCCGTTCTGGGCTGGCAGCCCGTCGGGCCCGGTGTTCAAGCGCTGCCCGGGCCCGCCGTCGCCGGTCAGGAAGCTGGGGACGGCAAAGGTCCCGACGACCTGGCGGGCGACGAGGTCGGCTGGGTGCTCCTTGACCTCCGTGACCTTGACGGTGGGTGCCCGGCTGCCGAGCTCGGCCAGCGCGAGGTCGCGGATGTGGAGCATGCGCTCCGACAGATCCCGCTCGCTGGCCGTGGTGAAGGCCCAGGCCAGGATCAGGTCCGAGCGGCCGACGCCGGCTGCAGCCAGCTGGGCGAAGGTGACCTCCATCGCCGCCCGGCGGACCTCGACCGAGGCCACGCCGGTCTCGAGCCGGTCGCGGTAGGCGCGGAACACGGCCCCGGGCTCGACGGGCTGGCCGCTGTGGCGGGTGAGGTGGCGCAGGGCGACCACGAAGCGGTGGCCCTCCGCGAGGGCGACCGCGGGGTGGATGGCGAGCAACCGGTCGGACGCCGAGCGGGCGTGATAGTCGAGCTCCGCCCACAACGGGACCCGCTGGTGCGAGGTGGTGTCGACGAGGACCACGGTGGAGTCGGGTGCCAGGGAGGCGGCCAGGCCGGTCCAGGCGGGGAGGCTGTTCGGCTCGTCCTCCGACGCCTTGTCGTCCAGGTTCGGGACGTACGTGAGCAGGGTGCTGTTGGGGCTGAAGCCGTCGTTGCGGTTCCACTCGGTCGGGTCGATGGCCTTGCCCCGTGCGTTCTTCGGCATGCCGGCGGGCGGGAAGGCCACTCGCCGGCCGGTGTCGGTGGCCGGATCGGCGGCGGTGAAGTCGTCGTTCGGGTACGGGAGCAGGCACTGGCGGGTGTCGAGGGGATCACATCCGCCAGGTGCGCCTCGCGACCGCCGCCTGCACCGCGGCGCGGCCGGCCACGTCGAGCGGCGTGAGTGGGGCGGGTGTGGCGGGTGTGGTGGGCGAGCTGGGCGAGGTGGTGGCAGTCGTAGCGTCGGGACCGGTCGTCGTGGCCGGCCTGGTCGTGCCCGTCGAGCCGGCGGGCACGCTCGCCGGGCTGTTCTCACCCGCGCAGGCTGCAGCGGCGAGGACGCCGAGGGTGAGCAGCATCGCTGCCCTCGCTCGTGGCGCCACGACGAGCGACCGTACAGCCAGATCGGCGGTTGTTTCAGTGGGTTACCGGCGGGTAACTTATGGGTATGGCCGACTTCTCGCTCGAGCTCAACGAGGACCAGCATCAGATCCAGAAGTGGGTGCACGACTTCGCCGAGACCGTGATCCGGCCCGTCGCCCACGAGTGGGACGAACGGGAGGAGTTCCCTTGGCCGGTGGTCCAGGAGGCGGCCAAGATCGGGCTGTACAGCTTCGACTTCATGGCCAACGCCCTGTTCGATCCCACTGGGCTCACCTTGCCGGTCGCCCTCGAGGAGATGTTCTGGGGCGACGCCGGGATCGGCCTCGCCATCTTCGGATCGGGTCTGGCCGCGGCCGGCATCTCCGGCAACGGGACGCCGGAGCAGGTGATGGAGTGGGTGCCGCAGTGCTATGGCACCGCCGACGACGTGAAGCTCGGGGCGTTCTGCGTGTCCGAGCCCGACGCCGGTTCGGACGTGTCGGCGCTGCGAACCAAGGCCGTGTACGACGAGGCCAAGGACGAGTGGGTGCTCAACGGCATCAAGGCGTGGATCACCAACGGTGGCATCGCCGACGTCCACGTGGTGGTGGCGACGGTCGCCCCCGCGCTCAAGGGCAGAGGCCAGGCTTCATTCATCGTCCCGCCGGGCACCAAGGGCCTGTCGCAGGGGCAGAAGTACAAGAAGCACGGCATCCGGGCCTCGCACACGGCGGAGGTCATCCTCGACGACGTTCGGGTGCCGGGCCGTTGCCTCCTGGGTGGCAAGGAGAAGCTTGACGCCAAGCTCTCCCGAGGTCGCGAGGCGGTTCCCACCGGCGCCAAGCAGCCGGCCATGGCGACGTTCGAGGCCACCCGCCCGGCCGTCGGCGCCCAGGCCCTTGGCATCGCCAGGGCGGCCTACGAGTTCGCGCTCGACTACGCCAAGGAGCGTCACGCCTTCGGCAAGCCGATCATCATGAACCAGGGCATCGCCTTCAAGCTGGCCGACATGGCCATGGAGATCGACGCCGCCAGGTTGCTGGTGTGGCGAGCGGCGTGGCTGGCGAAGAACGGCGGCTACAAGAACGGCGAAGGCTCGATGTCGAAGCTCAAGGCCAGCGAGGTGGCGGTGTGGGCCACCGAGCAGGCCATCCAGATCCTCGGCGGCTACGGCTACACCCGTGACTACCCGGTCGAGCGTTGGCACCGGGACGCCAAGATCTACACGATCTTCGAAGGCACGTCCGAGATCCAGCGTCTGGTCATTGCACGTGCGATTTCAGGGCTGAGGGTAGAGTAAATCTGTCCCTACTATCCCTACTTTTCGGGGGTAGGGTGCGCTCGTGGCGACGATCCGCGAGCGACGTCCAGGGGTGTGGGAGGTCCGGGTCTTCACCGGTCGCGGACCTGACGGCAAGCCCACGCAGACCTCCCGCACCGTGAGCGGCGGCAAGCGGGACGCGCAGCGTGTAGCGGCCTCGCTGGACGTGGGTCGCGCACCGTCGGCGGGGCGTGACCTCAGCGAGCTACTCGACGAGTGGGTCATGCAGAACTTGGCGACGTGGGCCCCGGCGTCGGCGCGTGATCAGGAGAGCCGGGTTCGCTCGATCAAGCGTGACGGCATCGCTTCCGTGCCGTTGGCCCGGCTCTCGGTGGCCGACCTCGAACGCTGGCACGCCCGGCTGCGGAAGCGGGGCATGGGGGACGCTGGGATCAAGAACCTGCACTCGGTCGTCCGGGCGGCTCTGGCCCAGGCCCAGCGGTGGGGTTGGGTCACGCAGAACGTAGCGTCGCTCACGCGGGTCCGGGCGGCCAAGCGGCCGCCTCGTGAGGCGATGACGTTGGACGAGGTGCACGCCGTCATCTCGGCTGCTGCCGAGATCGACCCGGCCGCTGTCCTGGCCTTCCGTCTCGCCGCGGTCACCGGCGCCCGGCGCGCCGAGCTGGCGGCGCTGCGGTGGACCGATGCCCGCCAGGGTCACCTCACGATCGACTCCGCGGCTGAGATCGTCCGCAGCCCGGGTTCGGCGACGGAGGTCCGCGATGCCGCCACGAAGACGGCCAACCGTCGCGTGCTGGCGCTCGATGAGGACACGCTCGTGATGATCGAGCAACTACGAGCGGAACGTGAACAGCTTGGTCCGTGGATGTTCGGTGTCGACGTCGATCCGCCGAATCCCGACCGGCTCGGCTGGTGGTGGCGCCGAGCCAGGGCGCTGTCCGGCATCGATCCGAAGTGGCGGCTGCACGACCTACGCCACTGGTCGGCCACGGTCGCCATCGGCCAGGGCCACGACGTCCGGACGGTGGCTGGCCGCCTCGGTCACGCCAACCCGGCCATGACGCTGCGTGTCTACGCCCACGCGTTCGCAGCGGCAGACGAGAATGTTGCCCAGGGACTCGGCTCGATTCTTCGGGTGTCGGCGTCGTGACGCTTCATAATGTGGCTGGCCCAGAGAAGGAGGTGAGTGTGTCGGAGCGATCGCATGTCACGATCCGTCTCATCGGCGGCCACGACGAGCCGGGCGAGATCGGCCTTGAAGAACTGGCCGGGATCGCGCGCCACGCTCAGGAGCTGCTGCTGAGGATCGGCCGGAATGTGGCCGGAGCCGCCGGCCCCGGGCGCTCCACCGCCAAGGTGGATGAAGCAACGCATCTCACTCTTGTCGGGCTTGCGCCGGGGAGCACGGTTCTCGACATCGCAGGCCCGGCGGTCGAGGCAGAGTTCGATCTGGGTGCCGATGTCCCAGCGTCCCTCACCGTGCAGTCGTTCCTCCTCATGAGCGACTCGCTGGAGGCCGTCGCAGCCGGCGCGTCGTTGCCTGTCGGCATGAACGACCTGGCGCGGGAGAGCGTTGATGGTCTGCTCTTGGCGCTCCAGCGAGCCGCGACCGAGGTGACTTTCACCTCCGACATACCAGGTCGAGAGCGACGGGAGATCCGAGTGGTCCCTGAGCGCATGCTCCGCCGGCTCGGCGAACCTGATCCCGGTCGTCCGGAAGCCCCCGCCGAGCGGGCCATCGAGGGTGAGCTGTTCCGCATCGACCTGCACACGAATCGGTTCGGTGTTGCGGACGACACACGCCGGGTGATCGACCTCCGTGTTGCCGATCGACCCGAGGGAATCGGCCATCTGGTTGGACAACGTGTGCGCGCAGTCGGCCGGCCGGTGGCGGACACCGGCGGCCGACTTCATCGCCTTGAGAACGCTGTCCTCGAACCGGCTCCGCCACTGGGAGACCTGGATCGAGCCGCCTTTGCACAGGCGACTGATCGCGCTGACCTCCTGGAAGCGGCTCGACCCTTTGCGAGCCGCGACGAACTCGGCATCGAGGGCGTCACGGATGCCGACGTGGACGACTTCCTGCAGGCGCTGCGAGCCTGATTGCGTCCATGCCCGAGGTCGAAGCGGTGGTCGTCGACACCGACGTCTACAGCCGTGTCGTGCTCCTGAAGACTCCGGCGGGCGGGTACGAGCCGTATGTCGACGATCTCCTCGGTCGCTCGATCGTTCTGGCCGCCCAGACCGTGGCCGAGTTGAGGTACTGGCCGCTCGTACGTGGCTGGGCAGGGACCAAGACCCAAGATCTCGAATCCAAGCTGGCGCGAGCAGCGAGAGTGCCGGTGGACGACGACCTCACGCACGTCTACGCAGAGCTGAAGGATCAGTGCCGCCGCGCGGGGCATGCGCTCGCCGAGAAGCATCACGACGGCGATCCTTGGGTCGCGGCGACGGCACTCCATCTCGGCCTACGCCTCGTGTCGCACGACGGCATCTTCTCGGGCCTGCCCGGCGTGACCTGATCACCCATCGGTAGGCGGAGCCCTAACCTGATGACCGTGGACCAGCGCTTCGGCGACGAAGGCATCGACGACCTCGAAGCTGACATCGAGGCTGACGAGGCGCGCCAGCCCGGGTACAAGCGGCGGCTGGATGAGCTCGGCGAGACCTTCCGTCTCACGACGGCGCTGTGGCAGGAACGTGAGCGGCAGGGCATCACGCTCGACCAGCTCGCCGAGCGCTCCGGCCTCGCCCTCGATGCTGTGGAGGCGATCGAGGACAGCGCCCTGGACGTGCCGTACGACGACCTCGTGCGGTACGGCCGGGTGGTGGGGCTGCGCTTCGACCTTCACCACGTCCCCGCCTGAGACGCAAGCCTATGAACTCTTCGGCGAGAAGCATCGAAGTCGACATCCCGTGTGATGTCCAGGACGAGGACGAGCTCGGCATGCCTTACGCGCTGTTGAGCGAGGCTCGCGACCCGAGCCGCATCGTGCCCGGAGCCATCGTGAGCACGGCCGACGACGAGGACCCGGTCCTGGCCCGAGTGCACTCCCTGACCCGTCAAGGGGATCTGACCGTCGTCCACCTCGAGCTGCTCCCTGGCGACCCGCTTGACTACGCCGAGGCCCTCAAGCGCGCGCACCTTCTCTGAGCCCGGCCAACAATCGCCTCGCTGGGCGTTACCAGCGGATGACATGAACGAGATCCTCGGGAGGGTCAGCCCGCGGCACCGGTGAGCGGGACCCGCGAGCGTCCGCTCTCTGAGATCGCCAGCGACCGGCGACGTCAGCACTGCTGATGGGATCACCTCATCATCGCCCCGCTCTGGGTTGCGTACTCGCCGGCGTGCCCGAGCATCTGTGGGACCTCATCGACGAGGTGGTCGAGATCCCGATGGTGGGCATTCGGCGCCAGCCTCAACGTCGCCGGCTCGCTCGTCGCCCACCGCCTCGCCAGCTTCTCGTGATCGCCGGCGTCAGTCGGTCTGCGCGCAACGTTGCGCGCAACATCTTCTCGCCCGTCGTCATGGTTCAATCGGTGCGCGCAACGGTTCCCGCAACGGTCCTGGCGCATGTTCGGCGGATGGCGAGCCATCCGTCCGGCCTTCCCCAGTCCTCGTATGCCGAGCGATTCCGGCCTCGCCTTCTCGACGGTCGTCTGCGCCGGACTTATTCCGTGGCCGAGGTCGCCGAGCTGCTCGGCATCAGCCGTAGCACCGCCTACGAGTGCGTGCATCGAGGCGAGATCCCTGCCCTCCGCTTCGGCCAGAGGTTGGTGGTCCCGGTTGATGCCATCGATGACCTCCTCGCCGCCCGTGGCCCGCATGGGGAGACCTGGAACACGTTCGGGCGAACGAACCAGTGATAGCCAAACGCCAAGGACGAAGCGCTGGGCGCTCTCGGCGATGGCGACGACGAGACCGGGGCGGGAGCGTAGGTTGGGACGAAGTACCAACCTGCAAGTGTGTCTGTTCTCCTCCCGTGAATCGCGCAACGGTCGAGCGGAGCCGCAGAAGGAGGGCCGGTCCCGGTCGCTTACGCCAGGCAGCAGGAGAGAAGGGCCCGAACCGTTCTCGTAATGTCCGTCGCACCATGAGGCCTAGCCCGAGTCCCTCGAACTGCAGCCGGCCGGCGCAGCCGTGAGTGAGGCCGCGGTTCGCAACCACGCGGCCTTCATCTGGTCGGTGGCCGACCTGCTGCGCGGGGACTACAAGCAGTCCGAGTACGGGCGGGTGATCCTGCCGCTGGTGGTCATCCGCCGCCTCGACTGCGTCCTCGAACCGACGAAGGCGAAGGTGCTCGACGCCCGTGATCGGCATGGCGATCGCGAGCCGATCCTGCGGGGCGCGGCCGGGCAGCCGTTCTACAACACGTCGAAGCTCGACTTCCGCAAGCTGCTCGACGACCCCGCCCACGTGGCCGACAACTTGCGGGGCTACGTCGCCGGCTTCTCGGTGGCGGCGCGGGACGTGATCGAGAAGTTCGAGTTCGAGACCCAGATCGCCCGCCTCGACAAGGCGAACCTGCTCTACCTCGTGGTGTCGAAGTTCGCCGAGATCGACCTCCATCCGAAGGCGGTGTCGAACCTGGAGATGGGCTACCTCTACGAGGAGCTCGTCCGGCGGTTCTCGGAGCTGTCGAACGAGACCGCGGGCGAGCACTTCACGCCCCGTGAGGTCATCCAGCTGATGGTGCGGCTCCTGTTCATCGAGGACGACGATCTGCTCACGAAGCCGGGGATCGTGAAGACGCTGTTCGACCCGGCGTGCGGGACGGGCGGGATGCTCTCGGTGGCCGAGGACTACCTGCGTCACACCCACGATCGGGCTCGCTTGGAGGTGTACGGCCAGGAGCTCAACGCCGAGACGTACGCCATCTGCCGGTCGGACATGATGCTGAAGGGTCAGGACGCTTCCCACATCGTCCATGGCAACTCCTTCAGCGAGGACGGCTTCCGCGGCACCCGCTTCGACTACCTGCTGGCCAACCCTCCGTTTGGCGTGGAGTGGAAGAAGGTGGAGGACGCGGTGCGGGCTGAGCACGCCAAGCTCGGCTTCGGCGGCCGGTTCGGCGCCGGGCTGCCTCGCATCAACGACGGCAGCTTCCTGTTCCTGCAGCACATGGTGGCCAAGATGAAGCCGGTCGAGCAGGGTGGCTCCCGGCTGGCGATCGTGTTCAACGGCTCACCGCTGTTCACCGGCGCGGCGGGCTCGGGCGAATCGGAGATCCGCCGGTGGATCATCGAGAACGATTGGCTCGAGGCGGTCGTGGCGCTGCCCGATCAGCTCTTCTACAACACCGGCATCTCCACGTACTTCTGGGTGGTGACGAACCGCAAGAGCCCGCAGCGGCGGGGCACCGTGCAGCTCGTCGACGCTCGGGAGCTGTTCGTGAAGATGCGCAAGAGCCTGGGCGAGAAGCGCAAGGAGATCAGCGGCGAGCAGATCGCCGAGATCACGCGGTTGTATGGCGACTACGCGGAGGGCGAGCGGGTGAAGGTCCTGCCGAACGAGGCGTTCGGGTTCCTGCGCGTCACCGTCGAGCGGCCGTTGCGACTGCGTTGGGAGGTCTCCGAGGAGTCGTTGGCCGCGGTCGAGTCAGCGAAGCCGGTGGCCAAGCTCGACGACAACTCCCGGACGCGGTTGATCGACGCGCTCCGTACGCACATTGGTCTCAGCGAGACCGACCGGCAGGCGGCAGGAAAGGCGCTCGATCCTGTGCTGCGGCCGTTCGGGTTGGCCACGCCACAGACCAAGGCCCTGTGGGACGCCCTGGCCATACGTGACCCCGACGCACCGGCGGTGACGGACCGCAAGGGCAACCCCGAGCCCGACGCCGACCTGCGGGACGGCGAGAACGTGCCCCTGCCCTCGGTCTCGGTGGTGTTCGAGGCCGACCCGACCGATCGGCTGCGGTCGATCGAGTACCGCGCCGCCGTCGACCACTACGTGGCGGAGGAGGTGCTGCCGTACGTGGCCGATGCGTGGGTCGACCACGACAAGACGAAGATCGGCTACGAGATCCCGCTCACACGGCACTTCTACAAGTACGTCCCGCCGAGACCCCTGGCCGAGATCGACGCCGAGCTCAAGGCCCTGGAGACTGAGATCCAAGAACTGCTTCGCGAGGTCACGGAGTGAGCCCACCACTTGTCGCATTGCGGCGGGTCTTCTCGATCGTCAATGGAGGTACTCCGACCGCCGAGGCAGACAACTGGGACGGCCATGTCCCGTGGGCGACGCCTGTTGATCTAGCGAGTGTGAACGGCGGTCGCCTCTCGGCGACGATGCGGTCGTTGACGGCCAAGGGACTTCGAACCGGCAGCGCGCTGGTTCCGGCCGGTTCGCTGGTGGTCTCGACGCGAGCGCCGATCGGTTACGTGGCCGAGTTGGACGTGGCGACGGCCTTCAACCAGGGCTGCCGGGGGCTTGTGCCCAGGGCTCGGGTCGACATTCGGTTCTTCCGATATCAACTGATCGCCTGCGCGGGGCGCCTCCAGTCGCTCGGTCAGGGCAGCACGTTCGTCGAGCTCTCGTCCGAGGCCTTGGCGTCGATGCCGCTTGTGGTACCTCCGCTCGACCGACAGGGAGCGATCGCCGACTTCCTCGACGCTGAGACAGCGCGCGTCGACGCACTCATCGGCGCCAAGGAGCGACTTCGTCTGCTGGTTGATGAGCGGATGAGAGCAACCACCGAGCGACAGCTCTGGTTCGACGCCAGGACGGGCAAGCGCCGGAGCGCAGTGCCTCTTCGCCGGTTCGCGGACCGGATTGATGTCGGCATTGCCGAGGCCGCGACCCACGCCTATGCGGAGCACGGCGTGCCGCTCCTGCGCTCGACGAACATCCGGCGAAACCGGCTCGAACTTGATGACCTACTGTTCATCGAGCACTGGTTTGCGGAGAGAAACAGCACCAAGTACGTACGTGTCGGCGACCTTCTCACCGTCCGCACCGGCAACGTGGGAGTCACTGCGGTTGTACCGATCGAGCTGGATGGGTGCCAATGCTTCACTCAGCTCATCACAACTCCGAGGGCGCCGCACGTCTCGGAGTTCCTCTCATCGGCCCTCAACAGCCAGAGCGCTCAGGAGTACTTCGCGATGGCAGGGTGGGGGTCGGCTCAAGCGAATATCTCAGTGCCCTTGCTTGCGTCAGCGCCCGTGCCCGATGTACCAGCCGAGGAGCAGCAGGCCTGTCTTGACCGGGTCCGACGAGTCCAGGTGCCGGCGAACAAGACACTCGCCTCCCTTGATGCCCAGGTCGGTCTTCTCATGGAGCGACGGCAGGCGCTCATCACCGCGGCCGTGACCGGCGAGCTCGAGATCCCCAACCGTGCAGGGAAGGCGTCGTGACTGCCAAGCCCACGTCTGTTCATCAGCTCAAGGTCACCCTGCGCCGCGTCAGACCGCCGGTGTGGCGACGGATTGTTGTCGATTCAAACATCCGCCTCTCGGCACTCTCGGACCTGCTCGAAGCCGCTATGGGCTGGTACGGCGGGCACCTCCATCTGTTCGACGTGCGGGGCATGACCTATGGCGACCCCGACCCGGACTGGGGCGGCGACATGGCCGACGAGCGCAAGGTCGGCCTGGCCCAGGCCCTGCCGACGGTCGGATCGAAGATGCGGTGGGATTACGACTTCGGTGATGGTTGGGAGCACGACGTGGTCGTCGAGGCGATCGACCCACCCGCCGCCGCCACCCGGTATCCGGTCTGCATCGCCGGCCGGCGAGCCTGCCCACCGGAGGACTGCGGCGGGCCATGGGGCTATCAGGACCTTCTCGACGCGCTCGAAAGACCCAACGCACGAGGATCACGAGCGCCTGCAGGAGTGGGCGCCACCTGGCTTCGACCCTGCTCGCTTCGACCTGGCTGAGGCGAATGAGGCGATCCGGGCGCCCCGACCACTGAAGGGCTGGTGACGGCACCCAGCCGCCGTTATCCTTTACGCATGACAGATGAAGTAAGGAATCGTCGGCGGGGAGCGAGCCGGGTGAGCGCCAAGCACCAGGTGACCATCCCGGTGGACGCTATGAGGGCGGCGGGCATCCGCGAAGGTGACCGGCTGGTGGCCAGGGCAATCGGCCCCGGCCAGGTGGTGCTAGAGCGCGAGGTCGACCCGGTGGGGCAGTTCGCCGGCGCGCTGACGGCGGTGTTCCGGGACGGCTATCTGGAGGAACTGCGGGGCGAGTGGGACTGACGGTCCTCGACGCCGGGGTGCTGATCGCGGTGCTCGACGGGGGCGACGCTCACCATGTCGGGGCTCGGGCGGCCCTTTCGACGCGGGTGGAACAGGGGGACCGGTTCGCGGTGCCGGCCTCCGTGTACGCCGAGGTCCTGGTCGGCCCGTACACGGTGGGCGAAGCGGCGGCGACCACGGTCGATGAGTTTCTCGCCCGGCTGGGTGCCGACATCGCGGCCGCGGATGCCGATGTCGCAAGGCGGGCGGCGCAGCTGCGAGCGAGGCACCGCCGACTTCGGCTACCTGATGCCCTCGTGATCGCCACCGCCCAGCACGTCGGGGCCGACCTGCTGCTCACCACTGATCAGCGTTGGCCGCCGACGCGAAACCTCGCGGTGTCGTTCCGGATCGAACGAATTCGTAGACAAGACTCGATCTCGTGAAGCCGAACGAGGCGGCCTTCGAGGCGTTCGTCGCCGGTTGGCTGGTGGAGCACGGGGGCTACGACGAGGTGAAGGGGCCGGTGCCGGCCCGACCGTCGGCGTTCGACCCCAGGTCCGGGATCGACACCGAGGATCTGTTCGCGTTCATCGGCGCTACCCAGGCCGACGCCTGGCACCGGCTGCTGGCCTTGCACGGCGGTGACCCCGACACCGCGCAGGCCAAGTTCGTCGCCCGGCTGGCGGCCGAGCTCGATCAGCGGGGCACCCTGGCCGTGCTTCGCCATGGCGTCATCGATCACGGCGTCACCATCCGGCTGGCATTCTTCAAGCCCGCGCATGGTCTGACACCGGAGCTCGGCCAGCGGTACGCCGCCAACCGTCTGAACGTCACCCGCCAGTTGGCCTACGAGCCGGGTTCGACCAAGACGATCGACCTGGGCTTGTTCGTGAACGGGCTGCTGGTGGCCACCGCCGAGCTGAAGAACCAGTTGACGGGGCAGAGCGTCGAGGACGCCATCGACGCAGTACCGCGCCGACTCGCGACCCCGAACGCGCCCGCGCTGGCCCGCCGGGCTGTGGTGCACTTCGCGTTGGACACCGAGCGAGTGGTGATGACGACTCGCCTGGCCGGACAGGCGACGCGGTTCCTGCCGTTCAACCTCGGCGTCGACGGCGGAGCGGGCAACCCGGCAAACCCGCACGGCCATCGCACCGCCTACCTGTGGGAGCGGGTATGGCAGCGCGACGCCTGGCTCGACCTGCTGGCCCGCTTCGTTCACAGTCGAACAGCCACCGAGAGGCTCGAAGCAGCCGGCGCTCGTGATCTTCCCCCGCCTCCACCAGTGGGACGCGGTGCTCGCCTTGGAGCAGCACGCCCGGACCCATGGCGCCGGCCAGCGGTATCTGGTGGAGCACTCGGCCGGGTCGGGGAAGTCGAACACCATCGCCTGGCTGGCCCACCGTCTGTCGTCGTTGCATGACACCACGGACGTGAAGGTGTTCAACAAGGTGATCGTGATCACCGACCGCGTGGTGCTCGACCGCCAGCTCCAGGACACGATCTACCAGTTCGAGCACGCCCATGGTGTGGTGGCCAAGATCGACGAGGACTCCGGCCAGCTGGCCGACGCTCTTGCCGGCGAGCAGGCCCGGATCGTCATCACCACCCTGCAGAAGTTCCCGTTCATCCTCGACAAGGTGGCCGAGCGTCGGGCCGCGCCGCTACGCGGTGATCGTCGATGAGGCCCACTCCTCGCAGACCGGTGAGGCGGCCAAGGACCTCCGCCTGGCCATCGGCGCCACCGAGGAGCAGGAGCTGACCGTGGCGGAGGCCGAGGACATGGGGCTGGTGGCCGTGCCGACGGACCCGGTCGAGGAGGCGCTGGCCCGGGCGGTCGCCGCTCGGGGCATGCCACCCAACCTGAGCTTCTTCGCGTTCACGGCCACGCCCAAGGCCAAGACCCTCGAGCTGTTCGGCACCCGCAACCCCGAGACCGGCAAGTTCGAGCCGTTCCACCTGTACTCGATGCGCCAAGCCATCGAGGAGGGGTTCATCCTCGACGTGCTGGCCAACTACGTCACCTACGACCTCTACTGGCGCATCGAGAAGGCGGTGGCCGACGACCCGAAGTACGAGACCCCCAAGGCCCGCGCGGCCATCGCCCGGTTCGTCGGGCTGCACGAGGTCAACCTGGCCCAGAAGGCCGAGATCATCGTCGAGCACTTCCGCACCCATGTCGCCCACCGCATCGATGGGCGGGCCAAGGCCATGGTCGTCACGTCGTCGAGGCTGGCCGCGGTCCGCTACAAGCGGGCGCTCGACGCCTACATCGCCGACCCACGGATACGGCGACGTGAAGGTGCTGGTGGCCTTCTCGGGGACGGTGAGCGACGGCGGGCTCGACTGGACCGAGGCCAGGATGAACGGCTTCCCGGACAGCCAGACGGCGCCGCGGTTCAACGACGAGGCCCAGATCATGGTGGTGGCCGAGAAGTACCAGACCGGGTTCGACCAGCCGCTGCTGTACGCCATGTACGTCGACAAGACGCTGACCGGCCTGGCCGCGGTCCAGACCCTCTCCCGGCTGAACCGCATCTGCGACGGCAAGGACGGCACCTTCGTGCTCGACTTCCGCAACGACGCCGACGACATCGCCCGAGCGTTCGAGCCCTGGTACGGCCGCACCGTCGCCCCGCCCACCGACCCGAACCTGCTGTACGACACCCGGGCCGCCCTCGACCCGTTCGGCGTGCTGCGGGTGGATGAGGTCGAGCGGGTGACCGGGCTGCTCCTCACCATGACCACGGTCAAGGATCACGGCCGCATCCACGCTGCGATGCAGCCGGCCATCGACCGGTTCCGCGCCCTCGACGAGGAGCGACCAGGAGGCCTTCCGCGACGCCCTCGACCGCTTCGTGCGCACCTACGCCTTCCTGGCGCAGCTGGTCAGCTTCGGCGACACCAAGCTCGAACGGGACTATGTCTTCTGCCGGGCGCTCGGCTCGCTTCATCCGTCGCGATGCCGGCGTCACGGCTCGACCTGGGACGCGAGGTCGAGCTCACCCACCTGCGCCACGAGGTGACGTTCGAGGGGTCGGTCGCGCTCGAGTAGCGACGCCGGCGAGGTGCGCACCATCTTCGATGGGACCGGGCCGAGGAGTGAGCCCGACGAGGAGCCGCTGTCGCGGATCATCGCCACCCTCAACGAGCGCTACGGGCTGAAGCTCACCGAGGCCGACCGGCTCCACTTCGACGGCATCGCGGCGTCCCTGGTGGCCGACGAGACCCTGCAGCAGCAGGCCGCCGCCAACTCGCTCGGGAACTTCCGGATCGCTTTCGAGCAGCGCTTCGAGTCGGCCGTGGTGCAGCGGCTGGCCGAGAGCGAGGACCTGACCTACCGCATCCTCGACAACCAGGACTTCAAGGCCGACGTGATCGCCGCCTACCTCCCGCTCATCTACGGCCAGGCCAAGGTGGCCCACCAGGAGCACTGCCCCATCGGCGAGCTCCTGCTCCGAGGGGAGGACGCCCACCTCGAGTACAAGTCCACCTTCCGGTGGGATCTGGCCACAGCCGCGGTGTCGAAGGTGATCGAGACGGCCTCGCTCAAGACGGTGGCCGCCTTCCTCAACAGCCGGGAGGGCGGAACGTTGTTGGTCGGCGTCGCCGACGACGGCACGGTCCTCGGGCTCGAGTGCGACTACCTGACCCTCCGCAAGGAAGGCAAGGACGATCGTGACCAGTTCCAGCTGGCGCTGACCCAGGCCGTCCTCAACGCGGTCGGCGCGGCCGCGGCGACGAACGTGACGACGCAGATCCACTCCGTGGATGACCGGGACCTGTGCCGGGTGCACGTCAAGCCCAGTGGCCACCCGGTCCACGCCACGGTCACCGTCGTCGACAAGCAGACCCAGCACCAGAAGAAGCAGGTGTTCTACGTCCGCATGAACAACGGCACCAGCTCGATCGACGACGAAGCCGAGGTCCAGAAGTACATCGCCGGCCGCTGGGGCAAGCCAACACCCGCATGAAGACCGAGCGTTTGCGACCATGGCACCTCGCGGTTGTCGGACTCGCCGTGGTGCTCGTGCTTGGGCTTGCGCTCGTCATGTCAGGTGGCAACGGGAGTAAGGCGGCTGCACCTCGGGACCACTCTGGTTGGCTCGGTTGTGGTCGGCGCGGTCTCGCGCTTTTCGAGCGTGCCCTCGCAGCGCGTTCTGCCCAGGAGGCGAGGACGCTGTCCTTCGCAGCAGCTCCCCGCCCGCCACCGATCGTCCGCCAGACACTCCGGTCGAGGACTCGCCCATCGATGACCCGGACGCGAAGCCGCTACCGCCGTTGCCATCGCCCCGTCACTTCACGGTCGAGTACGGAGGTTGGCAACGGGACAACAGCCGCATCGACGTCTTCCAGGCTCGCTTCCGGGTATTGGCCGACGGCGAGTACTTCCAGTTCTTCACGGCTGGCGTACCTGGCATCGACGTCATGGCAGCCGAGAGGATCGAGGGCGTAACGCTAGGCACCTTCAGGCGGGCCTTCGCCGATCTAGCCATCGACGAGATCCGGCAAGCCATCGCCTCTGGCGACGCGCCCAGGTCTGACGACCCAACGATGGCGATCGAGCTTCGGCCCGATCCCGAGCAAGCCCGGCGGCTCGCGAGAACCGCCTCCGGCCTTGACTATGCCGAGGGTGATGTGATCGCCGAGTTCGACATGTGAGATGTGCCAGTCAGGCGCTCCACGGATCCCTGTGACACCGGCTGACTACCGTGCCGAAGTGTGCCCGGCGACCCTGACGACACGTTCGACGACATCGACGTCTCGTCGTTCGCCGTCGCCGACGCGGAGCAGCTCGGCACCAAGCCGAAGCAGTGGCTCCACGATGGCAATGATCAGCGGTGGCTCTACAAATGGCTCTCGGACGAACCTGGCCGCGTCCATCGCGGCGAGGACTGGGCCGAGAAGGTGGTCGCCGAGATCGGCGCTCTGCTCGGTGTGCCGTGCGCGCACATCCAGCTCGCGCACCGGCGGAGCACCCGTGGCATCATCAGCCTCGACCTCGCTGGTGACCACGACCTCGTCCACGGGAACGAGCTGCTCGCTGGTCGCGTCCCGTGGCTACCCGCGGTCAGAGCTTCGAAAGATCGATGCGTACCGGGTTAGACACGGTCGTTGGCGTGCTGGCAAGCGTTGGCTCGTCGCCGCTTATCGGGACGGTCTGCCCTGGAGGACTTCGCCGGCTACCTGGTGCTTGACGCGCTGGTCGCGAACACCGATCGTCATCACGAGAACTGGGCTGTGCTGGTGTCGCGGCGTGGGGAGCGCTGCCGGTCCTGGCACCGACCTTCGATCATGCATCGAGCCTTGCGTGCGGCTTGACGGACGACGAGCGAGTCCTCCGGCTCGAGACCCACGACCCCGGGTTCGCAGTACCGGCCTTTGCCCGCCGTGCCGAAAGCCACTTCGCCGATGCCAGGACTCTGAGCGACGCCGTCCGCCGGTTCGGTGAGCTTGCGCCCGAGAGCATGTCGGTGTGGAGGGACCGACTCCGAGCCGTGGCCGTCGCAGACATCGCGGGGATCGTGGCCATGGTGCCGGCGCACCGCATGTCTGTGGCCCGCCCGGGAGTTCGCTCGTGCACTCCTGCGTGCGAACCATGGCCACCTGATCGACCTGTTGGAGGACCTACCATGACCCTTGTGGCAGCCAACGAGCCTGCGCCCGCTCGGCTCTTCATCGCTTGGCAGGACCCCAACGACCGCGGCTACCACCCGGTCGCGGTGTTGCGCCGCAAGGCGGGAACGGCCCGAGATGTCTTCGCGTTTCGCTACCTGAAGGCCGCAGCTGGGCTCGACGGCTTCACGCCGTTCGTTGCCTTCCCTGATCTCCACGTCGAGTACCGCTCGCCTGAGCTGTTCTCGTTCTTTACCAACCGGGTGATGTCGGCGCGGCGTCGGCCGGACTATCCCGAGTTCCTGGAGACGATCGGGCTGGGCGCTGACGCCGCGCCGATGGAGATCCTCGCCCGCCTAGGCGCCCGCGCCACCGACAGCATCGAGGTTTTCCCCGAGCCGGAGATCGACGAGGAGCTCGGACTGCTTCGCACGCGCTTCTTCGTTCGTGGGATCCGCTACATCCCAGGGGCTGAAGAGCTGATCGATGGGCTCGCGGCTGGTGATCGGCTCGTGCTGGTTCCCGAACCGTTGAACCCGAAGAACCGCTGGGCGGTACAAGTCGGGACTGGCGGCGGTTCGGTGATCGGATGGGTGCCCGACTACCTCGCCCCCCCGTTGCATCACGCCGCTGGTGACGTTCTTGACGGGGTGACCGTGGTCGTCGAGCGGGTG
This sequence comes from uncultured Acidimicrobiales bacterium, assembly GCA_963803355.1. GTDB lineage: Bacteria > Actinomycetota > Acidimicrobiia > Acidimicrobiales > Ilumatobacteraceae > DASTFY01. The sequence goes on from CAWDLV010000001.1 coordinate 1,879,911, forward strand.
AACCCCGCCGGCACCCCACGCCAGACGCGTGTTCTCTGCCGGCTGGAGGTGGGAGTGCCCGCCGGTTTCGTGCCGTTCGACGGCCCGGAGTTCATGGAGATCGACGCCGTTGCCGAGGCAGTTGCCTGACCGCAAGCAGAATCGGGAAGGGCGTCCCTGCTTCGAAGACCGGTTCGATGATGTGGCCCTACTCATCCCTACAACTGTTCGGAGCGGGCACTTCTCGGCCGGACGCCCGCCCGAAAGAAGGCCTGCTCAGCCGCACTGCAGCACACTGCCCGGACACCCCGAAATGAGCTACACCATCTTCGAAGGCACCTCCGAGATCCAGCGGCTGGTCATCGCCCGCGCCATCTCTGGCCTGCGGGTGGAGTGATTCTGACCGGTCCGGCCGGCTCCATTTCGTCCGCCTGACTCCGCCTGAAGAGGTGACGTACGGTGACAGCATGGCGGACATGGAGGTGCGTTCCGATCTCGTTGCTGCTCACCGTGAGGCGTGGAACACGCTCGGGCGTCCGGGGACTTGGTGGACGGGCAGCCAACGGGTGGAACTGGCAGCTACCGCCGTTGTAGCGATCACCGACGACAACCCGCTTCCACCCTGGACCGCGCCGTCGAGCGTCGATGGCTGGCTGGCCGGCGATCTCGTGGCGCCTGCAGCGGCTCATGATGCCATCTACCGTGTAGCAGCGCATGCCGGAACTCTGTCGGAGTCGTGGTACAGGCGACGTCTGTGACGAGCTCGGTGATCTCGCCTATGTGGAGGTCGTGGGCATCGCCTGCACCGTCGCGGCAGTCGTGGCCTTCCGTCGGGCCGCAGGGCTGGCATCGTGGGAGTTGCCGCGACCCGTCGACGGCGAGCCGTCACGAGTTGTTCCACCCGACTTGGTCCCGGCGGGGCTCAACTGGGTGCGGGTCACGAGCCCGGCCGATGCGGTGGCGGCCGTAGTCCAGGCCTTCTCGTCGGTGCCAGCCGAGCATCAGCGGCTGTGGAGGCTGGCCGACGCGCCAATACATCCCGAACCTCGAGATGGTTGATCCTCACTGGACGCGCGGCACCTTGTCGCGGCCGCAAATAGAACTCGTCGCCGCCCGGGTGTCGCAGCTTCGCGAGTGCTTCTATTGAACGGCGGCTCATGCAAGCATGCTCAGTTGGAGCGGCCACCAGAGTGAGGCAGAGGTCGACCTCGACGCCGTTGCCGCGGGTCAGGAAGACGTCGGGATCCCGCTCGGCGGCGAGCTGTTGCGCTTCGCAACCGCGGCGACCGGCCTGCGCGGCGATGCGACCGAGATGGGCGACGCTCGTCATGCGCTGGTCACGATCGCCGGACATGCGGTGATGGTCGACGCGGCAGCGGTGGCGGCCAACTTTCACATGATGACCCGGCTGGCAGACGGAACCGGCGCCCGTTACCCCGCCTCGCGGCTGAGCGAGATGGCGTTGACGATCACCCGGATGGGCGCCGCCGACATGGCTTCGCGACGTTGATTGCCGCCATGGGGTGGGCCAAGCGAGCCTCATACGGTGGTCCGCGCGTGCAGCGCTCCCCTCCCGTTGCCCCGCCGCGCTCCCGCGCCGGTCAGCGATGCTCGGCCAACCAGGCGGTGGCCCGACGCTTCGAAGCCCTCGCCAGCCAGGCGTCTTGGATCAGCTCGGCCAATTCCTCTCGTGTGACTTCGCTCAGACGGCTGGCTCGCACCAGCACTGAACGATGGCCATTGAAGTGGTCGGTCGTGAAGAAGGGGGAGCCTGGGTCCTGAACGAGCGCCGCCTTGTCATCGTCGGATTCGACCCAGATCACGATCACGTCGTCATAAGGCTCGCCCGTCTCCGGATCGACCGCGTCGGGCCGGGGATTGCGAAAGAACACGAACGACTTACCACCCACCTGGTACACGGCGTTACCCAGCGAACCCTTCTCCACCTGGACGTGCGGCATCGAAGCGGCGAGCTCGTGAACGTCATCCGCTCGGGCGGGGCGGGCATCGCGACCGCTCACAGCGAGCAACGGTGGGCGTGTTGGATGCCGTCGACCTCCAGCTCTGAGCCCTCGACATCGAAGTAGATCGTCGTGCCATTCACATCGGTGTGCATCGTCTCAATCCCTTCTCGACTCGGCGGACTTCCCGCCGGCCCGTCATAACGGTGCTCGGCACGGCCGGTGTGGCCCCGTGGCGCGGCATCGAAGCCGCTCAGTCGCCGGCGCCGCCGTGGGCCCGGCTGCTGGCACGCCGACGGCCGACTTGGGCATACTTCGTGTGTGCTCGCAGGCGCCATGGGGCCAGTGTGGTCGGTCGGTCGTTGGGTCGCCTTCGACGGCAAGGCTGCGATGCCCGCGATCCTCCGACCCTACGCGTAGCGACGCGCGCTCGGACCGACGAAAGGCACTCTGCTGGCCAAGCCCACGATCCTGACGGTCGACGACGATCCGGCCGTCTCCCAGGCGATCGCCCGCGACCTGCGCCAGCAGTACGGCGCGGACTACCAGATCGTCCGCACGTCGTCGGGCGCCGACGCGCTCGGCGGTCTTGGCGGAGTTCGCCCTGCGGGACCGACCCGTGGCACTGATCGCGTCCGATCAGCGCATGCCCGAGATGACCGGCGTCGAGTTCCTCGATGAGGCTCGCCAGGTCGCCCCCGAAGCGAAGCTCGTCCTGATCACGGCCTACGCCGACACCGATGTGGCGATCCGCGCCATCAACGACATCGGCCTCGACTACTACCTCCTCAAGCCGTGGGATCCTCCCGCCGAGCGGCTGTACCCGATCATCGACGACTTGCTGAACGACTGGCGAGCGCCCATCCCGCCGCCACGGGAGCGCTGCGGGTCGTCGGGCACCGCTGGTCCGAACGGACCAACGAGATCAAGACCTTCCTCGCCCGCAACCACGTCCCGTACCTCTGGCTCGACATCGAACATGACGACGAGGCGCACGCGGCTGCAATGCCCTTGCCCAAGCGACCACCGCCGACCTTCCCCTCGTGCTCGTGCCCGACGGTGACACCCTGCGCGGGCCGTCGACCGCGCGATCTCGCGAGCGCGCTCGGCCTGCGCACCAAGGCCGAGCAGCCCCTCTACGACCTGTGCATCGTGGGCGGCGGACCGGCCGGGCTCGCCGCGGCCGTCTACGGGGCTTCCGAGGGCCTGCAGACCGTCGTCATCGAATGCGAGGCGCCCGGCGGGCAGGCCGGGCAGAGCGCTTCGATCGAGAACTACCTGGGGTTCCCGAGGGGCCTTTCCGGCGCGGACCTCACCCACCGGGCGGTCGCCCAGGCCCGGCGCTTCGGCGCCGAGATGGTTCTGGCGCAGGATGTCGTGGGCTTCGAGGTGCGCGGCCCGGTGCGCGCCGTGCGCTTTGACGACGGAGCGGAGATCGAGGCCCGAACGGTCCTCGTCGCCACGGGTGTCTCCTATCGGCTGCTGGACGCGCCGGGCTCGCCGACTTCACCGGCCGTGGTGTCTACTACGGCGCGACTGCGAGCGAAGCGCGTTCGTGCGAAGGTGATGACGTCTACGTGGTCGGTGCGGCCAACTCGGCTGGCCAGGCCGCGTTGAACATCGCGCGGTACGCCCGGCGCGTCGTCATGCTCGTCAGAGGGGACGGGCTCGAGAAATCGATGTCGAAGTACCTGATCGAGCGCATTCACGCTGCGGGCAACATCGAGGTGCTGCTCCAGACCGAGGTGGTCGCCGGGCGCGGCGACGGACACCTCGAGGCGATCACGCTCGCCGGCCACTCTCGCGAGCATGAGGTGGAAGCGCCGACGAACTGGCTCTTCGTGTTCATCGGCGCGTCGCCTCGCACCGACTGGCTGGGTGGCGACGTCGCACGGGACAACAACGGCTTCGTGATCACCGGCCAAGACCTGCTGGCGGGGAATGATCGCACGCGCTGGCCCCTGGCCCGGGCCCCATTGGCCCTCGAGACTAGCGTGCCGGGCGTGTTCGCGGCCGGTGACGTCCGCCTCGATTCGATGAAGCGGGTCGCTTCCGCCGTCGGCGAAGGGGCAATGTCCGTGTACCTCGCCCACCGCTACCTGGCGACGATCTGATGGACGTCGACGATCTGCCGCGAGATCTTCCTGTTCGACGGGCTCAGCGACGATCAAGCGCGTGAGCTGATCGCGCTCGGCGACGAAGTGCGCTTCGACGAGGGTGACGTGCTCTTCGAGCAGGGCGACGCGGCCGACTTCTGGTGGGTGCTGCTCGAGGGCCGGATCGATCTGGTGCGGCGGGCGGGACGCGAGGAGTCCGTCGTCGCCGCGATGGACCGCCCGGGTGTCTGGGCCGGTGGCTTCCGGGCCTGGGCCGAGTCGGCCGGGTACCTCGCCACGGGTCGCGCCGCCGGTCCCGGCCGGGTGCTCAGGGTTCCGGCTGCTCCGCTCGGGGAGCTGGTCCGCGCTTGGTTTCCCTTCGGCGTCCACATGATCGAGGGCTTCTTCCAGACCGTGCGCAACATGGAAGCGCTGTCCCGCCAACGGGAGGCGCTCGTCGCGCTCGGCACGCTCGCCGCCGGTCTCGCCCACGAGCTGAACAACCCGGCCGCGGCGGCAGCGCGGGCCGTCGACGCGCTTCAGGACACCTGCACCGCACTGCTGTCCTCGCTCGTGTGCCTCGCCGAACAGTCCATCTCAGCCGAGCAGCTGATCGCCGTGGAGTCGTTGCGTCGCGAGATCGATGCATCGGCCGCGAGCGTCGATCCGCTCGCCGTCGCGGATCGCGAGGACGCTCTCCTCGGCTGGCTCGACGCCCACGGCGTCGACGACGGCTGGCGCATCGCACCCCCCCTCGCATCGGCCGGCGTTGATTCGCGTGGTGCGAGCGGGCAGCCGAGGTGCTGGATGGGGAGAAGCTCGGTCCGGGCCTCGACTGGGTCGCCGGCACCCTCTCGACCGCCGCGCTGCTCTTCGAGGTGAAGGAGTCGACCGGGCGGGTGTCGGCCCTCGTCACCGCGGTGAAGTCCTACTCGCAGCTCGATCGGGCGTCCTTGCAGCTCATTGACGTCACCGAGGGCATCGAGAGCACGCTCGTGATGCTTGGCCACAAGCTCCGCACCGGGGTCACTGTCATTCGTGACTACGCCGCCGACGTGCCTCGCATCGAGGCCAACCCCGGCGAGCTCAACCAGGTCTGGACCAACCTGATCGACAACGCCATCGATGCCATGGAGGGCCGGGGCACCTTGCGGGTGTCCGTGCGCTCGAACGGCGACGACGTTGTGGTCGATATCGCGGACACAGGCCCTGGGATGCCACCGGACGTGCAAGCGAGAGCGTTCGAGCCCTTCTACACGACCAAGGACGTCGGCAAGGGCACGGGTCTGGGGCTCGACGTCTCCCGTCGGATCATCGTCGAGCGCCACCACGGTGAGATCACGATCACGTCACAGGCGAGCGGAGCCGTGCTGCGCGTGCGGCTCCCGCGTCATCACGCGCCGAGCCCGTAGTCCCACTCGACGTCGTGGTGGCCTGGGCATCGCTGATCCCCTACCCGGCATCAGGGCGCTCGTAGCGGAGGAGGACGACCCCGTTGCCGAAGGTCCGGGTCTCAGCGAGCCGGAGCTCGATCTTGGCGTCTGATGGGAACAGGGGTCTGCCCCGTCCGATGACGATCGGGTGGACATAGAGCCGGTACTCGTCGATCAGGTCGAGTCGCATGAAGGCGGCGGCGAGGTCGGCCCCGCCGAGCACCAGGTCTCCACCGGGCTGGGCCTTGAGCTCCATGACGTCCTTGGCGACCAGGTCTCGGACCACGGTGGTGTTCCAGTCGGCCTGCTCCAGGGTCCGGGAGAACACGATCTTGGGCATGTCCCGCCAGATGCGGGCGAACTCGACCATGGGCCCGGTACTCGACGGGTCCGTGTCGGCCGTGGGCCAGAATCCGGCCATCAGCTCATAGGTGACACGTCCGTCCAGGAAGGCGCCCATGGGGCTGAGCTGCTCATTGAAATGGCGGTGCAGCTCGTCGTCGACCAGGTGCCAATCGAGCTCGCGGTCGGGTCCCTCGAAGAAGCCATCGAGGGACACCGACATCATCAAGATGAGCTTTCTCACCGTGGTTCGCTCCCAGGAGGGCTGGGGATGGGTCAGGGTCAGGGGTGCGGCTGTGCGGGTGGGTTGGCACCCATCGGGCGGCGGAACCACCGAGGGAGAAGTGGGCCCCACCGGGCGGAACGCACGCCTCACGTCGCACCCTGCCCGCTTCACGCCGGCCATCGGCGGCCTCTGAGCTCCACCGGTCCGTCCGCCCGCCGTTTGCCGACGCCTCGGCGCTCCGGCCTCAGGCGGCGGCCGCGGCCGCGGCCGCCGCGGCACGCGATGCTCCGAGGCGCCAGCGGCCGTCGTCGGTCTGAATGACGCGATCGGGTCCGAGTCGGTGGACGTGCTCGTGGTGGAACCAGCACAGCAGGCCGAGGTTGTGGAGGGCCGTTGGTCCGCGGTTGGTCCAGGGGATGCGATGGTGGATGTCGCAAGCCCAGGGTGGGGCGGTGCATTGTTCGAATCGGCAGTGGCGGTCTCGGGCGATGACTGCTTTGGCCAGGGCGGGTGGGACGGTTCTGGTACTTCGGCCGACGTCGAGCGGTTCGCTGCGACCCTTGGTGATGATGCGGGTGATGTTGGCGTCGGCGGCGAGGCGGCGGGCCTGGTCGCCGGTGACGACGGTGCCGGAGGAGAGAGTGGCGGAGCCGCCGGCGCGGGCTTCGAGGACGTCGAGGTCGACGAGGACGATCACGTGGGGTCGCCCGACGCGGCTGGCTGCGGGGTGGGCGGCGTGGTCGAGGAAGTGGCGCGCGATGGCGACCAGACCCCGGGCGCGCCTCTCAGCGGTGGTGGTGTCGGCGGGGAGGCTCAGGGACTCGGCTGCGGTCTGGACCGCGACTTCGACGATCTCGGCGTCGACCAGGTCGACGGTGCCCTCGAGCTTGGCGTGGTGGCGCGAACGGGTGATGGTGAGGCCCGGCGTGAAGGGCGGGTCTTCCAAACCGTGGTTCAGCCGGGCTCGTCGGACCGAGGCGGCCACCTGCTCGACTGGAGCGCTCCTGGCTTCTTCGATGAGGCGGTTCTGGGTCTCCTCGGGGAGGGTGGCGGCTCGGACGAGCTCCTCGGCCTTGGCCTTGGACACGGTGCCGCGGGTGATGGCCCCGGCGACGAGCGGGGCTTGGCGGAGCTGGCCGGCTAGCGCGACATCTCGCGCCGCCGCGCCTCGGCGTTCGCCGGCCACCGCCGCGGCCCAGGTCACCGCGTCGCGGGCGCCGGCCTGCCGGTGCAGTGCTCGTTCTTCGGACAGCTGGAGGGCGGTGAGCCAGAGGGCCTGCACCGTGGTCTGCAGCTTCGCGAGCCGGTGGACGGCGGCTTCGAGGGAGGGATCGTCGAGCGTGGCGAGCCGACCGGCTAACCCCGCCAGGGTGGCGGTCAGGTCGTCGAGCTCGGTAAGCATGAACGACATGTTATCGAACATACGTATTGCGTATGCGGTTGAGTCCAGTAGAGTCACTGAGCGTGGCGTCGGAGGAGTCCGGTCCGAGGGTTGGGGTTGATTATCCGGGGACGTGGCAGGCGTTCGAGGCGTGGTTCGGCGACGATGACGCTTGCCGGGCCTATCTGGTCGGGCTGCGGTGGCCGGATGGTTTCGTGTGTCCGGCCTGCGGAGCGAGGGACGCGTGGGTGACAGCCCGGGCGATGTTCATGTGCAAGTCGTGCGGTCGTCAGACCTCGGTCACGGCGGGAACGATCTTTCACCGGTCGCGGCTTCCGCTGCGCACCTGGTTCGCGGCGATCTGGTTCGTGTGCGCGCAGAAGAACGGTGTGTCAGCTCTCGGTCTGCAACGGGTCCTCGGGTTCGGCTCGTACTCGACGGCGTGGACCTGGATGCACAAGCTGCGGCGAGCCATGGTGCGACCTGACCGGGATCGGATCGGCGGCGACGGCGTCAGCGTCGAGATGGGCAGCACCTTCATCGGGGGCCGCAGCGGCACGCGAGCAGGACCTCGGTACGCCAACAAGTCCGAGGTCGTCATCGCCGTCGAGCGGCGCCCTCCCCAGGGCCTGGGCCGGATACGGGTGGGATGCATCGACCTCAGCCAGCGCAAAGCCGAGGTCATCGACTTCATCGACGCCAACATCAGGCCGGGCACCATCCTCTACACCGACGGCGACCCCAGCTACGACAACCTGCCGGCCCGGCTCGGGATCACCCACGAGAAGATCGTGATGGTCACCGCCAAGGACCCCGCCCACGAACTACTCCCCGCCGTGCACCGAGTGGCGTCGCTGCTCAAGCGATGGCTCATCGGAACGCTTCACGACGGGCAATCAGCCGATCACCTCAACTACTACCTCGACGAGTTCACCTTCCGGTTCAACCGGCGCACCAGCCGAGCCCGAGGAATGCTCTTCTACCGCCTCCTCCAACAAGCCCTCAACACCGACCCCCACCCCTACCACGAGCTCACCGCCAAGTAACACCCTCCGCGGTCAAACCAGACTAACTGGACTAAACCGCATACACAATACATACGTTCGTAGCGCAAGTGGAATTCCCGGAAGACTTCGCCGGCCGGATCAAGGTCGACGATCTGCCCCACCCTCGAGCAGACGTGTGAGGCTGTTGGGATTGGGCCACGCCCTTGCGATCCGGCCGGTCTCACGCGTCGGCCACGACCTCCGGTACCGGCGCCCGGTCACCCTCGAGCACCGGCACCTTTGACGCACCGAGCTTCGGACGAAGGTCATCGACCACGCATCGCGGCGGGCGCTCTCGAACGGGAATGGTTGCGGCCGGGTCGGCGCCAGGGTCCGGAGGTAAATTCCGCGACGGAGGGCTGACCCCTCTTGCGGACGGGTCGGGTCGACGGCGCTGAGCGGGCGCCAGAGGTTGCTGGAAGGCGAGGAACCTCAACATGGGGAAGCTGATCGCGGTCCTGGCTGGCCTCGCGGCGGCGTTCGCCGCGCTCGTGACGACGATCCCAGCCGCGGCGGCCAGTGGGTTCAGCGCGTCGCCGTTGGGCGCCTGGAGGCTGGGCGGTGCGAGCTCGGTGCTGTACGGATTACTTCGAGCTCGGGCGGTACCAGGTCTCCTCCGACCGGCGGACATCAGCGTCCGTCGGGATCCCAGTGCGCCAGTCGCGAAGCTCTGGCGATGATGTGTCGGGTTCGGGTCCCGCGGCCGACACCTGCGCTCGCTCGCCCCGATCGCTCCGGCAACCAGCTCTATCGGGGGGGGGGGCCGCAGACGCGGCGGGGCCAGGTCCGCGGCGACCAACTCGATGGCTACAGCGAGCCGAAGACGTTGAGGGCCGTCAGCTTCAGAACCGTGACGGCGAGCAGCCAGAGACCGGCCCAGGCGAGGACGAGCTGACGGGGCGCGCGGCGCCACCAGATCGCGGCGAACACGGTGACGCCGACGACGAGGTCGTTGAAACAGATCACCGGCACGAGCCAGCCGGCGCCGCCGAGGCCGAGCCAGCGTCCGACCCGGCTGGCCTCGACCAGCGCGGTGAAGCCGTCGGGATCGAGCCAGGCAACCGCGGCGTTGGCGAGGAAGACGCCGGCCAGCCCAAGCAGGAAGATGCACTCGAGCCAACGACCGGTCGGCGCTGCTTCGTCTCGCGGGGCAGCGGTGGTCGGCGTCGCGCCGACGGCGGCAGGAAGAGGCGGGGGCCACGGTGCGGCCCTGGCGCCGTCAGCGGGCGCGGCCCGCCAAGCCGCGACCGCCATCTCATCCGCGAGCGAGCCTTGCCACCGCCTTGTCATGTTCACCACGTCCCCAGCTCCGACGCCCGCTCGCCACAGGGTAGACCGAGAGCGGCCTGTTCTGGGATCGGCAGCGTTCAGGCGCGGCGTCCGACGAAGGCGAGGAACGTGGTCTGCTCGTCCGCACCCGGCGGTACTTCGAGCTCTGAGCCGAAGGCTCGGGGTGCGCGCATCTTGTCGACGAGTGGAGCCATCGCTTGGCGGCTGTGGTCCATGTCGGCCGGGTCGAGCTGGACCTCCTGGCCGATGGCACGGGCCAGATCCCAGCGGTGGATCACGAGGTCGGTGCAGAGGAAACGATCGACCGCCTCCTCGAACGTGCTCTTGCCCAGGGACCCTTCGAACGTGGTGCCGGCCCGCTCGGGGTCATCGAGCTCGGCTTGGACTGCGGCCCGAGCGTGATCCCACGCCGCGGCCGGATCGTCGTCGACCGACGGACCGTCGTCGAGCTGGCGACCGATGAACCCGAGGAACATGCCTTGGGTGCCGACGACGTGGCCGACCACGTCACGAGCGGTCCAGTCCGGGCAGGGAGACTGGTCGCTCCAGCGGTCGACGGCCGCGGCTGCGGCCACCGTGTCGGCGAAGCGTTGGGAAAGCCGTCGGTAGCGGTCACCGGTGTCGCTCATCGGCGCAGTGTGCCCCCCTCCCAGCTGTCTCAATCGGGGAGCAGCGGAACGGTCGGGCCCGTGTCCCGTCCGAGCAGCACGGCGCGGGTCACGGCGTCCGTTCCAAACCGCTGCCGCACATCGTCGAGCGCGACGTCGAGGGCGCCTCCGGCGTAGCGATCGAAGGGCAGGGTCAGCTGAACTGCCCCGTCGTCGTCGAGGTTGGCGACAGCCACCCCGACGAGCGTCAGCCCTTGCTGCTCGATCAACGGCCAGGCTGACGCCAGAAGGCCGCGGGCGGTGGCCAGGATGGTCTGGGTCTCGGCGGTGGCCCGGGCGAGCGTGTGCGAGCGAGTGATGCGCGAGAAGTCGTCGAAGCGCAGCCGCAGCACGACCGTCCGGCCTACTCGATCGGCGGCCCGCAGGCGGCGGGTCACCCGGTCGACCAGCCCGACCAGGACGGCGTCGATGGCGTCTGGTGCGCGCCGCATCCGGCCGAGCGCGTGCTGTGATCCGATGGAGCGCCGACGCCGGCCGACCTCGACCGGTCGAGGATCGCGGTTGTGGGCGAGGGCGTGCAAGTGCCGCCCCGAGCTCCGACCAAGGATCGCCACCAGCGTCGCCTCCGCCAGCCCGGCGACCTCCCCGACGGTCACGATCCCGCGAGCGTGGAGCTTCTCGGCCGTGATGGGTCCCACGCCCCACAGCCGCTCGACCGGCAGCGGGTGGAGGAAGGCGAGCTCGCCATCCGGGGGGACCACGAGCAGTCCATCGGGCTTGGCCACGCCGCTCGCCACCTTGGCCAGGAACTTGGTCCGCGCCACCCCGACGGTGATGGGCAGGCCGACGCGCTCGAGGACCTGGCGGCGCAAGCGCACCGCGATCTCAGTGGGTGTCCCCGACACCCGCCGAAGGCCGCCTACCTCGAGGAACGCCTCGTCGATGGAGATCCCCTCGACGAGCGGGGTCGTGTCGTTGAACACCGCGAAGACGGCCTTGCTGGCGTCCGCGTAGGCCGTCATCCGCGGCTTGACCACGATGGCCTGGGGGCAGAGCTGCCGGGCCTGGGCCCCGCCCATCGGCGTCCGAACGCCGAACGCCTTGGCCTCGTAGCTGGCGGCCAGCACGACGCCGCCTCCCACGATGACCGGTCGGCCGCGAAGGCGAGGATCGTCTCGCTGCTCGACCGAGGCGTAGAACGCGTCGAGATCGGCGTGCAAGATCGTGGCCTCGTCGCCGCCCACGAACAGATGTTCGCACGCGCGTCGGGTCGCCACCAGCGCTCTGTGGTCCGGAGCGGCGGCCCCGCTCCTTCATCGCATCAGTTATGGCTTGGGCACGTCCACGGGCGTGGCGTGACACACGTAGTCGGCGCGGGTCGGGCTGTTCGCCGTTACGACCACGTTCATCGTGCCGGCGCATCTCTCGGGCGCGGGACCTCCAGGGTGCCCGGATAGCCCACCTATCACCCGGTAGGAGCCCGGCGAAAGCGTCACGGTGTACCAACCGTCGGCGCCGACCCGCGTCGTGTGGCCGTGACCGCTTCCATGGGACCAGAGAAAACTCAGCACCCCGCGGTGGCCGTGACCGTTCCCGTTGGCCGAAAGGAAATTCAGCCCCCCGCGCTGGAGATCGGCCGCTGGTCTTGCCGGCAGACGGAAGTATCCGTCAACCGTGCCGCGCGGCTCCGCGTGGCCGCATCCCGCAAGCAGCAGCGCGACGATCACCGTCAACGTGAGTCTTCCTCGCACACCGCCGAGATTGCCCGATCAGCGGCCGCCACACCAGTCGGCGGTCCGGGCGGACGCGTCGTGCTGACCTTGCTCCGCGGAGCCACATTTCAGGCGGCGCCGATCAGCAGACATCGCGGCTAACGAACGTGATCGCATCGTCGATGACCATGCCAACGTCGAGCCGCTCCTGCGCGCCTCCTCGAGTGTTGAGATCAACACCGCTCGCGCTCTCCCCGACGTAGTCGAGGACATCCTTCGCCTCGCCGGCCTGAACAGCGCCTAACTGCCAGTGAGTATGTGGGGTCGCTCGCGATGGGGCATCATGTATTGCCGCCAAGGAGTGCCCTCTTGTTCGGTGGGTGCATCGATGGGGGGAGCGCCGATGCCGAGTGCCGATGAGATCCGAGACGTTCAGCGAGCGACGTGGGCCGGGCTCTCTGCGGGCTGGGAGAAGTGGGACTCGGTCATCATGGATCAGCTGGGCCCGGTCAGCGCAGCGATGATCGAGCGTCTCGACATCGCTGAAGATCATCAGCATCTCGACATTGCCGCGGGCACGGGTGAGCCGGGTTTGAGCATCGCGAGACTGTCGCCGAAGGGACGCGTCGTGCTCACCGACCTCGTAGCGGAGATGCTGGACATAGCCGCGCGACGAGCCAGGGCGCAAGGGATCGCCAATATTGAGACGAAGGTGTGCAGCGCGGATGATCTGCCGTTCAACGACGCCACATTCGATGGCGTCTCGGTGCGTTTTGGGTACATGTTCTTCCCCGACATGGGCAAGGCGACGGCCGAGTTCGCGCGCGTGCTCAAGCCGGGCGGACGTCTCTGCTCGTCGGTATGGATCAAGCCCGAGGAAAACCCGTGGACGACGATCGCCATGCAGGCAATCGCGACCGAGGCGGTGGTGGCGCCACCCGACCCCGACGGGCCGAACATGTTTCGGTGCGCTGCCCCGGGATATGTCAGTGCCCTGTACGAGGGCGCGGGGCTGCGCGACGTTGCCGAGTGGGACGTCGACGTCGAACTCCTGACGCGATCGCCCGCGCAGTATTGGGAGATGATCAGCGAGCACGTCTCGCTCGCAGTTGCAGCGCTTCAGCAGGTCGACGAGCTGGCGCGGGAGCGGATTCGGGCCAACGCCATTTCGAGGGTGAGCGCGTTCGAGAAGGACGGCAAGGTCCGGGTTCCGGGCGTGGCGCGCTGCATCGTGGGAACGAAACAGGACGTGAGCGGCACACGCCCACGCGACGGCGCGCTGTCCTCCAACGCGGGCTGACCAACCAAGCCGTAGGCCGAAGCCGCGCCATCACTGCCGATCGGGCGCGGCCTGACGGGGGGCCGAGATCAGGGCAATCTGGCCGCATGAACGAGATGAGTCCAGCGGATGAGCTCGTGGTCGCTATCCATCTTGGGGATGTGGACGGGGTCGAGCGGCTCGTGGCGTCCGATCCCGGTCTGGCATCCTCTCGGCTCGGAGGCACGCATGGCACGCGGACGCCGCTTCACGTGGTTGCGGACTGGCCGGGCTATTGGCCGAACGGTCCGCAGATCGTGCGGGTCCTCGTCGCCGCGGGGGCCGAGCCCAATGGGCGTGACCCTGAGCCGCACTCGGAGACGCCGCTCCATTGGGCGGCAAGCAACGACGACGCCGATGTCGCAGGCGCGCTGATTGATAGCGGCGCTGACATCAACATGGCGGGCGGTTCCATTGGCACACCGCTCGACAACGCGGTCGGGTACGGGTGTTGGAACGTCGCGCGCTTGCTCGCCGAGCGAGGCGCCCGAGTTGAGAACCTATGGATCGCGGCCGCACTGGGCATGGTCGATCGGCTCCGAGAACTCGTCCCAGCCCAGCCCACTGCCGACATCGATGCGTTGTCGCAGGCGTTTTGGCATGCCTGCAACGCTGGACAGCGACGGGCCGCGGAGTTCCTCCTCGGTGAAGGTGCAAACCTGAACTGGACCCCGGACTACGCCCACGGAACGGCGCTAGACGCCGCACAGCAACTCGGGACCCAGCAACAGAACGTGGTCACCTGGCTGCGCGAGCGAGGCGCGCGAACCGCAGATCAAGCCGAATGACTCTCCGGGAGTCGCGAGGGTGGCGCTCCCGATCTGCCAGATGGGGGTCACGATCCGGCGATGGCGTGGATGGCATTACATCGAACAAATGTATTGCGTATGCGGTTGAGTCCAGTAGAGTCACTGAGCGTGGCGTCGGAGGAGTCCGGTCCGAGGGTTGGGGTTGATTATCCGGGGACGTGGCAGGCGTTCGAGGCGTGGTTCAGCGACGATGACGCTTGCCGGGCCTATCTGGTCGGGCTGCGGTGGCCGGATGGTTTCGTGTGTCCGGCCTGCGGAGCGAGGGACGCGTGGGTGACAGCCCGGGCGATGTTCATGTGCAAGTCGTGCGGTCGTCAGACCTCGGTCACGGCGGGAACGATCTTTCACCGGTCGCGGCTTCCGCTGCGCACCTGGTTCGCGGCGATCTGGTTCGTGTGCGCGCAGAAGAACGGTGTGTCAGCTCTCGGTCTGCAACGGGTCCTCGGGTTCGGCTCGTACTCGACGGCGTGGACCTGGATGCACAAGCTGCGGCGAGCCATGGTGCGACCTGACCGGGATCGGATCGGCGGCGACGGCGTCAGCGTCGAGATGGGCAGCACCTTCATCGGGGGCCGCAGCGGCACGCGAGCAGGACCTCGGTACGCCAACAAGTCCGAGGTCGTCATCGCCGTCGAGCGGCGCCCTCCCCAGGGCCTGGGCCGGATACGGGTGGGATGCATCGACCTCAGCCAGCGCAAAGCCGAGGTCATCGACTTCATCGACGCCAACATCAGGCCGGGCACGATCCTCTACACCGACGGCGACCCCAGCTACGACAACCTGCCGGCCCGGCTCGGGATCACCCACGAGAAGATCGTGATGGTCACCGCCAAGGACCCCGCCCACGAACTACTCCCCGCCGTGCACCGAGTGGCGTCGCTGCTCAAGCGATGGCTCATCGGAACGCTTCACGACGGGCAATCAGCCGATCACCTCAACTACTACCTCGACGAGTTCACCTTCCGGTTCAACCGGCGAACCAGCCGAGCCCGAGGAATGCTCTTCTACCGCCTCCTCCAACAAGCCCTCAACACCGACCCCCACCCCTACCACGAGCTCACCGCCAAGTAACACCCTCCGCGGTCAAACCAGACTAACTGGACTAAACCGCATACACAATACAAATGTTCGTAGCGCAACAGGAACGGCGAGTTCGATGAACCGCGACTCATCGGCGCGATGGCCAAGTTGTGAACGGCGGATGAAGCGTGGCGGGGCGACGTCCGCCGCCGGCACGTCGTCCGTAGCCTCGTCTGATGCGTTCGACGTGGGAGCACCTCCCGGACCCGGCTCCCACCACCGCAGGCTGGGCCGCTGCCCACCCCAGCACCGGCGACCCCGTGGCTGCCCATCCGACCGACGGTGACGGAGGCCGGCTCGGCCGGGTGCTCCTCGGCGTCGGTGGCCCGGTGGGTCGGTGGGCGTTGCGCCTGCGCATCGAGGGCGACGAGCACCTCCCCAGCACCGGGGCGGGGATCATCGCGGCCAACCACCTCTCCTTCTTCGACTCGGTGGTCCTCGCGCTCGCCGTGCGCCGGCCGCTGCGCTTCGTCGGCAAGGCGGAGTACCTCGACCGTTGGACGACGCGCCGCCTCCTCCCCGCGCTGGGCATGATCCCCGTGGAGCGCAGCCGTCCTCGCGCCGCCATGGGGGCGCTCGATGCCGCGGCTGGCGTGCTGGAGGCCGACGAGCTGTTCGCGGTCTATCCCGAGGGGACGAGGTCACGCGACGGTGCGCTGCACGACGGCCACACCGGCGTCGGCTACCTGAGCGTCACCACGGGTGCCGCCGTGATCCCGGCGGGCATCGTCGGCACGGATCGCATCCAGCCCTTCGGGACGCGGGTCCCGCGCCTGTTCCGGCCCGCGGTGGTGCGCTTCGGCGCTCCGATCGAGCCCGATGACTACGAGGGCAGCGGGCGTGATCGCCGGCGTCGGATCACCGACGACGTCATGACGGCCATCAGCCAGCTCTCGGGCCAGCACTACCTCGGGCGCCAGCGAGCCCTCGCCACCACCTGACGCGAGCTGTGCCCACGAGCAGACCCCGACGGCAGTGGGACAGAGGTCGGCGAGGGCGTGGCGCGGGACGAGCCGTTCTGCAGCCAGTGCGGGTCGCCGAACGCCCGGGTTGTCCGCGACGGCTATCTGTGGCTCGAGTGCGCGGCGCTGAGCGAGTCCAAGTCCGGTTGCGCCGGCTGCTCACGCTCGACGCGTCGTTCGGGCACAGCCGTCACGCGCTCACCGAGCTCTCGCACACCGCCTGACGGCCCGCCGCGGGCGGGTCAGGTGCGGGGCGGCGGCGGGGCGAAGGCGCGCACCGCGGCCTCGACCACTCGGTCGGCGTAGGCCAGGTCGACTCGCTCCCCCAACGAGACGGCGCGGTGGAAGAGGGGGGTCCCAACCAGATCGGCCAGCAGCTCGACGTCAGTGTCGGGCCGCAGCTCGCCTCTGGTGATGCCGCGCTCGATGGCATCGGTGGCCACCGACCGGCGGGTGGCGACGAACCGGCGCTGGGCCGCTCGCAGCTCGGGGTTGCGGGCTGCGGCCGCGGCGATCTGGGCCAGCACCTCCCGTGTCAGCGTGGCGTCGATCGTGCGCACGATGCCGTGGGCGATGTGGCGCAGGTCCTCGAGCACGGAACCGGTGTCGACGTCGTCCACGAGGCAGGTGCAGACCGTCGTGGCGGCCGCGACCGCCAGGCCCACGCGGTTGGGGTAGCGGCGATAGACGGTGGCCTTGCCCACGCCGGCTCGCGCCGCCACCGCCTCGACCGACGTCCCCTCGAAGCCCTCCTCGGCGCACAGCTCCAGCGCGGCGCGCAGGATGGCTTCGTCGGCCGCGGGGCTGCGAGGCCGTCCGCACGGGCGGCCCTCGACGCTGGCTGGGGCGGCCACCTGTTCGATCATCGGATCACGGGGTCGGGCTGCAGCTCGGGGTGCTCGGCCGTGAACTCGGACGCCTGCACGGTGACGTCGTCGTCCTTGGCCCGCGCCGGCAGCCACTTGAGGGTCACGACGATGCCGATGAGCGTGACCACGGCGCCGGACCGCACCGCGGTCTGGAAGCCGTCCATGAACGCCGATCGAGCCGCGCTCACCACGGCGGCGCCCGCGGCGCCGCCGAGCGTGGCCGCCACCTGGGCCGCACCACCGATCGAGTCCTTGGCCTGGGCGACCGCCGCCGGCGGCAGGCCCTCACCAGAGAGGGTGTCAGCCACGTGTGACGTGTAGATGGAGTTGAACACGCTCCCGAGCACGGCGACGCCGAGTGCCCCGCCGACCTGGCGGGTGGTGTCGTTCACAGCCGAGCCGACGCCGGCCTTGGCCAGCGGCAGCGAGCCCATGATCGACTCGGTGGCCGGTGCCATGGTCAGGGCGAGGCCCGAGGCCATCACGACCATGCGCCAGGCCAGGTTCGGGTACCCCGACTCGGCGCCGATGAACGACAGGAGCAGCAAGCCCACTGTGGTCAGGACCATGCCGGCGGCGACCACCCGCTTGGTGCCCAGGGCGTCGACGAAGCGGGAGGACAGTGGGGCGATGATCATCATCGGGATGGCGAAGGCCAGCAGGCGCACGCCGGTCTGCAGCGGGGTGTAGCCGAGCACGAACTGCAGGAACTGGGTGAAGATGAACAGCGAGCCGAACATGGCCAGGAACGTGAGGGTGATGGCGCCGCTGGCCGCACTGAACCGCGGGTTGGAGAAGAACGTGAAGTCGAGCATCGGGTGGCTGGAGCGCAGCTCCCACACGACGAACGCGGCGAGGACGATGCCGCCGATGACGAACGCCGTGATCGTGACCGGGTCGCTCCACCCCCGGACTGGGGCCTCGATCACGGCGAACAGCACCGAGGCCAGACCGATGATGGACAGACCAGCGCCGACCGGGTCCAGGCGGGGAGCCGAGGGATCCTTCGAATCGGGGATGAGGAATACGCCGGCGAGCAGCCCGAGCACGACGATGGGTAGGTTCACCAGGAACACCGAGCCCCAGTAGAAGTGCTGGAGCAAGAAGCCGCCGGTGATCGGCCCGAGTGCGGCGCCGACCCCTGCCGTCGCGGCCCACACGCCGATGGCCTTGCCCCGCTCGCGGGTCGGGAAGAGGTTGGTGATGATCGAGAGGGTGGTGGGCATGATGAACGCCCCGCCGATGCCCATGAAGGCCCGGCTGGCGATCAGGAGTGCCGGGGACCTGGCCATCGCCGACGCCAGCGAACCCAGGCCGAAGACAGCGAAGCCGAACTGGAGCGCCGGCCGTCGACCGAACCGGTCGCCCAGGCTCCCGGCCGTCAGCAGCAGGCCGGCGAAGACGAGGGTGTAGGAGTCGACCATCCACTGCAGCTGCGAGTTGGTGGCGTGCAGCTCCCGCACGATGGACGGCAGCGCCACGTTGAGGATGGAGTTGTCGAGCACGATCACGAGGAGGCTGAAGCACAGGACGCCGAGGATGATCCAGCGCCGCTCCTCGGCCTTGGCCTGCACTCGTTCCGACAAGCTCATGTGGATCTCCTCTCCCGGGTCCCGAATGCCATCGAGCGGGGGATCCGGGTCCGGACCCTGCTGCCCCGGTTCCGGGCCGCGTGCGTCTCGGAAAACGCTAGGGGGCGGGCTTCCGGAACGCAACCGGATAGAAACGCAGCCGGGACAGGAGCCGGACAGCGATGACGGCCGGTCGCCCAGATGGGCCCGGGGTGACGGGTGACCGAGCGTCGGGTCCGATAGCCGCTCGCGCCGGATGAGCCGGCTTCGTAGGGTGGGCACGTGCGTGCGGTCGAGGACCTGCCGTGGGGCGAGATCCAGGCTGAGCTCGGCGACACGGGCCGCGTCGTGGTGCCCGGGCTGCTCGATCCCGGCGAGTGCCAGGACCTCATCGTTCGCTACGACGAGCCCGACGCGTTTCGCAGCCGGGTGGTGATGGCCCGCCACGGCTTCGGGCGGGGCGAGTACCAGTACCTCGCCTATCCGCTGCCGCCGATCGTGCAACGGCTGCGCGTCGCCCTCTACCCGCACTTGGCTCTCGTGGCCAACTCCTGGTCCGAGCGGGTGGGTCGCCCGGGGTCGTACCCATCGACGCTGGAGCCCTACCTCGAGCAGTGCCACGCCGCGGGCCAGACCCGGCCGACGCCGCTCCTGCTCAAGTACGGCCCGGACGACTACAACCGCCTTCACCAGGATGTGTACGGCGATCTGCTGTTCCCGCTCCAGCTGACGGTGCTTCTCAGCCGCCCCGGCCGTGACTTCGCAGGCGGCGAGCTGGTGCTCGTGGAGCAGCGGCCGCGCATGCAGTCCATGGCCGAGGTCGTGCCCCTCCACCAGGGCGACGCCGTCGTGTTCACCGTCCGCGACCATCCCGTCGCCGGCCGGCGCGGCTACTTCAAAGCCGCCATGCGCCATGGTGTCAGCCGGATCCGCTCCGGCGACCGGTTCACGCTGGGGATCATCTTCCACGACGCCCAATGACCGGCGCGCCGGCGCGTACCCTCGCGACCGTGGGTCATGACCTCGACGATGTCCGGCGCTTCATCGCCCTCGATCACGGGCTGGCCGTGGTCAGCGTCAGTCGCCCAGACGGGTCGATCGGCTCGTCGCTCGTCAACGCCGGCGTGCTCGAGCACCCGACGACGGGCGAGCCAGTGGTCGGCCTCGTGGTGCGGGAGGCGTCGCACAAGGCGGCCCACCTGCGTCGCGACCCTCGCTGCACCCTCGTATGGCGGTCAGGCTGGCGATGGATCGGAGTGTCCGGCCCGGTCGAGATGGCTGGTCCCGACGATCCACTCGGCACCCTCGACCCCGGCGCACTCCCGGCGTTGCTCCGGGCGGTGTTCGCCGGCGCCGGTGGCGTGCACGAGGACTGGGAGGAGTTCGACCGGGTCATGGCCGAGGAGCAGCGGCTGGCTGTCCTCGTGCGCGCCGTCCGGATCTACGGCAATCCCAACCCGTGACCGCCGCGGCCCGGCCGGCGCCGGAGGCGTTCGACGTCGACCGCTACCTCGCCGCGCATCGACCATCAGGGCGGCCGGGAGCCGACGCGCGCCACGCTCCAAGCGCTCCAGCTCGCGCACCTGGTGCACGTACCGTTCGAGAACCTGCACGTGTTCTACCGCCTCGGCGTCCGCGTCGACCTCGGCTGGTCGTACGCCAAGGTCGTCGAGCAACGTCGCGGCGGCTGGTGCTTCGAGCTGAACGGCTGCTTCAGCGAGCTGTTGCGCCGGCTCGGCTATCGCGTCGACCTGTTGTCGTGTCGGGTGTTCTTGCCGTCGACCGGTGAGCTGGGCCCGGCGTTCGACCACCTGGCCCTCCTCGTCGTCGTGGGTGGCCAGCGTTACCTGGTCGACGTGGGCTGGGGCGACAACCCGCTGTCGCCCTTGCCAGCCGAGTCAGGTGAGTACGCCGCCCGGCCCCGGCCCGCTCGGGTCGAAGTTGGCGCCACCTCGCTCCGGATGCTGGAGCTGGTGACCCGTCCGGACGGCGAGACGACCTGGGAGCCGCAGTTCGAGGCGTCGCTCACGCCGCGCCGGCTGGCCGACTTCGGTGACCGGAGCCGCTACCTACAAACCGAGCCCGGCCTCTCCTGGACGGAGAAGCCGTTGGTGACCCGGGCTACCTCGGCTGGCGGAGCCAGGTCCACCTTGCACGCCGATCGCTTGCGGCTCCGTGACGACGACCTCGTCGTGACCGATCAGCCCGTCGCCCCCGAGGAGTGGCCGGGGGTGCTCCGGGCCCACTTTGGCCTGGACCGGTTGTGACCCCGGCTGCCGCGGTCGGGCTCAGGTCTTGTCCTGCTCGGCCGACTGGTTGACGACCCGCGCGATCGCCGCCTTCACCACCACCGGCTTGGCCGTGGCCGTGGCCTGGCTCGTCCCGCCGGACCCGAGGGCCAGCTGCACGATCTTGGCCGCGGTGGGGACGCCCCGGCTGTCGAGGGCGATGGCGTAGTAGTGGCCGGCCCCGGTCGTGCCTGCAGCGGGTATGCGCACGCTGATCTGCCCGGTGGCCGGGTTGTAGGCCGACGTGATCGGCAGGGTCAGCCGCCGCTGCTGCGTGTCGATGCTGTGGGTGACCCCGGGGAGCCCCATCAGCACCACGGCGGACACTCCGTTGGCGGAGCTGACGGTGAGGCTGACGGTCGAGCCGGGCTGCCACACCGTGGACGACAGGTTGCTGATCGAGGGCCGGTTGGCTTCCGACAGGTACTGGGGGCTGTAGATCTGTGAGTTCGGGAAGTTCGGCGTCGTTGCCGTCCCGGCCTCCGCCCGCGGTCAGGACCCGCCCGTCGGGCAGCAGGATGGCGTTCGAGTGGTACATCCGGGGCACGGCGAGTTTCGGCAACGAAGACCACTGCTCGGTGGCGGGGTCCCAGATCTCCGGCGTCATGACCGCCTTCGAGATGTCGGAGGTGCCGTCCGTCGAGCCGCCGATGGCCATCACCCGGCCGTCGGGCAGGAGGACGGTGCTGAACTTCTTTCGGTTGAACTGCAGCGAGCCGACCTTGCGCCACACCGGCTTGGCCGCGTTCAGGTCGATCACGTAGGAGTCTCTGTCGGTCTTGCCGATGCCGTAGTAGAGGAGCTTGCCGGTGTCGTACATCGCCATGCCGCCGCCCGGCGGGACCGCCGGCGCCTTGGTGACGGGGGTGAAGGTCTGGGCGTCGACGTCGAGGTACGCCGAC
Organism: uncultured Acidimicrobiales bacterium; assembly: GCA_963803355.1. Classification (GTDB taxonomy): domain Bacteria; phylum Actinomycetota; class Acidimicrobiia; order Acidimicrobiales; family Ilumatobacteraceae; genus DASTFY01. The sequence goes on from CAWDLV010000001.1 coordinate 1,901,784, forward strand.
TGGCCCGACCGCGTTCTTGATGACGAAGATCTTGCCGTTCGGGGCGAGGATCGCCCGCGGGTACAGCCCGGGCGCCTTGCTCTCGACCAGCCCGAGGAGCTCGGTCCAGGTGTTGGTGGTCGGGTTGTAGAGCTCGGGCACGTTGGCCATCTGGCCGGCCTTGACCTGGCCGCCCTCGGCGAGCAGGCGGCCGTCGGGCAGCTCGACCACGGTCGGGTACCAGCGCGGCGTGTGCATCGACGGGCCCGCCGCCCAGGTGTTGGTGTTCCAGTTGAAGAGCTGCATCTGCTCGAGACCGGTGTTGCCCTTCTTGAGCGCGGTCCCGCCGACCACCGCCAGGGTCCCGTTCGGTAGTCGGGTCTGGAAGGCGCAGAACAGCGCGGTCGGCAGGCCGGGCGTGCTCGAGAACTGACCGGTGGCGGGGTTCCAACGCCGGGCGCTCGTGAGCCCCTGCTCTCGATCCCACATCAGCACGTCGCCCGTCGGGCCGACCGCGAGGTTGATGGCGACGAAGTTGTTCCAGTCGACCAGCGGACCCCATTGCCCCGGGCCGACCGCCGACGCATGCGCCGGGCTGACCACGAGCGACGGCAGCGCCACCGCCGCCACCAGTGCGGTCGCACGCAGCGCGCGACCTCGCATCCGAACCGCCATCTCAAACCCTCCCGCGTGGGCTCTTCCCGTCGGACGCACTATGGCCGCCGCCGTCGGCGCGCTGCCCGCTCGCGCCGCGTGAAGGGCGCCAGCCGGGCTGTGGAGGGGCGCCGCCTGCCACGGCGCGTAGGTCGGGCACCGCGGTCCGTGCCCGTCTGGGCCGGAAGAAAGTGCTTGACGTCCGGGCTAGATACTTGTTATGTAAGTAGCCGTTATGTATGGGGTCTGCCGCCACAGGTCGCCGTCGAACGGCGCACCCCTGTGCCATCTCTCCTGTCACCGCCACCCGGAAGTCTGATCGCGTGCGCCACGTCTTCCTGTCTCTGCTGGCTCGGGAGCCGAGGCACGGCTACGAGCTGAAGCGGAGCTACGACGCGTTGGTGGCACCGGTCTGGCCGCCGCTCAATATCGGCCAGGCCTACGTGACCCTCGGCCGACTCGAGCGGGACGGCCTGGTGAGCCACCGCACCGAGGTCCAGTCCGATCGGCCTGACCGCAAGGTGTACGAGCTGACCGACCTCGGCCGCAAGGAGCTCGACGAGTGGCTGGCAGCGCCGCCGGAGCCGGCGACGGTCAAGAGCGAGGCGGTGCTGAAGCTCATCGCCGCCCGGGCCGCTGGCGCACCCGTCGTGCGGGCGCTCATCACCGAGCACCGGCAGCGCTGCCTCGAGGCACTGCGACGTTTGGACCACGATGCGGCCACGGTCGCACCGGGCTCCGTCGCCGACCTGCTCGTCCAGGGCAGCGCCCTTCACCTGCAAGCCGAGCTGCGCTGGATCGACCTGGTGGCGCAGCACCTGACCACCTCTGAGGGGAGCCACACGAACGATGCAACCGACGACGCAGCAGACGACACTGCAGACGACACCGCAGACGACAGAGCAGACGGGGGAGCGCAGGATCGGAGGACCGACCATGGGCAGTGACGCCGTCCTTGCCGCCGCGGGGCTGACGAGGACCTACCACCAGGGCACTCGCCGCGCGCCAGCCCTCCGCGGCGTCGACCTCGCCGTCGCCGCCGGCGAGTGGGTGGCGGTGATGGGTCCGAGCGGCTGCGGCAAGTCGACCCTGCTCAACCTGCTGGGCGGGCTCGACGTCCCCGATGACGGGCAGGTCACGGTGGCTGGCGTCGCCCTCTCGACGCTGAGCGAGACCGGCCGGGCCGTTCTCCGGCGCCGCCACATCGGGTACGTCTTCCAGACCTACAACCTCTTGCCCCAGCTGGATGTGGCCGCCAACGTGGAGCTGCCGATGCGCCTGGCGGGATCGCGGAGAGCCGCGGCTCGAGCACGGCGCCGCGAGCTCCTCGCCGTCCTCGGCGTCACCGAGCTGGCACGCGAGGTGCCGGGCAATCTCTCGGGGGGTGAGCAGCAGCGCGTCGCCCTGGCCCGGGCCATCGCCAACCACCCCGCGGTGCTTCTGGCGGACGAGCCCACCGGCGCGCTGGACAGCGTTGCGGCGCGCACTGTGCTCGACCTGTTGCGGAGCCAGCACCTGGCGGGCCAGGCCATCGTCATGGTCACCCATGACCATCGCGTCGCCGCCGCGGCCGACCGGGTGGTCGTCATGCAGGACGGCGCCATCGTCGATGAGCGCCGCCTCAGCGACGGCACCGTCGCGACCGGCTTCACGAACCTGCTCGCGATGGAGCCGTGGTGATGTCCGGGCTGCCGTCTCTGACCGGGGCCGGCCTCCGCGGTCGCCGCCGCGCCGGCACGCTCGCCCTCGTCCTCGTGGTTGCGCTCGCCGCGCTCGGCATCGTCACTGGTCTCGTGGTGCGCGATCAGGGCGCGCCGGTGGTGGACCGAGTCGCCGACCAGGCCGAGGTCGCCCATCTCGTCCTGTACGGCGACCCCGCCGCCCTGAGCCGGATCGCCACCTCGGACCCGGCCGTGATCGCGGCCTCCGGCCCCTTCGAGTTGGCCGACGCCGACCTGAAGGTGGGTGGAGGCACGGTCTCGACCCAGCTCACGGCCATGTCCTCCCCGGATGGCGCGGCCGGTCGGCCCGCCCGCCTCCACGGCCGGTGGCTCGATCCGAACGCACTCCAGGTGGTGCTCGAGACCAGCCTGGCCCGGGACACCGGGCTCCACGTCGGCGACACGGTCCACCTTCGCCATGGTGATCGGGACGTGAAGGCCACGGTGGTGGGAACGGCGATCGACCTGACCGACTGCTCCTACCCGGACTGCAGCGCCCGGGCGTACGCGTCGCCGGCCCTGCTGGCCGCGCTCGCCCCCGGGGACTCGAGCGGGGAGCTCCTCATCCGGCTGCGCCAGGCAAGCGATGCCGACGCCGTCCTCAGTCGGCTGCTCACCTCATACCCGGGCCAGGTGACGGGGAGTGACTCGTGGCTCGACACCCGAGCCGACCTGCTCGTTCGGGAGCGGGTCTTCGGTGCCTTCCTCACCGGCTTCGGCCTGTTCCTCCTGCTGGCCGCGTGCGTCGTGCTCGCCGGCTCGACCGTGGCCCGCATGGCGGCCCGCCGCCGAGAGGTCGGACTGCTCAAGGCGGTGGGCGTGGCCCCGGCGCAGGTGGCCGGCTCGCTACTCGTCGAGCACGTCCTCATCGGAGCGGTCGGTGTCCTGGTGGGCTGGTTCTTCGGCTGCCTGCTCGCGGCGCCGCTGTCCATCGGCGTGGCTCAGGTGTTCGGTGGGGGAGGGGCGCGGTTCTCCGTCACCGATCTCGCGATCGCGCTGGTCGGCGTGACCGTGATCTTGTCTCTCGCCACACTCGTACCTGCGGCGCGGGCGGCACGGCTGCCGGCCACCGATGTGCTCCGAGATGCGCCAACGGGCACGAACCATGGCCTCTGCCGGTTGATCGACCGCATCGGCCTGCGGCCCGCCGCCGGCCTCGGCCTGACCGATGCCGTGGCCCGGCCCGGTCGCAGCGCCCTGTCGGCCGGCGCGCTCGGCGTGGCCGTCATAGGTGCTGTGATGTCGGTCGGCTTCGTCGGCGCCTTCCGCACGGCGGTGGACCAGCCGGCGCTGACCGGCGATCCCTGGGACGTCCAGGTCGAGACCGTCGGTCAGGGCGCGGCGGCACCCACGGACGCAGAGGTGACCGCGGTGCTGCGCTCGACACCGGGCGTGGCCCGGTCGTGGTCGATGATCGAACGTCGTTCCACCATCAACGGTCAGGCCTTCCGCTCACGCGGCCTGAGTGGAGCGATCGGAGACGCCGGCTTCGAGCTCGGAGGTGGTCGCTTCCCCACCCGCGCTGGAGAGGCCGTGGTCGGCTACGGCTTCCTCACCTCGTACGGCGCGCACGTCGGAGAGACCGTCGACTTCGACGCCGGCCCCACCCGGCTCGCCGTCACCATCACGGGTTGGTATCGCGAGACCGAGGACTCGGGCCGGATCCTGATGTACCCGATCGCCACCCTCCAGCGGGCCGAGCCGGGCGCCTCGGCCGACGAGTGGCAGGCCGTCGCCGCCCCCGGCGTGTCCCGCACGGACCTGGCGGCCCGGCTCGACGAGCGGCTCGGCCCGGGGGCACGAGTGGAAGCGCTCTCCGTCGACAGTGAGGGCCTCGGACCGTTCAAGGTGGCGATGGGCATGGTCGCCGCCCTCGTCGGCCTGGTGGCCGCGGCTCAGCTGCTGGCGGCCGCCATGGCGAGCGGGCGCGAGCGCGCCCGCGACCTCGGCATGCTGCGGGCGATCGGCGCGTCGAGCAAAGGCGTGCTCGGGCAGCACGCCATCACCGGCGCACTGCTCGGCGTGGCCGCGGCGGCAGTGGGCCTTCCGCTCGGCATGGTCCTCTACCGGTTCTTGTCGGACGCCGTCACCAGGGGCATCGGTGCCGGCCCGGGCTTCGCCCCCCTGCCGAGCCCCACGGCGCTCGTGCTGATCGGCGTCGGCGCGGTGGCGCTGGCGGCGGTCGTGGGCATCCTCGCCGTCGCCGGCCTCGTGCGCCGGCCCGCGAGCGAGCTGGTCCGATGGGAGTGAGCGGGCGAGGCGCGAGCGCGTTGCTCACCTGGACGGCGCTGGTCGTCGCGTCGTGCGGGAGCGGGGCGCGCCGCCCCGGCGACCACCGCCGCCGCTGCCTCCACCGTCACGCTGGTGCCGGTCACCCCGCCGCCCACGTCGGCGCCGACGTCCTCCCCCGCTTCGACCGCGACCACCGCGGCCGCATCGGCGACGAACGGGGCATCGACGACGACCGCGGCACCACTCGACGGAAAGCGGTACGAGCTCGGCCGATCGGTGGAAGGTCGCCCGATCGACGCCATCGAGCGCGGCACCAAGGCCGGCATCGTCGTGCTCGTCATCGGCGTGATCCACGGCGACGAACCGTCCGGGCTCGAGGTCGTGCAGGGGCTGGAGCGGGCGCCCGTCCCGGCCGGCATCGATCTATGGCTGGTGCCGTCCATGAACCCGGATGGGCTGGCCGCCCACCGTAGAACCAACGCCCACCTGGTCGACCTCAACCGGAACTTCCCGCGGCGATGGGCCCCGCTGGATCAGCCTGGCCAGCCGGAGTACGCCGGGCCGGGCCCGGCCAGCGAGCCGGAGACGAAGGCCGTGGTGGCGCTCATCTCGCTCGTTCGGCCCCGGCTGGTGATCTGGTACCACCAGGACCTCAACCGCATCGCACCGGCGACCGGCCGGGCCGGGGCGATGCGGCGCCGCTATGCGGAGCTGACAGGCCTGCCGGTGCTCCCGGTGACCGGCGGGACGTACACCGGCACCGCGTCCACCTGGGCCCAGGCCGTCGTGAAGGGCAGCGTCTCGTTCATCGTCGAGCTCGGACCCACGCTGAGCGGAGAGCAGGCCGCCCGGCACGCGAGCGCCGTGCTCAGCGTGGCTACCGGCTGACACCGGCGACGCGCCGCCGTGGATCGGCGGACCGATGCGGCGTCGACGCGGCGTTCAGCGTGGTTACATCGCGCCATGGCCACTGCTGTCGCACTCGATCACCTGGTGCTCGTCGTCAACGATGTCGAGCGCACTCTGGCTTGGTACCAGGAGCACCTCGGCCTGGCGTCGGTCCGGGTCGACGAGTGGCGAGCCGGCCGGGTGCCGTTCCCCTCCCTGCGGGTCACGGCCGACACGATCATCGATCTGATCGCCGGCCCGCCCGGCGAGCGGGGCCATCTGGACCACCTCTGCTTCGTGGTGACCGGTGACGAGCTCGACGCGCTGCGCGGTGCGCCCGGCATCGTGATCGACGCCGAAGGCGAGCGCTTCGGTGCCCGAGGCAACGCCTACTCCATCTACACGAGCGACCCGGACGGTCTCACCGTCGAGATCCGGGCCTACCCGAGCTGAAGCCCCGTCACGACCGGCCGGCTTCGACCACCTCGGCCGGCACCCGCCGCACGCCACGCAGCCCGGCCCAAGCCAGATCGGCGAGCTGGCGGGCGAGCAGCGGCGCGTCGAATGACCGCCCGGCAGCCACCAGCTGACGGCTGGCTCCCTCGGCCATACCGACTAGGGCATAGGCCAGCGTGCGGCGGTGGCCGGCGTCGATGTCGGCGGCGATGAGCGGCTCGATGGCCTGCGCGATGGCGTGCTCGACCTTGCGGGTGGCCTCGGCGAACTCCTCGTCACGGCGAGCGCCACTGCCGAACAGGAGCAGGAAGGCGGCGTGGTCGTCGGCCACCCACTGGAAGTAGGCGGTGAAGCCGGCTTCGGTCTGGGCCTTGCCGTCGGGTGCGTCGGCCGTGGCCCGGGCGATGGCGTCGAGCAGCCGACGGCCGACGTCGTCGAGGAGAGCCAGGTACAGCTCCCGCTTGGAGGCGAAGTGCTGGTAGAGCACGGGCTTGGTGACACCGGCCGCCTCCGCCACCTCGTTCATCGACGTGCCGTGGAAGCCCTGGTGGGCGAACACCTCCAAGCCAACCGCGAGCAACTGCTCGCGGCGAGCCGGCGCGGGCAGTCGGGTCGACATGGTTACCGAATGGTAACCGGGCCGGGGTGACGTTTGGTGGCCCTTCCGCTCGGCGTCAGATCCCCCGCGCCCGGTCCTCCTTCTCCGCCGCCTTCACGGCGTAGCGGAGCACGATGGCCGGGGCGAGCAGCACCGAGCCCGCGATCAAGCAGCCCACGATGCTCGCCGCCAGCGGGCCGCTGAACCCGAGCACGAAGGCGAGGACGAACAGCGCGCAGGCGATGCCGAAGAGCAAGTAGCCCACCCGGTTGACCAGCAGCGCCCACCGCTCCACCCGGGCTCGACGGGCCCGTACGGGATCGACCGGCAGGCTCACGGCAGCCAGCCTTCTCGGTCGAGGAGTTGGGCGAGGGCGGCCCGCAGCTCGGCACGCGAGAAGTGGCACCGGGCCAGGCGGTGGTTCTCCTCGAGATCCGGTTCCAGCCTTTCCGGGTCGGCCAGTGCCGCTCGCAACGGCCCGGGGTCGTCGGCCGGCAGCCACCGGAAGCCCAGCTGGCGCAGCTCCGCCGCCACCGGGTAGGTCCCGACGACGACCGGGCGCCGGTGGATGGCCGCCTCGATGGGAGGGTTGCCGAACCCCTCCCAGGTGGAGGGGAACAGGACGGCGTCGGCGGCGGCGTAGACGTCGGCCCGCTCGTGGGCGTCGAAGCCCCGGCGCAGGACGGGCACGCTGGCCTCCGCCAGCAGCCGATCGAGGGTCGGTCCGTAGCCCTCCTCGGCCGGACCGGGGAGCCAGTAGCGCCCAGCCACCGCCTCGGCGAGAGCCAGAGCCTGGGGCACGTTCTTGCGCTCGATGGCGCGGACGGGGTGGAGGAGGAGGGGACCGGCGCCGCCGTCCAGCTCGTGCCTCAGCCGGCGCCCGTCTCCGTCGGGGTCGTCGACGTCGAAGGCGTTGTGGACGACAGTTGCCGTGATCCCGCGCGCGGCGAGCTCGCGTCGCCGCCAGCCGGCTGATGGCCACGTGGCGCCACGCCGGGTCGTCGAGCGGCAGCTCGGTGATGTGGGCGAAGCGGGCTCGGTGCCAGGGCGGGTCGTGGTGGTGGACCAGGGACGAGCGGCCGCGCAGCACCTCGGCGAGGACGAGCGAGGTGGGCACGTTGAGGGGGATGGTCAGCAGGTTCTCGACCACCACCAGGTCGACGTCGCCCAGCGCTTCGACGAGCTCCCCAGGAACGGGCGGGGCGGCGGCGTCGATGGCCAGCCCCGGCACGGTGCGGTCGACCGGACCCTCACCCGCCACGGTGATCGTCCGGAAGCCCAGCTCCTCGAACGTTCGTCGCCAGGTCTCGGCGACCACCGCCACCCCGTCGTTCCCGCCGAGCCGGAAGGAGACGAAGGCCGCCGTGGCGGCGCCAGGAGGCCCGGTAGTCACGGTGGCGAGCCTACGGACCGGCCGCCGCCGGCCGCCGCCGGCCGCCTCGGGTCGCCTCCGGGTCGCCCGTGGGTCGCCCGGCCACACGGGTGAGACGCTTCTCGCGGCAGTGAGCGACGCCGATGGTCGCTGTTCGCCGCGAGAATGGTGCAGGCGGCGTCGGTACAGTCCGCGGCGATGCCCGACAGCTACGAGACCGCTCGCGACGAGGCCGTTCGCTACGAGACCGCTCGCTACGAGGTGGACGGACCGGTCGCCACCCTCACCATCGACAACCCGGCCAAGCGCAACGCCCTGGCGTGGAACACGCTCGCGGAGCTGCGCGACGCACTGGCGCGGGCCAAGGCCGATCGGGCGGTGCGCGTCGTCGTGGTCACCGGCGCGGGCGACCGCGCCTTCTCCGCTGGCGCCGACCTGTCGGGCATGGCCGCCGGCGCTAGCCGCCTCGAGCTGCACGACGCGCGAGGTGAGCTCGGCCGCTTCTTCAACGACATGTGGGCGCTGGGCAAGCCGACAGTGGCCAAGGTGCGCGGCTACTGCCTCGCCGGCGGATTCGGCGTGGCGCTCTCCTGCGACATCGTCATCGCCGCCGCCGATGCGGTGTTCGGCACGCCGGAGATCGACGTCGGCATCTGGCCGATGATGATCACCGTCGCCCTCGTGCGGTCCATGCCGCCCAAGAAGGCGCTCGAGCTGATGATGACCGGGCGGCGGGTGTCGGCCGAGGAGGGCGAGCGCCTCGGCTTCGTCAATCAGGTAGTCGCGCCCGACCAGCTCGACCGCGCCGTGGCGGAGCTGGCCGCGACCCTGGCCGCGAAGTCGCCGGCCGCGATGCGCCTCGGCCGCGACGCCTTCTACGACGTGGCGGACCTCGACGCCCGCCATGCCCTGCGGCTCCTCCAGTCCGGCCTGACCATCGTCGCCGGTACCGAGGACGCGGCGGAAGGCATACGCGCCTTCCAGGAGAAGCGGTCCCCGGTCTGGTCCGGACGATGACCGGCGACGCGGCCCGTCGCCAACAGGCGCGAGCTGCCGGTTCCGAACAGACGGGCTCGGACTGCCGTTGCATCGCGGAGCTTGGGTTGGAAGCACACGCGAGGGAGCCCGTCGGGAGGTGGTGTCCCGACTGTCGTGGCACCTCGTGACGGTGGCATGGGTCAGGTCATCGACATCAGTGGGCGACTGTCATTGCTCGGTCGAGCCGGAGCAGGAACGGCGGGAGGTGTGCGGCGAGGTTCGAGAAGCGGAAGCACGTCGGGGTGCAGCTCTATGCCGAGCGCCTCCATCATGAACCACCGGCGCGCCTGAATCCGTGCCCAAGCCTCCGGGTACGCCGTGGAGAACGCGGCGCGCAGCGACTCGTCGGCCAACCCCACGCCGTCTTCGATGTTCGTCGTGAAGTACGGCGTACCAGTGGCGGGGATGATGTCGCATTGCAGTGCCATCCCGGACCGCAGCTCGACCTGGAACGGGAGAACACCGGCGAGTTCACCCATTCGTCGAGGTGGAGCTGGTGCCCCGGGTTGATGAACATCCCGAAGAACGGGTCGCCCAGATGGCGGTCGATCACGGCCTGAAGCTCACCGCCCACCTGGCCGACGTGGAGCGCCCGGTACCAGTCGGCGACGGCCTCGAAGTACGGCGCGACCAGGCGGTCGACGTAGTCCTCGGTTCCGTCCGGCAGCTCCCCTGCGTCCTCGACCACGAACCCCGCTCGGCAGTTCAGCGCCCCCCAGATCCCGAACCCGATCGTGAACGGGTCGCCCCGTGCGATCGGCCGGTCGCCGGGGCTCAGCAGCCCGTACCGCGCCCTCGGCCCGGCTGTGAGCATGAGGTGGCACGAGAGAGGCGTGCCGTTCCACTCGAGCAGCTCAGCGGCCTCCCGTTCGGTCATCCCGGGTTGCAGACCGGCCAGCACATTGCCCAAGCCGCGCGAGGTCTGGCAGGCGGCCCACTCGAAGGCCGCGAGCTGCTCGACCTCGTTGATCACGCCGGAGTCCGTCGGTCGCGCTCGATCAGGAGGTCGGTCGCGTTCTCCACCAGCCCGACGGTGCCCGTGATCTGCCTGAGCTGGTCGACGAGGAATGCGGGTGCCTCGATCGACTCGCGGCTCGCGTAGGCCTTCCAGCCGACGACGCCCACCCGACTACCCCGCCGGACGCCCTCGTCACGCAAGATCTCGGGCAACGGCCTCGACTTGTCTCGCGGCTGGCTGGGCAGGCTGAGGTCCTGGAAGAGCACCCGTCGCGTGGGCAGTGGTGCCGCCTCGGCCATGCCATAGCACTCGTTGCCCACGAGGAGCGCCGGTTCAGTCGCGGCGCCGACGATGAGCACCGCCTCCTCGAATCGGGGGTCGAACCCGGTGAGATAGGCGATGTTCGCGCTGTGCTCCCGGTCGCCCCACACGACGATGTGGTCGTAGCCGCTCGCTTCCATCCGAGACCGAAGTCGTTCCATCCGGGCGGCGTAGATCGACGGCGGCAACAGCGGCTCCGTCACGGGCATCCCGAAGTCCGGCCGCGAGATCTCGGCCAACCGGGCGGGCGCAGTCGCGGTGTCGACCATCGCTCTAGCCCTCAGGCAGCCACGGTCGCGCCTCGGTCGCGCCCCGCCCAATCGTGACGAACTGGTCGGCGCGTACGGTCATCCATGGCCCGGTCTCGCCACTCGGCCAGTGGACGCGGACCTGGGCGCTGGATGCCCGCCCCAGGCCGGCGTGGAGCCAGCCGAGTTGCCCACCGGCGTGGCCCCCGCCCACCGTGACTTCACGGGTGACGGTGCCGTTGCCCACGCGCACGTCCACCCACGCGCCGATGGCGTCGACGTTCGGCGCCGGTTGCCGGAGCCGGACCGCGATCCAGTGACCCATCGGCGCGGGTCGGCTGGCGTCGCCGCGGCCGACGTTTCGCCACAGCTTGACGTTCGCTTGACGGTTCACCACGACGAGATCGAGCATCCCGTCGAGGTTGAGGTCGACGAGCGCGGCCCCACGGGCCCGCTCGAAGTCAACGATGCCCGCGGCCTCTGCCCCGTCCACGAAGGTGCCGTCGGCCTGGCCGAGTAGCAGGTTGCTCGGATCGCGGGTCGCATAGTCGGGCTGCGCCTCGACGTTCCCCTTGGTGACGAACAAGTCGACGAAGCCGTCGTTGTTGACGTCCGCGAACTCCGGGTGCCACGCGGTTGACGGCAGAACGTCGCCGCCCACGAACGGGCGTTGCGCGGTGACGCCACGCGGGAGCGCGATGTCTTGGTACGTCGGATGCGCCGCACCTGCGTCGAGCGTCTGGAGCTTGTTGTCGCCCTGGCTCGTGATGAACACCTCGGGGTAACCGTCGCCCGTCAGGTCCTGGCTGGCAATGCCCATGCCCCAGATGTGGAGCGGGCGCCATCCATCGGCCTCGGTGTACAGGCGCGGCACTTCGCCCGGCACGATCCGCCACAGCTGCTCCTCGCCATCGCTGTAGTAGTTCCGGTCGTTCGCCATGCGCAGGTCGCGCTGGCCGGACCGGCTCCAGTCGCTGAACAGGATGGACAGCGTGCAGTAGCCGGGCGTGAGTGCGATGGGTGACCTGTACCTGCCACCCGTCGGTGCGGGGCGGAGGAGCTGGCTGCCGTCACACACATCCCGGCCCGGCACGAGGTAGTTGCCGAACGCGAGGGTGGGCAGCTTGTTCGAGCCCTCCCACGTCGCGCTGAACGCGGCCGTCCAGCTGTGGCCGCCATCGAGGCCGACCTGCTCGTTCGCCCTCTCGAAGCGGCAGTCCCCGAGCCCACGAAGGAGGACGTTCTCCCCCCGGCGCAGGACGGCGAGGTCGACGTGCCCGTCGCCGTCGACGTCGAGGGGATAGGCGCCGGTGACAGCGGTCAGGTCGGTGACCGGAGACGCCATCTGCGTGAAGCGGAGCGCACCACCCACGGGGCTTTCATTTCGATAGAGCGCGGCCGGCTCGCTGCCCCCGGCGAGGAAGAGGTCGGCGCGCCCGTCATCGTTGCAGTCGAACGCCGCCACGCCGCCTCCGACGAAGAACTCGAAGCCCCCGCTGTACCTGTGATCGATGCCCGCGGCCTTGGCCTCCTCCACGAACCGCGGGGGCGCGGCGGCGGTCGCCGCCGACCGACCGGTGCTCTCGGCCGGCAGCACGAGCGCGATCCCCCCGGCGACGCCCAGCGCCACCGCGAGCGCGCCGAGCACCCACCATCGGAACCGCCAGAGCTTCGAATGGGGAGGGTCGTCCCGGGCGGTGACGGCCAGCTCGTCGGGCACGAACGGATTGAACCACACCGAGCCGGCCGTGCCAGTGCGCTCCGCGGCGCGGCGGGTCACGCCGCCATCAGCCGGGTCGCGTTCGACGACGACGCCTGGCCGCCTCGACGCTGGGACGGCAACGAGCGGCCTGACGATTGACGCCCGCGCCGGGCTCGTGGCGCGTGCGCCGGCTCAGACGCCGAGTTCGCTCGATGCCATCGCCGTCCCGGTGATCCGCGCCTGGATCTTGGCGAATGCCGTGTCGCGCGACGTCGACGTGTCGTCGCCGAACGGCGAGAAGCCGCAGTCGTCCGTCGTCCCGAGATGGCTCGGCTCGATGAACCGCGCCGCCTCGAGCACCCGGTCGCGAACCTCCTCGGGCGTCTCGACGCGCGGGTCGATCGGGTCGGTCACACCGACGAAGATCCTGCGGTTCCCGGTGGCATGATCGCCGAGCATCCTGAGCACGCGCTCACGATCCGCATCGCTCGCGAGCTGGACGTAGAACGTGTCCACGTTCATGCGGAACAGCCCGGGCAGCAGCTCTTGGTAGTCGATGTCGGCGCTGTGGGTCGAGTCCTGGTCACCGCCGGGACAGGTGTGGACGCCCACCCGCCCCCGCTCGTCGTCGGTGAGCTGTCCGAGGACGCGGTTGTTCAGATCGACGAATGAGTCGAGCAGTGCCGTCGATGGATCGAGCTTGAGCAACAGGCGCGCCTCGGTGAAGTCGATCTGGACGATGGCGCCACGCTCGATGCAGCCACGGATCTCTGCCGCCGCCTCGGCGACCAGGTCGTCGAGGAAGGCCTCTCGCGGATACCCGGCGATCCCATCCTGCGGATACAGCAGGCTCAGTGCCGACGCCGAGATGACTGCCTGCTTGAGCTGGGCCGTGGTCTGCCCCCGGGCCCCATCGAGGTACGACCACGCCTTCGTCGCGTATCGGAACGGACCTGCCGTGATCACGGGCAGCTGGCGGGTGTGACCGTCCTGGAAGGGAATGGTCACCCCGCCAGGGGCGAGATCGGTCAGGCCGGCGATCGGGTAGGTCGCGAAGCTGGGCTTGCGCTGTTCGCCGTCGGTGACGACGGGGGAGCCCGTCTGGTCGAAGCGCCGCAGCGTGTCCCGCACGGCGTCGTCGAACAGCGCATCGAGCTCACTTTGCGAGATCCCGCCGGCGGCGGCCGCCCGCATCCCGTCCTGCAACGCCTGCGGCCGTGGGATGCTGCCGATCGGTTCGGTAGGGAGCGTCATGTGCGCCTCCGTCTCGTCGCGGGTGCCGGGCTCGAACGGCCGGATTCTGTCAGACGGGTCGTCATCGTTTCGCGCCTACGTCCTGGCCGTCCTCGTCCTAGAATGCGACCGACCGCCGAGGCCGCTGTGGGAGACGATGTGACCAGCCGGACGCTCACGCTCGGCCGGAGCACATACCCCGTGATCCTGCCGAGCACCCGCGACCCGCGGTTGCACGTGGCCGCCGTCATCATCACGATCCACGTCCTGGGGCAGGTCGGGCTGCGCTTCCAGGTCAGCGTGCCGCAGATCCTCGCCGCGATCCTGACCTGCGCGATCCTCGAAGTGACGCTGACCTTCCGCAGGAGCCGGTCGTTCGTGTGGCCGGCCAGCGCGATGCTGACCGGCAGCGGCGTCGCGCTCATCCTTCGTGTTCCCGGGACGCCCCCGAACGACCACTGGAGCACGCACGCGTGGTACGTGTTCGCGGGCGTCGCCGCCCTGTCCCTCCTGACGAAGTACGTCATCCGGTATCACGGCTCCCATGTGTTCAACCCGTCGAACATCGGGCTGGTGATCGCGTTCATCGCACTCGGCACCACGCGGATCGAGCCGCTCGACTTCTGGTGGGCTCCGCTGAACAGCTGGATGATCACGGCGTACGCAGTCATCCTGGCGGGCGGGCTGCTGATCACCGCGCACCTGCGTCTCCTCGCCGTGGCGGCGACGTTCTGGACCGCGCTGGCCATTGGTGTCGGGCTCCTCGCGGCCTCCGGGCACTGCATGACCGCGCGCTGGGCGTTCGCGCCCGTCTGCGGGTTCGACTTCTGGCGAGTGATCGTCACCTCTCCCGAGGTGCTGATCTTCCTGCTGTTCATGATCACGGACCCGAAGACAGTGCCAGCGGGGCGGGTCGGCCAGGTCGTGTTCGGCCTCCTCGTCGCGGTGGCCAGCACCCTCCTGATGGCGGCGCAGACCGATGAGTTCGGGACCAAGGTCGCCCTGCTCGCGGGCCTGGTCGTCGTGTGCGCGGGCCGCCCGATCCTGGACCGACTGGTTCCTGAACCTCGATCGGCGGCGGACGATCTCCGCCGGTTCGCGACCCGACTGGCGACCGGCGGTGAAGCTGGCGCCGGGATCCTCCGTGGTCTCCTTCGGGTGGGGCTGATCGCGGCGGCGGTTCTCCTCGTCGGGGTCGGCATCGTGGCCGCCGGGACCCCGGCGCGCGGGGTCATCGTCCCCGGGGCGGCTGACGTCCTGGGCCGCGTGCCCCACGATGTCAACCCGGCGACCTTCCCCAGGATCTCCGTCGATCAGGATGTCCTGGACTGGAATCATGAGATCGTCGGACCAGTGGCCCAGGAGCTCGTCCTGACCCTGGTCGAGAACCTCGAGCTCGAGAACCAGGCCCTACTCCGGGCGGATGAGGCGATCCTCAAGGCCGTCGACCACGGCGACCGGCTCCAGGAGATGCAGGGTCGGCTCCACGATGCCGCGGTGACCGGCACGACGGTCATCGAGCGATACCAGATCGATGACGTGAACGTGACCCTCCTGGTCCCGTTCGGGAGGCAGGACGGTCTGAGCCTGGGCCTCCAGTCTCGAGGCACCATGACCAAGGAGACCTACGACGCCGCCGGGCGTCTGCAGGCGCGAGGGTCATCCCCGTTCGCCAAGACCTTCGCCCTCCGCCGGGCGACCGGCGCACGTTGGCTCAATGTCGCCGAGTTGCCACCGGGCGCCGGGAGCTGATTCGGGGACCCCGAGCGCGGGATGCCTGGGCGGTCCTGAGCGCGGGCGGGGCACGGCTCAACCGGCGGATTCGGCATCCTGCGCCTTCCATCAACCGGAAGAGCTACACTGCGCGGGCTCTCGCGGATCTAAGCGACCGCGACAGACTCAATAGGGGGAGGACATTCACATGCTTGTTCGTCGATTGGCCCCGCTCGTCATGGGCTCGGCGCTGGTTTTCGGGGCCTGCGGTAGCAGTGGAGGTGGATCGAGCGGTGGAGCCACGACCGCGGCGGGCGGAGCAGCCACCACCGCGGCCGGCGGGGCAGCTACCACTGCGGCTGGCGGAGCAGCCACCACCGCGGCCGCAGGTGGCGGCGGCTGCAAGGTCGGCGTGTCCTGGAACAACTACCAGGAGGAGCGTTGGGCGAAGTTCGATGAGCCGGCGATCAAAGCCGCCGTCGCGGCGGGCGGTGGCACCTACATCTCCAACGACGCCAAGTCCTCGGCCGAGACGCAGGCCAGCAACGTGGAGAACTTGATCTCACAGGGCGCCAACGCGCTCATCATCCTCGCCCAGGACGGAACGGCCATCAAGCCGTCGGTCGCGAGCGCCGTGTCGCAGGGTGTGCCCGTCATCGCCTACGACCGCCTGATCGAGGATCCCGGCGCTCTCTACATCACCTTCGACAACGTCGAGGTCGGTCGGATGGAGGCCCGCGAGGTGTTCAAGGCGGTGCCCAAGGGCAACTACATCGTCATCAAGGGCAACAAGGCCGACGCCAACGCGGACTTCCTGCGCGGCGGCTATGAGGAAATCATCGGGGACGCCGTGAAGGCCGGCGACATCAAGATCGTCGGCGAGACCTACACGGACAACTGGGATCCGGCCAAGGCGCAGACCGAGACGGAGCAGTTCCTGACCGCGGCCAACAACGATGTCCAGGCCGTCCTCTCCGAGAACGATGGCATGGCCGGCGGCGTCGTCGCCGCGCTCACGGCCCAGGGCCTCGCGGGCAAGGTACCGGTCTCGGGTCAGGACGGTGACCAGGCGGCCCTCAACCGCATCGCTCTCGGCACCCAGACCGTGGACGTCTGGAAGGACGCCCGCCTGCTCGGCAAGACGGCCGGTGACGCAGCGATCCAGCTCTGCAAGGACAAGGACGCCACCAAGGTCAGTGGCACCGCTCCCTTCAAGACCCCGGGCGGCGTGGACGTCACGTCGGTCTTGCTCAAGCCGGTCCCCATCACCAAGGACAACCTCAACGTCGTCATCGACGCCGGTTGGACCACCAAGGAGAACGTCTGCAAGGAGGTAGCCGCCGGTTCGGTACCCGCTTGCGGCTGACCGTCGCTCCTCACGTGTCAGGCGCGCCCTTCGTCCGGGGACCACTCGGACGGAGGGCGCGTCCCACGTTGGCCCCGCTTGCGGCGCGTTCGGGGCCGACGTCGAGAATGGTCGGAGGGAGGGGCAGGTGCGGTCCCGCTCACGAGGAGACGTGATTGATGACTGACGTTCGAACCGTCGCCGAGCCCAGCCCGAGCACCCCGACCGCGGCACCTGGAGGGTCGTGGCGCTCGCTGCTCGCGACGACGGAGATCGACACCCGCCTGTTCGGCATGGTGGTAGCCCTGATCGGCATCTGGGTCGCGTTCAACATCGCGTCGGGTGGCGACTTCCTGACCGCCCGGAACATGTGGAACCTCTCGGTCCAGAGCACGTCCATCGCCATCATGGCGACGGGCATGGTCCTGATCATCGTGTCGCGGAACATCGATCTCTCGGTGGGCTCGTTGCTCGGCTTCCTCGGCTACACCATGGCGCTGGTGCAGACCGACGGCGTCATCGCCTTCTTCGGTCTCGACTTCAAGATCGGCGGCCTGCAGGACAAGTCGTATGTCTGGCTGGTCGCGCTCGTGGTCGGCATCGTGCTGGGCGCCCTGGTCGGCGGCCTGACCGGGTTCATCGTGGCCTACGGCGGGGTCCCCGCGTTCATCGTCACCCTCGGCGGGTTCCTCGTGTGGCGGGGCATGATCTTCCGCACCGGGGACACGAAAGGGCAGACGCTGGCCCCGCTCGACAAGACGTTCCAGCTGGCCGGCGGCGGGCCGCGGGCCTCGCTCGGCGAGTGGCGGAGCTGGGTGCTCGCCATCCTCGCCTGCGCCGGTGTCGCGCTCAGCCTCTACCTTCGCGCGCCGCGGTCGAAAGCGCTACGACCTCGCCCTCCGCCCGGTGTGGGTCGACGTCGGGCTGGGTGTCGTCGGATCCCTGGCCGTGATCGCCGGGGTCGGGCTGGTCGCGAACCGCTACATCTCGCCGATCACTCGGAAGCCCACCGGAGTTGCCTACCCGGTGGTGATCCTGATCGTGGTGACGCTTCTGATGACCTACCTCGCCCGGCGACGTCGCTTCGGCCGCTACGTGTTTGCCTACGGCGGCAACCCCGAGGCCGCCGAGCTCAGCGGCATCAACACCCGCCGCACCGTCATGTTCACGTTCGTCCTCATGGGCGTCCTCGTTGCGGTGAGCGCAGCCATCCAGACCGCTCGGCTCAATGCCGCGGTCACCAACCTCGGCGTGCAGAACGAGCTCGACGTGATCGCGGCTGCCATCATCGGTGGCACATCGTTCTCCGGGGGCATCGGGACGATCCCCGGCGCTGTGCTGGGTGCGATCGTCATGCAGTCGCTGCGCTCGGGCATGGTGCTCTTGAAGATCGACTCACCGTCGCAGGACATCGTGGTCGGCGTCGTGCTGGTCTCGGCGGTCGCCATCGACTCGGCGCTCCGGAGTGGTCGCAAGCGGTTTGCGCTCGCCGCGCTCACCGTTGGTTTGATCCTCTCCGCGATCATCATCCAGACGGGCCGGGCCTGAGCCGAGAGGGACCGCACGATGACCGATACAACCACCACCTCAGCGCCATCGCAGTCCGGGCGCGTCCCCCTGGTCGAGCTGCGCAACATCCGCGTTTCGTTCGGTGGCGTCCACGCGGTCGACGGCGTCACGGTCGACCTCTACCCGGGCGAGGTCGTCGCCCTCGTCGGGGGCAACGGCGCCGGGAAGTCGACGCTGATACACACGCTCTCTGGTGCTCACCCCGCCGACTCGGGCCAGATCTTCATCAACGGTGAGCCCGTCGCCATTCACTACCCACGCGACGCGCAGAAGTACGGGGTCGAAACCATCTACCAGAAGCTCGCGCTGGCCGACAACATCGACGCGGCGGGGAACGTCTTCCTCGGGCGGGAGCTCCGCGCCCGCACCGGTTCGCTCGACGACTCGGCGATGGCGTCGGCGACGCAGAAGGTGATGCAGCGACTGAACCCGAGGTTCAAGAACCTCAAGACTGCTGTCAGGTCGCTGTCGGGCGGGCAGCGCCAGTCGGTGGCCATCGCCAGGGCGGTCCACTTCAACGCCAAGATCCTCATCATGGACGAGCCCACCGCAGCCCTGGGTCCGGCCGAGACCACTCAGGTGCGCGAGCTCGTCGCCCAGCTGAAGTCGGAGGGCATCGGGATCTTCCTCATCAGCCACGACATCCACGATGTGTTCGACCTGGCCGATCGCATCAGTGTGATGCTCCAGGGAGAGCTCGTCGGCACCGTGAACAAGCATGATGTCACCATGGACGAGGTCCTGGCCATGATCATCATCGGAAAGAAGCCCGGCGAGGTGTCCCGCGAGGAGATCGCCGAGCTCCACGGCTGACTCCGGAGCAGTCAAGGGATCGGATCCGTGACCGAGCCGCCGAACCTGCACGACTGGGAGCCGCTGGTCGACGACCTGGCCGAGCGCAAGGCCACAGCCGAGGCCATGGGCGGGGCCAAGATGATCGAGCGCCAACGGTCGCTCGGCAAGCTCCCGGTGCGCGAGCGCCTGGACCTCCTGCTGGACCCCGGCAGCTTCGTCGAGCTCAGCCTGCTCGCCGACTCGATGGACGCCGGCCTGCAGGCTGACCGGGGCTACCTCGCGGCCGACGGGATGGTCGCCGGCATCGGCACCGTCGAGGGACGCCGGGTCGCCATCTGCGCCTACGACTTCACCGTCCTGGCCGGCTCCATGGGAGCGATCGGCGAGCAGAAGACGGCCCGCGTCCGCGAGCTGGCCCTGCGCCAACGCATCCCGATCGTCTGGCTGCTCGATTCGGCCGGCGCCCGGATCCAGTCCTCCAGCGGCTCCACGTTCGCGGCCGCTGGCGCCCTGTTCCGGGAGCAGGTCACCCTGAGCGGGGTGGTGCCACAGGTGGCGGCCATGCTCGGCCACTGTGCGGCGGGCACCGCGTACATCCCGGCCCTCGCCGACTTCGTACCGATGGTGAAGGGGACGTCGTCGATGGCGCTCGGTGGGCGGCACCTCGTGCGCGCCGCCACCGGCGAGGACGTGACCGAGGAGGAGATGGGCGGTTCCGAGGTGCACACCAAGGTGTCTGGTGTCGCCGACCTCGAGGTCGCCTCCGACGAGGAGTGCCTCCTGGTCGTGCGGCGCTACCTGTCCTTCTTTCCGTCCCACAATCAGGAGCCTCCGCCGGTGCGGGCCACCGACGACCCGGTCGACCGGCGGGTGGAGGAGCTCTACGCCCTCGTGCCCACCGCCCCGCGCCGGGCTTACGACATGACCAAGCTCGTGCCCCTCCTGTGCGACGACGGAGACTTCTTCCCGGTGAAGCCGGCCTTCGCCCGCAACCTGGTCACCGGGCTCGGCCGCATCGGGGGCATGCCCGTCGGCTTCCTGGCGTCGAACCCGATGGTGCTCGGTGGCGCGCTCGACGTGAACGCCGCCGACAAGGCGGCTCGGTTCGTCTGGCTCTGCGACGCCTTCGGCATCCCGCTCGTCTTCCTGCACGACGTGCCCGGCTTCATCGTCGGCTCGGCGGTCGAGCGGCAGGGCATCATCCGCCACGGCGCCAAGATGCTGTTCGCGGTGTCGGAGGCGACGGTGCCGAAGATCTCGGTCGTGCTCCGCAAGAGCTACGGCGCCGGCTACTTCGTCATGAACGGCACCGCCTACGAGGCCGATTACGTCGCCATCTGGCCGACGGCGGAGATCGCGGTGATGGGCCCCGACGGCATGGTGGAGATCACGCAGCGCAAGCTGCTCGACCAGTACGAGGATCCCAAGGAGCGGGCCGAGGCCAAGATCCGCCTGGCCGAGGAGTTCCGCAAGAACATCGACCCGTACATCGCAGCCGGTCACGCCGCGGTCGACGACGTGATCGACCCCGCCGACACCCGATTCGCCATCTGGAAGGGCCTGCAGATCTCGCGCACGAAGCACGTGGAGCGGCCCTGGCGCAAGCATGGTGTCTTCCCGGTGTGATCGGGCTCTTCGAACATCCGCACCCGCAGCGCGCGCCTTCCTGCGCGGTCGGGGCGCAGATGAGGTCTGCTTCCGCCAGCCCGCCGGATCTGCACCCTTAGTGCGCGCTTTCCCGCGCGGTCGGGGCGCGGATGAGGTCTGCTGCGGCCGGCCCGCCGGATCTGCACCCTCAGCGCGCGCCTCCTGCGCGGTCGGGGCGCAGATGAGGTCTGATTCCGCCAGCCCGCCGGATCTGCACCCGCAGCGCGCGCCTTCCTTCGCGGTCGGGGCGCAGATGAGGTTTCACTGACGTGGCCGGTGTGATCCACTAGGTGGCCATGGGCGAGCCCTTCCTCACTAGCAAGCTCGAGGGCTTCGGCACCACGATCTTCGCCGAGATGTCCGCCCTCGCCGTGGCGACCGGTTCGATCAACCTCGGGCAAGGCTTCCCCGACGAGGATGGGCCTCAGGAGGTCTTGCAGGCGGCGCTCCGGGCCATCACCGAGGGCAAGGGCAACCAATACCCGCCCGGACCTGGGGTGCCCGAGCTGCGGCGTGCCGTCAGCGCTCATCAGCGGCGCTTCTACGGCCTGGCGGTGGATCCCGACACCGAGGTGCTGGTCACGTGCGGCGCGACGGAGGCCATCGCCGCCGCGCTCCTCGCTCTGCTCGACACCGGCGACGAAGCCATCGCCTTCGAGCCCTACTACGACAGCTACGCCGCCTGCATCTCGATGGCCGGCGCGATCAGGCGGCCCGTCACGCTGCGGCCGCCCGACTACGCGCTCGACGTCGACGCGCTCCGGGCGGTGGTCAGCCCGCGCACTCGGCTGATCCTCCTCAACTCGCCGCACAACCCGACGGGCAAGGTCTTCTCCCCCGACGAGCTGGCGGCGATCGCGGCGGTGGCCCACGAGCACGACCTGGTGGTGGTGGCGGACGAGGTGTACGAGCACCTGATCTTCGACGGGTTGGCGCACGTGCCGATCGCCACCCTCCCGGGCATGTGGGAGCGGACGCTCACCATCAGCTCGGCCGGCAAGGCGTTCAGCTTCACCGGTTGGAAGGTCGGCTGGGCGACGGGTCCGGCGGCGCTGGTGAGCGCGGTGCGCACCGCCAAGCAGTTCCTCACCTACGTGGCGAGCGGACCGTTCCAGTACGCCGCCGCGGTCGGTCTCGGTCTGCCTGACACCTACTTCGCGACCGCACGCGACGTGCTCGAGCGCAAGCGGGATCGCCTGGCTGACGGGCTGACCGAGGTGGGCTTCACCGTCTACCGGCCGCAGGGCACGTACTTCATCACGGCCGACATCCGGTCGCTGGGCGAGACCGACGGCATGGCCTTCTGCCTTTCGCTGCCTGAGCGTTGCGGGGTGGTGGCCGTCCCGACGATGGTGTTCTACGACGACCAGGACGCCGGTCGCCCGCTCGTGCGGTTTGCCTTCTGCAAGCGCATGCGGGTGCTCGACGAAGCCGTCGATCGGCTCCACGCCCTTCAGGACGTGAGCGTCACCGCCCCGAGGAGGTCAGGGTCATGAGGATCGCTGCCATCCAGCACGACATCGCGTGGGAGGACGGCGCGGCGACGCGTCGCCACCTCGAGCCGATGATAGCGGCCGCCGCCGCGGCTGGCGCCGGGGTGGCCGTGGTGACCGAGATGTTCGCGACGGGCTTCTCGCTGGAAGCCGATCGGATCGCCGAGCCGACGGATGGCCCGACGGCCACCTGGCTGCGCGAGCAGGCCCACCAGCACGACCTGTGGCTGTACGGCTCGGTGCCCGAGCGTCCGGTGGGTGGCGGGCGGCCGCGCAACGTCGGGATCCTCGCCGGCCCCGACGGCACCGCCTACCGCTACGCCAAGATCCATCCCTTCACCTACGCGGGTGAGGACCAGGCCTACGACGCCGGTGACCAGACCGTCACAGTGGAGGTCGACGGCGTCCGGTTCAGCCTGTTCGTGTGCTACGACCTCCGCTTCGGTGACGACTGGTGGCCCCTCGCCCCTCGGACCGACGTCTACCTCTGCTGCGCCAACTGGCCCGAGTCCCGTCGCACCCACTGGCAGACGCTCCTGCAGGCCCGGGCCATCGAGAACCAGGCCTATGTCGTCGGTGTGAACCGGGTGGGCGAGGGAGGCGGGCTGGCCTACTCCGGCGACAGCCGCATCATCGACCCCCTCGGCGAGGTGCTCGCTGGCGCGGCCCGGACCGAGTCCATCCTCCTCGCCGACATCGACGCCGCCGAGGTGGCGAAGGTCCGCGACCGGTTCCGGTTCCTGCAGGACCGCCGGACCGGCGGGCCGCCGTGACCGAGGTGCGGGCCGAGATCACGGCCAACGTCTGGCAGGTCCGCACCCAGGTGGGGGCCGAGGTCGGCGAAGGGGACGAGCTGGTGATCCTCGAGTCCATGAAGATGGAGATCCCGGTCACGGCACCTGCTGCGGGGAGGGTCATCGAGCTGCGCGTCGCGCCCGACGACAACGTCCAGGAGGGCGACGTGGTGGCGGTGCTGGACCCCTGACCCCACCCGGCGGCGCCGGCTCTGGTTCCGCCCCCGCCGTCAGATGTTCGGGGGTAGGAGCCGGTTGACGTTCTCGAAGAAGAAGTAGAGGCAGACGACGAAGGGGAGGGCGACGGCCAGCACCCCGATCCATCGGCGTCGGGTCGAGCGCCTCAGCGCCCGGCCCACGAGCGCGATGGCGATCAGCGCCAAGCCCCACAGCACCACCGGGGACCACGCGCCGGGGTCGTCGAACCAGCCCCGTTCGAGCTGGTCCGGCGTGGCCCCGCCGGTCGGCAGTACGGGAGCCGCGGCCGTGGTCGTGGTCGTGGTCGTAGCCGTCGAGCTGGAGGGCGTCTCGCCGGTGGTGGGCGGCGTGGACGTCGGCGCGGTGGTGGCCGGGGGGGCGGTCGTCGTGGGCGTGGCGGCGATGATCGGTGAGGACCGCGAGGGGTCGAGCTTGGCCTTGATGATGATGCGCTTCTTGGCCGAGTAGCGGGGGTGGCACGACGTCAGGGTGAGCTCGGCGTCGGGCGTGGGCGCGAGGACCTCGGACTGGGAGGGCGAGACGATGAACTGCTGAGTGACCTGGTAGACGTAGCGACCGGCGGGTGTGGTGAGGATCAGGTCGTCGCCGGGCGCCAGCTCGTCGATGCGGAAGAACGGGTGCCCGAACGTGGTGCGGTGTCCGGCGATGCCGACGTTGCCGAGGTGACCGGGCAGCGGTGTGTCGGGGTAGTGGCCGGGGCCCTTCTTCAGGTCGTCGACCCCAACTCCGCTGACGACGATCCAGTTCAACCCGATCTTGGGTGCCTCCAGCCGAGCGATCGGATCCCCAGGTGCGGGCGGCGGCACCGTGGTCGCGGGCGCGGTCGGGGGCGGGGTGACGACTGTGCTGCTCGATGGGCTCGTCGGCACCGTGCCGTCGTCGGTGGAGGTGGTCGGGGCGGCCGTGGTGGTCGAGGTGCTGAGGACGTCGTCGAACTGGCTCGAGAGCTTGTTCTGAGCCTGCCGGGTCTGGATGCCGGTGCCCCACAGCTGGTAGGCGACGAAGGCGAGGAGGAACAGCCCGGTGACGACCAGGATCCGGCCGAGGAGCCCGACCCACCAGCGCCAATCTCGGCTCCTTCGGTACAGCTGGACGTCGATCTCCGGCCAGACGGGAGCTCCGCCGACGTCCGGCCCGTCTTCCATCGAGGCGACGGTATCTGCTGTTTGGTCGTTCGCTGTCGTCGCGCGGCCCTGCATTGTGGCCGCTCCTGGTGGGTCAGTACCGTTTGGTCACGCCTATGGAACCGGTGATCCACCTCCGCGACGCCGTGGTGGTGCTCGGCCGGTTCCCCGCCCTCGCCGGCGCCTCCCTGTCGGTGGGCCGAGGGGAGATCGTCCTCCTGCAGGGTCCGAACGGGGCGGGCAAGACCACGCTGCTGCGCCTGTGCGCCGGACTGCTGCCGGTGGAGCGGGGCGAGGCCCGCATCCTCGGCGTCGATGTCACGCGAGAGCGCCGCCTGGTGCGGGCTCGCGTGGGCCTCCTCGGCCACGCCAACGGGCTCTATGACGACCTGTCGGTCGAGGAGAACGTCCGCTTCTGGGCTCGCACGGTCGGCGCGACCGACGCCGAGATCGACGATGCGCTTGCCCGCCTCGGCCTCGACGGTCGTTTGGCTGAGACCAAGGTGGCCCGGCTGTCGGCCGGACAGCGACGCCGGACCGCGCTGGCCGCCCTGGTCGCCCGCCGCCCGGAGCTCTGGCTCCTCGACGAGCCCCACGCCGGACTGGACGCCGAGGGACGCGAGGTCATCGACGACGTGCTGCAGCGGGCCGCGGCCGCCGGCGCCACGGTCGTGGTGGCATCCCACGAGCGCGACCGCACCGGGGCACTGGCCCAACGCAGCGTGCTCGTGTTGGGGGGCCAGGTGTTCGACGCCACCTCGCCGCCCGCTCCGGCACCCGGCCCGAGTGCCGCGCTGCCGACGCCGGCCGGTGCCGCGCCATGCTGAGGTCGCTGCGGTTGGTGGCGGGCAAGGACCTACGGATCGAGATGCACAGCCGCGTCGCCACGAACCAGGTGCTGCCCTTTGCCGTGCTCGTCCTGGTCCTGTTCGCGTTCGCCCTGGACCCCGACAGCGGCATCCTGCGGCGGGCCACCCCCGGTCTCTTCTGGCTCGCGGTGCTGTTCGCGCTGGTGTTCACCGTGCAACGCTCGTTCGCCCTCGAGACCGCCGACGGCGCTCGTGATCTGCTGCGCCTGAGTGCCCTCGAGCCGGCCGGCATCTTCCTCGGGAAGGCGGCGGCCCTCGTGACCGAGCTGCTGCTGCTGGAGGTCGGGCTCGGCGTGGGCATCGTCGTGCTCTACGACGCCCCGACCCGGGCCGGCGGCCTCCTGCTGCTCGTCGCCACCGCTCTGGCCGCGACCTGCGGTCTGGCCGCGGTCGGTACGCTCTACGGCGGGCTCGCTGCCGGGCTCCGGGTGCGGGACACATTGCTCCCATTGCTCCTCCTCCCGGTGGTCGCCCCCGTGCTCATCGGTGCCAACCGGGCGTTCGAAGCCGCCCTCGGCATCGGCGATCGGGCGACAAGCGAAGGCTGGCCGTGGGTCGGTTTGCTCACGGTGTTCGCCCTCGCCTACACCGCCCTCGGCCTGGTGGCCTTCGGATCACTGCTGGAGGATTCATGACGACACGAGGCGCGACGGCGGCTGCCGCGGGGCCGCCCGCCGCGGCCGCTCAGGCCGGCGCCGCGACCTTCGGCGTGGGCTCCGCCGGGCGCGGCGCCGGCGGACCGACGGGCACGAAGGCGACGCGCCTGCTGGGCACGCTGGCCCTGGTCGGGGTACCCCTGGTGCTGCTGCTCGGCCTCGTGACGTCGCCCGAGGATGTCGAGATGGGCGACAGCGTGCGGATCATGTACGTCCACGTGCCCTCGGCCTGGCTCGCCTACCTCGCCTTCGGCGTGACCGCGCTCGGTTCGGCCTGCTACCTGTGGCCACGCACCCGCAGCCTGGCGTGGGATCGCTTCGCCGGCGCGTCGGCGGAGATCGGTGTGCTCTTCACCGGGCTGGCCCTCGCCACCGGCATGCTCTGGGGCCGGCCGACGTGGGGCGTCTATTGGACCTGGGACGCCCGCCTCACCACCACGGCGCTCCTGTTCCTCCTCTTCCTCGGCTACCTCGCCATCCGTCGACTCCCGGCCGCGCCCGAGGTCAGGGCCAAGCGGGCGGCGATCGCCGGGCTGATCGCCTTCATCGACGTGCCCATCGTGCACCTCAGCGTCGAATGGTGGCGCTCGCTGCATCAGGGGGCCACGGTGGCCCGCCGCGACCTGAACGCGGAGCTCGACGGCACGATGCTCTTCACCTTGTTCCTGAGCCTGACCGTGTTCACGCTGATCTACGCCTGGCTGCTCTTGCACCGCAGTCGCCAGCTCTGGCTCGAGGATCACCAGCTGGACGCCTCGCTCGACGCCGCCATCGCCGCCCGCCGCCGCGAGTCGGGGGCGAGCGCGCCCGCGGGTGCAACCGAGGCCCCAGCATGAGCTACGCGCAGTACGTCATCCCGGCCTATGTCATCGGCTTCGGTGCCGTCGGCACCTTCGCCGCGGTGCTCGTGGTGCGGGGCCGCCGGCTCGGCCGCGGGGTGCCGGACGAGGAGAAGCCATGGACCTGAGCCCGAGGACGGTCACCGACCTCGAGCAGCCAGCGCCGCCCCGGCGGCGACGGCGATGGGGCCCCGCCGTCGTGCTCGCCCTGGTGCTGGTCGGCGTCGCCGTCGTGCTCTTCCAATTCCTGCGCAGCGCGTCGCTCTACTACTGCAACGCGAACGAGGTCGGGCACAAGGCCGAGTGCTCGGAAGGCCGCCGGTTCCGCATGCAGGGGACAGTCGAGCACCTCGACGAGTCGAGCCGTGATGCGGGAGTGCTCGCCTTCACGCTCAGCTTCGACGGCGCGTCCTATCCCGTGCGCTACCAGGGTGGCGATCCGAGCGATCTGTTCCAAGCCGGCCGGGCCGCGGTGGTCGAGGGCCGGCTGGTCGACGGCACCTTCGACGCCGATCAGATCCTCGTGAAGCACGACAGCGACTACAAGGCCAAGAACCCCGACCGCGTGCCCGGGACTGAGCCGTGAGGCCCGTGCGAGCAGACCCGTGAACGGCGCCCTCGGCACGGCCGGCATCGCGCTTGGCCTGGCCGCATCGATCCTCGGTGCGATCACGCTCGTGGTCGGCCTCACCCGCGGGCCGCGTCGGCTGCTTCGGGTGGGGACGATCTACGTGTGGTTCGTGCTGGCCGGCGCGATCCTCGCCTTCGCGGCCATGGAGCGGGCGCTGATCACCCGTGACTTCTCGCTGGCGTACGTCGCCGACGTCGGCTCCGCGGCCACGCCTCCGCTCTACAACTTCGCGTCCCTGTGGAGCTCGCTCCAGGGGTCGATCCTGCTCTGGGTCCTGATCCTCTCCGGCTACCTCGCCGCGACCCTCCTGTGGTTCCGCAAGCGGCTGGCCGACCCCCTCGTGAGCTGGGCGCTGGTCGTGCTCTTCGCCATCTCGGCCTTCTTCTTCCTGCTCGTGGCCGGGCCGGCCAACCCGTTCTCGAAGGTCAGCGGCAGCGTGCAGACCGTGGGGCTGGGCCCGAACCCTCTCCTCCAGAACCATCCGCTGATGGTGATCCACCCGCCGATCCTGTACCTCGGCTACGTCGGCTTCAGCGTGCCCTTCGCCTTCGCCATCGCGGGCCTGATCACCGGCCGGGTGGGCGAGGGCTGGCTGCTCGACACCCGCCGCTGGACCTTGTTCGCCTGGGGCTTCCTGTCCGTCGGCATCGTGCTCGGCGCGTGGTGGAGCTACGAAGTGCTCGGCTGGGGCGGGGTGTGGGGCTGGGATCCGGTCGAGAACGCCAGCCTGCTGCCGTGGCTCACCGCGACCGCGTTCATCCACTCGGTGCTGGTGCAGGAGCGCCGGGGGATGCTGCGGGTCTGGAACCTGTCGCTGCTCGCCGCCACCTTCTGCCTCACCATCCTCGGGACGTTCCTCACCCGCAGTGGCGTGATCCAGAGCGTCCACGCGTTCTCGAACGGGCCCATCGGGCCCTACCTCCTGACCTTCTTCGGCCTTGCCGCCGGCACCTCGATTGCCCTGATCGGCTGGCGCGGCGACCGCCTCCGCTCGCCCGGCTCCATCGACTCACCGCTGTCGCGCGAAGGCGCCTTTCTCGCCAACAACCTCCTCTTCGCAGTGTTCGCGTTCGTGGTGCTGCTCGGCACCGTCTTCCCGCTCGTCATCGAAGCGCTGCAGGACCGCCAGCTGTCGGTGGGGCGGCCGTTCTTCGACCGGATGACGACGCCGATCGGCCTCGCCCTCCTCACCCTCATGGGCATCGCCCCGGTCCTGCCGTGGCGCAAGGCGTCGGGTGAGCTCTTGCGGGAGCGCCTGTTCTGGCCGGCCTGCTTCGGCGTGGCTTGCGTCGTGGTGCCGGTGCTGTTCGGGGCCGACGGCCTCACGCCGCTCCTGGCCTTTGGGCTCGGCGGCTTCGCCGCCGGCTCGGCGCTGCGGCAGCTGGTCCTGGCCACGAAGCGGCAGGGCTGGCGGGGGCTGCTGGGGCGGGCGAACGGCGGGATGATCGTCCACCTCGGCGTGATCCTGATCGCGGTCGCGCTGGCCGCCCAGGTCAGCTACCAGCGGGCCGGCGAGTTCACGCTCCATGCCGGCGAGACGGCGCGCTTCGGCGGCCACACCTTCACCTATGTGAGGCAGGTGGCCGCCGACAAGCCGGCCGCGCTCGTCACCTCGGCCCAGATCCGGATCGACGACGGGGCGGTGTACGCCCCGCAACAACAGTTCTACAAGGCCCGCGGTGACATCATCGCCACGCCGTCGGTGAAGACCGGCCTGAGCGGCGACATCTACCTGACCCTGCTCACGCCGGCGACGGAAGCCAGCTCCACCGTCACCTTCGGCGTTCGGCTCATGCCGTTCACCGTTTGGCTGTGGATCGGCGGCGGCCTCGTGGCGGTCGGCACGGTGCTGGCCGCCTTCCCGGGTCGGCGGCGCCGTCGCCCGACCGATCCGGTCTCGGCGCCGATCCTTGGCGCACGACCGGTGGTCCGCGGCGCCGACGAGCCCGAGCTCGTGGGCGTCCCTCGCCTCGGAGGCGCGGCCGCCGATGCCTGACGTCCTCGAGGGGCGCGACCCGGCCCCTCTGCCGGCCGACGACGCCACCCCGCGGCGGCCCCGGCTGGCGCTGACGATCGCCCTCGCGGTGGCGGTGGTCGTCGGGCTGTTCGTCGTGGTGGCGGCGGTCGCCAAGGGCGGGACGAAGGACACCGCCGACACGCCGCTGCTCGGTCGGCCGGCGCCGGTCGTGCAGACCAGCACCGTGGACGGCGAGCCCTTCGACCTCGGCTCCCGCCGCGGCAGCTGGGTGCTCTTGAACTTCTTCTCCACCTGGTGCCAGCCGTGCGTCGCCGAGCACCCCGAGCTGGTGCGGTTCGCCCAGGCGCAGGAGGGCCAGGCCGATGCCGCCGAGCTGGTCAGCGTGGTCTTCAACGACGACGTCGGCGCGGTGCGGAACGTTCTTCGCCGAGCACGGCGGCGGCTGGCCGACGCTCACCGACCCCGACGGTCGGATCCAGGTCGCGTTCGGGGTGGCGAAGTCGCCCGAGACGTGGATCGTGGACCCCGACGGCATCGTGCGGGCCCGGATCATCAGCCAGGTGACGTCGGCCCAGCTCACCACCCTCCTGGCTCAGCTGCGGGCCGGGGCACCCACCACCGGATGACGAGGCACTGGTACACGGGCTGGCCGGCGTGGGTGGGCCTGGGCGTCATCGCGCTGGTCGCCCTCGTGGTCGGTGTCGCCCAAAGTGGCGGCGCCAGCACGCCGGCCGAGCGCATCGACGCCATCGCCCGGACGGTGAAGTGCCCGGTCTGTCCCGGCGAGAGCGTGTACGAGAGCCGCAACAGCGTGGCGCTGAACATCAAGAACGAGATCGCTCGGGAGGTGCGGTCGGGGCGGACGGACGACGAGATCCGGGCCGGCCTGGCGGCCAAGTTCGGCGACAGCATCCTGCTCGTGCCGCGCGCCAGCGGGGTCGACAGCCTGGTGTGGGTGCTTCCGGTCGTGGTGCTGGTCGTCGGGGTGGTGGGCTTGGGGATGGTCTTCCGCCGGTGGCGAAGGGAGAACGCGGAGGCGGGCGCGCCCACCGCCGAGGACCGGGCGCTCGTGGACGCCGCCCTCCGTCATGAGGACGATGTCGGAGGCTGGCGGTGACCGACGTGAGCGACGTCGCGGCGCCCGGACCCTCCGAGCCGGAGGGGTCCGAGGAGGCGCCGGCCTCGGCCAGCCCGGATCGTCGACCGACCCGGGCCCGCCAGCCCGACGCGGATCGGTTGGCCGCGCTGGAGGACGAGCGGCGCTTCCTGTTGCGCTCGCTGACCGACCTCGAGCGCGAGCACGACGCCGGCGACGTCGACGACCCCGATTACCTCACGCTCAAGGACGGGTACACGGCGCGGCGCCGCCGCCGTCATCAAGGCCATCGAAGAGGGACGGCGGGCGTTCCCACCTCGGGCCCCGGCCCGCCGCGGGCGGATCGCGGCGTGGACAGCCCTGGTCCTCGCCATCGCGGTCGGCACCGGGCTGTTCGTCGCCCATGTCGCGGGCCAGCGGCTGCCCGGCCAGACGCTGAGCGGCGGCATCGCCGAGGACACGAACAGCGAGCTGGCCCAGGCCCGATCGCTGCTCGGCTCGGACCCGACGGAGTCGCTCGCGCTGTACACCGCCGTGCTGCGGGTGGACCCCGACAACGTCGAAGCCCGCACGTATGCCGGTTGGCTCCTCTCGATCCAGGCGGGTGAGCAAGGCAAGACCGCGCTGGTCGTGCAGGCCGAGGGATTGCTCGACGACGCCATCCGGCTCGGTCCGACGCGCGCCGACGCCTACTGCTTCAAGGCCGTCGTGCGCTTCCGCTATCTGAACGACGCCGCCACCGCGAAGACTGAGCTGGCGCGCTGCCAGGCGCTCGATCCGCCCGGCGCCGTGGCCGGGCTGATCGGCTCCCTCGGCCAGGACATCGACGCCGAGCTGCGGGCGCCTCAGACGACGGCTCCGGCCACCCCGCCCACGTCCGCGGCTCCGGCCTCCGCCACGCCCTGACGGCGACCATCGGCGCGGCGTACTCGCCCTGGTTGCTACGGTCCGGTCCATGTCCGACGTACCGCCGCCGCCCGAGCCTTCCTCGGGCCCGGATTCCCCTCCTCCGCCGCCTCCTCCGGCCGCGCCGACGAGCATGCCCGCCGTGTCCGGCGTCGGCGCGCCGGCCGCCCCGCCGCCGCCCTCGAGCTATGGCCAGGTGCCTCGCACGCTGGATGAGGTCTGGTACAAGACGGGGCTCAACATCCTCCTGTTCATCGTCACCTGCGGCATCTGGGGCGTCTTCTGGACCTACCGGACGCACGGCGATCTGAAGCGCTACAAGGGCGACGGCCTCGGTGAGGTGCTCGGCGCCATCATCGCCATCTTCGCCGGCATTGCCATCTTCTTCACCGTGCCCTACGAGATCGAGCAGATGTACAAGCGCGATGGGCGCCAGAGCCCGATGAGCGTCTGGTGGGGCCTGTGGGTCCTGCTGCCGATCATCGGCCACTTCATCTGGTACCTGAAGGTGCAGTCAGCCCTGAACGACTTCTGGGCCAGCAAGGGGACCCAGCTCGCGGCCTGAACGACGGTGACCGACCTCCCGCCTCCGCCCGGTCCGCCACCTGGGCTGCCGCCGTGGTCATACGGGCCGGGGTCGGCTCCCGGCGCGACGCCGCCCGGCTACGGTCCTCCCGGCGCGGCGTCGTCGCGCATGAACGGCTTCGCCGTCGCCGCGCTTGTGCTCGGCATCGTCGGCTTGCTGCTGTGCGTGCTCGTGGTGCCGTCACTCCTCGCCACCATCTTCGGTGGTGTGGCCCTCAGCCAGATCAAGCAGCAGCCCGTGGCCTACCGGGGCCGGGGGATGGCGATCGCCGGGCTCGTGCTCGGACTGGTGGGGCTGGCGCTGTTCCTCACGGTGATCATCTTCGGGTCCTTCGACGTGAACTTCGGCAGCCCCGACTGATTCGACGGCCCCGGTGGGTCAGGCGCCGGGAGGCACGGCGCAGGCCCTGGTGATCACGCCGCCCTCACGGGTGAGCACCCAGGTGCTGCCCTTGCGCCAGTCGGGCTGGCTGTCGAGCAGCATGCCCCGCCGCAGGAGGGCCTCGATGGTGTCAGGGATGAGGTCGCCGTGGCTGCACAGCACACTCGGTTCTGGCAGCGTCGCCAACAGGTCGAGCACGGGCTCGAACGGGTTGCCCTCGCTGAGCGCCTCGGTCACCTCCACCTCCAGCCCGAGCTTGTCGGCGAGCGGCTCCAGCGTCTGCACGCACCGGGTGTAAGGGCTCGAGAGCAGCCGGGCCACCGGCTCGTTGGCCAACCAGGCGGTCATCGCCTGCGCCTGGGCTCGCCCGGGCCTGGTCAGCGGCCGGAGCAGGTCGGGCCCGTCCCAGCCGCTGCGCTGCCCGGCCTTGGCGTGGCGGACGAGGTAGAGCGCCATCGCCCGGAACCCTAGTGGCGCGACGGGGCGTCGGCTCCGCAGGGGTCGCTCGTGAGCGGGCCGGGCGGCACCCCCGACCCCGCCCCGCCTCGGAGGTCAGCCGCCCAGGGCCCGGAGGCGCCCGAGGACGTCAGGAAGGGCGTCGAGCAAGGCCTCGACGTCGGCGGCGACCGTGTTCCAGCCCACACTGACCCGAAGCGAGTGATGGGCGTCCACCCCCATGGCCTCGAGAACGGGCGAGGGCTCGAGATCCTCCGAGGCGCAGGCGCTCCCGGAGTGCACGGCGATGCCCGCCTGGTCCAGGCCGAGCAGCACGGCCTGCGGCTCGACCCCGTCGACGCCGAGGCAGACGAGATGGGGCAGGCGTTCGACCGGATCGCCGTAGACGACGACGCCGTCAAGGTCGGGCACGGCGTCGAGGATGGCGGTGGTGAGGCCGCGGGCGGCGATCGATTCGTCCAACTCGTTGGGGGCGATGACGGCGGCCGCGGCCCCCCAGCCGACGATGGCCGGGATGTTCTCCATGCCCGCCCGCCTGGCCCGCTCTTGGTCCCCGCCGACGAGCAGCGGCGACAGGCGCAGACCCCGTCGCACCACGAGGGCACCGACTCCCGGGGGCCCGCCCATCTTGTGGGCGCTCACGCTGACCAGGTCGGCGCCGAGCGATCGGAGCTCGAGCGGCACGTGCCCGGCCGCCTGGGCGGCGTCGACGTGCACCACCACCCCGCGAGCCCGGCAGGCCTGGACGACCTCGGCCACCGGCTGAAGGGTGCCGACCTCGTGGTTCCCCCACTGGACGTGCACGAGCGCGGTATCGGGCCGGACCGCGTCCAGGAGGGCGTCGACATCGATCCGACCCTGCCGGTCGCAGCCGATGAGGGTCAGGTCGTGTCGAGCCGACGTCAGGCGCACCGCCGAGTGCTCGACGGCCGCCGCCACCACGTGCTGGCCCCGCTCGGTGGCGCCGAACACTGCGGTGGCGATGGACTCGGTAGCCCCGCTCGTGAAGACGACCTCACGGCTGCGGGCGCCGAGGAGCTTGGCCACGTCCTCGCGCGCCTGCTCGACCGCCACCCGGGCCGTCTGACCCTCGACGTGGATCCGGGCCGGGTCGCCTCCGGAGTCGGTGGTCCGCCACCACGCCACCATGGCGTCGACCGCCTCGGGGCGGGTGGGCGACGTCGACGCGTGGTCCAGGTAGTGGCGGGCCATGGCCGGGTCTCAGGGCGCGAGCAGGGCGTTGAAGCTGCGGGCCGCCAACGCCGGCCACGTCGTGGGGTCGGATGACGCCGCCAGCGAGGCCACCGTGCTCAGGTCGACGACGCGGCCGTCGGAAAGGGTCACCGTGCCCTGGACCTCGTCGAAGGAGTACTTGAAGGCTCTCGTCGTGAGGTCGTGCCCGATCACCTCGACGAGCGCGTCCTCCCCGGCCAAGCCGAGGGCGGGCGGGATCCAGGCCGGCAGTGTGGTCGGCGCGGGCGGACCGGCGATCTCAGGTGACGTCGAGTCGGGTGCCGACCCCCCTGTCGATCTACCCGAGCCGGCGCAGGCGCCGAGCGCGACGACGACCGCCAGGACGCCCGAGAAGACGCCCGCGAGCGTGCCCCGCGTCTCACCGATCGCTGCCATCGGCGTTCTGTTCCGCGAGATCGATCGTCAGCGACCTGATGCGCGGAACAGAAGCGCGGAGCGCGGGGTCGAGGTCGGCCTGCGGACGGAGAGTCAGAAGGAGGTGACGCACTGGTCGTCGCCGTGGGGCAGCGAGGTGTTGATGGCGGGGTCCGTCTCGCCGTACAGCGCGCTCAACATCCCCTTCACCATCCCCCGGTCGACCGCGCAGATCACCGGGTGCTCCATGGCGACGTCGCCGAACGGGCAGTGGTTGTTGATGATGCGCAGCTCGTTGTTGCGGCTGTCGGCGTGAGCAGCGAAGCCGTGGGCCGTGAGAGCGTCGGCCACCGCGTGCAGCGCGGAGCGGAACGATCGCTGGACGCCGGCCGGCTGGCCCTCTCGGCCCGTCATGGCGGCGGCGAGGGCCCGACCGTACTCCTCGCCCACCTCCTCGGCCATTGCCTGCGCCTCATCCCGAGGCAGGAGGGCGAGCGCCCGTCCGAGGAGGGTGAGCACCAGGTCGTCGGTCTTCAGCGGGATGTCGAGGGAGACCTGATCGCCCATGGCCCGGTAGCGCTTGGATGGCCGACCAGCCCCGCTGCCTGGCTTGCCCACGGCCACCTCGAGGTAGCCGCCGGCGGCCAGCTTGTCGAGGTGGTGACGAGCCACATTGGGGTGGAGGCCGAAGTGGTCAGCCACCTGCCCCGCGGTGACGCCGGCGTCGGCCGCTTCGTGCGTGAACAGGTAGATGCCCCGGCGCGTGGGGTCGCCGAAGGCGCTCGTGATGGCGCTGACGGCGGCTGAGAACTCGCCGCTCCGGCGTGGTGGGACGTCCGCGGGCCCGGACGAGGTCGTCGACGGCGGCGCGGAGGAGGCGTCGGGCGCCACGATCAGGGTGGGTGCGGCACGAGCCACGCCGGTATTCTACCTATGGCCGTAGTGGTAATTCGCCCGCACCGGCCCGCCCAGACCGGGCGGCAGGTCGCGTCCGCGCGATGCAGGACGGACAGGACAGAACGGAGCCCCCCAGCACCATGCCTCTCACCGCCGAGCAGGTCGTCGACGCGCTGCGTCCGGTCGAGGATCCCGAGCTCCGCCGATCGATCGTCGACCTCGGGATGGTGCGCGATGTCGACCTGAGAGCCGACGGAACCGTGGGCATTCGGGTTGCGCTCACGGTGGCCGGGTGCCCGCTGCGCAACGAGATCCAGCGCCGGGTGAGCGAGGCGGTCCAACCGCTCGAAGGCGTCGCGGGCGTGACCCTCGACTTCACGGTGATGACCGACGACGAGCGCGAGGCGCTGCGCCGGCGCCTCCACGGTGATCCGGCCTCGACCGCAGGGTCCACCGCCGCGCAGGGCCACGCCGAGGGGCGGCGCATCCCGTTCGCCGAAGCGGGCAACCGCACCCGACCGCTGCTGATCGCGTCGGGCAAGGGCGGCGTGGGCAAGTCGAGCGTGACCACCAACCTTGCCGTCGCCCTGGTCCAGCAGGGGCACTCGGTTGGGATCCTCGATGCCGACGTCTACGGCTTCTCGATCCCACGCATGCTCGGCACCGACCGCGATCCCGTCGTCATCGACCAGATGCTGATCCCGCCGGAGCAGTGGGGCGTCCGGTGCATCTCGATGGGGTACTTCGTGCCCGATGGCCAGGCCGTGATCTGGCGGGGCCCGATGCTGCACAAGGCGTTGGAGCAGTTCCTGACCGACGTCTTCTGGGACGACCCCGACTACCTGCTGGTCGACATGCCACCGGGCACCGGCGACATCGCGCTGAGCCTCAGCCAGTACCTGCCCCGGGGCGAGGTGTACGTGGTGACGACGCCCCAGGCCGCGGCGCAGAAGGTGGCCCGCCTGTCGGCGGCGATGGCCGAGAAGGTGCACCTTCCCGTCAAGGGGATCATCGAGAACATGTCGTGGTTCACGGGCGACGACGGGAAGCGCTACGAGCTGTTCGGTGCCGGCGGCGGTCAAGAGCTCGCCCGCGAGCTCGACGTGCCGCTGCTCGGGCAGCTCCCGCTGGTCCCGGAGCTGCGCGAAGGCGGCGACGACGGTCGACCCATCACCGCCGTGCTCCCTGATAGCGAAGCAGCGCGCTGCTTCCGGGAGATGGCCGAGCGGATCGCAGTGGAGCTGGCGCCCCGCAAGGTCTTCAGCCCGAAGCTGCGCATCACCTGAGCCGGGCGCCCAACCCGCTCGACCGCCGAGCGACCATCGGCGCCGCGCCACTTGCCCCGTAGGCTGTCGCCGTCATCACCCGCCCTCCAGGAGCTTCATGCTGTGGACGTCCGCATCGGCATCACCCACGCCGCCCGTGAGCTGCTCATCGAGCTCGGCGACGACACTGATCGAGAGGCGTTGAAGGGCGCCATCACCGCTGCGCTCGCCGGCGCCACCGACACCTTCACCCTGACCGACCGCCGGGGCCGCGAGGTCATGGTGCCGTCGGCCAAGATCGCCTACGTCGAGCTGGGTCTGGCCGATGGCGAGCGGCGCATGGGGTTCGGCACCTGACCTCCCCGCCCCCCGCCCCGAACCCGACCGAGCTCCTCGAGCGTCGCCTCCTGTTCGTCACCGGCAAAGGTGGGGTCGGCAAGACGACGATCGCCTCCGCGCTGGCGGTGCTGGCGGCATCACGGGGACGACGCGTGCTCGCGTGCGAGGTGGACGCCAAGGGCGCGCTGGCCGCCGCGTTCGAGTCCGGACCGCTGCGGTTCCAACCCCGTGCGGTCCACCCTGGCATCGAGGCGATGGCGATGAACACCGAGGACTCACTGCGTGAGTACCTCAAGCTGGTGGTCCGCCTCCCCTTGGCGGCGCGCCTCGGGCCGCTCGCCCGAACGCTGGACTTCGTCGCCGACGCCGCGCCCGGCGTCCGCGAGATCCTCACCGTCGGCAAGCTCTGCTACGAGGTGAGCGAGCACCACTACGACCTGGTGGTGGTGGACGCGGCGGCGTCGGGCCACATCGTGGGCCAGCTGTCGGCGCCGTGGGCCATCAACGAGCTGGTCCAAATGGGCATGGTGCGCGACCAGACGCGCTGGATGTCCGAGATCCTCGCCGATCCTGTTCGCACTGGTGTGGTGGTCGTCACCAACCCCGAAGAGCTGCCCGTGGCGGAGACCCTGGAGCTCCTCGAACGCCTCGATGACGCGGTCCCGGTCGACGTCGCCGCAGTGGTGGTCAACCGTGTGCTCCCGGAGCTCTTCACCCGAGACGAGGAGGCGGTGTTCGACCGCCTCCGCCAGCCGGCCGCGCTGAAGGTCCTGGCCGAATCGGCCGGACCCGACGTCGAGCGGGTGCTGGACGCCGCCGCGCTCGCCGTCGCCCTGCGCCGGGAGCGGGCGGCCAACCTGGCCGTCCTGCAGGCCGGGGTCCGGGGTTCGGTGCCGTTGCTGCTCGTGCCGGAGCTGTTCGCCAAGAGCACGGGCAAGCGGGCGGTCGTGCAGGTGGCAGGCGCCCTCGGTGAGGAGCTGGGCTGATGGCACCCCGACGCCGGAACGACTCCGCGCCCGACACGATCACGCTCGAACAGCTGCTGGCGGCCAAAGAGGTGGTCGTCACGTGCGGCTCGGGGGGCGTGGGCAAGACCACGACCGCGGCCGCGCTGGCCACCATGGCCACCCTCCACCTCGGCGGGAGGGTGCTGGTGCTCACCGTCGATCCGGCCCGGCGCCTGGCCGACGCCCTCGGCCTCGAGCGTCTCGGGAACGTCGAGCACGTGGTGCCGGCCGAGGCGTTCGCCGCTGCCGGGCTCAAGCCCCGGGGCGAGCTGTGGGCGGCGATGCTCGACACCAAGGCGTCGTGGGACGACCTCATCCGCCGTCACGCCCCGGACGACAAGACCCGCGACGCCATCCTTGCCAACCCGCTCTACGAGAACATCACGGCCCAGTTCATCCAGAGCCACGACTACATCGCCATCGAGCGCCTCCACGAGCTCCACGCTTCCGGGCGGTTCGACCTGATCGTGGTGGACACCCCGCCCACCCGCAACGCCCTCGACCTCCTGGACGCGCCGGGGCGGATGGAGGAGTTCTTCGGCGGCCGCCTGCTCCGGTGGCTGACGGCGCCGATCCGCAACCGGGTGGTGGGCGCGGCCTCTCGGCCGTTTCTGACCATGGCCGACCGCATCCTGGGTGCCCACTTCCTCCAGGACATCGCCGAGTTCTTCGTGCTCCTCCAGTCCATGGAGGCCGGGTTCGTATCGAGGGCCCGCGAGGTCAGCCGGGTGCTGGCCGACAGCCGGTCAACCTTCTGCGTGATCACGACGCTCGAGCCGGCTGCGGCTCGGGAGGCCTCGTTCTTCGTGGATCAGCTCCGTCGGCGCCAGCTGCACCTGGGCGCGGTGGTGGTGAACAAGGTCCTCCCGTCGTACTTCCAGGATGCGGGACCGGCTGCCGCGGCCCTCTTCCTCCGCGAGACCGGGCCCTCGCTCGGCGCCGCGCTGGCGTCGGAGGTGGGCGCACCGGCGGCGCGCGTGAGCCGGGTGTTGGCCGAGATCGGCGAGAGCTTCGACAACTACGCCGTCGTGGCCAAGCGCGAGGCCGAGCAGCGCCTCGAGCTGGCCGCGTCGGCCCACGTTCTCGTGACCGTGCCGATCCTGGACGAACCGATCAACGACCTGGCCGGCCTGGTCCGCCTCGGCGAGACCTGCTGGCGATGAGGCACGTCCGGCGCCGTCGGCAAGACTCGACCGCGTGGCCACCCTGTCGGATCTCACCCGTCAGCACACTGAGCTGGAGCGAGCCGACGTCGTCCACCTCCTCCGGCTGGTCAGCGAGTGGGGGATGCTGGCCGACTTCTGCTTCGCCGACCTCCTCCTCTACGCCCCGACTGCCGACGGCCGCTGGGTGATCCTGAGCCAGGTCCGGCCGGTCACCGGCCAGACCCTGTACCTCGCCGACTGGGTCGGCGCGTGGGCCAACGAGACCGAGCGGGCCCTGCTGTCGGCGGCGGCCGACACCGGGCAGATGGTGGAGGGGGAGATCACGGTGGAGGGGTTGCCCGAGCCGGCGCGCCTCCTGGCCATACCGGCTCGGCGCCAGGGGCGGGTGATCGCGGTGCTGACCAAGGAGTGGTCGCCGCACACCGGCCGCCAGCCCGGTGAGCTCGAGCGGACCTACCAGGCGATCTTCGGTCGGTTCACCGCGATGATCGCCGAGGGCAGCTTCCCCTACGAGGCTCGGCGGGGCAATGTCACGATGGCGCCCAGGGTGGGCGACGGCGTGATGGTGGTGGACGCCGACGCCCGGGTGCAGTACGCGTCTCCGAACGCCGTCTCCGCGCTCCACCGCGTCGGCATCACGGCCAACGCAGTTGGTCTCCGCCTGGCCGAGCTCGGGTTCAACGACGCCTCGGTTAGCGAGGCGTTCGAGCACCGGGAGCCAGTGATCGAGGAGTTCGACCAGACCGCCGCCGTCACGGTCGTCACCCGCTGCATGCCGATCCTCGCCGCCGGCCACATCACCGGCGGCGTGCTCTTGCTGCGCGATGTGTCTGAGGTGCGCCAGCGCGACCGGCTGCTCCTGTCCAAGGATGCGACCATCCGCGAGATCCACCATCGGGTGAAGAACAACCTCCAGACCATCTCCTCTCTGCTGCGCCTCCAGACCCGGCGCTCCCCGTCGGAAGAGGCAAAGCGGGTGCTGAACGACGCAGTGCGCCGGATCCGCACCATCGCCCTGGTCCACGAGACCTTGTCGCGCGAGGCCAGCGACGAGGTCGCCTTCATCGAGATCGTCCGGCCGCTCCTGCGGCTGACCGAGGACTCGTTGCAGTCACCCGATCGGCCGGTGCGATTCCGGGCCGAGGGCGATGGCGGCAAGCTCCCGTCCAGCGTCGCCACCTCGTTGGCGGTCGTGCTCACGGAGCTGCTCCAGAACGCGGTGGCCCATGCCTTCCGCAACCGGAACCGTCCCGGTCACGTCGTCGTGCTCCTCGATCAGGACGAGCGGAACCTCTGGGTCACGGTGATCGACGACGGCATCGGTGTGGTCGACGACTTCTCGATCGATCAGGCGTCGAGCCTCGGTCTCACGATCGTGCGCACGCTCGTCACCACCGAGCTCGGGGGCACCATCACCATTCGGGCCGGGCGCGCCGAGGACCACAAGCGGGCCTCGCTGGAGCCACCCGATCAGGGCTCGGGGACGACGGTGGTGGTGCAGGTCCCCTTGCACCTCGAGCCGTGACGGGCGCAGGGCGCCCGGAGGGCTCAGACCGCCAGGACCTTCTGGCGGTTGGTCTGCTCCCGGCGGAGGAGGCGGCGCTCCTCCTCCGACATCCCACCCCAGATCCCGGAGTCCTGGTTGGTGTCGAGGGCGAATTCGAGGCATTCGGCCTGGACCGGACATTGCCAACAGACCGACCGGGCCTGCTCGATCTGGATGAGCGCCGCGCCAGTGGTGCCGACCGGGAAGAACAGGTCGGGATCGGTGTCGCGGCAGAGGGCCTGGGATCGCCAGCCGTAGTCGGCGCTGGCGAGTGCGATCACGCTTGCGGGCAAGGACATCGGCAACCTCGGGACCTTGTGAGACGGTTCACATGCCAGTGGGTGCCAAGGGGTACTTGCACTAGGCAGGAACCGGCACAACGTACGCGACAGCGACCGGCTTGACAAGGGTTTCAGGAAAGATGTTCGACACTCGGCGTTCTCAGGGTCGGCCCCAGGTCATCGCCCGCCGGTGTCGCGACGGCGACCTCGTCGTCCGGCACGACGCCCGCCTGCCCGACGGCCGGCCGGTGGTCGAAGTGGCGCTCCTCGACCTCCCTGGATGGCTGCCGACGCTCGACGCCGCGCTCGACGCCTGCGCCGGCCTGGGCGTCAACATCGAGATCAAGAACGAGCCGAATGAACCCGGCTTCGAGCACGACCGTCGTCTCGCCGACGACGTGGTGGCCCTGGTCGTCGCGAAGGGCGATCGGGACCGGGTGCTCGTCTCCTCGTTCGATCGGCCGACGCTCGACCGGGTGCGGGCCGTCGACGCCGATGTGGCCACCGCGTGGCTGGTCACGCGGGTGCCCGCAGACGCGCTCGCGGTCCTCGTCGACGGCGGCCATCAGGCCCTCCACCCCTGGTGGGAGGCGGTGGACCGGGAGCTCATCGCCCGCTGCCACAGCGTCGGGCTCGGTGTCAACGTCTGGACCTGCGACGACCCTGAGGCCATGACCCGGCTGGCGGGCTGGGGAGTCGACGGCATCTGCACCAACGTTCCCGACGTCGCGGCCGCCCTGTTCGGTCCGCGCCCGCGGTGAAACCGCAACCTCGACCGACCAGCTCCGAGGCGGTCAGCCGAGGTTGCGGAGCTCAGAACGGGGGCTGACTGCTTCGACTCTGGCGCCGGGGCGGGGCCGTTGGTCGGTTGGGCGGGTCAGCGACCGGCGCCCGCCGACAGGGGCAAGCCGGTCTCGCGGAACCACGCCGCGGTCTTGATCAGACCCTCCCGCAGGGTCACCGTGGGTTCCCACCCCAGCTCGCGGCGGGCCAGCCCGATGTCCGGGCAGCGCCGCTTGGGGTCGTCTTCGGGCAAGGGCTCGAACACCACGCTCACGTCCTGGCCGGTGGCGGCCCGCACCTCCTCCACCAGCTCGAACATGGTCAGCTCGATGGGGTTGCCGATGTTCACGGGCCCGGTCAGGTTGCTGTCCAGCAAGGCGAGGATGCCCCGCACCTCGTCGTCGACGTAGCAGAAGCTGCGGGTCTGGCTGCCGTCGCCGTAGATGGTGAGCGGCTCGCCGGAGAGCGCCTGGCGCAGGAACGTGGATACGACGCGACCGTCGTTGGGGTCGAGCCGGGGGCCGTAGGTGTTGAAGATCCGAACCGCGGCGACATCGGTGCCGAACGTGCGGTGGTAGGCGAAGGTGATCGCCTCGGCGTAGCGCTTGGCTTCGTCGTAGACGCTGCGCGGGCCGTGCGGGTTCACGTTGCCCCAGTAGGTCTCCGGTTGCGGGCTGACGAGGGGGTCGCCGTACACCTCGCTCGTGGACGCCAGCAAGAATCGAGCGCCCCATGATGCGGCCAGCTCGAGGAGGCGGTCGGTACCGACGGCGCCGGTTCGCAGCGTCGCCAGGGGGTAGGCCAGATAGCGAGGCGGTGACGCCGGGCTGGCGAAGTGCAGCACGGTGTCGAAGCGGCCGGTGATGCTGAAGCTGTCGGCGACGTCGGCCTCGAGGAACGAGAACCGCGGTGGCCGTCGAGATGGGCGAGGTTCTCGACCCGGCCCGTGATCAGGTTGTCGACACCGACGACTTGATCACCGCGGGCGAGCAAAGCGTCGCAGAGATGCGACCCCAAGAACCCGGCCGCGCCGGTGACCAGGTGCCGTTTGGCCATCAGCGGCCGATGCCCTGGTAGATGAAGCCGGCGCGCTGCCACGCGGCCCGTTCGAGCAGGTTGCGGGCGTCGACCACCTGGGCGCCGGTCATCAGGTCTCTCACCCGATCGGGGTCGATCCAGCGGAAGTCGTCCCACTCCGTGAGCACCGCCAGCACGGCGGCGCCGGTGCAGGCTTCGTAGGCGTCGAGGCAGAGCTCGAGGTCCGGGAGCGGCGTCTCGACGGTGGGGTCGAACGCTCGCACGAGCGCGCCTTCGCGGCGGAGATCGCGTGCGATCGCGAGCGACGGCGAATCCCGTTGGTCGTCGGTCCTGGCCTTGAAGGTCAGGCCCCACACCGCGACGACAACCCCGTCCAGCGAGCCACCTGCGGCCCGCCGGATCTTGTCGACGACCCGCGCCCGCTGCTGGTCGTTCACCGAGATGACCCCTCGAAGGAGGTCGAAGTCGTACCCGGCGTTCTCGGCGATGTGCACGAGGGCACGGGTGTCCTTGGGGAAGCACGAGCCGCCCCAACCCGGGCCAGGGCGCAAGAACTCATGGCCGATTCGCTTGTCGGAGCCGACGCCGAGCACCACGTCGGCCACGTCCGCGCCGACCGCCTCGCACACGGCGGCAATGGCGTTGACGAAGGAGATCTTCGTGGCCAGGAAGGCGTTGGCGGCGTACTTGATCGTCTCGGCGGAGGCGGGGTCGGTGACGATGAAGGGCGCAGACACGCCGAGGTAGAGGGCGGCCACCCGGGCCGCCGCGGTTTGATCGTCTGCCCCGACGACGATGCGGTCGGGGTGCATGAAGTCGTGCACGGCCGACCCTTCGCGGAGGAACTCGGGGTTGGACACCACGGACACATCCGGCCGACCGAGGACGCGCTCGACGACCTTGGTCGAGCCCACCGGTACCGTCGACTTGTTCACGACGATGGCGCCTTCCTCGAGCACCGACACGATCTCGCGGGCGGCAGCCTGGATGTACGAGAGGTCAGCCGACCCGTCGACGTCCTGAGGCGTGGGGACGCACAGGTAGATGAACTCTGCGCCGTGGGCCGCTTCCGAGGCGCTGTTGACGAAGCGCAGGTTGCCGCTCTTGAGTCCGTCCCGAACGAGCTGCTCGAGCCCGGCCTCCACGATCGGCACCTCCCCCTTCGACAGCAGCTCCACCCGGGCCTCGTCCACGTCGCCGCACACCACCGTGTGACCGAGCTTGGCCAGGCAGGCGCCCGTGGTGAGGCCGACATAGCCGGCGCCGACGACGGCAATGCGAGTCATGACACGAGCCTAGGAGGCGGCGTGGTCGTCTCCTCCGTTGCGGGACCTCGCGGGAAGACCCGTGCTCGCTCGGGGCCGGCATGACCATGGTCGGTATCGCGACCCTCACCCTCCGTCAGGAAGCCCCCACGCTGCACCCCAGCCCGCGGTCAGCACGTCTGCACGGCGATCAGATCTCGGGCTGGTCGGTCGAGACCCACCACCGTTGTCCGTCGCCGCCGCCACCCGTCGAGTCGGAGCGCAGCGAGCTCCGCGAGGCCGCAGACGACCACGACCAGGATCACGATGAGGTCGCTCGGCTCGACCCCTGGCACGGTTTGGAGCACAAGGATGGCGACGACCATCGTGACGAAGCCCGGCAAGCCCTTGCTCCCGACGATGGCGAGAGGGACGAGGGCG
This sequence comes from uncultured Acidimicrobiales bacterium, assembly GCA_963803355.1. Classification (GTDB taxonomy): domain Bacteria; phylum Actinomycetota; class Acidimicrobiia; order Acidimicrobiales; family Ilumatobacteraceae; genus DASTFY01. Next base: position 1,945,896 of record CAWDLV010000001.1, read on the forward strand.
CGGCGGGCCAGGGCGGACCGGCGGAGGAACTCGATGGCTCCATAGACCATGACGAGTGCTGCCGCGGCGAACACGAACGCCAGCAACCCGCCGCTGTTCTTGTCGACCGGCTGTCCCGGGAGTCGGCTGATCGGTCCGTTCGCGAACCGGCTCAGCGCGAGGAAGAGGGCGAACACCAGGACCGACGCGGTCACCACGAACCGGCGAACGGTGATCGACAGCCGCAGCCGCTCCCGCTCCCATGTCCAACCGACGATCAGCCCACCGGTGAACAGCAGCTGCCAGGACAGGATGTGGAACGACCCCGGCGCGAGCGCCAGACCGGCGAGGGGCGATTTGCCGAGGGCATACATCGCCACTGACAGGCCGATCACGGCGTGAGCACGTCCACGCGTGAGGAGTCCGACGGCGAGTATCGCCCACAGCAGGAAGAAGACGTACATCGGCAGGACGCTGTTGTTGTCCGGCTCGAGGTGAAGCGTGAGCACTTGGGCGACTGTCTGGGCGGCCCCCGAGCCCGCGGACCACGATGGCGTCAGTGGCATCACGGCCTGGGAGTCGGCGGAACGGATCGAGACGATGAGCAGTGTCAGCGCAACATGGACGACGTACAGGAACGCGGCTCGTCGGGCCAGCTTCCGCCCGCTGGCACGCAACCCGCTCTTGCTCACCACCCGCCGGTGGACGAGACCCGTGACCACACCGGACAAGGCCACGAAGAAGAAGGCGCCGTCGATCCAGCCGGCGTAGTGGAGGGTCCGCCCGATGTAGCTGTCCCCCAAGCCGTTGCCGCCGAGGTCCTCCCAGACATGCAGGCTGACCATGGACACGAGCGCGAGCGCGCGGAGTACGTCCAGCGCCTGATACCGCGCCGATTCCCGCTCGTACACGCCCACCGCCGTGCCCCTCCCGACGATACGAGCGTACGGGCCGGCAGTCGATGGCGGAACCTCACGCTTGCGATCGCTGACCGTTGCGACCGGAGGCGCCTCGTGCCGAGCCCGGCCCGTGCACGTTGCGTGGCAGGGCGACCACCGCGAGCGGCATCGTGGCGGACTCACCGCAGGGGCAGACCGAGCGAGGCGCGTCTCGGATGCGCGGGCGCTTGCTCCTACGCGCTCACCGTGGGCGAGGCCGGCTGCACGAGGTCGAGCACCGCTGGCTGGTGCTGGAACCGGAGGCGGCGGGTCTCGCCCAGGTAGTCGCCGTCGACCTGGTAGGGAAACGGCTTGGACGCCTCGATCTGGAGCTCCCCGAGGTCATGGCGCTCGTCCACCGCCCGGGTCGTCTCGACCGGCCGGCCCCGCAGCGCCTTCACCAACGTCCCGAGGATGACGGTTGGTCGGAGGCTGCGGAAGGTGATGGCCACCAGACCGCGGTCGAGGCGGGCGTGGGGGGACAGATCGAGGCCGATGTTGCCGAGGTAGGTGTACGGGCTGGTGTTGAGGACGACGGTGAAGTAGCCATCGCGCACCTCGGCTGGCCCCCCCGGTGCGTCGGCGGGGATCGACAGCGCGAAGTGCGGGTGCCGTCGGTCGTACTTGGAGAACCACGTTCGCAGGGCGGCGTAGATGAAGAGCGGGTGGCCGACCCATCGCTTGACCCCGGCGCGCTTCTCCACCTCCCGAACCACCGCGGCGTCAAACCCGACGCCGGTGTGGAAGCAGAAGTAACGACCGTTGACCGAGCCCAACCCCACCCGCTCGATCAGTCGGGCGTCCAGCGCGGCGGTCAGCTCCTTGGCCGCCGCCACCGGGTCGTTGGGCAGCCCGATGCTCCGAGCGAACACGTTGGTCGAGCCACCCGGGAGCACGCCGAGCGCGGTGTCGGTGCCGGCCACGCCGGTGGCCACCTCGTTCACCGTCCCGTCGCCGCCGAAGGCGATCACCACCTCCACGCCCCGGCTGGCGGCGTCCTGGGCGAAGCGGGTGGCGTGACCGCGGCGGCTGGTCTCGACGATCTGGACGTCGTGCCCTCGCGACAGGGCCTGATGGATGAGCACGGTGTTGCGGGCCGTGACCGAGGAGGCGAAGGAGTTGACGACGAGGAGGGCGCGCACGGGATCTCCCGGGGACGGCCGAAGGTAGCACCAGCCCTCGCCGAGCCCGGACCTGACGTCGTCGCGGCCCGCCGATCACGGAGCCCGTTGGCCCCAGCCCTCACGTTCGGCAACAATGCCGCCCATGAACGTCGTTGTTTGCGTCAAGCAGATCCCGGATCCGGCCGCGCCCGGCGCCCTCGATCCATCGACGAACACCTTGAAGCGCGAGGGCAAGCTGATCCTGGACGAATCCGACAGCTACGGCGTGGAGATGGCGCTGCAGCTGGTCGGGGCCGCGGGCGCCGGCGAGGTCAGCCTGGTCTCGATGGCCCCCAACGGGGAGACTTCGGGATTGCGGACCGCACTCGCCATGGGCGCAGCCCGAGCCGTGTTGGTGTCGGACCCTGCGCTTCAGGGCTCCGACGCCCTCACGACGGCCAAGGTGCTGGCCAAGGCCATCGAGCGGCTCGGCGGCACCGATCTCGTGATCGCGGCGACGGATTCCACCGATGGTTATACCGGCACCGTGCCTGAGCAGGTGGCCGAGCTGCTCGACCTGCCATCGGTGACCTTCGCCAAGCACGTCGAGGTGGATGGCGGGGCCTTGAAGATCCAGCGCCAGACCGAGGACGGCTTCGACGACGTCACCTCTCCGATGCCGGCGGTCATCTCGGTGACGGCCGGTGTGGTCGAACCCCGCTATCCCAGCTTCAAGGGGATCATGGCCGCCAAGTCGAAGCCGGTGGACGAGGTGACCGCGGCCGACCTCGGCCTGTCGGTCGTCGGTTGGGCCGGCGCCGGTCAGGAGATCGTGAACGTGGCGGCCGCGGAGGAGCGCCAGGCGGGTGAGATCGTGGAGGACGACGGCGAGGCCTTCGGCAAGATCGTCGCCTTCCTCGAAAACCTAAAGGTCATTTGAGGAGATCAGACATGGCCATCGACACCGTCTGGGTCTTCTCCCAGTCTTCCCAGGGCGCGCCGACCACCGGCACGCTCGAGCTGCTCACCAAGGCTCGGTCGCTCGCTCCCAACGTGACCGCGTTCCACGTCGGCGCGGACGCGACCGATGTGGCCGCGGCGCTCGGCGCCCATGGGGCGACGAAGGTGTTCGCCCCGGGCGACCTCGGCGGGAAGCTGCCCGGGCCGGCCGTCGCCAGCGCCATGAAGGCCGTGATCGACGGCGGCGAGGTCCCGGGGCTGATCATGTTCCCGCAGACCCACGAAGGGCGCGACGTCCTGGCCCGTCTGTCGGTGAAGCTCGACCGCACCGTCGTCACCAACAGCACGGATGTCACGGTCGACGGTGACCAGGTGGCGGTGATCACGCCGATCTTCGGCGGCAACGTCCTCGTCACCACGACGTTCACCAGCGAGGCCCCGTTCCTTGCCGGGTTCCGCCCGAAGTCGTTCGCAGCGGAACAAGGTGGTGGCGGGCCGGCGGAGGTCGTGGCCGTGGCTGTGCCGGAGCTCGGGGCGAGCGGAGCAGCCAGGATCGAGGCTGAGCATGTGGAGGAGTCAACGGGCCCGAAGCTCGACGAAGCGGCCATCGTCGTGTCCGGCGGCCGGGGCCTGGGGGAGGCGGCCAACTTCGAGATGATCGAGGACCTGGCGAAGCTCCTGAAGGGAGCGCCGGGTGCATCTCGAGCCATCGTCGACGCCGGCTGGGTGCCCTACAGCTACCAGGTCGGCCAGACCGGGAAGGTCGTGAAGCCCACCGTCTACATCGCCGTTGGCATCTCTGGCGCCACCCAGCACATGGTCGGGATGAAGGGCTCGAAGAACATCATCGCCATCAACAAGGACAAGGAAGCCCCGATCTTCGGCGTCGCCGACCTCGGCATCGTGGGCGACGTCCACAAGGTCCTCCCGAAGCTGATCGAGGCCCTGAAGGCGCGCTGACGAGCGAGTCCATGGCGACGGAGGTCACCTGGAGCAATTGGGCCGGCAACCAGACCGCCCGCCCGGTGGCGTGGCATCGTCCGGCGAGCGAGCAGGAGCTCATCGCCGTCGTCGAGCGGGCGGCGCAGGACCGGCGCCCGGTGAAGGTGGTGGGAAGCGGCCACAGCTTCACGGACATCGCTTGCACCGACGGCCACCTGGTGGAGCTCAGCTCGTACGGTCGCCTCCTCTCGGTGGACCCGGAGCGCCGTCAGGTGACGGTCGAGGCCGGGATGCGGCTCGCGGACCTCAACGAGGCGCTCGAGCGCCGCGGCCTGGCGCTTCCCAACCTGGGCGACATCGCCTACCAGACCGTCGCCGGGGCCACATCCACCAGCACCCACGGCACCGGTGCCGGCCTCACGGGCATGGGGGCGCAGCTCGCCGGCCTGCGCATGATCCTTGCCGATGGGAGCGTCCTCGAGTGCTCCCGCGAGCAGGAGCCCGAGGTGTTCCATTGCGCCCGGGTCGGGCTCGGCGCGCTCGGTGTGGTCTCGACAGTCACGCTGGACGTCGTGCCGGCCTTCAACCTCGCGGTGGTCGAGGAGCCGCGCCGGGTCGAGGCGGTGCTCGAAGCGCTCGACGACCACGTCGCGGGCAACGATCACTTCGAGCTCTACTGGGTTCCGCACACCGACTGGGCGCTGACGAAGTCGAACAATCGGACTACCGAGCCGCTGTCACCCCGCTCGAAGGTCAGCGAGTGGTACAACGACCTCTTCCTGCAGAACTACGCGTTCGGCACACTGTGCCGGCTGGGTCGCCTGCGGCCTCGCTGGATCCCGAAGCTGGCCCAGGCGGTCGCGGTGACGGGTCGCGTGACCTACGCCGACCGCAGCTACCGCGTGTTTGCCAGCCCCCGGCTCGTGCGGTTCTACGAGATGGAGTACGCCATTCCCCGGGAAGCAGGCGCCGAGGCGCTGCGAGAGGTGCAACGGTTCATCGAGGAGAGCGGTCTCCTGATCAGCTTCCCGGTCGAGGTCCGCTTCACGGCGCCGGACGACATCCCGCTTTCGACTGCCTCCGGGCGTTCCTCCTGCTATCTCGCCTTCCACGTCTTCCAGGGCATGGAGCACCGGCCCTACTTCGAGGGGGTCGAGCGCATCATGGACGGGTACGACGGAAGGCCGCACTGGGGGAAGCTGCACTTCCAGCGGGCTTCGACACTCGCGCCCCGCTACCCGGAATGGGAGCGCTTCCTCGCGGTGCGCGACCGCCTGGATCCAGATGGTCGCTTTGCCAACGCCTACCTGCGGCGAGTGCTCGGGCGCTGAGGCAGGCCGCCCGTCGGTACGGTCAGCTGGCGAGGGCGTCGACCGAGGTGAGGTCGTCGTCGGCCGTGACCGGCCCTCGGGCACCGCCCGGCGCCCGTCGCCCGAGGTCGCGAAGCGGTCCAGCATCGAGACCGTGCCCGGGCTCGCCGGTCGACAAGGCCTCGAGGACCTGGTCCGGCTCCGACAGGGACCGTCCCATCAGCCGCTGCACCAGCATGCTGGCGAAGACGGGAAACGCCGCGGCATCCTCGACGAGGTACCGGCGCCACAGACGGCGCGGTTCCTGGATGAGTCGGTACAGCCACTCGAACCCCGACCGCGAAACCCAGGAAGGGGCCCGCTTGACATCCCCGACGAGGAAGCTCAGCGCACCGCCGGTGGCCACGCCGACCGCTGGCGCGTACTCCCACATGAACTCCGACAGGAGCACCTGCTTGGCCGGCGGCAGAGAGCAGATGATCACCCGGGCTCCGCTGGCCCGAGCCCGATGGAGAGCGCGGACCGCCGTATCCGAGTCGCTCTCCGGATCGAAGAACGAGTCGTCATAGCCGGTGATCTCGATCTCGGGATAGCGGTCCTTCAAGAGGAGGGTCGCCCGCTCGCAGGATTCCGCAGTCGAGCCGAGGAAGAAGACCGGCAGACCTTCACGAGCGCACCGCGCCAGGAGCGGCTCGAAGATGTCGCTACCGGAGACCTTTTCCGGCACGGGTAGCCGGAGGAGGCGGGCGATCATCAGGAGCGGCATGCCGTCTGGTAGCGACAAGAAGCAGCGGCGGTACGCCGCCACGAGACTGGGGGAGCGTTGTGCCATGGCGATGTGGTCGACGTTCGGGGTCAGGACGAAGCCGCCCATCCCGCTCCTGGCTCTGGCCACGATCAGGTCGATGGCCTCATCACGCGTCACGCCGTGAGCGTGTACACGTCCAAACCGAACACGAGGCATCCCTCGGTGTGTCGCCCGCTCCATTGCCGCCTGCTCCTCCGCCTTCGCCCCCGAAGGGGATCTCCCGCACTTGCCACCGAGCACTCTCGTCCATCCGGCGCCCCCCGTGACCGAATCCCTTCGGGTGCTGGTCGAGATCGCCGACTGTGTCGGCTCCGCTGCCACCAGCCGTAGTTGTGCCGCCACGGATCGTGCGCGCCCGAAGGCCGCTGCCCCTGGTCCCCGTGTTGCGCTAGCGGAGCTCCTGCACCAGTCCCAGCGTGGCGTTCACATTCAGCGTCACGAAAGGCAGGTTGGCCGACCCGATCAGCTGGAGCCCGGGAATGGAGGTGGTGGTCGGCGGCATCGTGCGGGAGTACCCCACGGTGGGCACCGCGAACACGCGCCGAACCCGCGACACCCGGAACGCGCCGACCTCCGCCGACCTGGCCCCTGGGTGCAGACGTCGCAGATAGGGCAAGAACAGATCCTGGATCGACCCGTCATCGGCGTCGAAGAGCGGGTCGTCGGGCGCGGTGTACCTCGGTAGGTAGATCAGGTTCCAGCCGTCGAGGTCGGTGGGATCGATCAACGACGTCATCTCGACGACGGTCGAGAACGGTGCCGTGGGGTCCGCAAGATAGGTCATGTGGTACGGCGACACTGGGCGTGAGAGGAGAACCGACGCGCACAACGCCCCTATGTAACGGACGGACCGGAGCCGCTGCTGCTCGCTGTCCGTGAGCCCCGGGCAGAGGTCGGCGGCGAGGGGGGCAGCGAGTGTCACGACCACACGGTCGAAGGTGGCCTCACCGTCCTCGAGCTGGAGCCGGAGTCCGCCCGCGGTCTGGTCGACGCGGCGTACCGGTGTGCCCGTGTTGATCTTCACCCCAGAGTCAGCGAGCAGCTCCGAGAAGCAGTCGAAGATGCGCGCGTAGCCGCCGGGAACGTAGCCGGACCGCTCGAGCTTCATGCCGCGCGCCGCGGACAGGCGCTCGCTCGTGGCGGAGAGGAACGCCGCGGACGCGTGACGCCACTCGTCTCCGAGCTTGGCACGCAGCAGTGGCAGCCAGAAGCGCTCGAAGGCGGCGCGGCCCGACCACTTCGTCAGCCAGTCGCGAGCCGAGATCTCTTCCATGCGGGTGGCGTCGCGCCGGCGGGTCCCGGCGAAGACGGCCGCAGCCACCCGGGTCTTGTCGATCGATCCGAGGGTCGGGAGCTTCAGGAAGTCGACGGGACGGGTGAGCGGCTGCAGGCCCTTGTCTGTCCCGGAGTAGAGAGCGCTTCGGGTCTCGACCCACCGCAGCTCCCCTTCAAGTCCGATCGCACGGAGCAGTCGCCTGGTGCGGGCATCGGTTGGCACGATGACGTGGTAGTGCCGATCCCACCTGATCCCCTCGGTGTCCCACGCCGCGGCAAGACCGCCCAGGTTCGGCGAGGCTTCGAACACGGTGACGTTGTCACCCCGCTCGCGCAGGCGTTGCGCGACCGCCAGCCCGAGCACACCGGCACCGACGACAGCTGCGTCGCCCATCAGTCCGCGAGCTCCAGCTCGTTCCGCAGAGTCCTGGTCATGGAGGGCAATCCGACGAAGTCAGGGGGACTCGTCGATGGTCCACGACAGGCCCGCAAGGTCGTGCGCTCCCATGTTCCCAGAGTAGGTCCGTGTCTCGCCCAACGAGATGCGCTATCACGCTACTGCGATCGGAGCACGATCAGGGGAGGCGTCACTTCCGTTTCACGTTGGCCTGGCGGGCCAGGGTGGATGCCCCCGTTCGGTGCTTGCCCGACCACGTTCCGCCACCTAGACGACGACCTGCGGCCAGCGCGGCGCCTTGGGGGCCGGCGGCCGCCGCGGGCGTTACACTCCGCGGCCCGGACGTCGTCCGATTGTCACGGGCGCGTAGGGAGCAACGAGCTCTTGGTCACGACATCGGGACGCGAGACGAGACATCTATGACTGCGGGGGATCGCAGACGCCGTACCCGGACTCGGCGGCCATCAAGCGCTGCTGGCTTGCCGCTGCTCCTGGCGGCTGGCTCCGCCCCGGTGGCGCTGCTGAACTCGTACCTGGCTGCGCTCACGGTCGCGGCCTACGTTCGGAGGGGCAGCGGCCGTCCTCGCCCGACGAGCGGGTCGGCGCCGGGCCGACGCTTCGCCGTACTGATACCGGCCCACGACGAGGCGGGCATCATCGGTTCGACGATCGACAGCATCGTCGGTCAGCGATATCCGACCGACCTCCTCCGTGTGCACGTGGTGGCAGACAACTGCACCGATGCCACTGCGGAGATCGCCCGAGAGCACGGCGCGGAGGTGCACGAGCGCTTCGATGGGTCGGCCCCCGGCAAGGGCCCAGCGCTCGGCTGGCTGGTCAGGCAGCTGGAGGAGCGCGGCGACCAGTCCGATGCGATCGTGATCATCGACGCCGACACCACGATGGCGCTGGACTTCCTCGAGGTGGTGGATGCCGCCTTTGCCGATGGGGTATCCGCCTGGCAGGCCTATTACAAGGTGCGCGATCCCGAGGTGTCAGCAAGCACCGCGCTCCGCCAGGCGGCTTTGGCCTTGCGCCACTACGTTCGACCGCTCGGACGCAACGCGTTCGGCGGCTCGTCAGGCCTGTTCGGCAACGGGATGATCTTTCGTACCGAGCTGCTGCGGCGTCGGCAGTTCAGCGCACACCTCACCGAAGACGTCGAGTTCCAGCTCGAGCTGCTGCTCGACGGTGAGCTCGTCACCTTTGTGCCCGACGCCGTGGTCGAGGCCGAGATGCCGACCACCTTCACGGCGGCACGCACGCAGAACGAGCGATGGGAGCTCGGCCGGCTGCAGCTGGCTCGAAGGTTCCTGCCCGAGCTGGTGGGACGCGCCTTCCGCCCTGGCGGGAGGCGACGGGCTGCGTACCTTGATGCCGCCCTCGACCAATCTGTACCGCCACTGTCGGTGTTGGCCGTCGGGACGTCCGCGCTCGCGGTCGCCGCGACGGTTCTGCCTCGCGCACGCGGATCTCGCCTCGGACGAGCGGGGACGGCGCTGGCCTGGGTGTCGGTGCTGGGCCTCGCCTTCCATGTGATAGCCGGCTTGCGTCTGGCCCGTGTGCCTCGAGCGGTCTACCTGGCCCTGCTGCAGGCCCCTCGCCTCGTCGCTTGGAAGCTGGCGCTGTGGCTGCGGGTCCTGGTCCGCCCGAGCGGCGTGTCCTGGAAACGTACCGAACGCAACGACCCCGCGGGAGGTCCGGTACCCATGCCATGGTGACACGTTCGGCCTCCACCCGGTGGCGACGATGCCATCATTCGCGCGCTCCGTGACCGTGGGCACCCGGAGCGTCGCTCTGCGCACCTCTTCGGCGACCGAGCTACGCGACCTCGAGGGTGGTCGCGATTCCGGGCCACAGACCGACCGATAGCATCCGGCATCGACCTTGGACCTGGCGTAGACCTCCCGACCGACGGAATGGTGGGCAGATGAACAAGCGCGTCGTTCGACGTTTGCTCGAGACGTTCTTCCGGCGGTGGTGGCTGTATCTGCTCCCGCTCGTGCTCTTCGTGGCGATGGGTGTCTTGCAAGTCTCCCACTCGAGCACCGGCTACCAGTCGGTGGGCGTCGTTGATGTGTCGAGCGGAACGCTCCTGTCCCAGCTCACCTCGATTCGCGGCGACACCTACGGCTACCAAACGCCTGCCGTGTCCACGGCGAAGACGCTCAGCAGCCTGCTAGCGACGGACAACTTCGTCGAGACCGTCGCCAGCCAAGCCGGCGTGAGCACCGCCCTCAAGAGCGGCGAGCTGACCGCGCTCGGGTTGCGCCAGTCCATCAGCGCCTCGGCCAACGGCGACAACCTCTTGGCAGTGGTGGCTACCACCGCCAACCCCGAGCTGTCCTCCCGCCTGGTGAAGGCGACAATCGATAGCTTCCTTCAGTACGTGGTTGCGGGCAAGGTCTCAGATAGCCGCGCCGCGGTGGCCTTCTTCGAGAACCAGCTGGCGGTGTACCGAGGGGTGCTCGACTCGGCCAAGGCGGCCCAGCTCAAGTACGCCTCCGAGCACCCCGGGGGGCCACTCGCCCAGCGGCCGCTCAGTGAGCAGATCGAGATCCAGAGCCTCCAGTCGGCGGTCGACCAAGCCCAGTCTCAGTACACCGCGGCCCAGCAGAAGGGCGATGAAGCCCGGCTGGCGACGGAGCAGGCGACGAGTGACGTGAGCCAGCAGCTGCGGATCATCGATGAACCTCAGGTCCCGAATGCACCCCAGCCCCGGCTCAAGAAGGCCGTCCTCGGCGTGGGTGTGTTCATGTTCGTGGGTCTGATCATCTCCGGCGGAGCCGTGGTGCTCGCGACCGTGATCGATCGGAGCCTGCGGTCCGCCGAGGACGTTCAGCAGCTGCTCGGGCTTCCGATTCTGGCTGTCGTGCCCGAAGCGAGGCGGGCGAAGAGGTCCCGTCGCGCCTCCCAACGTGCAGCCGCTCAGCCCGCGGTACCGACGAGAAGGGCTCCGACCAAGACCGGAACCCAGCCGCGAAGGGACCCAGCCGACGCGCCCACATCTCGGGCGTCGGCGAGCAGGACCCTCACCAAGGCGACAGCGTCCGCAGGCAGGACCAGTCACCTCGACACCACGGGACGCACCCCCAGCCGGATGCCTTCCACCCCGAGCGAGGCGAAGACATGACGAACTGGACGAGCGAAGCCGACTACGACGCCGCCGTTGAGCGCGTTCCTCGCCCGCAGCGAGTGGGCGCTGGGGTTGGCTCCACCACCCGTCACGGCCAAGCCGGTCAGGCTGTACGCGCGCCTCGAAGCGGTGGCGCCGCCCGCGGCGCCGCTACTGGCGCGCCTGCAGACCGCGGTCGCCGTCATGCACAGGGCGCCGCCGCGGTCGGGACCGTTGACGAAGCACCGGCGGCAGCCGTCGATGCCGTGCGATACCTGATCGCCTCGCTGCAGAACGGCGACGACGAGCGCACGCTGCCCTCTCGGCTCGGGTTCACGTCGGCGCTCGAGGGTGAGGGCGTGACCTTCATCGCCAAAACGGTGGCCGCGGTCCTCGCACACGACTCCCGCCAGCGTGTCTGCCTGGTCGACCTCAACTGGGGAGGCGCCATCCCCGGGGCCGGGGATGGACGGTCCCGACGCAGGAGCCGTCGAGGCCAAGACGGCGAGCAACCCGAGCCCGCGCCTGGCCTGGCCGATGCTCTGCGGCGGGAGGTGCCGTTCCGGGACATCATCCTCGACACAGAGGATCCCTACCTCACCGTTGTGACCGCTGGCGTGGCCACGGCCGCCGAGGGCCAGGTGTTCGCCCGCAGTGAGCGCCTGTCGCAGATCTTGGGGGTTCTCGAGCGTGAGAACGACCACCTGATCCTCGACCTGCCGCCGGTCCTCGCCTCGAGCGCGGCCATCCCACTTGCCCGACAGGCTGGCACGGTGGGCGTCGTGGTGCGCCACGGGGTCACTACCGAGGGCCAGGTTCGCACAACGTTCGAACGATTGGGCCAGATCCCGTCTCTGGGCGTCGTGCTCAACCGCGCATCGAGCAGGATCCCCCGTCCGCTCCTGCGTCGGTTGTCCAACTGGTGAGTCGGGTTCGCTTGTGAAGCTGTTGATTGCCTTCGTCCTGATCGTGACCGTCGGTGCCATCTGGGAGGCCAAGCGTGATCGTCCCCGAGGGGCGTTGCCACTGCTCGTGGTGAGCACCTCCGTGGCGCTTCTGCTCTTTGGCGCATACCGACTGGTGTGACGTGAGCCTGACCTTCGCCGGCTTCGCGCCTACCGTCGATCAGCAGCGACGGATCAACGATCGAACCTGGGCCGGGATGTATCTCGGCATCCTTGCCGTTTCGGGCCTCCTCGGCCTGGTGACGATCCGATCACAGCCGGCGCCATTCGCCCTGCCCCTGGCGATGCTGCTCGCGGTGTCGACGATCGTGGCGGTCAGGCCGCGCGCCGGCCTCTACCTGGTGGTCTTCTTCACGCTCTTCACGGATGGCTCGATCTCGCCGTGGTACCCGTTCGCGAAGAACCTCTCGAGCCGTGAGTCGATCCTCTACGTGTCGGACTCCATAAACATCAGCCCGCTCGAGGTCGTGCTGTTGATCACCGCGATGGCGTGGCTGTTGCACCTCCTGATCGACCGGACCGGTAGGCCGTTCGTACGCGGCGCCCTGCTGCGCCCGGTCATGGTGTTCACGGGGTTCCTCTTCATGGGATTCGTGTTCGGCCTCGCCACGGGTGGAGACCGCTATGCGGCCATCTGGGAGTTTCGTCCCTTCCTCTACCTTCCGATCACCTACGTGCTGCTGACCAACCTCCTGACCACCCGCCGCCACTACCACCGACTGGCGGCGGTCGCAGTGGTGGCATTGGTGACTCATGCGCTCCTCGCCTTGCAGGTCCTGTCTGGATTGTCCGCCACCTCGCGCGAAGGACTCGACAGCCTGGTGGCCCACGGATCGGCCGTTCAGATGAGTGTGGTGCTCGTGGTGCCGCTGGCGGCATGGCTGTTGCCGAAGGCACCCCGGTCGGCGCGATGGCTGCTGCCGCTGGCCGCTCTCCCCATCGGCTGGGTGTGGCTGGTCTCACAACGTCGTGCCGCGGTGATCGGGCTCGCCGTGAGCATGATCGTGCTCGGCGTGTTGCTCACGAAGCTCAACCCACGACGCCTGCGCGTCGTCGGGCCGATCATCCTCGCCCTCACCGTGGCCTACCTCGGCGCGTTCTGGAATTCACAGGGCTCTTTCGGCTTCCCCGCACAGGCCATCAAGGCGGTGGTCGCGCCCGGTCAGATCTCGCAGCAGGATCAGAGCTCGGACATCTACCGCATCATCGAGAACTTCGACATCTCGGCCACCATCCATGCCAAGCCCATCACCGGCCTGGGATTCGGACAGAAGTTCTACCGGCCAGTCGCCCTACCCAACATCAGCTTCTTCCCGTTCTACGAGTTCGTCCCCCACAACAGCATCCTCTGGATCTGGATCAAAGCAGGCATCGGCGGCTTCATCGCCATGCTGTACCTGTTCGGCTCGGCCATCCGGCTGGGGACGCGTTCAATGCTGCGCCTGACCAGCGGGCGCGACAGGGTGTTGGCATTCGCCGGATTGTCGTACGTGGTCATGTACCTGGTGTTCGCCTACGTCGACATTGCCTGGGACGCCCGAAGCATGGTCTCGGTTGCGGTCGCGATGGCGATCTGTTCGGAGCTGTCGCGCCTGCCGCGCGGCACCCGTGACCGGCGCGTCGAGCACCCAGACCTCCTCACGGCGCCGGCTCAACCGCTGGAGGAGATGTCGAGCTCGTACTAGGGACGGTGGGTGAGGCCGACGACGGCGCGGCGGCAAGGCGCGTCGCACGAAGTCGTCCCCGTCATCGGCGGGAGAGGTCGCTGCGGGGCGTAGCTGCCGCCAACACCATCGACCTGGTCCGTTTTCACCCCGCGAGCGGTGGATGCCGAACGACTAACCTCGAAGGGGCGTCCTGGACCCCGCCGTCGCGAGTGTTCATGGCACGGGGGCTGCCGCGATCAAGGCGAGGTTGACGTTCGCGACGATGCCGGTGTCGGACGTCGAGAACGTCAGGGTGTTGGTGCCGGCGTGCACCTCCGAGAGCGGCACCTCGACGGCGATCGTTCTCCACGTGAACGTGTTCCCGTCGAACGGCCACGCCGTGGCGTGGGCGGGCTTACCGTTCACACTTACGTTCGGCACGACGGTGGCCTCGCCCCAGAAGTTGAACGTGACCAAGGCCGACTTCGGCGTCTGCGCCCAGGTGACACCGGGAACCGGCAGCGTCGGGCTCTTGGATCCGCCGACGGCCCAGCCCAGGTTGATCCCGCCGTCGGCAGGAACACGCGCCTCGGTGACGTCGAATGTGAGATCGCGGTAGGGCTTCGGCCCGTCAAAAGCCAGGTTGTCCCAGGCAAACGTGTGAGTGATCTGCGAGCCGTTGCCGCCCTTGACTGCGTTGTAGTGGCCGTCCAGGAACCACACGACGCCGCGTGTCATGGTGACGTTCGCATTGTTGGCGGTGGCGATGAGGCGGACAGCGGTCGAGCCGGCGTCAGAGGCCCAGACCTCGATGCGGCTCTGGTTGATGCGGATCTCGAAGTGATTGAGCGCGCCGGTCGCTGACCCCATGACCACGCAGCCGGACGAGGCGTAGGGGACCTGTTGGAGCACGTAGTTCCGGACCACCGAGATCTGGTCGACCGTCACCCTCCCCTGACAGGACGGACCGTTCGAGGCCGCCAACGAGATGCCGACGGCGTTGCGAGCCAGCGGGGCGTGGAGCGGGAAGTTGTCGTTGGGGACCGGCACCGGTTGATCGGTCCACCAGAACTCGGGCCACGCGGCGTGCGTCCCCTGTGAGTCGTCGCTGACGTCGAACCCCACCGTTCCGGTTCGCCCGGCGATGTCGAAGGGCTGCTTCGGGTACATCGCTTGCGCCACGACGCCACCGTGGTCGTTCACCACGTCCAGAAGGCGGCCGTTGCAGACTCGCACCGTGCTCGGAGGCAAGACCGTCGGGTTGCCGCAGCCGTTGATGGTTGCCGGATAGAAGGTGTTGAGCAGACCCTGGCCGGGGTTCGGGTTCCCGATGCGGGACACGCCCCAGAGGACCGGATCGAGGTCGCCTGAACGGGAGGTGGGCTTGCCCTTCGGAGCGTCGAACGTGTCGCAGAACGCCATGCTCGATGGCGCGTCTGCTCTGGTTAGCAGGCACCGGCCGGGCGTGCCGATCGGGCTCGGGTGGCCCGCCGGGGGCGGCGGGGTCGGTCGCTTCGGTGGCGGCACGCACGCGGACGCAACCAGCAGGAACGCGGCCACGCCCACCGCAGACACATAGGATTTCGGCTTCATTGCTCTCTCCCGCTTGGGCCGATCACCTCACGGTGGCCAGCGTGACGACGCCCACGCTCAATCCCATCAGGCATCGGATCCCGATGAGTCCGTGCACCCCGCACGTGGCGAGACGCAGCTCAACGGGGGCCGACGTTACAGCCTCGGCGCGGCAACCGTCATCAGTTCGCCACAATCTCCGGTCTCGCCGCCACGGAGCGTCGTCGTCTCATCCGGGGATCGTGCTCGACCGAACCGGGTCACGTCCCGTGGAGTGGTGTGACGGCGACCACCTCGTCGGTCTTCGGCTGTTGGTTGCAGCCGACTCGCGGGACAGTATGGCCCGTCGGTTGGTCGGCGCCGATGCCGGCCGCGGTCACTGTGGCCACGTCGACGATCCGACCCCCGCGGCCATCAACTCCCCCGGCAACCTGTGCACCAGCTGCCCCAGCAGACCGCGGCTCGGCATCGAGGTGCTTGCGCAGCGACCCGAGCGCTCCATGTCGTTGGGTAGCATCGCGTCGTCGCGTCTCGGATCGTCTGCAGCGGACTTCCTTGAAACTGAGGCAGTGGTCGTCGCAACAGATGAACCCTCAACCCATCAGACCGGACCTGTACATCACCCTCGTAGGACTCACCTCTCGCCCGGGCAAAGAACCCAATCGGTGATATGCTGGTATTCTCTCTGTGGTCCTGGAGAGCGGCGAGCAAGAGGCGGGAGTGATGTCAGCGAGTGGTTCGTCGGCGACGCAGAAGCTTAAGCTTGGCGTTCTATTCGTCCACACCGCAACGCTTCCGCCTCTCGGTGCGGACACCTGGGTCCAGGCTCAAATCATGCGGGCTCTCGATCGCTCGTCCCACGTCCTGCACGCGGCGTGTGTGACCGGGCCCGACGGCCAGCCGACGCCGACATATGATGCTTTGCGCCGCATCCCCGACCTGCAGCTGCTTCCCGTAAACTTCGGTCCAGAGCTGTCCCTGCAGACCTCCGCCCGCGGGAAGCTCGGCGCCCTCCTCGCGACGCTTCCCGCTCTCGCGAGCCTGGCGAAGGTCGCGAAGTACGTGCGGCGCAACAACATCGCGATCATTCACACGACCGACCGACCACGTGACGCGTTCGCGTGCGTACTCCTCGCGCGGCTGACCGGTGCGAAATGCATCGTCCACTCACACGTCGCGTACGGCGAGTGGATGAGCGGGCTCCTCAAGTGGTCATTGAAGCGCGCCGACGCCTTGATCGCCATCTCACGATTCGTGGCGGGGTCGTTGGCCTCGAGCGGCCACAGCGGCAGCAGCATCTACGTCGTGTTGAACGCCATCGACGCCGACGGCTGGCAGCCAGGTGTAGGTCGAGAGGACGCGCGCCGGGAGCTCGGCCTGGGCGAGACGGCACGGGTCGTCGTGACCGTGTGCCGGCTCTTCCCGGAGAAGGGACCAGCGGACCTGATCCGCGCCGTTGCCCTGGTTCGGCAGGATGAACCGGAGGTCAGGCTGGTCATCGTGGGGGAGGACATGACGCCGGACGGCTCCTACGTGAGGGAGCTGTCGGAGCTGGCGAGCGAGCTCGGGCTCGACGAACACGTCATCTTCACCGGCCGGAGGAGCGACGTTCCACGCCTGATGGCCGCCGCGGACCTCTTCGCGATGCCATCCTTCGAGGAGCCGTTCGGACTGGTCTTCCTAGAAGCCATGGCCATGAAGCTGCCGGTCGTCGCCCTCGACAACGGCGGAACGCCCGAAGTGGTCGAGGACGGACGGAGTGGCTTGTTGGCCGATCCGGGGAACATCGGCGGCCTCGCGGCCCACATCCACCGCCTCTTGCGCGATCCGCACCTTCGCCAGACAATGGGTGAATATGGCCGCCAGCAGGTGGAGGATAGGTTCACGGTGGAGCGGATGGGGCGCGATGTCGCTCGTGCATATCGGTCGATAACCTCGGACGGCATCACGGGCCCCGACGAACTGTTAGGAGCGGGATATGCAGGTTCTATCAATCGATGACGTTGAGCAGCTTCAAGATTCCCTCGAGCAGGAGGGTTATGCCGTCATCCGCGACGTTGTCTCGAAGGAACGGCTCACTGAGTTCGGCGCGATGCTCGCGAGCGACTACGAGCGTGCGAAGGCATCGGACATGCTGTTCAAGGGTGGTGGGTCGCTCAGTGGGCACCTGAACTGCTTTCCAGGTGAGCAATCGCGTTTCATCTACGACGAGATTCGCGACTACGGAATCGTCGAAGTGGCGCGTGCAATCGATCCGGTGAAGGCGGAGATCGTTCGGCCGACTCTGAACTACAATCTCCCCCAGAGCGTGGCGCAGTTCTGCCACATGGACGGCCTATTCACCGATCCTTTTTGATCTGCAACATCGCGGTGGTCGATACCGATCTCAGCAACGGTGCCATTGATGTTCTCCCGGGAACAAATCGAGAGTTCTACAAGTTCTGGCGTTACGCGGTCGAGCGCAAGTACCGCCTGAGTACACGAGTCTGCCTCGAACAAGGGGACGTACTGCTGAGAATGTCCACCCTGTGGCACCGGGGCATGCCGAACAAGACCACGAAGCCTCGGCCGATGATGTCGCTCACGTTCGGGGAGAAGGGGACTCCGGAAGGCGACCCATTCATGACGAATGGTGGCCAAGTCGAGTTCTACCCGAACTGGTACAACACCAACCGCCTCGGCCAACTCCGCGAGCGGATCTTCGTGACCATGCCCTGGACGGATTCGGCCTTTCGATTCGGCCGGTCGCTCATCTCCGACAAGGGTTACTCCTCCTGGTAGCCCGGGCGGCCTGCGCGTGCTGTTGTCAGCCGGTCCCGAGATCGACGTCGAGACGCATGATCGACCGGGCAATCACGGGGAGGTTGGGCCTGGCGGAGTCGCAGTCGAAGTGCCAGATGTAGAAGGCGTGGCGGGATGGCGAGTAGGTCATCCCTGACGGCTCATAGGGTAGAGACGGTCCGACCGCTCGCCAGCTCGCGCCGTGATCGGCCGAGATGATAACCTGGTTCTCACTGAAGGTGGCGAACCGCCCGTCGGGGAGCTCGAGCAGGGTTCCCCGGTCTTGCCCAACGGGCCCCGAGCTGTCGACCTCGGTCCACGTGAGGCCGGCGTCCTTGCTCGTGATCAACCCGTTGCCGCGTTGTAGCAGCCAGTAGATGTGACCGTCTGACTTCGCGACCAGTGGCGGCCCGGAGACTGCTGCTGTGTCATGGACGGGCGACCACGTCGCGCCGCCATCGGCCGTTCGGAAGACGCCTGAGTTGGCACCGCTCCTCGTTCCCAGGAGGTACGTGTTGGCGTCGATGACGTGCGGGAA
Organism: uncultured Acidimicrobiales bacterium; assembly: GCA_963803355.1. Classification (GTDB taxonomy): domain Bacteria; phylum Actinomycetota; class Acidimicrobiia; order Acidimicrobiales; family Ilumatobacteraceae; genus DASTFY01. The sequence goes on from CAWDLV010000001.1 coordinate 1,964,225, forward strand.
CGAGGCGTAGCCGATATTCGCCGGGAGGCCGGCGGAGATGTCCGTCCACGTGCTCCCGCCATCGGTCGACCGGAAGACCTTCGGCTGCTCGTGAGTGCCCGACAGGAGCGTTCGCCGGTTGGGGTCAGTCAGATCAATGCTCACCTGATCTGAGTGCGCGACGTCACCAAGCCCTTTGAAAGAGGCTCCGTTGTCGGTCGTCTTGAACACTCCCGCGCCGTAGCCGCCGCTCTCCCAGAAGGTGTTCGGGTGTGCGGGATCGTAGGTGATCGATGTCGTCCGGTTGTTGATCACTGCCGATCCCGCGGCGCGCCCCAGCCGTGCCCATGTGGCAGCGCCGTTCTCGCTGATCCAGAGCCCTTGCTTGGCGACGCCGACGATCAACGCGTCACGGTCGGGTCGCGCTGACACGAATGACAGGGTGCCGCACTCCGAGTCAAGGCCGACAAGATTGCTGGTGGCATCCACCCATGGACCCCGAGCCTTCGGTCCGGTGACGTCGGTGCTCAGTGTTGGCGTCGACGTCGTCGACGTGGCGACAAGAGCGGTGGTGGTTGCGTCAGTCGGGAGGGTCGAGTCGAAGCTGATCGGCTCTACGCCTTGACCGCATCCGCTGGCGACCAGGAGGGATGCCGCCAACACCGTCGCTCGTGGGACACGCCGAATCAACGTCATGGGTACGGCACACTCGGCCGGGCAGGATCTCTCGAACCAGCCGGCGCATCATCGAAGCTCCCGGCCGAGGCACGGCCGGTGTGCTCGGTGAACCTAGCAGTCTTGAGCCTTTGCCGGCTGGTCGCGCTCCGGCGCGTCGCGGGTCGATCGAAGGGTGCAGACAGCCCGTCGGAGGCGCATCTCGGCGTTGGCTCGTACCTGGGCTTGATACAGGTTGACAGCCTTCGCGCCCTGATGGAGCGCCTGGAACAGGCGGCCTCCCGTGAACCCGTGGCGCTCCCGGGACCGCAGCTCCAGATCATCGCTGGGCAGCAGTCGACCTTCGTCGTCGACGCATCGGGCCAAGCAATGCGGTGAGACGTACTCGGGATGGGTGGTCACTCCGTGTAGTTGATGAAGCCGGGGGTGGTCCAGATGCGTTGGTTGACGTAGCTCTGGACGGAGGCGATGTAGTCGTTGGCGGGTTGGGTGTGCCAGCGGCCGGCGAACCAGCGTCCGACGCAGCCCCACTGGTCACCAGCGGCGTAGTTCTGGCCGCGTTCGACGGTGTTGAGCCATTGCTCTTCGCCCTCGAAGCAGGTGCGCCACACCGCGTAGGCGAGGTCCAGGTTGTAGGCGGTGGAGCGGATGGCGTCGGTGATGGTGGTCTTGAAGTACGGGTAGCGGACCTGCATGATGCCGATCGATTCGGGGCATTGGCCGGGTTTGCCGTCGGCGCCGAAGGGGTGGCCGGGTACGCAGCGGCCGGCGTCGGTGCCGAAGTCGCCGACGTTGTGTTGGAACCAGTAGGTCTCTTTGGCGGCTTGGGCTCGGACCACGTCTTCGTCGATGCCCCACTTGCAGGCGGTCCATTGGATGATCTGGTCGGTGGTGCCGGTGAAGTTGCCGGTGACGCGGGCGAAGCGGGGGTAGTTGGGGTCGGCGTTGGCTGGGGTGGAGTGGCCTTTGGTGCCGTTGAAGGTGGCGTTCTGGGATCGGACCTCTCCGGTCTGGCGGACCCGGGCCGCGCAGGTGGCATCAGACGGCAACACCGATCGCGGCGGCAACGTCCCAAACCGACCACCCCCCGACGGCGGCTCGCCGCTGGTGCTGGCGTCGTCGGTCGGGCTGGACGCTGACGACACGGAGGTGGCTGCGGCAGAGCCTGCCGCGTTCGTGGCGCTCGACGAGCCGACGGCGGTCGAGGAGACGTCGGCGGTCGAGGAGACGCCGGAGGAGTCATACGTCACGCTCTGACCCGACCTCCCACACCCGGTCACGGCCAGGAGCGTTGCGCCGGCGATGAGCCGGACTCGCCGCACTGCCGAAGGGACGGACATGGCGCGGGTGATCGAGATCCTCAGGAGGCGACGCCGGCGCGGCGCGTGATGCGACCGAGGGTCTTGCTGACGGCGAAGGGCGCGCCAGCGACGAAGCGGACCAAAGGGCCGAAGCTCTCGGCCGCGATGGGACCGATGAAGAACAGGCCCGGCACCGAGGACTCGAAGTGCCGCGACAGCTTCGGCGCCAGATCATGCCGCTCGATGGCCGGTACGAGGGCCCGGTCGATGAAGCCGAGCCGGTCGAGATCGAAGACATAGCCGGTGCCGGCGATGACCTGGTCCGCCTCGAGGTCGTACTCGTTGCCAACAGGTCCCTGCGCTCGGAGGAGCACGCGGTCGGCGGTGAGCGACGTTCCCACGACGACGGTGTGGTTGTGGATGGGCAGCTGCTCCTCGGCCCGGTCCCGCAACCACCACGCCGGCGCGGGCCCGAGGTGACGCCGGGTGAAGGGGATTCGCCTGTTCGCCGGGAGGTAGTGCATCAGCCACGGCACGTGCTGGAGCACCCAGTTCTCCCGGCCGTGGCCGAGCGAGCTGAGCGGCATCTTCACCTTCTCCAACCGGGTGCGATCCCACTCCCTCGGCGCCTGTCCGCCCCAGTGCACCTGACCGCGGGCGAGGACCTGGACGCGGGCACCGTGCTCGTGGAGGAGGGTGGCGGTCTCGAGCGCGGACGAGCCGCCGCCGATGACGACGACGTCGTTCCCGGCGTAGGACGAGAAGTCCTTGCGTCCCCAGGTGTGAGCCATGCGGCTGCTCGGAAGGTCGGCGAGGACCTCGGGAACGTGGGCGAAATAGGTGAGGCCGACGGCTACCACCACCTGGCTCGACCGCACCTCCTCACCGGTAGCCAGGGTCAGGACGAACTGTTCGCCGGAACGAGCGAGATTCGTGACCATCGTGTCCTCGACGTCGGGCACCAACTCACGTTGGAACTCCATGCCGTACTCAGCGAAGGTGGAGAACTCGATCGGCTCGTAGTCCTCGAGGCCGTTCGCGCGGCAGTACTCGGGAAAGGTCCGGTCGCCTTCGGCCGTCGGGATCGAGGTTGCGAAGCCGAGCGACTTCAGATTCATCCCCTTCGGCATGTCGCGCCAAGTCTTCATCGGCGAGCCGAAGATCCGGTAGCCGACGCCTCGGGCCTGGAGCTGGGCCGCGAGGCCGAGTCCGTACGGGCCGGCGCCGATGATCGCCACGTCGACCGCGGGCGGCCGGACCGTGGCGGTGTCGTCCTTCCGCCTGCCGGTGACCGATCTGACCGGTCCGAGGCCGCGGATGCGGACCTTGGCGTGTTGCATGACGACCTTGTTCATCTCGGACCATCCTGGTTGCATGTCACCGCGTTCGAAGACGTCGATCTCGTTCGACCCGCGGACGAAGTCGAGGAGGAAGTTGGCGGTTGCTCGTGCTCGCGGCGGCACGTCGGTCTGTCCCTGGCTGTCGAAGACGCACTTCAGGTGCCAGATGTCCCCTGGTAGCCAGCGCATCCGCTGGCCGATGCGATAGCCGTGCACTTCGTGGAGGACGTTGTCGAGCTTCCAGTCCGTGAGCAGCTTCGGGAAGCTGACGCCCGCCGCGATGGCCAGTGCGACCGACCCGCCCATGCGCGGATTGACCTCCATCAGGACCGGACGACCCTCTCCGTCCCGGCGGTACTCGACCATCGAGCATCCTTCGAGGTCCGTCGCTCGGACGAGGGCCTCGGAAGCCTCGGTGATGTCCGGCAGGAGCGGAATCGTCTCGCACAGCACGGACACGCCGCCGAGCAGCGGCCAGTCGCGGTGCGACATCTGTGCCATCCGTGCCCACATGCGGCCGTCGACGTAGAAGAGGCTGACCGCCTCGCGCCGCCCGGGTAGCCACTGTTGGACCAGGGCCTCGCCGCCCGAGCTGACGATGTAGTCGATGCTCCGCTTGGCGGCTTCGAGGCTCCCGGCAACCTCGGTCGACAGCCGGGTGCCGATCCCGCGCTCCATGACCCACGACGCTTCCGGCTTGATGACGGCAGGAAGACCGACCTCGTTCAGCGCGGACGCGACGTCGCCGCCATTCGCGACGTGGATGCTCCGCGGTACCAGGATCCCCAGCTCGGCCGCGACAGCCAGGGTTCGCGACTTGCTGACCGCGACGTTGAGGGCTTCCTCACTCCCCAGCGCGAGCGCGGTGTGGTATTCGAGCTCGTCTCGACGGGCCCGCAGCGCCTCGATCGATCCGTCGTGGGCCGGTACCACGAGCCGCGCCGAGCTGTCCTTGACGAGCCTCAGGACCGACTCGACGTACCCCTCGGGATCGTCCGAGAAGTTGGGGGCGAGCGCCTGAAAGGAGCACCAGCGGGACCTGGCGCTCGGTGCCCACGAGCCGTCGGTCTCACACGCGACGACACCTACCCGGAGCCCGGCCCGGCCGTAGACGCGGAGCGCCGCGAGGGTCTGTCGATAGTGAGCGTCCAGCAGCAGGACGTCGAGCGGTACGGCCTCCACAGTTAGCCACCAGGGTACGGGGGAACGGCAGCCGGTCGCGGCCCGAAGTCCGCATCGAACCTGCTCAGTGGCCTTCCCGAGGGCTTACGTTGAACCCGTTGCGGTCGCGCCACCACTCCTCGGAGTCGTGGCCGCGGGGGACGGCCTGCGCCCGTACCCCCGTGCGTGAGGTCTGGTCAGCCGGGGTAGTTGATGAAGCCGGGGGTGGTCCAGATGCGTTGGTTGACGTAGCTCTGGACGGAGGCGATGTAGTCGTTGGCGGGTTGGGTGTGCCAGCGGCCGGCGAACCAGCGTCCGACGCAGCCCCACTGGTCACCAGCGGCGTAGTTCTGGCCGCGTTCGACGGTGTTGAGCCATTGCTCTTCGCCCTCGAAGCAGGTGCGCCACACCGCGTAGGCGAGGTCCAGGTTGTAGGCGGTGGAGCGGATGGCGTCGGTGATGGTGGTCTTGAAGTACGGGTAGCGGACCTGCATGATGCCGATCGATTCGGGGCATTGGCCGGGTTTGCCGTCGGCGCCGAAGGGGTGGCCGGGTACGCAGCGGCCGGCGTCGGTGCCGAAGTCGCCGACGTTGTGTTGGAACCAGTAGGTCTCTTTGGCGGCTTGGGCTCGGACCACGTCTTCGTCGATGCCCCACTTGCAGGCGGTCCATTGGATGATCTGGTCGGTGGTGCCGGTGAAGTTGCCGGTGACGCGGGCGAAGCGGGGGTAGTTGGGGTCGGCGTTGGCTGGGGTGGAGTGGCCTTTGGTGCCGTTGAAGGTGGCGTTCTGGGATCGGACCTCTCCGGTCTGGCGGACCCGGGCCGCGCAGGTGGCATCAGACGGCAACACCGATCGCGGCGGCAACGTCCCAAACCGACCACCCCCCGACGGCGGCGTCGGAGCCTTTGGTGGCGGGGGCACCGCGCAGGCCGCCGCCACCAACAGCAGGAGCAGGATCAACCCGAACGGGTGGAGCCGCGGTCGTGACCGCCGGCGGTCGGCGGGGTGGGGGTGACCCTGGGCTACCGATGCGAGGTGATCCGGGTCGGCGTAGGCGAGACGAGACATCGACACCACTCCTGGTCTGTCATCCGCCCGTCCTGATGTGTAGCCCGCCCGAAGTGGTTACAACCGAACGGGGAAGACACTAGCGCAGATCGCTCGCCCCGTGAGCGGCTCTGGGCTGAGATGCCCGGCTCGACCTCTGGCGGGTTGCCGGGCTGGCGTCGTCGAGTCGTCGGATGAACCGTGCTGGCGCGCCGGCGACGAGGGTGTTCGGCTCGACGTCGTGCATGACGAGCGACGCCGCCCCGACCACGGCGCCCCGGCCGATCGTGACGCCGGGGAGGACGATCGCGCGCGCACCGATCCACACGCCGTCGCCCACCTCGATCGGGGCGAGGATGCGATTGGAGCAGCGGTGATCCGGTCCGCCGATCTCGTGCGTCGTCGTGAGGAGCATGACATCGGGACCGAGGGTCACCCAGCGACCGAGCGAGACCCGGTCGCCCAGCTCGATCGTGGCGCCGACGTTCAAGAAGCAGTGATCGCCGATCGTCAGGCGCCCGGCGATGGGCCCGTTTCCGAAGATGCGCGGCATGCTTCCCAGCGTGACGCCCCGGCCAACGCGGAACCCCGCCAACCGGAGCGCGGCGGCCCGGAGACGGCTTCCGGTCAAGATCGGCAGGGGGAGCACGAGCAACCGGGCGAGGATGTGCCGGGGGCGGAGGCCCTCCAGCTCCTGGTGGAGCACCTCGGAGACGTGGCCGATCGTGGTCATGGGCGAGCTCGTACCGGGCGAGCACGCCTGCTCGGCGTCCATCGATCGACCTTCGGATCGCACATCGTCAGCGGACCTCAGCCGGGGGCGCGCTGAGGGCGGCCAGCTCGGACGCGGTCAGGGGAGCGGCGGCATGGTGGCGGAGGTTCTCGCGGAGGTGAGCCGGCGTGCGCATGCCCACGATCGTCACCGCGATGGGTTCGGTCGCGAGACTGAACTGCAAGGCTGCCTCCAGCAGTGGACGCTCCAGCTCGTTGGCCGTCCGGCGCAGCGTGAGGATCTGCTCCCAATCGGGGGTGAGGTCACGAAGTGCCTGTTCCGACAGCCCATCCTTGAACAGGCCGGCCGCGTAGCAGGACCGGGAGATCACTCCGATGCCGTGCCGCTTCGCCTTCGGGAACAGCTCGACCGCGGCTTGCTGGTGGAGCAGGCTGAACGGCACCTGGAGGGTCGCGATCTCGGCATGTCGATCGAACCCGATGGCGTCATTCGCGGCATCGGCGGCGATGCCGAAGTGACGGATCTTGCCTTGCGCCTCGAGATCGGCGAGGACCGCGATGTAGTCGCCGAGCTCGACCACCGACTGCGACGGGCTGTGCAGCTGATAGACGTCGATGTAGTCAGTGCCGAGCCGGCGGAGGCTTGCCTCGACGGCTGCTGCCAGGTAGTCGGGTGAGAAGTCTTGAGCGATCGACGCGCCGGGCCCCGCACTCCCTGGGGGTCGTCGAACCCGTAGCCGCTGGGCGACCGGCCCGATCAGGGGCTTGAGCCGGGCGACGAGCTGGCGTTGGCGCGGGACGACGTAGCCGCCCTTGGTCGCGATCACGACCTCTGAGCGCCGGTCACGCAGTGCCCGTCCGACCAGCACCTCGCTCTGGCCCTGCGAGTACATGTCCGCGGTGTCGAAGAAGGTGATGCCGGCGTCAGCCGCCGCGCTGAGCATGGCCAGCGACTCGTTGCGGGACCCGTCCGGCGACAGCACCCCGCCGATGCGGGAGCACCCGACGCCGAGCTCCGAGACCATGAGGCCGGTGTTCCCGAACGGCCGGTAGCGCACGGCGTTCAGCTGGCCTTGAGATCGTCAGCGAGCCGGGTGGCGGCCCGCGCCGAGAGAGCCATGGCCGTCAGCGTCGGGTTCTTCTCCGAGTTCGTCGTGAAGCAGCTGGCGTCGCTCACGACCAGGTTCGGGATGTCGAACGGACGGTTCCAGGCATCGAGCACCCCGTACCGCCGGGATTCGTGCATCCGCACCGTTCCGCCGTAGTGCACGGCGCTGCCCGGGGTGAGCTGCGGTACGACCGGGTCGAGGGTGCAGCGGTAGCCGGCCTCGTCCATCAGGGAGAGCAGGTGCGCGCGTGCGCCCTCGACGTTCAGCACGGTCTGGTCATCGAACTCGATGTGGATCTCGAGCCGGGGCAGACCGAACTCGTCCCGTCCGGCGGGGCTCGGCCCGACGAAGTGCTTCTCCGTCGGGATCATCGACCCGAACACCTGAACGCCGACGGATCGCGTCTTGAGTGGGGTCAACGAGAGCAGCTTGTCACGTTGGCTGGCATGCCCGAGCGTCCACGAGGTCGCGAGGAGGGGAGACGACTGCTTGTAAGGCCGGCGGGTCAGATACCCACTCGGGGCCAGTCGGGAGAGGCTTCGGTCGGTCTCGAAGCTCCACCACTCCTTCGGATGATCGTGGAGGTACCGGCCGAGCAGTCCCTCGTTGTTGCCCAAGCCGTCCGGGAAGTCGGCACAGGCCGAGTCGAGCAGGAGCTTCGTCGATCGCAGAGCTCCACACGCGACGACCACCGCCCTCGCGCCAAGGCGCACCTGCTGCCCACTCGTTCGATCGTGGTAGACGACGGCGTCCACTGCTCGTCGCGCCCCAGACCACTCGAGCTGGAGGGCGTGAGCGCCGGTGCGCAGCTCGAAGTGAGGCGACCCGAGCAGCGTGCTCACGATCGTGCTGAAGCTGTTGAACGCCGTGCCCCGTCTGGTCAACAGCCAGTCAGGCCCGTCAGCGAGGGGGAGGACGGTCAACCCTTGGCCGTGCCGCTCCGCCACACGACCGACGGCCTGCCAGTCCTTGGCTAGCGAGCGCTCATGACGCACGCGCCCGGCGGGGAGCGCGGGAACGTCTCCGGCCGACCCGGTGATGTCGAGGAGTCCTTCGGCGAACTCGTAGTACGGGGCCAACTGGTCATAGGTCAGAGGCCAGCGATAGCGCTCGTGGAGTTGCTCGCCTTCGCAGAAGTCCTCGGGCGCGAACCTGGGCACCGCGCCGGTCCACTGGTTGGACAGCCCGCCCGGCTCGAGGTGCTGGTACCAACTCGTCTCGGGATGACCGGTGCTCACGAACGCTCGCCCGTCCGAGGAAGCTTCGGGCACCCGCCGGAACAGGTTGCGCCCCTTGGCCCTCACCAGGACGCCGGCCGGTAGCACCCGGCCCGCTTCGAGCATCGTCACCGGGATCTGCTGCCGGGCGAGTGCCAGCGCCGCAGTCGCACCCGCCGGCCCGCTGCCGATCACGATCACACGGTCGGCCGTCACGAAACCGGCTTCCCGGTCCGGGTCGCGGTGGGACGAACCTCGGTCAGTGGTCGCGGCCCGATCCTCATCGGACCCGAGCTCCCGTTGTCGCCACGATGCCCGCGAGCCGACGGGCGTACACCGACACGTCACACGCGTGCTCGACATATCGACGGCCGCACGCCCCGATCTCCTCCGCCCGCCCGCGGTCTTCCAGGAGGCTCTTGATCGCGGCCCGCAACGCGGCAATGTCGCCGGGAGGCACGTACAGCCCGGTGCGGCCGTCGACGACGACGTCGGTCTGACCCCGGGTGCGCGAGCAGATCACCGCCTTGCCCATGGCCATCGCCTCCAGGATCGTCGTGACACCGGCTTGGAACTCGACGTCCTGGAGCGGGAGCACGACGAAGCGGGCGTCGGCGTAGAGCTGGCGCAGGTCGACGAACCCGAGGCTGCACACTTCGACGTTGGCGGGGAGCTCGCTCCCGTGCGTGGTGTCGGCCTGCCGGGACCAGGGGCTGGCGGCGGCGATGACGACACGGACGTCCAACCCCCGAACTGCTTCGATCAATGTTTCGTAGTCGCGTCGCTCCAGACCGGCAGCGCAGATCATGCCGTCTGGCCTGGGCGGGGCCTGGTCCGCGGCGAAGAAGCGGGTGTCCACGGTGAACGGCGTGAGCTCGATGCGGTCAGCCGGGAAGCCGAGCTGCTCGCTGATGAAGCGCCGTTGCCAGGAGGAGTACACGAGGATGGTGTCGATCTGCCGGGCCGGACGCGAGAGCCGGTAGAGCAGCACCTTCTTCCGTGTCGACATGATGTGGACGATCATGACGTGGCGGCCTGAGCGTCGTCGTGTCAGCTTCCAGAGTAGTGCCAGCGGAAGGCCGACCTGCTCGCCGTCGGTGACGATCGTGTCGTAGTGCTGGCGCGTCCGGAACGACGCCCACGCGACGAGGGCGCCCCAGCCGGCGACCCGTTCGAGGATGCGACCAGGCCGGCCGGACCGTCGGCGGGCCTCGGTCACGTCGAGGAGATCGGCGTCCATCGCCTGTGCGAGCTCGAGGTAGTCAGGGCGAGGCCGGAGGCCCCCCGCGATCTGCGCCTCGAGGTCGGTCGGGATGATCCCCGAGACCGTCAGCAGCACGCGCCGCCGTCCATCGTGCGCGGGCGCGAAACGAGCGTCACCCGACATGGTCAAGCGTCTTCCTTCCCCGAGCGGCGACCGACGCCATGAGCTCGACCAGGCGCCGGGTGTTCTGCCCGGCGTCGTAGTCTCGTTCGACGAGGTGACGCGCCGAGGCGCCGAGGCGGCGCCGAAGCTCTGGGGATCCGACGAGGGTTCGAAGAGCCCTCACCAAGGCCGCTTGGTCGTCAAGCGGCACGACGAGGCCGGTCTCGCCGTCGCGCACGATCTCCGGGATGCCGGCGATGGCTGTCGACACCAGCGGGAGGCTCGCGGCGCCGGCTTCCGAGAGCACCATCGGGAGGCAGTCACCGCGGGTCGGCAGGCAGAAGATGTCGGCCCGCTGATAGAGCTCGACGAGCGCGGGGCTCCCGGGCCCGAGGCCATGGTGGACCATGACGCCAGGCGCAGCCTCGACCTCGGCCGGGGTGACGAGGTGGAGCTCGATCTCGCTGCCGTCCTGAACGACCGAGCGGTCGTCGCGGAGCTGTTGGAACGCCCGGAGCAGCAGGTCACCACCCTTGCGTTGGAGGTCGCCACCGACGAACAGGATCCGTACTGGTCCAACGTGCTCGGACCGGGTAGCCGGTGGCGCCCACGTGGACGGAGTCACCCCCGGCGGGATCACGGTTATCTTGTCCGCGAGGACGTCATATCCCTCGATCAGGCCCTGCTTCGCCCACGCCGACCACGCGACGAGGTGCGTCGCCCGCTCGAAGCACAGCCGACTGGCGCGCCACTTGAGGTGCTCGACGTGGTGGTTCCCTGGGTGATGGTCATAGTGCTCGCCGAGCTCGTCGTACTGGAGTGGCGTCGCGTCGACCGAGACGACGGTCGGGATGCGCCGCAGCCAGTCGGGTGAGAGCACCGCCGGCACCTGGGTGTGGATGAACAGGGAGTCGAGGGACCGGGCGCGGTGCAGGCTCCGGATGCCCCGGCGGGCCCGGATCCCGGCCCGAACCGTCCAGTTGCTGTTGAAGACTGGGATGCGACCAGGCCAGCCGTCCGTCGTCCAGTCGACCTCGAAGACCGCGGCCTCGATGGAGGGCTCTGCCGGGAGGAGTCGTTTGAGGTTCTCGGCGTGGGTGACGTGCCCGAGGGCGCGCTCGAGCACGAACCCGACCCGGGGACGCCAGCCTCGGCCCATGCCGGGTCAAAGGCTCCGGATGACTCGCGCTGGCACCCCGGCGGCCAGCGTTCGTGGCGGGATGTCCTCGGTCACGACGCTCCCTGCCCCGATGCAGCAGTCGTCACCGATCGTCACGCCGCCGAGCACGATGACCCGAGCCCCGACCCACACGTTGTCGCCGATGATGATGGGTCGCGACTTCGGCCGTTCGAGCCGCCGTTCGGGTTCGATGCGGTGGAAGTCGTTGTCCATGATGATGGCGTGGGTGCCGATGAGGCAGCGGGCACCGATGCGGATGTGCTCGGCGGCGGCGATCGAGCTTCCATAGTTCAGGAGCGTCTGCTCCCCCACCTCGAGCGTCCCTTCCTCCATGGTCACCAGCTCGAGCGTGGCGACGGTCGAGACGAGCTGGACCCGAGAGCCGATGACCATGCGTCCATGGTTCTGGATCGAGGGTCGGCCCCGCAGGCGGACCCGCGTCCCGACGACGTCCGCATTGCGCAGGTGCCAGCGCGCCGCCAGCACGGCCCGGCCGTTGTGCCAGACGTACCGAGCTCGCTCCGCGCCCGCTGACTGAACCGACGTCATGATCGATCGACCCTCGCCGCCCCGACGACCTCCCGAAAGGCCCGCTCGCCGCCCAGCTCGGCCGCGAGACCCTGGTAGTAGGAGATGTTGTACATGCCGCTCAGGGCGTAGCGGGCGATCCGGTCCGCATGGGCCGCCTCGCTGAGCCGGTGGCCGCCCTTGAACAGCCCTTTCAGGATCGATGCCAGCCGGGGTTGGTCCAGGCACCCGTAGGTCAACCAGCGGACCGGCGCTGGTCGCCCTTGGAAGCCCGTCTGCACGATGCCGAGCACGTCGTCGCGGCCGTAGTCGCGGACGAAGACGGCGTCGCTGATGCCGTAGTCGCGGGCATTTCCGAGCCAGGACCCGAATGACCGGTCGGCGTAGTGATACCCGATCGCCGCCGGGTTGAAGACGAAGCCGAGCCCGTCCCGGTCGAGCCGGTACGCGAGCTCGAGGTCCTCCGCCGCGGCGGAAGCGCGAGTCGAACCCGCCAGCGGCGAGGAGCCGGGACCGCTTCACGGACGCGTTCCCCGTATAGAACTGACGTGGCGTCGGTTGGTAGGCGCCGGCGATCATGGCGTCGTACTGGCGGTAGAGCATGGTCTGCTCCCACAGCACCCAGCTGCACATGTCGAAGTCGGCTGGCGTCATCATCGGGCCGATGACGGCCACGTCGTCGCGGCTGCGCTCGTGGCTGCGCACGTGCTCCTCGATGAGCTCCGGCGCGGCGATGACGTCGTCGTCGACGAAGAGCACGATGGTCCCGGTCGCGGTCTCGATCCCCGTGTTGCGGGCGACGGCGGGGCCCCCGTTCGGCTGGGCGACGAAGACCAGGTCGGTCGGCGGCGAGTGCTCGAGGTAGTCGTTCGTGCCGTCGGTCGACCCGTCAGAGACCACGACGACCTCGAACTGAGCCCTCGGGAAGGTCTGGCCGGCGAGACGCGCCGAGGACACGCTGCAATCGAGCGAGGCGGTTGTAGGTCGGGATGACGACGCTGACGGTGGGAAGGTGCGAGCTGGCAACCGAGCCATCCGGCGCCGGTGCGGTGTCGACCTCGCCGGAGGGCGCGGTCACGGCGCTAACGACCGTCACGGACGACTCCCGTGACCGCGTTCGCCTCGGTGACGTCGATGCGGGCCCGCTCGGTCTCGCGGTAGAGCCGCTTGCTCTTGTCCACACCGAAGCGCGACCCGAGCCTGATGCCGGTGAAGAGGTTGCGTCCGTAGTCGCTGACCACGACGGGCCGGCGCGCTCGCCACGACTCCGTCAGCCAGGAGCGCGACACCCACGCGAACTGGTGCACGAGGAGGCGCAGCGCCAGGGCATCGCCGCAGCGGATGTGCTTCGAGTAGAAGGCACCGTCGCCGATGCCGTAGTTGCGCTGGGTGGCCGGCCACTGCTCCGGCGTGCGGCTGCCGTAGTGGTCGACCTTCACCGCCGGGTCGAGCAGGATGGCATAGCCGGCCCGATAGGCGCGGAACGAGAAGTCGAAGTCCTGCGAGGAGCGAAGCGGCGCGCCACCGCCGAGAGCCTCGTCGAAGCCGACGAGGTCGTCGAGCATGGCGCGGCGGATGGCCATGTCGGCACCCATTCCCCACAGCACGAAGTTCCGGTCTCGCTGGTGGAGCCGCTCCCTGGTGACGCGCCAGAGCGTGGGCACGATGGTCCCCGACACGGCCGCTTCCTTGAGACTCTCGGGCACCAGCACCTGGCCATAGAGAAGGCCGAGCTCCGGGTCGGCGTCGAACGCCTCGACGATGCGGGTCAGCCAATCGGAGGGCACGATCACATCGTCGTCGGTGCAGGCGATGATCTCGCCCTTCGAGACGCGGGCGCCGGTGTTGTACGCCCGGGAGAGCCCGGCCTTGTCCAAGTGGTGGTAGACGATCGGGCAGCAGTCCGCGCACTTCCTGGCCAGCTCCTCGACGATCAGCCGGGTGTCCTCGGTGGTGCTCTGGTCCATCACGTGGACGTCGAAGCTCGGGTAGGCGCACCTGACCACGCTCTCGATCGCCTGCCCGACGGTGTCGGGGCGATCGCGAGTGCAGATCAGAACGGAGACCTTCGTGTTCATCGTGCGTTCTCCCTGGTGCTCGTGGTAGGCGAGCTCGACACCATCTGCGCTCACACGATCGTCGCTCGGGCTTCTTCCCCGGGCAAGAGGGCCCAGGTCACCTCGGGCTTGCCACACAGGAGGAGGTCGGCGAGCTCGACGCCCATCATGACCGAGTGGTCGGTGTTGCCGATCTCGTACCGCCAGGCACCGAACCGTCCCCGGGAGTAGATGTCCCGCTCCATCAGCCAGGGCTGGATGATCGCCAGGGCATCGTCCCGGCCCAGTGTCGGGACGGGGTAGGAGTAGGGGACCTGCAGCAGCTGACGGCTCACGATCTTGCTCTGCGCCTGCTCAGGCGTCAGCAGCTCGCAGGCCACCATGCCCTCGATCGTCCGATCCACGACGTCGGCGGGGTCCTCGTGCTTGTACGGGGAGGCCGACACCTCGGCCAGCAACGAGAAGTGGTCGGCGCCCGGCGTCATCTGCGGTGAGTAGTTCGACAAGTACGTCACCCGGTAGAAGGGCGAGTCCGAACCGGGGAAGTACATCCAGCACTTGCTGCTCGGGCAGGGGTCGGCCACGCCGATGCCGATGAACATGCCGGACGTGTGGTGCAAGCGTTGGACGGCGTCCTGGATCCGCGGCGGGCAGTCGACGATGCACTTGACGAGCTCCTTCAAGGGCATCGTGGTGATCAGCTGGTCATAGGAGACGGTGGCACCGTCTCGAAAGGTCACCGTCTTGCGCTCGGTGTCGATGCGCTCGGCTGACACGCCGAGGTTCACCGCCTTCGGGAGCGCTTCGGCGATGCGGTCGTAGAGCATGCCCGTGCCGAGCAGGGGGAACTTGAACTTGTTGTTCGGACCCCACCCCACGTCGTCGCGGTCCTCGACGAGGTTCTGCAGGATCCGGCGCACGTCGACGGTCGGGACCCGATCGCCCTGCCAGTTGGTGCCCATCATCTCGAGCGGGTGCGCCCAGACCTTGAAGTTGTAGGGCTGCATGAAGTGCTCGGCGATCCCCGAGCCGAACACGCTCGAAGATCCAGGCGTCGAAGTTCTCGCGCGTCACGGGGAGCTTCTGCGCCTCGATGATGCCCATCACGCAGTCGAGGAAGACGTTGGCGGGCAACCGGTGGATGTTGTTCTGGAACGGGTACGGGACGAACCGCCCGTGGATCCAGACCCACGCCTCCCGCATGTGCTCGTCGAAGTCGCCGGCGAGCATCTTCTCGACCAGGTCGTCGAAGTACGTGTAGTGGCTGAACATCACGTGGCCGCCGTGATCCCAGATGAAGCCGTGCGGGTCGCGGTAGCTGGCGGCGAGCCCTCCGACCTGGTGGTCGCGCTCGAAGAGCTCCCACCGGTCGTGGCCCAGCTCGGCCAGTCGGTAGGCGGCGCCGAGGCCGGTTGGGCCCGCGCCGAGGATGACGATGTTGTCGTTCATGTGAACCTGGTCAGCTGATCGATGAGCATGGGATCTTCGGTGAGCGGGGCGGCGTTCAGCACGACGTCGCCCGGGTTCGGGTCAGGCCACACGGTCGGCTTGCGTCGGCCCCGACCCAGATAGCCACCCACCAGGTCCTTGATCTCCTGGACGGAGATGGTCCGCAGGGCGAGCGACGCCGCGGCGTAGGTGACCACGCCCGCGAGGATCAGAACGGCGAGCGGAGCAGAGCCGAGCGCGAGCACGACCGGCACCATCGCCAGGCTGGCGAATGCCACGCGGACCAGCGTGTTGATGGTCGTCTTGTCCAAGACGCCCGCCGGTCGTAGAGCGATGGCGCCCACCATCAAGATCAGCTCAGTCAGCACCGTGATGATGGCGGCTCCGATCGCCCCGTTGTGGAACAGCCGCTGTGTCAGCGGGATCGCCGCCAGGTTGAGGAGCGGGTTGATGATTGCTGCGGCCACGCTGACCATCACCCACGAGCGCTGCCGGTCGGCGGCGATCACGACGGAACCGAGGATGATGTCGAGGCTGACGATCGGAATGTGGAGCGCGAGGATGCGCAGGAGCGGAACCGCGTTCTGGAACTCCGGTCCGTACAGCAACGTCATGAACGGACCAGCGATGAGCGCGATGCCGATCGCCGCTGGAGTGGCGACGAACACCACGAGGCGAACGGCGCGGTTGGCCAGGTCCGCGAAGGTCGGCGTCATCCGCAGCCCCTCCGCGGACAGGGCGGGGAAGTATGCGCCGGCGACGGCAGCGGCGAAGAAGGCGGGCACGCCGACCCACCGGTAGGCCAGCGCGTACCAGCCAACCTGTTCGCTTCCCGTGAACGCCTGGAGCAGCGGGATGTCGATGGTCCCGTAGACCACCAGCAAGCTCGCCAAGACGAAGAAGGGGAGGCCGCCCTTGAGGATCTCTTTCCAGAGCCGGACCTCGATGGCATGGTTCCCGCGCAGGTGCGGCCAGAGCCTCCGGAGGTTGGCTGGGATCGGGATGGCGAAGGAGATGTTGAACAACAAGGCGTAAGCGAGCAGGGAGCCGTGATTGGCCAGGATGATCAAGCTGCCCAGGCCACCCACATAGCACTGTATGATGTTCCACCTGGCTGGGCCGGCCATTTGCTGCAATCCCGTGAGCGCAGCGCCAATTGTTATTCCGAATGAGTTGAAGATCATCCCGATGCAGTAAGCACCAACCAACATCATCGTGGTCTGCTCGAATCCGAGGATGGCTCCAAGTCCGAGTGCGACACAGATGAGGATCCCGGTCATGATCATCTTCATGACCAGCGCATTCGTCACATAACGACCGACGCTCGTGGTGTCACGAGCGATGGTCTTCACCAGGAACGAGTTGATCCCGAAGTTGGCCAGCAGGTCGAAGAAGCTGACGTAGACGATGACGAAGCTCAGCTGGCCGAAGCCTCGGTCACCCAAGACGCGCGGGGCGATGAGCAAGAGCAGGATGGAGACGACCCACGTCGCGGCTTGGGAGAGGAGCAACCAACCGAGGTTGCGCTTGATGGTGTTCATCGTGAGCTCAGATCACGATCTTCCGGCCGTAGAACGCCTCGGCGTACCCACTCGGCGAGCCGGACTCGACGCCGCGGAGGCGCAGCAGCCCGCGAAACGCCTCTTCGTTGAACCAGCGCTTGTCCCGCTGCGAGCCGAAGCAGTCCGCGAGCAGCTTTACCTTGCGGTTCACCGTGGTGGCGTCGAGGGGGACGTAGACGTTCGGGGCGCCGAGGTCGCCGTCGATCTTGAGGATCTCGTACTCGAGTACGAGGTGGTCGCGGAAGGTGTTGTAGGTCAGCTCGGAGACCAGGCGATGGTCCTGATGACGGTCGTCGCGGTAGTGGGTCAGGACGAGGTCCGGCCGCACCTCCCGCTTGAGCTCCTCGAAGAGGTCCTTGATCGGAACCGCGGTGTAGGGGAAGAACCCGTCCCGGAACGAGGCTTGGACTACTCGCATGCCGGCGCGACGCCCGAGAACCCGGCGGGCGCCCCGTTGCGCTTCGCGGGCGCGGTCGGGTCCGCCGGACAGCACGACCCAGGTGACGCGCTCGATCGGCAGCTCGCGGAGGAGCCGCATCATCGTGCCGCCGCAGCCGATCTCGAGGTCGTCGCTGTGCGCACCGAGGCACAGCACCTCGTAGCCGCCGCCCGCGGGCGAGCGCGGGGCAAGGGGGAGCATCATCGAGCTCGCCCGTCCCCTGGCGTGCTCTTCCAGACCTCCCACGGGGCCCGGCCCGAGTTGTACAGGTCAGTCAGCTGCTGTTGCTCCTTGAACGTGTCCATGCACCAGAAGCGGTCGTAGCGGTAGCCGTGGAGCTTGCGTTCCTTGATGAGCCGGGCGAAGGGAGCGAGGACGAGCTCGTCACCCGGCTCGATGAAGTCGAAGACCTCCCGGCGCAGCGCGAAGAAGCCGGCGTTGATCAGCAGATCGGATTCGCTCACGGGGTGAATTCGAGGCGACCTCCCCCTCAAGATCGAGGTCGACGAGGTGGAAGCTCTGCGACGGCGGGACAGCGAGGAACGACGCCACCTTCCCGCTGGCCTGGAACTCTTCGATCATCACGTTGAGATCGAGATCGGTGAGGCCGTCGGCATAGTTGGCCAGGAAGATCTCCTCGTCTTCGACGTACTTCCGGACGGCGACGAGGCGCTCCCCGACGTTGGCGGTCAGTCCGGTGTCGACGAAGGTGATCTTCCAGTCGTCGATGTCGTTGTTCTCGAGAGTGAGCTCTCGGCCGCCCCTCGACAACGTGAAGTCGTTGGAGATCCACTCTTCGTAGTGGAGGAAGAACTCCTTGATGACGTCGGCCTTGTAGCCGAGGCAGAGCACGAAGTCCTTGTGTCCATAGTGCGCGTAGTACTTCATGAGGTGCCACAGGATCGGCCGGTAGCCGAGCTTCACCATCGGCTTCGGGATCTCGCCCGTGTATTCGCGCAGGCGTGTCCCGAGACCGCCGCAGAACAGCACCACCTTCATCGCTGCACGCTCCTCATGGTCTGAGTCGGGGTCGCTCGGCGCAACGCCGACCTGCCACCTTGCTGACTCTCTGTGGTCATCTCTGTCCCGCCCGTCTCGTGCATGGTGCGCGCCATGAGCGCCCACCGAGCGCCTCGACCGTCCTCATCGGCCATTGTGTCCTGCCACCTGAGCGCTTGGTGACCTGGCTCCAACAGGGGAAGCCCCAGGTCGCGACGTTGACCGTCTGTCGACCACGGTACACGGTCGTCCCCGCACGCGTGGCAATGACCGCGCACAGGAGTCATCGCCGGGCCCGCGGTGTCATCACGCGAGGCGTCGGCTGGGCAACTCCAGGCCCGGTCGCCGGCCGAGTCTGCAGGCAGCTGCGCCGGGTTTCGATCGGCTCGGCTCCGTCCGCGTTCCCCCACCAGACGGCGGTTGGCGCCACGTGCCGGGTCGCCCGGCGGGCAGTCGGCCCCGCCGGGCACGACCAGCGGGACTGGTTGAGTCGTTGCCGGTCGGGGCGGACCATCTGGGAGGGCCCGACGGTGCGAGCCCGACCGCCTCGTCCGATCCGCCACCTGCTCGACAGCTGCGGGCGGTACCGTGACTAGGTGGGTGGCGGGCTGGACGCGAACTGGTTGCGGATATTCGGCTACCTCGTCGCCGGCGCGGCCGCGGTGGTGGTCGGAAGGCGTGAGCGCCATCTCGCCCGCAGCGACCTGAGCCTGTGGCCGGCCTTCTGGTTCCTCACCGGCGGCCTGCTGTTCATCATGGCGCTCGGGCGGGCGACCGACGTGGGCGACTGGATCTCGCAGCTCGGCCGACAGCAGGCGCTCGCCAGCGGGTGGTACGCCCACCGTCGTAAGTACCAGGCGATCGTGGTCGGTTCCGTCGGCGCCATCTGGTTCGTGTCCGTCGTCGTCGCACTCTGGCAGGTGCCTGAACGCCGCCGGCGCTACCTCCCCGCCGCCATCGTCGTGTTCAGCTTGATGTGCTACGCGGGAGCGCGGTTGGTGTCCCTTCACCAGGTCGATGGCCTCCTGTATCGGCGCGACCTCGGAGGCGTGAAGTTCGATGCGGTGTTCGAGCTGGTCGGCCTGGCCGCCGCCATCGTCGCCATCCTGTGGGCTCTGCGGCCCTCGCACCCGGCGCACCCAGGCACTGCGTCGTCGTCGTGGACGACGACCCGTCCGGCCGTCGTCGGCAACGAACGTGACATCGAGCAGCTCGATCGGCGGTCCGCGCCGACGCCGGCGTCCCGTCGCGTCGCACCCTGAACGACCTCAGGCTTGCCTCCGGCGGCTCCTTCCACCATCGTCAGAGGGTGTTTGACTTCTGCGTCATCGGTGGCGGCATCGTCGGACTCGCGACCGCAGTGAAGCTGCTGGACGCCTTTCCGGGCAGCGGCGTCCTCGTCCTGGAGAAGGAGGATCGCCTCGGCGTCCACCAGAGCGGGCACAACAGCGGAGTGATCCACGCCGGCATCTACTACGCGCCGGGCAGCCTCAAGGCTCGGCTGTGCCGAGAGGGAGCGGAAGCCACGAAGGCCTTCTGCGCCGAGAATGACATCCCCTTCGAGACCTGCGGCAAGATGCTCGTCGCCACGAATCCGCTCGAGCTCGAGAGGATGGAGGCCCTGCGCACGCGGGCGGACGCGAACGGGATCCAGTACGAGGCCCTGACCAGGACCGAGCTCGCAGCGCGCGAGCCGAACATATCCGGCCAAGGCGCGCTCTTCTTGCCCAGCACGGGCATCGTCGACTACCGCAAGGTATGTGGCGCGATGGCCGACCGTATCGAGCGGCTGGGCGGAGCGGTGGAGCGAGGAGTCCGAGTCGACCGCATCGAAGAGAACGGGGCCGCAGTCCGGCTGACCGCGGGTGATCGGGTGTGGACGGCGCGGCAAGCCATCGCCTGCGCCGGGCTGCAGGCGGATCGAGTGGCCCGACTGGCGGGCCTGCGGCCTGACTTCCAGATCGTGCCCTTCCGCGGCGAGTACTACCGCTTGCCGCCTTCACGCAACGGGGTGGTCCGGTCCCTGATCTACCCGATCCCGGACCCCGATCTCCCGTTCCTCGGGGTCCACCTGACCCGCATGATCGACGGCGGCGTCACCGTTGGCCCGAACGCGGTGCTCGGGTTCTCGCGGGAGGGTTACCGCAAGCTCGCCCTCGACGCACGGGACATCGCCACCTACGCTCGCTTCGGCGGCTTCTGGCGGATGGCCCGCTCCAACTGGCGCTCGGGCCTCACCGAGATGCGCAACTCGCTCTGGAAGCGGGGCTACTTGGCCGCGTGCCGCAAGTACTGCCCGAGCCTGACACTCGGCGATCTCCTGCCGTACGAGGCCGGCATCCGAGCTCAGGCCGTCCTGCGCAGTGGCGTCCTCGAGCACGACTTCCTGTTCGCCGAGACGGACCGTACGGTGCATGTCTGCAACGCTCCGTCGCCGGCGGCTACGTCGGCCCTCCCCATCGGCAGGATGATCGCCGAGCGGGTGGCCGAGCAGCGGAGACGCCTCAACCCGCCCAGCACAACCTGATCGCGAGCTCCGCGCCGGCGGGATCCACCGCGCTGGTTGTCACCGCGAGCGGCGAGATGCCCCGGAGCGTGGTGATCGATCGATTCCGTGGTCGCACGACCACGCTCCGGCTTGACCGCGGGCCCGCTCGGCGCCGAGGATGGGTGTGGCAACCAATCGGGGGCGGCAGATGGCCCGATGGCCGTGGCGACGAGCTGCGGTCAGGGGTCGTGTCGGCGCGATCGGTGGCGAGGTTCGCGGGCACGGATCTGCGGCGGCACCACGACGGTCGCTCGCACCAATCGACGGAGGTCCGAATGCACTCGACGCGGCATCGAACGAGGCTGCTCATCGTCGCACTGGTTGCCGGCGCGTTGATCGCCGCTGGCTGCGCGCCGCCACCGAAGCCAGTGAAGAAGCCGCCGGCCCCGCAGCCTCCGAAGACGGCGCCCCCCACCACGTCGACCTCCGCCTTTCCGGCGGCCGTGAGTTCCAACCACCGCTACCTGGTCGATCAGCAGGGCAAGCCGTTCCTGGTCGTCGGCGACTCTCCGCAGTGCCTCTCGACGAACCTGACGACGGTGGACATGGACTTCTTCTTCGCCGATCGTCACGCTCGCGGGTTCAACGTGGCGTGGGTGAACCTCCTCTGCGGCACGTACACACGCGGCGCGCCCGACGCGCGCACGTATGACGGCATCAAGCCGTTCACGACGCCGGGGGACCTGTCCACGCCGAACGAGACGTACTTCGCTCGCATGGACACCATGGTGGCGCTGGCCGCGAAGCACGGGATCACGCTGTTCTTGGACCCGGCCGAGACGGGCAGCTTCCGCGACCTGTTGAAGAACAACGGCACCACCAAGAGCCGGGGCTACGGGAGCTACTTGGGGACTCGCTACAAGGCGGTCCGCAACATCGTCTGGATGCTCGGCAACGACTACCACCCTGACCAGTGGGGCACGTACGACGCGTACGAGGCGGCGTTGTCGCAAGGGATCCGCAGCGCCGATCCGGCGAAGCTGCAGACGATCGAGCTGACTCCGGAGTCGACCTCGTTCGACGATCCGGTCTGGCCCTCGTTGATCAACCTGGCCTCCGCCTACACGTACGGGCCGACCTACAACATCGTCCTGCAGGGTTACAAGAAGACGCCGACCCAGCCGGTGTTCATGGTCGAAGCCAACTACGAGTTCGAGAACCTCTCGGGTGGGCCGGCCACGACGGACGAGACCATGAGACGCCAGGAGTACTGGACGATGCTCTCAGGCGCGACCGGCCAGCTGTATGGCAACGGTTACACGTGGGGTCTCAACGATCCAACCTGGAAGCAGCACTTCGACACGCCGGCCGCCACCCAGATGGGACTGCTGGCCCAGCTCTTCGAGTCCCGGCGCTGGCAGGATCTGGTGCCTGATCAGGCTCACGCCTTCCTCACGGGCGGGTATGGCACCTACGCCACCTCCGGTGACGTGTTGGACAGCAACTACGCCACGGCGGCGATCACCTCAGATGGGGCTCTCGCCATGGTCTACCTACCGACGTCACGCCCGGTCAGCATCAACACGTCGAAGCTGAAGGCGGGCTGGACGGCCCGCTGGTTCGATCCGGCGAATGGCGCCACACGGTCGGCCTCGGCGCCGTTCACGACGCCGGGCACCAACGCCGGGGGGGCAGGGGACTGGGTTCTCCTCTTCGAGGCCCCCTAGTCGTGTCACGCTCCTGGGCGCTCAGGCGTCGTCCCTGGCCGCGATGGCCCAGGCCACGCCGTCGGCGGGGTTCCAGACCGCCAGGTTGAGCTCCCAGCCCACGGTCGGCTCGTCGGCGTCCCACCAGAACCAGCGCAGCGCGTTCGCCATGTCGCCGAGCTCCTCAGCGGCGCCGGCCCAGTCGGCCGTCATCCCTCCGAGCGCGGCCAGCAGCCACCAGGCGTTGAACCGACCGGCAGCGCCACCTCGCCGGCGTCCGTGCGCTCCGCCGCTCGCGCCGGCCCAACCCAGCCACGCCAGCGCCTCTTCGGGAGCCAGTGCTGCGGCGCGAGCCGCGGCCACCCCCAGTGCGGCGACGGCGGACGCGTGGTCGCCCTCGACCGCCACGACCTCGATTCGCCCGTTGGAGGTCGTGGTCCACGGCGCCACGAGCTCGCGGGCGGCGTGGGCGACCTCGAGGTCCTCGGTGCGACTCGGCGCGGCGGGCAGGACGAGCCGACTGAGCTCGCGCGGAGACGGCGGCGGATCGAAGGTGGCGCCGTCGTTGGTGTACTCCGCGAGCGGGTACGAGGGCTCCCATCGCTCGAGTCGCAGGGCAGTTCGAGCACATGAGGGTCGACGGGAGCCGAGGCACTGAGGTCCTCTCCTCGGAGGACGCGCTCGTGGGCTACGAACGCGGTGCGCGGCGCGGTCATGTCGAGGTGCGGGGCGAGTGACGCCCAGTCGTGGGTCTGCGCCGCGACCTCGGTCGACGGTCCGAGGGTGAACCGTCCGGCGTCCTCGGTGAGCACGATTGCCGCCCATTCGGCGGGGGCGAGCAGAGCCAGCCGGTACTCGGACAAGGTGGCTGCCGGCCACGTCTGTCGCCCGGTACCCAGCGCGGCGCGGGCTCGCTCGCGCACGCGGAGCACGCCAGGCCAATCCTGGGCCGAGCAGCGGGCGTCGACGAGCCGAACGAGGCCGTCGAGGTCGGTGTGGTCGATGAGGCGGTCCAGCTCGGGGTCCGGTTCGGGCGCGGTCTCGCGAGCGGTCATGTCGGAGCGACCAACGTAGCGGCCGCCAGTGGCGCGTGTGCCCCGCGACGGAACGCCTCGACGGACTTCGCGGACGCCATTGCGGAAGCGCACGGTGAGCGCGCCATCACGGAGCGAGGCGATCACCAACACGGTGGAGCGCCTTGTCCCGCCCGCGCTTGGGTTGCGATCGGCCGCCGCCCCAGGCCGGAATGGCACCCTGCGTCCGTCTGTCTCCGACGCCCACCGACCGACGGGCGGCGGCCCAGAAGGCGGAGCTACTGCCGACTAGCAGGGCGTTTACGGGACGCCGTGGGTCAACGGCGCGACAGATCCGGGATCGTTGCTACTGGAACTAGAGCCGTTGGTCGGCCTGCCGACCACCGACGTCGGCAACGGACGGCGGCGTGGCTTCGCTCGATCCGGGAGGTCCTCGGCCCCGGGCCGGCACAAGAGTGGCTTAGTACGGTCGTGTCAGGATCCGCCCCCACAGGAGATCGACTTGCAGAGTCACGCCCGTGCGTGCCGCCGACCAGCTGTCCAAGGTCGGTGGGCCGAGCTGAGCCGCCGGCATCACCGACGGTCGAGATCGTCACGCCTACTTCGATGGACGCCGGGCCGGCGTCCCCTCTCGGACGATCACGAGCGCGATCCAGCGCCCCGCGGCCAAGGCCCAGGAACCGCGGAAGGTCTCTCCTTCGGCCACGATCTCAGCCTGGAACCGCTCCGCGGTCACGGCTAATCGGACGTCGTCATGATCGAGCATCCGGCCGCCCAGGCCGCTCCACGCTTTGTAGGTCGCCTCCTTCAAGGTGAAGGCGAGATGGGCGTCGATCGCCGCGTCGTCTGCCCGCAGCACGAGCGCGGTCACGTCGGCTTCGAGCGGGGTCTCCGGCTCGACGTCGATCCCGATGGCGAGCACACTCGGCTCCTCGCTGATCGCGGCGATGACCAGCTCGTCGTCGTGGGCGAGCGAGCCGCAGAGCCCGGCGGGCAGCACTGGCGAGCGATCCCCAGCGACGGGGATCGCCACCTCCCTCCGGATCAGCTCCCGGAGCAGGACTCGTCCGCTGGCGAACTCGGACTTCCGGCGCGAGACGGCGTGCTGAACGTGGGCGAGCTCGACATCCATGAGCGCAGCCACGTCACGTGCCGTGATGCGGCGAAGACCGACCCGGACCCCGTCGGGAGCGATCGCCCGCAGCGCGGCGCCGAGTTCCAGGTCGTCGTACCGGGCGGATTTCTGGCCTTTCATCGGCGAAACGCTAGATCGGACCCCATACCGGACCGATGGGGGAGTCGATGCTCGCCCATCGACCCATGCCCCGCGCTGTCGCCGCAGGTGCGCGGGGCGACGCCGCGGCCGGACCGATGAGGGCCGAGGGACGGGAGGAGTGGCGCCTGGCCTCGGGTCGGCCTCATTCCTGCTCCGACGGCTGCGTGGCCGGGCCCCTCGCGGCCACGCAGCGCTCGATCTGGCTCGCTGAGCAGCTGAACCCGGGCACCGTCGCCAACAACGTGGTCTACGCACTGCGGCTCACTGGCGGCATCGATGCCGATGCCCTGCCGCGCCGCGCTCCAGCGCGTGGTCGATCGCCACCCGATGCTGCGGGCGACGTTCCAGGAGGTGGATGGCGTACCCGTCCAGCTCGTCCACGACGGTCAACAGGTCGAGCTCTGCGTCGAGTGCGCTCATCGCTGGACGGACGCTCAGCTCGAGGACCGCTTGGCTGCTGCCTCCTACGCCGAGTTCGACCTCACGAACGGACCGCTCGCCCGCTTCTGCCTCCTCAAGCGTTCGGCCACTGATCACGTTCTCGTCCTGGCTCTCCATCACCTGATCACCGACATGTGGTCGATGGTGATGCTGGTCGACGAGCTCACCGGGTTCTACGGCTTCGAGCTGACCGGTCGAGGCGAGCCGCGGCCGCCCTCCCGCTCTCAGTTCGTCGACTTCGTACAAGACGAGCAGAACCTGGTCGACAGCGAGCGCGGCGCAGCGTTGCTCGAGTTTTGGCGCAACGAGCTGCGCCATGCCCCAACCACCCTCGGCCTGCCCACCGACCGCCGACGCCCGGCGATCACGAGCGGGCGAGGCGCGGCGACCTCGACGGTCATCGACGCGGACCTGACAGCAGCGATCGGGGAGCTGGCGAGCTCGAGCTCGACGACACCGTTTGCGGTCGTACTCGCCGTGCTCCAGACCTTGCTGCACCGGTACACGGGCCAGGACGACATCGTGGTCGGGACCATCAAGGCCAACCGCAGCCTCCGCCGGGCACGGGTGATGGGTTGCTTCCTCAACACCGTGCCGCTCCGGAGCGATCTCTCCGGGAACCCGTCCTTCGCCGAGCTGCTCGACCGTGTCAGCCGGACCGTGACCGCCGCGTTCCACCACGACGCCTACCCCTTCCGGCGGGTGGTCGAGGAGCTGCGGCCGCCCAGCAACGGACCGGCTGCCCCGTTCCTCGAGGTCGTGTACTCGTGGCAGAAGTCGATCCGCGCCATCGACCCCGACCTGGCGTCGGCACTCGCGCTCAGCCGGCCTGCGGTCGACGCTGTGGTGAACGGAATGGCCGTGCAATCGATGGCGATCGCCACCCGCCCCATCCCGTCCGAGCTGGCCCTGCTGGTCGGGGAGGTGGGTGACGAGCTGGTCGCCACCTTCGAGTACAGCACCGATCTGTACGACCGGTCGACGATCGAGCGGATGATCGGTCACTTCCGGACGCTTTTGGCGGCGGTGGTCATTGATCCTCGGGTGCCGGTGGGACAGGTTGAGCTGCTGACTTCGGCCGAGCGAGCCGAGTTGGAGCGCGCCTCGTCGGGGCCGGTGGTACCGGTCGACGCTGGCGCGAGTGTGCACGTCCTGGTCGAGCGTCAGGTCGAGGCGACCCCAGACCGGGTGGCGGTCTCGTGTGGGGCGGACACCTTGACCTACGCCGGGCTGAACGCCAGGGCCAACCAGCTGGCCCGCCATCTGGTCGGGCTGGGAGTCGGCCCAGGGGATCTGGTCGGAGTGTGCCTCGAGCGCTCGGTCGACGTGGTCGTGGCGGTCTTGGCGGTGCTGAAGGCCGGCGCCGGGTACGTGCCGTTGGATCCTGAGCTGCCGCCCGAACGGGTCGGTCTCATGTTGGCCGACTCGAACGCTTCCGTGCTGATCACCCGGACCGATCTGTCGGCCGGCGCGGCGAGGCCGGCCGACGAGGCCGGCGGCCCAGCGCGGGTGCTGCTCGACGAGCACAGTGAGCGCATCGCCGGTCACCCGACGGCGAACCTCGCGATCCGAGTGGCCGGCACCGACCTGGCGTACGTGATCTACACGTCGGGCTCGACGGGCCGTCCCAAGGGAGTGCAGGTCGAGCATCGCAGCGTGGTCAACTTCCTTCACACGATGGCCGCCCGGCCGGGCATCACCGCCGATGACGTTGTGCTCTCGGTGATCAGCCTTTCGTTCGACCCGTCGGTCTTCGAGCTGTTCCTGCCCTTGGTGCACGGAGCTCGGACCGTGATCGCCGAGCGGGACGCAACCGTGGACGGGGCCGCGCTAAGCCTCCTGTTGCAGGACACCGGGGCCACGCTCATGCAGGCCACGCCGACCACCTGGCGGATGCTCCTCGAACACGGGTGGTCGGGCCAGCCGGGCTTGACTGCGGTTTGCGGTGGCGAGCGCATGCCACCCGGCCTGGCCGACCAGCTGCTGGCCCGCTGCCAGACACTCTGGAACGTGTATGGGCCGACCGAGACCACGGTGTGCGCGACCGCGCACCTCGTGACGGCCGGCAGGAGCTCAGGGTCGGTGCCGATCGGCACCGCAGTCGACAACGTCCGTTGCTACGTGTTGGACTCCAACCTGGGGCTGGTGCCGGTTGGTGTGACAGGGGAGCTGTTCATCGGCGGACCAGGGCTGGCGCGGGGCTACCTGAACCAGCCGGCGCTCACGGCCGAGCGCTTCGTGGCGGACCCATACCACGCTCCGGATCGCATGTACCGCACCGGAGACCTCGTCCGTCGGCTTCCCGACGGCGCTTTGGAGCATCTCGGCCGAGTCGATCACCAGGTCAAGATCCGCGGTCATCGCATCGAGCTGGGCGAGATCGAAGCCACGCTCACCACCCATCCCGGAGTGCGGGCCGCGGTGGTCACCACCAGCGAGTCGACCACCGGCGACACCCGCCTGGTCGCCTACTACGTGCCCGACGATACCGACAGCGAGCCGAGCGCAGACCAGCTGCGCGACCACCTGCGCCGCAGTCTGCCCACCTACATGATCCCGGCTGTCTATGTGCCGTTGGCCGCCTTCCCGCTGACTCCCAACCACAAGATCGATCGCAACGAGCTCCCACCGCCACCGACCGGCACCTCACGCCCATCGCTGGTGCGGCCGAGCACCCCGCTCCAAGCCCGGCTGGTCACCATCTGGACCGAAGTCCTCGGCGAGCAACCAATCGGCATCCACGACGACTTCTTCGAGCTCGGCGGCCACTCCCTGCTAGCCACCCGGATCGCATCGCGGATCCGAGCCACGCTCGGTGTCGACGTGCCGGTCCGGGTGATCTTCGACCATCCAACCGTGGCGACGTTGGCTGACCACCTCGATGCCGGGGGCACACCGGCGCTCAGCGCCTCGCGGCCCGACATCATCCCGGTCGGGCGGGATCGACCACTCCCGTTGTCGATGTCGCAGGAGCGCATGCGGTTCCTGTACGACCTCCAGCCCGAGAGCGCGGCCTACAACATGGCCGGGGCCATTCGGCTGCGGGGTGCACTCGATCGCGGCGCGTTGGACGCCGCCATCAACGATGTCGTGGCCCGTCACGAGGGGTTGCGGACGACCTTTCCGATCGAAGGCGGCAGACAGGTTCAGCGAATCGAACCGGTGGCGGAGGTGGACGTCGAGGTGCTCGATCGCCGTTCGCTGCCGACAGGCGACCGCCTCGAGGCCGTCATCGAGGAGATGCGAACCGCGACCCGGCGACCGTTCCGGTTGGACCAGCTCCCGCTCGCTCGCTTCGTCCTCTATCAGGTGGAGGACGACGAGCACCTGTTGTACGTCAATGTGCACCACATCATCGGTGACCAGTGGTCGTTCGGCGTGCTCAGCCGGGACCTCTCCGCCTGCTACAACGCCCGTCGGGCCGGCACGGTGCCTGAGCTCGCACCGCTCGCCATCCAGTTCGCCGACTACGCCCAGTGGCATCGGAGCTGGATCGAGAGCGGAGCGGTCGACGATCAGCTGGAGTACTGGCGGGGCCAGCTCGACCGGTGCCCGACCATCGATCTCCCCGCTGATCGACCGCGGCCTGCCGTCCAGACCGGCCACGGGGCGATGCTCAAGGTCCCGATCCCGGCCGACCTGTCACGCGGGATCGAAGAGCTGTGCCTGAGATCTCGGGTGACGCCGTTCATGGTGCTGCTGGCGGCGCTCGATGTCCTGCTCCACCGCTACACGGGCGCTGATGACATCGCCGTCGGTACTGCCATCGCCAACCGCAACTGGCTCGAGAGCGAAGGCCTCATCGGCTCGTTCGTCAACACGCTCGTGCTGCGCGCCGACCTGTCCGGTGACCCCACCTTTGCCGAGCTGCTCGAACGAGTTCACGAGGTGGCCCTGGACGCGTACGCCAACCAGGACGTTCCGTTCGCCGCCGTGGTGTCTGAGCTGCGTCCGGCACGAGACCTGAGTCGATCGCCGCTGTTCCAGGTCTTCTTGAACGTCGAGAACGCGCCGTTCGGCTTGCCCGAGCTGAGCGGTCTCACCGCCGAGATCCTCACCATCGACCGGGGTGCGTCCCAATTCGACCTGTCGCTGTCCGTCGACCTCTCGGTGAGGCACGAGGCCACCATCGAGTACAGCACGGATCTCTTCGATCGGTCGACCGTCGAGCGGATGGTCACCCACCTCTGGGCCGCCTTGAAGCGGTTGCTGGCCGACCCCGAGGTGACGGTTGGACAAGTCGACATCCTCACCGAGGAAGCTCGGGCCGTGCTCGAGGAGACGTGGTCCGGGCCAACCGTGCCGGTCGACGTCCACCTCACCGCGCACGCCCTGTTCGAGCAACAAGCACAGCGGACCCCGGAGCGAGTGGCCGTCCACTTCGCCGGCGAAGCGCTCTCCTACGCGGCGTTGGACGCTCGAGCCAACCGCCTCGCTCACCATCTCGTTGAGCTGGGGGTGGCTCGCGGCGACCTGGTCGGGATCCAGCTGGATCGTTCGCTGGACGTCGTGGTGGCGGTTCTCGGAGTCATGAAGGCCGGGGCCGCGTACGTGCCGCTCGATCCCGGTCTGCCACCGGGGCGGTTGTCCTTCATGCTGTCCGACTCGGGTGCCTCGGTCGTGATCACCCGGCGCGGAGTCGCTCCTGCCGTCGCAGAGGTGGCAGGCGCGCCGGCTCCGATGCTCGTGCTCGTCGATGACCACGTCGATTCGATCAGCCGCCAACCCACCGGCAATCCGGGTGTTCCCGTGACCGGCGCCGACGTGGCGTATGTGATCTACACGTCGGGGTCGACTGGTCGGCCCAAGGGGGTGCAGGTCGAGCACCGCAGCGTGGTCAACTTCCTCCAAGCGATGGCCACGCGGCCCGGGATCACCGCCGATGACGTTGTGCTGTCGGTGATCAACCTGTCGTTCGATCCCTCAGTGTTCGACCTGCTCTTGCCTTTGATGTGTGGTGCTCAGACGGTGATCGCAGAACCGGACACGATTCTCGACGCGACCGAGCTCGGCCACGTGCTGGCTGACAGCGGCGTGACCATCATGCAGGCGACGCCCGCGACGTGGAGGATGCTGCTCGAGCACGGCTGGCGGGGGAGCGCCCACCTGACGGCGGTGTGTGGCGGTGAAGCCATGCCGCCGGCCCTGGCGGACGCGCTGCTCGCCCGCTGCCGCGCCGTCTGGAACGTGTACGGACCTACTGAGACCACGGTCTGCGCCACCGCGTACCAGGTCCAAGGCCGGCCGGCGTCTGACCGCGTTCCGATAGGAACGCCGATCGACAACACGCGTTGCTACGTGCTCGACGGCCATCTCCGGCCCCTTCCGGTCGGGGTTCCTGGAGAGCTCTACATCGGCGGTGACGGCGTGGGTCGCGGCTATCTGCACCAACCCGAGCTCACCGCACGACGCTTCGTCGCCGATCCCTTCAACCCCGGCCGTCGCATGTACCGGACCGGCGACGTCGCCCGCTTGCTGGCCGACGGCGCCCTCGAGCATCTTGGCCGGGTCGATCAGCAGGTCAAGGTCCGAGGCCACCGCATCGAGCTGGGCGAGATCGACGCCACGCTCGTCGCCCACCCCGCGGTGCGGGCGGCGGTGACCACCACGTATGAGCCCACTGCCGGCGACCGCCGACTCGTCGCCTACTTCGTGCCCGACGACGTGCACCCACCCACACCCGACGACCTTCGCCGGCACCTCCGCGCGACCCTTCCTGCCTACATGATCCCGGCGGTCTACGTGCCGATGATGGCCTTGCCGCTCACCCCGAACGGCAAGATCGACCGCGACCAGCTCCCGACGCCGCCCACGGCACCGCCGCCGCTCGACGAACCAGGAGCTCGCAGCTCGCTCGAAGTCCAGCTCCTGGAGATCTGGTCGGAGGTCCTCGGGCAGCCCAACATCGGCATCCACGACGACTTCTTCGACCTCGGCGGTCACTCCCTCCTGGCCACGCAGATCGTCTCGCGCGTGCGGGTCCGGCTCCGTGCCGAGCTCGCCGTTCGTGCCCTGTTCGACTGCCCGACGGTGGCGAGGTTGGCCGAGCACCTCAGCTCGCACGAAGGGGCGCCGGGCTTCAGCGCCGTCCTGCCCGAGATCACGCCGGTTCGGCGCGACCTCCCGCTCCCGCTGTCGGTGTCGCAGGAGCGGATGCGGTTCTTGTACGAGCTCCACCCGGACAGTCCGGCGTACAACATGGCCGGGAGCGCTCGACTCCGGGGGTCGCTCGACGTCGGAGCGCTCGGCGCGGCGATCAACGACGTCGTGGCCCGTCATGAGGGCCTGCGCACGACGTTCCCCATCGAGGGCGGGGAACAGGTCCAACGCATCCATCCAGAGGCCACGGTCGAGATCGAGGTCCTCGATCGGCGCTCCCTACCGCCTGCCGGCCGAGTCGAGGCGATCGCCGAGGAGATGCGGGCCGCGACCCGAACGCCCTTCCGGCTGGAGGAGCTGCCGCTCCTCCGGCTCACGCTCTACCGGATCGACGACGAAGACCATCTGCTCTTCCTCAACATGCACCACATCATCGGTGACCAGTGGTCGTTCGGGGTGCTGAGCCGAGACTTGGCGGCTTGCTACAACGCTCGTCGTGGGGGCAACGCTCCTACGCTCCCACCGCTCGACATCCAGTTCGCCGACTACGCCCGTTGGCACCGGGGCTGGATCGAGGGTGGCGCGATCGACGCCCAGCTCGACTACTGGCGCGCGCAGCTCGATCGCGGCCCCACGATCGACCTTCCGTCTGATCGACCGCGGCCGCCGGTCCTATCGGGCAACGGGGCGATGCTGAGCGTCCCGATCCCCGTGGGCATCAGAGCTGGGATCGAAGCGCTGTGCCTGCGGTTCCGCGTCTCCCCGTTCATGGTGCTGCTCGCCGCGCTCGACACGCTCGTCCACCGCTACACCGGGGCTGACGACATCGTGGTGGGGACGGCAATCGCCAACCGCAACTGGCTCGAGAGCGAAGGCCTGATCGGTACGTTCGTCAACACTTTGGTGCTGCGAACCGACCTGTCCGGCGATCCGACGTTCGCACAGCTGCTGGACCGGGTGCAGGGCGTCGCCTTGGACGCCTACGCCAACCAGGACGTGCCCTTCGCCACCGTCGTCAACGAGCTTCGACCGCAACGCGACCTGAGCCGGTCGCCGCTCTTCCAGATCTTCTTGAACGTCGAGAACGCCCCGTTCGATGTGCCCGCGCTGGACGGCCTCACGACCGAGCTGGTGACGGTCGAACGTGGCGCGGCGCAGTTCGACCTCTCGCTGTCGATCGACCTCTTGGTCCGGAGCCAGGCGACGATCGAGTACAGCACCGATCTGTTCGACGCGTCGACGGTCGAGCGCTTGGTCGAGCACCTGTGGACCTTGCTCGAG
Source organism: uncultured Acidimicrobiales bacterium (assembly GCA_963803355.1). Taxonomy (GTDB): domain Bacteria; phylum Actinomycetota; class Acidimicrobiia; order Acidimicrobiales; family Ilumatobacteraceae; genus DASTFY01. Next base: position 1,996,693 of record CAWDLV010000001.1, read on the forward strand.
GCCACGGTCGCCGATCCCGCCGTGCGGGTGGACGAGGTCGGCTACCTCACCGCGGCGGAGCGGGTTGAGCTCGAGGCGGCGTGGTCAGGACCGGAGGTGCCGGTCGACTCCGAGGTCGGGGTGAATGCCCTCTTCGAGCGTCAAGCGATGGCGACTCCCGGCCACGTCGCGGTGCGTTGCGGCGACGAGTCGTTGACGTACTCGGCGTTGAACGCACGGGCCAACCGGCTGGCACACCATCTGATCGGTCTCGGCGTGAGCCGGGGCGATCTGGTCGGTGTGCGTCTGGAGCGCTCGCTGGACATGGTGGTGGCGGTGCTCGGGGTGATGAAGGCGGGTGGGGCGTACGTGCCGCTCGACCCGGGGTTCCCCGCGAGCCGGCTCTCACTCATGCTGGCCGACTCCGCGGCTCCGGTCGTGATCAGCCGGGCCGATCTCCCGTGGTCCGGCGCGCAGTCGGGTGACGGCGATCCGAGCCCCGTGTGCGTCCTCTTGGATCAGCACCACGATCAGATCGCCGGTCACCCGGCCGATGACCCGCGAGTCGGGGTGACCGGGGCGGATCTGGCGTACGTGATCTACACGTCGGGATCGACCGGCCGACCAAAGGGGGTCCAGGTCGAACACCAGAACGTGGTCAACTTCTTGCAGGCCATGGCCGTCGAGCCCGGCATCGCCGCGGACGACGTCCTGGTGTCGGTCACGACCTTGTCATTCGACATCTCAGTCCTCGAGCTCTTCCTGCCGTTGCTCCACGGGGCGCAGACCGTGATCGCCGACGGGCAGGCCACGGTGGACGCCGCGGCCCTGGCTCGTCTGCTCGCCACGAGCGGCGCCACCATGATGCAGGCCACGCCGACGACGTGGCGATTGTTGGTGGAGCACGGCTGGCCGGGTCAGCGCGGCCTCGTCGCCTTGTGCGGTGGTGAGCAGATGCCCCCCGACCTCGCCGACCTGCTGGTCACGCGCTGCGACACCTTGTGGAACATGTATGGACCCACCGAGACCACCGTGTGGTCCACGGTCCATCGCGTCGAACGGTGTGGTCGACCGGACCGCGGGTCGATCCCGATCGGCACGCCGATCGACAACACGCGCTGCTACGTGCTGGACGCCAACTTGCAGCCGCTGCCGGTCGGCGCCCCCGGCGAGCTGTTCATCAGCGGTGACGGAGTGGCTCGCGGCTACCTCCACCAGCCGGAGCTCACGGCGGAGCGGTTCCTTCCTGACCCCTTCGTGGACGGCGGCCGCATGTACCGCAGCGGTGACCAGGCCCGCCTCCTCCCCGACGGCACGCTCGACCATCTCGGCCGGGCTGATCAACAGGTGAAGATCCGAGGTCACCGCATCGAGCTCGGTGAGATCGAAGCCACCCTCACCACCCACCCCGCGGTTCGCGCGTCGGTGGTTGCGATGCGCGAAGTCACGCCCGGCGACACCCGGCTGGTGGCCTACTACCTCCATGATCGTCAGCCGCCGGACGCCGACGACCTGCGCGAGCACCTGCGGGCCACCCTGCCCAACTACATGATCCCGGCCTCGTACGTCCCGATGGCGGACTTCCCGCTCACTCCGAACAACAAGATCGACCGCCAGCGGCTCCCCTCACCATCAGCAGCCCCGCTCCGGCCGCGCCTCGCGCCGCAGAACCCGCTCCAAGCCGAGCTGGCGGCCATCTGGTCCGAGGTGCTCGGCATCGATCACATCGGCATCCACGACGACTTCTTCGACCTCGGGGGCCACTCCCTTCTCGCCATTCGTGTCTTCGCCGCGATCGAGCGGCTCACCGGCGAACGGCTACCCCTGACCGTTCTGTTCCAGGCGCCCACGATCGCCGCGTTTGCCGAGCTGCTCGTCACCGAGCGTCCGGATGCGCGCTGGACCTCGCTCGTCGCGGCGCAACCAGAGGGCTCGCGGCGGCCCTTCTTCTACGTGTCGCCGTTCCTGATCACCGTCCTGAGCTTCTCGCACCTGGCGCGCCACCTCGGGCCCGATCAGCCGTTCTACGCCATCCAGCCGCAGGGCATGGAAGGCGACCACCCCATCCATCAGCGGGTGGAGGACATGGCGGCCCACTACGTCGAGGAGCTGCGTGAGGTCCAGCCGCGGGGCCCGTATCTGCTGGGCGGACACTGCGCCGGCAGCTGGGTGGCCTTCGAGATGGCTCGACAGCTGCAGGCCGACGGCGACGAGGTCGAGCTCCTGGCGCTCGTCGACTCCGAGCCACCGAGCATCGATCCCCCGCGCATCAACCGGCTGCGCTACATGGTCAGCCGGCTGGCGCACTACTGGCGCGACAGAAGGCTCGTCGACTCCCTGCGCTGGGAGATCGGGCTGTTCTGGGAGCGCTTCGTCACGCGACGCGTCGGCCCCGAGGAGAGTCGCCGCCTGGCCGTCCTCCGCGACGCTCACGCCGAGGCCCATCGCCGTTACCGCGGCGGCATCGTCAAGGGGGATGCACTGCTGATTCGCAGCCAGGAGTGGGCGAAGCTCCCGGACAAGGACTGGCACCTGCGCTGGCGGGAGCTCATCACCGGTGATCTGCGGGTCGAGACCGTGCAGGGCAGCCATGCCGCCCTGGTCGAGAACGCCAACGCGGCCGAGCTGGCCGCGACCTTCCGATCGGCGATCGAGCAGGCGGAGCGCTCACACGAGGGGCTCGAGGCGAGCCGGGCGTGAGCCGCTCCGGGACCTAGACCATCGGCCAGGGGTAGCGGCGGCCTGAGTTGTCGACCGGGAAGGTCGGGTCGCGCAGCACGATTCGGGCCCGGCGTTGGAGGGCCTCGACCTCATCGTCCTCGAGCAGGGCGACGAGGTCGAGCGGGGGCTTCTTGGCCAGCCGCTCGATCGGGGCGAGGAGGTGCGGCGGGATGGGTTCGCCACCGAACTCCCAGATGACCGTGCGCAGCTTGAAGTCGATCGCGAAGCACAGGCCCTGATCGATGCCCCAGATGCGATCCTCCGGGCCGAGGAGCACGTGCCCGCTCTTGCGGTCGGTGTTGTTGGCCAGGAGGTCGAACGCGCACATCGCCATCAGGTCGCCGTGCAGGTCGGGGCGGTTCTCGTACAGCGTGAAGTAGTGCTGTTCGAAGTCGGCCTCGATGAAGAGCTGGAACGAGCCCTGGCCGAGCGGGCCCTCCCGCAGCACGGTGGGCGGCACCAGCCCCCATCCCAGCAGCTCCGACAGCCGGTAGGCCGCTACCTCCCTGCGGTAGAGGCCGTGCGGGAAGTCCCACAGTGGACGTTCGCCCCGACCCGGTTTGTAGACGGCGCGGCACTCCTGCCCGTCGCCGCGAACGGTGGCGAGGAAGGTGGCGTTGGAGCTCCACGGCATCCGACCCTCGACCTCCACCTCGCCGCACTGGAGCAGGGCGATGGCGGATCCGTCGGGCGGCACCGTCGTCACGCGAGCCTCGTGCCGGGCGTCAGTTCATCCGGGGGCATGGATGCCCGTCAGGATCCATCGGCAGCCCGCAGAACCGGCACGAGGGGCGTCCGGCCGCGACCAGGTCCGTCGCCCGGGCGCTGAAGGCCAAGGCCTGGCCCACGGGTGAGCTCGCAGCCGCATGGTGGCCCGGTCAGCCGAGCCCAGCGTCGAGCGCGTCGAGCGTCGGCGAGGGGATCGAGCGGATCGTCGTCATCGTCGTCGTCATCGTCGTCATCGTCGTCGTCGTCGACCACGGCCGTCTCGTCGAGCTCGGTCGATCTCCACCATGAACCGGTCGATGCCGTTCTCCCATGCCACCCGCAGCTCGCCGGCGATCCAGACGGTTCGAGTCGGATCAAGAGCTCGAGCGCAGTGGGGAGCGGCGCCTCGTCGGGGGCGGGGAGGTCCTGGAGGAGCCGCTCCAAGAACTGGCCGAGCGCCGCCACCTGCTGCTTCTCGCACTTCACCGTGACGACCGGCCCCGTCGGTCCGCGCCTGGAGGAAGAACACCCGCTGACCAGGCGCTCCCACGGTGCCGGCGGTGAACGTCTCCACGTCGCCGAGGTCGAAGCTAGGACTCATCGCAGGCAGCCGGCGCGGGAGGGTCACGAGGGGCGGAGCTCGGCGAGGGAACCGCCGGCCGAGTTGACGGTGAGCACGACCGGGCCGGTCTCGGCGTAGGCGATGGCGGTGATCGAGCAGGTCGAGATGACCGTCCGCTGGAAGAGGTCGAGGTGGGCGCCCATGGCATGGGCGACCGCGGCCTTGATCGGGTCGGCGTGGGATACGGCGACGATGACGCCGCCCTCGTGCTGGCGTTGCAGGCGCTGGAGGGTGTCGGTGATCCGGACCAGCATCTCGGTGAAGCTCTCGCCGTCGGGGAAGCGGAAGCCACTCGGGTAGCGCTGCACCTGGCGCCACTCGGGCTCCTTCATCAGCTGCTTCAGCTCCCCGCCGGTCCAGCTCCCGAAGTCGCATTCGAGCAGGCCGCGGTCGATCTGCACCTTGAGCGCGGTGGCGGCGGCGATGGGCGCGGCAGTCTCCCGGGCCCGATCGAGGGGCGAGGAGTAGACGGCGTCGACTCGCTTCAGCTCGGCGATCCGCTTGGCGGCCAGCTCGGCCTGGGCTTGGCCAGTTTCGGACAGGTGCAGCCCGGGGGCCCGGCCGGGCAGCGTCTGACCCGTGGTCGGGGTCTGGCCGTGGCGCACGAGGAGCACGAGCGTGGAGGGCTTGGGCTTCTGACGGGGCATGGTCGGTGCTCCAACCTACCGGCCATCCGGTCCCACTCTCCCCGTTCCGTTCCGCAAGATCGACGGCAGCTGATCAGGAACGCGGAACAGAACGGGTCGGGGGCGGCGGCGGCTGAGGCAGCTACGGAACATCGAGCCGGAGCAGGTCGTCGTGGGTCTCGCGGCGCACGACCACCCGGGCCGCTCCGTCGGCCACGAACACGACGGCCGGGCGCGGGACCTTGTTGTAGTTCGAGCCCATGGCGTGACCGTAGGCGCCGGTGACGGGGGTGGCGAGGAGGTCGCCCACGGTGAGGCCGGCTGGCACGCGACCTTCGCGCACGAGGAGGTCGCCGCTCTCGCAGTGCTTGCCGACCAGGCGGATGGTGCGAGTGCGGTCGGCGGCCACGGCACGGGGCAAGAAGGTCTCGTAGCCGCTGCCGTAGAGGACGGGCCGAGGGTTGTCGCTCATGCCGCCGTCGACGGCCACGTAGGTGCGGATGCCGGGCAGGACCTTGATCGTCCCGACGGTGTAGACGGTGATGGCCGCGCCGGCGACGATGGCGCGCCCCGGCTCGACGAGGAGCCGGCAGTCGAGACCGGACGCAGCCACGGCTTGCCGCAGCACCGCACCCCACTCAGTGAGCGTCGGCGCCGTCTCGCCCTCCACGTAGGCCACGCCGAGGCCACCGCCGAGGGTGAGTGTCGGGAGCTGGTAGGGCCGGGCGAAGTCGGCCATCACCTGCGCTGCCTTGGCGAAGCTCTCTGGCGCGAACACCTGCGAGCCGACGTGGGCGTGGAAGCCGAGGAGGTTGACCGATGGGCTCCGCGCCGCCCGCTCAGCCGCCTCGGCGGCCGTCCCGCTCGTCAAGCCGAAGCCGAACTTGGAGTCCTCCTGCCCGGTGCGGATGAACTCGTGGGTGTGGGCTTCCACGCCGGGGGTGATGCGCAGCTGGACGTCGGGAGCCGGCAGGCCCTCGTGGTGCAGCGCATCGAGCCGGTCGAGCTCGTCGAAGCTGTCGACCACGACCATCCCGACACCGGCATTGAGCGCGGTGCGTAGCTCTTCGAGGGACTTGTTGTTGCCGTGGAGCACAAGGCGATCGGCGGGCACTCCGGCCGCCAGCGCGACGTGGAGCTCGCCGCCGGTGGCCACGTCGAGGAGCAGGCCTTCGTCGTGAGCGAGGCGGGCCATGGCGACGCACAAGAAGGCTTTCGTCGCATAGACAACGTTGTCCCTGCCGAACGCCTCGACGGCCTGGCGGCAGCGAGTCCGCAGGTGGGCCTCGTCGTAGACGAAGAGCGGCGTTCCGTGCTCCGCGGCCAGGTGCTGGACGGTGACGCCGGCGATGCGCAGCTCACCGGCCGGTCCGACGGTGGCGTGGTCGGGCAGGAGGTGCGGAGGAAGGACGCTCACATCCGGTCGGGCGCGTCGATGCCGAGCAGGCCGAGACCGGTCTCGAGGACGCGAGCGGTGAGGTCGGCGAGGGCGAGGCGGCTGGTGCGGAGTGGCTCTGCTGAGCGCAGCACCGGGCAGGCCTCGTAGAACTCGGTGAAGTCGCTGGCCAGGTCGAACAGGTAGCCGCACAGGCGATGCGGGGCCCATCGCTCGAGCGTCTCGCGGATGGCGGCGTCCAAGCCGAGCAGCCGCAACGCCAGCTGACGCTCCTGCGGTGTCTCGAGGATGGGCTCCACCGCGCGCAGGGGCCCGCTCTCCAGCCCGGCGCGGCGGAAGATGGACCGGATGCGGGCGTGCGCGTACTGCAGGTAGGGCCCGGTGTTGCCGTCGAACGACAGCATGCGGTCCCAGTCGAACACGTAGTCCTTAATCCGATCGGTGGAGAGGTCGGCGTACTTGATGGCGCCGATCCCGACCGCGCGGGCGACGGCGGCCCGCTCGTCGGGTGGCAGATCTCGGGTTCTTCTCGGCCACGGCGCGCTCGGCCCGCTCGACCGCCTCGTCGAGGAGGTCGATCATCCTCACGCTCTCGCCGCGGCGGCTGCGGAGCATCTTGTGGTCGGTGCCGAGCACGTTCCCGAAGGGCACGTGCACAGCGCGGGTCGGGGGCTGGAGCCAACCCGCCTGCTCGGCCACCGCGAACACCATCTGCAAGTGCTGCGCCTGCGGCGCGCCCACCACGTAGAGGAGGAGCGTGGCCTTCAGCCGTTCCACCCGGTCGATCACCGTCGCCAGATCAGTGGTGGCGTAGTTGTAGCCGCCGTCGCCCTTGCGCACGATGAGGGGGAGCGGCTGGCCGTCGCGGTTGGTGAAACCAGGCGGGAAGACGACGTCGGCGCCGTCCGACTTGACCAGCAGTCCCGCCTCCTCCAGCCGGCGCACCACCTGGGGCAGCAGGTCGTTGTAGGCGCTCTCGCCCATCAGGTCGCTGTCCTCGAGCAGCACCCCGAGACGCGCGTACACGGCGTCGAAGTAGCGCGTGCTCTCGTCGACGAGTCGACTCCACAGGCGCAACGTGTCGGCGTCGCCACCCTGCAGAGCGACCACCCGACCGCGGGCGCGCTCCCGAAACTCCTCGTCGGCGTCGAACTTGGCCCGGGCCTGCTGGTAGAAGCCGTTGAGATCAACGACCGAGAGCTCGCGCGCCGCCTCGGCCTCGCCGACATCGAGCAGATGTTCGATGAGCATGCCGAAGGGCGTGCCCCAGTCGCCGATGTGGTTCTCGCGGACGACGGTGTGGCCGGCGTTGGTCAGGAGCCGCACCAAGGCGTCGCCGATCATCGTCGTGCGCAGGTGGCCGACGTGCATCTCCTTGGCGACGTTCGGGTGTGAGTAGTCGACCACCACTCGCTCCGGATCAGCCGCCCGTGAGACACCGAGACGAGGGTCCAGCGCGACGTCGGCGAGGGTGCGGGCGAGGAACGCCTCGTCGAAGGTCAGGTTGATGAAGCCGGGCCCGGCGAGCTCCACCTCCCGGCAGATGCCGGTGAGGTCAGCGGCGTCGACCACTGCCCGGGCCACCTCGCGGGCCGGCTGACCGAGCTCCTTGGCCAAGGCCAACGCGCCGTTGGCCTGGGCGTCGGCCCGGTCCGAGGCCCGGACCACCGGGTCGGCTGGGTGGCCGGCCACCATCTCGAACGCCGGGGCCAGGCGCTGCTCGAGGAGCAACAGCGGATCGGCCATCACTCCATTGTGGCCGCTGGCTGGGCCGGCGACCCAAGGGGACGGTGCAGGTGGTGCGGCTAACCTGCTGCAGCCCGCCCTCGTAGCTCAGGGGATAGAGCATCGGCCTCCGGAGCCGTGTGCGTAGGTTCGAATCCTACCGAGGGCGCAACAATCTAGTCGTTGGCCAGCAGGTTCACGCCCGCGGCAGCACCGGAGGAGCGCCGAGGTCGACTATGAGCTCGACCGTCACCGGGAACTGGACGGGAACGCCGTCCATGCGTCGGGGGCGGAACGAACAACGGTCGTGTGGGCCGTCAGGCGGGTTCAGAGCCCCCGCACCCACTCCGCCACCGAAGCACGGTCTACCTCGTCGTGGGGATCGCCGACTCGAAGAGTGACCAATGTGCGATCGGAGTCGTGCGCGTCGAGCCCGCCGAGCCGGTCGGCACGTTCGATGAGCGACGCAAGAACGGGCAGCTGGCCGCTCCAGGCAGGGCCTTCAGCGATCCGAGGCCGAGCGCTCGAAGCGCGTTGGCGTTGTGATCGTCTACCGTTGGGTTGGGATCCGAGAAACCCTTGACAGATTGTCTAGTGTTTGGCAGAATGTTGGGGCAATGTCGTGTCGTTCGACGAGCTGTTCGACTACATCGAAACGGTCGCTGGTTGGGACGTGGACCGCGACGCGAACACGGTTACGTCGCCCGCTGGCGTCCTCATCATCTTCAGCGGCGATCGGCAGAACGACGCAGCCGTCGAGGCCTTCTACCTCGAAGCGTGCCAGGCAGGGCTGCCCGAAGATCCGAATCATCCCGTCTGACGCAGGATCGAGGCTCGGATGACTGACTTTCGTGGTTCCATCGCCATCGAACTGGGCGAGGGACGGGAGCCGTTGAGCGTCGATCGCCTCCGATCGCTGAGCGACGTGGTCGCCAAGGGGGTCGGCGGCTCGGCATCGGTGGCCGTCGACGACCGCCGTCTCGACTGGTCAATCCTTCCCGCGGTCGAAGTGCGGGATCCCTCCCACGTCGTGGTGAGTTGCCTGCGCGCCCTGGAAGTCGCGCTGCGCCAGCAGGGGCTTGGGCCCGATGACTGGCACCTTCTGAGGGCGGCGGCCATCACGCGGAGTGAACAGCGTCGTGAAGCCCGTCTCGTCTCGCCCGTCGTCGGCGCGGCTGAGGTCACTGAGCTACTCGGTCTCAGTCGTTCGCGCTTCTACGAGCTCCAGAAGGTCGCCGGCTTCCCCGAGCCGCTCGCCGAATTGCGCGCCGGGCCTGTGTGGCGGCGGGATCAGATTCTTCGAGTTCAAGGGCCGCGCCCGCCCGGCCGGTCGACCGCGCCGACAGGGCGAGGCGACGGCGTCGGGTTAGAGGCCGTCGGCCTTCGCCTGCTGCCAGGCGGCCTCCGACTGTTGGTCGATGGTCGTGAGTTCGCGAGCGATGCTGTCGTTCACCAGACGCGCCGAGGCTCTCGTCGCGGTCAATGCGGCGTCGGCGTCGGCAGCGGTGAGGCCGCAGCTCGCCAGCCGTACCTTGTCCTTCACGGCTGTCCACTGCGCTTCCAGCATCTTGCGTGTGTTGCTCTCGATAGCTGCGTGCTCCGTGTCGGCTGCGGGTAGCCGATACAGCAGCGCCCACATGCGAGAACGAGCTTGTTGGACCGCGGCTTCGGCTGAGTTGGTGCGAGCGAACTGCTCCACCGCACCGACTGACGCCGCGAGCGAATCTGACAGCGTCGTGTAGTAGGTCCGCCGGCGATCAAGGTCGGCGAGGTCGATTTCCAAGCGACGCAAAGCGCGATCGGCCTTGGCCGTCTCGGCCCGCGCCGTCGTGTCTGCCGTGACCTGCTTCTTGACGACCAGCAACGCGACACCGCCGGCAATCACCGCACCGAGGAGGGCGGCGGCACCGGGAATCGCAAGCTCATACCAGGCCGGGCCGCTGTCACCCACACTCTTCACGGCGATCGTCGGCGGCACCTGTACGACGACGGCCGGCGCTGAACTGGCATCGACCGGTGTCGTCGTCGTCGTCGCTCCGGTTGTCGTCGCAGTGGACGCCGCGACGGTGCTCGTCGGATCAGGTGGCCTCTGCGCCGGCAGCGCAATCGGCCAAACGGCGAGCGTCACGAGAGCGGCTGCGACCAGCACTCGTCAGAGACTACGCGGCGAGCCAGACGGTCCTGGTTGGAAGGAGTTATTCGGTCGATCTGCCAGATCACGATTCTCAGCTCGCGGACGAGGTCCTCGACGAACTCGCTCACGACCTCCAAGACAACGTGTGCGCGCTCAATGTGCGGTGCTTAGGACGCTGCTGAACAAGAGAGGTTCTCGGGCGCGCGTGGCGTCGGGGTGTGAATCGCCCCGGGTTTCGTGACTGCTCGGTCTATTGGTTGACCGCCACGAGGGCGGGTGTTGATTGACGGTAGTAGCCGGCTTCGAACTCGGCGGGCGTGACGTAGCTGGCGTCGTCGGTGATCTCGCCGTGAAGGCGGCGGTGGTCGAACCAGTCGATGTAGCCGAGGGTGGCGTACTCGACGTCGTCGAGCCCGTGCCACGGACCCTGCCGGTAGATGAGCTCCCACTTGTAGAGGCTGTTGAACGCCTCGGCCATCGTGTTGTCGTAGGAGTCCCCGCGACTTCCGACGGAGGCGACGATGTCGTTCTCGTCGAGCCGTTCGCTGTAACGGATGCACAGGTATTGGGCGGATTCAACCGGTCGTCGCAACACCTCGAGCCAGGAGGTGATCGTCGATCATGTTCAAGCATCAGCAGGTGGCCGCGATCAGGGAGATGCGCGGGAGGATGTGGTCGCCAGGTCGGCCGTCGACGTTCCGGCGTGAGGACCGGGTTCGGTTCTGGAAGGCGGTCGCTCGAGGCGTGTCGACCGAGGATGCCGCCGGCGAGGTGGGCATGTCATCCGCGGTCGGGACGAGGTGGTTCCGGGAGGCTGGCGGCGTGTCGCCATGTCTGTCGCCGACGGTGTCGGGCCGCTACCTGTCCTTCGCCGAGCGCGAGGAGATCGCGATCTGGCGAGCCCAACAGTGCGGGGTCCGTGAGATCGCTCGACGTGTCGGGAGGGATCCGTCGACGATCTCGCGGGAGCTGCGCCGCAACGCGTCGACGCGCAGCAACGAGCTGACCTATCGGGCCACGACCGCGCAGTGGCACGCTGAGCGACGCTCCAGCCGCCCGAAGGTTGCCAAGCTCGTCGTCAACGACCGGCTGCGTGCCGATGTGCAGGATCGGCTCGCCGGCGACGTCGAGCGGTCCAACGGTGAGCTGGTGCCCGGCCCCGAGGTGCGGTTCATCGGCCGACGTCACGGCCGTCGGGCCGATCGGCGGTGGGCCAAGTCGTGGAGCCCGGAACAGATCTCGAACCGGTTGAAGGTCGACTTCCCCGATGATGAGACCATGCGCATCAGCCCCGAGGCGATCTATCAGGCGCTGTTCATCCAAGGCCGCGGTGCGCTCAAGCGTGAGCTCGTCGCATGCCTGCGCACCGGCCGGGCGCTACGCGTGCCGAGAGCCCGAACCACCGGACGGGGCAAGAAGTTCGTCGGCCCGGAGGTGATGATCACCGAACGTCCGGCCGAAGTCGAGGACCGGGCCGTGCCGGGCCACTGGGAAGGCGATCTGATCATCGGGCTGAACAAGTCCGCGATCGGCACCCTCGTCGAACGCACCACTCGCTTCACGATGCTGCTGCACCTGCCCCCGATGGACGGCCACGGCACAGAGCCCCGGGTGAAGAACGGACCGCCGTTGGCCGGTCACGGCGCCGAGGCGGTCCGTGACGAGATCGCCCGCGTCATCGTCACGCTGCCCGAGCAGCTATGGCGCTCGCTGACCTGGGACCAAGGATCCGAGATGGCTCAACACGCGGAGCTCCGCATCGACACCGGCCTGGCTGTCTACTTCTGCGACCCGCACAGTCCCTGGCAGCGCGGCACGAACGAGAACACCAACGGCCTGCTGCGCCAATACTTCCCGAAAGGCACCGACCTGCACCGCCACAGCCGCGACGACCTCGACGCTGTCGCTCTCGCCCTCAACACCCGCCCCCGCAAGACGCTTGGCTGGCGCACCCCCGCCGAAGCCCTCGACCAGCATCTACGCTCCCTTCAGCAAGCCGGTGTTGCGACCACCAGTTGAGTCTGAGTTGCACGCCCCTGTCCGAATGATGGACCAGGCCGTCGAGGACCCGACCATGGCGGGTTCGGTTCCAGATCGCCATCTCCAGCGCATCGATGGCCAGGTCAGCACGCAGGCTGTTGGAGATCTGCCAGCCGACGATCATGCGGGAGAACACGTCGAGGATGAACGCCGCGTACACCCAGCCGGCGTGCGTCTTCACATATGTGAGGTCGGCGACCCACAGCCGGTTCGGGGCCGACGCAACGAACTGGCGGTCGACGAGGTCGTCGGGCCGGTGCTGGCGGTCGTCATGGCGGGTGGTGACCTTGAACGCCTTGCCCCGTCTCACTCCCGACAGGCCCAGCTGGCGCATCAGACGTTCCACGGTGCAGCGGGCTACACGGATGCCTTCCCGGTTGAGCTGGGTCCACACCTTGTCCGCCCCATAGATGCCGCCCATGCTCGCCTCCCACACGCGACTGATCTCGCCTTTGAGGTACTCGTCGCGGATCGCCCGTGCCGACGGTGGACGCTTCTTGTACGTCCAGTAGGTGTTCGGGGCGATCTTGCAGCCGTGCTCGGTGAGCACCCTGCAGACCGGCTCGACCCCAAACTGGTCCCGGCGAGCGTCGATGAACGCCACTATCTGCGCTGTTGGCGGTCGAGCTCCGCCCCGAAGAACGCCGACGCCGCCTTCAAAATGTCGTTCGCCCGGCGCAACTCTCTGTTCTCACGCTCGAGTTCGCGCATCCGCGCCCGCTCATCGGTCGTCAACCCTGGACGGCGGCCGGCGTCGGTCTCGGCGCGTCGGACCCACACCCGCAGCGACTCGCGGTGCACGTCGACCTTCTCCGCGATCGACACGATCGCCTTCCACTGCGACGGGTACTCATCCTGGTGATCGAACACCATCCGCACCGCCCGTTCCCGCACCTCCGGCGGATACGGCGGCCGGCCCGGCCTGACGGGATCTGACATGAACTCCATCCTCTCAAGGGTTGGAGCAGTCACCGATCCCGGGGCGATTCAGTGGGTTCCCCGGGGCGTGGCCGACGGAAGGATCGGTGATCGAGGGTGTGAAGCCGGTCGTCCTGGTCGGGCTCGAGGCCCGTCGGTGTGGCCCGCTCTTTGCCCGCCCTCCCGGACCCACCGTCAGGTGACAGCGAGGGTCCAGTGGTGGCCGTCGTGTCCGAGGCCGAAGGTGACGAGGCGTTTCAGGTTGACGGCTGCGCAGCGCAGCGCGAGCCAGTGCCGAATGCGTTCGAGCCGCCGGTAGCGGACTTTCCGGCAGCCGTCGGCGACGAGCCAGGCGATGGACCGTTCCCCCAATGGGCCGGGTGGTGGTGTACGTGGCCCAGAACTCGGGACTCATCGCTTGGCGGCGGGCGTCGTGGAGCCGGTCGTCGTCGGGGTGAACCTTGATCACCCGGCCGGTTCGAGCGTTGGTGCAGCGACGCCGTAGCGGGCAGCGCTGGCAGTGCCGGGCGAAGCTGGCCGTCCCCCAGGCCCTGATGGTGACGGTGTGCCCGGCCGCGCAGGTGACGGTGCCGGCAGCGGTGTCGATGTCGAGGTCGTCGATGCTGAACCCGCCGGGGATGGCGGGACGGAACACCGGCGGTTTGATCACCGTCTCATGTCCGGCCGCGGCGAGGTGTTCGCGTAGTTCCCCGGTGCCGTAGGCCGAGTCGCCGAACACGGTGCGGGGCGCCGTCTTCTTCGGTGAGGAGCCTCCCGATCGGCGCTTCGTCGGCCGCCGAACGAAGGCAGAGGCGCGAGTAGGACCGTGCCGTGTAGAAAGCGTCGAGCCGCGCGCCAGGCGCAGCGGCCAGGCATGTGGACCCGACCCGACCTTGCCATTGGAGACCGTTCGTAACCTTTCGGCGCCGTCCGTCACGGGAACTGCACGGGAACAACCGCCGGAAGCTGGGCAGATATGGCCGTCTACGAGGGCCTTCGTCGCGAAGGAGTAAGGTGCTCCGGAGCCGTGTGCGCAGGTTCGAATCCTGCCGAGGGCGCCCTGTGAAACACCCCTACAAGCAGGCAGAATGGCGTGCGGACGATGGGGTTGCCGACCACTCTTCGCACCCCCAGATACCCTGAAACGCCCTTGTCTGTCTGCGGACCCGGTTCATGATGACAGGGTGGCCCCGGTAACTGTCTGACAGTCTTGGGCCGCGGCCCGGGTACCCGGGCGACAGTAGCCCCCGTTCCTGGCTGACACTCGAGGTCCACCTCTTCGCGGTTGTCACCTCTTTCGCTGTGGGTTGTTCGCGCCCGCAGATCCGGAGGAGGCTGTCGATGTTGGTGGAGTTGGGATCCACGCCAGGTTAGTACGCGCGTAGTAGGGTGGCGGTGTGGAGGTCACGCCGGAGGCGCTCGCGCGATTCTTCGATGTGGTCCTGCCGCACCTGAACGAGCTGCAGCGGCGTGTCGTTGCGGGTGCCGCCTCGGAGATGTTGGGTCGGGGCGGCAAGACCGCGGTGGCGGCGGCGTCGGGGATGAGCCGCAACACAGTGATCAAAGCCGAGACTGAAGTGGTCGCGGGGATCGAGCCGTCGGCTCGCCTGCGAGCCCCGGGCGGCGGTGACAAGCCGCTGATCGACAAGCAGCCGGGGTTGCTCGAGGCACTCGATGAACTGGTCCATCCCGAAACGCGGGGTAACCCGATGTCGTTGCTGCGCTGGACGTCGAAGTCCTCGACGAACCTGGCCCAGGATCTGGTGCGGCAAGGGTTCGCGGTGTCGTCGCGCACCGTGCTGCGCCTGCTGCACCAGCTCGGCTACTCGTTGCAGGCCAACGCCAAGGTCACCGAGGGCCGCCAGCACCCCGATCGGGACGCCCAGTTCCGCTATCTCAACGACATGGCCCAAGGCTTCATCGACGACAACCAACCGGCGATCAGCGTGGACACCAAGAAGAAGGAGCTGATCGGCGACTACGCCAACGGCGGCATCGAATGGTCGCCCGAGGGCGAACCCGAACGGGTGAGGGTGCACGACTTCGCCGACCGGGCCCTGGGCGAGCACGCCAAGGCCATCCCTACGGGATCTACGACGTGGCCAACGACGAAGGCTGGGTCTCCGTCGGCGACGTCGCTGACACCGCCGAGTTCGCGGTCGAGTCCATCCGCCGGTGGTGGAACCTGATGGGGCGGGCCCGCTTCCCCGACGCCGACCGGCTGCTGATCACCGCCGACGCTGGCGGCTCCAACGGCTACCGGCTCCGAGCCTGGAAAGTCGAACTCGCACGCCTCGCCACCGAGACCGGCCTGCGCATCACGGTGTGCCACTACCCGCCAGGCACCAGCAAGTGGAACCGGATCGAGCACCGCATGTTCAGCTTCATCTCCATGAACTGGCGCGGCCGGCCACTCACCACCCTGCGCACCATCATCGAGCTCATCTCCGCCACCAGCACCACGACCGGACTCACGATCCAGGCCGCCTACGACCTCAGTGGTATCCCACCGGCGTCAGGATCAGCGACGCCGAACTCGCCGCCGTCGCACTCGACCCCCACAACTTCCACGGCGAATGGAACTACACCATCAACGCTCAAACAGACCAGGCGTGAGCCCTTGGGTCTGGTGGAGCAGCGCTATCAGGCGGTGCTGGAGGTGCTCAACGGCGGGGCGTCGGTGGTCGATGTTGCCCGCCGTTGTCGGGGTGGCGCGCCGGACGGTGCACGTGTGGCTGGGGAAGTACGCGGCCGAGGGGCTTCGGGGGTTGGCCGATCGGAGCTCGCGGCCGTTGTCGTGCCCGCACCAGATCCATCGCAAGGTCGTTAGATCTCGAGGCTGATGCCGGGAGGCCGTACCGTCATATCGAGCAGCATCCGGAGACGCGTAGCCTGTAGAGCGTCGGTACCCATCAAGTTATAACCCTGAAGCAGCACATCTCCGTTATAACTCACCCTGGCGGTTTTCCCAGTCGTGCTGTCGATCACGTCGACGGAAATTGTCCCACCTGACAAGAGCATTGCGTTGGTGACTCCCCCCGAGGCGTTACTCGCGGCGACAAAGGCTTTGACGCGCAAGCCGACAGAGCTCGTTGAGTCGACCGCCGAGGTCGCGGCGCCCGAATCTATAACGAAGTCGGTCGCGACGCTCGAGCCAATCCCGGTGCTCCAATCGGCTATGACGTGTGGCCGACTATCGGGTCCAATGAAGGCCGTTCCCATGGCTCTACCCCTCAGCTAAGTGCTTGCGCGGCGGTCGCTGAGAATGGATCCGAGACGGTCGATTTCTCACGCCTCGGCACCGTAGCCACCAAGGCCGGATGGTCGAAGGGCTGATCATTCAACGCGGCGAGTACCTCCTCCAACTCGCGGGCCGCGTATACGATGGAGCCTTCATAAACGACTATCGCCGCACCTTGATAGCGCTCCTTATCCTCATTGCTCATTCCGTTTAGAAAGTCAAACTCCAGCAGGAGCCGGCGAACATCCTCGACTTCCATGGAGCCTTGGGCCACCATCTGCTGCGCCTGCCTTACGAACACATCAGGCACCTCGGTCTCGACCGAATCTTTGTCATGGAAGGCGATACGTACGAGCATCTCTCGTCCTCCTGGAATGTAGAACTCACTCTTGTGTGAGCCGCCGGACCTCAGACCCTAGAGCCTCGTCAGGGGCAGTCGGCGACGATTAGTAGCGTTCCGGGTGGCGATATCGAGCTACTGTCTGTGAGGCTCAGCACCAGGTGGTCGCCCGATCGAACAAGTTTCCCACATTTGAGTGCGTCGTCGTCCTTCACGACGGCGTGAATCGTCGTCGGAGGAGAATTCTTTGTCGCGGCCGCAACCAATAACCATGTCGTTAGCGACACGATGGCCACGCCTGCTATAGCAGCGCAAGCGATGCCGTAGTGCAACAGAGAGATCGACGACCGGGCCTTGCCTTGAGTCCACACCTCCAAGTCGGGTCCGGTCATGGTCTCATATGACTTCGGTAGACCGATGGCTGCCATTGACACTAGGACCATGGCCGCAATACCCAGGACACCGGCGACAACCAAAAGGACGATACTAAGGTTTCGCCAGAGACCGGGTTCGAGGGGATACTTCTCGATCTTCTCCGGACCCCACACGAAAGTGGCAGTCACAAAGGCTCCCAACACGGCCGTGAGCCCCGCTTGCCATTTCGTCGCAGCGTCGCGAACCGTCTTCAGAGCATCGTGATGAAGGGCTTGAACAGCAGTCGCCCAATAGCGATCCTCCTCGAAGATCCCGGTCACGCGAGCGTCACCTGAACGCGCCCGTGCGCGCCGCAGCCATGTTCACCCTCCGGACGGCCGGTGTGCGTGCAACTGCAACGACACTCGATGTACTGCGTCTTCGGCGGCAGCGCGGGCGTCGCTGGGGCGGCAACAGCTTCCGGGCCGCTGGACAGGACAGTGATGGCATTGATGACGGTTACGGGGATCCACTCGCTGATGCCACCTGCATCGTTGCACCGGGGACACGCCCCTTTAAGCTCAAGGCGGGCCCCGTCAGCGTCGCGCTGCCATGGCCCGCATGATTGAAGGACATCAACGCTCCAGTTTGTTGGCGTATCCGCCAGCCAGTCCACCGGCATTGCCGACTACCCCCTCGCAACGAGGCTCGGACTCTACCGCGTGGTCCCGACGGGGGCGATGGATGGCTCAGCGGACCTGGGTCGACGTGCGCTACGCGAATGCACTGTCGGTAGAGCCATTGTCGCGGAAACCGCGACCGTGAGCGATTCGGACAGATGACCTCCGGGACCGGGACCGGGACCGGGGACCTTCGCATCGGCGCGCGGTGGAACTCGGCTTCGCCACGCGTTGCTCACGCAGGCTGGAGGCCGTTCCCCAGGAGTTGCGCGCCTACGTCGAGCACGGTCTTGCCCTCCCCGGTGCGGGCGTGACGCGCCAGCCACTCCTGGCCAGAGGACATTGCCGAGCTCACCGTGTCGGCGGACCGGGCGTCGAGGACGACGTTGTCGCCGGGCCCGCCGTCAATCGTGTCGTCACCCGGGCCGCCGATGAGGACATCGTCGCCGGCACCGCCGAGGAGGGCGTCGTTCCCCTCGCCGCCGATCAGCACGTCGTCGCCGTCGCCGCCGTCCAACGTCAAGAGCGTCGAATCGGACGACAGCTCGGAAGCGTCGACCACATCGGCTCCAGCGAGCCCGTTGACCGTGAGCCGGTCGCTGCCGGCGATCGCGCCGGACACCGAGACCAGTGCAGACAGGTCAGCTACCCGCGCGTCTGGCCCGGTGCCCGTGATGACGGCGACGTCGTCCCTGTTGGTGCCGTTGACGACGACATTGTCCGGCTGCCCGTCGTCCCCTCCGCCGGTGGCGCCGAGGTCGGCCACGACGTTGAGGACGTCGGTGCCGGAAAGATCGTTCACGACAAGGTCGTCGGCGCCGCCGAGGGTCTTGGCCACGATGGACTCGACGTTGTCGAGGTCCATCGTGATGTTGGCGACGTCGCGAACGAACCGCACCCGCTGGCCGTTCGCAGAGACATCCATCTTCTCGTTGATGTTGGCGCCGTTGAACAGCATCGTGTCGGTGCCGTCCTGACCTTCGATCGTGTCGTTCCCGTCGCCCGGGTCCCACTGGAAGGCGTCATCGCCAGCTCCGAGGGAGGCGATGTCGTCGCCCTGGTTGCCGTCGATGAAGTCGTTGCCGTCTCCCCCGAGCAGGACGTCGGCTCCGTTGGTGCCGAGGATCGTGTCAACGCCTGCACCGCCGTCGACCGTGACCGCGATGAGCGCCGACAGGTTGCCGGAGGCGGAGAAGCTGTCGTCGCCGCCGTTGGCGGTGACGGCCAGCGTCTCGGACGTCCCGATGTCGATGGCGAAGGGTGCCGGGTTGACCCGGTCGAAGCGGACGCGCGAACCGTTCGCCGTAGCGGTGAACTGCTCGGCGCCGTTGCCGCCGTTGACTTCGACGGCGTCGATGCCGCCCCCGCCTTCGTTGAGGTCGGTGTCGTCGCCTGGGTTCCAGATCATGACATCGTCGCCACCCTGGCCGAATGCTTGGTCGTCGGCGTCGCCGCCGACGAGCGTGTCGCTTTCGCCGCCGCCGAACAGGAGGTCATTGCCGCCCCGACCGAGCAGGGAGTCGTCGCCGGCTTGCCCGAAGAGCTCGTCGGCGCCGGCGCCCCCGGTCAGGGCGTCGTTGTCAGCGCCGCCGAACAGGTGGGCAGCCGGGAGCGCCCCGTTGGTCTCGTTGAGGCTGAGCGCGTCGTTGCCGGCGAGCCCGAAGACTCGGATCTGCGAGGTGTTGGCGACCGTCGGCGTGCCACCGGCGACGGTGACGCCGCCGTTGTTGACGAGGATCTTGCCGGCGGCATCGCGGCTGATCTGGATGTTGTTCGCGGTGCTGTCACCGATCACGGTGAGTACACCCGCGTTGAACGTGGCGGTTGTGGCCGCGCTCGCCGGCACGCTCGTGACGGCGAGGGTGCCGGCGCCGATCACGGTGCTGGCGAGTAGCCGGCGCGGGGCGGAGCCGCGGCGAGCACGTTGTGTATTCATCGTCTTCTCCTCCTGACAGCGGGGGTGATTCCACCGTCGGTGTACGGCAGTTCTTTCGCTCGCAGCGGCGCATCGGTTCGCGGCGTTGGCGTTTCAGTCGGTCGCCGGTTTCGCGGTTCTGGAACGCGCGGCCGATGTGTTGGGCCGCGCTCGAGTGCTACGACGCGCACCTCCATACCGTCGTCGATCCTCGCTGCCCCACCGGGATGAGTCAGCCGCGATGAGCCTCGCAGCCAACCCGGCGTTGGACGCGCTGGACGATCCGCAGGTGCTGGAGATGGCAGCCGAGCAGGACCGGATCCTTGTTACACCTCGCGATTTCGCCCCGCTCCTGCGGGAATGGGCCGAGGCGGGCCGGCATCACGCCGGCTGCATCCTTATCTGGACGCTCGGCCACCACGAGTTCGGCGCCATCATCGCCGGTGTCACCCGAGTCCTGCGCGATCGTCCCGACCCGGATCAGTGGCGCGATCTCGCCGTTGCGCTGTGATGTACCGACGGCGGCCATGATCCCCTGTCCGGCCGCGCGAAGGCTGTGTTCGCATCCGACCGGCTTCAGCGGAGCGTCCCGGATCCGGCCGCAGACTCACGGCGCACTCGAGGTTCGCGGTCTCGGTTCGAGCAGCCACGCGCGGGAGCGTACGCACCAGAGGTCAGGTGGTGCCGGGGTGGAGCGACTGGACGAGGTGGTCGAGTCCGTTCTCGCTGCCCGCCGAGCCTCCGACCGGGCAGGTGGCTCCTCCTCCCACAACCCGGTCCGTCAGGCATCGAGGTGAGTCATGCACATCTTCATCGCAGGTGGCACCGGAGTGATCGGCCGGCGCCTCGTACCGTTGCTGGTCGACCGCGGTCACACCGTGACGGGCACGGTCCGGACCGAGGTGGACGCCCGCCGACTCCGCTCCCTCGGTGGCGATCCGGTCGTCGTCGACGTGTTCGACCATGACCTGCTCGTCCAGGCAGTGCGAGCGGCTCGACCCGACGCGATCGTCCATCAGCTCACCGCGCTCTCGGCCCGTAGCACCGAAGCCAACGCCGCCCTCCGGGTCAAGGGCACCCGTCACCTCGTCGATGCGGCGCTCGCGTCCGGTACGCGCCGCATCGTCGCCCAGAGCATCGCGTGGGCGTACGGACCTGGGAGCACACCCGCCGTGGAGACCGAGCCGCTCGACGTTGACCCGACGAACCTCGTGCCATCACCGTGAACGGAGTGATCTCGCTCGAGACGACCGTCGCCGAGCTCCCAGAGCCGGTCGTGCTCCGCTACGGCACCCTGTACGGTCCCGGCACCTGGTACGCCCACGAGGGGTTCATGGCCGAGCAGGCCCGAGCCGGAAGGCTTGCCGCCGACGAATCGGTCACCAGCTTCCTCCACGTCGAGGACGCAGCCGCCGCCTGCTGCGCCGCGCTCGACTGGGAACCCTGCACCGCCAACGTGTGTGACGACGAACCCGCGTCCGCCTCCGAGTGGGTACCGGAGTTCGCCCGATGCGTCGGCGCGCCAGCACCGGCACCCCAGCTCGGACGGCCCGGCTGGGCGCGCGGCGCCGACAACGACTTCGCCCGCCACGCACTCGGCTGGTCGCCCCGCTCCCCCACATGGCGACAGGGATTCAAGACCGGGCTTTGAAAGCCACCCGCATGGAGACGTCGCGGGCGTCGATCGAGCGGCGAGGAGCCGAAGGACGAGATGGCCAAACGGGCCGGGTGCGCATCCCCCACCTGCGGAGCCGTGGGTGATGCTTCGAAACAGCGGAGGCGACCGAAGAACGTCTACAGGCCGACCGTCGCCGTGATCCGGCCCGATTTGACAGCCTCGGCGAAGGTCTCGTAGTCGCGGTCGTTCTGGTCCGCGTAGGCGGTGGAGAAGTCTGCGAGCGCGCGGTCGAACGTGTCGCTCTTGCCCAGGTACGACGCGATCGCGAGCCGGTCTCCCCAGCGGGCGTGGGCACGCGCAAGGGTCTCTCCGCAGAGGCGGGCGTAGAGCGTCGCCCCCGGGACCCGCAGGTTCTCCACCTCGGCGCCGCCCTTCCAGTCGTGGAGCTGGCGCACGTAGTAGTCGCGGGTCTCGCCATCGAGGCCCTTGACCCGTAGCCAGCCGAGGAAGATGTCGCTGGCCGCCTGCATGAGGCGCTGGCCGACGACGACTCGCTGTGCGTGGTTGCGGTGCTCGCTCACGCCCACGTATCGCTCGAGCACCGAGGTCTGCGCCTCCTTCGATTGCAGGATCACGGGATCCTGGGCATCTCGGCCCACGAGGAGATGGATCCAAGCGCGGGTTCCCACGCTGCCCACGCCGACGACCTTGCGTGCCGTGTGGACAAGCTCGAACTCCTCGATGGGGTGGTGATGGTCCGCCAGCGACCGTCGGTACGTCCAGAGCAGAGACCGCATCCATTGCTCCACCTCGTCGCGGGCCGTTCCGGCGGACACCAGATCGTCGATCGGCACGATCAGCGGCGGGTCGGCGACGATCCGCAGCTCGCCGTCGACCTCTGCGGTCAGCTTGGCGAACACGCGGAGATGGTCCCGCGTCCGCGCCTTCGTGACGTCCTTCTGCGCCTGCTTCTCCTCCCGCTTGCTGAGCCGCTTCTCGCTCACTTCGGCCCGCACCCAGTCCAGCATCTTCTCGCTGTCCATGTGGTCGTACCAAGCATCGAGTGTGCCCATCTCCGCCGCGGCGCGCATCCGCTCCCGATACTCGCCGACGCAGGCCAGCACGACCTGGCGCCGGTCGGCCGCGGCGAACCCGCGGTCGCGACCGAGGATCTCGAAGCTCGCGGCGAGACGCTTCACATCCCACTCCCACGGGCCCGGGAGCGTCTCGTCGAAGTCGTTGATGTCGAAGAGCAGCCTGCGCTCGGGCGAGCCGAACAGGCCGAAGTTCGACAGGTGAGCATCGCCGCACAGCTGCACGTTCACGCCCGAGCGCGGAGTGGCCGCCAGGTCGGCCGCCATGATCAGCGCCGCACCCCGATAGAACGTGAACGGCGAGACCAGCATCCGCCCATTGCGGATGGGGACGAGCTCAGGCACCCGCAGATCGGCCTGCTCCTCGAGCAGCGCGATCGGGTCAGGCCGGTCCGCCGCCGGCTCCCACGGGCCGTGGCTCGACCTGGGCGTCTCCTCGCGTGCGACCCTTCCCCGTGCCACCCGCTCCTCCACGCTCAGGTGCCGGTGCCGCCTCGCCCGCGCCGCCGCGGAGGAGGACGCGCCCGCCGCGACGACCCGTCTGGCGCGGTCGACGGGCGTCGCGTCGGCAGGTCCTGCGCCACCAGTCATCGTGACCTCCCCTCGCCCGAACAGGGCATCTCAACCGCCAACAACTACCAGCCACCGTGCGGTCGCCCTGGTTCGCAGGATGTCACGAGTCATGCTGGTCTCACCAGCGGTCGCACCGAGCGTTCCGTTCCGCGCTGCCGACGGCAGGTAGTCGATTTCGCGGAACAGAACGCAGGAGGGGCCGGCCCCGCGGCGGAGAGGGGGCTGCCCGAGCGCGCCTGTGTCGTCCTGCTCAGCGGCGTGCGTCGGCGAGCAGCGGCCAGCGAGGCTGGACGCCGGAGGAGTACGAGCGATGGTTTGGCGACACGAGCTGCACGCAGCTGCTGAGACCCGGGAGATGAGCAAGCGGCTGAAGCAGCTCGACCACCACGCGTCGGTGGGCGGCCGCCGCGCTTACGGCGCCGCCTGGCCCCGCCGTGGCCACGGGAGCCGCTACGGCGTGACGATCCTGCCTCCGGCTTGCGCCTCTGGCTCGACGCTGGCCTGGAGGAAACGGCGACCTTGGACGGTGACCTCCAGCTCCGTGTACCACGGCGCGGGACGCTGACCGCTGCGCGAGCCCCAGATCAGCGATCGGTCCTTGGCCTCCTGGAGGCAGGCCGCCACGTCGTCCAGCGACCACGCCAGGGCGTCCGCGATCATCTGGTTGTCGACGAGCTCGTCGTGGTCATCACCGTCCTGGATGAACTGCAGCAGGCTGGCCAGGGCGGCGTCAGTCGACATGGATGCCGCGCAACAGCTCGTCCTTCGCCGCTTCGAAGTCGTCGAAGGCAATCTCGTCGGCGGCGAACCGCTCGTGGAGGGCGGCTAGCTCGGCCAGCACGGCGTCTTCGGGCAGCCTTGGGGTGACCTGATCCGGCTCGCCCTCGGCCGCGGCCCGCTCGCGCCGCTGACGCTTCTCCGCCGCCCGCTCCTGACGGGCCTTCTCCCGTTCGCGCTTCTGGAACCTCGCTTGGGTCATGGGAACTCCTTCTCGTGGGGGCCGTCGTTCCGACGGGCCAGGTCGCGGCACCGGGTTCGACCCACCGGGCGGGGGCGGGAAGAACCAGGGACGGGACCGGAGGGCAGGCGTGGGCGAAACGGGGCCAGTCCGACGGAGGCCCGGATCGTGCACACCCAGACGAGGGCGTGGCTTCAAGCCTTCCGACATCTGGGGCGGACACATGGGCAGCTCCTGCGGATCAGCTCAGAAGAGGCGGTGATCCGGCAGCGCGGTTCGAGCCGGCGTCTAGTCCAAGGTGGTACTGAGACCCTACCGCGGCGCCGCTTCGAGACCGCGGCTGGCGGTGCTGGCAGGTCGCAACCGATTCGCGCCCGGACTTGCCACGCCCGGCACACGAAGCCAAGTGCCTGTAGGGTGCGGGCGGCACGACCAATCCCGAGCGTGTCGGATCCTGCACCGCCGCAGCCTCCGGGAGCGTTGCTCCAGTCCCTGGTAGCGCATCGATGTTCGCCGCGACTCAGGGGTCCCATGGCAGCAACGCTCGCTCCCCACATCTCCGAGCCCGTCCTCGAGCTCTCCGGGGGCCTGTCGTGGCGGATGCATCCATCGAAGTTCGCTGTCGTCGGTGCCGTGACCAGGCGATTGGTGCCGTACCTCATCGAGGCCACGCTCGTCCCCACAGTCCTGTTCTACGTGTTCCTCAACCTCCGGGACCTCCGCTCGGCGTTCGTGGCCGCCCTGGCCTGGTCGTACACCGCGGTAGGCAGACGCGTCGTCCGTGGCCGCCCCGTTCCCGGCCTGCTGCTCCTGGCCAGCCTGGGTCTCACCCTCCGGACGGCGATCTTCCTGTTGAGCGGCAACACCTTCATCTACTTCTTCCAGCCCATCCTGCGCACCACGGCCACCGCCGCGACCTTTGCGCTCTCCGTGCTGGTGGGCCGGCCGCTCATCGCCCGCTTCGCCGCCGACTTCTGCCCGCTCACACCCGAGGTGAGCGCCCAGCCAGCGGTGGTGCGGCTCTTCCGACGGCTCACGTATCTCTGGGCGGGCGTCAACATCGCCGCGGCCGCTGTCAGCCTCACGCTGCTCCTGACTGTCCGGACCGCGGTGTTCGTCGGCACCGCGACCGTCGCAGCCTGGGTCATCACCTGCACCGGCGTCGTCCTGACGGTGTCGGATGCGGTCCGGACAGCGCGCTCCGAGGGTTTGGCCACCGCAGTGGCCCCCAACGGGTCGCTGCGGGCGTATCTCGCATCGTGAACGTACCGACTCCTCGCGCCGGCGGCCCCTCGACGCGGATTCCGTCCGTGCCAGCCGGAGAGCGGCACCGCGCCTGGTAGAGTGGCGCGCGACGCGTGCGTCGGCAGCCCCCGCAACCGAAAGGATGCTCGCTGCGCAGACGCCGGGTGCGGCACAGCTGCTGGTCGAGACGAAACCCGCGGCCTCCCGTGGGACATTCGGTCCCCGCCGTTCCGTCGGGACGGCATCTCGAACCAGAAAGCGAACATGCAAACCTTCGAATCCCTCGGCGTGCCGGCGGGCATCGCCGACGCGCTGGCCGCGAAGGGCATCATCACGCCCTTCCCGATCCAGGCTCTTACCCTGGCCGACGCCCTCGCCGGGCGCGACGTGCGGGGCAAGGCGCAGACCGGCTCCGGCAAGACGCTTGCCTTCGGCATCCCGCTCATCCTGCGATCGGGACCGGGCGCACCCGGCCAGCCCGCCGGCCTCGTGCTGGCGCCGACCCGGGAGCTCGCCATGCAGATCACCGACGAGCTCGAGCCGCTCGGCGCAGTCGTCGGTGTCAGTGTGCGAGAGGTGCACGGCGGCGCGCCGATGCCCCCGCAGATCGCTCTCCTGCGACACGGCGTCGACGTGTTGGTCGCCACGCCCGGGCGGCTGATCGACCTCATCCGACAGGGAGAGGCCAGCCTGGCCGGGGTGAAGGTCGTGGCCGTCGACGAGGCCGACAGGATGGCCGACCTCGGGTTCCTGCCCCAGGTCGAGTGGCTCCTGCGTCGGATCCCCCAGGAACGTCAGACCCTGCTGTTCTCGGCCACGCTCGACGGCGCCGCGGGTCGCCTCGCTCGCCACGCCCTCGACCCCCTGGTGTGCGGGGTCGAGGAGCCCCAGCCCACGATCGAGGGCATGACCCATCGATTCCTGCAGGTCCATCACATGGACAAGCCCAAGGTCCTGGCCCGTCTGGCCAAGGCGCACGGCCGCACCATCGCGTTCTGCCGCACCAAGCGCACCTGCGACCGGCTGGCCCGCGAGCTCGTCGATCTCGGCGCGCTGGCGTCGGCCATCCACGGCGACCTGCCCCAACGCACTCGTGAGCGGTCCCTCGCCCGCTTCGCCGACGGCACCCGCCCCCTCCTCGTCGCCACCGACGTCGCCGCCCGCGGCATCCACGTCGACGGCGTCCAAGCGGTCGTGCACTACGACCCGCCCGACGACCAGAACGGGTACCTCCACCGCTCCGGGCGCACCGCCCGCGCCGGCGCCTCAGGCCTCGTCGTCTGCTTCGCCGAGTGGAACCAGGAGCTCGACGTCCGCCGCATCCAGCGCCGACTGGGCCTGAGCGACTTGCCGCTGGTGACCATGTTCTCCAACGACGATCGCCTCGACGATCTCGCGGGCTGGAACCCCCTCGTCGAGGTGGCGTAGCCAAGCCCTCGACAGCCAGTCGGTGGCCGTTCCGACGTCAGCGGAGGATGGGAGCGACGATCGGGCGCTCCGTAGGCTGCTTCGGCGCGGGACCAGGAGGATCGATGCGAGCAGCACTGCTGGTGGACGGAGCGACAGAGCTGATCGTCACTGACATCGATCACGACCAGCCGCAGGGACGCGAGGTGCTGATCCGCACCGAGGCCGTCGGACTGTGCCACAGCGATCTGCACTACCTCGATGGAACCTTGGTCCGGCCGCGTCCGGTGGTCGTCGGCCACGAGGCGGTCGGCGTGATCGAGGCCGCGGGGCCCGAGGTCACGAACGTCGCGGCTGGGGACAGGGTCATCACCTGCCTGGTGGCCGGCTGTGGGGCCTGCCCCCGCTGCCGGCGCGGTGAGCCCTCGCTCTGCGCCCGACCGGACGACATTCGACGCCCGCCGGGCAGTCGACCCCGGCTCTCGATGGCGGGCGGACGACCGGTCAGGGCGATGAGCGGGATCGGCGCCCTGGCGGAGCGCATCCTCGTCGACGAGCGGGCGACGACAGCCGTCCCGACCTCGATACCGGCCACTCGCGCCGCGCTCCTCGGGTGCGCCGTCGTCACCGGGCTCGGCGCGGTGTTCAACGTCGCCGACGTGCGGCCGACCGAGACGGTGGCCGTCATCGGCTGCGGTGGGGTGGGCCTCAACGTGATCCAGGGGGCCCGGATCGCGGGAGCCGGCCGCATCATCGCCATCGACGTGTCTCCGTCCAAGCTCGACCTGGCCGCCCGCCTCGGCGCCACGGACGCGCTCGACGCCTCGAGCGACGGGGTCGTCGACGCGGTGCGCTCGCTCACCTGCGATGGGGTCGACCATGCCTTCGAGGTGGTCGGCCGGCCGGCGACCATCGCCCAAGCGGTCGAGATCACCGCGCCCGGGCGGCGCACCTACGTGCTCGGGATCATGGCCGACGACGCCACTGTGAGCGTGCCGGTCATGGCGATGCGCCGGGCCAAGTCGCTGGTCGGGGTCTTCATGGGCGGCACCCGGCCGGCGCTCGACGTGCCTAGCTCCGTGGTCCTCTGGGAGCGGGGCCTGCTCGATCTCGATTTGCTCGTGTCTTGCGTGCTGCCGCTCGACCAGGTCAACGAGGGCTTCACGGCCATGGCGCGAGGCGAGGTCGCCCGGGCCGTGGTCGAGATCGCCGGCGCCGGCTGACCGGGCGGCGGGTCACGCCGTCAGCAGAACCACGATGGCGTGACCGTGGTCGGGATGTCGAGCTCGACCGCTCGGCCGCGGTAGGTGAGCGTGGCGTGCTCGAGGTCCTCGTAGACCCGGATGCGCACGTCCTCGACGTTGTTGGGCTCGCCCGGGTCGTGGCCGACGGCCGACGCGGCCACCGCTCGGATCGGCCCCGAGTGCGCCGCACACGAACAGCCGCAGTCCCGGGCGGACCCTTCGCCGACCTCGTCGACGACGGCCTGCCAGTAGCGGCGCACGACCTGCGCCGGCGGCTCCACGTAGTGCATCGGCTGCGTGAGCCAGGAGGTGATCGGGTCGCCGCCCGCGAACTGGATGCGGCAGAACCGGTCCATCTCGACCATCCAGCCGGGCGGTCGCCGCCGCCGTGGCGCTCGTAGCGCCTCGAGCAGGTTGGCGAACTCCTGGAAGGCCGCGGTGACGTCGAGCTCCCGGCCGTTGAACCAGGCCTGGAAGTTCCGGAACGCATCCGACCGGGATCGGGCCTCGATGGTCGACGTCGCCGATGCCGTAGCGGGCCACGGCCTGGCGCAGGCCCTCGGCGAGGGCGACCGCCGTCTCGCTGGCCCGGGCGGTCGGCGCATGGAGGACCTCACGCGGCACGCCGTCCTGCATCCCCTTGGCGAGGTCCTGGCCCTTGCGGTGGGCCTGCCAGCGACCGAGCGGGGTGAGGGCGCTGTCGGAGATGTAGCCCTGGGTCTGGCCGTGGCGGATCAGGCGCACGTCGCGTCGACGTGCCGACGCTGGCGCCGGAGCGACTCGGGCCACTGCAGCTCCCGGGGCGCCACCGTCTCGCGGGCGAAGGCCTCGGTGCGGCCCGGCGGCGCGTCGGGCGCGGTCGAGCTCGGCCAGGGCGCGCCGGTCGATCGCTCGCGGGCGCGGGCGACGAACGTCGGGCTCCGTCGCATCGTCGGGCTCGTCGACCCGCGGTTCGACCCTCCTGGCCTCGTAGCGGAGCAGGTAGGCGCGGTGCGTCGTCGCGCGTGGTCGGCGCATGGCCGGCTCAGGTGTAGATCGAGACGAACGAGTCGACGACGCGGTTCTCGTAGTAGAAGAGCGCCTTGCCGAGCTGGTCCTCGGTCCAGGTGATGGTCTCCCAGTCGTGATCGGTGCTGGTAGCCGCCGGAGAACACCTCGTTGCGGTTGCCGACGGGGTCGAAGAAGTAGATCGGTGTGGCCCGCGGGTGATGCCGTGACGGGTCGGGCCGACGTCGATGTCGATGCCGTTCATCCGCAGGATGTCGGCTGCCCGGCCGACGTCGGCCCAGCTGTCGAGCCAGAAGGCGAAGTGGTGCAGGCCGCCGTTGGCGCCGCGGGTGAAGGCGATGTCGTGGGGCTGGTGGGACCGCTCGAAGAACACGATCAGCTGGTGGCCCTCGTTGCTGACCATCTGCTCGGTGAGGCGGAAGCCGAGCGCCTCCTGCATGAACCGGGCCATGTCGGGAACGTTCTCGGCCGTCAGCAGGCAGTGGTCGAGGCGGGGCGGGGCGATGCCGACGAGGTCGCATCGGCATCGGCGGCGGGTTGAACATCGGCAGGCCGTTGCCGACCTTCTCCATCTACGCGTAGATCTCCATGATGTGCCCGCTCGGCGTGTCGAAGCGGATGGCGTCGCCGAGGGCCCGCTCCTCGTCGGGCGCCAGCCGCTCGACCGTGCAGCCGTAGCGCTCGAGCACCGTCTCGTAGCCCTCGAGGTCGTCGATCGACTCGGTCTTGAACGCCACGTGCTCGACCCCGTAGCGGGCCGCCTCGGTGAGGATCACCGAGTGGTGGTCGTGCTCGTCCCACCCCTTCAGGTAGACGTGCGTGCCGTCGCGCTCGACCTCGCGGAGGCCGAGCACCTCCGTGTAGTACGCCGCGCACAGCTCGAGGTCGGGAACGCGCACCTCGACGTGACCGAGACGGTAGATCGCCATGGCCCCATCGTGGTCCCGCGACGCCGGGGTCGGGAAGCACAACGTTCCAGATTGTGCAACGATCATCTTGGCGGCAGGACCCGTCGGCAGGACGATGGGCCAGCACGACGAGGACGAGCCAGCCGAGCACAGGGGGTAGGCGATGTGTTCGACGGTGAGCGTTCGTGCAGGACCTGCGCGAGGAGCTCGACGGCGTCGGGCCGCGCGCTCGACACGGCCGATCTGGGTCGAGAAGGTGGTGCAGGGCGAGGCGACGACGCAGGAGCTCGTCGGCTGGGCCCGCCAGCACTACTGGGGCGTCACGTACCACACCCGCCGGGTGCTCTCGGCGTGGGTCACCCGCATGCCCTACGAGATGACCGACGACGTGATCGAGAACCTGGCCGAGGAGGTGCTCGGCACCACGTCGAAGTCCGGGCCACAGCCACCTGCACTGGCTGTTCGAGTTCACGCGGGCGCTCGGCGCGCCCGACGAGGTGATCACCGAGCGCCACCCCGAACGTCGACGCGGTGGCCAGCGAGAGCTTCCTCTACAACCTCGCCCTCCACCGCCCGTGGTACGAGGTCACGTTCGGCGGCGTGCTCGGCCATCGAGAACCAGATCCCGCGGCGCCTACACCCGGGTGGTCGAGGGCTTCAAGACCCACTACGGCGACGTCCTCACGCCCGACGACTACCGCTTCCACACCATCCACATCTCCGTCGACGAGGAGCACGGCGGGCACGTCGGCGAGTTCGCCGAGCGCTACCTCGACACCGAGGAGAAGCGCCGCTCGGCGCGCGCCGCCTACCTCGCCGGCGCCGAGCTGACCCGCCGCTGCTGGGACGCCCTCGACGGCGCCACCTGGTGACCACGTCCCCGAGCTCGGACTCCCGCTCCACCGTCCGAGCTACAGCACCGTCCACAAGGCGATGGCCGTGATCGCCGCCTTCAGCTACGGCGAGCCGGTGCTCGGGGTGTCCGAGCTGTCGCGCCGGCTCGGCCTCGGCAAGAGCACCGTCCACCGCATCCTCACCACGCTGCTCGCCGACGGCTTCGTCGAGCGGACGCCGACGACCGCTACCGCCTGAGCATCAAGATGTACGAGATCGGCCTGCAGGTGGCGGCCAGCATCGAGCTGCGCGAGCTCGTCCATCCGTGCGCTCGAGCGGCTGCGCAACGAGAGCGGCGAGACCGCGCACCTCGCCGTGCTGTCGGGCACCGACGTCGTGTACCTCGACCGGCTCGAGAGCCCGCAGATGCTGCGCCTGCTCACCCGGGTCGGCCGGCGCCGGGCCGCGCACGCCACGTCGTCGGGCAAGTGCCTGCTGGCCTTCGGCGCCCCCGCCGACGTCGACCGCGGTCGTCGCGGCCGGCTTGCCCCGGCTCGGCCCGCGCACCATCACGTCGGCCGACGCGCTGCACCAGGCGCTCGACGAGGTCCGGGCCGCGGCTACGCGGTCAGCATCGAGGAGTCGGCGCCCGGGGTCGTGTCGGTCGCCGCGCCGATCTTCGACGGCGACCGGCGAGTGCGTCGCCGCCATGTCGGTCGCCGGGCCCGTCACCCGCATGCCACCGGACGAGCTCGACCGGTTCGTCCGCCTCGTCCTCGCCGCGACCACGAGCTTGTCGACCTCGCCCACCCCACACCGGCGCCCGCTCGCCAGCTGAGGAGCGCGCATGACGTTGACCCCTGATCGGACACCCGACCTCGCGCCGAGTCTGGCACCCGACACCACCTTCTCGCTCGCCGACCGCTACCAGGCCGTTGGCGGCGAGGTCCTCATCACCGGCATCCAGGTTCTCGTGCGGGGCCCGCTCGATCAGCTCCGGGCCGATCGCCGGGCCTACCGGGCTGCCCTGGCCGAAGCCGGCTGGTGAGGCTCGCGTGCCGCTGCGCCCGCACATCGAGCAGCTGACGCTGCACGTGCGGGTCGACGGCGTCGACCAGGTGATCGATGCGTGGTCCGACATGTCCGCCCTACAGGCGCTGAGGGCGGTGCACCCTTCGGCGCCCTCGCGCTGTGAATCGGGGATCTGCGGCACGTGCGAGGTGGTGTTCGACGGCACCCCGACCAGGATCTGCAGCCTGCCCGCCGCCCGCCTCGACGGCGCCAGCCTCGTCACGCGAGTCTGAGCTCCATGCCCGCCGCCCAGATCAACCTGCTCCAGGGCCACCCCCGCGACCGGCTGCGCCAGCTCATCGCCGACGTCTCCGACGCCATGGCCCGCATCCTCGACGCGCCGAAGGAGCGGCTCGAGGTCTGGGTGACCGAGGTGGACCCGGAGCTCTGGGGCATCTGCGGGGAGCCAGCCCGCGAGGTGCTGCAGCGCCAGCCTCGCGAGCAGGTCGAGATGCCGTTCGTGCAGATGGTGTTGCTGGCCGGTCGTCCGAAGGAGCAGCACCACGCCGTCATCGCCGAGCTGACCGCGATCATCGAGCGGGTGCTCGGCACCGCGCCTGGCCGCACCCGCATCCAGATCGCCGAGGTGGCGCCCGACAGCTGGGGCATCGGGGGCCGGCCCGCGGCGGTCGTGCGCGCCGCTGAGATCGAAGCGCGGGCCGCGAAGAGCGGGCTGAGCACGGTACGTTCCGGATCCATGGCTACCGGTGGCTCATACGACGCCTTGCTCCTGGACATCGGCGACGTCATCGTCGGTGTGCCGTGGCAGGCGCTCGACGCCTTCGAGGCCGCCACCGGCTTGTCGGTGCCCGGCCGCGGCCCGTACGACGCCGATGGCGATCCGCGCTGGCAGCGACGGCTGGCGGGCGAGCTGACCGGCGAGGGCTACTGGGACGAGGTGGCGCGGAGCATCGGCATCGACGGCTGGCGGGCACTGTTCAGGGCCGTCGCCGCGGTCGTGCCCGACAAGATGTTCGACCAGGAGGCACTGGCGCTCATGCGCGACGCACGGGCGGCCGGCCACCGGGTCGGCGTGCTCTCGAACGATGCCTACTCGATCAACGGGCCCGAGTTCTTCCGCAACCGTCCCGAGTTCGCGAACCTCGACGCCTTCGTGGACTCGACCGACGTCGGTGCCCGCAAGCCGGCCCCCGAGGCCTACTTGGCCGCGGCCAAGGCGCTCGACGTGGAGCCCGAGCGGATCGTGTTCCTAGATGACACCCCCGAGTGCGTCGAAGGGGCGCGAGCCGTCGCCATGGCGGGGATCCACGTCGATCCGCTCGATCGCGGCCCCGCCTTCGCCCATGCCCGCCGGCTGCTGGCGCTCGGTCCCGAGACGAGGCCGGAGCGTCTCGTGCGCCAGGCCGAAGACGCCTACGGGGCCCAGGATCTCGACGCCATCATGGGCCTCTTCCACCCCGACGTCATCGTGTACTGGAACGGCGAGAAGGTGGCCACCGGACTCGAGGAGACGAGGCAGTTCCACCACGACCGACTCGGGTTCGGAGCACCCAACCGCCACGACTACCGGCTCACCAAGACGCTGCGGGCTGCTGAAGGCGACACCATCTGCGTCGAGTGGGCCTCCCGCTATCGGACCGACGACGGCCAGGCGGTGCAGGGCCGGGGCGGTGAGTTCTGGACGATGCGGGGAGACCTGTTGGTGGAGTGGCGGGCGTTCTACCACCGGACCCCAACGCCATGACCGGCGCCTTCTGCCCCCTGGTGGGGTGCCGACTGCCGATCCAACAGGCCGGCATGAGCCGGGTCGCCACCCCGGCGCTGGCCGCCGCGGTCGCCGAGGCGGGTGGGCTCGGCATGCTCGCCTTCGCCCGCCAGCCGGCCGCCGCGGTGCAGGCTCAGATCGACGACGTTCGGGCCCGCACCTCAGCGCCCGTCGGCGCCACGTTCGTCGCCCAGTTCCTCGATCCCGCGACCCTGGCCTACGCCGCCGAGCGCTTGCCCGTCATCGATCTCTTCTGGGGCTGGCCGGATGTCGCGCTCGGTGCCGCGAGGCGTGGTGACGGGTTGGCAGGTCGGCACGGTTGACGAAGCCAAGGCCGCGGTAGACGTCGGCTGCCAGTACGTGATCGCCCAGAGCGTCGAGGCCGGTGGCCACGTCCGGGGATCGCTGCCGCGGGAGGAGCTGCTGCCGGCGGTCCGGGCCGCAGTCGGCGTGCCGGTCGTGGCCGCCGGCGGGATCGGGACCGCGGCCGACTTGCGCGCCGTGCTGGAGCTCGGCGCGGACGCCGTCCGGGTGGGCACCCGGTTCCTCGCGGCCGCCGAGGCCGATACCCACCCGGCCTACGTCGAGGCCCTCATCGCGGCCGGACCCGACGACACCGTGCTCACGGACACCTTCTCCTACGGTTGGCCGGACGCGCCGCACCGGGTGCTGGCCTCGGCCGTGGCCGCGGCCCAGTCCGACGGCCCCGATCCGGTGGGCACCATGGTCCTGCCCGACGGCAGCACGGCGGACCTGCCGCGCCGCGGCACCACCCCGCCGACCGTCGCCACTACCGGCCAGATCGGGGCCATGCCCTTGTACGCCGGCTTGGGCGTCGGGGCCGTCACCACTCGGCAATCCGCGGCGGCGATCATCGCCGAGCTGGTGGCCGGCGTGGTCGGGTAGGCGGCGGCGTCCGTCAGCGTGCCAGGCGTCGGGTCGCCCTCGACGCGCTCGGCGCGCTCGAGGATCGTCACGATGCCCTTCGATCCGTCGACCTCGATCAGGTCGCCGGTGTGGATCCGCGACGTGCGCGACGGAGCAGCCGACCACGCACGGGATGCCGTACTCGCGGCTCACGATGGCGGCGTGGGTGAGCGAGCCGCCGCCGTCGCAGACGCAGCCGGCGATGAGCGCGAAGGCCGGCGTCCAGTTCGGCGACGTCGCCTCGCACACGAGGATCTCGCCCTCGTCCAGGTCGGGCAGCTCGGTGGCCGACACCATCACCCGGGCTCGGCCGGTCACGGTGCCGGCGGACGCGGGGAAGCCGGTCAGCACGGTTGCGTCGGCGTCGGCCTTCAGCCCCTCGAAGTAGTGGTGGTGCATCCCGAAGATCTCGATGAGCACCGGATCCTCGACCTTGTCGGGCAGCGTTCCGACGACCTTGGGCAGCGTCTCGCGGATCTCGTTGTAGTGGTCGTAGTAGTCGTGACGGGCGGTGGCGAGCGACTGCAGGTCCTTCCACTGCTGGCGCCCGGCGGCGACGTCGATCGCCTCGGGGTAGAAGAGGAACAGCCCATCGTCGTAGCGGTCGGCCCCGCATGCCGCGCCAAGCGCGAGCGCGCCGCGACGGAGCGGGATCGAGGCGCGCAGGTCGATGTAGTAGTTGTGGTCCTCGTTCCACCACGCGAAGTTGGCCACCTGGTTGATGGCGAGCAGCTCGTCGAAGGCGTCGACCATCTCGCCGCTCAGCTGTGAGCGGGCGGATTCGATGGCTTCGTCGCGCTCGACCTGGGCAGGCCGAGGCCGCCTTCTCGAAGTCGTGCGGCTCGTCCATCGTCAGGAAGTTGCGGATCTGGCCGAGCGGCGAGGCCGGGTTCTCGATCCACGACGGGATGTTGGTGTCGGCGATGCCCTCGGTCCGCCACCCGTAACTCGTGCAGGAAGTCGTCGAACTTGGTCAGCCAGATGGATGCGTTGCCGCCCGCCTTGGCCAGATGATCGCGGATCTGCTCGGGCTCAGCGTCGAAGTGCTCGGTGATGCCGAGGCGCTTGGCCTCGGCCACGAGGTCCCACATCGACCGGTCGGTCTGCATGATGCTGGAGTCGCGGCCCTGGAGGAACTTCGACACGCTGCCAGGGTCGATGCCGTTCGTGGCGCACAGGCCGTAGAGCTGCAGATAGATCCCGAGCAGCGGGTACATGAGCTCGAAGTGGATCTCCCATGCCCGCCGATGGAAGGTGCGGGCGTCGGCGATGAACTGTCCGATGTCGGCGAGCGACTTGCCGGCGAGGTCGTAGCCCTCGAAGTGCTGGAGGCCGAGCTCCAGCTCCCACTTCCGCTCCTCCCAGATGGCGTCGAAGCTCTGCAGGAACTTGGGCATGTTGCGCTCGATGCGAGCGGCGCGGAAGCCGATCTCCCAGTCCGACGTCGTCGGCACCTCGCTCTCGTACGGGAACGGCCCTCCCATCCGCTGCCGAGGCCCTTGCCTGGGGGCAGCGGCAGCCAGTGCGCGGCCGTCTGCGTGCCCCAGGCCGCGCAGTCGGTGACGTAGAGGTAGCCCATCGGCGAGAAGCCTCGTGGCCAGTGGAAGTCGACGAACCAGAACCGGCTCTCGTCCGCCTTGGTGAACGGGCCGGGGCGCTCCGCCACCCACGGCGACTCGATGAGCTCGGGCGTCCAGCCCGGGTACCAGTCCAGGAACTCGTCGACGGGCACGATCTCGGCCACGGCATCCCCCAACGCTGAGTAGGCCACCCCTGCTGGTGGCGGGCGATGCTACCGCGGGTGCCCTGCCGCATTCCGCGGCCGGACGCACCCTTCCGTCCGCTCCGTCCGCGCCTTCCGCCTTGGATCGTCGGCTGTGCTCACGCGCCGGCTAGCTCGGCGCGGACTTGCCGCACGCCCGCCACCAGGTTGGTGATCTTCGCTCGGGCCAGGGTGCGATGGACGTACCGCAGCCCGCAGTCGGTGGTGAGGAACAGCTTGCCCGCCGGCACGTGACGGAGGCAGTGGCGCACTCGCTCGGCCACGTCGTCGGGCGTCTCGCAGTAGTGGGTCCGCACGTCGATGATCCCGGCGCCGAGCTCGCGATCGGGCGCCCAGGACGGCCACTGCTCGATCTCGGACATCTCCCGGGTGGCGAACTCGAACACGAACTGATCGGCTCGCGCCTCGAGCAGGTCGGGGAAGTACGGAGCGTACGTCTTCTTGGCGTAGGGGAGCTTGCGGAAGGAGCCGAAGCAGACGTGCAGTGACAGATGGACGCCGCTGACGCCCTCGACGCACTGGTTGAACAGGCGGGCGATGTCGGCCGCTGAGTGCGGGTCGTTGGCGGCGTAGCCCGGCGTGGCCGGCTCGTCGAGCTGGATCCAGGTGCAACCGGCGGCGGCCAGGCGGCGGATCTCGGCGTTGAGGGCGGGCACGAAGGCCTCGGCGAGGTGGGTGCGGTCGCGGTAGTGCTCGACCGGCCGGATGAAGGTCGTCAACGCGAACGGTCCGGGCAACGGCACCTTGATCGGCCGGTCGGTGCGGGTACGGGCGTACTCGAACTCCGCCACCGCGCCCATCCCGTCGGGCACGCCGACCGGCCCGGTCGTCTCCTGCACCGATCGCATGTCGAGCGACATCGGCCCCATCTTCCGTAGCGGCCCGGCGTCGCGGCAGACCGGTCATCCTCGACGCGAACGCCCACACGAAGCTCGCCCGGCGCATCTCACCATCGCTCACGATGTCGAGACCGGCTTCGACCTGATCGGCGAGGGCCCGGTCGACGGCGTCGTCGAACGTCTCGGCCAGGTCGGTGGGACCGAACCGGCCGGCCTCCATGAGCTCCTTGGCGGCGTAGAACCAGGACGGGTGGGCGTAGCTGCCGACGACGGTCGTGGGGAGCAACGGGAGCTCATGCGCCATGGCGCGGACCGTAGCCCGCGGGCCGGTGAGGGCCGCCGTGGGCGCGCCCGACGGTTACGAGGGGAACACGAGCGCGATGGCGGCCTCGGGCTCGAGCACCCGGAAGGTGAGGCTCTCCTCCACGTAGAGCTGCACGGTCTCGGCGTCGTGGTTCAGGTAACCGATGGACAGGTCCTGCCCGACGTCGAGCACGAAGGCACCGCCGCGGAGGCTCATCACGACCGCGCCCGCCACGCCCGGAGCCCAGACCACGGGCCCGTGCAGGATGTGGCGGAGGTGGTCGAGCAGCAGATAGCCACCGTGCTCGGTGGACTCGACGATGCCCGTGTAGCCCTCGGGGCTGATCGCCAGCCCGTACGGGCCGTCGATGCCGGAGCCGAGCAGGGTGTTCACGGCCTGCGCCACCGTCGTCGGATAGCGCTCCGGATCCTCGTGGAGGGTGAGGGCATCGTGCGACGAGGCGGCGCCGACGCCGACGATGCCGCCGGGCTCGTAGCCGTGGAACACGAGGGTGTTCTCCGCCACGGCGATCCGCTTGACCGCGGCGTCGAGGTCGTCCAGCTCGATGTCCGCCGTGCCCCGGGCCGCGTCGTCGACCTCGGCTCGGGACACCGCGAACTCCGCCCGCAGCTCCACGAGCGGCATGACGCGACGCTGCTGGGCCCGGATGCCGTCGCCCGGGCTGTCGAGACCGGACGTGCGGCCGAGGTTGATGGCCGAGTGGGACCAGCCCCGCGGCCCGGCGAAGTCAACCAGCTTGCGGGCGGCGAGATACGTGGTGAGGCGGGACTTGGCCTCGCCCTCGATCTGGGACCAGGCCGGTGCCGAGATGGGAGCAAGGTCGCGGTAGAGGTGGTCCATCACTCCGCCACCCACCTGAGGCTGCCGATGCCGAGGGAGCCGTCGGAGGCGCCGTCGGCTCCCGTTCCGCCCTCGCCCCCCAGCAACGCCTCCTCGACCTCCGTGACCGGCAGCTCGGTGAAGAGGTAGGTGCGCAGGTTGCGGTCCAGGACGGGATCCTGGCGGCGCAACCACTCGAGCGTCATCGCCGCGTGCTCCTTCTCCTCGTCCCGGTTGTGGGCGAGGACGTCGGCCAGGCTGGCGTCCTTGGTGGCGTTCACCCGCTGGTCGTACCAGTCGACGGCCTCGAGCTCCTCCTTGAGCGAGACGATGGCCCGATGACGGTCGACGGTCGGCTCGTCGAGCACTTCGCGTGGCTCGTGTAGGCCCTCGCTGGCCATGACCATCACCCTCCCTATCGGTTGGCGGCGCTGCCGTTTCGGTCGTCGCAGACGGTACCCCGACCCGCCGGGCCCGGCGGAACTGCGAGGCCTCGGCTCAGCTTGCCCGCCGAAGATGCGGATCAACCGGTCGGGCCAGGGTGTGACTCGCGGTAGAGATCGCGGAGGAGGCTGATCTCCCCCGCGTGGTGCACCAGCTCGTCGAAGACGTGCAACGCCAGGTCGACGGTGTTGGCCTCGGCGTAGGGACCCCAGCTCGGGCCGAGCGCCGCCCACCAGCGCTCGTCATCGAGGGTCACCATCCCGGCCCGCCAGCCCCGGTAGCTCTTCTGGAGGTAGTCGAGGGCGCCGGCCGCGGTCCCGGCCAGCCCGAGGGCGGTACGGTCGAACGTCGCATCGCCGAAGAGGCGGTCGGTGAAGCCGCGCAGGGCCAACCCGCCCACGTGGCCGATGCGCCAGGCGATGGTGGTCACCGGCGCCGGCTCGGGGTTGTCGACGCTCCCACCGCCGCCCTCGCCATCGAGCCGCCACTGACCGTCAGCGTCCTGACGGAGGGTCCAGCTGTCCGGAGTGGGGAACCAGAAGTACTCGTCGTCGTCGAGCCCTTCGAGCCGGCTCGTGAACCGGTCCCACACGTAGTCGAACGCGGTGACGAGCGAGGTGCCGATCCGGGTCTCGGTGCTGGCCATGGTCACGAGCCTCCTGTCGTCGTCGAGCCCGGGTGTGTAGCACGCCAGCCCGCACGGCCGCCCGACGAGGCGTGGGGCGCGCGGTGACGCCGTCGCCGATCAGTCCTCCAGCGCCTCCAGCGAGTCGGCGGCCGCGGCGACGGCGCTGGCCGCCTCCTCCCGCCGCTGCTCGGCGGTGGCGAAACGGGCCCGGGCCGCGTCCAGGTGCTGCTCCGCCTGGCTGACCGCCGCCTCCGCCTCGGCCTCACGGTCCTTCGCCGCTTCGAGGACGGCCTCCGCCCGTTGGAGCCGCCGCTGCGTCGCTGCCCGCTCCTTGCGCTGCTGGCGGGCCCGCACCGCGTCGTCGGCGCTGGGCTTTGCCGCGGGCGGCGGCCGGGTCGCCTTGCCCGCCGCGGCACGAGCCGTCCGACCGCTCGAGGGAGGGCCCGGCCGGTCGGGCGGCACCAGCCCGGCAAACGGGTCCGCCGCCTCGACCTCCGATGCGCCGAGCTGACCGGCCCGCAGCTGCTCGCCGGCCTCAGCGTTGCCAGCCACCGCGGCCAGCCGCGCCGTCAGCGCCGCCGTCTGCGCTCCTCCCGCCGTCGCTTCTCGGAGCACCACCGCGTCGGCCACGGCGACGACCGCGGCGGCCGCCGCCCGGAGCGTCTGCAGGGCGCCGCGCACGTCGCCGCCCGTCCGTCCCTCTACAGCCGCGGCCTGGGCATCCCGCAGGTCCGACGCGGCAGTGAGGAATGCCTTC
This sequence comes from uncultured Acidimicrobiales bacterium, assembly GCA_963803355.1. Lineage (GTDB taxonomy): Bacteria > Actinomycetota > Acidimicrobiia > Acidimicrobiales > Ilumatobacteraceae > DASTFY01. The sequence goes on from CAWDLV010000001.1 coordinate 2,036,300, forward strand.
ACGACCTCGGGCTGCTCGCGCGCCGCGGTGTCGAGCGCCCAGTCCACGACGCTCGGGCGGCGCAGCTTCGCGATCAGCGCCGCCGCGTCCCTGGCGCCCTGCGCCCGCAGCTCCTTTGCCACCGCGTTGCGGTTGGCCACGAACTCGCGGGGCGGGACGCTGAACAGGCGCTCCAGCGTGGTGTCGTCGAGGGCGGTCGACTCGCTCACTGGTGCACCATCCAAGCGTGGAGCAACCCAATACGCGATACGCGGTGCCACCGTGGGGGCACCAGTGAGCGGTCCGCCGCTCTGCGGCGGACACCGCACCGTGACATGGAGCTCGCTGCGCTCGCTCACTGGATCACCATGCAAGCGTGGAGCACCGCACCGTGACATGGAGCTCGCTGCGCTCGCTCATTGGTCCGGACGACCGCGTCGCCGTGGGGGCGGGTCACGGCCGGCCAGCGTACGAGACGGTCGCGCCCAGGCCGGGCGCCGCTAGCCGGCGGGACAGTCCCAGCGCTCGTCGTCCATCGCCGGTGGCGCATCGACCCCGGGCGGGGAGAACGATTGGCGGAAGGTGAACGCGAAGGGGCTCGGCCCGTGGACCTGCAGGTGCTCGAGCCGCTCCTTCGCCTCGGCGACTGCGGGGCGACCGCCTTCCGGGACCCACCACAGGGCCAGGTGCATCTCGCCCATCCGGTGGAACCACGATCGCCGCCGACGCATGACCTCGGTGTGACCGCTTCGGTAGGTGAAGTCACCGAGCGCTTCGAGCGAGGTCCACACGGACAGGTTGACGATCATCCGGTCGTCGTCGAAGGCTCGGATGGCCGTGGCGTCACCGTCCTCGGTCTGGAGCCTCCAGACGAAGCCAGGGGCGGCGTCGGCAAGGGCGTTGATCGGTTCGAGGGCGGCGACGAAGCCGGCCAGCCGGGGCGAGTCCAGCGGCTCTCGCAGCCGGGCGACGTTCACCTGCGCCAGGTGGTGTCCGTGCGTCACGGGCCCATGCTACGAACGCGGGCGGGGTCAGGGGGTAACCCGGGGTCGGATGGCAACCGGTGGCGGAACCGGCCGCTGACCACTCGGGGGGACGGTGGTCAGCGCCCGGCTCGACGCCGATCTGACCGTACGTCACCACGATGACGGGCTCGTGACCGCTCCGTGAACGCTCGGCGAGTTCGTGGAGGTGCCGGATGGGCCAGGGCAGCGCCATCCGTCACAGTCGAGAACCGACGTCCTCCCGCCGCCCGTAGGGCAGGTCAGACGTCAGTCAAACCGAACGAAAGAGCCTGATCATGACCGAGCACCAGCTCCTCCCGTACTCCGACATCGAGTCCTACCGCACCTGGAGCCGCCGCCGAGTGGCGCCGGCCTACTTCCGTGGCCATCCGACCTGGATCTGGCAGACGGCATTGAAACGCCGTCCCGCGGGCGGTCCGCGGTAGCGGCAGGCCCCGGAGCTCCGGACGCGGTGATCCTGGCCGACGCCGCGTCCGGACCGTCCGCTGCGTACATTCGGATCGTGCCTGGATCGCTGCTCGGAACTGAGGTCGTACGCGTCGAAGACCCGGACCTGCTCCTGGGGCGAGGAACCTTCATCGCCAACCTCCGTTTGGAGGGGATGCTCCACCTCGCCTTCGTCCGCTCGCCCCACGCCCATGCCGAGGTCGGCGCCTTCGACGTCGACGATGCGCGGCAGGCGCCGGGTGTCGTGGACGTCTTCACGGCCGCCGACCTCGGCATCCCGCGCTTCCACGCCTTCGGCATGGCGCTCAACGCGGCCGCGGCCCGAACCGCCTTGGCCGAGGAGAAGGTCCGGTTCGTCGGCGATCCGGTGGCCGTGGTCGTGGCCGATACGGCCGCCCACGCGGCCGACGCCGCCGAGCAGGTCGTCGTCGACTACACGCCGCTGCCCGCGGTGACCGACCCGGAGGCCGCCCTCGCGCCCGGCGCGCCAGTGCAGTTCGACGCCATCGGCTCGAACCTCGCGGCCGGGTTGCGAGACGACGACAGCATCGACCCCCTCACCGGCGCCGACGTGGTGGTGCGCGGGCGGTTCGTGAACCAGCGCATCGCCGTCGTCCCGATGGAGGGCAACGCCATCGCTGTCATCCCCCGCGCCGATGGCGACGACGGCTACGCGCTCACGGTCTACGTCTCGACGCAGATGCCCCACCTCTTCCACCGGCTGTCCTGCGCGCTCCTCGGCATCGACCCCGCGACCATGCGGGTGATCGCGCCCCACGTCGGCGGCGGGTTCGGCGGCAAGGCCGGCATCACCGCCGAGCACGCGGTGGCCATCGCGGTGTCCCGCCGAATCGATCGCCCGGTCACCTGGGCGGAGACGCGCTCGGAGAACATGGTCGCGCTCGCGCACGGTCGCAGCCAGGTCCAGTACGTCGAGATGGGCTTCACCAACGACGGGACCATCGTGGGCATGCACGCTCGCATCCTGGGCGACGCCGGCGCCTATGCCGGATTCGGCGGCAGCCTGGCCATGGGGCCGACCCGCACCATGGCCCAGGGCGTCTACCGCATCCCGAGGATCGCGTACGACGTCGCGGTGGCGCTCACCAACACCACGCCCATGGGCGCCTTCCGGGGCGCGGGCCGGCCCGAGGCGGCCGCCTTCCTCGAGCGGATCATGGATCTCGCCGCCGACCAGCTCGGCATCGACCCGGTCGAGCTGCGGCGCCGGAACCTGCTCGCCTCGGATCAGTTTCCCTACACCACCCTCATGGGTGCCCACTACGACGTCGGCGACTACGAGAAGCCGCTGCTGAAGGCCGTGGAGCTGGCCGGATACGACGAGCTTCGGGCCGACCAGGCCGCTCGTCGCCGGCGCAACGATCGCCTGCAGCTGGGCATCGGCGTCAGCACCTACGTCGAGATCACGGCCGGCGGCATGGCTTCCGAGTTCGGGTCGGTCGAGATCCACGAGGACGGCACGGTCACGGTGGCCGCCGGGACCTCCTCGCACGGCCAGGGTCACGCCACCGCCTTCGCCATGATCGTGGCCGACTCCCTCCACGTGCCGATCGAGTCCATCCGGTACGTCCAGTCCGACACCGCCCTCGTGCCTCGGGGCTCGGGGACCGGGGGATCGCGCTCGCTCCAGATCGGCGGCAGCGCGGTGCTGAAGGCCACCGACGCCGTGATCGACCAGGCTCGCCAGCTCGCGGCCCGGCTGCTGGAGGCCGACGTCGACGACATCGTGGTCACCGACGAGGGCAAGGTCGGCGTGGCCGGTGTGCCGGCCCGGGCCTTGAGCTGGGCCGAGCTGGCCGGCATGGCGGCCCGAGACGGTGGCGATCCGCTGCTGGCCGCGCTCGACTCCGAGCAGGCTGGCCCCACCTTCCCCTTCGGCGCCCACGTGGCCGTGGTCGAGGTCGACATCGAGACCGGGCGGGTGCGCCTGGTGCGCCACATCGCCGTCGACGACTGCGGCCGGATCCTCAACCCGCTCCTGGTACGGGGGCAGCAGCACGGTGGCATCGCGCAGGGCGTGGCCCAGGCGCTGTGGGAGCAGTTCGTCTACGACGACGTCGGCAACCCACTCACCTCGACCTTGGCCGACTACGCCATGCCGAGCGCAGCCGAGCTCCCGTCCTTCGAGGCCGTCAACACCGAGACGCCCACACCGTTGAACCCGCTTGGCGCGAAGGGGATCGGCGAGTCGGGGACCATCGGCTCGATGCCGGCGGTCCAGAACGCGGTGGTGGACGCGGTCAGCTACCTCGGGGTCCGTCACATCGAGATGCCGTGCACGTCGGAGCGGGTGTGGCAGGCGATCCAGACCGCCCGGGCCGGCGGCGATACCTCGCCGTGGCGGGAGCCGCCGGCCTTCTTCGCCGCGCTCCCGATGCGCGGCGCCAAGCCCGCGACGGCCGACATCGACATCTGAGATTCGATGGCCGGGGGCCGCCACGAGGGATGAGAATCGTGTGGGGTCTGGCTGAGCGCGTTCCCGCTTGGTGCGCCCGAACCCGTATCTGAGATTGAGCCAGGGGCCTTCCCGGCACCACGGATTGTTGCTGCGAGCACGTTTCACAGCGTCGTAGATCGGTTGGCCCCGCCTGATCCCGTCGACATGCGAGACGATGAGGGGAGAGCAGCCGTGGATGTGTTGTTGGAACGGTGCGCCGGGATCGACATCGGCAAGGACGAAGTCGTGGCCTGTGTGCGGACCCCGGGCGTGGGCGGTCGGGGGAGGCGCAAGGACACTCGCAGCTTCCCGTCCTTTGTCGGGGATCTCGAAGCGATGGCGGACTGGCTCGCCGCCGAGGGCGTCACCGAGGTGGCGATGGAAGCGACTGGCTCGTATTGGAAGCCGGTGTGGTACGTGCTCGAGGAACGGGACTTCGAGTTGAAGCTGGTCAACGCGCAGCATCTGAAGATCCTCCCGGGCCGCAAGAGCGACGTCCTCGACGCCGAATGGATCGCGGAGATGTTGGAGCACGGCCTGTTGCGCGCCAGCTTCGTGCCACCCCCGGTGATCCGTCAGTTGCGGGACCTCACCCGCTACCGCAAGCGGCTGGTGCAGACCCACACCCAGGAGAGCCAGCGGGTCCAAAAGACCCTCGAGGACGCGGGCATCAAGTTGGACTCGGTGGCATCGCACGTGATGGGGGTCTCGGGGCGGGCGATGCTGCGCTCCCTGATCGCCGGTGAACGAGACCCTGAGGTCCTCGCGGAGATGGCCAAAGGCAAGCTCCGCAACAAGATCCCCGAGCTCCGCCGGGCACTTCGGGGCCGGTTCGGTGACCACCACGCCCTGTTGATCGGGATGAGCCTCGACCACATCGACCACCTCGAAGCGACCATGGACCGCTTGGATGACCAAATCGACATCCTGTTCGCGTCGAACACCAACGAGGCCGGCATCCCTTTCGACCGGGCCCGTGACCGCCTCGACACCATCCCCGGGGTCGCCAAGCGGTCAGCGGAGGCGATCCTCGCCGAGATCGGTGTCGACATGTCGAGGTTCCCGACCGCCGGGCACCTCGCGTCATGGGCGGGCATGGCCCCGGGAAACAACATCACCGGCGGCAAACGCGGCTCTGGACGGACCACCAACGGAAATGCCTGGCTGGGCGAGATCCTCAACCAGTGCGCATGGGCCGCTGCCCGCACCCGCGACACGTACCTGTCAGCCCAGTTCTGGCGGCTCGCCCGCCGGATCGGCAAGAAGAAGGCCGCCGTGGCCGTCGGCCACTCCATCCTGGTGATCTGCTGGCACCTCATCACCAACGACACCGACTACCAGGACCTCGGCGGCGACTACTTCGCACGACGCAACGACCCCGACCGCCACCGAGACCGGCTCATCGAACAGCTCCACGGTCTCGGCTACCGAGTCACCCTCGACCGCGTCGCATGAACGATCAACCGCGGCACTCACGATTGATTCACTTCACAGCTCCGTAGTCGCTCCGAATCTCGCCCCGGCTCTCGTTCCGGTCACCGAATCTGCGCGTCAGCAGCAGATTCGGTGACCAGAACCGCGACTGGCGGCTCAGCTCGCTCTTGGTGGTGTTCGCGGGGGGTGTGGGTCGCCAGCCGGTGCTCGGACATCGGCAGGGCTGCGGTACCGTTGCCGGCGGGGGACCACACCAACGGGGGCTTCAGTGAGCGAACGACTGCGCTTCGGCATCTTCATGGCCCCGTTCCACCCGGCCGGGGAGAACCCTACGTTGGCCCTGGAACGGGATCTGGAGCTGATCCAGCACCTGGACCGCCTGGGCTGGGACGAGGCCTGGATCGGTGAGCACCACTCGGCCGGTTCGGAGATCATCGCGTCGCCTGAGATCTTCATCGCGGCGGCGGCGGCGCGCACTCGCCACATCAAGCTGGGGACGGGCGTGGTCAGCGTCAGCTACCACAACCCGCTGTGGGTCGCGGAGCGGGCGGTGCTGCTCGACCATCTGACCCGCGGCCGCTTCATGTTGGGCCTCGGCCCAGGCTCGCTCCCCACCGACGCCATCATGATCGGGCTCGACCAGAGCCAGACCCGCGACCTCTTGGCCGACGGAGTCGACGTCATCATGCGGCTGCTGCGGTCGGACGATCCGGTCACGTTCAAGAACGACCGCTGGGACCTGCGCGACGCCCGCCTGCACCTGCGGCCGTACTCGGACCCCCTCTTCGACGTGGCGGTGGCCGCGGTGGCGTCCCCCATCGGTCCACAGCTGGCCGGCCAGCACGGCATCGGACTCCTCTCGGTGGGCGCGACGCAGGCGGTGGGCTTCGATGCCCTGGCCTTGCACTGGGATGTGGTCGAGGAGCGGGCCGCTCGCTTCGGCATGAGCGTCGACCGGAGCCGGTGGCGGCTGGTCGGGCTCATGCACATCGCCGACACGCGGGAGCAGGCCTACAAGGACGTCGAGTTCGGGATCGAGCAGTGGTTCCGGTACTTCCAGTCCGTCGCCGCCTTCCCGCAGATGGCGGTGGGCGGCGGGAACGTCCGCGAGATGATCGACTTCGTCAACGAGAGCGGCCTCGGCTCCATCGGCACGATCGACGATGCCACCGCGCAGATCGATCGGTTGACGAAGCAATCGAATGGCGGCTTCGGCTGCTACATGTTGCTCGCCCACGAGTGGGCCAATCCGGTTGCCACGCATCGCAGCTACGAGCTGATCGCCCAGCACGTCGCCCCGCAGTTCCAGGGCCAGGCGTGGAGCACCCTGCAGGCCAAGGCCAGGGCCGAGGCCAGCCGGCCCGAGCTGGCCGCGAGCCATCTGAAGGCGGTCGAAGCGGTGACCGCCCGCTACCAGGCCGAAGTGGCAGCACAGACGCCCACCTGACCCTCGCCTCGTGCCGGCGCCGGCCTCGGCCGGTACGCTCGGACACCGCGCTTTCATGAGCAACGATGTGAGGGTCGACGGCGATGTCACACGGGTGGGTGCAGACGACGGCGAAGCGAGTACTCAGTCCGCGTTGGTGGCGCGTCGTTCCGGTCGGGGCTGCGGCCATCGGGCTCGTGGCCGCTTGCACCTCGAGTCCTCCGACCGGCCAGCCCTTGCCCCCGACGCCGGCCATGAAGACCCTCGCCATCTGGACGATGGACGAGACCGCCGGCCCGACGATGCATGACACGGTCAAGCCCAACCAGAACGGGCGCATGGGCCGGGGGGTGACGCCCGGCGCGGGCGTCTTCCAGTTTCCCGGCTGGGCGGCGAACGTCGACGCAACCGGCAGGCTCCAAGGCTCGATCTCGGACACCGACGGCGAGGTGGTGGTCCGCGACCGGACCCACGTGCTCGAACCGACCAACGACCTGTTCGGCGTCTCGGGCACGATCCGCAGCCGCCTGACGGCGGCGGGCCAGCTTCCGATCGGCGCGCCGGGCACATCGTTCAACGTCATCCAGAAGGCGCGCTCGAACAACCAAGGTGGCTTCTGGAAGGTCGAGATCGGCGGGAGCGGTCGAACCCGGGGCCGGCTGATCTGCACGATCGGTGATGGCGTGCGCGTCGTCGTCGTCGCCTCGCCGAACCCGGTGGCCGACGGCGGCTGGCACCGCTTCGCCTGCTGGCTCGGCCGTGGCCTCCTCGTGGCTCAAGTCGACGCCCAGGGGAGCACGGCGGACGCCTCGCTGCTCACCACCATCGATCCGGTCGCCCGCTTCAGCGGCGGCGTCGTCCTGGGCAAGAAGCCAGGTTCCACCGATCCGGGCGACGCCTTCTCGGGTTGGCTGGGCGAGGTCTCGATCAGCGGCGGCTGAGCCCCAAGGATCCGGGCCGTCACCGGGGACAGCCGGCGCTGACCGGACGGCCCGTACGATCGGTGCCGATGGCAGGCACCGACGTCGTGGTGGCGGGCGCGGGCTCGGCGGGCGCGGCGCTGGCGGCGCGCTTGTCGGAGGATGCCGACCGCTCTGTGCTCCTCCTCGAAGCCGGCCCCGACCACACCAGTGCCCGCACGCCAGCGGGCATCGCGTCATTGAACTTCTTCGAGGCCATGGCCGTGCCGGACCGACTGTGGCCCGACCTGCTCGCCGTCCGCTCCGATGGCCAGCCGCCCTACTTCTACGTCCGCGGCCGGGGGTCCGGCGGATGCTCGGCCGTGAACGCGATGGGCGCCATCCGCGGCATCCCGGAGGACTACGACCATTGGGCGGACGAACTCGGCTGTCCCGGCTGGTCCTGGGCCGATCTCCTCCCCCTGTTCCTGCGGGTGGAGGACGACGTCGACTACGGCGGCGACGGGCACCACGGCCGCGGTGGCCCGATCCCGCTTTCACGCGTGCCGCTGGCCCATCGTGCACCGCTCGACCTCGCGCTGCGCGCCGCCGCGACCGACCTCGGCTATCCCACCTGTCCCGACTATCACGCGCCGGGAGCCACCGGGGTGAGCGACGTCGCGCTGACGGTCCGGGGTGGGCGGCGAATCTCGACCAACGACGGCTACCTCGAGCCGGCGCGTCCGCGGCCGAACCTCGCCGTGCGGGGCGACACGCTGGTGGATCGCGTCGCCCTCGACGGGCGGCGGGCCGTGGGTGTGGTGACAGCCTCCGGTGAGGAGATCGAGGCGCGAGAGGTCGTCGTCTCGGCCGGGGCCATCCACTCACCCGCGATCCTGCTGCGCTCGGGCATCGGCCCCGAACTCGGGCTGCCGGTGGGGGCCAACCTGGTCGACCACGCCGCAACACCGGGCTTCGAGCTGCGGTTGAACGAGGCCGGGCGCATGCCCTCTACCGCGGCCTCGGTGCTCGAATCGGTGATCCGATACTCCTCCGAGATGGTCGAGGCCGGTCCGAACGACATGCAGCTGGTCTGGTTCGGGGCCGTCGGCCCGACCGAGGAGGGACGGCGTGGTGGCCGCCTGCTGGCGGCGGTGATGCGCGTGTTCTCACGGGGGGAGATCCGGCTGCGCTCTCCTGACCCGTACGAGAATCCCATCGTCGAGTTCCGCATGCTCTCGGACCAGCGCGACTTCGTCCGCCTGCGCGACGGTGTGCGGCGCATGATCGCGCTGGTCGAGCATCCCGCGGTCACTGCCGTCGCCGACGACGTCACCGCCGGCACCGAGCCCGTCGGGACCCTGGCCACCGATGCCGCCATCGACGCCTGGCTGGACAGCAGCGTCAACGACTACGTCCACGCCGTCGGTACGTGCCGGATGGGCACCCCCGGCGATCCGGCTGCTGTGGTCGACACGACGGGCCGGGTCATCGGCTTCGAGGGTCTCCGGGTCTGCGACGCCTCGGTGATGCCCGACCTGCCGCGCGCCAACACCCACCTGACCACGGTGGCCATCGCCGAGGGCATCGCGCTCGCGATGGTGCGCCCCGGCGGTCAGTAGCTGCTGGACCGGGCCCAGAGGTTGATGCCGGCGTCGGTGGCGTAGCGGTCGATGTCGGCCCGCTCCTCGTCCGAGAAGGCGAGGTTGCCCAGGGCGGCGAGATTGGTCTCGAGCTGCGCCACGCTGCTCACCCCGATCACCAGCGACGTCATGCGGGGATCGCGCAGGGCCCAGGCCAGGGCCATCTGAGCCAACGTCTGACCCCGCCGCGCCGCGAGGTCCGACAGAGCCCGGACGCGAGCCATGCGGTCCTCGGTGAGCATGTCCCGTGAGAGCGCACCGCCGGTGGCCACCCGCGAGTCGGCCGGGATGCCGTCGAGGTAGCGGTCGGTGAGCATGCCTTGGGCGAGCGGCGAGAAGGCGATGCAGCCGGCACCGACCTCCTCCAACGTGTCCAGCAACCCGTCTTCCTCGATCCAGCGGTTGAGCATCGAGTACGACGGCTGGTGGATGAGGAGGCGCAGGCCATGGCCGGCGAGCAGCCGGCCGGCCTCGAGCGTTTGCGACGAGGAGTACGACGAGATGCCGACATAGAGCGCCTTGCCCTGCTGCACCGCGGTGGCCAGGGCTCCCATGGTCTCTTCGAGCGGCGTCTGAGGGTCGAAGCGGTGCGAGTAGAAGACGTCGACGTAGCTCACTCTGAGCCGGCGCAGCGACTGGTCGAGCGACGCCAGCACGTACTTGCGCGAACCCCATTCCCCGTACGGGCCGGGCCACATGTCGTAGCCCGCCTTGGTGGAGATGAACAGCTCGTCCCGGTACGGCGCGAGGTCCGTGGCCAACAAGCGGCCGAACGTCTCCTCGGCGGCACCGTACGGGGGCCCGTAGTTGTTGGCCAGGTCGAAGTGGGTGATGCCGGCGTCGAAGGCGTGCCGGCAGATCTCCTGCTGCCCGCTGAAGGGCCGGTCATGTCCGAAGTTGTGCCACAGCCCGAGGGACAGGACGGGGAGCTGGATCCCGCTCTGCCCGCTTCGGCGGTATGGCATCCGACCGTAGCGTTCGGGAGCGGCCGAGTAGCCCACGCTCGCCAGCCTACGCAGCGCCGTCTGCCGATCTCCCAAGTCGCCGCTTGACCGACCGTGCGATCCCGCCTGCGACGTACCGGGCGCGGGCTGGAGTCAGGCCTGCTGGGATCAGGCGCCGCGGGCCAGGCGCTGGCGACTATCGGCCGTGGCCGGCGCTGTCTCCTCGCCCTCGTGCTCCTTGGCCGACAGGTAGTGGAGGAAGGCGATGCTCAAGCAGGCGACAGCCACCGCCACCGTGACCATGGTGAGGCCCATCCAGCCGACGACGTGCATCATCCGCTTGTTCGGCCCGGAGTAGTCGAGCTGCTTCGCCCACAGGAGGAACCCCATGACGGCGCCGATGAGGCTGGCGAGGAGCGCCCCGATCGTGGCGTGCTTGATCTGCGGCATGGTTCCCACCCGTCTCCTGCCCTCTGCCTTCGTGCTCTGAGCACGGCCCGGGGCCGTGGCTTGGGAGCATTCTTGCCGTTGCGGGAAGCCTTTCCACAAATCCTGGGCCCGGGTTGGCCTGGAAACGGGTTGCGCGAGCCCGCCGCGTGGACCCTGCGTGGCGCCGCTCTGACGGGCGGTGAGCAACTCCCGGTGGGAGCGATCGGTCTTGGCTCGGTCTTGTCTCGGCCTCGACCCCGTCTAGTGGGTGGCAGGCTTGGGTTCGCGCGGGAGCCCGAGCGCTCGCTCACCCACGATGTTGCGTTGGATCTCGCTCGTGCCGCCCCAGATCGTCTCGGAGCGCGAGGCGAAGAAGGACGACACCATCGGGCTCACCGGGTAGGCCGGCCGGCCCTTCTGGCGCTGGTTGCCCGGCCACGACTTCGACGGCGGACCGGCGGTCGAGAGGAGGGCGTCCGCGCCGAAGATGTCGAGGGCCAGCTCCATGGCCGCTTGGTGCATCTCCGACCAGAACATCTTGTTGATCGCGCCCAGCGCGCCGACGCCGGCGTCCTTGCGCCCGCTCACCGCGGCGCTGAGGGTGCGGAGGCCGTTCATGCGGAGGATCTGGACCCGGGTGTGGTAGCCGGCGAGCCCCTGGCGGATGAGCGGGTCGTCGAGCACGCCGCGCTCGCGCGGCGGCGATCAGCAGCCGTAGCTCTTCCTCGAACCGGCGGTAGCTGGTGGTGGCTGACATGCCGCGCTCGTGGGTGAGCGTGGCGTTGGCGACCACCCAGCCATTGTTGACGCCCCCGACGACGTTCTCCTTCGGGCAGCGGGCGCCGTCGAAGAACACCTCGTTGAACTCGGCCGTGCCGTCAGGCTGGGTGATCGGACGGACCTCGATGCCGTCCTGGCGCATCGGCACGAGGAGGTAGGAGATGCCCTGGTGCTTGGACACCGACGGATCAGTTCGCGCCAGCAAGAAGATGTAGTCGGCGTGCTGGGCGCGTGTCGTCCAGACCTTCTGGCCCGTGATGACCCACTCCTCACCGTCGAGCACCGCGCTCGTCCTCAGGCTGGCCAGGTCCGAGCCGCTGTCCGGCTCGGTGAAGCCCTGGCACCAACGCATCTCGCCTCGTTGGATCTTGGGCAAGAGCTCTCGCTTCTGCTCCTCGGTCCCCCATTGCAGGATGGTCGGGCCGACGAGGGTGTCGCCGAAGAAGTCGGCGCGCAAGGGCGCCCGGGCCCGCCCGAACTCCTCCGCCAGCACCACGTTCTGCATGACCGACAGCCCCCGACCGCCGTACTCGACCGGCCAGCTGGCGCAGGTCCAGCCGCCCTCGGCCAGGTGGCGGGGCCAGGTCTGGTTGAAGCGGGCCCGGTCCTCGGCCGTCATCTCGAAGTCGGGATCGAACCAGCCATCGGGCAGGTTGTGCTCGAGCCAGGTCCGGATCTCCTTGCGGAACTCCTCGGCCTCGGGCGGGTAGGTCAGATCCATGCCACTATCTTGACCGGTGGGTCAAGTGGGGTCGAGACCGCGGCCGGCCTCGGTGTGCTCCCGGCCCGGTGGTGCCGTCGCCAGGGTGGCAACGACCAGCCGGGGCCTAGATTGCCGACCGTGACCGTCGCCCAAGATCCGACGCCTCCGGTCAAGGCCGATCGCTGGACCGCGCAGTGGAAGGAGCTCTACGACGAGGTCATCACGACCGGGCTCTGCACCGGGTGCGCGGCATGCGTTGTCGTCTGCCCCCACGACGTCATCGGCTACGACCACGAGCAGGGTCACTACCGGCCCTTTCACCTCGAGGACGAGCTCGGTCCGGGGGACTGCGGGCACGGCGTCAAGGGCTGCACCAGCTGCACTCGTGCCTGCCCCCGCTTCCGCGCCTGGGAGCCCGAGGCCGACCTGCACCTCTTCGGCCGGGTGCGGGAGCCGAGCGAGATGTACGGCGTGTACAAGGACCTGCTCCTCTGTCGCGCGTCGGACACGACGGTCCACCAGATGGGCCAGGACGGCGGCTTCGTCAGCGCCCTGCTGATCTGGCTGCTCGAGGAGGGGTACATCGAGGCCGCGCTGACCAGCTTCCTGGAGGGCGATGGGACCTCGTGGCGGGCCCGGCCCGGTCTCGCCCGCACCAAGGAGCAGGTCCTGGCCTCCGCCGGCAGCCGCTACACCTACTCGGCCAACACCCTCGCCGTGCGCGACGCACAAGCGGAGGGGCTGACCAAGCTGGCCCTGGTCGGCATGTCATGCCAGTCGTCGGCGCTGCCGATCATGTGGTCCCGCAAGGTCGGCAAGTCCTCGAAGCCCTTCGTGTTCAACATCGGGTTGCTGTGCTCCAAGACGTTCGACGACGCCATCTTCGAAGAGCTCTTCCTCGCCAAGTACGGCCTCCGCAAGGAGGAGATGGTGAAGATGAACATCAAGGGTGTCTTCCAGATCTGGATGAAGGATGGCTCGTACCACGAGATCGATCTCAAGGAGTGCCACGCCTGGACGCGCGAGGGCTGCAAGCTGTGCCCTGACTTCTCGGCCGAGCACGCCGACATCTCCACCGGGGGCATCGGCGAGGACAACGACTGGACGCTCGTCATCGTGCGGACCAACCTCGGGCGGGAGGTCGTGCACCGGATGATCCAGGCGGGCGTGATCACCTCCCGCCCGGCCGACAGCGACGAGAAGGCGATGAAGCTGCTCCGCACCCTCTCGATCGTCAGCCGCCGCCGCTGGCCGGTGTCCGCCGACCGGGCACCGTCGATTGGAGTGCCGCCACCGAAGAAGAAGGCGGCGCCCGTGGTCGAAGCCGCTCCTGGCCCGACCGCGGGCTGAGCGCACCCGGCCCCTCCTGGCGTGGATCCGAGCCCCCTTCGCGACGTCCTGACCGTTGCCGCCGGCGTGCTGACCGGCGTCATGTCGGGCGCGCTCGGCGTCGGCGGGGCGGTGGTGTCGACGCCGGCCATCCGGGTGCTCGGCGCCTCCGCCGCGGTGGCGGTCGGGACGACGCTCCCGTCCATCTTCCCGGGCGCGGTGAGCGGCACGGCCCAGTACGAGCCGCAGGGCTTGATCGACTGGCCGCTCGTCGCCATCACCATCCCGGCGGGGCTCGTCACGGCCGTGCTCGGGGCCGAGCTGGCTCACGTCCTCCCCGGGGCCGGCCACCCGCTGATGATCCTCACCGCGCTGTTGTTGCTCTGGACCGCAGCTCGGCTCATCCGCGACCGTCCGGAGGGGGTGCCAGCTCGGCCCGAGCTGGCCGGCTCGCAGCGGTTCGCCATCACGAGTGGCATCGGGGCCCTGGCCGGCCTGCTCTCGGGCCTGCTCGGGATCGGTGGCGGCGCGCTGATGGTGCCCGCCTACCGGGGCCTGCTCAACGTCCCGATCAAGCGCGCCATCGCCACCTCACTGGTGTGCGTCGGCTTCTTCGCCATACCGGGCACCCTTACCCACGCCCTGAACCACGACATCGACTGGCGGTTCGCGCTGTGGCTGACGGTCGGCGTGCTGCCTGGGGCTCGGGTCGGCGCCGCGTTGGCGATCGAGGCCGGTGACCACCAGCTGCGGCTCGTCTTCGGCTGGTTCCTCGCCGCGGTTGCCGTCGTCTACGCCGTCGGCGAGCTCGTCGCAGTGGTGTGAGACGAGGCGAGGGATGCCACGAGCTCAGCGGGCCGGCGCCACGGCGAGCTCGACGGTGCGGCGCACCACGGCATCGAGCATGGCCTCGGTGAGGCGCCCGGTGAACGTGTTCTGCTGGCTCGGGTGGTACGAGCAGACCACGGTCCGACCGCCGGCCGCAACCACTTCGACGCCGTGCCCGAACCGGGGCCTCGGCCGCAGTCCGAGCACGCCGGCCAGCGCCTCGTAGCCGAACCCGCCGAGCGCCAGGTAGGCGCGCGCGGAGGCGAGCGCAGCCAGCTCCTGCTCGAGGAACGGTTGGCAGGCATCGCGCTCGCAAGGCGAGGGCTTGTTGGCCGGCGGCGCACAGCGCACCGCGGCGGTGATGTACACGTCACGAAGGCGAAGGCCGTCGTCGACGCTGGTGCTGTCGGGCTGGTTGGCCAGACCGGCTCGGTGCAGGGCGCGGTACAGCCAGTCGCCGGAGCGATCGCCGGTGAACATGCGGCCGGTCCGGTTGGCCCCGTGGGCCGCCGGTGCCAACCCAACCACCACGATCCGGGCATCGGGGTCGCCGAAGCTCGGCACCCCTCGTCCCCAGTAGACGGCGTCTCGGAAGGCCGCCCGCTTCTCGCTGGCGACCTGCTCGCGCCACGCCACCAAGCGCGGACAGGCCCGGCAGACGACCACTTCGGCCTGGATCCGGGCCAGCTCGGCTCGGGCGTCGGTCGCCATGGGCCGGGACCCTATGGGCCGCCGGCGGGGCAACGGGGTCGTCCCCGCGCGCCGCGGCCGGTACCCTCGCCCGACGTGAGTCGAGCCGACGAACCCATGACTACGACGAGCATCGGCGGGAACGTCGTCCGCGTCGGTGTGCTCGGCTGCGGCAACGTCGGCGCCGCCCTGGTCCAGCTGGTGGGGCGCCAGGCGGAGATGATCGAGGCCCGAACCGGGATGCGCCTCGAGGTGGCCCGGGTGGCGGTGCGGAACCTGGCTCGCGAGCGCGACGTCGAGCTGTCACCCGGTCTGCTCACCCGCGACAGCCATGCCCTCGTCGAGGATCCCGACATCGACGTGGTAGTCGAGGTGATCGGCGGGATCGAACCGGCGCGCGAGCTCATGCTCACTGCCCTCCGGCACGGCAAGCCGGTCATCACCGCCAACAAGGAGCTCCTGGCCAACGTGGGCGCCGAGCTGTTCACGGCCGCCGACGCCGCCGCCCGTGACCTTCTGTTCGAGGCCGCGGTTGCGGGTGGCATACCGCTCATCCGTGCCCTGCGCGAGAGCCTGCGGGGCGAGCCGGTGCGCCGGGTGCTCGGCATCGTGAACGGCACCACCAACTACATCCTCACCAAGATGGGCGAGGAGGGGACGGGGTACGGCGAGGCCCTGAGCGAGGCCCAACGCCTGGGCTACGCCGAGCGCGACCCCACCGCCGACGTCGAGGGTCTGGATGCCGGAGCCAAGGCCGCGATCATCGCCAGCATCGCGTTCGGGGCCAGGGTGGTCGCCGGCGACGTGTACCACGAGGGCATCAGTCACGTCACCGAGGCCGACATCGTCAGCGCGGCCCGGCTCGGATACGTCGTGAAGCTGCTGGCCATCTGCGAGCAGGACCCCGAGAGCGGGGCGGTGGCAGTGCGCGTGCACCCGGCGATGCTGCCCCGGCATCACCCGCTGGCCAGCGTGCGCGACAGCTACAACGCGGTCTTCGTGGAGGGCGACGCCGTCGGCTCCCTGATGTTCTACGGGCGGGGCGCGGGCGGCATGCCCACCGCCAGCGCCGTCCTCGGCGATCTGATCGACGCCGCACTCAACCTCCGCAAGGGCACCTACGCGTCGCTCGGCACCTTTGATCGGGTTCCGATCCGCGCCATCGACGAGACCAGCGCCGAGTACCACCTCGTGCTGGAGGTCGTCGATCGGCCGGGCGTCCTCCACGCCGTCACCGGGGTCTTCGCTCGCCACGAGGTCAGCATCCGCGCCGCCGAGCAGGAGGGCCTGGGCGACGATGCCCGCCTCGTGTTCATCACCCATGAGGCGCAGGAGGCCGCCGTCCAGGCGACGCTGCGGGAGCTGCGCGACCTCGACGTGGTAGAGCGGGTCGGCGGCTTCTTGCGCGTCATCGGGTCCTGACTAGCGGTTTGGGACGTGCGCTACCTCTCGACCCGGGGCGCGGCGCCCGAGCTCGACTTCGCGGACGCGCTGCTGGCCGGGCTGGCGGTGGATGGCGGGCTGTACGTCCCGGGGGCCTGGCCTGCGCTACCCGCAGTAGACCCCGGTGCGCCCTACGCGGCGGCGGCCGCCGCGATCATGCAGACCTATGTCGGCAACGACATCCCGCCGGCGGTCCTGCGCCGGATCTGCGACGACGCCTACGCCACCTTCCGGCACGCTGCGGTCTGCCCCCTGGTCCAGCTCGGCGACGACGAGTGGCTGCTCGAGCTGTTCCACGGCCCGACGCTCGCCTTCAAGGACGTAGCGCTCCAGGTGGTCGGGAGGCTCTTCGACCACGTCCTCGGAGAACGGGGCACGAGGGCCACCGTCGTGGGCGCCACGAGCGGCGACACCGGCAGCGCAGCCATCGCCGCCCTCGCCGGTCGGGAGAACGTCGACGTCGTGATCCTCTACCCCGAGGGCCGCGTGAGCGAGATCCAACGAAGGCAGATGACGACCGTCGATGCGCCGAACGTCCGAACGGCGGCGATCGAGGGCACCTTCGACGACTGCCAGGATCTGGTGAAGGCCCTCTTTGCCGAGCCCGCGTTCCGGGAGCGCCATCGCCTGGCCGCCGCCAACTCGATCAACTGGGCCCGGGTGATGGCACAGGTCGTCTACTACGCCACCGCCGCGGCGTCGCTCGGCCATCGGCCGGTGTCGTTCGCGGTGCCCACCGGAAACTTCGGCAACGTGCTCGGGGGCTGGATCGCCCGCCGGACCGGCGCCCCGATCGACCACCTCATCATCGGGTCCAACCGCAACGACATCCTCACCCGCTTCCTCGAATCGAGCGTGATGTCGACCGCCGGAGTCGTGGCGACCCTCAGCCCGAGCATGGACATCCAGGTCTCGTCCAACTTCGAGCGGCTCCTCTTCGAGATGAACGGGCGCGACGGCGGCCTGACCGCCGAGCAGCTCGGCCGCTTCCGCGCCACCGGTCGCCTGGTGGTCGAGGAGGACCAGCACGACACGTGGTTGGCGCCCGTCTTCAGGGCCGCCAGCCTGGACGATGCCGCCACCCTGGACGTCATGGCCAGGGTCTACGCCGAGACCGGCCACCTGGTCGATCCCCACACCGCGGTGGGCATCGGCGCCGGATGGGCCCGCCGCCAGCCGGGGGCGGCGATGGTGGCGCTTGCCACTGCGCACCCGGCGAAGTTCCCCGACGCCGTCGAGCGCGCCACCGGGGTACGACCGGCGCTGCCGCCCCATCTCGCCGACCTGTTCGAGCGGCCGGAGCGGGTGACCGTCCTCCCGAACGACCGGGCTGCGGTTCAGGATCTGGTGGCCGGCGTCGCCGCCGGTTGACGAGCGTCGTTGCGCGTGACGCACGACGTAGATAAGGTTGTCGCTGCTCGGAACCCCGAGCAGGCAGTCGCACCTGACCTTGTCCCTTCCAGGGGAGGGGTCGTGGTGATCCCCTCGCTCGTCAAGCGTTGGTCGCGCTGCCTCCCACTTGCTGGCCGCGGGAAGGCTGGTGTGGGCATCCGCCCCCCCGCCGGTCGTGTCGGTGGTCGTTACTCGTGCTGGAAAGCAGGTACGCATGGGCGCGGAGACCCTCGAACGCTCGATGTTGGAAGGCAAGGACCGCGAGCAGCTCGTCGCCATCGCCACCGCCCTCGGCATCAAGGCCCTCTCGCGGGCCAAGAAGGCGGAGATCGTCGATCGCATCCTCGAGCACACGGGCGCCGGTCCCACGGGTAGCGCGGATGGTCAGGACACGCGCAACGGCAACGGTCGCGGCCACGCGCCGGCGGCCGCGCCGACGTCTGAGCCCGTGCTCGCCGAGTCGGCACCGCCTTCGGTGTTGGCCGACGCGCCGGCTGCCTCCGCCGACCCAGAGGCGCCCGTGGCCGCGGAGCGGTCCGCCGGCGCACCGCGGGTCGTCGTGGACGAGTACGGGGAGCCGCTCGCCGACTGGGAGATCGAGCTCCGGGCGGCCGAGGCAGCCGCCGGTGCCGGTGCCACTGCGAGCGGTGTCGACGGCTCGGCCGCCCGTTCCGGGGCGCCGAATCGTGCCGACGTGCACGCAGCCGGAGACGAGGCCGAAGAGGCCCGAGAGGGAGAAGATGGCGGCGCAGCCGACCACGGCCTCGGCGATGGCGTCGACGGCGGCGAGCGCTCCAACCGGCGTCGGCGGCGTCGGCGGCGCAAGGGCGGGGGCGGCGACGACGGCCCGCAGGGCTCCGACCGGGTCGAGTACCAGCGAGAGCGGGAGCCGCAGCCGTCCCGCGCGGTGACGGACGAGGCGCCGGTGTCGTCCGAGCCGGTTCAGGTGGCGGGCTATCTCGACCTCCGGGACGAGGGGTACGGCTTTCTCCGGGTGAACGGCTACCTCCCGAGCCGCGACGACGTCTACGTGTCCGTCAAGCAGACCCGCCAGTACGGGCTGCGCAAGGGCGATCAGGTCACCGGCCTCTCGCGCCTGGCCGGACGCAACGAGAAGAACCCGGCCCTGCTCCAGATCCTCACCGTCAACGGTGGCGACCCGGAGAAAGCGCGGCAGCGCCCGCGGTTCGAGGACCTGACGCCGCTCTTCCCGGACGAGAAGCTCAGGCTCGAGAACCCGCTCGACCCGTCCAACATGACGGCGCGGATCGTCGATCTCGTCGCGCCGATCGGCAAGGGCCAGCGCGGGCTCGTGGTCTCGCCTCCGAAGGCCGGCAAGACATTCATCATGAAGACCATCGCCACCTCGATCGAGCGCAACAACCCCGAGGTGAAGCTGATGGTGCTGCTCATCGACGAGCGGCCCGAAGAGGTCACGGACATGCGCCGCACCGTTCAGGGCGAAGTCATCGCCTCGACCTTCGACCGCCCGAGCGACGAGCACACCCACCTGGCCGAGCTGGCCATCGAGAAGGCCAAGCGCCTGGTGGAAGCGGGCGAGGACGTCGTGGTGATCCTCGACGGCATCACGCGGCTGAGCCGGGCCTACAACCTGGCCGCGCCGGCCACCGGGCGCATCATGTCCGGCGGCATCGACGCCGGGGCCCTGTACCCGCCGAAGAAGTTCTTCGGCGCCGCCCGCAACATCGAAGAAGGCGGCTCGTTGACCATCCTGGCCACCGCCCTGGTCGAGACCAACTCCCGCATGGACGACGCCATCTTCGAGGAATTCAAGGGCACCGGCAACATGGAGCTGCGGCTCGACCGCAAGCTGGCCGAGCGACGGATCTTCCCGGCCATCGACGTGGACGCGTCGAGCACCCGCCACGAGGAGCTCCTCTTCGATCGCAGGCAGCTGCAGCAGGTCTGGAAGCTGCGCCGGGTGCTCTCGGGGCTGGCGGCCGACGGCAACGCCGCGCCAGGGCTCGAGCTCCTCATCGACCGCCTGAAGACCTTCCGCAACAACGACGAGTTCCTGGGTGAGATCGCCAAGTCGCCCTCGATGTGACCCCGCCGTCGCCCGTCGACCAGCGGGCGGCCGTCCCCCGCCCTCGATGTGACCCCACCGTCGCCCGTCGACCAGCCGCCGCTCGTTCTGTCAGCGCCTGCGAACGCCCAACGACACGATTCGCGGAACAGAACGGGATGGATGGGACGCGGCACGCCGGGGAGGCCGATCGTGGCGCGGGCGCCGCTAGACTGCATTGTCCCCTCACCCTGGGAGCGAGAGCGTCATGAAAGCCGGCATCCACCCGAACTACGACACCGTCACCGTGCGCTGCTCGTGCGGCGCCACCTTCGAGACGCGCTCCACCAAGGGCAGCGGGATCCACGCCGATCTCTGCAACGAGTGCCACCCCTTCTACACCGGCAAGCAGAAGCTGGTGGACTCCGGCGGCCGGGTCGAGCGCTTCCAGCGCCGCTACGGCGAGCGCAAGGGCACCAAGGCCCGCCCGTCCTGAGGCCAACCCTGTCTGGCTCCTCTCCGGCCGCGTCCGGACAGCGGGCCCGCCTGCTGGCGATGAAGCTGGAGGTCCTGGTGCGGGAGCACCTCGGACCGGCGCCGACGAGCGTCGACGCCTTCCCTGGTGGCGCGGCGCTGCTTCGCGACGGCGAGGCCTGGGTCCTGGTGGAGGACGCACCCGCTCGGGCTCTCGGCGGGCCGATGGCCTGGGCGGCCCGCCGGGGCGCCCACGCCACCAACGTCCTGGCCGAGGCGGCTACGGGGCTCCTCGCTCGCCGGGCCCGGTGGTTCCGTCCGCCGGTGTCGGTCTGGTACGTCGATGGCCGCACCATTGCCCCGGCATCGCCCGAGCCTCGCCCCGCGGCGGTGCCCGTTCCGCCGGCGGTACTGCCGTTGCGGGACGTCATCGTTGCCGCCGGTGCGGATCCGGTGGAGGAGCACGGTGTGCTGGCCGGGGAGGTAGCCGGGCTCGAGATCTGCCGGGCCGTGGTGGACGAGGACGGTGTGGCCCGGCTGGAGGTCGGGATCAGCACCCACGATCGGGAGGCCTTCGCCCTCGTGCACGGGCCCGAGGTGCCGGTGGGACCGGCGCTGGCCGACCTCGTCGCTCACCTGCGCGCCCACCGTCGACCGGGGGCGGCGCCCCACGCCCTCAACCGGCTGGCCCGGGAGCGCTACCTCCGGTGGCGGCTCATCGAGCAGCCCGCTCTCGTCGGGCTGGCCACGTTGGCGCCGGCGGCGCCGCCCGTGCCCAGGACCAACCTCAAGGATCCCGTGCCGTGCGTGGCGGTCGGCGAACGGGCCGACGGTGAGGTCGTGGTCGTCGTGTGCTCCGCCGGGGTGGACCTGGACCTGGTGCCGTTTGCAGCCGATGCCCGCGACGCGCTGGGCCCGGCCGATGGCCACCTCGTCCTCGCCGTGCCCGAGGGCGACGACCATCCGGTGACCCGGCTGCTGGCGGCCCGGCTGGACCGACCAGCCGCCGTCGTCTCGGTCCCGCCGGACCAGCCGTAGCCTGCCTGGCGGTGTTCGAGCGACTGGAAGGCCTGGAGCGCGAGTACGACGCCGTCGAGGCACAGCTCGCCGACCAAGCTGTGCTCAGCGATCCGTCGTTGCTGCGGACGGCATCCAAGCGCCACAAGGAGCTGGCGCCGTTGATCGGCACCTACCGCCGGTACGTTGCCCGAGAGGCCGATCTCGAAGTGGCCCGGGAGCTGCTCAAAGAGGCGACGGCGGAGGAGCGCGAGATCGTCAACGAGGAGGTCCGGACCGCCGAGGCCGACCTCGAGACACTCGGCGAGGCACTGCGCGGTCTGCTCATCCCGTCGGATCCGAACGACGGCAAGGACGTCATCGTCGAGATCCGGGGGGCAGAGGGCGGTGAGGAAGCCAACCTGTTCGCCCGCGACCTGTTCCAGATGTACGAGGCGTACGCGGTCCGGAAGGGCTGGTCGGTCGAGGTGCTCTCCACCGACGTCTCGGACCTCGGTGGCTTCAACCAGATCACCTTCGTGGTGCACGGTCGCGACGCCTGGGGCCGCCTGAAGTTCGAAGGCGGTGCGCATCGGGTGCAGCGAGTGCCGGTCACCGAGAGCGCGGGTCGCATACACACCTCGGCGGCCACCGTGCTGGTGCTGCCGGAGGCGGAGGAGCTCGACGTGGAGATCGACCCCAACGACCTCCAGATCGACGTCTACCGGTCCTCCGGTCCGGGCGGCCAGGGCGTGAACACGACGGACTCCGCCGTCCGCATCACGCACCGGCCGTCTGGGCTGACGGTGGCGATGCAGGACGAGCGCAGCCAGCTCCAGAACCGGGCCCGCGCCATGCAGGTCCTGCGCGCCCGGCTGTTGAAGCTGCGCCAGGACGAGCAGAGCGCGGCGCTGTCGGCGGAACGGCGCTCCCAGGTCGGCAGCGGGGGGCGGGGCGAGAAGATCCGCACCTACAACTTCAAGGAGAACCGGGTGACGGACCATCGAATCGGCCTCACGCTCTACCGGCTCCAGCTGATCCTGGCCGGCGACCTCGACGACGTGGTCGACGCGCTCCGGGCCGACGAGCGGGCCCGCCAGCTGGCCGCGTCCGAGCCCTGACCGGCGCCGTGGCCGACGACGGCACGATCACCTGGCGGGAGCTGCTGGTCGACACGACTGCTCGGCTCGGCTCTGCAGACGAGGCCCGGTGGGTGTGCCAGGAGGCGAGCGGGCTCGAGGGTACGGACTGGGCCCTCGGGCTCGACGCCTCGGCGACGGCCCGCGGTATGGCCCGGATCGAAGCCTTGGTGGCCCGGCGCCAGGCTGGCGAGCCGCTCCAGTACGTCCTCGGCCACGGGCCGTTCAGGCATCTCGACCTGCTGGTGGACCGTCGCGTCCTGATACCCCGCGCCGAGACGGAGCAGCTCGTCGACCTGGCCCTCGAGCTGGCGATGGCGCAGCCGGCGCCGCTCGTGGTTGCCGACCTCGGGACCGGCTCGGGCGCCATAGCGCTCTCGCTGGCCCGCGAGCTGCGTGCTCCCGACGTCACCGTCTGGGCGACCGAGGCCGCGCCAGGAGCGCTCGAGGTGGCCCGCGCCAACCTGGCCGGCATCGGGGTGGCCGGCCGCCGGGTGCGACTGGCGGCCGGCTCCTGGTTCCACGCGCTGCCGGCCGAGCTCCGAGGGCGGCTCGGGCTCGTGGTCAGCAACCCGCCCTATGTCGTGCTCACCGATGCGGACGTGGAGGACGCGGTGCGCCTCTGGGAGCCGCCAGAGGCCCTGTTCGCCGGTGACGAAGGGCTTGACGCGCTCCGGGAGATCCTGAGCGAGTCACCGGTCTGGCTGCGTCGGGGTGGTTCGTTGCTGTGTGAGATCGGTGCCGGGCAGGGGGCGGCGGTCGCGAGCCTGGCCGCCGGAGCCGGCTTGGTCGAGGTGCAGGTGCGGCCCGATCTGGCCGGACACGACCGCTTCCTGGTCGCCCGGCGGACGTAACCCGGCGGCGGCCGGGGCCGTGCGGCTCACCGGCGGGCGGCGGACCGGGCCGTGCAGCTCACCGGCGGCGGTCAGGACGGGAGCGATCGGCGCAGGAACTCGAGCTGGAGCAGCAGGAGGTTCTCGGCCACCACCTCCTGCGGGGTCATGTGGGTCACGCCCGACAGCGCCAGCAGCTCGTGGGGCCGGCCGGCGGCCAGCAGCGCCGACGACAGGCGGAGGGTGTGGGCGGCCACGACGTTGTCGTCCGCCAGGCCATGGATCAGGAGCAGGGGACGCTCCAGCTTGGCCGCGTCGGCGAGCAACGACGACCGCTCGTAGGCCTCGGGGTGATCCTGCGGGGTGCCGAGGTAGCGCTCGGTGTAGTGGGTGTCGTAGAGGCGCCAGTCCGTCACCGGCGCGCCGGCGACGGCCGCATGGAAGACATCGGGGCGCCGGATCACGGCGAGGGCGGCCAGGTAGCCGCCGAAGCTCCAACCCCGGATGGCGACCCGTGAGCGGTCGAGTTGGGGAAAGCGCTCCGTGGCCCCCTCGAGGGCGGCGATCTGGTCCGCGAGCACCGACTCGGCCAGATCGAGGTGCACCGCTCGCTCCCAGTCGTGGCCGCGGCCCGGGGTTCCTCGACCGTCGGCGATGACCACCGCGAAGCCCTGGTCCGCGAACCACTGCGAGCTGAGGTAGGCGGCCCGGTTGGCCAGCACCCGTTGCGCGTGGGGGCCGCCGTAGGGATCGAGCAGGATCGGCAGGCGGTCGTCCCGACTCGAGTCGTGGGGCAGCAATACGGCCGTGGCCAGCTCGCGGGCGCCCGCGCGCAGCAGCGTGACGTTGGGCGTCACCAGGGCCACCTCGGCCCGGTTGGCAAGCTCCGGCCCCTCCAGCACCCGTGTCGTGCTGCGGTCGTCATCGAGGGTGGTCGAGCGCACGACGGTGGTGTGGCCGCCGGCCCACGCCGCGTGGAAGCCCCGTTCGACGACGAGCGGTTCCACGTCGCCGCCATCGCTCCAGCGCCACACCCCCAGGCTGGTCGGGTCGTCGATCGGGTTGGCGGTGAACAGCAAGCTGCGACCGTTCACCGGGGCCACGGACCGCACCTGCAGGTCGGGCCTCGTCACCGGCAGGCCCGACACCACCAGCCGCCGAGCGCCGTCGCGGTCGGCCGTCATCACCAGCCGGCCGTCGTCGAGGACGGCCGGTGTGCCGGCCACGAGCTCGACCCACGTGTCATCGGTGTCCTCGAAGAGCAGCACTGCCTCGCCGGTGGCCGGGTCGGCCGCCAGCACCTGCACCCGGCGCTGATCGCGGCTCTGGACCGAGAGCACGATCCGAGCCGGCTCGGGCCAGAGCACGGAGGTGAGGTAGGGGAAGGCCTCCCGGTCCCAACTGATCTCGCGCCGCGTCCCGTCCAGCCCCAGCACCCACAGCGTGACGAGGGCGTTCGGCGTGCCGGCCGCGGGGTAGGCGATCTCGGTCGGCGGGTGATCGGGGTTGGCCGGATCGCCGATCCACCAGCGAACGACCGGTGAGATGTCGACCCGGGTGGCGACGATGCCCGAACCATCGGGCGCCCACCAGTACCCGCGCCACCTCCCCATCTCCTCCGCGGCGATGAAGTCCGCGCTGCCCCACGAGACGCTGGAGTCGTCCTCGGCGGCCAGCTCCCGGCCCGAGCCGTCCAGCTCCGCCAGGCGCAGCGTCCTGCCTCGCACATAGGCCAGGCGCCGCGCCTCGGGCTCCGGCTGGGGGTCGAAGACCGGTCCCTCCACCGGCAGCTCCCTGGCCTCGCCCGACAGGAGCCCGGCGACGAACAGGCGGCCGGCCAGCGCGAATGCGGCGACGCTCACCGCCTTGTTCGTTGCATACGCCACAACGCCACTGGCCTGCTCGCGGGCGCGCTCACGGCGAGCCCGCTCCTCCGGCGGTAGGTCGGTGTCGTCGCCGTCGCCGAGCAGGACGAGGGGATCGGCCACCAGGCGCTCCTCTCCGCTCGCCACGTCCAGCACCCACAGGCAGTTCACCGGGTCCGAGCCGTGGCGCGACCGGAGGAACACCACCCGCCGGCCGTCCGGGGAGACCGTGATCGTGCGGGGTTCGCCGAGCGTGAGGCGGCGGGTGCGGGCGTACTGGCGAGGGAAGGTGTCGCTCGCCCCCGCCGCCGTCGTCGGATCGGTCATGCCCGCCCCACGAGGATCGCGCCGGGGGCGTCAGGGCTGGCGAACGCGCGGGCGTCGGACGCCCCCGGCCGGCCGTGGACCAGCACCGAGCCGGTCAGCAAGGTCAGGGCGCAGTTGTGCAACACGGCCGCTCGCATCGGGGGCGAGCGTAGGCGGCGTCGGATCGCCAGCGCCGAGCCTGGGTTGGGCTCGTCCACCGCCTGAGCGTGCGCCGGCACCGCGCCCGGGTCGGTCGACCTCGACCTCGCTCAGGCGAAGCTCGCAACCGTTTCGGTGATCAACGCGAACGCACGGTCGACGTCGACGGTCATCAGTACGTCCGTGTTCGGCGGCGGCCGGTCCTTCAGCGCTCGTTGGTCGACCACCGTCATCCCTCGCGTGTGCTCGCCGACGGTCTCGACGGCCACGTGCGCGGTCCTCCGGGTGAAGAGGTCGGGATGGGTGAGCGCGAGCACCGCGCAGGCGTCGTGCACCGGCGCGCCGACGAACCCGTCGTGGCGGCGGACGTACGTGTCCGAGAAGAAGGTGAGGAGGTCGGCGAGCAGGGGGCCGAGGGTGTTCGGCGTGCTCCGGAGGGTGGCGATCCGTTGGGGCGTGGTCTGGAGGCTGTGGGTCAGGTGGAGCCCCGCCATAACGAGCGGGCCGCCGTACCCGAAGACGATCGACGCCGCCTCGGGGTCGGCCCAGATGTTGAACTCGGCGACGGCCGTGCGGTTGCCGACGGTGGCGCTACCACCCATGAGCGAGATGCCGGCGATGCGGCCCGCCAGGTCGGGGGCGCGCCGCAGGGCGAGGGCGATGTTGGTCAAGGGCCCGGTCGGGACCAACCATGCGCCCTCGTGGGCCCGGGCGGTCTCGACGATGAACGCGGCGGCATCGTCGCCGGTCGGGGCGCGAGACGGCTCGGGCAGATCGGCCCCGTCCAGCCCGCTCTTGCCGTGTACGTAGTCGGCGTGCTTCGGCTCGGCGACGAGCGGGCGGGCCGCACCGCGGTGGACCGGCGCCGTGCTGCCGAGCAAGTCGAGCACGACCAGTGCGTTGCGAGTGGTCCGGTCGACGGGAGCGTTCCCGGCCACGGTGGTCACGCCCAGGAGCTCGGTGTGGCCGACGGCGAGGACGAGCGCGATGGCGTCGTCGTGGCCGGGGTCGCAGTCGACGATGACGGGCACGGGCATGGCGGCAGTCTGGTCGACCGCCGCCGCAGCCGCGGGTGGTCTGGACGATCAGTCGGCGTGGAGGTCGCCGGCGGCGCCGAGCTCGACGGAGCGGCCGACCCACTCGCCGTCGCACAGCGCGGCCACGAGTCCGGCGTCGGTCGTCGTGCCCCACGCCCGCCGGCCATCGGCGAGCAGACAGGCCGCGAACCCGGTCTCGGGGTCACCGTCACGGTCGTGCATGACCGTGTAAGCCTCGATCGTGGCCCGACCGGCGGCGTCCTGCGGCGTCGCCACCTGCCGGCTGGGGAGGGCGTCGATCTCACCCTGGGGACGGGCGTGCCGGAATCCGGACCGCGGCGGTGAGGTGCTGTAGACGCCGAAGGCGTGCTTGGTGGCGTACCCGCCGTTCGCCCACACCAGCCCGGAGGCGCCCGGCCGCTCCCGGAGGTCGGCCATCACGGTGGCGATGGCGTGCATCACGTAGTTGTTCCAGGGACCGCCGGCGAACGAGAGGCCGCCGGTGCGGGTGAGCTGGCGATCGAGCCCGAGGCCGAGGGAGGCCGCACCGAGCTGCACCGCGGACGGGAAGCACGAGTAGAGGTCCACGATCTCGATGTCGTCGATGCCCAACCCGGCCAGCTCGAGGGCCGCCCGGCCACCTGCCTCGATGGCCGGCGTCTCGGCCAGTGACCACCGGTTCGAGACGAAGGTGTGCTCGTGGCAGTCGGCGCCAGAGTGGACGAACACCCAACGATCCGGCCGCACTCGGAGCGAGGTCGCCTTCTCCGCCGAGCACAGGAGCAGAGCGGCCCCCTGATCGACGTCGTTGTTCGAGTTCATGTACTTCGGGTAGGGAAAGCCGATCATGCGGTTGCCGGGCCCAGGGGTACGGATCTCCTCGGCGGTCTTCGCGTCCCGGGTCCACGCGTAGGGGTTTGACGCCGCCACCGCCGAGAAGCGGGACCACAGCTCGCTGACCTTCACCTGGTGCTTCTCCACCTCCTCGCCGGCCGCGGCCCGGACCGCTGACTCGAACATGGGGTAGAGCTGCACCGGCATGGCCAGGCCGCGGGCCAGCTCCTCCGGCGAGCTCATCACCAGGTCCTCGCCGACGAGGCGGTCCGGCTCGGCACCCTCGGGCAGCTTGGACCAGTTGAGCACCGCGTCGGCGCGACGAGCCCGCATGCGGGTGCGCCACGCTTCGGCGCCGGTGAGGATGGCCAGGTCGAGCCGGCCGGCTTGGATCTCGGTCGCGGTGGCGTTGACCAGGGTCTGCGGGCTGTTGCCGCCCTGGGCGGTCAGCGCCGTCTCCCTCGGCGAGAGCCCCAGGAGCTCGGCGACGAAGTGCGCGGGGTCGCGATAGCGCCACGACAGCAGGCTCACCACGCGGATGGAGTCCGGATCCGGCACGCCAGCGAGACCGGCGTCGGCCGCGGCCCGCTCGATCGCGGTCGCCATCAGCGCCACCGGCTCGACGGCGTCATCGAGCCCGCGGGGCCGGTTGGTGACCTGGCCGGCGCCCACGAGGACGGGCGTGTGCGGACCGACGGGCATGGAGGCCGAGGATACGGGGACCACCTTCGCCCGCTCCAAGACAGGCGGCGTGGCGCGCCTCGCCCGGGCCGGTCAGCCCGAGTGGCGGGCGCGGGTCAGCGGGTCGGCTCCAGCCAGGTCGGACGGCGAGCCTCGTAAGCGGTGATGTCCGGCTCGGACGCGAGGGTGATGCCGATGTCGTCCAACCCTTCGAGGAAGCGGTGCTGGGTCGGCGGGTCCATCGGGAACGAGGCGGCGAGGCCGATGGCCGGTGCCTCCACCGTGAGTCGCTCCATGTCGACGGTGAGCTCGAGCGAAGGCTGAGCCTCGATCGCATCGAGCAGGTGGCCAACGACGTCGCTCTCCAGGACGATCGGGGCGAGGCCGTTCTTGGTGCAGTTGTTGCGGAAGATGTCCGAGAAGCGGGGCGAGATGACGGCGTCGAAGCCGTAGTCCTGGATGGCCCACACCGCGTGCTCCCGGCTGGAGCCGGTCCCGAAGTTCTCGCCGGCGACAAGGATGGTCGCGCCGGCATAGCGTTCGTCGTTCAGGACGAAGCTGCGGTCGTCGCGCCACGACGCGAACAGCCCGGCGCCGAACCCGGTGCGCTCGACCCGCTTCAGCCACTCGGCGGGGATGATCTGGTCCGTGTCCACGTCCGACCGCCGGAGGGGAAGGGCGGTGCCGGTCACCACTCGCACCGCCCTCATCGCAGGTCGTCCGGGGTGGCGAAGTGGCCGGCGACCGCGGTGGCGGCGGCGACGGCAGGCGAGACCAGGTGGGTGCGCCCACCCTTCCCCTGGCGGCCCTCGAAGTTGCGGTTGGACGTGCTGGCGGCCCGCTCTCCGGATGCCAGCTTGTCGGGGTTCATGGCCAGGCACATGGAGCAGCCGGGCTGGCGCCACTCGGCGCCGGCGGCGGTGAAGACGCGGTCCAGGCCCTCGGCCTCGGCCTGGGCCTTCACGGCGTGGCTGCCGGGCACGACCAGCACCCGTCCCACGGTGACCCGCCGCCCGTCGAGCACGGCGGCGGCGACGCGCAGGTCCTCGATCCGGGAGTTCGTGCACGACCCGATGAAAACCGTGTCCGGGCGGATGGCCCGGATCGGCGTGCCGGCGGCGAGGCCCATGTACGCGAGCGCGCGGGCCGCCGAGTCCCGTTCGTTCGGCTCGGCGAAGGCGTCGGGATCGGGCACCACGTCGTCGATGGTCGCCACCTGGGCCGGGTTGGTGCCCCACGTGACGTGGGGGCGGAGCCGGTTGGCATCGACGGAGACCACCCGGTCCCAGGCCGCGTCGTGATCGCTTTGCAGCAACCGCCACTCGTCGAGCGCCTGCTCCCACGCCGCGCCCTTCGGCGCGTAGGCCCTGCCCTCGAGGTACGCGAACGTCGAGTCGTCCGGCGCCACGAGCCCGGCCCGGGCCCCGGCCTCGATCGACATGTTGCACACCGTCATGCGACCCTCCATCGACAGGGCGCGGATGGCGGCGCCCCGATACTCGATGACGTGGCCGATGCCGCCGCCGGTGCCGATCTGACCGATCACGGCGAGGACGACGTCCTTGGCGGAGACGTCGTCCGGCAGGTCGCCGTCGACGTCGACCGCCATCCACTTCGGCCGGGCCTGGGGCAGGGTCTGGGTGGCGAGCACGTGCTCCACCTCGGAGGTGCCGATGCCGAAGGCCAAGGCACCGAACGCGCCGTGGGTCGCGGTGTGGGAGTCGCCACAGACGATCGTCGTGCCGGGCAGGGTGCGGCCCTGCTCCGGCCCGATGACGTGGACGATGCCCTGGCCGGGGTCGCCCATCGGGTAGAGCCTGATGCCGAACTCCTCGGCGTTCTGGCGCAGCACCTCCACCTGGCGCGCCGAGACAGGATCGGCGATGGGCTGGTCGATGTCGACCGTGGGGACGTTGTGGTCCTCGGTGGCCACCGTGAGGTCGGGCCGGCGTACGCCGCGGCCGCCGACCCGGAGGCCGTCGAAGGCCTGGGGGCTGGTGACCTCGTGCACGAGGTGCAGGTCGATGTAGAGCAGATCGGGCTCGCCCGGGGTCTGGCGGACGACGTGGCGATCCCAGATCTTCTCCGGCAGGGTGGTGCTCACCGGGCTGCGGCCGGGGTGCGCCTGGCTTCCCAAAGAATGAGACGGTACGCTCGCTGCATGGGAGCGAGTGTACGAGTAGCAGGCGTGGCCGACAAGGCAGGCGTGGTCGACGAGGCGGGCGTTGTCGACAGGGCGGGCGTGGTCGACAAGGTGGCGGCCATCCTCCTGGCTCTCGAAGCCGGGCCCGCGACCTTGGCCGGGTTGATGGCGGCCACCGACCTCCCCCGGGCCACCGCCCACCGGCTGGCGGTGGCGCTCTCCCGTCACCGCCTGGTGGGGCGAGACGACGAAGGCCGTTTCATCCTGGGGAGCCGGCTCATCGGCCTCGGGCGGGCGGCCAGCGACGCCCTGCCCTTGCGCACGGTGGCCCGGCCGGTGCTGGAGGCGCTGCGGGACGAGACCGGGGAGGGCGTGCAGCTCTACGTGGTCGAGGACGCCGGCCGCCGCTGCGTGCTCTCGCTCCAGTCACCTCATGGTCTGCGCTGGATCGTGCCCGACGGCGTCCTGCTCCCGCTCGACCGGGGCTCGGCCGGGCGTCTGTTGAGCGGGCGGACCGCACCGAGCGCCGCCGGGTGGGTGGAGTCGGTCGAGGAGCGAGAAACCGGCGTGGCCTCGGTCAGCGCACCGGTCGTCGGCCCGGATGGGCGGATCATCGCCGCGGTGAGCGTCTCTGGACCGCTCGAGCGGCTGACCCGGCGGCCCGGGGCGCGCTTCGGCGCCCCCACCGTCGCCGCCGCGGCCGCGATCGGCGACGCCCTGCGCGGAAGCTCCTGACCGACCGCCCGCGCCGCGCCGGCGCCGCTGCGTCCAGCGCCGGGTGCTGACGGGCGCCGACCGGCGTTGACGGGCGCCAACCGTGCGCTGGGCCCGTTCTGTTCCGCGGTCTGTCCGGCTTCTGGTGCGAGTCGCGGAACGGAACGGTGCCCGGCGAGGAGGAGTGCCTTCGGGCTGGTCGCGCCCCCGACGTGCGCCGGCAGACCGACGAGGTGATGGCCCACGACGAGCGTTCCGGATCGGTCTCGCTCACGCACCCACTCAGCGCATGAGCGATCTCACCCTCACCGCACTCGCCCTCGAGGCCAGCCACGAACGGCTGGGCTGGGGCCTGCCGGCCCGGCTCTACGGCATCGGAGCCGGTCACACCTGGACCCAGGTCGACGAAGGCGAGCCCTACGAGATCGTCGATCTGTTCACGGTCCTGCCGGGTGAGGACTTCGTGGCGGTGGCCCTCGTCACCGAAGGCTGGGCCGGGCCGCTCGATGGAGGCCGTCCGAGCCGCCATCCACGGCGTCACCGGGTGCGCACCGTCGTGGCGGTCGGACGCGATGGCGCCCATGTGTCGGTGCTCCGGCGCCGGGGAGCGACGGCAGAGATCGTGGAGGGGGGCCAGGGCGCGCTCATGGACCGACTGCTCGCCATCTGGCCCCGCCTCGCAGCCCACGAGAGCTGAGCCGCGGGCGCCTCGCCGTCAGCACGCAACAGCGAGGGCGGGGTGGGCTACGGCGCGCCCAGACCGGCCCGCTTGGCGGCCAGCCAGGTGGCCTCGGCCTCGCCGAGTGGGGTGGAGGGTGGCCCGGCGACCATCGGCCACAGCTCCTCGGCGATGCGGCGGTAGTTGGCGGTGGCCCGCAGCTGCCCGAGGATGGCGTACAGGCCGAGGTTGATGCGCTGGATGATCACGAACAGCGACGGGACGGTGGCGTACTGGGCGATGGGCGAGTTGCGGTCGAAGACCCGCCGGACGGTGGCCGACGCGTAGTCCGGTGTCCAGGTGACGGGCTGGTCGGCCCGGACCGCCTCGTAGAAGTGGGCGAAGTAGCGGCCCACCTCGTCCGTGCTGACGGGCGCCCCGGCGCGCAGCAGGCCGGCGTCCTCGACCGTCTCGCGGAACGCGGCGTCGTCGGGTTCGAGCACCGCGTACCGGATCATGCGCTTGAACGTGGCCATCTCGTCATCGCCGAAGTGCTTGACCAGGCCGAAGTCGAGGAACGTCACCCGACCGCCGGGTTGGAAGAGGTAATTGCCGGGGTGGGGGTCGCCGTTGAAGGCCTGGAAGCGGTAGAGGCTCCGGAACACGAAGCGGAAGATGGACTCGGCGGCCAGATCCTTCTCGGTCTGGTCCCAGGTCAAGAGCTCGTCCCACGTGGCCCCGGTAGCCAGGTCGGAGGTGAGGACGCGCCGAGCCGACAGCGGCGCGAGCACGGCCGGGACGTGGATGAACGGGTGGTCCCGGTAGAACTCGGCGAACTCCCGTTGGTTGCGGGCCTCGATGCGGTAGTCGAGCTCCTCTGTCAGACGCTCTCGGAGCTCGGTGACGAGCGGCTGCGGATCGAGGCCGCGGAAGAGCTGGGCCATCAGGGAGCCAATGAGGTCGGCGTTCGCGAGATCGGCCGCGATCGCCTCGGCCGCCCCCGGGTACTGCACCTTGACCGCGACGGCGCGCTCCTCCTGGCGATCGCTGTCCCACCACAGGGCCCGGTGCACCTGGCCGATCGAGGCGGCGGCGATCGGTACTGGGTCCCACTCGCGAAACACGCTCTCGGGCGGGAGACCGAGCTCGGCCTCGATCATCGACGCCGCCAGCTCCGGCGACATCGGCGGGGCATTGGAGCGCAGCTCACCGAGGGCCAGCCGGAGGGGCTCGGGCAGCCCTTCGTCGAGGTAGCTGGCCATCTGCGCCAGCTTCATCATGGCGCCCTTCATCTGGCCGAGGCTGTCGCCGATGTCCTGGGCGGTGCGCAGCTCCCGCCTGCGGTCGAGCTCGCTCGCCCGCTCCGCTGACGCGAACACCTTCCGGGCCGCCGTCGAGGCGTAGCTGCGGCCCACCCGGGCGCCGAGGCGGGTGAGCTCGGTGTTCCGGGCCCGGCGGGAGGGGTGACGCACGCCGCCGGTGCCGAGGTCGCGAGCCCGTCGTCGCCACGCGGTTGCGGCGGCGACCCCGAGCGCCACCACGCCCACCCCGATGGCGAGCCGCCCCTGCGTGCGCACTCGCTCAGCCGGGGGCGGCGACTCGCGCCTGCTCGGCGACGTAGGTGCAGGCGCTGACCAGGACGGGGACAAACCGCTCGGGACTCACGACGCACACGTCGTGGTCGCCGTCGACGCGGAAGGCCTTCGCTCCCGGCACGGCTTCGAACAACCGGATCTGCCGGCGCAGCGCCACGACCCGGTCCTGCATGGTGAGCACCACCGCCGTGGGCACGTCGATCTCCCCCACCCAGGTCCGGGACGAGAAGCGGCCGATCGCCTGCCCGGCTTCGAGGACCTTCGTCCAGTCGTGCCCGGTCACCTGCTCGAGCGCCCAGTCGTCGTAGGGCCGGGACCGACGTCCGAGGTAGAGGCCGGAGAGCCGCTGGCGGATGCGTTCGGGCGTGACCCGCGAGGCGCGGGCCAGGGCACCGATCCCCGCGAACAAGAGCCGCTCGTCCCGGGTGCCGGCGAAGTTGCGGGCCGTGGCGCACAGGACGAGGCCGTCGACCCGTTCGGGATGCCGTCGCCAGATCAGCTGCGCGATCGGGCCCCCCATCGAGTAGCCGACCGGGATGATGCGCTCGATGCCGAGCACGTCGGCCAGCGCCATCGCGTCGTCAGCGCAGTCGGCCAGCTGGAACGGCTTGGAGGACCGAATGCCGCGCCCGTGGCCCCGGTGGTCCATGGCCACCACCCGGAAGCGCCGGCCGAGCGCGGCGAAGGCGGTGAACCAGTTGAGGTCGGCGGTGGCCGTCCACCCATGCAGGAGCACGACCGTCGTCGCCCCGGGCGGGCCCGCGACCTCGCGCACGAACATGGTGCCTCGCCCGGGCAGCTCGACGGCGCGACCAGGGGGAAGGGGCGGCGCGGCGGCAACAGGCCTCGGCGTTCCGGGCGGGCGGGGCGAGCTCAGCCGGTCTCCGCCTTGAGCACGACGACCTTCAGCGACCCTCCGGGGGCGTCGTAGGCGACCTCGTCGCCAGGGCGCTTGCCGATGAGCGCGGCGCCGAGCGGGGAGGTCGGAGAGATCACGTCGAGGTCGGCCCGCTCCTCGATGTGGCCGATCAGGTAGACCTCGGCGCTGTCGTCGTCGTCGCCCTCGTAGCGGATGGTCACGATCGACCCGGGCGACACCACGCCCTCCACCGCGTCCTCCACGATGATCGCGTTCCCGAGGATGGCCTCCAAGGTGCGGATCCGGGCCTCCATGTGGCCCTGCTGATCCTTGGCGGCGTGGTAGTCCCCGTTCTCCGAGAGGTCGCCGAGCTCCCGGGCCCGCTCGATCGACCCCGCAACCTCGATGCGACCGCGCGTCGTCAGATCCTCGTGCTCGGCCCGCAGCCGCTCGTAGGCGTCGCGTGAGAGCTGGTGCGTCTGCGCCATGGCCGCGCAGGCTACTGCCGGGGTGCGCCCGAGTTCCTGGGAATCCCAGGTTCGCTCGCGGCGCAGCCCCTTCGATCTCCCTCGCCCGTTCTGTTCCGCGGCGCGGACCGGCAGCCGTCCAGCTCGCAGGACAGAGCGAAAGGGCCCGGGGGGCCCGGCTCGGTGTCTGCCCCGGCGCCCGTCCTAACGTGCCCTCCATGACCCATCGGATCGCGGTGATCGGCGGCGACGGCATCGGCCCCGAGGTGACGGCCGAGGCGCTCAAGGTGGTGGAGGCGACCGGCGTCGACACCGTCACCACCGACTTCGACCTCGGCGGCGCCCGCTACCTGCGGGACGGCACCATCCTGCCGGACGGCGTGCTCGACGAGCTGCGGGGCTTCGACGCCATCCTGCTCGGCGCGGTCGGGACGCCAGAGGTGCCGCCGGGTGTGATCGAGCGGGGGCTGCTCCTGCGGATGCGGTTCGAGC
Organism: uncultured Acidimicrobiales bacterium; assembly: GCA_963803355.1. Lineage (GTDB taxonomy): Bacteria > Actinomycetota > Acidimicrobiia > Acidimicrobiales > Ilumatobacteraceae > DASTFY01. Next base: position 2,071,427 of record CAWDLV010000001.1, read on the forward strand.
TCGATCTCTACATCAACCAGCGACCGTTCGAGGGGGTGGCACCTGGGCACGACCAGCCGCACGCTTTCGTCGTGATCCGGGAGAACACCGAGGGTCCGTACGTCGGCGAGGGTGGGTGGCTGCGAAAGGGCACACCCCACGAGGTGGCAACGCAGGGGAGCGTCAACACGCGGATGGGTGTGGAGCGGTGCGTGCGCTACGCGTTCGAGCTGGCCCGGTCGAGGCCGCGCCGGCACCTGACCCTCGTGCACAAGACCAACGTCCTGACCTTCGCCGGCGATCTCTGGCAGCGCACCTTCGACGCCGTGGCCACCGATTACCCCGAGGTGGCCACCGCCTACAACCATGTCGACGCGGCCTGCATCTACTTCGTCCAGGATCCCCATCGCTACGACGTCGTCGTCACCGACAACCTCTTCGGTGACATCCTCACCGACCTCGGGGGCGCCGTCTCCGGAGGGATCGGGCTGGCCGCCAGCGCCAACCTCAACCCGGCCCGGACCGGGCCGTCGATGTTCGAGCCGGTGCACGGCTCCGCCCCCGACATCGTCGGGTCCGGCCGCGCCAACCCGACGGCTGCGGTGCTGTCCTCCGCCATGATGCTCGACTTCCTCGGCGAGGCCGACGCCGCGCAACGGGTGCGAGGGGCCTGCGCGGAGCCGGCAGTCGGCAGCACGACGGAGATCGGCGATGAGCTGGCGCGCCGGGCCAAGGAAGCGCCTTGACGTCGCTCGGCGCCGGCGGCGAGACTTGTCGGCGATGTCCAGCCGCGCCATCCCTTGGTCGATCGAGGTAATCATCAGCTAGCGCACGCCGTTCCCCGACGTGCGCCGTGAAGCCGTCCCCGCGGGGGCGGCTTTCGTCTTGTCAGGACAGGGTCAAGGAGGAGCAACCCGATGCCGATCACGCCTACCGCAAAGATCTGGATGAACGGCCAGCTGGTCGACTGGGAGAGCGCCCGCATCCACGTGCTCACCCACACCCTCCACTACGGCACAGGCGTGTTCGAGGGCATCCGTGCCTACGAGACACCCGATGGCCCCGCCGTGTTCCGCCTGACCGACCACATCGAGCGGCTCTACAACTCGGCCAAGATCATCGGCATGGACCTCCCGTACACGATCGAGGAGATCATCCAGGCCACGAAGGACACGGTGGCATCCACCGGCCTGCAGGACTGCTATGTCCGCCCGATCGCCTACTACGGCTACGGCGAGATGGGTTTGAACACCCTCCCGTGCTCCGTCGACGTGGCCATCGCCTGCTGGCCGTGGGGCGCCTACCTGGGTGACGACGCCGTCACCAAGGGGGTGCGGATGAAGATCAGCTCCTGGACCCGCCACGACCACAACACCATGCCGCCGGCGTCGAAGACCACCGGCAACTACGTGAACTCGTCGCTGGCCAAGGTCGAGGCGCTGAAGGCCGGGTACGACGAGGCGATCATGCTGGCCCCCAACGGGCTGGTCGCTGAGTGCACCGGCGAGAACGTGTTCGTCGCCCGCCACGGCATCCTCATCACGCCGCCGCTCACGGCGGGCGCGCTCGAGGGCATCACGCAGAGCTCGGTGTCGACGATCGCCAGGGACCTCGGCTTCGACGTCCGTGTCGACAACCTCGCCCGCAGTGACCTGTACATCGCCGAGGAGATGTTCGTGTGCGGCACGGCAGCCGAGGTCAGCGCGGTCAACTCGGTCGACGACCGGATCTTGCCCTGCCCCGGCCCCATGACCAAGGCCATCGCCGAGACCTACGCGCGCGCCATCCACGGACAGGAGGACAAGTACAAGGACTGGTGCGAGCATGTCGCCTGACGGCGACGTGGTGCCGGCGGCGGGGCCCGAGACGGTCGAGATCTTCGACACCACGCTGCGGGACGGCTGCCAGCTCGAAGGGGTCTCGGTCACGGTCGAGGACAAGCTCCGGATCGCCGAGCAGTTGGACGCGCTCGGGGTGCACTTCATCGAGGGCGGTTGGCCGGGTGCCAACCCCAAGGATGAGGAGTTCTTCCGAAGGGCGGCGTCGCAGCTGCGCCTCACCACGGCGACGCTCGTCGCCTTCGGCTCGACCCGGCGGGTGAAGGGCAAGGTGGACGACGACCCGACGTTGCGCAACCTGGTGGACGCGGGCACCTCCGCGGTCTGCATCGTGGGCAAGAGCTGGGACTACCACGTCACCGAAGCCCTCGGGACCACGCTGGCCGAGGGCGAGGCGATGGTCGGCGACAGCGTGGCCTTCCTCGCCGGCCACGGCCTGCGGGTCCTCTTCGACGCCGAGCACTTCTTCGATGGCTACCAGCACAACCCCGAGTTCGCGCTGCGGGTGCTCGAGGCGGCGGTGTTGAAGGGGGCCAGCCACCTCGTCCTGTGCGACACCAACGGCGGGTCGCTGCCCTTCGAGGTGGGCGCGATCGTCGCCGAGGTGAAGGCCCACTTCCGTGACGATGCAACCATCGCCATCCACACCCACGACGACACCGGCTGCGCGGTGGCCAATGCGATGGCCGCGGTTCGGGCTGGGGCGCGCCAGGTCCAGGGGACGATGAACGGCCTCGGCGAGCGCACCGGCAACTGCAACCTCACGACGGTCATCCCGAACCTCAGCCTGAAGATGGGCTTCCGGACGCTGCCCGAGGGCCGGCTGGAGCGGCTGACGTCAATCAGCCACCACATCGCGGAGCTGGTCAATCGGCCGCTGAACCCGCAGGCGCCGTATGTGGGCTCGTCGGCGTTCGCGCACAAGGCCGGGCTGCACGTCTCGGCCATCGCCAAGCGCAAAGACGCCTACGAGCACGTCGCACCGGAGACGGTGGGCAACGGCACTCGCTTCGTCGTGAGCGAGATGGCGGGCCGGGCCACCATCAAGCTCAAGGCCGAGCAGATCGGCTTGGAGATCGATGGCGCCGCCGTGAGCCAGGTGATCGACGACCTCAAGCGGCTCGAGCACGAGGGCTACCACTTCGAGGCTGCCGACGCCTCGCTCGAGCTCCTCATGCGGCGAGCGGGCGGCTGGGAGCAGGACTACTTCCGGGTGGAGTCGATGCGGGTGATCACCGACGAGCTGCCGAGTGGCGACTTCACCACCGAGGCCACGGTGAAGGCGTGGGTGCCGGGCGGCGAGTCCAGCCCAGATGCCCAGCGCTTCGTCCACACCGCTGAGGGCAACGGTCCCGTCAACGCCATCGACCAGGCGCTACGAGCGGCCGTCGGTGCCCGGTACCCGCAGCTGAGCCGGGTCCACCTCACCGACTACAAGGTGCGGATCCTCGACGGCGCCACGGCCACGGGCGCGGTGACGCGCGTGCTCATCGACGCCACGGACGGCGAGCGGACCTGGACCACCATTGGCGTCTCGGCCAACATCATCGAGGCCTCCTGGCAGGCCCTCGCCGACTCCATCGTCTACGGCCTCCTGCACGCCAACGACTCGGTGAAGGGTTGACGCCGGCACTGGTCGCCCGGTGCCGCGGCCCCAGGTCGGGGCGGTGGGCCGCCAGCGGCTAGAAAGCGAGCGATGGCCGCGCCCCAGTTCGTCCCGGTGCCACCGACCGATCACCCGCGCTCGTACGAATCACCGGATCACGTTCCCGAGTCATGGAGGGCGGACCGGCCAGCCGAGGTGGTCGGGCGGCAGCCGGTGGCCCCGCAGCTCGGCTACCAGGGACCTGATCAGGGCTACGCCTTCACCCTGGTCGAGCGCTTCCGCGACCGTTTGCAGCTGCAACCAGGGGAGGACATCGACGATGCCATCTCTGGCTGCCTCGGTGTAGCGCTGCGGCGGGCGTCGCAGTTCGGTCGGGCTCCGGTCATCCACGACCTCACCGTCGCCTTCACCATCTGGGGGTTCCTGGACCCGTCCCCTCCTGCCGAGCTGGTCGAGCGGCGGCGACCGCTGTTCGAGGGCGTCCGCGTCGTGAGCCACCACTACCGCGAGTGGCGCGCCATCGCCGACCACGTCCCCGAGGCGACGTTGCGCAAGAGCCACCAGCAGGTCCTGGCCGAGTATCCCGCTCACTGGCGCGAGCTCGTCGGGGCGTAGCGGCCAGCTGGCGCGGAGGTGCCCGGCGCGAACCGGCTGTACGACGTCGCAGTTATCGGTGGCGGCATCGCCGGTGTGAGTGCGGCGTCCGAGCTGGCCGGAGCAGGTCTGCGGGTCGTACTGCTCGAGCAAGAGGCGCAGCTCGCCCAGCACACCACCGGCCGGTCCGCCGCCGTCTTCCTCGAGAGCTACGGCCCTCCGGCGGTCAGGGCGCTCACCGCGGCCAGCCGGGTCGACTACAACGGTGCGCCCGACCGCTTTGGCACCCCACCGCTGCTCACGCTGCGCCCGGCGCTATGGGTGGCGCCGGATGACCAGAGGGCGCAGCTGGATCGCCTGCTGACCGAGGTTCGTACCCTCCGGCGCCTCACCCCGCAGGAGGCCGTGGCGTGCTGTTCGGCGTTGCGTCTGGAACGAGTGGTGGCGGCCGGGATCGAGGAGGGTGCGGCGGACATCGACGTTCTCGCCCTCCATCAGGGCTACGTGCGGGGTTTGGCTGCCGCCGGGGGCGAGGTGCGGCGACGGTGGCGGGTCGATGCGATCGACGCCACCGGCCGAGCGGGCGCGCCCTGGCGGTTGGCGAATGGACAGGAGTCGATCGAGGCGGGTGCCGTCGTGTTGGCCGCGGGCGCGTGGTGTGATCTGTTGGCGTCGGCGGCTGGGGCTCTTCCGCTCGGACTGCGGCCACTGCGGCGGACGATCGCGGTGTGCCGGCCGGCGGTGACAAGCGGCGGCCTCGATGCCGACGGCCCGCTGGTGAGCGACGCCGCCCACACCTGGTACTTCAGGCCAGAGGGCCCGAACGTGCTGTGCTCGCCCGCGGACGAGACGCCGAGCCCGCCGGTCGACGCCCGACCGGAGGAACAGGACGTCGCCCTCGCCATCGAACGGGTCAACGAGGCGACCACGCTCGGCCTGCGTTCGGTGGTTCAGGCGTGGGCCGGTTTGCGCACGTTCGCCCCCGACCGCGTGCCCGTCGTCGGCGAGGATCCCGACCTCACGGGGCTGTGGTGGTTGGCCGGTCAAGGGGGCTATGGCATCCAGACCGCGCCCGCCATGGCCCGGTGCCTGGCCCGATTGCTGGTCGACCGGGTGCTGCCCGCGGACGTGATCGCGCTCGGAGTGCAGCCGACCGCCTTGGCGCCGGCTCGGTTCCACTGAGTCCGACCACGACGGCCGGGTCGTGGAGAGCAAGACTGATCCCATGCAGCCGATGACGCTCACCGACGAGCAGCGCCACTTCCGCGCCGTGGTGCGCCAGTTCGCCGAGGACAAGCTGGCCCCGCTGGCCGCGGAGTCAGATCGGAAGGCCGAGTACTCCTGGCCGGCCTTCGAGGCACTGCGGTCGATGGAGCTGACGGCGCTCTCGTTCCCGGAGGCGCTCGGCGGCTCGGGCGCGGACGTCGTCACCCAGGCGATCGTGGTGGAGGAGCTGGCTCGGGTCGATGCCTCGGTCAGCCTCATGTTCCTCATCTCGAAGCTCGGGATGATCCCGGTCATGAACTTCGGCTCCAAGGAGCTCCAGGAGCGCTACGTGCCTCGGGTGGCGAGCGGGGAGAGCCAGGCCAGCTACTGCCTGTCGGAGGCCGACGCCGGGTCCGACGTCGCGTCCATGGCCATGCGAGCGGTCAAGGACGGCGACAGCTACGTGCTGAGCGGTACCAAGGTGTGGATCACCAACGGCGGGATCTCGGACCTCTACACCGTGTTCGCGAAGACCGAGCCGTCGGCCGGACACCGCGGCGTCAGCGCGTTCGTGGTGGAGAAGGACTGGGGCGTGCAGGTGGCGAAGCTCGAGCACAAGCTGGGCGTCCGGGCCTCACCCACGGCTCAGATCGTGCTCGACGAGGTGCAGGTGCCGGCGGAGAACCTGATCGGCGAAGAGGGTCGCGGCTTCTACTACGCCATGCACACCCTCGACCGGAGCCGGCCGACCATCGGCGCCCAGGCCGTGGGCATCGCCCAGGGTGCGTTGGACTACGCCATCGGATACCTCAAGGAGCGCCGCACGTTTGGTCAGCCGTTGGCCGAGAACCAGGGCCTGCAGTGGATGGTCGCCGACGCCGCGATGAGGATCGAGGCGGCCCGAGCGCTGGTGTACCGGGCGTGCGCGCTGGTCGAGCTCGGCGACCCGGACGGCGATCTGTCGATGGTCGGCGCCATGGCCAAGTGCTTCGCGTCCGACGTCGCCATGCAGGTGACGACGGACGCCGTGCAGCTGCTGGGCGGCTACGGCTACACCAGCGACTTCCCCGTCGAGCGCATGATGCGTGACGCCAAGATCACCCAGATCTACGAGGGCACCAACCAGATCCAGCGCACCGTGATCGCAAAGCGCCTGTTCGGCTAGGTCCTTCGTCCCGGTCGGGGGCCGGGGGCGATCCTCCGGCAACCGGGCGACGCCGCTGGATCTCCTGTCGTCGAACGCTTCCGACGAGAGGACCTGAGGGCTCGGGTGGCGCTCGTCACGCTTGGCGTGCCCCGGGCGATCTGGTTGACCGAGGGTGGTTCTGGACGGACGCGTATCCCGAGGGTACGGCCGCGCTCGGTAGTCTTGAGGGCCGGCAGCTCGCAGGACGATGGGTCTGCTGTCTCAGTGAGAGCCGAGGTTTCGTCGCAGAGAGGTCGCCCTTGGGCAGGCGCGCTGAGCACGGCGCCGAGGGGGACGAAAGGGGTCCTGGTGAGCTCCAAGGTGGCCACTTTCGGAGGCCAGCTCCGACACTTCGCACGGTCGGTGGATATCGTCGACGACGAGATCTTCGACCGCGCCCGCCAGCTGATCTACCGGTACGTGAAGAACGAGCTCGGCGCGGCGTACTTCGAGCTGATGCGGGAACAGGCCCTGGACAAGGAGCCTGGGCTCAAGATGTTCTGGAGCAGCGAGGACGCGGACCACTTCTGGCGGGTGCGCCAGGCGGATGGCTCCTTCACCAATCTGGTCACTCAGGCCTTCGGGCAGGAGCAGCCGTTCTGGGTCGTCGGCTCGAACAGGGAGCCGTTGCGGGAGGCGCAGAAGCTGCAGGATGAGTGGTCGCACAACGCCGACCTACCGCCGTACCAGCCCAGCGCCGACCAGGCCATCCGGACGCTTGTCGTGCTTCCGTTGCGGCGCAAGCGGCCGCTGGGTGTCTGCTATTTCGAGTCGAGCTCCCACTTCGGCATCACGGATGTGGCGACGACCGAGCTCATGCTGCTCGCCGATTCCATCGCCATCCTGCTCGAGCTGTATGAGCTGAATCGCTCCCAGTCGATGATGACCTCATCGGCGATCTTCGACTTGCAGGAGAGCTTGGAGTCGGCGCAGTTCCCCAAGCTCGCGAGACCGCACTTCTTCGTGGCGTTCTCCAACCGCGCCGACCAGCGGGTCACGACGGTGATCTCAGAGGTCCTGCATGACTTCTCCGACCGGATCGAGTTCACGGACTGGACCGAGATGACTGAGTCCGGCAACATCAACGCGCAGATCTCGAAGGAGATCATGCGGGCGAGGTTCGGCATCTGCTATCTCTCGGAGCCGGCCCAGGACGAGGGCCCCGACTCGGTGAGCTACGTCGACAACTCGAACGTGGTGTTCGAGGCCGGCATGCTCCACGCTCGCACCGCAGCCACCGACCCCGCGGACGGAGGGGAGCCGACGGGCTGGATCCCGATGCGCGAGACAGCCTCTCGTCCCGCTCCGTTCGACTTCGCCGCCGAGCGCACCCTTTACATCCCGCGCTTCGAGGACGGCGGCCTCAACGAGAGCCGGCTCCGCGACGCCCTGCGCGCTCGGATCAGCAAGCTGCTCGGCGAGGATTAGCCCATACCTAGGGACGACTGGCCGGGCCGAACATCGCGGCGCCAGCCGCTGGTCGACGACAGCCGTCGCCGGGACCGGGAGGCCTCAGGAGCCGGTGGTCGTCGGGGCCACACTGGCGTCCAGGAAACGCATCTCACCGCCCTCGTCCTTGAGCTGGAGGGCGAGGCGCCCGTCCTCCAGCACGTAGGAGGTCACCGCGCCCAGGTCGCGCACGTAGTCGTCGGACAGCGACCCGGTGGGGCACGCCGCCCTCGTCAGCACCCCCACGTCGATCGTCATCGACGGGCCGTTCGTGTGGTAGGTGCCGGAACCCGAGTTGCAGTCGGCCTTCACCTGCACCCGGCCGTCACCCTCGAACGAGATGGTGTAGCGAGCCGGGTCCGCCACCGCGGTCTGGCTGGCCGGGGTGGTCACCGTCAGCACCGTCCACTGCCAGTCGACGTTGGTGAGGACGGTCTTGGCGGTCGACGCGCTGCTGCCACACCCGGGTAGGGCGAGGAGCACCGTGAGGCTGAGGGCGCTGGTGACGGCGATCGCTCTCACGGCACCTCCTCGTTCAAACTGCCGTTCGCACGGTAGTGCTCAGGTCGACTGCGATGACCCTCAGGTCCGGCGGCGGCCCGCCCGGCTCCTCGGCTCGGCCGGCGGCGGGCTCCCGCGGCGCCGCCGGTAGCCTCGCCCGCATGCTCGAACCGACGATCAGGGCCATGGCACAAGACAAGAACTTCGCCGTCATCACTGTGCACCTGCCCAGCGGCGACGCGGCCACGCACGTCATGTGGGTCGACGCCGACGAGGACCATCTCCTCATGAACACGGAGGTGCACCGGGCCAAGTACAAGGCGATCGAGGCTGATCCGCGGGTGACGGTCACCATCTTGGACCGCGAGAACCCGTACCACTACGCCGAGGTCCGCGGCCGTGTCGCCAAGACGGAGACGGGCCCGGGCGCCCGCGCCCACATCGATCGACTGTCCCGGAAGTACCTGGGACACGAGTACGACAGCCCCATCCAGAGCGAGCGGGTCGTCCTCCGCATCGCCCCGGAGCGCCAGCGCGTCCACGGCTGACGAGGGGTCGGCGGCCCTCAGGTCTGGACGCCGATGACCTCGCCGAGCAGGTACGTGACGCCGCAGGCGACCAGCAGGATCGCCACCTGGCGGGCGGCGGTGCGAGCTACGCCGCGCTCGGCCAGGCGCCCGATGGCGGCGCCGACCACGGCCGCGGCCACCACGCCGATCAATATCGACGCCAGGATCGCGGCGCGTCCGGAGCCGATCAGCCACGGGACCACGGGCAAGGCCGCGCCCAGCACGAAGCACCCGAACGAGACGGCCGCGACCAGCCAGGGGTTGGGCAGGGTCTCGGGGCTCACGCCGAGCTCCTCGCGGGCGTGGACCGACAGCGCGGTCTCGGGCACCCGCATGACGGCCTCGGCCGTCTCTCGCGCCGGCCCGGCCGGGACGCCCCGGCTCTCGTAGAGCCGGGTGAGCTCGGCCGTCTCGGCCTCTGGGTTCCGGGCCAGCTCGCGCCGCTCGACGTCCAGCTCCCGGGTGATCAGCTCGTTCTGGGCCGACACCGACACCCATTCGCCCGCCGCCATGCTGATCGCCCCCGCCAGCAACCCGGCTAGGCCGGCGAGACGCACGACCGAGGCATGGGCGCCGGAACCGGCAAAGCCGAGGATGAGCGAGATGTTGGACACCAACCCGTCGCTGACGCCGAAGACCGACGCCCGCGCCGCGCCACCGGCAACCGAGCGGTGCTCGTGGTGGCTGCGGGGCGGGGCGGGAGGCGGCATGAGCCCCGAGCGTACGTCGCTCCTGCCCGCACCGGGGAGGCCGCCGCCCCGGGCACCGGATCGCCGAACTCGGATCTGCACCCCTCGCGCGGCAGGAGCGCGCGCTCAGGGTGGAGAGCCAGGCAACGGACCGCCGCGACTCGGATCTGCACCCCTAGCGCGCGCAGGTGCGCGCGCTCAGGGTGGAGAGCCGGAGTGCCTGGGCCGTCCGGGCTGGCGGACCGCCCCCGGCACTATGCCGACCCGCGGGCGACCTCGGTAACATCGGCCCGGCCTTCGGGTGGTTCCGTCAACGGCGCCGGGACCGAGAGAGGAGGACAAGCGATGGGTGGTGGCTCGGGCGCGAACAGCGCGCTCGCTCCGGTCCTGTCACTGGCCCGCCAGCAGCTCCCCTCCGAGTTCCGTGAGCGCTGCGAGGGCTTCCTGACCCGCTACTTCCAGCATCTGGCGCCTGCCGATCTGAAGGCGCGCGACCCCCGTGACCTGGTCGGCGCCGCGCTGGCCCACCTCCGCCTCGGCGAGCGCCGCGAGGAGGGAGCTGCGAGCGTCCGCGTGTTCAACCCGGATCTCGCCACCGCGGGCTGGCAATCCCCGCACACGGTCGTCCAGGTGGTCACGGACGACATGCCGTTCCTCGTGGACTCCGTCCGGATGGTCATGACCAGCATGCGGCTCGGCATCCACCTCGTCCTCCACCCGATGCTGCGCGTCGCCCGGGAAGGCAGCCGCTATGACCACTGCGACGACGGCACTGCCAACGAAGCGTGGATGTACCTCGAGGTCGATCGATGCGATCCGGTCCGCTTGGAGGAGCTGCGAAAGCGACTCCTCGACTCGCTCGATGACGTGCGGGTCGCGGTCACTGACTGGCGAAGGATGCGCGATCGCTGCGACCAGCTCGCGCACGACCTCGAGCACAGCATCCTGCCGCTCGGCTCGGGCGAGGGCGGTCGGGCCGCCACGTTCCTGCGCTGGCTGAGCGACGACCACTTCATCTTCCTCGGCTACCGCGAGTACGAGTACACCCAGGACGACGAGGGCACCGACATCGTCGTCGTCACGCCGAGCACCGGGCTGGGCCTCCTTCGCGACGGGAGACGCCCCGAGGAACCCCATCGGCTCGCCGAGCTCACCGCGGAGGCCAGGCGGATGGCCTTCTCGCCCTTCGTGCTGACGATCACGACCGCCAACAGCCGCAGCACCGTGCACCGGCCCGACTACTTGGCGTACGTCGGGGTGAAGCGGTTCGACATGGAGGGTCGGGTCTTCGGCGAGCGCCGCTTCCTCGGCCTCTACAACGCCGACGTCTACCGGGACAGCGTGCTCGACATCCCGCTGCTGCGCGACAAGGCGGCCCAGGTGCTGGACCGGGCTGGCTTCGATCCCGAGAGCCACAACGGCCGGGCGCTGCGCCAGATCCTCGAGACCTACCCTCGCAACGATCTCTTTCAGATCGGCGCTGACGAGCTGTTCGAGATCGCGACCGGCATCCTCGACCTGCAGGACCGGCGCCAGGTTCGCCTCTTCTCCCGGCGCGACGACTACGGCCGGTTCATCTCCTGCCTCGTCTACCTGCCCCGAGATCGCTATTCCACCAGCCGAGCCGACCTCCTCGCCGCCGCGCTCGAGGAGGAGTACGGCGGTACGGGCAATGAGCACGACGTGCTGATCGGCAGTGGTGCCCTCGCCCGCCTCCACGTGCGGGTGTCGCTCGGGCCCGAGGCCCGGCATCCTCAGATCGCCGACATCGAGAAGCGCCTCAGCGCCATCGCGGCCGACTGGGCGGACGAGCTCGGCGCCGCGCTGGTGAGCGAGCTGGGCGAGGACGCCGGCCTGTCCGCGCTGGCCCGCTTCGCCAGCGCCTTCCCGGCTGACTATCGCGACGCCTACCCGCCGAGCATCGCCGCGATCGACGTCGCCCGCTTGCTCGAGATCGAGGCCGGGCGAGACCTCATCACCGCCCTTCACCGCCCGCTCGGCGCGTCCCCCGACGAGGTGCGGTTCACCCTGATGCGTCCCGGCGCGCCTCTCGTGCTGTCTGAGGTGCTGCCCCTCCTCGAGCACCTCGGTGTCACCGTGGTCGACGAGCGGCCGCACGAGATCCGCGCTGATGGCCACAGCGTCTGGCGCTACGACATCGGCCTGCGGCTGAGCGACCCCGAGCGGCTCGACGATCCCCAGGTCCGCGACGAGTTCTGCGCCACCTTTGCCGCGCTGTTCCGAGGGGAGGTCGAGAGCGATGGCCTCAACGGGCTGATCCTGGCCGCCGGTCTGCGGGCGAGGCAGGTGGTCGTCCTGCGGGCGTACGCCAAGTACCTCCGCCAGATCGGCCTGTCGTTCAGCCAGAGCTACGTGGAGGACACCCTGACCCGGTACGGATCGCTGGTGGCCTGGCTGGTTCAGCTGTTCGAAGCGCGGATGGATCCGGCCCTCGGAGCCGCCGACGCGGTGGAGCGCAAGGAGGCGGTGGAGCGCCTCGTCGCCTTGATCACCGCCGGCCTCGACGCGGTGCCGAGCCTCGACGAGGACCGCATCCTCCGCTCCTTCCTCACGTTGATCACCGCGACGACGCGAACCAACGCGTACCGGCCCGCCCACGACGACGACCCGTCCTCCGGCTCACGCCCGGTGATCGCCTTCAAGCTGGACCCGGCGTTGATCCCCGACCTGCCGCAGCCGCGTCCCATGTTCGAGATCTGGATCTACTCACCGCGTGTCGAGGGCGTGCACCTACGGGGCGGCCGGGTGGCGCGTGGCGGCCTGCGTTGGAGCGATCGCCGCGAGGACTTCCGTACCGAGGTGCTCGGGCTGATGAAGGCCCAGATGGTCAAGAACGCCGTCATCATCCCGGTGGGGGCGAAGGGTGGCTTCGTCGTCAAGCGGCGCGAGCAGGTCAGCGACCCGGAGGAGCTCCGCCAAGAGGTAGCGGCGTGCTACAGCGAGTTCGTGGCCGGGCTGCTCGACGTCACCGACAACGTGGTGGCCGGCGATGTCGTAGGACCGCCCAGCACGGTGCGGCACGACAGCGACGATCCCTATCTCGTGGTGGCCGCGGACAAGGGCACGGCGACGTTCTCGGACCGGGCCAACGAGGTCGCAGCCGGCTACGGCTTCTGGCTCGGCGACGCGTTCGCCTCCGGAGGCAGTGCGGGCTACGACCACAAGGCGATGGGCATAACAGCCCGGGGCACGTGGGAGAGCGTGCGCCGGCATGCCCGCACCCTCGTCCTGGACGCCGACCGGGACGAGCTGACGGTCGTCGGAATCGGCGACATGTCGGGCGACGTCTTCGGCAACGGCATGCTCCAGAGCCGAAACCTGCGTCTCGTCGCCGCCTTCGACCACCGTCATGTGTTCTTCGACCCGAACCCTGATCCGACCCGCTCGTTCGAGGAGCGCAAGCGGCTGTTCGACCTGCCCCGCTCGAGCTGGGACGACTACGACCGCTCGCTGATCTCGCCCGGTGGTGGGGTCTGGTCGCGCTCGGCCAAGTCGATCGAGCTGTCCGACGAGGTGCGCCAGGCCCTCGACATCCCGCTCACGGTGGCCACCCCGACCGAGGTGCTGAGCGCCATCCTGAAGGCACCGGTCGACCTGCTCTGGAACGGGGGGATCGGCACGTACGTCAAGGGGTCGACGGAGACCCACACCGACGTGGGTGACCGGGCCAATGACGCCATCCGGATCGATGGCAACCAGCTCCGGGTCAAGATGGTGGTCGAGGGCGGCAACCTGGGGCTGACCCAGCGGGGTCGGGTGGAGGCCGCGCTGTACGGGGTGCTGATCAACACCGACGCCATCGACAACTCGGCCGGCGTCGACTGCTCGGACCACGAGGTCAACATCAAGATCCTGCTCGACGCCCAGGTGGCGGCGGGTGACCTCACCGTGAAGCAGCGCAACGACCTGCTGCCTTCGATGACCGACGAGCTGGCCGACCTGGTGCTCGAGGACAATCGGGCTCAGACCCTGGCCCTCACCATCGCCCGCCGGCAGGCCGCTCCGATGGTCGACGTCCACGCCCGCTACCTCCGCTCCCTCGAGCTCGAAGGTCTCCTGAACCGGACCCTCGAGTTCCTACCGGGCGAGAAGCAGCTGGCCGAGCGCGCCGCGGCGGGCCTGGGGCTGACGACGCCTGAGTTGGCCGTGCTCCTCGCCTACACCAAGCACACGAACGCGGTCGAGGTGCTCGCCTCCGACCTGCCCGACGACCCCTACGTCCAGCGCGAGCTCGTGCGCTACTTCCCGTCGGCGCTCCGCGAGCGGTTTGCCGACGCCATGCCTGGCCACCGGCTGCGCCGGGAGATCGTCGCCACCGTGCTCACGAACGACATGGTGAACCGGGCGGGTACGTCGTTCGACTTCCGCATGACGGACGAGACCGGCGCTTCGGTCACCGACATCACGCGCGCCCACATCGTGGCCGCCGACGTGTTCGGACTGGGCCACTGGTGGGAAGCGATCGACGGGCTCGACGTCTCCATCGACAGCGATGTCCAGATCGGGCTCTTCCTGGATCTGCGGCGCATGGTGGAGCGAGCGGTGCTTTGGCTACTGCGCCATCGCCGTCCACCCCTCGATCTGGCGGCCACCATCGCCGCCTTCGGGCCGGGGATCGCCGGGCTGGCGGGCGGCTTGTGGGGGCTCGTCGGTGGCCCGATGGGCGCGACGCTGTCGGAATCGGTGGAGGACCGGCTGAATGCCGGGGTGCCAGCCGAGCTGGCCGAGGCGGCGTCGGCGTGGCCCGTCCTCCACACCGGCTTCGACATCGTCGAGGTGGCCCAGGCCCGGGGCCGGATGCCGCTCGACGCGGCCACCGTCTACTGGGGCCTGTTCGACGGGCTCGACGCGGCCTGGCTCTGGGATCGGGTTGGGCGGCTGCCGCGGACCGACCGCTGGCAGAGCCATGCCCGGGCCGCCCAGCGCGACGACATGCTGGCCACCTTGCGTGATCTCACCGACGACGCGCTGCGCGCCGGCGACGTCTTCACTTCGCCGTCGGAGCTGGTCACCAGGTGGCTGAGGGTGAACGAGCGCACGGTGCGCCGCGTGCTCGAGGTGTTCACCGAGATCCGCACCGGCAACGTCTTCGACCTGACCACGATCTCGGTGGCGCTGCGCCAGCTTCGCAACGTCGTGCTGACCGCCGTTTCCGCGCACTGACACCGCCACCGGCGGGTCTCGTCTGGGTCACCCCCGCCTGGTCGGGTAGAACGACAGGGGAGGTGATCGACATGGAACGGATCGTGGTGGGGATCGACGGGTCGGAGACGGCGCTGGCGGGACTGCATTGGGCCATCCAGGAGGCCAAGCTGCGGGGCGCGACCATCGACGCCATCAACGCCTGGAGCTACCCGTACGTCGTGGTACCCGGCGCCATCGTGCCCGAGCACCCCTTCGCCGACCAGCCCAAGGACGTCGCGGCCGAGCTCGAGCAGGCGATGACGACGGTGGAAGCCGAGGCCACGGCCGCGGGCGTCGAGATCAACCCGATCCTCACTGAGGGCGTGCCGGCGGCGGTGCTGTGCGAGGCGGCGGAGGGCGCCGACCTCATCGTCGTCGGTTCGCAGGGCCACGGGGCGCTGCGCAGCCTGGTCCTGGGGTCGGTGAGCAGGGACGTGCTGCACCACGCGCCGTGCCCGGTGGTGGTCATCCCCCACCGGAAGGGCTGACGCGAAGCCGTTCCGAGGGAACTCTCAGGCCTTCCACAGCCCGATCCGAACGGCGGGACGAAGACTCGGCGGCCGTGACCTCGCCCTCGTCGGCTGCCTGGGAAGCCGCCAGCTCGCCCCCGGCTCCCATGGCTGCCGGCGAGGTGCGGGCCGTGTCCGCTCCGTCTCCCGTGGTCGAGATCGTCGTACCCGCGCACAACGAGGCTCACGTGATCGAATGGACCATCACCAGGCTCCACCACTTCCTCGAGGACTGCTTGCCGTACGACTGGCGCCTCACCGTGGTCGACAACGCCAGCACCGATGGCACACGGCAGGTGGCCGAGCGCACCGCCACGGCCGTTGACGGTGTCCGGGTGCAGCGGCTCGAGCGCAAGGGCCGCGGCGGCGCGCTGCGCAGCGCGTGGTCGGGCAGCTCGGCCGACATCGTGGCCTACATGGATGCCGACCTCTCGACCGGCCTCGATGCGCTGATCCCCCTCGTCGCGGTGATCGCCTCCGGGGGCGCCGACGTCGCCATCGGCTCCCGCCTCGCACCGGGCGCGCGGGTCGACCGCCGGCTCGGGCGCGACCTCCTGTCCCGGGGCTACAACCTGCTCCTGCGCGCCATGGTGGGAGCCCGATTCCGGGACGCCCAGTGCGGCTTCAAAGCCGTGCGCGGGGACGTGGCCCGGGCTCTGCTCCCACTCGTCGAGGACGACGGCTGGTTCTTCGACACCGAGCTGCTCGTGGTCGCCCAGCGGTCGGGGCTGTCGATCGTCGAGGTGCCGGTGCGATGGATCGACGACTCCGACTCCCGGGTCGAGGTGCTGCCGACCGTGCTGGCCGATCTCAAAGGCGCGTGGCGCCTGCTCTGGCGGTGGCGACGGCTGCCGGCGGGAGCGCTCGACCAGGACGACCGTCGCCCATGACCACACTGCTCACCGAGCCGCCGCGGCCCCAGGACCTCGTCGTCCTCGCCCCGCCCCGCGCCGAGGCCGCTGTCCGCGCCCGAGGCGGGTTGGCGCTCGGTGCCGTCGTCGCCGTCGCCGCCGGGGTCTACGTCTGGGGCCTGTCCGGGAACGGGCTCGGCAACACCTACTACTCGGCCGCCATCCGCGGCATGTCGCAGAGCTGGCACGACTTCTTCTTCGCCGCCTTCGACCGTGGGGGCTACATCTCGGTCGACAAGCCGCCCGTGGCGCTGTGGCTCGGCGCCCTGTCGGTGCGACTGTTCGGCTACTCGAGCTGGAGCCTGCTGCTGCCGAGCGCACTTGCGGGCGTAGGCACCGTGGCCCTCCTGTGGTGCATCGTGCGCCGCCGCTTCGGGGTGATGGCGGCGACCGTGGCCGCCCTGGTGTTGGCGCTGAGCCCGATCAACGCCGCCGTCGACCGACTCAACCTGCCCGAGCCGTTCATGATCCTGTTCATGGTGGCATCGGCGTGGGCGGTGCTCCGTGCGCTCGAGAACGGGCGGCCGCTGCGCTGGCTGGTGCTCGCCGGGGCCTTCGTCGGGCTCGGCTTCAACACGAAGATGCTGGCCGCGCTCGATCATGACGCCGGCGCTGGCCCTCGCCCTGATGATCGCCACCAAGGGTTGGGTCGAGCGCCTCCAGAGAGGGGCGGTGCTGATCGTGAGCAGCCTCGCCTTCTCGGTGCCCTGGATGTTGATCGTCGACGTCTGGCCGAAGTCGAGCCGGCCCTACGTCGGCGGCAGCACCAACAACAGCGTCCACGACCTGGTGTTCGGCTACAACGGGCTCGGTCGCGTCGACGGGACCGGACAGCTCGGCGGCGGGGGCCCGGGCGCCGCCGGCGGCCCGGGAGGCGTGCTCGGCGGGAGCTCGGGCTGGCTGCGCATGTTCAGCGACGCGGTGGGCGGGCAGATCGCCTGGCTGCTCCCCCTCGCCGCGCTGGCGGCCGTGCTGTCGTGCTGGGTGTGGCGGCGAGACCGCCAGCGCCTCGCCGCCATCGCTCTGTGGGCAGGCTGGCTGGCCCTCTACTTCGTCATCTTCAGCAACGCGAAGGGGATCTTCCACAGCTATTACACGAGCGCGATGGCGCCGGCCATCGGCGCGCTGGTGGGCATGGGCGGTGCCGCGGTCGTGCACTCGCGCAGTCGGATCGTGGCCTTGCTGGTCGCGGCGTCGGTGGCGCTGACCGCCGGAGTCCAGTGGGCCCTGGCCGGTCGGACGCCGACGTTCCACGCCTGGGCTCGCCCCACCATGCTGGTCGTGGCCCTCGGTGGCGCGCTCGCCCTCGTGCTCGGCGCCCTGGTGCGCAGCGAGCGGGCGCGGCGCGTCGTTGGCGGTGCCATCGTGGCCGCGGTGGCCGGGCTCCTCATCGTGCCGGGCGCCTGGGCACTGAGCGAGACGACCAACCCCGTCCTCAACGCCACGCTGCCGCAGGCGGGCCCTCGGGGCGGGGTAGCGGGCCGTACGTTCGGCTCGATCGGCTTCGACCAGACCGGGAGCGACGCTCAGCTGGCCTCGTGGTTGCACAGCAAGCGCAAGGGCGAGAAGTGGGACCTGGTCACGGCAAGCGCCATGAACGCGTCGTCGCTCGAGGCGCAGTACGGATTGTCGATCATGGCCTTGGGCGGCTTCCTCGGCCGCGATCCGGCCAACACGCCTGAGCACTTCGCCGAGCAGGTGGCGACCGGGCAGGTCCGCTTCGTGCTGGCTGGTGGCGGCGGCTTCGGCGGTGGCGGCTTTCCTGGAGGCGGCTTCGGCGGCTTCCCGGGCGGCGGCGGGGGTGGCGGCTTCCCGGGCGGGGGAGCCGCCCGCCCCCCGAGTGGCGCTGGAACCCCGGGCGGAGGCTTCCCCAGTGGAGGCTCCTCCGGCGGCGTCCCGAACGGCGGTCGGGTCCCGAATGGCGGGTTCCCCAGCGGTGGCTTCCCCGGGCGGGGGCCGGGTGGCCTCGGTGGAGGGACGGCGCAGTCGGTCCTGCGGGTGGCCGAGCAGGCTTGCACGCCGGTCACGACGGCCACGGCCGGAGCTGGGTTCCCGGCCGCCTACGACGGCCAGCTCCTCGACTGTGCCGGCAAGGCCGACGACCTCCTCGTCGCCTCTGCGCTCACCGGCTGACCCCGGCGGCGGTGCCGGCTGCCCTGCCACACCCCGCCAGTAGCCTCGCCGTGTGACCGAGCGTCCCCTGCGCCTGCGCTTCGCGCCCTCGCCGACGGGTTACTTCCATGTTGGCTCGGGCCGGTCCGCACTTTTCAACTGGGCGCTGGCCAAGCAGGGTGAGGGCATCTTCATCCTCCGCGTCGAAGACACTGACGCGGCCCGCAACCGGCCCGAGTGGACGCAGGGCATCCTCGACGCGCTGACCTGGCTCGGCATCTCGCCCGACGATCCGCAGTTCGAGGGGCCGTACTTCCAGTCGGAGTACGCCGAGCAGCACCGCGCCGCGGCGTCCCGCCTCTTCGAGACCGGCTCCGCCTACTACTGCGACTGCAACCGCGACGACCTCGAGGTCCGCAACAAGGCGAGCGGTCAGCAGGGCTACGACGGCTTCTGCCGCGACCGGGGCCTCGGCCCGGCTGAGGGGCGGGCGTTGCGGTTCCGGGTGCCGAGGCCGGGGAGCACGACGGTCGTCGATCTCATCCGGGGTACGCCGACGTTCGACCACGACGCCATCGAGGACTTCGTGGTGCTGCGAGGAGACGGCTCGCCGGTGTTCCTGCTGGCCAACGTCGTCGACGACATGACGATGGACGTGAGCCATGTGGTCCGGGGCGAGGAGCACCTGTCGAACACCCCGAAGCAGCAGCTGCTGTGGGCCGCCCTCGGCCGCCCCGAGCCGCCGGTGTGGGCGCATGTGCCCCTGCTCGTGAACGAGAAGCGCCAGAAGCTCTCCAAGCGGCGGGACAAGGTCGCGCTCGAGCAGTACCGGGAGGAGGGCTACCTCGCCTCGGCGATGGTGAACTACCTGATGACGCTCGGGTGGTCGCCGAGCGGGGGGAGCGAGATCGTGCCGTGGGACGCGATCGTGGCCGAGTTCCGGCTCGAGGATGTGGTGCCATCCCCGGCCTTCTTCGACGTGAAGAAGCTCACCGCCTTCAACGGGGAGCACATCCGGGCCCTGTCGGTCGACGACTTCATCGCCGCCTCCGATCCGTGGCTGCGACCACCATTCGCGCCATGGTCGCCCGACCACTTCGACTCGGACGTGTTCGCGGCCATCGCACCGCTCGTCCAGACCCGTGTCGCGACGTTGGCCGAGGTGCCGGCCTACGTCGACTTCCTCTTCGAGGCGGCGCCGATCGACGAGAGCTCATGGGCGCGGGCGATGAAAGAGGGCGCGGGCGAGCTGCTCGCCGAGACGATCGCCGCCTACGAATCGGCGCCATGGCAGGCCGAAGCGCTCAAGGCGGCGCTGGACGCGGTGGGCCAGGCCCATGGACTGAAGCTCAACAAGGCGCAGGCGCCCGTGCGGGTGGCGGTGACGGGGCGGTCCGTCGGTCCCCCGCTGTTCGAATCACTGGTGCTCCTCGGTAGGGAACGAACCCTTGATCGGCTCCGCGCCGCCCTCGCCCGGCTCTGAGGCGCCGCCGACCGGCGGCGCGGTCGACGACACCGCGCCGGTCTCGGCCCCTCGGCGCCGGTGGGGCGTCGGCCGCCGCCTGCTCGCGGTCGTGGCGGGGTTGCTCGTCGTGCTCGTCGCCTACTACGGCGTGTGCTTGTACCAGGTGTGGCGCAGCGCACGGTCGGACGAGGCCCGGCCGGCCGACGCCATCGTCGTGTTGGGCGCGGCGCAGTACAACGGCCGCCCCTCCCCGGTGCTGGCGGCCCGCCTCGACCACGCCCTCGAGCTGTGGAAGGAGGGCTACGCCAAGCGCATCGTCGTGACGGGCGGCAAGCGCCCCGGAGACCGCTTCACGGAGGCGACGGCGTCCGCCGACTACCTGATCGCGCGAGGGGTCCCCGACGCTGACATCTTGCGGGAGGTGCAGGGCCGCACGACGTGGGAGTCACTGGCCGCCACGGCCCGCATCCTTCGCAACCGAGACCTGCGCAGCGTGCTGGTCGTATCGGACCCGTATCACTCGATGCGGGCCCGGGAGACTGCCGCGAGCTGGGCCTGAACGCTCACTCCTCGCCGACGCGGACCAGCCCGGTGCGGGGTTGGGGCGAGTGGAAGCGGATGTTCCGCGAGGCGGCCGGCGTCGGCCTGGCCCGGTTCATCGGCTATCGGCGGCTGCTGCAGATCAGCGGGTAGGGCGCCCTCGACACGCCCTGTCCGGGTGCGGAGCCGCCGCGGCCGCCGCTACCATGCCCCTGCCCTTTCGGGGGTGGTGTAATTGGCAACACAGCAGGTTCTGGTCCTGCCTTTAGGGGTTCGAGTCCTCTCCCCCGAGCTGCACGCCGCCGACCTTCGGGTCGGCTGCGTGCGCGTCCGGGTTGGGGCACAGGTGCGGGTCCTCACGCCGCGCCGGGTGCATCGCGCACGAGGCCCGAAATCGCCCACTTCTCGCGGCATGCAGCGACCGATCTCGTCGCCATCGGCCGCGAGAAGCCCGCCGCTACTGGGAGCAAGGGAGCGGGGGGGCGACGGTTGGTCGGCTCTGAGGCCACTGGTAGATTGGCCGACCGCTACTGGCCCCATCGTCTAGTGGCCTAGGACACCACCCTCTCAAGGTGGCGGCACGGGTTCGAATCCCGTTGGGGCTGCGACAAATCGCCAGGTCAGAGGCCCTCTGCGGAGGGCCTTCTCTCGTAGAGGCGGGTCTTACACCCTCGTTTACACCCAAGTTTTCGGGTAGCGTCCTTGCGTCGGGGCGGGTCGGGAGGTGGCGATGAGGGGGACGGTGCGGGTCCGGGTCAACAAGGACGGCTCGAAGAGCTACGTGTGCCAGGTGAAGGTGTGGCGTGATCCGGGCACCGGCAAGCAACGGGTCCTGACCGGTACCGCGAAGACCGAAAGGGCGGCGCATCGACTGCTTCACGACATGGTCAACCAGTCGCGTGATCCCGCCGAGCGGGCCAGCGATGCGACCCTGGCGGCCGTGATCGAGCAGTGGCTCGCCACAGGTGGCCCGGCCGGGGAAGCGACCCGCCAGGTCTATGCGGGCTACATCCGTCTGCACATCCTGCCCGCCCTCGGCGCGGTCCCATTGCGCAAGCTACGCGTCGCCGACATGGAACGCTGGTACGCGACGCTCCGGGACAAAGGGTTGAGCCCCGCGTCGATTCGCAAAGCCCACACGATTGTGCGCGCCGCGCTCGCTCAGGCGGTGCGTTGGGGGTGGGTGTCCTCCAACGTCGCCGCCCTCGCCAGGCCGCCCCTGGTGCCGAAGGCGGTCGTCGCCACCCCGACACCGGCTGCCGTGCGCCGCATCCTGACGGCCGCACGCCAGCACGATCGGGAGTTGGCGGCCTACCTACATGTCGCGGCGGTGACCGGCGCCCGGCCCGGCGAGGTGTGCGGTCTGCGTTGGACTGACATCGACGTCGGCGCGCGGGAGCTCTTCGTCAGGCGTCGCATCCTTGAGGTCAAGCCGCAGCCGAAGGTGCAGGACCTCACCAAGACCGGCAAGACGAGACGGATCCCGCTCGACGCCGGCACGATCGAAGTGCTGGTCCAGCTCCGCCATGACCGCGAGCAGCTGGCCGAAACGGTCGGGACGTCGCTCGCGCCCGACGCATACGTGTTCAGTGACACCATCGATGGCTCGGGCTTCTGGCGACCGGACTCGACGTCGCGCCGGTTCCGCAAGCTCCGCGTCGACCATGACCTCGACAACGTGACGCTCTACAGCCTGCGCCACCAAGCGGCTACCACCATGATCGACAACGGGGTCGATGCCAAGACGGTGTCCGAGCGTCTCGGCAACTCCGTAGCCACCGTGCTCGGCACCTACACCCGAGCCCGCACTGCGGCCGACCGCAACGCTGCTGAGCTCATGGGGCGGCTGTACGCCGAGACCTAAACGGGTTCACCGTGTCCGGAACAACCGCACACGGACAGCCGCACGCCTCGCACGGCCGCCCGTCGTTGCTCATCCGGTGAGGTTGATGTGAGTCGCAACCACCTTGTCCGCAATGGCGGCGAGCGTCATCGGCTCACTCGATACTCGATGGCTTTCATCGGGGCCGATGTGGAGGTGCCAAGGCCCGCCGTGCTCGTGTTCGTGGCCCTCGTGACAGTCGTGGCGCCACAGAAGCGCGCCCTTGTCTCGTCGCAAGTCGAACGAGTAGCCGAGCGGCTCAAGGTCAGCGGAGAACACCAGCCGGACAGTCAGTTCAGTCGCAGAGGAGCGGAAGCGGACGCGAATCGGGCGTACCCGGACGACGGCGACCGCACCCCCAGCATCGACGAGCTCGTCGGTCTCGATCCCGGAGACCAGCTCTCCACCGATCATCTCCGCCCAGCGAGGAATGAAGGCGATCGCGTCGTCGAGGGTGCGGACGCGTGCTGGGAACAGCGCCCCGGTCACGCCTTGGTGGTAGCAAGCATGGCGTAGAGCGACGAGATCTCGAAGAACTCCGCCGACTCGACCAGGTTGCCGTCGGCATCACGGAAGGCGTCGAGCCACGTCTCGGCGGTGACGTTGTGACGAGACTGGAAGGCCTGGAGCTGGGCCCGCAGGTCGTCGACTGCGATGCGATTCCGGGTGGGCGACGGTGTGGTGCGCATCGGCCTCAATGGTAACCGCACCTCCCTCGGTTGCCCGTTCTGTTCCCGCCAGCGCGGCGCTCTGCGGACCGATCGCGTGCCGCGCTTCGATGTGACTCTGGTCACACCCGACTTGCCCATTCGTACCGCCGAGTACCGCCGGGGTCCGTTCAGTACCGCCGAGTCCCGATACGGGCTCTGGCCTGCGGTTACGGGGTGTTGCTGCTGGAACGACAACAGTGTAACTAGCAACCCATGCGCGCGTTTCCGGTGGTCGAGACAGCGCTCGATGACCTGCCGCTGCTGTCGACGGTCGCGTATCAGCTCGCCCGCCGCTATGTGGCGACGGGCGGGGCTGAGGGTCTGCAGGCGATGCGCCTCGGTTCGTCGTGCCTCGGGGTGCCGCGCTGGGTGCTCATCGAGTCGGTGCGCACCGGCCGGGTCCTCCGGTTGAGCGAAGCGGCCGCGGGGTTGATTGGCTCGGCCAGCGATGGACGCTGACGTCGCCTGGCCGGTGGTGGTGCTCGGGACGGAGTCCTTGGGCCTCCGTCGGACGCTCGGGCCGATGTCCTGGGTGGCTCTGGAAGCACTCGCAGCTCGTTCGCGCGAGAACGATGGCCGGCTCGTGGCCGACGTCTCGGTCCGGTCGTTGGCGCGTGAGCTCGGCGTCGCGAAGGACACTGCGGCTCTGGCCCTCGGCGTGCTTCGTGATGCCGGTGTGATCGTCGCCGCGCAGGGTCGAGGTGTTCGCGGCCGGTTCGCAGGCAGGTGCTACGTCGTCATGCTCCCCGCGGACACTCTCGCGGCGCAGAAAGCCTCTAGGTCGCGCGAACCGCGTAAACGGTCTGCACCCACTTCATTGGCTACCGCAGCACCTCGCCTTCGGCCCTCTCGCATCGCGAAGGCGGCCACCCAGCTCTCGCTCCTCGAGACCGACTGACTCGACATGGCGTTCATCCCCCGCGCAACGCACTCTCATCCCCACAGACAGGTGCCCGCCGGCGGGTGGGTGTGATGTTGCGCGTCACGACGCTGTACGCCTCGTCGGCGATCGCGACCGCGTCGTACTACACGCTCTACCTCGCGGGGACGCCGGGTGAGGAGCCGGGTGTGTGGTTCGGGGATCAGGCGATCGGCCTGGGGCTGTCGGGACGGGTGGACGCCGACGATCTCCAGCTCCTGTTGGAGGGCCGTGACCCAGCATCTGAGACACCGCTCGGCAGTCTGCTCGTCGATCGCGCACTTGGCAGCGGGAGGGTGGTGCGGGCGGTGGCCGGGTTCGATGCCACGTTCTCGGCCCCGAAGTCGGTCAGCGTGTGGTGGGCGCTGACGGGCGATCCCGGGCTGCTCGAAGCCCACGACCTTGCCGTCAGAACAGCACTCGAACACCTGGAGCGGTACGGGGCGACGACCCGGGTGCGCGTGAACGGTCGCCGCCAGCATCCCGACACGCGTGGGTTGAGCGTGGCGACGTTCCGGCAGACCACGTCGCGGGCCGATGATCCGCAGCTGCACACCCACGCCGTGATCTCCGCCAAGGTGCAGACCGACGACGCTCGCTGGTGGGCGTTGGATGCCCGCTACCTGAAGCGCAACCAGCGAATGCTGGGCGGCCTGTACCAGTCGGTGCTGCGCGCCGAGCTGACCCATCGTTACGGGATCGGCTGGGAGCCGATCGTCCACGGCCAGGCCGAGATCGCCGGCATACCGCAAGAGCTGCTCGAGGCGTTCTCCAAGCGGGCCGGCCAGGTCGACGCCGCGTTGGCGGTCAAGGTCGACGAGTTCCGCCAACGCCAGGGCCGCGACCCGACCACGTGGGAGCGGGCCGCTCTCACCCGTGAAGCATCCGCTGACACCCGCCCCCACAAGACCGGCAAGCCTCTCTCAGATCTGACGGCACGGTGGCAGGGCGAAGCTGCCGCCCTCGGCTGGACCCCGCTACGGCTCATGACCCAGATCGGAACCGTCGGCCGTGACCTCGCCCAGCGGCCGGCGCCGACGGTGACCGTCGAGCAGGTCATCGATCAGCTCTCCGCTTCCGGGTCAACGTGGACACACGCCGACATCCTGCGGGCGATCTGTGACCTGCAACCGGCCGTGTCCCAGATGGCGGGCCACCGCTGGGCGACCGCCCTCGAACGAGGGTGCGATCAGGTGATCGACCACTGCGTCGACCTCGACCCAGCCGCCGAGAGAGTCCGCCGCCGGGCATCAGACGGCCGCTCAATCTGGCTGGAGCCAATCGCCCCACACTTCACCAGCGACACGATCCTGGCCGAGGAGGAACGAGTACTGGCCTGGGCGATGGATGCCCAAGCCGACGGGCCGGAGCCGTCGACCACCATCGACCGGGCTGGGCTGGACGTGCTCCAGGCCGACGCTGCGGCTGCGGTCGCCGGTTCCGACCGCCTGGTCCTGGTCGTCGGCCCAGCCGGCACCGGCAAGACGACCGCGCTCGAGCGCGCCGTCGACGACCTGGCCGCGTGGAACCGGCCGGTGTTCGGCGTCGCCCCGACCGCGAAGGCGGCCCGGGTCCTTGAACGTGAGACCGGCATGGACAGTGACACCGTCGCCAAGCTGCTCCACGAATGGAACCGCACCGACCGGCCACCGTACGACCACTACCGACTCCCAACTGGCACGACGCTGATCGTGGATGAAGCCGGAATGCTTGGCACCGCCTCGCTCCACCAGCTCGTCGGGCTGGCCGAACAGCGACGCTGGCGACTCGCTTTGGTCGGTGACCCCCACCAGCTCCAGGCCGTCGGCCGGGGAGGGCTCTTCAACGAGCTGTGCGCCACCAGCCGCGTCCACGCGTTCTCCCGAATCCACCGCTTCCACGAACGCTGGGAAGCCGCCGCCTCCCTGCAACTGCGAACCGGCGACCCCGGTGCACTCGACGCCTACCAAGCCCACGACCGGATCAGCGCCGGCACGTTCCTCGACCACGTCGAGCTCATCGCCCGCGGCTGGGTCGGGTACACGCTCGACGGCAAGACGGTAGCGATCACGGCCGCCACCAACGATCACGTCGACGCCCTCAACAACGCCGTGCAACGCATCCGTATCACCATCGGCCAGCTCCGGCCCGACGCTGCCGTCACGATCGCCGGAGGCGAGCTCGCCTACGCCGGCGACATCGTTGCCACTCGTCGCAACGACCGGGAGTTGCGCACGTCGAGTGGGGAGCCGGTCCGCAACCGCGACCTGTGGGATGTCACCTCCACCCACGCCGACGGTGCACTCACCGTGTCCCATCGAAGCGGACACGGCACCACCACCCTTCCGCCCGACTACGTCAACCAGCACGTGCGCCTCGGCTACGCCGCCACCGAACACGGCCACCAAGGCGACACCATCGACGTCGGCATCGCGGTCGTCTCCGCCGCCACAACCCATCGAGGGTTGTACGTAGGTTCGACCCGCGGCCGGGACGACAACCGGATTCACGTGATCACCGAGACCACCGACCGCGTCGAAGCCCGAGACGTGCTCGAGTGCGTGCTCGCCCACGACCGCGCCGACATCCCCGCCGTCACCCAACGCCGCGACCTCGCCCACCAGATGCCGCCCCACGACCCGACGCCGGCCCGGCGATACGAGCCGACATCGATCATCCCCGCCTGGGTGGCGCCCTGGAGAACCCAGCTCGAGCAACACCGCGACAACCTTGCCGGCTATCTGACCGACCGCGCCGCCCGTCGAGCCGACGCCGTCACCGATCTGCTCGATCTTGAACCGGACCTTGTCGCTGCCCGCGCCGCCTGGCAGCCGTACGCCCAGCGGATCGCCGAGATCGAAGACGAGCTCCGCACCGACTTGCGCCCCGCAATGTGGAAAGCCAATCACGACGCCATGCACGCCAGCTTCGGCCACCGCCACCGCGCTGCGCGGCAGGCGAAGGAAACCACCGAGCGCGTCGATGATGCCGAGGCGCACATCGCTGCCATTCGCGCCGACGGGTCCGACGTCAAACAGCGCCTTGATGCGCTCGACGCCGAGGCGCGCCACCTCCACGATCTCGCCCACCCGACATCTTCCGGCTACGGCCTCGAAGCCTTCAACCGGGACCAACTCGACCAGGTCGACCGACTCCTCGACGCCGTCGCCATCTGGACGACGTGGGCCCACGGACGACCCGTGTCCACCGACGAGCTTGCGGCCACCGTCGCAACCCTCACCGACATTGCCCAGCGCGCACCGCTGCTCGCCCTCAACGACGGCGAGATCGACCGCGCCGAATGGTTCGACGCGCTCCAGCCGGTCACCGAGCTGCTCCAAGGCCACGGCATCCCACTGCCTGGCGGTCGACACTACGAACTCGAACGAAACGGCCCCGAGCTCGGCATCGACCTCTGACTCGCTCGGCTACGACCGCCCGATCGATGACGCAGGCACCTTAGAGGGCGCTCGCTCTCGCCGGTTCGGCTCCCGGGTCAGCGCCTACGCGGCTGAGCGAATATGGGCGGCCATCGTCCGCTGATCCGCAGTCGCGGAACGGTGGATCTCGCGCATGGTGCTCATCGGGGTGCACCGGCGGAGCGGCCTCACCACGTGCGGATGCGCGCCGACGGCAGCGAGCCGATGTGTCCGGGCGCCGTTAGCGCCAGGAGCTCGGGGCCCCGCCCCTCATACTGCTCGCCAGTACTTCGCGAGCGCTCTGCGAGCGATGATTGTTGACCAAGGCCCAGCGGCCGCTGAGCACGCTTGTCCACTGCGAGCCTTGGTGGTTCCCGAGTGTCAGAGGGGGAACGAAGTGGATGCCGACGAGAGTGAGCCCGTGTGGTTCTCGAATCTGGGACCGGGAGGTGAAGTGGACACCCCGGAAGACCACAGTCCGCCGATGCGGCCGATGGTGATCATCCCTCCGCTCGTCTTGGCGTGCCTCGCCGCAGTCATCGTGGCGGTGACCGTGGCCGGGGTCATTCGGATCCTGTCGCTCTCAGCTCCCGACGCCGGCGCAGCCAAGGCCTGGGTGGCCATAGTGGTTCTCCTCGTCGGACTGATTCTCGCAACCGTCGTCGGGACCTGCGCGAAGGTGATCAAGCATCTCTCCCGATGCCCCGGCTCTAGATCACTGGCGCAGCTCGTTGATCAACGACCGGCACTTACCCCAGGGCGGCCGGAACCGCCGTAGCGGAAGGGAGGGGATCCGATCGTCACGCCGGCCGCGTCGAATGTCCTCTACGTCGTCGCCGGGTCCAGCTCGCGAGTGGAGTCGCTCTCGCCGAGCGCGGAGGCGACCTGTGCACTGCTGACGTAGCCGCCAGCGACCGCGAGCTCGCCGAGGCGCTGCCAAGGTCCATCGGACATGGCCTGAGCGTCGAGCAGCTCTCGCAGCTGCCCCATGGTGAGCAGGCCTCGCGCGACGAGCACGTCCCCGATGCGGCGCTCCGCCGGCACCGAGGCGACGACGATCGAATGGGCATAGCGGCCGGCGCCTCGAGCGGCGACTCGCGAGGCCCAGATGTGGGCGAGCGGCGAGAGCGATACCAGGACCGTGATCGCGGCCCACACGTAGAGCGCCGGGTAGTCATGACCCAGCCCGAGGCCGAGCAGGATCGATCCGACGGCGATCGCCGCCCACCCCAGATGGGGGCGAAATGCCCGCCAGGTGTCGCCCGTGGTCGCCGAGCCCTTGGCGGTGACCACGTAGACCAGCGGTCGGCCCGCCAGCTGCGCGGCGGCCGCAGCGACGTAGACCGGCGCGGTCATCAGCTCTAGAGCCATACCGGCCAAGCCGAAACCACGGCGTTCGTGCTCCACCAAGTTGAACCTCCTCAGGTACTGGTTGAACACGAGGCCGACGCAGATGTTGAATCCGAACAGCGCTACCCAGACCGACGCGGACAGTCGAGTCACCGTGATGCCGCCACCAAGGTAGAGCGCGGACAGGAACACCCCGCCGACCCAGGACATCGCGGTGGTCGGGTAGTGGAGCTGCAGGGCCGCGAACGACACCCGCTGCTGCCGGTGGCGCATCGACCGGAACAATTTGAGCGAGTGCTGCCTTCCGATCTGCCAGATCCCGTAGGCCCACCGCTTCTGCTGCGAAAAGAAGTCCGCATAGGTAGCCGGGCCTTCACCGACCGCCAGGACGTCGGGCGTGTACACACCTTTCCACGTGTTGCCCGTCGCTTGGTTGACGGCGGTGTAGAGCACCATGGCGGTGAGGTGATCCTCGATGATGCAGTCCTGGTAGCCGTCGATCTGATCGAACGCGCTCGGCCGGTAGAGGTGATTGGTGCCGATGAGCAACGGCGCCTCGTGCCCGTTCGCGCCCCGTTGGATGATGCCGTGGAAGAGGTAGGCGAGCTCCGCCGAGCCTCTCGCCACGAAGGACTCCTTCAAGTTGCCGTACACCTGCGGCGCGACCACGAAGGCAGTGTCGGGATCGGAGAAATATCCGAGCGTCCGCTCCAGGAAGTTGGGCCAGGGGACGTGATCGGGATCCATCTGCGCGACCACGTCGTAGTTGTGCTCGTGGACCGACCGCCAGCTGTTGTGGTTGCCATGCTTCGTGTTGGCTCGGTACGGCCCGGTCTCTCTGTTCCACTCCGGGACGCCCTTGCGGGTGAAGTACCGGACGCCCATCTCCTCGCATCGCAGCGCCACATATCGGTCGGCACCCTCGTCCAACAGCCACACGTCGAGCGAGCCGTCGTGACGGATCTTCAGCATCGCCCGGAGCGTGGCCATGACGAGTTCGACGGGCTCCTTGTTCGGAACGATCGTCGTCAGCACGGCCACCCGAAGGCCCGGCTGTGGTTTCATCGGGATCGGATCGCGGGCCGTGCGCGCCTGGTACGCGTTGGTGAGGGTGCGGAGGCCGACGATCAGCTGGAGCCCCACCATCACAATCAAGCCGACCACCGTCAAGGTGTCGACCACCGGACCAGATGACAATCGCGGCAGCTGTCCGGGTAGCACGAGGTAGATGGCCAGAGTCAAGGCAACAGCGATATGGACCAATCCCAATGACTGCACGACAGCTTGCTGGCGGCGCGACAACACCTTCCGGTACTGCACCTTCGGCCCCGCCTCTTGCAGGGGCCCAGTGATCTCGGCCGCGGTCCGCCCGTACAGGCGACCTGCTACGCGACGATCCTCCTGCCCAGTGCGGTCAGCGCTCATGCAGCGTCTGCCTCTCTCAGAGGGCGTGAAATGCCTTCGGGTCAGCGAACGCGAAGTGGACGTCCGATCGGCACTCCGAACCCTACCGGCGCGACGCTCGAGATGCTCGGCCTTGATACCTCAGCAAAAGGGGCGGATCGACCCGGCGCGTATGGCTGCTGTCGGGATCGAGGTCTTCCAATGCCTGCCGGAGACTCTCGCGACCTGAGCAATCCGACCGTCAGCATGCTCGATCTCGGGCAGTCGACGTCTGGCGCGTCTGGGGGCGACCGTCCCCAGGGTCTCGCGCCCGGCCGTCACCGGTGGGCGAGCGTCAGCGCTCTCTGCCATCACCAAGAAGGTAATCCCGGCGAGAGCATCGAGGCGCCTTCGGCTGCGCGGCATGTCAAGGGTCAGCAGGATCTGTCGGTTCGGCGTGGAGGCCCAGTGCGCGCTCGGCTGAGCGATATGGGCGGGTCTGGCCGGCAGGTCACGTATCACGTAACGGTGGATACTCGGCACCGGATAACGGCCCGGTCTGGCGCGGAGCAGGACGTTGGGCGGCGAGACGCGCTACGCAGCCGGTGCAGATTGTTCCGGAGGGCGCCTAGCTGGCGGCGGGGTCAGTTCGGTCGGGCGGGGGCTGAACTGTGGCGACCGCCAAAGGTCGACGCGACGACGCCGACAGCTATGGCGGCGACGGGGATGAAGGCGAGCATGAAGCAGGCGCCGCCGAGGTCGTCACCGACGATCCAGGTTCGGTAGTCGCGAGCGCCGCTAGCGCGGAACGCAGCGAGCAGGCCCGCCGTGGCGGTGCCGCCGTCGGTGACGTAGAGGACGGTGACGTAGCCGACGAATGCGAACAGGCCGGCGAGGAGCCCGCAGGCGGTTGCGTCGACGAGCCCCCTGGCCCAGGACCGGGTTCGTCGGGCCAGCACGAAGCCCGTGATGCCGGGCAGCACGAAGATGGCGACGACGATGGCCAAAGACGCGGGACCCGTTCCCGTGGCCGCCAACGCCGACAGGACAAGCGCGGGGAGGGCGGCCTCGATGGCGAACCGGCTCGGCTGACCGATCCGCGACACGACCAGCGCGCCCAGCACATACCCCACCACGCCGATCACCAGCAGGACGAGGTACACGAGCCAGGCGACGCCGTCGCGCAGACCCGGATAATGCACGAGCCCAAAGGCGGCCAGGGCCAAGACCATGACAGCCAAGGCGCCGGTGAGCCGCTCGACGTCCACGGGCGAACTCGTGGCCGAACGGGTCAGCGCGGCGCGAGCGGCGCCCAACGCCAGTTGTCGGCGCCCTCGGCGGTCGTAGCTGGCTCGGCGCTCCGCAACGGCAGCCAGGATCCATTGGCGCCGCGCCTCGGGCGCCAAGCGGGCGACGGCGACCAACATCCGCTCGGCGGTGTCGCCGCCGGCATCCGCAGCGACCGGCCGGCGGCGCCCTTGGGCGATTACGACGGCCACGGCGGTGACCACGACGAAGACGGCGCTGGCCGCGATCACGGCACAGTCCGCAGCCTCGGCGACCGACGAATCTCACGCGAGGAGCCGGCCGTGCGCTGGTGGTCGGCGTCCACGAGTGCCAGGCCCGCGCCGGTGATGCGGTAATGGTGCCGGGCCGGGCGCCCATGGGGCGGCTCCTGCTCCCACGACGACTCCAGGTAGCCGCGCTCAGCCAGGCGAATCAGGATCGGATACAGCGATCCCGACCGGCTTCCGGTCGCGACCAGCAACTCGTAGCCGTAGTGCCACCCCTGCGGCTCGGCTGCCAAGACTTCGAGCACGGCCATGGTACGACCGGTCATGCGGAAAGCCGTCACGCCCCAACTCTACATATGTCGGAAAAGAGTGTGCAAGCTGAGACGGTACGCCGCACGTCAGCCCCGAGGTTAGCTGAACCGCTGATCCGGAACACCCAGCCGAGATGCACCGTCGCCGCACTCGGGACTGAGATCAGCGCAAAATGCCCGCTGGGGGGCGCTCGTGGTCTCGGGTACGGTCGCGGTCGGCGGCCTCACCCGGTGCACGTGGGTTAGCGGGCGGCGCCAGCGATAAATGCGGCAACGATAAGGTGGTGTGACCGTCGAGGGACTGTCTCGCCCGCTCATAGCGCATGGTGGTGCGCGGGTCGGCGTGCGAAGCGGCAGCTTCTTGGACGTCGCGCAGCGGCACGCCGATTACCGCGCCCGATAATGGCCTGATATGCCGGTGAGGACGTCTTTGGAGCCGCCCATATCGACGCTCCGATCGTCAGCGTCCGCCATCCCCCGCCCCTCGTCATCGACGGCGATGAACGGTCGCTGCGCCCTACGGCGCAGCACCACCCGGACCCGTCCATCGCCCCGCCCCGCCTCGATGTACTCGTCGGGGCGTTCGACACGAACTCGTTCAACGCGTCCTTCGGGTCCTGGTAGGCCTGCCCGGTTACCAGCACCGCCTTGGCCACACTTCCGATCCGCAGCCGCACCCGCTCCCCGCCCGAGCGACGACCGCGGCTCGACATTCTCACCGTCATCCCCCGATCCTGACAGGAGACCTCGCCTCCCCTCCACCATCCCCGGCCGCCGCCCACCACAGGCGGTTCAATCCGGCCAACCATCAAATGGGGACCGAAGACGCCGAAGGATGCGTTGGTCGCGACACGGACCTCGAAGTCGTCGACCGAGCGTGATGAACGCTTGGCGATCTCGGCCACGCGCTCGTGCCCGACGTCGAGCAGGGCTTCGATGATCGCGAGGAACGCGGCTCGGTCGGTGTAGAGCCGTACAACGCTGTCAAGACCGGATTGGATCTCGGCTTCGAGCCGGTCGGTGATCGCGGCTTCACAGGAACAACGACGTCGGACCGACGCGGAGCCCGAACGGGTCATTCCGAGGCGCCGGCCAGAGCCGCAGCGGCCGCTCTGGCGTGCTGTAGCTCGATCACCGCCGCACCCGCTATCGAGCGCGAGAACAACCCGCCGTTACACCCTCGTTACACCCAACTCGACAACACGAGCGGCTACAGGACAACACTCGACGGACAGTGCACCGCACCTGAGCTGCCCAAACGGCACAGGACAACACGGGATGGACGGACCCGATGACCCTCTCAAGGTGGCGGCACGGGTTCGAATCCCGTTGGGGCTGCTGCAAGACACCCAGGTCAGGGCGGTCTCCGCGCCGGGCGCACCGACTCCGACCTCGCCAGCGCGCTCACTCGCACTCGGTGAACTCGAGCGGCCTGGCCTCGTGGACGTGGGCCGCCCGGCGCTTCTCGCTCGCGCGGATGGCCCAGCGCTACCAAGAAGTGGTACCTGCTCGCGGCGAAGGTCAGCCATGGACCTCACCTCCCGAGCGGCGCTCAGGCCGTGGTGTCACGCAGCAGCTCCGTCGGTCGGAGCCGGTTGAGAACGGCGGTGGCGACCAGCGCGGACGCCAGGGCCGCCACGATCGGAAGCGCGGCGATCACAGCGAGACGGCCGGGTACGAAGGTGACTGTCGGTTCGAGGACGAACAGCGCGCGCAGGACATGGACGAACAGGTAGGCCGTACCGAGCCCGACCAGGATGCCTGCGGCGACACCGGCGACGGCGACGACTCCGGTCTCCGCGAGGACGAGGCGGCGCAGCTGGCGGGACGACATGCCGTGCGCCCGCAGGATGACGTACTCGCGACGACGGTGCAGCAGGAGGCCGAACACGAACATGCCTATGCACGCCCCGCTCATGAGCAGGGTATAGAGCGTGTCGAGCCGCAGGAGACCGTGGAGGTCCAGCGCCGTGAGACTGGACTGATCCTTGTCGAGGGCGGTCGTGGTCGTGTCGATGTGGATGGAGTCCGTCTTGCCGGGACCGGACTGGAACGCGGCGGACGCCCGGGCCACGCCAGCGGAGCTGGCGTCCGTGGCGCGGGCGAGGAAGAAGTCGGGTTGGTCGAGACCGGTCGTCGACTCGTAGTACGTCAGGTTGGCGACGAGGTCGACGCCTTGGGGGAAGCCGGGGAGCCGCTCGAAAAGACCGACGACGTGGAACGGCTCCAGGATCTGTCGGTCCGTTCCCCGGGCCAGGAGAACCTGGACCTCGTCGCCGGTCTCGATCGAGAGGTCGTCGGCCGTTTGCGCGTTCACGAGCAAACCCTGCCGGTCAGCAGCCAGCGCGGCGATCGCCGCTGATGCCGATTGACGCACGAAGAACGAGTCCGACAGAGGAGCCACCTTCTCGAAACTCGTGGGGTCGATGGCCGTCAGATCGGCCCGGTTCTGGTCGAACGGCCCAATCAGCACCGCGTTCTCGAGCTCGGCCACAACTGGGGCGATGCCGACGAGGCCAGGAGCATGGAGGGTGGAAGCGAAGGCACGCCGAAGAGGTTCTGCGCTGAGGACGCTAGGGGTGATGCGCACATCAGATCCGACGACGAATCGGGCGTCAGATCTCTTCGCGGCATCGTACGTGGACGAGAAGACCGCGAGGTTCAGTCCGAACGCGACGATGAGACCGACGCCGGCCACGCCGGTTCCAAGCGCCGACGAGCGCCTCCGGATGCTGCGACTCAACGTGCCCTTGACAGCTGGCCCGAACCGGGGAGGAGCGGGCAGCGGGAGATGTGCTGTGATCCCCTGGAAAGCTCGGACCAGGAGCAGCGTGCCACCGACCCACGCGAGGAGTGGTGCGAGCAGCAGGTGCGACGGGAGTCGCGCCGACTGGCCGGCCGAGACCGACGCAGGGCGCCCGTCGAAGGACCCGGCGCGGAAGGCGATGGCCGCGGCGATCGCCCCGGCGGCGAGGAGGCTGAGGTCCAGCCCGAAACGGCGCCATGCGGGACGCGGATCCAGCGCGAGCTCCCGGCGCTCCTGGCTGATCTCGCGATGAAGGGACCGGTGGCCGACGACGTAGAGCGCGAGCCCGGTGCACAGAGTGCCGACGGCGACCGCTAGCAGTCCAGAGGCCACGAGCTCGACCCCAGCCGCGGCGAGGAGCGAACTCCGCCCGAGGATGGCTATCACGGAGAGGAACCCGAGCGCGGTGCCGAGAACCGAGCCGGCGACGGCGAGCGCCAACGTCTGATAGGACAGCACTTGCACCAGATGGCGCCGATCCGCGCCCCGCAGCCGCAACGTGGCACGGTCGCGCCGCTGTGTGCCGGCGAGGATGCCACCTGCATACGCGGCGAGGAAGGCCGCCAGGAGGGCGCCGGGCAAGCCCAGGAAGACGAACAACCTCTTGCCGACCTTGGCGTCCTCCTGGGCGACCCCAAGCGTGTTGGAGATGTTGTCGATGAGGTAGTCCTGCCCGGGCGCGAGCCGGTTGATCGACTGCGCGATCGCCGTGGTCTGCGCTAGCGCGCGAGCGGGATCGGCATGCAATCGTGACCGGTCCACGAGGACGTCGATCTCCAGCACCGGAAGGCTCTTGATCAGGTTCTCCTCGCTCGCACTGGCCGCTCGGAACGCCGGCATCATGGCGCGCTCGAACGTCGCGGGGCTGACCACGACCGAGTTCGGAACGTAGAGGAAGTCCTCGAGCTTGCGCGACTTGCGGCTCGAGAAGAGCGGCGTCGCCCCGGCGAGATCGGCGACGCCGCTCACCGGCAGCGAGACTGGCTGCCGGTCGCCGGGCAGGGTCAGGGTGACGGTCGCGCCGACGCCGGCCGACAACGTACGGGCCGCTTCTGCGCTGAGCACTGCGGAGCTCCGGCCGAGCGAGCCGGCGGCCAGGCGGATCTCGGGATAGTGCGACTGGTAGCTCGCGTCGAACGCGAAGAGGCGAACGCGTGTGTCAAGTGTCGAACGGCGGGTGTGTAGGGCTCCGGGTGGCAGATCGACGAAATACAGGCCGTCGGCGGCGGCGACGCCGGGGATCCGGGCGATGTCCGAACGGAGCTGTTGAAGCGTCAGCGGCGCCGCGGTGTTCGCCTTGAGCGGCACGACGTCCTCGCGGCTCGATATCTTGCCCTGCGGCCTCAACGCATGGACATCGAGCACGACCTGGTTGGCGCCGCGAGATAGGTCAGCGTGATCTTCGACCCGGGCTGGACGGTCCCGATGTTGAGCCCGGACCGGGCCAGGCCCTGGGCGAGCGGGCTCTGCCCTGCTTGATCGGGCAGCGGCTCGCCGTTGAGCGTCGCGGTGCCGTGCACGTAGGACAACGGCGACGGGGGCTCGTCGTTGATCACCACCTCGTTGGCCGGTTCGCCGTCCTCGTTGGTGACGGTGAGCGTGACCGTGGCGTCCTGCCCCTCGCGCAATGGCGTCGGTGCATCCAGGCGCTCCTCGAACGTAAGCCGCCGGCCCAGTGGGGACGTCATCACGCGCTGCATGTCGAGCGCAAGGGGCGCGATCGCTCGCTCCGTCATCGTCGCACTCGAGCCGTCGACGTAGAAGAGAAGCCCGGAGAACAGGCCCACACCGAGGCCGACTCCGATCAGGGTGGCGACCGTCCGGCGCGGGTTGCGTACCAGATCGCGCCAGGCGTAGCGGAGCACCTACCCGCCTCGACGGGTCTCGGGAAGCGGTGCGGGCCATGGACCGAACAGGAGTGATGCGGGCTGACCGCCGTCAACCAGCTGCCCATCGCGGAGGTGCACTGTCACGTCCAGCCGCCGGGCTACCGAGGCGTCGTGGGTGACCACGACCAGCGTGGCGCCCGTCCGCCGCTCGCGGTGAGCAGGAGCTCGACGAGGCTGGCCGAGGCATCGACGTCCAGCGACCCGGTCGGCTCGTCCGCGAGCAGCACCCGTGGCTCGTGCATGAGGGCACCGGCGACGGCGACCCGCTGGCGTTGCCCGCCGGAGAGCTGATCGGGGAGCTTGTGCAGACAGTCCCCGAGCTCCAGCTCGGCGAGCAGCTCGAGGGCGGCCTCGTAGCTGCTGTCCCGGTCGTGCAGCGCGAGCTGCAGGCCGAGGTTCTCCGCCGCCGTGAGAAAGGGCAGGAGGTTGTCGGTCTGAAACACGAACCCCAGCTCGTCGCGGCGCAGGCGGGTCCGCTCCGCCTCGGGCAGGCCGGACATCTCGCGCCCGCCGACGACTACCCGACCGGCAGTGGGGGTCTCGAGGCCACCGATCAGCCCGAGCAGGGTCGACTTCCCGCAACCACTCCGACCCATGATGGCGACGCTGCTCCCAGCCGCGATCTCCACGCTGATCCCGTCCAGGGCACGGACGACGCCGGCCGGCGTCCGGTAGTGCATGGACACCGACGCAAGGCTGATACCGACGGAGGCCCTCATGCGGGGTGAACCTCGCCGTCCGCAAGCCGCAGGCGGAGCTGCGCGAGGGAGGCGAGCTCATCGTTGTGGGTCGCGAACAGGACGGTCAGGCCGCGAATGCGCCACACGTCGAGGATGATCCCCATCACCTGCTCGGCACTCGCAGAGTCGAGCTCGCCCGTTACCTCGTCGGCGAGCAGCAGATCGGGATCGTTGGCGAGGGCCACCGCGACGGCGACCCTCTGCATCTCTCCGCCTGACAACCGGCGCGGCAGATGGTGGACGCGATCTCCGAGACCGAGCTCGGACAGCAGCACGGTCGCGCGGGCCACGCGTCGACGGCCGCGTGCGAGCTCTATGGCCAGCTCGACGTTCTCCTGCGCCGTCAGGAACGGGATCAAGTTGCCGCTCTGGAGCACGAACCCGACCTGCTCTGCGCGGAGCCGCGCCCGCGCCGTGTCATCCAGCGCGTCGAGGTCCTGACCGGCGAACGCGATCGTTCCTCGGTCGGGGCGGGCCAGTCCCGCGATCAATGCGAGGAGGGTCGACTTCCCGCTCCCCGACACGCCGACCAGACTCGTGGTCTCCCCACGGCGCAGCTCGAGGTCGGCCGCACGGAGCACGGGCGTCTCGACCTTCCCGTCCCGGTACGCCTTGGAGACCCCGTCGACTCGCACCAGGGGCGAGGACCCGTGCGCTGGTGCGGCTATCAGGACGGGCCCTCCGCGGGAGTGGAGCTGCCGAAGACCTCCTGCGCCTCGGTCCGGGCATGGAGGTCGAGCCTCAACGCTTCTGCGCTGAGCTCGGCGAGTCCCTGGGGCGTGAGCTGGGTGAGGTTGACGAGCTCCTCGGTCTCCTGCGGCTTGCCCGATTTCGGCTCCGTGCGGATCCCCCCGACTCCAGGCGCGAAGTACGTGTTCTCGGAGCCGTCCTCCAAGATGACGAGCACGTTCGTGTAGCACTTGAACGGTACACACAGGGATTGGCCGGTCTTCATGATCTTCGCCTTGGCCGATCCCTCGCCAGGGACCGTCGCCTGGCGGTAGGTACGGGTGCCGGTCCGGGGATCGGCCATCATCAGG
This sequence comes from uncultured Acidimicrobiales bacterium, assembly GCA_963803355.1. Lineage (GTDB taxonomy): Bacteria > Actinomycetota > Acidimicrobiia > Acidimicrobiales > Ilumatobacteraceae > DASTFY01. Next base: position 2,109,728 of record CAWDLV010000001.1, read on the forward strand.
ACGCCCGCCTTGGCGCCCTTGATGCCGGCCAGCCAGGCATCGTTGGCGTTCACGAACTGCCCTCCTTCATACGCCTCGGTGTACGAGCCGAGGTACCAGACGTTGCCGTCCTTGTCCTCGGCGAGGTAGTCGATGGCCTGTTCGGCGACCTCGCCACCGTCGATGTCCTGATCCAACACCAGCACGGTGCGGACACCGGCGATCTCCTTCGTGACATTCGTGACCGTGTAGATGCGGTGGTGGGGAAGCCGGCGGCTGCCACTGTTCACGGCACCCTCACGAACGGACTGGTAGCCGGCCGTCAAGGGCAGCCACTTGTTCACGCTCGTCACGATGCTGGGGAACGCACCGGGATCGAACTTCTCGGCGTCGGCATTCCTTCCGACCGTGACCGGCGGCGTGGATGGTGCGGTCGTCGGCGGGTTGCCGGAGGGCGCCGAACCCGCGAGTGTGACTGGTGGGCCCGTCGGCCGAGGACCGACGTTCGAGCTCGCAGCCGACACAGACGACGCCGCGGGCGGGCGACTGTCACTGCACGCCGCGAGGGCACCCGAGCACACTGCGAACATCACCGCAAGAACAGGTCGACAAGCTCGGGACCCGAACACGCCACGAGCCTACAAACCGCTGCTGAGCGAGCGCTGAAAGCCTCAATCGCTGGTCGTGAACCCGATCGTTCGACGCTGCTGAGGGCTCAGATTCGAAAGGCGTCGCACAAGGGCTGCCAAGGGAGGCCACCGGCCTCACCGGAGAACACGTGCTTCCTGGCCGTCGTCGATCTGACCAGGCCAGCCGTCCTCGCCTGCTGTCAAGCGGTCCCGTCGCGCGGTTCGAGAACGATCACGGACGTTTCGGTCGACCGCAGCCCCGCATAGCCGTCGAGCTTCGGTTCGACCGCGACCCAGCGCTGCCACAGTCGGTCACGCTCCTCCCCCGCGACCGGAGCGCGCGCACCGGGCGCGCTTGCCGGCCCGCCAGGCGAACCACGGCATCCGGGTGCGCCCCGAGATTGAGCCACCACGAGGGCTGGCCCTCGTCCCATCCGTTCATCGCGAGCACGACGAGATTCGGGACGTCAGGCGTCGTCGGACCATTGGACACCCCGTGTGAGATCTCCCGCATCGACGATGTCAGTATATCGACCACCCGCCGGCGACATAGAGGTGCTGGCCGGTCACGTAGCTCGACGCCTCACTGGCGAGGAAGATGACGGTGCCGTCGAGCTCGTCGAGGCGGCAGACAACGCGCGCCCCGAGCACGACAATCAGTGCATGTTCGACATCGACGAGTTCATCAACGACTGCCGCGACGCCCGAGCGGAAACCGAACCCCGGCGCGCCATCAAGGAGGTCCTCGAGCGAGCCGTGTCAGACGCTCGTGCGGTCGGCGACGCGCTGCGACCTACCGAGGGCGGCATCAACCTCCTGCACCAGTCCCCGGACTTGACGATCGTCCACGCCGTGTGGGCGCCGCGGATGAGCGTCTACCCACATGACCACCGGATGTGGGCCGCCATCGGCATCTACGCGGGACAAGAGGACAACTCCTTCTACCGCCGCTCCGCGCCCGGCGCCCGCACGCTCATCGCCTCGGGGGGCAAGCAGCTCGCCGCCGGAGAGGTCGTCGTGCTCGGCGACGACACCATCCACGCCGTGGCCAACCCGCTCGACCACCTCACCGCTGCGATCCACGTCTACGCCGGCGACTTCGTAAACGAGCCCCGCAGCCAGTGGGGGCCCGGCGAGCAGCTGGAACGACCCTACGACCTCGAGGACGTCCGCCGGCTCTTCGAGGACGCCAACGACACGGGCTGACGGGGACGGGTGGGTCCGTGGCGAATCCGTGGTGGCCACGGACCTCATAGCCGCTCGACGAGCGCATGTTCGACCTTCGTCCCGTCGAGGAGGTGAAGTGCACCCGTTCATGACGTACGCCTCCCGGTCGGACCTAAGGCTTTCTCGTTCCGAGCCGTGAGGTGCAGAATCCAAGACGTGGACGTGCCGGGAGTGCGTCTCGTGCGCACCTACCGGCGAGCGTGGCTTGGTGGGGACATCGTCGCCGGGGTGGTGCTGACCGCGTTGCTCGTCCCGCAAGGGATGGCCTACGCCGAACTGGCCGGGCTGCCGGCCGTCACCGGCTTGTACACGACCGTGCTGGCGCTCCTCGCGTACGCGCTCTTTGGGCCGTCACGCATACTCGTGTTGGGGCCGGATTCGGCGCTCGGCCCGATGATCGCAGCCGCCCTCCTGCCGCTTGTGGACGCGCAAGCCGACCCTTCCAAGGCAGTCGCGATGGCCTCGATGCTTGCGCTGCTCATGGGCGCGCTGTGCATCGCGGCCGGATTCGCCCGTCTCGGGGTCCTTGCGGAGCTCTTGTCGAAGCCTGTCCGTGTCGGTTACCTCAACGGGATCGCCGTGATCGTCTTCGTCGGACAGCTCCCGAAGCTGTTCGGCTTCGGTTCCAACGCGCAAGGGCTGTTCAAGGAGGTCGACGCGTTCGTGAGCGGGCTTCGCGAGGGCAAGACGGTGCCGGCTTCGCTCGGCGTCGGCCTCGGGTCTCTCGCCGTGATCCTCGTGTCTCGCCGGTTCCTGCCGAGGGTGCCCGGCGTCTTGATTGCCGTCGTCGGTGCCGCAATCGCGGTGAGCGCCTTCGACCTCACCGCGCACGGCGTCTCAGTCGTCGGCGCGATTCCATCCGGCTTCCCGAGCCCGACCGTTCCCCATGTGAGCCTGGAGGAGGCCACGAAGTTGCTCGTGGCCGCCGCTGGCATTGCGTTCGTCGTACTCACCGACACCACCGCGGTTTCGCGCAGCCTGGCCGCGCGGCACGGCGAGCATGTCGATGCCAATCGAGAGATTCGCGCCCTCGGAGCGGCGAACGCGGCCGCCGGTGTCTTCCAGGGCTTCCCGGTGAGCGCCTCTACTTCACGCACGATCGTGGCCGAAAGCTCGGGCTCGCAAACACAGCTGACGGGCCTCATCGGCGCGTTCGCGATCGTCGTGACCCTCCTCATGGCGAGCGACCTCGGCCGATACCTCCCGACATCGACACTGGCCGCCATCATCATGGCGGCCGCGCTCACACTTTTCGACTTTCGAAGCCTCCGATGGCTGTCGAACGTGCGCCGGTCAGAGCTGGGGCTGTCGCTGATCGCCCTGCTCGGCGTCGCCTTCCTCGGTGCGTTGGAGGGGATCCTGGTCGCGATCGGGCTCTCGCTCGGCAACTTCGTACGGCGAGCGTGGCGCCCTTACGACGCCGTCCTCGGTCGGATCGAAGGCCTGAAGGGCTACCACGACATCGACCGCCACCCTGAAGCCCGGCAGGTCCCCGGTCTGGTGCTCTACCGCTTCGACGCGCCGATCTTCTTCGCTAATGCCGAACTGTTCGCCGAACGCCTGCTGCGGGCGATTCGCGCGCGCGGCGAAGCCACGCGGTGGGTGATCCTGGCCGCGGAGCCGATCACGGATATCGACACCACCGGTGCCGAGATCCTGGACGAGCTGCTCCGTGACCTCGACGCCCTGGGCATCGAGGTCGCGTTCGCCGAGTTGAAGGGGCCGGTCAAGGACCGGTTACGCAGCTACGGCCTCTACGACCGGATCGGCGACGACCGGTTCTTCCCGACGCTCGGCACCGCGATCGACGGCTACCTCGCGGCGACCGGTACGGTGTGGGTCGACTGGAGCGAGGTCGACACCGACGACACCGGTCCATGACGTCAGGCACCAATCGACGCGCGCGCGGCGTGCGGACCCGGCATTGACGCAGGTCCACGGCTCGAATGGAACCGCGGTTCGCAGTCGTGTCGAAGCTCGGCGACCCCAGAGATTCGCGGGCTGAGATGAGGACGCCGAGGCCGACGCGCTCGAAGGCCAGCATCCGGGCCATCCACCCGGTACAGTCATCGCTGATCGTCGATCTTCGATGGAGTGAGCATGGCTGAGACCGCACTAGCCGCAGTCGACGAGCTCAACCGACCTGTCGTTGCCCGGCTGTCGGTGCTGGACCGGTTCCTGCCGGTGTGGATCGGTGTGGCCATGGCGCTGGGCATTGCACTCGGACGGGTGTTCCCCGATCTGAACGACACGTTGGAGAGGGTGAAGGTCGGCACGGTGTCGCTTCCGATCGCCATCGGGCTGCTGGCGATGATGTACCCGGTGCTGGCCAAGGTGCGTTACCGCTCCATTGGCACCGTCGTTTCCGACCGCCGCTCGCTTGCGATGTCGCTGATCCTCAACTGGGTGGTCGGCCCCGCCCTCATGTTCACGCTGGCGTGGCTCCTGCTGCCCGACCTGCCGGAGTACCGGACCGGGCTGATCATCGTCGGCCTGGCTCGCTGCATCGCCATGGTGCTCATCTGGAACGACCTGGCCTGCGGCAACCGTGAGCTGGCAGCGGTGCTGGTCGCGATCAACTCGGTCTTCCAGATCCTCGCCTACTCGTTGCTCGGCTACTTCTACCTCGAGCTGCTCCCGGGTTGGCTCGGCCTCGAGTCGGCCGGGATCGATGTCACGATCTGGGAGATCTCGAAGTCGGTGCTCATCTTCCTGGGCATCCCCCTCCTGGCCGGTTTCCTCACCCGCACCATCGGCGAAGCGCGCAAGGGCACCGAGTGGTACGAGCAGCATTTCCTCCCCCGGATCGCCCCCATCGCCCTATGGGGGCTGCTGTTCACCGTGGTCATCCTGTTCGCGCTTCAAGGCGACCGGATCACGAGCGAACCCTGGGACGTCGCGCGCATCGCCGTCCCGCTCCTCGTCTACTTCGCCATCATGTGGTTCGGATCGTTCTTCCTCGGACTCCGGTTTGGCTTCCCGTACGACCGCAACGCCTCGATCGCGTTCACCGCCGCGGGCAACAACTTCGAGCTCGCCATTGCCGTGGCCATCGGTGTCTTCGGCGTCGCATCTGGCCAGGCCCTCGCCGGAGTCGTCGGCCCCCTCATCGAGGTTCCGGTCCTCGTCGGGCTGGTCTATGTGTCGTTGTGGGCCCGCCGCCGCTACTACTCCACCAACGAGGCGAGCGTCGCATGAACTGCTCGGCTGCCACGACGACGCACTCGAGTAGAAGCTCGCCCTCCGCACCCCGGCCGCGGCCGAAACCCCGCGAAGGAGTATCCAGCCGATGACCACATCCGCCACCACGCCGCCCCGGACACGTCAGACACGGGCGACCCGCGCTCCCAAGGCCAGCAGTGCGACCACCGAGCGGTGCGACACCACCCCGGTCACGATCGTCGCGCCCCCCGACGACGACATGCTCGCCACCATGGCCAAAGCCCTCGGTCATCCAGTGCGGGTCAAGCTCCTGCGCCTGCTCGCCGCCCGCGACACCTGCATCAACGGAGATCTGGTTTCGGAGCTCCCGTTGGCGCAGTCGACCGTGTCTGAGCACCTGCGCATCCTGCGAGGAGCCGGTCTCGTCCAAGGCGAGACCGACGGTCCCCGCACCCGCTACTGCATCAGTCCTGCTGGTGTCGCTGCCCTCAAGGCCGGGATCGCATCACTGTGAGACGGACTCGGAGAGGGTGGCAGGTCCTCGGAGCATCACCTTCGATCGACGCGTTGCCGGCGGAGTCTCGAACGTTGCCGGTGGCGATGCCTTGTTCGCCGCCCTTCTCGACCACCCGCGCCAACCGAAGCGTCATCTTCCCAGCGACCACCGCCGACAAGAGGGAGCAGCATGACCGACCTCCGCGGGCTCACCCCGGCGCAACAACACCTCATAACGTCGTCCGGGGCACGCCTGAGGGACGAGTTCGCCGGTGTGTTCGGACCCGAGACGATCGAGCGATTCATCGCCGACAGCCTCGACCAGCTCCTCGGCAAGGCCACCGTCACGACCTTCGTGCCGATCCTCGTCGAACGCTTTACCCGTGACCGCCTCGAGGCCCTGGCCAAGGTGGAGGGCATGACCGCCGGCGACACCCCGTCGGTGTTGTTCTTGTGCGTCCACAACGCCGGGCGCTCCCAGATGGCGGCCGGATGGCTCCGCCACCTGGCCGGCGACTGGGTCAACGTGTACTCCGGCGGCTCCGAGCCGGCAAGCGAGATCAACGCCGCGGCCATCGACGCCATGGCTGAAGCCGGCGTCGACATTCGCTCCGAGTTCCCCAAGCCCTGGACCGACGAGATCGTGCAAGCCGCGGATGTGGTCGTCACCATGGGGTGCGGCGACGCCTGCCCCCTCTACCCGGGTAAGCGCTACGAGGACTGGGAGCTCGACGACCCCGCCGGCCTCGACGTCGCCGCCGTGCGCCCGATCCGCGACGAGATCCGCAGCCGGGTCGAACGCCTCATGGGTGAGCTCGGGGTACCCACTCGCTGAGTGCGCTGCACCAGAGAAGCCGTAGCTGTCAGCCCGCGTTGGTCGGGATGCCACCAATCCGGGTGCGGCCGCGACGTTGCGATGCGAGTGCGTCCTGCAGCTCGCCGACCTCGGGGCCCTCAAATCGTGAACCCAGTCGCGGTCGACGCGGTCGGCTCCTCCACGCGGCCGGATGAAACCTGGCCCTCGAGGTCATCCGCAGCAGGCGCTCGATGTCGAAGCGCTGACCGCTACGGGGTCGGTGGTGCAACACCCATCGTCCGGACTGAGCACCGGTGCGTCCGCCAGGACCTTGTAGAACTCCCACGCGTTGTCGGGACCCTGCACCCACACCTTGTCCTGCACCGCGTAGCAACACGTCGTGGAGCTCTGCACGTCCGTCGGCAGCTCCTCGCTCCGGGCCCGAGTCGTGGCCGCCATGACCTCTTCGGACGACTCGACCTCGACCCCCAGATGATTCAGCGAGCCGGGCTCACCCGCGCCGGCAAACAGCACGAGCTTGAGCGGCGGGTCGGCGATGGCGAAGTTCGCGTAGCCCTCCCGAACCTTGGCCGGGGGCGCCCCGAAGAGCTTCGTGTAGAACTCGATCGAGGCGTCGAGATCGGCGACATTGAGAGCGAGCTGGACTCGAGACACGGTCATCCTCCACTACATCGACTTCTGTTACATTGACTTCTTTCGATGTATGCATCCTACCTACCCATCGACGATTGTCAATCAAATTCCTTCGATGATCTTCGATATGCTGACGTCGTGGGTGCTCGAACCGCGGTACCGGTGAGCGATGCAGTCCTCTGTTGCATGCCGGTCACCGCCGAGGTGCTCGACGAGGACCAGGCCGAAGCGCTGGCCCGCTCCTTCGCCGCCCTCGCCGACCCCATCCGACTCAAGCTTCTATCCTTCATCGCCTCGTCCGACGCCGACGAGGTGTGCGCGTGCGACCTCCTCGAGCCATCCGGACGATCGCAACCGACCGTCAGCCACCACATGAAGCTCCTTGTCGACGCCGGGCTCGTCAGCCGCGACAAACGAGGCCTCTGGGTTTGGTATCGAGTCGTCCCAGAACGACTCCAGGCGTTGAGGAACGTCCTCAGCTGAGGTCACCGGACCGCCGCCCCGGCAGCCAACTCCATGCTCCTGCCGGCAGGGCGCTTGGCGGAGCGGTGCGCCGGCGATCAGCCGGCCGTGACCGAGGCGAGCGCGGCGAGCGCAGCTCCTCGTGCACCGGCCATGTCCCGGTCCGGGACGAGCGCGAACGTCGCTACCCGTGCTTGCTCCTCACGCAACAGTGTGTGCTCTCGCACCTTGGCCAGGAACCACGCACGGAACTCGGGCTTGACCTCGACCACGCCGCCGCCGAGGAAGTAGGCGTCTGGATCGGAGTAGTTGGCGGCGATCGTGAAGAGCCGTCCGAGCGCCATGGCCTGCTGCTCGAAGATCTTCAGTGCCATCGCGTCGCCGCGCTCGCCATGGGCGCGGACGTGTTGCGCGGCCTTGGCGACCGGCTGCCAACCAGCCAGCTGGTGGCCGGGGAATCGGGTCAGCCAGTAGGGCAGCAGGTTCCTCTCGATACCGGTGAGCGATGCGATGCTCTCGGCGTCGCCGACGAACCCGCAGTTGCACACGGGTAGAGGTTGGTCCTCGGCCAACAGCCCATGCAGTGGGATGTGGACGTGGCCGAGCTCTCCGGCCATGCCGGCGGCCCCCCGTACGATTCGGCCTGATTCGATGACGCCGCCGCCCAAGCCCGTGCCGACGATGGCAGAAACAGAGGAGCGGTGCGCAGCCTCGGAGCCAAAGTGCACGGAGTGGGCGTAGAGCGCGGCGGCGTTTCCATCGTTGTTGTAGACGACCGGCAACCCCAGGGCGGTCTCGAGTGCGCCGCGGACATCGAAGCCCCGCCAGTCGGGGTCCGAGAAATTGGTCGACCCGGTGGAAGAGATGACACCGTCCGCGCTTGCGGGACCGGGCGTGTCGAGGCCAACGGCGCGCACCGCGGAAGCGGCGGTGCCGGTGAGCTCCAGGATGCGCTCGAACGCGTCCACCAGCGCGTTGACGGCGACGTCCGGACCCTCGTGTACGGAGCTTGGCGTCTCAACCAAGCCATCGACGAGGAACCGCCCCCTGCCGTCGACGACGGTGGCGTTGTTGGCGGTCCCGCCGTTGTCGAGGCCAACGGCCACCCATGGTTGTGGATTCAAGGGGTTTCGCTCCTCGTCCAGCTGTCTGCGGCGAGTCTCTCGCTGGCCGGCAGCCGTCCTACGTCGTGAACACTATCGACCAGTCGCCCCCGAGGATCTGTGCGGTTCCTGCCGCCGCCGGTGCGCGGCTCGGCGAGCGGCTACTTGGCCCCGGGCGTGGGTCTGCATGTCCCGCGGTCGGCAACGACCTGGCCGCTGGTGCCGATCGGCACCTCGAGGGCGGATCGAGGTGCGCTGATCCGGGCGCCGTTCGGGGACGAACATCAGACGACGAGCAACCGAGAGGAGCATGCCATGAGTGCCGATTCGAACATCAAGACCATCGAGGCGGTGTACGACGCGTTTGGTCGCGGTGATGTCGCGACCATCCTCGCCAACGTGACCGACGACGTCGACTGGGCGTCCGAGGCAGCGGGGAACGGCGCGCCGTGGTATGGCGTCCACCGCGGCCCCGAGGAGGTCGCGGCGTTCTTCACGCAGTTCGGTTCGACCATGGAGGTCGGCGACTTCACGACGATCACGTACGCGGCCACCGACAACGAGGTGCTCACCGTGGTCCGCCTCGCGTCGACCTCCCGGGCCACCGGGCGTCGAGTGAGCATGCACCTGCACCACTACTTCCGCTTCGACGGCGGCAAGATCGCCTACTACCGCGGGACCGAGGACACGGCCCAGACCGAGGCCGCGCTGAAGGGCTGAGGCCTTCGCACCTCGGCGCGTCAGCCGCTGAGGTTCGTAACCGGTTTGGCGATCACGATGACGTTCGACCGGTAGTGGTGGATCGAGCGGTCGAAGTCGCCCCCGCACGTGATCAGCACGAGCTGGGGCGGCCCGTGGCGCGCGAACAGCTCGGCGGCCGGTAGGTCTCCCTTCAGCATGAGCCGATGGCTGACCACCCGGAAATGGCGTGAGGTCCCATCGCTGTAGTCGACGACGACAGTGGCACCGTCGCTGATGGTGCCGAGGCGGAAGAAGGAGCCAGGGCGCCCGTGCCAGTCGACGTGGCCGGCCAGTACCGCGGAGCCCGGATCCCCTGGTGACGGGCCGTAGCGGTACCACGTGACCAGCTTGGCTTCCGGTGGGATGGCGAGCTCGCCGGTCGCAGGGTCGACCTCGGTCGGGAGTACGGGCGCCCCCGAGAGGCCGATGGCCGCGATCCGGACCGACACCGGTGGCGGCGTTGACTCGACCGGGAGGTCAGAGAGGGCGATGCGGCCGTTGGCGACGGTGGTGACCGGTGCTTTGGCCACCAGCTTGGGCCAGGCCGATTCGACCGTGGGCGCCTTCACCCGCCAAGGCGTGGCGGCGGAGCCGCTGGTGCTCCTGGAGGCCGGTGCGCCACCGACGATGACGACGCTCCGGTCGCCGTGACCGGCTGCGCACGAGCTGAGGAGGATGAGCCCGCCGAGCAGGCAGTTCGGCGCTCGGCGCCGAAGCGTCATGGGAGCCGACGAGCCCGCCGGGCGACCGATCCGAGTACGAGGCCCCCTGCTACGGCCGTGCACAGTGTCCACGCCAGCACGGTGAGCAGGGTCGAGGGGTGGCGGGGGCTGGCCAGACCGCTGTCCCCGGTCTGTATCCGGTTCGGAACGGTGGCCAGGCCGTCGACGGACTCGGCCAGCCAGCCGAGCGTCCGATCCGCGGCGGAGCCGATGAGGTACATGAAGTATGCGGTGCCCTCGGCGAAGGTCACGTCCTGTGCCGGCAACAAGATGCTGCCTCCGCTGGCCGACGCCACCGAGACGGCGTTGGTGGACGGGAGCACGACTATCCCATGCTCCTCGCCACTCGCCAGCGCGGTCACCTGCCTATGGCCATCGACCACGACATCGACGGGGGCGCCGGCGGCCACGTTCCGCACCACGACTCGCGTGTTCGAAGGTGCGATCTGGCTCACATCGTCGTTGAAGACCGTGATCTCGGGCGCCCCCGCGGCATCTTGATGAACGACTGCGGACAGATGGGCCCCGGCCGGGATCGTGAGGGCCGAAGCCAGGGCCGGCGTTGAATCGGCAGGGGAGCCGGCAACCCGGATCTCCACCTTGTGGGTACCGGCACTGAGTGTCATCGGCTGAGTGGCGCGCTCGGGTTCGAAGGTCTGGAGCACGAGCGCGCCGTCGAGGTAGACGTCCGCGGTCACGCCCCGAAGGCCGTGCACGAGCCTGACCTGGCCGGCGGCTGCGCTCCGGCCGACGCGGTACCGGTCACGAGGACGGCGGTCAGAAGAGCCGTGGCCACGGTGGCTCTGAGAGCAGAAGCCATACTCGGACCGTAGGTACGACCACCCTCGAAGGGAAGAGGGAATGTCCCCAACCTGAGCATCATGTCGTTGCATCAGCAACTTGGGTCACCGATCATGGTCTTGACGCCACGGCGCGCGGCCACCTCGCGCTGAGGTCGGGCTCGCGGCCCATCCAGCAGGGGGGCGCCTTGCGACTCGTTGTTAGGTCAACTACTGCAGAGGTGTGCCGTACGCCGCGATGCGCATCGCGGCCACGTTGGCGATCGTGGCCGGTCTGGTCGTCGGTGCGACAACGTCCGGTTCCGCAGCCGAGGATGATCACCTGCGAGTCCTGGCCGCCGGCGAGGGCTCGCCGTCTCAGGTGACGGCCATCGTCGCCGCTCCGTACCAGCTCAGCGGCCGCATCCTTTCGTCCAGCGACTTCAAGGCCACGGTCGGCGCGGCCGACCGGCCGGTGCACGCCGAGCGCATTCCGGCCAAGGACCTGGATGTCGTGATCGTGCTGGACAACAACGCGGAGGTGCCTCAGCTCACCTTGCTCGAGCAGCTGGGCGCGGTTGCCCAGCTGTTGGTCGATCTGGAGGGCGAGGCAGCGCGTCGCGCTCTACACGACGACGTCGTCTTCCCCGCTCCAGGGCTTCACGACCGACCGCCAGGCCTTGCTCAGCGCGTTGCGGCGTCTTCGACTGAGCGGGCAGAGCCAGGTCGGGCCCGCTCTCGACGCCGCCTTTCGCGCCATGCGCACCGGGCCGAGGGCCCAGCATGTCGTGCTCGGTTTCAGCGGCGGGGGAGGTGAGACGTCCCGGCCCCCAGCGGACGGGCTCACCAACCCGGTGGTCAGCGCCGGCCTGCAGCTCCACTGGGTGCTGCTCAACGGTCAGGTGCCCGCCTTCGTCCAAGAGCTGGCCTCGCTGACCGGCCACCCCGTCGTCCGCGCCGTCGGAAGCCCCCTCGCCCTCTTGGACCATGTCGTCGCCGAGCTGCGCAGCGAGTACCGGGTGAGGGTCGATACCGGCTCCCTCACCGGACCGGTGCGGATCCGCCTGTCAGCCTCTAGGCCGCCACAAGAGGTTGTGATCCCGGAGAAGGCATCGGCCCCCGCCCCGGGGGCGACGCCGACGAGCCCGACCCCTCCGCCGTCGACCGCGAGTCAGCCACGAGTGGCGGCCTCTGGTCCCGTTCCCGTTCCCGCGGTTGTCGCGGGCGGCAGCCGCCGCAGGTGGCCATCGGGAGGCACCGAGATCGGGCTCGCCCTGATCGTCGTGGGTGCAACGGTCCTCATCCTGGGCCGGCGCGCCTTCGATCGGAAGCCGCCCGCGGGTCCTGCCGTTGCCGCTGGCGCCGATCCCCGCACGGCGAGGGCTCGTGCGGCCGGCCCGGCTCGATCACCCGATGGAGCACCGAGCCGCGCCTGTCCGTGGCCGCCTCCGACGGTCTCATCCCCTCCCCAGTGGGCGGCCCCCCGGCGCCCGGTTCGCTCGCCCTGGCCTCCTCCCGACGGCCGCGCCGCGGCGCGGCGCTGAGACCAACGCGTTCGAGAACCTCGCCCCTCGAGCGTTCCGGTCACCGAATCTGCCGCTGGAGCGCAGATTCGGTGACCAGAACGGCGAGGGCCGGCAAGGCCACCGGCTGTTCGGGGAGGTGGGCTGATACGATGAGATCAATCTCTTGGTAGGGACGCCTTCTTTGGCAGACGACCGGATCGGTTGCCGTGCTGCTCACCGGGCCGACGCCTCTTCTGAGCTCGACGAAGGAGCGTCATGTCCGAGGCAACGAAGACCAGCCCGGCGGACCGCGCTGATGGCGAGGACATCGCGCTCCGCCAGTGCGGGCGATGCCGTCAGTCCTTTCCCGGTGATCCGGATCTCCACCGCGTCGCGCTGCCCGAGTGGTGGCTGTGCCCGCCCTGCCGCGAGGCCCTCCTCGGTAAGCCGGGTCCGCAAACCGTGAGCGGCCCCAGCAACGTCAGGATGAGCGCATGCTGAGGCTCGAGTGGAACGCGCTGCGTGCGGGCGACGAGGTAGTCGTGCATGACCCGGGCGACCCCGGGATGCGCCTGCTGCCAGGTGTCGTCACGATGGTGCAGACCGCGAAAGACTCCAACGACATCGGCATCCGCGTCGCGTCGCCCGACCGTGGGTCGAAGGTGCTGCGGCCGGCGCGCTTGACCGTTCACCTCGATCCCCTGGGCCCGACCCCGGGGTGCTGGCGCTGCGACGCAATCGCGACTGAGGCACTGACGCCTCGTGACGCCGCGAGGCAGGCTGTCGGCGCGATGTCGGCGACCTGAGCGGTCTCGTCGAGGCGACCGCGCCGTCAGCGCGCTCGGAGGGCGCAGACGACATCCTGGTAGGCTGGTTGCTTCAGGTCCTCTGTCCGCGCCGTTGGCACGTCTCGACCCCTCGGGCCGGCTGCGGGATGGACGTACGAGAGGTCTGATGTTGGACGCACCGACCTTCTGATCGGCGAGTCGTCGGCTGGCTCGTTTGGCCTGTACCGACGATCCGCCGGTACTCGGGCCGTCGCGGCAGAGGTAGCCGTCGCTGACTGCTACGCCCGAGCCTGGAGGTTGTTGGCATGGCAGTGTCGTTCGGTTTCTTGAGCAGCTATCCCCCGACTCAATGCGGTCTGGCCACGTTCACGGCCGCGCTCCGGGCCGAGGTCGTGGCGGCCGGTCACCGGGCGGGCGTCGTGCGGGTGATCGTGCAGCCCGAGCCACCCGCTGACGCGACGGTCGTCGAGCACATGGTGCACGACGAACCGGGTGCTGTCGCCAGAGCCGCGGCCTCACTCAACGCCTTCGACGTCGTGGTGGTACAGCATGAGTTCGGGATCTATGCCGGACGCGACGGCGAGAGTGTCGTGGACCTGCTCGGGCGGCTCACGGTGCCGAGCATCGTGGTCTTGCACACGGTGCTGATCACCCCGTCAGAGCATCAGCGCCAAGTGCTCGAAGCCGTCGCCGGATGTGCGGCCGCGGTGGTGACCATGACCGAGACGGCACGTCAGCGCCTGGTCGACAACTACGACGTGGACGTCTCGAAGATCGTCGTGGTCCCCCATGGAGCTCCCGACGGGCGCCGCGATCATCCTCGGCGCCGCGGCGGCCGCCCGCTCCTGCTGACCTGGGGCCTGCTCGGACCCGGGAAGGGGATCGAACGGGTCATCGACGCCCTGGTGGCGCTGCGTGATCTCGTCCCGCGACCCCACTACCTGGTGGTCGGAGAGACCCATCCCAAGGTGCTCGAGCGCGAGGGCGAGACCTACCGGAGGTCGCTCGTCGATCAGGCCCAACGCCTGGGTGTCGCCGACATGCTGACGTTCCAGGCCGGCTACCTCGATGTCGCCTCGCTGCGCTCAGTCATCGCGACCGCGGACGTGGTGATCCTGCCGTACGACTCCCGCGAGCAGGTCACCTCCGGTGTTCTCATCGAGGCGGTGACGGCGCGCCGGCCGGTGATCGCCACCGCGTTCGCTCACGCCATCGAGCTGCTCGGGACCGGTGCCGGCCTGGTGGTCGACCACGACGACCCCGACGCCATGGTCGCCGCCATTCGCCAGGTGCTGTGCGAGCCTGCGCAGGCGGCAGGGATGGAGCGGCGAGCGTCCTTGCTCGCTCCTGACCTCCTCTGGTCCGCCGTCGCGGCGCGCTATCGCGCCCTGGCCCGCGATCTGGTCAGTGCCGACGCGACGGCGGTGGCATGACCGTCCCGGACGCCCCCTTCCAACATGTGCTCCGACTCACCGACGAGGTTGGGATCTTCGAGCACACGAGCGGAGCGACCCCGCGGCGTCACCTCGGCTACTGCGTCGACGACGTGGCGCGAGCTCTCGTGGTGGTGGCGCGCCAGCCCGACCCTCTGCCGTTTGTGAGCGACCTCGCCCGGCTCTACCTCGTGTTCGTCGCGAGTGCCCAGGCGCCTGACGGGCGCTTTCGCAACCGCCTCGGGCTCGATCTTCGCTGGCAGGACGCGCCGGGCGTCGACGATTGCTGGGGTCGAGCACTGTGGGCCCTGGGCACTGCCAGTGCTCGAACACCCGACGGTGAGCTCCGCCGCTTCGCGGCCGACTGCTTCGAGCGCGGCGCCCGATGGCGCAGCGGGCACCGTCGGTCGATGGCGTTCGCGGCGCTCGGTGCGGCCGAGGTCCTGACCGCCACCCCCGACGATCAGGCCGCCCGGGCGCTGCTTGCCGCCGTGCCGCCCGTGATCGGCCGCCCGACCGGGAGGTCCTCGTGGCCCTGGCCCGAGTCCCGCCTCACGTACGCGAACGCCATACTTCCCGAGGCGCTCCTCGCCGCGGGCGAGCACCTCGGTGACGAGCGTTCGCTCGACGACGGCCTCCATCTGCTGGGTTGGCTCCTCGACGTCGAGACGAGGGGCGATCATCTCTCCGTCACACCCGTGGGTGGCTGGGCGCTCGGCGATGCCCGCCCGGGCTTCGACCAGCAACCGATCGAGGCGGCGGCGCTGGCCGACGCCTGCGCTCGGGCCCTGAGGATCACCGGCGACGTTGGCTGGGCGGAAGGGTTGGAGCGCGCCATCGGCTGGTTCCTCGGCGACAACGACGCGCACCGCGCGCTCTACGACGCCGCGACCGGCGGCGGCCATGACGGCCTGCAGCGCCATGGTTGCAACGCCAACCAGGGCGCGGAGTCGACCTTGGCGATGGTCGCCACTTTGCAGCACGCCCGATACCTCGTACGTCCGTGACCACGGGCTCGCCCATCGAGGTTCGAAGTACCGTCCACCGCTTTCGTCCCGACCCTCGACGGGTGGTGGCCAAGCTCTTCATCCCTGGGCACGAAGTGCTGATCGAAGGGGAGTCCCGCGCCGGGTCGGTGATCGAGCGCATCCTCGCCCTCGACGACGAGCAGGCCACGGCCACCCTGGACGAGGTGGTCGTCCTCTTCGCCGATCGGCACCCCGACCTGCCTGCCATCTTGATCGAGCACTTCGACCTGGTCGCCCACCGGATCACCTCCCGCGTGGAGCTGTCGGACACCCGCAAGCAGCTGATGGGCGCGTACTTCACGCAGGAGTACGCCATCGAGGCGGCCGGTGTGAGCAACCCGTCGATGGTGGCCCACCCCGACCAGACGTCCTTGGGCGGCGGCGAAGTCCGCTTCGTGATGAGCGTGCGCGCCGTCGGCGAAGGGCACCGCTCGTCGATCGAGTTCCGCACCGGCGTCATCGGCGCCGACGCTCAGGTCCGCTTCGACGAGCCAGGGGTCCCCGTCCACAGCGGCCGTCCCGGGCCGGCCCGCTACCGCCGTGATCTCTTCCACGGATTGCTGCGTGGGTTCGATGACGTCGGCTCGAGCGCGGCCTTCGTGCTCGACTCGCTCCCCGACCCGTTCAGCGGTGAACAGCTCGACGGCGCGCTGCGGACGCTGAACGATCAGCGCGTCACCCGTCGCGACGCGATCGAGACGATCGAACGCATCCGGCAAGTCGCCGCCTCCAGTTACGAGGTGACCTTCTCGCCCGCGGCCTCCATCTCGCAGTGCGTGCTGTCTCCGACTGCGCCCGCCGAGAGCCACGGGATGGAAGACGCCCGCTTCGTCCGCTTCGCCCATGACGACGGGACCGCCACGTACTACGCCACCTACACCGCCTACGACGGTGCCCACGTCGCGCCACATCTCCTGGCGACCGCCGACTTCCGGACCTTCACCAGCAACCAGCTCACCGGGCGGGCCGCGACCAACAAGGGCCTCGCCCTGTTCCCCCGCCGTGTTGGCGGACGCTACGTCGCCCTCTCTCGCTGGGACCGCGAGACCAACTCGGTGGCCATGTCCGACGACCTGACCGTCTGGGACGAGCCCACGTCGCTGCGACAGCCGTACAAGCCCTGGGACCTGGTCCAGCTGGGCAACTGCGGATCCCCACTGGAATCTCCGGCCGGCTGGATCGTGCTCACCCACGGAGTCGGTCCGATGCGCCGCTACGCCATCGGCGCTGCGCTGCTCGACCTCGATGACCCCGCTCGGATGATCGGCAGCCTGACCGAGCCGCTCCTCGTCCCGGCGGACGACGAGCGCGACGGCTACGTCCCCAACGTCGTCTACTCGTGCGGCGCGATGCTGCACGGCGACAACATCGTCGTCCCCTACGGCAGAGCCGACGCGAACATCGGCGTGGCGATCGTCCCGCTCGACCAGCTGCTCGACCAGCTCACGACGAGCCCGCGACGGCCGTAGTCGGGCGGGCCGGCCCTCCGACTCGACGGCCCCACCTGTGAATGCCGACCAGTGCGCGGCGGCGCGTTGTTAACGTCGGCGGGTGGCCCGACTCGACTCCACGAACCGAGCCAACCTGCCGAACACCGCCTTTGCGTACGTGGACGGGCGCGGCCGGCGGCGGCTGCCGATCCACGACGAGGCCCACGTGCGTAATGCCCTCAGCCGCTTCAACCAGGTGGTGTTCGAAGACGAGCGAGCCCGGGACCAGGCCCGCAAGCGGCTGCTCAACGCGGCCAAGAGGTACGGGATCGTGCCGGTCGGGTTCATCACCGGTCAGCTGCAGTCGGAGCGGGAGCTCGGTCAGGCCCGGGCCAAGGAGGTCGTGCCGCTGCCGTCGGGGTTCGTGACGATGCTGATGACCGATGTCGAGGGCTCCACCGCCCTGGTCCGCCAGCTGGGCGACGGGTACGGCGAGCTGATCGACGCCGTGAACGGCATCCTCACCGGTGCCGCGCTGCGCTTCGACGGCCGAGTCGTCGAGACGCGAGCGGACGAGTGCTTTGCCGTCTTCGAGCGTCCCGGCTCCGCCCTCGAGACCGCGCTGGCCGTCCAGCGCGAGCTCCGGGCGCGCTCGTGGACGGGCGGCGCCGAGGTGCGGGTACGGGTTGGGATCCACAGCGGCCATCCGACCAACACCGAGGACAACTACATCGGCCTGCCCGTTCACACCGCGGCACACGTGTGCGCGGCAGGCCACGGCGGGCAGGTCCTCGTGTCGGGCGACACCAGACAGGCGGTCAGGGGGTCGGTGCCCGACGGGGTGCGGTTCCGCAGCCTCGGTGCCTTCCGGCTCCGCGGTCTGCCGTTCGCCGTGCCGCTGTTCCAGGTGGTGGCGAAGGGACTCCTTACCCGGTTCCCGCCCCCGCGAACGTCCGACCGGGGCTAGCGACAATACCGTTCAGTTAGTGCTCTGGACGGTGACTTGTGGTGGTCCGGTGGGTTGGGGCCATCGTCGGTGACGGGCGCGTTTGACGTGCCACTTGGGCATCTTGCGCTTGATCAGACGGGGGTTCGAGCGGAGCCGACGGGCCGGGTTGAGGCGTCGGGCTAGCCAGCGGATGGCACGTCGCCACAGCTTCTCGCGGGTGTCAGGGTCGTGAGGGGGGAAAGTCGCCCTGGTGGGCGATGGAGCGGCGGGCGACGCGCAGGGCGGCGACGAAGCTGACCCGGTCGGGGTCGTGGCCGGCGTGTTCGGCGGTGTCGGCCATCAGAGCGCGGATGGCGTAGTGGCAGCACAGGTGACCCCAGATCTCTTGGCGCACGAGATCCGGCGATTTCGAGCGCAGCACGGTGCGCGGACCGCGCTGGTGCGTCTTCAGTTCGTCGAGGGCGAGCTCGATCTCCCAGCGTTGGGCGTAGGCGGCGGCCAGCTCACCGGCCGACACGTCAGCCGGGTCCAAGATGGTGGTCAGCAGCCGGTAGGGCTCGGGATGGTCTCGGCCGTCATCGATGGTGTAGTCGATGATCCGCACCCGCAACGGCTCGGTGTGGCGTCCGGCGTTGCCGCCGGGGCGGACCTCGGCCACCCACGACCCGTCGGCGAGGGTGTCGAGATGGCGTGGTTTGATGTTCGTCTTGGCCCGCCA
This sequence comes from uncultured Acidimicrobiales bacterium, assembly GCA_963803355.1. Lineage (GTDB taxonomy): Bacteria > Actinomycetota > Acidimicrobiia > Acidimicrobiales > Ilumatobacteraceae > DASTFY01. The sequence continues at coordinate 2,128,328 of CAWDLV010000001.1, forward strand.
CAACAGGTCCGCCCCCGTCGCTTGGGCCTTGCGCCACAACGGGAATCCGTAGAACAGCCGGTCAGCGATGACCAGCATCCCGGGCTCGAGCCGCTCGATCAGTGCACCGGCGAGGGTCAACTCTGGTGTCGTGTAGGCGCCGATCACGGCATCGAACATGGCGTGCGTCCCGCACTCCGCCAACGCCAACAAGCGGGCCTGTGGGAACGCCGCCTGCTCACCCTTGTTGACGCCCGGCCGCCCGAACGCGGCGGCGTTCTCGGCCGTGTCAGCGACATCCAGACACGTCCCATCGATGGCCACCAGACGCCGCCCCGCCAACCACGAGCCCGGCGTCGCCGGACCGGCCAACGGCCGGGCGACCCGCCCGAACAACGCCTCCACCGGTTCGGCACCGAGGCGAGCCCGAGCCTGAAAGATCGCCGACTTCGACGGCGGCGTGTAGGTCTCAGCCCACTGCGACGACCACGACAGCCCATCGGTCAGCTGCGCCAGCACGTCCTCATAAGAGCCGTCGGAGTACAGCGCCATCCCCACCGCGAAGTAGGCCACCACCCGCGCCGGCAGCAGCCGGTTGCGCTGTTCGGTACGCCCCGCGGCGGCGATCACCTCATCCACCACGTCCGGCGGGAACACCCGTGTCAACACTCCCACCGAGACCAGATCCGACAACCGTCGATCCGACTCCGGCTTCACCCAACCAGCACGCGGCATCCACCCAAACTACACCGCTGTAACCCTAACTGAACGGTATTGGGGCTAGCGAGGGCGAACACGGGCGAGCGCGGCTTCCAACCGGCCGGACTCGTGCTCAGCCGCCCGGCCCGGCGCCGGGCTCGGCCGACGCCGGTCGTCCCAGCACGCCGACGAGCCCGCGGACCACGAGTGCCGCGCCCGGTACGAACAGCCACGGGCCGAGGATCAGCCCGTTGACCAGCAGTACGCACCCGGCGCCGATCACGAAGGGCCAGAGGCTGGCCGCGGTCGAGGCCTCATGCCCGGCCGGTTCGCGTCCCTGCCGGCGGCGCCGATGGAGCGGCATGACGGCCACGATCGCCGCCGCCGAGCACAGCATCAGCATCGTCGTGCCCGCCGGCTCGTAGGCCGTGATCCAGTAGATGGTCCCGATGACGAAGAAGAAGAGCGAGAGCACCCAGAGCATCCGGGCCTCGACCCTCACGGCTCAGCGCCCGGGTAGCGCAGGTCGAACAGCGGTCGCTCGCTCGTGATCGGGGGCAGCGGTCGGTCGAAGTTGTGCGGCGGGGGCGGTGACGTCGTAGCCCACTCCAGCGTGTAGCCCTCCCACGGGTCGTGGCCGGCGAGCGCGCCGTGGCGGCGGCTGCGCACCAGGTTCACGATCAGCACCAGCATGGCGACGCCCTGCACGAAGGCGCCGATGCTCGACACCAGGTTGAGGGTCCCGAAGCCATCGGTCTTCAGGTACGACGCCACTCGCCGCGGCATCCCCTCGGCGCCGAGGACGTGCTGCACCAGGAAGGTGGCGTTGAAGCCGAGGAAGAAGAGCCAGAAGTGGAGCTTGGCCAGACCCTCGTCGAGCAGCCGCCCGGTGAACTTGGGGAACCAGTAGTAGATGGCGGCGAAGACGCCGAAGACCGATCCCCCTACGAGGGTGTAGTGGAAGTGGGCGACGACGAAGTACGTGTCGGTGACCTGGAAGTCGATCGGCGGGGACGCGAGCATCACCCCGGTCAGGCCGCCGAGCAGGAACAGCACGAGGAAGCCGACGGAGAACAGCATCGGTGACGCGTAGCGGATCTGGCCGCCCCACATGGTGGCCACCCAGTTGACGAACTTGATGCCGGTCGGCACGGCGATGAGGAACGAGATGCCGGAGAAGAACGGCAGGAGGACGGCGCCGGTGGCGAACATGTGGTGCGCCCACACCCCGACAGACAGGGCGGCGATGGCGATGGTGGCGAAGACGAGTCCGGCGTAGCCGAACAGCGGTCGCCGCGAGAACACCGGGATGATCTCGGTGATCACCCCGAAGTACGGCAGCACGACGATGTACACCTCGGGATGGCCGAAGAACCAGAACAGGTGCTGCCACAGGAGGGGGACGCCGCCGCCCGCGACGTTGAAGATCTGGCCGCCGAAGTGTCGGTCCACGAACAGCATGGCGCCGGCAGCCGTGAGGACGGGGAAGGCCAGCAGCACCAGGATCGAGGTGATCGTCATGTCCCAGACGAAGACGGGCATGCGGAAGGCGTTCATCGTCGGGGTGCGCAGGCAGAACACCGTCGTGAGGATGTTGACCGCGGTCAGGATGCCCGAGAAGCCGGTGAGCACGAGCCCGGTGATCCAGAGGTCGCCGCCCAGGCCGGGCGAGTAGACCGCATCCGACAACGGCGTGTAGCCGAACCAACCGAAGGCGGCGGCGCCACCGGCGGTGGCGAAGCCCGAGATCAGGGTGAGTCCGCCACCGAGGTAGAGCCAGTAGCTGAAGGCGTTCAGCCGGGGGAACGCCATGTCGCGTGCGCCCACCTGCAGCGGCACGAGGTAGTTGGCGAGCCCGAACGCGAACGGGCCGATGAAGAGGAACAGCATGATGGTGCCGTGCATGGTGAACAGCTGGTTGTAGCGGTCGGCGGAGACCAGGTGCTCCTCCGGCCGCGCCAGCTGCGCCCGCATGATCTCGGCTAGGCCGCCCCCGACGAGGAAGAAGCCGAAGGCGGTGACCATGTAGCTGATGCCGATCCGCTTGTGATCGGTTGAGGTCAGCCAGGCCAGCACGCCGACCGGCTCGCCGGCGGGCTCGGGCGTCGTCGCCGACGACGGCTCCGTCACCGTGGTCATGCGCCCACCGCAGATGTCGTCGTGGCCGTCGGGTTGCCCGCGCCACCGGTCGTCCCGCCGGGTGCGGCGCTGTCGCCGCGTCGGCGTTGCTCGGCGATCCAGGCGCGGAAGTTGGCCGGAGAGAGGGCGCGGACTTCGAAGTTCATCTTCCAGTGGTCCAAGCCGCAGAACTCCGCGCACCGCCCGGTCCACGTCCCTCGGCGTGTCACCGTGACGTCGATGGCGTTGTCGAAGCCGGGGATCACATCCCGCTTCTCCAGGAACTGCGGTACCCAGAACGAGTGGATGACATCGGTGGCGTGGAGGTTGAGCCGGGCCGTGGACCCGACGGGCAGCGCGAGCACCGCCGGTTCCTCGGCCGACGGCGGCGCGCTGACCACCCCGTCGGCGGGATACGAGAACGTCCATCCCCATTGGTAGGCGACCACATCCACGACGAGCGCCGGGTCAGCACCCAGGTGGGTCATCTTCCGCTCGGTGCCGACGGTGAAGGCGAACAGCCCGGCCACGATGGCCACCGGCACCGCGGTGCAGACGACCTCGAGCACCATGTGGGACGATCCCTGGTGCGGCAGCGTGTCGTCGCGGCGGCGGTAGCGGAATGCGGCCCAGAGGATGAGCGCCATCGTCACGCCGCCCACCACGGCTGCGGCGCTCAGGGCGATCCGCCAGAGCGTGGCCGCGTGCTCGGCCTGCCGGGTCGACGGATGCGGCAGCCCCTGTCCGCAGGCGGCCAGGCCAAACGTCGCCAGTGCCAGCGTCGCGACTCGGCCGACTCGACGTGTGGTCACGACGTGGTCCCGGCCACGGGAGCAGAGCGGGTGCCGCGGGAGAAGGCGGTGTCGGCCCGCCACCATCGGTACATCGCGACCGCCAGGGCCACGAGCGCGATGGGCTCGCCGGCGAGCCACAGGAGTCCGGCCCCCAGGTGCTGCTCGGCCATCGGGTCGACACCGGCCTGCGTCGCCAACCGGACCGCCGTCGCGCCACCCACCGGCCGGCTGGACTCCATGAGGGCGACGGCCAGGAGCGCGTGAAGAGGAAGAACCAGGAAGAGGATGCCCACCCGAGCGGGGTGCGGGACGCGGACCGGGGGTGGGTCAAAGCCGACCAGGGGCCAGAAGAACAGCACTCCGACCGCCACCAGGTAGGCGTGGACGAGCACGTGGACGACAGGCGAGGTGAGCGACCACACGAAGAGGGGTGTGGCGTACATCGCCACGATGGTCACGCTGAAGAGCGATCCGGCGACGAGCGGGTGGCCGGCGATCCGCAGCCACCTTGCGGTGGACCACGACCGCAGCCGCTGCCGGGTCGGGCTGCTCGAGGTCCGAAGGGCCAAGGTCAGCGGGGCCGAGAGGACCACGCCGAGGGGCAGGACCAACCCGAGCAGCAGGTGCTGGACCGCGTGAGCACTGAAGCGGGCATCATCGTTGGCGGCGATCCACCCGTTCGTGGCCGCTACCGCGGCCAGCCCGGCCGTGACCGCGGCGGCGGAGCGGGTGATCGGCCAGCGGCCGCCGTGGCGCTGGATCGCTCGGACCGCCCAGGCATACCAACCGGCGGCGAGGAGCACCAACGTGACGGCGACGGGATCGACCTCGACCGCGACGAGGGAGATCGCGAGAGGGTGACCAAGGGCCAACACGCCCATGGCCGCACCGTAGCCGCCTCTCCGCGAGGCCGGTCCCGCCGCGGACGACGCCATCACCGGACCTGCGTATCTTGGGGCCCATGGGGGTGTCCATCGCACCTGCCAGCCGTCGCCCGAACGTCACGACGGTTGGGGTCGCGGTGTGGCTGGCGTCGGAGGTCATGTTCTTCGCCGGCCTCTTCGCGGCGTACTTCGCGCTGCGGGCGGCCAACGACCCGTGGCCTCCCGCCGGCGTCCACCTCGACACGCTGCGTTCCGGCCTCTTCACGCTGGCACTCGTCGCGTCGAGCGCGACGTTGCATCACGCCGACGCCGCGGCCGCGCACGCCGATCACCGCGCCGCCCGGACGTGGACGCTCGCCACCCTCGGCCTGGGCGCGGCCTTCCTCACCAACCAGGCGCTGGAGTGGGCAACTGCCGACTTCCACGTGGCGTCCAACAGCTACGGCACCATCTTCTTCGTGATGACCGGGTTCCACGGGCTCCACGTCGCGGTGGGGCTGGTCCTCCTCGCAGTCGTCGCCCTTCGGCCCCCCGGCCTGCTGACCTCGGTGCCCGGGTTCCGGCCGGCCACCACCTGGTACTGGCACTTCGTCGATGTGGTGTGGGTGGCGATGTTCTCGACCATCTTCCTGATCCGATGAGGCGGCCTGGCCGCTGGCTGGACGCGGCCGGAGCCGCAGCCTGCCTGGCCCTCGGCGCGGTCGTGTTCCTGATCTCCGCTGCCCACGCTCAGGACTCGAGCGGCGCCGACGCTGACCTGGTCGCGGCCGGACAGGCCCTGTTCCAGACCGGTTGCTCGTCGTGCCACGGGACGGATGGGCACGGCACCGATGACGCGCCGACGCTCGTCGGTGTCGGCGCGGCCGCCGCCGACTTCCAGCTCCGCACCGGACGCATGCCCGCCGCGGTCGTCGGCGAGCAGACCGTGCGCAAGCCGCCGGCGTACGACGACGCGCAGATCCAGGCCCTCGTGGCGTTCGTCGCCTCGCTCGGTCCCGGGCCAGCCATTCCCGAGGTCGACGTGGCGGCGGCCGGCTCGGTCACGGGCGGCGAGCTCTACCGGGCCAACTGCGCCGCGTGCCACAACGCGGCCGGGACGGGCGGCGCGCTCTCCTACGGTCACCGCGCCCCGTCGCTCCTCGAGGCGACCCCGGTCGAGGTGGTCGAGGCCATGCGGACCGGACCGGGTCAGATGCCCGTCTTCGGCGACGACACCTTCACGGATGCGCAGGCCGCCGATGTGGCCCGCTACGTGACCCGCGACCTACAGCACCCTGACAACCGGGGTGGGCTGGCGCTCGGCGCCACTGGTCCCGTGCCCGAGGGATTCGTCGCCTGGATGGTGGGGATCGTCATCATCGGCGGTGCGCTGCGCTGGATCGTCCGAGAGCGCCATGCCTGAGCCGGGCGCGGCACTCCCCGACCAACACAGTGGGTCGAGCCGCGTTCCCGCCGCGGCCTTCGTCGTCAGCATCGTTGCCGCGCTCGCGCTGGCCGTTGTCTATTGGCAGGGAGGTCAGCCGCAGTGGGAAGGCATCTTGCTGTGCGTCTCACTGGGTGGCATCGGGATCGGTGTCATCTCGTGGGCGCATCGCTTCTTCCCCGCTGGACCCGACGAGGAGGAGCGGCCGCTCACAGCGTCGAGCGAGGCCGATCTCGAGGAGCTCGACCGGGACCTGGCCCGCGGCGACGACGAGGTGACCCGCCGCCGTCTCCTCCTGCGACTGCTCACCGCGGCCGTGGGCGCCCTCGGCGTCGCGGCGCTGTTCCCGATCCGATCCCTCGGGCCTCGACCCGGGCGGGGCCTGAAGGGCAGCCCGTTCTCGGCCGGGGACCACCTCGTCACTGACCAGGGCCAACGGGTCAAGCCCGACGCGGTGGCCGAGGACGGGTTCATCACGGTCTTCCCGGAAGGCAAGGTCGACGACGCCAACGGGTCGACGCTCCTCATCCACACCCGTCCCCGCCAGAACAACCCCCGCCCGGGGCGCGAGGACTGGGCGGTCGACGACAGGGTTGCGTATTCAAAGATCTGCACCCACGCCGGCTGCCCGGTCGGTCTCTACCAGGCTCAGCGTGGCCTGCTCCTCTGTCCTTGCCACCAGTCGACCTTCAACGTCGACGACGGCTGCCGGCCCGTGTTCGGGCCCGCGACCCGTTCGCTCCCGCAGCTCCCGCTCGGCCTCGACGGCGACGGCTACCTCATCGCCACCGGCGAGTACTCCGGCCCGATCGGCCCCGCCTTCTGGGACCAGCAGCGCTGATGCCCAAGCCGCCGAGGCCGCCGCTCACGCCGAGGCTGATCCGCTGGTTCGACCGCAGCCTCGGCGGAGCGCGACTGGCCCGCAAGACCCTCGACAAGGTCTTTCCTGACCACTGGTCGTTCCTCCTCGGTGAGGTGGCGCTCTACTGCTTCATCGTCCTCGTGCTCACCGGGACCTACCTCGCCCTCTTCTTCTCGCCCAGCCAGGCCACCACCACCTACTCCGGCAGCTACGGACCGCTCCGCGGGGTCGAGATGTCCGAGGCGTACAACTCGGCCATCCGGCTCAGCTTCGACGTGCGGGCCGGGTTGGTGATGCGCCAGATCCACCACTGGGCCGCGCTGCTGTTCGTGGCCGCCATCGTCGCCCACCTGGCCCGAATCTTCTTCACCGGCGCCTTTCGTCGCCCACGCGAGCTCAACTGGATGATTGGCGTGACGCTGCTCCTGCTGGCCATGGTGAACGGCTTCGCCGGCTACTCGCTGCTCGACGACCAGCTCTCGGGCACCGGGCTCCGGGTCGCCAACGCCATCATCCTGTCCATCCCGGTCATCGGCACTTGGGCCTCGTCGCTGGCCTTCGGCGGGCCCTACCCAGGGCCGGACATGCTGCAGCGACTCTTCGTCGCCCACATCCTGCTCATCCCGGCGGTGATCGGCATCCTCATCGTCGTGCACCTCGCGCTGGTGATCCGCCACCGGCACACCCAGTTCCCCGGACCCGGACGGCGCGAGAACAACGTCGTCGGCCAGCGGTTCTGGCCCACCTACACGGCGAAGGCCGGCGGGCTGTTCTTCCTCGTCGCCGCCACCCTCGCCGCCCTCGGCGGCCTGGCCCAGATCAACGCCATCTGGGTCAGCGGCCCCTACCGCCCCGCGGACGTCAGCTCCGCCTCCCAGCCCGACTGGTACATGGGGTGGGCCGACGGCGGGCTGCGGCTCATGCCGCCGTGGGAGATCCGCGCCTTCCGCTACCAGATCCCCAACCCCTTCTACCCCGGCGTCCTCCTCCCCACGGTCGTGTTCGCCATCCTCTACTGGTGGCCCTTCCTCGAACGCGCGCTGGACGGGGGACAACGAGGAACACCACCTCTTGGACCGCCCCCGGGATCGACCCGTTCGCACCGCCATCGGAGTGGCGGCCTTCAGCTTCATCGCCATCATGTTGCTGGCCGGCTCGAGCGACGTCATTGCCACCACCTTTGGCATCTCGGTCAACGCGGTCATCTGGGTGCTGCGCACCGCGCTGCTCGTGGTGCCGCTCGTCGCCGGGGTGCTGGCCGGGCGGCTGTGCGTAGAGCTGCGCCACCGCGACCCTTCAGGGCCGTCAGCAGGCGATCTCGCCCCGCCGGCCCAGGATGCTGCGCCTCGTTCGTGACACGGCGCGGCGACCGGGCTGGAGAGCGTCACACCGCGTTCGACCCAACATCGTGGGTCAGGTGGCGGCGCGAAGGACGTCGGCCGCGAGGCCGATGGCGTTGACGTCCTTGATGAGCGGGAGGTTCACGATGATCTCGTCGATCCCCGCCGCCGCGATGGCCGCCAGCTGCTCGGTCGCCTCTGGAGCCGTGGCGACGATCATGGCGTCGCGTATGTCCTTGTTGGTGTCGTAGCCGACGATCCCCCGCAGCCCGTCTCGCTGCGCCTCGTCCGGGCAGACGAACAGCGTGACCAGGTTGGTGCGCTTGACCGCCGAGCGCTCGCGGCCGACCGCGTCGCAGTGCTCGTCGAGGATGGCCAGCTTGGTGGCCACGGTTTCAGCGGTGCCACCGACGTTGCACACGTCGGCGAGCTCGGCCACCATTCGCAGGGTCCTTCGCGGGCCGCTGCCGCCGATCATGATCGGGATCCGGCGGACGGGACGGGGCACCACCCGGGCCTGGCGCACGTGGTAGTGGGTGCCGGTGAACGTGAAGGTCTCCTCGTCGAACATCCCCCGGCAGATCGTGACCGCCTCCCGTAGCCGCTCGAGCCGCTCCGGCGCGGGCGGGAAGTCCCAGCCGTAGGCCTCGTGCTCGACGTCGTACCACGCGGCGCCGATGCCGAGGATGGCCCGGCCACCGCTCAGGGCATCGAGCGTGGCGATCTGCTTCGCCAGCAAGGCCGGGTTCCGGTAGGTCACGCCGGTGACGAGGGTGCCGAGCTCGGCGCGGCGGGTGACAGCGGCGAGGGCGCCCAGGGTGACGTAGCCCTCGAGGATCGACGCCGCCGGCCCGCCGAGCGGAGGGAGCTGCAGCAGGTGGTCCATCACCCAGAGCGAGGAGAACCCGGCCCCCTCGGCGGCCTCGGCGGTGTCGCGCAGACGCGACATGGTGGTGGCGGGCTCGGCGTCGACCAGCCACGAGAAGTCGGGCAGCTGCAGGCCGAAGGTCGTCATCTTCGCAGCGTACGGGGGTCCAGAGCGGGTGGTATCGCGACTCGGGGTGGCAGGTGTTCGATCACGAGCGTGGTGCGCGCCAGAGGGCCCACAGCTCGGGTCCATCCGGCGCGAGCCGCACCTGGTGGGTCACCTCGAAGCCCACGGCCCGGTAGAAGCCGAGGTTGTCCGGGTCGGTGGTCTCGAGGTGGACGCCGAGGCCGGCGGCGTCGGCCGCGGCCAGCCCGGGAGCGAGCACCTGGCGCCCCAGGCCCTGCCCCTGGTGGGGCGGGCTGACGGCGAGGAGGTGGAGGTAGGCGAAGCGACCTGGCGGGGCCACCGTCGCGATGACGCCCAGGCTCTCGATGAGCATCGCCGCTCGGTGGCTCCCGACCAAGGCGGCGAGGAGACCGGGGACGGATGGCAATGGTGCGGGCGGAGCGACATCGTCGGGCCACCGCCACACCGCCACGGCTGCCAGCGCCCGGTCCGGCTCGTCGGCCTCGATCACGTCCACCCGCCCGCCACCTACGTAGCGCTCCGCGAACAGGCCCAGCCACGCCGCCGTGGCCTGGAGCCGGTGCTCGTCGTCGGGGAAGATCCATCGCAGCATGGGGTCGGCGGCGAAGGCCTCACCGAGGACGCGGCGGATCGCTGGGACATCCGAGCTCGTCGTGGTCCTCACCGCCCGTACCGTACGGCGGCTCCGGGGCCAGCCAGGCTGGCGCCGCGGGTCCGTCACCGCCGAGGTCGGCCTGGATGCGTCAGCGGCCTCCCGGCCACGGGCGCGGGACGGGCACGTTGGAGACCACCCGGGGGTACCGCGGCATCCCGACCTCGGGCTGAAGGTGGCGCGAGACCAGGGTCAGCACGTCCGCCGGCTGACGTCCGGCCGGGAGCTCGAGCAGCAGGTGGGTGGTGCCTGCGGCCGCCCAGCGGCTCACCATCTCCAAGTCGGCGTCGAGGTCGCCGCCTATGGTGCCGATGCCGGGCTGCACCAGGCGGGCGGCACTGGCCTGCTCGGGCGCCCGAGCCAGAACCGGCAGACCGGTCGAGGAGCTGAGGGCATCGGCCGCGGATCCGGTGAGCCAGACCGGTATCTCGATCTGGGCCGGCTTGGGCGTGACCATGATGGAGTCCGTGGCATCGGCGTTGGCGGGCAGGCCAGCTGGCACCGTCCAGCGCGGTCCGTCGTGGCGGACCGGCCGGCAGGCCAGCCCCTCGCGCAGCACCTGGAGCTCGTCGGCCCCGCCAACCTCGTCGAGCTCGGCGGTGTCCACCAGGGCCACGGTGCGCCCGTTGGAGACGTTGTCGAGGATCGAGAGCTCCTCGGCGAGGGTGACGGGGTGCTCGAGCCCGAGTGTCACCAGCGCCACCACTCGCACGAATTCCGTCGCGGTGGCGGCGTAGGTGGCGGCGATGATAGAGGCCCGAGGGTCGCCCGCCCCGGCGAGCACGCCGAACAGTCCGTGGGCCTCGGCGAGCCTCGCTCCGCTGGCCTCCTCGCCGGAGACGAGGCTGAGGCCGAGCCTCACGACACCACCGAGCCGGTAAACCGGGGCAGGACCTCGGCGGCCAGCCGGCGAAGCTGCGACTCGACCGCGCCCCGGGGCGCACCGTCGAGCATCAGGCGAAAGGCCACTTGCTCCATCCCCATCCCCTCCAGGTCCCGCAGCTGGCGGACCACCTCCTCGGCCCCACCCGTGATCGTGGTGTCCACCGACGCCTGGATCGCGGTCCCCATCTCGGCGACGTAGTCCTGCTCGTCGTGGCCCCCGACGGCGGGGAGCGTCCATCCCAGCCCGGCGTACTGGACGTAGCTCGCCCGCACGTAGTCGAGGCCGGCGGCCCGCTCCTCCGGATCCTCCGTGATCCAGATGTTGCGGAGCGCGCTGACGCCAGGCTTCACCCCGCCGGGCTGCCCGGCCTCCACCCAAGCCTCCTCGTGGATCTTGGCCATGTACGCGCAGCGCTCCACGGGCAGCGCGGCCGAGAGGAGGATCGGGTGGCCCCGGGCGCCCGCCCGGCGGATGGGCAGGTCGGTCTGGCCACCGATCCAAACCGTGGCCCCGCCGCGCCGCTCGGCCTCTTCCATGGCATCCAGCGCGGTGAGCAGGCGGCGTCCCCGCTCCCGTCGCGAGACCCCATGGCCGTCGAACTCGATGTCGCGGTAGCCCACCACCATCCCGACGTCGAGCCGTCCGTCCGAGCGGACGTTCACGTCGTGCGCGACCGCGGTCAAGCGCTGCGGATCGTGCACCGAGGCGACGAGCATGCCCGTGCCGACCCGCAGCCGGTTCGTCACCGACAGGACCGATGCCGCCGCGGGGAGCAGGGCCGGGCAGTAGCCGTCGTAGTAGAAGTTGTGCTGCGAGAGCCACAGCTCGTGGTAGCCGAGCTCCTCCATGAGCACCGCGTGCTCCTGCATCTCCCGATAGGCGTACGCCCAGTGCAGCGGCATCATCGCCGTGTTCCCGAGGCTGAAGAGCCCAACCCCGAACCGCATCAGCCCCTCCGTGGTCTCTGCTGTCCGCGCCGCAAGTCGGCGCAACCTACCTTGCTCGACCTCACGGGCGCAGCCCGCTCAGACCAGTTTGGCCACGCAGTCGATCTGGACCCGGATCAGCTCCGTGCCGGGCTCCTCGGCGAGGAACGAGACGCCGAACGCGGTGCGAGCAGGAAGGGGCGCCGTGAACCGGAGCTCGTAAGCCCGAACCAAGGCGTCGAGGTCGTCCGGGTGCAGGTACATGATCTGGGTCCGGATGACGTGCGCCAGCGAGGAACTGCACTCGTCGAGGATGACGGCCAGGTTGCTGATGGCCTGGTTCATCTGGCACTCAGGGCCCCCCGCCACCATCTCGCCGCTCGTCGGGTCGCGACCCGCTTCCGCGGTGATCCACACCTTGCGCCCGAAGACGTGGGCGTGGGGGTAGGCCGCGGTCGGCGCCGGGCCGTGGCGGCTGACGATCGAGGCGTGCTCGGTCATGGCTGCTCCAGAGCGGCGATGACGTCGATCTGCACGACTGCGCCGTCCGGCAGGAAGGGCACGCCGAAGCTGCTGCGGGCGGGGAGCGGCGGGCTGAAGCGCTCGGCGTAGAGCCGGTTCATGGCTGGGAAGTCGCACTCGTCGACGAGCTCGATCTGGGCCTTCACGACCTTCGTGAGGGAGCTTCCCTCGCCCTCCAGGATGGCCGCCAGGTTGTCGAAGGCCTGGGTGAGCTGGGCCTCGAAGCCGCCGGCCACGATCGCTCCGGTGACCGGATCGACGCCGGTCTGGCCGGTCACGTAGACGAGGTCGTCGTGGCGGTGGAGCGGCGCGGCCCACGCCGACGGTCCGGACATCTGCTCGGCGGGGTCGCGCTCCATGTCGATGATCACGTCCTTCGCTCGGAACCGGCCCCCGCGCCATCCCACCCTGGCGTTCCGGTCACCGAAGTCGATGCCTACGCACGGATTCGGTGACCAGAATGAAAGAAGGGAGGCGTGACGCCCCCTCCGTCCGGAGGGTCAGCGCGCGCTCGGCCATCAGCACGTGGGCTTGGTGACGGCGGAGGCGGCGGCGGGAGAGGCGGCCAGCGTCTCGGCCACGAGGGACCGGATCCGCGCGATGTCGGGATGGGACGGGGCGATGATCGGTGGCACCAGCACGAGCGTCCGGGCGTTGTCCACGTGCACCTTCACGAACAGGCGCACCAGGTCGCCGAGCCGGGCCCGCGGGATGTCCGATCGGAAGGCGCCCTCGACCGCGCCCACCAGGCTCGGGTAGCTCTTGGCCAGCTGCACCGGCGAGGTCTTGCGGGCCACGGCGGCGAGCAGGCAGCGCTGGCGCTTCATCCGCTGGTAATCCGAGTCGGCCTCGCGGGTCCGGACGAAGGACAGGGCCATGTTCCCGTTCATGCGCACATCGCCGGGACCGGCGTACGGGGCTTCCTTCGTCTTGCCGTCGATGTTGGGGACGAGCGGAACGCGCGTCGAGAGGCTCACGGTGACACCACCCGAGCGCGTCGATGATCTTGATGAAGCCCTGGAGGTCGACGAGGACGTAGTTGTCGATGTGGATGCCGAGGAGCTCGGCCAGCGCGCCCTTGATCGCCTCCGCCGGGTCGAGGTGGAGGTCGGGGTGGGTGGCGACGTAGGGGTACACGGCATTGGCGAGATCGTTGAACCCGGAAGGGAAGCGTTGACGGAGCACGCCCTTGGGCATGGGGAGGTGTTGCAGGTTCCGGGGCACCGAGATGCTGGCCAGGTCGCCTGTCTGGCGATCGATGCTGACCACGATCATGGTGTCCGTCCGCAGGCCCCATCGGTGCGGTCCGGCATCGCCGCCGAGCAGCACGATGTTCCAACGGCCGGCGGGGAGAGGCGCGGCGGCGGTCACGGGGACGGTCGAGCGCGGCACCGTCGTCGGTGTGGTCGTCGGTGTGGTCGTCGCGACCGTGGTGCCGGCGGAGGTGGGAGAAGTCGTGGCGGGGGTCACCGGGGGAGCGGTGATGCCGAGGTCGCCGAGCGGGCTGGGTTCGGCCACCTTCACGTCGTCCGAGCCCGCGAACACCGTGTCGAGAAGGTTGTCCTGCCGTGTCGCCACCCACGAGCCCGCGATGCCGGGGACGAGCGCGGCGACCGTGACCACGATGACCGACGCGGTGCCGATCGTGCCGCGAGCTCCGTCGCGTGAACGTCGTCGGCCAGGCTGCGATCGCGGCCTCACTCGCCGCCGTGTAGCACAGCAGCGCCCAGATCACGCCGCCGATGCCCAGCCCGCGCAGGACCCGGGCGTCGACGGTCCAGTCGACGAGCGTGGCCCGGTCGTGCCCGATGGCCCAGGCCACGAACCCGAGCACCGCGACCGTCGGCAGGCCGAACAGCAACGCGGCCCGCCATCGACGTTGCAACGCCTGTCCGAGCCCCGGCACGAGCGCGGACGCGGTGGCGCACCCGAGGGCTCGCGGCAACGAGCGAGGGCGTGACCTTCGCGGTGTTCGGGCTCGGGGCTTCGTCGCCCGGCCGCCACCTACCTTGGTGCGGGGATCGGGGCGATCCCAGTCGGGTTCCGCGGTCCGCCAGGTCAGATCGGCCGCTGCCGGTGCCGGCGCCGGGTCGGCGAGCGTGGGTGCGGAAGGCTCGGCGAGGGGCGAGGACGGCGATGGTGGCGGCGGTGCGGAAGGCTCGGCGGGCGGCGATGGCGGCGAAGGTGGCGTGGGTGCGGACGGCTCGGCGAGGGGCGAGGACGGCGATGGTGGCGTGGGTGCGGAAGGTTCGGCGGGCGGCGATGGCGGCGAGGGCGGAGCCCAGCCGGCTGTCGGTGGAGCCCAGCCGGCCGTCGGCGGAGCCCAGCCGACACTCGGTGCAGCCCACGACGCGCCGGGCGGCCCCCACGGGTCGAGTGGTTGAGGGGCGCGGCCCGACGCCGGTGGATCCGCAGTCATTCGGCGCCGTCGTCGCCTCACGTTCGAGCAGCGTAGTGACCACGTGGGGCCGAACGCCGTGCACCACGCATCGGCAGGGGCGTGAAGGGCGGTCGGAACGGGTACCGCGTCCGATGCAGATGCACAGTTCGCGATGAATCGGAAGGAGCGACGGTGAGTCAGCTCGAAGCGACCATTGAGGCGTTGAAGGACCTTTCAAGTGACGCAGTGGGTGCGGTGCAGCATGGCGTGGACAGCGTCGCGTCGCGTCTGACGAGCCTGGTCGAGCCGGAGCCCAAGCCCTCCCGCTGGCCTCGTCTCGGTTGGATCGCGGCCGCCGGCGTCCTGGTGGCGATCGTGGTGGTCGTTCGCCGCGCCCGGTCGGGCAGCCCGGTCGCGCCCGACGCGGTGGCGTGGAACGATCTCGCGGAGGAGGCACCGCTGTGGGCCCAGCCCGTCCGTGTGGACTCGGCGTAGGCGCCTCAGCCGCGTTGCCAGTCCCGGCGATGAAGCGTCGTCGGTAACACGCGCGGCACACGGCCGCCGCCGTCACGAGTGGGTGGCTCGCCGGGGACGAGCGACGGCCCCGCACGTCGCGGTGCCGATCAGCAGCAGCGACGCGGCCACGACCGCGACGCTCTCGGGGCTGTGCCCGCCGATGCCGGGGCCGGTCGGGGCGAGGCCGGCCACCGTCAGGGCCGCCGTCACCCCGAGGTTGCCACCTCCACATCGCCCGCTGATCTCGTAGGTCCCGGGGGCGAGGGACGTGGCGAGCGTCACGGACGTCGAGTATGTGCCCTGGGCGGTGGTGGTCGCCTCCACGGCCGGCTGGCCGGCGAACTCGCCATGGCCTACGAACGCGCCCGAGATCAGCGTGACCGCGTCTCCTGCCGGGCAACCCGGTTGGCCGTTGGCGAGCACGTCTCCGCTGATGACCACCGCACTGCCGGGCGAGGCAGTGGTCGGCGCGACCGTGATCGTCGCCGCGGATGCCGTCGCAGCCCACACGAGCGCGGCCGCGGTGCCTCCGGCGAGCACCATTGCGACCTTCATGCACCTCATCATCGGCTTCCTCCCAGTTCGGGCCCCCACACAAACCTATGGGCGCCCAGCGCGACGTCGCCCGCGCCCGTCGATCGTCAGAGCACGTTCACCACGGTCCCCAGGTCCGTGAGGCGCAGCAGACCCGGCTCGTCGAGCACCCGCGCCGCCGCCGCGTCCGGGGTGAGCAGAGGGTCGCGCTGCATCGCCTGCGCGATCGCGCCGGCAACGATCGGGGCCGAGAACGACGTCCCGCTCCACGTCGCGAAGCCGTCGAAGCGATCCGGGTCGGCCGCTCCCGGTGGCGCCTCCTCGAGGCCGTCGAACCCGGTGAAGAACGTGCTGGTCAGATCGACGCCCGGCGCGCAGGCCCGCACCCACGGTCCGTAGTTGGTGAAGGGCGCAGCACCCGTGGGGCCGATGGCGCCGACGCCGATGACGCCCGGGAGGGCGGCCGGATACGTGGGCCGGCAGCTGGCGTCGTTGCCGGCGGAGGCCACGACGACCGCCCCGTCGGCCTGGACATCGTCGATCGCCTCACCAAGCACCTTCGGGTCGGCCAGCGTGTAGCCGCTGATCGAGAGGTTCACGATGGCGACGCCGTGGCCCACGAGCTGGCGGAGGAGGACGGCGAGCGTCCCCTCGTCGACATCGCCGGGCGGCTCGACGGCGTGGCGGAGCTCGATCTGGCAGCCGGGCGCGATCTGGCAGATCAAGCCGGCGATGAAGGTGCCGTGTCCTGCCGCGGGGTCGAGGAGGTCGTCGCCGTCCTGATCGGGGCGGTCTTGATCACCGATGATGCCGGCGTTGGCCAGGATGGGAGGCTGGTCGGTCCCGAGCGCTATCCCCGTGTCGATCACCACTACCGCGGCGCCGTGTCGGCGGGTGGAGCGACGAATCGGGCCGTGCAGCTCGCCACCTCGGCGTCGGTGGCGGGTATCGCACTGCTGCGGCGCTGGCCCGTCAGGCGGTAGCGGAGGAGGTCGGCCTGGCTGGCGTAGACCGGGCTGGCGTAGACGGGGCTGGCGTAGACGGGGCTGGCGTAGACGGGGCTGGCGTAGACGGGGCTGGCGTAGACGGGGCTGGCGGTGCCACCGGGCTGGCCGGCGAGGGACGGGTGCGGCCGGCAACAGCAGGTCTCAGCAGCATCGATGAAGAAGACGTGATTGGGTTGGGCCGGCACTCCGAGCCGCTTCAGGCGACGGCTGAGCCGCACGGGATGGGGCACATCGCGGTAGCGGACGAACGAGCCGATGACCGCGTCGCGCTGAACCTCGCTGACCCCGAGCCGGCGCAGCCAGGTCACGGCCTCCTCGTTGTCGATCACCAGCAGCTCGTTGGGCCGGTAGGCGAAGCCGCCGTCCTCGTCAGAGAAGGCAACGCGGTCGGCCCAGCTCACCGGAGGCGGATCCGCGGCGACCGGCGGATCGTCCGACCCGTTCCCGCCGCCGTCTCGTGGTTCTTCGTTCTCGGCCAACGGATCCTCCTCGGCGGGCACGGCTCCTCCCGACAGAGTCCGGGAGACATCACCCGATACCGCATCTCTAGCATCACGGCGTGGCTGTGCCTGCCGCGAAGGAATCAACGCCGACCGGGGCCCGGCTGGCCGAGCTCTACGAGCTGGCCGAGATGCGTCACCGTGACCCTCAGCTCGCTTTCCGGCGCACGCGGAGGTTGCTGTCGCAACCAGCTTGCTCGCCATCCGACCGGAAGTCGGCGGAGGTGCGAGTGGTGGGCGAGTGGGCGAGCGGCCTCTGCTGTCACGAGCTCGGCCGGCTGCCGGCGGCCATCCGCCACTACCGCTTGGCCATCCGCACCGCCGAACGGTGGGGCTTCACCGGCCACGCCGCGCTGGCCCGCGCCAGCCTGGCGGTCTCGCTCGTCAGCTGCGGCAGCACCGACACGGCGCGGGTGGAGATCGACGCCGCGGTAGCAGGCGCGCCGGAGACGGTGGCGCCGATCGTCGCCCTGCTGCACGGGCTCGTGCTCCAGCGCACGGGCGCACTGACCGAAGCGCTCACCGTGTACGCCCGCGCCCTCCCCGCGCTGCGTCAGGGAGGGGAGACGGGTTGGGTCGCACGACTGCTCGTGAACCGCGGCGTGCTCCTCGCCTACCGGGGCGACGTGGCGACGGCGACCGACGACCTGCGGGAGGCGGAGGTGCTCGCCCGACAGCTGGGGCTCGTTGTCCTGGTGGCGATGGCGGCGCACAACCTCGCCTTCGCCGAGAGTCGAAGCGGGCGGCCGATCGAGGCGCTGCGGGCCTTCGATCGGGCCGAGGCCGCATACGACGCGCTTGGGCGACCGCCCCGCCTGGTGGCAGTCCTCGAGGGCGACCGCTGTGAGGTCCTGCTCACGGTCGGCCTCACCGCGGAGGCCCGCCGGGCCGCGGCGGCGGCGATCGACGCCCTCGACCGTGCCGGCGCGGTCGCCGATCTGGCTGAGGCTCGATTGCTCCACGCCCAGGCGTGCTTGGCGGACGGGCAGCTCCTCCTCGCCATCGAGGAGGCCGGCGCCGCGGCCGCCATGCTGCGGGCCGCGGGAAGGCCGGCCTGGGCCGCGCTGGCCGAGCATGTGGAGCTGCAGGCCGACGTGCGGTCCCTCGCCGGCCGGGCCGGCGGCCGCCCGCCCGCGGGGTTGCTGGCCCGGGCCCGGGCCGTGGCGGGGGCGTTGGCGGCGAGCGGCTGGCCGGTCGAGGCCCTGCAGGCGCGGATCTTCGTGGCCCAGATCGCGCTGGCGCTCGGCCGGCGGGAGGTGGCTCGCCGTGAGCTGGCGGGGGCGGAAGAGGCGAAGCAGGGGCCGGTCCGGCTGCGCGTCCAGGCCTGCCTGGCGGTGGCGCTGTTGCGGTTGGCCGACGGCGACGAACCTGGCGCCATGGACGCACTGGCGGCGGGCATGGCGCTGGTGGACGAACACCGGGCCGCCTTGGGCGCGACCGAGCTGCGCACCCGGGCCGCCGGCGTGGGCACGGACCTGGCCCGCGTCGCCACCCGGCTCGCCGCTCGCCAGGGATCCCCGACCGCGGTGTTCGCTTGGTCCGAGCGAGCGCGAGCCAACGCGCTTCGCAGCGACCCCGTGCGGCCACCGGACGACCCCGGCCAGGCGGCCGATCTGGCTCGCCTCCGCCGGCTCGTCGGACAGGAGCGAGAGGCGAGCTTCAACGGTGAGGACGCCGCGGCCGTGCGAGAGGAGATGGCGGCGACCGAGCGCCTGATTCGGGACCGTACGCTCCGGTCGCTCGCAGGTAGCCCGCTTGACCACACCGTCAGCCGCACCGCCGACCTCGCCGAGCTCCAGCACCGGCTCGGCTCGCGGATCCTGGTCGAGCTGGCGGAGGTGGACGGACGGCTGCTGGCGGTCGTGGTCGACGGGCAGAACGTCGTGCTCCGGCGCCTCGGGTCCTCGGATCCTGTCGAGGCGGAGCAGCGCCACCTGCTGTCCGCGCTGCGGCGGCTCGCCACCGCAGTGGCCGACTCGAGCCGGGCGGAGCGAGCTCGCCGGGCCGTGGATGCCGCCGCGACCGAGCTCGAGCGCCTGCTCATCCGGCCGCTGCGCCTCCCAGCGCGGGCCGACCTGGTCGTCGTACCGACCGGCCGTCTGCACGGCGTCCCATGGGCCGCGCTCTCGGCGCTACGGGCCGGCTCGGTGGAGCTCACCCCGTCGGCGTCGATGTGGTTGCGGCCGCCGCCCCGCCGACCGGCGCGTCCCCGGATCACTCTGGTGGCCGGACCAGACCTCCCCGGGGCGGATGCCGAGGTTCGCCAGCTGCACGCCTTCTACGGGCGGGCCACCCTGCTCGTGGGCCGCGACGCGACGACGGCGTCGGTGCTGGCGGCGTTCTCCGAGGCCGACCTGCTCCACGTCGCAGCTCACGGCCACTTCCGCGCCGACAGCCCGCTCTTCTCCCGGCTCGCGCTCGCTGACGGTCCGCTCACGATCTACGACGTGGAGCGGGTACGGTGCCGCGCCGCGACCGTGTTGCTGCCAGCCTGCGACGCCGCGGTCACCGAAGTGCTGGCCGGCGACGAAGTGCTCGGAACGGCTGCGGCTCTCCTCGCCAACGGCGTGCACACGGTGATCGCACCGATCCTCCCGATCCCCGACCTTGCCTCCGGGGCGCTGATGGTGGAGGTGCACCGCCACCTTCGTGCTAGGCGCCCACCTGCCGCCGCGCTGGCCGCCGCGGTTCGAGACAGCTTTGCCAGCCTCGATCCTCAGCGGGTGGCCGCGGCCGCCGCCTTCGTCTGCATCGGTAGCGACCGCGGCGTCGCTACCGCTTGATCCAGGGTGTGGTGACGTGCCGCGAGCCCAGGTCGAAGCGGAGCCGGAAGCGGCGGTCGGTGAGGATGGCGTGGAACCGGCCCCGGGCATCGACCCGGAGCGTGTCGGCTCCGGCCGAGGTCTCGATCTGGCTGGAGACGGCGGCCGGTGGGTCGATCTGTCCGAGGATGCTCCCGTCGGGGAGGACCTCGACGTCGATGGCCAACAGGGTCGTCTCGAAGCACAGCGACCGGGACCCGTGCTCGCCGTCGGCGCGCATCCCCACCGGCACCGCGTCGGCCAGCGAGTCGAACACCAGCTGGGCCAGCTCCGAATCCACCCGGGACAGCTCGAAGACGGCCCGAGCCGTCGCCACCGCGTCGGGTGGGACGGGACTGGCCGAGTCGATCGCAGCCCGAAGGGCGGCGAACAGGGCGTCGTCGTCGTGGAGATCGGCCCGCGTCACGGCGCACCTCGATCGAGGAAGGAAGCCAGCTCGGGGGTGGCCCTCAGCTTGGCCAGGCAGCGGGCACGAGTCGGGCCGATGCTGCCGTGGGGGATTCCGAGCACCTCCCCGATCTCTTCGTAGGAGAGCGGCGGCTCGGCCATCAGCAGGAGGAGGAGCTCACGGCAGGAGGGCGGGAGGCGCTGCAGGGCGCGACGAAGCGCGTCACGGAGCTCACTGTCGATCAGTCGCTCGGCCACCATGTCCGGTTCGGCGTCGCCTGGCTGTGGCAGCTCGGCCGTCGGGACCAGGCGGCGGCGGGCCCGCGACACGGCGCTCGCCTCGCGCCGGGCCGTGGTGGCGATCCAGCCCGGCAGCTTCTCGGGCTCGCGGACGGTGCCGAGCCGCTCGAACAGGCGGAAGAACGTGGAGGCGAACGCATCCTTGCGCTCGTCCTCTGGGAGATCGAAGGCGCCGATCGCCTTCCACGCCACTCGTTTCAAGCCGTCCACCAACCCGTCCCATGCCTCGCTGTCGCCGTTGAGGGCGCGATGGACGAGCAGCGCGAAGTCCGGGCGGTCGCCGCGCCAAGCCGCCGGCTGGGGTCGGGTCCCGGGTGCGGCCTTGAGATCTGCCGATTCGACGGACACGTTGATCCGGACTCCTCCCGACGCTCGTTCGCCGTGTTGCGCTACCTAAGAGCGCGCAACTGGGGGCGAGATACGCGGGGAGGCCGGCGGTCGTTCTGTCACCGTCCGGCCCTGCGACCAAGTCCGGGCGGGGCGGGGTCCGAGGCGATCGTCAGCTGGTTTGGCCGCCGGCCTCCGGGGCGTCGCCGCGCCGCGGGGAGGGCCGGGTGGCGTTGACGATGGCGGTGATCTCCTTCTTGGCGGCGGCGACCATCGCGTCGGCTTGAGCTTGGGTCAGCCGTCCGTTGGTGACCGCGGTCTTGGCCCGGGCCTCGACGGAGGCCACCATCGCGGCCACCACCTTGTCCACGGCCACGTTGTGCGCCTTCGCCACTTGGGCGATGGACTGGCCGGAGTGCAGCGCGCGGCGTAGATCGTCCGCGCTGACGCCGATGGTCTTGGCCGCGGCCTCCAGGTCCGGGCCGCCGAAGCGCCCGAAGCCTCCGAAGCGTCCGTGGTCGCCCGGACCGCCGGGATGCCCTCCTCGAGCCGGCATGGCCTTCTCGAGGGCGGCGATCACCGCATCCTCCTGGGCTTGGCTGATGGTGCCGGCCTTCACCAGCGGATCGAGGATGCCCTTCAGGCGCTGGGTGCGGTCGGCTGCCTTTTCGGCCGGCGTGCCCTTGCTCGTCGAGCCCCCGCCGCTGCTCGGCGCCGCGGTGGTGGCCGGTGCCGATGTCGCCGGGCCTCCGGCCGCTCCGGCCGCTCCGGCCGCTCCGGTCGCACCTGTGAGGACCAAGCCGGCGCCGGCGCCCGCGGCCAGGCCCGCCAGGCCCACGGCTGCGATCCCGAGCTGCTTCTTCATGTTCGCCCCTCCTGCGCCTCGTCCGAAGGGTCGACAGCGCGGGCACAAGCATGCACGATCGAGGTGGGCATCGGGCCGCGTTCGACCTGAGAGGTTCCTAAGAGTTTCGGGGCCGGGTGGGCGCACGAGCACCTCAGCGCCCTGGCCGTCGTCGTGCCACCCGCTCGGGCTCGGAGCCGCCAAATCCTTGCATGTGCAGGGCGAACGGCGTTGAATCGTCCGATGGGAACCGCTGCTCGGACTGCGCCATCGACTCGGTGGACCGGCACGACGGCACTGGTGGGTGCGGCGCTGATCGGGGCGGCGGTCGCCGTGACCCTCGGTGTGTACGGCCGCCATCACGACCCGGCCGGGCAGGCCTTGTTCACCCTCGGCTTCAGCGGCACCATCAACATGAAGGTCTGGCTGGCCACCCTCGCCCTCACGCTGGCGGTGATCCAGGTACTCCTCGCGCTGTGGATGTACGGCAAGCTTGGCGGCCGAGGCGCGCCGGAGTGGGTCGGCCCCGTCCACCGTCTCGCCGGGACCCTCACCCTCGTCGTGAGCCTGCCCGTCGCCTACCACTGCCTGTGGTCACTCGGCTTCCAGACGAGCGGCACCCGCCGACTCGTCCACTCGATCCTCGGCTGCGCGTTCTACGGCGCGTTCACCACCAAGGTGATCTGCGTCCGCTCGTCGAAGCTGCCGGGTTGGGCCCTGCCACTGCTCGGCGGCTTGGTCTTCAGCGTGCTGGTGGCCTTGTGGCTCACCAGCGCGCTGTGGTTCTTCGACAACGCAGGCTTCCCGAGCTTCTGACGCCGTGGACGCGCTGAACAAGGTCGTCAAGGTGGTTCAGATCGGAGCGCTGATCGTCACCGCGGCCTTCGTGATCCTGCTGTTCGTGAACGAGCCGGCGAAGCCGGCGCCCCTCCCGAAGGCGGGCGCGGCGAACATCGGGCAGGCCATCTTCGCCACCCGCTGTGCCTCATGCCACGGAACGGACGGGGGCGGCAGCTTCGGCCCCGCGCTGCGCGGCGGGCTGGTGGTCGCGGCCTTCCCGAACGCTGCCGACCAGATCGCGCTCGTGCAGGCCGGTCGAGGCGACATGCCCTCGTTCCGCGACACCCTGACTGACGCCCAGGTCGCAGCAGTCGTGGAGTACACCCGAACCGGCCTGGGCTGATGCCCAGCCGCGGTCCGGGCGAGCCGCCCTCCCGTCGCCATAGCCGACTGGCCGGCGGCGAATCGGCTAGCAAATGGGTATGCCGGACGCCGTCGTCCCCGTCGGGAAGACCTCGGCGGGCGCGGACAAGAGACCTCCCTGGTGGTGGAGCAAGCCGGCGCGCAACGCCCTGAAGATCGTCGCCCTGTTCTTCGTCGTCTACTTCTTCATCCTCCCGCTCATCCCCGGGTTCCGCAGAGCCGTCCACGACTTGCAGAAGGTCAGACCCGCGCTGCTGATCCTCGGTCTGGTCCTCGAGCTGGCGGCGCTCATGTGCTACTCCATGCTGACCCGCGCCGCGCTGCCGCCCGGGTCGGTGTCGGTCCCGCGGATGATGCGCATCCAGCTGGCCACCCGATCGCTCTCCAGCGTGATGCCGGGTGGCAGCGCGGCGGGCTCCGCCCTGGGTTACCGGCTGCTGACCCTCTCGGGGGTGAACGGGCCCGACGCCGGGTTCGCCTTGGCCACCGCCGGCCTCGGCTCGGCCGTCGTGCTGAACGTCATCTTCTGGACCGGACTGCTGGTGTCCATCCCCTTGCGGGGCGTGAACCCGTTCTACGGGACGGCTGCCATCGTCGGCATCATCCTCATCATCCTGTTCCTCTTCCTGGTGATCGGGCTGCTCAAGGGCCAGGCCCGGGCCGAGCGGGCGTTCCGCGCCATCGCCCGGCGGTTCCACCTGGACGAGGAGCGAGCGGCCAGCATCGTGCGTCAGATCGCCAAGCGGCTGCGCGAGCTGGCGGCCGATCCGAAGCTGCTGAGCGCCGTGATCGGGTGGGCCACGGCGAACTGGCTGCTCGACATGGCCGCGCTGTGGGTGTTCCTGGCCGCCTTCGGAGGCAAGCTGCCGCTCGACGGACTCGTTGTCAGCTTCGGCCTGGCGAACGTCTTCGCCAGCATCCCCATCACCCCCGGCGGGCTGGGGATCGTCGAGGGCATCTACATCCCCACCTTGGTGGGCTTCGGGCTGAGTCGCAGCGTGGCCACCCTGGGCGTGCTCTCGTACCGCTTGGCGCAGTACTGGCTGCCGATCGTGCTCGGTGGGCTGGCCTATCTGAGCCTGCGGGTCGGGCCCTTCTCCATCGAGCGCCGGGACCGGCTCGAGCGGTTCCGGGTGCTGGCCAAGGAGGAGGCGGAGATGTTCGAGAGCGGTCTCGAGTGGGCCGAGCGCTACGGACACCGCCCGACCGATCCCACGGTGCCACTCGAGCGCAGCAGCACCTCCGACGACTGACCCCAGCCGCGCCACTTCCCGCCCCGCGAGGCTCTCACCGCGCTCGGAC
Source organism: uncultured Acidimicrobiales bacterium (assembly GCA_963803355.1). Taxonomy (GTDB): domain Bacteria; phylum Actinomycetota; class Acidimicrobiia; order Acidimicrobiales; family Ilumatobacteraceae; genus DASTFY01. Next base: position 2,152,550 of record CAWDLV010000001.1, read on the forward strand.
CGCGCTCTCACCGCCCTCTCACCGCGTCCTGTCCGCGCTCGTTCCCCACGTTCCGTTCCGCACTTCGCGCCGTCCGGCGTCGATCTCGCGGAACAGAACGGAAGTGGGACTGACCGGCGGGAGCGGAGGCGGAACCGCGGGCCCGGCCGCGGCGGGCTGGGGGCGATCGGGCCGCTTCGGTAGCGTCCTGGCCGCTTCGGTAGCGTCCTGGCTCATGACCGTTCACGAGCGACCGTTCGGGCGCTACCTGGAGGACTTCGTCGTCGGCGACGTGTACCGGCATTGGCCGGGCAAGACGATCACGGAGGCCGACGACCACCTGTTCTGCATGATCACCATGAACCACCACCCGCTGCACACCAACCGCTGGTTCGCGGAGCACGAGACGGTGCACAAGAAGAACGTCGTCGTCGGCAACCTCGTGTACTCGCTGGTGCTCGGCATGAGCGTCCCGGACGTGAGCGGCGCGGCCATCGCCAACCTCGAGATCGAGACGCTGCTGCACAAGCACCCGACCTTCCACGGCGACACCATCTATGCGGAGACGAAGGTCCTGTCCGTCACCGAATCGCAGTCGAAGAACGACAGGGGGATCGTCGCCGTGGAGACGAAGGGCTTCAACCAGGACGGACAGGAGGTCTGCTACTTCCGCCGCAAGGTCATGGTGTGGAAGACGCGACGCCGCTCCGTCTCGCCGGCGACCCTACGACGGCCAATCGGTTTGGGAGTGATCGAGGACGCCGGTCCGCGAGAGCGAACGGATCTGGTGTCGCCAGACGATCAGCGCGCGGTGCTGACATGGGGCCGAGCCCCGAATGCGCGACCTGCCCTGGCGGGCGACTCGCGACCCCTGGGCCATCCTCGTCTCCGAGGTCATGCTGCAGCAGACGCAGGTGGCGCGCGTCGTGCCTCGCTACGTCGCGTTTCTGGCACGGTTCCCGACCGTGCACGACTGCGCGGTCGCGACGGCTGGGGAGGTGGTGGGCGAGTGGAGCGGCCTCGGCTACAACTCGAGAGCCATCCGCCTGCACGCCGCGGCACGGGTCGTGGTCGCCGATCTCGGTGGGCACTTCCCCGACTCGTTGGCGGCGCTCCGCCGGCTCCCCGGCGTGGGGCCCTACACGGCGCGCGCCGTCCTCGCCTTCGCCTTCGAGGCCGACGCCGCGGTGGTCGAGACGAACATCGCCCGGACCTTGGCTCGCTGGCGTGGGCGGCCGCTCGGCCGGGCCGAGGTCCAGGCACTCGCCGACGATGCGCTGCCGCCGGGCGAGGCGTGGGCCTGGAACCAGGTGGTGATGGACCTGGGGGCGACGGTCTGCACGGCGCGTGCACCCCGCTGCGAGCAGTGCCCGCTCGCGGGCTCTTGCGGCTGGTGGCGGGCGGGACGGGCGAAGCCCGACCCCGCCGTCGGCTCCGCCGGCGTCAGCGGCGGCCAGTCGCCCTTCCCGGGCTCGGACCGCCAGGGCAGGGGGCGGCTCGTGCGCGCCCTCACCCGCGGGTGCGTCGATGCCGGCGCACTCGCCGACGTGATGGGTTGGCCCGGCGATCCGGCTCGGGCCGAAGCGGTGGCCGCGACCGTGGTGGCCGACGGGCTGCGCGCGAGCTCAGGGCGGGCGCTACTCCCTGCCCTGAGACTGCCTCGGCTACGGCCCGGTGGTGGTCGTGGTCGACGTCGACGTCGTGGTGGTCGACGTCGTAGTGGTCGACGTCGTAGTGGTCGGAGTTGTGGTGGTGGTCGGCGCCCTGGTGGTGGTCGTCGTGGCCCGCGTCGTCGGGGTCGTCGTCGTCGGCGGCGGGCGCGGGACACCAGCGATCGAGCTGGCCCTTGATGAACTTGGCCAGCTCCACCGCTCCCCCCGGCGTCATGTGGATGCCGTCGGCGGCCAGCCAGCCGCGGCGGCCGCGGCTGTAGGCGTTCCAGTCGGCCGTGTGCAGCGTCGGGTAGCGGTAGGTGGCGAAGAACAGGAGGGTGTTGTGCCTGGTGTAGAGGTTGCGGGCGGGGAAGCCGCTCGGGAGCACGTACGGCACGTCGGTCCGGTAAGTCAGCCAGATCACGCTCTTGACGCCCTGGGCGTTGGCCTCCGCCATCACGGCGTCGATGCCGCTGGCGATGTCGACGTCGTCGTAGCCGGCCATGACGACGAGCGTCTGGCCCAGCCGGCCCCGCAGGCCTCGGAGCGCTTGCACCGTGTTGGTCGGCACGTAGCCGAAGCGACCCCGGCAGCTCGGCACCACCAAGCGGCGGCAGGATTCGGCCGTGATCGTGAGGTTGTAGCTGGCCCGGATGACCTCTTGGGGGTGTGTGGCTCCCTCGTACCAGACCATGCCGGCCATGGTGGAGTCGCCGATGAGGGTGACGGCGGGCCGCGGCCGGTTCGACGACGGAGGGGTGCACGCGGCCAGGATGACCAGTCCGATGATGAGCGCCGCGCCGCGCTGCGTCCAGCGCATCGGGGCATGGTAACCACGACTGGCTTGGCGCGCCCCGTGGCGCCCGTTCCAGCCAGGTTTGCCATGCCCTTGGCCACGAAGCGCGCGAACGCGGCGTGGCTGGCCTTCCCCGGACCTCGATGTTAGGTTTGCCTCACATCAGAGGCGACGCTCCCTGAACGGCCGTGGTGATCGCCGCCTCTCCCGAGCCAGGAGGATCAGTGAGCGCCCGATTGACGCACCGGTTGCTCGTTGTCGGAATGCTCCTGGTCCCGATCGGGCTGGTGGCGTGTGGCAGCAGCTCCTCCAAGTCCTCCTCGGGCGCGGCCACCACCGAGGCGGACTCCGATGACGAGACGGGAGAGACGTACGTGGTGGTGCCGGACGCCCAGGTCACGGCTGGTCTGGCGGAGCTCAACAAGGATGGCGTCGCGGTCGTGGCCGCGATCGCCGCCGGGAGCGACGCCACGGCCGACGTGGACGAGATGGATGACAAGTGGGCGGTCGATCGAGGGGACGATCAGGCAGAACGAGGTCGACATGTACCTCGACTTCGAGGACAGCCTGGCCAGCCTCAGGGGCGCAGCCGAGGACAAGGACGCCGGCGCGGCCACCGCCGCGACGGCGGCCTTCGCCAAGACCTCCGCCAGCTACCTGGCCAAGCACCGGTGACGATCCTGACCGGACCACGCCGTTGGCGGACCGCCGCCGTCGCCGGGCTGGGCCTGGTGGTCGGCGCGCTGTTCCTCCTGCCGGGCCAGGCCTCGGCCGCGGGCGGCGTCACCCGCGAGGACGCCATCGACCGAGCTCGAGAGCGTGCGGGTGTCGATCGACGAGACGCTCGGCTCTGTTCCGGGCCGGCAAGGACGTCGAGGCGCTGGCCAGAAGGCCAAGAGCGGGTACCTCAACCACTTCGAGGCGGTCGAGATCCCGCTGCGGGTGGTGGACCCGGGCCTCACGGTCGAGGCCGAGTCGCTGTTCGCCGAGGTGCGCCAGCTGGTCAGCCGCAACGCTCCGTCGAGCAAGGTGAAGGCCAAGATCGTCGAGCTGCGCGGCGTCATCGACGACGTCGAGCGCCGGCTGACCGTCGGCCAGCGCCGGCGCGGCGGCCATCGTCGCCGGTCAGTCGTTCCTCATCATCTTCCGTGAGGGCCTGGAGGTCGTCCTGCTCCTGTCGGTGCTGCTCGGCTACCTGGAGTCGGCCAAGGCCTGGCAGTTCCGGCGGCCCGATGCTGATCGGGGTGGGCCTGGCGCCCTGGCCACGGTCGGCCACTGTCGATCGCCCTGCAGACGGTGTTCGCCGCCATGCCCGCCAGCCGCGAGCTGCTCGAGGCGATCACCGCCATCGTCGCCGTCTCGTGCTGTTCTACGTCTCGTTCTGGCTGATCAGCCGGCTCGAGCACAAGCGGTGGATGGAGTTCCTGAAGTCGAAGGTGTGGAAGGCGGTGGCCGTCGGCTCGGCCGCGTCGCTCGTGCTCGTCGGCTTCACCGCCGTCTACCGCGAGGGCTTCGAGACCGCGCTCTTCTACCAGGTCCTGCTGTCGTTCGGCGACGGGCTCGGCTTGTGGGTGCGGTCGGCTTCGTCGGCCGGTCTGGTGGCGCTGGCCATCGTCTCGGTGATGATCTTCCGGCTCGGCCGGCGCCTGCCCGTCCGCACCTTCCTGTCGATCGCCGTGGTGCATGATCATGGTCACGTCGGTCGCCTTCCTCGGCAACGCGGTGGCCGGGCTGCAGTCGGCCGCGGTGATCGACTACCACCGCCTGCGACAGCTGGCCCCGGCTGCCGATCTTCCTGTCGCAGGCCACTGGTTACTGGCCGACCCGGGAGACGGTCATGGCACAGGCTCACCCTGCTCGTGGTCTACGTCCTCGGGGCGGCCTACATGTTCGTCATCCGGCCCCGCCGCCAGCGGCATCGGCTCACGGTGACGCCGTCGTCGGTCGCCACCGGCGCCTGATCGAGCCCCTCTCCGTGGCCACGTCCGGCGTGCGGGTCGGCGTCGATGTCGGAGGCACGTTCACGAAGGCGGTCGCGGTGGACCTGGCACCGGCGCGCGTGGTCGCCCGGTCGGTGGTGCCCACGACCCACGGCGATGCCCGAGGCGTGGCGGCCGGCGTGGTGGCACGGTGGTCGAGGTCGTCCGGGCGGTCGGCGCCGACCGTGTCGACCTCGTCACCCACTCGACGACGCAGGCCGTCAACGCGCTGCTGGAGGGCGACGTCGGGCACCGTCGGCGTCGCTCGGCCTCGGCCGCCGCCCCGAGCTCAAGCAGGCCCGCAAGCGCACGCAGCTGGAGCGCGTCGAGCTCTCGCCCGGGTCGTTCCTGCGCACGCTGCCCGAGTTCCTCGACGTGTGCGACGGCCTGGACGAGGGCCGCGGTGCACGACGTCCTGGCCCGGCTTCCGGGACGCCGGCGCGACCGCGGTGAGCGTGGCCGAGGCCTTCGCGCCCGACGACTCGACCTTCGAGCGCCGGGTCACCGCGATGGCGAACGAGGCCGGCCTGCCGGCCTGCGCGTCGAGCGAGCTGACCGGGCTCTACGGGCTCGAGCTGCGGGCCGTCACGGCGGCGCTGAACGCCTCGATCCTGCCCATCGCCGACCGCACCGCCGAGGTGGTCGCCGACGGCGTCGACGCGGCCGGCATCGCCGCGCCGGTCATGGTCATGCGCGGTGACGGCGGGGCGACCGACCTGGACGGCTTCCGGCGGGCCCCGGCCCGCACGCTCTACTCCGGGCCGGCGGCGTCCGTGGCCGGCGCGTTGCGCTTCGCGGGCGTGGCCGAGGGGGTGGTGGTCGAGGTGGGCGGGACGTCGACCAACGTCGCCGCGGTCACGCGCGGGCGGCCGATGCTGTCCTACGTCCAGGTGGCCAGCCACTCGACCGCCCTGCGGGCCGTGGACGTGCGGGTGATCGGGCGTGGCCGGTGGCTCGATGCTGCGGGCCCGCAAGGGCCGGGTCTACGGCGTCGGTCCCCGCAGCGCCCACATCGCCGGGCTGCCCTACGCCGGCTTCAGCCCGGTGGACGTCGCTGTTCGACGGCGCGCGCGTGGAGCTGATCGCCCCCCGCCCGGGTGATCCGGCCGACCACCTGGTCGTGGTCCGGGCCGACGGCCAGCAGCTGGCCCTGACCAACACCTGCGCCGCCAACGCGCTCGGGATCACCCAGCCCGGCGACTACGCCTACGCCGACGGCGCAAGCCGCCGTCGCGGCGTTCGCGCTGGCCGGCGCCGCGCTGCGTCTTCCCGGTCGACGAGGTGGCCCGCCGGATGCTGGAGGCGTCGGGCCTGGCCGTGGCCGAGCTCGTCGTACCGGGCGATGGCGGAGCACGACCTGAAGCGCCCGACGATCGTCGCCGTCGGCGGCGGCGCCGGCGGGCTCGGCCGGCACGTGGCCACGCTGCTCGGCCTGCAGTGCGTCGTGCCGGCGGAGGCCGAGGTCATCTCGTCGCGTCGGCGATGCGCTGTCGCTGCTGCGGGCGGAGCGGGAGCGGACGGTCTCCACCGATCGACCCCGACGATCTGCGGCAGCTGGCCCGCGAGGTCGAGGCCGAGCTGCTCAGGCGCCGGGCGCGTCGCCCGGCATCGATCGAGGTGCGGGTGGACGAGGAGCCGGAGAAGGGCACCATCCGGGCCGTTGCCACCGGTGCGGTCGGGCTGCGCACCGGGGCCCGGCCCGGGCGGGAGCGCCGAGGACGCGCCGGGTGGCCCGGCCGCGGCCGACGGCCGGCTACGGATCGGCCGGACCGGCCGGCGAGTACTGGTTGGCCCGCCGTGATCCGGGCTCGCACCGCGGGTGCTCGTCCTCGACCGCTTCGGTGACCCGGTGGCCGAGGTGACCGGCGAGGTCGTGACCGACTCCGGTGGCGACCTCGACGCCGCGGCCGTACCGCCAGACCCGCCACCGGGGCCCGATGACGCTCCACCCCACGATCTGGGTGATCGACGGCAGCCCACCTCATCGAGCTGACCTCGGCCGACGCCGCGAGCGACCGCGTCGGGCTACGCCGCCACCGCGGCGGCGATGGTCGTCGGCCGCGCCGAGTCCTGACTGGAGCCTGTCCATGGCCCTCTACGTCCCGGCTGCCCGCCGCCGGCGGCGCACCCTCGTGGTCGGCGCCGTCGCGCTCGTCGTCGGCCTGCTCCTCGGCTGGCTGATCGGCCGGGCCACCGGCTCGTCCGTCGGACGACGAGGTCACGGCCACGCCAGAACGACGCCGAGGAGCTCGTGGCCCGCCTCGACGGGCTCGAGCTGGAGTACCAGCAGACCGCCGCGGGCCGGGGCCAGCGGCTCCGATGCGCTGCAGGGGTCGCTGGACGCCGCGCGAAGGCCATCGCCGCCGGACAGCGCGCACGCTGCTGCTGGCCCGGATGCCGTGGGTCGCGCCGGCCGAGCGGACGGCCACCGTGGCAGGCGGTCGACGGTGTCCGCGCAAGCGGTCGAGAGCACGGTGTCGCCGCCGGACAGCGCGTGAGCGCGGCCGTGGCCCGGGCCGACCAGGCCGTGCTCCGGGCCGCCGCGCGGACTCGACCAGCCCTCGACCTGACGGCGGCCCGGCTCGAGTACCCCAGGGCCTTGCGCATAGCTGTAAGGGACGCCTAACATCCGCTGCCAGGAGGCCAGCAGTCGCCGATCGGCCGGCACGAGCACGACCACCGGGAGGGCCCGAAGTCGAAGCCGCCAGGTCGCGCTTGCTCGCTGCGGTCGTGCTTTCGGCGCCGGCGGCGTGCGGGAGCGACGGCGGCTCGAGCGGAGGGACGGCAGCGCGGTCGCGGCGGGCACGGCGACGCCGACGGCCGCCGCGCCCGTCGCCGCTCTCGCTCACCGAGGCCGGTTGCGACCCGGTGACGCTGACCGGCGCCGGCCGGCGCGGTCACCTTCAACGTCGACCAACGCCCGCGACGCCAAGGCCGAGTTCGAGATCATGTCGGCGACGCCGAAGATCCTCACCGAGGAGTTCCTCGAGGCCGGGGCCGGGCGGGACGTCACGGTCGAACCTCGTCGCCGGCGACTACGAGGTGATCTGCGGCGCGCCGTCGAACACCCGGGCCGCGCTGACCGTCACCGGCGAGGGCGGGGCGGCAGCAGGCGCCACGGTCGACCCGGCCGCAGCTCGACGCCGCGACGGCGGCGTACACGACGTACGTGAACGAGCAGGTCGACCAGCTCGTGGCCGGCACCGACTGAGCTCGTCGCTGCGGTCAAGGGTGGCGACGTCGCCGAGGCCAAGGCGCTCTACGCGCCGGTGCGCCGGCCGTGGGAGCGCATCGAGCCCGTGGCCGAGCTCTTCCCCGACAGCGACGCTGCGATCGACAGCCGGGTCGACGACTTCAGCGGCCCGGACGACCCGAAGTTCACCGGCTTCCACCGCATCGAGAAGGGCCTGTGGGTGGACGGGTCAGCACCAGCGGGCTCGACACGTTCGCCGACCAGCTGCAGACCGACGTCGCGGACGCTCGCCACCAACGTCCGGTCGCTTGCAGATCACCGGCCGGACGTCATGGTGAACGGTGCCGCCGGTCTGATCGAGGAGGCGGCCCAGACCAAGATCACCGGCGAGGAGGAGCGCTACAGCCACACCGACCTCGACACCGTTCGCCGCCAACGTCGACGGGGCCAAGGAGATCTACGACAACATCCCGCTCTGCTCGAAGACCGTCGACCCGACGCTCGAACGAGAGATCGCCGAGCCGCTTCACCACGATGGACAGGCTCCTCGCAGCCCTACGAGCAGGGCGACGCCTTCGTCACCTACGACAAGCTCGACGACGCGGACCGGGACCAGCTGAAGGCGGCCTCGCCGGGCTGTCGGAGGACCTGTCCCAGGTGGCCGGGGCGCTCGGCCTCGAGGTCAAGTGAGCGTGAGGTGACCGTGAGCCGGTCTGACACGCCGTGACCTGCTGCGCCGGGGCGCCGTGCTCGGCGGAGCCGCGTCGCCGCCGGTACGGTCGTGGCGGCGTGCTGGCGATGGCGACGCCGCTGACGACCCCGCCGCCGCGCCACCGGGCGAGCGCGCTCTCCACGCCCACCGGCACCCGGCTCCCGTTCCATGGCCCCACCAGGCCGGCATCGCCACGTCGATCCGGCGGCGGCGTCGTGGCCGTGTTCGACGTCGTGGCCGCCGACCGCGCCGCGCTGGCGGCCGCCTTGAAGGCCTCACGACGACCGCTCGGGCCGGCTGGCGGAGGGCGAGGCCGAGCCCGGCCAACGACCCGCTCAAGCCGCCGCATCGACAACCTCATCCTCGGCCCGACACCGCAGGCCGACAGCCCTGACGATCACTGTCGGCTTCGGTGCCTCGATGTTCGATGGCCGCTACGGGTCGCCGGCAAGCGCCCGGCCCAGCTGGTCGAAGATGCCGGCCTTCCCGAACGACACAGCTGGCGACCCGAGCGCAGCCCATGGCGACGTCGTGCTGCAGATCTGCGGCGGCACCAACGAGACCTGCATCCACGCGCCTGCGCCTGCTGATGCGGGCCACCCGAGACTCGATGGTCGTGCGCTGGATGGTGCCCGGGCTTCAACCAGCCCAACACCCTCGGGCCGGGTCGGTCGTCGACCCGCAACCTGCTCGGGTTCAAGGACGGCACGGCCAACCTCGACCGAGCGAGGACGGCAAGCTCATGGACGAGCTGGTCTGGGTGACCGCGAGCGGCGTCGAGCCGGCGTGGGCGGCGGGCGGCGCTACCACGTCGTGCGGATCATCCGCATGCGGGTGGAGTTCTGGGACCGGACGCCGCTGCGCACGCAGGAGACGATCATCGGGCGGGCACAAGGACACCGGCGCGCCCGCTGGGCGGCGACCGCGGAGACCGACAGTCCCGGACTTCGCCGCCGATCCCGCTGGCGAGGTCTTTCGCCTCGACGGGCACATCCGCCTGGCCAACCCCCGCACCGCCGAGACGGCCGGAACCGGATCTTGCGGCGCGGCTTCTCCTACTCCCTCGGCTTCGACGCCGCCGGCCACTTCGACCAGGGCCTGCTGTTCCAGTGCTTCCAGCACAGCCTGGAAGCCGGCTTCCTGACCGTGCAGCACCGACTGAACGGCGAGGCGTTGGAGGAGTACATCACGCCCGTCGGCGGTGGGTTCTTCTTCGCCCTGCCGGGCGTGTACGACGAAGCCGACTGGTACGGCCGCGCCCTGCTGGCCTGACGCCTCGACTCAGCTCGTCAGCTGCCGCGCACGATCTCCTCGAAGGCGGCGTCGGCGTGGGCCCGCATCTCGTCGTCGGTTCGGTCCTGGATCGGGTGGGGCACGAAGACCCGGGCCGCGGGGAAGCCGAGGGCACGGTGCCTGGCTCTCGGCCGCGACGACGAACTCGGCCGAGGCCACGAACACCGCCGGGATGCCCCGGGCCTCGAGGTCGCTGATGTCGTGCACACTGCACGACGTGCAGCTCCCTCAATCGGCGAGGGCCTCGATCACCACCTCGCACTGCGTGGCGATCTCGTGGCGCAGGTCGACCGGGGCCGGCTTGGTGTACGTCGGCTTGCGGTAGCGCTCGACGATCACGCCGGCGGTCCGCAGGCGCTCCTCGAGCCGGTCGAGGAAGACGTCGCCGCGGGGCTTGGAGATGTCGAGCAGGCCGACCACCCGGCCGTGGAGCGCCGCTGGCCGGGGCAGGAGCTGGCGCTGAGCGACCGCGGACTCGTTGCCGGGATCGAGGATCACCCGTGCCATGGGCGCCGCCTCCGTTCCGCGCCGTCATGGCCCCACGTCTCGGGTGACCGGCTGGCTGCCGGCGGCCCCGTTGACCCAGCCGCCGATGATGGCAGAGAACAGGCCGGCCCGGCCGCCGGCGTGGACGAGCAGGAGGCCGCCGTCGCTGAACTTGGGCAGGCTGGCGTCGCGAAGCCGGGCGGGCACGCCTTCCGCCATGCCGCCGGCCCCCGTCACCAGCTCCGAGCCGGGCCTCTGCGTGCGCTGGCGTTGATGTCCGGTCACGACCCGATCGCGGTCCCAACCCGCATCGGCGAAGACCCGGGCGTGCTCCGGTCCGACGACGAGGACAGCGTCGTAAGCCGAGACCTGCTTGGGGTGGTGGAGCGCCTTCGTGCACTCGGCGAACGTCGTCGCCAGAGCGTCGGGATCGCGGGCCCGCTGGTCGACGATGCAGCGCGGGCCCTCGCCCGCGAACACCGTCACCGCGTCGCTGACCGGCCGGGCATGCCTCGGGAGGTCGGCGAGCGACGTCCACGGCGAACCGGTCTCGTCTTCGGCCAAGCAGAAGCCGAGCTTGCCCGGGTTCCCATGGGCGGCCCGGTCGACGCCGTCGGGCCGGCCACCTCCGACGTTGCGGACGACGAGCTGCAAGGCCCGGCCGATGGTGAGGTTGGCCCGGTTGCCCTGACCGAGCACGTTCACGCCGCTGTTCATGCCGCCGCGATCGTGCCGGGCCCGTTGGCGATGATCACGGGGCCCACCGGCATGGTCGTCGCCAGCACGCCGTGCATGTTGAACTCGTCGGTGCAGACCGCCTCCACGCGCGGCCAGCACCCAGCGCAGGTACTCGGGCGGCAGCCGGCCATCACGGCGTTGATGGCGACCTTCTCCACGGTCGCCTCGACCAGGTCGGGCGGGACGACGGCAACGATCTCGTCCGGGGCGCCGGCTGGAGCCCGCGAGCATCGCCAGCACTCGGGCCTCGGTCGGGGGGCACGAGCGGGAGCCCATCGGACCAGCCCCGGTCGTGGAGGGCCTCGAACTCGTCCTCCAGGTCGGCCAGCTCCACCCGCCGGGCGGCCGGAGCGTGGATCCAGAGAAGCGGACCGCCAGCTCGCCGGGCAGGTTGGGGTCGACCGCGAGCGAGCCGCAGCCGGGGCGGAAGGCCGGCAGGTCGAGGCCGAGACCATCCGGCCGGTGACCGCCTCCCAGTGCTCGCGGCTCCACCCGACCGTGCGGTCCACCTCTTCGCCGCCCTCCACCCGCAGCAGCGTCGGCACCGTCTCCACGTCGTGGTGCCAGGAGACCGCCAGGTCGGTGTCGTCGACGGGCTGCAGGCCGGCGACGAAGGCCGGGTCGTCCTGGACGTACACGGTGAGCGGCACGGTGCCAGCGGCGAGCTGTCGCAGGACGGGGACGACCATGACGCAGGTGGGGCAGTCCTGCTTGACGACGGCGACGAGGCCGTCGGGAAGGATCGGCCGGTCAGTCACGCCGACCTCGTGCCGGGGCGGTCGCGGGCTCCGGCCCCACAGCGTGAACACGCGGCGCGGTGGCCCGACCCGGTTTGGTCGCTGCCGGCACGGGGGCAAACGTAGTGGTGATCCCGACTGGTTGAGATATGGGTCACCGCGGTCGCCATCACTTGTCCAGCCGGCGGTAGCGTGACAGCAACAGGGGGTCAACCGAGTGGTCGACATACGGTTCCATGGAGTTCGCGGCTCCACGCCCTGCTCCGACGGGGCCACCGCGAGGTACGGCGGCAACACCTCCTGCGTGTCCGTCCACAACGGTGACGAGCCACCGTTCGTCTTCGACCTCGGGACCGGTTTGCGCTACTTCGGTGCCTCGTGGCCGAGCGGCATGCCCTTCCATGGCACCGCACTGCTGACCCACCTCCACTGGGACCACGTCCAGGGCCTGCCCTTCTTCGTGCCCCTCCTGCGCCCGGACTCCAGCATCGACATCTACGCGCCCGCCCAGTCCGATGGACGATCGGTGGCGGAGGCGTTCGACGTCTTCCTCCGGCCGCCGTACTTCCCGGTCACGCTCGACCTGTTGGGCGGTCAGATCTCGTTCACGGATGTCGGCGACGAGACCTTCAAGGTGGGGCGAGCCGCCGTCATGTCCCGCGTCGTTCCCGCACGCGGGGCCCACGCTCGGCTACCGCCTCACCTGGGACGGCGTGTCGATCGCCTACTTGTCGGATCACCAGCAGCCGACCGACGGGTCGCTGCGGGCGAGCCAGGGTGCACTCGACCTGTGCGACCAGGCCGACCTCGTCATCCACGACGCCCAGTACACCCCCGAGGAGTTCGAACGGAAGCGGACGTGGGGCCACTGCACGGTCGAGTTCGCGGTGCGTGTCGCCCACGAGGCCGGCGCCAAGCGGCTGGCCCTGTTCCACCACGATCCGCTCCGCGACGACGCCGCCCTTGATGAGGAGGCCGAGCAGGCAGGCAAGCTGGCGGCCTGCCTCGGCATCGAGCTCTGCGTGGCCGCCGAGGGCATGGTTCTCAGCCTGACCTGAGCTGGCGCCGGTCGAGGCCGCGACGGACCAGTCTGTCGCCGGTTCGGCTCAGGCCTGGTTCTCGCCGCCGAAGATCTCGCTCACGCTGGTGTCGTCGAAGACGGCGGCCAGGGCGTCGGCGATGATCTTCGCCACCGACAGGACCTCGATCTGCGGGAGCTGCTTCTCCGACGGAAGCGGCAGCGTGTTGGTCATGACCACGCGGGAGATGGCCGAGTTCTTCAGCCGGTCGACCGCCGGCCCGGAGAGCACGCCGTGGGTGGCCATGGCCCACACCTCGGTAGCTCCCCGCTCGAACAGGATCTCGGCCGCGGACGTGATGGTCCCCGCGGTGTCGATCATGTCGTCGGTGATCACGCAATGCCGGCCCTCGACCTCGCCGATGACCTCCTTGGCCACCGCAACGTTGGCCATGCCCTTCGGGCGGCGCTTGTTGATGAAGGCGAGCTGGGCGTTCATGTCGCCGAGGTGCTGGGCGAAGCGCTCGGCCACCTTCACCCGACCGGCGTCGGGCGACACGATGACCACACCCCGCGGCGCGTGCTCGCGCATGTACTGCTCCAACACGGGCATCGCCGTGAGGTGGTCGACCGGGCCCTCGAAGAAGCCCTGGATCTGCCCGGAGTGCAGGTCGACGCTCACCATGCGCTTGGCGCCGGCCGACTTGAACAGGTCAGCCACCAGGCGGGCGGAGATGGGCTCGCGCCCCTCCGCCTTGCGGTCCTGGCGGCCGTAGCCGTAGAAGGGGCAGACCGCGGTGATGCGCTTGGCCGAGGCGCGGTAGGCGGCGTCGATCATGATCAGCTGCTCCATGATCGAGTCGTTGACGGATCGCCCGTCGCACCCGTAGTGGGACTGCATGATGAAGACGTCGGTGCCGCGGACGCTCTCCGCGAATCGGGGCCGGACCTCGCCGTTCGCGAACTCGACGATGTTGGGGTTCCCGAGCTCGACGCCCAGGTGCTCGGCGATCTCCTCGGCCAGCGCCGGGTGCGTCCGGCCCGAGTAGAACGACATCCTCTTGGTGGTGACCCGTTCCATCTACTGCCTCTCGGTCTCCGCCCGTCGGCCGGACCCACCAGTGTAGAAGGCGCCGGTCACGGTTCCGGGAGGCACGGCCATGCCAGGGGCTAGCGCGGCGTACGGACCGACCCGGGCGCCGGCGCCGATCCGGCTCTCTCTGGCCACGCTGTGCTCGACCAAGGCCCCATCGCCGACGACGCAGTCCACGAGCCGGGTGTCCGGCCCGATCTGGCAGCCGTCGCCGACCACCGTCTCGCCCTGCAGCATCGTGCCGGGGTAGAGGGTGACGTCGCGGCCCAGCGTGACCGTGGCGTCGATGAAGGTCTGCTGCGGGTCCAGCATGGTGACCCCGGCGAGCAACCAGGCTCGGTTGATCCGCCCTCGAAGCTCACGCTCGGCCACCGCCAGCTGCCACCGGTCGTTGACCCCCTGGACCTCCTGGGCATCGTCGAGGGTGAGGGCGTCGACCCGGTGGCCCATGTCGTGGAGCACAGCCACCACGTCCGTGAGGTAGTACTCCGCCCGGTTGTTGTCGGGCGAGACGCGCCGCAGGGCCGGACCGAGGAGGTCGCGCCGGAAGCAGTAGATGGAGGTGTTGACCTCCTGGATGGCCCGCTCCTGCGGTGTCGCATCGCCTTCCTCGACCACCCGGGCCACCAGGCCGTGCTTGTTGCGCACGAGGCGGCCATAGCCGGTGGGATCGGCCATGTGGGTGGTGAGCAGGGTGGCCCCGTGGCCGCTGGACTCGTGGAAGGCGACGAGGTCGGCCAAGGTCTCGGGCGCGCAGCAGGGGGGTGTCGCCGGGGACGACCAGCACGGTGGAGGTGTCGTCGAGGTCGTCATCGCCGAGGGCCGTCAGCCCAACCAGCACCGCGTCGCCCGTGCCTCGCTGCACCCGCTGCTCGACGAAGCGGAGCTCGAGCCCGACCGGGCTGTCGGCCTGCACCCGATCGACGACCCATTGCGCCTCGTGGCCCACCACGACCACCGTCCGATCGATCCCGAGGCCGTCGAGGGCGTGTAGGACGTGCACGACCATCGGCCGGCCGCAGATGACGTGGAGTGGCTTGGGGCGCTCGGAGCGCATGCGCGCCCCCTGGCCCGCCGCCAAGACGATCGTCGAGATGCGCACGCCCCATATCTAGCGTCCCGGAGGCGGTTCCGACATGCACACCCCCGCATCCCACCGGCGGCGTTCTCACGTTCCGTTCCGCGCCTCGGCCCACGAGCCGTCAGATCGGCGGAACCGAATCGACGCCTGGCGGCCGGTGTTACCGTTCGCCTCGGGAGCGCCGGATGCAAGCTGCCGACGGGAGGAGCTGCGCAGGCGCCGGCAGGGAGGCGATCATGGGCGCTGCGGAACACCAACGGCCCACCTGGAGCCGGCGGCGGCTCCTGCAGCTGGGTGCGGGAGCAGGGGCGGCCGCGGCGGTCTGGCGAGGGATGCCGCTCGCCTCGGGGCTCACCACCGTCCGGTCGGTGCCTTCGACGCTCGGCGACGAGGCGCTGGTCGAGCACTCGATCGACCAGCTGCTCGAATCCATGGCCAGAGGCGCGGCCTCCAGTCGGGAGATCACCCGCTGGTACCTCGACCGGATCCACCGGCTGAACCCACTCCTGGGCGCCGTGATCGAGACGAACCCGGACGCGCTGTCGATCGCCGAGCAGCGAGATCGCGAGCGCCGGGCGGGAAGGCTCCGGGGTCCGCTGCACGGCATCCCGATCCTCGTCAAGGACAACTTGGCTACGGACGACGGGATGGAGACCACCGCGGGGTCGTTCGCGCTCCTCGGCAGCCGCGTTCCGGGTGATGCGACGGTCGTGGCTCGGCTGAGGCAGGCCGGCGCGGTGATCCTCGGCAAGGCCAACCTGTCGGAGTGGGCGAACTTCCGGGCCTTCGGCTCGATCAACGGCTGGAGCGGCCGGGGCGGCTTCACCCGCAACCGGTACCTGCTCTCGTTCGATCCCGGCGGCTCGAGCAGCGGCTCAGCCGTGGGGACAGCGGCCAGCCTGTGCGCGGCGGCCGTCGGCACCGAGACCGACGGCTCGATCACCTACCCGAGCAGCCTGAACAGCCTGGTCGGGCTGAAGCCCACGGTCGGCCTCGTGTCGCAGCAGGGGATCATCCCGATCGCCTTCAGCCAGGACACGGCGGGCCCGATGGCGCGCACTGCCACCGACGCCGCCATCCTCCTCGGGGTGCTGCGGTCGCCATTCCCGGCCGTGGGGCTGACCCCGCCTGCCAACCTCCCGACGGACTACCGCCGATTCCTGCGCCCGGATGCGCTCAAGGGGGCGAGGATCGGCATCGATCGGTTCCTGTTCGACTTCAAGGCGCAGGGCATCCCCGCCGACTTCGCCGGACAGTTCGACCTCGACGACTTCATCGAGGGGCTGGCTTCGGCTGGCGCGGTCATCGTGGAGGGCGTGTCGTCCGGCCGGGTGCTCGACCTCGGCGGTCCCGAGTTCCAGGTCCTGTTGTCCGAGTTCAAGGTCGGGATCCGTCGCTACCTGGCTCGCCTGTCGGGCACGCCGATGCACGACCTGGCCGATCTGATCGCCTTCAACCTGGAGCACTGTGATGAGGAGCTGGTGTTCTTCGGGCAGAACATCTTCGAAATGGCCCAGGCGACCCACGGGCTAAGTGATCCCGTCTACCTCGAGGCGCGCCGGACTTGCCTGAGGCTCAGCCGTGACAACGGGATCGATCGGGCCTTCCGCCAGCACCATCTGGATGCCATCCTCGGTCCGACCTTCGGCTTCGCTTCGTCGCTGCCCGCCGTAGCCGGGTATCCGCACGTCTCCGTGCCGGGCGGCTTCGACGCCCAAGGCGTGCCGGTGGGCGCGTCGCTGTTCTCGCTGCCATGGCAGGAGGGCAAGCTGCTTGGGTATGCCTTTGCCATCGAGACCGCGGCTGGGATCCGCCATCGGCCTCACCTGCGGGGCCACATCCCTCCCGCCCCGCCTCGACTCGCCTGCCCGGCGGGCAGCGCGGCTGATGCCGCGCCCGAAGAGGTCCAGGTCGGGCTCGCCCTCGACTCCGCCATGAGCCGGCGCCTCCGGGTATGACGCCCGCCCGCTCTCTGAGGCTCCCCACCGCCGCCTGCCGCTCCCGGCCTCCTGCCCCGCGAGCCAGGGTCGCCGCAACCGCAGCTCTTCCCGCTCCGTTCCGCACCTCGAGCCGGCCGGCGCGCAAATCCGCGGAACAGAAGTCCCCCGTTGCCGTGGCGGCCACGATCGCCGTCGCGGCGCGGGCCCGCTCGCACCGAGGTATGGCTAGGTCAGCGGGAACCCCTCGGCTCGGGATCGTTCGGGTCGTACTCCCGGCCGTAGTTCACGAACAGGATCCCGGCGAGGTAGAGACCGCCGACCAAGAAGGCAAACCGTTTCGCGACTGCTCCCATGGGACCCCCGTCGTCACGCTTGGCGGTCCGCCCACCACGCAGCGTAGACCGGACGGTCGCGCCGCGTCTACCCCTGTGGTGGGCGGACGCTTCCCGCCGCGGAGCGTCCATTCGCGCGCGCTGCGTGGTCATCGCTGCGACCTGCGCGCCGAAAACAGCCCGATCCCAGGGTCCCGACGGGTTGCTGCAGAAGCCGCATATGAGGCGGGCGCACCACAGCGTTCAAGGGTTGTCGAGCGAGCGGTGCCGGTGGGCGGAAGCCGCACAGCTCGCTCGACACAAGGTCAGCCGCAGAGGACGAGGACCGGGGGCAAGGGCTTCGTCCTCAGCGGTGGACCCAAGTTGTCCTCGTGGGCGTGGGGCGGACCACGCCCACGGGGAGAAGCACGGTTACGTGGGCGCCGCCCAGCTCGCTGCGACCGATCGTCACAGAGCCACCGTGAGCGGTGACCAGCTCGGCGACGATGGCGAGTCCGAGACCGGTTCCGCCGTCGTCGCGGGCCCGGGACTCGTCCAGGCGCACGAACCGCTCGAAGACCCGTTGCCGCTCCTCCTCGGGGATGCCCGGTCCGTCGTCGTCGACGGAGACAGTCACGACATCGTCGCCGGTGACGAGGCCGAGCGCGACTGTCTGGCGGGCGTGGCGGGCGGCGTTCTCACCGAGCTTGCGCAACACTCGGCGCAGGCTCATGGCGTCGCCTTCGACCCGACCCGCCGACACGGCCACGGTCTCGATCCGAAGGGCGGTCACGTCACGCAGGTGCCGGGCTTCGTCCAAGACGAGGTCGTCGACGTCGACCTCGCGGCGACGGAGCTCGATGCTCCCCTCGTCCACGCGCGCCGGGAGCAGCAAGTCCTCGACCAGGCGCTGCAGTCGGAGGTCCTCGGCCAGGACTGCGCCCGCGAGGTCAGGCGTGGTGGTGTGGTCGGGGTGACCGAGGGCCACCTCGGCGTGCTGGCGGATCGACGCCACGGGTGAGCGCAGCTCGTGCGACACGTCGGAGATGAAGCGGTGCTGGCTCCGCTGCGCCTGCTCCAGCCGGTCGAGCATACGGTTCATCGTCAGTGCCAGGCGAGCGATCTCATCGTCGCCGCCGAGCGCGGACACGCGTGCTCGACAACAAGTACTACGCCTTTGGCATCGGGGAGGTGAAGGAGGTCACCGTGAAGGGTCCGGTCGAGGTGCTCGAGCTGACCGAGGTCCGGACCACATGAACCAGGTCGTGGCCCGTGGCGCTACGAGCTCGGGGACTGGTGGTTGACGACGTCGGACTCGATCACCTGGATCGGGGCGGGCACGCCGACCTGCCCGAGGGCGGCGCCGAGCCGCCCGGTCATGAAGCGCTCCTGGTCCGCCTTGCTGGCCCAGACCTCGCTCACGACCCAACCGTCGGCGGTGGCTCCTCCGGCGTGGTGCACCATCCCGTCGGGCCAGTCGCCGGACCCGTCCCGGTTGATCCCGAGCGCATCGTTGACGGCCCAGTATTGATCCTCGCTGACGCCTCCGAACACGAGCACGATCCCGTATGCCATGTCGACCCCTCTCCCCTGCGTTGGAGGCGTGACCGTACACCGGCTTCGCGTTCCGGGCACAGAATCTGAGCGCCGGGGCCGGATTCGGTGACCGGAACGATGGGCGAGCGGGCGGCGCGTGGGCCCGGTTCCCCGCAGGTGGGAGGATCGCCACCACGAACCACGCGTCGTCAGGCGCCCGTGGGCATGACGACGGATGTGCCGACCGAGCTGTCGAAGGAGCCGTCTGATGCTTGAGACCATCCTGCCCGAGGCGGCGGCCCGATACGGCTCGAAGGCCGCCCTGGTGACCGACACCCGCTCGCTCACCTACCAGGAGCTCGACGCGCTCTCGGATGCCTTCGCGGCCTCCGTGACCGGACGAGGCATCGCGACAGGCGATCGGGTGTCGATCTACTCCCAGAACTGCTGGGAGTGGATCGTCTCGTACCACGGCATCGTCAAGGCGGGTGCCGTCGTCAACCCGATCAACGTCATGCTCACTCCGGAGGAGGTGGCGTTCGTCCTCAACGACTGCGGCTCGCGGATGATCGTGACCGCGCAGGACAAGGCCGAGGCCGTCAACGCGCTGCGAGGCGAAGCGCCCGGGCTCGAGAGCGTGGTCGTCTTCGGCGACGGCCCGCCCGGCACGGTCGCGTTCGGCGAGCTGATCCGCGACCTCGCCCCGCGTCCGTCGATCGAGCCGCCGTTACCGACCTCATTGTCGACGATCGGATACACCTCGGGCACCACCGGGCACCCCAAGGGCGCCATGCAGTCCCACCGGGCCGTCTACCTCAACTGCGCGCTGACGGCCACCATGCACGTCCGCACCGAGCGTGACACGGTGGTCACCGCGCTGCCGGCGCCGCACGTGTACGGCAACGTGGTCATCAACAGCACCTTGATGGCGGGGGGCACCGTCGTCCTCATGAGCCGCTTTGACGCCGGCGACGCGCTCAGGCTCGTCGCCGCCCATCGCGCCACCCTCTTTGAAGGCGTGCCCACCATGTATGCGATGATGCTGGCCCACCCTGATCTCGAGCAGCTCGATCTGTCGACGCTCACGCGTTGCACGGTCGGTGGCCAGACGATCGCCACGTCGGTCATGGAGGCTTGGGAGCGACGCTCCGGCGCGCCGCTGATCGAGCTCTGGGGGATGACCGAGCTGGCCGGGTTGGGGACGACCCACACGCTCTACGCGCCGAACGTGCACGGCTCGATCGGTGTCGCGCTTCCCGGCGTGGAGGTGCGAGTGGGCAGCTTCGACGACGCTGGGGTGACGATGCCGCCCGGCGAGCCGGGCGAGCTCATGGTCCGAGGGCCGATCGTCATGCTCGGCTACTACGGCAACGACTCCGCGACCGCGGAGGCGATCGAACCCGATGGATGGCTGCACACCGGCGACGTGGCCCAAGCCGACGCCGAAGGTCACTTCTTCGTCGTCGACCGGCGGAAGGACATGATCATCACTGCCGGCTACAACGTGTACCCGGCCGAGATCGAACGGGTCATCGCGGGCCATCCTGCGGTGGCGATGGTGGCCGTGGGCAGCCAGCACGACGAGCTGAAGGGGGAGCTGGCGCGGGCCTATGTCGTGCTCCGACCGGACGGCACCGCCACCGAGGCCGAGATCATCGAGCACTGTCGTGGTCATCTCGCCGCCTACAAGATGCCCCGATCGGTGCGCTTCGTCGTCGACCTCCCCAAGACCTCCACCGGGAAGATCATGCGCCGCGAGCTCGGCAAGCTGGACTGAGGCAGCCTGGCTTCGGCGGCGAGGATCGATCGTGAGCGCGTGCCGGCTGCTCTCGCGGCACCCGACGACACTTCCTGCCGCTCGCTACCGCGAGAAGGCGAACGGTGAAGCCCTCTCTCAGGTCTTGCAGATCACGACGCCCTTGGCTGTCAGTACATGAGCGACGGCTTCGTCGAGGCGCGCCGGGGGGAGGGTGCCGGCTTGGACCGCGGTGACGAGCGCGCCGAGGATGGCTCGGCGGGTGGTCTCGACGTTCGCGGGGCGGAGCAGCTGGGTGTCGGCAGGTGTGAGGGTTGAGCCGAACAGCACCAGGTCGGCGCCGGCTTCGATGGAGGCGAGCGCGGCCTGCGGCACGTTGTAGCCGGCCTGGCTGATGGCGCCGGCCGACAGGCTGTCCGTGACGACCAGCCCGGAGAAGCCGAGCTGGCGTCGGAGGAGGTCTTGGATCACCGCGGGCGACACCGACGCGGGCTTCGTCGTGAGGCCGGGCGTGTAGGCGTTCGAGATCATCACCGCCGGCGCCCCAGCGGCGATGGCGTCGATGAAGGGCTTGAGACCTCCGGTCTGCAGCTCGGAGTATGGGCGGGTGGCGGCCGGGCTGTAGTCGGTGTTGTGGGTCGACCCGCCGATGCCGGGGAAGTGCTTGACGACCGGGAGGACACCGACGTTGCTCAGGCCGCGTACGAACGCGATGCCGTAGGCACTCGCGGTAGTGGGCCCGAGGCTGAAGGAACGCCGCCCGTCGGGGTTCGTCGGGCTCGGTCCGGGCCGGTCGTCGAGATCGAGGACGGGTGCCAGGTCGACGTCGACCCCAGCGGCGACCATCTCTCGCCCGACCGTCTCGGCCAGCTGGTTCACCTGGTCGACCGTTTGCGTGGCCGCGAGGTCGCGCGCCCACGCAAACGGGTCCACCGCGCCCTTCAAGCGCTGCACCCCGCCGCCCTCGACGTCCGCCATGACGAGCGGCGCCGCGCCCGGAGCACCGCTGTCGACGATCGCAGCCAGCTGCTCGTGCAGATCGGAGGGCGCCGAGCCGCCGCCAAGGAAGAGCACGCCGCCCGCGCCCGCCCGGATCGATGGGGTGAGTGCCGCGACGTCGAAGTCGAGGGACGGGAGGACGATGAGCTGCGCCGCCCGCTGGTCGACCGGCCACCGGTCGATCTCGCGGCCGGAAAGGCAGGCGGGTGCCGACGCGGTCGTGGAGGCCTGAATCGAAGTCGCCGGCTGAACCGGCGTGCTCGCCGTCGTCGAGGTCCGCCCCGAAGAGACCGAGGACCCCGCAGTCGAAGTGGTCGCGCGCGATACCCCATCGCCACCGCCCCGACACCCGGTCAGCGCGACCAACGCCAACGTCGAGACGGCGGTGGCGAGCTTCACGCTCCCGCTCGCGGCGTCGTCACCGAGCAGGACGCTACCGGTGCGACCCGGGCAGCACAGATCGGCTGCCGCAGGTGAAGGACGAGGCGATGGACACGGTCTGCCCGTGGTCGTCGGCGCCGCGGCCATGGCCGGCGCCTCGGTGCTCCGCCTCCGGATGCTTGCCTTCATGGCGGAATGACAGGACACTGGTGATCGAAGGGAGACCGTCCATGGAAGGTCGGTTCGACGTGGGCGGCCTGGCGGTGTCTCCGGATCAGTTGCTGGACGCCATCGGTGACACGGTGATCGTCACCGACAACGCCGGCTTGATCGTGTCGTGGAACTCGGCCGCGGAGGCCATGTACGGCTGGTCAGCGGTCGAGGTGACGGGACACCCGATCGTGGATGTCCTGACATCGGAGTCGAACCCCGGCCAGACGGCCGAGATCGTCCGAGGGCTGCGGGCCGGTGCCCGTTTCGACAGTGAGGTCGAGGTCACCCGGCGAGACGGATCGCGCCTCGCCGCGCTCCTCACCTGCACCCCGCTGCTCGACGACGAGGGGGTACCGGTGGCTGCCATCGGCGTCTCTCGCGATGTCACGCAGTACCGTCGAACCACCGAGCAGCTCCACCGCAGCCAACGCCGGTTCCGGGCGCTCATCCAGGGGTCGGGCGATCTGTTCGCCATCACCGACGCCGAGGCGGTCATCACCTTCGTCGACGGTCCGGTCCACGCCCAGTTCGGCATCGACGCCGACGCGCTGGTCGGCAGGAGTCTGTTCGAGCTCGTAGAGCCAGCGCGACCTGGCACGTGTCCACGCGCTGTGGGCCGAGCGCCTGGCGACCACGACGCCGATGCCGGCCGAGGACTTCTGGACTCAAGCCGCCGACGGGACCTGGCGCTGCTTGAGCCTGCTCGTCAACCTTCTGGACGACCCCACCATCGGCGGGATCGCCGTGACGGCACGCGACGTCACCGACCGCAAGCACCTCGAGTACGCCCGAGCGGCAACCACCGGGGCCAGCTCCGCGCTCGTGCACGCCACCAGCGAAGCCGACCTGTTGAACGAGCTCTGCAACCTGGTTGTGAACGACGCCACGTACCACTTGGCCTGGATAGGGCTCACCGACCCCACTCGCGCCCTCGGCGTCCGGATGGTGGCCTCCACCGTCAACGCCGCCGCCTACATCGACGCCCTCGAGGTCCACGCCGGCGCCGAGACCTACACGCGGTCCCCTCGTCGTGGCCCTCGAGACCAGGGAGCTCTGTGTCATCCAAGACGTGGCGGCGCTACCCGAGTCGACGCCGTGGCGCCGCCTCGCGGTCGACTACGGCTGGCGCTCGATGATCGCGCTGCCGCTCGCCTTCACCGACGACGAGATCGGGGTCCTCGCCATCTACTCCGAACGAACCGACGGGTTCACCGACGAAGCCGTCGAGGTCCTCAAGGAGCTGGCCGAAGACGTCACCTATGGCGTCAACACGCTGCGACTCCGGGCCCAACGATCCCACTACCGGATCCGCCTCGAAGACAGCTTCGATGCTGCCGTGCGGGCGATCGCCACGGCCGCGGAGCTTCGCGACCCCTACACCGCCGGTCACCAACGGCAGCGTCTCCCAGCTCGCCGCCGCCATCGCTACCAACCTCGGCTGCGATCCCGACGTGGTGCTCGGCATCACGGTCGCGTCGTCGATCCACGACATCGGCAAGCTCGCCGTGCCAGCCGAGATACTCAGCAAACCCGGCGTCCTCACCGAAGCCGAGTTCGCGCTCATCAAGCAACACGCTCAAGCAGGTCACGACATCGTCGCCGGCATCGACTTCCCCTGGCCCGTCGCCGCCATGATCCTCCAGCACCACGAACGCCTCGACGGCTCCGGCTACCCCAACCGGCTGGGCGGCGACGCCATCATGCTTGGTGCTCGCGTCATCGCGGTCGCCGACACCGTCGAAGCAATGCACTCGCACCGTCCCTACCGACCGAGCCTGTCCATCGATACCGCCTTGGAAGCGATCGCCGCCGGCCGAGACAGCCTCTACGACCCCGACGCCGTCGACGGCTGCATCCAGCTGTTCCACGACCACGACTTCGCCTTCACCGCCTAGCCCAACATGGCATCCAGCGCTCGGGCTGACCCCGACCACGAACTCTACGAGATCGGTGCCCTGCTGCCTGGCCCGGACGCCATCGTCGCCGGCCCGACGTTCGAGGAACGGCTCGACTCCCCGTCCTGACGTGCCGCCATCGAGGCCTCGGCCGCGATCTCTGTTGCCTAGCCGCAGCCAACGGGAAGCCACACAGCGATACGGTCCATTCGAGACGTGTCCTAGGGGGCCTCGATGGAGCACAACGGACCTCCCGCCCCAACCCTGGACGAGGGGCAGAAGCCGAGCTCGTCACCTCGGCGCGCCGGGTGGTGGGTCCTCGGAGTCGGCCTCGTCGCCGTGGTGGCGCTCGTCGTGGTGACGGTCCAGCATCCGTCGAGTCCGGCCACGATGTCCCCCGACGAGATCAACAGCACCGTGAAGGCGGCGGTCGACAAGGACATCGAAGCTGCTCGTTCGGCGCCGCCCGACTCGGCGCAGGTCTACCGGGCCATCCTCCCGTCACTCGTCGTCATCCGCGCCGAGCGCGCCGGCAACGGGGGCAAGGACAGCGACCTTGGCGCCGGCGTCGTCGTCAACGACAAGGGTGCGATCCTCACCGCCCGCCACGTCATCGCCGACGCCCGCACCATCCAGGTGACGTTCTCCGACGGCACCAAGGCGGCGGCGAAGGTCGTCAAGGAGGAGCCCGAGACTGACATCGCCATCCTCCAGCCGGAAGGCTCGCCCGAGGTCATCGTGCCCGCGGTCCTGGGCAGCTCGGGCGGTCTCCATGTGGGTGACGCGACGTTCGCCGTCGGCCACCCGCTCGGGCTGGTCGGATCGCTGAGCGCCGGAGTCATCTCGGGTCTTGATCGATCGATCCCGCTCGGCGACGGGTCGCTGAAGGGCTTGATCCAGTTCGACGCCGCGGTGAACCCGGGCAACTCCGGCGGACCGCTTCTCAACCGCAGCGGCCAGGTGATCGGCATCGTCACCGCCCTCGCCAACCCGACCCTGCGGGGCTACTTCATCGGCATCGGCTTCGCCGTCCCCATCGCCACGCGCGGGCGGCGCCGCAGGTGCACCGGCGCAATGACCGACAACCGGGAGACAAGCATGGACACTCCGTTCCCTCGCCCGGGACCGATGGAGCACGTCGTCTACGAGGTGAAGAAGTTCATCGTCGGTCAGGACGACCTGCTCGAGCGGTTGATCGTCGCCCTGCTGGCCCGGGGCCACGTCCTGGTCGAGGGGGTGCCGGGCCTGGCCAAGACCATGGCCATCAAGCACGCTGGCCCGGTCCATCGGCGGTCAGTTCCAGCGCATCCAGTTCACTCCCGATCTGGTGCCGGCCGATCTCGTCGGCACCAGGATCTACAACCAGAAGCTCGGCGAGTTCCAGACCTCGATCGGGCCGGTGCACACGAACCTGTTGCTGGCCGACGAGATCAACCGCGCCCCGGCCAAGGTGCAGAGCGCGCTGCTCGAAGTCATGCAGGAGCGCCAGGTGACGATCGGGCGCGAGACCCGACAGGTGCCCGATCCGTTTCTCGTCATGGCGACTCAGAACCCGATCGAGTCCGAGGGCACGTACCCGCTGCCGGAGGCCCAGCTCGACCGCTTCATGCTGAAGGTCCTGGTGGGGTACCCCTCGCCGACGGAGGAGTTCGTGATCGTCGAGCGCATGACCGGAAGCCTGGATCCGACGCAGACGGTCATCGACACGATTCAGCTGCTGGCCCTGCAGCGGTCGGCCGACGCGGTGTACGTCGATCCCGCCTTGATCGAGTACGCCGTGAAGGTGGTGAGTGCCACCCGGGAGCCGGCATCGATCGGGCTCCTGCGACCTGGCTGGCTATGTCACCTACGGCGCCAGCCCCCGGGCGTCGATCAACATGATCCTGGCCGCCAAGGCCCTGGCGTTCGTCCGCGGCCGCGACTACGCGCTGCCCCAGGACGTCCGCGACCTGGCGCTCGATGTCCTGCGTCACCGCGTCGTGCTCTCGTACGAGGCCCTCGCCGACAACGTCAGCGCCGGACGAGGTGCTCGCTGGTGTTCTGGCCGCCATTCCGCTTCCGGAGGTTCCCCTCCGTGAGCGCCGACCCCGCTTCGAAGATGCGGTCCACCGCCTCCCCGGCGACGCCTGAGCGCGTCCTGCGCCGCCTCGAGTGGCGGGTGATCCGCCGCCTCGACGGGCAGCTTCAGGGCGACTACCGGACGCTGTTCCACGGCATCGGGATCGATTTCGCCGATCTGCGCGAATACGAGCCCGGCGACGACGTCCGCCACATCGACTGGAACGTGACGGCCCGCATGGACGCCCCGTACGTGCGCACGTACCTCGAGGAGCGCGAGCTGACCGCGTGGCTGCTGCTCGACCGTTCGCCGTCGATGGGCTTCGGCCCGACCGACCGGCCGAAGGAGCTCGTGCTCATCGAGCTGGCGACGACGCTCGCCCGGCTGCTCACGAGGAGCGGCAACCGCGTCGGAGCCATCCTCTACAACAACGCCATCGAGCGGACCATCCCGCCGCTGCGGCGGACGCGACCAGGTGCTGCGCCTCACCCATCACCTGCTCCGACCGGCCGTCGCCCACCGGCACCAGCACCGATCTGGCCCAGCTCATCCGGGCCGGGGCGAGCACCATGAAGCGGCGATCCGCTCGTCGTGATCGTCTCGGACTTCATCAGCGAGCCCGGTTGGGAGCGCCCGCTGTCGCTGCTGAGCCGACGCCACGAGGTCGTGGCCATCCGCTTGGTCGATCCACGCGAGCTCGAACTGCCCGACGCCGGCCTGATCGTGGTGGAGGACGCCGAGACCGGCGAGCTGCTGTCCGTCGATACCAGCGATCCCGAGTTCCGCCGTCGGTTCCACGACCTGGCCGAGGCGCGTCAGGCCGAGCTGCAGGCTGCCGCCCGGCGCGCCGGGCGTCGATCTCCACGAGGTGTCCACCGCAGGACGACCTGGTCCGAGCGCTGGTGCGCATCGTCGAGCGGCGACGAAGGCAGATGCGCTGATGTCGTTCGTCTGGCCGGAGATGCTCGTGCTGCTCCTCGCCGTCCCCGCTCCTGGTCGCGGGCTACCTGTCGCTGGTGCGACGGCGGGCGCGACGGACCGCGGAGCTGGCCGCGCAGGGGTTCGTGCCCACGGCCTCGGCGCGTCGGCTCCGGCGCCTCCGACATCTCCCGTTCGCGCTGTTCCTGGCCGCCCTCATCCTGCTTCTGGTCGCATTCGCCCGTCCGGAGATGAGCGTCGGCCTGCCCCGCCGAGAGGGGACGGTGATCCTGGCGTTCGACGTGTCGAACAGCATGAGGGCCGCGGACCTGAAGCCGACGCGGATGGACGCGGCCAAGGCGGCCGCCCGCGCCTTCGTCGAGAAGCAGCCCAAGACCATCGAGATCGGCGTCGTCGCGTTCAGCGACGGCGGTCTCGTGACGCAGACAGCCGACGTCCGCCAAGGCCGACGTGCTGGCGGCGATCGACCGGCTGACTCCGGTCGGCGGCGACGTCCCTGGGGCAGGGCATCTTCACCTCGCTCAATGCGATCGCCGGCAAGCCGATCGCCCTCGACCCGAATGCACTCGCAGGCGACATCGACAACATCGACATCGGGTACTACGGCTCGGCGGCCATCGTCTGCTGTCCGACGGCGAGAACACGTCGAAACCCGACCCGATCGAGGTGGCGAAGCTGGCGTCGGTGGCGGGCGTGCGCATCTACCCGATCGGCATCGGCAGTCCTCAGGGCACCGTCGTCGACGATCGACGGGTTCAGCGTGGCGACGGCGCTCGACGAAGACATGCTGACCCAGATCGCATCAGACACCGGTGGTAGGTACTTCAACGCCGAGGACAGCTCGTCGCTGGCCAAGGTTTACGGCAGCATCGACTTGAGGGTCACCTCCGAAGCGAAGAAGACCGAAGTGACGGCCATCGTCACGGGTATGAGCATCGTCTTGCTCGTCGCTGGGGGCGCGCTGTCGCTCCTCTGGTTCGGACGGTTGGTGTAGGCGATGTCGTTCTCCACGCCGCTCGCCCTCCTGCTGCTCCTCCTCGTGCCGCTGCTGCTCGGCGCCTACTTGTGGCAGCTGCGCCGCCGGCGCAAGCAGGCGGTGCGCTTCTCCAGCGTGGCCCTGATCCGCGCCGCGCTGCCCAAGCGCTCGCGCTGGCGCCGGCACGTTCCGGTGGCGCCTGTTCCTGGCCAGCATCGCCGGACTCGCCGTCGCCACGGCCCGGCCGCAGGTGTCGGTCGAGGTGCCGCTCGGTCGGACCTCGATAATCCTGGCGCTCGACGTGTCGCGCTCGATGTGCGCCACCGACGTCGAGCCGAACCGGCTTGACGGTGGCCCAGGAGGCCGCCCGGAGCTTCGTCAAGGACCAGGTCGAGGGCACCCGCATCGGCATCGTCGCCTTCGCCGGTTTCGCCGAGCTGCTCGTGCCGCCCACCACAGACAAGGCCAAGCTGACTGAAGCCATCGACAACCTCACAACCGCGCGCGGCACCGTGATCGGGGCGGCGACGCTCAAGGCGATCGACGCCATCGCCGCGGTGAACCCCGACGTGCGCCCCGTCGGTTCGGACACGACCGCCGGAGCGTCGGATGCGGCGCCTCCGGGGGCGCCGCCGGCGACGGCGCCACCAAGCCGGCACCGGACCGCGGCTACGTTCCCGACATCATCGTGCTGCTCACCGACGGAGCGAACACTCGAGGCATCAGTCCGATCGACGCCGCGCAGCAGGCTGCCGACCGGCGGGTGCGCATCTACACGATCGGCTTCGGCACCACGAATCCGACCGCGATGGTCTGCTCGCGACAGCAGCTCGGCGCCGACACGTTGGACGAAGGCGGATTCACCGGTGGAGGCGCTCCAGGCCGGGCGGGCGCCAGTTCCTGGTGATCGACGAGCCGACGTTGAGGTCAGTGGCCGAGCTCACGGGCGGCGCCTTCTACCGCGCCCAGGACGCAGATCAGCTCCGGGGCGTCTTCGCCCGGCTTCCGAACCAGATCACGCTGCAGAAGGAGGACCGCGAGATCACCGTGGCCTTCGCCATCCTGGGCGCTCTCTTGGCCGCAGCGGCGATCGTCCTGACGCTCCTGTGGAACCGAACTCCCTGACCTCGACGGGGGGCGGCGGGCTCTGGTCCTGGCTGGCTTCCGGTGCCCGAGCCGGCTCCAGTTCGTTCCGGCCACCGAATCTGCGCTCAGCGCTCAACATCGGTGACCAGAACGAAGATACGGACAGAGGTCGATTGGCTCAAAGCCCCGTCGCAGGGCTGGCGGGTGACCTACGGCACCCAGCCCTTGCTGGCGAGAAGAAGACCGTGGTTCTCGCCGGGCGCATTGAGGTCGTAGAGCCGCATCATCGACCAGTCGAAGCGTGCCTCGAGCTCGGTCACGGAAGCGGCGTCGACGTGTTCATAGACCTGGATCGCGCACAGCAGCCGGTTTGCGAACCTCTCGATCATCAAGTCGACGATGTCGCAGATCGGCGGCGTGGTGCGCCCCAGATCGAGGAGCCCGGACTCGCTGAGCGCGTCGCCCCCGGGCGGGGCAACAAACGCGATCACCAACTGGTCCGCCGCCGCGGTCACGCTGGACAGACCCGACGAGTAGTCGGTGTGCAGCACGTCGATCGGGAGCCCGAGCAATGACAGGTTCCGGCGCGTCAGCTCGAACACTGCGGCGTCGAGCTCGAATCGCATCCCGTGAGCACCGGGGAGGTGACAGCACCCAGTACAGCGTGTTGCCCGAGCCTGCGAAGGGGTCGATCACGAGCACGCCTCCCATGCCCGTCGCCGTGCTCGCGAGGACGGCGATGTCGGTGCCGATCGCGTCGCCTAGCTCATCGCGTGTGCACTCCACCACTGTCCGCCCGAGCAGCCGGATGCCGTTCGCGTGCCATTCGGCAGGTCGCAAGCCGTAGATCGACACGTAGTCGGCGTCGGCGTAGCTGTCGGTGCCGTAGCGCTGCACCTCCCACAGCTCAAGCACCGTGTTTCGCTTCGCGCCGCACAACAACAGCGCCCGGTCATAGCTCGGAGTCCCGTCTCCGTCTCTGCTCATGGTCGAGGACGCTCCGCGTGCCGAGGCGCGGATCGAAAGGTCGGTGCGCATCGCTGAACGCCAGGCACCACCCACTGTTGCCGCATGCCGACATCATTGCGGACGGCCCAGTGCTCAACCGCTCGACCTTGTTCGCGCGCCGGGCCATGGACGTGGTCCCAGCCCCAGCAAGCGGCCGCTGATCGGTCTTGTCACCAGCTGCGGGAGCTGTCGCCGATGTGACGGCCTCGTGCGCTCGCAGTGAGCCCGCGCGTGACACCTTCGCGGTCGTTCATCACGGCGCTCCTGCGTCGGCTCGTCGTCGGCGAAGAACCCCCGACCGCGCACCGTGCGACCGGGGCGTCAGCCGGCCGCTACCGTCGGCGTCACCCCGCAGCACGGTTTGCAGCGCGAGGCGGACGAGACGAGGTGAACACATGAGCGACACCGGTTTCTCCGAGGAACCGACGACCGAGAAGCCATCGGAGTCAGCCAAGGCGACCAAGAAGCATCTCGACAAGGAGTTGGCTCGGCTCCAAGTTGAGCTGGTCAAGCTCCAGGAATGGGTCCGGGCATCGGGCCTGAAGATCGTGGTCATCTTTGAGGGACGCGACGCCGCCGGCAAGGGCGGCGTGATCAAGCGGATCACTGAGGCCTTGAACCCCCGCCTTTGCAGAGTGGTAGCGCTCGGAACACCCACCGAGCGCGAAAAGACGCAGTGGTACTTCCAACGCTACGTCGCGCACCTTCCCGCCGCCGGTGAGATCGTGCTGCTCGATCGCAGTTGGTACAACCGGGCTGGTGTCGAACGGGTGATGGGTTTTTGCACCGAGGACGAGTTGCAGGAGTTCTTGCGGTCGTGCCCGGAGTTCGAGCGCATGCTCGTCCGCTCCGGGATCCTGCTCATCAAGTACTGGTTCTCCGTGAGTGACGACGAGCAGGAACGTCGCTTCCAAGCTCGTATCGCCAACCCTACGAAGCGCTGGAAGCTGAGCCCCATGGACCTCGAGTCGCGGGCTCGCTGGGTCGACTACTCCCGGGCCAAGGACGAGATGTTCCGCTACACCGACATCAAACAGGCGCCCTGGTGGGTCGTCGACGGGGACGACAAAGCGAGGTCACGGCTCAACTGCATCCACCACCTGCTCAGCACGGTGCCCTATGGGGAGCCGGCATCTGCGGACATCCGGTTACCGCCTCGGCAGAACGAGAAAGGTTACGTCCGTCCACCGCGCGATGAGCAGACGTTCGTGCCCCAGATGTACTGACCTCCACTTGTCATGCGGGAACCGTGCTGGAGTGTCGACGGAACCGGACGCCAGCGGACCGCGACGCCGATTGCCGGCGTCCTCGTTGCGACTCGTTTCCACTCCCCGCATCGGCCTTCCCTGACGACACCGGGAGCAGACCAACGTCTGCTCCGACCGCGTGGAGAGGGCTGCCCCCGCGGGGGTCCCTCTCGCCGAGCGTGGCGGCATGGGTGAGTGTGGCTCGGGGAGCCGCGCCCCCTCAGGTCACCAAGAGGCGCCGTAGGTGAGGCTGCCCGGGTCGGCGGTGCAGGCTGCTGTCGTCGACTGGGCATAGGTGGTGCCATCGCCCGCCGTGGGCGTCAGGTCGTCCTTGACGTAGAAGCAGGTGCCGGAGTCCGACATGGCGGCGGCGTAGAAGACACTGGCCGACGCGCCCGAGACCGACACGACCTTCGGTCCGGTCGAATCCGTGGTCAGGAAGGTCAGCGAGGGCTCGACTGCGCTGAGAGCACCCAGGGTGGCCTGGGTGTAGTCGGATGCGCCGGTGAAGATGGTCTTTGCCGACGTGAGGGTGTTGCGAACCGACGCCTGCGCGCTGCGGTCCTTGGCCTTGTTCTGGCTCCCGAGGAAGGTCGGGATGGCGATGGCCAACAGGACGGCGATGATCAAGACGACGACCATCAGCTCGATGAGGGTGAAGCCGTCCTCACGTTTGCGGCTCTCCGCCACGCGGAGCTTCAGGGTCTGTAGCACGGCGACCTCCAGGATCGTGCGAGGGGTGGGTGCTCGCGGATCCCTGGTCGGCGCCCGCCCGGCCCAGATGAGGCTCAGGTGGCGGTTTTCGTGGCGGCTCCGCAGGCCACCGACCTCATCCCGCCACTCCCGGCAGGGAGGCAGTCACCTTGCGTCGCTTGTCAGGCCGCCGCCTCCGCGGTCGTCGTCCGGACCCTGCCTGATCGCTCTTCGTGGCGGGCGATGGCGACACGGGTCAGCGCGCATGGACTGCTGCGGTCATCCGACGTCGTCGTACACCTGGGTGAGGCGGAGGCTGTTGCCCGACGGATCGCGAAAGCCGGCGTCGATGCCGTAGGGCCGGGCCTCGGGCGGCTCGACGAACTCGACGCCGCGGGCGCTCAGCTCTTCGTACGCCGTCTGGCAGTCGTCGGTCGTCAGGAACACTGTTCCCGCGAAGCCCTTGGCCATGAGGTCTCGGATCTGTGCCGCGCTCTCGTCGTCGATGACGGGCGGTCCCGGAATGGCCATCAGCACGATCGAGACCTCGGGCTGCTCGGCCGGGCCGACGGTCAGCCAACGAAAGTTGCCCATCTCGGGCAGCGTCACGTCCGATCGGACCTGCATGCCGACCTTGTCGGTGAAGAAGGCCAGGGCTTCGTCCTGGTCGTGAACCCACAACTGGGTGGTGGCGATGCGGATCATGGTTCCTCCCGTGAATCGGAGCGAGACGGGGTTCTCGCTTCGTGGTCGAACCTATTGATCAGCGGCGCTGGCGTCTTCTCGAATCGTGCGGTATCGGGGTCGTCCATACACGCGCGTCACGCACATCGGAACCACGGCCATCGCCACCGCGGGCTTGAACGCGGCCCGGTACCCGGTCGGCGTCTGGCCGAAGTGCGTGCGGAAGCTCGTCGTGAACGTCCCCTGGCTCTGTGTGCCGACCGCCAGGCAGATGCGGGCGACTGACCAGTCCGTCGTGCGCAACAGCGCAGCGGCGCGCTCCAGCCGGCGGGTGAGCAGGTACTGGTGCGGCGACTCACCGAAGGTGCGGCGGAACTCCCGGCTGAAATGAGCCGGTGACAGCTGGGCGACGCGCGCCATGTCGGCGACGGTGACGGACTCGGCGTAACGACGATCGGCGAGGTCTCGAGCCCGGAGAAGGTGTCGGGCCGGAGGGACAGAAGACACGGCCTCAGTGTTGCCCTGCAGTTCAAGGTCCGCTTGGCACTTCCCTTGCCGCGCTCAAGGTCGGCCGAGTTCGTAGGTATCTAGCAGGTACTCTCTGGCTGGCGGGGGAGGACTCGAACCTCCAACCCCCTGATCCAAAGTCAGGTGTTCTGCCATTGAACTACCCGCCAGGGTGTCCGATGCCACGCTACCCGGGCGCCTCGGCGCCCCCAGCCGCGTTGGGCGGTGACGCCGTCCTCGGGTAGCGTCTGCTCCCCGTGGGTTCGTTGATCAAGAAGCGCCGCAAGCGCATGCGAAAGAAGAAGCACAAGAAGATGCTTCGCCGCACGCGCCACCAGCGTCGCAACAAGTAATTCGGCGCCCTTCGCCGGCCGTCTCTCCACCGACCGCCTGTGGACCGCTACGGGCGGTCGGTGCGCGTCACCACCACCTTCGCCTCGGGCAGGGCGTCGGCCAGCGCCGCGTGCGCCCCCTCGACGAACCACGTGGCGCCGCTCCCTGCGAGGACCGGCGTGCTCGAGTGATCCAGAGCCGTGGCGATGCGGTCCCGCCAGGACGCGAGTGCCGGCTCGACCACGAGGGCGGCCGGCTCGAGGTCGTTCGGACCTTCGGATCGGGGTCCACCGAGTTCATCCCAGGCTCGGTAGACCGCGGGTGTCGACACGGCGATCGGCGGCGTGACGAGGGTGAAGGTCCGGTCGACGGCGGGTAGGGGCTCCACCACCTCGCCGACGCCGGCCACCCGGGCCCGACCGCCGATGAGGCAGAAGGGAACGTCGGCGCCGAGCGCGACAGCGACCGCGAGATCGGTGACGCCGGCCCATCGGAGCACGGCGGCGGCGTCGGCCGACCCCCCGCCGAGTCCTCCGCCCGCGGGGATGTGCTTGTCCAGGTGGACGGCCGCCCGATGCCCGACCGCGTGCAGCGCCCGCCGAACGAGGTTCGAATCGTCCGCGGGTACGCCGGCCGCGTTCGGCCCGGCGACGGTCAGGCGGTCGCCGATGGTGAAGGTCAGCGTGTCGGCCAGCTCCAGCGTGACCATCTCGGACTCGAGCAAGTGGTAGCCGTCCTCGCGCACGCCGACCACCCGGAGGTTGAGGGTCAGCTTGGCCGGCGCCCGGACCACGCTGGTGGCGGACGCGGTGGACGCGGCGGACGGGACGGGTGCGACGGAGCTCACGGCGTGGCCCTGATCATGCCGGCGCGGTCGAGCACCGCGCCGGCCAACGCCACCCACTGCTCCACGTCGAGCTGTTCGGCCCGGGACCGGGGATCGATGCCGGCCGCCCCGAAGTCGCCCGGTAGAGCGATGTCCACGAGGGCGCGGCGCAGGGTCTTGCGGCGATGCGCGAAGCCGGCTCGCACCAGCGCGAACAGCTGGTCCGCCGGGACGTCGGCGCGGCCCGGCAGGGTTGGCCGCCGCTGGATGGCGACCAGCGCGGACTCCACCTTGGGTTGCGGTAGGAACACCGTCGGCGGGACCTTTCCGACCAGGGAGGCGGTAGCCCAGTACGACACCTTCACACTGATCGCGCCGTAGACCTTGCTGCCCGGCCGGGCGGCCAACCGCTCGCCCACCTCGGCCTGGACCATGACCAGCATGCGCTCGATGAGCGGGACGTCGTCGAGCAGGTCGGCCACCATCGGCGTGGCCAGGTTGTAGGGGAGGTTGGCCACAAGCACCGCCGGCTCGCCGTGCAGGACCTGGTCCCAGTCGAGCCGGCGGGCGTCGGCGGCCACGACCTCCAAGCCCGGCAGCGTCTCGCGCAGCACCCGCACCAGCCCCTCGTCGAGCTCGATGGCGGTGACTCGGGCGCCGGTCTCGACCAGAGCCCGCGTCAACGAGCCGAGTCCGGCGCCGATCTCCACCACGTGGTCGTGTGGCCCGACGCCGGCCAGGCGGGCGATGCGCCGGACGGTATTGGGGTCGACGACGAAGTTCTGGCCCAGGCTGTGGCGCGGATGCAGCCCGTGACGGCTGAGCAGCTCGGCCGCTTCCCGGGGGCTGAGCGCCACCGGCGCTACCAGGTGACGCGAACGTTGATCGGCGCCTGGCCCAGGTCGGCGATCAGCGCGAACTCCGTCGTGCCCAAGACGAGGTCGGCCCGGGCACTGGCGCGAGGCGCGCCGTACACCGTGCACGAAACGGATTTGCCGTTGTCGAGGTCCATCACGATCACCCGGGTGCCGGCCGGCACCTTGCCGAAGGCGCACGGCTGACCGGAAGATGCCCGCTCCGCGACGAGTGGCTGATAGGTCGCCTTCCCCTCGAGCACGTTGCCAGGACGCGACGTGGGGACCGCGATCAGGACCTCACTCGGGTCAGTGGCCGGTGGCGGCCCGATCAGGAAGCCGGGCGTGGCATCGTCGATGGCGCTGGCGTCCGCGGTGGCGATCTGGGCCGCAGGCGCGCTGGCGTCGAGGGCGTTGGCGATGTTGGCCTGCTGGCCGATGGTCGCCACCCCGGTGCTCGGGCCCTTGCCGGTGCCGCCAAGCAGGAACGGCAAGGCCGCGACCGTGGTGAACGCGGCGGCTACCAACCGCCTGCGATCGGCCGCTTCCAGGGAGGACACTCGATGGCTTCCTTTGCCGACGTCCCGGTCCCGTCACGATGCGTACGGGCGGGTGTGCCGCATCTCTCGATACGGGTCTCTGACCTACGTACCGGGGTCTTCGTTGACTCCGGACCTGCGTAGGGCGAGCCGCGGCGCGGCATCCCTGCCGCCCGCAGCCGCCCGGAAACTACGAGGATGGCAACCCAAACGCAACCCTGGCGTTGGCCTGCGTGTCGTCCTGCACTCGCGCGACGTTAACCCTGCGCACCTCGGCCAGCGCGGCACCGACCACGCTCACGAGCGCAGGTTGGTTGGGTCGACCACGATGCGGAACCGGGGCGAGGAAGGGCGCGTCGGTCTCCACCAGCAGGCGGTCGGCCGGGCAGAGCACCGCGGCGGCGCGGAGGTCGTCGGCGTGCTTGAAGGTGACGATGCCGGAGAACGAGAGAAAGGCGCCGAGGTCGAGGGCACGGCGGGCCTCGTCGGGACCTCCGGTGAAGCAGTGGAACACCGTGCGGTCGGGAGCTCCTTGAGAGGCCAGGAGATCGAAGGTGTCGTCCCATGCCTCCCGGGTGTGGATCACGAGCGCGAGGTGGTTCTCGTGGGCCAGTGCGATCTGGGCCGCGAAGGCGTGGCGCTGCACGGCGCGAGGCGAGTGCTCGTAGTGGTAGTCGAGACCACACTCGCCGACTGCGACCACCTTGGGGGCGTCGAGCAGCTCCACCACCGACTCGACCCCGTTGACAGCGTCGTGCGGATGCAGGCCGACGGTGGCCCACACGTCGTCGTGGTCGGCGGCGATGGCGATGGCCGCGGCGGAGTGGGAGGCGTCGGTGCCTACGGCGACGACGCCTTCCACTCCCGCCATGCGAGCAGCGTCGAGCACCGCTGCCGTGCCGCCCGGCATGAGGTCGTCGTCGAGGTGACAGTGGCTGTCGAACCAGCCCATGGCGGTCTGCTCCCGAGCCTCAGGCCTGACGGCGGGGGAACAGGGGTGCGGCCGTGGTGACCGTCAGGCCTCCTGGGTAGCCCCCCCAGACCAGGGCGGCGGGCACGCGCTGGTCCGTCACCGCTCCCGGGAGCCCGATCCGCTCCCAGATCACCTGGGCCGTGGACGCGATGGCCGGGCTGACCAGCAAGGCCACGATCCGCAGCGCCTCGATGGCGTCGCCGAGCACCCGGAAGACAGCTGGCCCCGGTGCCGCCTTCCAAGGCTCGTTCGCTTCGAGGTAGGCGTTGGTGGCGCGGATCAGCTGCCAGGTAGCCGCTAGCGCCTCACTCGGCTGGAGCGCGTCCCAGGCCTCGACCGCGACGGCCGCGGCCGTGGCGGCCGCTTCGGCCAGCGGGCTGTCCGGCGAGGCTGCGGGGCCGACGCCACCGCATTGCTTGCCCACGACGGTGGCCACCCGGCTGAGGAGGTTGCCCAGGTTGTTGGCCAGATCGGCGTTGTAGCGGGCCAGCATCCCCTCGTAGCTGAAGTCGCTGTCGGGGCCGACCGGGCAGTCGGCCAGGAAGTGGTACCGGAAGCCGTCGACACCGAAGTCGGCGACCAGATCGGCGGGCGCGATCTGGTTCAGCGCCGTCTTGCTCATCTTCGCCCCCCCGACGAGTAGCCAGCCGTTGACGAACCAGTCCGCTGGCGGCTCGAGTCCTGCGGATAGCAGCATCGCCGGCCAGTAGGTGCAGTGGAAGCGGATGATGTCCTTGCCGATCAGGTGGATGCCCGGCCACCAGTGCGCGAACCGTTCTTCCGCGCCCGGCTGCCCGTAGCCGGCCGCGGTGATGTAGTTGGTGAGCGCGTCGAACCACACGTACGTGACGTGGCGCGGATCCCACGGGATCGGCACCCCCCAGGTGAGTGAGGTGCGGCTGACCGAGAAGTCGTGCAGCCCTCCCTTGATCAGCCCGATGACCTCGTTGCGCCGACTGCCCGGATGGATGACGTCGGGATGGGCGTCGTACCACTGCAGCAGCCGGTCCTGATAGCGGCTCAGGCGGAAGAAGTAGTTCTCCTCCTCCATCTCGACGACCTTGCGGCCGCGGGCTCGGTACTCCTCGACGTCGCCAACGGCGACGTACTCCTCGTCCGACACCGAGTACCAACCGCGGTAGGTGTCGAGCTCGATGTCGCCCGCGTCGTAGCAGGCCTGCAGCAGCTTGGTGACGGCGGCGTAGTGGCGAGGCTCGGTGGTGCGGATGAAGTCGTCGTTGGAGATGTCGAGCAGGCGCCAGGCGTCCTTGAACCGCTCGACGGTGCGGTCGGCCCACTCCCGGGAGGTGACGCCATTGGCCTCCGCGGCTTGCTGCACCTTCAAGCCGTGCTCGTCGGTGCCGGTCAGGAAGAACACGTCTTCGCCCTTCAACCGATGCCAGCGCGCCGAGGCGTCACCGATGAGCGTCGTGTACGCGTGCCCGATGTGGGGCGCGTCGTTCACGTAGTAGATGGGCGTGGTCAGGTAGAAGCGGGCCACGCGGGTTGAGGCTAGGTCTTCCATCGGTTCTCCTCCTTGTCCGCCCGCTCGGCGAGCCGGAGGAGTCGACGACCACTGCACCGATCCCCGGTCCGAGCGGGGATCCTTGCGGCTGGTGGCGAGTCAGCGCAGCCGGGACGGCCCCTCGGAGGGGGCCATCATTGGCTCGGAGGCCCGAGCCCGCGTCGGCAGCACGGTGTTGCGCACCGGGTCAGGATACGTCCCGATCGCTTCCGGCCGTCGACTCAATTGGCCGCTCAGCGGCGCCGACCGACCTGCAGGCCGGCGGCGAACCCGGCTCCCGTCAGTGCCACCGCCCCGACGCCGGCGGTGGAACGGCGGACCACCTGCTTGGTGCGGCGCCGGAAGATCACGACCGGCCAGCCTCGTTCGGCCGCAGCCGACCCCAGGCGAGCGTCGGGGTTGACGGCCACCGGGTGGCCGACGGCTTCCAGCATCGGCAGATCGCTGGCCGAGTCGCTGTAGGCGTAGCACCGGCTCAGGTCGAAGCCCTCCCAGTGCGCCACCTCGGCGATGGCCTCCACCTTGCCCGGGCCATAGCAGAACGGGCCGGCCAGCTCGCCCGTGTACACGCCGTCCAGCACGACCGCGCGGGTGCCCAGCCCGGCCGTCATGCCGAGTGCCTGCGCCAGCGGCTCCACGATCTCCACCGGCGCAGCAGACACGATGTACGTGCTGTGGCCCCGGTGGTGGTGCGACTCGAGCAGCTTCTTGGCCTCCGGCCGCACCTTGTCGAGCAGCTTGGGCACGATCGTCTCGTTCAGCGCGGCCATGTCCTGCTGCTGGACGCCAATGACGGCGGCGAGGACCCGCTCGCGCACCTTGGCCACTCGGTCTTCGTCGCCCTTGTCGCCCCGCAGCTTGAACGCGACCGCCTTGAAGGCATCGCGCAGGAACCGGTGCGTCGGCACCATCTCCTTGCGCCAGGCGGCGATGGCGAACGTGAAAGCGGAGGAGCCGGAGATCAGGGTCCGGTCCAGGTCGAAGAACGCGGCCTGCTGCCCGGCGACTCCGTACGCGACCTGCGGCCCGCGTCCGGCCGCGCTCGGGGGCGGCTCGTCGCGGCGCCGTGAACGAGGCACCGTCACCTGATCCCCACCGAGCTCGCTCACCAAGCAACCAACCTACCGTTGGCGGGTCAGCGTCCTCCGGTCTCGAGGTCCGCCTCGACCTCGGCGTCGACGCTGGTGTCGTCCGTCCCGCCGGGGCCGGTCCGATGCGCGAGCTCGTAGACCCGCCGCTTGGACACCCCCAGCACCCGGGCGACGTCGGCGATGGCGGCCTTGCGGTCCCCGCCCTCAGCCAGCCGAGCCGTGAGCGCGTCATCCACGTCCGCGTCGGTGGCCGGGGCGGGCCGAGCGCCGGCGACCACGAGGACGTGCTCTCCGCGCGGCTCGCCGGCGCGGGCCCGGGCCAGGGCGCCGGCCAGGGTGCCCCGCCACACCTCTTCGTGCAGCTTGGTCAGCTCGCGAGCGACGGCGACCTCCCGGTCGCCACCGAGGACGCCGACGAGGTCGGCCAAGGTGCGGGCCAGGCGGTGCGGGGCTTCGTACACGACCATCGTCCGCTGCTCGACGGCCAGCGCAGCCAGCCGGTCGCGGCGATCGCGTCCCCGCCCGGCCAGGAACCCCTCCATCACGAACCGGGCTGTGGGGAGGCCGCTGACGACCAGTGCCGCGACGGCAGCCACCGGTCCCGGGATGGCGAGCACCTCGTGGCCGCCCTCGATCGCGG
Source organism: uncultured Acidimicrobiales bacterium (assembly GCA_963803355.1). Taxonomy (GTDB): domain Bacteria; phylum Actinomycetota; class Acidimicrobiia; order Acidimicrobiales; family Ilumatobacteraceae; genus DASTFY01. The sequence goes on from CAWDLV010000001.1 coordinate 2,192,318, forward strand.
CCCGGACGAGGCGCTCGCCAGGGTCGGAGATCCCGGGTGTGCCGGCGTCTGTGACGACCGCGATGGTGGCACCGTCGTCGAGGAGGCGGCGGACCTCGACCGCGGTCGCAGCCTCCCGGTGCTCGTTGGCGACGAGGAGGCGCTTCTTCGCCACTCCGGCGTGCGCCAGCAGCAGGCCGGTTCGGCGGGTGTCCTCGCACACGACGGCGTCGGCCGCGGCCAGCTGCTCGACGGCGCGCGGTGACAGGTCGCCGAGGTTGCCGATGGGGGTGGCGACGACGACCAACCGGCCGGCGGTCACGACTTGAGCTCGATCAGGTCTCCGACGTGGACCCCCCAACGGCCGAAGGCACCCGCCTCGGCCTCGACCACGAGCCGCGCTCTCGGCACCGGGAGGCCGAGGCGGTGCGGGCGCATGCGGACGGTCTTGAGCACGGTGCCGTCGCGGTCCAGGTAGGCGACATCGATGGGAAATCGCATGCCGACGGTGTGCACCCACCGGCAGCGGTCGAGGACGATCGCGCCCTCGTAACCGTCCCGCCCGAGCAGCCCCCGACTGCGGTCCCGCCTTCGTTGCATGACCTCGGCCGATGCGAGGACGCGACCCTCCGTGACCAGCCAGGCCATCTCCCCAGCATCGCGCGTGCGGCTCGGCTTCCGGGCCACTTCGCGGTGCTGGGTGACGCCCCCGCCCATCGGGTATCACTGGGTCATGCCCGGGCCGAGCGAGCGATGGACCCCCCGTGGTGCGGGCGTGGTGTCCGTCCGCCTCCGGTTGCGACCCATCGTCGACCGGGTGGCCAGCTTCAGCGCCCGGCCGCTGGATCGGGCCTTCCGGCGGGTCTTCGAACGCGACGTGGCCGTCCGCTCGGTCGACCAGGCCGAGCGGCTGTTGGCCGAGGTCTCCGCTCGGGATGCGCCGTCCTCCCGGGTCGGTGCGTGGGTGGCGCTGGCCGCCTCGCTGCGCCCACTCCTCATGCGGCTGGCGACGCGGGCCCAGCGGGCGGAACGGGTGGCCCGGTTCTCCAGCGCCGGTCGGCTGGCCGCCTGGAGTGTGACCGGCAGCATCGCGGTCGGCCGGGTGGTGGAAGCGACCCGGGCCGGAGTCGACGAGCTCCAGGTCATGGCCGCCTACCTGACGAGCCGGGTCCGCGACCGCGGGCAGGTGCCAGCCCCTCACGCGGTCGAGCTGGCGACGCTGTCGCTCTACACACGGCCCGGCGGCCCACTCGACCTCACGTGGACTCGTCGGGCCGCGGTCAGCGCCGCCGCCCGCCGTTGGGTGCTGCTCGCCCTCCGCCCCGAGAGCGAGGACGGCCGTCGGCGGCGGATGCGGATCCGGCTGCAAGCGATCGCTGATCTCCCGGACCACGAGCTGCGGCGGCTGGTCGACGTCATCCCGGCCACCATCTGGGGGGACGAGGGCGTGCGATAGGCCGACGAGGGCGTGCGATAGGCCGTTGAGCTCACCCAAGCGATTCTCAAGCGATCCTCAGGGTGCTCTGCCCGTCTCCCAAACGAGCCGGTCGAGGATGGAGGCATCCACCCCCTGAGGAGGGCACCATGCCCACGACGTTGGATCACCAGATCGAGGCCGAGGATGGGATCGGGATGCGCGACTGGATCGACGAAGGCGATTCGTCGCCGGTCGATCCGCTGCTGGCCGACCAGCCACGACCGGCCGGCATGCCCATCTTCGAAGCATTGCCTCCCGGGTCGGAGCTCCCTCCGCCCACCCCACCGGCGGGCCCGACGTCCGGCTCGCCGGCTCGGTCGCGGCGCCGTTGGGTGATGGCGGTCGGTGCGATGGTCGTCACCGCCGCGCTGGCCGGCGGGGTCACGGGCTGGGCGAGCGCGAGAGTCAGCGAGCGAGAGGCCGCACCTACGACGACCGCGGCTGGCGTCACGCAGGCCGCCAACCTCACCTTGTCCGGCACCCGTCTGGACGTGGCCGGGGTGCTGGCCAAGGTCGGGCCCTCCGTGGTGTCGGTCCAGACCCAGATCACGCAACAGCGGGGCCCGTTCGTCGCCCAAGGTGAGGGTGCTGGGACGGGCATCATCCTCAGCGCCGACGGCGAGGTGCTCACCAACGCCCACGTCGTGGCCGACGCCACGTCGATCACGGTGACCCTCCCCGGCGAGACCACCGCCAGGACGGCGCAGCTCGTAGGTTCGGACGCCGCGGCTGATGTCGCGCTGCTCAGGCTGAGGGACGTCAGTGGCTTGACCCCGGCTCCGATCGGCGACTCCACCGCCCTGAAGGTCGGTGACGACGTGGTGGCCATCGGCAACGCCCTGGCCCTCGATGGCGGCCCCACCGTCACCAAGGGGATCGTCTCCGCCCTCGACCGGAGCATCGCGACCGAGAACGGCACCCTGAACCATCTCATCCAGACCGACGCCGCCATCAGCTCGGGCAACTCCGGTGGCCCGCTGGTGAACGCCGAGGGCCAGGTGATCGGCCTGAACACCGCGGCCGCGACGAGCAGTGGCGGGGTCAACGCCGAGAACATCGGCTTCGCCATCCCGATCGCGACGGCTCAGGCAGTGGTGCAGCAGCTCCGCACCAACGCCTGAGCTGGCGACCCGGATCTGCGGCCGGCGCCTCCCCGCCGGCGCCGGCCGCTCCCTCGGGCTAGCGTGGGCGGAACTGGGGGCGGCGCTTCTCCAGGAACGCCGTGACTCCCTCGGCGAAGTCGTCGGTGGTCATGAAGGCGCCTCGCATGGCCTGGGCCAATGTCGTGGCCGGCTCGAGGGGGACATCGGCCACCGCTCGCATGAGCGCCTTGCCCAGCCGCAGAGAGTCGGGACCGAGCGAAGCCAGGTCGTCGACCAGCGCCCGGGCCTCCTCCTCGAAGGTGGAGGCGGGCACGACGCGATGGACGAGTCCGATCCGCAGCGCCTCGTCGGCGTCGATGCGGCGCCCGGTGAGGGCCAGCTCCTGGGCCCGGCGATGGCCGACGGCCCGGGCCAAGGTGGGGAACACAATGATGGGGAACAGCCCGATCCGCACCTCGGACGTCCCGAAGCGCGTGCCCTCAGCGGCGATGGCGATGTCCGCGGCGGCGACGAGCCCGCACCCGCCGGCCAGGGCGTAGCCGTGGGCGGCGCAGACGACCGGGATCCGCAGGCCGGGGATCATCGTCATCAAGCGCGCCCAGGCGTCGCCTCCGTCGTGGAAGGCGGCGGCGGTGAGGTCGCGAGTGGCCTCGAACTCACGCAGATCGCCGCCGGAGCAGAAGCCGGAACCTTCACCGCGGAGGAGCACCGCGCCGACTCCCGGGTCCGCGTCCAGCCGGATGAGGTGCTCGACGAGCTCTTGTGCGGCCCGATAGTCGACCGGGTTCCGGCGCTCGGGACGATCGAGCACCAGCTCGACCGCAAGCCCCCGCTCCTCGACCCGCCACGCCGGGCGATCCTCGACGTCCTGGGTTCCCTGGGCCACGATGCACCTCCACGGGCCCTCGCCCTCGGCGATCTCCCGACGTCTACACTCCCTAAGCGAACGAACGCTCGCTAGTCAAGTACCTGCTCGGGGGAACGTTTGACAGGGCTCGGAAGGTGCCGGTGAGCCTGTGATGGAGAAGGTGCTCGTCGCCAATCGGGGCGAGATCGCGGTCCGCATCATCCGCACCTGCCGAGACATCGGCGTCCGCGTGGTGGCGGTGTTCTCCGAGCCCGATGCGGGGGCGCAGCACGTCCAGCTGGCCGACGAGGCGGTGGCGCTGACCGGGACCAGTGCCCGTGACACCTACCTCGACGGGGCTGCGATCCTTGCCGCGGTCGAGGCATCGGGCGCCGACGCGGTCCACCCCGGCTACGGCTTCCTCGCCGAGGATGCGTCGTTCGCGGCGGCCGTCGAAGCGACCGGCGCGACGTGGATCGGCCCGCCGGCGGCGGCGATCGCGGCCATGGGCGACAAGATTGCCAGCCGTCAGGCCGCGGATGCGGCTGGGGTCGCGGTGGTCCCCGGCACCGCGACCCCGCTCACCGACCCGGAGGCGGTGCGAGCGTTCGCCGCCGAGCACGGTTACCCCGTAGCCATCAAGGCGGCCCGAGGTGGCGGTGGGCGCGGGTTGCGGGTGGTCGAGCGGGACGAGGATGCGGCGGCCGCGCTCGAGTCCGCAGGGCGCGAAGCGCTGGCCGCCTTCGGCGACGGCACGTGCTACCTCGAGCGCTACCTGGCCTGGCCGCGGCACGTCGAGGTGCAGCTGCTGGCCGACGCCCACGGCGCCGTCGTTGCCCTCGGCGACCGCGATTGCTCATCCCAACGGCGGCACCAGAAGCTGCTCGAGGAGAGCCCGGCGCCCGACCTGCCCGACGACGTGCGGCGCGGCCTCGCCGATGCCGCGGTGCGAATGGCCATCGCCGTGGGCTACCGGGGGGCGGGGACGGTCGAGTTCCTGTACGAGGACGGCCAGTTCTGGTTCCTCGAGATGAACACTCGCCTGCAGGTGGAGCACCCGGTGACGGAGCTGGTGTACGGGCTGGACCTGGTGGGGGCGCAGATCGAGCTCGCCGCGGGCGCGCGCCTGGAGGTCGTCGTCGGCGGTCGCGCGCCGGCGGGACATGCCATCGAGGTGCGGATCAACGCCGAGGATCCCGCCGGGGGCCGGTTCTTGCCGTCGCCGGGGACCATCTCGCGCCTCGTGGTGCCGGGGGGCTTCGCGACGCGCTTCGACGGCGGCTACCAGTCCGGCGACACCGTGTCGCCGTACTACGACAACCTCGTCGGCAAGCTCGTCGTGTGGGCGCCCGACCGGTCGGCTGCCATCGGGCGAGCCCGCCGCGCTCTCGGCGAGCTGGTCGTGGAGGGGGTCGCCACCACCGCGCCGGTAGCTGCCGCCATCCTCGCCCATGCCGACTTCGTCGCGGTGCGCCATTCGACCCGATGGGTCGAGGAGCACCCTGAGCTCTCGTCGGTCGCACCCGTGCCCACGGCGGCGGTGGAGCCCGACGCCGGGTCGGAGGCGGCTCGGGAGGACGTCCGCGTCAACGGGCGGTGGTACCGGGTGCCGTTCATGGGTGATGGTCGCCGCGATCCTGCCGTACCCGGCGCAGCCGCCGGCCGGCCACGGCCGTCGAGGAGCTCGGACCCGAGCCTCGCTGGGGGCCGTGCCGCCTCCGCCAGCGGCTCGGGGAGTGTCGTGGCGCCGATGCAGGGCACGGTGGTGCTGGTGCTGGTGGCGGTGGGCGACGAAGTGCAGGCCGGCGAGGCCGTGGTGGTGCTCGAAGCGATGAAGATGGAGAACCGGCTGGTGGCCGATCGCAGCGGTCGGGTCGCCTCGGTGAGGGTGGCGTCCGGCGGCAGCGTGGCACCAGGTGAGGTGTTGGTCGAGATCGCCTGAGGCTCACGACCCCGCCCGTGGTGTCCGCCGAGCCTTGACGCCCTGGCATGGCATCCGTAGATTCGCCCTCAGAAAAACGAGCGTTCGTTCGTGCCAGACGGCGACGCGGCTGCCAGCGTTCGTGCCACGATCTTCGGCGAGGGCACGAGCGTACGATCAGATGCTTGCAGCGGGGGCAACCAGGGGAGGAGCGACCGTGAGCGGAGCGAGCGGCTTCCGATTCCGCGTGGAGCGGGCGATCCTGCGGGCGAGGTCGGCGACATGCACCTGAGCCCGCTCGCCCAGCGGGTGCCACCCTCGGGCATCCGGGAGATCGTCAACCTGGTGATCAACCGGCCACCGGGTGAGGTCCTGCGCCTGGAGGTGGGCGAGCCCGACTTCCGCACGCCGGCTCACATCGTCGCCGCGGCTGCGAAAGCGGCGGCGGCTGGCGTCGGGTACACCCAGAGCTCGGGGATGCTGCCCTTGCGGGAGGCGCTGGCCGAGCGCATCGAGCGCCTCGGAGGCGTCCACTACGACGCCAGCCAGATCGTGGTGACGCAGGGCGGGGTGCAAGGTGTCTCCGCTGCATTCGCGGCCATCCTGTCTCCCGGGGACGAGGTGCTCATCCCGGACCCGGCGTGGCCGAACTACGAGATGTTCGCCCTGCTTCTGGGGGCGGTGCCGGTCCACTATCCGCTGCCGCCCGCCCACGGCTTTGTGCCCGATCCGGCCGACGTCGAGGCCCGCATCACCGAGCGCACCAGGGCCATCGTCCTCAACAGCCCCAGCAACCCGACCGGCGCGGTCATCGGCCCTGACGTGGTGGAAGCGCTGGTGCGGATCGCCGAGCGGCACCAGATCTGGCTGCTTTCGGACGAGGTGTACGACGAGCTGATCTTCGAAGGTGAGCCGGCCCACGCGGCGCAGTACGACCCCGATGTCGTCATCGGCCTCTACAGCTTCTCGAAGAACTTCGCCATGACCGGCTGGCGCGTGGGCTATGTCGCCTGCCCGAGCGTGCTCGCCTCCCTCCTCACCACCATCCAGGAGCCGTTGATCTCCTGCATCTCCGCCGTCAGCCAGCACGGCGCCCTGGCCGCTCTGGAGGGCCCTCAGGACTGCGTGGCCGAGATGCGGGCGTCGTACCAGGCCCGGCGGGATCTGATGGGGAGCCTGCTGGCCGACGCCGGCTTCGACGTCGTCCGCCCCCACGGGGCCTTCTACCAGATGCTCCCGTTCGCGCCGGGAGTCGACAGCCGCGCCGCCGCCCTCGACTTGGTCGAGCACGGAGTCGCTGTCGCCCCCGGCACGGCCTTCGGCACCGAAGCCGCGGACCATGCCCGGCTGTCGCTGGCCAGCAGCGAGGCCACGATCCGGGGCGCGGTGGAGCGCATCGCGGACTGGGCGGAGCGGACCGATCGGGGCGCGGCCCTCATGGCGAGCCGCTGACTCATGGCGAGCCGCTGACCCTCATGGCCGACACGCCGACGTCGTACCCGGCCCCGGCCCCGTCGCCCGACGCCTCGACCGTGCTCGGTGCGTCACCCGCCCCCCCGCCACCGTCCGATCGGGTGGCGGCGGTCGAGCTTCGAGGCATCCACAAGTGGTTCGGCCAGAACGAGGTGCTGTGCGGCATCGACCTCAGCGTGCATGCGGGCGAGCACGTGGTGATCTTCGGGCCTTCGGGCTCTGGCAAGTCGACCCTGCTGCGGACGATCAACATGCTCGAGGAACCGCAGTCAGGCTCCGTGCGCGTCATGGCGCGCGAGTACGGCCCGGGGATCCCGGGCGAGCCGAAGGTGAAGCGCAGCCCGAAGCAGGACTTGCGCAAGCAGGTCGGCATGGTCTTCCAGCAGTTCAACCTGTTTCCACACCTCAGCGCGCTGGACAACGTCGCCATCGCCCTCCGCCGGGTGCAGGGCGTCGACAAGGCTGCCGCCAGGCTCAAGGCCGCGCACGAGCTCGATCGAGTGGGGTTGCTCGCCCGTATCGGCCACTACCCTTCACAGCTCTCGGGCGGGCAGCAGCAGCGGGTCGCCATCGCCCGTGCCCTGGCCATGGAGCCGAAGGTCTTGCTGTTCGACGAGCCGACCTCAGCCCTCGATCCGGAGCTGGTGGGTGAGGTGCTGGCGGTCATGCGGGCGGTGGCCCACAGCGGCATGACGATGGTCGTGGTCACGCACGAGATGGGCTTCGGCCGGGAGATCGGCGACCTGAACGTCTTCATGGACCAGGGCCTGATCGTCGAGCAGGGCGGTCGGGAGATCTACACGGACTGCGTCGAGCCGCGCACGCGCTCGTTCATCAAGGCGGTGCTCTAGGTGTACGGCGCCATCGACTTCCAGTGGGACATCGTCTGGGACAACCGCCACGCCTTGCTCGACGGGCTGCGGACGGCCATCTGGGTGGCCCTCGTGGCCATGCTGCTGTCGCTGGTGACCGGCATGATCGTGGCCCTGCTGCGGATGTCACGCATCAAGCCCGTGTCGCTGATCGCCAGCCTGTACGTGAACATCTTCCGCGGCGCGCCGGCCCTGGTGACGGTGATCTGGGTCTACTTCGGTGTCTCGCTGTTCATCGGGGTGAACTACACGGTGTTCCAGGCCGGTGTCTTCGCGCTCACCCTCCTCTACACCGCGTTCCTGTCCGAGATCTTCCGGGCCGCGCTGCAAGCGGTGCCGAAGGGGCAGCGGGAGGCCGCCTTGTCGCTCGGCATGAGCCGACCGCGGGTCTTCTTCAGTGCCGTCCTCCCGCAGGCGGCGAAGATCGCGCTGCCCTCGACGGGGAGCATGTTCATCGGCATGGTCAAGGACACCTCCGTCATCAGCGTGATCGGCCTGTTCGAGGTGGTGCGCACGACGCAGAAGCTCGTGAACGACACCTTCCGCCCGTTCGAGCTGTGGACCGCCGCGGCCGTCATGTACGTCAGCGTGGCGTTCGTGCTCGACTTCATCTTCCGCCGCATCGAGCGGCGGCTCTCGGGACCGGAGGCCCATCGGACGCGTGGCATCTTCGCCACCCGCCGGGCCGGCCGGACCACCGCGCTGCAGGAGGCGGTACGGACGGGGCGGGCGGCGACCGCCGGCGCGCCGGCCGTGGCGGTAGCCGGCGCGGGCACAGGCTACGAGGGCATCCTCGTCAACGGCCTCGAACAAACGAGGGGGAAAGGAGAGGGCTGAGCCCATGCGTAAACAGCTCATGAGAGGGGCGGTCGCCGGACTGGCGGTGGCGGTGCTGGCAACCGCCTGTTCCAGCGGCAGCAGCGGCGGGAGCAGCAGCAGTAGCAGCACGTCGACACTCGACCGGATCCAGAAGAACAAGGAGCTGCGGGTCGGCATGACCCTGCAGTTCAAGCCTGAGATGTACCTCGACTCGAACAACAAGCCTGCGGGCTACGACGTCGACCTGATGAACATGCTGGCCAAGGACCTCGGGGTGAAGCTCACGATCTCGAACCTCGATTTCGACGGCCTGATCCCCGGGCTGCTCGCCAACAAGTTCGACATGATCTCCGTCGGGCTCGTCGGTCGGCCGCCGCGTCTGCTGCAGATGTACTTCACCGATTCGTACGTGCCGTACGAACAGGTGCTGGCGGTGCAGGCCGACGATGACAAGGCGCCCTCGATCGACTCCTACAACCAGGCCGGCGTGACGCTCACCGCCCTGCAGGGCTCCACCGCGGCCGAGCAGGTGAAGAGCTCGTTCCCGAAGGCCACCCTGAAGGAGTTCCCGCAGCAGGACCCGGCCTTCCTCGAGGTGGCATCGGGTCGCGCTGACGGCATCGTGGTCGAGAGCTACCTCGCCGACGGCTTCATCAAGGCCAACCCGGGCAAGCTCAAGGTGGTCGCGCTCCCAGTGCCGTTGAACATCGAGTACGGCTCCTGGGCGATCCCGCAGGGTGACGATCAGTTCCGCACCTACTTGAACTCGTGGCTGCGCTACTACAAGAACAACGGCATCATGGACAAGCTGTACGACGACATCTTCGGCGCCACCGGACCGGTCTGGGACCGGGCCTGACGCGGTAGCGGTGGTACGACGGCACATCGCGGTGGCGGGCGCTCGGTCCACGGGCGCCCGCCACCACGACATCGCATGACGGTCAGCGTTATCACCGGCGCCGGGTCGGGGATCGGTCGCGCCTGCGCGGTCGCGCTGGCGGCACGGGGGGACGACGTCGTGTGCGCCGACCTCGACCGCGCTGCGGCCCAGGAGGTCGCGGCCGAGCTGCCTCACGCCGTCGCGGTGCCGGTCGACGTCGCGGTGCGCGAGCAGTGCGATGCGATGGTGGCCGCGACCCTCGAGGCCTTCGGCCGGGTCGACTCGTTGGTCACGGCGGCGGGCATCGAGCGCGCCGCCTCGGCCGAGGAGCTCGACGACGACGTCTGGCTCCGCACGCTCGCCGTGAACCTCACCGGCACGTTCTGGTGCGCCCGGGCCGCCGGCCGGGCCATGCTGCGCACCGGCGGCGGCCGGATGGTCCTCATCGGATCCATCAACGCCCAGATGTCCTTTCCGGGGCAGGCCGCGTACTGCGCCTCGAAGGGCGGCGTCGTGATGCTCGGACGGTCGCTGGCGGTCGATTGGGGTGGTCGGGGGATCTCGGTGAACGTGGTCGGTCCCGGCGTGGTGGACACGCCGATGTCGGCCCGCTCGCTGGCCGACCCCGTGCGCCGGACGGCCCTCATGGCCCGCACGCCGCTCGGTCGGCCGGCCGCGGCTGAGGAGATCGCGACCGTGGTCGAGTTCCTGACGTCATCGCGCTCGAGCTACGTGAACGGTGCCTACGTGCCCGTCGACGGGGGGTGGCTGGCCGGATGAGCACTGCGCCGGAACGCTGCATCGGGGTGATCGCCCCCTTCTCCACCGAGGAGGCCATCGTCGCTCGTCCGCTCCTGGTCGCCGTGGAAGCGGTGGTGGCAGCGTCCGGGGCGCCGGTGAGCGTTGTCGCCCTCGACGACGGTCGCGACGCGGCCCGAGCCATCGAGGCGGTCGAGGTGCTCCTGCGGCGGGGCGGGTGCCTCGGCGTGGTCGGCCCGAAGAACAGCGGGAGCGCCCTCGCCGCGGCCCCGATCGCGGCGGCCCAGGGCCTACCGCTCCTGCTTCCGTGCGCTACGGCCGATGAGCTCACGAGCGAAGCGGGCACGGTGTTCCGCATGTGTGCGCCCGATCGGGCCACGGCGGCCGCCGCGGCCGCGCTCGCGGTCGAGCTACAAGCCTCTCGGGTGTTCGTGGTGGCTGACGACACCGCCTACGGGCACGGGCTGGCGGTGGCCGTCCGGGCCGCGGCCGCCGCGGCCGGCCTCACCTCGACCGACGACGCGGACGGCGCCGATGCCGCGTTCCTGGCCATGGGGGAGGTCGAGCAGGCCGCCCTCATCCGCGAGCTGCGAGCGGATGGTTTCCGGGGCGACTTCCTCTCGGCCGAGGGCGGGCCGGGGGCTCCAATCGGCCAGCTGGCCGGTGAGGCGGCCGAGGGGGCGTGGTTGCTCTACCCGGGCGCCGCGGTTGCCGATCGGTCGGTCTACGCGGCCGAGGCGGCGGATGCGGCCCGGGTCCTGCTCGCCGTCGGCGACGGCGGCGCCGGGGCCATCCGCGCCGGCGCCTTCGAGGGCGAGACCGGGCCGATCCGCTTCACGGCCGCCGGGGAGCGAGAGGGCGTCTCGGTGTCGTGCTACCGCGTCCTCGGCGGCGTGGTCCGCCTCGTCGGCCCGGCGCGCTCGCCCGCGTCGAGCACGAGCGGGGGTTCGTGAGCGTGGTGTCGTCGGACCGGGCCTGGGAGAGCTTCACCCTCGGCGATCGCGTGGTCAGCGAGCGCATCACGGTGACCGAGGCCCACGTCGTGAGCTGGGCTGGGCTGACCGGCGACTGGGTACCGCTGCACGTCGATGCCGAGTACGCCGCCACCACGCCCTTCGGCGAGCGGATCGCCCACGGTCCGCTCACCCTCGCGCTCGCGCTGGGACTCGTCACCCGCACCGGGCTCTTCGGTGACGCGGTGATCGCATGGCTCGGGCTCGACGAGGTGCGCCTGCCGCTTCCCGTGCGGTTCGGGGACACCATCCACGCTGCGGTGACGGTGGTCGAGAGCCGGCCCACCTCGAAGCCCGAACGGGGTCTCACGGTCCTCGGCTACCAGGTGTTGAACCAGCGGGATGAGACGGTGATGACGTTCCGCAGCTCGCTCCTCCTTCGGCGCCGGGTCCCGTCGGCGGTCGACGGGTCAGCCGCGCTGATCGGAGTCGGACAGTGATCCGCGTCGGCGCCAAGGTCCCCAACAGCGGTCCGCTGCCCGCGCAGCTCGAGATCACGAGCATGGCGAGGCGGCTGGAATCGGTCGGCTTCGCATCGCTCTGGGTGAGCGATCACATCGTCCAGCCCGTCACGATCACCTCCACCTATCCGTTCTCGACGGACGGCAAGGCGACGTGGCCCACTGATGACCCCTGGTACGACGCGATCGTCGCCATGAGCATGATCGCCGCCGTCACGGAGCGAGTAGAGGTCGGTGTCTCGGTGCTCGTGCTACCGCTGCGCCATCCAGTGGTCCTGGCCAAGCAGGTCGCGTCGCTCGACGCGCTGAGCGGCGGGCGCACGGTGCTCGGCGTCGGTGCCGGATGGCAGGCCGAGGAGTTCGACGCGCTCGGCGTGCCCTTCCACGATCGCGGTCGCCGCATGGACGAGTGGCTGGCACTGTTGCGGGACTGCTGGACGGGGCGTCCCGCCCCCACCACCGACGGGCTGTACCAGCTGCCGCCTGAGGTCCTCTGCTTCCCGACGCCTGCCCGCCGGCCCCCGCTGTTGGTCGGTGGCACGAGCCCGGCCGCACTCCGGCGGAGCGCGGCGGCGGACGGCTGGCTGGCGCTGCAGGACGCGGCGCGGCTCGATGTCGAACAGCTCGCGGCGGGGGTCGAGGCGGTCCGGAGAGCGGCGCAGGACCCGGCTCGCCTGCGGTTCGTGCTGCGGATCGTGGCCTCGGCCGGGATGGCGGCGGTCGTCGGCGCCCGCCTGCAAGAGCTCGCCGATGCCGGCTTCACCGACGTCATCGTCGACGTCGACTGGCAGCAGGCAGACGGCCCCGAACGGGCCGCGGCGCTGCTCCTCGAGGTCGCGGGCTCTCCGGCGCCCACCGGCCCCGGTCCATCTAGGGTGGAGCCGTGAGCGCCGCCGCGGCTGATGACTCGACCGAGTCCGCCGCCTTGCGCCCCGCGGGGGAGGAGAGTGATGCCACCGACGTCCACCGGCGGCTGACGGCGACGCTCGTCGCGGCCCGCCTCGGCGGGCCCGAGAAGGCACGGCAGAAGGTCAAGGCGTCGGGCAAGCTGCTCGTGCGCGAGCGCCTCGACCTGCTCCTCGACAAGGAGGCAGACTTCGAGGACGGGCTGCTGGCCCGGTTCAACGAGGGCCTCCCGGGCGATGCCGTGGTGACGTGCTTCGGTCGTGTCGACGGCCGGCCGGTGTGCGTCATCGCCAACGACTACACGGTCAAGGCCGGCACATGGGGGAGGCGAACGTTCGAGAAGATCACCCGCACGCAGGAGCTCGCCGTCGAGCTCGGCGTGCCGATCGTGTACCTCGTCGATGCCGCCGGGGCCCGCATCGACGAGCAGTTCGACAGCTACGCCGGCCGCCACGCGTGGGGCAACATCTTCTACAACCAGGTGCAGTTCTCCGGACGCGTGCCGCAGGTGTGCGCGCTGTTCGGGCCGTCGCCCGCCGGGTCGGCCTACGTGCCCGCGTTGTGCGACATCACGATCATGGTGCGCGGCCATGCCACCGCTTATCTGGGGGCGCCGAGGCTGGCGGAGATGGTGACCGGCGAGAAGGTCTCGCTCGAGGACATGGGCGGGGCGGAGATGCACTGCCGCGTGTCCGGTCTCGGCGACCTCCTCGTGGAGGACGATGCCGAGGCCATCGCCGCCATCCGGGTGTGGCTGTCGTACCTTCCGTCGTCCGCACAGGAGAAGCCGCCGATCGCCGACGTCGTCCTGCCGGCCGCGCACCGTCCGGTGGAGGAGATCGTGCCGACGCGCGAGGACCTCCCGTTCGACATGCAGGAGCTGATCGATGCGGTCGTCGACGGCGACACGTTCTTTCCCTACAAGCCCCTCTTCGCCCCCGAGCTGATCACCGGCTTCGCCCGGCTGGGCGGCCGGAGCGTGGGCATCGTCGCCAACCAGTCGCTCGTGAAGGCCGGGGTGCTGTTCACGGACTCGTCCGACAAGGCGGCGCGCTTCATCTGGATCTGCAACGCGTTCAACGTCCCGCTGCTGTTCCTGGCCGACATCGCGGGCTACATGATCGGCTCTGCGGTCGAGCGCGAAGGGATCATCCGCCACGGCGCCAAGATGCTCTTCGCCGTGTGCGAGGCAACGGTGCCGCGGATCGCCGTTCTCGTCCGAAAGGCGTACGGCGGGGGCTACCTCGCCATGTCCGGCAGCCCGACTCATCCCGACGCGGTGCTCGCGCTGCCGACCGCCAAGCCGGCGCTGATGGGGCCGGCGGCGGCGATCAACGCCATCCACTACAACCGCATCATGGCGATCGAGGACCCCGAGGAGCGCAAGCGGTTCATAGAGGACAAGCGGGCCGAGTATGAAGCCGGCATCGACGTCTTCGAGCTGGCCAGCGAGAACGCGTTCGAGGCCGTCGTCCCCGGGGCGGAGCTCCGTGACGAGCTCATCAAGCGCTTCGCCGCGTACTCCCGTCGCCGCGCCGGGCGGGTTGAGCGTCGTAACGGCGTCTACCCGGTCTAATCCGAGGGAGGTGTGAGGGTGCAGGAGCTGTTCCAAGTGCTCGACGAGGCGGGGCGGGAGGTGGGCCCGGTGCCCGAGGGGCTCACCGACGAGCAGCAGGTCGGGATGTTGCGCCAGATGTTGCTCGGCCGGCACCTCGACGTGAAGGCGATCTCGCTGCAGCGAAGGGGCAAGCTGGGGACGTTCGCGCCCGGGTCGGGCCAGGAGGCCGTGGCAGTCGGAAGCGTCCACGCCCTCGATCCCGCGGTCGACTGGCTGGTGCCGCAATACCGCGAGCAGGTCGCGATGCTGCACTTCGGGCTGGCGATCTCGACGTACTTCCTGCAGCGCCAAGGCCATCCGGCCGGGGCCGCGCTTCCCCCGAAGACCCGCCTCTTCCCGCAGCAGGTCTCGCTGGCGGCGCATCTGCCTCACGCCGTCGGGGTGGCGTGGGCGATGCAGCTTCGAGGGGAGGCATCGGTGGCCTTGGCCTATTTCGGCGACGGGGCCAGCTCTGAGGGCGACTTCCACGAAGCGTGCAACCTGGCTGGGGTGCGCAAGGCGCCCGTGATCTTCATGTGCTCCAACAACCAGTACGCGATCTCGACCCCCGTCTCGATCCAGACTGCGGCCGCGTCCATCGCCGACCGCGCCCTCGGGTATGGGATCGCCGGCGGGCGCGTGGACGGCAATGACGTGCTGGCCGTCTACGAGATGACCCGTCGGGCCAAGGCTCGGGCGCTGGCCGGCGAGGGGCCGACGCTCATCGAAGCCATCACCTACCGCCTCGGTGCGCACACGACGGCGGACGACCCGAGCCGCTACGTGGACGCCGCGGTCCACGAGAGCTGGAAGGCGAGGGATCCGATCATCCGCATGCGGAAGTGGCTCCAGGGGCGGGGCCTCTGGGACGACGAGGCGGACGCGCTGGCGGAGAAGTGGTGTGAGGCCGAGATCGAGCAAGCCATCGAGGGAGTGGCGGCGGCCGGGCCGGTCGACCCCCATGACCTCTTCGCCCACGTCTTCGCCGACGAGCCGGTGCCGTTGCGACGGCAGCGAGAGGCCTTCGAGCGCGCGCTGGGAGAGGGCACGGCATGACGACGATGTCGATGGTCGAAGCCATACGCCACACGCTCGAACAGGAGATGGAAGCCGACGAGCGGGTGATCGTGCTCGGTGAGGACGTCGGCCGCTTCGGTGGGGTGTTCCGCGCCACGGACGGGCTGCAGGCCCGCTTCGGGACCGAACGCGTCGTCGACATGCCCGTCTCGGAGGCGGCGATCGTCGGTGCCTCCATCGGCCTCGCCACGGGTGGCATGGTGCCCGTCCCCGAGATCCAATTCCTGGGGTTCACCCACCAGGCGTTCCACCAGATCGCCCACCAGCTGGCGCGCTGGCGCTACCGCACCGCGGGGCGGTTCCACGCCCAGGTGACCATCCGCGCCCCGTATGGCGGTGGCGTGCGCACTCCGGAGCTGCACTCCGACGCGTTCGAGGCCATCTTCGCCCAGGGTCCTGGCCTGAAGGTGGTTGCGCCCGCAACCGCCGCCGATGCCGCCGGCTTGCTCCGCACCTCCATCCGCGACCCGGACCCCGTGCTGTTCCTCGAGCCGCTGAAGGGCTATCGCCTCGTGCGCGACGAGGTGCCGGAAGGCGATCATGCCGTGCCGCTCGGCTCGGCGCGGATCGCACGGGCAGGCGACGACGTCACCGTGATCGCGTGGAGCGCCATGGTGCTCACCGCCCTCGAGGCGGCCGAGTCCGCGGCGGAGGACGGCATCTCGGTCGAGGTGGTGGACCTGCGCTGCCTGGTCCCTCTCGACGTCGAAGCGATCGCGGCGTCGGTGACGAGGACGGGTCGAGCGGTCGTGGTGCAGGAGGCACCGATCACGGGAGGATTCGCCTCCGAAGTCGCGGCCGCGCTCCAAGAGGAGGTCTTCCTCTCGCTGGAGGCGCCGATCGCCCGGGTGGCCGGCTACGACCTGCCCTACCCGATGCCGCTGGTCGAGGACATGTACGTGCCCAGCGCGGCGCGTCTCCTCGCTGCCATCCGGACCACGGTGGGGTACTGAGGCATGGCCGTGGAGCTACGCCTCCCCGACATCGGCGAAGGCCTCACCGAGGCGGAGATAGTCCGCTGGCTCGTCGCGGTGGGCGACCGCGTGCGCGAGGACCAACCGATCGTCGAGATCCAGACCGACAAGGCCGTCACCGAGATGCCGGCGCCCGCCACCGGTGTGGTCGCGACCCTCGGCGGAGGAGAGGGCGATCTGATCAGGGTGGGCGAGGTGCTGGTCGTGATCGACGATGGGAACGGCGCCGTGCCCGCGCCGGCGGTCGAGCGGGCCGCGTCCTCGTCGTCGTCCGCGTCTGCTGTTGACGAACGTGCCTCTCGCCCCAAGGCCACCCCGGCCACACGGGGGCTGGCCCGCCGCCTCGGGGTCGAGCTGTCGTCGCTGACCGGCACTGGTCCTGGTGGCCGGATCACGCCGGCGGATGTCGAGGCGGCGACCGGCGCGGCCGGTGACGGCGTCTCCGCGGCGACCACGACGCCGCTGCCACCGCCGACGGTTGTTCGCGTGCCGGCGGCTGCTGCGGCCGATGAGCGGGTGCCATTCCGAGGCCTGCGCCGTCGCACCGCCGAGAACCTCAGTGCGTCGTGGCAGCAGATCCCCCACGTCAGCTCGTTCGTCGAAGCTGACGTCACGGACCTCTTCGCGCTCCGCGGGGAGCTCAAGCCGCTGGCGGAGGAGCGCGGGATCTCGTTGACGCTCACGGCCTTGTTCGTGAAGGCCACCGCCCTCGGCCTGCGACGCTTCCGGATGATGAACGCTTCGCTCGACACCGAGGCCGGGGAGATCATCGTGAGAGCCCGTCGCAACATCGCGGTGGCGGTGAACACCGACGACGGCCTCGTGCTCCCGGTCGTGAACGATGCCGACGCGAAGCCGGTGCTGGCCATCGCCCGGGAGCTCCAGGATCTCACGGCGCAGCGCTCGTGATCGCACGCTCGACCTCGCCGCGATGTCGGGCAGCACGTTCACGGTCTCCAACTACGGGCCGCTCGGCGGCTGGTTCGGGACCTCACTCGTGCGACCCGGCGAGACGGGCGTGCTCGGCTTCGGCCCCGCGCCCCAGAAGCCGGTCGTCGTGGGAGGCGAGATCGTGATCCGCCGCGTCATGGTGTTGAACGGCGGCGCCGATCACCGCGTGGTCGACGGCGAGGACATCATCGGCTTCATCGTCGGGGTGAGGGACCTGTTGGAGCAGCCGCTGCGCCTGCTCGCCGACGAGTAGCGCATGGTTGCCGGCGAGATCCCTCGGCCCGTCGACGTGCTCGTGATCGGCGGCGGCCCCGGCGGCTACACCGCGGCGGCGCGGGCGGCCGAGCTCGGGCGCGATGTGGTGCTCGTCGAGCGCGATGCCCTCGGCGGTACGTGCCTGAACGTCGGTTGCATCCCGAGCAAGGCGCTCATCACGGTCGCCCACGACCTCTCTCGCAGCCGCCGCCCGGGCCTCGTCGGCGATGTCAGCGTCGACCTGCCCGCGGTCCAAGCGTGGAAGCAGAAGGTCGTGGAGCGCCAGGTCGCCGGCGTCGAGCGGCTGCTCGCGAAGGTCGAGATGGTGCAGGGCACCGCGCGCTTCGTGGACCGTCGTCGGGTCGCCGTGGAAGACGCCGAAGGCGTCAGCCACTTCCGCTTCGAGCACGCGATCATCGCCACCGGATCACGCCCGGCGGAGCTGCCCACCCTGCCGTTCGACGGCGGTCAGATCCTCGACTCGACCGGCGCGTTGGCGCTCGCCGATCTGCCCGGGCGGCTGGCGGTCGTCGGCGGCGGCTACATCGGACTTGAGCTCGGAACCGCGTTCGCGAAGCTCGGCACCGATGTCGTGGTGGTCGAGGCGCTGGACCGCCTGCTGGCGGGCTTCGACCCCGAGCTCGTCGCCGCCGTCGAACGGCGCTTGGACGAGCTCGGCGTGCGAGTGGTGCTCTCGACGACCGCGAGCCCGGAACTCGATCACATCCGGCATGCCGACCGCGTGTTGGTCGCCGTGGGACGCCGGCCGAACACTGACGACCTCCAGCTCGAAGACTCCGGCCTGGCGGCCGACGCGGTCGGATTGCTCGAGGTCGATGCGCAGGGGCGAACCGCGAATCCCGCCATCTTCGCGATCGGTGACGTCGTGGCCGGCCCTGCGCTCGCCCACAAGGCGGCGGAGGAGGGGCGGGTGGCGGCCGAGGTCATCGCCGGGTTGCCGTCAGCCTTCGATCAGGTGGTACCGCTCATCGCATTCACGGACCCGGAGCTGGCGTCGGTCGGGGCATCCGAGAGCGAGGTGGCGGGCGCAATCGTCGGGCGAGCCCGGTTCGCAGTGAACGGTCGCGCGCTGACGCTCGATGACGCCGACGGGCTGGTCAAGGTCGTTGCCGACCCGTCCGGCACGATCGTCGGTGTGCACATCGCCGGTCCGTCGGCATCGGATCTCATCGGCGAAGGGGTGCTGGCCGTCGAAACCGCGGCCACCCTCGAAGACATCACGCGCTCGATCCATCCCCACCCGACGCTCGCGGAGGCACTCGCCGACGCTGCGTTCGCCGCCCGCCGGAGGCTCACATGACCGGACCACCTACCGATCGCACTGTCACCACCGCCGCCGCGCCCGAGCCTCGCGGTCCGTATCCGCACTCCCGGGCCCACGACGGGCTGGTGTGGGTTACAGGACAGATCGGCCGCGACCCGGTCACACAGACCTTCGTCGAGGGTGGTTTCGAGGCCGAGTTCCATCAGGCGATCACGAACCTCGAGCAGATCCTCCTGGAGTCCGGCAGCTCGCTCGACCGCGTGGTTCGCACCGAGGTCCAGTTCGTCGACGAGGACGACCTCGATGCCATGAACCGCATCTACGGCGAGCGCTTCGTGGAGCCGTACCCGGCGCGCTCGAGCTATGGCGTGGCCTTCCTGTGGAAGGGGGCGCGGGTCCAGATCAGCGCGGTCGCCGAGGTCGCGAGCGCCTGAGCGGCACCGGGGCTGTTCCTCGCTGTGGCGCTATGAAGGCGCAGCGCGGTTCAGGCCGAGCGAGAACAGTCGGGGTCCCTTCACGCGAGGACCCCGCTCGTCGATGCGCAGCGCCTTCTCGACCCGGGTCATGAGGACCGTGAGTATGGCGACCAGGGCGAGGTAGAAGCCCATGGTGGCGGTGTAGAACTCGAATGGGCGGAAGTTCTGGTTGGCCAGGCGCTGGGTCTCGCGCATCAGCTCCCTGACGCCGATGACGGCGAGGATCGACGAGTCCTTCACGATGTCGATGAACTGGTTGCCGGTCGCTGGGAGCGCCACGCGGACGGCCTGGGGCAGGACCACCGAGCTGAACACCCGGCGTCGGGGGAGGCCGAGCGCGATCGCGGCCTCCCGCTGCCCACGATCGACGGCCTGGATGCTGCTGCGGAAGATCTCCGAGAAGTAGCCCGAGTTCAACAAGGTCGAGCGCGAAGATCCCGGCGACCTGGGCGTCGAGCTTCAGCCCGATGGCCAGCGCGAGGCCGAAGAAGATCCAGACGATGAGGACGTACAGCGCCACGCCTCGGAAGAACTGCGTGTAGATGAACGCCAACGCGCGCAGCGGAGGGAACCGGGACAGTCGGGCCATCGCTACCAGCAGGCCGAGCACCGACGCGCCGATGGCCGAGTAGACCGACACCACCACGGTGATGCGCGCCGCTCGGAACAGGACCGGGAGGCTGTCCCAGACGAGGCCCCAGTCGTAGGTGGCGGCGAGGACGTGCGCGCTATCCACGGTTGGCGCCCCGTCCCAGACGGCGATCCAACAGGGCGGCGAAGCCCGCGATCGCGATCGTCACCGCGACGAGGATCAGCCCCGCCGCGGTGTACAGCTCGAAGGGCTTGAAGGTGCGCAATGACTCGATCTGCGCGAAGTACAGCATGTCGGCCACGCCGAGGACGCCGATGATCGTCGCGCCCTTGAGCAGGCCAACGAACAGGTTCACCGTGGGGGCGAGGATGATCCGAACCGCCTGCGGGAGCACGACTCGGTGGAAGGTCGTGCCCCGGCTGAGGCCGATGGCGAGACCCGCTTCGCGCTGGCCGGCATCGATGCTCTGGAGACCGCCCCGGTAGATCTCGGCCATGTACCCGGAGCCGGTGAGCCCGAGCGCCCAGACGCCGGCCGAGAACGCGCCGAGCACGATGTGTGCGGTCCGAGCGAGCCCGTAGTACACCCAGAACAGGAACACGAAGAGGGGAACGCCGCGCATGAACCAGATGTACCCGCGAGCGGCGGCCGAGAGCAGCGGCGACCTAGCCATCCGGGCGGCCACGACGATCAGGCCGAGCACCAGTGAGATGGCCATGCCGCCTGCGGCCAGCTCGAGAGTGATGAGCAGCCCCCGCCACAGCGGGCCGAGGTTGCCCCAGACGATGCTCCAGTCGTAGTTGTACTTCGCCTGTGCCAGGACAGCCACGGTGGTTCAGCCGAGGATCGAGCTCAGGAACGCGCGGGTGCGCTCGTGCTTGGGGTGGCTGAACATCTCAGGAGGGCCGATCTCGACGATCTCCCCGGCGTCCATCATCACCACGCGGTCGCCGACCTCGCGGGCGAAGCCCATCTCGTGGGTCACGACCACCATCGTCATCCCCTCGCGGGCCAGCTTGCGCATCTCGTCGAGGATGCCGCTCACGAGCTCGGGGTCGAGCGCCGACGTGGCTTCGTCGAACAGCATCATCTTCGGATCGAGCGCCAGCGCGCGTGCTATGGCCACCCGCTGCTTCTGACCACCGGAGAGCTGGGCGGGGTAGAAGTCGACCTTGTCGCCGCAAGCCGACGCGCTCCAGCTGCGTCCGGGCCCGCTGGTAGGCCTCCTTCTTCGACATCTTTCGCACCCGGATCAGCCCCAGCATCACGTTCTGCGCCGCGGTGAGGTGGGGGAAGACGTTGAACAGCTGGAAAACCATCCCCATCTCGGCCCGGAGGTGCCGCAGCTCGTTCTCGGCGCTCACCCCGGCAAGGGGGTTCCACGGGTTCCGCCTCGGTGTCCGCCACCAGCGCCCGTCAAACCAGATGCGACCCTCTTCGGGTGGCGCGAGGAAGTTGAGGCACCGCAGCAGGGTGCTCTTGCCGGAGCCGCTGGGGCCGATGATCACGAGGACCTCGCGGTCGTGGACCGTCAGGTCGACCTGTTTCAGCACGGTGTCCGAGCCGAAGCGCTTGCTGATCCCTCTCGCCTCGAGGAGCACGCCGGCGGGCGGATCGGGCAGTTCAGACGCTGAGGACCTCGCTGCTCGACGCGCTCCCGTCCGCCGTCACGACCGCGCGCTCCGCTCGCCGTCGACCCCGGCGGCTAGCTCTTCTCGCCCAGGGTGACCGCAGCTGCGGTCCAGCTGTCCATGATCGGGATCGTCTGCAGGCCGAGGGCGCGAGCGTCGTTCCCGATCCACTTGTTCCACTGTGTGGCGAGCGTGCCGTGCGAGATCTGGTAGCTCAGCCAGTTCGTCATCCACAGCTGCATCTTGACGTCGTCCAGCGGCATGAACCAGCTGTTGTAGTCAACGAACACCGGCGGCGCCTTCAGGACGCTCACGGTCGGGTTGGCCTTCTTGATCGGCGCAATGTTGAACTCCGAGAGGAGGTACGCGTCGGAGCGGCCCGTGACGACATCTTGGATGGCCGCCTGGTTCTCGAGCGACTTGAGCTTGGCCTTCGGGAAGAACCCGGGGGCCGTCGCCTCCTGCGACGAGCCGATCTGCACCGCGATCGTGACGTTCGAGTTGTTCAGATCCGCGGTGCTCGTGATCGTGGATCCCGGCTTGAGCAACACGACGACGCTCTCCACGAAGAGCGGCACCGACGCGAACGTGACGTTGAGCGATCGACTCGGCAGGATGGTGGCCGCGATGCCGCTCAGGTCGATCTGTCCAGAGGCTTGGGCGCTGAAGAGGTTGGCGAAGGGGATGTCGACCCAATCCGGCTCGACCTTGAGGTCCTTCAGCATCAACTTGAATAGCTCGACGTTGTAGCCGGTCGGCTCGTTGTTGGCGTCACGGAACTGGATGGGCGGGAACGTGAGGTCCACCCCGATCTTGGCCTTGCCGGCCTTCACGATCTTGTCGAGGATCGACGATCCCCCGGTCGACGACGACGGGGCCGCCGGTGCCACCGTGGTCTGGCCCGACGCGCTCGGAGCCGCCACTGCCGCCGCTGCACGCCGCGATGGCCCATGCTCCTACGCCTGCCACCCCCATGGCGGAGCCGGTACGGATCAGGTTGCGTCGCGAGAACGCCCCCTCCCGATGCTGCTCGTCGATCGGGCCGCGCTCGTCAACTCGCGTTTGCTCGTCGTGCTCCATCGTCCGCACCCCTCTAAGTCG
Organism: uncultured Acidimicrobiales bacterium; assembly: GCA_963803355.1. Lineage (GTDB taxonomy): Bacteria > Actinomycetota > Acidimicrobiia > Acidimicrobiales > Ilumatobacteraceae > DASTFY01. Next base: position 2,214,767 of record CAWDLV010000001.1, read on the forward strand.
TCGAAGCGCTGGTCGCCCCCCCTACGTTGACGGTAAAACGCGGAGGGTTGCATGTCAAGTAACGTACGGACGTTCGTTCGCCTAACGACGATCGGGGCGTGCGTGCGGCGCGAAGGAGGCCGAAGATGCCCATTCAGGTGAGGAACGCGGCGGAGGTGCGGCCCGAGGTGCGCCCTTCGATCCATGGCGGCGACGGCAGCTTCGAGATGAGGTTCGTGTACGGACCGGGCGACCTCGTGAGCAGCCTGCGGGTCTTCGAGCTGTGCCGGATGCCGCCTGGCACGAGCATCGGCGAGCACCTGCACGACGACACCGAGGAGATCTACTTCGTGCTGTCCGGTGTGGGCGTCATGAGCCTCGACGGCGAGGAGCGGGAGGTACGAGCGGGCGACGCGGTGCTCACACAGCCGCTGGCGCGCCACGGCATCCGGAACCCGGGCCCGGACGAGCTCGAGGTGCTGATCGTCGAGGTCAACATGTGAGACGGCTGTTCGCGGAGTCTGCACACCACGTGGACGTAACGGTCGGTGTTCGTGGTGTCCGGGCCGGTCGGCCGTGAGCGGCCGGCACCATCAGCGCCTCTCAGGACGAGAGCGCGAGCCGGCGGGCCTCGCCGAGGAGCCGGATCGACCCGCACGTGGTCTCGTGGTCGACGCCGGGGTACTTGCTCCGGAACATCACGTGCAGGTTGTCTCCGACGATGTCGCGCAACCGCCGGAAGAGCGCGGCCAGATCGTCGGGCGTGCCGAGCCAGATCTCGGCGCGGCGCCGGGTGTGCTCCTCGGGTGGCATCCGGTCCGGGTACCAGCTCTCGTAGACCTCCCTCGGGAGCCCGTACCAGTCCCCGTACACGCGGCGGGTGTACATGTAGGCGTCCTGAACCTTGGCCCACGCGTCATCGGCGCTGGTCTCGGAGACGAAGCCGCCGATGGTGAGTGAGAACTCGCTCGAGGCGTAGTCCTTGCCCTCGCGGGCCAGGGCTTCCTTGTAGCGGACCACCATCTGCTCCACCCGCCAGAACAGATCGCGGTTGTGGCCGTCCGCCGCGAACACGTCCGAGTCGGTGCCGCCGTCCATCGCGAACCCGTCGGCGTACCGCGCCGCACGCTGCAGCGCGACGTCCGCATGCCCGCCGATCCACATCGGTATCCCTCCGTCCTGGACCGGCTTCGGGTACACGGGCACGTCGTCGAAGCGGAACAGCTGCCCGTGGAAGGTCACGTTCTGGTCCGACCAGGCCATCTTGACGATCTGGACCAGCTCCTCGAGGTAGCGGCCGCGGGTCTGGCGATCGACGCCGATGCCGGCGTACTCAACATCCCGGTAGCCGAGGCCAACTCCCAACGTGTAGCGGCCGCCGGAGAGCACATCCACCATCGCACTGTCCTCGGCGAGGCGGATCGGGTGCCAGAGCGGCGCCAGCACGAGGGCCGGTCCGATCCGAATGCGCTCCGTCACGGTGGCCATGGCCGCCGCCATGGCCACCACCGACGGGTTGTACCCGTTGGAGAGGAAGTGATGTTCGGAGATCCAGATCGAGTCGAGGCCGGCGTCCTCGGCCACCTTGGCCTGGGCGACGTCGTGCTGCAGCACCTCCGTCGGTGAGATCCCTTCGACGGGCAGGCACTCGCCGCTGTAGACGCCTAGACCGATGCGCACAGGAGCCTCCTCAGGAACGGGGCCGCGGCACGTCACCGTGCGCGACGGTCGTCGGCGTCGCGGTAGTGTGGCGTACGAGCGTTTGTTTGTCGAGGGCTCGTTGCATCAGAGGGGCCACGTCCGGAGGAGGTTCGCGTGAGCGAGCAGTCGCAGCTCGATCGGCAGTACCTGGAGCTCGTGTTCCGGGCCAGCCGCCACCTTCCAGTGCTCATCTCCGGCATCGCGCCGCCGTTGCAGGAGCTGAGATCCCGCGTCGACGCGGAACCGCCGACGCCGACGGCACGGCTGCGCGACGACGGCGTGGCGCTGGTCGAGGCGTGCCGGGCGTCCGACGATGACGCGGCGCGGTTCATCGCCGAGGAGGTCGGCGCGATCACCACGCAGCTCGAGGTGGCCGAGGGCGCCGAGCTGCCGTACGCCGACCTGTGCACCAGGCTGCTTGGTCTGAGCGTGGCGCCCGTGCCGGAAGCCTCGCTCCAACGGCTGCGGGCCGACGCGCTGGCGCGGGCAGCCGACGTGCTCGGTCGCGGTAGCGCCGGTGCGATCCGCACCTGGGAGGAGAGCGGCCTCCAGGGCGACCCGAAGGTGCAGGCGGTCGCCGATCTGCTCGACGACCATCGCACTCGGTGTCGTGAGCGCTTCCCACTTTCGCCCCTGATGGGGATCGAGGTCACGAAGACCGACGACCCGGTCGTGAGCCTCGGCGCGTGGTACTACGGCCGTGCCGCCTCGGTCCTCGAGGTGAACCCGGCCCTAGCGAGGCAGCTCGCGACGCTCGTCTTCGAGGTCGCCCACAATGCCCTGCCGGGTGACCTCTTCCACCTGGCCGCGATGGAGGAGCGCTGGCTGGAGGGGGAGGGGCTGCTCATCGGCGGCATCAAGGTGAAGAACACGCCGGACAACGTGATCTCCGAGGGCCTCGAGGACCTCGCGGCCGCCTTCCTGCTCGACGACGATCCGCCCGCGGATGTCGCGCTGGTCCTGGTCCTGGAGGAGCTCCGACGATCGGTGGCGGTGAACGCCGCTCTGGCGTTGCGTCACGACGGCCGTCCCGACGCCGAGGTCCGTGAGCTGCTGGCCGACGTCGGGCTGATGAGCGAAGGTCGGGTCGACCAGACGATGGGGCTGATCCGCCATCAGCTCTGGGGCACCTACGTGTACACCTACGTCGGCGGTCGCAACCTGGTGGCGCCCGCGTGGCGGGTCGCACGCTCGGCCGGGCGCGAGGCGGAGTTCTTCACGATGCTCTTCACCGACCTGCTGACGCCGCAGATCTTCGCCTCGCGGGTCGCCGCGGGCTGGCCCGACCCGACGAGCGAGGGGCGATCATGAGGGAGGTCGCGGAGTGATCGTCCATCCTGACGACTGTCCTGACGTGACGGAGGAGGGGTATCCCCTCGTCATGAGGCGCATGGTCGATCGAGGCATGGCGCCGGGGATCAGCATCACCTGGGTCCGCATCTGGGGTGATCACCAGCGCATGCGCACCGACGAGGCGGACCGGGCGTACTACATCGTCGAAGGCACCGGCTCGTTCGAGGTCGGCGACGAACCCGCGGCGGCCGTGGCAACCGGTGATGTGGTGCTGATCCCCAAGGGGACGCCCTACGCCTTCACCGGCCAGATGACGTACCTCGTGATGAACGGCCCCGCGTTCCGCGACGGCTCGGACATCCTCGTGCCCTGAGCGGGTGACGAGGCCGTCGATCAGTAGAGGAGCCAACCCCCGTCGACGACGAGCGTGTGGCCGGTGACGTAATCGGACTCGCGCGAGGCCAGGAAGATCGCCGCCCCGACGAGATCGGTGGGCCTCCCCACCCGTCCCAGCGGGATCTTCGCCTCGGCCCGGGCCCGTTTCTCGGGTGTGTTGAGGACCAGCCGGGTCAGGTCGGTCTCGATCGTGCCCGGCGCGATGCCATTCACGTTGATCCCGCTCGAGGCCAGCTCCGCCGCGACCGCCACGGTCAGCTGGCGAACACCGCCCTTCGAGACGTCGTAGGCGACCTCTGGCGTCGTCGACGACACGAACCCGGAGGTGGACGCGATGTTGATGATCTTGCCTCGGCCCGTCGCGAGCATGCGGGGCACGACGGCTTGGATGGCGAAGAACATCCCCTTCAGGTTCACGTCGAGCTGGCGGTCCCAGTCCTCCTCCGTGGTGTCGAGCAACGGCTTGGCGATGCCGATCCCGGCGTTGTTCAGCAGGATGTCGACCGTCCCGCCCCACTCGGCCGCGGCATCGACCATCTGGCGCACGGAGGTGACGTCGGCCATGTCCACACCGAGCCCGATGGCGTCGCCTCCGCCGGCGACGATCGCGGCCGCCACCTCTTCGGCACCGGCAGCCTCGATGTCCGCGATGACGACCCGCGCCCCTTCCGCGACATAGCCCTCGGCGTAGGCCCGTCCGATGCCTCGTGCCGCGCCGGTCACGATGCCCACCATGCCTTCTAGTCGCACGCAGCCTCCCCGGTCGGGAGCGACGCTAACAGACAAGCGTTTGTTCGTTCAGAGGCGCGGGGCAGGCCCCCAAGGGATGGATGAGGCGTGACCGTTAGCGCCCCCAGGGTAAGCGGCAGGCGCGTCATCGCAGCCATGAGTGCAGGTGTCGTTAATCCCTGGTGGGCCGCCAGGCGCGTGGCCGATGATTGCGGCCATGGCCACGACCCGACGAGCCGACATGTTCACCGCGGACGGCAAGCCGTCTGACGACGACCCGCGCGAGAACGGACCAACGTTGGGCGACGAGCGCACCACGCTGGTCGAAGCCCTGCGCTGTCAACGCCTCACCTTGGAGCTGAAGTGCTCCGGTCTTGACGCGGAGGCCATGGCGCGGCGTTCCGTCGAGCCGTCGACGATGTCGCTCCTGGGGCTGGTTCGACACCTGGCCGAGATGGAGCGTGCGGGGTTCCGGGAGATGATGGCGGGACAGGACGTGCCCCGGCTGTTCTGCTCCGACACCGACCGTGACGGTGATTTCAATGGTGCTGTTCCCGACCCCCAGGTGGTTGCGGAGGCGTGGGACGCGTGGCGTGCGGAGGTGGACTTCGCGACGCGGTTCGTGGCCGAGGCGCCCAGTCTCGACATCACCGGCGACGATCCCTTGAACCAGCATGGCAGCGGTGGAGGGAAGATGTCGCTGCGCGAGGCGCTGGTAGGAATGATCGAGGAGTACGCCCGCCACATGGGTCACGCCGACCTGTTGCGCGAGCGGATCGACGGACGCCTAGGCCAGTGACCCACCCGGCCACATCGCCGACCAGACGTGCGGAAGGCAGGCTGTGGGTCCGATGTGGTGACGTCAAGCGAAGTCGGGTCGGCTGACCTCGACCTGCCGGCGGACGTGGAGCGCGGCGCCAGTGCTGACCGCGGCCCCGAGCACGGCGAGCGTCGCCGCCACGAACCACGCGATCCGGTAGCTGCCGCCGGCGGCCAGGGTGCCGAAGACGATGGGGCCGACGAGGCTGCCCGCGAAGTCGCCTGTCTGCACGATGCCGGTCGCCGCGCCGGGTGCCTCCGGGTTGAGGCGGACGACCGCGAAGAAGAACACTCCCACCCATCCCCACCCCATCGCGAAGGCGAGAACCGTGCCGACGACGATGGGCAGCGTGCCCCCCAGCCCCAACAGCACGTAGCCGAGGGCCCCGCAGGCGAGCATGAAGGCGACGAGCCGGAGATGTCCGGACGGTCGAGCGTCCGCGATCCGTCCCGCGACGAGGCGGGCGATGACACCCAGGCTGCTGCCGAAGGCCTGGAGCCAGCCGGCCATGGCCGGTGAGAGGCCGCCGGTCACCGCGGCGTCGACGAAGAACACACCGAGCACCGACGCGGCACCGACACCCAGCATGATCACGAGGACCAGCACCAGGATCGTGTTGCGTCGTGGCAGGGTGCGCAATCCCCTCGTCCGGGGGCGGTCCCGGCGGGCCGGGTGCCCGAGACGCGGAACCGCCAGCGCGGCGAGGATGGCGAGGACGGCTGTCGTGGCGAAGGCCCATCGCCAGCCGACGGTGAGCGCGAAGGCGGGGACCGCGATGCCGGCGAGGAGGGTGCCGAGCGGTGCTGTCGCCTGCTTCATGCCGAATGCGAAGCCCTGCCGCGATGGCGGGATCGTCTGCACCACGAAGATGGCCGTCGCGGGCTGGCCTAACGCGTTGGCCAGACCGGCGGCGACCAGCCAGGGCACGAGACCGAGCCCCGACCGGGCCACGACGGCGATGCCGGCGCACGCTATGGCGGCGAGCGATGCCGCGATGATGATCGCTCGGGCCGCGCCCGTGCGCTCACTGAAGACGCCAGCCGCGGGGGCGACGATGATGCTCACACCCAGGAAGACGCCAGCGAGCAGGCCGAGCACCGCGCGGTCGAGGCCGAACTCCGGGCCGATCTTGACGAACAGCGCGCCGAGCAGCGTGATGGGCAGGACGATCACGATGGACACGACGAGCGGCGCCGCGACGACCCTCAGTGGCACGCCGTAGGCCGTCACGTGGTCGCCAGCGTGACGTCGCATCCTTCCGACGTCAGGTGGCCGGGGCGCCATGCTCGACGCGAGAGCGAGGCCGTCCCACCCTCCTAGACTAACGAACGTCCGTACGTCATCGTGAAGGGGGGCCCACCACGATCGAAGCTGTCTGGACCGACGCGCACCGAGCACACGCGCCGACCACGCGGGCTCACCTCGGGAGGATCGAGCCCGCGCAGGAGATCGCGGCGCGGGGCGACACGATCCGCATCGCCCTCGCGTCCGATCCGCGCGTGCGGCTTCGCGCACCCGATGACCTCGATCTCGCTCCGATCCTCGCCGTCCACGACCCCGAGCTCGTCGAGTTCCTGAGCGGGGTGGTCGATCGGTGGCGCGCCGCGGGCTTGCCGCTCGATGCGCCCGCCATCGTCCCCTGGGCCTTCCCGAGGCGACCGCAGCCGGCATCGCACGGGCTCGCACCGTCGTCGGACATCTTGGCCCAGGTCGGTGAGCGCTGCGCCGACACGATCACCGTCGTCCTCGACGGGACCTGGACGGCGGCCGTGGCGGCGGCACATGCCGCGGCAACCGCCGCCCGGATCCTGGCGGAGGGAGGGAGGCTCGTCTTCGCGGCCGTCCGACCTCCGGGACACCACGCCGGTCGATCGACCTATGGCGGATCGTGCTTCCTCAACAATGCTGCCATCGCGGCCCAGTACCTCGTCGGTCAGGGCGGACGCGTGGCCGTCGTCGACCTCGACGCCCACCACGGCAACGGGACGCAGGAGATCTTCTACGAACGAGCTGACGTCTTCTACGGGTCGATCCACGCCGAACCGGCGCACGAGTACCCCTACTGGTGCGGGTTCGGCGCCGAGTCCGGTGCCGGACCGGGCGATGGCTTCAACCGCAACGAGCCGCTGCCGGCCGGGTCGGGCGACAGTGCGTGGCTCGCGGCCCTCGACCGGATCCTCGCCGACGTCGACTCGTTTGCGCCGGACGCCGTGGTCGTGTCGCTCGGAGTGGACGGTCTCGCCGAAGACCCGAACTCGACTCTGACCCTGACGCCCGGCGCGTTCGCCGTTGCCGGCCGGCAGGTGGGCTCACTGCGGCGCCCGCTGCTAGGTGTGCTCGAGGGCGGGTACGTCCTCGAGCTGCTCGGGCCCGCGGTGCTCGACTTCCTGCATGCTGCGGACGAGCCCTGATTGCCGAACGAGCGCTTGTTTGTAAACTGAGACGGTGCGTCCATCGGGCACGGGCCTCACCGGCCGCATCGCACTGGTTACGGGCGGCGGGTCTGGCATTGGACGAGCGGTCTCGCTCTTGTTCGCCAGCCACGGGGCCGCGGTACTGGTCGCCGACCGCGACGGGGACGCGGCCGACCGCACCGCGGCGGAGGTCGTCGCCGGCGAGGGCTCGGCCCTCGCGGTGCACGGCGACGTGGTCGCGGACGCCGCGGCCATCGTCGCGGCCACCGTCGAGCACTTCGGCGGACTCCACATCTGCGTGAACAACGCCGGTGTCGACCTGCCCACCGCCCGCGGCATCCTCGAGACCAGCGATGCCGACTGGGACCGCACCATGGCCGTCAACGTCACCGGGGTGTTCCGCGTCTCGCGCGAGGCGGTTCCCGCCATCAAGCGCTGTGGAGGCGGGGCCATCGTGAACGTGTCATCCGTCGCCGCGTTCGTGGGCGTGCGCGACGAGGCGGCCTACGCAGCCTCGAAGGGTGCGGTGGTGGCCCTCACCCGACAGATGGCGGTCGACTTCGCGCCGGAGATCCGCGTGAACGCGTTGTGTCCTGGGATGGTGGAGGCGCCGACCCGGGACCGGGCGGCGGTCTACGGCCCGGCGGAGCTCGTCCGCCGCGAGGCGTGGGCGAAGGAGCAACCTCTCGGCCGCTACGGCACCCATGACGAGATGGCCAAGGCCGCCCTCTTCCTGGCCAGCGACGCTTCGTCGTTCATGACCGGTGCGGCCCTGATCATCGATGGCGGCATGAGCATCCGCTGATGCAGTTCGCGTTGATGCTCGAGTCCCACCCGGACATCCCGTTCGACACGGTTCGAGCGCTGGCCCTCGAGGCCGAGCGGCAGCGGTTCGTCGCCTTGCTCCACGCCGACCACCTCCTCTCGGTGACCGTGCAGGAGGACCCGCCCGCCGGCGTCGACGCGTGGACCGTCCTGGCCGCGCTCGGTTCCGTCACGACGACGATCCGCCTGGGGGCGCGGATGTCTCCTCCGACGTGGCGGACGCCAGCCTTGCTCGCACTCACGGCCGCCACCCTGGATCGCCTGACCGGCGGCCGGGTCGAGGTCGGCATCGGGAGCGGCTGGCACGAGCGCGAGCACCTCGCGTTCGGAGCGCCGTTCGGCACTGCGTCGGAGCGGTTCGACCGCCTGGAAGAGGCGCTGACGGTCGTCCTCGGGCTGTGGAGCGTCGAGGGCTTCTCCTTCGCCGGGCGCTACGTGACGGTCGACGCCGCGCCACGGATCCCGACGGCGCAGAACCCCCATCCGCCCCTTGCGGTGGGCGGTGGCGGTCGCCGGCGCACTCCGGCACTCGCAGCACGCTTCGCCGACGAGTTCAACGCGTTCAACGGGAGCGTGGCCGACACCGCGGCGGCGTACCTGCGCGTCCGCGATGCCTGCCGCGGCGAGGGGCGGGATCCCGATGAGCTGCTCTACTCCCAGAACATGGTGACGGTCCTCGGGGAGGACGAGCGGGAGTTCCGCGAGCGGATGGAGCGGCTACGGCAGCGCCAGCGCGACGCCCGCCCACTCGACGATTTCATTGCCGTTCATCGAGATGAGTGGTTGCTCGGGACGGCGCGAGATGCTGTCCGTGCCCTCGAGGCCCGTGCCGCAGTCGGCGTCGAGCGCGTCGTCCTCCAGGACGAGCTCGGTTCCGTCGACATGGTGAGCTTGATCGGTCGCGACGTGCTCCCCGCGCTCGGATGACTGCCGACGATGGCCTCCTGAGCGTCACGCCGCCGGCCCCGCCCGCATCGGACGAGCTGTTCACGGCCCGGGCGGGGAACCCTGAGCGGCGCCCCGCGGCCGGCTACGCGATGGCGCTCGGTGCCGCAACCTGCTTCGCCCTCTCGGCCAGTGTCGCGGCGCGGATGGTGCGGACGTCCTCCTCACCGTGGGACCTCTCGCAGCTGCGGATCTTCGGCTCGTTCGCCGCCCTGGCGGTGTTGGCGATGCACCGGCCCCGCTCGTTGGCCCTACCCCGCCGGGCCTGGCGCCACGTCGTCGTGTTCGGACTCTTCGCGTTGCTCGGCACCCAGGCCACGTTCTACGCCGCACTGCAGCACATCCCCGTCGCGGTGACCGGCCTCATCCAGCAGGTCGGACCGATGTCGGTGCTCGTCATCGGGCTGGCGCTCGGCGCTCGGCACCCACCGCGCTCGGTCTGGTTCGCGTGCGGCATGGCGTTCGCCGGCCTGTACCTGGTGTCGGGTGCGTACCAGTTCCGCCTGTTCCGTCAGGACGCCGTCGGAGTCGCCCTTGCTCTCGCCTCGGCGGCCTGCTTCGCGGTGTACTTCGTGTCCGGCGAGCGGCTGGCTGGATGGCCCGCCCGGGCCATCCTCACGTGGGGCTACGCCGTCGCGGCGTGCGGTTGGATCGCCCTCGACCTCGTGCGCCGCCGACTCCCTGAGCTGCCGTCGTCCGGGATCCGCCGGTTCGACCTGGTGGTCGTCGTGCTCCTCGGGACGCTGATCCCCACCCTGCTCAACACGGCCGCGATTCGCCGTCTCGGTGCACAGGCGGGTGCCCTGACGACAGTCGCGACCCCGCCCCTCTCCGGGCTCGTCGCGTGGGTCACACTCGACGAGCGGCTGGCCCCGGCGCGGATCGTCGGCGCCGCGCTGACGCTGAGCGCGCTCGGCTGGATCGAGGTTCGCGACATGCGCGCCACCAGGAGCTCCCGAAGTGGCTGAGCCGGGAGGACGTCGCGTGGCCGTGGTGACCGGAGCCGCCTCGGGCATAGGACGGGCCTGCGCGGAGCGGCTCGCCGCGGATGGCGCCGGAGTCGTCGTGGCGGATGTGGACACATCCGGCGCGGCAGCCGTGGTCGAGGCCATCCGGGCCGGCGGCGGCGATGCGGTCGCGGTCGAAGTCGATCTGCGGGAGGTTCGGTCGATCCGGGCCATGATCGACGCCGCGGTGTCGTGGGGCGGAAGGCTCGACGTCCTGGTCAACAACGCCGGCGTGAGCTCGGAGCTCGCCATGGTCGACACCATGGAGGACGAATGGGACCGCGTGCTCGACACGAACGCCAGGGGCCCCTTCTTCGCCCTGCAGGCCGCGGCCGAGGTGATGGTCCCTCGTCGAGCCGGCCGGATCGTCAACGTGGCGTCGATAGCCGCGTTCGTGTCCACCACGATCCCCGGCGTCGCCTACTGCGTGTCCAAGGGATGCGTTCGCCAGCTCACGGTGTCTGCCGCGGCGGAGCTGGCGCCCCACGGTGTGACGGTGAACGCCGTGGCGCCGGGAACGATCGACACACCCATGAGCCGGAAGGGACTCGACACGGCCGAGAAGCGAGCCAGGCTCGCAGCGCTCATCCCGATCGGCCGGCTGGGCCACCCGACCGACGTGGCTGGCGCGGTGGCCTACTTGGCTTCGGCGGGCGCCGGCTACGTGACGGGCCACGTGCTCGTGGTCGACGGCGGGCGTCTCGCCTACTGACCTACGTCAGCTGGCCGGCCTCGCTGGTGGTTCGACCAGGTTGAGCGAGCGGGCGTGGGCCGCCAGCCGCCCGCCGGCGGTCAGCTCCGCGGTTGCCCACCTGAACCGCCGCGTGGCCTGCTCGATGCCGGCGGCCACTGTAAGCCGCTCACCCCGGCGCGCGCCCTGGACGTAGTCGACGGTCAGCGACAACGTCTTGTTCGGCCAACCGGCGTCGACCTGAGTCCGAACCGCGAAGCCCATGGCGGTGTCGGCGAGGAAGGCGAGCAGTCCGCCGTGCACGACGCCGTCCACGTTCGTATGCCGATCGTCGCAGTCGACCACCAGCGTCACCGCCCCGTCGCCGGCCGCGGCCAGTCCCACACCCAGCAGCGCGTAGACGCGAGCGGCATCCATCCTCGCCGCTATCTCGGCGAAGGGATCGTCCATCAGACGTGCTGTGAGGCCTTGTGGGTGCCGAGCACGACCTGCAGTCGTGCGCTGATCTCGCCGACGGTGGCGTAGCTGCGCACGGCTTCGATCGTGGCAGGGACGATCGAGGCGCCGGCGCGCGCGGCCGCCTCGAGGGTGTCGAGAGCCCGCTCGACCCTGCCGGCGTCGCGGTCAGCCCGCACCTGCTGGACGCGGGCGATCTGTTCCTGCTCGACCCGCGGGTCGCCGCGGAAGATCTCGATCTCCTGGATGTCCTCGGTCTCCTGGTAGCAGTTCACGCCTACCACCCGCCGCCGACCCTCCTCGATCGCCAGCTGGTCGCGGTACGCGCTACGGCCGATCTCATCGACGAACCAGCCGGACTCGATGCAGCGCAGCGCGCCACCTAGCTGGTCGATCTCGGCGATCGTGTCGAGGACGCGGCGCTCGATCTCCGCCGTGAGCGTCTTGATCGCCCACGAGCCGGCGAGAGGGTCGACCGTGGACCGCAGGCCGGTCTCCTCGAGGATGATCTGCTGGGTGCGGAGAGCGAGCGTCGCCGAGTGCGCTGTCGGTGTGGCCAGTGCCTCGTCGAAGGCAGAGGTGTGCAGGGTCTGAACCCCGCCGAGCACGGCGGCCAGCGCCTGGATGGCAACTCGGGCCACGTTGTTGAGGGGCTGCTGGGCCGTGAGGTTCGTCCCTCCGGTGAAAGCGAAGATGTTCAGCGCCCGGCTCTCCGGATCGAGCGTGGCGTACCGAGCGCTCACGATGTGGTCCCACACCCTCCGGGCGGCTCGGAACTTGGCCACCTCTTCGAGGAGATCGAGGTTGGTCGTGAGGAAGGTGAACAGCTTGGGGGCGAACTCCTCGAGTCGCAGCCCGCGAGCGAGAGCGGCGTCGCAGTAGGCGATGCCGTTGGCGAAGGTGAAGGCGAGCTCCTGCACGGCCGTCGCCCCGGCCTCGCGGATGTGGTAACCGCTCATGCTGAGCGCGGTCCAGCTCGGCAGGTGGTGGGCGCAGTGCTCGATGACCTGCGCCACGATCTCGAGGCCGGCCTCGGGCGGGTAGATGTACGTCCCTCGAGCGAAGTACTCCTTGAGGACGTCGTTCTGGATAAGGATCCGGATCTGGTTCGGGTCCTCTCCTCGGCGTTCGGCGAGCGCGACGACGAGCCCGAGCCAGATGTGGCCGATGGCGTTGGCGGTGGTGCGGATCTGGCGAATCTGGTCGAGGGGGATGTCTCGGAAGAGGAGCTCCATGTCGGCCAGCGAGTCGATCGCCACGCCGACCTTGCCCACCTCGCCGGATGCGAGCGGGTGGTCGGAGTCGAGGCCCATCTGCGTGGGCAGGTCGAGGGCGACCGAGAAACCCGTCTGGCCTTGTTCGAGCAGCTGCCGGTAGCGGGCGTTCGTCTCCTCGGCCGAGCCGAAGCCGGCGTACTGCCCCATGATCCAGGGCTGGTCGAGGTAGAGCCGGGGCGTGATGCCTCGGGTAAAGGGTGGCTCCCCGGGGCGGCCAGGGTCCGGGGCGCCGGCGGCCGCGGCCGTCGCGGCGTCGAACAGGTCCGGCCGGGGTAGTCCCGAGCGCGTCTCACCAGCCACTGGACGCTCCTTCCTCGAGCGCCGCCCGCACCGCCTTGCGATTGATCTTCCCGGCCGAAGTGACCGGCAGGGTGTCGACGGGCTCGATCCGCTTCGGGCGCTTGAAGGGCGCCAGATGCTGACGGCAAAGGCGGTCGAGGTCGTCCGTGTCGATGCGAGCGCCAGCTCGTGCCACCACCACGGCGGTCACCGCCTCGCCCCAATCGGGATCGGCGACTCCCACGACGGCGACAGCAGAGACGCTCGGGTCACCGGCGATGACCTCCTCGACCTCCCTGGGATACACGTTGTAGCCCCCTGTGATGATCATGTCGTTCTTGCGGTCGATGATCGTCACGTAGCCCTCATCGTCCCGCCACGCCATGTCACCTGTCCACAGCCGGCCCTGGCGCAGGGCCTTTCCGGTCTCGTCGGACATGCCCCAGTAGCCCGCCATGACATGGTCGCCGGAGATGACGAGCTCGCCGTGCTCGCCGTCGGGCCGGGGATGCCCCTGCTCGTCGACGATCTCGAGCTCCGCTCCCATGCAGGCTCGACCGGCCGAGCCGAGGATCTGGGGGCGGCCGTCGGCCAGGGCGGCACGATGGTCGGCCGACGTGAGCACCGTGACGGGCGGGATGGCCTCGACCATCCCGTAGAACTGGACGAGGCGTCCCCCGAAGGCGTCATCGGCCACCGCGATGCGCTCGGGAAGCATCGGTGCGCCCGCGTAGGCAACGCGCCGGAGCCGGGACAGATCGCGACGCGACGGCGCCTGGGCCACCACTCGCTCGAGCATCGTCGGCACCAGGACGGTGCCCGTCACGCCGTGGCGCTCGACGAGATCGAGCACTTCGTCGGGGTCGAACCTCGGCATGACGACCTGGCACGCGCCGACGACGACGTGGGGGAGCACGAACAGCCCGGACGCGTGCGTGATCGGCCCGGCGTGGAGCCACACGTCTTGGGGGCCGAGTCCGGTGGTGAGGTCGACGAGCATGTCCCTCGTGCTGGCCAGGCGGTTCCGCATCGTCCGGATGCACCCCTTGGGCCGTCCGGTGGTGCCCGAGGAATAGTTCAGGCTGACGAGATCGTCGGGACTCAGGCGCATGCCCGGCGACGCGCCGCTGGCGGCGGACAGCACCTCCTCGTAGCGACGACCGGGCCCGCGGTCGACCCCGACCACGACATCGAAGCTGCCCAGCCGCTGGACCAGCTCGTCGGCGGCGTCCGCGAAGCCTTCGCCGTACACCAGGGCCCGGGCGCCGCAGTCCGCGGCGATGTACGCCCAATCGTCCGTCGTGAGGCGGTAGTTGACTGCGACCCGGACCAGCCCGGCCTTGGCCATGGCCAGGTCGGTCTCGAGGTAGGTGTGGGCGTTGTGCTGCAGATCGACGACCCGGTCCCCGCGCCGGAGGCCGAGGCCTGTGAGGGCATTCGCCAGCCGGTTCACGCGGTCGTCGAGGGTGGCGTAGTCGAGGACGCGGTCGCCGTCGACCACCGCGGGCCGATGGCGATGATGGTGGACGGTCCGGTCGAGCAGCGTTGCTACGTCCACGGTGGTTCAGCTGCTCGTAGGGGGCCCGAGCGCGGGCCCAGCCATCAGGCCTCGCCGCCGATCACGATGTTCGGCGCCACGACCACGGTGGCGTCCCGCTCGTTCCGGCCGAGGTCCGACAGCACGACGTCGAGGACGCCGCGCATCACCCGACGGAGGTCGCCGAGGTCGTCGAACCCGACCCAGAGGATGGCGCGGTAGTCGCGTGGGGGATAGCGCACGAGGAGGTCGGGCGTTGCCACGACCGCGGCCACCGACCCCGCCCCCGCCTCGACGAGCATCCGCTCCGCCACACCCAGCACCGAGGTCTCGTCAAGCACGTCATCGGGACGGTCATCACCGCGAGATCCCGCGCACAGCCATACCAGCCGGAAGCGGGGTGGCGCGGCCTGGCCCAGCCGGTGCCGGGCGCCCACGAGCACCGTCGACCACCGAGGGTCAATGAAGTTGTTTTCGTCGTCTTCGCCCTTCGCGTACTGCGGCGATGACCAGGACGCGTCCATGGCATCGGCAGAGACGAAGTCGAGCTCGGAGAACACGTCGAACCCGGGCGGCGGCAGGAGCGGCGCGCCATCGCGTAGCACCGCGTGGTTCTGGACGTAGCGGCTCACGTCCGGGAACGTGAGCGTGAGGGCGGCGTGCTCGGTCCGCCAGTACCGCTGGTAGTCCTCGATCGAGAGGTCAGGGCGGCGCGGCGCGAGGAACACCCGCGTGATGCCGTCCCGGTTCGTCATCCCCGTGCCGTCATCCTGGCTCTTGCCTCCTGGTCAGCTCCGAGGCGTACGAACGCTTGCTCGCTTACGCTATCTTCGCGGGCTCTGCCCGGCAACCGTGGTAGACGCTGGTGGATCCCTCCGGCGTCCACCACCGCGATGAGGAAGGTGTCGCAGCATGCGGTTCGGCGCGAAGTTGGACAACTACGGCCCGCTGGTGGCGCGAGTCGGCTTCGCTGATCCCGCGCGCCGAGCAGAGGCGGCCGGCTTCGACTCGATCTGGACGAGCGACCATGTCGTGATGCCCAAGGTGGTGACCTCGCGCTACCCGTTCACCGACGACGGCACCATCAAGTGGGACCCGAGCGAGCCCTGGTACGACTCGGTGGTCTGGTGCGCTGCCATCGCGGCGGTCACCAGTCGGGTGGAGATCGGCACCGCGGTGCTGCTCGCGGGCCTGCGCCACCCGCTCGTCCTGGCCAAGCAGCTCGCCAGCATCGACGCCATGTCGGGCGGACGCATGGTTGCCGGAGTCGGCGCCGGCTGGATGCGGGAGGAGTACGACGCCCTCGGGATCCCGTTCGAGTCGCGTGGCCGTCGTCTCGACGAGTGGATCGACGTCTGCCGTCAGGTCTGGACGGGCGACATCGCGCGGGTCGAGGGTGAGCACTTCTCCCTCGATCTCGACCTCGTGACCGAGCCCCAGCCGGCTCACCCGATCCCTATCCTGATCGGCGGCATGTCCGAGGTTGCGCTGCGGCGGATCGCGACTCGCGCCGACGGCTGGGTGCCGCTGGTGCGGGGCAGCCGAGACCCGGTCAAGGTGATCGGCGACGGCGTGGACCGTCTGCACGAGCTGGCCGCGGAGGTCGGTCGCGGCGATGTCACGCTGCGCATCGTCTACAACGCCGCCGGGCCCGAGGACGCCGGCGCGCGGCTGGCCGCGTTGGCCAGGGTGGGCGTCACCGACGTGATGGTCGACATCGACTACACCGACCCCGACGGTCCCGAGCGCGCCCTCGCTGCGGTCAGCGGGTCATAGGGGCTCGGCTGCGGCCGGCTCGTCTTCGACGGGCATGCGCAGCAATGCGTTCGCCATCGCCTTGCCAGTCTGGTCGATGCGCAGCGTCGTCGTGGCCCCACCACCGAGGGCCCGCCGCAGGACGATCATCACCGCCTCGATGTTTGCCATGTCGTAGACCTCGACGTCGCCGGCGACCCACTCGCCGAAGTGCGCCTTGATGCGGTCCGGCGTCAGCACCTCCTTGATGCGCACGTACGAGTCGGTGTCCTTGGCCAGCACACCGACGTTGGCCACGTCCCCCTTGTCGCCCGAGCGGGCATAGGCGAGGTCCGCGAGCAACGTCCGCTTCGTCCTCATCGGGGTGCTCCTCTCTCAGACTGTCCGCATCGTCGTGACGGTCTCGACCGCATCGGCCGGAACCAACGTCGGCCAGAGCGCGACGACCGGGCGCGGCCGCGTCGGGGGAGCGATGGCGCTCCCGAGTCCGCCCAGCGTCCACAGGTGCGTGACCTCCCGACGGACGGCGTCGGCCTCGGCCCGCGTCGCGCACTTGGCCGCGATCCGCAGCCCCATCTCGTTGGGTTCGCACTCGGGCATCGGCGCCGTAGGACCACCGAGCGCGTTGAGGCCGAGGTACTCGAAGACGATCTCGCGCTGGCCGAACGTCGGTGCCCTTGAGGCGCTCACGGACGATCTCCTCGCCTCGCTGGGCCTTGGCGAGCGCGTCCGGCCAGCAGAACATGGCGATGCCTTCACCGATCCAGCCATCCTGGTAGCCGATGCAGACCTTGAGCGTGTCGGGCCGCGGCCGTCCCGTCATGTTGGTGACCTCGACGACGTCGGGCCCAACGTCCGCGATGAGCGGCGTCGTGAAGTCGGCGATCGCGTCGGGCATGAGGTAGCTGCGGGGATCGTGCACCTCGTAGACAAGCTGCTCCTTGATCGTCCACGAGTTGAGCAGCCCTCCGGTCTCGGGGAGCTTCGTGAAGCGCGCCGTCCCATCTCGGGACACGTCGGCCATCGGATAACCGATGCGCCAGGCCTCGGTGGCCTCCCGCCAGAAGTTGGACACCGCGCCCGTGGCGAGCGCGGCGCACTCGAGGAGGTGCCCGATCGTGACCGCGGCGCCGAGCAGGTTGGGGTCGGTGGTGGCGAAGTCCCAACCGAACTCGTGCATCAGCGGGCCGACGTAAAGGGCGTTGTCGGAGCAGCGGCCGAGGACGACTACGTCGGCGTCCTGCGCGAGCGCCTCGAGGATCCCCTCCGAACCCGTGTAGGCGTTGGCGGCGACGATGCGGTCCTCGATCCGCCCGAGGTCCTCCTCGCCGGTGTCGAGGTTCGCGAACTTCACGCCGTCGGCCCGCAGGGCCGGAATCTTGTCGAGGATGTCATCGCCCGTCACCACGCCGATGCGTGTGCCGGTCAGCCCGTGGCTCTCCGCAACTTGGGCGACGATCTCGCCGGCCGCGGGCGGGTTGGCACCACCGGCATTCGTGATCATCCGCGTGCCGCGCTCTCGGGCGGTGGCGAGTGTCGCGTCCATCCAGGGACCAATGTCCTCGATGTACCCCTTCGTGGGGTCGGCGGCCTTGACCCGCTGCAGCACCGCGAGGGTGAGCTCGGCGAGGTGGTCGAAGCCGATGTAGTCCAGCTCGCCCCGCTCAACCAGCTCGACCGCAGGCTCGAGGAGGTCTCCCCAGTACGCCGACCCGGCGCCGAGGCGGATCTTGTCCTTCATCCGTTTCTCCCTCTCGTCGCGGAACGGGGGCGAGGAAGGGATCCCACACCCGACCCATCCGATGTACGAACGATCGCTTGTTCTTGACGATACCTCCCGGGCCCCGCGGCCTTCGCCTCGAGTCCCTCCCGTCCGTCGACCCGAGGTCCTGCTTCCGCGGAGACGAGCCGTCGCCTAGTGTTCCTTGACCGGTTCGGGGGTCGGGCTTAGCGTGGGCGGCGGCGAACGGTCGTTTGTTCGTTTACCGATCCGGAGGCACCCGATGGCTGCGAACACCCCGATGCTCGATCGGGTGAGCGAGTTCCCGCCCTGGCGGTCTCCCCATGTCGAGCGCTTCGGCACGGCAGTCGTTCGCGAGGCGGCGCGTGCCCGCTAGGGCGGCGACACGTCGCCGCACCGTCGAGCCCGGCACTGACGCCGCGGACCGAGGCGCGCCCGTAGCCCGCGGTTCGCGAACCGCCGAGGCCATCACGCAGGC
Organism: uncultured Acidimicrobiales bacterium; assembly: GCA_963803355.1. Lineage (GTDB taxonomy): Bacteria > Actinomycetota > Acidimicrobiia > Acidimicrobiales > Ilumatobacteraceae > DASTFY01. Next base: position 2,233,090 of record CAWDLV010000001.1, read on the forward strand.
GGCGATCGAGCTCTTCTGGCAACACGGCTACGAGGCCACGACGCTGCGCGAGATCGCGGCGGAGGTCGGGATCCAGGTCGGGAGCCTCTACAACCACATCCCGTCCAAGGAAGAGCTGCTGTTCTCGATCATGTCGGGCGTGATCGAGGACCTGATCGCCGAGCTGCAGGCTCGCCTGGTCGACATCGAGGACCCGGTCGATCAGCTGCGAGCCGCCATCGAGTGCCACGTGATGTTCCACGCCGACCGCGCTCGCGAGGTGTTCATCGGCAACTCCGAGCTGCGGAGCCTCTCGGAGCCGAACCGGACCGCCGTGGTTCGGCTGCGCGACCGGTACGAGTCGATCATCGCCGGCATCCTCCGCCAGGGAACGAACGCCGGGGCCTTCGACCTGCACGACGTGAAGCTGACGGCGTACGCGGTGGTGTCGGTCGGCACCCAAGTGTCGAACTGGTACCACGACAACGGCCGCCTCAGCCTGCCCAAGATCGCCGAGGTCTACACCGACCTCATCCTCGAAGGTGTGTTGCCCCGGCCGCCTGGGCGCCGTCATCGCGACGGCCCACGAAGCCGCTGACGGCCGCGCCGGCGCCGGTCGCGCCCGAGCTCAGCTCGCCGGCCGGAGGTTGCCCATCAGCGCGGTCGCGGCCTCGGTGAAGAGCGCGGTCGAGCTCGACACCGTCACCAGGTGCACGCCGGCGTCGATCCACGTCTTCGCCGACGTCGGGTTCGGCGCCCATGTGCCTGTTGCCACCCCCCGAGCGTCCGATCGGCGGACGATGTCGGCCATGGCCTCGATCACGAGCGGATGGCTCGTCTCACCCGGGACGCCGAGGTGCTGGGAGAGGTCGAAGGGTCCGAGGAAGATGAGGTCGAGGTGCTCGACGGCCAGGATGGGATCGATGGCGGCGATGCCCTCCGGCCCCTCGATCTGCACGCCGACCACCACGTCCGCCTCGATGCGCTCCCGATAGACCGGGAACGGAGTCGTCCCGTAGCGCGCAGCGCGGCGTCATCGGCGCCGCGCCCCGGCTGCCGGTGGGCGGATAGTGCGCGGCGCTGACCACCGCCTGCGCTTCGGCTGCGCTCCCGACTCCCGGGATGAGCACCGCATCGGCACCGGCGTCGAGCGCGGCGCCGATCGCGTGCGCCGACACGTGCGAGGTGCGCACGACGCCGGCGCAGCGGGTGGCGCGCGCGGCGCGCAGGAGGTTCGGCAGCTCGCCGAGTCCGTACTCGCCATGCTCGAGGTCGAGGAAGACGCAGTCGAAGCCCACGTCGCCGAGCGTCTCGACCAGCTCCGGGGTGGGTGTGTTCACCCAGGTCCCGAACACCGTCGGGCCAGCGAGCAAGCGCTCGCGGAAGGAGTCCATGAGATCGGCACGCTACTGCCGGGCCGCGGTCAGGGATGGCTCTGTCGGAGCTCGATCCGGCCCGAAGCCCCAGGGCCGTGCGACGATCGCGAGAAGCCGTCGACGCCATCGGCCGCGGCTGCCGCGGCCCCGAGGGAGGACTCCATGAGCGCGGAGGGGAGCGAGCTCGAGGCCACCGTGAGCGATCACACGCTGGCCGCTGTCCGCCCGTGGCGGCGATCCATGCCTTCTCGCGACAGCGCCGAAGCGCACCGGGCGGCGACGCCGCTCGAGCTGTTCTTCGACCTCTGCTTCGTCGCCGCCGTCTCTCAGGCCGCGGCGCACCTCCACCAGGCCCTCGCCGCCGGTCACGCCGGCACGGCCGTCCTGCACTACCTACTGGTGTTCTTCGCCATCTGGTGGGCCTGGATGAACTTCACCTGGTTCGCCTCCGCCTACGACAACGACGACGTCCTGTACCGCGTCGCCACCCTCATACAGATCACCGGCGCACTGGTGCTGGCCGCCGGGGTCCCGCGCGCGTTCGATCAGAGCGACTTCACCGTCGTCTTCGTCGGCTACGCCATCATGCGGATCGGCCTGGTCGGGCAATGGCTGCGGGCGGCCCACGACGACGTCGAGGGGCGAAGCGCGGCTCTGCGCTACGTCGCCGGCGTCATGGCCTGCATGGTGGGGTGGTTGCTCGTGCTCCTGGCGGGCTGGCCGCTGTTGGGGTACCTGGTCATGGCCGCATTCGAGCTCGCGGTGCCGATCTGGGCCGAGCGGACCACGACCACGTCGTGGCATCCGGGCCACATCGCGGAGCGCTACGGGCTGTTCACCCTGATCGTGCTGGGCGAATCGGTCGTCGCCTCCACGGTCGCGGTGCAGACCGGGTTCGACCTCCATCAGGCGAGCGCCACGCTGTACGCCACGGCGTTCGGGGGCCTGCTGATCGTGTTCGGCATGTGGTGGCTGTACTTCGCCAAGCCGGCGGAGAGCCTGCTGGTGTCGAATCGGGTGGCGTTCGTCTGGGGCTACGGCCACTACGTGGTCTTCGCCGCCGCAGCCGCCGTGGGGGCGGGCCTGGCGGTCAACGTCGACCACGTCACCCACCGCGGCACCCTGTCGACTGCCGCCGCGGGCGCGACCGTCAGCATTCCCGTCGCCCTGTTCGTGCTCGTGGTCTGGGCGCTCCTGGTGCGCCCCCACCAATCCGGCATCGGCTGGGGCGCGCTGTTCCCGGTTGCCGCCGTCGTGGTGCTCCTCGCCGGCCTCACCGGCGTGCCGGTGCTGGCGGTGGGGCTGGTGATGACTGCGCTGACGGCCGTGTCCGTCGCCCTGGCGACCCGGTCGCCCGCCGCTGGGGCGCCCGCCGCGCCGCACTGACGCCGACCTCCGGCAAGCGGTGGGCTGCCGCGAGCAGTCGTGCCCGGCGCACTCCTCCGGTCACCTACGTTCGGTTGGATGGCGTTCGAGCTGACCGACCAGATCCGGCGTCGGATCGACGAAGAGCACGTGATCTGGTTGACCACCGTCACCGAGGCCGGCGAGCCCAGTCCGCGCCCGGTCTGGTTCGTCTGGGACGAGGACGCGTTCCTGATCTACAGCGCCCCCGACACGGCCAAGGTGCGCCACGTCCGGGCCGGGCGGAGCGCGGTGAGCCTGAACTTCAACCGCGACTCCGGTGGAGGCGACGTGGTGGTGATCGCCGGCCAGGCCGAGGTGCTGGACGACGTGGTGCCGCCGACTTCAGCGCCGGGCTATCTGGACAAGTACGCCGAGGGGATCGCGTCTATCGGTATGCCTCCGGCCACCTTCGACGCCACGTATCCCGTCGGGCTGCGAGTCACGCCGGAGCGGAGCTGGAGCCTCTCCAGCGGTTGAGCAGTGCATCCACCGTGTCGTTATGGTGGCCGGGAAGCGGTTCAATGAGGTAGTCGTCGGCCCGACGCCACTCGCCCCCGCAGGAGGAGCAGCCATGCCGATCGCCGTTGGCGACAAGATCCCGGACGTCGAGATCAAGACGATGGGTGCGGGCGGACCCACCGCCGTCCGCAGTGGGGAGGTGCTCGGTCAGGGACGTGTGGTGCTGTTCGGCGTGCCGGGGGCATTCACGCCTGGTTGCTCCCGGGTGCACCTTCCCGGGTTCGTCAAGGGGGCAGAGGAGCTCAGCGCGAGAGGTGTGGACCGCGTCGCGTGCATCGCGGTCAATGACGCCTTCGTCATGGACGCGTGGGGGAAGGACCAGCAGGTCGGCGACAAGATCCTGATGCTGGCGGACGGCAACGGCGACCTGACCGACGCCATGGGCCTCAGCTTCGACGGCTCCGCCTTCGGGCTCGGCAAGCGCTCGAAGCGCTACGCCATGGTCATCGAGGACGGCGTCGTCACTCGCCTCGACATCGACGAGTCCGGTGGGGTGGACCTGAGCTCCTGCGAATCCGTCCTCTCGAACCTCTGACGCGCCCGCGAGCAACGCGCCCGCCCCCACCGCGTCGTCAGGCCGCGTCAGGCCGCGTCGGCGTCGGGCAGCTCGCCGAAGAAGCCAGTGATGGCCTTCAGCTTGCCGTCGTCGGCCAACGTGCCGACGTCGACGCCGGCCACCGTGACCGCGCCCTCGGGGTCGCCGAGCTCCCAGCCGAACCGGATCCGGTCGTGGTGGGTGTCGATGCCGGTGGTCCGGCGGAAGCGCTGGCCGGGGAAGCGCTCATGGACGCTCGCCACCATGTCGCTCAGGGCGCCGTGCCCCTTGGCCTCGAGGGCGGGGTCGAGGTAGTAGCCGTCGTCGGCCCATGCGGCCTCGATGTGACGGGCCCGGCGCTCGGGGTCGACCTCGTTCCACATGGACAGGTAGCTCTCGACGGTGGTGATCACATCGCTCATGGGGGATCTCCTCGGTGTGGGGGGGGTGGTTGCCGTCTACCGTGACGGCTCCGCCGCCCAAGAGCGATTACCTCCCAGGTAAGGGAATGGCCTGGCGGCGATCGTTAGGGTCGTCGCCGTGAGCACGCTCGCTCCCCCTCGACGGGTCGGCCCGCTGCTGAAGGTGTGGCGGCAACGGCGGCGGCTCAGCCAGCTCGATCTCGCGGTCGAGGCCGACGTCTCGGCCCGACACCTCAGCTTCGTCGAGACCGGCCGGTCCCGTCCCAGCCGGGAGTTGCTCCTGCATCTCGCCGACCACCTTGACGTCCCGCTGCGGGAGCGCAACGAGCTCCTCTTGGCCGCCGGCTACGCCCCCCTGTACGGCGAGACTGCACTCGACACCGGAGAGATGGCGCCCGTGCGCGACGCCTTGGACAAGATCCTGGCCGGGCACGAGCCGTTCCCGGCCCTGGTCGTGGACCGTCGCTGGGATCTGGTGTCGGCCAACCGCCCGGCGCTGGCCCTCATGACCGAGGGGGTGGCGCCCGAGGTGCTGGCGCCGCCGGCCAACGTGCTGCGGGTCAGCCTCCACCCGGACGGCCTGGCGCCCCGCGTCGCAAACCTGGCTGAGTACGCCGCCCACGTGCTCGAGCGCCTCCATCGGCAGGTGCTGCTCTCCGGCGACCCGGACCTCGTTCGCCTGCACGAGGAGCTGAGTGGGTATCCCGGCGTCCGTCAGGGGGCGGCGACCGCGGCTCCAGTCGATGCCGCCCACCGGCTCTTCGTGCCGCTCGTGCTACGAGTGGAGGGTGAGCAGGAGCTGCGCTTCTTCAGCACCGTCGCCACCTTTGGCACCGCGCTCGACATCACGGTCGCCGAGCTGGCTGTCGAGTCCTTCTTTCCCGCCGACGAGGAGACGGCGGCGGTCCTGCGCGCCGCGTGGGGATAGGCGGCCATCGTCACCTTCCGTCGGACGCGGTGCCGTCTCGAAATCGCTTTATCATCTGGATCTTTGCTGGAGGAGGGGAGACCTTGGTTGAACGATTGAGGGGGCGGATCGCCATCGTCACCGGGGCCGGCTCGGGCATTGGCCGGGCCACCGGGCTGAGCTTCGCGGTCGAGGGCGCCACCGTGGTTGGTTGCGATGTCAACCAGGAGGGCCTCGACGAGACCTTCGCCGCCATCACGGCGGCGGGCGGGACCGGTAGCGCAATCGTCGCCGATGTGAGCCAGCGGGCGGACGTCGACGCAATCGTCGATGCCGCGTCGGGTCTCGGTCCGGTGGCCGTCCTCGCCAACGTGGCCGGGATCATGGACTTCTTCTTGCCGGTGGACGAGATCGACGACGAGGTGTGGAACCGCGTGATCGCGGTCAACCTCACCGGCGTGATGACGATGTGCCGGAGGGTCGTGCCCCTCATGCGGGCGGTTGGCTCAGGGGTGATCGTGAACGTGGCCTCGATCGCCGGCCTCGGTGGCGGCGGCGCCGGCGTCGCCTACACCTCCAGCAAGCACGGCGTGATCGGCCTCACACGAAACACGGCCTACCTGTATGGACCGCTCGGCATCCGTTGCGTCGCGGTGTGCCCTGGCGGAGTCGAGACCGGGATCGGCAGCACGTCGGTGCCTCGGGTGCCATGGGTCTTCGAGCGGCTGCAGGCGTCGATGCAGCGGGCCCAGCGCATGGCCCAGCCGGACGACATCGCCGGGCTGATCACCTGGCTCGCGTCGGACGAGGCGGTCAACATGAATGGAGCCATCATCACCTCCGATGGAGGGTGGACGGCGGCCTGACGGCAGCCCGCGCCGCCGCAGGCAAGGCGGGCAGCAGCGCCGGCGCGGCTCGCCTCCGCCGCCACAGTGGTTAGGTTCCAGCCGATGCGACGCGAGGTAGATGCGGGAGTACCGGGCCGGGCCGGGGCGGTTGGGTTCGCCGCGGGCATCGGGGGTCTCGCGGGCGCGGCACTGGCCAGTCGCCGGGGTGCCCGAGCTGCGGCCATCGGTGCGATCGTCGGGGCCGCTGGCCTCGGCGCGTCGGAGGCGGTGGCGCGGACGCGGCAGCGTCCAGGCGAGATCCCGGCGCTCTGGCAGCGGATCGCCACCAGCGCCGCCCTGGCCGCGCCGGTGGGCTGGGCGGCCGAGCGACTCCTCGGCGTCGGGCCGATCGGCGTCGCGACGGCTGTCGGGACGGTGACGGGCGCCGTCGGCCTGCGGCCCCAGAAGGTGGCCATGGGCCCGGTGGTGGGCGCGGTCGTGGGCCTTGCCGGTGCTGCTCGCCGCCCGAGCGCTTCTGGGGCCGCGGTGGCGAGCACGACCGTCCTCAGCTACCGGGTGCTGTCGGCGCTCCTCTTCCGTGACGCGCAGGTGAGCCTGCTGGCCGAACGAGTAGGAGCGGAGGATCTCCCCTTCGTCGTGCCGCTGGAGGCGCGATCGCGATATGTGGGGACTGGTTACGTCCACGCCCTGGCCGAGGCTCTGGGCGGGGTGTACGTGGCCGACGCCGACGACGTCGGCATCGTGGCCTCGCTGGACGCGCTGGCGGGACCGGATCTCGACCCCGCAGCCGTCGACCCGCTCGTCCGCGAGTTCTACGAGCACACGACCCGGTTCAAGCTCGACATCGTTCCCGAGTGGCGACGGTGGGTGCGCCCGGGATACCTGCTGTACCGCACCTTGGTGGCTCGACCCCTCGGGCAGGCCAACCTGCCGATGAACCAGCGCGAGGCCCTACGAGGGGTGCACAGCCGCATCGACACCATCACCCGCGATGACGACGCCATTGCCGTGCGGGGGTGGATCCGGTCGTTCGCCGACACCGATGAGCCGATCTACATCGGCATCTACACGACGTACCGGCACGGCGACCGGGGCTACGTCAGCGTCGGCTTCCCCTTGCCGCAGGCCAGCTTCACCGCGACGCTGGTGCCGCGGGCTCGGCCGGGGGGCGGCCTCACGCTCACCACTCACAGCCCGCTCGACCACGCCGGCCACTACTTGACCTACGTCGACCCGGACACCCGCGAGCTGACCGTGCTGGCCGTGCCTGGCTTCGCCGAGGAGCTCGAGGTGTACGTCGATGACGGCGAGCTGCGAGCCGAGCACGCGTTCTCGGTGTTCGGCCTCCCGTTCCTCGTCCTCCACTACCGCATCCACCGCAAGGACCGACCCGCGGTCTCGTGACCGGTTGGCGACGGCTCAGGCGGAGTCGGCGATCGGAGCGGTGAGCTCCAGGGCGATGCCGTCTGGGTCGAAGAACGCCAGGAACGACAGGCCGAGTGGCGCGAGGTCCCGAATGGGGCCGTGATCCACACCGCGCTCGTCGAGGAGTCGGGTCGCCTCATCGAGGTCGGCCCTCGTGGGCACGCCGAAGCTGAGGTGATCGAGGCCTACCCGGAAGGGGTCGAAGCGATCTGGCGGATTGGCGTGCTCGTCGTCCACGGGGCGCAGCCCGAAGAACATCCCTTGATGCAGCAGGATCACCCCGCCCTGCAGCGAATCGCTGATGACGTCATGGTTCTCGTCGTCGGGCGGCGGTGGCGCATCCAGTGCTACTTCGAAGCCGAGGACCTCCGTGTAGAAGGACTTCGACCGCTGGACATCAGTGACGGCCATGCGGACGTGATGGACGGGACCGACAGGAAGGTGCGACAAGGTGTCTCCTCGGACGCTTGATGCCGACAGCGTACGGGTCGGCCGAAGGCGCCGACGCCGGCGGTCGGGCCTTGAGTGTCGGCGCGTTGGTCAACCCGGGAGGGCGGCCTCGTCGCGGCGCCCGGTGAGGAAGCGGCGTTCGGTGTCGTTGGTTGCCAGCTCGATGGCGCGGTCGTACGCCGTGATGGCCTCGTCAGTGCGGTGGAGACGGGCGTACAGGTCGGCGCGGGTGGCGTGGTAGAGGTGGTAGCTGTCGAGGTGCACGGTGTCGAGAGCGTCGAGCCCGGCGTTTGGTCCGTGGAGCTGGGCGATGGCTATCGCCCGGTTGAGGGCGACGATGTCGGTTGGTTGGATGGCGTGGAGCTGGTCGTAGAGGGCGATGATCTGCGCCCAGTCAGTCGCGCCGGCGGTCGGCGCGTCGGCGTGGACGGCGGCGATCGCGGCTTGGATCTGGTACGGGCCGGGCGTGTTCCGACGCAGGCAAGCGCGCACGAGGTCATGGCCTTCGGCGATCAACGCCCGGTCCCACAGCAACCGGTCTTGGTCGGCGAGGCGGACCAGGCTGCCGTCGCGAGCGGTGCGCGCCGCTCGGCGGGCATCGGTCAGCAGCATCAGGGCCAGCAGTCCCGTGGGTTCGGCCTCGTCGGGCATCAGCTCGACCAACACGCGAGCGAGGCGGACCGCTTCGGCTGAGAGGTTCGTACGCGTCAGCTCGCTGCCCGTGGTGGCGGTGTAGCCCTCGTTGAAGACCAGATAGATGGCGGCGAGCACCGCCTGTAGCCGGTCGGGGAGCTCGGCGGCTCGGGGTAGGCGGTAGGCGATGTTGTTGTCACGGATCTTGCGTTTGGCGCGCACCAGTCGTTGCGCCATCGTCGCTTCGGGGACGAGGAAGGCGTGGGCGATCTCGTCTGTCTCCAGCCCGCCGAGCAGCCGCAGTGTCATGGCCACCTGGGTGTCGGGGGCCAGTGCCGGGTGGCAGCACAGGAACATCAACCTGAGCTGGTCGTCAGCCACGACATCGATGTCACCGAGATCGGCAGTCATGGCTGGTTCCGGGTCGTGGAGCAGCTCGGCGGCGCGATGCCGCTCGGTGCGGGTCGACTCGCGGCGCAGCCGGTCGATGGCCCGATTGCGGGCGGTGGTGGTGATCCACCCACCGGGGTTCGGTGGGATCCCGCTCTCAGGCCACCGCCGCGCCGCGATCGTGAACGCCTCGGCGACGGCGTCCTCGGCCAGATCGACGTCGCCGAGGACGCGCACCATCGTGGCGACGCAGCGGCCGGCTTCGCGCTGATAGATCTCACCGAAGGCGCCCTCGTCGAACACGTCGCCGGCGCCGTTCAACCCTGAAACGGGCGTACCTCGACCGGTCCCATGCACGCTGCCGAACCCTGCGCCGCCCACTCCAGCGCCGCGTCGAGATCCGCGGCCTCGATGACCCAGAAGCCACCGATCTGCTCCTTCGCCTCGGCGAATGGGCCGTCGGTCATCGACACCCTGCCATCAGCGGCGCGCACCACCGTCGCAGATGCCGGTGGATGAAGGCCACCGGCGAACACCCAAGCGCCGGCAGCCTGGAGCTTGGCGTTGAACGAGTCGACTTGGGCGATCACGTGCTCCTGGGTCTCGGGATCCGGCAGCTCGTATTCACCCTCGTGCCACACCGACAACAGGTACTGGGTCATCACGGTCTCCTCTGTTTGTTGGCGTCCGACACCATGACGGACATCCCTACTACGAACCACCCAGCCCGAATCGACAACGCGGCCGAAGGAAGTTTCGCCACCACCGTCGCGGTGGGCGATCAGTTCAGGGCCGGGGTTGGACGCGGGTCCAGAGGTCGTTGAACGAGATGCTGTCGTAGAAGGCGGTGCCGTCGACGACCTTGCCGTCTCGCAGCTTCATGAACCATGCATAGCTGTTCTCATAGAGCTGCCCGTCGTTGGCGACCCCTTGGCCGTCCCAGAGGACGATCACCGTGTCGCCGTCGGCGTGGACGGATCGGACCGTGGTCGGCCGGAATCGCTCTGACGTGGTGAACCTGGCGCCGAAGGGTGCCAGGACCTCATCGATGAACTGCTGCTTGTTCTCGTACTGCTTCGACGCCAGCGAGTGTCCCTCGATGCGCCAGACCATGTCGTCGGCGAACACGTCGGTGATCGCGCCTGTCCCGTCGCGCCAGGCGCCGAATGCATCACGGATGAGGTGCCGGTTTGCTTCCGTGCGGGTGTTCGGGGCTTCCGTCACAAGTCGGCTCCTAGTCCCCGCTCTCCTTCGCTGATCTCGGCACCCTCGCCGAGATCAGCAGATCCAGAAGACATCCTTGACGCGCTCGACCGCTCACTCGCGCCGGCGTCTTGTTGTTCGGCGTGCTCGAAAGCATTCTCATCGCCGTCGCGCGGTCGATCCTGCTGTTCTTCCAGCGGGTCTGGTCGCCCGTGGCGAGGTGCTCGGCCGCGTCCAGGGCGAAGAAGGGACTGGCACGGCGTTCGGGCGGCACCCACGCGAGCAGCGGCCGAACGTGGTCGTGTACCGGTGTACCGGTGGGTGGTGCTCCAATGCGAGGCGAGCTGCGCCGCCGACTCCACCATCTGGTCTGCCGGTGCTCAGCTCATCATGTCATCGCGCGTACACCTCGCGGCCACCGTACCGAGCGAGCGCGTAGAACGTCAGCACCGCGATTCCGACGTAGGTCATCGACCAGATCGGGTAGTACGGCATCCATGTCATTGCGCTGATCGCACCGATCGTCGCGCCAATGAAGCCGACCCACCGCGCGAACTGCGAACGGGTCAAGATCAGGAAGCTCGACAGGATCAGTACGGCGCCCACCACGAGCCAGAGCCAGGCGTAGGTCGTCAGACTGGAACCGAGCACGCCGTCTTTGAGCCCATCGGGCAGTGCTCCGTTGTAGCTGAACGCCCAGATCGAGTCGATGATGCGCATGATGCCCGCCAGGCCGAGCACGGTGCCTGCGAAGAACAGCCAGCCCGAGCCTCGTTCTTCGTAGGGGTCGACCACCGGGCCGTCGATCGCTGTGGCAGACACAGCACCCGGCAGGTTCGTCGTTGCCATCTAAGTCTCCTCTCAGGGAAGTCCGCCCGAACTTCGGGCCGCGACAGCGTGCAACGCGGCGCACGCCACCGCCAGGGACGTAGGTCCTGGTTCTATGACACTCTCGGGTCCTTTTGTGAGCCACGATCCGGCGTCGGGCGGGCAGCTGCGATTAGACGGGATCTCATTGACCGGCCACGCTGCCTCGTTGCTGGGGCGTCATCGATGAGCCGCGGCAAGGGGACCCGCAAGCCGTGCGACAAGCCGCAGGCGCGGCAGCGCCTCGTGCCGGTCAGGGTTGGCTGAGCCGTTCGACGGGTTGTCCGGTGATCCCCGCGATGAGGTCGTAGTCCTTGTCGATGTGGACGACGGTGAGTTGGGCCAGCTCGGCTGCAGCCGCGATGAGAAGGTCGGGGATCGCTGGCGCCCGGTGGTGACCTCGATCGGCGAGCGCGGCTTGCACCTCAACGGCGCGGTCTTCGATCGCGGGGGTGAGGTACTCCACGGGCATCGAGCTCAGCGGAGGCACTGCCAGCGCATGGCGAAGATCGTCGGCGGAGCGAGCCGAGTAGCCAACTTCGAGGCGGGTGATGGTGCTGATCCGCACCATTCCGCGTTGGATGCGGTCGGCCCAATCCTCGGCGTCGGGGCTCGCGGCCAGTCGGACGAGCGCGGACTTGTCGATGAGCCATCCGGTCATCGCCAGGCGCGGCCCATGATGTCGGGGTCGTCGAGGTCGGCGAAGGTATCGGCGAAGCTGGCCAGATTGGCCACGGAGACCTCGGCCGATTGGGAATCGCGTTCACGAGCCAGTGCCCGTCGGAGGTACTCGGTTCGCGAGAGACCGACCCGCTGGGCTTTGATGTCGATGGCGGCGATGACGTCCTCAGGGACGTCTCTGATGAGAATGTCGGTCACGGCTCCTCCATATCGATATCATAGGATATCACGGCGGTCGTCGGCGTGGCTCGGTGCCACTCGGCGGACAGCAACACACGCGAACGACCAGGTCAGCGCACTCTCGACGCGAGTTCCCGGCCGCAAGAGCCGTGCTACACGTTGAAGCGGCACGTGCAGCGCTCTCTAGAAGATGGGGTCTGACCTGGTGTGACGATCAGCGCAGGACCGGAGAAGGCCGCGAAAAGTCCGCGATCGTGCGGCGGAAACGCATCGCTTCGATCTTGGTTGCGGTGCCGCCACTGGCCGCGTGCGCCTCTGGTTCGTCGGACTCTCCAGGGGAGGGGCGATCGCATCCACGCCCTCGCTACGACGGTGACAGCGGTCGCTTCACGCCGGCGGCGAACTGTCGCGTCAGCTGGGACGCCAGCGGTTGACATCGATGCCGATCTGCCGAATCAGGTGCGCTCGCGAGGGCAGCACCAGCCCGCCGTCTCAGGGGCTGGTTCGCCCTCCAGTGACAGCGCCGCAACGACTACGTGTGATCCAGCACCCCCCGGGCGTGACACGGACGCCCAGCCGCCGTGGCCGTCAAGAAGGCGATCTCGGCGCGAAGAGGACAACCCGTCGCCAGATGCATCGCCTTGCGAACGTAGTCGTTGGCCGGGCCGCCGTCCTTCGGGCGAACGCGAGCCGTGGAGGCGGCGCGCCAGCGCCGCCAAACCGAGCCAATGCTCGATCGCCCCGCCGACCCTACGGGTGCGTCGACGTGACGGTCTGCGGCCGGTCCGCGCGGTCAGCCGCCATCGGCGTCGAGTTCGTCGTCCAGCTCCGCCTCGACGGCCGCGATCGCGAAGCCGAGGGCCCGCGCGACGTTGCGAGCCGCGGTGACGGTTCGGGCGGTGCCGACGATGGGGGCGATCGCGATGAGGATACCCTGGACGTCCTCGAGCGTTATCCCGACATCGCTGGCGGTGCCAGCGTTCGCTAGGTAGGACACGGCAGGTGCGTCGGCGGCAGCCAGGGCGGCGATGCGCGCCAGCATCAGCTCGCGCGGTTCGAGGTTGCAGCTTCCGACCGATGCGGCGGTCATCGCAGCGAGGGTGTCGAGCAGGGGTGTGTCGTCGGCCATCAGGGTCTCCTCCTCAACGGCGGTAGCGCTGATGCGGCGCGCCGTCTGGGTGCCATTGTCACGACCCGGCAGCCGCTCGGCATCCACCACAATGGGTGATGCCAGCCCGACTCCATCCGATGCCGCCACTCGGCGGTCGAGCTCGAAAGGATCTTCGTCGAGGCACCACGAGCCCCGAAAGTGGTCGCCCGGTAGGGTCGTCTGATCGGTCCGCCGTCGCCTCGCGTCCGCCGTGGAACCGGTGCGATCAGTTTGGCGGCCACCGCGGGACCGATCTCGATGGCGTGGACCGATGCTCCTCGGGCGAGGAGGTCCTTGGTCGTCTGGCCGGTTCCTGGACCGACCTCCACGATCTCGGGGTGCGCGGGCAGCAAGTCGAAGAGTGCGTCGAACACGTCGGGGGATACGCGGGCCGCACCTCGTCGTAGGTTTCCGCGGCCTCGTTGAAGGCCATTCGCCTGTCACCCGGCGGGCCCACTCGGACATTATCCCCGAGCTCGTAACTCGTCCACGAAGTACCGCTCGGTCCCGGCGATCAGGAGCAGTCCCGATTAGGTGAGCGGCGGTCCGAGTAGATCCCATCTGTTTCCTGAGAGGTCGAGGAACACGGCAACGTGGCCGTAGGGCTCGTCGCGAGGGTCCGTGACGAACTCGACGCCATGGTCGAGCATCCGCCGCCGAGCTGACTCGAAGTCGTCGACACGAAGGAACAATCCGACGCGACCTGCGTACTGGCGGCCGATGGCATCGACCTGTCGCTCGCCGTCAGCCTCCGCGAGAAGCAGCCCGGTCTGCGCCTCAGGCGGTCTGACGACGACCCAACGCTTCGGACGTCCATCGTTCGTGGTCGCCGGCGAGTCGTCAACGAGGTCGAACCCCAATGCGTCGACGAAGAATCGGATGGCGTCGTCGTAGTTCTCGACAATCAGCGCGGTGTGCTCGATGTGCACATGCCGACAGTAGGTGGCCCCACGTTTTGGCGGCGGCGCCACCCACCGCCAGTCTCCAGACCAACCCTCCATCAGCCGGCGATCGGGGATGCCTCCACTCAGGCCTCGGAGCGCTTGGCCCAACGCTGGGCCCAGACGTCGAGTGGTCCGAGCGCGGCGCCGAGGTCGCGGCCGAGATCGGTGAGCCGATAGTCACCGTGCTCGTCCTTCTCCATCAGGCCGGCACCGGACAGGTCACGTACGCGGTCGTAGAGGACGCTGGACGAGAGGCCTTCGCAACGCGCGAGCAGCGCGCGAGCACCGACAGGGCCACTGCGAAGCTCCCAGAGGACACGGAGCGACCACCGGTGGCCCAGGAGATCGAGCGCAGCCATGACCGGTCGGCCGGTGATCGAGCCCCGAACTGGTAGGCCGGGCTTCGGAACGCGGGATCGACTCACACCACCCCTTACGTTTCGAAAAGCAAAACGCTACGGTGCGCTCCAAACGTTTTGGTTTCCGAAACGTATCACTCGAGAGAGGCCGCAGGCATGTCCACAACGCGGGTAGATCCCTTGACCCCGCCCTACGAGCCGGCTGTAGCAGCACAGCTCGAGTCGATGATGCCGCCGGGTGTGCCGCCGATCGGCTTGTTTCGGACCTTCGTACGGAACCTGCCCATGGCGGAGGCCATGGGAGGCTGGGGTGGCTACGAGCTCTCCAAGCGGCTCTCGCTGTCGATGCGGCAGCGCGAACTCGTCATCGATCGGGTCACCGCACGATGCGGCTGCGAGTACGAGTGGGGTGTCCATCTCGCCTTCTTCGGTGACCGCGTCGGCCTCACCGCCGACGAGAAGCGCTCGATCACACACGGCACCTCCGACGACTCTTGCTGGTCGAGCAAGGAGGCCGCCCTTCTACGCGCCGTCGACGAACTCCACGATCACGCCGACATCAGCGACGCCACGTGGTCCGAGCTCGCGTCGACGCTCACCGCGGAGCAGATCCTGGACCTGCTCATGCTCGCCGGCTGGTACCACGCCATCAGCTACGCAGCGAACGCCGCCAGGATCCCACTCGAAGACGGAGTGCCTCGCTTCGCCGAGTTCAAGTAATCGTCCTTCCCGATGCAGGCGCTCCGGAGACTGTCCCCGAGGTGCCTGCTTGAGGTTGGGGACACCCGCGAAGTCGCGGTCGACGACTCGCGTGCCAGCAGCGCTCTCAGCGGCACTGACAGCAGGTAGAGCGCGCGGCTGGGCGGCGATCGCAGGTCGAACCAAGCGAGCGCCGTGAACGGGGTGACGCTGCCGGCGGCACCGCGGGACAGGGCACGTCCTGCTCCTTAGAGCCGACCAGATCCGCTGGGCGCGATCCTGACGGACTGGAGCCAACTCAGCGGACTGGAGCCGACACGAAAGACCAGGTCAGCGCGCAAATCGGGGTGAAGGCCCAGGTCAGCAAACGCCCATTACACGTTGAAGCGGATCTCCAGCACGTCGCCGTCGACCACCTCGTAGTCCTTCCCCTCGACCCGCAGCTTGCCGAGGTCCTTGGCCCGGTTCCACGAACCGATCGCCAGTAGATCGTCCCAGTGGATCACCTCCGCCCGGATGAAGCCCCGCTGCAGGTCGCTGTGGATGACGCCTGCGCACTCGGGGGCCTTGGCGCCGGCGCGGAAGGTCCAGGCCCGGCTCTCCTTGTCGCCCGTGGTCAGGAACGTGCGCATGCCGAGCAGGTGGTAGGCGGAGTGGACCAATCGGGGGAGAGCGCCCTCGCCGAGGCCGAGTGCCTCGAGCATCTCGATCCGCTCCTCGCCTTCGAGCTGGGCCGCCTCGGACTCGAGCTGGACCGACAGCCCGAGCACCTCGATCTCGTCGCCGGCCGACGCCAGCTCCGCCCGCACCGCGCCCTCGGCCTCGGCGATCGACCCCAGCGTGTCCTCGCTGACGTTCACCACCGCCAGCACTGGCTTGTTCGTGAGCAGGAACAAGGGTCGCAGCGCCTGGCGGTGGGCGGCGGACAGCCCGGCACGGTAGAGCGGCGTTCCCGACGCCAGCGACTCGAACGCGGCCTGGAGCGCGGCGACCTCCTCGGCGAGGGTCCGATCGAGCTTGGACGCCTTCTGCCGACGGGGCAGCTGCGCCTCGACGGTCTCGAGGTCGGCCAACGCCAGCTCGAGCTCGACGATGCGAAGGTGCTCGAGGGGATCGGTGAGCCCCGGCACGTCGTCGTCCTCGAATGCCCGGAGCACGAAGACGATGGCATCGACCTCACGGATGCCGCCGAGGAAGCGGTTTCCTAGCCCCTCGCCCTTGCTGGCCCCCTCCACCAGGCCGCCGATGTCGACGACCTGGACCGCGGTGTGGACGACGTTGCGGCTCTTCGACATCTCGGCCAGCGCGTCGAGGCGGCGATCCGGAACCCTGGCCACTCCGACGTTGGGATCTTTGGTGGCGAAGGCATACGGCGCCGCCAGCGCCCCTCCGCCGGTGAGGGCGTTGTAGAGCGATGACTTGCCCGCGTTGGGGAGGCCGACCAGGCCGAAGCGTTCCATATCGAACTGATCAGGCTAGGGCGCTGGTGGTCAGGGTGCCTCCAGGGCCAGCGCGTCAAGCGCTTGGCCGCTGATCCGGTGCACGGTCCACCCGTCCATGCCGACCGCACCGAGGCCGAGGTAGAAGTCGATGGCGGACTGGTTCCAGTCCAGCACCGACCACTCGAGCCGACCGTACCCGCGCTCGACGCACCGCCGGGCCAGGGTGACGAGGAGGGCCTTGCCGTGGCCCTTCCCGCGGTGCTCGGGGGTGACGTAGAGGTCCTCGAGGTAGATGCCATGACGACCGAGCCAGGTCGAGAAGCTGCGGAACCACACCGTCATGCCGATGACCTCGCCTCCGACCTCGGCCACATCGCAGAACACCGCCGGGTGCTGGCCGAAGAGCACCGCGTTGAGCTGCTCCGCCGTGGCCACGGCCTCGTGCGGCGCCCGCTCGAACTCGGCCAGCTCGCCGACGAGATGGAGGATGGCGGGGATGTCGGCGGGCTCGGCGGTCCGGATCACGAGGGGGCAGGGTAGGCGGAGCCCCGTCGGCCTCCTCCTAACCTGGGGTGCGATGACGCCCGACGCGGCCTTCGACCGCATCATCCATTGCCTCGATCGGGCCCACCAGACCGGGTTCCGCACCAAGGCGTGGGTGCGGGCCCGCGAGGTCGTGCGGTCTACCGACCCTGACGCGCTGGTGGCGCGGGCCAAGGAAGGCACCCTCACCGAGCTGACCGGGATCGGCGATGCCTCGGCCCGGGTCATCGCCGAGGCCCTGGCCGGCGAGACCCCGGCTTACCTCGAGAAGCTCGAGCGCGAGACGGTGCTCGAGCTGTCGCCGGCCGCGGCGCCGTACCGAGCCGCCCTCCGGGGCGACTGCCACCTCCACTCGACGTGGAGCGATGGAGGGGCCAGCATCGAGGAGATGGCGGCCACCGCCATCGCGCTCGGGCACGAGTACATGGTGCTGACCGACCACTCGGCCCGCCTCACCATCGCCCACGGGCTCGACCGGGAGCGGCTGCTCACCCAGCTCGACGAGCTGGCGGTGCTCAACCACCGCCTGGCCCCGTTCCGGATCCTCACCGGCATGGAGGTGGACATCCTCGAGGACGGCGCGCTCGACCTGGATGATGATCTGTTGGCCCGACTGGACGTGGTCGTGGCCAGCGTGCACTCCAAGCTGCGCATGGAACGCCGGCCGATGACCGAGCGGATGGTGCTCGCCGTCTCGTCGCCCCACGTCGACATCCTCGGGCATTGCACCGGTCGCCTCATCGACAAGCGGCCGCAGTCCGTCTTCGACGCCGACTATGTCTTCGCGGCGTGCGCGCAGTTCGGCACCGCGGTCGAGATCAACTCGCGGCCCGAGCGCCTCGACCCGCCGAAGGACCTGCTCGACGTGGCGCTCGCCTACGGCTGCTTCGTCTCGATCGACTCGGACGCGCACGCCACGGGTCAACTCGAATGGCAACCCCACGGCTGCGAAAAGGCGGCCGCGAGCGGGGTGCCGATCGAGCGGATCGTCAACACCTGGGTGGTCGACGACCTCCTGGCGTGGACCGGCGCTGCGGCCTGATCACACCGGACGCGCAGGGCGTCGGCGGTGCGGACGACTAGCGCCTCGTCAGTCGCCGCCCTCGTACTTGAACGACACCTTCACCTTGGCCCGATAGGCGATGACCTGGCCGTTCTCGAGTTGCACATCGAGTTGGGCGACCTCGGCGATGCGCAGGTCGCGAAGCGACTGAGACGCCCGCGCCACTGCTGCCGACGCCGCCTTCTCCCACGATTCGTCGCTCGAGCCCACGAGCTCGATGATCTTGTAGACGCTCTCAGCCATGGTGACCCTCCTGGTGGTGGACGCTCGGTCGCCACCGGCAGTGCCGACGGCGTTGCGGGCGCCATCGTTACATGGCGGAAGGCGCGAAGCCACGGGTCGCGGGCTTCGGCGACCGGACACCCGCCGAGGGGAAGCCTCGGAGGATCGTGGTCACGGTCGATGTGTCCGGTGGGTCTTCGTCTCGTCGAGCCACCGGCGTTCGGCGCTCCGCCTGCTCGAATCGGGCCGCCGCACCGTAGGCTGGCTCCTCATGTCCAAGAAGACGAAGAAGCGCAAGGCCAGGCTCCGGCGGTCCAAGGCCAACCACGGCAAGCGCCCCAACCTCGGGCGCTGACCAACCCTTCGACGGATCGCGCGTTGCTCCTCCCTCCGCCCGCCCGGCGTGAGGCGGTGATCGACGTCCTCCACGGGCACGAGGTGCCCGACCCTTACCGGTGGCTGGAGGACGGCGACGGCTCAGAGGTCGCGGCGTGGGTCCTAGCGCAGAACGAACGAACCCGCCAGGCGCTCGATGCCCGGCCCGACCGACGGGCGTGGCTCGAGCGCCTCGTCGCGCTGTTGGGCCGGCCCGTGTCGGTGGGTGTGCAGCTGGCAGGGGCGCACGTGTTCTCACTCGAGCGGGGAGGCGGTCAGAAGCAGCTCATCTTGGTGGTGCGCCCAGCCGACGATCCAGAGGCGCGGGCCCGCGTCCTCATCGATCCCGCGCGCCTGACCGAGGATGCGGCGGCGGCCATCGACTGGTACCACCCCTCCGTCGACGGGGGACTGGTGGCGTACGGGATCTCCGAGGGGGGCGACGAGCGCAGCGTGCTGCGGATCTTGGAGGTCGCGTCAGGGAACCTCCGCTCGGACGAGATCCCCGAGACCCGCGCCGCCTCGGTGGCCTGGAACCCCGACGGCAGCGACTTCCTCTACACCCGCTATCCGGAGGCTGACGGGTACCACCGCATGGTCTACCGGCACCAGCTGGGCCGGCCCTGGACCGAGGACGAGCTGTTCTGGGGGGACCTGCCCAACCCCGAGGCGTGGCCGGAGGTGGCGCGCTCACCCGATGGCCGCTTCGCGCTGGTGACAGTGGAGGTCGGTTGGGCTCGCACCGACCTGCACCTCCACGACGCCGACGACGACACGTGGCGCCCGATCGTCGCCAGGACGGAGGCCGTCACGAGAGCCCGGTTCGATGGCGACCGGCTGCTGGCCGTCACCACCCTGGAAGCTCCCCGCGGTCGGGTCGTCGCCATTCCTTTGGGCGAAGCGATGACTCCGGACCGCTGGACGACGGTGATCCCCGAGGGGCCCGGCGTCGTCCAGCACGCCGAGCCGGTCGCCGGTGGCATGCTCGTCGTCACCAGCGTCCGGGCCGCGGCCCGGCTGTGGTGGCATGACGCCGGCGGGGGGTCGGGGCTCGAGGTGGCCCTGCCCGAGCTCTGCACGGTGGTCGGACTGGACGCCGGACCGACCCACCGAATGGCGTTTGTGCAGATCGAGGGCTTCACCCGTCCGGCCAGCCTGTTCCGTTGGGACGTGGGCGCCGAGCTGCGGCGGCACGGAAAGGTCCCGGCCGCGGAGGCTCCCGACGTCGAGTTCGCGGTCGAGCACGAGACCTATCGCTCACCCGACGGGACCGAGGTGGGGCTCTTCGTCATCCATCGCGCCGACGTCGAGCCCGACGCCGACAGCGCCTGCATCCTCACCGGCTACGGCGGGTTCGCCATCGCCGAGACGCCGACGTGGTCCCCCATGATCGCGGCATGGGCGGGCGCGGGTGGCGTCGTCGCGGTCGCCGGTCTGCGGGGCGGGTTCGAGGAGGGTGAGGCGTGGCACCAGGCCGGGCGCCGAGAGCGGAAGCAGAACGTGTTCGACGACTTCCACGCTGCCGCCGATCACCTCGTGGCCACCCGGCGGACGGCTCGTGACCGGCTCGCCATCCGCGGCGGCTCCAACGGCGGCCTGCTGGTGGGCGCGGCCATCACGCAGCGGCCGGACCTGTGTCGAGCCGTCCATTGCGCCGTTCCGCTGCTCGACATGGTCCGCTACTCCCAATTCCTTATCGCCCGCCTGTGGACGGACGAGTACGGGGACCCCGACGTGGCGGACGAGCTGGACTGGCTTCTGGCCTACTCGCCCTACCACCACGTGCTCGAAGGGGTGTGCTACCCCGCTGTCCTCCTGACGACGGCCGAGGGCGACAGCCGGGTGGACCCGCTGCACGCCCGCAAGATGGCGGCCGCGCTGCAGCACGCCAGCGCCTGTCAACACGAGCGGCCGATCCTCTTGCACCAGGAGTCCCGGGCCGGCCACGGGCAGGGCAAGCCGCTGCACAAGCAGGCCGATGAGCTGGCCGACGTGCTGTCGTTCTTCACCTGGCAGCTCGGGGTGAGCGAGCTGGGGAGGTGACGGTCCTCGCCGAGCTGCGCCTCGCCGTGGACGCCGATGCCTGGCGCGAAGCCGGGTTCTCGGTGGATGGTGACGGCGAGGCCGAGGTCGGTGCGGTGCGCCTTCGTCTCGAACCGCCGGGCGACCGGCCCGGCCTTCGGGCCTGGGTGCTCGTCGCCGCGCCGGACGAGGCTGTGCGCGACGTGGACGGCATCGCGACCGATCACGTGTCCGACGCTGCCGCTGCCGCGCCGGCGCGGGCCATCGCTTCGATGCACCCCAACGGCGCGCTGGCGATCGACCACATCGTGCTGCTCACGCCCGATCTGACCCGCACGATCGCGGCGGTGGAGGGTGAGCTCGATCTGCCCGTCCGCCGGATCCGTGACTCCGAGAACCGCGGCGTGCCCGTGCGCCAGGCGTTCTTCCGGATGGGCGAGGCCATCCTCGAGGTCGTCGGTGGTGCGGAACCCGACCCTCGCGGCGGGCCAGCGCGGTTCTTCGGCATCGCCTTCACGGTGGCCGACCTCGACGCCGCGGCCCGGCTGCTCGGGGACCGTCTCGGACCGGCGACGCCGGCGGTGCAGCCCGGACGCCGGATCGCCACCGTGCGCAAGGAAGCCGGTCTGTCTGTGCCGGTGGCCCTGATGAGCCGTTCATCCTGACCTCGCCCAACTGCCGTCGCCTCACCATCCGTCGGCCTCCTGGTCCCGGGCTAGCTCGGCCTGACCCTCCTCGCAGGCGGCGCGGATCGGGCACCACCGACAGGGCGGGCCGGGGACCTTGACGGGCGGGCGGCGCCCGTCGGCGAGCGCGACGATCTTCTCGACGCCGTCCGCGGTGCGGCGGACGGCCGTGTGCAGTAGCGAGACGGTGACGTCCTCGGGGTGTGGTCGTCCGGACTCGAGGTAGTAGGTGGCCAGCTTGCGCGGTGGCACGCCCAGCTTGATCGCCTCCAACAGGGCATAGAAGCGCAGGTCGTCGCGATGGCCGGGGGTCGGTCGCCCGGACTTCAGGTCGATGATCACCTTGTTGGCGCCGCCGCCCGTAGAGCGGCCGAGGGTGAGGTCGGTCCGGCCCGAGAGGATGATGCGCCCGCCGCACAGCTCCACCCGCACCCGACTCTCGGAGACGGGGATCCACGCCGGCTTGAGCGGGGGGAAGCACTCCTGGAAGGAGGCCACCAACGCCACCGCCTGGCTGCGCAAGTCGGCGCGATCACCCGGCGGGAGCCCTCCGAGGAAGCTCTGCAGGTGCTGGCGGTCGTCCTCGATCAGCCGGGCGAGTGCCTCGTCCACCAGCGTCATGGGTGAGGGCTCCCCCTGCCAGTTCACGCCCAGCTCGATGGCCCGGTGTGCGACAGTGCCGCGCGCGGCCGGGACCGTCCACTCGAACGGGCGGCCGGCCGCCGCCAGATGGTGGGCGTCGCAGCCGTGGACGGTGGCGAGCGCGTGCTTGCTGACCCACAGCGGATCCTCGGGCGAGCGCTCGGCCGCCACCGCTGCCAGCGTCTCCTCGAGCTCGGCCTCGAGCTCGGTACCGATGTCCGACGGGAAGGTCACGGGCGCGCCCCGGCCGAGAAGGTCGACGACCGTCTGCTGTGCCGCGCTGTAGGCGGGTGGGGCGAACTCGGTGATCATCGGTCGGCACGGTAGGCCGGCGGTGTTATGGGGTTCCGGGACCTCGATCGGAACTCCGCCACACCCCTTCGTCATGATCGGTCCGATGGAGCTGGCCACCACCACCCGGTTCGCCTTGGCCGCGCGCACGCTGTCCGAGGCCGCCCGTTCCCTCGGCCTCAGGCCCCCCGGCTTCCGCAGCCCACCCGCCCTGGTCGGGGTGGACCGCACGCTCCGCTTTCGTGGCGGCCGTCCCACCGTCGCGGTTCGGGTCCGTGGACGGCCCTGGGTGCCGGTCCTCTCAGACATGATCGAGGGGGTGGTGGCCGCGAACCACCTGATAGGTCCGCCCGCGGCGCGAGCACGGGAGGCGCTATGGAGCGCGCTCACGCCCGAGCTCGGGGCGGGCGTGAAGGATCAGGTGTCGTCGGAGCCAGTGGTCCCGGCTCCAGTGGTGTCGGAGCCGAGGGTGGCATGAACACGCCGGCCCGAGGCTTGCGACAGGGCAGGTGCACGGGTCATGGGGGACGCGTTCGCACGCGGACGGAAGTCGGCGTCCTCGGTCGCCACCATGGCGGCCTGGGTCCGGTTCGAGACGCCGAGCTTGCTGAACAGGCGGCGGAGATGGGTCTTCACCGTGTTCTCGCTGAGGTAGAGGCGCTCGGCGATCTCCCGGTTCGTGCAGCCCTGGCGCAGCAGCACCAACAGCTCGCTGTCGCGCCCGCTCAGCTCCCGGCCGCGTCCGGGCCAGGCCAGTCCGACGTCGAGATGTCGATGGGCCGCCGGCGTGAGCACGACGCGGCGCCCGTCGGCGACGGCCACCAGAGCGTCGGCGAGCTGGCGAGCCGTCACCGTCTTGGCCACGAAGCCGGCGGCACCGGCGGCAAGCGCAGCGCCGATGAACGACTGGCTGACGCCGAAGCTGAACACGACGACGCAGCCCGCGAGGGGGTCTCTCAGGAGCTCTTGGATCCGTTCGAGCTGCCCGGACACCACCCCATAGGTGTCGAACAACGAAACCTCGACTGGCGCCTCCGGTGTGCGGTCGACGGCCCGGTCGATGACTCGGACTGTGTCCCGAAAGGGCTCGAGCATGGCCGCGACGCCAGCGACGACGACGTCGTAGTCGTTGACGAGTGCCACCGTCACCGGAGCCATGAGGCTCACATACCCGGTTGCTCGTTCGTCGAACCCGGATCACCAGGCAGGTGAGCGGGTGCCTCGCCGTCTCCGTGGTGGCTGCCTCCGCGGTCCGCAGGCGGACGAAGTGAGGCGCGAGGTCGTCGGCGTCATCAGGGCTGGCCGTCGCGAGAGCCCGCCATCTCGGTCACCGTGCCTTCGCGATCGCGACACGACACGACACGACGTCGTCACGGAAGGCGTCGGGCACTCGCACGTTTGGGCGACCTTGTGCTCGGGGTACCGTCGGCACCGGCGCAACGGTGTTCTTCCCCGCGACGACGCGGGGTCGTCGACGAGGAGGCCACACCATGCCCGAAGAGACGCCGGACGATCTGAGCGTCGAGGTCCAGGACGACGGCGGCGTACCAGTCCTGGTGGTGCGCGGTGAGCTCGACGCCTACTCTGCACCGACGCTGGACGCGGTCGTAGAGCAGGTGCTCGCCGCGGGCGCCAGCCGCTTGGTGCTGGACCTCGGCGAGGTGGGCTTCATCGACTCATCTGGCCTGCGTTCGATGATCCGGGCCCGCAAGCAGGTCGGCGACGACACGTCGGCGCTGCAGATCCGTCACCCTCAGCCGGCCACCGTCCGGCTGCTCGAGATCACAGGGCTGACCGAACACTTCCCCGTCGTGTGATGCCTTGCGGTGACGGCCGAGAGGCGGCAGGCGACCCGGTGGGCTGCTTCACGCTCATCGAGGCAGCCGGCCTGGCAGTCCTCACGGCCGCGTTCCCGGTGCCCGCCACGTCGTGCTGGGGAGAGACGGAGTCGAGCGGTGCCGTCGGCAGGACCGCGCTGACCACCGTCCAGCCAGTCGCCCGGCGCCGCACCACCACCTCGGTGGCGACTCGACGAACGACATCGAGGCCCCTTCCCCCGTCGCCGAGAGCGTCGCGCACGCCGGGGGGGCGGCGGGTGAAGCCAGGACCGCTGTCGGCGACCGTGATCCGGCAGCCGCCCTTGCCTCGCGACAAGTGGATGCGGACCCTGGTGTCGCCGGTCGGTGACGCCTGGATGGCGTTGGTCAGCAGCTCCGACACCACGAGGACTGCGTCGTCCCGGAGGGCGGGCGAGGCACCGACGGCGTCGAACCACGAGCGGACGCGACGACGAACCGGACCGAGCTCAGCCGCCTCAGCGGCCACGGTCCAGCGCGCTCGATGTTCGTCGTCAGCTGCAGCCGGCACGCCTCGCAGATACCCATCGCCGAGCGGGCCAAACCCCACCGGAATGCTGAGCACCGCCCCAGGAAGGTCCCACCCATGCACGTGAGCCTCTCCATCCCCGCCGACCCCGCCTTCATCCGTCTCGCTCGCCTCGTCGCCAGTGGCTACGCGGCCCAGGTCGGAGCCACGGTGGACGAGGTCGACGACCTGCGTACGATGGTGGACGAGCTGTGCTCGATGGTGGTCGCCCACGCCAACCTCGGTGACGCCGTGGCCTTGACCTTGTCGTTCAACGGGTCGCTGGTGGGGGCGTCGGTCAGCGGTCCGACGCGCCGGGTGTGGTCCCCAGACGAGCTGGCCGAGGGCATCGTCAAGGTGCTGTCCGACTCGTACCTCGTGCGGCACGAGCCTGGCTGGGTCGAGCTGGCGGTCGAGAAGCAGCTCGAGCCGGCCGCCGCATGACGGACGAGCGCGCGCACGAGCTCGAGCAGTTCCGCTCCTACCGCCGTCGCGAGACGCCCGAGGCTCGCAACGCCCTGGTCGAAGCGCATCTTGGCCTGGCCCGCAGCCTGGCCCGGCGGTTCTCCGGCCGGGGTGAGCCCCTCGAGGACCTCGAACAGGTCGCCTTCGAGGGTCTGGCCAAGGCGGTCGAGCGCTTCGATCCGGACCGTGGTGCGAGCTTCGCCGCCTTCGCCGTCCCGACCGTGGTCGGCGAGATCAAGCGGCACTTCCGCGACCACACCTGGGCCACGAAGGTCCCTCGGGCTGCCAAGGAGCTCGCCACCCGCCTTGCCACCGCCTCGGAGCTGCTGACCAGCCACCTCGGCCGGGCGCCGAGGGTCGCGGAGCTGGCGGCCGAGCTCGGGGTCTCGGAGGACGCGGTTATCGAGGCCCTCGACGCGCGCGCGGCCTACCGGCCGTCCTCCCTCGCCACACCCACCGACGGTGACGACGGTCGGACGCTGGAGGACGCGCTGGGCGCCACCGACCGGGAGTACGGACGGGTCGACGCTCGGCTGACCGTCGGGCGCCTGCTCGACAGCCTGCCGGTGCGCGAGCGGCGCATCCTGGAGCTTCGCTACTTCGAAGAGCTCAGCCAGGACGAGATCGCGTCGCGGGTGGGGATCTCGCAGATGCATGTGTCCCGCCTCTTGCGGCGGGTGCTCGAGCTGCTGAACGAGCCTGAGGGGTCCGAGGCGGACGGGTTCACCACCGGCTAGCCGCGACTTCATGGCCGGCCAGGGAGCGCGAGGGCACGGGGGGCGGGGGCTCGTGGAGGCGGGCGGTAGGTTCGCGCCGTGACACTCCGGCGGCGCTTGGCCTTCGTCGTTGCCGCGTTCGTGATCCTGGTCTTCGGGGCGACGCTGGTCATCACATGGGCGGTGTGGGCCCGCAGCGATCGTGCCGCGCAAGCCCGCCGCTACGCGGTCACAACGGAGAGCGTTGCTCGGCTGGGGAACGCCTTCCGCGACCAGGAGACCGGCCAGCGCGGCTTCATCCTCACCGGCAACGACGAGTTCCTGACCCCCTATCAGGACGGGATCACCGCTGCCCGCAGCCTCGACGCCAGCATCCGGCTGCGGCTGCGGAACGACAAGACAGTGCTTCGCGAGCTCGATGACGTCAGCCGCGCCGGCACCGCGTGGCGCAATCAGGCCGCGCAACCTCAGATCGATGCCCGTCGCCAGAACGGACCGAGCGCGGCGCCAGGTCCTGCCGCGGCCGTGGTCGCGAAGGGCTTGTTCGACGAGGTTCGCGCCGCCTTGGACCGGCTCGGCCAGACGGTCGACCAGCGCTACCAGGACCAGCTGGCGGCCAGCCGGCACCTGTATCACGTTCAAGTCGGCGCGCTGATCACGGCGTTGGCGCTCATCGCTGGGCTCCTCGGCTTCGCGACCTGGGCCATCCGACGCTGGGTGACGAGGCCTCTCGACGACATCGCAGCCGCCGTCTCCCGGGTCGGGGTTGGGGAGCTGCAGACCCCCATCCCGAGGGAGGGCCCCGCCGACGTCAAGGCGCTCGCCGGAGCGGTCGACGACATGCGTCAGCGTCTGGTCACGGAGATCGACCACTCCCGGCGCGCCCGGCAGGCGGTGGAGCAGCGGGCATCGATCGTGCTGGAGCTCCAAGCCGTCCTCACCCCGCAGCCCACCGACATCCCCGATGGCTGGATCGTCGCGGCCGGGTTGCGGCCGGCGGAGGGCCTCCTGGCCGGCGACTGCTACGACGTCCTGCGACTGGACGCCGACACCCTGGCCGTAATGGTGCTCGACATCGCCGGGCACGGCGCCGTTGCCGCCCTCACGGCGTTGCGGTGCCGGGAGGTGCTCCGCGCCGCGCTGCGTGACAACCCCGACCCGGGTCTTGCCCTCGGACGGCTGGACCCGCTCTCCGATGACCTGGCCGACGACCTCTTCGTCACCGTGTTCGTCGCCGTCATCGACCACCGCTTCGGGACGCTGCACTGGGCCAACGCCGGCCACCCGCCCGCCCTCTCGCGGCGCGGTGCCGACGTGGTGGAGCTGGGCAAGACCGGTCCCGCCATCGGGCCCTTTCCGGGCACGTGGGCAACGGCCGTGACAACGGTCGAGCCCGGGGGCCAGGTCGTGCTCTACACCGACGGACTGCCCGAGGCTCGCGGTCCGGAGGGCTTCTTCGGCCAGGACCGTCTGGCCGAAGCCGTCGCCTCAGGCCCGGACAAGGCATCCGAGCTGACCGACCATCTGCTGACCATTGCGGTCGAGCACGCGGGGGGACGTCTCGCCGACGACGCCACCGCGCTCGTCGTGCGCCGCGACGATGCCGCGCCGGTCGGCGAGGAGGGCGCCGGAGCTGCGTAACCGGCTGACGGACGCGAAGCGAGGGTGGCTGGTGAAGCCACCCCCGCTCCATGTCGGGCCGTCGACCTGACCTCAGTCGCCCTTGAGCTTGTCCTTCACGGCGTCGGTCACCTTCTCGACCTTGTCCTTCGTCGCCCCAGCGGCCTGGTCGACCTTGCCCTCCCGCTTCAGGTCCTTGTCGTCGGTGAGGTCGCCTAGAGCCTCCTTGGCCCGGCCCTTCAGATCATCGGTCTTCCCGCTCATGTCGAGCACCTCCGTCGGATCGATTGTGAGCTCTCCTGATACCCGATCTCGCTTCGGGCTCAAACGACGGTCGAGTCGGCGACGTGAGCGACTACCGACCGACCGCTCGCAGGAGCTGGGACTTGTTCATCTTGGAACGACCCGCAACCTTCTGGCGCCGGGCTTCCTCGTAGAGCTGGCGATAGGTACGTCCGCCCGGGCCACGATGCGAGCGGAGCCCGCCTCGCCGACCTGACGAGAGGTCGTCGGTAGAGGTCCGGCTGGCCGTGCGGGCTTCCCCATGCTGCGCCCGCTCCTTGTTCACGCTCCGCGCCGCGATCTCCTCCGCGCTGTCCTCGTTCTCTCCCCGATCGAGGAGCCCGCCCTTGATGTGCTCGTACTGCCGCTCGCGCTTCGGCGTCCAGGCGTCGGTGGGATCGGCCATGGCTCCTCCTACGGTTCGGCTCGCCGGTGCTTCTGCCGGGCGAGGTGTGTGACTGTTGCGGCGTGCATGCCCGCGGGGTCCCGGCGGCCAAACCCCCGGGGTGGACGCGAAGCGCGGCATCGTGGTTCTCGAAGTGAGCCTCGAGGCTGGCCGCCAAGCGGTCGCAAGGTGACGACTGGGACACCATCGGCGTCACCGACGCGAGCAACCAGCGCGAGGTGGCCGACACAGGCGCCGATCCACCCGACTGAACCGTGTGCAGACACAAACGGTCCGCAAGCGCCGCCTTGGAGAGGGGCGGACCTGAGACGGCGCTCGCGGACCCTGCGACTCATGCCCCTTCGGCACGGTCGCCAAACCTCGGCCCGAGCGAGGAGCAGCGCGGGGCCGCTGCTAGCGGCCATGCTGGGGGGATGGCCGTCGGGATCGACCGGTGAGCGCATCGTGAGCGGACGCCCGATCTGGCCCGGGCGCCCGTTCCCGCTCGGTGCCACCTACGACGGGGCCGGCACGAACTTCTCCCTGTTCTCCGAGGTAGCGGAGTCGGTCGAGCTCTGCCTCCTCGACGGGGACCAGGAGGAGCGCATCGCGCTGGCTGAGCGCACTGCCCTCTGCTTCCACGCCTACCTCCCCGATGTCCGACCCGGGCAGCGCTACGGCTACCGCGTCCATGCCCCGTGGGATCCGGCACACGGACTCCGGGGCAACCCGGCGAAGCTGCTGCTCGATCCGTACGCGAAAGCCATCGACGGGACGATGACCTGGCACCCATCCCTGTTCTCCCATGTCGCTGGCGAGCCCAGCCGGGCCGAGACCACCGACAGCGCGCCGCACGCGCCGCGCTCGATGGTGGCCGACACCTTCTTCGACTGGGGCGACGACCGCCCGCCCCGCACCGCGCTCAGTGACACGGTCGTGTACGAGGTCCACGTGAAGGGTTCGACGTACCTCCATCCCGACATGGAATCCGAGCGCCGCGGCACCTACATCGGGCTCATCCACCCGGCCTTCCTCGCCCACCTCCAGGCCCTCGGGGTGACGGCGCTCGAGCTGATGCCGATCCACCAGTTCGTGCACGACGCCCGGCTGGTGGCGCGGGGCTTGCGGAACTACTGGGGCTACAACTCGATCGGCTTCTTCGCACCGCACGACGAGTACTCGTCGCGCCGGAGCAACGGGGAGCAGGTCCAGGAATTCAAGTCGATGGTGCGCGGGCTGCACGAGGCGGGGATCGAGGTGATCCTCGACGTCGTCTACAACCACACGGGCGAAGGCGATCACGATGGGCCGACCCTCGCCTTCAAGGGCATCGACAACCGGGCCTACTACCGCCTCCGCGACGACGACCCGAGCCGCTACCTCGACTTCACCGGGACCGGCAATTCGCTCAACGCCCGGCATCCCCACGCGCTGCAGCTGATCATGGACAGCCTGCGCTACTGGGTGCTCGACATGCATGTGGATGGGTTCCGCTTCGATCTGGCCACGACGCTCGCCCGCGAGGTCCACCACGTCGACCGGTTTGCCGCCTTCTTCGACCTCATCCAACAAGACCCGGTCGTGAGCGACGTGAAGCTCATCGCCGAGCCGTGGGACGTGGGGGAGGGGGGCTACCAGGTCGGCAACTTCCCGCCCTTGTGGGCGGAATGGAACGGGAGGTACCGCGACTGCCTGCGGGACCTTTGGAGAGGAGGGCAGCACGGCCTGTCCGAAGTGGCCTTCCGGCTCACCGGGTCGTCCGATCTCTACCGGTCGAACGGCCGCCAGCCCTATGCCAGCGTCAACTTCGTCACTGCTCACGACGGCTTCACCCTGCACGACCTCGTCTCCTACAACGAGAAGCACAATGACGCCAATGGTGAGGGCAACGCCGACGGCGACAGCCAGAACCGGTCATGGAACTGCGGCGTCGAAGGACCCACCGCCGATCCGGAGATCGGCGAGCTCCGGAACCGGCAGAAGCGGAACTTCCTCGCGTCGTTGTTGCTGTCGCAAGGAGTGCCGATGCTGCTCGCCGGCGATGAGTTGGGCCGGACCCAACGGGGCAACAACAACACCTACTGCCAGGACAACGAGGTCTCGTGGACGAACTGGAGCATCGTCGATCGCGACCTGCTCGCCTACACGACCGCTCTGGTCTGGCTGCGGCGCACGCACCCGGTGTTGCGCCGCCGCCGATTCTTCGAGGGCCGTCCCGCCAATGGCTCTGGTCTCCCGGACATCGAGTGGTTCACGCCCGAAGGACAGATCATGAGCGACGAGCGTTGGTCCACGCCGCCGATGCTCTCGCTGATGGTCTTCCTGAACGGCGAGGGGATCACAGAGCTCGGTCCTCGTGGGGAGCTCGTCGTGGACGAGTCGTTCCTCCTGTGCCTCCACAGCGGCGCCGACCCGCTCGACTTCACCCTGCCCGACGACCGTTGGGCCGGGGCGTGGTCTGTCGCGCTCGACACCCGGAGCTGGAGTGTGGAGCCGGGGCGGGTGGTCAAGGCAGGGGACGGCCTGAGCCTGCTCGGCCGCTCCCTCGTGCTGCTACGCCGTTCGTAGGGCCCGCGAGCCGTAGCGTGTCGACCACCGGCCCGGGTGGCGGAACTGGCAGACGCTGGGGGCTTAAACCCCCCTGACCGCAAGGTCGTGCGGGTTCGATCCCCGCCCCGGGCACCCCGGCGATCTGGGATGGGCCGCTGGTGGACCCAGTCAGTTGGACCCCTTGACGCAGGCGAAATGACAGTGATGTTATTTCGAGCGTGGCGAGTCACGTGGGCGACCCGAGGAGGATGCGATGGACAACTCGCTGACCAAGGCCCTGGTGCGCACGATTCTCGAACACGCCGAGGACTACCCATGGGTGCTGCAGGAGATTGGGCTCCTCGGCCTGCGCCTGGACGACAAGCGGGAGTACCGACTCCACGTGTGGGACCCGAGCTCGAGCGTCGGGGAACCTCCGATTCACGACCATCCGTTCGACTTCACCTCCACGGTCATCGCGGGCGAGATGACCAACACTCGCTACAAGGAAGATCCTCTCGGTGTCGAGTACCGCCGCGTGCGCTACACGCCCCCGAACGAGCATGACCGCAGAAGCGACACCGTCCGACTTTCGGGAATGGCGACGACCTTCACGGCGGGCGGTCAGTACCACCAGTTGGCTCATGAGCTACACGACAGTCGGCAGCTTCCGGGCACGGTCACGATCATCCGGCGGACGTTCACAAGAGCCGTGTCCGAGCTGACAGTGTGTAACCGGCGAGAGGCCAGCTGGGTCTCGGGCCAGTCGCGCCCTGCCGCTCTTGCTGACGTGAAGCGGATCACAGCGACGGCGCTGGAACTGTTCTAGTGGATCAACGCGTAAATGACAGTGATGTGATTTGATGGGGTGATGCGTTTACCTCCGCTGGTTCTCAGGCCCGGTGACCGTGACGAGTTGGAGCGTCGAGTGCGGTGCAGCACGGCTGAGGCGCGGGCCGTGGAGCGTGCCCGGTTGGTGGTGATGGCGGCCGAGGGGGCGTCGAATGTCGATATCGGCGCGACGATCGGGATGCATTACAACCAGGTCGCGGTGTGGCGACGCCGCTACGGCGAGTTCGGTCTGGTCGGCCTCGACGACGGTGACCGGTCGGGCCGGCCCCCGGTGTATGACCACGACGACGTGTTGTTGTTGGTCAAGACGGTGACCGAGCCGCCCCCGGATGAGGCGACCCGCTGGACGATGGAGGCCATCGCTCGGCGGCTCAACGAACACGGTGTGGCGATCTCGGCGTCGCAGGTGTGGCGCATCTGCCGCAGCTTGGATCTCAAGCCGTGGCAGACCGAGTCGTGGATGACCTCGCACGATCCCGATTTCTGGGCCAAGGCCGCCGATGTGTGCGGGCTGTACCTGAACCCGCCGCAAAACGCCATCGTGTGGTCGGTGGACGAGAAGTCCGGGATCCAGGCCCGAAGTCGTATCAACCCAACCAAGCCCGCCGTGCCCGGCATCGCGGCGAGGCGCGAGTTCGAGTACCGCCGTCACGGCACCGCGGTGTTGTTCGCCGGTCTCAACGTGCATGAAGGTGACGTCGCCGCCTGGGTCACCGACTCGACCCGCACCGACAACTTCGTTGCCTTCCTGGCCGATCTGGACGCCCAGACACCGGCCGGGTTGGAGCTGCACTGCATCGTCGACAACCTCTCGGCCCACTTCACGCCGGCCGTCGAAGCGCTCTTGGACCAGCGGCCCCACATCTTCTTGCACAACACCCCAACCCACGCCTCCTGGCTGAACCAAGTCGAGCTGTTCTTCTCCATCCTCGAGCGGCGTCTCCTGCGCCACGGCGAGTTCGACTCCGTCGACGACCTCGCCGCCCGCATGATCGCCTTCATCAACGACTACAACCGCCGAGCGCGACCATTCCGCTGGACCTACGACGGCCGCCCACTCAAAGTCGCGTAACTCACAATGACTTACACCGCGAGCCCACTAGTGCCGTGGCTGTCGGCAGACAGCTCCAGTTTCCGAAAGCGGCTGGCTCGTCGAGGTGTCTCCGGAGGTGCGTATCACGGAGGGTCGCGGAAGCGAAGGGTTGGCATCGGTAGTTGCATCTCGAATCCTCGGCTCGGAGCTGGGCTCCGCCGAAGCTAGGAGGAACCCTACCGTGGCAGCGCGCGGATGATCTGTCTGGCGAGGTCGACAGCCTTTTCGACCGTCTGTTCCAACGCGGGCTTCGCCATGATGTCAAGAAGTGACGACATCCACCAGGTCCTCACGATATCGGCCAGCTTCGAGCGCGGTGCTGCCCGAAGCCGCTGCAGCAGATCAGCCCGCGCTCGACGCCTGACCTCGTCAGACTTGTCGTTCACGACCTTCTCGTCGGTGACACCGGACTGGCGCATCGATGTCGCCACAATCCGTGGCACCTGCTCCTCGACGAATCGAGTTGCCTGCTCGAGTTCAAAAGGAGTCAGGAGATCGTCGGGGTTTGAGATCGACCATTCCGGATGTGTCTGTTGCGCATCTTGTTTCGACCGATCTAGGACCTCACGCGCCTCAAGTTCTCGGGCCGCCAGCGGTGCCCAGTGTCGAGCGAGTTCGAGGACGTCCGGATCCCATTCTTGAGCAATAAGGTCTTCTGGTCCCGGCGTTCGAGAAGTCGAGGGCCACAGTCTTACAGCCCACCCGGCGTCCAGCTTGAGGGAGTGATAGGTACCATCGTCATCTTTCTGACGATGAGTCTTTTCTCGATGTCCGGCCTGAAAGAAGATGAATGGAAGGATGTTATGCTCAATTCGAGCGTACTGCTCATTGTATGAAAGCAATCTCGGGCCGAAGACGCCTGGTCGGGTGGCGTGAATACGCCTCGAAAAGTCGCTCGGCCGCAAACCCACGGCTCTCAGAGCGAGGTCGATGTCGCGCCATTGCACCTCCTCCAGGTACTCGGGCGATTCGTCCACGACGCACAGCGTACTGACCCCTCAGGCGGGCGCTGTTGAGACGAACAGTTCTCTCCCGCATGGCTCCTTGCGTCCGTCCGGCGCGGAAGTTCGTCAACAACCTTGGCTCGCGATATTCTCGCGTCGAGGTCGGATGGTTCCTCCTGGCCAGCGCTAGCCCGGCGCTAGCTACTTCGACCTGAAGAACCCCGATTGACCCTGGTTCGGCGGGTCTTGGAGTGCCGATCGTGTCGGGGCCTGATCGTGTTCGGGCGGGGGTTGTCCGGATCGGGCTTGGTCGGGCTATCCGATGAGGCCGGCGATCTTGGTGAGGTTGTGGTTGAACACGCCGTGGCCGCACCAGGTGCGGGCTCCGGTGAGCCGGGTGTAGCGGGTTCGTCGGAGTCCGAAGTCGCGTTTGACGCAGTTGATCCTTCCCTCGCATCCGGTGCGCCATCGGACCATCCGCCGGAACGCTCGGCGGGACTCGACTTGTCGACGTGCGGCGTTCGGTTTCCCTTTCGTCGGCAACGCGGTGTAGCGCACTCCGAGCCGTCGCAGATCGTTCTCGACGTCGGCCTCGCCGTAACCGCGATCGGCGGTGACCGCCCGGGGTGCCTTGCCGGTGAGCTGCTTCACCCTGGCGATGGCGGGGGCGAGCATCGGCGCGTCGGGTGGGTTACCGATCTCGACGTTGTGGTCGACGATCACACCGTCTTCGTTGTCGACGATCTGGGCCTTGTACCCGAACTCGACTGGCCGACCGAGACGGCCCTTCACGATTGGACGAGCGTCGCTGTCGTGCAAGGACACGACGCGGGTCGCTCCGTGCGGTGTCGTGCCATCGAGTCGCTGGCGGCATTGGTCAGCGACCTTGCGGGTCCGCTCAGCGAGGCGTTCGAGTCGGTTGATCTCCGCTCGGGCTCGACCCGACACCCGCTCACGGCTCGAGGCCAGCTTCCGGCGAGCGTTCCGCACGACGTGTTCGGCCTGGCCAGCGGCCCTGTCAGCAATGTCCGCGAGCTCACGGTTGATCCGCTTCACCTCGG
Source organism: uncultured Acidimicrobiales bacterium (assembly GCA_963803355.1). GTDB lineage: Bacteria > Actinomycetota > Acidimicrobiia > Acidimicrobiales > Ilumatobacteraceae > DASTFY01. The sequence goes on from CAWDLV010000001.1 coordinate 2,267,661, forward strand.
TGAGCTTGTCGTCGGTGCGCCGCCGCAGGTTGGCGTTGATCGACCGCGCCCGCTTCTGCACGCTGCGGGTCTTGTCCGCGAACTTCGTCCGCACCGCGAGCCCCGCCCGCTTGATCCGCCCCACCGAGCGGGCCATCCGGGCGACACCCTTGGCCAACAAGCTGGAATCCGACGGGTACTCGACGTTCGCTTCGACCACCGTCGTGTCAGCACGAAGCCGGTCGGTCTTCAACCGCTTCGCCTCGGCCGCCCTCGCCAGCAGCGCCCGGTTCAACCCGTCGATCGCCTGCTCGCCACAGCGGGTCGTGAGCTTCATCAACGTCGTCGGATTCGGCACGGTCCCCCCGAGCGGGATCCGACAGAACCGCTGCCACGAGATCGAATCAGTCACCTCCCGGCACAACGTCTCGAACCCGAGCCGATACCGATACTTCAAGAACATCAGCCGCAGATAGGTCTCAATCGGGGTCGACGGCCGCCCCATCGTGGCGTGGAAGAACGGCACGAACGGAGCGAAGAACCGCTCATCGTCCAGCAGGCGATCCACCCCAGCCAGTTCCCCCGGCAACCGCAACGCCTCGGGCGGCAGCAGCGTCTCCCACAACGTCGGCTGATCGCCTACCGTTCGCAGCACGAATGGCTCCAACCCGTAGTACCAGTACGGCTTGGAGCCATTCTCCCACCCCCACCCACCCGGCGCGAGCACCCCCACCAGGACTTTTTCAGGTCGAAGTAGCTAGCTCGACGTCTGAACGTAGGGTGACCGCAAGGTCGCGCGGGTTCGATCCCCGCCCCGGGCACTACCTTCGCCAGCTACGAGATCGCCGCTCTCCGCATTCGCCGGAGCCTCGGGCCGTCCCGCTGCAGGCGCTCACCTCGTTCACCCGAGACGTCATCGATCCCAGGTGAGGCGCTCGACAGAACCGGCGGATGAAGACGCAGCACACGCGGCCGGTGGGTGCGGGCGTAGCATTTGTCAGTGGCTTCAGCAGCGGCCATCAGCTCGTGCGCAGTACGTCGGCGGGCTGCGCGCGGAGGACTTTCCTGGCTGGTTGAAGCGCGGCAAGGTTCGCCAAGGCGACGAGGGCCGCTCCGAGCGCACCAAGGAACACCAACGGTGCCAGCGGTCGGGACACCACGAAGAGATCAGTGGCGATCCAGTTCCAGGTGATGCGTCCCACGATCACGCCGATGGTGAGCCCGGTGGCGCCCGTGATCACAGCGATCACCGATCCATGCACGACCACCGACGTCCACGCCTGTTGGTTCGAGAGACCCATGGCGCGGAGCACGGCCAGGTCGCGGCGATTGCGGTGGATCGAAACGAGCAGCACGTGGGCCACGGCCGCCGCGACGAGGGCGAGCAGTCCGACGATGAGGAGGATCGGGACAGTCCGGATCCGAGCCAGCCCCGTTTGACCCTGGCGATCGGCTGCTTCGAACGCTTCGGTCGTTCCCAGGGCTGCCTCGACCGCGTTGAACGTCTTGAGCTGGTCGGCCCCGCGGGCGTATCGCACCAGGATCACCGCCGATGTCCACTCAACCGGTTCGCCAAGCGCCGTGAACGTCGATGCAACGGTGGCTGATCCGGTGCCGGGGGCGAAGCTGATGAAGTACGGCGACGCAAGCACGACCTCACCGACCACCTGGCCGTCGATCGTCGGGCCGTTCGGACGGGCGGAGACCGTGACATCGTCGCCGATGTCAAGGCCCAGGGCATCGAGCACCTTGGAGCCGAGGGCGACCTCTCCATGTCGGGTCGGTGCTCGACCACGCCTGATCGCAGGTTGTATCGGTCCTCCGTCGCCGAAGATCTGTCCTTCGGTTGCCTCACCGTTGATGATCAGCCGTCCGTCGTACCCCCAGCCGGACGAAGCCCATCCACCGGTCGACGCGGCCTCGACGCCGGGAACGGCGCGAACCAGAGCGAGCGAGCGATCGACGTCGGGCTGATCGCCGGCCGAAGGAATGATGACGGCGTGCCACGTCGCGCCGGCCAGCTCGCGGTGCCTCACGATGTAGTCGAAGCTCGACAGCACGATCGCCGTCGCCGCAAGGATCGCCGTGACGATGACGAGCGAGACAAGCGACGTGCGAGCCTTCGGCTCCCCCTGGTTGGTCCGCCCCAGCCGCGAGAAGGAGAGTCCGATCATCGTCGATGGTCGACCGCCGCCAAGCAACCGAACGGGAGCAACACGCCGCCGAGTTGTACCTGCCTCCACCGACGAGTGGCTGCGAGCCGCCGCGACGAGAGCGAGCGTGCAAACGGCCAGGACGGTCGTCGCCACTCCAACTCCCAAGACAAGGGTGTCGACGTGCCATCCAACGTCCGGGTCAGCGATGCGTCCGAGCCCCACCGGGAACAGCGGCGACAGCCCGATGGCCACCACGGCCCCTGCGCCGGCAGCGATGATGCCGATCACGACGCCACGAAGCGCTCCCAGCCGGAGGGTGTCGGCCCGATCCCAACCGAGTGCGGCAAGCGTTGTTCGCTCCTCGCTCTCCGCGTCGGACAGGCGACGAAAGATCTGCGCGGCGAGAACGAGCCCGGCCAGCGCGAAGATCCCGGCGAACGCCGCCAACGCGACCGTCTCCAGCCGAATGGTCTGCTCGATCCCGCTGGTGACTTCGGACGACGCGTCGGAATCGAGACCGTACCGCAGGGTCCCGATGAAGGCGTCCAACTGCTGACGAGTCGTGCCGGGCCGAACCCGGACCAGCAGGCCGTCATTGGTCGGATCCACGACATCCGGGAACGCCCGTGCGAACGCCCGGGTGAGGAGCAGCGAGCTCCCCTGTGCGCCGGTGGCAGAGGGAAACTCTCCGGGCGCGGCGTGGATGCCGACAAGGCGCGCCGTTTCCAATTGCGACCGCGCAGAGTCGGCGGCGGCGATGTCGACCGTATCGCCGACGCGGAGACCAAAGCGCTCGGCCGCGAGGAACCCGACGCTGACCTCATCGGGCGCGTCGGGAGCCGGGAGCCGGCCCCGCAACATCTTGACGCGGGGCAGGACAGTCCCGACCCGGTTCTCGACGTCGACGACCGGGCCGAGGGCCAAGAAGCTCGGACGCTCGCCGTGTGGGAGCTCGACCATGACGTTGGCAAAACCGTATCGTGCGGTCTCGAGCGTGAACGGTGCCGCTCGAATGCGGTCGAACTCCTCCTCGAGTTGCTCCGAATCACATTCGTCGCAGCCACTGAAGGAGAGCTCAGCCTCGTGTGACCAACCGAGGAAGCGCCCGTAGGCGGCATCCGAACGTCGTGCCCCGGCGGCGCCCGCCATGACGACCCCAGCCGTCACCGCGACGACGAGGACGATGAGACCGACGCTACCTGCTCTCGCGCGAGTGTCGCGTCTCATCCGAAGGAGAGCTGCTGACCACTTTGCCTGCATCGACGCGATTGTCACGCCGATCAACGAGCACCGAAAGGTTGCTAACACTCCCCGAAGCCGACGTGTCACCCTCCATCCCTGGTTGGAACTCGTTGGAGGGCAGCCCGGACGCAGCGCACCAGGCGGGTCGTCCACCGTTTTCTTGACTCGTTCCAGTTCATGTGCTTGGGTGAGAGGACGATGCCGCCAACGCCACCCGGCCACGTCCAGACCCTGCGCGACGCGGGTCTCCAGGTCACCGGCCAGCGCCTCGCCGTGTACGGCGAGGTCGTCCGCCGACCGCACGCCGACGCGGACACGATCGCCGCTGGCGTGCGGGCGGCGATCGGATCGGTGTCCACCCAGGCGGTGTACGACGGGCTGCGCGCGCTGACCGCGGCCGGGCTGTTGCGGCGCATCGAACCCCCCGGCTCGCCGGCCCGCTTCGAGACCCGAGTCGGCGACAACCACCACCATCTCGTGTGCCGCAGGTGCGGGGCGCTCGCCGACGTCGACTGCGCGGTCGGCGAGACGCCCTGCCTCGAGCCTTCCGACCCCGCCGGCTACTCGCTCGACGAGGCCGAGGTCATCTACTGGGGTCACTGTCCTACGTGTCAGCAAGCAGCCGACGGCATCTGAGATCTGAGCGAGCACTGTTCGAAGTCAGCCACATCAGCGATCGAGGAGCGACATGAGCAACGAAGAGCACGGCACGGTCACCACCAGCGACGAGCCGTCAGCAGCGACGTGCCCGGTAATGAGCGCCGCGCACCAAGCGGTTGGGATCACGGCGAACCAGCACTGGTGGCCCGAGAGCGTGAACCTGAGGATCCTCCGCCAGAACCACCCCCAGGCCGATCCCATGGGCGAGGACTTCGACTACGCCGAGGAGTTCAACAGCCTCGACTTCGAAGCCCTGGCGAACGACGTCGATGCGCTGATGACCCAGTCGCAGGACTGGTGGCCGGCCGACTTCGGCCACTACGGAGCGTTCTTCATCCGGATGTCGTGGCACGCCGCTGGCACGTACCGCACCGGGGACGGCCGTGGCGGCGGCGGCAGCGGGGCCCAGCGCTTCGCCCCACTCAACAGCTGGCCCGACAACGCCAGCCTCGACAAGGCGCGCCGGCTGCTCTGGCCGATCAAGCAGAAGTACGGCCGGAAGATCTCGTGGGCCGACCTGCTGGTCTTCGCCGGCAACCGCGCCCTGGAGACGATGGGGTTCAAGACGTTCGGCTTCGGTGGCGGTCGCGAGGACATCTGGGCGCCCGAGGACGACGTCTACTGGGGTCCGGAGCGGGTGTGGCTCGAAGACGAGCGCTACAGCGGTGACCGGGAGCTGGCGAACCCGCTGGGTGCGGTCCAGATGGGCCTGATCTACGTCAATCCGGAGGGCCCGAACGGCAACCCGGATCCGATGGCCTCGGCCCGGGACATCCGTGAGACATTCCTCCGGATGGCGATGAACGACCACGAGACGGTCGCGCTCATCGCCGGCGGCCACACGTTCGGCAAGACCCACGGTGCTGCCGACGCCGACGAGTATGTCGGTCGCGAGCCCGAGGGGGCACCCATCGAACAGCAGGGACTCGGCTGGAAGAACAGCTTCGGCACCGGCAAGGGGGGCGACACGATCACCAGCGGGTTGGAGGGGATTTGGACCAACGACCCGATCCGGTGGGACAACGGCTTCTTCGACAACCTGTTCAAATACGAGTGGGAGCTGACGAAGAGCCCTGCTGGTGCGAACCAGTGGACCCCCAAGAACCCCGAGGCGCAGGGCACGGTGCCGGACGCGCACGATCCATCGAAGCGGCACGCTCCGACGATGCTGACGTCGGACATCGCGCTGATCGTCGATCCGGTCTACAAGGAGATCTCGAAGCGGTTCCACGAGAACCCCGACGAGTTCGCCGACGCGTTCGCGCGGGCGTGGTACAAGCTGCTGCACCGTGACATGGGACCCGTCGCCCGCTACCTCGGCCCGTGGGTTCCCGACGAGGAGCTGCTGTGGCAGGACCCGGTCCCCGCGGTCGACCACGAGCTGATCGACGACGTGGACATCGCGGCCCTCAAGGCAAAGATCCTCGACGCCGGTCTGTCCATCTCCCAGCTGGTCTCGACTGCGTGGGCGTCGGCGTCCACCTACCGTGACACCGACAAGCGCGGTGGCGCGAACGGGGCCCGGATCCGCCTCTCGCCGCAGGCCGAGTGGGACGTCAACGTGACCTCCGGCGTGTCGCGGGTGGTGGCGGCCCTCGAGGGCATCCAGCAGGAGTTCAACGGTTCCCGGACGGGCGGGAAGCTGGTCTCGCTGGCCGACCTGATCGTGCTGGGTGGCGGCGCGGCGGTCGAGCAGGCGGCGAAGCAAGCCGGCCACGACGTGCAGGTCCCCTTCACGCCGGGGCGCACTGATGCCTCGCAGGAGCAGACCGACGTCGCGGCCTTCGCGGTCCTCGAGCCGACCGCCGACGGATTCCGCAACTACCTCCAAAAGGGCCACGACCTCTTGCCGGAGCACCTGTTGGTCGACAAGGCGTTCACGCTGAGGCTGTCGGCTCCCCAGATGACGGCGCTCCTCGGTGGCTTGCGCGTCCTGAACGCCAACGTCGGCCAGTCCAAGCTCGGGGTCTTCACCGACCGGCCCGAGACGCTGACCAACGACTTCTTCGTGAACCTGCTCGACATCGGGACAGAGTGGAAGGCGACCTCGGAGTCCGAGGACGTGTTCGAGGGGCGCGATCGCACGACCGGGGAGCTCCGCTGGACCGGAACCCGCGTCGACCTCATCTTCGGGTCGAGCTCCGAGCTCCGAGCCCTCGCCGAGGTCTACGCCTCCGACGACGCCGAGCAGAAGTTCGTCGGTGACTTCGTGGCTGCGTGGGACAAGGTCATGAACCTCGATCGCTTCGACCTCACCTGATCCGAGCGGAGAGGACGTCCGTCGAGGGCTTTCGATCACCATCTGAGGTCCGTCCGAGCAGCGGCAATCGCCGTCGGTTCGCGACGCCCAGGTAGCAAGGCGACTCCGTCGTGCGGGGCGCGGATCGGCACCTCGTTACCTGCGCCACGATCGGCGTTCGGGGACGTTCGTGGTCCGACCCGATGTGTCGGCGCAGTGAGCGAGGACTGACTGTGCACGGCGGATGCTGCCGCTGCCAGGCCGTAGGTACCATGCCTCGACCGGGAGGTGCGCATGACGGTTATTCCTGACTCTCACCGACGTTTGCTTGACGCACAGAACGCAGTGCTCGGAACCGTCGGACCCGATGGCCGACCCCAGATGTCGTTGATCTGGTTCCTCGCCGATGGGGACGTGGTCCGTACGTCGCTGAGCTCTGCCAGACAGAAGACCAAGAACCTGCTTCGTAATCCGGTGGCGGATCTGCTCATTCCCGACCTGGCCAACCCGGCGGTCTACCTTGAGTTGCGGGGCGACGCTGAGCTGGAGCCGGATCCCGACTATCGGTTCGCCGATCGGTTGGCCGCCAAGTATGGGGGGATGGACCTTCGCGCCATCGACCGGCCAGGCGACACAAGGTATGTCGTGACGATTCGACCGGTGCGCGTCAACGCCGTCGACATGAGTGCCCACTGAGCCAGTAGTCGCGCTCGTGCTGCAACCGGTGTTCGGGAGCGTGCTGTGCTCCGCCGTCCCGACCAGATGGCAGAGTGAACCGATGGAGCCGGGCGTGAGGGCATACCTCGACGGGATCTCTTCACCCAGGCGTCGACGCGATGCCCTGACGATGGTCGAGCTGATGCGTCGCGCCACGGGCGAGGAACCGGAGATGTTGGGGAGCATCGTCGGATTCGGCCAGTACCACTACAAGTACGCCAGTGGCCGTGCAGGCGACGCGCCCGCAGCCGGATGCTCCGCCCGCAAGGCGGCCACCGCGATCTACGTCGCCGACGGGGTCGGGGCACACGCCGAGCCGCTCGCACGACTCGGGCCGCACACGACAGGTGTCGGGTGCATCTACGTGAACGACCTGAGCGCCGTCGACCTCGACGTTCTCGATGCCATCGTCTCGACGTCTTACACCGCCCTCACCTACACGAAGCGAGCACGCGAAGGCGGCAAAGACGAGACATAAGCCGTCACGGCAGCATCCGCCGCGACCTATTGGTTCTGAGGACGCGCCGGCATCAAGGTGCACGTGCCCCCAAGATCACACGTGCACCGCCCTACGATCGCCCAGCGATGGAGATCGTGCACGTCGCCGATATGCGCGTCGGGTATCGACGCGTCGGTAGCGGACCACCGCTGCTCTTGCTCCATGGCTACGTAGGCGACGGCTCGACGACCTGGCGACCACAGCTCGAAGGGCTCGCCGACGACTTCACCGTGGTTGCCTGGGATGCGCCAGGCTCTGGTGGATCTTCAGACCCGCCGGAGACGTTTGGCATGGCCGAGTATGCCGACTGTTTGGCCGGCTTCCTTGACGAACTCGGCCTCGTTCGGCCGCACGTAGCAGGGCTGTCATTTGGTGGCGCACTCGCTCTTGAGTTCTCCCGTCGGCACCCTGACCTCGTGACGAGCCTGATCTTGGTGTCCGCCTACGCCGGATGGGCGGGTTCGCTCCCCGCCGCCGTCGCCGACGAGCGACTTCGTCAGGCGTTCGTGCTCGCCGATGTGTCGCCCGAGAAGTTCGTCGATGCGCTGCTTTCAACGATGTTCGCCGAAGCGACGCCACGGGAGACAGTCGAGGCCTTCGCTCAGAGCATGCTCGCATTTCATCCCGTTGGGTTCCGCGCCATGGCCCGTGCGTTGGCCGAGGACCTGAGCGAAGCGCTGCCGTGCGTGGATGTACCAACGCTCGTGGTCCGCGGCGAGCACGACGTGAGGGCACCCCTGCCAGTTGCCGAGCACCTCCACGCAGGGATCACCGGGTCGAAGCTCATCGTTCTCCCCGATGTCGGTCATCTCTGTAACCTCGAAGCCCCTCAGCAGTTCAACGACGCAGTACGTGAGTTCTTGCGCGACCAGAGCAGCTGATCAGCAGCCGCCGGGCGAGACCTTCGCACCGACCTCTCGCTCGGCCGGACAGCCCAGCGGGCGCGCATAGCTACCGCCCGGGCGCTGTCGCGTAAGGGACTAGAGCCCCGTCCGCCAAGTACGCCTTGTCCGGCACCTCTGCCTGGTCGACGCCCCGCTCGCTCATGGGCATCATCCGCGGCGTGGGACATCTCTACTGCGGGCTATTCGTCGCACCCGACGACAGCGCCGCGGCATTCATGCAGACTTGAGGGAGCTGCACGCTTAACGGCAGCGACGCGACGGGAGGCAGCCATGCCGGAAGAGTTCGAGGGGGATCTTGCGGGAGCGGTGTTCTGGGGTGCCGATCTCAGCGGCGCCCGCTTCCGCGATGTCAACCTCACCGACGCGAAGATCAGCCATGCCTGGCTTGTCAACGTCGACATCGACGCGCTGGTCGACACAGTTGTCATCAACGGGGTCGACGTCACGGCATTCGTGAACGAGCGTGACCCGTGGTACCCGCTGCGCGCGATGCTCCGCCCGTCCGACCCGGAGGGCATGCGCGCAGCGTGGGCGGCCCTCGAAGACGAGTGGGCGAAGACGATCACCCGAGCGCTCGCTCTCCCCGGAGACACGCTGCATGAGTCGGTCAACGACGAGTGGTCTTTCGTCCAGACGCTGCGACATCTCGTGTTTGCCATGGACAAGTGGTTCACGGCGCCGATCCTCGGAGAACGGTTCCACCCGATCGGGTTGCCGAACAGCGGCTCAGTCGGACTTCCCGTGGCCCGGCCTCGATTACGACCTGACGCCGTCGGTCTCGGAAGCTCTGGCCGTGCGCGCGGATCGCGCCAACCGCTTTCGCGACTATCTCGCATCGGTTGCGACAACCGACTTCACACGACCGGTCGAGGTGCTCGAGAACGGCACGAACCCGCTGCAAGAGTGCATCTACACCGTCTTCGAGGAAGAGTTCTGGCACAACCGCTACGCGCAGCGCGACCTCGCGCAGCTGGAAGCGGCGAACTGAGGCCGGCTCGAGCGTCACCACAGCACGCAGAGGCTCGGGCGACGTAGCCCGTCAATCACAGCGGGCGCACGATCTGCCGATCTACGTTGTTCGCGTTTCGCTACAACGACCTGCCGAGCGGTGCGCTCGGGCGCGTTCCGGCCCCGAGCGCGATCGGGCAATCTCACGGGGTGGCCTCAGCTCCATCCCGCGGCGGCCGCTCGCGAGGTGCAGAGGCTCGGCGGTCGCCGGCGGGCGCATTCGCGCGCCGGCGGAGCCAGGGGTCGCGGCCTAAGGCGTCTCCATGAACGGCGGACTGATCTCGCGAAGGGCTGCCTCGCGGCCAGCGAGATCGCCTCGTGCGCAGGAGAGCCAAAGCGCCCAGGCGCCCGCTTCCGTACAGATGTAGTACTGGATGTGGGCGACGTCCGCCGACTGTGGGTCGGCGTCGTCCATCTCCAGGCGAAGTCCCTCGCCGAGAGGGAATTCCACGCGCCCCAAGGAGCGGATCTGCATTCCCGCCGTATTCGGATGGATGCCGTATCGCCATCCGGCCGACGGCTTCGGAGACAACTCGGTCAACCTCGGCCCCTTCCTTCTCTGGTCTGGATGGAACTTGCCGCAGACGGCCCCGAACCTGAGGCGCCTTTCACAGTCCCGCCGGCGACGTAGCCGCGGATCGGGTCCATCGGCCGCGGTGTGCACGATCTCACGCCCCCCGATGGTACGCCTGGCATGGAAGCGCCTCTTCCTACCCGTTCCGGGCACCGAATCCGCGCCCACAGCGCAGATTCGGTGCCCAGAACAAGGGAGGTGAGACCCGGTGCGGTTCAGGTCTGTTTGGCCGCACGTGGGGGCTGCCGACCATCTGCACGGCGGCGAGCACAAACATGGACGTGCTCGGAACGGCCGCAGGGAGGTTGGCGTGTCGCTACCGGCGAATGGTTCGGCCCGCGGCAGCCATCAGTCGTTCGGTGTCGGTCGCGTCGGTCGGGGCTTTGGTGGCCGCCTTTATCAGGCCCAAGGCGCGTGCCCCATCGGTGCACGTCGCCTCCACGACCGCCGAGATGGACGGAATCGCCCGCGGCTCGAACTCGATCGGGCGACCGACGCTTGCCGAGAGATCCCAGGAATGGGCGAGCGCATCGATGGTCGGGAAGGTGACCACGACCGAACCGGGCAGCTCGCCGAACGGCGTCGTGTGCATCGATTCCAGCAATCCCTCGGTGCGCCACATGGCCATCGCGCGCACCGCGACGTCGTCGGCGATGGGTACCAGGTCGCCCTCGTAGGGCACCGCGCTCATGGTGTCCTCCCCCGACACGAGTTGTTGACCGGTGACGACGCCGGCCCACACCAGTTGATTGTTCGAGCGCGTGACTGGCCAACTGACGAACCGTCCACGGCTCGCAGTTCGTCACCGTTTCCATTTGCGAGTCGTCGAGCGTCGCAACTGTCCGTCGAAGCGCTTCCAAGGCGTACTCGAGCGTCGCCAACTGATCCATCGACTCCCCTTCGCTCGGTGAGCCGCACGATACTCGGTTCGACGCGTCGGCTGCGCCAGCGGCGATCACCAGAGCCCGAACGATCGTCACGGTCGTGCCGGCGGAGGTTCCAGCAGGGACGGTGACGTTTCTGTTCAGCGACATCGAGGTTCACAGCGCAAAGGGGGCAGTCCTAACCCGGCTTATCGCGGACATGGACGTGGTCGGGTGGGCTTCGACGACTCGGCCCGGCCGGGTCCCCGTCGCTACGGTCGCCGCGGCTGCCGGGCGGCCCGCCCACGTTTGCCACTTGAGGAGGAAGCCGTGACCAAAGCGTCGCCCCGGATCCCACCGCTGCCCGTGGCGGAGCGTGACGAGGTGGCCGACGACTTGCTGTCCAAGGTCGGGCTACCTGGAGCCAACGCGATGAACATCTTCACCACGTTGGTTCGGCACCCTCGACTGTTCAGGCGCTGGCTGCCCTTCGCCGGAGTGTTGTTGGCCGGCTCCTTGCCCGCACACGATCGGGAACTGCTGATCCTGCGCACTGCGCACCGCTGCGGCGCAGCCTACGAGTGGGCACATCATCTCCGGCTCGGCCGTGAAGCCGGTCTCGATGACACCGAGATCGAGCGGGTCCGCCTAGGACCGGAGGCGTCAGGATGGTCGCCGTTCGATGCCACGCTGCTGCGGGCCGTCGACGAGATGCACATGGGTCAGTGCATCGAGGAGGCCACCTGGGCCGCGCTGGCCGAGCGCTACGACCAACGCCAGCTGATCGAGGTACCGATGCTGGTCGGTCACTACCACCTGCTGGCGTTCACGTTGAACTCGCTCGGCGTCCAGGTCGAAGGCTCGGACGGCCCGGGATGACCCCGCCGAAGCTGGCCGGGGCGCGGATTGTCGTGGTCGGAGCCGGTACCGACACGCGAGGTGATCCCACTGCACCCATCGGCAACGGCCGAGCGATCTCGGTCCTCTGCGGGCGAGCGGGCGCGCACGTGATATGTGTGGATCGCGATGCCGACGCCGCCGCGGCGACCGCTCAGCTGGTCCGCGACGAGGGTGGTGAGGCCACAGTCGTGGTCGCCGACGTCACCCGCGACGCCGACTGCGAGGCCCTGGTCAAAGCCAGCGGGTCTTTGACCGATCTCGTCCTCAACGTCGGAATCGGCCGAGGCTCGGGGCTCACCGGGACGACCACCGAGGACTGGGACCTCACCTTCGCCGTCAATCTGCGCAGCCACTTCCTCGTCACCCGAGCCGCCTTGCCGACCCTGCCGGCTGGCAGCTCGATCGTCTTCATCAGCTCGCTGGCCGGCCTGCAGCCCGGCAGCCACCTACCCGCGTACGACGCGTCCAAGGCGGGACTGATCGGCCTGTGCCGCCATGTCGCGCTCGAAGGCGCACGCCGCGGCGTGCGGGCCAACGTCGTCGCCCCCGGGCTCATCGACACGCCGATCGGCCGAGCCGCGTCCGCCGGCCGACCCTCCCGCGACCGGACACCGGTACCGCTCGGGCGTCAGGGCTCGGCCTGGGAGGTAGCAATGGCGACGGTGTTCCTCCTGTCGAACGACGCGTCCTACATCACCGGGGAGGTGCTCCGGGTCGATGGCGGGCTCCACCTGATCTGATCCACCGCCAGCGAAGGCCGGCACCCACGTCGAACCACAGCTGTGTCCCGTCGACCTCGTGCTGCATGCGATGCCATCAAATCATGCCGGCCACGAGCATAGGTCGGGCCGGTCGGGCCTCCCGGGAGGGCATTAGGGTCGATTTGCGATGGGCGCGGGGATGTTGCTGGCCGACGAGTACTGGATGTTCTTCCGCGCGACGCAACAGCTGTTCAATATTGACCGGGGTGACGTCGAGGAGATCGAGCGCTGGGACGACTTCAGTCCCGAGGGGCTGGACGAGGAGGTCCGGCGTCTGTCGTCGTTCGCCGATCGCGCCGAGACCCTCGCCCGGGCTCACCCGGGCGAGGGTGCTAGCGGCACGCTGGCAGCGATTGCATTTAGTGCCCGTTCGACTGCGGCCGGACGGCCGTGGGAGCGTGATCTCACGCTCGTCAGTGCGCCGGTTGGCTTCGCAGCAATCCTGCCGACTCTCGTCCCGAAGTATGTGCTCGTCACCCGTCGGCACGGAGAGGGATATCTGGCCAAGCTGGCTGCCTTCCCGGGTTTCGTCGAGGGCTGGGTGGCTGGCTTGCGGGAGGGAGCGGCGGCGGGACGGGTGCCCACGGCGCGGGGTGTGCAGGGCTCGATCGAGAGCTTCCAAGCGATGCTGGCCACCGGCGTAGCTGATGACGCGCTGGCCTCGCAGCAGCCACCGCAGGAGGCGAGCGGAGCGGAGGCCGACGTCTGGCGAGGTCGCGTCCGGGAGCTGATCTCGAGCGCGGTCCGTCCGGCCATCGCCCGGCTGTGCCAGGTGTTACGCGACGAGGTGTTGCCGGTCTCGCGCCGCGACGCCCAAGCCGGTCTGTGCCACCTGCCGGCGGGTGAGGAGGCATATGCGTCCCTCCTGCACGCCTCGACTTCGACCAGGCTCACGGCTGACGAGATTCACCACCTCGGATTGCAGCAGCTAGCCCGGCTGGACAACGAATACCGGTCGGTCGTGGGCCCACTCCTCGGGACTGACGACCCAGCAGTCGCGCGTGCCCGCCTCCGTGATGACGTCAGCCTGCGCTACACGACGGCCGGCGAGTTGGTCCGCGACGCCGAGGCTGTTCTTGCCCGCGCCCTAGCCGCCAGCCCGGGCTGGTTCGGCCGACTTCCGAGCGCGCCCTGTCGCATCGTCGCAGCAGACGCCGGCGGGCTGGCCTACTACTGCCCGCCATCGCCCGACGGGCGTCGGGGTGGCATGTTCTACTTCAACGCGTCGGAGCCCTCAGCCTGGGGCCGGTACCAGGTCGAAGTGACGACCTTCCATGAGGCGGTGCCCGGCCACCACCTGCAGCTCGCTCTGGCCCAGGAGCTCAACCTTCATCCGGTCCACTCCGAACTGCCGGTCCCCAGCTACGAGGAGGGCTGGGGTCTTTACGCTGAGCGGCTGGCGGACGAGATGGGGCTCTACAGTTCGGCGCTGGCGCGGCTGGGGATGCTGGCTAGCGATTCGCTTCGGGCGTGCCGGCTCGTGGTCGACACCGGTCTCCACGATCGGGGGTGGTCCAGGGAGCACGCCGTCGAGTTCCTGTCCGCAAACGCGACACTGAGCCGTTCGTTCGTCGAGGCGGAGGTCGATCGCTACATCTGCTGGCCAGGGCAGGCCACCAGCTACATGGTCGGGCGCCTGACGCTGGACCGCCTACGGACCGATGCGCAGACGCGCCTCGGTTCACGATTCGACATCCGGGACTTCCACGACGTCGTGCTCGGCTGCGGGATGATGGCGCTGGACCAGCTGGCCTTGCGAGTCAACGGCTGGATCATGAACACGGTCGACGACGGCTGAGCCCCACAACTCGCGCGGTAGTCGCCGACCCTCGCGACGGTCCCACCACCGGCCATCGACCGATGCTGACCGACCCGCACGATCGACGGCGCACAGATCGACGCACACGACGACATCGCGACGGTGCTGATCACGGGCGCCCTGGCATAACCGGTCGACCCGCACGGATCGGTGGTTATGCCGGTGATCCCCGATTCGCCCGTCTGCAGCGGTGACGCTGTGGTGGCGGGCGGCGAGGAGGATCAATGGCTTCGTGGACGCCCGGTGTGGTGTCACCCGTCGGTGGCAGCGGGCAGATCGCGCTCGGTCACCCGCTGGTCGATGACTACCTGGAGGTGGTGCGGGCCCGCTGGCGGCGGAACACGTTGTGGGCCACGGCATACGACTTGAAGGTGTTCTTCACCGTGGTCGGCAAGGACCCGGTGGAGGTGACGGTGGCCGACGTGTTGGGCTTCATCCGGACCCAACGCGGGGCCGGCTCAGGCAAGGTGGTCCGGCTCGCCGATGGGGACGGCGGGTTGGCGCTGTCGACGGTGCGGCGACGGCTGTCGTCGGTGTCGGGGTTCTACGGCTACCTCACCGCACTCGGGGTGGTGGAAATCAACCCGGTGCTGCGGGGGATCGCAGCGAGAACGGCGTCGGGTCGGGTCCGGCGGCGCGCCCCGCTGGTGCGCCAGGTCCGACTGTTGCCTCAGGTGCTGAGGCCCGAGGAGGTGAACGGGCTGTTGGGTGGGCTGCGCCGCTGGCGGGACCGGGCGATGATCGAAGCGATGCTGCTGGGCGGCCTGCGCCGCAGCGAGGTGCTCGGTCTGCGACTCGAGGATCTGCGTTCAGCCGAGCGGCGGGTGTTCGTGGTCGACGGCAAGGGCGGTCATCAACGGTGGGTGCCGATCTCGTCGCGGTTCTTCACCTCGGTCACTGAGTATCTGCATGGGGAACGACCGGCCGACGCAGTCACGGATCGGGTGTTCGTGGTGATGAAGGGCCCGCACCGCGGCCAGCCGCTCACCGCGAAGGGGTTGGAGCAGATCATGCGCGACGCCCGCCGGCGGCTGGGCTGACCCATGGGACCTGCCATGAGCTGCGCCACACCTGTCTCACCCGGCTGCGGGAAGCGGGCATGGCGCTGGAAGCCATCCAGGCTCAGGCCGGGCACCGCTCGATCGAATCGACACGGGTCTATCTCCATCTCGCCGACGGGTGGGTGGCCGCCGAGTACCGCAAAGCCGCCGAGGCGATCGACGCCCAGGCCCGCGTCGGGAGCGGATCATGACCGCCGCAGCAGCGGCCATCCCTGCCGCCTGCGGATCAGCGCGGTGGGAGCCGGTGATGATCCGGGCGCCCCGGCTGGGGACGACGATGCTCACCTACCTGGAACAACTCGCCGTGTCGCAACGACCGGCCACCATCCAATCGACCGACACCGCGCTGCGGTTGTTCGCCTCCTTCGTGTTGGACCACGACGGGCGGGTGCGGTCCGTCCGCCAGCTGCAACGCCGCCATATCGAGGCCTACAAGAGCACCCTCACCACACCCCGAGAACACGGTGGCCGGTCGTTGAAGAACAACACCGTGCGGATGCGGCTCGGGATGCTGCGGGTGTTCTTCGAACGGATCATCGAGTGGGGATGGGATGACAGCCCGGCCCGCTGCCCGGTGTTCGTGTCGGACCTGCCCAGAGTCGACGATCCGTTGCCCAAGTTCTTGGACGACGCCTCGGCGGCCCGGTTCATGCGGGCCGCCGCCGAGCAGGACCCGCTGCCACGGTTGATCGTGGAGATGCTGGCCCGCACCGGGATGCGCGTCGGCGAGCTCTGCGCGCTGGCCGCCGACGCGGTGATGATCATCGGGGACGCCCACTGGCTACGCATCCCCGTCGGCAAGCTGCACCACGACCGGCTCATCCCTCTCCACCCCGCCCTCGTTGACCAGCTCGCCGCCTGGCGGGCCGAGGTGGGGCCCGATGACAGCGGACTACTGCTCACCAACCAGGGACGGCCGCTCAACCGCTACAGCGTCAACCGGATCGTCAAACGCGTCGGGCAGCGGGCCGGGATCGACGGGATGCACGCCCACCGGCTCCGTCACACCCTCGCCACCCAAGCCATCAACCGAGGGATGAGCCTCGAAGCCATCGCCGCGCTACTGGGGCACCGGTCGATGCGCATGACCCTCGTCTACGCCCGCATCGCCGACCGAACCGTGGCCGACGAGTACTACGCCGTCACCGAACAAGTCGAAGCGCTCTACGACTCGGCGCCGGTCCTGCCGGCCAGCGCCGAGGGACGCCAGATGCGCCAGCTTCGCGTCGAGACCTACCAGCGGTTGCTCGGCAACGGCTACTGCACCCGACCCCCCGAGCTCGACTGCGTCTTCGAGGCGATCTGCGAGACCTGCACCCACTACCAGACCGGCCTCGAGTTCCAACCCGTCCTGCTCCGCCAACGCGACCACGCCGTCGAACACGACCAACCCCAACGCGCCGAGCTATTCGACAACCTCCTCGACGGCATCGACAAGGACTGACCCCACGCACAGGCGACTACCCTCAGCAACCAGGAACAACCCAACGGATCACCGGCATATCGGTGGATACCGGGTGCACCGCAACGCGGCAGACGTCTCGTCGCCGGCCGCGGTGAGCCACGGCGCTCGATGACACCGCCGTCCGGCGCGTCTCATCGTCGGTTTCAGCCCCACTTTGCGACTGCCCTCGAACGGCACCTTGGGACACCGCGAGCGTCACCCCAGGACATCCGGAGCGATCCGAATCAGACGCTTGCCGAGATTCTCGCCGCGGTACAGCCCTGCGATCGAACCCGGTGCCTGCTCGATTCCGTCGAGGACGTCCTCTCGATAGCGGATCTGTCCGTTGCGCACCCAGCTCTCGAGTTCCCGCAGCGCCTCGGGACTGCGCTGAACATGGTCAAAGATGAGAAAACCCTGCATTCGCGCGCGTTTGACGAGCAGATGACGCTCGACCCGTGGGCCCTGGGGTGGCGGATCCCAGCTCGCGATGGACGCCGTGCCGCAGATCACCACCCGTGCTCCGACATTGAGACGTCGCATGACGGAATCGCTGATAGGGCCGGCCGTGTTGTCGAAGTAGACATCGACGCCCTCAGGGCAGGCAGCATCGAGTGCTGACTCAAAATCGTCAGCCCTGTAATCGACGGCGGAGTCGTAGCGGAACTCCTCGCGACACACACGCACCTTGTCAGGCCCGCCAGCAATGCCGACGGTACGGCACCCCTTGATCTTGGCGATTTGACCGACGCATGACCCGACCGCTCCCGCTGCCGTGGACACGACCGCGGTCTCGCCCGCCTTGGGCTGGCCAATCTCCAGAAGGGCGAAATAGGCGGTCAGACCATTGAGGCCGAGGACGCCAAGCGATGTCGAGATGGGCAAGCCTGAGCCGCCGACCTCGCGCTCGATGGCCGCGGCGTCCACCACGGTGTAGTCCTGCCAACCGAACATGCCAGTCACGTACTCGCCCGGGTGGAAATCAGAACTTCGCGACTCCTCGACGCGCCCGACGGCCAGCGAGCGCATGACCGCACCAAGCCCTACAGGCTCGGAATAGTTGGCGACAGCGCTGACCCAACCGCGCATCGCCGGATCCACCGACAGGTAGATATTGCGCACCAGAACCTGACCATTCGACGGGTCCGGCACCGGCGCCTCGACGATCTCGAAGTGCTCCGCCTCGGGAATGCCAGACGGCCTGGACTTCAGTCTGACCTGCCGGTTCACTCGTTGAGGCATAGCTAGTACCCGCGGTGCACTCTAGTGCTCGCGTCTGCCGCGCCATAGGGCGACCCCTTAAGAAGGCGCGACACGCTGCGCTTGCCTCGGGCGACAGCTCGCCTCGATGGGGAAGCGTGCGCCCGCTGGGGGACATCAGACCCAACGGGAGGACGCCGCACCATGCGCGGTACGTGCCAATCGCGCGTACCTCCGCCCTCGAACGATGGGCGAAGAACCGTCCGGTAACACCCTGAACTTCCCCCAGCCGAGCGGACTCTCATGCTGCTCGTTGTAGGTGGTTGGTGAGGTGATGTTCGTACTCGACCGGCGGCCGGTACTCGAGGCTGCTGTGGAGCCGGTCGGTGTTGTACCAGATGAGCCATTCGAACACTGCGGCGCGGGCCTCGGTTCGGGTCGCGAAGTGCTCGTCGTCGACCAGCTCGCGTTTGAGCGAGGCGAAGAACGACTCGGCCATGGCGTTGTCGAAGCTGTCACCGACGGTGCCCATCGACTGCGTGACGCCGAACTCGGCGCAGGCGTCGCGGAACGCGTCGGCGGTGTATTGCTCAGACTCAACTGGTGGTCGCAACACCGGCTTGCTGAAGGGAGCGTAGATGCTCGTCGAGGGCTTCGGCGGGGGTGCGCCAGCCAAGGGTCTTGCGGGGGCGGGTGTTGAGGGCGAGAGCGACAGCGTCGAGGTCGTCGCGGCTGTGGCGGTGCAGGTCGGTGCCTTTCGGGAAGTACTGGCGCAGCAGGCCGTTGGTGTTCTCGTTCGTGCCGCGCTGCCAGGGACTGTGCGGGTCGCAGAAGTAGACAGCCAGGCCGGTGTCGATGCGGAGCTGCGCGTGTTGAGCCATCTCGGATCCTTGGTCCCAGGTCAGCGAGCGCCATAGCTGCTCGGGCAGCGTGACGATGACGCGGGCGATCTCGTCACGGACCGCCTCGGCGCCGTGACCGGCCAACGGCGGTCCGTTCTTCACCCGGGGCTCTGTGCCGTGGCCGTCCATCGGGGGCAGGTGCAGCAGCATCGTGAAGCGAGTGGTGCGTTCGACGAGGGTGCCGATCGCGGACTTGTTCAGCCCGATGATCAGATCGCCTTCCCAGTGGCCCGGCACGGCCCGGTCCTCGACCTCGGCCGGACGTTCGGTGATCATCACCTCCGGGCCGACGAACTTCTTGCCGCGTCCGGTGGTTCGGGCTCTCGGCACGCGTAGCGCCCGGCCGGTGCGCAGGCATGCGACGAGCTCACGCTTGAGCGCACCGCGGCCTTGGATGAACAGCGCCTGATAGATCGCCTCGGGGCTGATGCGCATGGTCTCATCATCGGGGAAGTCGACCTTCAACCGGTTCGAGATCTGTTCCGGGCTCCACGACTTGGCCCACCGCCGATCGGCCCGACGGCCGTGACGTCGGCCGATGAACCGCACCTCGGGGCCGGGCACCAGCTCACCGTTGGACCGCTCGACGTCGCCGGCGAGCCGATCCTGCACATAGGCACGCAGCCGGTCGTTGACGACGAGCTTGGCAACCTTCGGGCGGCTGGAGCGTCGCTCAGCGTGCCACTGCGCGGTCGTGGCCCGATAGGTCAGCTCGTTGCTGCGCGTCGACGCGTTGCGGCGCAGCTCCCGCGAGATCGTCGACGGATCCCTCCCGACACGTCGAGCGATCTCACGGACCCCGCACTGTTGGGCTCGCCAGATCGCGATCTCCTCGCGCTCGGCGAAGGACAGGTAGCGGCCCGACACCGTCGGCGACAGACATGGCGACACGCCGCCAGCCTCCCGGAACCACCTCGTCCCGACCGCGGATGACATGCCCACCTCGCCGGCGGCATCCTCGGTCGACACGCCTCGAGCGACCGCCTTCCAGAACCGAACCCGGTCCTCACGCCGGAACGTCGACGGCCGACCTGGCGACCACATCTTCCCGCGCATCTCCCTGATCGCGGCCACCTGCTGATGCTTGAACATGATCGACGATCACCTCTTGGCTCGAGGTGTTGCGACGACCGGTTGAATCCGCCTTGACAGCCGTGGTCGCTATGGAAGATCACTCCGTCGGCCGGGGCCTTGCCACCGCGGGTGCCGACCGCGGCGACGAGCGCGTCGAGGCACAGCTCGGTGCGGAGATGATCGGTCATCGACCAGCCCAACAACCGCCGGCTGCACGCGTCGATCACCGTGGCCAGGTAGAGCCAGCCTTCGTCGGTGGGGATGTAGGTCGCGTCACCCACCCAGAGCGTGTCCAGCACGGCCTGGTCGAACCGGCGGTTGACCAGATCAGCGGCCAGCGGCGCAGCCGGGTCCCGCACGGTGGTGCGGATCTTCTTGCGGCCACAACGCCCGGCTAGCCCGTGACGAGCCATCAGACGCTCGACCCGCTTGTGGTTCACCGGCTCCCCGTCGCGGGCCAGCTGGGCCGTGATCCGCGGTTCGCCGTAACGGCCCCGCGACGCCTCGTGCGCGTGGCGGATCCGCTCCAGCACCTCGGCCTCGTCGCGCTCGGCGGGACTTGGACCGGCCGCGACCCGTGCGATCCAGCCGTAGTAGCCCGACGTGGACACCCGACACACTCGGCACAGCGTCGTGATCTTGAAGTCGGTCTTCTGGGCATCGACGAACGCGTAGAGCTTCACCCGTTCGACTCCTTCACCCAGAAGACCATGGATCGTTTCAGGATCTCGCGCTCCACCTCCAGCTCGCCGACCCGGCGACGAAGACGCTTCACTTCTTCAGACTCGGCGACCTCGGCCGCGTACCCGGCCGGGTCGACGATGGCTCGCTGCTCACGGTCCTTGGCCAGCCAGCCACCCAGGTTGGACTCGCCGATCCCGAGCTCCTTCGCCACCGCGGCAATCGAGCGACCCGACGACCTGTGCAACGCGACCGCGTCACGCTTGAACTCCGGCGAGAACCGCCGGCGCTGCTGCCCCATGATGGACTCCCTTCCAGGCCGCAGCCTGGGTCAGGTGTCCGCTCGACGGGGGGATGCCCAACCCGTCCACAGGGTGTCACCAAACGCCGCTCCGAGCGCACCTATGTGCGGATGCCGCGGCCGTGTGAGGTAGCTCCGAGCGACAGTTAGGGCGTGGCGCGGTCCCGGCACGTCAGGGCTCATGTCTGCTCGATGCGGATCGAGTCGAGCAGGGCGGCGAGTTGCTCATGCGCTTCCCTGAATGGCGCGACGACGAGTTCCTAGGGCCGCCTCATGTCCGGGTGGTTCGATGAGTGGGGCCCATCGAGCCCTCCGCTCCACAACGGCGGTTCCTCCACAAGGCCCCGCGGCGCTGTTCATCTCCAGGCTCTGAGCACGTCGCGCGCCTCCTCGATGGAGGCGACGATGTGGCCGACGTCCTCGATCGCGCCCTGGACGAAGAGGTTGACGCCCGTCGACTCGCCGCGCATGCCCCGGATGTCGGTGAGGAGCCCGACGATGCCCTTCTTCGACGGATCCGACTGCATCAGCGCGTGGAACATCCCGATCTCGCACGCGGTGCCGTCGTCCACCGACGGGCCGTCGAGGATCGCGAGCATGGCGTCGGCGCGCTCGATCCCCGGTCGGTCCTTCGCGAAGATCCACGCCGCGGTGACATCGACGCCCGTCGCGAGCTCGTGCTCGTGCGGAACGAAGACCTCGAAGCCGTCGGCGCGCAGCGCGGCGGCGCACTCGTCGATGAACGAGCGCTCGTACGGCGTGAAGAGGGGACCAGCGAAGTAGATCTTCAGGGCGCCGACGCTACAGAGCTGCAACCTGCGTTCAAGCAGGTGCAACAGCCGCAGCAAGTGGAGAGGCAACGTCCCCGCCACGTCACGACTCACCGTGCGCGTAATGTCCGGTGGGGCCGCGGCTCGCAAGGCGCAGTCGCCCACAGATCATCCGATCTGTAACTGCACCCAAACGCCGGGAGCGCGCGCCCTCTTGATAGCGACCTTCAGATGCACCGTTAGGCGTCGTTGTGCGATGAGTTTGGCAGCGCGCAACCGTCCAACTGATCGTAAGTGTCCGCAAGGGGCGCTGGGCGTGCAGCAGGAGGAGTAGGCGATATGGATTCGATGGCTCGCCGGATGTTCGAGCTGGTCGAGCCGATTGGTGTCATCCCCTACTCAGCCGACGAACCCAACGAGGCGATGTTCGCCCTGGGGTTCACCAACTACTGGGACACCTACTTCGCCGGACGGGCGGCGCCCCTCGGCCTCGCCCCGGCGGAGGTGGTGGACGCGCTCTTCTACAACTTCGCTCCCGGCGAGGTGGCTCGCCACATCCCGAAGGTATGGCGCACCACCACGCCCGAAGCGGCGGTCGCCGCTCGTCAGATGGGCTGTGTGAAGGCGCTGCGGCGGATCCTCGGCGATCACGTCGACTCTCCCGCCTTCGCCCGCGCCGCTGAACTGTTGCTCAAGGCGGCGACCGGCGCACCGTTCGAGGGCCGGCCGATGTACGCCGCGCTGCGCGCGATCCCGATCCCCGATGACGTGGTGGCCCGCCTCTTTCATGCGGCTTCCTTGCTGCGCGAGCATCGTGGCGACGGGCACATCGCGGCCCTGATGATCGAGGGTGTTGGCGGCCTAGAGGCTCACGTCCTCCTCGCCCTCGACGTGGGCATGCCAGCGGAGAGGTTTGGACGCATCCACCACCTCCCGGCGGCGCAGCTCGCCGCCGTGATCGACGGGATGCGCGATCGCGGCCTGATCGGAGATGACGGTTGGCTGAGCGAACAGGGCCGCGCCGTCAAACAGCGGGTCGAGGCGTTCACCGACGACCTCGCGGCGAAACCCTACGAGAGCCTTGAGCCTGACGAGCTCGATGAGCTCGTGGCCACTCTCGAGCCGCTCGCCGCGCTGCTACTCGCCGCCCAGGACTAGGACGATGGCTCTCGTCTCGATCGCCGTTGGTGGGTAGCGCATCCAGCTCGCGAGCGAGAGCCCTCTAGTGTCCTGAGTTTCTAGTTCGTAGGAATTTTCGGTGGGTCGTTCGCGTTCTCGTCGTTGTCGACGACGATGGGAGGCAGCGATGGCACGACGGGGACGACCCACTCCGGTGTTGGTGCTCACCGATGACGAGCGGGAGACGCTCGAGCGGTGGGCTCGGCGACCGAAGAGCGCGCAGGCGTTGGCGTTGCGGTGTCGGATCGTGCTGGGCTGCGCCACCGGCGCCACCAACCAGGAGGTGGCGGCCGAACTGCGTGTTCATCCCACGACGGTGGGCAAGTGGCGAGCCCGGTTCGTGGAGCGCCGGCTGGATGGTCTCCATGATGAGCCCCGCCCGGGTGCGCCCCGCACGATCACCGACGCCGACGTGGAGCGGGTGATCGTCAAGACCTTGGAGGAGACCCCGGTCGACGCCACGCACTGGTCGACCCGTTCGATGGCCATGGCCGCCGGCATGTCGCAAACCGCGGTGAGCAAGATCTGGCGGGCCTTCGGGCTCAAGCCGCATCTGGCCCAGAGCTTCAAGCTGTCCCCCGACCCGCAGTTCATCGACAAGGTCCGCGACATCGTTGCCCTGTACCTGAACCCGCCCGATGCCGCCGTGGTGCTCTGCGTGGACGAGAAGTCCCAGATCCAGGCGTTGGATCGCACCGCCCCGATCCTGCCGCTGTTGCCCGGGGTGGCCGAGCGACGAACCCACGACTACCGCCGCAACGGCACCACCAACCTGTACGCCGCGCTCGACGTCGCGTCGGGCAACGTGATCGCCGATCTCACCGACCGGCACCGGGTGACCGAGTTCATCCGGTTCTTGAACCTCGTCAACCGCACCGTCCCCGAGGACTTGGACGTGCACGTCGTGGTGGACAACTCCTCCACCCACAAGACCCCCGCCGTGCACCGCTGGCTCGTCCGCCACCCCCGCTTCAGCCTGCATTTCACCCCCACCTACAGCTCATGGCTCAACTTGGTCGAGCGCTGGTTCGGTGAGCTCACCACCAAATGGTTGCGGCGCGGCACCCACCGCTCGACCCGCGAGCTCGTCGCCTCGATCCGCACCTGGATCACCAACTGGAACGACGACCCCAAGCCCTTCGTCTGGCACAAGACCGCCGACGACATCCTCGCCGCCTATTGTCAGCGAATCTCCGACGCAGGACACTAGCTGATCTCCGAAGGCGACGTGTCGGCGGACGTGGCACCCTTCGCCCATGTCCTTGGCCATGAGCGAGCACGAGCGGCAGGAGTTCCTCGCCGGTGTCCACGTCGGCGTCATCTCGATCGAGCGAGTCGACGGCCCGCCGCTCACCGTCCCGATCTGGTACGGCTACGAGCCCGGGGGGCTCGTGTGGATCATCACCGGCGCCGAATCCCTCAAGGGAAGGCTGTTGAACGCCGCCCGGCGCTTCAGCCTCTGCGCGCAGACGGAGGAGCCACCCTTCTACAAGTACGTCAGCGTCGAGGGACCGATCGTCGACGTGGCACCGGCCGAGCTCGAAGCCGACCGACGCCCGCTGGCGCACCGCTACTTCGGCCCGGAACTGGGCGACGTCTATGTGGCCAGCACCGACGAGGAAGGCCGCCTCAAGTTCTCGATGCGTCCGACTCGCTGGTGGTCCGTCGACTACACGAAGCTCTCCTGAGCGCAACGAGGCAGATTGCGATCATGGCGAGCGGCTTCGGGGGCAGGGGCAGGTACCAGGGCAGCGTGGTGGACGACGCCGATCCGATCGGCGAGCACCGGCTGCGCGTCATCGTCCCGAGGTGTGGGGCACCGAGGCGGGGGCGTGGGCGGTTCCCTCCCTCCCTCCCGCCGGGAGGCGCGGCCACCCCGGCGGTCGGCGACCTGGTGCGGCTCACGTTCGAGGGCGGCGACACCGACTACCCGATCTGGGACGCCGGCGCCGCGCCTGATCCCGACGCCGCCCCGGCAGATGGCCAGGTCGGCCGGTACCGAGCGCTCGTCGCCGACAACTTCGACCCGATGGAGGAGCACCGGCTGAACGTGAAGATCCCCGAGGTGCTGGGCGACGACACCACCGCCTGGGCGAAGGCAGCCCCCGACTCTGCCGTTCCGAGATCGGCACCGAGGTCTGGATCGAGTTCGAGAGCGGCGATCCCAACTACCCGATCTGGGTCGGCGTCGCCTAGAGAGATGCTCAACCCACGATGTAACTCCCGTGCCCCAGTACGCCGGCTCTGAGCGTGGTTATGCGTGGCGTCGGTCGCGGACCCCTACGCCACGCCTGCAGGGACGACCTCCCCGGCGAACACGGCTAGCGCTGCCCGCTTGACATCGTCGGCGGGAGGTGTAATCTACAACCAAATGGTTGTAGATACTCTCGAGCGCGAGAAGCAGACCGACCGGCTGTTTTCGCGCTCAGCGATGCAACACGGCGCGACATCGTCACGCAGACGCTCGACCGTGAGCGCTCCGTCAGCGAGCTCGGCCGGCTGTATCCGATCAGCCTCACCGCGGTGCAGAAGCACGTCGAGGTGCTGGTCGACGCCGGTCTGGTCTCAAAGCACCGGAGCGGCCGTGAACAACTCGTGCGCGGCGAGGTCAACCAGCTGCGCCGCGCGCACGAACTTCTCGATGAACTCGAAACGGTGTGGCGGGCCCGCCTCGAACGCTTCGAAGACGTCCTCAACGACGAAACCACTGGAAAGGAAGACGAATGACGGTTTGGAATGTCGACAAGAACGCAGAGGCCAAGACAATGGTCATCACTGCGGAGTTCAAGGCGTCCATCACCAACGTGTGGCAGCTGTGGGCCGACCCCCGCCTACTCGAGCGGTGGTGGGGTCCGCCAGGGTTCCCGGCCACCTTCGAACATCACGACCTCACGCCGGGCGGCACGATCACCTACTTCATGTCCGGCCCCGACGGCGGCGACAGGTTCGACGGCACCTGGAACGTGGTCGAGGTCGACGCCCCGACCAGGCTCGTGGTCGAAGACGCCATCGTCGAAGATGACGGAACGCCCAGCGACGGCAATTCCATGACTCGCATGGAGCTCGACATCGAAGCGGTGGGCGACACGACCCGCATGATCCTCACCACGCATTTCGACTCGCTCGAAGGGATGGAGCAAGCGATCGCCATGGGCGTGGCCGAAGGCATGAAGGCCTGCATGTCCCAGATCGACGCCCTTCTCGCCGAGGTCGCCGCCTAGCGGATTACTCCCAGCGGAAGAACTTGGCCGCCAGCACCGCTGTCGCTGCGGGCACACGTGCATGGGTCGTGCTCGGCGCATCGCGTGGCTCGGCATCGACTGCTCGTCCACACTGCGGTGGTTCCCAGACGTCCAGCGGAGGTCTGGGCCCGGCCTGACGCACATTCGGAGGAACGTGGGTCCATACGCCGCCTTCGTACACAGGACCGGCAGCGAAGAGTCGGCCCGCGCTGTTCGGAGCGGCCGTAGCCGGTCAGCGCGTCGGCGGTTGAAGAACACAGATCCCGTGATCTTTAGAGGTGCCCGCGCGTCCGATCGAGGCGACAGCGGGACGAGAGCGGCTCGGACTTCACTCCCGCCTGAGCGCGGTCGGGTTGCCCGTGGCCAACGCCTGACCCGGGACGGACACAATCCAGGCGACGGCGAGGGCCACGACCACTACGGCGACGAGCGCGAGCAGCGACGTCGACGGTGCGGTCAGCACGCCGAGCCGACCAGCGAAGGCCCGCCACGTCTGCCGTCCGAGCACCAGGCCGAACGGGACACCGACCGCCAGCGCGGCAGCCATCGTGGCGACGGCCTGCATGCCCACGGTGCGGTGCAGCTGGCCACGGGTGAAGCCGAGGGCTCGGAGCGTGCCGAGCTCGCGCCGGCGGCTGCGCACGGACAGGGCCACGGCGACGCCGAGCTCGGTGAGCGTGGCGACCGCGAAGATGGTCCCGACCAGCTGGGGGATCGACTGCACGGTCCTCGCGTTGATGATCTCCGGAGGGCGGACCGGCGTCCTGAACTGCCGGGTCGAGCCGCCGCTGGTCTCCCACGTGGTCATGCTGTCATGCAGCCAACCGGCGACGTCGTCGGCGTGAGCACTCGGCGCGAGCTGGATCCCGACGAACGTGGCGAGCTCCGGCAGGGCGTCAGGCCGGAGGTTCTCTCGCGGGAGCACGGCTCCCAGGCCAGGACTTGCCCGGTCGGCCCCGAACGGGCCGAGCGCCGGCAGCACCACGATGCCGGTGACCGTCACCGGGTGGGGGTCCACGTGCTCGCCCGCCAGCTCGACCGTGTCGCCGACGTCGAGCCCGCTGTCGCGGCCTGTGCGGGTGCCGAGAGCGACCTCGTCCGACCCCTGCGGAAGGCGCCCGCGCACGACCGTGAAGGCCGAGCGGGAGCCGGCGACGTCGACGATCGACAGCACCGAGCGTCCGCCCAGGGTCTCGGTGGCGCTGAAGCCGAGCGTGGCCCAGCTCGCCACGTCCGGTCGGTCGTCGAGCGACGTCGCGGCGCGGGCGACGTCCATGCCACCGTACCCGGCGTTGGTCAGCATCGCGATGTCCCACGGCCACCCGTAGGCCCGCGAGCTGGACAGCAACCCGGTCAGGCTCGTACCGAAGGTGGTGCTGGCCACGAACATGGCCGCGGTCAGGCCGGTGCTCGCCACGAGGAGGACCGCCCGCCGACTGCCGAAGGCGGCGCGGAGACCCTCACCGACGGGTGGGCGGTTGGAGCTCCGCCACAGCCGCGACAGCCGGCCGGCGGCCGCCTGGTCCGTGTCGTCCCCGACCAGTCGTCGCACCGCGGTGAACGACAGCACGACGCCGAGCGCACCGAGCAGGACGACCAGCAGTGCGGCCGCCACCCACACCAGGCTGGGCACCGTCCGCCCGGGTGACGGGACCACGGACCGGACGCTGCCCACCGGGCCGAGTGGCGACAGCACCCACGCACCGACCAGCCCGGCGGCGACGCCGAGCGTCGTGCCCACGACGATCGACGCCGCAGCGACACGTGTGCGTTGGGCTCGAGGCATCCCGAGGCGCCACCACTGCCGGATCTCGCCCTGGTGCCGGCGGAGGTCACGGGCGATCGCGAGTGCGGCGAGGACGAGGGTGAGCACCACCGCCGCGATCCCGAGCACGGCGAGCGCCGAGGTCGTCGGCTGCACGGACCGCTCGACCTGGGTCCGCTCCTGGTCGGTCGTGGTGGCGATCAGGAAGTAGCCCGGTGCGCCCGCCTCATGAGGAAGGTGCTCGTTCAGCGCGGCGGCCTTCTCGACGAAGGCGCGCTGCGCGGCGGCGATGCCGGCGCTGCCGTCCCGGAGACGGAGCGAGTAGTAGAGGAACGAGCGGGAGCAGCCCTCGGGCAGCGCCGCGTCGACCAGCTCACGCACGGATTCGCCCGGTGCGGGCGTGATGAGCGGGCAGGTGAACCGGTGGACGACGTCGGGGCTGACGATGACCCGACCTTGTGGGTACAACCCGTCGGGCAGGACCTCGCCCGGGAGGGTGCCGATGCCGACGACTCGAACCTTCGCCGTGCCCGCCATCGAGATGGTTCCGGTCGCAAACAGGTCGACGTCGTCGCGCGCGTTGCCGAATCCGAGCCGGAGCGTGTCGCCGAGGTGGAGGCCGGCGGCCTCGGCCACCGAGCGGCTGACGAAGGCCTCCGACTGGCCGGTAGGCAGCCGTCCTGCGGACACAGCGGGCTGGTCCATCTCGGTGTAGCGACCGTCGCTCGAGCCCCGGAGCTGGAGGAACTGCTCCAACCCACCGCCGACCGACGGCTCGACGCTGGTACCGAGGAACAGCGCGTCCGTGGTCACGGCCTCCACGCCCGGCAGCTCCCGGATGACTCGGTCGATGTCAGCCGTCTCGAAGGAAGGGTTGATGACCAGGTCCCCCACTCGGCTCCGCTCGAGGTAGTGGGGATAGGCGTCACGAGTTCGCTGCGCCGTGCCGATGGCCAGGAACGCGGTGAACGAGGTCAGCGCGACCACACCGGCCACCGCCAGCGTCGACGGCCAGAGGGCGCGCATCCGGCGCGGGATCAGCCAGGCTTCTGCGCCCACGGTCTGCCCTCCGTTCGCCCAGCCAACGACCACCCTCCTCCTGATCCGAGTAGACCGCGGCCAGCCGGGGCGGGCAAGGGCGGTGACCTCCCGGCCGGCGGTGAGGCTGGCACACCGCCCGATGGGTCATGGACGGACCGCGGCCCGTCGGGTGCGCAGCTTCTCCACGAGCGAGCGGAACATGGGATACGCGTCGGGACCCATGGCGTCGACGGTGGGCCGCCACAGCTCCCACCGCTCGACCAGGCTTCCGCCGATGAGTGCGTCGACCAGCTCGAAGTCGAAGGCTCCGACGTGGTCCAGGGCTCCGAGCTGCTCATAGAAGTCGAGCTCACGGAGAAGGACGTAGGCCGGCATCGCGTTCGCGGCCATGAAGCCGGCGAACGCGGCCGCGAGCTCGTCCCAGTCCGCGTACTCGGCCACCAGGCGCCTCGTCTCGATCAGGTCGGGCTCGTCCCAGCGGCGGATGAACTCGGCGGCCAGCTGGGCGTGCCGGCCGCGCTGCGCCTCTCGGACCTGGCGGCCGGCGACGATCGCCAGCCCGAGCGTGCTGGTGAGTCCGATGCACCCGATCGCCGTCGCGATGGCCGTGACCTGCTCGGCCCAATTCGGGTTGTTCGTCATTGCGCCTCCTGCCGTAGCCGGCTGTCGGTCGACCCCTTCCAAGCCGAGCGAAGCACACTGGGGGCTCCGCGGCTACCGCCGGTCGTCCACCGACCACGGCGACCGGAGCTCGAGGCCCGTGCGCAACTCGGGCGTCATCGGTTCGCTCTGGTCAGAGCCCGCGCCGCGCTGTCGCGTGCATGGCGAAACGTTGTGGTCGTACAGAATCGGTTGGAACGCGGCGGCGAGCCGCGACAACGTGGCGCGATGGCCGAGCCGGTTACGCCCCTTCCTGCCGCCAAGGCGTTCGGCGAAGACGAACGCTCCGTTCTCCTTGGGTACTTGGCCTACCACCGTGCCGTCTTGGCGAGGAAGGCCGAACGCCTCAGTGACGAGGAGGCCGGTCGGGCCGCCTGCCCGCCGAGCGCACTCACGCTCCTTGGTCTCATACGGCACATGACCGACGTGGAGCGGTGGTGGTTCCGACGTGTCCTGCTCGCTGAGGACATCCCCGCCCTGTTCGACGACGAGGAGGAGTGGCGGCCACCGCCCGACGCCACCGTCGCCGGTGCGCTGGTCGACTACTGGGACGAGATCGCCGTGATCGACCGGCATCTCGCCGGTGCAAGCATGGACGACCGCAACGAAGGCGAGCCCGACCCTGGCCAACATACGCTCCGGCGGGCCATCGTCCACATGATCGAGGAGTACGCCCGTCACTGCGGCCACGCCGATCTGCTCCGCGAGGCAATCGACGGAGCCACGGGCGACTGACGACGGTGTCCCCGAATGCGGTTTCGAGGGCCAGCGATCCGTGTGCGGATCTGTCCGGGCATCCGACCGAGCCGGGACGCTCATCACGGTGGTTATGCCGGTGATCCCCGATTCGCCCGTCTGCAGCGGTGACGCTGTGGTGGCGGGCGGCGAGGAGGATCAATGGCTTCGTGGACGCCCGGTGTGGTGTCACCCGTCGGTGGCAGCGGGCAGATCGCGCTCGGTCACCCGCTGGTCGATGACTACCTGGAGGTGGTGCGGGCCCGCTGGCGGCGGAACACGTTGTGGGCCACGGCATACGACTTGAAGGTGTTCTTCACCGTGGTCGGCAAGGACCCGGTGGAGGTGACGGTGGCCGACGTGTTGGGCTTCATCCGGACCCAACGCGGGGCCGGCTCAGGCAAGGTGGTCCGGCTCGCCGATGGGGACGGCGGGTTGGCGCTGTCGACGGTGCGGCGACGGCTGTCGTCGGTGTCGGGGTTCTACGGCTACCTCACCGCACTCGGGGTGGTGGAAATCAACCCGGTGCTGCGGGGGATCGCAGCGAGAACGGCGTCGGGTCGGGTCCGGCGGCGCGCCCCGCTGGTGCGCCAGGTCCGACTGTTGCCTCAGGTGCTGAGGCCCGAGGAGGTGAACGGGCTGTTGGGTGGGCTGCGCCGCTGGCGGGACCGGGCGATGATCGAAGCGATGCTGCTGGGCGGCCTGCGCCGCAGCGAGGTGCTCGGTCTGCGACTCGAGGATCTGCGTTCAGCCGAGCGGCGGGTGTTCGTGGTCGACGGCAAGGGCGGTCATCAACGGTGGGTGCCGATCTCGTCGCGGTTCTTCACCTCGGTCACTGAGTATCTGCATGGGGAACGACCGGCCGACGCAGTCACGGATCGGGTGTTCGTGGTGATGAAGGGCCCGCACCGCGGCCAGCCGCTCACCGCGAAGGGGTTGGAGCAGATCATGCGCGACGCCCGCCGGCGGGCTGGGCTGACCCATGGGACCTGCCATGAGCTGCGCCACACCTGTCTCACCCGGCTGCGGGAAGCGGGCATGGCGCTGGAAGCCATCCAGGCTCAGGCCGGGCACCGCTCGATCGAATCGACACGGGTCTATCTCCATCTCGCCGACGGGTGGGTGGCCGCCGAGTACCGCAAAGCCGCCGAGGCGATCGACGCCCAGGCCCGCGTCGGGAGCGGATCATGACCGCCGCCGCGGCCGAAGCGATCCCGGCCGCCGGCGGGCCCGCCCGCTGGGAACCGGTGCTGGTCCGGGCGCCCCCGGCTGGGGACGACGATGCTCACCTACCTGGAACAACTCGCCGTGTCGCAACGACCGGCCACCATCCAATCGACCGACACCGCGCTGCGGTTGTTCGCCTCCTTCGTGTTGGACCACGACGGGCGGGTGCGGTCCGTCCGCCAGCTGCAACGCCGCCATATCGAGGCCTACAAGAGCACCCTCACCACACCCCGAGAACACGGTGGCCGGTCGTTGAAGAACAACACCGTGCGGATGCGGCTCGGGATGCTGCGGGTGTTCTTCGAACGGATCATCGAGTGGGGATGGGATGACAGCCCGGCCCGCTGCCCGGTGTTCGTGTCGGACCTGCCCAGAGTCGACGATCCGTTGCCCAAGTTCTTGGACGACGCCTCGGCGGCCCGGTTCATGCGGGCCGCCGCCGAGCAGGACCCGCTGCCACGGTTGATCGTGGAGATGCTGGCCCGCACCGGGATGCGCGTCGGCGAGCTCTGCGCGCTGGCCGCCGACGCGGTGATGATCATCGGGGACGCCCACTGGCTACGCATCCCCGTCGGCAAGCTGCACCACGACCGGCTCATCCCTCTCCACCCCGCCCTCGTTGACCAGCTCGCCGCCTGGCGGGCCGAGGTGGGGCCCGATGACAGCGGACTACTGCTCACCAACCAGGGACGGCCGCTCAACCGCTACAGCGTCAACCGGATCGTCAAACGCGTCGGGCAGCGGGCCGGGATCGACGGGATGCACGCCCACCGGCTCCGTCA
This sequence comes from uncultured Acidimicrobiales bacterium, assembly GCA_963803355.1. Taxonomy (GTDB): domain Bacteria; phylum Actinomycetota; class Acidimicrobiia; order Acidimicrobiales; family Ilumatobacteraceae; genus DASTFY01. The sequence goes on from CAWDLV010000001.1 coordinate 2,300,047, forward strand.
CACCCTCGCCACCCAAGCCATCAACCGAGGGATGAGCCTCGAAGCCATCGCCGCGCTACTGGGGCACCGGTCGATGCGCATGACCCTCGTCTACGCCCGCATCGCCGACCGAACCGTGGCCGACGAGTACTACGCCGTCACCGAACAAGTCGAAGCGCTCTACGACTCGGCGCCGGTCCTGCCGGCCAGCGCCGAGGGACGCCAGATGCGCCAGCTTCGCGTCGAGACCTACCAGCGGTTGCTCGGCAACGGCTACTGCACCCGACCCCCCGAGCTCGACTGCGTCTTCGAGGCGATCTGCGAGACCTGCACCCACTACCAGACCGGCCTCGAGTTCCAACCCGTCCTGCTCCGCCAACGCGACCACGCCGTCGAACACGACCAACCCCAACGCGCCGAGCTATTCGACAACCTCCTCGACGGCATCGACAAGGACTGACCCCACGCACAGGCGACTACCCTCAGCAACCAGGAACAACCCAACGGATCACCGGCATATCGGTGGATACCGGGTGCCAGGGAAGGGCCGAAGTGGTGCGCCTCGGTGGGGTCGGGAGAATCGTTACGGCACGCGCATTGTCGGCAGGTGAACACCGCGTCGTTCGGCGCGCGACGCGGTGCTCCTCGCCGCCACGTCCCGTTGGCGGGGGTCGATATTAGGACGGCTGCTGAGGCTGCGGTCCGACGACCATCCACGGTGTGCCGAACCGGTCGACGCACATGCCGAAGGCCTCCGAGAAGAAGGTCGGCTCGAGCGCCTGGGTGACGTGGCCACCATCGCTGAGCGCAGCGAAGGTGCGCGTGGCGTCCGCGACGTCGGCGGCGTCGTAGCTGACCATCATCCCCTGGACCGGACCGAAGCTGTCGGTCATTGGGTCGTCCGACGCCATGAGCAGGTCGTCGCCGAAGGTAAGGGCGGCGTGGATGATCATGTCGGCCTTGTCGGCGGGCGGCTCCTCGCCGGGGACGTCCTTCATGGTCACCAAGGTCAGCTCGCCGCCGAAGATCTCCTGGTAGCGGGTGAACGCCTCGCGGCAGCTGCCACCGAAGAACAGGTAGGGACGAAATGCCATCGGTTCCTCCTTCTGATCTTGCGCCAAGTCTGTCGGCAGTTCTGACTGAGCCGCGCCCGCGAACTCATCGCGGACCCGAACGAGAATGGCGTGGCCGGTCATCTGGTGGCGTCCGCGCCGGCCCACGTTAGACGTGCCGCCGAATCCGCCCAGAGCGGGCCATTGCAGCGGCCTCCCCGACGAGCTCGAAGCACTCGTCCGCTGGCTCGGATCGAGTGCGGTCGCCACCGCTGAGCCTGACCTCACGCGGCGGGAGCACGGAACGAGGCCCGGTGATCCTCTCTCAATCATGGCTGGCCTCTTGGGCGACCCGCTCGAGGCGACTCCGGTAGCTCACCCACCATGCCGAGTCGCCTGAGGCCATGTTGTCGTGGCCATCCCGCAGTCCGGCGGCGCCGTCGATGAGCTCCCGAACGATGTCGGCCTGTCCGGCGTGCCGACCGGTCTCGGCGATCATGTGCACCAAGACTCTGTGCAACGTCACTTCGCCTCTGTCCTCCGGCCACCACGGCACGTGGCCGACGGCGTCGAGCGCCAGCATGTCGATCGTGGCGTCCGAGTGCGCCCACGCCCGGTGGTACAGCCCGACTATGTCCTCGCGCGACTCATCGGCAGTCGCCCACATGTCGGCGTTCGGCTCGGCGCCGTCGTCCAACCACGGCAATGGCTCGTCGAATGGCCGCCCGAAGGTGTCGCCGAAGTAGCCCACCGCCACGCCGGCCACATGCTTCACCAGTCCCAGCAGATTGGTACCGGTCGGCACCATCGGGCGGCGAACGTCGTACTCCGAGAGCCCGTCGAGCTTCCAGAGCAGCGCCTCGCGGGCGGCCTGCAGGTAACGATGAAGGTCCGCTTTCGGATCGTGTCCATGCATGTCCGACAGCCTGTCACCGGGATGCATCCCACTCGGGAGCAGGCACCGAAGCGTCGTCCCAAGCCGTCTCTCAACAAGGATCGGGCGCGGACCGGTCTGCCGCAACGATCTCCAAGCGCAGCGCTCATGGCCGCGCCGTACGCAGGCCACGCGGGCCATTCCCGCTTCCGCCGGTCCCTGCGTGCGTACGATCTCGGGCGTCCATCACACGCGACAGCGAGGTTGAAGCAGTGAGCGACGTACCGAGTTCGACACCGCAGGGACCAGACCAGCCCCGCAGCGGTCAGCCGGGCCAGGCCGGTCCACCGCCCCCGCCCCCGCCCTTCGGGCAGACGCCGTTCGGTCAACAGCCGGCCGTCGGTCCGCCGTACCAGCAGCCCGGTGCCGGCCCGCCTCCCAACTACCTCGTGTGGGCCATCCTCAGCACGTTGTTCTGCTGTCTCCCGCTCGGCATCGTCTCGATCGTGTTCGCCGCTCAGGTGAATGCGAAGTACTCAGCGGGTGACGTCACCGGCGCGCAGGTCTCGTCCAAGAAGGCCAGGCAGTTCGCGATCTGGGCGGCCATCGCCGGTGTCATCGTGGGCGTCATCTATCTCGTCGCGGCAATTGCTGCCAACGGCAGTTGAGTCCTCTCTGAGCGTGCCGCTCGCTCGCGTTGCAGTCGATCCGGCGAGGCATGGCCACCGTCTCTGGACGCCATACCTCCGGCCCGGAGCGACCGCGCTTGTCGCCGCCACGCTGGTGATCTTCGTCGCCCTGGTGGACCCGAACCAACCAGGCCACTATCCCGCCTGCCCGTTCCTGACGCTGACCGGCCACACCTGTCCCGGGTGTGGCTCACTGCGCGCCATGCATGCGCTGGCCCACGGAGACGTCGTCGGTGCCGTGGCCCACAACGCGCTGATGGTGGCGTCGCTACCGGTGCTCGCCTGGTTCTGGCTGCGCTGGGTTTGGCGCTGCCGGACAGGGGCGCCGAGACCCGAGCCGGCACCAGCGTTCGTCGTGTGGTCCTTCGCTGCCGTCGTCGTCGGGTTCTGGGTCCTGCGCAACCTCTCCATCGGGGCGGCGCTGGCGCCGTAGCACGGAAATATTCGCCCCACACGACGATCGTCCGTGGTCTAATGGACGAATCAGGGGGGTCTGACGGGACGTTGTTGCGATGACGGTATTCCTGAGCTATGCGCATCAAGACAAGCCGACGGTCGATGCATTGGCGCAGGACCTCGACGGGCTGGCTGGCTCGGTGTGGCTCGACACAAGCTTGAGTGGCGGTCAGGACTGGTGGGACGAGATCCTGCGTCAGATCCGCGAGTGTCGACTCTTCGTGCTCGCCGTCAGTCGACACGCTTTGAGCTCGGAGGCGTGCCTGGCCGAATCGTCTTACGCGACATCCGTCGCCCGCCCACTGCTCGCCGTGCGTGTCGACAAGGTCGACGTCGTCGCCGCCCCAGCGGCCATCCGACGCACCCAGCTCATCGACTACCTACCCAATGACGCCGACAGCATCAGGAAGCTGGCGAAGGCGGTGATCCAGGCACCGGCGGCGGGCGTCCTGCCCCAAGTCGTGCCATCCGCGCCGCCCATACCGCAGTCGTATCGCGATCGCTTCGCCGACCTGTTCCGTCCGGACGACCTCTCGACGCAGGCGCAGGTCAACTCGTTCACGCTGCTGAAGCTCGACCTCGACAACGGCGTGAACGCTGACGAGGCGCTCGAGCTGCTTCGCGTCCTCTACGATCGACGGAACACCTCGTGGCGGGTGCGCGAGGACATCGGTAGGTACCTCGCCGAATACTCGGCCCGGTCCGCCGCACCGCAACCCGACCGCGGCCGGGCCCAGGCTGCGGCCGAACCCCTCCCGGAGCCGGGCTGGTACGCCGACCCGATGGGGAGGTTCGACATGCGGTACTGGGACAGCCAGAGGTGGACCGAACACGTAGCGCGCGGCGGCCAGAGCTTCCGGGACCCGATACCCGGCTCATGAGCGGCACGGACCGAGCCGACGCCGCCGCCTCCATCGCCGGCAGTTGACGCGACTGCGGCGCCGACTCATCCCAGCCGCTGCGACAGGGCACTCAGCGCGGCCGCCAACGAGAGGTTCACGGCCGTGGTCGCAGGCTGCCGCTCGCGCATGACTAGGTTTCACCGCCGGTGGACTCCCAACGACAGCCAAGTCCGGCGCGCATTCGCCGGCTCGCCGAAGAGCTCGCCGAGGCTGGCTTCCGCCTCGGGGGGACGAACGGATGGCGTTCACTCGTGATGGAGGAAATCGACTACGCATTGCGCCCGCCCGTGCACGAGCGGCGAGTCGCCAGCGTCGGCTCGATCGTGGCACCGACCACCGACCAAGCGCGGTGGGAGCAGGGAGCAGAGCTGAAGGTGAGCCGCCGGCGGCTGGGCGAGATGCCGTTGCCTGGTGCTCGCCTCTTCGCCGATGGGCTGTCGAGCTGGCTGATCCGCCCGGTCGACGGCGACGCAGAATGGGCGATCTTCGATCGTCCCGCCGGTTCGGAGCGCGATCTCGTCGTGTTGGCCGAGGTGTTCGGCGCCACGCTGGTGCAACGGCATCCCACCGGTTCTGTGCGGCTAGTTGGAGACTTCGGGGTGCTGCGCTGGAACGGGTTGCGATGGCATCACGAGCCACCCATCTCGACGTGGATCGACTCGGTCGGGGCCTGTCGGGTCCACGGCGACCGCGCCGTGTTGGAGACGCTGCTGGAGTTCGCCGTCCACGACCTCGGGTCACGTGGGATCGGAGCCATCCTGGTCTACCGGCCCGAGGTCCAGGACCCTGGTCCCGGGTTCGAGGTGCGCCTGCCGATGCCACCCCCGTTGCAGATACGCCGACCATCCGAGCTCGCCCCGCTGCGTCACGCACTGGCCCAGATCGACGGGGCGGCGATGTTCGATGCCGGTGGGACCTTGCGGCAGCTCGGTGTGCGTCTGGTGCCGAGCCCCGACGCCGAATCAACAGTCCGGGGATACGGTGGCATGCGCCACACCGCGGGGCGGCGTTACAGCTTCGACGACCCCATCTCCACCGTCATCGTCGTCAGCGAGGATGGTCCCGTGACCGTCCTGCGCAACGGCGAGCTGCTCGGGAGCTCACCCCGGCCCGACGACTGAGCTGGCGGTCGATGTCGCCGTGGGCCGGCCGGCTGAGCTTGCCTCTCCTGCCACTGCCCACGAGACGACGGTGTCCGAGGCGTCCGCGCGTGGGTGGCGCATGAGCTCGGCCACCAGGGGAGCGAACTCGTCGAGGGGCATGCTGCGGTACTCCGGATCGAACGAGACCTGGTCGTAGGTGTCGCAAAAACGCAGGGTCAGATCGAAGTAGGCGTGTGAGGCGTATTCACTCCTGACATCGCGGTCGACGCCGAGGTGGGGGAAGAAGTAGTAGGTCTGGAAGTCGGCGTGATGCTCCACCATCCAGGCCAGCTCCTCGCTCACGAAAGGTCGGAGGATCGCGGTGGCGAGCTCCGCATGGTTGTAGCTCGCGAGCGTGTCTCCGATGTCGTGCAAGAGAGCGCAGAGGATGTATTCATCGGACTCGCCGGCACGCGCTGCTCTCGTGGCCGTCTGGAGGCAATGCTCGAGGCGGTCGACTGACATCCCGCCCCGCTCGCCCCGCAAGAGCTCGAGATGCGCGACAACTCTGCCGGGGAGCCCGTCTAGGCAGATCCGGTCGTAAGCGCAGATGAGGTCGATGTCGTCCTTCGTCGCTTCCGCCAGGGAGGAGATGCTGGTCTGGCCGAGGTCTTCGTTCACGGTGTCGTTCTCCTGGCTCGAATCAAATGTAGTTGCTCAGCTGTCGATGATCGCGAGGACGGTGCCCACCGGAACAGTCTCCTCTTCAGGAACGTGGATGGCCGTAAGGGTGCCCGAGGCGGGGGAGCTCAGCTCGGTCTCGATCTTCTCCGTCTCGACGATGGCGAGGAGATCACCTTCCTCGACGCGGTCACCGACCACCTTGACCCACTCCACGATGGTTCCGTTCTTCATCCCCATGCCCCACTGGGGGAGACGTACCTCGGCCATCACGGCTTCCTTGTCACGCGGTGACCCGCCTGACGGCCGCGACGACCCCGCTCACGGTCGGTAGCAGCGAGGCCAGGAGGGGTGGGCTGAATGGGATCTGGGTGTCCGGCGTCGTCACCCTCACCACCGGAGCGCGAAGGTCGGAGAACGCTTCCTCGGCCGCGATGGCCGCGATCTCGCTTGCCGCGCTGCACGTCCGATGCGCCGGGTCGACGACGACGAGACGGCCGGTCTTCGCCACCGACGAGAGGATCGTCTCCGTGTCGACCGGCACGAGTGACCGCGGGTCGACGACTTCGACGGAGATGCCGTCGGCGGCCAGCTGCTCCGCGGCTTGAAGGGCAAGGCTCACCGCCCCTGAGATGGCCACGACGGTGACGTCGTCTCCGACCCGCTTGGTGGCCGCGCTTCCCAACGGCACGAGATGATCGCCCTCGGGGATGAGCTCCCGATCCCCCCACAGAGCCTGGTCCTCGAAGCAGAGGACCGGGTCGTCCTCGCGGATGGCCGCCTTGAGCAGGCCCTTCATGTCAGCCGGCGAGCTCGGCGCCACGATCTTGAGCCCGGGCACGTTCATGAACATCGGGTACGGGCGATCGGCATGGTGGGCGGCGATGGGCCCGGAATAGAACATCGCGGCCCGGTAGACGACGGGGATCGCCGCCTGCCCGCCGAACATGTAGTGGTTCTTCGCCGCCTGGCTCACCAACTGGTCCATGGCGCAGTACATGAAGCTGGCGATGGTGATGTCGACGATCGGTCGCAGACCTGTCATCGCGGCTCCTACCGCGGCTCCGACGAAGCCGTTCTCGGAGAGGGGAACGTCCCGAACTCGATCCTCGCCGAACTCCTCGACGAGCCCCGAAGACGTGCCGAACAGGTTTCGCCGCAGGTCTTCACCCATGATGATCACACGCTGATCCCGTGCCATCTCCTCCCGCTGTGCCTCATGGATCGCCTGGAGATAGCTACGGCCCCGCGGTGATCGGTTCGATCGTGCCCGCGTGCTTGAGGTTGCGGCCGCTTCATCCATGGCCGCGAGCGAATGGTTGGGAGTAGAGGTCATCAAAGGCTTCCTCGGCGTCGGGGTAGGGACTCTCACGGGCAAACCGCAGGGCCTCGGCCACGTCGGCCTGAGCATGCGCGTCGAACTCGGCCAGCTCGACCGCGGACGCGGCGCCGTCGTCGAGCAGGCGAGTGCGGTGGAGCTAGATCGGATCCCTCGCCATCCACAGATCGATCTCCTGTTGGGGCCGGGTCTCCCCGAACACGAGACCGGCCGCGTGAGGCCCGTACCGGTACGTCTTCGCCTCGACGAGCGTCGGGCCCTCGCCGGCGCGCGCCCGCTCCACCGCGGCCCGAACGGCGAGGTACGTCGCCACGACGTCTTGTCCATCGACGACCGCGCTCGGGATGCCGTAGCCAGCGCCCCGCGCCGCGACGTCAGCGACGTTGGCGGCCACGGAGAAGGAAAGGCTCACGGCGTACCCGTTGTTCTCGCACAGGTAGATGACCGGGAGCTTCCAGATCGCCGCCAGGTCCCTGGCCGCGCTCTGGGCGCCACCCATCGTGGCCACGGGCACGTGATCGCCAAGGGCTTCAATCGGCGTTTCCATGAGGCGATCGTGGGGCCGACGTCGAACTCGACGCTCTCACGGACATTGTCACATCTGTGGCGTACGTCGGATCGTTACCTTCGCCTCGGGATGGCGATCCCGGACAGCGTCGAGGTGGCGTGCCGGCAGCATCACGAGATCTTCGAGCGCGATGTGCAGTCAGGACGAGGACGCGATCAGGCGCAGCGTGAGCATCCATCTGACACTGGCCGACAATGCGATACGGACGCTCGAGCGGGCTCGATCCACGCGCTCGAGGCGGTACCCGGCCTAGGGCGGCGCGCTCACCTGTCCCTCGACGACAGGACACAGAACTCATTGCCCTCTGGGTCGGCGAGCACGTCCCACGTGACCTCTGCAGACTGACCCACGTCAACTCGAGTCGCGCCCATCGCCAGCAGACGGTCGATCTCGGCGGCGCGGTCGTCGCTGGTATGGGGGGCGAGATCGATGTGGAGACGGTTCGCCGCTGTGGTCGAGCCCGTCGCGTCCCTGGTCGCCGACCAGAGCAGCACCGCGGCATGAGCACCCCCGACGAAGCCCAGGGCGAGGGCGACCGGTTCGTGTGCGGCCTGATCGACGACGCCCGCCGGCAGCGCAACGAGCGGCTGGGCTTGCTCGGCGACGAGCACGAGCACGCCGAGCCAGCCAAGCCACCGCGCGTCCCGGCCGGGGTCCGCCAGCCGCCGCCCGGACGATCAGGCGGCGACGCCTGGCTCCGTGCTCTCCACCACGAGATGCTCACCGGTCAGCCGATCGACCCCTGCCACTTCGAGTGACCGGCGCGCCACCTGACATGCGCACCGATCGGCTGACGTGTGCCGGTCCCTACGCCTCTTGAGGGGGCAGTGGAACACCCGGGCAGACACAGAACTCGTTGCCTTCTGGGTCGGCCATCGTGATCCAGCCAGGGTCATCGCCCTGTCCGATGTCGATGCGCCGGGCTCCCAACGCTTCGAGTCGTTGCGCCTCAGACTCGATATCGGGCACACGGAGATCGATGTGAATGCGGGCCTTGGTCGTCTTCGGTTCGGGTACTCGCTGCAGGATCACAGGCGGGAACTCGCGAACGGTGGGCAGCAGAACGAAGTACTGCTCGAAGAGCCCCGCCTTGGTGTAGCCCAGCGCCTCGGCCCAGAACGCGGCCAGCGCCTCCGGGTCCGAGCAGTCGATGACGACGTCGATGTTCGGCTCGGCCATATCGACGCTCCTCTACAGCCTCCGCAGGATCACCCAGGTGAACGGCTGCACGGCGCCTGCTGGCGTCTCGTGAAGCTCGCGCTCATGGTGAACCGGGTCGAACCCCGTCGCGAAGGCGTCGGCCAGCTCATCGGCTGAGTAGCGGGCGACGGATAGACCTGAGCACTGGGTCGGGCCGTCCTCAGCGAAGGTGGCGACGATCACCACGCCGCCAGCACGCACACCAGCCTCGGCCACCGCGACATAGTGAGAGCGCTGCGCCGGCTCGCTCAGGAAGTGGAAGACGGCGCGGTCGTGCCAAACGTCGTACTGCCGCTCGGGGTGCCAGGTCAGGACGTCATGGCGTATGAAAGTCGCGCTGCTGAGCGCGAGGGCCGAGACGACGACCGACCTCATCGAGCGCCTGCGCGGAGATGTCGAGCACGGTCACATCGGTGAATCCCCTGTCCAACAAGCGGTCGACGAGTACCGAGGTCCCCGCCCCGAGGTCGACGATCGCCGCGGACCTGTCCGAAGTGGCCCTGTCGATGAGCCGAAGTGACTGAACTGGCTCTCGTTCGTACCAGCTGCGAGCCGTCGAGGTGCCTGTTGAGTAGATGCCGTCCCAATGGTCGGCGCTCACACCCACGAACTCATGATGCCCGATCCACATCGTGTCTGGCACCGATCGGCGTTCGGCGCCTAGTCAGCGCAGGCGTTGCCCTCGCAGCATCGCTCACCGCGCCAGGCCTCGCGAGCCTCGCGGAGGGCGAGAGCGGCTATGACCAGAGCGGCGAGCGGATCGGCCCACCACCATCCGACCGTCGCGTTGAGCACGAGGCCGATGAGGAGGACGGCGGACAGGTAGGTGCACAGCAAGGTCTGGCTACTGTCCGCCAGGACGCTCGTCGACCCGAGCCGCCGGCCGTTGCGCCGCTTCAACCACGCCAGCAGCGGCATCACGATCAGGGACGCGATCGCCAAGACGATCCCGGCTGTGGAGGCCTCGGGCTCGTGTCGCTGAGCCAGGTCGATGATGGCCTGGACGGTGACGTAGCCCGCCAAGGCAATGAAACTGAGGGCGATCAGGCGGAGCGCTCTCGCCTCGCGCTCTTCCGGCGCCGGCGGTGTCATCTGCCAGGCGATGACCGAGGCCGAAAGAACCTCGACGGTGGAGTCGAGCCCGAAGCCAACGAGCGCGATCGATGAAGCGGCGGCTCCGGCGGCGATCGCTACCACGGCCTCGACCGTGTTCCAGGCGATCGTCGCCCACGCCAGGCCAAGACCGATCCGTTGACGACGATGTCGCTCGGACGCTGGAGCGAGCGCAGGTACCTCCACGCGTACACACTGCCCGATCTAGGAGCGGCCATCGTGGTCGGCACCGGCCCCGCCACCCGGGGCGGGGCTCCGACAGGAGGCAGCGACCAGGAGCCGGTGGATTCACTCGACGTGAGCGCGTCGAAGTCCGGTGGTTCTGGCCGTGCGAGGATCGTGCCGTGCGTTGCCCTGGCTGTGGTACCACGATCGTCCGTCGCGGCACGCGCGGCCCGCTCCCGAAGTGGTGGTCGAACGCCTGCCGGATGGCGACCTGGCGACGAGTCGAGGGGCTCCGTCTCGACATCGAGAACTGGCGGCACGTGCTCGACGTCTCCGACCTTCGCCGCGAGCATCGAGCGCTCCTTCGTCGGATCGCCCGCTAGAGCCCGCGCGCACGTTCGGGGCTACTCGCACCGGGCGCGCACCTGTTCGTCGCCGCGCGGGGCTTCTAGGGGCCCTCAGGGCACGTGCGCGCCGGGCGTCGAGCGCGTGATGCCATCTACCAAACGTGCAGGTCGGGCTGCGCGAGGAACGCGCCGGTGCGGAAGTGCTTCGGTAGCGGCGCATGCTGCACGACGACCTCGGCCATCCCGAGCAGCGCGAGGAACGCCGTCGCCGTGGAGCGGAGGTCGTCGCGCAGTTGCGCTTCGGTCAGCCTGTGGTACTTGAGCCCGCCCCTTTTCCGCTCCCGAACAACGAACTCCGGCTCCGGCATCACGCCGAAGTGGACTACGCGGCCCTCGCGCACCATCAGCGGCGAGTGCGCGAGGACGTCCCGACGCTTGAGCGCCCGGCCGACCTGGTCGAGCGGTCCCTTGGCGACGGCAGCGAGGCCGCAGTCCTTCAGCGCCGCCCGGAGGTCGTCGACCTTGCGCCCGAGCTGCCAGTGCTTCGTCGGATCGGCGTCAGTATCGAGGTCCTCTGGCGGCGTGTCGCGCAGATACAGAAGGAACTCGTCAACCAGGTCCTCGAGCACGGTCGCCTGTGCAACGACCTTGCCGCGGAGCGTCTCGACTACATCGCGGTCCGCGACCTGCTGCCAGTCGATGCCGCTCGCGCCGTAGTGGGCGATGAGCAACTCGTCGCCGGCTAACACCCAGTCGCCCACCATCGCCGGAGGCTACGACCCAAGCGTCGTCCTGGGCGGACGATCGCGTCCGGCTACGGGTCGATGCGGCGTGACCCGACAGACCTAGCGCGTCACCGCGTCTGGTGGGGGGTCTTCGTTGCGAAGGACCACGATCCACGGGTCGGGTAGTTCGACCGTCGCCTCAGCCTTCGCCGGAGGTGGCGGCGAAGGTTCAGGCGACGGCTCAGGCGATGGCGGCGTGGCCGGTGCCTCGGAGGCGATCTCGTCAGGCATGTCATGCACCCTTCACTAGAAGGATGAACCAGGGGACGACCGCGAGCACGGCCAGGGTCATCGAAACGACGATCAGCACGAGCACTTGATGAACGACCTGAGCCTGAGACGTCACTCGGAGGTCGATCGCAAGCGCGAGTCTGCGCTTCAACGTCGACGTCGAGTGTGTTCCAGCCGTCGCCGAGCAGCGTCGTCGCGCTCATCGACGCGCTGAACCGTCGCGGCCAATGCGCGTAGAGCGCTAACACGAGCGAGGCCAGCAACAGGGCACTACCGACCCACGCCAGCGCGGGGAAACCCTTGGTCCGATCGAGCACTGGACCGGCGATGAGCGTGACGGAGATACCGCGATGGCGAACACGAGCGAAGTTCGTCCCCGCGCCTCGTTCAGCGCTCTCACCTGCTCGTCGAGAGCACGCGTCGCCTGTTCGAGCGCGACCGCCGAGGCGTTGTCCGCCATGCCCCGATGATATTCCGTTGCGATATCAACGAGCGCCGCACGCGCCCTACTGAAGGCAGAACTCGTTGCCCTCCGGGTCCTGCATTACGTAGTGCCGTTCGCCCCGCTCTTCGACGAGGCGCTGCTTCGTGGCGCCGAGTCCGATGGCACGTTCGACCGCGGCGTCCACGGCTGCGCGGCGCTCGTCGTCCGGTGTGCCCCGAGGCCCGCCGACGTTCACGTCGAGGTGGACCCTGTTCTTGCGCTCCTTCTGCTCGCTGACGCGCTGGAAGAAGATGCGCGGGCCGCGCCCATCAGGGTCGCTGACGGCGCTCGCCATGTTCCAGTCCGCCTCGGGTATGCCCTGCTCGATGAGCCACGCCTCCCACGAGTCGTAGCCCGGCGGGGGCGGGTCGAGCCGGTAGCCGAGGAGGTCGGCCCAGAAGTGAGCGAGCCGGTCGGGATCGTCGCAGTCGAAGGTGACCTGAACGGGAATGGCCATCATGCTCTCCTCAAGCGACTCTTCTTAGAGAGCGAGTCCTCTCCGGCACCGGCGCGAACACGAGGCCGGGCGGGATCTGCTCCCACGGCGTTGACCGTAGGAGCTCCTCGCTGGCGTGGGCCGGGATGAGCACGACCTCGTCGTCAGCCTCGTGGGCGGCGTTCCATCCCAGCGCCTCGGCCCACCAGCGAGCCTGGGCGGCGACGTCCCGGCAGTCCACGACGATGGTGTACCAGCGCACGGCCATGCGGCCGACTGTAGTCAGACAAGGGTCCGGCTAATCATGGCAGCCGGTTGTTGTCGTGCGCTCTGCCACCAGCGGGGGTGGCAACGATGTCGGCGGGTTCAGACCTGGACGGCGTGGAGGACGTCCCCGGTGACGTGAGGCGACAAGGCGCGCCCATAGTTCGGCGCAACCGCTCGACATGGGTCCTCCTTCGGTAGGGACGAAGGGCCCTGGACGGACGGCCCTCCGCCTCTGACACTTGGGTCGACTCATTGAGGCGGAAGGAGACAACCGTGCGCAGGAGCCTCAGTCAGGGTGGCGACGGCTGCAGGTCACGGCGAGCCATACCTGTAGCGGGTGCCGTCGCATTCGGTGTGCTTGCCGTCGTCAGCGCGCGCCCAGCCGGCGCAGCTGCGGCGCCGCGGTGTACCGGCAGTCAGGTAGTCCAGACTGCGCCGCACACGTGCTCGGCGACCCGAACGATCGACGGTACGACCTTCACAATCGTGCTCGACGTTGGGGCCGATCGGGCCGTGACAGTCGCCTACACGCTGGATGCCTCGCGTCCCGTACCCACTCCGGTCCGCGTCGAGTCCTACCGCGGGATCGCCGGGCAGCCGCCGGCGACCGGGCGGGCGGAGGCGGTCATACCGTCCGGGCAGACCACGGCGACGCTGAGCGTCGTGCTGCAATGCGGCCAAATCGACATCAAGGCGGTCTTCACCGGCAACGGCTCGCCGGCCGGTCGGATCGCCGGTCCGTTCGTGACCTCGGTGTCGAACTGCGTACCGCCGCCCCCGAGCACCACGCTGCCGGCGACAACGTTGCCGGCGTCGACGACGTTGCCCGCATCGACGACGGTCGCGACGGCACCGGTGACCACCGCCGGGGTCGCTCCGACCTCGATCGTCGCCCTACCGGTCACGGGCTCGAATGGGGCGGGCACGGCACTCGCGATCGCCTTCGGTGCCATCTGCTTGGGCACGGTCGTCACGTTCCTCGCCATGCGCCGCCGCGGATCAACCGTCTGAGACGCCGTCCGTCCGTCGCCACCGAGTTCGACGACAGCGGCGACACGCCAGAGGGCCGCTGAACTGCCCGGAGGTCGAGTCCCCAATCGATCAGCACCGTGCGGGATTGGCCTTCACACGCGCTCAGTAGCATCTCCTCCGGTGTCGCCTCGTCCGCGAGAACGGGGTCGGGTCTGACGTCGGTCACGAGGAGGAGCGCCATGACCTACTCGATCGTCGCTCGCGATCCGGAGACGGGTGCGCTCGGTGTCGCGGTGCAGACATGCATGTTCGCGGTCGGGGCGACCGTCCCGTGGGCTCGGCCGGGTGTCGGCGCCGTTGCCACCCAAGCGATCAGCGAGCCCGCCTACGGGCCCCGGTGCCTCGACGCCATGGCCTCGGGCGCCTCGGCGGCCGATGCGCTGGCCCAGGCGCAGACGGCTGACCCGGCGGCCCTCCTCCGGCAGGTCGGCGTGGTGGCCGCCGACGGGACCGTCGCCGCCATGACGGGTGAGTGGTGCATCGACCACGCCGGCCACCTGCTCGGCGACGGCTTCACTGTGCAGGCCAACATGATCGCGAGCCGCGACGTCTGGCCGGCGATGGCCGAGGCCTTCTCGGCCTCCCCGGAGCCGTTCCCTCGCCGCCTGCTGACGGCCCTCGACGCCGCTCAGGCCGCCGGCGGCGATGCCCGCGGGAAGATGGCAGCCGCCATCCTCGTGGTCAACGGGCAGCGCGGCGACGCGTGGGCCGGACGGCTCACCGACCTCCGCGTCGATCGCAGCGACGATCCACTCGGTGAGCTCCGGCGGCTGCTCGATGGTCCGAGGCCTTCGCGGGCTTCGGTCGAGCCGTCGACGCCCTCTTCGCTGGGGACGCGGACGCGGCGCTCACGAACGTCGACGAGGCCCTTGTCATGCTGCCCGACGAGGAGAACCTGCGCTTCCTGCGCTCCGGGGCTCTGCTCGCCCGAGGCGACGTCGATGGCGCGCAGGCCGAGCTGCGCTCGCTTCTCGCCGCCCGACCAGGCTGGGAGATCCTCGTGCGCAGCTTCGCGGCCAAGGGCCTGTTGGCGTTGCCCCCTGCTACCTCGATCGATGAGCTCCTGGGCTGACCCCGAAAGGGTGCCGGGATTCCGAACCACCTTAGTGAGGTATCCGGCCCGATGAGTTCCGGCGTGCGGCCAGGTCAAAGTGGTCATGACGCCGTCGTCCGCCACCACCGCGTATCGTCCACCCACCATGGAGACGTTCGTTCTCGTCGGCACAACCAAGGGATTGTTCACGCTCCGCTCCGATGACGGCCGGGCCCACTTCGACCTGGCCGGGCCCACCTTCGCCGGAGAAGAGGTCTACGCCACGTGCGTCGACACCCGAGGGCCGGAGCCCCGCCTGTTCACCGGTTCGGTCAGCAACCACTGGGGCCCGGTGCTCCGGCGCTCCTATGACCTCGGCGACACGTGGACGGAGGAACGGCGGGCGGCGCTGACCTTCCCCGTCGGTAGCGATGCCTCGCTGGCTCGGATCTGGCAGCTCGTGCCCGGCCCAGCCGACCAACCGGAGGTCGTCTACGCCGGCGTGGAGCCAGCCGCGCTGTTCCGCAGCGACGACGGCGCCCGAACCTTCTCGCTCGTGCGCGGGCTCTGGGATCACCCGCATCGGGCCCAGTGGCAGCCTGGCGGAGGCGGCCTTTGCCTGCACACCGTGCTGGTCCATCCGGGTGACCCCGATCGTCTCCTCGTCGCGGTCTCGGCGGCAGGCGTCTACCGCAGCGATGACGGTGGCCGCTCGTGGCAGGCCGGCAACGCCGGCATCGTCGTCGGGTTCATACCCGACGCACCGGAGCTGGAGTTCGGCCAGTGCGTGCACAAGGTGGCTCGCGACGCCGCCGACCCGGAGCGCCTCTATCTGCAGCATCACGGCGGCATCTACCGCAGCGACGATGGGGGCGGATCCTGGACCGCCATGACGAGCATCGCGGGCATGGACTTCGGGTTCCCCGTGGTTGCCCATCCGACCCGACCGGGGACCGCCTATCTCATCCCGCTCGAGAGCGACGAGTATCGGTGCACGCCCGATGGTCGCTGCGTCGTGTGGAGGACGGCCGACGCCGGCG
The DNA here is from genome assembly GCA_963803355.1 of uncultured Acidimicrobiales bacterium. Lineage (GTDB taxonomy): Bacteria > Actinomycetota > Acidimicrobiia > Acidimicrobiales > Ilumatobacteraceae > DASTFY01. The sequence continues at coordinate 2,315,802 of CAWDLV010000001.1, forward strand.
AGTCCTGGGAGCCGCTGACGTCCGGACTGCCGCAGCACCAGGCCCACCTCACGGTGCTCCGCGACGCGTTCACAACCGACGGCCAAGCTCCCGCCGGTCTCTACTTCGGCACTCGCACCGGGGAGGTGTACGGCTCGGTCGACGACGGTGAGTCGTGGACGCTCCTCGCCGACCATCTGCCGCCGGTCGTGTCCGTGCGCGCCGCCCCCCTCGGCTGATCGCGCCGTGGAGGTCCGCGTCCGCGTTCCTACCGCCCTGCGCGACCTCGTGGCCGGTGCTCACACCGTCGGGGTCGAGGCCGGAGCCGCGCCGGCGGACGCAGCGGGGGGCGCGGTCACGGTCGGCTCGGTGCTCGATGCCCTCGCGGTCGATCATCCGGCGCTGGAGCGCCGAGTCCGCGACGAGCGGGGCCAGCTCCGAGTGCACGTCAACATCTTCGTAGGAGCCGACAACGTTCGCGACCGCGACGGGCTGAGCACGGCCATCGGACCGGATGACGAGCTGTCGATCATCCCCGCCGTCTCCGGCGGTTGACCAGGCCGGACCGGGCGCCGGATCGCGGTGCTGACCCAGAGCGTCAAATGGTCCGATGGCCGCTCGGGCCCGCCTCTCGCTGCTCGTGGGCCCGCCGCAGCACCTCCGCCCGTCGGGATGTCAGGTCCGTCCCGAGTCCGTCGCGGAAGCCCTGGTCGCGCGCCAGGTCGGTGTGGGCCCGGTGGGCCTCGTCGAGGCCGTCCAATCGACGCCACTCGGCCCGCATCGCCCGCACCATCTCCGGGTCCTGCTCCGCCACCGCGGCCGCCAGCTCCAGCGCGGCGACAACCAGGCGATCGTGGCCCACGACGTGGTTGAGCAGCCCGATCCGCAGCGCGGTCTCGGCGTCGATGAAGTTGCCGGTGAGCGACAGCTCGCGGGCCCAGGCCAGGCCGACGCGCCGTGGGAGATCGACCAGCACCGGCCCGGGGTAGACGCCCACCCGGAGGTGGGTGTCGGCGAACGAAGCCCGCTCAGAGCCGATCAAGAAGTCACAGGCCAGGGCCAGCTCGAACCCGCCGGTCACCGCTGGTCCGTTCACCGCGCCGATGACCGGTTTGGCCGACTGGGCCACCGCGGTCGTGAAGCTCGGGAGATCACCGATCCGATCGGTCCCGAGCTGGCGCAGGTCGAGCCCGGCGCAGAACGCAGGGTCGGTGCCCGTGAGCACGATGGCGCCGGCGTCCTGGCAGGCCTCGATGGCATCGACGGTGGCGGTCGCCAGGTCGAGGTTCATGGCGTTGCGGGCCTCGGGCCGGTTCAGGCGCACCAGGGCCACGTTGGTGTGGCGCTCGATCTCGATCGAACCGCTCATCGCGGAGGCCTCCTCTCGGCTCGGCCCTCGCCATCGGTTGGGAGGCGGGCGCGGTCCACCCGGTGGACGGGACGTTGAGCGCAGGTCAGCCGATGGCGGCCGCCGGCGCCACCACCCGCTCCGCGAACGCGCCGAAGGCCTCGGCCGGACGCCCTCGCATGAGCACGAACGAGGGGACGACGACCCGGCTCACGCCGATGGCGGCCAGCTCCTCGACCGCACCCACCGGATCGTCACCGTAGAGCTTGTCGGTGCCGGCGGTGATCTCGATGACGGCCGGGTCGCGGCCGTGCGCCGCCGCGGCCTGGTGGGCGATGTCGATCAGCTCGACCAGCTCGGAGACCGAGCCCTTGCCGGGGAAGAACCCGTCGCCCAGCCGGCCCGCCCGCTCAGCCGCGGCTCGAGAGTGGCCGCCGATGACCACAGGGATGGGGCGCTGCGCCGGCTTGGGGTTCGACGACACCCGGGTGAACGAGGCGAACTCGCCGTCGAACGAAGCGCCGTCGCCGGCCCACAGCGCCCGCATCGCGGCCACGTACTCATCCGTCCGGGCGCCGCGGCGCGCCCACGGTACGCCGAGCGCGTCGAACTCCTCCTGCAGCCAGCCCACGCCGATGCCGAGCTCGACTCGGCCACCGGACAGGTGATCGAGGGTGGCCAGCTCCTTGGCCAGGATCACCGGGTTGCGCTGGGGCAGGATGAGGATGCCGGTGGCGAGCCGCAAGGTGGTGGTGGCTGACGCGATGTAGGCCAGCCACACCAGCGGGTCAGGGATGGGCGTCGAGGACCCGCCGGGCATCCGCCCGTCGGGACTGTACGGGTAGGTCGACTGGTAGTCGTCGGGGTACACGACGTGCTCGACCGTCCACATCGACTCGAATCCGGCTGCCTCCGCGGCCCGAGCCGCCTCCACTGCGCCAGGACCGTCCGCCCAGGACATGATGTTGGCGAACATGATGCCGAACCGCATGGCGGGGCACGCTACACACGTCGAACCTACGCTTCACCCACGTCGGTCGACGGCGGGGGGCGATGCCCGTCTCCCGTCCAGCCGAGGCAGGGAGGCGCTGTGGCCCACACCCGGGTGTACCGAAAGGGCGAGCTCGAGGCCGAGGACTTTCGCGTGGCCGACATCTCCGACCACCTCGAGCGAGCCGACACCGTGGTGTGGGTCGATCTGTGCGGACCGACGAGGGAGGAGCTGCACGAGCTGGCCGGCGAGCTCGGGCTGCACGAGCTGGCGGTGGAGGACCGCGCTCGGCCCCCACCAGCGACCGAAGCTCGATCAGTACAGCTCCCACCTGTTCCTCGCCTGCCACGCGGTGCGAGTCGACGCCACCGGAGGTTCGTTGGAGCAGACCGAGATCGACGCCTTCTTCAGCGATCGCTGGCTGCTTACCGTCCGCAAGGACGAGGGGTTCTCCATGGCCCCGGTCAAGCAGCGGTGGGACGGCTCCGCCGAGCTCGCCGGCCACGGCGTGAGCTTCCTCCTCTACGGCCTGCTCGACGTGGTGGTAGACGGCTACTTCGATGCCGTGCAGGCCTTCGACGAGTTCTACGACGACGTGAGCGAGGGGATCTTCGCCGAGGAGCCCATGGCGCCGTCGCAGCAGCGCACCTGGTTCCAGATGCGCCAGTCGCTGGTGAAGTTCCATCGCCTCGCCGTACCCATGCGGGAGGCCGTCAGCGCACTCATGCGTCATACCCACGGCGCGGTCGAAGCGGACCTCTACCCATACTACCAGGACCTCTACGACCACATACTGCGAGTCAGCGAGTCCACCGACTCGTTGCGGGATCTCGTGAGCACGATCGTCGAGACCAACCTGAGCCTGCGCGACTACCGCCAGAACCAGGTGATGAAGAAGGTCACGAGCTGGGCCGCCATCATCGCCGTCCCGACCCTGATCACCGGTTGGTACGGGATGAACGTGCCCTACCCCGGCTTCGCCCGCCACGCGGGGGTGATCGCCGCCACTGTCCTGATGATCCTCGGCTCAGGCGGGCTGTACATCACGTTCAGGCGCAAGGACTGGCTCTAGCCGACGCGATCCGGCGTCGACAGCCTCGCGCCCGCCCGCCGCTCCCCTGGTTCGCGTTCGCGTCAGAGCACGAGCACGGCGTCGTCGGGATCAGGGGCGTAGAGCCGCTCGACCAGCTCGGCGCGGTGCTCGAGCACGGCGCGCTGGTTGATGTACCCCTTGTCGGTGATCTCATTGGCGTCGATGGAGGGAGGCTGGTCAAGCAGCAGCACTCGGGCCACCCGTTCGGACGATCCCGGCCGGCTCGCGTTGTAGCGGGCGACGGCCTCGGCCAGGAAGGTCCGCACCCGGGCGTCAGCCACCACCTCGGCCGCCGAGCCCGCGACGGCCAGGAGGCGTTGGGCGGCGCCGAGGTCGATCCACATCATGAGGCAGAGGTCGTCGCGATCATGGCCGGCGACGACCGCATCGGACACCAGAGGCGCGGTCGCGGACACGACCGCGGTTCGTACCGCAGCCACGCTCACCCACGTGCCGCTGCTCAGCTTGAAGTCCTCGACGATCCGGCCGTCGAAGCTGATGCCTGCCGACGGGTCGTCCGGGTCGACCGGGAGGCCCGCATCGCCGATGCAGTAGAAGCCGTCGCGGTCGAAGGCAGCCTCGGTGCGCGCCGGGTCGCGGAAGTAGCCGGGGGTCACGTTCGGGCCCCGCACCCGAAGCTCGAGCTTGGCCCCACTGGGCACGAGCTTGACCTCCACGCCGGGGACGGGCACACCGATGTTGCCGGGTCCGTCGCTGAGGAAGTGGGCGATGGTGGCCATGGGGGCGGTCTCCGTCGAGCCCCAAGCCGAGGTCATCGGGACCGTCCGCCCGGTCGTGCGGCGGGCCACGTCCTCGAGCCGGGTCCACATCTCTGGCGTGAGCGCGGCGCCGGCGTAGACGATCACGCGCAGCCGGGCGAAGAAGGTGGCGGCCAGCGCTTCGTCGGCCTCGAGGGAGGGCAGCAGGGCGGTGAAGCCTCGGGGCACGTTGTAGTAGATGGTCGGCGAGACCTCCCGAAGGTTCTGGACCGTGATGTCGATGAGTCCCGGGGTCGGCTTGCCGGCGTCGATGTAGAAGGTGCCGCCGGCGGCGAGCACCAGCCCGGTGTTGTTGCTGCCGCCGAAGGTGTGGCTCCACGGCAGCCAGTCGACGAGCACCGGCGGCTCCTCGTCGACGAACGGCCAGGTCTGACGCAACATCTCCTGGTTGGCGCAGAGCATGCCGTGAGTGGTGATGACGCCCTTGGGCAGGCCGGTCGAGCCGGAGGTGAACATGATCTTGGCCACGGTGTCGGCGCCGATGGCGTCCGCCACGGCGTCGAACGAGGGCGGCACCGTCGTTCCGACCAGGTCGTCGAGCGGCGCGGCGGCGGCGTTGGCGGCGGACGACACGAGCTCCGCGCCCTCGAAGTCTGCCGCCGCGATGGCGTTGGCGTACGGCTCGACGGCGTCGACGTAGACCACGCCGGGCTGCACCCGCGCCGCGATGTGGCGAACCTTGGCGAAGTCGGTGCTCAGGAGCGAGTAGGCGGTCGACACCGGCACGAACGGGACACCGCTCACGTAGCAGCCGAGCATCATGAGCGCGTGGTCGACGCTGTTGCCCGACAGCGCGACGGCCGGCCGGTCTGGCCCCAGCGAGCGATCGAGGAGGGCTTGGCCGATGGATCGGGCCGCGGCCCACGCCTGGCCGAAGGTCACCGTTCGCCACCCGCCGTCGGGGGCGCGCTCGACGAGGAAGGCGGTGTCGGGCCGCTCGGCGCCCCACCGGGCGAGGTAGGCGCCAAGGTGGCGCGGTACCGCACCGAGGGGGGTCCGAGATCGCAGGACGGTGCTGCCGTCGCGGAAGCGCTCGGCCTCTATGTCCGGGGTGGCGAAGAGCGGCCCGGTGAGCGGGGCCGGGCCATGGCCGCGTGTGTCCGTGGCGGTCACGCGCCGTCCGATCCCCACACCTCGGCCGCGGTCTCGACGATGAGCCGCAGCTTGGCCACCTCGTCGTCGTAGGTGATGGCGTTGCCCTCCACGGTGGAGGCGAAGCCGCACTGCGGTGAAAGGCAGAGCTGGTCGATAGGCACGTACCTCGCCGCTTCGTCGATGCGCCGCTTGAGCGCGTCCTTGTCCTCCAGCGCGGCGCGCTTCGTGGTCACCAGACCGAGCACGACCTTCTTGCCCTTGGGCACGAAGCGAAGTGGCTCGAAGCCGCCGGAGCGGGCATCGTCGAACTCCATGAAGTAGCCGTCGACCTCGAGGTCGTTGAACAGCGACTCGGCCACGAAGTCGTAGCCACCCTCGGCCGCCCACGACGACCGGAAGTTGCCCCGGCACATGTGGGTGGTGATGGTCATGCCCTCCGGCCGTGCCGCGAGGCCGGCGTTGATCTGGCGGATGTAGCGCTCGTGCTGGTGCTCCGGGTCGCCCCCCATGCTGGCGATCAGCTCTCGCTGCTTCGGGTCGTTGAGGTAGGCCAGGCTGGTGTCGTCGAACTGGAGGTACGCGCAGCCGAGCTGCCCGAGGGCTTGGACCTCGGCCGCGTACGCCGCGCTCAGGTCGTCCCAGAACTGGTCCAGGTCCGGGTACACGGCCGGGTCGATGGCAGCCCGGCCGCCGCGGTAGTGCACCATGCTCGGCGAGGGGATCGTCAGCTTGGGCACCGCGGTCGTGGTGGTGGCGCGCAGGAACTGGAAGGCGTCGCCGAAGATGGTGTGGTCGAGGCCGACGCGACCGTCCACCTTCAGGGCGGCCGACGTGAACTCCAGGCTGCCTTCCTCGTTCTCGAAGTGGACGGTGAGGTTCTCCTCCGCCCGATGCACGCCCGCCAGCTGGTAGATGAAGTCCATGTGCCACGAGGTTCGGCGGAACTCGCCGTCGGTGGCCGACCGAAGCCCGACCTCCTCCTGCATCGCGACCGCGGCGCGGATGGCATCGTCCTCCTTCGCCCGCAGCGCATCAGGGGGCAGGCGTCCGGCCGCGTGCTCGGCTCGGGCCTCGAGGAGTGCTCTCGGCCGGAGCAGGCTGCCGACGTGGTCGGCGCGAAACGGCGGCTTGTCCGCGCTCGTGCTCATCCGTGTCCTCCCCGGGTCGCTGGGCGTCGAGTGGCCGATCGAACGGTAGCACCGGCCTGGCAGCCGTGCGCTTGACAAACACTCGTGCGCTCTGTGCATCATGCGGCGGCCGGGCCCCGTGCCGAGCATGCTTGACGGCCGGAGGATGGACGCTTGAGCGGATTGCGGACGCAGGTCGGGATCATCGGAGCCGGGCCGGCGGGGCTGGTCCTGTCGCACCTCCTGGCCGCTCGGGGCATCGACTCGCTGGTGCTCGAGTCGCGCACCCGTGACTACGTCGAGCATCGTGTCCGCGCCGGAGTGCTCGAGCACCCGACGGTCGAGCTCCTTCGGGCGCTCGACCTGGCCGACCGGCTCGACCGCGAGGCCCTCATCCACCACGGCGTCGCATTGGCCTACGAGGGGCACCGCCATCGGATCGACTTCGTCGACCTGACCGGCAAGTTCATCACCGTGTACGGCCAGCAGGAAGTGGTGAAGGACCTCATCGCGGCCCGGCTGGCGAGGGGCGGCGAGATCCGGTTCGAGGTCGAGGACGTGCGGGTGGAAGACGTCGAGACGGCTCGTCCCGTCATCCGCTTCCGGCACGACGGGGCCGAGCAGGAGCTGCACTGCGATGTCATCGCCGGATGCGACGGGTTCCACGGGATCGCCCGCCCCTCGATCCCGGCCGGGCGGCTGAGGATCGACGAGCACGAGTACCCCTTCGCCTGGCTCGGCATCCTGGCTCAGGCCCGGCCGACGACCGAGGAGCTGATCTACAGCGCCCACGACCGGGGCTTCGCTCTCTACAGCATGCGGTCGCCCGAGGTGACCCGGCTCTACCTGCAGGTCCCGCCCGACGAGGACGAGGCGGCGTGGTCCGACGACCGGATCTGGCACGAGCTGGCAACCCGCCTGCCCACCGAGGACGGCTTCGAGCTGGTCGACGGACCGATCCTCGAGAAGGGCATCACGGCCATGCGCAGCTTCGTCGCCTCGCCGATGCGCCACGGGCGCCTCGTGCTGGCCGGCGACGCCGCCCACATCGTCCCGCCGACCGGGGCCAAGGGCATGAACCTCGCCATCGCCGACGTGTTTGTCCTCGCCGACGCCCTCGACCACCTGTTCCGGACCGGCGAAGAGGCCTTGCTCGACTGCTACTCGGACACCTGCGCGCAGCGGGTCTGGCGGGTCCAGCACTTCTCCTGGTGGATGACGTCGATGCTGCACCGGTTCCACGAGCACGACGAGTTCCAGCGCCGCCTCCAGCTGTCCGAGCTGGCATTCCTCACCCATTCCCGCGCCGCCTCGACCGCACTGGCCGAGAACTACGTTGGCCTGCCGTTCGGACGGCTCTACGCGAATGGAGCACCGTGATGTCCACCGTCACCCGACTCGGGTATGAGCAGCCGGCCGAAGGTGTCCATCCACCCCTCGACAGCCCGGACTACCGCAGCAGCAGGCTTCGAGCCCCGAAGCGGGCACCGCTGGTGGTGACGCCCGGATTGACCGAGCTGACCGGGCCGCTGTTCGGGGCCGAGCGGGTCGGGCCTCTCGACCACGACCTCACCCGGCAGCACGAGAGCGAGCCGGTGGGGCAGCGCATCGTGGTGCAGGGCCGAGTGCTCGACGGCGACGGCCGGCCCATCCCCGGAACGCTGGTCGAGATCTGGCAGGCCAACGCATCCGGTCGGTACAACCATCGCAACGACACGTGGCCCGGCACCCTCGACCCCAACTTCACCGGCGGCGGCCGCACCGTCACCGGGAACGACGGGCACTACCAGTTCGTGACCATCCGTCCGGGTGCGTACCCGTGGGGGAACCACCACAACGCCTGGCGTCCGGCCCACATCCACGTCTCCCTGTTCGGCCGCTCGTTCTCACAACGCCTCGTGACCCAGATGTACTTCCCCGACGACCCGCTGTTCTTCCAGGACCCGATCCTCAACTCGATCCCCGATCCAGCGGCGCGCCGCCGGCTCATCGCCTGCTACGACCACGACCTCACACAACCGGAGTGGGCGCTCGGCTTCGCGTTCGACCTCGTGCTGCGGGGCCGGGGTGCTACGCCGTTCGAGGAGGGCCACGATGGCTGAGCGGCCCGGGCTCACCTCGTCCCAGACCGTCGGACCGTTCCTCCACCTGGTCCTCTCCTGGCCCGACGGCCCCGACGTCGTCCCTGACGGCACCCCAGGCGCGTTCTGGCTTCGAGGGCGGGTGCTCGACGGGATGGGCGATCCGATCCCCGACGCGGTGGTGGAGACCTGGCAGGCCGATGTCGACGGCCGCTTCGACCATCCCGATGATCCCCGCGGCGCGGCCGCCCCGAACCCGCCCGGCTTCCGCGGCTTCGGCCGGTGCCCGACCGACGACGACGGCTGCTGGGCCATCCGCACCGTGAAGCCTGGCACCGTTCCTGGGCCCGACGGCCAGCCGAGCGCGCCGTACCTCGCGATGACGGTGCTGGCGCGCGGGCTGCTCGACCGGGTCGTCACCCGGGTCTACTTCAGCGACGAGCCGGAGGCCAACGCCGCCGATCCCGTGCTGGCGGCCCTGGCCGACGACGCCCGTTCCACGCTCGTGGCCCAGCCGGCCGACGACGGCTACCGCTTCGACATCCGGCTCCAAGGAGAGCATGAGACCGCCTTCCTCGTCATCTGACGGCGCCGGCCGAGCCGGGTCCAGCCCGCCGCCGGCACCGGCGCGCGGACTGTTCGACGACGTGCTGGCGCGGGGTGCGGTCTGGGAGGCCACGACGGATCTGGCCTGGCTCCAAGCCATGCTCGATGCTGAGGCGGCGCTGGCCTGGGCCCAGGTCGACGTCGGGCTGGGGTCGGCCGAGGACGCCGCCGCCGTCGAGGCCGTTTGCCGGGCCGAGCGGTTCGACCTCGCCGCCCTGGGGCGCGAGGCTGCGGCCGGCGGCAACCCCACCATCCCGCTGGTCCGGGCCTTGCGAGAGCAGCTCGGCACGCCCGCCGCCGGGCTCGTGCACCGGGGTGCCACCAGCCAGGACATCGTCGACACCGCGGCCGTGCTCGTCGCGGCGCGGGCGCTTTCGGTGGTGCAGTGCGACCTGGAGACGGCCTCGTCCCGAGCCGCCGACCTCGCTCGTGCTCACCAAGCCACGCCCATCGCCGGGCGGACCTTGCTGCAACAGGCGATGCCGACCACCTTCGGGCTGAAGGCCGCGGGGTGGATGACCGGCCTCGATGCCGGCGTCGAGCGGCTGCGCGACGTACGCGAGCGCCGGCTGGCGGCCCAGCTCGGCGGCGCCTCGGGCACCCTCGACGGGTTCGGTCCGGCGGCGGTCGCCGTACTGGAGCGGTTCAGCGGGCGCCTCGGCCTCCTCGCGCCGGTGGTGCCGTGGCACGCGGAGCGCAGCCGCGTCGCCGAGCTGGCCGGCGCGCTCGCCGGCGCCGCCGGCGCAGTCGGCAAGGCGGCCCAGGACATCGTCCTCCTGGCTCAGACCGAGGTGGGCGAGGTGGCCGAGATCGGAGCGCCGGGCGCGGGTGCGTCGTCGGCCATGCCCCACAAGCACAACCCCATCGCCGCCGTGTCGGCGCGGGCCGCGTCGCTGCAGGCGCCCGGCCTCGCGGCCATCCTGCTCGGCACCATGCACCACGAGCACGAGCGGGCCGCCGGTGCCTGGCACGCGGAGTGGCGACCGCTGACCGGCCTGCTGCGGGTGACCGGCTCCGGCGCGTCGTGGCTGGCCGAGAGCCTGGCCCGACTCCGGATCGATCCCGACCGCATGCGCCGCAACCTCGACCTGCTCGCGCCCGAGCTCGGCGCCACAGCCATTGACCACGCCCACGGAGCCGCCATTGAGCTGGTCGTCCGTGCCCTCGCCGACCACGACCATCGGAGGCGATGAACCATGCAGCTGCACCACGTCATCGACGGCCCGGCCGACGCGCCCACCTTGGTGCTCGGCGGGTCGATCGGCAGCACGCTCGAGATGTGGGCGCCACAGATCCCGGCGCTCACACCCCAGCTCCGGGTGGTCCGCTACGACCACCGGGGTCACGGTGGCTCGCCCGCGGTGCCTGGTCCGTACTCGCTCGACGACCTGGGCCAGGACGTGGTCGATCTGCTCGACGTCCTCGGCCTCGAACGCGTCCACGTCGGCGGCTTGTCGCTCGGCGGCATGGTCTCCATGTGGCTCGGCGTCCACACGCCCGAGCGGATCGACCGCCTGGCCTTGCTGTGCACCTCGGCGGAGCTGGGACCGCCTTCGCGCTGGGAGGAGCGGGCGGCGACGGTTCGAGCCGAGGGCACGAAGGCCATCGCCTCGACCACCCTCGAGCGCTGGTTCACCCCGCAGCTGGCCGCGGCGCAGCCGGACGTCATGGCCGGCTTCGAAGCCATGATCAGCGGCATCGACGCCGAGGGCTATGCCTCGTGCTGCGAGGCGATCGGCAGCATGCACCTCCTGCCGGAGCTCCACCGGGTGCAGGCGCCGAGCCTCGTGATCGCCGGGGCCCAGGACCCCTCGACCCCGCCCGAGCACGGCCAGGCCATCGCCGAGCGCATCCCGAACGCTCGTCTCGAGGTGGTCGAGGGCGCGGCGCACCTCGCCAGTTGGGAGCGAGCGGACGAGGTCAACGCCTTGCTGCTCGAGCACCTCCGCGGGGCGGGGGCGCGCCGTGAGCGACTCGGCTGGACCGGCCGACGACCTCTACGCCGCCGGCATGCGCATGCGACGGGAGGTGCTCGGCGACGAGCACGTCGATCGGGCCATTGCCTCCACCAGCCCGCTGACCGCCGCCTTCCAGGAGTACATCACCCGCGCCGCGTGGGGCTCGGTGTGGACGCGCGACGGCCTGGACCGCCGCACGCGCTCGTGCATCACGCTCGCGCTTCTCACCGCCCTGCGCTGTGAGGACGAGCTGGCCTTGCACGTCCGCGCCGCTCGTCGCAACGGCGTGACGGCCGACGAGATCGCCGAGGTGCTGCTGCACTCCGCGGTCTACGCGGGCGTCCCGGCGGCGAACGCGGCGCTGCGAGTGGCCCGGTCGGTCCTGGGCGATGAGGATGGGGCCCAGCCGCTCGAGAGCTGAAGGGAGTTCGCGTGTACCCGCATGTGACGGAAGAGCACGAGACATTGCGGGCCGTCGTTCGCGACTTCGCCACGAAGGAGCTGGAGCCGCACGTCGTCCGGTGGGAAGAGGCCGGTGAGCTGCCGTTGGAGGCGGTACGAGCCATGGGCGACCTCGGACTGTTCGGCTTGCCCGTTCCCGGAGCCGTACGGCAGCGGTGGCGACCTCACCGGGCTCTGCATCGCCATCGAGGAGATCGCGCGGGTCGACCAGTCGCTCGCCATCACCCTCGAAGCCGGGGTCGGGCTCGGCGCCAATCCCGATCTACAAGTTCGGCTCGAAGGACAGCGGGAGCGGTGGTTGCCGGACCTGTGCGCGGGCCGGGCCCTCGGGGCGTTCGGGTTGACCGAGCCCGACGCCGGCAGCGACGCCGGTGGGACCCGCACGCTGGCCGAGCTCGACGGCGGCCGGGCAATGGGTGCTCAACGGCGAGAAGGCCTTCATCACCAACTCGGGCACGCCGATGACGTCGATGGTCACGGTTCGGCGATGACGGCGCCCCGCGAGATCTCGGCCTTCCTGGTGCCGGCCGGGACGCCCGGCTTCACGGTGCTGCCGCCGTACCGGAAGATGGGATGGCACGCGTCCGACACCCATGGGCTGGCGTTCGTCGACTGTCGCATGCCGGTCGACCACCTCCTCGGCACCCGCGGCCGGGGGCTGGCGCAGTTCCTGGAGGTGCTCGACGAGGGTCGGGTGGCGATCGCCGCGCTGGCCGTCGGCGTCATCCGCCGCTGCCTGGAGGACGCCACCCGCCATGCCTCCGAGCGCATGGCCTTCGGGCGCCCGATCGGGGCCAACCAGGCCGTCGCCTTCCGGTGCGCCGACATGCACGTCGCGCTCGCCGCGGCCACGCAGCTGACGTACCACGCCGGCTTGGCTGCGTGACACCGGGCAACCGTTCCGCAGGAGGCGTCGGTGGCCAAGCTGTTCGCGTACCGAGGCCGCGATGGACGCCACCCGCCACGCCACCCAGGTGTTCGGCGGCTCTGGCTTCCTGGACGAGACCGCGGTGGCGCGCCACTACCGCGACGCCAAGATCCTGGAGATCGGCGAGGGCACGAGCGAGGTGCAGCGCCTGGTGATCAGCCGCGGCCTCGGTTGGGGCTGACCCCTGGCGTAGCGAGGACCTCAGTAGCCGGGGCCGCCTGCCAGAGGTCGAACTCGATGCCTTGGTCGTCGCGGCAGCGGGCATTGCCGCCGGACGCGTAGTCGGACACCTCGAGCACCTCGCCTCCGAGCTCGCGCACCCGGGCGACCACCGTCTGCAGATCGGCGACCCGGTAGTAGTGGTGGCGGGCGGCGGTCGTCCAGCTGGTCGTGGAAGCCCAACGGCAGTGACGGTGTTGTGCACGTGGCGGTAGAGATGGCCGCCGCCCTCGGTGCTCGGCCTGGCCGGCTCGGCCCGCCATCCGAGGAGGGCGCCGTAGAACGCGGCCGCTCGGTCGACGTCGGGCACCGACAGCGTGAAGTAGCCCAGCTCGCCGAGGGGTCGATCGCCGAGCGGAGCGGCGGTCGCGTCGCCGGGCTGGGCCGCGGTGACGGTGTAGTCCGGCGCTCGGACAGCCAGATCCTCGACCGAGAGCTGCTCGATCGAGCGAGAGACGGTCCAGCGGTGGCCGAACGGGTCGAGCAGGGTGGCTGCCCGATCGCCGTAGAACTGGTCCGCCGGCGGGCGGAGACCCGTCGCCCCGGCCGCGAGGGCCCGCTCGTAGGTGGCGTCGACATCGTCGACGGGAGGGTGAGCCCCAAGCCGGCGCCACCGAGGGTCTCGGGGCTGACGATGCCGAGCTCGGGGTGCTCATCGGAGAGCATCACCACGATCCCGGCGATGTCGATCTCGGCATGGCCGATGCGGCCGGTGTCGTCCTCCATCCGATACGTCTCGGTGGCGCCGAAGGCCTGCCGGTAGAACTCGATGGCGCGCCCCGCGTCCTTGGCGGTGAGGTAGGGCGTGATGGTGCGGGGACGGATGTCGACGGCAGCGGTCTCGGTGGTCTCGGTGGTGGCCATGGATCCTCCTGGTTGGGTGGGCCCGAGCGCGGTCTCGAGGCGATGGCGGAGGTCGGCTGCAAACGCAGCGCGTGGCGGGCGGGGCACGAGCGGTTACCGCAGGGCGTCGAGGGGAGCAGTGAGGCATCGTCGTTCCCCTCCTCGTAGGCGCGGCGAAAGGCCATCCGGGCCCGCACGAGCAGCGCCTCGGTGGCGTGGACCGTTCGGTCGAGCTGCGTCGGCAACCTCCGGCACGGACAGGCCGTCGAGGTAGCGCAGGGTCAGGGCGATCCGATGGTGGGCGCCCAGCTCGGCCAGGGTCTGGTGGGCCTGCGCCACGTCGAGCTGGATGTCCCAGGGATCCTCCCACTCGACCGTGGCCTGCTCGATCAGGCGGAGCTGACGCTCCTCGCGGGCCTGGCGCCGCCAGTGGTCGACCAGCTTGTGGCGGGCCACCCCCACCAACCAGGCGATGGTCAGGTCGGGCACGGTGCCCTTCTGGACGGCGGTGACGGCGGCGAGGAAGGTCTCGGCGGTCAGGTCCTCGGCCACGACCTCGGCGCCGGTGCGGGGGAGCAGGTAGCCGTAGACCTGAGGCAGCGCCCGGTCGTACAGGTCGAGCAGCACCACGCCCTGGTCGGATGTCGCCGGCTCTCCTCCCGTCACGCCCTCATCATCGTCTGCCGCCCCGTCCCTCCGACGCCCCACCGGTCTCACCGGTCGGGTTCATCTCGCATCTCCACCTTCGGCGCGCGTGATGGCGCGCGCTGACGGTGGAGATCGAAGCGCGGCCGCACCGCCGCAGATTCTTCGGAGATTCGTCGGATCAATAGGGTCTGGTCCGTGGTGCGGATCGCCAACTGCTCGGGCTTCTACGGCGACCGGCTGTCGGCGGCCCGGGAGATGGTCGAAGGCGGTCCGATCGACTACCTGACCGGGGACTGGTTGGCCGAGCTCACCATGCTCATCCTCGCCCGCACTCAGGCCAAGCGGCCGGGCGGCGGGTTCGCTCGCACCTTCGTGACCCAGATGGAGCAGGTCATGGGCACCTGCCTGGACCGGCGCATCAAGGTCGTGGCCAACGCCGGCGGTCTCGACCCGAGCGGGTGCGCGGCGGCGGTGGAGGAGGTCGCCACCCGGCTCGGCTTGGCGCCGGTCGTCGCCGTGGTCACGGGAGACGACCTGCTCGGCCGGCTCGACGACCTCGTCGCGGCCGGCCACCCGCTGGCCCACCTCGAGACCGGCGAGGCGCTGGGCGACCGCCGGAGCCAGGTGGTCACTGCCCACGCCTACCTGGGCTGCTGGGGCATCGCGGAGGCGCTCGAGCGCGGGGCCGACATCGTCATCACCGGCCGCGTGACCGACGCCGCGGTGGTCATGGGTCCGGCCGCGCACGCGCACCGCTGGCGGCGCACCGACTGGGACGCGCTGGCCGGCGCCTGCGTGGCCGGCCACGTCATCGAGTGTGGGGCCCAAGCGACGGGCGGCAACTACTCGTTCTTCACCGAAGTGCCGGATCTGCGCCACCCAGGTTTCCCGATCGCCGAGGTGGCCGTCGACGGATCGTGCGTCATCACCAAGCATCCCGGGACGGGCGGAGAGGTCAGCACCGGCACGGTTACGTCGCAGCTGCTCTACGAGATCGGCAGCCCCCGCTACCTCAACCCGGATGTGGTGGCCCGCTTCGACACCATCGAGCTGAGCGAGGACGGCGCCGACCGGATCCGGATCGCCGGCGTGCGTGGCGAGCCCCCGCCCCCGACCCTCAAGGTCGGGATCAATTACCTGGCTGGCCATCGCAACTCGTTCACGTTCTGCCTCACCGGCCTCGACATCGAGGCCAAGGCCCGGCTGGTCGAGGACCAGGTGTGGAGCCACGTGCCGGGCGGTCGCGAGGGCTTCGCGTTCGCCCGCAGCCAGCTCGTGCGCACCGACCACCCTGACCCGGCGACCAACGAAGCCGCCACCGCCCTCCTGCGAATCACCGTGAAGGACCCCGACGAGCGTCGCGTGGGGCGAGCGTTCTCGAGCGTCCCGGTGGAGCTGGCGCTGGCCTCCATCCCCGGCTTCTACGGCCTGGGCGGGCCGGCCGAGGCGGGTGCCTACGGCGTGTTCTGGCCGACCACGGTGCCCGCCGGGCTGTGCCCGCAGACGGTCGCGGTCGGCGCCGCCGTGACCGTCGTCGACAACACGCTGGCGGCGGAGGATCACACCGGCTCGGTGGAGCCGGCGCCGATCGCTGACCTCCCCACCGCGCCCGGCGGGCCGACGCGGGCGCTCCCGCTCGGCCGGATCGTCGGGGCCCGGTCGGGCGACAAGGGCGGCACGGCCAACCTCGGCGTGTTCGTGCGCTCGGCCGCGGCCTACCCCTGGTTGCGCTCATTCCTCACCGTCGAGCGCCTGCGGGCCCTGATGCCGGCCGAGACGGATGGGCTCGTCGTGAAGCGCTACGAGCTCCCCAACCTGGGCGCGCTGAACTTCCTCGTCGTCGGGTTGCTCGAGGAGGGCGTGGCCGGGAGCAGCAGGCTCGACGGCCAGGCCAAGAGCCTCGGCGAGTACCTGCGGGCCAAGGTGGTGGACGTGCCGACCGCGCTGGTCGGGGGCGGGCCGTGAACCTCCTCGCCGCCATCGAGGTGGCCGCGCCCGATCTCGGCCAGGACCTGCTCGAGACCCCGGCCGGCGAGAAGGTGACCTACGGCGAGGCGTTCGCGCTGGCGGGGCGGTTTGCCAACCTGCTCCTAGAGCTCGGGGTGGGGCCGGGCGACCGGGTGGCCGCGCAGACGGAGAAGTCGTGGCCGGCCGTCGTCCTGTACCTCGGCTGCCTGCGGGCCGGAGCGGTGTACCTCCCGCTGAACCCCGCCTACACCGCCTCCGAGGTGGACTACTTCCTGCGTGACGCCGAGCCGATGGTGCTGGTGGCCGCGCCCGATCGGGCCGACGCGCTGGCGCCCGTGGCCGCCGGGGCGGGCGTCGGCCACGTCCTGACCATGGGCGGCGACGGTGAGGGGAGCCTGCTGGCGGCGGCCCGGCAGCGACCAGCGGTGTTCGGCGAGGTCGAGCGTGCCGGCGACGACCTGGCCGCGATCCTCTACACGTCGGGGACGACCGGGCGCTCGAAGGGCGCCATGCTGACCCACGACAACCTGCGGACGAACGCCGAGGCGCTGGTGGACTGTTGGCGCTTCACGGACGCCGACGTCCTCATCCACGCCCTGCCGATCTTCCACACCCATGGCCTGTTCGTGGCCACCAACGTCGTGCTGCTCGCGGGGGCGTCGATGATGTTCCTTCCGGGCTTCGACGGGCCCGAGATCCTCCGGCTCATGCCCCGCGCCACCACCCTGATGGGTGTGCCCACCTTCTACACCCGGCTGCTCCGTCAGCCCGGCCTCACCCCGGAGGCCACGGCCGGCATGAGGCTCTTCGTGTCCGGCTCGGCGCCGCTCCTCACCGAGACCCACGACGCGTGGAAGGCCCGCACCGGGCACGCGATCCTCGAGCGCTACGGCATGACCGAGACGAACATGAACACCTCAAACCCCTACGACGGCGATCGGAGGCCAGGGACGGTGGGGTTCCCACTCCCTGGCATCGAGCTGCGAGTGGCCGACCCCGAGACGGGCGTGCCGCTCGGCCCGGAGCAGATCGGCGTGGTCGAGGTGCGGGGCCCGAACGTGTTCGCCGGCTACTGGCGCCAGCCCGAGAAGACGGCCGACGACTTCCGCCCCGACGGCTGGTTCATCACCGGCGACCTGGCGACCATCGATGCCGATGGCTACGTGCGCATCGTCGGCCGGGCCAAGGACCTGATCATCTCTGGTGGGCTCAACGTGTACCCCAAGGAGGTGGAGGACCAGCTCGACGCCCTGGCGGGCGTGGCCGAGTCGGCGGTGATCGGCGTACCCCACCCCGACTTCGGCGAGGCGGTGGTGGCGGTGGTCGCGGGCCGGCCGGGCGCGGCGCTGGCGGAAGCGGACTTGCAGGCGGCGTTGCGGGACCGGTTGGCTCGATTCAAGCAGCCGAAGCGGGTGTTCGTCGTCGACGATCTGCCCCGCAACGCCATGGCGAAGGTACAGAAGAACCTGCTGCGCGAGCAGTACGGGCAGATCTTCGACGCCTAGCCACCCGCCTCTGGCGGGTCTGGGCCGGACGGACTGGCCTCGGCCGGGTCGGAGGTGACGGGCGTGGGATCGACATCCCCGGCGCCGTCGGAGCTCGGTTCGGGCACGATGGTGATCGGTTCCACGGGCGGGAGGACGGGGCGGCGGCGGCCGCGCTTGGGCGCGGCGGCGAGGATCAACCCCACGAGGAACAGCACGGGGCCGCCGATGAGCAACCCGTTGGGGATGGTCGACGTGGCGAGGTGCTTCGCGGTCTTCTTGTCCTTCACCGTGCTGGCGATGTCGGCCACCGACGCCGGCGTCTGGGAGAACTTGTTCTCGAACACCCTGAACGGGTTGGCGGCCAGCTTGTCCAAGCCAGCCACGCCCTGCACCGCCGCCGGCACGGCCGGGTATCGGGCCAGGATGGCCCTCAGCTTCGGGAGCACCGTCGGATCGGGCGCCGCGTACAGCGTCTCGTCCACGTCATGGACCTTGACGATGCTGCCGGTCGACGGCTCCACGGAGTCGGCCCCCGAGAACGTGAACAGGTAGACCAGCTTCACCTTCTGCTGCGAAAGCGCGAGGAGGGCGTCGGTGTCCGCCTTCGAGAGGTGTGGGAGCAGGGCCGGCAGCAGTGTGTCGACGTCGACGCCGGCGGTCTTCAAGATGGGCTTCAGCTGATCGAGGGTGAGCTCGCTCGGCAGGGGCGTGATCTTGTTGATGGCGGCGAGATAGGCCGGGCTGACCGGTAGCGGCTTGGTCTGGTTGGCGGTGAAGTTCAGGACCTTGAGCCCTTCGACGTTGTCTTCGCCGGCCGGCTTGGCGATGTACGTGGCCGCGACCTCGTTCTTGTAGACCGGGTAGGGCTTGGCCTCGGTGTCGAACGGGAAGGCCAGCCGGAAGTCGGGGCTGCGATCCACCCGGTTGGCCGGCGTGAAGGCCCAGGCTCGGTCGTTGTTGACGTTGCGCAGCGTGCGCCGGTTCATCACGTACTGGGAGTCCAGGTTGCCCGTGAACTGGCCCTGCGCGGCGAGGGTGATCTTCTCGCTCAGGACCACCCGATCGCTGGAGCTCTGATCGGCGATGGCCTGGATGTGCCGGGAGACGTCCAGGTGGGCGACAATCGGCTTGGCCAGCGGCGCGTACGTCTTCTGGTTGAGGTAGATGGT
Source organism: uncultured Acidimicrobiales bacterium (assembly GCA_963803355.1). Taxonomy (GTDB): domain Bacteria; phylum Actinomycetota; class Acidimicrobiia; order Acidimicrobiales; family Ilumatobacteraceae; genus DASTFY01. The sequence continues at coordinate 2,334,583 of CAWDLV010000001.1, forward strand.
GACCGTGCCCGCGTAGACAGGCGTCTCGTCGACGTCCGTCGGGTACTTCACCAACTTCGGCTCGACGGAGGAGCGATACACGAAGGAGCCGACGAACGCCAGCACGCCGAGCACGGCCAGCACGATCCCGATGATTCGTCTCACAGGCGAGCACCTCTTTTCCTCGCGGCATCGTACGCAGCGCCTCGCCGGAGGCGGGTCATGGCCGGTCGCGGCGCCTACTTCATGATCCAGCCCCCGTCGACGTTGAGGGTCTGGCCGGTGATGAACGACGAGTCCGGCCCGACGAGGAACGACACCGCGGCGGCCAGCTCCTCGAAGGTCCCTCGGCGCTTCAACGCTTGCGAGTCGATGATCCGGCGGCTATAGGCCTCGGGGTCGGGGTGGATGTCCTCGGCCCGGGTCGGGAAGGCCCCGGGGGCGACGCAGTTGACCCGGATGCCGCGCTCGCCGAGCTCGGTGGCGAGCGCCCGGGTGAGCGCGGCGGCGGCGCCCTTGGTGACGACGTAGCCGGCCAGGTTCGCCCACCCGCCGTTCTGGGTGATCGAGCTCATGTTGACGATGGCGCCCCCGTCGCGGTCGGCCATGAGCCGGGCCGCGGCCTGGGCGGCGAAGAAGTAGGCCCGCTGGTTCACGCTGACCACCTCCTCGTATTCCGCCGGCGAGGTCTCGAGAAAGGGGCCAGTGGGAAAGATGGCGGCGTTGTTGATGAGCGCCGTCACCGGACCGAGCTCGGCGTCGACGCTCCTGATCGCCTCGCCGAGGGCTGCCACGTCCCGCAGGTCGACGATGCGCACGGCCGCCAGCGCCCCAGACGTCTGGATCAGGGCGCAGGTCGCGCCGGCGGCGGCCTGGTCGATCTCCAGCACCGCGATGGCAAAGCCGTCGGCGGCCAGTCGCATCGCGATCGCCCGGCCGAGCCCTCCGCCGCCACCGGTGATGATGGCGGTGCCGGGGCCGCTCAATGAGAGTCCCGGGCCACCGCGGACCCGCTGGCCCCGACGAGGAAGTCCAAGTCGGCCCCGGTGTTGGCCTGGGTGACGTGCTCGACGTAGAGGCGCGACCAGCCGCGTGCCGCGCCGGCGACCGCGACCGCGAGGGTCGGCCCCTCGGAGCGGCGACGCGCCAGCTCGTCCTCCTCCACGTGAAGGTGCAGCGACCGCTTGGGCACGTCCAGCGTGATGCGGTCGCCGGTGCGCACCAGCCCCAACGGCCCGCCGGCGGCCGACTCCGGGGCCACGTGGAGGACGACGGTGCCGTAGGCGGTGCCGCTCATGCGGGCATCGCTGATGCGCACCATGTCGGTGATGCCGCGAGCCAGCAGCTTGGGCGGCAGCGGCATGTTCCCGACCTCGGGCATGCCGGGGTAGCCCCTCGGTCCGCACCCCTGGAGCACGAGCACCGTGTCGACGTCGACATCGAGGTCGGGGTCGTCGATCCGGCGGTTGAAGTCCTCGATGCTCTCGAACACCAGCGCCGTTCCGGTGTGGGTGAGCAGCTCGGACGAGGCGGCGGCCGGCTTGATGACCGCGCCGTCCGGACAGAGGTTCCCGTGCAGGACGGCGATGCCGGCTGCGGCCCTCAGCGGGGCGTCGAACGTCCGGATCACGTCCCGGTCATGGCAGGGCGCGTCGGCCCAGTAGGCGCGCAGCGGTTCCCCCGTCACCGTCGGGGCGTCGCCGTCCAGCACGGCCTCGAGCTCCCGGAGAACCGCCCGTAGCCCGCCGGCCCGGTGGAAGTCCTCCATCAGGTACTTGCCCGACGGCAGCAGATCGACCAGCAGCGGGAGATCGTGTCCGACCTCGTCGAAGTCGTCGAGCTCGAGTGGCACGCCGACCCGCCCTGCCACTGCGAGCAGGTGGATCACCGCGTTGGTGGAGCCGCCGATGGCGGCGAGGGCGCGAATGGCGTTCTCGAAGTTGGCGCGGGTCAGTACTTGCGAGGGCTTCAGGTCTTCGGCGACCATCCCGACGATGCGCCGGCCGCTCAGGTGGGCGAGCCGCAGCCGCCGGCTGTCGGGCGCGGGCAGCGCGGCGTTGTCGGGCAGCGCCATCCCGAGCGCCTCGACCATCGAAGCCATCGTCGACGCCGTACCCATGGTGTTGCACGAGCCCCGACTCCGCGTCATGCAGGACTCGGCGGCGAGGAACTCCGAGAGCGGGAGTGCCCCGGCCCGGACCTCCTCGCTGAGCCGCCAGACGTCGGTGCCCGATCCGATCGCCCGCCCGTCGAGCGTGCCGGTGAGCATCGGTCCGCCGGACACGACGATGGCGGGGAGATCCACGGACGCCGCGCCCATCAGCATGGCCGGCGTCGTCTTGTCGCAACCGCAGAGGAGGACGACGCCGTCGATGGGGTTGGCCCGGATGGACTCCTCGACCGCCATGCTCATGAGGTTCCGGAACAGCATGGCGGTGGGGCGGATCTGGGTCTCGCCGAGCGACATGACCGGGAACTCGAGCGGGATGCCGCCCGCCTCCCAGACGCCGCGCTTGACGTGCTCGGCCACCTCGGTCAGGTGCGCGTTGCACGGCGCCAGGTCGCTGGCCGAGTTGCAGATGCCGATCATCGGTTTGCCGTCGAAGGCGTCATCGGGGAGGCCGCGCTTCATCCACGACCGGTGGACGAAGCCGTTGCGGTCCTGACCCCCGTACCACGATTGGGTGCGAAGCGGGCGGTTCACGCCCTCACCCTACGAGCACCCGGCCGAGGGCTTCCGCGGCCCGGATCACGGCCGGCCCCACCCGGCGAGCGTCCAGTCCGCCCAGCACCACCACGCCGACGCTGGCATCGACCGGAGCGCCACCCGTCCGCGCCGGCCGGATCGGCACCGCGAGGCCAGTGGCGCCGACCTGCAGCTCGCCCGTGGTGACGTACCAGCGGCGCGGCCGCCCGTCGCGGCCGCCGAGGATGGCGCGGCCGGCGGCGCCGCGGTCGAGGCGATGCCGGGTTCCGACGCGGTAGGCGACGTGGTAGGCGGTCGACGACGGCTCGACCACCACGACGGCGACACCTTCTTCGCCATCGGCCACGGTCAGGTGGGCCGTGGCGCCGATCTCCTCCGCCAGGGTCCGCACGTGGGGCTCGGCGATCGCACGCACGGCCGGGATGACCCGGTCGGTGAGCCGGAGCACGCCGAGTCCGAGACGGTAGCGCCCCGCCTCGTCGGCCGCGGCCAGCCCACGGCGCTCCAGGGTGGTGAGCAGCCGATAGACGACCGGCCGGGCGACGCCCAGACGCGCCGCGAGCGCGGTGACGGTGACCGGGGCGTCGCTCTCGGCGAGCAGCTCCAGCAGCCGTAGGCCGCGGTCGAGGGTCTGGGATGCCTCCGCGGCCATGGCTCAGCCGGAGCCTGTGTCGGTGGACCAGAGCAGCCCGAGCGCTTCGAGGTCGGCGATCGGGCCGGCCAGATCGCACGAGCCGTAGCTGTGGAACCCGGTCCTGGTGCGCTGGGCGTGGTCGTCGTCGAGGCCGGCCGCCTCCGCGGCCAGGCGGGCGCCGTCGGTCTCCGCGATCGCGGCCCCCACGTCGCCGCCGCAGACGGCCCGCGCCGTGGCGACGATGACGTTGAGGAACCCGTGATGCCGAAAGCCGGTGCCGGTGTCCACATGGCGCACGGCGTGGTGCAGCCCGGCTGTGCACTTGAAGGCGACGCCGGCGTCGGCCGCGGCGGCGATGAAGGCGGCGAGCTCGGCGTCCGAGGGGAAGAGGTCGGCCCGCACGCCCCCGGTCCGCAGCTTTGCTCCCCTACCGGCTTCGGCCACGTGGTCGAGGGCGTCTCGCCAGCCGGCCTGGCGTGGGAGCTCGACGAAGAGCTCCGGCGCCTCCGCCGCCTGCTCGATGGCCGCTCGTGCTCCGGCGGCGACGCCGGTTCCAGCCGCGGCGGCGATCTCGACCAGCTCGAGGTCGAGGCGAGGGTCGGCGCGGGCAGCGGCGACGGCCGCCGCCATGGCGTCGATGCCGTCGTCGACGATGAGGCCGAGATCGAGTCGGTCCTCGTCCTGCAGGTGGGTGCACAGCTCGCCGAGGCGGCTCGATGGGCACAAGAACGGCCCCACGAACGGGTCGAGCCGGCCCGAGCGCACGGCCCGATGAGCCGGTACGGCCGTCGCCATCGGTGCGTTGCCAGGCGGGAACAGCGCCGCGTCGTCGACGAAGCGCCGGAACAGAATCGGTGCCTGGCCCATCGGGAGTAGCCTAGAGGAGCGTACGCTCACCGGACGGAAGCGTCCGCTGACCGGACATGATCCGGTGACGGCAGCAGAGGTCGCAGACCCGACCAGGTCCGGTGATCGGATCAGCCCGCAAGCCAAGGATCGAGCCCCGTCCGTCGGAGGTGCCTGGATGCCGTACTACCGCAGCGTGGGGGCCGTGCCCCGCAAGCGCCACACCCAGTTCGCGAACCCCGACGGCGGTCTGTACGCCGAGGAGCTGATCGGCATCGAGGGCTTCGCCCAGGAGTCGTCCCTGCTCTACCACCGGCACCTGCCGACGGCCATCGTGGCCGCGGAGACCGTGCCCGATCCCCGCCAGCTCGATCCGCTGGTGCCGAACGAACCCCTCCTGCCTCGCCACTTCCGCACGGACGGGCTGCCAGTCGGCGGCGATGCCGTCACCCACCGCCAGGCCCTGGTCGGGAACGACGACGTCGTCGTCTCGGTGGTGGCGGCTACCGAGCCGAGCGGGCTCTACCGCAATGCCACCGGCGATGAGATCGCCTACGTCCGCTCCGGCCGCGGCCGGCTGGAGTCCGTGTTCGGTGTGCTCGACGTCGACGCCGGTGACTACGTCGTGATCTCGATGTCGACGACCCACCGGTGGGTTCCAGTCGGCGACGAGCCGCTGCGCCTGTTGGTGCTGGAGGCCTCCGGCCACGTCGGGTTCCCGGATCGCTACCTCTCCGAGCGCGGCCAGTTCCTCGAGCACGCCCCGTTCTGCGAGCGCGACCTGCGGTCGCCGCCCGAGCCGCACCTGGTGGATGCGGACGGCGAGAGGATTGAGGTCCTGGTGCGCCACCGCGGTGGCCTCACCCGCTACCAGTACCGCTCCCACCCGTTCGACGTCGTCGGCTGGACCGGATGCCTCTACCCGTTCGCCCTGTCCATCCACGACTTCGAGCCGATCACCGGCCGGCTGCACCAGCCGCCGCCCGTCCACCAGACCTTCGCCGGTCGGAACTTCGTGGTGTGCAGCTTCGTCCCCCGGCTCTTCGACTACCACCCCTTGGCCATCCCCGCGCCGTACAACCATGCCAACGTGGACTCCGACGAGCTGCTCTTCTACCTGGAAGGGGACTTCATGAGCCGCAAGGGCTCCGGGGTCGCGGCCGGCTCGGTCTCGCTGCATCCGGCCGGCTTCGTCCACGGCCCGCAGCCCGGGAGCGTGGAGGCCTCGATCGGGAAGGTCGCGACCGACGAGCTGGCGGTCATGATCGACACCTTCCGGCCCGTCGGCCTGGGGGCGGCGGCCGCCGCGTGCGAGGACGGCGAGTACGCCTGGTCCTGGTCGAGAGGACTCGAAGCGGGTCGGGGCTCTACCTTCTGACCGGTTGACGACGTCACCCACCGGGGAACCCAGGCCGGCGGCCGCCGGTCGCTCCGGTTCGGCGCGAGGAGCGAACGATGACGCTTGAGGTCCGGGTGCTCGATGCCGAGCCGGTGGTGCGGTTGGCCGATCACGGCGATGGTGGGGAGGGCCTCCGAGCCGCAGAGCGCCTGGGGGCGGCGGCGGTGGTGGACCTCCTGCGTCGATCCGGGCTCCAGGGGCGGGGAGGCGCGGGCTTCCCGACCGGCGTCAAGTGGCAGACCGTGCTCGACAACCTCTCGCCCGACCGGCCGGCCACCGTCGTGGTCAACGGCGCGGAGGGCGAGCCAGGCACGTTCAAGGACCGGTCGATCCTCCTGACGAACCCCTACCGTGTGCTCGAGGGCGCGGCCATCGCGGCCCGCACCATCGGCGCCGAGCGCGTGATCATCGCGCTGAAGGCGACGTTCACCGCCGTGCACGACCGAATCCGTCGGGCGGTGGCCGAAGCCGACGAGGCCGGCTGGTTCGTCGGGCTCGACCTCGACGTGGTGCTCGGCCCCTCGTCCTACCTCTACGGCGAGGAGACCGCACTCCTCGAAGTCGCCAACGGGCGGCCGCCGTTCCCACAGGTGGCACCGCCGTACCGGCGGGGGGTCGAGCTGGTGACGGAAGCGCCCACGGCCGAGGCGGCGGTGGTCGACCTGGCTGGTCCCGCCACCGAGGCCGGCGCCGCGCCCACGCTCGTCGACAACGTCGAGACCATGGCCAACATCGCGGCGATCGTGGCGCGTGGTCCCGACTGGTTCCGCTCGGTCGGCACCGAAGACTCGCCCGGCACGGTGGTCGCCACCGTGAGCGGCGACACGGTACGGGCCGGGGTGGCCGAGGTGGCACTGGGCCGGCCACTGGCCGAGGTCCTCGAGGAGATCGGTGGCGGCATGCCTGAAGACCGCAGCATCCAGTTCGTGCTGGCCGGGGTGAGCACCGGGATCATCCCGAACACCCAGCTTCAGGTGCCGATGACCCACGCCGTGCTCCGGGCCATCGGCTCCGGCTTGGGCACCGCCGGCTTCATCGTGTTCGACGACCAGGCCGACGCCACGGCAGTGGCTCAAGGGGTGTCCCGATTCCTCGCCATCGAGTCCTGCGGGCAGTGCACACCCTGCAAGGGGGATGGGCTGGAGCTGGCCCAGCGACTCGATCGGGTCCGTCTGGGCTCGGCCCACTCCGACGACCTGATCGAGATCGAACGGCTCGCCGGGCATGTCGAGGAGGGGGCCCGCTGCTTCCTCGGCCGCCAACACCGGGAGATCATCGAGAGCCTGCTCCTGGTGGAGCTGCCGGACTTCGGCGCCCAGGCTCAGGCGGCCGCCCGGTCCGAGGAGCCAGTGCTGATCGCCCCCCTTGCCGATCTCCGCGACGGCGTCGCCGTCCTCGACGAGCACCAGGCCGACAAGAACCCGGACTGGAGCTACGGCGGCCCGGACTCCGGCCAGTGGCCGGCAGCCCGCATCGACGTCGACGCCGAAAGCGACTGAACCCGGCTCACCATCGGTCCGCGGGCGGCCCGCGACCGTGCGGCGCGGGTTCGTCACTCGGCGGTTCCGAGCGTCGGGGATGATGGTTTCGGAAGCAACGGGGGTCAGGGGTGGATCGACGGGTCGAGGGCACGGCCGTGGTCGCGGGGGCGGATACCGGCTTTCGCGGCGCGCTGGAGCCATCGACCGTGGCGTCTGCTGATCGCCTCCTTCGCCGTCTCGGCCACCGGCGAGTGGCTCTACGGCGTGGGCTTCCTCGCCTGGCTGCTCGAGCGGACGGGGAGCGCGGGCTGGCTGGGCGTGGCCGAGCTGGCCCGGATCCTGCCGGCAGCGTTCCTGGGTTCCCTGGCCGGTGTGCTGGCCGACCGCTGGGACCGCCGCCGCCTCCTGGTCGGCCTCGACGTGGCCCGCGCCGGTCTCATGCTGGTCTTCGCGGTGGTGATCGGCATGGACGCCTCGCCCGCGCTCGCCATCGGGCTCGTCGCGGTGAACTCGCTGCTCGGGACGTCCTACCGTCCGGCCATCGCCGCCACCACTCCGCAGGTGGTGGACGAGCGCAGCCTCGCCGCCGCCAACGCGGCGGAGAGCATCGTCGGCGAGGTGTCGTGGTTCCTCGGGCCTGCGCTCGGCGCGCTGCTGCTCGTGCTGGCGTCGGCCGAGTGGGCCCTGGTGCTCAACGCCCTGGCCTATGTGGTGTCTGCCCTCTTCCTCCTCCGGCTACGGATCCCCGTGGACGACCCAGCGGTGAAGCCGTCAGATGACGATTCGGAGAACGAATCGTTCATCGCCCAGCTGCACGAGGGCATCGACGTGGTGCGGGCTCGGCCGGAGCTGTTCGTCGTGATCGGTCTGGTGGTGGCGGCCCTGTTCGCGTTCGGCTTCGAGCAGGTGCTCCATGTGCTCGTGGCGAGGGATCGCCTGGGCCTGGGCGCCAAGGGGCTGGGTTGGATGACCGCGGCCATCGCCGTCGGCGGCCTGGCCGCGGCGCCCTTCACCATGCGGGTGGTGAACAGCCGGCACACGGGTGAGATGGTCGCCCTCGCCGCGGTGCTCCTCGGCGCGCCGCTGGCGCTGCTGGCCGTGGTCAGCACCGTCTGGGTGGCAATGGTCCTGCTCGTCATCGAGGGCGCCGGCAACATCATGGTCGAGGTGTTGATCGTCACCATGCTCCAGCGCCTGGTTCCTCGGCACGCGCTCGGTCGGGTGTTCGGCCTGCAGGACAGCGTCGGCGCCGCGGCCAACGTCGTCGGGGCGCTGCTCGCGCCCTTCCTCGTCGCCACCGTGAGCCTGGAGGCGGCTCTGGCGGTGGGCGGCGGCGTCCTCGTCGTCTACGCGGTGGCGGCCCTGCCGTCGCTGGCGCGGGCCGGGCACCGGGCGGAGCGCACCTGGACCCGGCTCGAGCCCCAGCTGGAGGTCCTGGCCTCCTTGGCGCTTCTGGAAGGGGCGCCGCCCGAGGTTCTGGAGCGCATCGCGGCGTCGATGGTGTCCGAGCGGATCGACGCCGGCGACGTCCTGCTGATGCAAGGCGACCCCGCCGACGACCTGTTCGTGGTCGCCTCGGGCGCGCTCGACGTGCTGATCGACGGGGTGAAGGTGAACGCGGTCGGCTCGGGCGAGGTGGTCGGCGAGCTGGGCGTGCTCAACCGGCGGCCCCGCTCCGCCACGGTCGTGGCCACCCAGTCCAGCGACCTCTGGCGCATCGGAGGTGCCGACTTCCTCACCGCCATCGAGCTGCACGCGATCAGGCCCGATGCACTTCGACGAGGCGCGGCCGAACGGGTGGCGCGATCGGTCCCTTCGGAGCTGCCGGCCTGACGGGAGCCTCGACCGCGGGATCAGACCGGCTCGGGCTGGCGGGCCGGCGTCGGCTCGTTGGTCGACGCTCGCGGCGACAGCCGGCCCACCACGGCGAGGACGGGGTGCCACCGCTGCACGAAGACAGCTACCCCGAGCAGCACGGCCGCGACGACGCCGTCCAGCCAGTAGTGGTTGCCGGTGGCGACCACGGCCCAGACAGTGAGGATCGGGTGGGCCAGCACGAGCCAGCGCCAGCGGCTGCGGCTGATCAGCACTGCTCCCAGGCCGACGATCAGCGCCCACGCCACGTGCACAGACGGCATGGCCGAAAGCTGCGCCGCGATGCCGGTGCCGATCGGGCCGTACACCGACTGGTGGTAGAGGAGCGGGGCGTCCACGATGCCGAGGTCGGGTACGAGCCGGGGCGGTGCCACCGGGATGAACTGGATCAGGAGGCACCACGCGGTCAGGAGGGCGAGGGTGTTGCGGACCTTCGGGTAGCGGGACCGTTGGAAGGTGAACAGCCAGACGAGGAAGATGATCAGGGCCGGCACGTGGGCCACCGCGTAGTACACGTTCGCGAACTCGATGACGAGCGAGTGGGCCATCGCGCTCGTCTGCACCGTGGCCTCGCTCGGCAGGTGCCAGGCCCGCTCGACGTCCCACAGCCAGCGTCCCCGCCAGATGGCGCCGTCGACGTGCACCACCGACAGCTTCCCCATCAGCTGCCAGATGGCGTACAGCGACAGGATGATCGCCGTCTCCTTGGCGAAGGCCGAGGAGATCCCCACCCATCGGCGTCCGCCCGGCCGCACGAGCACGACGAAGGCGGCGAGCGCCACGGCCATCACCGCGGCCCAGTCCCAGGGCAGCCACATGAGCCGCTCGTCCTCCCTTCTGAGCGGCGGTGATCCTAGAACGGTGGTCGCCGCCGCCACGGGTCGGCCAGTGGGGCGACGATGGATGCGAGGGGTGGCTCCGGCTGCTGGAGGCCTACGGCCTGTAGCCGCCGGGGAGTCGGTCGAGAGCGGCGTCGTCGCCGAACAGGATCTGCCGTTCGACCGTCACCCGGTTGGCGGGGATGCTGGGGACGACCGGGTCGGCGACGAGCAGCGCCGTGACCGACGGCGCCTTGGCCGCTCCGCTCACCAGCCACAGCACGAGTCGCGCCCGGTTCACCGCCGCCGGCGTCAGCGTGAGCCGCGCCCGGCCGTTGAAGGGCGCGGTGACGCCGACATCGCCGGTCCAGGTGTCGACCTCTGTATGGCCGGGCGGCCACGACGCGGTGTGGCCGTCGTCGCCGAGGCCGAGGTGGACGAGGTCGAGCACGCCCCCGCAAACATCCTGGAGCTCGCCGGCGTAACAGTCCGCGGCCGTGTCCGGATCCTCTGCGTTCACCGGCATGGGGTGGACGTTGCGCCACGGGATGATCACTCGCCCGAGGAGGTGGGCGGCGAGGTCGCCGAGGTTGCGATCCGGGTGGCCGGTCGGCGCGATGCGCTCGTCGACCTGGAACAGGTCGACCTCGCCCCACGGGATGGTCATCTCGGCCAGGGCCTCGAACATGCCGCGCCGGCGTGCCGCCGCCGCTCATCGCCATGGCGAAGCGCCCGCGAGCCTCGAAGGCGTTCCATGCTTCGGCCGCGATGAAGGCCGCGGCTTGGCGGGCCAGGTCGTCCGGGTCGGTCGCCCGTTGGAGCTCGATGGTCATCTGGCCTCCAGGTGTCCGGCGTCGTTCCACAGCGCGAGGACCGGCGCGTCGCGCTCCCGGCCGAGGATCGAGACAGTGGCGGGTGCCAGCAGGAGAGCGCCGGCCAGGTCGGGCCCCATCTGCAACCAGCGGGCGGCGAGCGTGCGCAGCACGTGTCCGTGCGCGAACAGCGCCACGTCGCCGTCGGCCCCACGGATCCGGGCGATCACGCGCTCCGCCCTGGCCGCCACGTCGGCGAAGCTCTCACCGCCCGGGCAGCCGTCGACGAACAGGTTCCAGCCTGGTTGCTGGGCTCGGATGTCACTGACGCGCCGGCCCTCGTACTCGCCGTAGTCCCACTCCACCAGGTCCTGGTCGATGACGGCGTGGTCGGCCAGCCCGGCCAGGGCGCACGTCTCGCGGGCCCGCGACAGTGGGCTGCACCGCACGCCGACGAACGAGAAGGACCGCAGGCGGGCGCCGAGCCGCTCGGCCTGGCGCCGGCCCTCGTCGAGCAGTGGGACGTCGCAGCGCCCGGTGTGCTTGCCGGCCCGGGACCAAGCCGTCTCGCCGTGGCGCGCCAGCACGAGCCTCACGGCTCCATCGTGCCTCCTCGTGGCCACCCCCGGCGCATCCGGTGGGACGAGGAGCGACCAGCCCACCCTTGGTCCGCGGTGTTCGCCCTTCGTTGACCCCTCGCGGCGCCCGCCACTATGGTCTGACCATCAGTCCATTGGTCCGCGACACTCGGGCCACCGCCGCTCGGGGCCGGCGCCGAGGGTGGGAACGAGGGCAGGGGGCGCATGCTGACGATCGCGACGACGGGGATCATGCCTCTCCGCCCCTCCGGGCGACGCCCGTGACCGTCTCCACGTTCGGCCCGGTCGAGCGCCGGACGGTGGCCGACGAGATCCGCGAGCGCATCGCCGACTCGATCCGCTCGGGCGAGCTCCAGGCCGGCGAGCGGCTGCCCGCCGAGCGGCTGCTGTGCGAGCAGTTCCACGTCGCCCGCACATCGGTGCGCGAGGCCATCCAGAGCCTGGTGTCGGTGGGGTACCTGGAACGGCGCGGCAACCGGCCCTACGTCGCCGAGCGGCTGCCCGAGGTGGACCTCGGCGCCGATGGGCGCAAGCGCACGGTGCGGGAGCTCTTCGAGACCCGCCGGGTCATCGAGCTGCAGCTGGCCGAGCTGGCCTGCCAACGCGCTACAGACGAGGAGCGCCGCCGCATCGACGGCCTGGCCGGGCAGTTCACGCCCAGCCTCCCGTTGGAGGACTTTCGCCGGCTCGACCGCGCCTTCCACTCCGCCATCGCCGATGCATGTGGGAACTCGCTCTTGAACGAGCTGTACCGAAAGGTCCTCCACTCGCTGTTCGAGTCCGAGGCCTTCGCCTCGTTGCTCTCCGCCCCGCCCAATCGGGTCGAGGTCTCGGCGCTGCTGCGCAGCTCTGGTCGGCAGCACCAGGCCATCGCCCGCGCCGTCGTCGCCGGCGACCCGGTGGCCGTCGTCGCCGCGGTGGAGGAGCATCTGGCCGATGTCGAGGAGCGGATGCTCCGGAGGCTGGTCTGAGGTGATCCTCGAACCGAAGGACCAGCACGTCTACTTCCTGGACGAGAACGCCTTCCACGAGACCGACCGGGCCGGGTTCCGCCGGCGGGTCGTCACCGGGGAGCACCTGCAGCTCTGCTTCTGGCGGATCGCCGGCGGGGCGACCGGTTCCGTGCTCCACCACCACCTCGACAACGAGCAGCTCGGCATCGTCGTGCGCGGCAAGCTCGACTTCCGGATCGGCGGCCCGGAGGTCGCGGAGCGCACCGTGCTCGGTCCGGGTGAGGTGTACCTCGCTCCGCGCTCGGTGTGGCACGGCGACAGCATCTTCGTAGGCGACGATGAGCTTGACGAGTGCTGGATCCTCGACGTGTTCGCGCCGCCGCGGGACGACCTGCGGGCCGACGGATGACCGCCACCCGAATCGCCGATTGGCGCCTGGCCGTCGACATCGGCGGCACGTTCACCGACGTCGTGCTGCTCGACGCGGCCAGCGGTCGCGTCGTGGTCGACAAGACGCTCACCACGCCGGCGGCCCCGCTCGACGCCGTGCGCGTCGGTGTGACGCAGGTGCTCGCGAAGGCCGCGATCCGGCCCGGCGACATCGTGGCTCCGATCGTCCACGCCACCACGCTGATCACCAACGCGCTGATCGAGGGGAAGACTGGACGGGCCGCGCTGGTGACCACGAAGGGCTTCGGCGACACGCTGCTCATCCGCGACGAGCACCGCTACGACATGTACGACCTCCAGATCGAGTTCCCGGACCCGCCCATCCCCCGGGAGCGGACGTTCGAGGTCGACGAACGGGTGTCGGCCGACGGGCGTGTGCTCCGCGTGCCGGGGCCGGGGGACCTGGACGCCCTCGTGGGGCAGATCGAGTCGGCCGGCGCCGAGGCCGTCGCGGTCTGCTTCTTGAGCTCCTACGTCAATGGGTCCAACGAACGGCTGGTGGCGCAGCACCTGCAACGCCACCTCGGCCTGCCCGTGTGCACGTCGTCGGAGGTGTCGCCCCAGATCCGCGAGTACCCGAGGATGGTCACCACGGCGTGCAACGCCGCCACCATGCCCGTGATCGGCCCGTACCTCGACGAGCTGCAGAAGTGGCTGGTATCGGAGGGGTTCGGCGGTTCTGTCCTGATGATGCTCTCGAATGGAGGGGTGGTGTCGGCCGCCGACGCCGCTCGGGTGCCGGTGCGGCTGGTGGAGTCCGGCCCCGCCGCCGGCGCGCTCGCCGGGACGTGGTTCGCCCGACGGCTGGGTGAGCGCCGGCTGCTTTGCTTCGACATGGGAGGCACGACGGCCAAGTCCTGCCTCATCGAAGACGCCGAGCCGACCCTGACCAACACCTTCGAGGTGGCCCGGATGTACCGGTTCAAGAAGGGCTCGGGCTTCCCGATCTCGGCGCCGTCGGTCGATCTGGTCGAGATCGGGGCGGGGGGCGGCAGCCTGGCCCGGGTCGACGAGCTGGGGCTGCTCAAGGTCGGTCCCGACTCGGCCGGTGCCGACCCCGGTCCCGCCTGTTACAGCCTGGGCGGCGAGCAGCCGGCCGTCACCGACTGCGATGTGCTGCTCGGCTTGCTCGACCCCATGTACTTCCTCGGCGGTGACATGGCCCTCGACCACGACCGGGCCGAGGCCGCGCTCGGCGCCCATCTCCGCCTCGCTCGGCCTCGCGGTTGCCGACACCGCGGCCGGCGTGCACGATGTCGTCAACCAGAACATGGCCGCGGCAGCCCGGATGCACGGCGTGGAGCAGGGCGCCGATCTGCGCGGCGTCACCGTCCTCGCCTTCGGCGGCGCCGGCCCCGTCCACGCCTGCGGGCTGGCCGAGCTGCTCGAGTCCGACCGCGTCGTGTTTCCCGTCAACGCCAGCGTGCTGTCGGCCTTCGGCACCCTGGTGACCCCGGTGCGCATCGACCTGGCCCGCTCGATGGTGCGAGGGCTGGAGGAGGTCGAGGCCACCGAGCGGGACGCCCTGCTCGACGAGCTGCGGGCCGAAGGCCGCCGCGGTACTCACCGCCGCCGGCGTGCCGGCGGACTCGGTCCGCTTCCGGTACGGGCTCGACGCCCGCTACCGAGGGCAGGGCAACGAGATCACCATCTGGGTGGGCGAGGGGGAGGCCTGGCCGTCCACCCCACGGGCGGTTCGGGAGCGGTTCGACGAGGAGTACCGGCACATCTACGGCCTGACCATCCCCGACGTCGCGGTCGAGCTGGTGACGTGGCGCCTCTCGGCTTCGTCCACCAACGAGCCGGTGCAGCCCGTGGCCCCACTGGCTGAAGTCGGGGCGGCTCCGATCCACGGGCGCCGGCCGGCGCGGTTCACCCGCTCCGACCTGGTGCAGGACGTGCCGGTCTACCGTCGAGAGGCGCTCGGCCCGGGCGCCCGGCTCGAAGGGCCGGCGATCGTGGAGGAACGGGAGACCACCGCGGTCATCCGCTCCGGCTGGTCGGTGGAGGTGGCGGCCGACGGCTCGCTCGTCGCCACCCGGCAGCACGAGGTAGCTCGACCGTGACCCGCCCGTTCGATCCGATCGAGCTCGAGGTGCTCTGGCAGAGCCTCATCGCCACCGTGAACGAGCAGGCCAAGGCCCTCCAACGGGCGGCGTTCAGCCCCATCGTGCGAGAGGCCGGCGACCTCGCCAACGCGGTGTTCGACCGCAGGGCGCGGATGGTGGCACAAGCCGTCACCGGCACGCCGGGGCACATCAACTCGCTCGCCATCGGCGCCGCCGCCGTCCTGGCGGAGTACCCGCCCGACTCGCTCGAACCCGGCGACGTGCTCATCACCAACGACCCCTACAAGACGGCGGGCCAGCTGCTCGACGTCACCGTGCTGGTCCCGGTGTTCAAAGCCGGACGCGTCATCGCGCTGTTCGGCTCGACCATCCACCACACCGACGTCGGTGGCTACGGCATCGGCGCCGGCGGCGCGCGACGTGTTCGAAGAGGGGCTGTGGATCCCCATCTGCAAGCTGCACGTGCGGGGTGAGCGCAACCCGGACGTCTGGAAGTTCATCCTCAGCAACGTCCGCCAGCCCGACCACATGGCCGGCGACCTGCACGCCCAGGTGGCCTCGGGCGAGGTCGGCGCCCAACGCCTCCTCTCGCTGTGCGAGCGCCACGGCCTCGACGACATCGAGGACCTGGCGGACGAGATCATCGAACGGTCGGAGGCGGCGACCCGGGCGTCCATCCGGGCCTTGCCCGGCGGCACCTACCGCGGAGGTGCGGTGCTCGATCTGGCCGACGGCTCCCGGATCGACATCAACGTGGCGGTCACCATCGATGCCCAGGCGGGTGAGGTGCTGGTGGACTACGCCGGTTCGTCCGACGCCAGCCCGTATGGCATCAACGTGGTCAAGAACTACACCCACGCCTACACGACGTTCACGGTGCGCAGCGTGCTCAACCCCGAGATCCCGAACAACCACGGGAGCCTGGCCCCCATCAAGGTCGAGGCGCCGGAGGGCAGCATCGTCAACGCGGTGTCGCCGCAGCCGGGCACGGCCCGCCACGTCGTCGGCATGTTCCTCCCCAACGCGCTCCTGAAGGCCTTGGCGCAGGTCCGGCCGGACCAGGCCATGGCTGAGGGGTCGGGGGCGGTGTGGACCATGCAGGTGAACGGCAACCACGATGACGGTCGCCCGTTCATCACGGCCATGTTCACGTACGCGGGCGGGGTCGGCGCCCGGGCCACCAAACCGGGGCTGTCGGCCTGCTCGTACCCGACCGGTGTCGCGGCCGTGCCGGTCGAGGTGGTGGAGGCCAGCGCACCGATCCGATTTCGTTGCAAGGAGCTGCGCGCCGGCTCGGGGGGTGCCGGCGCGCAGCGGGGCGGCTTGGGGCAGACCATCGAGTTCTCGGTCGACACCAGCCGGCCCTGGCAGCTCAACGCCGTCACCAGCCGGTTGGCGGTGGCCCCGGAGGGGATCTTCGGCGGCGGCGGCGGGCGCGGCCGGGCGCTTTGCGGTCAACGGCGAGCCGGTCACCACCCAGGCCCGGTTCACCTTGCAACCCGACGATGTGGTCCGGTTGGAGCTGCCCGGCGGCGGCGGCTACGGCGGCGAGGTGAAGTCATGACGGGCAGGACGACGTGTGCCGGGACTCACCGTCAGGCCCTCGTGGACCCGCCCTCTGCGTTCCGGGCACCAAATCTGCGCTCATGGCGCGCCATCGGTGACCAGAACGTTCGAGTGAGACCGGCGGCGCGGGTGTGGACTGGCCGGAGGTGGGCGCGATGAGCGCGGCGGTGGGGCCGGAAGTCCTCTCGGACGAGCTTCTGGCCGCGTTCGACGCGTCGGTGGCGCCGGTCGAGGACGCGCTGACCTTGCCGCCCGAGATCTACACGTCCGAGGAGTTCCTGGCCTTCGAGCGGCAGGCGCTGTTCGACCGCGAGTGGCTCTGCGTCGGCCGAGGGAGCCGGATCCCCGGCCCCGGCGACTTCTTCACCGCGAGGGTCAATGGCGAGGGGATCATCGTGGCCCGGGGCAAGGACGGCTCGATCCACGCCTTCTCGTCCGTCTGCCGCCACCGCGGCATGGAGGTGGCCACGGGCGATGGCACCTGCACCACCTTCACCTGCCCCTACCACCACTGGATCTACGGCCTCGACGGCCGGCTGCTCGGCGCGCCGGCGATGGAGCGCACCCATGACTTCGACAAGCGGTCGTGGGGGCTGCCGAACCTGGCGGTCGAGGTCTGGCACGGCTTCGTCTTCGTCAACCTGGATCCTGCAGCGGCTCCACTGGCGCCGACATTGGCCCGCTACGAGCCCTTCATCGAGCACTACGACCTGGACGACTGCGTGTCCCCGGGCACCTTCACCCTCACGGACCTGCCGTGGAACTGGAAGGTGATGTTCGAGAACTTCAACGACGGCTACCACGCCAACCGGCTCCACCAGGTGATCCAGGACTTCTGCCCGAGCAACCTCGCCGCCTTCCCGGTCCCCTGGGACGACGACTCGGGCGTGGTCTTCCGGACCAACGGCTACACCCACATCGACGGCGGGTTCAACGCCACGACGAAGGCGCTGCTGCCCATCTTCCCGCGGCTGACCGAGGAGGAGCGCTGGCGCTCGACGTTCGCCCTGATCCCGCCCAGCCTGTGCTTCGGCACCGCACCGGACCAGGCCTTCTTCTTCATCGTGACGCCCAAGACGGCCGGCACCATCGACGTCGAGATCGGGTACCTCGTGCACCCGAGCGCGCTGGAGCACCCGATGTTCGACCACCTGCTGTCGATGTCGGACGCCGGGGTGCAGGTGTTCGTCCGCCAGGACCAGGACGCCACCACCAAGGTCCAGCGGGGCCTCGCCAGCCGCTTCGCCGTTCGAGGCCGGTACTCGTGGCAGGAGGAGAGCCACGTCCAGCTCAACCGCTGGCTGGTCCAGCGCTACCGGCGGCACTGGCTCGGCGCAGCCGCCGGGCCGAGAGTCGTGAAGGAACGAGCGAGCTGACGGCCCGCCCGGCCCGTCGGCCGCTCGCGCCGACACGAGCACGCGCAACTGGTCTGTACTAAGACCCAAAACGGAGGGGGACACGGAGATGCGAACCAAGTCATGGGCCGTCGGGGCGGTCTGCGCCCTGGGCCTCGTAGCGGCGGCCTGCGGGAGCAGCGGCGGCGGCGGAGCCTCGACCGCAGCACCGGCCACGCAGGCACCCGGCACCACCGCCGCACCAGCCACTCGGGCTCCGGGCACGACGAGTGCCCCGGCCACGCAGGCGCCCGCCACCACCGGCGCGCCGGCCAACGCCGCGGCCGTCCTCGATACCAACGGAGACGGCAAGGTCGTGTTCGGCGTGGCGACGGCCGGGCCCCGCAACGACGGCGGGTACTACCAGGCGCTGGTCGACGGCGTGACCAAGTTCTCGACCGCCAACGGCTTCGCGGCGCCGGTCGTGGTGGACAAGATCGCGGCTGCTGATGCTGCCACCCAGCTCGGCAACCTGGCCCGTCAGAACGTCGACGTGGTGATGGTCGGAGCGGGCGAGATCGCCGATCCACTCAACACTCTGGTCCCGCAGTACCCGAAGATCATCTGGTACTGCAACTGCGGCGCCGGCTACCAGGACAAGACCAAGCGGCTCATCCAGTCGACCGACGACTCGTCCGAGATCAGCTACTCGGCCGGCTACGCCACCGGCCTGCTGATGAAGGCCAAGGGCCAGACCAAGGCCGCGTTCATCGGCAACAACAACCTCAACTTCGAGCAGGAGGCCTTCCAGGCCTTCCAGCTCGGGCTGAAGGCGGTCGACCCGAGCTACCAGTGGACCTACGTGGCCACAGGCAGCTTCAACGACGTGGCCGCGGCTACCGAGGCCTTCAACAACCTCTATGCCCAGGGCGTGCGGGCGATCTACCCGTACCTGGGCGGCGCCCACGAAGCCGTGGTCAAGCTGGCCAACGACAAGGGAGACGTCATCGTGATGAGCGCCGGAGCGGCCAATGTTTGCGATCGCACCGACCTGAAGTACGACATCGCGGTGAAGTTCGACGCCGGTCAGTACGTCGGCACGATCCTCGACGAGCTCCTCGCGGGCAAGCTGAAGCCCGGGGACACCCGCACCTTCCGCGTCGGCGTGGACCCGCAGCCAGGCGCAGTGATCTGCAAGCCGACCCCTGACCAGGATGCGGCCATGAAGCAGGTGTACTCGGACATCGCGGCCGGGAAGTTCACCGCCCAGTTCGCCGCCATCAAGAAGAAGGTCTACGGCTTCTGAGCGCGTCCGTTCACGGAGGGGTGCCAACAGGCACCCCTCCTCTCCCCGCCGTCGAGCTGAAGCGGATCAAC
This sequence comes from uncultured Acidimicrobiales bacterium, assembly GCA_963803355.1. Lineage (GTDB taxonomy): Bacteria > Actinomycetota > Acidimicrobiia > Acidimicrobiales > Ilumatobacteraceae > DASTFY01. The sequence continues at coordinate 2,353,482 of CAWDLV010000001.1, forward strand.
AAGCGCTTCGGCCGGGTGGTGGCGTGCGACGACGTCGACCTCACCCTCCGCCGGGGGGAGATCCACGGCATCCTGGGCGAGAACGGTGCCGGCAAGTCGACGCTGATGAAGATCCTGATCGGCCTGGTGCTCGCCGACGGGGGTGAGGTGCACGTCGGCGGCGAACGGGTGCACATCACCGATCCGCTCGTCGCCGCCGACCTCGGCATCGCCATGGTCCACCAGCACTACTCGCTGGTCGACACGCTCACGGTCTGGGAGAACGTCGTGCTGGGCGAGCCGACCCGCCTCGATCCCGGTCGGGCCCGCGACCGGGTGCACCAGATCGCCGACCGCTACGGCCTGGGCCTCGACCCCGACGCCCGCGTCGGGTCCCTCACCGCCGGTCAGCGTCAGCGGGTGGAGATCGTCAAGTGCCTCCGTCGTGATCCGTCGATCCTGATCTTCGACGAGCCGACCTCGGTGCTCACCCCGGCCGAGAGCGCCCAGCTGTTCTCGGTGCTCCGTCGGGTGGTCGCAGAGGAGGGATGGGCGGTGGCTCTGGTGAGCCACAAGCTCGATGAGATGCTTCGCGCCGCGGACGTGATCACCATCATGCGAGGGGGGCGGGTGGTGGAGCACCTCCCGGCGCCCGGCGCCGATGTGCGCGCCTTGGCCCGCGCCATGGTCGGGCGGGAGGTCTCGTTGCGGTCGGAGGCGGCCGCCCTCGGGTTGTCGGACGCGGTGCGCAGCGAGGTCGAGGACCTCGAACCGGTCCGGCGCGGCGTCCCAGCTCTGCGCATCGACGGCGCGACGGTGCGAGGTGCCGACGGCGCGCTGAAGCTCGACGGGTTGAGCCTGACCGTGGGCCGGGGGGAGATCGTCGGGGTGGCGGGGGTGGGGGGGAACGGGCAGCGGGAGCTCGCCGATGTGCTGTCGTCCCTCGTGCGCCTCGATGCCGGATCGGTCGAAGTCGACGGCGTCGCAGTCACGACCGGCCGTGCCGGCGCCATGGCCGCCGCCGGCATCGGCGTCATCCCTGAAGACCGCCACGACTCCGGGTGCGTGCTCGGGATGACCGTGGCCGAGAACCTGGCCCTGGCCGACCCCCACGCCCTGTCTCGGCGGGGGATCGTCGACCGCCGGGCCATGCAGGAGCAGGCCGAGCGGCTGATGGCGGAGTTCGAGATCGCGGCGCCCTCGCCGGACACCCCGATGCGGCTGCTCTCGGGGGGCAACCAGCAGCGGGTCGTGCTGGCGCGGGAGCTGTCGGCCGAGCCCACCGTGCTCGTCGCCTCCCAGCCGACCAGGGGCCTCGACGTCGGGGCCATCGAGTACATGAGCCACCGTCTCAAGGCCGGGGCCGAGAGCGGTGTCGGGGTGCTCCTGATCTCGAGCGAGCTGGAGGAGATCCTGGCCCTCTCTCATCGCATCGTCGTCATCGACCGGGGCCGGATCGTGGGGGAGATGGAGCGGTCCGACACCGACCTGGAACGGCTGGGCCTGCTCATGGGCGGGGCCGCGGCATGACCTTGGCCGGCGACGCCCCGAGCACCGAGGCCCACCCGGCCCCGGCGACCGGCCGCAGCCTGCCGCCAGAGCGAGGCCGGGCCTACGAGACGCTCTTCAGCGTCGGGCTCTACGTGGTGTCGATCGCCGTCGCCTTGGCCCTGTGCGCGGTGCTGGTCTCGGCCACCGGCGGCTCCTGGCGGAGCGTTTACTCGGCGCTCATCGATGGCAGCGTGCGCTCGGCCGGAGCCTGGGGGCTGACCCTGACCACCGCTGCCCCGCTGCTGATCGTTGCTGTCGGAACGATCGTGTCGACCAAGGCCGGTCTGGCCAACATTGGGCAGGAGGGCCAGCTCCTGGTCGGTGCGGCGTGCTTTGCGTACGTCGCGGTCCGGATGGGTGGACCAGGCTGGTTGGTGCTCACGCTCGCCCTCCTGGTGGGCGCGGTGGGGGGCGGGTTGTGGGCCGGTCTCGCCGCCGCCATGCGCTTCGGCCGCCAGGTGCCAGAGGTGATCTCCACCCTCCTCCTGGTGTTCGTCGCCTTCCAGCTCGTCACCTTCGGGCTCACCAAGCGGTGGCTGGTGCTCGATCGCCACCCCCAAGCCCACAACAACAACACCGGTGAGCCGTTGCCGTCCGACGCCAAGCTGGGCGCGGCTCAACGTCTTCGGCAACAAGGCGGGGCTGGCGGTCGTGCTGGCGCTCGTCCTGGCCCTGGTGGCGTCGTTCTGGCTGGCCCGCTCGGTCGGGGGCTTGCGGCTCCGCATGCTCGGCCTCAACCCCCGCGCCGCTCATCGGGCCGGCGTGTCGGCCGTGATCGTCGGTGGCACCGCCCTCGTGTTCAGCGGGGCGTGCGCCGGGCTGGCGGGCGGCACCCTCCTCGCCGGTCAGACCCAGGGCGACCGCCTCACCACCGGCTTCTCGGGCAACTTCGGCTGGCAGGGCCTGCTCGTCGCCCTGTTGGCGCGCGACCGGGTGGCGTTGGCGGTGCCGATGGCCTTCGTCTTCGCCGCCCTGCGCACCGGCAGCGGCTTCCTGGCCGCGACCGGCGTCGAGGCGCGCATCGCCGATGTCGTCCAGGCCATGTTGGTGCTCGCCCTCCTGACCCCGCCCGCGATCGGGGCCGTGCGCAACCGCCGGCGGGCGCTCGCCGCCGGCCGCGCCGAAGCCTCGCTCGGCCCGACCTTCACCGGTGCGGCGGTGTGACGTGATCTGGAACGTCGTCTCGTCGTCGATCTTCTATGCCAGCGCATTCCGCCTCACCGTGCTCTTCGCGCTCGCCGCCACCGGGGAGTGGGTCGCCGAGCGGGCGGGCACGCTCAACATCTCGCTCGAGGGCATGATCACGGCCGGGGCGTTCGGCGCCGCCCTCGGCTCGTCGACCGCCCACAACGTGTGGGTCGGCCTGCTCTACGCCAGCGCGGCCGGGCTCCTCGTCGCCGCGGTGCAGGCGAACATGAGCCATCGGCTGACGGCCAACCAGTTCATCGTCGGCCTGACGCTCAACGTGCTGGTGGTCGGGCTGACCGCGTTCCTCGACGCCGAGCTCCAGCCGGTCACCCAGCGGGCGGGCGTCGTCGAGATCCCCTTGCTCTCGCGGCTGCCCCTCGTCGGCGAGGCCTTCTTCGCCCAGGCCTGGCCGGCCTACGCCGTCTACCTCGCCATCCCCCTGGCCTGGTGGCTCGTGTACCGCACCCGCTGGGGGCTGGAGGTGCGGGCCTGTGGTGAGAACCCTCAGTCTTCGGACGTCTCTGGCATCCACGTCAACCGCCGGCGCCGCCAGTCGATCTACTTCTGCGGCATCCTCGGCGGGTACGCGGGCGGCTTCCTCGCCATCGGCCAGGTGGGATCGTTCTCGGCCGAAGGCGTGGCCGGGCGAGGGTTCATCGCCATCGCCGCTGTCATCTTCGGCGGGTGGACGCTGAAGGGCACGATCGCCGGCGCGGCGGTGTTCGGCAGCGCCCAAGCGCTCGGTTCGGTGCTGCAGGCGCTCGGCTACCGGATGAACGCGCAGCTGCTCACCGCGCTGCCATACGTGCTGGCCCTGCTCACCATGCTCCTGTTCGCGCACCGCACCCGGCAGCCCCGGGCCCTCGGCCAGTCGTTCGTGCGCGGCCTGACCTGAGCCCGTGTCGGTGATCCGCGGCATCCCTCCCCTGGTCTCCCCGGCCATGGCGGCCGCGCTGGCCGACCCGCCCGACGGTGCCGTCCATGTGCTTCCGGCTACGCCGGCGACGTGCTTCTGGGGCTTCTTCGATCGCGACCTCCCACCGGTCCTGACTGTGCGCTCCGGCGACGGGTCCGCGTGGAGGCCGTGACGCACCACGCGGGGACGCGCCCGACCTCCTCATGGACGACGGCATCCGCGCCATCTGGGCCGCCATACCCGAGGGTGAGCGGGGGCCGGGCGTACACGTGATGACCGGCCCGATCGCGGTCGAGGGCGCTGAACCGGGCATGACCTTGCTGGTGCGCCTGCTCGAGGTGTCACCCCGGCTGCCCTACGGTTCGAACTGCGCCGCCCACTGGGGCCTCCTCTACGACGCCTTTGGCAAGGAGCGCATCACCATCTACCGCCTCGACGGCGCCGGTCCCCACATGGTCGCGGTCCCCGAGTTCGGCTACGACTTCGTCACTCGGCCGCTCTACGACCTCCCAGGCGTCGTGACCGCACCCGATCCCGCCGCCCGCCAGACGTGTGGTCACGTCGCCGTGCCCGTCCGGCCGCACCTCGGCGTCATGGGCGTGGCGCCGGCGGAGCCTGGCCGGCACAGCAGCATCCCGCCGGGCGTGTTCGGGGGGAACGTGGACAACTGGCGGCTGGGCGCCGGCGCCGCCATGGCGTACCCGGTCCTGACCTCCGGCGCCATGCTGTACGTCGGCGATCCCCACCTGGCTCAGGGGGATGGTGAGCTGTGCGGCACGGCGATCGAAGCGTCGCTCGACGTCACCATCCAGGTGTTCGTGCTCGACGACCTCAGGGTCGGGGCGCCGGTGCTGGAGACGGCCACGGAGTGGCTCACCCACGGCTTCGGCGCCGACCTCGACGAGGCCATGCGCATGGCCGCCACCCAGATGCTGTGGCTGCTGACCGACCGCTTCGGCCTGACGCCCGACGACGCCTACTCGTTGGCGTCGGTGGCGGTGGACTTCGGCGTGACCCAGGTGGTGGACAGCACGCTCGGCTGCCACGGCGCGCTCAGCAAGGCGATCTTCACGGGCGGACCCGGCTGACCCGATCGCCGACGGCGCGGAGGAGGGCGAGCCATCGGAAGACGTTGGGCTCAACGATGCTGCGAGAGCGGAGCTGCTCCGCCCAGCTCGGCCACCACGCCGACGGTCAGGGTGGCAACCGGGTTACGCCTGGCCGGTCTGGCGGAGGAACTCGGTGCCGTCCCAGTAGTCGACGCGGTGGATGATCAGGCCGTCGGTCACGTGGAACCGGAAGACGCCCCGGATGGCGATCGGGTGCTCGTCGCGCCACCGGGCCCGCAGGGTGTACGCGATGACGACCTTGTCGCCTTCCGCGACGACGTCTTCCACCTCGTACCGAAGGCCAGCGAAGTCGGCGAGGAAGCCGGGCAACCGGTCGCGATAGTCGGCCCGGCCGCGACTGCCGGCGGCGAGGGTTGAGGTGTGCTCGTTCCAGAACCCCTCGTGCACCCAGGCCGCCACGGCATCGGGATCGCCGGTGGCGAAGGCGGCCAGGTAGGCCCGTACGACCTCGACCGGCGCTACCCCCAGACCTCCCGCGCCTTGGCGTACACGCCCTGGTCGAAGGAGATCTCGATCACGTTCCCGTCGGGGTCGTTGATGGCGCAGATGTAGCCGACGGGTGGCGGCAGCTGGGTGGGTGGCCATTGGAGGCACCCGTCGGCCTCGGCCTCGGCCGCGACCCGATCGACCTCCGCCTTGCTCGGCACCTCGATCCCGATGTGCGCGAACGGCGCCATCACCGGCTGCGGACCCTTCTCCTCGTCCCGGAAGAAGCTGACCAACACCAGCACGAACGGCCTGTCGACCTGGTCATCATGGGCCAGCCAGGCGCTCTGGCCGTCGGCATCCTCCCGCCGGTCGAGCACCTTGAGCGGGGTGTAGCGGGTGTACCAGGTGAGAGAGGCGTCGAGGTCGTGGCAGGGCAGGGCGATGTGAGTCCAGCGCGGGCTGGTCGGCCGAGTTTCGTAGGTGGTGTCACTCACGGGTGAAGCCCTCGGGCACCTGGGGATCGCTTCCACCCTTGGTCCACAGGACGATCGTGGTTCCCCACGGATCCTCGAATGCCCCGTTGAACCCGTTGAACTCGGCCCAGTAGTGGTTGCGCCACAGGATGGTGGCGCCGAGCTGCTCGGCCCGGTCCAGGATGCGATCCTGGCTGTCGTCGTCGCTGACGAGGATCCACGCCCGCGTGCTTCGACCATTGCGAGCCACCTGCCGCGGGTCGACGCCGGCCGGGTCCGGATGGGGGCGGGCGTTCTCCACGTGGTAGATGCCGAGGTGCAGGTTGCCCACGCCCGACGGCGTCCCATCGTCCAGCAGGAACTGCTCGCCCGGTACGGCGCGATGGAAGCTCCCCGTCGGCCGTCCCTCCACGGTCCAGCCGAAGACCTCGTGGTAGAAGGCCGCCGTCGCCTCGGGGTCCGGCGACGGAAGGTCCACGAAGATGAGGGTGTTCGGGTACGTCATCAGCCCCCCTGGCTCGGCCCCTTCGCACGGCGGACGGACGACGCGGACACTAGCAGTGGTCTGATGGTCTGACCACCGGCCAGCGGGGCCGGGCCTCGATGCCGGCCCGCTCGAGGAGGCGCCGGCCGGCGTCGGCGGCCGCCACCCGCAGGGCGTCGCCGTCGGCGGTGACGCAGCCTCCGTCGCGTACGACCGCCCGGCCGTCGATGATGACGTCGCGTACCGATCGCCCATCGCTGCCCCAGATCAGCTGCAGCACCGGATCATGACCGGGAGGAACCCAGCTCGGGCCCCGACCGTGCACGACGAGGTCGGCTCGCTTGCCCGGCTCGATGGAGCCGATCCGGTCCGCCAGCCCGATGGCCTCGGCCCCGCGGATCGTCAGCAGCTCGAAGGCGTCGTGGGCGCCGAACCAGGTCGGGTCGGCGCGGGTGTCCTTGGCCAGGCCGGCGAAGAGGGCGGCGGCCCGAAGCGGATCGATGAGGTCGCCCGCGTTCTCGCTGTCGCAACCGAGCGCCACCCGCCCGCCCCGGCGCACGAGCTGGGCGTGGCGACCCGCGGTCGTGACCCCTTGCCCGAGCCGGAGGTACGCCCACGGGCAGGCCGCGACCGCGGTGCCGGTGCGCAGGAGCACCTCGAGCTCCTCGTCGTCGACGTGCACGGCGTGGGCGACGAGGACGTGCGGGCCGAGCACGCCCAGCCGGTCGAGGTGGATGAGCGGCCGGCGGCCGGTGCGGGCCAGGTAGGCCGCAGGATCGGCGGCCGAGGGCGACAGGTGGAACGTCAGCCCGGTGCCCCGCTCGCCGGGCCAGCCGCTGGCCTCGGTCACCAGCGCGTCGGACATCAGGTCGTGGCCGACGAGCGTCACCCAACCGGTCACCAGGCCGCCGGCCGGGTGGGCGTCGAGCACCGCGCGCTGCCGGTCGAGCACGTCATCGACCGGCGCTGCGAAGGGGCCGTCTTCCACGTCCCAGCCCCACGTGCCGACGGTGCCTCGCACGCCGACCCGGGCCATCGCGCTGGCGACTCGATCGGGGTGGGCGACGGTCCCGGCTTCGACGAGGGTGGTGACACCGTGGGTGACGGCTTCGATGCAGGCCAGCGTGGCCGACAGCTCGTCGTCGTCGCCCGAGTGCTGCGCGTGGATCGGCACCGCCCAGTCGAAGATCGCCGCTCCCGGCGCCAGGTCGTCGGGGATGCTGCTGCGGATGAGCCGGTCGCCGGTGAGGTGCTGATGGGCGTCGACGAAGCCCGGCGTGACGACGCCGTCGACGCCGCCGATCACGGGTACCCCCGGGTGCTCGGCCTCGGCAGCGGCGCGGTCGGTGACCGCCACGATGGTCCCTCCGGCGACGACGACCGCAGCGTCGAGCAGGATGGTCCGGGCCGGGTCCATCGTCAGCACGTGGCCGGCGGTGACGATCAGGTCGGCCTGCACGTCGCGGTAGCTCCCAGCTGGTCAGACGGTCAGACCATTCGGACCGGAGGGTAATCTCACCGCGCTGACCAGTCCGGAGCCCGGCGTGGCGGCCTTCTGCGACCGCCCTGCGCTGCGGCGATCGTGGTACGCGGTGGCCCGCAGCGCCGATGTGGCCCGGGAGCCGGTCGCGATCCCTCTGCTCGGGGCGCGACTTCGTGGCCTGGCGAGGACCGGACGGCGTGGTCGTGGCCGCACCCGACCGCTGCCCGCACCGGGAAGCCCCGCTCTCGGAGGGGCGGCTGATCGACGGTGGAGCTCGAGTGCTGCTACCACGGCTGGCGCTTCGGGGCCGCGGGACGGTGCGTCCTCGTGCCCTCGGCGGCCCCCGGGGTGCCCGTCCCCCCGAAGGCCCACCTCGGCACCGTGCATGCCGCGGAGCGCTACGGGCTGGTCTGGCTGTGTCCGGGCGAGCCGGCGGCCGGCATCCCCGAGATCGCCGAGGACGCGGATCCCGCCTATCGGAGGCTGAACGTGGACGTCCAGCGCTGGCGTACCTCGGCGACGCGCATGACCGACAACTTCCTCGACATCTCCCACTTCCCGTTCGTCCACACCGGCACCTTCGGACGCTCCCAGGACACGCAGGTGCCAAAGATCGAGCTCAGCCTGCTCGACGGTGACTTCTTCGGCTACGAGTACGAGGTCGAGGTCAACAACGACGCCGTCGGTGCCGTGGCGAGCGGGTTGGCGGCCCGGGTGCTGACCCGACGCATGACCACCGGGTTCCACCTGCCCTTCGCCGTCCGCAGCACGATCCACTACGAGACCGGCCTCAGCCACATCCTCTTGCTGCTCAGCACCCCGGTCGACGACGTCACCTCGCTGTTCACGTTCGTCGTCTGGCGCAATGACGACTTCAGCGCCCCGGCCGACGAGGTGCTGCGCTTCGACCTCGCCATCGGCGCCGAGGATCAACGGATGCTCGAGCGGGTGCCCGGGGTGCTGCCCCTGGACGCCACGACGCTCGTCAGCGTCCAGTCCGACAAGGCCTCCGTGGAGTGGCGTCGGCGGTTCGCCGCCCTCGTCGCGTCCGCCTGACCAGTCCGCCTTGCGCCCGCCGGCAGCTCGAGGTGCACCTTGGGCGCGCGCTCATGCCGCGCGCTCTGGGTGCGGCTTCTCCGGTGAGACCTCGGCTACGCCTCGGCCTCGGGCAGGCGCTGCGCCTTGGCCTTCATGACTCGCATGGAGGAGCGCCGCTTCCACATCTTCAGCTTCCAGTGGCGCCGCCGCCTCCGCCGGGGTTGGCCCTCCACCTGCTTGGCCCGGGTCGGGTCGTGGTGGTGGATGGGCCGGTAGGCCACGGCCGGGTCTGGCGCGTCATCCGGCTCCACACCACCGGACACCTGCTCGGCCACGTCGGCGAGCTCGATGGTGATCCGGTGGCGCTCCGAGCGGGCATGGGCGCGCCGCTCGGCCCGAGGTGGCAACACCTGGTCGCCCTCGCGGTGGCGCTTGCTCATCGCTCCCTCCCAGCGTTGGGTTGATCAACAAGCCTCCCCTTGCCGTGAGGCTACCGCGCTGTGGTGGGAGCCAGGACAGGCCGGGCTGGGAGGGGCCTGGGAGAGGGGACGGGCGTGGGCGCGACCTAGATTCGCCGGTCGTGCAGGTCGTCTACTCGCCGGCTCACCGGGCCCACGCCCCCTCGACCGAGGTCGATCAGGGGCAGGTCCTGGCCCACTACGAGGTGCCGGCCCGGGCCGAGGAGATCCGTCGGGCCCTCGCCGACGACCCCTCGAGCTTCACGCTGGTGGCTCCGACCGAGCACGGCGACGGCCCCATCACCGCCGTGCACGACCCCGGTCTGGTCGCCTTCCTGGCCGAGGCCTGGTCGGCGGTCCAGCGCGAAGGTGACCATCCCGAGGCGATGCCCGACACGTTCGTCCATCCCGCCATCCGGGCCGGGATGGGCCCGGCGCCGCGGCCGGCCGGGGCGCTCGCTCGCATGGGGTACTGGTGCTTCGAGACCATGACGCCGGTGGTCGAAGGCACCTACGCCGCCGCTCGCGCCGCGGTCGACGTGGCGCTCACCGCCGCGGACATGGTGCTCGCGGGCGAGAGGGCGGCCTACGGGCTCTGCCGTCCGCCGGGCCACCACGCGCCGACTGCCGCCTACGGCGGCTACTGCTACTTCAACAACGCTGCCATCGCCGCCCATCGGATCGGGGCGGGGACCGGGACCAAGGCGACGGTGCTCGACGTCGACTACCACCACGGCAACGGAACCCAGCAGGTCTTCTACGAGCGCGACGACGTCCAGTACGTGTCGCTCCACGGTGACCCGAATCGGGCCTACCCCTACTTCGCCGGCTACGACGACGAGACCGGTCGTGGCCGGGGCGCGGGCTCGACCCTCAACGTGCCGCTGCCGCCGGGCACTGACGACGAGGCGTACCTCGCCGCGCTGGCCCATGCCCTCGAGGCGGTCGACCGGTTCGGGCCGAGCACACTCGTCGTCTCGCTCGGGGTCGACACCTTCGGGCTCGACCCGATCGCCGACTTCGCGCTGACCACGGACGCCTTCCACCGCTGCGGGACGATGGTGGCCGACCTCGGCCGGCCCACGGTCATCCTCCAGGAGGGCGGCTACCACCTGGCGGCCATCGGCGAGAACGTCCGGGCTTGGCTTCTCGGGTTCGCGGGCGCCGCCTCAGGCGCGCCCGCCTGAGGTTTCGCTCCGGCGCGACGATCCCCTCGAGCACGTCGGCCATCGCCGCGGGTGCATGATCGCGCTCTCCTGCCGAGCGCGACGCAATGCCCGGGTGGCTACAGCAGGTCGTCGAGCAGGGCTTCGAGCTCGTCGTCGAACGAGTCGAGCGGCTGCAGGAACGACGGCGCGGCGGCCGGCAGCCGCCAGCCGGTGGCCAGGCCGACGACCGCGGCCAAGACGAGGAGGGGGAGCAGTCCGACGCCCATGAAGCGGTGGAGGCCATAGCCGACAGCGCTGGAGAGCACCGCGGCGACGCCCGCCACCCGGACGGCGAGGGGCCAGGCGCCGGTGGATTCCATCGGCTCGACGGTGCCGAGGCGCGCGGTCATGCCGACATATGAGCCGACCGGAGTCGTTCCGGATGCAAAGAATTTCCGGAAGTCATCGATCTGGAACCGCCGGCCCAGTTGGCCGCGATGCTTGGTCACGCAACGCACTGGCCCGAACGCGTGGCGCGGCCAGACGGGCGAGCTCGACGGCCCGCTGCCATTGCCGAGGCGCCGGGTCGTTCATCACCGGCAACGCGCGGGTGGTCGATGGCGGTTTGGCCGGCTCGCTGAGACCGACCGTTGGCGGTGTCAGATGCCCGGGACGCTGTCGATCGTGATCGCGGCGGTGCCCTTGATCTCCTTGTCGCTGTTGGCGTGCGGGAAGCCGGACCACTTGGCGACGGTGTCGAAGATGACCCGGGTCGCCGGGTCGTCCCCCTTGTCCACCGAGTCCTTCAGGGTGTGGCCGTGCGACCACATGCTCAGCACCTGGGGGTACTCCACCGGGCCGTTCGCACACTCGCCGATGGCCCCGCACGCGGCCTGGAAGCCGCCGTCCACCAGGGGCTGGGCGTGGGAGAGCCCGTAGCAGGCGGTGGAGTAGAGCATCCGGAGCTTCGGCCGCGCCGCGGCGAGGTCGTTGGCGACGGCCGCGGCGTCAACCGAGACCCCCTTGCCGCTCCCGTCGTCGAAGATGAGCCGGCCCGGGCTGCCGTGGAGGACCACGACCACATCGATCGCTCGGATGTCGTCCCGTGCCGCCGCCTTCGTCACTGCGTCGGCCAGCTGGGATCGTCCCGCCTTGGCCCCGGCGAGCACGGTGTACGTGCCGTACACCGGCTTCAAGAGGTGATCGGCGATCTCGGCGCTGATCGTCTCGAGCGCCCGGTAGAGGACCTTGAGCCGCTTGCGGCCGGCCGGAGCGAGGCTCGAGATGACGACCACCGCTCGTGCTTCTTTGTCCACAGGACCTCCCGAGAGGATGGGCTGGACGCTAGGTCAGGAGCCGCCAGGCGATGGCCGGGACGACCACCCACGCCAGGACGAACAGGACGATGGCGATGATGGCGAAGTTCACCGACTGGTCCTTGGGTGGATCACCGCAGGCGCCGATGGTCTGGTAGAGGGCGCGAAGGGGCTGGTCGAGGGCGAGGTGGATGCGACGTCGAGCGACTGCCGCGCCGTACACGGCAGACCATGCGGCGCCGATGAAGACCAGCGCCGCGGCCAGGCCGACCAGCACGGTCAGGAGACGGTTCTCGAGCGCACTCTGGATCTTGTCCAGTGCGGCCGAGAAGAGCCCGGACACGAAGGCCCCGCCGAGGAGGAAGCCGGGCAGGCCGATGGCCTTGGCTTTGTACCCCGGCTCGACACGAGCGGCATCGATGCGGGCCCTGCGCAGCATGTGGTGCTCCGGTGTGCCCCACGCACAGTTGGCCTCCCGCCGCTCGTAGAGCTTCCGGACCGCGGTGATGACGGTGTTCTGGTGGCTCTTCACCACGAACCGGGCCACGAGCTGCGACGACCACTGCGCCAACGGCTTCAGGGGGCCGATACGACGGTTGATCGGCGGGCGGCGGGTGCCGTTGCGGTCCAGCACCTCGAGTGAGCGCATGGCCAGATGGTGCGCCTCCTCGAAGCGGTCGGGTCGCCAGAGGGTCTTGCGGGCCGACAGCTGGGCGACGATGTCGGCCTCGGCCTTGCCGCGGGCGCCGATCTCCTCGAGCAGCTGACCCCGGGCGTCGGGATCGTCTGCTCGGAGCACCCGGAGGGTGGCCAGTCGCTCGGACAGCTCGTCGAGCAGAAGGTTGCCCTCGTCCTCCTTGCGGACGTCCTTCTTGCCGGCTCCCTCCTGGCCGGAGTCCTCCCTGCGGACGGCCTCGTTGCCGGTGGCGGGCCCGGCCGCGGTGTCCGTCATGGACTCGCGACGTTACTTCGACCCCGCTCGGCCCGGGCGGTGGGAGCATGGTGCATGGCGACCCTCACCACGGCGTGCCCGCTCGACTGCCCGGACACCTGCTCGCTCACGGTGACGGTGGAGGGCGGCTGGCTGACGGCCGTTGACGCCGGCCCCGGCAACCCGCTGACCCAGGGCTACATCTGCCACAAGGTGAAGCACCACGCCCGGCGGGTGTACGCGCCGGAGCGGGTGCGCACGCCGCTGCTGCGCACCGGTCCGAAGGGGACGGGGGCCTACCGCGAGGCCTCCTGGGAGGAGGCTCTCGACCTGGTCGCGGACCGGATCCGCCGCTGCGATCGAAGATGACGGCCCGGCGGCCGTGATCCCCTACGTCTACAACTCCTCTGCGGGCGACCTCGCCGGCGCCGCCCTCACCCCGCTGCTCTTCGCCCGCCTCGGCATCCCCGAGGTGGCTCACACCATCTGCGCCGCCACCGCGGGCCAAGCGTGGGACGACACGTTCGGCGACATGCTCTCGGCCGATCCGCTCGATGTCCCTCACGCCCGTCTGGCGGTGCTCTGGGGCGCCAACCCGACGGCGTCGAACACCCACCTGCTGCCCCTCCTCACCGAGGCCAAGCGCAACGGCGCCCGCCTCGTGGTCGTCGATCCACGCCGGACCGGCGCCGCGGCACGCGCCGATCTCCACCTCGCGCCTCGGCCCGGCACCGACGTCGTCCTCGCCTACGCGCTGGTCCGGCTGCTGCGGGCCCGGGGCGAAATGGACGAGGAGTTCTGCGCCGCCCACGCCGCGGGTGTCGAGGCCTTCCTCGCCGCCGCGGAGGCGTGGACTCCGGAGCTGGCGGCCGAGGTCTGCGACGTGCCGGTCGAGCAGATCGAGCGCCTGGCCACTGACATCGCCACGCTCCGGCCTGGCCTGCTCCGCCCCGGGTGGGGCCTCGAACGGAACCGCAATGGCGGGTCGTCGTGGCGGGCCGTCCTCGGCCTGTGGGTGGTGGCGGGCCAGTTCGGGCAGCGGGGTGGCGGTGTCCTCGCCAGCCTCTCATCGGCGGCGCTGCTCTCGACGGCCGGCATCCCGGTGGGGCCGCCGCCTGGGCCGGCCGGCGAGGTGAACATGAACCGCGTCGGCGCCATCCTCTGCGGCGAGGAACCGGGCGCCGCCGCCGCTCACGTCCTGTTCGTCCAGGGCGCCAACCCGGCCGCGACCGCACCCGACCAGCTGGTCATGCTGCGCGGATTGGCTCGCGAGAACCTCTTCACCGTCGTCCACGAGCAAGTGCTCACCGACACGGCCCAGCTCGCCGACGTCGTGCTCCCGGCCACGACCCACTTCGAGGCCGACGACATCTCGCACTCGTACGGCGCGTACGTCGTGCAACCCGTCCGGGCTGTCATCGCCCGTGTGGGCGAGAGTCGGACGAACGACGAGCTGGCTGCCGGGCTGGCGGCGCGCCTCGGCCTCGACCCGACGGAGTTCGATCCTGACCCCATCCGCTTGGTCGCCCGCATGGCGACACAAGGTCCGATCGAAGAGGCCCGGCCGGTGCGACCGGTAGGCGGCACGGTCCAGTTCGTCGACACCCTCCCGGGCTTCCCGGACGGTCGAGCCCGCCTACATGTCCCCGACAGCGAGCTGCCGCTCCCCACGTACGAGCCGAGGCGCAGCGCGCTGCCGCTGACGCTCATCAGCCCCGCCACCGCGAAGACGATCAACAGCATCTTCGGCGAGTTCGACCCCGCGCCCGCGGTCGTGAGCATGAACCCGGGCGACGCCGCTGAGCGCGGCATCGCTGACGGTGCCACGGTCCGGGTCTGGAACGAGCAGGCTGCCCTGTCTCTCCCGTGCCGGTTCGACGCCGCCCTACGTCCGGGCGTGTGCTCGATCCCGAAGGGCCTGTGGCGGCGAGACGTCTCGAATGGGCAGACCGCCAACAGCCTCGTGCCGGCCACGTTGTCCGATCTGGCCGGCGGTGCGTGCTTCAATGACGCCCGCGTCGAGATCGGACCGGCGGCAGAGAGGGAGACGCCATGAAGAAGCTGTGGGCCGAGTTCAAGGACTTCCTGAACCAGGGCGACTTCGTCACGATCGCCGTCGGGTTGATCCTCGCCTTGCAGGTGAAGGCCGTCGTTGACTCGATCATCGCCGGGATCGTCAACCCGATCCTGGCCGCGATCGTCGGCAAGCCGAACTTCGACGACTTCGGCTTCGACATCGGCGAGGCCCGCATCAGCATCGGCGTGGTCATCTCTGCGCTGATCAGCTTCATCGCCATCCTCGCCATCGTCTTCCTGCTCCTGAAGGCCTACAACGCCCTCAAGCGCCGGACGCCGGGCGACGACGGCGAGACCGAGTTCAGCGTCCTGCGCGACATCCGCGCCGGGCTGCAGCGCGGTCCGGGCAGCTGAGCGAAGCTCGCGACTAGTCGGCGAGGCCGAGCGCGTGGGCCTCGCCCACGGGCCGGCCTCCGCCCAGCACCGGCACCCGCCGCAGCGCCATGGCACCGCCGGTCTCCACGCCCAAGGCATCCAGCGCGGCCAGCATGACGGCCGCCAGCCCCCGCCAGGAGCCGTCGACCAGCTTGAGCGCCACCGCTCGTCCGTCCACGAGCGCGCCCGCCAGCACCCCCTCGGCGCCGTCTTTGGCCATCAGCCCGGGCACGCCCGTGATCAGCGCGGTGATGTCGCGCCCGGTCCCGCCCACCATCGCCGGGTGGGCCCGCATGGCCGCGCTCACGCGGGCTCCCGGCGACCCGTCGGGTGCGCTAGCCACAGGTCGCGAAGGCACGAGCCAGATCGAGGAGCGGCGCCGCGTGCGCCGGCGCGCCACAGCCGTCGACCCCGATGTGGGCGACCGGCCGGCCGCCCAGACCCGCCATCGTGGCGGTGATGTGACGCTGCAGCGGGTGGTCGAAGTCCAGATAGCCGTCGAGCGGCCAGCCGTTGATGACGCAGGTGGCGAGCATGCCGGCGTGCTTGCCGGAGCAGTTCTGGAAGATCGACTCCTTGGTGCCCCCCGCCCGGATGACATCGTGCGCCGACTCCACGCAGAGGGGGAGGTCGGGCGTGTTCGCCAGCGCGTCCTCGACCAGGCCGGCCGAGGCGAGGATCCGGCGTACGCCCTCGAGGTGGGCCGGTTCGCCGCTGTGGCTGGCGCAGACCAGGGCCAGCAGCTCCGGCGGCAGGTCCAGGCCGACCTCGACCATGGCCGTGGCCTGCAGCGGTTTGTTGGCTGACCGTCCGTAGATGGGCTCCGTGACGTCGCCTCGTTCGAGCGCGACCGTACCGTCGGCCGCGAGCGCTGCCACTCGACCGCGGTGACGGCTCTCGACCATCCCGGACCGGATGACCTCGACCAGCACGGGATCGTTCATGCCCACGGACGGTAGACCGGTGGCGACGGGGCTACCGTCGGGCCATGAAGATCGCGCTTACGGTCAACGACTTCCTCCAGCGGGCGGAGCTGATCTACGGGGATCGCATCGGCGTCATCGACGAGCCGGATCAGCCCGCGCCGTCCTGGGGTTCGCTCACGTGGCGCGAGGTGGCTGACCGGGCGCGGGCGCAGGCCGCGGGGCTGGACGCGATCGGCATCGCTCAGGGCGAACGGGTGGCCATGGTCAGCGCAGAACTCGGCCCGGTTGCTGACCAGCTTCTTCGGCGTCAGCGGAACCGGCCGCATCCTCGTGCCGGTGAACTTCCGGCTGGTGGCGGCTGAGGTCGACTACATCGTCAATCACTCGGGCGCCCGGGTCCTGCTCGTCGATCCCGAGCTCGACGACGCGCTCGCACACGTGAAGGCCGAGCACCGGCTCGTCATCGGCGCCGAGGCGGACGAAGCGCTGCTGCGCTACGGCGTGGAGCCGGAGCCGTGGGACGGGAACGAGGACGCCACGGCCAGCATCAACTACACCAGCGGCACGACGGCCCGGCCCAAGGGTGTCCAGATGACCCATCGCAACATCTGGGTCAACGCCACCACGTTCGGCTGGCAGACCGGCGTCAGCGACCGCGACGTCTACCTGCACACGCTCCCGCAGTTCCACTGCAACGGCTGGGGCATGCCCTATGCCGTCACCGGGATGGGCGGTCAGCATGTGGTCCTGCGCAAGGTCGACGGCGCCGAGATCCTGCGTCGGGTGGAACGCCACGGCGTGACCTTGCTGTGCGGGGCGCCGGCGGTGGTGGCCGCCATCCTCGACGCCGCGACGACATGGGACGGGCCGATCCCCGGCGCCGGCCGCACCCGGATCGTGGTCGCTGGAGCGCCCCCGCCCACCCGGACCATCGAGCGGGTGGAGACCGAGCTCGGGTGGGAGTTCATCCAGATCTACGGCCTCACGGAGACGTCGCCGCTGCTCACCATGAACCGCGGTCGCGCCGAGTACGACGATCTGACGCCGGCGGAGCGGGCGCGCCGCCTGGTGCGAACCGGCGCGCCGGCGCTCGGCGTGCAGCTGCGGGTCGACGAGCAAGGCGAGGTGCTCGCCCGCAGCAACGTCGTGATGGACGGCTACTGGAACCAGCCCCAGGAGACATCGGCGGCCATCGTCGACGGTTGGTTCCGCACCGGCGACGGCGGCGCCATCGACGACGAGAGCTACCTGATGATCTCGGATCGCAAGAAGGACGTGATCATCTCGGGCGGCGAGAACGTGTCGTCCATCGAGGTCGAGGACGCGCTCTTCCAGCACTCCGCGGTGGCGGAGGTGGCGGTGATCGGGGTCCCGGACGAGAAGTGGGGGGAGCTCGTGGTCGCCCTCGTGGTGTGCGGCCCGGGGCAAGAGGTGACGGCCGACGAGCTGATCGCGTTCGCCAAGGGGCGGCTGGCCGGGTACAAGTGCCCGAAGCGGGTCGAGTTCCGCGACGTCCTGGCTCGCACGGCGACGGGGAAGCTGCAGAAGTTCAAGCTGCGCGAGCCCTACTGGGCCAGCCAGGAGCGCAAGGTCCACTGATCGGCCCGCCGGCCGCCGTGCGACGGCCCACCCCCCGGGGCGCCGCCCGATGCCCCGGGCGCCGGCCGACCCCCAGGGGCGCCGCCCGACCCCCGGCGCCCGCCGGCTTTCCTCCGTTCTGGGCACCAAATCTGAGCGCCGGCCGCGGATTCGGTGACCGGAACGCCCCGGGTTCGTGGCTCGAGGGCGGGGGCCGGCAGGTAGGAGTCAGAGCTGGGCCGCGCCGCGGAGTGGTCAGGGCGTGACTTGCATCCCCGGCGAGGCGCCGGTGGACTTTGGAACCGTGCCCCTCGTGCCGGGTCGGACGAGCCCCCCGCTCAGCCGGCCTTCTCCATCTCGGTTCGCGCTCGCCGCCGTCGGCGCGCTCGCCCTGGTCTCGGCCTGCACGGCCACCGCGGCCACCGACGGGGCGGTCCCGATCGACCATGCCCGCGATCCAGTGGTGACCGGCGCGCCGACCGGGACCGATGGTGTCACCTCCGCCTCGTCGGCCCCTTCTCCGCTCACCACCGTCAACCCGGTGCTCGCCGCGGTCGACGGCCTGCTCGGCGGGCAGGCGCAGATCTCGCGCCCGGTCAACGACGACGGAAGCCAACCGGACGTGCACGACGACCGGGTGTTCATCCTCGGTGACTCGATCACCGAGGCGGCAGGACCCGAGGACTATGACACGCTGCGCCGTCAGCTGATCCCGCTCGGTTGGAGGGTCACCGTCGACGCGAAGAGGGGCCGCACCACCCAGCAGGGGATCGACGAGATCGAGAAGCACCGCCACGACATCCACGATGTGGTGGTCATCCTCCTCGGCCATAACGACGCGGTCGACACCGTCGCCTACCGACGGAAGCTCGACGAGATGGTCGACCTGCTGTCGGGCGTGCCGCTCATCCTCTTCCTCACCAACTACGAGTTCGAGTCCGGCCGCGACCGAATGAACGATCAGCTGCGGGCGGTCGATGTGCTGCACGACAACGTCGAGCTGGTGGACTGGAACGCGGTCGCCGGGAACACCAAGGGGGCGATCGGCCCCGATGGCCTCCACCTCACCGAGCTCGGGGCGAAGGCGTTGGCGGCGACGGTCGCCGTCTCGCTCGGCCTCGCCCCGGACGGCCCCGCCGCCCCGAGCGACACGTCGGGGCCGCCCGCCACCCTCGGCTCGTAGCATGGTGCGGTGACCTCGCCCGCCCTCGCCGAGCTCGCCTACCTGGATCACGCGGCCACAACGCCGATGCGCCCGGAGGCCGTGACGGCGATGCTGCCGTTCCTGAGCGAAAGGTACGCGAACCCGAGCGGCTCCCACGCCGCGTCGCGTGACGCCCGCAAGGCGCTCGACGAGGCGCGCGACGTCGTCGCCGAGGCGCTCGGCTGTGCCTCCGGCGAGGTGGTGTTCACGGGGTGCGGCACCGAGGCGGACAACCTCGCCGTGCTCGGCGCGGTCCGGCGCCACGGCGGCGTGGCGGTCTGTCCGGCTGCGGAGCATCACGCCGTGCTCCACGCGGTCGAGGAGGCCGGGGGACGCGTCGTCGGCGTCGACGCCGCCGGTGCCGTCGACCTCGACCGGCTGGCCGACGCATTGGACCCGTCGGTGCGGGTGGTGTCGGTCATGGCCGTGAACAACGAGGTCGGCACGGTGTCGCCCCTCGCCGAGGTTGCGGCCCTCGTGCGGGAGCGGGCGCCCGAGGCCCTGCTCCACACCGATGCCGTCCAGGGCTTCCAATGGCTCGAGGTGGCGTCGGTCGCGGCTGGCTGGGACCTGGTCGCGGTGTCGGGCCACAAGTTCGGCGGCCCGAAGGGCGTGGGCGCGCTCGTCGTCCGCAGTCAGGCCACGGTGGCGCCACTGATCGTCGGCGGCGGCCAGGAGCGCGACCGGCGCAGCGGTACCCACAACGTCGCCGGCATCATCGCCATGGCCGAGGCCATGCGCGTCACCGCAGAGACCCGGCCGGCAACGGTGATCCGACTCGCCGCCCTGCGTGACCGCCTGCTCGACGGCCTGCTGGAGTCGGTGCCGGGTCTGGTCGAGACGGTTCCCCGCCATCGGAAGGCGGCCGGCTCCGCGCATGTGTGCATCGAGGCGGTGGAGAGCGAGGCGCTGCTGTTCCTGCTCGATCGGGCCGGAGTCTGCGCGTCCGCGGCCTCTGCCTGCAGCAGCGGCGCCATGGACCCCTCCCACGTCCTGGCGGCCATGGGTGTCCCGCGGGCCGTGGCCGGCGGCGCGCTGCGCCTCTCGCTTGGCTGGGCGTCCGCCGACGCCGACGTCGATCGCGTGCTCGACGTGCTGCCGGGCGCGGTGCGCCGGCTCCGGCGCGAGGTGCCGGTCGGGTCGTGAACGTCCTCGTGGCCATGAGTGGCGGGGTGGACTCGTCGGTGGCCGCGGCGCTCGTGCGCGACGCCGGTCACGAGGCGGTCGGGGTGACGATGAAGCTGTGGGGTGGGGACAGCGACACCGGTTGCTGCTCTGTGGCCGATGTCGACGACGCCCGCCGGGTGGCACAGCAGCTCGACATCGATCACCTCGTCTTCAACTTCTCCGACGACTTCGCCGCCAAGGTCGTGGAGCCGTACGTGGACGCCCACGGCGCCGGCCGGACGCCCAACCCGTGCATCGAGTGCAACCGCCACCTGAAGTTCGACCGCCTTCTCGCCCGGGCCGAGGTGCTCGGCTTCGACGCCGTAGCCACCGGCCACCACGCTCGCGTGGTGCCGCCGGGCGAGGGCGCGGGTTGGCGTCTGGCCCGCGGCGCCGATCGGGGCAAGGACCAGAGCTACGTGCTCCACATGCTCGGCCAGGCCCAGCTGGCTCGCACGCTGTTCCCGGTGGGCGGGATGACCAAGCCGGAGGTGCGCGAGCGGGCACGCCAGCTGGGTCTGCGCACCGCGACCAAGGCCGAGAGCCAGGACGTGTGCTTCATCACGGCTCGCAGCGGGCGGCACGCCTTCATCGGCGGCCGCCGGCCGTTGCGCCCCGGCGTCGTCGTCGACACGGCGGGCCGCGCCTTGGGCGCGGTCCCGGCGGTGGAGCTCGTCACCATCGGCCAGCGCAAGGGGCTCGGTCTGGCGGGCGGGGCCCCGATTCGCTACGCCGTGGACGTCGACGCCACGGCCGCGGTCGTCACCGTCGGCGCCTGGGGTGACCTGCTCGTCGACCGGCAACGGCTCACGGCCTGCTCGTGGGTGGACGGGCCATTCGAAGGCGAGGGTCTGGTGCAGTGCAGCGCTCACGGCGAGGCCCGCCCCGCCCGCGTCGAGCTCACGAGCCACGGGCCGGAGGTGCGCTGGCACGAGCCCCAGCGCCGTGTCGCGCCGGGTCAGAGCATCGTCGTCTACGAGCAGACAGGCTTGTTCGTGCTCGGCGGCGGACTGGCCTCGTGAGGCCGGCGGAGCCGGGCCTGCTCAACGGCGCTGGCGGCGATCGGCCTCGTCCAGCGTGGCTCGGGTGAGCGTCGGGCTGCACAGCACGGCCGCGGCCTGAACGCGCTCGGCGGGGCCGGCGCCGCGCCCGTTCCACCGGCCGGCGACGACGATGGCCTCCGGGTGGTGGAGCCGGACCTGCACCGCGGGGCCGAGGGCACTGGCCGTCAGGTCGAGTGCGTCGTTGTCGGCCAACGCCTGGCTGAGCCCGGCCACCGCACCCCACCGGAACATGGCCGTCTCGGCCAGGACGAGCTGGTCGTGGACGGCCAGGCCGGCCGGCACGAAGACCAGGAACCGGCGGGACAGCTGGTGGAGCCGCCGCGGCAGCACCGCCAGGAGGGCCAAGGCCACGACCATGGCGACCGTCCCGACCACCCAGGTCCCAGCGGCAAGGAGCAGTGGTCCGGCGGCGGCGCTGCCGGCGAGCGCCAGCCACATGACCGGCAGGGGCCCGAGGACCAGCGGACCCGGTGGGCGGAGCGGGAAGCGTCGCTCGTCGCCGTAGGACGAGCCGTCCACGAACACCTGCCCCACCTCGCCCCGAAGGGCCAGCCCGACCACGGCCAGCCCGGTGAGGCTGGCGATCACACCGGCGAGGCCGGGCTCGACCACCAAGGCCACGAGGGCGCCAGCGAGTGGCCCCGGCGCGAGGAGCCGCAGCGCGGTCAGGGTCACCGTCGTGGGCACCAGTGCCACCCCGAGCCCGACCGCCCACAGCCCCCACAGTCCGATCGAAGCGACCAGCTGGACGGGACGGTCCGCCCCGTCGAGCGCATCGGCCAAGGCCGGGCCCACGGTGAACGGGAGCGTGGCCCACAGCACCCGGAGCAGCCAGACGATGGTGCGGTTGAAGGCCATCGCGGTCAGACTTGCCGCGCCGGCACCCGACTCGCCACCGTGGGGTACCCCGGCAGTACGGTTCGCGAGGGGGCGAAGCACACCAGAGGTGGACGCGATGAAGGTCCAGGTGCCGGCGGGCGTGGCGACGGGAGTCGGAAGCCTCCCGCACCGCGACGCGCGCGCCGCCGCCGACTTCGCGCTCGAGCTCCTGCCCGAGCTGCCGGCCATCCCGTCGCTGCCGCGCCGCAGCCCCGCCGAGCGCATCCTTCCCCACGGGCTGGTCGGCGTGCGCGGCGTGCTGATCGACGCCGACGGGGAGGTGCGCCTCGACGTCGACCGGCTCGATCCGCAGGCTGGCGTCGCGCTCGACCTCGACCACGACGCCTTCGGCGGCCTCCGGGCCTTCCTGGCTGCCGCGGCCGGCCGCCAGGCGCCGGTCAAATGGCAGGTCGTCGGGCCGGTCACCATGGGGCTGGCCCTCGTGCGGCGAGGGGCGCCCGCCGCGCTGGCCTTCGACGTCGCCAGCCGGACCGTGCGCGAGCATCTCCGCACCGTGCGCCAATGGGTGGCGGAGGCGCTCCCTGGATGCCCGCAGGTGGTCGTGATCGACGAGCCCGGGTTCAGCGGTGCGATGGAGCCCGGCTTCCCGACGCCTCCTGAATCGGCCATCGACCTGGTCTCGGGAGCACTGGCCGCCATCGAGCAGCACGCCATGATGGGCGTTCACTGCTGCGCCGAGGGCGACTGGGCGGCCATCGCCGCCACCGGTCCCACCGTCCTGTCCCTCCCTGCTGGGTCCGCTCTCATCGAGGCCGCGGGGCTGCTGAGCGCCTTCCTCGAGGGCGGCGGTTGGATCGCCTGGGGCGCGGTGCCGACGGACCGACCGGTCGGGACCAGCTCGGAGCGGTACTGGCGGGATCTGTCGAACCTTTGGGGCGCGCTGGCGCAGCAGGGCTGCGCGGCCGCCCGCCTGCGCCAGCAGTCGATGGTCACGCCCGCATGCGGACTCGGCCTGCACGACGACGCCCAGGCGAACGTCGTCCTGCGGCTCACCCGGGAGGTCGCGCAGCGCGTGCAGGAGCAGGCCGATGGGGCGCGCCAGGCGGTCGATGTCTGATCGGCGCGGCCGGGTGTGGGCGACGTCTGATGGCCGCCGCCGAGCCGGCCACCCTGTCGCACCCTCTCGCTAACGTCACCGTCGATGGCTCGACGCCCGGAACCCCGCACCGGCTCGGATTCGCCCGAGGTCGTCGCCACCCGTGAGGTGGCGGCCGCGGTCGACGCCGCCACCGGCGATGTCGCGGCGCGGGTCGACGAGCTGCGAGCCCAGATCGAACACCACAATCACCGCTACTACGAGCACGACGACCCCGAGGTGTCAGACGCCGAGTTCGACGCCCTGGTGCTCGAGCTGCGAGCGCTCGAGGAGCAGCACTCGGACCTGGTGACGCCGGACTCGCCCACCCAGCGGGTCTTCGGGGCCGCTTCGGCCACGTTCGCACCGGTGGTCCATCGCGTGCCGATGACGAGCCTGGACAACGCCTTCGACGCCCGCGAGCTCGAGGCGTGGGGCGCCCGCGTCGCGCGGGGCCTTGGGAGCGCGGTGCCATCTTTCGTGTGCGAGCCCAAGATCGACGGCCTGGCCATCAGCCTGCGCTACGAGCGGGGGCGGTTGGTGCAGGCGGCTACCAGGGGCGACGGTCGGGTGGGGGAGGATGTCACCGCCAACGTGGCCACGATCGCGGTGGTCCCGAAGCGGCTGCCGGCCGGCGCGCCCGAGGTGCTCGAGGTGCGCGGTGAGGTCTACATGCCGGTCGCCGCCTTCGAGGAGCTGAACCGCCGGCAGGAGGAGCTCGAGGGCAAGCGGTTCGTGAACCCCAGGAACTCGGCGGCCGGATCGTTGCGCCAGAAGGACCCGGCCATCACGGCCGAGCGGGAGCTGGCCTTCTGGGCCTATCAGCTCGGCGAGGTGGTGGGCGGCCCGGCCTTCACCAGCCATCACGAGACCCTCCACCGCCTGACCGCGCTCGGGCTTCCCGTCAACCCCGAGATCGAGGTCATGGGGTCGCTGGAGGAGGTGCTCACCTACTGCCGGCGGTGGCAGGAGCACCGGCACGAGCTGGGCTACGAGATCGACGGCGTGGTCGTGAAGGTCGACGATCTGGCCCAGCGCGACGTCCTCGGCTTCACGTCGAAGGCGCCGCGCTGGGCCATGGCGTACAAGTTTCCGCCCGAGGAGCGCACCACGCTCCTCAACGACATCATGATCTCGATCGGCCGCACGGGTCGGGCCACCCCGTTCGCGGTGCTCGAGCCCGTGTTCGTCGGCGGCTCAACCGTGGGCCTGGCCACCCTCCACAACGAGGACCAGGTGCGGGCCAAGGACGTGCGTCCCCGCGACACCGTGATCGTCCGCAAGGCCGGCGACGTCATCCCCGAGGTGGTCGGGCCGGTCGTGTCCCTTCGCCCGCACGGCAGCGAGCCGTGGGTGTTCCCCACCACCTGCCCGTGCCCGCTCGCCACCACCCTCGTCCGGTTGCCGGGCGAGGCCGACACCCGATGCGTGGAGGCGGCCTGCCCCTTCCAGCGGGACCAGCGCATCATCCACTTCGGCTCGCGGGGCGCCATGGACATCGAGGGCCTGGGGGAGCGGACGGTCGTGCTCCTGTCGCAGCTCGGCCTGGTCCGCGACGCGGCCGACATCTACACCCTGCGGAGCGAGGACCTCCTCGGGCAGGAGGGGTGGGGCGAGATCAGCGTGGGCAACCTGCTGACCGCCATCGAGGCCTCGAAGTCACGGCCGCTGCCCCGCCTGCTCACCGCGCTCGGCATCAAGCACCTCGGTCCGGCCGCGGCCGAGGCCTTGGCGCTGGCCTTCGGCACGCTCGACGCCGTCATGGGTGCCTCCGAGGCGGACCTGGCCACCACCGAGGGCGTCGGCTCCATCATCGCGGCGTCCATCACCCGGTGGTTCGCCGACGCGGGCAACCGGGCCATGATCGACAAGCTGCGGTTGGCCGGGGTGGAATTCGGGCGGGTAGAGGTCAGCCGTCAGCCGCAGGTGCTGGCCGGCAAGGCGGTGGTGGTCACCGGCACCCTCGACGGCTTCAGCCGGGAGGAGGCCGAGGCGGCCATCAAGGCGCGAGGGGGCAAGAGCCCTGGGAGCGTGAGTGCCAAGACGTTTGCCGTGGTGGTCGGGGCCGAGCCGGGCGCCAGCAAGCTGACCAAGGCCGAGGCGGTCGGGGTGCGGGTCCTCGACGAGGCGGGCTTCCGGGAGCTGCTCGAGACGGGCGAGCTGCCGCCGGCCGACGGATGAGCCGGGTCAGGCCACCCGGAACGACCAGGTGTACTGGCGGGCGTTGGCCTCGCCTTCGTCGGCCTTCCAGAAGCGGGCCGTGATGGTGTGACGGCCGGGGTCGAAGTCCCGGATGGGTGCGCCGTCGACGTCCTCTGGCTGGTAGAGGAGCGTGTTGTCGCCGGGGTCGTAGCGCACGTTCAGGATGATCGGCACCGTGTCGCCCGGCGCGGGCTGTGCCGCCTCGACCGTCTCGGTGGGGAGGGTGTGCTCGTCGATGATGAGCTGGCCGGTGTAGCCGGGGGCAAGGTCGATGCCGACCTCGGACTGGCGGAGCACGAGGTCGTCCGGGCTCGGGATGAGCCGCTCGATGGCGGGGTTGTCGATCCGCTGCGCGTCGCTACCGGTCCGGGCCGACGTGAAGGCGAAGACCACCAGGACGATGCCGACGGCGAAGCCGAGGCTGACCAAGAGCTTGCGACCATCGGGGCGCCAGCGGGCCATGCCGACAGCATGGCCGAGGCGACTCGGCGCCGTCCGGTCAGCGGGCCCGAGGGTCGGGCGTGCCACCGCCGTCGAGAGGTCGAGCGGTAGGTTCGTCAGACGATGTCGGGGTACGGCGAGGAGCAGATCGGCCGGGTGCTGGGCGGTCGCTACCGGTTGGTGGCAGCCGTCGGCACCGGCGCGTCGGCCACCGTCTACCAGGCCGACGACGTGCAGCTGCGCCGACGGGTAGCGGTCAAGATGCTGCATCCCGTGCTGGCCGAGGACCCTTCGTTCATCCGCCGGTTCCGCGCCGAGGCCCAGGCCGCGGCCGGCCTCAACCACCCCAACATCATGGCCATCTTCGACTGGGGTGAGGACGAGCAGGCGCCCTACCTCGTGCTCGAGTACCTCGGTGGCGGCAGCCTGCGCGGCATGCTCGACCGCGGGCGCCTGCTCACGCCATCGCAGGTGCTGATGGTGGGTCTCGAAGCGGCTCGCGGGCTCGACTACGCCCACCGCCGGAGCCTGGTCCACCGGGACATCAAGCCCGCGAACCTGCTGTTCGGTGAGGACCGGCGGCTGCGGATCGCCGACTTCGGTCTGGCCCGGGCCATTGCCGAGGCAGCCTGGACAGAGCCGGCGGGGGTGCTGCTCGGCACCGCCCGCTATGCCTCCCCGGAGCAGGCCAAGGGCGAACCGATCGACGGCAAGAGCGACGTCTACTCGCTGGCGCTGACGATGGTGGAGTCGGTCACCGGTGAGGTGCCCTTTGCCGGCGAGACCACCGTCGCCACGCTGATGAACCGGGTAGACCGGCTGCTGCCGGTGTCGGCCGACCTCGGCCCGCTGGCCTCGGTGATCGAGCACGCCGGTCGCCCCTACGCGGCTGAGCGCTCCACTGCGGCCGAGCTCGGCAAGGGCCTCATCGTCGCCGCGGAGAAGCTGCCCCGCCCGGCCCCGCTCCCGCTGGTGGCCACGAGCAGCGTGCCGATGGCCGGCGCCGCCACGGCGCTCGGTGCGCCGACCGGCGCCACGACGGCCGGGATGGTGGTCGGTGGTCGCGCCGGCCGCAGCGCGCCGCAAGGGGACGGTACGAGCCGGGGCGTGCCCGTCGGGTCCGCGCCCACCCTCGTGTCGCCCGGCCTGGCGCCGGAGCTGCCGCCGGCGCGTGAGCTGTTCGACTCGGACCCGACCAGGCCCCGCCGCACCCTCCGCCGCTTCGTCCTCGCCCTCCTCTTCCTGGCCCTGGCGGCCGTCATCGGCGTCGTGGTCGTGGTCTTCCACCAGGCCAGCAAGCCCACCTACCCGGTCGCGGGCCTGGTCGGCCTGACCGTCGGAGAGGCTCGCAACCGCATCGCCATCTACGGCTGGGACGTCCGGGAGGTCCACGAGAAGAACGACACCCAGCCCCTCGACAAGGTGTTCAAGACCGACCCCGCGTCGGGAGAGCTGGCCAAGGGGGAGCGGTTCACGCTCTACGTGTCCGACGGTCCGACCCCCTCCGTGTTGCCGCCGCTCGTCGGCCAGAAGCTGAACGCGGCCACCGCGGCGCTGGCCAAGCTCCAGCTGCACGTGGCGCAGGGGCCGCCCCAGTTCAGCGAGACGGTGCCGGCCGGCACGATCGTCGGCTTCATGGTGTCCGGCCAGCAGGCGCCCGAGGGCGCTTCGGTCGACAAGGGCAGCACGGTCACCGTGGTCGTGTCGGCCGGCCCCCAGCCCCGCACCGTCCCGCGGCTGACCGGTCAGGCGCCAGCCCGAGTCGAGCAGGCCCTCAAGGCCCTCGGCCTGGTCCCGGTGAGGGGTCCGGATGTGTTCAACCCCCTCGTGCCCAAGGGGTTCGTGGTCGCCACCCAGCCCGCGGCCGACGCCAAGGTGCCAAAGGGAGCCAAGATCACCTACCAGGTCTCGAAGGGTCCGGACCTGGTCGTGGTGCCCAAGCTCGTTGGCCTCAAGCTGCCGCAGGCGAAGGCGGCGCTGGCCAAGGCCGGTCTGATCCTCGGCAAGGTGACCGGCGACCTGGCCGGACCGGTCTACTCCTCGACGCCCGTTGCCGGCACCAAGCTCGTGCGGGGCTCGCCGGTGGCCCTCGTGCTCTTCCCGTGAGCGCGACCGGTGGGCGGCGCTCGCTCCTTGGACCGGGCGCACGACGCCAGTTAGCGTGCGCCCGATGGGCGCGCTGGAGGGACGGGTAGCGATCATCACGGGTGCCGGCCGCGGCATCGGCCGGGAGCACGCGCTCCTCTTTGCCGGCGAGGGGGCCAAGGTCGTCGTGAACGACCTCGGCGGCGCAGCCGACGGGTCGGGGGGCGACGTCACCCCCGCGCAGGAAGTCGTCAACGAGATCCTGGCGGCCGGCGGCGATGCGGTGGCCAACGGCGACAGCGTGTCGTCGTGGGAGGGTGCACAGCGGCTCGTGAACGCCGCCGTCGAGACCTTCGGCGACCTGGACATCGTGGTCAACAACGCCGGCATCCTGCGCGACCGCGTGGTCGTCAACATGACCGAAGAGGAGTGGGACAGCGTCATCGAGGTGCACCTGAAGGGCCACTTCGCTCCCACCCGATGGGCCGCGGCGTACTGGCGTGAACAGAGCAAGGCGGGAGTCAGCAAGCCCCGCAACCTGGTGCACACGTCGTCGACATCCGGGCTCTTCTCGAATCCGGGCCAGGCCAACTACGGCGCTGCGAAGTCCGGCATCGCCACCCTGAGCCAGATCTGCGCCAAGGAGCTCACCCGCTACGGGGTGAAGAGCAACTGCATTGCCCCCGCGGCCCGGACCCGCCTCACCCTCTCCACTCCCGGGCTGGGCGACATGATCCAAGCCCCCCAGGACAGCGGCGCCTTCGACCTCTGGGACCCGGCCAACATCAGCCCGCTCGTCGCCTACCTCGCGACCAGCGACTGCCCGTTCAACGGGGAGACCTTCTTCGTGCAGGGGGGCACGGTGAAGCTGGTCAAGACCTGGGAGTTCGGCGATGGCGTGGAGCAGAACGACCGCTGGACGGTCGCCGGCCTCCAGGGTGCGCTCAGTCCGTTGGCACCGACGGAGTGACGACCGCTACTTGAGCGCCAGCGAGGCGCAGGTGGCCGAGAGCTCCTTCGCCCGCGCTACCGGGTCGACGTAGCCGCCCTCCACGCGCAGGCGGGCGGACGAGATGCGCACGATGGTGTGGTCGGGCACGTCCACCTGCCAGTGGGAGCACATCAGCACCGTCTGGTGGCCCGTGGGCTGGTTCTCGTGGGACACGATGCCGAAGCGGATGTCGTACCGCCCGGCGCCCTCGGGCGTGAGCCGGGCGGGGACGACGGTGGCGTTCTCGAGTGGGCCGTACTCGGTTTGCAGGAGGGCGTCGCTCTCGTTCCGGCCCGGGTTGAGCACCCGGGCGTCGTTCCACCGGCCGTCAGCCAGGGCGTTGAGAAAGGCCTGGGCGGTGGCCACGGCGCCGGCTGTGCCGGCTGTGGATGCCGAAGGGGCCGAGGTCGATGCCGGGCTGGTCGTGACGGCGGTTGTGGCGGCGACGTTCGGTGTGGTCACGGGGGCCGGCACCCCGGCCGAAGGCGCGACCGTGGTCAGGCTGGGCCGGGTGGCCAGCGCGTCCGTGACCGGCGGCGCCGTGCCGGACGCCCCCTCAGGACGGGACTGATCGCCGTCGTCGCGCAGGACGAATGCACCCAGTCCCACGGCGAACACCAGCATGGCGATCCCGCCCACGGCGAGCAGCACGCGACGGAGCCGCTCGTACTCCGGTGGGCGCTGGGGACGCGGCTCGGGCTCGTACTGGTTCCGCTGCGAGGGATCCGGGGGAGGAAGGCTCACAAGGGTGTCAGGCGCACCGTCAGACATGGAGACGCTCAGTTCTCCCCGCCCACTCCCACCGCAGTGTACCGCCGAGGTGGGTGCCGCCGTCCAGCACCCCCGCGGTTCGGTCAGGCGGTGATCTCCCGGATCTCGGCCGCCACCGCCTTCGCGGTCTCGTCGGGCGGGGCGGCGTTCATCATCATGAGCCTGGTCATGTCGCCCTCGACCTTGATCTTGCCGGCCATGAAGGCCTCCATGCCGGCGGCTTGGTCCTGGTCGACGAACAGCTTGCGGGCCGTCTCCCAGTCCGTCGTGATCGTGACCTCGGGCGCGTCGAGCGCGCCCTTGTCCATCCTCATGGTCCCGTCGGAGGTGTCCATGTAGACGTGAATGGCCTCCTCGGTGAACGGGGCGCCCGTGATCACCTGGTTCATCTTGATCTTGAAGGGCACAGGTAGGGCGCCGTCCGCGTGCTTGTCGCGGATGGCCTTCACCGCCTCCATCCAATCATCGGACAGGAACTCGTGGGCCACAGTCTGGTCTCCTCCTCGATCGGCCAGCCGGTCGAGCGGCAGGGTAGCGGCCGAGCTGCGGGCGAGCCGGGGCGGGCTCAAGTCGAGCTCGGTGGGAACCACCCGTCCGGCACCAGCTGGTCGGCCTCGGGCGGCCCCCACGAGCCGCGCTCGTACGAGTACACCGGACCCGGGTCGTCGAGCCCGGGCTGCACGACGCGCCATGTCCGCTCGACTATGTCCTCCCGGGCAAACCGGCGCGGGTTGCCGGCGAGCGCGTCGTCGAGCAGCCGTTCGTAGGCCTCCTGGCGCTCGCCCAAGGCGGATGCAAAGTCGACGGTCAGGTTCACGTCGCTGCTGTCGAGCGCCGGTCCGGGCGTCTTGGCCTGGACGGTGAAGGTGACGCCGTCGCTGCTGCCCAGGCGGAAGCGAACCAGGTTGCGGTTGGGCGTCTGCCCGCCGGCCTCGTCGAAGAGCAGGCGCGGTGGCTCCTTGAACTCGACCACGGCCTCGGTGGCCGATTGCTTCAGCGCCTTCCCGGCCCGGATGTAGAACGGCACACCGGCCCACCGCCAAGAGTTGATGCAGATGCGGCAGGCCGCGTACGTCTCGGTCGTGGAGTCCGGCGCCACGCCCGGCTCGTTCCGGTAGCCCTCGTACTGGCCGCGCACGAGCTGCTCGCAGAGGATGCTGTCGGTCGCCGCGAACACCTTCGCCTTCTCGTCCTGGAGGAAGCCTGCGTCGGGCCCGACGGGCGGCTCCATTGCCAGCAGGGCCACCACCTGCAGCAGGTGGTTCTGGACAACGTCGCGCAAGGCTCCCACCGAGTCGTAGAAGCTCCCGCGCCCCTCCACGCCGATCGTCTCCGCCATCGTCACCTGGACGCTGTTCACGAAGTTCCGGTTCCAGACCGGCTCCAAGAGCGTGTTCGAGAAGCGGAAGACGAGCAGGTCTTCCACGCTCTCCTTGCCCAGGTAGTGATCGATGCGGAAGATGCGCTCCTCGGGGAAGGCCTGATGGAGGATGGCGTTGAGCTGCTGCGCCGACTTGAGGTCGCGCCCAAACGGCTTCTCGACCACCACCCGGCCCCGCTTGTTGAGGCCGACGTGCTCGAGGGACTCGATGACGAGCGGGAAGGCCGACGGCGGGATGGCGAGGTAGAAGACCGCGTTCTCGGAGTGGTGCCCATCGAGGGTGGCAGCCAGCCTCTGGAAGGTGGTGAGGTCGCTGTAGTCGCCGGCGATGAGGTCGAGCCGGGCCGCCAGCGCGTCGATGGTGGCGGCCGCGGCGTCGGGGAGGGCGGCCAGGATGGCGTCGTGGGCGTGCTGGCGGAAGCCGGCGTCGGTCCAGTCGCTGCGAGCGACGCCGATCACCGGCACCTTCAGGCGTCGGTGGCGCTCGAGGTTGTAGAGCGCGGGGAAGAGCTTGCGCTTGGACAGGTCGCCGGTGGAGCCGAAGAGCACCAGGGCATCGGCGGTCGGCTGGACGCTCACCGCTTGACCTCGGCGTGACCACCGAACTGTTGGCGCAGGGCCGACAGCACCTTGTTCGCGAATTCGTCGTTGCCTCGCGACGCGAAGCGGGACAAGAGCGCAGTGCTGAGGACGGGCACGGGCACGCCTTCGTCGATGGCGGCCTGGATGGTCCAACGCCCCTCGCCGCTGTCGGACACACGGCCCCCGAAGGCGTCGAGGTGAGGGTCCTCGGCGAGGGCCTCAGCCGCGAGATCGAGCAGCCAGCTGGCCACCACGCTGCCCCGGCGCCACAGCTCGGTGACGGACGCGATGTCGATGTCGTACTGGTAGTGGCCAGGGTCCCGCAGCGGCGCGGTCTCGGCGTCCTGGACGTGATCGGCTCGCCCGATCCCAGCCTGGCGGAGCACGTTGAGCCCCTCGGCGTAGGCGGCCATCAGTCCGTACTCGATGCCGTTGTGGACCATCTTCACGAAGTGCCCGGCGCCCGACGGTCCGCAATGCAACCAGCCTTGCTCGGCCGGGCTCGGTTCGCCCGTTCGGCTGGGGGTGCGGGGCGCAGCATCGACCCCGGGTGCCAGGCTGGCGAAGATCGGCGCCAGCCGGCCCACGGCAGCATCGTCGCCACCGACCATGAGGCAGTACCCGCGCTCGAGGCCGAACACACCGCCACTGGTGCCGACGTCGACGTAGTGGAGGCCGTTCGGCCCCAGCCGCGCGGCCCGAGCCAGGTCGTCCAGCCACATGCTGTTGCCGCCGTCGATGACGATGTCGCCCGCTTCGAGGAGCGGTGTCAAGGAGTCGATGGTGCTGTCGACGAAGGCCGCCGGCACCATGATCCACACCGCCCGCGGGGCGGTCAGCCCCTTCACGAATTCCTCGAGGCTGTGGGCGCCCATCGCGCCCTCGCCGGCCAAGGCCGACACGGCGTCGGGGCTGAGGTCGAAGACGACGCAGGTGTGCCCGTGCGCCATCACCCGACGGACCATGTTGGCCCCCATCCGACCAAGGCCGATCATCCCGAGCTCCATGGCCGCACCGTACGCGACGCGGCGGTCGGCCCCGGGTCAGTACTCGATGCCGCGGCGAGCCTTGATGCCCCGCTCGAAGGCGTGCTTCACCATGCGGACCTCGCTCACCGTGTCGGCCAGGTCGACCAGCTCCGGGGCGGCATCACGGCCGGTGATCACCACATTGGTGTGTGGGGCGCGGCCCCGCAGTCCCGATACGACGGTCTCCACCGGGACCCAGCCGAACGACACCGCGTAAGTGAGCTCGTCGAGTATCACGAGGTCGTAGTGGCCGGATCTCAGCTTCTCGTCCGCCACCTCCCAGGCGTGGGCGCCCTTGGCCGCCGTCTCGTCGAGGTCGGTGGAGTCCCAGGTGAACCCGTCGCCCAGGCTCCACCACTCGATGCCGAGATGCCGAGCCAGCTTGTGCTCGCCGGTCTTCCAGCTCTCGCTCTTGATGAACTGCAGCACCATTACCCGCCAGTCGCGGGCCCATGCCCGCCCCATCACACCGAACGCGGCCGAGCTCTTGCCCTTGCCGTCGCCGGTGTGGAGGAGGATCAATGACTCCGGCCGCGCCATGGGCCGCGAACCCTACGGTACGGTCACCCGCGGTGAACGATCGTGCCCTCGATGGACGGGCACTCGACGAGGAGATTGCCGGGTGCGCCGCTGCTCATCAGCGCCTGCTGGCCCACGCCGACTCCTGGATCGACGGCGCGGTGGCGGTCGACGTGACTGCGCCATCGCTCCTGCCGGGCTGGAGCATCGGCCACGTCCTCACCCACCTGGCTCGCAACGCCGAGAGCCACCGGCGGGTGCTCGAAGCCTCCCTCCGCGGTGAGTCGGCCGAGCGCTACCCGGGCGGCTCCGAGCAGCGGACCCGGGAGATCGAGGACGGCGCGCCGCGGCCGCTGATCGACCAGGTCGACGATCTCCGGCGCACGATCTGGGCGCTCGAGCAGGCGTGGGCCGTGATGACGCCCGAGGCCTGGACGGTGATCGGACGGTCGGGCGCAGGAACCGAGGTCATGGCCGAGCTGCCGATGCTGCGGTGGCGGGAGGTCGAGGTCCACCACGCCGACCTCGGCCGGCCCGGCTTCACCATCGAGGACTGGTCACCCGGCTATGTCCGGCGCGACCTGCGTTGGGGCGAGATGGCATGGGCGGCGCGCCAGCCCATGGGGCTCACCGCTCTGCCGTCTGCGGCGGCCGCGCTCTCGCCCAATCGCCGGTTGGCGTGGCTGTTCGGTCGGATCGAGGTGCCGGGGCTGCCCGAGGTCCCTCAGTGGACGTAGCCACCGAGGCGATCGACATCGACGAGCACCGAAGCACGCGCTGCGATCACGGCGCGCGGTGCTCGGGGAGGCCGGCCCGGATGGCGCCGTGCACGGCCCGGCCGAGACGCGCCCCCAGGTGGACCGCGGCCCGCCGTACGGCTCGGATGGCCCCGACCGCGGGCAGCAGATGGCAAACGCGTCCGACGCCGTACCTGTACCGGGGACGCCGAGCTCGACCAGCGCCTGGGCCTTGGCCTCGGCCAAGGTACCGGCGGCGTTGACCAGAGCCGCGTCGCTGAGGCGCGCCGGCACCCACACCACGAGGTTGATGGTGCCGGCGGGGCGTGGACCGGCCGGCTCATCGGCGGCTGCGGCCCACGTCGGCCAGCTGACGCCGACGGTGGCCAGCACCTCGACCCCGGTGTCCGCCGCGGTCACCGTCTCGCGCACGTCGACCGCGGTCAACAGCCCGATCCCGTCGCCTTCGATGGCGAGGGCGGCGGCCAGGGTGCGGATGTCGGCCGCGGGGTCTCCCCCCGCATAGTCCGCTGACACCGTCGCGTTCAGCACCCAGCGCCGCGGCCCGATCCCGCCGCCGGCCACCGCGGACGAGATGGCCAGCACCGGCTCGGCTGGCTGCCACACCCAGAGCGGACGGACGGAGGCGCCGTCGATGCGGTTGAGGAGCTCGGGTACGAGCACCACGGCCATGGCGGCGGACGGTAACGGACCACAGGCGGACAGTGGACGGCTCGTCGGCACCCCGCTACCGTTGCCTCCGCTCGAGTCCCCGCTCGAGCCGTGCAGACGCAGCGAAGTCCGGTGAGAGCCCGGCGCTGTCCCGCAACGGTGAAGCCCCTCGAAGGGGATGAGCCCGGCCGCCTGTCCTGCATCGCCGAACTGAGCCCTCGGAGGAAGGGTCGTTCGTCCGGCGCGACTGCGCCAGGCGGGCTCTCTTCGTCCTCCCGAACGATGGAGGATGTCCATGCGATCGGAGCGCCTGCGCTTCTGTCTCCCTGCACCACTCGTGCTCGTCGCGCTGCTCGCCGGCTGCGCCAGCTCCGCCGGCGACGACAGTGAACCGGCCACCACCTCGGTCCCGGCGACCGTGGCACCGACGACGACCCCGGCGACCGCGGCGCCCACCACCGTGGCGACCACGCTGGCGGCGACCACCTATCCGATCACCATCAACGCCGCCAACGGCGCGGTGACGCTCCCGGCCCGGCCCCAGGCGATCATCTCGCTCTCGCCCACCGCCACCGAGATGCTGTTCGCCATCGGGGCGGGCGCCCAGGTGAAGGCGGTCGACGACCAGTCCAACTACCCGCCCGAGGCGCCCAAGACCGACCTCTCCGGTTACCAGCCCAACGTCGAGGCCATCGCGGCGAAGCAGCCCGACCTCGTCGTGGTCGCCGATGATTCGAGCAAGCTCACGGCCAGCCTCGGGAAGCTGAAGATCCCGGTGCTCTCGCTCCCTGCTGCGGCGTCGCTGGACGACGCCTACACCCAGCTCGAGCAGCTCGGTGCAGCCACCGGGCACGTCGCGGATGCGGCCGAGGTGGTGAGCACCATGAAGACCGACATCGACGCCGTCGTGCAGACCCGGGCGGCGTCGCCGGCGCCGTTGACCTACTACCACGAGCTCGACAACACCTACTACTCGGCCACGTCGAAGACGTTCATCG
Organism: uncultured Acidimicrobiales bacterium; assembly: GCA_963803355.1. Classification (GTDB taxonomy): domain Bacteria; phylum Actinomycetota; class Acidimicrobiia; order Acidimicrobiales; family Ilumatobacteraceae; genus DASTFY01. The sequence continues at coordinate 2,388,778 of CAWDLV010000001.1, forward strand.
GGCAGATCTACTCGCTGCTGGGGCTGAAGAACATCGCCGACTCGGCCGACAAGGCGGGTACGGGCTATCCCCAGCTGTCGCAGGAGTACATCATCCAGTCCGACCCCGACCTGATCTTCCTGGCCGACACCAACTGCTGCCAGCAGTCGGCGGCAACGGTGGCGGCCCGGCCCGGCTGGAAGCAGATCGAGGCGGTGAAGGCCGGCAACGTCGTGCCGCTCGACGACGACCTGGCGTCGCGATGGGGGCCGCGCATCGTCGACTACCTGAAGGCCGTCGCCGCCGCGGTGGCCAAGGTCCAGCCCGCCCTGGCCAGCTGAACGACGAGGAGCGAGGAGGCGACCGTGGCCATCGCCCCGCCCGTGGACCAGATCGGAGTGGTCCCCGCCCCGCTGGTCGGGACCCGTCTCCATTGGCGCGTGGTGGCGGTCGCCTTCGGCGCGCTCGCCGGCGCGTTCGTGCTCGGAGTGTCGGTCGGGCCGGCGCGGCTGCCGGTGACCGGTGTGGTGAAGGAGCTGCTCGACCGGTTGCCGTTCGTGTCGGTGAGCTCGGGGCTGAGCGAGGTCCAGCGCACGATCCTCTGGCAGGTGCGCATGCCCCGAGTGGTGCTCGGTGGGATGGTCGGCGCCATGCTGGCCTCCTGCGGTGCCGCCTACCAGGGGGTGTTCCGCAACCCGCTGGCCGACCCCTACCTGCTGGGGGTGGCGGCGGGGGCCGGCCTCGGCGCCACCCTCGCCATCGTGTACGGACCGAGTGGAAGCATCCTGCTGCCGGCGGCCGCGATGCTCGGAGGCTCGGTGGCGGTGCTGATCACCTATGCGCTCGGGGCCACGGTGGCAAGGGAGCGGTCGGCCGCCTCGATCGTGCTGGCCGGTGTGGCCGTCGCCGCCTTCTTCACCGCCGCTCAGACCTATTTGCAGCAGCAACACTCCGAGACGTTCGCGAGGTCTACTCGTGGATCCTCGGTCGCCTCACCCAGGCGTCGTGGTCGGACGTGCGGTTGTTGCTCCCGTACGCGCTGCTGAGTGCAGCCGCGCTCCTCGCCCACCGCCGCCTCCTCGACGTCCTCCAGGTGGGGGAGGAGGAGGCCGACGCGCTGGGCATCAACGCTGCCCGCGTGCGCATCGCCGTTGTGGTGGCGGCCACACTCGGCACGGCGGCCGCCGTCGCAGTGACAGGGCTGATCGGCTTCGTCGGGATCATCGTCGCCCACAGCGTCCGCCTGGTGACGCGAGGGACCTATCGCATCGTGCTCCCGCTCTCCATGGTTCGTGGCGCGGCCTTCCTCATCGTCGCCGACGTCATCGCCCGGTCCGTCCAGGCGCCGGCTGAGCTGCCGATCGGTGTCGTCACCGCCTTCTTCGGCGCCCCGTTCTTCCTGCTCGTCCTGCGCCGCTCCGGGATCCGGCGGTGACCGGCGCCATGGCGGTCGCGGCTGACCAGCCGGTGATCCGCATGGAGCGGCTCACCGTCCGGTTCGGCTCCGGACCGGCAGTGGTCGACGCGCTCACGGAGGATGTGGCGGAGGGGGAGTGGCTGGGCCTGCTCGGGCCGAACGGGGCCGGGAAGAGCTCGGCCTTGCGGGCGGTGGCGGGCTTGCTGCGGCACCAGGGCCGGGTGGCGCTGGCCGGGCGGAGCGCGGCCGCGCTCTCGCGGCGCCAGCTGGCCCAGGTGGTGGCCTATGTGCCTCAGCATCCGGAGCTGCCGCCCGACATGACCGTGGCCGACTACGTCCTCCTCGGTCGCACCGCGTACATCGGCTACTTCCGGGTCGAGAGCCGCCGCGACCGCGCCATCTGCGCCGACCTCCTGGACCGACTGGAGCTGACCGGCTTCGCGGCTCGTCGGCTGGGCACGCTGAGCGGAGGGGAGCTCCAGCGGCTGGTGCTGGCCCGGGCTCTGGCCCAGGCGGCGCCGGTCCTGCTCCTCGACGAACCGACGAGCGCGCTCGACATCGGCCACCAGCTGCAGGCGCTCGAGCTGGTGGACCAGCTCCGCCGGGAGCACGGCCTCACCGTGGTGAGCGCCATGCACGACCTGACACTGGCCAGCCAGTTCGCCGATCGGCTGCTCCTGCTGCAGCGGGGCGCGGTCGTGGCCCGGGGATCGGCCGTTGAGGTGCTGACCGAGGCCCTCATCGCCCGGCACTATGGCGCCAACGTCAAGGTGCTCCACGACGAGGGCCGGGTGGTGGTGGTCCCGTTGCGACCCTCGAACACGGCGCGCTAGCCCGCTCCGCCCGCCAGACTGGCAGGGTGCGACGACTCGGCCTGGTCTGCTGCGCCCTCGCCGCCGGCGCGGCCCTGGCCCTCGGTCCGGCGTCGGCGGCGTTCGCCCACGCCGCCCTCCAGTCGTCCGTGCCGGCCGGGGAGTCCGTCGTCGACGAAGCACCGACCGACATCACGCTGCAGTTCGACGAGCCCGTCACCGCCGAGCCGGGCGCCGTCCGCCTCCTGGATGCCTCCGGCGCCGACGTCGCGGTCGGCCTGCCCGAGAAGGGGAGCGACGCCAGCGTGGTCACCGCGTCGCTGCCCGGGATCCCGAACGGGACGTACGTCGTGGCCTGGCGTGTCATCTCACAGGACGGCCACCCGGCCAACGGGGCCTTCACCTTCCAGGTCGGGCGGGGCGCGGCAGCCGACACCCGCGGCCTGGTGGCCTCGGTGCTCAGCGCGCAGGGCGGCGATCCCACCGTCAGCCAGCTGGCATCCCTCGACCGCTTGCTCACCTACCTGGGGCTGGCCCTCGCCGTCGGCGGAGCGGTGTTCGTCACCGCCATCTGGCCCGGGTCCGGTCGGAGCTGGGCTGCTCGGAGGGCGGTCTGGTTCGGCTGGGGCTTGCTGCTCGTCAGCACGGTGGTCACCTTGCTCGTCACCGGGCCCTACCTCACCGGTCGCTCCATCCGATCGGCGCTCGACCTCGACGTGCTCAGGACCGTCACCGACACCCGCGTGTTCCACATGACCGTGGTCCGCTTGGCGCTGGTCCTGTTCGCGCTCCCGTTGCTCCTCGGCCTGCGGAGGGGCTTGAGTCGCACCGCGCAGCTGGCGGGGGTGCTGCTCGGCGAGCTCACCCTCGGCACCGTGGCCCTGGCCGGGCACGGCGGCAGCGGCCGCTGGGCCGGCCTCGGCGTGATCCTCGATGCCGTCCACCTCGGTGCCATGTCGGTCTGGCTGGGCGGTCTGGCCCTGCTCAGCGTCCTCTTGGTGGCATGGCGCCCGGTGCCGCCGTCGTCGGCTGCGAGCGCCGAGTTGACGGGCGACTTGGTCGACGCCGACGCTGACCCAATGGCGTCAGGGCGGCCGGTCGAGACCACGGCCGGGCGCAGCGTCGGCGCGGCCACGGTCGCCGTCGACGAGCGGGCCGAGGCCGTCGATCAGTTCTCGAGCGTGGCCTTCGCCTGCGTCGTGGCGCTGGTGGCCACTGGCGTGGTCCAAGCCTGGCGCATCCTCCCGGGCGGGCTGCACGACCTCACCGCCACCGACTACGGCCGGACTCTCCTCGTGAAGCTGGCCTTCGTCGTCGCCCTCGTCGGCCTGGGCTGGTGGAGCCGACAGCTGGTCCGACGCCGGCTGCACGGCCAGCCCCTATGGCGGTCGGTGACCACCGAGCTCGTGGTGGCCATGGCAGTGCTGACCGTGACGGCGACGCTCACCGGCACCTCGCCGGTCGAGGCCAGCTCGGCCCGTACGGTCTCGGCCTCGATGGTCCAGGGCAACTTGGTGGCCGACGTGTCGGTGACGCCGGCGAAGGTGGGCACCAACCTGCTGCACCTCACCCTCAGCCCGCCGGGCGGGGCGCTGGAGCCCATCAAGAGCGTCACCGCCCGGATGACCCTCCCCAGCCGGCGGGACCTGGGCAACATCCCGATCAACCTCACGGCGGACGGTCCGAACCACTACATCGGCAGCGGGTTGCAGGTCCCCTATCCCGGCCCGTGGAAGCTCGAGGTGGTGGCCACCACTGCCGATGACGTCACCGTGCTGCTGGGCACGAACCTGAAGTTCACCCGCTGAGGGTCAGGCCGCCCACCTCGCCCCGAGCGCGGCTGCGGCGCCGACGGCGTCGATGACCTCCTGCACGGTGCGGCCCGCGTACGAGGTTCCGTGGTCATCCAACCAGCGCTGCAGGCGGTCGAGCTCCGCCACCGCGGGCGCGTTGGCGTTCCCACCTGGGCGCGCGCGCGAGACGAGGTCGTCGATCCGACCCGGCGCGGGTGGGTCCAGGTCCGGAAGGTCCTCCGGACGTAGGAGGCCCAAGGCCTCGAGCTCGCCGAGCGTGGCGACTCCGGCTGTTCGTTGGAGCACCGCGGTTCGGCGAGCGTCATCGGCCTGGGACGTCGCCGAGCGCGTCGCGCACCGACTGCGGCCGCAGCGGCGACAGCACCAGCCCACCCGGGGTGCCGACCCCGCCGGCGGCGCCGGCATGGGAGCTCCAAGACCAGACATCGGCCCCAGCCACGACCGGCTCGATCTCGGGGAGGGCGGTGCCGGCGGCCGCCATCGTCAGGTCGAGCCCGGCGGTCATCCGGTCGAACCACGCCGCGGCGTCGATGGTCCTCTCCAGCTTCACGTTGCGCTGGAGCGCGTTGACGGCGGCGACGACGAACGCCGCGTCCTGCAGCGGATGGACCGAGGCCGGGTCGGTCAGGTCGAGCGTCTGCAGGCGGTGAAGGTAGCCGGCGGCGGCCGCGTCGGAGAGGTCGGACTCGGCCTGGCGGTCCGACGCGAGGAGGCCGAGCACATGGGCGACCTCGCGGTCCTTCCACCCCGACCAGGTCGGGCCGGTGATCGGGCAGGCGCCGGTGCGGGCGCCATCGCACGGATCGATGAGCTGTTCGACGTAGCGACCGGCGAAGAGCCCGAGGCCGCTCGGGAGCACCCAGGCGCCTCCAGCGGAGGCGATCGAGCCGTCCGGCGCGACGCGGGGGAACACCGCGAGCTGACCGTCGAGCAGGCGGGCCATGGCCCGCAGGATCACCTGCACGATGCGGCCGGCTTCGGCCTGGTCGGCCGCGTCGACGACGGTGCTCGGCTGCGTCGCGGACAGCAGCAGCTCACCCGAGAGCGCGGGTGAAGTGGCGATGTCCGTGAGGAGGAACGCCAGGCCATGGCCGTCTCGCTCGTCCGCGAGGTCGAGCAGGAAGCGGCGAGCGGCCCGCCCGTCCGTCACCAAGGCCATCAGCACGTTCGTGCCGACCAGCTCTGGCCAGGGCGCCCGCTTGGTCCCGATGCCGGTGACGAGGCGGTCCCACAGGGCCGCGCTCCAGCGGGCCAGCTCTCCGGGGCTGAGGGCCTCGGCGACGCGGGCGGCGATGGCGAGCAGGCGGCTCGACGCGGCCAGATCGTCTCCGAGGGCTGCGTCGTCCCAGGCCGGGGTTCGGAGCCCGCCTTCGGCTCGGGTCGTCGCCCAGGCGCGGCCGAGGCCGTCGAGCACGCGGCGGGCCAGGTTCGTCCCCTCCGGATCGGGACCGGCGTGCTGGTGGCGGGAGACGACGGCTCCGGCCGTCACCTCGAGGAGCCGACGGAAGCGATCGGGCCCGAGCGCTTCGAGAAACGCCTGCCGGACGCCTCGATCGGCGGCGAGGAGGTCGAGGTAGCGAGCGAGGGGCGCGGCGCCCGAGCCCGTTCCCGTCAACCACGTCTTCAGCTGCTCGGGCGTGAGTGTGTCGGCGAGTAGGCGGGCGTTCTGCACCGCGGGATCGAGCTGCGGACCACCCGGAGGGAGCGTGGGATCGGTGACCGTCGACCAACGGCCGTCGCGACGCCACGCCCACCACCAGAGATCGGACGGGTCGAGCTGCACCGGGAGGAACCGGCCGAGGGGATCGCCATGAAGGATGGCGCCGATGGGCTCGGCGAACGCCGCGACCGCGGCGACGGCGCGCCGGTGGTGCTCGATCGCGGCCGCGCTCCACGGGTCCGGTCTGGTTGGGACCGGAAGTCGTTCCAAGTCCAGGTCGGCGAGGGCGCCTCGGAGGACCTCGAGGCCGCACGGGTCGTACCCGAGGTAGGCCATGGTCAGCCGATCGACGCGAGGACCTCGGCGCGAGCCGCGGCCCGATCGAGGTCGGTGGCCTCCTGATCGAGGCGGAGCGCTCGTCCACGCAGGTCGCCCGAGGCTGCGCCGAGCTCGGCCAGGCTGCGCCGGAGCCGGTCCTGCAGCGCCGACGCCAGCGGACCTATCCATACTCGGTCGTCGGCCAGCGACGGGAGCCGGTGGAGCTGGGAGGCGTCGACCCGGCCGGCCAGCCGGCGCAGATCGTCGGCCTCTTCACGGGCCCGCCGCGCCGCGGCGCGCAGCTCGTCCGGGGTCGTCATGCCGATCGCCTCACTGCGGCCAGCGTGTGCCCGAGCGGCCGAGGATCGGAAAGGCGAGGACCGCTCTCGACCCGGACGGGGGCGCTCGCGCTCTCGCCGGTTCTGGCGCTGCATCCCCAGGTGCCTCGTGGCCATGCTGTGGGAAAGGCGGTGTCCGGGGGTAGCCTTGAAACGGTGCGGTGTCCTGCTCGCGCCTGAGCAGTGGACAGGGTCCGGGCCGGTCTCCTCCGAGACGCCGCCACCCGAGCCTCCTCGTCACGTCGACGGCGGAGCGGCGACGCAGGGAGCGTCGCAACGTATGCATGACGCCACCCTGGACCTCGAGCTCGCGGCGTGGGCGGTGGCCGAAGGTCGAGCCACGGCGCAGGACCGGGACGCCCTCGAAGGGGACCCGGAGGCTTGGCGGCGGACCATCGCCCGTCTCATCCAGCAAACCGAGGCCAACCTGGCTTCCGTGCGCGGTCTGAACGGCCCCGAGCGAGAGCGCGTGGTGGCGGACTTCGAGGACGACCTGTCCCGGCTCCAGGCGGTCCAGGTCCTCTTGGCCGGCGACGGAGGTCTCTCGGTGGCCGCCGCCCCGGATGAAGGCGGGCTGGACGGCGCGGCGGAGGTGCGTCTGCAGGCGTCGTGGTCGGCCGGGCAGGTGGTGGTCTGGGCTGGTGGTGCGGGGATGGGCTCGACGAGCAACGAGCAGCTAGCTGACCTCCTGGAGGCGATCGGCGGGCCGTCCCTGGGGTGGAACCTGCATCCGGATCTGGTGCTGCCGTCGGGGGTTCGGGCGGAAGCGCTGTCGATCCCGATTCGGGAATCGCTGATGTGGCTGCTCGGCGTGGGCGCGGAGCCGGGTCGCGACGGTGTCGGCGCCAGCGTGGTGTGGCTCGGCCGCGTCGCCCTGCTCGGCGTGCGGCTGGTGGCGCGCGGCTCGGTCGCGCCGGCGCTCCGGAGCACCCGCTCGGCCGATGGCCGCTCGGTGGACTGGGCTGTGCGGTGGGGCCCGGCGCTGCTCGACGACGCCGAGATCGGTCAGCTGGCCGTCGCCATGCCGGGCCCGATCGTCGCCTTCACCCGGGCCGACGCCCGAGCGACGACCGTGGCCGTGCTGGGCGCGGTGGTCGACGCCATCGTCAGCGGGGCGGCGTCGTTGCTGGAGCTGCCGGCACCGCCCCCCACAGCCAACACGGCCGCCGCGGTGGCCGAAGCGTTCACGACCCGGCTCGATGGTTCGCCGTTCAGGGCTCCGGTCGGACCCGCGGGTCAGATCTCCCGTCGCCTCGACCAGTGGACCCGTCCCGTGGTCGCGTCGGGACGGCCGCAGCTGGTGGTGCAGCTGGAGCCCCCCGATGGCGGGGGTGCTTGGCTCCTGTCGGTGCTCGGTCCGGGGGCCGAGGGCGGGCTACTGCAAGTCGAGGTCGCGCTCGGTGACAGCCGGTCGACCAAGCGATTGGCCGACGAGCTGATCCGCCTGGAACGGCTGCTCCCCGTGCTGCGCCGTCCGGGGGGACTTCGCCGCGGGCAGGTCGTCCTCAGCCAGGACGAGGCCTGGGAGCTGATGACCGTGACCGGCGTCGAGCTGGCGGCGGCGGGATTCGAGGTCCGGGTCCCGGCGCTGTCGAGGCGCAAGCTGACTCCCGGGTTGCGCCTCTTCGCGCAGCCGGCCGGCAAATCGGTGGTCGGCGCCAACCAGCTCAGCAACGTGCGCTGGTCGGTGGTCTTCGATGATGTGGAGCTGACGGCCGCTGACGTGGCGCACCTCGCCACAGAGGCCCGTCCGCTCGTCAAGGCGCGTGGTCGGTGGGTCGAGCTCGACCGGGTGGATCTGAAGGAGGCGGCCGCTGCTCTGGCCGAACGAGCGAACACGACCCAGCTCACGGGGGCCGAGATCCTTCGCTACGGCCTGGGTCTGGAGGGCGGTGCTCTGGGCGGGGGCGTCGCGCTGGCCGGAGCGGGCTGGGCCACAGACCTGTTCCAGCGGGCCAAGCTCGTCCCCGACGCGCCGGTCACCCACCTCGATGGCTTCGAAGGCGAGCTCCGGAGCTATCAGGCTGAGGCGCTGTCGTGGCTCGGTTTCCTCGACCTCGCCGAGCTGGGCGGCTGCCTGGCCCTCGACATGGGCCTCGGCAAGACCCCGACCGTCCTGGCCCATCTGGTCCGCACCACCGGCGACGGGCCCGTGCTGGTGGTGGCGCCGCCAGCGGTGGTCGGCAACTGGGCGGCAGAGGCCGCGCGGTTCACCCCCGGGCTGCGGGTGATGATCCACCACGGCGCCTCCCGAGCCTCGGCGGACGGGCTGGAGGCCGAAGTTGGCGGCGCCGACCTGGTCATCACCACCTACGGCACGGCCGTTCGGGACATCGACGCGCTCGCGGAGCGGCCCTGGTCCCGCCTCGTGCTCGACGAAGCCCAGGCGATCAAGAACCCGGCCAGCGAGACGGCCCAGCAGCTGCGACAGATCCCGGCTCGGACTCGACTCGCACTCACCGGCACCCCGATCGAGAACGGCGTTGGGGACCTGTGGTCGCTGCTCGACTTCACCAACCCGGGCCTGGTCGGCACCCGGCCGGCGTTCATGGCCCAGATGGCCGGCGAGGGCGAGGCGGCGCTGCGGGCCCTGAACGGGATCCTGGTGTTCCGCCGCACCAAGAGCGAACCGGTCGTGGCCGCCGAGCTGCCCGACCGCATCGACGAGCTGGACCACTGCACCATGACCCCCGAACAGATCGGTCTCTACCAGGCCGTGCTCGACGAGCTGGTCGCCGGCCCTCCCGAGCGGGACGGGAAGCCACGCCAGGGCGCCATCCTCGCGGCCATCACGGCGCTGAAGCAGATCTGCAACCACCCGGCCGCGTACCAGGACGACGGCCGGCCGCTCGTCGGCCGCTCGGGCAAGCTGGCCCGGCTGGAGGAGATCGTCGAGTCGGTGTTCGCAGCCGGTGAGAGGATCCTGATCTTCACCCACTTCGCCTCCTGGGGGCGGCGGCTGGCCGACCATCTCACCGAGACCACCGGCAGGACAACGGCCTGCTACGACGGGAGCCTCAATCGAGCCACCCGCGACCGGCTCATCACGGAGTTCCAGGAAGGGGAAGGTCCCGGCGCGCTCGTGCTCTCCCTCAAGGCGGGTGGCACCGGGCTCAACCTCACGGCCGCCAGCCACGTCGTGCTCTACGACCGCTGGTGGAACCCTGCCGTCGAGGATCAGGCCCGCGATCGGGCGTGGCGGATCGGCCAGACCCGGACTGTGGTGTCCCACCGCTTGGTCTGCCCGGGCACCGTCGATGAGCGAGTCGAGGAGGTGGTGGCGGGCAAGCGGCACATCGCCGACCTGGTCCTGCCGGCCGCAAGCTCGCTGGCCGACCTCGACGCCCACCAGCTGCAGGTCGCGCTCGGCCTCCGTCCCGACGCCCTGCTGACCGAGGAGGACGAGTGAGCACGCCTCGACGCCGACGTCCGCAGGGGCGCCGCCCCGGCCGGACTCAGGTTTCGCAGCCGGTCGAGCTCTGGGGCCGTGTTCCCCCCCTCCCGGAGCCCCAGGCCGTCGTCTCCGTCGACGACCCGACCGCCGTGCTGCGATCTCTCGGCGACCCTCCCCTGCCTGGGAACAGCGTCGCTGCTGCGCACTACCTGGCCTCGGTGATCGAACGAGCCGCCACCCTCGCCATGGGCCTCGCCGCTACCGCTGACCTCTTGGCCACTCCTGGCGACATCTCCACCGACGCCGAGCAAGACGCCACCTCACCGGCGCCGCCATCTCGGCCGTAGCGGTGCGCGACGCGCGTCTCGCCCGCCCATACTTCGTCGGTTCGTTGGCGCCGCGCAGAGGAGGATCTCGATGGACATGCCACGACGCGTGCTCGGTCGCTCAGGTCTCGAGGTCAGCCTGCTCTCGCTTGGCTCGTGGCGGACGTACGAGCGAATGACTCGGGAGGCCGGACTCGCAGTCATGCTCGCGGCTCGCGAGGCGGGGATCACCTTCCTCGACGACGCCCGCTACAACGACGAGACCGGTTCAGCGCCGATCCCCAGCGGCTACTCCGAGGTCGTCTTCGGCGAGCTGTTCCGCGAGGCCGGCTGGCCGCGTGACGAGACGATCGTCGCCAACAAGCTGTGGTGGGAGTTCTGGCCCGACGAGAGCGCCGCCGACGAGCTCGAGGCGTCACTCACCCGGATGCGGTTCGACTACGTGGATCTGATCTACGCCAACCCACCGCCCGAGGGGCTCAGACTCGAGGAGCTCGTGTCGTCCATCTCGGGCCTCACCGCCTCCGGAAAGGCGCGCGCGTGGGCGATCGTGAACTGGCCGGCCGACCTCCTGGCCCAGCTCTCAGCGGAAGCGAGCCGCCAGGGGGTGAGCCAGCCGGCGGCCGCGCAGCTCGCCTACAGCCTTGTCCACCGGTCGCCCGTGGAGGACGAGGACATGCTCCGAGCGTTGGCCGCCTGCGCCGCGCCCGTGGTGGCCTCCTACGTCCTTGCGGGCGGCGTGCTCACCGGCAAGTACGACGCCGACCCCGAGGCCGGTCGCGCTGTGGGCACGCTCGAGCAGCCGACGGTGGCCAGCGCTGCGGCTGCGGGGCGGCGGCTCGCCAACCTCGCTCGTCGGCTCGACACCACCCCGGCGGCACTCGCCATCGTGTTCGCCCTCGCCAACCCGGGCGTGGCCAGCGTCCTGTTCGGCGCCACCACGCCCGGTCAGGTCAACCAGAACGCGTCCGCGCTCGCGCTCCTCGAGCGCATCGACCCGGGACACCTCGCCGAGCTGAGGGACGTCACCCAGACCGATGGCACCTGAGGCGGGTCACCCCGTCTCGGAAGGCCGCTGGACCGGCCGGCACCGGTATGCTGGATGGTGTCGCGTGCTCGGTCCCTTCGTACCCAGATTCTGAGGGTCGTTCACCTCAACCCGGACGAAGGAAACGATGCCCTCCTCTGTGAAGCGCCGTCCCACGAAGAAGCAAGCGGCGGCGATGCCCGACAACCGGACGCCGAGTGAGCTGGTGGCGGCCACGATCGTGACCCGCTACAGCGACCTCGCCCCGTCGGTGACCCGCATCATGGAAGCGGGCTTGGGGGAGGCCGGCCAGCTCCACGCCATCTCGCTGTTCCAGGCGTCGCTTGCCGCTCCTGGCGATCCCATGCGCAACCCCCTGAACGCCATCGCCGCCGGCCGCACGATCGCCTCCGAGCCGGACTGACGACGCCGGCGTTGGTGCTCGGCGCCGCCACTGCGGGCGACGTCGGCCGGCAGATCCCGGTCTGACCTCGCACGTGGCCGCCCGACGCCCGGTCGGTGCCACTCAGCGGGCCAGCTGCTCCATCGTCACCACGCGGTCGGCGACGATGCCGGCCTCGTCGTGGTCATGGGTGACGTGGATGGCCGTGGTGTGCAGCTGCGCCAGCAGGGTGCGGACTTCCACCGCGAGGCGGTCGTGGAGGTCGCGGTCGAGCGCGCCCAACGGCTCATCGAGGAGCAGCAGGCGCGGCTCGGGGGCGAGGGCCCGCACCAGCGCCACCCGTTGGGCCTCGCCGCCGGACAGCTCCGTCACGGCCCGGTGCTCGAAGCCCTCCAGACCGACGAGGGCCAACAGCTCGGACACGCGGTTGGCGATCTCGCCCTTCGTGTGCCCGGCCAGGCGCAGCCCGTAGCCAACGTTGGCCGCCACATCTCGATGAGGGAACAGCTGCTGGTCCTGGAACACGAGGCCGAAGCGGCGCCGATGCGCGGGCACGGTCGAGAGGTCCTCGTCGTCCCAGCACACCCGCCCCGCGTCCGGGGCCAGCAGGCCGGCGATCACCCGCAACAGCGTGCTCTTCCCTGAACCGCTCGGGCCGAGCAGGCCCACGATCTCGCCGGTGGCGACCGTGAGGTCGAGGTCATCGAGCACGAGGCGGGTCCCGAAGCGGACCCGCACCTGCTCCACCCGGAGCATCAGAACGTGGCCGCCTCGCCGCGGAACCTGTCCACGACGAGCACGGCGACGAGGGTCAGGACCATGAGGACCGTCGCCAGCGCGTCGGCCTGAGCCAGGTTCAGCGCGCTCGGCCGGCCGAGCAGGCGGGCGATGGCGAGGGGCATCGTCTCGTTGCCGACTCGGGTCAGGAAGCTGGTGGCCCCGAACTCGCCGAGTGAGATGGCGAAGGCGAACCCGGCGCCGGCGACGAGAGCACGGCGCAGGAAGGGCAGATCGATCTCCCGCCACACCTCCCCCGGCGCCGCCCCCAGCATCGCGGCCGCGTCGCGCAACCGGGGGTCGATGGCCCGCAGCGTCGGCAGGACGGCACGCACGACGAACGGCAGGGCCACGAGGGCATGGGCGATCGGGATGAGCACCCACGAGCCCCGCAGGTCGAGGGGCCACCGATCCATGGTGATCAGGAGGCCGAACCCGAGCGTCACCGCCGACGTACCGAGCGGGAGCATCAGCCCCGCGTCGAGCAGCGCGCCGCCCCGGCGGGAGTAGGCGATGGCGCAGGCCGCCGTCCCGCCGAGCACGACGGCGAGCACAACGGCCAGAAGGGCGAAGCGCAGCGACGTGCCGACCGACGCCAATGGATCGGCGACGGGGCTGGACGCTGGGCCGACACCACCGCTCGAGTGGAGCTGCCGCCACGCCGCCAGCCGAGCACCCCCACCCGGGCTGAACGAGCCGAGGACCAGCCGGCTCAGTGGGAGCAGCACCACGCCCACGAGAGCGACCACGGTGGCGCCGACCAGCAGGCGCTGGCCCGGCGTCCGCGGGCGGGTGGATGCCCCGTGCGGCCGGAGACGGAGGGCCACCGGCCGGTGGGCCTGCAAGCGACCCCACCAGACCATCAGCCCGCCGACGGCGAGCAGCTGCAGGAGGGCGAGGGCGGATGCAGTGCGCAGGTCCAAGGCCTGAGTGGTGAGTCGCCAGATCTCGACCTCGAGCGTGGGGTGTCGAGGCCCGCCGAGGATGCGGATCACGCCGAACGAGGTGAACGTGAACAGGAAGATGATGGAGGAGGCGGCGAGGAGAGCGGGGCGCAGCAAGGGCAACGTGACCGTGCGCAGCACCTGCCCGGGCGAGGCGCCGAGGGTGCGGGCGGCATCCTCCAGCCGGGGGTCCAGCTGGCCCCACAGCGTCCCCACCGTGCGCACCACCACCGCGAGGTTGAAGTACACGTGGGCGATGAGGATCGCCCACACCGTCTGTTCCAGCGAGGGCGGCAGCAGGGCGAGGAATGCGGCCCCGACCACCACGGTCGGCAGCACGAAGGGGACGGTGACCAAGGCGAGGACCGCGCCCCGACCGGGAAATCGATAGCGAGCGAGCACGTAGGCGGGCAGCAGGCCGATGACCAGGGTCAGCGCGGTGCTGAGCGCGGCCTGCCACACCGTGAACCAGGCCACCGAGCGCAGCCCGGGATCGGTGAGCACGTCGCGGACGCCGTGGATCGACACGCCGCGGCCGATGATGGCGGCGACCGGCCAGCAAAGAACACGACGAGGAACGCGAGGGGAGCGGCGATGAGCGCGAAGCGCACCGCGGGGGCGACCGCCCCCGGAGCTCCGGGCCCTGTCCCCTTGGCGGTGGTCCTGGCGATCACCGCAGCACGGCGTCGGTCCACTGGTCGATCCACTGGTCGCGGTGCGCAGTGATGTCGTCCGGCGAAACGGTGAGCGGATCGGGCACCGGACGAGCGAACTTCACGAACAGGTCGGGCAGCGTGGCGTCCGTGCGGGCCGGGTACACGAAGTTGCTGAGCGGCAGCTCGTTCTGGAACTGGAGGCCGACGAGGAAGTCGATCAGGCTTCGGGCCTCGGGCTGGTGCTTGGCCCCCCGCAGGACGCCGGCGAACTCGACCTGGCTGAAGCACGACGCATCGACCGACGCCGTCGTCGGCACGGACGGCTTCGGGTCCTTGGCGTAGTAGATGGTGGCGGGGGGGCTGGTGGCGTAGCTGACCACGATCGGCCGGGCACCGCCGCTGCCCCCGGCCGTGAACGAGGAGTAGTACGCCGTGTCCCAGTCCTCCACCACGAGGACCTCGTTCGCCCTCAGCGCCCGCCAGTAGTCGACGAAGCCGGGATCGCCGAAGCGGGCCACGGTGGCGAGGAGGAACGCGAGGCCAGGCGACGAGGTGGACGGGTTCTCCACCACGGTCAGGCCGTCGTACGCCGAATCGGCGAGGTCGTCGAGCGAGGCCGGCGGCTTCAGGCCCTTCCGCGCGAACCACTCCTTGTCGTAGTTGAGGCAGACGTCGCCGGTGTCGACCGGAGTGACCTCGTGGCCTGGCACCAGGTCCGTCGCGGCCGGATCCAGCTTCGACAGGTCGCGCGCCGTGTAGGGGACGAAAAGCTGCTTGTCGAGCGCCCGCGAGAGGAGGGTGTTGTCGAGGCCCCAGAGCACGTCGCCCTCCGGCCGGCCGGCGGTGAGGATGGCCTTGTTGACGAGGGTGCCGGCATCGCCGCCCTTGGCCACCTTCACCTGGATGCCAGTCGTGGTCGTGAACTGCTTGAGCGCCTCCGGCTCGGTGAAGGCGTCGTAGGTGAGCAGGGTCACGGTCTTGGTCTGCCCGCCGGACCCTCCGCACGCGCTCGAGGCCAAGTAGCGCCAGGGCGGTCAAGGCAAGGAGCAGCCGGTGCGGTGTCACGGGGGACCTCCGAGAGCGAGGGGTTGGATGACGAGCAGGCAGCCGCGTTCGACGGCGACGCTGGCGCGAGGCCCGAGCAGCTCGTTGCTGACGCCCCGACCGCTTCCGGCCGGCAGGGTTTCGCGGGTGAGGGGGAAGACCAGGCCGGCTGTCGTCACGCCGTCGGCGGAGCCGTGGAGGGGCAGCAGCGAAACGATGGGGCCGAACGCGGCATCGACCTCGAGGGCGCGAGGGCCGTGGAGCACAGCCACATGGGCCGGCCCCCACCAGGCCTCGACGTCGAGCCCGGCCAGGCGGGGGTGGGCCAGTGCCAGCAGGCCGGCCAGCTCGTGGTCGACGCGCACGTCGTTGGTGGCCCGGCCGCCGCTGATGGCGATGAGTCGAGTGGTGCTGTGCGCGAGTGCGAGGTCGATGGCCAGCTCAGTGTCCGTGGCGTCCTTGTCCGGCGGGTGCCGCTCGATCGGGATCCCCATCGCGGTGGCCCGGGCCAAGCCGGCCGGCGAGATCGAGTCCAGGTCGCCGACGAGGTGGTGCACGGGCCAGCCGAGCGCCAGCGCGTGATCGAAGCCCGAGTCGGCCGCGATGACCAGGGCGTCCAGGGGAAGGTGGGCGGTGACGCGCCGATCCGGTGCTCCACCTCCGATGACGATGACGGCTGCTCGAGCCACCGCTTCCCTCCGCTGGCATTACCCAGA
The DNA here is from genome assembly GCA_963803355.1 of uncultured Acidimicrobiales bacterium. Taxonomy (GTDB): domain Bacteria; phylum Actinomycetota; class Acidimicrobiia; order Acidimicrobiales; family Ilumatobacteraceae; genus DASTFY01. The sequence continues at coordinate 2,404,403 of CAWDLV010000001.1, forward strand.
TCAGGTTCGCGGGTCGGTGGTGGCGGCCACCCTCTCAGCCCGGCGTGCCCCCGAGCTCCCCGTTGTCGGTCCCCCGACTCTACCGCAGGGAGCGGCGACAGGCCCCGGCACCGTCAGCCGGCCGGGCCGCCCAGGCCCTCGTCTTCGACCAGCTGCGGCACGGTGCGGCGACTGCTGATGGTGAACGCGGTGAGGGCGCCCACCACCGCGATCATGCCCAGCGCCTGGACGCCGTCGATCGTCTCGTCGAGGATCAGGAAGGCCCACAGCGTGGCGAGGGCGGGGTTGGCGACCTGGAGGATGGAGATCGTCGACACCGGCACACGGGTCTGGGCCCAGGCCAGCAGCCCATGGCACACCGTGCCCGTGAGCAACGACAACAGCACGATGTACGGCCAAGCCTTTGCGGGCACGGCCCACAGCTGACCCCCGATCGCCGTGACCGGCAGCAGCATGAGCGCGCCGAGCACCGCCACCGTGGTCATGAACTCGATGGTGCTCAGCGAGGCCCGGGCCCGCCGCGCCGTCAGGAGATAGCCGGCCCAGCTGCTCATGGCCACGAAGGCGAGGGCGTTGCCACCGAGCGAGCTCGCCCCTTCCGGCGGGGCGTTGGAGAGGATCACGCCCACGCCCGCCAGTGCCGCCGCGCCCCACAGGAGCGACGGCGTGCGCAGCCGCTCGTGGAACAGGAGCGCGGCCAGTGGCACCACCAAGATCGGCGTGAGGCTGCCGATGAACTCGGCATTGGCGACGCTCGTATGGGTGACGGCCATGAAGAAGATGGCCAGATCGGCCGCGAAGAAGAAGGCCGCCGGTCCGGCCAGGCGAGCCGCCCGCTTCGAAAGCCGGCCGCCTCTACCGTGGAGCACCACCATCCAGATGGCGCTCCCGAACAACAGCCGCCAGACCGCCACGCTGAGGCCGGGAGCGCCGGACTTCTTCACGATCGTCGAGCCGAGCGACAAGCCGAGCAGGGCGGTGAGGACCGCCGCCAGCCCGAGACCGGGCTGCGCTCGCCCGACACCGGCCGTTCGGCCCGCAGCCGTCGTCACGCCAGTGGATCGGCGTCGGCGGCGGTGGCAGTCGCGGTCGCCTTGGTGTCGTCCTCACGCTTGATGTCGGGCTCGAGGTAGATGACCCGAGCCGCGGGGACGGCGGCGCGGACCTGGGCCTCGGTGGCGTCGATGGCCCGAGCCAGCTGGGAGATGGTGAGGTCGCGGTCGAACTCGAGCTTGGCCGCCACCAGCAGCTCGTCGGGGCCGAGGTGCTCGGTGCGGAGGTGGATGAGCTGGCGCACCGATTCGGACGCCTGCATGGCGGCGACGATCTTGCGTTCGACCTCCGGGTTGGCCGACTCGCCGATGAGGAGGCCCTTCATCTCGCGGGCGAGGAAGATGGCGATCACGCAGAGCAGCACGCCGATGGCCAGCGAGCCGAGCGCGTCCCAACGGCCGTTGCCAGTGATCGCGGCCAGGATCACGCCGACGAGTGCGAACGTGAGGCCGACCAGCGCGCCCGAGTCCTCCAGGAGCACGACGGGTAGCTCGGGCGACTTGGAGCGGCGCAGGAAGGCCATCCACCGCGTCGTGCCTCGGACCCGGTTGGCCTCCGTGACCGCAGTGCGAAACGAGAACCCCTCGAGCACCATCGACGCCAGGAGGATGCCGACCGCCCACCCGAGGGAGTCGGGATCGTGTGGGTGCCGAAGCTTCTGCACCCCCTCGAAGATGGCAAAGGCGCCACCAAGGAGGAAGAGCACGAGAGCCACGATGAAGCTCCAGAAGTAGCGTTCCCGGCCGTACCCGAACGGGTGCTCCCGGGTGGCCGTCTGTTGGGCCCGCCGGCCGCCGAGGAGCAAGAGGGCCTGGTTCCCGGTGTCGGCCACTGAGTGCACGGCCTCGGCCAGCAGGCTGGCCGATCCCGTGAAGGCGGCCCCCACGAACTTCATGATGGCGATGCCGAGGTTGGCCAGGAACGCCGCGACGATCGCTCTGCGGCTGCCTTCCTGCACGGTTCGTAGGTTGGCACACCGCCCGAGGGGCGAGCATGGTTGGGGCGACAGGGCAAGAAGCAGGAGCGGCTGCCGCCCACGCTCCTCGTCCGCCGCCGCCCGACTCCACTGCCGATGGGCGGTGGATGCCGGTAGCCTCGCGGTCGTGAGCACGTCGACCTCGGACTCAACCAGGACGAACCGGATCCTCACCGTCACCGATGCCGCGCTCGCGGTCATTCGGGAGCTGCGCGACGCGGAACCCGACGGCGAGCACCTCGGGCTGAAGGTCGAGATCGTCGACCGCGAGGGACCGGAGTTCCAGTACGACCTCTTCTTCGAGACGGTGACCAAGACCGACATCACCGACGTCATCCGCACCCACGACGGGCTGAAGGTGATCGTGCCGGCAGCCGACGCCGACGACCTCGACGGCGCGGTGCTGGACCACGAGCTGGGCCAGCTCGTGATGCGCAACCCCAACCGACCGACGCCGGTGCAGCTGGGCACGCTGAACACCACCGACGACGTCGCGACTTCGATTCGCAACGTGGTGGACGAGCAGGTGAACCCGGCCCTGGCGGCCCACGGCGGTTACATCACGTTCATGGGTCACGACGGTGAGGGCAAGGCCTACGTCACCATGGGCGGCGGCTGCCACGGTTGCTCCATGAGCCGGATGACCATGCTCCAGGGCGTGCAGACGATGATCGTCGAGGCTGTCCCAGGCGTCGAGAAGGTGCTCGACGTCACCGACCACGCCACTGGCGAGAACCCCTACTTCAGCTGATCCCCAGCCGCGGTGCCCCGCCCGCCGTCGGCCCGCCCAGCCCTCGGGCCCGCCCAGCCGTCGGACAGTGTCGGTCTCACCCGCAGCGCCCGCGAGCGCCGCCCTCCCCGTTCTGTTCCGCGTTCCTGACCATTGGCGGTCGGATCTGCGGAACAGAGCGAGGTGGGGGCGGCCGACTTCCCGCGCTTCCCGTTCTGTTCCGCGGTTGTGACTGTTGGCGGTCGGATCTGCGGAACAGAGCGACGTGGGGCAGCCGGTGAACCGCCTCAGGTGGCTAGCGTGCTTGCTGTCCGCAACCTTCCCGACGGGGGGCGCATGCCAGGAATCGTGAGCTACGGCGCCTACGTGCCGTATTGGCGGCTGACACGGGAGGCGATCACCACCGCGCTGGGTTCCGGGGGAGGCAAGGGCACCCGCAGCGTGGCCAGCTACGACGAGGACACCACCTCCCTCGGCGTCGAAGCCGGACGGGTGGCTTTGCGCGGCGCCCCGCCTGGCGTGGTGCCGAGCGACGTGGTCTTCACCACCACCACGCCGGCCTACGCCGACAAGACCAACGCCACCGCCATCCACGCCGCCCTCGCCCTCCCCTCCCACGTGGGGGCCTACGACGTCGTCGGGTCGGTGCGCTCCAACGTGATCGCCTGCACCGTCGGCGGGTCGGCCGGGGCCCTGGTGGTGCTGAGTGACATCCGCACCGGTTTGCCCGGCGGCGCGGACGAAGCCACCGGCGGCGACGCTGGCGCGGCCTTGCTCTTCGCGGACGGCCCGGACGTGATCGCCGAGACGATCGGAGGCGGCAGCGCCACCGGCGAGTTCCTCGACCGCTGGCGCACGCCCGGCGACCCCTACTCGCGGCAGTGGGAGGAGCGCTTCGGCGAGCACGCCTACCTGCCGCTGGCCGAGGAGGCCGTGGCCGCGGCGCTCAAGTCGGCCGGTCTGAGCGTCGACGACCTCGACCACGTGATCGTGACGGGGCTGCCAGCACGGGCCGTGGCCGGCGTCCGCAAGGCGCTGGGGGCGAAGCCGGGCGCGCTGGCTGATGACCTCACCGCGGTCATCGGCAATGTCGCCGCGGCCCAGGCCGGGCTGGTGCTCTGCGATGTGCTCGACCGGGCCCAGCCGGGCCAGACCATCGCGGTGATCCAGCTGGCCGATGGCTGCGACGTCTGGCTCCTGCGGACCACCGAGGCGCTGGCCCGGTACCGGCGGGCCTCGACCGTCCGCGAGCAGATCGCGTCGACGAGGGACGACCTCTCCTACTCGGCCTTTCTCACCTGGCGAGGGTTCCTGCACCGGGAACCGCCGCGGCGGCCCGAACCGAACCGGCCGGCCGCGCCGCCGAGCCTGCGGACCAGCGCGTGGAAGTACGGGCTCATCGGCACGGTCGACGAGGCAGGTTTCGTGCACCTGCCGCCGAGCCGGGTCAGCATGGAGAGCGGCGCCATCGACCAGATGACCCCGGTGCGCATGGCTGACGTCCCGGCCACCATCGCCACCTACACCGTCGATCGCCTCGCCTATTCGCTCAGCCCGCCGGTGGTCGCTGCGGTCATCGACTTCGACGGGGGCGGTCGATTCCAGTGCGAGCTCACCGACGTCGACCCCGCCAACGTGAAGATCGGCGACCGGGTGGAGATGACCTTCCGCCGCCTCTACACCCAGGACGGCGTGCACAACTACTTCTGGAAGGCCCGGCCCTTCCGCAGCCCCAACACCGCGAAGGAGGCATGAGCCATGGCGTCTCACGGCATCAAGGACAAGGTGGCGATCGTCGGCATGGGCTGCACGCCCTTCGGCGAGCATTGGGACCGCAGCACCGATGACCTGCTCATCCAGGCCTCGTCCGAAGCGCTGGCGTCGGCGGGCGTGACCTTGCCTGACGTGGATGCCTTCTGGCTCGGCACCATGGGCTCGGGGCTCTCCGGCCTCACGCTCAGCCGACCGCTGAAGATCCAGCACAAGCCGGTCACCCACGTCGAGAATTATTGTGCCACCGGCTCCGAGGCCTTCCGGAACGCCTGCTACGCCGTCGCGTCAGGCGCGTACGACATCGCGATGGCCATCGGCGTCGAGAAGCTGAAGGACTCGGGCTACTCGGGTCTCGTGTCGTCGGCGCCGGCCAACGACGGCACGGCGATCACGGTGACCGCGCCGGCGTCGTTCTCGTTCCTCGCCCCGGCGTATGCCAACAAGTACGGGGTCGACGAGTCGGAGATGAAGGACGTCCTCACCCGGATCGCCTGGAAAAACCACAAGAACGGTTCGCTCAACCCGCGGGCCCAGTTCCGCCGGGAGGTTCCGAAGGACACCATCGCCTGCTCGCCGCTGGTGGCCGGCCCGCTCGGCATCTTCGACTGCTCTGGCGTGAGCGACGGCTCGGCCGCCGCCATCGTCGTGCGGACCGAGGACGCCCATCGCTATACGGACCACCCGATCTTCGTGAAGGCGCTGTCGTTCGTGGCCGGTCCCGCGACTGGACCCATCGACCCCAGCTACGACTACACGACCTTCGATGAGGTGGTGCGCAGCGCCCAAGACGCCTACCAGCAGGCGGGCATCAGGACCCCGCGGGCGGAGCTGGCCATGGCTGAGGTCCACGACTGCTTCACCCCGACCGAGCTCGTCCTGATGGAAGATCTCGGCTTCGCCGAGCGGGGCATGGGTTGGAAGGAGGTCCTGGCCGGGACCTTCGACCTTGATGGTGAGCTGCCGGTCAACCCGGACGGGGGCTTGAAGAGCTTCGGCCATCCCATCGGAGCCAGCGGCTTGCGGATGCTGTTCGAGTGCTGGCTGCAGCTGCGGGGCGAAGCGGGCGACCGCCAGATCAGCAGCATCGGTGCGGGCAAGAACAAGGCCCTCACCCACAACCTCGGTGGGGCGCCCGGGGCCTGCGTCAGCTTCGTGTCGGTGGTCGGATCCGAGCAGGACTGACGGATGGAAGCGGCCGAGAACGCTGAGCGCTACCGGGCCGTGCGCGAGCGAGTCGTCGGCCTGGTGACGACCCTCGATGTCGACGAGCTCGCCGTGGCGGTGCCGGCTTGCCCCGGGTGGGCGGTGCGCGACCTCGTGGCTCATCTCTATGGCATCGTCGACGACGCCCTGGCCGGCCGGATGGAGGGGATGGCCACGCCGCCTTGGACTGCCGCCCAGGTCGAGCGGGCCAAGGGCATGACGGTCGACGAGCTGCTGGACCGCTGGGCCGAGCAGGCAGCGGCGTTCGAGCAGCTGGCGCTGCCTCCTCCCGCCGTCATCGACATCGCCACCCACGAACAGGACCTGCGCGGGGCCGTCGGCCGGCCGGGCGCCCGCGACAGCGACGAGCTGGTGTGGGCCTTCGAGCGCACCGCGCAGCGGGCGTGCGCGCAGGTGCCCGGGCTGCGGATCGAGACCGGCGCCGGCGGGGCCTACGGCCCACCCGATGCGCCGAGCACCCTCGCGGGGGAGCGCTTCGACCTGTTCCGGACGTTCATGGGCCGCCGTAGCCAGCGGCAGCTGGAGGGGCTCGAGTGGCGAGGCGGTCGGCCGGCCAGCTTCGAGCAGGTGATGCTCTTCGGGCCGGCCGCGGCCGACGTGGTCGAGTAGCAGCCGGGGTCAACCGGGTGATCCCGCGCTACGGAACCATCGGCCACCGAACAGCGTCCGCTTCGGCCTGACGCCGCTGTGCCTCCGCTTCGTCGACGTCTGGGACGCGGTGCGGCAGCTCGCCGGTCTGGCCGACGAGCTGCCGCACGCGGTCGTCAGCTCGGGCAGGCCTTGAGGACCTGGTCGTTGGCGCCGTTCGATGTCGTCACGTAGAGGCAGCCGTCGGGTCCCTCCGCCGCCGTGCGCAGGCGCCCGAAGGTTTGGTTGAACTGAGCCGGGTGCTTCTCACCCCGGAAGATCCCGAGGTCGGTGTAGAACTGGACGAGTAGGCGGGCGTCCTTGAGGGTGGCCACGACCAAGGCGCCTTCCCACTGCTTCCACTGCTTGCCCTGGAGGAAGGTGATGCCGCTGGTCGCCACGGTCGGGAAGCCGGACTTCCACTGCGGACCGGCGGCCAACGGGAAGTGGGCGAAGTCCGTCATCGGGACCGCCTCGTTGTACGGGAGGGGGACAGGGTTCCAGCCGTAGTTGTCGCCGGCGTGCAGCCGGTTGATCTCGTCGTCCCGGTCCGGCCCGTGCTCGGCGCTCCACAGCTCACCATTGGCCCGGAAGGCGAGGCCCTGCACGTTCCGGTGGCCGTACGTGTAGATCATCCGGGTGCGGGCGTTGGCGCTGCCCCGGAAGGGGTTCGTGGTCCAGGCGACGTTGGTGCCGTCCGGGTTGACGCGCAGCGTCTTGCCGTTCAGCGAGACCAGGTTCTGCGGGTTCGTGGCGTAGGCGGCATCGCCCGTGCCGACGAACAGGGCGCGCAGAGGGCCGAAGCGGAGGCGGCAGCCGCCGTGGCGACCGGAGGTGGCGTCGATGCCGGTGACCACGTCGTACAGGTGAGTGGCCGCCGTGACACCGACGTCCAGCTGCCAGGCCGCCACCTTGACCGAGTTCGGGTGCGCCCCGATCGGCGAGTCAGCGGTGCTGCCCTGGCACGTGTACACCTTGCGGTTGGTGGCGAAGCTCGGGTCGACGGCGAGGCCCATCATCCCGGTCTCGCTGGCGGCCCAGAAGTCGGGGCCACCGTTGGTGAGGAGCACCGGCGTGCCGCTCTTCAGCACGTAGAGGCCAGACCCGCGCTGGGTGAACAGCATGGTCTTGTCCGGCAGCCAGGCCACGTCCCACGGGATCGCCAGCCCTTTGACGACCGGCGTCACGGTGAGGGTGGGCCCGCCAGCAGGTGGCGGCGGGGGCGCACACCCGATGGCCACGAGGGCGAGTGACACCACGGCCAGCGCCACCCGAGCGGGCCGGGGGACGTGGGCCACCAAGCGGGATCGACTCCTGAGCATGCCTGCTCCTCCGTCTCGTCGGTGCCCGCGCCCGCGACCCTAGGTCAGGCTCGGTCGGTAGGACAGGCGGACGTCCGCCGGGGTTCAGCCTCCCTTCAGACGGCCACGCAGCGCGGCGAAGGCCAACGGCATGCCGATCGCGTCCCTGATGGCGATGGCGGCCAGCCGCGCCCCGGCGGCCCGGTCCGATCGTCTCAGCTCAGTGCGGCCAGCACCTCGGTGTGCAGCAGCCCATTCGTCGAGCAGGCGTTGCCGCCGTCGGCACGGGCGACGCCGCTCAGATCGGTAAAGCAGCCCCCCGCCTCTTCGACGATCACCTTTACCGCGGCGAGGTCCCATAGGTTCACCTCCGGCTCGACCGCCACGTCGAAGGCCCCTTCGGCTACCAGCATGTGCATCCAGAAGTCACCGAGCCCTCGGGCCCGCCAGGCCCGGCGGATGAGAGCGACCACGGCGTCCCCCCGTCCGAACACGTAGAACTCGCCGACGTCGCTGTAGGCGACGTGAGCCTCGGCCAGCTCCGCGATGGTCGACACCCGGATCGGGTGGCCGTTGGCGAAAGCGCCGAGCCCGCGGGCGGCCCACCAGCGCCGCCCGAGCGCCGGCGCCGATGCCACGCCGGCCACGATGTCGCCGTCCTGCTCCAGGGCCACGAGGGTGGCCCAGATCGGCACGCCACGCACGAAGTTCGAGGTGCCGTCGATGGGATCGAGGATCCAGCGCGAAGTGGCACCCAACGGGCCCAGCAGTCCCGCTTCCTCGCCGAGGACGGCGTCGAGGGGGCGGGCCTCGGCGAGGCGGTCACGCATTGCCGACTCGGCGCCGCGGTCGGCGACGGTCACCTCGCTGGCGTCGGCCTTGTGGTCGACTAGCAGGTCGGCGGAGCGGAAGTGCGGGACGGTGACCCGGTCAGCGATGTCCGCCAGCTCGAGGGCGAGCGCCAGCTCGCTCGGGAGGTCGGCGGTCACGCGGAGTCAGCCCAGCAGGCGGCGGACGGTGGCCGCCAGGCCTTCGGCGTCGAGCCCCAGACCGGCGAGTATCCGATCCGGCTTGGCCTGAGGCAAGAAGCGCGTCGGCACGCCGAGCACCTCCACGTGCGGCAGCGGGTCGGTGCCGCAGGCGTGATGGATCCGATCAGCCATCGTCATCCCGACTCCGCCGTCGCGGATCCCGTCTTCGCAGGTCACGACCAAGGCGTGGCGGGCGGCGTCCCGGATCATCTCGGGGTCGAGCGGCGCACAGCAGCGCACGTCCCAGACCGTGGCGTCGGTCCCCTCGCCCGCCAACGTCGCGGCGGCCTTCTCGGCGTTGGCCACCAGCTTGCCCACGGCGAGGATGCAGACGTCGCTGCTACCTCGCCGCACCAGACGGGCGGCCAGCCCCGAGCCAACCTCGTCGTCGGGCACCACGCGGGCCTGCCCCTTCGGGTAGCGGATGGCCACTGGGCCGCTGTCGGCGAGGCTCATGGCGTCGTGCAGCATCTGCTGGAGCTCCTGCGCCGACGACGGGGCGAGCAGGGTCATGCCGGGGACGCGGGCGAGGAGGGCGAGGTCGAAGATGCCGTGGTGGCTGGCACCGTCATCGCCGGTGATGCCAGCCCGATCGAGGGCGAAGATCACCGGGAGCCGGTGGAGGGCGACGTCGTAGACCACCTGATCCCAGGCCCGGTTGAGGAAGGTCGAGTAGACGGCGACCACGGGGCGCAGCCCGCCCATCGCCATGCCGGCCGCGCCGGTGACCGCGTGCTGTTCGGCGATCCCCACGTCGAAGAAGCGGTCAGGGAAGCGGGCCTGGAACGGCAGCAGCCCGGTCGGTCCGGGCATCGCGGCCGTGATGGCCACCAGCCGGGGTGACTGCTCTGCTTCCTTGACGATCGCCTCCGAGAAGGTCTGCGTGTACCCGGTGGGTACGGCCTTGGGTGGGCCGACGGCGCGGTCGAAGACCGGCGCGTCGTGGAGGTGCTTCTCGTCGTCGTCCTCGGCCGGTGGGTAGCCCCGCCCCTTCTCGGTGAGGACGTGGATCACGATTGGTCCGTCGAACTCGATGGCGTTGCGCATCGCCACCTCGAGGGCGGGGATGTCGTGGCCGTCCACGGGGCCGACGTAGCGGACCCCGAGCGACTCGAAGAAGGCCGGCGGTTGCACGAACTCGCGTACCGCCGCCTTCATCGCCTCCATGCCCTTCTCGGCTTGGGGGCCGACGAGGGGCAGGTCGCGCAGGAAGTTCTCGACCCGTCGCTGCCGACGCATGTAGACCGGGTTCATCCGGATCGACGTCAGGCTGGTCGACAGCTTGGACACGGTCGGCGCGTACGAGCGGCCGTTGTCGTTCAGCACGATGATGACGTTGCGGTCGCTGTGGCCGAGGTTGTTCAGCGCTTCGTACGCCATGCCACCGGTCATGGAGCCGTCGCCGATGACGGCCACGATGTGCCGGCGCTGGGGGTCGGCACCGCTGTCGCGTGCGACGGCCAGTCCATAGGCGTAGGACAGGATCGTCGACGCGTGGCTGTTCTCCACGAAGTCGTGCGGCGACTCCTCCCGGGAGGGGTAGCCCGACAGCCCGCCCGCCTGCCGGAGCTGGTCGAACCCGGCCGCCCGGCCGGTGACGATCTTGTGCACGTATGCCTGGTGGCCGGTGTCCCAGAGGATGGCGTCGCGGGGGGAGTCGAAGACGCGGTGGAGAGCGAGCGTCAGCTCGACGGCACCGAGGTTGGAGCCGAGGTGGCCACCGGTGTCGGCGACCGCCGCCACGATGAAGTCACGGATCTCGCCGGCGAGGTCCTCGAGCTCGTCGCTCGAGAGGCGACGCAGATCGTCCGGCTGGTGGATCGATTCGAGCAGCATGCGCAGGGGACGCTAGTGCCGCGGCCTTCGGGCCGGGGTGTCGAGGTGGCGGCGCCACGCCCCGCGGGTCATGGTCGGCGGTTCAGGGCGATGAAGACCGACCACCGCTCGCCACTCGGGTCCGGCGGCTCGGCCGCCAGCTCGTCCATCAGGCCGCTCAACCGTTCCTGGAGCTGGTCAAGGCGGGCGGGCGAGATGTCGCACGCCACGCGTGTCGTCGCCAGGTCGGCGCGCGGGCCAACGGCGTCGAGCTCGGCGAGGAAGGCGCCGACTGCGGCCCGCGCCACCTGCTCCCGACGCCCGGGGACCTCGACGCTCACCTGCCACGACTTGCCGGTCGAGCGGTAGGGCTTCTCCGTGGTGCCACGGGGTCCGGGGCGGGGGCGGTCGGCGACGATGAAGCCGGTGCGGGCCAACGTGCGGACGTGGTGCAGGACAGTGGCCGGCTGCTGACCGAGCCGGTCGGCCAGCTCCTTGTTGGTCAGCGCGCCGTCGTACAGCAGCCGGATGATCCGGAGGCGGAGCGGGTGGGCGAGCGCACGTGTCTCCTCCTGCGTCGCGGGGCGCCGGCGGGATGGCATGCCGACAGGCTAGTGATCCCCGTCACCACTAGTTGACAACTCCCAACTGATTGCGAACAATCAACTGGTGGCCCGGTCGTCTCGTTCACTGCTCCGGAACCGTGACTTCGTCCGGCTCTGGACCGGCGAGACCATCAGCCAGCTCGGCAGCCAGGTCACGCTCCTCGCCCTGCCCCTCATGGCCATAACGATCCTCGGCGCCACCACGTTCCAGGTCGGTGTGCTCCAGGCCGCGGAGTTCCTGCCCTTCCTGCTCATCGGGCTGCCCGCGGGGGCGATCGTCGACCGGATGCGGCGTCGACCTGTCCTCATCGCCGGCGACGTCGGGCGCGCCCTGCTCCTGCTGTCGATCCCCGTCGCCTACTGGACGGGATGGTTGAGCCTCGCCCAGCTCATGATCGTGGTGTTCCTCACGGGCGTCCTGACCGTCTTCTTCGACGTCGCCTACCAGTCGTACCTGCCCGCACTGATCGACCGCGACCAGCTCGCGGACGGCAACGCCAAGCTGGAGATCAGCCGGTCCGGCGCCCAGATCGCTGGGCCGGGCCTGGCCGGGGTCCTCGTCCAGTGGCTCACGGCGCCGGTGGCCGTGCTGGTGGACGCATTGAGCTTCGGGGCGTCGGCCGCCGCGGTCCTGGCCATCCGCACCCGCGAGTCGCCGCCGGCGGCCGCTGGTGACGGCGACGACCCCGCGCCGCGCACCACCCTGCGTCACGAGATCCGGGAGGGCCTCCGCTACGTCCTGCACCACCCGCACCTGCGGGCCATCGCCGGCTGCACCGCGACGTCCAACCTCTTCGGCGCCCTCCTGCAGGCCGTGTTCCTGGTCTACGCGGTGCGCTCCCTCGGCTTCAGCGCCGGCACCATCGGCCTCATCTTCATGATCGGCAACGTCGGCTTCCTGGTCGGCGCCACGCTGGCGGGCCGGATCACCAGCCGGCTCGGCCTAGGCCACACCATCTGCTGGTCCATCTTCGTGAGCGGTCTCGGCGGTGTGCTGATCGCGCTCGCGCCGCGGTCGGCCGCGCTGCCCTGGTTCATCGTGGGCTGGGCGGTCATGTCCTTCGGCAACCCGATCTACAACATCGACCAGGTGAGCTATCGCCAAGCCATCACGCCGCGGCGCATGCAGGGCCGGATGAACGCCACCATGCGCTTCATGGTTTGGGGGACCCTGCCTCTCGGTTCTCTCTTGGGCGGGGTGCTCGGGACCACGCTCGGCCTCCGCCCGGCCATGGTCATCGGCGGCTGCGGTGGGATGCTGGCGGTGTTGTGGGTGGTGCTGAGCTCGGTGCGCGACATCCCCGCCATCCCCGAACCGCTGGGCGCGGAGCCCGCCGTCGACGTCGTGGCCTGACCGGTCAGCGCACGCTGCCGGACCGCTCCGACCCGTCCGTGCCGGCCCGGTCGGGGCTCGGCGGCGCGGGCGCCAGCTGGCGGGCCAGGCGGCGTTCGTTCCAGTCGTAGAGGGCGCGGCCGATGAGATAGCCGGCGCCGAGGGTGACCAGGCCGCCCAAGGCGTCGAGGAAGTAGTGGTTGCCGGTGACCACGATGCCGAAGAGGGTCAGCACCGGGTAGATGGCGATGAGGACCCGAGCCCAACGTCGACGAGTGAGCTGCCACACGACGAGCGCGCACCAGACCGACCAGGCGATGTGCAGGCTGGGCATGGCCGCGTACTGGTTCGACACCTTCTGGATGGCTCCGGAGTCGAACGACCACGGGCCGCCGAACTTCTCGAGCGAGTCGACGATGCCGAACGGCTCGATCCCCCTCGACTCCGCGATGCGGGCCCCGCCGTAGAGGGTCTGGCTGTCGAGCAGCCGGGGCGGCATGAGGGGGAAGAGGGAGAAGCCGATGATGGCGAGCGCGGTGGTGGCGAGGAGCACGTTACGCCACAGCGGGAAGCTGACCGGCTTGGCCCGGTAGAGCCAGATGAAGACCACGGCGGTGAGCACGAAGTGGGCGGTGCCGTAGAAGGTGTTCCAGAACTGCATGAAGGTCGAGTAGCCGACGAACCAGCTCTGGATCTGCGGCTCCTGGAAGATGTGGAGCACCCGCTCCCAGTGGATCAGGCTCACGGCGTTGTTGAAGGCGTGGACGGGCTCGTCGCCCACGTCGACGCGGTGTGACCCGAAGTGGTTTCGCGTCCAGCTGTAGACGAGGTAGAAGCCGAAGACGAGGAGCGCCTCCTTCCACCAGTACAGCCGGGCGTGATGGCCGCGCTGCGTGGTGTCCACGGTCTTCACGCTCACGAGTCCGAGGTTAGGGGAACTGAGACCACAGACCTCACCTCGGTTGACGGCTGTCACGTCGAGAGAGGGGTCGACGCTCGCGCGCCCAGCCTGCAAGGCTTCGCTCCCGTGACCATCACGACGGCCCACGCAGGCCAGCAGGCGCTCGCCGCCCTTCGACCCTTGGGCGTGGACGTCATGTTCACCCTGAACGGCGGCCACGTCTGGCCGCTGTACGAGGCCGCCCGCGACCAGGGCGTCCGGGTCATCGACACCCGCCACGAGCAGACCGCCGCCTTCGCCGCCGAGGCCTTCGCCAAGCTGACCCGCACCCCTGGCCTAGCGGTCGTGACCGCGGGTCCCGGCGTCACCAACGCCATGTCGGCCATGGCGTCGGCCTGGTTCAACGGGTCGCCGGTCGTGGTCCTCGCCGGACGGGCTCCCCAGCGGCGCTGGGGCTCCGGGTCGCTCCAGGAGCTCGACCACGTCCCCATCGTGGCGTCGATCACCAAGCAGGCCCGGACGGTGACTGACCCCGCCAAGGCCGGCCTCGTCGTCCAGGAGGCGGCGCTCGCCGCTCTCACGGCGCATCGCGGTCCGGTGTTCCTCGACTTCCCGCTGGACGTGTTCGGGCCGACGGACGCGGAGGCGCTGTACCCGGTGGCCGTCCAGGCCACGGAGCCGGACCCCGATGCCGTCGCCGCCGTCGCCACCATGATCGCTCAGGCCGAGCGTCCCGCCTTCATCGTCGGCAGCGATGTCTACTGGGAGGGCGCCTGGGAGGCGCTGGGGCACGCCGCCGAAGCGCTGCGAGTCCCCTGCTTCTTCAACGGCCTGGGCCGGGGCTGCCTGCCGGCCGATCACGAGCTGGCCTTCCTGCGCACGCGCGGGCTGCTGAAGACCGAGGCGGACCTCGTCGTGGTCATCGGCACCCCGCTCGACTTCCGCCTCGGGTTCGGCCGGTTCGGGAAGGCCGCGGTGGCCCACCTGGTGGACGCGCCGTCGCAGCAGGCCGGTCATGTCGAGGTTCCGACGGCAGCCGGCAGCCTGGGCGCCATCCTTGCTGCGCTGGCCCAGTCCGGCGGCGACCCAAGGCTCGAGCGCCCCGTCGACCACGAGCCTTGGGTCGCCCACTTGCGCGACGCCGAGGCGGCGGCGGCCGCGCGCGACTCCGAGCTGCTCGCCGCCGGCGACAACCCGATCAAGCCGTCGCGCGTGTACGGGGAGCTGGCCAAGCGGCTGCGCCGCGATGCGGTCGTCGTGTGCGATGGCGGGGACTTCGCCAGCTACGCGGGCAAGTTCGTCGAGGTCTACCAGCCCGGGTGCTGGCTCGACACCGGACCCTACGGCTGTCTCGGCAACGGACTGGGCTATGCCATCGCCGCTCGGGTGGCCCGCCCGGAGAGCCAGGTCGTCGCCCTGCTCGGCGACGGCGCGGCCGGGTTCAGCCTCATGGATGCCGACACGCTCGTCCGCCACGACCTCCCGGTGGTGATGGTGGTCGGCAACAACGGCATGTGGGGACTGGAGAAGCACCCGATGCAGGCTGTCTACGGCTGGGACATGGCCTGCGACCTGCAGCCGCGCTGCCGGTACGACCAGGTGGTGCGCGACCTTGGCGGCGCGGGGGAGACGGTCATCGATCCGGAGGAGGTTGGTCCGGCCTTGGACCGCGCCTTCAGCGCCGGGGTGCCGTATCTCGTGAACGTCGTCACCGACCCCGCCGACGTCTACCCGCGGTCGTCGAACCTGGCCTGAGGCGAGCGGTCCGTGGGGTGAGGGCGCCGTGGGGTTGAGGGCGACCCGCGGGCGTCACTCCGGCGGCGCGATGGCGATGCCGAAGGCGGCTTCGAAGCGACGGTAGTAGTCGGCGTCGTCGACGGCGGCGCCCAGGGCCACCCAGTCCTCGTCGCTGAGCCGCTCCCGACCGTCGACGATCTCCTTGCCGCCCCAGGAGATCACGTGGCGCAGCTGCACCGCCGACGCCGTGACCGCGGCCTGCACGGCCTCGGCCACCTCGAACGGATCGGTGGCGTTCGAGATGCCCGTCGCGTACATCTGCAGCATCCGCCGGTAGTGGTCGTCGTAGGCGCCGGTGCGGTCCGGCGCGTCGGTGTTCTTGGCGAAGATGGCGCTCTTCGTCACCCCCGGCTCGATGACGACGACACGGATGCCGAAGGGCGCCACTTCGAGCGCGAGCTCCTCGCTCAAGCCCTCGAGGGCCCATTTCGACGCCACGTAAGGAGCTTGGGCGAGGGCACCGAAGCGACCGGCGATCGACGTGACGTTGACGATGCAACCGGAGTGCCGCGCTCGCATCGACGGCAGCACGGCCTGCGTGCACCGGACCGCTCCGCACAGGTTCACGTTCATGACCTCGAGCAGCTGATCGGGTGTGGCCTCTTCGACGACTGCGTTGCCGCCCACGCCGGCGTTGTTGACCAGCACGTCGACGTGGCCGGCGGCGTCGAGGATCGACTCGAAGGCGGGTCGGACGCTGTCGTCGTCGGCGACGTCCATCGCCACCAGCTCGACCGAGGTGCCCGCGGCCGCGGCCATGGCCTTGAGCTTCTCGGCCGACGCCAGCCGGCGCACCGTGCCGAAGACCCGCATCCCGTTGGACGCGAGGTGCACCGCCACCGCCCGGCCGATCCCGGAGTTGGCGCCGGTGACCACGGCGACCGCGCGGTCATCACCGTCCACAGGAGACCTCCTCGGGCTAGGCGTTCTCGAGGAAGCGCTCGGTGTCGACCACCACGCGCGTCACCTTGCCGCAGGCGACGAGGCCGCGATGGTCCCGCACGCTGACGGTGAACGTGAGCCGACGGCCCTCGACCTTTTCGAGCACGGCCTCCGCGGTCACGGTGCTGCCGACCGCGTTCGGCTGGAGGTGGTCCAGCTGGATCCGCATCCCGACCGAGGTCTGGCCTGCGGGCAGCCGGCCGTCCACCGCCGCGACCGCGGCTTCTTCGCACAGCGCGACCACACGGGGAGTGCCGAGGACGGCGACGGTGCCAGAGCGGAGGGCGACCGCCGTATCGTCGGCTTCAACAGTGTGCTTGATCTCGGCGCGCTCGCCCGGTTCTAGGGTCACACGGCTCAGGATACGGCGCCGAGGGCTGCGAGCGCAGGTTGCGGGGTGGCGGGCCGTAGTCTGACGCCGATCCTGCGGACGAGCAACGAGGCCAAACGCATGCACATCGGCTTCTCGGTGGCCTTCCAGAACCCCCTCGGCCAGCGCTCCGACGCCGAGGTGTACCACCGGGAGCTGGGGTTCGCGCTGCAGGCCGAGATGTGGGGCTTCGACTCGATCTGGACGGTGGAGCACCACTTCACCGACTACACGATGTGTCCCGACCCGCTGCAGCTCCTGACCTACCTCGCAGCGCAGACGCGGCGGATCCAGCTCGGGACCGGGGTGATCGTGCTCCCGTGGCACGATCCGGTCCGGGTGGCCGAGCAGATCACCCTCCTCGACAACCTCTCCGGCGGCCGGGTGATCCTCGGCATCGGCCGAGGCATCGCCAGGGTCGAGTACGACGGGTTCCGCGTACCGATGGACACGTCGCGGCAGCGCTTCGTCGAGTACGCGCAGGTCGTGCTCCAGGGCCTGGAGCGCGGGTACATCGACCACGACGGGGCCTTCCTGCAGCAACCCCGGCGCGACCTGCGACCGCGGCCGCAGCAGTCGTTCCGGGGCCGGACCTACGCCGCCGCGGTCTCACCGGACTCGATGCCGATCATGGCCGAGCTCGGCGTCGGGATCCTGATCATCGTCCAGAAGCCGTGGGAGATGGTCGAGGCCGACCTGGACGCCTACCGCGAGACCTGGCACGCCGGGCACGACGAAGACACGCCGGTGCCCGCCCCGATCTGCAGCGGGTTCCTGTTCGTCGACGAGGACGAGGGCCGGGCCGAGGAGCTCGCCTACCAGCACATCGGTGACTACTACCGATCGGTGCTGCGCCACTACGCCTTCGAAGAGGCGCCCCACGAGGGCGTCGACGGGTACGAGTTCTACGCCGGCATCGCCAAGCATCTCGGGCGGCGGGGTGTGGAGGAGTCCGTGCGCGACTTCGTCGACCTCATGCCTTGGGGCACTCCGGAGCAGGTGATCGAGAAGATCGCCTTCATCCGCGAGACCACGGGGATGGCCGCCTTCACGCCCAACTTCTGCTACGGCGGCATGCCCTACGACGAGGCCGAGCGGAACATCGCCTGCTTCGTCGACCAGGTCATGCCGACCCTGCAGGCGTGGGAGACAGACCCGGTCGGAGCGGCCGTCGCATTGGGTTGACGCGAGGCAGGCCGAACCTGAGCATCTCCTGAGTGTTGGGCGAGCGCGGGAACCGCTCCCTCGCCATCGACGTTGCACCTGGACGACGGCGGGAACAGATCCCGCCCGGGAGGGTGCATGCGGATCCTCGTGGTCGAGGACGAGATCGATCTGGCTGACGCGGTGGCGACCGGGTTGCGCCGGGAGGGCTACGCAGTCGACGTGGCCGGCGACGGCCGGGCCGCGCTCGAGCGGCTGGACGTCAACGCCTATGACATGGTCTGCCTCGACCTCAACCTGCCCGATGTCGACGGCCTTGACATCTGTCGTCATGTGGTGAGCGCGGAGACCGAGCAGGAGGGCGCGCCCCGCATCCTGGTGCTCTCGGCCCGGGACCAGGTGGAGGACCGCATCGCCGGGCTCGACCACGGTGCCGACGACTACCTGGTGAAGCCGTTCGCGCTGGGCGAGCTCACGGCCCGGGTCAGGGCGCTGATGCGCCGCGACACCTCGGGCGGCGGGGTGGTGCTGCGCTGGGGCGCCATCGAGCTCGATCCGGCCCGCCATCGGGTGATGGTGGAGGGCTGCGACGTTGAGCTCTCCCCGAAGGAATTCGCCCTCCTGCGCTTCTTGCTCATCCATGCGGACGAGGTGCACAGCGCCGAACGGCTGCTCGAGCACGTGTGGGACGAGCACGCCGATCCCTTCACGAACACGGTGCGGGTCACGCTCTCCAACCTCCGCCGCAAGCTGGCGGCGGCGGGCGCGGACCAAGTCGTCGAAACGGTCACCGGGCGCGGCTACCGCCTCGCCCGCCCAGCGTGAGCCGCCGAGCCCGCCTGACGGCCGGGCTTCTCGCGACCGTGGCCGTGGTCGCGCTGGCCGCCGTGCTCGCCGGCTTCTGGCTGGCGGCCCGTGCCGGCGCACACCAGGCGCCGATCATCACCCGGGTCGACCAGCTCGGCGATCACGTTGCCATCATCAGTGTCGACGGTGCCGGCGCCACCGAGGCGGCCCACGCCTCACGGGTCTCTGCCCTGCACTGGGTCCTCCTCGCTCTCGGCCTCGGCCTGCTGCCCACGGCCGGCGCGTCCTGGTGGCTCGTGGGTCGGCTGCCGCCGGCTGAGCCCGGCGATCCGCCCGTGCCCGAGGCCCGGTCCGCGCCGCTCGTCGCCGCGATTGACGAGACCGGGGGCGACGGCGAGACGGCTCGTGATCGAGATCGCGAACGCCGTCGCCAGCTCCAAGACGTCGTGCACGAGCTCAGGACTCCCTTGGCGGTGGCCGCGACCAACCTCGACCTGGCGGTGTCATCGCCCGGTTTGGGCGAGGAGCTGGCGGCTCGGCTGGCGGCAGCCCGCCGGGGCGTGGAGCGCCTGGCTCGGACCGTCGACGACCTGTCGACCCACGGCCGGTTGGCCGTCGGCGAGGACAGCGGGCTCGTCGACCTGGCCGCCGAGGTCGGTGTGCTGGCGGCCGATCAGGCTGGTCCGGCCCGCCTGCGCGGGGTGTCGATCGCGACCCTCGCTCCCGAGCGGCTGGCGGTCGCCGCTGATAGAGCCGCGGTGCACACCGCAGTCGCCAACCTGCTCGCCAACGCCGTCCGCCTCGCCCCCTCGGGGTCGCTGGTGGAGGTCGGCTGCGGTACCGCCGAGGACTGGGCCTGGATCGCAGTCCGCGACGAAGGGCCGGGTCTGGCGCCCGATGACCACGAACGGGCTTTTCACCGCTACTGGCGGGGTCGATACGAGACGGATCGTGACACCGGGTCCGCCGACGACCAGCGATCCGGTCTCGGCCTCACCATCGCCCGGCAGGTCACCGAAGCCCAGGGCGGTCATGTGACGGTGGACTCGGCCGTAGGCCTGGGCTCGACGTTCGTCGTTTGGTTGCCCGGGTCGCGCGGACGCCCGCACGGCGCGGGTCGTCGCAGCCGACGGCGTCCACCACCGGATCGATCCCATGCCGGCCCGGCGGACCGCACCGCACCCGGCGCCGAAGGTGCCCGTGCCGACGTCGGCGGGCGCGCCGGCGCCTTGACGCCGGCTTTATCCCCGCTTCCGTACTGTCGCCGGCATGACCTCCTCTGGAGCACAGCCATGGCGGTGAGCGCGCCCGAAGCGCCCCCGTCCTCCCCGACGAAGCGGACGTGGCGGGATCTTCCCGCCAGCCCGCCCATCGCCGACTTCCTGCCCCCGCCGGACCCCACCCGCCTCATCCCGAGTGTGGGCGGGACGGCCGAGCCTCCCGCCGAGGAGGTGGCGCCGAGCGAAGAGCCCGAGCCCGCCGCACCGCGCTCGCGGAAGAAGGTGTGGTTGGCGCTGGGTGCCGTCGCCGTGCTCATCGGCGCCGTCGGCGCGGTGGCATGGCAGCAGGGTGACTCGTCCGGTCACGCCGCGGTGACGACGCCCACGGTGCCCAAGGCGAACGATCCGAGCTCGCAGACGGCCGTCGAGAAGGTGGCCAAGGCCCTCGGTCCGGCCGTGGTCCAGATCGAGGTCGGCCAGGGGCTCGGCTCCGGGGTGATCTACGACTCGAGCGGGCTGATCCTCACCGCGCAGCACGTGGTCGAGGGCACCGACACCGTCACGGTGCGCACCGCCGACAAGCAGGAGCTGCCGGGCCGAGTGGTGGCCCGGGACGCCCAGAAGGATCTGGCCATCGTCGCCGTCAGCCCGAAGTCGCCGCTCACCGCGGCCACGCTGGCCGAGCCGGGCAGCGTGCAGGTGGGCGAGACCGCGGTTGCGCTCGGCAGCCCCTTCGGCTTCTCCCAGACGGTGACCGCCGGCATCGTGAGCGGGCTTAACCGCCAGCTCGACTCGCCGGTCGGCACGCTGACGGGCCTCATCCAGACCGACGCCCCGATCAACCCGGGCAACTCGGGCGGTCCGCTGGCCGACGCCAACGCCAAGGTCATCGGCATCAACACCGCCATCGCCTCCGCGTCAGGCGGCAGCGACGGCGTGGGCTTCGCCATCCCGGTGGAGAAGGCCAAGGACCTCATGGACCAGGTCAAGAAGGCGGGTGGCGCCAAGGCGCCGACCGCCGCCGGCAACGGGTCGAGCCAGGGGGGTCAGAGCGGCCAAGGTGGTCAGAGTGGCCAAGGCAACGGGAGCGACGGCCTCGGCGGCCTGAACCTCCCGCCCGGGATCGAGAACCTCATTCCGGGTCTCCAGAACCTCCTTCCCGACCTCGGCGGCATCATCCCGGGGGATCCCGGTTCGGCCTCCTTCCAGGACACGTTGCGGAGCCTGCTCAACGAGCTGAGCCCCGGCCTCGGCGATCAGCTCGTCGGCCCCGGCACCCAGTCGACGCCCGGGAG
Source organism: uncultured Acidimicrobiales bacterium (assembly GCA_963803355.1). GTDB lineage: Bacteria > Actinomycetota > Acidimicrobiia > Acidimicrobiales > Ilumatobacteraceae > DASTFY01. The sequence goes on from CAWDLV010000001.1 coordinate 2,425,367, forward strand.
CACGCCGGACCAGGGCGGCGCTCAGAACGGTGGGAGCTCCGGGGACGGCTCGACTCAGGGGACGCCCAGCTCGCTCGCTCTCATCCAGGTGCCGGCTCGGCCGAGCGGCTACACGCAGGAGCGCTCGACGTCGAACACCACCGAAGACGGCGGTGTGGTCAAGGGCACCCAGATCATCGTGCTGCAGGGACCTGACGGTCAGGTGACGATCGCGGCCGAGCGCGGCGACGGGACCCAGGACCGGTTCGACGCCCTCTCGGGCACCAAGACCACGATCGCCGGCCACGACGGCGTGATCACGAGCGACAGCGTGGCCTTCATGGCCGACCGCGACCTGCTCGTGATCGTGCACGGCGGCTCCGGCGTCTCCCAGTCCGATCTGAAGGCGGTCGCTCAGGCCGTGGAGGTTGTGCAGTGACCATCTCGCTCACCGACTCGCTCACCGACGACGCCGGCACGGTCGGCACCTACCGCACGAACGGCAGCTCGCCGATGCCGGTGACCCAGGCCGGCGCCGTGCTCGAGCAGGTGCTGTTCGAGATGCGGCGCGTCATCGTGGGCCAGGACCGGGTGCTGGAGCGGGTGCTCGTCGCCCTCCTGGCCAACGGGCACTGCCTCCTCGAAGGCGTGCCCGGGATCGGGAAGACGCTCACGGTGTCCACCTTGGCTCGGACCATGAGTGGCACGTTCGCCCGCATCCAGTTCACGCCGGACCTGATCCCATCCGACCTGATCGGTACCCGCATCTACCGTCCATCGAGCGAGCGCTTCGACGTCGAGCTCGGCCCTGTGTTCGCCAACTTCGTGCTGGCCGACGAGATCAACCGGGCCCCCGCCAAGGTGCAGTCGGCGTTGCTCGAGGTGATGGCCGAGCGCCAGGTGTCCCTCGGAGGGACCACCTACCCGGCGCCGGTGCCATTCCTGGTGCTCGCCACCCAGAACCCGATCGAGTCCGAGGGCGTGTACCCCCTGCCCGAGGCTCAGCGCGACCGATTCCTCATGCGCATCCCCGTCGACTACCCGACGCCGGCCGAAGAGCACGAGGTCGTGGCCCGAGCCTCCCGGCCGGCGGCAGAGCCGGCTCGCCTGCTCCGGCCCCAGGACGTGCTGCGCCTGCAGCAGGCGGCCGCGGCCGTCTTCGTCGATCCGGCGGTGGCCGACTACGCGGTCCGCATCGTCCTGGCCACGCGCCGGCCGAACCAGCACGGGCTGGAGAAGCTCGAAGGGTTGCTCGCCTACGGCGCCAGCCCTCGGGCCAGCATCGGCCTGGTCCACGCGGCGCGGGCGCTGGCACTCATCCGCGGCCGGGGCTACGCCCTCCCGCAGGATGTGTACGACGTGGCCTTCGACGTGCTCAACCACCGGCTCGTGCCGTCGTTCGATGCCGTCGCCGACGGCGTGACCGTCGACGAAATCGTGGTGGAGGTGCTGACCACGGTGAAGGCGCCCCGTCAGGTCGCCACCGCCACCGCGCCGTCGGCGTCATGAGCTCGCTCACCGCGGCGTCGCGCGCCGCAGCGGCCGGCCTCGAGCTGACGGTGTTCCGCCGGCTCGACGGCCTGCTGCAGGGTGACCACCTCGGGCTCCTTCCCGGGCACGGCAGCGAGACCGGCGAGGCCCGCCAGTACGAGCCGGGCGACGACACCCGCCGCATCGACTGGGCCCTCACGGCCCGCACCACGACTCCCCACGTCCGCGACACCGTCGCCGACCACGAGTTGGAGCTGTGGCTGGTGGTCGACGACTCGGCCAGCCTCGCCTTCGGGACCGCGGACTGCGAGAAGCACGACGTGGCGTGGGCAGCCGCCGGGGCGTTCGCCTTGCTGGCGGCGCGAGGCGGCAACCGGGTCGGCGCCTTCACCACCACCGGCCACCGGGCCGGCTTCCCGGCTCGGAGCGGTCGCCAGCACGTTGGAGCCATCCTGGCCGCGCTGCGCCAACGACCGCAAGACGGTGCTCAGGCCGACCTGGGCGCGACGCTCACCGCGCTGGCCCGCCAGGCCCGCCGGCACGGACTGGTCGTCGTGGTGTCCGACTTCCTCGTGCCCGACGGCTGGGAGCGCCCGTTCCGCGCCCTCACCACCCGCCACGACGTCATCGCGGTCGAGGTGCTCGACCCCCGGGAGCTCGACCTCCCCGACGTCGGGCCCTTGACCCTCGCCGATCCGGAGACCGGTTCCCGCACCATCGTCGACACCAGTGACGCTCGGCTCCGCGAGCGCTTCGCGCTGGCGGCCGCGAACCAGCGAACGGAGACCGCCCGTCGGATCACCGCCGCCGGCGCCCACCACCTCGTGCTCCGGACGGACCGGGATTGGGTGGTGGACCTCGTCCGCTTCGTCGGCCGCCGGCGCCGTCAGCGCCTCGGCGCCTCAGGAGGTAGCCGCTGATGCTGGCGCTCTCGTTCCTCGCTCCGTCCCGGCTCTGGCTGCTCGTCCTCCCGGTACTGCTGCTCCTCGGCTACGTCGTGTCGCAGATCCGCCGCCGGGGCTACGTCGTGAAGTTCACGAACGTCGACCTGCTGAGCTCGGTGGCGCCCAAGCGCCCGCGCTGGCGCCGCCACCTTCCCGCGCTCGGGCTGCTACTCGGTCTCGCCGCGCTGTCGATCTCGTTCGCCCGCCCTGCCGTGGCGCAGGAGGTGCCCGAGAAGCGAGGCGTGGTGATGCTCGCCATCGACACGTCGCTCTCGATGCAGGCCACGGATGTCGCCCCCACTCGCCTCGCCGCCGCCCAGCAGGCCGCGCACGCCTTCCTCGACCGCGTGCCGAAGGGCGTCAAGGTCGGCCTGGTCGGCTTCGACGGCCAAGCCTCGCTCCTCGTGCCACCCACGGACCAGATCGCCTCGGTCGCCCAGGCCGTCGACGGTCTGCAGCTGGGTCAGGGCACGGCCATCGGCGAGGCGGTGTTCAGCTCGCTCGAGGCCATCAACCAGGCCTTGCAGTCCAAGCCGGTGGCCGGGGACGGTTCGAGTCAGACATCGTCCGGGGCGGGCGGCGCCGCCGCCGACACCGCGAAGGAGAAGCCAGGGGTGATCGTCCTGCTGTCCGACGGCGAGACCACCGTCGGCCGTCCCAACGACGAGGCGGCCACGGCCGCCACCGACCAGGGTCGCCCCGTGTACACCATCGCGGTGGGGACCGATGGCGGGCAGGTCACGCTGCCTGACGGCTCGACGCAGTCCGTCCCCGTCAACCGCGACGCCCTGCAACAACTCGCCGACGGGACCGGGGGTCACTACTACCCGGCGTACACGTCGGACGACCTCAAGCAGGTGTACCAAGACCTCGGACGCACGCTGACCCACGAGCACAAGAACAAGGACGTCAGCGGCTGGTTCGTCGGCGGTGCCATGGGGCTGCTGGCCCTCGCCGCGGTCGGCTCGCTCCTCTGGTTCTCCCGTCTTCCCTGACGACGCGCCCGACCTCCGGACCTCCCCGACCTCACTCAAGCACGTTCCGGTCACCGAATCTGCGCCCTGGCGCCAGATTCGGTGACCAGAACGAGAAGCGGGGCGGTCGGCCGGGGCGACATGGCGGGGACGACGGGTGGCGAGTGGTAGCCGGCCGACCGCCGGCGGGGGGCGCTCGGTAGGCTCGACCCATGATCGACCAGGACGTCATCGAACGTGTCCTTGCCGCCGGGTTGAAGACCGGGGCGGAGTTCGCCGAGGTCTATGCCGAGGACAAGCGCTCCTCGGCCGCGGGGCTCGACGACGGCAAGGTCGAGCAGGTGACGTCTGGGCGTGACCGGGGCGCGGGGATCCGCGTCGTCCGCGGCGAGACCACGGGCTACGCCCACACCGCCGACCTGAGCGAGTCCGGACTGCTCGCGGCGGCCGAGGCCGCGGCGGCGGCCGCCAGCCAAGGTGGGGAGGGGGCACGCATCGTGACCCTCACCCGCCAACCGTCGCACCGCGTGAGCGAGGTCGAGATCGGGCCGGACTCGGTGGGCAAGGCGGCGAAGGTCGAGCTGCTGATGCGGGCCGACGAGGCGGCGCGAAGCGCTGGCTCCGCCATCGTCCAGGTCTCGGCCGGCTACGGCGACAGTCGTCGCCGGGTCCTCGTGGCCAACTCCGACGGCATCCTCGTCGACGACGAGCAGGTGCGCACCCTCTTCCGGGTGAGCACGGTGGCAAGCGGCGACACCGGCCTCCAGACCGGATACGAGTCCCTCGGCCACACCATCGGCTTCGAGCTGTTCGATCAGCACGACGTGGAGGAGCTGGCCCGGCGGGCCGCGGACCGAGCGCTCACCAAGCTCAACGCCCGGCCGGCGCCGAGTGGCACGCTGCCTGTGGTGATCCGCCAGGGAAGCGGCGGCGTGTTGTTCCACGAGGCGTGTGGCCACGGCCTCGAGGCCGATCTGGTCGGTAAGGGCGCGTCGGTCTTCAAGGGCCGGGTCGGCGAGCAGGTGGCGGCGAAGAACGTCACGCTCGTCGACGATGGGACGATGGCGGGCGAGTGGGGCGCCATCGGCTACGACGACGAAGGCCACGTCTCGCAGCGCAACATCCTCATCCAGGACGGCGTGCTCACCGACTACATGTGGGACTTCCTGCGAGCCCGCAAGGAGGGACGGGTGCCGAGCGGCAACGGCCGTCGCCAGAGCTACATGCACCTGCCGATGGTGCGGATGACCAACACGTTCGTCCTCGGCGGCGACGCCGATCCGGACGAGATCGTCCGGGCCACCGACTACGGCGTCTACATCGCCCAGCTGGGTGGCGGACAGGTCAACACCGCGAGCGGCGACTTCGTCTTCGGCATGACCGAGGCCTACCTCATCGAGGACGGTCAGCTCACCGACCCGATCCGCGAGGGCAACCTCATCGGCAACGGCCCCGAGGTGCTGAAGGACATCGACCTGTTGGGCAACGACTTCGCGATGGGCATGCCAGGCACCTGCGGCAAGGACGGCCAGGGCGTGCCCGTCGGCGATGGGCAGCCCACGTTGCGGGTGCGAGCCCTCACCATCGGCGGCACCGCGACCTGAGCCCACCACGACACCGAGAGGCAGGACATGGACGAGCTGCTCGAGCTGGCGACCCAGGTCGCGGGCCAGGCTGGGGTGGGGGAGCAGGTCGAGGCCTATGTAGCGCGGGCCCGCGACACCGCCATCCGCGTCTACGAGGGTGAGGTGGAGCAGTTCACCTCGGCCCAGTCCGAGGGGATCGGCATTCGAGTGATCCGAGACGGTCGGGTGGGCTTCGCCTACGCCGGCACCGTGGAGCCCGACGCCATCGCCGAGGTCCTGGCCGAAGCGCGTGACAACGTCGACTTCGGCACCCCCGACCCGTACGCGGGCCTGGCCGAGCCCGATGGCATCCCGGTGGTGCCGCAGGACCTGTGGCGGGAGGAGCTGGTCAGCCTGCCGACGGCGCGCAAGATCGAGCTGGCCAAGGAGCTCGAGCGGATCACCCTCGCCGCCGACTCCCGGGTGCGGGTCGACGAGGCGGACTACGCGGACGTGCAGGCCGAAGGTGCGGTGGCCACCAGCACGGGCATCGCCACCTATGGCCGCGAGACGGGTGCATACCTCACCGCCAGCACCCTGGCCGACGACGGCGACATCACCCATACCGGCTTCGGCTTCACCGTCGGTCGGTCCCCCTCAGAGCTCGACCCCGAGAAGGCGGCGCGAGAGGCAGCGGATCGGGCCACCCGCCTGATCGGCGCCACCAAGCCATCGACCGCGAAGGTCACCGTCGTCTTCGATCCGTTCGTATCGGCGCAGCTGCTCGGGATCATCGGGTCGACGCTGAACGGCGAGGCGGTGCTGAAGGGTCGGTCCTTGTTCGCCAACCGCCTGGGCGAGGACGTGGCGGCCGGCGTGGTCACCCTCGTCGACGACCCCACCAACCCTCTCGCCTACACGGCCAGCGAGATCGACGGCGAGGGGCTGGCGACTCGACGCAACGTGCTGATCGAAGGCGGCCTGCTGCAGCGGTTCGTGCACTCCAGCTACAGTGCCCGCCGCAGCGGCGAAGCTCCCACCGGCAACGCCATCCGTGGCGGATTCAAGTCCACGCCCGGCTGCGGCTGCCTCGCCCTCTCGCTCGTCCCGGGCACGCGCTCACAGGCCGAGCTGGTGGCCGATGTCGACGACGGCGTGCTCATCCAGCAGGTAGCCGGGCTGCACTCGGGCGTGAACCCGGTCTCCGGCGACTTCTCCACCGGCGCCTCGGGCCTGCTGATCCGCAATGGCCAGCTGGCCGAGCCGGTCAAGGAGTTCACGATCGCCTCCACCCTGCAAAGGATGCTCAAGGACGTGGTGGAGGTCGGGGGCGACCTCGACTGGCTCCCGATGGGCGCGGCAGGGGTATCGCTCGTTATCCGCGACGTCACCATGAGCGGCACCTGAGGGCCTGGTGTCGAGCGGGACCCCGAGCGAGGCGGCTGTCGAGCGCCATCCCCACCTCGGCGAGCCCAAGCCCGCGGGCTGGGTGCGGGTCGACCTGCACAGCCACACCATGTGGTCGGGCGACTCGACCACCACGCCCGACGAGCTGGCCGAGGCCGTGGTCGCAAGCGGTATCGATGTGCTGTGCATCACCGACCACAACGCGGTGAAGGGTGCCCAAGAGCTGGCCACGTCGCTCCCCTGCCGGGTGGTTATCGGCGAGGAGCTGCGGACGCACGCCGGCGAGCTGATCGGCCTGTTCCTGACCGAACGGGTGCCGTTCGGCGTGCAGCCGGCGGAGGCGGCCCGCCTGATCCGTGACCAGGGCGGCCTGGTGTACGTCCCCCATCCCTTCGACCCGATGCGCCGCAACCTGGCCGAACCGGCACTCCTCGCCCTCACCGAGGCCGGCCTGATCGACGCTGTCGAGGCCTTCAACGCCAAGACCAGCCTGGCCCACCTGAACGAGCGCGCGGCGGCGTTCGCGCGCGAGCACGGGCTGGCCGCCGGGGCGGGAAGCGATGCTCACGTGCCTGACGCGCTCGGGGTCGGCGTTCGTCGAGATGCCCGACTTCGACGGCCCGGTGGACTTCCTGGCCCAGCTCCGCCGGGGCCGGGTCGTCGGCCATCACTCCGATCCCCACCGAGCGTGGCGGCCTCGCATCGTGCCGAGCACGTCCGGGTAAGAGTTCGGTCAAGTCCAGCCGGCCGGAGGACGATGGTCCAGGGTCGGGCGACCGGGGCCGTAACGTGCCGCCGTCGGGCCCCTTACGTGCGGTCCCTCCATCCCCCCTTTCAACTCTGTGTGAGCGCTCCTTGCCCATCATCCACGCTGTCATCCTCGGGATCGTCCAGGGGCTGACCGAGTTCCTCCCGATCTCGTCGTCGGGCCACCTGATCCTCGTGCCGTGGCTGTTCCACTGGAACGACTTCAACGACAAGAGCGTGGAGAAGGCCTTCGACGTCGCCCTGCACATCGGCACGCTCGTCGCCGTGGTGGCGTACTTCTGGCGGGACCTGATCGTGTACGCCCGCGACGGCACGCGGGCGGTGTTCAAGCGGTCCGAGCCGGTCACCGAGGAGGGTCGGCTGGCGTGGCTGCTCGTGCTGTCCTCCATTCCCGCGTTCCTCGTGGGCGGTGTGTTCGGGGACACCATCGACAAGAAGCTCGGTGGCATCCCGCTCATCGCCATCTCGTTGATCGCCTTCGGCCTCCTCCTCGGCTGGGCCGACCAGCGGTCGCAAAGCGTGCGCACGATGGACGGCTTTGCCCGGCGCGACGCCATCCTGGTCGGCGCGGCGCAGGTGCTGGCCCTCAATCCCGGCACGTCGCGATCGGGCATCACCATCACCGCCGGTCGCTTCCGCACGTTCACCCGGGACTCCGCGGCGCGGATCAGCTTTCTCATGGCCATCCCGGTGACGGCGGGGGCGATCGTGTTCAAGATGGCCAAGCTGATCCGCGACGGCATCCCTCATGGTTTGCTCGGACCGATGCTGATCGGCATCGTCACCTCCGGGCTGTTCGGCTGGTTGGCCGTCTGGGGGACCATCAAGTACGTGCGGACGCACACCTTCACCCCGTTCGTGGTCTATCGCGTCGTCCTGGGAGTGGTCGTGCTCGGCATCTACTTGGCCCGCTAGGCGTCAGCCGAGGGGCGGCCGGGGGGATCGCCGTTGATGGCCAACAGCACCTGGCCGTCGGCCATCGCTCCGGCGACCGCGCCGAGATCGCGGACGCCCACGGCCACGACGACCTCCGTCGGGCTGGACACGATCACCACCGCCCCGGCCGCCACCACCGCCCCACTGCCCTCCGGACCGGCTCCGGCGGCTACGACGTCGACGCGATCGCCGGGTTGGACCGCGATGGCGACGTCGCCCACCGGGACGGTGACACCGCGCGTCCCGGGCGGCAGCCTCCCGGCCACCGGCCCGGCCCCCGCCCGGCCGAGCCGGCGGCGGACGAGGGGTTCACCGGCGGCGATCGGCACCGCCACCACCGTCGGACCGACGAGGTCGGTGACGGCGTCGAAGGGCAGGAGGGCGGCCGGCCAACGGGCGGTGCGGGTGTCGCCGGGCGTCACGGCTTGGCCCGCGGCGAGATCGTGCCGGGCGACGAGGACCGGGCGGGCCTCTCCCCACTGCCGTCGGGCGGCCCTCAGGGCAGCGATCTGGTCGAGGACGAGCGCCGCGGTCGCCAGCGCCAGCAGTCCGACCAGGAGCCAGTAGACGAGTGGCCGCCGGGCCACGAACAGCCGGATGCGCCGCAGCGGTCGCACAGGCGTGCCTCCTCCAGATCGCGTGACCTCGGGGGAAGCGGACGGCAGGCTAGCGCGCTACGCCCGAGGCAGGAGGGGAGTGGCCCGCACGATGAGATCTTGGACCTTGGCCACGTTCTCCCGCATGCGGGCGAACACGGCCTCCATCGTGACCGGCTCCTGGCCGTCCACGCCGGCGTCGTAGTCGGTGATCAGGGCGACGGCGCCGTAGGGGATCCCGGCCTCCTTGGCCAGCACCGCCTCGGGGTAGTTGGTCATGTTGACGACGTGCCAGCCCATCTGCCGGAACCACCGGGACTCGGCCCGGGTCGAGAAGCGGGGTCCCTGGATGACGACCACGGTGCCGCCGTCGTGCACCGTGATGCCCGCTTCGCGACCAGCCGCCAGCAAGGCCTGGCGCACCTCGTGGTCGTAGGGATCGGCGAACGCTTCGTGGTGGACAGGGGGAAGGTCGTGGAAGGTATCGGCGCGGCCCCACGTCCGGTCGATCAGCTGGTCCAGCACCACGAGCTCGCCGGGGTGGAGGTGGGGCTGGAGCGAGCCGGCCGAACACGGCGCGACGATGCTGGCCACGCGCAGCTTCCGCATGGCCCACACGTTGGCCCGGTACGGCACGGTGCCAGGGAGGAACTGGTGCTCGCGGCCGTGGCGGGGCAGGAAGGCCACCCGGCGGCCGGCGATCGAGCCGATGGTGACCGGCGCCGCCGGGGGCCCGTGCGGCGTATCGACCTCCACCTCCGCCACGTCGTCCAGGAACTCGTAGAACCCCGATCCGCCGAACACCCCGATCTCTGCGGTGACCCCGGACGGGGCGGTCACGCTCGGGTCCGCGTTCGCCCCGGCGCGTGTTGCGCGCCCATTGCGGCCGTGTCGCCGCGCTCGCCCGACGGGCCCACCTCAGTGGCGGTGCGAGCTGGGCGAGCCGGAGCTGCCGCCGGACGAGCCCGAGCTGCCACCGGACGAGCCCGAGCTGCCACCGGAGGAGCCCGAGCTGCCACCGGACGAGCCGGAGGAGCCGGAGCTGCCGCCGGACGAGCCGGAGCTGCCGCCGGACGGGCTGGAGCTCGTCGGGCTCGAGCCGCCGTCCTTCGATGCCGAGCCGTCCTTCGACGGCGTCCCGGTGTCGGTCGACGACGAGCCGTCCTTCGTCGACGAGGTCGAGCCGCCGGAACCGTTCTTCGACGACCGGCTGTCTGTCTTGTAGAAGCCGTTGCCCTTGAAGGTGACGCCCACTGGCGTGAACACCTTGCGGACCGGACGCGGCTGGCCATCGGACGGATGCGCCGCCTCGGTGAGCGTCGCCTCGTCGAAGGACTGCTGGACCTCGATGGTCTCACCGCTGTCGATGAACTTGTAGACGTACGTGGGCATCCGTCGCTCCGGTCAGCGCTCTTCGGCCCTCGGCCGACCATGGCTGGCACTCTCAGCTTCCGACTGCTAATCCTAACGGCCGGAGGGGCTGGCGCGCACGATGGAGGGGTGCTCCCGTGCCTTGTCACGCGTCGTGGGGACGCCCTCCCGGCCGGTGCCCGGGCGCCTCGTGCGGGCCGAGCGTGCCACCTGCTCCGCACCCGGCCGCCACGGACCTCATCCGGCCTGCGTAAGGTCGGTGGTCATGCGCGTCCGCAAGGCTGTGATCCCCGCCGCGGGCCTCGGCACCCGATTCCTGCCGGCCACCAAGGCGACACCCAAGGAGATGCTCCCCCTGGTCGACAAGCCGGGCATCCAGTACGTCGTCGAGGAGGCGGTCGCGGCCGGGATCGAGGACATCCTCATCGTCACCGGGCGCTCGAAGAAGACGATCGAAGATCACTTCGACCGGTCGCCGGAGCTGGAGGCCGCACTCGAGCGCAGCGGCAAGGACGAAGCCGTCGCCGAGCTGCGCCGGCTCAGCAGCCTCGCCCACGTCCACTTCGTGCGCCAGGACGAGGCGAGGGGCCTCGGGCATGCCGTCGGCATGGCTCGGTACCACGTCGGCGACGAGCCCTTCGCGGTGCTGCTGCCGGACGATCTGATGGTCGACGGCTCACCGCTCCTCGCGGACATGCTCGACGCCTGCGCGGCAACCGGCGGATCGGTGGTGGCGCTGAAGCGCTTCGGGCCGGAGCAGATCAGCTCGTACGGTGTGGTCGATCCGGCCGGTGCGGCCACGGCCGACGGCTACGTGCCGATTCGGGACATGGTCGAGAAGCCACGGCCGGAGGACGCGCCGAGCGACCTCGCCATCATGGGGCGCTACGTCCTCACGCCCGCGGTGTTCGATCACATCGCCGCCCTGCGACCGGGCGCGGGCGGGGAACTGCAGCTCACCGACGCCATGCGGGTCCTCTGCCAGGTCGAGCCCTTCCACGGTGTGGTGTTCGACACCGGGCGGTTCGACACCGGCAACAAGCTGGACTGGCTGCGGGCCACGGTCGAGGTCGCGCTCAGGCACGACGAGCTCGGCAAGCCGTTCCGCGATGTCCTCACCGAGATCGTCCGCCGCGAGGGCATGACCTGACCCGATTGTGTGGTCAACCTGTCGGCCGGCGCCCGGCGAAGCCCGGGCGACCCCGTTCTGTTCCGCAGATCTGATCGCTGGTCGTCGAGATCGCGGAACGGAACGAGTGGGTGTGAGCGTCGTTGGACGGGCCACCCGGTCCGCCTGGCCCGCCCCCACCCCGGGCCACCCGGGCCACCCGGGCCACCCGGGTACCCTCGACTCCATGATCCCGCTCGAGGAGGCCCGGGCCGTGGTGCTGGCGTCGTGCCCCCCGCTGGCGCCCGTCTCGGTGGCGCTCGCGGCGTCGGTCGGCTGCGTCACGGCGCAGGAGCTGCGGGCGCTCGAGGACGTGCCGCCGTTCGCCAACTCGGCCGTCGACGGCTACGCGGTAAGAGCAGAGGACACCGCGATCGTCCCCGCCGAGCTCGACGTGGCGGGGACGATCGCCGCTGGCGCGCCCCCGTCCATACCGGTCGAGCCCGGTCGGGCGGTGAAGATCATGACCGGCGCGCCGGTCCCGCCCGGCGCCGACGCGGTGGTGATGGTCGAGGAGACCGAGCCACTCGACGGCGGCCACCGCGTCCGGATCCACCGGGGGGTGCGAGCCGGCGATGCGGTCCGGGGCGTCGGCGACGATGTCCACCGCGGCGACCTGCTGTTCGCAGCCGGGACGGAGGTGCGGCCGGCGGTCCTCGGCGTGCTGGCCAGCGTCGGCCACCTGCATGTGCCCGTGGTGCCGAAGGTACGCGTGTCGGCGCGCTCTCGACCGGCGACGAGCTCGTCGAAGACGGCGGACCGCTCGCGCCGGGGCAGATCCGCGAGAGCAACCGCACCATGCTCCTCGCCGCGCTGGCCCAGGCCGGCTGCGTGGCGGTCGACCTCGGCCTCGTGCGCGACGACGAGGACGCACTCGAACGGGTTCTGCGGGGCGCGGTGAGCCGCTGCGACGCCATCGTGACCTCCGGTGGGGTCAGCATGGGTGAGTTCGACGTGGTCAAGGCCGTCCTCGATCGCGTGGCCGACATGCGGTGGATGCAGATCGCCATCAAGCCCGCCAAGCCCTTCGCCTTCGGTTTGCTCGACGGCGCGGACCGCCCGGTGCCGGTCTTCGGCCTCCCCGGCAACCCGGTGTCGTCGCTCGTGAGCTTCGAGCTGCTGGCCCGGTCGGCGCTGCGGCAGATGATGGGTCACACGGGCGATGCCCTCGACCGGACCAAGGTCGTGGCTGTGCTCGACGACGGGGCCCGGCGGCGGGTCGATGGCCGGGACCACTGGAACCGGGTCCACGGCGCCTTCCAGGCCGATGGGCGGTTCCATGTCCGCTCGACCGGCGCCCAAGGCAGCCACCAGCTGGCGGCCACCGCGGCCGCCAACGGGCTGGCCCTCGTCCCCGACGGCGAGGGGATCGAAGCCGGCGGCGACGTCGAGGTGTGGTTGCTGACCTGAGCCTCTGGCCGTGCGGCAGCGCCCATCGGCCCCTAGCATCGGCAGCATGGACTTGGTGGACCCGTTCGGCCGCACCGTCCGCGACCTGCGCATCTCGATCACCGATCGCTGCAACTTCCGCTGCACCTACTGCATGCCGGCGGAGGGCATGCATTGGCTGCCGCGAGAGGACATCCTGACGTTCGAGGAGATCGAGCGGCTGGCGGGGATCTGCGTGGAGCGGCTCGGCGTCGATGGGCTGCGCCTCACCGGCGGCGAGCCCACCGTTCGCGCCCATCTGCCGCTGCTCGTGGCCAAGCTGGCTCGCCTGCGGGTCTCGGCCGAGGCCGGCTCGCCCTACGCGGGACGCAAGCCGGACCTGTCGATGACCACGAACGGCGCCACCTTCGGTCTCGTGGCCCACGACCTGCGCGACGCCGGACTCGACCGGGTGAACATCTCGCTCGACACGCTGCGGGCCGATCGCTTTCTCGAGATGACGCGCCGCGACGAGCTTCACCGTGTCCTCGACGGCATCGACGCCGCGCAGCAGGCGGGTTTCTCGCCGGTGAAGGTGAACGCGGTCATGCAGCGGGGTGTGAACGACGACGAGATCGTCGACCTCGCCAACTTCGGCCGCGACCACGATGTCGAGGTGCGATTCATCGAGTTCATGCCCCTCGATGCCGCGGGCGATTGGCGCGCCGCATCCGTGGTGAGCCAGGACGAGATCGTGGCCGCCATCGACGCCGTGCATCCGCTCGAGCCGATGCCCAACCGCGGCGCCGCGCCCGCCGACCGCTGGCGCTACGTCGATGGCCGAGGGTGTGTCGGCGTCATCCCCACGGTCACGAAGCCGTTCTGCGGCGACTGCGACCGCATCCGCGTCACCGCCGAGGGCCAGTTCCGCACCTGTCTGTTCGAGACCCGCGAGTTCGATCTGCGGGCGCTCCTGAGGACCGGAGCGTCGGACGACGACCTCGCGGCCGAGATCGTCCGCGCCGTGGGCACGAAGTGGGCCGGCCACAACATCGGCCAGGTCAGCTTCATCCGCCCGGCGCGCTCGATGAGCCAAATCGGCGGCTGAGCAGGCCCGATCCGCCCGGTCGGGGGACCGACCGGACACCTCGGGTGCGCCAACTACACTCCTGTCGTGACCGATCACGTCTTCACGCACCTGGACCCGCTGGGTCGGGCGCGGATGGTCGATGTCACGCCGAAGGAGCCGACGCACCGTCGCGCCGTCGCTCGTTGCAAGGTGTTCATGCAGCCCGATACGACGGTGTCGATCGCCAATCGAGTGGTCAAGAAGGGGGATGTGCTGGCGGTGGCGCGCGTGGCGGGCATCCAGGCGGCCAAGCGCACCTCAGATGTGATCCCGCTGTGTCACCCACTCCTCGTCGGCTCCGTCTACGTGAACTTCGAGATCGGCGACGACCACGTGGCGATCGAGGCCCAGGTCGACACCGTCGACCGCACCGGTGTGGAGATGGAAGCCCTGCACGCCTGCTCGGTCGCGGCACTCACGATCTACGACATGTGCAAGTCGATGGACCGGGGCATGGTGATCGGGGAGTTGACCTTGTGGGAGAAGACGGGCGGCCGCAGCGGCACCTACCGTCGTTCGCCGGTGGCCGACGGCGTTGCGTCGGACGGGCTTTCGTCGTAGGATCGTAATGTTCTGCCTTGCGATGCGAACCGAACCCCGCGCCCATGGCCAGACCGGCGACCGACCGCCGCCTCCACCCGGTGGAGGATCCACCGCGGAAGCCGAGAACTTGATTACTGTCTGATGACGAGCGTGAGCACGACCCAGTCATGAAACCGTTGGTTCTCGTCATCCTCGCCGTCGTGTGGGGAGTCGCCCTGATCCCGCCGCTCTTGCGGTCGCGGTCAGAGCTACGCCCGAACTCCTCCGTGAACTCGTTCCGGCGCACGCTGGCCGACATGTCCCGCATCCCGGTGCGGCCTGGTCACAGCCGTCCGATGCCCGGCTACGGCAACCCGGTCGCTCCCGTGCGGGCCTTCCAGGGTTCGCCCTCGATGCGCTACGGCTCCTCCCAGGTGCAAGCGGCCGGCCGGCCGCTGCCGTCCTACGGGTACTCGCCCGGGTTGGCCCGCGTCCGAGCCAGTCGGGCGGCGATGATCCGCCGGCGCCAGAACGTGTTGTTCACCCTGCTGGCCCTCGTGGTCGTCAGTGGCGTCGCCGGGTTCACCCTCGGTGCGCCACTCGCCTGGATGGTCTTCTTCTCGGGTCTGTTCCTGCTGGCGGTGTACGTCTGGCTGCTGCTCTCGCTGCGACGCAGCGAGCAGCTGCGCGCTGGGCACCGCTACGTCTACCCCGACGCGGCCTGAATCCTCCGCTATCCTGACCGAGCCGCGCGGGGGTGTAGCTCAGTTGGCAGAGCGCGACACTCGCACTGTCGAGGCCAGGGGTTCGATTCCCCTCACCTCCACCCGCACGCTTCGAGGCTCGCTCTTCTTTGCCAAAGGGTCGGCTCGGGTGCGGTGGCGGTTTGCCAGCCCGTTCGTTCCTTGGGGAGCGTGGACGCGCCGGAGGGCGGGGCCTCTCGGCCCCGCCCTCCGGCATTGATCGAACTGGGGGTGGGTCAGGCGGCCTTGGTCGACGCGACGGCGGGCTTGCGGGCCTTGCGGGTCCGGGGGGCCTTCACCTCGAACTGCTCGAACACCGGTTGGCCGGCCTTGACCAGCTGACGGGCGAAGCTCGCGCGCATCTCAAGGAACTTGGTGGCGAATGCGATCTGGTTCTCGACGATCTCGCTCACCGACGGCATCTGGGCCATGAACGGCCAGGCCGGCAACTGCGGGACGTACTCGGAAACCGTCTCGGCGACATCGCCGGTCACCTTGACGACTGGCTCGTCGACCCGGTCGAACAGATCGAAGAACTCGTCCTGCCACTCCTGAACCGTCGTCAACATCGTGCTGGACATCTCTACCTCCGCTGGACGCTCGTTGGGGGGAAGCGCCGTGCGCACTCAATGTACGCCCTAGTGCTCACTTTTGCAAGCACTTTCTTCATAAGGCCCACACCCCTGTCGTGCGCTTCTCCGGAGGGTGGTGGCGGGATGCGTATCGGAACGATCGCGGTGAGATCCCGGGCTACGCCGGAAGGATGTTCGGGTTGATGCGGAGGAGGTTGTCGGGGTCGTACTGCTTCTTGATTGCCCGGAGGCGGGCCGTGTTCGCCCCGTAGGCGTTCCGGGCGAGCGCGTCAGCTGTCTCGTCGGCCTGGCCGGTGAAGTTGGTGTAGATACTGCCCTTGCCATACCGGGCCACTTGCTCGAACGCGTCCCGCACCCAGGCGATGTTGGCGGCGTTGTCCGTGGGATCCTCCCAGTTGCCGTCGAAAGACGACATCCACTGGGCCGTGCGCTCGCCGTAGGCGGTGTCGGCGGAGCCGACTCGGTTGATGGCGCCACCCATGTGGAACACCACTGCCAGCGTCACCGGGGACGGCCGCGAGTCGGCCTTGGCGGCGATGATGGCCAGGGCCTCGTCGGGCAGGGTGTCGAGGTTCTGCGCCTTCCAGTAGCTCTGATACACGCCCATCGGGAAGAACGGGTCGAACGCCGAGTTCACGCCCACGAACGGCGTGGGGCCCGAGATGTCGGCCAGGGGCGTTCCCAGTTCGCGCAACGGCTGGAGAACCTTCATGCCCTCATCGATCTCGCCGGCGTATACGCCGCCGACGACCAGGCACGACTGGTTGTGGACCGCCTCGGGCAGGCTCGGGTCGGCCGGCATGGAGATGCCGACCGCTACCGAGGTCACCTCGTCGGGGGCGTCGGCGACGTGATCCCGCCAGCGGGGCAGGATCTCGCCGGCGTCTCGCGATGAGTACATCACGCCCACGAAGGCCACCATCGGACCCAGCGGATGGGCGTCGAAGTCGAAATGGGTGACCACGCCGAAGTTCCCGCCGCCACCGCGGAGAGCCCAGAAAAGGTCGGCGTCGTTGTCGGCGGACGCCACGTGGACCGACCCGTCGGCACAGACGACCGTCGCCGACCGGAGGCTGTCGATGGTGAGCCCGTACTTGCGCCGCACCCAGGCCTCGCCGCCTCCGAGGGTGAGGCCGCCGACGCCCGTCTCCGACACCACGCCGCCGGGCACGACGAGGCCGAACGCCTGTGTTTCGCGGTCGACGTCGCGCCAGATCGCGCCGCCCCGGACAGAGGTCCGCCGGGCCACCGGGTCGACGGTCACGGCCCGCATCCGCGTGAGGTCGATGACGATGCCGCCGTCGCAGCTCGACAGGCCGGCCACAGAGTGTCCGCCGCGCCTCACCGCGACCAGCAAGTTCCTCTGGCGAGCGAAGTTGACGGTGTGGACAACGTCGGCCGTGCCGGTCGCTCGCACCCTGAGCGCTGAACGCCGTTGTGCATGGCGTTGTAGATCGGGTTGGCGTCATAGCCGTCGTCGTCCGGTGTGAGCACGTCGCCTTGTATCCCGGCGCGGAACTGCTCGAGCTCGGTGTCCTCGACCTTGGTCTCGCCGCCTCCCAACGTGGAAATCACGAGTGCCATCGGCTTTGCCCCTCTCGCTGTCCAGCCCTCGTTGGCGGCGCGGCACTCTACTCCGCTGCCCTGTCGCACGAGGGCGACCACGGATGCCGCTCGTCATCCACGAAAGAGCAGCTCGCTGCCACCAAGAGAGGACGCCAATCGCGGCGCGACGATCCACGCCCGCACCGTCACTGTGTCGCCCCGCGCTGCGCATGTGCAGCGCCCGGTCAGGCCACTCGTAAGGTTCCGACCGAGGAACGGCACCCTGCCGTGGGCAAGGTCACGGAGGCAACGGCATGCGTGAGGCGATCGGCGCGGTGCTGCCACTCGGCGTCGGCGTGGCGTTGAGCCCGGTGCCGATCATCGCCGTCATCCTCATGCTCGTCAGCCGTCGAGCGAGGGTGAACGGGCCGATGTTCATCCTGGGCTGGCTGCTGGGCTTGGCGGTCATCGGGGTGATCGTCTTGGGCATCGCCGGGCCGAGCAACGCCAACGACGACGGCCAGCCGGCCACGTGGGTGAACGTGCTGAAGCTCGTGCTCGGCGCGCTGCTCGTGTTGGTGGCGCTCAGGCAGTGGCGGAGCCGTCCGACCGAGGGCGAGGAGGCAGCGTTGCCCAAGTGGATGGGCTCCATCGACGCCTTCACCCCCGTCAAGGCGCTCGGCGCCGGAGCGGCGCTCTCGGGTCTGAACCCCAAGAACCTCCTCCTGGCCGTAGCGGCTGCCGCGGCGGTGGCGCAGACCGGGATCGCCGGCGGCGAGCAAGCGATCGCCTACGCCGTCTTCGCCATCATCGGCACCATCGGGGTGGCGGTGCCGGTCGTGATCTACTTCGCGCTGGGCGACCGCGCCCCGGCGCGGCTCGGACGGCTGAAGGACTGGATGGGTCAGCACAACACCGCC
The DNA here is from genome assembly GCA_963803355.1 of uncultured Acidimicrobiales bacterium. Taxonomy (GTDB): domain Bacteria; phylum Actinomycetota; class Acidimicrobiia; order Acidimicrobiales; family Ilumatobacteraceae; genus DASTFY01. Next base: position 2,443,386 of record CAWDLV010000001.1, read on the forward strand.
ATCATGGCGGTGCTCTGCCTCGTCATCGGCGTCAAGCTGATAGGTGACGGCATCGCCGGGTTCTGACCCCGCCGCCGCCAACGGCCACGAACCGACCACGAGCCGACAGGGTGCGATGATCTAGCACGCTGCCGCGCCGGGCTCGTCGAGCCTGCCGCGATGCGGATGGACCGCGACGTTGAAGGAGGCGCTCATGCGGGTCGGGTTGTCAGCGGGCTACTGGAGCGCCGGACCGCCGGCCGGCGTGGAGGAACAGCTGGTCGACGCCGAGAAGCTCGGCGTGGACAGCTTCTGGACCGCAGAGGCCTATGGATCGGACGCCTTGACCCCTCTCGCGTGGTGGGGGGCTCGGACGTCGACCATTCGCCTCGGCACCGCGATCTGCCAGCTGTCGGCCCGGACGCCGACCGCGTTGGCCATGGCGGCGCTCACGCTCGACCACCTGAGCGGCGGCCGCGTGCTCCTCGGCGTCGGCGCCTCCGGACCCCAGGTCGTCGAAGGCTGGTATGGGGCGCCGTACCCGCGTCCGCTGGAGCGCACCCGCGAGTACGTCGACATCATGCGGGCGGTGTGGGCCCGCGAGGCGCCCGTCACCTATCACGGTCGGCACTACCAGCTGCCCTACGAGGGCGGTGCCGGCTTGGGCAAGCCCCTGCGGTCGACCGTGCACCCGCTGCGCTCGGAGATCCCGGTGTTCGTTGGCGCGGAGGGACCGAAGAACGTGGCCTTGGCGGCGGAGATCGCCGACGGCTGGCTGCCGCTGTGGTTCTCGCCCAAGAGCGACGCCTTCTACCGCACCGCACTGACCGAAGGGTTCTCACGGACGGGCGCCCGCCACGACGCCAGCACGTTCGAGGTGGCCAACGTGAGCTGGCTGATCGAGCACGACGACGTCGAGGTGGCGGCCTCGTTCCTCAAGCCCGTCATTGCGCTGTACGCCGGCGGTATGGGAGCGAAGGACGTCAACTTCCACAACGATGTGTTCGTGCGCATGGGTTGGGGCGATACGTGCGCGGAGATCCAGGACCTCTACCTGTCCGGGCGCAAGGACACTGCGGCGCAGGCGGTGCCGACCGAGATGGTGGAGGACGTGGCGCTGATCGGACCGGCCGACAAGATCTGCGAGGAGATCGCTCGCAAGTGGAGGTCGACCTGCCTCACGACGATGGTCCTGGGTGGCTGGCCCCGCCCGGACACCCGCGAGCGCATCCTCGACGCCATCCGCGCCTGACGGCGGGCCTGGCGGGTGGCGCGCTCGCCCACCACCCTCAGCCAAGATGGTGGCGCGACAGGAGGAGGGGCAGTGGCCGGAGCGCTAGAGGGGATCCGGGTGGTGGAGGCGGGCCTGCTCGTCCAGGGGCCACAGGCGGCCGCCACCTTGGGCGAGTGGGGAGCCGACGTGATCAAGGTCGAGCTCCCGGGCTTCGGTGACCAGTCCCGCTGGCTGCCGATCGAGCCCGGTGATCCCCGCAGCGGGTACTTCACCGCCTGCAACCGCGGCAAGCGCAGCCTCACGGTCGACCTGCGGCGCGAGGAGGGACGGCAGATCTTCCTCCGCCTCGCCGAGGAGGTCGACGTCATCATCACCAACTTCAAGCCCGGGACGATGGACGCCTGGGGCCTCGGCTACGAGGCCGTCACCGAGCGCAACCCCCGCATCGTGTACGCGTCGGGCTCGACGTTCGGTCTGGTCGGCCCCGACGCCACACGAGAGGGGGCCGATCTGAGCGCGCAGGCCGTCGGCGGGCTGATCAGCACGACCGGCCACGCCGGCGGTGAGCCCACTCCCGTCGGCATCACGATCGCCGACCACATCGCCTCCCTGAACCTCGTCGGCGGTGTCCTCGCCGCCCTCTACGCCCGTGAGCGCACCGGCCGGGGCCAACGGGTGGACACGTCGCTGCTGGGCGGCCAGATCTGGGCCCAGGCCAGCGAGTACACGTCCTGCCTCCTCCTCGGCCGCCGGGCCGGACCGGCCGAGCGAGGGCACCCGATGGTGCCCGGCATCTACGGCATCTTCTCGACCGCCGACGGCTGGATCGCCGTCGTCGGCGTGGCGGGTGCGGCCCGGGACGTCTTCTACCAGACCATCGGTCGGCCCGACCTGGCCGAGCGCTTCGCCCAACCCCTCTACTGGCAGGCCCAGAAGGCGGAGCTGTTCCCCATCTTGGACGAGGTGTTCGCGGCCCGCACCACCGCCGCCTGGTGCGAGCTCCTCCGTGCTGCCGGCCTGCGCTACGCGCCGGTCCGCAACCACGAAGACGTCGTGGCCGACCCCACGGTGTGGGACAACGGCTACCTGGCCGAGGTGGACGGGACGGCGGGCAGGGTACCGGTGGTGGCGGCACCGGTGCGGTTCAGCGCTACGCCGGCTCAGCCCGGAGCGGTAGCCCCGGAGCTGGGCCAGCACACTGAGGAGGTCCTCTTGGAGCTGGGATTCTCGTGGGAGGAGATCGGGGGCCTGCAAGAGTCCGGGGTCGTGTGATGTTGAACGGCGCGGCACCGTCGATCCGGAAGCACGCCGGCTGAGAGGGCGACCCCTCCCGAGACAGGCTCAGACGGTGGGCGCCGTGGTACCGGCCGCGGCGCGCTGCACGGCGACAAGACCGAGCCCGGTCACCACGACGGCGAAGATCACCGCGCCCCAGCCGATGCCGAGCAGCAGCAGGATCAGCAGCCCGAGCGCCACGGCCCCGATCCGGGCCAGATCGGCATGGGACCCGGTCCAGGCCGCGATACCGGCCCAGAAGCGGGCCACCAGCGCGGTGACGAGCGCCACGATCGCCACGATGAGCAAGGCGCGAACGAGGCTCGAGCGCAGCGCGTCAGCCACGGCGCCGGCCACCACACGCGCGCCGCTCGTCGTCGCTTCGTCCGGCACCGCCGCCGCCACGCGTCGGCACACGACGATGAGCACGACGGCGCCGAGGGTGATGCCGAGGCCAACCCGGTAGATGGCCCGTCGGCGGTCGACCGCCACGAGCACGGCCGCGATGGCGATGGCGAGGCTCAGCAGGACGAGCGGCACCACCGCCCGCTTGACGACGACGAGGGCGTGCTGGGCCTGGCTCAGGGTGGCGTGAGCGGAGACGTCCTTGGTCTGGTAGACGACGATCTGGCCGAAGTCGTCCGGCAGCCGGGCGCCGATGGCGGTCGCCAGCTTGCCCGGTGGATCACCCGCGGCCGGGATCGAGATGCTCGCCGGGATCACGCCGGCGTCCTGGAGTCGCACCAGGACCTGCCGGATCACCGGCCGCAGGTTCAGGGTGACCGTGCCGTTCTTGACCGTGAAGGCGTCGCTGCTCAACAGGCCGTTGCCCTGGAGGATCCTCATCGCCGCGGTGTGGGCTCGGCGGACGGCCCCGGTGAGCAGCTGTTGTCCGGCGTCGGAGGACAGCACCTGGTCCACCACGCCCTCCACCCGGCTGCGCAGCGCGCCGCCGATGATGGGGAGGACCGGCTTCAGCTCCGGCGGGAGCTGCGCGATGACGTCGGAGCCGGCCAGAGCGTCGAACGTGCTGTCGGTGATCTTGGCGGCTACCACCGAGATCACGCCCGGGTCGCTGATGACGTCGCTCACCGTCGTCGTGAAGCGGTCCGTGTTCAGCGCCGTGCGCGTCGCCCACGCCGCCGTGGTGGCGATCGGCACCAAGATCGCGGCCAGCACCACGAGCACCATGGAGGTGATCCGCCGGCCGCGATGGCTCGGGGCGGCAGGCGAAGGTGACGCGGTCGGGGAAGTCGACATGCTGGGACGCTACCCCTGGTGGCTCAGCTCGATGGTCATGGCGTCGGTTCAGGGCCCTGTGGGCAAGCCATCGCCATATGCAGGGTTCTTCGTGGGCCCAGGTCAGTCGTTTGGAGCTTCCGGCTTCACTCCCCTGCGCCACGGGACGACGCCGTCCAGCTCCAACTCGAGCGAGAAGCTCAGGAACGTTCGCACGAACACGATGAGCGCGAGAGACAGCGCGCTCTCGACCGTCGGGTCGATGGTGATGGTGTGCACGATGTCGGCAATGATCAGGACTTCCAGCCCGAGCAGGATCGCCCGGCCAACGTGCTGTCGAGCCTTCTCGTACGCCGTCCGTCGCTCCCCGCGGGACACCGCCCTCGCCGCGCCGGCCAGGGCGATGAGGGACCCAAAGGTGAGTATGGCCACTCCGGCGACTTCGAACGCCTTCACGACGAGCTCCATCCACTCGGTGAAGTGCACGTGTCAAACCTCTCCGACGATCAGCGCCGGCGACCGGCGGTCAACGTCCCTCGAGAGGTCCATAGCTCCGGCGCCTCGCCCGTGCCTGCCATTCATCGGCGCGGTGCAGCTCCTGTGCGCAGAGTTCGAGCGCGATCCGGCCCTTGGTCTGCTGGTCGCCGAGAAGGTTGATGCCGATCGAACATCTTGACGCTCGCCCACGAGTGTACGCTGCTGCCGCCGACCGGTCGTTCCGCTGACGATGGCGGCGGGCCAGATCCTGATGACGCTCGACGGCTCCGTCATGAACGTGTCGATCGCGACGGTCGCCGATGGGGCTGCGAGCGATGAGTGGATCCGGGTCAGAGGCCGCGCTGGACGGTGATGCGTCCGTCCTTTTCGGCTTGGACGAGGGCGGCGTAGTCGCGTTCGTTTTGATCGGCGTAGGCCTCGGAGAACTCGACCAGGGCCCGGTCGAAGGCGTCGTTCCCGCCGAGGTAGGAGGCGATGGCGATGCGGTCACCGGAGCGGGCGTGGGCGCGGGCGAGGGTCCAGCCGCACAAGCGCCCGTAGTAGGCCATGATGGGAGGAACCATCGTCTCGACGAGCGCGGAGCCCTTCCAGTCCTTGAGCTGGCGCACGTAGAAGTCGCGGGCGACGCCGTCGAAGCCCTCCACGTGGTCCCAGCCCAAGAAGATGTCGCTCGTGGCGGCCATGAGGTGCTGGCCGTGGACTACGCGCTCGCCATTGGTGGCGTGGCGGCTCGGCCCGACGAACTCCTCGAGCACCGAGGCTTGGGCCTCCTTGGCCTGCAAGAACAGGGGGTCGGTGTCGTCACGGCCGAACAGGAGCAGGATCCACGCTCGGGTGCCGACGCTGCCCACTCCCACGACCTTGCGCGCCATGTGGACAATGCGGAAGTCCTCCAGGAGGTGGCGACGGTCGCTTTGGAGGGTGCGCCGATAGCTGCGCACCACGGCCCGCATCGAGTCCATGAGCTGGTCGCGCTCGACCCCTTCGACGAGCTCCTCGACGGGCTGGATGAGGGGCGGGTCGCTGATGATGCGCCGCTCGCCATCGACCAGGTGGGTGAGCTTCGCGAGGGCCTGCGTGCTGTCTCGGGTGCGAGCCTTGGCCACGTTGGCCTCGGCTCGTTTGCGGGCCGCCGGATCGACCCGGGCCTCCATTTCATTGAACACCGTCTCGACGTCGATGTGGGCGTACCACACGTCGAGATTGGTCATGGCGGCGAGCTGACGCATGGCGGAGCGGTACTCGCCCAGGAGGCTCAGCAACACCTTCTTGCGGTCCTTGACCGAGTACCCGTTGTCGCGCCCGGCGATTGCGAAGCTGGCCGCCAGGCGTTTGACGTCCCACTCCCATGGCCCGGGGAAGGTCTCGTCGAAGTCGTTGATGTCGAAGACGAGCCGGCGCTCCGGCGAGCCGAACACACCGAAGTTCATCAGGTGAGCGTCACCACACACCTGGGTCGTGATCCCCGAGCGCGGGGTGCGGGCCAGATCGCTGGCCATGATCAGCGCCGCGCCCCGGTAGAACGTGAACGGCGACACCAACATCCGCCCGTAGCGGATCGGTACCAGCTCCGGGACCCGCGTGTCCGCTTGGCCTTCGAGCAGCGCCACCGGGTCGGGCCGGCTGGCGCCAGGCGTGAACCCGGCGTGGCTCGACCGCGGCACCTCGTTGCGCGCCGCCTTGCCCCGAGCCACCCGCTCCGACACGGTGAGGTGCGGGACGACCTTTCCGTGCTCGTACCGCATGCCAGCCGGGATGGGCTGGGACTCGTCCTGGGCGTCCTGCAGGTCAACCTTCTCCATGGCCCCCAGCCTCCTCGCGGGAGGTCCGCACGACCGCGGTGCGCGACTGCGTTCGTGGGAACCCCGACTCTCTACGAGCCCAGCGTCGCACGACCGTGGGCGGCCGCGCCTCACCCACTCGGGGTGATCCCGATCCGCCGACCGCGCCGCGACCGGCTCCGCCAGTTCGCTCTTGTCCCTGAGAGGCGGTCCATCTACGGTGACGAGGCCAAGAGACCTCCAATTGAATCGGCTCTGTGGAGCCAACGAAACGGAACGGTGATGACCGACGTATCCCTGGATGAGCTGGGTCCCGTTGACTACCTCGTCGTCGAGTTCCCGGCGGGCGCGAGCAACTTCACGGGCGAGATGGCGGCGGAGCTGCTCAGGCTGGTCGACTCCGGAATCATCCGCGTGATCGATGTGCTGATCCTCACCAAGGACGAGGACGGTGCCGTCGAGGCGATGGAGCTCTCCGATGTCGGCGAGCTCGGGGAGCTGCAGGCACTCGAGGCTCAGCTCGCAGAGCTGTTGGCCGAGGAGGACGTCGAGCACCTGGCCGCGGCCATGGAGCCGGGAAGCACTGCCGGAGTGCTCATCTGGGAGAACCTGTGGGCCGCCCCCTTCGCGTCGGCGGCGAGGCGTTCGGGCGGCCAGCTGATCGCCAACGGACGGATTCCGCTTCAGGCGATCATCGCCGCCATCGAGGCCGACGAAGCAACCGAGACCCTAGGAGATTGAGCATGCCCATCAGGCCAGCACGGGTTGGAAGAGTCGGTGTGATCGGCCACCCGGTCGCGAAGACTGCAGTCGTAGCCAAGGCCGTCACACCCGGCCCGGCGCCGGTCGCGAAGACGGCGGTGGTGGCCGCGGCCGTCACACCCGGGAGGGGTCGCCGGCGCATCTAGGGTCGTGGCCGACCGCAATCACCGCTGGTGGGTGATTCGGTCTCATCCCTCGAGCAGTAACGTGGTTTCCGGATGGGCGTACTACGGGTTCTGACACGACCTCCCGCCGTCCATCTCCTCAGGTCGTGATAGCGCGTGTGACAAAGGAGCAAGGCTGATGCTGGCAACCTTCGGAGGCGGACAGGTCTTCCTGTCGATGCTGTACTTCTTCCTGTTCTTCATCTGGTTCTGGTTGCTCATCGTGGTCTTCGGCGACATCTTCCGCAGCCAGGATCTCAGTGGAGTGGCCAAGGCGCTGTGGGTGATCTTCGTCGTCTTGGTACCTTATCTCGGCGTCTTCGTCTACCTCATCGCGAGGGGTCACAAGATGAGCGAGCACGCCGCTCAAGCGGCCCAGGCGCAGGACGCGGCGCAGCGGGCGTACATCCAGAGCGCGGTCGGCACGGCACCGAGCACCGCCGACGAGCTCGCTCGATTGGCCGACCTGAAGAGCAAGGGTGTGATCTCCGACGCCGAGTTCGAGCAGCTCAAGGCCAAGGCCATGTCCTGACCGAACGGTACGGTACCCGGCGCGCCCCGCGTAGGCTTCGACACCGAGGAGCGCGCCGCGGATCATCCCTTGTGGGTGACGACGGTTCACCGCGGAGCCCATACAGTGACCGGGCGCGGCTACCTCTGAACGTCGTGAGAGAGAGGATCGGTATGGCCATCGGACCAGTCGAGTACGTCATCCTCGGGTTCCCGGGGAACAAGTTCAACGGCGAGATCGCCCCGGAGCTCGGCAAGCTGGTCGACAGCGGCACGATCCGGATCCTCGATCTGGTGTTCATCAGCAAGGACGACGAAGGCGACGTCGTGGCGGTCGAGTTCGAGGATCACGAAGACGTGGCGTTGTTCGCCGCCCTTGATGGCGAGGTAGGCGGGCTCATCAGCGAGGACGACATCGAGTACGCGGCCGCGGAGCTGGAGCCGAACTCGTCGGCGGCGCTTCTTCTCTGGGAGGACACGTGGGCGACACCGTTCATGGACGCGCTGCGTGCCTCGGGGGCGGTGCTCATCGAGGGGTCGAGGATCCCGCACGACCTGATCGAAGCGGCTGAGGCCGAGTGGGCGGCCGCCACCTGATGATCGGGAATCGAGGAGGAGACCAGCCATGTTGCGACGTCGGCCAGTAGCCCGAGCCGCGGTCACCACCGCGGTCGTGGTGGGAACCGCGACCAGGACGAGGAACCGGGTGGAGCGCCGTCAGGCGCGGCGAGGCCGCTGAGCGCCGGTCGACCTGCTCGTCGGCGCCGCGGCGAGCGAGCGGCGGGGGTGCCGCCCGTCCACGTAGCCGACGAACGGCGGGTAGATGTTGTACCCGAGCAGCTCCTGCAGCCGCTCGGGTAGCTCCGCTGCCGTCGCGTGCGGCACGGCCAGTAGGTGGTTCTCCTGGGCTCGGAGCCAGGCGGCCACGTACTCGAGGATGACGCCGAGGCGGGGTCGATCGGTGGTGTTGGCGCCTCCACCGTGCCAGACCTTGCCGGGGTAGAAGAGGACCGAACCGGCGGGCATGGTGGCGGAGATCACCTGGTCGCCTGGCCCAGGGCTGCGGTCCGTCCACCGCTGGCTGCCGGGGATGATTCGGGTGGCTCCGTTGGCGGCCGTGAAGTCGTCGAGCGCCCACATCGTGTTGACGACCACGTTCGGGAAGTCCCGTGGCAAGGGGTAGATGCCGTCGTCGCGATGGAGCACCTGGGCCCGCTCGCCGGGGCCGATCTCGATGCCGGTCGGCGCCGACAGCTGGTAATGGCCGAGAACCCGGTCCAGCACTCCGAGCAGCAGCGGGTGGATGGCCGGTCCGTCGAAGGCGCGGGTCTTCGCGAACAGCGCGTAGACGCGGCGGGTGCGGAAGCCTTCGAAGTCGTTGCGACCCCGAGGGGTGGCGGCCAAGGTGGTGAGGAGCGACTGTCTCGCCGCGGCGGCCTCCGACGCCGACAGCAGTCCCTCGACGATGCAATAGCCGTCGCGGTCCAGCCCGTCGACCACCCGGTCGACTGTTGCGACGTCGGCATCGATGCGGGTCATCCGATTGGCGACGCTAGCCCGGCGCTCGTGCCCGACGAGCCGGTGATCGGGGTGTCGCTCAGGTGATCGCGGCCAGCGAGTCGGCGATGGTGTCGACGACGCGAGCGTCGTACGGCGGTCGCAGGGCCACGATCACCAGCTCCACCCCTGCCTCGCCGTAGCCGGCCGCGGCGTCGGCGACCGCGGCCGGCCCCTGCGCCGGGTCGAAGACGATGTTCACCGACCCTGCGACGTCACGCGGGTCGCGGCCGACCGCGGCGCAATGCTCGTCGAGCACGCCGCGCAGGTCCTTCCACTCCGCCGGCGAGCCGACGATCGAGTTCCACTGCTGCGCGAAGCGCGCCGTGGTGCGCAACGTGCGCCGGCGGCCCTTGCCGCCGATGACGATCGGCGGGTGCGGACGTTGCACGGGCTTGGGCTCGCACCTGGCCTCGCGCAGGTGCACGTACGTGCCCTCGAGCGTCGTCGTGGTATTCGACAGGAGGCCGACGATCGCCTCTACACCCTCGTCGAAGCGGTCGAAGCGCTCCTTCAGGGGCGGCAGCTCGATCCCGTAGGCGTTGCACTCCTCCTGGTTCCAGGCCGCTCCCAGCCCGATGTCGAGCCGACCGGCGGACAGGATGTCGATGGTGGCGGCCATGTTCGCCAGCACGGCCGGGTGTCGGTACACCATCCCGGTGACCTGGCAGCCGATGCGGATGCGGCTGGTCTGCGCCGCCAGCGCCGCCAACATCGTCCAAGCCTCGAAGCACGGCCCGGTGGAATCCGAGAAGATCGGATAGAAGTGGTCGAAGTTCCAGGCCGATTCAAACAGCTCGATGGCGTCGGCCGCCTTCCACACCGCGGCCATGTCCTCCCAGGTGGTGTGCTGGGGCACGGTCTTGATCCCGAAGCGCATGACCGGGACGCTACGACCCGGGACGCGACCGTGGGAAACGGGGGGGGGGGGGCGTCCCTGCTGTCGCGACCGCACCGGCGCCGGCCATGACCGAGGAGCCGGCCGGAGCCTCCCGCTCGCGCTGATTGCGTCCCGCCCGTCGGGGGGCATGCTGGTAGCTGTGGTGAAGGCCAAGAAGCCTGCGTCCGGCCGGCGAGGCCAGGGCACCAAGCCGGCGTCGGGCGGGCGAACCGACGGCGACCTCAGCCGGTACCGCGCCATGCGGGACTTCGGCAAGACGCCCGAGCCGGCCGGCGCCGAACCGGCCTCGGCCGGGCACCGGCGCTTCGTCGTTCAGCGCCACCGGGCGCGCCGGCTGCACTACGACCTGCGCTTCGAGATCGACGGCGTGCTCGTGAGCTGGGCCGTGCCGAAAGGCCCGACCCTCGACCCTGCGGTTCGCCGACTGGCCGTCCACGTCGAAGACCATCCGATCGAGTATCTCGACTTCGAGGGTGTGATCCCCGGCGGCGAATACGGAGGCGGCGACGTGATCGTCTGGGATCGGGGCACCTGGGAGCCATACGAGACGGACGACCCGGGAGCGGCGGTGGCGGCGGGGGAGCTGCACGCCGAGGTGCAGGGCGCGAAGCTGTCGGGCCGGCTCGTGCTCGTGCGCCGGGGTGAGGACGCGTCCGGCAAGGAGCAGTGGCTGCTCTTGCACAAGCGCGACGAGCACGCCGTACCCGGCTGGGATCCGGAGGCTTTCCCGCAGTCGGTGAAGTCGGGCCGGACGAACGACGAGGTGGCGAGCCAGCCGGAGGCGGTCTGGCAAAGCGACGCACCAGCAGCCAAGGCAGAGGTCCGCCTGCCGAAGGGAGCGACGCCGGCGACCGCGGCGGCGTCCAAGGGCGGGAAGTCCGCGACGCGGCCGGCCGCGACCGTGGGCCGCAAGCGGGGCCGGCGCCGCAGCCCCCCACGGGAGTGGTCCGCCCCGACCGCCGACGAGCTGAGTGCGCTCGACGCCCTCGGAAACAGGGGGACGTGGGAGCTCCAGGGCCGATCGCTCGCCCTCACGAACCTCGACAAGGTGCTGTTCCCGCCCCGGCACGACGCACCAGCGGCCACCAAGCGCGACCTGATCCGCTACTACGCCGAAGCCGCGCCCATCCTGCTCCCGTATCTCGACGAGCGCCCGGTCAACCTGCACCGGTTCCCGGACGGTGTCGATCGTCCCGGCTTCTGGCACAAAGCCGTCCCGAGTCATGCGCCGGACTGGATCCGTAGGTGGCGGTACGACGCGGCCCGCCCGGGTGAGACCGAGTGGTACATCGTCCCCGACAGCGTCCCGGTCCTGGCCTGGCTGGCCAACTACGGCGCCGTCGAGCTCCACCCGTGGACGTCGCGCCTGCCTCACGTCGACCAGCCGACGTACGCGCTGATCGACATCGATCCCGGACCGGCCTCGTCGTTCGACGACGTGCTCGTGTTGGCTCGGCTCTTCCGCACCGCGCTCGACCACCTCGGTCTCGTTGGCCGGCCCAAGGTCACCGGCCAGCGCGGCCTCCAGATCTGGATATCGATCGCGCCCGGCCCGTCATTCACCGAGACCCGGGAGTGGGTCGAGGCTCTCTCGCGCGCCGTTGGGCAGACCGTTCCGGACCTGGTCAGCTGGGCGTGGCACAAGGGCGACCGCAAGGGCCGCGCTCGGCTCGACTACACGCAGAACGCCATCAACAAGACGCTGGTCGCGCCCTACAGCGTGCGGGCGGCTGCCGGCGCGCCGGTGTCGGCCCCCGTCGAGTGGGACGAGCTCGACGACCCCAACCTCCGGCCGGACCGCTGGACCATCCGCGACATCCTCGACCGGGTGGCCGAGGCGGGCGACCTCTTCCGGCCCGCCCTGGACCTGCCCCAGACGCTTCCGAAGCTCTGACCCGCTCAAAGCTTTGACCCGGTCGAAGCCCCGACCCGCACCCCATTCCGTTCCGCGTCCAGCGTCACCAGGGGTCGCGATCGCGGAACAGAACGGTGAGGGGGCGGGGGCCGAGGCGCTGGGGCCGAGGCGCGGGGTCGGGCGGGCGGGGTCGGGCGGGGTCGGGCGGCTGAAGGGCGCAGGTTCGGCCGTAGCCTGGCCGCCATGCCCGCAGTCACTGTCGACGACGTCCTCGCCCTGCCCACCATCCCCGAACCCGCACCCGACGACCGGCCCCGCAACGTCCGCAGCGTGACCACGGCGCCGGGCGGGCTGGAGGGCGAGGGCTTCCCGGTCCGGCGAGCCTTCGCCGGCGTCGACCAGCGATTCCTCGACCCGTTCATCCACCTCGACCAGATGGGCGAGGTGGAGTACGCGCCCGGTGAGGCCAAGGGGACGTCCTGGCACCCGCACCGCGGCTTCGAGACCGTCACCTACATGATCGACGGCACCTTCCAGCACCGCGACTCGACCGGCGGCGGTGGCCTCATCGCTGACGGCGCCACCCAGTGGATGACCGCCGGCTCCGGGATCCTGCACATCGAGCGGCCTCCCGACGAGCTGGTGGCGAGGGGCGGCCTGTTCCACGGCCTGCAGCTGTGGGTCAACCTCCCGGCCGCCAGCAAGTGGGTGTCGCCGGGCTACCAGTCCATCGAGGGGGACGCCGTGGCCCTGGCCGCCAGCGCCGACGGCGGCGCCCTGGTCCGGGTGATCGCCGGCGACGTGGCGGGCATCGCCGGTCCAGGCTCCACCCACACGCCGATCTCCATGGTCCACGCCACGCTGGCGCCAGGAGCGCAGCTGCGGCTCCCGTGGCCGAGCGCCTTCAACGCGCTGGCGTACGTCCTGTCCGGCCGGGGCGTGGCGGGGTCGGAGCGCCGGCCGCTCCGCGAGGGTCAGCTAGCGGTGTTCGACGAGGGCGACCTCATCGTCCTGGGCGCTGATCCGAGCCAGGACAGCCGCAGTCCCCGGCTGGAAGTGCTGCTCCTCGGCGGGCTGCCGATCGGTGAGCCGGTGGCGTGGGCGGGCCCGTTCGTGATGAACACGCGGGCCGAGATCCTGCAGGCCTTCGATGACTTCGAGGCTGGTCGCCTGGGCACCGTTCCCGACGCATGACGAGCCTCGTCGCCGAGGGCTGAGCGGCCAGGACGTCTCGTTGGGCCACGTCATCCTCGTCAACGAGAGCGTGGCCCTTCTCGCCGGACCGATGCCGGTTCCGGGCGGCATCGGCGTCACCGAGGCTGCCCGCACGGGCGCGGCGTCATCGCCGTCGGCGTCGACGACGCGACGGCACTTGCAGCCGCACTCACCTGCCGCCTCATCTCGTACTACCTGCCCCCCAATCTGGGCTTCTTCGCCTTCCGCTGGCTCCATTGCCGCCGGTACTTGTGACCCCGGCGTCGAGCGCGTGGCCGCCGTCAAGAAGCCGCGGCGCGGCGCGAAGAACCCGTCAAGACGCATCGCCTCGACGCAGCACGGGTGCATAGTGCGCACGTGCAAGAGGAGTCGGTAGGTCTCGGAGCGGGGCTCGGCGCCGCGTTGGCGATCATCGTCGCCGGGCTCCTGGTGCCGGTGCGCGACTGGCTCGGCGCCAGCAACGTGGCGCTGGTACTGGCCATCGTCGTGGTGGGCGCAGCCATCATCGGAGGCCGGCTCGCCGGCGCGATGACGTCCATCAGCGCCGCGCTGGCGTTCGACTTCTTCCACACCCGGCCCTACTACACGCTGCGCATCGACAAGCGCGAGGACGTCATCGCGGCCGTCCTGCTGCTCGTGCTCGGGCTCGCCGTCGGTCAGCTGGCCCTGCTGCGGGCCGGGAGCCGCCGCCAGGCCGATCGCAACGCGCTCGCCGCGGTCCGCCTGGAAGACGTAGCCGCGATCGTCGCGGCCGGCGCCTCGCTCGACGAGGCCTGGCCGGTGGTGCGGCGCTGCCTGGTTGAGCAGCTCGAGCTGGCCGAGTGCCGGTTCGAGACCCTGCCCTTCCGTGAGCCGCTGACCGAGGTCGAGCACTCCGGTCGGCTCGATGCCACCTCGCTGCGCTACGAGAGCGGCGGCTTCGCGCTCCCCACCGAGGGAGCGGCGCTGCTCGTACGCCAGGGTGGGCGCCTCCTTGGGCGGCTGGTGCTCGTCCCGCAGCCCGGGACGGGCAGCACCCGGGCGGAACGCCGCGTGGCGGTGGCGCTCGCCGACCAGCTCGCCGTGGCCGCCTCCCGCAACCAGACGCTCCATCCCCTGACCTGACGAAAGGACCCGTCATGGCCGATCTCGTCTTCCTCCTCATCACCGCGGCGTTCTTCGCGTTCAGTGTGGGCTACGTCGTGGTGTGCGACCGGATCATCGGTCCCGATCCCGCTCCGGAGAGCGGCGCCGAGCGGAGCCTCGATAAGGAGGCTGCCCGGTCATGACCGATCTCTTCGCCTCCCAGGGCGTCGACAACTATGTCGCTCTCGCCATCTCGGCCGGCCTGCTCGTGCTGCTGGTCCTCGTCCTCGTCTTCCCGGAGCGCTTCTGATGTCCGCGCCGGCGTTCTTGTCGCTGCTCGTCCTCATCGTTGCCCTCCTCGTCTGCATCGGCCCGCTGGGCCGGTACATGGCGAAGGTCTATGGCGACGGTGCCTCCCCTGGTGATCGGGCCTTCCTTCCGGTCGAGCGGTTCATCTACCGCTTGCTGCGGGTGAACCCGAAGCGGGAGCAGCGTTGGAACACCTACGCCATCGCGGTGCTGGCGTTCAGCTTCGTCTCGGTCGTCGTGCTCTACGTGTTCCAGCGGGTGCAGACGTGGTTGCCGCTGTCGAACGGCTTGCCCAATGTGGTGCCGAAGATGGCGTTCAACACCGCGGTCAGCTTCGTCACTAACACCAACTGGCAGTCCTACTCCGGTGAGTCGACCATGGGCCACCTCGTCCAGATGGCGGGCCTGGCGGTGCAGAACTTCGTCTCCGCGGCCGTCGGCATGTGCCTCGCCGCCGCCCTCATCCGGGCCCTCGCCCGCCGCTCCGGCCGCACGCTCGGCAACTTCTGGGTCGACCTGACTCGGACCACGGTGCGGATCCTGCTGCCCATCGCGTTCGTGATCGCCCTGGCACTCGCGGCCTCGGGGGCGGTGCAGAACTTCCACAGCTCAACGACCGCCACGACGGTTGACAAGACGGTACAGATCCAGACCGCGGACGCCAGCGGAGCCACCGTCAACCAGCCGGTGACGGAGCAGAAGATCCCCGGCGGCCCGGTGGCCAGCCAGGAGGCGATCAAGGATCTCGGCACCAACGGCGGCGGCTTCTACAACTCCAACTCTTCCCACCCGTTCGAGAGCCCGACCCGGTTGACGAACCTGCTCGAGATCTTCGTCTTGCTCGTCATCGGGTTCGCCTTCCCGATCACCTACGGCGAGATGGTGGGCAGCAAGCGCCAGGGGCGCACGGTGCTCGCGGTCATGGGCATCCTGTGGCTCACCGCGTCACTGGCGGCGGGGCTGTTCGAGCAGAACGGCAACACCGAGCTGGCCCGCCGCGGCGTCGACCAGTCCATCTCGGCCGACCAGGGCGGCGGCAACATGGAGAGCAAGGAGGTCCGCTTCGGCTGCCTTCTCGTCGGGCGTGTTCGCGGCGTCGACGACCGGCACCTCCACCGGCTCGGTGGACTCCGGCCACGACAGCTTCACCCCGCTCGGCGGGATGATCCCGCTCGTCAACATCAAGCTGGGCGAGGTCTCGCCTGGCGGCACCGGCGTCGGGCATCATCGGTCTGCTGATCAACGCCATCCTCGCCGTGTTCATCGCCGGTCTCATGGTGGGACGAACACCCGGAGTTCCTGGGCAAGAAGATCCAGGCCGCGGAGATGAAGCTCGTGGTGCTGTACATCCTGGCCATGCCGCTCGCGGTACTCGTCTTCGCCGCCCCGTCGGTGCGTCCTGAAGACCGCGCTGGCCGGGCGGCTCAACCCCGGGCCGCACGGCCTGACCGAGATCGTCTACGCCTTCGCGTCGGCGTCGAACAACAACGGCTCGGCCTTCGCCGGGCTCACCGTCACCAGCCAGTGGTACCAGACCACCCTCGGGCTGTGCATGCTGATCGGCCGCTTCTTCCTCATGATCCCGATGCTGGCCATCGCCGGCTCGCTGGTACGCAAGCCGCGGGTCGAGGTGACGACCGGCACCTTCCCCACCGATACGCCGCTGTTCACCGGTCTCGTCCTCGGCGTGATCCTGATCGTGGCCGGCCTGACCTTCCTTCCTGTGCTCGCCCTCGGCCCCATCGTCGAGCACCTCTCGCTCTAGGAGCGAGTGATGACTGCAACGCTCACCGAACCCGACCGCGCCCCGCCCGGTGAAGTCCCGGCGGCGGCCGCCGGCCGCCCGCAAGCTGTTCGACCCTGCGATCACCAAACAAGCGGTGAAGGACAGCTTCGTCAAGCTCAACCCTCGCCACATGGTCCGCAACCCGGTGATGTTCGTGGTCGAGGTCGGATCTGTCGTCACGACGATCCTCTTCTTCCGGGACATCGGCTCGTCGACTGCCAACGAGAACGTCTTCGCCGGCATGGTCGCCCTCTGGCTCTGGTTCACGGTCCTCTTCGCCAACTTCGCCGAGGCCATGGCCGAAGGCCGGGGCAAGGCCCAGGCCGCCACGCTGCGCAAGACGCGGGCCGAGACCATGGCCCGGGTGCGCCAAGCCGACGGCTCGATCGTCGAGAAGCCCTCCACCGCGCTACAGCTCGGTGACCTGTGCGTCGTCGCGGCCGGGGAGCTGATCCCGGGCGACGGCGACGTCATCGAGGGCGTGGCCACGGTGGACGAGTCGGCCATCACCGGCGAGTCGGCTCCGGTCATCCGCGAGAGCGGTGGTGACCGGTCTGCGGTCACGGGCGGCACGCGCGTGCTCTCCGACGAGATCACGGTCCAGATCACGTCCCGCCCCGGCGAGACCTTCCTCGACCGCATGATCGCGCTGGTCGAAGGGGCCAACCGCCAGAAGACGCCGAACGAGATCGCGCTCACCATCCTCCTCGCTGGCCTGACGATCATCTTCCTGCTCGCCGTGGTGACGCTGCAGCCGTTCGCCATCTACTCCGGCGCCGAGCAGTCGATCATCGTCCTGGTCGCGCTGCTCGTCTGCCTCATCCCCACGACCATCGGCGCGCTGCTATCGGCCATCGGCATCGCCGGCATGGACCGGCTGGTGCAGCGCAACGTGCTGGCTATGAGCGGCCGCGCCGTCGAGGCGGCGGGGGATGTCAACACGCTCCTGCTCGACAAGACCGGCACCATCACCTACGGCTCTCGCCAGGCCTCCGAGTTCGTGCCCGTGCTCGGCGTCGAGGAGCGCGACCTGGCCGAGGCGGCGATGCTCTCCAGCCTGGCCGACGAGACCCCCGAAGGCCGCTCGATCGTCGTCTTCGCCGGCGAGCGCTTCGGCCTCGTGCCCCCGGACGCGCCCGAGGCCGTCCTCGTGCCCTTCACGGCCCAGACCCGCATGAGCGGCATGGACTTCGCCAGCGGCCGCTCGGTACGCAAGGGCGCCGCCGACTCGGTGCGCCGGATGGTCATCGAGGAGGGCGGCACGGTGCCGATCGAGCTGGCACCCATCGTCGACGGGATCTCCCGCGATGGCGCCACCCCACTCGTCGTGATGGACAAGGTGGGGGTGGAGGCGTCGCGCATCCTGGGCGTCATCCGCCTCAAGGACACGGTCAAGTCCGGCATGGTCGAACGCTTCGAAGAGCTCCGAGCCATGGGCATCCGCACGATCATGGTCACCGGCGACAACCCGCTGACCGCGGCGGCCATCGCCACCGAGGCCGGCGTCGACGACTTCCTCGCCGAGGCCACACCCGAGGACAAGATGGCGCTGATCAAGCGGGAGCAGCACGGCGGGCGGCTGATCGCCATGACCGGCGACGGCACCAACGACGCCCCCGCCCTCGCGCAGGCTGACGTCGGTGTGGCCATGAACACGGGCACCCAGGCGGCCAAGGAGGCGGGGAACATGGTCGACCTCGACTCGAACCCCACCAAGCTCATCGAGATCGTCGAGATCGGCAAGCAGCTGCTCATCACCCGGGGCTCGCTGACCACCTTCTCCATCGCCAACGACGTGGCGAAGTACTTCGCCATCATCCCGGCCATGTTCGCCGGCGTGCTGCCGGCCTTGGACTCTCTGAACGTCATGCGGTTGCAGTCCGCCCGATCGGCGATCCTGTCCGCAGTCATCTTCAACGCGCTGATCATCGTGGCCCTCATCCCGCTCGCCCTCCGCGGCGTGAAGTTCATCGCCGAGAGCGCGTCGGCCGTCCTGAAGCGCAACATCCTCATCTATGGAGTGGGCGGGATCATCGCTCCCTTCATCGGCATCAAGATCATCGACATCATCATCAGCGCTCTGGGAGTGAAGTGATGCGTGGGTTCATGCGCCAGCTGGCGCCAGCGGTCATCGCCATCGTGGTGTTCACAGTGCTCTGCGGGGTCGTCTACCCGCTCGTGGTCACCGGCGTGGCGCAAGTTGCCTTCCACGACAAGGCCAACGGCTCGCTCATCAAGCGCGACGGTGTGGTCGTGGGCAGCCGCCTCCTCGGCCAGCAGTTCGCCGATTCCAAGTACTTCCACCCCCGGCCGTCGGCTGCCGGCACCGGCTACGACGGTTTCGCCAGCTCGTTCTCCAACCTCGGACCGACGAACCCTGACTTCCTGAAGACGGTCGAGGACCGGGTGAAGGCGTACCGTGACGAGAATGGTCTCGCTCCAAGCCAGGAGGTGCCGGTGGACGCGGTGACCGCCTCGGCGTCCGGGCTGGATCCGGAGATCTCGGTCGCCAACGCCAAGCTGCAGGTGGCCCGGGTCGCCAAGGCGCGGGGCCTGTCGGTCGACGACGTGCGGGCCGAGGTCGCGAAGCACACCACCGGGCGCCAGCTCGCGGTCTTCGGCGACCCGGGCGTGAACGTCTTGGAGCTGAACCTGGCCCTGGACGGCAGCTGATGGGTGGGGCGACGGCATGACCGATGCGCCCCGGGCCCCAGCGGCCGAGAGCGGGAAGGACGCGGCCCGGGCGGCCGAGAGCGGGAGACCCCCGACCCGAGCGGCCGAGAGCGGGAAGACCGCGGCCCGGGCGGCCGAGAGCGGGAAGCATCCCCGCCGTGGCCTGCTGCGGGTCTACCTCGGTGCCGCGCCGGGCGTGGGGAAGACCTTCGCCATGCTCGACGAGGGATGGCGGCGCAAGGAGCGGGGCACCGACGTCGTCGTGGGGTTCGTCGAGACCCACCGCCGGCCGCACACCCAGGCCCAGCTGCGTGACCTCGAGATGGTCCAGCGGCGCACGATCCCCTACCGCGGTGGGGTCTTCGAGGAGATGGACGTCGATGCCGTCCTGGCGCGCCGGCCGGCCCAGGCGCTGGTGGACGAGCTGGCCCACACCAACGTGCCGGGCAGCCGCAACGAGAAGCGGTGGGAGGACGTGGACGAGCTGCTCGATGCCGGCATCGACGTCATCACCACTCTCAATATCCAGCACCTCGAGAGCCTGAACGACGTCATCGAGCGCATCACCGGCGTCCGCCAGCGCGAGACGGTTCCGGACGAGGTGGTGAGGCGGGCCGACCAGATCGAGCTGGTGGACATGAGCCCTGAGGCGCTCCGTCGCCGGATGGCGCACGGCAACATCTACCCCGCCGAGCGCGTGGACGCCGCCCTGGCCAACTACTTCCGGCCGGGGAACCTGTCCGCGCTTCGCGAGCTGGCCCTCCTGTGGGTGGCCGACCGGGTGGAGGAGCACCTCCAGGACTACATGGAGGCGCAGGGGATCTCAGAGGCCTGGGAGACCCGGGAGCGGGTCGTCGTGGCCGTGACGGGTTCGCCCGGGGGCGAGCAGCTCGTGCGACGGGCGGCCCGCATCGCCGGACGGCTTCGAGGCGGGCTCATCGGCGTACACGTCATCTCGTCGGACGGCCTGGAGTCACGTGCTGGTCCCGCGCTCGACGATCAGCGCCAGCTGCTCCAGCAGCTGGGCGGGACCTATCGCGAGATCGTCGGTGAGCGGGTCTCCAGTGCCTTGGTGGACTTCGCCCGCTCGGACAAGGCAACCCAGGTGGTCATCGGCGCCAGCCGGCGCAGCCGTTGGCACGACCTGCTCCATGGGTCGGTCGTGAACACCATCGTCAGTCGGGCCGACGGCTTCGACGTCCACGTCATCGCCCAGCGGCCCCCTGAGGAGGTGGGAGGCGAGGCGGCCCGGGAGGAGGCCCACCGCCCCGCGTCGCGCCGTCGCCGTGGCCCTCCGGCGCGACGCAAGGCGCTCGCGGTTGGCGCCGCCGTCATCGGTCTGCCGCTCCTGACCGCCTTCCTCGCGGCCAGCGGCAACCGACCGAGCCTCGCCACCGACCTCCTGCTCTTCCTCGTGGCCACGGTGGCGATCGCCGTGACCGGCGGCCTGGTCATCGGGGTCGTCGCCGCCGTGAGCGCCTCCCTGCTCGTCAACTGGTATCTGGTCGAGCCCCGCCACACCTTCACGATCGCCGAGCCGGACAACGTCACTGCGCTGGTGATCTTCGTGCTGGCCGCGGTGGCAGCCAGCATCCTCGTCGACCGCATCGCCACTCGAAGCCGGGAGGCATTGCAGGCACGCGCCGAGGCGGAGGCGCTGGCCCGCACCAGCAGCATTCTCATCGGGGAGCCGAATCCGCTCCCGGACCTGCTCGACCACCTCCGCTCGAACTTCGGGCTCGAGGCCGTGTCGCTCCTTTCCGACCGCGACGATGGTTGGATCCTCGATGCCAGCTCAGGTACGAACCCACCGACCGAGCCGTTTCAGGGCGAGAGCTGGGACCTGGCACACGACGGCAGCAGCGTCCTCGTCCTGCGCGGCGCCAGGCTCTCGGCCGACGATCAGCGGGTTCTGCGGACCTTCCTGTCCAACCTCGCCCTCGCACTCCAGTCCCGCCGGCTGCAGGCCGAGGCGGCGGTGGCCGCCCACCTCGCTGACGCCGACCACCTTCGGACTGCGCTCTTGCAAGCCGTGAGCCACGACCTGCGCACGCCGCTGGCGACCATCAAGACCTCGGCCACCAGCCTCCTGCAATCTGACGTGTCGTGGGATGTCGATCAGCGACGGGAATTCGCACAGACGATCGATGACGAGGCCGACCGCCTGAACCGCCTGGTCGGCAACCTGCTCGACATGAGCCGCCTCCACGCCGGCGCGGTCAGCGTGCTCGTGCGGCCGGTGTACCTGGAGGACGTGGTGGCGGCCGCTCTGGCCTCGATCGACCACGATCCCGCCCGGCTGCGCATCGTGGTCCCCGAGACGCTGCCCGCGGTCCAAGCCGACCCCGCCCTGCTGGAGCGGGCCCTGGCCAACATCATCGCCAACGCGCTGGCGTGGTCGCCGCCGGGCGCGCCGGTGGCGGTCGAAGGAGCGGAGGTGGCCGGGCGCGTCCACCTGCGGATCATCGACCGTGGCCCGGGCGTGCTGCTCGCCGACCGGTACAAGGTGTTCCAGCCCTTCCAGCGCCTGGGCGACCGCAGCACACAGGCCGGGGTGGGCCTCGGGCTGGCGGTGGCGCGTGGCTTCGTCGAGGCGCTCGGAGGCACCATCGAGCTCGACGACACGCCGGGTGGTGGCTTGACCGTCGTCGTGACCCTGCTGGAGGCGCCGGTGGCGGTCGGCGAGCCGATGGCGCCGATCCCGATCGAGGCGAAGGCGGAGCGATGACCAGGGTGCTCGTCGTCGACGACGAGCCCCAGATCCGCCGCGCCTTGGCGGTCAACCTCACCGCCCGGGGTTATCAGGTGGATGCCGCGGCCAGCGGAGAGGAGGCATTGCGGATGGCGGCCAACGTTCACCCCGACGTCGTCCTCCTCGACCTCGGGCTGCCCGGCATCGACGGCACCGACGTCGTGCGCGGGCTGCGCGGCTGGTCGAAGGTGCCGATCATCATCCTCTCGGTCCGGGATTCGGAAGGGGACAAGGTCGCGGCGCTGGATGCCGGCGCCGACGACTACGTCACCAAGCCGTTCGGCATCAACGAGCTGCTGGCGCGGTTGCGAGCGGCGCTGCGCCGCCACCAGCCGACGGCCGAGAACGCGGTCGTGCGCACGCCGGACTTCACGGTCGATCTGGCCGCGGCCAAGGCGTGGCGGGGCGAGGAGGAGGTGCACCTCACGCCCACCGAATGGGAGCTGGTCAAGCAGCTCGTGCGCAACCCCGGCCGGCTCCTCACCCAGCGCTGGCTGCTCCAGCAGGTGTGGGGGCCCAGCTACGGCACTGAGACTGCGTACCTCCGCGTGTACCTGGCCCAGCTGCGGCGCAAGCTGGAGCCCAACCCCAGTCAGCCCCGCTACTTCCTCACCGAGCCAGGCATGGGCTATCGCTTCGAGCCGGGGGATCCGGTCGAGACGACGGGCTCGCCACCGGCGTGACGAGGGGGTCGGGGCTGTCTGACCCGGCCGCGGCGGCGGCGCTTGCGTTCGCGGAACGCGATGGCTGGCAAACTGCGGCTGTGAGCCCGGCATCCGCCACGTCGCCGCCACCGCTCGGGCCCCGGCGACCGCGAGCCGGCGCGCCGTGAGCATCGAGCCCGATCAGCGGCCCGGCGACGGGACGGGTGGTCCGCCGGCGAAGCCGAGCGTCGTCAAGCGGGCTTCGGCCTACGCCGATCGGCAGAAGACCCGGGCCGGGGAGCTGCGCAAGGAGGCCGAGGCTCGGCGACCGAGATCGGCAGTGCTCGACGTGGGCTTCATGGCGGTGGAGCACGACGGTCAGGTGGGGGGCGGCATCCTGGCTGGCGCAGTGGCGTTCCGCATATTCCTGTTCGTGGTGCCGCTCGTGTTCGTGTTGGTGGCGGGCTTCGGCCTCGCGGCTGATGCATCGGATCGCTCGCCGTCGGAGTTGGCCTCGAGCGCGGGGATCGCCGGGCTGTTGGCCACCACGATCGAGACCGTCGACGGACAGTCGTTCGGCACCCGGCTGACCATCTTCGTCTTCGGCGGCTTCGCGCTCGCTGCTCGGGCGCGAGGACGTTGCTGCTGGTGCTGAACGCCGTCCACATCCTGGTCTGGCGGCTCCCCCGCACGAAGGTGCGGCACCAAGCCAAGGCGACCTCGGGGCTGGTGCTGGTCGCCCTGCTGGGGATGGTCTTCGTGCGGGGGCTGTCCTGGCTGCGCGATCAGTCCTTCGTCGTCGCCGTGGTCGGCACGCTCCTGTCGCTCATCGTGGTAGCCGTGCTGTGGACCTGGGCCTCACTGAGGGTGTTCCCGCACCTACCCGGTGTTCAAGCCACCGACGTCCTCCCGGGCGCGCTGCTGGTCGCGGTGGGTTTCGAGGCCATGCGCCTCTTCACCATCATCTACGTGAGCCGCTCGTTCGCGAAGAAGTCGGAGACCTACGGCGCGGTCGGCGGGTCGCTGGCCTTGTTGCTCTGGGCCTACGTGCTCGGCCGGATCATCACCGGGGCGGTCGTGCTCAACGCTGCGTTCTGGGAGCGCCGCCAGCGGCTCCAACCCGCGCCGGCCGCGCCGGCATCACTCCCGCCGCCGGTGGCCGCGGGGCTACCACCGCCCCCGTCGATCGATCCGCCGGCATCGCTGCCCCCGCCGCCCGGCGCGGCGTGATGCTCAACCGGTTTGGGTCGGCCAGGGGTGGGTGAAGGAGCGGTCGGACAGCCGGCCGGGTGACCATCGACCCCAGGTGCCACCGGCGTTGCGTCGGGTCCGCTCGGTCCACGCCAGCGCCACCGGGTCCATGATCCGCCGCACGGTCTGCACGATGCCGCCCTCGTAGACCAGGTAGCCGGCCCAGGTGCCGGGGTGGTCCTTGGTCGAGCCGACCTCGGTGACGACGATCGGTCCGTGCCGGCGGCGGCGGTGCCGGTGGGTGTGCCCGGTCGTGACGAGCGTCGCGGGGTTGGCGTGCGTCGATCCGGTCGAGAAGGCCGGCGGGCCGCCGGCGTCGGCACGCCGAGCGGCAGGTAGTAAGGGATGCGGGTGGTCATCAGCTGGTGGTGCAGCACGAGCGATCGTCGGGACCGCCCGGTGGGCGAGCAGGTCGAAGAGCGGGCATCGTCGGCACCGGCGGGTAGCCGTGCTCGTGGCCGGGGCGGACGGTGTTGACGAGGATCACCCGCAGCGCCGCCAGCTCCAGCTGCCGTCGTGCGGTCGTGGAGCGTCGATGCCGTGGCCGGCCAGCAGGCGGGCGCCGTCGTCGTGCCGGTGGTTGCCGCCGTCGTGGTTGCCGGGGATGACGCGGACGGCGGCCGGGGAAGCCGGTCAGCAGCTCGGCCGCCGCCAGCTCGTACTCGTGGGCCCGGCTGTCGTGGCGAGAGTCGCCCTTCACGACCAGGGCCTCCGCCCCCCAGCTCCTGCAGCTCGGCCAGCGCGGCGCGCAGGCACCGAGGACCGGGTGGGCGGTGGCGGGGTTCCGCGACAGGTGCAGCCGGGGGAGCGTAGCCGAAGCCGGTCTCGCCGACGTGGAGGTCGGAGACGGTGGCGAAGCGGCCGAGGTAGGCGCCGGGCGGCTCGGGCAGCGTGCGCGAGCTCGCCGGCCGGCCGACCGTCGAGGCGCGACGCGGTACGAGGTGTCCGGCTCGCAGGCCGTCGACCACGCGTGGCGCCGATGCCGTCGTGGACGTCGACCTGCACGCGCCGTGCTCGCCGACGGCGACCGCTGCGGTACCGGCCGTCCGGCGGCGCGGACGACGAGCTGCGCAGCGCGTCGGCTCGAGGGCGAAGACCTCGAGCGCTGGGTCGGCCGTCGGCGGCTCACGTCGAGAAGTGGGCGGCGAGGCGCGCGCGCCTCCCGCGGCGCGCAGCGCGACGTTGACCCGCTGGCGCTCCAGCACCTGCTGGAGGGTCTTCGCGGCCTGCGGGATGTCGTGCTCGGCGAAGAAGCCGGCGACGTCGACCTCCTGCTCGGGCCGGGTGAGGGTCTTGACCGGATCGACCATGCGCACGATCGAGGGTTCGGGAAGGCGGCGTTGGCGTGGTCCCAGTGCTCGCGGACGAACCGCCAGGCCTGCTCGCCCCGCTCCCGGTTGAGCGATGCACCGGGCCAGCACGTACGGGCGCGTTCTGCGTCTTGACGTCTCGGCCCAGCAGGAACTCGAGCGTGCGGGCCATCAGGCCTCGTCGCGGGAAGTCGGCCAGGGCGTACAGGTATCGGAGCTGCTCCTGGGGCGTCGTCGCGACGCGTGAAGCGCTCGACGTAGCGCTCGTACTCGGTCGCCCCGCCGGTCGCCGCGACGACACGCGACGACGGCCGCCGTGACCGCGGGGTCGACCGATGGCCGGGTCCGCGAGCTGCTGCTCGAACAGCTCGCGACGCCGTGGCCTGCGCGTCGGCGTCGTCGCCGAGCACGGCCAGGGCCCGGATGAGCAGCCCCCGCAGCTCGCCGGTGAGCTCGTCCTCGCCCGTCGCCGCCTGCCAGCCGAGGGCTGGCGAGGCGAGGCCCGACCAGCTCCCGCACGAAGGCGCGGAAGCGCTCCCGGGGCTGGCCGTCGAGCAGGCGGTCGCACCAGCCGAGGCCGGCCACGAGGGTTCGCCACACCGCGACGTCGGGCTCGTCGGCGAAGCCGGTGGCCAGCTGGCAGAACGCGGTCGTGTCCGACCGACGCCGGCGACGACCGCGGCCCACGTGTCGTCGACCAGGGCGTAGCGCTCGACGGTCGACAGCTCGGTCTGTGCCGCTGCAGCGAGCCGGGCGCGCAGCGCGTCGTCATAGGCGACGCGGTAGAAGCCGTGGCCGCCGCTGTTGACGACGACCACCGCGTCCGGGGCGAGCAGGGGCACCGCAGCTCGTCCTGGTCGAGCAGGACCTTCGACTCCTGCGCGCGCCTTGGCGGTGCCGAGTCGCCGTGCCGGACCTGGGACGACCTGGCGGATCGCCGACCGGGATGGCCGCAGCGCGCTGGCGCCGACGGTCGATCGTCGTCGCCGCCGTCCTCGTCGAACAGGAAGCGGTGCTGGCGGAGCACGAGCGACGCGCCGTCCGGCGTCGAGCGAGGCGCGTGACGAGGGGGTAGCCCTCCTGCCAGATCCAGCTGTCCATGATGCGCCGCACGGGCTCGCCGCGAGGTGGCCTCGAGCGCGTCCCACAGGTCCGACGTCTCGGTGTTCCCGTAGCTGTGCTTGGCCAGGTAGTGGCGGATGCCGTCGCGGAACCGCTCCTCGCCGAGGTACTGCTCCAGCATGCGGAGCAGGGCGCCGCCCTTCTCGTACGTCAGGACGTCGAACATGCCGTCGGCGTCCTCCGGCGAGACGACCTCGAACTCCACCGGCCGGGTGGTCAGCAGGCTGTCGGTCTCGAAGGCCGCCGTGCGCTCCAGGCTGAAGCGTCTCCCAGCGCTTCCACGCCGGGCGGAAGGCGTCGCAGGCCGCCACCTCCATGAACGTCGCGAAGGCCTCGTTGAGCCAGATGCCGTTCCACCAGCGCATCGTCACGAGGTCGCCGAACCACATGTGCGCGAGCTCGTGGGCGATCGACGTCGGCCACGAGCTGCTCCTCGGTCTGCGTCGCCGTCGCGGGGTCGACGAGCAGGACGCTCTCCCGGAACGTGATGCAGCCGAGGTTCTCCATGGCACCGGCCGCGAAGTCGGGCAGCGCGACCAGGTCGACCTTGTCGGACGGGTAGGGGATCCCGTAGTAGCGCTGGAACCAGCGGAGGGCGAACGCGGCCGACGTCCAGCGCCGAAGCCGGCCAGCGTGGTCCTTGCCCGGCACGTGGACGACGCGCATCGGCACCCCGTCGACGTCGACCGGGCTCGGTGGCCACCAGCGGGCCGACGATGAAGGCCACGAGGTAGGTCGACATGGGCATGGTGTCCGCGAAGCGGATGGTGACCGTTCCGGTGCCCGCGCGCCTCACGGCGCGACCTCGGGGCCGTTGGAGATCGCCAAGCAGGTCGTCGGCGACCACGCATGGTCACCGCGAACACGGCCTTGAACGTCGGGCTCGTCCCAGCACGGGAAGGCCCGGCGGCAGTCCGTCGCCTGCATCTGGCTGGTGGCGATGACCCGCTCGTTGCCCGCCGTCGTCCTTGTAGGTCGAGCGGTACCAGCCCCGCAGCTTGTCGTTCAGCGTGCCTCGAAAGCGCAGCGCAGCGTCAGGGCCCCGGGCGCCACCGGTTCGGGCAGGGTGATGATCAGGCGCTCGAACTCGTCGTCGAGCTCGACGGTGCACGGCCGCGGGTTCGCGCCGTCGATCTCGGCCGAGTCGAGGGCGAGCTCGGCCGCGTTCAGCACGAGGTGTCCGTCGGTTGCAGCACCTCGACCGCGATGGCCACCTCGCCGGCGAAGGTGGCGTGGTCGAGGTCTGGCTCGAGGAACAGGTCGTAGCGCGACGGCCGCGCCGTGCGCGGCAGACGGTGGGGGTTGTCGGGCCGGGCCGTGGTGCCGGAGGTCTGATCGGTCACAGCGTCCGAGCGTACCGGCCCCGGTCCGGAGGGCCGACCCGCGGCGAGCAGCGCATCCGGGCGCCAGGTTCACCGCTAGCGTGACGGTCCGTGCCAGTGCTGGACGAGCGGGGGGCGGCCACGCCAGCCCGCTTCCACGTCGTGGGGATCGGCAACGCGCTCGTCGACGTGATCGCCCACCACACGCGAGGACTTCGTGCGAGCGCACGAGCTGGTGAAGGGCTCGATGACGCTGATCGAGGCCGAGCGGGCGCTGGCCCTGCATGCCGTGCTCGTCGCGCCCATCGAGATGTCGGGTGGCTCGGCCGCCAACACCATGTGCGGGGTTGCCTCCTTCGGTGGGCCGCGCCGCCTACATCGGCAAGGTGGCGCCGGACGGGCTGGGCGAGGCCTTCCGCCACGACCTCCACGCCGAGGGCGTCGCCTTCCCCAACGCGCCGGCGCGGGCCACGGTGCCGACCGGCCGCTGCCTGATCGTGGTCACCCCGGACGCGCAGCGCACGATGAACACCTTCCTCGGCGTCTCGTCCCTCCTCGGCCCCGACGACGTCGGCACCGAGGTGGTGGCCTCCGGCCAGGTCGTGTACATGGAGGGGTACCTCTACGACAAGCCCGAGGCCAAGGCCGCCTACCGCAAGGCCGCCGCCGTCGCCCACCAGGCCGGGCGCAAGGTCTCGCTGACCCTCTCCGACTCGTTCTGCGTGGACCGGCACCGCGACGACTTCCGCGCCCTCGTGCGCGACGAGGTCGACCTCCTGTTCGCCAACGACGACGAGCTGCGCGCGCTCTACGAGGTCGGACGTCGCTGGAGGAGGCCGTGGCCAGCGTCCGCGAGGACTGCGAGCTGGCGATGGTCACCGTCGGGCCGAGGGCTCGCTGGTGGTGACCGGCGACGACGTGGTCGACGGTGAAGGCCGAACCGGTCGCCCACGTGGTCGACACCACGGGCGCGGGCGACCTCTACGCCGCTGGGTTCCTCTACGGCTACACGAGCGGCGCCGACCTGGCCGAGTGCGGGCGCCTCGGCTCGGTCGCCGCGGCCGAGGTCATCAGCCACGTCGGCGCCCGCCCCCTGGTCCGCCTCCGCCGCCTGGCCTGGCATGCCGGGGTCGACTGCGGCGCAGCCAGGCGTCAATGACGTGCGGCGCGACGCCCAGGGCAGGTGCCATCCGCTGACCAGCACGGCGCTGGGTACCATCGCCGCTGTGTCCGCGCCCGTCCGCCCGGTGCTGCTCGCCTTGTCCTCGCGGCCGCCGGCTGGTCTGGTCGGCTGCGGGAGCGACCGGGCAGCGTCGGCGTCCGGCCGCCGGCTCGGGCGTGTCCGGGGTGAGCGAGCCGAGCGGCACCGGACCGCGGCGGCGCCGGGCCGTCGGACACCGACGGCGGGCTGGGCGACTGCGGCGACGATCCTCAAGGCGTACGCCCAGCTGGCGGCCACCGCGGTCGAAGGGCAAGGACGCGGCGGCCTCGGCCCAGAAGACGCTCGACGACCTCGCCGACCAAGCTCCCGGCCGACCTGCAGGGCGACCTGGCCGTGGTCGCCGACGCCTTCGGGCAGATCGCGCGAAGGGCGTCGTCGACGGGGCGTCCAGCGCTCACGACCTCGGAGTTCATGAAGGCCAACGAGCACATCCTCGGCTACCTCCGCACGACTGCCTGCCCGGCTGATGGACGACGTCCGCCTGGCCCTGGCCGCAGGCCTGGCTGGCGGTCGATCCCGACGAGGAGACCCGGCTCGAGCTCGCAGACGCTCATGGCCGCTCGCCGACGCGGGTGACCTCGGCCGCTCGAGGAGCGCTTCGCCGGCCGGCTGCAGTTCGGCACGGCGGGCCTGCGCGGAGAGCTGGGCGCCGGACCGATGCGGATGAACCGGGTGACCGTGCGGCGGGCGACGGCCGGGTTGGTCCGACCACCTGCTGGCCCAGTCCCCGGAGGCGGCCGAGCGTGGTCTGGTCATCGGCTACGACGCCCGCCACAACAGCGAGGTGTTCGCCCTCGACACCGCCGGGGTCGCCGCGGCGCTGGGGATGCGGGCTCTCCTGGTGCCGACGTCCGCCCCACCCCGGTGCTGGCGTGGTCCGTGCCGCACCTCGGCGCGGTCGCGGGCGTGATGGTCACGGCCAGCCACAACCCGCCGCGGGACAACGGCTACAAGGTGTTCCTCGACGACGGCTCGCAGATCGTCTCGCCCGGTCGACGTCGAGATCGCCGCCGCCATCGACGCGGTCGACCTGGCTGCGATCGCGGTGGCCGGCCGCCGACGACCCCCGCATCGTCGACGGCTCGACGACGCGCCGGTCGACGCCTACCTGCAGGCCGTGCCGGCGGTCCGCCTGCGGCCCGGAGCTGCAGCGACGTCACGCGTCGCCTACACGCCGATGCACGGCGTCGGCGCGGCGACGCTCGCTGGCCGCGTTCGAGCGGGCCGGCTGGCCGCCGCCCGGTCGTCGTGGCCGAACAGGTCGCGCCCGATCCCGACTTCCCGACCGTGGCCTTCCCGAACCCGGAGGAGCCGGGCGCCATGGACCTGCTCCTGGCGCTGGCCGCCGACGTCGGCGCCGACATCGCGCTGGCCAACGATCCCGACGCCGACCGGCTCGGCGCCGCCATCCCGCACGCCGGACGGTGGGTGGCGCCGGCTGACGGGCGACGAGCTGGGCTGGCTGCTCGCCGACCACATCCTCCGGCACACGACCGACGGCGAGACCGCTTGGTGGTCACCACGCTCGTCTCGTCGTCGCTGCTCGGCCGATGGCCGCGGCCGCGGGCGTGCACCACGCCGAGACGTTCACCGGCTTCAAGTGGATCGCCAAGACCATCCGGGAGCGGCCCGGACCAGCGGTTCGTGTTCGGCTACGAGCAGGCGCTCGGCTACCTGGTCGCCGGCCGTGCCGCGCGACAAGGACGGCATCACCGCGGCGGTGCTGATGGCCGAGGTGGCGGCGCTGGCCCGGGCCGAGGGCGTCACGCTGCAGGATCGGCTGGACGACCTCGCCCAGCGCTTCGGGCGCCACATGACCGCCGAGCGGTCGTTGCGGATGGAACCGCCCGTGGCGGCGGCCAGAAGGTCGCCGCGCTGCGGCCGAGCCCGCCCCGCCAGCGCTCGCGGGTCGAGCCGTCGACGAGGTGATCGACTTCCCGGAGGCCAACCTGCTCCGCCTGGTCTGCGGACGCGTCCCGGGTCCAGGTCCGGCCGAGCGGCACCGAGCCGAAGGTCAAGGTCTACGGCGAGGGCGTGGACGAGGATCCCGCCCCCCTCGTCGACGCCATCGCCCAGCTCCTCCTGGCTTGACCCCGCTCGCCCACGCCGGTGCGCGTCTATCCGCCGCCAACCGCCTGCCGCCAATCGCTCGTCGCCCGCCCTTCCCATCCGTTCTGGGCACCGAATCCGCGCCGATGGCGCAGATTCGGTGCCCAGAACCAAGAAGTGAGACCGATGGGGGGGGTGAGCGTGGCTCAGGGGCGGCCAGCCTGGGTCCGTGTCCGGCCTTTCCCACCCGTTCCGGTCACCGAATCTGCGCCGATGGCGCAGATTCGGTGCCCAGAACGAGGGAGTGAGACTGATGGGGGTGAGCGTGGGCTCAGGGGCGGCCGGACGGTTTCAGGCCGGCGGTCTCACCACAGGCCGAACTGGCGGTCGCCGGCGTCGCCGAGGCCGGGGACGATGTAGGCCTTCTCGTTCAGGTGGCTGTCGACCGCGGCGGTGATGACCCGGGTGTCGATGCCGGACCGCCGCATCCGCTCGAGGCCCTCGGGGGCCGCCAGCACGCAGACCACGCTGATGGGCTGGGGCGCGCCGCGCTCGACCAGCAGCCGGCAGGTGTACTCGAGCGAGCCGCCGGTGGCGAGCATCGGGTCGAGCACGAAGCAGGGACGATCGTGCAGGCGGTCGGGCAGCTTGGCCAGGTAGGGATGGGGGAGGAAGGTCTCCTCGTCCCGGGCCAGCCCGATGAAGCCGACCTCGGCCGCGGGCAAGAGGCGTAGCGCCCCGTTCACCAGGCCGACGCCGGCCCGCAGGATGGGGACGAGCATGGGCACCGTGGACAGCCGGCTGCCGGAGCGTCGGCCCGAGCGGCGTCGTGACCTCGACCTCCTCGGACGGGAGCTCGCCGGGTGGCTTCGTACACGAGCATGCCGGCCAGGCCATCGAGGGCGGCGCCGGAACTCGGCGTTCGGGGTGCTGGCCTCCCGCAGGATCGTCAGGCGCTCGGCGGCCAGAGGATGGTCGATGACGGTGATGTCCACGGCGCCAATCGTGGCAGGATTGACGCATGCCTGCGTCCGCCGGAAGCCCGGCCGTGGCCGTCCTCGACCGGGCGGTCCTGGCCGCGATGATCGACCACACCCTGCTGCGACCGGAGGCCTCCGTCGAGGAGGTCCAGGCGCTCTGCCGGGAGGCGGCAGAGCTGCAGGTGCTGGCGGTGTGTGTGTCGCCGTCGATGCTGCCGCTCGAGAAGGGGTGGCTGGCGCCGGGCATCCGCATCGCCTGCGTGGCCGGGTTCCCGTCGGGCGCCCACCACGCCGAGGTGAAGGCGGCCGAGGCGGCACAAGCCCGCGCCAACGGAGCCGACGAGATCGACATGGTCATCGAACCTGGCGCTGGTCAAGAGCGGTTCGTGGGGTGCGGTCCGGGCCGAGGTGGAGCTGGTGCGGGCCGCCGCCCCCCGACCGGCCACCATGAAGGTCATCATCGAATCGGGTCTGCTCACGCCCGACGAGATCGTGGCCGTGTGCCGCACCGCGGTCGATGCCGGGGCCGACTTCGTCAAGACGTCGACGGGCTACCACCCGGCCGGCGGGGCCACGGTGGAGGCGGTCAGGCTCATGCGCGACACGGTGGGCCCGGACCTCGGCGTCAAGGCGAGCGGCGGGATCCGCACCGCCGAGAAGGCGCTGGCGATGGTCGCCGCCGGGGCCAATCGCATCGGCACCTCGTCGACCGCGGCCATCCTCGCCGACCTGCCCGCCTGACCGTCGCCGTCTGGCCCGTCGAGGCGGGCGTGGGTCGCGCTCAGGCGCCGCTGACCGACACCGCGACGTGCTCGGCCTTCAGCAGGGCGTAGCCGGGCTTGATGCGGCCGTTGATCAGGCGGAGCCGCTCGTCGAACGGGGCGAACGCGCTCTTCATGGCGTTGACGGACAGCCATTCGAAGCTCGTTCCAGCCCCAGCCGAAGGCCAGGTTGAGCTGGCGAAGCTCCTCGCCCACCGAGGTGGCGCTCATCAGGCGGTTGTCGGTGTTCACGGTGACCCGGAAGCGGAGTCGCTGCAGCACTCCGATCGGGTGCTCGGCGATGGAGCCGACGACGCCAGTGCCCACGTTCGATGTCGGGCACAGCTCGAGCGGGATGCGGCGATCCCGGACGTAGGCGGCCAGCCGGCCCAAGCGGTACTCGCCCCCGATCTCCTGGATGTCGTCGACG
Source organism: uncultured Acidimicrobiales bacterium (assembly GCA_963803355.1). Lineage (GTDB taxonomy): Bacteria > Actinomycetota > Acidimicrobiia > Acidimicrobiales > Ilumatobacteraceae > DASTFY01. The sequence continues at coordinate 2,476,032 of CAWDLV010000001.1, forward strand.
ATCCGCACGCCGTGGCCGAGCCGCTCGGCGCCGCACCACTGCACCGCCTCCCAGATGGAAGGCAGGCCGAAGGCTTCACCGGCGTGGATGGTGGCGTGGAAGTTCTCCCGCTGGACGTACTGGAAGGCGTCGAGGTGCCGGGTGGGCGGGAACCCGTCCTCGGCGCCGGCGATGTCGAAGCCGACGACGCCGGCGTCGCGCCATCGCACGGCCAGCTCGGCGATCTCGAGGCTGCGGGCCTGGGTGCGCATGGCCGAGCAGATGGCGTAGATCGTCAGGCCGGTGCCAGCCGAGCCATGGCGGAAGCCTTCGAGCACCGCGTCGAGCACCTCGTCGAGGGTGAGGCCGGCCTCGGTGTGCAGCTCGGGAGCGAAGCGAACCTCGGCGTAGACCACGCCGTCGGCGGCGAGGTCCTGCGGCGCACTCGGCAGCCACGCGCATCGAACGCGTCCCGGTGCTGCATGACGCCCGACGGTGTGGGCGAAGGTCTCGAGGTAGAGGACAAGGTCGTTGCGCTTGGCGCCGCTCGTGGAACCAGCGGGCCAGCTCATCGACGTCGGTGGTGGGGAGGCTGCAGTAGCCATACTCCTGGGCCAGCTCGACGACGGTGGCCGGGCGGAGGCCGCCGTCGAGGTGGTCGTGCAGGAGCACCTTGGGCGCCCGCCGGAGTCTGGCCGGCGTCGATCATGACGACGCCCTGGCGCTGGCGACAGTCGGCCAAGCGGCGCAGCGGCTTGTCCGGGCCCCGCTGCAGCCAGTTCCAGTCGGGGTAGTCGGCGGCAGCCGAGATGCAGTGCAGCGAGTAGGCGTGGCGGCTGCTGGGGGACCGGTTGGCGTCGCTCCAGTGGGGCAGCCGGCCGTCGAGCACGATCATCGTGCCCGCCGGGACCGGGAGGGGCTGGAGCTCGTCCGGCGGGGTCGGCAGCGGCGTGGGATCGAGCTCCTCGAACTCGGTGCCGCCACCCGGGCCCCGCTTGAACAGCCGGCGCAGCGGTCCGCGGTGGGCACCGGGAGCGGCCCAGAGGCAGCCGTTCTCCAGCGTGGCGTCCTCCAGGGCGAACCAGAAGCCGGTGACGCTGATCGGGTTCGTGTACAGGAACGTCGCGTCCTGATGGCAGCCGACCTCGCCGCCGATGCTCGGCTGCTTGAAGATGTACATGCTCTGCAGGGCGAGCGCATCGGCGAGGCCGATGTCCGATGCCACCTCGGCCAGCTCAGGCGTGTAGCTGAAGCCGCTCGAACACCGGATCGAGGTCGTGGAGGGCGTGACCGATCTTGTTGATCGACTGCGCCTTGGGCACGGCTAGCGATCCATCGGGGGCGAACGCCTCTTCCTCGAAGAAGCAGGTGATGCGGTCTCCAGAGGCGAGGAACTCGTCGTCGCTGACCCGCGTCTGCTCGTGGGTGGTGAAGATCGAGCGGTGGCTGCCGGGCTCGAAATCGGCCACGATCTCCTCCGCCCGCTCGCGGGCCGACGAGCAAGCCTCGGCGTCCGCGAAGTCCTCGAGCACGAGGAAGCCATCTCGGTGGAGCTGTTCGATCTGGTCCGTGCTGAGCATCGCCGACAGCGTACGGCCTGACCCGCCAGTCGACCGCCGGCGGGAGTGTCCACGTGGTCGTCGCAGCCGTGCTAAAGCAGGTGCATGCCGATCGCCGACCTCCTCCGCCAGGTTCTCGACGGGGCGCCGATCTCGATCCGCGCTTACGACGGGAGCGAGTCGCTGCACCCCGACGCTCGGGCCACCCTCGTCGTCCACTCGCCCGATGCCGTCCGTCGCTTCCTCACCGCACCGAGCGACCTCGGGTTGGGCCGGGCCTACGTCGCGGGCGACATCGAGGTGGACGGCAACCTGTTCGACGCGTTGGCGGCGGTCGGGCGCCTCGACCTGCACGTCGACCCCAAGCTCATCGCCGAGCTCGTGCGCATCGTCGGCGCCGACGGCCTCCGGCCGCTGCCCCCGCCGCCCGAGGAGTCGCGCTTGCGAGGCACCCGCCACTCGCGCGAGCGGGACGCGGCCGCCATCGCCCACCACTACGACGTCTCGAATGACTTCTACCGACTCATGCTCGGCCCGACGCTGACCTATTCCTGCGCGGTCTGGGCCGACCCTTCGGTCGGGTTGGAGGCGGCCCAGGATGCCAAGCACGAGCTGGTCTGCCAGAAGCTGGACCTGCGGCCCGGCATGCGCCTCCTGGACGTGGGCTGCGGTTGGGGTTCCATGGCCATCCATGCCGCCAGTCACCACGACGTCGAGGTGGTCGGCGTCACCGTGTCCAGCCGCCAGGTCGACGCGGCCACGCAACGGGTGAAGGACGCCGGGCTGTCCGGCCAGGTCGACATCCGGCTCCAGGACTACCGCGACGTCGACGACGGCCCGTTCGATGCCATCAGCTCGATCGGCATGTTCGAGCACGTGGGGCGCAAGCGGCTCGGTGAGTACTTCGGCCACCTCCGCGAGCTGCTTCGCCCGCAGGGGCGGCTACTCAACCACGGGATCTGCCGTCCGGCCCGCAGCTCGGATGCCCTGCCCTTCGTCGCACCCACCCTGCCGTGGCGCAAGCGCACGTTCATCAACCGGTTCGTGTTCCCCGACGGCGAGCTGCACGAGCTCGGCACCGTCGTGTCGGTCGTGCACCAACAGGGCTTCGAGGTGCGCCACGTCGACGCCCTGCGAGAGCACTACGCGCTCGACGTTGCGGGCGTGGGTGGCGAACCTCGAGGCGAGATGGGATGAGGCCGTCGCCATCGCCGGGCTCGGCCGGGCTCGGGTGTGGAAGCTGTACACCGCGGCGTCCGCAATCGGCTTCGAGCAGGGTCGCATCCAGGTCCACCAGGTGCTGGCGGCTCGGTCCGACGACGGCGTGAGCGGCTTCCCGCTGCGCCACGCCTACTGAGCGGCACCGCCGGCGGGCGCCCCGCCGTCGCGTCGTCGCTCACCGGACATCGCTCACCCGGCGACGATCAGCAGCACCAGGCCGCCCAGCACGACGACCGACGACGTCACCCGGCGCAGCCCCAGCGGTTCGTGCAGGACGCGCCAACCGAGCAGCGCCGCCAGGACGACTGAGCACTCGCGCAGCGAGGTCACGTACCCCACCGGCGCCCGCCGGACGGCCACCAGCACCAGCGCGTAGGCAGCCACCGAGGCGGCGCCGGCGGCGAGACAGGTCCCCGGCGAGGTCCGCACCAGCTTCATCGCCACCCCGGCCCGTCCCGTCACCCGCATGACCACGGCCGCGACGAGGGCGGCGGCCGCGAACGTGGCCAGCCCGTAGGCAGCGGAGCTCGAGGAGCGGGAGCCGTGGGCGTCGACGACGGTGTAAGCGCCGATGACGCCGGCCAAGGCCAGCGCGATCGGGAGCGCCACGCCGGCCCGGGCCGGGGCGGCGAGCGAGCTCAGACCGATGGCGATGATGGCGATGGCGAGCCACGAAAGCGCGGTGAGGTGGTCGTCGAGCAGGACGACGCCACCGAGCGCGGCCACCAGGGCTCCGCCGCCTCGGGCCAGCGGGTACACGAGCGAGAAGTCGCCGTGGCGGTAGGCGAGGGCGAGGAGCAGGAGGTACGGCCCGTGGATGGCCCCGGACAGGAGCGCCCACCGCCAGGCCACCGCGGTGGCGTCGCCCAGCGCGAGCAGCAGGCTGATGGCCATCAGGCCGCCGAGCACGAACTGGGCGCAGAGGAAGGCCAGGCGATCGCCCCGCACCTTCACGGCCAGGTTCCAGCTCGCGTGGAGCACGGCGGCGACCAGGGCGAGGATGGTGGCCGCCAGCATGGTCAGCCGTTCGGAGTGCTCAGGCTCGGATGGTGTCGATCACGATCGGCCGGGGCTCCGACGGCTGGGATCCGATCGTGATGGCCCCGGCAAGCGCGCCCAGCGCGCCGGGCAGGCGGTCGGCGTCGTCGATGTGGAGCTCGAGCACGGGCTGGCCCTCCCGCACCTCGTCGCCCTCCTTGGCGACGCACACCACCCCGGCCACCGGCGAGACCGGGTCCTCCTTGCGGGCCCGGCCGGCGCCGAGGCGCCAGGCGGCCACGCCGACCGCCAGAGCGTCGAGGCGGGTGAGGTACCCATCCCGATCGGCCGTGACCTGGTGGACGACCTCGGACACCGCCAAGGGCGCGTCCGGGTCGCCACCCTGCGCCGCCACCATCGCCGCCCACACGGCGCGGGCTCCGCCCGACGCGAGGACCGTGGCGGGATCGGGCCCGCTCACGTCCAGTCCGCTCAACGTCACCATCTCCCGCGCCAGCGCCACCGTCAGCTCGACCACATCGGACGGGCCCCGTCCCTCCAGCACCTCGACCGCCTCGGCCACCTCCAGCGCGTTGCCGCAGGCCCGTCCGAGCGGCGTGTCCATGCGGGTCAGGAGGGCGGTGGTGCGCACGCCGTGGACCCGACCGAGCTCCACCATGGTCTCGGCCAGCTGGCGGGCCGAGCCCTCGTCGCGCATGAACGCTCCTGAACCGACCTTCACGTCGAGCACGAGCGCGGCTGTACCCTCGGCGATCTTCTTCGACATGATCGAGCTGGCGATGAGCGGAATCGACTCGACCGTCGCGGTCACGTCGCGCAGCGCGTACAGCTTCCGGTCGGCCGGAGCGAGGCCGGCACCAGCGGCGCAGATGACGGCGCCGATGTCGCGTAGCTGGGTCACCATCTCGGCCGGGGCGAGTGAGGCTCGCCAGCCGGGGATGGCCTCCATCTTGTCGAGCGTGCCGCCGGTGTGGCCGAGCCCTCGCCCGGAGAGCTGGGGCACCGCGGCCCCGCACGCCGCCACCAGCGGGCACAGGGGGAGGCTGATCTTGTCGCCGACACCGCCAGTCGAGTGCTTGTCGACCGTGGGCCGTCCGACGCTCGAGAGGTCGAGGCGCTCGCCGCTGTCGATCATCGCCGCGGTCCATGTGGCCAGCTCGCGGTCGTCGAAGCCGCGGAAGAAGATGGCCATGAGCAGCGCGCTCGGTTTGCTCCTCGGCGATGTGGCCGGCCGTGTAGGCGTCGAGGAACCAGCGGATCTCGTCGTCGGTCAACGCTTGGCCGTCGCGCTTGGCCCGGATGACCTCGACCGCGTCCATCAGCCCGAGCGGTCGGCCACGCGGTCGGCCGGGAGGTCGGAAGCGTCGAACGCGCCCGCCAACAGCTCCTGTATCGGGCGCGGCGTCCCGTCGCCGTCCACCAGGCAGTCGGGGCCGCCGTGCTCCCACAGGAGCTGGCGGCAACGCCCGCAGGGCATGACCGACCGGCCTTCACCGACGGTGACGACAGCGACCAGACGGCCACCGCCGCTGGCGTGCAAGGCGCTGACCAGCCCGCACTCCGCGCACAGCGTCAGCCCGTACGAGGCGTTCTCCACGTTGCAACCAGTGACCAGGCGGCCGTCGGACGTGAGCCCGGCCGCGCCGACGTGGAAGCGCGAGTACGGCACGTAGGCGTGGTGCGCCGCCGCGAGGGCGGCCGCCCGCAGAGCCGCCCAGTCCGGCGCCGCCGGACTGACCGCTGGCTCGAGGTCCGGGTCGGTCACGTGATGTCGCCCTTGCGCCACGGGCGCCCTTCGGCGGCTGGTGGTCGCAAGTGCTGGGAGGCGAAGGTCAGCACCAGCAGCGTGACCAGGTAGGGGGTGATGTAGACGATCTGGTTGTTTATCTTCGTGGTGCTCAGGTAGTAGACGTAGGCGAGCGCGGCCAGGACGAGCACGCCGATCGCCTGGGACACTCGGCGCCGGGTGAACAGCAGGATGGCCATCCCCAGCGCCACCAGGGTCGCGAGGAGGAAGAGTGCTCGCACGGGCGCGGTGCCGGTGCGTTGGGTCAGCGACTCTGCGAAGGCGAACACGCCGGCGCCGGCGCCGATCCCCGCCGGGCGCCAGTTGCCGAAGATCAGCGCGGCCAGGCCTTGGAAGCCGCGGCCCGCCGTCTGGTCCTGGTTGTAAGAGCGGACGTCGATGGCCAGCCAGGCCCCCCCGAGCCCGGCCAGCGCACCGCCGATCGTGACGCCGATGTACTTGATCTTGTAGACGGCCACGCCGAGCGATTCCGCGGCCGAGGGCTTCTCGCCGATCGACCGCAACCGGAGCCCGAACGGGGTGCGCCACAAGACGTAGCCAGAGACGGGCAACATGACGAGGGCCAGGATGGTGGTGAACGCCAGGCCGGTGGTGAAGCCGCGGCCGAGGGCGGCGACATCCGAGATGAGGAACCACCGTCGCTTGTCGAGCCAGCCGAGCGGGTCGGGTGTCTTCCACCCGAAGAGGGGGCCGCCGGCGAGGAAGGGAAAGGTGAAGCGCCCGACCCTGCCGGTCATGGCGGGAGATTGGGTGATGCTGCCGTCGGCACGATTCACGAAGAGCTCGCTCGACAGGAACCGGGTGATGCCGGGGGCGAGCAGGTTGATGGCGATGCCGGCCACGATCTGGTCGACACCGAACGTGACCGTGACGAGGGCGAGGAGCAGGCCGCCGAGCGCACCTCCGAACGCGCCGGCGACGACTGCCGCCCACGGCCCCCAGTGCCAGCCCGCCCAACCGGCGAACCAGGTTCCGAGGATCATCATGCCCTCGAGACCGATGTTGACCACCCCGACCCGTTCGGAGAAGAGGCCTCCGAGCGCCGCGAACACGATCGGCGACATGGCGGCGATAGCGGCGATGAAGGTGTTCCCGGCCGTCATCTCGGGCGCACCGGCAAGGATGCGGACGAGCGACAGCACGGCCAGACCGCCGAAGGTGATGAGTAGGGGCCGCACGTACGGTGGGCTACCGTCGAGGGCGCCGCGTGTGCGCCCGAAGGCCCCGTTCAGCCCACCCGCAGGAGGGGTAGCGGTGGTAGTCATGACGGCGCCAGGCCTACCGGCAGCGGCCGGTGTCCGCCCTCGGCCTTGGCCGCCGCGTCGCGGACCTGGGCCGCCTGGCCGTACCGCCGGACGACCTCGAAGGCCACGACGGCCGAGAGGAGGAGCGTCCCTTGGATGATCTTGCCGATTTCGGGCGGGACGCCGATCGCGGGCAAGCCTCGGGCAGCCTGCTCGATTCCAGCCCACACGAACGCGCTGACGGCGATGCCGGCCGGATGGTTCCGTCCGAGCAGCGCCACCGAGATGCCGGTGAAGCCGAGCGCGGTCGGGAACGTGTCGCCGTACAGATGGGTCTCGCTCAGGAGCGGCCCCATGCCGGCCAACCCGGCCAGTGCGCCGCTCAGGATGATCGTCTTCATGATCATCGCGTTCGGGTTGACGCCGCTGGCGAGGGCCGCTCTCGGGTTGGCGCCGGACATGCGGAGGTCGAAGCCGAAACGGGTCTTGTACACGAGGAGGAAGAAGACGACGCCAGTGATGATGGCGATGACCAGGAACCCCTCGAGCATCGTCTGGCTCGGGAAGTGGTAGCCGATCCATCCGAAGGCGCGGTTGAGCGAAGGCAGCCAAGCGGAGGTGGGAAGCTCCTTCGTCTGGGCCTGCTCGGTGATGGCGGGGTCGCGGAAGTGGGTGGCGATCAGGTAGGCGGTGATGCCCGTGGCGACGAAGTTGAGCATGATCGTCGATACGACCTCGTTGACCCCCCTTGTGACCTTCAGCGCTCCCGGGATGGCGGCGTACGCCCCGGCGACGGCCATCGCCACCACGAGGATCATCAGCACGTGGATCGGCGCCGGGAGCGACACCGCGGCACCGGCGGCCGCCGCGACCACGGCGCCGAGCCGGTACTGACCATCGGCGCCGATGTTGAACAGGCCCATCTTGAAGCTCACGGCCACGGCGAGGCCCATCACGTAGTACGGCCCCGCGGTGTTGATGATCGTGGTGACGGAGTCGGCCGAGTTGACGGACTGCCACATGGCCTGAAAGGCATCCAGAGGGTTGTCGCCGATGGCCAAGAGCGCGATGGCGGCGATGGCGAGCGCCACCACCCCGGCCAGGACCGGTGCCGCCAACGCATAGACCAACTTGTGCCTCATCCGCCGCCCCCCGGTCTCACGCCGCGCCTTGCGCTTCGCGGGCGCCGGTCATGTACGAGCCGAGGTCGGCTGGGGTCACCGTCGAAGGGTCGAGGGTGGCCACCAGGCGGCCCCGCAGGAACACCACGAGGGTGTCCGACAGGCCGATGAGCTCCTCCAGGTCGGCCGACACGAGCAGCACGGCCAGACCAGCGGCGCGGGCTCGACGAAGGTCCTCCCAGATGTCGGCCTGGGCGCCGACGTCGATCCCCCGAGTCGGGTGCGCGGCGATGAGCACCTTCGGCTCCGCGGTCATCTCCCGCCCGACGACCAGCTTCTGTTGGTTGCCGCCGGACAACGCGAGGGCTGCTACCTCAGGGCCTGGGGTGCGGACATCGAAGTCGGCGATCACCTGGCGTGTCCGTTCCAGGGATTCGGCACGGTCGAGCCAGATGCCTCTCGCGATCGGCGGCTGCGTCTGGTGGCCGAGGGCCACGTTCTCCCACAGCGGCGCGCTCGAGCACCAGGCCGTCGCGCTGGCGGTCTTGGGGGATGTAGCCCAGGCCCCGCTCGCGGCGGGCACGGGTACCGACGCGGGCCAGGTCGGCCCCGCCCATCGCGATGGTCCCGGCATCCAACGGCTGGATGCCCATGACGGCCTCGACGAGCTCGGTCTGGCCGTTGCCCTCGACTCCGGCGACACCGAGGATCTCGCCGTCGTGGATGGTGAACGAGATGTCGTCGAGCAGCGCCCGCCCGCCCTCGCCCTTCACGGTGAGGTTGGCCACCCGCAGCGCGACCGTGTCCGTGACGGTGGACTCGCGCGGTATCGGGCTTGGGCAGCTCGCTGCCGACCATCAGCTCGGCCAGGTCGCGGGCGGTGACCTCCGACGGCAGCACCTCGGCCACGGTGCGGCCCATGCGGATGACCGTGATGGCGTCCGCCACCTTCAGCACCTCGTCCAGCTTGTGGGAGATGAAGATGATGGTGACGCCGCCAGCTACGAGGCCACGGAGCGACTCGAAGAGCCCGTCGACCTCCTGCGGCACGAGCACCGCCGTCGGCTCGTCGAGGATGATGATGCGCGCGTTGCGGTAGAGGACCTTCAGGATCTCGGCCCGTTGCTTCTCGCCGACGCCGAGGTCGGCGACGAGATCGTCCGGGTCCACCTGAAGGCCGTAGCGCTGGCTGAGCTCGCCCAGTCGCTGGCGCGCCGCGCTCACGTCGATCCGCCATCGTGTGCCCGGCTCGTCACCGATGACGATGTTCTCCCAGACGGTCAGGTTGTCGGCCAGCATGAAGTGCTGGAAGACCATGCCGATGCCGGCCGCGATGGCGTCGCGGGGCGACTTGAAGTGCTGTTCGAGCCCGTTCACGAGCACCCGGCCCTCGTCGGGCCGATGGGCGCCGTAGAGGGTCTTCATCAGGGTCGACTTGCCGGCGCCGTTCTCGCCGACGATGGCGTGGATGGCCGCCGGCATGACCCTGAGGTTCACGCCATCGTTGGCGACGACGCCGGGGAACCGCTTGACGATGTCGCGCAGCTCGATGGCCGGCGTCGCCTCCCCGGTGGCGGTCACGGGTGCATGTCTAGTCGCTGAATGGGGCTGGGGCGCCCGTCTCCGGGCCCCAGCCCCATGACTGGTGCCGGTCAGGACCCGGGCTTCGTCGGCGGCTTGATGGTGCCGTCGATGATCTGCTTCTTGTACGTCTCGATGGTGCCCGCGTACTGGTTGATGGCCGGGTTGGACACGGCATAGCCGACGCCGTTGTTGGCCAGGTTGTACAGCTTCTTCTCCCCCGTCAGCTTCCCGTTCAAGGCGTCGGTGATGGCCTCGTAGGTCGCGACGTCCACTCGCTTGAGGGCGGAGGTCAGGATGTATGGCTTCTCATCGGCCGACGCGGTCTGGTACTGGTCGGAGTCGACACCGATGGCGTAGACGTCGCCGGGCTGCTTCCCGATTCAGCCGCGGCCTGGAACAGGCCCTTGCCCGACCCGCCCGCGGCGGCGTAGATCACGTCGATGCCCTCGCCGTACATCGCGGCGGCGATGGCCTTGCCCTTCGTCGGATCGTTGAAGCCGGTGAAGACGGGCGGCTGTGTGATGTACTTCACCTCGACAGTGGCGTCAGGGTTCACAGCCTTCGCGCCGGCGGTGTATCCGGCCTCGAACTTCTTGATGAGGTCGGTCTCGACTCCGCCGATGAAGCCGAGCTTGCCGGTCTTGGAGGCGCACGCCGCGGCCACGCCCATCAGGAAGGAGCTCTGCTCCTCGGTGAAGTTCATGTTGCGCACGTTCGGCAGGTCGACGGTCGGAGAAGGGTCGACGATGGCGTACAGCTGCTTCGGGTTGGCCATGGCCGAAGCCTTCACGGCGGCGCCCCACAGGAAGCCCACGGCCACGATGAGGTCCTGCTGGCCGGCCATTCCCTTGATGCGCGGGGGTCGGTCGCTCCCGTCCTGTGTCGTCGGTGTCGACTCGGTGCCCACCACGCCATAGTCGGCCTTGGCCTTGTCGAGGCCCGCCGCCGCGGCGTCGTTGAACGACTTGTCGCCCCGCCCGGTGATGTCGAACAACAGGCCGATCTTCTTGCCGGTCCCGGTGGCGGTGCCGGCCTGGATCGGCGGCACGGTGCCGGTGCCGGCCTCGCACTTGCCTCCGCCGCCGCTCGTGGTGCCTGGTGCGGCCGATGTGCCTGGTGCGGCTGACGTGCCTGGTGCGGCTGATGTGCCTGGTGCGGCTGATGTGCCTGGTGCGGCTGTCGTCCCGCTGCTGCTTCCGCTGCTGCTGCCACAGGCGCTGGCCACCAGGCCGAGTGCCATGGCCGCCGCAGCGACGCCAATGAGGTTGCGCCGAGAACGCATGCCCTCCCCCTTCGTTGATGGAATGCTCCAGCCTGCCACGCTAACGAGGGGTGAGTGGAGCCAGCAAGGAACCCCGGCCGCCAAACGTGCTCAACCGTCGCCCTCGTCGGCGGGGAGAAAGGCGACCCGCACGTCGCCGAGGCGCACCAGCATCGACGCGATCCAGCCGCCGAGGGCCGAGAAGTGCTCGTCGAGGAGCTTGCTCGAGCCGTCGGCCAGCGTCTCCTCGGCCAGCTCGTACAGGCCTTCGTAGGTGAGCTCGATGGCGTAGTCCGGGTGCTTGCGGGCGCTGTGGGCCTCGCTGGCGTAGCCGATCTCGACCGTGGCCCCGGCCCGCTCGAGCCGCTCGTTGCCGATGACCGGGCTGGCCTCGGGTATGACGGCCTCGAACAGGCTGGGTTGGGGCTGCTCGGCCAGGCGCTGGACCCGGAAGACGATCTCCATCTCGATGGCCGGGTGCTCGTCGAGCGCCTCCTCGATGTACCAACGGCGATACGAGGTCTGGCTCCAGGTCGGCCAGTCGAACGTGATGTGAGCCACCACCCGTGGCGGGAGCCCCTCGCCCGGCAGGCCGTAGCTGGTCTCCCAGACGACGTCGCCGAGCAGCACGTCGACCTGGAAGTGCTCCTCGAACGCCTGCCGCTCGAGGAGGGAGGCCTCGAAGGCGTCTCGCAAGGCGCTGATCGCGTCGGTGAAGACGTGGTCGAGCATGAGAGGGTGAGGCTAGCCCTCGGGGCCGCGGGCATGACGGGCGAGCTGGACCCGATCCGTGCGCTCGTCCGTCCGGGCCTGCGAGGACATCGTCGCACGATAGGCCGCGTGCCAGACTCCCTCCATGAGCCTCGTGGAGCTGGAGATCGCCGATCGGGTGGCGACGCTCACCCTCAACAACCCGGCCGAGCGGAACACGATGACCGAGCCCATGGTGGGCGAGATCATCGCCGCGCTGGACCGGATCGAGGGCGACGAGGGTGTTGGCGCACTGGTGGTCACCGGCGCCCCGCCCGCCTTCTGCGCCGGGGCCAACCTCGGCAACCTCCAGAGCTCGGAAGGGCCCGGCCTGCGCACCATCTACGAGGGCTTCCTGCGCGTCGCCCGCTGCCCGCTCCCCACCCTCGCCGCTGTCAACGGTGCCGCGGTGGGTGCCGGCATGAACCTGGCCCTTGCCTGCGACGTGCGCATCGCCGCCCGGCGGGCTCGCTTCGACACCCGCTTCCTCCAGATCGGCCTCCACCCTGGCGGCGGCCACACCTGGCTGCTGCGCCGGATCGTCGGTCCGCAGGTCGCGGCGGCAGCAGTGCTCTTCGGCGAGGTCTTCGACGGCGCCCAGGCGGAGCGAGTCGGCCTGGCCTATCGCTGTGTCGACGACGACACCCTGGCCGCGACCGCGCACGAGCTCGGGGCGCGCGCGGCCGACGCGCCCTCGCGAGCTCAGCCTCGTCAGCAAGCAGACGCTCGCCGACATGGCCGAGATCCCCGACCACGCGGCGGCGGTCGAGCGGGAGATCAAGCCCCAGGTGTGGAGCCGTGAGCAGCCGTGGTTCGCCGAGCGCATCGCCGCCCTGCAGGCCCGGATCTCCAAGAAGTAGGTCCGCGAAGCAGCGCCTCTCGCCCGCCGCCCGTCACAGCCAAGCCTCGGCCAGCTCCCCGCGGCGCTCGGCCCACTCCTCGGTGGTGATGGCGTAGCGGCAGTGGTCCTCCCACACCCCGTTGATCTCGAGGTAGCGCAGGGCGATCCCCTCCAAGCGGTAGTCCAGCTTCTCCATCACTCGGCGACTCCGCTCGTTGCGGGGGATGATGGCGATCTGGAGCCGGTGGAGACGAAGCTCCTCGAACGCGAAGCGGGTCAGCACGACGACCGCCTCGGGCACATAGCCTCGCCCGGCCTTGGCCTGGTCGATCCAATATCCGACGTAGGCGTTCTGGAACGGGCCCCGCTGGAGGGCATTGAGATTGATCTCCCCGGACAGCTCTTGATCCACGAAGATCCCGAAGCCGTACCCCGTGCCGAGCTGCCGTTCCCGCTCCCGAGCGTGACAGCGGACGGTGAAGGCCTCCCGATCGCGCGCCACGTCAGGGTGGCCGAGTTGGCGCTTGGGCTCCCACTGCAGCAGCCAGTCCTCGTTGCGGGTCCGCACCTCGCTCCATGCTGCAAAGTCGACCGGCGTCAAGGGGCGGAGCAGGATCCGCCGTCCGTACAGCCGGGCCACGGACGGGGGATCGTAGGAGACGAGGGAGGCGCCGGGCGCGCCCAGGCGTGGAGGGGCTCATGAGCCCGTCGGCGGGCTGGCTGGTCGCGAGACGGCCAGCTCCGCCACCACCGCGTCGAGGAGGTCGCACAAGGACACGCTCAAGCCGCGCACCCTCAGGCGGCGCAGCAGGCTGACGAGGATGCAGCAGCCACCCACGATGATGGGGGCCCGTGCCGGCGGCAGGCCAGGGTTGTGGACTCGATCGGCGAGGGGCTCCTGGGCCAACGTCCGAAAGACGTCCTCGGCCGCGTCCCGGGTCAGGAACAGGCCGTGGAGCAAGGGCTCGACGACGTCGACTCGGCCCTGGAGCGCGGCGTCGCCGGGGGGCAGAGGCACGCCGATCTCGACCGCGGCCACGGTGACGATCGTGCCACCGAGTCCGACGATGGTCGGTGGCACGAGGCCGTCCTCGATCCCCGGCAGGGCGCGGAGCGCCTCGTCGACATGGTCGTGGGCGATGGCGATGGCGTTCGAGAGCTCCTCGGGCCGGGGTGGGTCCGAGGGCAGCTCCGCCGCGGTGAGGCTGGCGCTGCCCAGGTCCATCGTCACCACCGAATCGGGCTGCGGACGCTCCTGGCCGAAGGCGAGCTCGGTCGACCCGCCTCCGATGTCGACCACGAGGAAGGCCGGGCCCTCCACCGAGGCGCCGGCCAGCGCACCTCGGTAGCCGTAGCGGGCCTCGTCCTGCGCCGACAGCACGTCGGGCCGCACGCCGAGCCGCGCCTCGACCGCGGTGAGCAAGTCGTCGCGGTTGGCCGCCGCGCGCACGGCGGCGGTGGCCACGATCCGCACCTGCTCGACACGGTGGCGCTCGAGCAGCGAGGCATAGGCGTCCAGCGCGGCCAGCGTCTGGCCGCGCCCGGCGGGCCCCAGCTCGCCGGTGCGTTCCAGTCCTTCGCCCAGACGGCTGATGGTCGAGCGGCGCTCCACCACCGTCCCGTCGCGCCAGATCAGCAGGCGGGCGGCGTTCGAGCCGAGATCGATGGCGGCGAGCGTGGTCATGGCTGCTCGTCTCCGCCACCCTGGTTCGCCGCTGACAGCTGCGCCTCGACCCAGCGCCCGACCGGGTCGTCGCCGCCGGCCAGGTGCCACGCGTAATGGGCGTGGAGGCACTTCACACCCACACGAGTGCCGCCGACGCCGCCAGACGGGCGCGGCCCGGCGTGCTTGGCCGGCACGCCCGCGTCGCGCTCGGCGGCATAGCGGTCGTGGGCGGCGGCGATGGCGGCGGCCGGTACGGCGGCCTCGGCCCGTCCCACGCCCCCCGCGGCCTCGAGGCGGCTCACCGCCGCCGCGGCCGGCCCCACCAGCCAGTAGCGGGTCGGCATGGGTGTGCCGTCGTCGAGCAGCGGCGCGTTGCGGATCACGACCGGCCCGCCGGTGGCATCGCGCAACACGACCTCGAACGCGCCCTGCGGCTCGCGCCCGAGGAGGGCGGCGACGGCGATCCGATCGGCGTCAGCTGCGGCGCCGGAGGACACGCCAGGCGATGAACAGCAGGACGATCCCGCCGAGCAGCGGCAGGAGCCGCTTGGCCATCGGGGCGCCCGCCGTCTGTATCAGATCGATCGGGGCCACCGGCTCGGCTTCGATCTTGCGCACGGTCGGCGCCGACGGAGCTTCTTGGGGGGCGGCCTCGGTCGCCGCGGCAGTGGCAGGTCCGGTGGCCTCGGTCAACGGAGCAGTGGCGGGTCCCGCGGCCTCGGTCGATGGGGCGGCCGGGGGCGGCGTGGTGGCGGCGGTTGGCGCGGCAGTGGCCGCGTCGGTGGCGCCGTTTCCGGCCGCGGGTGCCGGCGGAGCGTCGGCGCCGCCTGACTCGCCGGCCAGGACCGTCGTCTCGAGGTTGTTGACGAACTGCTTGAGCAGCTTGTCGCTCACGTCGGCGAGTGCGCCCCGCCCGAACTGGGCCACGCGTCCGGTGATGGTGAGATCGGTGTTGACCGAGACCTTCGTGAGCTCGGAGTCAAGCTCGTCCAGCTGGGCGGTGATCATGGCCGAGGCGTTGCCGCTGCCGCTGGTGTCGCGACCCTCCGCCTTCAAGACGGCCCGGTGCTGCTCGGGGACCCTTTCGACGAAGTGCGCCTGCCCCTTGAACTGAGCCGTGATCGGACCGACCTTGACCTTGACCAAGCCCGCGGTAGACGTCGCCTTCGACCTCGGTCAGCTGCGCGCCCGGCAGGCAGGGGGCGATGCGCTCGACGTCGGTGAGGATCGCATAGGCCTTGTCGATCGGCGCCTTCACCGTGAAGTCGTTGTTGAGTTCCATCGTCGGAGATCCTCACGAGTGTCAATGTCGGCGGGGGTGCCTTCGCACGCTACTTCGCTCACCAGGTCCGGCCGCATCCGCATCAGGACCCTCGCGCCGGCATCACCCCCGGTCGGCAGCAGGTCCCACACCGATTCGTCCAGTCGAACCGGGTTGGCCCGCACGCCGTCGTAGGTGGCGACGGCGATCGGCGCCGTGGACGCGGCCACCGCTCGCCACGCCGCCGCCGGGATGAAGGGCTGGTCGGCCAGGCCGACCACGATCGCGCCGTGGCCCCGCTGGCGGGCGTGGATCAACGCCGTCTGGAGCGACGTGGCCTGACCGTCGGCCCAGGCCGGGTTGGTCAACAGCGTCACCTCGTCCGGCACCGGCACCGCTGCGGCGCCGGTGACGACGATCGTCTCGTCGAGGCCAGCCGTCACCGCGTGCTCGATCGCCCACGAGGCCACCGAACGGCCCCGCAAGGGGGCCAGCAGCTTGTGCTCGTCGCCCGCGAAGCGAGACCCGCCGCCGGCCGCCAGGAGCACGGCGGCGGTGGTTCGGTCGGCGGGCGGCGCCGCGCTCGGACATGGGCGGAGTGTGGCGCGGTCCGGCCGCCGCGGGCGCTGCCTGTGACCCACGTCACTCCGGGGGGTGACTGGAGATGACGCTGGCCGTCGGTTAGACCGTAACCACTTCGCAACAAACGGCCAGGCTGCTGCCCGCCTCCCCCTCCAGAGAGGGGCGTGGGGCGGGCGCGGCGGACCCGGCCAGGAGGTGCCCCTTCCCATGACCCAACCCCTCCGCGCCGGCGCGCGCGCCCTGCTCGCTGGCACGGCCGTGCTGGCGACGACCGGCGTCGCGCTCAGCACGGCCGCGGCCTTCGCGCCGCCGGCGGCCGCCCGCTCGGTGGCCGCTGTCACGCGCCAGGCCGACCTCGCCGCGCTGCCGGCTCGGCAGGCCCTCGACGCCTTGCGCCGAGGTGACTGGGGCACCTACACGGTCATCCGCGGGCAGGTGGCGGGCCTGGTGGCCCCGCGCGCGGGGCTGGACCCGCAGCAGCTCGACGCCGTGTGGCGTCGTACGGACGCCCGCCACATGGGCGCCCTGCTGGCGGCCTTGAGCCAGCTCGGAGTGCCCTACCACCGCCGGGCGTCCGCGCCGGGCCAGGCCTTCGACTGCTCGGGCCTCACCAGCTGGGCCTGGGCCCAGTCGGGGGTGCTGCTGCCGCGTCAATCGGGACGCCAGATCCGTGGCGCGGCCAGGGTCGCGCTCGACACCGTGGCGCCGGGCGACCTCCTCTACTACCCCGGCCACGTGATGCTCGCGCTCGGCCTGGGCGGCGCGATGGTCCACGCGCCCAACACCGGCCACGTCGTCGAGGTACGCATGCTGTCGGCCCGCCAGCAGCGGCGGGTCCGAGTCGGCGACCCCGGCCCGTTCGCGCCGACCGTCCCGGCCCGCCACCCCGTCCGCGTCAGCTGACCGTGCCGGCGGGCGCTCACCGTTGCGAGGGCGGGTGGGCAGGCCGGTTCAGTGGATGGCGCCCTCGGCGTCGCGCAGCGAGGGTGCCCGCCGGCCGGTGCGTAGGGCGATGATCTCGGCACAGATCGACACCGCCGTCTCCTCGGGCGAGCGGGCGCCGATGTCGAGCCCGATCGGAGCCATGACCCGGTTCAGGACCTCGCCTTCGATCCCGACCTCGGCTAGTCGCTCCATCCGCTTGGTGTGGGTCTTGCGGGACCCCATCACGCCGATGTAGCCGACTCGGGTGGCCAACGCTCCCTCGATGGCGGGCACATCGAACTTCGGGTCGTGGGTGAGGATGCACACGGCGTCGCGTGGGCCGAGTCCGGCGCCGCGCTCGGAGAACACCGGGCCGG
Organism: uncultured Acidimicrobiales bacterium; assembly: GCA_963803355.1. Taxonomy (GTDB): domain Bacteria; phylum Actinomycetota; class Acidimicrobiia; order Acidimicrobiales; family Ilumatobacteraceae; genus DASTFY01. The sequence goes on from CAWDLV010000001.1 coordinate 2,493,208, forward strand.
GCCAGGAGACGAGGACCTCGTCGGCCATCGGGAAGCGTCGCCGGGTGGCGAAGATCTCCCGGGCGTCGCACACGATCACCCGGTAGCCGAGCACCTTGGCCACCTTGGCCAGTGCGGCCGTGAAGTCGACGGCGCCGAAGATCAGCATCTGGGGCGGTGGAGCCCAGCTCTCGATGAACACGCTCAACGTGTCTATGGCGGGATCGTCGGGGTTGTTCTGCCCTTCGGGCCCATAGTGGCGCACGCCGGTGCGGCCGGCCTCCAGCTCGGCCAGGGCATCGCGCCCCACCACCCGGTCGAGATCCGGGTTCCCGAGGCTGCCGAGCGGCTCCTCGTCCGGAGATACCAGGAGCTTGGAGCCGGCGTTCGTGCCCTCGACGACGGTGGCGAGGGAGACGGGCTGCTCGGCCCGAATCCGGTCCCGCAGCACCTCGTAGAGGGACACGGTTGTCACCAGTTGAGCGGTTCGATGAACAAGTGGATCGTGCCCCCGCAGGTCAGGCCGACGGCGAAGGCCTCGTCGTCCGAGTAGCCGAAGCTCACCATCCGCCCCGCGCTCCCGGCCTCGAGGATCTGGAGGGCCTCGGTGACCACCGCGCCCTCCACGCAGCCGCCGGACACGGAGCCCGCCACCTCCGCGTCCTCACTCACCGCCATTGCGGCGCCAGGATCGCGCGGGCCCGAGCCCTCGATGTTGACCACCCGGGCGACGGCCACCCGCTTGCCGGCCCCTCGCCAGCGCTCGATGTCGTCCAGGATCTCCTTCATCGTGAGATGACCTCCGCCAGCTCTTCGAGGGCGTTCACCGAATGACCCTCCACGAAGTCGTCAACATACGGCAGTGCGGCCGCCATCCCTCGGGCCAGAGGCGCATAGCCCGGGGTGACCTTGAGCGGGTTGACCCATACCACCTTGTGGGCGACGCGGTGCAGGCGGCCCATCTGCTCGGCCAGCACGTCGGGGTCGCCGCGGTCCCAGCCGTCCGAGAGGATGACCACGATGGCGCCCCGGGCCATGCCCCGCACTCCCCACTGGTCGTTGAACCGCCGGAGGCACTCGCCCAGTCGGGTGCCGCCCGACCAATCGTGGACCTGCTCCGATGCCTGGGCCAGGGCGCGGTCGGGATCGTGCGAGCTCAGCTCGCGCGTGACCCGCGTCAGCCGGGTACCGAGCGCGAACGCCTCCACCCGCTGCCGGCCGGCGACGGCCGCGTGGACGAACCGGAGCAGCGCTCGGGCGTAGGGCTCCATCGAACCGGAGATGTCGAGCAGGAGGACGAGCCGGCGCAGGCGCTGCCCGGGCTCGCGGTAGCGGGGGCTGATCGGCTCGCCTCCGGCTCGAAGGGCGGCGTCGATCGTCCGGCGGAGGTCGGGCCGGCCCTGCCGGGGCCGGCGGCCGGCCTTGACCTTCACCAGGCGGCGAGACCGCCGGGGCACTCCGGCCAGCCGTAGGTCGGCCATCAGCCGCTGCGCCTCGTGGAGCTCGTCGCGGGAGTAGGCGGCGAAGTCCTTGTGGCGGAACGACTCGACGGCCGAGAAGCGCAGCGTGAGGTTGGGGTCGTCACCCGCCTCGACGGTCTCGTCGGCGCTCGCATCGTCCTCGTCGTCCGTGTCGACGGCGAGCGTGAGGTGGAGAACCTCCTCCTCCGCCGTGGGGCGGCCATCCGGGAGGCGCCCCTCCCAGAAGACGGCAAAGGCCCGGTTGAAGAAGGGCAGGTCCTCCGGCCGGTGGACGAGCGTCGACCGGGCGGCCCAGTAGACGCCGTCGCGTTCCTCCAGCCCCATCGCGCCCAGCGCCTCGCCGAAGGCGAGGACCGAATCGATCGGAACCGCCAGCCCGCCGCCCCGCAGGACGCGAGCGAACGCGACGGCGAGCGCGCCGGCGTCGCCTGCAGCGCTCACGACCAGATCACCGACCGGGTACCAGGCCCCGCTCGAAGGCCTGCTTGACCAGGTCACCGACGCCGTGCTGGCGGACCCGCTCCTGGTCCTCGCGGTACTTGAGCACGGTGCCGAGGGTGGCGCCGACCGTCGCCTCGGACAGCTCGGTGGTGCCGAGCACGGCGAGCGCCCCGGCCCAGTCGATGGTCTCCGCCACGCCGGGCGGCTTGTAGAGCTGCAGGCCGCGCATCGCCTCCACCGCCGCCGACACCTGGCGGGCCAGCTGCTCCTGCACCTCTGGGACGCGAAGGCGCACGATCGCCACCTCGCGCTCGAAGCTCGGGGTGCTCGACCCAGTGGTACAGGCAACGGCGCTTGAGCGCGTCGTGGACGTCGCGGGTGCGGTTGGACGTGAGGATGACATAGGGGGCGAGCGGGGCCCGGAAGGTACCGAGCTCGGGCACGGTGATCTGGAAGTCCGACAGCACTTCGAGCAGGAAGGCCTCGAACTCGTCGTCGGCCCGATCGACCTCGTCGATCAGCAGGACGGGCGAGGGCCCTTCCACTGGCGCGATGGCTCGCAGGAGCGGGCGCTTGACGAGGAAGCGCTCGTTGTACAGCTCGTGCTCGAGCGCCTCGGTGCCGGCCGCGGCCGCCTCGCCGCTCGCCTCGGCCGCCCGCAGGTGGAGCAGCTGGCGGGCGTAGTCCCACTCGTACACGGCCTGGGACACGTCGATGCCCTCGTAGCACTGCACCCGGATGAGCTCACCGCCGGTCCAACGCGCCAGCACCTTGGCCACCTCGGTCTTGCCCACGCCCGCCTCGCCTTCGAGGAGGAGGGGGCGGCGCAGTCGCATGGCGAGGAAGACCGCGGTGGACAGGCCGTCGTCCGGGAGGTAGCCGTGGCGGGACAGGGCGTCCGAGACCTCGGCCACAGCAGGTGGGGTTGCGGGCACAGCCTCGGGCATCACTTCGGGCATCACCTGCAGCGTAGAGGCGCGATGATCGATCGGGGCCACGCCGGCGCCCATGATCCGAGCCGGCTCGGCCGTCGAACCCGGACCGAGGCACGACGGGTCTCGATCGAGGACCGAGGAGGAGAACGTGGTTCACATCAACCAGGGACGATGGACGGCGGAGATCGAGGGCGACTTCGTCGTGTTCCTGATCGGCGCCCGCTTCAACCGCAAGGCGAGGTTCTGGAGCACTTTGAAGGACCTGAGCTCGGCGCGGGGGCCGGCCGTGAAGAAGATGCTCGACTACCTGATGGAGCACCCGGAGAAGGGGCTGATGGGCTACCAGATGGCCGGCATGCTGACGGTGCAGTACTGGCGCTCGTTCGAGGACCTCGAGCGGTTCGCGCGCGCGACGACTCTGATCCGCACCTGGCCGCCTGGCGGACCTACTGGAAGCGGGTCGGCAAGAGCGACCGCACCGGCATCTGGCACGAGACGTTCCAGGTGCGGGCCGGCGAGTACGAGGCCATCTACGGCAACATGCCGGCATACGGCTTGGGCAAGGCGTCCGCGGTCGTGCCGATCGCGGAGTCCACCATGGCCCGTCAGCGCCTGAAGGCCGGCGCGCGCGAGTAGCCGCTGGCGCCACCTCGTCAGCTGTCGAAGCCCAGCCCGAGGCGATCGAGGGTGCGCAGCCACAGGTTGCGGCGACCGCCGTGCTTGTCGGCCCGCTCGAGCGACCACCGGGTGGCCTGGATGCCGGCGTAGCGGATCGGTTCGGGCGGAAACGGCAGCGGGCGCTTCCGTACGAACTCGAGCCGGGAGGCCTCCGACCGTCGGCCGTCGAGCAGGTCCAGCATCACCTCGCCGCCGAAGCGGCTGGCGGCGACGCCGAGACCGGTGTAGCCGAGCGCGTACGCCACCTTGCCTCGCAGCGCGGTGTCCCAGAACACGCAGAAGCGGGTGCAGGTGTCGATCGCGCCTCCCCACGCGTGACTGAAGCGGACGCCCTCCAGCTGCGGGAACGTGGCGAAGAAGTGGGCCGCGAGCGTGGCCCACGTCTCGGGGCGCTGCTCGAGCTCGATCTTGACCTTCCCGCCGAAGAAGTAGATGGCGTCGTAGCCGCCCCAGAGGATGCGGTCGTCTTCGGTCAGCCGGTAGTAGTGGAACTGGTTGGCGTAGTCCGACAGACCTTGGCGCCGCTTCCAACCTACGGACGCCCGCTGGGCCGGCGTGAGCGGCTCGGTGGTGAGGGTGTAGTCGTAGATGGGCGCGATGTAGTGCCGCATCCGGCGCAGGAGCGGCGGGAAGGCGTTCGTGGCCAGCGCCACCTTGGCGGCCCGCACCCGTCCGAGCGGGGTAGTGAGCATCGCCCCGATGCCATCGTGGTCGACCTCCGTGGCCTTGGTGTCCTCGTAGATCCGCACGCCGAGGCGCTCCGCAGCGGCCTTCAGCCCCCAGACCAGGCGGGCGGGATCGACCAGCGCGGCATGGTCGCGGCGCCACAGACCGCCCTGGTAGGTGGGGGAGTGGACCTCGGCCTGCATGGCCGGTCCATCGAGCAGCTCCACGTCCTGCCCCAGCCGGCGGAGATGGCGTTCGTCGTCACGCAGCTCGTCCAGCATGTGGTCCGAGATGGCGATGTCGATCACGCCGGTGCGCTCGTAGTCGCAGTCGATCCCGTACCGCTCGATGGTGGCTTCGATCTCGTTGAGGTTCCGCAGCCCGAGCCGTTCGAGCGCGGGCATCTCCGCTGCGAAGCGCTCCTGCCCGTTCTCCACGCCATGGGTCAGGCTCGACTCCATGAAGCCGCCGTTGCGACCGCTCGCCGCCGAGCCCACCGCGCCGCCTTCGATCAGCACCACGTCCCGTGAAGGGTCGCGCTCCTTGGCGATGATCGCGGTCCAGAGGCCGGTGTACCCTCCGCCCACCACGCAGAGGTCGCACGTCTCGGTGCGGACCAGCATCGCGTTCGACTCCGGCTCGTCGGCGTCGTCGTACCAGTACGGGTAGGGGTACGGCGTCCGCGATCGCTTCGAGATGGGCGTCGTGCATCAGGTGGGGACCGCGGGTGCCGGGCACCGCTCGGCCACGCGCCGGAGCCTAACCATCCCCTGTCGCGGTAGGTTCGGCTGGCATGGACCTCGGGATCGCGGGGAAGCGAGCGGCGGTGGCCGCGGGGTCGGCTGGACTCGGCCTCGCGTCGGCGGCTGCGCTCGCCGCGGACGGCGTGCAGGTCGCGATCTGTGGGCGTGACGAAGGGCGGGTCCGCGCCGCCGCGGAGGAGATCGGATCGCGGTGCGTGCCCCTCGTGGCGGATGTCGGCACCGCCGCTGGAGGGGCGGCCTTCGTCGACGCCGCGGACGAGGCGCTCGGTGGTCTCGACATCCTGGTAACCAACGGCGGCGGCCCACCGCCGGGCAACTTCGCCAGCACGGAGGTGGACGCCTACCCCGCCGCGCTGGAGATGAACCTGCTCTCGGTCGTGGGGATGTGCAAGGCCGCGGTCCCGGGCATGCGCGAGCAGCGGTGGGGGCGGGTGGTGGCCATCACCTCGCTGGCGGTGCGCCAGCCCATGGCGGCGCTGATCCTGTCGAACACCGCCCGGGCCGGCGCCACTGGATTCCTCAAGACGCTGGCCCGCGAGGTCGCGGCCGACGGCGTCACCGTCAACTCGGTCCAGCCCGGGCTGCACGCCACCGCCCGGATGGCGCAGCTCTACGGGCCCGAGCCCGACGCCAGCAAGCTCGGCATCCCGGCCGGGGTGATGGGCAACCCGGGCGACTTCGGCCACGTCGTCGCCTTCCTCTGCTCGGAGCATGCCCGGTTCCTCACCGGGGCGCAGATCCCGGTCGACGGCGGGTCCTACGCCGGTCTCCTGTAGCCCGCCGGCGATAGCCCTCCCGCCCGCCCGGCCCATGCTCGGGAGGTCCACCTCCAGCGCGCGCCAACACGCGCTGGACGGGGTGCACTCTGCGTCGCTCGCCCGGCCCATGCTCGGGAGGTCCACCTCCAGCGCGCGCAACACGCGTGGACGGGGTGCACTTGCAGATTCACGGGCTACCAACCGCCGAGGTGGTGGCGGCGCTGGATGCTTGACGCCGACGCCCCGGCCGGGCATCTTCAGGCATGCGCGTGCTCACCCTTTCCGCGACGTATGGCGCCGGCGGCAGTGTGGTGGCGGTGCGACTGGCGGAGCGCCTCGGCTTGAACCTGGTCCAACGGGTGGTGCGCCCGATGCCGGCGGACGAGGTGAGGGAGGAGGTGAGGGACGAGCCGGCCGAGGGGCTCACGACCGAGGAGCGCCACGCCACGCCGTCGAATCGCTGGCTCGTTCGATTGGCCCACGTCCCGGCTGTGGTCATGGCGGCGCCGGTCCCGGGCCCGTACGACATCGACCCCGATCCGGCCCTGCGCGGCGAATCCGAAGCGATCGTCGCTCGGGCGCTGGAGCGCGGTGACACCCTGGTGCTCGGCCGGGCCGCGGCTGTGGTGCTGGCCGACGAGCCCGGCGCGTTCCACGTGCGGCTGGACGGGCCGCCCGCGCTCCGCCTGCGGCGGGCCATGGAGATCGAGGACATCGACGAGGCACGGGCTCGCCGGCGTCAGTCCGAGACGGACCGGGCCCGCGCCCTGTTCGTGCGCCGGCTCTACGACCGGGACCCGCGCGATCCGAGTCTCTACCACCTGGTCGTGACGTCGACCGCCTTCGGACTCGATGAGGTGGTCGACCTCGTCGCCGACGCCGCCTGCACCTTCTGGGCCCGGCCGAGCGAGCCCGGCGGCTGATCGTGGCGCCTGGCTGCGGCGGCTCGCTCCAGGGCTAGGCGGGTAGGAAGTCGTCGAGCAGGCGGGCCAGCTCGACCGGCTGATCGCCCTGCACGCTGTGGCCGGCGTCGACGCGCTCGACGCGGGCCGAGGGCAGGCGACGCAACAGCTCGTTCTCGTCGGTGTCGTCCACCACCGACTGTGCGCGCATGCCTCGCACGAGCATCAGGGGCACGGTCAGGCGCGACACTGCGTGCCAGAGCGAGTTGAAGGCGCGGGCGACGCTGTCGTCGCCCTCAGCTCGAGGCTCGAGGTTCCGGAAGCGGGCGTAGCGCCACACCCAGGAGCCGTCCTCGCGCTGGACGGCGTTGTGGAGTATCCCTCGGCGCAGTGACGACACCGACCGGGTCGGGTTGAACTCGATCGTTCGGGCGAGGATCTCGTCGAAGCTGGCGAAGCTCTCCGGACCGTTCACGAAGCTGGTGATGGCCTTGGACTTCTCGGCCGTGACGCCGGGGGTGACGTCGACGAGCACGGCCGCCCGGACGAGGTCGGGCGCGTGGTCGGCGAGGGCGAGCGTGGTGAGGCCGCCGAGCGACATGCCAACCACGCCCCGCGCCGCTGGGGCCAGGGCCTGGATGGCGATCGCGATGTCAGCGGCGTTGTCGACCACCGCCACGGAGCCGTTGCGTCCGCCGTCGGAATGGCCATGGCCGGGGAGGTCGATGGCGACCAGCGGCCGGTTCAGGGCCAGCGCGACCGTGTCCCAGGTGTGGGCGTTCTGGGCCCCGCCGTGGAGGAGCACCATCTCCGGTGCGCTCGATCCCCACACCAGTGCGCTCAGCTGACGGCCATCGCCGAGGTCGACCGACGAGCGTCGCACGACGGGGTCCGCCGACAGGTGGAGGCCGAACTCCTCGGCGTTCTCGCCGAACATGGAGAACTCGTCGTACGGGACGCGCTCGGGCATGCCGGGCAACCTAGCGATCCTCGTCGCGACACACCTCGGGCTCGGCACTACGGTCCCGTCGATGAAGATCGGCGTCGTCCTCCCACAGCAGCAGATAGGACACGACCCCGCGGTCCTGCGCGACTTCGCGCTCACGGTCGAGGCCCTCGGGTTCTCCCACATCATCGCCTACGATCACGTCCTCGGCGCCGAGCACGGCAACCGCACGCCGCCACTCACCGGGCCCTACACCGAGGATGACGCCTTCCACGAGGTCCTCACGCTCTACGCGTGGTGGGCGGCCATGACCGAGCGGATCGAGCTGGTGCCGGGAGTCCTGGTGCTTCCCCAGCGCCAGACCGCGCTGGTCGCCAAGCAGGTGGCCGAGATCGACATCCTGAGTGGCGGTCGGATGCGCCTCTGCGTCGGCAGCGGTTGGAACCATGTCGAGTACGAGAGCCTCGGGGTCGACTTTCGTCGGCGGGGCACCAGGTTGGAGGAGCAGGTGACGCTCATGCGACGTCTCTGGACGGAGCGAGTGGTGGACTTCACCGGCACCTTCCACCGCGTGGACCGGGCCGGTCTGCTCCCGCTCCCGAGCCGGCCGATCCCGATCTGGTTTGGTGGCTTTGCCGACGCCGCGCTCGACCGGGCGGCGCGTGTCGGGGACGGCTTCATCTTCAGCCGGGCCTCGTCGGGCGCGACGCTCAGGATGGATCAGGTCCGGGCCCGAGCGGAGGAGGCCGGGCGGGATCCGGCTCAGCTCGGCTTCGAGTCGATCCTGCCGGCGGAGGCGTCCGCGTGGAGCTCGATGGTGGACGAGTGGAGGGAGGCCGGTGGCACCCACGTCGCCGTGGTGCCCGAAGGTCAAGGCGCCGGCGTGATCGACGGACTCCGCCGCGCCCACGACGCGCTGGCGACCCAGCTTGGTTGAACCTCAGTGGGCTGAGCCGGGCGCGGTTTGACCTTGGTCGACCGCCTTGGAGACGGTTGGCTGTGCCGACGGACCGAAGCCGAGAGCACAGCCGACGCCCGTGGAGACCGTTCGGGGGCATCGGGTCGACCCGTCAGCTGAGCGCGGTTTGGAGCGCGGCGTTGGCGGCGTGGTGGCCACACATGCCGTGGACGCCGGCGCCGGGCGGTGTCGACGCCGAGCAGAGGAACAGCCGTGGGTTCGGCGTCCGGTAGGGACGGAGCCGCACCGTGGGACGGAAGATCAGCTGCATGGCCTGATGCGACCCCCCGGCGATGTCGCCGCCGACGTAGTTGGCGTTGTAGGCCTCGAACCAGGACGGGCCGGCCACGTGCCGGGCCAGGACGAGGTCGCGAAAGCCGGGCGCGAAGCGCTCGATCTGAGCCTCGATGCGCTCGGTCATGTCGATGGTGGACCCATTCGGGACGTGGCAGTAGGCCCAGAGGGTGTGCTGACCGGCGGGCGCGCGGCTGGGATCGACCAGGCTCTGCTGGGCCACGAGGACCAAGGGCCGCTCGGCGTGCTGCCCGCTCGCCGTCGCGGCCTCGCTCGCCTCGACCTCGGCCGCCGTCCCGCACGTGTGCACAGTCCCGGCCCGTCGCGCCGGCTCGTAGGTCCAGGGCACTGGCCCGGCGAGCGCGTAGTCGATCTTGAACGCCGCCGGGCCGTGCCGGAAGCGATCGAGGCGTCCCCGATACGACGCCGGGAGCTCGTCACCGGCGATCGCGGCCACCAGGCTCGGGCTCAGGTCGAAGAGCACGGCCCGGCTCTCGGGCAGCTGATCTAGGGCGGTGACGGCCTCGCCGGTGCGGATCTCACCCCCCAGCTCCTGGAGGTAGGCCGCGAGTGCATCAGCGATGGCCTGCGACCCGCCGGCTGCCACCGGCCACCCCACCGCGTTCCCTGCCGCCATCAGCACCAAGCCGAACGAGGTGGTCAGCAGGTGGTCGAGGGGTAGGAATGCGTGGGCCGCACAGCCGGCGAAGAGCGCCCGGGCCTCTTCGGTCTTGAATGCCCGGCGGGCGAAGGTCGACGCCTTGCCGAGGGCGGGCAGGCCGAAGCGGGCCAGGACCAGTGGATGACGAGGGAGGCTGACGAGCGGACCGGTGATCATCGGCGCCAGCTGGTCCCAACGCGGGACCAGTGCTCCGATCCATCGCCGGTAGGCCGCGACGTCTTCGCCCAGGGCCACGGCGGTGTCGTCGGCCGAGTGGAGCAGGGCCGCGCCGCCGCCGTCGAGCGGATGGGCGAGTGGCACCTCGGGTTCGAGCCAGCGCAGGCCGTGGCGGGCGAGAGGGAGGGTGGACAGGTACGGCGAGGCAGCCCCGAGCGGGTGGATCGCCGAGCACACGTCGTGGACGAAACCCGGGAGGGTGAGCTCGGCCGATCTCGTGCCGCCGCCGACCGTCGGTGCCGCCTCGATCACCAGTACCGATCGGCCGGCCTGGGCGATCGTCGTGGCCGCGGCCAGGCCGTTCGGCCCCGCGCCCACCACCACCGCGTCATAGGTCATGGCTGGATGGTACGGGCGCGCTCGCCTGTGACCGACACTGGCCTGGCGACGATCGCATCACGACCGCGGTCTCACTCGCCCCCTCCGTCACGTTCCGGTCACCGAATCTGCTGCCGAGGCGCAGATTCGGTGACCAGAACGGACAGAGGGCTCGGCCGACCGGGCGGTCCTGCGGCTCGGGCGGCTGTGCGGCTCGGGCGGCTGTGCGGCTCGGGCGGCTGTGCGGCTCGGGCGGCTGTGCGGCTCGGGCGGCTGTGCGGCTCGGGCGGCTGTGCGGCTCGGGCGGCCGTGCGGCCCGACCGGTCTGCGGCCCGAGCCCGACCGGTCTGCAGCCCGGGCGGTCCTGCGGCCCGACCGGTCGGTCTGGGGCTAGCTGGATTCCTCCAGCGCCCGCCGGACCAGGACCTTGGCCAGGTGGGTGCGGTACTCGACGCTGGCGTTCAGATCGGCCTGGGGATGGGCGTCGGCCACGGCCTGCTCGGCGGCGTCGGCCGCGGAGGCTCCGCTGGCCAGCGCCGCGCTCACGCTCGACGCCAGCACAGGAGTGGAACCCATGTTGACCAGACCCACGCCGCTGTCGCCGTTGCGGCGCCAGGCCGCGACGCCGACGATGGCCCAGTCCTGGGCTCGGCGGTTGAACTTCTGGAAGCTCCACTTGGCGCCGTTCATCTTCGGCACCCGGATCTCCGTGAGGAGCTCGTCCGGAGCCAGCGCCGACTCGAGGAAGCCTGTGAAAAAGTCGCTGGCCGCGATCTCTCGGGTGCCGCCGGGCCCCTGGGCCACGTACGTGGCGCCCAGGGCGAGGGTGGTGGCCGGGAGGTCCGAGGCCGGATCGCTGTGGGCGATGGAGCCGCCGATGGTGCCCCGGTGGCGGACCTGCGGATCGCCGACGTAGGACGCGGCATGGGCGAGGAGCGGGGCGTGCTCGTGCAGCACGGCGGACGTCTCGATGTCCCGGTGCCGGGTGAGGGCGCCGATGGCCACGTGGTCGCCGGCGTCGCGGATGTACGACAGGTCCGTGAGGCGGCCGATGTCGACCAGCACCGCCGGCGACGCCAGCCGGAGCTTCATGAGGGGTAGCAGGCTGTGGCCGCCGGCGAGGAATTTGGCTTCGTCGCCGTGCTCGCCGACGAGCGAGATGGCTTCCTCGGCCGACGAGGCCCGCTGGTACTCGAACTGGGCGGGGATCACTTCGCACCTCCGGTGGCGGACTGGATGGCCTTCCACACGTTTTGCGGGGAGGCGGGCATGGGCATGTCCTTCACGCCGAGACCCGAGAGGGCGTCGACGATGGCGTTGATGACGGCTGGTGCGGCGCCGATGGTGCCGGCCTCGCCGATCCCCTTGACGCCGAGCGGGTTGGTCGTGGACGGCGTCACCGTGTGGTCAGTGGTGATCGACGGGACGTCGGACGCCGCCGGCACCAGGTAGTCGGCCAGGTTGCTGGTGCGCAGGTTGCCGTCGTCGTCGTAGACGGCCTCCTCGAAGAGCGCCTGGGCCAGGCCCTGGATGACGCCCCCGTGGACCTGGCCGTCCACGATCAGCGGGTTGATCTGGTTGCCGCAGTCATCGACGGCGACGTACTTGAGCACCTCGACCTTTCCGGTCTCCGTGTCCACCTCGACCACGCAGATGTGGGTACCGAAGGGCCAGGAGAAGTTAGGTGGGTCGTAGTCGATGCTGGCCTGGAGGTTGGGCTCCACGCCGTCGGGCAGGTCGTGGGCGAGGAACGACGCGAAGGCGACGGCCGCGAGGGGGGTCGACTTGTCCGGGGTACCTCTGACCGTGAAGGTCCCGTCGCTGAAGTCGAGGTCCTCCTCGGCGCACTCGAGCTGGTGGGCGGCGATGATCCTCGCCTTGTCGACGACCCGGTCGCACGCCAGCGCGATCGCCACCCCGCCCACGGCCAGCGAGCGCGAGCCGTAGGTGTCCAGGCCGAGCGGGCTGATCGCGGTGTCCGAGTGGAGCACGTCGACGTCTTCGGGCGCCACGCCGAGCTTGTCGGCGACGATCATCGACCAGCACGTCTCGTGCCCCTGGCCGTGGGGCGTGGCTCCGGTCACCACCTGCACCTTGTTCGTCGGCAGCACCCGCACGGTTGCGTGCTCCCAACCGCCGGCACCGAAGCTCAGCGAGCCGAGCACGCGCGACGGCGCCAAGCCACACATCTCGAAGTAGCTCGAGACGCCGATGCCCAGCCGCTTCGCCGCGCCGGGAACGTTCTGCGTGGCCTGCTTGGCCCGGACGTCCGCGTAGCCGGCCAGCTCCGCCGCCCGGGCGGCGGCGGCTTGGTGGTCGGCCGAGTCGTAGACCAGCCCACTGAAGGCGGTGTACGGGAACTGCTCCTTGCCGACGTAGTTGCGCCGGCGCAGCTCCAGCGGATCGAGACCGGTCTGGGCCGCGAGGGTGTCCATGGCGCGCTCGATGGCGTACGTGGCCTCGGGGCGACCGGCGCCGCGGTAGGCGTCGGTGGGTGTCATCGTCGTGAAGACGGATGTGCAGCTGAAGTCATAGGCGGCCGGCAGGTCGTAGACCCCGGCGTACAGGAAGGCACCCAAGAGGGGGATGCCCGGGGTGACCAGCTGCAGGTAGGCGCCCATGTCGGCGAGGAGGCGGACGCGGATCGCGGTGAGCTTGCCGTTCTCGTCGGCCGCCAGCTCGATGTCCTGGATCTGGCCCCGGCCCTGGATGGTGGCCTGCGCGTTCTCGGTGCGCTCCTCGTTCCAGCGCACCGGCACGTTGTGCTTGCGGCAGAGCGCCACGCACAGCAACTCCTCGGCGTACACGTCGAGCTTCGAGCCGAATCCGCCCCCGACGCTCGGGGCCACCACGCGCACGTGCTGCTCGGGGATGCCGAGGGTGAGCGCGGTCATGACCTTCAGGATGTGCGGGATCTGGGTGGCCGAGTACAGCGTCACATCGCCACCGAAGGGCTGGGGCACCGCGGCGACGGCGCGAGGCTCCATGGCCATCGGGATGAGGCGCTGCTGGATGTAGCGCTCCTTCACCGTGTGGACGGCGTTGGCGAAGGCGGCGGCCACCGCGTCCTCGCCGATCTTCAGCTCCCAGGTGTAGCTCTTGTTGGTGCCGAGCTCGTCGTGGATGACGACGCGGTCGGACAGCGCGTCCTCGAGCCCGGTCACCGCCGGCAGCGGCTCGTACTCCACGTCGATGGCGCCGAGGGCGTCCTGAGCCGCGGCCTCGCTGGTGGCCAGGACACACGCCACCCCGTCGCCCACGTACGCGGCCTTGGACACCGCGAGCGGGTAGTGCATGGGGTTCTTCATGTCCGGTGTGACCGGCCACGCACAGGGCATCGGCCCGGCCCAGACCGATTCGAGGTCGGCGCCTGAGTACGCGGCCACCACTCCGGGCTGGGCCAGCGCGCCGCTGACGTCGACGCTCGTGATGCGAGCGTGGGCGTAGGGGCTCCGCAGCACGGCGAGGTGCAGCGCGCCGGGGATGCTGAGGTCGTTCGTGTACTTGGCCTCGCCGGTGAGGAGCGCGGGGTCCTCCCGCCGCTTCATCCGCGTGCCGACGACCGAGCCGGGATGCTCGTCGACGAGGGTCATGCGGGTGCCCCCTGGCCGGCGGCAGCCAGCACCGACTTCACGATGTTGTGGTAGCCGGTGCAGCGGCACAGGTTGCCCTCGAGGCCCTCCCGCACCTGCGCCTCGCTCGGGTTCGGGATCTCCTTGAGCAGGCTGACCGCGGCCATGACCATCCCTGGGGTGCAATAGCCGCACTGCAGGCCGTGGTTGTCCTGGAACGCCTGCTGCATCGGGTGCAGCTCGCCGTCGATGGCGAGGCCCTCGATGGTCATGAGGTCGGTGCCGTCGGCCTGGGCGGCCAGCATGGTGCAGCTCTTGACCGACTCGCCGTTCACCAGCAGCGTGCACGCGCCACAGCTCGACGTGTCGCAGCCGATGTTCGTGCCCGTCAGCCCGAGGGTGTCCCGGATGTAGTGCACGAGCAGCGTGCGGTCTTCGACCTCGCTCTCGTGCGCGGCGCCGTTGACCGTTACATTGATCCGCAAGGTGGATCACCCCCCGGGTGTGAGTCCGTGGTTGGACGGCGCCATCATGCCTCATCGCACGATCGGTGTGGGACTGGGGGCGCCAGTTTCTCGGCTGGTCATCCAGGGGGCCCGCCGCCTCGTCCCAGGGAAGGAGCGGCGCCCCCGGATGCGCATCGAAGGGGCCGAGCTGATCACCGTCGAGCTGCCGCTCGTCGCGCCCTTCCGGACCTCCCACGGCACGGCCGCAGCCGAGCGCAAGCTGCTGGTGCGACTGGACACCGACCTCGGCTCGGGGTGGGGGGAGTGCGCGGCCCAGGCCGCGCCGCTCTACACGAGTGAGGACGTCGACGGCGCCCGTCACGTCACCCGCGCCCACCTGCTGCCCCGCCTCCTCGGACCGGACCTGACGCCCGAGAGGGTGGCCCAACGGCTGCAGCCGGTGCGCGGCCACCCCATGGCCAAGGCGGCGCTGGAGATGGCGGTGCTCGACGCGTGGGGCCGCCAGCACCGCCGGTCGTTCGCCAGCCTCCTGGGAGCGACACGCGCCGCCGTGCCGGCCGGGGTCGCGGTGGGGATCGCGCCGTCGATCCCCGCCCTCTTGGACACCGTCGGCGGCTACCTGGACGAGGGCTATCGCCGGATCAAGCTGAAGATCGAGCCGGGATGGGACCATGGGCCGGTGGCCGCGGTGCGGGAACTGCTCGGCCCCGACGTCCTGCTCCAGGTCGATGCCAACGCCGCCTACACCCGGCGCGACCTCGACTTGCTGCGCGCCCTTGACCCGTACGACCTGCTGCTGCTCGAGCAGCCGCTGGCCGAAGACGACCTCGAGGGCCACGCCGCGCTGGCTCGTCGCCTGCGCACCCCGATCTGCCTGGACGAGTCGATCACCTCGGTCACCGTCGCCATGCTGGCGCTGCGACTCGGCGCCTGCTCGATCATCAACATCAAGCCGGGGCGGGTCGGGGGCTACCTCGAGGCTCGCCGCATCCACGACCTGGCCCAGGCCCGAGGGGTGGCGGTGTGGTGCGGCGGGATGCTGGAGACCGGGCTCGGCCGGGCCGCCAACCTGGCGCTGGCGGCGCTGCCCGGGTTCACGCTGCCCGGTGACCTCTCCGCCTCGCGCCGCTACTACACGCGTGATCTCACCCCGCCGTTCGAGCTGGAGGACGGCGAGCTCCGCGTGCCGACCGGGCCGGGTCTCGGGGTCACCGTCGACGAGGACGCCCTTGCCGCCGTGGCGCTCGAACGTGAGGTGTGGCGACCGAGCTGAGGTGAGCCTCCTGCCGGTCAGACGTCCGCCGCCACCGCCTCCACGTGGGTCAGGCGAGCGTCCCTGGCGTCGAGCTGCTCGGCCACCTGCTCGTCCTCGGCCATGGCGGCGTCGATGTCCGAATCGGCGAAGCCGATGACGCCCATGTCCGTGAACGCCCCCTGGATCCTCGGTCCCCAAAGCCCGATGTCCTTCAGGATGGGCACGATCCGCATGAAGAGGAAGCCGCGGAACTGACGTTGCAGCTCGCTCGCGTTCACCCACTCGGTGACCTCTGGCGGGAGACCGAGCGTCGACCACACCTCTTCGCCCAGGAAGCGATCGCGCATCCGGTAGCAGGCGTCGACGCAGAACTCCTCCCGCTCGTCGCGCTCGGCCTGGGTGAGCTGCGGGTAGTAGTCGCGCAGGGCCAGGCGTCCGAACATGACGTGGCGGGCCTCGTCCTGCATGACGTAGGCGTTGATGGCCTTGGCCAGCGGGTCCTGGGCCATGTTCCGGATGAGGGCGAACGCGGCCAGGGCCAGGCCCTCGATGAGCACCTGCATCCCGAGGTAGGTCATGTCCCACCGGCTGTCGCGGATGACGTCGTCGAGCAGCGACTTGAGGTTCGGGTTGAGGGGGTAGACGAGGCCGATCTTCTCGTGCAGGTAGCGGCTGTAGACCTCGACGTGGCGGGCCTCATCGATGACCTGGGTGGCGGCATAGAACTTGGAGTCGATGTCGGGGACGGTCTGCACGATCTTGGCGGTGCAGATCAGCGCCCCCTGCTCGCCGTGCATGAACTGCGAGAACCGCCAGGCCTCGAGGTGGCGCCGCACGTCGCCCTTCTCGGCCGCGCTCATCTTGTCCCACCAGGGCGTGCCGTTGATCGGGACGACGTCGTCGGGCATCCCGGTCGGGTTGGTGGGGTCGATGTCGATGGACCAGTCGATGCGATCGCTGCCGATCCACTGTCGGCGGGTGCCCTTGTCGTAGAGCCGCAGCAGCTGGTCGCGGCCGGCCTCGTAGTCGAAGTCGAACAGCGTGGTCAGCGGGCTGGCGACGCCCCACTCCATTGCTCCGGGCTCCATGGCGTACGCAGTCATGGCATCCTCCCTCTCGGCTCGGCGGTGCTGATCGTAGGCAGTCCGGCGCGCGGATGGTCGCGGCTCATCCCACCGGGTCTTCGTCGCCGGATCAGCGCTGGATCAGCGATCTCGGGCGGTCAGCCCTGGACGGCGCCCGCCAGCAGGCCTCGGACGAAGTAGCGCTGGAGCGGCCCAACCTCGCCCACGGTCAGCCCGTGGCGCCCGCGCTCCGGACGGCCAGGATGCGCTGGACCTGGTCGTATGGCCACCCAGTGGGCAGCGCGGTGGCTGCCGGCGCGGGGAGGATCGACAGTGGGATCTCGCCCGGCTTGATCAGACCGAACTGAGCCCGGGCCTGCTGCTCGACCACGGCATCGGTCTGCAGCTCGTCGTAGATCTTCTCGAGTCGCTTGTTCTCGGCCCAGATCACGTCGAGCTGCTTCTGGCTGTCGGCGAGGGCCTGACGCTGCCCGAGCCACGCCTTCAGGGGCAACACGAGCAAGGCCGCGATCAGCGCTCCGACCACCAGCACGGCCACCAGGCCGACGGCGACCCGGCCGTGACGCCGGCGCCCGAACGGCGGCGTGTCGTCGCGCGCCTCCTCGACTGTCGGCTCCGGCCGGTGGAGCGCCCCCGTGCCTTCGGTCTCCGTGGCCCGCCGGCGCAGGCGCGTGGTGCGCACCGCGCCCGGGGCGGGCGTCGCGTCGTCGGTCATCGCCCTGCCGGTGATCCGCCGCGAGCCAGCGCGCCCCGCCCGCGGTAGGCCGCCGCCTCACCCAAGTCGGCCTCGATGCGCAGCAGCCGGTTGTACTTCGCGACGCGATCCGAGCGGGCCGGCGCGCCGGTCTTGAGCTGCCCGCAGTTGGTGGCCACCGCCAGGTCGGCGATCGTCGTGTCCTCGGTCTCGCCCGAGCGGTGGGAGATCACGCTGGTGTAGCCGCGGCGCGTCGCCAGCTCCACCGTATCGAGCGTCTCGGTGAGCGTGCCGATCTGGTTCAGCTTGATGAGCACGCTGTTGGCGATGCCGCGCTCGATGCCGAAGCTCAGCCGCTCTGTGTTGGTCACGAACAGGTCGTCGCCGACGAGCTGGATGCGGTCACCGACGGCCTGGGTGAGGGTCGCCCAGCCGTCCCAGTCGTCCTCGGCCATGCCGTCCTCGATCGACACGATGGGGTACCGCTCGACGAGCTCGGCCCAGAAGCCGACCATCTCGTCCGACGAGAGTCGCCGGCCCTCGCTGGCCAACACGTACGAGCCGTCGTCGAACAGCTCACTGGTGGCGGGGTCCAGGGCGATGGCGATGTCCGCACCGGGGGTGTAGCCGGCGCGCTCGATGGCTTCCATCAGCACCCGGATGGCGTCCTCGTTGCTGGCCAGGTTGGGCGCGAACCCGCCTTCGTCCCCGACCGAGGTGGACAGCCCGCGCTCGTGCAGGACGCCCTTGAGCACGTGGTAGGTCTCGACGCCCCAGCGCAGGGCCTCCCGGTAGCTGGGCGCCCCGACGGGCATGATCATGAACTCCTGCAGGTCCACGCTGTTGTCGGCGTGGACCCCTCCGTTCAGGACGTTCATCATCGGCGCCGGCAGCACGTGGGCGTTCGGTCCGCCGATGTATCGGTAGAGCGGGAGATCGAGCTCTCGCGCCGCAGCCCGGGCCACCGCGAGGGAGGTGCCGAGCAGGGCGTTGGCGCCGAGGCGGGACTTGTTGTCCGTGCCGTCGACGTCGACCAGGGCCTGGTCGACGAGGCGCTGGTCGAGCGCATCGATGCCGCCGACGACGGCGGCGATCTCGCCGTTGATGTTGGCCACCGCTCGCTGGACGCCCTTGCCCCCGTACCGGTCGCTGCCGTCGCGGAGCTCCACTGCTTCGTGCTCGCCCGTCGAGGCGCCCGAGGGGACGATGGCTCGTCCCTGGGCCCCCGACACCAGCGCCACCTCCACCTCGACGGTGGGGTTGCCTCGAGAGTCGAGCACCTCGCGACCTAGGACCGTCTCGATCTCACTCACGTTCGAAACGCTAGTGGGCGAGGTCCCTCCGGCTGGGGCACTCCGACCCGCCGAGCCTCAGAAGCGGTTGCGGGCCTGCGGGACCGGACCGGTGGTCCGCCGCACCTGGAGCGTGACGTCGTGGACCAGGTGACGAGGTGGGGCGGCCGGGTCGGCGAGCTGATCGAGGAGCAGCTGGGCGACACACTGGCCGAGGCCGAGCACGGGCTGGGCCACCGTCGTCAGGCCCAATGCCCACGCCACGTCGTGGTCGTCGAACCCGGCCACCGAGAGATCCTCGGGAACGCGCAACCCCCTCTCGCCCGCGGCGTGGATGGCGCCGATCGCCATTTCGTCCGAGAACGCGAAGACCGCGGTCGGGGGCAAGCCCTCGTCGAGTATCCGGCTCATGGCGCGATAGCCACCGACCACCGTGAAGCCGGCGTGCTGCACGTGGGTCGGTCCCGACGGGATGCCGGCCTCGGCCAGCGCGGCCCGGGCGCCGCGCATCCGGAGGTCGGGCACGTCGAAGTGGATCGGCATCTCGGCCTGGCCGCTGATGATCCCGATGCGTCGGTGCCCGAGCGAGATGAGGTGCCGCACGACGAGGGCGCGCCGCGGCCAGGTTGTCGACCGTGACGGAGGAGAACTCCGCCGTCGGCGCGCCGATGGTGGCCATCACCATGCCCGAGGCGGCGAGGCCATCGACCAGGTCGTACGGCACCTTCAGGTCGGCGATGATCAGGCCGTCGGTGCGCTTGCGGTACCGGCGCGGCCTCGGAGAGGAAGCGACGCAGCGCGCCCTCGCCGTCGACCTCGTAGAGGATCAGGTCGTGCCCGCGGCCGGTCAGGGTGGATTCGACGCCCGCCACCACCTTGCCGAAGTACCAGCGGTCGAGGAGGGGTACGGCCATGCCGATGGAGTTCGTTCGTCCGGCAGCCAGGCGCGAGGCGTGCGGGTCCGGCTGGTAGCGGAGCCGGTCGGCTGCTGCGGTGACGCGGGCTCGAGTGTCGGGGGCGACGTTGGGCAGGCCGCGCAGGGCCCGGCTGACCGTCGCCACGGACACACCGGCCGCGCTGGCGACGTCGCCGATCGTGGCGTGGGCCTTCGACTCACGCACTCGGCGCCTGACCACGACCCCTCCGTCGGGGTCCTGAACAGACCCTCAGGGTGATGTAAGCGCTTACAAACACGTTCGTCAAGTGCAGCTCTACCGTGGATGCGGGCCTGCCGAGCGTCAGATCCCACCTTTCGTGGCGCAGGATCCCGACGCACCACGCACGCGCACACGGCCGGGGCCCCCTGGTCAGGCGCCGGCGTGTCAGCCAGCCTTGACCGCTCCGGACACCAACCCGCGGACGAAGAACCGCTGGAGGCGCGTCGGCGAGCTCACGGCGAGGCAGGTGGCGAGCCGGCAGTCGCAGCTGCTCGACCGCCTCCTCGGCCGGGCAGTCAGCATGATCATCGCCAGCACCGGGAACTCGGCCCGCAGGTGCCGGCAGACTTCACGCCGGCCGATCTCGGTAGTCAGATCGAGCAGGAGGGTCACGGCCGCTTCGCCCGCCACCGTGAACGCCAGCATCGTCCACGTCGTCCCGTCGACGCGCCACTGGGCCGCCGCGGCGCAGATCGACTCGGGTGTCGCCTCCGCCGGCGGAGCGCTCGACGGTCTCCCGGTGGTCTCCGGTCGGCGCGGGCCGAAGTAGGCTTCCGACGATGGCGACCGTGACGCTCGACTCGATCAACAAGATCTACGAAAACGGGTTCCAGGCGATCTACGACCTCAGCCTCGACATCGCCGACAGCGAGTTCCTCGTGCTCGTCGGACCGTCCGGCTGCGGGAAGTCGACCGCCCTGCGCATGGTGGCCGGTCTGGAGTCGATCACCAGCGGCGAGCTGCGGATCGGCGACCGGGTCGTCAACGATGTCGAGCCCAAGGACCGGGACATCGCGATGGTGTTCCAGAACTATGCGCTGTACCCCCACATGACCGTGTACGACAACATCGGCTTCGCCCTCAAGCTGGCCCGGGTTCCCAGGCCGGAGATCGACAGCCGGGTGCGCAAGGCGGCCGCGATCCTCGAGCTCGAGCCGTACCTCGACCGCAAGCCCGGCCAGCTCTCCGGCGGCCAGCGGCAGCGGGTGGCGATGGGCCGGGCGATCGTGCGCCAGCCGGCGGCGTTCCTGATGGACGAGCCGCTGTCCAACCTCGATGCCAAGCTGCGCGTCCAGATGCGGGCCGAGATCGCCCGTCTCCAACGCGACCTCGCCGTGACCACGATCTACGTCACCCACGACCAGGTCGAGGCGATGACGATGGGGGACCGGGTCGCCGTGCTCAAGGATGGCTATCTGCAGCAAGTCGGCGCGCCGCAGCACCTCTACGACGAACCGACCAACGTGTTCGTCGCCGCGTTCATCGGGTCGCCGTCGATGAACCTGTACGAAAGTGTCGTGACGCTCAATGGCGAGAAGAGCGTGCAGATCGGCTCCCAGCGGGTGGCGCTCGCCCCCGAGGCGTTGGAGAAGCACCCGGCCCTGCAGAGCTACGACGGCCAGCCCGTGGTGGTCGGCATTCGCCCCGAGGACTTCGAGGACGCCGCCGTCGCCACCGACGCATCCGGCCGATCGCCGCGTGAAGGCCACGGTGCGCCTCGTCGAGGCGCTCGGGTCCGAGCTGATGGTCCACTTCGAGCTCGAAGACGCCAAGCGGGTCAACTCCGGTGACCCGGACGCGCCCCAGGAGCTCCTCGGCGCGGGTGTCGCCAACGCCGTGGCCCGGTTCAGCCCGCGGTCACGCGTCCGTGTCGACCAGGACGTCGAGATCAGCGTGGCGACCGAGAACCTCCACTTCTTCGACGCCACCAATCACGAGGCCATCTGGTCGTAAGTGGTCGAGGGCGTCAGCCCTTGACCGACCCGGCGAGGATGCCGCGGACGAAGAACCGCTGGAGGAGGAAGAACACGGCCAGTGGGACCGCCGCCTGGAGGAACGCGCCGGCGGTGAGCAGGTGTTCGAACTGTCCGAACTGGCCGGTCTGGGCGGCGATCACGACGGTCGACGGTGCCGCCGCCTGGTTGGCGCCGATCATCGTGACGGCGATCAGGTAGTCGTTCCAGGTCCACAGGAACTGGAAGATCGCGAACGCGGCGAGTACGGGCACCGACAGCGGGAGCACGAGCCGCCAGAAGATGCGGAAGTGGTTGGCCCCGTCGATGCGCGCCGACTCGAAGATGTCCTTGGGCAGCGACGAGATGTAGTTGTGCAGCAGGAAGATCGCGAACGGCATCGCGAACGCGGTGTGAGTGAGCCAGATCGAGGTGGTCGTACCGGCCAGATTGAGGTCGGGGAAGATCGTGATCGTCTTGTCCAGCCACGGGATCGTCCAGTGGGCGCCGTTGACGTACATCAAGAGCAGCGGGATCAGCGCGACCTGCAGCGGCACGGCGAGCAGGGCGACGGTACCGATGAACAGTCCCTGGCGGTGCTTGAAGTCGATCCAGGCGAACGCGTACGCGGCGAAGGCGGCGAAGGCGATCGGGATGATCGTCGCCGGGAGGGCGATGGCAAAGGAGTTGGTCAGCCCCTGCTTCATGCCACCGGCCGCGGTCGTGCCGAGGACCTGGCGGTAGTTGTTGAGGGTGAGGTGGGCGACGTCGCGCCACACGGTCCACCACCCACTGGTTCGCTGCGGCGTCACGAGTGCGGAACGAGTTGACCAGCAGACCGACCGTGGGGATGCTCCAGACGACCACGAGCAGCCACAGCACCCAGGTCGGGATCGAGCGGAGGAAGCGATAGAGGGCTCCTCCCGTCCCCTTCGGGCGTTGGTCGGGGTTGACGATTCCGGAGCTCATCGTCCCCCCTCACGCACGCGCCCGCTGCGTACGGCGGATGTTGATCCACATGATCGGGATCACCGAGACGAACAGCACGACGGCGAGCGCCGAGCCGAGCCCGAGGTTGCTCTGGCCGAACGCGGTGATCCACATCTGGTTGGCGATCACCTGGGTGCCGAAGTTGCCGTTGGTCATCGCGTAGACGATGTCGAAGACCTTCATCACCGTGACGAACAGGGCCGTGACGACGACGCCGATGGTGGGTGCTATCTGCGGCATCGTGATCCGCCAGAACGCCTGTGACTCGGTTGCCCCGTCGACCTTCGCCGCTTCGGTCAGCTCGGTCGGCACGGCCTTGATCGCTGCCGACAGGATCACCATGGCGAACCCGACCTGCACCCAGATCAGCACGACCATCAACCACATGTTGTTGAACGGCCCCTCCTGCACGAACAGCACCGGTTGCGGCTTGACCACCCCGTTCTCCTTGATGTAGCCGCCGAGACCAGGGCCGAGGATCCGGTAGATCAGGTAGGCATCGAGGACCAGGAACCCGGCCGCGAAGCCGGCCATCGTGCTGGCCTTGGCGTCGAGGCCTTGCTTGACGAGGTACAGCAAGCCGAGCGCGAGCGCGAACAGGACGACGAGCCAGATCGCCTTCCCCACCGTCGACGTGGTGCTCTGGCCGATCCCCACCCAGACCGCGTTCATCACCCCGGTCTGCTTCTGCGAGGGATCGCGGGCCTGGTACATGAAGCGCCAGATGATCCCGGCGCCGATGAACGAGATGGCCATAGGGAGGAAGATCAAAGACTTGGCTGTGTTCTCGGCTCGCGCCCGGTCGGCGAGCACGGCGACGGCCAAACCGATCACCGTCGCCAGCGACGTGACGACGATCACCCACCACACGTTGTTGAAGATCGTGCCCCGGATGGAGGAGAGGATCGCACACGACAGGACGAAGAGTCCGGCCAGGATCGGACCGACCGAGGAGGGACCGCGCTCGAAGGCCTGGCTCGTCCGCCGTCCGGCGAACACGCCGATGAGGATGCCCAGCGCCAACAAGGCGAGGGCGAGGTAGAAGAGACGGCTGGTGAAGATGTCCTGCCAGTTGTCGAAGTTCACCGAGTTCTTGGTGGTGAAGATCGCGTTGTAGTTGTCCCACCCGACGGACTTGGTGCCATTGCGGTTGTGGAACGAGAGATAGATCGTGCGGATAAGTGGACCCAGCAACCCGAAGGCGATGAAAGCCAGCGCCGGCGTGACGAAGATCCAGGAGCGGGAGCGCTGATCGATTCGCCGTCGCTTCTGGGCGTCGGGCTGGGCCGCGAGCCCGAAACGGACGCCGAAGATCGCCGCGGGCACGACGGTGGCGACGACGGCCTCACCGAAGTTGCCAGCTCCGATGTCGGCGCCGCCCCACGCGCCGACCAGCCAACCGACGGCGATCCCGGTGATGACCGAGAGCGGGACCGCGGCGCGCCCGTAGCGCCAGAAGCCGATCAGCCCGAACACCACCGCGCCCCCGGCGGCGCAGGTCAGGAGCTTGCCCCAGTCGAGTGCTGGCCACACCGAATCGTCGAGGGCGTAGGCGGTGAGCAGCCCGAAACCGGTGAACCCGATCACGGCTAGCGGGAGCCGGGTGAGCTGCTGGCGCGGGGCACTGAGCAGGAACATCACCAACCCGAGGGCGGCGCCGCCGATCAGCCCCCACAGCAGCGAGTTGACGTCGAACGGCCGCGTGACCCATCCGGTGACATCGTCGACCAAGCCCGAACCGAAGGGCCGCACCGGGTTGTCGACGAGCGTCCTGAGCGAGCCATTCGACTCGGCGACGAAGTAGCAGAGGAAGCCGACCCCGACGCCGACGATGGTGTTGAAGCGCGTCCAGCGGTCATAGGCCTGGTCGAAGAGGAGGTTGGCGCCGACCCAGAGCGCCACTGTCACGACGACGGCGAGAGCGACCTTGAGCGAGGTCTGTGACATGTCGCGCGGGCCGACGTAGTAGAGGAGGAAGGCGGCGAGCGCCACGAACACGAGCAGCCGGAGCACCCCGCCTGAAGTGATGCGCGGCCCGTGTGGTTCCTCAGGAATCTTTCGAGTAGGGGGCGCGATCCCGGCCTCGCGCTCCATCTCCTCGACGGCGCCGCTTCCCTCCCCGACGGCCATGCTCAACCCCCCGTTGAATCGGTCGTCCTCGACCTTAGGCGAAAACGAGCGGTGCCGGTGACCCCGCATTCGGAGCCACCGGCACCAGCTATCAAATCCGCGTGAGCGGCGTTGCCTCAGTCGATCAGCTGGGCCACGACGCCTGGATGTTTTCGGCGGCCGTCTTGGCGTCCTCGTCGCCGTTGACGAACGACGTGCCGTCCGTCCAGAACGTGCCCGACCCCACTTCCGCGGGCATCTGGTCGGAGGCGTCGAACGCCGCCGGGTCGGCGGTCTGCAGCTCCTTGATGAAGCCCTGCTCGAGTGGGGCCCACTTGGTCGTGTCGGCGTTCTTGTTCCCGGTGAGGAACCCGGAGAGGCCGCCGCCCACGCGCTTGGTCTGCGCGACCTCCCGGGCGTTGGCGAACTCGGGTGACGCGAGGTACCCCATCACCTTCCACACCTCCGGAGCGTCACGGAACGCCCCCGCGTTGATGCCACCGACCAGCACTGGGTGACCGTCATCGGCCGGGAAGTAGAACGTGCTGACCTCGCCTGTCCCCTCGCCGAACTTGGTGCCCTCGGGGAAGAAGGCGCTGTAGAAGCTCGCCTGGCGGTGCATCATGCACTTGCCTTGGACCAGGGGCGTCCCGTTGTCGCCGAACGCGGTGGCGGCAATCGACCCGCCCGAGGAGAACACGTCGCCCTTCTTCCAGTAGCCGTCCGGTCCGGCGACCTCGTTGAACGTGTCGACCACCTTCGGGTCGTTGAACGGGATCTCGTGGGAGACCCACTTGTTGTAGAAGTCGATGCCCTGCTGGCGCAGGACCAACTCCTCGACCCAGTCGGTGAACGGCCAGCCGGTGGCCGGGCCGGACTCGATGCCGACGCACAGCGGGGTGTCGCCGTTGGTCTTCATCTTGTCCACCAGAGCCTTGAACTCGGTGAGGGTCTTGGGGACTTCGTAGCCCTTCGCCTTCCAGACGCTCGGGACGTACCACACGAGCGACTTGAGGTCGGTCTTGAACGGCACGCCGTACTGGGTGCCGTCCACGTTGGAGAACGCCATGTAGCTGTCGGCCCAGTTCTGCTTCGCCGCGGCGGTGACGTCGTCGGGAACCTTGATCAGCTTGCTGTCTTGGGCGAACTGCTTCAGCTTGCCGGGCTGCGGGAAGGCGGCGATGTCGGGCGGGTTGTCCGCGAGCACCTGGGCGTTGATCTGTTGCTCGAAGTCACGCCGACCGACGTAGGTGATGTCGATGCCGCTGGCCTTGCCGAACTCGGTCAGGGCGTCCTGCATCGCGCCGGCCTCGTTTGCGGAGTCCTCCACGCCGAACACCGTCACCTTCCCGGCGCTGCCCTTGCCAGGCGTCGGCGGTAGTGTCGTCGTCTCACCGGTGCCTGCGGGCGCTGCAGTAGTCGCCGGCGCTCCGGTCGTTCCGGGCGCTGCGGTGCCTGCGGATGCCGTGGTGCCCGCCGCCCCCCCGTTGTTGCCACTCGAGCCACACGCTGCGGCGAGGAACGCCAACGTGATCGGTGCCGAGGCCAGCTTGAGCCAGCGCTTCCTCATTCGATTCCCCCTTATGGTTCTCCGGGCCAGTTTGCCGGACCGCTGCAAACGCTTACATATGAGCGGTCCCGGGTCAAGCCGCCAGTCGACGGCGCTGCGCATGGTGGCTGTCGTGGAGGACATCGGGGCGGCGGCCGCCCGTGCGTCTCGCCCAACGCCGTCGGTCTCACGCAAGCTCGTTCATGTCCGCGGAAGACGTCTCTCCAGGCCCGGATTCGCGGAACTGAGCGAAGGGACTGGGGGCGGCGCCGCGTCTAGCGCGGCTCGGTCGCCTTCACCTCCTCCCAGAGGGCGTCGAGCGCCGGCATGCCGGCGGTGCGGGTGTCGATCCCGCGCTCGGCGGCCAACACTTCGCAGGCCTGGATCCGGCGGCGGAACTTGGCTGCGGCCACTCGCAGCGCCGACTCCGGGTCCACGCCGCGGTGCCGGGCCAGGTTGACCACCGCGAACAGGAGGTCGCCGATCTCGTGTCGTACGGCCTCGGGATCGTCGAACGCCGCTCGAACCTCGTCGAGCTCCTCGGCCACCTTGTCCAGCGTCCCTCGCGGGTCGTCCCAGTCGAACCCGGCCTTCGACGCCCGGGACGACAGCTCCCGGGCGTGCTCGAGCGCAGGCAGCGCGCCCGGGACGGACGCGACCGCCGAGGTCGTCGCGCCGTCGTCGAGGCCCTTCTCCGCGGCCTTGATCGACTCCCAATTCGCCATCACCTGCTCGGGCCCCGTCACCGCCACCGAGCCGAAGACGTGGGGATGGCGACGGATCATCTTCGCGGTGATGCCCGCGGCCACGTCGGCCACGGTGAATCGGCCCTCCTGCTCGGCGATGGCGGCGTGCAGGAACACTTGGAGGAGCACGTCGCCCAGCTCGTCCTCGAGCCGCGGCGTCGTCGTCCACGCCGATGGCCTCGACGAGCTCGTAGACCTCCTCGATCGCGTACCGGCTCAGGGTGTGATGGGTCTGCTGGCGGTCCCACGGGCACTCGTCGCGCAGCCGGCGGACCACGCCGTGGAAGCGGACGAGCTCCTGACCGACCGGCGCCGCCATCCGGGGCAGGTAGAGGCAGGTGAGGTGGTCGGGCTCGACGGACCGGTCGAGCTCCGACCACGGCACGACCGTCACCGCCTCGTCTGGCAGACCGAGGCGTTGGAGGACCACGGCCTGCCGTTCGCTGAGATCGTGGTCGCTCACCACGTCGTCGACAGCCAGCTTGATGTCGGAGAGGACCGATCGGGCGTGCACATGGGCGACCAGCATCGGGCCCCGCTCGCCGGCGGCGGCGACCGCGAACTCGTGCCCGTCGACCAGGCGGAGCCCGGCTTCAACCGGGTCGATGCGCAGGCGGGCGTAGGCCAGGTCGAGGAACGAGAGCCCGGGCACCACCGAGACCTCTACCCGCTCGTCGTCGAGGAGATGGCGCACGCTGCGCTCGAGCACGAACGGCGAGCCGGGCACGGCGTAGAGCACGACCCCATCGGCGGTCGCGGCCCGGACCAGGACGTCGGCGATCGAGCCGTACACGTCGGCAAACGTGTCCGCCCGTTCATACAGGTAGTCGAGAGTCGTCGCATCCGGGACGGCCGGGGCCGACGGGTGCCGGCTGGTCCGCAAGAAGCGGGTGGTCGTGCTGGCGATGGCCTCGAGGGCGGCCGCGGTCACCAGCTCGGGCCCGGCCGGGCCGAGGCCGACCACGATCACCTGGGGCTTCGGCACCACCCGCTCAGTGCAGCGACACCACGTCGGCCTTGACCCTGTCCCAACGGCCGTAGCGCGGATCGACGCTGACGTCCGCAGTGCCCAGGGCGCCGCGCAGCACGTACGGCGGGCCGGTGTCGGTCGGGGGGGCACCGACCAGCTTGACCAGGTCGTTGGCGATCTCGTCGAAGGGTCGGATCAGGATCACATGCCATCCGAACTGGCTCTTCACGGGATCGGTCGGCACGCCCGGACGGGCGGCCAGCGCACCGGCGGTGAAGTCGGCGTCGAACTGGCCTTGGTAGGTGCTGATCGGCAGGCAGGCGTTGCCGTCGCTGCCGGTGAGCGCGCCGCCGGTGTCCTTGGCCCCGGTCTCGATGGAGCGGCGCTTGGCTACATCGGCGAAGCTGGCGCCGCCGGCCAGCTCGCCCAGCACGGACTCGGCGTCAGATTTGGTCTTGACCAGGATGTGCCGGGCGCACAGGGCGCCTGTGGCGGCCGGCTCCGTGGCGTAGAGCGCCGCCAGCTGTTCCTTCGACGGGACCGGCAGCTCGGAGACCGTCTGCACCGAGGCGGCGCCGTTGATCACCTCGTCGAGCATCGACTTCGGCAGCTTCTTGGCCGCGGCATTCGCCTGGAGCTGATCATCCACCTGCTTCTTGGCCACGTCCGACGGCAGCAGGCCGCGGGCGGCCAGAAGGCCTTCGGCCGCCCGCCAGGTGATGAGCTGGGAGAGCCAGCCTCGGGCGGCGTCGCCGGCGATCGAGCGCTCGGTGCCTCCCGTCAGGTTGAGCAGCGCGGGGTTGGCGGCGAGGGCCTTGAGGTCGCGCTCGAAGTCCGATCGGCTGATGTCAGACCCGTTGACGCTGGCGGCCTGAGCCGGGACGGAATCGCACGAGGACAGCCCCAGCCCGACGGCGATCGCGAGCGCCAGACCGGCCACGCCGAAGGGTGCGCCGACGCCGGCGCGGGCACGACTCCGCGTCACGCCGTCGACCCTACCGGTGTGCTGGCAGCTGACGGCGTCGGCGCCCCCGCGCCGCCCTCGGCCGGGGCCGGGAAGAGCTCGGCCAGCACTCCCAGCAGGTACCGGGTGGGCTCTTGTCCTCGGCGCAGCGGCAGCACCAGCTGGTGCAGCTGCTCCTTGTAGATGGCGTCCCGAGCCACCCGTCGCAGCCGCAGCGCCTCGCTGGTCCGCAGCTCGATCGGCCCCAGCCGGGCGTCGCCCGAGGTGATGGCCACGTCGCGCAGCCCGAGCCGGAAGCACTCTGCCCGCAGGTGGCCGACGGCCAGCAGGTTGCGGGCGGGCTCGGGCACCGGTCCGTAGCGGTCCTGCCACTCGGCCTCGATGTCGTCGACTTCGACGTGGCTCGTGACCGAGGCCAGCCGGCGATAGGCCTCGAGTCGCAGCTCCTCCCGGCTCACGTATTCGATGGGCAGGTAGGCGTCGGTAGGGACGTCGAGCTTGACCTCGGCCGGCTCGTGCGGCTGCTCGCCCTTCATCTCCGCGACCGCCTCGTTGACCATCTGGACGTAGAGGTCGTAGCCGACGGCGGCGATGTGGCCGCTCTGGTTCTCGCCGAGGAGGTTGCCGGCGCCGCGGATCTCGAGGTCGCGCATGGCGATCTTGAAGCCGCTGCCGAGCTCGGTGGCCTCACCGATGGTGCGCAGCCGCTCGTAGGCCTCCTCCGTCAGCACCTGGTCGGCGGGGTGGAACAGGTAGGCGTAGGCCCGCTGCCCGCTGCGGCCGACACGTCCGCGCAGCTGGTGGAGCTGGCCGAGGCCGAGCAGATCCGAGCGCTCGACCACCAACGTGTTCACCGTAGGCATGTCGATGCCGGACTCGATGATCGTGGTGCACACCAAGACGTCGTACGCGCCCTCCCAGAAGTCGACGACGACCTGCTCGAGCGTGCCCTCGTCCAGCTGCCCGTGGGCCACCGCGATCCGTGCTTCGGGAACGAGCTCACGGAGCCGAGCCGCGCAGTGGTCGATCGACTGCACCCGGTTGTGGACGTAGAACACCTGGCCCTCACGGAGCAGCTCCCGCCGGAGCGACTCGGCCACCGCCCGTTCGTCGTACTCGCCGACGTAGGTGAGGATGGGCTGGCGGTCCGCGGGCGGGGTCTGGATGAGCGAGAGGTCGCGGATGCCGGTGAGGCTCATCTCGAGCGTGCGGGGGATCGGCGTGGCCGACATGGTGAGCACGTCGACGTCGGTGCGCAGCCGCTTGATGACCTCCTTGTGCTGGACGCCGAAGCGCTGCTCCTCGTCGATCACGAGGAGGCCCAGGTCCTTGAACGCGATGCCGTCGACCAGGAGGCGGTGGGTGCCGATCACGCAGTCCACCTCACCCGTCTTCAGGCCCTCGATCACGGATCGGCCCTGGCTCGGGCTCAGGAACCGCGACAGCACCTCGACCCGGATGGGGTAGCCGCGGAAGCGGTCGGCGAAGGTGTTGCCGTGCTGCTGCGCGAGCAGGGTGGTCGGCACGAGCACCGCCACCTGCTTACCGGCCTGGATGGCCTTGAACGCGGCTCGGACAGCCACCTCGGTCTTGCCGAAGCCGACATCGCCGCACAGCAGGCGATCCATCGGGTGCTCGGCGCGCATGTCGTCCTTGACGTCGTTGATGGCCTTGAGCTGATCCGGCGTCTCGACATACGGGAAGCCGTCCTCCATCTCCCGCTGCCACGGGGTGTCCTCCGGGAACGCGAAGCCCGGGCTGTGCCTGCGCCGCTGGTACAGCACGACGAGCTCGTGGGCGATCTCCCGAACGGCGGAGCGGACTCGGCTCTTGGCCTTCTCGAAGTCCGCGCCGCCGAGGCGGTGGAGCGCCGGGGACTCGCCCCCGACGTAGTGCCGCACGGCGTCGATCTGGTCCGACGGCACATAGAGCCGGTCGCCGCCCTTGTACTCGAGCAGGAGGTAGTCGCGCTCGACGCCGCCGATGGCCCGCTTCACCATGCCGCCGTAGCGGGCCACGCCATGGTGGTAGTGGACGACGTAGTCGTCGGGCTTCAGGTCCTCGAAGATGGTGGTGCCCTGGCGCTTGCGCGGGCGGGGAGCCCGGTGGGCTCGGCGGCGGCCGGTGAGGTCGGCCTCGGCGAGCAGTGCCACCCTCGGCGCGGGGAGGATGCAGCTGGTGTGGAGCGGCGCCACGACGATGCGGCCGCCGGGCCGGGTGAGCCGCTCATCCAGGGGCTCGTCCGCGAGCACCGCCAGGTCGAGTCCGTGCTCGGCCAGGATCCGGGCCAGGTTGGTGGCCGACCCTTCGCCCTCGGCCGCGATGACGACGCGGTAGCCGTCGGCCAGCAGCGACCGGAGCTGGTGGCTGATGGCTTCGGCGTCGCCCGGCGCCGCGCCCCATCCCCGAGTGGTGATCACGGGGGTCTCGGGCGACTCCGGCGTCGCGGTCAGCGACCACGCCGCGCCGGCCACCGCGGCCAGGAGCCGCTCGGCCGGCAGGTGCAGGCTGGGAAACGAGGCCAGGTCGTCGATCGACCAGGTGCGAGCGAGCGACCGCGCCAGGTCGGCCTCCTCCGCGAGAACGTCTGCGGCCCGGTCGCGCAGGCGCTTGGGCTCGACCAGGATCACCTGCGCGCGATCGGGCAGGAGGTCGGTGAGGAGCCGCTCATCGTCGACCAGCCACGGCAGCCAGCTCTCCATGCCGTCGAAGGTGAGGCCCTCGGCCAGGCGCTCCCACTGCTCCCGCCCCCACGGCTCCCGCCCGACCAGCTCCGCGGCGCGGGCCCGGACCGCGGCGCTCGGGAGCAGCTCGCGAGCCGGCATGATGCATACTTCGGCGAGTGGCTCCGTCGAGCGCTGGTCGTGGACGGAGTACTCGCTCAGCCGGTCGACCTCGTCGCCCCACAGGTCGATGCGGACCGGGGCGTCCGCAGTGGAGGAGAAGACGTCGATGATCGAGCCCCGTCGCGCCACCTCCCCCCGGTGCTCGGCCAGCGCCTCACGGCGATAGCCCATGGCGACCAGGCGGGCGAGGACGTCGTCGGGGTCAAGGGTCTGGCCAGGCCGAATGACGACCGGGGCGGCGGCCACCCCGCTCGGGCCCAGCCGCTGGAGCAGGGCCCGGATGCCGGCGACTATGACACGGGGCTGGCCGGCCTCGTCCTCCAGCCGCCAGAGCACGCGCCGGCGCCGGCCCATCGTCTCCACGCTGGGGCTGACCCGCTCGAAGGGCAGCGTCTCCCAGGCCGGGAACAGCTCCACCTCGCCGGCCGGCAGCAGCTGTGACAGGTCGTCGGCCAGGCGCTGGGCGCCGGTGCCAGTGGGCATCGCGACCAGGAGCGGCGCCCGGGCCGAGAGCTTGGTCAGCCCGGCGAGGGTGAGCGCCCGTGCCGCCTCGGGGACGGCCAGCACCGCCGATCGGCGGCCGAGGACGCCGGCGAGGGCGGGCTCGTCGCGCAGGAGAGAGGGCAGGGACTGGAGGGTCATCGGCGGACCTCGCACGGTAGCGATGCGAATGCGGTCTCGCTACCGACCGTTGGGGGAGGCGGCCCGAGTCAGCGGGTGTTGAACTCGTTCATCGCCGCGGCCACGCCGTCGGAGGCGATGTGCTCGACCGCGTCGGCGGCTACTTGGACGGCGACGTCGAGCAGCTCGCGCTCGCTGCTTCGGGATGCGCTTCAGCACGTGGTCCGCTCCGCGCTCCTTGGACGGTGGCTTGCCCACACCGATGCGCACCCTCAGGTAGTCCTGGGTCTTGAGGTGCTGGGTGATGGAGCGAAGACCGTTGTGGCCGGCCAGGCCACCCCCGTCCTTGATCCGCACCACCCCGGGCGGGAGGTCGAGCTCGTCCTGCACGATGACGATCCGCTGCGGCTCGACGATCCCGTAGCGGCGCACCAGCCCCGACGCGGCGTCGCCCGACAGGTTCACGAACGTGGTCGGGAAGGCCAGTGCCAGTCGCTTGCCGTCGACGCTGACCTCGGTGGTGAGGGCCCGCTCCCGGCCTTTCCTCAACCGACCTCCGTGACGGCGGGCCAGCTCGGCCACGACCTCTGCGCCCACGTTGTGGCGCGAGCGGGCGTACTCCTCGCCCGGGTTCCCGAGCCCGATGACCAGCAGGTCGACCGGCGTGCCGCGGCGGTCGCGGCCGCCCGGCCGACGCAGCACCATCGCTCCGGTCGACGCCACGGATTACTCCGCGTCGCCGCCCTCGCCGCCGGTGGCCTCGCCGCCCTCGGCGCCTTCGCCTTCGCCTTCGCCCTCCTCGGCCACTTCGCCCTCTGCGACCTCCTCGACCCGGGCGGCCAGCGCGGTGATGATCGCCATCTCGGGATCGTCGACCAGCTCGACGCCCTCGGGCATGGTGAGCTCTGCGGCGCGGATCACGTCGCCCACCTCGAGCCCGGAGATGTCGTAGACGAAACTCCCGGGGACGTTGCCCGGCGTGGTGCGCACGGTGATGGTGTCGACGGCCGTATCCACCAAGCCACCGACCGCCAGCACCGCCTTGGCTTCCCCCTCGAGCTGCAGCGGGACAGAGATCTCGATCTGCTCATCCAGGTTGACCTTGATGAAGTCGACGTGCGAAACGGTGTGCTTCACCGGGTGGCGCTGGATGGACTTCACCACCGTCGGATGGTTGACGCCCTCGACGCGGAGGTTGATCAGGGCGTTGTACCCAGCGGGACCGGTGAGCGCGTGGCGCAGCTCACGCCGGTCCACCTCGATGCTCACGGCGGTGATGCCGTGCCCGTAGAGGACGGCCGGGATCTTGCCCTCGGCGCGGAGGCGCTTGCTCGGACCCGTGCCGGTCGGGCGACCGGTTTGGGCGATCAAGATGACTTCAGACATGACGCGGCCTCCACGCAGGGGCAACAGGCGAGAAACGAACGGCGGACCAGTCTACGGCCGCGCCCCTCCGGTCGCCACCCGCCGACTCAAGGCGGGCCAGCAGGGTCGCGGCGGGGGCTCCGCCTGTCGTCGTTAGTGTCGGTGGTCGTGCCGACCTTCGACTCCCTCCGCTTCCGTCAAGTGCTCGGCCACTTCCCGACGGGCGTCACCGTGGTCACCGGTCTCGCCGACGGCCAGCCCTCGGGCCTGACCATCGGCTCGTTCGCCTCGGTCTCGCTCGAGCCGCCGCTCATCGGGTTCCTGCCCGCGTTCACCTCGGACAGCTGGCAGGCCATCGGGCCGACCGGGAAGTTCTGCGTGAACGTGCTCGCGGACGACCAGGTGGACTTCTGCTGGCGCTTCGCCAAGGAGGCCGAGGACCGGTTCGACGGGGTCGACTGGCACCCGGCGCCGGTCACCGGCTCGCCCATCCTGCCCGGCGTCGTGGCCTGGATCGACTGCGCCGTCGAGCACGTCTACGACGTCGGCGACCACTGGTTCGTCGTCGGCCGGGTGGAGGCGCTCGAGCACGCCGATCCGTGGCCGAACCCCATGGTGTTCTTCCGCGGTCAGGTGGGCGGCTACTCCTCGCCGCCGGGCTGACGTCCCTTGGTTGCCGCCGTCGCCGCCGTCGGGCTCGGCGTGGTGTTCCTGGTCGCCGGCATCTCGAAGCGGTCCGACCCGACCTGGCTGGCCGAGGCGGCCGAGCTCGGGACCCCGCGGTGGGTGGCGTGGATCCTGCCCTTCGTCGAGCTGGTGCTGGGTGCGGTGCTGATCACCGGGGTGGACCGGCCGGTGGCGGCCTGGACCGCGGCCGCGGTCCTGGCCGCGTTCACCGTCTTGCTGGTGGTGCGGCTGGCGCAGGGGCGTCACCCACCTTGCGCCTGCTTCGGCGCCCGCTCGGCCATGCCGATCGGCCCCTGGAGCGTGGTCCGCAACCTCCTGCTGTTGGCGTTGGCGGTCATTGCCGCGTTGGCCTGAACCCCTCGCCGGTCGCCGGTGAGAGCCCGCTCCGCGTTCTCGCGGCGGCCGGCGACGCCAACCGTCGCTCGATGCCGCGGGAATGGCTCGGGATGGGCCATCCTGGCCGCCGTGGCCGTGCTCATCGATCTCAATGCAGACCTCGGCGAGGGGTTCGGGCGGTACGGTGCGCGGTGGTGACCATCCGCGTCGGTGTCTTCGGGGCTGGGGGGCGGATGGGCGCCACCGTGTGCGGCGCCGTCGCGGCGGACCCCGACCTGGAGCTGGTGGCCGCGGTCGACCCCCATGCCGTCGGGGCGCGGGTCGGGGGCATCGAAGTCGTCGCCGCGGCCGAGGCCATGGCGGCCGCGGCCGTCGAGGTGGCGGTCGACTTCACTGTGCTCGATGCCGCACGCGCCAACGCGGCGTGGTGCGCGCTGGCGGGCGTGCACGCGGTCATCGGCACCACCGGCTTCAGCGGACCCGACCTCGACGCCCTGCGCCGCGCCTTCACCCGCTCGAGCTGCCTGGTGGCGCCGAACTTCGCCATCGGGGCCGTGCTCATGATGCGCTTCGCCGAGCTGGCCGCGCCGTACTTCGAGACGGCGGAGATCATCGAGCTCCACCACGATGCCAAGGCCGACGCTCCGTCGGGCACGGCGATGACGACGGCCAGCCGCATGGCCGCGGCGTCAGCCGACTGGGCCCCCGATCCGACCCGCCAGGAGGTCGTGCCGGGCGCTCGGGGCGGTCGGGGTCCGGCGGGCATCCCGATCCACGCGGTGCGTCTGCGCGGCCTGGTCGCCCACCAGGAGGTGCTGCTCGGTACGACTGGTCAGAGCCTCACCATCCGCCACGACAGCTACGACCGGAGCAGCTTCATGCCGGGCGTGCTGCTGGCCGTGAGGCGGGTGGCCGACCGCCCCGGCCTGACGGTGGGTCTCGACGCCCTCCTCGACCTCTGACGTCAGCGGCAGACCGTCGACGTTCCGAACTTGCGGGCGAGCTCCTCCTTGATGCCCTTCACGCCGTAGTGGCTGTTGATGCGGTGGGCGAACAGGAGGTCCTTCTGGGCCGGCACCGAGCCGGCGAAGGCGTCCGCGCACAGCTCGGGTTCGAGGTTGGCGGCGGCGAGGATGGCGCCCGTGCAGCCGAGCATCCCGGCGTAGGCCACGACCGAGGAGTTGCCCGAGTAGATCGGCCGGTGGAAGCACGCGAGCATCTCGAGCAGCCGCTCGGTGTCGCCGGTCGAGTCCTTCACGCCCGACACCTTCAGTGCCTTCAGGTCGTCCATGCTGATGCCGGGGGGCGACACCTTCGGCCAGTGGTAGGCCAGGACGGGCATGTGGCCGGCGGCCCCGACGACCTCGCCGTAGAACTCGCGGATGTCGCCGTGGCGCGGCGACAGCACGAGGGCGCCGTCGGCGCCGGCCTCCGCGGCCCGGCGGGTGAGGTTCGGGACGCTGACTCCAGGCGCCAGGTCACCGGTTCCCAGGATCACCGGCACGTGCGCGGGCATGGCCTCCTTCACGGCCTTGAACAGCTGCAGTCGCTCCTTCAACGAAAGGTGCGACGCCTCCCCCGTGCTCCCGGCGACGACGACGGCCCTCACCCCGCGCGCGGCGAGGTTGCTGGCGTGCTTCGCGGTGCCGTGGAGGTCGACATGCCCGTGCTCGTCGAAGAACGTGACGAGCGCGGCGGCGACGCCGGTGAACACGGGTCTCGGGTTCATGGAACCTCCTGAGGGGGTGGTCGTCGATGGACATGGCCGGTGGTGGCTTGATGGCGAGGCGGCAGCACGGTCTCGTCGATGCTGGCCCGCTCGAAGGGCTCCAGCCCGACGGCGCCGCCGCGGAGGACGGCGTCAGCGAGGGCGGGCGCCGATTCGTCGGCGATGACATCGAGGGGGTCGGCACTCGCACCGGTTGCGTCGGTCCAGCTGTGGCGGCGGTCGATTCGGCGAGGACCGACCACGACCTCGAAGCTCTCCTTCACCAGTCGCCGTGCGCTGGCCACCCCGATCCCGCTCGAGGTGCCGGTGAGCGCGGCGACACGGCTCATTCGGCGTCGACGCCCCCGTACATGGGTTCACCGTAGCGCGGCCTTGCGGTGATGCGCACCGGGTCTTCGGCGGCCACCGTCATCGCCGCTCGATCTCCTCCACCACCTCAGGGAGGGCCCGGCGGGCTCGGCCCAGGCCCTGGAGCATCGTCAACGCGAACAGGCCGCCGACGATCCACCACTGGTAGCGATCGATGACCTCGAGGAGGTCTCGGATCTGGTCCTCGAACAGCTTCCCGCCCGCCCATAGGACGGCCAGCTTGAGCGCGATGCCCACGCAGAGCAGGACCACGAAGGATCGGGGTCGCTGCCGCTGCTGGCCTGCCAAGACGCACACGATGTTGCTGCCCGGCATGAGCACCACCAGCGCCCAACCGGCCCGCCCGACCGCCCGCTGGGACCAGCGGATGGTCCCCGGCAGCTGGCCGACCTGGGCCTCTACCCAGCCGAGGGCGGTGCTGCCGTACCAGCGGCCGACGAGGAAGAGCACCACACCCGCGGCGAGGATCCGCAGGAACCCGACGACGGAGTACGGGACCGGATCGATGAACGGGACCGAGCCCAGCAGGTTCCGGTTGCGGGACGAGAGGGCCAGGATGATCAGCGGGTGGTCGTCGATCAGGGCCGGTGCCAGGTTCGATCCGAGCGTGCCGGCGATGTAGAGGAGGAGCGCGGCCGCCAGCACGCCGCGCCGGATGCCCCGGCCCGGCCGGGAGGACTCAACCGCGATCCCCCCCGTGTCCCCGGCCGTGGTCCTCGATCCTGGTCTCGGCCTCGACAGGCTCGGGCGACCGGGGGGCGGTCCGCTCTTCGCCGGCCGCCGAATCGGTCATCTCGCGACGTTACCGGCGGCACCTCGACACGCCGCCCGGTAGGGTCCGGTGCGACGTCGCCGCAGCACGATGGGGGTAGCCGCCGTGAAGGGTCTCATGCAGGACGCGCCGCTCACGCTCGACCACTTCTTCAACCGCGCCGAGCGTCTCTTCCCCGACAAGACCGTGGTCACGGCCACCGGCACCGGCCGCGAGCGGGTGACCTACGGCGAGTGGGCTGACCGCACGCGACGCCTCGGCGGGGTCCTGGACGCCCTCGGGATCTCGAGCGATGGGCGGGTGGCGACCTTCGCCTGGAACACGGCCCGCCACCTCGAGCTGTACTTCGCCGCGCCGTGCACGGGCCGCGTGCTGCACACCCTCAACATCCGGCTCTTCGCCGAGCAGCTCACGTACATCGCCAACCACGCCGAGGACGAGGTGATCTTCGTCGACCGCTCGCTGTGCGGCCTCCTCTTCCCGCTTCTGCCGACCTTCACCACCATCAAGCACCTGGTGGTGATGGAGGACGGCAAGGGGGAGGTGCCCGATGCCAATGGCCTGCCCGTGCACGACTACGAGGACTTGCTGGCGTCCGCCGCCCCCGTGGCCTTCCGGGTCGACGACGAGAGCGCGGCGGCATCGATGTGCTACACGAGCGGGACGACGGGGAACCCCAAGGGCGTGGTCTACAGCCACCGCTCGAGCTACCTCCACACCGTCGGCGCCATGACCGTGGACAGCCTGGGAGCGCGCGAGAGCGACGTGATCCTGCCCGTGGTGCCCATGTTCCACGCCAACGCCTGGGGCCTGGCCCACGCCGGTGTCGCGGCGGGTGCCACCCTGGTGATGCCTGGCCCGGACCTGTCCGCCAAGGCCATCGCGGACCTGATCGTCGAGGAGCGGGTCACCGTGGCCGCAGGGGTGCCGACGATCTGGATGGCGGTGCTGCCAGAGCTGAAGGACCGGGACACCTCCAGCCTGCGGGCCATCCCGTGTGGCGGCTCGGCGGTGCCGCGGGCCCTGTCGGAGGCCTACCGGGCCCAGCTCGGGCTGCCCATCCTCCAGGCCTGGGGCATGACCGAGACCAGCCCCATCGCCGCGGTGTGCAAGATCAAGTCGACGCTCGCGGCCGCGTACACCGAGGACGAGCTGGCCGACCTGCGCTCGACGGTGGGGCCGACCACGATCGGCGTGGACTTTCGCGTGGTCGAGCCGGGGGAGACGGAGCCGCTGCCGTGGGACGGCGAGACCAGCGGCGAGCTGCAGGTCCACGGGCCGTGGATCGCCGCCACGTACTACAACGACGAGCGGGCCAACGAGTCCTTCACCGAAGACGGTTGGCTGCGGACCGGCGACGTCGCCACGGTGGATGCCAACGGCTACATCCGCCTCGTCGACCGCACGAAGGACCTGATCAAGTCGGGCGGGGAGTGGATCTCCTCAGTGGCGCTCGAGAACGAGCTCATGGGGCATCCGAAGATCAGGGAGGCAGCGGTGATCGGCGTGCCCGACCCACGGTGGTCCGAGCGTCCGCTGGCCTGCGTGGTCCTGGAGGAGGGCGAGTCGATGAGCGGGGAGGAGGTCATCGACTACCTGACGCCGAGGGTGGCCAAGTGGCAGGTGCCCGACGCCGTCGTCTTCATCGACGAGGTGCCCAAGACGAGCGTGGGCAAGTTCTCCAAGAAGACGCTCCGCGAGCGCTTCGCGGACTACCAGCTCCCGTCCTGAGGCTGGTCGGCGTCGGCCCGCGATGGTTGACGCTCAGTTGCAACGTCGCGCGTTGACGTTGAGACAGATTATGTCTTAGCATCTCACCCCATGGCGGTGGTCGCGGCTTCCGGTGACGAGACGGTCCCGTCGGCGCCCACCCCGGCGGTCGAGCGGCCGCCGGCTGAAGACCGGGTGCTCGATGCGGCAAAGCGCTGCTGCGATCGCTGGGGGATGGCGAAGGTCACCGTGGACGACATCGCGGCTGAGGCCCGGATCTCCCGCGCCACGCTCTACCGGCTCTTCCCGGGCGGCAAGGACGTCCTCTATGAGGCGCTGCGCCGGCGGGAGACCACCGGGTTCTTCGCCGAGCTCGACGAGCACATCGCGCGC
This sequence comes from uncultured Acidimicrobiales bacterium, assembly GCA_963803355.1. Classification (GTDB taxonomy): domain Bacteria; phylum Actinomycetota; class Acidimicrobiia; order Acidimicrobiales; family Ilumatobacteraceae; genus DASTFY01. Next base: position 2,532,637 of record CAWDLV010000001.1, read on the forward strand.
GCCGACTCCTTCGAGGACCTGCTGGTGCGCATCGTGGTCGAAGCCACCCAGCAGCTCCGCTCGGACGAGCACCTCCAGACCATGCTGGCCTCTCAGCCGGGCGAGGTGGCCGCCGATCTCACCGTGGCCGGCCTGCCGATCATCGTCGAGAACGCAACCGCGCTCCTGGCGCCGCGGGTCGCACGGTGGATCGGCGAGGGCCGAGCCGCCGAGCTGGCCGAGCTGCTCACCCGCGTCGTCGTGTCGTACTTCCTGGCCCCGTCCACCTATGTGGACCTGGGCCATCCCGAGTCGGCAGGACGTTTCATCCGCAACCACGTGCTCCACGCCTACCCGACCCAGTGAGGTGACCTCATGTCCAGCACCGAGGAGATGATCGGTCGATCGGAGATCGACGACATCGAGGCCATCCTGGCCGTGACCAACACCGACGTCGACGAGGTCGAGCACGTCGTCAAGGACAACGCCGACGCCATCTTCACGTGGGACTACTCGCTGGCTCGTCCCGCGCTCCGCAAGCTGTACGAGAAGGCCAAGGGCGGCCAGTGGAACGCCACCACCGACCTGGCCTGGGACACCGATGTCGACCTCGAGGCGACGGTCGCCGCCGACCAGGCTGCTATCGGGGTGGGCGTCGATCCCGCGTTCTACATCGGCACGCCAGTGGAGAAGTGGGGCGACAAGGAGTGGATCGAGTTCGGGATGGAAGGTCGGCGCTGGACGTTGAGCCAGTTCATGCACGGCGAGCAGGGCGCCCTGCTGTGCACGGCCAAGATCGTCGAGACCGTCCCCTGGTACGACGCCAAGCTCTACGCGTCCACGCAGGTGGTCGACGAGGCTCGTCACGTCGAGGTGTTCGCCCGCTACCTCGATGAGAAGCTCGGTGGGCCGTACCAGATCAACGCCCACCTCCGGATGCTGCTCGACGACATCGTCAATGACAGCCGGTGGGACATGACGTACCTCGGCATGCAGGTCATGGTCGAGGGTTTGGCCCTGGCGGCCTTCGGCTTCATGCACCAGCTCACGTGCGAGCCCCTGCTCAAGCAGCTGCTGCGCCTGGTGATGAGCGACGAGGCCCGTCACGTCGCCTTCGGCGTCCTCAGCCTCAAGGAGGTCTACGAGGGCATGAGCGACCGCGAGATCAAGGATCGGCAGGAGTTCGCGTTCGAGGCCGCGGTGCGCATGCGGGACCGCTTCTTGCAGCAAGAGGTGTGGGAGCGCATGGGGATCGACCCCCGCCAGGTCGTGCCGCTCGTGCTGCAGGACCCGACCCGAGAGCTGTTCCAGCAGATGCTGTTCTCGAAGATCGTGCCGAACTGCAAGAAGCTCGGCCTGCTCGATCGCAACGAGAGCTGGCTGCGGCGCCGGTTCGAGGACATGGGCGTCATCCAGTTCGAGGACTGGGCCGACACCGGCGAGGAGTACGTCGAGTTCGCCCTCGATCGCGGCGAGGCGCCCCAGCCGATCCCCGGCTGACCGCCGCGGCCCAGCTCGGCGCTGCGAACGGCTCGCGAAACACCCCGCGAGCGTCCCGGGGCGCGAGCCCCCGGACGTCGCCGACATGTAGGGTCCGTGGCCGTTGGCGCCTGACGCGGGCGGGTCCGGCCGACCGAGGGAGCGGGAGCATGCTGCGGAGAGTCGTCGTTGGTTTCGCGCTGGTTCTAGCGGCTGCTGCTTGCGCGCCGCCGCCCGGGAAGCCACCTCCCCCGACCCCGCCTCCCACCACCCCTCCGTCGGGCCGGCCGAACATCATCTTCTTCCTCACCGACGATCAGACGAAGGACCAGATGCTGGCCCTGCCGTCGGTGAAGCAGCTCATCCAGGCCCGGGGCACGACGTTCGCCAACGGCATCGTCCCGATCCCGCTCTGCTGCCCGGCCCGGGCGGCGCTGATGACCGGCCAGTACGACCACAACAACGGGGTCATCTCGAACCACAACGGCCCGAACGGCGGGTACGACGGCCTCGACCAGACCAACACCCTGGCCAAGTGGCTGCACGACGCCGGCTACCGCACGGCCCAGATCGGCAAGTACATGAACGGCTACAACCGGGCCAAGGTCCGCCCGGTGGGCTGGGACGAGTGGTGGGCGACGTCGGAGAACCCGTTCCTCGTCTACGACTACACGCTGAACCACAACGGCACCGAGGTGCACTACGGGTTCACCCCGACCGCTTACAAGACCGACGTCCTGACCGGCATCGCCAACAGCTTCGTGAGGGCCGCCCTCCCCAGCTCGCAGCCCTTCTACCTGCAGCTCTGGTACACGACGCCCCACGTGGAGGAGGGCACCGACAGCTTGGGCCAGGATCACACCGACCAGCCGCCGCGCCCGGCGCCGAGGCACATCGGCCTGTACAGGACCGCGCCCTTCCCCACCGGCGACCCCAGCTACAACGAGGCCGACGTCTCGGACAAGCCGGCCTTCGTGCGGGCGCTGCCCAACCTCGGGTCTGGCCGTACCGCCACCATGGCCGCCGAAGTACCGGACCCAGCTCGCCGCGCTGGCGTCGGTCGACGAGGGCATCCGTCAAGTGATCAACACCGTGGCGGCGGCCGGCAAGCTCAACAACACCGTCTTCGTCTTTTCGAGCGACAACGGCAACATGCACGGCGAGCACCGCATCCCGTTCGGCAAGGGTGATGCCTACGAGCCATCCATCAACGTGCCGCTCTACGTCGCGGGGCCCGGGTTCCCGGCCGGCAGGATCGTCTACTCGCCCGTGATGTTCCCGGACTACGTGCCGACCATCCTGCGCCTCACCGGGGCCAAGCCCGGGCTCCTGATGGACGGCACCCCGATGCAGAACGCCATCGCCACCCCGCCGGCGGACCGCGCCATCCTCATCGGGAGCGGCCTGGACACCGATGCCAACCGCATGTTCGAAGGCGTGCGGACGAGCAAGTGGATGTACGACAAGTACCCGGCCACCAACGACGAAGAGCTGTACGACCTCATCCACGACCGCTACGAGCTGCAGAACCAGGCCCGGAACCCGGCGTATGCCGCCCGGCTCGCTGCCGCGCGCCAGCTGGTGGCCGCGCTCCACAGCTGCAAGGGCACCGGATGCAACGTCGCCGTGCCCACCGTCCTGCGCTGATCCGAGCCGTCGAACGCTCCGGTATCGGCCACGGCTGCCCTGGTACCGTTGCCGTGGCTATGGCCCACGAGTCCGATCCCCGCTTCCGTGTCCTCCACGCGCTGCGCATCAAGGGTTTCGCCAAGGCCGACGTGCTCGCTGACCTGGCCGCGGTGGACCACGATGAGGTCGAGTCCCATCTCGTCGCCTTCCAGTCCCGCGAGCTGGCGCAGTTCCGCGAGGCCCGAGCGCTCTGGCAGCTCACCCAGAAGGGTCGCGAGGCCCACGCCGCCGAGCTCGAGGCCGACGCCGAGCCGGTGCGGGAGGCGATCCATCAGCACTACCCGACCTACCTCGAGCTGAACGAGGCCTTCAAGGCCCTGTGCGGCGATTGGCAGCTGCGCGACGGCCAGCCGAACGACCACAGCGACGAGGTCCACGACAAGACCGTGATCGGCCGGCTGCTGGTCATCGACAACCAGACCCAGCCGGTGGTGGGGGCGATGGGGCAGACGCTGGCCCGCCTCGTGCCCTACGGCCCCCGGCTGTCTGCCACCGCCCAGCGGGTGGCCGACGGCGACCACCATCTGTTCACCGGCGTCCTCTGCGGCTCGTACCACGATGTCTGGATGGAGCTGCACGAGGACCTCATCCTCACCCTCGGCATCGACCGGACGGCGGAGGGCTCGTTCTGATGGCCCGGTTCGGGCGGGTGCTCAGCGCCATGGTCACGCCGTTCGACGGCGACGGCCAGCTGGACCTCGACGTCGCCCGCGACCTCGCCCGCTGGCTACAGGATCGCGGTCACGAGGGACTCGTGGTCGCCGGGACGACCGGGGAGGGTCCGGTCCTGTCGGATGACGAGAAGCTGAGCCTCTGGGGCGCGGTGGTGGAGGCGGTCACCATCCCGGTGGTGGCCGGCACGGGCTCGAACGACACCGCGGACTCGGTGCACCTCACCGCCGAGGCGGAGAAGCTCGGCGTGGCCGGCATCCTCGCCGTGGGTCCGTACTACAACCGGCCCTCGCAGGCCGGCCTCGACGCCCACTTCCGGGCCGTCGGCGGTGCCACAGGACTCCCGGTCATGATCTACGACATCCCGATCCGCACCGGGCGGAAGATCGCCACCGCCACGTTGCTGCGGCTGGCCAGGGAGGTGCCCAACGTCCTCGCCCTGAAGGACGCGGCCGGGAACCCCGGCGAGACGGCGGGCGTGATCTCGCGCGCGCCGGCCCACTTCGAGGTCTACTCGGGCGACGACAGCATGACGCTGCCCCTCCTCGCCGTCGGCGCGGTCGGCACGGTCGGCGTGGCCACGCACTGGACCGGGCCGGATCACGTCGAGATGTTCGACCTCTGGGAGAAGGGCGACGTCGTGGGGACACGACTGGTGAACGCGCGACTGCTCGAGAGCTTCGCCTTCGAGACGGGCGACGACGCGCCGAACCCCCTCCCCACCAAGGCCCTGCTCCGCACGCTCGGGCTGCCCGTCGGCGAGGCCCGCTTGCCCATGGGTCCGGCGCCGGCCGGCCTCGAGGACCGGGCTCGCGAGGTGATCGCCAACCTCGAGCGCTGGCGGGCTGTCTTCCCCGAACGTCCGGACCAACCGGGGCGCTGAGGGCGCGATGGCCCAGAACCTGCGCATCGCCTTCCTCGGCGGGCTGGGAGAGATCGGGCGCAACTGCATGGTCCTGGAGCAGGACGACCGCCTGCTCCTCATCGACTGCGGGCTCATGTTCCCGGACGCCGACATGCACGGGATCGACCTCGTCCTCCCCGACTTCACCTACCTGCGGGAGAACGCTGATCGCATCGTCGGGTGCGTCGCCACCCACGGGCACGAGGACCACGTCGGTGCGCTCAGCTTCCTGCTGCGCGAGCTCTCGTTCCCGATCTATGGCTCGGCGCTGACCCTCGGGCTGGCCCGCCACCGCATCGAGGAGTCGGGGCTGCTCGATCGGACGAAGCTGCTCGTGGTGACCGACGGCGAACGGCGGGCCATCGGTCCGTTCGACGTCGAGTTCATCCCTGTCACCCACTCGGTGCCGCACGCCTTCGCCATCGCCGTGCACACCTCGCAGGGGGTGGTGCTCCACTCCGGGGACTTCAAGCTGGACCTCACGCCGGTCGACGATCGGCGCACGGACCTGGCCCGCATGGGTGCGATCGCGGCGTCCGACGGCATCCGGCTGCTGATGGCCGACTCGACCAACGCCGAGCGTCCCGGCTACGCGCCGAGCGAGCGCGTGGTCGGCCGTGTGTTGCGGGCGCTCTTCGCCGAGCAGCGGGGCCGGCGGCTCATCACCGCCAGCTTCGCCAGCCACATCCACCGCATCCAGCAGATCGCCGACGCCGCCATCGCCTGCGGGCGCAAGGTGGCAACGCTCGGCCTCTCGATGAAGAAGAACGTTCGCCTCGGGCGCGAGCTCGGCTTGCTGCGCATACCCGACGCTTGGCTCATCGACATCGAGGACGTCGACAAGTTCGCGCCCGAGCAGGTGTGCGTGATCTCGACGGGTTCACAGGGCGAGCCCATGTCCGCCCTCGGGCTCATGGCGTCAGGCGAGAACCGGTGGCTCAAGGTGGGCGAGCACGACACCGTGATCCTCTCCAGCCACGCCATCCCCGGCAACGAGTTCCACGTCAACAAGGTGATAGACGGCCTGCTACGAGCCGGCGCCGAGGTCGTACACAGCGGCGTGGCCGATGTCCATGCCACCGGACACGCGCAGGCCGACGAGCTGAAGACCCTCATCTCCCTGACCCGGCCCGAGCACTTCATCCCGATCCACGGCGAGTACCGCCACCTGGTGGCCAACGCTCGGCTGGCCGGGGCCATGGGTGTGCCCGACCAGCGCATCGCCCTGTGCGAGGACGGCGACGTGGTCACGCTGTCCGACGCGGGGCTGGAGATCACGGGGCGGGTGCCGGCCGGCTACCTCTACGTCGACGGCATCGTCGGCGACGTCGGACAGGGCGTGCTGCGCGATCGACGGGTGCTGGCGGAGGAGGGCGTGGTCGTCGTGGTGGCCACCGTCGACGTCCACAACAGCACCGTCCTGACCGGGCCGGAGATCATCACTCGGGGCTGGGTCTACGCGCCCGAGGCCGAGGACCTGCTCGATGAGGCCTGCGATCGGGTGGCCGCAGCCGTGGAGCAGGCACTGGCCAAGGGCGTGCGCGACGTCGAGAGCCTCGAGCGCGAGGTGCGGCGAGCGGCGGGCCAATTCGTGAGTGAGCGGACCAAGCGCCGGCCGATGATCGTCCCTGTCGTCATGGAAGCCTGATCCGCCGGTCGCCCGCCGGCCCGCCGCCCGGCCGGCCGCCCGCCGCGGCCCGCCGCGGCCCGCCGGCCCGCCTCTCGGCGTTCTGTTCCGCGAATCGCAACGGCGTCGGTCGCTGGCGCGGAACGGAACGCCCGGACGGCCCGCCGGAGCCGATGCCCGAACGCTCGCGCGCCCCCTTGGTACCGTAGGCGCATGGTCAGCCGCCCGACGACCAGCCGCTCGTCGGCCAAGAGTGCGACCCCACCCGGGGGCGAGTTCCGGCCCGCGCCCGGGAAGCCTGGGAATGGGCGTGGCCGTTCGAAGGGCAGCCGGCCCCGTGCCGGGGCCGCGGTGCGGGGAGCCATCGACCCCCACCGCGACGACCTCATCGGCCTGATCCTCATCGGCGTCGGCCTGCTCCTCGCCCTCGCCGTCTACCTCCGCCTGGCCGGGCCGGTCGGCCGGGGCGTGAACAGTGGTCTCGGCGCGCTGATCGGCACTGGTCGCTACCTCCTCCCGGCCGCACTCGTCGCGTCGGGAGTGGCTTTCGTGGTGGACGCTCGCAGCGAGCATCGGGTGCGCCTCGTCGTCGGCATCGGGCTGTCCGCGGTCGCCTTCCTCGGGCTCCTCCACGTGATCAGGGGTCCGCACGAGGTGGCGGTGGCGCCGTCGGCAGTCGGCCGGTCCGGCGGCTGGCTCGGGGCCATCGTGGGGGAGCCCATCCGCCAGCTGATCGCCAGCCCCGGTGCGGTGGTGCTCCTGAGCCTTGCGGTCCTGGCCGGGGTGCTGATCGCCACCCGCGCCTCGCTCCGTCGGATCGCGGTCGCCACGGCGCGAGGTGTGAAGACCGGCGCGGTGCCGGCGCTGCGCAAGGCCAAGCAAGCGGTGTCGGACATGTCGACCCTCACCAGCCAGCGCCCCTCGGCCAACCTCCCGAGCGAGGACAACGATCCGGGCGCGACGGGCGCGGATACCGCGCTCGGTCCCGAGCTGTACGACTTCGCGTCAGAGGAGGGCAGCCGCTCGGCGCGCCGGCGCAAGAGCGATCTGCCGCCACCGGAGCCCGGCACGATGGCCGGCGCCGCGCAGCAAGGCGAGCTCGAGCTCGGCCCCGGCGCCCAGCCCGGCCAGTGGAAGCTCCCACCGTCCACCTCCTTGGCCCGCACCAGCGCCCACGAGGTGGATCCGGTTGCGGCTCGGAGCCGGGGCCAGGTGCTCGAGGAGGCGCTGGCCGCCCACGGGGTCGAGACGCGACTCGTGGGGATGACCGTCGGGCCCACCGTGACCCGTTACGAGCTGGAGCTCGGATCCGGGGTGAAGGTGGCCCGGGTGACATCGCTGCAGCGCGACATCGCCTACGCCATGGCCGCTACCGACGTGCGCATCCTGGCGCCGATCCCGGGCCGCTCGGCCATCGGCATCGAGGTGCCGAACCACACCCGCCAGCTGGTGTCCCTTGGCGATCTGCTCGGTTCGGCCGAGGCCCGCCAGGCCAGCCACCCACTCGATGTGGCCATAGGCAAGGACATCGCCGGTCGCCCGGTCTTCCTGAACCTGGCCACGACCCCGCACCTCTTGATCGCTGGAGCTACCGGCGCCGGGAAGTCGAGCTGCCTCAACGCGATGCTCACGTCGATCCTGATGCGCTCGACACCGGAGCAGGTTCGCCTCATCCTCATCGACCCGAAGCAGGTCGAGATGGGGCAGTACAACCGGCTGCCCCATCTGCTCACGCAGCCGGTCACCAACCCCAAGAAGGCGGCCAACGCCCTCTCGTGGGCGGTCAAGGAGATGGAGCGCCGGTACGACCTCCTGTTCGAGGTCGGCTTCCGCGACATCTCCGGCTACAACGCGGCCTTCGACCGCGGCGAGCTGACGCCGGAAGCGAGGGGTGAGCTCGCGGGCGACGAGCAACCTCCGACGTGCGAGCGGCTCCCCTACATCGTGGTGGTGGTCGACGAGCTGAACGATCTGATGATCGTGGCCGCCCGCGATGTGGAGGAGTCGATCACCCGGATCGCCCAGAAGGCCCGGGCCGTGGGCGTGCACCTGATCGTGGCCACCCAGCGGCCGAGCGTGAACGTCATCACCGGCGTCATCAAGGCGAACATCCCGGCCCGCGTGGCGTTCGCGGTCTCGAGCCAGACCGACAGTCGAGTCATCCTCGACCAGCCCGGCGCCGAGAAGCTCGTCGGTCGAGGCGACATGTTGCTGCTGCCCGGGAACTCGAACGTGGCCCAGCGCATCCAGGGCGCCTTCGTCGGTGAGGACGAGGTGCGCAAGATCGTGGCCCACTGGCGGCGGCAGGCGCCGAACGTGGTCTACGTGTCGGGCGTGGAGGGCGACGACCGGGACGGCACCGGGCTGTTCGGCGACGGTGGAGGCTCGGCCGATGACGACGACGAGACCCTGCTGCGCCAGGCCATGGAGCTGGTGGTGCGCAGCCAGCTGGGGTCGACGTCGATGCTCCAGCGCAAGCTGAAGGTCGGCTTTGCCCGAGCCGGGCGGCTCATGGACCTGTTGGAACAGCGCGGCGTCGTCGGGCCGAGCGAGGGCTCGAAGGCGCGGGCCGTGCTGATGACACCCGAGGAGCTGGACCTGCTGCTCGAGGCGGAGCGCAACGGCGACCGGTAGCGGCGGGCGGGCGCGCCGGCACCACGCCTGCGGGCGCCGCACCGCGTGCCGGTAGCCTCGTCCGACGTGCCACAGCGCTTCTACATCGAGACGCTGGGCTGTCCAAAGAACCAGGTCGACTCGGACAAGCTCGTCGGCACGCTCCTTGCCGACGGCCTGCTGCCCACCGAGGACCCGGCCGGCGCTGACCTCGTCGTCGTGAACACGTGCGCGTTCATCGCCGAGGCCCGTCAGGAGTCGATCGACACCATCCTCGCGCTCGACGAGCAGCGCAGACGCGGCGCGCGGCTGGTGGTCACCGGGTGCATGGCCGAGCGCTACGGGCAGGAGCTGGCCGACGCGCTGCCCGAGGTCGACGCAGTCAGCGGCTTCGGCGTCCCGGTGGCGCTCGGGCGCAAGCCGGCGGTGCCGAAGCTGGACCTGTTGAACCTGCCCCGTCCCCGGTCGAGCGCGCCGTGGGCCTACGTGAAGATCGCCGAGGGGTGCGACCGCACCTGCGGCTTCTGCGCCATCCCCAGCTTCCGCGGGCCCCAGCGCAGCCGGGACGTGGCGTCGATCCTGGACGAGGTCGAGCAGCTTCAGGCCCAGGAGATCGTCCTGGTCGCCCAGGATCTAGCCAGCTACGGCAAGGACCGTCCCGATGTGCTCGGGGCGGGCGCCATCGTGCCGCTCGTGCAGGCCGTGGCGGAGCGGGTGGAGCGGGTGCGGCTGCTGTACCTCTACCCCTCCGACCTCTCGGATGAGCTGATCGACGTCATCGGCTCCTGCGGCGTGCCCTACTACGACCTCTCACTCCAGCACGTGTCCAAGCGGCTGCTGCGCCGGATGCGTCGTTGGGGTGACGGTGACCGATTCCTCCACCGGATCGGCGACATCCGCCGGCGCTACCCCGACGCCGCCTTTCGCTCGAACTTCATCGTGGGCTACCCGGGGGAGACCGAGGAAGACCATGACCAGCTGCTCGCGTTCGTCGGGGCCGCAGGGCTCGACTGGTGTGGCTTCTTCGCCTACAGCGCGGAGGACGGCACCCACGCCACCAGCCTTGACGGGGTGGTGGCCGACACGCTCGTGTCCGAGCGGCTGGCCGAGCTGCGCGCCATGCAGGACGACATCACCGCGTCCAAGCGGGATGCACTCATCGGTAGCCGCATCCATGTGCTGGTGGACGCGCCGGGTGTCGGCCGCAGCCACCGCGAGGCGCCCGAGATCGATGGCGTCGTCCAAGTGCCAGACTTCCTGGACGTGGGGAGGGTGTACGCGGTGCAGGTCGTCGACGCGCTCGGACCGGACCTGGTCGCCGATGCGCTGACGGCCGATGACCTCGGTCCATGAGCCACGAGCCGAGCGCCATCGCCACGTGGGCCAACGCGGTGACTGTCGCTCGGGTGATGGTGTCGCCCGTCTTGTTCGCCTTGATCACCGGGTCGCAAGGGTCCTGGGTGGCACTGGCCCTGTGGGTCGTGCTGTGCGTGAGCGACGCCGTCGACGGCTTCCTCGCTCGCCGGTACGGGACCACCCGCTCGGGCGCGTTCCTCGATCCGCTGGCCGACAAGGTCCTCGTCCTCGGAGCCATGTTCACGCTCGTCGGACGGGGCGTGTTCCCGGCGTTGCCGGTGGCGATCATCGCGGCGCGCGAGGTGATCATCAGCCTCTACCGCACGTTCGCCGGGTCAAGGGGCATCAGTGTGCCGGCCACTCGGATCGCCAAGTTGAAGACCCTGTTCCAGCAGCTCGCCGTGGGCTTCGCGCTGGCCCCGCCGACGGCGGTCGACGGGCGGTGGCTCTGGCTGTCGCTGCTGTGGATCGCGGTGGTGCTCACGGTCGTGTCAGGCGCGCACTACCTGATCCGGGCCCGGCGGGTCGCCTCTGATCAGCTGGGCCGGGTGCCGCACACCGCACCGTCGTAAGGTCCAGCGCCGTGGCGCTCTCGTGTGAGGTGGTGGCGGTCGGGACCGAGCTGCTGCTAGGCCAGGTCGTGGACACGAACTCGGCGTGGATCGGCGAGCAGCTGGCCGCCAGTGGGATCGCCAGCCATCACCAGGTGAAGGTGGGGGACAACCTGGCCCGGATCGTCGATTCGTTGCAGTTGGCACTTTCGCGGGCCGATGCGGTGATCGTCTGCGGTGGTCTCGGTCCGACCCACGACGACATCACACGCGACGCCATGGCCCAGGTCATGGGAGTCCCGCTCGAGCCGGACGAGAGCGTGGCGGAGGGCATCCGCCACCTGTTCGCCTCGCGGGGCGCGCGATGCCGGAGAACAACCTGCGCCAGGCGCTCGTGCCGAGGGGCGCCGCCGTCATCCCCCAGACCCGCGGCACCGCACCGGGGCTGATCTGTCCGGTCGGATCGAAGATCGCCTACCTCGTGCCCGGCGTGCCCCATGAGATGGAGGAGATGCTGGAGCGCTCGGTGCTACCGGACCTGCGTCGACGTTCGGGCGATCCGTCGGTGATCGTGAGCCGCGTGCTGCGCACCTGGGGGGACAGCGAGAGCGGCCTCGACGAGCGCCTTCGGCCGATCATCGAGCGGTTGGACGCGGCCCAGAACCCGACCCTCGCCTTCCTCGCCAGCGGCTGGGAAGGTCTCAAGGTGCGCCTCACCGCGCGAGCTCGGTCCGAAGCCGATGCCGCGGCGCTGCTCGACCCGCTGGACGCCGAGATCCGCCAGGAGCTCGGATCGATCGTGTTCGGTCTGGACGACGACACCATGGAGTCCGTCGTGCTCGACGCCCTGCGCCGGCTCGACCTCACGCTCGGGTTGGCCGAGTCCGTCACTGGTGGGCTGGTATCGGCGCGGCTGACGGGCATCCCGGGGGCGAGCGACGTCCTGAGGGGGTCAATCGTCTCCTACGCCAGCGAGGTGAAGTTCGAGCTGCTCGGTGTGCCACCGGGTCCGGTGGTGACCGAGGCGACGGCGAGGGCGATGGCGGCTGGCGTCCGGCGGGTGCTCAGCGCCGACGTAGGGCTGGCCCTGACGGGAGTGGCCGGGCCGGCTGAGCAGGATGGGATGCCGGTGGGGACGTTGTGCATCGGTCTGGCACTCGGGGAGGAGCTGGCGTCGGCGACCCGTCGTCTGCCCGGGCAGCGCCAGCAGATGCGGGAGATGTCGGTGATCACGTCGCTCGACTTCCTCCGGCGCCGCCTGCTCGACGAAGCCGGAAGAGGCCCCCGCGTAGGCTGACTCCGACGCCTCCGTAGCTCAGCCGGACAGAGCAGCGGACTTCTAATCCGACGGCCGCAGGTTCGAATCCTGCCGGAGGCGCAGGAAATTCCTGGTAGACAGGATTGTCCCGCGATGGTGCTACCATCCTCCAGGAGCGTTGCCGCGAATTTGCCGCGAATGTGAGGGGCGATGGGGACGATGAGGGAACGGTCGCCGGGATCGTGGGAGCTGGCCGTGTCGGCCGGCGTGGACCCGACCACCGGACGCTACGCCCGGGTCATCCGCACGGTCCGTGGGTCGAAGCGCGAAGCGCGTTCGGCCCTGCACCAGCTCGAGGTCGAGGTGGCCAGCGGCCGCGTCGGCGTCGAGGACCCGACGGTGGCCGAGCTGCTGGAGCGGTGGCTGGAGCACGTCGAGGACCTCGGGCGGTCGCCGGCGACGATCTACAACTACCGGCGGTACGTGACGAAGGAGCTGGCGCCGGTCATCGGCTCCCTTCGATTGTCGAAGCTCACCGCGGGACACCTGGACCGGCTCTACTCCGCGCTCGAGACGGCGTGGCCTAGCACCGGCCACGATCCGTCAGATCCACGCCATCATGCGGGCAGCGTTGCACCAGGCCGTCCGGTGGGGCCTCGTGTCGCGCAATGTTGCGTCGTTGGCATCCGCGCCGTCGCAGCCGCAGCGCGAGCAGCATCCGCCAACCGCCGACGAGGTCCTCGCGCTGATCGCCGCTGCGGAGGGGCTGGAGCCGATGTTCGGGCTCTTCGTCCGAGTCGTCGCGGCCACCGGCATGCGGCGCGGCGAGGCCTGTGGTCTGCGTTGGAGCGACATCGACCTGGAGGCGGGCCGGCTGACGGTGCAGCGCAGCCACCTGGCGCTGCCGAACGCGGTAGGGGATCACCCGACCAAGACCCGCTCCGTTCGCACGGTGACGCTCGACCCGGCGACGGTGGCCGCGTTGACGGCGGCCTGGCGGGCGGCTCGCCATCTGGCTCGCTTCGCCGGCATCGACGACGGCCGGCGGCGAGCCGGCTACGTCTTCAGCTTCGACCCAGACGGCACGTCCGCGTGGCGAGGTGACACCGTCACCGCTCGCTGGATCCGCACCCGCCGAGCCGCGGGTGTCGAGGGAGTCCGCCTGCATGACTTGCGCCACTGGCAGGCCACCCAGCTGCTCGACGCCGGAGTTCCCGTCCCGACGGTGGCGGCCCGGCTCGGCCACGCCGACGGCACGACGACGATGAAGATCTACGCCCACCGGACGGCCCGAGGCGACGAGCAGGCCGCCGAGGTCGTGGCCGCCGCACTCGACCCGGCGGCTCGCCGGTCGAGCTGATCGCTGTCTGCGGTGGGCCTACAGACGTCGCCGCACGTAGTCGTAGACGTGGTTTCGGTGCGCCGCCGCGATGATCTCGATCGTGTCGTCGCCGACCCGATAGGCGATCCGCCAGGCCTCCACCCTGATTCGTCGCACGCCCGCGAAGCCGACCAGCTCCTTCGAGCCGGGAGGCCGGGGATCGTTGGCGAGCGCGTCAATGGCTTCGACGACGGCCCGCGCCACTGGTCGGTCAAGCCGCTTGAGATCTCGCCGGGCGGCGCCGGCGACGACGATGCGGTAGGTCACGCGCCTGCCTCGGCCTGGTCGGCCAGTAGTTCGGCGCGCACCTCCTCCCACGGAAGGGGGTCCTGCTCGTCGGTGCTGGCGTCGAGCTCGCCGAGGCGTTCGGCCACCATGGCGGCGAAGTAGCCGTCCAGCACCTCCTCGGCCTGCTCGTTGTGGGCTTGCACGATGGCGCGGAGCAGATCAGCGGGAATCTCGATGGTGTCACCGCCGCCCTCGGCGAGACGCGAGCGCGCAAGGGCCGTCAGCTCGGCCAGCAGTTCCTGCAGGCTCGGCGCAGCGGTCTCGAGGTCGGCCACGAGCCCACGGTATCGGGCTCGCTGTGGCGATGCGATCGATCCGGGCCTTGGCCGGTGGAGGGCGAGCCTTGGTCCTCGCCACGTTGCGTGGTGTGATGTCGGTCACCACGTTGAGTCCGTCCTTTGACCGCCGGTGTTCGCTTGTCGCCGCTGGTGTCTTCTGGTCCGGCGGCTCCGGTTGACCGGCCACGGGACGGTCTTGTCGACCCTGCCGGTGGCGTGTACCACGCTGGGGGATGGAGCGGCGTGCGGCGATCGAGGCGGCGGTGGGACACCTGCCGTTGATGCTGACGGTCGAGGAAGCGCGGGAGGTGCTGGGCATCGGCCGGTCCCTGGCCTACGCGGAGGTGCGCCGCTATCTGGCCACCGGCGGCCGGGAGGGCATCCCAGCGGTCCGGATCGGCTCGGCCATCCGTGTCCCTCGGGCTCCCCGGATGGCCGTTGGTTGGCTCTCGATGCCAGGACGATCAAGGTCGATCAGCGCACCCTGTCCGCCCTGTACCACGCCGGTCTGCGGGCTGAGCTGACGGCCCGCATCGGGGTCGCCTGGGACGTCCCCGTGCACGGCATCGCTGAGATTGTCGACATCCCCGAGGTGCTCCGCGTCGAGTTCTCGCAGCGCACCGGGGCGGTGCAACGCCGGGTCGATGAGAAGCTGGACCGGTTCACCGAGGCGATGGGCCGTGAGCCGACGGTGCGGGAACGCTGGCAGCTCGAGCGCGAAGCCGTGCTGGACAGCCGCCCCGCCAAACCCAAGGCCCTCGACGCCAACCTGCAGCATCGCCGCTGGGCCGACCAGACCGTCACGCTCGGGCTCGACCCGGTCGACGTCGTTGCTCAGGCGGTCGGCCGTCCGATCCCGGCGCAGTTGATCGACCGCTGGAGCGGCACCGCCATCGCGGACCAGGCGATGGCCACCATCACGGAGGGCCAGTCGTCGTGGCGGCCGGCGGAGTTGGTGCGGGAGCTGGCCGCCGCCGTCCCCACCGCCACCAGCCTCGCCGCCGAGCAGCTGGTTGGCTGGCTGGATGATGTCGCCTCGGGTGTGGCGGTGTCGCGTTGTGTTGACTTGTCCCGCTCCGTGCCGCCCGGTGCGCTCCTGCGTCGGGACGGGCGGCCGGTCACCGAGTCAGCCGTCGACCGGGCCCTGACCACCCAGGCCATCTTGGATCAGGAAGCCGGTCTCCTGTCCTGGGCCGACCGTCGGACGATGACCCGCGGGGACCGCCATCCCGGCGCGCCGACCCGCTCGACGCACGTGTTGAACCCGGTGCAGGCCGAGGCGGCCGCGGCGGTGGCCGGCTGGGACGACCTCGTCCTCGTCGTGGGGCCGGCCGGGACCGGCAAGACCACCGCCCTCACCCCCGCTGTGGAGCAGTTGCGGGCCGATGGGCGGGCGGTGTTCGGGGTCGCGCCATCAGCGACGGCCGCCGACGTCCTCACCATCGAGACCGGCGTCGCCGCCGACACGGTCGACAAGCTGTTGATCGAGCACCGGCTGGCCCGTCCGGCCGATCACCGCTACGACCTCCCCGTCGGCGCCACCGTCCTCGTGGATGAGGCCGGGATGATCCCCACCGCCCGGTTGACGGAGCTGGCCGACCTGGCCGACGTGCGGGGCTGGCGGGTGGTGCTGGTCGGGGACCCGTTGCAGTTCTCCGCCGTGGGGCGGGGCGGCATGTTCGGGCTGCTGGTCGACACGTTCGACTCGATCGAGCTGGCCCGGGTCCACCGGTTCACGCACACCTGGGAACGCGACGCCACCCTGCGGCTGCGGGCCGGCGACCCCGACATCACCGACACGTACCAGGCCCACGGCCGGCTACACGGCGGCACCCCCGACACCATGGAACGCGCTGCCGTGGGAGCGTGGTGGTCTCACCGACAGGCCGGTGAGACCGTCGCCTTCCTCGCCCCCACCAACGAGGTGGTGGACCGGCTCAACCACCGCTGCCAGCAACGCCGGCTGCAGGCCGGTGAGCTCGACCCCAACCGCCACGGCCTCGACCTCGGCGCGGTGCAGCTGTATGTCGGGGATGAGATCGCCACCCGCCGCAACGATCGTCACCTCGTGACCGACCGGGGTGAGATGGTCCGCAACCGCGCCCAGTGGACCATCGTCGCCATCCACCCCGACCACAGCCTCACTGCGACCGGCCGCCATGGCGCCGTCCACCTCCCGGCCCGCTACGTGGCCGAGCACGTCGAGCTGGCCTACGCCACCACCGCCACCGCGGCCCAGGGCCGCACCGTCGACCACTCCCTGCTCGTCGTCGACGGAGGATGCGATGTGCGGAACCTGTACGTGGCCATGAGCCGCGGCACCACCTCCAAGCACGCCTACCTCATCGTGCGAGGCGAAGAGACCGCCGCCGATGTCTTCACCCGCTGCCTCGTCAGCGACTGGATCGACCAGCCCGCCCACACCCGCCGCGCCCAACTCCGAGGCGAGGCGCCGCATCGGGCCGGGCTCCTCGACGGCGCGGTCCTGCGAGACCGGCTGGAACGCCGCCACCAGCTCACCAGCGACCTCGAACGAGCCGAGGGCCGTCTCCGCATGCTTCCTGGTGAGATCCGTCACGCCGACGACCAGCAGCGAGAGGCGGAACAGATCATCGCCCAGCTGGAGCAACGCCAGCACGTGTGCGAGGCGGTCATCGCCGAGTTCGACCGACCCTTGCGCCGCCGCCGCCACGAACACGAGCTGCAGGCGGCAGGACAGGAGCTTGAGGGCATCCCCGGCCGCCTCGACCCGGCCCAGACCGCGCTGACCGCCATCGAGAACAGGCTCGATGCGTTCCACGTCGACGCTGCTCAGACCCGGGACCTCCTCGCGCGTCGTCCCGAGATCCAAGCCGAGATCGACGACATCGACCACCAGCTCGCCCACGATCTGCGCATCCGCACCCGGGTAGCCGGCCGGGAACAACCTGACTCGCTGGTCGACGTGCTCGGCCCCCGACCATCCCACGGGGACGACCTGCGCACCTGGGACAGGGCTGCTGGCACTCTCAGCCAACACCAAGCCGCGTTCGATCTCGCCGAAGGCGTCGGACCGTCCCCGAGGTACGACGAACACCCCGCCTACTGCGAGAGCTACCTCGCCGTCATGACCTGCGTCCAGCGACCCGAGCGTGTGCTCGAACGATCACGCGAGATGCCAGACCTCGGCCTGTCACTGTGACCCCGCGGGTCGAGTAGCTGGGTGCACGCGCCGGCCGAGGTAGATGGCGACCAGGACGGAGACGTTCACGACGAGGTGGTGGACCGGGTAGAGCACGTCGCGGAATGTCCAGTGGCTCACCGCCAGCAGGGTCAGCGCGCCGGCCGCGGCGTCGAGGAGCCAGCTCGCGGGCGTTTCGCTAGTCGGCGCCCGATAGGCCTTGGCGGCGGTGAGAGCGATCGCGGCCACCTCCGCCGCGACGATGGCGAGGAGAGCGGCGAGCGGGTCGCCCGTCGTGCCCCAGAGCACGAGCCCGGTGGCGGCGACCGCTAGCACCGATACGTCGGCGGCGTGGAAGCCTCCCTCGCCGCGCGGGAGCGAGACGACGAACACCGCCGCGAACCCGATCGCCGCCCCCGCCGTCAACCACGCTCCCGCCGTGGCTCCGTCCGCGAACTGGCTCACCGAAGCGATGGCCGCCATGGCCGTGAAGACGAACCACGACGTCCGCTGGGGCTTGGTCGTGCCCCGCAGCGTGTCGAGCAGGTAGGGCACCACGCAGACCATCGTCAGCGCGCCGGCGAGCGGCGCGAGGTGCGATCGCAACGAACCCATCCCGTCCTCCATCTCGCCCGATGAGATGTGGAGACCGTCGGCGCCGGCTGGATACTCTGTCGCGCCTCGACGAATGCCGGCCGGTGGCGGGACCGCCGAGTGAGCACCACGGCGGTCGGTGTCGTCGGGCGGCGTTCACGTTCGGGCGACTTGGCTGCTGAACACGGCGGCGGCCTGTGCGTCCGCCCGGCTGTGACTCACGAAGGGATGAGCGAAGTCGGTGTTCCAGCCCGCGACGGAGATGCGGACGAGCTCAGTCGGCGACTGGCTGGCCTGTGTGGGCTTGAAGTGGAACGCGTTGCCCGGCATCAGGACCGGGGTGTCTCCCGAATGGGCAGGGACATCCGGGAACCAAGGGGTCGACGTGGTCCACGAACTCACCCACTGGGCAACGGCGCCGCTCCCCTTCACCTCGGTCCCGTTGAGGCCCTCGATGAGGAACGAGAGCTCACGGGCGACGAGCGGGCCGCGGTTCGACACCTGGAAGTACCAGCTCACGTCGTCTTGCCTGTTGATGGTGCGGCCGGGATAGCTCACGTTGACGATCTCGATGGTCAGGTACTCGTGGGGGTACTGCTCGATGGCATCGGTGAGGTCCTCGAGGAACTGGATGGCCATGATGTGCCTCCTTGTGCGACAGGGACAGAACCCGCGCCACGATGCACCCGCCGCGGAGATCGGACTAGGGGGAAAACCCCACGATCGACCCTACGATCGGGCCCCGGCGGGTGGCGACGGTGGCCGCAGCCCGACCTCTCACGGATCCAGCTGGTCGGCATGGGACGACGCCCAGCGGGTCAGCGCGGCACGACCCCGAAGGCCGAGCTTGCGGTAGATGCGGGTGAGATGTGCCTCGACTGTCGAGACGCTCATGAACAGCTGAGCCGCGATCTCGCGGTTGGTCACCCCGGTCGCGACGAGCGCGACGACGCTGGCCTCGGTCGGAGTCAGCTCCGACGCTGCTCCGAGGCTGCGCAGCTCTCGCTCCGCCGCGACCCGCCAGCCCGGGGATTCCGCGGCATCGAACACGAGCCGCGCCGCCTCCAGGACGTCGGTGGAGGCGCGGCGCCGGCCGGCGAGACGCAGCGCGCGGGCCAGGAACAGTCGTGCTCGTGCGGCGTCGAAACGGTGTCCCGTCCGTTCGAGGGCGGCGACACCGTCGACGAGCTGGTCGACGGCGCGCTCGGGAGATCGGTCGACGAGGGCGACTTGGCCGCGGGCGACGAACACCTGGGCGTCGACCCACGGCGCGTCCAGCCCGCCGGCCAGCGAAGCCAGGCGTTCGGACCAGTGGTGCGCCCGTTCGGCGTGACCGGTCATCGCGGCGGCCGCGATGGCGCGGACAGGCGCGGTGTACGCGCCCGGGTGGCGGATCCCCATCTCGTCGAGCCGGTCCACCGCCCGCTCGAACGCCGCCAGCGCCGCGCCCCAGTCCCCGAGCGTCGCCGACAGCGACCCGCGGACCTCCTCTGCGACGGCGATGCGGGGAGGCTCGTCGTGCTCGAACCCCCAATCGGTCAGCTGGTCGGCGGCCCAGTTGGCATCGGCACGGGAGCCCTGCAATGCCCGCGCCAACCCGAAGGGCTGCGCGAGCCACACGACGGCCTGGTCGTTGTGGGCGTCGCGGGCCGAGTCGAGGCCGTCGCTGGCCACCTGTACCGCAGCGGGAAGATCACCGGCCGCCAGCTCGACCATGGCCAGGTCGAACAGACGGTACGGCCGTTGGAACTCCGAGCCGATCATCGTCGCCCGGCGCCTCATCAGCTCGAACACCCGCCGAGCGTCATCGAGGTGACCGTCCCACAGTTGGCAGCGCGCCCTGAACACCTCCGGCCAGCGACCGAGGGGCTGCGGCTCGGCCTCCGACGCCAGCTCGACCGCTTCGTCGAGCAGGTCCGCTCGAGGTTCGCCGCGGAGGCTGGAGATCGAACCCGCAGCGGACGCCGCCAGCGCCGCCAGCTCCCGATCGCCTTGGGAGTGGGCGAGCTCGTAGGCCTCAAGGCTGCAGCTCAGCCCCGAGTCCAGCTGTCCCCGATACAGCCCGAGCTGCCAGCCCAGCAAGTCGAGGATCCGGGCCCGCAGCGACGGGTCCCGGTTGGCATCCGCCAACGCCGACCGGAGGATGCGCTCGCTGTCGCCGAAGTCGAGGAACACCCGCTGGGTCATCGCCATGGCCCGCAGGCGGCCATCGGGTAGGCCGGCCAGCAGGGAGTCGACGAGCTCGATGGCGCGCGCCGGCTCGCCGGCCGCGGCCCGACCCGAGACCTCCAGCATCGACCGCCTCGCCCAGTCCTCGACGTGTTCGGGGGGAGTGAGGCGGGCGCTGTGCGCCGCCATCTCGGCCGCGAGCTGCGCGAGGCCGTGGCGCGCACACCGCGCCGCCGCCGCCTCGGCCTTCTCGGCTGTGGCCTCGTCGGGGCCGACGGTCGCCAGCGCGAGGTGGCGCACCCGGGCGTGGGCATGAACGACGAGCTCGGCGAGCCGGGCGTGGATCGAGCGGCGGTCGAGCGAGTTCATCGTGCGTAGCACCGCAGCTGCGTACAACGAGTGGGTGAACCGGAGCGTGAAGTCGCGCTCCACCCGGACGATCCCGGCGTCCACCGCCGCCCGCAGCGCGCCGTCGAACCCATCGAGCTCGACCACCTGCTTGAGCAGGCCGGCTGGGACCGGGCCCGACAAGGCCAGGACCTGAACGACCTCGGTTGCCTCGGCCGACAGCTGTCGGATGCGGTCGGTGGGCTCGGCGACCACCAGATCCTCGAGCGATCCCGTCCGATTGCTCGCCCACCGCCACACCAGCTCGAGCGCGACGAACGGGTTGCCGTGGCTCAGCTCGTAGATGCGGTCGAACACCGGCTTGCTGATCGACGACAACGTGGCCGACAGGACGCGTCGGAGCGGCGCGGCCGGCATCGGTCCAACTCCGAGCAGCCCCGACCGCCGGGGCAATCGCGGCGCGATCAACCGGTCGCTGGCGTCCCACGACCGGCACGTCGCGATCATCCGCATCGGCTCCCGGTCGAGCCGGTCCATCGCGAAGACAAGCGCGCGGGCGGTCGGTTCGTCGAGCCACTGCAGGTCGTCGACGGCGACGAGCACGGGCCCGACCGACGCAAGATCGCGCAACACCTGAAGGGTCAGCCGCCCACGCTCCGATGACGGCGTGTCCGGCGCGTACAAGGCCTCCGGCACGTCCGATCGACTCCTCCCGCCTCGCCCGATGAGGTCGACCAGACCCGACGCAGGGCTGCGGAACTCCTCCTCGGTGGGCCGGGAGATCGCTACGAGAGCACCGCGCTCCTCGGCTCTGCCGATCCCGTGCAACCACAGCGTGGTCTTGCCGATCCCGGCTTCGCCGACGATCACCAGCGACGACGGGCCCATGTGCATCTGATCGACGAACTCGTCGATCGATCGCCGCTCGTCCTCACGTCCAACGAGAGGCGCCCCCGTCTTCGCGGAGGAGAACACCCCCCAGAGCCTAAACCCGGCCACCACCACCGTCCGACACCCCTGGACAGGGCGGTTCAGATCGACCTTGATCGTCCTGGCGTCCGACGCCAGCCACCGGCCGTCCGGAGACACCACCCGGTTGGCGATCACCGCATGCGTGTGGAGCTGGGGGTCGCCGCCGGGCTGGTGTGCTGCCGGAACCCCGCCGCCACGACCCCCTCCGCGTCCACCAAGGCGACCTCGCCGGCGATCCGGAACCGGGGATGCGCATGGGCTTCGACCCAGCCCACCAACCGCCTTGCGGCGGCACCGGACCTGCCGGTTCACTCGACCGTCAGCGGATGGCGCTCGTCATGCGAACCCCCTGGGAGCTGCTTCCCGCCTGGCTCGCGCGGCACGAGCACGCAGCCGCGTGGATTCGCAACAACCCTGGCGTCTCATGGACGCACGACACCCGTCCGAGTCGTCGACGCGCCGTCGGACCGTCGATCGTCGAAACGCGTCGGTCAACCGGAGTCCAATCGGGTCCCGCCGTCCTCTTTGCCGCGAATTTTGCCGCGAATCTCCGCAACACGCGCCGGCACGAGCCAGCATCATGCGGACGCAACACCCCTCGTGAGCAGGGACAACGTCACTCGGCGACAGCAGCTAACACGTTCAGAGACCGACTTCTAATCCGACGGTCGCAGGTTCGAGTCCTGCCGGAGGCGCACTGTGATGTCCCGAGACATCCCGGACAGCCCGAACCCTCAATTGGGGTCGGGCTGTTGGGGTTTTTGGGGTGGTGGTCCGGGGGGTCGGCCGAGGGGCTGGTAGTCGCGGGTGGGGTCGAGGGTGAGGTGGCGGAGGAGTTCGCCGGTGGTGGCGTGGATGATGCGGATGTCGAGGTCGGCGACGAGGAGGATGATGGGGACCTGGGCGGTGATGGACAGGGCGTAGCGGGCGTGATCGTCCAGCCAGGACAGGATCTCGCTGTCGGTCCCGGTGGTGAGCGGGTAGTGGGTGAAGTCGGCCTGCCACATCTCATTGGGCTGGTCGGCTTCGAACCGGAGGTAGGAGGAGCGGGGCCGCTTCTGGGGCTGGGTGGTGACCACACCGGCGCGGCGCAGGTAGCGGTGGATGGTGGTCGTGCCCACCCTCAGGCCGTGGTGCTGCTTGAGGGTCCAGGCGATGGTCTCTGGGCCACCGTCGAGGCCATAGCTCGTCAGCTCGCGGCGGGTCTGGAGGATCAGCTCTACGGTCGTGTCGGGCAGGGCCCGCGGGGAGGTCTTGGGTCGCCGCGAGCGGGGCTCGAACGCGGCGTCGCCCTCAGCCCGGTAGCGGGTCACGAGCTCATAGACCCACGAGCGGGCCACCCCGTAGGAGGCGGCCACTTCCCTCACGGCGCGACCCTCAACGACAACGGCAGTGATGACCAGACGGGCTTTCGACACTCCCAGACATCACGCAGCCGCCCCCGTCTCGGCGGGGGATCCCCGTCCGCCATGTCGCGGGACACCCGTCCGGGATGTCTCGGAACCAGACACTGCCGGAGGCGCACTGCGGGAGCCCTTGTCGTGTAGCGAGACATCCCGGGGCGCGCTCAACCGGTCAGCGCAATCAACGCGGCCAGTCTCTCATTCGGCTTGTGCCAACCGAGGGTCTTCCGGGGCCTGCTGATGAGCTTGCGCTCAGCATCGTCAGGGTGGGCCCGTGCTGTAGCTGTGGCTCCCTGAGCTGCGGGGCGTGCGGGTTGAGATGGATCCAGTGGCGGTGGAGCCGTTGCGATGCGCTGGTGCCCCGGTCGGCGGAATGCGCAGCTCTCGGCGCCGTCGACCCGTCGCCACAGGTGGGCGTACTATTGTCCTTGTTTGCGGGAGGAATTATGAGACGAGCAGCAAGCTCCGGGCTGGTCTTGGCCCTCGGGGCGTTGTGCGCTTGTGCTCCCGTGACTGCACGGTCAGCGCTGAAGCCAGCGCCTCCCAGCACCACGACGCCGGCCGGCAGCGCGGTGGCTGTGCCGCGTAACCGACTCGAGATCGCCGATGTGCGATTGAACAGCTGCAACGGTGAATCTGTGCTGCTCGAAGGTGAGATCCAGTTCATTGCGGTTGGCAGCGATCCGGCTGCCGGCGAACACCTGCGGGGTCACTTCACGGGCGTTGGCAACCTTGGCAACGGGTACATCCTGAACCTCCAAGCCAAGTCGACAACGACGAACCAGCCCACCGGCATTTCCTTCACCTCCCGTGAACTGCTGATCAGCAAGGGCTCCGCACCGAATCAGCTAACGACGTTCACCCTCACCTTCCCCCCGCTCAGTGTCACGATCACAGCTGATTGTCGGGGAGGAGTGCCGAGCTCAGGTTGATGCGCGGTGTTCGTCCTTCAATGTCTATTGATCCAGCATGGCGTGACCCATGACGTGGACGTCAACCGTGACGGGAAGTCGAGACGGGAACGACTGGTGCCGGGACGAGGTTTCAGACATCGCGGGGACTATCCCAGAGTGGTCGAGTGGACGGGGAAGACCTGGAATGCACTCGGACGCACGTAGCTGACCCGCCGACCCGATCGACTCCCCCCGAGGTGGCGGCCATCCTGGACCTGAGCCGATACAACGCGGTGAGCGACTACCGACGGCGCCAGCACGACTTCCCGGCGCCGGTTACGGCACGTCGACCTGGGTCACGTTTCCCGTCGCGGTGTCCCAGAGGTAGATCCCGTCGTTGGGACCCCTCGCGGCGACCTGCACCCCGTCGGCACTCATCGCTGTCCATCCTCCCAGGCCCAGCTGATCCCAGGAGCCCAGCGCGTTGTGGACGTGGAGGCCGTCCATCGCGACCGCGTAGGCGGTACCGTCGCGATTGACTACGAGCCCCGCAAGCTCGGTGTCGACCCCGCGGCCGCTGTGCGAGACCCGGCCGCTCGGGACAGCGATGACTCGCCAATCCTCGTCAAATGACGTGGACGCCTGGGAACGCATGCTGAAGGCGAGTCGGCGGCCGTTACCTGACAGCGACAACTCAGCGTCGAACATGCAGAAGACGCTCGGATCCGGGTCATGGGTGCAGGTTGCCACCCGGTAGGTCTTGCCGGCACTGGTGTCACGCACCTGGATCGTCTGGCTGCCCGTCGGGGTGCCCAGGTTGGTGGCGTCGCTGAAGAACGCGATCCGAGTGCCGTCGTTGTTGATCGACGGCCGCCACCAACTGCTGCCGTTCGCCTGCTTGCCGGCACTCGTCACATTGGCCTGAGTGATCGCGCCGGTAGACCGAGTCCACACCGCGATGTCGTGTTGGCGGTTCGAGTCCCGAGAGATCAGGTTGGTCGCTTCGGTCTCGAACGCCACCTTGCTGCCGTTCCCTGCCACGTCGGGATACCAGCTGGCTCCGTTGCCCTGAACCGTTCCCTTCGCGCTGATCCGACGCATCGAGCCCGTGCGCCGGTCGAAGACGAACACGTCCCGCTGCCGGTTGGTGTCGCCCGCCACAAGGTTCGACGCCCACGAATCGAACGCCACGAATCGTCCGTCGGCGGAGATGGACGGCTCCCAGCTCGTGTCGTTGCCGGCCTGCCCTGTGGCTGTCCGGCTGATCAGCGATGTGCGTCCGGTCACCGTGTCTCGCAGATACACGTTGAAGCCGATGTTGGTGACACCGGGCACCAGCTGCTTCGTCGACTGAAACACCACGAACCGCCCGTTGGCCGACATGTCGGGCTGGTCACTCGACCCCTCCACCTGGGCGCCCGCCGAGCCCTTGGCCACCGGGACCAGCGCACACGCCAGGAGCAGACTGCTGACAACTGCCCATTTCCTCACATCGGCAGGTGTGCACTGCTCGGGCCATCCACACCAGGGCCGAACGTCCTGCATCCGCGAGGTCCAACTCACGACTCGGAATGTCAAGCCGAGATGGCCCCACAGGTGCTCATTTCGGTTGGCCCGGTGTCGGAGTTCCGCGAGCTGGTGTAGTGAATCGGCCTGGGTCTCACGTGTGCTCGATGGGTTGGTTTCTCACGCGGCGCTGGGTTGAGATCGGCGACACCGACAGCTACGAACGCTCCGTCAGGTGGCGGGTCGTACCCAGATGTCGCGGTCGTGCAGGAGGCGAACCTGGCGTTGGGTGACCTCGGTGTTGTACTCGGCGTGGGTGTATGGAGCCCGCTCGAGGTAGAGGTTCTTCGGGTAGATCGGCTGCTCATAGACGATCTGATACATCTCGGTGCGGAGGTCCTTCATCCAGTTGGTCCAGGGGCTCGTGGCACGGTGGTGGCGCAGCGCCTCGATGTTGACCGGACCGCACACCCACGTCGACACCCCGCCGTAGCGCTGCGATCCAACGACCTGACCGCGATAGTCGACGAGCATCGAGTTGCCTCCGAAGGCGTCGATGGGCGCCTCGGAGTCGGCCGTGAGGTAGTAGGTGCCCATGTTGGGGGCCAGGATGTAGAGGTTGTTGTCCAGGGCTCGCGCCCGGTTCTGGATCTCGAAGTAGTCGCTCGACGCAGCCGGATGGGGGATCGACGCGCGATAGACGACCTCGGCGCCGTTCATCGCCAGAGCTCGCGCGTTCTCCGGGTAGGAGCCCTCGTTCGCCATCATGATGCCGAGCCGGCCGATCGCGGTGTCGACGACCGGCCAGAAGGCGTCAAGGGTGCGGCCATAGCGCTCTATCCACCAGTCGTAGACATCGTGGGGACAGACCGAGTGTTCGACCGGGAACAGCGGCGACGTCTTGTAGTGGGTGAGGATCAGCTCGCCGGTGTCATCCAGGATGAACCCGACGTTGAAATAGCGGTCGGGCCACTCGGGGTGGCGCGCCTTGGCCTGGGCCATCAGGAACACGCCGTACTCCCGGCAGATCTCACCCAGCGCTTCAGTCTCCGGTCCCGGCACGTCGATCGCGCACGTGTTCGCAAAGGTGACATGGTCGAGATCCAGGACTTCGTCGTTGAAGCCCTGCAAGGCGCCCTCGGGCACAGCCACCAGCCGAACCGGGAGGTCGAGGGAGGCCAGCCAAGTCGCGGCCTTGACCATGTGCTTGTGATGCTCGATGTTGCGCATGATGTCGGCGCGCTTCGAGATCCCCCACATGGTCGGGACAAGACCAACGGCGTTGTACGGCTGGATCATCACACCCCCAACGGCTCAGGCGGCGCCCGGCGCCGCAGCTGTCGATTCTGCCGCAAGACAGCCGTCCGCTGGAACGGCCAGTCGACGCGGTGTCGCCCACGGTGGCGAAAGCCAGGCGGCTGCTTCTCGCCGCTCCCGATCCGCCAAGCGGCGCCGGCATCGACACGGCGCCGCGAACCCAACCACTCGACACGGACGTACCCCGCGTCGTGGTCCTCGTTGAATTGGTCGCCTGGTCGGCGACGACGCTCGCGGTCGTTGGCGTCGTGCCACAGGTGTGCCGTCTCCTGAGGACTGGAGATGCCGCCGGCGTGTCCCTCGTCGGCCCCATGTTGGCGTGGCGAGCGAGAGTGGTTGGACCGTCTACACCTTGCACGCGGCGCTGTGGTCGGCGACGCCGGAGGCGATCCTGCTGGTGGTGGCGAACATCGTGCTCGTACGCGCCATCATCCGGACCGGAGCCGCCGTCACGTGGGGCCTGGCCGTCTCATGCGCCTGGGCGTTCGCGCTCGGCGCATTTGTGATGCTCGGTGGCTGGGCCGCGCTCGGCGCCGTGCTCGGTCTGGCCTACGCCGGCCAGGTGGGGCCGTCCATCTGGTCGACCTACCGCGTCCAGGCACCGACCGGCATCGCGCCTACCTATTGGGTTGCCAACCTGGTCGAGGCTGGGTTGTGGGGCCTCTACGGCACCGTCCATCGTGATCGGGCGGTCGTGCTCTTCGCCCTCGTCGCCATGGCGGCGGCCGGCCTCATCCTGATCCGTTGGTCGACGATGCGGTGGCGTCTCGGAGATGATTGGTCCCCTGGGCGTCTCCCTGTGGGCGGTCCGGAGCCCACGACAGCCACGCTGGCGAGCAGTCAGGCACGAGGCGGCACAGCCTGACCAAGACCCGGCGGCCAGCGCGGCGGTCGCTGCCTCGTCGACAGTGTTCACCGACTTCCGTCTGGGCGGTGGCGCGGGGCGCCCCGCGCGCTGCGCTCACCGAGCTCGCGGCCGCCACTCAGTCCTGGCCCGACGCGTCGTCGAGCAGCCCCTCGAAGTCGGGCCCGGCGAACTCCTCCTGTGCCCGCTCGAAGTGCTCCATGCCCCACGACCAGAAGTCGAAGTCGAGCTCGCTGACCCCGGTCTGGATCGAGGCCCAGAGGGTCCACCCATACTTCGACATCAGCCCGAGGAGCCGGGCCCGCGCCACGTCCGAGCGCCGCGCCCTCCCGTAGTAGCTGGTCACCAGGTCCTCGAGCTGGTCGAGCGAGAGGCTCGACTCGCTCCAGATGTTCCCGAGCTCGAAGCCCGGGTCGTTGTTCCCCGAGTACTCGTAGTCGATCAGCCAGAGCCGCTCGCCGTCGTCGATGATGTTGGCGGGGAGCAGGTCGTTGTTGCACGGCACGGTGGCGACGGGTCGGTTCGCCAACGCAGCGGCGATCCGGTCCACCTGTGGCATGAGCTCGACGTATCCGGTCGGGGACCGGAAACCTCGCTCCTGGACGATGGCGAGGTAGCGGCGTTGGATCTCGAACATGTCGAAGTCGTTCACGAACCGCGGTCCCGCGTGGAGCGCTCGACAAGCTGTCGCGACACGTTCGAGGTAGCCCCCGCCCTGCATGTCCTCGGGCTCGAGCGTCTTTCCGTCGACCCAGGCGACGACGAGGACGCCCCGACCGGGTAGGTAGTCGACCACTGGTGGGGCGACGCCGGCGACGGCCGCGGCCCTCGAGTTGCGGTACTCGATCTCGCGGTCGATCGACAGGAGCGCCGTCTCGCGAGAGGACAAGCGGGCGACGAAGCGGCCGGCCGGGTTGGTCACCTTGAGGTTGACGTTCGTGAGCCCGCCCGGGAGGTGCTCGATATGGCGCGGCCTGCCGGCGAGGCTCGGGACCTCGTCGAGGAGGGCCTCGACCTCGGGCGAAATGGAGCCCGTCACCGTCTTGCCTGCGACGGGGCGGCGAGCTCGTAGTAGGTCTCGTACACGTGCTGAGCCTGCCGGCGGGCCTCGGTCCACGACCAGGCGCCGTCCATGAACCGACCTGGGCTCAGAGACCTCACGTAGGGCGACGGATCCGGCCCGAGGCTCTCCACCAGGTGCTGCGCCAAGCCAGCCGATCCCGACACGCCGTGCGCGTTGCACCCCGCCGCCATCACGAAGCCTCGGACGCCCGGGACCGGGCCGACGATGAAGCGACCATCCGGGGTGAACGTCGGCCATCCCCGGAACGTCTCGCGGATCCCGGCATCCGTTGCTCCCGGCACGAGCTCGTCCAGCGCGGCGGCGAAGGACGCGAGCACGTCCCAGTCCGGCGGCGGCCGCACGGCGACCGAAGCCGGGTCCTCGCGCAGGTCCAGGCTCACCGCGTCCGCCTCCCAGCCACCGCAGAGGATGGCGGTGAGCTCCGGACGGGCGTAGATCCGGGCGTCCGGGATCCGGACGGCCGGCCAATCGGCGTGCCAGCCGGGACCGGGGTCGGTGATGAAGTACTCGTGCCGCACGGGGACGATCGGCAGATCGACGCCCACCATCTGAGCGACATGCCACGCCCACGGCCCTGCGGCGTTGACGACGGTGCTCGTCGAGACTGCCCCCCGATCGGTCTCGACACCGACGACCCCGCCTTCGCTGACCCGCACCGCAAGGACCGTCGTGTCCGTCGCGATGCCGACGCCCAGCTCGCCGCGCCGCGCTCGCATAGGCGGTGGTGAGGCTGTTGGGCTGCACGAAACCGTCCGTGGGGCACCAGAGCGCCGCCTTCACGGATCGGCTCACGATGGGCGGGAACAGTTCGGTCAGTCGACGCGGCGACACCAGCTCCACATCGAGTCCGACCGATCGGGCCACCTCCGCCAGGTGATGGAACTCGTCGACCCGCGCGTCGGTGGTCGCGATCCTGATGCTGCCCGTCTGGCGCCAATCCACCGGCCAACCCGTCTCGCGCTCGAAGCTCGAGAAGAGGTTCACCGAGGCCATCGCCAACTTCGTGCGGTCCTGGCTCGCCCGCACCTGCCCGACCAGCCCGGCAGCCTGACCGGACGTAGCGCCGGCGAGCTGGCCCACTTCGATCAGCTGCACGTCCCGGTGGCCCGCGCTCGCCAGATGGTAGGCCACCGCGCAGCCGATGACACCGCCCCCGATCACCGTGACCTCCGCGTCCCTGACCTCTGCCAAGCGCGTCCCCAATTCGTCGCGGGCCGGACGCTAGCCCACCTGCGCAGGGGTGCGTCGGGGCTGGCCGACGCGGTGTGCCTGGGGACCCGCGCCTCGGGAAAAGTGGCTTCGTTCGCATCTCCACCTTGAGCGCGCGTGGACGGCGCGCGAATGAGGTGCACCTGCCCGATCCGAAGCGGATGCAGTACCGTCAAACGGGCGGCGGCCCAGGTAAGGAGACGTCCGTGGAGCGCGTGGGTTTCGTTGGGCTGGGAACGATGGGAGCGGCGATGGCCGCGAACCTGGCGCGAGCTGACTTTCCGCTCACCGTCTGGAACCGGACGCCGGGTCGGGCAGAAGCGTTGCGAGAGCTCGGAGCTGAGGAAGTGACTAGCCCCCGCGAGGTGGGCGTCGCGAGCGATGTCGTCATCAGCTGCTTGACGGACTCACCTCAGGTTGGCAGCGTCCTCTTCGGCGCGGACGGCTTGGCAGAGGGGCTGCGCGAAGGGGCGCTCTTCATCGACTGCTCGACCATCAGTCCCGTCAGCGCCCGCGACTTCTCGACGAGGCTCGCTGAACGGGGCGTCGGCATGCTCGACGCGCCTGTTTCGGGCGGGTCGGAGGGGGCCAAGGCGGGCACGCTGACCATCATGGTGGGCGGCGAGACGGCGAACGTCGAACGGGCTGAGAACCTGCTGGCAGCGATGGGTCGGACCATCACGCACATGGGTCCGATCGGTTCGGGACAGGTCGCGAAGGCGGTCAACCAGGTGATTCTTGCCGGCACCTACCTCGGCGTGTCGGAAGGGATCGTGCTGGCGATGAAGGCCGGTCTGGATGTCGAGCGTGTTGTCGCATCGCTCTCGAGCGGCGCTGCCGCGTCGTGGGTTCTCGAGAACCGAAGTGGCCGGATGATCGACGACAGCTATCCGCTCGGCTTCAAGCTCGCCCTTCATCGCAAGGACCTGGCGATTGCCCTGGAGCTGTCTCGCGCTCTCGGCGCGACGTTGCCGGTGGCTGCTCTCGCGGCGACGCTCGAGGACGGGCTCATCGCAGAGGGATATGGCGACGACGACAACTCGGCCCTAGCCCGTGCCATTCGCAGGTTGTCCGGACTGTGAGCACGGCGCGTGGCGTGGCCGGTCATGTCGTCGTCAGCTCGGATCGTTGTACGGTGAGGCGACCGACCGGCGAGCAGGAGATCCGCCTGATCCTCTAGGAGCTCTCGCGTGACGGTCGCGGAGGGCCGTTCAGATGCACCTGCGTCTTCCATATGGCCGCAAGCACCTCGATGTTGAGCTGCCTGACGAGACAGACGTAGTGGAGCCGACCTATCGCCAGGGCCTTGACGATGAGCAGGCGGCATTGAGGCGAGCTCTGTCGTCTCCATTGGGTACGCCAGCGCTCAACGAGCTTGTCCCCAATGGCGCCCGAGTTGGTGTCGTTGTCTGCGATCACACTCGGCCATTCCCGGGCGCCCGAATACTCCCGACCATCCTCGACTTCCTCGGCCATGCAGATGTGACTCTCTTCGTCGCCAGTGGGACGCACCGCCAGTCAACCGAGGACGAGCTCGTTGGCATGCTGGGTACGGACGTCCGGGGTTCTTGCCGAGTTGTTCAGCACGATGCCTTCGACGATCGATCTCATGTGACGATCGGACACCTGTCTGACACCGGCACACCTGTCTCGGTCGACGCCGAGTTCATGGATCAGGATGTTCAGGTCACGACCGGTTTCATCGAGCCGCACTTCTTTGCCGGATTCTCAGGAGGGCCCAAGATGGTCGTCCCGGGCTTAGCCGCAATAGACACCGTCCTTGACTTGCACTCAGCCGCGAGGATCGGGAGCTCGCAGGCCCGCTGGGGGGTCACGGTCGGCAACCCGGTGCATGACGCGGTGCGGGAGGCCGCCTCCTACGCGAAGGTTGCCTTCAACGTCGACGTGACGCTCAATCGTGAACACGCGATCACCGGCGTGTTCGCCGGCGATCTCTTCGCGAGCCACCGAGCAGGCTGCGAGCACTGCCGCCAAACCGCTATGGCTCCGGTGCCCAGCCGCTACGACGTCGTGGTCACGACCAACGGCGGGTATCCGCTGGACCAGAACCTCTACCAGTCAGTGAAGGGAATGAGTGCGGCGGCCGAGATCGTCCGCGACGGGGGCACGATCGTCATCGCCGCTGATTGTTCGGACGGGATACCCGATCAAGGGGGGTACAGCGCCTTGCTCAACTCGATAGACGGGCCTGAGGCCTTCCTTCGGCGGGTTTTCGAGCCCGGGTTCTCGGCGCCCGACCAGTGGCAGGTGCAGATCCAGGCTCAGATCCAGAGGCGAGCCAAGGTCTATGTCAAGGCGTCCGGGCTCGATGCAGAGCAGATCCGCGGCGCGTGGTTCGAGCCGTTGGACGACATCGCACCGTTCGTGGCTGGTCTCGGCGGGACCACCTGTGCGATCCCGCAGGGCCCGCAGACGATCCCGTACGTCGTACCCGCCTGACCGTCCGCCTCAGACATGCCGCGGTGCAGGGTGGCAAGGGCCGGACCCGAAGAACAGACCGGTCACCCGGTCAGGGACCGGTAGGCGAGATCCTGGTTTGAACGGCGCCTGGTCGACCTGACTCGGATGTGCCGCGCCACGCTCGCCGATCCGAGCCTGGATCGAGGCCGGGATCTCAGCGTTTCGACGGCCTCCTCGCGCTGCCGAAGAGAAGCGCCACCGCGCCGAGCGTGAGGGTGATGGCAGCCAGACGAAGGGGGGCGCCGATCCGCGAGCCGGTCTCAGAAAGTGCCGGGATGGTTGGTGCCGGCTGCGTCGTGGTCGCCCCGGGGGCCGCGGTCACGCCCACCCCAAGCACCGCGGTCGTGCTCGTCGCCGGCTCGGTCGTGGTCGTTGCCGGGAGGGTCGTCGTGGTGGCCGCCAGCGTGGTGGTCGTGGCCGGGAGGGTCGTGGTTGTTGCCGGGAGCGTGGTGGTGGTGGCTGGCAGCGTGGTGGTTGTTGCCGGGAGCGTGGTGGTGGTGGCCGGGAGGGTCGTGGTGGTGGCTGGCAGCGTGGTGGTTGTTGCCGGGAGCGTGGTGGTGGTGGCTGGCAGCGTGGTAGTGGCCGGGAGCGTGGTGGTGGTGGCCGGGAGCGTGGTGGTGGGGGCGGGCAGCGTGGTGGTGGGGGCGGGGAGCGTGGTGGTGGCTGGCAGCGTGGTGGTGGCTGCCGGCTCGGTGGTGGTGGTGGCTGGCAGCGTGGTGGTGGTTGCCGGCTCGGTGGTGGTCGTTGTCGGGAGTGTTGTCGTGGTGGTCGGAGGAGGGGCCAACACGCAGGTCGGTGAGAAGAACGTGTCGGTGTCCAACGTAACAGCACCGTTTTGGGCGAGAGCCCGGCCATGGACAGTCACGCCAGTGGTGACCGTGATCGAGGTCAGAGCCAGGATGCTTCCGCTGAAGTCCGAGTGGTACCCAGAGTGGCCGAGCTGCCGACTTGCCAGAAGACGTTGCACTCCTGGGCGCCGTTGATCAGCATCACCTTGCTGCCCGACCCGGTGATCAGCGTCGAGTCCGTCTGGAAGATGAACACCGTGGTCGGGTCGCCCGCACCATCGAGAATCAGTGATCCCGTGAGGCTCAGTGGGGACTTGCTGGGCCCGGCGTAGACGCCTCCCGGCAGAGTGAGGCTGGCGAGCTCGGCGGGTGTGGTGATATCGATCGGCCGACTACCGGCATTCGCATAGGCAGCATTCAGATCCGATTGCGCGAGCGCGGCAGCCGGATTGGCCGCGTCCACCGTCCCCGGAGGAACCACGACCCCAGGTGGAAATCCCGTGATGGCTGTCCCCGGCGAGAGCCCGAGACTGCCGTTGATGATGCTGGCGCCTGTGTTCGTGATCGTTGCAGCTGCAAGGACGGCGTAGTTGGCTGAGGTCCCAAGCGGCACGGTCGGGACATTTACCGATTCGGCAGTGCTTCCAACCAGAAGCAGCACCGCCGCCGCCATGGTGAGGGCGATCAGGGTGACAGCCAACCGGCGGATCACCGCGAGCATGGTAGGGCCTTATCAAGACGTCTCGCTATACCGGCAATCTGCACGACTTTGGGTCGCGTCCGGCGTCCAGCTTCCGCGATCGCTTGCCGGCGATGGATTCGGACCGTACGTCGGCTCTTCGCGCGGCGAAGGCGATTCCGTGGTTTGTGTGGCCATTCGGGCGGCCTACCCCGACGAGTCCGCGCCTGGCCAAGAACGAATGCGAAATCTTGTGCCATCGACTGCGGTTTCTCCGCGGAGGAAGGTCCGCGTTGGTGCCGGTATGCACAAGCGCGTAAGTCTGACCGCCGCGACGTGTCACCACCGGATCGGCCATTTCTGCGCTGCCGGTCGGGTCACCGCGCAGCGCGCTACCCAGACGGTCGGTGTGGCCTCTCCGTCGTGGTCAGCGGTCAACCCCGCTCGCGTGGGGAGCCGCGGCGCGTAGCTTGAGACCGAACACCCATGCCGAGCGACCCACCCGTCTGAGAACTCGCATCCCTAGATGCCATTTCGCTGGAGATCGCGGCCCTGAAGGTCCAAGAAGTCCCGGTGAGAGCTCATGCCACCATCGAGCTCGGCGGCACGGGGGGCCCGGCCTGGTGTCAGGGTTCGTGGGTGTGGGTGTGGGTGTGCTCGTGGGTGTGCTCGTGGCCGGCCTCATGCCCATGGGAGTGTTCGTGCGCCTGGCGTTCGTACTCGCGCCGCCCGTCTTGTTCGATGTGCCGTGCTCGCGTCTCGAGCAGCCAGTCGCACCAAGCCGGTATGCCGTCGCCGGTGCGGGCGCTCAGGTGGACGACATGAGCGGTGGGGTTCACGGCCCGCAAGTTGCTCAGGAAGCGATCGAGGTCGAAGTCGAGATGCGGGAGCAGATCGATCTTGTTTACAACGACCACATCGCAGGCGTGGAACATCACCGGATACTTGAGGGGCTTCTCTTCGCCCTCCGTGATGGCGTACACCATCGCCCGCGCGTGTTGGCCGACGTCGAACTCGGCCGGGCAGACGAGGTTGCCGACGTTCTCGACGACCAAGAGGTCCAACTCGCCGAGCGGGAGCCGGCCGAGCCCGGAGCGGACCATGGTGGCGTCGAGATGGCACTCGCCGCCGAAGCCGGCGCTGGTGTTGACCAGCGAGACCGGCACGCCCAGACCTTCGAGCTCGTCGGCGTCGAGGCTGGTGGCGATGTCGCCTTCGAGGATGCCGAGCCGTAGCCGGACGCCAAGCGCGGAGATGGTCCGCTTCAGGAGCGTGGTCTTGCCCGCGCCCGGCGAGGACATGAGGTTCACAGTGGTGACGCCGGCCATTGCGAAGTCGGCACGGTTGCGGTCGGCGGTGCGATCGTTCTCGGCCAGTATGGTCTCGAGCACGGCGACGCGCTCGGTTCCGGTCTCGACGTAGCCGGTGTGGTCGCCAACATCGCGATGGTCGTGCTCGTCGCGTTCGTCGTGTTGGTGCACGGTGCCGTCGGCGTGGCGGTGGAACCGTCCCATCAGCAGGGCTCCCGGGTTCGGTCGATCGAAGCGATCAGGAACTCCTCCCCGCTCACGAGCGTGACGTCGCTGCTCTCGCAGGTGCGGCACAGCAGGATCGGCGCGTCCAAGGTCGTGTCCTGCCCGCACGCTCGACACCTGATGACGGCGGGCACGTGGTCGATGACGAGCTCACAACCCGCGAGGTCGGTGCCGTCGGTCAGCAGCTCCCACGAGAACAGCAGCGAGTCCGGTACGACCTGGCGGAAGTGGCCGATGCGCACCTCTACCCTTTCGACTCGCTGCCCGTCCGCGTGCCGGGTGACGGTGTCGACGATCGCTTCACACAGCGCCAGCTCGTGCACGTCCGCCAGCGTAGGTGACCGAGCCGGGGGCCGGGATCCGGCCGCGAGCCGTGTTGGCGTGCGGCATCGGTGCGGTCTCCGTGACGTGCCAGTGTGTCGGTCGACGATTGGAGTGCCGATGCCAGTGTTCGAGAGCGAAGGCCGGTCGCTGCGGTACGAGCAGCACGGCGAGGGCTTTCCATTGATCTTGTTCGCGCCGGGCGGCATGCGGTCGGCGATGCAGCTCTGGCGGTCCCGCCCGGACACCCCCAATGAGAAGCCACCGTGGATCGACCCGACCGCGGACCTTTCCGATGCCTTCCGCGTGATCGCCATGGACCAACGCAACGCCGGGGGCTCTCGTGCACCCGTTCGCTCGGACGACTCGTGGGAGACCTACGCGTCCGACGCTCTCGACCTGCTCGATCACCTGGGCATCGAGCGGACCCACGCCATGGGTGGTTGCATCGGCTCGTCGTACGTCTTGGCCCTGATCCACGCCGCGCCGGAGCGGGTCGCCGCGGGCGTGCTCCAGAACCCGATCGGACTGAGCTCCGACAACCGGGCGTCGTTCGAGGAGATGTTCGATGGATGGGCGACCGCGATTGCGCCGGATCACCCCGAGGCCGATGCGTCGACCTGGGCCGCGTTCAGGGACGCGATGTTCAGCGGCGAGTTCGTCTTCAGCGTCTCCCGAGCCTTCGTGCGCGAGTGCCAAGTGCCGCTGCTCGTGCTCCCGGGAGCGGATTCGTTTCACCCTCGCGCCGTCGCGGAGGAGATCGTCGGCCTCGCGCCCCACGCAGAGCTGGTCGACGACTGGGCCGGCGAGGAGCGCAAGCCGGTGACCAGAGAGCGGATTCGCGCCTTCCTCCTCCGTCACACCTCGCGCCCGACGACCGGTCGATGAGTGCCGGGGGTTGCTGGCGTGCTGCCCCTGGGTCGCGGGCTCGTGGAGCATCTCGCACGACCGGGCTAGCGGGGCATCAGCGGCGCGCCTGGTCAGACGGCCATGGCTGAGATCGCCCGGCTCCTCGCCGCCAACGCCGCCTACGCCGCCGCCCGTGCCAACGTCGCCGATCCTCGGCCGGGCCAGCGGCTGGCCGTCGTCACGTGCATGGATGCGCGCATCGACGTGTTCGCCGCCCTTGGCTTGCACCTCGGGGAGGCCCACGTGCTCCGCAACGCCGGTGGCCGAGTGACGGCGGACGTGCTGCGAAGCTTGGCCCTGTCCGCGCACGTGCTCGGCGTCGACACCGTCGTGGTGATGCAGCACACCAAGTGCGGCCTCGCCGGCGTGACCGACGAGGAGCTACGACGGCTCACGGGCGCCGACCTCGGGTTCTTCCCAATCGAGGACCACGCCGCCGCACTCCGGGAAGACATCGAGTTCCTCGCCGCGACGCCCTACCTCCAGCCCCTGAAGGTCATCGCGGGATTCGTGTACGACGTCGAGAGCGGGGAGATCGATGACGTCGCCCGCTGGGAGCGAGACCCGTAGCGACCGACGTGCATCACGGGACGGGACAGCCGAGCCTTCATCTGAGCCGACCGTCGGCTGACGTGATCCAGTTCCGCCCGGCATCGCGCCCACTCTTCCGGCCTTGTGGGAGGCGGCAGGATGAGGACATGTCGATCGCCACCAAGCTCCAGCTCAAGCCGGGCCAACGGGTCGCCATCGTGGACAGCCCGGGGGACATGAGCCTCGCTCTTCCCGACGCGGAGTCGCACGGCGATCCGAGCACCGCCGATGCAGTGGTTCAGTTCGTCCGCAGGATGGCCGACGTCGAGGAGCGGGCGGAGCCGGCGATCGCAGCCGCTCGGCGAGATGCCCTGGCGTGGGTGGCCTACCCCAAGGCGGGCCAGCTGGGCACGGATCTCAACCGCGACACCCTCGCCGCCGCCCTGATCGCACGCGGCGTGCGTCCGGTGCGTCAGATCGCCATCGACGAGGTGTGGTCGGCATTGCGCTTACGACCGGCCAGCTGAGCCGGAGCTCGGCGCGCCGGCACTCTCCTGAGTCGCTCGCACCGACCCGGCCGGCGCCGCTCTGTTCCGCGGAACTGACCGTTGGCGACCGCAGCCGCGGAACGGAAGCCGTTGGGACGGGACGGCGGCCCGGCGAGGCCCGTCGTTTCGCAACCGATGGCGGCGGCCCTCGCGGGACCGGACGGGCGGCTGACGATGGACGTCCGACGCTTCGCACCGTTCCAGTAGTCGACTTGCGTGATCACAGGAACGACCCTGCCACGCCGGCCCGGGCTTCGCGGCCCGAAACGGCGGCGCGCGCCGGCGCCGCGGTCCGGCGCCCCGATGCCGACGGCTCAGCCCGTCGGGCTGGGCGGGCTGGGCGGTGCGGCGGCCTCGCCGAGCGTCACGAGGCGGTAAGCCTCGATTGGCTCGACCTTTCCTCTGACCGGGACCATCCCCAAGGGCACGCACTGCGCGGCCGGCAGGCGCCGCATGGTCTCGGGACCGATGGCGACCCCTCCGACGGGGGCCTGCCCCTGGAGGCGCGACGCGACGTTGACGACGTCGCCGATCGCCGTGTAGGTGCGTCCGCCGGCGGTGCCGAGCACGCCGATCATCACGTCCCCCGTGTTCACGCCGACTCGGAAGCGAGGCCACCCGGCGTGGGCGACGGCCAGCGCGCCGGTCGCCTCCTGGATGGCGAGGGCCGCCCGCGTGGCCCGCACGGCGTGATCGTCGGGAGCGCCTCGTTCGTCGAACAGCGCCATCAGCGCGTCGCCCATGATGCGGTCAACGGTGCCTCCGTTGGCCCGAACGACCGCGGGGATGGCGACGTCGAAGTAGGCGTTGAGCATGGCCGACAGCTCGGCCGGCGAGTGCTGATCGGCAAAGGCGGTGTAGCCGGCGATGTCGGCGAAGAGGACGGTGACTTCGCGGCTCGCCTGGGTCGTCTCGTCCAGGTAGAGGCCGCTGAACGCCTCCTCGTGCCAAGCGCGGTGGGCTCGCCAGGCCACCAGGCCGAAGGCGGCCAACATCAGGACATGCCACTCCCACCACGAGAGGTGCCAGTTGCGGGCCAGCGCGATGGCCACCATTGCCTCGCCGAGCAAGGTCGCGCCAACCGCGAGCGCGAGCGGCAGGGGATCCCGCCGCCTCCAGTACAGCCGCAGGTAGCGCACCAGCGCCACGGCGTAGAAGGCGACGCCGAGGATGGCGAACGCCAGCAGCAAGCCCGAGGCCCGCTCGGGGATGTCGGCGTCGTCAAGCGGCGGGATCTTGGCCAGCGACACCACCAGCCACACCAGCATGAGGAGCAGCACCACCGCCCTCAGCCGGCCGGCGTGGCGGATCACCGCCGCGGCCTGATCGCCGCGGAGCTCGAGGCTCGACCACGCGATGAGCACGGCCGCGATCAGGAGCCCGACGGGCGTAGCCACCACGAAGCCGGCGTTGGCCGTGCTGAGCAGGACTCCGGGGGTGGCGAGAGCGTGTAAGCCGAGGAAGCCGCCGGCGGCGAGGAATGCGGTCGAGACGAGCGACAGCCGGGCGTCGCCCCGGCGGACGGCGGTGGTGCCAGTGGCGTAGGCCAACCCGGCGTTCAGGCCCGCGGCCCACAGCACCAGCCAGAAGTGGCTGGGATGGTGCTCCCACCGCCGGTCGAGGTCGGGCGCGGCGAGGAGCAGAGCCAGCCCGGCGAGCGGCACGACGACGGCCACTGCAAGCACGAGGACGTTCTCCCGTTGCGACTGCTGGTCCATCCGGTCCCTCTCGCCCGTGCGCCTGGACGCCGGCCAGTGTCGCGCGGACCCGATGATCGCCCGCCCCGTTCTTCGGCTCCGGCGTATCGTCGGCACATCCATGGTGACCATCGACGACGTGCGCGAGCTCACCTCCAGCCTCCCGCGGAGCTACGAGGCGCTCGTGCGCGACCGCGTCAAGTTCCGGGTCGGGCGCATCGTCTACCTGGCGTTCTCACGCGACGAGACGCTCATGGGCTTTGCCTTCCCGAAGGAGGAACGTGAGGCCCTCATCGGCTCGGAACCGGACAAGTTCCTGATGCCGAAGCTTTCAGACCAGCGGTACAACTGGGTCATCGTCCGCCTCGCCGCTCTCGACCGGGTCGAGCTGCGTGAGATCGTCCTCGATGCGTGGCGCATGGTCGTGCCGAAGCGGGTCGCGGCGGCGCTGCTCGACGAACCGTGACTGAAGCCGCGTTTCCGCCGGGCCCGCTCCGCAAGCTGCGCAGCGCGGACATCCCCGGGTGTGTGACGCCACGGGTGAGACTGGATCGGTGAACGCGGACGCGGCGAGCACGCTGATCTCGGCCGGGACGATTGCGTGGACCGCGGTGGGGCTGCTCGCCGCCGTCCTGATCGTGGTGCCGGGGCCGAACGCCTCCACCTGGTTCCTGGGCGTGATGGTCGAGGGCTACAGCCTTGCCCTTGCGGGTTACGGATTGGTGGGTCTGGCGTTGGCGGGGCTCACGCGCCATCTGGGCTCCGGCGGGGTCAGCCCCATGGCCACGGCGTCAGCGGGGGCAACGATCGCGCTCTGCTTCGTCCCGGTGTGGCAGGGGCTGCGGGCGGCCTCGGCCCACGACGTTCGACTTTCACTCCGCGAGTACTTCTCCCGCCCCACCTGGGTGCCGAGCCGCTCGCCCGAGTCGGTGACGTACGCCCGTCCGTCCGACTGCCCGGGCGGCCTGCAACTCGACGTGTGGCGGCCACCGGACATCGACGTGAGCACACCATCGCCGAAGCGCGCCGCGGTGATCGTGGTCCACGGCGGCGGCTGGGTGTCGGGCGCTCGGGGCGGTACGGCGCGCTGGAACGAATGGCTCGCCGACCGCGGCTATGTCGTGTTCGACATCGACTACCGGCTGGCCCCACCGCCTCGCTGGCGTGAAGCCCCCGACGACGTGAGCTGTGCGGTCCGCTGGGTGAAGGACCACGCCGACCAGTACGGCGTGGACCCTGACCGTGTCGCTCTTCTCGGGTACTCCGCCGGCGGTCACCTCGCGTTGTTGGCCGCCTACAGCATCGGCGACCCGGCGGTCCCGCTGAGCGACGACGTCCACGACCGTCGAGTTGCCGCCGTGGCTGCTTTCTACCCGATCACCGATCTCACCGCGCCCTTCGGTCGCCGCCGTCCACGGTGGCCGGCCGCCGCCGCTACCGCGCAGATCATCGAGTTCCTTGGCGGTACCGCTCTGGCCAACGCCGATGCTGCGCGTCTCGCTTCGCCCGTGTCCCATGTGGCCAGCGGCGTTCCGCCGACCTTTCTCGTCCATGGTCGCCGCGATCAGATGGTGCCGGTCGAACAATCCCAGGTCCTCGACACCGAACTAGACAAGGCAGCGGCGGAGCACATCTATGTTGAGCTGCCCGGCGCCAACCACGCCTACGACCTCGTCTGGGGAGCCTGGCACACCCAGATCACCCGCGCCGTCCTCCACCAGTTCCTCCGGCGCCACCTCAGCGAGCCCACCACACCCGCCACCTGAACCCGCGGTCCCATGCCGAGGGGGCGCTGCTTCGAGCGTGCCTACGCTCTCCTAGGCCAACGCCCCCCGACTCGGTGGTTGACAGATGCTCATCACCACCGGCAACGAGTTCCCCGGTTACAACCTCGAGGTGCTCGGCGAGGTGTTCGGTCTGACGGTCCGCTCGCGCCACGTCGGTTCCCAGATCGGTGCCAGCTTCAAGTCGCTGATGGGCGGCGAGCTGAAGGGCATGACGAAGATGCTGGCTGAGGGCCGGCAGGAGGCCATCGATCGGCTGGTCGAGGAGGCCACGTCGAAGGGCGCTGACGCAATCATCGCCATGCGCTTCGATACCTCCGAGTTCATGGAGCAGGCCACAGAGATCTGCGCCTACGGAACGGCGGTCAAGGTGACGAAGGCCTGAGACGCTGGAACCGTTCATCGACATGGGCTTGCCGACCCTGAGCACCGTCGACCGCGGGCGTCGTACCCTGCCGACGTGGTCGAGCCCATCCCAGACCTGCCGGACGGCGTGGTGGGCTTGCGCGTGGTGGGCCAGGTCACCGTCGAGGACTACAGCACAGTCGTCGCGGTCGGCGCTGGCCGGCATCGACGCCACAAGCGGCGAGCTCCGGCTGGTGCTCCACCTCGGCCCGGAGTTCGCCGGCTTCGGCGAGGGCGCGTGGGGCGAACTGACCAGCGGGATCCGGCACCTACCCTTCTACCGCGGCGCGGTCGTCACTGACGACCGGCAGATCCGTCACAGTCTGCGCGTGCTGAGATGGATGCTCCGCGGCGACGTGCGGACGTTCCGCGGCCACGAGTACGACGAGGCTGTCGGCTGGGTGGCGAGCTGAGGCCGCCGGCCGGCCGGATCCCAGGTGAGCGCGGGCGTGCCGGCCCGCTTCGGGGTCCTCCGCCGGCGCCCGGCGCCCGTCGCTACCATCTCGGGCATGCTCGATCACCTGTCGATCCAATGCCGCGACGTCGGCGCGAGCGCGACCTTCTACGACCACGTGCTCTCGCCACTCGGCTTCGGCCGCGTCATGGACTTCGGTGAGGTCATCGGCTACGGCGCGTCGGGGAAGCCATCGTTCTGGCTTGGTCCGCTCACCAGTGGTGAGCCCAACCGGGAGATCCATGTCGCGTTCCAGGCCCGGGATCGCCGCGCCGTGACGGCTTTCTTCGAGGCTGCAGTCGCCGCCGGCGCGGAGGTGCTGCACGAGCCTCGGGTGTGGCCCGAGTACCACGCCGACTACTTCGGCGCCTTCGTGCGTGATCCCGACGGCAACAACGTCGAGGCGGTCTGCCACACGCCAAAGTGAACCGACGGCGCGGGTGTTCGTGGGCGGGCAGAACGAACTGTGACATCTGCGACGTGCTGATCGAGAACCGCCCTCGCGGCGGCGGCCGTAGTGGTGGACGTTCCCTACGACTACTGCTTGGAGCCCATCATGTCCCGCACCCAAACCCCCCGATCCCCCGGCACGCCGGCCTACTTCCTGACTCGACCGGCGTCGGTCTGGCAGGCGGCCCTGCGCCGTCCGCCGGCACCCCGGCCACGATGACGAGGCGCGGCGCGACGTTGGACATCTTCGCGGACCTGGTCGCCGAGCAGGACCGGCTCGAGGCCCTCCTGCAGGAGCTGGACGACGACGCCTGGATGTCGCCGTCCGCGGCCGCGGGTTGGACGGTGTCCGACGTCGTGCTGCACCTCGCCCAGACCGAAGAGGCGGTCGTGGCCACGATCGACGGCCTCGACACCAGTGGCAGCGGCGGGTTGCATCGCGCCGGCCCCGAGACGCTGGACGACGCCATGGACCGCATGGTCCGGGCTGAACGGGCCGAATCTGAGGCCGTGTTCGGGCGCTGGCAGGTGGCGCGCCGCGTGCCGCGGTCGCCGCGCTCCAAGCCGCCGATCCGGGCCGGGCGCTGCCCTGGGCGTCCGCTCCGCTCAAGCCTACGACCCTGGCCACGACCCGCCTGGCCGAGCATTGGACCCACGGGCTCGACATCACCGGCCCGCTCGACCTCGCCTTCCCCGACACGGAACGCCTGCGCCACGTGGCGTGGCTGGCGCACGGCTCCCTCCCGTACGCGTTCGCGTTGCACGGCTTGGAGCCCCACGAGGTTCGTTGTGAGCTCACCGCGCCCGACGGCATCGCGTGGCGCTATGGCCCCCCGGACGCGGCGTCGGCCATCACCGGATCGGGCGGGGCCTTTGCCGTGTTGGCGCCCAGCGGCTGACACTTGCTGCCTCGGGCCTGGTCGCCTCGGGACCGCATGGCGCTGCCGCGCTGCGGGTGCTGCGCACCTGCGCGGGCTGACGGTCGCCTGTCGGCGTACGGTTGCCGGCCGTGGAGCTCGGCCTGACGGGACGATCAGCGCTGATCACCGGTGCCGGCGACGGGATGGCGCCGGCCGGGGGCTACCGGCTGCTCCTCGACGGCGCGCTCGGACTCGACTTCGACGATCCGGCCGTGGCGGCTCGCATCCGCGAGGCCCAGATCCATCCGCTCACCCGCGTGGTCTCCCCCCGGAGCTGAGGCCGATGCTAGGGGACCGCTTCGCCGCCGTAGTCGCACTTGCCCGCGCCGGTCTCACCGTCGAACGTCCGGACCGCCTGCCGCGCGGCGCTGGCCATGGCCCGGTGGGGGCCCTCGATGGCGGCGGCGGCCGCGGGCTCGGCCGCCCGCTACCCCGATCGTGCCGCGATCATCGACGGGGGCGGAGTCACCAGCTACGCCGAGCTGTGGGCCCGCACGAACGCCCTCGCCCGGGGGCTGGCGGCGGCGGGCGTCCGTCCCGGTGTGAGCGTCGGCATCCTCTGTCGCAATGGGCGCGGCTTCGTCGAGGCCACCGTGGCCGCCACCAAGCTGGGCGCCGACATCGTGTTCCTGAACACCGCCTTCGCCTCCCCCCAGCTGGCCGATGTGGTGCGGGCAGAGGGCATCGAGGTGGTGGCCCACGACGACGACCTCGGACCGGTCGTCGCCAAGGCCCCGGTCCGAACCAGGCTCAGCCAGACCGAGCTCGACCGCTTGGCCCTCGCGCTCCCCACCACGGAGCTGTCGCCAC
Source organism: uncultured Acidimicrobiales bacterium (assembly GCA_963803355.1). Taxonomy (GTDB): domain Bacteria; phylum Actinomycetota; class Acidimicrobiia; order Acidimicrobiales; family Ilumatobacteraceae; genus DASTFY01. The sequence goes on from CAWDLV010000001.1 coordinate 2,576,544, forward strand.
CGGCGCGGCCCGGCCGGGTCGTGATCCTCACCTCGGGGACGACTGGACGGCCCAAGGGCGCAGGACGGTCGCCGACGACTGCCGCCCTCACGGCCGGCGCGGCGCTGGTCGAGCGGATCCCGCTGCGGGTCGGCGACCGGGCGGTCATCGCTCCGCCGCTCTTCCACGCCTGGGGCCTCTCCCACCTGGGCTTCGCGCTCGGCCTGTCGTCGACCGTCATCCTGGCTCCGGGCTTCGCACCTGAGGCCACGCTCGCCATGATCGAGCAACACGCGGCCGACGTGCTGGTGGTGGTGCCGGTGATGCTGCGGCGCATCCTGGATCTCGGCGACGAGGTGCTCAAGCGCTACGACACCTCCTCGTTGCGGGTCATCGCCTCCAGTGGGTCGGCGTTGGGTGGGCCGCTGGCTCGCGCCGTCCTGGCTCGGTTCGGTCCCGTGCTCTACAACTTGTACGGCTCGACTGAGGTGGCGGTGGCCACGATCGCTACCCCGGCGGACCTTCTGGCGGCGCCGTCGACCGTGGGCCGACCCGCCCTTGGCACCACGGTCCGTGTCCTCGGCCGCGACGGCATGCCCGTCCCGACCGGCCAGAGCGGTCGCATCTTCGTCGGCTCCGGCCTCCGCTTCGAGGGCTACACCGGCGGCGGAGGAAAGGAGCTGCGCGACGGTCGGCTCTCGATCGGCGACCTCGGCCACCTCGACGGCGGCGGTCGCCTCTATGTCGATGGCCGGGAGGACGACATGATCGTGTCGGGCGGCGAGAACGTCTTCCCGGCCGAGGTGGAGGAGCTGCTCGCCAGCCATCCCGCGGTGGCTGACGCGGCGGTGGTGGGGGTGGAGGACGACGAGTTCGGTCAGCGGCTGCGCGCGGTGGTCGAGCTGCGGGCCGGCGCCGCGCTGACCGAGGGCGAGGTCAAGGCGTACGTGCGGGACCGGCTGGCCCGGTTCAAGGTGCCTCGCGACGTGGTGTTCGTGGACGAGCTGCCCAGAAACGCGATGGGCAAGGTGCTCAAGCGCACACTGGGGGATGAACCACCTGCTACTCGATGGTGAACAGCGCGGCCCGCACCTCCCCCAGGTGCCGGGTGACGGCCGCGTCGGCGGAGGCGATGGCCCCGTCGCCGGTGCGTCTCGTCCGCCACCGTTGCTCATGACGCCGTGCGATCGGGCGTGGAACCGGGGCTCCGGTGCTCTACCCTGGTACCCCGCGCCCGGTCCCGGGCCGTCGTCGATTCTCCTCCTACCGTCGGTGGTCGTGTGAAGTTCAAGAAGGGTGAAACCGTCATCTACCCCCAGCACGGCGCATGCATCGTGCAGGGGACCCAGAAGAAGACGATGTTCGGCGAGGCCAAGGAGTACCTGGTCCTGCGATCCGTCATCGGGGAGATGACGCTCTCGGTGCCGCTCGACAAGATCGAGGAGGTGGGAGTTCGCCCGCCGGTCTCGGCCGACGAGCTCGAGGACCTCGTATCGGTGCTCTCCAAGCCCGATCCTCGCGTGCCGTCCAACTGGTCCCGCCGGTTCAAGAACCACCAGGAGAAGCTCAAGTCCGGCGACGTCTACCAGGTGGCCGAGGTGGTCCGGAACCTCGCGGCGCGCAACCGCGACGCCGCGCTCTCGGCCGCCGAGCGCACCATGTACGAGCGAGCCCGCATCAACCTGATCTCGGAGATCGCGCCCGCGTTGAAGGTCAGCGCCGAAGCGGCCGAGCAGTACCTCGACGACGCCCTCGCCCGCGGCGTGCTGCGCCCGCCGAAGGAGCCCGCGGTGGCGGCCAAGAAGAAGGACTGACCAGACGCCCGCCTGATCAGGCGCTCAGCTCCGCTCCACGTGCCGCAGCTCCTTCCCGGGGCGCCAGGTGTCGACGACGAGCTGGTCGCCCATCACTCGGGTCAGGGTGGCCTCGGCCAGGTCGAGGCGGAAGAGGTCGCCGCCGAGCTCGCCGTCCTCGCGTCCGACGTGGCGGGCGACCGCCTGCCGAGTGCGTTCGTCCGTCTCGAGCATGGCCAACCCGGACAGCTTGGCGTCGCCGTGCACGAGCTTGGTGTCGATCGGCGCCGAGTGGAGGGCGAAGCGAGGGTCGCGGCGCAGATCCTGCCCCTTCTGCGAATCGGGCATGCTCCCCAGCCAGGCGTTGTCGCCGAAGAGGTGCAGCTCCGTGCCGCTCAGGCGCGGTGAGCCGTCGGAGCGCAGCGTGCCGAGGATGTGGTGGAGGTGCGCGGTGAAGCGGGCTTCGACCAGCGGTGCGAGATCAGGTGCTTCGTCCTGGAAGGTCTTCCAATGAGCCATGACGCCATGCTGGCTCACCATCGCGGACATTTTGCAGTCCGTGGCGCCGGGCCGGCACTCGCCGCCCGGCTCGCTGCCTCTCGAGCGAGCGACCATCATGGACGGTCGTGATCGCCACTCGGGTCGAGAGCCTCCGCGCTCGCTCGACGTTCGTGGACGTGGTCGTGGCCGCGCTCGAGAAGGGCAAGGCCGACAGCGAGCGCCGCATGGCGGCCGAGGTCACCTACTACTCGTTCTTCTCGGTCTTCCCGCTGCTCATGGTGTTCGTCACCGTGCTCGACACGGTGTTCGACTCCAAGACCAAGGACGAGATCCTCAACTCGGCCCTGGGTCAGTTCCCGGTGATCGGCAGTGACCTGGTCGGGAGCGTCAGCACGCCCCAGGGCCGGGGGCTGGCGGCCGCCATCGGCCTCCTCACCGCTCTCTGGGCCGGCACCCGGGCCTTCGAGTCCTTCGACCACGCCATCTACGTGGTCTGGCGCGGCCCGGCGGCGCCGCCGCCGAGCGTGATGAAGGGTCGGCTCCGCGGCCTGCTGCTCATGGTCATCATCGGGGGGTCGATCCTGGTCGCCACCGTCGCGGGCTCGATCCTCACCCGCCTCGCCTTCCTGCCCGTTGGTGTCCGGCCGCTGACCTTCGTGGTCTCGGTGGTGCTGAACACAGGGGTGATCCTGCTCATCTTCGCGGTGCTCACTCTCGGCAGCCCTCCATGGCGCGATCAGCTTCCGGGAGCTGTGCTCGGCGGCGTGGGCTGGACCCTGCTCCAGACTGTCGGCGCGCTCTTCGTCGACTACGTGGTCCGGGGCGCGAGCGACATCTACGGCACGTTCGCGGTGGTGATCGGCCTGCTCACCTGGTTGAACGTTCAGATCCGGCTGCTGCTGAAGGCGGCCGAGCTGAACAGCGTGCTCGTCAGCCGTCGGACGAGCCCAACCACCCATTGAGCTTCGGCCCGTCTCGGGGTGGAAGGCGCGGTCAGGCGTGCTCGGCGAGGGCCCGCGCCACCAACACGTTGAAGATGCGCTGCTGCTGCGGGTCCTTGGCCGCGGTGTCCTCGGGATGCCACTGCACGGCCACGAGCGGAGCTTCCTCGTGCTCGAACGCTTCGACCAGTCCGTCAGTGGTCGAGCCGGTCACCACCAGACGTTCGCCAAGTCGGTCGACAGCCTGGTGGTGCGAGCACGCACCGCGAACGCTGGCCGCGTCGAAGATCCGGGCCAGGCGACTGCCGGGGACGAGGGCGATCTCGTTCAGCGGACCGATGGTTCCGGCTGGAGGCTTGGGGAAGCCGGGCGCGGCGTGGGCGAGGAGATCGCTCCGGCCGGTGATGTGCTGGTGGAGCGTCCCGCCGAGGGCGACGTTGACCACCTGGAGCCCCCGGCACACGGCGACGGTCGGCACACCGAGGTCGATGGCCGCCAGGACGAGCGTGATCTCGAAGCGATCCTCGATCTTGGGTGCCGGATAGTCGTTCGGCCCCTGGCGGGCGCCGTACAGGTCGGCGTTCACGTCCGGCCCGCCGATCAAGAGCAGTCCGTCGGCGTGGGCGAGCAGGCGGTGGGCCGCGGAGTCATCGAGCTCACGGGGTGCGACGACCAGCGGCTCGCCCCCCGCCCGGTGCACGGCGTCCAGGAATTTCACCCCCGCATAGGCCACCGGATGGCGGCTGGCCACACCGGCGCGGGCGAGGCGCCCGGGGATGATGATGCGCGCCGTCACGCTCTCAGGGTAGAGCCGGCGACCGACTTCCGGGCACGCCCAGCTGCGTACTCTCGACCGATGCACGGCTTTGATGCGACGGCCGAGTCCATCGACGAACGGGCCATGCCACTCTGCGCACCCTCTCAAGCGTCAGCCGGCGCCGCCCGACCCGCGCCGTCGATCGGGCCCTCCCACCGACCGCTCTGCGGTCGATGGTCCACCGGCCCTTGTTGGCCAAAGTGCTATGGAACCGGCTGGTCGGCGAAGAAGTGGATGTCGTAGTCGAAGCACGACTGGCAAACGTCGTTGGGTGGGATTCCCTGCCGAGCCATTTCGCGGTTACGCCGGAACTTTTCGTTGTTCCAGACCTCGCCGAACGGCTGCTCCAGCAAGTTGCCGTACGTATAGGTCTCCTTGAACGGCGAACAGCAACCCAGCGCGACTTCCCCGCTGTAGGTGACGCGGAAGCTGCTTCCCCAAAAGAAGCTGCAGGCGAACTCCTTTGTTGGGTCGGTCCAGCTCGTGTCGAGGGACGGGAACGACTTGCAGCGAATCCCGAGCTCCTCTATCCGCCTACGCCCGGCCTCCAGCTCCGCGAGGTATGACTCTTTCGACCGCTGGTTCTTGAATCCCCAATCATACGACGCCCACGAGATGCAGTTGATGAAATCTACGCCCAACTCGTGTGCCTGCTCGACGAAACGCACGAGTTCGCCCTCGTTCTCATTCACCATGACGTAGTTCAGGCCGAGGAGCGGGAACCGCGCCTTCGTTTCGCGCCGGACGCGGACGAGGCGACGGATGTTCTCGTGCAGCACCTCCAGGTCGCCGTGGCGCCGAACGGAACGATAGGTCTCGGGCGTGGCGGCGTCGATGCTGATGTTCAGCTCCGTCAGGCCGCAGTCCATCAGGCGGCGCGCCTTGGAGTCGTCGATCCGCATGCCGTTTGAGTAGATCACGATCTTGGCCCAGGGGCGCGCTTTGCGGGTGTATGCGACGATGTCGAAGAAGCGATTGTACATCATCGGCTCGCCGAAGCCACTGAGCACTATGTTTGTCGCGTATGGAAATTGGGCGAGGATTCGTCTGTAGTTGGCGGGATCCATCTCTCCCACCTTGTACGGCTTGAGGCCCAACGAGCGCAGGCACTGCGTACAGGCTAGGTTGCACCGGCTCGTCAGCTCGATCTCAATGCCCGAAGGGTGACTGCGCATGACGGTTGGGCGCTCGCGTGTCTCCTTCGCATAGAGGAGATAGTTGCGCATCACTGCTGGATGCAGGAGAAGGCCGAACGCATCGTTCTCCCGCAAGCGTGTGATTTGCCGCGGTACGTCTTTGAGTTGCATGTCGCTCGTGTCCTCTTCGGTTCCGCCGGTCGCCGCCTGCACCGCCGTCTGCACGCCAACGCTATCGTCGGCAGAACGGGTATGTGCAGGCGGCCGCGTCGCGGGTCAGCGGACAGCAGCCGCAGTACTCGGCGAGGTGCCGATGGTGGGGCATCCCGAGCAACGACCCGGTGACCGCGTCGGACGTCCGCCCCGCGCGGTCACCCGACCGGGCCGTCACCCGACCCGGCGGCCGTCCTCCACGAGGTTTATCTCCCACAGCACCTCGTCCAGCTTGTCTCCCGCCGGTATGCCGCCGTAGCGCTGCCGTTGCTCGGCCGACACGCAGGACGGCACCGGCGCCAGGATCGTCCACGGGGTCGGGTGGCAGAACTGGACGACGCTGTACCGATCGCCGGCTTGGCCGGGTACGGCGACGACGCGGTGCCAGCCGGTGGGGATCACTCCGTTCGTGAGCTGCTCGAGCATCGTGCCCGTGTTGATGATGACCCGTCCCTCGGGGGCGACGGCGTCGATCCACTCGTCGTCGGCCTTGACCTGCAGGCCGGGAGCCGTGGCGCGAGGCAGGGCAGTGATGAGGTTGATGTCCCCGTGCTCGCCCGCCCAGACGTGCTCCTCGTTCGGGGCGAGGTCCATGGCCGGGTAGTGGATGGCCCGGGTGAGGTGGGGTCCGTGTCGGAGCATGCCGTCGAAGAGTCTTCGTGGCAGCCAATGCCGACCGCGATCACCCGTAGGAAGCGTCGCTGGAGCTCAGCGATCCGGTCGTAGAAGGTGTTGAGGACGTCGGTGATGCCGGGGACGGCCGCCTCGGGCAGGACCTGGGGGCCGTACCGGTGGGGATATTGCGTCCGCAGGGGTGTCCCGGCGGCGCCTCCCGGCCCCAGTTGAGCATCTCCTTCCAGTCCGGGACGTCGGCGGCGGCCGCGGTCTCGACCAGCAAGCCGGTGTAGCCGGTCTGGCCGTGGGTCCCGGGTGCGACGTATGCCTGCTTCGTCTCCGCCGGCAGCGAGAAGAACTCGGTCAGCATGCCGTAGGCGGTGTCGAGCAGGTCCTCGGAGAGATCGTGGTTGGTGTACACGAACCCGGAGCGGAGGCTGCTCCGCACGCCGTCGACGACGGCTGGCCTGGCGCCGCGGTCGCCCTGCTCGAATGCCAGCAGGTCGACGTCGAGGATCTCGGTGGTCATCCGAGGCACGCTAGGCCCGCTCTCTCCTCGTTCTGGTCACCGATCGTGCTACCCGGTGTCGGAATCGGTGCCCGGAACGTCAGGGTGGGCATCTGGGGCGGCAGGGTTGGGGCTGGAGCTGGTGCCCGGAACGTCAGGGTGGGCATCTGGGAGCTCCAGCACGGCCAGCACGGGTCGATGATCGGACAGACCGGCCATGGCGGCGCCCAGGTCCGCGATCACGCCCGCCGCGACGACCCGGCCGAATCCCCGGGCCAAGACGTAGTCGATGCGGTGGCGGGGCGCGTTGGATGGCGAGGTGAACCCTTCGGCCGCGCCCTGCGTCGGGTTGGCGACTGCCCACGCGTCGACGAAGCCGGCCGCGAGGACCAGGGCGACGGCATAGGAGTCGGGCACCGAGTTGAGGTCGCCGGCGACGATCTCCGTCAGGGTGCCGGGCAGAACGCCCACCAGCTGCGCGGCCTGGGCGTTGCGGTGCTCGTAGTCGTCGTCCTCCGAGGCGAGGTGGGCGTCCACGAGGAGCACTCGCTGTTCGTCATCGGACACGATCTCGACGGGGAGCAGGATCCGCCGGCGGAACGTGCGCCGGCTGGCTTCGGGCGTGAGGACTACGGGCGGGTGCGGGGCGAGGCGGTGGTGGGACAGGACGGCCAGCCCCTCCGCCCGCCACCAGAGCGGCCAATAGGCGTTGTGCTTCAAGGCCCAGACCGGCGGCGGCCAGCCGAGCAGGCCGGCGATCCGGCGAGCCTGGTTGCGGCGCACCTCCTGCAGGGCGACGACATCGGGCTCGTGAGCGCGCAGCAGGTCGCTGACCGCGTCCAGGCGCGGCTTGGCGGCGCCGTGGAGGTTCCACGCGATGACTCGTAGGTGGGGCACGGCGCGTTCCTAGCCCAACCGAGCCGGTCACGACGGCGTTGGCTCCGGATCGGGTCAGGAGCGACGGCGCAGGCGCAGGGCGCATGTGTTTACATCGGGACCGACCGGCAGCACACGACCGAGCAGAGCCGAGCAGAGGGGACGCCGTGAGGTTCGGGATCTTCTACGAGCATCAGATGGGCCGGCCCTGGGATGAGGGCGGCGAGCATCGTCTCATCCGGGACGCGCTCGAGCAGGTCGAGCTGGCGGACCGCCTGGGCTTCCACGCGGTCTGGGAGGTCGAGCACCACTTCCTGGAGGAGTACAGCCACTCCTCGGCGCCCGAGGTCTTCCTCGCCGCTTGCAGCCAGCGGACGCGAACCATCCGCCTCGGACACGGCGTGGTCCTCACCGCACCGAGCTTCAACCACCCCGCTCGCACCGCGGAGCGGATCTCCATGCTCGATCTGGTGTCGAACGGCCGGGTCGAGTTCGGCTCGGGCGAGTCGTCGAGCGAGGCCGAGCTGGCCGGCTTCGGCATCGATCCGATCGTCAAGCGCGAGCAGTGGCTCGAGGGGCTCGAAGTGTCGTTGCGCTGCATGGTCGAGAACCCGTTCACCGGCGTTGACGGGGAGTTCGTGAAGATGCCGCCGCGCAACGTCGTCCCCAAGCCGGTGCAGAAGCCTCACCCGCCGCTCTGGGTGGCCTGCTCCCGGCGGGACACGATCCGGCTGGCCGCCGAGAAGGGCATGGGCGCGCTCACGTTCGCGTTCATCGACCCCGAAGAGGCGCGAACCTGGGTGGGGGAGTACGAGCGGACACTCGCGGAGTCGTGCGTCCCCGTCGGCTGGCACGTGAACCCGCAGTTGGCCTGCGTGACTCCGATGATGCTGCACCACGACGAAGGAGAGGCCATCCGTCGCGGCGTCGAGGGGGCCAACTTCTTCGGCTACTCCCTCGGCCACTTCTACGTCTTCGGTGAGCACCGTCCGGGGGTGACGAACGTGTGGGCCGAGTACCAGGAGCGCCGCACCGCGCAGGGCTTCGATCCCGAAGCGATCGCCCGCGCCGTCAAGGAGGAACGGCTCGGCGCCAAGGTGGCCGCGGGCGACAGCACCGGGCTGCGAGGTGCCATCGGGACCCCCGATCAGGTCCGCGAGTACCTGCGGCGCTACGAGGAGGCCGGCGTCGATCAGGTGATCTTCGTGCTGCAAGCGGGACGCAACCGCCACGAGGACATCATGGAGTCGATCGAGCTGTTCGGACAGGAGGTGCTCCCGGAGTTCGCCGACCGTGACGACGCGGCACTGCGGGCCAAGTCCGAGCGCATGGTGCCGCTGGTGGCCGCCGCGCTGGCCCGCAAGAAGTACGAGCGGCGCGACCTCGGCGACTACTCGTTCCCGGCCATTCCTCGCCAATGGGCGGCGGCGTCGGGCAGCGAGGAGATGCGGGAGTGGTTGGACCGCTTCGCCGACGACCGCGCCGCCGGCAGGCGCGACGCGGACCTGGGCATCGCCGGATGAGTGAGGAGGCGAACGCCGGCGTCGTCCCGGTCCTGGCGCCGATGCAGGGGACGGTCGCCCAGCTGCTCGTGGCCTCGGGTGACCTCGTCCACGAGGGTCAGCCGCTGGTGGTGATGGAAGCCATGAAGATGGAGCACATCGTGGCCGCACCGCTCAGCGGCCTCGTGCGGGAGCTCCCCGTCGTCGCAGGCGACACCGTCTTCGAAGGCCACGCCGTCGCCATCCTGGAGCCGCAGGCGGTCGCCGGCCCCGACGCCGCGGTCGAGGGCAGCCACGATCTCGACCACATCCGAGCGGACCTGGCGGCCGTCGTCGACCGTCACACCGTCGGCCTCGATCCTGCCCGCCCCGACATGGTCGCCCGGCGGCGGGCCACCAACCAGCGCACCGCAAGGGAGAACGTCGAGGACCTCTGCGACCCCGGCACCTTCGCGGAGTACGGACCCCTCGTCATCGCCGCCCAGCGCCGGCGACGCTCGCTCGACGACCTCATCGCCCGCACTCCCGCCGATGGTCTGGTGAGTGGGATCGGCACCGTGAACGGGGCGTGGTTCGGTGAGGAGCGCGGCCGCTGCGTGATCATGTCATACGACTACACCGTCCTGGCCGGCACGCAGGGGGCGCAGAACCATCGCAAGAAGGACCGGCTGTTCGAGCTGGCCGAGCGGTGGCGGCTGCCGGTCGTGTTCTTCACCGAAGGCGGAGGCGGCCGGCCCGGGGACACGGACGTGCTCGGCGTATCCGGGCTCGACTGTTTGGCGTTCAACCTGTGGGGACGGCTGAGCGGCCTCGTGCCGCTGGTCGGCATCACCTCAGGCCGCTGCTTCGCCGGCAACGCTGCGCTCCTCGGCTGTTGCGATGTCATCATCGCCACCGCCGACTCGACCATCGGCATGGGTGGCCCGGCGATGATCGAGGGAGGTGGGCTCGGCGTGTACGAGCCCGACGAGATCGGCCCCATGTCCGTCATGGTGCCGAACGGTGTGGTCGACCTGGCCGTCGCGGACGAGGCGGAGGCGGTGACCGCGGCCAAGCAGTACCTGTCCTACTTCCAGGGCTCGCTCTCGACGTGGCAGGCCGCCGACCAACGCCGGCTGCGCCGCCTCGTGCCCGAGAACCGGGTGCGGGTCTACGACGTCCGCCGCGTCATCGAGACCATGGCCGACGTCGGGTCGGTGCTCGAGCTCCGCCGGTACTTCGGGGCTGGAATGGTGACGGTCCTGGCGCGCTTCGGCGGCCGCCCGGTCGGTGTCGTCGCCAACGACCCCACGCACCTCGGCGGCGCCATCGACAGCGATGGGGCCGACAAGGCCGCTCGCTTCATGCAGCTCTGCGACGCCTTCGACCTCCCCTTGCTGTTCCTGTGCGACACCCCCGGGATGATGGTCGGACCAGAGGTCGAGAAGACGGCCCTCGTGCGGCATTCCAGCCGGATGTTCGTCACGGGTGCCAACCTCACGGTGCCCTTCTTCACCATCGTGCTTCGCAAGATGTACGGCCTCGGTGGCCAGGCCATGGCCGGAGGGAGCACCAAGGCGCCCGTCTTCACGGTGGCGTGGCCGACGGGCGAGCTCGGTGGCATGGGGCTCGAGGGCTCTGTGAGGCTCGGGTTCCGCAAGGAGCTGGACGCCGTGGAGGATCCGGCCGAGCGCCAAACCCTGTTCGACGAGATGGTGCAGCGGGCCTACGAGCACGGCAAGGCGATCAATGCCGCGTCGCACTTCGAGATCGACGACGTGATCGACCCCGCCGATTCGCGCCGCTGGATTCTCCGCGCCCTGCGATCCGCGCCGCCGCCACCGGCCCGCGACGGCAAGAAGCGGCCGAATCTCGACACCTGGTGACTGCGCGAGCAGCCGATCAGCGCCGATCAGCGCGTGCGAACACCCGGCGGAGCAGGAAGTTCACCACGAACGACACGAGCGAGAGCCAGAGGGTGCCGAGGATGGCGGCGCGGATCCCGTCGATCTCGAGCCCGTTCAGGAGCCACGCGGTGAAGACAAGGACGCCGAGGTTGATGGCGAAAACGGTGAGGCCGAGGGTCAGCACCGCCAGAGGTTTCGTCACGAACTTGAGCACGCGACCCGCGGTGGCGTTGACGACCATGTACACGAGCGAAGAGGTGAAGATGCTCCCGGCACCCCCGCGGTGGATGCCGGGCACGACCACGACCACCAGCGCGAAGCCGATGAGCAGCGCCACCAGCTTGAAGACCGTGGACCGCATGGAACCCCCTTCGTCGCGACCATAGGTGGACGACCGCGGATTCACGCGCCAAGCCGCCTGGGGCGGTGCGCCGAGGTGTTGCCAAGAAGGGCTTGATCGTGCGCCGGCTGACCGGGACCTGATGGGGAGATCGAGCGGCTCGCCGCGTGGTGTGGCTCAGCACGTCGACCGCGGTGACGCGGGCGCCGACGAGGCCGCGACGGCACCGTCCGGGCCGAGGTCGAACACGGCCTCGAACTCCTTGATCGCCGTGGCCGATCCGGCCAGGTAGGTGAGCACCGGGCGGCTGCGACGAGCACCGGTCCGGTAGCGCAGCAGCGCAGAGGGCCGGACCCGTACCACCACGTCAGGCCGCTCCGCCGGCCCAGCCGCGGCGCGGATCCGCCCTGACTCGAGCCGGAGCGTGAACGGCTCCTCTCCTACGAGCACCACCCAGCAGCGCTTCGCGGCCGTGGCGCGGTTCGGCCAGCGCGAACGGCAGCAGCGCGGCGCGGATGGCCATGATCGGACGCACCTCCTCGTCGGCCCGAGGCGGCGGCAGGCGCCGCAGCCCCCAACGGGCGAGGTCGCGCACGACCCGATCGAGGTCACGACCATCCTCGGTGAGGGCGAACACGGTCCGAGCCGCCGGAGGCGCCAGCGTCTGGCGCTCGACCAGGCCCTCCGCCTCCAGCTCGCGCAGGCGGTCGGCCAGCAGGTTGGGCGGGATGCCGGGCAAGGCAGTCTGTAGGTCGGTGTAGCGCAGCGGACCGTTCAAGAGCTCCCGGACGATGAGCAACGTCCACCGGTCGCCCACGACGTCGAGGGTGACGGCGACCGGGCAGTACTGCTCATAGCTCCGCTTGGTCACGAACTCATCTTAGCGCAAGTCGTGACTTCTGTCTCGCTAGTATATACTTGAGTTTTTGTAGCAAAGTGCCTACGGTCGTTACATGCCCGACGCCCTCATTGCGCCCCTCCCTCGCTCCTCCTTCGACCGCCGCTGGTGGACGCTCGCTGTCCTCTGCCTCAGCCTGGTTATCGTCACCCTCGACAACACGATCCTGAACGTGGCGCTGCCGACTCTCGTGCGGGATCTGCAGGCTTCGGACAGCCAGCTGCAGTGGGTGGTCGACGGCTACGTCCTCGTCTTCGCCGCGCTGCTGCTCACGGCAGGTGCGATCGGTGACCGGTTCGGGCGCCGCGGCGCACTCACGGCCGGGCTGGCCATCTTCGCCGCCGGTTCGACGGCCTCGGCCCTCGCCACGACGGCCGGGCAGCTGACCGCTACACGGGCGCTCATGGGCGTCGGCGCGGCCTTCGTGTTCCCCTCGACCCTGTCGATCCTCACCAACGTGTTCACCGTCGCTGAGGAGCGTGGACGCGCCATCGCGATCTGGGCCGGCACTGCCGGCATCGGCATCGCCCTTGGCCCCGTCGCGGGCGGCTGGCTGCTCGAGCACTTCTACTGGGGCTCGATCTTCCTGGTGAACCTGCCCATCGTGGCCGTCGCCCTCGTAGGTGGCCGGCTGGCCGTGCCGACGTCCCGAGATCCCAGCGCGCCCCGCCTGGACCTCGTGGGGGCCGGGCTGTCCCTCGTCGGCCTGGTGGCGTTGGTGTTCGGCATCATCCAGGGGCCGAGCCGGGGTTGGAGCAGCCCCACGATCGTCGGCGCGTTCGTTGTCGCGCTCGTGGTGCTGGCCTCCTTCGTGGCGTGGGAGCGCCGGACGAGCGAGCCGCTCCTCGACCTGCATGTATTCGCCAACCCGCGGTTCACCGCCGCCAGCCTGGCCATCTCGTTCGTCTACTTCGCCCTGTTCGGCACCTTGTTCTTCCTCACCCAGCACCTGCAGTTCGTGCTCGGTTACGACCCGTTGGAGGCCGGCATCCGCGTATTGCCCTTTGCCGTCGTGCTCCTGCCGGTCACCAACTTGACGCCCAAGCTGGTGCGACGGTGGGGCTCGAGGGCGGTCGTCTCCAGCGGGCTGGTGGTGATCGCGGCGTCGCTCGCCCTCCGAGCCACGGCCACGGTCGACACGGGCTACCCGTTCCTGCTGTGCTGGTCGATGATGTTCGCCGCCGGTATGGGGCTGACGATCGCTCCCGCCACCGCCTCGATCATGGGCGCGGTGCCGAAGGAGAAGGCCGGGGTCGGGTCAGCGATCAACGACACGACCCGACAGGTAGGCGGCGCGCTCGGCGTCGCAGTGCTGGGCAGCCTGTTCTCGTCGGCCTATCGAGGGACGCTCCACCACGAGGTGGTAGGGCAGGTTCCGGCGGCAGCGATCACTGCCAGCCGGGGTTCCATCGGCGCCGCGATCGGGGTCGCCCAGCGGCTTCCTGCCGCCGACGGTGCCCGTCTGCTCGCCGGCGCCCGTCAGGCATTCATCCACGGCGCGGACCTCACCTGCTGGGTCGGCGCGGCCGTGGTCCTCGCCGCGGCTGCCTTCGCCTTCTTCGTCCTCCCCGCCCATCGGACGGCCTTGGCCGCCGGGTCGGCCGAGGAGGACGGCGAAGCCGACGTTCGAGGGCTGTCCGGGTTGCCGGAGCTGGCCGAGGCCGAGGTGGCCTGATGATCGTCGACGCCGATGCCCTCAGCGAGTTCGATCTCGACACAGCCGTGACCCCTCGTCCGGACGGCTGGCGGGCGAACATCTCGGCTCGGTGGGACATCAGCGGCCGGCCGAACGGCGGCTACCTGTTGGCGACGGTGGCCCGAGCGATGGTGGCGGCCATCACGACGACTCCCGACTCGACCGGCTCGACAGGCTCGACAGACTCATCGGCTCGATCGGCTCGATCGGGCCGACCGGGTCGAATGGGTCGAATGGATCGAACGCGTCCTCGACCGGGGCGACCGCCCTGACCGAACCGCTCACCGCCACCGCCCACTACGTGCGGCCGGTGGAGCATGGGCCGGCGGACCTGTCGGCCGAGGTGCTGCGCAGCGGGCGGCGCTTCCGGACGGTCAGTGCCGCACTGGTCCAGGAGGGTCGCGAGCGGGTGCGGGCCCTGGCCACGTTCGGGTCGTTCGCCGATCAGAGCCCACCCACATTGAACCGCGTCGGGCCCCCCGACCTGCCACCGCCCGACCGGTGCCCGAACCTGCTCGACCTGCCGCCGCCAGAGGGCATGCCGGCGCCGCCCGACGTCTTCTCGCGCTTTGAGCTGCGACTGGCGCCCGGCGTCGGCTGGACCAGCGGTCGTCGGGCCGGCGCCACCGAGATCAGTGGCTGGATCCGCTTCGTCGACGGTCGTCCGCCCGACGCTCTGTCGCTCCTCCTGTTCGCCGACGCCTTCCCACCGGCCGTCCTCGATGTCGAGCCGTCGGCCTGGGTGCCGACGCTCGAACTCACCGTGCACGTCCGGGGCCGGCCCGCGCCCGGATGGCTGCGAGCCCGGTTCGCGACCCGCCTCGTGCGCGATGGCCTCCTGGAGGAGGACGGTGAGATCTGGGACGCCGACGGCCAGCTGGTGGCCATGAGCCGCCAGCTGGCGCTGCTGCTCCCTGTCGGCTGACGCTGCGGCCGGGCCGGCGCCGCGCCGTCGCGGGCACGGATAGGGTGCCCCTGCCTGCCGCGGGGCGGTGCTGGACGACGCGCCGGCTGGTCGACGAAGAGAGGACGTTGGGATGGGGGCCTTTGAGCAATCGACCGACACCCTCGAGCGCGAGCTGCAACAGGTGCAGCAGACGTTCGCCGGCCTGTCCGACGACGACTGGCGACAGCCCACCCGGCTGGACCCATTCGACGTCGGGCGGCCGCGGTGGACGGTGTTCGAGCTGGCCGGTCACCTCGACATCTCCATCGGCCTGACCCGGATGCTCATCGCCGCCCAGGAGGACGGTCAGCCCGGCCGCGACCGGGTCAGCTTCTTCATCTTTCCCCGATCCGAGGTGGCGCCCGTCGTGTACGACTACGCCTACACCATGGTCGAGGGCAAGACGCCCGCGGACATGCCGGGCGTGCTGGCCGAGACCTTCTCAAAGACGATCAGCGAGTCACGCGCCACGCCCGGGCCGACGGTCGGCTCCGGGTACTACGCCCTCATGCGACTCGACGAGTTCGTCCCCAGCCGAGTCGTCGAAGCCGTCGTCCACGGGATCGACCTGACGGACGCACTCGGCCGCGAGTGCATGGCGACCCCCGAGGGGATCGCGCTGACCGCGTCGCTCCTCGACGAGCTGCTCGCCCGCCGGACCGTCGCCGGCCGTCCGGCCGATCTCGGCGAGGATCTGGACTGGATCCGCGCCGCCTCAGGGCGTGCGGCGCACCCGGATCCGCGACTGCCGATCATCGGCTGACGTCGGCTCGTACTCCTCGCCCCGTACCTGGCGCGAGACGTCAGGACGGGCGACCGCAGGGCAAACACCGATCCGTCCCGCTTCCCGGACCTGCCACACTCCGGTTCATGCTTCGGACCTTCCGCCAGGTCGATGTGTTCACGGATCAGCCGTACCGCGGCAACCCGGTCGCCGTCGTGCTCGACGGCGATGGCCTCACTGTCGACGAGATGCAGCGGTTCGCCAATTGGACGAACCTCTCCGAGACCACCTTCGTGCTGCCACCGAGCGGCACGGAAGCCGACTACGCGCTTCGCATCTTCACCCCGGTGGCGGAGCTGCCCTTCGCGGGCCATCCCACGCTTGGCAGCTGCCATGCGTGGCGTGCCAACGGCGGCCTCCCGAAGCAGCCTCAGCTGTTCGTGCAGGAGTGCGCCGCCGGGCTGATCCGGGTGCGCGACACCGCGAGCGGGCTGGCCTTCGCCGCGCCCCCTCTCGTGCGCTCGGGACCCGTCGACGAGCCGCTCGTCGAGCAGATCGCCGGCGTGCTCGGGGTGGCGCGGTCCGATATCGTGGACGCCGAGTGGGTCGACAATGGACCCGGATGGGTGGGCATCCTGCTCGGGACGGCCGAGGCAGTCCTCGCCGTGCGCCCCGGCTTCACCGACCTCGACGTCGGTGTCGTCGGCCCCTACCCTCCGGGCGCGGCGCACGCCATCGAGGTCCGGGCCTTCTTCCCCAAGGACGGGGTCATGGTCGAAGACCCGGTCACGGGGAGCCTCAACGCCTCGCTGGCGCGATGGCTGCTCGATTCCGGGCGGCTCGCGGCGCCGTACGTGGCCAGCCAGGGCACCGCGCTCGGGCGGGCGGGTCGGGTCCACGTCTCGCGCGACGAAGACGGCACGATCTGGGTCGGTGGCGGCACCGTCACCTGCATCGCGGGCGAGGTTGAGCTCTAGTCGACCTGTCAGCCCGTCATTGGGCCGGGAGGATGTTGGCGTTGAGGTGGAAGACGTTGTCCGGGTCGTACTTGCCCTTGATCCTGGCCAGGAGGTCGTACTTCGCGCTCCCGTAGGCTGCTCGCACCCGGTTCTCCTCGTACTCCGACATGAAGTTCACATAGCTGCCGACGCCCGTGGCGTGCGGCACGAGGTCGGCCCAGAACGCGCGGACCCAGGCCCGATCGGCATCGAAGAGCTCCGGCGTCGGGCAGGCGGCCGAGATGTTGACGACGTAGCGGGTGGACCGGCTGCCGCCGAAGGCGGTGGCGTCATCCTCGGCTCGGCCGTAGGCGCCGCCGAGCACGAAGATGGGTAGGAACGACAGCGGCGACTGCTTCTGAGGCTGGTGCTCCATGATCACGTCGATGGCGCCGTCGGACAGCTCGTCGAGGTAGACCGCCTTCTCGTAGCCCAGGATGCCCCAGGGCGCGGACTCGTTGAACATCTGCTGGAGCATGGCGTACGGCAATGGCGTGACGAGATCGAAGAGCGGCGTGATCGCGTCCCTCACCGGTGCGATGAGGCTGGCGTGGCGGGCTTCATCGCCGAAGCCGACTACGGCCAGGGCATACACCGGTGCCAGCCGATGCTCCTCGGGCACGAACGGCTCGGGTGGAGCGCTCAGACCAGCGAGGAACACGCCGCAGTCGTCGGGCAGGTCGCGCACGAACTCCCGAGCGAAGCGGAAGAGGTCGCGTCCCTGCTCCGGCGCAAAGAAGAAGATCCC
The DNA here is from genome assembly GCA_963803355.1 of uncultured Acidimicrobiales bacterium. Classification (GTDB taxonomy): domain Bacteria; phylum Actinomycetota; class Acidimicrobiia; order Acidimicrobiales; family Ilumatobacteraceae; genus DASTFY01. The sequence goes on from CAWDLV010000001.1 coordinate 2,593,661, forward strand.
GAGGTTCACGAGTGGACCGACCGGGACGAGGTTGAACTCGAACGAGGTGACCACACCGAAGTTCCCTCCGCCGCCGCGCAAGGCCCAGAACAGGTCGGCGTTCTCGGATGCGGACGCCCGCCGGACCTGACCGTCGGCCGTTACCACCTCTGCCGCGCTCAGGTTGTCCGAGGTCAGCCCGGCCAGGCGGCTCAGCCAGCCGAAGCCGCCACCAAGGGTCAGCCCGGCCACGCCGGTGTGGCTGACGAAGCCTCCGGGTACGGCCAAGGCGTGCTCCTGCGTGGCGCCGTCCAGCTCGCCCCAGGTCGTGCCGCCCCCGCAGACGGCTCGACGAGCAGCCGGATCGACGGCGACCGCCTTCATCGGAGTGAGGTCGATCATCAGCCCGTCCTGGCAGAGCGCGAAGCCGGCGTAGTTGTGGCCGCCGCCCCGGATCGACACCTCGAGGTCGTGCTCGCGGGCGAACGCGAGGGCGGCGCCCACGTCGGCGCCGTCGGTGCAGCTCACCACCACCGCCGGCCGGCGGTCGATCGCTCCGTTCCAGATCGAGCAGGCGGTCTCGTACGCCGCCTCGCCCGGTGTCGACACGATTCCCGACACTCGGGTCTGCAGCGCGCCGAGGTCGCTGGTCTCTGGTGCCGCCACGGCCACCCTCCCTGAGTCAGTGGCCCCCTGGTGACGGCCGAGGCGAGCGTACCAACGCCGGCCAGCCCGACGATCCGGGGCGCTGTCCGCCCGCCCGGTCGACGTCGTAGAGCCTCCACCGCGAGCGGCCGAGGTCCAGGCGGCGCGGCGCCCGCCGTCCGGCGGATGGTCAGACGCCGACTCTCAGCGCGATGACGTAGCCGGCGGCGACCGATCCAGACACGGTGGGTGTCTCGAGCTCGGCTCCATCGCTGAACACGTTGTCGGTCGCGAGGGTCACCTGCGACAGGTTGGTGATGCTCTGGCTGTAGCCGTCGGTGGCGTAGACGGCGCGGGAGACGTCTTCGGGGAGGGCGATCTGGGACGTCGCCAGCTTGCTCCCGGCCGCGGTGGCATCGGCCACGCTGGGGTACACCTCGAAGTGGATGTGCGGCCAGCGCCCCGAGTAGCAGGCCGGGTAGATGCTGGCGAAGGTGGCGACGCCCTTGGCGTCGGTCTCCTGCACGCCGCGCAGGTAGTTCTCGTTCGTGACACCGTCTGAGTACAGGGAGTACCTTCCGTCGCGGTCGCAATGCCAGGCGTACACGGCGGCGCCGGCGAGCGGCGAGCCGCCGTTGTTGGTCTCGAGCACGGTGAACGCGATGGTGGCGGGCACGCCGGCGGCGACGCCGCTGGCCGACCCGAAGCTCGACCGGATGTCGCGGCGCACGATACCGCTCTCGGTCAGGACGTTGACGCCGTTGGACCCGTCTCCCGGATACGGACCGGCCGTCTCCTCGGGGATGACCGAGGTCGTGGTACCCGAGCCGGCGGCCGCAGTGGTCGCGCTGGTCCCGCTGGCCGTGCTGGCAGCCGTGGCTGTCGACGCTGCACGCGACGCCGAGCTGCCCGCCGCCGTGGAAGCGGACGACCCGGGCGAGCCACTGCTCGTCGCTGCGCTCGATCCGCAGCCGACGAGGGTCAGCAAGCCGGCGCCGCCGAGCAGCTGGATCAGGCGTCGCCGAGCCACCAGGGTGGAGAGGTCGAACGACAAGCCGCGGTCGTGGTCTTCGTCGTCAGCATGGGGATCGTGGTCGGTTCGGTCAAGGATCATGCGATCATCCTCACCGCGAACGCTCATCGAACGCTTGGGTGGACCTTGGATTCTGCGCAGAGCCGCTGCCCTGCGGCGGCCGATTGTCCCGCGTGGTGGTGACATGGGGCAGGCTGGAGGCGTGGGCAGCGGCCGGAGCGAGCTCGCAACCGTGCGGGAGGTCACGCATGACCTGCTCCGCGCCCTCGGGCTGACAACCATCTTTGGCAACCCGGGATCGACGGAGATGCGCTTCCTCCGAGACCTGCCCGACGGGCTTCGCTATGTCCTCGCGCTGCAGGAGTCGTCCGCCGTCGCGATGGCTGACGGCTACGCCCAGGTCACCGGCAACGCCGCGTTCGTCAACCTGCACAGCGCGGTCGGCGTGGGGCACGCCCTCGGGAGCATCTTCACGGCCATGCGCAACCGGACGCCCCTCGTGGTCACGGCCGGCCAGCAGACGCGGGCGATGCTGCCGACCGAGCCGTACCTCTTCGCCGAGCAGGCCACCGAGCTCCCGCGTCCCTACGTGAAGTGGAGCTGCGAACCGGCGCGGGCCGAGGACGTGCCGCCTGCCCTCGCCCGGGCGTACTACCTGGCCATGCAGCGCCCTCGAGGTCCCACCTTCGTCTCCATCCCCGAGGACGACTGGGACGCGTGCGCGCCCCCGTCCGAGCGCGGCGCATCGACGGCGAGTTCGTCGGTGATCCCGCCGGTCTGCGGACCGTGGCTGAGGCGCTGAATCGGAGCGGGCAGCCCGCGCTCGTCGCCGGGCCCGGGGTGGACCGCGACGGGGCCTGGGAGCTGATCCACCAGCTCGCCGAACGCACCCGGGCGACGGTGTGGGCGAGCCCGCTCTCGAGCCGCTGCGGCTTCTCCGAGGACCATCCCGCCTTCGCCGGGTTCCTGACGCCGGATCGGCGGCAGCTGGCCGACCAGCTCCGCCGGCACGACGTGGTGGTCGTGCTCGGCGCGCCCATCTTCACGTATCACGTGCACAGCGAGGGCCCGATCGTCGCCGAAGGCACCGAGCTCTACCAGCTGGTCGACGACCCGAACGCCGCCGCGTTCGCACCCGCGGGCATGACGGTCCTCACCACGCTCCGCCACGGTCTGGTCCAGCTGCTCGACGACGTCGCTCCGGTGGCGCCGGCAGGTCGAGCGGCGCCGTTGGGCCGGGGCGAGCTCGACGCCCGGCCCGCTCCCGCCGCCACGGACCCGATATCGGGTGCGTTCGTCATGCAGGTGGTGCAGTGCCTCATGCCGGACGACGCCATCGTGGTCGAGGAGGCCCCGTCGCACCGCAACCTGCTCCACGAGTACCTGCCCATCCGCGCCTCCGGCGGCTTCTACGCCGCCGCGAGTGGCGGTCTGGGTTGGGCGCTCCCCGCCGCGGTCGGGGTAGGGCTGGGCTCGCCCGGGCGGCGCATCGTGTGCCTACTGGGGGACGGCTCCAGCCTCTATTCGATCCAGGCCCTCTGGACCGCGGCGCGCCATCGGCTCCCGATCACGTTCGTGATCTTCAACAACCGGGGCTATAGCGCGCTGAAGGCGCTCGGGAAGCGCATTGGCCTCGACGAGCCCCCAGGCGTCGACCTTCCTGCTCTCGACCTGGTGGCCATCGCCGAGGGCTTTGGCTGCGAGGCGAGCCGCGTCGAGCAGGCGGAGCGGCTCGAACCCGGGCTCCGGGCGGCGTTCGAAGCCGACGGCCCGACGCTCCTCGACGTCCTGGTCGATGCCACGGTCGAGCGGCTGTACTGACAGCAGGTCCGGCACAGGCGGCCGGCTCCGAGCGGGTCGCGCCGGTCGTCCGTAAGGGTCCCGTCCAGATTGGCGCCGGGAGCGTCAAGAACCCGTGAACGCCGTTGCCGCCACTCACCCGCCGACCTAGGACCTGGGTGTGGCCCTCTCTGTTGGGCGTTGGTGGCGTCGGCGGTCGCTGCGCGCGCTGTTGGCCGTCGGCGTCTCGGTGCTCGCGGTGGCCGCGCTGGTGCCGCTGCGTGATCATGTGCGCAACACGAACCTCGCTCTGGTGCTCGTGATCGTCGTGCTCGCCGCGGCCGCGATCGGCGGCCGCCTGGTCGGCGTGGTGGTCGGCATCGCGGTGGCGATCGCCTTCGACTTCTTCCTGACCGAGCCATTCGAGTCGTTCGCCATCGCCCGGCCGGACGATGTCCAGACGACGGTCCTGCTCGCCGCGGTGGGACTGATCGGCGGGGAGCTCGTCGAGCGGGCCCGCCGGAGCGAGGCCGAGGCGGACGCCCGGCGGCGTGAGGTCGAGCAGTTCCAGCGGCGAGCCGAGCTGGCGGCGTGGGGCGAGCCCCCCGGACGCCTGATCTCACGCGGCGCAGGAGGAGCTCGTCGAGCTGCTGGAGCTTCAGGACGCGACCTACCGCCCGGGCCCGGCGCCGGCGGAGCTGAGCGTGCTCACGCACAACGGTGTGCGGGTTCCCGGGGGTCACGTCGCGGCCGCCGATGATGTCGTCGCCCTCCCTGTGCGCGCCCATGGTCGCGATCTCGGCCACTTCCTGCTCGCCTTCCCGCGAGCCACGATCGGGGTGTCCGTCCCTGCCGAGCGCCGCCATGCCGCCGCCGCGATGGCCGACCAGCTCGGCATGGCGTTGCTCCGGTACCAGCACGGCTGAGCAGGCCGAGCAGCGCTAGTGGTGCGCCGTGATGTCCGGGGTCCAGAGGAGCGTGTAGGCCGGGTTCAGCATGGCGATCCGGTTGTGGTGGGCCCCCACCACGCCCTGAGCGCTGAGCGCGGCCCCCGGACGCACGCCGCCGACCTCCCGCCGCCCGAGGAACACGAGCGTGATCTCCCCCGTGCCGTCCTTGATCGTCGCCTCGAGCGACGGTGCGCCACCCCACGGCTGCACGCGCACGGCATGGACCCGTCCGGCCACCGTCACCCGCGTGCGCAGCGGCAGGTGGCGGAGGGGCACACAGCCGTCGGGCTGCGGCACGACCAGGTCGTCGGCACCGTTGTGGTTCGAGTGACGCCCGTTGTGATGCGGGCGGATCTCGGGTCCGCTCGCCGGGACGGGTGCCGACTTGCGTTTCACCGCGCCCACGCTGAGGTGGTACGGCACGATCGTCACGTTGCAGTGGGGGAGGCTGGTGAGGGCTTGCGCGATCGAGTCCGCCGTCCGGTCGTGGAGCAGGCGGTGCCACACGCGGGTGTAGTGGATGCGGGGCAGGAGCACCGTGACTTCGGTGTCCCCGTGGGCCAGCTCCTCCGCCGCGACCTGGAGGGAAGCCCGGTTGAGCCTGCGGTCCGGCAGCTCGATGATGTCCAGCGTGAGCCGCGACAGGCCGAGCCGTCGCCAGGCGGCGGCCAAGTCCTCGGTGCGGATCGGATCGAGATCGAAGTGGATGACGCGCAGGTCGTCGGGGGTGAGGGTCCGCGGCGTACTGGATGGCCCGAGCGGCCGCCACGTCCAGCTCGTTGACGAGGACGACGACGACGTGCCGACGCAGGATGGGCGCCGCGGCGGCCTGGGGCGCGTCCTCCTCGAGCTCGATCGCCTCGCCCTCGTACTGGCGGTTCAGCCGTACCAGCACTGCCACCATGACCGGCACCAGCACGACGATCACCCAGGCCCCATGCGTGAATTTGGTGATGCCGATGATGACGGCGACCATCAGGGACAAGAGGGCGCCCGTGCCGTTCACGAACAGGCCCCAATGCCAGCCGTCCTCCTTGTGGGTGATGTGGTGCTTGGCCATGCCGGCTTGGGACAAGGTGAAGCTCGTGAACACGCCGATGGCGTAAAGCGGGATCAGGCGGTCGACCCTGGCGTCCGTGACGACGAGGAGGAGGATGCCGGCTGCGGCGAGGAAGATGATGCCGTTGGAGAAGACAAGTCGATGGCCCCGCTTGGTGAGCTGGCGAGGCATGAAGTTGTCGCCGGCGTGGAAGCTGGCGAGGCGGGGGAAGTCCGCGAAGCTGGTATTGGCCGCCAGCACCAGGATCAGCATCGTCCCCACCTGGAGCAGGTAGAAGAGGAGGCGTCCGCCCACTGATCCTCCGTAGACCAGCTTGCCGACCTGGGAGATCACCGTCGGCGTGCCCGACTCGTACGGAGCGGCGTGCACCTTGGCCGCGAGGACCGAGAGGCCGAGGAACATGGCTCCGAGCAGCGATCCCATGATCACGAGCGTCGTCCGGGCGTTCTTCCAGGCCGGCTCCTTGAAGGCGGGCACGCCGTTGGAGATGGCCTCCACCCCGGTCACAGCCGCCCCGCCCGAGGCGAACGCGTGCAGGATGACGAACAGCGATGCTCCGTAGAACATGCCGGCGCCACCCGAGCCGATCTTCATCAGGCCCTCGTGATCCAGGTTGTTCACGGGCAGGTGCCCGGTCGTCATGCGAACCACGCCCACCAGCAACAGCACCACCATGTTGGCGATGAAGAAGTAGGTGGGAACAGCGAAGATCTTCCCGGACTCCCGCACGCCCTTGAGGTTCCCGCCGGCGATGAGCACGACACAGAGGATCGACAGCCACAGGCTGTAGGGGGCGACCGCGGGGACCGCCGACGACACCGCGGCGATGCCCGCCGCGACCGACACGGACACGGTGAGCACGTAGTCGGTGAGGAGTGCTACCCCGGCGACCTGAGCCGGCAGCAGCCCGAAGTTGTCACGGGTGACGATGTACGCGCCGCCGGCGCTCGGATAGGCCTTGATCGTCTGCCGATAAGACAGGATCAGGAAGCCGAGCACGATCAGGAGGGCCACCGTGATGGGCACCACGAGGCTGAACGCGGCCAGCCCCACCGCGGGGAGGGCGACCCGCAAGATCTCTTCGGTGGCGTAGGCCGACGACGACAGGTTGTCGCTTGCGAACACCGCCGAGCGTGGTCGGTTTGCCCAGTCGTTCGTGGGCGAGGCGGTCGGTGTGCAGCGGCGGACCCAGCAACCGCTTCTTCATCCGATAGCCGACGGACTCGGGTACGTCGACGACCGGTCCGGGGCTGGGGGGCGCGACCGACGTGGGCGCGGTGACTGCGGCCTTGACGGCGGGGGGCGCGACCGTCGAGTTCGTCACGTCCTCGGCCGTCCTCACTGGCCCGAGTCAACCTCGGCGGCCGTCACGCTCGCTGGAAAATGGGCGCGAAGATCGCGTAGAGATCGCCGCTCCTCGCGTCAAGGACGCGTCAAGACCCATGGTCGCGACGTGCCGGTGGGCCGCCCGAAGGCGGCCCACCGGTCGCGGGGAGGAGGGACTGGTCAGACCAGCGCTGGCTTCGCACCAACGGTCGGCTCGACCGGGGCGAAGGCCTTCTCCTTCGATGTCCGGAAGGCGTGGACGAAGCCGGCGGCCGAGGCGAGCAGCAGCACGAGGGCGGCGGCGAACGCCACCCACGCGGCCTGCATGGCCTTGTCGCCGAAGATGCTGAACCCGTACGAGGTCAGCAGCAACCCACGGAGGGTCTCACCCCGGAACAGGGTCTGGACCTGAGCCTCGAGGGCCGTGGCCTGCTCGTCGAGGGTCGTCGCGTCCGCCGCGCCCGCCTTCTGCGCCGCGGTGGCCTTGGCCCGCAGGGCCCGGGCGTCGTTGCTCGTCTGCGAGTAGGTCTTGCCGTTGTTGACCTCGCTCAGATGGTGCGCGATGTAGTCGTTGGCGTAGATCTCCGCCTGCTTGCCAGAGGCGAGCGGCAGGCCCGCGTTGCTGACGAGTCCGGCTGATGCCTTCTCTGCCGGGGCCAGCTTGTCGACAGGCGTGAAGGTGATCTTCTGCTCCAGGAGCTGGTTGTGCACGTAGCTGTTCGCGAAGTCGGCGTTGGACTTCAGCACGAAGCCGAGCACGACCAGGAGCAGCGCGAGGGCCACGCCTCCCACACTGAAGATGATGTCGAGGGTCCTACGCTTCATGATCGTCATTCCTTTCGACCGCCCATTTGACGGTGCACTTGGTGGTCCCCCCGCCAACTCGGACGAGCTGGTCGTCCCCATTGTTCGGGGGAACTAACGAGAGGCGATAGGGACCAAGGTCACAAGCACGCAGGGACCGGCTGCGCTGCGGTGGGATCCGGGTGCACGCGCCGCGAGCGGCCCCGGGGCGACGAGGGTCAATCGGCACCGCCACCAGGGACAAAGGTCCCTTCTTCCGGCGACCGAGGGAGGTGGCGTTGATGCCGTGTCCGCGGTGTGATGGTTGCCGGCCCAGTCGCGGCCGAGGCCGCGGGTGCAGCGAATTAGCATCACCATCTTCGACCTGCGCCAGCACTGATCCCGGGCAGCCGCAGAGATCTCCAGTGAGGTGAGGACCATGGATGTGAACGACCAGGTCATAGGGCTATCCGTGTGGGAGCAGGAGCTGTACGACCTGTTACGGGACCACGTTCGATCGGAATCCGAGGTGCTCGGCCGCTACGAGGGGCTGGCTGAAGGCACCACCGATCACGTGCGCTTCCTGTTGGAGCTGATTGCCGAGGACGAGGTGCGGCACCACCGTCTCTACGAGCAGTGGGCCGAGACGATCAAGGCCGCGGCGCTCTTCGTCCCGCCGGACGACGGCGTGCCGGACCTGAAGCCCGAGGCTGATCCCATGCGCCTGATCTCGGCCATCGACGAGCTCCTGGCCTTCGAGAAGGCGGACTCGCGGCAGCTGAAGCAGCTGGACAAGAAGCTCGGGGATGTTCGTGAGACGACCGTCTGGCCGCTCCTCGTCGAGCTCATGGCCTTGGACACGCGCAAGCACATCCGCATCCTCGAGTTCCTGCGTGCGCACGCGAAGGGGACGGCCCGCTCGCGTCGGCCGGTCAGGCGGGACGCCTCGGAATGACCACGACCGGCACCGGCGATTTCGTCACGAGCGCCTCGCTGGTCGAGCCGAGCTGACGTAGCGCGCCCCCCAGGCCACGGCTCCCCACCACGATCAGGTCGGCCCGCTCCCGCTTGGCGACGCGCAGCAGGACGCCCGCGGGCACCCCGTCCTCCTGTGTGGGCTCGACCCGGGTCGCCGCGCTGGCGCCCACCCGTCCCCGAGCCTCCTCGATGATCGCGATGAGATCCGGATGGGGCTGGTAGCCGCCCTCCTCGAGCAACCCGACGGAGTGAACGGCGATCAGCCTGGCGTCGAGCCTGCCGGCGAGCTCCAGCGCCCAGTCGAGCGCGGCGAGGGACTCCCGGGAGGTGTCGACACCCACGATCACGCAGGTCGGCGCGGTCATCGACGGGCACCGTAGCGAACCTCAGTACGGGACCAGTGAACGATCGAACGGGGGATCCTGCCGGCTGGGAGCGCAGCCCGGGACCTTCGGCCCTACGGGCCCGCTCCGACAGACGACACGATCAACAGGATCCGCCAGTGGCCGTCGAAGGGAGCTGCGATGCAGGGCAGGACGACGACCCGCCGGTCCAGGGTGAGGTCGACGAGCTCATGGCCCGACGGCACTCGGAGCGGGAGGAGCGAGCCATGAGCGGCTTCCACGTCGACTCCGAGACCGGCGTGCTACGGCGGGTGCTGCTGCATCGCCCCGACCTCGAGCTCCGGCGACTGACGCCGTCGAACTGCGACCAGCTGCTCTTCGACGACGTGCTGTGGGCCAAGCGAGCCCGTCAGGAGCACGACGCCTTCGCGGACACCCTGGTCGAGAGGGGCGTGGAGGTGCTGTACGTGGGCGAGCTCCTGGCCGAGACGGTGAAGGACGACCTGGCCCGCGCCTGGCTGCTCGATCGTGTGATCACCGAGGCGGACATGGGGCGGGACCTGTCCCGGCCGGTCCGGGCCTTCTTCGACGAGGCCGACCCGGTCACGGTGGCCACCCACCTCATCGGCGGCATCACCGTGTCCGAGCTGCCGACCGGAACGGCCAGGGGACTCCGCGCCGACGTCGTCGGTGCCGGCGGCTTCGTCCTGCCGCCACTGCCGAACCACCTGTTCACCCGGGACACCACCTGCTGGATCTACCGCGGCGTCTCGCTCAACCCCATGGCCAAGCCGCCGCGCCGACGCGAGACCGCGCACCTCGAGGCCATCTACCGGTTCCATCCGCTGTTCGCTGGTGCTGGCTTCGAACGCTGGTACGGCGGGGTCGACGTCGGCCACGCCAGTGCGACCCTCGAAGGCGGCGACGTATTGGTCCTCGGCCGAGGCGCGGTGATGATCGGCATGGGTGAGCGCACGACCCCCCAGGCCGTCGAGACGCTGGCGCGGCGGCTGTTCGCAGCCGATGCCGCCCGGTGCGTCATCGCCGTGGCACTGCCGGCTCAGCGGACGTTCATGCACCTCGACACCGTCTTGACGATGGTCCAGGCCGACACCTTCGTCGCCTATCCCGGCGTCTTCGACTCGCTGCGAGCCTGGACGCTCAGCCCCGGCGACGAGGAGGGCGAGATCATCGTCACCCCGCAAGCCGACGCGCTCACGCCCATCATCGCCGCCCTCGGCGTCGAGGAGCTCCACGTGCTCACGACCGGCGGTGACGAGTGCGAGGCGGAGCGAGAGCAGTGGGACGACGGGAACAACGTGCTCGCGGTGTCACCCGGGGTGGTGGTGGCCTACGAGCGGAATGTGGACACCAACACCAAGCTGCGCAAGTCCGGGATAGAGGTCATCACGATCTCCGGCAGCGAGCTGGGGCGCGGACGAGGCGGGCCGCGCTGCATGAGCTGCCCGCTCGAGCGCGACGCGACCTGAGAGGAGCGAAGAGATCAAGGTTCTCCTGCGCATCGCCGACCTGTCACCCGAGGGCTTGGAGGTCTTCGACCAAGCCGAGAGCCGCATGCACACGGAGCAGGCCCTGCTGATCGCGCTGACCCGAAGCGAGCTGTCCGGCGCGGGGCTGGTTCGCCCCGCGGTGGCGGTGGAGGTCGTCTGATGCTCATCGTCGTCGCCCTCGGTGGCAATGCGCTCCTGCGCCGCGGCGAGCCGTTGGACGCGAAGGTGCAGCGAGCCAACGTGAAGGTCGCGGCGGAGGCGGTCGCGCTGCTCGCGGCCGAGCACCGACTCGTGCTCACCCACGGCAACGGCCCCCAGGTGGGCCTGCTCGCGCTGCAGAACCTCGCCTGCCACGAGGTGCCGGCCTACCCGCTCGACGTACTCGACGCGGAGAGCGAAGGAATGGTCGGGTACCTCCTCGAGCAGGAGCTCGGCCGTCACCTGCCCCGGGGCCAGCTGGCCACCCTCCTCACCCAAGTGCTGGTCGATGCCGGCGATCCGGCGTTCTCGCACCCGTCGAAGCCGGTCGGGCCGGTCTATACCGGCGCGGTGGCGCGCGGCCTCGCCGCCACACAAGGGTGGGTGGTGGCACCGGACGGGAGCGACTGGCGGCGGGTGGTGGCGTCGCCTGAGCCGCGCCAGATCATCGAGCTGTCCACCATCCGCATCCTGGTCGACCACGGCGTGACCGTGACGTGCGTCGGCGGCGGCGGCATCCCCGTCGTGCAAGACGACGTCGGCGGGTTGCGGGGTGTCGAGGCGGTCATCGACAAGGACCTCGCCGCCGCCTTGCTGGCCACGTCTCTCGGCGCTGACGTCCTGCTCCTCCTCACCGACGTTGACGCGGTGTACGACGGCTGGGGAACCGAGCACGCCCGGCCGATGCGGGAGGTGTCACCCGAGCGGCTCCGGACGCTCAGCCTGCCCGCGGGTTCGATGGGCCCCAAGGTGGAGGCGGTCTGCCGGTTCGTGGAGCAAGGCGGCCAGCTCGGGGCCATCGGCGCTCTGTCGGACGCCGACGAGATCATCCGCGGCACCGCCGGCACCGTCGTCCGCCGCCTCCACCGCTGATCGGGCCGGCGCTGCTCGTTGAGGGCGGCGCGCCGCTGAGCAGGCCGGAGCCAGGCCACGCCCGAGCGCTCAGGGGGAGCCGCCGCGCCCGGGCAGGTACCGTCGCCGGGCAGTGAGCTCGACATCGCCTGACGCGACGCCTGCGGCCGGGCTCAGCTCAGCACAGGTGGCCGAGCGGATCGCGGCCGGGCAGGTGAACCGGGTGACCGAGCAGACCAGCCGGCCGGTCGCCGCCATCATCCGTGCCAACGTCCTCACGCGCTTCAACGCCATCCTGGGGGTGCTGTTCCTCGCCGTGCTGGTGGTCGGGGCGCCCGCCGATGGCCTGTTCGGCCTGGTGGTGGTCTGGAACGCTCTGATCGGCATCGTCCAAGAGCTGCGGGCGAAGCGGACCCTCGACCGTCTCGCCGTGCTCAGCCGCGCCGACCGTCACCGTCGTGCGCGACGGCGCGGACCACGAAGTGGCGCTGGCCGAGGTCGTCCTCGACGATCTGGTCCGCGTGCGTGCCGGCGACCAGGTGCCGGCCGACGGCGAGGTTGCCGCGGCGGACGGCCTCGAGGTCGACGAGTCGCTCTTGACCGGCGAAGCCGACGCGATCGACAAGCACCCGGGGGACCGCGTGCTCTCCGGTTCGATCGTCGTCGCGGGCGCCGGGTCGTTCCAGGCCACCGCCGTTGGCGCCGGCGCCTACGCCTACCGGCTCGCCGCCGAGACGAAGCGCTTCACGAAGACGCGCTCCGAGCTCATGGACGGCATCGACACGTTGCTGCGCTTCATCAGCTGGGGGCTTCTGGTCATCGGTCCGGTCTTGCTCGTCAGCCAGCTCGTCCGGGGGTCGGAGAGCACGGCCGACGCCGTGGTCGGCACGGTCGCCGCCCTGGTCGGCATGGTGCCAGAGGGGCTCGTGCTGCTGACGAGCATCGCGTTCTTCGTCGGCGCGCTGACGCTCGCCCGCCAGAACGTCCTCGTGAGGGAGCTGCCGGCGGTCGAAGGGCTGGCCCGTGTCGACGTGGTGTGCCTCGACAAGACGGGCACACTCACCGACGGTCAGATCCGGTTCGCAGCCGTGGAGCAGATCCACCGCGGCAGCCCGCTGCCCGTCGATGCGGCCCTCGGCGCGTTGGCCGACGACCCCAGTCCGAACGCGACCTTGCCGCACGTTGGCCGTGGCCTTCCCACCGGTCGACGGGTGGCCACGCGTGGATGCCGTCCCGTTCTCCTCGGCGAGGAAGTGGAGCGCAGCGACCTTCGCCGGTCACGCCACCTGGGTCCTCGGCGCGCCGGAGGTGATCCTGGCCGGCTCGGCGGCGACGACGGTTCGGGCACGGGTCGAGCAGCTAGCGGCCTCCGGCCAGCGCGTGCTCCTCCTCGGCCGCACGGAAGCCCCCCTTCGCGACGAGGTCCTGCCGGCCGAGCTCGAGCCCGTAGCCTTGGTCAGCTGCGAGGAGGCCATCCGGCCGGACGCGGCAGAGACGCTCCGGTTCTTCCGAGCTCAGGCCGTCCAGCTCAAGGTCATCTCCGGCGACAACCCGACGACCGTGGCCGCAGTAGCCAAGCGCGTCGGCTTGCTCGATGCGGGGGAGCCGGTCGATCCGCGGGAGCTGGCCGATGATGCCGCCACGCTGGCCGCTGTGGTCGACGAGCGGAGCGTCTTCGGCCGAGTGACGCCGAACCAGAAGCGGGCGTTCGTCGCCGCGCTGCAAGAGGCGCGGTCATGTCGTGGCGATGACCGGCGACGGCGTCAACGACGCGCTCGCCCTCAAGGACGCCGACATCGGGGTGGCGATGGGCAGCGGTGCGCCGGCTACGCGGGCCGTGGCCCAGCTGGTCCTCCTCGACGGGCGGTTCGCCCACCTGCCGCACGTCGTCGCCGAGGGGCGACGAGTGATCGCCAACATCGAGCGGGTCGCAAACCTCTTCCTGACCAAGAACGTCTACGCCGCCCTGTTGGCGTTGGCCGTCATCGTGGCGGGACTGCCCTACCCGTTCCTCCCCCGCCACCTCACGGTGGTGAGTGCCCTCACGATCGGGATCCCGGCCTTCGTCCTCTCGCTCGCACCCAGCGATGAGCGCTATCGCCCCGGCTTCCTCCGCCGCGTGGTGACCTTCTCCGCTCCCACCGGTTTCATCACCGCCATCGCGGTCTTCGTCGCCTACACGCTGGCCCGGGGCGAGAACGTCCAAGTGGATGAGGCCCGGACTGCGGCGACCGTGGTCGCGATGGTGATCGGGCTCCGAGTGCTCCTGCTCGTCGCCCGTCCGTTGCAACCGTGGAAGGTCGTGCTGACGGCAACCATGGGGGGCCTGTTCGCACTGGTCATGGTGGTCCCGCCCTGGCGTCACCTGTTCCAGCTCGACGTGCCGGCCACGACGTCGGTCCAGTCGTTGGTGATCGGCGCCATCGCCGCCTTCGCGGTGGGCGTCACGGACCGGCTCGTGAGCCGCCATAACCCAGGGCGCAGGGACCTTCGGCTCTAGCGGGTGCGGTCACGCCGATCGACGATCGCGACATGCGAGTCCGACGCAGCACGGCGTCGATCGTCGTCGGCACCGACGGTTCTGACCAGGCTCGCCGCGCCGTGCGCTGGGCCGCGGCGGAGGCCTGCCTGCGGCAGGTTCCCCTCGACGTCGTCCACGCCTGGATGCCGCCGCTCCCGATCAACCCGCAAGACCTGTTCATCGACTGCGGACCGCTCGAAGACGCGGAGCGGGCGGTGCTGCACCGGATCGTGGCTCAGCTCAACGAGACGGGCGCGGGGTCGAACGAGGTCCGGCCTGTCCTGGTGATGAACGATGCCGCGACAGCCTTGGTCGAAGCCGCATCTGATGCCCAGCTGCTCGTCGTCGGGTCGCGCGGCCATGGCGGCTTCGCCGGCTTGCGGCTCGGCTCGGTGAGCCGCAAGTGCCTGCACCGGGCTCCGTGTCCGGTTGCGGTCGTTCCGGCCGGCTGGTCGCCTCAGGACCACCGCCGGATCGTCGTCGGGGTGGACGGGTCCGAAGGCTCGCGCCACACGTTGCGATGGGCGATCGATGCCGCGGCACGACACGCGGTCCACCTCGACGTCCTCAACGTCTGGTCGTGGGCCGAGGTGCTCGTGTCCGCCGGTCCAGCCATGTCCTTCGGCGTGGACGCGGCGAGGGAGGCAAGCGAGTCCCTGCTCGCGGAGCTGGCGCGCTCGGTCATCGCCGATGCCCGGCCCAGCCCGACCCACGTCGAGCTGAGGCCCGTGGCCGGGGCTCCCGCGGCCACGCTGGTCGAGGCGGCTGGTAGCGCCGACCTGTTGGTCGTCGGGGCGCGGCGCGCGGCGGGTCCTTCGTGCTCCCGCTGGGATCGGTGAGCCACCAGTGCGTCCACCACGCGCCGTGCCCGGTCGTAGTTGTCCGCGCCTAGGGGACCAAGGGCTGACCGGTAGCTCAGTCCCCAGTCAGAGCTTCCGAGCGCACGATCCGTCGGCCGGAGATGCGTTGGATCCGGATGGCGAGCCAATGCTCCTTGTCGCCGGGCGCCCACGGCTCCACCGGCCGCTCTCGCAAGGCGGCGTGGCTCAGATCGAGGGCGTGTGTGATCTCCTCGCCGTGGCCCTGCACGAGCACGCTCCAGCCGCTGCGGTTCGAGAGCGACAGGTGGTCCACCTCGAACGCCACCCGGCGTAGCGGGATGTCCTCGAGCTTCGTGCCGGGAGCGGTCCGGAAGACGATGAAATCGCCCTCGCTGACGTAGTTCACGGGGAGGACGACGGGGTAGCCGTCCTCATCCATGAAGCTGACGCGGCCAACCTCCTCGTTGGAAAGGAGGAAGCGGCACACCTCCTCGGTCAGGACATCGACGTAGGCGATCGGTTCCATCCCTGCTTTCTCCCACAATCGGGCCGAGATCGCCAGGGCAGAACGTCCGCCGTGCCCGTCGCGGCTGGATCTCGGTGCCCAGGCGCGTCTGCTCTTTGCTCGTGCCCGAAGATCACTTGTCGTGCCCCTCTCTCCGCTTGCACCAGAGCACTTCGGCCCGGGACCAAGGACCTCTGCCTCTAGGGCGACGAGGCCGAGCAGGCGCACGCTCGGTCGCAGGAGGCATCGGATGTCCGATTTGGAGTGCGCCCGGGCCGGAGGCAAAGGCGCGAACCGGGTCGCGGCGCACCGCTCGGCTCGGCGTCTCGCCGGCAGCGTCCGAGAAGCGCTGATGGATGACACCTTCCGCCTCGGGCGCATCGGCGGTGTTGTCGTCGGCGTGCACTGGAGCGTCGTCGCCATCCTGGGGTTGCTCACGTGGAGCCTCGCGTCCCGAACCTTGCCCGACCTCGCTTCCGGCTACCCGACCGCCGCCTACTGGGCGGTGGCGTTCGTCGGGGCGGTCGGGCTCGCGGGATCGATCCTGCTGCACGAGGTGTGTCACGCGGTCGTCGCTCGGCGTCACGGGATCGAGGTCGACGGCATCACGTTGTGGATGTTCGGTGGCCTCGCTCGGCTCCACCGGGAGGCGAGCGACGCGTCGACGGAGCTGCGCATCGCGCTCGCGGGTCCGGCCGCCAGCGTTGCCATCGGGCTGGCGGGCCTGGCCGTCGCCCTGTTCCTCCGCCTCCTCGACGCGCCGATGCTGCTCGTCGCCGCCGTCGCCTGGTTCGGCGCCATCAACCTGTTGTTGGCCGCGTTCAACCTGCTCCCGGGCGCCCCCCTCGACGGCGGTCGGGTGCTGACGGCGATCCTCTGGAAGCGATCGGGCGACGAGCGGCTCGCCCGTGAGCGCGGCGCACGGGCCGGCCGGGTGGTGGGGCAGATCCTCATCGCGCTCGGCGTCGTCGAGCTAGCCCTTGGCGATGCCGTCGGCGGGGTGTGGATGGCTCTGATCGGGTGGTTCTTGACTGCGGCAGCGCGGGCGGAAGGGACAGCGGGCGCGTTGGCGTCGGTGCTCGAGGGCGTTCACATCGCCGACGTCATGGACACGCGACTTCACGTCGTCGCGGCCGATCGCATGGTGGATGACTTCGTGCACCACGACGCGTTGATGAGTCGTGCGTCGGCGTTCCCGGTCGTGGACCCGCTGGGGCATCCGTTGGGGCTGGTCACGCTGCGCCAGATCGGGCACCTGCCGCGCCACTGCTGGTCGTCTACCCGCGTCAGCGCCATCGCGACCGCGATGGACCACATCCAGGCCGTCAGCCCCGACGACCTGGTCGTGGACATGATCGGTGGCGTGGGCGGAAGCGATCTCCCCGCCTTGGTCCTGGCCCACGATCGCCTGGTTGGGATAGTCACCTCTGATGACCTCTCCGCCGCGCTGGAACGTCACTCGATCTTGCAGCGCTCCCCGCCTCCGGCCCGGATGGGCACCACCTAGAGCCTGACGAGAGGACGACAGATGACGACAGACCCGCCGTGGGAGTTCGGGCCCACTGACGACGGCTTCGACGACGAAGTCGAGACCAGTGCCGAAGAGGACGCGATGTCAGTCGTCGAGGCTCCCGAGCGGGCCACGGGGGTCCGCGACCCCGGACGGCGAGAGGTCGACATCGGCGCGCCTGACAACAAGGCGCCGCTGGCGCTCTACGCCGATGAAGAGGGCGCATCCGACGATGCGCCCGACCATCTGCTCGACCTGGCGGAGATCCTCGAGATGCAGCACTACACCCCCGAACGAGAGCAAGACAGGTGACCGTGGCGGTCGAGGACATAAGCCTGGCGATCGCAGCGGCTGAGACCTACGGGCTCCTCGGGCCGTGTCGAGGAGCGCAGGAGACCACGACCATCGAGAGGGTGTGCGGGCCCCCGGGCCCGATCACACTGTGCGGACTCTGCTGACGGGCTGCCAATGCGATGCTCCGGCCTCGGGAGTGGGCACCACGACAACGGGAACGCTGCTCTGGTCCAGCACGCTGTTGACAGTGGAACCGAACAGCCCAGACGTGATGGCCCCACGACCGCGTGACCCCAGGACCAGCAGGTCGCCATCGCGGACGCTGTTCAGGATGGCGGAAACAGTGCTGTTCTCGACCAGCTGTCCGGCGACGTCTGCTCCGCACTGGTCCCGGGCCAGGTCGACCGCCTGTTCGAGGACGCAGGCGGCGTCGATCTGAGTGAGATCGCGGGCCTGTGACGTGCCGGTCTCCGTCGTCAGGTACGGGTACCACCACCCATGGACCACCACCAGGTCCACCTGGTGCCGGTCCGCTTCGGACGCCGCCCATCGCAGCGCCCGGTCAGACGCCGCCGAGGCGTCGACACCGACCACGATCCGGTCAGGACGACCACGACTGCTGGCATCGCGTACCACCACCACCGGGCACGGGCTGTGACGGACCAAGTGGCGGGGGGTGCTCCCCAACCAAAAGGCGGCGGCGCCCTCATGGCTGCTCGCGCCCATGACGACGAGGTCGTCCGGCTCCACCTGATGCAGCAAGACCATCGCCGCCGGCCCGGCGGAGGCGACGGGTGTGATCTTGAGCTCGGGATGGGATTCAGCGACGGCGTCGACGATGGTCTGCAGGGTCCTCTCAGTGGCTTCCAGCAACGACGCCACTGCCTCGGTTGCCGGCCAGGCCGGGACCGACGCCCCGAGGGCGGCGATCTCATAGCAGGACACGATCTGCAACGAGGTGCCGCGGGCGACCGCTTCGCACGCGGCCCAGCGGACTGCTTCTGCCGACGATTCGGATCCGTCGAAGCCAACGGTGATCTGTTCACTCATGGTTGCATCATCGGACTCAGACCTCGGGCCTGCGTAGGGCCTTCAGTCCCGGATGGACCGTGCCTTCGCCATGGTCGCGATGCCCCAGCTCGTCGCCTGATTGTCGAAGCGCCCACGTGATCCTCTCGTGTCACAGATCTCGGCCGGCGCGATCACCCTGCACATCAATACGCGAAGCCAAACCGAGAGACACCCCCACGTCCTAACCTGACGACCTGGCGCCACCTTCAAGGTCGCCGCGCCGCGAGACCGGACACGACGCAGCTCTCTGTGCGCTCAACGCTCGGTCGCGGTTGGCGTTGGTTTGGCGTCTCGCTCACGACGCCGAGTGGCCCGGGTCCATTTGTGCAGCGCATCGGCGGCGAGCACTGCCGGCGCGGCGAGGAGGGCAACGGCAAGACCAGCGGCGGGCGGCGGCGCTTGGTCGAGGAGCGTGGCGATTGGGGGGATCAGCAGGAAGCCTGCGAGAGCGGCCAGCTCCACCGCGACCGCGCCGAGGAGGAGCCGGTTGCTGGTCCATCCCAGGGCGCCTGGCCAGCGGGTGGCGCTGCGGCAGGCGAAGGCGTTGGCGGCCTGTCCGATGACCACCGCGGCGAACGCGGCGCCGGACGCGGCCATGAGGGCGTGGCCGGTTGGGAAGCTCTCACCGGGTCGCCATCCGGCGGCCGCCAAGGCCACGAGAAAGGCCGCCATCTCCATCACGGCCTCTGTGGGGCCGAGCACTCCGAAGACCCGGCGTATCAGCGCACCGTCGATGAGGTGTCGGCCCATGGGTGGACGTGCCAGAGCGCGGGTGTTGGGGGGCTCAGCGCCGAGGGCGAGGGCGGGCAGCAGGTCGGTGCCGATGTCGAGGCACAGGATCTGGAGCACGCCGAGCGCGAGCGGGAACCGTCCGCCCGACAGCGCCCACACCACGAACGGGGTGAGCTCAGCAACGTTGTCGGTCAGGTGATAGGTGAGGAAGCGATGGACGTTGGAGAACGTCGCTCGACCCTGCTCGACGGCGGCGACGATGGTGGCGAAGTCGTCGTCGAGCAGTACCAGGTCGGCGGCCTCGCGGGCGACATCGGTGCCTGAGCGGCCCATCGCGATGCCGATGTCGGCCGCCTGGAGCGCGGGGCCGTCGTTGACGCCGTCACCGGTCATCGCCACGACGTGGCCTCGGGCCTGCAGGGCGCGCGCGATGCGAAGCTTGTCCTCAGGGGCGACTCGTGCCAGCACCACGCCGTCTCGGTCGAGCAACGCGCCCAGCATCTGCTCGTCCGGGGGTAGGTCCTTTCCTTCGAGCGCGAGGCCATCGACGTCCAACAGACCGACCTCAGCGGCGATCGCTCGCGCCGTCGCCGGGTGGTCGCCAGTGACCATGGCGACTCGGATCCCGGCCCGTCGGCACGCGGCGATCGCGGCGGCCGCGCTGGGACGGGGTGGGTCCTCCAGCCCGACCAGGCCCAGGAGCTCGAGTTGGTCTTCGGCGATGTCGGCTGAGGCGTCGACGGCGATGCCCGCGGCGGCTCGGGTGGCGACAGCCAGCACCCGCAAGCCGCGACTCGCCATCGCCTCCAGCGCCTCGTCGGCGCCAGCTGTCAGCTCGCAGCGGTCCAGGAGCGCGTCGGTCGCTCCCTTGACGAAGAGGCGGTCGCCGACGATGAGGGACATCCGGCGGCGTCGAGGGTCGAACGGGTAGCGGCGCAGCACGGGATGAGCGGCTTCGTCGGTGGCGAGGTCGACGCCGAGCCGGCGGGCGAAGGTGTCGATCGCCGCCTCCATCGGGTCGCCTTGGGCAATCCAGCGGCCCTTCTGCTCCACCGCTCGACCCGTCGAGCATCGAGCGGCGGCGCGGGCCAGCAATCGCAGTGACGGGACGATGGCCGGGTCAGCCACGATGGCCGCAGTGGGGTCATAACCAGCGCCAGCGATGTGAGCCGTGCCGCCCGGCGTCCACACCTCGATCACGGTCATCTCGTTGCGGGTAAGGGTGCCCGTCTTGTCGGTGCAGATGAACGTGGTCGAGCCGAGCGTCTCGACCGACTCCAAGCGACGAACGAGGGCGTGGCGGCCAGCCATGCGCTGCGCGCCCATCGCCAGCGAAAGGGTGACCGTCGGGAGCAGACCCTCGGGGACGAGCGCCACGGTCACGCCGATGGCGAAGAGGAAGCCATCGGACGCCGGCGAGCCAACCGCCAACGACACCCCGAAGAAGGCGACTCCCACGCCGACCGCGATCATCGCCACGGTTCGCACCACGCGGTCCAACTCGTGCGCGAGGGGGCTGCGGGGCCTCTCGCCCACCATGGTCAGCTGGGCGATGGCGGCCAAGCGCGTCGTGGCGCCGATGGCCTCGACCACCGCCCGACCTTCCCCTTCGACCACGAACGTGCCCGCGAAGAGCTCATCGCGCTCGGCCGCCGGGACCGGGACGCTTTCGCCTGTCAGAAGCGACGTATCCATCAGCAGCGCGTGCGACTCCGTCACCCGGAGATCGGCCGAGACCCGGTCGCCGGCGGCGAGCAGGACGAGATCGTCGACAACCAACTCGGCCGCGTCGATCTCCACCGGCGCCCCGTCACGCACGACCATGGCACGCCGCGGCAAAAGGTCTCGCAGGCGCTCAGCGGCGTGCTCGGCCCGGCTCTCCTGGACGAAGGCGAAGAGGCCGTTCACCACGACCACGACGATTATCGCAGCCCCCAGCTGCGGTAGGCCGGCGATGAACGCGAGGGCCCCCGCGACCCACAGCATGAGCGCGAAGAAGTGACTCATCTGCGCCGCGAGCTGGCGCCACGCCGGCGGCGGCCTCGGCGAGGGCAAGACGTTCGGGCCGTCGCGAGCCAGGCGAGCGCGCGCGTCGGCGGCGCTCAGCCCCCCGGGCCTGTCAGCTGACACCCTATCGATCACTGAACACCGTCCTCGCGGCCGTGTCGATCGGGCGGCGGTTGAGGTTGTCGGCGGCGGGCTGGAGGACATCGAGTCTGAAGTCCCGGACGATGGGCTCCGCCATGGCCAGTCCGAAGCGCCACGCGCCTGAGGACCAGACGGGGCAGGTGCTGGTGGAGCCGTCGCCGGCGTCGGCGCGGACGGGGCAGAAGTGCATGCCGTCGGGGCTGCGAACGCGATTGGACGGCTCGCCCGTTACAGCGTCAGGAATCCCCTGGCACGGTTCGTAGGACAGGCAGGGCAGCTCGTCGGTGTACTTGCCGTCGCGCATGACGGCCTGACCGGCGTTGACGTAGAACGCGCCGGCGTAACGGCGCGGGAGCTCCGAGTACATCTGGTTGAGCAGCGCCCAGTTCGGGTCGCCGCTCTCGGCGGCGTTACGAGAGATGGGAGTGCCGACCCAGTAGACGGGGACACCGAGGGGCTCGTAGATGGCCATCACCGCGTCGGCGTCGGAGTGGTAGCGGCGACAGACGTCGGTGCTGGTCAACGGCTCGTGGTTGACACACGGGGTCAGAGCGTTTCCGGAGAATTCCATCACGACGGCGTCCGGGTGGAACTCGCGTAGATCGATCCGCATGGCTTCGAAGTGGTCGCAGATCGCGGTACCCACGAATGTCCGCAGGCGCACCTCGGCTCGGCCGTTGCCGGTGACCGCCATTTCGAAGGCGCTTTGGGCCTCGACGGCGAGCGAGTCCCCGTACAACACGATGCGCACGGGGGGATGTCTGGGGGTGGAACTGACGGTGGTCGTCGGAGGCATGACCGTGTCCGGCGAGGTGACCGTCGAACACGTTGACGAAGGCGTCGCGAGCGTGGACGCCGTCGCCGGGGCCGTTGCCGCCGGCGGGGCGGACGAACCAGCTCCGCCTGAGATCTCGCCGCAGCCCGATACCGCCACAAGGCTGAGCACGGCGAATCCACACGACAGATGGCACAGCGAGACGCCCACCGCGATCATCGTGGGCCAGGCCCCGCGATCCGCGAAGAGTGGAAGGTCACCTCCCAGCGGGACTTTGGTCGTCTTCGGAACAACGAAGACGGAGGTCAGGTGCAACGGCCACCTTGTCCGCCCGCTCGATCTCGACGCTCTCGACCTCGCGCTGCTGGGCCGGTTGGCCGTCGGCCTCGCACTCGACTCCGATGACAGCTCGGGACCATCGGCTCTGGCGGCTTCGCCCCCGGAGCGCGACAAGGAACCTGCGGAGGCCCGCCGCAAGAGCGGACCTCATTGATGAACGCGAACCGAGCAAGGTCACGAGGAGGTCACCGTGGCAGAAGCTCTGACCTGGACGGTCACGGTCTTCTTGACCGAGGAGAGCGACACGACCCGCACTGACGCCCTGCTCGGCGGAGCGGCCGATGAGCTGCACGGCTGTGGTCGCGCCCGGCGAAGCTCGGCCCACCCCGAGCTGGCAGCGGTGGGCGAGGAGGAGGCCGCGGCCAGGGCGGTCTTCGACCTCGCTCACCACCTGCTCGAGCAGGCAGCGCACACGATCGAGTCCTGGGAGCTCTACGCGGTGCGCCTGGGGCATTGAGGAGGTCACATGCGGGCGACACCCGGCGAGCAGCTTCGAGTCAGAGGAACCCACGTCGGCACACCCGACCGCTGCGCGGAGATCCTTGAGACACGCGGACCTCGCGGTACCGCTCCGTTCCTCGTCCGCTGGGACGACACAGGGCATGTCACCTTGTTCTTTCCCGGGAACGACGCGGTGGTGGAGAGCTCGTCTCGTGGCCGAACGCGGGCGGATCCCCGAGCGGGAGAGACATGAGCGCCATGCCGACGACACCGAGCCCGGCGTCATCATCGTTCTCGACGGTTGCCTCTGCATTGCGGTGACTCGTTCTCGCGAGGCTCAGCGACGGTTCCCGTCGCTGGGTTCCGCGAGAAAGTGGTCGACGGATAAGCCGGGCCGCCTGCACGCTCGGGGAGCACCCGGCCGCCGCGACTGCGGCGCTCCCGACGTCGCGGCGGCCGCCACGGCGGGAGATGTCGACCCGGCCGAGTGGTGAGCCTGATCGAGGACCTTGGACTCTGGGATCGGCCGTCCGGGGGCGCGACAAACAACGAGGAGGCCGCGATGGACGTGATCGTGTCACTCGAGGACGTGCGGGCCACGGACGCGCGCGCCGTGGGCGCCAAGGCGGCGAACCTCGGAGAGCTGATGGCCGCCGGTTTCACGGTACCATCGGGCTTTGTCGTGACCGCCGACGCCCACCGGTGCGTGAGAGGCAATGTCGTGCCGGCCCAGTTCCTACGGCCGCTTGCGACGGCGTACGCCAAGCTCGGTCGGCGAGTCGGCCAACCCGATCCGCGGGTGGCGGTGCGGTCGTCGGTCGTCGGCGAGGACGCCCGCGGTGTGGCCTTCGCTGGCGTCTACCGCAGTGTGACCAATGTGCGTGGGGTGACAGCCGTGACCGACGCCATCGAGCGGTGTTGGTGGTCGCTGCACGGCGAGCGGGCGATCGCGTACCGAACCCTGCGAGGCATCAAGGAGCCTCGGGTCATGGCCGTGATCGTCCAGGCCATGGTGCGGGCGGCGCGGGGCGGTGTGGCCTTTAGCGTCGACCCGACGGGCCGGGACCCCGACATGGCCCTCATCGAGGCGTCCTTCGGGCATGTTGCGTCGGTTGTGAGCGGCCTTGTGGAGCCCGACACCTACCGTCTGACCCGCCGCAACGCCCGCCTCGTCGCTGTTCGGGTGGGCGACAAGGCGTCGGAGATCGTGCCGTCCCGCGACGGGGAGGTCAGTGTGTCGGTGACGCCGGCCCGCCGGCGGAGCCGCGCGCTCGAGCAAGCCGAGGCGTCGCAGATCGTCGAGATGGCGTTGGCCGTCGAGCGGCACATGGGCACTCCCCAGGACGTCGAGTGGTGCTACGACGCCGCAGGCGACCTCTTCCTCCTCCAAGCCCGGCCCGTCCCCGCTCCCATACGCCGACGAGCCGCCGCTCTCACGACAGGCGCCGTCATGGCCATGGGTGCCGGGGCCAGCCCAGGTGTCGCCATCGGACGAGCGCGTGTCCTGGCCATGCCAGAGGAGGCCGATGACCTTGACAGCGGTGACGTCCTGGTGGCGACGACACCTGACCCCGGTTGGGTCGGCGTGCTCGGTCGTGTGGCCGCAGTCGTGAGCGACCGTGGTGGCGTGACGAGCCACCTCGCCGTGGCCAGCCGGGAGCTTGGGATACCCTGCGTGGTCGGTACGAGATCGGCGACGCTGACGATCCACACCGGCGATCTCGTCGCGGTCGACGGCACCGAAGGCATGGTCCGTTCAACCCGCGCCGATGCTGCGGCGGTGACCGCGCGGGGTGCGCGTTGACCATCCACCACGAGCTCTCTGTCTTCGCGTTGGACGCCAGCCGCGGGTACGGGGAACGTGTGGCCGTCGGGCTCGGTGTGCCGCTCGCGGCTCATGAGGAACAGGACTTCGAGGACGGAGAACACAAGGCCCGGCCGCTCGAAAGCGTCCGGGGCCGCGACACGTTCGTCATCCACTGCTTGCACGGCGATCCGGAGGCAAGCGTCAACGACAAGCTGTGCCGGCTGCTGTTCTTCCTGGGTGCCCTGCGCGACGCCTCGGCTGACCGCGTCACCGCTGTCGTCCCGTACCTGTCCTACGCGCGCGAAGGACCGGCGGACCAAGCCCCGCGATCCGGTCACAACGCGCTACGTCGCCCAGCTGTTCGAGGCGGTCGGGGTCGATCGCGTCGTGACGATGGACGTGCACAACTTGGCGGCGTTCCAGAACGCATTTCGCCGGCCGACTGAGCATCTCGAGGCGAGATCGTTGTTTGTTGACCATCTCAGTCCTCGGCTCGACGGCAGCAAGCCCGTCGTAGTCTCGCCCGATGCCGGCGGCGTGAAGCGGGCAGACCGCTTTCGGGAGCTCCTTGCCGAGCGCCTCGCTCAAGAGATTCCGATGGCCTTCCTCGAGAAGTACCGCAGCGCGGGGATCGTCTCGGGTGACGCCGTGGTGGGCAATGTCGTTGGGCGGACCGCAGTGATCGTTGACGACCTCGTCAGCTCCGGTACCACGATGGCTCGCGCCGCCACGGCGTGCCGGGCACGAGGTGCCACCGCCGTGATCGCCATGGCGACACACGGCGTGTTCAGCACTACTGCCGGAGCCGTGCTCGCCGATCCCGTGTTCGACGCCATCGTCGTGACCGATACGGTGCCACCTGATCGCTTGGATCCGCGGACCCGGGCACGGGTGACAGTGCTCGACTCGACCGGTCTGGTGGCCCAAGCCATCGATCGACTCCACACCGACGGCTCCGTCGTAGATCTCTTGGAGCATTGACGCGGCCCTGTGCTCACGTCTCCCCGGGCACTTCTGAGGGGGTGCACAGCCGTTCGCAGCGCTCGGCGGCCAGCTCGAGGTACGCCCTCGCCACGTCCGGCCACGCCGCTGTCGAGCGGACGTGCCGGTCGCGCAGATGCCAGACCGCGAGCTTGGCCCGCAGCACTGCCCGGCGGGCGGTGTAGAAGTCGACAAGTCGGTCGGGCGGGTCGTCACCGACGACTTCTCGGTAGCCACGCAACAGCTCCGAGCCGACCCAGGGTGCGCCAAGCCGTTCGCACTCGAGGCCGAGGAACGCCAGCTCGTCGACCGGGTCGATGATCCGGAACTCGATCCGGAACTCGAGGCAGTCGATGATCACGGGTTCGCCGTCGCCCAGCCAGACGTGCTCTGGTCGCAGATCGCCGTGACCCTCCACGAGGTGGGGGGCGCGGGCTTCGAGGAGATCGGCGTGATGGGCGAGGACATCGATGAGAACCTCCGAGGGTCCGCTCGCCAGCTCCGGGTCCAGCCCGAACTCTGGCAGGCAGAGGGCGATTCGATCGTCGCGGAGGTCGCGCTCCAAGCGGCGCCGGTACGCGTCGGGATGGATCTGCACGGCGGGAGCGGCCACGTAGAACCGCGACAGCCTGGAGGCGACACGGCCGATGTCTTCCACGGTGGCGCGTCCAGAGCGAAGGGCGTGGTCGACCATGCGTTCATCGAGCAGGCGGCGCATCTCCACCAGCCAGTCGACGGCAACGCCGTCGCCGTCGAGCCGCAGTCCTTCAGGCCCGAGCCTCACGGGGACCACGCCGAGGTACACGTCCCGGGCGAGGCGGCGGTTGAGACGGACCTCGGCCATGCAGTCCGCCCACCGCGCCTCGATCGTGCTGAAGTCGAGAAACTCGTAACGTACGGGCTTCTTCAGCTTGTAGGCACGGGAATCGGTGAGGAACACCCAGGACATGTGGGTCTCGATGGCGTCGACGCGTGCCGGCCGCTCCGGATAGGCGTCAGGTCGGCACAGGAACGCCACCTTGGTCGCCAGTCCGACGGAGGGCGGCGACGTGTCCAGCGACGCGTGGGCGCTCATCGGGCATCGCCTGTGAGGTCGCCGACGGCAGCGGGAGCGACGATGACGGTTGGTCCCAGAGCGGGCCGATCGTTGCACTCGGCCAGGCGGCACGAGGCCAGCCCACGGCTCGCGATGTCGTGGGCGGTGAGCGTGACGGGCATGGTCACAGCAGCGAAGCGGCGCTGACACCCGCCATTGCAGCCACACCGAGACGGGCCCGGGTTTCGCGCTCCGGGCTGGGCTTGCTCACGATCTGCGCGACTGCGTCGCCGCTGAGCGTCTCGTGCTCGATCAAGGCCTGAGCTACCGCCTCGAGCGCTTCGCGGTGCCCACGGAGAATCTCCCTGGTCCGCTCGTGCTGCTCGATGAGCAGACGTTCGACCTCCAGGTCGATGGCGTGAGCGGTCTCGTCGGAGTACTCGCGAGCGGCCCCGAGCTCGGGATCGATGAACGCGGAACTCGCTGGACCCCAGGCCAACGGTCCCAGTCGGTCGGACATAGCCCAGTCGCGGACCATCTGGCGGGCCATGTGGGTGGCTTCGGCCAGGTCATTCGCAGCACCGTTGGAGATGTCCTCGCAGGTGAGCTCCTCCGCGACGCGGCCGCCGAGATACACGGCGAGGGTGTCGAGCAGGTAGCCCCGCTCGTACAGATGGCGTTCGTTGGTAGGGAGCTGCTGCGTGGCGCCGAGCGCCAACCCGGACGGAATGATGGTGACCTTGTGGACGGGATCGGCGCGTGCGAGAAGGTGCGCCATGACCGCGTGACCGGCCTCGTGATGAGCAATGACGCCCTTTTCTTGCTCGGACAGCACCATCGACGTTCGCTTGAGGCCCATCAGAACCCGGTCACGGGCGGCGTCGAAGTGCTCGGCGTGGATCTGCCGGTCGCCTGACCGAACGGCGCCGAGAGCCGCCTCGTTGACCAGGTTGGCCAGGTCGGCGCCGCTCATGCCGGGCGTACCCCGGGCGATCAGGCTCAGGTCGACGTCGGGGTGGAGCTGTTTGTCGCGGGCGTGAACCGCCAAGATGGCGGTCCGCTCCTCGAGCGAGGGCAACGGGATGAGCACCTGGCGGTCGAACCGCCCGGCCCGCAGCAACGCCGGATCCAAGATGTCGGGCCGATTGGTGGCCGCCATCACCACGATCCCCTCGGTGGTCTCGAAGCCGTCCATCTCGGCGAGGAGCTGGTTCTGGGTCTGATCCCGCTCGTCGTGCCCGCCGACCGTCGCGGTGGCCCGCTTCCGCCCGATCGAGTCGATCTCGTCGACGAAGCTGATCGAGGGCGCATGCTGGCGTGCCGCCTCGAACAAACCTCGTACGCGGGCTGCTCCGACACCGACGAACATCTCCATGAAGTGCGATCCGGCGACCGAGATGAACGCGACCCCGGCTTCGCCCGCCACGGCCCGGGCCATCAACGTCTTACCCGTACCGGGTGGCCCGACCAACAACACGCCTTTGGGTATCCGGGCGCCAATCTCACGGAACCTCGCCGGGTTGCGCAGGAAATCGACGACCTCTCGAATGTCCTCCTTCACCGCGTCGTACCCGGCGACGTCGCTGAAGGTGGTGGCGGGGCGCTCGGTCGTGTAGACGTGGCCGGGGTTCCGTCCGAACGCGGTCGCTCCCGCCGCACCGGTGCTCCCCCGCTTCGAGATCCAAACGAAGAGCCCGACGATCAGGGCGATGGGGAGGATGAACCCCACCGTCGACCCAAGCCACCCCCAGCCTTCCGACGGCGCCTCGTATTCCCGGCCCACGCCGTGGGCATCGAGCGCACTCAAGTCTGATTCGGGGAGCGGCCCCACCGGGCCCCTGCTCTCGAAGGTCGACCCCGACCGGTAGACGCCGTCGATGGATCCGGTGGCCGAGTCGATGGTGATCGCCCGCACCCGATCGGCGCGAACGTCGGCCATGAGCTCTGTATAGGACCGTTCGGCGGCCGGCTTCTCTGGCGACGTGGTCTTGCTGATGAGCACGATGAATGCGATGAAGGCGACGACGAACGCCAGCCACATCACCACCGACCACCGCGTGAAGCCACCACGGGATCCTTCGGGCGTGGGTGGGGACGAGGGCGAACTACCGACTCCTCCATTTCGACGCGAGCGCAGGTCGGGCTTGTCCTTGGGAGCCACGCCTTCACGCGACCACGAGCCGGGCGCCGTTACCAGGGCCGGAGGTCCCGCGAGCGGCTCAGTCGGCGGGACCTTCGTCCCCGAGCGTCGCAGACGCGGGTAAGGCAGAGCGGATCTCGCCGTTGAACTCCCGTGCTCGCATGCCGTCCTCCGGCGGGCGGTGGACGCCGGGCGTCGGTTCGCGGGGCTGTGGCTCGGGACCATGGCCCCTACCCGTTGGGAGGCACGGAACGTTCAATGGAAATGCCCCCGGTGACCCGGGCGCAGGAGGAGGTGGCTGAGCCCAGTGGGTGAGCTGCCGAGGCGAGGCGAGCGCGGATCGACAGAACGCGATCCGACCTGCTTGTCACTGTCTGCCGAGCGCATCGACAGCCCGGGCTCCCCGCCCGGGCAGCCGCCGTTCGCCGACCGTACGTTCGAGGCCATCGTGTTCGACTGGGACGGCACCGCGGTGCCCGATCGCCAGGCGGACGCGTCCGAGCTGCGAGCTCGTGTGGAGGCGCTCTGCGCGGCTGGCGTCCATCTCTTCGTGGTCAGCGGTACAGATGTCGACAAGGTCGATAGGCAGCTTCGGGCACGACCCGCCGGCCCCGGCCAGCTTCACCTGTGCGTCAATCGCGGCTCCGAGGTGTTCGAGATTCGACGAAGTGGACCGGAGTTGCGCTGGCAGCGGACGGCGGCGGCAACCGAGGAGACCGCGCTCGATCGAGCGGCAAGCCTGACTGTCGAGGCGCTCGCCGCCAGGGGTGTGATCGCCGAGGTTGTCTCGCACCGGCTGAACCGCCGCAAGGTCGACGTCATTCCTGAGCCGGAGTGGGACGAGCCGCCCAAGGCGCGGATCGCCGAGCTGCTAGACGCCGTAACCCGGCGTCTGCGCGCCGCGGGCCTGGCAGGCCTGCGCGATGTGGTGGCGTTCGGGGCGGAGGCCGCTCGGCGAGCAGGCCTCGACCACGCCAGGATCACGAGCGACGTGAAGCATGTCGAGATCGGGCTCACCGACAAGTCCGACTCGGCCCGTTGGGCGGCGCACTGGCTGGCGGAGCGGGGGATCACCGGCGGGGTGGTGCTGATCGCGGGCGACGAGTTCGGTCCGCTCGACGGGGTGTCGGGCAGTGACTCCTTCCTGCTGGTACCGGAGCTGGCGCGAGCTGCGGTCGTATCGGTCGGGGTCGAGCCTGCGGGCGTGCCTGCAGGCGTGGTCCACGGGGCGGGCGGGCCGTTGCAGTTCATCGGCTTCCTCGACGCCCAGCTCGCGCGGCGCCGGGATCGCCGGGTGCCGTGGATCGACAACGACCCCACCTGGGTGGTCGCGCTTCCCGACACGCCGGCGATGGAACGCGCCGCGGAGGCCATCGGCACGCTCGCCAACGGCTGGGCCGGTCTACGGGGTATTCGCGAGGAGGACGGACCCGGCACCATGCCACTGTTCGTGGTGAACGGCATCTACACCGATGGTGCAACGCCCCGGCTGCTGCCCGGTCCGACGTGGACGGATCTGTCCGTGGAGTCCGATGGCGGTGTGCGGCTGCTCGACCTGCGCGCCGGTGTCCTGGTGCGAACCATCGACGACGAGTCGCAGGTGCGCACCCTGCGGTTCGTGTCGGCGGCTCGGCCCGGAGCGTTGGCCTTGCGGGCCGAAGGCTCGCCGTCTCATCTGGATGTTGGGCTCACGTTGGCCGCCCCTGGAGACGCGGCGCGGTTCGAGCGCGACGACCGCGGGCAGTTGTGCCTGGCCCGGTCCTCGACGCCGGCCGGTGCCGGGATCACGGTGGCGGCGCGCGATTGGCAGCAGGTGAGTTCTGACCGTCGAGTTGTCGAGCGGCTCGCCGCTTGGGTGGCCGACCGGTCCCAGCCACCCGACTGGCATCAACCTGCGGAGCTCCTGGCCGAAATCGAACGCGTCGGCTTCGACCAGCTGTTGGCCGAGCACCGCGAGGCGTGGGCCCAGCGGTGGGCTGATGCCGAGATCGGCATCCAGGGTGAGCCGCGCGACGAGTTGGCGGCGCGCTTCGCGACGTTCCACCTCCTCGGCGCAGCGCCCGATGAAGGTGAGGCTGCGGTCGGTGCCCGGGGGCTCACGGGAAGCGCCTACGGCGGTCACGTCTTCTGGGACGCCGATGTCTTTGTCCTACCCGCGCTGGCCGCCATCCGTCCGGCCGCCGCCCGGGCCATGCTCGAGTACCGCATCCGTCGGCTTCCCGCCGCCCGAGCGGTGGCCGCCGCGCACGGCCTGAGCGGCGCTCGGTTCCCGTGGGAGTCTGCGGACGACGGGACCGACGTCACTCCTCGCGGGTTCCGCGGGCGGCAGGGTGAGCTGATCCCGATTCGTACGGGTGAGAACGAGGAGCACATCGTGGCCGACGTCGCCTGGGCGGCGAGCCACTACGCGGCCTGGACCGGAGACACGGCGTTCCTCGCCGGGCCGGGACGTGACCTGGTCCTTGACACGGCCCGCTACTGGGCCAGCCGCGCTCGCGTCGACCGACACGGTCGCGCCCACCTGCTCGGGCTCATGGGACCCGACGAGTACCACGAGGTCGTCGACGACGATGCGTACACCAACGTCATGGCCCGGTGGAACTTGCGACGAGCCGCCGAGCTGGTCGAGCAGCTCGGCGGTGACGCTAGCGAGGCGCAAAACTGGCGACGGGTCGCAGACGATCTGGTCGATGGTTGGGACCCGGTCCGAGGTCTGTACGAGCAGTTCGGCGGCTATTGGGGCCTCGAGCCGCTGCTCGTCGCGGATGTCGCACAACCGCCGGTCGCCGCCGACGTCCTGTTGGGTGCGGAGCGGGTGACGGGCTCGCAGCTGATCAAACAAGCAGACGTCCTCATGCTCCACCACCTCGTGCCGGACGAGGTCCGACCTGGCTCGTTGGCGTCGAACCTCGGCTTCTACGCACCGCGCACCGCCCACGGCAGCTCGCTGTCTCCTGCCATCCACGCCGCGTTGTTCGCCCGTGCGCATCAGCCAGAGCAAGCGCTCGAGCTGTTCCGCCTCGCGGCGCGACTCGACTTGGACGATCTCACTGGCACCACCGCCGGTGGCCTGCATCTGGCGACGATGGGCGGGGTGTGGCAGGCCCTCGCCCACGGGTTCCTCGGTGTGCGCCCTCGCGGCGAGATCCTGGACGTCGACCCCTGCCTGCCCGAGGCCTGGGAATCGCTCACCATGCTGCTCCGATTCCGAGGCCAGCGGCTCCACGTCTGTGCCCGGCATGACACCATCACCATCGGCTGCGACCGGTCCTTCCAGGTCGCCATCGCGGGTAGTCCACCCGAACGATGCCTGGCGCCGGAAGCCAGCTTCCCCCTCGAAGGGAGCAAGTCATGAGAACCGTCTTGGCCGCACTCGACGCCGGGCCGGCCGCCCGACCCGTCCTGGAGACCGCGCTCGGCTTGGGCGAGCTCACTGACTCCGGCGTCGAGGCGGTCCACGTACAGGACGGTCCGACGGAGATCCCGGAGTGGCTGGCCGGCCAATCCGGCGTCTCGTTGCGGATCCTTCGCGGTCCGGTGATCACCGTCCTCTTGGACGCCGTCGCGGATTCTGGTGTGGTTGCTGGGGTGTTCGGTGCCCGAGCCACCCTCGGCGGCCGCCGTCCGGTCGGCCGCACCGCACTCCGCGTCCTCGAACGTGCCAACAAGCCGATCGTCGTGGTTCCCCCCGAGGCCGTCGGCGTGTCACCCCGGCCGTTCCGACGCCTCCTCGTGCCGCTAGAGGGCAGCGAACAGTCCTCCCGGTCAGTTGCCGACTCCCTGAGCCCACTCATCGCCCGCGAGATCGAGCTCGTCGTCCTCCACGTGTTCACCACCGCCACGGTTCCGCGTACGTTGGACCGGCCCGGACGCGATCTCTCGCTGTGGGGCGATGAGTTCCTCGCCCGCTTCTGCCCCGAGGCGGCACGCATCGAGCTGCGCACCGGGCCCGTTGGCAGCCGCGTCGCCGAGGTGTGCGCCGAAGCTCACGCCGACCTGGTCGTGCTGAGCTGGTCGCAGGACAGCTCGTCCGGTCGCGCCGCTGTGATCCGCGACGTGCTCGGACGGGCCACGATCCCGGTGCTCCTCCTCCCGATCAGCGTCCCGGCCGCCGTCAACACCGACGAGTCAGCCGCGGTTCGCTGAGCCCGGCTTGTGCCGACATCGCCGGTGTCAGTGGACCTTGATGGCGATCCCTCGCTCGGCCGCACAGATTCGCCTGCCGGTCACCTTGGAGGGCACTATCCGGACCCAACGCGCGCCGTCTCCGGCCGCCCACGGGATATGGCGTTGCGATGCGACCCGGGCGATCACCACCGGATCGGTGATCTCCTCCGCCCGACCGACCACGAGCACACTCCAACCGCCGCCTTCGTCCGGTTCGAGCCCATCCACCTCGAACGCCACCCACGGCCAGTTCAGCGCGGCGTGCAGCTTCGTCCGCGTGTTCGTCGGGAACACGACGAAGCCGCTCGGTCGATCGTACACGTGGTTCACCGGGAAGATCTCCGGCCGGCCATCGACGATCACCCCGAGCCGGCCCAACGTGCACGAAGCCAGCAGATCGGCGCAACCGTCCGGACCGATGTCGACGAGATAGGTCAAGGCAGCCATGCGCAGCTCAGTGTACGGGCGGGTCCGGCCCGAACCAGGGGCGGAGGTCCCAGCGACCGGTCGCTCGGCACGTCGGGCAGAAGCGTCCGCGACGCGAAAACCACCCCAGGCACGCGTGTGTCACCACTCGGGTCGATCCGCCACCGCCAGGGCGTTTCCTCGACCAGCCGGATCGGGCGCCTTCCCGTTCCGGTCAACCTGGTCGAGGTTCACCACCGGCGTTCCGCTCCAGCCTTTGTCACCGCCGTGTAGTCCTCGATGTCGGGCGGTTCGACTTCGAAGACCTCGACGTCGCGGCGCGAGGCCGACAGGTCCTCGACCTCGCACTCGACGCCCGGCTCTTCCTCCCACCTCTCCACAGCGGCGGCGGCATCCTCCTCGGATTCGCACAGCTCGCGGTGAATGAGCGCGCCATCGCGGTAGACGCGCACCTCCAACGTGGGAGCCTCGTCACGTTCTTCGAGTCCCAGACTGCTCACTTCAGACCTCCGTGCCGAAAGCGCCATTGCGGGCACCACGATGCGCCCCGGTCCACCCGATTGGGAAGGGGCGTTGGTCCCCTCCCGCGCTCGCCACGAAACGTCTCGACCCCGACAGCTCGACAGCCATCGCGCCCGTGACGCCGGAAAATGACGCCTATCCGGCCGGGACGCGGACAAGGTGGCTGATGAACCAGTCGCGGGCCAGTTCTGCGGCCATCTGCAGCGTGCCGGGCTCCTCGAACAGATGTGTGGCTCCCGGCACCACGGCCAGCCGGTTCTCGCAGCGCAGCTGCTTCTGGGCCTGGCGGTTGAGGGCCAAGACCGTCTCGTCGTCGCCGCCAACGATGAGCAACGTCGGCGTGGTCACCCGGCCGAGGCGAGACCCGGCCAGATCCGGGCGTCCGCCGCGCGATACGACGGCGGCGACGTTCGCAGTCGGGGTGGCCGCCGCCCACAGCGCCGCCGCCGCCCCGGTGCTCGCCCCGAAGTAGCCCACGGGCAAGCCGTTCGCCGCCGGCTCCTCGCCGAGCCACCGGGTCACGTTTACGAGGCGCTGGGCGAGCAGTTCGATGTCGAACACGTTGGCTCGATCGAGTTCCTCGCGTCGAGTCAGCAGGTCGAGGAGCAGGGTCGCGAGGCCTGCCGCGTTCAGGACGGAGGCCACGGACCGGTTGCGAGGACTGTGGCGGCTGCTGCCGCTACCGTGAGCGAACACCACGACCCCTGTCGCCCGCTCGGGCACGGTGAGATGCCCGGCCAGCAGGAGGGATCCGGCTCGCACGGTGACTTCGTCATCGCGGACGGCCGGGTCGTCCGCGCCGGCGTGTTGGCAGCCGCTGGGACCGGGACGGCGCCTTCGGTCAAGCAGGCGACCACCTCGTCGTCGCTCGTCTGCGTGAAGTCGGCGTAGCACTGTCCGACGGCGAAGAAGGGCTCCGGAGTCTCGACGCAGACGTACTCATCGGCCGTTCCGGCGAGACGCTCCCTCCAATCCGCCGGCGCGGCGGGGATGGCCAGCACCACACGGGTCGCACCCTCGGCCCGGGCCACCTCACACGCCGCCCTCGCGGTTGACCCGGTGGCGATGCCGTCGTCGACGACGACGACCACGCGCCCGGCAAGGGGGAGGCGATCCCTCCCGGAGCGGAAGCGGCGCGCTCGCCGAGCGACCTCGGACCGCTCACGTTCCTCGACCGCGCGAACTCGCGCTCGGTGACACCGGCCAGGTCGACGACCTCTTCGTTGACGACTCGCACCCCGTTCTCACCGACCGCGCCCATCCCCAACTCGGGCTGGTAGGGGACTCCCAGCTTGCGGACCACGATGACATCGAGAGGAGCACCAAGCGCGCGTGCCACCTCGGCCGCGACGGGAACGCCACCTCGGGGCAGACCGACCACGACGACGTCCTGGCCACGAAGGTGACTCAATCTCGCCGCCAAGCGCCGGCCGGCGTCGGCACGATCCCAGAACATCACCCGCTCCAGCGTGAGCGGAGGTTGACCTGGCGCGCGACGAGGGCTGCGAGCCCGGACCGGACGCCATCGCGCTCGCTGCGCTGAGTGGTGGTCTCAGTCGACATGGCGGAGGTACAGGTAAAAGACGGTGCAACCACCGGTCGAGGAGGCGTCGATGTCGTGTTCAACGCCGCTCGGGATATGGACATAGGAGCCCGGGCCCAACTCGTCTCCGAGGATGACTGCCCGACCTTCGAGCACCCACAGGTGGTGGTGGTTGACCCGATGCGTGTGCTGACCGAGCCGATGACCGGCCCCCACCTTCAGCACGCCGGCCATCGAGCTCCCACCACGCCACAGCACCCGATGCGTGACCCCGTCGAGTGTCGCGAGCGGGATGACCGGCAGAGCCGCAATGGCCTCGGGCGGGAGCACCGTCGGTCCCCTCGTCGTAGCTGACTCCACACACCCACCGTCCTCGCCCAGGAACGCGGAAGCAAGGGACCTTCGTCTCAGATCGCGGTGGCCTTCCGGGCAATCCCGAATCAAGGAGCGGGAAGAAGGGGCCTAGTGGTCTGTCGCTGATATAGCGTGGATGGTTAGAGTGTGGGTGTGCCGATCCTGATTGCTGTCGCTTTGGCGGTGTCCGATGAGCAGCGGGCGGCGTTGGAGCGCATGGCCCGCTCGACCTCGCTGCCCCATCGCAAGGTGACCCAGGCCCGAGCGTTGCTGCTGGCGGGCGATGGTGTGGCCACCAACGAGGTGGCTCGTCGGTGCGGCACGACGGCCGAGTCGGTGCGGGCGTGGCGGCGTCGTTTCGAGCGCGAAGGGGTGGACGGCGTTGGCCGCATCGCCAAGGGTCGGGGCCGGCGGTCGTGGCTGGCGGAGGGCATGGTGGCTGAGGTGGTGCGGGTGACACGTGAGGAGACCCCGGATGACACCTCGACGCATTGGACGACGCGCTCGTTGGCTGAGCGGTTCGGGATCGGCAAGGACACCGTGGCTCGGATCTGGCGGGACCATCACCTCAAGCCGTGGCGGGTGGAGACGTTCAAGCTGTCCAACGATCCGCGCTTCGAGGAGAAGCTCATCGACGTCGTCGGGCTGTACGTGAACCCGCCCGAGCGCGCCGCGGTGTTCAGCTTCGACGAAAAGACCCAGGTCCAGGCGTTGGACCGCACCCAGCCCAGCCTGCCGCTCAAACCGGGCCGGGCCGGCACCATGACCCATGACTACAAACGCCACGGCACCACCGACCTGTTCGCCGCGTTGAACGTCGCCACCGGCGAAGTCCTCTACGACTGCCGCCCCCGCCACACCGGTCGCGACGTCCTGGCCTTCTTCAAGCTCATAGACCTGCACGTCCCCCGCCATCTCGAGGTGCATGTCGTGTTGGACAACCTGTCGGCGCACATGGGCCCCGAGGTCACCCGCTGGCTGGATCACCCCAAACGGGCCCGCTGGCATCTGCACTTCACCCCGACCAGCTCGTCGTGGCTGAACCTGGTGGAGCGATGGTTCAAGGAACTGACCGACCGCCGGTTGCGTCGCGGTGTGTTCACCAGCGTCGACGACCTCATCGACGCCATCGAAATGTGGACAGAGCACTGGAACCACAACCCCCAACCCTTCGTCTGGCACAAGACCGCCGAAGAGATCATCGCCAAGGTCCGCCGCGGACGAGCCGCCCTCACCCAAGCCAAATCCGCGACGCGCCACTAGGTCCCTATCGGTCGGACCTGGACCGCGCGCCAGATCAAGTGTCTCGAGGAGGATCACGTGGGTCAAGCGCTCGTGACGGATCTATACGAGCTGAACATGGCCGCGAGCTACTTGCGGCGTGGCATGGTGGCGCCGGCCACGTTCAGCCTGTTCGTGCGCGAGCTGCCTCCGACCCGCGGGTTCCTGGTCGCTGGCGGTCTGGAGAGTTGCCTGGCGTATCTGGAGTCGTTCGGCTTCACCGACGAGGAGCTCCATTGGCTGCGTAGCCAGGGCTTCGATCGGAACACGGTGGAAGCGTTTCGTCGATTGGGTTTCACCGGCGAGGTGTGGGCCGTGCCCGAGGGGCGGATCGTGCTCGGCCATGAGCCGATCGTGGAGGTCACCGCGCCGATCGCGGAGGCGCAGCTGATCGAGACCTACCTCCTCAATCAGGTCACGTTCCAGACCGCGTTGGCCACCAAGGCTGCCCGCTGCCGCATCGCTGCCACCGATCACTTCGACCTGGTGGACTTCTCGCTGCGGCGCACCCATGGCGTCGACGCGGGCATGGCTGCCGCCCGGCTGTCAGCGATCGTCGGCTTCGTCGCCACCAGCAACGTCGAAGCGGCTCGCCGTTACGGTCTGCGTCCGGCCGGCACCATGGCCCACTCCTACATCGAGGCCTTCCCGACCGAGATCGAGGCGTTCCGGGCCTTCGCCGAGGACTTCCCCGGGCGCACGACGTTCCTCGTCGACACCTATGACACCCGCCAAGGCGTCCGCACCGCGATCGACGTCATCCGGGAGCTCGACCTGCGAGATCACATCGGCATCCGTCTCGATAGCGGTGACCTCGATGGATTGGCTCGCGCTTCGAGGCAGCTCCTTGACGAGGCCGGTCTCCAACACGTGCGCATCTTCGCCAGCGGCGGGCTCGATGAGTTCGACCTACAAGGCTTCGCCGCCTCCGGGGCTCCGATCGACGCCGTCGGCGTCGGCACCCAGATGGGAGTATCGGCCGATGCTCCCTCCCTGGACAGCGCCTACAAGCTGGTCGCCTACGACGGCCGCCCGGTGCTCAAGCTCTCCGTTGGCAAGATGACGATGCCCGGCGCCAAACAGGTCTACCGGGCTTCACCGATCGCGGGTGGGGAGCTGATCACGCTCCGCGACGAACCATCAGCCCCTGACTGCGAGCCGCTCCTCGAGCCCATCATGCGGCACGGGCAACGACTCGGACCCCCCGCCACGATCACGCAGGCCAAGTCATGCTTCGAAAGCGACCTCGCCAAACTCCCGCCGTCGGCCCTCGACCTCCGCACCCCCCAGGCCCCGACGGCCCGGTACTCCGAACGGCTCGACGCAATGGCTAACGAGCTTGCCGCCCGCTTCTCACATGGCGTCGCGCGCTCCCGCCTGGGTTGGGAGCACGGCCGGTCGCCGTTGACGCGGGACAGCGGGCCGCCGGCGTCCGGCGACGCGCGGGCCTAGCCAGCAGCGCCGGCCGGATAGCGGACGGGGATCGGATAGAGCGCGTCACAGTCGGGTGGTAGGGCATCGGCGTCCTCGACGGCACGAGGATCGAAGCCGCCAACTGGGACGGCGGCGAGGCCGCGGGCGGTCGCTTCGAACAGGAGGTTCTCGGCTGCGTTGCCGGCTTCCCGGTTTACGAGGTCATGGTCGGTGGCCCCGCACTTGCCCTCGATCCGCTCGAGCACCGCGGCGATGATCACGACGACTGGGGCTGCGCTCAGAGGTCTGGCCAAAAAACGGCGCGTCGGAGCGCTGGACGGGGTCGATGTCGGACCGCCGCTCGATACGGTGGCCGCTGATTAGGTCGTGCAGGACAGCGTTCGCCCTGGATCGCTGGGCGCGTGTGTCGACTACGACCTCGTGATGGCGACCTTGCGGGGCTGAGCCTCCGTCGGCACCTTGTAGGGGACGCGGACTTCGAGGATTCCGTCCTTGTAGGTGGCCTTGACGTCGTCCACGCCCACGTCCTTCGGCACCCGAAGTGCTCGTTCGAACGAGCCGTAGTGGAACTCGGACCTCGTGCCGCCTTCTTTCTCTTCCTTCTTCTCGAACTTGCGCTCGGCACGAACACGCAAGACGCCGTCGTCGATGGTGATCTCGACATCCTTGTCCGGATCGATGCCCGGCATTTCGGCTCGGATGACCATGGTGTCGTCGGTCAGCTCCTGTTCGATGCGAAGGCGCTGCTCGTCGCGGAACCATGGCCGGACGCCTTCGAACCAACGACCGAGCTCCGGCGCGTCGAACCAGTCCCAGAGTCGGGCCGGCCACTCTTCGCGCTTCAATTCGATGTCCTTGCTCATTTCATCCATCTCCTCGTCAGGGGTCCTTTTCGAGAGCGTCGCCTGTGACGCTCGCGGCGAGGCTCAAGGTACGACTAGTGGGCTCGCGCGTAAGTCATTGTGAGTTACGCGACTTTGAGTGGGCGGCCGTCGTAGGTCCAGCGGAATGGTCGCGCTCGGCGGTTGTAGTCGTTGATGAAGGCGATCATGCGGGCGGCGAGGTCGTCGACGGAGTCGAACTCGCCGTGGCGCAGGAGACGCCGCTCGAGGATGGAGAAGAACAGCTCGACTTGGTTCAGCCAGGAGGCGTGGGTTGGGGTGTTGTGCAAGAAGATGTGGGGCCGCTGGTCCAAGAGCGCTTCGACGGCCGGCGTGAAGTGGGCCGAGAGGTTGTCGACGATGCAGTGCAGCTCCAACCCGGCCGGTGTCTGGGCGTCCAGATCGGCCAGGAAGGCAACGAAGTTGTCGGTGCGGGTCGAGTCGGTGACCCAGGCGGCGACGTCACCTTCATGCACGTTGAGACCGGCGAACAACACCGCGGTGCCGTGACGGCGGTACTCGAACTCGCGCCTCGCCGCGATGCCGGGCACGGCGGGCTTGGTTGGGTTGATACGACTTCGGGCCTGGATCCCGGACTTCTCGTCCACCGACCACACGATGGCGTTTTGCGGCGGGTTCAGGTACAGCCCGCACACATCGGCGGCCTTGGCCCAGAAATCGGGATCGTGCGAGGTCATCCACGACTCGGTCTGCCACGGCTTGAGATCCAAGCTGCGGCAGATGCGCCACACCTGCGACGCCGAGATCGCCACACCGTGTTCGTTGAGCCGCCGAGCGATGGCCTCCATCGTCCAGCGGGTCGCCTCATCCGGGGGCGGCTCGGTCACCGTCTTGACCAACAACAACACGTCGTCGTGGTCATACACCGGGGGCCGGCCCGACCGGTCACCGTCGTCGAGGCCGACCAGACCGAACTCGCCGTAGCGGCGTCGCCACACCGCGACCTGGTTGTAATGCATCCCGATCGTCGCGCCGATATCGACATTCGACGCCCCCTCGGCCGCCATCACCACCAACCGGGCACGCTCCACGGCCCGCGCCTCAGCCGTGCTGCACCGCACTCGACGCTCCAACTCGTCACGGTCACCGGGCCTGAGAACCAGCGGAGGTAAACGCATCACCCCATCAAATCACATCACTGTCATTTACGCGTTGATCCACTAGGCGTGGTCGGCTCCCAGGGGCGAAGGTCCCGGCGCACCGGCAGCCAGGCCTCTCCGGCTTGATCCCTCGACCAGCCGCGGACAGTCGTGCCGGTCTCCTCGTGGCGGCCCAAGACGTGCCGTTCGTGCTCGAGCGCCCGTGAGTACCGTGGTGGCGAGTGGGAGCACAGCGTGTCCGGCGAGCTTGACGTGGGTCGCCGGGTATGACGACGCCGTGGACCTACTCGGGAGCGGCGCCGGTGCTGTCGCAGGCCAAAGGAGACGTCACGCTCGTCGAGGGCCAGACGTTCTGCCTGTCCGGTCGGGTGGGCGATTTCGACCCCGATGCCGCGCACGGGCTGTTCTTCCTCGACACCCGAGTCCTGTCGCGCTGGGAGCTCCTTGTGGACGGTCACCCGTTGGAGTCCCTGGCAGTGACACTCGACGCGCCGTTCGAGGCGACGTTCGTATGCCGCAGTGCTCCTGCCGCTGGCCGCGCCGATGCAGATCTAGTGGTCTTGCGGCATCGCAGCATCGGCAGCGGTATGCGCGAACGTGTGGTCCTCTGCAGCTACGGGCTGGGCCCGCGCCCGGTGGTGGTGGAGCTGCGCTGCGACGGTGACTTCGCGGGTCTGTTCGAGGTGAAGGAGGGCCGGGTTCCTCGACCAGCGCAGACCAGCTGCGAGGTCCACCCGAACCGCCTTTCGTTCGCCTCGGACGGCTCGGCGAAGCGCACGCTGGTGACGCTCTCCGACAGCGAGTCGGTGGACGCGGGAGTGATCACCTGGCGCTTCACGCTCGACCCTCGGGCCGAGCGGGAGATCTGCGTCGAGGTGGGCGTGGAACTGGGCGTCCAAGACGTCCCGCGACGCTTCCGGTGCGGCGCCGAACCGGTCGCGTCGGTGCCCGAGCAGCGGCTCGCAGCGTGGCGTGACGCGATGCCGATCGTGGACTCCGATTCTCCGGCGCTCATGTCCGCGGTGGCACGGGCAGGGGATGATCTCGGCGCGTTGCGCATCTTCGACCCGGATCACCCTCAGCTGCCGGTGATCGCCGCGGGTGCCCCCTGGTTCATGGCGGTGTTCGGCCGCGATTCGCTCATCACGGGATGGATGAGCCTGCTGGCCGATCCGAAACTGGCCCTCGGGGTGGTCGAGACGCTTGCTCGGTTCCAGGGCACCGACGTCAACCCGGCGACCGAGGAGGAGCCGGGAAGGATCCTTCACGAGATGCGCTTCGGCGCCGCGACCGGCCTGGCCCTGGGCGGCGGGCAGATCTACTACGGGACGATCGACGCCACACCGCTGTTCGTGATGCTCTTGGGGGAGCTGCGCCGCTGGGGCCTGGCCGACGACGCGGTGACGAGGCTGCTCCCTCACGCGGACGCCGCGCTGGCGTGGATCGAGGCCTTCGGAGACCGTGATGGGGACGGCTACGTCGAGTACCAGCGAGCCACACCGTCGGGGCTCGCGAACCAGG
Source organism: uncultured Acidimicrobiales bacterium (assembly GCA_963803355.1). Taxonomy (GTDB): domain Bacteria; phylum Actinomycetota; class Acidimicrobiia; order Acidimicrobiales; family Ilumatobacteraceae; genus DASTFY01. Next base: position 2,635,470 of record CAWDLV010000001.1, read on the forward strand.
GCTGGAAGGACTCCTGGGATGGCATCGGCTTCAGTGATGGCCGGTTGCCGCGAACACCGGTGGCGCTGTGCGAGGTGCAGGGATACACCTATGCCGCGTACCTGGCCCGGGCTCGTTTCGCCCGGGAGGCGGGGGACGAGACGACCCAGGCCCGCTACCTCGAGAAGGCCCGAGCGTTGAAGGAGGCGTTCAACCGGGACTTCTGGCTCGAGGACCGACGGTGGTTCGCGATCGGGCTCGACGCCGACAAGGAGCCCATTGACGCGTTGGCCAGCAACATGGGTCATTGCCTGTGGACCGGCATCATCGACGCCGAAAAGGCGACCGCGGTGGCCGAACGCCTGCTGTCATCCGAGCTGTTCAGCGGCTGGGGCGTCCGGACACTCGCGACGTCGATGGCGGCCTACAACCCGGTCTCGTACCACAACGGATCGGTGTGGCCTCACGACAACGCGCTGTGCGCCGCGGGTCTGATGCGTTACGGCCTCGTCGAAGAATCCCACCGCATCATTGACGGTCTCCTCGCGGTAGCCAACACGAGCGAGGGACGGCTCCCCGAGTTGTTCGCTGGCCTCTCCCGCGACGACGTATCCGTCCCGGCGGCGTACCCGACCTCATGCGTGCCTCAGGCCTGGGCCGCCGCGGCCCCGATGCTGTTGATTCGGACCATGCTCCGTTTCGATCCGGGGGCAGCCGAGAACCGCCTTTGGGTCGCGCCAGCCCTCCCGGCGAGCATCCGCCGCTGCCGCGTCGAGGGCATCGACGTCGCCGGGCACCGAATCACGGTCGATGTCGAGGGCGGCATCTGCGAAGTGGCGGGGGGCGATGGGTTCCTCATCTCCGCGTCGCCGCGCCCACCAGGGGACGCATCGCCCGACTGCTGATCGTCCACGAATGATCAAGCCGCGCCGGGTCTCGTCGGCAAGGTCGCGGTGCGTCGCGCCAGCCTGACCGCGCCGCGGGAGCCGGCCGACATCGCCCTCGAACCAGTCCTCGAGCGGGGCCAGGTCAGCTCCTTGGATCCGTGCTGGGCTTCATTGGCCAGGCGCCTCCTCTTTGCTCGGTGCTTGAAGATCACTTGTGGCGCCCCTCTCCGCTTGCACCAGAGCACTTCGGCCCGGGACCAAGGACCTCTGCCTCTAGGGCGACCAGGCCGACCAGGCGCATGCTCGGTGGCAGGAGGCATCGGATGTCCGAACTGGAGTGCGGCCGCCGCCAGCGACGGCCGGGCGCGCCCTGAACCGGAGGTCCGAGTCACACCCCTCCCAATGGCTGAGGGTTAGAACTGGAGGCAGGTCCGATGAAGGGCATCGTGTGGTTGACGGAGCTACGTCGGACCGACGTGGGACGGGCCGGAGGGAAGGGCGCGAACCTGGGTGAGCTGACGGCGGCAGGGTTCCCGGTCCCGCCTGGGTTCGTCGTCACTGCAGACGCCTACCTGGAGTCGATGGCGTCGGGCGACGCGCGCGAAGTCCTCGCGGCGCCAATCGCCGGGGATGATCCGGTGGCTGTCACCGAGGGAGCCCACGAGCGGCAGCTCCGGGTCCGCAAGGCCGGCTTGAGACCCGACGTGCGCGAAGCGCTCGAGCATGCGTACGCCGACCTCGCCCGGCTGGTCGGCCAAGACGAGCCAGCCACCGCCGTTCGCTCCTCGGCGACCGCCGAAGACGCCGCCGACACGTCCTTCGCAGGTATGAACAAGACGTTCACCAACGTTCGTGGTGCCGCCGCGGTCACCGAGGCAGTGCTGGGGGCCTGGGCGTCGTTGTTCGGTGAGCGGGTCGTGGCGTACCGCACGGCTCGGCGTCTCACCGGCGAACCAGCGATCGCGGTCGTGGTACAAGCCATGGTGCCTGCGATGGCCTCGGGTGTGGCGTTCACGGCCGATCCCGTAACCGGCGATCGCCGGAGAATCGTGATCGAGGCCGCGTTCGGGCAGGGCGAGGTGGTCGTGGGCGGCCGAGTCGAGCCCGACACGTATGTCGTCGACAAGGAGACCTTCGAGATCATTGACGAGCGGATCGGAATGAAGTCCCACAAGATCATCGAGGGAGAAGTTGGCGATGTCAGGGTGGAGCTCAGCCCAGAGGAGGGCTCGGCCCGCGTGCTGATGCCCTCGAGGGTGGTCGATGTGGCACGGCTGGCGCAGGCAATCGAGGCTCATTACGGCGAGCCCCAAGACCTCGAGTGGTGCGTTGGTCCCGAGGACACGCTGAGCGTGGTTCAGACCCGCCCCATCACGACCCTGCCCAGCGCCTCTCGCCCGGCCTCGAGCGCGCAGGGCAACGTCTTGGTCAAGGGGCTGGGCGCTTCCCCCGGTGTCGCCTCGGGGCCGGCGCGCCTGCTCCGTGAGCCGATCGAGGGCCCGACACTCGTCGACGGCGAGGTGCTGGTCGCTCCTATGACCAACCCGGACTGGTTGCCGACCATGCGGCGCGCCGCCGCGGTCGTGACCGATGGGGGCGGCATCACCTGCCACGCGGCGATCGTCAGCCGGGAGCTCGGGATCCCGTGCATCGTCGGGACGCGCACCGCGACCACCACGATCATGGCCGGCGAGGAGGTGACCGTCGACGGCCGCGCCGGGCTGGTGTTCGCCGGTGCGCAGCGGCTCGCTGCGGCGCCGGCAGTGCCTGCGGCGACCACGCCTGCCGCGAGTGTCGCTCCGCTCAGTGCCACCCGCCTGTACGTCAACCTCGCCCTCGCCGAGAAGGCCGAGCAGACGGCCGCCTTGCCCGTGGACGGGGTCGGACTGCTTCGCGCCGAGTTCCTCGTGACCGAGGCATTGCAGGGCCGTCATCCTCGGGCCGTACTCGCGACCGGCGGACGAGACGAGTTCCTTTCTGCGATGACGGCGTCGTTGTCGAGGATCACCCGAGCCTTCGCGCCTCGGCCGGTCGTCTACCGCACGATCGATTTCCGGACCAACGAGTTCCGTTCGCTCGAAGGCGGCGGGGCCTTCGAGCCGGAGGAACGCAATCCGATGATCGGCTACCGGGGCTGCTTCCGCTACGTATGCGAGCCCGACCTGTTCGCGCTGGAGCTGGACCTGCTGGCCCGGGTCCGGGAGGAGACGCCGAACCTGCATTTGATGATCCCCTTCGTCCGGACGCAGTGGGAGCTCGAATCGTGCCTGGAGCAGGTGGATGCCAGCCCGCTCGGCCGCCAGCGCGGACTGTTGCGGTGGATCATGGCCGAGGTGCCCTCGGTCGTGTACCGCCTCGACGACTACGCCGCGCTCGGCATCGACGGTGTGTCCATCGGGTCGAACGACCTCACCCAGCTTGTCCTCGGCGTGGACCGGGACTCCGAGGTGTGCCGCGAGCTGTTCGACGAGGAGGATGCGGCCGTGCTAGCGGCGATTCGCCAGATCGTCGAGGGGTGCAGCCGGCTCGGATTGACGTCGTCGCTGTGCGGCCAAGCTCCGTCCAACCGGCCAGCCTTCGCCGAGCATCTGGTCCGATACGGCATCACGTCGGTGTCCGTCAACCCGGACGCTGTCGAGGCAACCCGACGGTTACTGGCGTCGGCGGAGCAGCGACTGCTGCTGGCCGCGGCACCGAGCGCGCTGATGGATGACGCCGTTCGCCTCGGGCGTATCGGCGGTGTCGCGCTGGAACGTCACTCGACTTGTGGCGCTCCCCGCCTCCGGCCCGGATGGGCACCACCTGGAGCCTGACGGGAGGACGAGAATGACGACCGACGAGATGTGGGAGTTCGGGCCCACCGACGACGGCCTCGACGAGGAGCTCGAGACCAGTGCCGAGGAGGACGCGATGTCGGTCGTCGAGCCTCGCGAACGGGTGACGGCGATCGGCGACCCCGGGACGGCGGGAGGTCGACGTCGGCGCGCCTGACAACAAGGCGCCGCTGGCGCTCTACGCCGATGAGGAGGGCGCATCCGATGGTGCGCCCGACCGTCTGCTCGACTTGGCGGAGATCCTCGAGATGCAGCACTACAGCCCCGAGCGAGAGCGGGACACGTGACGCGCCGGCGAGGCCGCAGGCGCCCAAGGACCGCGCCGCCCGGGGACCTTCGGCCCTGTCGCCACCGCAGGCCAGGGATGACGCTCAGAGCATGACCATCGATCGGCGTTCTGGGATGACCATCCTCGACCCTGACGAGTGCTGGGCGTTGCTGCGCACGACCGACGTCGGGCGGCTGGCCGTCACGATCGCCTCGCATCCGGACATCTTTCCCGTCAACTTCGTGGTCGACCACGGAACGGTGGTGTTCCGCACCGCGGAGGGAACGAAGCTGGCCGCCGCCGTGTTGGGCGTCGGGATCGCGTTCGAGGCCGATGGCTACGATGGCGGCGCGGGACAGGCCTGGAGCGTGGTCATCAAGGGCCGGGCCCAGGAGATCGAGCGGATGCACGAGCTGTTCGATGCCATAGAGCTGCCGCTCTTCCCCTGGAACGCGGCCCCGAAGCACCGGTTCGTGCGCATCGTCCCGCACGAGATCACGGGACGCCAGTTCCAGGTCGTCGAGCGCCCGGTGGGCGCCGTCGAGCCGCCCACGCCCGCCCCGGCCCGCGGCCGAGTAGGGGCTTGCCCTGCTCCGTAAGGATCGAGGAACGGCGTGGATCACAGGATCGTCCACAAGCACCCGGAGGACTTCGCCGTCTGTCCCAACCTCGCTTTGGACGACGCGTCCTGGAAGGCGGCCACCTGGGCGGCCGAGCGCGCCAGGCTGAGTGGATTGCCCGGCGGTGGCCTGAACATCGCCTACGAGTGCGTCGACCGCCACGCCCGCGACGGCCAGCGGGGTCGAGCAGCCATGCGCTGGTTGGGCCGCGATGGCACCCGCACGGTCATAACGTATGCCGACCTCGAGGCGTCGACGAGTCGGTTCGCCAACGTCCTGGCTTCGCTCGGCATCGAGCCCGGCGACCCGGTGTTCGCGCTGACCGGCAGGGTACCGGCGCTGTACACCGCCGTCCTCGGGACGCTGAAGCACCGGGCGGTGGCGTGCACCCTGTTCTCGGCGTTCGGACCGGAGCCGATCCGTCAGCGACTGGTCCTCGGAGGCGCCAAGGCGCTGGTGACAACCACCACCCTCTACCGCCGCAAGGTCGCCCCGATCCGCGCCGAGCTCCCCGATCTGCGCCACGTCCTCCTCGTCGACGGTGCAGAAGGTCCCGAAACGCTGGATCTGCCGCGCCTTGCTGGCAGCGGCCGATCCGACCTACCGAATCGGTCCGACCGACCCGGAGGACAGGGCGCTGCTGCACTTCACGAGCGGCACCACGGGCGCCCCGAAGGGGGCGATCCACGTCCATGAGGCCCTCGTCGCCCATCAGGCCACGGCGAGGTGGGCACTCGACCTGCACGATGACGACGTCTTCTGGTGCACCGCCGACCCGGGCTGGGTGACGGGGACGTCCTACGGCATCCTGGCCCCGCTGGCCCTTGGCGTTGCCAGCGTCGTCGACGAGTGCGACTTCGACGCCGAGCGCTGGTACCGGATCCTCCAAGAGGAGCAGGTCACGGTCTGGTACACCGCGCCGACTGCGGTCCGGATGATGATGCGAGCCGGCACGGACCTCGCCCGCGAGTACGCACTGCCGCACTTGCGGTTCATCGCCAGCGTTGGCGAGCCGCTCAACCCGGAAGCGGTGCGCTGGGGCCTGGAGGCGTTCGGACTGCCGATCCACGACAACTGGTGGCAGACCGAGACCGGCGGGATCATGATCGCCAACCTCGCGGCGGCCGACATCCGCCCGGGGTCGATGGGTCGGCCGCTGCCCGGCGTGGAGGCCGCGATCCTCCGCCGCGGGACGCGCAGGGCCACGTCGTGGTCCACGACGGACGGGCGGAGGAGGTCTGCGACCCTCGGGAGCAGGGGGAGCTGGCGCTGCGACCCGGCTGGCCGTCGATGTTCCGCGGCTACCTGAACGACGAGGAGCGCTACCGCAAGTGCTTCGCCGGCGGGTGGTATCTGTCGGGGGACCTGGCCCGGCGGGACGAGGACGGCTACGTGTGGTTCGTCGGCCGAGGTGACGACGTGATCAAGTCGGCCGGTCATCTGATCGGGCCGTTCGAGGTGGAGAGTGCGCTGATGGAGCACGCCGCAGTCGCGGAGGCCGGCGTGATCGGCAAGCCCGATCCGGTGATCGGCGAGATCGTCAAGGCGTTCGTGGTGGTGAAGCCCACTTACGAGCCATGCGAAGCGCTTCGCCTCGAGCTGATCGGCTTCGGCCGGAAGCGACTGGGTGCAGCCGTGGCACCCAAGGAGATCGCGTTCACCGAGCACCTCCCGAAGACACGGAGCGGAAAGATCGTCCGCCGGCTCCTGCGTGCCCGTGAGCTCGGACTTCCGGAGGGCGACCTCTCGACCTTGGAGGAGCGATGACGAGCAACTTCGTCAGGGTGGACGACGCCCCCCTCGAACCCGAGCACGCCCTCCACCTGTACCGGGAGATGCTTCGCATCCGCCGCTTCGAGGAGCGCTGCGTCGAGCTCTACAGCGGCAGCGAGATCCGGGGCTTCATGCACCTGTACATCGGCGAGGAAGCCGTTGGCGTGGGCGTCATGCAGGCCCTGCGCCCGGAGGACAACATCGTGGCCACCTATCGCGAGCACGGACATGCCCTGGCGCGTGGGGTGAGCCCGAGCTCGATCATGGCCGAGATGTTCGGCCGGGTGGAGGGGTGCAGCCGCGGACGCGGTGGCTCGATGCACCTCTTCGATATGGCGACTCGGTTCTTCGGCGGCAATGCCATCGTCGGCGGCGGGCTCCCCCTCGCGACCGGCCTCGCGCTCGCCGACCACCTGCGCGACAGGTCGGCGGTCACCGCGGTGTTTTTCGGCGAAGGGGCGGTCGCCGAAGGCGAGTTCCACGAGTGCATGAACCTCGCCGCCCTGTGGGATCTTCCCGTGCTCTTCCTCTGCGAGAACAACCTCTATGCCATGGGTACCGCGCTGGCGCGGTCACAGGTCGAGACCGACCTCCCGCTGCGCGCCTCGACCTACGAGATGCCGGCGTGGTCCGTGGACGGCATGGATGTGCTGGCCGTCGAGCATGCCGCCACGGGGGCCGTGGAGTCGATCCGCGCCGGCGGTGGCCCACACTTCCTCGAGTGCCGCACGTACCGGTTCCGAGCCCACTCGATGTACGACCCGGACCTGTACCGGGAGCGCAGCGAGGTCGAGCACTGGAAGGAGCGCGATCCGCTGGTGCTCCTCGCGGCCCGCCTGCGCGAGCACGGCCGGTTGGGCGAAGACGAGGCCGCCGCGCTTGACGCCGAGGTAGCGGGGGAGATCGAGACCGCGGTGGCCTTCGCTCAGCGTGGGACGCTCGAGCCGGTCGAGGAGCTCGCGCGCTTCGTCTACTCAGAGGTCGCGCCGTGACCGCGACCATCGCCACCGCCCGGATGACCTACCGCGAGGCGATGCGGGAGGCCATCCGCGAGGCGCTGAAGCGCGACGACCGCGTGTTCCTGATGGGCGAGGATGTCGGCCGCTACGGCGGCAGCTTCGGGGTGAGCCGAGGTCTGCTCGAAGAGTTCGGACCCGACCGCATCCGCGACACCCCGCTGTCGGAGTCCGCCTTCGTCGGAGCCGGGATCGGGGCCGCGATCGCCGGGATGCGCCCGATCGTCGAGATCATGACGGTGAACTTCTCGCTGCTCGCGCTGGATCAGATCATGAACAACGCCGCCACCCTGCAGCACATGTCCGGCGGCCAGGTGCACGTGCCGGTCGTCATCCGGATGACCACCGGCGCCGGTCGTCAGCTCGCGGCCCAGCACTCGCACAGCCTGGAGGGTTGGTACGCGCACATACCAGGGATCAAGGTGGTCACCCCGGCTACCGTCGAGGACGCCCGCACGATGCTGTGGCCGGCATTGAAGGATCCTGACCCCGTCCTCATCTTCGAGCACGGTGGCCTCTACAACATGGAGGGCGAGCTCCCCGAAGCGCTCGACGCGTGTCCTCTCATGCGGGCTGCGATCCGTCGAGCGGGCACCGAGGTCTCGATCATCACCTACGGGGGTTCGCTTCCCAAGTGCCTCACCGCGGCCGAGGAGCTTGCCGGCCAGGGCATCGCTGCCGAGGTGATTGACCTGCGCAGCCTGCGTCCGCTGGACACCGAGACCATCGTGGCGTCGGTGACCAAAACCCACCGTGCCGTCGTGGTCGACGAGGGATGGCGCAGCGGCAGCATCTCCGCCGAGATCAGTGCCCGCATCATGGAGCAGGCGTTCTACGAGCTCGATGCGCCGGTCGAGCGCGTCTGCAGCGCGGAGGTGCCAGTGCCGTACGCCAAGCACCTCGAAGACGCGGCCCTCCCGCAGGTGCCGGGCATCGTGGCGACCGTTCGGGAGGTGGTCGCCCGTGAGTGAGTTCCGGATGCCCTCGCTGGGAGCCGACATGGAGTCCGGCACGATCGTCGAGTGGCGCGTGAAGCCGGGCGACGAGGTCCACCGAGGCGACATCGTCGCGGTGGTCGACACCGACAAGGCGGACATCGACGTGGAGATCTTCGAGACTGGTGTCGTGGATCAGCTCCTCGTGCCTGTCGGCGAGCGAGTCGCGGTCGGTACGCCCCTGGCGCTGGTACGCCGCAACGGCGCCCCGGCACCCGTAGCGCCGGTCGGCGCGGCGCCCACGGGCGCGCCCTCGTCTTGGGCTTCGCCTCCATCGTCGGCCGAGCCGACGCCCACCGCACCGCCCGCTGCACCGGCGGCCGCCTCGACACCGCTCGCGCGTCCTGCCGTCCCTGCGCCGCACCCCCCTACAGCCTCGCCGCCCGCCTTCTCCCCGCCGCGGGAGAGAGACCAGCTTCACTCTCCCGTGCTCCGACGTCTGGCGCGCCACCTCGGCGTCGACCTAGGCCTGGTGATCGGGACCGGTCCGAACGGCCACATCACCCGCGACGACATCGAGAATGCCGCTCACCGGCCGGAGCGAGCCCCGGTCGCGGCTCCCGCGCCGAGCGGGGGGACCGCCGAGCGGCCATGCGCCAGTCCATCGCCAAACTCATGGCTCGGTCCAAGCGCGAGATCCCGCACTACTACGTCGGCACCGACATCGATCTGCAGGCGGCGATGGACTGGCTGGAGCGGGCGAACGACGAGCGTCCGGTGGCGAGGCGGCTGCTCCCGGCGGCTCTCCTGCTCAAGGCGGCCGCCCTCGCCGCCCGTGAGGTGCCACAGCTCAACGGCTTCTGGGTCGATGACGGCTTCCAGGCCGGGGCGGGGATCCACCTCGGTGTGGCGGTGTCGCTCCGCGGCGGAGGTCTCGTCGCGCCAGCCTTGCACGATGCCGACCGCAAGGATCTCGACACGCTGATGACCGACCTGCGTGACCTGACGCTCCGGGCCCGGGCGGGCGGCTTGCGCAGCTCCGAGATGGCCGATCCGACCATCACCGTCACCAACCTCGGCGACCAGGGCGTCGACACGGTCTACGGCGTCATCTACCCACCCCAGGTCGCCCTGGTCGGTTTGGGCAAGATCATCGAGCGACCGTGGGCATCCGGCGGCATGGTCGGCTCGAGGCCCGTGGTGCGAGCCACGGTCGCGGCCGACCACCGTGCCACCGACGGCCACGTCGGAGCCCGCTACCTCGTCGCGCTTGATCGCTTCCTGCAACACCCGGAGGAGCTATGAGCACCATGTCTGCCCACGATGTCGTCGTCGCCAGCCTGGCCAAGGTGGCGCCGGAGGCCGACGTGTCGTCGCTCGCGCCCGACGCCGACCTCCGTGACGAGCTCGACCTCGATTCGATGGACTTCCTGAGCTTCATGGTCGGCATCGACGAGCTGACCGGCATCGAGATCCCCGAACGGGACTACCCGCAGCTCCTGACACTCGCGCGGTGCATCGACTACCTCGATCGCCGGATCGCGTCCGCCTAGGGACTCCGCACTCCCAGCGTGTGGCCGCCGGGCGCTACGCCTCGGGCGGTCGCACGACGACGACTGGGCAGGTGGCGTGGTGCGCGCATTGCTGGCTGACCGAGCCGAGGAACAGCTCGCGGATGCCGCCGAGGCCCCGACTCCCGACGACGAGCAGGTCAGCATCGTGAGCGGCCTCGAGCAGACCCTGCGTCGGCGAGGTGCCGGCAGAGATGAGCTCCACCGCCTTCAGTCGGGAGTCGCGGCGCGCACCACCGGTCATCTCCTCGAGGAGGGCCCGGCTCGACTTCTCGAACTCGCTCCGGTCCATCGGCGTGAGCGTCCCGATGGGCGACACCGGCACCGGATAGGCATAGGCATGCACGACGTCGAGTCGGGCGCCGCGGCGTGCCGCTTCGTCGACCGCCCAGTGCAGTGCCGCGTAGGACGGGTCTGAGCCGTCGACTCCCACCACGATGCGACCGTGCTCGTCGCCGGTCCAAGGCGCACGGATGACCGCCACTGGGCAGGGGGCTTGGTGGAGGCACTTGCGGCTCACGGACCCGAGCAGCAGGCCGACGAAGCCGCCCCGCCCCCGCGATCCGACGACCAGCATGCGAGCCCCGGACGCGTGGTCCACCAGCGTGGTGGCGGCATCACCCTCGACCAGCGTCGAGCGGACCTCAACCGGCTTGGGGTCACCGGAGGCGACGGTCTCGAGGGCTCCCTCGAGGACGATCTTCGCGGCCTCTTGGTACGGGCCCGGGTCCAGGTACAGACCGGTGGGGTAGGGCTCGATGGGCAAGGACCAGACGTGCACGACCTCGAGCACGGCGCCGCCGCGGGTCGCCGCGGCTGCCGCCCAGCGCAGGACGGACTGGGAGGCCGGTGAGCCATCGACGCCGACGACGATTCGATCAATCGCGCTCGTTGCGCCCATGGTTGCAGTGTGCCGATACTCCACGGAGCGGAGTAGGGCTGAAGGTCCCGGTGCGTTGCGGTCGATCGGGGCCAGAATCAGAGGATGAGCCACGACGCTGCTCCCGAACCGACCACCGGAGGCGACGCCTCGGTCCTCGTGTACACCACTGACGCCGTCATCACCGTGCTCCCCGATGCGCCGCTCTTGGCGGTCGCCCAGGAGCTGGTGGTGGATCAGATCGGGCTGGTGGTGCTGGGCACCATGGAGGCAGTGGTGGGCGTCCTCTCCGAGCGGGATGTGGTCCGAGCCGTGGCCGAAGGGCTCGATCCCGTCACGACGCCCGCCCGGGACGTCGCCAGCACGAAGATCGTCTGGTGCGACTCGTCGGCCACCGTCCGGGAGGTGGCCGAGCGGATGATGGAGGAGTACGTCAGGCACGTGCTGCTCGAGGACGGTGGGCGGCTCGTCGGCATCGTGTCGGCCCGGGACCTGCTCGGTGCCTACGTGATGGCCCCAGACTGACAGGATCGAGGTCCCGCGAAGGCGGCGCAGGACCAACGGCCCTTGTCGCCAGACCTCGTGGGCGCGACAACAGACGGCCTGAGGTCCGCTGCCGACCGGCTGGCGGTCCGTCGACCACTCATCTCAGGAGGACCCACGGTGACAACGCCACTGACCTGGACCGTGACCATCGTCTTCCGTGAGGACGATGACAAGACGCGTGCCGACGCCGTGCTCCAAGGCGCGACGGACGAGCTGTGCGGCTGGGGCCGTGCCCGTCGGAGCCCGGCGGACCCGGACCTCCCCGCGGTGGGCGAAGAGGTGGCGGCGGCTCGCGCCCTCTCCGACCTGGCGCACCATCTGCTCGAGCAGGCTGCACACCGGATCGAGTCCTGGGAAGACCACTCGGTCCGCTTGGACCACTGAAGGAGGTCGACCATGGATCCCCAGCGTGAGCAGCCCGAGCCTGACGAGGTCGTGATACCGGAGTTGGTCGACGAACGCGGCGAGCCGGTGGAGGCCGACGACAGCGCGCTCCCACCCGGTCCTCCGCCGCCGGAGGCGCCGGTGGCCGATTGGGTCGATCAGCAGCGCGATGTGCCCCTCGACGACGACGGACCACACGAGACCGGTTGAGGGCCTCCACGACGCGCTGGGGACCGTAAGGTCGAGGCCAGAGGACTTCCGGCCCTTGTCCTCGGGAAGCATTGGTCGACAACATCGGAGTGTCCGATGTCCGAGGCAGCACCCAGGAGGAGCACGGTGAGCCCAAGCGAGGAGTTGACGGAGCTCGAGGAGCTCGCGCTGGCCGAATGCGCCGCCTATCTCGCCAAGGCGTACGTCGGGCGGATCGGCTTCATCCACGAGGAGCGACCGCAGGTCCTGCCCGTCAACTACGTCGCCGATCGAGACGGCAACGTGGTCTTCCGCACCGGTGAGCAATCGATCCTCACCGGGGTGGCGGGTCAGAAGGTGGTCTTCGAGGTGGATGGGCTGGATCCGGGCCACCGCTGCGGATGGAGTGTTTGCGTCCACGGCGTGGGCCACGAGGTCACCGACGATCACCCGATGGCGGCGCGGCTGCGCGGGCTCCACGTCATCACCTGGGCCCCGGGTCGGCGCGACCGCTTGTTCGTCGTCATCCCGAGCGCATTGACCGGGCGCCGCATCCCGGTGAACCTCTCGTCCGAGGAGGGCTGGTTCCCGGGGATCCCCGCCTCCTGACCGGTCGAGCTCCGTCCGGGAGCACGCGCTCGATCCCTCAGCAGGGCTGAGCGCGGGGGACGAGGACGACGGGACAACGGGCGTGGTGGGCAGCCTGCTGGGCCACGGAGCCGAGGAGCATGCCGCCGAACGTGCTGTGACCACGGTTGCCCACGACGAGCAACAGGGCCTCCGTGGATGCCTCGACGAGCGCGCTCGCCGCCCCGCCCGGCACCACCACGGCCTCCACATCGAGGTCGGCGTCGGTCCCGACGCGGTCACCGATCATACTTTCGACCAGCTCGCGGGCGACAGCCTCGGCCCCGTCGGGCTCGTGGGCGAAGGCCAGCGTCTCCAGCCCGCTCGAACCGTCATCCCAGGCGTTCACCACGATCAAGCCGCGTCGCCGCCGACGGGCCTCGTCCACCGCCCAATCGAGTGCGGCGCGAGAGTTGTCCGAACCGTCGACGCCGACGACGATCCGTGCGGACTTGCTCGCTTCGGCGTGCTCGCGGATGATGGCGAGCGGGACGGTGGCCAGGTGCGCGCATCGTTGGCTCACCGAGCCAAGGAGCAGCCCGCGGAGGCCGCCGAGGCCCCGGGCCCCGACCACCAGGAGGTCGGCGTTGGTCGCCGCGTCCAGCAGTGCACGGGCCGGCAAGTCGCACACGGCGCGCCGCGCCACCGAGGATGCGCTCTCGCCGAGCGCCCGCTCCACGAAGGCGTCAAGTGCGGCACGAGCTTCGTGCTCGCCATAGCTCGGATCGAAGGCCTCGGCGCCGGGCAACGGGTGCTGGTCGAGATAGCCCCAGGCCAGGATGGCAACGACGCCGGCCCGACGCAGGCGCCCCTCCTCGACCGCCCATCGCAGCGCGTGATCGGCGTAATCCGACCCATCGACGCCGACGACCACCTGGGGCACCTCAGACACGGGGGCGATGGTCGCTCGCGCGATGGCCCCTCATCGAAGGGCTGAGGTCCCGTCGAGATCGGGCCCTCTGGCCCTAGGCGGGTGGGCTGGCGTTGTGAACGCTCAAGTCGTCCGTGTCATCACGCCGGGAGGGTGACCGCATGTTCCGATCGATCATCGTGCCCCTGGATCTCGAGGCGGGGGGCGACCGGGCGTTGCCGATCGCCGGCGCGCTGGCCATCCAGGCTCGGCTCCCGCTCGAGCTGGTGACCGTCTCGTCGCCGGGCATGCCGGAGGAGCTGGATCGCTACCAGCTCGCCGAACGGGCTCGTTCGACGCCCGCGGACTGTGTCGTGATCGTGCTCCATGACAACGACGTCGCCGGAGCCATCCTGTCGTACGTCGCTGATCGGCCGGCCCCGCTGGTTGTGATGGCCACCCGGGCCCGAGGGCCCTTCGGTGAGCAGCTCTTGGGAAGCGTGAGCGAGGCCGTGCTGGCGCGCGGAGATCACCCGGTGCTCCTGGTAGGGCCGAAGGCGGTCATCGAGGAGCCATCTGGGAGCCCGACCCTGGTCGTGGGCGTCCGCGATGCGTCGGTGGCGGAGGCGGCGCTCCCGGCCGTGGCCGCGTGGGTCGAGGCGTTCGACGGTCCGCCACCCTGGCTGGTGGGGGTGAAGCGGGCGGAAGCCGCCTCGGAGGTCGGTGACCTCCCGGTCGCGAACGAGGTCCACCACATCGCCGACCACCTGAAGGCGCGGGGCATCGAGGCCGAGTGTGAGGTCGCGCACGCCAAGCATCCGACCCAAGGGCTCATCGACTTCGCCGACCGCGTCGCGGATGCGGTGCTCGTGGTCGCGAGCTCGCGGTGGACCGATCCCGACCATCCCCATCTCAAGAGCCTGGCGAGGCGGCTGACCCACCACGCGCATCACCCCGTGCTGGTGGTCGCGGCAGAGCCGGCGAGGCTCACGACCGTCTGAGGAGATCCGGTCTTCGTCGCCGCGAGCGCGCCCCGGCTCGGTCGGGGCGCGAGGATCTCGTTCATGGCCGACGCTCAGCGCATCACCGTGTTCCTCCTCGACGATCACGAGATCGTCCGGCGTGGTCTCCGCGACCTGCTGGAGACCGAAGACGACATCGAGGTCATCGGCGAGGCGGCCACGCAGGCGGAGGCCGTCGGGCGGGTCCACGCCCTCAATCCCGATGTCGCCGTGCTCGATGTCCGACTGGAGGACGGCAACGGCGTGGAGGCCTGCCGGGAGATCCGGGCCCGCCATCCCAGGACCGCCTGCCTGATCCTCACGTCGTTCTCCGACGACGAGGCCCTCTTCCAGGCCATCATGGCCGGCGCGGCCGGTTACGTGCTCAAGCAGGTCCGGTCCGCCGACCTCGTCGACGCCGTCCGGCGAGTGGCGGCCGGGCAGAACCTGCTCGACCCGAACGTGACCGCTCGGGTGCTGGAGCGCATCCGTCGCGGGCCCCAGGAGGACGAGCGGTTGGCTCGGCTCACCGAGCAGGAGCTCCATGTGCTAGAGCTCCTCGCTGAGGGGCTGACCAACCGGGAGATCGGCGAGCGCCTGCACTTGGCCGAGAAGACCATCAAGAACTACGTCACCGCTCTGCTGGCCAAGATGGGCATGGCGCGCCGCACCGAGGCGGCGGTCTACGCCGCCCGTCACCTCTCGTCGAAGGGCGAGTAAGAGGCGCCGGGACCTCTGGCGGCCAGTCGTGGCCGAGCGGATGGCCGGGGGAGGACCTTCGGCCCTGCCGGGTCGGGCTCGCTTCTGTCGATGATGACGCATGACCTTGGACGGTGTGGGGGCCGAAGCGCTCAGTCGCAGCGACTGCCTTCGGTTGCTCGACACCGCGCCCTGGGGCCGTGTGGCCATCAGCATCGGTGCCCTGCCGTCCATCCTGCCCGTCCAATTCGCGCTGGAGGGGGAGTCGATCGTCTTCCGTGCTGCCCCTGGAGGCGCGCTCGACGCCGCAACACGAGGCACGGTCGTGGCCTTCGAAGCCGACGGAGTGCAGCCCGAGCTCGGACCGTGGAGCGTTCTGGTGGTGGGGACGGCCCGCCACCTCACCCGTGATGAGGACCTGGCCCGGCTGCAGCACCTCGCACTGAGGGCGTGGTCGACGACCTGTCCCGATCGGTTCGTGACGCTCTCACCGGAAGTCGTGTCGGGCCGGAGGCTGCACGAATCCGCGTTGTGATCCGAGGTCAGCTCAGGACGCCGGGGCGCGCCATTCGGCGCGGGTGCCGCCGCCCGGGCGGACCCCGATGGTGAAGCTGCCACCAAGACGGGTCGCTCGCGTGACCACGTTCCGCAGTCCGAGCCCCCGCCCCGGCGTGCTCTGGTCAGGTGATCCCACCCCATTGTCGTCGACCCGCAACGTCACCCAGCTCTCGTCGACCGAGACGTCCACGTCCACATGGTCGGCTCGGGCGTGGCGGGCCACGTTGGACAGCAGCTCCCTGAGCACCGTGATGAGCTCGTCGCCAGTCGCATTCGAGACCGCTGAATCCACCGGTCCACCGAAGACCACTCGCGGCCGGGTCTGGAGCGACGGCGCCGTCTCATCGGCGAGCTCGAGCACGCGATCTCGCAGGCCCCCGACCGCGGCCCGAGCCGAGGCACCGAGCTCGAAGATCGTCGACCGGATGCGCTTGATGGTGGAGTCCAGGTCGTCCACCGCCAGCTGGATCCTCTGGCGTACCTCGCGGTCGTTGACGAGCCGGGAAGTGGCCTCCATGGAGAGCCCGATGGCGAACAGCTGCTGGATTACGGTGTCGTGGAGGTCCATGGCGATGCGCTCGCGGTCCACCAGCAAGGCCAGCGCCTGCACCCGGTTGTGCAGCCGAGCATTGTCGATCGCGATGGCCGCGGCGGCGGCGAGAGCGACGACGAGCTCCTCGTCGACGTCGTTGAACACCTCCTGTGACTGCTTGTCGGTGAGGTAGAGGTTCCCGTAGACCTCGCCGCGCACCGTGATCGGCACGCCGAGGAACGAGCGCATCGATGGGTGGCCGGGCGGGAACCCGTAGCCCTCCGGGTGCTCTCGCAGGTCGGGGAGGCGCAGCGGTCGGGGATCGGCGATCAGGAGGCCGAGGATGCCGTGGCCCTTGGGTAGCTCGCCGATGATCGCTCGTTGCTCCTCATCGATGCCGACGGTGATGAACTGGCTGAGGGCCGTGCCGGCCGCGTCGAGCACTCCCAACGCGCCGTAGCGGGCGTCGGAGAGGGCGACGGCCGCTTCGACGATCCGGTAGAGCGTCGCCGCGAGGTCGAGGTCGGCGGTGATCCCCATCACCGCTCGGAGGAGATGGCGCAAGCTGCGCGGGCCTGCAACGCCGGCATCTTCCTCCATCGGTGCCAGTGTAAGGGGCCTGCAGGCGGGGCGGGAAGCCGCCGCCGGCGGTCGCGCGAACGCGGCTTTTCGACCATCCGACGGCCCGCCGGCGGGGCTCTTGGGACCAACGGCCCTTTCCGCTGCGCTGGCGGCGGCCGTACGGTGAAACATGGTCGAGAACCAGATCATCCACCAGTGCCCGTACTGCGAGCTGCGCTTCCTGCTCGCGAACGAGGTAAAGGACCACATCCTCCACGACCATCCCGAGCACGCCGCGGCCTACATCGCGGTCGAGGTGCACGAGCTCCCGCGGCACGACTAGGGCGACGAAGTCGGGACCTTGGTCCTGGTCCTGCCTGCCCTCCGGCCCTGCCCAGCAGGAAGCGCCGGCTCACAGAGTGAGGGGCATGGACAAGAACGCACGGATCACGGTCAGCCTGATGTCGGTGGTGCTCGCTCTCGGAGCGCTCATCCTCGGCTTCGCCGCCGACCCCTGGCGACACCTTCCCGGTGGCGCCCGGCGAGCGGCTCACGGTGCTGTACAGCGCGACCGATCCGGGTTTGTGGGCCTGGCACTGCCACATCCTCAACCACGCCGAAGGTCCCCAGGGGATGTTCGGGATGGTGACGGCCCTCATCGTCGAGAAGTAGGTGACGATGTGCACCGGCTCGATGATCTGACCGTGCTGGAGGAGCTGGACCCAGCCGAGTGCGAGCGCCTCGTCGGCACCCAGAGCATCGGCCGGGTGGCGTTCGTCGTCGACGGGGAGCCAGCCATCGCCCCGGTGAACTTCACAATGGTCGGCGATCTCGTCGTCTTCCGGACTGCGCTCGGCTCAGCCTTCGATCGGCTCGTGCGAGGGTCCGAGGTGGCGTTCGAGGTCGACAACGCCGATCCCGCCTACCACTCCGGTTGGAGCGTCATCGGCCGCGGGACGGCCCACGGGCTCGAAGGCACGATGGCGGAGGCCGAGCTCGAGCGGTTGCCGTTGCGACCGTGGGGTCGCGCTGTGACCCCTGGTTGGGTCGGCATCCGACTGTGGGGCATCACGGGCCGGCGGATCGTCCAAGTGGTGAGCGACGTCCCGATGCCGGCGGGCTGGATGGCGGAGCCGGCTCCAGATGCCCTCAGGCGCTCAGTGTGAGAGGAGTCGAGATGTTCAGCAAGCTGTTGCTCGCGGTCGATGGGTCGAAGGGCAGCGAACCGGCCATCGAGGCGGCCGCCACTCTGGCCACGCACGCCCAGGGTGAGGTCACGGTCCTGC
Source organism: uncultured Acidimicrobiales bacterium (assembly GCA_963803355.1). GTDB lineage: Bacteria > Actinomycetota > Acidimicrobiia > Acidimicrobiales > Ilumatobacteraceae > DASTFY01. The sequence continues at coordinate 2,653,466 of CAWDLV010000001.1, forward strand.
ACCTGGTCGAGCACGAGCGCGGGCAGGCGGGCGCCTACGAGCTCGAGCTGGCGGACGATTCCACGGAGCTCATCGATGGCGTGGTGGCCCGACTCGTCGAGCGGGGGGTCAAGGCTTGGGGTTACGTCGCCAGCGCGCCCACCCAAGAGGTCGGTCGGGTCATCGTCGACGTGGCCCACGACGAGGGCATCGACACCATCGTGGTCGGGAGCCGCGGGCTCACGGAGGCGAAGGCGTTGCTGGTCGGTAGCGTCGCCCACGACGTGATCCAGCAGTTCCACGGCTGCGTGATCGTGGCCCGCTGAGTCAGGCCGGTTGCTTCACCTCGTTGGCGCAGACCCGGCCCGCGGCGAGATCGTCCAAATTGGCCAACGTCGTCTCGGCGATGGCCGCCAACGCGCCGGTGGTGAAGAAGCCCTGGTGCGCGGTGATCAGGACGTTCGGGAAGGTCAGCAGTCGGGCGAAGACGTCGTCGGTGAGCACCTGCTGCGAGCGGTCCTCGAAGAAGAGGGAACCCTCCTCCTCGTAGACGTCGAGGGCCAACGAGCCGATCTGGCCGCTCTTCAGGCCTGCGATCACCGCCGTGGTGTCGATGAGCGCGCCCCGCCCGGTGTTGACGAGCATGACGCCGCGCCGCATCACCTCGATCGCGGCGTCGTCGACGAGGTGGAACGTCTCCGACGTGAGCGGACAGGTCAGGGCGATCACGTCGGCGCGGGCGTAGAGCTCGGGCAGCTCCACGTAGCCGATCCCAGCCGCCTCTAACCCCGGGTCGGGGAACGGGTCCCGAGCGAGGACCGTGCAGCCGAAGGCCGCCAGCAAGCGGGCCACGTGCGCCCCCACCCGACCGGTGCCGACGACGCCGGCCGTGCGGCCGTACAGGCCCTGGCCGAGCAGCCCGTCGAGCGAGAAGTTGGCCTCCCGCACCCGCTGGAAGGCCCGATGGATCCGACGATCGAGAGACAGGATCAGGGCCAGCGTGTGCTCGGCGACGGCTTCGGGTGAGTACGCCGGCACCCGGACCACTGAGATCCCGGCTCGAGCCGCGGCCGCGAGGTCGACGTTGTTGTAACCGGCGCAACGCAGCGCCACGGCCCGTACACCGAGGGCGTCGAGCTGGGACACGACGTCCTCATCCAGGACGTCGTTGACGAAGACGCAGACTGCGTCGGCCCCCGCGGCGAGAGGCGCAGTGCGCGGCTCCAGGCGCGGCTCGAGGTACTCCAGGTCGTGACTCCGAGAGAGGTTGGCGGTGTCGAAGACCGTTCGCTCGTAGGGCTTCGCGCTCGAACAGGTGGACGCGCACCCTGACGATTCAAGTACCTGGAGTGGGCGTTCTCGCGGCATTTGACGACGGATCTGGTCGCCGAGGCCCGCGAGATGTCCGGTGGTGAGCACCGCGATCCTGCATCTGTCGCCATGCTGCTGGTCTCCGTGCCGAGCTGGCGACGCAAGCCGCGCCCGCACCCGTGCTCGGGTCATCGGGGCGGGATGGGGCTGACGCTGACGTGCGGGAGCAGTCGCTCGACGTCCGGACGGGAGCAGAGCCCGGTCCCGGACGACAGCGTTGCTGCCGTCCCTGCCGCGACACCCCAGCGCACCGCCTGCTCCAGGTCCTCGCCTCGTTCGAGGGCCACTGACATCCCCGCGACCAGGCTGTCACCGGCTCCGACGGTGCTCACCGTCCTGACGCTCGGCGCATGGACCCGCAAGCTGTCACCGGTGTCGCGAACGATCAGCGCTCCGGCGGCGCCGAGCGACACGACGACCGCCCCGCCCTGACCTGCGCCGCTGTCGAGCAGGCGCCGCGCGGCCGCTTCGACGTCGTGCTCTTCCCGGAGCTCACAGCCGGCGAACTGGGAGAGCTCGTGGACGCTGGGCTTGATCAGCTCTGCGCCGGCCCGCGCAGCAACGACGAGGGCATGGCCGGAGGTGTCGACGATGACCAAAGCGCCCGTTGACCGCGCTTTTTGCAGCAGCGTGGTGAAGTCCACATCGGAAACCGAAGGGGGCAGCGACCCGCTCACCACCACGTGCGACGCGGTCGAGGCCAGCTCGGCGACCCGATCACCGGTGGCCGCCAGCTCGCTCCTGCTGAGCTCCGGCCCGGGCAGGAGGAAGCGGTACTGGCGGCCGGTCGAGGTCTCGACGACGGTGAGGTCCTGTCGCGTCGCGTCGGCGATCGCCACGGGCGACGCGGCGACGCCCTGCTCGGCGAGGAGGTCGAGCAACTGCTCGCCGATGCAGCCGCCGGCGAGGACGACGGCGGTGACGTCGGCGCCCAGCGCATGAGCGACCCGGGCGACGTTGACACCGCCACCGCCGGGCTCGACGAGCACATCCGTGCAATGGAGCTTGCGGTCCGGCTCGACGATGGGGATCCGGACCGAAACGTCGAGCGACGGGTTCAGGGTGACTGTCAGCATCGTCATCAGCGTGAGCTGGAGATCTACCCGGCTGGTAGAGCACAAGGACCCGAGCGGCCCTGGCGTCCTTCCCGCGACGGCTCCGCGTCGGCCCGGTCGTCCCGCCCGGCCAGAGAGTGGCGGTGACGCGGCCTGACCAAGGCCAATGAGCTTGACGAGGGTCCGGAGTCGAGGCGGCGGGGGAGCTAGCCGGGTGCGCACTCCTCGAGCGCCTGGTGGAGGGTGGCCATGGCCTCGGCGGCGGTGGAGCCCGCGGCCAGCTGACAGCCGGTGGCGCCTTCCAGCCGGTCCCGACTGGACGACTGCACGACGATCGGCACGTCGGGGTGGAGGCGCGCCAGGCCAGTGAGGAGGACTTGGGTGCGCTCGTCGCTCGGTGGCAGGGCGACGATGATCAAGTCCGCGGCCGCCACCAGAGGGCACGGGCGCCCCTGGAGGACCGGGCACCTCTTGTCGGGCCCCTCGCAGCCCAGGACCTCGAACCCGTCCCGACGGGCGTCGCGGCTGTGAGCCCAGCGCCCGCCGGGCGCCTCGACGAGCAGCCGACGGCGCCCCGGGGTCGCGGGCCAGGTCGGCTGGGAGCCGCCTGCGCCCGCGATCGCGACCCGCACGACGTTGAACTCGCTGTCGTCCAGCGTGACGTAGCCGCGGTGGCGGACCAACGCCCGCATGGTGCGATTGTCGGTGAGGATGTCGGCCTCGAGGTTGGGCACGCCGCGCGCCCTCGCTGCGGCCACCAACACGTCGAGCAGGTACGGACCGAGCCAGCCCCGCCAGTCGGCGGCGATGGTGATGGCGAACTCGCCGTCGCCGTTCGGCAGCAGCACGTAGCCCGCCTCGGCCACCAACCGGGCGGCCGGTCCTCCGTCTTCGAGCACCGCCACGACGCCGAAGCCGCGCTGGCGGATGCGATGGATCCACCCCGCGACGAAGCTGCGGGGCGCGTGGAAGCTGGAGAAGAAGCGTCGGTAGCGGTCCTCGGCCGACAGCGCTTCGTACAGCAGCTCGATGCCGTCAACGTCGGTCGCGACCATCCCTCGTACGGTCAGCCGTCGCCCGTCGGGGACCTCGACGATCGTCGGGAGCTCGGGCTCAGCAGCCTTCTCCTCGAGCTCACCCACGAGCTCATCCTCGCGCGAGGATCGTCAGCGGCGACTGCGTCGGGTTGGCCGTACCCGGGCGCTGACGGGCTCGACGCGAGCAGGGGCGAGCACGATTGCGATCACGGCTCCGACACTCGCGTTTGATGGCCTGACGCTGCTCGGGCCCGAGGGGCGGCGGCGGCAGGACCTTCGCCTCTAGGCCGGGGCGGTCGTGCGGCGTTTGGCTCGCTCTGGACGGCTGGAGGTCTCCATGTGGTCCGACAGCGAGCAGATCGCCATCGAGGAGGAAGTCCGGAACGAGCGCAGGCTGGACATCGGCCTGATCGCTCCACCGTGGGTGCCGGTCCCGCCACCGGTCTACGGGGGGACGGAGCTCGTCGTCGACAACCTTGCTCGAGGCCTGGTCAGCGTCGGCCACGAGGTCATGTTGTGCACCACCGGCGACTCGACCTGCCCGGTCCCGCGGCGGTGGCTCTTTCCCGAATCGCTGGGCACGATCGCACGAATGTCCGCCGAGATGACGCACGTCACATGGGCCTACCGGCAGCTGGCTGGTGCCGACCTCATCCACGACCACACGGTGACCGGTCCGGTCTCGGTCGCCCAGGCACACGGCCCGCCGGTGGTCGCCACGGTTCACGGGCCCTTCACGCGAGAGCTGCGCCGGCGCTACGCCTCCGCGGCCGCGCGGGTGAGCCTGGTGGCCATCTCCCACGCGCAACGCCGGAGCGCGCCCGACGTCCCCATCGCGGCCGTCATCCACCATGGCATCGACGTGGCGCGATTCCCGTGCGGGCGCGGTGACGGGGGGTACGTCCTGTTCCTGGGGCGCATGAGCCCGGACAAGGGCGTACACCGCGCCATCGCGATTGCCCGTGCCGCGGGCCGACGGATCCTCTTGGCCGCCAAGATGTGGGAGCCGGACGAACGCCAGTACTTCTCGGCGTGCGTCGAGCCGCTCCTCGGCCCCGACGTCGTCTATGTCGGTGAGGTGGGAGGTCGCGTGAAGCTCGACCTGCTCGCCGGTGCGGAGGCGCTGCTCAACCCGATCCGGTGGCCCGAACCCTTCGGGTTGGTGATGATCGAGGCCCTCGCGTGCGGAACGCCGGTGCTCTCATTCTCCGAAGGCGCTGCGCCCGAGATCGTCGAGCACGGGCGCAACGGCTTCCTGTGCGTCGATGATGACGACATGGCGCGCAGGCTCGGCTTCGTCGCCCGTTTGGACCGTGCCGCGTGCCGGGCCAGCGCTCAAGCTCGGTTCTCCACGGAGCGGATGGTCCACGACTACGTTGCCCTGTACCGGCGCCTCCTCGATGCACGCCAAACCAGGCACCAAGGGAAGGCTCTGCTTGGTGCCGTGTAGTGCGATGTTCGCCGTTTCTGGGGGACGTTGGTAGCCTCCCTCGAGGGCGTCGTCGCGCCTGGGGGAGGTCGCCGTTGGCCGTGTTGGCGAAACGGCGTATGGCCTATCTGCTTTCGGTCAAGTACGGCTCGCTGACCAGGACCAGCGTGAGCCCGCAACCAGAGCGACTTGACCAACCGGATGCGCCATACGGACGTTCGATGCGGGCTTGTTCGCCACGGATGGCACCGCCGGTGCTTCAGGTTGCTTCTCGCCCTCTGGCTACTTCAGCCGGTCGCCCCGACCATGGTCATGGCGGCGGTTGCCAGCGTGGCACCCCACGTGGCCGCCCGCTCGGCTTCGCCCTCGCAGAGGTGGCTCGCCTTGTCGACGAGGAAGCTCTCGGGCTCCACCACGAGGCGGAAGCCGTGGTGGCGGAGGGATCGCGCGATGCCTCGCGAGGCCCGGCCGGTGAAGGCTGACGGCGCATCGATCCTCGTGTCGAACGCGGCGGCCGCTCGCGCCGCCTTCCCGCGGCTCATCTCATCGAACCAGTCGCGCAGACCCGGACCGTTGGCCGCCGGGTCCAGCGAGAGGTCGCTGCCCTCCTTGGCGACGGCCGCCGTGGCCGCTTGCCGGGTCGATGGGCGCGACATGCCGTGGACGTGCGTCGGGCCTCCGCACACGAGCAGATCCGACGCCGCGACCATCTCGGTGCTCGCATCGCCCACAGAGACGATCGTCACGTCGAACGCCGGCTGTAGCCCCTCGCCGATGTGGTTCGCCACGTCGTGCGTGTTCCCGTACATCGATTCATAGACAACCAGAGCTCGCATCGACGTCTCCTTGGTCAAGCGCTTGTGGCCCCCGGCCGCCAGAACGGTCGAGGGCAGTTCCGTGTCGATGGTGACAACGACCCGCCCACCTCGTCAGAGGCGAAGGTCCCTACGGAGCGACCAACGGCCCGGTCGGGACGCGCCGCCCGCTCAGTGGATCGGTCCGGCATCGCATCCGCGCTGGAGACCCTTGACCGTGCTCTGCGCTCGGTGGTCAGGCTCTGTGCTCTACACGTGGTTCAGGTCCGCGGTGAGCGGCGGTGACGCCCCGTGAACGCACTCCGAGCGATCCAGGGCTGATCATGGGTGGGCTCGAGCTCCGGTGGCTCAGGAGCCGCCGCCTCTGTCATCGAATCGTGGTGATCCAAGTCGCGACACGCTTGGCACAAGCCGTGACGCACATCCTCTTGGCCGCCACACGCTCGGCAGGTCGCCATACGTCGCCTCCTCATCGGCCGTCGGTGCGAGCATGAGCCGGCGGGCTGTGGCTTCACAGGGCCGTTGGTCCCGGGGTCGATGCCGGCGGGCGAACCGCTCTCGGGGACCTTCGGCCCTGGCGGTCACCCCACCGATGGGGCAAACAGGAGCTGTCGCCACCGATACCCGATGAAGCAAGGAAGTGTCTGATGGCTGTCATCTTCTCCAAACGCGCGAAACGGGCCGTCGGCGCGGTCAGCATCGGAGCCGGCTTGGTTCTGTTCCGCCCCGGTACCGCGGGCAACCGGGCCGCGCGTCACCAGGTTGACGTTGCTGGTCGGCGGCTGCGCGACCTGGCCGGACGCCTGCAAGGCGTGAGCTATCGGCTGAGAGGTCGCCGCCCTGATCCCTCGGTCCCGGATCTCGTTCTCACCGACCGCATCCGATCCTCGCTCGGGCCGCTCGAGAAGCACCTCGACGTCCCGCACGTGCACGTGATGGTGGAGGACCACGTGGCCCTGCTCCACGGTGTGGTGGCGACGGAAGCCGAGCGCGAGGTGATCGAGGGCGCCGTCACCGCGGTGTCCGGCGTGGTTGCGGTGGAGTCATACCTCCATGTCGGCCTGGACGAGGGGGACACCCGCCCCTCCCAGGGCCGGCAGGTACGGCCGCCATCGGATGCCATGCGACGACTGGTGGACGCCGCGACCGGCGCTGGGATCGATCCTCGCCACGCGACGGCCGCCGTCCGCGCCGTGTTGGCCACGTTCGCCGACCGACTGCCGCCAGACGAGCGCGACCACGTTGCCGCTCATCTGCCTGACGACGTGCGATCCCTGTTCACGCCACCCCGGCGCACTGCCCGTCTGATCGAGCCTCGGACCGCTCATGAGCTCGTCGCCGCGATCGCTTCCACCGACGAGGAGGTGCCGCACGAACGAGCGCGCGGCCTGACGGAGGCCGTGCTCCTGACCCTGCACCGGCTCGTGCCGGAGGAGGTGGCCGATGTGGGTGCGGTGCTGCCGCCCGATCTGCGAGCCCTGTGGGCGGGGGAAGGCGTGACGTCCGATGCCTGATGGCGTGATGGAGTGGTTCGACCCGGCCACCGGCACTGGCCGGATCGCCAGGGACGGCCGCCGCTACGTGGCCGACGTAGTCGATGTGGAGCCACCGGCCCGGGTGTCGGGAGCCCGCGTGCACTTCGACATCGACGGACACCGCCCGGGCGAGGCCGTCAACGTGTCGAGCCGACGGGGCGGGCGCTCCCGACCGAGGCATCACCGGGTCGGCAGCCTCGTCGGCGCCCGTCGCCCCGATGCCAAAGGTCCATCGCCGGCGGACCCCTTCGGGCGTCCGCTGATCGATCGCCAGGTGCACCCGGAGGCCGTCGCGAGGGCGTGGGCGCGACACGTGACCGCGGGCGACCTCGAGGCGGCGGCGTCGCTCTGTGCGCCGAACGCGGTCCTGCACCTGAGCACGGGCGAGACCAAGGGGCAGCTCGCGATCGGCGCCGGGCTCGAGGCGTGGCCGTACGCGGGCGCCCGGGTCGAGCCGATCGACATCGTCGGGGAGGGCGATCTCGGCACGATGCGGATGACGTGGCCCGGCTGGGGGCCCGACCGCAGCGTCACCGTCCATGTCGACCACGGAGAGATCGTGCATCTGTCGATCGGGAGCGCGCCGGCTGGCCCGACCGAATGCGGCGGCGAGACGGTCGTCGTCGAGGTCGTTGCGAGCGGGCAGGTGACCGAGCCGGCCAAGGAGTACGCGGTGGAGAAGGTGCAGCACGTCGCGGCCAGGGCTCCGGGGCCGGTGCTGTTCGCTCGGGTCAAGCTGCGTCACCTTGGTGACCCCGCGGCCCACCTTCCGGCGCTGGTCGAGGCCATGTTGGATGTCAACGGGCGGGCCGTGCGGGCCCATACCGCCGCCGCCACCATGGCGGAAGCCGTCGACGACCTGGGCGATCGGTTGTGTCGGCGCCTGGAGGCGCAACCTCACTGGTCGCGAACCGAAGGCGTGCCGCCCGAGCCAGGCGCGTGGCGCCACGGCAACCGTCCATCACCCCGCGTCGCATCCACCGAGCGACGGCCTGACGAACGACAGCTCGTCTGTCGCAAGACCGTGGCCGAGGAGCCGCTCTCCGTCGACGAAGCCGTTTTCGACATGGAGCTCCTCGACTACGACTTCTATCTCTTCCAGGACCTCGCCAGCGCGCAGGACGCGATGGTCCGACGGGCCGGCGACGGCCGGTTCGACCTGTTCCTGCTCCACCACGACGTCGAACCGCCGGTCTCGGTGGCGCCTGTGGTCCTCCACCCGACCCCGCCACCGACCTTGACGGTCGCCGAGGCGCAGGAGTGGCTCGAGCTCACCGCCGAGCCACTGGTGTTCTTCGCCGACGCGACCACCGGCCGGGGGTGTGTGCTCTACCGGCGCTACGACGGCCACCACGGTCTCGTGGAGCCGCCCTGATCGAAAGGACATCAGGATGAAGATCAAGTCCGCGGTCGTGCCCGGTGCCGTGCTCGCCGCAGTGCTCCTGAGCGGCACCATCATCGTTGCCACCGGGAGGCCACTCGTCCCGGCCGCCGAAGCCGTGGCCACTCACTACTCCTGGGAGCCGGCTCGGGTCGACGGAGGAGGCTTCATGACGGTGCTGGCGCCGTCTCCGGCCACCAAGAACCTCTGGCTCGCCGGCTCCGACGTGGCGGGCATATTCCGGAGCGTCGACGGTGGCAACACCTGGCTCGGTGCTACCAGAGGCTTCGAGGGAACCGATCAACGCAAGGTCGGTGCCATCGCGTGGGATCCGTTCAATGCCAAGCGGGCCTGGGCGTGCGTCGGGTCCGTCCGACCGAGTGGACCAGTCGGCGGGGTGGTGCGCACCATCGACGCCGGGATCACCTGGGCCACCGTGAGCACTGACGTGCTCTGCTCCGGCGGGGTCTTCGCCGGTTCCGGCGTTGTCGGCAACCACCCGCGGTCGACCGGACGCCTGCTCATCGCCGACCCGACCCACCAGAACCGCCTGTGGATCGGGACGTTGACAAAGGGCGTCGCCCGCTCGACCGATGGCGGCGTCACCTGGAGCGCCCGAGGCCTCACCGATCTCCCGGTCCGTGGTCTCGCCCTCGACCCGCAAAACCCTGACATCCTCTATGCCGCTGTCCGCTCGTCCGGCGCGGGCAGTGGGGTGTACCGGACGACCAACGCCAACGCCGCCTCGCCGACCTGGCAGCTGATGGCCGGGCCGACGATCGGCGAGGAGCTCGTGATCAGCGGACGCCAGCTCTACGTCGCCGCGGGGCCGCAAGGCGTCTGGACGGCCGACCTGTCGGCGGCGACACCGCAGCTCGTGCATACGGCTTCGAGCGGGCTGGTGCTCGATGTCGATCCCCTGACGCATCACGACACCGATGTCATGACGATCAACGCCGCCACCATCACCGGGGTCGAGAACCTGTTCATCGGGCTCGACTTCGATGCCCACTGCCTGGACGAAGCGTCCACCTTCTGCCCGACGCTCTACCGGTCGACCGACCGGGGAGCCAGCTGGGCCCCCGTGCCCGGCGCTCCCGCGGGCATCCACACCACGATCGGCGGGCCAGCCGGCCGGATCTGGCGGCAGGCTGAGAACCCAACCTCCCTCCTTGGCGGCCCCACCTTCATCACCTCCGACCTCCAGGTCGATCCCTTCGCCAAGGCGCGCCTCCTCATGGCCGGTCGAACGGGGAACTGGCGGAGCACGGATAGCGGCGCCAACTGGTACCCGATCCCGAAGGGGCTCACCGTGACGTTCCACGGCCGGCCCGAGACGGACCCGAGCCAGACCGGTGACGTCCTCATGCCGACCACCGACTGGCATCTTCTTGCCACGACGGACAACGGCACGAACGTGCACAAGCTCGACATCGCCGCCGACATCACCACCGTCTCGCGGCTGTCGGGCTGGACCGGGACGGGATCGGCACCGATCTACGCCGGAGCCGGTCCCGGCGTCGATCAGGCGGACGCGTACGTGTCCGACCCCGCGGGCTCCCCGTTCGTGCCGCTTGGGCTTGGCGCCATCGCGGGCGGGCGCTCCGTCATGGCCGTGGCGGCGAGAGATGTAGGAGGGCAACGCGTCGTCGTGGCCATCGACCGGTTGGTCGGCGTGTGGCGGAAGGTCGGCGCCGCGCCGTGGACCCAGGTCGCCACGACCCCGGGCGGCCTCGACGGCACGATCATCGCCCGCACCGCCACCTTGGTGTGGGCGCCCGACGGCGCCCTCTACGCCGCGGATCGCGGCGATGCATCCTCGACCGGTGTGTGGCGCTCGCTCGACGCCGGCGCCACCTGGGAGCGCATGACGCCAGTCATGATGGACATCGCGATCGATCCGACCTCCGCCCACCGGCTCTGGCTGGCCGGAAACGGCGAGGTGTGGCGAGTCGAGGACGCCCGGACCGGAACCACCTTCGCCGGCACGCTGGTCATCTCGCGCCGCACCCCGCTGCCCGCCGCCCGCCTGGTGGCGGTCGACCCGACCGGCGGCATCGTGGCGGTGACCTCCCAGGTGCCGGCGCCCCTCGGTCAGAAGGGCGTCCACGGCAAGGTGTTCACGTCCAGCGACAACGGTCAGAAGTTCGTCCAGCGCAGCACAGACGCGGTGAGCCGCGGGCTGGTCGAGCCAGTCGGACTGGTGGTCGACCGCAGCGGAGCCATCCACATCGGCACCTTTGGCTTCGGCTGGTGGGTCGGCCGCCCGGCCTGAGGAGCTCCTCTGCGAGCTCTTCAAGCTCGTCCGATCCATGTCACCGGGCTTGCGGAGTTGTCAGCTGCCGAGACCGCGACCGCCGTCGACGACGATGCGCTGGCCGGTGACGAAGCTCGCGCCCTCCGAGGCGAGGAAGCTCACTGCGTGCGCGATGTCTTCCGGAGTCCCCATGCGACCCGCAGGCACAGAGGCGAGGTAGGCGTCTTTGATCGCAGCGTCAACGTCGGCGTGGCGTTCGACGGGGATGAATCCCGGCGCGACCGTGTTCACGGTGATGCCGAAGGGGGCTAGCTCGCGGGCCCAGCTGCGGGTGAGGCCGATCTGGGCGCTCTTGGCCGTCGCGTAGGCCGACCGACCCGGAGGCGGCCGGTCGGCGACCTCGGAGTCGATCTGGACGATCCGACCGAACCGTCTCGCCTGCATGCCGGGCACCACCGCCCGTCCGAGCAGCACCGGGCTCTTGACGAAGAAGCGGAGCTGGGCGAGGTGGTGCTCCCAGGTCGCGTCGGACAGCGCGGCGTGCGGCTGGGGGCCGGTGGCGTTGAGCACCAACACATCGATGGGACCGAGGCGATCGTTCACGACGTCGACGAGCTCGGCGACCTGGTCCTCGTCGGTGACGTCGGCGCAGATGGCGTCGGCGATCCCACCGTCGTCGCGGATGGCACGGGCGACCGCCAGCGCCTCCGTGTCGTGGCGCAGGCCGTTCACGGCGACCGCGAGTCCGTCGCGGGCGAGGCGCGACGCGATAGCGCGCCCGAGCCCTCGCGAACTCCCCGTCACGAGCGCGACGCTGGCCTTTCCGAGCGACATCAGCGCGATCATCCCACCCGGCTCCAAGCGGGCAGTCCGATTGGCGATTCCTGCCGCCTGACCGTCACCCACGACCAGCTGCGTGAGGGCGCCGACGACCAGCTCTTCGGTGGCGGGCCGATGATCCTCTCTGGTCTGAAGACGGGGCTCGAAACGGGCGAGTTCCTCACGGCGCCAGGGTCCCTGATGTACGGCTGCGGCGGACCCTCGTGGTGCATTCCTCGAGGCCGGCTCGAGGGGGGCCCTTCGGGACCTTGTGCCCTGGTGGGATCGGAGGGCATCCATGAGTCTGTGACTATGCGACTCGAGATCACGCGGCGAGCCGAGCTCGCAGTGCGCGCCATGGTCGTGCTCGGCGGGGCCGGAGGCCGGCTGAAGGCCCCCGCGCTGGCGGAAGGCTTGGGGACGACGGCCGGGTTCGTACCCCAGGTGATCGGCCCGTTGGTCAAGGCGGGCTGGGTACGGTCGGATCCCGGTCCGTCCGGTGGCTACGTCAGCTGTGTCGATCTCGGTGACGTCAGTGTCCTCGAGGTGATCGAAGCCGTGGACGGGGCGACCGATGGTGGTCGGTGCGTGGTCGCCGATCGTTCGTGTAACGGACGCGCGCCGTGCTCCTTGCATGCAGCGTGGACGCGGGCTCGACATGAGCTGGTAGACGCCCTCGGCGGCACGCCCCTGTCGGATGTGGCCGCGGAGGCGACACCGTGACTGCTGTTGGGCGTCGGGCTGGTGGCCGTGACTGCGGTCGGAGTGCTGGCGCCATGAGGTGTACCCGTCGACGAAACGAGGAGATGTACTGATGGAGACGATCGATCCCACGATGACGTTGGGCGCGTTGGTCAACTTGCACCCGGAGCTCGCCCGCGAGTTCGAACGACGAGGGCTCGACTACTGCTGCGGCGGCGGTGAGTCGTTGGCCGACGCCTGCGAAAGCCGAGGCCTCGGTTCGGCAGCCATCGCGGCCGAGCTCGCCGTCATCGCGACCGAGGATTCTGCGGGTGACTGGTCGACCATGGCGGCCGCGGACCTGGTGGATCACCTGGAGGCCACGCACCACCGGTATCTGTGGGACGAGCTGCCCCGTCTGTCGGCGCTCGTCGCCAAGATCGTGTCGGTCCACGGTGAGCGTCACCCTGAGCTCGACGCCGTCTCGGCCCGCTACGAAGAGATGCGCGCGGATCTGGAACCGCACCTGTTGAAGGAGGAGCGAGTGCTGTTCCCCATGATCCGCGAGCTGGCCGCTGCGGACTCGTCACCGTCGTTCCATTGCGGGACGCTGCGGAACCCCATCTCGGTGATGCTGAGCGAGCACGACGCAGTGGGCGAGCTGCTCGCCCGTCTGCGTCAGCTGACCAACGGCTACCAGCCACCCACCGATGGCTGCGCGTCGTACGTGGCCTGCTTCGCGGCGTTGGCCGAGTTGGAGGCGGACACCCATCTCCACATCCACAAGGAGAACAACCTCTTGTTCCCGCTCGTGTTGCGCATGGAGAGCGAGCTATCCGCGGCGGCGCCGTGACGACCCCTGACGACGGCGCGGAGAGGCCGAGAGCCTCGAGCGCGCCAGAGGGACGCAGCGATGTCTCGCCTGTTGGCCGGCGTATCGGACGTTGCAGATGCACCGGTGGACGGCGTGAGGGTGAACGCTGAGTCGACCGGTCCGGTGGTTTCGCTCGGGGGTTAGGGTCTGCCCATGAGCAGGTCGGCTGATCGACTCGACCGTCGTGGGGTGGTATGGCGCTCGGTGGCATGTACGGAGCTGCCACCTTCAAGATCCGCGCGGTCGTGAAGCTGGAAGCGCTGAGCTGGCTTCCCAAGTTCACACTCGCCATCGCCCTGATCTCCTGGATGCTCGCCTTCTCCGGCTTGCTTTGGCAGGTGGCGAGTCGTGATGGGTGAGGCGTATCGTCGGGTCGGCTTGGTGCTGGGCGCCGGGGGAGTGGCCGGGGGTGCTTTTCATGCCGGCGTGCTCGCCGCGCTCGAGGAGGCGACGGGTTGGGATCCACGGCAGGCGGCCATCGTGGTTGGCACCTCAGCGGGGTCGATAACAGCGACGTCGTTGCGGGCCGGGCTCACGGCGGCCGACATGCTCGCCCGCGCCGAGGACCGCCCCATGTCGCCGCACGGCGTCGCCATCATGCGGAAGGTCGGGCCGCTCCGGGGCCCGCCCCTGTTGCGCTCCACCGCGATGGCGCGACCGCCCGCGCAGCTGGGCGCGACGCTGGCTCGTGCCGTGGCCCGCCCGTTGTCGGTCCGACCGTGGGCGCTGGTCGCTGGTCTCATCCCGGAGGGATCGGTGAGCACCGACCTCATCTCCGCCGGCATCGGCGGTTTGTTCCCGAATGAGTGGCCCACCGAGCCGCTGTGGGTGTGTGCGGTGCGCCAAGCTGATGGTCGCCGAGTGGTGTTCGGGCGGCATGGCCGCCGCCCTCCGTTGCCGGAGGTGGTGGCCGCCTCGTGTGCGATCCCAGGGTTCTTCAGCCCGGTGACCATCGAGGGTCAGGCGTACATCGACGGCGGCGTGCACTCGCCGACCAACCTCGACGTCCTCGGTGGCCGAGATCTCGACCTCGATCTCGTCCTCGTCAGCTCGCCCATGTCGCTCAGCGGTCGTCGCCTCCGCCTCGGTGCTGACCAGGCCATGCGCCGCTGGTCGGGTGCCTTGCTCGACACCGAGGCGCTTCGTCTGCGCCGCCGAGGGCTTCAGGTGGTCGCGTTCCAGCCGACCGCGGAGGACGCCGCGGTCATGGGGCCCAACGCCATGGACCCGCGTCGACGCGCCGCGATCGCTCGCCAAGCCCGGGAGTCAACGCTTCGCCGCCTCCGCCGAGCTGACACCCGAGCTCGGCTCAACCGCCTACACGGCTGAACCCTCTCGGCGCGACGTCGCACCACCTCATCGTCGGCACCGAGCGCTCAGAGGTGCCCGAGGCCGGGGCTAGGTTGGCGGCCGCATGGGCGGGATCCTCGTCACGGGCGCGCTGGGCCAGATCGGTGCCGAGCTCGTGCCGGCGCTACGCGAGCGCTACGGGCCCGAGCGCGTGGTCGCCTCCGATCTCCGGATGCCGCCGCCCGGGCTCGACGGAGAGGGTCCGTACGAGTACATCGACTGCACGCACACCCGCCAGATCGAGACGGTGGTACGGCGCTACGACATTGGGACGATCTACCACCTGGCCGCGCTGTTGTCGGCGGTGGCGGAAAGCAAGCCGCGCGTGGCGTGGGACGTCAACATGGGCGGCATCTACCGCGTGCTCGAGGTGGCGAGGGGCCATGGCTGCGCGGTGTTCAACCCGAGCTCGATCGGCGCGTTCGGTCCGGGCACTCCTCAAGAACGGACACCGCAGGACACGGTGCAGCGACCCACCACCATGTACGGCATCACGAAGGTGTCGGGCGAGCTGCTGTGCGACTACTACGCCACCCGCTTCAGGGTGGACACCCGAGGCGTGCGGCTGCCCGGACTGGTGTCGTACGTGGCGCCCCCGGGCGGCGGCACCACCGATTATGCCGTCGACATGTTCTTCCAAGCCTCCCGGTACCGCCGCTACACGTGCTACCTGCGGGCGGACACGTCCCTCGACCTGATGTACATGCCCGACGCCGTACGGGCCATGATCGAGCTCATGGAGGCCGACCGCACTCGGCTCGTGCACCACAACGCGTTCAACGTCACCGCGATGAGCGTCACGCCCGCGATGCTGGCCGCCGAGATCAGCCGCCACGTGCCCGACTTCGTGGTCGACTACGAGGTTGATCCCGTCCGCCAGGCCATAGCCGACAGCTGGCCCGATTCGATCGACGACAGCGCGGCGCGGGCGGAATGGGGCTGGGTGCCGCAGTACGACCTGGCCGCCATGACGGCCGACATGCTTGACAAGCTGAAGGCCTGATTCCGCCCCGCCGAGTGACAGGAGGTCAACCTTGCCGGTCGAGCGCATGGAGGAGGTGCTACGTCGCCAGCTGGCCGAAGTAGACGACCGGGGAACGAGCAAGCGGGTCGAGTCCGTGGTCCGCGACGTGCTGCCCGCGGCTGGAGGCCGTGGGCCCCGCTACCTGTTGGCCGGCCACGGCGACCTGCCCTTCTTGCGGATGAGCTCCAACGGCTACCTCGGCATGGCACTGCGCCCTGAGGTGATCGCGGCGGAGGAGCAGGCGGTCCGGGCCTTCGGCACCGGCCCGGGCGCGGTGCGGTTCATCAGCGGGACGTATGCGCCACACATCGAGCTCGAGCGGCGCCTCGCCGAGTTCCACGGCCGCGAGGCGGCCGTGATCTTCAGCTCGGCCTACGCCGCCGTGCTGGGTGTGCTGCCGTCGCTCGTCACGCCCGACACCGTCGTGGTCAGCGACTCGCTGAACCACAACTGCATCATCAACGCGACGAGGCTCGCACAGCCGAAGCAGAAGGTGGTGTACCCGCACCTCGACCTCGCGGAGCTCGACCGGGTGCTGGGCTCTCTGCCCGATGACACCCGCCGGGTCCTCGTCGTGACCGACGGGGTGTTCAGCATGCGCGGCGATCACGCCCCACTCGACGCCATCTCGGCGCTGCTGGCCGCGCACGACCACCGATTCGTCGAGAATGCAGTGCTCGTCGTCGACGACTCGCACGGTGTGGGAGCCCTCGGCGCCGGCGGGCGCGGCACAGAGGAGGTGACGGGCGGGTACGCCGACGTGCTCGTTGCCACCTTGGGCAAAGCGCTCGGCGTGAACGGCGGGTATGTGGTAGGAAGCCGAACGCTGGTGGACCACCTGCGGGAGACGGCGCCGGTGTACATCTACTCGAACCCGGTGACGCCCGGCGAAGCCGCGGCCGCCCTGGCGGCACTGGAGCTGCTCGACAGCGAGACCGGGACCGAGTTGCTGGCCCGCCTGCGCGCCGCCACCGCCCGCTTCCGCGATGGTCTCGTCGCGTTGGGCTACGAAACGATCCCGGGTGAGCACCCAGTGGTACCGCTGCTGGTCCGGGACACGCCTCGAACGCACGAGCTCGTGGCCCACCTGCGAGCCCACAGGGTGCTCGCCACCGGGCTGAGCTATCCCGTTGTGCCTCGCGGCGAAGACGAGATCCGATTCCAGATATCGGCCGACCACACGCCGGTGGACATCGACGAGGTCCTGGAAGCGCTGGCGTCGTTCCCGACGCCCAGTCCGTCATCGTCCAGCTGACCCCCGGCCCGGGTGCAAGGAAGGTGCACAGAGCTCGACGGCATCGGGTGTACACGCCCGCTCACTGCACGGACGTTGCCGCACGGAGGCTTTCGGGTCCACCTAAAGAGCGAGTGGCAGCCTGCGGTCGGCTCGATGCCCAGCGGTCACAACGTGAAGCGTGACAGCGGTGCGTTCTGCCCCGGAGGGACGGCGCTATCGGAGAACCCGGCCAGGAGCTGGCCGTTCACGACGACCGGATCTGCGCCTCGCGCCGTACCCGGGAACCGAGCCAGCTCCACGCCGTTGGTCGTCCGGTACACGGCCAAGCCGGCAGTGTCCTCGCCGACGATCACCATGCCGTTCACGACGAGGGGCGCGGTGACCGCGCCCGGTTGCTCCCAGATGACGGCGCCCGTGGTGCCGTTGTAGGCGCGAAGCGAGTTGACTCCACCGCTGCGGCGACTGGAGGCGAAGAGTCTCGCTCCGTCCCAGGCCAGGGAGTGATGGGTGGAGGCGGGATAGGTGGCGAGCGTCGTCTTGGCGCCGGTGGCGCGCACGAACACATCGAGCTCGGTGACGGCGGCGATGAAAACGCGACCGCCGGCGAGGACGGGCGACGTCGCCCGGTTCCCTACGTGACGAGGATTCGAGATCGGATCCGTCGTCGAGGGTGGCACCGCCAGCGTGTCGACGAACTTGTAGCCGTACCAAGCCGTGCCGGCGCCGTCGATCATGGGCGCGGCGCCGCCGTTCGAGTCGAAGTCGCCGTTTGCGACGTCGAGCTGGCGCAACGTGCCGCCGTCGCTGGCCCGCAGCACCGAGAGGGTGAAGCCCGAAGCGACCACGATCTTCCCCGAGGCGATGCCGAGCCCACCGCCGAGTGGAGCCTCCTGCGCAAAGGGCGGTACGACGGACCACAGCGGCGAGCCGCTGTCGGCGTTGAACGCGCTGAGATCGGGTGTGACGAAGTCCGCCGATTGCTCCGAGTAGACCACGATCCTCCCGCCGCCGATGGTGGGCGTGGCCGGCCGTCCCGGGAGGCTGCGGCTCCAGACGTTGCCGCCGTCGGTGAGGCGCAACACCGACAGAACGCCGGCCGCGAAGAAGTCGCCGACCTGGGTCACCGAATATGCCATCGTGCCGCGCACCAGTGTCTCGGTGTCGGCAATGGTGGGCGAGCCGTGTGTCCAGCGACGGTGGAGACCGGCCACCGTGGCCGGCGTGATCGCCCCCTCACCCGCCACCGTCCCGGTGCGGGCGTTCGAGCCACGCGCCGTGAGCCACGAGGGCGACGTCGCGGCCGCGACCGGGCCACCTCCGCGAGCGGTGACGGCGACTCCCGCCGCCGCGAGGCCTCCGATGAACTGCCGTCTCGTCACCATCACGATCCCTCCCGATGAATCAGTGGCTTTCGGACTCGACCCCAGGCGAGTTTACGACGTGCCCCGGATTGGTGATCCTGTCCTTTCATCCCAGCAACGGGGGAAGCCTCGTAGGGGACGGTTCGGGAGGCTTCGGTACGAAAGGCCCTGGTCAAGCACTACTTCCCCGGCGAAGGATTGGGCGTGATGATCGAGGCGGAAACAACGGGAAAGCGCCGTTCGGCACGCAGTCGCCGATGCTCGCGGGCCGTGAGTGGGCCGGCTAGGGGAATGCCTTGCCGCGTGCCCGAGGCCTGCTGGCTCGCCTGACTCGAGGGTCGGGCGGCTCCCGATCCAGGGGCCTTGGCTACGTGCCTCAAGGGGCCTTGCTCTGCCGAGCATCCGTTCGTACGAGGCGGCATGTCCACGACGGGTGCCTGGGAAGTCCTGGCAGCCGGCGGTACTCGCTCACCGCGTTGCATCGGCTCAGGCCCAGGATGGTCGCAACTTCGGGAGAGTCGATCAGGTCGGCCGGTCAGCTAGGTCCGTCCGAGTGCGTTCCAGGTCTCCCCGTCCACTCGACCACTCTGGGGTAGTCCCCGCTGTGTCTGGAACCTCGTGACGGCGCCAGTCGTTCCCGTCTCGAACTTCCCGTCACGGTTGACGTCGACGTCATGAGTCACGCCATGCTGGATCAATAGACATTGAAGGACGAACACCGCGTTCCCGTGCGCGCCTTCGCGCAGTTGGGGCATGAACTGGAGCGCGCCGGGCGCCTGGGCCGTTGTCCCGAATGCACCCCACGTCGGTCTGTCGACTCGACCACTCTGGGGTAGTCCCCGCTGTGTCTGGAACCTCGTGACGGCGCCAGTCGTTCCCGTCTCGAACTTCCCGTCACGGTTGACGTCCACGTCATGAGTCACGCCATGCTGGATCAACAGACATTGAAGGATGAACACCGCGTTCTCGTGCGCGCCTTCGCGCAGTTCGGGCATGAACTGAAGGGAACGAGTGTCCCCCGCGCCGGCCGTGCGGGTCCCCAAGCCCGAGCCTCCGCCCGGGCCGACACTCGCTAGGAACTGGGCTTCGTCCATGATTCGGTTGGAGTCGACTCGACCCGTGCTGCCCGCCGGCTTCGGGATACCCTCGACGAGCGCCCCTTCCTTACCGCCACCCCACTGCCACACCATTGCTGAGCGGCCCATGTCGGCCTCTAGCCTCCGCATCGTGGTGAGCGGCTCGTAGACCGGGAAGTGAAGCGGGAACCGATGAAGGCGTTGATCGAACACGCCCGGGTACGGGTGCCCGATGTAGAGCCACGGAGTACGTCCGAATGTCTGTTCGATCGCCTCCAGCGTCGCAACGATGTGCGACACCGCCAGGACCCCGACGCCAGCGTCAGCATCTGGTTCCACGTCCAACGCCACGAACTCGCCAGGCTCGAGGCCGACGACCACCGACTTGAAACGCTGAACTTGGACCTGGGGATCAGACGACCCGAGGAAGTGGTAGAGGCCGCGGTGCGCGTTTGGAAAGCTCGACCTCATACCAGCGCGGTTCTGAGCTGCTTTCGGGTCGGTACGGAGATCATGGTTTCCGTGCCCGCCGTGACTCATGCGCGACATGACGAACCGCAGCGGCGGCTGATGAGAAGCCACTCGCGCCCAGTCAATGTCGCCTTGGTGCTTGCTTACATCTATCCCGTGCAGGATCCGGTCCGAATCGGCCATGGCCCCTCCTCAGCATGCGAATTCACTCGCCTCAACTGCGGATCACGATGGCGTCGATGCGGGCGAAGCCACCCCAGCGTACGGTAATCCATGAGCAGTCAGGGATTTGGGGCCTTCTCGGAGTCGCTCCCGTTGGCCGATTCAGCTGTGAGCCCGCCCGCGGGCGTTGTCGGCCAAAGTCGCGAAGCACCCTCCAACCCGGGACCATGCAGACAGAGCCGCATCTTCCTTGATCTGCCGGTAGAGCCCGGCGGCACGCCCCTTGCAGCACGATCACAGACCCGGGTTTCACGCGACGACATTCATGTGGCGATCGTGCCCGTCCTGCTGGGCAGCGGTGAACATCTCTTCGATCAGCTGGACGGCGGGACCCCTGGGCTACGAGTGCGTCGAGTTCATCGCCTTACCAGGGGCGCTCCACGACCATTCGGCACGTGTCGCCGCACCGGGGTGAGCCCGCGCCAGCCCGGCTCAGCCTGGGGCGACGAAGGACGTGGAGCCCTCGGTCTTCTTTGCGAGCGACTCGATCGGCCGGTCGAGGCCGAACAGAGCGAGCTCGGAGCGCAGCACCCGCCGCTGCCGTGAGGCGGTCCAGCGTCCGGGGTCGAAGGTGGCTTCGGCCGCGATCCCTGGCACGAGTGCGGCGAGGCGGTGGGAGGCATCGCCGATGTCAACGTGCTCGGCGAGCTCGCCGGCGGCAGCAAGCAGAGCAAGGCAGCGCTCGATCCGCCCGAGCATGGTGCGGGCTCGCTCCCGTTGCTCGTCGCGCGAATCGCGGCGAGGTCAACGCCTCGCTCCAGAAGGCGAACCAGATGCGCCAGTCGTCGGCGCGCTCCTGATCGAGCGGGAGCACGGCCTCGATCAGGCCCACCAGATCAGTCGGATCTCGCTCGAGCACTCGGTGGATGCGCGCCGCGGATCGCTCGACGGAGAGCCCGTAGGTCTGGTAGACGAGATCGGCCATGTCGGCGAAGTAGTGCGACACCACTGTGGTCGAGCAGCCGACCGCTTCAGCGACGCCCCGCACCGTCAGTGCCGCCCGGCCACCGCCTACGAGCACGGCGCCTGCTGCCTCGGCGACCTCACGGCGGCGGGCCTCAAAGTCGACGATCCTCGGCATGTGTACCTCGCCCTCAACGTTGCGCTTGCCCACCGCGGCAGGCTGCGCTATTGTACGACATGCGTTGTATAACACACATCTCGCTTCTCCGTCAGCACCGTTGACGCGGAGCTGGAGCCTGAGGAGGTTGTGGACATGGAGCGGTACGACGTTGTCGTGCTCGGGACGGGCGCCGCGGGGCTGACTGCCGCGATCGCCGCCCACGAGGGCGGCGCGAGCGTCGTCGTGTTCGAGAAGGCCGAGCAGGTCGGTGGTACGACCGCGTGGTCGGGTGGCCAGGTGTGGATTCCGAACAACCCGCACATGGCTGATGTAGGCGTCAGCGATTCCCGTGAGCAGGCGCTCACCTACGTCATGTCGCTCTCACGAGGCTTGCTGGAGCAGCGCCTCGTCGAGGCCTACATCGACGCCGGACCTGAGATGGTCGAGCTACTCGAGGCAAAGACGCCCGTGCAGTTCTACGCCGTGCCGGGTATGCCTGACTACCACCCTGAGTTCCCCGGTGGGAGCCCGGGAGGTGGTCGCACTCTCGAGTGCCCGCTCTTCCCGTTCGACGAGCTCGGGGACTGGGCCGACCGCGTGACGCCGTCGCCCTACTTCGGCGATCCGCACATCACGATGAGCGAGACGCCGCTCGGCAAGGCCGTGCCCGAGCCGCCTTCGGCCGAGGAGCACGAGCGCCGGCGCATCCGGAACGAGCGCGGCTGTGGGCAGGCGCTGACGGGGCGGCTGCTCCGAGCCTGCCTCGACCGTGGCATCGAGCCCCGCACGACCTCGGCTGGCCGGGAGCTGCTGGTCCAGGATGGCGGTGTGGTCGGCGTTCTCGTCGACACACCTGACGGTCCGCTCGAGGTCCAGGCCACCAACGCTGTCATCCTCGCGTCGGGCGGCTTCGAGTGGAACGAGGACCTGCGGCGAGCCTTCCTCCGCGGCCCCATGACGCATCCGGTGTCGATCGAGACATCCACCGGAGATGGTCTGCTGATGGCGATGAAGGTCGGCGCCATGATCACCAACATGCGGGAGGCGTGGTGGATACCGGTCGGGGTGGTGCCGATCGACTCGAACCCGATGGGGCGAGTGCTGGTCAACGGCCAACGAACCTTGCCGCACTCGATCATGGTGAATCGACGTGGTCGCCGCTTCACGAATGAAGCCGCCAACTATAACGCCTTCGGCGCGGCGTTCCACGTGGAGGACGTGTCGCGGTTTGAGTACGCCAACCTGCCGTGCTGGCTGGTGTTCGACCAAACGTACGTGGATACGTACGGGTTTCGGGTCAGCGCCGGAGGCGCAGGTAACGAGGTGCCGGCGTGGATCCCGCGGGGCGGGACCCCGGCCCAGTTGGCCGCCGAGCTGGGCATCGACGGGGACGAGCTCGAGCGCACCATCGAGCGTTGGAATCAGCTCTGCACCGACGGCCATGACCCGGACTTCGGGCGCGGGGACAGCGCCTTCGACCGCTGGTGGGGCGATCCGCATCGCAAGGGCCGCCGAGACGCCACGCTCGGGCCGCTCGTGCGAGGCCCGTACTACGCCTTCGAGATCCACAGCGGCGCGCTCGGCACCAAGGGAGGGCCCCGGGTCGACCCGGACGCTCGGGTGCTCGACCTCGACGAAGAGCCGATCGCCGGGCTCTACGCCGCCGGCAACGTCATGGGCTCGCCCTTCGGCATGACCTATGGCGGGCCCGGCGGCACGCTCGGCCCGGCCATGGTCTTCGGGTACCTCGCCGGCCGTCACGCCGCCAGCCGCCAAGGACTTCGATGAACCACCCGCTGGATCCTCCGCCTGAACGACCCGCCCAACCGAGGAGTATGCGCAGATGACCGCCGTCCTGTTCGATCTCGTGCGCAGGCTGCAGACCAATGTCGACGTCGGCCTCCCCGACATGACCGATGCGCCGATGAAGGTCCCCGCATCCGGCTACGCCGATCCGGCCCGTTACCGGCAGGAGATCGAGCAGATCTTCCTGAAGGTCCCGCTGCTCGTGGCCTTGTCCTGCGACGTCCGCGAGCCCGGTGAGTTCCTCGCCTACGACGTGGCGGGCCGCCCGATCATCGTGGTGCGAGGCGGCGACGGGCGGGTCCGCACCTTGCTCAACGTGTGCCGGCACCGGGGCGCCCGCCTGACCAACGAGCACTGCGGCAGCGCCCGCCGATTCACCTGCCCCTACCACTCGTGGAGCTACGACACCGAGGGCGCCCTGGTCGGCGTGCCCGGTCGCGAGTCCTTCGGCGAGATCGGGGCCACGGGCCTGATCGA
Source organism: uncultured Acidimicrobiales bacterium (assembly GCA_963803355.1). Taxonomy (GTDB): domain Bacteria; phylum Actinomycetota; class Acidimicrobiia; order Acidimicrobiales; family Ilumatobacteraceae; genus DASTFY01. Next base: position 2,676,786 of record CAWDLV010000001.1, read on the forward strand.
GCTGCCCACCGAGGAGCGCGTCGGCGCGGTGTTCTCCTGCCTCGATCCGGATGCTGACCTCGACCTCGACTCCTGGCTCGCGGGTATGGACGCTTCGTTGGCCGAGCTGCGCCTCGACGAGCTCAATCCGTACCGGGTGCCCACCACGCTCGCCAGTCCGAACTGGAAGCTCGCGGCGGACGGCTACCTGGACGGCTACCACATCGGCTACCTGCACCGGAACACGATCGGTCGGAAGGCGATCACGAATCGCAACACCTATGACCTGTTCGGTCCTCACGTGCGCATCGGCTTCGCCACCAAGCTCACGGCATCCGCCGACGAGGCCGCGCTAGCCAATGGGAACCTGCCCGACTACTTCAGCCTCGTCCACTACGTGTTCCCGAATGTGTCGATCTCGGGCGGGCACGGTGACACGCTCATGCTCAGCAAGCTGCTGCCCGGTCCAACGGTCGACCGCTCGACCACCGTGCAGTTCCAGTACTACCGGCAACCGATCGTCGGCGACATGGTGGCGACGGCGGAGGAGAAGCGGCAGACCTACGAGGCCGTCGTGCGCGACGAGGACTGCGCCACCATCTTTGGCATCAACGACACGCTCGCGGCCGTGGGCGACGGTCACTTCCTGTTCGGCCGGAACGAGCCAGGCAACCAGCACCTCCACCGCACGATCGCCCGGTACACGCAACAGAGCTGAGCAACCGGAGGTCAGCGAGAACCAGGATGTCGCCCGTACATCGCATCTTGATGGCGCTCAGTCGGAGTCCGATCAGGAGAACACGGGGAAGACCTCGCGGGCGAACAGGCCCGTAGACTTCGTGAGCGTGGCTTCGTCGGTGGCCTCTCGCGCGGTGGCGAAGATCAGGCACGCCTCGTCGAACGCGATGGCGTCGTGCCACCGCCGGATCTCTTCGATCACCTTGTCCGGGGTGCCGACGAACGCCCTGTCGCGTACGAACTCCTGGTACGTGACGGGCTGCCCCATACCGACCCGCTGGAGCACTGGATCTTCCTGGTCGCCGCGGGTGCCAGCCCCCCAATAGTAGCGGTGGAAGGAGAGCGCCCGGCCGAACCACTCCTGCTCTATGGCGTCGTCGTCCTCGGCCACCCACGCCTCGCGCATCAGGCAGATGCCGCGGCGTCGTGCCGTGCCGGGCGCAGGCCTCGCGGTACTGGTCCACGAGCAACTGGACGTAGGGAAGCGTCTCCATCGGCAGCGTGAACCAGGTGTCGCCCAGCCGCGCGGCTCGCTCGATGGCGGCCCGTGAGGTACCGCCGACGTAGATGGGTGGGTGCGGCCGTTGGACGCACGGCGGGTACAGCTCCAGGTCCCCGAATTGGAAGAACTCGCCGTTGTGGCGGAAGTTGCCGGTCGCCCACGTCGAGCGCAGGATCTCGATCGTCTCGTCGAGCCGCCGGCCGCGGTGGTGGAAGGGCGACCCGTAGGCCTCGAACTCGTACTTCCGGTATCCGGCGCCGAGGCCCAGCACTGCCCGGCCGCCGGAGAGCTGGTCGAGGGTGGACACTTGCTCGCAGATCGTGATCGGGTGGTGGAGCGCGCCCAGGAAGACCCCGGTCCCGAGTCGCAATCGTTCAGTCCGGGCCGCGATCGTGGCGAGGAAGACGAAGGGTGCCGACGGGTCCTTGGTCTCGGGTGTGAACGAGTGATGGCCGACGAAGCCGCCCGCGAAGCCCACCGAATCAACGTGACGGGCGAACTCGTATGTCCGCCGGAACGGGTCGCGTTCTCCGGGGTCCTGGAACCGAGGGAGAGTCAGGCTGAACTCGATGGGAGTCATCGTCGCCTGCTCGCCGATCCACGGCTGTCGTTCGGGTGCCGAACGGGGTGGTACACCAGATGCGACCGGCACATGAGGAGCCAGTATGGCCTATCCACATCTCTTCGAGCCGATCGACGTCGGCCCCATCACCATCCCGAACCGGATCGTGCGATCGGCGCACGGCACGATGCTCACGGGCGAGCGCCTCATCGCGTACCACGAAGCACGCGCCGCCGGGGGAGTGGGGATGAGCACGCTCGAGGCGACGGGCGTGCACGCCAACGCTCCGAGCGTCACCCCGCTCTACAGCGACGACGTCATCCCACTGTACCGGGAGCTGACAGATCGCATCCGCCCGTACGGCATGAGGCTGCTGCAGCAGATCTACCACCCCGGCTCTGCCACCCGGCCGACGAAGGCCGCTACGCAGCTGTCCTCGAGCGCCATTCCGAACCCCATGGTGGGGGGCATCCCTCTGGAGATGACCCGATCGATGATCGCCGAGGTGGTCGAGGCGTTCGCCGCCGCCACTCGTCGTTGCCGCGACGGCGGGCTCGACGGCGTGGACCTCCACGCGTCGAGCGGGTACCTCATCGAGCAGTTCCTCTCGCCGGCCAACAACATCCGCACCGACGAATATGGCGGCGACCTCGACAACCGGATGCGCTTCCTCATCGAGATCCTCGAGGCGATCCGAGCCGAGGTCGGATACGACTACTGCGTCGGTATCCGCCTGCCCAACGAGGAGTACATCCCGGGCGGCTTGGCCCCCGGGGACGTCGCCGAGATCGCGCAGCGGGTCGAGCCCTACGTCGACTACGTCTCCCTCCACATGGGCTCGTACTGGCGGTTCCACAAGCTCCTGTCACCGATGGACGAGCCGCTCGGGAACGAGATGGCGGTCAACGCGGTGATCACGCAGAGGATCGCCAAGCCGACCATCGTCGTCGGTCGCATCATGACGCTCGACCACGCCGAGCACATCGTGGCCAGCGGAGCGGCCGACATGGTGTCGATGGTGCGGGCCCTGATCGCCGATCCCGAGCTGGTCAACAAGGCCCGGCGCGGCGAGGAGCACCTGATCCGCCCGTGCATCGGCTCGAACTTCGGCTGCGTCGGGCAACTGATGACCACCGGCACGCTGTCCTGTGTCGTGAACGTGGCCGCCGCCCGGGAGACGACCGTGCCTCACGACCCGCCCGGTCCGGCACCGGAGCGCAAGCGCGTGCTCGTGGTGGGCGGTGGACCGGCCGGGTTGGAGGCGTCCCGCACCGCGGCGCTGCGCGGGCATGACGTGCACCTCCACGAGGCAACCCGCCGGCTGGGCGGCCAGGTCGCCATCGCAGCCACTGCTCCCCATCGTTCGGACATCGGCGCCATCACCGAGTGGCTGACCAGCGAGATCGAACGGCTCGGCGTCACCATCCGCCTCAACTCGATGGTGGATCCGGACGTCGTGGCCGAGATCGCTCCCGACGAGGTCATCATCGCGACCGGAGGATCACCACGCCGGGACGGCTTCCAGCTGGCCACCCCTGTCACCCCTGTCCGAGGGTTCGACCTCCGGCACGTGTATACGTCATGGGACGTGTTCGGCTTCGGTGGTCGCGCCGTGCTCCAGGACCCCGCCGTCGTCTTCGACGACACCGGGACCTTCGAGGCCGTCTCTGTGGCCGACGCCCTGCTGGCTGCCGGGCTAAGGGTCACGATGGTCGGGCGCAACCAGGCGATCGGCGAGCGGCTGCCCTATCCACCGGCCACGGTCGAGGCGGCGCGCGAACGCCTCCTCGCCGGCGACTTCGACTTCATCGGCGGTCACTACCTCCAGGGCATCACCGAGGACGAGGTCATCGTCGGGGTGCCGTTCACCGAGCGGGTCAGGGCGCTGCCGGCCCGGACGGTCGTGCTGGTCACGTACCACCACCCCAACCGCGAGCTGGCCGAGCACCTGGCTGCCGGCGACGAGGCCCCGTGGAACACCCACCTCATCGGCGACGTCACCGGCACGAACGGCATCCTCCCCGCCATCCACCAGGCCGCCGCGGTGGCCCGGGCCCTCTGACCTCCCCGGGCCGGCGCCGACGCCGGCGGATCACGTCGACGGTGGTCTGCGGACGGCCTCAATCGTCGTGAGGTCCTCGGCGAGGACGACAGTGCCGTCGGAGTGGGCGACCGGGAGGGCCTCCCAGACCGGATCTTCGCTGCGAGCGATCGCCGGCACGAGCTGCGGCGACGAGCGTGCCGCGGTGCTCACCAGGGGGATGTGCCACCGTCCACGTTGTACATCGAGCCCGTGATCCCGCCGGCGATCTCGGAGGCGAGGAGCAGGGCGACCGCCGCAACCTCCTCCACAGTGTTGATGCGCTTGATCATCGATTCATTGGCGTAGTTCTGGATGAACTGCTCGTAGGTGATGCCGGCGGCGGCGGCGGCCTGCGCGCCGCCCTCCTTCATGATGTCGGTTTCGATCGCACCGGGGCAGATGGCGTTGGCGGTGATCCCGTACGGCGCGTACTCGAACGCGACCACCCTGGTGAACGCGTTGATCGCGGCCTTGGTGACGATGTACGGGCTGATGGCGGGCTTGTTCGTCGTCTTGCTCTCGACGGACGAGACGTTGAGGATGCGACCCCACGAGTTCCGCATCATGTGGGGTAGTGCCCGGCGGGTGGTGAAGAACGTCGAGTTGAGGTTCCAGTCCAGAGTGCCGAACCAGGCGTCGTCGGGCAGCTCGTGCACCAGCGCCCAACCACTTAGACCGCCGGCGTTGTTGACGAGGATGTCCAAGCGGCCGTAGAGGTCGACCGTCCCGTCGATGAGCGCCTCGCAATCCTCCTTCCGGGTGATGTCGCCGGCGACGAAGCGGGCGCGCTCGCCGGCATCCATCTCGACCAACGCCCGCTGACCCTTCTCCTCCGAGCGACCGTTGACGACGACCGACGCGCCCTCGGCCACGAACGCCTCGGCAATCGCTCGCCCGATGCCACGTGTCCCACCGGTGACGAGCGCCACCCTCGCGTCCAGCTTCCCAGTCATCGAGCTCCCTCCTCAGTCCCGCGTCGAGTGCAATCGAGGCTCAGTATCGTCCCTGTGGAGCCCCGACACGAACGCGGTCCTGGTGCGCCGCGGCCGACGACGGGCTGAGGCCACACCATTGACGTCGATCCAGGGCGCCGCCGGCCGAGCACAGCGGCGGCCGGCAGGAAGAAGCGATCGGAATGCGTGCCGACGACCGGGAAGCGATCGCTCTCCAGGAGCGCCTGCGCCGGGCCGACTCTCCGCGACGCGACGCTGGTACCGCCCTCGATCAGCGACCATTGACCAGCGAGCGGCAGCCACCCGCCGTCTACGTTGCGCGTAACTCAGAGAAGGAGGTCGTCGTGGAGCACTGCGCACCCTTCACCGTGGCGGTCCCAGAGGAGGTGCTCGTCGATCTCCGTGTCCGACTCGACAGGACACGGTTCATCGACGACTTCGAAGGAGACGAGTGGACCTACGGAGTGAGCCGTTCCTATCTGCGGGAGCTGTGCGACTACTGGCGGACGACGTTCGATTGGCGCGCCCAGGAGGCGATCCTCAACTCCTTCGATCAGTTCCAAACCCAGGTCGACGGTCAGCCCATCCACTTCATCCATGCCCGTTCGTCCAACCCCGCGGCCTTGCCGCTGCTGCTGGTCCACGGCTGGCCGGGCTCGATCTTCGAGTTCGTCAAGGTCATCGGTCCGCTGTCAGATCCGGAAGGACACGGCGGTGACGCGACTGACGCGTTCCACGTGGTGGCGCCCTCGATTCCCGGCTATGGGTTCTCAGGACCGACCATCAAGCCGGGCTGGGGCCCCGGACGCATGGCCGCTGCCTTCGCGCTGCTCATGGAGGGCCTGGGGTATGGGCGCTACGGGGCGGCGGGCGGTGACTGGGGAGCGATCATCACCACCGAGATGGCGCGAGTTGACGGCGGTTTGCACCTGTGTGGGCTCCACCTCACGATGCCGCTGGGTGAGCCGCCACAGGACGCCGAGCGCGACGAGGCCCTCACGGAAGCCGACCGGAAGGGCCTGGAGGAGTGGGCCGCGCACCAGGCCAACGGGACAGTCGTGCACGTGGCGATCAACAGCACCCGACCCCACACCTTGGCGTTTGCACTAAACGACTCTCCCGCCGGACTGGCGGCCTGGCTGGTGGACAAGTTCCGCTCCTACAGCGACTGCGATGGCGACCTCGACCGGAGCTTCACCAAGGACGAGCTACTCGCTGAGATCACCACCTACTGGGTGACGGGGACGATCGCTTCCGCGTCGCGCTTGTACTTTGAGCGAGCACACGAGAGGAACCTCACGCCCCCGTTGAGACGCATCGAGGTCCCGACCGGGTGCGCCATCTTCCCGCGAGACGTCCGCAGAGTCCCCAGGCCGTGGGCCGAGCGTCGCTACAACATCCAGCGGTGGAGGGAGATGCCCTCCGGAGGGCACTTCCCGGGGTTGGAGGAGCCCAAGCTTCTGGTCTCGGAGCTCCGCCAGTTCTTCCGTCCCCTCCGCTGAACCGCGGGTCGCGCGACAGGCACGCGGATGGGGCTGACCGGGCCCCGGACAGTGGCCCCGAGGCGCTCGCGACTTCTCGTGGAGACCGGCGACGGAACTCGACGCTGGCCTCCGCGAGAAGCCTGTGGCCGGCCAGAATGCGTCATGGCCCGAGCCGATGTCACCTTGTTGGCCTGGGATACGACGCGCTGGAGGGACCGACGGTCGACGACGGCGGGGACCTCTAGACCAGCTGATAGACGTCGTAGACGACTTGTCCGCCGCCTGACTTGCCGATCGCGACCGCCTGCGTCCAGTTGAGCCATGAGTACCGCGCGTCACCGGTCTCGAACAGCGGAGCGGTCCGGATCGTCGCGCCGCCGTCCGTCGCGATGCCCCGGTACGTCATGAGGATGTCGGCACCATCATCGGTCCGCACGAGGAGTCGCACGTCGAGGCTGAGCGAGCCGTCCGGGCGTGCGATGACCCAGTCGCCGCTCGGTCCGACCACCGTTCCCCTGATCGCCGGACCTGCGACGGTTCCGCCCGTCACGTTCACCACCAGCCGGGTGCCAGCAGGGCCACCGGTGATCCTCGAGGCCAGCGACGTCTGCGCGGTGAGGGTGAAGAGGTGCTCCACCGGGAAAGAGTTAAGAGGCACAGCGGCTCCTCCGAGTTGCGGCTCCGCGGAGCACGTCGCACAGTGGATGCCTGTTGTAGCGCGCCCGCCGCTCAGCCGCGCCCGGCGACCCGCTCACCTTCCCCCGACGGAGCAGGCGGACTTGATCAGGCTCCGCCAGCTTCCGCGGCGCCCGCTCACTTGCCGGTGAGCCGCTCGACGATGGGCGCGAAGTCCCGCATGTTCCGCTCAGCCACCGTGACGTAGCTGATGCCGAGTCGCTGCCGGCGATCTTCGAGCGTGTCGCAGATCGAGCCAATGGAGCCGAGCAGCGCGTGGGGGTGTTCGACGAGGTCATCGACGCTCACGCCGAACCGCGAGGCCATCGCGGCTGTCGCGGACGCAGGATCGTCAGTGACGGCCACGAAGTACGCACCGATCTCCAGCTCGAGCTGCTCGAACCGACTCCCTGCCCCTTCGCGCACCCAGTCGATCTTCTCCGCCGTCCGCGCGATGGTCGAGCTCGCGACGCTCGATGAACCTAGCTTCCCCGAAGAATTGTCGAAGTTGATGCTCACGATGTCCGCCACCCGGCCGGCGAGACGCAGGATCCTTGGCGAGCCGCCTCCGATCATCAGCGGCGGATGAGGCACCTGGACGGGCAACGGTCGGCCCGCGAAGCCGTGCGCGTGCACGTACCTGCCTTCCACACTGAGATCCTCGCCGGTCCAATGGGCCTTCAGGAGTCCGACGACCTCCTCGAGCCGTTCGATGCGCACGCCGGGACGATCCATGGTGACCCCGAGCCCCTCGTACTCGGCGGCGGTCCAGCCCGCCCCTAGCCCGACTTCCAGGCGCCCGCCGGTGAGGAAGTCGACGGTCGCCAGCTCTTTGGCCAGCACGACGGGATGGTGGAAGTCAACACCGAACACCCGACAACCGACCCGGAGGTCGGTGGTCGCGTCGGCGGCCGCCATCATCGCAGCGATCGGTGCGACATCGACTGGGCGGTGCCCACTGGAGTCGGAGATCTCACCGGGACCGAAGTAGTGGTCGGTGGTGAACAGGGTGGTGTAGCCGAGGTCCTCGGCGCTCCTGGCGGTGTCGAGCCAGGCCTGGCGCGATGCGGCCTCGAAGGACTGAGTGGCAAACCGAAACGGTCTCGACGTGGTCGTCACGAGGTGCCCTCCCTGTCGGAACGCTGGTCGGGTGGACGGAACAATGGCAATGCGTGGTCGTTTCCAGCCCAGACCACGCCCCGCGGCCCTGGGCGCTGGGACGTGGCTCGAACGCAGATTGGCCCGCGCCCACTGCTTCGCACGGTGGCTCGCCTCACGGCGCTCGTGGTCCCTGACCGGACAGTACTCTCATCGCTGACGCTTCCGCCTCTTAGTGGAGCGTGACTCAATAAAGCAAGTACGCAAAGGTCCGGTCGGCCGTCGGTCCGACAGGAGGAGCATGCAGTCGCACGTCACCTTCGCCAACTACCGGGAACGAAGAGCAGCAGTTCCACAAGCCGTTGATCCCCCAGCGGCCTCGGCCGTGACAGCTCGGGAACAGAGTCACGACAGGAACGACAGACCTGGCTGGTTGGTGACGGCGTAGCCGTCCTCTCCGAAGGGAGCCCGCGTGTCAGCAGGCCAGGTCGAGCCACTCGCTGACCGGCAAGCGATCGTCGACGTGATCGTGCAGTACGCCACGGGCGTCGATCGCCGCGACTGGGAGCTGTACGCGGCCTGCTTCACGGACCCGTGCGAGTTCGACTTCTCGGCGTGGAACGAGCAACCGGCTACCTCGATGCGACCGGAGGAGTGGGCCCGGAAGGTGCGGTCCGTGAACGGCAACTTCGAGACCACCCAGCACCTGTCGACCAACCACGTGGTGACCTTCGAGGCAGTCGATGCTGCTACCTGCGTGAGCTACATGCAGGCGCAGCACTGGTTCAGCTCGCAACGACTCACCGAGCTGGGCCACGCGAGCGACGCGCCTCGCTGGTGCACACTCGGTGGCTTCTACACGAACTCGATCGTGAAGACCGACCGCGGGTGGCGAATCCGGCGGTGCCAGCTCGACGTCACCTGGGTCACGGGAGATCCGACGATCTTCGACATCGCGCGCTCGCTCGGCGACCGGGGCTGATCCCGCGGTGCTGGGAGGTAGCGATGAGGAGCAGCAACTCCTCGCCATGTGGACTACGACGTGCGAGGGCCGAGCGACGCCGGAAAGGCCGCCTCGCCGGGCATTCACGTCGCGCCGAGGATCTGTCTTGTAAGTAGAGGCTGTCTCCATGAACTAGGTTTGGTACGCACGCGATCGTGCTGCGCACGACGCGACGACGACGCGAGAAGGAGGACCGTGGGCGTTCCGCTCAACATCCCGAAGCTGGGAGTGTCCATGACGGAGGGCAGTCTGGTCGAATGGCTGGTCGCGGACGGCGAGCAGGTGGCAGCCGGGCAGGTGCTCTATCGCATCGAAACCGACAAGGTCGAGAACGACGTGGAGTCGCCCATGGCCGGAGTCGTCCGCATCACAGGCGTCGAAGGTGAGACCTACGACGTTGGAACGCCCATCGGTGAGATCGAGACCTGAACCCGTGATGGACGAGGCCGCGATACGTCGCTTCACGATCACCGACTCCGAACTAGTGCGTTACGAGCACCCTGACATCGAACCATATGTGCTGTTGCGCCGGATCAGCTCCGAACCATCGATGGTGGAGGTCACCTTCCCTCCTGGAGCGCGGCTCGGGCTGCACTCGCACCCCACCGACACCCTGTACATATTCCGCTCGGGGGAGTTCATCATCGAAGGTGAAGGCTCCTTCGGTGCGGGTGACCTGCGTTGGGTGCGGAGCGGAGTCGAGTACGGCCCGGAGTCGGCTGGTTCCGAGGGTGCAGTGGCCCTCGTGGTCGCGCTCAACGGCAAGTTCGGCACGACGTGGGCCACGGAACCGCGGTGAGCCAGGCCCGGTCCACGACGGCATCCGTGCACTGAGGGTGCCATGGTTCTGGTGGCGTCACGTCTTGCTCATGAGCGCCCGGACGAGGTGGCCCTGCGGGACGATCGCGTCGCGCTGGGTTGGGCCGAGGTCAACGATTCCCTGAACCGTGTCGCCAACGGGATGCGAGGGCTCGAGCTCGGTTCCGAGCGACGGGTCGCGGTGTTTGCCGAGAACAGTGCGGAGACGCTCTTGACCCATCTCGGCGGCCTGTTCGCCGCCGTGTCAACCGTCCCGGCCAACTTCCACCTGACGGCTGACGAGATCGCGTACATCTTGGAGGATTCCGGCGCTCGAGTCCTCTTCGTCGGGCCCGAGACGGTCGTGGTCGGTCGTCGTGCCGCTGAGCTTGCCGGCGTCCCTGTCGTTGTCGGGTGGCGGTGTGCGCCACAGCCAGGGCTCGTCCTGTGGGAGGACTGGTTGGAGCGGTCAGATCCGGACGAGCCGCCGACCGAGGTGGAACCACGCCCCAACCTGATGTTCACCTCGGGCACGACGGGGCAGCCGAAAGGCGTGGAGCTGCCGCCGACGATGTTTGCAGGCGGAAAGAACATCGGTGAGCACCTCGCTGCCTTGGCGCAGAACGCGTTCGCTGCCTTCGGCACCCACCTCGTGATCGGCCCCATGTACCACACGGGGCCGCTCTCGGGCGTCCGTCTCCTGGCCGTCGGGGTGCCGGTCGTGGTGTTGGGCCGATTCGACGCGGAAGCCGTCTTGCGGGCCATCGAGACCTACGGCGCGGAGACGAGTGTGATGGTGCCCACGCATTTCGTCCGGTTGTTGGCACTGCCCGAGCAGGTGCGGACGCAGTACGACGTGAGCTCCATGAAGCTGGTGGGGCACACAGGTGCGGTCTGTCCGATCGACGTGAAGTACAAGATGATCGACTGGTGGGGCCCGATCTTTTTCGATTCCTACGGGGCCACCGAGGTCGGAACGACGTGCATGATCATGAGCGACGAGTGGCTCCAGCATCCCGGCTCGGTTGGCCGTGCCATCCCGCCGTTCACGGCCATCGTGGTCGATGACGGCGGCAACGAGCTGCCTCCGAACTCCGAGGGCCGGATCTACTTCGTCGATTCGACGGGAAGAGGAGTGATCTACCCGAAGGACCCCCAGAAGACGGCCGAGGCACATCTGCGCCCGGGGGTCTTCACCCTCGGCGAGATCGGCTACATCGACGACGAGGGGTACGTGTTCATCACGGACCGATTCAGCGACATGATCGTGTCGGGAGGAGCGAACATCTACCCCGCGGAGGCTGAGCAGATCCTCGCTGGCCACCCGAAGGTGTCCGACGTCGCTGTGATCGGTGTGCCGCACCCGGACATGGGCGAGGAGGTGAAGGCGCTGGTCGTGCCGGTGGACGTTGCGGATCCTCCTGACGCTGACGAGCTCATCGCGCTGTGCCGGCGAGAGCTGGCCGGCTACAAGTGCCCCCGTTCGGTCGACATCGTCGACACCGTCGGCCGCACCGCGATGGGGAAGGTGAACAAGCGAGAGCTCCGCGCTCCTTACTGGCGGTCGAGCTAGGCCCAGTGACATGCCGGAGCCGCGGGATCGAAGTTCGGGACTGATGTCCGGCGCCCTGGTCGGATGAGCGGGCGCCTGCTGTCGCTAGCCGCAGGTACCGTCTTCGACGTCGGGCCAGCCGATGCCGTCGACGTGGCTGCCGACGCCGGCTTCGGAGCCGTCGGCATCTGGTTCGACCCCGAGACCTGGACCTCGGCCACGACCACGGCTGTCGCCGACCGGCTTCGCGCCACCGGACTCGTGCCCCTCGACATGGAACCAGTGATCCTGGGCCGGGAGCATGATCCCGGCGAGGCCCTGGTCGAGACGGCGGCCGAGCTCGGCGTGCGCCACATCCTCGTGGCCGGCGGGGCGGCGGAGCGAGGTGCCGTGGTCGACCGCTTCGGTGCGCTCTGTGATCTGGCGTCCTCAGCTGGGATCGTCGTGGTGCTCGAGTTCCTGCCGATCTTCAGCGTCGCATCGCTCGGTGAGGCGATGAGCATCGTCGAAGCCGCGGCGCGGCCGAATGGAGGCGTATTGGTGGACACGTTGCACCTCGCCCGTTCCGGAGGGTCACCCGCTGACCTCGACGCCGTGCCGAAACGGCTGCTGCCGTACCTGCAGATCGCCGACGCGCCGCGCTACCCGCCCGCTCGCTCCCGCGACGGTCTGCGGGACGAGGCTCTGTACGGCCGGCTCCTCCCAGGACAGGGCGACCTCCCATTGGTCGACACCCTGATCGCGGTGCCTTCGGTACCGCTCTCGCTCGAGTTGCGCTCGCAGCCGCTGATGTCCGCACACCCAGACCCGGTCACGCGGGCCCAGGCCGTCCTGGCGGCCACGCAGCGGGTCCTGGGCGCGGCCGGCGAGCCCTGAAGGACACCGGATACGTCGACGCCGCCTGCTCCAGCGAGCTCAGGGAGGCAGGTCGAGCAGGTCGAGATCCATGATGTGATCGGTGGGCTGCAACTGCCGGGGCCGGTGCGCTTGCGTTTGTTGATGCCGAATCGAAGAATTAGCGGGGAGGGCGGGCCCTCCCCCCGGCCCCCTCCCGGGGCCGCGCGAGTCGAGCGCACTCACAAGTCCACTCTTCTCGCGGAAGGCCGACCGTTCGCCGATCACTGGCGCCGTTAGCACCCTGTTAGGTCGCAAGTCCAGGTGGGACGGTACGAGATCCTTCTCACCACCATCGTCGCGCTTCGCAGAACTTGTCACAATGCTTCAAGTTCCGGCCCCCAAGCACCTACTCCGCTCCCGAGACTCGCTTCGCTCGCTCGTGATCGGTGGCCCCTGCGGGGCAGTCGCGAGGCGTCTGGTGTGGTGCCTACGGTTCGCCGATGGACGACGCGCTCTCTGCCCGTTACGGCGATCTGCTCACCGGTAGCTACGACTGCGTGGATCGGGTCGTGCTCAACGCCTACTTCTCGATGGGTCACTCGCCAGGCGGGTTCCGGACGTGGTGGCGCCGGCTGCACGGCTCCGACGAGCATCTCGACAACACGCATCTGATGCGCATGGCCGGCCGGTTCGCCCGGCGTGTGCGGGGCTGGGCCAAGGCCAGCGGCGTCCCGGTCATCGACACCAAGGCCGGTGAGCGCAAGCACCTGATCGCCGAGGAGTACCTGGCTACACACTCGGTCGGTGTCGGCGTGTTCTTGGTGCTGGTGGCGCGGGCGCCGGCAGCGGTGTGGAAGGTGACGCAGTCCCGTTCGGGGGTGATCGTCAACTTGGAGAAGAAGTCCGAGTACGTCAACCACTACTCGTTCCACATCCGCGACCCGGTGTGGGGTCACGTCACGATCAAGATGTCAGGTCATCCGCCGTTCGGCGCCCAGATCATCCTCAACGGCCACGAGTACGTCGCCGCCGCCGCCGCAACGGCCGGGATCGACTTCGTCAAGGAGGGCAACTGCTTCACCGCGCTGACCCAGCCCGAACGCCTCGCCGAGATCGCAGACACCGTGTCCCAGCCCGGGGCAGCAGGGCTCTTGCGCCAGGTGTGCGACCGCTGGATCTACAGCGCCTGCGTGTACTTCGGGTTGGACTTCGACGAGCAGCGCGACAGCGGGTTCGGCTACAGCTACTCCGTCTATCAAGTCGAGTACAGCCGCAACCTGCTGTTCGCCAACGGAGCACGGATGCAGCACACCTTCGACGCCATCGTCGACCGGACACGTTCCCGTCTCGACGTACCCATGGTGCGCACCCTGTTCGGCGCCAAGGCCCGCCCTCACCGCGACCACGCCGGTGGCCCACCTCGACTGGAGGCCGTGATCGGGACACCTCGTTACGACCTGACCACCTTCAAGGTCCACTTTGGACGCTTGACCCTCAAGGCCTACACCAAAGGCGAGCACGTGCTTCGGGTCGAGGCGATCACCCACAACACCAAAGAGCTGCGATGCGGCCGCGTCCTGGACCACTTCGGTGACATCACCGCCCGGCTGGCCACCATGGCCGAGAACTTCTGCACCACCTTGGACTGCGTCGACGTCACGTTCGTCCCTGACGGTCTGCTCGACGAGCTGCCCCAGCCCTCGATGATCGGGGCGACCCGCGTCGGCGGCATCGACATGAACCGAGCCCGGATCCGCCACACTGTGTCGGCCGTCGTCGCGTTGGCCGCCACCCCCGCCGGGTTCACCGTCGCCGACCTCGCCCACAAGGTCCGCACCATCACCGGCCAGACCGATGACGGCTACACGATCCGCCAGGCCACCTACGACCTGCGCAAGCTGCGAGCCAAGCATCTCGTCGTCAAGCTCGGCCGCTCCCACCGCTACCACGTCCCACCCGACGCCGCTCGAGTGATGGCAGGCGTCGTCGCCCTGCGCGATCACGTCATCGCCCCCATCCTCGCCGGCATCCGCAGCCCCCGCCCAGGCCGCAAACCATCCCGCTGGACAACCGTCGACCGCGACTACGAACAGATCCGAGTCGACATGCACAAGCTCTTCGACGACCTCGCCATAGAACGCGACGCGGCCTGACAACACATTGTCGATCGCCGGCCGCAAGCGCCTAGCACCGCCCGGCCAGCTTGACTCGGGGACGCCTGGTCGGCACAGGGTCGGACTGCCCTCACGCGCCGACGATGCGCTCGGCGAGAGCGGCCGTCTCGTCCAGGAAGCGCGACCGGCCGAGCCCTCGGAAGACGGCGTCCTGCGTGAGCCAGCAGACGGCGGCGGTCTCGAGGAGGGACAGGAGCGCTACCGCGACAACGGCCGCCTGTGGAGCGTCGAAATGGGGCGGCTTGGTGGCTCGCAGCGCGCGGGTGAACAGCGTGACCAGCTCGATGCGCGTCTCGCGTCGGAGCGCCTCGATCGTGAGGTCGAGACCGGATGAGTGGGCGAAGTAGACCGCCGCAGCCGCCCACCGCTCCTCTAGCCACACGAGCAGGTCGCAGATGAACTGCGACATCGCAGCGCAGTCGGCCTGGCGAGGGAGGGAGTCCCGCGCCTGGTCCACGAAGGAGAGTGTGAAGGCCCGGAGACCTTCGAGGAGGATCTGCTCCTTGGCGGGGAAGTGGTAGTAGACGGCGGCCGGCGTCATGTTTGCGGCGGCGGCGATGTCGGCCACGGTGATGCTGTCGGGCGGGTAGGTGGAGAAAAGACCAATGGCCGAGTCCACGATCGAAGACCGGCGCGAGGGGCGGTGCGCGGGACGGCGCGTCATCCCACAACCGCACCCGTGGGACGTCGGAAGATGTTCTTGGACCATTGTCGGTGGCGGATGACCGTGCGAGACGCCAGCCCGGTCCGAATGCGCGCGGCTGGATGATCGACGGTCAAGACGAAGTGGATCGTAGCGGCGGCCCCTCGATCTCTCGATTCTGGTCATCCGTCGGCGGGGTAGGGTCCGGGACGATACGGGATCGAGGACGACGTTCAAAGTCGCAGCGTCGGAGTAACTGCAGGTCGGCTAAAGTTCTCTCGCACCGATCGGAGGCTGCGATGACGGTGGTCGGCTTGAGTCTCCCGCAGCTCGGAGGCAACGTGACCCGCGGCGCCCTCCGCGGCTTCTGTGAGCGCGCCGAGGAGCTTGGATTCGGCGGTCTCTGGGTCCAGCAGCACCTCTTCTATCCGCATCAACCAGTCTCCGGCTACTCCGCTCGGCCCGGCCTCGCCATCCCACCGGTGTACCGCAGCATCATGAGCGCGTTGGAGACGCTGACGGCCGCCGCGGCATGGACTTCGAAGCCGGCCGTGGGGACCAGCGTGCTCGTGGCGGGTTATCACCGGCCGGTCGACTTGGCGCAGCGCCTGGCGACGTTGGACGTGCTCTCCGACGGACGCCTGATCGTCGGGGTCAGCGTGGGTTGGTCAGACGACGAGCACCGGCAGATGGACGTCGATCCCCGCACGCGCGGCGCCCGTTGCGACGAGCTCATCGACGCGCTGGCCGCGTGCTGGGGGCCTGACCCGGTGACCTACTCGGGTCGGTTCTTCAACATTCCCGCGGCCGATGTGCGCCCCAAGCCGCTACAACAGCCTCGCCCACGGCTCATGTCGGGCATGCGCTCCGAGGCGGGACTTCGGCGCACAGCCGAGAAGTTCGACATCTGGATTCCGGCCTCCGGAACGTTGGAGCAGCACCTCGAGACGTTCAAGCGGCTGGAGGGGATGCGCCCCTCCCACCTACCACCGCTCGAGCTCTACTGGAACCTCTTCACCGCGCCGCCCGTCCAGGTGGCCAATCTGCGGCCGATGACCGTCGACGAGCTCTGCCGGGAGGTCTCGCGAGCGCGCCGCGCCGGTCTGCCCGCGGTCCTGGTCGACAGCAACTTCTCACCGGAGATCGACACCCCTGAGAAGTGGCTCGCAGTGCCGGACCAGCTGGCCCCGTTGGTGGACGCGGCTGCATGACTCGAGCGCGCTTCACTGCTCCCTCCGCTGGGATGGCTGCCCCTTCGCGATTGACACGGACTACGAGCGATCGAAGAAGACGCCGATGAATCGGTTCGCCGGCAAGGTGTTGTTCGCCACAGGTGGCGGCTCCGGGATCGCCGCCGCGACCGCAAGGCAGTTCACGTCGGAGGGCGGGCGAGTGGCTGTCGTCGACCTCGACCAGGGCCGAGCAAGCGAGGTGGCGGCTGACCTCGAAGGTGCAGTCGCCCTTGGGGCCGACATCGCCGACGAGTCGTCCGTCATCGAAGCCGTCCAGGCCGCCTGGGAGCAGTTGGGCCGAATCGACTGCCTGCTCAATGCGGCCGGCCACGCGGAGTTCGGACCAATCGAGGAGTGGTCCTACGCCGCGCTGGAACCGGATGATGGAGGTGCATGCTGGTGGGACGTTCCTCGTTTGCAAGCAGGTGATTCCGATCATGCACGGGCAGGCGACGGGCGGATCGATCGTGAACATCGCCTCGACCGCCGCCCTCACCGCCAACCAGCACAATGTGCCCTATGGTGCCGCGAAGGGCGCAATCGTCGCTTTCTCGCGACAGCTCGCCCGAGAGGTGGCACCCGACATTCGCGTCAACGTCGTGGCTCCCGGCCGCACCCGGACAGGCATGACGGAGCCGTTGCTCGTCGAGCGGGGTGGCGGGAGCTACGAGGAGGGCGCCAAGAGATTCGGAGAAGCCAACCTTCAGAAGCGCGTTGGCGAGCCGGAGGAGATCGCAGCGCCGATCTGCTTCCTGCTCTCGGGGGAGGCGAGCTTCATCACTGGAACCCTCTTGGTCGCCGACGGCGGTGAGACCGCCATCTAGCCAGGTCGTCAACGGAGGAGCGGTCATGTCCGAGATCTCGACCCACAACGTGCGCTCCATCATTGAGGCCGCGGCCCGGTGGGGGGGCCCGCCGCCCGCTGACGTGGCGCAGAAGCTCCAGAACCTGCTGCAGGTCTACGCGCTCCTCACCGACGAGGGCCGGGCGATCGAACTCGCCGCGCTGTTCACCGACGACGCCGTCTGGGATGGCCAGGAGCTGGGCTATGGCGTGGCGACCGGGCCAGAACCTATTGCCAGGAACGTCCTCGCGCATTTCGATCTGGCCAAGCCGATGATGCATCTACCAGGGCCGGGACTGCTCACTGTGGCCTCCGCCGATGAGGTTCACGCCATCTCGTGGTGCATGGCGACGAGGTGGGCCGAGGGCCGGACCAGCCCGGTCATCTACTTCCACTACGAAGATGTGCTCCGCCGAGGCGAGGACGACGGCTGGCGCTTCGCCCGCCGGGACCTGCGCGTCCGCTTCCGTGACTGCCGACCATGACCGTGGGTGGCCGCGACTGGCCGGACAGGTTGCTCACGTGCCGGCCAGCTGAGCGACGACAGGGGCCATGGGTTCGGTCCCGTCGTTCTGGAACACGATGTAGTTGATGTTCCAGCGCTCTCGTAGTGCTTGGAGGTTCTCGGTGATCTGGGCCACGGTGCCGATCTGGAAGAACGGCGCCGAGAGGATCACCTCGACGGGCAGCCCGAAGACGGCGACGAGTGGTTCGGCCGCCTCCTCCGCCTTGTCGGTGACGATGGTCTTGAAGACTTGGAGTTGGAGCTCGATCTCGCCCCACCGGTCGCCCGCGGCCTCCCGCACCAACGTGACCTTCTCGTCCACTGCGTCGGCGGCCATGGTTCGGCTGGAGCGGGGATTGATCGAGCGGCCGACGATCTTGGGGTTGATGCCGACGATGTCGGCCCGCCGCGCTGCCAGCGTGAGGATCTTAGGACCGCCGCCACCCACCATGATCGGGATCTCCGAGATCGGCTTCGGCTTCCCGTCGACCTCGGCCACCCGGTAGTGGCGGCCTTCGAAAGAGAAGGGTTTGTCTCCCCACAGGCCCTTCAGGACGGTGATCGCCTCGTCAAGGCGTTCGATGCGGGTGGCCGCGTCGTCCTGGCGGATGCCACCGATCGCGTAGTCCGCCTTCGACCACCCGGCCCCGATGCCGAGCGTGAACCGCCCCTCGCTCAAGAGGTCGATGGTGGCGCACTCCTTCGCGAACAGGACCGGGTTGCGGAAGTCCACGCTGGCCACATGCGGCCCGACCAGGATCCTCGAGGTAGCGCAGGCGGCGGCCATGATCGCCGGCACCGGCGCCAGCTGGTTCCCGAAGTGATCATCGATCTGGAAGCTGACATACCCGAGGTCCTCGGCTTGGCGCGCCAGCTCCGTCCACTCCTTGGACGACTCCGCCTTCGTCGCCTTGGTCCCGAAGCGGAAGGGACGCGGTGCCTCTGCGGAACCCGTGTTTGCTTGCGTCATGCGACTGCCTCCTTGAGGTGTACTCGTGCCGGTGGACCTGGTGCCGATGGCCTCAGGCGCTCTTCGCCCACGCGATGGCGCGGCGCAGGATCTCGGTGTACTCGGGAACCTCCCATGAGCCGCGGTCCACCTTCGGGTACCGGGCGCCGTTGTACGGGGGGTCGATCATGTCCCAGTGCCCTCGGCAGTGACCCAGCGTGAAGTACACCACCTCACCTCGTCCGAGTGGGCGTCGGTAGAGCACGAGGCGCGGCTGGTCGTCGTGCCAGTCCGCTTCCGCGAATCCCCTGCTTGTTCCGATCCAGCGCGTCTCGAGGAGCGGGACGAGCTCGCCGTGGTGCTCCATCAGGTACAGCTCGTCACGGGCCTCGAAAGGTCCAAGGCCGGTGACGAGTGGGTCGGTCGCGGCCCCGGGGGAGAGGGCTACGACGTACGGCTCGATGGGCGGATGCGCGATGAACTGGCTCCCCAAGGTGTCGGCCCACAGGGGAAAGACGCGTGGCGCCTCGAACGGCGTCCCGTCCAGCTGCGCCGGCGCGTCCAGAGCGCAGTTCGTGCCGTGCAGGGCCAGCCACCGCCCACCGCCTTCGACCCAACGGCGGATCGCCTGCTGCTCGGCCTCGGACGGCCGGAGGTCGCAGGTGTAGGTGACCAAGAACCGCGCCGTGGTGATGGCGGCGACGTCCCGGAAGTCCTGGGCCACTCTGACCCGGATGTGCTCGTCCTCCGCCAGCAGCTTGAGCAGCTCGAGCCGCGCAAAGTCGAAGTCGTGGTACTTGCCGGCACAGACGAGGTGGGCCTCGATGCGGGCCGTCATTGCGGTGCCGTCGCGTTCAAGCCATCGCCTGGCACGCGGCGACGATGCTGGCAGCGTTGGGATAGAACACGCTGACCAAGCCGGGCGAAGCGGGCACGGACGAGTCGGGGGCGGTGAGCCGCTTGACGGGAGCAAGGAGCTCGCCGTGCAGCTCCTCGTGGATGCGGCTGGCGATCTCGGCGCCCGCGCCACAGGTGCGCACCGCCTCGTGTACGACGATGGCCCGCCTCGTCTTGCCCACCGACGCCAAGATGGTCGCCGTGTCGAGAGGGGCGAGCGACCGCAGGTCGATCACCTCCACGGACGTCCCCTCCCCCGCCAGCTGCTCCGCCGCCTTCAAGACGTCAGCCATCAGGCGGCCGTAGGAGATGATCGTGACGTCGTCGCCTGCTCGTCTGATCGCGGCCCGTCCGATCGGGATCTTGTAGGGCTCAGTCGGGACGAGGCCGCGCTTCATGAACAAGGCCGTGCTCTCGATGAACACACACGGGTCGTCGTCCTCGATGCACGCCATCAGGAGACCCTTGGCGTCATACGGTGTGGAGGGCATGACCACCTTGAGACCAGGGGTGTGCATCAGGATCGCTTCCAAGGATTGGCTGTGCTGGGCACCGATGGGTGTGCCTCCGACCATCGAAACCCGCAGCGTCATCGGCACGGGAGTGCGGCCGCCCGACATGTAGCGCAACTTTGCGGCGTGGTTCGAGAGTTGGTCGAAGCACACCCCCAGGAAGTCCATGAACATGACCTCGGGCACCGGGCGCATTCCCGCGATGGCCGCCCCAACTGCCGCGCCGACGAAGCCCTCCTCGGCGATCGGCGTGTTGCGGACACGAGCGTCGCCGTGCTTGGCGGACAGGCCCTCGGTGATGTGGAACACGCCGCCGCCCGCGGAGTCAGCGACGTCCTCACCCATCACGAACACTTCGGGGTCCGCGGCCATCGCCTGGTCGAGGGCCTGGTTGATGGCGTTGCGGTATGTCATCTGCTCCGCCGACGGCGCCCCCTCGCCCGGCTCGACCACGTCGTCGCCGGTCGGCGCGTAGTTATCCTCGGTGACCTTCGCGGGATCGGCGAGCGGATCTGCCAAGGCTTGCTCGTACGCGCCCTCGACCTCCGCTCGAACTCGCTCCTCGATCTCGGCGAGCGTGGCATCGTCGGCATGACCCTGCTCGATGAGCCAGGCCCGGTAGCGAGGGACCGGATCGTTCGCCTTCTGCGCGGCCAGCTCGTCGGGGTCCATGTACTCGTTCTTGTCGCTCAGCACATGACCGAGCGTGCGGAACGTGAGGCACTCGAGCAGTACGGGCCCGGCGCCACGACGGGCATGGTCCAGTGCCTCACGTGCAGCCTCGAACGTCGCCACCGGGTCCATGCCGTCGACCTGGAGGCCCTTCATCCCGTACGCGGGTGCGCGGTCTACGACGCCAGTCGTGCGCTGCGTGTCAGCGAACCTGGTGTGCTCGCCGTATTGGTTGTTCTGGCATACGAAGACGACCGGTAATGACCAGACGGAGGCGAGGTTCAAGGCTTCGTGGAAGGCGCCGATGTTTGATGCCCCGTCCCCGAAGTTGCAGATGGTGACCCGCTCATCGCCCCGCAGCTGGGAGGACAGCGCAAGGCCAGTCGCGATCGGGATGCCACCGCCCACGATGCCAGTGCAGAGCATCAAGCCATGTTCCGGATCGGCGATGTGCATCGGCCCACCCCGGCCCTTCGAAGTACCGGTCGCACGGCCGAGCATCTCGCCCCACATCTCACGCAGCGGCACGCCCTTCGCCACCTCGTCGGCGAGGCCGCGGTAGGTGGCGGTCATGTAGTCGTCCGGCTGGCTGGCGGCGCGGACCGCAGCCGAGATGATCTCGTGGCCTCGCACCGGGTAGTGGACGAAGAACGCCTGCGCGGAGCCGATCAGCTGTTGCGCCTTGTCATCGAACGCTCGGATGCGCGCCACCGTCTCGTAGATCTCGATCAGAAGATCGCGATCGATGGTCGGTTGAGTCGCCGTCGTCGAAGCCATGTCGTCTCCTCCTGTTAGGTCCTGCCGTCAGCTGCGTCAGGCCTGCCGCCGGAACCACTTGGTTGCTCCGGCGGGTGCTCAAAGCTTGCTCACAGCTCACGGACGGGGTCATCACCTATCCAGCCTCGCGCCGCCACCGCCACTTTCTCGTAGAGGCCCAGCACCCTTTCATGGGGCTCGTAGATCTCGAGCAGGTGGCCCAGCTGCGCTCGGGCGTCGTGGAAGGCGAACCCCAGGCCGCCCTCGGTCTCGGCATCGAGGACCGACGGCCAGCCGAGCCGCTCCAATCGCTCTTGCTCGTCGTAGATCGACGACACGAAGCAGGCAACATGGTGGATTCCGGTGGATCGCAACACCTTGGTGGCGAGGGTCGCCGGTGTGGCTCTGTGCACCTGCACCAGCTCGACCTGAACTGCGCCCCACTGCCCGAAGGCAGAAGAGTGATCGAACGTGGCGGGCCGGCCCTGGTGCGTGGCCGACGCGAGCGGGATGTGGCGCTTGATGAAGAACGGCCCCGCGTTCATGTTCTCGACGAAGGAGCGAGCGGCGGTGCCGACGTCCTCGACCGCGTACGCGATCTGCACGATGCTCCCCAGGGGCATTGTCCCGCGCCCGGTCATCGAGGCCCACGCGGAGGAGCGGACCAGGTGCCGGGCTCACGTCGACGTGCCACCGTCCACCCCGATCACCTGTCCGTTGACGAAGCCCGCCTCGGGCGAAGCCAGGAACCGCACCACCGCCGCCACCTCCTCCGGCTGGCCGGGCCGGCCGAGCGCGATGCCCGCCACTAGGCTCTGGTGGCGCTCTGGCGTGACGCGGCCCGCGAGGAGCTCGGTGCCGGTCGTGTATCCGGGAGCGACCAGGTTCGTGGTGATCCCCTCCGGCCCGAGTCGAGCGGCCTGCGAGAGCACCCAGCCGTTCAACGCCGCCTTCGCCGCGACATAGGCAGGAGTGGCTCCGCCGGTGAGAGCCACCCGTGACCCGATCAGGATGATGCGCCCGCCCGGTCGGCGGAGGTGAGGCTCCAGGCCGTGCGTTAGCAGGACGGCGGAGAGTGTGTTCGATCGGAAGCAAGCCAGCCAGGACTCGGCCAGCTCCGCGAGTCCGCCGGGCGGCGAGACCGCGGGGGCGCCGGCGTTGTTGACGACGACGTCAATGTCTTCAGCTCGCGTCACGACCTCCTCGACGAGACGCTCCACGTCGGACGGGTCGGTGAGGTCCGCGGGCACGGCGACGACACTCGTGCTGGCCTGCCCGCGCTGCGCGTCGATCTCGTCTGCCGCCCGCGAGAGCACGTCGGCTCGTCGGCCCACGATGACGACGTCAAGCCCGTCCGCGGCAAGCGCGAGCGCAATGGCCTTGCCGATCCCGGTGCCTCCGCCGGAGACGACGGCTGTGCGCGACCTGCTGCTGTCGCTCATGCAGCGCCCTCGAGCATCAAGTCCGCGCCTAGAAGCTGGTCAGCGTCTCCCGGAGCTGGAACAGCCCCGGGCCGCTGGCCTCGATCTCGGGCATGCCACCGACGACTCCGGTCATGTTGCCAAGGACCACGTGTTCCAAGCCGTTCTGAGCGTACCCGGCGAGACGATCCGAGATCTCGTCCGCGTTGCCCATGAACACCACTTCTTCCACCAGCTCGAGCGGGAGCGTGGGGGCGAGGTCGCGCAGCTCGTTGGGATCGAGGTCGTGGACGATCAGGTCGATGAAACCCCTCGATTCGGCACCGTAAGGGTGCTCGTAGCCGTGTGCCGCCCAGCGGTCGGCCGGGCAGAACAGCGCGAAGAGCTTGCCAAGCGGATCCTTCTCCATCAGTTCGGCGATGTGCTCCTTCGACGCGCCCATGACCATGAAGATCAAGAGGCCGCGCTCCGGCGTGGGCCGGTCGGCCTCGGCGGCCACATCGGCCATCGTCCGGCACTTCTCGCCGTACTCCTCCGGCGACATGGGCCAGGCTGGCAGCCAGCCGTCGGCGTACTGGCCGGTGAGGCGCAGCATGCCGCGGCCCGTGACCGGCGAGCCAGATCTTCGGATTCCCGGCCTCGCTTTCGAGCGGGATGCCCATGCGACCGGACATGTTGGGGTCGGGCATGCGACCAGTGTCGAGCAGCGCCCGGAGCTCCTTCAGGAACTCCTCGGTGCGCGCCACGGGCTTCGAGAAGTCGTAGCCGAAGGGGACCAAGCTCTCGGCTTCTCCGGAGCCCACGCCGAGGTTGAAGCCGCCCTTGCACAGGTGTTGCAACGTCAACGCGCTACGGGCGACGTCGGGAGCCCGGCGCCTGGTGGTGTCGGTGACGGAGAGGCCGAAGGGGATCTCGGTCCTCTGCCCGAGCACCCCGCCGAGCACCCACGGATCGTAGAAGGCGTCAGGGTCGACCGCGAAGCTCGAGTACGCCATCTCGCTCCAGAGCCCTGGGTGGAACACGCCCAAGATGTGATCTGGCGCCCAGAACGAGTCGGCATGCATCGCCTCGGCCAGGTCGAGGAGCATGAAGTTGGCCTCCAGCGGATGCATCCCCGGCGTCGTGATGCCAACCTTCATCTCATACCCCCTTGGTCGAGCGACGCGTAGTACCACTTCTGCATCCCGAATCAAGAAACTAGTCTGCTCGACGGGTCCGAGTGAAGGCCCCGTGTGTCCATCCAAAGCCTTCGTCGGCGTCGTTGACGGCCGACGGGAGTGCCGCAATGCCCGGCGGCCCATCGGTGGTAGACCAGCACGCGTGGCCAAGCTACTTGCCCTGAATCCCGACGAGCTCCTCACCACCACGCGGGCCGTGCGCAAGCGGCTGGACCTCGCCCGCCCGGTGGAGCGGCAGGTGATCGAGGAGTGCATCGAGATCGCTTTGCAGGCGCCCTCCGGGTCGAACCGTCAGAGTTGGCAATGGGTCGTGGTGGACGACCCGGCCAAGAAGCGGCGGCTCGCCGAGCTCTACCGCGAGGTCTTCGATGGCTATGCACAGGCTCCTGCCAGCGCCGCCTACCCAGAGGGAGACATCCGCGCCGAACGCCGCGACCGGGTGAACGAGTCAGCCCGCTACCTACGAGATCACTACCACGAGGTGCCGGTGCTGCTGGTGCCTTACGTCGCCGGACGCCACGAGGACCTGGCGCCGGGTGCCGAACCGGGCTTTTGGGGGTCGGTGATCCCGGCCGTGTGGAGCTTCATGCTCGCCCTTCGGGCCCGCGGTCTCGGCTCGGTGTGGACGACGATGGCGTGCCGGAGGGAGCCGGAGGTTGCTGAGGTGCTGGGCGTACCGTACGACCAATACTCGCTGGTGGGCACCTTTCCGGTCGCCTACACCATCGGCACCGACTTCAAGCCCGCCTCGCGCCTCGACCCGGCCACCGTGACCCACTGGAACACCTGGTGAACCACCAACGCGGCGACGCCCCGGATCTGGATCCCCTCGAGCGACTGCTCGCGGAACGAGAGTGCGAGCGACTGATCGTCGAGTATGCCCGACGCCTCGACCTTGGGGAGCCCGACGGCGTCGCCGAGCTTTTCACGGAGGATGCAGTCTGGGAGATGCCCGGCCTCATCCGCTTCGAGGGCCGCGACGAGCTGTCGGTCGGCATTCCCAGCCGGTTGTCGGCGAGTGCGCGCACCACGCGACATGTCTGCACGAACATCGCCATCAACGTCGTCGGACCCAGCGAGGCAGTCGGTTGCTGTTACCTCATCAACTATCGGCACGACTGGCCGGATGGCGTCATCGAGCAGCAGGCTCCATCAGCCGAGCCGAAGTACATCGGCGAGTACCATGACCGCTTCGTTCGCACGCCAGTCGGGTGGCGCTTCGCGCACCGGCGAACCGTGTTGGCCTTCTCTCGTCCGCCCGACGGTGGAGCCTGACCGCTCAGAGCACGTTCAAGAGGGCGAGAGCCTCGCGACATGCGGCAACGCCCTTGAAGAGGATGGTGGTGATGCCGAGATCGGCGGCGGCCGGGAGGTTCTCCTCGAAGTCGTCGATGAACACGACCTCCTCCGCCGGGCGGTCCAGGAGCTCGAGGAGATGCTGGTAGATCCTCGAATCGGGCTTCCGGAGAGCGACGGCCGACGAGTCGATGACGTGATCGAACAGTCCGTCCGGCAGGTCCTTGCGCCAGTCGACCGCCTCGCGAACGTTGTTGGTCAGCAGGGCGGTGGTGCATCGCTCATGGACCTCGGCCACCAGCTCTACTGATTCGAGGTTGACCTTCTGACCCCACTCCACAGCCTCGGCCACCCTCCTGATGTCGAGCGGAGTTCCGTGGCGGGCCTGGGTCTCGACGCAGATGTACTTCAGGAACTCTCTGGCCGAGATGTCACCGACCTCGAGTCGCGCCATCTGTGGGTCACCCCTCAGGAAACCCGCCAGGCTGCCCTCTGGCAGCGTCAGTTCGCGCTCGTAGGCGTGTAGGCCGGCGAGTGGGTCGACGGTGACGACCCCTGCCAAGTCGAAGGTGACGGCGGTGATCACAGGTCCGGGCTCATGCTCCCACTCGCCGACCTGCACCGCTACCTGTCGCGGTTCCCCACTCGCGACGCTGTCGTGGGCTTCCTTGCCCCGCATGCCAGGTCGACTCGAAGGCAAGGTGACGGTGATGACCGGTGCCGCGAGCCGAAGCGGACGTTGATCCGCATCGACGCTCAACCCGGCTCCGGCCCGGTGAACTGGCCGGAGAGGTCCGGAGGTCCCTTGTAAGAGATGGTCAGCTCCCGGCGCACGAATCGCCACCCGTCGTCCACGTGGCGGTAGGTGTCGTCGTAGCGGGCGAGAAGGGTCGTCGACGCGCCGTCTATCCGCCGGCTGTACTCGTGGATGTACCACCGACCCGTTCCAGAACCCGAGTCCACATCGAGGTCTGTCCTGCCGTTCGCCACGAGTTGCACCACCACGGCATAGCGGGCGATCTCGTGGGCCCACAGCTCGACGATCGCTGCCTTTCCTCGGACCTCGCGTCCCGGACCAAGAGACCACGTCGAGTCCTCGACCCAGCACGAAGCCCATTGCTCCGCGTCGCCGCGGCACACCGCATCGGCGTACTGGTGGACGAGGTCCCGAGCGGTATCCATGCGTCAGGATGCTCGCGCCTCGCCCCGGACGTCCAGTGCCCACACCGCGGGGCGGGCCGGCGCGAAAGCCAATCGTCCAGCGAGGGGCGGGCCCCAGCGCCAGAGCCGACCCGCCGAGAGATCTAGCATTCCCAGGCGTGATCATCATCGCGGGTTGGATCGACGTAGAGCCGTCGGATCGTGACGCGTTGATCGCGGCGAGCCTGCCCGTCCAGAAGGCGACCCGGGAGGACGAGCCAGGGTGCAGTGGTTACGTCTTCACCGTGGATCCGCTCGTGGCGGGCCGGATTCATGTGTACGAGAACTGGGACAGCGCGGAAGACCTGGAAGCACACTTCCGGCACCCGAACTTCACAGCCATGGGCGTGTTGATCCGGGGTTACCGCCGCATCGGCAGCCAGACGACGAAGTACAGGGTTGATGCGTCGGCCCCGGTACGCAACGCCGACGGCGTCGCGACAGCTGAGTTCTGACCGGTGAGGCTTCCCCGTCCGACCCGCCGGGCGAGCTCCGGGTGGAAGAGGCGCGGATCTCAGGATCGGTTCGCGACGACAAGGATGGGCGCGCAGGCCCCTCCTCTCGTCGGGGGCTTTCTTTGGACGCCCTAGCGTTTGCTCCGAGGGCGATTCCCACTCGATCGCCGACAGGCGGCCACGGCTCACGGTCAGGGTCGGAGCCTCTATCGTCTCCTGCGATGGGTCTGCTCGAGTCGTTCCGGTGCGACGGCAAGGTGGCCGTCGTGACCGGATCGGGGCAGGGGATCGGCCGGTCCATCGCTTGGGGACTGGCGGACGCGGGCTGTGACGTCGTGGTCGACGCGAGACGGCGCGCGGACCTCGAGGTCACCGCGGCGGGCGTCCGGGAGCGGGGCCGACACTCGCTCATTGCGGACGCGGACATCCGGGACTTCTCCGAGGAGCTGGCCGAGCGCACCGTCACCGCGCTCGGTCGCGTCGACATCTGGGTGAACAACGTCGGCGGGTCGGACGAGAAGACGGTGCGGGAGCTGATCGACACTCCGGACGAGATCTGGCGAGCGCAAGTCGAGCTCAACCTGACCTCGGCCTTCCAGGGCGCCAAGGCCGCGGCACGACACATGCCCGAAGGTGGGGTCATCATCAACATCGCGTCCGGCGCCGGGACGAGAGGATCGCCGAGGACAGGCCCTTATGCCGCGGCCAAGGCGGGGATGCTGAACATGACCCAGACGCTGGCGCTGGAGCTGGCGCCGCGGCGGATTCGAGTGAACGCGGTCTCGCCCGGTCCTGTGATGACCGAGGCCTTCGCTGAGGTCCTCGGGATCTCGGACCACCTTGACGAGCTGAAGGCCACGATCCCGCTCGGCCGACTCGGGGAGCCGGATGACATCGCGGCCGCCGTGGTGTACCTCGTGTCTCCCGCGGCGTCGTGGGTGACGGGTCAGAACCTGCTGGTTGCCGGTGGGCGGACCGAACGCAGCTACCGGTACGAGCCACGGCGGGACGACTGAAGCGCCGACCTCGACCGCGTGCACATCGAACTCTCAAGCAAGAGGAGGAGCCGTGAGTGGTGACTACGCCGACAGCTATGAGGACGTCAGGACGTTCACACTGTCCGACGAGAGCGAGCGCACTCTGCTCGACAAGCAGACCGAGTGCTGCTTCATGTGGACGGCTAAGAACGGCGATCCCGTCGGCGTGATCATGAATTACGTCGTGCGCGACGACCGCTTCTGGGTGACGTGCACGCGCCAGCGCAAGCGAGTGGCGGCTGTCGAGGCTCGACCTCGCGTCGCGATCTCGATCAGCAGCCGGGGTACTGACCTCGGCGTGAGTCAGGCCCTGACGTACAAGGGCACGGCGATCGTTCACGAGGACGACGAGACCAAGCGGTGGTTCTACCTCGCCCTTGCGGCCAGGGTGCGACCGGAGAGCACCGATCGTCAGGAGGCGTTCACGACCCACCTGGACACGCCGGGGCGGGTGGTCATCGAGGTCGTCCCCGACACCCGCATCGGCTTCGACGCCGAGGAGATGTTCAGGAACTCGCCGGCCGGGCCCAGCCGCACGAAGGTTTGAGTGGGACGCCGTCACTGGCGGAGGCTATCTGAATGCGCTATAAACTAACCCAGCTTGCCTCGAGGGGGAGGTGGGCCGCAGGCATGGTGCCGTGCGTCTGATTCTCTGGAGGCAACCTCATGACATCGCAGTCTGGATCGGCTTGGACTCGACGCGCTCGCGGCCGTTGGCGGTTGGGTGTGGTGGGTGTCGTGGTTCTTAGTCTGGCCGCCGGGTGTGGGAGTTCGAGCAGCGGTGGGTCGGGTGCCACGTCTGTGGCTGGGTCGACGGCTGCGAGTGCGGGTAGCACGGCGGGCTCTGGTGGTAGCACGGCTACTACGGGGGGCACGGTGGCTGGGGGGGGTGGTGTGGCGGAGGCGACGGCGACCACGGAGAAGAACAAGCAGGCGCCGACCACGATCCCTTTGACGACGCCGTTGAAGGCGAAGCCCGATGCGGGCAAGCTGTTCGTGTGGATGCAGTGCGACGTGAACCAGTGCAAGGATGAGGGCGACGGTCTCAAGGCCGCGACCGAGGCCATCGGCTGGAAGTACAAGTCTTACACCTACCAGTCGGCCGATCCTGCCACTCTGGTGGCCGCCCTCAAGCTGGCGTTGGTGGACAAGCCGGCGGCGGTGGGGCTGTCGGGTCTGCCGCCGGCGGTGTGGCAGACGGTGATCCCGGCCTACAAGGCGGCTGGGGTGCCGATCGTGACTGGGTACATCGGTACGATTCCTTACGACGACACGGTCATCGGTCAGGTCGGTAGCTCGCCGGATGTCACCCAGTACGGTGAGATGATCGCTAACTGGGTGGTGGCGGACTCCAATGGCAAGGCGAACGTTCTGTTGCAGAGCGTGAACGACTTCCCGATCCTGAAGGTGTTCTCCGATTCGTTCAAGGCGAAGATGGCCGAGTTGTGCCCGGACTGCAAGGTGACCGAGATCAACAACACCATCGCCCAGCTCGGCACCGCGGTTGTTCCCTCCATCGTTTCGGCGTTGCAGAAGGATCCGTCGATCAAGTACGTCGCGACCGTCAACGGGCCCTTCGTCACGGGTTTGGTGTCGGCGCTTTCGGCCGCCGGTCTGAACGATGTCAAGATCTCTGGTGAGAGCGGCGACGTCGCCAACCTGACCAACGTCAAGGCCGGTAGGGAGCACGCCTTCACCGCCCTTGCCTTGCATTACGGCGCGTGGGCGATGGTCGACATGGTGCTCCGCCATGAGCAGGGGATGGACTTCGACGCCGATGGTGATGGTGGGCTGCCGAAGCAGCTCCTCACCAAGGATGTCGACTTCGAGATCTCCAACTCGTACGACAAGCCCGCCGATTACGCCGATCAGTTCAAGAAGTTGTGGCTGGTCGGATGACCGAAGGCGACCGTGCGCCGGCGCTCCTCGCCGAAGGTCTGGCCAAGACCTTCGGCGGGGTGCGAGCCCTCAAAGGGGTCGATCTGCGCATCGAGCACGGCGACCCGTGGCGGAGGAGGGAACAGGTCATCGCCTACGGCACGGCCTTGGACAGCTCGGAGTAGGCGGACCGCATCGCATCGCTGTAGGCCTCGATGTCGGGGAGCACCTTGGGGCAGGACCAGGTGCTGACGAAGACGTGGCCGCAGTAGCTGAAGACGAGGTGGATGAGCCCACTCCCGTCGAAGATGGGAGGCGCCCCGTAGGTCGAGACGAGTCGTGCGCCGGCCAAGTACCACGGCGACTGAGGTCCGGGGATGTTGGTCACCGCGACGTTCAACATCGCCACTCGTTCGACCAATCCCGACGCCAACACGGCGCGCGTACCGAGACCGAGCAACCCTCCGGGTAGGAACTCGGAGTAGTCGGCGAGCGTCTGCGCACCGATCGCTTGTCCCAACAGCTTGGACTGGGCGGTCGATTCGTGGATGGCGGCCAGGCGCTCGAGCGGGTCCGAGAGATGGGTGGCGAAGGTGGCTCGCATCGTGGTGACCTGGTTGCCAGAGGCGCTCCGCTGCTCGTCACTGCGCACCGAGACCGGAATGAGGGCGACGAGGGGTTCGTCCGGGAGCTCGCCCTTGGCGCCGAGGTAACCCCGCAGGGTGCCGCCGACGATGGCCAGGACGACGTCGTTGACGGTGGCGCCCGGCACGCCGGTTCGGATGCGCTTCAGGTCGGTGAGCTCGAACTCACACGCGTCAACGACGCGGCGGGCATCGATCGAGCCGTTGAAGCGCTGTCCGGGGGCGCGGAACCCTTGCCGGCGCAGCTCACCCGACCGAACACCCCGCTGCAGTCGACCGACGACCGGAAGTGTGTGCGAGACCGCCGACACGAAGTGCCGCGGT
Source organism: uncultured Acidimicrobiales bacterium (assembly GCA_963803355.1). GTDB lineage: Bacteria > Actinomycetota > Acidimicrobiia > Acidimicrobiales > Ilumatobacteraceae > DASTFY01. The sequence continues at coordinate 2,707,667 of CAWDLV010000001.1, forward strand.
CTGGCGGCATAGTTGCGGGCGGTCCTGCCGAGGAGGTCGAACGTCGAGGGCTGGGCCTCGGGCTCCCATGACTCGATGTCGCTCGGATCGACCAGCTCGGGCGTCGCGGTGTGCAGGACGGCGTTCAGCTCGGTGCCCGCGACGCCGTCCACCGCGGCGTGATGCAGCTTGGTCACGGTGGCGAAGCTGCCTTCCGGGAGACCGGGGATCTCCTCGAGCCCGTCGACGACGTAGATCTCCCACAGCGGCCGGCTGCGGTCGAGCGGGCGGCCGAGAAGCCGCGCCGCTTGAACGCAGAGCTGCCGCCAGTCGCCGGGGCGCGGGAGCGCGATGTGGCGGACGTGGTACTCGAGGTCGAAACTCGAGTCGTCGACCCAATACGGGTGGTCGAGGTCGAAGGGGACTCGCACGAGCTTGCGACGCAGCTGCGGCAGGAGATGCAACCGCGACTCGACTTGGGTGAGGATGTCCTGGAAGCTGACTCGCCCCCCCGGTGCCGTCGATGGATCGTAGGTGGCGAAGCCACCGCCGTGAAGCGGCGCTTTGTCGGTCTCGAGGTAGATGAACATGGCGTCTTGGCCGGTCAGCTGCTGCACGTTGGCGCTCACTTTCCCAATCAGAGCCGGCGCCTCTCGGTGCGCCGAACCAAAAGGCTGGTCGTCGCCGATGACGATCACCCAGTAGCCCCTCCTCGCAGACCCATCAGACGCACGCCCGCCGTCGCACCCCGGTTCACGTGGACGGCGCCGTCGGCGCGGGCGAATACTCGTTTCGTAGCTGCTGCTTGAGCACCTTCCCGATGGCGCTCACAGGAAGCGGGTCGGACCGCAGCCAGATGCTCGTCGGGACCTTGAACGCGGCGAGGCGCTCGGCGACGTAGGCGCGCAGCTCGTCCTCCGTGGCCGTCGCGCCCGGCTCCAGATGTACGATCGCGCCGACTTCCTCGCCCAAGACGTCGTGGGGGATGCCGATGACGGCGGCTTCGGCGACCGCCGGGTGCTCAGTCAGTACGGCCTCGACCTCGACGCAGTACACGTTCTCCCCGCCCCGTATCACCATGTCCTTGACGCGGTCCACGACGTACACGAAACCCTCGTCGTCGACCCGGGCGATGTCGCCGGTGTGGAACCAGCCATCGGTGATCGCCTCTGCGCTCGCCTCGGGTTGGTTCCAGTACCCCATGATGAGCCCTGGGCTTCGTACCCACAGCTCGCCCACTTGCCCTGCTGCGGCGACCTCCGTGCCGTCCTCTGCGACCAGCTTGATGTCGTTGGTCGGGAGAGGACGGCCGACGCTGTCCGGCTTCGCCGTGTAGTCCCCGCCGGTGTTGACCGTGACGAGCCCCCACGTCTCGGTGAGTCCGTAGCCGTTGGTCAGCGTGCGGCCGGGGATGTGTTCGTCCAGCCTCCGCAACAGATCGGGTAGGACCGCGGAGCCGGTCATCCCGACGCTGCGGAGGCTGGAGAGATCGCGCCGGGGCAACTCGGGTGACTCGAGCATCTGCCACATCATGGTCGGCACGCCGCCTGTAATCGTGATCCGCTCCTGCTCGACCAGCGCCAAAGCCCGGTCGGCGTCCCACTTCGACATCAGCACCGCCTTGGACCCGAACGCGGCGGTGAGGATGATGGAGTACAGACCGCTCACATGGAACATCGGCATGACGACGAGCATCGCCTCCTGAGCTGCCGGGTCGGGTACCGGCACCGATCCGGTGTGACGCAGGGCAGCGTGCACCGACACGAAGGCGAGCCCGAGGATGTTCACGGTGGCGTTGCGATGCGTGCCTAGCGCGCCCTTCGGGTGTGCGGTCGTGCCTCCCGTGTACAGGATCGTGGCCGGGTCTTCGGGCAGCAGGTCGACCTCCGGTAGGGCGATCTCCGCGTCGCTCTTCACGAGGTCGGCGAAGCCCACATGGCCCGGGCCGAGCGTCTCGTCCCGCGCGACGACCACCGTCTGGAGCCCGAGACCCGGCAGCTGCGGCCGGAGCCGCAACGCCCGCTCGCCGTCGGCGAACAGCACCCGAGCTCCGGAGTCCGAGAGGCCGTACGCGAGCTCGGGACCCGTCCACCAGCCGTTCAAGAGGACGACGACCGCGCCCGCCGCGATCGCCGCCCAGAAGGCGATGGCGAACTCGGGCAGGTTGCGCATCGCGATCGCGACACGGTCGCCCTTCTGGACGCCCTGGTCCTCGACGAGCCAGCGGGCGACGTGGGAAACCCGATGCAAGTGCTCCGCGAAGGTGAGGCGCTCGCCCTCGAAGACGATGTAGACCCGGTCGGCGTACGCGGTCGTGCCGTCGAGCACGGCGCGAAGCGTGGGTGGTGCAAGCTTCCAGACCCGGTAAGGCCTGCGGTCTACTTCGACCTCGGTCAGCTCGAACACGCCGCCCGGGACGATGAGGGCCTTCGTGGCCTCGTCGATCGACATCATCGTGGATCCCCCTCGTCAATGGCCGTGAGCTTTGTCAATACGGGCTAGCGCTCCACCTTGGCGAACCACCGCATCCGTTCCGACATGGCGGCAGCGAACTCACCAGCTCGCTCATCAGTGATCTCTGGGTGCTGGTAGGTCACCGACATGGCCAGGCGGCCGTTGATCCCCATACCGTTGATCGAGATGAAAGGCCAGGCGCTCGCGTGGATGTTGAGACCACCTCTGATGAGGCGAGGCCGCAGGGACGTGCCCTCACTCGGGAGCTCCATTGCCCCGAGGTTGGCCAGCGCACCCGTGAAGAGGGGATCACCGCCCGCTCCGGTAAAGCTCTCGACGAACCGTTCACCGATGAAGACGAACGTGTAGTGGTCGTAGCGGTCCATACCCTCGGTGACCTGGGTCTTGTGGTCCCGGGCGTGGTCCCACTCGGACATCTTGCCCACGTTCGAATGCCGGCTGTGGAGCACCGTCGCGTACACCCCCATGTCCTCGACCGGTACCGGAACTCGCAGCCGGTCACGGATGTCGAGCGTGTTCGAGATGACGATGGCGTCGTCAGGGGCCGGCTGCAGCACATCGTCGGTGGCCAACACCAGGGCCGCCCCGAGCGCACCGAGCACCGTCGTTCCGTTGGCGTGGGCGTTGGCGCGCACGGCCGAAAGCTCGTCGATCGAGAGGTCCATCGGCAGCGCGTGGGTAGCGATCGGCTCGGTAGAGTCGCCGCGCTGGGACGGCCAAGGCATCGGTGTGGGTAGATGTGACGTTCGCTTCAGGGCGTCGGCCACGAGCTGCTCGCCTCGTTCGGGCGTCGCCCACTCGGGCAACAACTCTTCGACCGCAGGGCTGATGCCGCTCGTCGCCAGACTCGGGTCGCCGGCCTCCCGCCGCTGTAGCGCCTCGTACTCGGCGAGCAGATGGCGGCAGAACCAGAAGAGTGACCGCCCATCGCACACCGTGTGCAAGCAGGTCACCAACAGCTCCCCGCCCGGCTCGTCACCCGTGAGGAGCAGCGCGCGGATGGTCGGCGCGCCGTCGACGCCGATTCGCAGATTGAGCTCTTCGTTGAACGCGCCGAGCCAGTCGTCAGGCCCGTGCCGCTCTCTCACCGTGAACGACGGAGCCCGAGAGTCGTCGAAGACGAAGACCGGCCGCTCTCCTGCCTCCGCGGCGGGGAGGCGGACGCCAAGGATCGGCCGGCGCGCCACCATCTGGCGGAAGGCGCGCTCCATGAGCGCTGGGTCGACCGGGCCGTCGAACTCGATCACTCGAACCAGGTGGCTGGCGGACGCCTTCTCCTCGAGTAGATGGAGCAGGTATTCGGAGGCGCCGAGACTCCGCACGCGCTCACCAACGGCCCAACCGTCAGAACGTCGCGACATCGTTCCTCCCTTCGCGGTCGAGCCGCTTCGAGGCTAAGGCCAGTCGGGCGGCGCCGTCCACAGGGGCGAGCGCGGACAGATCGTCAACCTCGGGGGCTAGGCCACTGGCGGCGAGGCACCACCCCTGCTCGTGGCCCGGCACGTCGACATCGCCGCCCCCCGGCGGACCAACGAGCGAGGGAACAGCCGCATGGCGCGGATGCTCATGTCGTTGAACACCCCTGGCACGACCACGATCTGTCCCCTGTCCAGACCCCGCAGGCCGGCATCGACCACCGTCGCCACCGACGTCGTCGGCATTCCCGTTCGCCCCAAGTCCAACTCGGCTTGGCCACCGAACTCGGTCGGTGTCACCCCCGGGCACAACGCGCTCACCACCACTCCTGTGCCCCGGAGCTCCTCGCCAACCGCCTCGCTGAACGTGGTGACGAAGGCCTTCGACGCCGAGTAGGTAGCCATCGTCGGCACCGGGAAGAACGACGTGATCGACGAGACATTGACGATCCCGCCGTGATGCCCAGCGATCATGCCGGGCAGCGCGGCACGGGTGAGTCGCACCACGGCGAGGACGTCGACGACGATCTCATCTGTCTTGCGGTCGATGTCGAGCTCGGCGAACTGGCCACGACTGATCACACCCGCGTTGTTCACCAGGAGGTCGACGGGCGCCTCCGACGAGGCTAGACGGTCCTCGACGCGACGCAACGCGGCGCGATCCGTGAGGTCGGCCGTGAGCACCTCGACGTCGATGCCCTTACTGGAGCGAAGTGAGTGGGCCAGCGCCTCGAGCCGCTCGGTCCGGCGGGCGACGATGACGAGGTTGGTTCCTCGCTCCGCCAGCTTGCGAGCAAACCCCTCACCGATGCCGCTCGACGCCCCGGTGATCAGAGCACAGTGCCATGTCTTCGCCATGACGATCGCCTAATGGTCGACCGTGGCGAACCAGTGGATCCGGTTCGACATCTCGGCCGCACACGCCCGAGCCCGCTCATCGCTGATCTCGGGGTGCATATACGTCAGTGTCATCGCGAGGTGTCCATTGACGCCGACCCCGTTGAAGGACATGTAGGGCCATGTCGCGTGGTGGCAACCGATCGCACCTCGGATGGTGCGAGGCCGCAACGACGTGCCCTCGGTCACGAGCTCCATCGCCCCGAGGTTGGCGAGGGTGTCGGTGAAGAGCGGGTCGCCCGCCGACGCCGTGACCTGGTCCACGAACTGAGCGCCGATGAAGACCCACGTGTAGTGGTCATTACGGTCGATGCCCTCGGTGACCTGGTTCTTGAAGTCCCGGGCGTGGTCCCACTCGGACATCTTGCCCAGGTTCGAATGTCGGCTGTTGATCGTCGCGGCGTAGATCCCCATGTTCTCCACCGGCAAGGGAATCCGGAGTCGGTCGCGGATGTCGAGCGTCGAGGTGACGACGATCTCGTCGTCGGGGTCCGGATGGAGCACATCGTCGGTCGCCAACACCATCGCAGCCCCGAGAGCACCGAGCACCGTCGTCCCGTTGGCGCGGGCGTTGGCACGCATCGCCGAGAGCTCGTCGACCGAGAGGTCCATTGCGAGCACGCGGCTCGTCTTGGGGTCGGTCGCTTCTCCCCGCTGGGATGGCCAGGGCATGGGTACGGGCAGCTGCGCCTCGCGTTGGAGCCGATCCGCCACGAGCTGCTGGCCTCGTTCGGGCGTCGCCCACTCGGGCAGCAGATCCTCCACCGCGGGGCTGATGGTGCTCGTCAGGATGCTCGGGTCGCCGTCCTCGCCGCGCCGCAGCGCCTCGTACTCAGCGAGGAGCTGACTGCAGAACCAGACGAGCGACCGGCCATCGCAGAAGGTGTGGGAGCACGACAGCAACAACTCCCCACCGGGCTCGTCGGACGCGAGGAGCTGAGCCCGGATCGGCGGCTCACCGTCCACACCGAGTCGCGTGTTGAGCTCGTCGTCGAACAAGCCCACCCAGTCCTCGGGCCCGCGCCGCTCTCTCACCGTGAACGACGGCGCCCGAGTGTCGTCGAAGACGAAGAATGGCCGCTCTGCAGGTCCGGTCGCGGGGACACGGGCGCGGAGAATGGTTCGACGCGCCACCATCTGGCGGAAGGCCCGCTCCATCAGGGCTGGGTCAACGGGGCCGTCGAACTCGATCAGTCGTACGAGGTGGGTGGCTCCGAAGTGCTTGTGGAGCAGGTACACCAGGTACTCGGAGGCGCCGAGGGTCCTGATGCGCTCGCCGATGTCCCAACTATCCGCAGCTTGCGACATGACCCTCCCTCGTGATCTGTTCCGCCGATGCTATGGCGAGGGAGCTGTCCCGTCCATACGGCCGACGGGCAAGCGGCGTCCATCGGTCGGCCGCCGGTCGGTCGCCTCGTGATGTGTGAGGAGGCGGGCTAGGCTGGATCTCGTTGGGTCCGCTGCCGCTCGCCACGGCCGGGGATCTGGTCTTCCATGTTCCCCGTGAGGCGCGATCGTCCGTGACGTCCATCGGCCAGCCACCGGTCCCGCAGCCCCGTCGGCTGGGCAGCACGCTGGCCGATTTCAGCCGGGACATCATCGACAACCTGTATTTCGAGCGAGGAACCACGGTCGAGTCGTGCAGCGCCCACGACGCCTATTGGACGTTGGCCGTCACCATCCGCGATCGCCTCGCCGACCGCCGAGCCAGGACGGCGGAGGCGCACTACAAGACCAATCCGAAATTCGTCTACTACTTGTCGGCGGAGTACATGCCGGGTCGCCAACTCCGCCAGAACGCCATCTACACCGACACCTTGGACTTGGCCCGCCAAGCTTTTGCGACCATCGGCGTCGCGGTCGAGGACCTCGAGGCCTTCGACGTGGAGCCCGGGCTCGGCAACGGGGGCCTCGGCCGGCTGGCCGCCTGCCTGCTCGACTCGCTGGCCACCCTCGACATACCCGCCGTCGGCTACGGCATCCGCTACGAGTTCGGGATCTTCAAACAGACCTTCGAGGATGGCCGCCAGGTCGAGCGCCCCGACGACTGGACCTTCTACGGCAGCCCGTGGGAGTTCCCCGCCCCCGATGACCGCCAGGTCGTCGGGTTCTACGGCCACACCGAGGCGGTGGACGACGACCAAGGAGGGCTGCGGGCCCGTTGGGTGCCGGAGGAGACAGTGCGCGGTGAGCCCGGCCACATGCTGGTCCCCGGCTACGGCACCGAGACGGTCAACATCGTCCGGCTCTGGCAAGCTCGCGCCAGCCGGGAGTCGTTCGACCTAGGCCTCTTCAACGAGGGTCACTACGCGGAGGCCGTCGAGGCGCGGATGCGCTCGGAGAACCTCACCAAGGTGCTGTACCCGAGTGACAGCACACCGGCCGGTCGAGAGCTGCGACTCAAGCAGCAGTACTTCCTGGTTTCTTGCTCGCTGCGGGACATCATCCGTCGATTCCGGTTTCACAACCGCGATTGGGAGGTGCTTCCCGAGAAGGTCGTCATCCAACTCAACGACACCCATCCAGTCCTGGCCATAACCGAGCTGATGCGCTTGCTCGTCGACGAAAGTGGGCTCGAATGGGCGTGGGCATGGTCCATCACGCGTCGCACCTTCGCCTACACCTGTCACACCCTGCTGTCCGAGGCCCTCGAGACGTGGCCAGTGCCGATGATGGAGCGGCTCTTGCCCCGTCACATGGAGATCATCTACACCCTCAATCAATTCTTCCTGGACGAGGTGCGCGCCAGCCACCCGGACGACGAAGAGCGCATCAACCGGCTCTCGTTGATCCAGGAGGGCCCTGAACGCCGGGTGCGGATGGCCAACCTGGCGGTCGTGGGCAGCTTCGCGGTCAACGGCGTGGCAGAGATGCAGTCGCGCCTGCTCACCCAGACGACGTTGCGAGACTTCGCGGAACTGTGGCCCGGCAAGTTCCTCAATGAGACGAACGGCGTCAGTCCACGCCGGTTCCTCCGTCTCGCCAACCCGCGCCTGTTCGGGCTGATCACCGCTCGGCTCGGAGACGAACGATGGCTGATCGACCTGGAGCGGCTACGGGAGCTCGAGGCGTTCGTCGAGGACGCCGAGTTTCGGGAGCAGTGGCGCGAAGTGAAAAGGCTGAACAAGGTCGGCCTGGCTGCTCATGCCCTGGCCGCCACGGGTATCAGCATCGATCCCAACTCCGTTTTCGACGTGATGGTCAAGCGGCTCCACGAGTACAAGCGTCAACTCCTCAAGGTTCTTCACGTCGTCACGTTGTACAACCGGATCAAAGCGGATCCAACCGCCGACCTGACCCCCACCACCGTCATCTTCGGCGCGAAAGCAGCGCCGGCCTACCAGATGGCGAAGCGCATCATCGAGCTGATCAACTCGGTGGCATCCGTGGTCAACGCCGATCCTGATGTGTCGGACCGGCTCAAGGTCGTCTTCCTCCCCGATTACAACGTCACGATCAGCGAGCTCGTGGTGTCCGCTGGCAACCTCTCGGAGCAGATCTCGCTCGCCGGCAAGGAAGCATCGGGCACCGGGAACATGAAGCTGGCGCTCAATGGGGCGGTCACCATCGGCACGCTCGACGGCGCCAACATCGAGATTCGCGACCGGGTCGGAGCAGACAACTTCTTCCTCTTCGGCCTCACGGTCGACGATGTCACCTCCGTGCGAGCAGGGGGCTACGTCCCGTACGACTACTACCGCGACGACCCCGAGCTCGCGGCAACGGTAGATGGCATCAGCTCAGGGGCTTTCTCCGATGGGCACCGCGACGCGTTCGAGCCGCTGCTCACGCCGCTCCTCGCGTGGGACGACTACATGGTAGTCGCCGACTACCGGTCGTACGTCGACTGCCAAGACCGGGCCCGCTCCGCCTGGGTCGATCAGGAACGGTGGACCCGGATGTCGATCCTGAACACGGCGCGCTCGGGTTTCTTCTCCTCCGATCGGACCGTTCGCAACTACTGCCGCGACATCTGGCACGTCGATCCGGTGCCCGTACCTGCCCGCACGTAGCACGGAACCCGTCGGCCGGGATCGACGCACGACCGCTACGGACGGCAACCTGAGGCGACTCCTCGCCAACCGGTCGGCTGAGGGGGCGATCCCTGCAACCTGGGCCGACAGGGCCGAGCGGAGGGCGGACATAGCCGCCCGGTGACGGGTTCTCCTGTTTGTGCCGGCGTCACCCGGGGCGGCAGGTGACCGTCCCGTTCCCCTCGGAGTCGAGGTGCAGCACGATGAGGCGGTCACAGTGCATGCATCGCTCGACCGGTGCGGTTCCCTCCGGCACTTGCGGGCACTCTGCTGCTGCGTCCTTGACGGCCACCTCCGCTGTCGGGCTGAGCAGGCGTCGAATCGGCGGGATCGGGTTGTACCGGCGCAGCAATGACAGGGTCATCGTGTTCTCCTTTGCGGTGTTGGCGGCGGGGCGGACACTGAAGTGTGGGTCGACAGCGCGTCGTCGACGAAATGCTTGACCTCTCGCCGCCCGATCGACGTCAGGAGATGGGTCCCGCGAAACCAGAGCACGTTTGGTCTCTTCCAGTGCTCCCACAGCAGGTAGGCGTCGCCGGGGGTGGTGACTTGGTCGCCGATCCCCGCGTAGATGAAGCGTCGCTCGTGGGGGACGAGCGGGGCGAAGCTCAACGGGCTCACCGGCCGGTGGATCACCTCGAGGCAGTCCTCGAACAGTCCGGCCCGTTCGACTTCGACCCGCTGGTGCGAAGGTATACGCCGGCGGATGGCCGCCGCCATGTCGACCGCAGGGATGCCCGCGATGGCGGTGCCCACGCGCTCGTCGATCCCCGCGACTAGCGACACCAGGTAACCACCCATCGAGATGCCGTAATGAGCGACGGACCCTGCTCCTTGGCCCACGGCCCACGAGATGCAGCGGCGAATGTCCCACACTGCCTGCCCGAAGGAGTGGAGGTTGCGGACATAGTCGAACGACGTCATGCCTACGCCGCCGCGGTGGAGCACGCGGCGTGGCCCGTGGTACGGCGCGATCAGGCCGATCACGTTGAAGCCGAGATCTCGATGGAAGTGCGCCGCCCCCATCGTGAAGAAGTCCCAGGGCTGACCGGCGCTGTAGCCATGCTGCAACAGCATCCACGGGTGCCCGCCCCCGCGGTGACGAAGCACGTGTGCGTGTGCGGTTCGGTTCGGCGGGGAGCTCCAGCGCTTGTCGGCGCCCGGCGATCCCTCCGGGGCGACGTAACCGCTCTCGAAGGACAAGTGTTGGTACGGAAACCCGTACCACCTCGCGGACTCCACGATCGGGTGTTCCGGCGGGGGTGGCTGCTGATGGAACCCCCGCGGGTCTTGCAGCCAACCCCTCTCGTCGAGCAGCCCGATCGTGTGGTCCACCTCGCGGCGCACGACCCCGAAATCCCGCAGGTCCTTGGCGGTGAACGCCCCTTGGAGTGCCGCCATGAGTACGTGGTCCATGAACACCGACGCCAGCAGAGTCGGCGTGGGCATTCGGGGAGCGATCTCGGGGTAGCGGCGGGCCCGTTGGAGCGGGCGGACGACGGCGCGCGAGGCGTACGCGGCGGTCTTGGGGCCAGCCCCCACGAGTGCTGCCGCTGCGGTGGTGACCGTGGCTACTCGCTGTTTCGGCGGTTGCATGGGTCTCACCTCGCTCGCATGTCCATCTCGTCGGCACCGCCACACCCGACCCCTCGAGGGGCGGGCGGCCGAACGCTCGTCCGCCCCATTGTCGCGGCTCTGCGGTTCCGACGACACGGCCGAAGGTCCCTTCTCGAGGGTTGGTCGTGCTCCACGGGCCGGGCCGGGCGCACCCGCGCCGCCCCCTGCCTCGACCACCGGGACCATCTCATGAGCGCACGACATCGACCGTGACGTCCGATCCGCCCACCCTCCAAGCCCCTCGGTCGCGTACCGCGTCAGCCACTCGTGCACGGCCTGGCGGGCCACCCCATAGCGACGTCGTTGACCACGGGATCCAAGCTGATCCTCAGTTTCACGCACGCTGTTGGCGCGGCGATCGTGGTGCCTTCACCCGCGAAGCGGCTCGCCGTCTGACACCGTCGAGCCGACCTGGATCGCGCGCACCTGCGGGTGTGCGAGCCTCCTGCGGACTGGGTGGACCATCCAGGACGTGTCGAACGTCAGGAGGTGACGAAGGTGGCCGGGTCCGAGCAGCACGCCGGTGCCGAACGTCGATATCCGCACGTCTTCCAGCCCATCGAGGTCGGCACGTTCACCATTGACCAGCGCCTGGTGGTACCACCCCACGGAGGTGGTAACGGCAGCCTGATGGGCACCGACGACGATTTCGAGCAGCACGCCGCGCTGTGGCTGGCGAAGCTGGCGGGCGGCATGCGCTGGCTCGGCGGAGGGCCGAACTTCGTGCGCAACCCGCTCCCGCCCGGGTTCGAGCCGACAGGCGTGGGGTCGCATGGCCCTGGCTTCTTCCGCGATCCGCGCTACCCGGCCCGAATGGGCGAGCTGGCAGCCCGCGTGCACGCCGGTGGTGGCCTGCTCTCGGTGCAGATGGTGCTGCAGGGCGGCATGCCCATCGCGCCGTCGAACACGCTGTCGAGCTACGCCGACCACCGGATCCCGCACGCCCTCGATCTCGACGAGGTGCAGTGGTTGGTCCGGGAGTACGGCGAATCGGCCGCCATCGCGATCGACGCAGGCGTCGACGCCATCGAGATCCACGCCAACCACGACGACGTGGTGCAGTGGTTCCTGTCGCCGCTCACGAACCGCCGCGACGACGGGTACGGCGGTTCGGCCGAGCAGCGGCGTCGACTCTTGCGCGAGATCGTCGAGTCGATCCGAGGGCGCGCTGCTCGCCCGATCACCCTCGGCCTGCGGCTCTGCCTCGACGAGATGATCGACGGCGGCTTCGGCGTCGACGAGTGTACGGGCGTCGTCGCCGCCTTCACCGCCGAGGGCACGGTCGACTACTTCAGCCTCGACGTCGGCAACAACTGGGGTGATCCGAGCTACATACCCATCGCGCTGGTACGACGACCACCAGTGGGCCCCGCTGTGCGGCGCGTGCGAAGGGCGCCACCCATCTCCCCGTCGTGTACGCCGGGCGCGTGGTGAACGTGGCCCAGGCCGAAGCGGTGCTCGCTGCCGGGCAGGCCGACATCGTGGCCATGGCCCGGGCCACGATGGCCGACGCCGAGATCGTGTCCAAGACCCGCGCCGGCGCCGAGGAGCGAGTACGACCCTGCATCGCGCTGAACGAGTGCATCCACCGCAAGCTGGTCGATGGGCTGGTCTACGCCTGCGGCGTCAATCCCCGCTTCGGTCGTGAAGCCGAGCCCGAACCGCCGGCGGCAGCCTCGGCCCGCTCGGTTCTGGTAGTCGGAGGTGGCCCGGCTGGCACCGAGCTGGCCGCGCTGTGCGCCGAACGCGGCCACCGCGTCGAGCTGTGGGAGCGGAACCCGCACCTGGGCGGCTCGCTGGCCGTCGCTGCGCTCGCTCGCGCCAACCACCGCTACCAGGACTGGATCGACTACCAGGCGCGTCGCTTGGATGCAACCGGTGTGCATGTTGTGCTCGATCGAGAGGCCACGGTCGACGAGGTGCTGATGGCCGGGACCGATGTCGTCGCCGTGGCCGTCGGAGCCACCCCCCGCCGGCCCGACGTCCCCGGCATCGACCTGCCGCACGTCGCCACGATCGCCGACGCGTTGCGCGGCATCGTCGCGCTCGGGCCGGCGCGTGGTCGTCGTGGCCGAGGACGACGGGCCCGCTCCGCTGTCGGTCGCCGATCACCTCGCCGGGCTCGGCCATGTGGTCACGCTCGTCCATCAGACGTCGGGGCTCGCCCCGCTTGTCGGCAAGTACTCGTCGGGAGCGATGTTCGCCCGGCTGATCGACGGTGGCGTCGATGCTGGTGCCTCTCGCCCGCCTCGTGGGTGTGGAGCCGGGCGCCGTGCGCCTGAGCCTCGACCTACGGCCACCGCCGCTGGTCGATCGAAGGCGTCGATCACGTCGTGCTGGCCTGCGGGGCCATCCCGGCCGACGGGCTCTTCAGGGCGTTGAAGCACCGCCACCCCGAGGTCCACCTGCTGGGTGACGCCTACGCCCCCCGGCGAGTCGTCTTCGCCACCCGCCAGGCGTGGGCCCTCGCCGCGGTCATCGACCACGGCCCGGTTACCGCACCCGTTGTCCTCGGGGCCCGGCCATGACCTCCGAGCGGTCGGCAGCTCGACGCAGGTGCGCCAGCGGCGAGTTCGTGTCTCGGGTTGCTTCGACTGGCTCGACGAGCAGCGGGTGCCACCTCGACCGCGTGGCGGCGCTCGGATGGGGAAACGCGCCGGCTGCTCAGGTCGGGGCGCTGGCCAACAGGTCGCGGTAGCTATCCTCGAGGCAGGACTGCAGGAGCTGGGGCTCGGCTACGGCCGCCGGGTCGAGCTGTACGCCGATGTCGAGGTGTCCGGCGGTGGAGACCTGGGTGATGTTGAAGGCCGTCCCGGCGACGGGTCCCCAGGCGTAGGTGTGCAGAGTGCGGGCTCCGGCCACCCAGGTGTCGCCGAGGAATCCGGGCAGGTTGCTGGTGGCGAAGTCGATGTGCCCGGCCTGGTTGCGGATGAGGCCCGTGACCATCCAGGTGGGCAGGAGATTGGCGACCGCGGCGACCGTGGCCATGGGCCCGCCGCCGTGCACCTCGGCTCGGCGCTCCTGGAGGCGTTGGTGGATCAGCGCGAACCGCTCGTTGAGGGGTAGTGCTCCCGCGGGTACCTCGACCGGGACAGGAGAAAACGCGTTCGCCGCATCGGCGTCGGCTCGGGTGCTGACCACGAAGGTGATGTGGAAGCGATGCGGGTCGGCCCCCAAGGCGGCGTGGTACCGGTGGCCGGCCTCGGCCGCGCCGGTCAGGAAGAAGTCGTTGATCGTGCCGCCGAGCGCGTTGGCTGCTCGATGAGCCGGCTCGAACGGGACGCTGAGCGCCAACAGGCCCCGGCGGCGTGACCGTCGTCGCCACAGCTCGGAGCCGGCCAGCTGGAGCTGATCGGTGGCCGTGTGGGCGAGGTGAGTGGCCTCCGTCGCGGCCTGACCGAGCCGTGTGGGGTGAGCGAGCGCGTCGAGGAACCGACGACCGAAATCGACCGGCATCCGCAGCGCTTTGGCGACGAGCTCGGTGGCTGGGGCGTCGAGCGGCTCGCGATGCTCGGCGTCGCTGCGCAGCACCGCGTCGAGGTCGACGTCACCGGGCGGTGCCGCGCCCCGTTCAACTGTCGTGTAGGACTCTGCCAGCCTGACGGCGCTGAAGCCATCGGCCATGGCGTGGTGGAGCTTGGCGACGACGGCCCCGCGCCCGTCGGCCAGCCCGTCGACCACCACGTACTGCCACAGTGGCCGAGTGTGGTCGTAGGGATCCTGCAGGAACTGCGTGATCCAGCCGATCAGATCGCCAAGCGAACCGTCACCGGGCGCCCCGATGTGGCGCAGGTGCCAGTCCAGCTCGAAGTCGGGGTCGAAGGCCCACCGAGGGGAGCCGACTGTCGCGGGACCGGCCACCACGTGCTGGCGCAAGCGGTCGATCGTCGAGGCGGCCCCAGCCAAGGACCGGCGGAACCAGGCCGGGTCGAGCGGCCGGTCGAACAGCGTGAGCGATCCGCCGCTCGGGGCGAGCCACGGATCCCGCTCGATCCGCCACATCATCGTCTCGGTGCCGCTCATGCCCCGGTCGACGCGTGGCTCCCCTTGGCTCATGGTGCCACCGTACGCCCGTGCGGCGCCCGACCGCCGCGGCTACGGGCGCCGAGGCTGATCGGGCATTGCCGGGCCACTGCGAGGGTTCTGATCATCGACAAGAACCGTCGCGCGCACCGATTGAGTCCGCCACGCATGTTGACGCGATGTAGGCTAGCTCAGCTTGCCTCGAGGGGGAGGTGGGCCGCACCGCATGGTGCCGTGCTTCTGACCTGGAGGCCACCCGTGACATCGCAATCTGGATCGGCTTGGACTCGACGCGCTCGCGGCCGCTGGCGGTTGGGTGTGGTGGGTGTCGTGGTTCTCAGTGTTGCTGCCGGGTGTGGGAGTTCGAGCGGTGGCGGTGGGTCGGGTGCTACGTCTGTGGTTGGGTCGACGGCTGCGAGTGCGGGTAGCACGGCGGGCTCTGGTGGTAGCACGGTCACCACTGGGGGCACGGTGGCTGGGGGGGGTGGTGTGGCGGAGGCGACGGCGACCACGGAGAAGAACAAGCAGGCGCCGACCACGATTCCTTTGACGACGCCGTTGAAGGCGAAGCCCGATGCGGGCAAGCTGTTCGTCTGGGCGCAGTGCGATGTGAACCAGTGCAAGGATGAGGGCGACGGTCTCAAGGCCGCGACCGAGGCCATCGGCTGGAAGTACAAGTCTTACACCTACCAGTCGGCCGATCCTGCCACTCTGGTGGCCGCCCTCAAGCAGGCGTTGGTGGACAAGCCGGCGGCGGTGGGGCTGTCGGGTCTGCCGCCGGCGGTGTGGCAGACGGTGATCCCGGCCTACAAGGCGGCTGGGGTGCCGATCGTGACTGGGTACATCGGTACGATTCCTTACGACGACACGGTCATCGGTCAGGTCGGTAGCTCGCCGGATGTCACCCAGTACGGTGAGATGATCGCTAACTGGGTGGTGGCGGACTCCAATGGCAAGGCGAACGTTCTGTTGCAGAGCGTGAACGACTTCCCGATCCTGAAGGTGTTCTCCGATTCGTTCAAGGCGAAGATGGCCGAGTTGTGCCCGGACTGCAAGGTGACCGAGATCAACAACACCATCGCCCAGCTCGGCACCGCGGTTGTTCCCTCCATCGTTTCGGCGTTGCAGAAGGATCCGTCGATCAAGTACGTCGCGACCGTCGACGGCCCGTTCATCACGGGTTTGGTGTCGGCGCTGGCGGCCGCCGGTCTGAACGACATCAAGATCTCTGGTGAGAGCGGCGACGTCACCAACCTGACCAACGTCAAGGCCGGTAGGGAGCATGCCTTCACCGCCCTTGCCTTGCATTACGGCGCGTGGGCGATGGTCGACATGGTGCTCCGCCATGAGCAGGGGATGGACTTCGACGCCGATGGTGATGGTGGGCTGCCGAAGCAGCTCCTCACCAAGGATGTCGACTTCGAGATCTCCAACTCGTACGACAAGCCCGCCGATTACGCCGATCAGTTCAAGAAGTTGTGGCTGGTCGGATGACCGAAGGCGACCGCCCGCCGGCGCTCCTCGCCGAAGGTCTGGCCAAGACCTTCGGCGGGGTGCGAGCCCTCAAAGGGGTCGATCTGCGCATCGAACCGGGAGAGGTCCACGCGCTGCTGGGCGAGAACGGATCCGGGAAGTCCACCTTCATCAAGATCCTGTCGGGCTACCACGTGCCGGACCAGGGCGGTCGGGTCGCCATCGACGGAGCCGAGGTCAGCTTCGGCTCCGCCGAGTCGGCCTACACGCTCGGCTGCCGCTTCGTCCACCAGGACCTCGGACTGGTCGGCTCGTCTTCCGTGCTCGACAACATCTGTGTCAACGCCGGGTTTCCGTCCCGCTTCGGCACCATCAACGGCCGCGCCGCCCGGCGCAGCGTACGTGAGGATCTGGCCCGGGTGGGACTGGACGAGGTGGACCCCAGGACTCCTGTCGCCGTGCTCACGCCGGCGCTCAAGACCGGGGTCGCGGTGGCGCGGGCGCTCCGCAACGACGTCAACCATGAGGCGCGGCTGCTGGTGCTCGACGAGCCGACGGCCACGCTGCCGGCGAACGAGGTCAAGAGCCTGCTGGAGATCGTTCGGCGGGTGGCGGGGACCGGGGTGGGGGTGCTGTACGTGACCCACCGGCTGGACGAGGTCTTTGAGGTCGCCGACCGCGTGACGGTCTTCCGCGACGGGCTGCGGGTGGCCACCCAGCCGACCAGCACCCTGAATCGGCGCTCGCTCATCAACCTGCTCATCGGCAGCGAGCTCGACGAGATCCACTCAGTGTCCGAGCACATGCACTCCGTGCAGGGCGAGCCGATCCTGCGGGTCACCGATCTCGTGGCCGGTCCGATCTCCGGTGTCTCGCTCGACGTCCGGCCCGGTGACGTGCTCGGGATCGCCGGCATCACCGGTTCCGGGAGGGAGTCGCTGCTGTCCGCCATCTTCGGCGCCCAGCCGCGGGAGGGCGGCACGATCACCGTCAACGGGCGGGACCTCAAGCCCCAACGGCCCGACCTCGCGATGGGGCAAGGCCTGGCGTACCTCCCCCCCGACCGCAAGACCCAGGGCGCCATCATGGAGTTCACCGCTCGGGAGAACGTCGTCATCTCCGATCTCAAGCCCTTCTGGCGGGGCCTCCGGCTGCGGGGCCGCCAGGAGATCAGCGAGACGAGGTCGTGGTTCCAGCGGCTCGGCGTGCGTCCCGTCGACAGAGTGAGCCAGCGCTTCTCGTCGTTCAGCGGCGGGAACCAGCAAAAGATCCTCTTCGGGAAGTGGCTGCGCCGCACCCCGCTCGTGTTCCTCCTCGACGAACCCACCCACGGCGTCGATGTGGGGGCGAAAGCCGAGCTGCACCGACAGCTCTTGGCCGCCGCCGACGACGGTGCCGGGCTCGTGATCAGCACCTCGGACCTCGACGAGCTGGTGGCCCTGTCACACCGCGTGCTCGTCCTGCGGGACGGGCGCATCGTCGCCGACCTCCGGGGAGAGGCCGTCACCGTGGCCAACGTGGCCAGAGAGTCGCTCGGCGCCGAAGGAAAGGTGCTCGCGCCATGAGCGAGCAGCGCAAGTTCAACCCCGGCTTCGACCGGTTTAGTGGCTTGTACCTGCTGGCCGTCTTCATCGTCATCTTCGGGATCTGGGTGCCGGACAAGTTCCTCACCACCGCGACCTTGCACTCGATCGCCTCCGAGCAGGCCATCGTCGCCATGCTCGGCCTCGCCGTCCTGATCCCGCTCGCGGCCGGCGTGTTCGACCTGTCCATCGGCGCCATGATCAACATGTCGGCGATCGTCGTGTCCCTTCTCCAGGTCAAGCACGGGTGGCCGATGGTGCCGTCCATCATCGCCGCCGTCGTTGTCACGACGTTTATCGGCTTCGTCAACGGC
Organism: uncultured Acidimicrobiales bacterium; assembly: GCA_963803355.1. Taxonomy (GTDB): domain Bacteria; phylum Actinomycetota; class Acidimicrobiia; order Acidimicrobiales; family Ilumatobacteraceae; genus DASTFY01. Next base: position 2,725,477 of record CAWDLV010000001.1, read on the forward strand.
TTCCTCGTCGTCAAGCTGCAGATCAGCGCCTTCATCGCCACCTTGGGCTCGGCGTCGATCATCGGGGCCTTCCAGGTGATCATCACCAATCAGAGCCAGCCGCTGCCCCCCACGTCGACGGCCTGGAACAACCTGACCCAGAAGCAGGTCTTCGGCTTCCAGATCGTCTTCCTCTACCTCATCCTCCTGGCCATCATCGCCTGGTGGGTGCTCGACCACACGCCGCCCGGTCGCTATATCTACGCCACGGGCGGGAACCCGGAGGCAGCCCGGCTGTCAGGTGTCAAGGTCGGCATGTGGGTGTGGCTGTCATTCGTGGCGTCGGGCTTCGTCTGCGGCATCGCCGGCGTGCTGTACGCCTCGCAGAACGGGCCGTCGCTCACCTTCGGTGGCGCCCTGCTGCTGCCGGCGTACGCGGCGGCTTTCCTCGGCTCCACCCAGCTCAAGCCGGGCCGATTCAACGTCTGGGGCACGATCATCGCGGTCTACGTGCTCGCCGTGGGCGTCAAGGGGCTCTCGCTCGTCACCAGCGTGCAGTGGCTCAACCAGATGTTCAACGGCGTCGCGCTGTTGGCCGCCGTCGCCTTCGCGGGCTGGAACCAGCGGCGGTCCGCGGCCCGTCGTCGGACCAGTGAGCACGCCCGCCCGGACACGGCTGCATCTGACACCTCTGGGCCTCTCGAGGGCCAGACCGCGGGGATCCCCTAGCAGGGTGCCGGCGCATCTCGGTGCGGGTGCCGCCAGAAGACCCTCTGCCGATCTCCCCGGCCGAGCGGGCCATCGCCTCGGCGTCAGTCCGATTCGACCAAGGCTGACATCTGGCGCAGGAAGGTCTGGTGGACCACGGTGCCGATCATCGCCATGTTCGGCGCGGGGTTCGCCCCGGTGAACGCCTTCAGGCACGAGCGGTTCGCGCACGCGCCCTTGAAGAAGTTGAACACGCTCCAGTAGCGAAGGACGCTCTCGCGGACGACGAGCCCCGCCTCCCGCTCGATCAGAGCGAGCCACTCCGCTCTGGGCATGGTTCGCGCCCCCCGCATCGAAGTCAGGAAGGCCCAGTCCTCCATCGGGTCGCCCACATGGGAGAACTCCCAGTCGGTGAAGGCCAGGACCCGCTCGCCATCGTGGACGAAGTTGCCGGGGCCAGGATCTCCGTGCACGAGGGCGGGCCGTTCCAGCGCCGGGGCGTTCCGGTGCAGCCACGCCGCGCCTTCCTCGAGCAGGGGGACGGGCAGCGCCGACGCGGACCGATAGACGGCGGCCCAGCGCTCGATCTGGGTGTGAGTGGCCCCCTCGGGTGAGGTCACGATGAGCGCGTCGCGCCAGTCGAGGTTGTGCAACTCGTGCAGCCGGCGCACGAAATCGACGGCCAGCCCTGGCGACAGCGTGCGGTCTTCCCGCTCCGCGGCGGCACCCTCGACGAAGTCCATGACGAAGAAGGGCTGTCCAATCACCTCGCCGCGCGGTTCGAGCCAGCGCACTCTGGCGATGGGAAACCCGAGGCGGCCGACGGCCTGCATGAACTCGAACTCCGCCGCGCCCGACGTGCCGAAGACGCCGCCCTGTTCGACGCGAACGACATAGCACGAGCCGTCCGCGAGCTCGAGGAACCAGTTGCCTCGCGAGTGGCCGGTGGTGATGCGGCGGAGCTCATTGACCGGTACGTCGCGGTTGCGTTGCGCGGCGAGATAGCGCTGCAGCTCCTCACGCATCGGGCAGGTGTCCACGAAAGTACGGCAGCATCACACTGGTCAGCGCGAGATCGTCGTCGAGGTGGCGCACCACGATCGGACGAAGCTCGCGGCGGACCTCATCGCCGGCGGCGTCGTCGCGGCCCACGGCATCAGCGAGGGCTCGGCTCACGGCCTCCAGCACCACCGGTCCTGTCCGGTCGCCCGAGACCCAACGAGCGGCGACGACCGGGTTGGAAGCCAGCCGATCGAGCGCGGCGGCGAGCTCGGCGATCCGGGTTGCGGCCGGGTCCGGAGGCCGCGATGACGCCCACCTGGCCATGCCCACGAGCTGCAGCGCGATGACCCGGGCCCAGTCGCCCCTGATCTCCGGGAGCAGCACGTCTCGCACGGTCACCTCCACCGACCTCCAGAGGTCGGCTTCCGCCGGCTCACCCACCGCGCACCTGGGTGGCGATCGCGGCCTCTGAGGCGAAATCCCAGGATGCCTGCCACATCGGGTCCATCATCGGGCTGTGGTCGCCGGAGAATCCCCGACGGCGGAACCACTCGTAGGTGTCCTCGTGGCCGGAGCGCAGGTCGTATCGGTAGGTGTAGCCGATGTGCTGCTTGGCCTTCTCGATGCTGACCATGGCGTGGTGCCGTTTGCCGAAGAGGTGGCTGAAGATGGGTTTATCGACAGCGTCGAGCATCTCGTCGGGCAGGTAGACGACGTCCGGCTCGGCGCCTGCGACCTCGGCTAGGACGGCGATGTAGCGGTTCACGTCGAGCGAGTCGCCACTGATGTTGAGGACCTGACCGAACGCTGAGGACTTGCCCACCAGCGACAGCATCGCGTCGCAGAGGTCGTCAACATGCCCGTAGGAGCCGACGACGAGTCCTCCGTGCGGCACGAGGACCGGCCTTCGCTCGAGGAGACGCAGGAACATCGGCGTCTCCATGTCGTAGATGTTGTTGTCAGGGCCGTAGATGGCAGCGGGGCGCACGATGGTGGCCGGGAACCCGGAGGCTCGGTGACGGGCAAGCATGCCAGCCTCGGCCACGGCCTTGAAGCCACCATAGGACGTCGGCCCCTCGGGGTTGGTCGGCAGGTCCTCGGTCCAGGGGAAGATCCCGACGAGGGACTGGTCATAGGCCATGACCGAGCTGACGTACACGTAGTGGCCCACGTGGCCGTCGAGCAGGTCGAGCAGGCCTTCGATGTCTGATCCACCGGCGGCCATGACAAACCCGGAGACGTCGAAGACCGCGTCCCAGTCGCGTCCTGACAGGACGACACCCATCCCTTCGATGTCGGTGCGGTCGGCGACCAGGCGCTCGACGTCGTCGGACAAGTCCGTTGGCGTCTGGCCCCGGTTGAGCACCGCGACCTCGTGACCGTCGCGAAGCAGCGCCTCGACCGTGTGCTTCCCAACGAAGACCGATCCTCCGAGCACGAGGGCCCTCATCGTGTGGCGTCCTTGACGACGGCGGTCGAACGCCGGGCCGCGCTCCAACTGTTCATGCGAGGCTCCACACAGGGGACATCCCACGCTCCATCGGCGGCCGACGATGATCGGTAGCGTCGGCAGCGTAGGTGCGCGGACCTACGCTCGTGTCATGACGATCCCCGCGGTGCTCAGGAGTGAGCGGTGAGCAGCCCAGCCCTCAGACGGTTGACCGAGTCCTGTCCCAGACCGAGTCCGAGCGGCCATGCCTCGAGCGAGCCGTAGGTGACGACGGCCCGGGAGGCGAAGCCGCGCATGGTCTCGGCCGGCGCAGTCCACAGGTAGGCGGGCGAACGGGCGACCGGCGGGTCGTCCAAGAGCGGGTTGGAGACCATCTCCTGTCGGCGGCGCCGGGTCGGAACATCGGAGAGGGCATATTCCTCGACCATCGATTCGAGCGGGACGCCGATGGCGGCCTGGATCAAGGCGACGACGATCCCGGTTCGGTCCTTCCCCGCGGCGCAGTGGACGAGGACGGGTCCCTCACGGGTATGAGCCGCGACGGCGTCGATGGCGCGAACGAGCTGCGCCTGACCGCGTTCCACCATGTCGTGGTACAGGGATTCGATGTCCCCCGGATCCTGCATTCGGGGCGGATCGTCGGTGTCGATCACACGATCGACGACCGGGACGTGGTACGTGATCGACTCGTCGCCGAAGCCGGGACCACGATCCACCTGGCTCTTCTGACGCAGGTCGATCACGGCTTTGAGCCCGAGGGCGTCGATGGCTCGCCGGCCCGCGGGAGTGAGTCGAACCGGGTCGTCCGCCCGATACAGGGCGCCGGTCCGCATCCAACCTCCGTGGCTCGTCGCCCAGCCACCGGCATCGCGGACGTTGAAGCAGCCCTCGATGTCGAGGTGGAGCGTGCCCGCCCGGGAGCGGCCGGCGGACTCTTCGTGGGGCTCTGTCATCACAGTGGACCTGCGGTGCGCCACGGTTCCCGAGACGCGCCGGCCGGTCGCGCCCCCTCTCCGATGGGCAGACTCTGCCGATGCCCGTCGACGTCCACCCCGAGGGCGAGTGGCGGATCGCCCATCGCGTCGTCGTGTACGACGTGGGATCGGACCGGGGCGCCGTGTCGGTGTTTCCACCGGTCGGTTTCCCCGGTCCGTCCCCCGAACCGGACGTGCGGCTTCCACCGCATCCGGCTCTCCACAGGTCCGTGCCGTTGGTCAGGCGGCGTTCGTGGTCGTCCACGGCGTGGCGATCTTGCTGCCGCGGTAGCGGTAGCGGGTGATCGGGACTGCTCGACAGTCGAACAGTGCCATGCCGTTGTGCTCGGGCCACCAGCTGTTGGCCAGGTAGTGGCGTCGCAACCATCCCCAGTTGGCGCGGCGGTGTTTCCGACGTAGCCATCGCACGACGCGCAGCCAGGTGAACTGGTGCATGTAGCGGAAGGTGTTGTGGGAAACGCCGTGCCGGAAGTAGTTGGTCCAACCTCTCAGCACCCCGTTGAGTTGGCGCAGGAGATCGGCGAGCGTCTGGTTCGTGCCTTGCCGAGTGATCGCCCGGACCTTGGTCTTCACCGAAGTCAGCGACTTCTTTGACGGCCAGGTGTAGACGTAACGCCGGTTCGATCCTTGTTGGCGTTGCCGCTGGATGCGGAACCCGAGGAAGTCGAACCCCTCGTCGATGTCGACGATCATCGTCTTCTCCCCCGACAAGCGAAGCCCGACGGTGGAGAGGACCGCTGCGATCTCGGTCTTCAGTTCCTCGGCGTGTGCCTTGGTGCCCGCGACCATCACCACGAAGTCATCCGCGTAGCGCACCAGGCGATACGTGGCGTGCCCGTGGCGACGTCGCCGTTCCCGAAGAGGTCGAGTGCCCATGTCGCGCTGCCAGGCCTCGGCGAAGTGATCATCGAGGACGGACAGTGCGATGTTGGCCAGCAGCGGCGACAAGATGCCGCCTTGCGGGGTCCCCATCTTGGTGTCCCTGTTGTGGCCGTCCTCGGTGAGCACGCCCGCTTTCAGGAACGCCTTGATGAGCCCCACGACGCGACGATCCCCGATCCGATCTCGCACCCGACCCATGAGGGCCTGGTGGTCGATCTCGTCGAAGCAGGCCGTGATGTCACCTTCCAGCACCACCGAGTACTCGTTGGTGGCCAGCATGTGGATCTCGGCGATCGCATCGTGTGGCGATCGGCGGGGCCGGAACCCATAGGAGCATGGGTGGAACCCGGCCTCGAAGATCGGCTCGAGGACCAGCTTCACGCTGGCTTGCACGACCCGATCCGTCGCGGTCGGGATCCCCAGCGAGCGGAGCTTGCCGTTCGCTTTAGGGATCATCCGCTGACGGACCGGAAGCGGGCGGAACTCACCCGATCGCAGCTCACGCCGCAACCGGGCAAGGAACGCTGCTTCGGTGGTGACGATCGAGCGAGGCTTCACCCCATCGACACCAGCGGACCGTGCCCCTCGATTCCCCCGCACCCGATCCCAGCCCACCGTGAGGAAGGCCGGATCGGCGACGAGGTTGAACAAGTCATCGAACCGTCGACCACGATCGTCGACAGCCCACTGGTGCAGCTTGGTCTGGATCCTCAGTACCCTCGCCCACGCTTCATCTAGCGACGGCCAAGGCGCGTCGGTGTTCACCGTCGACCTCCTGGCATTCCAGCAACCTCACTGCGGACATGCTGGGTTCCTTCGCCATGTGCACGGCTTTCCCGTGCTCGGACTACTACGAACCCTCCGCCCCGTCGCCGTGTCGTCAGCCGACGATGAGCCTGCCCGCCGACCAGCTGGCTGCTGGCCGGGAAGGGCGACACGACAACGGTTCCCACGTTCACCATGCACCGGTCGGCAGGATCGGCGCCCAGCTTTGCCGCTGCAGCCTCGCCACGAGTACGCCGCAGACATTCCTCGATGGCCTCCCCACCGGCGTCAATAGCCGGCTTCGGAGTCGTCTCACCGTCCGAAGGATCGACGCGCACTGCTGCCCGGCCCACATCCACCAGGTTCGAGCCGGTTCCACTCTTGAGCGGGTTCACACGCTGGTTCACTTCCGTTACACCTCTCTGCCTCGCTAGCCGGACCCGGGCCGTCTGGCAGTGCCGACCCGTCCCGTCGTTGTCGGGGCTGCTTCCCACCCTCCCCAGCACCTCCTGGATCAGGCTGCCCCCAGCTTCACCGGACTGCTGCGACAGCCCAGCGAGGCGGGTCTCTCACCCGCCCCCGGATACACGGCGCCTCGTGGCGCACTCGGACAAGGTGGAAGACATCGAACTGGCCTTCGACCCGGGACGCCTCACCGAAGGACGGCGCAGCCGGGAGGACGTGTCGTGCCGGCGCGACTGACACCACCGGCGTGCGGGCTCGTCCCCATCCGCTCAGCTGAGGACACCCGCCTCGGCCAGGACGCTGCGCATGGCGTCCGCGGATCGTCGGGCGGCCTCAGCTGCGGGCGCGGCCCACAGCTCGGTCGAGCAGACCTCCAACGAGATGGGCGCCCGGACACCCATGGCGGCGAGGAGTCGCACGAAACCGACGCAGTCGAAGTCGCCCTCGCCCGGCGGCAGGCGGGTGGTGAGGCAGTCCTCCTTGTAGTCGTCGAGTGTGGGCAGCAGCGCTCCGTCATCCATTTGGATCGCGAACACCCGGTCGCCGCCCAGGGCACGGACCTGCGCCTCGTCGTTGGCGCCTCGCTTGTGATGCCAGATGTCGACGCAGTAGCCCCCATTGGGTCGAGCGGCCCCGTCGACGATCACTTGGGCGTCGGCAGCAGTCGCGATGTTCGTGTAGGGCAGCCATTCGATGCCGACGAGGAGGGCATGCGGCGCAGCTCGATCGCAGAGGGCCGCGAAGGCCCGGACGGCATCGGTGGACGTGCCTGCGTACGAGCCGATCGCTTGGACATAGCGGCCCCCGACCTCGTCTGCCATCTCGTAGGCCGTCCTCTCGAGTCTGTCCGCCAGCGGGGCGTCGTCACCGCCGCCCCAGCCCTTCAGGGTCTCGATCTCGGCCAGCACGAGCCCGTGGTCATCGAGCTGCTTGCGGATGTCCACCGCGCTGCGCCCCTCCTCGTCGCGCAGCCGCCGGTACTCCTCCGTATAGAGGCCGATGCCCGCGAACCCTGCCCCGGCCGCAGCGTCAACCCGCTCGTCAAAGCCCCCGAAGCGGGGCCGGCTGAAGTGGCACCAGATCAGGTCGGGCCAGGCAAGGTCGTGAGCCGAGGAGACCACGCGTCAGCCGACCCGTCCCGCAGCGTCGATCACCATGTCTCCCCGCCGACCTGCAGGCGGTGGTGTGTGACCTTCGGACCGGCGATCCAGCCGCACAAGTGCGGGTCCGCCTCGAAGATGTCACCCTCGATCCAGCTGCCGTCGGCGCGGAACAGCCCGACGTGGTGGTCGAGGGTGACACGGACGTTCCCGTGACCGTCCTGCTCGTAGAGGGCGTGGTTACGAGGGTGGTAGAGACCGAGCATCAGTCTTCCCCCAACCACTCCGCGAGCAACTGGTGGTGCCACCGCACCTTGCTCTCCTGATAGTTCGCCAACGTCACGCCGGGCTTGGCCCGCTGCTCCAGACCTTTCTGCACCTTGGGCATGTTGAAGCTGTCCTGGTCGAACACCTTGCCGAGCATCCCCAGCTCGCTGGCCTCCGTCCACGAGTCGTCGGGATCGAGCCACGTCGTCGGTCGCGGCGGTGGGCGCTCGCCGGAGAACGGGGCCAACAGGAACACATCCATGATCGAGCTCCGATGGTCGTCGCCGTTCGGTCGGAACCGGTAGACGATCCGGTTGAAGGCCCCCCAAGGATGGAAGTTCGGGAAAAGGGTGTAGTCGATGTTGTCGATGAACTCGGCGTCGGACCATTCGTCGACCAGGTCACCGACCACTGGTCGCCAGCGCTCCCGCGCCACATCGGCTGACGCGGTGCGAGCGTTGTCCCCGTCCTTCAAGGAGATGAAGATCTCTTCGTCGACCCGGGTGTCGAGCATGTAGCGGAGGATCTCCTCCTCCGTGGGCTCCCAGTGGAGGTTGGGGCTGGCCGTGCCGCCGGGGGTGATCACGCGACTGTACGTGTCCCAGATGTCCACCTGGCTGTTCACGTCACCGAGATAGGGGAGGGTTTGCGGGTGCGTGGTCCCGGCGTGGAACGCCTCGCTGAACGCCTCCTGCGTGACCTTCCAGTTGGCGCGGATCACCTTTGCTACATGGCCCTCGACGTAGCGGTCGGCGAGGTTCCAGCGCTCGAAGTGGGAGGGCATGTCGCTGAGCAGGTCCGCGAGTGGCGCGGCGCCGGGGTCGGGGTTGATGAAGACGAAGCCAGCCCACGTGCCTACGCGGGCCTCCGGGAGTGACCACTGCTCGCCCTCGATGTGCGGGAAGTCCCATGGCGCCGGGATCTGCTTCAGGGTGCCGTCGATGTTCCAGGCGAAGCCGTGGTACGGGCAGCGTACTTCCGTGCATCGGCCGTCGTAATCCTTGAGCTGGCGACCGCGGTGCAAGCAGACGTTGTGGAAGGCCTGGATGCGGTCGGGCGCGGTCCGCATGACGATGAACGACAGGTTGGCGATCTCGTAGAGCACATAGCTCCCGACGTCGGGTATGTGCTCCTCGCGGCAGGCGAACTGCCAGACGCGCTTCCAAAGCCGCTCGACCTCGCGCTCGTGCCACTCCCGAGACGTGTACCGCTCCACCGGGACGTCGTCATCGCCGAGGTACCGCGGTGCTTCGAGCCGCAGCACTCCGGGGACCGGGTGCGTGTCGGTGTCCAGCAGCTCTTGGTACGAGATGCCGGATGAACGGGCGGTACCAGGCTCGGTGGTGGTTGCCATCGGTCCTCCTGACGGTCGGGCGAACTGGCCGGGCTGATGCCTTCTCGTGTGTGTCTCCGGGACGTTTCTTTAGATGACACACGGTTAGGTCAGATCATACGATGGCTGGACCGTCCGGAATCCAGCCCGGCTACGGCACACAGACCTGGCTTCGCCGCGACTCACCCAACGGCATCGGAGGATCAATGGCATGAACTCGTTCGAGGGCAAGGTGGCTCTGGTCACGGGTGGATCCGGCGGCATGGGGAGGGCGACGTCGCTGGCCTTCGCTGCGGCGGGCGCGAGCGTCCTCGTGGCGGACATCGCGGTCCAGGGCGGCGAGGAGACGGCCGACCTCATACGCCGAGCGGGGGGTGTCGCGGAGTTCGTTCGGACAGATGTGTCGCAGTCCGAGAACGTCGAGCGGGCGGTCGCCACCGCCGTCTCGAGCTTCGGAGGGCTCGACAGTGCCGTGAACTGCGCTGCGATCGAGATCGAGAGCTCACCGCTTGTGGACTGCCAGGAAAGCGTGTTCGATCGCCTGGTCGCGGTCAACCTGAAGTCCGTCTTCCTGAGCCTGAAGCACGAGCTCCGGGTGATGCTGGACCAGGGCAGGGGCGGCGCGATCGTCAACATCGCCTCCACGAGCTCGTTCCGGCCGCAGGAGGAGCAGGCGGTCTACACCGCGACCAAGCACGGCGTGCTCGGGCTCACGCGGACCGCGGCGATCGAGAATGGACGTCACGGCATACGCGTCAATGCCATCTGCCCTGGTCCGATCGACACGCCGATGCTTCGCGAGGCGATGCGCAAGAAGGGCCGGAAGGTGGAGGATGTGGTCGATCGGCTGAGCCTGGTAGGTCGCTTCGGTGATCCGTCTGAGATCGCGAAGGCCGCGCTGTGGCTGTGCTCGGACGATTCGTCCTTCACGCTGGGCCACGCGCTCGCGGTCGATGGCGGCTACCTGGCCCGGTAGGACGAGCGCGCCAGCAGCCGGCCGGAGGCTCAGCCGTTGGGGAGGATCACGCCTCGGCCTTCGATGGCGCCCTTCTCCAGGGCCTCGAACGCCGCTGGGATCTGCTCGAAGCCGAAGGTCTGGACCTTAGGCGTGAGCAGGCCACTTCGCGCCAGAGCAATCACATCTTGGAGATCGGTGAGGCCTCCCCACGACGACGTGGACAGCTGCACCTCGAACTTCGTGGCCCAGAAGTTGTAGGGGATCGTGCCGCCGGCGACGCCGATCAGCATGATCCGTCCTCCGGACCGAGTGGCGGTGACGGCCAGGGCCAGCGTCTCCTCACGGCCGACCACGTCGAGCGTCAGGTCGACTCCGCGCCCATGGGTCAGGTCGGCGATGGCCTGCGCCGCGTCCGGTCCAGCTTCGACTGTGTGTTCGGCCCCGTACGAGGAGGCGAGCTCGCGTGCCTCGGCCCGGTTGTCCACGGCAATCACGGCCGCGGGGGAGACCGCCTTCAGGATCTGCACCGCCAGGTGACCGAGCCCGCCGACGCCGATCACCATGGCGATCGATCCGGGACGCAGGGAGCGCTGGGATCGCCGTATGGCACGGTAGGGCGTGACCGCGGCGTCGGTCAGAGGCGCAGCGAGCACCGGGTCGAGGTCGCCGAGCGGCACGAGTTGCCTCGTGCTGTCGACGAGCATGTAGGGCGCCATGCCACCGTCGACTCCGAGTCCCCAGCCCGCACCCGGCAGTTCGTGGGCTCGCTCGCATATGTTCTCGTCGCCGACCCGACAGTGCCCGCACGTGCCACATCCCAACGGCCCATATACCGCCACCGGTTCGCCGATCTCGAGACCGGTAGCGCCGGTCCCCAGGGCTTCGACCCAGCCGGCACTCTCGTGCCCGAGCGTGAAGGGCAAGGTGGCGTTGAAGAAGCTGTCGTCGAACTCGTGGATGACGTGAAGGTCCGAGTGGCACAGGCCCGCGGCGCCGACCCTGACGAGCACCTGACCGGGCCCCGGCTGTGGGTCTGGTACGTCCTGGTATTCGGGCGTCGTCTTCCACGCGCTCATGCGATAGGCCCTCATCGCGTTCCTCCTCGTTGGGGTCGGTCCTCCGAGACGGCACCGTAACCGCGCTCGGGCGTTCGTAGAATCGGTGCGCGCATGGACCCCATCGAGATCATCCTCGTCCATCAGCTTCTCGGCCAGTACGGGCACCTCGTGGATGCCAGAGCGTGGGATCGGTTCGACGAGTTGTTCGTGGACGACGCCGTGCTCGACTACACGGCCGTCCGCGCGCCCCGCGTCTTCTACGGCGTCGAGGAGATCCGCGAGTTCTTCCGCGACGCCAACCACCCGTCGGCGCACCACGTCACGAACATCGTCGTCTGGGAGGAGAAGGGTGAGGCCCGCGTGCGCAGCAAGTTTCTCGCCCCCTACACACGGCCCTCGCACACGCCCACGCGCTGGTCCGGAGGCGACTACGACGACATCGTCGTCAGGACGCAGGCGGGCTGGCGCTTCCGCAAGCGGGTGTGCACCGGGCGGTGGCAGTTCACGGTTGCCGGCGCCGGCGAGGACGTCCCCGAGCATCGCCAGACCTGGTAGTCGCGGGCGGAACCGGCTCGCCTCATTCGATGCCGAGCGAACGCAACCGCGAGCCCTTGTCGTGGAAGTCGGCCTCGTAGCAGACTCGGTCGTGGTCGAAGCGGAGGTATGACATGACCTCTACGGACCACCTTCGTCCCACGAACTCTGGTCCGTAGGCCGCCGGATCCTTCACGCTGCCGCTCATCACGCAGTGCACCGCCAAGCCGTGGTCGCTGGCCCAGAACTCGTCAGGGACCAGTTGGAGATCTGCGGATCGCGACAAGGCGCGCGCGAAGAAGTCTCGGATCGCCGGCCATCCTTCGAACCGACCGCTCGCCTTGTCGTCCAGCACGGCGTCCGGCGTCATGTAACGCTCGGGGGCGTCCGGGTCGCCGGAGCTCCAACCAGCGAACAGTTTGCGTGCGATCTCGATGCGACGGTCCGAGTCGGCCATGTGGTGACCTTAGGACGGTGACGGTCGGGGGTCGGCGACGACGCAAGCGGCCGCCACGAGTCACTCGTGCTGGAGACGCGCCCGCGATCGGAGCGATGGTCGAGCGGCTTTCCAACGTACGTTGCACCGAGCCGAAGTGTGACCACGCGAGCTCACCAGGACGCGCTGCCCCCGTCCACGTTCAACAGCGCGCCCGTGATGCCGGCTCCGGCCTCCGACACCAACAGGAGGGCCATCGCCGCGACCTCCTCGACCTTGTTCAGCCGCTTGATCATGGACTCGTTGGCGTAGTTCTCGATGAACTGCTCGTAGCTGATGCCGGCCGTCGCGGCCGCGGCAGGACCCAGTTCTCGCATGATGTCGGTCTCGATCGCCCCCGGACAGATGGCGTTGCAGGTGATTCCCTGCGGCCCGTACTCGAACGCCACGGCCTTGGTCAAGCCGTTCAGCGCGTGCTTCATCGTGATGTAGTTGCTCACGCCGGGCTTGTTGGCCTGCTTGCCTTCGACCGACGAGATGTTGATGATGCGCCCCCAGTGCTGAGGGACCATGTACTTGAGGGCGCTCCGGGTGGCGAAGAACGCCGAGTTCAAGATCCAATCAACGGTGCCGAGCCAGGCCGAATCGCTCATGTCGGCGAGCATGCCGTGCCCGGTGGAGCCGCCGGCGTTGTTGACCAGGATGTCGACGCTGCCGTACCGCTCCTTCGTCTGGTCGATCAGGCCCTCGACGTCGTCCTGCTTCATCACATCGCCAGCAATGAAATGGACGTTGTCGCCGCCGTCCATCTCCTTCAGCGCCTGTTGGCCCTTCTCTTCGGAGCGGCCGTTGATGACGACCTGGGCGCCGTCCGCCAGCAGGATCTCGGCGATCGCTCGTCCGATCCCGCGCGTGCCGCCGGTGACGACAGCGGTTCTACCCTCAAGGCTCATCGGACCCCCCGATCCTCGTGCCGACCGGCCGCTCCGGTTGGTCCGACAGGTGGAATCCAACTGTCGCGCGAGCGTCGTGACCGTTGCAACGACACGCCGCTCAGGCAAGCCTTGTTTCTTGACACGGCGTTGACGATGACGGCGTGAGCCGCACGGCACACGACCGAGTACTGGTCACGATCGCGACCATTGCCTCCTGCCGCGCGCCGTGCGACAGTACGTCTGCCTCGGCGCTTGCGTGGCGCGGAGGCGCCTGGCCCTGATCTCGCGCCGGTCGGCCCGACCAGCGGCGAGTACGTCGCTCAGCGAAGAGTCGAGGAACTGCTGATGCAAGACGAGACCCCGATGCCCCAGCGGCTCGAGTCCTTCTTGGCTGCCGCCGAGCCAGGCCGACAGCCCAGGGTGCTGTCGTATGAGCCGATCAGCGGGGGCTACAGCCGGGTCACCGCGCTGGCTCACGTGCGCTGGGCCGGGGGTGAGGAGGAGAAGTTCATCTTGCGGGCGGACCCGCCCGAGGGTCAGGGGGTCTTCTCAGCGAGCGCGATCCGGAGTGGCAGCTGCTACAAGCCTTGGCCAAGCTCGACTCCCTCGTCATTCCTCGGCCCCGCTGGTATGACCAAACCGGGGAGTTCCTTGGCACCAAGACCATCGTCATGGACCACTGTGAAGGCGTGCCGTTGCAGTCGCTCCTCTCAGGCGGCGACGACCTGATCGGGGCCACTGAGGTCTTCATCGAGGTGGCGGCGGCGCTCCACGCGACACCGCTCGACGCGCTCCCCGCGGACATGCACCGGCCCGAGAACTGGGACAGCTACCTTGACAGTGCCATCGACATCTACGACCAGGCGGAACGTAACCTGCCCGATAGCAGCCCGGTCATCCGCTATGTCACCGCGTGGTTGCGCGCTCACCGGCCGCCCGAGGTCCCGCTCGGTCTCGTGCACGGTGACTTCCAGCCCGGCAACATCCTCGTCTCGGAGGGTCGAGCGCCGGTGGTCATCGACTGGGAGTTCACCCGCATCGGGGATCCGCGTGAGGACATCGGGTACTACAGCCAAAGCCCGCTGCCACGGAACCTCTACGCAGCCGACCCCGAGGGCTTTCTCCGTCGGTATCGGGAGCTCAGCGGTCTCTCCGAGCGGCAGTTGAACACCGAGGTAGTCGAGTACTTCTTCATTGTCGGGATGGCGAAGCTCTTCGTCCAAATGATGGAAGGAGCAGCTGCGCTCGCCCTCGGCACTGGGAAGGGAGTGATGAACACCTTCCTGATCAACAGCGTTTCCTACTTCCAGGGCAAGTACCTGGAGATTTGCGCCAAGACGAGGTGGTCATGAGGCCTGCCCCAGCCGTCACGAGCACAACGAGGAGGATCTGAGCCGATGATTTCCAAGCCGACGACGGAGCAGATCCTGCTCGACTGCAGCCGAGAGCTCATGGAGGTCGTCCTGCCGGCGGTCACCGACGAGACGGTGAAGGTGAGCGTGCTGATGCTGGACGTCGTGCTCCGGAACACGGCTGAGCGCGCTGCGCACGAGATCGCCTGGATGTCCGAGGAGATCGAGGAGCTGGACGATTTCGTCCGATCGGCGGCAGGTTCGGATGGCCCGGTGCACGACACGAATGCCACCCCGACACAGGATGGGAGCCTTCACCTCGGAGAGGTTGTCGAGCGCTACCGGCGCGCCAGTGAGGCGTTCTCGGAGGCGATGGACTCTGCCGTCGCTGCCAGGCACGATCGACTCGTCGCGAGGGGCGTGTCGCTGTTGGAGCGCCGTGTCGAGCGGGAGACCATGGTGATGAGTGGCTGGAGCCCGGTTGGTCGATGAGGGTAGGGACGTCCGGACCTGACGAGGTGTCCTTTGGTCAGGGCGCGCCACCGGGGTCCGCGCTCCAACCGAGCAGCTCGTCGAGCTCGGCCAGCGCCGTCGCCGTGTCCGTGACCTGGATCGCCCGCAATCCCGCGGCCCGGGCGCCCTCGATGTTGCCGACGAAGTCGTCGAGCAGCACGATGCGGCTCGGCTGGTCGATCCCCAGCCGCTCGCGCAGGATCTCGAACAGCCTCGGCGAGGGCTTCCGGACGCCGATCTCCGAGGAGTCCAGCGTGACGTCGAAGAGGGCAGGAAGGTCCACTAGACCTTCGAGCGTCGGGCGGAACTCCTTGAACGCATTGGTCACCAGCGCGGTGCGGTAGCCCTCGGCTCGCAGGCGCAAGATCCGATCCAAGACCGGGGCGCTGACGGGGAACTCCGATCGCGACATGATCAGCTCGATCTCGTCGCCATGCAACGCGACGCCGTGCTGATCGGCGTAGGAGCCGAGCGCCTCCTGGATGTCCTCGACTGCCAGGTCGCCCCGCTCGGCCCGGTGCCACGGGTGTTCGGTGTCGTGCGTCTGCGGACCCATGAGCACCTCGAGGATGGTGCCCACCTCCACCCCGTGTCGCTCGGCGAGGACCTGCATCGTCGGGACGAGCGAGTGGACGAGCACGCCGCCGAAGTCGAAGGCGACCGCGTCGACCACGCGCTCGTCGCCTTCTCCTGGCGCGATGGTCACGCGTCGAACGGAGCCCTGGGGTCGGTCAGCTCCACCAGCGTCTTGCCGATGTTGCCGCCGGTGAACAGCTTGCGGAACGCGTCGGGCGCTGATTCGAGACCGGCGCTGACGTCGAAGACCATCTGCACGCGGCCGGCATCGAACCAGGGCTGCATGATCCGATCTATGTCGGGCCCGCGGTGATAGAAGTCGGGCGAGAAGAAGCCCTCGATCCTCAGTCGCTTCATCAGGACGAGATCGAACCGGTAGGGGCCAGGAACCGGCTCCTCCTTGTCGTAGTTCTCCATCAGCCCGCAGACGGCCACCCGACCGAACAACGCCATCTGACCGAGGACCGCGTCAAGCATGGGACCGCCGACGTTCTCGAAGTAGGCATCGACGCCTTCCGGGCAGAGGCGCGCGAGGCTCTCGCCGACGTCTTCCCGCTTGTAGTTGATCGCGCCGTCGAAGCCCAGCTCCTCGGTGATCCACTTGCACTTGATGTCGGACCCCGTGATGCCCACGACTCGAGCGCCGATGAGCTTCGCGATCTGGCCCGCGATCGCCCCCGTGACGCCAGCGGCTGCCGACACGACGAACGTCTCCCCGGCCTTGACCCGGGCGCACTCGACGACGCCGACGTACGACGTCCAGCCGTTGGGCCCGAACACGGCCAGATACTGGCGGAGATCGTCGAGGCGCCAGCTGACGCGCTGGCACGCCACTTCGTCCGGACGGGACACGGCCAGGTCTGCCCATTGTCCGTACCGCGCGGACGAGGTCCCCCGCCGAGTAGTCCGGGTGCCTGGACGCGATGACCGGACCGAGGACCATCCCGAAGACCTGCGACCCGATCGGCGTCGGCGGCATGTACGAGTCGGTGCGGGACGTCATGAACATGCCGCGCGCCCGCGTCCATCGAGATGTATCCGGTGCGGATCAGGATCTCGCCGTCGAGAAGCTCTGGAACCTCGGCGTCCACCAGCTCCAGGGCGGAGGAGAAGTCGTTCCCCTCCGGGCGCCGGGCGAGCAACCAATGGCGATTACCAGCCACTCTCGGTGCCTCCAAGCTCCCGGGATCGACAGGTGCGTGGCCGATGCCGAGTCGTTGGGGGCCGCGGCATCCCGTCCGATGATAGCCAGGTAGCGAGCGACCTCATGCCCCGGGCTGCGACGGGCGGGCCGAGACGTGCCATGCTGGGAGTTGGTCACGTCATCAAGTAAGCCCGCCGACACGGAGGATGGTGATGGTCTTCGTACCAACGCGAGGTGATGCTCCGCCTCGCATTGGACCCGGCGTTCCGCTTGTCCCCGACTATGGGCCCAGCCTGCTTGACCGGGCCGTCTACACAGACGTCGTTCGGTTCGAGCTCGAGCGAGAGCGAGTGCTCACGCGAAGCTGGCTGCTCGCCGGTCGGTCGTCGGATCTCGTTGAGGCGGGCGATTGGATCTCCTTCGAGGGTCACGGAGAGACCGTTGTCATCACCCGCCAGCCCGGCGGCGGGCTGGCCGCGTTCCAGAACGTGTGTCAGCACCGAGGTCCGGCCATCGTCGGACCGGAGAGCGGATCGAAGGCCCGGCGCTTCAAGTGCCCGTACCACGGATGGACCTACGACACGACGGGCCAGCTCGTCGGCGTGCCTGAGCGCGACACCTTCGATCCGGAGCACCTGGCCGGTGTCTGCGCACCGCCGGTCGCGGTGGACGAGTGGGGAGGATGGGTCTGGATCAACCTCCTCGGCCCGGAGGCGCCCACGTTGTCGGAGTGGATAGGACCGGAGATCACCAACGACCTCGGGCGGTTCCGGATGGAGGACATGATCCTCCTCGCGAAGCTGGAGTGGGACCTGCCGGTGAACTACAAGGCCGTGGTCGATGGGTTCAACGAGGTGTACCACACGACCGAGCTGCACCATTCGGCACCGGAGTTCACCAAGTCCGCTCGACAGACGACGTTCCACTTCGTCGGTCGCAACTCGATGATGTTCGTACCTCGACCGGCCACGCTCGACCAGCTCTGGGAGACACTCGATCACCAGCGATACACCATCTGCCACTACGTCGTGTTCCCGAACACTGTGTTCAACTGCAACCCTGAGCAGATCCAGGTGTTCAACCCGATACCGATCGACGTGGATCACACCCGCTTCATCTGCTGGGAGCTGATCTACCCAGGCGACGAGGACGACCCCGAGTACGAGGAGTACCTCAACCACACCATGTCCCACTGGAACGTCTTGCAGGATGTCGTGGCCGAGGACGTCGCGATCTACCAGCAGCTGGCGCGGACGAAGCGCGCCAGTGGGTATCGCCGCAACATCCTCTCCGACCGCGAATGCAAGATCGGCAAGTACCACGAGGTCATGGACGCGATGATCCGCGAGCATCCATGAGTTGGTGTCCGAGGCGGGGGGAGGCACCGTGAACAGGGGTTCGAGGATCGCTCCAATGGTGTCGGACGATGCCGGACGCCGACTGGGGCAGCTCGGATCGGGTCACCGATGACTGTGACGGCGCCGCGCGCCGTGCGCTCCGCCGCGCACCGACCATCACGCCGTCACGCCATCGTGGCCGCCGCCGTTCGTGTCTTCGCGCAGCAGGGGTTCGCCGATGCCACTATCCAGGGGGTGGCGGCCAAAGCCGGCGTCGCACCGACGGCCGTCTACTACCACTTCTCGGGGAAAGAGGAGCTGTTCGAAGCCGCGCTGCGCCGTGTGCTCGACTCGGTGAACGCGGTGGTCACGCACGCCCGCGCCGATGACGAGCCCGGAGACCGCGAGGCGCTTGCCCGCGTCATCACCGCCGTATGGGAGTGGCTCGAGGACAACCCCGACGAATGTCAGCTCCTGCATCACCACCTGCCGCACGCCACGCGAGGGGCCAAGGCCCTGCAGCAGGAGTTCGAACGGATCCACATCGAACGGGCCTTCGACTACATCGGCCCGAACTCTCATCGCGCGCACCCGGCGCACGGCCATCCCGCGCCGAGCGACGGAGACTCTTGCGGTGCGGACGCTGAATCACCTGACGATCCTCGTCCACCCCATGCGGGCCCAGAACGCCCCGTTGACCGTGCACTCGCAACAATCGCTGCAGAGGGCCTTGATCGACACTTCCAACCGCATCGTCGCGGTGTGGTGACGAGGTCCGTTCCGGCTCCGCGTCGCAGCGCGCCATACTCTCCTCGAGTCGAGGAAATCACTCGAGTGGTGGCCGTCCACGGCGGCACCCTCAAGGGGGCTTGATGAAGCAGCTCACGGGCCTCGATACGAGCTTTCTCAACATGGAGACATCGACCCAGTTCGGGCACGTCAACTCCATCACCATCCTGGACCCTTCGATGATGGTCGGCGGAGATGTCTACTCGATCTTCAAGCGGACGATCGAGGAGCGGTTGCACCTCCTCGACATCTACCGCCGCAAGCTGGTGCAGGATCCGCTCGGTCTGGACAATCCGTATTGGGTCGACGACCCCAACCTCGACCTCGAGTTCCACATCCGGGAGATCGCGCTGCCGCCGCCGGGCAACGACCGCCAGCTCGCCGAGCAGGTGGCCCGACTCGCATCGCGGCCCCTTGACCGCTCTCGGCCTCTGTGGGAGTGGTACGTGATCAGCGGGCTGGAGGGTGGCCTCGTCGGCCTGTTCACGAAGCTCCACCACGCGACGATCGACGGCGCGTCAGGCGTCGAGCTCCTTCATGTGCTGCTCGACACCGACCCGCAGGGGCGGGTGGTGGAACCGCCGGACACACCGTGGCGGCCGGAGCCGACGCCGTCGTCGGCCGAGCTCCTCGCTCGGGCGCTCTGGAACCTCGCCCTCAAGCCGAAGAAGCTGGTCGAGTTCCAGGCCCGCTTGCTCAAGACGGCGGCTGACCTGACCGGGAACCCAGCCTTCCGCGAGATGGCTGTCGGAGCGCTCGGCCGTCCAAGGCTCGGACCGGGACGGCACGACCGCCCCGCCACCCGCCCCAGCCGGTCTGCGCCGAGCACTCCGTTCAACCGAGCGATCACGCCGCACCGCCGTTTCGCGTTCCGGACGCTGCGGTTGAGCGATGCACAGGCGGTGAAGCGTGCGTTTGGTGTGACCGTGAACGACGTCGTGATGGCCCTGTGCTCGAGCGCACTACGCCGATATCTGGCCGATCGGGATGCCCTGCCAGAGGAGCCCCTGATCGCGATGGTCCCGGTGTCGGTACGCGGGGTAACGAAGGCGACACCTACACCAACCGGGTCGCAGGCGTCACCTCGTCGCTCCACACCAACCTCGACAGCCCGATCGAGCGCCTCTTGGCGATCCACGAGTCCATGGCGGCGGCAAAGGAGCTGCAACGCGCCATACCCGCCGACGTGCTCACTGACATCACTCAGTTCACACCGCCGATTCTCGCCGCCCAGGCGGCCCGGCTGGCCAGCATGATCAAGATCGCGGATCGGATGAAACCGCCCTTCAACGTGATCATCTCGAACGTCCCTGGCCCGCGACAGCCGCTGTACCTCTCGGGTGGCGTCGTCAAGCACTACTACCCGGTGTCCGGCGTCGCCGACGGCCTCGGTCTGAACATGACGGTGCAGAGCTACCTGGACAACCTCGACTTCGGGCTGATCTCGTGCCGCGAGCTCGTGCCCGACCTGTGGGACCTCTGCGATCTGCTGCCTGGGGCCCTCGACGAGCTACTGGCCGCCGCCGCGTTGGAAAACCCCGCGAACGCTCCCAGCGTGGGGCCGGAGAAGAGCGGCTCCGGTCCGAAGCGTGGCTCGAAGTCTGCGAGGCGAGGCTCGGTACCGGCGGGCACAGCCAAGGGCCGCGCCCTCGGATGAGCGGCTGGGAAGCTCCTCGAGTCAGACGCTCGCCGGTCGAGGCTCGTGGTGCCGCGGCCGCCAGGCGGCGGGGCGGGGGAAGAGGTGATGCGTGCCCAACGGAGGCCGGAAGTGTTGCCAGCCGCCTTCGGGCTGGTTCAGCCGGTCCGTGATGGCGATGAGCGCAGCCAGGTTGAAGCCGAGACCGTGGTGGGTCCCCATGACCTGGACGTTCTCCCGGTTGGGTCCCTCGCTGTCGATGCACGCCCTCCAGTGGACGATGCCGTCAGTGCGGGTGTAGATCGATGTTGACGGTACGGTGAGGGCAGGACGATCCTCCTCACCGACGGTCCTGCCGCTGAAGGGATCGTGCTGCGGAGCGACCGCAGCGTAGAGCTCGGATGCGTGGCCTCGGTCACCCATCCGGAAGCGGTAAGGGCTCCCCATTGTGATCACGAGGTGGATGTGGTCAGGCCGGGCTCGAGCCAGCTCGCGGGCGTAGATCCCGCCGAGGCTCCACCCGACCACGCTCACGCGCGAACGGTAGCGACGGTAGAGCTCGGTGACTCGTTCATCGAGTCCCTCGAGCACGTGCGGATGCGGTCCGACATTCGGGCCCAGGCCCCACCCGTGCACGGAGTATCCCTTACTGCGGAGCACCGAGCGCAGTGGCCGAGTCGTCGTGTCCGACGCGGTGAACCCCGGGAGCACGAGCACCGGGTGATCCTCGCCTCGACGCTTGTGGGCGATGAACGGCGCGACGCTGACGAACGTCGCGTACTCAGCAAGCGAGAAGCTCTCCAACGCCAGCAGCAACGCAGGCGGCGGCTCGTACTTTCGAGAGGACATAGCAAGTAAGTGTACGTTGCTGAATGTCCCATCCTCCTCTGTCCTCGTCCGGGTTTGATGTGCGGCAACGGTGAGGCGTAGGGCCTCGATCCGAGGATCGGCGGGCCGAAGGTTCCCGCGGTCCTCGATCGTGCGTGGTCGATCCCGCGGCGCGCGTAGTGTTCACGCTCGTGTCCGCGGATGACCTGGCGATCGTCGACCTCGCTGTCGCCTACACGTGGGCGCTTGATGCACAGCAGCTCGAAGACCTTCGGGCGGTGTTCACGCCGGATGCCACCGCAGATCTCCTCGGAGTCCACTGCGAGGGGATCGAGGCGATCATCGCCCGCATCGGACGACCGTTGAGCCGGCTCGACGCCACCCAACACCTCGTCGGCAACCATCAGGTCCGCGTCGACGGTGACACGGCGACACACCGCTGCCAGCTGCAGGCTCAGCACGTCAAGCGAGGAACGTCCGGCGGCGACAACTACATCATGGGCGGTATGTACGACGACGCACTCGTCCGGACGGGCGAGGGTTGGCGGATCACGCACCGCACCCTCACCCTGGTGTGGACGCAGGGCAATCCCGCCGTTGTCGGCCGGTAACCCTCACGGCCTACCCGGCCCGGGTACCTAGCTGGTCGCCACCCGGCCAGCCGGCAGAGCGGCACCCCTCCTGGTGCCCCGGTCCCGAGTACCGCGACCTCGACTGTCTCCATCTGGCCTCCTATGAGTGACGCCCCAACCTCGACCGGAGCCGGCGGGACGGCGTCTCAACCCAGCTCACCTCCAGCCCACCAGCGCTCGAACCGGCCCCGGACTGCGACGTCGACCAGCTCGACAAGGAAGCCGGTCGAGGCCTGCACGTACGAGAACACGCCGAACCCCGCTTCGGGGGCCAACTGGCTGGCGACGACTGACCAGCCGGACTCGACCAGGCGGCCGGTTTCGGCGACCACGTCGTCGACCCACGCGCCGGTGTGGTGCAGGCCGGGTCCGAGGCTGGCATCCCAGATCGAGCCCACCGCTCCCTCGAGGAGCTCGACGTGGAACGGCCCCTCGGCGGAGTACGTGAACCGAAGCGGTGTCGTCCGGGATCCATGTTGTGGCGTCCACACTTGTTGGTCGCGCTGCTGGATGCTGCACCATGTCAACTGGCCGGGCACACCGAGCTCCCTCATCGCCTGTTCAAGATCGGCCACTCGGACTCCGACGTGGTAGGCGTTGGCGAGCGGCGCGGGACGATCCTGGGGTGGCATGGACATCGGTCAACCCCTTGCGGTGCTGGTGGGCAACGAACTCCGATGTGTCATCGACGACGGCTCCGCCGCGGAAGAGACGGGTCGAGCGCGACCGTGGCGAATTGTAGTGTGAGTCAAGTTAGTTGCGGAAGCGTCGTCGACACTCGGCTACGTTGGAGGACGTCTGCGGTCTGGGAGGTTCCGGAATGGCTCTGATCTCACACGCCGAGGTGGCCCGCCGCTTGCTGGCCAATGTCGATGCCGGCACCAGCGACCAGAGCCCGGCCAGATGAAGGTGCCCGCCACGGCGTACCGTGACCCGCCCGGTGGGAAGCCGAGATGGAGCGCGTCTTCCGCCGTTCGCCGGTCGTCGTGGGCCTCTCGTGCGACGTGCGGGAGCCGGGCGACTACGACACGTGGAGATCGCCGAGCGCCCGCTGCTGATCGTGCGAGGTGACGACGGGGCCGTGCGGACCTTCCTCAACGTCTGCCGCCATCGGGGCGCTCAGGTGGCCGAGGGCTGTGGCCACACGCCGCCGCTTCACCTGCCCCTACCACTCGTGGGTCTACGACACCCGTGGGCCGCTGGTCGGCGTGCCCGGCCGCGACACGTTCGGTGAGCTCGACGTCAGCGGGCTCGTCGAGCTCACCACCCACGAGCGGGCCGGCCTGATCCTCGCCGTCCTCACCCCCGGCCTGGATTTCGACCCCGCCGAGTGGCTGGCCGGGATGGACGATGCGCTCGAGCTGCTCCGGCTGGACGAGCTGTACCGCTACCCGGTGCGTCACCGAGCTGGAGAGCCCCAACTGGAAGCTGACGGCCGATGGCTACGTCGACGGCTACCACATCGGCTACCTCCACTCCTCCACCATCGGTGAGAAGTCGATCACCAATCGCAACACCTACGACTTGTTCGGGCCCCACCTCCGTATCGGCTTCGCCAACAAGCCGATCGCCCAGATCCGCGACCGCCCGAATCGGAGTGGCCGCCGCATGTGGGAGGCCATGAGCATGGTCCACTACCTGTTCCCGAACATCTCGATCTCCGGCCAACCGAACCGGCCCTTGATGGTGTCAGCCGGCTCCTCCCGGGGCCGACGCCCAACCGCTCTACTCACGGTCGCAGTACCACTACTACCGTCAGCCGGTGGAGGGCGAGGAGGCCGTCGCCACGGCCGAGGCCCGCCGCCTGCTCTACGCGCAAGGTCACCGGCGAGGAGGACTTCGCCACCGGTTTCAAGATCAACCGCAACCTCGGCGCGATCGGCCGACGACCACTTCCGCTTCGGCCGCAACGAGACGCGGTAACCAGAACCTCCACCGTTGGATCGACGAGTTGGTGAAGACGCGACCCGACGAAGCCAGCAAGAACGGAGAGCTGAGCCTTGCGACATGACATGCCTGCCCGTCTGAAAGGCGGCATCGATGCGCTGGCCGGAGGTCACGCTCTTCCGCCCAGCCGTCGACACAACTTGACTGCGGCTACCGTGTGGCGGGCTGAGGCGGCCCCGGGGCCGGCGACATCCAATCAGGGGGTGCTGTGACTGACACGGCAGACACGCGTGCGCGGCTCGAGGAGTTCTTCCGCCGGCGGCGCGGTACTCCAGGAGACGTGCGCGTGACGCGGTACGAGCCGATAACCGGCGGATACAGCCGGCTGATGGCGCGGGTGTGGATCGAGGACGACGACGGGAGCCATGGCTACATCGTCCGATCCGACCCACCTCCCGGCCACTCGATCCTGGATACCGACCGCGCTGCAGAGTGGGCCGTGTTGTCGGCGTTGCACCAAGGGGGGCAGATCCCGATGCCCGCACCGCTCTGGTTCGATGCGACGGGGGAGGAGCTGGGTAGCCCCTCGATCGTCATCGAGATGGTGCAGGGCGAGTCCCTCGTGAGCCTGGCCCGGGCTCGGGACGAGAGCGAGTACGCGGGGTTGGGCCTTCGACTCGCCGAGGTGGCGGCCACGCTGCCTTCGTGCGATCTCGCTGTCCTGCCGCCCTCCATGGAGGTGCCGTCCTCGTGGGACGACTACATCGACGCCCGCATCCAGTACTGGGTCGACGCCGAGCGGGCGAACACCGACCGCGACCCCTTCATGCGCCTGATCGCCAGCTACCTCCGGGCCCACCGCCCACCTCCGCTTCCCCTCCGCCTCGTGCACGGGGACTTCCAGATCGCCAACGTGCTCGTCCAACCCGATGACACCTACCTGCTCGTCGACTGGGAGTTGGCCCACGTCGGCGATCCCCGTGAGGACCTGGGCTGGTGTTCCTTGGCCAGCGTCACCCAGCCTCCCGACCTGATCGCACCGGACGAAGACGCCTTCTACGCTCGTTATCGCGAGCTCACAGGGTTCAGCCAGGAGCAGGTCAACCCTGCGACCACCGACTACTTCCTGCTCCTGTCGTCCTCAACCGTGTTCGTGAGCGTGATCGAGCAGCTCTCTCGCCTCACGAGAGGCGAGGAAGCCGGCATGACCCTCATCTACATGTCCAACGCGGTGGCCGGCATGCACGACGTCTTCATGCGGACCTTGAAGCGACACGCCGCGAGGATCGGAGCTGCCTCATGATCTCCAAACCGTCGACGCCGCAACTCATCGACGCAACCTGTGCTGAGCTGGCGAGCAAGGCCGGGCCCGCCATCGACGACCCCACCGTGAAGGTGGTGCTGGAGATGGCACAGGCGGTCCTTCACGGTGCATCGATACGCAGCGCCAACGAGGTGGCGTGGATGCGGGCGGAAGCGGACGCCACGGAGGAGGTCGCACGACGCTTCGTGGCCGATCTTCCGGACCCGACGGCTCTGGCGGCCGCGCTGCAGACCTACCTGGACGCCAAGACCGACAGCCTCTACCTGGCGGACGTCCAAGCCGACTACGCGCGGGCGAGTGAGGTGCTCTCGTGCGCGGCGGAAGCCGCCTACGCCGACGGCGACGCGGAGCGCATCGCCGCCGTCGGCAGCCTGTTCGACCAGCGGATGACCAATGAGAACACGGTCACCGGGGTGTTCATCGCGGCCGGACGCACGTAGCTCGGGACGCTCCCCGCCTCCCGCGGTGGCCCGGTCGTCGGGCTCCGGCCGAGCGCCACCTGTGGATCGGGCTCGGTCCGCCAATCAACCGGCGCCACCCGTCTACGGAGTGTCGCGTCATGAAACGACACTTGCCAGCCTCGATCTCGAGAAAGTTGTTCGCTGAGCGTGGACAAGTCGGCGTCCTGCGTAGTATAGTACGCTCTACGGACAACCAAACTGCGAACGGAAAGGGCCCCCATGGACACGCTCGAGGCGCTGAGCGCCGCAAACGAAACCACCCTCACCTACGTCGCCGACTTTCAGAAAGGGATTCTCGACCGCCAACGCGAGGCGTGGGCATCCGCGAAGAGCACCACCTCCGCCTTGGCGGGTGCGTTCCCCGCGGCTCCGCAGCCCATTGAGGGTCGAGGCCTCCTGGAGGAGACCTTCGCGTTCCAGGCCAAGTTGCTCGAAACCCAGAAGGACTTCGCCCTCGGTCTGCTCGAGGTGTGGACTCCAGAAGCCCCCAAGCCGACGAAGAAGTAGGCTCGTCCATCATGGACGCCGCCGAGGCGCTGTGGAAGGCCCATCTGCAGAGCCTCGGCGAGTACATCAAGGCACAACGGCGGCTCAATCAGCTGTCGCAGCGCGATCTCGCCCGGCTCTCCGATCTTTCGGACACCTACATGAGCCAACTCGAGCGAGGCATGCACGAGCCCTCCATCCGGGTGCTCCGGGCGCTCGCCGAGAGCCTTGGCATCCAGCCCGACGAGCTGATCATGTACGCCGCGGGCCTGCCCGTGGACGAGGTCGAGGTGAGCACCGAGGAGGCGATCCGCAGGGACGCGCGCCTGACGAAAGCGCAGCGGCGGGCGCTGCTGGGCGTCCTGCGGAGCTACCTCGAAGCGAACGAGGCCTGAACCGCTCTCCGGGGTCCATCCGGCGGATCAGCGGTCCAGCGGCACCCGTCGGGACGACGCCCAGCGATGCGCTTCGGCCGACGACACCCATGCCAAGGCGTTGGCGACGAGTTGGCGATAGGGGGGCAGCGCAAACGTCTCCCCAGTGTCTCCGGGTTGGATGTAGACGAGCGGACTGCGTTCGGCGACCTTGGCCCAGGCGATGAGATCGCTGGCCGGTGGGTGGGTTTCGCAGTCGGGCGCGTTCGCCTCGCCGTAGAGGACGTGCTCGTACGTCGACGTGAACAAGCGGCCGTCGAGGTCGGCGTCGGTGCGCAGTAGCGGTGTGACCTCTTCCTCGAAGATCGGGCAGCAGTACAGCTCGTCGGTCAACACGAAGTCGCTCATTCCCCGGCAGACCGGATGGTCGGAGGCCACGACACGCGGGTGTACTCGGTGACGCGAGTTCCGGAGGAGGGCCAGTCGCGGCCTCGGAGCCGCCCCGGTGCGTAGTGGAACCGACCGCCGAGTGCCCGCGCCCAACCCTCCCAAGCTGGCCACCCGGCGAGCGAGTGATGGGTCACGACCATGCCTTGGCCGGCCGAGAGCAGCTCCGAGAGGGCGTGCCGGACGATGGGCTGAGGGCCCTCCGGTGCGGGCGCGCTGCCCCGCTGCAGCCGAAGACCAGGAAGGTCGTGACAGAGCACCGTGTCCCAGGTCCCCGCGGCCTCTGGTCCTAGCCAGGCTTGCGCTGATGGCTGGCGGGCATGAGCCCATCGCCATCCCGCGCCGTCGCAGATCGAGGTCATCATGTCGAACAGGGCTTCGAGGTCGACGCGATGGCCGCCGGTGAGCACGAGCACGTCGAGCGTACGGTTCGGATCGCGCGCTTCGATCATGGGATGTCTCGCTGTCCGAGCGCGGGTCGGTGCGTCACTCGATCGGGTTAGTGGAGCCGTGGTCCACAAATTACGCTCCTCGACGTGACGCTCGCCGTCCTTCTGCGCGATCGCGACGACGGGAAGTACGTCATGTCGGCCGACCCCGAGGACTACTCGCTCGTCGATGGCCGGGCCACCGTGCACGTCCTCGTCTGGTCGCGCCCTGTTCGACCTCGCCCGGCCGTTCGTCGATCAAGGTCGGGCTGAGGCTCCGCAATGGAGCTCGTCGCCAACTTCATGACGGCCGACCAACCGCCGGCGAGATGGGCAACGAGGCGCGAGGACGAAGGGTGGCACGTGCTCGGTTGCGCCGATCACTTCTTCAGCCCGCACCGCGCCTATCCCCATGTGTGGGTGACGTTGGCCACGTTCGCGGCTGCGACCTCCCGCGGTCCTGCTCACGTCGTCGTTCGCCAACAACCTTCTTCGATCGCCGATTCAGTTCGCCCAGGCCTCGCTCCAGATGCAGCTGCTATCCGACGGTCGATTCGAGGCTGGTCTGGGCGCGGGCTGGGATCGGGAGGAGGCCGAGGCGGCTGGTATCGGATATCCGTCGGCGGGCGTCCGCGCCGCTCGTTACGCCGAGGCCATCCGGATCGTGCGACAGTTGTTCGATGAGCGCTCGTGCACCTTCGATGGGCAGCACTACCACGTCGACATACCGGTGCTCGGAGCCCAATCGCAAACCCCACCGCCCCTCGTCGCGTCCCTCGGCGGCGACCGAACGATCCGGGAGATCGCGCCGCTCGTCGACCGCGTAGAGATCAAGGTGATCTCGGCCGCTACACGCGGCGGCGCGCTCGACCTTCCCGCGTTGGCCACCATTCCGCGCTCCCACGTAGACGACCTGGTGGCGAAGGTACGAGCGGTGAACTCGAGGGTGCCGCTGAGCATGTTCGTGCTGTGCAGCGCCGGCGACGACGAGCGAACACGCTCGGTCGCGGGCGTTGCTAGACGGCTCGTTCATGGGTGGGTTCTTCGGGGATCCATCGAAGGTCGCGGCGTCGCTGCACGATTTGGCCGCCGCGGGCATCACGCGGGTCCAGGTGAGCCCGTTCACCGAGGCCTGCTTCGAGCTGCTCGCCGATCACCTCGCCGATGTGCGATGCAGTGCGGGGCCGTCTTTCCGACGATCGAGATCGGTGGCGATCCGATCGCGATCTCCGAGCCCGATGGACGTGGCCAGCCGTGCCGCCTCCGGCGGTCTCGACAGTTAGTTGAGCTGGCGTGCATAAACTACCGTGGCGCGAGGGGCCGAGCGGCGCCGTCATGCCGCTTTGGGCAAGGAGGAGGAGTCCATGGGCGTTCCGATCAACATCCCGAAGCTGGGTGTGTCCATGACGGAGGGCACGCTCGTCGAGTGGCTCGTCGCGGACGGCGAACAGGTTGTAGTAGGGCAGTTGCTCTACCGCATCGAGACCGACAAGGTCGAGAACGACGTGGAGGCACCGGCCGCGGGCGTCGTGAGGATCACCGGCGAGGAGGGCGAGACCTACACCGTGGGTGAGTCGATTGGTGAGATCCAAACCTGAGCAGGCGATGCTCTGCACCCCGTACTCATGCGGTGAGCCCCGCCACCGGCACCGAGGGATGGTTGTTCGAGGCCGTGTGACGTCGACGAGCGGAGCCGGCCAGAAAGGTGCGTCAGGATGAGCACAGCGGTCGTGACGGGGGCGGGCCAGGGGATCGGCCGCCATCTCGCGGACCGTTTGGCGAGGGAAGGCTACGACCTCGTCCTCATCGACCGTGACGAAGTCGTCCGGAAAGTCGCCGAACCGCTCAGCGCCCGGGCGGAGGTCGTCGATACGACGGACGCCGACGCCATCGCGGCCCTCGCCGAGCGTGTGCCGGTGTGCGCGGTGCTCGTGAACAACGCCGCCATCACCCTCTACGACACGTTGCTGGACACGACCGCCGGGCGCGCCCGGCGTGTACTCGATGTCAACGTGGTCGGTCCCTTCCTGCTGACACGCGTACTGGCTAGCGCTCTTTCCGCGGACGGTGGAGGGAGTGTCATCAACATGTCTTCGATCACCGCCCGAAGCCATCCTCCCGGCACGGGCCTCTACAGCACGTCCAAGGCAGCACTCGAGGCACTCACACGAGCGTTCGCTCTGGAGCTCGGGCCGCTCGGCATCCGCTGCAACGCCATCGCTCCCGGGACGATTCCCACGGAGGGCTCGGGCAGCCACTACGGGGACGACTCCGCCCTGGAGCGACGGGCGGCGGTGTTGCCGCTCCGTCGGCTCGGCTCGGTCGAGGACATCGCCGAGGCGGTGGTGTTTCTCGCCTCCCCGCAGTCGGCTTACATCACCGGTCAGGTCCTGGCGGTGGACGGAGGCTTCGGAGTGGCCGGTGGACACTTCTACCGCTTGGCGCGAGGCGGGCCCCACGGAGATCAGTGATCGGTTCCTCTGGGGCGATCCCGACGTCGTCGGGTCAGAAAGGCACCGCTGCGGTTCTCCCACCGCGGCACGGCCGGAAATGTGATCGAAGGTGTGTGCGAGGCCGATGATGCCCCCGGCGCCCAGTACGCCTGGCCGGCCCGCGAGGCGACGCAGTTGCCGGCGCCGTCGAGGAGCGCGTCGGCGACCGCCGCTTCCGGAGCGTTCACGGCCGTTCGACCCAGTCGGCGAGGAGGTCCGGGACTCGTAGGTGCTCGGGAACCCGGTCGGGCCCGATGATCTTGTCGATCCAGGCCTGGACGTGCCAGATCCGCCGTTCCTGGTAGTTGATGGCCTGACCGCCGTGTGCGGCTGATTCCATCGATCGCTGGATCGGCTCCAGGTTCTCGTAATCCTCGTCCATGACTGTCGTCGAACCGCGTGAGCCGGCTTGTCCCAGATCGCTCGGTGGTTGTCGGGCATCGGACCGTCGCCCCAGTCCGCAGCAAACCAGGTGATGTCGAGGCGGGTCTGGTCGATCGCCGTCGGCCAGAAGACGAGGAAGGGAAAGCCGCGCGCGTCGAGCGGGGTGATCAGGTTGGGGAAGATGCCATGCGCGGGCTGAATGCCGCTCCGGAAGACCTCGGTCGCGCCTTCGAACATGGGAAGGCTCTCGCGGTCGTCGCTGCGGGTTCCACGGTTGACCGGAGAGAGCATGCTCTGGTGGCCGTGGTCGTACAGCGTGACGACCGTCCCTCGGGTGTCGAGCGTCGGGCCGACGGTCTTCGGATGGATGGTGCGAGCGTGGTACACCTCGAGGAAGGCCTCGGCCATGATCTTCCAGTTGCATCGCAGGGTGACGCTCTTGGCGTCGATCACTCGGAAGGGCGCCGCCGCCACCTCGGGGAGGATCTCCGGGATCGGGGACAACCACTTCGCGAGCGACACGGCGTCATGATCGAGGTTGATGAAGTACCAGCCGCCCCACTTCTCACACCGCACAGAAGGCAGCCCGCGCTCCTCCTTTCGCAACCCGACGAAATCCCGCTCATCAGGCACCCGCACCAACTGGCCCCGCAGGTCATAGCTCCAGGAGTGGAACTGGCACACGAGCAGGCGGGCGTCGCCGCACTCGCCCCGCACCACGGGGGCACCCCGGTGCCGGCATGCGTTGTAGAAAGCACGGACCTGGTCGTCGTCCCCCCGTACGAGGAGGATCGGCGCGCCGGCGATGTCACAGAGCTTGTAGCTGCCCGGCGTTGGCAGTTGGGAGTCGTGCGCGGCGTAGAGCCAGACCCGCTTGAACAGGTACTCATCCTCCAAGGTCTGGAACGACGGATCTGTGTATCGGCCAAGGGGTAGATCAGCGAGCCTGGGGAAGCCCTCAGGCGGGCCATCACGGGAGGCCTCGTAGGCCGATCGCTCTTCGAAGCGGGCGAGGTAGTCAGCGTCCATGCTCCTCAGTTCCCTTTCGCACCCCACGATAGCTGCTACTATCATCACAACTGTTGTGTGATAATAGAAAGGTCACGACAGTTGTGCAATACCAAGGTGAGGATGAGCTGATGCCCCGGGTCGTCGACGCCGAGCAGCGCCGTGCGGAGCTCATCGAGCTGACGGCCGCCGAGATCGCCAGGGGTGGGCTCGAGCAGCTGACGTTGCGGGGGCTGGCGCGTGCGGGCGGGTGGACGACGGGCATCGTCACCCACTACTTCGTCGACAAACAGGACCTGCTCGTCGCCACGTTCCGCTCGCGTGCCGACGCTGGTAGGCGGCGCTGGGAGGCGGCGATCGGCGCCGGCGCCAGCCCGCTAGAGGCGATCGTCGACAGCGCGCTGCCAGTAGACGACGACCGGCTCGCCAGCTGGAAGGTCTGGCTCGCGTTCTGGGGCGCGGCCGTCGGTGACGACGAGCTGACCTCGGTCCAGCTCGAGCGCCACCGCAGCTTCACCGAGAGAGTCGAACGGGCCCTCGCCACAGAACGCGACGAAGGCCGGCTGCGCTCTGATCTCGACCTGGCCTACGAAGCCCTCCGATTGGTCGCGGCGCTCGACGGCATTGCTGTCCAGGTGGTACTTCAACCTGACCGCTGGCCGGCCGATCAGCAGCGTCGGATGGTTGACGACCACCTCGCGCCACTTACGGTCGCCGCGTCCGCAGCCTACGGTCACCGCCCGGTCGGGAGATGAGAAGCCCGCTACCTTCCGGTGCCAGATGAAGATACTGCGCGTCAGCGAGCTCGGCGCGCGAGCAAGGAGAGGAATCTCACGTGCTGCTGCGCATGGACGAGTACCCCTACCACCAGATCACCGAGACCTTCGCTGGTGTGGCGGGGAGCGATCCGCAGTGGAACGACGGTCACTACGTCTGCCTGTGTGACATCGACGGCAACGTAAGCCTGACATCGAACCTACGCCTCTATCAGAACAACGACGTGCTCGACGGGTTCGTGTGCGTCCGGCACCGCGGCCAGCAGCACAACATCCGGCTGTCCCGCCGGCTTCGATCCGACATGGACTTCTTCGGCGTCGGCCCGTTGCGCCTCGAGATCCTGCAGCCAATGGAACTGGTGCGCTTGGTCCTCGAGGACAACGAGCACGGCATCGCTCTCGACGTCAGGTGCCAAAGCACGACAAGCCCGTACGTGGATCCCGTTGAGGTCACCCGGGTCGATGGCCGGCTGTTGAGTGAGCGAGCCACCTACGAGCTCACGGGTGTCTGCGAGGGCTGGATCCGAGTCGGGGATGCCAAACACAGCCTGTCTCCCGGAACGTCATCCTTCTTCCGCAACCACTCCTGGGGGAACCAGGCCGGCCGCGGCGGTCCACGGATCTACGGCGCGCCTCGTCCTCGGCGTCGGGTCCCCGGCGTGCGCCAGTGGGTGCTGTACAACATGCCGGACCACGGCGGGTTCTTCTTCGAGGACCCGAGTCGCCGCGCCGCCGCCGGAAAGGGGGCGATCCTGTTGCGGGACCGATCGATCCCCGTGGTCGAGCTCGACCACGAGCTGCAGTTCTACGACGGGGGCCGCCGGTTGAAGAGCGGGCGGTTCAGCGTGCTCGACGCTGAAGACGAACGGCGCTCCTACGAGATCGACGACATGGGTTGGGTCTACTGCCAGGGCGGCGGATACTTCGGCGGGTTCGACGACGGCCTCGGCCAAGGGGTCTACCGAGGCGACTACCACGTCGAAGGTGAGGTGTGGGATGTGAGCCATCCCACTGAAGTCGTCGACGCGAATGGCAAACGGTTCGAGTTCGACTACGCGTGGGCAGAGAGCTTCACCCGGCTCAAGCACGGCGACCAGACCGGCCTCGCCCACTACGAATGCGTTGTCTTCCAGCCGCCCGCCGAGGGATCGCGATGAGCGACTCCTCCGCGGTGGTCACGGCGGACGTGCATCACACCCGGTCCTCCGCCCGATGGTGACCGGTACCGGTCGGCTCATAGCGCTCGACATCGACGGCACCCTGTTGACGACCACCGAGACGCTCTTGCCCCGCACCCGGGCCGCGCTGACCGAAGCTGAAGCCTCTGGCTGGCACGTCGTCCTCGTCACTGGCCGGCCGCTCGCCATTGCTTTCCCGGTCGTGCACGATCTGGCCCTGGGCGAGTACGTCGTCGCCGCCAACGGGGCCACGGTGGCGGCCATCGCGAACAGTGAGCTCCTCTACCAGGCCAACCTCCCGGGCAGGGTCGCAGCCGCGGCCGTGCGCCGAGCGCGCGAGGCGGTGCCGGGGGTCGGCGTGACTGTCACGACGGAACGGGGCTTCGTCCGTGAGCCCGGTTTCGAGCGCCTCGCCCCACAGGTCGAGGCCGCGAGCATCGTGGTCGAGGACGCATGTCCTCGCGACGACGATGTCGTGTACAACTTGGTGCTCTTCGTCCACGGCATGGAGACGCGAGCCCTGGCCGATGCCGTGAGGCCAGTGCTGCCCGAACAGGTGGCCGCCGAACCCTCCGGCCTGCCCGGCAGCGTGGAGCTCGTACCTCCAGGCACCCACAAGGCCACCGGCGTTGCGTACCTGTGCGAGCGCTTGGGCATTGATCGCCGTGATGTGGTCGCGTTCGGTGATGGGTTGAACGACCACGAGCTGCTGGTGTGGGCGGGTCTGGGCGTCGCCATGGGCAATGCCGACGACGACACGAAAGCCTTGGCCGATGATGTGACTGCCAGCAACGACGAGGACGGCATCGCCGTGGTGCTGGAGCGGCTCCTGACGGGATGACTGGTGCGCCTTACAGGTGGCATAGACCAGGTCTGTTCGGGTGGAGCACCGTGGTCGTTCGAACGAAAGGGGAGAGTCGTGGACTCGGACGCCTTTGACCCTCGTCTCGACGAGGTCATCCAGTGCCCCTATCCCCACTACGCCCGCCTACGGGCCCTCGACCCGGTCCATCATCTTCCGGGCGAGCTGATCGGGCGACCGGGAGAGGAGATCTACGCCGTCGCAGGGTACGAGCTCGTCGCCACGGTGCTCAACGACTGGCGCACCTACTCGTCGCGCTTCGGAACGACGCGAGGCGCGCCGCCACCGCACCTGCAGCCCGCGCTGGAGGCCATCTCGGCCCGGGGGTGGGAGCGTCCGCCGACGATGCTCCACGCCG
The DNA here is from genome assembly GCA_963803355.1 of uncultured Acidimicrobiales bacterium. Lineage (GTDB taxonomy): Bacteria > Actinomycetota > Acidimicrobiia > Acidimicrobiales > Ilumatobacteraceae > DASTFY01. The sequence goes on from CAWDLV010000001.1 coordinate 2,759,616, forward strand.
ATCCGCCGGCGCACACCCGTTATCGCAAGCTGGTGTCGAAGGCGTTCAGCCCCCGACGGGTCGCTGAGCTGGCACCGACCATCGTGCGGATCTGCCGTGATCTGTGCGACGCCATGGACGCCGGCGACGGCCGTGTCGAGTTGGTCTCCGAGTTCGCCGGGCCCATCCCGGCGCGGACGATCGCCACCGCGCTCGGCGTGCCGGAGGAGCGCTACACCGACTTCAAGCGGTGGGCCGACGCCGAGATCGCGGCCATCGGGCGCCAACTCGACGATGAGAGCTGGCTGGCATCGGCCCGGGGGATAGTCGAGCTACAGCGGTACTTCGCGGCCGAGCTCGAAGCCCGGCGAGCCGATCCTCGCGACGATCTCCTCACCGACCTACTGCACGTTCGCCTGACCGCAGATGATGAGGTCGAGGGCGAGCCGCTGTCCATGGAGGAGATGATCTCGATCGTCCAGCAGCTCCAGGTTGCCGGTAGCGAGACCACCGCCAATCTCATCAGCGCGATCGTCCTCCTCCTCGATCAACGGCCCGACGAATGGGACAGGGTCACGAAGGAGCCGGACCGCGCCGGCTCGGTCGTCGAGGATGCCCTGCGGCTCGCCAGCCCCAACCAAGGCTCGTTCCGAGTCGTGATGGCTGATACCGAGCTGGGCGGCGTCCTCGTCCCCAAAGGGTCGACGCTATGGCTCCTCTTCGGGTCGGCCAACCACGACCAGGCCGCCTACGACCATCCCGAAGAGCTTGATCCCGACCGATCGAGCCTGTACCAACACCTGGCCTTCGGGCGGGGACCGCATTACTGCATCGGCGCGCCGCTCGCCCGGCTCGAGGCCACGATCGCGCTCCAGATCCTGACGTCGCGTTACGAGCGGGTCGACGTTCTCGACCCCGGGTCGCTGCGGTACGCGCCGAGCTGGATCCTGCGTGGCCTTGAGCGCCTCGACGTGCAGCTGGTGTGCCGCTGAAGCGACCCAGCCAGACCACACACCACCGGGTCACGTCGTCACCGAATAGGGGCCGGTGTCGACCCGGGATCCGTGCCGATGGCCGACGCCTGCTCGCGGATCACGGTGCGGACCGATCGTGCGTCAGGATCCAGAATCGGGCGGGCCTCCACGGCCGCGACAACGTGTTCTCCGTCTTGACACGGCGCCGCCAACTTGAATGAGAATACAGTTTCATGACGTCCGCCAAGCCGCAAGGCACCCCGATAGCCGAAGGCTTGTTCACCTGGGCCTCTGACGGACCCAGGCTGCTCGGGTCCCGCTGCCGTGCCTGCGCGGCCACCACCTTCCCGAAGCAGTCGGCCTGCCCGCGCTGCACCGGTCGTGACATGGAGGAGCGGCTCCTCGATCCGATCGGCACCCTGTGGACGTTCACCATCCAGGGCTTCCGCCCCAAGCCACCGTATGCGGGACCGGAGGATTTCGAGCCGTACGGTGTCGGCTACGTCGAGCTTCCGGATGGGGTGATGGTCGAGTCCCGCCTGACCGAGAACGAGCGCGAAAAGCTCGAGATCGGTTCCCGGATGGAGCTGGTCATCGTGCCCTTCGGCCGCGGCGACTCGGGGAAGGAATTGCTAACCTTCGCCTTCGCATCGGTCGCCCACCAAGGCTAGGAGTGCGCGCCATGGACGTTGCCATCGTAGGGATCGGGATACACCCGTTCGGCCGGCACGAAGGGGTCACGGGGCGCGTGCAGGCGGTCCACGCGGTGCGCGAAGCGCTCGTAGACGCGCGGATCGATTGGGGTCAGGTGCAGTTCGCGTTCGGCGGGAGCTCCGCCGCCGGCAATGCCGACACGCTGGTGAGCGATCTCGGCCTCACCGGCTTGCCCTTCATCAATGTGGAGAACGGCTGCGCGACCGGAGGAAGCGCCCTCACGATGGCCGACACGACGATCCGATCGGGGGCCTTCGACCTCGGGATGGCTATCGGCTTCGACAAGCATCCTCGAGGCGCTTTCAATGCCGATCCGGAGTCCTGGGGTATCGGGACGTGGTACGGCGAGACCGGCTTGATGCTCACAACCCAGTTCTTCGCAATGAAGATCCGGCGGTACATGCACGACTTCGGCATCACGCCCTCCACGCTCGCGAAGGTGGCGACCAAGGCGTTCCGCAACGGCTCGCTCAATCCGAATGCCTGGCGACAGAAGCCGCTCTCCGAAGAGGAAGTCGCCAGCTCTCCGATGATCAGCGACCCACTTACGCAGTACATGTTCTGCTCGCCAGGAGAGGGCGCCGTCGCCCTCGTGCTCTGCCGGGCCGACCGGGCCCGTCAGTACACCGCCCGACCGATCTACCTCAAGGCCGCCACCCTCCGCTCCCGCCGGTTCGGCTCGTTCGAGGTATTCAGCCCGTGGCTGGCCGTCGAGCGGGCCGACAGCCCCACCGTCGACGCCTCGCGGGCCGCCTTCGAAGGCGCAGGCATCGGTCCAGAGGACATCGACGTCGCCCAGATCCAGGACACCGAGTCCGGGGCTGAGATCATGCACATGGCCGAGAACGGCCTCTGCAAGCACGGCGAGCAGGAGTCGCTGGTGCAGTCGGGCGCGACCGAGATCGGGGGGTCTCTGCCCATCAACACCGACGGCGGCTGCCTCGCCAACGGCGAACCGATCGGCGCCTCGGGTTTGCGGCAGGTGTTCGAGACGGTGCTTCAGCTACGAGGCGACGCCGGCCGACGCCAGGTGCCGGGAGAACCCAGGACGGGCTTCACCCACGTGTATGGCGCACCGGGGATCAGCGCTTGCACCGTGCTGAGCCGATGACCGCCGCATGTCAGAGGAGGCCGAAGGCGGGGTCGCCATTACGCCATCGTCTGGGAGTATCTAGAGTTCATCTGCGGTAAGTATCTGGCGGCCTGCCGGTAGTCGTGGAGAGGTGGTGGACGACATCGAAGACGTCGTGTCCTTCCAGGGGCGCGCCGAGGCGTGGCTGGCCTTGCGGCGACCCCGGCGGGTCGCTACGGAGCGCCGATGGGGTGAGGGCGACTTCGATGTGACCGTTTTCCACGACGAAGCGCCTGAGGAGGAGCTGAAGCTTCTGGACGAGTACGTCGCCTGGCACCACGAGAAGCTCGCCGCCGGTTTCGGCGCCATCGCGTGGCCAATCGAGTACGGAGGAGCAGGGTTGACCCGTGCTCACGAGCGAGTCTTCGTCATGCTCGAGGCGGGCTTCGACGTCCCGAACGACCATGAGCTCTTCTCGGTTACAACGCGACTCGTGGCTCCGACGATCTTGGACTTCGGCACACCTGAGCAGATCAAACGGTTCGTGCCGAAGTTTCTGCGCGCAGACGAGTTCTGCTGCCAACTGTTCTCGGAGCCAGGGGCTGGAAGCGACCTCGCCGGTCTGTCGACGAGGGCCACCTGGTGCGACGACCACTGGATGCTGCACGGTCAGAAGGTGTGGACGTCCAACGCCCGGATCTCGCCGTGGGGATTGGCCATCTGTCGCACCGACGTCGACGTCCCGAAGCACAACGGCCTGACCGCCTTCCTGGTGCCGATCCCGAGCGACGGCATCGAGATCCGCCCGATACGTCAGATGAACGGCGGTGCGACGTTCAACGAGGTCTTCTTCGACGGCACAACGATCGCCGACGACCTCCGCCTCGGAGCGGTGGGCGATGGTTGGAGGGTGGCGCTGACAGTGCTCGGGTACGAGCGGGAGAGCAGTGGTTCGGGCGGGAAGCGCGGAGGCACGTTCAACGATGTGCTCGGCTTGGCGCGGCACATCGGCCGCACCGACGAGCCTCTCGTGCGCCAGGCCCTGGCCCGGGCTCACACCAGCGAACGAGTGCAGCAATGGAACCGGGCGCGTGCCGCGGCGGCGGCGGGATCGGGAAAGGTCGGGCCGGAGGGCTCCATCGAGAAGCTGCTCTGGACGCAGTCCATGACGGAGATGTCGCAGGTGGTGTCGATGCTGCTCGGACCGGCCCTAACGGCGGACACCGGGGACTGGGGCACGTTCGCGTGGAACGATCATGTCCTGGGCGCTCCGGGCTACCGCATCGCCGGTGGCTCCGACGAGATCCAACACAACATCATCGGTGAGCGAGTGCTCGGACTGCCCAGGGAGCCTCGCCTGGACCACGGTATCCCCTACCGGGAGTTGAGCTCCCAACGGTGAGGGAGTACGCGTGAGCTGATGAGTCGGCTAGACCATGCATCGCCAGCCGGTTCTACGACCTCCGGCACACCGGCAACACCCTGGCCGCCTCGACGGGTGCGAGCACAAAGGAGCTGATGGCTCGCATCGGCCACAACTCGGTGCGAGCGGCGTTGCCCTACCAGCACGCCACGAGAGAGCGAGATGAAGGGATCGCCGCCGGCCTTGATGCGCTGGCTCGGCCCAACAGGGCGAAGGGAGCTGCGCCCCAATGTGCCCCGGACGCTCCGTAGCCCTCCGTACACTGGGCCTATGTCCGTCCAGCACTTCGTCGACGAGGAAGGCCGCTACGACGGTCGGACGCTGCAGGAGCTGTGGCCGTCCGTGGTCGACGAGGTGGTCCGCGCCGTGGACCCGGCCGAGGTGATCCTGTTCGGCTCCGTGGCTCGGGGCGAGGACGGACCCGACTCCGACATCGATCTCCTTGTGGTGTTTGACCACATCGAACCGACGGAGAAGCGGCCGATGATGGCGCGCATCCGATCGGCGATCGAGACGTTCGCACCAGTCGATGTGTTCGTGACCGATCCGGGCGAGATGGCGGAGCGCCACGACGACGTCGGCTCGATCCTGTACTGGCCGGCACGCGAGGGCCGCCCGGTGTATCGGCGGGCGAGTGCCCGAGCAGTCTGATCCGCACGAGTGGCTGCGGTTGGCCCAGGAGGACCTCGCCGCGGCCCGACTGCTCTTGACCGATGTTGAGCTGCCCGCTCCGCATGACTTGCTTCCACGCGCAGCAGGCCTCTGAGAAGGCCCTGAAGGCTTCACTCATGCAGGCTGCTATCCAGTTCCGCAAGACCCATGACCTCGTCGTGCTGGTGGCGCTCCAGCCCGAACCGGTTCGGTCGGAGCTCAGCAGCCTCGATCTCCAGCGGCTCCAGCAGTGGGCGGTGGATGCGCGGTACCCGGCCGACCTTCCGGACATCAGGGCCGGCGAGGCAGCCGCAGTCGTTGCCATCGCCAACCAGATCGTTACAGCCGTGGCCGCTGTCTTGCGGGAGAACGGTCCGGCCTGACGCTGCCACTGTGTCGTCACCATCTCTGAACTGGTGAGGGCCGCGGGTGCGAGCAAACGTCGGGACGGTCAGCTACGAGGAGGCCCAAGCATGCGTCCGGTGCGTATTGAGCCGAGTCTGACCGCCGCGCCAACGCCGCGCGGGGCCCTTCGCGCGGCGCTTGCCCAGATCAGTGACATGCACTGAACTGGACAAGTGACCGGAGCGGGTGACGGGATCGAACCCGCATGGCCGGCTTGGAAAATGTGTGTAGGCAAAGCTCTGTACGCTGCAACGAGGGGGTGTCGCCACCGGGTGAGATCTGACCCCCTATCGCCGGCGCAAGGGTCAAGATTCGAGCGGTGTTGACACTCACGGTGCGTCGCGGTTTCTAGTTGGGCTGACCGACAGCCCGAGGACTGAAGCTGCCTCAGCGTCGCGCATCTGCGCTCGGACGAGCTACATCGAGAAGGCGCGTACGATGTAGTTGCGAGGGCAACAATGAAGATCTTCATCTCCTACCGCCGGGACGACACCATCGATGTCGCCGGCCGTATCCGCGACCGCCTCGCGCATGAGTTCGCCGCCGACGACATCTACATGGACATCGACTCCATCCCGATCGGGGTCGACTTCCGCCACCACATCGACGCCGCGGTCCGCCAGTGCGACGTCTTGCTGGCCGTGATCGGTCGCGACTGGGTCTCGACGACCGATGCGCACGGGACGCGCCGCATCGACGACGAGTCCGACTTCGTGCGCCTCGAACTGCTCGCCGCGCTGCACCGGGGCATCCCGGTCGTGCCGGTGCTCGTCCGCGAAGCCACGATGCCTGCCCCGACCGACCTTCCCGAACCGCTGCGCGGTTTGGCCTTCCGCCAGGCGGTCGTGGTCCGCCGCGACCCCGACTTCCACTCCGACATGCTCCGCCTGACGGCCGGCATCCGCAGGCACCAACCGAAGCGACCTCGCCCGGCACCGCCACCTGCACTGCCGCCGGTCGTGGCCGCACCGCCACCAGTCCCGCCTCCTGACCAGGACGAACGACCACCCACGGTCGCCGCAGCCACGGCCGTAAGCGCCTATGGGGCGAGCGCCCGGGAGCGGTCGAAGCGGACTGAGCGGGCGGCCCTCGTGATCGGCGGACTGCTCGTCGCCCTCGTAGTGACGCTCATCCTGGTCCTGTCCAACCGCCGCTCCGACGACGGCGTCACCGAGCCCGGAACGACCGCCGCCAACCACGGTTCCATCGTCACGCTGCCGGAGCAGACCCCGGCCCCGACGACGAACGGCGGCGGCGGCGTCGTCGCCAGCCCGTCGAAGGCTGGGCCGGTGGAAACGCCCGTGCCCCAGGGTGTGACCGACTTCGACTGCAACCAGTGGTACGTGCAACTCGGCTCGCGCGTCACCAGCGATCTGGAGGCGCCGGGCAAGCAGGACAAGCCTATCCGCGCCCTCTTTGCAGCGTCCCGATGGACACCGGTGCTCGTGGACTCCCGGACGGTCGATTGCACGGGGCTCGGCACGGGACACGACGGCGAGCGGTACTACTGGTTCGTCGGCCCACTGCCCAACGCGGAGGCGGCCTATGCGGAGTGCCGTACCGTCCGCGGCTTCCAGAGGGTAAACAACGTCCCTGGTAACCAGCTGGCACTCGTCCGCAATCCCCAGGACACCGCGACACCGGCCTGCGACTAGCGCCCGCGCGGCAAGACCATTGCGAGGCATCCTCCGGCCCTGCTCGAAGGCGCGCGTGTGACGTTGCCCACGATCGACCTGTAGCGCCATCGAGTTGTCAACGCCCGTGTCAACGTCCCCGCCGCTGGATCTCCGCCCACGCCGGGGTGACCGTCACCTCGGCCTCCGCCCTGCAGATCGATCATGTCGTCCCGTTGGCCGACGCGCCGGCCGGAGGCGTCAGGGTGTTGCCCATCCGCTTGCCCGGTCCGTCTCCTGGGTGCCCAGGGCCGATCGTGCCTGGTCTGATCGCCTCGGACCTACAGGCTGCCGACAGACGGGATGCCAGCCTTGCTGGGCTCAGGCCACGCTTGTCGGCTGGCCAGTGTCGTCGTGTCCCGTCGATCACCGGTCGACGCGTGGCCTCTTCGCTCGACGGCCCTGCGCGGAACGGGACTTTTCCTGGACGGTTCCGCGGGACGAATGGTTCTGATCACGCATGCAGCCGCGTGTGCCGCCGTCACGTGGCGACGAGTGGCCGCCGATTGGGAGCGACGAGCGCCCAGGCGTGCACCTGTTTCGAGTGACCGAGGTGGACCGACCTGGCGCGGCTGCACACAACACGACGCGTCCCGATAGGGCGCGTTGAGGGCGCGAACCCCGTCTGGAAGGGCGCAACTCCAGGGCCCTGAGGCTCGGTACCTGGAGAAATAGCAAGAGCGGGTGACGGGAATCGAACCCGCATAGCCAGCTTGGAAGGCTGGAACTCTGCCATTGAGCTACACCCGCGATCGCGCCCCCGTGACGCTAGCGACTGTGGCCGCCGGCGCCGCCCTCTCGGCTGGGTCCGTCAGCATCCGATCAGGTCGGGGAGGCGAGGCATGGAGCCGACTGGAGCGTCCTGCTGCTCGCGGCCTTGTCGCCGATCGGCGTCCGCAATACCGCCAGATGGCCTAGCCCCGGCAGCTCCGAGGGCTCCGCTGGCGTCAGCGGGCGGCCATGGGACTCTCACCGTAGATGTCGTTCACGACGTCCACCCAACGATCGAGCACGACGGATCGCTTGACCTTCAGGCTCGGCGTCATCTCCCCGCCCTCGATGCTGAAGTCGCGATCGAGGATGCGCCACTCCCGGATGCTCTCCGCCCTCGACACCGTGGCGTTGGCCTGGTCGATGGAGACCTGGATCGCCGCTCGCAGGGCCGTGTTGTCCTTCACGGACGCGACCGGATCGGCGCCGAGGGTGACGCCATTGGAGGCGGCCCAGCTCGGCAGCTCCTCGGCGTCCAGCGTCACCAGGCAGGCGATGAACGGCTTGGCGTCCCCGATCACCATGCACTGCGACACATGCGGGTTGGCGCGGATGATGTCTTCCAGTCCCGCCGGCTGCACGTTCTTGCCGCCCGCGGTGACGATGAGCTCCTTCATCCGGCCGGTGATGCGGAGGAAGCCGTCATCGTCCAGCGTGCCGAGGTCGCCCGTGCGCAACCACCCGTCATCGAGCGCCTCCGCGGTGGCGGCATCGTTGTGCAGGTAACCGCCGAAGACCATGCCTCCCTTGACCAGGATCTCACCGCTCTCGGCGATCCGAACCGACCCGCCCGGCAGGGGCTGGCCGACCGTGCCGATCTGGAGGGTGTGCGGGCTGTTGGTGGTCATGCCGGCGGTGGTCTCGGTGAGGCCGTAGCCCTCGAGCACGAGCACGCCGACGCCGTCGAAGTAGTGCCCGAGCCGCTCGCCGAGCGGCGCGCCGCCGGAGATGGCGAAGCGCAGCTTGCCGCCGAAGGTGTCCCGCAGCTTGGAGTACACCAGCTTGTCGAACAGCGCGTGCTGGGCCTTGAGCGCGAACGACACGGAGCCGGCCCGGCGGGCCCGCGACTCCGCGATCGCGACCTTCGTGGCCTGCATGAAGAGCTTGCCCTTCGTGCCGCTACCGGCGGTCTGCTCCGCGGTGTTGAAGATCTTCTCGAACACCCGCGGCACGGCGAAGACCCATGTCGGGGGGTAGCTCTTCATGTCGGGGACGATGGTGCGGATGGAGGAGTAGGCGATCGTGACGCCTCGGGTCACACAGCCCACCTGCACCAGGCGGGCGAAGATGTGAGCGAGGGGCAGGAACATGAGCGTGCTCGAACCCTCTGCGAACAGGTCGTCGAGGAAGGCCAGCGCCTGACGCACGTTCCAGATGAAGTTGCGGTGGGTGATGATGCAACCCTTGGAGCGGCCGGTGGTGCCCGAGGTGTAGACGAGAGTGGCGACGTCGTCGTGGCGGATGGCGGCGATGCGCCGGTTCAGCTCCGCCGGATCGACGCTGGCACCCTTCGCGGCGAGCTCCTCGAGACCGCCTTCGTCGATGACGAACACGTGTTGCAGGCGGGGCAGCTCGTGAGCCACCTTGTCCAGCTCCGCCCGCCGGTCGGCGTTCTCGCAGATGATGGCCTTGGCCTCGCTGTCCTCGGCGATCCACTTGACCTGGTCGGCGGCGTCGCTCTCGTAGATCGGAACGACCACGCAGCCGGCCATCCATATGGCGTAGTCACACCACGTGAACTCCGTGCGCGAGGCCGAGAACAGGCAGACCGCCGACCCTGGCTCGAGGCCGAGCGCGATGAGACCCCTGGCCAGGCCTCGCACCTTGGTCGCCATGTCGTGGGTGCGGATCTCGACGAAGGCGTCGCCCGACCGGTATGCCTGCGCCGGCGCGTTCGGCGCCAGGCGCTCCCGGGCCAACAACGCGGTGACGACGTTGTCGTCGGGGTCGACCGAGACCTCACCGGGTGTCGTGTACTCCTGCATCGCAGCCTCCTCGGCCTCTGATCATGCCCTGTCGGAGCCACGGACCGCGACCGTGGCGGGCAGGGTGGTGCACGTTCGCCAGACGTGACCGACGACCGCGCCCGACGGCCACTTGCGCTGCGACAATGACCCCATGGCCGCCTTGCCACCGCCGGACCCACCGGAGCGCCCCCACGCCCGCCTGCGGATCAGCACCACTTCGGGCAGCGTGACGGTGATCGCGGAGGAGCGCGCCGACGTCACCGTCGATCGGGGCGGCCAAGCTGAGAACCTCCGTGATGGTGGGGTCGAGGTCCGCGGCCCACGACCTTCGGCCTCGGTCGTCGTCCGCTGCCCGGTCGGGACGGACCTGGTGGTGGGCACCAGCTCCGGCGGGGTCGAGCTGGTGGGTCGGTTCGGGTCGGTGAGCGTCACGTCGGCGAGCGGCTCGATCCGAACTCAATCCGTCACCGAGGCCGACCTGCGCACCACGTCAGGCACCGTCGGCGTCGGCGAGTGCGCGGGACGCTGCCGGGTATCAACGAAGAGCGGCACGGTCAATGTGCTCCTGGCGGGGGAGGCGGACATCTCGAGTGTGGCCGGCACGATCACCATTGAGGAGGTCGACGGGACGGTCGAGGTCCACACGGTCAGCGGGACGGTCACGGTCGGCGCCAACGGCAAGGGTCCGGTCGACGCCCGCACCATTTCGGGCGCGATCACCATCCGCCTGCCGAGAGGCCTCCGCCCAGCGGTGCGGATGTCCGGGCTCAGGTCTGTCGAGACCGAGTGTGAAGCCGGCAACGACGTCACTGTGGACGTGTCGACGATCAGCGGCTTGGTCAAGATCCTCCCCGTCTGATGACAGCCGCGACAGCCGCTGGGGGCGATGCCGTCTGCGGGTCCATCATGTTCACCGATCTCGTCGGCTTCACCGAGTTCACCGCCCTCCGCGGCGACGAGGAGGCACTCGCCCTGGTCGCCGCCCAAGATCGGTTGGTGCATCGCGTGCTCCCAAGCGGGGCCCGGGTGGTGAAGGAGCTGGGCGACGGCCTGCTGCTCTGGTTCCCGGACTGCGCGGGAGCGCTCCGCGCCGCGTTCGACCTCCATCGCTCGTTCGAGGAGGAAGCGCAAACCAGCGGCCTGCCTCTGTGGGTGCGAATCGGCCTGCACCACGGTCAGGCTCTGCGGCGGGGCGCGGACCTGGTGGGGCACGACGTGAACGTGGCGGCTCGGATCGTCGACCTCGCCGGTCCGGGCGAGGTCCTCCTGTCGGAGGCCTGCCGGACGGATGCCGACGCGCGGGTGCCGGGGGCCTGCTTCCAAGAGCTCGGTCCGGTCGTCATGAAGGGGATCCCGAACCCCATCCGGCTGTACCGCGCCACCGTGACCTGAGCCGTTCGGCCTCCTCGTGGGCCGAGCGAGAGCAGGTCGCGGTACCCTGGCGGCATGGGTCGGCCGTCTCGCCCGCCTGGATCTTCGCCGTATTGGATGCTCCGGTGCTCGCTCGGTGCCCTGGTCGTCGCGCTGGTCCTCTTCGCGCTGGGCTTCGGCCTGACCTCCTCCACCCTCGAGCGCCGGGTCGTCCTCGATGCCGACGCCGCGGTGGTGACTGCGCCCGCGGCCACGGTCGTGGCCGCCGCCAGCTCGAACGTCAAGGTCGCGGCCGCGGTCGTGACCACCTCCTGGTCGCTCGTCGCCATCGACGTCGTGATCATCGTCGCCGCGCTGATGGCCTTCGTCGCCTCAGCCCGGCGCACCGGCTCTTCCTGGCTGCGCGCCCCACCGGTCCCCGCTGCTTGATCGCGGCCTCAGGCCGCGCCCTGCCAGTGACACCCCGGAGCCGTACTGAGGAGGGACCTCATGCCTGTCATCACGGCGCACCGAACCACCACCGACGAGCGCCTTGGGGCGAGTGGCGCGATCATCATGCTGATCGCGGTCGTCGCTCTCGTTCTCGCCACGTGGAGCGGCCTGCTCTCAACACCGAACCACGTCGAGCGCGTCACGCTCGACAACCCCCACAACTGGACTGCCGATGTCGAAGCCCGCCGGGCGGGCAGCGACGGGTGGACCGCGATCGGCACCCTCGGCCCCCACGTCCGGCGCGAGTACCTCGAAGTGCTCGACATGGCGCACACGTGGGAGCTGCGCTTCCGCTCGCCAGGCAGCGTCGTCGATGTGCGCACGACGATGACCCGCGACCAGCTCATCAACGACAACTGGAGTGTGGTGGTCCCGCCGTCGCTCGCCACCGCCGCCACGGCCGCGAACCTGCCGCCCTCGCCCGCCGAGCCGTAGGGAGGTGGCGGCTGAGACCCGGAGTGGTCCAGCTATCCCTTGACGTACGCCAGCTTCTCGGCCACCAAGCCGCGGCGGAAACGGAAGACGTCGACGCCTCGGACGTGGCCGTCGTCCCAGTCGTAGCGCCATCGCTGGACGGCGCGGTCGTCACCGAGGATGAGCTCCTCGGTGGTGAAGTGGGAGTGCGGGTTGTCGAAGATCGGCTTCCACGCCGCGCGCACGGCGTCCTTGCCCTCGTGGCGCTCGCCGTCGGGGAACGGACCGGTGCTCTCGAACACGCAGTCCTCGACGCATAGCGCTAGGGCACCATCGAGGTCGTGGTCGTTCCAGGCCTGGTTGAAGCGATCCACCAGGTCCTGCAGCTCCGAGTCACCCATGGCCCCCACCGTACGCCGCCAGCCCCGGCTTCGCCCCTGGTCCAGTCCGCCGGCTTGGCCTCGTGCGGGCCGCCAGGTCAGCTCCACAGCGTGTATCAGGATCGTCGAGCTCGGTGCTCTGCTGGTCACACAGACGAACAGTCACGGGCTTCATCTCGGCGTTGTCCTAGGGTGCCGAGCGCCGGTAGCGAGAGAGTCCTGATGCCCGAAGACCTGCTCGACATGGGCCGCGCGTCCTATGGACGACGGGCGTGGGGTGATGCCTTCGCGCAGCTCGCCGCCGCCGATGCTGACGCCTCATTGGAGCTCGAGGACCTGGAACGTCTCGCGAGAGCTGCGCAGCTGATCGGGCAGGACGACGACAGCGAGCGGCTCTGGGAGCGCGCCCACAACGAGGCCCTCCGGCTGGGAGATGGTGCCCGCGCTGCCCGCTATGCGTTCTGGCTGGGGCTCTTGCTCATCACACGAGGCGAGCTCGCTCGGGGCGGTGGCTGGTTCGCCCGTGCCCAGCGGCTCCTCGAGGACGGGAACCTCGACGTCCCGGAACAGGGCTACTTGCTCGTACCGGCCGCGCTTCAGACCCTGTGGGGCGGTGACGGCGCGACCGCTGAGGTCGCCTTCCGCCGTGTCGTGGAGATCGGGCTGCGCTTCGGGGATCCGGATCTGATCGCGATGGGCCGGCTCGGGTCCGGCCAGGCCATGATCCGGCTCGAACGGTGGGCTGAGGGCGTGGCGCTCCTCGACGACGCGATGGTGGCTGTCGTCGCGGAGGAGGTGTCGCCGATCGTTGCTGGGTCGTCTACTGCACGGTCATCGGAGTGTGTCACGCCATCTTCGATCTCCGCGGGCACACGAGTGGTCGGAAGCGCTCAGCCGTTGGACCGAGACGCAGCCGGACCTGGTGCCCTTCCGCGGCCAGTGCCTTGTGCACCGCGCCGAGATCATGAGGCTGGGCGGCGCCTGGTCCGATGCGCTGACCGAGGTGGAGCGAGCAAGCGCGGTCATCCCCGACGTGCGCGGGCGAGCCGTGATGGCGGGAGCGGCGTACGAGAAGGCCGAGCTCCACCGGCTGCGGGGCGAGCTCGCTCAGGCTGAGGACGCCTACCGGCTGGCCAGCGACTTGGGACACGAGCCACAACCTGGCCTGGCCCAGCTCTGGCTGGCGCAGGGTCGGCTCGATGCGGCCGCCGCCGCCATCCGCCGCGTCGTCGACGAGGCTCGGGAGCGGGTGGACCGGTCGAGGGTCCTGGCCGCCTACGTCGAGTTCATGCTCGAGGTCGACGACCAGGACGCGGCGCGGGCCGGCGCAGCTGAGCTGGCGAGCATCGCGGCCGAGCTCGACGCGCCCTTCCTCCTGGCCGCGGCGGCCTATGCGGCCGGTGCGGTCTCGCTCGGCGAGGGCGACGCGCGATCGGCCATACCGGAGCTTCGTCGCGCGTTGGCCGGCTGGCGTGGGCTCGAGGCACCGTATGAGGCAACCCGGGCTCGAGTGCTGGTCGGGATGGCGTGTCGCCAGCTGGGCGACGGAGATACCGGAACGATGGAGCTCGATGCAGCCCGTCGCGCCTTCCACCAGCTGGGCGCCGCGATCGATGTCCGCCGCCTCGACGACCTTCTCGGCGCGGGCGAGGGCCCGCGCATCGGTGGGCTCACGGGCCGCGAGGTTCAGGTGCTCCAGCTCATCGCGACGGGCAAGACGAACCGCGAGGTTGCCGACGATCTCACCATCAGCGCGTACACCCCCGAAGACGAGCGACTGGAGCCCGTGCGATGCAGGACCATCGAGACCCCTCTGATCACCTGGAACCGGACATCGACGGGGCCGAGGACATAGAGACCGTCGTCATCGGCGGCGGGCAGGCTGGGCTGGCCGTCGGCTACGAGCTGGCTCAGCGCGGCCGACCCTTCGTGATCCTCGACGCCAACGGGCGCGTCGGCGATGCGTGGCGCAAGCGCTGGGACTCCCTACGGCTGTTCACGCCGGCCCGCTTCACCGGCCTGCCCGGGATGCGCTCTCCGGCGGCACCTGGTGTCGCGTCAGCCGACCGCGCCTGACCGGCCGCGGGTGGCGGCGGCGGTCGCCTAGCCAACACGGCGCGGCGAAGACCGCGTCGAGGGCGTCACCGTTCTTCGAGAGCCAGCTCGACGGCTTGGGCTCGGGTCAGGGTGCGGCCGCGTTCGTACTGAGCGGCAAAGTCCGCGTCGCCGAGCGCCCGGCGAAGCCGATCCCGATCTTCGGCGCGCAGGCGGCTCTGGAGCGGCTCGAAGGGCACGCTGAGGTCGGCCGCCACGCGGTCGGCGGCGCCGTGCAGCAGCGCGCCCGCCGCCGCGTCGCCTTCGAGAGAGGCGGCGACCGCTTGCATCAGGACGGCATTGGCGACGAGGAAGGGTGCGCCGACGCGCTGAGCGTCCACGAGGCCCGCGCTCAGCCGAGCGCGGGCCGCTCCAGGCTCGCCCTCGAGCGCGAGGACGGTGCCCAGCCCGACTTGGAGGTGGGGGAGCAGGTGGGTGTTGCCACTGTCCTCGGCCAGCACGACCGCTTCCTCCAGGTACCGGCGGGCCGCGGGCAGGTCCTCGACGGTCATGGCCACCTCGGACCCGTTGAACAGCGCGATCGAGAGCATCCGCTGGTTCGTCGTGGTGCGCAGGATCGTGATCGCCTCGTCGATGAGCTGGGCGCACTGCTCCGAGTCGCCGGCGACGTCGAAGGCGTCGGCGCGCCGCATGAGCGCCGTCGCCACCGCGGTCGGGTCGGCGCTGCGGCGGGCCAGGCCGAGGGCTTGCTCGGAGCGGTCGAAGGCGGCCGGCACGTCGCGCTGGAGGTAGGCGATGAAGGCGAGGTGCCCGAAGGCCGTCGCGGCGAGCAGCGGGTCGTCGCAGTCGGCGGCCACGGCTGCCGCCGCTTCGAGGTTCGTGGTCGCGGCGGCGAGGCGAGCGAGCTCCATCTGCAGCGAGCCGGCCGCGACGAGGGCCCTTCCCCGCAGCATTGCGTCGGCCCCATCGGGCAGCTCGAGGAGCTCGGTGAGCAGCTCGACACTCTCCAGCACCGGGCCTCTCATCTTCCACAGGTGTCGCAGTGCGACGGCGAGACGCAGACCAGGCTCGGGGTCGCTGTCGTCGAGGCTGGTGAGCAGGGCGGCGCGCAGGTTCCCGTAGTCGAGCTCGAGCCGGTCCATCGCCGCCGCGCCGTCGGGGCCGTCGAGCTCGGGGGCCAAGCCCTCGGCCAGGAGCACGTAGTGGTCGCGGTGGGATCGGCGAGCGAGGGCGACGGCGTCGGCGCCCTCCTCGGCCAGCCGGTCCCCGGCGTACGTCCGCATGGTCTCGAGCAGGGCGAAGCGAACGGCCGCGGTCTCGTGGTCGGCCTGGACCAAGCTCTTGTCGACGAGGAGGGTCAGCAGGTCGAGGACGTCCCAACGGTCGAGCTCCTCGCCGCCGCAGACCGCCTCCGCGCCGTCGAGGTCGAACCCCCCCGAGAACACCGAGAGGCGGTCGAAGAAGCGCTGCTCTTGCGGCGTCAGGAGGTCGTAGGACCAGTCGACCGTGGCTCGGAGCGTCTGGTGTCGCTCACGGGCACGACGCGGACCACCGGCGAGCAGGCGGAACCGCTGGTCGAGACCCTGATCCAGCTCGTCGAGAGTCATCGTCCGCAAGCGCGCCGCCGCCAGCTCGATGGCCAGCGGGATGCCGTCGAGCCGCCGGCAGACGCGCACGAGCGTCGCCGCATTCGATCGGTCGACGGTGATCTCCGCGTCGTCCTGGGCCATCCGATCCACGAGCAGCCGTACGGCTTCCGTGCCCGCGATCCGCTCGAGCGCGGTCTCGTCGGCATCTGGGACCGCCAAGGAGGAGATGCGGTAGACATTCTCACCGCGGACACCGAGCGACTCGCGACTCGTCGCCAGGACGGCGAGGTCGGGAGACGACTGAAGCAGTGCGTCGACGACCGTGGCGGCGCCGTCGATCACGTGCTCGCAGCTGTCCAGCACCAGCAGGAGCTGGCGATCACGAACGCTCTCGACCAGGGTGTCGAGGAAAGCGCGGCCGGTCTGCTCGCGCACCTGGAGGACGGCGCCGATCTGGGTTGCGACGCTGTCGGACTGGGTGATCGACGCCAGGTCCACGAGCCACACGCCGTCGCGCCAGGCGTCCAGCTGTTCGGCCGCCACCCGGAGCGCGACGCGGGTCTTGCCGGTTCCGCCCGCCCCGGTCAGGGTCACCAACGCTGACGATCCGACGAGCTTGGCCACCTCTGCCGTTTCTCGCTCCCGCCCCACGAAGCTGGTCAGCTGCTCGGGCAGGTTGTGGCGCGGGGTCTCACCGAGAGAGCGAAGGGGCGGAAACGACGCCGGGAGCTCGTCGGCGTCGAGCTGGAACACACGCTCGGGGCGGGCGAGATCCTTCAGCCGGTGCTCGCCCAAGTCGCGCAGGGTGATTCCGCTCGGCAGTCGGCCCGCCAGCAGCTTGGCCGTCGAACCCGAGACGATCGTCTGTGCGCCATGCGCGATCGACAGCAGGCGAGCGACCCGGTTCACCGTCGGCCCGAAGTAATCGCCGGCGCGCTCTTCGCAGACGCCCGAGTGCATCGCCATCCGAACCTGGATCGCCATCGTCCCCGGCCAGGGTTCGGCGGCCAGGGCTCGCTGCGCGGCCACAGCTGCGCGGGCGCCGTCGGCCGCATCGCCGAATATGGCGCAGAAGGCGTCGCCGACCGTCTTGAACACCCGCCCGCCGCCGTCCTCGATGGCGGCGGTCAACAGCGCGTCGTGCCGCGCCAGCGCCGCGGCCATGTCGGCCGGGTGCTCCTCCCAGGTCCGGGTGCTGCCCTCGATGTCCGTGAACAGCAGCGTGACGGTTCCCATCGGCCGGCCGTCAGGTCGACGGGCCGAAGAGCGCGGACACCACCTCGAGGGCGTCTTCGGGCGCCGTGACCTCGAGGCCCGGACCTCGCTCATCCACCGTGATCGCGAAGGCGAGGAACCGGCAGCATGCGTGCTCGGCCACCACGACCCGGGCGATCTCGTCGATCGGAGCACCTGGAGCCAACGTGAGCCGAATCCCGCCGTCGATGCCGCGGCGGGCGGTGACGAAGCCGAGCACACGCTGCCAGCCGTCGAACCGTTCGGGCATCTGCTCCATCGGCAGCGTGCAGGCGATCGGCACCGCGATGCGCTCCACGCCGCCAGCGTACCGGTGCGGCCTGGGCAAGCTCAGGAGGAGGTCTCGGTCCGCGGGGCTAGTCGGATGAGAAGAACACGGTCTTGACCTCCGTGTAGGCGGCCATGGCGTGCATCCCGAGCTCCCGGCCCAAGCCGCTGCGCTTGTAGCCGCCGAAGGGCGCTTCCTGGTGGACGCTCGAGTTCGTGTTGACCGACAGCACCCCTGTGCGGATGCCCTTGGCGACCCGGAGCGCCCGGCCGATGTCGCGGGTCCACAACGAGCCGGACAGGCCGTAGATCGAGTCGTTGGCCAGGCGGACCGCTTCGTCCTCGTCATCGAAAGGGATCACTGCTGCCACGGGTCCGAAGATCTCGTCCTGAGCCACCTTCATGGCGTTGTCGACATCGGCGAGGACGCAAGGCGTGAGGTACGAGCCGTCGGCCAGCGAGGGGTCGGTAGGCGCGGCGCCGCCAGTGACGATGCGCGCACCCTCGCTCACCCCGAGGTCGATGTAGCCCTGCACGCTGTGGCGCTGCCCGGCGGAGATCAGCGGGCCCATCTCGGTGCTCTCCTCGAGCGGCGGCCCGACGACGAGGCGCTTGGTCCGTGCCGCGAACGCCTCCACGAAGCTGTCGTAGGCGGAGCGCTCGACCAGGATGCGGCTGCGGGCGCAGCAGTCCTGGCCCGCGTTGTCGTAGACCGCACCCGGCATGGCTTCGACGCAGGCGTCGAGGTCGGCGTCGGCGAAGACCACGCACGGCGACTTCCCGCCCAGCTCGAGCGCGACCCGGGTGATGTTGGGCGCCGACGCCTGCAGGATTCCGGCGCCGGTGCCGGTCTCGCCCGTGAACGAGATCTTCGCCACCCGGGGGTCGGCCACCAGAGCCCCGCCCACGCTCGACCCTGGGCCCGTGATCACGGACACGCACTCGGGCGGGATGCCGGCGTCGAGCAGCACCTGCCCGAGCAAGAGGGCGGTGATCGGCGTGTACGAGGCCGGCTTCAGCACGATCGGGTTCCCGCAGGCCAGGGCGGGCGCCACCTTCCACCCGGCGATCATCAGGGGGAAGTTCCACGGCACGATGAGCGCGCAGACGCCGATCGGGTCGCGCACGGTGACGGCCAGGCCCGGCTTCGATACAGGCGGCACCTCGCCCTGGTGCTTGTTGGCGGCACCGGCGTAGTACTCGAACGTCGACGCGCACGTCTCGACCTCCCAGCGGGCCGACGAGATCGGCTTGCCTGCCTCCCGGGCGAGGACGGTGGCCAAGGCCTCGGCGCCGGCCCGCAGGCCGTCGGCCACCCGATGCAGGTGGCGGCCCCGCTGGGTCGCCGGCATCTGGCCCCAGGTGCCGGCCTCGAAGGCACGGTGGGCGCCAACAACGGCCGCGTCGACGTCCTCGACGCCGGCGCGTGCGCCACCGTCGCGAACGAGCGCCCAGTATGCGGGTCCTCGACCTCCATGGCCTCGCCGGACGCGGCAGGCCGATGCTCCCCGGCGATCAGCAGGTCGTAGCTCTCCATCGCGTGCCCCCCGTCGGCGTGTCTGGGGCATGCTACGAAACCCCCACCACACGAGGGGAGAGGGGACCGAGGATGGGACGGCTCGACGGCAAGGTGGCGCTGATCACCGGCGGCGGCGGCGGCATGGGCCGCGAGGCGGCTGAGGTCTTCGCCCGGGAAGGCGCGCTGGTGGCGGTGAGCGACGTCACCGAAGACGGCGGCGCAGCCACCGTGGCCGCCATCGAGGCCGCGGGTGGGAAGGCGACGTTCGTGCGGGCCGACGTCTCGCGGGCCGCGGACGCCGAGGCGATGGTGACGCACACCATCGCGGTCTTCGGTGCCTTGCACGTCCTCTACAACAACGCCGGGGTGATGCTCGGGGAGGACGCCGGAGCGGTGGACACCGAGGAGGAGGTGTGGGACCGCACGGTCGCCGTCAACCTGAAGGGCGTCTGGCTCGGGTGCAAGTACGGCATCCCCGCCATGCTCGACTCGGGGGGCGGTTCGATCATCAACGTGGCGTCGTTCGTCTCGTTCCTCGGTGCCGCCACCCCCCAGATCGCCTACACCGCCAGCAAGGGAGGCGTCCTCGCCATGACGCGCGAGATCGCGGTGATCCACGCCCGGCAGGGGATCCGAGCCAACGCCCTCTGCCCTGGTCCGATCCTCACCCCCCTCCTCGAGCAGCTCCTGTCCGATCCGCAACGGCGGCAGCGGCGGCTGGTCCACATCCCGATGGGCCGCTTCGGCGAGGCCCGGGAGGTGGTGAACGCGGCGCTGTTCCTGGCCTCTGACGAGTCCTCGCTGATGACCGGCGCCGCCCTCGTCGTCGACGGCGGCATCACCGCCGCCTACGTCACCCCCGAGTGATCCCGTCGTCGGAGCCGGCTTCCAGCGCGCATCACGACAGAGATCGCGCTCGCGCGCCGCGGCTTTCGTGCTAGGCCAGCCGCTAGACCAGGAGCCGACGCCGTCGGGGCGGGCCGCACTCGCGTGGCCTGCCCCCGCCGCAGGAGGGACGCAGCCAGCGATGATCCGTGGGATGCTCGAAGTCGACGTGCTCCAGGACGAGGTCGACTCGGGCGAGATCGACACCGTGCTGGTGGTCTTCCCCGACCTCCAGGGGCGGTTCATGGGCAAGCGGGTCACCGGCCACTACTTCGTCCAGCACGTGCTCGACGAGGGGGTGGAGGCCTGCAACTACCTGCTCGCCGTCGACGTCGACATGAACGTCCTGCCCGGATTCGAGTTCGCCAACTGGGAGTCGGGCTACGGCGACTTCGCCTGCCGGCCCGACCTGTCGACCTTGCGGCGCATCCCGTGGATCGAGCGCACCGCGCTGGTGATCTGCGATCTGTTCGACGTCGACAACGGCGACCCGATCGAAGTGGCGCCGCGACAGATCCTGCGGCGGCAGGTCGAGCGGGCTCGCGCCCTGGGCTACGAGGTGATGACTGCGTCCGAGCTCGAGTTCTTCGTCTTCCGCGAGAGCTACGAGGAAGCCTCGGCCAAGCACTACATGGACCTCACACCGCAGAACGACTACGTCCTCGACTACCACATCCTCCAGACCACCAAGGACGAGTACCTGATCCGCCAGCTACGCAACGGCATGGACGGCGCGGGCGTGCCGGTGGAGTTCTCGAAGGGGGAGGCTGAGGCCGGCCAGCACGAGCTGAACGTCCGCTATTCCGACGCGCTGACGATGGCCGATCGCCACACCGTCTACAAGAACGGGGCGAAGGAGATCGCGGCGCTGAACGGTCAGTCGATCTCGTTCATGGCCAAGTACGACATCAACCGGGTCGGCTCGTCCTGCCACATCCACTCGTCGGTCTGGTCTGCTGGCGGCGATGCCGCGCTCATGCCCGATGAGGACAACGAGCATCACCTGAGCGAGATCGCCCGGGGTTGGCTCGGCGGCCTGATGAGCGGCGCCCGGGAGCTGGCCTGGTGCTTTGCGCCGTATGTGAACTCGTACAAGCGCTACCAGCCCGACTCGTGGGCTCCGACGGCGATCGGGTGGGGACTCGACAACCGGACCCTGGGCTTCCGCATCGTCGGCCATGGGGCGGGGCGGCGGGTCGAGTGCCGGATCCCCGGCGCCGACGCCAACCCCTATCTGGCCTTCGCGGCCACCATCGCCGCCGGCCTCGACGGGATCGAGCGCGGGCTCGACCCGGGCCAGCCGTACCGCGGCAACGGCTATACCGCCGATCTGCCCCGCATCCCCTCGACCCTGGTGGAGGCCACCGAGCTCTTCGCCGGCTCGGAGCTGGCCCGTCGCGCCTTCGGCGACTTCGTCCATGACCACCTCGTCAACACCGCCCGCCAGGAGTGGCACTACTTCAACAAGCACGTGACCGACTGGGAGCGCCGGCGGGGCTTCGAACGCCAGTGATCGAGGTCGGCGAGGCCGACCTCGTCGCCCTGGCCGAACGGGTGGCGGGTGGAAGAGGCCATGCCCGCGTGCTGCGCAACGCCTCCAGCCGGTGGCTGGCCGAAGCCGCGGTCGCCGACGAGGCGGCCGGCCGCGACCGCGAGGACCAAGTGTTCGACCGCGAACCGGCCGGCGAAGAGCGGTCATGAGGGACCGGGCTCGGGTGGTGGTGGTCGGCGGTGGGGTGGCGGGCGCCAGCATCGCCTGGCACCTGGCCGAGCTGGGCGAGACAGACGTCGTCGTGCTCGAGCGCCATGAGCTGACCTCCGGATCCACCTTCCACTCCGCCGGCCTGGTGGGCCAGCTGCGAGCCAGCCTGCCGCTGACCCGGATGATGATGCACAGCGTCGACGTCTACCGCCGGCTGGAAGGGGAGGCGGCGAGCACCGGACGCTCGCCCGACTGGAAGGAGGTCGGGTCCATCCGCATCGCCACCACACCGGAGCGGCTCGAGGAGCTCACCCGCCAGCACGGGTGGGCCACGACGTTCGGGCTCCCGATGGACGATCTGACGCCGACGGAGATCGGCGAGCGCTTCCCGCTGGCGTCGCTCGACGGTGTGAGGGGCGGGATCTGGTTGCCGACCGACGGCGTGATCGACCCGTCTGGCCTCACCTATGCGTTGATCGGCGGGGCGAAGGACCGCGGGGTCGAGGTCGAGGTTGGGGTCCGGGTGACCGATCTCGTCGTACGCGGCGGCCGCATCGAGCGGGTGGTGACGACGGCCGGATCGATCGACGCCGAGGTCGTCGTGCTGGCGTGCGGGCTGTACACGCCCGAGGTGGCGGCGTTGGCCGGCGTCACCGTGCCCATCGTGCCGATGGCGCACCAGTACCTCATCACCGAGGCCATCGACGGCGTGCCCGACGAGCTCCCGCAGCTGCGCGATCCCGACCACCTGGTGTACTTCCGGCGCGAATCCGGTGGCCTGCTGCTCGGCGGCTACGAGCGCGACCCGGCGCCGTGGGCGATCGACGGCGCGCCGGCGGACTTCAACAACCGCCTGCTCGCCGAGGACTGGGATCGCTTCGCGCCGCTGATGGCCTACGCCTGCCAGCGGGTCCCGGCCGTCGAGACGGCTGGCATCATCCAGCTGGTCAACGGCCCGGAGGCCTTCACGCCCGACAACGAGTTCGTGCTGGGCGAGTCCGAGGTCCACGGCATGTTCGTCGCGGCCGGCTTCTGCGCTCACGGCATCGCGGGGGCCGGTGGGGTGGGTCGGGTGATGGCAGAGTGGATCGTCGCCGGTGAGCCCACGTTCGACGTGTGGAAGATGGACATCCGCCGCTTCGGTGGCCAGTATCGATCGCGCCACTACGCCGTGGCGCGCGCGGTCGAGGTGTACTCGACCTACTACGACATCCACTACCCGAACGAGGAGCGGCAGGCGGGGCGGCCGCTGCGCCGATCCCCGGCCTACGAGCGCCTGGCCGCACTGGGCTGCGAGTTCGGCGAGAAGTCCGGCTGGGAGCGACCGAACTGGTGCACGCCCAACGAGGCCAGCGCCGAGGCCGACCCCTCGCGCCGTCCCCGCGGCTGGGCCGGGCAGCACTGGAGCCCAGCCATCGGCGCCGAGGCGCTGGCGTGCCATCGCCGCGCCGCGCTGTTCGACGAGACGTCGTTCTCGAAGATGGAGGCGGCCGGGGTCGGGGCGCTGGCGTTCCTCCAGCGGGTGTGCGCGAATGACGTGGACAAGCCGGTCGGGGCCGTCGTCTACACCCCGCTGTGCAACGAGCGGGGCGGTGTGGAGTGCGATCTCACCGTCACCCGGCTCGGTGACCGGCGATTCCTGCTCGTCACCGGCACCGCGTACGGAAACCACGATCTGGGCTGGTTGCGGACGCAACAGGAGCGGCTGCCCGAGGGCGGCGACGTCGTGCTCACGGACGTCACCAGCGCCTATGCCTGCTTCGGGCTGTTCGGCCCTCGAAGCCGCGAGCTCTTCGGCCACTCACCCGCACCGCGCTCGACAACGACGCCTTCCCGTACCTCACGGCCCGCGCCGGCGCAGTAGGCGACGTACCGGCGTGGATGGTGCGGGTGACGTACGTCGGTGAGCTGGGATGGGAGCTCTACTGCCCGACCGAGTACGGCGCCTCGCTGTGGGACGCGCTCTGGGACGCGGGTGAGGGACACGGTCTGATCGCCGGCGGCTATCGCGCCATCGACTCGATGCGGGTCGAGAAGGGCTACCGCGTGTGGTCGAGCGACGTGACACCCGAGGACACGCCGTACGAGGCGGGTACCGGCTTCGCGGTCCGGCTCGACAAGGGGGTTGACTTCGTCGGACGGGCGGCGCTGGCCGCCCAGAAGGAGCGGGGCCCGAGCCGCCGGCTGCGCTGTCTCGAGCTCGCCGACCCCCAGGCCGTCACCCTCGGTTCCGAGGCGGTGCGGGTCGACGGGGAGGTGCACGGCCGAGTGACGAGCGGCGGCTACGGGTTTCGCGTCGACCGGTCGCTGGCCTTTGCGTACCTGCCCGGGTCCGACTCACCCGTCGGGCGGGCGGTGGAGGTAGAGGTGTTCGGCGAATGGATGCCGGCCGTGGTGGCGCCCGATCCGTTCTTCGACCCTCGCGGCAGCCGGGTCCGGTGCTGACCGGTGCCCGTCCTCGGCATCTGACCGTGCCGGTCACCGGTCAGAGATGCGCTGTGACGTCGTCGTCTTCACCGGCGACTGGGTGCCCGATCACGAGCTGGCCCGACGGGGCGATCTGAGCATGGATCCCGGCACCCGCGGCCCGCAGGTAGACGGTGCCGGGCGCACATCGGCGCCGGGGGTCTTCGCCGCCGGCAACCTCCTCCACGGAGCCGAGACCGCGGACGTCTGTGCCCTCGAGGGTGGGCGGGTCGGCGCCGCGGCGGCGAGGTGGGCGCGAGGTGGAGCGGACGGGACGTGGCCGGCGGGTCCGGTCCCGATCACGTGCACGACACCGTTGGCGTGGATCGCACCCAACGCCGTCAGCCCGGGGGGATGCCGGAGCGATTCGTGCTGCGGGCCCTCGAGTTCTCGCGCGGCGACGCTCGAGGTCCGCCAAGAGGGCGTCCTGCTCCATCGGGCCCACAAGGTGCGCCTGATCCCGAACCGGCCGGCCCACCTCTCGGCTCGGTGGATCGGGCGGTTACGGCAGGCGGCAGGACCGGCAGAGGTCGCGATCGGGTGATCGCGGGTGGCCGCGGGTCGCGCCGCGGACGATGCCTCAGCCGAGGGGCTCGAAGCCAGCGGTGAAGTGTCGCAAGGTCGGGGGCTCGTCGACCATCCGGTAGCCGGGGAGCTGTCCGGCCCGGGCCGCCACCGCCTCACAGACCTCGATGACGTAGTCGATGTGGCTCTGGGTGTAGGTGCGCCGCGGGATGGCCAGGCGGACCAGATCCATGGCCGCGGGGGCCTCGGTGCCGTCGGGACGCCGCCCGAACATCACGGTGCCGATCTCGCAGCCGCGGATGCCACCAGTCTCGTAGAGGGCGACGGCGAGGGCCTGACCGGGGTACTGCAGGGGCGAGAGGTGGGGCAGCAGCGCCCGCGCGTCCAGGTACACGGCGTGGCCGCCGATCGGCTGCACGACCGGGATGCCCGCCCCGGCCAGCGCCTCGCCCAGGTAGCCGGTCGAGCGGATCCGATAGCGGAGGTAGTCGTGGTCAACCGACTCGCGCAGGCCTTGGGCGATGGCTTCGAGATCTCGGCCCGCCAGGCCCCCGTAGGTCGGGAAGCCCTCGGTGAGGATGAGCAGGTTGCGACAGCTGGTGGCCAGCTCGTCGTCGTGGACCGCGAGCCAGCCGCCGATGTTGGCCAGCGGATCCTTCTTGGCGCTCATGGTCATCCCGTCGGCCAGGGACGCCATCTCGCGGACGATGTCCGCGACGGCTCGCTCGCCCTGCCCCGACTCCCGCTCCCGGATGAACCACGCGTTCTCGGCGAAACGGCAGGCGTCCAGGAACAGCGGGACACCGTGGCGGTCACAGACCGCCCTGGTCTGGCGGAGGTTGGCGAGTGAGACGGGCTGGCCGCCGCCCGAGTTGTTGGTGATGGTGATGAACACCACCGGCACCTGCCCATGGCACTCGGTGAGCAGAGCGTCGAGCCGCTGAACGTCGATGTTGCCCTTGAACGGATGCTGAGAGGCAGGGTCGAGCCCCTCGGCGATGACGAGGTCGCACGCTTCGGCTCCCGTGTACTCGACGTTGGCTCGCGTGGTGTCGAAGTGGGTGTTGTTGGGGATGACCTTGCCCGGCCCTCCGATCACGGTGAACAGGATCTTCTCGGCCGCGCGACCTTGATGGGTGGGGATGACGTGGCGAAACGGGAACAGCTCCTGAACCGCCTCGAGGAACCGGTACCACGACGGGGAGCCGGCGTAGCTCTCGTCGCCGTGCTGGAGGGCGGCCCACTGATCGCGGGACATCGCGCCCGTGCCCGAGTCGGTCAACAGATCGATGAGCACATCCTGCGATCGCAGGCCGAACAGGTTGTAGCCGGTGGCCGCGATGGCGGCGCGGCGCTCCTCTTCGGTGTTCATCCGCAACGGCTCGACGGCGTGGATGCGGAAGGGCTCGATGATGGTTCGGAACACCATGCCCTGGATGCTGCCACGCGCCACGCCCCATGATCGCGGGGCCTCCGACGTCCATTCGTGCTCGGCAATGATTAGGAAAGGTAATTACCTTAGTAAAGTGATCTGGTGATCACCGGTCCTGCCCCCGAGGGTCGCGCCGTCTGCTGTCGGCGGGACGCCGCCGGCGGCGGAGCTGGCGGCCCGGTTGCGACTGAGCGCCACCCGCCTCGCTCGCCGCCTCCGCCAAGAGGCCGACGCCGGCTTGACCCCCAGCCAGCTCTCGGCCCTGGCCATCATCGACCGCGAGGGTCCGCTCACCCTCGGTGCGTTGGCCGAGCTCGAGAAGGTGGCTCCGCCGTCGATCACCAAGGTGGTGGCCAAGCTGGAGGCCGACCGCCTGGTGGCGCGGGCAGTCGACCCCGCCGACCGTCGATTCGTGAGGGTCGCCACCACCGAGGCCGGCCGCGCGCTCATAGCCAAGTCCCGCCAGCGCAAGACGGCCTGGCTGGCGGGTCGGATCCGTGGGCTCGACGCGGAGCAGCAGGCCCGGCTGGCCGACGTGCTCGACGTGCTAGACGTGCTGGCCTCGGCGGAGCGGCCATGACGCGGGTGAAGCGAGCGAGTGGCCAGACCTTCCGCTCGCTCCATGTGCGCAACTTCCGCCTGTTCTTCACCGGCCAGCTCATCTCCCAGGTGGGCAACTGGCTGACCCTGATCGCGCAGACCTTGCTGGTGCTGAAGCTCACCGGCAGCGGCGTCGCGCTCGGCCTCCTGGCCGCGGCGCAGTTCGGTCCCGTGCTCCTGATCGGTGCCTTCGCCGGGCTCGTCGCCGACCGGTCGGACAAGCGCCGGCTGCTGATCTGGGTCCAGACCTTCGCCATGTTCCAGTCGTTCGCCTTGGCCGCGCTGGCCTTCTCCGGCCACCCGCCCCTGCTCGCGATCTACGGCGTGGCCGTGCTGGGTGGCATCGCCACTGCCTTCGACAACCCGGCCCGTCGCTCGTTCGTCGTGGAGATGGTGCCGGAGGCCGACATCACGAACGCGGTCAGCCTCAACAGCGCGCTGATGACCAGTGCTCGCGTCGTCGGGCCCGCGCTGGCCGGCCTCCTCGTGAGCACCCTGGGCTTCGGATGGGCCTTCGCCCTCGACGGCGTGTCCTACCTCGCCGTGATCGCCGGCCTGTGGCTGATGGATCCGACTCAGATCCGCGGTGCGCCCATCACGCCTCGCGGCAAGGGTCAGGTCCGGGAGGGCATCCGGTACGCCCGCACCATCCCGGAGGTGTGGGTGCCGCTGATCATGATGGCGGTCATCGGGACGCTCGCCTTCAACTTCCAGACCATCCTCCCGCTGTTCACCACGCGCGACCTGGGGGGTAGCGATGTCACCTTCACGCTGCTGATGTCGGTGGTGAGCGTCGGGTCGCTGGTCGGTGCGCTGGCTGCCGCCCGCCGCACCAGCATCAACGTCTCCCTGGTGAGCTGGTCCGCGGTCGCCTTCGGCGTCGGGCTGGGCCTGCTCGCGCTGGCGCCGAGCCAACCGGCGGCCTTCGCCATCGGTCTGCTGGTCGGGGTGTCGAGCATCACCTTCATGACCACGTCGACGGCCATCGTGCAGATCCGGTCCGATCCGTCGATGCGGGGCCGCGTCCTGGCCCTGCAGGCCATCGTGTTCCTGGGAAGCACCCCGATCGGTGCGCCGATCGTCGGCTTGGTCTGCCAGCACCTCGGGGCCCGCTACGGGCTCGCCCTGGGAACGATCGCGGCCATCGGCGCCGGGCTGTACGGGCTGACAACGGTCCGCAACCGCGCCCTCCGGAGCGGGGCCGAAGCAGAGCACGAGGACCTGTTCGAGGCCGAGGAGCTGGTGCTGCAGCTGAGCAGCCCGCGCCGCGCATGAGCAAGCATGGGTGGCGTGACCGCGATGGTGGGGCTCCTGCGGGGCGTGAACGTGGGTGGGAAGGCCAAGCTGGCCATGGCCGATCTGCGCCGGGTGACCGAGCAGTGCGGCTACGAGCGCGTCCGTACCTACATCCAGAGCGGAAACGTCGTCTTCTCGTCGTTGACCGCTGACACCAGCGAGGTGGCGAAGACGCTTCAGCGAGCGATCGCCGCCGACGGTCACGTGAAGGCGGACGTGATGGTCCGCACCCGAGCCGAGCTGGCGGCCGTGATCAACGCCGACCCGTACCGTGGCCGCGGGGTCGACACCGCCTACCTCCACGTCGTCTTCCTTGGCACAAAGGCCAGCGTGGCTGGGGTGGACCTCGAGGCCTACGCTCCGGAGGAGGCGACCGCCATCGGGCGGGAGCTGCACCTGTACCTTCCGAACGGGGTCGGGCGCAGCAAGCTGGCGGCGGACCTTTCGCGTGGCAAGGGCGCCGGGGGCACGATGCGGAACTGGCGCACGGTCACCACCTTGTTGGCGATGGCCGAGGAGATCCCCTGACGCCTCGCGGTGCGGTGCTTCGCCTCCAAAATGCAGTCAGGCACCGGAGAAGCATGCCAAGCACGGCAGCCGCGCCGGCGGGCGGGCTGGGTCAGGACGAGAAGTCGGGCTGCGACTGGCGGGCGCGGGCGGATCGACCCTTCGGCTCCTCCCACTCCTCCTGGCGGCCGAGAGCGGTGAGGTCGAGGAAGTAGTACGAGCCGCCGAGCATCTCGGTGCCTCGGGCGTACATCGAGTAGGTGTGGAACACCGTGTCGCGGTCGCGCAGGAACACGCTGTACCCAGGCTGCTCGGAAGATCCCTCCGCCAGCCAGCCCATCCCGGCCTCCTCGAGCTCTTCCCGGTTGCGGAAGTTGTACTCGACGGGCGCGACGGACTCATCGAGGGTGACGTGGAAGTCGTAGTTGAAGTCGCTGCCGTACGACGAGTACCACGGGAAGGTCCAGCCCTTGCGGGCCTTGTACGCCTCGATCCGCGCCAGGGGCGCGCGCGACACGACCGCCAGGGTGGTGTCGCGTGTGTGAAGGTGCTCGAGCAAGCCGCCCGAGATCTCGTCGGCCGCAGCCGAGCAGCTCGGGCAGCCGTCGTCCCAGCTCGGGTCGAACATGAAGTGCTGGACGATGAGCTGGCTGCGACCGTCGAACAGGTCGAGCAGGCTGGCCGGCCCATCCGGGCCCTCGAAGACGTAGTCCTTGTCGACCCTCACCATCGGCAGCTGGCGCCGCTTGGTGCTCAGCTGGTCGCGGGCCCGAGTCATCGCCTTCTCTTCCGCGAGCAGCTCGATCCGGGCCGTGCGCCACTCCTCCGGCGACACCACGTTGGGCAGGCTCATGGCGTAGCTCCTCGCTGTTCGACTCACTCGACGGTAGGACGCCCTGGCGACCAGGAACTCATCGGTCGGCTGAGGCCGAACACCGCTCTCGATCGGCGTCGACGACCTCGGGGCGGCATGCTTGGCCAGTGGATCCGATGGCTGAACTGCTCGAGCAAGGGATGCTCCTGGAGTCCGCCCGCGGACCACTGCCGAACGTCGCCGAGCTGATCGCCGGCGAGCCGATCCGTGGGAGCTGGTGGGGTCATCCTGCGGCTCATGCCATCTACGACGCGCTGAACCGCCTCGCCGAATCACCGAACGTCGCCAGGACGAGGCTGGTGAACGGAAAGGTCACCCTCGTCCACCGCCGCCTGTGGCCGGCCCTCGTCCGGGTCGCGGATCGGTTCCCAGCCAAGAGCCTGGTGGCGATCCATGAGGAGCACACGAGCTCCGGCGCCCATCGAGTCCACGAGCGAGCCTTTCGTGACTGGGTACCCGCCGATGTGCTGCAGGCCGCCGAGCAGCTCTCGGTCGACGAGGCCCTCGCCGAGCTTCCGTCGTGCCTCCGGTCATCCCCGGTCGAGTGATCCGTTCCGTTTTCCAGGCGGGACCGACCGCCCCGATGCGGACTCCCTCCTACGGCGCCGCGTCCCAGTACTGCCACTCCACGGCGACGTCCTCGAGGTTGGAGCCGTTGCCATGGAGGGCGTGGCCGAACACGAAGACCGGTCGCTCGCAGATGAAGCCCGAGAGGTATCCGCCAGTCGCTGGGGCAGGCAGAGGTCCAAGATCGCGCAACGAAACGGCGACCTCGTCCGCGTTGTACGGCGCCCGCAGCGCACTCACCGTGACGTCCGGGCTCAGCGACCGCCAGCGAACCGTCCAGAAGGCGCGGGCGCAGTCGTTCATCTGACCCTTGAAGGCCGACGGAGTTCCGTAGCCCTCGCCATGGAACACCCGAACGATGTCCCGCTGCACATCCTGATGCGGAGTGAACTGAGCGATCGCGGAGGGCATCGGCTGCGGGCTCTGACCGGGCGCCACGGTGACGTTCGTCGTCGTGGCGGGTGTGGCGGCTGTGGCGGCTGTTGGAGCGGTTGGTGGCGTGGCCACGGTGCTCGTGGAGGTAACCCCGCGGGTCCGGGCGCTTCCCACCGCATAGCCGGCTACGACACCACCAGCCGCAACCGCGAGGACGATCCAGAGCGGGGCGGAGCGACGCTTGTGCGCTGCGGTCGGCAGTGGAGGGGGCAGGTTCATCACGGGTCGACCTAACTCTCGCGCTGCCGGCGCTCAACCAGCCAGAAGTGCACGCAAGCGCTCGATCTCGTCACGGGAACCCAGCGCTTCGAACACGTCGAGGGCCCGTTTGGCGTGGTACGAAGCTGCGGCTGGATCGTCGCCGCGGAGCGCCAGCGCCAGCTCGACCCGCGCCGCGGACCATACGGCACCAAGCTTGGACCTCGTACACGAGTGACAACAACGCCGAGGCCTCCGCGTAGGCGCCCATGTCGAAGCGGTTCGACGCCGCCATGCACAGGGCGTCGCCACGCTCGAGAGGATCGCGCAGGTGGGGGAGCAGGAGCAGTCGGCGGTCGATCGTCTCGGAGACGCGATGGTATCGGCCTTGGTCCTGCAGTGCTGACCCGAGGGCGTCGAGCGCCCCGACTCGACGTCGGCGAGTCCGAGGCGAGCCGCCATCTCGGCGGACTGGGCTGCGTCGGCTTCACGCTCGTCGGACGACCTCGTGATCCCGGATGCCGCCGCCAACCGCCTGACTCCCCACCCCCAGAAGGAACGTACCAGCAGCAACCTCGCCCGGGCTTCGCTGTCACGGTCACCTGCAAGGGTGAGACCGCGCTCGATGTAGTCCCAGACCACTCGCTGATCGACGGGCTCGCGCAATGACCCGACCCAGCGGATCGAGATCTCGGTGACACGGGCGCAGAGGTACGCGGCGCGGTCCGCATCCGGTGCTCCCGCGGCGATGAGCGCGTCGGCGGCGACGCGAAATGCAGCCAGGGCCGGCGAACCGTCACCCATCAGTTGGTGGGCCGCGCCCCGGGCGTTGGCGGCGTCGGCCACCTCGTCGGGCGAGACCGCGAGGTCGAGTGCATGCTGGGCGAACGACCGGGCGCGCTCGGCGATACCTCGGCGTTGCGCGTCACCGGCAGCGGTGAGGCACCATCGGTAGGCGAGCGAGCGCCGACGCTCGATCTCGGCCTGCTCCGCGTGCGCATCGGACGTCGAGCCGAAAAGGCCTGGCTCCAGTGGTGGGCGAGCAGCTCGGCGAAGTCGCCCTTGCGGCCCCTCGAGACCTCCTCGAGCCACTCTCCGACCTGCGCGTGCAGGCTGGCTCGCTCCCGGCGTGGGATCGAGTCGTACGCGACATCGCACGTCAGCACGTGCCGGAAGATGCACTCTCGTTCGCCCCGGAACGCGGAACCGATCCTGGTGGTGATGAGGTCACGCCCTTCGAGGGATCTTGGCCCGGACGAGGTCCGGAAGATCGTCGATGTCGAGTAGGAGCGACGTGAGCAGGCGAGCGTCGGCCATCGACAGGGGCTCCAGGGCGATCGCCGACGCATTGCGTCGCCCACCACCCCAGCCCGGCCGGTGCGCGGTCAGGTCCGGGCGGGATGGGCAGATGAGCACCACCGCGCCGACGCATCGCTCGGCGAGCTCCTCGACCAGGTCGAGGAGGGCCGGGTCGCCCCAGTGGATGTCCTCGACGATGGCAAGCACCGTTGCGCCGGAAGCAAGCTGCGTCAGCAGATCGCGCCAGGCCGCGTGCATCTCCGTCCGAAGCTGCCGTGGCGACAGCTCGGCGAACGAGGATCCTGGCTCGACGATCCCCATCGTCGCGGCAAGGCCATCCATCATGCGATCGACGTCGGCGCCGGGAACGGGCTCGGGCAAGGCGTCTCCCATGGCGCGGAGCTTCGAGATCACCGTCGCCGCCGGGTCGCTGTCGAACACGCGGCGAGCCCCTTGAGGATCTCCGCCAGCGGCCAGTACGTGACGCCGTCGCCGTACGGAAGGCAACGACCACGCAAGACGAGGGGCGCCTGGGCCTGGCGCTCCGTCCACTCGACAAGCTCGCGGACCAGCCGGCTCTTGCCGACTCCCGCCTCGCCGTAGACCGTCACCAGGTGCGGGTGCCCCTCGCTCTCGCAGCGGTCCACGATGGCCCGAAGGAGCGCGAGCTCCGCATCCCGTCCGACCATCGGCGCGCTGAGGCCGGGGAGCCCGCGCACCGCTGCCGCTGGGGCCACCTCCGCACCTTCCGACGCCAGCACGTACGCCCGCACCGGCATCGGCTTCCCCTTCAGCGTGAGAGGGCCGAGATCGTGGTACCGGAAGCCGCGAGCTTGGCGAGCCGTGCGCTCCGCCACCACGATCTGGCCGGGC
The DNA here is from genome assembly GCA_963803355.1 of uncultured Acidimicrobiales bacterium. Lineage (GTDB taxonomy): Bacteria > Actinomycetota > Acidimicrobiia > Acidimicrobiales > Ilumatobacteraceae > DASTFY01. Next base: position 2,792,245 of record CAWDLV010000001.1, read on the forward strand.
TCAGCGGACTGCTCGAGCCTCGCGGCCACGTTCACGGCGTCGCCGGTGATCATCCCCAGATCGGCCCCGGGCTCCGTTGAGGCCAGCACCTCGCCGGTGCTGACACCGATGCGAAGCGCGAACCGGACGCCGTGCGCGCCTGCCAGCCGCACGTTCAGATGAGAGAGGCGCTGCTGCATGGACAGCGCGCAGCGCAACGCCCGGGACGGGTCGTCCTCGTGCGACCGGGGGACGCCGAACAGCGCCATGACCGCGTCGCCGATGAACTTCTCTACGACGCCACCCTCGGCGTCGACCGCGGCACGCATCTCGTCGAAGAAGGCGTGCATGATCGCCGCCAGCTCCTCCGGATCGAGCTGCTCGCCGATCGGGGGTGCTCCCGACGGAGTCGGCGAAGAGCACGGTGACGACCTTGCGCTCTTCGCTCACGGATGAATTCGTGGCGAGGCGACCAACCCGGCGGTTCACGTCGCCCACTCGGCGGTCGTTGTCGCTGGCGGCCGCCGTCGCAGCCGCGAGCGCGAGCGCCTCGAGGGCGATGAACAAGAGATGAACAGGGTGCATCCGGTGTCGACGCACGGTGGAGCGACGTGATCATCACCCCGTTTGGATGATCTACGGTCGTGACCACGACCGTGGTGTTTCACCCAGATTGGATGATGAGCGTGCCAGGTCGGCCTGATTCCATGAGCGTGCCCAGCGTTCGGCGGCCGTCGGACGCATCGGGCCATTGAGCGACCACTGTTGCATCGAGGGGTGCGCAAAGCATGCTGAAGGGAGGGTACGGCTTCGGAGGGCCGCGAGCCGTCGAAGACGACGTCTCGTGTCGTGTCCCTGATCATGGCGCGCTGCTGATGAGCCTCCTCGAGCTTCGCGCCGTGCCGCAGACGCCGTTGCGGAAGGAGGTGGCCACTCGCCTCCCGTTCGCACCGCACGAGGCGAGGCTGCGTCCATCCGCGCACGCGGGACTGGTGTCGAGAGCCGGTCTCACCGCACGGCTGATGGGCGCAGTCGGAGATGTCGTCGCCGTGGTCGCCCCGGCGGGATATGGCAAGACGACCTTGCTGAGCAGCTGGATCCAAGCCGATCCCCGGCCGGGTGTGTGGATGTCGTTGGACACGGCGCACAACGACCCTGTTGTCCTGCTCACGGGCTTGGCGCTGGCGCTGGACGCCGTGGAGCCGATCGACCCGACTGTCCTGGCCCCGCTGTGGGACCGCGAGGTCGGGGGTGCGACTGCGTCGTTGGCTCGCTTTGGACGGATGTTGTCCAGCCGCCGCACCGCCGTGGTGCTCGTGCTCGACAACGTGCACGAGCTCGTGGCCCCGGAGGCGTTGGACGCCGTTGCGCTGGTGGTTGCCGATCTTCCAGATTGCTCGACGCTCGCCCTCGCCGGACGGACGATGCCCGCGATCGACGTCGGCCGCTTGCGCGGGGGCCAGGTGGTCCGGGTGGATACGAACGACCTGGCCTTCGGCGTTTCGGAGACCACGACCATGTACCGGGCGCTCGGGCTCGAGCTCACGCCGGCGGACGTCGGTTCCCTGGTGGCGCGGACCGAGGGTTGGCCGTCGGCGCTCTACTTGGCCGCGTTGTCCATCTCGCGTCCACCGGACAAGCGAAGGGCGGTCGCTGAGTTCGGCGGTGATGACTGGCTCATCGTCGACTACCTCAGGGACGAGCTCCTCGACGATCTCGACCCTGACACGCATTCCTTCCTCCTCGGCGCCTCCTGTCTCGAAGAGCTCTCTGGCCCCTTGTGCGACGCCGTCCTCGCCCGGACCGGCTCGGCGCGCTTGCTCGAGGAGCTGGAGCGCCGGCACCTGCTGGTGATGGCCGCCGATGACGAAGGCCAGAGCTTCCGCTTGCATCTTCTTCTCCGCGACATGCTCCGGTCAGAGCTGGCCCGGCACCACCCGGGGCACCGGAGCGACCTCCACCGCCGGGCCAGCACGTGGTTCGAGGAGAAGGGCGACCCCGATTCCGCGATCGAGCATGCCGCCGCGGCAGGTGACCTGGCCCGAGCCGAAGCGCTGGTGTGCGCCCACTTCGTCGCCGGCGCTGGACGCGGCGCCCACGCGATGATCGGCCGCTGGCTGACACTGTTCCCCGCCGAGCATCTCGCCGCCCGCCCCGTGCTCGTCGTCATCGCCGCCCATTGCCGGTACGCGGCAGGCGACGGCGCCGGATCCGCGCTCTGGCTGGCCCGGGCCGAGCGGCTCGTGGATCTCGACGATCCATTTGACGACGGCCGGGGGTGGACGCCGCACATCGCAGCCGCCATCCTGCGGGCCACGATCGGTCGGACGACGGCTCAAGAGATGGCGGAGAACGCCGCCTATGCGTGCCGCCACCTACCCCATGGCGCGTGGCACTCGATGTGCCGCCTACTGGTGGGCGCGGGAGCGTTCATGGTCGCGGACGAGGACCTCGCGTGGGAGGCACTGGCGGAGGGCGCGGCCGAGGCGGCCGGCCGGGCGCCCGGCATCGAAGCGCTGTGCCTGGCTCATCTCGCGGTCCTGCACGCGGAACAAGACGAGTGGGACGAGGCCACCGTGCTCGCGTGTCGTGCTCGCGAGCTGCTGAGCACCCACGGACTGGAGGAGGCGCCGAGCCTCTTCCTGGTGACGGCCCTCAGCTGTGTCGTCGAGGCGCGGTTGGGCCACGTGGCCGAGGCTGAAGCGGACCGGCGGCTCACTCAACGCCATCTCGCCGGCTATGCGAGCGTCAGCCCGTGGGCCACGGTCCAGGCCTGGATCGCGCTGATCCGTTCCCGCCTGATCCTGGGCGATCGCAACACGGCGCGCGCCTGGCTCGATGAGGTCGAACGGCTGTCCGACCAGCTTCCCGATGCGGCACGCGTGAGACAGCAGCTGGTCGAGCTCCGTCGGTCCGTCAGCCAGCCGACGGAGGTCGCGGGCGTGGGTCCGGCCGCGCTGACCGCGGCGGAGATCCGCGTCCTGCACTACCTCCAGACCCACCTCACCCTGGCCGAGATCGCCGACCGCCTCTATGTGTCTCGGAACACGGTGAAGAGCCAAGCCATTGCGGTCTACCGCAAGCTCGGGGCTGCCTCGCGCCGCGTGGCCGTCGATGCCGCCCGTCAGGCGGGCCTGTTCGAGGCGGCGGTCGAACGCGAATGAGCAGATCGAGCTGCGCTCCCGCCGCGTGCTGTCGCGCTCGTGCCGGCCCGGTCCTGCCTGCATCGACCCCGGAGCAGGGGCGCCAGGCTCGGCATCATGCTCCTGCACCGCCCGCGGTGCAATCGCCTCTCGGCTCGCCTATCAGCGCGTTGTGGAGCAAGGGCGTTGCTCGTTCGAGGTCGGTCGTGGCCGGCAGGAAGCTTCGTCCATCGTCGCCGCGTCCGGCGTTGGCGCCTCGCACGGGCCTCGTCGAGCGGTTGTCGATGGCCGAGGGCTTGGTCCTGGTCATTGCGCCGGCGGGTTACGGGAAGTCGACCCTGTTGTCGCAGGTGATCGAGCGCGATGACCGTCCCGGTGCGTGGCTCTCGCTTGACCCATCGGACAACGACCCCATCGCGCTGTTGACCGCCGTGACGCTGGCGCTGGACGTCGTGGAGCCGGTCGACCCGGCGCTGCTGGCGGCCCTGGGCAGTGCCTCTCCCGAGGTCACCGCGCCCGCGTTGTCGCGGCTTCAGCCAGATGCTGGCCACCCGTCAGAGCCCGTTTGTGTTCGTGCTCGATGATGTCCACGTGCTCGTCAGCCCGGAGGCGCTCGACGTGATCGCGGTCCTGGTCGCCGAGCTTCCGTTGGGCTCGACGCTCGCTCTGGTGGGCCGGGCGCGGCCCCGGCTGCGCTTCGGTCGGCTCCGGGTCAAGCCCGGGCTGGTCGAGCTGGGCGTGGAGGACCTCGCGCTCGACGAGACCGGTGCCGCGACCGCGCTGGCGGGCCTTGGGGTGGAGATTGGCTCCGAGGATGTCCGGCGGCTCGTCGAGCGCACCGAGGGATGGCCGGCCGGTCTCCACCTCGCCGCCCGCTCGCTCCCGAGGACAGGTGACATCCGGCGGGCGGTGGCGGAGTTCACGGGCGACAGCCTCCTGGTGGCCGACTACCTGCAAGAGGAGTTCCTTCGCGACCTGGCGCCCGACGTTCTCTCGTTCCTCCTCGAGGCATCGTGCCTCCCGTGTCTGTCAGGGCCATTGTGTGACGCCGCGTCGAGCGGAGCGACTCGACGCAGATGCTCGCAACCTTGGAGCGGGCCAACCTGCTGGTGATCGCCCTCGATCAGCGGCGCGAGTGGTACCGACTCCACCACCTCGTGGCCGATCTCCTGCAAGCCGAGCTCCAACGGCGGGACCCGGCGCGGCAACAGCAGGTGCATCGCCGCGCCAGCGAGTGGTACGAGAGCCAAGGCGACGCCGACAACGCCATCCAGCAGGCCTGGCGAGCCCACGACCCGCCGCGGGTCGTGTCGCTGATCCTGGTCAGCTACATGGCCTACGCCGGGCGCGGGCACCACGGCACCATCCGTCGATGGTTGGCGCTGCTCACCGACGAGCAGCTCTCGGCCAATCCGAATCTGGCCGTCTTCGCCGCGTTCGCCCGATTGACGGCCGGTGAGGGTGCTGCCGCGAGGCAGTGGCTGGCTCGGGCCGAGCAGGCTGTGCTGATCAAGCATCCCGGCTCCGCCGTTGGTGCCACGCCCGCGGTGGCGGTGGCCATCCTGCGGGCATCGATCGGCCGGGTGTCGGCGGCGGAGATGGCCGAGGATGCCAGCTACGCCCTGCCGCGGGCGCCGCACGGTGCGGCGCGGGCGATGTGCTGCTTGCTGCTGGGCGCGGCTGCGTTCATGCTCGGTGACGACGCCATCGCCGAGGAGCGCCTCCAAGAGGGCATCGTCGAGACTTCGGGAGCTCCCGGTGACCTGGCGCTGCACCTGGCCCACCTGGCGGTGTTGCAGATCGAGCACGGCGGCTGGGACGAAGCGACAGCACTTGCCCGCCGAGGCCGGGCGCTGTTGGCTGAGAACGGCCTGGAAGCGGCACCAACGATGTCCCTCGTAACCGCGTTGAGCAGCCTCGTGGAGGCGCGCGCCGGGCACCTCGCCGAAGCCCAGGCCGACCGCTTGCTCACTCGCCGCAGCCTGGCGCGGTACGTGCAGGTCGCGGGCTGGGCCAACATCCAGGTCCGCATCGCACTGGCTCGGGCCGAGGTGCTCCTGGGCGACCGGGTCGGAGCTCGAGCCCTGCTCGACGGAGCCGACTGGTTCCTCCACCAGGCACCCGACGCGGTGCGGGTGAAGGAGCAGCTGGACGACGTGCGCCGGTCCCTCCTCCAGCCGCCCTATGGGGCGGGCTGGGGCCCATCGTCTCTCACCACGGCGGAGATCCGCGTCTTGCAGTACCTGCCGACCCACCTCACTTTGGCCGATATCGCCGACCGCCTCCACGTCTCCCGAAACACCATCAAGACCCAAGCGATCGCCATCTACCGCAAGCTCGGCATCTCCTCGCGTGGGGCCGCAGTCGACGTCGCCCGCGAAGCCGGTCTGCTCGACCCCCTTCAGCTTCCTTGAGGCGCACCGTCAACCGAGTGGCTGGACCGGGACGGGCTGAGAGCTCTCGGAGCCTGGCCGGGCCGTGCGGTGGCGGCGCTGAAGCCACAGCGTGAGGGAGCCGGCCGTCAACAGCCCGACGACGTTGGTCAGCAACACCACGAGCGCGCCGAAACCGTCCTGCCGGCTGGCCAGCCCAAGCGTGTCACCGAAGTACGAGGCGGCGGGGATCGTGGTGACCGAGATGGCGACGCCGACGCCCGCGCTCCCTGCTGTCTCGTAGGCGAGCATCCCGGCCATGCCCGCGGCGAGGGCGACAAGGACGGTGCCCGGTCCCACGGTCGTGAGCGACGGACCGAGCACCGACCCGGTGAGCGAGAGGTCGGCATCGATCCGTCCCGTGGCGCGCAGCAGGGCCGTCGTACCGGCGGCGGCGAGGCTGGTGACGCCCAGGCCGATCAACAGCGTGAGGGTCGCTCGCGCCGCCATCGTCCAGCGGCGCTGGACGACGCCAACCGCCGCGGCCGAGATCGGCAGCAGGTCGGGACTGATCGCCATGGCTCCCACGACCAAGATCGCCGAGCCAGTGAGCACGCCCACGCCGGCGATCACGCCCGCCGCCGCCATGTACAACAAGTACGTGAGCCCCGGTCGGGCGTGCTGGTGGGCGCGACTCAGGACCTCTGCCCACACCGTCCCCTCTCGCCCCACTCGGCCGCGCCGCCTCCTCCAGCCGAGCGGCTGGACACTGGTGGCCCGCCACAGCGTCACGTCGTCGGCCGCTAGGTCGTGATCGCGAAGAACGTCGAGGACCAGGTCGGCGGCGTCGGCGTCCACCTCTCCGGTCAGCTGGATCATGCCGCCTTTCGTTCGGCCCCCCACGACGAGGTGGCGCACACCGACGTGCGCAGCAAGTGCGTTCCCGACTGCGTCCGCCTGGTCCGGCGGTGCGAAGGCCCGGAGCTGCAGCATGGCTCACCTCGCCTGAGCGGACCCATCGGCGTCGAGCCCGGCCCCGGCAGGGGAGGCTGAGCCGGCAGCCCGCGACGGACATCGACGGCTCGACGGTAACGAGGACCGCATCGAGCAGCATCATCCCCTTTGGGTGATGTGGTCACTGGGTCGCGCCACCTACTACGGTCGAGTCCGGCGTGCAGCCGTCGGAACGCCGGAGGACGCGAGCATGGTGACTGAGCGTTTGAGCCCCCTTGAGGCGATGATGTGGAGGATCGGCCGTGAGCCGGCACTCCGCATGACGGTCGGGAACCTGATGGTCCTCGATCAGGCACCGCCGCTCGTGGCGCTCTCGGAACGACTGTCCTCCGCCGCCGAACAGGCGCCACGGCTGCACCGGCGAATCGATGACCCAATGGGCGTTGCGACACGGCCAGCCTGGGTCGACAGCCGCGAGTTCGACGCCCGTGATCACCTCCGGACGATGGCGGTGCCATCGCCGGGCACGACTCGGCAGGTCCTCGATCTCATCGCGCTGCTGGAGCCGTCTCCTTTCGCGCCCGATCGCCCACCCTGGGACGTCACCGTGATCGAAGGGCTGGAGGGCGGCCGCGCCGGACTCTACGTCCGCGCTCACCATGCGATGACCGACGGCGTGGGCGGTCTGTCGCTCCTCGACCTCCTCCTCGACGAGCCCGAGCCGTCGTCATCCGGGCCGACCGAGCCCACGCCGCCGAGCTCCCCCGATGCGGCCCCGGGGCCGAGCGGCAACCGCAAGCCGGGCACCTTGACGCTCACCATCGACCTCACGACCGCGGCGCGTCCGGTGGCGGCAGGCTTGGCGAAGGCTCGTGAGATCGAGCCGCTCGGCGCCCTGGCGCGGAGCGTGCGGCGAACCTTCGGCATGGCCGACTCGATCTCTCGACAGGTCATGGTGGACGCGGGGCCGATGTCGCCATTGCCGCCCTCTCGCTCGACGAGCAACCACTTCGAGGTCATCTCGGTCCGGGGGGCCCGAGCGGCCGCCCTCGCACTCGGTGGTAGCCGGAATGACCTCCTCGTGGCCGCGACCGCCGCCGGTCTCGGCCTCTACCACGAGCAGCTTGGGTTGCGGTGTCCCGAGCTGCGTCTCGTCATCCCCGCTCGTCGGCAGCGCGATGGCGGCGTCGGCGGCAACTGGTTCGGGCTCACCTGGGTGGAGATCCCGACCGGGTCCGACCATCCCGGCCCCCAGTTCGGTGTGGTCGCCGAGCGGTTGGCGCGAGCTCGTAGCGAGCCCGCCATGCGGTTGACAGCGGGCCTGGCGTCGGCCATCAGCCGTCTGCCGACCCGTCTGCTCCTCCCTGCGGTGCATGCCCAAGCCAGCTCGGTCGACCTCATCGCGACCTCGCTCCCCGGACTCCGAGGAACCGGGCACGTCTGTGGGGCTGCGATCGAGGCGAGCTATCCCTTCGGGCCTCGGCTGCGCTGCCTCGCGAATGTCACCTGCGCGGGCAACGAGGATCGGCTGGATGTGGGAATCGGGCTCGACCCGACTGCCATCACCGACCCGGGCATCCTCCTCGAGTGCTTGGTAACCGCGTTCGGGCGGTTCGTCCCCAGCGCGGGGTCGCCGGCACGGCCGAAGGGCCGCGGCAGCAGCCCGCCGGTCTGAACACCCTGAGGTGATGGTGCTCAGTGCCGAGGAAACGCCGGGTCTCCGCCTCTCCCCCACTACGCCGAGGCGTGCTCGGCTCGCTCGTCGATGATGCGAGCGCCATCTTGCAGTCGGTGGCCGTCGAGGTCGTCCCGGGTGTGGTCGACGCCGTTGACATCGACGAGGTCGTTCAGCGGGTCGACCTGCAAGCGGTGCTCGACCGCATCGACGTCCAGGCTGTCCTCGATCGGGTCGACCTCCAAGTGCTCGTCGAGCGGGTCGACCTGAATGACCTGCTCAAGCGCGTCGAGCTCAATGACCTGTTACAGAGAGTCGACCTCAATGACCTGCTGAAGCGGGTCGACCTCGATGAGGTGCTCGACCGCCTCGACATCACTCGTGTCCTCGTTCGGCTCGATCTCAACGTGGTCGTGGCTCTCGCCAACGCGCTGATCGGCCAACTCGATGTGAACGCGTTGGTGGGTCGGCTCGACGTGGATCAGATCGTCGAGAAGGTGGACCTGAACGCCCTGCTGGAGCGCGTCGACGTCGAAGGGCTCATCCAGCACACCGAGCTCGGGGCGATCATCGCCAACGTCGGCGCTGGAGCCACCAGTGCGGCGGTGGACGCGGCGAGGAGCGCGAGCGTCGGGCTCGACGACTTCGTGCACCGATGCGCTGACCGCGTGCTCCGGCGAGGCGCCACGACCCCGCCGAGCGGACCGCCCCTGCTCATCCAGGAGCGGGAGCCGGTGGCGGGATGACCGGGCCGGTCGCTCCCGATCGTGACGTCGGTCGCCAAGGTCACTACGCCGGCTTCGTGAGCCGCTTCGCCGGCCTCGTCATCGACGTCTTCATGATCGCGGCCCTTTTCGCCCTCGCCGGCCACGTCGTCGAGTACGTCACCTCTGCGCTGGAGGGTCGGCGGTTCGCCTTTTCCGGGCACCCCCTGGTGTCGGCGCTGGCTCTCGTGGCATGGGCGTTCTTCTACTGCGCCTATCCGTTGGCGGTGGGCGGCCGCACGTTCGGGATGGCGGTCGTCGGCCTGCGAGCCGTCCGCACCGATGGTCGTGACCTCAACGCTCGCCACGCCATCATCCGGGTGCTCGCCTTCCCGCTCAGCTTTCTCTTGCTCGGGTTCGGCTTCGTGCTGGTCATCCTGAAGCGGGACCGCCGTGCCCTTCACGATCTGATCGTGGACACCGCGGTCGTCTACGCCTGGGATGCGCGTGCAGCTCGCCTCCGATTCCTGGCCAAGCCGAAGCCCGGCTGAAGCCTCCCTAGCTGACGGAAGTGCACCCTAAGCGCGCGCTAATCGGCCCGGCCCCGGTGGAGCTTCCCGGCGGCGATTCTTCGAAGAATCGCCGGGTGAGCCCGAGTGAGCCGGGGGGCGGGCGGGACGGCGACGGTCCGGCGCCGAGGTTCACCCGATGTGGTCGATGCCCGCGGTCGACCGCGGTCGTACCGTCGTCGCGAAGGCCAGCGGCTCGTGATCGTGCCAGGCCAGAGGAGAGCACGGACATGGACGCACCAGAGCTGATGCGACCCACGAAGGGCAACCCGGTCGTGACCGGTCGCGTGCCCGAGCCCGAGCGGGCGGTCGTGGCGTGAGCGGCCCCGCGAAGGGGGGCAGCAACGCCAAGGCGCGGCCTGAGCGAGGCGGTTCGATCCAGAGCGCGGCCATGCCGTCGCCGTTCTCGCCGATCGCCGAGTACGCGTTCCTCTCGAACTGCCACACCGGCGCGCTCGTGGCGCCCGACGGTTGCGTCGACTGGCTGTGCGTGCCCCGGTTCGACTCGCCCAGCGTGTTCGGGACGCTGCTCGACCGGCAGGCCGGCACCTTTCGCCTGGGGCCCTTCGGCATCAACCACCCGACGTCGCGGGCGTACGAGCCCGGCACCAACACGACGGTCACGACCTGGAAGACGACGACCGGGTGGGCGGTCGTCCGTGAGGCCCTCACGATGGCCCCGCGTCAGGGTGAGGACGAGATCACGCCCCACACCCGGCCGCCGGCCGACGACGACGCCGAGCACATCCTGGTGCGGACGACCCGGTGCCTCGAAGGGCGGATGGAGATCGAGCTCGTGTGCGAGCCCGTCTTCGACTATGGCCGTACGCCCGCCGAGTGGGTCCTGGTGGACGGGAGCCGGCACACAGCCGACGCCAGCGGCGCCGGCCAGTCGATCCGCCTGCAGACGGACATGTCACTGGGAATCGAGGGCAACCGGGTCCGGGCCCGGCGCGTCCTCCAAGCGGGCGAGGAGATGTACTGCTCGCTCTCGTGGGCCTCCGGGTTGGCATCTCCGGCTGACGTCGCTGACGCGACCCGTGCGCCTCGACGCAACAAACCGGTTCTGGCACGAGTGGCTCGGCCGAGCGCGCATCCCGGACCATCGCTGGCGCGATCCGATCCAGCGCTCGGCCCTCACCATCAAGGGGCTGACGTTCATGCCGACTGGGGCAACCGTCGCCGCCCTCACGACCTCCCTTCCGGAGACCCCGGGTGGAGAGCGCAACTGGGACTATCGCTTCACCTGGATCCGCGACACGACTTTCACGTTGCAGGCGCTGCACTACCTCAACCTGGATTGGGAGGCCGACGAGTTCATGCAGTTCGTGGCCGATCTCGAGCCCAACGACGACGGCGGGCTGCAGATCATGTACGGGATCGACGGACGGCGCGACCTGACGGAGGAGATCCGTGACGACCTGTCCGGCTACGCGGGCGCCCGGCCGGTGCGGACCGGCAACGGGGCCTTTGATCAGCGCCAGAACGACGTGTACGGGGCGGTGCTCGACTCGATCCTGCTCCACACCAGGCGGGGCCAACGGCTGCCCCGCCGGCTCTGGCCGATCGTCCACGCGGAGGCCGAGTGCGCCATCAAGGTCTGGCAACAGCCTGATCAGGGCATCTGGGAGGCCCGCGGCGCACCCCAGCACTACGTGTCATCGAAGCTCATGTGCTGGGTCGCGCTCGATCGAGCGGCGAAGCTGGCCGAGGTCCGCGGCGATCCGGACCTGCATGTCGCCTGGGGAGCGGTCGCCGACGAGATCAAGGCCGAGATCCTCGAGCGCGGCGTGGACGGCCGTGGGGTGCTCCGACAGCACTACGACACGGACTCGTTGGACGCGTCGGTGCTCTTGGCGGCCATCTTCGGCTTCCTCCCTGCTGACGACGAGCGCCTCCGCAACAGCGTCCTCGCCATCGGCGAGGAGCTCACCGAGAACGGCTTCGTGCTGCGGTACCGAACGGACGAGACCGATGACGGCCTCTCCGGCAAGGAGGGGACGTTCCTGATCTGCTCGTTCTGGCTCGCTTCGGCATTGGCGATCATCGGTGAGCGGCAGCGGGCCCGCGACCTGATGGAGCGCCTCCTTCGCGTCGCGTCGCCGCTGGGGCTCTTCGCGGAGGAGTTCGATGTCGACACCGGTCGCCACCTGGGGAACTTCCCGCAGGCCTTCTCCCACCTCGCACTCATCGAGGCGGCCGGTCGCATCATCCTGGGCGAGCTGGTCGAGGAGCTGGCATGAGGGTCGGACATTCATCCTCTTCGGATGACGACGGAGCGTCCGTGTCCCTCTACAACGAGGACGGACACGGACGCGCCTGGAGCTCTTCGAGCTGGTCCCCGAGGGGCGCTGCCGATCGGACGAGGGCAGGTACCACGTGAGCGACGAGAACCGGCCAAAGCCATCGGTGGTCGTCGTGGGTGGTGGCTTCGCGGGCGTCGGGTGCGCCAAGGAGCTGGCCAAGCACGACATCGCCGTGACGCTGCTCGACCGCAACAACTACCACCAGTTCCAACCGCTCCTGTACCAGGTGGCGACGGCCGAGCTGTCGACCACCGATGTGGCCCGGGCGTTGCGCGGGATCTTCGCCAAGGATCAGACCGTGGACGTGAAGCAGCTCGACGTCACCAAGGTCGACCCGACGACGCGGACGGTGACGACATCGGAGGGTCAGACGTTCACCGGCGACTACCTGGTGCTCGCGCTCGGCTCGCGGCCGAACTTCTTCCACACCACGGGGGCCAAGGAGCACGCCTTCCCGCTGTACACCGTCAGCGACGCCGAGGCGCTCAGGACCCGTCTCTTCGAGGTCTTCGAGGACGCGGACACGAACCCCTCCCGCATCGACGATGGGGCGCTCAACATCGTGATCGTGGGGGCCGGACCCACCGGGGTCGAGACCGCGGGGGCCGTCGCCGACCTCGTGAACAAGGTGATGCCGAAGCGCTTTCACGACCTCGACGTCAAACGGACCCGCATCCACCTCGTCGACCACGGCCAGGTCGTGCTGGCGGCGTTCTCCGAGAAGGCTCACGCCTACGCCGCGAGCAAGCTGCAGCACAACGGCGTGCACCTCGTCCTCGGGACCGGCGTGAGCGAGGTGACCGCGGACAAGGTCGTGCTCAGTGATGGGACCGAGATCCGGACCCGCACGGTGGTATGGGCCGGCGGCATCCAGGCGCCGGAGCTGACCGGGAAGATGGGGCTGCCGCAGGGCCGGGGTGGGCGCCTCACCGCCCGGTCCGATCTCTCCGTCGAGGGCCATCCCCGTGTCTTCGCAATCGGCGACATGGCCGACATCCCCGACCACGAGGGCAACGATCTACCCCAGCTGGGTTCGGTCGCGCTCCAGGCTGGTCGCTGGGCGGCCAAGAACATCCTCGCCGACCACCGCGGGGAGCCGGGGACGCCCTTCCACTACAAGGACAAGGGGATCATGGCCATGATCGGCGACGGCGCAGCCATCGCCGAGATGGGCCCCCACCACCACGAGCTTCACGGGCACATCGCGTTCTCGGCCTGGCTCGGCGTGCACGCCTGGCTCATGAGCGGAACTCGTCAGCGGGTGGACGCCTTCGTCTCGTGGGCGTGGGACTTCTTCGGCTCGAGTCGGGCCAGCTCGATGATCGACCTCGACCATCCCGATGTCGGGCGGATCGACTGGGGGGACGAGGACGACGAGGACGATTCATCGACCGGTGAAAGGAGCCCCGACGTTGGCTGACCACTACGACGTCATGATCATCGGCAGTGGCGCGGGGGGAGGGACGCTCGCTCACACCTTGGCTGCTTCGGGTAAGCGCATCCTGCTCCTCGAGCGCGGCAACTACCTGCCGCGGGAGATGGAGAACTGGGGCCCCGAGCCGGTGTTCGTCAAGGGCCGGTACATCTCCAAGGACACGTGGTACGACGCCGACAACAAGCCGTTCCAACCGCAGGTCCACTACTTCGTGGGTGGGGCCACCAAGCTGTACGGGGCGGCGCTCTACCGGCTCCGTCCCGAGGACTTCGGCGAGATCCGCCACATCGACGGCATCTCACCGGCGTGGCCGTTGAGCTACGACGACTTCGAGCCGTGGTACAGCAAGGCCGAATGGCTGTACCAGGTTCACGGCAATGCGGGCGAAGACCCCACTGAGGGGCACCGCTCCCGGCCCTATCCCTGGCCGGCCGTCACCCACGAGCCCCGGATCCAGCAGCTGTCCGACGAGCTCGAGTCCGGCGGTTACCACCCCTTCCACGCGCCATGCGGGATCCTGCTCGACGAGGCCAACCGGGCGAAGAGCACGTGCATCCGCTGTACGTGGTGCGACGGCTATCCGTGCCTGGTCCACGCCAAGGCCGATGCCGAGACGATCGCCGTGCGGCCACTGTTGGACCAGCCGAACGTGACCCTGCTGGTGGACGCAGAGGTCACCAAGCTCGAGACCGATCCCACCGGCCGCACGATCACAGGCGTCGTCGTGTCGCGCGCAGGCCAACGAGAGCGGTACGACGCCGACATCGTGGTGGTGTCGGCCGGCGCTGCCAACTCGGCCAAGCTGCTGCTCAACTCGGCCAACGAGCAGCATCCGAACGGCCTGGCGAACGGCTCCGACGAGGTCGGGCGCAACTACATGTTCCACAACTGCAAGGCCGTGGTCGCGCTGGCCAAGGAGCCCAACGAAACCGTCTTCCAGAAGACGGTCGGCGTGAACGACTTCTATCTCGGCGCCGAGGACTTCGAATGGCCGGTCGGGAACATCCAGATGGTCGGCAAGTCGAACGCCGAGGCCATGAAGGGGGAGGAGCCGAAGCTCACGAAGCTCGCCCCGCACTTCTCCCTCGCCGACGTGGCCAAGCACGCCATCGACTTCTGGCTGACCACCGAGGACGTGCCGAAGTCCGAGAACCGGGTGACGGTCGACGGGTCCGGCGACGTTCACCTGGCCTACGAGTCCAACAACGACCGGGAGGCTGACCGCCTCTACCACGAGCTCAAGAAGATCCTCAACCACGTCGGGCTGGCCCAGCACCACGTGCTGGACAAGAACTTCTACATGCACATGGACATCTCCGTCGCCGGCGTTGCGCACCAAGCCGGCACCTGCCGCTTCGGCACCGACCCGGCGACCTCCGTGCTCGATGTCAACTGCAAGGCGCATGAGGTCGACAACCTCTACGTCGTCGACACGAGCTTCTTCCCGAGCATCGGCGCCGTGAACCCGGCCCTGACTGCGATGGCCAACTCCATGCGGGTCGGCGAGCACCTCATCGAGCGGTTGCGGTAGCGCGCCGGCGGTCAGACCCGTCGAGCACCAAGCACGAAGGAGCAGCACCATGAGTCTCGAAGGCAAGGTGGCCATCGTCACCGGAGGCAACAGCGGCATCGGCATGGCTGTCGTGCTCGCGTTGGCCGAGCACGGTGCCAACATCGTCATCGACTACGTGGCGAACCCTGAGGCGACCGAGGCGTTGGAGCAGAAGGTCCACCAGCTCGGTGATCGGGCGATCGGTGTGAAGGCCGATGTCAGCAAGGTCGCCGAGCTGCAGATGCTGGTCGACGCCGCAGTGAAGGCGTTTGGCCGGCTCGACGTGATGGTGAACAACGCCGGCATCGAGTCCCGCACGTCGATCCTCGACACCACCGAGCAGCAGTACGAGCGGGTGCTCGCCATCAACCTCAAGAGCGCCTTCTTCGGGACGCAGATCGCAGCCAAGCAGATGATGGCGCAGGGTGGTGGTGGCCGGATCATCAACATCACCTCGGTCCACGAGGACTGGCCGATGCCCGGCAACACGCCGTATTGCCTGTCCAAGGGCGGCATGCGAATGCTGACCCGCACCGCCGGTGTGGAGCTCGCTCCGCATGGCATCCTCGTGGTCGGCGTCGGACCGGGCGCGGTGGATACCCCGATCAACGCGTCGACGGAGGCAGATCCTGAGGCGATGAAGCGGCTCAACGCCGCCATCCCCATAGGACGCATGGCGAAGCCCGAGGAAATCGGTAACGTCGTTGCCTTCCTCGCGGGGGACGGCGCAACCTACCTGGCGGCCACCACCATCTTCGCCGACGGAGGCATCATGCACTCCAGCCCGGGACTCTGACGAGCGCCGTCGACGGGCCGACGGCTTTCATCCCATGCGGGTGATGACCGCGCGCGCCTCCGATCTCTACCGTCAAGGCTGCCGGTCCATCAGAGGGTCGGTAGGACGTGACGGCCGGAGACACCGCCGGCCGCTCAGGAGGGCACGTGGGACTCTTCTTCCGGCCCCGCCGACCGCTGGCCCGAATCGCCGCTAGTGCGGCGACGGCAGGTGTCGCCTACCACTACGGCACGAAGCACGTCCTACAGGAGCAGTACGACCAAGAGGCCGCGGCCGCCTACCAGGCCACCCCGTACGCGCCACAGTACGTGCCGCCCCCGGAGGCGCACGCGGCCTCTGCCGCGGCAGTGGGGCCGACCCGCAGCGCCACCTCCGACCTCGACCACCTGGTCGCGTTGCACGGCTCCGGCGTGCTGAATGACGAGGAGTTCAGCGCCGCGAAGGCGAAGTTGCTCGGGATCTAGTAGCCGCGGGTCGAGCCGCACGCAGACAGACGAGGAGATGCACATGTCCTGCCACGACCATGGCTCCGCCCTTTGCCGGGCCCTCGAAGCCACCGTGAATGGCGATGCCGACGCGGTGCTCGAGCTGTTCACCGAGGACGTGCACGGCTGGTCGCCGAGCATGGTGGTCGCCTCCCGTGCCGACCTGCTCGACACGTTCTCGCTTCGAGAGGACGCGCTCACCGATGCCGAACTTCGCTTCGACGCCGTCGACGTCGTCGGAAACAAGGCAATCGTCGAATGGCGAGCCCGCGCGGTGTTCTCCGGGCCGTTTCTGGTCGACGACGATCTGTTGATCGAGCCCAATGGTCACGAGCTCGCGGTGGCCGGGGTGACGATCGCGGAGTTCGAAGGAGACAAGATCCGGACCTTCCGGAACTACTTCGACGATGCGGCGTTCTTGGAGCAGATGCTCGTCGCGCCGTGAGATCGAGGGGTCGCGACCGTCCGGCGGTCGACACCGAGACGTTCCGCCCGCTGGAGGTCACTGATCGGCCCGAGCCGGCGGACATCGCCCTGCTGGAGGACAAGGTCATCGCCGCCGCGGTGGCGGTGACGGGTCAGGCCGATGTGCGGGAGCTCGCGGTCTGGTTGCGGGACGACAACGACTGCTTGCGGGCCGGCGTGTCCGGCTGGACCTGGGGCCGATGCTGCGAGCTGCAGTACCTCTGGGTCGATGAGCCGCTGACCGGGAGGGGCCTCGGGCGTCAGCTGATGGAGGCGGCCGAGGAAGAAGCGCGCCGCCGAGGGTGCGTCCAGGTGGTGCTCTTCACCTTCGACGCCCAGGCGGCCGCGTGGTACCCGCGGCTCGGCTACAGCCTGGTGGGGACGGTCGAGGGCTACCCAACGGGTGGCACCGCCCGATGGCTCCGGAAGCTCCTCGACCGCTCAGCGGGAGGCTGAGCCAGACAATCATCCGGTCGGGATGATGACCACCAAGCAGCATCAGACCAACATGGCCGGAGATCACACACCGGAGAAGGAGTTTCCATGTCCATGCTTGGAACAGAGT
This sequence comes from uncultured Acidimicrobiales bacterium, assembly GCA_963803355.1. Classification (GTDB taxonomy): domain Bacteria; phylum Actinomycetota; class Acidimicrobiia; order Acidimicrobiales; family Ilumatobacteraceae; genus DASTFY01. Next base: position 2,809,245 of record CAWDLV010000001.1, read on the forward strand.
GGGGAACCGGGCAGGTTTTCTACTCGATGATGTGGTTCTTCCTGTGGTTCATCTGGATCTGGCTGCTCATCATCGTGTTCAGTGACATCTTTCGCAGCCGGGATCTCACCGGTTGGACCAAGGCCATATGGACGATCTTCGTGATCGTCCTGCCGTATCTGGGCGTGTTCGTCTACCTCATCGCTCGTGGCCACAAGATGCACGAGCACGCCGAAGAGGCAGCTCAGGCACAAGACGCGGCCCTCCGCCAGTACGTGCAGCAAGCGGCGGGGACGAGCCCTGCGGACCAGCTCGCGAAGCTGGCCGATCTCAAGGCGAAGGGTGCGATCGACGACGCCGAGTACGCAAAGCTCAAGGCGAAGGTTCTCGCCTGAGGTTCGTCGCCCGCCATCAGCTCCCGGCGGCGAGCGGGCCGAGCTCCGCGTTCAGGTCGCGCTCGACCGACGCGCACAGGACGACGATGGCTTGCGGGCCGAGCGTGATCTCGTCGCCCGCCGAGAGCGGCTGGGGGACGGCGGCGTTGGGTTGTAGGTGTCGAGCTCGGTGCGCCAAGCTCTCGCTGGCGCGCCGAGCTCGGGAACGACGAACGCGAGGGGCTCCCACCAACCGTTTACGAGGACGAGGACGTCGTCGTCGAGCTGGGGCGTGCCGTCCTCAGCCAGGTCGGGATCATCAGAGCCGTTGAGGTAGATCGCGATGCTCCGCGCGTTGGGATCGGCCCAGTTGCCGGCCGTCATCGGTGTGGCCGACGGTGTGAACCAGGCCAGCTCGGCCGCTTCCACACCAGAGAGGAACCGCCGGCGGCGGAACACGGGATGGGCGCGCCGAAAGGCCACGAGGCGGCGGGTGAAGGCCAAGAGGTCGCGATCGACGTGCGACCAGTCCAGCCACGTCGTCGGGTTGTCTTGGCAATAGGCGTTGTTGTTGCCCTGTTGCGTGCGACCGAGCTCGTCGCCCCCGAGCAGCATCGGCACTCCGAACGACACCAGCAAGGTGGTGAGCAGCGCTCGGGACTGGCGCGCCCGCAGCTCCACGACCTCCGCGTCGTCGGTCGGGCCCTCCACCCCGCAGTTCCATGACCGGTTGTCGTCGGTTCCGTCCCGGTTGGCTTCGCCGTTCGCCTCGTTGTGCTTGCTGCCATACGACACGAGATCACGAAGGGTGAAGCCGTCGTGCACGGTGATGAGGTTCACTGACGCGGTGGGCCGGCGGCGGGAGCCGCCGTACAGATCCGACGATCCCGTGAGACGCGTCGCGAGGTCGCCGATGAGCCCGTCGCGCCAGCGCCAGAAGTCCCGGACCGTGTCCCGGTAGCGGCCATTCCACTCACTCCAGCCAGGGGGGAACCGGCCGATGTCGTAGCTGTCGCCTTGCCCGACGTCCCACGGCTCGGCGATCAGCTTGGTCCGGGACACCACGGGATCCTGGGACACCAAGTCGAAGAAGGCCGACGCGCGGTCGAACGCACCCTCCTGGCGGGCCAAGGTCGGCGCCAGGTCGAAGCGGAAGCCGTCGACGTGCATCTCCGTCAGCCAGTAGCGAAGCGAGTCCATGATCAGCTGCAGGCCGACGGCATCTCCGGCGTTGAGCGCGTTGCCACAGCCGGTCGTGTCGAGGTAGCGACGAAGGTCATCTGGATCCAGGCGGTAGTAGGCGGGGTTGTCCAGTCCGCGGTGACAGAGCGTCGGGCCGAGGTGGCTGCCCTCGGCCGTGTGGTTGAACACCACGTCGAGCAGCACCTCGAGCCCGGCCGCGTGGAGGTTGGCGACCATGGCCTTGAACTCCATGACCTGACCGCCGGGACGTCCCGCTCTGACCGCGGCCGAGTAGCCGTCGTGGGGCGCGAAGAAGCCGATCGTGTTGTAGCCCCAATAGTTCGTGAGCCCCCGCTCGACGAGGAAGGCCTCCGGCACGCTCTGGTGCACCGGGAGCAGCTCGACGGCCGTGACACCCAGGTCGACGAGGTGTGCGATGGCGGCCTCGTGTCCCAGCCCCGCGTACGTGCCCTGCAGCTCGGGCGGGACTGCCGGATGGCGCATCGTGAAGCCTTTGACGTGCACCTCGTAGATCACGGAGTCGGCATGACGGCGCGGTCGATGCGCGGTGTCGGCCCACGCGAACGCGGGATCGACCACGAGGCTGCGGGGCACGTGGTTGACGGAATCGAGGTCGCTCGGCTGTTCGGGATCGTCGGTGTCATAGCCGAGGACCTCGGGCCCGAACGACACGTTCCCTGTCGTCGCCCGGGCGTACGGATCGAGCAGGAGCTTGGCCGGGTTGCAGCGAATGCCCCGGGACGGTTCGTACGGGCCCAGGGCCCGATAGCCGTAGGCCTGACCCGGACCCAACCCGTCGACGAAGCCGTGCCACACCCCGGCGTCGTACTCCGGAAGCGCGAGACGGGTCTCGACGCCCGTCTCGTCGAACAGGCACAACAGGATGCCCTCCGCGACGCTCGAGGCGACGGCGAAGTTGACCCCGCCCTCGACCAGCGTCGCTCCCAACGGAAACCGGCTTCCCGGACGCACATCCACTCGGTCCCGGGTCGCCGTGCTCATTGGTGGAACCGTTCGCGTAGGACTCTGGCGACCTCTCCGACCGCGTACACGCCGTTGCCTGGCCGCCCCCGGATGAGGTCCGCGATGACGCCCGTCCAGCCCGTCTGGTGCGTTGCGCCCAAGCCGGCGCCGTTGTCACCGTGGAAGTACTCGTTGAACACCAAGTTGTCCTTCCACGCTGGATCCTGCTGCAGCCGGTCGACCCCCCCGAAACAGGGACGACGCCCGTCGGGTCCCACGAGGAACAGGTCGATCAGCCGCTCGCGGAGGTCCGCCGCGATCTCCCCGAGGGTGAGCTTCGGTCCGGCGCCCGTTGGGTATTCGATCTTCAGCTCATCACCGAAGAAGTGGTGGTAGCGCTCGAGGGCGCTGATCAGCAGGTAGTTGAGGGGGAACCAGATCGGGCCGCGCCAGTTGGAGTTGCCGCCGAACATGGCCGTCGTGGACTCAGCCGGCTCGTAGTCGACGGTCGCCCTCACCCCCTCGACGTCCAGCTCGTAGGGGTGGTCACGATGGTAGGCCGAGAGGGCGCGGAGCCCGTAGGGCGACAGGAACTCGTCCTTGTCGAACAGCTTCGCGAGCACCTGGGTCAGATGGTCGACCCCGACGACTCCGAGCAGCAGCCGCTGGTCTCCCGGCTCGCCCCTGAGCAGGCCGCGCTCGGCGAGCCCGTCGCGACCACCGAGCTCGTCGACCAGCTGGGAGGCCCGCTTGCCGACCGCCTCTGCCCGCTCGAGCATCTGCTCGTCGATGACCACGGCCGCCAGCAGAGGGATGATGCCCACCATCGAACGAGCCCTGATCGGCACCGTCGTCGTGCCGTCCGGCATCACGAGCTGGTCGTAGTACAAGCCATCGGTGTCGTCCCACACGCCGAGGGTGTCCATGGCCTCGCGGATGGCGGCGAAGTGCTCGAAGAACTTGAGCACGAGGTCCATGGTCGGGCGTTGACCGGAGCGGTTCAGGATCGAGGCGATGGCGGCCATGGCCAAGGCGTAGAACGCCATCCATCCAGTGGCGTCGGACTGCTGAAGGGTCCCGCCCACCGGCAGGTGCGAGCGGTCCAGCGGGCCGATGTTGTCGAGCCCGAGGAAGCCGCCCTCGAACAGGTTGCAGCCGCTGGCGTCCTCGAGGTTCACCCACCAGGTGAAGTTGACCAGCAGCTTGTCGAAGATGCGGCTGAGGAAGTCGAAGTCGCGGGCTCCGTCGATGGCGAACACCTCGAGCGCGGACCAGGCCTGCACGGGCGGGTTGATGTCCCCGAAGTCCCACTCGTAGGCCGGGAGCGCGCCGGTCGGGTGCTGGAACCACTCTCGACACAGGAGCACCAGCTGGTACTTGGCGAAGGCCGGATCGAGATGAGCGAGCGCGACGCAGTGGAAGCCCATGTCCCATGCCGCGAACCATGGGTACTCCCACTTGTCCGGCATCGACATGATGTCGAAGGCCTCGAAGTTCTGCCAACGAGCGTTGCGACCGGTACGACGGGAGGGCGGTGGGGGCGGCTGGGTCGAGTCGCCCGCCAGCCAACGCTCGACGTCATAGGCGTAGAGCTGCTTGCTCCAGAGCATCCCCGCGAACGCCTGACGCATGACCATCGCCTCGCCCGGCGAGGTGTCGGCCGGGGTCAGCTCGCCGTAGTACTCGTCGGCCTCCCGCTTGCGCTTCGCCACCACCTCGTCGAACTTCGAACCGACGGCCGTTGTGGCCTTCGCCGGCTTCGAGCCCGCAGGTCGCAAGCGCAGCCGCACCTCGACCGTGGCGCCCGGACCTACCGGCAGCTGGTACCAGAACGCGGCCTTGGTGCCGTGGCGGTCGGGGTTGACCGTGGGCTGGCCCGAGATCACGTGGTCGTTGATCCCGTCCTTCGGGTATGCGGTCGTGCTCCGAGCGCCGAAGAGGCGCAGCTCGTTGCTCTCGTTCTCGCAGAACAACGGCGTGGGGCCGGAGCCGTCCGGTGAGGTGCCAGCCACGAGCTCCAGCTCGCCCAAGAAGGGGTGGTCCGTGACGACGGTGCCGTCCTCTCGCGCCGAGAGCCGCGGCCGCGGAGCATCGATGTCCCAGCTCCAGGTGTTCCGGAACCAGACCGTCGGGAGCACATGGATGGTCTCGGCGTCGGGGCCGGCGTTGGTCACTCGAACGGTCATGAGCAGATCGGTGGGGTCACCCTTCGCGTAGTCGACCTCGACGATCCAGTAGCGGTCCTCGTCGAACACCCCGGTGTCCAGCAGCTCGTACTCCGGATCGAGCTTGCCCCGCCGTCCGTTCTCGGCGAGGAGGTCGTCGTACGGGAAGGCCGCGTGCGGGTAGTGGTAGCGCCAGCGGTTCCAGGCGTGGCTCGGGATGGCATCGAGGTACCACCAGTACTCTTTGACGTCCTCGCCATGGTTGGCCTGGGCGCCGGTCAGGCCGAACATCCGCTCCTTCAAGATCGGATCGCGCCCGTTCCACAGTGCCAGCGCGAGGCAGAGCCGCTGCTCCACGTCGCAGAAGCCCGCCATGCCGTCCTCGCCCCACCGGTAGGCCCGGGACCGGGCGTGATCGTGGGGAAAGAATGACCAAGCATCGCCGTCGGCGCTGTAATCCTCACGGACGGTTCCCCACTGGCGCTCGCTCAGGTACGGGCCCCAGAGGTACCAATCGCTCGCTTGGCGGAGCCCGTTCTCCATCTGCCCGAACCCTTCGATCCGTTTGCGCTCGGCACCCGTCATCGTCGTTCCCTTCGTTCAAGAGCGCTGGGACGCCCGTTGATCGTCTTCGGGCCTGCCGGTGCAGGCCCGCCGTTGCGATGGGCCCCGAGGGGCTTCGCGACGCGGGTCGCGCCGTCCCTCGGGGTGGGAGATGGTGGAGACGCACGCCTGCCGCGGATAGCTCGACCGCCTGCTCGGGCTCGAGCCGGTCCAACGGGGACGCTGACCGGGATTCCTGACTGACCCCGAGGCAGACCGACGGTCACGACACCGGTCGCCAACGATCTACGGCGCCCGGACTGCCAGTCGTCGTAGTCGGCGCCCGCCGACCTGGCGGACGAACCTCGCGGGAGTCGGGGGATGGCACGCTCAGGGGTTGCGAAGGAGCGGCCCACGGTTCCTCCCAGTTGGATCTTCTGACCGCCATCTAATCGTCGGGCCGGGGTGGCCCGCATCACCCACTTGGGATGAAACGCCCGGCGGCACCCCGTGGTGGTCGCTCCGAGATCCCCCACCGCCCGCCGCGGAAGCGCCACCATGAGCACCGGTGGAGCCCGAGGCGCGTCCGACGCAGAGCTACGTGAGCGAGGGAGCTCTGCGCTTCAAGGACCGCGTCCGCTCGCCGGAGGATCTGCAGAAGCTGTCCGACTTCGAGCGCCGCATCTACCTCCCACTGGTGCTCTCGGCGCTCCTGCCCATCGTGACCGCGGCCTCGAACGCGGCGGACGATTCGTGGGTCTCCATCATCGTCAACGTTGTGGCCTGGTTCGTGTTCATCATCGACCTGGTCGTCCACGTCCACTTCGTGCGCCACTACCTGCGGTCCCGGGTCGGCGTGTTCGATCTCGTGGTGGTGATCGTCACCGCACCCTGGTTCCTCATCCCGGGACTGGGCGGGTCGCAGATCCTCGTGCTCGCCCGGTTGGCCCGCCTCGTGCGACTGCTCTTCGTCAGCAAGGGAGCGAGGCGGGCCGCGAGCCGCCTCAGCAAGGTGGGCCTCTTCTCGCTCGGCATGCTGCTGTTCTGCTCCTGGGTGGCGTACGTCGCCGAGCACCCGACCAACAGCGGCTTCAAGACCTTCGGCGACGCCCTGTGGTGGGGCATCGTCACCCTGACCACCGTCGGATATGGCGACATCGTCCCCGACACGGAGAAGGGCCGCGCCGCGGGGACCTTCCTGATGCTCACCGGCATCGCCACGCTGGGTCTCATCTCGGGCACATTGGCGAGTACGTTCCGGCTGTCGCCAGGGGGCAGCACCGAGTCGGAGCGGCCGACCCCGAACGGCGCCGGCGCGCCGGGGTCGGGTGGGGATCCGCCGGCCGATGTCGGCGCCGAGCTCGTCGCCGTCCGCCGCCATCTGGCCGTCATCGAACAGCAACTGGCGGCCCTGGCCGGCGAGTCGGGACCGACCGTGGCCGACGCGCCGCCGGACCCGAGCAGCTGAGTTGCGGTCACAGCGCGGCGCGGCGTCGGTCGGTGCGCGTCCATTGAGGTCTGAGCGTCGGCCTTCTCGGCGCCTCGGTCGTGAGGGTCGAGTCCGTCTCATGCACCCTGGAGGTCGCGCCGGCCGAACGCCGCGATGCCGGTGAGCGCCGCCAGGAGCCCGAGGGCAATGAGCCACGTCGCCGCTGTCCAGTCGGGGTCGGCGGCGGGGGCCGGCGTGATGTGCAGCAGCGGTGACGTGTCGCGCAGCCACTGGTTGGAGTTGAAGACCGAGGCGATGGTCTCGACGAGGAACGACCAGATGACGAGCCCGTAGGTGACAGCGATCGCCCCTCGTGGCCAAACGCCGAAGGCGAGACCGCCGATGCCAAGCACGAAGACCGCCGGAGGGGCGACGTTGAGCCCGGCCTCGAGCAGATCGCCGAGGCCGACGTAGGTGTGCTGGCTGGCGGCTCCGACCCAAGCGGCGAGTCCGACGAGCGTGCTGGCGACCACCACGGGCCCCAGGCCTACGCTCAGCCTAACCGCAAGCCACCGCCATCGCGCGACCGGACGAACGAGCAGGTTGTCCAGGTGCCCTGCTGCCTCTTCGTTGCGCATGGCGGCGATCTGGCCCGCCACCGCGACCGCGACGAGGCCGGCCGCGATCAGGAACACGAACCCGAGGTACGCGACGGCGCCCGCGCTCCTCCCTCCGAGCCGGGCGATAGCGCGCTCGAGGGCGGGTGAGCCTTGGGCTGCGTTTCCTGCCGCCTGGGTGACCAGGCCGAAGGCGAGGCCGGTGGCAACCAGCGCCGCGAGCCATGCGACGACCGCGGCTCGGGTGAGGCGCACCGTCAGCCCGGCCTGGCCCCCCAGGAGGAGCATCCGCGGCCTCGGGCTGTCTCGGCCGGCGAGCGCGCTCGCTCCCAGATCGCGTTGGCTGGCCACCCCGACCGCGACGATCACCAGCGCCGCGATCAGGGCGACGATCGGGACGAACGCGAGCGGTCTCGATCCGGTGAGCGGCCGGAGCTCCTCTATCCAGCCCAAGGGGCTTGCCCACCGCACCCAGGCGAGGCCCGGGCTGGAGTCGGCCACCATCCTGACCAGGTAGGAGGCGGCAAGGATGCCGGCGCCGATCAGGTTGGCGTCGTGGCGCGTGGCGGCCAGCTGACCGACGAACATGCCGATCGCCATGAACATGGCGGCTGCCGCGACCACCGATGTCGCGAAGAACAGGGACGCGCCCACACCGATCCCGACTCTCGACGTCGCTCCGACCGCGGCGGCAAGCACCGCCGTGGGGAACCAGAGCGCGACGATTCCCGCGCCGAGCCCGATCGCCGCCTGCCGCGGCAGCGAGGCCGCGGGTGGTAGGCCCGGACAAGAGGAGCTCCCAACGGCCGGCGTCCTCCTCGCCGCGCAGCACGCGGGTGGCGATCAGCAGCCCCCAGATCGCACCGAGGATCATCAGCGTGAACATCGTCTTGTAGGTCGTATAGCCCGCAACCGTGTCGATGCGGCGGATGGTGCCGAACAGAGCCTCAAGCCCAGCGTTGCCGTGCACCGAGGCGGCCAGCCTGGCTCGTGACGCCGCGGTCGGAAAGAGTGACCGGTACTGAGACATCGTCGCCGCGATCGTCCCCCCGAAGACCAACCCCCACAGCGCACCGGGCCGGCTGGTCCGTCTCGCGGTGGTGACGGCCACCGCCCTCGAGGCGCGACGCCCGTCGTCGATCTCCCTACGCCGCATCGGAGGAGCTCTGTTGCGCGTCGCCTTCGCCGTAGTGGGCGAGGAACAGCTCTTCGAGAGACGGCTCCCGGCTCACGAGGTGGCGGACCCCCGCCCCGACGAGCACCGCCAGCAGCGGCTCGACCGAGCCGGTCACCTGACAGCGCAGGCTGCTGCCGTCGACCTGCACGGCGGTCACCCCAGTGACGTTCGACAGGTCCGGGACCGGGCCGTCCAGCGCGGCTTCGATGTGGAGCGCCGAAAGGTGGCGCATCTCGGCGAGCGTCCCGACCTCCACGAGCTGGCCGGCGCGCAGGATCGCGATCCGGTCGCAGAGCGCTTCGACTTCGCTGAGGATGTGCGAAGAGAGGAACACGGTCTGACCACGCTCGTGGGCGTCGGCGACGCACTCGCGAAAGGCGCGCTCCATCAGCGGATCGAGGCCGCTCGTTGGCTCGTCCAGGACCAGCAGGTCCGCCCTCGTCATCAGGCCCGCGATCAAGATGAGCTTCTGGCGGTTGCCCTTGGAGTAGGCGCGCAGCTTCTTGGACGGATCGAACTCGAAGCGCTCAACCAGGAGATCCCGATAGGGGACATCGACGTGCCCCTGCACGCGGCCCAGGAGGTGGAGCGTCTCGGTGCCGGTGAGTGAGGGCCACAGGCTCACCTCACCCGGCACGTACGCGACGCGACGATGGGCCTCGACCGGGTCGGTCTGGCAGTCGACGCCGAAGATCTCCGCCCGACCCGACGTCGCTCGGAGCAGTCCGAGCAGCAAGCGGATCGTGGTGGTCTTGCCAGAGCCGTTCGGACCCAGATACCCGATCACCTCTCCCTCTGGGACCTCGAGGTTGAGGGCGACGAGCGCCCGTGTTTGACCGAAGGTCTTCGACAGGTCCTCGGTTCGGATCGCGGTCGTCGTGGTTCTCGCCATCAGTCGTGAGCTCCTCGACCTTTGTTCGGAACGTTTACAATATGAGGTCGAGCAGGTCGCCATCCTGGAGCGACGGGAGCCGCGACAGGAAGGAACCTCGATGAGAGTCGTCCTGATCGACCACCTGACGCTCGATGGCGTGATGCAAGCACCGGGCCGCCCCGACGAGGATCCCCGCGGCGGCTTCGAGTACGGCGGCTGGTCGTCGCCCTATGGCGATGCGGTCATGGGCGGCGTGATGGGAGAGCGGATGGCCCAGGGAGGCGCACTGCTACTCGGGCGACGGACGTACGAGAGCTTCGCCGGCTTCTGGCCCCAGCAAGAGGACAACCCCTTCACCGAGGTGCTCAACAACGTCCAGAAGTACGTTGCGTCAACGACGCTGGAGGAGCCGCTGCCGTGGAACAACTCCACCCTCCTCAAGGGTGACGCCGCCGAGGCCGTGAGCAGGCTCAAGGCGGAGCCAGGCAAGGATCTCCACATCCTCGGCAGCGGAGCGCTGGCCCAGTCGCTGATGCGCCGCAACCTCATCGATGAGTACCTGCTCATGATCCACCCGTTGGTCCTGGGATCGGGGCGCCGTCTCTTCACCGATGGCGGCGCCTTCGCCGCTCTCCGGCTCGTCAGCGCCACGACCACGACCACCGGCGTCGTGATCGCGACGTATCAGGCGACGGAACCACCGGCGGAGACGACGAGCTAGGTCCGGTACGGTCGGCTCGCCGCCGGCCGCTGAGCGGTGGATTCGCGGACGATCAGCTCAGGTTCGAAGACCACGCGCGAGTGGCGGTGGGCATCGTTCGCGGCCCAGAAGGTGGGTGGGCTGTTGGGGATCGCCCACGTGGCCCTCTAGCGAACCATGAGGCCGACCAACTGGCGTCCACCGTCTCTGCGGGGCCGTACTGTGCGGGGGCTATGGCCGCCGCGCTCCGCCCGTGCCAACGAACCCGTGACGAGACCACTATCCGCCGACGTCGTGGCCATGTTGGCCGGCGGTTGCGACCACCGGGGCTTCGTGGCCGAACTCGGCTCCGGCCCCGATGACTGAGGGCGTGCTCGCAGCTATCGGGAACACCCCTGTGGTGCGCCTCACACATCTGGTCGATCCTGACCTGGCCGAGGTCTGGGTCAAGCTCGAGGCCGCCAACCCCACCGGTTCCTACAAGGACCGAATGGCCCTGGCCATGATCGAAGGCGCTGAGCGGGCCGGCCGCCTGCGGGCCGGCCAACCCGTCGTCGAGTACACCGGCGGCAGTACCGGCAGCTCGCTGGCCTTGGTGTGCGCCGTCACCGGCCACCCCCTCTACATCGTCACCTCCGACGCCTTCTCCGAGGAGAAGCGTCGCACCATGGAAGCCTTCGGCGCCCACCTCGAGATCGTCTCCAGCCCAGCCGGCATCACCCCCGAACTCATCCCTCGCATGCGAGCCCGGGCCCGTGACCTGGCTGCCTCGATGGACGCCTACCAGACCGATCAACTCACCAACACCGACATGATCGACGGCTACCGGTCCCTCGGCGACGAGATCGCCGACCAGGTCCCTGGCCCCGTCGACGCGCTGTGCCTCTACGTCGGCACCGCCGGCTGCTTCCTCGGCGTGAGCCAGGCGCTCCGCCTGCACTACCCAGCGATGACCCGAGTGGCCGTGGAGCCGGCCGAGTCGGCCGTGCTCTCGGGAGGGTCTCCGGGCACCCACCGCATCGAAGGCGGCGGCATCGGCTTCCGTCCCGACCTACTCGCTACGGACGACATCGACGAGGTGATCGCCGTGTCCACCGCGGACGCGTTCGACATGGCCCGCCACGCCGCACGAGCGGAGGGGCTCTTCTCCGGACCATCTACGGGCGCGAACCTCATTGCCGCGCTCCGCGTCGCCCGCCGGCTCGGCCCTGGCCGGCGCGTCGTGACCGTCCAAGTCGACTCCGGATTGAAATACCTGGCCGGAACCCTCTTCCACGACAAGCGGGACTGACCAGGACGGACGGAGTGGCACCTCCATGAAACCGGGTTCGGCGTTCCTCGTCGTTTCGGGTCCCTGAGCGCAAGACGGCCAAGAACCGGATGCACATCGATATCAGGGTCGCGGGAAAGCCGCCCTGGGACATGGCCGAGCGCGAGGCGCTGATCCGAGCGAAGGTCGCCATGCTCGCGTCGGCCGGCGCCACCGTCGTGCGTGAGGAGTCGTATGGAGAGCACCTGGGCCACGTCGTGATGCTTGATCCCGAGGACAACGAGTTCTGCGTCGCGTGATCGGCCGCTGGCTCTTGTCCGCGAACGCAAGGCACGCCGACTGGACCATTGGGAAGGAGAGCCAGGCGCAGACGACGGCGATGCCGGCGCCGCTCATCGCCGGTTGCCCGTGCTAGGTGCAACGACCTCGGGCGCCGGGTCAGGCTTGGTCTGCGTAGCGGGCAAACGCCGCCGACGGCGTCGTTCACCAGGGTCGGCCACGGTCACCAGATGAAGGGCACCAGCCGTTTGTGAGTGGTCGCATAGTCGCGATAGCTGTCACCGAGGTTCTGCATCAGTGCCCGCTCCTCCACTCGGATGCGGAACACGAGAGCGCCTGCAGTCGCGACGGTGAGGCACAGGAGCGACAACCAGTTCCCGATGAACAGGCCTACAGCCATGATGATCAGTAGCAACCCGGCATAGCTCGGATGCCGGATCAGCTGATATGGCCCGTCGGCGATCACCGGCTGATCCCTACTCGTCTGGACGGTGAAGGTGAAGTACCGGCCCAGTGTGTGAAAGCTCCAGACGCGCAGGGAGACGCCGCCGCAGAACAGCACGACTCCGATCCAGTCAGCTACAGCGGCGGGCGGGATCATCGCCGACGGGGTTACCGCTGAGAGCACGCCCGCCACGAGTGCGCCGACCCCGACGATGAGCCGAAAGAGAACCTCGCTGCCCCGGTTGGCCTTCACTCCCTCGGCTCGGCGAGTGAAGCTCTGGCGTAGCTCGAGCACCACCCAGACCGCCGCCGTACCCACCAGGATCCAGCGCATCACCGAACGTTACGGCCAGCCCGGTACATCCCGGCTGTCTGCGGAGCCTGCTCGAAGGCACTGGTTCGGTGGCCCGGGCGCGGTGATGCGCCGCTCCTGTGACGGGGCGGCGCATCACGTGGGGAGATGCTCTAGTGGCTGGGTCGGAGGTACTTGTCGACGGCGCGGTCGGCAATCTTGCGTCCATGGTCGGTGCCTACACGCACCGCGGTTCGGAAGTGGAAGCCGACCAGGATGCGGGATAGTCCGTTCTCCTCGGCCGCTTGGGTGAAGCTGGTGTAGCGGCGCAGCACGGGGTGGGGATCGTTGCAGGTCGAGCCGGTCGGCAGGGTGAGGCTGCACACCTTGAACGTGATTCGGTCGGTGCCGAGCACTCGCTTCATCGCTTCGGCTGCGGTGCCGCCTTCGACGGCGTGGCCGGAGTCATAGTCGGGGATCGGCGGGTTGCCGAGCAGCGGCGTCCAGTTGCGATCCGGACTGGTCGTCGGGTTGCCGTCGGTCGCGGCGGCCCGGATGGCGGTCACCGGCCGCCAGAAGTTGTAGAGGTACTTGGTGTCGAACGTGCCGATGTAGCCGTCGGCCATCGCGAGGTTCACCAGCGCGAAGAGCCGGGCGTTCTCCCACAGGTCGAGGCCCCGGGCAGCGGCGACGGTACGGGCGATCCGGTTCCACAGAGACGGGGAGCTCTCGACCCAGAACAACGCGATCTCGGTCTCGTCTGGCGTGGGGTCACTAGGCGTCGTGACATCGTCGCCACCGAGGCGCTTGACCTCCTTGAAGTCCTTCGTGTATGTGCTGCTCTTCAGGGAGGGGGGTGGACCGGGGCGGAACTGCGCGGCACTCGTCAACACGAACGGCTTCACCTGCCCCCAACCGGGCGCGAACACGAACGGCGTGCCCGGGGTGCACTGATATACGCCGGGATCGGTGCTGGTCGGGCAGGGGCCGGTGACCGGGGTGTCCGAGCCATCACCGCTCCGTTGGGCGACGATCGCGGCCGCCGCGGCCTTGCCCAGCCCGATGCCCTCGGTTTTCGCCGGCCCAGCCGGAATGGCCGCCAGCGCCGCGGCATAGTCGTTCTCCACCGACGTCACGGCGTCGGGCACGCAGCCCAAGCCCGCCGGCAAGCTCTGCAGCACCGGCACCAACACGTTGCGGGCCGCAGAGGCCACTGTCGCGTCCGGCGACGCGTTGGGATGATGGCCCAGGCCGGCGATGTAGGGCTTGGCCCGCCGGTCGATGGCGTTCAGCGCATCGTGGATCGCCACGTGCATCATCGCGTACATCCGCGCCTCGTGGAGCGGATGGTTGGCCGGCGACAGGCACTGGTTGGTCTGGGCCGCCTTCACCGCGTTCGCATTCCACGTGATCACCGCATCGGGCGCTGATCCATTGCTCGGCGCGGCCGCCCGTGCCGCCGCTCCGGACAGCGCTTGACCCGACGTCGCGACAACCATCGCCAGAGCGGTCGCGACCAAAGCTCGAGTCGGCCGGCGCTTGTGAGTTCGCGTCTGTTGCATCTTCAATCCCCTCCTTGCGCCGCCCGCGCGGCGTTCGAAGGTGACGGTACGGCGCAGGCATCTCCGACTGCGTCTGAGCTCACGTCGCGGTTGCCTTCTGCCGAGCGTCGCGACATCGTCAATCTTCCGTCTCATGACCGTCTGGTGTCCGGGAGGTGCAACCATCGGCGAGCTGCTGGAGCCACGCCATGACGGTGGCCGCCGCCGCGCCCGGGGAGTCGACGACCACGTGGTCGGCCTCGCTCTTGTCGCTCGTGCGCAGGAGCCGTACCCGCAGGCCACCGGGCTCGACCCAGGTGCGCACGATGATCACGCTCCAGAGTGGTCGCTGCTCCACAGCACCCATCGTCCAGGCGGCGCGTCTCCGGACCATCCCGGACCCGTCAAGGGCAGAAGGCCGCAGCTACCGGCAGGCGGCGTTCATGTCGGGCCAAGAGCGCTTCGATCGACGGTGAGGGGGCTAAGCCAAGCTCGAGGTCCAAGATCCTGCGATACGCGTCGAGCTGCCGGAACGCTTGGCAGCGGTTGCCCTCGGCCAGATATGCCTCCATGAGCACAGCGTGGGCCGACTCCCGTACGGGCTCGGCAGCAACGGCGGCGTACGCGGCGTCGATCGCCGGCGCGAACCGGCCTTGCCGTAGCAGCGACCGGCTCAGCTCCTCCAGCGCGTGGATCCTCAACTGACGGGTGCGCTCGCGCTCGAGCACGATCCATTCGTCCTCCCAGGTGGGCAGCAGATCCTGTTCCAACAAGCGGATCAACCGTGCCGCACCTTCCGGTTCGGCGGGTTCCCCGTCGATCAGGCGGTGAGCGAGGCTCCGACTCGCTCCCAGATCGACGGCGACCTCCGAACCGAGGTGCACCGCGTCCCGCGTCGCCGCCAACACGGCGGGGCTCGCCCGTCGGATCTGTCACAACGCGTTGCGCAGGCATGCGTGTGCCCGAGCCTGGGACGACTCTCCCCACAGCCGGCCCGCGAGCACCTCCCGCCGTTGGGGCCGTTCGGTCACGGCCAGAAAGCCGAGCACCCGCTGAGAGCCGAGCGGGATCGGTACGAACACTCCCTGCACGACGAGCTCGAAGCATCCGAGCACGCGTAACTCCGAGCTCAGGCTGGTGGTGGAGACAGTCGCCCCGGCGCTGACGACCTTGGATTCAGCCATGACGTGCATCTGACGTGCCTCCACTCAAGGCCCACAGAAGCCAGTTCAAGGATGACTTGCCCGGAGGCACGCGCCGTGGGCTCGATGGGCTGGTGGGCTTGCGGTTCACGGTTTGCTTCCTCTTCCGTCTCGCGGCCATGGTGATGCCAGGTACGCACTCAGACCGTCGGTGATGACGGCTCACGACGGTCTCATCGCGTGGGCCCATCGTCGTCCTGAGGCGGCGCGCTCGACCATCCTCGTCATGGGGAGGCTTTCCTTGACTCACAGCAAGGCCGCGCTCGCCGTCTGGCAAGGTCGGCCGGCCACGCCGCGGACGTCCATGCAGGCCGATGACGCCCTCAGAGTTCGGCGACGACGACCGGAGTCGGCGGCGGTCAGCGATCTGATCGACGGTCAGCCCTCGCTGTGCGCGGAGCGGCGCATCACGTCGCTAGCGGGCCAGCCGGAAGGCATCAGCTCGGCCGCTTGCCGCCAGTCGTGGTGAGCAGCGGCGTCCTGTGGCCGCTTCCCCGCTGCTTCCAACATCACTTCTGTGGCTGGCCAGCCCGAGGGCATCCTCACCACGATCACCCCCAGCCGTGCTTGCTCAGCGGCCTGGACTCCTGTCGATGTGCGATCCGCCTGGCTGACGACGACCGCGGCCCGCTGCACGGCCGGGCGGCTGTCGTCGCCAGCGATCGAGGCTCCGGCGAGGGCACCCCCGATGCCCGTCACGACCACCGCGACCGCGGCGACCTCGATCGGAATCCTGCGCCAGCTGGCTGATTCGCTCCCGCTCATCTCTCCTCCTCGGTGCCTAGTGCGCTCGGTGGAGCGCCTGTCGAGACGGTTGTCGCGCCGGGTGTTGTCAGTGCGGCCGCGGCGCGGTATCGAGCGCGTTATCAGCGCCGTTGACGGGATCTAACGGCGGGCACACACTTCCGGCATGCGCGCGAGGGGCATCGCTCTCCTCGGGCCGCTGTGCGTCAACGGTCACGGTGACGCCGCACCAGTCTCGTTGGCGCCGCGCGACCGCGTGGTGCTCACCGCTCTGGCGGCCCGTCCAGGGGTGGTGGTGAGCGCAGAGCGGTTGGCCGACGCGCTGTGGGGCGAGCGACCACCAGCGTCATGGAACAAGGTCGTCCCTGGGTGCGTGATGCGCCTCCGGCGCGTGCTTGGCGCGGAGGCGATCGAGACGACTGGGAGCGGCTACCGCCTGGTCGTACCGGCCGATGAGATCGACGCTCAACGGTTCGAGCACCTGGTTCGAAGAGGCCGCGAGCTGCTGACCCTGGGCGAGCCCGAACGGGCTGCCCACCAGCTGGGTGAGGCGTTGGGGCTGTGGCGAGGTCGGGCACTCGTCGAACTCGCCGAGTGGGAGCCCGGGCGCATCGAGGCGTCGCGTCTGGAGGAGCTGCGGCTCGATGCCGAGGAGGCTCGCATCGAAGCCTGCCTCCGGAGCGGTCAGCACCGTGAGGTGATGGGGGAGGCTAGGGCGGGGGTCGCCGAGGCCCCCCTGCGGGAGCGGCGCTGGGCGTTGCTGGCGCTCGCCCAGTACCAAGCCGGACGCCAAGCGGAGGCGTTGCGGACCCTCCACGAGGCGAGGTCCGTGCTGGCTTCCGAGTTGGGATTGGATCCGGGCCCGGAGCTGGTCTCGTTGGAGCAGGCGATTCTGCTCCAGGACCCGTCGCTGCTCGCCCAGCCGGTACCGGCAGAGCCCAGTGCGACGTGCCCCTACCTCGGCCTGGTTTCCTACGAGGTCCGCGATTCGGAGCGCTTCTTCGGGCGCGACGCCGAAGTCGCCGAGTGCTTGCGGCGTCTCGCCGCTACCCGAGTGCTGGCCATCGTCGGGCCGTCGGGTTGCGGGAAGTCGTCGATCGTGCGGGCCGGGGTCGCGGCGGCGTTGGAGCGCGAGGGCCACCGGGTCGTGGTGGCGTGTCCCGGCGAGCACCCGATGGACACGCTCACGTGGCTGCCCGCGGACGAGGACATCGTTCTGATCATCGACCAGTGCGAACAAGCGCTCACCCTCTGCTCAGACAGCGACGAGCAGGTGCGCTTCCTCAACACGCTCGCCGAACGAGCCGAGCGGCGCCCCTTGGTGGTGGCGATCCGAGCCGATCATCTCGGTGACCTGTCGGCATGCCCGTCGTTCGCACGGATCGTGCAGCAGGGCTTCGTGCTGCTCGGCGCGATGGGTGAGAACGACTTGCGAGCCGCCATCGAGGGCCCGGCTCGGCAGGCAGGCCTGCTCCTGGAACCGGGGCTGGTCGATGTGCTGATCAGCGAGGTCGTAGGTGAACCTGGAGCCCTTCCACTGCTCTCCCACGCCCTGCGCCAGACCTGGCAGGAGCGCGAGGGCCGGACGCTGACCCTCGCCGGCTACCACACGACCGCCGGTGTCCGCGGCGCGGTGGCCCGCACCGCGGAGGATCTCTACGAGCGCCTACCCGTCGAACAGCGGCCACTCCTGCGTGCCCTCCTCCTCCGCCTCGTCGTTCGGAGCCCGAACGACGAACCGGTCCGTCCGCGTGTGTCTCGGCGCGTGTGGCCGGTCGATGCCGTCCACGCGGGGCTGATCGAGCAGCTGGTCGCGGCTCGCCTGGTGACCGCCGACGGCGATGTGGTCGAGCTGGCCCACGAAGCGCTGATTCGGGCTTGGCCACGTCTGCGCGCTTGGCTCGACGACGACGCGGACGGCCAGCGGATCCTCCACCACCTGGCCGGCGCGGCCGACACGTGGGACGGGATGGGCCGACCGGACAGCGAGCTGTACCGGGGGCTTCGGCTGAACCAGGCGGTCGAGTGGCGCGACCGTGCTCACCCGACATTGAGCCCAACCGAGGAGGCGTTCCTCGAGGCCGGTACGGCATTCGCGGGGGCGCAACAACGCAGTGCCGAGGAGCAGACGCGGCGCCAGGTCAGCATCAATCGGCGGCTGCGGATTTTGCTCGCGGGCGCGGCGATCCTCCTCGTCGGCGCGATCGTCGCCGGCCTGCTGGCGTGGCGGCAGGCCCAGCTCGCTGATCGTGCGAGGGCCGTAGCCGACGCCGGGCGAGGAGCGGCGCTCGCGCGCACGGCCCCCGAGGCGGACCGTGCGCTTCTGCTGGCGGACGCGGCGGTGCGCCTCGACAATTCGCCCGACACTCGAGTGAGCCTGCTGGCTGCGCTGGCTCGGCGACCGGAACTGGTCGGGTCGACCTCTGCCCGCGGCGTGTTGCGCACGGTCGACACGAATCCGGACAACGGGCGGGTCGCGGTCGGCGCTCAACAGGTGTCGCTGTATGACGCGGGCACACTCCACCCACTGGCCACCGCTGACGTCTTGGATGGAGAAGTGGCGTTCCGCCCTGGCGGCCAACAGCTCGCGATCGCCACCGATGCTGTGCTCGACACTCGTCCGGTGCGGCTCCTCGACCCGGACACCCTCGAGAAGCTGCCGGTCCAACCTGGTGGCGCGCCTGCCCCTCCGGCGGTGGTGCGGGATCTCGACTACAGCGCGGACGGCCGTTTCCTGGCTGCGGATTTCGACCTCAATGGGCCCGAGACCACCGATACATCGATTCCGCAGGAGGTGGCGGTGTGGGACCTTGCCTCGCCATCACAACCGATCCAACGCATCGACATTGCGAACTCCTGGGCCGCAGCGTTGAGCCCCGACGGGCGACTGGTCTATGTCGGTGGCCGGGAGGACGGACCGGGCATCATCGTCTACGACGTGGCGACCGGACACCGCCTGCAGTCGGTGTTCGAACCCGTCAAGCGCCTTCAGCTGGGCCTCAAGGACACCTCCGACTTGCTGGAGGTCAGCCCTGACGGCACGACGCTCGCCTTAGGCGACGGGAGCGAGGTCGCGCTTCTCGACGCCTCGACGCTGGCCGTGCGACGCCGACTCGCCGGGCCGACTGGGCAGCGTGTGTTGACGGTCGAAGTCTCGCACGACAGCACGATGGTGGCGGCGGGTTACGAGGACGGCACGGTCCTCGTGTGGAACGTGAGTTCCGGTGGCCAGCGCGAGGAGCTGCACGGCGACGAAGGGGCGGTGCACGGTCTGGCCTTCAATCCCGACGACACGATGGTCTACTCGGCGTCGGACCGGCTCCTCGCCTGGGACCTCGGCGGCGGTCACCGTTTCGTCCGGCGAGTGGTGCAACCGGAACCCGACGATTCCTTTTCGAGCCGGGCCATACCGGCACCTGATGGCGAGGCGGTCGCCTACTTCATCGACACCAATCCTGGCGAACGCCAGAGCACGATCCGCTTCCGCGATGTCGCGACCGGCCAGCTCGGCGAGCCGCTCGCAACGGGCCGCGACAACTGGGGTGCCGCCTGGCGGCCACCGGACGCCGAGCAGTTCGCCACGGTCGACGGCGACGGCTTCGTGCGAGTTTGGAACTGGCGCCGCGGCGCGCTCGGTAGCCCAGCGGCGGGTGGCTGAGGGACACGTTGCGGGAATCGCCTACACTGCCGACGGCCAGCAGATCGTTGTCGGCGAACCATCCGGCGCAGTGCTACGGATCGACGCCGACACGCTCGAACCGATCGGTGAGCGGATCGAGCTCCACGCGGTCGTCCAGAACGTCGTCGCAACGCCGGATCCCCGCACCGTGTTCGCCTTACTGGCCGGCAAGTCCTACGCATTGATCAACTTCGTCGACGGCCACGTCATCGAAGCCCACCTTGAAATCGACCCTTCATGGGTCGACATCTCACCAGACGGCACCCGGCTCGCGGTCGGAAGCCGCACGGGCGAAGTCGGCCTGGCCGACATCCGCACCGGCCATTGGGTTCGACCTCCTACCGACAGCCATGACGACTGGGTCCAGCGGGTGTCGTACGCGCGAGACGGCGCCACCTTCGTCACCTCTGGCAACGACGGCCAGGTCAAGGTCTGGGACGGCCGGACTGGCGAACTGCTGGCGACCATTGTTCCGGGCCGTCGCAACGTGTGGGCCGCCGCCGAGTTCCTGCCCGACGCCCGCACCATCATCGTCGCCAGTCGCGACGGCGCCGTCTACGAGTGGGACACGCGTGTCGAGTACTGGATCGAGTTCGCCTGCCGCGTCGCCGGCCGCAACCTCACCGACGCGGAGTGGCACGATGTCTTCGGCGACCGCCGCTACCGCAAGACGTGTCCGTAGCCTTCCCCCCGCCATCCTCGGCATCCGTCGCCTACGCCGTGACCGACCAAGCGCCAGCGTGCTTACGCGGGCGGCATTGGCCCGACACTGTCTACGCCCGCTCGCGCGGCGGATGCAGACCGATGCGGTCTGGCTCATGTCGTGGGCCATCCTCGTCCAGGTGCCCAACGGCCGATCTGAACCGCTACGACCACCGGTCCCACGGACCGCTCGCGCACGCCCGCACCACCACTCGATCCCCTCCTGATGACACAGAGAGGATTCGCGGCGGAACACCTGGCCGCTGTGGCGCATTCGTTCGGGGCGCGGACCGAGCGGTCGTCCATCTGACCAGGCCAGCCGTCTTCGACTGCTGTCAAGCGGTCCCGTCGCGCGGTTCGAGGACGATCACGGGCGTCTCGGTCGACCGCAGGCCCGCATAGCCGTCGAGCTTCGGTTCGACCGCGACCCAGCGCTGCCACAGTCGATCACGCTCTTCCCCCGCGACCGGGCGCGCGGCACCGGGCGCGCCTGCTGGCCCCGCAGGCGAACGACGGCATCGGGGTGCGCCTTGAGATTGAGCCACCACGAGGGATAGCCCTCGTCCCAGCCGTTCATGGCGAGCACGACGAGATTCGGGCCGTCCTCGAGGTAGCCGATGATGACGCTGCGTTCTTGCCCGGACTTCCGCCCGACGGTCGTGAGGCGAAGCGCACCCCAGCCGCGCTTGTTGGACGTGGTCCACAGGAAGCGGCCGCCGCTGAGCCTGTAGAGCGCTCGATGAACACGCCAAGCCACGTGCACGAACCACGGCGGCGGGACTTTCGGCGGTCGGGTTGCCTCCGTGCTCATGGGCCGATTCCCTCCCGGGACGAACGCCTTCCCCACAGTACGCCGCGCCCGGTCGTCCTATGCCGCATCTTCGAACACCTCTGGATCTCGACCCGAAGGCCACCTCCACCAGGGGACGACTGGCGGCCGGTCTGAACAGCGCCGGGAAGCCCAACTGGGACCGACTCCCGACGATCACTCCCCCTGAAAGTTCGAAGCGCCGGACTAGGAGTGCCGCACTGGCGCTTAGTGCGTCCCGACGTGCCGATCGGCGTGCCCGAGGCGGTGGCCGCCGCCGTCGTTCGGAGCGCACGTTAGGGGCGCTCCTGAATCTGTCCGAGCCGATCGAGTGCCAGCCAAACAACCCGGGCAGGTGGGGCAGCGTGAGAGTGTGCATGCCGCCGGCCGTGCCTGGACGGACGAATCTCGAGTGGGGTCGGGGCGGCGGAGTAGGGAACGGGTCTTGCACGCGAGGGCGGATGGGTAGCGTCCGGCGAATGCCGAAGGGGCTCGCCCGGTGAGCCGATTGGGCGATCGGATCGCTCCTCGAAGTCTGGGTAGCAGCTTCCGCTGGCTGTGGGCGGCCTCGGTAGCGGGCAACCTCGGAGACGGTCTACTCCTGGCTGTCGCTCCGCTGCTGCTCGCTTCGATGACGTCCGATCCTTTCGCTATTGCGATGGCCGTCTTCATGCAGCGCCTGCCGTGGCTGTTGTTCGGCCTCGCCGCCGGCGTCGTCGTCGACCGGGTGGACCGGCGGCTGCTGAGCGCAATGGTCGACGTAACGCGGGCCCTGGTCGTGGGTGGGCTGACCGTCATGGTCGCGGCCGGCACGGTGAACGCGGCGTTGGTCTACGCGGTGGTGTTCCTGCTGGGAACTGCCGAGACACTGGCCGACAACGCCGCCACCGCCCTGGTGGCCGACACCGTGCCGAAGGAGGGCCTCGGTATCGCCAACGCTCGTCTGATCGGCTCGATCATGGTGACCAACCAGCTCGCCGGACCGCCCATCGGAGCCGCCTTGTTCGGCATCGGCGTCGCGCTCCCGTTCGGGACCTATGCGGCCTGTTTGGCCGCCAGTGCGGTGCTCATCACGCGCATCCGCGTCCGGCCGGCCGAGTCGCCCCGCCCGCAGCGCCGCGCCGTTCGCCACGAGGTCGCTGAAGGCCTCGTGTGGCTGTGGCGCCATCCGCCGATCCGCACCCTGGCCGAAACGATCGTCGCGTTCAACGTCACCTTCGGGGCGGCCATGGCCGTCTACGTCCTGTACGCGAAGGAACGGCTCGGGGTCGGCGACTTAGGGTTCGGTCTGCTTCTGTCGGCCACCGCAGTCGGTGGCGTGGTCGGCGCGGCCTGCTACGGCACGCTCGCCCGGCGTTTCAGCCTCGCGACACTGATGCGGGCGGGTCTCATCATCGAGACCTGCACCCACCTGGCGTTGGCGTTGACGCGGTCGCCAATCCTCGCCGGAGTGGTGATGTTGGTCTTCGGTGTGCATGCCGCCGTGTGGGGCAGCACATCGTTGACCGTGCGGCAACGAGCGGTACCCAGCCGGCTCCTCGGCCGGGTCAACAGCGTCTACCTCCTCGGATCGATCGGTGCCATCGCCATCGGCACACTGCTGGGCGGGGCGCTCGCCCAACGCTGGGGTGTCACCGCGCCGTTCTGGTTCGCGTTCATCGGCTCGGCCGTGATCACCATCACCATGTGGCGCACCTTCCTGCTCATCGCCCACGCCGCCGAACTACCCGCCGGCGCCGGTGGCGACCCCAACGGCACATCGATGCGTACGCCGCCGGACGGCTCGACGGCACCAACGGAAACTGGAACCGCCATCTAGCCCCTGGCGCGCCGCCCAATCCCCCGACCCATCCGAGGACCAGCAGACCCGGTGACCTCCTGCCACATCGCTTGGCTACAGGCGCGCTCATGTGCCGATCGCGCACGCCTCGCCAGGCAGTAGGTGAGAGCGTTCTCGAGCGCGCCTGCGGAGCGGAGTTCCCAGCGAACGCCTGGGCGCGCGCGACCGCTCGCGACCGGGCAATCTGTGCGCCAATGCTTGCAGACCAGGTGGTGGCCCTCTACGTCGACATGGAAGCGCACCGCGTGCGGCTCTGGTTGATGGGTGGCTGGGGAATCGACGCTCTGCTCGGCCGCCAAACGCGGGCTCACCACGATGTGGACATCCTGGTCGACGTGGCGAGCCTCGAGCGCTTCCGCGATCGACTGGAGCAGCTCGGCTTTGAGCTTAGGTATCTGTGGGATGACGAGACGTGGTGGGTGCGCGACGCGTCCTGGTCCAGAACCGAAGAGCAACCGACGGCCTTCGTCTGTGGACATCCCGACGACCGGGAGATCGACGTACACGTCCTGCGACTGGACGGCAACGGCGGCGTGGCCGCTTTGTGGACCTGCCCGTACAGGTTCAGCGCTGACGACCTTCAGGGGCGCGGGACGGTCGGGGGCCATCTGGTCCGCTGCCTGACGCCTAAGGCGCAGTTCGCCGCACATACTGGGTATGACCTGCCGCCACATCACGTCGCCGATCTACAGCTTCTCGCCGAAGTCACGACGCTCTAGGCCGCCGGAGCCGCGGACGCTCGCGGGGTCATCGACTGATGCAGAGTTGCCGAACGGGCGCGGCCTGACCCGAGCACGATCGGGCAATCTGGGTGGGTGCTGTGGACTCGCGTCGCAGACGAAGGGTTCAGGCCGCGGTGACAACTGAGACGCGGGCGAAGCGCGTCGCCGCCTGCGTGGCGAAGGGATGCGTGGCTAGCGCACGTCGTAGATGAGGTGGACAGCCGTGCGGGACGGCCGGACCTCCCGCTGCACGAGCTCGCGCCGGGCGGCGTCGACGAACAGCGGCGTGCCGGCGCCGAGCACTACCGGGGAGAGGTGGAGCACGAGCTCGTCCACGAGGCCGGCGTCAACGCTCTGGCGGATGATCTCGCCGCCGCCCATCACGAACACGTCCTTGTCGCCGGCCACGGCCTTGGCCTGCTCGACGGCGGTGGGCACGTTGGCCACGAATCGGAAGTCGAGCTTGAGGCGCACGTCGGCCGGCGGCTCGTGGGTGACGACGAAGAACGGCGGCCGGGCGGCGTGCTGCGCGCCGTAGCCCATGTCGTCGCTCCAGCCGCTCGGCGCGTCGATCACGTCGAACAGGTTGCGGCCCATCACCACGGCGCCGGAGCGCTCGGTCGAGCGGGCGAGGATCTCGGCGTCGAGGGGGTCGTCGCTCTCGAGGACCCATGTGTGCAACGGCTCGCCGCCCGTGCCGAGCCCGTTGTCCGGGCCGGCGTCGGGGCCGGTCACGAAGCCGTCGAGGGAGACGGAGATGTCGGCGACCACGGTCGTCATGGGAAGTCCTCCTCCGCTTGTCGGTCGTCGGATAGACGGGCGGGGCTGCGCCAGCTCATCGGTCGGGGCGACGGTGCACGGACACGGCGTAGGCACTACCCGGTTCCCGCGGCTCCCGAACCCCCGGTGCCGATTCGCCTCTCGAACCCGCCTGAACCCGACCCCCTGTCACAGCGGGCGCCAGAACTGCCGCTAGCGCTCACGTCTCCGGTGGCCAGAGCGCGTGCCCGAACCTCACGACATCGGCGCCGCGCTTGCAGCCCGCGAGGCGCCGATCGGCGTGTCTCTCGCCAGCCGAGAGGTGAAGGTCTGCGCTCACGATCTGAGCGTGTCCCTGATCACCGGACACCACGCCGATCGCCGACTATGTGCGCAACGGCGACGGCAATCCAAGACCCCACTACCAGTGCCCCGAGACGGTCGAGTGTCCTGAGGGCCAGCCCGCATCGTTTCTTCCGAGCAGCGGCTTGGCGGCGCGTGGGGTCCGCATCGAGTCAAAGGAACCGGGGCCACTGTCGCCCAGCTACCGGGGCCGCGTCCCAAAAGTGTCAACCACCAACCGGGGCCCCCCTGTCCATCATGAACCGGGTCCGCACAGCCACCCCATGGCCCGCCTCTGATACTTCGCTGATACATGGGCCGCTTCAGCGACGACGTCAGACCATATCATCCCTGGTCAGACGGGTCGGGGAGGGGGGATTTGAACCCCCGGCCTCCTGCACCCAAAGCAGGTGCGCTTCCGCTGCGCTACTCCCCGGTGCCGCACAGCCTAGCGACGGCTCCTCGGCCCGGCCCCGCCGCCGCCCGGGCTAGCCTCAGGCGGCTCGCGTCCACGTCCCGCAGGCCGTGGTCTCGAACCCCACGTCGGTGGGCGCGATGTCGACGACCACCGGACCGGTCGGGTTGCCGTTGGCGATGATGCCGTCGACCGTGTGCGAGAAGTCCTTGAGGCGAGCCCAATAGCACCCGGTCCCACCCGGCGCCTTCCAGCGCCCAGCCTTGAAGTGGACGCCGACCGCCCAATCGCCGTCGCCGAAGGTCTGGACCGGAGTGGCGGCGATGAAGGCGATCCACGGCGCGCAGCCGCTCGACTGGAACGCGGCGTCGGTCGGGGCGATGTCGACAATTGGCGGCCCACTCGGGTTGTCGTTGGCGATGATCCCGTCAACGGTGCCTGACAGGTCCTTGAGGCGGGCGTAGTAGCAGCCGGTGCCGCCAGCCGAGTGATACCGACCGGGTTTGATGTCCTTGTTCACCACCTTGGTGCCGGGGCCAAAGGTGGGCAGGGGAGGGGGCCGGGTGGTGGTCGGCGCGGCCGTGGTGGTTGGGGCGGCGCTGGTGGTGGCCGCCACCGTCGTCGTGGTCGTCGTGACCGCCGTCGTGGTGGTGGCAGCAGTCGTCGTGGTGGCGGCGGTGGTGGTGGTTGCCTCGGTGGTGGTCGGGGCCTCGGTCACGACCGCCTCGGTGGTGGCTGCGGTGGCGGGCGGAGCGACGGTCGTTGCGCCGGCGTCCAAGTTGGAGCCGTCATCACGGTTGGCGACGATCGCGATCACCCCCAGCGCAACGACCGCCGCGGCGAGGGTTGCTCCGAGGACCCAGGGCCACCGCCTGCCCTTCTTCCCGGGCGGCGGCGCGGAGAGGAGTGGGGTCGGAGGTGCGTCCGAGGGCGGTACTCCGCTCCCGGCGCTAGGAGGTCCCCAGATGTCACTCATCCCGCCCCTTCCTTCCGCCGCATTGATTAGCACTCCCGAACGGACCCGGTGACCCACGCCACCCGCGTAACGTCGGGGTCGCGATGGAACTCGTCACGATGCCCCAGCTGGGCGAGACCGTCACGGAAGGGACCATCACCCGCTGGTACAAGCAAGTGGGCGACACGGTGGCGGTCGACGAAGTCCTGTTCGAGGTGTCCACCGACAAGGTGGACACCGAGGTGCCGTCGGCCTTCGCGGGCGTGATCAGGGCCATTCACGTGCCGGAGGGCGACACGGTTGTGGTCGGCACCCCGCTGGCGGTCATCACCGATTCCGCCGACGAGCCCTACGACGAGCAGCCGGCCGAGCCGCAGACTGCTCCGGCCGACCGCAGCGCCGGTTCGACGGCCGCCTCCGATGCCGCGGCCGCTCCAGCCGCCTCGGCCTTGGCGCCGGTACCGGGACCGGCCGATCTGCCGGTCGAGCCGGCGACCACGGCCTCCCGGGCCGCAGCCGACACGAAGGTCGGCAGTGGCAACGGCTTCCTGTCCCCGGTCGTGCGCGCCCTGCTGGCCGAGCACGACCTCGAGGCTGCGGACGTGGTCGGCAGCGGCGCAGGGGGGCGCGTCAGCCGCAACGACGTACTCGCCGCGGCAGCCAACCGCCGGCACGATGGCGGTGCGCCCGCCGTCGTCCCACCGGCCGCCCCACGGGCGTCGGGCGTCGGCGTCAACCATCCGGTCCCCGAGCCGGGCCCCGACGACGACGTCATTGAGTTCTCCAAGGCCCGGCGGGCTACGGCCGAGCACATGGTTCGCTCGCTCGCCACCAGCGCGCACACACTGGTCGTGACCGAGGTCGACTACCACGCTCTCGACGCGGTGCGGCGCCGCGCTCGGCTCAGCTACTTACCCTTCGTTGCCCGGGCAACGATCGACGCCTTGCGCGTCTTCCCCCACCTCAACGCCTCGGTGGGCGAGGATCAGCTGATCGTGCACCGGTCGGTCCATCTCGGCGTCGCGGTCGATGTCGGGTTCGAGGCCCTGATCGTGCCAGTGGTGCGCGACGCCGGGGCCCTGCGCATTCGGGCTCTCGCCGAGGCGATCGCCGCGCTGGCCGAGAGGGGCCGCACGAAGCGCCTGACTGCGGACGACCTCACCGGTGGCACGTTCACCATCACGAACGTCGGCGGCTACGGCACGGTGGCGACGGCGCCGGTGATCAACCAGCCGCAGGTCGCCATCCTCTCGACGGACGGCGTGCGCATGCGGCCGGTGGCGGTGCGGGACGAAGCCGGGGAATGGGTGGTCGGCGTCCATCCGCTCGGCAACCTCAGCCTGAGCTTCGATCATCGGGCCTTCGACGGTGCGTACGCGGCGGCATTCTTGGCCCGTGTGCGCGACCTGCTCGAAACCCGGGACTGGGCCGGGGAGCTCTGAGCGGTGGGGGAGATCGAGGGGTTCGACCACAGCGAGCTGATCGAAGACTTCCGGCTGGCGTGCATCTCGCGCGCCATCGACGACCGGGAGATCAGCATGCAGAAGCAGAGCCGGGTCTACTTCCAGATCTCCGGTGCTGGCCATGAAGCCCTCGGGCTAGCCCTGGCCCGGTACCTGCGCCCCGGCTACGACTGGTTCTTCCCTTACTACCGTGACCAGGCCCTCGTCCTCGGGCTCGGCGTCAGCCCGAAGGACATCCTGCTCCAGGCGGTCGGCTCGGCCGAGGACCCGTCGAGC
The DNA here is from genome assembly GCA_963803355.1 of uncultured Acidimicrobiales bacterium. Lineage (GTDB taxonomy): Bacteria > Actinomycetota > Acidimicrobiia > Acidimicrobiales > Ilumatobacteraceae > DASTFY01. The sequence continues at coordinate 2,837,002 of CAWDLV010000001.1, forward strand.
GCCGGCCGCCAGATGCCGAGTCACTGGGGCCACAAGGACGTCAACCTGGTCACTCAATCGAGCCCGACGGGCAGCCAGTGCATCCCCGCCGTCGGCTGCGCGGAGGCGGCGCGTTACATCGTGCGCCGCCCCGGCCTCGGCCTCACCGCTCACGGCGACGAGCTGACCTACGTCAGCCTTGGTGAGGGGGCGTGCAGCGAGGGCGAGTTCTGGGAGAGCTTGAACACCGCCTGCAACCTCCACCTACCAGTCTTGTACGTCGTGCCCGACAACGGCTTCGCCATCTCGGTGCCGACCACGGATCAGCAGCCGGCTCCGGTCGCCGAGCTCGTCCGGGGCTTCCGCGGCCTCGACGTGCACCGCCTCGACGGCACCGACTACGTCGGCATCCGCCGCGCGGCCGAGGCGATCATCGCCCGCGTCCGGGCGGGCGTCGGCCCGGCCTTGCTCCATTGCGACGTGGTCCGTCCCTACTCGCACTCGGCCGCCGACACCCAGTCCAAGTACCGGTCGGCCGAGGAGCTGACGGTGGAGGCCGGGCGCGACCCGATCGACAAGATGGAGCGGGCCCTGGTGGAGGGTGGCGTCCTGACCGGAGAGCAGGCGGCCGAGGTCAGGGCCGAGGCCAAGGAGATCGTGGCCAAGGCGGCAGCCGAGGCGCTGGCCGCAGCCCGGCCGGACCCGACTCGGATCACCGAGCAGGTCTACGTCTTGCCCGACCTCCCCGAGCCCCCCGCGACCTACGAGGGCGGCGAGCGGGTGCCGCTCGGGGAGGCGATCAAGCGGGCGCTGCACGAGCTCATGGCCATCGACGAGCGCATCCGGGTGTTCGGCGAGGACGTCGCCGATGCCCGCGAGCAGGTCCTGGCCAACGTGGAAGGCAAAGGCGGGGTGTTCGGCACCACGCACGGGCTGCAGCGCGCCTTCGGGCAGGCCCGGTGCTACAACACGCCGCTCTCCGAGGCGAACATCGTCGGCCGGGCGGTTGGCCAGGCGATTCGTGGCCTGCGGCCCGCCCCCGAGATCCAGTTCTTCGACTACATCTGGCCGGCCATGACGCAGATCAAGAGTGAGGCGGCCACGATCCGCTGGCGCTCCAACGGCGCCTTCACCTGTCCGACGGTCATCCGCGTCCCCATCGGCGGCTACCTCACCGGAGGCGCCATCTGGCACAGCCAGAGCGGCGAGAGCATCTTCGCCCACATCCCCGGCCTGCTGATCGCCTTCCCGTCTCGAGCCCGCGACGCGGCCGGGCTGCTACGGGCGGCCTTCCGGGGGGAGGACCCCGTGCTCTTCTTCGAGCACAAGCACCTCCTGCGCCAGCCCTACACCGTCGATGCCTTCCCGCCGGCCGACTACGTCATCCCCTTCGGGCGAGCCGACATCCGCCGACCCGGCGACGACTGCACCATCGTGACGTGGGGCGCAACGGTCGAAAAGAGCCTCCAGGCTGCCGCCGCGGCGGCGCGCGACGAGGGGCTCGAGGTTGAGGTGGTCGACCTGCGGACCATCGTTCCCTGGGACCACGACCTCGTCGCCGAGTCCGTCGCCCGCACCCACCGCCTCCTCGTCGTCCACGAGGACGTCCTCACCGCGGGCTTCGGGGCCGAGGTGGCGGCCTGGGCCGCGGAGCACTGCTTCACCGACCTCGACGCCCCGGTGCGCCGAGTCGCCGCTCTCGACACCCACGTGGCCTACGAGCCGACGCTCGAGCAGGCGATCCTCCCACAGGTGCGCGACATCGCATCAGCGATCAGCGCGCTCTGCGGATTTTGAGGCGCGACGGGAGCACGACTGCCACACGGTGCGGAGCCGCGGCACGGGCCGCCGCGGCTCCGCGGTCGTGAAGCGCCCTCAGGCGGTGACGGTGATCGTGCCCTTCATCGACGGGTGGATGCCGCAGATGTAGGCGAACTTCCCGGCTGTGCCGAAGGTGTGGTCGAACGTGGCGCCATTCCCCAGGTCGTCGCTGTCGAACGAGCCGTCGCCGGACTTGATCCTGTGGGTCGCGCTGTCGTTGTTCGTCCACGTCACCTTGGTGCCCGCCTTCACCGTCACATCACCCGGATTGAAGGCGAAGCCCTTGATGCTCACTGCGCCGGCACCGGCCGCGGGCGTAGCGCCCCCGCCGGCCGCGGTGGCCGCAGCTCCGGTGCCGGGCGCGGCCGCGACCGTGGTGACACCGCCGCCGCCCCCGCCGCCATAGACCCCGCCCCCGCTCCCGCTGCTGCTACTGCTCCCGCACGCAGCCAGGAGGGTGGCGGCGGCCACGGCGCCGAGGGCGAGATGACGAGCGGAACGGGTCATGGGGTACCCCCTTGTGGAGCGGACAGGCAAGTGAGGCTACGCACCGCGAAGACAAACGGTTCGCGATGGTCCGCCTGCGATGGGTCCGCCCCCCGAGGCCGCGTCCTAGGGTCCTCGGCCGTGGAATGCCGTCCCTACGCAGGAGCCGAGGACCTCGAGGCCATGATGTCCATCCTCCGTCAGGGTCGCCTGGCCTCGCCCCGCTCCGGGACATCGCGTTCTACGAGTCCTGCGGCTTCGAGCGGGTGACCACCATCGACCGCTGGACCCGCACTGGTACGGGCTGACCGGGTCGATGGGCGACGGCCCTGGTCGCCCCGCTGCCAGCGAGGGCTCGCGCTACCGTGCGAGTGTGAGGATCGCGTTCGGCACGGACGAGCGCACCGCGCTCACCGATGGCATCCGGGCCCGCCTCGCGGACAGCGGCCATGACGTGGTCGTCGTCGCCGAGGGCGAGCTCTGGCCCGACGTGGGGCGGGAGGTCGGCGAGGCGGTGGTCACCGGGACCGCCGACCTCGGCGTGGTGTGCTGCTGGACGGGAACCGGCGTGTCGATCGCGGCCAACAAGGTCCCAGGCGTGCGGGCTGCGCTCTGCACGGACGCCGAGACGGCGCGTGGCGCTCGCCGATGGAATGACGCCAACGTCCTCGCCCTCGGCTTGCGACTCACGAGCGAGACGACCGCGGCCGAGATGCTCGAGGCCTTCCTCACCACCGCCGCCGATCCCCACGAGCGGGTCACGATCGAGCGGGTCGGCTGACCTCGTCTCGGGTGGCGTCGCGCCCATAGGCTGGCGGCCGTGACCGATCTCGACGACGAGTCGGCCGAGCTCCGCCTGACTGAGTGGACGGCCTGCGGCGGCTGCGCCGCGAAGTGGGGCGGGGCACCCCTGTCCGGCCTGGTCAAGGAGCTGGCATCCCAGGCCGACCCGGCCGTGCTGGTGGGGCTGGCGCCGTTCGATGACGCCGCGGTCTACCGCATCAGCGACGACCTGGCCCTCGTCTCGACGACGGACTTCTTCCCGCCCCTGGTCGACGACCCGGCCGACTTCGGCGCCATCGCCGCCGCCAACGTGTGCAGCGACGTGTTCGCCATGGGCGGGCGGGTGACGACAGCTCTGAACATCTCCGCCTTCCCCGAGCGGCTGCCGCTGGCCGCCATCGAGGCCATCCTGCGCGCCGCCGCGGACACGGTGGTGGCTGCCGGTGGATCGATCGTCGGAGGCCATACCATCCGGAGCGAGGAGCCCATCTTCGGCCTGGCCGTCCAAGGCCTCGTCCATCCGGACCACCTCTTCACCAAGGGCGGGGCGCAGCCTGGAGACCTTCTCGTGTTGTCCAAGCCCCTCGGGACCGGGATCGTCCTCGCCGGCGGCGCCGCGGCGGACAAGGCGGTGGCGATCCTGGGCATGCGGAGGCTGAACCGGGCCGCCTCCGAGCGGCTCCAACGGCTCGACGGCCAGGTGCACGCCGTCACCGACGTGACCGGCTTCGGACTGGCCGGCCACGGTTGGGAAGTGGCCGAGCGCAGCGGTGCGACCGTCGTGTTCGAGACTGGTCGGCTTCCGCTGTACGCCGGCGCGCTGGAGGCGGCCGAGCGAGGAGTGCGTACCGGCGGCGACAAGCGCAACCGCGAGTACCTCAGCGGACACGTCGTGAGTGAGGCGGCGGACGCCCTCGACGCCCTCTGCTTCGATCCCCAGACGTCCGGTGGGCTGCTGGCCGCGGTGACGCCCGCGGCCGCGGCTGTGCTCACCGACGCCGGCTTCGTGGTGGTCGGCTACGTCGACCACGGTGAGGCCGGGGTCCGCCTGCGCTGAGCTTGCTGGGCGCTAGGTTCCGCCCGTGCCGGTGTACCTCACGAAGAAGCGGGCGCCGACCCGCTCGGCCGAACAGGAGCTCTGGGCCCGAGGGCACGCGGTCGTGGTCGGGATCGACGAGGTCGGCCGGGGCGCCTGGGCGGGTCCGCTCATGGTCGGCGCCGCGGTGCTGCCGCGGGGGCGGCGGGTGAACGGTGTCCGGGACTCCAAGATGCTGACCGAGGCGGAGCGAGAGCGGCTGTTCGATCGGGTGGCGAGCTGGTGCGACGCCTGGGCCGTGGGCGCGGCCACCCGGGAGGAGTGCGACGAGCTCGGCATGGCGCCGGCGCAGAAGCTGGCCGCCCGCCGTGCCGTCGAAGCGCTGGGCGTCTCCCCCGACGCCGCGGTCGTGGACGGACGCTGGAACTTCGTCGGGGCCTCCGTCCCCCATGTCGAGCGGATGGTCAAGGCCGACGCCTTCTGCCTGTCCGTGGCGGCGGCATCGATCCTGGCCAAGGTCACCCGCGACCGCTACATGCGAGAGCAGTCCGAGCACTACCCGCACTGGTCCTTCGACACCAACAAGGGCTACCCGTGCCCGGTCCACAAGGCTGCGCTGCAGGGCTACGGCCCGAGTGCCATCCATCGCCGGACTTGGGTGTTCATGGATCACTACGTGCCCTGGCCGGGTCTGCGGGTGATCCGCCCCGAGCAGCCCACGCTCTTTCCCGTGGGGTGACACCCGGCGTCCGCGTCGGGTGAGCTCCGACCCTCCTCCGCTTCGTTCCGGTCACCGATTCCTCGCCAGGAGCGTGGGATCGGTGACCAGAAGTGGTATTCGGTTCTCCCGCTCACCCGTTCGGGTGAAGAGCGCCCCAGATCCCGCCGCCCTCAGATCGAGTCGAGGGCCTGCTCGAGGTCGGCCACCAGGTCGGCGGACGATTCGAGACCGACGGACAGCCGCACGAGCGACGGCGGAACCTCGAGGGCCGAGCCGACCGCCGAGGCGTGGGTCATCCGGCCCGGGTGCTCGATGAGCGACTCCACCGCACCTAGCGACTCGGCCAGGATGAAGAGCTCGGTCCGCTCCACCACCTTGAGCGCCGCTTCCTCGCCACCGCGGAGCAGGAAGCTCACCATGCCACCGAAGTCCCGCATCTGGCGGGCCGCGGCGGCGTGGCCCGGATGGTCTGGCAGCTGCGGGTAGAGCACCCGGTCGACCGCGGCGTGCCCGACGAGGAGGTCGACAATCGCCCGGGCGTTGGCGCAGTGGCGGTCCATGCGAACGGCGAGGGTCTTCACACCCCGCAGGACGAGGTAGCAGTCGAACGGGCCCGGTACCCCGCCGACGGCGTTCTGGGTGAACCGGAGCCGCTCCGCCAGCTCATCGTCGTCGAGGGCGATGAAGCCGCCGATCACGTCGGAGTGGCCGCCCAGGTACTTCGTGGCCGAGTGGACGACGACATCGGCGCCGAGGCCGAGCGGCTGCTGCAGGTAGGGCGTGGCGAAGGTGTTGTCGACGACCAGCGAGCGCGCCGCGCTGATGGGTCATGGCCGCCACGGCCTCGATGTCGATGCACGAGAGCAGCGGATTGGTGGGGGTCTCCACCCAGACCATGCGGGTGCCGTCGGGCCAGCCGCGGCGCAGGGCGTCGAGGTTCGTCAGGTCGACGGTGTGCCACCGGTAGCCGGCGGGGCCGAACACCTTCGAGATGAGTCGGTAGGTCCCGCCGTAGGCGTCGTTCCCGAGGAGGATCCCGGCCCCAGGCTCGAGGAGCCGCAGGATGTTGTCCTCGGCGGCCAGCCCGGAGGCGAACGCCAACCCGTGGGCGGCCCGCTCGAGGGAGGCGACGCACGCCTCCAGGGCGGACCGGGTGGGGTTGCCGGACCGGGCGTACTCGTACCCCTGGTGCTCGCCCACGGCCCGCTGCGCGAAGGTGGTGGACAAGGTGACTGGCGTGACGACGGCACCCGTGGTCGGATCCGGCTCCTGGCCGACGTGGATGGCGCGCGTCTCGAAGCCGAGACCCTGAGCATCCTCCTGGTCCGCCATCGTCAGCTGCCGCCGGGGGAGAGGAAGGTGAGCACGTCGGTGCGGGTCAGGACGGCGAGCGGCCGACCGCCGGACAGCACGAGGAGCGCCGGCGCGTGGTCGAGCAGCTCCACCGCGCGGACAGCGGCTGGCCGATGCCGACGGTCGGCAGCTTCGGTCCCATCACCTTCTCGACCGGGGTGTCCAAGACGGACGGATCGCGGAATGCGGCGTCCATGAGCTGGAGCTCGTCGACCGCGCCCGACACCTCGGCCGCCGCGAACGGAGGCTGGTTCTTGCACACCGGCAGCTGCGACACGCCGTTGGCCCGCATCGACGCGCACCGCCTGCCGTGCCGTCTGACCCGGGTTGACGTAGAGCAGCGGCGGCAGATCCTCGCTGCGGGCCTCGAGCACGACACCGACGCAGAGCTCGCACTCCTGTACGAAGCCGAACGTGGCCATCCACTCGTCGTTGTAGACACGCGACAGGTAGCCGCGCCCGGAGTCCGGTATCAGCAGTACGACGAGGTCGTCGGCGGTGGCGTCACGGGCCACCTTGATGGCTGCGGCCACGGCGAGGCCGCCCGAGGAGCCGAGGAGCAGCCCCTCCTCGCGAGCCACGCGGCGGGCCATCAGGTAGGACTCTTCGTCGCTGCAGGCGACGACCCGATCGATCACGGTTGGATCCCACGCGTCGGGGAAGAAGTCCTCGCCGACTCCTTCGGTCAGGTAGGGACGCCCGGATCCGCCTGAGAACACCGAGCCCTCCGGATCGGCGGCCACGATCTGCACGTCGGGGTTCACGCGCTTCAAGTAGCGGCCGACTCCTGTCACCGTGCCGCAGGTGCCGGCGCCGGCAACGAAGTGGGTCACCCGGCCGGCGGTCTGGCGCCAGATCTCGGGGCCGGTGGTCTTCTCGTGGGCGAGCGGGTTGGCCGGGTTGGCGTACTGATTGGGTCGGTAGGCGCCTGGGATCTCCCGCACCAGCCGCTCGGCCGTGGAGTAGTAGCTGGTCGGATCCTCGGGTGGCACGGCCACCGGGCACACCGTCACCTCGGCCCCGTACGCTCGCAGGAAGTCGATCTTCTCGGGCGCCACCTTGTCGGTGGTGACGAAGTGGCAGTGGTAGCCCCGCTGCGCCGCCACGATGGCCAGACCGACCCCCGTGTTGCCGGACGTCGGCTCGACGATCGTGCCGCCCGGCGGGAGCAGGCCGTCGCGCTCGGCGGCCAGCACCATCTCGAGGGCTGGGCGATCCTTCGCCGAACCGCCGGGGTTGGTGGTCTCGAGCTTGGCGACGAGCGGGCAGGGCAGGTCGCGGCCGATCTTGCCCAACCTGACGAGTGGCGTGTCGCCGATGAGGTCGAGCACGGACTCGGCGATCTGCGGCCGGTCCGGCATCCCCTGGTCGGTCATGGCCTCAGGGTAGCGGCGCGGTCTCGACGGCTCCGGACGAGGGTGGGGCCATGCGCCTGGGGCCGCAGGGCGCCGACGTGACACACCCCCTCGCTACCCTCGGCTCATGGCTGATCGGTGGTCCACGGCTGAGGTGCTGGCGTTGGCGCCAGACGCCGCGGTCGGCCCACGCGGGGCGCGGCCTGGCGGCGCCGTCGGCCTGGTCGGACCTGGGGAGCGATCACGTGGCGGTGTGGGGCCTCTACCGGGGCACCTCGGCTGAGCCCTACGACGTGGCGGTGGACCGCGCCGGGCCGGCGTGGCGGTGCTCGTGCCCGAGTCGGAAGATCCCCTGCAAGCACGCCATCGGGCTGCTGCTCCTGTGGGCCGAGGGCGCGGTGCCCACGACGATCCGGCCGGCCCAGGTCACGAGCTGGCTGGCCGCCCACGCGGCGCGGCCTGCGCCACCGGCGCAAGAGCAGCTGGAGGGGATGGCGCCCCCGTCGCCCCGGCGGTCAGCCGGCGGCTCGGCGGGAGCGGCGTCGCCGTCGGGCGATCGCGGCCACGACCCCCGGGTGGACGAACGGGCGGCCCGAGTCAAGTCGGGCCTGCTCGAGCTCGACCGTTGGCTGGCCGATCAGATCCGGCGGGGCTTGACCAGCCCCGACGTGGCGCGCCGGGACAGGTGGGACGGCGTGGCCGCCCGGCTCGTCGACGCCCAGGCACCGGCGCTGGCCAACCGGGTCCGGCGGATCACCGAGCTCGTCGGCGCCGGGCCCGGATGGCAGGAGCGCGTGCTGGCCGAGATGGCCAACCTGCACGCCCTGGCCGTGGCCGGCACGCGCTCGTATGACCTCGACGAGGACCTGGCCATGAGCGTGCGGACCGCCATCGGGTGGACCGTCGCCAAGGAGGAGGTGCTGGCCGGCACCCCCACCACCGACCACTGGCACGTCATCGGGCGCAGCGACACCGAGGAGCACCGCATCACCGTGCGGCGCACCTGGCTGCTCGGGCGCGACACCGGTCGGTGGGCCCTGCTCTTGGCCTTCGCCGCCTTTGGCCAGAGCCTCGTCGGGTACCCGCCGGTCGGTGCCCTGCTCGAGGCCGATGTCCACTACTTCCCCGGTCGAGTCCCGATCCGCGCTCTCCTCGGTGAGCAACACGAGGCGGCGATCGAAGATGTCGTGGGCCCGTTGCCGTCGTCCGTCGCCGGCACCCTGGCCGACCTTGGCTGGGCCCTCGCCCGCGAACCGTGGCTCGAGCGCTGGCCCGGCCTGGTGCGGGCCACGCCAGCTCGCGCCAGCCGGGCGGGCTGGGTCCTCGCCGACGACAGCGGGGCGCTGCCGCTCGCGCCCGGCCCCGTCCTGCCGACCTTGCTGGCCGTGTCCGGCGGCCACCCGATCGTGGTGGCGGGCGAGCATCGGGCGGGCGGCTTCACGCCGCTCGCGGTGCGAGTCCACGATCGTGCGACGGTCCTCGCGTGAGCGCGACGGTGTCCATGGCGGCGACGTGGGAGGAATTGCTGTCCGCCGCGCTCCTGGGCACGGATCGCCGCTCCCCGCCCGCCTCGCCACCGGGCCCGCTCGCGCCCTTTGGCCGGGGTGACGACTCGGCCATCGCGCTGCTCGATCGTGCCGCCGCCGTCACCGCGGCGCGCCGGGCTGGGGCCCAGCCCGTGCCGGACTGGCGGCCGCTAACGGCCGCCCCGCGTGACGGGCGGAAGCCGTGCCTGGGTGCGGCAGCGCGCCGGGTCGAGGCGATGCTGGCGGGTCGGCACGGCGACCTCCTGCCAGAGCTGCTGGCCACGTTGGTGGCCCACGAGCTCGCGCTACCGCCCGAGCACCTCGTCGCCCTGATGGACCTCACCGTCTCCGAGCCCGAGGTGCGGGCCCTCGTGGTGCGGGTGGCCGGCCCGATCCTCCCCTGGCTAGCCGGCGTGCTCCCCCAGCTCGGCTGGCCGCTCGGTGGTGCCGCCGGCGCAGGTGATCCGGTCGATGCGTGGCAGCACGGCAAGCCCGCGGAGCGGATCGAGGCGCTTCGGCAGCTCCGGGTCGAGGACCCGGCCGCGGCCCGGCGCCGCGTCGAGGCCGATCTAGCCGGGGAGCGCGCCGAGCTGCGGGCGGCCTGCTACGGCGTCTTGGCCGTAGGGCTGAGCGCCGACGACGAACCGCTCCTGGAGCGGGCGCTGGACGATCGGAGCGCAGGGGTCCGCCAGGTGGCGGCGGCACTTCTCGACCGGCTGCCGACGTCGCGACGAGCGGCGCGGATGGCTGCCCGGGCCCGGGAGCTGGTTCGGGTGGTGTCCGACCGCGGCGGTCGGGACCGTCTGGACGTGGTGCTGTTGGCGCCCGTGCCGGCCGGCTGGGAGCGCGACGGTGTGAGCCCGACCGCACCGCGGGGCGTGTCGCTTGGCGTCCACGCCTTGGAGCGGGTCGTGGTGGCCACGCCGCTCGCCGCCTGGGACGGCCTCGCGGCCCCGGACGAGCTCATCGTGCTGGCGGCCGAGCATGAGCTGGGGTCGGTGCTGCTCGGGGCCTGGGCCGGCGCCGCTGCGGCGCAGCGTGACGCGGCCTGGGCTCGGTTGCTCATCGACGAGACCGAGGTCCCGGCTCTCGTCACCGCCCTCGATCTGGACGACCTGGTGGCGGTCGCGATCCGTCGCGCCGGGCCCGACACCCTGCTCACGCCGGTCACCCTCGCCGCGCTGGAGGCGCTGCCGCGGCCGTGGCCGGAGTCGGTGGGGCAGGTGGTCGTGAGCGGGCTGCTGGCCCTCTTCGTCGATCGCCGGGCCGGACGGCACACCGCCCCCCTCCTGCGCCGGCTGGCCTGCTCGCTGGACCCGGCCGCACTCGCGCCGGCTGCCGCGGCACTGGCCGAGCTGGGGCTCTCACCTCCGGTCGATGGCGTCCGCGACGATCTCGTCGACCTGCTCGGGTTCCGCGCCGCCATGTTGGACGAGCTGCGCGCCGAGGAGGGCCCGTGACCACCAGCCCGGACCGCACCGCACTTCGGCCCCACGCCGAGGAGGAGTACGCGAGCGAGCTGGCCGCCCTCGCGGCCGCCGACGACCATCCGCGCCCGCCGCAGTGGCGGCTCTCGCCGTGGGCCGTCGTCACCTATGTGCTCGGCGGCGCCCTGCCCGACGGCACGGCGATCACCCCCAAGTACATCGGCCCGCGACGCGTAATCGAGGTGGCGGTCGCAACGCTGGCGACGGATCGGGCGCTCCTGCTCCTCGGGCTCCCGGGGACGGCCAAGACCTGGCTCAGCGAACACCTGGCCGCGGCCATCTCCGGGGACTCGACCCTCCTCGTCCAGGGCACCGCAGGCACCCCCGAGGAGGCCCTCCGCTACGGATGGAACTACGCCCGCCTCCTCACCGAGGGCCCGACGGAGCAGGCGCTGGTGCCGAGCCCGGTGTTGCGGGCCATGCGGAGCGGCGCACTGGTTCGGGTCGAGGAGCTGACCCGCATCCCCTCCGACGTGCAGGACGCGCTCATCACCATCCTTTCCGAGAAGTCGCTTCCCATCGCCGAGCTGGGGGCCGAGGTGCAGGCGGCCAAGGGCTTCAACGTCATCGCCACCGCCAACGACCGCGACCGCGGGGTGAACGAGCTGTCGAGCGCCCTGCGTCGGCGCTTCAACACGGTCGTGCTGCCGCTGCCGGCGAGCGCCGACGACGAGGTGGCGATCGTCGGTCAGCGGGTGGCGCAGCTCGGCCGAGCGCTCGAGCTGCCGGAGCTGCCGGCCGCCGAGGCCGAGATCCGCCGGGTCGTCACCGTGTTCCGGGAGCTGCGGGCCGGGCTCACCGCCGACGGGCGCGTCAGCCTCAAGACGCCCTCCTCCACGTTGTCGCCGGCCGAGGCCATCTCCGTGGTCACCAACGGCCTCTCGCTCGCCGCCCACTTCGGCGACGGCAGCCTGCGTCCTGGCGATCTGGCCGACAGCATGTTCGGCGCCATCGTGAAGGACCCGTTGCACGACGTGGTGGTCTGGCGCGAGTACCTCGAAGGGGTCATGCGCGACCGAGACGGCTGGGCTGACTTCTACCGCGCCTGTCGCGACGCGCTGTGACCGGGCGACGATGCGCGAGGTAGCGACCGGTTCCGGCCCCGACGTCGAGCTGGCCGTCTTCGGCGTCCGCCATCACGGGCCGGGGTCGGCTCGCTCGGTCGTCGCCGCGCTCGACGGGATGGATCCGGAGGTCGTGTGCGTCGAGGGTCCGCCGGAGGCAGAGTCGATCCTGCACCTTGCCGACGATCCGGCGATGGTCCCGCCGGTGGCCCTCCTCGCCTACGACGTCGACCATCCCGAGCGGGCCGCGTTCTGGCCGCTGGCCAGCTTCAGCCCGGAGTGGCAGGCGGTGCGATGGGCCCGCCGCCGGCGGCGGCCGATCCGCTTCATCGACTTGCCCGCCGCGGTGACCGTCGCCCGCGGGCCCACCGACGCCGACCACATCGCGGCGGCGACCGACGAGAACGACACGGCGGCACCTGTCCCGGACGACTGGGGCGGGCCTCCGGTCGACCCCATCGCCGAGCTGGCCGCCGCGGCCGGCTTCGACGATCCCGAGCGCTGGTGGGACGATCAGGTGGAGCACCGGGGAGAGGACGTGTTCGGGGCCATCCTCGAGGCCATGGCGGCCGTGCGGGCGGCGCGGCCCGAGCCCCTCGGCCGCGAGGCCGAGCGCGAGGCGGCCATGCGGGCCGGTCTGCGTCGGGCGGGCGCCGAAGGCTTCCGCCGCTTGGCGGTGGTGTGCGGAGCCTGGCACGGCCCCGCCCTCTTGGGCGCCTTCGACGACGACGGCGGATCGGACGCCGCGCCCGATCGGCGCCGGACGCCCACGGTGACGATGACGTGGGTGCCATGGACGAGCCGGCGGCTGGCTGCGGCGAGCGGGTACGGAGCGGGCGTGGTGGCACCCGGCTGGTACCACCACCTGTTCGAGCACGCCGGCCCCGACGTCGTCGCCCGCTGGTTCTGCGAGGTCGCGGCCGTTCTCCGGGCCGAGGGGTTCGTGGCCTCGCCGGCGCAGGTGATCGATGCCACCCGGCTGGCCGACGCCTTGGCCGCGTTGCGCCGGCGGCCTCTGCCCGGCCTGAGCGAGGTCACCGATGCCACCGCGGCTGTGCTCGGCGAGGGCGGGTCGGCACCGATGGCGATCGTGCGCGACTGGCTGGTGGTGGGGACGCAGATCGGATCCGTTCCCGACGCCACCCCGATGGTGCCGCTCGCCCGCGACCTCGTGGCGTGGCAGCGTCGCCTGCGCCTGAAGCCCGACGCGGGCGACCGCCCGCTCGAGCTCGACCTGCGTCGTCCGAACGCGCGCGCCCGCTCCCGTCTGCTCCATCGTCTCGCCCTGCTCGACGTGCCGTGGGGGACGTGGGTGGAGGGCCGCGGGACGGTGGGCACGTTCCGGGAGAGCTGGCGCCTGCGGTGGGAGCCGGAGCTCGCGGTGCGACTGGTCGAGCGCAGCGCCTATGGCACCACTGTCGAGCTGGCCGCCTCCGCCGCGGTCGTCCAAGCCGCGTCCGCCGCGACCAGCCTGCCCGAACTGACCCGAGCGGTCGAAGGTTGCCTGCTCGCCGACCTGCCTGACGCCCTTGGGGCCGTGATGACGACGGTGGCGGAGCGGGCCGCGGTGCACGCCGACGTGGGGCAGCTCATGGACGCGCTCGAGCCGCTGGCCCGCTCCCGGCGCTACGGCGACGTCCGGGGAACGGATGTGGCCCAGCTGGACTCGGTCATCGAGGGCCTGGTGATGCGGGTGTCCGCCGGCCTCCGTCCCGCGTGCACCGGCCTCGGCGACGACGAAGGCCAGGCCATGGGCAGTCGTCTGCAGGCGACCCAGGCCGCGGTGGCCCTGCTGGGGCGGAGGGAGCACGACGACATCTGGTTTGGCGCGTTGGGCGAGCTGCTCGACGCGTCGAACGTGCCCGGCCTGCTGCGCGGGCGAGCCTGCCGGTTGCTCCTCGATGCCGAGCGCCTGTCCGCCGACGGAGCGGCGCCGCGCCTGTCCCGTGCGCTCACGCCCGGCACCCCGGCCGCCGAGGGCGCGGCGTTCGTCGAGGGGTTCCTCGCCGGCAGCGGCACGGTCCTGGTGCACGACCGAGCCCTGCTGGCGCTGGTCGACGACTGGCTCGGGCGGCTCCCACCCGACGCCTTCACCGACAGCCTGCCGCTGCTGCGGCGGACCTTCTGCAGCTTCGAGCCGTCGGAGCGACGGCTGATCGGCGAGCTCATCGCCAGAGATGGTGGCCCCGCCCCCCGGCCGGAGCTGGACCCCGAGCTCGATGCCGAGCGCGTCGCCGCCGCGCTGGCCACTGTGGCCGAGCTGCTCGGGGTGGACGCGTGATCGACCAGGGCGAGACGGGTCCGCTCTCCGCTCCGACGGGCAGATGCGGCGGTACCTCGGGCGCGCTGACCAATGGTCCCGACGACGAGCGGCTCCGGCGCTGGCGGCTCGTGCTCGGCGGAGACGACGACGGCACGGGCGTCGGCCTGGCCGCCGACGACGCGGCGATGGACACGGTGCTCACCGCCCTCTACGGCGGGACGCCGCGGCCCGGATCCGGCGGGCGGCGGCGCGCCGGGCTCGGCCGCAGCTCGCCCCAGGTGGCGCGCTGGCTGGGCGACATCCGGCGCTACTTCCCGACCAGTGTGGTCCGGGTCATGCAACGCGACGCCATCGAGCGCCTCGACCTCACCCGCCTGTTGCTCGAGCCCGAGATGCTTGGCGCGTTGGAGCCCGACGTCCACCTCGTCGGCACGCTCCTGGCCCTCCAGAGCTACCTGCCCGACGAGGCACGCGCCACCGCTCGGCGGGTGGTGGCGACGGTCGTCGAGCAGATCGAGGACCGGCTGGCCCGGCCCCTCCGCCAGTCGGCCACCGGCGCGCTGCGCCGCCATCTGCGCACCACCCGGCCCCGCCCGGGCGACATCGACTGGCACCGCACGATCCGGGCCAACCTCCGGCACTGGCTCCCCGAGCGCCGCACGCTCGTGCCCGAGCACCTTCTCGGCTTCGGCCGCCTGGCGCCCGCGGTGCAGCGGGAGCTGGTCGTCGCCATCGATCAGTCGGGCTCGATGGCCGAGTCGGCGGTCTACGCCGGGGTCATGGGGTCGGCCCTGGCATCTGTCCCCGCGTTGCGGACCTCCGTCGTCGCGTTTAGCAGCGAGGTGGTCGACCTCACCGCGGTGCTGCCCGACCCGGTCGAGGTCCTGTTCGGCATCCAGATAGGCGGCGGCACCGACATCAACCGCGCCGTCGCCTACTGCGAGAGCCTCATCAGCCGCCCCGCAGAGACCGTTCTCGTGCTGGTCTCGGACCTCTTCGAGGGTGGCCGGGCCGGCGAGCTGGAGGCGCGGCTGGCGGCCATGGCGCGCTCGGGAGTCACCTGCGTCGTGCTGCTGGCGCTGTCCGACGAGGGCGCTCCGGCCCACGACCACGCGCATGCCGCCGCCCTGGCCGCGCTCGGCATCCCCTGCTTCGCCTGCACCCCCGACGCCTTCCCGGACCTGCTCGCGGCGGCCATCGAGCATCGCGACCTGGCCCAGTGGGCGGGTGAGCACGGCCTCGTCGTCGCCGCCCCGGCCTGACCATCCCGCTCACCCGACGGGCATGGCGCGGGCTCGAGCTTCAGCTGGCCTGTGTGCCGACCATGAGCTCGCTGAACGGGGTGGTCGAGTCGATGCCCGGGTCCTTGGGCAGCCCGAGCACCCGCTCGGCCACGATGTTGCGCAACACCTCGTCCGAACCGCCGGCGACGCGGATGCCGGGCACGCCGAGCAGGTACGTGCTCCACGCGTAGGTTCCCCACTCGCCGGTATCGGCGAGGATCCTGGGCCCGAGTACGCGTGCCACGAACTCGCTCATCCGGCGCATGTTGCTGGTGAGTGACAGCTTGGCGATCGACAGCTCTGGTCCGGGCGGCTGGCCCAGCTTGATCCGGTCCATGGCCCGCTGGTTCGTGTAGGCGGCGACGCGATGGGTGGTGATCAGCGCCGCCAGCTCGTCGCGCACCGTGGGGTCGGTGTCCAGACCGAAGTGGCGCACCATCTCGATGGCTCGGGTCATCAGCCCGAGGCCGCCGCTGCCGCCCCCGGCGCCGATCGAGGCCCGCTCGTTCATGAGCGTGGTGAGCGCGACCGCCCAGCCCTGGTTGACGTCGCCGAGCCGATGATCGTCGCCCACGATGACGTCGGTGAAGAACACCTCGTTGAAGTTCCCCCCACCGGTCATCTGGCGGAGCGGCCGAACATCCACGCCAGGGGCGTGCATGTCGATGATGAAGCCAGTGAGGCCCTTGTGCTTCGGCTGGTCGGGGTCCGTCCGGCAGATGATCTCGCCGATGTCGGCGTAGTGCGCGCCTGACGTCCAGACCTTCTGCCCGGTGATCCGCCACTCGTCGCCGTCGCGGACGGCCTTGGTCTGCAGGCTGGCCAGGTCGGAGCCGGCGCCGGGCTCGGAGAACAGCTGGCAGGCGACGATGTCACCCCGGTGCACCTTGCGGAGGTAGGCGTCCTTGGCGATTGGCGTGGCGTGGGCCAGGATCGTGGGCGCGACCATCCCGAGGCCGATGCCGAAGAAGCCCAGGTTGGGCACCTCATATCGGCCCTCCAGCGACGCCCACAGCCGCTCGTAGGCGTAGGGGAGCTCGCGTCCGCCGTACTGGGCCGGGCCGGTGATCCAGCCGAAGCCAGCGTCGAACTTCTTGGCTCGCCAGTCCCGGGCGACCTCGAGGTCTTCCAGCTCCTGGTCGCGGCGCTTCTCGTCGAACACACTGACCCGGTCCGACCCCTCGCCCCACACAAACTTGGCTTCTTCCTCCTTCAGCGACGCGTTCGAGCCGAGGAAGCCCAGCGCCTCTCGCTCGAACGCCTCGAGGCTCAGCTCTGCCATGGACCCATACCCCTGTCGGCGGACTTGACCTGTGGGTCAACGTACCGGGCCGGGCCCGGCCGGAGCCACCCGGCCCGGCCGGCGCGGTACCGTCGGCCCATGACTCGAGGCCAAGCCACGCTGTTGCGGGCATTCTGCGCGTGGACGGTGTTCGTGTGGGTCGTCTTCGTGCGCAACATCTTGGGGGACAGCGCGCACTCGACCGGGTTCAAGGTCGTCCACACCGTGATCGCCATCGTCAGCGTGGCCTTCGCGGTCGCGGCTTGGATCGTGGTGCGGCGCCTGCGCCGAGCAGGGCGAGCTCCCGTCGGTGTGACCGCCGGAGGCACGACTGGTGCCCCGCCGAGCGCGGTCGCGACCGACGCTGGCTCACCAGCCTCGACCGTCGAGGCCGCGCCGGCGGGCCTGAGCCGAACGTCGGGGCGCGGCTAGCCTGCGCCGCCGTGGGTCAACCGGTTGCCGTCACGCTGAAGCCGAGCAGCCGTCCCGGCCTGCTCCGGTTCGAGGCCAACCGCAGCCTGACCGGGATGGGCCACGAGTTCTTCACCAGTCTCGAAGAGGCCCAGGGGCCCCGTCCGGCCGCCCTCCTGGCCCGGCGGCTGCTCGAGACCGGGCAGGTCGACAGCGTCCACGTGTACAGCAACATCATCACCGTGGACCTGCACAAGGGCTACACGGGCGACTCGCTGGCCCCGATCATCGAGGACCTGTACACGTACTACCACGAGGGCTTCGTGCCGCCCGCCCTCGAGATCCCCTCGGAGCCGGCGGAGTGCGGGCCCGCGGCGACGGCCGCGACCGCGGCCAGCGCGCCGGCGGGTGGGGACGCCCAGGCTGACGAAGCGGGCGCTGCGGCCTCACTGGTGCCCGCCCACCTGCTCGAGCGCAGCCGGTTGGCCAAGGAGCGTTGGCAGGCCAAGCAGGCCGGCTGAGCCCCACCACGCCCCCTGCCGGGGCATACGAGCGAGACTGCGCCGTCCACTCCGGTCGGTCGTCGAGACGCTGGGGGCACTAGCGTCGAAGGCTGTGGTCGTACGGGCACTGACCACCCAACGGGCATAGGTGGCGCGGGTGAGCGACACGTGACGACGCAGGTGACGCTCCAAGAGGCCGCAGACCTGCTCGGTGTGCACTACATGACCGCGTACCGCTACGTCCGGCTCGGCATGCTCGCGGCTGACAAGGTCGACGGAGCGTGGCGCGTGCCGCGGTCGGCGCTCGACGACCTCCGCGGAGGCGGGGCCGGCTCGGCGGGCCCGGGGGCGTTGGCTCGAGCCGGTCGTCGCCGGGCGCCGTGGGCCGCCCGACTGGAGTCCCGCTTGGTCGCCGGCGACGGTTGTGGGGCCTGGAACGTGGTGGAGGCGGCACTGGCGGCGGGGGCCGAGCTCGACGAGGTCTACGTCGACATCATCGCCCCGGCGATGGTGTCGATCGGCCGTCGCTGGGAGGGGGGCGAGCTGGATGTGGCCGTGGAGCACCGGGCGACCGGCATCGCTTGGCGCCTCGTCGGCCGGCTGGGGCCGCGGTTCCTGCGCCGGGGCCGCAGCCGCGGCGCCGTGGTGCTCGGCACGCCGGTCGGCGAGCGGCACTCGCTGCCGATCGCGCTGTTGGCCGACCTCCTCCGCAACGCCGGGTGGATGGTCTCTGACCTCGGAGCGGACCTGCCCTCACGTGCCTTCGCCCACGCGGCGCTGCAGGCACCTTCGTTGCGGGCGGTGGGGGTCTCGGTCTCGACATCGGCCCGGCTCGAGGCCGCGGTCCAGGTGATCAGCGAGCTGCGCGACGTCGTCGACGAGCTGCCGATCCTCGTCGGGGGTGGTGCGGTGCGTGACGCGGACCACGCCGCGGCCCTGGGCGCCGACGGCTGGGCGCCGGACGGTCGCGCCCTGGTGGACCTCCTCGATCGGCTGGTGCTGGCGAGCCGGCCCCGCACACCGGCCGCGGTCTCGCCCAGCCGCGCCTGAGGCCTGATCGGCCGTGGCGCGGCCCCTTGCACCTACGAACACCTGTTCGCTAGAGTGGGAGCGATGGCGGCCGGGGCTGTGTCTCACCAGATCGCGCCCGAGGTTTCGCACCCGCAGCGGGAGGGTCGGGGAGACCGGGCGGCATTGGCGCGAGCCGCGGCAGCGATCCCAACCGGTGACGCTGGCTCGGGAGCAGCTGCTGCCGGTGCTCCCGGTGTTCGACGGGCTGCTACCCGAGCCGGGTCTGCGACGGGGCACGGTCACCCAGGTCCACGGTCCGGGGGCCACCTCGCTGGCTCTGGCTCTTCTCGCTGGGTGTTCAGCCGCTGGATCGTGGACGGCCGTGATCGGGATGTCCGGGTTGGGCCTGGCTGCCGCGGGCGAGCTCGGGGTGGTCCTCGAGCGGCTTCTCCTCGTCGACGTCCCGGCTTCGAGTCCGTGGGCCACCGCAGGCGCGGCCGCGCTCGATGGGGTGGACGCCCTCCTCGTCGAGGTGCCCCGGCGGCTGCGGGATGCCGATGCGCGGCGCCTCCAGGCTCGCTTGCGGGAGCGGGGTGCCGTCCTGGTGCTGGTCGGCGCCCCCGGCTCGTTCCAACCTGACCTGGTGGTCGCCGCGCAGCCCCCGGTCTGGCATGGCGTCGGGCACGGTTGGGGTCATCTCCAGGCCCGCTGCCTACCGGTGGAGGTCAGTGGTCGCCGGAGCGCGGCGCGTCGCCGGGCCGCGCTGCTCTGGCTGCCGGATGGAGCGGGCGAAGTGCGCCAGGAGCGCGTGGGAGGCGCCCACAACGTCGTCGCCCTGCACCGCGTGGACGAGGTGGGGTGAGATCGATGGCCGTGCCTCGATCTGCTCGAGCGGCCCGTCCGCACCCGGCGACGGGCCCCGGACCTTCCCGGCTCGTGGTCGTGTGGTGCCCGGACTGGGCGGTGGCCGCGGCTGACCTCGACGCGGACGCGCCAGTGGCCGTCATCCACGCCAACCGGGTGGTGGCCACCTCTTTGGCCGCCCGGTACCAGGGGGTCCAACCCGGGCTTCGCCGTCGGGCCGCTCAGGCCTGCTGTCCGTCGCTCGTCCTCGTCCCGCTGGATCCGGCCCATGACACCCGGATGTTCGAAGCGGTGCTCCGGGCGGTCGAGCGCATCACGCCGCTGCTCGAGGTCACCGAGCCGGGCACGGTCACCTTCGCCGCCCGGGGCCCCTCGCGGTACCACGGGGGGGACGAAGCGCTGGCCCAGGAGGTGGCGGGGCGCGTCATCACCCTGCTGGGTGACCAGGTGCGGGCCACCGGCCCTCCCGGGGTGGGGGTGGCCGACGGGCGGTTCACGGCCACGCTGGCGGCTCGGCGAGCGGCCCGCCAGGCGCTCGCCGCCGGGGAGGCTCCTTCGTCAGGAAGGCGCGGGTCAGGCGGGACCGGTGAGGGCGGGGCGGGCTGGCTGGTGGTCCCACCGGGCGCCAGTGCGGCCTTCCTCGCCCCCCTGTCCGTCACCAACCTCCCGGATCCTGCTCTCGCCGACCTGCTCGGTCGCCTCGGCCTGTGCACCCTGGGCCAGCTGGCGGCCCTGCCGGCGGCCGACGTGCTGGGCCGGTTCGGGCCGCTCGGCCAGGAGGCGCACCGAGCAGCCAACGGGATGGACGACCGGCCGCCCGGTACTCGCTCGCCCCCGCCCGAGCTCACGGTGCAGGAGGCCTTCGAGCCACCGGTGCTGCAGAGCGGGCCGGTGGTGTTCACGGCCAAGCACCTGGCCGATGGCCTGCACGCCGACCTGTCCCGGCGCGGCCTGGTGGTCACCACCTGCCTGGTGTGGGTGGAGACCGAGCACGGGGAGCGCCACGAGCGGATCTGGCACCACGGGCCGGGGTTCACCGCCGCCGCATTGGCCGAGCGGGTGCGCTGGCAGCTCGAGGGGTGGGCCCAGGGCCCGGCCGGACCCACCGGAGGGATCTCCGCCCTCCGGCTGGTCCCGATCGAGGTGGTGGCGGACGAGGGACGCCAGCTCGGCTTCTGGGGTGGCGACCAGCAGGGGGCCGAGCGAGCGGCGCGCGCCGCCGCCCGGCTCTCGGGCCTGCTCGGTCCAGAGGCGGTGACGGTGCCGGAGTGGCGTGGCGGCCGTAGCCCGGGAGAGGGCGTCGTCACGGTGCCGGCCGCCACAGTGGACCTAGCAGAACGGGAGGGCCGTGGCCGCATCGGCCCGCCGGCGGGATCGGGCCCTTGGCCGGGCCGGCTTCCACCACCATCACCAGCCCGGGTGCCCGCCCACCTCGAGCCGGCGGAGGTCGTGGACGAGGCCGGTCGGGCGGTGACGGTGACCGGCCGGGGCGTGACCAGCGCTCCGCCGGCGCGCCTGGCCTCGGGATCGAGCCGCCCGCGCCAGATCACGGCTTGGGCCGGACCATGGCCGATCGACGAACGGTGGTGGGATCCGGCCGGTCGCCGGCGTCGGGCCCGATTCCAGGTGGTCACCGACGACGGACGAGCGCACCTGCTCGTCCTGACCCAAGGCCGCTGGTGGTTGGCAGCCACCTATGACTGAGACGGACCGCGACGGGTTCGGCGCCTCGGCGGCATTGAAGGTGGTGTGGTGCGGCATGGTCGAGCGACACAGGACCTGATGGACGGCCCCGGGGTCACCCCGGACCAGGTGGTGGCCTGCTACCGGGCCACGGTGGGGGAGGTGCACCGCTACCTCGCCAAGCTCACCGCGGGCGACCGCGCCCTGACTGAGGACCTCACCCAGGAGACCTATGCCGCGCTTGTCCGGGCGGTGCGGGGTGGGCAGCTCGACGCCCTGGCCCACCCGTGGCTCATGACGACGGCGCGCAACGCCTTCCTGCAACGCCTCCGCTCGAGTCGCCGCGAGCAGCGACGAGGCGAGCGCGCTCTGCGGGTGCTGAACCAAGGCGCGCCGATCGAGAGCGCCATCGCCTCGGCCGACGAGGCCCACCGCCTGCTGCGCCACCTACCCGTCGACCAGCGCACCGCGCTCGTGCTCCGCCACGCCGACGACCTCGCGGTGAGCGAGATCGCCCGGCTCCTCGGTCGGTCCGTGCGCGCCACCGAGTCATTGCTGGTGCGGGCCACCGCCAACATCCGCCGTGCCGCACAGGAGGAACAGGCCGATGTCTGACATCGTTCGACAGATCGTGGACCGGGCGGGCCTCGAGCCCAGGCCCACCTTCCGCGCCGAGCTGGAGGCGCAGGTCGATGAGGCGCTGCGCTCGCCCGATGGCCACGAGCCCTTCGGGGACGGCTTCGATCCCGACCACGATCAGGTCGGCCGGATGCGCCGTCGGCTGCTCTTGGCCGTGCTGGCCAGCGCGGCGGTCCTCGCCGTCGCGGCTGTGGTCACGACCAACCACCGCGACGAGGTCGTCACCACGCCCGGGACGTCACCGGCGCCCACGTCCTCGGCCCCCACGCCGACCGTCACCCTGCCCGCGACGGCCCCGCCGGGCCCGGCGCCGACCACCGCGACCCCGGCGCCGACCACCGCTGCGACGACCATCCCGCCCGCGGCCACGACCGTCGTCGCGCCGCCGGTCGATCGGTCGAAGTTCGCGCCGACCTCGGTGACGTTCGTGTCGACGACGAAGGCGTGGGCGCTCGGGCAGGACTGCGGCCAGCCGTCCTGCCCCAGCCTCAGCCTCATCACCTCCGATGACCGCGGCGCTACGTGGCACGAGGTCACGGGCACGCCGAAGGTCACCGACGACCGACAGACCGGCTCGGCCGGGGTGCGCTTCGCCAACCCGAGGGTCGGCTACCTCTTCGGTGGTGGGCTGTGGTCTACCCATGACGGCGGGCGGACCTGGTCCGCGGTCACGATCAGCGGGTCCGAGGCGGGGGCCGAGGTCGCTGCGGTGGGTGCTGCCAATGGTGTCGTCCACGTCGTCCTGGCGGCCGGAGATGGCTTCCGGATCGCCAGCAGCCCCGAGGATCGCGACGCCTTCCACGACGCATCGGTCGTGGTGCCCTACGGCGGCGGGCCGGTTCCGAGCGCGCAGCTCGTGCTGCAGCATGCAGCGGGGTGGGTGCTCGAGAACGACCGGACGGTCGTCGACGGCGCCCGCCTGGTCAATGGGGCGTGGTCGTCCTGGACGCCGCCCTGCACCGCCGTCGGCGGTCCCGCCACGCTGGCCGCATCCAGCCCCCGCGACATGGTGGCGGTCTGCCAGGAGGGCATCTGGGGTGGCCCCAGCACGCCGGCCACCCGTCTGTACATCTCGTCCGACGGTGGAGTCACCTTCGTTCCGTCCGGCACCCCGCTGCCTCTCGCCAGCCAGAGTGGGGTGCCAGCGGCCGCTACCCCGGCGGTCGGCACGGTCGTCGTGGCGGCGGCCCTCGCCAGCGGGGCGCCCGCGCTGTACGCCACCTTCGACGGCGGGCAGCACTGGGGCACGGTGTGGACGGGCAACGGGACGGCTCGGTGGAGCGACCTTGGCTTCACCAGCGTCGATCAAGGAGTCGCCGTGCTCCAACACGACGACGGCAGCGGCGACATGTTGATGACGTCTGACGGTGGGCGACACTGGCGCTCGCTCGGATTCGGGCGCTGACAGCCGCCGGCAGAGGGCGCACCATGGAGCGGTGAGGTTCCGTGACCGCGCCGACGCCGGTCGCCAGTTGGCCGCCGCGCTCGAGCGCCACCGCGGCGAGGAGGGCTTGATCGTCCTCGGCCTTCCTCGTGGCGGCGTGGTGGTGGCGGCCGAGGTGGCCAACGCGCTCGGCGCACCGCTCGATGTCCTGGTCGTGCGCAAGCTGGGCTTCCCTGGCCAGGAGGAGCTGGCGATGGGGGCGGTGGCGAGCGGCGGGGTGCAGGTGCTGAACGACGACGTCGTCGCCTACGCCGACCTCGACCCTGAGGCCCTCGCCCGTCGGGAGTCGACCGGCCACGAGGCGGTGGCGGCGCTGGAACGGCGCCTGCGGGGCGACCGCCCGCGTCCGTCGCTGCAGGGGCGGCCGGTCGTGCTGGTCGACGACGGGCTGGCTACCGGCGCCACCATGCGCGTCGCCGTGGCGGCCGCACGGGGAGCGGGAGCCAAGACCGTGATAGCGGCGGCACCGGTTGGGTCGCCCGACGCGGTGAGCGACCTGCGGGGCCTGGTCGACGAGGTCGTCTGCCTGGTGGTGCCGATGCCGTTCCACGCCGTGGGTCTCCACTATCGGGACTTTGCGCCGGCTGACGAAGCCGCAGTCCGCGCCCTGCTAGAGTGCGCCGATGAATGAGAACGTTCTCTCACTGAGTGAGAAAGTCCCAGCCGGACCGGTGGGGAGCGAACGGTGGCTGCCGGCCTGGGACGGGGCGCTCTACGCCGCCAACACCGGCCACCACCGCGCTCACGACGAGCGGTTCCTCGCCAGTGTGCCGCTCCGGCCGAACCACCAGGTCCTGGATCTCGGCTGCGGCGCCGGCGACCTCACCGCCATCGTGGCCCGCCTGGTGCCGAGCGGTCACGTCATCGGGCTGGACCCGCAGCCATCCCTCCTCGCCGAAGCTCGCCGCATCGCCCAGCCAAACCAGAGCTTCGTGGAGGGGGCGGCCCAGGACCTGGCCTGGCTGCTGCCCGACGGAGACCAGTTCGACGTCGTTCTCTCTCAGTCCGTCCTGCACTGGATCCCCCAACGCGACCACGCCGGCATCCTCGGCGAGGTGCGCCGGCTGCTCCGTCCGGGCGGTTGGTTCCGAGCCGAGTTCGGCGGCATCGGCAACATCCCGGCCGTCCTCCGCCTGCTCGATGAGGTGTCGAGTGCCCTCGGCGGTCCGGCCTGTCCCTGGTTCTTCACCGACGCCGGCCACTACCTCGAGCTGGTGGAGGGCGGCGGCTTCGACGTCGGCGACGGCTTCGTGCGCACGACGGCGCAGCGCCGCGGCTTCACCCGCCACGCGCTGCTCGGCTGGTTCCGGAGCCAGTGCGTGCAGGCCTACGAAGCCGGGCTGCCCTCGGCCGAGGCGGCCATCGCCTTTCGTCAGCAGGTCGAGGCCCGGTTCGACGAGCTGGCGCGCGGGGACGGCTCGTACGACCAGACGTTCGTCCGCATGGAGGTCCTCGCCCGCCGGCCGGCTGATCCGTCAGCGTCCGAGGGCCTCGAGCAGGGCTCGGCCACGGGGCGACAGCCGGTACCCGACCTTCAGGCTCTCGGTGAGCCCGAGCTCCTTGAGCTTGCGTACGTCGATCTTGAACGGGGCCATTTCCCGGTCGACCATGACCGCCAGGTCGCCGGCCCGCTCGCCGGGGTGCTCGGCGATGAGCCGCAGCGTGGTCCGGGTCCAGGGACCATGCGAGGACGAGCGGTCGAGCCGGTCCAGCCGCTGAGTGAGGGCGACGAGGTCGCCGGGCCCTAGGTCGGCGTCCTCCCTCAGCTGGACACGAGGGTCGTCGCCGCCGTGGTGGAGCTCGAGGCGGTACACCGTCGACGCGGTCGGTTCGGAGAGCTGGGCCACCAGCTCGGACCGGTCGACGAACCCGGCCCGCCGTGCCTCGTCATCGGTGATCGCCGCTACGGGCACGAGGTCGATGGCGTCGACGACGAGGACGCCCGCTGGGGTCCGGTAGCGGCCGCCGACCTTGGCCTGCGGGCGACTCCAGGTCCGGAAGGTGAGGGTGATCGCGCCATCAGCCAGACCCGACCAGAACCGCTGCTTGAACAGCACGATCCCTTGCTTAGCGCCCCCGCCCGCCGCCGCCCGCCCCGCCCCGCCCTCACCCACTTCTGGGCACGGAATCTGAGCGGTGGTGACGGATTCGGTGACCAGAACGAGGGGGGAGTGGCCGGCGTGGCGCGCATGGGGGGAGTGGCCGGAGTGGCGCGCGTGCGGGGAGCCCTTGCCTGATCGAACACCAGTTCGTAGGGTGGCAGCGTGGGCTTCAACAACCCGTCGATGCCCTGGAAGGAGCTGGAGCGGCGGCTGTCCAACGGCCGCGCCCCCGGGTCGCCGAGCTGGAACTCGGGTGGTGACGGGCCGGCCTGGAGTCGCAAGCGCCAGCCGTACGAGCCGGTGAGCAGCGTTCGGGCCGCCGACCGCCGCCCGGGGGGCGTCCCGTACGCCGAGCTCCACTGCCACTCCAACTTCAGCTTTCTGGACGGCGCTTCCCACCCGGAGGAGCTGGCTGAGGAGGCGGTCCGGCTCGGCTTGGAAGCCCTGGCCCTCACCGACCACGACGGGTTCTACGGTGTGGTCCGCTTCGCCGAGGCGGCCCGAGCTGTCGGCCTGCCCACGGCCTTCGGGGCCGAGCTGACCCTCGGGGTGAAGGCACCGCAGAACGGCGAGCCGGATCCCATGGGGCGTCACCTGGTCGTCCTGGCCGACGGCCCCACTGGTTACGCCCGTCTGGCTCGGGCCGTCAGCCTCGGCCAGCTGGCCGGCGAGAAGGGCGCGCCCCGGTTCGTTCTCGACGAGCTGGCCGCGCTCGGGGGCGGCCATTGGTGGGTGCTCACCGCCTGCCGCAAGGGTGCCGTGCCCGCCGCGCTTGTCGAGCATGGTCCTGCAGCCGCCGGCCGCGAGCTGCGCAGCCTGATCGAGCGGTTCGGCCGGGACCGGGTGGTGGTGGAGCTGTGGGACCACGGCGATCCGCTGGACTCGGCTCGCAACGATGCGCTGGCCGAGCTGGCGGTCCGCCACGACCTGGCGTGCATCGCCACCGGCAACGTCCACTACGCCACCCCGGCCCGCCGCCCTCTCGCCACCGCCCTCGCCGCAGTGCGGGCCCGCCGCAGCCTGGACGAGCTCGACCCGTGGCTCCCCGCTGCCGGTGGGGCCCACCTGCGCTCCGGGGCCGAGATGGCCCGGTCGTTCGCCCGCTACCCAGGGGTGGTCGAGCGGGCGGCCGAGATCGGCCGGGCCGCCGCTTTCGATCTGGCCCTGGTAGCCCCGCAGCTGCCGCCCTTCCCGTGCCCGGAGGGCCACACCGAGATGAGCTACCTCCGCCAGATCGTCGAGGTCGGAGCGACGCAGCGCTACGGGCCCCGGGCGGACACACTGGCGTGGAGGACCATCGATCACGAGCTCGCGATCATCGAGGCGCTCGGCTTCCCCGGCTACTTCCTCGTGGTGTGGGACATCGTGGAGTTCTGCCGCGTGGAGAACATCTACTGCCAAGGCCGAGGGAGCGCGGCGAACAGCGCCGTCTGCTACGCCCTCGGCGTCACCAAGGCCGACGCCGTCTCGCTCGGCCTGCTCTTCGAGCGCTTCCTCTCGCCCGAGCGGGACGGACCGCCGGACATCGATCTGGATATCGAGTCCGACCGGCGGGAAGAGGCCATCCAGCACGTGTACGAGCGCTATGACCGCCACCACACCGCGCAGGTGGCCAACGTCATCACCTACCGGGCCAAGTCGGCGGTGCGTGACATGGCCAAGGCCCTCGGCTTCGCCCCCGGCCAGCAGGACGCGTGGAGCAAGCAGGTGGATGCTTGGGGCCCGGTGGAGGTCACCGAGGCCCAACGGGGCGTCGACGGCCAGCCCGACCACGACATCCCCGCCAACGTCCTCGACCTGGCCAAGCAGGTGGAGGACTTCCCTCGCCACCTCGGCATCCACTCCGGGGGGATGGTGATCTGCGACCGTCCCGTGATCGAGGTGTGCCCGGTGGAGTGGGCCCGCATGGAGGATCGCAGCGTCCTGCAGTGGGACAAGGACGACTGTGCGGCGGTCGGCCTGGTGAAGTTCGATCTGTTGGGTCTCGGGATGCTCTCCGCCTTGCACTACGCGGTCGACCTCATCAGGGAGCATCGGGGCTACGACGTCGATCTGGCAACCATCCCGCAGG
The DNA here is from genome assembly GCA_963803355.1 of uncultured Acidimicrobiales bacterium. Classification (GTDB taxonomy): domain Bacteria; phylum Actinomycetota; class Acidimicrobiia; order Acidimicrobiales; family Ilumatobacteraceae; genus DASTFY01. The sequence continues at coordinate 2,864,169 of CAWDLV010000001.1, forward strand.
AGGCCGAGGTCTACGACATGTTGTGCCGGGCCGACTCCGTCGGCGTGTTCCAGGTGGAGTCACGAGCCCAGATGGCCACGCTGCCCCGCTTGCGGCCGCGGAAGTTCTACGACCTGGTGGTCGAGGTGGCGCTCATCCGCCCCGGACCCATCCAGGGGGGATCGGTTCACCCCTACATCCGCCGCCGCAACGGCCAGGAGCCGGTCACCTACCTGCACCCGCTGCTCGAGAACAGCCTGGCCAAGACCTTGGGTGTGCCTCTCTTCCAGGAGCAGCTCATGCAGATGGCCATCGACGTGGCCGGGTTCACCCCGGCCGAGGCCGATCAGCTCCGCCAGGCCATGGGCTCGAAGCGCAGCCGGACCCGGATGGAGCGGTTGCGGGAGCGCCTCTACACCGGCATGGCCGAGCGGGGCCTCACCGGGGAGATGGCGGACGAGGTCTTCCTGAAGATGTCGGCCTTCGCCAACTACGGTTTTCCTGAGAGCCACAGCGTCTCGTTCGCGTACCTCGTCTACGCCTCGTCGTGGATCAAGCTGCACGAGCCGGCGGCCTTCTGCGCGGCGTTGTTGAACGCGCAACCGATGGGGTTCTACTCGCCGCACTCGCTCGTGCAGGATGCCCGTCGCCACGGCGTGGTGGTGCGCACGCCCGATCTCAACCTCTCGGCCGACAAGGCGGTGCTGGAACCGTGCTCCGAGAGCCACAACGGCGTGGCCGTGCGCTTGGGGATCGGCTCGGTTCGAGGGCTGGGTGAGGATCTGGCCCGGGACATCTCCTCCGGCCGGCCCTACGCCGACGTGGAGGATCTCGTGCGGTGCCACCGGTCTTTGTCTTTGCAACATCTTGAGGCATTGGCCACGGCCGGCGCGCTCTTCTGCTTCGGCCTCGACCGGCGGGAGGCGTTGTGGGCGGTAGGGGCGGTAGCCCAGTCCCGCCCGGACCGGCTGGCGGGCGTGGTCACGGGCGCCCACTCGCCCAGCCTGCCCGGCATGACGCCGCTGGAGGAGGCCGTGGCCGACCTGTGGGCCACGGGGGTGTCGCCCGACGGCCATCCCACCCGCTTTCTGCGGGAGCGTCTCACTGCCCTCGGGGTGGTCACGTCGGCCGGGCTGTGGGAGGTGACTCCGGGGCAGCGGGTCCTGGTGGGTGGCATCGTCACCCATCGCCAACGCCCCATGACTGCCCAAGGGACGACCTTCCTGAACCTGGAGGACGAGACCGGGCTCATCAACGTGGTCTGCTCGAAGGGTTGCTGGGCTCGCTACCGCCGAACGGCGCGAGGCGCGCCGGCGCTCCTCATCCAGGGTCGGTTGGAGCGCAGCGAAGGAGTGATCAACATCGTGGCTGAACGCCTGGACCCACTCCCCGTTCCGGCCGCCGTGGCCAGCCGTGACTTCCGCTAGCAGGGAGGCGTCAGACGCCGAGGTCGAGGGATGCGGCCAGCGGCCCGTCGCGCAGGCCCACACCTGCCCTCGCGGGAACTCGAACCGGACGAGAAGCACCCGATCGTCGCCATCCACGATCGTCGCCATCCACGACCAGCGCCCGCACGGCCTGGCGCAGCCGGGGCACCGGTCTCGTCCTCGCTGAGTGGCGCGGCCGCCACCTCCGGTGGCGCCTCGGCCGGACCAGGTCCCGGCTCGGCCGTCGTCAATCGTCCGGGTTGTCGTTCAAGCCGTCGTTGAAGGCCTGATACGTCTCGTACACGTCCTTGCAGCGCTGGCACATCGGTAGCTGCCTGGGGTCTCGTGACGGCACCCAGACATGGCCGCAGAGCGCCTCGAGTGGCGTGCCGTAGATACGCGCCTCCAGCACCTTGGCGGTGGCCGTCTCTCCCGGCTCCGTCTTCACGATGTGGGCGACCGGCGGTTCGCCGGTCTCCAGCACCTCGTCGGTGACGGGGCGGAGGTCGGTGCGGGTCAGGACGGGCCGGGGCTGGAGCTCGCTCACGTGGTCCAGTCAACCACGTCCCGATCGGTATCCTGCCGGCCGATGCCGCTCTACGAGTACCGCTGTCGCACGTGCGACGCCACCTTCGAGGCGCGCCGGCCGATGCTGGAGGCCAACGCCCCGGTTCCGTGCCCGGACGGGCACGTCGACTCCGTGCGCCTGCTGTCCGCCTTCGCGTCGGTGGCGGCGGCGAGGGAGCGGTCGGCGCCCGCCTCACGCGTGCCCTGCGGTGCCCACTGCGCCTGCTACCCCGGTTGACGCGGGCCCCCAGCCCCCGCCGGGGCTCACCCTGGGCGGTGATCGCGCTTTCCTGCGCCGGCCGCGAGGGTGTCCGGCCCACGCGAGGGGTACACTGATGTTCGTGATATGGGCTCTTGCTGGCGCTACCGCCATCGCCCTGGCTGCTGCCGCGCGAGCCGCGGCGGCTGGCCGCACGCCCCCTCCGATCCCGGTGCCCGTGCGCGACCGGCGATCCCCCCGCTGACCCCCGAGCGCTCGCTCAGCGCTCCATGCTCACCAACTCGGCGGTGAGGTTCGCTCGTGCCCGCGCCTCGTGTCGCTGCATCGGTGCGGTGGCGAAGATGTCGCTCCGTTCGAGGAGCTGTCGTAGCACCGCTGTGCGCCCTTGCCGCCAGGCCGTGTCATCGACATGGGCGTACTCGGACCGCACCCCGTTGACGTAGGCGTCGTAGACCGCCGGATCGGCGGCGAGGATGGCCAGATCGGCGTCGTTCACCACGGCACGATCGAGATCGTTGCCACGCTCGTGGTTCGCGGTGGCTTCGATCAGGGCTGCCACTGCGTCGAGGCGGGCGGCGGGCACGCCCAGGTCTCCGAGCACGCGCCGGGCCACAGCCGCGCTGGCCACCTCGTTCGCGTTCGAGCCGGGGTCGTACACCACGTCGTGGAAGAAGAGGGCGAGGCGGACCGCGGCGGGATCGCGACACGAGACGGCGGCCAGCAGCTCATCGGCCGTCGAGAGCACGAAGGCCAGGTGCTTGACCGTGTGGTAGTGCCGGTGCGGCTCCCGGTAGTGACCGAGGAGCTGCTCGAACGCCCGCTCGGACGCCGCGGGCGAGACGTCGGTCCCGAGTGCGGCTCGCCACACGGCGCGCAGCTGCTCCTCCACCCGTGGGAGCCTAGGAGCGTGACCGTGCTCGTGGACGATCCGCTTTGGTGGTGGAAGGGCCAGCGCTGGTGCCACCTGGTCAGCGACGAGAGCCTGGCGGAGCTCCACCAGTTCGCGGCGCGCCTCGGGATCCCCACTCGGGGGTTCCAGGGCGACCACTACGACCTGCCCGAGGACCATCGGGCCGAGGTGATCGCGGCGGGTGCGGTCCCGGTGCCGAGCCGGGAGCTGCTCCGCCGGCTCAAGGGCGCGGGTCTCCGGCTCACGCCGGCGGAGCGCCGAATGCGGCGGGTGACCGAGGCGGGATCGAGCGGCCGGGTACTCTGAGGACTGCTCGGTCAGCACGCATCGCGCCAGAGCGTCGGCATGCCGGTGGCCGACCGGAGCGACATGGACTGCCCGCCGGCCACGACGTACCAGTCGAGCAACTCGACGCCGATGTCGTCGAACAGGTCGAGCAGCTCCAACCAACGATCGAGGTCGTCGCGGCGGGCGCCGTCGTGCCCGCGTTCGTCCGGCGCGGGCACGCCGAGTCGGATCGATGCCAAGACGACCGCATGCACCACCGCTTCGCGCTCGGCCACCTCGGCCACGAGCCGGGCGACTTCGACGACGTCGTCGGGGTTCGTGGTGCCGTCGACCACGAAGCAGGTGCGCCCGACGTGCCCGTCGTCGAGGAGGAGCGCGACCGTCTCGGGGCGACGCGGCTCGGAGGCGGCCAGCCGTACGACGTCGAGCGCTTGGTCGGCGCCGGTGATCCGAAGGTCTCTGGCTGCAGTGCGATGACGGTGACGCTGGTGGCGGTTCTGGGGGTCGCGGGCCATGGGCTTCCTCGGTTCCGTGCCGCGGCGCCGCGAGGACGGCGGTGCCGGGTTGAGATGAACGGGGGAAGCGAGGGCAAGGCTACGAGGTGGGTGTGGCAGAGAAGGCGGTCCTGGCAGGCTGGACCACCGTGACGCTCAACACCGGGCCGGTTGGATGGTTCCCCGTCGGCCTGGTGCAGACTCTCCCGCCGTGATCGCGGTCCGAGTCCTCGTCGGCCTGCTGGGGGCCGCGCTCGTGGGTTGGGCCCTGCTGTCGGCCCTCAAGACCGTGGTGCTGCCCCGGGCCGAGTCATCCGTCCTCGTACGGGCCCTCTTCATCGCCCTGCGGCGGGTCTTCGACGTGGTGGCCTCGCCGAAGCGCTCGTTCGCGTTCCGGGACCGCCTGCTGGCCTACTACTCGCCGGTGGGGCTGTTCCTGATGCCGGTGATGTGGGTGGTGATGGTGCTGACGGGGTTCGCGGGGATCTTCTGGGCCACCGGCAGCCGGCCTTGGAACGAGCCGTTCATCATCAGCGGCTCATCGCTGCTGACCCTCGGCTTCGACCGCCCGACCCACAACAGCCAGATCGCCTTCGTGATCATCGAGGCCGCAGTGGGGCTCGGGATCATCTCCCTCGTCATCTCCTACCTGCCGACCATCTACAACGCCTTCAACCGCCGCGAGACGCTGGTCGGTCTGCTGGAGGTTCGAGCCGGGCTGCCGCCGAGCCCGGTCGAGCTGCTCGTCCGCTACGCCCGCATCGGCTTCCTCGAGCGCATCGGCGATGACCTGTTCCCGGCGTGGGAGCAGTGGTTTGCCGACATCGAGGAGAGCCATACGAGTCAGGCCTCGTTGGTGTTCCTCCGCTCGCCCCATCCCAAGCGGAGCTGGATCACCGCCGCGGGCTGCGTGCTGGACGTCGCGGCCATAACCAATGCGCTGATCGCCAAGCGCCATGACCCACGAGCGGACCTGCTGCTGCGCACCGGCTTCTTCTGCCTGCGCCGCATCGCGGACTACTTCGCCATCGCGTACGACCCGGACCCCCGTCCCGACGATCCGATCAGCGTCACCCGGCGGGAGTTCGACCTCCTCGCGGTCGAGCTCCAGGCCGCGGGTGTCCCGCTGAAGCCCGACCGGGACCAAGCGTGGCGGGACTACTCCGGTTGGCGGGTCAACTACGACGTGGTCCTCGTGTCCCTCTGCGCGCTCGTCGTCGCCCCGCCGGCCAAGTGGTCGAGCGACCGCATCCTGGAGCGCCGACCCCTACCGCGCGTGCGGCGAAGGACGCACCCCCAGGGCTGAGTGCTCAGAGGTGAAACGGGGCCGGCGTCGCGGCCCAGAGGGCGACGGCGACGCTGACCGCACCGAGCGCGATCGGCACCAGGACGTCCCACGCCGGCGCCGGGCCGCGACGGGGCCGGAGCAACACCAGACCGCACAGGAACCCGACCAGCAGGCCGCCGAGGTGACCGCCGATCGAGATCCCGGGGATGGCAAAGGTGATGACGAGGTTGATGATGAGGAGGCCACCGAGGTTGGACCGCATCACCGGCATCTTCCGCAGCATCATCCCGGCCACCGCGCAGCCGACCAGCCCGAACGCGGCTCCCGATGCCCCCGCCGTGACCCCGAACGGGTTGTTGGTGAGGAGGAGAGCACCGGCCGAGCCGCCGGCCAGGCAGGCCAGGTACGTCAGCGAGTAGCGGATGGAGCCGAGCGGCGGCTCGAGCATGAGCGACACCTGGTAGATCACGAGCAGGTTGAAGCCGATGTGCAGCAGCCCGAAGTGCACGAACCCGCTGGTGAAGATCCGATACCACTCGCCATTGGCCACGAATGCGGGCACCAGGCCGTAGTCGCGCTCGACCCGGTTGATGCTCGTGCTCAGCAGGCCACCGGGGTCGCCGGCCAGCTCGTACAGGAACATGGCCACGTTGAGAGCCATGAGCACCTTGGTGGCCAGCAGCGGCTGGCTGGCGGACCAGCGTCGGAGCTGCTCCCTGCCGGGCGGCCGGGACTCGCGCACGCACTCCGGGCACTGGGACCCGACCGCGGCCGGGACCAAGCAGTCGGCGCAGGCGGGCCGGCCGCAGCGGGTGCAGGACCGTCCCGTGACCCGGCTCGGATGCCGGTAGCAGGTCACCGGGGTCGGCGGCGGGAGGCTCACTGCCACCCCGCTGCCGCTTGAAGCGGCCTCCTGGCTGCTGCCGACTCGCGGGCCTCCGTGACCAGTTTCCTTGGGCGCGGCGAACCACCTCCCGTTGCCTGGACCTCGTTGCGCTCGCTCATCGCGCCGGGCAGCGTAACGGCGAGGCCCGCCGTTCCCGCCGCGACGCCCGGCGGGCGCCCATCAGCCGTCGGCGCGGCTAGGCGGGGTCGGGACCCGACGCGGCGGGGAGATCGATCACCAGACCGGCTTCGAGACCGGCGTCGCACCACCGACGCAAGGCGTCCCATGCGTAGATGCCGGTCGAGTGGCCGTCGCTCCAGCGCAGTGAGATCCCCCACGCGCCCACGAGCTCGGCGCCCTCGATCCACACCTCGTCGCTCTGCCCCGCTCGTGGCCACGGCGCCTCGCCTCGGTCCCGCATTCCCCGGCAGCCGGCGCACGGGCAGGCGAGGCGGAGGCGCTCCACGTCGAAGCGGCAGGTGTGACCGTCGTCGAAGGTCAGCGTCATGGCGACCATGCGGTCGATGTCGATCTCTGTGACCGTGGCCGTCACCGCGGCCGCCTCGCCCGCAGTGTCGTGGCTTGCGTTCGGCGCCCCGCCCGCCACCCGGTCGACGTGGTCGCTCACGGCCGTCGACGGTAGCGGTGGGAAGCGCTCACTCACTACGTCGACGTGGCCTTGCACACCGGTGCAGGAGGTGACGCCGGCCGATCCCGCGACCCTCGCGTCGAGCGTCAACGCCCTCGTCCCGAGAGTCTGAGGGCGGCGGTCGGCCGCTGTGTCACTCGGTGACGACGCCGAACGCCAGGAGCACGACGAGCACGGCCACCAGGCCGATGATGCCCGTGTTGTAGACGACGTGAGCACGAGCGGACTCGAGCACCGCCTCGCGCTCGTCGTGGAGCCGGCGCCACGACCGCAGGTAGACGGCCATGAAGTAGGCGCCGCCGAGGGACAGGGCGAGGGCCACGCCGATCGGGATCCCGATCAGAGCGTGGGCCAGCCCGAACTGGATGCACTTGAGGACCCGCTTCTTCCCGGCCCAGATCTCGGCGCCCTGGCGGAAGGCTCGCTCCTCGGCCAGGGCGAACAGTGGGATGGCCGGGAGCAGGAAGGCGATGAAGAGGAGCGGCACGATCCACGCCAACGGGGTGCCCGCGGTGCGGTCGGTCGTGCCGGTGACCGGATTCCCTTGGCCGCCGATGGCGGTCCACCATCCCCAGCTCAGCCCTGGAACCAGCAGCAGGACTACGGCCACCACGAGCACGGCGGTGAGCACCAGCGGCACCGGCCATACGTGGCGCCAACCGATCCCGCGCACGATCGGCCGGACCGTGTCGCGTCCCGTGGTGGTGAACGAGTGACCGGCCGCGGTGACGAGCCGGAAGCCGACGAAGCCGAGCACGCCGACGGTGAGCACCAGTTCGAGCACCGGCGCTAGGTTGCCACCGCAGCTGACCGAGCGACCGGCAGGGTGGCCGTCACGAGACCCTGGGGGACACGTGGCCTGGGACTTCTCCACCGAGCCGGAGTTCGAGGCGAAGCTCGACTGGATGCGCGCCTTCGTCCGCGAGGAGATCATGCCCCTCGAGACGCTCGCCGATCTCTGGCGCTCGCATGAGGGCCGGGATCGCTTCGCCCGCATCACTGCCCCCCTCAAGGAGCAGGTGAAGGACCAGGGGCTGTGGGCCGCTCATCTGCCGCCGGAGATGGGCGGGGGTGGCTTCGGTCAGGTGAAGCTGGGCCTCATGCACGAGATCCTCGGCGCGTGCGTGTACGCGCCGAGCGTCTTCGGCAACAACGCCCCGGACTCGGGCAACGCGGAGCTGATCTCGGTCGGCGGGACCGAGGATCAGAAGAAGCAGTGGATGCAGCCATTGCTGGCCGGCGAGCTGCGGTCGTGCTTCTCGATGACCGAGCCTGGCGCCGGCGCCGATCCGACCTTGCTGAAGACCAGGGCCGAGCGCGACGGCGACGAGTGGGTGATCAACGGACACAAGTGGTTCTCGTCGAACGCCAGCGTCTCGGACTTCCTGATCGTGATGTGCCTCACCAACCCCGACGTCGAGGCCTACCACCGCTACTCGATGATCATCGTCCCCACCCGCACCCCCGGCGTGAACATCCTGCGCGACGTGCCGACGATGGGGGAGCCGGACCACCGCACGGGCGAGCCGGGCGGCCACGCCGAGATCATCTACGACAACGTGCGGGTGCCGTACGAAAACCTCATCGGCAACCCGGGCGATGGCTTCGCCCTGGCCCAGAAGCGCCTCGGCCCCGGCCGCATCCACCACGCCATGCGCTGGCTGGGCCAGTCGCGGCGGGCTTTCGACATGCTGTGCGAGCGCTCGCTGTCGCGCTACACCCACGGCTCGCTACTGGCCGAGAAGCAGATGGTCCAGGACTGGATCGCCGAGAGCCACGCTGAGCTGCAGGCCGCCCGCCTCCTCACCCTCCAGGCGGCCTGGAGGATGGACCAGCTGCACGCGGCCGGGCGGCACCACTCCGACGCGCGCGTCGAGATCGCCACCATCAAGTTCTGGGGGGCGCGGGTGCTCTACAACGTGATCGACCGGGCCATCCAGGTCCACGGCTCGCTCGGCTACACCACTGACCTACCCCTCGAGTCGATGTACCGGGCTGCTCGGGCGGCCCGCATCTACGACGGGCCCGACGAGGTGCACAAGGTCACCGTCGCCCGCCAGGTGCTGAAGCAGTACAAGGCGGCGGAGGTGCCCTCCGAGCACGTGCCCACGCGTCGCCGGGCGGCCGAGGAGAAGTTCGCCGAGTACCTCGACGGCATCGCGATCAGCTCCTAGGGGTGAGAGCGAGGCAACCTGGCCACGGGCTGAGCGGCCGTTGGGCGGCCCGATCAGCCTGGCCCCGGCCCCGGGGTCACCGTCGGCGCCGGCGTGGTCGGCGTGGTGGGCACCACAGTCGTCGCCGCGACGGGCGCACCGACCACGCGCCCGACGAGGGAGACGGCGGCGCTCGACGCCGACTCGATCTCGTCCGGCACGGCCGCCGGGTCGAACCCCGGTGTCAGGCCGAGGTCGCGGTTGAGGGCGTACACCTGGAAGAGGTACTCGTGCTCGGAGTTGGCGGGCGGGCAGGGGCCGCCCCATCCGACCGTGCCGAAGCCGTTCTTGCCCACGATCCCGCCCTGGGGTACCGCTCCTTCAGCCACCCCGGTCGTGGCCGGATCGATGCCCACGACGATCCAGTGCACGAAGCTGTTGGCGTTCAGGTCGGTCACCAGGATGGCAAGGTTGCTCGTCCCGGCCGGGACGCCTGACCACTGGAGCGCCGGCGACACCCCGGTGCCCGGCTTCCCCCCGTCGGCCTGGCACGTGTACCGAACGTCGATCACGCCTTCGTCGTCCCACGGTGCCTTCAGCACCAGGCCGGCCTCGCCCACGCCCTCGCCCGGTCCGCCCGTGACCGCCGACGAGTCGACCGCGACCGTGGTGCTGGTGGTCGTCGGGTTCACGAGGCTGGCCGTCTGGTCGGGTCCGGCCGGGTTGAGCTCGCGGCCGTCGCCCGCGTCGCAGGCCGCGGCCGCCACACCCAGCGTGGCGGCCAGGACGAGCAGGGGCAGACGGCGGCGGATCACGGGGACCGACATTACGGCCCGGCCCTCGGCCAGCCCCGGCACCTGGGACGGCTGCCAGGACCTCGCACCCCGGCGCCGACCTTGGTGACGTCGGTCATCTGACCCGGGAGGGCACGCCGACCACGGGTAACTTGACCCCATGGCCGATCTCCAGCCCGGTCGTCCCGGTGACGGCAACGGCGGCTCCGAGGCTCACCCGCGCCAACTCGGTGCCATCGAGGCCCGGGTGCCGCTGTGCGTGCTCACGGTGCACGCTCACCCCGACGACGAGGCCTCGAAGGGCGCACCCACCATCGCCCGGTATCACGCCGAAGGCGTTCGGACCGTGCTCGTCTGCTGCACCGGCGGCGAGGAGGGTGAGCTCCACAACCCGTCCCTCCGGGAGCCGGGCCAGCCGTTCCACGACCTCACGCCGGAGCAGGAGAAGGCCAAGGTGGCGGACCTCCGCCTGGACGAGCTGGCCCGGTCGGCCGCCGCCATCGGCTTCGACGAGGTGGTGCTCCTCGGCTACCGGGATTCCGGCATGAAGGACAGCGAGGCCAACCACGACCCCGCCAGCTTCAATGCCGCCGACTTCGATGAGGCCGTCGGTCGGCTGGTGGCCGTGGTGCGGCGCGAGCGACCGCAGGTGATCATCACCTACAACGACGATCAGCAGGGCTACCCCCACCCGGACCACCTGCGGGTGCACGACATCTCGGTCGTCGCCTTCGAACGAGCCGGTGACCCGGCCTGGTACACCGGCGTCGGCGAGCCGTGGCAGCCGCTCAAGCTGTACTACACGGTCTGGAGCCGGCGGCGGTTCGTCGCCGTGCACGAGGCCTTGCTGCGGCTGCGGGGGAAGTCACCGTTCGACGAGACCTGGTTCGAACGTCCGGATCATGACGATCGGATCACCACCCGGCTCAACGTCGCGGGCCAGCTGTGGGCCCGCTCGGAGGCCTTGCGGGCCCACGCCACCCAGGTGAACCCGGAGGAACCATTCTGGTTCGGCCTGGACGACGCCGAGCTGGCCGAGGCCTATCCGTACGAAGATTGGATCCTTGCCCGTTCGCTGGTGGGCGGCCCGGCCGACGGCGAGCTGGAGGACGACCTCTTCGCCGGGGTACGGGAACCGGCCCGGCGATGACGGACGCCGCTACGAGTCCGTCGGTGCAGTACCGGGTCGTACTGGGCAAGAAGGACGAGATCGTCGTCGGCCCGGACGACGCCGTGGTCGTCATCACCGTGGCCAAGGCCGATTGCGGCCTGGATCCCACCGTCGCCTACATGCAGGGCAGGCTCAAGGCCAGCGGCCACACGGGGGCGCTCTTCGACGTGCTGCGCTCAGGCGCGGCGGCGCAGGTGCTCGCCGCCCAGGCCTGACTGAGTCAGGCCGATGCGGCCGCTGCCACCTCGCCCCGCATGAGGTCGCGCAGCTCGCGGTAGCCGATGCGGACCGCCCCGCGGCGTCCAGCGCCTCCCGCAGCGCGGGGTCCATGATCAGGTCGAGGTCGTCGATCCAGCCGTCGGCGTCGGCAGAGATGGCTCGCACTTCGGGCGTGTCGATCGCGGGCTGGACGTGGATCTCGGACACGCCGGAGCCGAGCTCGGCGATCTCCCGCAGCACCCGGTCGCGGCTCCCGGCCCGCCAGGCGTTGTCGAAGTGGTCGGGGAAGAGCACGCCCTCCGCGGCCGCCAGGCTACGGAAGGGGAATCCCGCCTCGCGTTCGCTGACCGTCGAGGGCAGGCGCACGGGCAGGCGGAAGTCCACCGCCAGCTCCAAGTACACGTCGAAGAACTCGGGTCGCAGCGACATGGCTGACAGGTGGGGGGCCAGGTGGGTGACGTCGATGCCCCACTCGAGTGCCCGCTCGAGCTGGGTGCGGCACTCGCGACGCACCTCGTCCGGGTCGGCGTGCTCCCACAGGTCGTCGATGGCGCGCGGGAACCCACCGTCGCCATCCACCAGCGACGGGGCGTGGGTGATCGGGCCCCAGCGGTACCGGTCGTGCTCGGCATTGAGCGTGAGGTGGACCCCGAGGTCCTCGCCGCGGTACTCCGCGGCCGCGTGCCGGGCCCACGGGCCGGGGACCATCAGCGAGGCACAGGTGGCCGCGCCGTAGCGCAGCGCGGTGTAGACGCCCACGTTGAGGGCATGACAGGTGCCAAGGTCGTCGCAGCTGACGATCACCAGCTTGTCGTCGGCTCGGTAGCCGAGCTGCTCGGCCAGGGTGGGCACGGTCCCACGCTATAGGCGTGACCTTGCCGTGCGCCGGGCGCGTGCGGCACGCCGGCGGCTGACCCGCGCTCATCGGCAGGCTCCCCAGAGGCCGCGCCGGGTGGCGCGGGCCTCGGCGACCGCGGCGGCGATGACGTTGCCGAAGGTGGTGTTCGGCTGGATGGGGAGGGCCACGGCGGCGCCCACGCGCGCCAGCTCCAGGTTGACGAAGAGGCCGTCGTGGCTGCGGTAGACGTAGGCGAGCAGGCGTCCATAGTCGTCGCGGGGCTCGGTGTCGCGCTCGAGCCTCACCGGGGTCCCGATCGGCAGCAGCGATGCGGTCAGCGCGCTGGCCTCGGGCCCGTAGCACTGAACCGGCTTGTCCGGGTCCTTCGTCTCAGGGGTGTCGATGCCGATGAGGCGGACCCGCTCATGGCGTCCGTGGACGGAGACGTCGATGGTGTCCCCGTCGACCAGGTGGGTGACGGTGGCATTGCTCTCGACCACCGCAGCTGTTTCGGCGCTCGACCCGGACTCGATCGGGCGCGGTGACGGCGGGCGTCGGCACGCCGCGCTGAGCGCGAGCGCAACCACACAGACGAAGGCCCGGCTTCGTCGCTTCGCCATGATGAACGGCCCTCCTCGTTGGGTGAGCGCGCTGGCTCGAGCCGGACACTGGCGGCTGCGCCCGGTAGCGCTGTTGGCACCCGAGGCCGCGAGCCCACAGTCTGACACGGGGGTGTGGCAGGGTCCCCCCGTCGTAGCGAGTGCTCCGGCGGCCGCTCACGGCGCGGGAGCGGCGGCGCCTGGCCACGCGGTTACGACGGCCCCCCGGTATCGTCGGTCGTCGTGGCGGGCGCGGCGAACATGAAGCGGACCATCTGGTGGGACGGGCAGCAGGTGGCGATCATCGATCAGCGTTACCTGCCCCATCGCGTGGTGGTACAACGCTGGCGGACCGTGAACGACGTCGCGGAAGGCATCACCGGCATGCAGGTGCGGGGCGCGCCGCTGATCGGCGTTGCCGCCGCCCATGGTGTCGCCCTGGCCATGGCGTCGCAGCCCACAGATCAGGCGCTGGGCGCCGCGGTGGCCAAGCTCATGGCGACTCGTCCCACCGCGGTCAACCTCCGCCACGCCCTCGAGCGGGTCGAGGAGGACATCCGTCGCCGGGTGCCCGAGCTCCGCGCCGCGACGGCGAGGGTGCTGGCCGAGACGATGGCCGATCAGGACGCCACCGCCTGCCGGGCCATCGGTGAGGTCGGCGCCCGCCTCATCCGCGACGTCGCCGACCGCGTCCAGCGGCCGGTCCAGGTCCTCACTCACTGCAACGCCGGCTGGCTGGCGTGCGTCGAGTGGGGCACCGCGACCGCGCCCATCTACATCGCCTGTGAGCGGGGACTGCCCGTGCACGTGTGGGTGAGCGAGACCCGGCCCCGGAACCAGGGCTCGGCCCTCACCGCATGGGAGCTCGCCCAGCGTGGGGTTCCGCACACCGTGGTCGTCGACAGCGCGGCTGGCCACCTCCTGCGCTCCGGCATGGTCGACCTCGTGATCGTCGGGGCGGACCGAATCGCCGCCAACGGCGACGTCGCCAACAAGATCGGGACGTACCTCAAGGCCCTGGCGGCTCGCGACAGCGACATCCCGTTCTACGTCGCCGCGCCCACCTCGTCCTTCGACCTCCGCGCCTCCACTGGCGCCGCCATCCCCATCGAGGAGCGAGGAGCCCACGAGGTCACCAAGGTCTACGGCTGGACCGAGAGCGGTCACACCACCGGCGTGACCATCACCCCGCCGAACGTCGCCGTGCGGAACTGGGCTTTCGACGTGACGCCCGCCCGCCTCGTCTCGGGCTTCATCACCGAGCGGGGGGTGATCGCGGCCGCGCCGTACGCCATCTCCCAGACGGTGCCGGCGTGAGCGACGGCGGCGCCCGAGCCGCGATCGTGGCGGCCGCGCTCCGACTGGAACGGCTGGGCCTCAACGTCGGCACGGCGGGCAACCTCAGCGTGCGGGTGCCCGACGGTCTGCTGGTGACACCCACCGGCGTGCCCGCCGCCGAGCTCGAGCCGCACCATGTCGTCGCGCTCTCACCTCGTGGGCAGGCGGTGGCCGGTCAGCTGGCGCCGACCAGCGAGTGGCGGCTCCACGTCGCGGTGATGGCGGCCCGCGCCGACGTCGCGGCCGTGGTCCACACCCACTCGCCCGAGGCGACCGCGGTGGCCTGCCTGCGCCGGCCGCTGCCGGCCATCCACTACGTGGTCGCCCGGGCCGGGGGCTCGGAGGTCCCGTGCGCGGCCTACGCCACCTACGGCACGGAGGAGCTGGCAGCGAACGTCGTCGACGCCCTCGGATCAGGCTTCGCCTGCCTCATGGCGAACCACGGGCTGGTGACCGCGGGCCGATCACTCGACGCCGCCATGACCTTGGCGGTCGACCTGGAGTGGCTGGCGGGAGTCCACCGCCGGGCCCTCGCGCAGGGGCGACCCGTCGTGCTGCCCGACGTCGAGATCGCTCGCGTCGCCGAGCGGTTCCTGACCTACGGGCAGCCCCCGGACAGCTGATTCAGCTCGGGACGTTCACCGTGACGCAACCGAGCGGCGTGGTCGGGCCAGGGCCGATCCCCGTCGTCTCGACACAGACCCGTTGTCGCCCGGGGCGGGCCACCAGGCTGAGCGCGTAGCCGTGGAACGGGCCGGCTCCGTTGTAGGCGGCCGCGATGTCGCCCCGGTTTACGTTGGCCAGGATGCGGACCTTGGTGGTGCCGACGCTGGCCAGCACGGTTATCGGCAGGTCGGCCTCGGGGTCGAGGGCCCAGCCCCGCAGCAGCACCCGCTTCGGTCCAGTCGCCACCGCCTCGAGGCGGCCGATCGGATCCGTGCCCTTGGGCTTCGGCCGGCTGGCCGAGTAGTCCCGCAACGGCTGCCACTGGGCCGGGTCCTCATAGCCGAGTGCCCATTGCGAGATGCCGGAGATCTCGTACTTCCCGGCCAGCTTCGCCCTGCTCAACATGGTGGCGGCATCGGAGTACCACACGGTTCGGTGCACCACGCAGGTCACCGAGGTCGGGGCGAGGGCTTGGGTCCGCGCCGCGGCCGGTGTCGCCGACACCCCGGCGACCGAGGCCGTCGTGAGGGGCGGGGTGGTCGTCGGCGGTGGGGTGCCGGTGAAGGTGTCGGTGTACGTGAACGTGAGCTCGGCCGAGCGGGCGTCGCGGACGGGCGTCGCCTTCTTCTCCTTGACGAACGCGGCGGCGTTCGCCGTTCGGATGTCGTAGCGGCTCGGCGTCACGCCGGCCGGGCAGGTGCCCCCGATGGCGGTGACCCAGTTCCGTCCATAGGCGGGGACGCCGATCTGGACCTTGGACCGGGGCACGAGCGTCACCGCGTACTGCAGGATCGAGTCGACCCACCACAGCGGCGCGACGGGGCCGGGTGCGGAGAAGCTGAAGTCGTAGGCCAGGATTCGCAGACGATCGATCCACGGCGCCATGCCTGCGTAGTCGTAGACCCAGTAGCCGCTGCCCGGGGCCCTCGTGCCGTTGTACGTGGGCGGCACGCTGACCGTGAGCAGGCGGGCCCGGGCGTGGAGGGCGGCGCTGAGCTGGCTCACGAACTGGACCCACGACGGCCGGGTGGTCGCCCACGTCCTGCTGCCGTCGGCGAACCCGAACTTCTCGTAGTCCAGGTCGAGGCCGGCGTAGCCGTTGGCCATGACCAGGTTGACCAGCGCCGCCACGTGGGCGGCCCGCTGGACCGGGTTGGCGAGGATGGCCGCCATGATGTGCGCGGGCGTGCCGTCGCGGACGGCCGGGATCAGCGGGATGCTCTGGGCCTTGGCCAGCGCCACCACCTGTGCTCGCTCGCTGGCGGGCTCGTCGCTGACGATGGTGGCGACACCAGTGGAGCGGTACCAGAACGGAGAGAGCTCCGAGAAGAGGTCGCCGTTGGCGTGCACGGTCGCGCCGCCGCCCACGGTCTCCCAGTACGGGATCCACCCGGTGGTGTCTCGCTTGGGCGTGCAACCTACGGCGAGCAGCGCCAACGCCACGATCACGGCGACGGACACGGTCAGGGGGTGCCGCGACGCGGCTCGGCCGATCAAAGCCGCTCGAGGATGCTGCCCGTGCCCAGGCCCCCGCCGCAGCACATCGTGACCAGGCCGTAGCGACCGCCCGTGCGCTGCAGCTCGTGGACGGCCTTGGTGACCAGCGTGGCGCCGGTGCCGCCGAGGGGATGACCGAGCGCGATGGCGCCGCCGTTCGGGTTCACGCGCTCGGGATCGGGTTTCAGCTCCCGCGCCCACGCCAGCACCACCGAGGCGAAGGCCTCGTTGATCTCGACCACGTCGATGTCGTCCATCGCCAGCCCCGTGCGTTCGAGTAGCCGATGGGTGGCGTCGATCGGGCCGGTCAGCATCAGGACGGGGTCGACGCCCACGAGGCAGGTGTCGACGACCCTGGCCTTGGGCGTGAGGCCAAGGGTGGCGGCTCGTTCCTCGGTGGTGATCAGCACCGCGGCGGCGCCGTCGGAGATCTGCGACGACGAGCCGGCCGTGTGGACCCCGTCGGGGCGAGCCACGGCCTTCAGCTGCGAGAGCGCTTCGAGGCTGGTCTGGCGCAGCCCCTCGTCGCGGGCCACGGCGTGGGTCGAGCCGGTGGGCTTGCCGTCCTCGCCGAGGTCGGGGGCGTCGACGGTGAGGTAGCTGCCAGCGAAGCGGTCCTCGGTCCAGGCTCGCGCCGCCCACTCCTGGCTCTGCAGCCCGAACCGGTCGGCGTCGTCTCGGGTGATACCCCACTTGTCGGCGATGCGCTCGGCTCCCTCGAACTGGGACGTGAACTCGTACTGCCCGAAGTAGCTCTTGGGGATGGGCACGCCGAGGCCGAGGTCCTTGCGCGAGTTGGCGCCGATGGGCACTCGGCTCATGAGCTCGACCCCACAGGCCACGGCTACGTCCACCACGCCGGACCCGACCAGGGAGGTGGCCAGGTTGGTGGCCTGCTGGCTCGATCCGCACTGGCTGTCGACCGTCGTGGCGGCCACCGACAGGGGCAGGCCGGCCGACAGCCAGGCCGTGCGGGTGATGTTGAAGCTCTGCTCACCGACCTGGCTGACACAGCCCCCGACGACCTGGCCGATGGCGGCCGGATCGATGCCGGTTCGCTCGACCAGCTCCTTCTGCACGGCGGCCAGCAGGTCGGCCGGGTGGACAGTCGACAGCCCACCGCCCCGGCGACCGATGGGGGTGCGCACGGCGTCGACGATCACGACGTTGCTCATCGGTGCATCCTAGGGCGGGTGCCTCGGGACGGGTGCCTCGGGACGGGTGCCTCGGACCGTCCCGCCGGGCCGGTCCCCGGCCCAACCTGGAGGTGCACCCTGACCGCGCGCCTTTCCACCGCGTTCTCGGCACGGATCCGAGCCCGCCCCCGGGCCCAACCTGGAAGTCCACCCTGACCCGCGCGCCTTTCCGCGCATTCTCGGCACAGATCCGAGCCGCCCCCGGGGCCCAACCTGGAAGTGCACCCTGACCGCGCGCCTTTCCGCGCGCCCTTGGCACAGATCCGAGCCCGTCCGCCGCTCTCGGCACCCGCCTCACCCGCCTCACCGCCCCACCGAATCGGTACCGAATCGGTGGCGAGTCGCAGGGGGGCGGGCCAGCGGGCATGCTCGTGGCCGATGTCGACTCCCTTCGTGCCGCTCCTCGTGCCGCCCGACACGCCGGCCATCTCCCGGCTGCGGTGGTTCTGGGTCCGCGGTGACCAGGTCGCGATCAGCGAGCAAGCGCCCACCGACGGCTGGGCGACCCACTTCCTCGGCATGCTCGGCACCGAGGCCTGCTGGGCGGTCGACCTGCCCGACGGAGCGGCTCCGCCCGCGGACGCGCCGCTCCTCGACCTTCGCCGCCTGTGGGGCCAGGTTCCGGACATCGAGTGGACGGTCGCCGGGCGCGCGGTTCAGCTGGTGCAGTGGGGCCGAACCCACCGCTTCTGCGGGCGCTGCGGTGCCGCGACGGAGCCCTCGCCCGACGATCGTTCGATGCGCTGTCCGGCGTGCGACCTGCTCGCCTATCCCCGGCTGGCGCCTGCTGTCATCATGCTCGTCCACCGCGACGACGAGGTGCTGTTGGCCCGGGGGGTCCGGTTCCCGCTGCCGATGTACTCGTGCCTCGCCGGCTTCGTGGAGCCCGGCGAGACCCTCGAGGAGGCGGTACGGCGAGAGGTTCGGGAGGAGGTCGGGGCGGCGATCGACGACCTCACCTACATCGGTTCGCAGCCCTGGCCGTTCCCGCACTCGCTGATGATCGGCTTCTTCGCCCGCTGGACGGGTGGGGAGATCGTGATCGACCCCACCGAGATCCTCGACGCCCGCTGGTTCCGACGCGACGACCTGCCCGTGATCTCGCCGGGCATCTCGATCGCCCGCATGCTGATCGACCGCTGGGTCGCCGAGGGTGCACCCGCGGCTCGTCGCTGATCAGACGGCCACGGGCGCGGCCGCGGCGCCGCGGCGCCGTCGGCCGGCTCGCCGAGATGCCGGCCGAAGAAGTCGAGGATGATCTCCATGCGCTGGATCCGGTGCTTCGGCGAGCCCGACCGTGAGAGCTCGTGGGTCTCGGCTGGGAAGCGGTGGAACTCGACGTCCCGACCGAGCAGTCGCAAGGCCACGAAGAGCTCCTCGGCCTGGTTGATGGGGCAACGCAGGTCGTCCTCGGAGTGGAGGAGCAGGAGCGGCGTTTGGATGTCGCGCACGAAGCGGCTGGGCGACATCGACACGTAGGTGTCGGGGTCGTCCACATGGCTCGGCCCATGGTCGGCCCGGAACACGGTGGCGATGTCCGAGCTCCACTCTTCGCTGACCAGGTTGTTGACCGCCCGCTCGCTGCAGATGGCCTTGAACCGGGTGGTGGTGCCGGCCAGCCAGGTCGCCATGTAGCCGCCGTAGCTCCCGCCGAGCATGCCCACCCGATCGGGGTCGGCGAACGGGTAGCGCCGGAGGGCCTCGTCGAGCACCGCCAAGACGTCCTCGACGTCGACTGTCCCCCAGCCCCGGCCCGGCCGCTTCGGGTGCTTCGGACCCATGATCGCCTGGCCCCAGGAGTCCTCCCGGCCGGACGAGCCACGCGGGTTGCCCATGACGACGACGTACCCGGCCCCGGCCTGGATCTGCGCCTCGTCGAAGAAGCGGTTTCCGTACTGCGCGAACGGCCCGCCGTGGACGTTGAACAGCACCGGGTAGCGACGCTGCGGGTCCAGCTCGGGCGGGGTGAAGAGCCATCCGTCGACCTCGACGTCGTCGGCGGAGGGGGCGAGGAACCGCTCGGCGGGGCGCACGCCGACCCGGGTGGCGAACCGCTCGGTGACCGCGGTCGTCCGCGACTCCGTGCCGCCAGCCGGCACCACGAACAGCTCGGGTGGTCGATCGACGGTCGATGCGGTGAAGGCCAGCGTCCCGCCGGCCTGGTCGAAGGCGGTGAGCACCCGCTCGCCACCGACCAGCAACGAAGGGCCGCTGCCGTCGAGTGGAACGCGGTAGACGTGGGCGTTGCCGCGATCCTCGGCCAGCGCGATCACCGCATCGCCGTCCCAGATCGGGGGCTGCACCCCGGGAACGGCGCGAACGTGCGGTCGAGCCGCGGTGGAGATCCAACGGAGGGCACCACCGTCGATCTCCACCAGGCCGACACGCGCAGTTCTGCGGAAACGTCAGCGGGTCGTCGTGGCCGAGGAAGGCGACCGTGCGGCCGTCGGGCGACGACGGACGCGAAGCCGTACACGCCGGTCTGGGCGGTGAGCGCCCGACGCTCGCCCTCGAGCGGCACGAGGTAGAGGTCCTCGGCCAGGTCGAGGTCCCACGTGTCGTGGCCTCGCCCGCTGCACACCACGGCCGACGAGTCGGGCAGCCAGGCCGGTCCCTCGAACTCGAACTCACCGGCGGTGAGGTTCCGGGGCGCCTCGAGCCCGTCGGCCGGTGCGACGTAGACCTGGGCGGGCCGGTCATACACCCACCCCTCGCCGTTGAGCCGGGAGAACAGGCGCGTGATCTGCCGGGGCGGCTGCTTGGCTGGGTCCGATTCGTCGTACCGGGTGTCCAACGTGCGGGAGACGAACGCCAGCCACTGGCCGTCGGGCGACCACCGCAGGCCACTCACGCCGCCCCGCAGCGAAGCGATGGTCCTGGTCTCTCCCGGACCGTCGACGGGGAGGACGTGGATCGTCGTCTCGTCGTCCTTCTCGCCTCGGCGTGAGGTGAAGGCCAGCAGACGGCCATCCGGTGACCAGACCGGGGAGCCGTCGCCCTTCTCGCCCGCGGTGAGCGGGCGAGCCGGGGTGGCGCCGTCGGTCGGGGCCAGCCACACCTGGCTGCGGTAGGTGTTGGCGGGTTCGTCGACCCGTGAGATCACGAAGGCGACGTGGGTCCCGTCCGGGGAGACGGCGGGGGACTCGGCGGCGACGATGCCACCGATGTCGGCTGGACGCATGGCCTCAGACCGTAGCGAACGTCGACCGTGCCAGCCCCGGTCGATCCGGCGGACCCCGGTCGGTGCTGTGGAGCCCGGTCGGTGCTGTGGACCCCGGTCGGTGGTGCGGACCGGCCGGTGAGGGCGTCCGCCCGCTCCTCGGTCGAAGGAGGGATCGCGACCTGGCTATCGTCATGGCTCTTCCTGGTCCCACCCCCGGTGGGTCAGGGGACGGGGGGTGGGGGACCACCGACGTGAACCAAGCGGGCGAGGCCAACGGCCGAGTGGCGGGACAGCCACCGCTCGGTGGCGCGCGCCCTTCGGTCGGCGTCGGTTCGGGCCCGACTGGCCGGCGGGGGGTCGCTGAGCCCGAGGTCGCCGACCTCGTCACCGCGGACCCGCTCGACTCGATCGCCTCGTTCACCTCGCTGCGGCGGCTGAGCGACTTGGGCGGTGGTGGCCGCCGGCGCTCGCGTGGCCGCCGCGGCCGAAGCCGGGGACGGGGTCGACGCGGCGCGGGCTTGCTGCGGGTGGGCTGGCTCGTCGTCGCCGTCGTCGTGGCGGGACTGGTGTGGGTGGGCTGGCGCACGCTCGCGCCCGGCACCGCCGTCGACGGGCTCCGTAGTGGCGAGGTGGTGTCGCCGACCGTCCTCGCTGGGCGGGACATCACGGTCACAGTCAAGGGCGGCACGGCATCGTCGGCGAAGGTCCGCCTCAACGGGCAGGAGATCAGCGGCGTGACCCGCACCCGTGACAGCGTGCGGTTCCGCTTGCCCACCCTCGTGGACGGGACCTACCGCCTGTCGATCACGACCGCGCGGCGGCCCTTCGGCTCCGTCACCACCACCCGCGAGTTCGTGGTGGACGGCACCCCGCCGGCCATCAGCTTCCAGGCTCTGCCCGGGCCGGTCGACATCCACGCTCCGGTGGTGCTGAAGGGGAGGGTTGACGGCGCGGCCGTTCTGGAGGTCCCGGGCGCCACCGTCACCAGGGACGCCGGCGCCGTGACGCTTGTCGTTCGCCCACCCGCCGGCCGGGCCGGTGCAGATCACCGCCACGGATGCAGCCGGCAACAAGGCGGCGGCATCGATCATCGTGCCGGTCCGCCTACCCGAAGACGAACGCGGTCCACGTGTCCGGCGCCAACTGGGCCGACCCGGCGGTCAAGGCGGCGATCCTCCGCATGATCGCCGAGCACCGGATCAACGCCGTCGAGCTCGACCTGAAGGACGAGCGGGGCGTCGTCGGCTACGACTCGGCCGGTCCCGCTGGCCGCCGAGATCGGCGCCGTCCAGCCCAGCTACGACCTGCGAGGCTGCTGTCGGCGAGCTGCACGGCCTCGAAGGTGCGGGTCATCGGTCGCATCGTCGCCTTCGCCGATCCCATCCTGGCTCAAGGCGGCGTGGGCCGCAGGGGACAAGGACTGGGTGCTCCAGACGCCCGGCGGGCAGCCCCTCGGCGCCTACGGCGGCTTCACCAACTACGTGCGCCGGAGGTGCGGGCGTACAACCTGGCCATCGCCGAGGAGGCGCGCCAAGGCCGGCGTCGACGACATCATGTGGGACTACGTACGCCGGCCGGAGGGCGATCCGGCGACGATGGTGGTGCCGGGCCTGAAGGGCCTGTCGAGCGCCGCGATCGCCGACTTCCTGCGCCAGGGCCAAGCCGCTGCTCCGGCCCCTCGGCGTCTACCAGGGCGCGGCGGTGCTTCGGCATCTCGGCCACCCGGCCCCAGAGCATCGCCCAGGACGTCCCGCTGATGGCCCAGCACGTCGACTACCTCGTCGCCGATGCTCTACCCGGAGCGGTGGGGGCGGTCGGAGTACGACGTCGCCGACCCGCAGGCCCAGCCCTACGACATCATCTTCCGCTCGCTGGCCGACTTCCAGGTCGAGGTGGCCCCGACCGGGCGCGCCGTCGTGCCGTGGCTGCAGGACTACAACGGCCGCATCGCCTACGGACCGTCGCAGGTGCAGGCCCAGATGCAGGCCGCGGCCGACCGGCGGCATCACCAGCTGGATGTTCTGGAACCCGCACGGCAGCTACAGCGTCGACGGGTACCCCGCGCAATCCTGACGATCCCGGTCCTACGGTGCAGGCATGGATCGCGCTACCTACCTCGACACGATCGCCGAAGAGTCGGCCGCCTTCTACGCCACCGCCGAGCGCATGCCACTGGACGCGCCGGTGCCCGGTTGCCCCGGCTGGTCGGTGGAGGACCTGCTGTTCCACCTGGCGGAGGTGCACCGCTTCTGGGCTGAGGTGGCAGCCCGCCGGCTGCAGCTGCCCGACGAGGTCGAGGAGCCCGAGCGGCCATCGGCGGCCGCCATCGTCTCGTGGGGCCGCGGAGAGGCGGCCCGCCTCCACGAGGTCCTCGCCACCACGCCGTCGGCCACCCCGGTGTGGACGTGGGCGGCGCAAAAGGACGTCGCGTTCATCGTGCGGCGCATGGCGCAGGAGACAGCGGTCCACCGCTGGGATGCCGAGCTGGCCGGCGGCGCGCCACGCCCATCGAGGCCGAACTGGCGGCCGACGGCGTGGACGAGTTCCTGACCTACATGCTCCCGGACCCGCGCTCCGGCGAGGATCCGCTGCCCGGCTCCGTGCACCTGCACGCCACGGACACGCCGGGCGAGTGGGTGGTGCGACCGGGTCCCGACGGCGCGCCGGTCGTGACCGCCGAGCACGCCAAGGGCGACGCCGCGATCCGGGGCCCGGCCAGCGACCTGCTGTTGGTGCTGTGGCGGCGGGTCGGGCTGGATGCGGTCGAGGTGATCGGAGACCGGGCCGCAGCCGCAGCGCTGATCGCGCGGACGAACAACGAGTAGCCCGGCCGATGTACCCGGTCGTCCTGCGCCTCAAGGGCAAGCGCTGCCTGGTCGTGGGGGGTGGCCAGGTGGCCGCGGCGCAAGGTCGAGGGTCTGGTGGCGGCGGGCGCGTCCGTCACCGTCGTCGCCCCCGAGGTGGTGCCGGCGGTGGCCGCGTCGAGCGGCTGACCAGGTGGAGCGCCGCTCCTACCGAGCCGGCGACGTCGACGGCTACTGGTTGGCCGTCGCCGCCACCGACGACGTCGCGGTCCAGCAGGCGGTGTTCGACGAGGGCGAGCGAGCCGGGGTCTGGGTCAACGCGGCCGACGACCCGGAGCGCTGCGCGCTGTTCCTGCCGGCCATCCACCGACGCGCGCCGGTGGTCGTGGCCGTCTCCACGGAGGGCACCAGCCCGGCGTTGGCCGCCTGGCTGCGAGACCGGCTGGCGGCGGCGCTGCCCGAGCGCCTCGAGGAGCTGGCCGCGGCCTTGGCCGCCGAGCGCGGGGAGCTTCGCGCCGCTGGCATTGCGACCGAGGGGCGGGACTGGACGGCTCGCATCGAGGACCTGCTGGCCGAGCTGGACCGAGCGGGAGCGCGCCCGCCACCGTCGGTGTGACCGGAGCCACGCTCCGAAACCACCAAATCTTGATTGCTTTAGTCGG
Organism: uncultured Acidimicrobiales bacterium; assembly: GCA_963803355.1. GTDB lineage: Bacteria > Actinomycetota > Acidimicrobiia > Acidimicrobiales > Ilumatobacteraceae > DASTFY01. The sequence continues at coordinate 2,887,977 of CAWDLV010000001.1, forward strand.
GATTGGTCTAGGGTGACCGCATGCCTCCCCCCGAGCCGGCGGCCGAGCTGTTGGAGGCGCCAGCTTCGGCGCCGTCGGTGGAGGAGGTGAAGGCGGCCAGCCGGGGTCTGCGCGGCGCGCTCGGCGCCGAGCTGGGCGACGGGAGGGACGCGTTCTCGAGGAGAGCGGCCACCTGCTCAAGTTCCACGGGATGTACCAGCAGGACGACCGGGACGTCCGCCGCGAGCGGACCCGCTCGGGTCAGGAGCCTCGACCACATCTTCATGGTCCGGGCCAGCGTGCCCGGCGGGGCGCTGTCGGCCGACCAGTGGCGGGCCATCGACCACGTGGCCGACGCGGTCGCCGACGGCGCCGTCCGGCTGACCTCCCGGGGCGGGGTGCAGCTCCACTTCGTGCGCAAGGGCGGTCTGCGGCCGCTCATCCGCACGCTCGACGGCACCTGGTGACCACGCTCGCCGCGTGCGGCGACGTCGTGAGCAACGTGGTGGCCTGCCCGGCCCCGTTGGCCGACAACCGCCAGAAGGTGCTGCTGGACCTCGCGCCAGCGCCTGGCCGTCCGCTTCCGGCCCCGGACCCGGTCGTACTACGAGGTCTGGATCGACGGCGAGCAGGCCGTCACGGCCGAGGCGCCGCCGATGCCGAGTCGAGCCGAGGCGAGCCGCTCTACGGCCGGGCCTACCTGCCCCGGAAGTTCAAGATCGGCCTGGCCTGGCCGGGCGACAACTGCATCGACATCTTCAGCCACGACCTCGGGCTGGTGCCGTCGCCGGGGCCCGACGGCGCGGAGGGCTTCGCGGTCCTCGTGGGCGGCGGCCTGGGCGCCAGCCACGCCCGGCCGGACGACACTTCCCCCGCCTGGCCGACCCTTGGGCTGGGTCCCCGCCGACCGCGTCGAGGAGCTGGCCGAGGCGATCGATCCTCGCCTTCCGCGACCTCGGCGAACCGCGAGGACCGCAAGCGGGCCCGGCTCAAGTACGTGCTCGAGGAGCTCGGCATCGACGCGCTTCCGCCGCGAGGTCGAGGCCGCGCTTCGGGCGCTCCGCTGGCCCCCGCGCCGGAGCTGCCCGGCGTGGCACCAGCACGACCACCTCGGCTGGCACCGCCAGGACGACGGGCGCTGGTTCCTCGGCGTCCCGGTGCCGAGCGGGCGGGTGGCGGGCGGCTGTCCGCGCCGCGCTGCCGAGGTGGTCGAGCGACTACCGGGCTCGACCTGCGGCATCACGCCCCGCCAGGACGTGCTGCTCACCGGCATCGAGGCCGCGGACCGGGCCGGACGTCGTGCGCGACCTTCCACCGACCACGGCGTTCGCGCTGGCCGACGATCTGACCCCCGTCCGCCGCTTGGCCATGGCCTGCCCCGCCCTCCCCACCTGCGGGCAGGCCCTGGCCGAGGCCGAGCGGGTCGCGCCCGAGGTGCATCGACGCGCATCGAAGCGCGAGCTGGCCCGCTCGCGGCCTCGGCGGAGCTCGACCTGCACGTGCGCATGACCGGATGCCCGAACGGCTGCGCCCGGCCCTACACCGCCGAGATCGGCATCGTCGGGCGGACGAAGACCGGCTACGACCTGCACCTCGGTGGCGCGGCCGCCGGCGACCGCCTGGCCCCGCTGGTGGCGCAAGAGCGTGAAGCTGGCCGACCTGCCGGCCGTGCTGGCGCCGTAGCTCGACCGTTCGTCGGCCGAGCGCACCGACGGCGAGTGCTTCGGCGACTTCGTCCACCGGGTCGGGGACGTCGTGAGCCATCCTGCGCGCCAGCGGCCCGTCGTCGCTCGACCGCCCCCGCCGCCGCCGGCGCCGGCGGCCGCCCGTGCGCCTCACCGACGCCGATCTGGCTCGCGTGCGCCGAGCGAGCTCGAGCACGCGCCCGGCGGCCGACATCGTGTCCTGGGCCCGGCCGAGACGTTCGGGCAGCAGCCTGGCCCTCGCGGCATCGATGACCGACGGTGTGCTCATCGACGTCGCCTCCCGGGTGGCGCCGGGGATCGAGGTCATCTTCCTCGATACCCAGTACCACTTCCAGGAGACACTGGCGACGGCAGAGGAGATCGCCGACCGGTACCCGATCCGCCTGCGGGTGGTCTGGCCGCGGGCCCGCCCGGACGACCTGTGGCGGACCGACCCGACGCCTGCTGCCAGGCCCGCAAGGTGCTGCCCATGGAGCGGGCGCTGCAGGGCCGGGTGGCCTGGCTGAGCGGGCTGCGGCGGGCGGACAGCCCGGCCCGGGCCACGACACGCCGGTCGTGCAGCGCGACCGCCGAGGACTCGTGAAGGTCAACCCGCTGGCCCGTTGGACCGACGAGGACGTGGACGCCTACATCGCCGAGCACGGCGTGCCGGTCAACCCTCTCGTCGCCCAGGGCTTCGCGTCCATCGGTTGCTTCCCGTGCACGAGGGCGGTCGGCGGTCGGCGAAGACGGCCGGGCCGGGCGCTGGGACGGATCGGAGAAGACCGAGTGCGGGCTGCACGGGTGAGCGGGCGAGTGGCGGGGGGCCCGTCCGTGGACCGTCCACCTCGTCGGCGCCGGCCCCGGTGATCCCGACCTGCTCACCGTCAAGGCGGCCCGACTCCTCGCGACGGCCGACGTCGTCGTCCACGATGCGCTCGTCGACGATGCCATCCTCGATGCTGGCGCCGCCGACTGCGGAGGTGATCGACGTCGGCAAGCGCCCAGGTCGGCCCGTTCCTCAGGAGCTGATCACCGCCCTGCTGGTCGAGCTCGCTCATGGCACGAGAACGTCGTGCGCCTGAAGGGTGGCGACCCGTACGTGTTCGGCCGCGGCGGCGAGGAGGCGCTTGGACTGCTCGAGGCGGGCGTGCCCTTCGACGTCGTGCCCGGGCGTGACCTCGGCCGTCGCCGCGCCGGCGCTGGCCGGCGTGCCCGTGACGCATCGGGGCGTCGCCGCCGCTGTCACCGTCGTCACCGGCCATCGGCGCTCCGGGCGACGAGCAGGCCACCGACTGGGAGGCGCTGGCTCGGGTCGGCGGCACGGTCGTGGTCCTGATGGGCGTGGCGGAGCGGGCGATGATCGCCGTCCGCCTGATAGGCGGGCGGTCGCTCGCCGGCGACGCCGGTCGCGGTCGTCGAGCGGGCGGGCACTCCGGCCCAGCGGGTCGAGCCGTTGCCGGCTCGACGAGCTCGGTCAGGCCGCGGTCCGCGCCCCGGCGACGATCGTCATCGGTGCGGTGGCGGCGCTCGACCTGCGTCCGCCGGCCTCGGTCGCCGGTTCGACGCGTCGCTGCCGCCGGCGGCGTTGGGCGCGTCGGCGTGCTCAACTGAGCACGTGCGCCAGGCCGAGCTCGAACGCTTTCGGGGCGCACCCGTCGACGACTTGGTCGGGCCGGGCACGAAGCTGCTCTGGGTCGGCATCAACCCGGGGCTGTGGACGGCGGCGGTCAACGCCCACTTCGCCCGGCCGGGCAACCGGTTCTGGCCCGCGCTGCATCGCGCCGGCCTCCTCGACCACCTGATCGATGCGTCGCAAGGCTTCGCGCCTGAGGACTCCGCCCAGCTCGTCGCCCGCGGGATGGGCATCACCAACATCGTGAACGTGGCGACGGCTCGGGCCGACGAGCTCTCGGCCGAGCAGCTCCGCGCCGGGGGCGAACGCCTGCGGGCGCTCGTGCGCAGGGTGTCGCCGCGAGTGGTGGCCGTGCTCGGGCTCACCGCGTACCGCCACGCCTTCGGGCAGCCTCGCGCCGCCGCGGGCCGCCAGCCTGAAGGTCTCGAGGGGGCCGATCTCTGGGTAGCCCCCAACCCGAGCGGCCTGAACGCCCACGAGACGGTGGACTCCCTCGCCACCGCCTACCGCACGATCGGCGTGGCCGCCGGCGTCATAGGCCCGACTCCACCCGCGCGCCTGAGCCGGCGCATGCCGCCTAGCCAACGGTCGACGTCGGCGGCCTTGCGCTCGAGGTGCAGCTGCACGTCGGGATGTGGAAGGAGGAGGAAGCGCTCGTCGCCGATCCCCTTCAGCACCACCTCGGCCACGGTCTCAGGCTCGAGCACCTCGCTCGTCGCCCGCACCACGCTCGAGGCCGCGCCCGCGCCCGGCTCGTCCCCGGCCGCCAGCATGTTCGTGTTGACGCCCATCGGGCACAGGCACGACACGCGCACGCCGCGGTCGCCGTAGGTGATGCTGAGCCACTCGGCGAACGCGACCGCGGCGTGCTTGGTGACCGAGTACGGAGCGCTGCCGATCTGGGCCAGCAGGCCGGCCGCCGACGCGGTGGAGCAGAAGTAGCCCTCGCCTCGGACCAGCCAGCCAGGGACGAGGCGGCGAGCCGCGAAGAGATGGGCCTGCCAGTTCACCGCCCACGCCGTGGCCCAGACGTCGTCGGGGGTCTCGAGGTCGCCGCCCACTCCTACGCCGGCGTTGGCGAAGAACAGGTCGATGGCGCCGAAGCGTGCGCTCGGCCTGGTCGATGAGACCGATGGTCTCGGCGTCGACGCCGACATCGCACGCCGACCCGAGGGCCGAGCCCGGGCGGCGCCGCGTCGAGCTCGGCGGCGACGGCCTGCGCGGCGGCGGCGTCGAGGTCGGCCACGACGACCGCCCCGCCGGCCTCGGCGGCGTGGAAGCGGCGCGCCAAGGCCCGGCCGATGCCGTTCGCTGCGCCAGTTACGACCACGACCTTGCCGGCGAGCTCCATGGTCACGATGGTAGGGGAGGCACTGCCGTGGGCGGGTGCGCGCACGCCGTGACCGGCCGGCCGGTGTGGTGCGCGCAACTCGAGCTTCACCGAGACGATGACGCCGTTGCCGCACGGCGCGATACCGACGGCTCACGAGTGCGTGCAGTGAACGAGTCGAGCGGACAGGAGGACGATGACCGAGGTTCGGGACGACGCCGTGATCAGCGAAGCCCTGTCGGTGATCGACAAGGCCCTGGCCGAGATGCTCAACCGCGACCTGGTGTCCACCGACGAGGTGGCCGACCTCCTGCTCGATGTGCGCTGGCTGCTCGACGGCCACGCCGGAGACCGACCGGGAGCTGACGCCCACCGGCCGGTCCTTGGGGTCCGGGTCAGCCGAGCTGTCGGAGCTCGTCGAACGCTGCTCTCCATGCATGCCGGAGCAGCGCCGGGATCGGCGACGGCCGCGGTGTCGACGTTGAGACCCATGTCGAGGCTGCCGTCGTAGGACAGCAAGGTCAGGTTGAACGCCACACCGGCCAGCGGACCGACGGCGTAGTTGGCGAGGATCTCGGCGCCGGCGATGTAGCACGGGAACGAGGCCGTCCGCACGTTCGAGGTGGCGAAGTCGACGGTCTGGGTCTGGGTGCGTGGCCAGCCGGGTGACGAGCGAGGTGGGCAAGGTGGCGGCGACCGCAGCCAGGGTCGCCAGGCCCGCCGTCGCCGACGATTGGCGAGCGGTCGCTGGTGGCCTCTTGGATCAGGCGAAAGCGCTCGGCCATGTCCATCTCGCCCGTGGGCACCAGCAGCCGGGCGAGGGAGAAGGCGTTGCTGCCGGAATCCTTGGTACGGGTGCTGATCGCCATGGAGGCTCGCAGGTGCTCGACCGGCGCGCCGACCTTGCGGTGGTACGCCCCGGCGGCCGCGGCCGCGGCGCAGATGAACGCGGTGTTGAGCGTGCCGCCCGAGCCGCTTGGCCGCCGCCTTGGTCTCGTCGAGTGGCGCTGCGCAGCGTCTCGAGGTGCCGGCGGAGTGAGCGGCTGCGTCCACACTGGTGAATGGGCCGCCTCCACATCGGAGAGCTGGGTGACCACGGTGCGGACGGTCTCGGCCAAGGTCATGCCGGCGGACGGGATCTGGGTCGGGATCGGCGAGGAGGTCGCGGACTTGGCGGATCATGCCGATCGGCATCCGCAGGCTGCCGGTCAACACGATCCCGAACCGTGTCGGCCGGCGGTGGGTGGCGGCGGCGGTTCGGGGGCGTCCTCCGGGTCGGGCACTCGATGGGTCGGCGGCTCGGGTGCGTCGCGCGCGAGGTCGAGGAACTGCATCGACATTCGGACGCTCGCCTCGCCGTCGGCGATCGTGTGGTGCATCTTCTCGATGAGGGCGCCCCGGCCGCCCTTCGAGCCCGTCGACGACGACGAACTGCCACAGCGGCCGGGTGCGGTCGAAGGGGTCGGCGGCGATCAGGGTGGCGAGATCGCAGAGCTGGCGCATCGATCCGGGCTTCGGGCAGGGCGAGTCGGCGGAGGTGGTAGTCGAGGTCGAACTCTGGGTCGTCGACCCACAGTCGGTGGGGTGAGGCTCACCGGCGTCGGCTGCACCCGCTGACGCAGCCGGCGCACCACGGTGGTCGCCCGCTCCATGCGGCGACGCAGCCGGCGGACGTCGATCGGCCGGTCGAGGACGGTGATGGTGGCGACGGTGGAGGACAGGTACGGGTCCTTCTCCAGCCGCCACATCAAGCCCTCGGCCTCGGACATCCGTTGGTCGAACTGGGGCGGGCGGACCATGGCGCCACGCTAGGCGACGTCGTGCCGGCCGTCGCCCCGGCCGCGGAAGCCGAGCGATCCCGGCTGCGGCTCAGTGCGGGATCGACGTGTGCTTGAACTCGTTCAGGTCCGGCCACGCCAGCAGGTCCACCACCCGCTCGATCGTGCGCCGGGCCTCACCCGCGTCGCCCTCGGGGCGGTGCATCAGGCGGACGAAGGCGGCCTGCTCGCCCACGATGAACGTCGGCACCCCCCATACGTCGTGGCTCGCGGCGTAGGAGGTGTGCTCGGCCTTGATGCGGGCTAGCGGCCGGCCCGACGCCACCTCGGCGAACACCGCGTCGGCGTCGACGTCGGCCGCCTTGAGCACGTTGCGGAGCGCCTGCTCGTCGCGGAGCGACCCGGCCTGATCGTGGCGATGGGTGAACAACGCCCCGTGGACGGCCCGGAACGCTCCCGGGAGGAGGTCGCGCACGGCGACGCCGACCTGGAGACCGAGCAGACCGCTGTCGCTGTCCGGGTCGTCCCAGACGTCGGGGCCACCTTCCTCGACGTGGACCTGGCCGAGCGAGAACGGCAGGAAGGTGACGTCCCAGTCGGCCCCGGCCTCGAGCGCGCTGAGCACATGCTCATGGGCATTGCGGGCGAATGGACAGCGGTAGTCCCAGGTCACGGCGAAGGCGAGTGGCACGCAACGACCCAACCGCCATCGGGGGCGGCGTATTCCGGTCGATGCGATGGTGCTAGCGCATCGGCCACAGCCGCTTGACCAGCGCCGCGAGCACCAGTCCGGTCGCGGCGCCCGCGACCGAGTCGGATGCGTGGTGGATCCGCACGTAGGGGCGGGACAGCGCGACCACGCCCGCCAGCGCGAACCAGAGTGGAGCCAGCGGCGGGTCGCCCTCGCTGAGCAGGCTGGCGGCGAAGAAGGCGGCGCTGGCGTGCCCGCTCGGGAAGCTGGTGGTGCTGGGACGGCGAACCGGGTAGCGGGGATCGCCGGCCGGGGTGGGCCGGACCCGGCGGAAGAGGCGCTTGACGCCCTGGTTGACGACGAGGGACTCGGCGCCGAGGAGGAGCGTCAGCCGCAAGGCGCGGTCGGTCCGGCGGACCGAGGTGAGGCCCCACGCCGCGCCGAGCACGAGCCAGACGACCGACCAATCTCCGAGGTCCGACGCGGCCTGCAGCACGTGGTCGGACACCTGGTGACCGCGCGCTCGCTCGAGCAGCTGGTCCACGGCTTCGTCGAACCGGCGGACGAGCTGACCCAGGGTGTTGGCGGCATCGGGCGCGAGCGGCGCGCTCGGCGCGCTCGTGGCGTCGCTCACGCCGAGAGCGCGGCGTCGCCCACAGGCGGCTCGATCGGCCGGTCCGGCGCCGTCACCTCGAGCGGGAGCTGGACTGGGCCTCGCCCGTAGCGCACCGGTGCCTCGAACGCCGCCCGATCCGGGTCACCGCCGAAGGCCGGGCACCAGGGCTGGAAGGCGCAATAGGAGCACAGCCGGCTCGGGCGGGGCTTGAACTCGCCGGTCTCGCAGGCCCGAGCGATGGCCCGCCAGACCGCCTCGGTGCGCTGCGGTAGGAAGCGCACCGAGCGATCCGTGGGGCGGGCCTCGATGATGGTGCCGGTCCGCAGGTACAGGAGCCGGACGAGGGCGGGCCGGCGGCCGAGGGCCTGCTCGCACAGATAGGCGTAGAAGTGCACGCCACCCAGCCGGCCCTGCTCATAGTGCACGGAAGGCGCGCTGCCCGTCTTGTAGTCGGTGATGACGTACTCGCCCTGCGGGTCGCGCTCGAGCCGGTCGATGATGCCTCGCAGCTGGAGCGCGCCCACCTGGGTGTCGAGGTGGAGCTCGAGGCCGATGGCGTCGATGGCCGTCGGGTCCTCCAGGGCGAGGTAGGCGTCGACGAGGTGGTGGGCGTCGGCCACGAACGCCGCCTCGCCCTCCGGACCGAGGTCCGACAGCGCGACCTCCGGGTCGTCCCGGAGCTCGACCACCGCCTGCTCGAGGGCTCGGTGCGCGGCCGGCGCCGTGCGCGCCGCCGGCACCTCGGCGAACAGCAGCTCCAGGGCCCGGTGCACCACGGTGCCCTTGGCGGCGTGGGGGCTCGGGGGCTCGGGCAGCCTCTCGATGCTGCTGAACCGGAACGCCAGCGGGCAGCTGGTGAAGGACTCGACCCGGGATGGCGAGAGGCTGGTGGGCACCGGGTACGACACGCTCACGATGCTAGGCCGGGGGTGCAACAGAGTTCCGGGACTGCAGCTCGGGTGCGTGGGGCCAAGGCCGTGGTGCTGATCTGCGGGGACGGCCTGACCGTCAGCGCCCGGGGAGCGGGTCCACGAAGGCGAGCACCGCCGTCGCCACCAGCTCCGGGTCCTGCAGGGGACCCAGGTGGGTGAGCTGGTCGAAGCGCTCGAAAGTGCCGGCCGGGAGGGCGCCGGCGACGACCGGGGCCAGCGCGCCCGGCGGGTTGTCGCGCGCCGCCCCGGCGAGGACGAGGACCGGGCAGCTGACCCCTCCGAGGCGCGAGAACAGCTCGTCGCGGGTGCCGGCTTCGAAGATGGCCGCCTCATGGATCGGATCGCACTTCAGGCGCACCGATCCGTCGGGCTGGTCCACGAAGCCGTGGTCGACGTAGGCCCGCAGCGCCTCGGGCGTCAGCACGTCGAGGGGTGGCTTCGACGCGTAGGTGTCGTAGGCGTCGTCGCGGCTGGAGAACACGGCCCGTCGTCGGCGGGCCGCGGCGACGATGGGCGGCACAGCCTCGAACCGCGCCGCCGACCGCGGGAAGGCGATCGGCTCGAAGAGCACGAGGCCGGCGAACGAGCGGGGCCGGACGAGCTGAGCCATCAGCAGGGTCGCCCCGCCCATGGAATGGCCCACCCCGATCGCGCCGTCGAGATCCAACGCCTCGATCACGGCCAGCGCGTCGTCGCCGAAGCCGCTCCAGTCCACGATGTCGGCTGGCGGTGGGTCGGAGTCGCCGTGGCCGCGGTAGTCCAGCGCCCAGCAGTGCCAGCGGGGGCGCAAGAAGGCGGCGAGGGGGGCATAGACGTAGCCGTGGAAGCCGGTGGCGTGGGACAGGAGCAACGGCGGACCGTCGCCGCCGAGGTCGTGTAGCGCGAGACGGACACCGCCGCTCGATGCGGCGAACACGCGGCGATGATCGTCGGTTGGCGGTGGACGCGCCAAGCGGCGCCTCTAGCCTGGAGTTCCGTGGTCGACCACCACAGTCAAGTCCTCGCGGCCAACCAAGCCTTCTACGGCGCCTTCGAGAATCGGGACCTCGACGCGATGGCCGATCTGTGGGATCACGGCGAAGATGTGGCCTGCACCCATCCGGGCTGGCCGACCTTGCACGGCTGGGGCCGGGTAGGCGCCTCGTGGGCGGCGCTGCTGTCGAACGGCGAGCGGCTGCAGTTCATCGTGGCCGACGAGCTGGTTCGGGTCTGCGGCACCGTCGCGTGGGTGGCGTGCACCGAGAACCTTCTCGCGTCCGACGGCTTCGGGGGCACGGTGGCCGCGCTCAACGTATTCGAGCATCACGACGACCAGTGGGTCATCGTGGCCCATCACGGCAGCCCGGTCGCCCGGAAGATCTGACCGGCCTCACCAGGCCTGACGAGCGGCGTCGGTCTCAGCCCTTCGAGGTTCGCCGGCGCTTGGCGCCGAGGCGCACGGCCTCCACCAGCAAGGCCCCGAGTGCCATGGCGATCAGGATCACGACCCAGAGGCGAGCCTGGCGGTCGAACAGGACGAAGTCCACCTTGACCCGCCCCCGATTCTGCGAGATGAACAAGGCGCTGAGCACGGCGATCACCAGGGTGACGATCAACCAGGCCGGGACGCCTCGACTTCCCTGGACCCCCCGACCCTCGCCGTCGGCGTCACGCTCCTGGTAGCTCATCGCCGTGCGACCCTAGCGGCCGGTCGTCAGCGCCGGAGCTTGGCCAGCAACCGCAGCAGCTCGAGGTAGAGCCAGACCAGCGTGACGAGCAGCGCCATCCCCGCGAACCACTCCATGTACCGCGGCGCGGCGCCGTTCACCCCGCGCTCGATGATGTCGAAGTCGAGCAGCAGGTTCAGCGACGCCAGCCCGGCGGCCACCACGCTGAAGCCGATGCCGAACAAGCTGTTCGACGTGAAGATGTTGAGGCTGTGGCCGAACAGGCTCAGCACCAGGGCGGCCATGTAGAAGACGGCGAGGCCCAGGGTGGCGCCGATCACGACGCTTCGGAACTTCTCGGTGACCTTGACGATGCGGGCCCGGTAGAGGAAGAGCATCACCAGGAACACGCCGAGGGTGGCGCCCGACGGCTTGGAGCACGACGCCGGGGTAGGAGACGTTGTAGAAGGCCGAGATGGCCCCGACGAAGACACCCTCGGCGATGGCGTACACGGGAGCGAGGAAGCGGGCGAGCGGCGGCTTGAACGAGGACGCCATCACGGCCGCAAACCCGATCAGGATGGCCAAGAGGGTCCAGCTCGGGAACCGGCTGACCTCCTTGATGCCGTTCGCGTTGGTGGTCACGTCGACCAGGTTCCAGCCCCACACCGCGGCCGACGAGGAGCAGGACGAAGAGGATGCCCGAGGCGGCGATCGTGCCGTCGAGGGTCATCGGCTTGAAGGGCGTGTACGGGCTGATCGGCCCGTCGTCGATCGGCTGGAGGCGAGTGGCGGCGTCGGGCGGCGGCAGCGCGTCGCCTCCCGAGTCGGCCGGGCCTGCTCAAAGGCCTTGTCGCTGAGGATGGGGTTCGCCACGGTTGCCTCCTGCGCCTGTTGGGGCTCGCGGGAGGAACGCTAGACGACGATGTCAGGTTCCGGACGTCTGCCCGGCGCCGCCGACGGCTCGGATCGGCCTGGTCCTTGAGCCGCAGGTAGTCGAGCTTGCCGTTGGCGGCCCGTCCGAGGCTGGCCACCTCGAGGACCTGCTTGGGCGCCTTGAACGCGGCCAGCTGGGTCTTGACGTGGGCGATGAGGGCGGCGGCGTCCACACGCCCGCCCGGGTGAGGTTCGACCAGCGCGGTCACCGCCTCGCCGAAGCGGTCGTCGGGGAGGCCCACGACCGCGGCGTCGGCGACCGACGGATGGCCCTTCAGCGCCTCCTCGACCTCCTCCGGGTAGATCTTCTCGCCGCCGCTGTTGATGCACTGGCTGCCCCGGCCGAGGAGCCGGACCGTCCCGTCGGCATCGACCTCGGCCCAGTCGCCGGGGATCGAGTAGCGGACACCGTCGATCACCGCGAACGTCGCCGCCGACTTGTCCGGATCCTTGTAGTACCCGACCGGTGTCCGGCCCCGAAGGGCCACCCGACCGAGCTCGCCCGACCCGGGCACGACGTCGCGTCCGCCCTCGGTCAGCACCCGGGTGTTCGGGCCGAGGACGGAAGCGCGCCGTGCTGGCGCCAGTCTCGGCCGTGGTGGTGGTGCTCGCCATGCCGATCGCCTCGGACGAGCCCAGCGAGTCGACCATGATCAGCCGCGGGTTGTGCCGTAGCAGGCCGGCCTTCGTCTCGGCGCTCCACATCACGCCCGACGAGACGATCACCCGCAGCGAGGAGACGTCCCAGCGATCAGGCTCGGCGTCGAGCGCCCGCAGGATCGGCTTGGCGAAGGCGTCGCCGACGATCGAGATCGACCCCACCCGGCACCGCTCGACGGTGTCGAGCAGCTCGACCACGTCGAAGTGGCGTCCGGTGAGGGTGACGACCGATCCGGCCAGGCACAGGTTCCACATGGCGATGAACGCGCCCGGTGCCGTGCATCAGGGGTGCCGCCGGCAGGTTCACCGGGCCCGGCTTGGTCAGGCGCTCGGCCAAGGCGGCATCGGACGGCTCGGGCGGCAGAGGGCGCCGAGACGGCGCGTCCAGGCTGCCGACCAGGTCGTCTTGGCGCCACATCACGCCCTTCGGCATGCCGGTGGTCCCACCGGTGTACAGCAGGTGGAGATCGTCGCCGCTGCGCCCCGACGGAGGCGTGACCCGGCCTGACGCGGAGGCGGCACGCCTCCTCGTACGGCAGCGCCCATGCCGGGCAGGGCGAGGCCGGAGTCGTCGGCGACATGGAGCCACGTCCGCACGCCCGGGCACCCGCGGGCGCACGCGCTCGCAAGCGCTCGGTGAAGGCAGGCGTGGAAGATGACGGCGACGGCGTCGGCGTTGTCCCACAGGTAGACCAGCTCGTCGTCGTGATAGCGGTAGTTGGTGTTCACCGGGACGAGCGCGGCCTTGTAGAGCCCGAACATCGACTCCAGGTACTCGGGGCAGTTGTAGAGGTAGTGGGCCACCTTGTCCTGATGCGTGCGGCCCTCGGCGAGCAACGTCGCGGCCACGCCGTCGGCCCGGCGGTCCATCTCGCGCCAGGTGAAGAGCCGGTCACCCTGGCGTTGCGCGGGAGCATCGGGCAGGTGGTCCGCCACCCATTCCCACATGTCGGCGAGGTTCCAGCCGCACTCGGCACGACCGACGGACCGTACTCCGGGCGAGGGCGCGGCTCCCGGATCCCTGAACGCGACCCGCAGTGGCGTACGGTCGCCCGTGGACTTCGTGCTGCCGTCGGACGACGATCCGCGCCGGGCCGCGGTGCGGGCAGTGGCTCGTCGACCACCCGCGCCCGAGCGGACGAGAGCTGGCCGAGGCCGGTCTACGTCGTCCCCCATTGGCCCGCGCCCTACGGCCTCGGCGCCGACCCGGTGCACCAGCTGATCGTCGACGACGAGCTGCATCCGAGCCGGTGTGCGCCGCCCGCTCAACCCGATCGGCATCGGCTGGGCCGGCCCGACGATCCTGTATCGCCGGCACCGACGAGCAGAAGCAGCGCTACCTGCTGCCGATCCTCTCCGGCGAGGAGTTCTGGTGCCAGCTGTTCAGCGAGCCCGGCGCCGGCTCGGACCTCGCCGGCCTCGCGCACCCGCGCCGTGCGCGACGGCGACGAGTGGCGTCGTGAACGGACAGAAGATCTGGACGAGCGGCGCGCAGCTGGCCCGCTTCGGCATCCTCATCGCCCGCACCGACCCGGAGCGTGCCGAAGCACAAGGGGCATCTCGTACTTCATCTGCCCGATGGACCTGCCGGGCATCGAGATCCGGCCAATCACGACCATGACTGGCGTGGCCAGCTTCAACGAGGTGTTCTTCACCGACGTCCGCATCCCGGCCGCGAACCTCGTCGGCGACGTCAACGACGGATGGCGCCTGGCCAAGGTGACGCTGGGCAACGAGCGGGTCTCGCTGTCGAGCGGGGGTGTGCTGTGGGGTGCCGGACCGACCGCGCTCGACCTGCTCGAGGCGGTGCGGAGTCGAGGCCCGGTGACCGACCGATCACGTGCGCCAGCGGCTCGCCGCCATCTACATCGAGCACACCTTGCTCGAGCTGATCCGCCTGCGCACGCTCACGGCCCGATTCAAGGGTGAGCAGCCAGGACCGGAGGCCAGCGTGCGCAAGATCCTGGCCGACGAGCACGGCCAGCACGTGATGGCCGCGGCCCGCGACCTCGTCGGGGCGTGGGCGATGCGTCACCGGCGGCGACGGCTGGCCGGCGACCCGTGCCGACCCGACCCGAAGGGCTCGACGGCCGCAACCTGAGCCCCGACAAGCCCGAGCCCGACCTGCGACGACCGCGGCGTGGTACACGCGGCTTCCTGTTCTCCCAGGCGCTCACCATCGGCGGCGGCACGGGCGAGGTGCAGCGCAACATCGTCGCCGAGCGAGTGCTCGGCCTGCCCCACGACGTCGACGTCGAGGTCGGGCCAGAGCGTGGGCCGAGGCTCGCAGCGCATCCGTGTCGGCCTCGCCTCGCTGACCGAGAGGTGGCTAGCGGGCCAGGAAGTGCCAGCCGAACCAGAACCAGAGGCTGAGCATGGCGATGCGCCCTCGGGGTGACCGCATGACCCGGGTGATCGTCTGGTCGAGCGTGGGCCGCGCCACCCGGCCGGCCCGAGCCAGCACCTCGAGCAGCGCGCCCGTCATCAGGATGAGGGTGAAGCCGATGATGGTGATGTCGCGCGACGTCATGTGGCGCGGAGGTGCCAGCCCCAGAGCAACCAGCCCAACCCGGCCAGGGCGCGGGTGGGTGGGAAGGCGAAGAAGGGGTCCGAGAGCATGCTGAAGGTGGGGTGGGCGTCGTTGTTGCCGAGGAAGAACGCCGCCGCCTCCCAGAGGAGGAACACGAGCGAGAGCAGGCCCCACGTCACCAACCCGGCGACCATCGCACTCAGATCGGCGCCCTCGGGCGCCAACGTCAGCCCCGGTGGACCGTCGGTCAAGGCCGGCACCTCGGCGAGGTCGGGGTCGGGATCGATCATCCACACCGCCACGCCGCCCACCAGCACCAGTGCGGTGCCGGGAAGCGTCAGGTTTCGGGTGAAGGCCAAGAGCACGCCGAAGACCACCGCGGCGGTGGTGCGCGCGGAGCCAGACAGCTCGAACCATCGGAGCTGCGACCTGGACTCGTTCGTCACTGCTTCCTCCTTCACCATGATCATGCCATCGGGAGTGGTGGCGTACGCCGTCGGTAGGTTGACCTCGTGCCGTCACCCTCCTCGACGCCGCGCCGACGCCGCTGGCCCTGGATGCTCGCGCTCGCCGTGCTGGGTGCGATCGTGGTCGGCGTCGTCGTGGCGCGCGAGCTCGTCTACCGCGATCGCAGCCGCCGCGTGACCACCGAACAGGCGCTCTCACGCTTTCGGGAAGAGGCTGGGAGCTCGACCAGCACCATCCCGCGCAGCACGACCGTCGCCGCGGGGGTGCCCACGGCGACGGCTGCGCCCTCGTCGGCCGCCCCTGTCCCCTCCCTGCCGGCACCAGGCGTGTACCGATACCGGACGACCGGGGAGGAGTCGGTCGATGTCCTCGGCGGGGCCCATCACGCCTACCCGCCCGAGACGACGATCACCGTGACGGCGGATGGCTGCGGCGTGCGCCTGCGCTGGGACGTGCTCCAAGAGCGGCGGGACGAATGGCGGCTGTGCCTTCAGCCGACCGGCATCACCGAGCCGTGGGCCCTGCAGTACCACGAGTTCTTCAAGCAGCCGGATCCCGAGCAGCTCGTCTGCCCGGCCAACACCTTGCTCCTACCGATCGGCCCCCGAGCGGGACAAGCCTGGCCCGCCGCCTGCCAGCTGGCGGGCGACGACGAGCCGCAGCGGTTCGAGGTGATCGGTGTCGAACGCCTCACTGTCGGCGCCGCCGCGGTCGATGCCGTGCACGTCCGCCAGTCGGTGATGTCCGGTGGCGATCTCTACGAGCACACGGTGAACGACTGGTGGCTGGCCCCTGACGGTCTGGCGGTCCGGGGCGTTGAGACCAAGTCTTCGAAGTCGTCATCGCCGATCGGACCGGTGACCTACAAGGAGCACTACGAGATCGTGCTCGAGTCGTTGACGCCCCTGCACTGACGGACGCCAGGCCGGCTCAGCGGCCGGCTCAGACCGGTCACACCGATTCGCTACCGTCTCGCCCGATGGCCATCACCAGCATTGCCGACATCGTCCGCGTCCACGGCGTGGGCCGGACGGAGCAGCCGGCGTTGATCCTCGGGGACCGCGTCGTCACCTGGCGGGAGCTGCTGGCCCGGTCCGGCCAGGTAGCCAACGGCCTGGCGGTGGCAGGGGTCGGCGACCAAGACCGAGTCGCCTTCTTGGACAAGAACGGCATCGAGCACTTCGAGGTGTTCTTCGGCGCGGCCCTGCTCAACGCGGTCTGCGTGGACGTGAACTGGAGACTGGCACCTCCCGAGGTCTCGACCATCGTCAACGACGCGGAAGCGAAGGTCTTCGTCGTCGGCGCCGACTTCGTGCCCCTGCTCGAAGCCATCGCCGGCGACCTCACCACGGTCGGCACCATCCTCGTCATCGGCGCCCACCCCTCCTACGAGTCGTATGAGGCCTGGGTCGCCCGCCAGCCGACGGACGACCCAGGGCCGACGGCGGCACCGAACGATGTGGCGTTCCAGCTGTACTCGTCAGGCACCACCGGACAGCCCAAGGGCGTCATGCTCTCGAACGCCAACTTCTTCGGCCTGCTGCCGGTGGCTCGCACCATCTGGGGGCTGTCGTCCGACGCCGTCAATCTGGTGGCGATGCCGCTCTTCCACATCGGAGGGGGCGGCTGGGCCATTGCCGGCATGTACGAGGGCTGCACGTCGGTGATCGTCCGCGACCTCGATCCCGCGGCGCTGGTCGCGCTCATCGGCGAGCGTCGGATCACCCACGGCTTCCTCGTGCCTGCAGTGCTGCAGTTCATGTTGGCCGTGCCCGGCGTCGAGCACGCCGACCTGTCGAGCCTCGAGGTGCTGGTCTACGGCGCATCTCCCATCTCGGAGCAAGTGCTCGGCTCGGCCCTCAAGGTCTTTGGCTGCAAGTTCTGGCAGGCCTACGGCCTCACCGAGACGACGGGCGCGGTGGTCAACCTGGCGCCCGCGGACCACGACCTCGGGGGCCCCAACGCGCATCGCCTGCGGTCGTGCGGCCTGCCTGGTCCCGGCGTCGAGGTGCGCGTCGTCGACGCCACCTCGGGCGAGGACGTGTCGACTGGCGACGTGGGCGAGATCCTCATCCGGTCGGTGCAGGTGATGAAGGGCTACTGGAAGCAACCCGAGGCCACGGCGGCCGCCATGACCGACGACGGCTGGTTCCGCACCGGGGACGCGGGCTACCTCGATGCCGACGGCTACCTCTACATCCACGACCGGGTGAAGGACATGATCGTCACCGGAGGCGAGAACGTCTATCCGGCGGAGGTCGAGAACGTCCTCATGGCCCATCCCGCGGTGGCCGACGTGGCCGTGATCGGTGTGCCCCACGACCAGTGGGGCGAGACGCCGAGGGCGCTCGTGGTCCGAGCCGCCGGGGTGGACGTCACCGAGCAGGAGCTCATCGATCACGCCCGCGAACGCTTGGCCCGGTACAAGTGCCCCACCAGTGTGGAATGGGTCGACGGTCTCCCCCGCACCCCGAGCGGCAAGGTGCTGAAGAAGGACCTGCGGGCCCCGTACTGGAAGGGTCGCAGCCGGTACGTGTCGTAGCGCAAACTTGCGATCACGGACGAGACGAGGGCGCGCGACTGCGTGTGGACGACGTCGCGGAATCGCGGCTGGCTGTTGACCCCCGCCCACCCGGTTGCTAGTGAAGGCGGATGAGAACGCCGCGGCCGAGGTTCGCCGGGCCCCTCGGCGTGGTCGGTGCAGCCGTTCTGCTCGCCGCCTGTGGCAGCGGCGGAGGCGGGAGCACCACCGGAGGCTCGAACGACTCCGTCGCCGTGTCGACCGGGGGCACGGGACCGGCGACGAGCCGTGCCACCGGTACCACCGCCACCACCCAGACCCTCCCCGAAGCCACCACCACTCTGCTCGGCCTGGTCGTCGGCGGGAGTGCGGGCGAACCAGGTGCGGGCTCGACCGACTCCTTCAGCGAGGTGGTGCGCAACACCGACGGGTCCTGCGCCGGCTGGGCCGGGCGCGGGGTCAGCGCGCCCTGGACCGCGGGCGTCAAGCAAGGAGGAAAGGTCCAGGTCTTCGATGCGCCTCAGGCCGGACGCCTGCTGGCCAGCGGAACGCTGGGCGCCGGGGCCGCGCAGGACGTGAACCCGCCCCATGGCCAGTGGCAGTGCGTCCTCAAGTTCTCGATCACCACCTTGTCGAAGGCGCCGAAGTACTACGTCCAGGTGGATGCGCTGGATCGGGTGGAAGCCCGCCCTGATCCGTCCGCCGCGGGCTCGTTCGTCATCCCGGTCAGCACCGCGGCCAAGGCCACGCTCGTCGACGCCTGCAAGGACCCGCACCTGCCCGCCGCGGTCAGCAGCTGGAAGTCGGTCGGGGAGTACTGGTCGCAAGGCATCCCGGGAGTGTGTTCGGCCGGCCTGCGCATCAACCGCCTCGATCGGGTCTGCCGGCCGAAGACGATCGCCACCGATCGCGTCGTCGCGGTGGTGGACGCCGCGAGCGGCAAGCTGTACGAGGACGCGACCGGGCTGAAGGTGGACCCGGCCTCGCTGAAGCCGGGCACGATCGTCACCGTCCGGGTCTCCACCGCCTACCCCTGCACGTAGCAGCCGGCGTCGCGATCGCCCGCCCCTTTTCTGCGACCATCCTCAGGTGGTGCGGTCGGCCTCCAGCGGGTTGATCACCGCCACCGTGGCCTCGAGCCGGTGGGCGCGGCGAGCGAAGTCCGCCGCACCGCCCGGCCCGTCGCTCTCCGTGCCAACGGACACCACGAGGGCGCGCAGCATGCCGGGGGGTGCCAGGTGGTGGCCCTCGTCCAGGCACCACTCGTTGTTGCGCTCGAAGACGTCCTCGTCCTTCGCGGGCGGGCCCAGCATCTCGGCCTGGAAGCGGGTGCGACAGCGTTGGCGCAACGCTCGGTAGCGCTCACCCCAGTCGGTGTCGGGCAGGCGCACGGAGCGCGCGAGGAACTCCTCATCGGGCAGCGCGACGAACAGCCACACGTCGGCGCCGAGCAGGAGCGCTTGCTCGGCGCCGATGATGTCCGCGCCTCGAGCTCCGCCGGTGATCACGAGGCTGTCGGGGCCCAGCTCCCACTTCCGGAATCGAGCTCGCACCGCCCGGGTGACCGCCAGCTCGGCCGACGGCGGGAACCGGGGCGTCGGCCGAGCTGGCTCGTCGATCATGTGACCACTCACCAGCACGACCTGGTCGAGCGACCCCCTTGCACGTCCGCCGTCGCCGGTCATGGCGGGAGCGTATCCAGCGTGGCGCGCCGCTACACCTCGATGCGCAGGTGACCGTCGCCGTAGACGCTGGTGATGCCGACCCGGCGCTGCTCGGCCTCGTCGGCCCACCGTTCGGTGGTGTCAGAGCGGTAGTTGAAGTACACGGTGGGAGGCGTGGTGACGTTCCCGAGCAGCTCGATGGCTTCGGCGTCGGGATGGTGGAAGTGGTCGCCGTTCGTCGAGACGACATACCGATCGCAGCGGACGAGCGAGAGCAGCTCCGCGCGTCGACGTTGCCGGCGCTGCCGTGGTGGGGGAGCTTGAACAGGTCGACGCCCACGGTCGTGGTGCCGAACCGGTCGGCCAGGTCGCGGAGCCCGGCCGCGAGGACGCTGGAGTGAGCGTCGGCTCCGAGGAGCAAGCGGCGGCCCTCGTGTTGGAAGAGCAGGGCGATGCTCGAGCCGTTCGCCACCGCACGGTCGCTTCCGAGCTTGGACTCGCCCCGGTCGGGTGCCTCGTCGACGTCCGCCTGGGGGATGTACCGGCCGGCGTCGTGCAAGCGGCGGGCGACGGCCGCACTGTCGCCGGACTTGAACCCCGCCCGCTCGAGCGTCGACTCCCAGGTGCTGCGCAGGCGTCCGAGCTCCGTGGCGGTCGGGGAGAGGACGATGAGCTCGGCCCCGCCGGCCAGCTGCACCCGTTGGTCGACGTTGCGGACCACCGGCTGGCCCGAGTAGGTGGTGTTCCAGGGCCGGTCCTGCAGGACGTCGCTGAGGAACGCGCCTTGCAGCGCCCCCCGATCGGGCTCGGCTGGCGCGGTCGATCTGGGGCCAGCCGTTGAACCACACGTCGCCGATCTGCGCCCCGAGGGCGGTGTCCTGGAGGAGCAGCAGGCCACCGTCGATGTGATCGGCGTCGATGTGGCTCACGACGAACAGCTCGAAGCGACGCTCGGCCTCCGGCAGGGCGGCGAGGTAGGCGCGCAGCCCGGACGCGTACGTGGCGGCGGGGCCACCGTCGACGATGAGCCGGTGCACATCCCCCGGCGGGCCATAGGTGATGACCAGCGCGTCGCCGTAGGCCGCCGGTAGCACGTCGAGGACGATCGTCATGTCCGCCGCGCTCCGCTCAAGGTCGCCAGCCATCGAGCCGGCCGACAGCGTCGGTCAGTGAAGCGCGCAGCGGATGGTCCGCCCCGAGCAGCTCAGCCAGGTTCTGCAGGTGATCGACCACCGACGCCCGCTCCCGCTCGCTCGATCGGAGGCGGAAGGCGTCGAGGTAGGTCGTTGCCATGGTCTCCGCGTCGAGGTGGCCCGACACGAGCCCCTCGGTGAGCAGGCCGTCGCCTTTTCCGGCGCGGTCCCAGAAGGACTCGGCCTGGGGCGGCGCATCCGGGGCGACGACCCCCAGGA
This sequence comes from uncultured Acidimicrobiales bacterium, assembly GCA_963803355.1. Taxonomy (GTDB): domain Bacteria; phylum Actinomycetota; class Acidimicrobiia; order Acidimicrobiales; family Ilumatobacteraceae; genus DASTFY01. The sequence goes on from CAWDLV010000001.1 coordinate 2,908,461, forward strand.
GGCTCGGATCGGGAGCGGTGTCGCTCGCCGCAGCCGGAGCGGGCGCCGGCACCGGCGGCGCGATCGGCCGAGCGTCCGGCCGCCAGGGCGCCAGGCTGGGGTCGGCGTCGCCGCCGAGCAGGTGGTAGAGCTGGACCCAGTTGTTCCAGTGGTAGGACTCGTCGTGCGCCCGCTCCGCTCGGGCGTAGAACTCGACGGCGCGTCGCAGGTGCTCCCCACGTTCGTCGCCGGCGGTCATGGTGGCGCAGCGCAGGTGGTAGCTGCCGAGCAGGGCGAGCCGCTCACCGGTCTCGCCGAGCGAGAGCGCGCCCGAGAGCCACGCCTGCGCCTGCTCGACGTCGGCGCGGACGTCGTCGAAGACGGCGCCGTGCCGGAGCCGTTGCTGCGCGTCGCGGACGAGCGTGTTCCCGACCTGCTCGATCGCCTTGACCGGTACATCGGGGCCGCCCTGGTGCAGCGCGTCCCGGTACAGGTCGGCGGCCCGCCGGAGCTGACCGAGCTCGGCGTGCACGTCGGCCAGATCGGAGAGGGCGGCAGCGGAGCCGAGCTGGCGGGCCGTCGCCTCGAGCTCGTCGAGCTCCTGGTCACGGGCAGTCGCTGTCCCGGCCGGGTCGGCGTCGAACCGCCGGCCCTGGTCGCTGGCCGCGGCCTCCAGCCGCTGGACCCGCCGGCGCAGCTCACCCCTGGTCGCCGGAGGTGTGGCGCGGGCGGTCGGGGTGAGGGCCACGAGGCGGAACCCGGGATCGCCGTAGCACTGGTACGCACCCCACGTCTGCGCCTGGGGGGCGACCCGCTTGGCCTCGGTGCGCGCCGTCGTCACGGCATCGCCGAGGTGCCGCCCGGTCAGCAGCTCGCCGTACAGCACCCGGGCGAACGCGCTGGCGGCGGTGTCGTTGACGGCCCAGCCCGCGACGATGACCGCTCTGGCGCCGATGCGCAGGAGCGCTTCGGCCACCCCGGCGGCCACCCGGTTCATGCCCTGGAGGTCGCGGTGGGGCGATGGTGCCGAGGTGGCAGGCGTTCAGGAAGACGAGATCGGGAACGACCGACAGGCGGGCGAACACGTTGGCGGTCAGGTGGAATCGCCCGCCCATCACCACGCCGGTGGTCGCGGGGTCGGCGGTGATCTGGCCATGGGCGGCAACGTGGACGATCCGCCAGTCGCCGTTCAGGAGCCGGTGCAGCACGTGCTCGCCAGGCTCGTGGTCGAGCGTGCGGTCGGTGGGCAGGACCTGCTTGCCTTGCTCGTCCCAGACCATGGGCTCGACATGCCATGCCGGCGCCCGCTCGTTGAACAGCGCCGCCACGGCCGCGGCTTCCCGAGCCGCGGCGGGCAGGGGGTGCAGGCCGGGGCCGGGGGGCGGGTTGCCGACGACCAGCATCGAGTCGCCACCGGCCCGCCGGATGTTGTGGCGGAGGTCCTCGGACTCGAGGAACTGGCGCAGCACACCGACCCTCAACGCCAGCGGAACCTGGGGATTCTGGTCGTCGGCCCGGGTGGCGAGCAGCTCCCAGGGGTACTCCGCGGTCGTGTTGTCGAGCAGCAGGTGGATGTTCTCGCCGCCGTTCAGCTCGCCCTTCAGCAGATCCGGTACCAGCAGCTCGAAGAGGGTGCCCGAGACGTCGGGGTCGGCGTCCCGGCTGATGGCATCGTCGATCAGCGGCTGGACGAGGGCTGGTTCGATCACGCTGACCAGCCGTTCGGCCCGGGCCAGGCGGCCCATCGAGGTGAAGCGCAGCGTGAGCTGGGCGGCCGGACCGAGGCCCGGCGCGATCTGCAGTCCGGAGCCCGGCGCGACGTCGGTCGCGGTGCGGGCGGTGGGATCAAGCGTGGCATCGCCGGCGGGGTCCGGCCGCAGGGCGGAGATGCCGACCCGCCGCCACACCTCCTCCGCGGCGTCGAGCGGTGGGTTGCTGTTCGACGCTCCTTCGCCGATGACGGGCCCGGGCACGAACAGCACTCGGGGCGGTCGCCCGTCGCGCCGTCGTTGCTCGAGGTCGGCCAGCCGAGCCAAGGCCGAGGCGACGAGGTCGACCCGGTCGGCGTAGCGCTCGACCAGCTCGAGCCGGGCGATGCGGATGACGTCGGTGGCCGGGACCGTCGCCCCCCCGATGGCGACTCGCAACCGGCGCAGGCGCTCGTTGGCCGCGGTGACGCCGCCGAGGACGGCGCGGACGGAGCCTTCGACGGTGAGCCCGCCGCCGAACGACGAGCCGATCAGGACGCTCGACACGCCGATGGCGTCGTGGGGCGGGCCCTCGGCGACGGCCTTCGCCTGCAGCTGCTCGTCGGCCAAGCGGAGCTCGAGATGGTCAGCGATCATCTTCAACAGGGCCCGGGTGACCACGGCGCTGAGCTCGGTGCCGGTCAGCTCGCCCGTGGGGCCGAGCCCCACCACGACCACGCCGCGGGGTGTGGCGTCGTCGGCGGGGAGGAGGAAGAGCGACTCGCCGAGCTGGCGCGGCGTCTGGCCGAGGAGCTGCAGCCGGGTGAGCCGTCCACCCAGGCGCTCATCGAGCCGCGCCTCCGCGCCCGTCATCGGCGCCCCGGCGAAGTGCCCGACGAGGAGCGGATAGGGGGCGTGCTCCAGGCTGGCATGGCGGATGCCGACGACGAGCGGCGTCGGGCTGGCATCGCCCGCGTCGGCCCCGGCGTCCGGCGGCAGGGCTGGGTCGGCCTGGCCAGCGCGGTCGGACGGCTCGGCGTCGGGCTGGGCCGGCTGCGGCGGCGGACCGACCAGCACCGGCGCGGTGAGCGGGGCCGCAGTCGACGCGCCTGCCTCGGCCGACTCCGGCGGGGCGCTCGGCGCCGGGGGCGCAGTGGCGGGCGGTGAGTCGCTCAGCGCCGGGGGCGCCGTGGCGGGCGACGAGTCGGTCGGGATCGTCGGCGCCGGGGGTGCGGTCGAGGCCGCAGCCGGGTCGGCTGTCGCCGAAGGTTGGGCCTCCGTCGGCGGCGGGGACATCGTGGTTGTCATCGCCGGGCCCGGCGGGCCGAGGAGCCACGCCTCGAGGTGGCGCGTCACCTCCGGCGACTGCCAGTACCCGGTGTGCGGGGCATCCTGGACCGTGAGCACGTCCCCGGCCGCGCTCGTGGCCGCGGCGCCGCCGACGGCCGACGCCAGTGGCACGACGAGGTCGTTGCCGGTGTCTGGCAAGACGCTGTCCAGGACCCAGCCGTCGAAGGCGTGGCCCAGCTTCGAGTCGCGGTCGGGCCGGTAGTCCGAGCCGATGAAGCGGTACGTGACGCCCGGCGCGCGGCCGAGCGCGTTGAGCTCGCCGAGGTACGTCGTCTCCGCGCCGGCCGCATCCGGGCTGGCGGCTGCCGGCGGGCGCATGGCGGTGATCCCGGGAAGCTGGCCGCCGGCCGGGCCGAGGATCTCGGACAGCACGGCGACGACCGCGTCGGCGACGCCCGCGACCGGGTTGGGGACGAGCGTGAGCAGGTTGGTCAGGCGGTTGATGCAGCTCAGGACGTTGGCGTCGTTGGCGAGTGGCGTGCCCAGGTTGGGTGTGCCGGCGAGCATCAGCGAGCGGACCCGCAGCGCTCCGTCCCGCCGGCGCTCGGCCAGCTCGCGGGCCGACCAGGCCCCCTCGGCTGTGGGCGACGACGTCGACGGTGAGCGGCGCTCCAGCGGCCTGGGCCAGCGCGTCCAGGTCGCCGGCATTGACCTCGGGCGACTTCGAGACGGTGTGGTGGTCGTAGGCCCAACAGCGGCCCTCGTAGCGGTCGGCCAGGCGTTCCCAGAGCCCGGCGTCGAGGCCCGTGAAGCCGCTCGCCGTCTGCACGAGGGGCCCGTGCAGCCACAGCAGCGATGGTCCCTCGCCCAGCCGCCGCCAGTCGTCGGGCGTGAGGGGCCGAGCCGGCGCGGCCGCGTCGCGGGGACGGAACCAGCGAGCCTGCTCGGGCCGGGCCCGCGGCTCCCACGTCGCCGCGCCGGCGTCGCGCCAGCTGGCCGGCGAGGACGTTGATGACCTTGCCGCCGGGACCGTTGGCGAGGAGCCGGGCCGAGGAGGCCGATCGCCGCCGGCCAGGGTGAACCGCGGCCGTCCGCGCGCCGTCGCCGTCGGTCGCTCGGATCGGCGGGGACCAGGAAGATCGCCCCGGTGTCCTCATCGACGACGAGAGCCACGGCGACCGTGCCGGGCGGAGTCGGCACCTCGATGGTGCCCGGCGCCGAGCCCGGGCCGCTGGATGCGGCGGTCCAGGCGGTCTGCTGCACGGGCGTCAGCCCGGCGGACGCGAAGGCCTCCAGCCAAGTCCCGAGCGGGACCGGAGAAGCGAGGGGCGCCGTCGCGGCTGACGGGCCGGCCGCAGACGTCGCCGAAGAGGTCGACGGTGCCGACATCAGGCCGACCTCGGGCCGGGACGGCACAGCGCGACGAAGCGGTCGCGCTGCAGCCGCGCCGGGTCGAGTGGCGGGCCGAGGCCGTGGATCACCCGCAGGCTGACGACGTCAGGACGTAGGCATGCCACACGAGCGAGGCCACGTCATCCGTCGCCAGCCGCCCGAGCGAGGTCTTCACCCCGGCGTTGGCGTCGCGCGATCTGCCGCCAGCCCTCGAAGCTCGGCCAGCGCCTCGATGATCGGTAGCGCCTCCTCGGCTCGCGCCCGCTGGCCATCGTCGCCCCCCTTCTTGAAGCGCCCGATGACGGCGAGGGGCGACGTGGCGATGTGGGTGAGGACACCGGGGGGTCCGGAGCCGGAGCCGCCGCCCCGCTCGTCCCAGCTGCTGACCAGGCGCTCGCGGCGGTAGCTGGTGGAGACGTCGTAGAGCACGTTGATCGTCCGCGTCAGCCCCGGAACGTCGCCGAACAGGCGGCCGGCCTTCCAGGGCTGCCAGCCGAGTGCCTTGCCGGCGTTGACGACCACGAGCAGGTCCGAGCCCGTGTCCAGGGGCAGGGGCGAGCCGGTTCGGGCGGCGCGGCCCCGGTAGCCCTGCTCCCACTGGTCGGCCATGTTGTCGTAGACGCCGCCGTCGTTGACGACGAGCCGATCGACGCGTGGCCGGGAAGCCTTCCCGTTGCAGGTCGTACTTCCGCTCGAAGTGGAACCGGCGGTTGCCCGAGTTGTCGAGGACCCGGGGTGGGAACGCGCCGGGCAGGTCGGCCGAGCACTGGACGGCGGTGGCCAGCGGCATCGTCCCCGGCGTGCCGAAGCCGAGGCGATAGCCGCACACGAGCCGGGGTGTGAGGAAGACGGCATCGCCCGACTGGAGGTCGGTGGCTGCAGAACACGTGGTGCACGCCGGCGTGATCGCGACCCGGCCAGGGTGGCGGCGCCGGAAGAAGGTGTGGGCGAGCGCGGCCCTCGACCGCTACCGCCCGCCGGCGCGAAGACCCGGAGGAACACCACAGGACGCAGGGCGACGAGGACGGTGCCGAGCAGACAGGCGCCGGCGAGCCACCAGCCGTGGGCCCAGGTCGTGATCGAGGTGAGCACGGCGCGCGGGCACGCCCACGAGGCGCGAGGAGCAGCAGGAGCCAGCGATGGAGCGACGCCGGCATCCCGGCGCGCCCGCAGCCCCGATCGCGGCCTTCCAGCCAAGGGCCAGTCCGACCACGCCCGAGCAGCAGCGAACCACCAGTGGGCTGACCTCGCGGCCGGCGACGAGGAAGGCAGCGACGAGGCCGAGGAGCGACCGGCGGCGAGTGTGGCCGCGACGAAGAACCGGAGCACCCAGCCGTCGGTCGCGGGGCCGAACCAGAACAGGCCTTCGCTCGTGATCAGTCGCAGGAGGCGGCCGAGCGACCTCTCGACATCGGCCGGCGCGGCCGTCGGGAGGTCGAGGTCGTGCGGCGAGCACGCCGTTCGTGATCGAGCCGCCCGACACCGACGCCACCGAGGTGATCTGGCGCGCCAGGCCGGCGTCGCTGAGGGCGAGCACCGCCCCTGCTCCCCAAGCGGTGGCCCGATGGCCACCCCCCGACATCGCCACGCCCGATACGCGCGCATCGCATCCCCTCGGGCTCGTCGCCCGCGGGACGTTACCGGCTGGCCGGTGGGTCCCCGGGCCTCCACGCGCCGGCTGCCCTCCTCCCCGGCCCAGGTCCGTCGGGCGCGGAGGCCCCTCAGGCGGTGGCGATGAGCGACCGCGGCCTCGTGGTCGAGCAAGGTCCGCTTGGCGTCGAGGCCGCCGGCGAAGCCGGTGAGGGTGCCGTCCGAGCCGACGACCCGGTGGCAGGGCAGCATGATGCTCACCGGGTTCCTGCCGTTCGCGGCGCCGACGGCTCGGGCCTTGTTCGGATCGCCCAGCGCAACGGGCCTGGTCGCCGTACGTCGTCGTCTCACCGAACGGGATGGTGGCCAGGGCCCGCCAGGCCTTCACCTGGAACGGAGTGCCCGTGGAGGTCGAGTGGCGACGTCGAACGTCTGCCGCTCGCCCGCGAAGTACTCCTGGAGCTGCTGGCAGCCGGCGATGAGCACGGGATGGCTCGGGTCGTCCGTCACGTCGGCCGGCCACGGGAACCGCTGGCCGGGGCGCTCGCCGTCCCAGAGCACGGCCCGGAGGCCGGCGTCGGAGGCGAGGAGGGTCAGGGTTCCGACGAGGGTCGGCAACGTGGTCGTTGCATATGCACTCATTGCTGGGTTCCTTTCGGTCGTCAGGACAGGGATGCCCAGAGGTGGTGGAGGGCGTAGGAGCGCCATGGGCGCCAGGCTTCGGCTCGGGCCGCGGCCGCCTTGGGGATCGGCGGGGAGGGCCGAGTCGCTCGAGGGCCCGCCGAAGACCGAGGTCGGTGGGCAGGAAGACATCCGGGTCGCCGAGGCCGCGCATCGAGACGTACGAAGCGGTCCAGGGTCCGATGCCGGCCGAACGCGTCGAGCTGTGCTTCGAGCCGGCTCCGGTCGGCCCCGGGATCGATGACGATCGAGCCGTCGGCGAGACCGGCGGCCAGGATGCGGATGCGTGGCCTTGCGTCGCGCCGGCATGGCGAGGTGGGCGGGGTCGAGCTCGGCAATCACCTCCGGCCGGGGGAAGAGTGTGGGTCAGCCCGCCGTCGGGCTGCGCCAGCGGCGTCCCTGCGGCGGCGACGAGGCGGGCGGTGTGGGTGCGAGCGCCCGACACCGACACCTGCTGGCCGAGAACGGCGCGCACGGCGAGCTCGGCACCGTCGACGTGACCCGGCGACCGGCGCCCGGGCGACTTGGCGACAGCGGGGCGAGGAGCGCGTCGCGGCCGAGGAGCTCGGCGACGGCGACCGGATCGGCGTCCAGGTCGAGCAGGCGGCGCGCCCGCTGCACGGCCGTGGCCAGGTCACGCAAGTCGTGGAGCCGCGAGCGCGCAGCGGACGTGGTCTGGCTGGGGCACGAGCTCGATGATCGCTGGGCCGTGGGTGAGCGCGCAGCGTGCGCCGGTACGCATCGCCCACCACCTCCTCGATACCGGGCACGGCGCGAGGGGCGAGGAAGGCCAGGATGCCGTCGCCGTCGAACGGCTAGGCGCACGGGCAGCCGCAAGGAGATCCATCCGCCCGTGGCCGGACCGGGTCCGCTGGCCTCGGCCGGGATGGTCGGGCGGGCGGTCCGGGCCTTCCGGCGCAGCTCCGTCGGCGTGCTGGCGAACACTTCCCGCACGGTGTCGTTGAACTGCCGGATGCTGGCGAAGCCAGCGCCGAACGTCGACCTGGGCGAACGGGTAGGTCGGTGGTCTCGATGAGGACGCGGGCGGTCTGGGCCCGCTGCGCGCGAGCCAGCGCGATCGGCCCCGCGCCGACCTCGGCCGCCAGCAGGCGATGGAGGTGACGCTCGCTGTAGCCCAGCCGTTCGGCCAGGCCGCGCACACCCGTCGCGGTCGACGATGCCGTCGGCGATGAGGCGCATGGCCCGCCCGACCACGTCGGCCCGGACGTTCCACTCGGGCGAGCCCGGCGTGGCGTCGGGCCGGCAGCGCTTGCACGCTCGGAACCCGGTCAGCTGGGCCGCGGCGGCGGTGGGGAAGAAGCGCACGTTGGCCCGCTTCGGCGTCATCGCCGGGCAGCTCGGCCGGCAGTAGATGCCGGTGGAGGTGACGGCGGTGAAGAACCAGCCGTCGAAGCGGGCGTCCTTGGCTTGCACCGCCCGGTAGCAGCGCTCGAAGTCCTCGATCACCCGGCCATGGTGACAGCGATGTGATTTGTTTGCTAGCGGAAATCGGACAGCTGGTTTCGCTCCGCGCGACCGGAAGGTGAGCCGCCTGATTCGGAGGTGGTCGGCTGAGGTTGCGGAACCCGAAACGCGGGCTGCCTGCTTCGGAGCTGGTCGGCTGAGGTTGCGGTCGCATCGCCGCTCGGGCCGAGCGGGGGCGCCGGCGGTCACACGAAGGGGCTGAACACCTCGGACCAGAGGCGGTCGTAGGTCTCCTCGCGCTCGGTCGCGGTTCGGCCGAGGGTGAAGTCGGGGACGATGAACTCGTCGAGCCCGGCGTCGCGGTACTCGCCCATCCGGTCGATGAGCTGGGTCGCCGTGCCGGCGATCGTGCGTTCGGCCGGGGCCTGGGCGAGACCGGCCTCGGCCGCCGCCGCGTCGTCGCGAAGGAGGACGAGAGCCTGGGCAGTGCGGCGGATGGTGGCGGGGTCGCGGCCCTCGGTCGCGCACGCGGCGTCGAGCGCGCCCGACCGGTCCCGCACCCCTTCGGGCGTGCCCCACGTGTTCCACGCGTCAGCGAAGCGGGCGGTGAGCCCGAGCATGCGGCGGCTGCCGCTCCCGACGAGGATCGGCACCGGTCCACCCTTGGGCTCGCACGGCGCGTCGACCACCGAGAACGACGCGCCCTGGAACGTCGTGCGGGGCTGGTGGAGCAGGCCATGCACGATCTCGATGAGCTCGGCGAAGCGGTCCACCCGCCGACCAGGTGGCGGCAGGTCGATCCCGTAGGCCTGATGCTCGTTGACCTGCCACCCGGCGCCGAGGCCGAGCACGACCCGTCCCCCGCTGATCTCGTCGATGGTGGACGCCTGCTTGGCCAGCACGGCCGGGTGGTGCACCGTGCTCGGCGACACGAGCGAGCCGAGCTGGAGGCGATCCACCCCGCTGGCCAGTGCCGCGATCATGCCCCAGCACTCGAGGGCGCGGCCGTCGTCGGGCGTGCCGTCGGCGGTGCCGGGCATGTAGTGATCGGCGCACCAGATGCCGTGCCAGCCTTGGCGCTCGGCGTGCCGGGCCAGGGCGAGGATCTCCGTCCACGGACGCTGGAACGATGGCCACACCGAGAACTGCATCAGCCGGACCGTAGACGGGCCGGACAGGCAGAGGTCATCCCGTCGTGGTCCCCGACCGGCGCTGCGTCCCCCCGAAGCGCGAGACTGGGCGCATGACGTACCAGCACCTGCTCGTGAAGCACGAAGGCGATATCACGACGGTCACCCTGAACCGGCCCGGAGAAGCGCAACGCGCTCGCCCTCGACGTGATGGTCGAGGTCACCGGCGGCGTTCCGCGAGGTCGGGCGAGAGCGACGCGCTCGGTGCCATCCTCGCCGCCAACGGCCCGGTGTTCTCGGCCGGTCACAACTTCGGCGACATGAAGGGCGCGGGTCTAGCCGAGGCCACGCCGGCTCTTCGAGGTGTGCACCGAGATGATGGACGCGGTCCAGGGCATCCCCCAGCCGGTCGTGGCCAAGGTGCACGCCCTGGCCACGGCCGCCGGGCTGCCAGCTGGTCGCGACCTGCGACCTCGCCGTGGCGTCCGAGGAGGCGGCGTTCGCCATCCCGGGCGGCAAGGGCGGGCTGTTCTGCCACACCCCGCTCGTGGCCGTGGCGCGCAACATCGGGCGCAAGCGAGCGCTGGAGATGGCGCTCACCGGCGACATGATCGACGCCCGCACGGCGGCTGACTGGGGCCTGATGAACAAGGTCGTGCCCGCGGAGCAGCTCGACGAGGCGACGTTGGACCTCATCAGCCGGGCCACGCGGGGCAGCGCGGCGTCGAAGGGCCTCGGCAAGCACGGCTTCTACGCCCAGATCGGCCTCGACCAGCCGAACGCGTACGCGCTCGCGGTCGAGATGATGGCCGCCGCCGCCCTCACTCCCGATGCCCAGGAAGGGTTTGCGGCCTTCCTCGAGAAGCGCAAGCCCGACTTCACGTTCCACCCGTCTGGCCGCTGATGCCGCTCAACCAGCGTGCCCGCCCGGCAGGTGGGTGACGACCCGACGGGTTGGCCGCCCGGACGGAGCGGCCCGTAGGGTGCGCCGCAGCGAGGCGCGAAGGGGGTTGTTCGTGAAGCTCAGCACCATGCTGAACTACGCCGGCGGGTTCAAGCAGTCGATCGAGTTCCGGTCGTCGAGGCTCGAGAAGGCCGGGCTCGACATGGTCTGGCTGGCCGAGGCCTACAGCTTCGACGCCATCAGCCAGGTCGGGTACCTGGCGGCCAAGACCGAGCGGGTGGAGATCGGGACGGGCATCGTCAACGTGTACTCGCGCACCGCCGGTCTCATGGCGATGACGGCGGCCGGCTGCGACTTCGTGAGCGACGGGCGCTTCGTGCTCGGCCTCGGCGCTTCTGGTCCCCAGGTCGTCGAAGGGCTTCCACGGCGTGCCCTACGACAAGCCGATGACCCGCATCAAGGAGTACATCGACGTCTGCCGCATGACCTGGCGGCGGGAGCGGTTCGTGTACGACGGCGAGGCCGTGCACGTGCCGCTGCCGGCCGGGCAGGGCACCGGTCTCGGCAAGCCGCTCAAGCTCATCAACCATCCGGTGCGAGCAGGACATCCCGATCTGGTGGGCGTCGCTGATGGGCAAGAGCGTCGAGGCCACCGCGGCAGCACGCCAACGGCTGGCTGCCGATGATCTTCGTGCCCGAGCACTACGAGCGGGTATGGGGCGATCGGCTCAAGGCCGGGCTGGCCAAGCGTGATCCTGCGCTCGGCCCGCTCGAGATCATCGGCGGGCGGCATGCTGGCGATCGACGAGGACCTCATCGGCGAAGCCCGCGATCGCGTGCTCGACCTCGCCCGTCCGGGCGTGGCGCTCTACGTCGGTGGGATGGGGGCTCGGGGCAAGAACTTCTACAACACCGTGCTCCAGCGCTACGGCTACGAGCACGAGGCCGCGCTCATCCAGGACCTCTACCTCGACGGCAAGAAGGAGGAGGCGGCGGGGCACGTCCCGGCCGAGTGGTGGCGCTGACGAACCTCGTCGGGCCGGCCAGTCACATCAAGGAGCGTCTGGCCGCCTACCGGGAGGCCGGGGTGACGGTCCTGAACGTCAACCCCGTCGGGCCGGAACCGGTCGAAGGCGATGGCGCAGCTGCGCGAGATGATGGAGGACATCTGATGAGCGAGTCGACCAGGCCCGAGGAGTCGAGCGCGGTGCGGGGCGAGGTGGCTGCGGGCTGGGAGCCGGTGCGAGCCGCGTTCCAGCGGAACCTCGAGGCCGGACGCGGAGATTGGCGCCGCGGTCGCGGTCTACCACCACGGCCGAAAGGTGGTGGACCTGACCGGAGGCTCATTCGACGCTGGCGGCGAGCACGGGTACGACCACGACACGTTGCAGCTGGTGTTCTCCACCACCAAGGGCATCACCGCCATCGCGGTCGCGCTGTGCGTGCAGCGAGGTCTGCTCGACTATGACGCCCTCGTCGCTGACATCTGGCCCGAGTTCGGGGCGGCTGGCAAGGAGGGCGTGACGGTGGCGCAGCTGCTGTCGCACCAGGCCGGCGTGCCGGCGGTCGACGGTGAGCTCACGCTCGACGAGGCCCTCGACTGGAACGCGATGGTGGAGCGACTCGAGGCCCAGACCCCGTTGTGGGCGCCGGGCACCGGCCACGGCTACCACGCCCTCACCTACGGCTGGTTGGCCGGTGAGCTCGTCCGCCGGGTGGACCCGAAGGGGCGCAGCCTGGGCAGCTTCGTCGCCGATGAGGTGGTGGCGCCGGTCGGCGCCGAGCTCTGGATCGGCCTGCCCGAGCAGCAGGAGCGGCGGGTGTCGAGAGTGGTGTCGTCGCCGCCGCCTGAAGATCCGGCGATCCGGGCATTGATGCAGCAGTTCATGGGACCGGACACCCTGGGTGGGCGGGCCCTGTTCCTGAACGGCGCCTTCAGCGTCGCCCAGGACCCATTCAACCTGCGCGCCGTCCATGCCGCGGAGCTCCCGGCGGCCAATGGCATCACGAATGCAGCTTCGCTGGCTCGCATCTACGCCGCCACCATCGATGACGTCGAGGGCGTGCGACTGCTCGAGCCCGACACGGTCGCGCGGGCCCGGACCACCGTCACTCCTGCCGACGAGCCCGACAAGGTGCTCTTCTTCCCCACCACGTTCGGGATGGGCTTCATGACGTCGGGCCTGTTCACGCCGATGCTCGGCCCGGGCTCGTTCGGGCATGCGGGCGCGGGCGGCTCAGCTGGCGTTTGCCCACCCGGAGTCAGGGATCGGATTCGGGTACGTGATGAACCGGCTGGACAGCACCCTCAACGGCGATGTCCGCGCCCTGACCCTCATCGACGCCGTGAAGGAGTCGCTCGCCGAGCTGGGCTGAGGTCATCGACGAGGTGGCGATCTCTTCGGCGGTCAGGCTCCGGCGCAACCCCCGCGTCAGGACGAGGTAGCCGGCGCCAGCCAGCAGGGCGAGCAGGGCGAAGACGGCGATCGTCAGCCGCGGCCCCACGACCTGGCTCAACCCTCCTGACGCGGTGGTAGACAGGCTGATGATGAGGGTGGCCAAGGCGATGTCTCCGGCCAGGATCCGCCCTCGTACCTCGTCCGGCGAGCGCAGCTGCAAGCCGAATGTGGACAAGGTCCACTGCGCGCCCCCGCCGAGGTGGGCGGCGAAGACGAACAGGGCGGCGATGGCCAGGGTTGGTGCCAGGCTCACCCCGAGGTAGCACAGGCCGAAGACCAGGCCGGCCGTGCCGCAGAGCTTGAGCAGGCGACTCAGGGACCGACCGATCAGTCGGGCCGCGATCAGCGGACCGAGCGCGGCGCCGAGGCCACGCGCCCCGAGGAGCAGGCCGGTCGCTCCGTCACCGCCGTGGAACCCTTCGGTCACGAGGATGGCGAGGATCCCGACGATCCCACCGCCCAACGCGAACGTCGCCTTGGAGGAGATGAGCGCCAGCAACGTGGGGTCTCGGCGGGCCTGCCCCAGTGCCTCGCGCATGTCGGCCAGAGGGTGCATCCGCTCGGGATGGTGAGTGAGGCGGGCCTGCATCGGGCGTCGGATGGAGAAGACGAGGACCCCGGCGATCACGAACGAGACCGCGTCGGCGATGAAGGCGGCGTCGCGACCGAAGACCGACGCGAAGAGACCGCCCAAGGCAGCGCCGATGGCCAGCATCGCCCCCCAGGTGGAGCCGAAGAGGGCACTCGCTCGCTTGAGCTCGTCGGTGTCGCGGACCAGGTTCGGCACGGCCGCCTGTGAGGCCGGGGGCACGAACGCACCGAACGCGGACACCAGCGCCATCGCCGCGAACGCCAGCCAGACCCGGCCCGCTCCCACGCCGAGCAGGCTGAGGGCGGCGACGGTCTGGATCGCCGAGGCGCCCACGATGATCGTGCGGCGATCGAAGCGGTCGGCCGCCGCGCCGGCGACCGGCGACATGAGGAACGCCGGCAGCACCTGCGCCACGAAGACCAGGGCGACGAGGAGGCTGGAGCTGGTGAGGTCCTTGACCAGGCCGAGCAGGGCGACGTAGGCGAACCAGTCGCCCGCGTAGGAGACCACCTGAGCGATGAAGAGGGTGCGGATGTCGCGGTTGCGACGCAGCATCGCCAGCACGGCCGGCCTCCGGTGCGGCTACACGCACCGGCGGGCGTGGTGATCGAGCACCATGGCCAGCGCCGCGGTCACCCGCTCGCCGGTCGGCAGGTGCAGGAACTCGTTCGGCCCGTGGGCGTTGCTCTCCGGGCCGAGGACACCGGTGATCACGAACTGCGCCTCCGGGTACTGGAGGCCGAGCATGCCCATGAACGGGATGGTGCCACCCTCGCCGAAGGCCCGGTACGGCGCGCCGCAGACCGTTTGCGACGCGTCCTCCAGCGCGGCGTCGAGCCAGGTCGCGAACGGCGGCGCGTTCCAACCCTGCCCGGCCTCGCGACCGGTGAAGGTCACCCGGGCGCCGTACGGCGGATCGGCGGTGAGCGTCGCCTCCACCGCGGCGAGGGCGGCGTCGGCATCGCACGTCGGCGGGAGCCGGAACGACAGCTGCAGCGCGGTCTGCGGCCGCAGGACGTTGCCCGCCCGCGTGGTCGGGCGGGAGGCCGTCGGCACCGATGATCGACAGCGCCGGCCGCCAGTCGTGGCGCAGGAGCTGCTCGACCGGATCATCCGTGGTGGGTCGAGACCCGGGCACGAGGCGGAAGTTCGACGAGTAGAGGGGCGTGGCGCCGGCCGTGCCTTCGGCTTGACGGATGCGGTCGGCGGGATCGTCACGTGCAGCTCGGGTAGGCGGACCTCGCCCGTGGCGGCGTCCTCCACCCGGTCCAGCAGCTGGCGAGCGATGCGGAACGACGACGGGATGACACCGCTGGCGGCGCCGGAGTGAGCGCCTTCGCCCAGGATCTCGACCGATGAGGGTGCCGCCGGCCAGGCCGCGCAGCGACGTCGTGGCCCAGAGGTGGTCGTAGTCGCGCACCCGGAGTCGAGGCAGAGGACGAGGGAAGGCGTGCCGATGCGGTCGCCCAGTGCCTCCAGGTGGGCGGGGAGGTCGGGCGAGCCGCTCTCCTCGCTCGCTTCGATCAGCACGACACAGCGAGCGTGCGCGCCGCCTGCCCGCTGGACGGCCTCGACGGCGGCCAGGGAGGCGAACGCGGCGTAGCCGTCGTCGGCACCGCCCCGGCCGTACAGCCGGTCGCCCTCGATCACGGGCTGCCAGGGACCGAGGCCGTCGCGCCACCCGCACCATCTCGGGCTGCTTGTCCAGGTGGCCGTAGAGCAGGACGGTGTCGTCCGCGGTGCGGGGCCGAACGCGGGCACCTCCATCACGATGACGCGGTGTGCGGCCGGCCAGCTCCGACACCTCCACCGTGAGACCGCTGATCGAGTCGGCCGACCGGCACCAGCCGGACACGAGGTCGACGGCCCGGCCGAGGTGGCCGTGGGCCGCCCAATCGGCGTCGAACGCCGGCCGACAGGGCGGGGATGGCGATGTAGTCGTGGAGGGTGGGAACGATGTCGCGCCGCCACACCTCGCCGACGTCGTCGAGGACCACGGCTGCGTCGAGTCGGTCCGCCATCGCTCAGACCTTCGCCTGGGCTAGGCGCTCGATGACCGCCTCGGCCTCGGCCACCATGCGGGTGACGAGCGTCGCCGGCCGACTCCAGCTCGTCGATGGCGCCGACGCCCTGGCCGCAGGGGTAGAACTCCCGGGCCACGTCGACCTCGGTGCCGTCCGGGGCAGCCGAGGTGGTTGGCGCCCGAGCTGGGCCGCGAACAGCGCCTGGTCGGGGAAGGGTCGGAGCTCCTCCGGGTGGTCGTCGTAGTGCTGGGTCCAGCCATTGCGGACCACCCGGCAGGTCTTGCCGGTGTAGGCCCGGCTGACGACCGTGCCGTCCTCGGCCGTGGCCAGGAGCGTCTCCTTGTAGCCGGCGACTGCCCGCGCCTCGTAGGTGGCGATGAAGCGGGTGCCGACCCACACGCCGTCGGCCCCGAGGGCGAGCGACGCGGCCAGGCCGCGGCCGTCGAAGAGACCGCCGGCCGCCACCACGGGCACCTGGTCACCCACGGCGTCGACGACCTGGGGCACGAGCGCCATGGTGGCGATCTGGCCGGTGTGGCCGCCCGCCTCCGTCCCTTGGGCCACCACGAAGTCGCAGCCGCTCGCCACCGCGGCCACCGCATGGCGCACCTTGCCGCACATCGAGCCCACGAGGATGTGGTGCTCGTGCAGCAGGTCGAGCACCTCCCGCGGCACGCCGAGCCCGGCGACGAACAGGCGGGCTCCACCGCTGATGACGGTCGGGATCCCGCTCTCGACTTGGCCCGGTAGCGCCGTGAGCAGGTCCACACCGAAGGGCTTCGAGGTCAGCGCCTTCACGCCCTCGATCTCGTCGACCAGCTCCTCGGCGCGCATCGTCGACGCCCCGAGCGTCCCGATGCCGCCCGCGTCCGAGACGGCCGCGACGAGGCGGTGGTACGAGACGCCGCCCATCCCGGCCAGCATCACGGGGTGCTCGATCTCGAGGAGCTCGGTGAGGCGGGTCTGCATGGCCGGCACCTTACGGCGCCGCGCTCGGGCGCCCAGGATCACGCGTAGGCGCCCGGCCGGGCGAGGAACCGTCGGTGCCAGCGCCGCGGAGTCAGCGCCGCCGCCCGAGGCTCGTCCTCGAACAGCCAACGGGCGAAGCCCTGCCGGCTCCCTGCCGTGAGCCCGGCGGCCCACACCGAACCTCGCGCCCCCCGCTCGTGGCGGAGGACCCGCCCCAGCGCCGCGGCCATGCGGTGGTCGGGGAGCCATGCCTGGTCCACCGCGGCGCGGTAGCGAGCGCGGGCCACGTCGGGCCTGAGCGCACCGGCAGCGACGATGGCGTCGGCGGCCAGCGTGCCGGTGAGCAGGGCTTGGCCGATCCCCTCGCCGGTCATCGGGTCGCACGCGGCGGCGGCGTCGCCGACGAACAGGGCACGCCCGCCGGCCAGGACCGCCCGGTCGATGCGGGCGGGGATCGGCCACGCCCTGTGGGGCGCGAGTGGGCACGCCGCCGGCCCGAGCGCGGCGGCGATGTGCGGGCGGGCCAGCAGCTCGGGCCACAGCTGCTTCATGTCCGCGATCCGCCGCCTGCCGTCGCGGCAGCACGCCAAAGCCGACATTGACCCGGCCCCCGGGGAGCGGGAAGGACCAGGCGTAGCCAGGCAGCAGGTCGGGCTCGAACCAGACCCAGAGCCGCTGGCTGGCCGTGCCGCTGACGCCATCGAAGTACTGGCGGAAGGCGTGCCACTCGCCGAGGTAGCCCTCGGTGGACAGGCCGAGCGCCTTGCGCACGCGGCGACCACATGCCGTCGGCGCCGACGACGTAGCGGGCCACGACCGGGCCGAGCCGCCTCGACCTCCAGCGCGATGCAGTCGCCCGGTGACGGCGCGACGCCGACGAAGGCGTGGCCGTCGAGGACCTTGACCCCCGCGGCCCGGGCCACGTCGACCAGCGCCGAGTCCAGCTCGAGTCGGGGCACCACGACGGCGAACTGCCCCCGCTCGTGCGGGAGCGGGAACTCGACCGTGCGCCCCGAAGGCGACCGAACCCACGCCGCGTCGACCACCCGCCAGCTCGGCATGGCGGCCGGGCGCAGGCCGAGGTGCTCGAGCAGGCGCAGCGCACCCGTGGTCAACCCGTCCCCGCAGCACTTGTCGCGGGGGAAGCGGGCCTTGTCGATCAGCACCACGTCGCGCCCCGCCCGCGCCAGCTCGATGGCCGCGGCACAGCCGGCCGGTCCGGCCCCCACGACGAGGACGTCGCTCTCGATCACGACGGCCGAGGTTAGGGGCGGGCCACCTTCTCCAGCCGGGCCAGCCGGCGATCCCAGCGGGCACCGGCGTCGACGAGCCAGTCCACCGCGGCGGCCAGCGGCTCGGGGGTGGCCCGGTAGCGCACCTCGCGGCCGCGGCGCTCGGGCTCGGCCAGACCGGCGTCGACCAGGGCCTGGAGGTGCTTGACCACGGCCTGGCGGGTGACGGGAAGGTCGACCGACAGCCGGCGTGGCGGTGTCGGGGCCCTCGCTGGACGAGCCGGCGCAACAGCCCCCGGCGGGTCGGGTCGGCCAGCGCGTCGAAGAGGGCGTCGAGCGGGTCGGCCCTGGGAGGTCACGCCCGGGCCAGGGCGCACACCGAGAGCCACAGCGACACCAGCCGAGCGTCCCACGAGCTGGCGCGGCGGCGCCGACCGTCTCGGTGACGGTCAGCCTGCTGCCGCGGTCGGCCGGCTCGACGTCGAAGACCACCTCGCTCGCCTCGACTCGGCGTCCGACGGTCCACCAGGTGAAGGCCAAGCGCTCGCCGTCGATGACCTGGCGCACGACGAGGTGGCGGACGGTGCCGTCATCGTCTCACGACCCGGCCGGGCGCGCCCTGCGTCGCCTCCAGCTCGACGTCGGGGCCGAGCCAGCGGGCCAGCGAGTCCGGCTCGGTCACCAGCCGCCAGAGCTCGTCGGGGTGCAGTCCAGATCGAACGTCCGGCTCAAGGAGGCGGCCTTCCATGTCGCCAGCCTAGCGCAACGGGCTGGTTGCACCTCGGTGCTCGTCCCCGATAAGGTGCAACGTGTCAGTTGCACATTTGGTAGGGCGTCGAGCAGGGCTCGCGTTCACAGGGAGGTCCGCATGCTGGTTCCGACGGTCATCGAGCAGACGAACCGCGGCGAGCGGGCCTTCGACATCTACTCCCGCCTGCTGTCGGAGCGGATCGTCTTCCTCGGGCGCGCCGATCGATGACTGCGGTGGCCAACCTCGTCATCGCCCAGCTCCTCCACCTCGAGTCGCAGTCGGCCGACCGGGACATCTCGCTCTACATCAACTCGCCCGGCGGTGACATGACCGCTTTCTTCGCCATCCACGACACCATGCAGTTCATCGCCCCGGACGTGGCCACGATCTGCGTCGGCCAGGCCGCCTCGGCCGCCGCCGTGCTGCTCGCCGCGGGCGCGAAGGGGAAGCGGGCCGCGCTCCCCAACGCCCGGGTGCTCATCCACCAACCCCACGGGGGCGTGCAGGGCCAGTCGACCGACCTCGAGCTGGCGGTGACCGAGATCGTCGAGATGCGGCGGCGCATGGTGGACATCCTCGTACGAGGCCACCGGCCAGCCGGCGGAGCGGATCACGGCCGACATCGACCGCGACTACATCCTCCGGGGCGAGGACGCCGTCGACTACGGGCTCGTCGACCACATCGTCGAGCGCCGCCAGCTGCGCGCCGGTCGGCATGGCGGCCGCCTGAGCGGCCGCGGCCCGGGCTACGAGGCTTCGGTCGACGGAGCGCCGCCGGCCGTCCCGGCCCGCCCGGCCGGGGCCTGGGTAGAAAGGCGCCATGACGAACGATCGACGCACGCCCGGCGGCGCCGTACTCATGGACGGCAACCCGCTGCGGGACGAGATCGTCGAGCGGCTGGCGGCCGAGCTCGCCGCCCTCGGCTCGCCACCCGTCTGCTTGGCGACCGTGCTCGTCGGCGACGACCGGCCGAGCCAGATCTACGTCCGCGGCCAAGCACAAGCAGGCCGAGAAGGCGGGCCTGACGGTCGCGGGGCGTCGAGCTGCCGCCCACGGCTAGCCAGGCCGAGGTGGAGGACGGGCGGTCCGGGAGCTGGCCGCACGACGCCCGCCGTCCACGGGATCCTCGTGCAGCTGCCGCTGCCCGATGGCCTGGACCCCGAGCCGGTGCTCGACCTCGTCCCGCCGGAGAAGGACGTCGACGGCCTGACCGAGCGCTCGATGGGCCGCCTGCTGCGCGGCCGGCCCGGCCACGTGCCCTGCACGCCCAAGGGCGTCATGCGGCTGCTCGAGCGCTACGGCGTCGGAGGTGTCGGGAGCGCGCGCCGTCGTCGATCGGCCGCTCGACGCTCGTCGGCCTGCCCGATGAGCCTTCTGCTCGCCCGCAAGGGCGTGGACGCCACCGTCACCGTGGCCCACTCGCGGACGCCCGACCTGGTCGGGCTGTGCCGGGAGGCGGACATCCTCATCGCCGCGGCCGGCATGGCCCGCATGATCACCGCCGACCACGTCCGCCCGGGTGCGGCCGTCGTGGACGTCGGCGTCAGCCGTACCGAAGCGGGCATCGTCGGCGATGTCGACTTCGACGCCGTGCAGGCGGTGGCCGGCGCTATCACGCCGATGCCCGGCGGGACCGGACCGATGACCATCGCCTGCCTGCTGGAGAACACCCTCGACGCGGCCCGCATGCTCGGCGCGGTCTGAGCGCCTCGGCGCACGGCGACTAAGCCGATCCGACGACTCGAGCGGCGGAGGGGGTGATGACGTGAGGAAGCCAGTACACAGGAGAGCCCTACACCCGGCTGACCCAGCCCCTCGTGCGTGAAGACGGCCGGCTTCGCGCCCGGCCTCGTGGGACGAGGCGCTCGACCGGGCCGCCGACGGGCTCCGCCGCACGGTGGCCGAGCGGGGCCCGGACGCCGTCGGCATGTTCTCGTGCTCGAAGGCCACGAACGAGATGAACTTCATCGCCCAGAAGTTCATGCGCACGGCCATCGGCACGAACAACATCGACTCCTGCAACCGCACTTGACACGCTCCCAGCGTCGTCGGTCTGGCGACGGTCTTCGGAGCCGGCGGCGGCACCTCCTCGTACCGCGAGATGGAGGACACCGACGTCATCATCCTCTGGGGCTCCAACGCCCGGGAGACCCACCCGATCTTCTTCCACCACGTCCTCGCGGGCGTGCGCAACGGCGCCCGCCTGTACTGCGTCGACCCTCGCCGGACCAGCTCGGCCCGGTGGGCCGACGTGTGGCTCGGCCTGAACGTCGGGCACCGACATCGCGCTGTCGAACACCATGGCCCGCGAGATCATCCACGCCGGCCTGGCACAACGAGACGTTCATCGGTCGGGCCACGACCGGGCTTCGAGGAGTACGCCGCCTCGGTCGAGGAGTGGACGCTGGAGCGGGGCGAGGCGGTGACCGGCGTGCCCGGCGGCGGCCATCCGCGAGCTGGCCCACGCCTGGGCGCACGGCCGACCGGGCTCAGCTGTGCTGGACGCTCGGCATCACCGAGCACCACAACGCGGTCGACAACGTGCTCGCGCTCATCAACCTGGCGCTGCTCTGCGGCCACGTCGGCCGCTACGGCTGCGGGCTCAACCCGCTGCGGGGGCAGAACAACGTCCAGGGCGGCGGCGACATGGGCGCCATCCCGAACAAGCTCCCCGGCTTCCAGGACGTCCTCGACGACGAGGTCCGGCCGACGTTCGACGCCGCCTGGGGCTCGCACATCCCGCCCCGCCACGGCTGGCACCTGTCGCGGCATGTTCGAGGCCATGGAGCACGGCGACCTGACGGCGCTGTACGTGATCGGCGAGAACCCGGCGCAGTCCGAGGCCGAGAGCGAGCACGCCGTCGCAGCTGCTCGAGCGGCCTCGACCACCTCGTCGTGCAGGACATCTTCCTCACCCGGACCGCGCAGCTGGCCGACGTGGTCCTCCCGGCCAGCGGCGGCGTGGTGCGAGTCCGAGGGCACGGTGACCAACAGCGAGCGCCGGGTGCAGCGGGTGCGCAAGGCGCTCGAGCCGCCCGAGGGCGCCCGCGACGACATCGAGATCATCGCTCGACATCGCCCGCCGGCTCGGCCACGACTGGACGCTACGCGTCGTCCGAGGCGGTGTGGGACGAGCTGCGCACGCCTCTCGCCGATGCACGCCGGGATGTCGTACCGCCGCCTGGAGGAGCTCGGCGGGATCCAGTGGCCGTGCTATCGCGAGGACCGCGCTCGAGCCGTCGTACCTCCACGGCCGGCTGTGGGCCGAGGACCCGGCCGAGCGGGGCCGCGCCGGCGCCGTTCTCGGTCGTCGTCGACGAGCCGCCGGTCGACGCAGGTCGACGACGAGTTCCCGTTCCGGCTCACGACCGGCCGCCGGCTCGACTCCTACAACACCGGTGTGCAGTCGGGTGGCTTCGCCTCCCCGCTGCGCTTCGGCGAGACCATCGACCTGTCGCCGGACGACGCCGGGCGCCTCGGCCATCGAGCCGACGGCGAGCAGGTGCGGGTCTCGTCCCGTCGGGGCACGCTCGTCGCCCCGGCCCGGATCGACGTCGGACTGCGGCCCGGCCTGGTGTTCATGACCATGCACTTCCCGGACGAGATCGACACCAACGTGCTGACCATCGAGGCCATCGATCCGAAGTCGGGGACGGCCGAGTTCAAGGCGTCGGCCGTCCGCATCGAGAAGCTCCAGCCGCTCGGCGCGGCCGGCGGCCTGACGCCGGATGGACCTGCACTTCCTCGACGCCCGTCCGAGCGACGAGGAGCGCGCCGCCGTCGACGCCGTGCTCGGGCCGCCCTCGTCGGGCGCGGGGACGGGCGCGGCCGGCGCCGGACGCCCACGTGGCCTTCGGCGGGCCGGGCGACGGCCCGGCGCGCCGGCTCGCAGCTCCTGCCCGCGCTGCACGCGGTCAACGACCGTGTGGGCTGGGTCAGCCACGGCGCGCTCAACTACGTCGCGCGAGCGGCTCGAGGTCCCGCCGGCCGAGGCCTACGGCGTGCTCACGTTCTACGCCTTGCTGTCGCCGACACGCCCGACCGCCGCCGGGTGGTCCACGTCTGCACGGACCTGGCCTGCCTGACGCCGGGACGCGGCCGGGCTGCGGGCGGCGCTCGGCGCCGGAGGGAGCCGCAGACACGGACGGCCGCGGCCACCTGGCATGCCTCGCCCTGCCTCGGCGATGTGCGAGCGGGCGCCGGCGGCGATGGTGGTCGAGGCGGGCCACGCCGGCCGCCGCGGCGGTGCGTCGCTCCGGCCGGTCCCGCTGCGCTCCTCGCCGCCATGGACGCAGCCGGTCGAGGCCGCCTCCGACCGCGCCGCGCCACCCGAGGCGTCGGTGCCCCAGGCCGGCGACCCGTCGCTCGTGCTGCTGCGCCGCGTCGGCGGCGTCGATCCGGCTCTCGCTCTCCGACTACCGCGCGCCACGGCGGCTACCCGGCGCTCCGCCGCGCCGCTCGAGCTCGGGCCCGCTCGGCGTCATCCGGGAGGTGACCGACAGCCAAGCTCGCTCGGCCGCGGCGGCGCCGCCTTCCCGACCGGCCGCAAGTGGGACGCGGTCGCCGCGCCAGCCCGCGCGCCCCCACCACCTCGTCTGCAACGCCGACGAGTCCGAGCCGGGCACGTTCAAGGACCGGGTGCTGATGGAGGGCGACCCGTTCGCCGTCGTCGAGGCGATGACCATCGCCGGCTTCGCCACCGGCTGCGAGCACGGCTACGTGTACCTGCGAGGCGAGTACCCGCGGGCCGCGG
Source organism: uncultured Acidimicrobiales bacterium (assembly GCA_963803355.1). Taxonomy (GTDB): domain Bacteria; phylum Actinomycetota; class Acidimicrobiia; order Acidimicrobiales; family Ilumatobacteraceae; genus DASTFY01. The sequence goes on from CAWDLV010000001.1 coordinate 2,931,321, forward strand.
CAGCGGCTCGAGCACGCCATCGCGCGAGGCTCGCCGCCAGGGCCTCCTCGGCGAGGACGTGATGGGAGCGGGCTTCGCGGTTCGACATCGAGCTCTTCCGGGGCGCCGGCGCCTACATCTGCGGCGAGGAGACGGCGATCTTCAACTCGATCGAGGGCTTCCGGGGCGAGCCCCGGAACAAGCCGCCGTTCCCGGTCGAGGTCGGCCTGTTCGGGAAGCCGACCCTGGTCAACAACGTCGAGACGCTCGTCAACGTGCTGCCCATCCTCGAGCGGGCGGCCCGGCGTTCGCCGCCATCGGCACCGAGGGCTCGACCGGCACCAAGCTGTTCTGCGTCTCGGGTGCGGATCCGGCGCCCGGGCGTGTACGAGGTGCCGTTCGGCGTCACGCTTGGCCGAGCTGCTCGCGCTCGCCGGGGGCGTGCCCGACGGGCACGAGCTGCGGGCCGTCCTGCTCGGCGGCGCCGCGGGCGGTTCGTCGGCCCCGACGAGCTGGACCTGCCGCTCACGTTCGAGGGGACCAGGGCGGCGGGCGCGACGCTCGGCTCGGGCGTGGTGATGGTGCTGGACGAGACCGTCGGACCTGGTGCCGTTCCTGCTCCGGATCGCCGCCTTCTTCCGGGACGAGTCGTGCGGGCAGTGCGTGCCCTGCCGGGTCGGGACCGTCCGGCAGGAGGAGGCGCTGCACCGGCTGGCCGCCAGCGGCCGAGGCGGCCCAGGCCGGGCCGACGACCTGGCACTGCTGGCCGACCTCGGCCGCGTCGATGCGCGACGCCTCGATCTGCGGCCTCGGCCAGACGGCGTCGAGCGCGGTCGAGTCGGCCATCGCCCGCTCGGGGTGTTCGCGTGAGCGGCGCGAGACGGGTGGCGCCGCCCCGGCGTCTCGTCGAGCTGACGCATCGACGGCGAGACCGTGCGGGCGCCCGAGGGCACGCACCATCCTCGACGCCTGCCGGGCCGCCAGGGCTGCGAGATCCCGACGCTCTGCTACGGCGACACGCTCACCCCGAAGAACGCCTGCCGGGTCTGCATGGTCGAGGTGGAGGGCTCGCGGGTGCTCGTGCCGTCGTGCTCACGGAAGGTCGAGCGCGGGCATGGTCGTGCGCACCGACACCGACCGGGCCCACCACAGCCGGCGCCTGGTGCTCGAGCTGCTCGGCTCGTCGGTGGACCTCTCGATCGCCCCGGAGGTCGCGGCGCTGGATCGAGGCAGTACGGCGCCGAGCCGGGTCGCTTCGGGCCCTCGGCGGAGCGCGGCGGCGGCGGGTGAGCGCGACGGCCTGGTGCCGGCGCGCACCATGAGCCGCCACTGGCGCGCGCCGCGGCCACGGTGCAGCAGCCGGCCGAAGGTCGACAACGACCTCTACGTGCGGGACTACGCCAAGTGCATCCTCTGCTACAAGTGCGTCGACGCGTGCGGCGAGCAGTGGCAGGGGACCTTCGCCATCACGCGTGGCCGGTCGCGGGTTCGACGCCCGCATCTCGACCGAGTTCGCGGTGCCCCTCACCGACTCGGCGTGCGTGTACTGCGGCAACTGCATCGCGGTCTGCCCCACCGGCGCGCCTGGTCTTCAAGACCGAGTTCGACCGCCGGGCCGCCGGCACGTGGGACGAGGAGCGCCAGACCCAGACCGACACCATCTGCCCCTACTGCGGCGTGGGCTGCACCCTGACCCTTCACGTGCAGGACAACGAGATCGTCAAGGTCACGTCGCCCCACGACCACGACGATCACCTCGGGCAACCTCTGCATCAAGGGCCGCTTCGGCTTCCAGCACGTGCAGAACCGCGGCTCGGGCTCCGCGCCCGACTCGGAGCCGGTCTGATCGTCACGCATTTCCACCCGGCCCGCCGCCGGGGGCATGATGCCCGTCGAGCAGCAACGCTGCCTCGTCACCCACAGGGGGTACTTCGGATGGGTCTTTGCGACGGTCGAGTGGCGATCGTGACGGGTGCCGGGCGAGGCATCGGCCGCGAGCACGCGCTGAGCCTGGCCGCGCCACGGCGCCAAGGTCGTCGTCAACGACCTCGGCGGCAGCGTCGACGGCACCGGGGGCGACCTCAGCCCGGCCCAGCAGGTGGTCGACGAGATCACCGGTATGGGCGGCGAGGCGCATCGCCAACGGGGACGACATCTCGACCTGGGAGGGGGCGCAGACGCCTGGTCAACGCCGCCATCGAGCGCTTCGGCGACCTCCACGTCGTTGGTGAACAACGCCGGCATCCTGCGCGACCGGATGCTCACGAACATGACCGAGGAGGAGTGGGACGCGGTCATCAAGGTCCACCTCAAGGGCACGTTCGGCCCCGGCCCGCTGGGCCGCCGCTTACTGGCGCGAGCAGGTCAAGGCGGGCAAGGAGCGTCGACGGCCGGATCATCAACACCACGTCGGTGTCGGGCATCTACGGCAACCCGGGCCAGACGAACTACGGCGCCGCCAAGGCCGGCATCGCCGCCTTCACGATCATCGCCGCCCTCGAGCTGGGCCGCTACGGCGTCACCGTCAACGCGGTCGCCCCGGTCGCCCTCACCCGCATGACCGAAGGCCTCGGCGGCATGGCGGTCGGAGAGTGAGCAGGAGCGGGAGCTGCGCTCGCCCCGCTGGATCGCCCCCATCGTGACGTGGCTGGCCTCGACCGAGTCGAAGGGCGTGACCGGGCCGGGTGTTCGAGGCGTCGGGCGACAGGGCCTCGCCGTCGCCGAGGGCTGGCACCGGGGCCCGAGGCATGCGCCGGTCGAGGACCCGACCGATGCTCGGCCCGATCGTGGCCGAGCTGCTGGCGGCGGCCCGGCTGAACGCCGGCATGGACGGCGAGGACGGCAGCTGGCCCCAGCCGCCGCCACAAGCGAAGGAGACCTGAGTGCCCATCAACCCAGATGCAGTCGGCGCCGACGTCGGAGCCGGTCGAGGCGTCATGGACGTCGAAGGACGCACTCCTCTACGCGGTCGGCATCGGCGCCGGCACCAGGGAGCTGGCCTTCACCACCGAGAACACGAGCGGCGTCGACCAGCAGGTCTTCCCCACCTTCGCCGTGGTCGATCGGCTGGGGTGGGGCCGGCGCCTGGCCAGATCGGCACCTTCAACCCGGCGATGCTGGTGCACGGCCAGCAGGCGGTGACCTCAGCACCGGCCCATCCCGGTCGAGGGCACGGCGACGCTCACGACCGAGGTCGTCGGCATCTACGACAAGGGCAAGGCCGCGGTGGTGGCCGCCGAGACCGACCGCGCTCCTCGACGGCACCGATCCGCTCTACACCAACCGGTCCTCGGCGTTCATCCGGGGCGAGGGCGGTTGGGGCGGCGACCGTGGGCCGTCCGGGCCGGTGAACGTCCCGCCCGATCGGGCGCCCGACCACCAGGTGACCTACCAGACCTCGCCCGACCAGGCGCTCCTCTACCGGCTCTCGGGCGACCGCAACCCGCTCCACTCGGACCCGGCGTTCGCGGCGATGGGTGGCTTCGACCGGCCGATCCTGCATGGCCTGTGCAGCTACGGGTTCACGGGCCGGGCCCTGCTCCACACGCTTGGCGGGCTCGGACGCGGCTCGGTTCGAGCACATGGAGGCGCCGCTTCTCGGCGCCCGTGCTGCCGGGCGACGCCCTGACCGTCTCATCTGGGACGACCGGCGCCCGGCGAGGCCGTGTTCACCACCGCCACCCAGGACGGCACGGTCGTCATCGACCAGGGGCTGTGCCGCTTCAAGCGGCGTGATCTGACGGGGTCGGGCCGGTACGGTCGGCGGCTACGGTCGCCCGTCACCGCCGCGACGACGCGTCCGGGCGTCCGGTCCCGGCGGTCCGCCTCGGACACGACCGGCAGGGCCGCTGGATCATGGCCGCCGCCGTCCTCGGGTCGGGCGTGGCCTTCCTCGACTCGACGGTCGTCAACGCCGCCCTGCCGGCGATCGCCAGGGACCTCGACGCCAGCCTGGCGCAGCTGCAGTGGGTGGTCACCTCCTACCTCCTGACGCTCGGCTCGCTGCTCGTGCTCGGCGGATCGCTCGGCGACCTCTTCGGGCGCCGGCGGGTGTTCGTCATCGGCCTGGCCGGGTTCGCCGCCACGTCGGCGCTGTGCGGACTGGCGCCGATCGTCGGGCTTCCTGATCCTTGCCCGCCTGCTGCAGGGCGCGGCGGCGGCGCTGCTGGTGCCGGGCAGCCTGGCCATGATCTCGGCCTCGTTCCACCCCGACGACCGGGCTCGGGCCATCGGCGCGTGGTCCGGCCTCGGCGGCGATCGCCACCGCCTTCGGGCCCTTCCTCGGTGGCTGGCTGATCGACAGCGTCTCGTGGCGGCTGGTCTTCTTCATCAACCTGCCGCTGGCCGGCGCCGCGATCGCTCATCGCCACTGCGCCACGTCCCCGAGACGAGGGACGAGACCGCGGTGCCGGCGCGTCGACGTGACCCGGCGCGGTCAGCCTCACGCTGGCCCTCGCCGGCGCGGTGCTACGCGCTGATCGAGACGCCGGGCCACGGCTTCGCCGGCCTCCCGGCCGCGGCCGCGGGCTGTGTCGGTCGTGTCGGCGGTGGCGTTCGTGGTGGTCGAGCGGCGCAGCGCCCATCCGATGGTCCCGCTCGCGTGTTCCGGCAGCCGCCAGTTCAGCGGGGCCAACGTCGTGACCCTGTTCGTCTACGCCGCCCTGGGCGCCACGACGTTCCTCCTCGTCGTCCACCTGCAGGAGGACCTGGGCTACAGCGCGCTCGAGGCCGGCGCCTCGCTGCTGCCCGATGACCGCGCTGATGCTCGCTCTTCTCGACGCGCTCGGCCGCGCTGGCGCAACGCATCGGGCCCCGCGTGCCGATGACGCGTCGGGCCGCTCGCTCATCGCCGCGGCCTGGTGCTCATGGGCCGGATCGGGCCGGGTGACGGCTACGTGTCCGTCGTGCTGCCGGCCGTCGCTCGTGCTCGGCTGCGGCCTGGTCCTCACCGTGGCGCCACTCACCGCCGCCGTCCTCGCCGCCATCGACGTGCACCGCGCCGGCGTCGGGTCCGCCATCAACAACGCCGTCGCCCGCATCGCCGGCTTGCTCGCCGTGGCCGTCCTGCCCGCCGCCGCCGGCATCACGGCGCTCGGCCGACCGACCTCGGCGCGCAGTTCAGCGTCGCCATGCACATCACCGCCGCGCTCGCCGTCGTCGGCGGCGATCGTCGCCTTCCTGACCATCCGCAACGCCGCCCTGGTCGACGCCGTGCCGCTCGCCATCGCCAACGAGGCGTGCCAGGCCGGGGCGCTCGTCGGTGCCGGGTCAGAACAGGCGTAGGTCGTCCGGGCGGAGGCCTCGGAGCTCGTCGTAGTCGACCTCGACCACGGCGAAGCCCCGCGACTCGGCCAGCACCTGGGCCTGGGGCTTGACGACCTGGGCCACGAACATGCCCCGCACCGCGCCGAGCGAGGAGTCGAGGCTCAGGCGCTCGACGTACCGCGTGAGCTGCTCCACGCCGTCGATCTCGCCCCGGCGCTTGACCTCGACCGCGACGGTGCCGCCCGTCGCCGTCCCGGCAGCAGGAGGTCCACCGGACCGAGCGCGGTCGGGTACTCCCGGCGCACGAGGGGAGGCCGTCGCCGAGCACGTGCGGCGCCGCGGCCAGCAGCTCCTGCAGGTGGGCTTCCACGCCGTCCTTCTGCAGGCCGGGATCGGGTCCGAGCTCCCACGACGAGTCGCTCAGCACCTCGTGCAGCTCGATCACCAGCCGCTCGCCGGCGGCGTTCGTCACCTCCCACCGGCCGGGCTCCTCCCGGCGGGTGTTCGGCGCGTTCATCCAGTTGAGCGGCTTGTAGGCGCCGCCGTCGGCGTGGACGGCGACGCAGCCGTCGGCCTTCACCATCAGCAGCCGCACGGCCTCCGGCAGGTGCGCGGCCAGGCGGCCGTCGTAGTCGACGGTGCAGCGGGCGATCACGAGGCGCATCGGGACCGCCGTGAGCGTCGGCCGAGCGGGCGTGCTCTCGCATGCGCTTGTTGATCAGCTTCCTTCGCTCTGGAGGTCGCGGTAGGTCATGCGCTGCGTCGAGGCGTCGACGCCGAAGCTGGCCTTCACGCCGTCGAGGTCGATCGTCGACCTGGGTGTGGTCGATGCCGAGCTCGCGCCCCAGCCGCTCGCCGTGGGCCAGGGCGAAGTGCGTCGAGATGTTGGCGATCTCGGCCAGGATGTCGAGATCGGGGGCGAGGCGGGCGATGGCGCCGTCGAGGAAGACCATGTTCTTGACGTAGAGCATGAGCTCCTTGGGCATGCGGGCGCCGTAGCCGAGCAGCGCCTTGATCGATCCGCTGGATCTCCTTCATCAGCTCCTCGCCGGTGAGCGTCGTGGGGTCGACCGGCGGCTGGTCGAGGCGGAGGTCGATGATCACCGCGTCGCAGGTCGGTGTCGAGGGGGAGGGCGCCGAGGTCGCGCAGGGCGGCGATCTGGCCCCTCACGTCGTTCGTCGATGGCCCCGAGCATCAGGCGGAGGAAGGCCGTGCGCCGCTCGGTCGTCGAGGCGGGCCGACGATGCCGAAGTCGAGCAGGGCGGTGCGCCCGTCGGGCAGCACGAAGAGGTTGCCGCCGTGCAGGTCGCCGTGGAAGATGCCGTGGACCATGGCGCCCTCCATGAAGCGAGATCATGGCCGGTGCGCACGACCTCCTCGGTGTCGATGCCGGCGCCGCTGCATGCCGGCGACGTCGTCGAACTTGAAGCCCGACAGCCGCTCCATGACGAGGACCCGCCGCGTCACGAGGCGCGGGTGCGGGCGGGGCACGACGTAGCCCCGCTGGCCAGCTCGGACGAGCACCTGCGGCGATGTCGAGCATGTTGCCGGCCTCGAGCCGGAAGTCGAGCTCCTCGACGATCGTCTCCGCGAACAGCTCGACCAGCGCCGGCGGGTTGGCCAGCGCGGCGACCGGGATGCGCCCGACGAGGTGAGGCGCCAGCCAGGACATCACCCGCAGGTCCTTGCGGACGAGGTCGGCGACCTGCGGCCGCTGCACCTTCACGACGACCGGCTCGCCGGTGCGCAAGCGGGCGGCGTGGACCTGGGCGATCGACGGCCGCGGCCAGCGGTGTGCGGTCGAACCACTCGAAGGTGGCCTCGAGCGTGGTGCCGAGGTCGGCTTCGACCACCTGCCGCACGACCGCGAACGTCTCCTCCCGGACCTGGTCGCGGCAGAGCTTGAACTCGTCGACCAGCTCGGACGGGAAGAGGCCCTCGCCCGAGGAGATGATCTGGCCGAGCTTGATGTAGGTCGGCCCGAGCGCCTCGGCGCAGATGCGCAGGCGGCGGGAGATGTCGGCGCGGCTGGCTCCGGCGTCGGCGAAGCGGTGGCGGCGCTTGCGGTACGAACCACGGCCCGAGCGCCGCGCCCAGGCGGCTGGCCACCCGGCCGACTCGAAGCGCCGGGCGGCAGGTCGCGACGGCGCCGTCAGTTGCGGGACCTCGGCCCGGGCCGCGGCGCGCGGGCGTCGACCTCGGCGAGCCAGGCGATCTGGTTCCGGTCGAGGACCCACGGCGGGTGTTCACTGAACGCGCCCCACTCGAGGTCGGCCGGTTGGGTCGAGGCGGGGGGCACGGCGCCGATGATCGCACTGCGGGCCGGGATGGAGCGAAGCAGCGTGCCTCGGGGGCGCGGACGTGGAGGGTCCAGCCGGGCCGTCAGGCTCAGGGGCCGAAGCGAGGTGGGCGCTTCTCCTTCAAGGCCGCCACGCCTTCACGGAAGTCCGGCTCCGCCATCATCTGGTCGAGCAGCCGCTTGGACTCCTCGATGGAGGCGCCGACGTCGTGGCGGCAGCAGGTCGTCGTACAGCTGCCGCTTCGTGGCCGCGACGCTGGCCGGCGACACTCCCTCGGCCAGGTGGTGAGCGTAGCGCGCGGGCCTGCTGGAGCGCGCCCGTCGCCGTCGGCGGCGACGCCGTTCCAGAGCCCCCAGCCCGCCGGTCTCGGCGCCCGTCACGACGCGGCCGGAGAGCAGGAGGTCGGCCGCCCGGGTGACGCCGACCAGGCGGGGCAGCACCCAGCTCAGCGCCGTACTCGGCCGGCAGGCCGAGCTTGGGCGCGGCGGTGGTGAGCTTGGCGGTCGCGCTCACGAAGCGCAGGTCGCAGAACAGGGCCAGGGCCAGGCCGATGCCGGCGCAGGCCCCGTTGACGGCGGCGATCGACCGGCAGGCGCAGGCCGTAGTGCCAGACCAGGTCGTGATCCAACTCCGGTCGGACGCCGTAGCCCGGCGTGGCCGGCGCCGTCGGGTAGGCCGCGCGTCGTAGCGCGCCTCGATCGGCGTGGACGGCGAGGGCTTCGCTGTCGGCGCCGACGCAGAAGGCCGGCGGCGTTCCCGGTGACGACCACGGCCCGCACCGTCGGGTCGGCCTCCAGCTGCGGCGAAGATCCACCGGTACTCCGCGTGCATTCGGCCCGTCCACCCGTTGTGGCGGTGGGGCCGGTGCAGCCAGACCGTGGCCACGCCGCTGCGTCGACCTCGAGCGGGTGGCCTTCAGCTCCACAGCGCGCTGCAGGATCGGCTCGGCCATCTCCCGTCGGCAGACCAGGAGGTCGGGCAGCCACGGGATCGGGGTTGTTGTAGACGAGCGGGCGACCCGTCGATCCGGCTGACGTGCAAGCCCGGCCGCGGCCGCCACCGCCGCTGGTGCGGCCGAGTCCCACTCGTACATGCCGCCGTGGTGGGCGTAGACGTCGGCATGGCCCATGACAACGGCCATCGTCTTGGCGCCGGCCGAGCCCAGCCGGATGACGTCGGCCCCGAGCACCTGGGCCGCGATGACGGCGGCCTGGGGCGAGCGGAACCGGCTGGTCACGACCCGCGGCTGCCGGCGCTCGAGCGGCGGCACGCTCCGGGGCCGGTCGGGTGCGGAACGTACGCGCCGACGCGCGGGCAGGGCGACTGCGGCGGCGATCGGGACGCCGTCGGACGACGAGGGCGACGTGCACCGCCCAGTCCGGGCGACCGAGCTCGCCGAACTCGTTGGTGCCGTCCAGCGGGTCGACGATCCAGACCCGGTTGGCGCTCAGGCGGTTGGCGCGAGTCGCGGCCTTCCTCGGAGAGGATGGCGTCGCCGGGCCGCGCCTCGTGGAGCGCCTGGACGAGGAAGTGGTGGGCGCGCATGTCGCCCTCGTCCATGAGCTGCCATGGGTGGCGCCGCTCGGCCTCGCCGACGGCGCGCAGCTCGAGGAGGAGCACGCCCGGCCTCGGAGGCCAGGCGGCGTGGCCAGCTGGTGATCCGTCTCTCCCGGGCGGTGCTGCAGCGCAGTGACTCACGGTCCGACCGCCGAGATGCTGGTCCAGGCGGACCAGTCGCGGATCGCGAGCGTCCGCCTCGTCCACTCCGGCGGCCACCAGGCCCTGGATGCGTCGCTCGAGCCGCTCGGCCGCGATGTCGTCGACGATGCTGCCGGTCGGCTGACCCTCCACGGCGGACGTCACGGCCAGGAGGACGAGCGCCGCGGCGGCGGTGAGCAGTCCCGGTGGTCACCATCACGCCCATGTTGTTCGACACGATGGAGGTCACGATCATCGTGGCGATGCCGGCCACGAACACCACGGCGCAGGCGATTCGGAACGCCTTGAGCGGCATGGCCCCATGCTGCCAGCCTTCGACCGCGGTCTCACCTTCTCTCACCTGGTCTCACCTCCGGCGTTCCGTTCCGCGTTCGAGACCGTCCACGGGCGAGATTGCGGAACAGAACGCCTCGGCACGAGCGAGGCGCAGGCGCGGGGCCGGATCGCCCGCGGTCGGTGGCGTCAGCGGGCGAGGGGCTTGTACTTGATGCGGTGGGGCTGATCGGCGTCGGCGCCGAGCTCCTTGTGGCGGAAGGCCTCGTACTCGGTGAAGTTGCCCTCGAACCAGCGCACCTGGCTGTCGCCCTCGAAGGCGAGGACGTGGGTGCAGATGCGGTCGAGGAACCAGCGGTCGTGGCTGATCACCACCGCGCAGCCGGGGAACGCCTCGAGCGCGTCCTCGAGGGCGCGGAGGGTGTCGACGTCGAGGTCGTTCGTCGGCTCGTCGAGCAGCAGGACGTTGCCACCGGTCTTCAGCACCTTGGCCAGGTGGACCCGGTTGCGCTCGCCGCCAGAGAGGTCGCCGACGCTCTTCTGCTGGTCCGAGCCCTTGAAGTTGAACCCCGCGACGTAGGCCCGGCCGTTGACCTCCCGGTGGCCGACCCGGATCAGGTCCTGGCCGGCGGTGATCTCCTCGTAGACGGTGTGGTGCGGCGTCGAGCGTGTCCCGTGACTGGTCGACGTACGCCAGCTGGACGGTCTCGCCGATCCTCACGCGGCCGTCGGTCGGGCTCCTCGGCTCCCGTCAGCATGCGGAACAGCGTGGTCTTGCCGGCGCCGTTGGGGCCGATGACGCCGACGATGCCGGCGCGTGGGAGGCGAGAAGGACAGGTCCTCGATGAGCAGCCGGTCGCCGTAGCCCTTGCGCAGGTGCTCGACCTCGATGACCGTGTCGCCGAGGCGGGGCCCCGGCGGGATGGTGATCTCGAGCCGGTCGGGTCCTCGCTCGGCCGCCTCGGCCTCGCTGCTGCAGCCGCTCGTAGGCCGAGAGGCGGGCCCGGCCCTTGGCCTGGCGGGCCTTGGGCGCCATGCGCACCCACTCCAGCTCGCGCTCGCAGCGTGCGCTGCCGGGCCGAGGCCTGCTTCTCCTCCTGGGCCAGGCGGGCCTGCTTCTGCTCCAGCCACGACGAGTAGTTGCCCTCGAACGGGAAGCCCCGGCCGCGGTCGAGCTCGAGGATCCAGCGCGGCGACGTTGTCGAGGAAGTAGCGGTCGTGGGTGATGGCGACGACCGTGCCGTGGTAGTCCTGCAGGAACCGCTCCAGCCAGTCGCACGCTCTCGGCGTCGAGGTGGTTCGTGGGCTCGTCGAGCAGCAGGAGGTCCGGCCGGGAGAGGAGCAGCCGGCACAGCGCCACACGGCGCCGCTCGCCGCCGGAGAGCGTGGTGACGTCGGCGTCGTTGGGCGGGCAGCGCAGCGCGTCCATGGCGATCTCGACGTTGCGGTCGAGGTTCCACGCGTCCGCCGCCGCGATCTTGTCCTCCAGCTCCGCCTGCAGCGCGCCGACCTTCTCGTAGTCGGCGTCCGGGTCGCCCCACATGGCCATGACCTCGTCGTAGCGGGCGAGCAGGTCGCGCACCGGGCGCGACGCCGTCCATCACGTTGCCGAGCACGTCCTTGTCCGGATCGAGCTGGGGCTCCTGGGCCAGCAGCCCGACCGTGAAGCCAGGGGTGAGCCGGGCCTCGCCGGTGTAGCCGTCGTCCTCGCCGGCCATGATGCGCAGCAGGCTCGACTTGCCCGAGCCGTTGGGGCCGATCACGCCGATCTTGGCGCCCGGGTAGAACGAGAGCGAGATGCCCTCCAGCACGGTGCGGTCGGGCGGGTAGAAGCGGCCGAGCTTGTAGCAGGTGTAGATGAACTGCGGCGCCATACGGAGTGGGCGAGCCTACCGTGGCTCGCCACCGCGCCGGCCCGGACCGCACGCCGTGCGGGTCGCGATCCGGCTCGGCCGCAGGTCCTCGAACGTGCGCGGTGCTGGACGGTTCGCCGATGCAGCGGTGCTACGTTCCCGAGGGGTCTTGACGATTCAGGGGGTAGTCGTGGTGCGTCGCTCGAGCTGTTCTCCCGGTATGGGTTCACGCGGCGCGCTGCGCTGGCTCCACGTCCTGTCCGGCATCACGTGGATCGGCCTGCTCTACTACTTCAACTTCGTGCAGGTGCCGTCGTTCGCGCGAGCTGAGCCCGGCCGGCCCGCAACGAGGCGATCCAGAAGCTGGCGTCGCGCGCCCTCTGGTGGTTCCGCTGGGCCGCCGTCGCCACGGCCGTCTTCGGCATCCTGATCACCGGGGCGACGAAGGACTACTACAAGGACTTCTTCAAGCGGGCCAACGGCGTCTCCATCTTCCTCGGGATGATCATCGCGCCTGGTGATGCTGATGAACGTCTGGATGTACATCTGGCCCAACCAGCGATCGTCATCGCCAACGCCACCGGTGTGCTCGAGGGCCAGGAGCCCGACCCGAGCCGCGGCCGCGGCCGGCCGACGGGCGTTTCTCCCCAGCCGCCAGAACACGCTCTTCTCCGTCCCGATGCTGTGGTTCATGGTCGGCACGGCCCACTTCTACAACGGCGCGAGTTCGGGCTCGACCTGAGCGGCGGCAAGGTCGCGGCCTTCCTCATCATCTCTCTCGCCATCGTGGCCGTGCTCGAGCTGAACGCCCTCGGCATCATCGGCGGGACGGGCCCGGGGCCGCTCAAGTGGTGCTACGAGAGCGTGCAGAACGTCATCATCTCGGCCTTCGTGCCTGTGGTTCGTGCTCTGGCTCCTGTCGGAGATCCTGCTGAAGTCCTGATCACCCTCGAGTCGGAATTGAGTGCCCCCCTACTCGACGCCCAGGCGCGCCAGGCTCACGTTGGCGGGCGAAGACTGCGGTCACTTCGTGGTCAGGGTGGCGACCATGCCGGCCTCCTTGTGACCCGGGATGTCGCAGACCAGCGTGTAGGTGCCGGCCGGCAGGTCGTAGGTCCCGACCTCCTCTTGCCCGGATTGACCTGGAGCGTCTGGCCGACGACGGTGTTCGTCCTTGTCGTAGATGACGAGGTCGTGCACTGAGCTGACCCTTGCTCCGGTAGTCGACCGTGACCTCGCCCGCCGGTGCGTCGTAGTCCTTCTTGTCGAACTTGATGTCCTCGGCTTGAACCACGAGCGTCCCGGCAGGCGTGGTCGTGCCGCTCGCTGCGCCGGTCCCGCCGCTCGACCCCGCTGCTCCCGCACGCGGCGAGGCGCCAGCAGCCCGAGACGTCCGACCGAGATAAGCAAGCCAGCAGTACGGAAATTCGTCATGGCGGCCACACTTACCGGTGGCAGGTGCGCGCGCGCCAGCAGGCCCGCCGCGGGCGTGGGCGTGGGCGGCTGGCGCCGAGTGCCAGCCGGTACCATCGAGGGCGATGGCCGATGAGCACAGCAGCGTGGCCGAGACGGCGCGACGTCGAGGACGGACGGTGCGCGACTCGCCCTTCTCGGGCCCAACGCCTGGCTCGTCGAGGAGATGTACGAGCAGTACCGGAGCCGATCCGTCCTCGGTGAGCGAGAACTGGCGGGAGTTCTTCGAGGACTACCGCTCGAGCCGGCCGGCCCGCCGCAGGCGGTCGTCGCGGTCGCCACCGCACCGGCGGCGCCCGCCGTCATGCCGGCACCGCCGCCTACCGCCGCCCCTGCCAACGGCGCGTCAGCGCCCGCTCCCACCGCGCCGGCTCCTACTGCGGCCGCACCCGCGCCACCGGCTCCGCTCGCCCCGGCCGGCGACCTCGGCGAGCCGATCCGTGGTGCCGGTGCAGCCATCGTCGCCAACATGGAGCGGAGCCTCGCCGTTCCGACGGCGACCAGCTTCCGCGACGTGCCGGCCAAGCTGCTCGAGGTCAACCGCAAGATCATCAACGGCTACCTCGGCCGGTCGGGCGGCGGCAAGATCAGCTTCACTCACCTCATCGCCTACGCGGTGGTGCGCGCCATCGCCGACGACATGCCGGTCATGGGCGAACGACCTACGTCGAGGACGCCGACGGCAAGCCGCGGTCGTCCGCCACGACCACGTGAACCTCGGCATCGCGGTCGACATGGAGAAGTCCGACGGCAGCCGGACGCTCGTCGTCCCGGTGCTCAAGGCGGCCGACACCCTCGACTTCCAGGCCTTCCGCGGCTGGTTACGAGGACCTCGATCCGCCGTGCGCGAGACCGGCAAGCTCCAGGTCAGCGACTTCCAGGGCGCCAACGTCACCATCACCAACCCGGGCACCATCGGCACCGTCCAGTCCGTGCCTCGGCTGATGCCGGGGCAGGGCGTGATCGTCGGCGTGGGTGCCATCGACTACCCGGCGGAGTGGCAGGGCGCGGACGAGCGGGCGCTCGGCGAGCTCGCGGTCTCGAAGGTCGTGACCATCACCTCGACCTACGACCACCGCATCATCCAGGGCGCGGAGTCGGGCATCTTCCTGACGGCGCGTGCACGAGCGGCTGCTCGGCGAGCACGGCTTCTACCACGAGGTCTTCCGCAGCCTCGGCGTGCCCTACGAGGAGGTGAAGTGGCGGCGCGACATCAGCCCGCTCGACCGGGAGGAGGCACTGCTCCACAAGCAGATGCAGGTGGCGACCCTGATCCGGGCCTACCGGGCCCGGGGCCACCTGCATCGCCGACCTCGATCCGCTCGACTGGAAGGAGCCCTCCATGCCGGACGAGCTCGACCCGGCGTCGTACGGGCTCACCATCTGGGACCTCGACCGGGAGTTCCTCACCGGTGGCGTGGCGGGCGTGGATCGCATGCGGCTCGGCGACCTGCTCGGGGTGCTTCGCGACGCGTACTGCCGCTCGATCGGCATCGAGTACATGCACATCCAGGAAACGGAGGAGCAGCGCTGGATCCAGTCCAAGGTCGAAGGGGTCAAGGTCCAGCCTGGCCTCGCACGAGCTGCGCCACCTGCTCGAGCGGCTGAACGCGGCCGAGGCGCTTCGAGCGGTTCCTCGCCACGAAGTACGTCGGCACGAAGCGGTTCGGCCTCGAAGGGGCAGAGTCGGCCATCCCGATCCTCGACGCCATCCTCGCCGGCGGCGGCCGACAGCGGGCTCGACGGCAGCGTCTTCGGCATGGCCCACCGCGGCCGGCTCAACGTCCTCGCCAACATCGTCGGCAAGAGCTACGACCAGATCTTCCGCGAGTTCGAGGGCTACGTCGACCCGACGTCGGTCCAGGGCTCGGGCGACGTGAAGTACCACCTCGGCGCCACGGGCAAGTACGTGAGCCCGAGCGGGGCGGACATCAAGGTCGAGCTGGCGGCCAACCCCAGCCACCTCGAGACGGTCGACCCGATCGTGCTCGGCATGGTGCGGGCCCACCAGGACCAGATCGACCCGCCCGGCTCGTACCCCTGGCTCGCCATCCTCGATCCACGGCGACGCCGCGTTCGCGGGCCAGGGCGTCGTGGCCGAGTGCCTCGGCCATGTCGGACATCGTCGGCTACCGGATCGGCGGCACGATCCACCTGATCATCAACAACCAGATCGGGTTCACCACCTCGCCGCAGTTCGCCCGCTCGTCGCCGTACTGCACCGACGTGGCCAAGATGCTCCAGTCGCCCATCTTCCACGTGAACGGTGACGACCCGGAGGCCTGCGTGCGGGTCGCCGCGCTGGCCTTCGAGTACCGCCAGCGGTTCCACAAGGACGTCGTCATCGACATGGTCTGCTACCGGCGGCACGGCCACAACGAGGGCGACGACCCGAGCTACACGCAGCCGCTCATGTACAAGGCCATCGCCGAACGGCGCAGCGTGCGCAAGCTCTTCGTCGAGGCGCTCGTCAACCGGGGCGAGCTGACCCTGGACGAGGCCGAGGACGCACTCGCCGACTTCCAGCACCGCCTCCAGGTCGCGCTCGACGAGACCCGCCAGAGCGCTTCGGCCGCCGACGCGGGCCGCCAAGCCGCCCGCGCCGCTCGGCGTGCTGCCCCACGTCGGACACGGGCGTGGACCGGGCCGCGCTCGACCAGGTCTTCGGCCATCTCACCGAGTACCCCGAGGGCTTCACGCCCCACCCCAAGCTGGTCAAGCAGTTCCAGACCCGGGCCAAGCTGTACCACGAGGGCGGGCGAGGTGGAGTGGGCGACGGCGGAGGCGTTGGCCTTCGGCTCGCTGATCCTCGAGGGCACGGACGTCCGGCTGTCCGGGGAGGACAGTCGCCGAGGCACGTTCAGCCAGCGCCACGCCACCCTGATCGACTACGAGAACGAGAGCGTCGTGGACGCCGCTCAACGACCTGCCCGGAGGCCGCGGCCCGGTTCCGCGCCTATGACTCATCGCTGTCGGAGTACGCCGCCGTCGGCTACGAGTACGGCTACTCCGTGGCCAACAAGGATGCCCTCGTGCTCTGGGAGGCGCAGTTCGGGGACTTCGTCAACGGGGCCCAGATCATCATCGACCAGTACTTGGTCGCGGCCGAGGACAAGTGGGGTCAGACCTCGGGCCTCGTGCTGCTCCTTCCGCACGGCTTCGAGGGCCAGGGGCCCGAGCACTCGAGCGCCCGCATCGAGCGCTTCCTCACGCTCAGCGCCGAGGACAACATCCAGGTCTGCAACGCCACCACCGCGGCCCAGTACTTCCACCTGCTGCGCCGGCAGATCCGGCGCGACATCCGCAAGCCGCTCGTCCAGTTCACACCCAAGCGTCCTCTGCGGATGAAGGAGAGCCGGTCGCCTGTCGACGAGCTCGCCCGGGGCTCGTTCCACGAGGTGCTGGACGATCCGGGCGTCACCGATCCCTCCCCGGTCCGACGGCTCATCTTCTGTTCGGGCAAGGTGGCGTTCGACGCCATGGCCGAGCGGGACAAGCGGGGCGCGCCGGTCGCCATCATCCGGGTCGAGCAGCTCTTCCCCTTCCCGCAGGAGCAGATGCTCGCCATCCTCGACCGCTACCAGGGCACCAAGGACCTCGTCTGGCTCCAGGAGGAGCCCGAGAACATGGGCGCCTGGCGGTACGTCGAGCACCGGGTCTGGCGCGTGAAGGAGCAGGGCTACGACATCCACCACGTCGCCCGGGTGGAGTCCGGGAGCCCGGCCACCGGCTCGGCCACCATCCACGAGCAGGAGCTGGCCGACCTGATGGACGCCGCGCTGCGGGACCTCTGAGTCGGCGGGGCCGCAGATCAGGGTCGGAAGGCCCGGTACCGCGCCGACCGCCGTCTGTACCATCAGGACGCGAACGCCAAGAGGGAGTGCGCCCGATGACCGATGACCAACCCCGAGCGCCATGAGCACTCCGGGTTACGAGGTGATTTCCAACACGAAGCTCTCGGCCGATGTCCACCGGCTGGTGGTGAGGGTTCCCCGGGTCGCTGCAGCACGCCAGCCCGGTCAGTTCGTCATCGTCCGGCTTGGTCCGGGCGCCGAACGCATCCCGCTCACGATCGCCGACAGCGACCCGGCAGGTGGATCGATCGTGCTCGTCATCCAGGCCGTCGGCAAGAGCACGTCCGATCTGGTGGCTCTCGCTCCCGGCGACCAGATCCACGACATCGTCGGTCCACTCGGCCGGCCGAGCGATCTTGTCGCCGAGGGCACCGCGGTCTGTGTGGGCGGGGGGGTCGGCGCGGCGGTGATGCTTCCGATCGCTCGCCGACTCGCCGAGCTTGGCGCCGAGGTGATCATGGTGCTCGGCGCCCGCACCAGCGAGAGCGTGCTGTTCGAGGAGGAGTTCGCTTCCTTCGCCGAGTTGGTCGTGTGCACCGACGATGGCAGCGCCGGACGGGCCGGAGTGGTCACCGATGCCGTCCAAGACCTTCTCGCGACGCGGTCGGTCGACGTCATCTACGCCGCCGGACCGGTGCCGATGATGCGCGCCGTCGTCGGCCGTCACCCGACCGCTCGGGGTGCGGACGATCGTGTCGCTCAACCCGATCATGGTTGACGGTACGGGCATGTGTGGCGGGTGCCGAGTGACGGTCGACGGGGCGATGCGCTTCGCCTGCGTCGACGGTCCCGAGTTTGACGGACACGGCGTCGACTTCGACGAGCTGTCCGATCGGCTCAGCACGTACCGCGAGTCCGAACGGGCGGCCTCGAGCCACGCCTGCCGGGAGGACGGGGTGAGCGGCGAGCCGCTCTCGAAGCGCGAGCGGCTGAGCATCGGCCGTCAGGAGATGCCCGCCCGTGACCCGCAGCGAGCGGTCGGGAACGTTCGACGAGGTCAACCTCGGATTCACCGAGCACCTCGCGATGGTCGAGGCGCAACGATGCCTGGCGTGCAAGCGGGCGACGTGCGTCGAGGGTTGCCCGGTGATGGTCGACATCCCCACGTTC
This sequence comes from uncultured Acidimicrobiales bacterium, assembly GCA_963803355.1. Lineage (GTDB taxonomy): Bacteria > Actinomycetota > Acidimicrobiia > Acidimicrobiales > Ilumatobacteraceae > DASTFY01. The sequence continues at coordinate 2,949,148 of CAWDLV010000001.1, forward strand.
CTCAGGCGCATCGAGGAAGGCGACCTCGCCGGAGCGGCGCGCGTTCTCTTCGCTGACAATGCCCTGCCAGCGGTCACAGGTCGGGTGTGTCCGCAGGAGCATCAGTGCGAGGCGGAGTGCGTCAGGGGCCGCAAGGGCGAGCCGGTGGCCATCGGTCACCTCGAGCGCTTCGTCGCCGACTGGGCCCGGGGCCAAGGGCGCGAGGAACCGCCAACGTTCCCGCGATCCGGCAAGAGCGTGGCCATCGTCGGGGCCGGCCCGGGTGGCCTGACCGCGGCGGGCGAGCTGGCCCGCCGCGGTCACCAGGTGACGATCTACGAGGCCCTGCATCTGCCCGGTGGCGTGCTTTCGTACGGCATCCCGGAGTTCCGGCTGCCCAACGAGATCGTGGAGCACGAAGTGCACCGTCTCGAAGCCCTTGGTGTTCGCATCGAGTGCAACGTGGTGATCGGGCGCACTTACACGCTCGACGACCTGCGGGACCGCTTCGACGCCGTGTTCATCTCGGTCGGTGCGGGGCTGCCGATGTTCCTGGGCATCCCTGGCGAGGGGCTGAAAGGCGTCTACACGGCGAATGAGTACCTCACCCGCGTGAACCTGATGCAGGCCTATGCCTTCCCCGACGCCGACACGCCGGTCCTGCACGGCGACCATGTGGTCGTGATCGGTGGAGGCAACGTGGCCATGGACGCCGTCCGTACGGCGCGCCGCCTCGGCGCCGGAAAAGCGACGATCGTCTACCGGCGCAACCGCCCCGAGATGCCGGCGCGCGTCGAAGAGATCCACCATGCCGAGGAGGAGGGCGTGTCCTTCGAGCTCCAGGTGAGCCCGATTGCCATCGAGGGCAACGCCGACCGCTGGGTCACCGGGTTGCGTTGCGTCGACACCGAGCTCGGCGATCCCGATGGGTCGGGCCGACGAGCACCAGTGCCGATCGACGGATCGGAGCGGGTCATACCTTGTGACACCGTGGTCGTCGCGGTCGGCACCCGCGCCAACCCGCTGCTCACGTCGTCGTCACCCGATCTCGCCCTGACGCAGCGTGGATATCTCGCGGCCGATGAGCACGGCATGACCAACCTGCCTGGCGTGTTTGCCGGCGGCGACATCGTGCGCGGCTCGGCCACGGTGATCCTGGCGATGGGCGACGGCAAGCGCATCGCGGCCGCGATCGACGACTACTTGCACGCGACCACTGTGGAACTCGAGCGCGAGGTGAGCTCGGCCGCTCGAATGGGCACCGATCTCGTCACACCTGGCCGCGGACAGCGGCGGCGTGCTGCTGGCGGGTCTGGAAGGCGATGACGGTGCTCACTGGTCGAAGCTTGCTCTCGAACCGCTACCGCAACAAGGGCACCGCGTTCAGCGGGGACGAGCGTGATCAGTTCGGTCTGCACGGTCTTCTCCCGCCCGTGGTCGAGGACCTTTCGACGCAGCTTCATCGGGTGAGGACGGAATATGCGGCCACGCGTGGTGACATTGCGCGGCACATCTTCGTGCGGGCATTGCAGGAGTCGAACTCGGTCCTCTTCTACCGGTTCCTCGTTGAGGACATCGAGGAGCTCCTGCCGGTGGTATACACGCCGACCGTCGGGTTGGCGTGTCAGGAGTGGTCGCGGACGTACCGACGGGAGCACGGTCTGTATGTGTCATGGGCGGATCGGCATCGCGTCCCAGAGCTGCTCGACAATGCCCTTGCTGGCAACGATGTCGATGTCGTGGTGGTCACTGATGGCGAGCGGATCCTCGGGCTCGGTGATCTCGGGGTCGGGGGTATGGGCATCCCGATCGGCAAGCTCGCCCTGTACACCGCGGTCGGTGGTGTCGATCCCGAGCGGACGCTGCCGGTGTTCCTCGATGTCGGTACTGACAACGAGGCGCTGTTGTCGGACCCGTTGTATCTCGGCTGGCGTCAGCGCCGCCTCCGGGACGAGGACTACGACGAGCTCGTAGACGCGTTCGTCGTCGCGCTGCGCCGCCGCTGTCCTGGTGTGCTGCTCCAGTGGGAGGACTTCGCGGAGCGCAACGCCAACCGGTTGCTGGCACGCCATCGCGATGCGATCTGTTCCTTCAACGACGACATCCAGGGCACGGCGGCCGTCGCGGTCGCTGCCATCGTCGGTGGTATGCACGTCAACGAGACACCGCTGAGTGACCTCCGGTTGGTCATCGTCGGGGCCGGATCTGCCGGTATCGGGATCGCCCGCCAGGCGACCAGCGCCCTCGTCGCCGCCGGCGTGCCCGTCGATGAGGCGAGACGCCGTTGCTGGCTCGTCGATCGTGACGGGCTGCTCCATGACCGCCTCGACCGGCTACAAGACTTCCAAGCCGAGTACGTCCGACCGTGGGACGAGGTGGCCGATCTCGCCGACGACGATGGGCAGATCTCGTTGCTGGAGGTCGTCCGCAAAGTCGAGCCCCATGCGCTGGTCGGCGTCACCGGCCAACCGGGATTGTTCACGGAGTCGGTGATCCGAGCACAGGCTGCGTCCATCGCTCGTCCGATCGTGCTCCCGATGTCCAATCCGACACCGCGCACCGAGGCCATCCCGGCCGATGTCCTCGCCTGGACCGACGGCCGCGCCCTCGTGGGGACCGGCAGCCCGTTCCCGCCGGTGACCATCGGTATCGAGACCCACCTCATCACCCAGGTCAACAACCTCTACCTGTTCCCGGGGCTCGGTCGAGGTGTCATCGCCGTGGGCGCCACACGGGTCAGCGATGGGATGTTCAGCGCCGCCTCGGCGGCGATCGGGTGCGCGATCGCCCAGGACCACTCCGCACACCGGGGCCTCCTGCCGCCGCTCTCGCAGGCCGGCGAGGTCGCCGACCTCGTTGCGCTCGCGGTCGCACGCCAGGCCGTCGCCGAGGGTTTTGCTCCTCATCGTGGGGACGATCAGATCGTCGAGGCGGTCAAGAAGCGGAAGTGGACTCCGCAGTATCGCCCGCTGCCTTGAGCGGCTCGGCCCGGGCCAACGATCCTGACCGCTCGCCGGGCGGCCTCGGAATAGTCGTTACACTGACGGCACGGGTGGAACGCCACGTTCAGACCCGGCCGATGGAGGGTCATGGCATTCCGGGTGACGTACGCGACCCTGAGCGCGGACGGCGACGAGATCCACCGGGCCTTCGAGGCTGGCCTGGCTGAGGTAGAGCTACAGCTCGGCGCGGTCCACGGCTCGATCGTGAGTGGCAAGGAGCGGGCCGAGGGTGACGGGTACGAGGAGCGCTCACCGATCGACCGCTCCATCCTGATCGGGCGGTTCGTCGCTGCTCGCGCCGACGACGTGGCCGATGCGGTGGCCGTCGCCAAGGCGTTCGCGCCCACGTGGGCCGCGACGCCGTGGCCGGAGCGGGCTCGCCTGCTCGATGCCGGGGCCGAGTGCATCTCCGAACGGCGGAACCGGATCTCCGCCCTTCTCACCTTGGAGGTGGGCAAGAGCCGGCTCGAGTCATTGGGCGATGTCGAAGAGACGGCCGACCTCATCCGCTACTACACCCATCAGCTGGCCGAGCACGACGGCTTCGAGCAGCCGATGGGGCGCCTGAACCCGGCCGAGGCCACCTACGACGTGATGCGGCCCTACGGGGTGTGGGCGGTGATCGCGCCGTTCAACTTCCCGGCCGCGCTCGCCGGCGGGCCGGCCGGTGCCGCGCTGGCAGCGGGCAACACCGTCGTCGTCAAGCCGCCACCCCAGGGCGTGGGCACCACCTTGGAGATCGTTCGCTGCCTCCTCGACGCGGGCGTCCCCGGGGAGGCGCTCCATGTCGTGGTCGGCGGCGACGAGGTCGGGCAGGCGTTGGCTGGTGACCCCAGGATCGACGGCCTGACGTTCACCGGCTCCCACGAGGTGGGCATGAAGCTGCTCCGGGTTGGCGCCGGCAGCTACCCGAAGCCCGTGGTCTGCGAGATGGGTGGCAAGAACCCGGTGATCGTCAGCCGCCACGCCGACCTCGACCTGGCGGCGGAGGGCACGGCCCGCTCCGCCTTCGGCCTTTCGGGGCAGAAGTGCTCGGCGGCTTCGCGCGTCTATGTCGAAGAGCCGGTGGCCGACGCCTTCATCGCCCGCCTGGTCGCCCGGGCGAAGGCCATCGCGCCGCTCGATCCCCGCGACCGGACCGGGTACCTCGGCCCGGTCATCGACACCGCCGCGGTCGAGCGCTTCCGCCGCGCCGTGGCCGAGGCTCGGGAGCGGGGACAGGTCCTGGCCGGTGGCGAGGTCGTGACCGACGGACCGCTCGCCCAGGGCAACTTCGTGCTGCCCACCGTGGTGCGAGTGCCTCGGGACAGCTGGGTGATGACCACCGAGCTGTTCGTTCCCCTGGTCGCGGTGGACGTGGTGGAATCGCTCGACGAGGCCGTCGCCCTGGCCAACGACACGCCGCTCGGCCTCACCGCCGGTTTCTTCTCCCGCCTGCAGGCCGAGATCGAGACCTTCTTGAACGGCATCGAGGCTGGGGTCGTGTACGTGAACCGCAGCGCCGGCGCCACCACCGGGGCCTGGCCCGGCGTGCAGCCCTTCGGCGGTTGGAAGGGCTCGGGGAGCGGCGGTAAGGCCGGCGGCGGCCCTTACTACCTGCAGCAGTACCTGCGCGAGCAGAGCCGCACCATCGTCGACCAGATGGACGACTCGTGAGCGAGCGCCGTGCTGGGACGTCCGGGTGGGCCCGAGTTGGAAAGAGCGAACAAATGGAGCACACCTGATGGTTATGACCGAGACCCTCGCTGAGGCCACCGCACCCGCGGTGCACACCGAGCTGCCCGGGCCGCTCGCCCGCGCCGCGATCGAGCGGGACCTGGCCGTGTCCAGTCCCTCGATGCCGCGCGTCTACCCGCTCGTCCCGGCCCGGGCCGAGGGCTGCGTGATCGAGGACGTCGACGGCAACCGCTTCCTCGATCTCAACGCCGGCATAGCTGTGAACTCCACCGGTCACTGCCACCCCGAAGTGGTGGCGGCCATCGAGGCCCAGGCCCGCACGCTCCTGCACTACTGCTCGAGCGACTTCTTCCTGCCCGTCTATGGCGAGCTGTGCGAGCGGCTGGCCGGCATGGCTCCGTTCGGCGGCGCACCGGCTCGGGTGTTCCTGAGCAACTCGGGCACGGAGGCGGTCGAGGCCGCGGTCAAGCTGGTCCGCTGGCACAGCGGGCGCCAGTACGTGATCGCCTTCTTGGGCTCCTTCCACGGCCGGACGCTGGGTGCGCTCTCGCTCACCGCCAGCAAGCCGCTCTACCGCGCCGGCTTCGGGCCGCTGCTGCCCGGCGTCCAGCACGTCCCCTACGGCCTGGCCGGGCTGGACCAGCTCCGCGACCAGGTCTTCAAGCACCTGGTGTGGCCGGAGGAGGTGGCGGCCATCGTGGTCGAGCCCGTCCAGGGCGAGGGCGGGTACGTGCCGGCACCACCCGGCTTCCTCGCCGGCCTGCGGTCGCTGTGCGACGAGCACGGCATCCTGCTCGTGGCCGATGAGGTGCAGAGCGGCATCGGTCGGACTGGGCGCTTCTGGGCCATCGAGCACGACGACGTGCGACCCGACATCGTGGTCGCCGGCAAGGGCCTGGCCAGCGGGCTCCCGCTCGGCGCGCTGATCGCCCGGGCCGATTTGATGACCTGGCCGCCCGGCAGCCACGGCTCGACCTTCGGTGGGAACCCGGTCGCATGCGCGGCCGCCCTGGCGACGCTGAACCTCGTCGAGGGCGGTCTGCAGGCCAACGCGGCCGTGATGGGCGAGCGCTTCGAGGGGGCGCTGCGCGGCGTCATGGCCCGCCAGCCGCTCCTCACCGCGGTGCGGACCAGGGGTCTCATGGTGGGCCTCGACTTCCCGGACCACGACGCGGCCGTGGCGGTGGAGCAGGCGTGCTTCCGGCGCGGGGTGCTCGTGCTCACCTGCGGCGAGCGCACGGTGCGGATCGCGCCGCCGCTCGTCATCGGCGCGGCGCAGGTGGATACCGGCGTCGCGGTGTTGGAGGAGGCAGTGGCCGAGGTGGCCGCCGCCCATCGCTCCGACTGACCCGCACGCCGCGGCCGCAGCCGGCCGCGGCCCGCGCGGCCCGGTTTGCTGGCGCGTCAAACCGTGGCGTCGCTCGTCGACGCGATCCGCCCCGCGGCCCGCAGCAACGCCACCGTCTCGTCCAGCGCCAGCGCGTCCACCCGGTGACCGCTCACACCGGTGACGGTGGTGGCGGTCGTGAGGCTGTTGATCACCGCCTCCTCCGACGCTTCGACGACGGCGGCGAAAAGCGGGTTCAGCTGGTCGTCTCTGAGGGCCCTGACATCGGCCGCCGGCACGGTGCTGAAGGCGGTGAAGATCTCGCCCGAGGAGTGCCCGGCCACGGACCCGCAGCGGGCCAGCCCCAGCCCGACGCGGCGGGCCAACCGCTCGAGCTGTTGCGAGCGGCAGGGCGCATCGGTGGCGACCACGCCGATGCAGCTGCCGGCCGCCTCGGCGGGCTCGGTGGAGCCCACAGTCCCTGGAGTCAGGAGCCGGCCGACCGGGACGCCGTCGATGGTCAGGCGTGGGCGTGAACCGAAGTTGGTGAGGAGCAGCACGCCGACGGTGACGTCGAGGCCCTCGATCTGTCGCGACGCCGTCCCGATGCCGCCCTTGTGCTCGAAGCAGACCATCCCCGTCCCGGCTCCCACTGCACCTTCGGCGACCGAGCCCGGGCTCGCGGTCTCCAGTGCAGCACGAACGTCAGCAGCGGAGATCTGCACTCGGCGGGCATCGTTGAGCGACGAGTCGTCGCACTCGCCGACCATGGGGATGACGACCCGATCCCGCCCGAGCGTCGGGTCCAGCTCGCAGAGCCACTCGACGAGGGCATCGAGGGCTCGTCCGACCTGCATGGTCGACGTGAGCAAGATCGGCGTCTCGAGGACGCCCCACTCCTCGACCTGGAGGGCGGATGTCAGCTCGCCGGCCCCGTTGAGCACGGCGATGCCGCACGGGACCGGCGCGGCGAGGACGCCCGATGCCGAGCCGGGCACGATGGCGGTCACACCCGTCCGGGCCACCCCTGTCCCGGCCGGCGGGTCAGCTTCGTCGCGCCACACCGTGGCGTGACCGACCAGCACGTCGGGCACGTCCGTGATGGCGTTGGCCGGGCCGGTCGGCAGCACCCCGATCTCGATGCCGAGCTGGCGCGCCCGAGCCCTCCTCGACACTGCCATGGCGGCGGACAGTATCGACAACTCCGCACCCTCGCCGGCTCTCGCCGCGCTCAGCCCGACCGGCCCGCCCAGCCCGACCGGCCCCGGCCCGCCCAGCCCGACCGGCCCCGGCCCGGCCCGGCCCGGCCCGGCGGTCGCCCTCCACTCGTTCTGGTCACCGAATCTGCGCCCGGACCACGGAAAACGTGACCAGAACGGAGGGCGACGCCCGATGGTGGCCCTGCGACGCCTGATGGCGGCCCTGCGACGCCTGATGGCGGCCCTGCGACGCCTGATGGCGGCCCTGCGACGCCTGATGGTGGCCCTGCGACGCCTGATGGTGGCCCTGCGACGCCTGGCGGTGGCCTTGGCGGGACCCTGGCGGTGGCCTTGGCGGGACCCTGGCGCGGCCCGGGGCCGAGGCGACGGGGGACGGCTACGGTCGGCTTGTGGGCACGCTGCGGATGCCGGTCGTGTACCCGGCCGGTCATGTCGCTCACCGGGTCACGACTGGCGTGTGGTGCGGAGTGACGATCGAGAACGACGAGCTGCCGGAGCGGGGAGAGGTGCTGCGGGATGCCTGCGCCGCGGCGGGGGCGACGGTCCACGAAGCCCTCGACCACGGCCTCGAGGCGATGCTCGCGGTCCACGATCGCCGGTTCCTCGCCCTGCTGGAGCGGGCCTACGCCGCCTGGGTGGCCGACGGCCACCTCGAAGACCCGGGCGCTCCCTACGCCACCGCCTACTTCTTCCCGGCCGTCGGTGGTCGGTACGGCGGCAGGCCTGAGCGACCGGCCGCCACCATCCGGGCCGAGCTCGGGCGGTACGCCATGGACACGATGACGGTCATCGGCGAGGGAACGTGGGCGGGCGCCAAGGCGGCCGCGGACGCGGCGGCTACGGCGGCCGACCGGGTGCTCGCGGGCGCGCCGGCCGCCTATGCGATCTGTCGCCCTCCCGGCCACCACGCGGGCCCCGCGTTCTTCGGTGGCAGTTGCTACGTCAACAACAGCGCCGTGGCGGCGACACGGCTCCGCCTTGGCGGCGCGGCGAAGGTCGCCATCTTGGACATCGACGCCCACCATGGGAACGGGACCCAGGCCTGCTTCTGGGACGACCCCGCCGTGCTCTACGCCTCGCTGCACGTGGACCCGGGCGCGGGTTGGTTCCCGCACACGGTGGGCTACACCGACGAAGTCGATGCAACGGCAACCAACTGCAACGCGCCGCTCGCGCCGGGCACCGGTGACGACGGATGGCTCTCCACCCTCGACGTGCTCTGCGCCATCATCGACGACTTCGGTCCAGACGCGCTGGTGGTGTCGCTCGGCGTCGACGCCGCGGCGGAGGATCCGAACAGCCCGCTCGAGGTCACCACCGCCGGCTTCGGCGCCGCCGGCCGACAGATCGGCGCGCTCGGACACCCGACGGTCCTCGTCCACGAGGGCGGCTACGTGCTCGAGACGCTGGCCCGCCACACCATCGCGGTCCTCCGCGGCGTGGAGGCCGCTGGCGCGTAGCGCGGAAGCTCGCCGAGCGCGTAGGTCAAATGAGGTTGCCCGCCACGCCCCAGGAGAGATCGCTCAGCTGCTCGGCCGCCATCTGCACGAAGCCGGCATCGGCCAGGACGGCAAGCGTCTCGTCGACGTGCCACACGAACTCGTCGCGGAACAGCTCGTCGACGTCGGGATGGGCGAGCCGGGCAGCCACCGCAGGGATGCTCGCGCGAGAGGCGACCATGAGGTCGCCCACCACGAACCGCCCACCGGGCTCCAGCCGGGACGCCGCGGCGCGGATGAGCGTGGCCTTCTCGTCCCCGGTCAGGTGGTGGATGGCGTACGTGCTGGCGACGACCTCGTAGCGGTCCGGCCGCTCGAAGACCTCGAGCAGGTCCGCCCGTAACAGCTCGGCGGACTCAGCGACCTTGGCCCGGGCCAGCTCGAGCATCTTGGCCGACACGTCGACGCAGATCAGGCGCCGCCCGCCCGCGAGCCGCGCCGCCAGGTTGCCCGTCCCGGCCCCGAGGTCGACGACCGCGTCGTCCGGTCCGACGGCGGCCCGGTTCGCGACCCAGGCCAGCGTGGCCTCGTAGCCGGCCCGGATCGGGTTGGACTCGTCGGCCACGTCGGCGTCGTAGCTCGCGGCGTCGGCATCGTGGTTGAAGGTGTCGGCGTGGAGGCTCCGCATCGCGGCCAGCGTACGAACCGGCGGCTCCTGTCCGCGGCGCGGAGCTCCCGGCACACCCGTTCCACCGATGCCGGGCCCGGCTACCGTGCTCCGGATGAACCGGTACGACGCCGTGATCATCGGCGGTGGGCACAACGGCCTGGTCGCCGCCGGTCTGCTGGCCAAGTCCGGTGCCAAGGTCGTCGTGCTGGAGCGACGCGAGGCGGTCGGCGGCGCCGCGATCACCGAGACCCCGTGGGGCCCCGACTACAAGATGACCGCGCTCTCGTACGTGATGAGCCTGATGCCGCCCACGATCCTCGAGGAGCTGCAGCTCGAGCGCCGCGGCTACAAGATCCACCCGCAAGGGCCGTACTTCGCCCCGTACGCCGACGGCCGCCACCTGCAACTCTCACACGACCCGGCCGTGCGCCACAAGGAGATCTCCAAGTTCTCGGCGGGCGACGCCGACGCCATGGTGGAGTGGGAGGCATGGCTGGGCCGCCTGGCCGGCGTCCTCGCCCCGCTGTTGGCCCGGGTGCCGCCCCGCGTCGGCTCGAAGCGCCCGTCGGACCTGCTGGACCTCTCGCGCCTCGGCTGGCAGCTCCGCCACCTCGATGTGGCGACGGCCGGCGACATCACGCGGCTCTTCACGTCCAGCATCGCGGATCTGCTCGACGACCACTTCGACAGCCCGCAGGTGAAGGGCATGCTGTCGGTGAGCGGCGTGATCGGGACCTGGGCCGGGCCGCGCTCGCCGGGGACGGCGTACGTCATGGCCCATCACCACATCGGCGACCTCGGCATGGGTGGCCGTCTCGGCGCCTGGGGGTTCCCCGAAGGGGGGATGGGCGCGGTGACCGAGGCCCTGAGGCGGGCCGCACTGAGCTTCGGAGCCGAGATCCGCGTGGCGTCTCCCGTCGCTCGCATCGTCGTCAAGGGAGGTCGCGCCGTCGGTGTCGCGCTCGAGTCCGGCGAGGAGGTCTCGGCACCCGTCGTGGTGGCGGCGACCCATCCGAAGATCACCTTCCTCCACCAGCTCGAGCGCGATGAGCTGCCGGAGGACTTCGTGACGGCCATCGAGCGCTGGAAGACCCGATCGGGGACGGTCAAGGTCAACCTCGCGCTCGACCGGCTGCCCACCTTCGCCAGCCATCCCGAGCCGTCACCCGAGGTGTACGGCGGCACGATCGTGCTCGCTCCTTCGCTCGACCAGGTGGAGCAGGCGTTCCAGGAGGCCGTGTCCGGCCGGCCCGCCCGACGTCCGTTCGCGGACATCTGCATCCCGAGCGTCTTCGATCGCACGCTGGCCCCGGAGGGCCACCACGTGATGAGCCTCTTCACGCAATGGGTGCCATGCGAATGGGCCGCCGAACCCCATCGTGACGAGCTCGAGGCCTACGCCGACGATGTCGTCGCCGAGGTCGAGGAGGTGGCGCCCGGGTTCACCTCGTCGATCCTGCACCGCCAGGTCATCGGGCCCTACGACATGGAGCACACCTACGGGCTGATCGGCGGGAACATCTTCCACGGCGAGCTGTCCGCCGGGCAGCTGTTCCACATGCGGCCCGTACCCGGCTACGCCGACCATCGGACGCCGATCGGCGGCCTGTACATGGCCGGATCAGCGACCCACGGCGGCGGCGGCGTCACTGGGATCCCGGGCCTGAACGTGGTGCGGGCGATCGGCCACGACCGGCGGGTCGAGCGCCTCCACCACCCCGCCCGCCGGTCACCGCCGCCGCGTGTGACCGCTCCCTGACCTCCTGACCGGTCAGTCAGGAACGTGGAACGGATGTGCCATGATGGCCCGGTCCGCTGCAGAACAGGGGGAGAACCATGCAGCAACGGCTCCGGCGATCCGCAGCAGTGGCGCTGGCCACCGCCGCGGTCGGCGTCACCGGCCTCGCACCGATGCACTCGGCGATGGCGGCCGATCCCGTCGTCTTCGCCCTCGGCACGACACAGGACGTGGACAGCCTCAACGTCACCGTGGGCGCGCTGTTGATCGACTACGAGGTCTGGAACCTCGAGTACGCCACGCTCACCGACAAGGCGGCCAAGGACTTCGCCGTCACGCCCGGCCTGGCCGAGTCGTGGACGAAGAGCGCCGACGGCCTCACGTGGACCTACAAGATGAAAGCCGGCCTGAAGTGGAGCGACGGTCAGCCCCTCACCGCCGACGACGTGGCCTACACCATCAACCGCTCCCGCGACGAGGAGTGGGTCAACCACAGCAGCACCACCACCAACCTCGACGCCAAGGCCGCCGGCCCCACCACCGTCGTGATCACGACGAAGGTGCCGGACCCGAAGCTGCCGGTGATGGACGCCTACATCGTGCCCAAGCACATCTACGAGAAGATCGACGCCGACGGGCTGGCCGATTACGACGCCCTCCACGACCCGAGCTCGGGCCCCTTCATGATCAAGGACTTCAAGAAGGGGGAGTTCGTCCGCATGGTCCGCAACCCGAACTGGACCGGCAAGAAGCCGGCCATGGACGAGGTCGTCTTCCGGATCTTCGCCAGCGATGAGGCCCAGTTCCAGGCCCTGAAGACGGGTGAGGTCGACGCCATCGACGAGGTACCGGTCAAGGTCTTCCCCACCCTCAAGGGCTCCGAGACCATCGAGCCCATCGCCGGCAACCAGGGCGGCTTCGAGGAGCTGGCGATGAACTCGGGCTGCGGCAAGCTCGGCAACGGCAACCCCGCCCTCAAGGACGTGAAAGTCCGCCAGGCCCTCAACTACGCGGTCGACCGCAAGCTGATCCTGCAGAAGGTGTACAACGGCTACGGCACCCCCGGCGTCGGCCTGCCGACCTCGGCCAACCCCATGTGGGACCTTCAGCTCCCCGAGTCCGAGCAGTACCCCTTCGACCCGGCCAAGGCCAAGGCCGTCCTGGCCGAAGCGGGCTGGAAGGACACCAACGGCAACGGCACCGTCGACAAGGACGGCAAGGAGCTAAAGCTACGGCTCTTCAACCTGCCCAACGACTACGGGCCGCCGATGGCCCAGTTCATCTCCGGGTGGCTGAAGGACATCGGCATCGCCACCGACATCAAGGAGTACGACTCCACCCTGCTCACCCCGATCATCGGCAAGGGCGAGTACGACCTCTTCATCTGGGGCTGGGTGCCGTACGTGGACCCGGATCCCCAGCTGTCCGACTTCACATCCGACCAGGTGACCACCGACCCCGAGAGCCCGCTGGGCAACGACGCCAATTGGTGCAACAAGCAATACGACGCCCTCTACCAGCAGCAGAAGGTGGAGCTGGATCCAGCCAAGCGCCACCAGATCATCCAGCAGATGCTGAAGGTCTTCTACCAGGACGCGCCCTACGCGGTGCTGCTCAAGTACGACGACCTGCAGGCCATCCGCAAGGACCGGTGGACGAACTATGCCCGCCAGCCGGCGGAGACGGGGCCACTGTTCGAAACCAACACCTCACCGGTCTACGTCGAGCTCCAGCGGGTGGCCGGCAGCAGCGGGGGCGGCGGCTCCAGCACCGGGACGATCATCGGCATCGCCGTCGGCGCGGTGGCGGTGCTCGGCATCGGCGGCTTCTTCGTCGTCCGCTCGAAGCGCCGGCGGAGTGACGACGACGATCGCGAGTGAGCGCCCGGACCGGACCGGAGGGGCGAGGAGGGCGCTGACGTGAACCTGCGGTATGTGCTGCGCCGGTTGGTCGGCGCGCTCGGCATGCTCGCCTTCGTCCTCTTCTTCAACTTCTTCCTCTTCCGCATCGTCGACAGCGACCCGCTGGCCAAGTACCACGGCCGGGTGCTGACGGCCGACAAGCGCCGGGAGATCATCCACAAGTTCGGGCTCGACGGCTCGAAGTGGGAGCAGTTCGTCCGCTACATCAAGCAGACGCTCCAGCTCAACTTCGGCTACTCCTCCGACTCCGGCCAGCGGGTATGGAAGGAGATCACGGCCGCGCTGCCGAACACGCTGCTGCTGGTCGGCATCTCCACCGTCATCACGGTCGTCCTCGGGCTCTGGGTGGGAGCCAAGGCCGGCTGGCGCCGCGGGAGCGGGTTCGACAAGTCCAGCACCGGCGTGTCGATGGTGCTGTACGCCATGCCCGAGTTCTGGCTCGGCATGCTGCTCCTGGTCTTCCTCGGCGCCCGCACGGGCTGGTTCCCGACCGGTGGCGTACGCGACCTCACCCGCCATCTCACCGGGTTCAGCGCCGTCCTCGACCGCGCCAGCCACCTCGTGCTGCCGGTGCTGACGCTCGTCCTGGCCTACTTCGGCTCGTACTCGCTGGTGATGCGCTCGTCGATCCTCGAGACGGTGAACGAGGACTACCTCACCGTGGCCCGGGCCAAGGGGCTCCGCGACGACGAGGTGATGCGACATCATGCCGTGCCCAACGCTTTGCTGCCGTCGGTCTCGCTGATCGCCATCGGCTTCGGATTCGTGATCGGCGGAGCCATCACCACTGAGACCGTGTTCAGCTATCCCGGGCTCGGGCTGGCCACGTCGGGGGCGATCAAGAAGGACGATCTCCCGATGCTGCAGGCCCTCTTCTTCCTGTCCAGTGCGGCGCTGATCGTGGCCAACCTGGTCGCCGATCTGCTCTACGGCTACCTGGATCCCCGCATCCGGAGGGACACCGGATGACCGCGGCCGGAGCCTCCCCGCTCCACACCTCGTCGGCGAGCCGCCTCGGGTGGACCCGCCGCCGTCAGTCGGCGTCGCGCTTCTTCATCCGCCTGGCCAAGGACAAGGGGGGCTTGTTCGGCCTCGCCCTGCTGGTCTTCTTCGTTCTGATGGCGCTGCTGGCGCCGCTCTTGGCGCCCGCGTCGGAGCTCTCGGTGGCCGCCGGGCGCAACAACCCCGACCTGGCTGCGCCGAGCGCCGCTCATCCGCTCGGCACCGACGAGCTCGGCCGCGACATCGCGGCGCAGCTCATCTGGGGGGCGAGGATCAGCCTCTTCATCGGACTGGTGGCCACGGTCGTCGCAGTGGTGATCGGGTCCGCCGTCGGTGTCACGGCTGGCTTCGTCGGCGGTCGCACCGAGCGCGTCCTCATGGCTTTCGACGACTGGTTCCTCGTCATACCGTTCCTGCCGCTCGCCATCGTGCTGGCCGCGGTGCTCGGTTCGTCGGCCACCATCCTCGCCCTCGTGATCGGAGCAACCAGCTGGGCCGGCAGTGGCCGGCTGCTGCGGGCCCAGGTCCTGTCCGTGAAGGAGCGCGTGTTCGTGGAGCGGTCCCGCGCCCTCGGCGCCGGCGACTGGCACCTCGTGGGCCGGCACATCGTGCCCCATGTCGGCCCGTTGATCCTGGCCAACGCCATCCTCACCGTGCCGGGGGCCATCCTGGCCGAATCCACCTTGGCCTTCCTCGGCTTCGGCGACCGCTTCCGCCCGTCGTGGGGCAAGATGCTCGACGGCGCGCTGTCGAGCGGCGCCATCACGCTCAACAAGTGGTGGTACTACCTGCCACCCGGCCTTTGCATCGTGGGGGTGGTGATGGCCTTCACCCTGGTTGGCCGCGCCCTCGAGCGCATCCTCGACCCCCGACTGACGGGGCGGTGACGTGATGGTAGAGGCCGGGCCCGTCCTGTCCGTGCGCGACCTGCGTGTGACCTATCGCTCGTCGGCGGGTCCGGTTCCGGCCGTCCGGGGGGTCAGCTTCGACGTCGACGAAGGCGAGACGCTCGGAGTGGCCGGGGAGTCCGGCTGCGGCAAGTCGACCATGGCCATGGCCCTGCTGCGCCTGCTGCCACCCGGGACGACGACCGAGGGACAGATCCTCCTCGACGGTGAGGACGTGCTGGCCATGAAGGCCGGGCGGCTACGGGCCGTGCGCTGGGCCGGGGCGTCGGTCGTGTTCCAGGGCGCTCAGCATGCGCTGAATCCCGTGCAGCGCATCGGGGACCAGATCCAGGAGGCGATCGCCGCGCACGTCAATCGGGCCGGTACCGGCGGGCGGGCCAAGGGCCGGGTGGCCGACCTGCTGGAGCTGGTCGGCCTCCCGGGCCGTCGGGCCGACGACTACCCGCACGAGCTGTCGGGCGGGCAGAAGCAGCGGGTGATGATCGCCATGGCCCTCGCCTGCGACCCCCGCCTCCTGATCGCCGACGAGCCCACCACCGCCCTCGACGTCATGGTCCAGGCCCAGGTCCTGGCTCTCCTGGCCCAGATCCAGGCCGAGCGGGGCCTGGCCATGATCTTCATCACCCACGACCTGTCGGTGCTCACCCATGTCGCCAAGCGACTCGCCGTCATGTACGCCGGGCGAGTGGTGGAGGAGGGTCCGGCGGACGAGCTGTTCACCCACTCCACCCACCCGTACACGCGTGCCCTCTCCAGCGCCTTCCCGAGCATCGGTGACCCGGCGTCTCGCTACGCGCCTTCGGGCCTGCCCGGAGACCCGCCCGATCCCACCGCCGTGCCGGGGGGATGCTCCTTCCACCCTCGCTGCCCGCTCGCCATCGAGGCGTGCACGACGGCCGAGGTCGAGCTGCGCCCTACCGGTCAGCCGGGCCGGCGCGCCGCGTGCGTCCTCGTCCCCGCGGTCGCGATGCCAGAGCCCGTGCCATGACGTCGACGCCCCTCCTGGAGCTGCGCGGCCTCGAGGTGCACTACCCGCCGCGCCGGCGCGGCGGTGCGGTGGCCCGAGCCGTGGACGGGGTCGACCTCGCGGTGCGCCAGGGCGAGGTCCTGGCCCTGGTGGGCGAGTCCGGTTGCGGCAAGACCACCCTGGCTCGCACGATCCTCGGCTTGCAGCCACCGAGCGCGGGGGAGGTGCGATTCGACGGCCAGCCGGTGGACCGCTCACGAGGCGGTTTGCGCCGGTTGCGGCGTCAGGTCCAGCTGGTGTTCCAGGACCCCACCGGCGCGCTCAACCCTCGCCAGACGATCTACGAGATCGTGGCCGAGGGGCCGCGCATCCACAAGATGAAGGACGAGCACAGCCGGGTGGCCGAGACGCTGGCCCGCTGCGGGCTGAGGCCGCCCGAGCGCTTCTTCCTCCGCTACCCCCACGAGCTCTCGGGTGGGCAGCGTCAGCGGGTCGTCATCGCGGGGGCGATGGCGATGGACCCTCGACTGCTCGTGGCCGACGAGCCGGTGTCCAGCCTGGACGCCTCGGTGCGGGGCGAGATCCTCCGGCTGCTCCTCGACCTCGTCCGCCATGAGCATGTCACCGTCCTCGTGGTCACCCACGACCTGGGGCTGGCTTGGAACATCGCTGATCGGATCGCCGTGATGTACCTCGGTCGGATCGTGGAGATCGGCCCCACGGAACGCCTGCTCGAGGATCCCAAGCATCCGTACACGCGGGCTCTGCTCTCGGTGGTGCCGGAGGCGAAGCGGGTCGAGCAGCAGATCCTGATCGGTGAGGCGCCCGACCCGACTCGTATCCCGCGCGGCTGCCGGTTCCACCCCCGCTGCCCCGTGCTGCGCGACGGCAGCGCAGAGGCGCTCGGGGTCGCCGGCGCCTGCCAGGCCGAGGACCTCGACCTCGCTCCGGTCGACGACGTCCACGACGTGGCGTGCCACGCCGTCGCTGCTGTGGCCGGTGCTCCGCCGAGCCGCCCGACGGCAGCCGGCTCGCCCACGGGCGGCTCCCCTCGGGCCGGCCCACCGCCGCTCGCCCCGACCCGAGGCTGACGACGCCGCGCCGTTACCATCGCGGGCGTGCTGCTCGACTCGCTCACCGTCGATCCTGCTCGCCTGGCGGCCGAGACCGGTTGGGAGGCCAAACGCGAAGGGCTCTGCAAGGGAGAGCTCTGCGTGCCGGCGCCGGACGCGGCTCGCGACGACGGTTCGCTCGACCCCACGGTGCTGGCCCGCCGGCTCGGTATGCCGCTCGTGGAGGATGAGCGGCGCGGCCGGTGGGCCCTCGGCCCTTCGACCATCGGTGGCCGGGCTCTCCAGACCGCGCAGGCGCCCGAGCTGGTGCTCCCGGACCGCGACGGCTCGCCCTTCTCGCTGGCCTCCCTGCGCGGCCGCAAGATCGTGATGGTGGCCTGGGCCAGCTGGTGAGGGTGTCGCTCTTCGCTCCCAGGTTGGGGGCGGCTGCACGACGAGCTGAGCGACAAGGGCCTGACCGTGGTGACCGTGGCCCTCGACGTGAACCCGGAGCACGCCCACCCGTTCATCGACGCCGCCGCGCCGCAGCACCCGTCGCTGGTGGACGCCCGGCACGTCACCGATGAGCTGCTGGGCTTCACCAACGTCCCGATGGCGGTCTGGATCGATGAGGATGGTCGGCTCGTGCGGCCGGCCGAGCAGGCGGCCGTCGAGCGCTCCCCGCTGCGTGACCTCGACATCCCCGAAGGCTTGCCGGAGCGCATGGACCTGATGCTCCGCCAGGTGAAGGCCATCCCCGATCCGTCCGCTGACTACCGCGCCGCCCTCCTCGACTGGGTCGAGCGCGGCCCGGCCAGCCCCTTCGCCTTGGCGCCCGACGTCGTCGTCGCCCGGTCGCGGCCCCGCTCCGCCGACGCCGCTCGCGCCGCCGCCTGCTTCGAGCTCGGCCAGGATGCCTGGCGGGCGGAGGGCAACGCCGCCGCCGCTCCCTGGTGGCGGCAGGCGCATCGGCTGGACCCGGACAACTGGACCTACAAGCGTCAGGCGTGGACGTTCGTGACCACGCCCGAGGGGGCGGCGGAGCCCGACCTGATCCAGGGCCCGAACGAGATGTACGAGGGCAACTGGCTCGACGACGTGGTGGCGGGCGGGGGCGGGGAGCGCTACTACCAGATGCCAGAGCTGGACTGACCTTCCGGCGGCTGGGAACAGGGCTGTCACACGGGTCTCACTGGGCCCGACCGCGGGACCACCCCGATCGTTCTGTTCCGCGATCCTGACGGCAGGTGATCGCCGGCGCGGAACGGAACGGTTGGAAGCCGGCCTGCGGGAGCCTGGGGGCGGCCCGGGGGCGGCGCGGGGGCCTGGGGGAGGCTCGGGCGGCGCCCGAGCCGGCGCCCAAGTCGGTGCCTGCGGCCCTCAGTGGAGCAGGAGGGAGAGGACGATGGCGAGGTCGGGGACGTGGGGCTCCGGGACACGGTCCAGCGCGAACCATTCCGCCGGCACGTCGGGCTCCGGAGTCAGTCGCGCTCCGCCGCTGGCGGTGTCGAAGCGGTAGCCGAGGTTGTGGTGCCAGTGAGCGGGGCCGCTGGGGCCGGCGGGGAACAGACCGGAGTGGAGCACGTCCGGGACCCGCGACCTGGGGGTGAGACGCAGCCCGGTCTCCTCCGCCAGCTCGCGCGCCGCGGCGCCGGCAGGCGCCTCTCCGATCTCGATGTGACCGCCCGGCGTGGCCCAGCCGAGGACGGGGTGCCGGACGAGCAGCACCTCGGCCGCGTCCTGGTCGACGACCCACGCCGTAGCGCAGAGATGCCCGGTGAGGGGCTCGTCGAGGTCCTCACCTTCGAGAGCGCGGGCCAGGTCGTCGCGCTGGGCGAAGGGGTCATGAGGGATGCCTCGGATCAGCGCCGCCAGGGCGGGGTCCGGCGTGGCGGCGGGCACATCGACGGTCAGGCCCGGGAACCCCATCGATCAGCGATTGTTGATGAAGGCCATGGCCTCGGCGCGGGCGGCGATGTCGTGCTCGAACAGGCCGCGAACCGCTGACGTCACCGTCGTCGCGCCGGGCTTCTTGACCCCGCGCATCGACATGCACAGGTGCTCGGCCTGCACCACCACCAACACGCCCTGTGGTGCGAGGGCGTCCACCAGGGCCTCAGCGATCTGGCTGGTCAGCCGCTCCTGCACCTGGAGTCGGTGGGCGAAGCCCTCCACCAAGCGGGCCAGCTTCGACAGGCCGGTGATCCGGCCGTCGTGACCGGGGATGTAGGCGACGTGGGCTCGGCCGGTGAACGGCACCATGTGGTGCTCGCAGAGCGAGGCGAACGCGATGTCGCGCAGCATCACCATCTCCCGGTGGTCGGCCTCGAAGGAGACGGTGAGGTGACGGCACGGGTCGTCGGCCATGCCGTCGAGCACCTCTGCGTACATCGACGCCACCCGGGCCGGGGTGCGCCGCAACCCTTCGCGGTCGGGATCTTCGCCGATGGCCAACAGCAGCTCGCGCACGGCCCGCTCGGCCCGGGCGAGGTCCATCTCGACCACTTGGCCATCAACCTGTTCGACTTGTGCCATGCCCCATGTTGCCTCCGCCACGGCCGCGACCACACGTCGGAGACTGGCGCGACCGACTCAGAGCAGGTCGCGGGCGATGGTCTCGCTCCAGCGCCGGGATCCGAACGGGCGCCCATCCTCGGTGGCGTCCAGCTCGATCTCCAGGTGGAAGTGGGTGGCGTCGCTTCGGAGGCGGAGCCGCGCCTCGGCCGCGCAGGTGACCTCCGGCCAGGCCAGCTCGAACCGGCACCAAGCGGTGGCCGACGCGGCCGCTGGATCGCGCCGCGGTACCGCGACCTCGCCGCGGTAGGCCTCGGAGATCTCGACGCCGTTCAGACCGCGGTCAGCGCGCCCCGTGGGCGACGACGGCCGTCGTCACGCGGGCCAGCACGTCGTCGTCGACCCGCCAGAGGGTGGGTGGCTGCGGCCCGTCGGCCTCCTCGGCGTCGGACTCATCCCCACCTGCCTCCGGCGGCACGAACGACGGTGGGTCGCCGAGCGGTGGCGGACCCTCGAGCACCGGCAGCTCGAGCTGCACGGTGCCTCGCTCGACCGTGAACGTCACCGGACCCGGTGAGGGCCAGGTGTTGGGCCAGTCGGCCCCCGCGAGGCTGAGCCGGATGCGGTGACCGCCCGGGAAGGCGTAGGCGGCCGCTTCCAGCTCGATGGACACGTCGACCGGCTGATCGACCGGCAACACGGTCGGCGCCGTCGAGGACTGGCGATGGGTGAGGTTGAGAAGGCCCCGCGTCACCAGCGCCGCGGTGCCGTCGGGAAAGACGTCCACGAGCTTGGCCGAGAGTGAGGCCACCTCGGCGCTGGAGCGGAGCCGCAGCCGGGCGATGGCATGGCCGAGGATCTCGACGCCCCCGGCTCCCACCGGCCACTCATAGGTCAACGACCAGGCGTCGTCGGCTCGCTGGTCGGCGGGCTGGCCCCAGGGCAGCCGGCCGGCGCACGAGATCCACGCGCTGGTCCCGACGTCGGCCCGCACGACAAGGGTGTCGTCGGTGGCGGCGGAGGCCGGCGGCCTGAGCACGACGGTCCGCGCCCGCTCGGCCGGCCAGGTCGGCTCGCTCCGCCACTCGCCGGCATGGATGGCGAGGTCCGGCTCGGGCCGGGTGGCATGGCGGACGAACACCCGGATGGGAGGCTCGCGGTCGACGCCGTTGTCCTCGTCGCGCAGCCAACGGCCGAACCAGCGGATCATCTCGGGCACGAGGTCGAGATTTGGACCCGGCCGCGAGCTGGCGGTCGACATGTGGCTCCACGGCCCCACCAACAGCGCCTTGGGGCACCGCAGGGCCTCGAACGTGCGCAACGAGTTGTTGCGATAGCCGTCGGCCCAACCGCCGACGAGCATGGTGGCGCAGCTGATGCGGCCGTAGTCCGGGCGCAGCGAGCCATGACGCCAGTACGGCCCATCTCGTTGCTCCTGCAACCACCTCAGCAACCAAGGCGTAGCGTCACGAATCCGCCGGCGCCACTCGTCGCGCCAGCTGTCGCCGAACACCGCGGGTACGGGCGGCAGCGCGTTCATGGGCGTCATGTAGTGGCAGTAGTCGACCAGATCGAGCGCGCGCAACGCCCCGCCGGCGTAGTGCACATCGTCCGTGTAGCGGTCGTCGGTGGCGTAGATGGCGCAGATGGCCGCCAACGCCGGTGGTCGCTCGCAGGCCATCTGGATCGCGTTGAAGCCCGAGTAGCTGGTGCCGAACATCCCCACCCGGCCGTTCGACCACGGCTGTGCCGCCAGCCAGCCGATCACTTCGGCCAGGTCGCGCTGCTCGGCCTCGGGATACTCATCCGTGGCCTGACCCTCGGACGAGCCGGTGCCTCGTAGATCGAGCCGGCACACGGCGAACCGGCCCTCCTCCACCAACCGCACGTATTCGTGGCGGTCGAAGTAGGTCACGTCGTCCTTGCGGTACGGCAGGGCTTCGAGCAAGACCGCCGCCCCAGCGGCCATGTCCGGCCGGTAGACGTCGGCGGCCAGACGGACGCCATCGGCCATGGTGATCGAGGTCTGGACTGGCCGCACGGGCGCGCCCGTCGATCAGCGAGTGGGGGCGTCGAGGGCGTGGTCGAGCAGGAGCTCCACTGGCATCACAGCCAGCGTGGCCTCGTGCGTCGCCGACAGGTAGACCGGTGGCGCCACGCCCGCCTCCCACGCCTCCAACCACCGCGCCGCGCACAGGCACCAACGATCGCCGGGCATGAGACCCGGGAAGCCGAAGGCGGACACCGGGGTGGACAGGTCGTTCCCGCGCTGGCGCGAGAAGTCGAGGAACTCCTCGGTCACCTGGGTGCAGACGGTGTGCACGCCGAGGTCCTCGGGTCCGGTGTCGCAGCAGCCGTTGCGGTAGAAGCCGGTCAGCGGAGCGAACGAGCACGACTCGAGCTCGCCACCCAAGACGTTCCGACGTTCGCCGCTCGCTGCTTCGTCCACGTCTGCAGACTAGGGCGAGCGCTCCGGCTGGTCGGCTCAGGTGAGGGCCAGCCCGAGCAGCGCCCCCAGCTCGGCCAGGGCGTCGGCCGGGTCGCCGACCTTGATGGTCGCCATGCCCATTGCCCGTGCCGGCTTGAGGTTCACACCCAGGTCGTCGAGGAAGACGCACGCTGTCGGGTGGACGCCGAGCAGCTCGCAGGCGATGGCGTAGAAGCGAGGCTCGGGCTTGCGCACGCCGACCCGGCTCGACTCGACGACCACGTCGAAGCAGGCCATGACGTCCGCGACGAGCACGGCGCGCGCCTCGTCGCCCGCCCCGGCTGGATCATCGGCGCCCGCATCGCCGCCTACGAAGTTGTTCGTGAGGCAGCCCGTGCGCAGGCCAGCCTCGCGGCAGCGGCGCAATGCCGCCACCATCTCGGGCCGGATCTCCCCGGCCAAAAGCTCGAGGATGCGGTGGCCGGACACCTTGTCACCGGCTGCTGCCGCTTCCGCTTCGAAGCGGGCCGCGAACCCATGCCGATCGAGCTGGCCTCGCTCCAGCATCGCCCAGGCGTTGGTGTGCGGGTTGGAGGCGTTCACGCCGCGGATGAAGTCCTCTGGCAGTCCGGCCTCGCGCTCGTAGGCCGCGAAGGCGTCGAAGGGGCTGGTCAGGATGACGCCACCGAAGTCCCAGAGCACGGCTTCGTACACGGAGAGCAGGGTAAATGGCGCACCATCTCTGGCGCGAGACGTGGAAGGTGGTTGACTGACGGACCGGTATGTCAACACATGTGGTCGTCGACGGCTCCAACCTCGCCACCGAGGGACGAGCCCTCCCGAGTCTCAAGCAGCTGAACGAGGCCGTGCTGGCCTACATGGAAGAGCACCCCGACGACATCATCACCGTCGTGGTCGACGCCACCTTCGGGCATCGCATCGATCCTCGGGAGGTGCCCGAGTTCGATGCCGCGGTGGAGAACAACGAGCTGGTGGCCCCGCCGGCGGGCGCCATCGGCCGCGGCGATGCGTTCGTGCTCACCATCGCCAACAAGGTCAAGGCCACGATCATCTCCAACGACTCGTACCAGGAGTTCCACGGCGACTACCCGTGGCTGTTCGACGAAGGGCGCCTGGTCGGCGGCAAGCCTGTGCCCAACGTGGGCTGGGTGTTCGTGACCCGGGTGCCGGTGCGCGGCCCCATCAGCCGGCGGGCGGTCAAGGACACCAAGAAGACGTCGAAGGCCGGGTCACGGCACGCGATGGCGCCTCGTGAGACCGAGCCGCGAAAGGGGCGCGCCAGCAAGGCGGCGTCGCGGCCCATGCCGGTGCCGACCGCACCGCCCCCCGGGGCGCGCACGAAGGCGGCCGCGAGCGCCGGGGCGGCGCCGGGGGCGCCCAAGCCAGCGGCCGGCACCGATGCCCCGACGCCCGCCCGCCAGCACCTGGTGAACGAGCTGCTGCCGTTCCTCGGCTTCGTGGAGGAGCACCCCGTCGCCTCCACGGTGACAGGCGTGGTCGAGACCTATTCGAGCCACGGGGCCTACGTGACGCTCGGCGACGCCCGGGGCTACGTGCCGCTGCGCCTGATGGCCGAACCGCCGCCCCGCAGCGCCCGGACGGTGATGAAGCTGGGCGAGGCGGTTGACCTGGTGGTCGTCAGCTTCAACGCCACCCGGCGCAGCATCGACCTGTGCGTGCCGGGAATGGAGCCGCCGGAGGTCAAGGCCCTCCTCGCCGCCGCCGGGCCGGCCAAGGCGGCCAAGGCGGCCAAGCGCACCCGCAAGAAGGCAGCCGCCGAGCCGGAGCCGAAGGTGGCTCGGGTGGAGGAGCCGGCGCCAGAGCCGCCGGCCGCCCCAACCAAGCGCACCCGCAAGAGGGCGGCGACGGTCGTGGGATCGGCCGCGGACCAGCCGCCGGCCACCGAGCCAGCCGGGTCCGAGTCGGCGCCGCCCGTCCCGCCCGAGCCGGCACCGCGGGCAGCGAAGCGGACGCGCAAGAAGGCGGCGCCGGTCGAGGTCGTGCCCGCCCCGGCCCCCGCCAAGAGGACCCGCAAGAAGGCGGCCGCGGGGTCCGCGGCGACGGCAGTCGCGACGGACGGGCAGGACCCGTCACCACCCGCCCAGCCGGCCAAGCGGACGCGCAAGAAGGCGGCCGGGGCGAAGCCCTCCTGACCCCACTGGCACCGGCGGCGCCCTTCGCGCTCCGGATAGGGTCGCCAGCGTGCGGATCGCCACGTGGAACGTCAACTCGCTGCGCGTTCGCCAGCCCCGCATCGAGGCGTGGCTGGCCGAGGTGCAGCCGGACATCCTGTGCATGCAGGAGACGAAGCTGCCCGACGACGGCGTCCCGGCTCTGGCGTTCGAGGCCCTCGGGTACACGACGGCGCATCATGGCCAGGGCCAGTGGAACGGCGTGGCGATCCTCTCGCGCGTCGGGATCGGCGACGTCACGGCCGGGTTCACCGACGGTGCGCCGCCCGATCCCGAGGCCCGAGTGATCTCGGCCACGTGCGCAGGCGTGCGGGTCACCTCGGTGTACGTGCCGAACGGGCGGGCCCTGGACCATGAGCAGTACGCCTACAAGCTGGCCTGGCTGGCCCGGCTCCGCCAGCACGTGGCCACCACCGGCCACCCGGAGAAGCCGATGCTCGTCGCCGGAGACTTCAACATCGCGCCCGACGACCGCGACGTGTACGACCCGGCCAAGTTCGCCGGCGCCACCCACGTGAGCGAGCCAGAGCGGGCGGCGTTGGCCGCGCTGCGGGGCTGGGGCTTGGAGGACGTCTTCCGCCGTCACCACCAGGAAGGGTCGTGCTTCTCGTGGTGGGACTATCGGGCTGGCGATTTCCATGAGGGCCGGGGCATGCGCATCGACCTGATCCTCGCCACCGCCCCGTTCGCCACCGCGTCGACGTGGAGCGTCATCGACCGCAACGCCCGCAAGGGCAAGCTGCCGTCGGACCACGCACCGGTGGTGGTCGACCTCGACTGGGTGGTTGCGTGATGGCGGTTCGCAAGCGGCGGTGGGGGAGGGGACGCATCGGCGGGGTGGTCGCCGGTGTCCTCGTGCTCGCCACCGTCGTCCTGCCCCTCGGGCCGACGGACGCGTCGTCCGCGGCCGCGTCCCCGGCCGCCGGTCCCAAGGCATCAGCCGGCCGGCCGGAGACCACCCAGCAGGTCCTCCGCCGCCTGGGTGGCCGTCGCTGCCCCGGTGGGAGCGCCTTCACCTGTGTCAAGGTGCCAGTGCCGCTCGACCACTTCAACCCCTCGGACCGTCGCACCATCGACGTCGAGTTCGCGGTGCTGCCCGCCACTGGCGCCCGCAAGGGCATGTTCGTCACCGCCACCGGTGGACCGGGCTACTCCGGCATCAGCGTGGCCGACTCCTACACCTCGCTGTTCCAGCCTCCTCTGACCCGCGCCTTCGACATCGTGTTCTTCGACCAGCGCGGGCTGGCCCTGTTCGGCGGCCTCACCTGCCCGCAGGCGGCCGCCACCTACTACGAGACCGACGCCCGTGCCCAGACGCCCGCCGAGGAACACGCGGTCAAGGCGGCGGCGCGCACGTTCAGCGCTTCATGCGTCGCCGAGGTGGGGCCGAAGGGGGCGGAGCTGTTCCCCTACCTCGGCACCGATCAGGCCGCCGAGGATGTCGAGACCTTCCGCCAGATCATGCACGACGACAAGCTCTGGCTCTACGGCGAGTCGTATGGCACGCAGCTGTCCCAGACCTACGCTGCCGCCCACGCCCAGCACCTCGGCGGGCTCGTGCTCGACGGCACCGTCGACCTCACGCTGGACGGCACCACGTTCTACGCCCAGCAGACCCGCGCCTTCAGCGACACGCTTGCCGCCACGTTGCGGGGGTGTGATCGCGACCGCACGTGTGCAGCCGATCTCGGTGGTGACGGCTTGGCCTCGTACGACGCCCTGGCCGCCCGCCTCGACCGAGCGCCGATCTCGTTCCGGTTCCCGCTCGCCGACGGCACCACGGCGACGCGCTCGTTCACCTTCGCCGACCTCGAGACGACCGCGTCGGGTCAGGTCTACGTCGAGGACGACCGCATGCTGTTCGAACGGGCCCTGGGTGCGGCCTCCCGTGGCGACATCGTCCCGATGGCCCGGTTGCTGTACCCGAACCTGGGCATCGACCCGCAGACCGACGCGGTGGTGCCTGACCCGACCTACTCCGACGCCGTGTTCTACGGCGTGGAGTGTCGCGACTACTCGTACTTCTCGGGCTCGCCGAGCCAGCGGGCCGATACCTACCTCCGCGCCGGTGACGCGGTTGAGGCATCGGTGCCTCGCCTGGCGACCCTCTTCTACGGGGACCTGCCCTGCCCGTTCTGGCCCTTCGGCACCAAGGAGGCGCCCCGCCCGGCCCCACTCCGCGCGCCGGCCGTCCCCACGCTCGTCTTGGGCGCCACCGCCGACCCGGCCACCCCGGTCGGCAACGGCGTCTCCGTGTTCGAACACCTCGACGACGCCTACCTCGTCACCGAGCACGCCGGTCCCCACGTCATCTTCGGGCGGGGCAACGCCTGTCCGGACGATCTCGTCACCGCTTTCCTCGTCCACGGGACCCGACCGAGCACCCGCCGCAGCACCTGCCCGGGCGCCATCGCCGACGAGTACGTCCCGCTGGCCCCAGCCCGTGCGACCGCCTTCCGCACGGCAGGAGAGGCGCTGGCCTCGGCCGAGACCGAGCTCGACTACCTGCCCGAGTACTACTACTGGGACGGCGTCACGCCGACCGGCGTCGGCTGCCCGGGCGGCGGGAGCCTGGCGCTGCGTGCCCATGGCGCACTCGAGCACTTCGACCTCACGGGGTGCGCGTTCACGGCCGGCTTCGCCATGACCGGGCGAGGGTCCTACGACTCGGACCGCGATCGGTTCGAGCTCCACGTCCGGGTCTCGGACGTCGGCCCGTGCCGCCTCGACTACGTGCGTGACGGCGATCGGACCACCCTCGGCGGGCGATGTGACCGCTGGCCGGTCACGGCGTCGGTTCCGAGACCGCTCGGATCGCGGCCAGCAAGCGAGCGCCATGCCGTCTCGCCATGAGTGGCCCGAAGCCGGCGACGGATGCCAGGGCCTCCTCGGTGATGGGCCGGGCGTCGGCCACCGCGGCCAGCGTGCGGTCGTCCACCACGGCCGCCTCGTCGATCCGGGCCGCCCGGGCCGCGTCCTTGCGCCATCCCCGTAGCGCGGTCAGCACCGGATCGGGCTGAGGCGCCGGACCGACCGGGCGCAGCGCGGGCGGGGGAGCAACAGCGGGCTCGTCATCGAGGTCGAAGGCTTCGAGGTACGGCGACCGGGACGGACCGGACCACGTCACGTGCAGCTCGCGCTCAGCGCGCGTGACCGCGACGTGGAAGAGGCGGCGCTCCTCCTCCTGGGCCGTCCGCGTGCGGGCGGTGGTGTGCGGCAGCTGTCCGGCGGCCGCGCCCACGACCACCACCGCCGGCCACTCGAGGCCCTTGGCGGCGTGGAAGGTGAGCAAGGCGACTGCATCATCGTCGGCCGCCAGCCCGTCGCCTCGGCCACCCGTGGCCAGCCAGGTGCGCAGCAGGGCGCCGTCCGCGGTCGGCTCCTGGGCCAGCAGGTCCTCGGCGGCCTGCAGCAGCGCGGCCGGCGGGGAGGGGTCGGGACGCTCGTCCGGAGGGAGGCGGCCGGCGCTCGGGCGGTCCGGCGGGCTGAATATCGGGCCGTCCGTCGGCGTGGTCCGCACCTCGTCGAGCCACGCCCGCAACGAGCCTCGACCCGTCACCGAGCGTAGCTCCGCCGTGAACGGCGCCAGGGCGGGGTCGACTTCCTCCGCGCCCCGACGGCGAGCGGGGATGCCGGACGCGGCGAGCGCTCCGGCCACCGGCTCCAGCTGGGCGTTGGTGCGCGCCAGCACGGCCACAGCCGACCACCGGCCGCCCGGGCGCCGAAGCGTGCGGACCAGCGCGGCGACACCGGCTGCCTCCTGCGCCCGGTCGTCGAAGCGATGGACCCGCGGGCGAGGTCCGTCGGGCCGGCTCGCGGTTGGACCGCCCTCGCGGGCCCCGGTCAGCACGGCGTGGCCGAAGGAAACGATCTGGGGGGTCGAGCGGTGAGTGGTGCCGAGGCGCACGACGGTGGCCGCGGGGTGCAGCTCGGCGAAGTCGGCCAGCCAGCGACCGTCGGCGCCGGTCCAGCCGTAGATCGCCTGGCTGGGATCGCCGACGACGCACAGGTCGTCGCGCCCACCCCGCCAGGCCTCTAGCAGGGCGTGTTGCAGCGGATTCACGTCCTGGAACTCGTCGACGAACAGGTGACGGACCCGCCAGCGGACGGCGGCGGCATACGCGGGATCGCGGTCGATCTCTCGGGCCAGCAGTGACAGCAGGTCGTCGAAGTCGACCAGCCGGCGCTCGCGCTTGGTCTCTTCATAGCGGACGTACAGCGTCGCCACCTGGTTCGGGTCGACCGTGGGCCGGCGACCGGCCTTGGCCGCGGCGACGAGGTAGCCGGTCGGCTCGACCCGCCGGGCCCGGGCCCAGTCGATCTCGGCCGCCACGCTGCTGGCCCCGCCTCGCCCGGGTGACCGCGCCGAGCCGCCGTCGCGGAGCAGCTCCTGAACCAGCTGGAGCCGGTTGGTCATGAGCTGGGGCGCTCGCCGGTGCTGATCGTCCCAGCGCTGGCGGAGGAAGCGGTAGGCCAGGCCGTGGAAGGTCCCCGCAATGACGGTGTCGCGCCCGCCGAGGCGGCGGAGCCGCCGGGTGAGCTCCCCGGCCGCGCGCCGGGTGAAGGTGAGGACGAGCACGTGGTCGGCGTCGGCCGAGCCGTCCCGGAGCCGGCGGCCGATGCGGTGAGTGAGGACCCGGGTCTTGCCGCTCCCGGCCGGGGCGATGATGCACAGCGGCGCGGCCTCGGAGAGGACCGCGGCGCGCTGGTCCGGGTCCAGGTCGGCCAGCAGGTCGTCGATCTCCACCGCCGGCCACGCTAGACAGGCGGGCCCGAGGTGCGGTCGCTGGAGCGGCGAGCAGCGTCCGTCGACCGCCGCCCCGGCGTCATTACCATCGTGCCCATGTCGTACCCGAAGGAACTTCTCAACACCCACGAACGGGTCGTGGTGGACATGAACCCGCACTGGCTCTACTTCCTCGAGCCGTTCCTGTCGGGTGTCGTCCTGCTCGTGCTGCTCGTGCTGTTCCTGTTCGCCCACGGCGGCTTTGCCAACGGGATGGTGAAGCTGCTGCTGGTGGTGGCCCTCGGCCTGGTGGTGTGGGGGGTGGTCCGGTTCGTCAAGTGGCGAACGGTGGACTTCGTGGTCACCTCCGATCGGGTGATCTTCCGGGAGGGGGTGTTCGCCAAGCACGGGATCGAGATCCCCCTCGGACGCGTGAACAACGTGAACTTCAGCCAGGGGCTCCTGGAGCGGATCGTGGGGGCCGGGAACCTCATGATCGAGTCCGGCGGCGAGGACGGGCAGTCGCACTTCACCGACATCCGCAAGCCGCAAGACGTCCAAAGGACCATCCACGACATGATCGATCAGAGCCTGCGGCGCTCGAGCGGGGCCGCTGACCGGCTCCAGGGCTCGTCGCCGCCGCCACCGCCGGGTCCGTCGAGCGCTCGGGCCACGGCCCCCCTGAGCGTGGCCGACGAGCTGCAGAAGCTCCAAGACCTGGTGGACCGGGGCACCATCACCCCGGCGCAGTTCGAGGCTCAGAAGGAGAAGCTGCTGGGTGGCTGAGCCCGCAGTGCGGGGCCAGCGGCCGGCCTGAGGCGGGTGGTGAGCCTCGTCCCGTCCGTGACCGAGACGCTCATCGCCTGGGGGGTCGAGCCCGTCGGGGTCACGCGGTTCTGTGAGCAACCCGGGCTGGTCACGGTCGGCGGGACCAAGAACCCGGACCTGGCCGCCATCGCCGCGCTCGGCGCCGGACCTCGTCGTGATGGACGAGGAGGAGAACCGCAAGGAGGACGCCGACGCCCTCACGCAGGCCGGTCTGCACGTCCATGTCACCGCGGTCCGCGCCCTCGCCGGTGTCGATCCCTGCCTCGATCTCCTCGCCGCCGCCGTCGGCACCGCTCGCCATCCCAGCGAGCGGGCGCTTTTCCACCGAATCGGTACCGATTCGGTGGCCAGCGCCGGCGCGCCGAAGGGTCTTCGTGCCGATCTGGCGCCGGCCGTGGATGACGATCAACGCCGACACCTATGGCTCGTCGCTCCTCGCCGCCACCGGCGCCACCAACCTCTTCGCCGCCGCCTCCGAGCGCTACCCGACCGTCACCCTGGACGCCGTCGTCGCCGTCCATCCCGATCTGATCCTGCTCCCCTCAGAGCCCTACCCCTTCGCGCCGCGCCACCAGGCCGAGCTCGACGGTCTCGGCGCCGCGGTCCTGCTCGTGGACGGGCGAGACCTGTTCTGGTGGGGCATCAGGACGCCAGCGGCGATCGAGCGACTTCGCCAGTCGATCGCGTCCGGCGGCTAGGAGTGCTCGTCGGGCTCGTACGGCTCGTAGCCCACCAGCTCGCCGTTCGGCCCTCGGACCAGGCGCCGTACCCGGATCACCGCGGCCAGGTCCAACGGTCCGTAGACGTGGGGGAACAGCACGTCTGCCGCCACCCCGGGAGGGGGCGCCGGGTCCGGGGCCTCCACCGGACCTCCGATGTGAGCGCGGCCGCGTCCAGATCGAGCACGACCAGATCGTCGGCCTCGTCGCGTAGTAGAGGTTGGCCACCGTCAGCATGACCCCGTCGTCGGGGCTGCAGTGCACGAACCCGTCGGCTGCGTAGGCGTCGGGCCGGTACTGCTCGGCGTCGCCGTCAAGCACCCGCTGCCACGTCGCCTGGGCGAGGAGGTGGAGGATCACGGCAGCCCGGCGTGCGGTGTCTCCACCATCGCAACGCGGACGTGGCCGGTCCGCTCGACGCCGGCCCGCTCCGGCCAGGAGCCGGCGGCGGTGATGAGGAAGAGGTGGCGCCCGTCCGGGCCACCGAGCATGCAGGCGAAGCACGGCTGCTCGGTGTCGACGACGTCGAGCACCTCGCCGCCTTCGGCGACGAGGAAGCATTCCGGCGCGATCGGGTTGGCCACCCAGATGTGGCCGTCGGTGTCGAGGCAGATGCCGTCGGGGAGCCGCGTCCCCAGATCGGCCCAGGGGCGCCGGTTCGACAGGCTGCCATGGGCCGCGACGTCGAAGGCGGTGAGGCAGCGGCCGAGCGACTCGCCGACGATGAGCGTCGCCCCGTCCGATGTCACCACGGTGCCGTTCGGGAACCGCAGGTCGTGGGCCGCGGCGTGGACCGAACCGTCGGGGTCGATCCGAACCAGCGTGGCCGTCGGTGGCGGCGGGTTGCCGAACAGCGCGGCTCCACCCTGCTCGCGCTCGACTCGGTGCAGGTCGAAGCCGAAGTTGCCGACGTAGGCCCGCCCCCGGGCGTCGACGACCATGTCGTTGGCGTGGAACGTGGCCAGTCCGGAGAGGTCGGCGTGCTCGACCAGGCCGTCCGGGTCGAGGCGCAGCACCCGGCGGTCCACCATCGAGACGACGAGCAGGCGGCCGTCGGGGAGCCATCCCAGGCCCGACGGCTGGTTGGGCACCTCCAGCACGACCTCGACGGAGCCGTCGAGATCGACGGTCTTGACTGCATGGTCGTAGAAGTCCGACAGCCACAGCCGTCCGTCGTGCCAGCGCGGCGCCTCACCGAAGTGGAGACCCTCGACGATGACCTCCGGCTTCGTTGCACCAGCCATGCGCCACCCCGACCTCTCGGCTCGTTCCGGCGGCAGGACGATAGCCGGAGCATCGTAGGGTCTCCCTGTGGGCTATCGAGCGCTCGGCCGCACGGGGATGCGCGTCTCATCCCTGTGCCTCGGCAACATGATGTTCGGCGAGTGGGGCAACGCCGACCACGACGCCTGCGTCCGGATCGTCCACCGGGCGCTGGACGCGGGCATCAACTTCATCGACACGGCCGACGTCTACTCCGCCGGCGAGAGCGAGATCATCACTGGCGAGGCGCTGGCCGGCGGCCGGCGGGACGCGGTGGTGCTGGCGACCAAGTGCCACTTTCCTGTCGATGCCGGCGTCCGGCTCGAGAAGCGGGAGGCGAACAGATGGGGGAACAGCCGCCGGCACATCCTGAGGGCTTGCGAGGACAGCCTGCGTCGCCTCGGCACGGAATGGATCGACCTCTACCAGGTGCACCGACCGGACCCCGACGTGCCGCTGGAGGAGACCCTCTCGGCCCTGTCGGACCTCGTCCATCAAGGCAAGATCCGCGCCTTTGGGTGCTCGACCTTCCCCGCCGAGATGATCGTCGAGGCGGCGTGGGTCGCGGCAAGCCGCCAGCTGATGACGTTCGCCACCGAGCAGCCGCCGTACTCGATCTTCGTCCGCCAGATCGAGCGTGACGTCCTGCCGGTCGCCATGCGGTTGGGCATGGGCGTCGCGGTCTGGAGCCCGCTCAACGCGGGGTGGCTGAGCGGACGGTACCGGGCGGGGCGCGAGATCGACCGCAGCCAGGGTCGAGCTCGGCGGATGCCGAGCCGCTTCGACCTCACGAACCCGATGAACCAACGCAAGCTGGAGCTCGTCGAGGCGCTGGCACCACTCGCGCAGGCTGCGGGGCTGAAGCTGACCCACTTGGCGATCGGCTTCACGTTGGCCCACCCTGGGGTGACGAGCGCGATCATCGGGCCGCGGACGATGGAGCAGCTGGAAGATGCCCTGGGCGCGGAGGAGGTGCGGCTCTCCGACGAGGTGCTCGACCACGTCGATGAGCTCGTGCCGCCGGGCACCAACGTGAACCCGGCCGAACGGGGTTGGGAGCCGCCGCACCTGTCCGATCCCGCCGCCCGCCGCTGGGCCAGGAACACCTAGACCGGCGGGACGCCGTTGTGGCGCTCGGTGAAGTCCCGCGCCTTGCCCATGGCCAGCCCGAGGCGGGCCGAGACCTCGGCCCGCAGCTCCTCGGGCTCGACGATGGCGTCGATCACCAGATCGCTGGCCAGGCGCAGCAGGTCGACGTCCTCCTCGAAGAGCCGGCGCTGCTCGGCCACGAAGGCGGCCCGCTCGTCCAGGTCCGCGATGGCCTGGATGCGGTTGTAGAAGACCGCGTTGACCGCCGCCTCGGGCCCCATCACCGCGATCTTGGCTGAGGGCAGCGCGATGCAGGCGTCCGGCTCGAAGGCGGGCCCGCACATGGCGTAGAGACCGGCACCGTACGCCTTGCGCACCACGACGCTGATCTTGGGCACCGTGGCCTCGCTCACCGCAGTGATCATCTTCGCGCCGTGGCGGATGATCCCTTCCCGCTCGACCTGCGAGCCGATCATGAAGCCGGGCACGTCGGCCAGGAAGACGAGCGGGACGTTGAACGCGTTGCAGAGCCAGATGAAGCGGGCCGCCTTGTCGGCCGAGTCCACGAAGAGCACGCCGCCCTTCACGGCCGGGTTGTTGGCGACGATGCCGACGCTGTTCCCCTCCAGGCGCCCGAAGGCAGTGATCAGCTCGGGGGCGTACAGCGGCTTGACCTCGAACAGCGAGCCGTCGTCCACCAGCCCCTCCACGAGGCGATGCATGTCGTAGCCGCGCCGCTCATCGTCGGGGATCAACCCGCCGTCGAAGGGCACGGTCGGCGGCGCCCAGTCATACGCCGGGGGTGGGTCCTCCCGGAAGCAGCGGGGCAGGTAGGAGAGGTAGAGGCGAGCGAGGTCGATGGCCTCGGCGTCGGACGACACCAGGTTGTCGCCGCAGCCCGAGACGGTGACGTGCATGCGGGCTCCGCCCATCTCCTCGAGGGTGACCTGCTCGCCGATCACCTCCGCGGCCATCCGCGGCGAGCCGAGGTACATCGAGGCGTTGCCCTCGACCATGAAGACCACATCGCAGAACGAGGGGATGTAGGCGCCACCGGCTGCCGACGGCCCGAACAGGCAGCAGACCTGGGGCACCCGACCCGACAGCCGCACCTGGTTGTAGAAGATGCGTCCGGCGCCGCGGCGGCCGGGGAACAGCTGCACCTGGTCGGTGATCCGGGCCCCGGCCGAGTCCACCAGCCACACGACGGGGAGCTCGTGGCGCAGCGCGGTCTCGGTGACGCGGATGATCTTCTCGACCGTGCGGGCGCCCCACGAACCCGCCTTGACCGTCGGGTCGTTGGCCATCACGCAGACCGGACGGCCGTCGATCAGGCCCCTTCCGGTCACGACGCCATCGGCCGGTAGGTCGTCGGTGGGGGCGACGGCGTTGGCGAGCAGGGCATCCTCGATGAAGCTGCCAGGGTCCAAGAGAAGGTCCAGGCGGTCACGCACGAACAGCTTGCGCTGCCGGGCCAGCTTGTCCGCTTCCTTGTGGAGGTTGCCTTCGCGCGCCCGCTCGGTGGCCTGCCGGATCGACCGATCGGTCATCGGCTCCCACCGTAGGCGCGGCGGGTGCGGCGCCGACGACCCGTCGACCGGGCGGTCGGCCGACCCCGCCAGCGCTGACCCGCCAGGCGGCTCACGCAGTCTCGATGGACGCGGCGTCGCCGAGCCCCAGCAGCTCGATCGACTCCTCGCGCATCTTGTACTTCTGGATCTTGCCCGTCACCGTCATGGGGAACTCCTCGGTGACATGCACGTACCGGGGGACCTTGAAGTGGGCGATGCGGCCCTGGCAGAACTGGCGCACGGCGTCGGCGTCCAGCGGTTCGGCTCCCGGCCGCACCCGCACCCACGCCATGATCTCCTCGCCGTACCGCTCGTCCGGCACGCCGACCACCTGGACGTCGACGATGTCGGGGTGGGCGTAGAGGAACTCCTCGACCTCACGGGGGTACACGTTCTCGCCCCCGCGGATGATCATGTCCTTGATGCGCCCGACGATGTTGAGGTAGCCCTCCTCGTCCATGGTGGCCAGATCGCCGGTGTGCATCCACCCGGCGCCGTCGATCGCCTCCTTGGTCTTGTCGTCGTCGCGCCAGTAGCCGAGCATGACGGAGTAGCCGCGGGTGCACAGCTCGCCGGAGCCCCCGCGGTCGACCGCCTGCCGCGGTCACCGGGTCCACGATCTTGACTTCGACGTGGGGATGCACCCTCCCGACGCTGGCCACCCGCTTGTCCAGCGGGTCGTCCGCCGCCGTCTGGGTCGAGACGGGCGAGGTCTCGGTCATCCCGTAGCAAATGGTGACCTCGTCCATGTGCATCGCCGACACGCACTGCTTCATCACCTCGACCGGGCACGGGGATCCGGCCATGATCCCTGTCCGCAGGCTGGACAGGTCGAACTGCTGGAAGCTCGGCAGGGCCAGCTCGGCGATGAACATGGTGGGCACGCCGTACAGCGACGTGCAGCGCTCGTCCTCCACCGTCCGCAGCGTCGCCTCGGCCTCGAAGGCTGGCGCCGGCACCACGATCGCGGCGCCGTGGGTGGTGCAGGCGAGGTTGCCGAGGACCATGCCGAAGCAGTGGTAGAAGGGCACGGGGATGCAGACACGGTCGCGCTCGTCGTAGCGGCAGCCCTCGCCGATGAAGTAGCCGTTGTTCAGGATGTTGTGGTGCGAGAGCGTGGCGCCCTTCGGGAAGCCGGTGGTGCCGCTCGTGTACTGGATGTTGATCGGGTCATCGAACTCCAGAGCGGCTTCGCGGGCCTCCAGCGCGGCCGCGTCCACCCGACTGGCCTGGCCGAGGAGCTCACTCCAGTCGGGGCTGTCGAGGAACACCACCCGCTCGAGCGCCGGCACCTTGGGCCGGACCTCGGCCACCATGGCGACGTAGTCGCTCGTCTTGAACGCCCGGGCGGCGATCAGCATCCGGCAACCGGACTGGTTCAGCGCATACTCGACCTCATGGGTCCGGTAGGCCGGATTGAAGTTGACGAGGATGGCTCCCATGCGCGCCGTGGCGTACTGGGTCAGCACCCACTCGGCGCGGTTGGGGCTCCAGATGCCGACCCGGTCCCCCTTCTCGATGCCGGCACCGATCAGGGCGCGGGACAGCTCGTCGACCCGCGCGTCCAGTGCCGCGTAGGTCAAGCGCATGCCCTGGAAGGGCACGACCGAGCGCGTCCCGGTCCGGGAAGCGGCGAGCGGTGCCGGCCAGGTTGGCGCCGATCGTCTCCCCCAGCAGCGCCACGTTCGAGGCCCCGTGCGCATAGGACTTCGCCATCTTCCACCCCCAAGCGGTTGCCGCCGCCCACGTTACACGGGCGCGGAGCACGAGCGGGTGCGGACCTGGTCCAGCCCGGTCCACCGGCCGCCGGCGACGGTACTGTGCCTGGGTGACCGTCGCGCCGACACCCGTGAGCGACCTGGACCTCCCCGCGTTCTCGGCCGTCACCCTCGACCGGCGGGACGCGCTCGACGTCCTCGACCAGCTACGCGGCGAGCACTGGCTGGTGCGCAACGAGTTCGGCTACCTCTTGACTCGCTACGAGGACTGCGTCGCCGTTCTGCGCGACCGCCGCTTCTTCTCGGCCCTCCGCCTCCTCACCCAGCTTGAAGGCGTGACCGACCCGGAGTTCCTGGCCCGCAACGAGCGGCGCTCGCTGCTCACCGCCGAGGGCGACGAGCACAGCCGCTTGCGCCGGCTCGTCGCGCCCGCGTTCACACCGAAGGCGGCCGATCGACTCCGACCGTTCATCCGCGAGGTCATCGAGGAGCTGGTGGACCCGGTCACACCGCGGGGCCGCTGCGATCTCGTCGCCGACGTGTGCGAGCCCTACCCGATCCCGATCATGTGCGAGCTGCTCGGCGCGCCCAAGGAGGATTGGAAGCTCTTCAGCCGATGGGCGTCGGACCTGCTGCGGATCTTCAACGGGAACCTGGCCCAAGACGCGCCGGTGATCCTGAACACCCAGGACGAGCTGGATGCCTACGTCTCCGGGCTGATCGAGGAGCGGCGCGACCGACCGGCGGACGACCTCTTGACCGCGCTCATCAGCGCCGAGGAGGCGGGCGACCGCCTCAGCCATCAGGAGCTGGTGACGATGGTGGAGGCGGTGATCGTCGGCGGCACCGACACCACCCGCAACCAGCTCGGCTGCACCGTGGCCGTCTTCGCCGAGCACCCGGACCAGTGGGCGCTGTTGGCCGGGCGCCCGGAGCTGGCGACGCGCGCGGTCGAGGAGTCGATGCGCTACCTCGGTGCGATCCGCGGCACAGGGCGGTACGCGTCCGAGGACATCGAGTACCGGGGCGTGCTGTTCCCGACTGGCACCTTCGTCTTTCCGAGCTTCGTCGGGGCCAACTTGGACCCGACCGCCTTCGGCCGCCCCCGTGAGTTCGACATCACCAAGGAGCCGGCGAGTGCGCCGCAGCTGACCTTCGGTAGCGGCATCCACTTCTGCCTCGGCACGTCGTTGGCCCGCGCCGAGCTCCAAGAGGCGCTACCGATCCTGGCTCGCCGCCTGCCGGGGCTGGCCGTTGACGGCGAGGTGACCTGGAAGCCGGACACCTTCGGCATCTGGGGTCCCGAGCGCTTGCCGCTCCGGTTCGATCCTGGCCGCTAGCCCGTCCATGGGGCCGCCGCGCACCGCGCTCAGCACCTCCAGGTACTTCACCGCGATCAGCTCGTCGTTGCCCGCGCCCGATTGGATGGCCTTGCTGACGATGATCATCGCATCGGCCTGGGCATGGGCCAAGGCCTGTTGGCGGTAGCGGTCGGCGTCGGCCAGGATGCGCATGGCGTCGGCTTCGCCCTCGGCCCGCAACACCGTGATCCTGCGCTCGGCCTCGGCCTCAGCGATGCGGCGCCGATGCTCGGCCTCGGCGTGGCCGATGGCGGCTTGCAGCTCCTTCTGACTGCTGGTCGCGGTGGCCATCCGGCTCCGCTCCGCGGTGGCCGCGTCGAGTAGCGCCTCCATGAGGTCCTCAGGTGGCTCCATCCGCGCCACCTCGACGCGCGTCAACGCCAACCCCCACTGGCGCACGGGCTCGCTGAGCACCTCGTCGAGCTCCGCGGTCAAGATGTCGTCGGCGCCGATCAGCTGATCCAGGTTGAGCTTGCTCACCAGGCTGCGCACCTCCGTCTCGGTCAGGCGGTTGATGGCGAGCGCAGCGTTGGCCACGTCGTACAGGAACGCCCGGGGATCGACGCAGCGGTAGAAGACCGCCACGTCCAGGTTCAGCGCGACCTTGTCGCGGTTGAGGGCCTGGACGTTCACGTCCTCGACCTGCTCACGGACGTCGACCCGTCGCACGGTCTCGACGAATCGGAGCGTCCTGCGCACCCCGGGCTCGAGCGTGCGCCGGTAGCGCCCGAAGCGCTCGACGACCGCCCGCTCGTTGGGGCGCACCACTCGGATCCCGCTCACCAGCCACGCCAGGCAGATGGTGATCACAGGGATGAGCAGGGCTGCCACAGTCATGGCTCTCCTTCCGCCGTTGGCAGAGAGAGCCGGTTGGTTCCGCCTACGTCCCTCGTCCGCCGCTTTTCACAGGTATGCGCGCATTCACCGCCCGCACCTCTGTAACGGAGGACAGTACGACGCCATGACGGCGTTCTCTCACGCTCCCGGTGGGCCACCAGGCCAGGGCCGGGCACGAGGGGGCGCCGAGCACGCAGGATGCCGGATCGACCACGCCCAGCGCGCCCGGTCCCCGAGCGCGCCTGCTGGGTGGTCTCAGTCCGGCTCGACTGGCCCTGAGATGGTGTCGGGGACGTCGACGAAGGCGGAGGTGAAGATGTCGCTCAGCTCGTAGCCCGTGAAGCTGATGTGGACCAGCACCGCCTCCCGGTCGGGCCCCTCGCAGCCGCGGCGGGGCGGGCACGGATTGACCGGCCGTCGGGAGCGCCACCACACTCTCGGCCATGTCCAGAGCGACCCTCGCCAACGGAATCGAGTTGGAGTACGACACGTTCGGCTCCACCTCCGACCCTGCCTTGCTCCTCATCCAGGGCTTGGCCGGTCAGCTCATCGACTGGGACGAGGCCTTCTGCGAGCTCCTGGCCGCTGG
Source organism: uncultured Acidimicrobiales bacterium (assembly GCA_963803355.1). Classification (GTDB taxonomy): domain Bacteria; phylum Actinomycetota; class Acidimicrobiia; order Acidimicrobiales; family Ilumatobacteraceae; genus DASTFY01. The sequence goes on from CAWDLV010000001.1 coordinate 2,987,907, forward strand.
GGGCTACCACGTGATCCGCTTCGACAACCGCGATTCCGGCCTGTCCACCTCCCTCGATGGGGTGGAGGTGCACCTCGGCGCGGTCATTACCGCTGCCCACGCCGGACAGCCGGTGCCGCCGGTGCCGTACACCCTCTCGGACATGGCGTCCGACGCGGTCGGCCTGCTCGACCACCTCGGGCTCGCGACGGCTCACGTCCTCGGCGTGTCGATGGGCGGCATGATCGCCCAGCTCGTCGCCATCGAGCATCCGGACCGCGTTCGCTCGCTCATCTCGGTCATGTCGATGACCGGCGAGCTCGCCTACGGAGCACCCTCGCACGCCGCACTCGCCGTCGTGTTGAGCCCGCCGCCGGCAGACCCCGAGGCGAGCATCGCCCGGGCCGACGACGCCGCTATCTGGTCGTCCAAGCGCTACTTCGACCTGGATGCGGCCCGAGCCCGCACGGCGGCGAGGTGTGACCGTCGCTTCTACCCGGAGGGCCCGCCGCGCCAGCTGGCGGCCATCTTCGCGTCCGGTCCGCGGGCCGAGGGGCTGTCGAAGTTGGCCCTGCCTACCTTCGTGATCCACGGCCTGGATGACGCGCTTATCACCCCGATCGGCGGCCAGCGCACAGCGGAGCTGGTGGCTGGCTCGACGCTGCTGCTCGTGGCCGACATGGGCCACGACCTGCCCGAGCCGCTGTGGCCGCTCATCAGCGGCGCGGTCGTCGGCTTCTGCCACATGGTGGACGCCGCCGTTTCCACCACTTTCGCGCCCGTCTAGAGCTGGAGCACCCCATGGCTGGACCTCTGAGCGGCACACGGATCATCGAGATGGCAGGCATCGGTCCGGGGCCGTTCGCGGCGATGATGCTCGCCGACATGGGCGCGGAGGTGATCCGGGTCGAGCGGACTCATGCCGTGTGGGATCCGATGCCCGAAGAGCCGTCGTGGGATGTCTTGCAGCGTGGCCGGCGCAACGTCGCGGTCGATCTGAAGCACCCGGAGGGCGTAGCCGTGTTCCTCCGCCTGGTGGAGCGGGCCGACGCGCTGCTGGAGGGGTTTCGGCCCGGCGTCATGGAGCGGCTCGGCATCGGGCCCGACGACTGCCTGGCCCGGAACCCGCGGCTCGTCTACGGACGCATGACCGGCTGGGGCCAGGAAGGGCCGTACGCCCAGGCCGCCGGGCACGACATCAACTACATCTCCCTGGCCGGCGCGCTGGCCCACTTCGCCCGTCGCGGCGAGCCGCCGACGCCGCCGCTCAACCTGGTCGGCGACTTCGGCGGTGGGGGCATGCTCCTCGCCTTCGGCGTGGTCTGCGCCCTGCTCGAAGCGCGACGAAGCGGGCAGGGCCAAGTGGTCGACGCCGCCATGGTCGACGGCGCGGCGGTGATGATGTCGATGTTCTGGGCCATGCGCCGGGTCGGCATCTTCGACGAGGACCACCCCGGCACCAATCTGCTCGACACCGGCGCGCACTTCTACGACGTGTACCGCTGCGCCGACGGCAAGTACGTCTCGATCGGTTCGATCGAGCCCCAGTTCTACGCCGAGCTGCTGCGGCTGACCGGTCTCGCCGACGACCCCGAGTTCGCGCTCCAGATGGAGCGCAACCTGTGGCCGGTGCTGAAAGGCCGCCTCGAGACGATGTTCCACACCAAGACGAGGGACGAGTGGTGTGCGCTGATGGAGGGGACCGACGTCTGCTTCGCGCCCGTGCTCACCATGGCTGAGGCGGCTCGACATCCGCACAACGTGGCGCGCGGGACGATCGTCGAGATCGACGGAGTGGCCCAGCCCGCGCCGGCGCCCCGATTCAGCCGCACCCGGACCGACACCCCGACCCCCCCGGCGCATCCGGGCCAGCACACGCGAGCGGTCCTGGCCGACTGGGGGGTCGCCGAGACCGAGATCGAGCAGCTGCTCGCACTCGGCGCGGTGCGGTGAGCAGCGCGATGGGCACCCTCGTCTGCTTTCACGCCCACCCGGACGACGAGGCGCTCTCGACCGGCGGCAGCATTGCCCGGGCGTCGGTCGAGGGCCATCGAGTCGTGCTCGTGGTGGCCACGAACGGCGAGCATGGCGAGGCGCCCGACGACCTGCGCCCAGGCGAGACCCTGGTCGAGCGACGCCGGGAGGAGACCGCGGCGTCGGCGGCCGCGCTCGGCATCCACCGCGTGGTGTGGCTCGGCTACCAGGACTCGGGGATGACCGGCTGGGCCCAGAACGAGGACGAGGGATCGTTCCTGCGCGCCGATGTCGACGACGCGGCCAGCCGTCTCGCCGACGTGTTGGTGGAGGAGGCCGCGGACGTGCTCACCGTCTACGACTGGCACGGCAACTACGGCCATCCGGATCACGTCCGAGTCCACACCGTCGGCCATCGGGCGGCCGAGCTGGCCCGCACGCCACGGGTGTTCGAGGCCACCATGAACCGGGATCTGCTCATCCGGTTCATCAAGGAGGCCCAGGCCCGGGGGGAGAGCGTCGGCCCCGACCGGGATGCGGAGGAGGACTTCGATCCGGAGGGTCCCGCCGACGACGGCAATCCGATCGGGATGCCCGAATCGGAGATCACGTTGGCAGTCGACGTCCGGCCGTACCTGGCGCAGAAGCGGGCCTCGATCGCCAGCCACCGCAGCCAGGTCACCGACACCTCCTTCTTCCTCGACATGTCCGAGGAGGTCTTCGCTGCGAGCTTCGGCACCGAGTGGTTCATCGAGAAGGGCGTCGAGCCCCACGGTCCGCAACCAGGCTGGCTGTTCCCGTGAGCCCGGGCGTGAGTGCCGGCCGTTCGCTGCCGCACCACTCCACCTGACCGTGGGCGAACAGGAGCACGCCGTGACCGGGCGAGCCTGGGTGCACGACAACGTGGGCCAAGAGGTGCGCTTCGGTGTCGGCGCAGTGGACGAGGTTCCCGCCGTGCTGCGCGCCCTCGGTGTGCGGCGGGCGCTGTTGGTGACCAGCGCGGGGAGGCTGGCGAGCGAGGACGGCGAGCGGTTGCTTGCCACCCTCGGTCGGCTCGTGGCGTCGACCTTCGCTGAAGTGGTGCCGCACCTGCCGGCCCAGACGGTCCACGCTGCGTTCGACCAGATCCAGGCCGCGGGCGTCGATGGCGTCGTCTCCTTTGGCGGCGGATCGGTGGTCGACTGTGGGAAGGCGCTGTCGTTCTTCGTCGAGCACCAGGCCGGGACGCCAGGACGAAGCGTCCTCGACCGCGCCGCCCTTCTGCATGTCGCCGTGCCCACCACGTACAGCCCGGGCGTGCTGGGGGGCTTCTTCACCATGACCGACTCCCACACGCGGACGAAGGCGACGGCCGGCAGCCCCAACACGGCCCCGACGGCCGTCGTCTACGACCCGGCGCTCGTGATCGACCTCGACGCCTCGACCACGGTCGGCACGGCCATGGACGCCCTGGCGGCGGCCGTCGGAGGGACGCATGCCGCCGGCCGGAGCCCGGAGACCGACGCGCTCGGCAGTCGCCGCTTGCCAGCGCATCGTCGGCGTCCTGCCCCTCGTCGTGGACACGCCGGACGACCTCGTGGTGCGAGCCGATCTGCTGGAAGGGGCGGCGCTGGCTGCTCGCGTCCTGCAGCAGACCGGCCCCGGTCCGGTCCAGGCGCTGGCCCAGCTGCTCGGGGGCCGCACGGGCGCGCCGCACGGGCTGGTGACCGCCGTCGTGCTGGGCCCGCTCGTGCGGTGGCAGTCTGACGGCGATCCCGTCGCCTTCGCCCGCCTGGCCGAGGCGCTGGGCGGGGAGGAGGCCTCGGCCGCGGTGGACGAGCTGCGGGCGCGGGTGGGTGGGCCCGCCCGCTTGGGAGTGCTCGGGATCGTCGACGACGATCTCGACGCCGTTGCCCGCCTCTCCCAGGCCCACCCGGGCCTGCGCCGGGCCGTACCCCCCCTCGGCGAGGAGCAGGTCAGAGCGCTCCTGGCCGAGGTGGCATGAGTAACCTTCGGGGGCGACCAGGAGGTCCCACGTGAAGCGCATGATGCCGGTGAGCGAGCTGGCTCGGGACGAACGGTTCCACCACATGACGGTCGAGGACGTGATCTTCGACCCGCGCAACGCCAACCCGCAGGCCAAGATCAACACGCTGGCGCCCGACTACGAGAACGCGAGCGAGAACGCCCGCAGCCTCATGCACAGCATCTTCGTCGGCGAGATCCAAGCGCTCGAAGGCGCCGGCCGGACGTGCTGGGACTTCGAGACCGGCGATGGTCGCGAGCAGGCGCCGTTCGCGCTGAAGCTCGACATGGCTCGCCAGTGCTGGGACGAAGCCCGCCACGTGGAGATCTCGATCAAGCTCTCGGACCACATGGGCTCGACCATCGGCGAGTTCGCCGAGCAGACGCTCCTGTACGAGGCGGCCTGCAACGCAGACCCGGTGCTCCGCCTCACCGGCGTCAACCGGGCCCTCGAAGGTCTGGCCATCGACGTGTTCAAGACCATGCGCGACTTCGGGCAGACGCTCACCGACCCGATCCTCGCCTTCTCCGAGGATTGGATGCTGGCGGACGAGGTGACGCACGTGAAGATGGGCTCGGACTGGCTGCGCCGCCTCACCGCGTCGGACCCGGATCGCCAGAAGCAGGCCCTCGAGTTCCAGCGGGCGGTGGACAAGCTCTTCAGCTTCGGCGGCCTCCGGGGGGAGAACGACGAGAACCCGATCCACCTCGCCCGCAACTTCCGGCGCCTCGCTGGCTTCTCCGACGACGAGATCACCGACCTGGTGGACATCGCGGCCGAGGCCTATGCGGAGGCCATGGCGAACCAGGAGGCGGCGCTCGCCGCGGCGCCCGAGTGACGGTCGGTGCGGTCGGTCTGCCGACGTTCGCCACCACCCTCCTCCAGATCCACGAGAGCTGGGCCTGGTTCGTGATCATCGGCAACGGCCTGGCCGGGCTGTGGGCGCTCGCCGCGCACCGGCTTCCGTCGCTGCGCACCCGGGCGCTGTGGTGGTTCACGGGGCTGGCCGAGCTGACGATCTTCGTGCAGGTCGGGCTCGGGGTCGGCCTGGTGTCCGGGCAGCACCTGGTGGCCCCGAAGTTCCACATGTTCTATGGGTTCGTCGCCATCATCGCCGTGGCCATCATCTACAGCTACCGGGCCCAGCTGCAGCACCGGCTGTACCTGCTCTACGGATTCGGTGGCCTCTTCCTGATGGGCCTCGGGATTCGGGCCCTGCTGGTGGGGAAGACCTGACGGCCCCGGCCCACGCTCAGAGGTTGACCACGGGACAGGTGAGCGTGCGGGTGATGCCACCGATCATCTGGACCTTGGAGAGCACCATCCGTCCCAGGTCGTCCATGGTTTCGGCTTCGGCTCGGGCCACGACGTCGTAGGGACCGGTGACGTCGTCGGCCTCCATGACGCCCTTGAGCTCGCGGATCTGATGGGCGACGTCGCCCGCCTTCCCGACCTCGGTCTGGATGAGGATGTAGGCCCGAACCGACATGGGGTGCTCCCCTCATTGGGCTGACCGCGGACTGTAGCGCCGTCGGCCGGGTACCTGTCCCGTCGCTCGGTCGGGCCAGTGGCTTTCCCTGCGCTTGCGGTTGCGCGACCGTTGGGGCGTGCCCACCCGGGTTGTCACCACCTCGACGGAGCTGCGGAGCTTCCTCCGAGAGGCGGTGGGCGAGGTGTACCGGTACGCGCTCGCGCTCACCGGATCGCCCGCCCGATCCGAGCAGCTCACCGTCGCCGCCGCGGTCAGCCTCGCCCGCCACGTCGATGCCGTCGGCGCCGCGCCCGTCTCCGCCAGTCGCCTCACCCTCGCCGTGCGCCGCGACGTGCTGGACAGCCGTCCCCACCGCCGTTGGCGCTCGCGCCCCCCGGCCGAGCAGGTGCCGAGCGAACGGCGGGGCGGCGCTGCGTCGGGTCCGCTCGCCGCGCTCGACCTCCTGGCTCCCGACGAGCGGTTCGCCCTCGTCCTGCGCCACTACGACGGGATGCTGCTCCCCGACATCGCGGCCGCCCTCGGGCGCTCACATGCCGAGACCCAGCAGCTCTTGCAGCGGGCAAACGAGAAGGTGACGCCAGCCACCCACCGCTTCGACGACGGCTCCGAAGCCGACCCGGTCAGCCGGCTGCTGCGCGCCGTGCCGGGCCCCCCGGACTCCCTCGCCGATCGGGTGTGGGCCCGCGTCGACGCCTCCCTCGTGCCCGAGTACGCCGAGGGCGAGGCGGCCCCGGCCGCCGGCCCCAGCCCAGGCGGGCAGTCGTCGTGGGTGGGTCCGTCCGACCCGTCGCCCGTCGATCGCGAGGTCACGCCGATCCGGGAGGCGAAGCGCAACGGACTTGCCCTGCTCGTCGGGGCCGCGGTGCTGGTGACCATCCTCGCCCTGGCCGCACTGACCGCGCCCCGGCGCGACTCCACGAACGACACCTCGCCGGCCGGCACCAATGCCGGCACCGGCGCCGCCGCCACGACGGCGGTGACGCAGGCCCCACCGGCCACGACGACGGCGACCGCGCCCGGACGCGCTGGCCAGCCGCCCGCGGTCCCTGATGTCGTCATCGACGCCACGAGGGCGCCCGCCCACCCTCCCGACCAGGTGGGCCTGTCCGGGTCCGTCACCACGCCGCCCTCGGTTGCGGGCGCCACGGCTCTGTCGTCGGTCTCGACGCAGGTCCGCGAGCGCGACGGCGTTTCATCGATCGTGGTGCGCCGGTCGGAGCCCGACGGCGGCAGCACGTTCTGGCTGGTGCGGGTCCAGGGAGCGGTGCGCGAGTCCACCTCGGCTGCGCCCGACGTCCTGCAGGGCTGGGGTGTGGACGGTGGCGGCGCCGTCCTCGCCCTGCGCGTCGCCGGTCACCCCGACGCCGTGGTGCTGGTCGGTCTGCGCCCGGGTGGGGGCGGCACGTGGCTGCGGGCGCTGGACGGAACCAAACCGCTCACGGCTCGGGCCGATGGGTCCGTGCTGTGCCTCGTGCCCGGGTCCGCGGGCCCGTCCTTGAGCGCCTATGGCGTGCTCACCTGATCGTCCGGCGAGGCCCCGCGATGCCCGGAGCCTCAGTCGGCGCTGGCCAGCCGCTTCTCGAGCTCGGCCAGCTCGTCCCGAAGCGAGCCGGGCAGATGCTCGCCAAACCGGGCGTAGTGGCGCTCGATCTCGGGCAACGCAGCCCGCCAGCCTTCCACGTCCACGCTGAGGATCTCGGCCAGGTCGTCGGCCGACATGTCCAGCCCCGAGACGTCGAGCGCGTCCAGCGCCGGCAGGTGACCGATGACGGTCTCCACCGCCTCCGCTCGGCCCGCGACCCGCTCGAAGACCCACTTGAGCACCCGGCTGTTCTCGCCGAAGCCCGGCCAGAGGAAGCGCCCGCTCTCGTCGCGGCGGAACCAGTTGACGAAGAACAGCTTCGGCAGCTTGTCGGCGTCGGCGTTGGCGCCCATCTCCAGCCAGTGGGCGAAGTAATCGCCCATGTTGTACCCGCAGAAGGGGAGCATGGCCATGGGGTCGAATCGCAGGTTTCCCACGGCGCCGGCCGCCGCCGCTGTGGTCTCTGAGCTCATGATCGAGCCGAGGAACACGCCGTGCTCCCAGTCGAGGGATTGGTTGACCAGGGGCATGGTGGTGCGGCGGCGACCGCCGAAGAGGATGGCGGAGATGGGCACGCCCATCGGGTCCTCCCACTCCGGCGCGATCGAGGGGCACTGTCGGGCCGGCGCGGTGAACCGGGCGTTCGGATGGGCGGCCACGGTGCCGGTCTCGGGCGTCCACGGGTTTCCCCGCCAGTCCGTGGCCCGCGCCGGCGGCTCGTCGGTCATGCCCTCCCACCACACGTCGCGGTCCTCGGTGAGGGCGGTGTTGGTGAAGATCGAGTTGCCCCACAGCGTGTAGATGGCGTTGGGGTTGGTGTTCATGCCGGTGCCGGGTGCGACGCCGAAGAAGCCGGCCTCGGGGTTGATGGCGTAGAGCCGGCCGTCGTCGCCGAACTTCATCCAGCAGATGTCGTCGCCGACCGTCTCCACCGTCCAGCCCGCGACGGTGGGGACGAGCATGGCCAGGTTGGTCTTGCCACACGCGGACGGGAAGGCGGCGGCCACGTACTTCACCTCACCCTCGGGTGAGGAGAGCTTCAGGACCAGCATGTGCTCGGCCAACCAGCCGTCGTCGCGAGCCATCACCGAGGCGATGCGCAGGGCGAAGCACTTCTTGCCGAGCAGACGCGTTGCCCCCGTAGCCGGAGCCGAAGCTCCAGATCTCGCGGGTCTCGGGGAAGTGGACGATGTACTTGTTGTCCGGGTTGCACGGCCACCGCACGTCGGTCTGGCCGGGCTCGAGCGGTGCGCCGACCGAGTGGATGCACGGCACCCAGTCGTCGTCACCCAGCACGTCGAGGGCGGCCTGGCCCATGCGGGTCATGATCCGCATGTTCGCCGCCACGTAGGCCGTGTCCGTGAGCTCCACGCCGATGTGGGCGATGGGCGAGCCGAGCGGCCCCATCGAGAACGGCACCACGTACATCGTGCGGCCCCGCATGGAGCCCCGGAACAGCGCCCGCAGGTCCTCACGCATCTCGGCCGGTGGCCGCCAGTTGTTCGTAGGTCCGGCGTCCTCCTCCCGCTCGGGACAGACGAACGTGCGGTCCTCCACCCGGGCGACATCGGCCGGATCAGAGTGGGCCCAGTAGCTGTCCGGGCGGACCTCAGCGTCGAGAGGGATGAACGTGCCGGCATCGACCAGCCGCTGGCACAGCTCGTGGTACTCCTCTTCGGAGCCATCGCACCAGTAGACGTCGTCGGGCTGGAGCAGGGCGGCCCACTCCTCGACCCAGTCCGCCAGGCGCTGGTTGGTGGTGGTGGCAGCCATGGTGCTCCTCGTCAGTCGGCGTCGCCGTGGGGGTGCCCGCGTGGCGGGTACTCAGTCGTGGGGTGTTCGGGCCTGGCCGGGCGTTCCCATGTCCACTTCGCTGCCCAGCCTCAGCCTGGTGGCCCGTCGGTCCTGGTCGAGCTCGAAGATGACCCGCTGGCCCTGACGCAGCATCCGAAAGACCGAGCCCTCCAGCGCGTTCGCCGCCAGCTCGTACTCGCTCAGGTCCGGCGTGTCGACGATGACGACGCCCTCACCGGAGAACGGGTCGTAGCCCTTGACGACGCCCTGCACGCTCGATCCCTCAGCGCGGCATCCGGGCCGGCTTGGTCACCTTGCCGGCCTTGATGCACGAGGTGCAGACGTACAAGCGCTTCGGCGCACCACCGACCACGGCGCGGACCCGCTGGATGTTCGGGTTCCACCGACGCTTGGTCCGCCGGTGTGAGTGGGAAACGCTCATGCCCCACGAGGGGCCCTTCCCACACAGTTCGCAGACAGCTGCCATGGTCCTGAATGCCTTCCTCGCACGTGCTCGACCGGGTCTTCAATTCGGTAGGCCCGCGGCACGCGGGCCGGTCGCCGGGCGTTTCGATCCGAAGCGGATGCTCACGCTACCAGCGGGTCCTCGCTCGTGACCACCCGGCGACCGGCCGGGCCGTCGATACGATGCCCGCGGTGTCCACCCTGGAGCGGCTTGGCGTCGGCGCCATCAGGGACACGATCCGGTCCTATCGAGACGCGGTTCGGGCCCACGCGGTCGCCCTGAACCGCCTCAACGTGTACCCCGTGCCCGACGGCGACACCGGTACGAACATGGCCAGCACGCTCGACGCCGTCATCGCGGCGCTCGAGGGTGTGCCCCTGGAGCTGCGGCCCACTTGCCACGCCATCGCTCACGGCTCCTTGATGGGGGCGCGCGGCAACTCGGGCGTCATCCTCAGCCAGATCCTTCGGGGCCTGAGCGGCTCGCTCGAGGAGGCCGGCGACGGGGATCCGTCGGCGGTCGCCACCGCGCTGGCGGCGGCGGCGACCGCGGCCTATGCCGCCGTGCTCAGGCCCATCGAGGGCACGATCCTCACCGTCGTCCGGGAGGCCGCCGCCGCCGCCGAGCTGACCGCCCGGACCGGCGGCACGCTGGTAGAGGTCCTCGCCGCCGCTCGGGCCCGGGCGCACGAAGCCCTGGAGCGCACCCCCGAACTGCTGCCGGTGCTGAAGGCAGCCGGGGTGGTCGACGCCGGCGGGGCCGGGTTCGTGCTGCTGCTCGATGCCGCGCTGCATGTCGTCGACGGCCGCCCGGTGCCCGAGCCGGTCGAGCTCGATGGCGACAGGCCGGACCTGATCGAGCTGGCCGCCGAGCGGAGTCCAACGGACGTCGACGACCTCCGCTACGAGGTCATGTACTTCCTCGATCTGCCCGACGAGCACATCGACGGGTTCAAGGACGCCTGGGGATCGATCGGGGACTCGATCGTCGTGGTCGGGGGCGACGGCTTCTGGAACTGCCATGTGCACACGAACGACGTCGGCGCCGCCATCGAGGTCGGTCTCGGGGGCGGGGGCCGCCCGAGCCGGATCCGGGTCACGGACCTCACGGAGGAGGTGGGGCACGGCCACATCGCCGGTCGTGCCGCACATCATGGGACGACCACGGACGGCGAGGCGGCGGTGACGGTGTGCGCTGTCGTTGCGGTCGGCTCCGGCCACGGGCTGCACGACTTGTTCCACCGGCTGGGCGTGGCCCGGGTGGTCGGCGGTGGGCAGGCCATGAACCCGTCCACCGCCGAGCTCCTCACCGCCGTCAACGAGGTGCTCGCCGACCAGGTGGTGGTGCTGCCCAACAACAAGAACGTGATCCCTGTCGCGGAGCAGATCGCGGGGCTCACCGCGAAGCGGGTGGTGGTGGTGCCCACCCGCTCCGCCGCGGAGGCGCTCGTCGCCCTGGTCGCCTTCGACCCCGCGGCGCCGGCAGAGGCCAACGCCGCCGCCCTGGCGACCGCGTGCGACGGTCTCGTCACGGGTGTGGTGACGAGGGCGGTCCCGTCGGCGAGGAGCTCGGCCGGTCCGATCGCCACCGGCGACTGGCTGGGTCTGGTGGGCGACGACATCGTTGCGGTGGCGCCGTCGCTCGACGAGGCGGCGCTGGGACTCCTCGCCGCGATGGTGACCGACGGGCACGAGGTGGTCATCATCCTCGAGGGAGCGGGTGCCGCCTCGACCACGACTGCCGCCCTGTCGGCGTGGCTGGCCCAGCACCGGCCGCGGGCGACGGTGGAGGTCCATCGGGGCGACCAACCCCTCGAGGTGTACGTGGTGGGCGCGGAGTGAGCTGTCCGACGTGAGCGCGGCGACAGGGGTGACGCTGCGCCAGCTCGACCAGCGCGCCGTGAGCGAGCTGCGCGGCGTCGGTCCGAAGAAGGTCGAGGCGCTCGCCGCGGTAGGGGTGCGGTCGGTGTTGGACCTCCTCACCACCTACCCGAGGCGCTGGGTGGACCGCACGAACGAAGCTCGCGTGCGGGACCTGGTGCCCGGAGCCGAGGCCTTGGTCGTGGTCAACGTCCGATCGGTGAGCAAGCGGATCACCCGCAACCGGCGCACGATGGTCGTCGCGCAGGTCGGCGACGGATCTGGCCGGCTCAGCGCCGTCTTCTTCAACCAGCCGTGGCGGGAGCGCCAGCTGCGTCCCGACATGACCGTGGCCCTTTTCGGCAAGGCCGACAGCTACCGAGGCAGCCTGCAGATGACCAACCCGATCGTCGACCTGCTCGGCGACAAGACGGGGCGAATCGTGCCCATCTACCCTCAGAGCGAGAAGGCGGACCTCAGCACCTGGGAGATCGCGGGCTGGGTCGAGGCCGCGCTCGACCGGTGCCGGGTCAGGGGCATCGCGGACCCGGTACCGGCGGAGACGCTCCGGCGCCTCGGGCTGATCGGCCGCCAGCACGCTTTCTTCGCCATCCACCAGCCCGAGACCATGGCGAGAAAGGAGGAGGCGCGGCGCCGTCTCGCCTTCGACGAGCTGCTCCGCGTGCAGCTGGTGCTCGTCCTGCGCAAGCGGGCGCTCGAGCAGGCGTCCAAGGGCATCGAGCACGACGTCGGCGGCGACCTGGTGCCCCGGTTCCACCGTTCGCTCCCGTTCGAGCTCACCGCCGACCAGCAGGCGGTCCTCGCGGAGATCGAGACCGACCTCGCCGGCCCCCACCCGATGCACCGCCTGCTCCAGGGCGACGTGGGCTCGGGCAAGACGGTGGTGGCGATCAGCACGCTGCTGACTGCGGTCCAGGGTGGCCACCAAGGCGCGTTCATGGCCCCGACCGAGGTGTTGGCCGAGCAGCACGCCATCACGGTGCGCGAGCTCCTCGCCGGCGTGAGCGTGCCCGCTCCCGAGAGCCTCTTCGAAGACCGCCCGCTGCGCATCGTCCTGCTCACCAACCGCATCACGGGCAGCGAGCGGCGCGAGGTGCTCGCCGGGCTGGCCGACGGCTCGGTCGACCTCGTCATCGGCACCCACGCCCTGATCCAGGAGGGCGTGCGGTTCCACAGCCTGGGTGCGGTGGTCATCGACGAGCAGCACCGTTTCGGCGTCGAGCAGCGGGCGGCGCTGCGGGCCAAAGGGGAGGAGGGCGGGGCTGGCACCGTGCCTGACGTCCTCGTGATGACCGCGACGCCGATCCCGCGCACGGCGGCGATGACCGTGTACGGGGACCTGGACGTCAGCACCATCACCAGCAAGCCGGCCGGGCGCCAGACGGTGACGACGAGCTGGGCCGACGGCCCGCTGCTCGAGGCGGCGGTGTGGGCCCACGTGCGGGCCGAAGCGGAAGCCGGTCGCCAGGCCTACGTCGTGTGCCCGCTCATCGAGGAGAGCGACAAGCTCGAGGTGGCCTCGGCCGAGGAGACCTTCGTCCGACTGTCCGCTGGCGAGCTGGCCGGCCTGCGCCTCGGTCTCCTGCATGGGCGCCTCTCCTCGGTGGAGAAGGAGGCCGTGATGGGTGCCTTTCGGCGGGGCCAGCTCGACGTGCTGGTGGCGACCACGGTCATCGAGGTCGGTGTCGATGTCCCGAACGCCACCACCATGGTCATCCTCGACGCCCAGCGGTTCGGCATCGCCCAGCTCCACCAGCTCCGGGGCCGGGTGGGCCGGGGTGCCGCCGCCTCGGCTTGCTTCCTCTTGACGAGCGGCGAGGACGTGGCCCCGCCGCGGGTGCAGGCCCTCGTTGACTCGACCGACGGCTTCTATCTGGCCGAGGTGGATCTCGACCTGCGGGGCGAGGGCACGATCATGAGCACGGCCCAGAAGGGTCGCAACGACCTCAAGCTGGCCTCGCTCCGGCGCGACCGCGAGCTGGTGGCACTGGCCCGCCAGGCCGCGTTCACCACCGTCGACGCCGACCCGGGTCTGGCGCAGCACGAGGATCTCCTGGACGAGCTGGCCCTCTACTTCGATGACGAGGACGAGGCCTTCCTGTTCAAATCGTGATGCAGCTCTGTGACAGCCGTGAACTCGTCGCAGACGTTCACGACGCCACCTCCGTCAGGAACCCCTCGAGCTCCCAGCGGGTGCCGACGGGCTCGGTGTCGAAGGCAACGAGGCAGTCGCCGTCGCCGGGGCAGATGTCGATGACACGGCCGCGGTGGTCGCGCCGGTCTGTCTCGACGACGATGGCGCCACGGAAGAGGGTCATGGCCATGTCCTACGGAGAGTGTTCACAGTTGCTCCTTACGGCCGATCGTCGGTATCTGTCCTAATGAGGCGCCTCGTTATGCCTCTGATACGTCGTGAAGCTGAGCGGAGTTCACCGTGGGGAGCACGGCCGCCACTTCGGGTGCTCGCCATGCTCAGCTCGAAGCTCCCTCTGCCAGACCCACCACCCCACGGCCATCCCCTCGGGCTTTCCCTTGGGCGACGCCGCCCGAGGCCGATGGGGACGTACGTGTAGTCCTGGTGTCATCCGCTGAAGACGTCGCAACATCGCCCGGCGGGCGGGCGGGCGTCGCGCCGCCTCCCCTGACGACAACGTGGAGCAGGTCAACGTGCTGCTCCGGTCCCTCATCCGGACGGTTCGTGACCGTCAGGGAGCCGTCGTCATGAACGGATGGAAGCGCCACCGCGAAGGTGCCGTTCGACTTCGGCTGATGCGGCATCTCGCCGGAGTGGCGGTGCTGCTCGGCCTGGTTGGCGTGGCGTGTGCTCCGCCGCCGCCAGCCCCGGGCTTTGTGAGCGCGGTGACGGTCCTGGCTCGGGTTCGGGTGGCGGCGCCGAACTTCGCTGGCTACGACCGCACCCCGTTCCACTACCCCGACGACGCCGACCACGACCGCTGCGACACCCGGGCCGAGGTCCTCATGCGCGACACCGAGGCACCCATCGTCGCCAACACCAACTGCACGGTGATCACGGGCCGCTGGACCTCCACCTATGACGGGAAGACGACCACGGTCGCCACTGCCCTTCAGATCGACCACGTCGTCCCGTTGGCCGAAGCATGGGCCTCCGGAGCCAGCGCGTGGACTGAGACCCGCCGCACCGCCTACGGCAACGATCTGAGCGACCGACGCAGCCTGCCGCGAGGTGACGGTCCACGCCAACGAGTCCAAAGGCGACAGGGACCCGGCGGCCTGGCTTCCATCCCTCGTATCCGACCAGTGCACATACATCGGGGACTGGATCGGCATCAAAGCCCAATGGGGCCTGTCGATGGACGTCACCGAGTCGGCGAAGCTGCACACCATGCTGGCCGGCCAATGCAAAGGATTGATGATCGCTCCCTGGGCGTGACGAGCGAGTGCGGGCCGCCGGCCCTTGCCAGGGTCCTCCAGGGCGGCCCAATGACCTACTCACAGGGCGTGGGCTGCTCGCCCAGCGGAGGACGAGACCGGCGGCCTCGTCGCCCATTGACGCGCCGGCGACGGCGGTGGGCAAGCCCATTTCGTCGCCTGCGCCGTCGGGGCAGTGGAGCAGAGCGGGACGGTGCCAGTGCCGGCGACCGGCCCCGATCTAGGTGGGCGTGGCAGCGACCTCGCAGCGCGCTCCAGCCCATCACGCCGGTGACCCCTTCGAGCGCGTTCCCGATCGTCAAGCCGTGTTCGCCGATGTCGAACTCGTGCACGTCCTGGTTGTGGTTGCTGTTGCGCATCTTGACGATGTTCAGCGCTCGGCCGGTGGCGGAGTTCAGCTCGATGTAGCGCAGCAGGATCACGTTGTGGAACAGGAACGGGACTCCCCCGACCGGCTCGGGCGTGGGGCCGAGCGTCGTGGTCTCGCTGGTGATCACCAGCGAGGCGCCCACGCTGCGGATCAGCCCGATCAGGCTGCGGGCGTAGGCGGGGAAGCGCTCCGACTCGCGAGCGGCGAACACCATCTCGGCCAGGCTGTCGATGACGACGCGACGCAATCGAGCTCTCGGCGAGCTCCTTGCGGATGCCTGAGGTGAGTATGTCCAGGTCAAGCTCACCCAGTGGAACGTGGTGGACCACGAGCCGCCCGTCGCTTCTGGCCTGCCCGAGATCCCATCCGAACGCCGCCGCCATGTTGATCAGCTGGTCGGAGGAGTCCTGGAACGTGACGTAGAGGCAGCGCTGTCCCTTGGCGAGGCCCTCGGCGACGAAGCGCAGCCCGAAGATCGTCTTGCCGACCCCGGACGGTCCAAGGACGACGGTTGCCTCGCCGGAGCCGATCCCGCCGCCCATCAGCTCGTCGAGGCCGGGTATCCCGCTGCTGATCCGGCCCCTGACTGCTGCCGCCGCCGGCACGTCGAGGGTCTCGATGCGGGGAAAGATCTCGAACCCGCTGGGGCCGATGCGGAAGGTGTGCTTGCCCTCCAGGTGGCGCCGGCCGCGCATCTTCACCACCCGCAGCCAACGCCGGTCGATCGGCTCGCGGGGCTCGTACGCGAGCTGGACGATGCCATCGGCGAGGGAGAACTCGACGCCGCCTTCCATCTCGGCCCCTGTGTACTCGCCGAGCAGGATCAAGGCTGCATCCGTGTGGGCCAGGCGACTGGTCAAGTCGTAGAAGGCGATCCGGAGCTCGCGCTCGCCAATGAAGTCCCGCAATGCCTTGGCGCTGTCGATCACCACGAGGACGGGCCCGTCTTCCATCGTCTTGCGCACCACCTCGGCGACGAGCAGCTCCAGCCCGCCGGACTGGTCCTCGCGGATGAGATCACCCAGGTGGATGTACTCCACCTTCGGCCCCAACGCCTTGGGTACGAAGAAGTCGAACGACTCCAGGTGCCGGACCAGCTTCGAGTGGGGCTCCGAGAGGGTCGTGTAGTAGACGGCCCGATGGGTTTCGTCGGCGTTGGCGAAGCAGATCTGCTGGGCCAGGATCGTCTTGCCGGTGCCGGGTGCACCGGCCAGCACCATGACCGCCCCGGGCTCGAGGCCCCCGCCGAGCACCACGTCGAGGCCGGGAACCCCGGTTGTCAGTCGCTTCACTTTCGGGCCCGCTTTCTGAGTGAGCAGCGCATCCGCCGCCGCCACGAGCTCGCCTGGGTCGTAGGGCTTGGCCAACACCGCATCGGCGTCGCCCGCGAGCTCGCTGTCGCCGGTGACGGCAAGGATGGGGATCCCGGCGGTGGCCGGGTCGGAGCGCAGCCGGCTGATCAGCTCGACGCCGTCCATGACCGGCATCATCATGTCGGTCACGACCAGATCCGGCGGCGACGTGCGCACAGACTCCAGCGCATCTATGCCGTGACTCGCATCCACGACGTCGTGGCCTGCTCGTTCGAAGATCCGCCGGAGGAGGAAGCGCAGGTCCGGCTCGTCGTCGACCACCAAGATCCTCGACACGGAAGCGCTACCTCCTCGGTCGGGAGCGCCCGACCCGGCGCAGCCCACCCTACGCTCCGTGGAGTACGTCGTCGCCGACCGTGACGCCGACACCCCAGGCTCGGGTGACGACTTCGAGCGGTCAAGCCTTCAGTCGGTGGGCCCGGGGCCGATGAGGCTGTCCAGTGGGCTCGACATCGAAGGTGACAGCATGAGCAAGCGGCACGACGCCCTGCGCCAGGTGATGCTCTGGCCGGGCGATGACGAGTACGAGTGCGGCCTGCTCGCCGGGCCGCCGAGCCCGGAGCTGCTGACGGGTGCTCCGGTCGCTCGGTCGGCCCGCTGGATGGCCGGGCTCCGATCGATGACGCTCCGTCACCGCGCGCCGGTGCCCACCGCCTGGGACCCGCTCGTGCTCGTGGAGGCTCCTCGCGCCACCTCGGCCGACGTCGACCCGCCCGCACGCGCCGCGGCCTGACCCCGACCGGCGGCCTCTCACCGAACAACGCCGCCGCGCCGGCTTCCTGCTCGGCCGCGCCATGGGCTGGCCCGCCGTCCGTTCGCTCACCGTCGACCAGCCGCAGCGCGCGCTAGCTCAGCTCGTCTTCGTCCTCGCCGGGCAGCACCAGGTCCCAACGGTCGAGGCAGTCTTGGCAGCGGTAGGCGACTATCTCACCAGGCAGCCACTCGTCGTCCTCACGAGCGGGGGTCAACAGGTGGGCCCGGCCGCCGCAGTCCACGCAGACGATCGTCGGTTCCGGCTTCATGGCGCCCGTAGTCTGCCGCCCGTGCGCGTCGTCGCCGGCACCCTGCCGCGGTCGCCGCCTAGTGGCGCCGGCCGGCTCGGACACCCGCCCCACCAGCGATCGGGTCCGGGAGGCTGTCTTCAACGCGCTGGCCAGCCTCGACGTGCTCCGCGACGCCATCGTGCTCGACCTCTTCGCGGGGTCCGGCGCGCTGGGCATCGAGGCGCTGTCGCGCGGTGCGGCCCGCTGCACGTTCGTGGAGCAGGCACGGCCGGCACTCGAGGCCCTGCGCAGCAACGTGCGCGAGCTCGGCCTCGACGCCCGGGCCGCCGTGGTGCCGATGGAGGTCGGCCGCTACCTCGACCGGGAACGACCGCGCGCCGACCTCGTGCTGGCCGATCCGCCATACGCGTTCGACGACTGGAGCGGGCTGCTGGCGCGCGTCGGTGGTGGCTTCGTGGTGGCCGAGGCCCCGGCGGCCGTGGACCCGCCCGATGGGTGGGAGAACGTGAGGACCAAGCGCTACGGCCGGACCGTGGTGACGTTCCTCGAGGCTCCGACCTCAACGGGGTAGGTGCGAACTGGCCCGCGACTGGCCGCGGTACGCTGGACGTTCCTGGCGGACAGGGGTGCACCGTGCCGACCGTCCTCTATCCGGGGAGCTTCGATCCCCTCCACAACGGCCACTTGGACGTGGTCGAGCAGGCCGCGGAGCTCTTCGGGCGCGTCATCGTGGCCGCCATGTACAACCCGGCCAAGCCGGCCGGCTTCTTCGATCTGGACGAGCGCCAGGCGATGATCGAGGAGTCCGTGGCCCACCTCGCCGAGGTGGAGGTGCGGGCGTTCGCCGGGCTGGCCGTCGATGCGGCCCGCCAAGCCGGCGCCGACTTCATCGTCAAGGGCCTTCGAACCTCGGCCGACTTCGAGGTCGAGCAGCAGATGGCCCACACCAACCATGCCGTCAGCGGCATCCGGACCGTCTACGTGCCCTGCCGGGCCGATCTCTCGTTTCTGTCATCCCGCTTCATCCGGGAGATCGCCAAGTACGGTGGTGACGTCAGCCACCTCGTGCCGGACGCAGTCGCCCGTCGCCTGAAGGACCGCCAGCCAGGATCCACATCGTGAGCAGAGCATGAGCTACGACGACTTCGACGACGAGCCCTACGAGGACGACGAACCCGAGCAGGCGATCAACGACTCCGAGTCCCTGCTCCGTCAAGCCGTGGACATCGTGGCGACGGCGCGCACCTTCCCCATGTCCTCCTCGCCGATGATCAACCGCGAGGAGATGGTCGAGCTGCTCGAGGAGGCGCTCAACCGCATGCCCGACGAGCTCCGCCAGGCCCGTTGGATGCTCAAGGAGCGTCAGGACTTCATCGACAAGACCAGGCGCGAGGCCGCTGACATCCTCGACGCGGCGCGGGCGCAGGCGGAGCGAATGGTGCAGCGCCAGGAGGTGGTGCGGGCGGCCGAGCTGCGGGCCCGCAAGGTGGTGGAGGCAGCCGAGACCGAGGCCCGGCGCATGAAGCTCGAGGTCGAGGATTTCTGCGACCAGCGCCTGGCCAGCTTCGAGATCGTGCTCGAGCGAACGTTGAAGACCGTCGCCGTCGGCCGCGACAAGCTGAACGGCCGCATGCACGACACCCGCCCGCCGTCGCCACCCGACCCCGACCCCCCTTCCAACTTCTTCGACCAGGACCAGTTCTGACCTCGCCCGCACGGCTCGCTGCTCTCCTCGAGATGCCCTCTGACCCCCTCGTCCTCAACGTCGCCGACCTCCTCCGCCGGCCGAGCAGCCGCCGGCCGGTGCACATCGTGGTCGAGGCGCGCGGGCTGACCCTCGGCGATGAGGCGGCGGTCGCCGACGGGACCCCGGTCGAGGTCGACGTCGTGGTGGAGAGCCTCTCGGACGGCCTGACGGTCAACGGCCAGGTGCGCACGACGTGGTCCGGCATCTGCCGGCGGTGCCTCGGGCCGGCCGAAGGCCCGATGGTGGCCGAGGTCCAGGAGCTCTACCAGGTCCACCCCTCCTCGGAGGAGGCGTTCGCGTTCGACGGCGAGCAGCTCGACCTGCGGCCGATGGTGCGCGAGCTCGTGCTCATGGAGCTGCCAGCGGCACCGCTGTGCCGGGAGGACTGCCCGGGCCTGTGCCCGACGTGCGGCGCCGATCGCAACGTCGCCCCTTGCGACTGCGCATCAGACGTGACCGATCCCCGCTGGGCCGCCCTCGACGTCCTCCGCGAGGAGCTCGAGGCCGACCGCTGACGACCGAGCGGGCTCGACGCCCGCAGGCTCGTCGGGCTGGCAGCCGTCCCGATAGGCTTTCCCGGCTCTTCAGACGAGAGGTTCCCGAAGCGATGGCCGTCCCCAAGAAGAAGAAGTCGAAGTCGAAGTCGCGCAGCCATCGGGCTGGCGCGTGGCGTCTGTCCGAGCCGGCGCGCTCGGTCTGCCCGCGCTGCGGGTCGGCGAAGCTGCCCCACGTCGTGTGCCCGACGTGCGGCTGGTACAAGAACCGCGTCGCCGTCGACGTCTGAACCACCCGCTCCGCTCATGCTCCCCATCGCGGTCGACGCCATGGGCGGTGACAAGGCGCCAGCCGAGATCGTTCTCGGCGCGCTGCGGGCGGTCGAGGACCTCGGCATCGATGTAGTCCTCGTCGGGCCGGCCGACCTGGACACACGCGGGCTCGCGCTGATCCCCGCCTCGGAGGTCATCGCCATGGGCGAGGATCCCGCCGGCGGCGTCCGCCGCAAGAAGGACTCCACCCTCGTCCGCGCCGCGGAGGCGGTGCGCGACGGCAACGCCTCGGCCATGGTGTCGGCGGGGAACACCGGCGCCGCCATGGCCTCGGCTCTCCTGCGGATGGGCCGCATCAAGGGGGTCAGCCGGCCGGCTATCGCCACCGTCATCCCCGGTCCGGGCGGCACCCCACCGACGGTCCTGATCGATGCCGGCGCCAACGCCGAGTGCCAGCCGGAGTGGCTGGTGCAGTTCGCGCGGATGGCCACGGTCTTCGCCCGGCACCGCCTCGGGTTGCCGCGGCCACGGGTCGGCCTGATGTCGATCGGCGAGGAGCACAGCAAAGGAAATTCGCTCGTCAAGGAGGCTCACGCACTCTTGGTCGAGGCGCCGGACGTGACCTTCGTCGGCAACGTGGAAGGGCGCGATGTCCTGACCGACAACGTCGACGTGGTGGTGGCCGACGGCTTCACCGGCAACGTCGTGCTGAAGACCCTCGAGGGGGCGCTCACCTCGATCGTGGCCGCAGTGGTGTCGGCGTTCACCGCCACACCGGAGGGCCGCGAGCACTTCGAACCGCTGCGGACCACGCTCGACGACCTCTACGAGAGCCTCGAGCCGGAGACCTTCGGTGGGGCGACGCTCCTCGGGGTGAACGGGGTCTGCATCATCAGCCACGGCTCGTCGAGCGCGAAGGCCGTCGTCAACGCCATCAAGATGGCGCAGGAGATGGTGGACGCCGACATCGTCGCCGAGCTCCGTGCCGTCGTCAGCGTCGGCTGAGCCGCACCGTCAGGCAGTAGGCTCACCGCCGATCCGACCGTTCCCAACAGGAGCCTCACCGTGCCCGCGGAGACCCACGTCGAGCAGGGGCCACTCGACCGCAACGCCATCTTCGAGATCGTGCGTGAACGCCTGGCCGACATCCTCGAGATCGACCCCTCGTCGATCAGCGAAGGCCAGTCGTTCGTCGACGACTTGGACGCCGACTCCCTGGCGCTCATCGAGCTGGTTGAGGCCCTCGAGGAAGAGCTCGGAGACCGCCACGTCGGCTTCCGGATCGAGGACGAGGACCTCGAGGACTTGAAGAGCGTGCGCGACGCCGTCGACTACGTGTACGAGCGGATCAAGGGGAGCTGACACGGACGATCAGATCGAGGAGCTGAGCACGCGCCTCGGGTACGTCTTCCGGGACGGGAGCCTGCTGCGCCAAGCGCTGGCCCATCGGTCGTGGTGCGCGGAATGGCCCGGCCACGAATCCAACGAGCGCCTCGAGTTCCTTGGTGACGCCATCCTCGGCTGGGTGGTGGCGGACCTCGCCTACCGGCAGCACGCCGCCCTCGACGAGGGCAAGCTCACAGACCTCCGCAAGGCCATCGTGAACGCCGACGCGCTGGCCCTGATGGCGGAGCACCTCGGCCTCGGCCAGGCCCTCCTCCTCGGCAAGGGTGAGGACGCGGCGGGCGGCCGCCGGAAGCGCTCGATCCTGTCGGACGCCTTGGAGGCCATCATCGGGGCCGTTTACCTCGACGGTGGCACCGACGCCGGCTACGCCTTCGTCCAACGCCTCCTGGGCGAGCAGATCGCCGATACCGTCACCGCGCTCGGCGGCCTCGACCACAAGACGGCGCTGCAGGAGCTCTCGGTCCGCCTCTACGACACCCCGCCGGTCTACGTGCTGCGGGAAGAGGGCCCGGACCACGAGAAGCGGTTCTTCGCCCTGGTCCGGGTGGCGGGACAGGTGTGGGGCCGGGGTGAGGGACGGAGCAAGAAGCAGGCCGAGCAGGCCGCGGCGCAGGAGGCGTTCCGCCAGCTGTCGCTCGGCGCGGACGAGCGCGACGGAGCGGTTGCGGAGCCGGAGCCGGCCGAGCAGCCCCGCGCCTAGATGCCGGAGCTGCCGGAGGTCGAGGTCGTCCGGCGCGGCCTCGCGGGCCGTGTGGTCGGACGGCGCATCGAGCGGGTGGAGGTGGGGCGGGAGCGGACGGTGCGGCGCACGTCGGCCGCCGCGGTCATCGATGGCCTGACCGGCACGACCATGGTCTCCGCCGGCCGGCGGGGCAAGTACCTCGTATGTCCGCTCGACTCAGGCGAAGCGGTGATGATCCACCTGCGCATGAGCGGTCAGCTGGTGCTCGCTTCGGTCGGTGCGCCCCGGCCGCCGCACACCCACGTCGTCCTGAGTCTTGCCGACGGTGGTGAGCTGCGGTTCGTGGATCCGCGCACGTTCGGGGAGGTCGTGGTGTTCGACCCGACTCGAGCCGAGGTCGAGGTGCCCGAGCTGGCCCGCCTCGGCCGTGATCCGGTCGCCGACGGTCTCTCGGCCCGCCAGCTCGGAGCACTCCTCGCCCCGCGCTCGCGCCAGCTCAAGGCGCTCCTCCTGGATCAGCATGCCCTGGCCGGGCTGGGCAACATCTACTCCGACGAGGTGCTCCACGCGGCCGGCCTCCGATTCGATCGCGTCGCGGCGTCGTTGACCGCCCGCCAGGTCGGCGCCCTCCACCGAGCCCTGGGCCAGGTTCTCGCCGCCGCCATCGAGGCCGGGGGATCCACCCTGGCCGACGCCCAGTACGTCGGCCTGTCCGGTGAGGCCGGCCGCTACCAAGAGCAACATCGTGTCTACGGGCGGGAGGGGGCGCCCTGCCCGCGCTGTGGCCCTCGCAGCGCCATCGTCCGGGCTCGCTACGCCGGGCGCTCGACGTTCTTCTGCCCGCGCTGCCAGCGGTAGCCCGGCGCCTTTCCCCTTCTCGCGGAGGCCGACGACGAATTTCGTCGCCGGCACCCGCGAGAACGGTGGGGGCGAGCCGCCGTCGGCGGTCAGTCCGGCTCAGCGGAGCCGGGCGTCGGCGGCGCGGAGCCTGGCGCAGACCTTCTCGAGCAGCTTGAGCGCGATGTCGGGGTGCTCTCGGAGCAGCGGGCGCACCGAGATCGAGGCCAGCGACAGGGTGCGCAGGTCGTCGTGGGCGCTCACCGTGGCCGTCCGGGGCTGGCGGTCGATCATCGCCACCTCGCCGAAGTAGTCACCGGGCCCGAACTCAGCCACCTGCTGGTCGCCGACGGTGATGTCGGCCGTGCCGGACACCACCAGGTGAAAGCGACCACTCGTATCGCCTTCGGCGACCACGACCTCCCCAGGCGAGAAGTGGCTGTCGCGGGCGACGTTGGCCAGCACATCCAGCTCGCGAGGCTCGAGCTCGGAGAAGAGGTCGACAGCCCGCAGGTTGTCGGCGAACGGATGCGGGTCGGTGTGGGCCTGCTTGCGGGCCATCGCTCCCCCTCGGCGTCGGACTTCGGACGAGGCCGCAGCGTAGGCGAACCCGTCGGTCCCCCGTTCGGGCAGGGTCGTTCGGGTATGGTCGCCAGCGGCCGTGTTCCTGCGCCAGCTGACCCTCAAGGGCTTCAAGTCCTTCGCCGAGACCACCGCGCTCCGGTTGGAGCCGGGGGTCACCGTCGTCGTGGGTCCGAACGGGAGCGGGAAGTCCAACGTCGTGGACGCCATCGCCTGGGTGCTCGGGGCTCAGGCGCCGAGCAGCGTCCGCAGCCAGAAGATGGACGACGTGATCTTCGCCGGCACGGCCAAGCGGGCCGCCCTCGGTCGGGCCGAGGTGAGCCTCACGATCGACAACTCGTCGGGGGTGCTGCCGATCGAGCTCACCGAGGTCACGGTCACCCGCACGCTCTGGCGATCGGGGGAGAGCGAGTACGCCATCAACGGTGTGCCGTGCCGCCTGCTCGACGTGCAGGAGCTGCTGAGCGACTCCGGGGTGGGCCGGCAGCAGCACGTGATCGTGAGCCAAGGGCAGATCGACGGCGTCCTCAACGCCCGTCCGGAGGACCGGCGCGGCATCATCGAGGAGGCGGCCGGCGTCCTCAAGTACCGCAAGCGCAAGGAGAAGGCCGAACGGCGCCTGGAAGCCACCGAGGGCAACCTGTTGCGGGTCCAGGATCTGCTGCGCGAGGTGCGGCGCCAGCTCCGGCCGCTCGAGCGCCAGGCGGAGGCGGCCCGGCGCTACGGCGAGGTGGTCGGCGAGCTGACCGCGTTGCGGGTCCACCTGGCTGGACGGGAGGTCGCCACCTTCCGCCGGCGGTTGGAGGCGCTGGCCTTGGAGCGGCGGGAGATCGGGGGCGAGCAGGCGTCGGTGCGGGCCGAGCTGGCCCGGCTGGACACCGCGGTGCTGGCGGCCGAGGCTCAGCTGGGCGCGAGTGGCGCCGCCGACACCGGTGATCTCCTGGTCCGGGTCGAGCAGCTGCGTGAGCGGGCGCGGGGGCTGACGGCCGTGTTGGCGGAGCGCCGCCGGGGGTTGGAGCGCGAGCGGGTCCAGCTGATGGACGCCAGCGTGGCCGCCAACCTCGAAGCCGACGCGGCCAGGCTCCGATCGGAGCTGGCGGAGGTGGCGGTGGCCCGGGCCGCGCTCGATCCCGACCTGGTGACGCTGGTCGAGGCCGAGGCCGCCCTCGCCGAACGGGCCGCGGACACCGCGGCGGACGGCTCGGTGCCGAGGGTGATCAACACGGCCACGAGCGCGGCCGCCGAGGTTCGTGGCGAGCTCCGCACCCGCCGGGCCGCCAGCCAGCGCGACGACGAGGAGCGACGCCGGCTCGCCGCCGCGTGCGCCCAACTGACCGAGCGGGCGGCCCTCCTCGACCACCAGCTCGAGGAGCAGAAGGCGGCCCTCGCCGAGGGCGAGGCGGCGGAGGCGCCCCTCGTGGCCGCCCTCGAGCGCGCGGAGGAGGGGCGGGTCGCGGCCGAGGCCGCCGTAGAGGCGGCGATCGCGGCCCGGCGAGACGCGTCGGCTCGTCACGGCGCGGCCGCTGCTCGGGTGGACGCCCTGGCCCTGGCCCTCGACGAGGCCCGGGCCCGCGCCGGCGCCAAGCAGCTCGCCGAGGTGGCCGGCGTTCTCGGGACCCTGCTCGACCTGGTCGAGGTGGACGAAGGTTGGGAGAAGGCGTTCGAGGCCGCGGCGGGCGAGGCGCTGGCCGCGGTCGTGGTCGCCGACACCGCGGCCGGTCGCCGCGCCCTCGATCACCTCCACGGCTCGCAGGTCGCCGGTGGCGTCCTCGCGGCTGGTGCGGCCGCGCCGGCCAACAGCTCGAACGCACGCCTGCTCGCCGCAGGCAGGCCGGTACGGGCCCATGTCCACTCCCGCGACCAGCGGGTGAGCGAGCTGCTCGACCACCTCCTCGCCGACGCGGTGGCCGTGCCGGGCGACTGGCGCGCCGCCCTCGACGTGGCCCTCGCTCACCCCGGCGCGCGTCGGTGGTCACCCGCGACGGCGACCGGTTCAGCGCCGCCGGCTGGCGGCTCCGCTCAGCCGGGCCCGGTGCCACTGCCGCCGCGCTCGAGGACGCCCGAGCCCACCTCGCGGCCGTCGAGGCCGACATGACCCGCCTCGACGTCACGGTCCATCAGGCCGGCACGGTCCTCGACGAGGCTCGTCGGGCCGAGGCCGGTGCCACCGAGCACCTCGACAACCACGACGCCGGGCTCGGGGCGGTCACGGAGACGTTGGCTCGGTTGCAGGGCGAGCGCCGCGAGGTTGAGCAGCAGCATGAGGCGGCACGCACCGCGCACGCCGGAGCCCACGAACGCCACGAGCAGGAGGTGACGCGGATCGCCGACCTCGACGCCGCGCTGTCCGTGCTCGAGGCTGACGAGGCCCGAGAAACCGAGGTGGCCCGGCGTGACGCCGAGACCCGGTCGCAGCTCGAAGTCGAATCCCGCCGCCTGACCCTGCGACGGAGCGAGCTGGCGGTACATGCGGCCGGCCTCGACGAGCGTCGCGCCCTCGTCGAGGGTCGTCTGGCCGAGGTCGAGCGACGTCTGGTCCACGGGGAGGCCGAAGCGGCCGGGGACGCCCAGCGTCGGCGGGCGGAGCGGCTCGAGCGCTCGGCCGTGGCGGTGGAGCGCCTCAGCCGACTCGTCGGCGCGTCGCCGGGAGGTCGTCGAGGCCCGCATGGTGGCCTTGCAGGAGGAGCGGCGCCGCCAGACCGACGAGGCGCGGGCGGCCGCCGCCCGCCTGGACCTCCTCCGCCGGGAGCGGGCGGACGGCGAGCGGGCCCTGGCCCAGCTGGTGGAGCGCGACCGACGGATCGAGATCGAGGACGCCGAGGTCCGGATGCGGCTGGAGGCAGCCGTCGAGTCGCTCCGGCGCGAGCTCGATACGGATCCCGACCGGGCGATGGCGGCCGAGGCCCCGCGGCTCCCCGAGGGCGTCACCGCGGCGGCGAGGGTTCGCGACCTCGAGCGCGAGATCCGCCTCATGGGTCCGATCAACCCCCTGGCACTCGAAGAGTTCAACGCCCTGCACGAGCGCCACCGATTCCTCGAGGAGCAGCTGGAGGACGTGCGCAGCACGCGGCGCGAGCTCCAGCGGGTGATCCGGGCCGTGGACGCCGAGATCCAGACCGTGTTCGCGGCGGCCTTCGCCGACGTGAGCGACAACTTCGCCTCGCTCTTCGGCACGCTGTTCCCGGGTGGTTCGGGGCGGCTGGTGCTGACCGATCCCCACGACCTCCTCGACACGGGCATCGAGGTCGAGGCCAAGCCGTCGGGCAAGAACGTGAAGAAGCTCTCGCTGCTGTCCGGTGGCGAGCGCTCGCTCACCGCACTGGCGTTCCTCTTCGCGGTGTTCCGCAGCCGGCCGTCGCCCTTCTACGTGATGGATGAGGTGGAGGCGGCGCTGGACGACGTGAACCTGCACCGCTTCCTCGGGCTCCTCGACGAGTTCCGAACCGAGGCCCAGCTCCTCGTGGTCAGCCACCAGAAGCGCACCATGGAGGCCGCCGACTGCCTGATCGGGGTCACGATGCAGCCCGGTGGCTCGTCGAGGGTCGTCACCGAACGGGTGACGGCGGGAGCTGGTTGACGACGACGCGACTCGTTCCGGACGGGTCCGCGGCGTGCGTGTATCGTGGCCAGGCCGTGCGGAGGCCACGGATGACGCGCCTCGAGCACGAGAGGGATCGGGGGAGCAGGCGAGCGTGACGGATACCGCCGAGGCGCGCCGCGGACCGCTCCAGGCCGACCTGGCCTCCTCGGCCATCGAGCTGGTCCACATGCGCAAGGTCTTCGGTGAGGTCGTCGCGGTCGACAGCGTGGATCTCACCATCGGCAACGGCGAGTTTTTCTCGATGCTCGGGCCGTCGGGCTCGGGCAAGACGACGGTGCTGCGCATGATCGCCGGCTTCGAGGAGCCGACCGCGGGCGCCGTCCTCCTCGCCGGGCGCGATGTGTCGCACCTCGCGCCCTACGACCGCGACGTCAACACCGTGTTCCAGGACTACGCGCTGTTCCCCCACATGACGGTGAGCGAGAACGTGGAGTACGGGCTGCGGGTGAAAGGCGTCGGCAAATCCGAGCGGCGGCGCCAGGCCGCCGAGGCGCTGGCCACGGTGCGGCTTCCCGGCTACGGCGGCCGCAAGCCCAGCCAGCTGTCCGGTGGGCAGCGTCAGCGGGTGGCCCTGGCCCGGGCCCTCGTCAACCGACCGAAGGTCCTCCTCCTCGACGAACCGCTCGGCGCGCTCGACCTCAAGCTTCGTGAGGAGATGCAGGTGGAGCTGAAGGGCATCCAGCACCAGGTGGGGATCACGTTTGTGTTCGTCACCCACGACCAGCACGAGGCCCTGTCGATGAGCGACCGCGTGGCCGTCTTCAACCACGGCCGGATCGAGCAGGTCGGCACGCCGCGAGAGATCTACGAGCGCCCGGCGACTGACTTCGTGGCCGGCTTCGTCGGCACGACGAACGTGCTCGTCGGTGAGGTGGCCCGCCGCCTCTTCGGCATCGACGGGCCGGCCAGCGTGCGCCCGGAGAAGATCCGCATCGGCTTACCGGGCGAGGCGGTGCCGGAGGTCGACGCCGTGGCCACGGGCCAGGTGCGGGAGGTCCTGTACCTCGGCGCGGAGACGCGCTACCTCGTCGACGTCCACGACCACGCCGGAGCCGGGGCCACGATGGTCGTCACCCGGCCGAACGTCGGCCAGGCCGACCGGGTCGAACCGGGTTCGGCGGTGCAGCTGACCTGGCGGCGGGATCATGTCTACGAGCTGGCCGGCCCCATCGCCGGCACCGACCAACCAGGGGGAGACACGACATGAAGCACCTTCGACTGATGGGCGTGGCCGCCGGAGCGGCCTTCGTGCTGGCCGCGTGCGGCAGCAGCGGAGGGGGAGGAGGCGGTGGCGAAGCACTCAAGGAGATCGGCAAGGGCGAGGGCGCGCTCGAGCATCATCGCCTGGGCCGGCTATGCGGAGAACGGCGGCACCGATCCCAAGGTCAACTGGGTCAAGCCGTTCGAGGACACGACCGGCTGCAAGGTGAGCGTGAAGATCGGCAACACCTCCGACGAGATGTTCCAGCTCATGCAGACGGGCGCCTACGACGGCGTCTCGGCGTCGGGTGACTCGAGCGTCCGGTTGATCGACGCTGGCCTCGTGGCCCCGGTCAACGTGGATCTGGTCAAGAACTACGCCGACCTCTCGCCCTTCCTGAAGGACCAGCCGTACAACGCCAAGGACGGCGTGCACTACGGCATCCCGCACGGCTGGGGCGCCAACCTGCTGATGTGGAACACCGACGTCGTGAAGCCGGCGCCCGATTCCTGGGGCGCCGTCTTCGATCCCAGCTCGCCGTACAAGGGGAAGGTCACGGCCTACGACGCGCCGATCTACATCGCCGACGCCGCGCTGTACCTCATGAAGACGACGCCCGCGCTCGGCATCACGAACCCCTATGCGCTGAAGCAGGACCAGTTCGCCGCGGCCGTCAGCCTGCTCAAGAAGCAGAAGGGCATCATCGGCGAGTACTGGAGCAACTACGCCAAGACGCAACAGGCCTTCGAGCAGGGCACGACGGTCCTCGGCACGACCTGGCAGGTGATCGCCAACCTGGCCACGACCGATGGTGCCCACGTGCAGACCGTCCTCCCGAAGGAGAGCTCCACCGCGTGGTCGGACACCTGGATGATCTCGTCCAAGGCCAAGCACCCGAACTGCATGTACATGTGGATGGACTACATCACCAAGCCCGACGTCCAGGCCCAGGTGGCCGAGTGGTTCGGTGAGGCGCCAGCCAACCCCAAGGCGTGCGACCTCACCACCGATAAGACCCACTGCGACATCTACAAGGCGAAGGACAAGGGTTTCTACGACGGCCTCTACTTCTGGGCCACGCCCCGCAAGCAGTGCCTTGACGGGAGCGGCAGCGACTGCGTGCCGTTCTCGGAGTGGATCAAGGCGTGGACCGAGATCAAGGGGTGACGCGGATGCGTGCCGCCGCCGCCCGCTGAGGAGCTGAGGTGGCCACCGGCGTCGCGCACCCGGAGGGGGGCATCTCCCGCCGGGTTTCTCGGGTGCTCGGACGGCGGCCCCGACTGCGGTTGGGGCTGCTGCTCGGCGCGCCGGCGGCCTGGCTGCTCGTCGCCTACCTGGGGTCGCTGGTCGCGCTCCTGATCACGTCGCTCTACCGCATCGATGACGCCGGTCTGATCGTCGAGAAGGTCAGCCTCCAGAACTTCGAGGACCTCTTCACCGAGTCGATCTACCGGACAGTTGCGTTGCGGACGATCGCCATCGCCCTGAGCGTCACCGCGATCGACATCGTGCTCGCGCTCCCGGTGGCCTTCTTCATCGCCAAGGCCGCGGCGCCTCGGTGGCGGGCCCTGCTCGTGGCCGCGGTCCTGGTGCCACTGTGGGCCAGCTACCTCGTGAAGGCCTACGCCTGGCGGGCCCTGCTCGGCTCACCGGGGGGCGTCTTCCAGAGCACCTTCGGTCGCAGTCTCGGCTACAGCACGCCGTCGGTCGTCCTGGTCCTCGCCTACCTCTGGTTGCCCTACATGATCCTGCCGATCTACGCCGGCCTCGAGCGACTGCCGGACTCGCTGCTCGAAGCGTCAGACGACCTCGGCGCCAGGGGCCTCACGACCTTCCGGCTGGTGGTGCTACCGATCCTGCTCCCATCGATCGTCGCGGGATCGATCTTCACCTTCTCGCTCTCACTCGGCGACTACATCGCGGTCGGTTTGGTCGGAGGCAAGACGCAGATGATCGGTTCGGTCGTGTACGCCAACTTCGCCACCAACCTGCCCCTCGCCGCCGCCTACTCGACCGTGCCGGTGGTGATCATGATCCTCTACCTCGCCGGAGCGCGCCGCACGGGCGCCTTCGAGAACCTCTGATGCACCGCTCCGGCGCCACCCGCTGGACGCTGCGGCTGGTCACCGCGGCCGTCCTCGGCTTCCTCTACCTGCCGCTGATCATCGTCGTGATCCTGTCCTTCAACACCGTCCAGTCGCTTGCCTGGCCGCCCAAGGGCTTCACCCTCCACTGGTGGCACCTCGCCGCCCAGAACCAAGGGGCCCGCCACGCCCTCCTCACCAGCCTCAAGACTGCTACCGGAGCCACCGCCGTCGCTCTCCTCCTCGGCACGCTCATTTCGTTCGCGGTGCAACGGTTCAAATTCTTTGGGCGCGAGACGGTGAGCTTCCTCGTCGTGCTGCCGATCGCCCTGCCGGGCATCGTCACGGGCATCGCGCTCGAACTCGGCCTTCCGCCAGGCCGGCATAGAGCTCGGACTCCTCACCCTGATCGTCGCCCACGCCACGTTCTGCATCGTCGTCATCTACAACAACGTCCTGGCTCGGCTGCGCCGTCTGTCACCGAACCTGGAGGAGGCCTCGGCCGACCTGGGTGCCGACCTCTTCCAGACGTTCCGCCACGTGACGTTCCCGCTCCTGCGCACGGCCATCCTCGCCGGTGCGCTCCTGGCCTTCGGGCTCAGCTTCGACGAGATCGTCGTCACGACCTTCACGGCCGGCGCGGGCATCGAGACGCTCCCGCAGTGGATCTTCAACAACCTGTCCCGACCCAACCAGCTTCCGATCGTCGACGTGGTGGCCACCTTCGTGGTCCTGATCTCGATCTTGCCGGTATGGGCCGCGCAGAAGCTGACGGGTGAGGCGTCCGGCGTGACGGGCCGGCGCTGACGCCGCCCTCGGTAGGGTGGCGCCCGCCATGGAGCCGCTCTTCCTCGTACTGATCGCCGTCGTCCTGGTTTTCGGCTTCGGGGTCCTTCTCGTCAGTCGTTTGCGCGGCCGCGAGCCGAGGGCGGCGAGCCCCTCGGTGACGCTGGACCGACCCCCCCAGGGTCCAGCGGCGCCACCGGTCTCGGTCGAGGACGAGGAGACGGAGCCACACGTCGACGTGGTCGACGAGGCGACCAGGGGGGAGGACAGCGAAGGGGGCGAGCGCGATGGCGGGGTGCTGGTCGAGGAGCGGCCCCGCTTCCGGGACCGGATCGGCAAGGCCCGAGCAGCCCTGGCCGGCGCCTTCCTCGGGGTGCGCAGCCGTTCCCGGATCGACGACGAGACCTGGGACGACCTGGAGGAGGCCCTCCTTCGCGCCGATGTCGGCGTGAGCGTGACCACCGGACTCCTGGCCGATCTGAAGCGCAGGGTGGCGGCGAAGGAGATCAGCGACGCCGACGAGCTACTCGCGGGCCTGAAGGCGGACATGAAGGATCGGCTGGCGGGCATGGACCGGGAGCTCCACGTCACGCCCGGAGAGCCAGGTTCGCCCAACGTGTGGCTCTTCGTAGGCGTCAATGGCGTCGGCAAGACCACCACGATCGGCAAGGTGGGGGCGCAGCAGGCCGCCGAGGGCCGGACGGTGGTGATGGCGGCCGGCGACACCTTCCGCGCCGCCGCGGCCGAGCAGCTGGCGACGTGGGCCGACCGCGCCGGCGCCGACTTCGTGCGGGGGAGCGAAGGCGGCGATCCAAGCTCTGTGATCTATGACGCCATCCAGCGCGCCTCGGCCCGACGGCGCGACCTCGTGCTGGCCGACACGGCCGGCCGCCTGCACACCAAGGTGAACCTCATGGAGGAGCTGCGCAAGGTGCGCCGCGTGGCGGACCGGGAGCCGGGTCGGGTCACCGAGGTGCTCCTCGTGATCGACGCCACCACCGGCCAGAACGGCCTGGTGCAAGCCCGTCAGTTCACGGAGGCCACGGACGTCACCGGCGTGGTCCTCACCAAGCTCGACGGCTCCGCCAAGGGCGGCATCGTGTTCGCGGTGCAGACGGACCTCGGGATACCGGTCAAGCTGGTCGGCCTCGGTGAGGCCATCGGCGACCTGGTGGTGTTCGACCCCGACGAGTTCGTCGACGCGCTCTTCGAAGCGGACTAGCCGTTGGACTCCTCGCCGCGGTCCAGCTCGGCCACCAGCCTCTTCGGGGCGACGGCTCGGTAGCTCTCTTCGATCCAGTCGCAGAGGATGTCGACGGGTGGGTCCTGGTCGGCGTCGAAGGCGGACGTGACCCAGCCACCTCGCCCCAACCCGTAGCCGGTCGGGCTGGTGAAGGCCATGGTGAGCGCGGCATCGCCGGAGTCGGGGAGCTTGGTGCTGAGCGAGATCCGCTCCTCAGCGCCGAGGAACACGAACACCTTCTTGTTCACCTTGATCACGGTGTCGCCCCACGGGTGATCCTCCCAGGCACCGGGCAGCGAGAGCGCGAAGGCCTTCAGGCGGTCGGCGACCTGCTGCTGGCGGCGGTCCACGGCTGGTGGAGGCTACTGATCGCTGCCTCGAGCGCGCAGTGCAAGTGCCGGACGCATCGGCGTGGCCCGACACCGCGTCCGCGGGCCCGATCTGGCGCATGAGCTGCGCCCAACCCTCTGGTGGGGCTACCCGCCCCTCAGACCGCCCCGCCGTAGAGGTCGAGGGTGGACGCCATGCCGCCGTCGACCTCGATCGTCTGCGCCGTCACGTAGCGAGCGGCGTCAGAGGCGAGGAACACCACGACGTCGGCCACGTCCTCGGGCGAACCCCATCGGCGCAGGGCGATCTGACCCTCGATCTCTTCGATCACGCCTGGGAGGGCCCGGTTGCGCTCCCACATGGCCGTCACGATCGCGCCCGGCGCCACCGAGTTCACGCGTACCCCCGATGGGCCGTACTCCATGGCCAGCGAGCGAGTGAGGGCGTCGACCGCGCCCTTGGAGGCGGCGTAGGCCGCGCGTCGTGGCGTGCCGACACGCGCCGACACCGACGAAACATTGATGATGGTGCCTCGGCCGCGTTCGACCATCGGCGGCAGCAGCGCGGCAGCGAGCAGCAGCAGGCTGCGCACGTTGACGGCGTGGATGCGATCGATGGTCTCGGCGTCGAGGTCGCTCGACGACGCCCGCACGCCGATACCGGCGTTGTTGACGAGCACGTCGATCGGTCCGAGCGCAGCAAGCGCCCGACCGGCCACAGTCGATGCGGTGGCGGGGTCGGCCAGGTCGGCCTCGAGGACGACTGGGTCGTGGATGAGATCGGTGGCCACCTCGGCCAGGTCGCCGGCCGACCGGGCCACCAGCCCCACCCGGGCGCCGGCCCCATCGAGGGCACGGGCGATCGCGGCGCCGATGCCTCGGGACGCCCCAGTGACCAACGCAGTCCGACCCTCGAGTGAGAAGGATGACGCCGCCTCCACCCCTCGCACCCTAGGTCCGCGGCCGGAGAGGCGGCCCTCGGCGGTGGCAACGCCAGGCCTTGGTGAGGACCCTCGCGCGCTTCTGGGCACGGGTTCTGTGCTCCCAGCGCGGATTCGGTGCCCAGAACGACGGCGGGGGCGGCGCGTGGGGCCTGGCGGGGCGACGGGCGGCGCTCGGCGGGCGGCGCCGTGGGGCGTGGCGGGGCGACGGGCGGCGCTCGGCGGGCGGCGCGTGGGGCGTGGCGGCGCGGCGGGTGGCGCCTGGTGGGGCGGCGGGCGGCGCCCGCCCGGTGGGGGCGGAGGGGCTGGGTCCGGTAGCCTGGCCCGCCGCATGTTCGACGCGCTCTCCGACCGGTTCGACGGGATCCTCAAGCGCCTCCGAGGCAAGGGCCGACTGTCCGAGGCCGATGTCGACGAGGTGCTCGGTGAGATCCGCACCGCCCTCCTCGAGGCCGACGTCAACGTCCGGGTCGTCCGCCAGGTCATCGCCCGCATCCGGGAGCAGGTCGTCGGCTTGGAGCTCGCGAAGGCCCTGAGCCCGAGCCAGCAGGTCATCAAGATCGTGAGCGCCGAGCTCACGAACCTGCTCGGTGGCGAGGCGCTCAAGATCACCTACGCCTCGCGCCCGCCAACGGTGGTGCTGATGGCCGGCCTGCAGGGCTCCGGCAAGACGACGAGCGCGGCGAAGCTGGCCCGCTGGTTCAAGCGGCAGGGCCGCAACCCGATGCTCGTCGGTGCCGACCTCCAGCGGCCGGCCGCGGTCGACCAGCTGCGCACGCTGGCCCGCCAGATCGAGGTGCCCGTCTTCAGCGACGACGAAGCGGCCAGAGCCGGTACCGGTGACCCAGTTGCCGTGGCCGAGCGCGGGCTGCACGAGGCCAGGCGCCTCGGCAAGGACGTCCTGATCGTCGATACCGCCGGCCGGCTCGCCATCGACGCCGAGATGATGGAGCAGGTCCGGCGCATCGCCGAGGCCGTCGAACCGAACTACACCTTCCTCGTCGTCGACGCCATGACCGGCCAGGACGCGGTCAACGTGGCCGAGGCGTTCCACGAGACGCTCGAGCTCGACGGCGTGATCCTGTCGAAGCTCGACGGCGACGCGCGCGGCGGCGCCGCGCTCTCCGTGAAGGAGGTCATCGGTCGGCCCATTGCCTTCGCCAGCACGGGCGAGAAGCTGGATGCCTTCGACCTCTTCCACCCCGACCGCATGGCCGGCCGCATCCTCGGCATGGGCGATGTGCTCAGCCTCATCGAGCAGGCCGAGGGTGTCTTCGAGCAGGAGCAGGCCGAGAAGGCCGCCAGTAAGCTGTTCGAAGGCGAGTTCACCTTCGATGACTTCCTGGATCAGATGCGCCAGGTCCAGAAGATGGGGTCGATCTCCAGCCTGATGGCTATGATGCCGGGGGTCCCGAAGGAGCTGAAGGGCGTCCAGATAGACGACCGGGAGCTCAAGCGGGTCGAGGCGATCATCTGCTCGATGACCGCCGACGAGCGCCGCCGCCCGGAGCTCATCAATGGCAGCCGCCGCCTGCGCATCGCCAACGGCAGCGGCGCCACCACGGGCGAGGTCAATCGCCTGGTCAAGCAGTTCCAGGACATGCAGAAGCTGATGAAGCGGATGGGCGGCCTGGGCAGCAAGAAGGGCAAGCGACGGATGCCGTCGCTGCCACCCGGGTTCCCCGGGCTCAACTGAGAAGAGAGAACGACGCCATGGCAGTGAAGCTGCGCCTCACGCGCGTGGGAAAGACCAAGCAGCCCCAGTACCGGATCGTGGCCGCCGATTCGCGCTCGCCGCGCGACGGCCGGTTCATCGAGATCATCGGCCAATACGACCCTCGCCGGGAGCCTTCGCTCGTCAACCTCGACACCGAGAAGGCGGCGAAGTACCTGGCCCAGGGGGCACAGCCCACCGAGCGCGTCGCCAAGCTGCTGCAGATCGCCGGGGTCGAGCTGCCGTCGAAGGTGGCGGCCAAGGTTGGGGCGGCCAAGCGGGCGCCGGCCAAGGCCACGCTGTGAGCGACCCGAACGAGCTCCCCGCCCCCACCGCCAACGCCGTGCTCGAGCACGTGGTGCGCGGCCTGGTCGACGAGCCCGACGCGGTGCGCATCGACGCCGAGCAGCGCGGCCGGCGGACCGTCCTCGAAGTGCACGTGGCTCCCGGCGAGCTCGGCCGCGTGATCGGCCGGCGAGGCCGGACGGCGCAGAGCATCCGCACCGTCGTGCGGGCCGCGGCGACGCGCGACGGGGTCGACATCGACGTCGACTTCGTCGATTGAACCTGTCTGCCCTGCGGTGACCGGGGACGGTCGGCTGGAGGTCGGGCGGATCACGAAGCCCCACGGCCTTCGGGGCGAGGTGGTGGTGTTCCTGACGTCGGACTACCCCGAGCTCCGGTTGGAACGCGGCAGCCGGCTGTACCTCGACAACGGCGACGAGCTCCTCGTCCGTTCGTCGCGCTCGCACCAGGATCGCTGGCTGGTGGAGTTCGAAGGAGTGGTGGATCGGGTCGGCGCCGAACGCCTCGCCGGACGAAGGCTGACCGCCAACGCGCTCGACGATCCTGAGGCGCTGTGGGTCCACGAGCTGGTTGGCGCACGGGTGGTCGAGGAAGGCACCGGCATCGAGCGAGGGCGAGTCGTCTCGGTCGTGGCCAACCCGGCCCACGATCTGCTGGAGCTGGACTCCGGAGCGCTGGTGCCGGTGGTGTTCGTCCAGTCGCTCACCGATGGGGTCGTCACGATCGCGCCGCCGGAGGGCTTGTTCGACCTCGACCAGCCCGGCTGAGGACAGGCTCTGGCCCGTACGCTGGACGGGACATGCGGATCGACGTCTTCACCATCTTCCCGGAGCTGGTCGACACCTTCTGTCAGGAGAGCTTGCTCGGAAGGGCCCGCTCGAGCGGCCGGCTGGAGCTCCGGTGCCACGACCTGCGCGGGCACACCACGGATGTGCACCGCTCGGTCGACGACGCCCCGTTCGGCGGGGGCGCCGGGATGGTGCTGGGCCCCGAACCGGTGTTCATGTCGGTCGAGGCGGCCGATCCGCCCCGCCCCCTCTACCTCCTCGGACCCGGTGGGGTGCGGTTCGACCAGGCCAAGGCGCACGAGCTCGCCGCTCGGCCTGGGTTCAGCCTGCTGTGCGGCCGTTACGAAGGCGTCGACCACCGCGTGCGCGAGCACCTGGTGGACGGCGAGCTGTCCATCGGCGACTACGTGCTGGCCGGCGGCGAGGTGGCCGCGTGCGTGGTCGTCGAGGCGGTGGTCCGGCTGCTGGCGGGGGTCATGGGGAACGAGACCTCGGTCGCCGGCGAGTCCTTCACCGAAGGGCTGCTCGAAGAGCCCCAGTACACCCGGCCGGCAGCATTCCGCGGCTGGGAGGTCCCCGACGTCCTGCGGTCGGGGGATCACGCCCGGGTCGCTCGCTGGCGGCGAGCCCAGGCCCTCCACCGAACGCTGCGCGACCGCCCTGACCTCATCGAGGCGAGCGGTGGGCTCGATGAGGCGGATCGGGCGCTGTTGGAAGAGTTCGGCCCCGTCGCCTATCCTTGAGCGTCCCTCTCGGACCCCTTTCTTCTCGACTCGCAGGATCGCCGCGCCATGAAGCCCACCGACCTCATCGATCAAGACAGCCTCCGCTCGGACCTGCCGGACTTCGGACCCGGGGACGAGGTCGAGGTGCACGTGCGGGTCAAGGAGGGCGCCCGGGAGCGGGTCCAGATCTTCCACGGGAACGTGATCGGGCGGTCCGGTTCCGGTCTGCAGGAGACGTTCAAGGTCCGCAAGGTCAGCTATCAGGTCGGCGTGGAGCGCACGTTCCCCCTGCACTCGCCCATCATCGCCAAGCTGGTGGTGCTCAAGAAGGGCGATGTGCGCCGGGCCAAGCTCTACTACCTGCGGGATCGGCGCGGGAAGGCGGCCCGGATCCGCGAGAAGCGCGAGTACTGATCTGCCCGGCCCGTCGCCGTCGGACGGCGGCC
This sequence comes from uncultured Acidimicrobiales bacterium, assembly GCA_963803355.1. GTDB lineage: Bacteria > Actinomycetota > Acidimicrobiia > Acidimicrobiales > Ilumatobacteraceae > DASTFY01. Next base: position 3,025,423 of record CAWDLV010000001.1, read on the forward strand.
ACGCGCTCGGCCTAGGGTGGCCGTGGTGAGCACCGAGGATCTCGAGAACTACGAGTCCGAACGAGAGCTCCAGCTGGCCCAGGAGTACCAGGACGTCTCCGGGCTCTTCCGCTATGCCGTCGAGACCGAGCGCCGGTTCTACCTGGCCAACGAGGTGAAGGTCCGGGTGGTCGACGACGGTCCCCGACCGCTGGTCGAGGTCGAGCTCAACGACGCGTGGGTGTGGGACATGTACCGCCGCAGCCGGTTCGTGCCCTCGGTGAAGGTGCTCACCTTCAGGGACGTCAACGTCGAGGAGCTCCCTAAAGCCGAGCTTTGAGGAGGGCGGCGCGTTGAGGCCCGAGCGGTGACAGCCGGAAGCCAGGCCACCGGGGCGTGGGGCGAGGCGCAGGTGGCGCGCTGGTACCAGGCCCGCGGCTACTCGGTCCTGGCCCGGAACTGGCGAGCACCGGGCGGGGAGCTCGATCTCGTCGTGGCCAAGGGCGACGAAGTGGTGTTCTGCGAGGTCAAGAGCCGCTCGAGCGCGGCGTTCGGCACCCCGGCCGAGGCAGTCACAGCGGGCAAGCAGACGCGCCTTCGGCGGCTGGCCGGCCAGTGGCTGGCCGCCGATGGGCGGTCGTGGCCCGCCGTACGCTTCGACGTGGCGAGCGTCGTGCGCGGCCAGGTGGCCGAGGTCATCGAAGCCGCGTTCTGAGTCGGGATGGGCGGCCCCAACGTCAGTGGGATCCGGGGCGGAGCGCGTCCCGCCGCTCCCAGCAGGCACGGTGCCAATGCCTTCGGAGGTCGGGTGCTGCTCTCGGGACCACCACCAAGTGGCCGACCCCGGCCGCGATCTCGCGCTGGCAGCCGGGGCAGAGGTACCGCTTCGTCGCCTCGTACGGGTGCACCTGGCGGACGTCGACGTCGTCGAGATCGGCCGAGAAGCCGCTCACCCGAGCAGCGCCCAGAGCACGAGCGCCGCGGCGACGATCAGCCCGACGGCCACGAAGAGGTAGTCCGAACGACGACGGCGGATCTTGCGGTAGGGGTTGAAGCCCACACCGCTGATTATCGTCGGACGGATGGAGACCATCGAAGTCGCGCGAACGGACCCGGGCATCGTGACGGTCACCCTCAATCGGCCGTCGAGGAAGAACGCGATCAACAATCAGATGTGGGACGAGCTGCTGGCCACGTTCCGCGACATCGCCGACCGAGCGGACGACCGGGTCGTGGTCGTGACCGGGGCTGGTGGCGCGTTCTGCTCCGGAGCTGACCTGAACCCGGGCTCACTCGAGAACGGCCAGCAGGCCCAGAGCCAGGTGGCCCGCATGCACCTCGTCGGTGACGTCGCCCTCACCCTCCACCGGCTGCCCCAACCGACCATCGCCAAGGTGGGCGGCGTGGCGGCCGGGGCGGGCGCCAACCTGGCCTTCGGCTGCGACCTGATCGTGGCGTCCGAGGAAGCCCGATTCAGCGAGATCTTCGCCCGGCGAGGACTGAGCATCGATTTCGGAGGCTCGTGGCTGCTGCCCCGACTCATCGGCCTCCACAAGGCCAAAGAGCTGGCCTTCTTTGCGGAGATCATCTCGGCCACGGAGGCGGAGCGCTTCGGACTCGTGAACCGGGTGGTGCCGGCCGGGGATCTGGACGGGTTCGTCGACGAGTGGGCCCGCCGGCTGGCGGCGGGGCCACCGATCGCCTTGGCCCAGACCAAGCGGCTGCTGAACAACGGCGGGACGGTGGCCATCGACAACGCGCTCGATGCCGAAGGAACGGCCCAGACGGTGAACTTCGCCACCAAGGACGTGGTGGAGGCGATCGGCGCCTTCCTCGAGAAGCGGGAGCCCAATTTCCAGGGGCGGTAGGCGCGGCGCCTCATGACCGGGGCTCGGCGGGGCGGCCCGCTAGCGTTCGGACGTGCGCAGGACGGGCTGGACGCGCCTCATCGTGATCGTCGCCGCGAGCGCCATGACCGCGGTCGTCGTCGCGGTCGTGGGCGCCGCAGGGCTCCTCGCCGCCCCGGTCTCGGCCCAGCAGGCCCCCGCACCGACCTCTAACCCCCTGGCCGCAGCCGCGGCTGCGACCACCACCGAACCCCCGCCCTCGGCGGTCCTGCCGACCACGACCACGATCGTCGCGCCCTATTGCACCCCCATCGTGGCGCCGTACATCGTCTTCGTGGGGCACATCACCGCGTACCAGATCCCGACCTTCCGCTTCGCGGTCGAAAGGGTGGTGCACGGGAAGTGGGACGGGCCGCTGATCGACGTCCAGTTCCCCCGCGACGCCGGGTTTCTGCGACTCGGTCCCTCCTACCTGGTGGCGGCCCAGGCGGACCGCACCGGCAAGCTGTCTTCGAAGGTCCGCACCTCCTTCAGCGAGCTCCCGAAGCCGGGCACCTGTCCCGGTGAGGACCCGATCATCACGAAGATGGCCGACGGAAAGCCGGTGAGCACCGGCCTCCTCGTCGGCATGAAGGGCCGGTGGAAGAAGTTCGGTCTCGCGTTCCTGGTGCCTGCCGTTGCCGTGCTGGGAGTGCTCATCCTCCTCGTCTCGTTGAAGCACCTGCTCTCACGGGTGCTGCGCGTCTCGCCGGTGTCGAGCCGGCGCCGTCCGTACCTGGAGTGAGCGCCCGCTCCGGTCGGGGTTGGGCTCAAGCGCTGGTCAGCACGCGCTCCACCTCCTCCACCGCGGCCCGCAGGTCCGGCACCGCCTCCTCCCGCGCCCGGCCCCGCCGGCAGAACACGAGGCGGGCGTCGACCACCACCTCGCCCGTGGCCCGCTCGACCGCCAGCGCGTAGGCCGCCAGCTGCAGGCGATAGGCGGCCAGCTTGGCGGTCACGTCGTCGTCGGTCGTGACCTGGTCCGTCTTGTGGTCCACCACCACCAGGCCGTCCGGTGACCGGTACAGGAGGTCGAGGTAGCCCTCGAGCACCCGATCGCCCACCGGCACGCCGACGTAGACCTCACGCCAGTGCTCGGACCGGGCCGCCGCCTGCACCGCCGGCGCGGTGAGCGCCGAGCGGGCCAGCTCGGCGATGCGGGCCTGCTCGCCCTCGATGCCCTCGGCCGCCGCCTGGGCCTTCGCCATCGCCTCGATCCCGTCGCCGGTGGCCAGGTCGACCACCTGCAGCACGGCGTGGACCGCCCGCCCGATCGAGGTGCCGTACCGGCCTTTCCGCCACGCCGGGAGGTCGAGGTCGACCGGGCGCTTGGCCAGGCCGGGCTCGACGTCGTCGGGGCTCTCGGCGCCGGCCAGCTCCTCGAAGCGGTCCTCGTCGTCGGCGCCTGGTACCGACTCGGTCGCCAAGGCGCCGGCGGCCAGTGCCGTGGCCGAGACCGACCCCGGCTCCCGAGCCGAGGCCAGCACGGCGCGGCGCCCCGCCCGCCAGACGCCCAGGTCCTGGAGCCGCAGCGTCGGTGCCGGACCGGCGGCGATGGGGATCGGTGCGGGTGCCGGTGCGGTGTCGATCTCCTGCTGGACGGGGACGAGAGCGGCAATGTCGTCGGCCGCGGTGACGCACTCGGCCAAGACCCGGGCGCCGGTGGCCGGGCCGCCGTCGGTGCGGTGCAGCGAGACCAGGAGGTGGTCGCGGGCTCTCGTGCAAGCGACGTAGAGCAACCGGGTGCGCTCGAAGGTGTCCATCTGCTCGTCGATGGCCCGATGGACGTCGAACCCCGCTTGGGCGAGATCGGCCCGCAGCCGCACGACCTGCCCGTCGACGCCCCAGGACACCTGCACGCCCCGTTGACGCTTGCCCGGCGGCGAGCTCAGGCCGCAGACCAGGGCGATCGGGAACTCGAGGCCCTTGGCGCCATGGATGGTGAGGACCCGCACCGCGTCGTCGGCGACCAGGGCGCCGGCCACGCCGGCCTCGTCTCCGTCGGCGCCAGGGTCGGCATCGTCGAGGGGGGTCTCCGCCACCCGACCGGTCAGCGCGGTCTGGCGTCGGGTCCAGTCGAGGTAGTCGCGCAGGAAGCGGCCGCCGGTGTCACTCCAGGCCCGGGCCTGCTCGATCACGAACCGCACCCGATGCCATGCGTCGAGACCGCCCGGAGTCGCCAGCGCGGTCTCGAGGACCCGCCGCTCCCGGACGAGGGACTCCAGCTGCTCGCTGGGTGTGCTCCAGGCCCGGTTGGCGAGCCGGCCGCGGAGATCGGCCATGGCATCCCAAACCCGGTCGACGCCGTCGAGGCGATCGGGCGCCGGCGCGTGCGGGCTCCAGTGGCCGCCGCGCTGACGACACCAGCGGTAGAGGTCGACGTCGCTGCACCCGTAGAGCGAAGTGCGCAGCGCGCTGACCACCGCCAGGTGGTCCGACGGGTCCTCGACGGCGCGCAGGGCGAGCAAGAGGGCTCGTACCTCGTCCGAGGCGTACACCAGGGACCCGGTGTCCAGCCGGTAGGGGATGCAGGCCTCCTTCAAGGCCGTCTCCAGTTGTCCGAGCACCGTGCGGGCGGGGATGAGGACGGCGATGTCCCGCCACCGGGCGGGGACCGGCGCGTCGTGACCGGGCTGCCGCACCGTCCAGCCCTCGGTGACGACGGTGCGAACGGCGGCCGCCACCTCCGCCGCCTCCTGGGCGCGCAGGGCGCCGACGAGCGTGCCCTTCGGGTGGGGATCGACACCGAGGAGCCCGACCGAGGCGCCCCTCAGCGTGGGCGCTGGTTGGGCGTCGAGGGCCTCGAAGGCGGGCTGGGCCAAGGTGGTGCCGTCGTCGGTCACGGCCCGTTGGATGAGCCGGCCGAAGACATGGTTGAGCCAGGCCAGGATGGCCGGTGTCGACCGGAAGTTGGTGGTCAGCGAGAGCCCGGCCGCGCCCGTGCGCTCCGGCGTGCGCAGGAAGAGGTTGATGTCGGCCCGGCGGAACCGGTACAGCGACTGCTTCGGATCGCCTACGAAGAAGAGCTGACCGCGCCGAGGCGCGGCCCCCCCCGGCGGGGTGGCGATGGCGAGGACGATGTCCAGCTGGAGCGGATCGGTGTCTTGGTACTCGTCGACCAGGATGGCCTCGTACCGCTCAGCCAGCTCCTCTCGGACCCGGGGGCCATGCACCTCGTCCTCGACGAGCTGCCGGCAGAGGACGAGCAGGTCGTGGAAGGTGAGCTGGCCGGAGCGACGCCGGCGCTCTGCCTCGACGAGCGTGAACCGGGCGATCTCGGCGCTGAGCCGGGCCAGCAGCGGTTCGATCACGGCGCCGAGGACCCGGGCCAGCGCCCCTCCTGCTTGGTCCCGGGTGACGAGGCCCTTGGCGGCGTCGCGCGCGTCCTTGGCCCCGCCGAGCTCGGTCGCGGCCCAGGCCGTTCGGCCCCGGCTGCCCAGCTTCGGCGGCTCGGCACCCAGCAGCAAGTCGAGCAGGGCGAGCTCGTCGTCAGCCTCCTCGATGTTGTCCCGCCAACCCGGCAGCCAATCGCTCAGCATCCGCGCCAGCGGGTCGCTGGGGCCGACCTGCACGCACGCCGCGAGCAGCGCCTCGGCCGTGTCCACCAACGGCGTCACGTCGACGGTGGGGGGCTCGGGCGGTGTGCGCTCGGGCACGCGAACCCGGTCCCAGTTGTCCTCCAGCTGCTCCGCCACGGCGCGCACGTGGTCGTGGGTGATGCCGAGCTCGAGGGCCAGCGTCATGACCCGATCGAGCTCGGGCCGGGACGCGAGGTCGTCGTAGAAGGCCTGCCAGCGCTGGTCGAAGTCGGCCTCGGACGCGATCTCGTCGAGGACGCCGATGGCCGGCGGCAGGCCGGCCTCGACCGGGAAGGTGGTCAGGATGCGTTGGGCGAAGGCGTGCAGGGTGCAGAAAGCGGCCTGGTCGAGGTCGTCGAGCGCGGTCGTGAAGCGACGCCGGGCCACCGGGTCCGGGGCCAGGTTCGCCTGCCGGCCGAGCTCGGTCCGGATGCGGTGACGCAGCTCGTCGGCGGCCTTGTCGGTGAAGGTGATGGCCGCCACGTGGTCGATCGTCGTGCCTCGGGCGACCAGGGCGATGAGCCGCTCGACCAGGGCCGTGGTCTTGCCGGAGCCGGCGCCGGCCGACACGAACAGGTTGGTGTCGAGGTCCGAGCGGATGCTCGCCCGGGCCGCTTCGTCGCGGAGGAGGGAGGCGGAGTTCGTGGACGTCATGTCAAGCCCTCCTCCTCCTCGTCGTTCTCCTCCGCCTCCACCAGCTGCCGGTAGCGGGCCAGCTCGGGCGCGGCCCGCTTGCGCTGCCAGGTGGCCCACCCGGTGGCGGTGCCCGCGCCGTCGGGATCGCACGCAGTGCAGCTGACCCAGGGCCGCCAGGGATCGGGCGGGTCCGGGTGGGCCACGAACAGGCCACCCTCGATACCGTCGACGATGGCTTCCAGGACCTCGACCAGGCGCTGCTCCTCGAGCGCATCGACGACGTACACCAGCCGTCCCCGCTTCTTCGGCACGACGTGGAGGTGCCAGTACTCGCCGATCACGTCGGCGTTCGGGAGGCCGAGCTGCTGGCGGGCCGCGAGGCCGTAGATCGGCAGCTGGAGCCGCACCGGCTCGTTGGTGTCCTTCCCCGAGCGCTTGGCGCCCGTCTTGTAGTCGACCACCAGGACTCGGTCGGCGGAGGCATCGACCCGATCGACCTTGCCCCTGATCCGCAGGGCTCGGCCGCTCGGCAGCTGGAGGGTGAACGGCCGCTCGCGCCCGAACTCCAGCTCGACCGCAACCGGGCGAACGCCATGCTCGAGCCGGGCCTCGCCGTCGAGCTCCACGAAGACGTCGAGCAGCCGCCAGAGCCGGCGCTCGTCGAGCCGCCAGTGCAGCGCTCGGCCCACCTGGCCTCGCCGCACCGCCTCCGCGGTCCGAGCCTGCAGGCAGCCGCCGAGCTTGGTGAGGGCGGCGTCGGACCAGAGGCCCCCGGGCTCCGGCGTGATGCCCGCCGCGAGCGCGTCGGCGACGAAGTCCTCGAGCACCGAGTGGACGAGGTTGCCGCGATCAGTGGGCCGGATCGAGAGCTCGTCCTCGGGGTTGTCGACCTCGCGGATGTCGAGCACATGGCGGAGGAAGTAGGCGTACGGGCACCGGGCCCAGACTTCGAGCGCGGTGGCGCTCGCCACCTCGACCGGGAGCACTGCGCCCTCGGCGGCGAGCGGCGCCAGGTTGCCGTCGTACTCGGTGAGGTCGGAGGAGGCGCGGGCCTGCACGAGCGCCAGCGCCCCCCGGAGCGCGCTGTCCGCGAGCGCGACGGGGTGGGCCTCAGCTGGCAGGCCGGCGGCGATCAGGTGCCGCAGGTCGGCGAGCAGCGCCTCCTGCTCGCTCGCGGCCGGCAGATCGTCGTCGAGCCCCTCGGGGAACGACAGGTGGTTGTGGCTCGGGCCGGCCGGCCCGAGGGCGAGCAAGGAGTCGGCCCATCGGGACCGGTAGCGGGCGGTGCCGGTGCGCAGATCGGCTCTCGGCCGGCTGGCCACCACCACTCGAGCGGCCGCTCCGGTCACCGCCAGCAGCTGGTGGTGCAGCGCGTCGCGCCGCTCGGCCGCGGTGGCCAGGGTCCCGACCGCGGCTCGGCTGCGCTCGGACAGGAGCGGATCATCGCCCAGGCCGCCGGGCAGCGAGCCCTCGATGAGCCCCAGCACCACGACCAGGTCGGCGTCGATGCCGACGGCCAGGGGGATGGGCCCGACGAACAGCCCCTCTCCGAGACGGCCGACAGTGATGACCCCCTGCTCCAGCTCGGCCTCCAAGGCGGCGCGGAACACCGCGCCGTCGACCCTGATCCCGGCCACCGCGTCGAGCCGCTGGAGGCGGTCGAGCGCCCGCTCGACCCGTTCGGCCGCCCGTTCCTCGTCCGGCCTCCAGGACGTTCGGGCCGAGGAAGGCCCGAGCAGGTGCTCCTGTAGGCGACGGGCCCAGCGGGCGTGCGCGTCCCACGTGGCGGCGACCGGAGGGCGGAGGCGCTCGAACAGCTCAGCGACGAAGGCTCGCAGAGCCTCGACCTCCTCGGCCTGGCGCACCGACCACAGCGGGTCATCGTCCGGCGAGGCGCCGAGGCCGCCGTCGGCCCTGGCCGCCAGGGCTGCCGCGGCCGCCACCACGCCGTCCGGGGTGCGCGCCTGCAGCTCGTCGGCCAGCCGCCCGAGCCGGTCGTCCCACTGCGCCGGGCCCGCCACCACGCCGGCTCGCCGGCTGTGGCGCTCCCACGCCGCCACCGGCCGACGCCGGAGCGGCGGGAGCGACGACAGCAGGGTGAACAGCTCGTGGCGGGGGACGCCGGATGAACCGAGGTCGATGGCCTTCGTGACGGCGCGCCCTGCCACCCGCTCGGTGAGCGCGACTGTGGCCACCCCGTTCCATGGCAGGTGAGCCGCGCCCAGGTGGTCGGTCAGCAACCGGCCGTACGGCGCGCCGGGCGCGTAGCACACCACGATCCGCTCGAGCGGAGTGCCGGCCTCGGCGGCCTGGATCACCCGCCGCAGCGCCACCCGCACCTCGTCGTCGGGATCGGCGGCGACCACCTGCTCGACGATCGGGGCCGTTGCGGTCGCGGTGGCGGGCGGCTCCGCCGGCTCGAGACCGAGGTCCACCAGCCAGCGGGTGACGGCGCGGTCCGCGACCGCGTGGCCGGTGAGGCCGGCCACCACGGTGACCGACCCCCGCTCGCCCAACGCAAGCAGGAGGCGGGACGCCGAGGCTCCGATCCGCTGGGGCAGGTGCACGATGACCGGGCCCAATGCGGATTTGGGTCCGGCCTGGGCCTCCTCCGTCGCGGTGGCCAGGAGGTCGGACTCGTCGAACCAGCCGTCGCGCAGGCGCTGGGTGACGGCGCGGTCGATGGCGACGACGGCGGCGGCCCGCGGCTCGGCCCGAGCGAGGTGGTCGAGCTGGACCTCGGTGAGGTCGCGCAGCTCGCGGTGGACGCGGCGCAGCGCCTCGATGGTGGCCGGCTGCTGGGCCACCGGCGCGAAGAGGCCGGGCTGCGTGGCCAGCACCGCCCGCACCGCGGTGGCGACGACGGGCGAGGAGACGGGCACTCGCCCGGTGGCGACGAGCGTGGGCCCGCCGAGGAGCTCGGCCAGCCGGTACAGCGTGACGAAGCTGACCCCGATCACGCCGCCCCGCCGGGCGAGAGCCCGCCGGGCCGCCACACCTGCGTAGTTGGACGGGACCACCACGGTGACCGGTCGCAGCGGCTCCCCCCGCTTCGCTGCCGCCACCGCCGCCGCGAGCGCGTCGACGGCGGCCGCGCCGTAGCGGGTCGACACAACGTGGACGGTCACGGCGGCGATCGTAGGGACCCGGTGTGTCAGAGAGGTCGAGGGCGGAGGTATGCGGTCGGGGCACCCACCGCGGCCGGGCCCGGCGTGAGCGTTCAGCGGGCGGCGAAGACCTGCTGGGCTCGCGCCCGCAGCTCGGCGACCGCGGCGGCCACGCCCGCGGGGTGCTTGAAGAGCGAGGTGCCGGCCACCAGCGCGTTGGCGCCGGCCGCCACGGCGCCGGCCACCGTCTTGGGGTCGATGCCGCCGTCTACCTCGACCTCGATGTCCAGGCCGCTGGCCACGACCAGGGCTCGAACCTGCCGCGATCTTGGGCTCCATCGTGGCCAGGTAGCGCTGGCCGCCGAAGCCCGGGTTGACCGTCATCACGAGAACCAGGTCGACGAGGTCGAGGACGTGCTCGACTGCGCTGGCCGGCGTCGCCGGGTTCAGCGCCACGCCGGCGCGGGCTCCGAGGCTGCCGACCAGGCCGAGGGTCCGGTGGAGGTGGGTCACGGACTCGGCATGGATGATCAGGCGCTCACATCCTGCCTCGATGAAGCCGCCGGCCAACACCTCCGGTGTGAGCATCATGAGGTGGGCCTCGAATGGCAGCGAGGTGTGCCGACGGGCGGCCGCGATCACGTCCGGGCCGAAGGTCAGGTTGGGCACGAACTGCCCGTCCATCACGTCCCACTGGATGAGGTCACAGCCGGCCGCCTCGAGCGCCGCCACCTCGTCGCCGAGGCGAGCGAAGTCGACCGGCAGCACCGATGGCACGATCTTGATCCGCGGCGTCATCGCCGGAGGGTACCGCCAGCGGTGGTACCGACTCGTCTCGCACCAGGCGCTCCAGACCACCTGCCAGGATGACGGGGTGTCGCTGACGCCTGTGATCCATCCGGAGGTCCAGGACGCCCTGGCCGGCGGCCGGGCGGTGGTGGCGCTCGAAACGACCATCTTCTCCCACCTCGGCCTGCCCAGCCCGGCCAACCGGGAGGCGCTCGACCGCTGCCTCGCCGCGGTCAGGGCCGGGGGAGCGGTGCCGGCCGTGACCGCCGTCCTCGACGGCACACCGCGCGTCGGCATCGATCAGGCCGAGCACGCCCGGATCTGCGCCGCGGCGCAAAAGGCAGCCGAGCGGGACCTCGCGGTCGCGGTGGCCCGCGGCTGGGCCTACGGCGCCACCACGGTTTCCGCCAGCCTCGCCCTGGCCGATCGGGCCGGCATCTCGGTCTTCGCCACTGGGGGCATAGGCGGCGTGCACCGGGGCGCGGAGATCACCGGTGACGTGTCAGCCGATCTGGATGCCATCGCCCACCATCCGGTGGTCACGGTGTGCGCGGGCGCCAAAGCCTTCCTCGACCTGGCCCGGACACTCGAGTACCTGGAGACGGTCGGGGTGCCGGTCCTCGGTTGGCGCCACGACTGGTTCCCCGCCTTCTACACCCGCTCGTCCGGGCTGCCGGCGCCGCACCGCGTCGAGGATGCCGCCACCGTGGCGGCTGTCCTGGGTCAGCGGGCTCGACCGGACACGGGAGTCCTGCTCACCGTGCCGATACCCGCGGCGGCCGAGCTCGACTCCGCCGCGCTCGACGAGGTGCTCGCCGGCGCCCTGGCTGATGCCGAGGCCAAGGGGGTGACCGGGGCGGCGGTGACGCCGTTCGTCCTCGTCGCGGATCGGTGAAGCCACCGAGGGTCGCAGCATCCCCGCCAACCTGGCCCTCGCGGAGAACAACTGCACGGTGGCGGCCGAGGTGGCGGTCGCGGTCGCCCACGCTGGCGAGGACGAACGATGAGTCGCCGGACGAAGGTGGTGGTCGTCGGCGCCGGCTTCGGCGGCCTGGCCGCGGTGAACTCGCTCCGGCACGCACCCGTGGACGTGACCCTCGTCGACGCCAACAACTTCCACACCTTCCAACCGCTCCTCTACCAGGTGGCGACGGCCGGCTTGGACGCAGACGACGTCGCCTACCCGGTGCGCGGCATCTTCCGGCGCCAGCCCAACGTGACGGTGCGCATGGCGCGGGCGACGGGTGTCGACCTCGACCACAAGGTCCTGGCGGTCGACCGCGGCCCTGAGGTGCCGTACGACTTCCTGATCCTCGCCGCCGGCGCGGTCAGCTCCGACTTCGGAGTGCCGGGCGTGGCGCAGCACGCCCTCACCCTGAAGTCCGTGCCCGACGCCATCCGCCTTCGCACCCAGGTTCTCGACCGCTTCGAGGCGGCCGCGGTCGACCCGTCCGTCGTGGACGCGGGAGGGCTCGACGTCGTGATCTGCGGGGGCGGCCCGTCCGGGGTCGAGATGGCGGGGGCGCTTCGCGAGCTCTACACGAAGGTGTTGGCCCGGGACTTCCCGGCGACGGACGTCAGTCGGGCCCACATCGTCCTGGTCGAGGCGACTGACCGTCTGCTCGGCACGTTCTCGCGGATCTCGTCGGAGCGGGCGCTGCGCACGCTGACCCGCCAAGGGGTCGAGGTCCACCTCGGAGTCGGGGTCGAGAAGGTGGACGGCTCCGGCGTGCTCCTCACCGACGGTCGGCAGCTCCGCGGCTGGCACCGTCGTCTGGACGGCAGGCGTGCGGGCCAGCCCGGTGGCCGACGTGCTGCCGGTGGCGAAGGGCCGGGCCGGGCGGATCATCGTGGGGGCCGATCTGGCGGTGCCCGAACACCGCGACGTGTTCGTCGTCGGCGACCTCGCCGAAGCCGCCGACGGTCACGGTGCGCTGGTGCCGCAGGTGGCCCAGCCGGCCATCCAGGCCGGCCGCCACGCGGGTCGGGAGATCGTTCGCCGTCTGGCCGGTGAGCCGAGCCGGCCGTTCCGGTACCGGGACCGGGGCTCGATGGCCACCATCGGGAGGGCGGAGGCGGTGGCCGAGCTTCCCTTCGGGATCCGTCTCTGGGGTTGGCTCGGCTGGCTGGCCTGGTTGGGTCTCCACCTGATCGAGCTGATGGGTTTCCGCAACCGGATCAACGTGCTGGTGAACTGGTCGTGGAATTACCTGACCTACGACCGCGGGGCCCGCCTGCTGGCCGAGGAGCACCGAGGCGAACTCGAGCTCTCAGCGCGGCGTCAGAGCTGGCGCATCGTCCGCTCCACCTTGTGGAGGAAGGCGCGGCGCTCGGCAACGTCGGAGCGGTCCACGCGGTAGAGGGCGACCCAGCGGGCCCGCACGAGAGGGTGGCAGCAGGCCCGCATCTGGCGCAGCACGATGCGCTTGCCGGGCTCGCCCTCGATGGCGTTGATCCACTTCGACGAGCCGTGGGTGGTCACGGCCACCAGGTGTCGGATGTCGCGCAGGAGCGGCCGGGGCAGGCGAGTGCCCGCGGGGCGCGAGTAGGCCACGCCCTCGAGCCACACCCGGTCCAGCCAGCCCTTCAGGGTGGCCGGTTGGGCGCCCCACCATGTCGGGTAGACGAGCACGAGGGCCTGGGCCCAGCGCAGCCGCTCGGCCTGGGTCCGCACGTCGCCGGGGAGCTCAGCGAGCGGTGGCGGCGAGCCCCGACCCCGAGCCGCCCTCCACTCGTCGGCCGAGAGTCGAGCCTCGAAGGCCTCGGCATCGAGGTCGACCAGCTCGACCTGGTGGCCGGCCGCGGCCAGCCCGGCCCGAGCCCGGTCGCGTGCCGCGGCGATGAAGCTCTCGGGCTGCGGATGGCTGTGGACGAGCAGCACCCTCACGGCTTGCGCAGCTCCCGCTCGACTCGGTCGAGGAAGCGCTGGCGCTCGGCCGCCCCGGTCGCGTCGACCGAGTAGAGGGCCAGCCAGGTCCGGCGGCAGGGACGGCGGCAGAGCATGGCCAGGGCCCGCAGCAGGGTACGCCGGCCGGCGTCGTGCATCAGCCGAACCTCGGCCCACGACGAGCCGTAGGTGGTGATGCCGACGATCCGGCGTATGTGGCGGAGGTCGGCCACCACACGATTCGTGCGCTCGTCGAGGTGGAAGGCGACGCCTGGCACGAGGACCTGCTCCAGCCAGCCCTTGAGGACGGCCGGCACGCCCATCCACCAGGTGGGGTAGACGAACACCAGGGCGTCCGCCCACTGCACCAGGGCCGCCTGCCGCGTCACCTCCGTGGCGCGGATCGGAGCATCGCTGTGGTACGCGTCGCGCTCATCGGCCGACATCGAGGCGCGGAAACCCTCGGCGTAGAGGTCGATTGCTTCGACCTCGTGCCCTGCGGCCCGCAGCGCCCGAGTGGCAACGTCGAACAGCGACCAGCTCAGGCTCTCCTCGCACGGGTGGGCGTACACCACGAGCGCCCGCATGCCGGCGATGGTACGGAACGCGCCCGTCGCCGGCACGGCCGGGTGGTGGCGGCTCGAGGCCGCTCGGGACGGGGATCAGGCCTTGACCGCTTCGACCTCGAGCTCGATCTTCACCTTGTCGCCGACCACGACGCCCCCGGTCTCGAGGGCGACGTTCCACGTCAGCTCCCAGTCCTTGCGGCTGATCTCCGCCTCGGCGGTGAAGCCGACCCGGGTGCCGCCCCACGGGTCCTTCTCGACCCCCTCGAATTCGAGCTCGAAGTCGACGGAGCGGGTATGGCCGAGGACCGTGAGGTCAGCAGTCAGGATGTAGTCGTCGCCGTCGGGCTTGATGCTGGTCGACTTGAAGGTCATCTTCGGGTGCTTCTCGATGTTGAAGAAGTCGGCACTGCGCAGGTGGGTGTCGCGCTGCTCGTCACCGGTCGTCACCGAAGCCAGATCGGCCTCGGCCTCCACCCACGACTGGAGCGGGTCATCGGCGATGTGGAGGACGCCGCTGAACGACGAGAAGTGGCCGCGCACCTTCGAGATCATGAGGTGGCGAGCCACGAAGCCAACGGTGGAGTGCGAGGGGTCGACGTTCCAGTCACCGGGGATGAGGCGTTCGAGCGAAGCCATGGGGGTGTCCTTCCTGTAGGGATTTCTTTGTGTCCACAAATAATGTCAGGTAAAGCTTGCGCGCGCAAGTAGATATCGTAAGATTCGCTCCGTGACCGTGCCGGCTGGATCTGCTGCTCGACCCGATGTGGCCTGGCTCACGCCGCTGGAGCAGCGGGCGTGGCGGGCCTTCGTGTCCGTCACCTTGGTGGTGACGGCCGAGCTGGAGGCCGAGCTCATGGCCGAGCACGGGCTGACGCTGGGCGAGTACGGCGTGCTGGCGGGGCTCTCCGAGAGCCCGCAGCGGCGCCAGCGGATGACCGACCTGGCGCTGGACCTCAAGCTGTCGCCGAGCGGGCTCACGCGCCGGCTGGACCGCCTCGTCCGAGAGGGACTGGTCACTCGCGAAGCCTGTCCGACGGATCGGCGTGCCGTCTATGCCGTCCTCACCGAAGTCGGGTTGGCCAAGCTGGAGCGAGCGGCTCCCGATCACGTCGCCGGCGTCCGGCGTCTGATGGTGGATCGCCTGGATCAGCGCCAGCTGGTTGAGCTGGCCGCGGTGCTCGAGCACCTGCGAGCGGGCTGCCCGAACGGCTGACGACCACCGCGCTCAGCGGGTGCGCAGCTGGGTTGGAAGGTGCTCGACGTCGGACAGGTGGGTGATGCCGAAGGTGTGCCCCTCGCCCGTCGCGAAGGCTTCGATGCGGGTGACGGAGGCATGCCCGAGCACGAAGCGCTCCCATTCCCAGGGCACCGGGTCCAGGCCCAGCACGTGGCAGATCACGACCGCGTTGGTGCCTGCGTGGGCGATGAGCAGGATGCGGCGGTCGGGATCGTCGATGCGCCAGACGGGCAGGTCGTCCCGCGCCGGCTCGATGCCTCGCTCGGCGAGGAAGAGCCCGGCGCCGGTGCGGATTCGGGTCACGAAGTCCCGCACGTTCTCGCCACCGGCCAGGCCCTCCCACCGCTCGTGGGCTGGGCGGGCCCGCTCCGCCTTGAACGCCTCCGCAGCCTTCTCGGCCGGCGTCCCGTGCCACAGCGGGTTGCGGATCTCCTCCAGCCAGCTGTCGACGTCCTCCGACCGCCCCAGAGCCGCCAGCACCGGCGCCGCGGTCTCGCGGGCTCGGGTCAACGGCGACACGAAAACCTCGTCGAAGTGCTCCCGGCGCAAGCGCTCGGCCAGCCGCCGGGCCTGCTCCCGCCCGCGTTCGGTGAGCGGTGGGTCGTCCACGCTGTAACCGTCACGCACCCACTCCGGCTCGCCATGACGGACGAGGACGACCTCCACGGCGGCGAGCGTAGGAGGTGCGCCGCCGATCCCTTGCGCTCGAAGCGGCGCGCTCGAGCCGGGGCGGGCATGATCGCGAGGTGACCATCTTCGATCAGCCCATCCACACCCTGCGCGGCGAGTCGGCCAGCCTCGCCGACTTCAGTGGCAAGGCGATGCTCGTCGTCAACGTGGCCTCCAAGTGTGGCCTCACGCCGCAGTACACCGGCCTCGAGCACCTGCAGCGCACCTACGCCGACCGCGGCTTCACCGTGGTCGGGTTCCCGTGCAACCAGTTCGGCGGGCAGGAGCCGGGCTCAGCCGAGGAGATCGAGACGTTCTGCTCGATCACGTATGGGGTGACCTTCCCGATGTTCGAGAAGATCGACGTCAACGGCCCCGGCCGGCACCCCATCTACGAGGAGCTCACCGCGGTGGCCGACGCCGAGGGCCACGCCGGCGACATCCGATGGAACTTCGAGAAGTTCCTCGTGTCGCCTGACGGCTCGATCACACGCTTCAGCCCGGTCGTGACGCCGGACGACCCGACGCTGGTGGACGCGATCGAGGGGGCGCTGCCGAGCTGAGCCACGCCCACCGTGGTGGGCCTTAGCGGTCGCGCCGACCGTTGGACGCCTTCATGGCCGCGCTGCTCGACCACCGCAACGGGGCCGGGGTCGGCACCGCCGAGAGCTGGTCAGCGATGGGTTTGTTGCCGTGGTGGTCGCCGCCGAGCCACCGGGCCAGCGGGGTGCGCTCCGTGTCCTGGTGACGTCGGCATGGTGATGCAGCCGGCGCGGGACGCCAGGCGACGGCGCGGCGGCTGGCGCCTCCCATGCGGAGATCTGCGTTAGGGCTCCTCCTCGTAGGTGGGGTGGTTGGCGGACCGGGCCACCAGGTGGTCGATCGGTGCGGTGAGCATGCCCCGGCGCATCGGCACGCAGTTGGCCGGGAGCTCCTGGGTGATCTCGAAGCCCTGCGCGGTGAGCTGTTCGAGGGCCCGGGGGAGGTGCTCCATGGCCCCGGTGGGCAGGTCGTGGAGCACGACGACGCTCCACTCCCGTCGCTCGACATCAGCGAGGCAGCGCTCGACCCAGCCGTCGACGTCGACCCAGTCGCGCGGCACGCTGGTCCACAGGACCATGGTGTACGAGCCCTGCTGCAGGTACTCGACCGCGGCCGGGCTGAGCAGCCGCTCGTCGAGGTGGCCACCGCCGCCCGGAGGCCGGAACAACCGATCCGGGTGGGCGAGGTCGCCCAGGAGCTCCTGCGTGCCGCCGATCTCGCGGGCCGGCAGGTCGGGGTCGGCGCACGTACCGAACTGGAAGGTGTGGGGCTGGCGCATGGTGTGGTTCCCGGCCCAGTGGCCCTCGTCCACCGCTCGGCGAAGCAGGTCGCGGCCCTCCCCGGAGCGCAGCTGGTCGCCGCAGGCGAAGAAGGTGGCGCGAACGTCGCGCTCGTGCAGGGTGTCGAGCACGCGAGCCGTGGCCGGGCTCGGCCCGTTGTCGAACGTCAGCGTGACCCGCTTCGCCATCGGCTACACCCTTTCAGGGATGGTGCTTGAGTGCCCGGTCCAGCGACACCCAGCCGACCGGCACCCGCGACCCGGCCGACCGGCACCCCCGGCCCGGCCGACCGGCATGTCCGGCCCGGCCCGAACCGGCCCCCCGGACGTTCTGTTCCGCGATACCGACGGTCGGCGGTGCCCATCGCGGAACGGAGCGGATGGGCCGGGGGCATGGGGCCGATCGCCGACCCGAACCGGCTGCGACGGAGCTACCCGTGGGAGCCGGGCAGCACCTCGAGCGCGTGCTGGGCGGCGCCCGAGACGGCGTGTCGGGCCTGCCACGGCACCGACGGGCGCCCGCCGTGCTCGATGGCCGCGAACACGAGCCCGCCGGCGATGGCCAGGTTCTTGAGGAACTGGACGGTCTGCTGGGCCCGAGAGGAGGCGTCCTGCTCCTCCCAGAAGCGGTGGCCCGCGGCGGTGGTCGGGATCAACGAGGCGATGAGGGCCATGGCCGCCACCCGAGGCAGGATCCCGAGCGCGAGGGCGGCGCCGGCCCCGACCTGGAGGGCACCGTTGGCCCGCACGAGCTGCTTCGAATCGAGGTCGAAGGGGCCGCTGTCGGTGAGCTCGACGGCGTCGGCCACCAGCGTGTCGGCGGCCGGAGCCTTCGATTCGGGGTGGCGCAGAGCATCCAGGCCGCCGTAGATGAAGATCCCGCCGAGCATGGGTCGGGCAACCGCGCTGAGCAACGTCATGGGAACGGGCTACCCAAACGAACCGGCTACCCAAACGGGAGCCACTTGAACCGCGGCCGATGGGACAGAGACGGGACGCACCGCCGGCGCCGCGGGCCGCGGTGACGATCGCGCGCCGCCCCGGCACGGCACCACGGATGCGTGGGTGCACTCGTGCCCGGCGGGTCGGCGGGGTCAAACCGGCCGAACGACTTCGGCGGTCCGCCGGCTCCAGCGGCGTCGGCTCCACCGCTCAGCCAGCATGCCGACAAGGAGGATCGCCACCGCGACGATGCCGTCGAGCAGCCAGTGGTAGGCGGTCACCGTCACTGCGAACACCGTGAGGACGGGATGGGCCAGCACCAGCCATCGCCACCGGCTGCGGCTGGTCATGACGACGGCGATGCCGATCAGCACCGCCCATCCGACGTGGAGTGATGGCATGGCCGCCAGCTGCCCTGACTCGCTGGCCTCGTAGACGCGCGGTCCATAGACGGCTCCGGTGTCGATGAAACCCAGCTCGGGGTACAGCCGGGGCGGGGCCACCGGGATCAGCTGGATGAGCGTGCACGCGATGGAGACGAAGAACAGGAGGTTCCTCCAGGTCGGGTAGCGGTCCCGATGGCGCCAGAAGAGCCAGACGAGGAACACGCCGACCGGAGCCACGTGCATGACGATGTAGTAGGCGTTGGCGAAGCGGATGAGCCACAGCGCGTGCAGGCACCACTGCTGCAGCGTGAGCTCGTTCGGCACGTGGAGCCAGCGCTCGGCGTGCCAGATCGACAGGCCGCGGGAGCGAGCGTCCTCGGTGCCCATCACTGTGATCTGGCCGGCCAGGCGCCAGACGGCGTAGAGCGCGGTCGCGATCGCCAGCTCGCGGAGGATGGCCCGCGCCTCGCTCCCGACCCGACCGGTCGGGCGGATGACGAAGCTGGTGGCGCCGACGACGGCGGCGCACCACGCCGCGATGTCCCAGGGCAGCCACATGGCGACCGAGGCTAGAGGGCGGTCCGCCGGCGCGACCCGGCGGTGGCGGAGCCCCGGTAGCGAGCGGCGGCGATCGGGGCGAACACCGCCGCCAAGGCCACGCACCACAGCAATGAACGCCGCCAGGTGGTGGACGGGTGCTGTGGCCGTGGATCAGCGGAAGCGGAACAGACGCAAGCTGTTGGACACGACGAAGGCTGAGGACAGCGCCATGGCCAGCCCGGCCAGCATGGGGTTGAGCAGGCCGGCGGCGGCGATCGGGATGGCGGCGACGTTGTAGCCGAAGGCCCAGACCAGGTTGGTCTTGATGGTGCGCAGGGTGCGGCGGCTCAGGCGGATGGCGTCGCCAGCGGCGTTGAGGTCGCCCCGCACGAGCGTGAGGTCGGCGGCGGCGATGGCCGCGTCGGTGCCCGTGCCCATGGCCAGGCCCAGGTCGGCCTGAGCGAGGGCGGCCGCGTCGTTGACGCCGTCGCCAACCATGGCGACGACGTGGCCGGCGTGCTGAAGGCGCTTGACCGCGTCGACCTTGTCCGCCGGGAGGACCTCCGCCACCACGCGCTCGATGCCCACCTGGACCGCGACCGCTCGGGCGGCTGCTTCGTTGTCACCGGTGAGGAGGACCGGCTCGAGGCCGAGCCGACGCAGGCCGTCGATTGCCGCGGCCGAGGTGGGCTTGACGGTGTCGCCCACGATGGCCACGGCGCGCGTCCGGCCGTCCCAGCCGATGGCGACCGCGGTGTGCCCTTCGTCCTCGGCGGCTCGACGGGCCTCGTCGAGCCGGGGTGACAGCGCCAGGCCGACCTCGGCGAGGAACGACGGCCGGCCGACGACGACGTCGTGGCCAGCGACAGTGCCTCGCACTCCTAGGCCCTCGGTGGCACGGAAGTCGCGGACTGCCAGGTGCTCTGCCACTGGAACGGCGGTGGCGATGGCCCGGCCGATCGGGTGCTCGCTCGCCGCCTCGAGGCTGGCGGCGAGACGGAGGGCCGCCGGGCGCTCGACGCCGTGGTCCGTGACGAGATCGACGAACGCCATCCGGCCGGCGGTGACGGTGCCGGTCTTGTCGAGCAGGATGGTGTCGACCTGGCGGGTCCGCTCGAGGATCTCCGGGCCCCGGATGATGATGCCGAGCTGTGCACCCCGACCGGTGCCGACGAGGAGCGCGGTGGGGGTGGCGAGGCCGAGTGCACACGGGCACGCCACGATGAGCACTGCGATCGCGGCGCTGAAGGCGAACGACGCCGGCTCGCCTCGAGCGAGCCAGAAGACGAGGGTCGCGGCGGCCAGGACCAGCACGATCGGCACGAACACGGCCGCGACCCGATCGGCGAGTCGCTGGACGTCGGCCTTGCCCGACTGCGCCTCGGCTACCAGCGCGGCCATCTGAGCCAGGGTCGTCTCGCTTCCGACGCGGGTCGCCCGCACGACCAGGCGGCCGCCCACGTTCACGGTGGCGCCCGTGACGGGGCTGCCGGGACCAACTTCGAGTAGCGCCGACTCGCCCGTGAGGAGGGACGCGTCGATGGCGGAGCTCCCGTCCTCGACCAGACCATCGGTGGCCACCTTCTCGCCGGGGCGGACCACGAAGCGGTCGCCGACCCGCAGCGCGTCGACGGAGACCCGTTCCTCGCGACCGTCTGGAGCAAGGCGGGCGACGTCCTTGGCCCCCAGCTCGACCAGGGTCCGAAGTGCGTCCGCGCCGCGCCGTCGAGCGCGCGCTTCGAACCAGCGACCGGCCAGCAGGAAGAGGGTCGTGGCGGCCACGACCTCGAGGTAGATCGAGTCGGAGGCGGACGAGCGGCGCAAGGTGAAGGTGAAGGCGTCTTGCATGCCGGCCGCGCCGGCGTCGCCGAAGAAGAGGGCCCAGCACGACCACAGGTAGGCGGCGAGGACGCCGCCGGATACCAGCGTGTCCATGGTGGTGGCGCGGTGACGGAGGTTGAGCCAAGCCGCCCGGTGGAACGGCCAAGCGCCCCAGGTGGCGATCGGCGTGGCCAAGGCCAGGCTGACCCACTGCCAACCATCGAACTGCAGGGCCGGCACCATGCCGAGCGCGATGACTGGGATGCCGAGCATGGCCACGACGAGGACCCGTCGCCCGAGCGCCCGGGTGGCGTCGTGTCGGTCGCCGTCTCCGTCGCCGCCGAGGGGAGCCGGACGGGGGAGCCAGGCCTGGTAGCCGACGGCCTCGACGACGCCGATGAGCTCGTCGACGCTGGTGCCGGCGGGTGCGTCCACATGCGCCTGCTCCAGCGCGTAGTTCACGCTCGCCGTCACCCCGTCGAGCTTGTTCAGCCCGCGTTCGATGCGGCTGGCGCAGGACGCGCACGTCATGCCACCGACGGCCAACGTGACGGATGTAGGGAGCGTTGGCGGTGCGCTCATCGTGCCTTCGCAGCAGCGCTCACGAGCGCACCAGCCGGGTGATGGCGGCCTGGGCCTCGGCCAGCTTCTCCTGCGCTGATGCCCCGTCGCCACTCGTGATGGCCCCGGCGACGCAATGGCTCAGGTGCTCTTCCAGCAATCCGAGGGCGACGGACTGCAGCGCTCGAGTGGCCGCCGAGACCTGCGTCAGGACGTCGATGCAGTACTGGTCTGCTTCGACCATGCGCTGCAAGCCTCGGATCTGACCCTCGATGCGCCGCAGCGCGGCCAGATGTCGTGCCTTGTCGTCCGAGTAACCGGGCATGCCTTCACTATACCCGTAGGGGGTAGGGGCTCATAGGGACGAACGTCCCGAGCCCCGGCACTGCGGCGATCGGCTGCTTCCGGTTCGGCCGGCCGGCTAGCTCGGCTCCGTCAGCGCGGCTTGGACGTTGCTCAGCAGGATCTTCTCGTTGAACGGCATCTGGATCAGGCGGAAGTCCTCCTCGACGGCGTGATGCGGACCCAGCACCCCCTGGCTGTACCCCGACATGAACAGCACCGGCAGCTCGGGACGCTCTCGCCGCATGCGGTCGGCCAGCTCGGGTCCGGACAGGTGCGGCATCACGACGTCCGTGAGCAGCAGGTGGATCTCGTGCTCGTCGGCGAGGACGAACGCCTCCTCGGGCGTGGCGGCCTCGAGCGCAACGTACCCGTTGCGGCGGAGCACACGCGCCGTGACCTGCCGGAGCGCTTCTTCGTCCTCCACGACGACGATGACCTCCCCGTCACCGCTCGGACCGGTCCGCTCCCGGCCGGACGACCAGGTGGTGGCTGGTTCCTCGGTCGCGGGGAGGAAGACGGAGACGACGGTTCCGAGGCCTTCCTCCGAGTAGAGGCTCAGGGTGCCGCCCGCCTCGGCGACGATGCCATAAACGGTTGCCAGGCCGAGTCCCGTCCCGAAACCCTTCGGCTTGGTGGTGAAGAACGGCTCGATCGCGTGGGCCAGCACCTCAGTGCTCATCCCGGCGCCGGTGTCGCTCACCGATATCTGGACGTAGGTGCCGGCGTGCGCGCCCGGGTGGAGGGTGGCGTACTCCGCGTCGAACTCGACCGTCTTCGTCGCAATCGTGAGCTCGCCCCCATCGGGCATCGCGTCCCGGGCGTTCACGGCCAGGTTCACGAGGACCTGCTCGACTCGCCCACGATCCGCCCGGATGGCGAGCAGATCAGGATCGAGCCTCACGGCCAGCTCGATGCGCTCGCCGAAGGTGCGCGAGAGCATCTCCCGAATGCTGGTGATCAGAGCGTTGACATCGATCACATCGATCTGGACGCTCTCTTGTCGTCCGAAGATCATCAGCTGTTGCACGAGTCGAGCGGCACGCTCGGCCGCGGCACGGATCTGCTCCACGTCAGCCTGGGCCGCTGGATTGCCCTCGGTGGCCTCGGCGACGAAGCTGGCGTAGTTGAGGATGACGGCGAGCAGGTTGTTGAAGTCGTGGGCGATGCCTCCCGCCAGCTGGCCGAGGGCCTCGAGACGTTGGGATTGGTTGAGGCGCTCCTCGAGCGCCGTGCGTTGAGCTGCTGCTCGCTTGCGCTCGGTGATGTCCCGGCAGTTGAGCGATGCGCCGATCACATGGGCATCGTGGTCGAGCATCGGGGACCACGAGCAGGCGAACTCCAGCGTCGTGCCACTGCGCGTGTAGTCAGTGTCGTACTCCCCGACCGGCTCGCCCTGTCGGACTCGACCGAGGTGAGCGTCGAGGCCACCCAAACCGTCCCGACCCACCACGTCGGCGATGTTTCGTCCGATTGCGTCGCGGGCTGAGAGTCCGAACACCCGCTCGGCTGCCGGATTCCAGGTCAGGATCGTGCCGTCGAGTCGCATCGACGTGATCGCGTCGCTCGACGAAGCGATGATCGCCAGCAGCCGACGCTCGCCACCATCGCGGATGGCGGCGGAGACCAGCAGGCCGTCGTCCGTGTCAATGGCCGACAAGGAGATCTCGGCCGGGAACTCGGTGCCGTCCTTGCGCCTACCGGCGAGCGCTGTGCCGACGCCCATCGGCCGGGTCACCGGGTGTGCCATGTAGCCCTCACGATTCCCGACGTGGACGGCGCGGGCCGACGCCGGCACCAAGACTTCGACCAGTTCCCCCACCAGCTCGTCGCTGGAGTAGCCGAAGAGAGCCTCCGTCTGGGTGTTGACGAAGACGATCTGCCCGTCGGTGTCGACGGCGACGATGGCGTCGGGTGCCGCCTCCAACAGAGCTCGATATGGTGCCTTGTCGTCTGCCATGTTCACGCCCGACTCACGCGGTAAGGGACGAACTCGTCGAGCTCTCCGCACCCAGCTCGGTCACCCGTCCACTTGAAGGTGCTTGCGCGACAACCGAGTCCTCCAAGGCGGCCGCGGCGACGACTGTAGACCGGCCGTCCGGCCGTCCGCTGGTGGCAACGACCGCGCGTTGGAACATCTGGTCCGGTCGCGGGACCGCCCTCCTCAGAGGAGGCGCCACGCCACGCGGCTCATGCACCGACGATGCGGCGGATGAGCTGGACCCGGTCGAAGGGGATCGGCTGTCGCGTCACCGTCTCACCCGAACGGGGCGAGACAACCCACTCGAAGGCTGAGATCGCGATGCCGACGTGGCCCAGGTTGTGTCGCGGCCGACCCCCGCGGGTGAAGATGAGATCGCCGGGGGCAACGGCTTGTTTCCGCCAATCGACCGTGATGCCGAGCTGCGCTTGCGATGACGCGCGGTGGGGGAGCGGGATCCCCATCGCCCGGTAAGCGGCGAGCGTCAGCCCCGAGCAGTCGAACGCCGCCGGCCCGTCGGCTCGGTTGCGGTACGGGTGGCCGACCTGGGCCAGGGCGTAGAACACCGCGACGATGGCCCGTGGTCCGGGAGGTCGTGCCAGCGCCGCGACGGCCTTCGGCACGGTCCCGGTTCGGTGGTCGAGCCCGGACACACCGATCGCGGCTGCCGCCAGGGCCCGGGCAATCTCGTGCTTCCCTGACCGCTCCGGCTGCGTTCTCGTCATGGCCAGCGCCGGCAGTCCCATGACGAGGGTGCCCGCCCATTGGCGAGCTTGGCCGGCCTGGCCGGCGAGCCCATCCATGAGCCGAGTTGAGCCGAAGCCACTGGCCGCGACGTCGGTCGGCCGGCTCTGCTCGCTCCCCGACCGGAGGGCGCTCCCGGCCAGGGCCAGCGTGATCAACGCCAGTGGTGCCAACAAGTGCCGGCCCCGCCGGCCAGCTGCCAAGTCCCCAGTGCTGTCGAGCACGACAGGCGTGCGCACAGGCGGGGACGTTGAGCGGTTGTTGTTCATGCAACAAGCGTCGAGGAAGGCCAACGCAGCGGGTACGACCATGCTGGAGCATCTGGGTCTAGAGCACCGGAGCCATCGTGGGTTGGCACACATTCGTCATGGCGCTCCGCCCTCAGTCGTTCGACGAGGAGCGCCGGATCTCGTCCAGGTCGTGCTGGAAGGCTCCTCGGCGGCCCGGAGCCCAGCGTCGGCGTCGTGCATCGTGGTCACGACCAGGTCAGCGCTCTCCGAGCGAATCCGCCGCGGCGGCATGGGGACGCGGCGTCGACGTCGTGTCCCTCTTGACGTACCGTTGCTGACGCAACCGCCGGCGCTTGTTCGCTTCGTTGAAGGGAGCTTGATGCTCACGACACGCACGGAAGGGGCAGCCGACTGTGCCGAGGCGTGAGGAGCTGCGGTTCCGCCCGGGTGAGATGCCGCCGTTGTTCGGAGACACCGCAGCCGCGCTCATCGTCGATGACGACGAGATGATCGCCGAGTTACTGGTGCGGCTGCTCAGCCGGGAGGGCTACCGATGCACCCATGCGAGCGACGCCGACGAGGCGCGTGCCCGCCTGGCGGAGCAGGGGTTCGCGCTGGCGCTGGTGGACGTGATGATGCCCGGTGAGTCGGGCCTCGAGCTGACGGAGAGCCTGCTGTCCGAGCATCCGGATCTCGCCGTGGTCATGGTGACCGGGGTCGATGACCCGAACATGGCGGAGCTGGCGCTCGAGAGCGGTGCCTATGGCTATCTCGTCAAGCCGTTCCGCGCCACGGAGCTGCTCATCACCGTGGCCAACGCCGGGCGGCGTCGCTGTCTCGAGATCCTCCATCGCACCTATCAGCGTCGTCTCGAGCGACTTGTCGAGGAGCGGGGCCGGGCATCGGACACGGTGCCGATGCTGCCCACTGATGGCGACGGCGCACCGGTGGATGAGGTCGGCCTGGGTCGCGAAGGGCCGGGCGGAGGTCACTACGCACCCTGAGGTGGCCAGCGGTCCGCACGCGCCTACGCACCCCCTCTACGGGACGCCGGGTTGAGCCTGGAGCCACTAGGTGTTGCGCAGCAGAGAGCCGACCTCGCCTGCTAGCTCGATGCAGCGGAGCGCGGCTTCGGGCCCCACGGCCATGGTGCGCATGATGACGTCGGTGAAGCCGAGCTGCGCGTAAACCGCGAGCTGATCGGCGACGGAGCTGGGATCACCGTAGGCGACCGCTTCGCGCGCGAAGCCCCGATAGCCCTGGGCCATCAGCTCGTCGCCCGTGCGTTGAGCCTCGGTCGCCGATCCTGCGATGTGCACGTCCTTGCGGATGGGGATCAGTCGAGGCTCCCGGTCGTGTCGGGCACAGGCGTCTCGATACTCGGCGATCGCGGTGGTGGCCGTGGAAGGGGTGAGGTCGGCGTTCCCAAACCAGCAGTCTCCGAGCCGGGCGGCCCGGTCGATCGCGGCGGGGGCCGTTCCGCCTATCCACCACTCGGTGCCGTTGGGGGGAAGGGGGGCGATGGCAGCGTCGCGGATGCCGTGGGAGAGGCTGGACACCGACTCTCCGGCCAGGAGGCGCTGGACGACCGTGATGCCGGCTTCGAGCAGCTCGCCGCGCCGGCGGAGGTCGGCGCCCATGGCGGCGAACTGGCGGTTGCCTCCGCCCAAGCCGGTCTGGATGATGAATGGCCCCTGTGCGATCGCGGCGAGCGTCCCGATCTGCTCTGCCATCAGCACCGGATGCCAGAGGGGCACGAGGAACAGGCAGCCCGCCGGCCGGTCGTCCCACTCGGCCAGGAGGCGGCCGAGGATCGGAACGTTCTGCACGTACACCTCCGGACCGGTGCTGTGGTGGTCGCCAACCGACAGCGTGTCCAGACCTGCTCGCGCCGCTGCGGCCGCCTGCTGGATCATCCACCTCGGCCCATCACGGTGAGCCGGTGACGGATGAGCGCTGGTGAGCGAGATGCCGATCCTCATCGTGTCGTACCGCCTCGGTGGGTCCTGCTCATCGTGGTGCCGAGCCGGGTCGCCGGCCTGGCCCCGTCAGCCTTGCAGAGTGCGCGAACGTGGGTGGATCTTCGGGCATCGCTTCGCGATGGGTGAGGCCACAACGAGCCCGAAGCCCTCACATTGTGAGCGCGCATCTTCCGTCTACAAGGAGCACACCAGATGGCCAGTGTCAGCGTCCGCTACATCGTCGATGATGTCGATGCCGCCCTCTCCTTCTACCGCGAGCACCTGGGTTTCGCGGAGGTGATGCATCCGGCACCGACCTTCGCGATGCTCGCACGAGGTGATCTTCGCCTCGTGCTCAGTGCGCCCGGGGGTGGATCGGGCGGGGGCCAGGCCATGCCGGACGGGACGGTGCCCCAGCCGGGCGGTTGGAACCGGTTCATGATCGAGGTGTCCGATCTCGACGGCCTCGTCGAGAGGCTGCGCGGGCAGGGTGCCCGCTTCCGGAACGACATCGTGACCGGAGTAGGCGGCAAGCAGATCCTCGTCGAGGACCCCTCGGGCAATCCCATCGAGCTGTTCGAGCCGACTCGGCCGGAAGCGTCTCTCTCACAGCCGTCCTGACCTCGGCCCGTCGGTCACGCGGCCCGGCC
The DNA here is from genome assembly GCA_963803355.1 of uncultured Acidimicrobiales bacterium. Lineage (GTDB taxonomy): Bacteria > Actinomycetota > Acidimicrobiia > Acidimicrobiales > Ilumatobacteraceae > DASTFY01. The sequence goes on from CAWDLV010000001.1 coordinate 3,052,239, forward strand.
TCGTCTAGCGAGTCGGGCGAGGAGCCGGCCGTGTCGGCGGCGCCCCGTCACTCCGAGGCGGCTCGGGTCGGGCAGTCGAGCCCTCCATCGCGGCCAGCCGACGCTCGAGCAGATCGACGTGGGCCCGCAGCAACGAGACCTCGGCCTCGAGGCTGACCGCTCGCTCGGCCCGGCGTTGGATGCGGGGCGAGCGAGCCGCCCGCTCGATCACCGCGTCGAGGGGTACGAGCCGCTCCGGGCCATTCGGACCGTCGACGAGTCGGGACCGGATGGCGCCACTTCGGTACCACGAGCGCAGCGCGGAGCGCGACACCCCGGTTTCGGCTTCGGCTCGGGCGAGCGGCACCCACGAGCTGTCGTCGAGCTGGGCGAAGAGCTCGAGCTCGGCCTTCCAGCGGGCGAGGCGCCGCTCCCACTCATTGGTCATCGGCGAGCGCATCGAGTGCAGCGGGACACCCTGACAATGCTAGGGCATTGACAGGGATGCGATCCTGACGGCATGTTCGAACGGTTCACCGATCGGGCCCGGAACACGGTCGTGCTCGCCCAGGAGGAGGCGCGTCGGCTCAACCACGCCTACATCGGCACGGAGCACGTCCTTCTCGGCTTGCTGGCCGAACACGACGGCATCGCAGCGCGGGCGCTGCGGAGCCTGGGCATCGGGCTCGAGGCTGTGCGGGCCGACGTGGAGAAGATGATCGGGCGGGGGGCCGAAGTCCCGGCGGGCCACATCCCGTTCACGCCTCGGGCGAAGAAGGTGCTCGAGCTGTCGTTGCGGGAGGCGCTGCAGCTCGGTCACAACTACATCGGCACCGAGCACATCCTCCTCGGCCTGGTCCGAGAGGGGGAGGGCGTGGCCGCGACGGTGCTCGTCGAGCGCGGCGCGGCGCTGCCCCGCGTTCGCGAAGCGGTCTCGGCCCAGCTGGGTTGGCAGGGCGCGGACCGGCCGATGCCGCTCGAGCGACCGCATCGAACGCCGGCGGCCGATCACGCGATCGCGGCTGCCGAGCAGCTGGCTGGGAGGGCGCCGGTTGGCAGCCACCACCTGCTGGAGGCGCTGGCCCGTTCGGACGACAGCCTGGCCGCCAAGGTGCTGACGTCGCTCGGCGTGGAAGCGGAGGCGGTGGCGGCCAAGATCGACGAGCTGGGCCCCGAGGGGACGACGGATGTGACACTGGAGGAGGCCGCGGCCCGCCGCATGGAGGTGCGCATGGTGGGCGACGAGGCGCACGTGGTGTTGCGCGACGCGCTGGCGCTCGGCCTCGTCCGGAACCTCATCGACCAGACGGGGGACCCGGTTCGGGGCGACGATCCGACGGTCGGCTCGTTCGTCGGGCTGTGGTCGTCGATCATGGGCTCACTCGAGGCTGTTCGACAGCTGGTCACCCCTCCCCCCGAGCCGGCCGACCACGAGCGCGGCACGCGCTCCTCGCTCGTCCAGCGAGCGGTCGAGAGCCGCCGCCGGCGAGGGCGGCGACCGCCCGAGGAGTGAGGACGCCGCGAGATCGTCACCCGGACGAGGGCCGGTGACTGGCGGCGTGTTCGCGGTGGCGTCGCCGTTGCCGATGCCGCACGAGACCTACTCCAACCTGACCTACCCTTCGGGGTCCGACGCGTGAGGAGGTCGTGATGAGCGATGCGCAGGCCCGCGGTCTGGCCGAGCAGGTCGACGCGGTCGATGCCGATCCGGGCGGCATTCCCTTCGATGACGAGATCGAAGGCGAGGCGCCGCCCGACGACGTCGAGCGCGGCGGTCCCTCGTACGACTCGGCGACGTACCTGAACCAGAACGGGATCAAGTACCCGAGCAGTCCACCCGTGGGCATGGATGCACTCCGCCGGCACGTGACCGCACACTGGGGAGGAACCGACCTCGGCATCCTCTCCCGTCCGCCCCGCCCGATGCGGGGTGGCGCCGCGCCCAGCCTCCACAACTGGGGGATGGCATGGGACTGGCGTTGGGCCGGGCCGGGACCCGGTCGGGCCACCGCTGATGCCGTGATCAGCTTCTGTCTCGACAACGCGACCACGTTGGGGATCCAGGCCGTGCACGACTACCAGGCTTGCCGGTACTGGAAGTCGTACGCGGGGTGGAAGCAGGCACATTCGAATCCGTCGACCGGGTTCGGGCAGCCGTGGGCGCAGTGGTTGCACATCGAGCGCACCTGGGCCGATGCCAACCGGGCCGACGAGCATCGACGAGCTGCTCGGTCCGGGAGCCCGGGCCGCTCCGGCGACGGCTTCGCCGCCCGTGGCTGACGATGCCTCGACGCCATACACGTTGCCGCAGGGTCCGCTCAAGCATGACAGCGCCGGCGCCGACGTTGCCCGGCTGCAGGACTTCCTCCGCTTCTTCAAGTTCGGCGACTTCACCCGCAGCGACGGTGTCTTCGGCCCGCGGACCGATGCCGCGGTGAAGAAGGCCCAGCAGGCGCTGGCGGCCAAGAACCTCTACGGCGACGCGATCGACGGCATCTGGGGGCCGAAGTCCGCGGCGGGGGCAACCCAGTTCGTCATATCGTTGCGGACCGCCTGACCGTCACGAGGGGGTACAAACCGCCGACCCGGCCTCAACCACCGGCGTTCAACAAGTCGAGGTAGCGCTCGGTCGAGGCCTTGGAGAAGGCGCGGTTCAAGCGTGCGAGCTCTGCGAGGTGGGTCTCGACCCCGCCGGCGTCGTGCGCGCCCAACGCCTCCTCGAGCCGGCTGAGGGCGTCGAGCCACTGCTGTCCCATCGCCGCGATGTCCTTCGACTCGTAGTCGGGTCCGTAGGCTCGCCGCAGCTCACCGTCGTCGAAGACGCCGAAGCGGTCGGCCTCCTCGTACACGAGGCGCAACGCCTCCTCGATGCCGAGGAAGACGTCGATGCCGTCGGCGGCGCGGTGGCGCACCGTGCCGACGAACTCCTCGAACACCTCGGTACGGAACCGAGCGTTGATGCGCACGAGGTTGAACGCGGGGCCGCCGACCCGCGTCGGCGCGAGCTGGGGGTCGAAGACGATCGTGATGCCCATCGGTCGGCCTCGCGCCTCGGATGGAGCCGGCGCGGCGTTGGACGCGATCGGTGCCCGCAGGATCCGGTACAGCACGGGCTTCAGGAGCCGCTCGTGGCGGCGTCCCTGGCTCCAGCCCCGCAGCGTCGCGGTGATCGGGGTGAAGAGCTCCTCGTTGAGCGCGGCGACAAAGCGTCGGTCGAGCTGCTGGCGCCAGCCCGCCCCCAAGCCGTCGACCGCGATCAGCAAGTCGCGCCAGGAGAGCGCTCGGCGACCACCCGCCAGGTTGAAAAGCGACAGCGTGAAGCCGGACGTGGCGCCGAGCCCCTCCACGACGCGCGCCGTCTCGGGGATCCCGTCGCCGATCTCCTCGGTCTCACTGAGGTCGAGGACGACCCGGTGGCACGGGTAGTACGCGGTGTCGTCCCGTGACCCGTGTGGGAACGCCTCGACGATGGTGGTGGCACAGCGTTCGATCTGGGTCGGACGGATCTTGGGTGCCAGTGCGCCGAGACGCCATTCGTCCGACACCCGCCAGGTCTCCTTGCACAGCGTCGTCAGGAAGCGCCCGAGCGCCTCCACGCGCGCCTCGACACCCTGGAGGTTCGTCAGCGGCCGTGGCGTGCCGCCATCGGGGCTGAACAGGCACACGACGGCCGTGACCTCGACCGCCTCGAAGCGAGTGAAGAGGCCGGTCTCGTAGAGGCACCAGTCCCATGCTTGCGACGGCCGAGTGAACAGCAGGAGGAGGAGGTGGCTCTGCGCCAGCTTTGACCGGATCTCACGGTTCCAGTCCGCGCCGGCTGCGATGTCCACGCCGGAGACGAAGCACTCGATGCTGCTGCTCAGGCTCTCGAGGGCCTCATGCGTGGCCAGCGCCAGCGCGTGGTCCTCGTGCTTGTGACTGATGAAGATGCGGAACCGGTCTTCCGGTGGTCGCCCCACGCTCGTCTCCCCCTGTCGGCGCCCCAGTCTCGCGCTCGACAGCCGGTGCTTGCGCCTGCAGCAGGACGGCGCGAGTCGCGGGCGACCACCAGCCTCCCGAGTACCTACGGCGGGACACTCGATCGCTCCTGAGATTGCCTCCTCCCGGCCGCAAGTTCACCTTGAGCGCGCGCCTTGGCGCGCGCTGGAGGTGGACCTGCCGAGCACGGGCCGGGTGGGGGGCGCAAGTGCACCCTGTCCGTGCGCCTTGGCGCGCGCTGGAGGTGGACCTGCCGAGCACGGGCCGGGCGGGGGCGCAGGTGCACCCTGTCCGCGCGTGTTTCGCCCCCGGGAGGTGCACTTGCGCTGGGAGTCGTCAGGCTCAAGGCCTAAGGCCCATTCGACAAACATCGCACCCATGCCGTGCTCGACTACGGAGCGGGTTGTTCACGGTGACGCAGCACGACCAGTCGGGCTCGCCGCGAGGCCGAGCGACGGCGTCAGCTTGTCGATGGCCTGCAGCAGGTCTGGATCCTTCTCTATGGCCGTCACGAACGCCTCCGAGAGCCCAGCCTCCTGCAGGTTGGCGATGGCCTGATCGTAGGCGAGCACACGCCGCAGGCTGCCGACGAACTCCTCCCGCGCCACCCGACGCTCCACCTCATTGCGTGATTCCTTGGCCACTTCTGTCTCCTTTCGTTCTCACGCGCGGCGCTGACTCGCGGCGCGCTCTCTCGCTTCGACATCGTCGGATTCCGACCTCGGAAGTCCATCGAAGACCGCTTGGGCCGCGAGGGCACGCTCCACGAAGTAGCTGCCGCACGCGGCTGCCTCGTCCGCGTACCAGGCGATGTATCGAGCCAACCCTGGGCAGCCGGCGGCCACCGCGTTGCGATGCGCGTGGGCGAATCGGTCCAGCGGCACCTCGAAGTACGACCGGCCGGCGCCGAGGTACAGCTCCTTCGTGACTGCGAGCCAGATGTCGTGCTCGTCGCTGGGGAAGATGATCTCGCTGCGAAAGCCATTGGCCCGGAGCACGACCACCAGGTAGCGGAAGCCCAGATGCGTCTCGTACGGGCTCAACACCTGCTTGTAGGACCAGAGCTCCTTGAAGCGCCGACCCCGCTCGTGGGAGTTGAACGGCAAGTCAACGAATAGGACGTCGACGGAATCTGCCTGACGCGCGGGATCCACGCCTCTCTGCAAGCCCGAGCTGATGGCGGGCAGTGTGAGACCGCGGCACGGTAGGGGCTAGGGCCTTTGGTCCTCCCCGTCGTGTCAGCGGCCACACCGGTCCACGCGCGGGGTCGGTGACGAGTCGAAGGCGACCGCGATGGGGATGCGAGGATCTCGGCATGGAGGTGGGTCGCGCCCTGGTCGAACGGGTCGAGCACAACGCAGCCGACCTCGGACGCTCCACGGCTGCGGCGGTTGCGGCGCTCGAGCCCGCTTCGGGCGCCGTCGCGGTTGCGCTTCGAGATGGCGCGCTGGTGTTCACGGGCGTCGGCATGTACCTCAACCGTGGCATCGGGTTGGGCGTCGCCCAGCCGCTCGACGCCAGCGACTTGGACGAGCTGGAAGCGTTCTTCGCCCCGCGGATTGTGCCGGCCGAAGTGGAGCTCTGCCCATGGGCCGGCGACTCACTGCTGCGTCTGCTCGAGGCGCGCGGCTACCGACCTCGACTGTTTCGCGACGTGTTCGTCCACGATCTCCAAGACCTGGCGCCCCCGTCCAAGTCCGCCGTCACCATCGAGGACGCCACCGCCGATGACTGGCCCGTGGTGCACACGGTCCGGTCCGACGGCTTCAGGATCACCGACCCCGCCGATCGCGACGTCAGTGCTCGCTTCTCGGCGGCCGCGGCGTCCATCCCAGGGAGCATCGAGGTCCTGGCGCGGATCGATGGCGAGCCGGTCGGAGCGGCGGCCCTCCAGGTGTGCGACGGCGTCGCCTCTTTGGGCGGGATGTCGACGCTGCCCTCTGCTCGCCGGCGCGGTGTGCACACCGCGTTGCTCCAGCATCGACTGCAGCGAGCCAGGGCCTTGGGGTGCGATCTCGCGGTTGTGACCGCGGTCCCGCCGAGCGCGTCGGCACGGAACATCCGCCGCCATGGCTTCACCCTCGCCTACTCCCAGGTCATCGTGACCCAGCCCCCGAGTCACCCGTCCGCATCCTGATACCGGCATCCGGCGGCCGATGGTCGGCCGGAGATCTGGTCCCTGACGAGCTGGTGATCGAGTCGATCGGTCGGCGTCGACGGTGTCGCATGCGCCGGCGGTTAGGGTCGTGGGACTGGCTTGCTCGATCGAGGGGATCGTCATGGCGGGTCTTGGATCATCTCCACTGTTTGAGACGGCGATCGCGGTAGTCGCGCTGTGGTTCGCAACGGCAACATTGTGCTCGGGCATCGTCGAGGTCATCGCGGCGATGCTCGGGTTCCGAGCGAAGCACCTGTGGCATGGGGTCAGCACCTTGCTCACTCCGCCGACCGAGGGCGGCCCCGCCCTCGCAGTCAAGGAGGCGGGTCAGCTCTCGAAGAGCCCGGACCAGCCGGACGACACAAGCGCGCTGGGCAAGTTCATCGTGCTGCTCCCAGGCGTCACCGCGGACTCGATCAAGCGGATCAGGAACGTCGAAGCTGCAGCCGCTTCGCAGGCGCTCGTTGCGCTCCACGAAGCTCATGACCTGGCCGGCACCCAGGTCGGCCGGTTGGTCGAGGCGCTACCGGACAGCGTGAAGGAGTCGCCGGTCGAGCTGCGGGGGTGGCTCGAACGCTGGTTCGACGGTCAGATGACCGCGCTGAGCGGCTCCTACCGCCGGCGCATCCGTTGGTGGGCCGCGGCCGTCGCCGCGGTCGTGGTTCTGGTCGTCGGCGTCGACTCGCTCGGCTTCGCGGAGCGGGTCTACCAGTCGCCGACTGAGCGGGCGGTCGTCGTCGCGCAAGCGCAGCAAGCGGTCACGACGGGCGGCGCCAGTCAGGCTTCGTGCGCGCAGGGCGATCTATCCCGCGGTTGGAGTGTGCGAGGAAGGCCGGCGACTCGGTGGCCGGGTTCAAGGTGTCGATGTGGCAGCTCCCGCGCAAGCCTCGCTTCGCCTTAGGCGTCCTCGGAATCCTCATCTCGTGGGGCGCGGTCGCGGCCGGCGCACCGTTCTGGTTCTCGATCTTGAAGCGGATGATGACGCTTCGTCCGCGTTCCACGAGCGCGTAGTCGCCGCAGCGTGTAGGTCCTCAGGCGGCGCTTGGCTCACGACCCGATCGAGCTCCGCGATTGGGGCCGCTCACGGGCTCGTGCCGAAGGCCAGCTGCCACCATTGCTCGATGCGGCTGCGGTGGCGGCCGTGGAACAACACGAGGTGGTTGCCGAGCGGCTCTTCGAGGAGCGAGCCGGCTTGGACCGCGTCGAGGCGCACCGTCACCTGGGTGCGGCAGAGATCAGCAGCGTCGCCACTGCGCTCGATCTCGGCCTCGGCGACCCAGCATCGGTCGAGCGACGGGCCACCGAGTCGGAGCAGTGTGACCCAGCCGGGAGCGAAGCGACCGCGCAAGCCGATCCCGAGGCCGGACTCGAAGTGCGTGTGCAGCTCGACGCTCTCCACCAGCGAGGGTGCCACGGTGCAGTGGGCGAGCAGCACCCTGTTGCGCGCCTCGTCGATGCTCGCCGGGTTGGCCATCCAGCTGGGCTGGTCGAACAATGCCCGCACGAGCAGCATCGCGACCGTGCTGGCCACATCTCCCTCGCAGCCGGCAACGACGCCGGTGTCATTCAGCTCGGCCAGCGCCACGCACCCGGACGTTGTGAGATCGGTGAGGAAGTCGAAGCAGCGGACCGTCACGGCATTGACGTGCGTTTGGTCGATCGTGGCGGCAAGGGCCGGGTGGAGCGCCGCCGCGCTGACGAGCTGAGGTGTCGGCGCCGCGGTGCCCGCGAAGTGGACGGCGACGGCCAGCGCGGCGTCGGGACTGACCCGGCGGTGGGCATCGATCGTATCGGCGATGTCGATGCTGACCAGCTCCACGCCCCAGCGGTCGCGCACCAGCTCGGCATCCGGGACGCTGGCCACCAGCCAGTCCGAGGGTGCCCCGACGAGTCCGAGGCGCGTTGCGTGCAGCTGGTGGATCGCGGCGACATCTTCGATGGCGGTCGCGATCCGGTCTGTCGCGCCGGCGCCGACCTGCACGATGCGACCGCGAACACCATCGTTGTGCAAGCGGGCCATCGCCTCGAGCGCGGCCGGGAGGCTGTTGTGGAGCGGATGGGCCACCAGCAGCACCGGTTCGTAGGGTGCCACCGCGTGACGGCGCCGAACCTGCTCGAGTATCGCTCCCTCCGTACCGCCGGTCGCGACGAGGATCGCCATCGGCAGCTCCCGGTGGTCCTCCGGCGAGTCGGCCCGATCGCCGCCGAGACGGTCCAAGGCAGCGCGCACATCAGCCGTGACGCGATCGACGGTGCCGGCATCATGCAAGGCGGACGCGACTGGCAGGTAGACGAACGCGACCACGTGTCCAGCGAACCCCCCGCCTCGTGCTCGGGCAAGGGCCGAAGGTCACCTCAGGACCAGACCACCGCCTTGCTCATCGCTCGGACTGGCCGCCTGTGGTCCCATGGAGGGGAACGACGAGCACCGGCCGCGACGATCGGTGCACCACCTGATAGCTGACCGATCCGAGGAGGGCGCCGGCTACCGGACCACGGTTCGTCGAGCCGACGACGATCACCATCGCATCGTGTGCATCGGCGGCCCGCAGCAGTGCGTCGGCGGGGCGGTCGTTGACCAGCTCCACCTGCACCTCGACGGAGGCGTCGATGTCCTTCGCGATCTGCACCGCTTCGTCCGTGATTCTCTCGCCCAGCTCCTCGACCGCCCGGCCGAGGTCGGCGACCTGGCCACCCATGGGCACGGGCGCGTATCCGAAGACGATCACCAGGGGCCGTTCGAACGCCTTGGCGACGGACACCGCGGTCACGATGGCGGTGCGTGAGCTGGCCTGACCGTCATAGCCGATGAGGACGGCGCCAGCCATCAGCGGGGCGCGCCTTCGGACACGAGCGGGGGTAGCGGGTTGCCGCCTTCGGGCGGCGGACGTTCGTCGATCGGATCCGGCCTCACGCGGAAGAAGGCGCGATCACGCGTGTTCCACCAGAACATGAGGGGCAGGCCGAGAAGGAGCGTGCCGAGCCCGAGCCACATCACGGGGCTCACCCCCAACCAGCTCGTGGGCGGATCCTCGTAGTCCGAGTGGGCCATGTCCTGGAGCGACTTCAGGAAGATGTACGCGAGTGTGAGCCCGCCGACGAGGGGGAGCAACCCGACGAAGAAGAAGTTCTTCGCGCTCTTGAACAGGTGACGCCGGTAGTAGAGGACGCAGGCGATGCCGGTCTGACCGTAGTAGTAGGCGATCATCAAGCCGACACCATCGACAGACCAGGTGAGCACGTCACCCCTGGTGGACCGGCTGAGGAACACCAGGAGGGTGAACCAAAGGCTCGACCCGACGCCGAAGATCCAGGTCGCCGTGGCCGGCGTGAGGTGCTGGGAGTCGACCTCTCCGAGCTTCGCGGGGAAGGCGCGGTGCATGGCCATCGACAGTGACGTGCGTGCCGCCGGGAGGATCGTGGTCTGACAGCTCGCCGCCGAGGAGCTGAGCACGGCGATGATCAACAGCTTGAGCGCGACGGCGCCCGCACCCGACGAGCCGAAGACGAGGTGGCCCGTGGCCGAGAGCACGTCGTCGGAGTTGTCGCTGAGGAAACTGGCCCCCTTGACCGCTTGGGCCGCGAAGGCGACCACGACGAAGATCGCGAGAAGGATGAACGTCGAGAGCACGGCGGCAAGACCGGGTGTCTTGTTGGCGTTCTCGCACTCCTCATTGACGCTCGCCGCCGTGTCCCACCCCCAGTAGATGAAGACGGCGGCCAAGAGGCCCTCGGCGAGTGCGCTCGACCCACCGAGGTTCGTGGGACTCAGCCACGAAAGCGATGGTTGGACCGACCCTGGGATGTGATGGTTGTGGACCTTCACGAGCGCGACCACGCTGAACAGGACGAGCACCGAGAGCTCGGTCACCAACAACGCCATCTGGGTGCGCACGCTCAAGTCGATGCCCACCACGCAGATCCACGTCATGCCCATGATGAACACGATGCCGAGCACCAGGTTGCACCAGGTCTTGGCGGCGAGGGAGTCGAACCCGAAGAGCAAGAACGTGTACTTCGACGCGATGAGGGCGAGGCTGGGCATGATGAGGTCGGCCATGATGCTGCTCCACCCACCGAGCCAACCCCAGCGCGGCCCCATCGACCGGGTCACCCAGGTGAAGTTGGTCCCGCAGTCGGGATCGGCGCGGTTCAACGCGGTTCAAGTAGAAGAACGCGGACGCGATGCAGGCCATCGGGATGAACGAGAGCCACATGATCGCCGGCGCCTTGAATCCGATCGCTGCGGTCACCAAGCCCAGCGACGCCGCGAGGCTGTACGCGGGAGCCGTTGACGCGACGCCGATCACGGTTGCCGACGCGAGCCCCAGCGCCCCACCCTTCAGGCCCTTGCTCTCCACGGAGCCGCCCGGGCTCGCGCTCACATCTGTCGTCACGCTGCTCTCCCCAATCGAGCACTGCCGTGATGCCCGGCGGGGAGCTCTCGTCGCTCACGCCGGTATTCCCCGGGCACGAGCCTACGCACAGTTGATCGGCCGCCAGGTCCATTGCCGTCGGCGACCGGACGGCTCTTCGCCGACATGGCTCTTGGGCGGGCGAGAAGCGGTGGCCGTCGAGGACGTGGAACTCCATCGACGACCCCGACCAGTCTTCATCCGCCGCCTCGTTCTCTGGGCCGCGTGTCTCTAGCATCGCGTCGTGGCCACCTACCTACGCGAACCCGTGGACGAGCTGCCGTTTGGGAGCGAGGAGAAGGCCCGCCGGTACGCCACCGAGCGCTACGCCGGCGCCGTCGGCCGTAACTGGTACACGTGCGATCCGACGCTGCAGCTGCTCATGCGCAGGCACCTCGGCCGCGACGGCCTGGCCTGGGGGACGCCGCATCTGGAGCGGGTCGGTGCCCTCATCGGCGGACCGGTGGCCGAGCGCGCCGAGGAGACGGACAGGAACCCGCCCCGGCTCGAGCGGTACGACCGATGGGGTCGCGACGTCAGCCGGGTCGTGATGCCGACCACGTTCGAGGCTTCACGCCGAGAGCTGGTCGAGCACAGCTTCAGCTCGCCGGACTTCAGAGCGCAAGCCCGACGGGCCGGCGTCGATCCGGCTCCGCTCGAGGCGGCCTGGAGCTATCTCCTCGACCAGGCCGAGATCGGCATGATGTGCGCCCTCGGGACCGGCGGCGACATGGTCGTGCGTCTCGCCGAGGAGTTCGCGCCGGAGGACATCAAGGAGCAGGTGCGGACGATCTTCGCCGAGGGGGAGATGGCGGGCGAGGCCTCTCAGATGCTCACCGAGCGGACTGGGGGCTCGGACCTGGCGGCGCTCGAAGCCACGGCTACGGCCGACGGCGACGGGTGGCGGCTGAGCGGATTCAAGTGGTTTGCCTCCAACGCCAACGGTTCGGCGTTCGTGGTGCTGGCCAAACCCCGGGGGGCAGCGGACGGGATCCGCGGGATCGCGCCGTTCCTCGTACTGCGCGATCGTCGTGACGGTGGCCGCAACGGCGTCCGCATCCGACGGTTGAAGGACAAGCTGGGCACGAAGGCAGTGGCCTCGGCCGAGGTCGAGTTCGTCGACGCCGAAGCCTTCCTGCTCGCGCCCGCCCACCACCACGGTGACGCCAGCGAGACCGGCGACGGCCGAGGTCTGGCTCGGATGATGGAGTTGACGAACGGCGCCCGCCTCGGCATCGCCATGATGGGCCTCGGTTGTGCTCGCCGCTCGCTCGTAGAGTCGCTCTGCTACGCGCACGCCCGCGAGGCCTTCGGTGCCGCGCTCGCCTCGCATCCGCTCATGCAGCGCAAGCTCGCCGAGCTCATCGTCGAGGTGGAAGCGGCCCAGGCGCTCGTGTTCGACGGTTTCCTCGGCCCGCGGTTGCGGCTCGGTGCCCCGCTCATCAAGCTGCGAGCGGCCCGTCTTGGCATCACCGCGGCGAGCGACGCGATCGAGATCCACGGCGGCAACGGCTACATCGAGCAGTGGCCGGTCGCTCGCCTTCTGCGCGACGCCCAGGTGAACACGATCTGGGAGGGTCCGGACAACATCCTGTGCCTGGACGTGCGTAGGGCGATGGAACGAGACGGAGCCCACCACCCCTTCCTCGACCGGCTGCGCGAGGCCGCGAGCCGGGGGCCGACCGGCGACGCCGCGACAGCCACCGTCGTCAACGAGCGGATCGACCATCTCGAGCAGGCCATCAAGCACTGGCAGGCGCTCGATCGCCCCACCGCGGAGGCTCGCCTGTTTCCGCTGGCGCAGTTCATGGTCGACGTCTACGCGGGCGCGTTGCTGGTCGAACAGGCAGGCTGGGCGCAGGCTGAGTTGGGCTCCGATCGCCAGGAGCTGGTCTGCCGGCTGTACGTGCGGACGCATCTCGTTGACTCGGGGCCGGTCCGCGGCATCGATCTGCCGCCCGAAGAGCTCGAGCGGTTCAGGGACCTCCGCGAGGGCGCGTTCGTCGATGAGGAGGCAGCAACGCGGCAAGGCTGATGCGGCGCAGACCAGGAACAGATGCGCAGAATCGCGTCGAACCAGTACCGCAGATGGCGAACCCCGTACTTCGCTTCTGCTCGGCCGCGGATGATCAGCAGGGCCGCCCGATGCGGCAGGGGACGGTGCTCGTCTGCACGCGCCCTTCGGCCCGGTCTCCGACGTGCTGGTCGATGCCAGCCGCCGGCGCGATCGCCGGCACGCTCTGGGTCGTGCTCCCGGAGGCTCGTCCGAGCACGAAGGACAAGGCAAGCAGTACGACGACGGCTAGCGCGATCAAAGTGACGCGCGTCGCATGCGTCCACGACTTCCCGGCGGTGACAGGACTGGTGGCGGTGGTGGCGCTCATGGCCTCCCTTTCGGTTTCGCTCGTGTCGGCAACCCGACCCGGCTCCAGGACCACCTCGGTGGCGGCCTCGGCTCAACCGTGCGCCTAAGAAGACACGCCGCGCATCAGAGAACTCCTCAGATCTCAGGTCCGCGCTACCTACCCAGCGCGGACACGAGATGATGTTGGAGGTTCATCCCAAACGCGCGCCCCAGCATCCGATGGGCGCCCACGGCCACGCGCGCACACCGAGGGGCGCGCCATCTCGCATCCCAAGTTGTCGTGCCGGTCCACACGCGGTGGGACTCAGTCGACGAAGCCGGTCATCGTCCTGTCTCGTAGCGGGGTCTACCCGGGACGGACTTCGCGGCGGAGGTCGCGCGCCGAGCCGGCGGCTGCGATCGACGAGCTCGCGTGAGAGACAGTCGAGCGCGCGGTTGCCCACGCAGAAGTAGTGGCGGGAGGTCACGACCCTGGCTCGCGGCGTCAGCGTCACTCGAGTGAACCGACCGTGGTGTGCCCAGAGCTCGAGCGCGACTGGAAGTGACCGCCGGCCAGCGCCGCGGCGAAGGTGACCGAGGAGGCTCCATGTGCCGCCTTCGACCCGCGGCTCGGACACGTGAAGGGTGTCACCGATGAGAGCCCTGTCGTCGGCGGCGGCCTGCGCCCACCACTCCACGAGAACGATGGAGAGCGCATCGCCGGGAAGCTCGATCAGCCTATAGAAGCACGGCGTGTTGTTCTTGCCGCCCGTCTGGGCGGCCGGGACCATTTGCCCGTACGTCGGACCGGGAGGTGACATCGTCGCCGTGCCGGCCCGCGGCCAGCGCCAGCGCCACTCGTCGGTCCGCGGGTTCGACTCGCTCGACTCGGTGACGTACACGGGGAGGTCTGCGTCGGCGACCTCGTCGAGCGGCGAATCCGTCAACAGCACCACCTCATGATGAACCTCGACGCGGCCGACGGCAACTGTCGTGGATCGGGGTGTCTCAGCCGGCGGGAGGTGGTGTGGAGGCGCGGGCGTCGTCGCGGAGGTCCTCCACCAAGGACCGTAACCTCGGGCGATGGCTGACTGGCCGACGATCGCCTTGCTCGCCACCGCCGGAGGCACGCTCGTCCTGGCTGGCGCCACGTTCGCCTCGGTCCGGTCGGCCAACCGGGCCGCCCGCGCCGCCGAGCGGTCCTTGCTGACCGGGCTGCGCCCGCTTCTGATGGCGGCGCGGCCGCAGGATCCGACCCAAAAGGTGATGTGGCAAGACCAGCACTTTGCCCACCTTCCCGGTGGGCGAGCCGTCGTCGAGGAGGCTGACGGCGTCATCTACCTGGCCGCCCCCCTTCGCAACGCCGGCAACGGGGTCGCCGTCCTGCACGGGTGGTATCCCTTCGTCGGCTGGCAGCTGGCACCGCAGACCCACGAGCCGGTCGAGGAGTTCCGCCGCCTCACACGGGACCTCTACATCCCGGCCAGCGACATCGGGTTCTGGCAGGGAGCTATCCGCGACCCCGATGATCCGCACCGCCCTCCGCTGCACGACGCGATCGCGGCGCATGAACGACTCACTGTCGACATCCTCTACGGCGACCACGAGGGCGGCCAGCGCACGATCGCTCGCTTCGCTCTCACACCGGTTGCCGACGGCTACCTGGTCTCGTCGCAGCGCTACTGGAACCTCGATCAGCACGATCCCCGGTGAGCGAGCCGGGGCTGGGTGGCATCCGACGAAGGGAAGCAGCATGCTTCCCGCGGTGGACTGGTCGCCTGATCCGGACTCCCTGCGTCGACGCGTGGCGGTCGTCGCGGGGGCCACCCGCGGCGCCGGCCGCGGCATCGCGGTTGCGTTGGGGGAAGCTGGCGCGACGGTCGTGTGCACGGGCCGCACCACGAGGTCGAGTGGGTCGGCGCTCTCGGACTACGACCGTCCCGAGACGATCGAGGAGACCGCGGAGCTGGTCACGCGGCTCGGCGGGACCGGTATCGCGGCTGCAGTCGACCATCTCGACCCCGCCCAGGTACACCGGCTGGCAGAGCGGATCCGACACGACCACGGTCACGTCGACGTGCTCGTCAACGACATCTGGGGCGCGGAGGTGCTCAAGGGCGGTCCGAGCGAGTGGAACAGACCCATCTGGGAGCATGACCTCGACCAGGGCTTGCGAATACTCCGACTCGCCATTGACACCCACCTCATCACGTCGCACCAGTTGCTTCCACTGGTCGTCGACAAGCCGGGCGGTCTGCTGGTCGAGGTCACAGACGGGACCGTCGACTACAACGCGTCGCGGTATCGGATCTCGGTGTTCTACGACCTGGCCAAGGTCGCCGTGAACCGGCTGGCCTTCTCCCACGGCCACGAATTGAAGCCGTACGAAGCAACTGCGGTCGCCATCACGCCCGGATGGCTGCGCTCAGAGATGATGGTCGAGAACTTCGGCGTCTCCGAAGACAACTGGCACGACGCCCTCGTTCCGACGGCCGGCGACAGCTACCCGGCGGCACCCCCCGGCTTCGCGGTCTCCGAGTCGCCACGATACGTCGGACGGGCAATCGTCGCGCTGGCGCTGGATCCCAGCCGAAACAAATGGAACCAGAAGTCGGTGACCTCCGGTCAGCTCGCACGGGAATATGGGTTCACGGACCTCGATGGCTCCCAGCCAGATGTCTGGCGATACAGCGAGGCCGCCGAGGCCGGTCGCGACCCGAGGCCCGACGACTACCGGTAGCAGTCGACATCCGTGCTTGCTCTCCCCGTTCCGTTCCGCATTTCGCGCCGTCCGGCGTCCTTCCTGCGGAACAGAACGGGGCGGGCGCCATCGAGGGGCGGACGTCTCGGGTTGAGGGACCGGCGAGTGAGCATTGGGCCCTCGCGAGTCCGATCGAGCCCGATCAGCGGCGCCCGATGACTGTCCACGCGCGGGCCGTCAACACGAAAGGCCCGACGGGGCTGCCCAGGCGACGATGGACCTCTCGGCGAAGGGCGTCCTGGCTCGGCTCGTTCAACGACACGGTGTAGGCACCTGACGGCGCGACCCCTGCCGTGAAGGGGGTCCACAGCTCTTCGAAGCTCGAGTAACGCACGGACGGCCTCAACTCGCCGCTCCTGATGTTCCGAAGTCCGACTGACTCCAAGAGGGCCTGCAAGCTCTCGGGCTGGCAATGCCGCATCGACACGCCTTCGTCGAGGGGCGCGGCGGCGGAGTCAAGGGCGGCGGCGGCATCCCAGAACGTCCGCAGCAGCGTCATCTCGCCGGCGTAGTCCCACACACACGCAGCCACAGTGCCGCCGGGGCGCGTGACCCGTCGCATCTGTTGCACGCCTGCGTGGGGATCGCTCATGAAGTTCACCACGAGCTGTGACAGCGCGCAATCGAAGCTGGTATCGCCAAACGGCAGGTCCTCAGCGGTGGCCAGGCGCACGTCCGCCGCAGGCAGACGTTGCTGGCAAGCGTCGACGAAGGGCTCGGACGGGTCGATCGCGGAAACACGATCCTCACCCACCACCGCGGCCAACTCGGCCGTCAGCAAGCCAGTGCCGCAGCCGACATCGAGGACGCGATCACCGCTACCCACGCCCGCCCACTCGATAAGGCCCTGCGCCAACGCGGGACCGTAGCGGCCGACGTGGCTGTCGTACGCCGCCCGAGAGGTTCGGAACGCCTGGGCACCGTCGCCGCTCACGGCGTGACAGTACGACGAACCGCTCGTCGACGCCCAGTGGCCTCGAGCTCACCCTCAGGCCCCAAACCCGTACGAGGACACCGATACGACCTATTGAACGCCGCCCGCCTCGCGCCGCATCGGCCAGGCGAGCTGGGCGAAATAGCCGTCGGGCGGAGCTACGCCGCAGCCGTATCGGTTGGGCCAGCAATGTCGGGGGAGGTGGAGTGGCCCAATGGCCCCACCCCGTCCGCCTCTCGCATGAGGGCGCACCATGAGTGAACTTGAATGAAGCCGCGCCGTCAACCTCGAATGCGTGACTGTCTCGGATCGACCCGACCTCAACCCGTCGCTCAAGTGGCGACAAGCCACGGGCAACACATCACGCCATTCGGCATCCACCGCCCTAGGTGGCTCTGGGACCCCGTCGGCGAGCCGATGTAGGTCGGAGACTCGCTTGGCCATGTGCACCAGCTACGAGTCTCGGGGTTCAAGTCCACCAAAGAAGTTTCGTGTGATCCGGGCGACCAAGGTTGGCGGCGACCCGCCGTCCTGTGCGGCGAGGCGGGCCCGACGGGCCCGGCGGCGGACCAGCCGTTCCTCCATGATGACGGCCAGCTCCTCCAGCCACTCGGGATGGGCCAGAAGCAGCGGCTCGTATTGTTCACGGCCGATCTCGTACACCAGGCTCTCGTCGACGGACCGCACGGTCGCGGCCCGCCTCTCACCGGTCAAGAGGGCCATCTCGCCCACCACCTCCCCGCGGCCCATCGTCTCGACCAGCCAGTCAGTCCCGTCGCCCTTGCGGAGGCGTACCTCGACCTCGCCCTCGCCGACCAGGAACAGCGACGTACCCTCGCGCCCTTCGAGCACGAAGCGCTGGGTGGGGCCGAGCAGCAACGGGCGAGCAGCGAGGGCCAGGGTGTGAACGTCGTCGGCTGACAACATTCGAAAGATGGGGACCTCGGCTAGCAGGCGCTTGATCTCCTCGATGGTCGGCTCGGTCGCGGGGGCCGGCTCGGTGACGGTGAGGCGGGGGCCGAGGCCGTCTTGGCGTTGGAGCATCGCCACTCGTGGCGGGTCGCGAACCAAGGCTTCCAACAGGCTTGCCTCCGGCGGCACGCACTGGGCACCCGCGTGGTCCATCAGACCGCGGACCTTCGCCCAATCCGCGACAGCGTTCATCGATGCTCTGTACTGGTTGCACGCAGTGGGGTAGACGCCCTGCTGCCCGGCGAAGCCGAGTCGTTGCCACAGCACGATCTCTCTGGCCGGCGCGGGCAGGAAGCCGAGCTCGGGGAAGGCACGAGCCGTTTGGCGCATCACGGCCCGCTCTGCATCGCGGAACACCCGCTGCCACGTCTCCTGCGAGTTGACGTGGTTGGGACCGGCCAGCTCGATGGCGTGCTTGAGGTCCTCGTGATGGACGTGCAGAAACCGGAGTGTCGCGTCCCTCTTCCGCATGAGGTTGAGAGCCGATACCGGCCCGAGGCGGGGACTACCGAGCCCCGGAAAGCTGATGTGGCGCTTGCCCCACACCCCCCTCCAGCCGTCGGGATTGATGCGCCGACGGATCTCTGCGAAGACGTCGCTCGACTCGAAGGCGTCGCGCTCGTCGGACTCGAGCAGGTCACCGACGTCAGCCCGCACAGCCTCAATGATGCCGATGCCCGTCAGCAACTCGAGATAGACACCGACCCGCAGGAGCCACGCCGGGTCGGTCAGGTGATACTCCTTGCCGACGATGTCGGCCACGAGAGCGCCCGTGTAGAGGGCGGCTTTGTCACCGCCGATCGTCAGCACGGGATACCAGGGATGATAGGCGACGCCAGGGTCTGCAACCCGCGCTTCCGCGGCTTGGCGTCTCGTGTCTGGCCTTACGAGCCGGTCGATCACACGTTGGTAGAGGGTTCCGAGGTTGCGGACGTCGCACACATCGAGCGACGCCTCGTCGCCGGCGACGATGGCTCCATCGCTGAGGACGTGGAGCTCCACCCGGGCCGTGCGCATGAACCCGCCGGTGAAGCCGAGGTCGGCGTCGGCCAGGTCGCGCTCGGGCCGCAACTCGAGGCGCTGGCGGGCGTGCTGGGTGAGCGCGGACAGGCCGGCGTTCCCACCCCGGCAGCGGCTGGTCGTCGATGGTGATCGTCGCCTCCACCGCCACGTCGCGGGGAAGCTCTGACACCTCGAACAACAACACTGTCCGATTGTCCCGATCGTCACCGGTGACGAGGGCGACGTTGTCACTCGAGCCGAGGCCGCTACGTGTGTCCTCGTCGGTCGGTCGTCGTCCAGGGATGAACGGTACGATGCGGCAGTTCACGCAAGCCAGTATCGCCCACCAACGGTCGGCGGTCGTTGTGGGCTGCGGAAGGCGCAGCCGAGTGGCCGTCTGCGCCCTCCGCCGAAGGATCGGCGGGCGCCCAACCTGCGGGCGCTCAGACTGCGGCGAGCTCAGCGTCGAGGGCGACTGCCGCCCGCCAGCAGTCGTTGAACGTGTTGTAGAGCGGCGTCGGTGCGATGCGGATGATGTTCGGCGGCCGGTCGTCGCAGCGAACCCGGTGCCGCTGGAACAGGGCGTCGTTGAGTCTGCGTGCGTCGTCCACCTCCACGCTGAGCTGCGCTCCTCGCCGGGTCGGATCGCGGGGCGTCACCATCCTCAGCTTGCGCCGGACGGCCACGGCGTCGAGCAGGCGCTCCAGGAAGCCGGTGAGGCGAATGCTGCGTGCCCGCAGCGAGTCCAAGCGCACGCGATCGAACATCTCGAGGGAGACACGCACGGGCGCCATGGCGAGGATCGGCGGGTTCGACACCTGCCAGCCCGCGGCGCCCGGTTGCGGATCGAAGGCGAAGGGCATGTCGAACCGCGACACCGGATCGTGGCCCCACCAGCCACCGGGACGGACGAGCGAGGGGTCGGAGCCATGCCTCTCGTGGACGAAACATCCACCGACGGCGCCCGGCCCGGCGTTCACGTACTTGTAGTGGCACCACACCGCGACGTCGACGTCCCAGTCGTGCAGATGGAGCGGGACGTTCCCGGCGGCGTGAGCGAGGTCCCACGCGGCCAGCACGCCAGCTCGGTGACTGGCTGCGGTGATCGTCGAGATGTCGAGCAGCGCGCCGGTGCGGAAGTCGACGGCGCTGAGCACCATGATGGCCACCGAGGCGCCCTCGCGCTCGAGGAAGTCGCGGATGTCGTCGGTCTCGAGATGGTCCTCGCCGGCGCGGGGCGAGAGGATCACGACCGCCTCGTCGGGGTCGTAGCCGTGGGCCCGGGCCATGCTCATCAGGGCGTAGCGATCGGATGGGAATACATCGGCCTCGATGACGATCCGGTGACGCGCCGGGGTGGGTCGATAGAAGCTGCCGATCACCAGGTGCAGGTTCACGGTGAGGCTGTTCATCACCACCGCCTCGCCCGGACGAGCGCCGACGAGCCGGGCGACCGTGTCGCGCATCGTCTCGTGGTAGGAGATCCAGGGGTACGAGCCCTCCAGGTGCCCGTCCACGCCGAGCCTCGCCCAAGTCTCGAGCACGTCGTCGAGCGCGGCCCGAACCGCCAGTGGCTGGAGACCGAGCGAGTTTCCGGCCAGGTAGGCCACGCCGTCGGGCACCGCGAAGAGGTGGCGCTGGCTCCCGACCTCCTCAGTGGCTTCGAGTCGCGCCGGCGAATTCCTCACCGGCCGCCCCGAGGAGGGCTGCGGGGTCGTCGACGGTCATTCAGAGCTCCGTCCGCACGGCCCACAGCTCGGGGAAGAGAACGAGTTGCAACCGCTCACGGAGGTAGGGGACGCCGGCGGTGCCGCCGGTGCCCGTCTTCAGCCCGATGATGCGCTCGACTGTCGTCACGTGGCGCAGCCGCCACTGCCGCATGGCGTCCTCCAGGTCGAGCAGGTCCTCGGCCAGCTCGTAGAGATCCCAGTGGGTGTCGGGCTCCCGATAGACGGTGAGCCAAGCGTCCACGACGCTGCGATGCGGTTGGTAATTCGCCGACCAGTCGCGATCGACGAGCGCGGCGTCGACGGGCAGACCACGGTGGCCCAACAGCCGCACCACACGGTCGTACAGCGACGGCTGGTGCATGACGGCTTCGAGTCGGTCGAAGCGCTCGGGCTCGTGACGGAACGGCTCCAGGTACACGGCGTCGCGGTTGCCCAGCACGAACTCCAGCTCCCGGAACTGGAACGACTGGAAGCCGCTCGACGTGTCGAGCGCGGCTCGGAACGCGGTGTAGTCGGCCGGGGTCATCGTCGACAGAACGTCCCATGACGAGATCAAGCCCTGCATCACCCGCTCGACTCGGGCGAAGCTCTTGAACGCCGGGCCGAGGTCGTCGGCGTCGATCAGCTCGGAAGCGGTGTGCAGCTCGTGCAGCACGAGTTTGATCCACAGCTCGGTCGCCTGGTGCTGGATGATGAACAACAGCTCGTCGTGGGCGTCGGTACGCGGCCGCTGCGCGGAGAGCACGGCGTCGAGCTGGAGGTACTGCGCGTAGCCCAGCCGGTTGCGTAGGTCGAGGTGAGCGTCAGCCGCGCCGGCGTAGGCCCCGGAGCCCGCCGCGACCGCCCGGCCCGATCGTGGTCCTCTGGCGCTCATGGCATCACTCGTCGCAGTGCCCCGGTAACGAGGGCCGCCCCGGCTGCGCCGAGCGCGGCCAGGTTGGCCGGGAAGCGGCGCTGGGCGGAGACCCGCCAGCGGGCCTCGGCGTAGGGGACGGTGCTGAAGCTCACCAGCTCGTAGAGCGACTCGAAGCGTTCAGGCACGAGCCGCTCGATCGGCGTGCTCGACGCGCTTGCGGAGCCGGAAGACCGGCGAGCCGACCTTGTCTCGCATCTCGACGAAGTTCTCCAGCGCGAGCTCGGCGATGGCGTCGGCGTTCGGCTTGCGCCGCTCGGCGTAACGAGGCACGGCCACCGCCCAGTCGTCGTCGGTCTCTTCGAGGCAGCGGTCGAGCTCGACGACGTCCTCGAAAGCGCAGTTCATACCCTGGCCGAAGAACGGGAGGATGGCGTGGGCGGCGTCGCCGAGGAGCGCTACACGGCCGCGAGTCCACGGCCACACCCGCACCGTGACCAGCGACCCGACCGGGTTGCGGACGAACTCATTGACCAGATCTCCGAGGAGCGGTGCGGCGTCCGGATAGTCCCGCTCGAACCTGTCGGCGATAGCACCGGCGGTCTCGAGCCCGGCGAACCCGACCGGGCCGTCGTAGGGCCAGAAGAGCGTGGCGGTGAAGGTGCGGTCGGGGTTGGGCAGGGCGATCATCATCGAGTCGCCTCGCGGCCAGATGTGCAGCGCGCCGGGGTCGAGGGCGAAGTCGCCGGAGGCGGCCGCGGCGATGGTGAGCTCCTTGTAGCCCCAGGGCAGGTGCTCCTGGCGGTAGTCAGCCCGCTCGCTGCGCACGATGGCGTCGCGCACGGCGCTGTAGGCGCCGTCGGCGCCGATGACGACGTCGTGGCGGGCGGTGTGCCGACCGGTGGGGGAATCGAAGGTGGCCTCACCGCTGTCGGCCACCACGGCGACGGCCCGCTCGTCGAAGTGGACCGCCACGCCTGCGTCCACGGCCGCATCGAGGAGGAGTGCGTTCAGACCGTGGCGCGAGATCGAGTTGATGGCCTTTGATCCGTCCGCGCTGTAGGCCTGGAAGGCGAGGCTTCCCGCTCGGTCATGCATCATGCGGCCCCGCATCGCCAGACTGTGCGCCAGCACCGCGTCCGCCAGGCCCACCCGCTCCAGGGCGTCGATGCCGCGGGCCGAGAGAGCGAGGTTGATCGATCGGCCGGCGGTACCCGCGCGACGTGGGTCGGCTCGGCGCTCGTAAACGGTCACAACATGGCCGCGGCGGGCCAAGTAGACGGCCAACAGGGTCCCCGCCAGACCCGCCCCGGCGATCCCGACGTCAGCCACCGGTGTCGATCCCGAGGAAGTCGAGGGCGTTGGCGCCGAGCAACTGAGCCTCGACGGCGGCGTCGAAGCCGCAGGTCCGTATCACCTGCCCGACGTGCTCCTCGCCGAGGGGGAATGGGTAGTCGGAGCCAAGGAGCACCGAGGACGGACCCATCACGTCGACCAGGTAGCGCACGGCCCGTACGTCGTACACGGCCGAGTCGACATCGAAGCGGTCGACGTAGGTGCTCGGTGGCGCGGTCGACCGGCCGCGCACCAGGTCACGCCGGTGCCACGCGTTCTCGAGCCGGCCGAGGAGGAACGTGAAGGAGCCGCCGCCGTGGGCGAAGCAGATGCGCAGGTCTCGGGGGAGCCGGTCGAACGCGCCGCCCAGGATCATGCGGTTCAGCGAGAGCTGGGTCTCGGCCGGCATGGCCACCGTCCACCCGAGCATCCAGTCCTCCAGCCGGCACCCACCGAACATGTCCCAGGGGTGCACGAAGACAGGCGCACCCAGCGACGGCGCAGTGGGCCAGGAAGGTGACGAGGCCCTCGTCGTCCAGGTCGCGGTCGCCAACGTGGTTGCCGATCTGCACGCCCTTCATCCCGTCCGCCAGGCAGCGCTCCAGCTCGCGGCAGGCCAGGTCGGTGTCCTGCAGCGGTACCTGGCCAATCGGGACGAGGCGGCCGCCGCCACCGGCGCACAGCTCGAGCAGGGCATCGTTGAAGATCCGAGCGCACTCCATCGCGTGCTCAGCCGGGCGACCGTACGCGAACAGCACCGGGGTCGCCGAGATCACCTGGAGATCGACGCCGTCGCGGTCCATGTCGGCGAGGCGCACTTCGGGGTCCCAGCAGGCCGACGTGATGGGGCGGAACTCCGACCGGCCGAGCATGACCATGGCGTGGTCCGGCCCGTCACGGCGCATCCACGGCCAGTCCGGCGTGCCGAAGCGCTCGGCCAGATCCGGCCATGTCTCGGGGAAGAAGTGCGAGTGAAGATCGACGACCGTCACGCCTCCTCCTGTCGGGGCCGGGCCTCCGCGGCGAGCGGCGGGTCTGGCAGGGCACCCCGGCCGGGATGAACCCAGCCGCAGCCGGGGCATGTACGAGCAGACTCGTCGTCGTAGAAGGCAGCGAAGGCCTTCGGCAGATCGTCGACCAAGCTGACGAGCTGCACCTCGCCGCGGTACACCAGCGCCGCGCACCGGGGGCAGTACCACTCGAAGCCATCGACCATCCCGGCCGGACGGTGGCGCTCAATGACCAGGCCGACCGAACCGGGTACAGGCCGCTGCGGCGAGTGACGCACGTGGGCGGGAAGCAGCAGAACCTCCCCCTCCCGGATCGGGATGTCACGAGGCATTCCGTCGTCCCAGACTCTCAGGACCATGTCGCCCCGGAGCTGATAGAAGAACTCCTCGCAAGGGTCGTCGTGGAAGTCGGTGCGCTGGTTCGGTCCGCCCACCACGGTCACGATGAAGTCCCCGTCGGCCCAGATCTGGGCATTGCCCACTGGGGGCCGAAGCAGGTCGCGGTGCTCCTCGATCCAAGCAGACAAGTTGATCGGCAGCATGCTCAGCCCTCCCTGCCCGCGGGGCGGCGCGCGACAGCCTTGATTTCGACGAGTAGCTGAGGGTGCGGAAGTCGCCGGACCGCGACGGTTGTCCGCGCCGGGCCCGTTTCGGCGGAGAAGAACTCGGCGTAGACCTCGTTGTACCCGTCGAAGTCTTCCATGTCGACGAGGAAGGTTGTCACGTCGACGACGTCGACGAGAGAAGCCCCGACCGCGCCGAGAACCTTCCCGATGTTGTCGAGCACCGCCCGCGTCTGGGTTCTGATGTCGAGCGCGACACGGCCGTCGGCAGCGAGCTCTGCGCCCGCGATCGAGCCATCTGGCTGCCGCGAGCTCGTGCCTGACACGAACATCAGGTCGCCGACGAGCCGCACGTGCGGGTAGGCACCACGTGGTGGAGGCAAGCCGGGCACAACCACGGACTTCCGCTCGGGCACGATCGCTTCTCCCTTCATCGATGTCATCGGTGCTGAGCCTTCGTATGTCACCCAGGCTTCGTCTCGATTGAAATCGGCCCGCGCATCGTACGCCGGTGGGCCCGGTGCGGGCGGCGGACCTTCCGGTCGGTCAAGCGGGCGGAGCATCACGGCTACGGTGCGGTCGGGGCTCGGCCGGCGAGTGGAGATGGTGTCCATGTCGTCGTCACCCAAGGACGGCCGGTCAGCCATAGCCGACGAGAAGAGGATGGGGACGATGTCGAAGAAGTTCAACGGCAAGATCGCGCTGGATGTCCGCGACTCTGAGCCCGACTGGGCGCCTTACCTGGCGCCGAAGGCCGCAGAAGGGGCACCCAACGTCTTGATCATCGCCTGGGACGATCTGGGTTACGCCACGATGGACGCGTTCGGCGGCCCGGTCGAGTGCCCGAACATGGCTCGCATCGCGGACCGAGGCGTGAAGTTCGCCAACTTCCACACCACGGCGCTGTGCTCGCCCACGCGGGCGTCGTTGCTGACGGGCCGCAACGCGACGTCGAATGGCATGGCCACGATCGCGGAGTTCGCGTCGGGGTTCCCTGGCATCTCGACTCGCATCCCGTTCGAGAACGGCTTCATCTCCGAGGTGCTGGCCGAGCACGGCTACAGCACGTACTGCATTGGCAAGTGGCATCTCACCCCGGGTGAGGAGTGCAACCTCAGCGCCTTCAAGGGCCGGTGGCCGCTCGGGCGTGGCTTCGAGCGGTTCTACGGCTGGCTGGGCGGCGAGACGAACTCGTGGTTCCCGGACCTCGTGTACGACAATCACCCGATCGAGCCGCCGGGGCGACCGGAGGACGGTTATCACCTGGCCGACGACATGGCCGGCAAGGCGGTGGAGTTCATCCGCGACGCCAAGGTGATCGACCCCGGCAAGCCGTTCTTCATGTACCTGGCGCCCGAGGCTGGCCACGCTCCGCACCTGGTCCCGAAGGAGTGGGCGGACAAGTACAAGGGACGGTTCGACGGGGGGTACGAGGCGATCCGAGCTGGCATCTTGCAGCGCCAGATCGAGCTCGGTCTGCTTCCCGAGGGCACCCAGCTGTCACCGATCAACCCACACGGCGAACCCAGCCGCACCGGCCCCGATGGTCAGCCTTGGCCGCTGCTCGACTCGGTGCGGCCATGGGACTCGCTCAGCGCCGATGAGCAGCGGTTGTTCGCCCGCATGGCCGAGGTGTTCGCCGGCTTCGTCGCCTACAACGACCATCACCTCGGCCGGGTCCTCGACTACCTCGAGGAGTCGGGCCAGATCGACAACACACTGATCGTGGTGCTGTCGGACAACGGCGCCAGCGGCGAGGGCGGCCCCAACGGCAGCTTCAACGAGTGGCGGTTCTTCAACGGCGTGCCCGATACCACTGAGACGACCCTGCCGCACATCGACGAGCTCGGCACCCCGGCGTCGAACAACCACTACAACACCGGCTGGGCGTGGGCGTTCGACACGCCGTTTCCCTACTGGAAGCGCTGGGCCGGCGAAGAGGGCGGCGTTGCCGACATGTGTATCGTCTCCTGGCCAGCCAGGATCCCCGCGGCCTCGACGCCGCGTCAGCAGTATGTGCACGCTGTCGACGTCGTCCCGACCATCTACGACCTGCTCGGCATCGAGCCGCCCGACGTCATCAAGGGCTACCCGCAGAGCCCGATCGAGGGCGAGAGCTTCGCTGCTGCCCTCACCGATGCGGAGGCTCCCGGCAAGCGGACGCAGTTCTACACGATGCTCGGTCAACGCTCGATCTACCACGAGGGCTGGCTGGCATCGACCGTGCACCCGCCGCTGTCGAGCTGGGGCAACTTCGATCGCGACGAGTGGGAGCTGTTCCACCTCGCGGTGGACCGGTCCCAGTCCACCAACCTCGCCGCCGACCACCCCGACCGCCTCGGAGCACTCAAGGACCTCTGGTTCTACTACGCCGGAATCTACAACGGTCTGCCGTTGGATGACCGGAGCGCGTTGGAGCAGGTGCTTGCCGAGCGACCCCACGGGGCACCCCACCGCGACCGGTACGTGTTCTACCCGAACGGCGCCGACGTGCCGGAGTCCGCCGGACCGGCCATCCCAGGTCGCTCCTACACCATCGCGGCAGGGGTTCAGCTGGACTCGGCTGATGCCCAGGGCGTGATCTGGGCGGCCGGTGGAGTGCCCGGGGGCCACAGCCTCTACGTCAAGGACGGCAGGCTCCGTTACACGTTCAACTGGATCGGCACCACCCTCCAGGACGTTATCGCCGACCAGGACCTGACCCCCGGCCGGCATGTGCTCGTGGCCGAGTTCGCCGCCAGCGGGCCGAGCAACGACCCAGCCATGCCCGGCGCGCAGGGCACCCTGACGCTCTACGTCGACGACCAGCAGGTCGGCCAGGGGCAGATCGTCACCCAACCCGGCTACTTCTGCCTGACCGGCGACGGCATCTGCGTCGGACGCGACAGTGCCTCCGCGGTCACCCCCGAATACCAGGCGCCGTTCCCGTTCACCAGTGGGTCGATCGACAAGGTCGTCGTCGACGTCTCGGGGGACCGCTATGTCGACCACGAGTCACAGGTGCGCGCCTGGTTCAGCATCGACTGACCGGGGGTGCACGGCGGCGCCTTGGCGTGCAGTGCTCGTCCGTCGGGGCGCGGGTGTGATGAGGAAGGAGTCACCACATAGCCACCAGTGATCCCCAGACCGGTTATGCCTTGGTCAACGGTCTCAGCATGTACTACGAGATCCATGGCGATGGCCCACCGTTGCTCCTCCTGCACGGCGCCTACATGACGATCGACCTGTTGGGGCCCATCCTGCCAGGCCTCGCCGGGTCCCGGCGGGTGATCGCCGTCGAGCTGCAGGGCCACGGCCACACCGCAGACATCGACCGCCCGATCACCTACGAGCAAATGGCCGACGACACGGCGGCGTTGCTCGGTCACCTCGGAGTCGACCGCGCCGATGTCGTTGGCTACAGCATGGGCGGCGGCGTGGCGCTGCAGCTGGCGATCCGTCACCCCGCCGTGGTGCGCAAGATGGTTGTCGCATCCGCGTCGTACACCAGCGACGGCATGCACCCGGTGGCGCGGGAGATGTTCCCGTCGATCACGCCCGAGCTCTTCGTCGGGTCGCCGATCGAGGACGCCTATCTCCGCACCGCGCCGAAGCCCGGCAACTTTCCGGCGCTGGTCGAGAAGCTGAAGCGGCTCGACACGACGGCGTTCGCCTGGTCGCCCGACGACATCCGCGGGATCGCCGCGCCCACTCTGATCGTCCTCGGAGACTCTGACGGCATCCGCCTCGAGCACGCCGTCGAGCTCTTCGGACTGCTCGGCGGCGGGGTGATGGGCGACCTCGCCGGGATGCCGAAGTCTCAGCTCGCCGTGCTTCCAGGCACCGCCCACTTCGTACCGCCCGGCTTCGGGCTCCTCGATCGCGCCGAGTGGCTCCTGGCGATGATCCCACCGTTCCTCGACGCGCCACTGCCCGAGACGAGCTGACCCGGGCGCCCCAGAACTCGTCCATCGCGCGACCGGTCAATAGGCCGCGCTCGATTGAGGCCGCGATGGAGTCCTCGAAGGCCAAAGGTCCCCGTCCCAGGCGACACATGGCCCTGACCGCCACGACGAGACCGCGCCTACATGAGTGTGAGCCCGTGCGTAGACGCGGGCCGGCGAAGGTCGAAGGAGGTCCGATGAGACGGTGGCCTGTTGGGGTGTTCGCTTTGGCCTTGGTCGGAGCGGCGTGTGTTCCACCGGCTCAGAGCGACACGAACACCCAGCCGCCCCCCGCCCCGATCGGCGTTCAGGCCCGAACGGGCGGTGGGAGCGGCGAGGTCGTGGTCACGTGGACGCCGCTGCCAGCGGTGACCCACGCGGCGTTCTACCGGGTCTACGAGCGCAAGTTCACCGGGGTCTATTGGCTGCTCGCGGTGGTGACCGACGCCTACCGCGGCGCCCTCGAACCCGGGCGGCTCGGCATCGTCGATGCCCCCGACTACTGGCCGTGGCCGAGCACGTATGCCCAAGGCGTTGGAACGAAGCCGCGCTGCTACATGGTCACGGCGGTATCGACGGTAGGACTCGAAGGCCCGATGTCCGCCGAGGTGTGCGGCGTGCCGCCGGGAGGTGTCGTCCCGTAGCCGAAGCTGCAAACAGCGCTCAACGACCTGGCCGAGCAGGCGAAGCGGTCACGGTCGAACCGTGCCTATCTGACGTTCGTGCTCGCCCGGCCCGCTTCACCTACCACTTGGCACGCGCGCTCGCGATCGGCACCTCGGCAGCAGGCCTCGTGCTCGTCTGGGCCCCGGCTAATGACCTCTCGCGGCTCGTCGTTCCGCTTCCACCCGGATGCGGTCGAGCGACGCTGACACGGTCGCCTCCCACTTCCGAGCGACCTGATCTCCCCACCATCGGCCCGCTCTCCAGAAGTCCGTCCCGAGCTCCCCGCTGTAGCTGAGCTGCGTCGTCCCTTCGTCCTCATCGAGCGTGAAGCGCTCTACGACGTGAGGAACGGGACCGCGCAGGAGTCGGAAGTCGACCGTCGCCGGGGCTGTGAACCGGACGGTCTCCACCGTCGTCGCCACCGGTCCGCGACGAATCGGTGTTCGGTGCGCCGCCAAGACCATGTCGCTGCCGCGCTCGAGAACCGAGATCTCCTCAGACATCGCCGCGTGGTCCACGCCAGGTACGGCGCGGCGATCACCTCGAAGACGGTGTTCCGGGGAGCGATGATGGTGACGGCCATCGGTCCGAGCGGCCGCAGCGTTCGCCCAACGCCAGTGTCCAAGGTCAGCTCTCCGCTGACGACGAGCCGGTAACCCAGAGCACCTACCGCGGCGGCGGCGAGCGCCGAGAGACCGAGTACACGCATCAGGTCCACTCTTGCACTCCGGCGATGGCGACGTGCAGGCACGAGTGAGTGTCGCGTCTCCCCCACCGGGACGTGAGTTCGTCCAGGTGGCGCAGCGCTCGCCCGACCACGTCGACGTGGCTTCCGAGCTCGCGACGGGCGGGCTCGGAGAGTGGTCCGCCCTCCCACGGGCGGTCGAGGTCCTGGAGGGCAGCTTCGAACTGGCGGCGGTCGGGCACCTCGATGCGACGCCGGCCGACGGGGTGCACCTCGGCCGTCCTTGCGTGGAGCCGGGCGAGCATCGTGACCAGTTCCTCGCGTCCCCGGGGCGAGATGCGTCGCCCCCGAGCCACGGCTTGGTGTCGAGGTCGTCACAGTTCACGAACCAGCGCCGAGCGTCGCCATCGCGCAGGATCCAGGGATGGGCGCCGCCGCCCTCTGGCAGGTAGTGAAGCTCGCGGGCGTCGAGTCCCCAGCCGTCGGTTCCGAGATCGCTGATCGCGTCCTCAGCGACACGCTTCAGCTGGCTACGCACGAACCGTCACTGTCGCGCGACCACGACCCGGCCCGTTTGGCCGGCTTCGAGACCGGAAATCATTGATCTGTCCGTCCACACAGGAGTGACCGCCATGAACACCGATCTTCTCGATCTCTACGGACGTGCCAGCGAGTGGGCCCTCGGCAAGGTCCCCGGCGCAACAGGCAAGCTGGATACTTCGACCCCGTGCGACCAGTGGAGTGTGCGCCAGTTGCTCAACCACATGCTCGTCACGCAGCAGTACTTCGTGGGCAAGGCACGCGGCGAGGACGTCTCGCCGCCGTCGCCGAACCCGCCCGAAGTGCTGAGCGACGATCCCGTGCGCGATTTCGAGCGTGCCCGCGCCGACACGCTGGCCACCTTCGGGACAGCGGGGGTGATCGAGAAGACTGGCCCCTCGCTCGGGATCGCGTTCAGCGACCAGTTGCTGCACGGCTGGGATCTGGCCACCGCAACTGGGCAGGACGCGACGATGCCGGACGGCCTCGCCGAAGCGGCCTACCAGACGATCCATGGCCGCTTCACCGAGGAGCAACGCAAGGGCGTCTTCAAACCCGAGATCCCCGTTGGCTCCGATGCGTCGGCGCAGGACAAGCTGCTCGCCTACACCGGGCGCAATCCAACCGCCTGACCCGCAAGGCGTCCAGGTGTCGACCCCTCCGCCCCGTGTCGACCCCCGTCGCGAAGGGGGGAACCTCTGCGGCCGGTCGGGGCACGGGAACGGACGAGTGTCTATGCCCCGACTTCGGCGGGTCGCATCGACGGTACGCGGACCGAGCGGGGAGTCGATAGGTGTGTCTTGCACTTGTTGCCCTGGGGCGGGCGAGCGCATAATTTCGAGGACGTGCCCGTGACCGAGGCACGCGCGGTCACTCGAGACCCCGGTGACTCGCTTAGAAGGTTCGGGAGCCCCCGTGCCACGTGCAGGCGTCAACGATCAAAGCCTCGCCGCTTCGACGCGCCCAGGAGAGGTCGAGACGGACGTCTACCGCGCCGTCTCACACTGGGAAGGTCCCGCCATCGTGGAACACGACGGCATCCACTACCCCGCTCGCCTCGCCGCTTCGGTGGTCGCCCACTACTCCGTCAACGGCACGGAGGAAGACACCGGCGAGAGGGTATGGGCTGGCGAGCTCCTCGGTTTCCCGCCCGGACTCGGCGGCGACGTCACGATCAGGCTGTTGGCCGGTGACCCGGTGGCCGCCCGGCTCACTACCGCGGGCGGCATCACGGGCACGGGTGTGCCCTGGCTCCCAATCGAGAGACCGCCGTTAGACGATCATCTCGGTTCGGGCCGAACGTCCACACGGTAAGACCGATGTTCCTCGACCCAGGCGAGCTGACGTCCATCTGCGTCCTGATCGGCATGCTCATCGTCGCGGTCCGGCTTCTCACCTAGACCGGGCTACCCATCCAACACCTTCGAGATGGCGTTTAGCTGGCCGCAGACCTCGGGCCACGATCTGCGGCGCTCGGCCACGATGGCCGCGAGCTGCTGGCGTTCCAGGACCACGGTCGCGGTCTCGGTTCCGTCGTAGACGATCCGGGAGCGTGGCGGCACGGCCAACCTGTTTCGGCCCCGTCGGACCGGGGTATGAGCCGGTCCGGACGTTGAGGAGGCCGACATGGGCGACGTGACGAGGATCCTGGAACAGGATCACCGGCAAGTTGAGCAGCTGTTCGAGCAGATCAAGCAGCAGCAGGGTGAGGCCCGCAGCATGCTGGTCGAGCAACTCGCCGGTGACCTGCGTACCCACATGCGGGTCGAGGAGTCGATCGTCTATCCCTTCATCGCCGGCGAGGTCAGTGGCGGAGACAAGATGGTCGAGGAAGCCAAGGGTGAGCACTTCGAGGCCCGCAAGGCGCTCGGCGAGGTCGAGGCCCTGGCTCCCGACCAGTCCGGTTTTGACGACGCCCTCGAGACACTCGAGGTAGGCATCTCCCACCACGTCGAGGAGGAAGAAGGCGAGGTGTTCCCGAAGCTTCGGGAGGCTGCCGACGAGGCCCAGTTGAACAGCCTCGGCCAGCAGATCGAGGAGGCCAAGAACAGCGGTCAGTAGCTGACGTGCCGCCCGTGGCGGCTCGTTGGAGGACGCGCCTCGTGGACGAGGCCGCGAGGGTACGAGCAGACGTTCGACGGCACGAGAACGGGTAGATTGATGGTCTGCCTGTCGGGGGGACAACCCCGGTCGATCAGCGGGAACGGGAAGGGATGCCTGATGTACATCGGAGGGGGAGCGATCGTCCTGATCCTCATCGTTGTGGTGGTCGTTCTCTTGCTGCGCCGCTGAGCGCCTCTCACCGCCTGGCCGGGCTGGGATCCGCGGGATGCATCGCGGCCGGACGGTCGAGTGCGGACGCGGTGAGCGTGCCGGCGATGACGTCGTGAGCGATGTCCACCAGGCGACAGTTGTGGTTGCGGGCGTGGGTGCGCAAGGCGGAGAACGCCTGTTCCATGTTGAGGCTTTCGCGCTCCGCGACCATTCCCTTTGCTTGCTCGATGACGATGCGGCTGTTGAGAGCGTGGTCAAGCTGTTCGTTGACCACCTGGGCCTCGCGCGCGGCACGGTGCTGGAGGATGGCGATGGTGGCGACGTCAGCGAGCGCCTGGGCAGCCTCGACGTCGGCTTGTCGCATCTCACCCGGCTCGAGGTGGAACAGGTTGAGGGCGCCGATGACCGCGCCGCGCAGTCGCATGGGCAGCGCGTGCACGGAGTGGAAGCCAGCCCCGAGCGCTTCGGGTGCGAATCGGGGCCACCGGCCGTCAACCTGGGCCAGATCCTGGTTCACCACGGGGTCGCCCGTCCGGTAGCAGTCGAGGCAGGGGCCTTCCTGGGCTTGCAGCTCGAACAGCTCCAGCACGCGCATGGCCTCGCTGGAGGAGGCCATCACCCGCATTTCCCCGTCCGGTGCGACCAACATGAGGCCAGCGGCTCCGACGTCGAGCACCTCGACGCAACGGTCGGCGAGGCGGGTCAGCAGCTCCACCACGTCGAAGTCGGCCACCAGTGTGTCGGCCAGCTCCACCAGCGTCCTCGCCAGCATCATTTCTCTCGGCATCGGACCTCCAGTCGCCCGGGCCACGGCCCTGTTGACCTTTCCGTGGCCCGAGAGCGTGACCCCCGGACGAAGGCTACGACCGGCCAGCACTTGATGCATCCACAACCACCCGTCTCCACCGGCGGAGCCCGCACCGTGAAGGTGCTCACGACGGGTCTCGCTGGCGACCCTCGGCGGTGGCGGTGGGTGCGGTGTACGGTTCGAGACCATGGCTGCTGTCGTCATTATCGTGATCGTCGTCATAGTCGTCGCTGTCGTGGCCGCCGCTGTCGTCCTGATGAGACGTCGGGCCGAGGGTAAGGCCGAAGAGGGGCGCCGCCAGGCGCAGGGACATCGTGAGCAGGCCAGAGTCAGCCAGATTGAAGCTGAGCGGCAGGAGGCCCAGGCCGACGAGCTGGCTGCCCGGGCCAAGCGCGAGCAGTTGACGGCGGAACAGCAAAGGACCGAGGCCGCCGGCAAGCGTGCCGAAGCCGGGGATCTCAATGTCCGCGCTGACGACGTCGACCCCGACGTGCCTGGTGACGGTTCCTGAGGTCATATGAACGCGGTGCTGATCGGCGCTGCTGACAGTACGCGAGGGCCGCGAACCCTTGGGGCGAACGGTTGAGAGCCCCCACACCTCGGGGACTGGCAGTAATTACTTTTCAGGGCCGGATTGCGGGGAGTCCGATTCTGCCGCGGATGGCGCATCGTCCGGCGTGACTGGGGGCGTAGTCGGTGCCCTGAGGTCGGTGGGCGGCTCACCGTCTCCTGCCGAGCTTTCGCTCTTGATGGCTTTGGCTTCCGCGTTGGCCACCTCATTCGGATCAATCTCGTGGTCGCCCACTCGCTCGTTCTCTGGCGTGGTCATCCCGACACCTCCGTGATCGTCACTGCGACTCCATACCCAGCCTGTGGCGGCGCGAACCGTCCTGCTGGGGAGGTCCGAGCCCTTGAAGCAGTGCACCGCCCACCCTCCACCCTTTGAGCAGGTGTGAGCTGGAAGCCTTAGCTTAGAGCTTAGGCGCCGACGCCCTCGGGCTCGAGCGCTCGCAGGCGTCCTCCAGCGAGGGAGGCGCGGGTGGTGAAGAGCTGCGCCCGCTCCGCCGTTCGCACGCGGTTTGCTGCCGGACGAGCCTGGTGATCACGTCCGGCTTGATGACGCGCCGACGACACCAATCGGGGGGCGGCGACACAGTCCGCGAGTATGAGAGCGCTAGGTCGAAACTGCGACCGTGATGTCCGAGTCAGTTGGCTATCACGCGAGCGTGCGTCGTTGGCGCCCTCGGCGGCGATGATGCAGGATCGCGCACAGGATCGCCGCGGCCGTCCCGGCACTCGTGGGCCGCGTGGAAGGAGAACGGCAGTGCACGTCGCGGAGCTGTGGCGCCATCCGGTGAAGTCCCTGCAAGGTGAGCCGCTCGACGAGGCAGTCGTCGAGGACTCAGGGTTGTCAGGTGATCGCCGGTGGGGCATCGTCGACTGCGAGACCGGGATCGTGTTGACCGCACGGCGCGTGCCGTCGCTGTTGCTCGCGAGCTCCCGGCTCACCGACACAGGGGTCGAGGTGGTGCTCCCGGACGGCGACGTGCTCAATGCGCCGAGCGCGCACGCGGACGACGTCTTGTCGAAGTGGATCGGACGCCGGGTCGCGCTCGTGCCGGCCGAGTCGTTCGGCGCGGGCGTCGGCGAGTACTTCGCCGACGCGACCGATGACAACAGCGCGGTCGTGTCGTGGACGATGCCAGCGGGCCGGTTCGTCGACGCGCTCCCGCTGCTCGTCGTCACGACCGCGAGCCTGCGCCAGGGCCGCGCCCTGCACCCCGATGGCGCGTGGGAGACACGCCGATTCCGACCCAACATCGTGGTCGACGTCGAGGACGACGGCTGGGTCGAGGACGCGTGGTGCGGACGCACGGTCCGCGTCGGCACCGCGGCGGTGCAACCGGCCGTGCCGTGTGAGCGCTGCACGATGGTGACGCGGCCGCAACCGGGCCTCGAACGCGATCTCGACGTCTTCAAGGCGCTCGCGCGCCACCACGGCGCGACCTTCGGCGTGTGGACCACCGTGCAGACGCCTGGCATCGTGCGCGTCGGCGACGAGGTGACGCTGACGGACTGACCGTGTCCTCGCCATGAGGGCGCGACGCACAACGGACCGTTCGGACGCGATAGGGCGAACAGCGCGGCGCGCACAGAACAACACTCGAACGGTATCCCTTGCAGACGGCCCCTCTGCCGTGGACGCCGAGCCGGTGTGCGGCCGCCGACCATCGGCCCGCGTCGATGCGGACTACGCATCGAGGAGAACGCGCGGGGGAGGCAGCTGGCGCCGGGGCTGTTTCATCCATCGTGGGTGACGTCGGGGTCTGGGTGGTGTGGTTGGCTGGGGTGGTCGGTGAGCCGAGCGAACGGTCCCGGGTGAGCCAAGTGTCGAGGGGGCCTGGATGAGTGTCGTCTTGGGCGGGGTTGTGCAGCCGATGTTGGCGGTGAATCCGGTGCCGTGGGCCCGGTCGCAGATGGCGTTCACGTTGGCTTTCCACATCATCTTGGTGCCGCTCGGGGTGTCGTGGGCGTTCATGGCGCTGATCGCCAACTATCGGGGTGTCAAGCACGACGACGCGGATGCGTTGCGGCTGGCGCAGCGCTGGTCGAAGTACATGGCGGTCACGTTCGCGGTGGGTGCGGTGACGGGCACGGTGCTCACGTTCGAGTTCGGGTTGCTGTGGCCGCGGTTCATGGGGCAGTGGGGTGAAGCGTTCGGGGTTCCGTTCGCGTTCGAAGGTCTGTTCTTCTTCACCGAGGCCATCTTCGTGGCCATTTACATCTTCGGGTGGCGGCGGCTGAGACCGTGGCCGCATTTCTGGACCGGTGTCCCTGTCGTCATCACGGGGATCCTGGGCAGCGTCTCGGTGGTCGCCGCGAACGCTTGGATGAACTCGCCGCAGGGGTTCACGCTCAACTCGGCCGGCAAAGTCGTGGATGTCGATCCGTGGTCGGTGATCTTCAATGACGCCATGCCGTTGATGGCGGCCCACATGGTGATCGCGGCCTATGTGGTGGGGGGCTTCCTGATCGCGTCGGTCTACGCCTTCGCCATGCTGCGAGGGCGCCGCGACCGGTACCACCGGGTGGCGTTTGTGATCGCGTTCAGCGTCGGCGCCGCCGCGATCCCGGTCCAGATGGGTGTCGGTGACTCGTTGGCCCGTTGGGTCTACAACAACCAGCCGGAGAAGTTCGCCGCCATTGAGCTGGTGCCCCAAACCGAGAGCGATGTCCCCGAGACGCTGTTCGGGCATCTGAACGCCAACGGCACGGTCAGCGGTGGGATCCGCATCCCCGGTCTGGCGTCGATCCTGTCCGACCCGGCCGACGGGACCGCCACCGTCGTGCAGGGTCTCGACACGGTCCCCACCGACGACCAGCCCACGACGGCCGAGGTGAACGTCGTGCACTTGTCCTGGGACATCATGGTCGGCCTCGGCACCTTGCTGTTCCTGTTGGCCGCCTGGTATTGGCTGTGCTGGCTGTTCCGCAGGGACATGCCCCAGAGCCGATGGTTCCTCCGACTCGCCACCGCCGCCGGCGTGACATCCGTGGTCGTCCTGGAAGCGGGATGGGTGGTGAGCGAAGTCGGACGGCAGCCGTGGATCGTCTACAACCTGATGAAGGTCGAGGACGCGGCCACCGGCAA
This sequence comes from uncultured Acidimicrobiales bacterium, assembly GCA_963803355.1. GTDB lineage: Bacteria > Actinomycetota > Acidimicrobiia > Acidimicrobiales > Ilumatobacteraceae > DASTFY01. Next base: position 3,088,821 of record CAWDLV010000001.1, read on the forward strand.
CACTGGGGTGTGGATCACCTTCCTCGTCGTCGTCGCCCTCTACCTCGGCCTCGGGGTCACCACGGTGCTCATACTCCGGAACATGAGCAAGCGCTTCCGGGAGCGGAGTGTGGCCGAGCACGAGGTGCCCTACGGTCCCGCCGGCCCCACTCCCGAGGTCAGAGAACCTGAGGAGGTGACGGTGTCATGACCAACGCCGTCGCCGTGCTGCTCATGGTCGCTATCACGGCCTACGCCATCTTCGGCGGCGCCGACTTCGGCGCCGGGTTCTGGGACCTCGTGGCCGGCGGCGCGACGCGAGGCGACCGGCCCCGCGAGGTCATCGACCACTCCATCGGGCCTGTCTGGGAAGCCAACCACGTGTGGCTCATCTTCGTCTTCGTCCTCTTGTGGACCGGCTTCCCCGAGGCCTACGCCTCGATCACCCTCACCCTGTTCGTCCCTCTTACGTTGGCTGCGCTCGGTGTCGTGCTACGGGGATCGAGCTTCGCGTTCCGCAAGACCGTCTTCCGCACCCGGGACCGTCGTAACTTCGGCGCCGCCTTCGCGACCTCGTCGGTCCTGGTCCCCTACTGCCTGGGCGCCGCCGCCGGCGCTGTCGCTTCGGGCCGGGTACCCGCGGGAGGCGTCGCCGGCGACCCGTGGACCAGCTGGATCAACCCCACCTCGGTCCTGGGCGGGGTGCTGGCCGTGGTCGTCGTCGCCTACCTCGCCGCGGTCTACCTGGTCCGCGACGCCAAGCGAATCGGCGATCCGGACATGGCGGAGTACTTCCGCCGGCGCGCCGTCGCCGCCGCCGTCGTGGCCGGCATCGCCGCCTTCGTGGGGATCTTCGTCCTGCGGGCCGACTCCCGCTACCTCTTCGACGGGCTCACCAGCAGGGCCCTCCCCCTCGTCCTCCTGTCGGCGATCTGCGGCGCCGCGTCGCTCGTCCTCCTCCTGCGCAACGCGGCGCGCGGCGGCCGAATCCTCGCCGTCGGAGCGGTCGGGAGCATCATCGTCGGCTGGGGCGTCGCCCAATGGCCCTACATCCTCCCCCAGAGCCTCAAGGTCTCCCAAGCCGCGGCACCATCAGGGACCCTGACCGCGCTGCTCGTCGCTGCAGCCGGCGCCGCGCTAATCGTGCTTCCCGGCTTCATCCTCCTCTACACCCTCGACCAAAAGAGCCTGCTCCCCGCCGAAGGCACCGACTGACCGGTGCGGCCATCCTCGATGGGCTGTCGCAGCGCAGAGACGAGCGGGAACCTTTCTGCGGGATCCACATCCGAGGGTGAGCCCGCCTGACTTCAGGCCGGCCTCCTCGCAGCAAATTCGCGGCAATGGCTGTCGAAGACCGTAGCATGGTCGAGGGTCAGGCACTCTGACCTGGACTTTCTGGTGCGCCCCCTGGGATTCGAACCCAGAACCTGCGGATTAAGAGGGCCTTGACAACCGTCCGCTGAGTCCGTTGCAGTCCGCTCAGCAGGCTGTGGTCCGGTCGGTCGTGTGCTCCTGTCCGCCCGGTCCGCCGAGTCGTCCCGAGTTCGCTGGATGGATTGTTGGATGGTGTCGCGGCGCGGATGGTGCCGGCGACCGAGCTGGGGTCGCGCCTCGCGGCGGCGACGAGCGGTGAGCGCACGGGGGCACGGCAACCTGCCCGAGACACCAACTCGGGCGCGCGGGAGCCAACCAGGAGCTCGTTCCGAACGGCTTCCCCTGTCCGGCTCGGCGTGCCTCTTGCGCCTCCGGGTCGAACGATCTGTGCGGCTCGCGTGGACCCGTCAGCTGTCACGGCATATCGGTGGATCCCGCGCACCGGTCGCTTCCGGGTACACCACCCTCGATACCCGTTCGAGGTCAGAAACCGAAGAGCAGGCTCGTTGGTGGGGCGCCAGGTGCGAGAGTGGCGGTGCCTGTTCTCACCGCGCCGTCGTTACCGAAGATGGCGGTGAGGACGGCGTCACTCTCGTCGGGGCTGTCGAACTTGATCTCGGCGAGCCGGTCGTCGAGCGGGGAGAGTTCGTCGTTCTCGGGGAGCACGGCCTTGTATGGGATGGTGGGAGACTGGCGGCCGACGCGGGAGGTCGATGACGGACGCGCCGAGGGGTCACGCAGGTTGGAGCGACCCGGTCAGGGTGCTCGTCACCGGAGCCACCGGGTACATCGGAGGCCGTCTCGTGCCACGCCTGGTGGCGCGTGGCCACCAGGTGCGCTGCGCCGCACGCGATCCGAATCGGCTGGCCGGGCATGACTGGCCGGGTGTCGAAATCGTCGCCGCTGACCTCAACGAACCGGCGGCGCTCCCGCACGTGCTGGAGGGCGTCGACGTCGCCTACTACCTCGTCCACTCGATGGCCGATAGCGGGGCCTTCCGCGAGCGCGACCGCGTCATGGCCGACGCCTTCGGCCGAGCAGCGGCACACGCCGGGGTAGGCAAGATCATCTACCTCGGCGGCCTCGGGGATCCCGACGAGATCCGGAGTCGGCACCTCGTCTCGCGCCAGGAGGTCGGCCGCATGCTGGCCGCGTCCGGCGTGCCGGTCGTCGAGTTCCGAGCGGCCGTCATCGTGGGATCCGGCTCAGCCAGCTTCGAGATGATCCGGTCCCTCGTCGAGCGCCTGCCGGTCATGGTGACACCGCGCTGGGTCGACTCACGATGCCAGCCGATCAGCGTCCACGACGTCCTCGACTACCTGCTCATGGCGCTTGAGCGCGACGATACGAAGGGCGTGTACGAGATCGGTGGTCGCGACGTCCTGACCTACCGCGAGATGATGCTGCGCTTCGCCCACATCCGAGGGCTGCACCGCGTCATCGTGTCGCTCCCCGTGCCCCGACCCGAGCTGAGCAGTCGGTTCGTGGATGTCGTGACCCCGGTCCCCTATCGCATCGCCCAACCACTGATCGAGAGCCTGCAGCACGAGGTCGTCGTGCTCGACGACCGGGCCATCCGCGAGTTCGATGTCGAGCCCATGGGCTACGAGGAGGCCGTACAGCGCGCGATGGCCCGACTGGCCACGGACGCCGTCGAGACGACTTGGGCGTCGAGCCTGGCGAGCCTTGCCTACGTGCCCGAGGGGCGCCGGCTCTCGGTCCACGAGGGCATGCTTCTGGAACGGCACCGACTGAGGATCGCCGCCGCGCCGCAACAGGCCTTCGCGGTGATCTGCGCCCTCGGGGGCGACGAGGGCTGGCCGGCCGGCAACGCCCTGTGGCAGCTGCGCGGCTTGATCGACCGGGCCTGCGGTGGTGTCGGCATGCGACGAGGGCGCCGCCACCCACGCGAGCTGCGCGTAGGTGACCCGCTCGACTTTTGGCGTGTGGAAGCCCTCGAGTGGCCCCACCTGCTTCGGCTTCGCGCCGAGATGAAGCTCCCGGGTCGGGCGTGGCTGCAGTTCGAGGTGCTGCCGGACGAGCGCGGCTCGCGCGTCGAGCAGACAGCGCTCTATGAGCCGCGGGGCATTGCCGGCTACCTGTACTGGTACGCCGTCCGGCCCTTCCACCGCTTCATCTTCCCGGGCCTGCTCAACGCCGTGCGTGAGCGGGCCGAGGCGGCCTAAGAGCCCGGTGCCGACCCGATGCGCAGCCTCCCCCGATGGTCGTCGGCTCAGCTACCGCGGTGCGACGTACGCCGTGAGGACAGCATCGTCGACGGGCTCAGCGATACAACCCGATCGGGCGTGCGCGAGCCCCAGCCGATGATCATCACCGTGCGTGGGCGCGGCGTCCCGCCCGTGCACACCCTGAGCGCGGCATGGCCCCCTGGTACTGGCCGGACGATGCGATCGACGGCACGTCCGCCGCTATCGACTGCGCCGGAGAACTCGGCCTAACACCAACAGAAGGACGATCGCGACGACCTGGCCCCCGAGGATGATCCGATTGACATCGACGGCCGGTTGCCAGCGCACCTTGTTCTCCTCGATGACGTAAGCGCCAGCTGGCTTCGCGGTGAGGCCGAACCCGCCCCCGGAGCCCGAGCCACTTCCGGTCCCGTCGGGCGTCGCGCCCTCTCCTCGTCCGCCACCAGCGCCGCCGCGTATCGAGGCGGCCGGAATGACGGTAACGCCGTCGCGCTCGTATGCCTCGCCGAACACTCGCTTCACGGTGAGTGCGTCTCTGGCGTGTTGCATCAGCTCGTTCGGGTCCATGTTCGACCTCCTCTGAGTCCTATCTGCACTACTCCAATGGGCTACCACCCCCGAGCGAACCCATCCGGACCACGACCCCAAGACTGGCCACTCCTCGGGATCAACCCGAGGATCTCAAGGTGGTGGATCTCGGGTGCGCGCCCGAGCTCGGACAGGCCCCCCCGTCCGCCCAGCCCGCCGAGTCGTCCCGAGTTCGTTGGATGGATTGTTGGATGTCGAAACCGCGCCCGGCACGTCCGCACCAAGCGACCGCTACGGGTGGAGCTTGAAGCGGCCGCCTGAGAGCGGCCGCAGTACTCCAAAGTGGCGGTGGTCGAGGGTGAGGACCTCACGGGTTCGGTGGCGGTCGGCCAGCACGACGATCGATGCATCGGCGATCCCGACTGACTGGTCTCGGTACTTTGCGATGACGTCCGCGGCGCGGGCGAGGTCGTCTGCCCCGAACGAGGTCAGGTCGTACGCACCTCCTGTGAGCTCCTCGAGCACGCCCAGCTCGGCCTTGACCCCAACGCGGGTGGCTACGAGGTAGTCGAGCTCGGCGACAACGTAGGGGGACACGACGAGAGGTGCAGCGAGGCCGGCCACCACGACCCGCGCCGCATCGTGTTCCGGCTCGCCGCGGTTGAAGAAAGCGAGCAATCCGCTCGTATCCGCGATCATCACCGATCGCCGAAACCAGCCAGCAGCTCATCGGCACGGGCGGCGATGGGCCGCTCGGACTCGAACACGCCTGGCCGTGGTAACGGCCGCCGCACCGCCGCAGCGATCGCGTCTCGGATGACCTCGGCTTCCGGGACGCCGCGCTGGTCGGCCTCACGAGCGACGGCTGCCTTGAGATCGTCGGGTAGGTACACGGTAGTCTTCTGCACACCACATAGGGTACCACCGGTGGTGCTGTGGACGGTGCGGCAGCGGCGGACCTTCTATCCCCGCGCTCGGACGGGGTCGGCGGTTACGTTCGCGGTTCGAGGGGGCGGGCTTGAATCGATCGAAGACCGAGGCCGTCGAGCGTCTCGTGGCAGCGGCTAATCCCGAGGGGCCTTACGTGAGCCACGACTCGTTCAACACTTCGGCGACTGTGCGCGCCAGTCCCTCTGGATTCTGGAGTCCCATAGGGTGCCCGGCGTTCGGGACAACTTTCCATCCGACGCCCATCTCAGCAAGTTCGCGTTGCAGGACGGGCTCCGGATCGCTGAGCTCCCCCAGCAGATACCAACGTGGCATCTTCAGGTCGCGTAGGAGCGAGCGAACCGACGGGTCGGTCCCGTCTCGCATCGAAACCTCCTCCCGATAGATCACGCGAGGCTCAAGCAGTTGGGTCATCCCGAGATGAGCGGCTGGCACACCGTTCGGTTGTGCTTCCGCGTCGTTGGCTTGGGCCTGGACCAGTTCGCCGAAACCCCGCTCGACGAACCGGTCCTCGCTCTGACCATCGAACACCGGCTCTCCATGAGCATCAACTACCCCTTCGGCCATGACCACCAGCGACACAACGCTGGATCGAGCCGCAGCGACATGAACGGCGACTGCGCCACCCATGCTGTGACCCACCAGGCCGCAATCGCTCAGTTCCAACGCGTCGATCAGGGCGCCGATCGTTCTGGCGTGATCCTCGAGGCCATAGGCGAATTCATGCGGCTTGTCGCTGTATCCGTGGCCCAGGAAGTCGACCAACAGCGAGCGACGCCCGCGCAGCGGTGCCTGAACCGCGGCCGGGAGCAGCTCGGCAGTGGAAGAGCACTGCCAGCCGTGCAGCCACACCAACGGAGGATTCTGCCCCGGAATCTCGATGTACCGAAGAAACGCCCGCTGGTCTGGCAGGTAGACAGGCTTCATGTCGACCTGCCCCGGGGCCTGCACCTGCTGCGAGCGCTCTCCATTCGCGGACCCCCCTTTTCGTCAGAAACCATCTGCCAACTAGATCCACAATCTAAACGCCCGGTAAATTCGGGGGGCAACGTGATGGGGTAGAAGTCGTTGATTGCCTCGCGAGCACCATAACGACGGCCCAGATTCGCGGTCAGAGATAGCCGCGTGCCCCGCACCCATCGGCGCATTTGGAGTTGGTGGGATCGGCTGCTGGCCGGCCTCGAACACACTTGCCGCGTCGGGCTCCCAGCACCAGCGGTAGTTGTACGCCAGCCGGGCCAGGGGCTGCAGGGGAGCCGGGAGCTGTTCGGCCAAGACATGCGCGGCGCGGCGTAGGTCGGTGTCCCCTGCAAACACGGTCCACCTCCCGTTGGGTCGGTTCTAGTCGTCTGTCTAGCGCTACACCATCGACCCGACCACAGCTTGTACGTTTCGATCCGCGCCCAGATCGAGCTCCTGCTGATGGTGGGACGGCAGAGATCGCCGACCTTCAGTCAGTTCATATGACGGCGTCGACGACTGCGGTCGCTCCGCGACGCCGCTTTGTGGAGCTCTGAGAAAGAGGTGCGCAACGCGTCCGTGTAGACCTCGATGTCGGGCAGCACCTTCGGGGTGGAGAACACACTCAGGAACAGCCGGCCGCAGTAGCTGAACGCGAGCTGGATCAATCCGCTCCCGTCGAAGAGCGGGGGCATCCCGTACGACGCCACCATTCGCGCTCCGGCGAGGTAGATCGGCGTCTGGGGACCCGGGATGTTCGTCACGGGCACGTTCATGATCGGCGAGGCCTGTTGGGCGCGCCCGGCGAGGCCCGCCGACAGCAAGGCGCGCGCGCCCATCCCGACGAGCCCGCCGGGGATGAACTCGGAGTATTCGACGAGCGTCCGCGCTCCAACGAGCTGACCGCGCGCCTTCGCGGTGGCCGTCGACTGGCGGATTGCGGCTAGACGCTCGAGCGGGTCGGCGACGTCCGTCGCGAGCGACACGCGCGATGGTGGAGACCTGGTTGCCGCCGGTCCCGCGCTGTTCGTCGGTTCGGACGGAAGTCGGGACGAAGCCGACGAGGGGGGTGTCGGGGAGCTCGCCCTTTGCTTCGAGGTAGGTCCGTTGCGCTCCGCTCACGATCGCGAGCACGACGTCGTTGAGCGTGGCGCCGGACACGGCGGCCTTGACGCGCCTCATCTCGTCCAAGTCGAAGTCGCACCCGTCGACGTTGCGGCGGCCATCGAGGGGGGCGTTGAAGCGCGTCTTGGGAGCGCGCAACCTTTGCCGCTGCAGTTCGCCCGTCCTCGAGCTCGATACCAGCCGGCCCGCGGCCGGCAGAGTGTGGGCCACTGCCAACACCAGGTGTCCCGGGCGTACGATGAGGTTGCGCGCCGCCGTGCGGAGAAGGGTCATCGAGGACGGTTGGGTCTCGGGGCTCCACGGTGCCGTGTCGTGGGCCGGGGCCCAGTCCGGCGTCGGCGTGTGCAGCACGGTGGTCAGCTCTCTGCCGGCGACGCCGTCGACTGCCGCGTGGTGCAACTTCGTAACGACGCCGAAGCTGCCTTTGGGAAGGCCCGGTACCTCCTCGAGACCCTCGATGACGTAGATCTCCCACAACGGCCGGGACGGGTCCAGCGGTCGGGCGAGGAGGCGCGCAACCTGGACGCGAAGCTGGCGCCAATCACCAGGCCGCGGGAGCCCGATGTTGCGCAGGTGGTAATCGAGGTCGAAGTCCGGGTCGTCGACCCAATAGGGGAGGTCGAGGTCGAACGGAACCCGAACCAACCGTTGGCGAAGGCTTGGCAGGAGGGGAAGCCGGGACTCCACATGGGCGACGACGTCGTCGAAACTGACGCTCCCACCCGGTGCGGTCGATGGGTCATACGTGGAGAAGCCGCCGAGATGGAACGGCGTCCTCGTCGTGTCGAAGTAGACGAACATGGCGTCTTGACCGCTCAGCTGCTGCACGTCGTGCTCCGTTTCGTCCGATGCGGGTTAAGTGTCGACGTGGCGAACCAGCCCATGCGGTCGGAAATGGAGGCACCTAACTCGGCCGCTCGACGGTCGCTGATCTCGGGTTTCTGGTAGGTCACCGTTCCTGCCAGATGACCGTTCACGCCGACGGCGTTGACCGACACGAACGGCCAGGCGCTGGCGTTGAGCCTGCCACGGATGAGGCGGGACCGCAACGACGTCTCGTGGACGGGAGGGCTCGAGCTGGTGCCCTTGGATCGCGCGTTCGCGATGTCCTCCTGATCACTGAACGAGTCGACGCTGGCTGACGATCAAGCGCAACTAGGATGGCCGCATGCCCGTGACATCGGCGAACGGCGTCGAGATCTACTTCGAAGAGAGCGGCTCGCCCGACGACCCGGCTCTGCTGCTCGTCAACGGGTTCACGGCGCAGCTGACGAGTTGGGACCCAGAGCTCATCGACGCGCTCGTCGACGCCGGATTCCGGGTCATCTGCTTCGACAACCGTGACGTCGGCCTCACCAGCAGGACGGCGGCTCCGCTTCCCGCCTTCGTCTTCAGCGACGGCGGGTTCCCGGAGCTGGATGGTCCGCCCCCGTATACCCTCGGTGACATGGCCGACGACGGCCTAGCCGTGCTCGACGCGCTCGGGGTGGGGAAGGCTCACGTCGTCGGGGTCTCGATGGGCGGCATGATCGTGCAGCAGATGGCGCTCCGGCACCCCGACCGAATCCTGTCGATGACCTCGATCATGTCGAGCACTGGTGACCGCAACGTTGGCGAAGCCACACCGGAAGCGACGGTCGCGCTGATGACGCCCCCGCCCGCCGATCGTGACGGGTACATCGACTACACGATCAACCTGCTCAGGGCCGTCAGTGGCCCCCATGCCGACGAAACCCGTACGCGGGAGCGAGCGGCCTGTGCCTTCGACCGGGCCTTCAACCCCATCGGCGCCGCCTACCAGCTGGCAGCGATCCTCGACGACGGCGACCGCACGGAACGGCTGGCTGCCGTGACGTGCCCGACGCTGGTGATTCACGGACGGCTCGACCCGCTGATCAACCCGTCGGGCGGTGAGGCCACGGCGAAGGCTATTCCGCACGCCGAGCTCGTCGTCATCGAGGACATGGGCCACGATCTCTCGGTCCCGCTGATCCCGCAGATCGTCGGTGCGATCGCTGCCATTGCGACGCGCTGCTGAGAGGAGCTCCCGCCGCCGTGGGGGACCTGAAGTTGCCGTGGCCATCGCGCTCAGACTCGCCAGTATCGCACGGTGGCACGAGTTGCGGGAGCGCGCGTCCGTATGGTGACGTCTACCCATGTCGAAGCGACAGGACCGTCCGAGCGAGGTGGAGGCCCGTGCGTCGCGGTCACGGCCCGCGAAGAACCGGCTGTCGTTCTTCGATCCCGAGGCCGCGCCGTCGCTCAAGGAGAGCGCGATGATGGAGGCGGCGCATTTCGCGCCGAGCGGGATGATCAGCGACGAGGAGCGCGGGTTGCTGCGACGTGGTGAGATCGTGAACGTCCTGTTCCGCCACGCCGAAGACGATGGTTTTAGCCTCGTTCGCGTCTCGTTCGCGCCGAACTACCTCCTGCCTCGCCACAGCCACAGCGCCGACTGCCTCTACTACGTGCTGCGCGGTGAGGTGCGGCTCGGCAACCGAACCGTCGTCGCCGGCTCCGGGTTCTTCATCCCCAAGGATCGGCCCTACGCCTATCAGGCCGGTCCCGAGGGAGTGGACCTGCTCGAATTCCGCCACGCCACGTCGTTCAATTTCGTCGCCCACGAGGACCCGCAGCGATGGAGGGAGATCGCCGAGACGGCGCGGCGGAACGAGGCGCTTTGGTCTTCGACGCCACGGCCTTCGAAAGCTCGTTGACGAGGACTTCAGGCAGTCGGTGTACGCCTCGATGTCGGGAGGTATCTTCGGCGACGACCACGTGGTGATGGAGACCTGCCCGCAGTAGCTGTGCACGAGGTGGATCAACCCGGTTCCCTTGAGGACCGGAGGAGTGCCATACGTCGAGTCCATGCGGGGCGCCCGCGAGGTGCAGGGGCGACTGCGGGCCCGGGATGTTGGTCACGGGGACGTTCGCCATGGGCGGCACGCGCGCTGCGTGAGTCCTGACTGAAGTAGCGCCCGCCCGGCCAATCCGATGAGGGCTCCGGGAAGGAACTCGGAGTGCTCGACGAGCGTTCGAGCGCCCACCGCCTCTCCGAGCAACTTGGACTCGGCGGTCGACGCTTGGATGGCGGCCAGACGCTGAAGCGGATCGATGACGTCGGACGCGAGTGACGCCCGTATCATCGTCACCTGGTTGCCGCTCGTTTCCTGCTGATCCGCGCGCCGCACGGAAACAGGGACGAGCACGATGAGCCGATCGTCCGGAAGCTCGCCCTTTCGTCGAGATACCAGCGCAGGGCGCCGCTGATGACTGCGAGCACGACGTCGTTGATGGTGGCGCCCGCAACGGCTCGCTTGATGCGCTTCACCTCGTCCAGGTCGAATTCGCACGCGGCGACCACGCGGCGCGCGCATCGATCGGGCCGTTGAACCGCGTGCGGGGGACGCGGACTCGGTGCATCTGCAGCTCGCCAGATGGCCGCACAACGCGGCAGCGTCCAACAGTTCACGATCAGGCTCGCTCGATCCCGGCGCCCCACCAGTCTTTCGATCCCAACCCGAAACGCGAGCCCTTATCAAAGTTGTTCAGCGCCGTCCTCGGGCCTTGCCAGCGACGCCCTGGCTCCGCGTACACACCCGAGCTGAACTGGCCTGAGCACCAATCGCTCGGAGGAGGGTCCTCCTTCCCACGGCGACGGGACCTTTGTCGGTGGCGGTCGTGGCGCCATGCTGCGAAGGTCGACCAAACGATACGAGGGCGTCGGAACCGGAGGAGACGACATGCACGAGCAGCCGAGGACGCCCCGCCGCCTTGGCATGGCTCGTTCGGTCGCCGCCGAGGTGCTCGCAGCGGGCCCTCGCACGGCGGCGTACGCGACACGCGCGGTGCTGCGTCCGCTTCGCAGCGTCCGCAAGCACCCGGAAATCCCTGCCGTGTTCCCGACGGCCGACCTCGTCGCGTCGGTGCTCACCGAGCAGCTGATGAAGGCTGCCTTGCCTGCGGTGTTCGCCCCGAACGACGAGGGCAGCTTCGACGCAGTGCGTCGGGAGGTCAACCGTGCGATCGAGTTGCTGGACGCGAACGGGTGGCTGGATGATCCCCGCGGCTTCCATCGAAAACCGCCGCCGCCGGAACATCCGCGCGTAGAGCGAGCTGTCTTCTACGGGGTGCGGTACGAGCGGCTGTCGTTCGAGAGCGGCTACGTCGCCCCCGAGGGCTCGCCGGGGGGGGACACGCGCTGGAACGCGCCGGCGAACCGCACCGCGCACGCCTACGTCCTGCGCCACCTCGACGCCTCGCGCCCGTGGGTCGTCCTCCAGCACGGCTACGGCGTGGGCCACCCGTGGGACTTCGTGCTGATGATGGACGCCCCGCGAATCTTCAAGAACCTCGGCTTCAACGTCATCGCGCCCATCGCCCCCTACCACGGGCCACGACGGGTGCTGCGTCGCGGCGGCATGGGTATGACGTCATTCGACTACGTCCGCAACCTGCACGCGTACGGGCAGGCGACGTGGGACATCCGTCGCTGCATCGCGTGGGCCGAGACGCAGGGCGCGACGTCGTTTGCGCTCTACGGGATGTCGATGGGAGGCTTCATCGTCTCCGTCGTCGCAGGGGTCGAAGATCGCGTCGGGACGGTGATCGCCGGCATTCCCGCCGTCGACATGGCCGCCGCCATCCGTCGACGGACGCCCACGTACCAGTGGCCTGAACTGGAGCGCAACGGGTTGTTCGGCGAGTGCCTCGACATCATCCACCGACCGGTGAGCCCGTTGAGCTTCACCCCGCTCGTCCCCCGCGAGCGGAGGTTCATCTACGCCGGCGTTGCCGACCGGATCACCACACCGCGTGACGCGTACCGGCTCTGGCAACACTGGGAACGACCGAACGTGCTGTGGTTCCGCGGCACGCACGTCACCGCGTCGATGGGCACCGACGTGAAGCGCTTCATCGATGGCGCGCTCCGCACGCACTCGCAGGTGTTTGCGAATACGGCCGGGAGGCAGCGAGACGGAACGAGCGAAGGAGGCCCAGATGAGGGCGTTACTGCAACGGTTTGACCCCGTCGGGCCGATCCGCCGGCTGGTTCGAGGGTCACGGGGGGACGCGCCGCGCGATGTTGGTAATCGCGTCGTGGCATGCCCAGTCGCCGAGGATCGCGTCGCAGACATCGAGCGGTGCATGCACTGCGACCGCCTGATCGTGCTGCACGTCGACGCGGATGGCACGGGCACGGTCGAGTGCGACCCCTGAGGTCACGGGCGGTTCGACCTCCACAGCGAAGCGGTGGCCTTGGTTGGAACAGATTTCGGCTGCCCCGCTTGCGAGGGCGTGCCGCGAAGCCCGGTCTTGCGGCGGTTCGGACCATCGGCCCCGAGCGCCGGCTCAGCCGGCCCCGACCCGGGCCGTCGCATAGACAGTCGGCCGGGAGGAAAGTGAGGGGAGGGCCGGCCCTCCTCCCACTTGCAAGACCGCAGTGAAGCCGCCGTCGAACATGATGACCGAACCGGTCATGAACGACGCGTCGTCCGAGCAGAGGAAGTTGTGACCATGAGCGGTGGACCGAGGACTCCGGTGCTGCTCCTGTTCGGTTCAATCGACTCTGTCACAACGGGTAGCCCGGGCGTGCCGAGGCTTCCGGGTGCCCCACTAATCCGCTTCGTCATCGTGTGGTGCGCTGGTCAGGAGGTGGCGCCAGCGGTCTTCTGGCACGTGGGCGGGTGTGGTCGATGTGAGGAAATCCTCGAGGACTCGCAAGAACCACGCGGCGTCCCGCCAGGGCAGGAAGTGGCCGACACCGTGAAGGATCTCGACCCGGCGCCGGGAATGGCCTCGGCTGCCAGGTGGGCGTGTCGACGCGATGGCGACCCGGGGAGCGTGTTGTCGCGTTGCGTCGGTGGGGTGGCGCAGGTAGTGGTCGTGACTCTCTCCTCCACCGCGCCCGGGCGGCTGCTCATCGCGCTCGCGAGGCTCAAAGCGGTGCGCGACGCCCTCGGTGGCTCCGTGAACGACGTCCTGGCGGCCCTGGTGGCGGCCGGACCGCCCCGGTGCTCGACAAGGCCGAGGTCAGCGTGGCCGTGCCGTTCGCGGTCCGCTCCCTCAGCCGGCCCAGCCAGTACGACAGCCAGGTGGCGCTGACCGATGTGATCCTCCCAGCGCGGTCCGGGGACCCGGTCGAGGCGTCACCGACGAGGAGTGCGGCGCTCCCCTGTCGGCCAGAAAGGATTCATCGCGGCCAGCGACTCGAACGTGCGTTGCAGCTCCGATGCCGCGGAAGCCAGCGTGTCCGGCGCCACCGGGGCTTCGGCGAGCCGGTCGATCTGCGACCGGAGGGATTCGGCGGCCTCCGCCGATCGACGAACGGTCTGGCGGAGCGTTTTGCCATAGAGCTGCGTGAGCTCCTCGAGGGCATTCGAGCTGTCGGCGAGGCGCTGACCGACGAGCTGGAAGTTGGCCGCTCCTTCCCGCATCTGTTGGAGGGTCGTCGGCAGGTGCGCAAGCTCCGAGCTCAGGTCGCGCCACCATCCGCGAAGGTGATCGAACCGCGCTCGGTCGTCTCGCACAGGCTCCACCCTGATACCTCCGACGGGCTCGACGAGCGGATTCCTCTGTCCAGGCGTCGGTCCCACATGCCGAGCGTAGCTCTGAATGGCGGGACGGTCCCCGAGCCGAGCTCACCGGGATCGGCGGCGTCGAGGCGTTCCAGCTTGGATGCGCTGTAGGTGAGCGAAGCGGCGTCGACGTTCTGGTCGAGATGGTCGAGGAAGGCGCGGTGCCCGTCTGGCTCAGCCCGGCTCGGATTCGTGGCCAGCCGGACGCTGCAGCCCTCGGTAGGCGTCGGTCGGGCTGATCACACCTGCGACCACACGGTAGATCTCGTCGCACACCGGCATCTCGATGCCGTGGCGTCCCGCCAAGTCGTGGACGGTAACTGCCGTGTTGACCCCTTCGGCGACCATGGTCATCTCGGCGAGGATCTCGTCCAACGATCGCCCGGCTCCGAGCTGCTCGCCGACGTAGCGATTGCGGCTGTGTGGGCTGATGCAGGTGGCGACGAGATCGCCCATGCCAGCCAGCCCGGCGAAGGTCGCCGCTTCACCGCCCATGGCGACGCCTAGCCTCGTCAGCTCGGCCAGCCCGCGGGTCATCACGGCCGCTCTCGTGTTGTCGCCGACTGACAAGCCCTGGGCGACGCCACACGCGATCGCCACGACGTTCTTCAGCGCGCCGCCGAGCTCGCAGCCGATGACGTCGTGGTTGGTGTAGATGCGCAGCAGGCCGCGCCGCAGCACTTGCTGGAGCTCCGCCGCCACGTCCAGGTCTTCTGTGGCGATGACACTGGCGGCCGCTTGACCTCCAATGATCTCCTTGGCGATGTTCGGGCCGGTGAGCGCGGCCGCTGGATGCCCGGGCAGCACCTCCTTCACGATCTGGGTCATCCGCAGGAGCGAGTCCCGCTCGAGGCCCTTGGTGAGGCTCACCACGGGGACCCACGGAGGGAGGTGCGGCTGGGCCGCCTCGAGCGTGGAGCGGAACCCGTGGGACGGCACCCCGACGATGAGTAGCTCCGCCCGGGCTACCGCCTTCTCGAGGTCGTCCGTGGCTGTGAGGCCGTCGGGGAGGCGGACCTCGCCCAGGTAGAGACGGTTGGTGCGCTGCCCCTCGATCTCCAGCGCCACCTCCCGGTTGCGGGCCCACAACACCGTCGGATGACGCCCGGCCACCAGCGCAGCGACGGTGGTACCCCACGACCCTGCCCCCAGCACGACCAGACGCATGACGCCTCCACTCCTCCGCCCCGGCGACGGCGGCGAGCACCCTATCTACTTCGACCTGAAAAAGTCCTGGTGGGGGTGCTCGCGCCGGGTGGGTGGGGGTGGGAGAATGGCTCCAAGCCGTACTGGTACTACGGGTTGGAGCCATTCGTGCTGCGAACGGTAGGCGATCAGCCGACGTTGTGGGAGACGCTGCTGCCGCCCGAGGCGTTGCGGTTGCCGGGGGAACTGGCTGGGGTGGATCGCCTGCTGGACGATGAGCGGTTCTTCGCTCCGTTCGTGCCGTTCTTCCACGCCACGATGGGGCGGCCGTCGACCCCGATTGAGACCTATCTGCGGCTGATGTTCTTGAAGTATCGGTATCGGCTCGGGTTCGAGACGTTGTGCCGGGAGGTGACTGATTCGATCTCGTGGCAGCGGTTCTGTCGGATCCCGCTCGGGGGGACCGTGCCGAATCCGACGACGTTGATGAAGCTCACGACCCGCTGTGGCGAGCAGGCGATCGACGGGTTGAACCGGGCGCTGCTGGCGAGGGCGGCCGAGGCGAAGCGGTTGAAGACCGACCGGCTTCGTGCTGACACGACGGTGGTCGAAGCGAACGTCGAGTACCCGTCGGATTCCAGCTTGTTGGCCAAGGGTGTCGCCCGGATGGCCCGCTCGGTGGGGCGGATCAAGCGGGCGGGGCTCGCGGTGCGGACGAAGTTCGCGGACAAGACCCGCAGCGTGCAGAAGCGGGCGCGGTCGATCAACGCCAACCTGCGGCGGCGCACCGACGACAAGCTCACCGAGGTGAAGCGGATCAACCGTGAGCTCGCGGACATTGCTGACAGGGCCGCTGGCCAGGCCGAACACGTCGTGCGGAACGCTCGCCGGAAGCTGGCCTCGAGCCGTGAGCGGGTGTCGGGTCGAGCCCGAGCGGAGATCAACCGACTCGAACGCCTCGCTGAGCGGACCCGCAAGGTCGCTGACCAATGCCGCCAGCGACTCGATGGCACGACACCGCACGGAGCGACCCGCGTCGTGTCCTTGCACGACAGCGACGCTCGTCCAATCGTGAAGGGCCGTCTCGGTCGGCCAGTCGAGTTCGGGTACAAGGCCCAGATCGTCGACAACGAAGACGGTGTGATCGTCGACCACAACGTCGAGATCGGTAACCCACCCGACGCGCCGATGCTCGCCCCCGCCATCGCCAGGGTTAAGCAGCTCACCGGCAAGGCACCCCGGGCGGTCACCGCCGATCGCGGTTACGGCGAGGCCGACGTCGAGAACGATCTGCGACGGCTCGGAGTGCGCTACACCGCGTTGCCGACGAAAGGGAAACCGAACGCCGCACGTCGACAAGTCGAGTCCCGCCGAGCGTTCCGGCGGATGGTCCGATGGCGCACCGGATGCGAGGGAAGGATCAACTGCGTCAAACGCGACTTCGGACTCCGACGAACCCGCTACACCCGGCTCACCGGAGCCCGCACCTGGTGCGGCCACGGCGTGTTCAACCACAACCTCACCAAGATCGCCGGCCTCATCGGATAGCCCGACCAAGCCCGATCCGGACAACCCCCGCCCGAACACGATCAGGCCCCGACACGATCGGCACTCCAAGACCCGCCGAACCAGGGTCAATCGGGGTTCTTCAGGTCGAAGTATCTATCTGGCCCCGTCATCGATCTGAAGGCGTCGAGCGTCGTTCTTGCTCGCCCATCTGAACTTCCCCCAGCCGAGCGGACACTCATGCTGCTCGTTGTAGGTGGTTGGTGAGGTGATGTTCGTACTCGACCGGCGGCCGGTACTCGAGGCTGCTGTGGAGCCGGTCGGTGTTGTACCAGATGAGCCATTCGAACACTGCGGCGCGGGCCTCGGTTCGGGTCGCGAAGTGCTCGTCGTCGACCAGCTCGCGTTTGAGCGAGGCGAAGAACGACTCGGCCATGGCGTTGTCGAAGCTGTCACCGACGGTGCCCATCGACTGCGTGACGCCGAACTCGGCGCAGGCGTCGCGGAACGCGTCGGCGGTGTATTGACAGCCGTGGTCGCTATGGAAGATCACTCCGTCGGCCGGGGCCTTGCCACCGTGGGTGCCGACCGCGGCGACGAGCGCGTCGAGGCACAGCTCGGTGCGGAGATGATCGGTCATCGACCAGCCCAACAACCGCCGGCTGCACGCGTCGATCACCGTGGCCAGGTAGAGCCAGCCTTCGTCGGTGGGGATGTAGGTCGCGTCACCCACCCAGAGCGTGTCCAGCACGGCCTGGTCGAACCGGCGGTTGACCAGATCAGCGGCCAGCGGCGCAGCCGGGTCCCGCACGGTGGTGCGGATCTTCTTGCGGCCACAACGACCGGCTAGCCCGTGACGAGCCATCAGACGCTCGACCCGCTTGTGGTTCACCGGCTCCCCGTCGCGGGCCAGCTGGGCCGTGATCCGCGGTTCGCCGTAACGGCCCCGCGACGCCTCGTGCGCGTGGCGGATCCGCTCCAGCACCTCGGCCTCGTCGCGCTCGGCGGGACTTGGACCGGCCGCGACCCGTGCGATCCAGCCGTAGTAGCCCGACGTGGACACCCGACACACTCGGCACAGCGTCGTGATCTTGAAGTCGGTCTTCTGGGCATCGACGAACGCGTAGAGCTTCACCCGTTCGACTCCTTCACCCAGAAGACCATGGATCGTTTCAGGATCTCGCGCTCCACCTCCAGCTCGCCGACCCGGCGACGAAGACGCTTCACTTCTTCAGACTCGGCGACCTCGGCCGCGTACCCGGCCGGGTCGACGATGGCTCGCTGCTCACGGTCCTTGGCCAGCCAGCCACCCAGGTTGGACTCGCCGATCCCGAGCTCCTTCGCCACCGCGGCAATCGAGCGACCCGACGACCTGTGCAACGCGACCGCGTCACGCTTGAACTCCGGCGAGAACCGCCGGCGCTGCTGCCCCATGATGGACTCCCTTCCAGGCCGCAGCCTGGGTCAGGTGTCCGCTCGACGGGGGGATGCCCACATCCCCTCGTTCGAAGCGTGCCGCCGGCCGCCGCGCTGCCGCGGCCGCGCTCCACCCATCCGGAGGTCTGAGCCACGGGCGAACCGGACGGCAAGGTCGCCATGGTGACGGGGTCGTCGCGCGGGATCGGTCCAGCGATCGCGGGAAGGTTCGCGGCCGAGGGGGCCACACGCGTCGTCACCGGACGACGCGACGACGGAAAGCGTGTGGCCGCGGACCCTCGATCGGGCGATCGGCGTGGCCGCCGACATCCGGGACTCGGGAGCCCTCACTGCGCTCGTGCGAGCAGCCGTCGACACCGCACGAGCAGTCCGAGACTCGCCACATTGATGCCCGTGTCAAGCCCCGGTCGCCTGACAGGGCAGGTTCATAGGGTCCGCGCAACACGTCGGTGAGTCAACGACTCTGGCCGACGACACCGATGTTGATGACACCGAGGAGTCTGTTGGATGGCTGCCGACCCGGCCCAACTGCGCCGCATCAGAAGCGCTGATCTACCTGGACTTTTCTGGTGCGCCCCCTGGGATTCGAACCCAGAACCTGCGGATTAAGAGGGACTTGACAACCGTCCGCCCAGACCGCTCCTGCCCGCTGAGCAGCCTCCTGTCCGAGCGTTCGTGCTGTCCTGTCCGTCCAGTCGGCTCCTGTGGTCCTGATTTCATTGGATGAAATATTGGGGACTCCTCGGGTTTGTGTGGGTCGTTTGGCGCTCAGGCGGGGCGGGTGGTCCGGGGTCAAGGGCGGCCGGAGGCCGGCGGAGCGGACCCTTGAGGCCGGCCCTGTTGAACGCGTCGCCAGCACGATGAGATGAGCCCCGGCTCCTGCCGGGGCTTGTTCGCGTTCGGGGTTGGGTGACGCGCACGGCTCGGCTCCTACGTTCGGTGCTGTCGAAGGCAATCGAGCGTGGAGGGGTTGAGCACGTGCGCGTCAGTACCGCATTCAACAAGATGTTGGGCATCGTCGGGGCCACGGTGGCGTCGGTGACGTTCACCCCGGAGGGGGTCGTGGTCGGCTTGCGCCGGCGGCGAACCAAGCTGGTCTGTCCGTGCGGATGGAAGACCCGGGCGGTCTATGACCGTTCCATCCGCCGCTGGCGGCACCTCGATCTGGCCGGCTCGAAGCTGTGGTTGGAGGCCGAGATCCGCCGCCTCGACTGCCGGCGCTGCGCTCGGGTGCGCACCGAGGAGGTGCCGTGGGCCCGGCCCGGTGCCCGCCACACCCGCGACGTGCAGGATCTGGTGGCGTTCATGGCCCAGCGGATGGACAAGACCACGATCACCCGGCTGCTGCGCGTCAGCTGGGAGGCCGTCGCCCGCATCGTGATCGACGTCGTCGCCGACCAGCTCGACCCTGCCCGTCTCGACGGGCTGTACCGCATCGGCGTCGACGAGGTGTCCTACCGCAAGGGGCACCGCTACCTGACCGTCGTCGCCGACCACGACCGCGACGGGGCGGTGGTGTGGGCCGGCGAAGGCAAGTCCGCGGCGACGCTGGAGGCGTTCTACGACGAGCTGGGCGGTGCGCGTTGCGCCCAGCTGGAGGCGGTGTCGTTGGACATGGGCGGCGCCTACAAGAAAGCCACCGACACCAAAGCTCCCGATGCCCGCCAGTGCGTCGACCCGTTCCACGTGGTGAAGCTGGCCAACGAGGCGATCGACCGCACCCGCCGGTGGGCCTGGAACGTGCACCGCGACTTCGGTCTGGGCTCCTCGCGGTGGGTGAAACGCACCCGTTGGGCGCTGCTCAAAGACCCCGACCACCTCAAGGACTCCCAGCTCGCCGTGCTCCACCAGCTGCGCCGCAACCGCTCGGTGCTCTACCGCTGCTGGCAACTCAAAGAAGGCCTGCGCGACCTCTACCGCCTCGCCGACCCCACCGACGCCGCCCGCCACCTCGACTGGTGGCTGGCCTGGGCCTGCCGCAGCCGCATCCCCGCCTTCGTCACCCTCTCCAAGACCGTCCGGGCCAACCGCGACCGCATCCTCGCCGCCGTCGAGCTCGGCCTGTCGAACTCCAAGCTCGAAGGCCTCAACAGCAAGATCCGCCTCATCAACCACCGCGGCTACGGACACCACTCCGCCGCCGCCGATCATCGCCATGATCTACCTCTGCTGCGGCGGCATCACCGTCGAACTCCCCTTCACATGACCTGCCACACCGGTCCAGATTCACCCACACAAACCCGAGGAGAACCAAATATTGGATGGCACCCAGGTCGAAGGGTCGAAGCCGGTCGCCGATACTTCTCCTTCCACTGGCGGCCACCGGGGCACGGCCGTGCGCACCAACAGTGGCGCCCAACGCTCGACACTCGCCGCGATGGCACCAAGAAAGGTCGGTTCGACGGTGGCCGAGGCAGCAACGTCGAGGATCTGGCGCGAGCATCAGCGACAGCGCCCGTCACCCACGATCCGCGAGGAGGGGCCGTGACCGAGCCGGAGGCCCACAGCGTCGAGCTGGTGGCAATCGGGTTGAGCACCCGCACCGAGGCCACTGAGCACGACAGGGGCGACGTCGAACAGGCGGCGCCTTTGCTCCGGGCATCCTGAGTTGATGACTTCCTCGCGGCTCGACGGGCGGGTGGCGGTGGTGATCGGCGGGACCGGCGTGCTCGGTCGGGCGGTGGCCGAGGGGCTGGCCGCAGCCGGGGCGGCTACGATCGCCGTCGGGCGGAGCGAGGGAGTCGGTTGGACGATCGACGGCGCCGCCGCCGTCCACGTCGAGCGCTGCGATGCGACCGACAGGGCAGCCTTGGTTGATCTGGTCGATCGAGTTCTTGGCGAGCACGGCCGGGTCGACGTGCTCGTCAACGCAGCCGGCGTCAACTCGGCGACACCGTTCCTCGACATCGACGACGACGAGCTGGAGCGGGTGCTGGCCGTGGATCTGCTCGCTGTGGTCCGGGCGTGCCAGGAGTTCGGGCGCTACTTCGTCGAGCGAGCTCAACAGACCGGCGAGGGCGCCACCATCATCAACGTCGGCAGCGCGTCCGCCCTCACCCCGCTGTCACGCGTCTTCACCTACTCGCTGGCCAAGGCCGCCGTGCACAACCTCACGAAGAACCTGGCCCGCGAGTGGGGCCCGCTCGGCATTCGCTGCAACGTGCTCGTGCCCGGCTTCTTCCCGGCTGAGCAGAACCGCGCCGTCCTCACCCCCGAGCGCCGGACGGCCATCCTCGGCCACACCCCGTTGGGGCGGTTCGGCGACCCGTCGGACCTGGTCGGCGCGACGCTGCTGCTGGCCAGCGACGCCGGCCGCTTCATCACCGGCGCCGAGATCGTGGTCGACGGCGGCTTCGGCGCGATGACGATCTGAGTGGGAGGCACACCATGACGACGGTGACGGATCTCGGCGTCGGCGCTTCGTTCCTGGCCGATGACGTACTGCTGTCGACCGCCACGGCCCAGGCCCTTTACCACGAGGTGGCCGAGACGTGCCCCATCGTGGACGTCCACACCCACCTGCCGCCCGTCGACATCGCCCGCGACCGGTGCTGGCCCGACCTGGCCGACCTGTGGCTGGCCGACGATCACTACAAGTGGCGGGCCATGCGCCAAGCCGGCGTCGACGAGTTGCTCATCACCGGCGGGGCCGATCCGTGGGAGCGGTTCCAGGCGTGGGCGGCGACGATGCCGCGCTTGGTGCGCAACCCGCTCTACCTCTGGACCCACCTCGAGCTGCGTCGGGTGTTCGGCATCGACCTGGTGCTCAGCCCGGTCACGGCCAGGGAGATCTGGGAGGAGGCCAACCGCCAGCTGCCGTCATGGTCGGCCCAGCGGTTGCTGGCCCATTTCCGTGTCGCCGCCGTTGCCACCACCGACGATCCGGGCGACGACCTCCTCCACCACGTCGCCCTCCGAGGCTCGGCGGCGGCCGGCCGGCTGGCCATGGTGCCGACGTTGCGGCCGGATGCCGCGCACCGTCTGCTGGGCGACCCGTCGGCATGGCAGGCGTGGGTCGACCGGCTCGGCACCGCCAACGGTGTGCGGGTCACGGACCTGGATTCGATGCTCGAAGCGATCGCTGCCGCCTGGCGGCGCATGACCGACGCCGGTGGCCGAGCCAGCGACCATGGCCTCGCCCATCTCCCCGACCGGACGCCGGACCGGGCGGCGGCCGACCATGGCGTCCGCACCGCGCTCGACGGCGGGCTGGCGACGGCAGAAGAGCGGGACGCCGTGCTGCTGGAGGTCGTCGCCTTGGCCGCTCGACTGGCCCACGCGGACGACGCCGTCCTGCAGCTCCACCTCGGCCCTCGGCGCGACGCGTCGCCCCGCTTGCACGCCGCGATCGGGCCCGATGTCGGCGGCGATGCCATCGGTGACGACCGGCAGGGCGCCGGCCTGGTCCGCTTCCTCGGCGACCTCGAGACGGCCGGGACGCTGCCCCGCACCGTGCTCTACAACGCCAACCCGGCCGGCAACGCCCTCTTCGCCACAGTCGCCACCGCCTTCAGCCGGCCCGGGTGCCCCGGCCTCGTCCAGTGGGGGCCGCCGTGGTGGTTCAACGACCACGAGACGGGCATGCGCCGACACCTCGACGACCTCTCGCAGATCGGGGCGCTCGGCGTGTTCATCGGCATGTTGACCGACTCTCGGTCGATCCTGTCCATGACCCGCCACGAGCTGTTCCGGCGCATCCTGTGCGACGTGCTCGGGCGCGACGTGGAGGCTGGCCTGCTGCCGGACGACCGCGAGCTGCTCGATGGGCTCGTCCGCGACCTGTGCGTGGCCAACGCCGTCACCTACTTCGGCTTCCCGGCCGACTGGACCCGCTGGCCGTGATCGGGGACGAGCCGCTGCAGGCCGATGGGAGCCCGCAGCGCCAGATCAGCGACGCGGAGCTGGTGGCGCACCTGGACGGGTTGGTGGCCGACCACGCGCCGACGGGCGCGCGCCGGCGCGTCCTGCTCGTCCCGCCCGACCAGACCAGGCTGCACAGCGCGGCTGGCCGGATCACGGCCTTGCTCTACCGGCGCCTCGTCGACGCCGGCGGGGAGGTCGCCGTGTTGCCGGCCGTCGGCACGCATGCCCCGATGACCCCCGAGGACGTCGCCCGCATGTTCGGCGCCGACCTCGCCGCCGACCGCCTGCTCCGGCACCGCTGGCGCGACGGCGTGGTGCCGCTCGGCGAGATCGACGCGGCCGAGGTGCGCGAGCTGTCCGGCGGCCGCCTCGATCTGGCCATCCCGGTCGAGGCCAATGAGGTGCTGGTCGGCGGCGACTGGGATCTGGTGATCTCCATCGGGCAGGTCCTGCCGCACGAGGTGATCGGCATGGCCAACTTCACCAAGAACCTCGTGATCGGCCTGGGCGGCGCCCCCACCATCCACCGGAGCCACTTCCTCGGGGCCGTCTGCGATCTGGAGACGATCATGGGTCGGGCCGAAACGCCCGTCCGGGCGGTGGTCGACCGTGCCTTCGACCGGTTCGTCGCGCCGAAGGTCCGGGTGCTGTGGGTCTTGACGGTGATGGAGGACACGCCGACCGGCGTGGTGCACCGGGGGCTCTTCGTCGGCGAGGGCGGTACGGCCGGCTCAGGCATGGCCGCCTACCAGGCGGCGGCGAGGTTGGCCGCGGCCGTGAACGTCACCGTCGTGCCCAACGGCTTCGATCGAGTGGCGGCCTGGCTGGACCCGGCCGAGCTCCGCACGACCTGGGTCGGCAACAAGGCGATCTACCGCACCCGGATGGCGGTCAACGACGGCGGGGAGCTGCTCGTGCTGGCGCCCGGCGTCACCCGCTTCGGCGAGGACGAACTGCTCGACGGCCTGATCCGCCGCCACGGCTATCGCGGCACGCCGGCCACGTTCGAGGCCCTGGTTGCCGACTCGGAGTTGGCCGACAACCTGGGCGCGGCGGCCCACCTGATCCACGGCAGCAGCGAGGGTCGCTTTCGGATCACGTACTGCACCGACCCGGCCAGCGGAGGCTTGACCCGGGACGAGGTCGAGGGCGTCGGCTACGGCTGGCGGTGCCTGCCCGACGTGCTCGACGAGCTGGCCGTCACCGACGCCGCGGGTGACGGCCGCCACCTCGACAGGCGCGGCGAGCCGTACGACCTCGTCCGCAACCCGGCGCTCGGGCTCTGGACCCGCAGGCCGCTGGTCGGCTGAGTGCGCCGCGGTCCGGCTCGTGCAGAGTGCGGCCAGGGCCCAGGCCAGATGGACGGCGAGCACCATGTGGCGGGACGTGTGACCGCTCCTGCATCGGCCCCGCGCATCGGGCCGCAGTGCAGGCCGAGACGGGATCGAGATGGGATGAGCTCGGGTGGGTCGCCCCCTCGCCTCTCACCGTAGGTGGGGCTGTTGACCGGAGCCCTTGTGGTGCGCCCGTGATTCGAACGTAGGAGGCGCCGGTAGCGACCGTCGGGCCCCGTGACGTTGTGCTGCTCAGGCGGGATGCGAGGTACGACGACTCGAGAGTGTGTCCTACTCCGGCTGCGGACGTGACCAATCTGGGGAGCTGTTGCGTGGGACGGAGGCTCCGCGGAGGACCTTGAACCGCGGCAGACCCCGGCGATGTCGTGCTCGCATTGGGCCCGACATTGGATGGCCGCTCGGCTGCCGCCGGACACCGCTGGTGGCGGCGCCTCTGACCTGGTCGTTTGTGGTGCGCCCCCTGGGATTCGAACCCAGAACCTGCGGATTAAGAGTCGCTTCCCGAGCGTGTCGGCGGCTGTCGTCACGTGACGTTCTCCCTGCTCACGTGGCGTGCGACGTCCGTCGGATGTTCGCTCGTATCGGCCTGTGTTGCCAAGATTCGCGGCAAATTCGCGGCAACGGCAGGTCGCCACCACTCAGTCCAAGTAGACGCGCACGTCGACACGTCGACCGATACAGCGGCGAGCCCTTCAGCGGCTCAGACCGCACCTTCCTCGGGTCGCAGGCGGCTTCTGGTGGGCGCACTGAGGGGCCCTGCGTGCTCGTCATGGGGACGGGCACCGCGCAAGGATTCATCCGCCGCGGATGATGTCGGCGCTGACGGCGTCGAGGTCCAATCGCGAGGCGGCCAACACTGGAGGCTCACGATGGCGACTCGCAAGCAGCCCACTGCTCACAGCGGAGGCGACGGTGTCGCGGGCACCGAAGGGACTCGGATGCCGAGCGCGGCGTTGCCGTCGCCGTTCCCACCGATCGCGGAGTACGCGTTCCTGTCGGATTGCCACACCGGTGCGCTGGTGGCGCCGGACGGGGCGGTCGACTGGTTGTGCGTACCTCGTTTCGACTCGGCGAGCGTCTTCGGCAGTCTCTTGGATCGGGAGGCGGGCGCGTTCCGGTTCGGGCCGTTCGGCATCAATGTGCCGACGTCGCGGGTCTACGAGTCCGGCACCAATGTGGTGATGACGACGTGGAGGACGCCGTCGGGTTGGGTCGTGGTGCGCGACGCGCTCGACGATGGGCCCATCGCAGGGAAGCGACACCGTGACGCCTCATACGCGCCCGCCGGCCGACGAGGACGCCGAACACACCCTGGTGCGGGTGGCTGAGTGTCTCGAAGGTCGCGTCGAGATCGAGGTGGTGTGCGAGCCGGTGTTCGACTACGGGCGGGTGCCGGCCGTGTGGCAGATCGTGGACGAGGGCGACCATGTCGCCAACGCGCAGGGCGGCGAGGTCGGTTTGCGGCTGCAGACCGACCTGTCGGTCGGCGTGGAGGGCGGCCGGGTGCGGGGTCGTCACGTGCTCCATGCCGGCGAGCGGGTGTACTGCGCGCTGTCGTGGTCGGACGGTTTCGCGGCGCCCGCCGATGCCGACGACGCCGACCGGCGCATCGCCGCCACGGTTGCGTTCTGGCGGCGCTGGTTGGACGGGGCGCGAGTTCCGGACCACCGGTACCGGGAGCCGATCCAGCGTTCCGCGCTCACCATCAAGGGACTGACGTACATGCCGACCGGTGCGACGGTCGCCGCGTTGACGACTGGGCTGCCGGAGACGCCCGGTGGCGAGCGGAACTGGGACTACCGGTACAGCTGGATGCGTGATTCCACCTTCACGCTGCAGGCGCTGCACTGGTTGAACCTTGACTGGGAAGCGGACGAGTTCATGCAGTTCGTCGCTGATCTCGACCGGAACGATGACGGCGGGATGCAGATCATGTACGGGATCGACGGGCGTCGCGATCTGACGGAGTCGACGCTTGACCACTTGAGCGGCTATTCAGGGGCGCGTCCGGTGAGGATCGGTAATGGCGCCTTCGATCAGCGCCAGAACGATGTGTTCGGGGCGGTCCTCGACGCGATTCTGCTGCACTCGCGGCGCAGCCAGCGCTTGCCTCGCCGTCTGTGGCCCATCGTTCAGGCACAGGCGGCGTGCGCCACGGCAGTGTGGCGCGAGCCCGATCAGGGGATCTGGGAGGCCAGGGGCAAGCCTCAGCACTATGTGTCCTCGAAGCTCATGGGCTGGGTCGCGCTCGACCGCGCTGCCAAGCTGGCCGAACTGCGGGGCGACGGCGACCTCAGCGCCATATGGCAGGCAACGGCCGAGGAGATTCATGCCGACGTGCTCGAGCACGGGCTCACCAGCGACGGCGTGCTGCGGCAGCACTACGACACCGATGCCTTGGACGCCTCGACGCTCCTGGCGCCGATCTTCGGCTTCCTCCCCGGCACGGACGAGCGCGCGCACACGAGCGTGATGGCCATTGCCAACGACCTGACCGAGAACGGCTACGTCCTGCGCTACCGCACCGACGAGACCGACGACGGGATGTCAGGCAAAGAAGGCACGTTCCTCATCTGCTCGTACTGGCTGGTGTCGGCCTTGTGCATCGTGGGTGAGCACGGAAGGGCCCGCGACCTGTTCGAGCGGCTCCTTCGCGTCGCCTCGCCGTTGGGCCTGTATGCCGAGGAGTTCGACGTCGATACCGGCTTCCACCTCGGAAACTTCCCGCAGGCGTTCTCGCACCTGGCACTGATCGAGGCCGCTGGCCGTCTCATCCTGACCGAATGGCTCCCGGAGTTCTCTTGATCCGTTCAGAGACCGGGACTGGAGTGCATGATGCCCCCATCCGCGAAGATGGTGGTCGCGGCGAGATAGCTGGCGCCGTCGCCGGCAAGGAACGCGACGACACTGCCGATCTCCCCCGGGTCGGCCATCCGGCCGATCGGGATGGCGGCGTTGAGCCGCTGCATCGCCGCGGGGTCGGCCTCGGTGGCCTCGTTGATCGGCGTGTCCACGGCGCCGGGACCAACGCCGACGACCAGGACGCCGTGGGGGGCCAGCTCGACACCGGCGGTGCGGGTGAGCATCCGCATCCCGCCCTTCGACAGGCAGTACGGGGTGTTGCCGGGCATCGGCCAGTCTTCGTGTACCGAGGTGATGTTGATGATCCGGCCGCCGCCGCCTTGGGCGATCATCTGCTTGGCGGCGATCTGGGTGCCGAAGAAGGCACTCTTGAGGTTGATGTCGAGGACCTTCTGGTACTGGTCCTCGGTCGTGTCGAGTACCGAGGTGCGGGTCTCGACGCCCGCGTTGTTGACCATGATGTCGAGCTTCCCGAAGGTCTTGACGGCCGCGTCGACGAGCTTCTGCAGGTCGGCGATCTTGCTGACGTCGGCCTGCACGCCGATGGCCTGGTCGCCGAGGGTGTGGACGCGCTGTTCGAGCTCTTCGGTGGCTTCGGGATGGGCGACGTAGTCGATGACGATGTTGGCGCCTTGTTCGGCGAGGGCGAGGACGATGGCCATGCCGATGCCGCTGTTGCCTCCGGTGACGATGGCTACCTTGTCCGTGAGGTTCATGGTGGGCTCCCTTGTGCTGTGGACGGTCGGTGTTCGGGCTGCGTCATGCCGGTCGGGGGTGCAGGGCGGTGACCTGGTGGCTCGGGCGGGCGATGACGAAGGACAGCACGGCCATCACCCCGGCCGCGACCGCAGCGATCGCGAAGATGGCGGGCAGGGTGACGCCGGCGTCTTGGAGGGGCCCGGCACCGAAGGCGGCGATGCCGTAGCCGAGCTGGTAGGCGGCGATGACCAGCCCTGCCGTGGCGGCGGACATGGCGACCAGGTCGGCCTGGGCGAAGCTGATGGTGAGCGGCAACAGCGCCGAGCAGCCCAGACCGGCCAGGCCGAACGCGAGGACGCCCGCTGCCGTGCTGCCCTCTGGGGAGCGAGGCGATGGCCACGAACGCGCCGGCGAGGACGAAGGGGAGCAGGTGGTAGGTGCGATGGGTCGGGAACCATCGTTGGATCGAAGCAAAGACGACCCGCCCGATGGTGACCATGGCCCAGAAGGTGGTGAGCGCGAGCGAGGCGACCGTGGTCGACGCTCCGAGCTCGGTGGTCATGTCGAGCTGGGACCAGTTGCCGTTCACGGTCTCGCAGATGCCGTAGAGCACCGCGAACACTGCGTACCACCAGAAGCGGGCCGGGATCCCGGTTGTGCGATCCCGACTCGGCGTCCCGGCGGCGCGGAGCGCCGGTCCGCAGAGGCAGCCGGAAGCTGGCGAGGAGCAGCGCGGCGAGCAGCACCGACGAGAGCACCGGGAGACCCCACCAGAAGCCGAGACCGACGAAGATGGCCACGAACAGCGGGGCCAGGGCGGTGCCTAGCCCGAGCAGGGCGTTGAGCACCAGCACCGACCGATCGATCGCCTTCGGGTGGAACACCGCCGTGAACGTGTTGAGGGTTGGGACGGTGAGCCCGAATCCCGCGCCCAGGAAGGCCGTCGCCAGTCAGGAGCAGCCCGTAGGCCACAGGCTGATCGTCGGTGAACAGCGTGCTCGTGACGAGCAGTCCCATCGCCACGAGGCTGGCGGCCAGCCCGACGAGGTAGACCCGCTTGGCGCCGAACCGGCTGGCCAGACCGGAGCCGAGCAGGGCGCCGGCGATGGCCGTGATCACCTGGGGGAGGAACATGGCGCCGTACTGGCTACGCGACAGGTCGTACTCGTCGGGGTCGGTGAAGATCGTGCTGGCCGCCGGAAAGGTGACCAGGACGATGCCTTGGACGAGCCCGGCGACGTAGACGACGTTGGTCTCGGCGCGGGTGGCCACCGCCGGTGCTACCGCAGCCGTCTCGGCGAGGTGCTCACCGACGCGGATGGCGTTCGCCATGGCCGTCGAGCGCGGGGTTCACGGCGCCGATGCTGGGGAAGAAGCTCGTGTCGACGACGTACAGGTTGTCGAGCTCATGGGCCTTGCAGTTGACGTCGAGCACCGACGTGGCCGGGTCGGTGCCGAACCGGCAGGTGCCGGCCTGGTGCGCGACCCCGGCCACGGAGATGTCCATGTGCATGTAGAAGTTCTTGTCGAGGACGTGGTGCTGGGCCAGGCCGACGTGGTTCAGGATCTTCTTCAGCTCACCGTAAAGGCGGTCGGCCTCGTCGTCGTTGGTCGAGCGATAGGCGAAGTGGACGTTGCCGTCGCCGTCGACGGTCACACGGTTCTCGGGTTTGGGCAGGTCCTCCGTCGTGAGCCAGAAGTCGAGGGCGTGCTTCGCCACCTCGGCGAGCGAGAAGTGGGGTGCGAGCTTGGTCAGCTTCGGTTCTTCGCCCTTCATCGCCTCGGCGTTCGACTTGCCGATCATCTGGATGTTCCCGGCCGGCCACTCGTAGTCGGGGGCGCCGAGGTAGAAGTCGTTCAGCCCGACAGTCTTCTGGAAGACGGTCTCGTTCGGCTCCTTGTCCAGCGCGACGATGGCCTTGCAGTTGTGGAACATGTAGTTCCGCCCTACCTGGTCCGAGCCGTTGGCCAGGCCGTTCGGATAGTGGTCGTTGGCCGAGCGCAACAGCAGCTTGGCCGAGTTCGCCGCCCCGGCCGACACGACCACGATGTCGCCCTCGTACACCTCTCGCTGGCCACCACGCAACACTGCGACGCCGGTCACGGAGCGGCCGGTCCCGTCAGTCTCGAGCCTGACGACCTCGGCATCGACGAGCAACGTCACGTTCGGCACGCCCAACAGCGGTCGCACCGCGATCGTCTCGGCGTCGGCCTTGGCGTGGACCAGGCAGGGGTAGCCATCACACCAGGTGCAACGGATGCAGGTGCTCCGGGCCCGGTCGGCCTCGTCGAGCAGGATGCCACACGGCGCGTGGAACGGGTGGTAACCACCCCCCTCAAGCTCGTCGGAAAGCTGCTGGATCCGCGACTCGTGCGACACTGCGGGCCACGGGTACGGCTTCGAGCGCGGACCCTCAGTTGGGTCCTCGCCGGCGTTGCCGTGCACCTGGTAGAGCCACTCGGCTCGCGTGTACCACGGCTCGAAGTCGTCGTAGGTCAAGGGCCACGCCGGCGAGATCCCGTCGATGTGGTGGATGTCGCCGAAGTCCTGCGGACGCAGCCGGTACAGCGCCGCCCCGTACAGCTTGGTGGCACCACCCACGTTGTAGTGGACCTGGGGCTGGAACGCCTTGCCGTCGGCGTCGTACCAGGTGTCCTTGGAGATGTACTTCCCGTCGATGAACACGGGTTCGGGGTCCCAGTTGTCCATCTCCCGGGGCAAGAAGTTGCCCCGCTCGAGGAGCAGGATGCTCCGGCCCGACCCGGCCAGGGTGTGGGCCAGCGTCCCGCCCCCTGCCCCGCTCCCGATGATGATGACGTCATAGTGATCTGTCACGTTTGCCTCCGATTGCGATGCTGACGTAGTCCCCCCGAGCCCGGCCGAACCCGCACTGTCCGCGCCGGCAGCCGGTCACGCCGGTTCCTCGTCGGGCTCGTCGCCCCAGTCGATCCGGGCGACGCCGGGTTCGTCGACCAGCGCCCCCGATCGGCTCGATCCGAGGAAGTCCCATCCCCAGGACAAGAAGGCGTCGACCCGTTCGTGCACGCCGCTCATCAGCCAGGCGTGGACGCCGAGCCAGGCCGCGAACGCGGCATGACCGTGGAGCTCATGGTGGTGCGCTCCCATCTCGGCGACGGCCGAGCCGCTGCCGATCATCGCCATGATGCCCTTGTCCTTGTAGTGGAACGGTTCGCGCGGCTTGCCGGCGATGTCCGCCACGATGTTCTTGGCCGCCCAGCGTCCGGCCTGGAGGGCGACTGAACCGAGCTGAGGGAAGTCGTTCCCGTCGTGGTCGGGCACGTTGGCCATGTCGCCGATCGCGTAGACGCGGGGAAGGCCGTCGACGGTGAGGTCGGACTGCGCCGTCACCCGTCCGCCTCGCCCCTGCTCGAGGCCCAGCTTGCCCGCCAGCTCGGGTGCCTGGATCCCGCCCGCCCAGATCACCGCGCGGGTCGGGATCTCCGTGCCGTCGCTCAGCTTCACCTTCCCCGGCGCGATCTCCGTGACGCCGGTCCCGAGCTTGAGCTGCACCCCGTTGTGCTGCAGCTTGTCGGCGGCGTAGGTGTGGGCCTTGTCGGAGAACGCCGCGAGCACCACGGAGCCGTGGTCCACCAGGTAGATCCGCGCCCGGTTGATGTCGAGATCGTGGTGCCGCTTGGGGATGACACGGTTCACGGCGTCGGCCAGGGCCCCGGCTGTCTCGACGCCGGTCGGGCCGGCGCCGACGATCACGAAGTTCAACGCGCCCTCGTCGACGAGACGGGGGTCGGCGTCGACGTCCTCGAGGAGCTCCAGTAGCCGCGTGCGGAGAGCAGCGGCGTGCTCGACCGTGTAGAGCGGGAAGGCGTGCTCCCTGGCCCCTGGGGTCCGGAAGAAGTTCGGTTGCGAACCCGCCGCCAGCACCAGGTAGTCGCCGGTGAACGTCCGGCCGTCCGCGGTGGTGACCGTCCGCGTGGCCGGATCGACCTCGCTCACCTCACCCCGGTGGAACCGGACGGTGGGCGACTTCTTGAAGATGGCCCGCAGTGGCCGGGCCACGTCCGGTGTGCCCAGCTCCCCGGTCGCTACCTGGTAGAGGAGCGGCTGAAACTGGTGGTAGTTGTTCCGGTCGAGGGCCGTCACCGCGATGTCGTGTTTCGCCAGCTCCCTGGCGCACCCCACCCCGGCGAAGCCGCCGCCCACGATGACCACGGAGGGCTTCGAAGTTTCGGCGCTCATCATCCAGCTCCTCTTGCATCATCTGACGTGGGTGAGTCCGGACGGCTGCCGGGGCCGTCGAGCCGCGCTGATCGCGTTCGTGTCCTCGGCGGCGAGGCGCAGGTGACAGCGATCCTTCCACCCGGGTGATGCCACTCCAGCACCCGGACACCGCGCATCGGAGCGGGACGTGCTCGCCACGCCATCGGCCTCATTGGGGTTCCCCTACCGAAAGTGTGAAGCTGGCGGTGAACGCCTCTCCTGGTTCCACGAGCGGTGTCGTGCCGTCGACCAGGCTGTTCGTGGCGGCGACCATCGGCTCCAACGCGGCGAACGGTCGCCCGGCCGGCACCCACACCTGGGCGTACGGATACCCGGGTCCACAGCGGAGCGTGATCGAGGAGTCCTCGTGGGCCACCAGCGCGAGGCGACGCTCGCGGCCGAGGTGGTAGAGGTCGTCGAAGGTGCGGCGCCCGATCGCTTCGGCTTCCCGTGGCTCGGCCTGCGCACCCCCGGTGGGGAGGCCGAGCCGGTCGAGGGCGAGATGGGTGCGGGACGGCAACCGCAGCTGCCACTGGCGCCGTGGCGTCCCCGGCAGCCGAAGGTAGGGATGCCATCCGAACGCCACCGGGACAGGGCGGGAGCCGGTGGGGATGACCGTGGTGTCGAGCGCGAGCTGGTGCTCACGGGCGACGACGGAGACCTCGATCCGGTGCGGGAACGGAAACGCTGGCGCGTCGACATCGATCGAGGCCCGGAACCCTGCCCTGCCGCGACGAGCCGAGCGTCGGTCGAGGCGCCAGCCCGGCTTGCCCACCAGCAGGCCGTGGATGGGAACGCCGTTGGCGTCGGTGCCCAGTGGGAGGCCGGTCAGGTCGACGTCGACGCCGGCCGCCCGGTACTGGCGAGACCCCAGCCGGTTCGCCCACGGTGCCAGCAACGGGAGTCCCAGGGTTGCCCCCGCGCAGCGCTGGTAGACCGCGGGGGAGCGCCAAGTGTTCTCGACCACGACAACGGAGCGAGACGCCAGTCATCCCCAAGTCAGGAAGAAACGTGGCCGCCAGTCCGCCGGCGCGGACGATCACGGCTGGTTCACCCCGGAACCGGCCTTCCTCGACGGACCCGGCCACGACGGTCACCGCATCTCCTACGCCGCGACCGCATTCAGCGGCTTGGTGGCCGTCTCGAGAGATTTGCCCTCCGCGTTGATGCCGACGACGCTTTCCACAAGCCCTCCGAGGATCATGATGGCTGCTTCGACCAGGTAGAACAGTCCCGTGCGACTGAAGCCGTCGCCGATGAGGGCCCCGTAAGACGCCAGTCCGAGTCCTGCTCATCGGGGCCTCCTTCGTCGCTACTTCCCGACTCGCGACTACCCAGCGAGAACACGCGCGAGGCGACGTACTCATTGCAGGACCGACCGCGCACCAACGTCATCATCCATTGTGGATGACGGTCCACCACCAGATGGTTGTTCCCGGTCGGCGCTAAGCCTCGATCCACCGTTGAGGTAGCTGGCGGCCGGGTCGCGTATCCGCGGAAAAGCCTCCCTGGGCTGGGACGATGACGGTGTTCGAAGTCGCCGTTGTCGCCAACCCGGGAGGCACTTCCAGTGAGTCGAGTATCGCGCGTCATCGACCGCATCCAGGTGACCTTCGACGACGAGACCTTGGTCGCGGACGCCGGGCTGATCGTGCCCGCGACGCTGATGGTCCGCCTCGGGGTCGAGACGCTCGTGAACCAGACGGTGCGGCTTGTGGGCCGGGTCGGTGGCGCGCTGCCGGGCCGCAAGATCCTTACGCTGGTGGCCGCGATCCTGGCGGGCGGTTCGCACATCGATCACGCCGACAAGCTTCGGGCGGGCGCGACCGAAGAGGTCTTGCCGTTCCGGGTGATGGCGCCCTCAACACTGGGCACGTTCCTGCGTAGCTTCACCTTCGGGCATGTCCGCCAGCTCGACGCGGTGATCGCCGAGACCATCCGCCGGGCCTGGTCGCTGGGTGCCGGGCCGGGCAGCGACGCGGTGACGATTGATGTGGACTCGACGATCTGCGAGGTCCATGGCAAGCAGAAGCACGGTGCTGCCTACGGCTACACGAAAGTGCTCGGCTACCACCCGCTGTTGGCGACCCGGGCTGACACCGGTGAGGTGCTGCACGCCCGGCTGCGCAAGGGATCCTCCCAGCGCGGCCACAAGCGCTTCGTCGAAGAGCTCATCGCACGGGTGAGGCGCGCCGGTGCCACCGGCCCGCTCACGGTGCGAGCCGATTCGGGGTTCTGGTCCTACGCGCTGATCGACACGCTCAAGCGGCTCAAAGTCCACTGGTCGATCACCATCGCCATCAATGCCCAGGTCAGGTCGGCGATCGAGTCGATCGACGAGGCCGCATGGCAGGCGATCACCTACCCCGCGGGCGGCGAGGCTCAAGTCGCCGAGACCACCTTGGTGACAGGGTCGCGAGGCAACCGGCGCCAGCTGCGCCTGGTGGTGCGACGCACCCGCCTCACCGACACCGCGCAACGTCAGCTGTGGCCGGACTGGCGCCACCACGCGTTCATCACCAACGTCGCGCTGCCCACCGTCGCCGTCGACCAGTTCCACCGTGACCACGCCACCGTCGAGCTCGCCATCCGCGACCTCAAAGAGGGCGCTGGGCTCGAGCACTGCCCATCGGGCAGATTCTTCGCCAACGCCGCCTGGCTGGGCTGCGCCGTGCTCGCCCACAACCTCATCCGCTGGACCGCCTGCCTCGGCGACGTGCACCCAGCCGAGCAGCTCACCGTCGCTCGCACCATCCGCACCCGACTCCTCGAACTGCCCGGCCGACTCGTCAACCGCAGCCGACACTGGGTCCTGCGGCTCCCCGCCCGTTGGCCATGGGCCACCAGCTTTAACATCGCGCTCGACCGGATCCGCTCACTACCGCTCCTGACCTGACCAACCGCCGCGGACCGGCGCCGCCGCACACGACCACCACGCGCTCGACACCCCACCACCGCGAGCACCCCCTTCGACGTCGCCCACGCCCTGTCCACCACGACCCGCCGCGCCGATCACGAACGACACACCGACACGACCGCCACCACCGGACGCCAATCGGTGGAACGAGGCTAAGGGTGGGTGACCAATCCGAGCTCGTGCAAGCGGGTGATCGTCTCGCCGCGGCTCGACACACCGAGCTTGCGGTAGATCGAGATCGCCTGCGACTTGACCGTGTTGCGCGAGACGAACAGCCGCTCGCTGATCTCCGCCAGCGAAAGATGACTGGGCAGGAACGGCAAGAGTCGCAGCTCGGCTGTGGTGAGCGACGAGACACCAAGCATCTCGCCTCTGAGCCTGTCGAGCTTGGAGAGCAGCCGAGAGGCCTGGGCCGGCAGGTTACCGAGCGCCAGACGATGCTGGTGGATGTCGAGGATCTGCCGCAGCGCGGCGCGGGCTCCTCCGAGTTCGCCGAGGGCGAGGTAGGCGCGGGCAAGCTCGAGCAAGGCCTGGCCCGAGAGGATGGGAAGGGCGTGGGTGAGCAGCGGTCGTAGTCGAGCCGCGCCTCCCGCGAGGTCACGGGCCTCCTGCAGGTGTCCGTTCTGGGCCGCGACGTGAGCGGCCCACGCATAGACAAGGGCGCTCGTCCAGTAGTCGTCGAAGCTGCCCTCCCGCATGAGCGCCAGCGCCTGAGTCGACAGCACCTCGGCCTCGTGCCATTGGTCGCGCTCGATGGCGACGATGCCTCGCTCAGCCAGGACAACGGGTACGAACGGCACGACACCAGCACTCGTCGCCTCGTCGGCCGCGCGAGCGAAGTACAGGTCGGCCCGCTCGAGATCGCCCTGGAGCAGATCGGCCGCTCCGGCCGCGTGGAGCATGGCCGCCCGGTACGGGCTGAGCGGACTGAGGCCGTCCAGCGCGAGGTGCGCGTCGCGGCGCATCTCGTCCACTCCGTTGCGGCAGAGCAGGGCGCGCAGATACGCCAGAGAGCCCTCCATGGTGTTCCCGTCGGCCAACGTGCCGCTGAAGGTCGTCCGTTCAGCGGCCCTCGCCCACCGTTCGGCGTCGCCCGCCCGGCCGATGAGCGCATAGATCAAGGCGCCGTGCACCGCGACGGCCGGTTGGGCTCCGATCAGATCATGGGCCGAGAACCACTCCATCCAACGAAGCACCGTGTCCAGACGCCCGCTGGCCCACACGGGGTGGGCGACCTTGAGCACCAGACGAGCGACCCGGTCGGCATCACCTGCTTGCTGGGCATGCTCGATCGCCGCCTCGGGAAGCTTGCTCGCCTCGTACCATGCCGCGGCGCGGGAGTGAAGCTCCGGGACCATGTCGGGCTCGCGCCGCATCAGCTCGGCGTACAGCAGCTCGCGGAAGAGATGGTGATAGCGGTACCAATCTCCCCGGTGATCCAGCGGGAGCACCAAGAGGTTGCGGCGCTCCAGCCGATCGAGCACGCGGCTGGATCCCTTACGACCGGCGGTCACATCGCACAATGGTCCGGACAAGCGGTCGAGGACCGACGTGCGGGTGAGAAACGACACGTCCGCACGCGAGAGACGATGGAGAAACTCCGATCGCAGGTAGTCGCCGATGAAGCGATCGTCCCCGGTGAACCTGAAGGTGTTCTCCACCCGTGATCCAGCGTTGATCGCCAACGCCGCGAGGTACAGTCCCGCCGGCCAACCCTCGGTACGGTCGATGAGCTCATCGACTCGGTCCTCGGCGCTCGCGACACCGGCGCCCACGAGCAGCGACCGAGCCTCCGCTCTCCTCATCGCGAGGTCATCGACCCCGATCTCCACGATGCCACCCTGGGCACGGAGGAGCGACACGGGCATGGGCACTTCCCGTCGAGATCCGATCGCGAGCTGCGAACCAGCAGGTAGACGTATCGCCAGTTCGGCGATGATGTCTCGACACCCACGGCTGGTGAGTGCCTCGGCATTGTCGAGGACAACTGCAACCGGCGTGTGCATCGATGAGAGCGACGTGACCAACGGAGTGACGTTCGCCATACCGGCACCCGGTGAAGCCAATGACCGAAACACCTTCGGCTCGATCGGCTCGACGCGATCGAAGACCACGGCGAGATAGGTGAGGAGCACGTTCGGGTCGTTGTCCCGAGCGTCCACTGACAGCCACGCCACCCGCGGTTGCTTGCACTCAGCCCACTGCGCCAACAAGGTCGTCTTGCCGTAGCCCGCCGGCGCGACGACGGCGAGCACTGAGGGCCGGTGAGCTGCGACGAGACGCTCGACGAGCGCGGTTCGCGCGACGATGCCCTGGCGGCCCGGCGGAGGATCGAGCTTGGACTGGTCCAACTCGAACGGAAGCCGAGGTCGTGCCCGGCGATGATGCCGTGACACGGGAGCAGGACGGGCGGGCGCCCGAGTCGTCACCAGGGCGAACCTACTCCGGCCCGATCGGCACGGCTTCCACTTGTCAGGTGAACAGCCTGTGAATCGCCGTATCGACCCTCGAGCGCCGCGTAGGCGCACGGTAGGGACGCCAGCGACGTGACCCTCCCACCTTCGGCGGCGAACTGGGGAGGCGACGTCGCCTTGGGCTTGCCGATGCCCTGAGGTGGCGGGGCCGCCCGCTCAAACATCATCCAGGGTGGATGACGAGCCAAAAGCGTGTGGCGCGGATGATCGTGATCTCCCGCACTCCGTCTCGATCGGGAGCCGTTCATGGGTGATCACGAGGTCGTGCTGACCGTCGCTGCGTACGCCTCCGAGGCGGCGGCTGAGCAGGACTTCGACGCCGTGGGGCGCGCGAGGGACAGCGGCCCGCACCACCACGTGGCCGCTGCAGTTCTGATGAAGGGAGCCGACGGCGCGCTGACGATCCACCGGAGCGATGGCCTCGCCGCCAACGTGGCGTGGGGTGGTGCTCTCCTGGGCGCAGCTCTCGCCGTCATCGCCGCCCCGGTCGGGATCTTGTTCCTCCAACCTGTTGCGACGACATCGACCGAGTGGGCCCGGGTGGCCGCGCTGGTCGACCATTTTTGGCGGAACGTCCCCCAGGAGACGCTTCACCGGATGAGCAACATGCTCGAGTCCAGCCCCGCCGGGCTCGTCATCGTCGCCGTCGACCAGACGACGGAGGACATCGGCGTACTCCCCTCAGAGGCGACCGCCACGACAGTCATAGCACCACGGCAGATCTCGGCGCCGACATCACGCGCGCGATCGACGATGCGAACCCCGCCGGCTGAGTCCGGGAGCGGGCGGCATCCTGCCCCGAGGTGCCCAGCAGGGAGGTCCGACAAGCCCACGCAGTTGAGAAGATCCCCCGACCCCAAGCACCTGCGGTTCGCGCCATGGCGGCGGCGGACAGGCGAGGTGGCATTGATCTCCAGCCTGTGGGTGCGGGCCTGGCGTCAGCAATGGGCCGCCGCGCAGTCGCCAACTGAGCCTACGCGGCCGGCATGGTCGCTGTCCTCGCCGGAGCCGCCCTCGTCTTCTTTCATGTTCCCCAAGAAGCACGACGACCAGACGTTGCTGGCCAGCTACCACGACGCCGACACCACAGCTGCTGGTGCCCGAACGTGACGAGCGTCCAGCAACGAGCAACCCGTTCCATCCGCCCGGTGCAAGCGCTGGACGACGTGTCCGAGACCTGGTCTTTCTCGGGGGCGGCACACTCCGCGGGTGTCGAGGTCCGGGGTGCGCGCGCGAACCTGGCGGAGTGATCCACATCCGCTCGGTGAGCCCGCCTGACCTCACACCGGGCCTGATCGAATCGCTGTCGAGCAGGCCCGGGGTGTTGAACATGATCGTCCTCGAGGGGGTAGCACGAAAACCCGACGGCGACTCGGTGCAGTTCGACGTGATCGCCGCGGAGGCAAACGAGGTGCTCCATGACTTCCGCGCCTTCGGCGTCGTCCAACGCGGATCGATCATCATCGAAGACGTCGGCGCCGACCTGTCGGACCGGGCGAACGACGCGGAAGCCCACGCCCCCCGAGCGCTCAGGCTCTTGCCCACTTGGGAACAAGCCGAGGCCAGGATCCGCGCCGGCGGGCGCTATCCACCGAGCTGGTTCGCGCTGCTGATCATCGCCGGGCTGATCGCCGCCGTCGGCATCTTCACAAACTCCCAGATCCTGGTCGTCGGCGCCATGGTGGTCGGCCCCGAATATGCGGCGATCATCAGCGTCGCGCTCGGGATCCACAAGCACGATCACCAACGGATCCGCATCGGCTCGGCGGCGCTCTTCTTCGGCTTCATGATCGCGATCATCGCCACGCTCGCCTTCAGCGTGGCCGTTCGCGCCTTCGGCCTGGAATCGCAGGCCTTCAGTGTTGGCATCCGGCCGGTGTCCAACCTGATCAACACGCCCGACGTCTTCTCCGTCGTGGTCGCGACACTGGCCGGGATTGTCGGGGTGGTGTCCCTGGTCGAAGCCCGTGCGGGGGCGCTCATCGGCGTCTTCATCTCGGTCACCACAATCCCGGCGGCTGCAGACATCGGCGTGTCGATCGCGTTCGAAAACTGGAGTGAGGCACGCGGCTCGCTCGTTCAGCTGCTGCTGAACATCGCCATCCTGGTAACGGTCGGTGCCGTCGGACTCGTCGTGCAACAACACGCGTGGAGGCGCGTTGCCAGACGCGCGAAGCGAGCCGAGACCGGTGCGCCCTGAGGGCCGGCGAGAGCCGCTGATTCGCGGCCAAGTGCGAAACGGTCGCGATGACCGGGTGTTTCCATCTCGGTCTGCCCTCGATCAGCCCCAGACGGCCCCTGTGCCGTGTCCATGCGGGCTACCCATCGAGGAGAACGCACGGGGGAGGCAGCTGGCGCCGGGGCTGTTTCATCCATCGTGGGTGACGTCGGGGTCTGGGTGGTGTGGTTGGCTGGGGTGGCCGGTGAGCCGAGCGAACGGTCCCGGGTGAGCCAAGTGTCGAGGGGGGCCTGGATGAGTGTCGTCTTGGGCGTGGTTGTGCAGCCGATGTTGGCGGTGAATCCGGTGCCGTGGGCCCGGTCGCAGATGGCGTTCACGTTGGCTTTCCACATCATCTTGGTGCCGCTCGGGGTGTCGTGGGCGTTCATGGCGCTGATCGCCAACTACCGGGGTGTCAAGCACGACGACGCGGATGCGTTGCGGCTGGCGCAGCGCTGGTCGAAGTACATGGCGGTCACGTTCGCGGTGGGTGCGGTGACGGGCACGGTGCTCACGTTCGAGTTCGGGTTGCTGTGGCCGCGCTTCATGGGGCAGTGGGGTGAAGCGTTCGGGGTTCCGTTCGCGTTCGAAGGTCTGTTCTTCTTCACCGAGGCCATCTTCGTGGCCATTTACATCTTTGGGTGGCGGCGGCTGAGACCGTGGCCGCATTTCTGGACCGGTGTCCCTGTCGTCATCACGGGGATCCTGGGCAGCGTCTCGGTGGTCGCCGCGAACGCTTGGATGAACTCGCCGCAGGGGTTCACGCTCAACTCGGCCGGCAAGGTCGTGGATGTCGATCCGTGGTCGGTGATCTTCAATGACGCCATGCCGTTGATGGCGGCCCACATGGTGATCGCGGCCTATGTGGTGGGGGGCTTCCTGATCGCGTCGGTGTACGCCTTCGCCATGCTGCGAGGGCGCCGCGACCGGTACCACCGGGTGGCGTTTGTGATCGCGTTCAGCGTCGGCGCCGCCGCGATCCCGGTCCAGATGGGTGTCGGTGACTCGTTGGCCCGTTGGGTCTACAACAACCAGCCGGAGAAGTTCGCCGCCATCGAGCTGGTGCCCCAAACCGAGAGCGATGTCCCCGAGACGCTGTTCGGGCATCTGAACGCCAACGGCACGGTCAGCGGTGGGATCCGCATCCCGGGTCTGGCGTCGATCCTGTCCGACCCGGCGGACGGGACCGCCACCGTGGTGCAGGGTCTCGACACGGTCCCCACCGACGACCAGCCCACGACGGCCGAGGTGAACGTCGTGCACTTGTCCTGGGACATCATGGTCGGCCTCGGCACCTTGCTGTTCCTGTTGGCCGCCTGGTATTGGCTGTGCTGGCTGTTTCGCAGGGACATGCCCCAGAGCCGATGGTTCCTCCGACTCGCCACCGCCGCCGGCGTGACATCCGTGGTCGTCCTGGAAGCGGGATGGGTGGTGAGCGAAGTCGGACGGCAGCCGTGGATCGTCTACAACCTGATGAAGGTCGAGGACGCGGCCACCGGCAACACTGGGGTGTGGATCACCTTCCTCGTCGTCGTCGCCCTCTACCTCGGCCTCGGGGTCACCACGGTGCTCATACTCCGGAACATGAGCAAGCGCTTCCGGGAGCGGAGCGTGGCCGAGCACGAGGTGCCCTACGGTCCCGCCGGCCCCACTCCCGAGGTCAGAGAACCTGAGGAGGTGACGGTGTCATGACCAACACCGTCGCCGTGCTGCTCATGGTCGCTATCACGGCCTACGCCATCTTCGGCGGCGCCGACTTCGGCGCCGGGTTCTGGGACCTCGTGGCCGGCGGCGCGACGCGAGGCGACCGGCCCCGCGAGGTCATCGACCACTCCATCGGGCCTGTCTGGGAAGCCAACCACGTGTGGCTCATCTTCGTCTTCGTCCTCTTGTGGACCGGCTTCCCCGAGGCCTACGCCTCGATCACCCTCACCCTGTTCGTCCCTCTTACGTTGGCTGCGCTCGGTGTCGTGCTACGGGGATCGAGCTTCGCGTTCCGCAAGACCGTCTTCCGCACCCGGGACCGTCGTAACTTCGGCGCCGCCTTCGCGACCTCGTCGGTCCTGGTCCCCTACTGCCTGGGCGCCGCCGCCGGCGCTGTCGCTTCGGGCCGGGTACCCGCGGGAGGCGTCGCCGGCGACCCGTGGACCAGCTGGATCAACCCCACCTCGGTCCTGGGCGGGGTGCTGGCCGTGGTCGTCGTCGCCTACCTCGCCGCGGTCTACCTGGTCCGCGACGCCAAGCGAATCGGCGATCCGGACATGGCGGAGTACTTCCGCCTCCGCGCC
This sequence comes from uncultured Acidimicrobiales bacterium, assembly GCA_963803355.1. Taxonomy (GTDB): domain Bacteria; phylum Actinomycetota; class Acidimicrobiia; order Acidimicrobiales; family Ilumatobacteraceae; genus DASTFY01. The sequence continues at coordinate 3,130,528 of CAWDLV010000001.1, forward strand.
GTCGCCGCCGCCGTCGTGGCCGGCATCGCCGCCTTCGTGGGGATCTTCGTCCTGCGGGCCGACTCCCGCTACCTCTTCGACGGGCTCACCAGCAGGGCCCTCCCCCTCGTCCTCCTGTCGGCGATCTGCGGCGCCGCGTCGCTCATCCTCCTCCTGCGCAACGCGGCGCGCGGCGGCCGAATCCTCGCCATCGGAGCGGTCGGGAGCATCATCGTCGGCTGGGGCGTCGCCCAATGGCCCTACATCCTCCCCCAGAGCCTCAAGGTCTCCCAAGCCGCGGCACCCTCAGGGACCCTGACCGCGCTGCTCGTCGCTGCAGCCGGCGCCGCGCTCATCGTGCTTCCCGGCTTCATCCTCCTCTACACCCTCGACCAAAAGAGCCTGCTCCCCGCCGAAGGCACCGACTGACGGGTGCGGCCATCCTCGATGGGCTATCGCAGCGCAGAGACGAGCGGGAACCTTTCTGCGGGATCCACATCCGAGGGTGAGTCCACCTGACATCACGCCGGGCCTCGTGAAATCCGTGTCGAGCAGACCCGGGCGTGCTGACCCTCATCGAGGTCATGGGGTCGCACAGAACCCCGACGGTGACGCGGTGCAGTTCGACGTGATCATCGCAGAGGCCGACGACTTGCTCCAACAGATGCGCATGCTCATCAGCTGACGGCCGCGCAGTTCACGACCGAAGGAGCCACCCACGTGGCTTTCCACCCTCGACCGCACCGTTCACGACGCGAGAGATCGCCAATCGGCCCGAGCGACAGCGACTGTCCGAGCCGGCACCTGCATTGACAAGGAGCCCATGTGATGAATCGTCCCACGCAGTAGCTCGCTGAGTCAGAACTAACCCGAAGACGTCGGTGGAGGCGCACCTTCGTGGGATCCATCCTCCAACCGAGCGGGGAGCTGGTCAGCCTGATCGTCCTGACGGCCGGCACGGAGCACCGTGAGCGGCTGTCCGTCTGGACCCAGCGCTACACCGCGGTTCTGGACCGGGGGGGCCCGACGACGGGACGGGCGCGTTGCTGCCGACGTCATGCCTGCCTCCGCGTGGTCGGCTCAGCGCTCAGGAGGGCCGGGCCTGCGAAAAGCTCGTTTGGGGGAGTTCCGCACGGCGGACCATCTCGGGCGTGCGCCGTCATCAGAGCGAGAGGCCGAGGTCGGGCAGGGCGATCGATCGGTCCATGACCGGGGACGCAAGCGGCTGGAGAAGGTTCGCGACGGCTTCGTAGCTGGCCAGGTAGGCCGAGCGGTCCAAGTAGTCGGGCCGCCTCCCGATCCCAGCGTGCAGGTTGTACGCGGCCTGATGTTGGGCGAGGCGGCCAGCGGTCGTGTCCCAGATCAATGCGTCATGTCCTGGGCCCGGCCGGGGACCAAGGAGGACGGTGATGGCGTTGGGCTGTTCGCGTCGAGCTACTCGTGTGCGGATGCGCAGATCGTGTCCGATCTGGTCGTCGAGGTCGTCGATCTCGGTCTCGATGTCGCCTCGTCGTGCGAGGACGCTCCGGGTGTAGGTGGTGACGCGGTCCAAGTTGGTCAGTGCGTCGTCGGCTTTGGCCAGGTTCCGCTCAGCCTTGGCGATGCGCCACGGGAGGTCGGCGAGATGCTGGCGGGCAGCGGTGATATCGGTCTGGTGACGGTGCCGTCGCAAAGGCCGGTCGCACTCGGCGAGCAGCGCCTCGGTCGCGCGCTGCTGGTTGTTGAGGTCGGCGAGGGTCCGCTCGGCGGTGGCCTTCTCGGTCTCTGTGTGGCGGATCTCACCGGGTAGGCGTCGCTGTCGGACTTCGGCGAGGTGAAGGTCGGAGGCGAGCTGATGGCGACGTTCGAGGAGCGAGCGGAGCAGGTTGCCGTCGAGGAGCCCGGCCCGATGGGGTTGCCCGCCGGCCAGTTCTGCTTGGCGGGTGTGGGCGGGTTGGTCGATCCAGTCGCTGACCAGACATTGGACGAAGCTGTCCTGCGCGGTCTGTTCGCCCTGGATGGCGAGGAAGGCGTCGTTGGTGTGGGCGCCGCGGGACATGGCGACGTACAGGTTGCGGACATCGCAGGGCCGGTCGATGACCGTGAGGGCGTGGTCGACGGTGCGGCCCTGGGCGGCGGCGGCGGTGGAGGCGTAGGACAGCTCGACGTGGTCGGCGATGTAGCGGGCGGGGAGTCTTATGGTGCCGTGTCGGCCGGTAGCGGTGAGACTGTCGTCGGGATGGATGGCGGCGATGGTCCAGGTGGCCCGGTTGCGGACCATCTCCCCCCGGTCGGTGACCAGCTGGCGGTCGTTGCGGCGGGTGGCGATCTCATCGCCGACATAGACCCGGGCCGAGCCGGCCTGGACTGATCGGCCGGTCGGGTCCAACTCGCCGGCTCGGATGCGCAGCTGTTGGGCGCGCCGGTTGAGCCGGTCGGTGGTCTCGGTGGTGGGGGCCATCAACGCCACGGTCTCACCGGCTTGGCGATAGTCCCACCAGCGGACCACCGCAGCCACGTTCCATGGCGTCGGGGGTGCCGCCATGGAGGCGGCCGTGCTCTTCGTAGATATCGGCGACATCGATGTCGCCGCGGCGGAGCCGGAGGCTGGCGTCACGTTCCCAGGGTTGGTGGAAGCGGTGGACCCGATCGAGCTCGACGGCGTCGAAGGTCTCGACCAGCAGCCCGAACATCCCGCCCCGCCCCACGGCGGAGAACTGCAACGGGTCACCGACCAGCGCTACCCGCCAGCCATGGATGTCGGCCAGGTCGGCCAACTCAGCCAGCCGGACGGTGGGGATCATCCCGGCTTCGTCGACGATCACGGTCGCCCCCACGGGAAGGTCGTAACGGTGATCGGGGGGCCGGCGGAGCCGATGTTCGACCAGGAGCTTGTCCAGAGTGTCGGCCGCCAACCCGGTCTCGCCGGCCAACACGTCCGCCGCGGTGGCCGAGGGGGCCACCCCGAACACCGCCCGACCGTCGGCCCGGAGCTGCTCCACCGCGGGGGCCAGGGCGGTGGTCTTGCCGGTGCCGGCCGGCCCGACGATCAACACCAGATCGTCGTAGCCGGCGATCGCACCCGCGGCTTGCGCCTGGACGCCGTTCAACGGCCGGGTGGATCTGAATGCTGCGTCGGGATGGTCCTGGCCGATGTGCAGCGTTCGGCGGTCGGCCCAACCCAACAGGGCGGCCTCCTGGTCGAGAATGGCTTGGGTGGTGAGCGCCCGGTCGATCGCCGACTCCGACACCGGCCGCCCATCCCGACGCAGCAGCGAACCGGCCGGCACGGGGCGGGACACGTCGACACAACGCGACACCGCCACCCCCGCCGCCATGTGATCCACCCACTCGACCAGCCGGTCGACCTCGACACCGTTCGTGGTCGGCACCGCGGCAGCCAGCTCCCGTACCAGCTCCGCCGGCCGCCACGTCGACTGACCCTCCGTGATGTTCGCCATGGCCCGGTCGACCACGACGGCCGCCGCCGATCGATCGATCCCCAGCCCCGGCGGGACCTGACCCACCGCCGCTCGCACCACCTCGGCCGGGACCAGACCCAACGCGGCGGCCTGCTCCGCCCACCGCCGGTGCAGGACGGCACCGTCGAGGGCTTTGGGTTTGGGGGGGCGGCTGTCCAGCACCGCTTCGCGCTCCAGCCGCCAACGCTCCCGTGGCGTCGGTTCCCGGCCCATCGAGTCGGCGAAGCGGTCCAGCTTCTCGTCAGTCCGTAGTTGCACGTCACCGGCGCGGCGGGAGAACTCCACCCTCAACCCCTCCGCCACCTTCGCCAGCTCGGCGATCCCGTTCTCGGGGACCTCCCAACGCACCCCCAGCCGGCGCGTCAGCCCCGCCCGCAAACCGGCGTGATACAGGGCGGACAAGGTCCGTTGGTCGTGTTTGATGGTGCGGGCATCCAACGCCAGCCACCGGCGGTCCGGGGAGCGGACCCGGTTGGCGATCACCAGATGCGTGTGAAGCTGCGGATCGGCGGCCCGGCTGGCGTGCTGACGGAACGCCGCCGCCACCATCCCCTCCGCGTCCACCACCGCCACCTCGCCGCCGATCCGGAACCGGGTGTGGGCATGAGCCTCGATCCACCCCGCCAACGCCATCACCGCGGTGTCATGAGCCTCGACCACCTGCCGCCGGGTGGCGTCGTCTCCCAACGCCCACAGGACTGACACCGACTTCGGAGCCGAACAGGTGACGTCGAACCCGCGTACCGAGGTGTCGTCGTAGCGGCGGCCCAGATGCCGGTCCGGGCCGCGCGGATCCATACCGGCCACCACCGCGAGGAACGCTTCGTCGTCCACCTCGCCGTGTAGGCCGAGATGATCGGCGCCCTGCCCCAGCCAGACGCCACGCGGTTCGCCCGCCTGCAAGTAGTAGGACGGGAGCTGCTCCACGTAGTAGACACCCGCCAGCGGGCCCTTCAGCGTGGTCACACGAACCGTCATCGACCGCTCCCACCCGCGCCTGTGCACCCGTCTGTCCATGAACCCGCGAGGGACGATCGAGACGAACACGACATGGCCGGTCAGCTTCCGGATGGCTCAGCGAACGGCAGCTGCGCCACACCAACCGAACGCGACGAACGAGCGCTGCGGCTGCTACGAGCCCGAAGCTGGCGTTGCGAACGGACCGGGGCGGCGGCATGCAGAGTCGCCAGCTCGGAGGCACCCGGAGCCGGCGCGGCGAGCATCAGGTCGACCAGACCGGCCCGAGGGATACGGATGGCCGAACCGATCCGCACCGCCGGGATGCCCTCCTGTCCATCGGTAGCCAAGTAGCGGCGCACCTCGCTGTAGGCCAACGAACGGCCGATCCCCAACACCTCACGCGCCTGCTCGACGGTGAGCATCAACGGCAGATGCGCCACCGCCTCCTCGATCGCCGCACGCCGCTCCATCCCCAGCGTGGTACACGCCCGCGGCGACGGCGACAAGACCGCCTCGAACCCCGTCGTCCGGACTCGACGGACCAGAAGACACCAGCGGCGACCGGCGAACACCAGCGGCCACTCAACGCACCAAAGGTGGTGACCAAGGTCACGCCACTGGGCGTGGTCGCCTTGCTGACGGTGAGCCCTCGGCTGCTCCCGACAGGTGCAGGACCGTGATCCCGAGCTTCGGCGCCCGTGCGAGACGGCGATCGCCGGTAAGCAGCGGTCCATCGAGATGGCGAGCGACGACGACATAGACGGCGTCCGCGACCGTGAAGTTGTCACGCATGGCCCAGGCCTCCGAGAGGAGGGGCTTGGAGCGAACGACCGTGACGGGCAATGCGATCAGCCGGGCGATTGCCGCGTCTGCCCTCTCAGCGGTGATGAGCTTCCGAAGCCTCATCCTCCGGACGGCGGCTGCCGCCTCGACGTAGAGATGGTCAGGAGCCCACCACGTGGCGTCGGCTGGTGCCAGCTTCCGCAGGCGACGGCCCAGGGCGGTGCGTGTGACCAGCTCGGCCGCCGCTGACGCGTCAAGGACGACGACGGTCACGAGCCGGCGTCGGCGCGGTCCTCGGCCAGCAGCTCGGCCGCGGTGACGGGCAGATCGATCCAGTCACCAGCAGCATCGAGCTCGGCGAGCCATGCGGCGAGTGCCTCCGGCGAGGTGTCCTCGTCGGGGTTCACGATCTCAATGGCCGGATCGTCGTGAAGGTCGCCTGCTCCTCGGACCACGGCAACAGCGTACCCACGGCCACGCTGGAGGTCGTCAGACGAGAGTCCATGGTCAACTCAACCGTCGAGCGACCGAGCCGAGGGCGGCACCGACGACCTGCGCCGCCATCTCGTCGCCGCGCACCGTGCGATGCGCGTAGATCTTCATCGTTGTCGTGCCGTCCGCGTGACCGAGGCGGGCGGCCACGGTCGGCACCGGCACGCCAGCGTCGAGCAGCTGCGTGGCTTGCCAGTGCCGCAGATCGTGAAGGCGGACGCTCGTGACCCCAGCGGCCTGCCTGGTCCTGGCCCAGCGGGCATCCACCGTGTCACCGCGCCAGGCCAGGCCACCGTCGGCATCGAAGCTGAACACATAGCCGGCCCGGCGGCGATCGTCGTCGACGCCAGCGAAGCGGGCCAGCTGGCGGGCCGCCAGCCACGCCGACTTCAACGCCCCCACCGTGTCGTGATCGAGCGTGACGGTTCGAACCGAGCGCGTCTTCGTCGGTCGATCCCCGACCGAGCCCGGCAGGGAGAGGTGGCTGCGTTGCACGACCAGGCGGCCGTCCTCCAGATCGATGTCGCTCCAGCGCAGCCCGCAGGCCTCCGAGCGGCGCATCCCTGTAGCTGCCACCACCCGGACGTACAACCCGAACATCGGCTCCAACGCCTCCGCGGCTCCATCAAGGCCACCACATCGGCAACGGAGGGCGGGTGCTGCTCTCGTTGGGGTTGCGACGGGTGCCGACGCCAACGACGCAACATTTCGTGACACCGAGGCCCCACCGCACGGCCTGGTGCAACGCCGCCCGGACGATGGCGTGGATCTGGCGGATCGTGGCCGGCGCCAGATCCCTGCGGCGTAGCGAGGAGTACAGCCCGTCGAGGTGGCTGGCCGTCAGCTTCGAGAGCCGCACGCGGCCGATAGTCGGGCACCAGCTCCCGGTCGACGTAGCGGCGGTAGTTGTAGAGCGTGGCCGGGGACCGGCCGATGTCCTGCAAGTGGGTCATCCATCGCTCCAGGAGCTCGTGCGACCGTCGGGTCGTCCGAGCCGATCTGCCCGTTGGCCACCTCCACCTCGAGCTCGCGGAGCGCGGCCTTCGCTGCCCGCTTGGTCGAGGCTTGGACCGTGCGGATCACCCGGGCATAGCGGCCGGTGTACGGATCGACACCAGCCGACACCGTCAGCTCCCACGAGCCCGGCGACCGTTCACGCATCGTCCCCATCGCCCCCCACCTTTCGCGGCAAATTCGCGGCAACGCTGTTGGAGGACCGTAGCACGGTCGAGGGTCACGAGTGCTCTGACCTGGACTTTCGTGGTGCGCCCCCTGGGATTCGAACCCAGAACCTGCGGATTAAGAGTCCGTTGCTCTGCCGTTGAGCTAGAGGCGCGTGCGGGGCGGAAGCGTACGGGGCGCGCGTGCGGCCGGCGCAACCTGGTGCTCTCGCGGGCAGCTGGGGTGAGCGAGGGGACTTGAACCCCCGGCCTTCAGGGCCACAACCTGACGCTCTAACCGACTGAGCTACGCCCACCAAGGAGCATCCATCATGCCACACGCGGGTCCGGTCCTCCACCGCCACGCGGTCGAGCCCCGACGTCGATGCCGTACTGCCAGCCGCCGTCGACCCGCGCCACGGAATCCGTCGGTCCGACTACGCCTGGACACCGCCGCATTCCGACTAGGAGAGAATCGTCGGAGCACCGACGGATTCCAGGGGAGACGCATGTCAGAGCGGATTCCTGCGCACGGGCCCGGCGCTTGGCTCGGAGACGACCGAGGCGAGAAGCTACCGACGAGCGGCACGCCCGCGTTCGCAGGCAGCGCCACCGAGCGGGCCCGCGACAGCCTGCCCCTCGGCGTGCCCGTCGTCGTTCCAGGCCTACGACCCCCACCCGATCGTCGCCAAGCGGGCCCAGGCGCGCATGGCTCGAGGACGTCGACGGCAACCACTACATCGACTTCAACATGGGCTTCGGCGCGCTCTTCGCCGGCCACTGCCACCCGAAGGTGCGCGCCGCCATCGAGGCCCAGCTCGACGACGGGCACGCTGTTCGTCACGCCGTCGCGAGTCCAACGCCGAGGTGGCCGAGCTGCTCGCCGACGCGGTACCGCCTCCCGATGTGGCGGTTCACCAACTCCGGCACCGAGGCGACCATGGACGCCATCCGGCTCGCCCGTGGTGTCACGGGGCGGGACAAGCTCGTCAAGGTCGAGGGCGGCTACCACGGCCATCACGACGAGGTCATGATCTCGATGAAGCCGCCGCGTGTCCGAGGCCGGGCCACCCGACTGCGCCGAGGGCCGATCCCGGCCACCGCCGGCATCACGCGGGCCGTGCTCGGCGACACCATCGTCATCCCCTACAACGACGCCGACGCGCTCGAGCGGGTGCTGCGCCGGCGGCGACGTCGCCTGCTTCATCGTCGAGCCGGTCATGGAGAACATCGGCATCTGCCTGCCGGAGCCGGGCTACCTGAGGCGGTGCGGGAGATCACCCGCCGCCACGGCACGCTGCTGATCTTCGACGAGGTGAAGACCGGCATCACCGCCGGCTGGGGCGGCGCCAGCCGGCGCGCTCGGCGTGGAGCCCGACCTGGTGACGCTGGCCAAGTCGATCGGCGGTGGCCTGCCGGTCGGCGCGTTCGGCGGCACGCGCAGAGCACATGGACTCGATCACCGCCGGCAAGGTGCTCCACCTCGGCACGTACAACGGCAACCCGCTCGTCATGGCCGCCGCGAAGGCCGTGCTGGCCGAGGTCTGCACGCCGGAGGCGACGACAGGAGGCCATCGACCGCAACCGTCGCTACCTCGACGCGTGCGACGCCATCATCGCCGAGCACGGCCTGCCCGCCCACACCGTCCAGTTCGGCGCCAAGGGCTGCATCACCTGGTCGCCCGACGCCCGTCCGCAACTACCGCGACTACAAGGCGACCGACTTCGACCTCGCGTTCGCGCAGTGGATCTGGGGCATCAACCGCGGCGTCCTGCTGCCGACCGGTCTGGACGAGCAGTGGCTGATCTCGGTGCTGCACGACGACGACGACGTCGCCCACGGCGTGGATGTCTTCCGCTCGCTTCGTCGAGGCACTCGCCAGCCTGACGGCGCGTCGGCGCTGGCCCCCGGGGTCTGCGTCAGAACGCGGGTTGCGGCCGGCGCCGGGCGAGCAGGCCGGCGCCGAACAGGCAGGCGAGCGCCGCTCGCCGACGAGGAGCACGGTGACGGCGATCGAGCACCGGCTGCTGGTCGTGCGCGACGTCGGGCACCACCGCCAGCCATGGCTCGTCGGACAGGGCCGGGCACCGCGCGCACCGGCAGCAGGTAGCCGACCGTCACCAGGAGCACGGCCGTGGCGAGGAAGCCCGACGCCGATGATGCCGATCGCCGCTGCGCGCCACGGGTGCAGAGCCAGCCCGAGCAAGACCAGCACGACGGCAACGAGGGCGCCTCGGGCGACGTAGTGGTCGAGCACCGTCGCGGGCGGTGTCAGCTCGATCGATCTTTGGCACGTCGAGCGAGACCGGCGGCAGGGCCTGGGCGCGCGGGTCGCCGAGGGCGGTGGCGAGCAGCGTCCGGGCTGACGACGACCGGACTCGGCTGCGCACGCCGATCAGCCGGGCGTGGATGTCGCCGAGCACGCGGGCGAAGAAGGTGGCGACCTCCGGGCGGGCGAGCGTGGCGTCGACGACCTGGCGAACCGTCAGCGGGTCGGCCTCGAGCTGCGTCGCGACCTGCGGTCGAGATGCGGCGGGCGAGGTCGTCGCGGAGGACGGGGTTGTCGAGGATCGTCGTCGGCGAGGCGCTCGGTCCGGCTGACGTGACGAAGGCGGTCCGCTTGAGCCACCAGCCGGCCAGCGTGACCGCGCCGATCGACGAGGCCGACCACGATGAGACCGTAGCCACCGTGCGCCGCACGCACGGAGTATCGCGGGCGGACGCGATCCGTAGCATGCACCGCGTGGCCGAGAGCCCGCCCGCCGACCGTTCGCGTCGGATGCTGGGCCGCGGCGCTGTGCGGCGCTGCCCGCGCTGCGGCGGGCGCGGCGCGTGGTTCACCGGGTGGTTCCGGCGCGTCGACCGTTGCCGGACGTGCGGCTACCGCTACGAGCGTGAGGAGGGCTTCATGGTCGGCGCCATCGCCATCAACACCATCCTGACGTTCGGCGCCATCCTCATCGTGCTGGTCGTGGGGATGATCGTGACGCTACCCCGACATCGCCGCCGTCCCGATCATCGCCGCTGCCTCGTCGTGGCGGTCGCTGCGTGCCGATCGCGGTCTTCCCGATCACGTACACGATCTGGGCCGCGATGGAGCTCGCGATGCGTCCGCTGGCGCCCGCCGAGGAGGCCGACGCGGCGACGTTCGTGGCGGCTGGCCTGGCTGACCGGGCTCCGACGCCGACTCGGCGTCGACCCGGGAGCACCGCCCGCCGGCGAGGGTACTTGAACGAACAGGCGTTCGAAGTTACGATGCTGTCGTTCCGATCGGGTCGCCTGGCGGGGCGCGCAGGATCACCGAGAGTCCAACAAGGGACGTCGAGGATCACAGGCCCCGCCGGCCACACCGGTCCGGTCGAAGCCGTGTACCACCCCGTCGTAGCACCCCCACCGTACGGTCCGGAGGCAGGACCTCGGGGCGGTTCGCCCCCTCGCACGGCATCGCAGCCCACCGCGAGATGGGAGACAGGGATGGCGCACAGAGCGAGTGAACGAGCGCCAACGGAGAACGGCGATGGCCTACGAGCGGCGGATAGGGCGAGTCAGCGCGGAGCGGGACAAGGCGCTGGACATGGCGCTGTCGCAGATCGACAAGCAGTTCGGCAAGGGCTCCATCATGCGGATGGGGGAGAAGGGGTCGATGGCGATCGAGGCCATCTCGACCGGGGCGCTGGCGCTCGACCTCGCGCTCGGCGTGGGCGGCCTGCCCGCGGGGTCGTGTCGTCGAGATCTTCGGCCCGGAGTCGTCCGGCAAGTCCACGCTCGCCATGCACGTCGTGGCCGAGGCGCAGCGCAACGGCGGCATCTGCGCCTACATCGACGCCGAGCACGCCATGGACCCGATCTACGCCAAGGCCATCGGCGTGGACATCGACCAGCTGCTCATCTCCCAGCCCGACACCGGGTGAGCAGGCGCTCGAGATCACCGACATGCTGATCCGGTCCGGGTGCGCTCGACGTCGTGGTGATCGACTCGGTGGCCGCGCTGACCCCCCGGGCCGAGATCGAGGGCGAGATGGGCGACACCCACGTCGGCCTGCAGGCCCGGCTCATGAGCCAGGCGCTGCGCAAGCTCACCTCCAACCTCAACAAGTCGAACACCATCGCCATCTTCATCAACCAGCTGCGGGAGAAGATCGGCGTGATGTTCGGCTCGCCGGAGACCACCCCGGGCGGCCGGGCGCTCAAGTTCTACTCCTCGGTCCGGCTCGACATCCGCCGCATCGAGTCGATCAAGGACGGCACCGAGGTGGTGGGCAACCGCACCCGGGTCAAGGTGGTCAAGAACAAGGTCAGCCCCGCCCTTCCGCCAGGCCGAGTTCGACATCATGTACGGCAAGGGCATCAGCCGGGAGGGCTCGCTGCTCGACCTGTCGGTCGACCTGGGCATCGTGAAGAAGTCCGGCGCGTGGTTCACCTACGACGGTGAGCAGCTCGGCCAGGGCCGGGAGAACGCCAAGACCTTCCTGGCCGAGAACCCCGAGATCATGGTCGAGATCTCGGACCGGGTGCGCCAGCAGGCCGGGCTCCGGCCGGCACCCGAACGAGGCCCGTCGTCTTCACCCCGGCCGACGAGGAGCCCATCGACCTCGACTGAGCCTACTCGCCGGCCTCCGCTGCGCTTCGACGGCTCCCACTCGCTTGGCTCGGCAATGCGTCGGGTCGCGCTGCGGTGCGCCGGCCAAGCCGACGCATCCTCGCTCCAGCCGTGCGAGCCGCGAATGCAGGCCTCCGCTGCGCGCGCTGGTCTGTGCGGAGCCCGGGCTGGTGCCGTGCGGTCCTATCCGTGAGGGCCATGGCCCGCAGGTACGTGGTCCGCACCTTCGGGTGCCAGATGAACGAGCACGACTCCGAGCGCATCGCCGGCCTGCTCGAGGACGACGGCATGGTGCCGGCGGACTCGCCGACGACGCCGACGTCGTCGTCCTCAACACCTGCTGCATCCGCGAGAACGCCGACAACAAGCTCTACGGCAACCTCGGCCAGCTCAAGCGCTGGAAGGACGCGGGCGGACGGCGGCGACGGAGCGCCAGATCGTCGTGGCCGGCTGCCTGGCCCAGAAGGACGGCGAGGACTGGTCCGCCGGACGGGCGCCGCAGGTCGACGTCGTGCTCGGCACCCACAACGTCCACCGCGGCGGCGGAGCTGATCGACGCAGGCCCGTCGCGGCGGGCCGATCACCGAGATCCTGGCCGAGGCCGTGGCCGACGACCACGAGCGGTTCCCCTCCGCGCTCCCGGCCCGGCGGGACGACCGGGTAGAGCGCGTGGGTCACCATCCAGATCGGCTGCGACAACTCGTGCGCCTTCTGCATCGTGCCCGTCTGTGCGGGGTCGCGAGATCAGCCGCCCCTTCGCGGACGATCGTCGGCCGAGGTCGAGGCGCTCGCCGAGCCGATGGCGTCACCGAGGTCACGCTGCTCGGCCAGAACGTCAACAGCTACGGGCGCGACCTGACGCTGGCGGCCCGCCAGTCTGGACGAGCACGGGACCCGGTGCGGCCGCTCTTCGCCGAGCTGCTGCGAGCCGTCGGCGCCGTGCCCGGGCATCCGGCGGGTGCGCTACACGTCGCCGCACCCGAAGGACCTCCGTGCCGGACACCATCGCGGCGATGGCGGAGACGCCGACGGTGTGCGAGCACCTGCACCTGCCGCTGCAGGCCGGGCTCGGACCGGGTGCTGGCGGCGATGCACCGCGGCTACACCGCCGACCGCTACCTGGAGAAGCTGGCCGGCGCCCGGCGCGGCCGTGCCGACCTGGCCGTCTCCACCGATCTCATCGTCGGCTTCCCGGGCGAGACCGACGACGACTTCGAGCGCACGCTCGAGGTCGTCGCCGAGGCGGCGTACGACTTCGCCTACACCTTCATCTTCAGCCCCCGCCCGGGCACCGAGGCCGCCGACCATGGTGGACGCATTCGTCGAGCCGGCAGCGTGCCGCGGAGCGGTTCGAGCGTCTGCGGGTCGTCGTCGAGCGCTCGGCCCTGGCTCGCCACCGGGCCCGGATCGGGCGGGCGGAGGAGGTGCTGGTCGAGGGCCCGAGCAAGAAGGACCCGCCGTGCTCACCGGTCGCACCGGCCAGAACAAGCTGGTGCACTTCCCGCCCGGCGCGACCGCTGCGGAGCGGGTCGTACGCGCTGGTCGAGGTCACCGGCGCCGCACCGCACCACCTGATCCGGGCGAGCTGCTCGAGGTGGCTGCTCGAGCCGCTGGCACAAGGTGCGCATCCCGTGGCCGCCGGTTGAGCATGCTCGAGCCGGCTCCTGACGCGCCGCCGGCGTGACCGGGCGGCGGCGGCCCGTGGCCGGCGCGAGGTGCGATGACGAGCTCCTGGCACGGCGGCCGGCCCCGGTGGCGCTGGTCGGGCCCACGGCGTCGGGCAAGTCGGCGCTGGCGATGGCCGCGGCGCGAGCCGTCGCGAGTCGGTCGAGATCGTCGTGGTCGACTCGATGCAGGTCTACCGGGGGATGGACATCGGCACGGCCAAGCCGCTCGCCGGCCGAGCAGGCGGAGGTGCCGCCACCACGGCCTCGACCTCGTGGACCCCGACGAGGACTTCACGGTGACCGAGTTCCAGGAGGCGCTACGACGCCGCGCTGGACGGCATCGCCGGCCGCGGCGGCCGGCCGCTGCATGGTGGCGGGGACCGGGCTGTACCTGCGGGCCGTCGTCGACGCGCTGCGCCCGCCGGGCAGGTGGCCCGACGTGCGGGCGGAGCTGGACGCCGAGCCCGACACGGCGCGCGCTCTACGCCCGCCTGGGGCGAGCTCGACCCGGTCGGCGGCGACCCGGATGGAGCCGACCGAACCGGCGGCGGCGTCGTCCGGGCGCTCGAGGTGGTCGCTCGGGAGCGGCCGGCCCTTCTCGTCGTTCGGGCCCGGCCTCACCGCCTACCCGCCGACCGACGTGGTGCAGATCGGGCCTGCGCTGGCCCCGGCCGGTGCTGGCCGCGCCGCATCGAGCAGCGCTTCGCGGCCATGCTGGCCGCCGGCCTGCTGGAGGAGGTCGGGCGCGCTGGCGCGGCCGACCGGGCGGCCTTCCGCGGACGGCGTCGCAAGCCCTCGGCTACAAGGAGCTGCTCGCCCACCTGCGGCGGCGAGTGCTCCCTGGCCGAGGCGGTCGACCTGGCCGTCGACCCGCACCCGCCAGCTGGCTGTCCGCCAGCTGCGATGGTTCCAGCGGCGACCCCCGCGTACGCTGGGTCGAGATGCCAGACGACGATGCTGCCGCGCTCGCCCTCCTCGTGCGAGCGCCCGCTGATGGCCGATCGATCACGCTCACCAAGCACCACGGCCTCGGCAACGACTTCCTCGTCGACGTTCACCGACAGCCGCGGCCGGCGCGGCTGGCGTGGTCCGAGCTGGCCCGGCTCTGGTGCGACGCGGCGTCAACGGAATCGGTGCCGACGGCTTCGCTGGTCGCCAGCCGCGCCGAGCCGACGGCGGGGCCGACGTCGGCATGGTGCTCTACAACGCCGACGGCAGCGAAGCCGAGATGAGCGGCAACGGCATCCGCTGCCTGGTCCAGGCTTGGGCCCGTCGGATCGGCGAGGCCCAGGTGACGTTATGGTGGCCACAGGCCGCAGGACGCCGCGCCTGACGTTCGGTCCGGGCCGACGACGACCGCACGATCGTCGCCGCGGTGGACATGGGCGCCGGTCACCGAGTCGAGGCGCCCCACCGGCTGGCGGGCGTCGGCGCCGACGCCATGCGGCCGGTGCACCACCTGAGCGTGGGCAACCCGCACACGGTCGTCGCCGTCGAGACGTCCGTGACGTCGACCTGGCGCGATCGGCAGCAGGTGCCGCGGATGTCAACCTCGAGATCGTGGTAGCCGGACCCGAGCGGATGCCGTCACCATGCAGCGTGCACGAGCGCGGCGTCGGCATCACCGAGGCCTGCGGCACGGGCAGCCTGCGCGGCGGCGTGGGCCGCGGCAGCGTGGGGCCTGTCGTCGCCGGCACCGCTGAAATCACCGTGCACATGGACGGTGGCGATGCGAAGGTGCGGCTCGACCAGCCGAGCCGGGGCGGGTGACGCTTGATCGGTCCGGCCACGTTCGTGGCGACCGTGCAGGTCGAGTGGTCGAGCGTGGGGCGCAGGAGGCTGCACGACGCAGTGAGCTACGGCGAGGCATTCGGCGCCACCCTCATCGAGCGGGCGATCCGGGAGAAGATCGTGCTCGTCGGCGTGACCATCCCCCCGTCGCGTGAGGACGACACCGAGGCCGAACCTCGACGAGCTGGCGCTCCTTGGTCGACACCGCGGGGGCTGACGTCGGTGGCCACGCGTCGAGCAGCGGCGGGACCGGCCCGACCCGGCCGACTTCGTCGGCAAGGGGAAAGGCCGAGGAGCTGCGCGACGTCTGCGCCTCGCGGTCGACGCCGACACCGTGGTGTTCGACAACGAGCTCAGCCCGGCCCAGCAGTACAACCTCGAGAAGCTGCTCGGACGCACCGCGCTCGACCGCACCGCGGTGATCCTCGACATCTTCGCCCAGAACGCCCACACCCTGGAGGGCAAGGCCCAGGTCGAGCTGGCGCTCCTGCGCTACCGCCTGCCCCGGCTGCGGCGGGGCTCCACGGGCGCGGCTCTCCCAGCAGGGCGCTGGCATCGGCACGCGGGGTCCGGGCGAGACGAAGCTCGAGACCGATCGGCGCCGCTTGACCCGGCGCATCACCAAGCTGGAGCGGCGACCTGCGCGGACTTGCAGCCGCAACCGCCAGCTGCAGCGGCGGAGCCGCCACGCGCAGCGGGTTGGCCAGCGTGACGATCGTCGGCTACACGAACGCGGGGAAGTCGACCCTCCTGAATCGTCTCACCGCGGCAGGCGTCCTCGTCGAGGATCGGCTTTTCGCCACGCTCGACCCGACCACGCGGCGCCTCGCCCTCCCCGGCGGCGAACCAGTCCTGCTGACCGACACCGTCGGCTTCGTCCGCCGCCTGCCCCACGGGCTGGTCGAGGCGTTCAAGAGCACGCTCGAGGTGGTGGCCGAGGCCGACCTGCTCCTCCACCTGGTCGACGCCAGCGCTCCCGACCCCGAAGCGCAGATCGACGCCGTGCGGACAGTGCTGGCCGAGATCGAGGCCGACCGGGTGCTCGAGCTGCTCGTGTTCAACAAGTCCGACCTCGCCCCCGAGGAAGCAGCGCGGCTGGCCAAGCTGCACCCGGGCTCGGTGGCCGTCTCGGCCGTGACGGGCGACGGCATCGACGGGCTGCTCGTCGCCACCTCGGACCGGCTGCGAGCGGTCTCAGCCGTCACCGAGCTGCTCATCCCGTACGACCGCGGCGATGCGGTTGCGGCGATGCATCGCGAGGGCGAGCTGCTCTCGACCAGTCACGAGGCGGGCGGGATCCGCATCCGGGCCCGGTTGAGTGGGCCCTCGGTCGGTCGGCTGGCGGAGTTCGTCGTCGAGCGGCCGGCCGCTGCGCCGCGCTGAGTCTTGCGGCAATCTGCCAGGCTCGCTGCGTGACCGTGGGTTTCGTTCCCCCGCCCTATCCGTACGACCGCCTCGATGCGCTGGCGCCGCTGGCCCAGGCCTGGCCCGGCGGCCTGGTCGACCTCTCGATCGGCACCCCGTGCGACCCTCCGCTGCCGGCCGTGATCGCCGCGCTGTCGTCCTCCGACAGCGAGCGTGGCTACCCACCGAGCATCGGCACGACGCGAGCTGCGCTCGCGCCATGTGCGGCTGGCTCGAGCGGCGCTTCAGCGTCGAGGTGCCCATCGATCAGGTGGCGGCGTGCGTCGGCACCAAGGAGTTCGTGGGCACGCTGCCGCAGTGGATGCGGCTGCGCAGGCCGGATCGGGACACGGTCCTCTACCCCGGGATCTCGTATCCGACCTACGCGATGGGTGCGATCCTGGCCGGCTGTCGGGCGGTGCCGGTCCCGGTCTCGGACGGCTCGTCCGGGCTCGACCTGTCGCCATCGACCCCGGCGATGCGGCTCGCGCCCTCCTGCTGTGGGTGAACAGCCCCGGCGAACCCGACCGGCGCCCTCGACGACCTGGCCGGTGCCGCGGCGTGGGGGCGGGCCCACGGCGTACCGGTCTTCAGCGACGAGTGCTACTGCGAGTTCACATGGGACGGTCCGCCCCGGACCATCCTCGAGAGCGGGCTGGACGGTGTCGTGGCGTTCACTCGCTCTCGAAGCGCTCCAACCTCGCCGGCCTGCGGGTGGGCTTCTACGCCGGCGACGCCGAGCTGGTCCGCTACCTTCGCAAGAGGTCCGCAAGCACGTCGGCATGCTGGTGCCCGGGCCGGCGCAGGCGGCCGGGGTGGTGGCGCTCGACGACGATGCGCACGTCGAGCCGTGCAGCGCAGTCCGCTACCGCGAGCGGCTGGAGCTGATGGCCGGCGCCGTCTCTCGACGTGGGCCGGCATCGACATCGCCGCTCCCCGCGGGCGGCTTCTACCTGTGGTTCCCGGTCGGTGACGGCTGGGACTTCACCGACCGCCTGGCCCGTGAGGGCGGCGCGCTGGTCAGCCCGGGCGAGCTCTACGGGAGGCCGAGGGTGCCGACCACGTCCGCGTCGCCGTGGTACAACCTCTCGACCGTCTCAACCTCGTCGTCGAGCGCCTAGGGGTGACCTGACCATGTCCTTCCCGCCACCCAGCTCCCTCAGGAGTCTCCGGCCGGCTCGCCGGCCAAGATCAAACCGGGGAAGGGTTGGTACTGGTCGGGAGCGTTGCTGCTCGCCGGCGGGATCCTCGGTGGGCATCGTCGTTGGCGGTCGCCGGCGTGGTCCGGCTCATGCGAACACCGTCGACGACTTCGGGCGCTTCAAGGTCGACGAACGGCCAGGGGTCGGCGACGGTCAGCTTCGAGAAGCCCGGCACCTACTCCATCTACTACGAGAGCCACAGCAAGGTCTGCCAGGACCTGCGCCAGAGCGGGAGCGGTGCACGACCGAGAACGTGCGCGGCCCGTCGAAGCCCACCGGCCGGACTGGCCAGCACCATCTCGAAGGTCAACAAGGACCGGTCGTTGCGATCAAGCGGGCCAAGCAACTCCTTCGACTACGACTTCGGCGACTACGCGGGGAAGGCCGTGGGCAGCGTCAAGGTCGACAAGCCGGGCGCCTACAGCATGGTGGTGCAGACCCGGCGAGAACGGCGAGTTCGCCGATGGCGCTCGGGAAGGACGTCGTGTCGACGATCGTGCCCTGGGTGGACGGGGCGCTGATTGGTCTGGTCGGCGTGGCCTCGGCCTGCTCGTCCTGATCACTGACCGGCGTCAAGCGGGGGCGGCGCAAGCGGGAGGCGGCGATGGCCGCGGCCACGCTGTACCCGGCCGCGCCGCTGACGCCGCGACCCCTGTCCGGTGGCGTGTCGGTCGCAACCGCGGCCGCTGGCGCCGCTCGGAGCCCCGATCCTTACGCCAGGCCCGATCCTTGCGCCAGCCCCGATCGCCTTCGGCCGCCCCAGCCCGTACCGCGGCCCCTGCGCCGTCGCCCCACGCGCCGCCACCCGCCGGGCCGCCCGGGGGCTGGGCCCCGCCCTCGCCGAGGCCGCCGGCCGGCCCGGGGCCCCTGCCGCCTCCAGGACCCGACTCCGGCCGCGCCCGGGTATCGACGCCAGCCCGGCTCCGCGCCTGGTCAGCCCCTTCCGCCGCCCCCGCCCCCTCGCTGAGCGAGGCGCCGGGAAGCCGATCCCGGGCGGCGACGCTGCCGCCTCCAGCGCCACCTCCCCGGACCTACGTGTCCACGTTGTCACGGGCTCGCCCGAACGTGTTACGGTTCCGTGTCGGTCGGTTGGGCGCCCGGTGGAGCGGCCTCCGCAGAGGGACGGGCCCCGAGGCCACGAGGATAGGCCGCAAGGCCCCGGAACTGGCGAGGAGCAACCGAATGCCGCTGTCGAGGCCACTGCGACGTGCCCTGCCCCTCGTTCCTCGGGATCGCTCGTGATTCAGCCGCGTGCGGCCCGGGCAACACCAGGGCGGCCGACGACGCCGCCAGGGTCAACCAGCTGCGGGGGGCCACGCCATGACGCCAGCTGCCGCGGTCGCTACGAGCTCGACCTGAAGGCGCAGGCCCAGGCCGCAGCGCATGGCCAACGCCGGCACGATCTTCCACTCGGCGTCGCTGCCGTCCGGCGTGAGCCCGGGCTGGCAGCTGATCGGCGAGAACGTCGCCATGGCCGGGCTCGATCCCGGCAGGCCGAGGCCGCGCTCGAGGCGTCGCCGCCCCACCGCGAGAACCTGCTCAACCCCTACTTCACCGAGATGGGCATCGGCGCCACGCAGCGGGGCAACACCGTGTTCGTGGCCCAGGAGTTCGTGCAGCGCTGAGCGCGCCCGTCCGGGCCGGTCCGCAGCGAACCGACCACGCTTGTAGCCTCGGCGCCCATGGCCGACCTCGCCGGCGCAGATCGAAGCGCTGTGGGAAGGACGCGACCAGCTCGCCCCGGTGACGACGAGGCCGCCCGAGCGACCGTGCACGAGGCCATCGACCTGCTCGATCCGGGGCGAGGCCGGGTCGCCGAGGTGGTCGACGGCGAGGTCGTCGTCCACGAGTGGCTCAAGCTGGCCATCCTGCTGCTCTTCCGCCTGTCGGGGATGGCGACCGTCGAGGTCGGGCCGTTCGAGTACGCCGACAAGATCCCGCTCAAGCGGGGCTATCAGCCGCCGCCGGTGTCCGGGTCGTCCCCGGCGCCAGCGCCCGCTGGGGGGCGCACCTCGAGCCGGGCGTCGATCATGATGCCGAGCTACGTCAACATCGGCGCCCGGGTCGGCGCCGACACCATGGTCGACACGTGGGCCACGGTTGGGAGCTGCGCCCAGATCGGCCGGAACGTCCACCTCTCGGGCGGGGTCGGCATCGGCGGCGTGCTCGAGCCGCCGAGCGCGGCGCCGGTCATGGTCGGCGACGCGTGCCTGATCGGCAGCCGCTGCATCGTCGCCGACGGCGCCCGGGTGGGCGACGGCGTCGTGCTCGGGGCCGGGTGCATCCTCACCGGATCGATCCCGGTGATCGAGTCCTGGAGCGGCGACGAGGTCGGGCGGGGCGTGGTCCCGCCATGGACCGTGGCGGTCGCCGCCAGCCGCTCCCGTACGCTTCCCCGGCGGCCACGAGTTCGGGCTGCCGTGCGTGCTGCTCGTCAAGCAGCTCGACGAGGGCGAGCGCCACGACAAGAGCGCGCTCAACGACGTGCTGCGCGACCATGGCGCCACCCTGTGACGGCGCCGGCGATCGAGCGGCTGCCGCCCGGGCTTGATGATGCGACCTCCTCGGCGCTGACCGCCCGGCTCGTCGACGTCCGCTCCGAGAGCCACGCCGAGCAGGACCTCACCGACCTGCTGGAGGCCGAGCTCTGCGCCGGCAGGCGCCGTGGTTGGTGCTCGACCGGTCGGGTTGCAACCTGGTGGCCCGCACGACGCTGGGTCCGCCCACGCGGTTCGTCGATCGCCGGCCACACCGACACCGTGCCGGTCGAACGGCAACCTCCCCTGGCGCCAGTCGACGGCGATGTGCTGTGGGGCTGCGGCGCCAGCGGACATGAAGTCCGGCCTGGCCGTCATGCTGGCCTTGGCCGCCGCGTGCCCGAGCCCGCAGTGGACGTGACGTGGGTCTTCTACGAGGCCGAGGAGGTGGACGCCCGAAGTTCAACGGGCTCGGCCGGCTGTTCCGGGAGCGGCCTGACCTGGTGGCGGGTGACGTCGCCCTGCTCGGCGAGCCGACCGATGCCGCCGTGCGAGGCCGGTTGCCAGGGCACGATGCGGGCCCGGATCGTGCTTCGGGGTGCGCGCGCGCACACCGCCCGCCCGTGGATGGGTCGCAACGCCATCCACCGGCTCGGCCGGCCTGCTGGAGCGGCTGGCCAGCTACGAGGCTCGCCGCCCGGTGCATCGACGGATGCGAGTTCCGCGAGGCGCTGCAGGCGGTGCGGGTCGAGGGGGGCGTGGCGGGCAACGTCGTTCCCGACGAGGTCGACCTCCTCATCAACCATCGCTTTGCTCCCGACCGAAGCCCGGCACAGGCCGAGGACCATCTCCGCGACGATCGTGCTCCCCGCGCTCGACGATGGTGACGAGTTCGAGATGGTCGACTGTGGCCGACGGCGCCGCGCCCTCGCTCGCCATCCGATGCATTGCCGCGCTGATCGAGCGCAACGAGCTTCCCGTGCGGGCCAAGCTCGGGTGGACGGACGTCGCTCGGTTCGCCGCGCACGGCATCCCGGCTGCCAACTTCGGTCCGGGTGACGCCACGCTCGCCCATACCGTCGACGAGCGTGTGCAGCGCGAGCCGCTCGAGCGCACGTTCGCCGCCTTGGACGATCTGCTGCGGCGAGGGGCCGAGCAGACCACCGCAGCCGAATAGGTGGCTGGGCAGTTGGCCCGGCGGATCCGGTGGCCCGCCGCCGGGCGAGGGGGTCCGTGGGCGCCCGGGGCGGGCCAGGAGAGCTCAGAGCTGGCGCAGCACAGTGACCACCTTGCCGAACACGGTGACCTGCGAGGCGTCGAACACCATCGGCGTGAGCTGTGCGTTGGCGGGGACCAGGGTGATCTTGGTCCCCTTGGCCGATAGGTCTTCACGGTCGCCTCCTCGCCGGGAATGCCCGCCACGACGATGTCGCCGTTGTCGCGCCGACGGCTGGCTGCGGGCCACGACGAAGTCCCCGTCGAGGATGCCGGCTTCGATCATGGAATCGCCCCGGACTCGGAGCATGAACAGGTCGCCCTCGCCCACGAAGTCGACCGGGAGCGGCAGCAGCTCTTCGACGTTCTCCTGCGCGAGCACGTCGGTACCGGCAGCGACGTCGCCGAGGAGGGGGACGGTTCGCGACGGGCGACGCTCGATGGCGGCATCCGACGACGGATCCCACCGCACCTCGATGGCCCGGGGCTTGGTGGGGTCTCGGCGCAGGAGCCCGAGGCGCTGGAGCGAGGCCAGGTGGTTGTGCACGGTGGAGGGCGACGTGAGCCCGACCGCCTCACCGATCTCCCGCACGGAGGGTGGGTAGCCGCGGGTGCGCATGTGGTGGTCGATCACCTCGAGGATCTCCCGCTGGCGGCTCGTGAGGCTGGTGATGCCCGCGGGGGAGCCCGGCTCGGCGCTCGGGCTGGTGAGCACGGGGCTGGTGTGCCTGGCGGGCATCTGCGCTTCGGCCATGGGCGGTAGCGTACACGCGTTCGCCCGCGCCGTCAAACATCTGTTCCCCGAACAGCTGTTTGCTAGATGGGTTGACAGCGAACAGGCGTTCGTGGCATCATACGAACGCCCGTTCGATCAACCTTGCTGTCACACCCGCCTCCGAACAGGGCCCATTGAAAGCGGGTCTGCACCCGCCTTCGTCCGACCATCCAGAGCAGATCCAAGATGTCCATGAGGAGCGAGATGGCACTCACCGTGTCGACAGCACAACTCGGCGCAACGGTGCCCTCACCCAGCTACGACGTCTGTGCGCGCCCGGCACCCACGGTGGCCGCGTACCGGCGTCGACGGTTGGTCGTGCTCCTCGCCGCTGCGGCGACAGCTGTGCTGTTCGTCGTGGCGGCCAATCGGGCCGCGGCGACGTTCCGAGGCGTACCTGCCTCCGCCTCTGAACGTCGCCCGGTACCCGAAGCCGGTGGGGAGGCAAGAGGCGGTTACATCGTCCAACCGGGGGACACGCTGTGGTTGATCGCCCGCCGGCTCCAGCCCACCGGCGACCTCCGCTCCCTCGTCGACGTGCTGGTGCGGCTCAACGGCGGCCCGTCACTCGAGGTGGGCCAACACCTGATCATCCCGTGATCCTGGGCCTGCTCGTCGACACGGTGGGCGGAGACGAATTGGGCCGCGAACCATCGGGGTGGCGGCCTCAGCGGCGGAGGTAGCGGCAGAACAAGAAGCCGTCCTCCTCGAGGAGGTGAGCGAGCTCGCATGTCGGCGGACGCGGACGGTCCGGCGATGATGCGGTGGGCGTCGCCGCCTACGACGCGAGGCGAGATCGTGAGGCACAGCTCGTCGACGAGACCGGCGGCGAACAGCTGACCGTTCAAGGTTGGGCCCCCCTCGCAGAGCACGATCGTGCCTTCGAGCTGGCGCACGGCGGCTTGGAGGTCGACGTCGCCGCGACCGGCCCGGATCGACGGGACCGGGATCGACGGGGCGTCCTCGGGCACGATGGCGAGTCCGGCGCCGCTGGTGAACAGAGCGCTCGACCAGTCGACGTTGCCCGACCGGGTCACCACGGCGACGCGCTGGGCCTGCTTCTTGGGTGGGCCGTAGCCCTCGGCCCGCACCGTCGACGCCCCCACGAGGATCACGTCCGCCAGGGCTCGGAGGACGAAGAAGATGGTGCGATCTCCGGGGCCCCCGAGGCCACCGGAGGCGCCGTCGACGGCGCTGGCACCGTCGATGCTGGCGATCATGTTCAGCATCACCCATGGCCGATCGTGGTGGCGGGTCCGGCGCCTGTCGGCGTACTGATGGGCGAGATCGACGGTGTCATCAGCTGTGCCCTCGGCGGTGCCGCTGGGTCGGGCCCGCGACCCGTTCCCGGGGTCGCTGGCGAGGGGAAGGAGGCGGCGCACAGCTCCTGATGCTGCCACGACGGGGCGTGAGCATCGGACGGCCAACACTCGGCCACCGGCCAGGGAACGCGTCGGCGACAACTCACAGGCAATCCACAAGATGTACCTCTTCCGTTCCACAGGCCCGGCTTCGTAAGGTGTCCCCTCGTAGCGACCGCGGCGTCGGCTGGGTGGATGAACGGGCGAATCCCCGGGGGAGGCTCGGTGGATTGCGACGGGGGGCGAGCTGCTCCCGAACCTACTCACCCGGCGCCGCGATGTCGGGGCGTGATGTCGGCGCTGCGGGGTCGTGGGCGAGGTCCGACCAGGCGGTCGAGGGTGGACCGAACAGCCTCTGAGCAGGCCGGAATGTCGGTGGGTCCGTAAGCGTTGACACCCCTGTAACTACAGTGCTGTAATGCCTGAACCGGAAAGGGGAGACAGACGAAGGGGGTGCCTGCTCCCGCTAACCCATCGACGAGATGCGCAATCCCCGCCCCCGTGAACCAAGTGAGCGCCGGCCTCGCCTCGGACGAGGTACCCCCTGGGCCGTCGGTGCGGCGGATGTGGGCCTGGCCTGGCCCAGCACCAACCTGACCGGACGTCAGGGAGCACAGGCGGAAGTCGCAACTGAGAGAGCAGCATCGACGAGGAGCGTCGAGGCCGGGCGCCGAGCACCGAGCTCGGGGGCCAGTCTCGGAGGAAGCCCAAGCGGAGGAAGCCCAAGCTCAGGAAGCCAACATCGAGGAAGCCAAGATCGAGAAGGCCCAGGTCGCGAGAGCCCAGGTCGAGAAGGCCCGGTCGAGAACGACGGACGAGGAACGGACAAGAGGAGACGGAGCGCATGTCCCTGGCACCGGAGCGCATCGGCATCGGCATCACCCGCCACTTCACGACGCCTGGTGTCCACCCCTACGACGAGGTCGTCTGGGAGCGCCGTGACGCCCGCATCACGAACTGGCAGGACGGCTCGGTCGCCTTCGAGCAGCGCGACGTCGAGTTCCCGGTCTCGTGGTCGCTCAACGCCACCAACATCGTGGCCCAGAAGTACTTCCGGGGGACGCTCGGCACGCCCGAGCGGGAGAGCTCGCTGCGCCAGGTGATCGACCGCGTCGCCGACACCATCGCCCGACTGGGGTCAGCGCCGACGGCTACTTCGTCGACGACGCCGAGGCCGAGGCCTTCCGCGACGAGCTGAAGCACCTCCTCGTCACCCAGCGGGCCGCCTTCAACTCGCCGGTCTGGTTCAACATCGGCGTGGCGGGGGTGCCCCAGCAGGCCAGCGCCTGCTTCATCCTGTCCGTCGACGACACGATGGACTCCATCCTCAACTGGTATCGGGAGGAGGGCGTCATCTTCAAGGGCGGCTCGGGCTCCGGGGTCAACCTGTCCCGCATCCGCTCGAGCGTCGAGCCGCTGAACGGTGGTGGCACGGCGTCCGGCCCGGTCAGCTTCATGCGGGGCGCGGACGCCTCGGCCGGCACGATCAAGTCGGGCGGCAAGACCCGCCGGGCCGCCAAGATGGTCATCCTCAACGTCGACCACCCCGACGTCGAGGAGTTCATCTGGTGCAAGGCGCAGGAGGAGCGCAAGGCCCGCGTGCTGCGCGACGCCGGCTTCGACATGGACCTCGACGGCGCCGACTCGTTCTCGATCCAGTACCAGAACGCCAACAACTCGGTGCGGGTCACCGACGAGTTCATGCAGGCGGTCGTCGACGACCAGGACGTGGGAGCTGACGGCCGTCACCACCGGCGAGGTCGATGAAGACGGTCCGGGCCCGGGACCTGTGGCGGGAGATCGCCGAGGCGGCGTGGGAGTGCGCCGACCCGGGCCTGCAGTTCGACACCACGATCAACCGCTGGCACACCGCCGCACGCCACCGGGCGCATCAACGGCTCCAACCCCTGCTCGGAGTACATGCACCTGGACAACTCGGCCTGCAACCTGGCCTCGATCAACCTGCTCAAGTACCTCGACGAGGACGGGAACTTCGACGTCGAGGGCTTCCGCCACACCGTCGAGGTCATCTTCACGGCCCAGGAGATCCTGGTCGGCAACGCCGACTACCCGACGACACGATCGCCGAGACCACCCGCGCCTTCCGCCAGCTCGGCCTGGGCTACGCCAACCTCGGCGCCCTGCTCATGGCCCTCGGCCTGCCCTACGACGGCGAGCGGGGCCGGGCCTGGGCCGCCGCCATCACGTCGCTCATGACCGGCCACGCCTACGCCACGAGCGCCCGCATCGCCAGCCGCATGGGCCCCTTCGCCGGGTTCGCCGAGAACGAGGAGCACATGCTGCGGGTCCTGCGCAAGCACCGGGCCGCCGCGGCCGACATCGACGAGGAGCTGGTCCCGGCCGAGCTGCTCTCGCGCCGCCCAGCTGGCCTGGGACGAGGCCGTCGCCGGCGGCGAGGAGTTCGGCGTGCGCAACAGCCAGGCGTCGCGTGCTGGCCCCCACGGGCACCATCGGCCTGATGATGGACTGCGACACCACCGGCATCGAGCCCGACCTCGGCCTGGTCAAGCTGAAGAAGCTGGTCGGCGGCGGGACGATGTCGATCGTCAACCAGACCGTCCCGCGGGCGCTGCGCCGCCTCGGCTACACGGTCGCAGCAGGTCGACGAGATCAGTCGCCTACATCGACGAGCACAAGTCGATCGTCGGTGCGCCCCACCTCGCCGCGCGGCACCTGCCGGTGTTCGCCTGCTCGATGGGCGACAACGTCATCCACTACGAGGGCCACGTCCGCATGATGGGGGCGGTCCAGCCCTTCATCTCCGGCGCCATCTCGAAGACGGTGAACATGCCCGAGGAGGCCACGGTCGAAGACGTCGAGGCGCTCCACCTGCTGTCGTGGCGAGCTCGGGCCTGAAGGCGGTCGCCATCTACCGCGACAACTGCAAGGTCGGCCCAGCCGCTGTCGACGGCCAAGAAGGGCGACGGGCACGGCGCCGCGCGCCGACTGTGCTGCCGCCGTCGGTCGACCGAGCGGTCGTCGAGCGGATCATCCCCCAGCCGGTCCGCCAGAAGCTGCCCCGCACCCGCACCAGCCGCACCTTCGAGTTCCGGGTGGCCGACTGCAAGGGCTTCGCCACCATCGGCGAGTACGCCGACGGCCGGCCGGGCGAGATCTTCCTCACCGTGTCGAAGCAGGGCTCGACCCTGTCGGGGATCATGGACGCCTTCGCCAAGTCCATCTCCTACGGCCTGCAGTACGGCGTGCCGTTGCGGGCCTTCGTCGAGGCGTTCACCAACATGCGCTTCGAGCCGGCCGGGATGACCGACGACCCCGACATCCGCTTCGCCAGCTCGATCATGGACTACCTGTTCCGCCGCCTGGCGCTCGAGTACCTCACCCTCGAGGAACGGGCCGAGCTCGGCATCTACTCGGTGCGCGAGCGGCTGCAGCCGACGCTGCCCGGCGTCGAGGAGTCGGTCGATCGAGACCTCGACAGGCAGCGAGATGGCGGCCGACCCGAAGTCCATCCCGTCGGTCAGCGAGCTGGCCACCCAGATGGAGCTGGCCTGGGTGCGCCAGCGCCGGTCGAGGTGCCGGCCGGCTCACGCCACCCCGACGCGCCGATGTGCATGCAGTGCGGGGTGCAGATGATCCGGGCCGGCAGCTGCCACGCCTGCCCCAGCTGCGGCAGCACCAGCGGCTGCAGCTGACACGCTCCGAAGGGCACCGGCCGTGCGTGGCGCGGCCTCGATCACCTGACCTCGCCCCCGCTTGACACGAGCTCTCTCGTCATGCCGAACCTAAGACGCCGCAACGGCGCGGTACCCGGAGGAGGACAGCATGAGCGAGATGGTGTGGACTGCGCCCGGCCCGGGCTTCTGGGAGCTGGACCGCTCGCACGGGTACGGCGGCGTGACACCCATGGTGCAGGCCATCTCCCACCAATCCATCAAGGACGGCCTCGGCGCGGTCTTCGCGCGGTGGGGGATCCCCGCCGCCTACCTCGACGTGCGCTACGTGAACGGCCACTACTACCAGCGCCTGCGCCCACTCATGGCCCCCGACAAGCCGGCGGCCAAGGCACCGCCAGCCGCCGTCCTCAAGCTGGCGTTCAAGCTCCATCCCGAGCTGCGTCGGCGGGCCAAGCGAGCCGCGGCGACCTTGGCCGACCAGCCGTGGCGGCAGGTGGTCCGGTCCTGGGACACCACGCTGCGCCCGGCCATCGAGGCCAAGAACCTCGCCCTCCAGGACGTCGATCTCGTCGGCCTCGATGACACCGCGCTGGCTGCCCACTTCGAGCGGCTCCACGCCCACGCGCTCGAACACTGGACGCTGCACTTCGATCTCCACGCCTCCGATCTCGGGCCGATCGGGCTGCTCCTCGTGCGCTGCCGGGAGTGGGGAATCGGCGCCCGGCAGGTGGTGCCGGCGCTGGTCGGTGCGTCGCCGAGCTCCGGCGAGCCGGCCCGGGCCCTGGCCCGCCTGCGGGGGCTGGTGGCGACGACGGGCAGCCGGCCGACGTCCCTCGAGGAGCTCCGGGCCGCCTCGCCCGAGATCGCAGCCGAGCTCGATCGCTACCTCCGCTACCGGGGCAACGCCATGGTCAGCCGCTACGACCTCGACGGCCGGACGCTGGCCGAGATGCCGGACGTGGTGCTCACCACCGTCCTGGAAGGCAGCGACCTGGGCGCCGGGGCCGACCAAGCGCGCGCCGACGCCGCGGCTTCGGCGGCCAAGGACGTGCGGGCCCGGGTGCCCGAGGGCGAGCGGGCGACCTTCGACGGGCTGCTGCGCGAGGCGCGCGGCGCCATGGACCTGCGGGACAGCAACGGCCCCACCACCGCCGAGTGGCCGCTCGGGTTGTTGCGGCTGGCGCTGCTCGAGATCGGTCGGCGCCTGACGATGCGGGAGCGGCTGAGCGATCCCGCCCAGGCCCTCGAGCTCCGCCACGACGAGGTGGCGCCGCTCCTGCTGTGGGACGAGGGCCCGACCGCAGGCGAGCTCATCGACCGCGCCCGGAGGCGCGCGGCCGAGGCCGCAGCTGTGCCCCCTCCGAGCCTCGGTCAACCCGAGGTGGCGCCTCCGATGAGCGCCGTGCCGGCGGCGGTGGCCACGCTCATCGACGTCGTGCAGACCGTCATGACCGAGCTGGCGACCAAGACGACCCCCAGCCCGCTGCACGGGACCGGCGTGGGTCGCCAGCCGTACCGGGGTCGGGTCCGGCGCGCCGACAGCCCCGAGGAGGCCATCGCCACCCTGGAGCCAGGCGACGTGCTGGTGGTGCCCTACACCACGCCGGTCTACAACGTCATCCTCCCGCTGGCGGGGGCGATCGTCACCTCCGAGGGCGGGCCGCTCAGCCATGCCGCCGTCCTGGCCCGCGAGCTCGACCTGCCTGCCGTCGTGGGCGCGAGCGGCGCGCTCGCGCTGCTGCGCGACGGCGATGAGGTCGAGGTCGATCCGGTGGTCGGCGAGGTCCGACCTGTCCGCTCGGCCCTCGCTGCCCACTGACGGCATCCGAGCCGCCCCTCGACGCCGGTTTGGTCCCCCGGCCGGCGGGCGGCTGTCATGGCGTCATGGGGACTGATCACCACGTCGAGGCCATGCCCGCCGCCCTGGCCGCCACCGGCGCTGTCACCGCCGCCACCGACGCCGAGACGCCGGCAGCGCTCCATCCGATCGACGTCGATGTCGGCGACTTCGCCGACATCGATGCGCCCCTCCTGCACGATCGGGTCTACCGCGTGCGCGTGTACGCCGAGCGAGGCGACCTGATGCGAGTGCGGGGCGTGGTGCGCGACACCAAGCCCGCCGGTCTCTACGTGCGGGACGACCCAGACCCGCTCGTCGTCCACCACATGGCGGTCGACCTCCTGGTGTCCTACCCCGGGCTGCAGATCATCGACGCCCGGGTGGTGCTCGAGACCCATCCCCATCCGGACTGCCCGCGCATCGAAGACCACTACCGCGAGCTGATCGGGCTGTCGATCGCCCGCGGCTTCACCCACGAGGTTCGAGCCCGCTTCGGTGGCCCCCGCGGCTGTACCCACACCACCGCCCTGCTGCAGGCGATGGGGCCCGTCGCGGTGCAGGCCACCTGGTCGATGCGAGCCCAGCGCAGTGAGTCCGGCTCGGGCCGAGCCGACGCCAGGCCCCTGACCCCCGACGAGCGGGAGGCGCGGCTGCGCTTCAACATCGACAGCTGCCACGTGTGGGCCGACGGCGGCGACCTGCTGGACCGAGCTCGCGCCGGCGAAACGGTGCCGGTGCTGCTGCCCGTGGCCCGCCGCACGCGGGCCCTTGGCAAGGAGGACCCGGAGGCAGAGTGGAAGCGATGGATGGAGCGATGAGCGCCGAGCAGTGGTTTGCCTACGACTTCGATCGCCGGCTCCAGCTCTTCTGGTGGCCCTTCGGCGTGCACGAGGACCGCGACGGTGTGCGCCTCACCGCCGGCACGTTCCTCGCCACCTTCGGCCGGTTGCGGCTCGAGACAGCCCGGGCCAACGTGGCCGGCGCCCACATCACTACGGGCTATCGCTGGTGGACAGCGGCCGGCGCCCGGGGATCCCTCGCTGACGACGGCCTCACCTTTGGCACCAACGCCCGTGCGGGTGTCTGCGTCCACTTCGTCCAGCGCGTTCCCCACGTCATGGGCTGGCGTGACCACTCTGCCCTCACCGTGACCGTGGCCGACCTCGACGGCCTGGTGGAGGCGCTCGGCGAGACCTCGCCACGAGCCTGACCGCGGGTCCGATGGGCCCGGCTAGGGTCGGCCTTCCAACAAGGAGACGGCACATGGCTTTGGTGGACACGATCAAGGGTCTGCTCGGTAGCAAGGGTGGTAGCTCGGACCTGATGGGGCAGCTGTCCAGCATGCTGACCGGCAAGAGCGGCGACGGGCAGGGCCTGAGCCGCCTCCTCGATCAGTTCAAGTCGGCCGGCCTCGGCGAGAAGGCCGCCTCCTGGGTGGGGACTGGGGAGAACCATCCGCTCACGCCGGACGAGGTCGAGAAGGCGATCGGCACCGAGCGCATCAACGAGATGTCGAAGAAGACGGGCCAGAGCGCGGAATCGGTCAAGACCGGCCTGTCCAGCCTCATCCCGAACCTCGTCAACAAGCTCACCCCGGACGGCAAGCTACCCAACCCCTCGGAGCTGCTCGGCATGGTGAAGGGGATGGACCTCGGCAAGCTCCTGGGCAAGTAGGCGGGGCTGACGGCGGTCGGGTCGTTGCTCCTGGCCGATCTCGTTGACGCGTCCGAGCGGGTCACAGCCACCAGTCGCCGCTCCGAGAAGGTCGCGATCCTGGCTGATCTGCTCCGGCGGCTCGAGCCGGGCGAGGTCGAGGCCGCGGTCGGCTTCCTCGTCGGTCGGCCGCGGCAGGGCCGGGTCGGCGTCGGCTGGGCGACGGTGGGGTCGTTGGCGGTCGAGGCGGCAGCGACGCCGAGCGTGACCGTTCGCGAGCTCGACCGGGTGCTGGCCGAGATCGAGCGCACCACCGGCCCCGGCTCGACGGCTGCGCGGCAACGGCTGTTGGACGACCTGTTCAGCCGAGCCACGGGCGCGGAGACGTCGTTCCTGCGCCGGCTCCTCATCGGCGAGCTCCGGCAGGGCGCACTCGAGGGCGTGATGGCCGACGGCGTGGCCAAGGCGGCGGGCGCGCCGCTCGAGCTGGTGCGGCGCGCCGCCATGTTCAGCGGCGACCTGGGTCGCACAGCCGTGGTGGCGCTGACCGACGGTTCGAGTGGACTCCGCGACATCGGCCTCGAGGTGCTGCACCCCGTGCAGCCCATGCTGGCCGCATCGAGCACCGACGTGGCCGCGGCGCTGGCCGAGACCGGGCCGGCGTCGGTGGAGTGGAAGCTGGACGGCGCCCGCATCCAGGTTCATCGAGATGGCGACGACGTACGCATCTACACCCGGAACCTCAACGACATCACCGACCGCCTGCCGGCTGTGGTGGCGGCGACCCGAGCCTTGCCGGTGCAGCGGGTCGTGCTCGACGGCGAGTCGATCGGGCTCGACGACGACGGCCGACCGAGGCGCTTCCAGGACACCATGAGTCGCTTCGGCAGCGGCCCGGACCTGGGGGTGCCCGGGGACGCCGTGGCCGCCCTGCAGGCGTTCTTCTTTGACGTGCTCCACGTCGACGGGGAGGACCTGCTCGACGAGCCGCTGCGCCGGCGGTCCGAGGTGCTCGATGCCATCGCACATGGGCAACGGCTCCCCGCGCTCGTGACCGCGGACCCGGCGGAGGCGGAGCGGTTTGCCGCCCGCGCGCTGGCTGCCGGCCACGAGGGCGTGATGCTCAAGGCGCTCGACGCGCCGTACCAGGCTGGCCGCCGAGGCGGTTCGTGGCGCAAGGTCAAGCCGGTACGCACGCTCGACCTCGTCGTCCTGGCGGCGGAGTGGGGCCATGGCCGGCGCACCGGCTGGCTCTCCAACCTGCACCTCGGGGCCAGAGGGCCGGACGGCTCGTTCGTGATGGTGGGCAAGACGTTCAAGGGCCTGACCGATGCCCTTCTGCGGTGGCAGACAGAGCGGTTGCAGGAGCTGGCCATAGGCACGGAGGGCCATGTCGTGCACGTGCGACCCGAGCTGGTGGTCGAGGTGGCGCTCGACGGCGTCCAGGTCTCTCGGCGCTACCCCGGCGGCGTTGCCTTGCGGTTTGCCCGGGTGCGCCGCTACCGCGACGACAAGCCGCCCGCCGACGCTGACACCATCGAAGCCGTCCAGGCGCTGCTCGGCTGAGCGCGGCGCCCGCCCGGCCGCGGTGGCTCAGGAGAAGGCCGCGACCACCAGGCCGACCGCGGCGAAGTGGCAGAGGCCGGCCAACACGGTGAAGACGTGCCACACCTCGTGGTAGCCGAAGATCCTGGGCGAAGGGTTCGGGCGGCGCCGCGCGAGGACGAGGCTGCCGACCGTGTACAGGATGCCGCCGGCGATGATGAGCGCCAGCTCGAGGCCGGTCAGGTGGTCGAAGAGGACCGGCGCCGCCACCACGGCCGTCCAGCCGAGGATCAGGTAAAGGGCCCAGCCGACGCCGGAGGAGTGGTCGAAGGCGAACAGCTTCAGCGCCACCCCCACCGCCGCGCCCACCCATACGACGGCGAGGACGGGGACACCCCAGGCCGGGGGCAGAACCAGCAGGCAAATCGGGGTGTAGGTGCCGGCGATGAGGAGGTAGATGGTCGAGTGGTCCGCTCGGCGCATCCACGTTCGCGCCGCCGGCCCGCGAGCGAGGCGGTGGTAGGCGGCCGACGTCCCGAACCCGATGACGAGGGTGGCGGCGTAGATGGCAGCCGCGGCGCGCGCTTCGGCTGGCCGGGCCAGGATCAAGAGGGCGACGCCGAGGGGGATGGACAGCAGGAACGCGCCGGCGTGGATCCAACCGCGCAGCAACGGGATGGCGGGCGGCGCGAGCGTCGGTGCGGCCGCCACGGCCGGAGCCGAATCCGCCGGCTTGTGCTCGATCGTCGGGCCTGTCGTCATCGTCACCTCTTCGTGCCCGTCAGCCTCGCACACGAGCCCGCCCCCCGGTCGGCGCGCCCCCAGGGTCCGGCTCCGGCGGCGCCGCGCACCGGCTATGCCGGTCCTGCCAGGATGGAGGACGTGAGCTTGCGGGTGTTGACGTGGAACGTGTGGTGGCGGTTCGAATCCGCCGAGGAGCGCGAAGAGGCCATCTTGTCGGTCATCGAGCGCGAGGACCCCGATCTCCTCTGCCTGCAGGAGGTGTGGGCCGAGCGCCGGGGAGAGGACCAGGTCGAGCGCTTGGCCGATGCCCTCGAGTACCACGCCGCGCGCACGGACGGGCCGTGGTTCGACGATCGCTCGTTCGGCAACGCCGTGCTCTCGCGCTGGCCGGTGATCGACGCCGACCAGCACGCCCTCCCGCGGGAGGACGGGACGGCGGGTCATCGCCGCGCCCTGGTCGCCGTCACCGATTCGCCCCACGGCCCGATCTCGGTCGTCTCGGTCCACTTCGAGCATCGTCTGGACGGCTCGGCCGTGCGCCAAAGGCAGGCGGCCGCGCTGGCTCGGCTGGTGGCCGACCGTCGTGGCGATCCCGATCGGGACTTTCCTGTGATCGTCGGCGGCGATCTGAACGCCACCCCGGACAGCGAAGAGGTCCGGGCCCTGACCGGCCGGACGGTGCCACCCGTTCCGGGCCTCCTGCTCATGGACTGCTGGGAGCAAGCGGGCGACAGCGGCGACGGCGTGACCTGGTCCGGGGCCAACCCCCACGTCGCCTGGTCAGCGTGGCCGAACCGCCGGCTCGACTACCTGTTGGTGAGCTGGCCGCGGCCTCGGCCGGTCGGGAACCCGTTGCGCTGCTGGTTGACCGGCATCGACCCGGTGGACGGCGTGCAGCCGTCGGACCACTACGCCGTCGTCGCCGACCTGGAGACCGACAGCGGCGGCTCCAACGGCCCGAGCCTGTAGGTGGCCGCTCCGTGGCACTGCTGCGGTTCTCCTTCGGAACGATGGGCTCCGGCAAGAGCACGGTCGCGCTGCAGATCCACCACAATCTGGCCAGCCGCGGGCTGCGCGGGCTCTTGCTGACCTGCCTCGATCGCGACGGCACCCAGGTGACGAGCCGACTCGGTGTCGCCGCGCCCGCAGTCGAGGTGGCATCGGGGATGGACCTGTTCGCCCTCGCCGAGCGCCGCGCCCCGCTCGCGTACCTCGTGTGCGACGAGGCCCAGTTCTACGCGCCCGAGCAGTGCGACCAGCTGGCGCGCGTCGTCGACGAGCTCGGCGCTGACGTCTATGCCTTCGGCCTCATCACGGACTTCCGGGGTCTGCTCTTCGACGGCACGAAGCGCCTCCTCGAGATCGCCGACGAGCGGGTGCCGATCCAGGTCGAGGCCCGCTGCTGGTGCGGGACGCGGGCCACCCACAACGCCCGACTGGTCAACGGACAGGTGGTGTACGAAGGCGACGTGGTGGTGGTGGGCGACACCGAAGACGACGGCGACCAACCCCTGTTCGGCGACCTCGTCCGCTACGAGCTGCTCTGTCGCCGCCACTATCGCCGCGGCGAGCTGGGTCCAGTCGGCTGAGGGGCCCGGCGACCCAGCCGGGCCGATCGCGACCGGCGCGAGTAGCCTCACCAGCAGTGATCGACGAATCCCAGCTGGAGCGGGTCCTGGGGATCACGGCTCATCCGGACGACGTCAACTTCGGCGCCGCCGGCACGAGGTGACCCTTTGAGCATCACCACGGTCCCCGCAGCGGGACCGGTCGATCCCCGCCGACGCCAGCGGCGCGCCACGTTCACCTGGATCGCGCTCTCCGTGTACGCAGCCAGCCTGGTCTACGTCATCGCCCGGCCCGCGCTGACCACCGGCGAGCGGCTCGTCATCGACGTGGCGCGCCTCGTCCTCATGGGCGTCGGCGTGTTCTGGTGCTACCGCGCCGCCGAGCGCCTGAAGCAGCCCCAATGGCGGTTCCTGGGCGTGATCGCGGCGGTGTGGACCGTGACCATGGTGGACGGGGTCCTCGATGACCTCGGCGACGGGCGCACCGCCGGCTTCCCGAGCTTGGCCCAGTTCGCGTACCTGCTGATCGGGCCGCTGCTCGTCATCGCCCTGCTGCTGGTCGGCCTCCCGACGACGCGGTGGGTCGGCCGGCTCCGGCGTGCTGGCTGAGGCGGCGACGCTCTCGCCCGCCGTGCTGTACCTGGGCTGGACCGTCACCGTCAGCGTCCTGCCTCGCAACATCGCCGTCAGCCGGTTCCACCTCAGCCTCCTGCTCGCCATCGGCCTGATCGATCTCATCGCGCTGACGGTCTGCGCGCTGGTGCTGGTGGAGAGCCGCACCGACGCCCCGCCTCTTCATGTTGCTGTCGTTCCTGCTGCTGTTCGTCGGGCGACGTGCTGCTCGGGCTCAACTACGCCACTCGGCCGACGATCAGCGAGCGCCTGCCCCTCGTGCTCTGGCTGGGCTCCGCGCTGTTCTTCGCCCTGTCCGCGCTGCAGGCTCGTCCCGCCACGGTGCAGCAACCGGACCGGTGCGCCCGCTCGTGCGGTCGATGGTCGTCTACACGCCGGTGCTTCATCGCCTTCATGGCCGGGTTCACGAAGCTGGCGTGGGGGACGGGCTGCGGACCCTCGAGGCGCTCGTGCTGGTCGTGACCGGCATCCTCGCCGGCGGCAACCACGTCGCCATCTTCGTCGAGAACGCTCGACTGACTCAGTCTCTGCGGACCAACCTGCGCACGCTGGCCGACAGCGAGCGGCGCTTCCGCTTGGTGCTCGACGAGCTGGCGGAGGGCGTCGCGGTGGCCGCCGCCGACGGCACGGTCCGCAGCATCAGCGCCCGAATCACCGATCTGCTCGGCTGGCGTCCGGCCCAGCTGGTCGGGCGCTCCATCTTCGAGTTCGTCGATCCGGAAGACCTGCCCGGCGTGCGGCCGGCGTTCAGCGAGGCCGTGGCCCACGGTGGTGGGGCGCCGATCATGCTGCGGGTGTTGAAGACCGATGGCACGTACGCACCGGTGGAGGCCGAGGCGGGCAGCTACATCGAGGAGACGGCGATGAGCGGTCTCGTCATCTCTGTCCGCGACCTCACGGTCCGCCTGCGCCAGGAGGCGTTGCTGCGCGAGGCCGAGCAGCGGTTCCGAGTGGCCTTCGAGGCTGCGCCCATCGGCATGGCCTGCTCGCGACGACCGACGGTTACCTCATCGAGGTCAACGCCGCGTTCGGCGCCATGCTCGGCATCGCCCCGGACCAGCTCCAGGGCCGCCACCTCAGCGAGCTCAGCCCGCCGTCGGAGCTGGCGGCGCACGACGAGGTGCTCGGCCGGCTGGCGGACGCACCGGCCGAGACCACCCGCCGCCACCGCTTCCACTACCAGCACGCCAACGGCGGGCTGGTGCTGGGGGACACCAGCATCTCCGTCATCGAGCACCCCGACGGCCGCCGGTACCTCATCGGCCAGGTGCAGGACGTGACCCGCGAGAACGCCATCGCCGAGCGCCTCGCCTACTCGGCTCACCACGACGAGCTGACGGGCTTGCTGAACCGCACCGCGTTCATGGAGCGCCTGGCCTCGGCGCTCATCCGGCGTAACGCCGCCGAGACCGTGGGCGTGATCTTCCTCGACGTCGACCGGTTCAAGCTGATCAACGACAGCCTCGGTCACGCTGCCGGTGACAGGGTGGTGAAGGCCATCGGTCAGCGGATGCGAGGGCCGCAGTCGGGGACGAGGCCATCGTGGCCCGCTTCGGCGGCGACGAGTTCGTCGTGTTCGTCACCGACCTGGCGGGCGGCTCGAAGATCGACGCGCTCGCCAACACGCTGATGGACGTCGTCACCGAGCCGCTGCCGCTGATGGACGGGGAGACGTTCGTGACCGCCAGCATCGGCGTGGCCGTCGCGGATCGGGCCTGGGTGACGGCCGAGAGCCTGATGCGCGACGCGGACGCCGCCATGTACCAGGCCAAGGACCGCGGGCGGAACCGAATCGAGCACTTCGACCCGGCCACCCGAGCCTCGGTCGTGCGCTTGCACCACCTCGGCAACGAGCTGCACCGGGCCATCGAGCGTGACGACTTCGTGCTCCTCTACCAGCCCATCGTCGAGCTGCGCAGCGGCAGGCTGGCCGGGTTCGAGGCGCTGGTGCGCTGGCACCATCCCGACCGCGGGGTCATCGCCCGCCAACGACTTCATCGAGCTGGCAGAGGACACCGGGCTCATCGTCCCGATCGGGCAACTGGTGATGGACCGGGCCATCGACCAGCTCGCTCGCTGGCAGGACCAGCTCGGCCCCGACGCCGCGACCTTCAGCGTGTCGATCAACCTGTCCGCCCGCCAGCTCGGGTCAGTCGGAGCTGGTGGATCACGTGGCCGGCGCGCTCGGCCGCTCGGGAGTCGATCCCGACTGCGTCTGGTTCGAGATCACCGAGAGCGCCCTCGTGGCTGACATCGACTGTCGACCCACGTGCTGTCGACCCTGCGGGACTACGGGGTGCGCTTCTCCATCGACGACTTCGGCACCGGCTACTCCTCGCTCAACTACCTGCAGCGCTTCCCGGTCCAAGCCCTCAAGATGGACCGCACCTTCGTCAGCAACCTGCGTGACGGCAGCGACGACGAGACCATCATGGCCGCCGTCACCCACCTCGGCCACTCGCTGAACCTGGTGGTCACCGCCGAGGGCGTGGAGCAGGTGAGCCAGCTGGTCCGGTTGCGAGAGCTCGGATGCGACTACGTCCAGGGCAACCTCATCGGGCCGCCGCAGACCGGCCCCGACGTGGCGGCGGCGCTGCCCGTCTGGCTCGAGGCCGGGCTGATCGCCAAGTCGGTCGCCGTCTGAGCTGGCGGCGGCCCCGCCCAAGGTGCCGCCCCGGGCGCCATCCCCGTAGGATCGGCACTCGCAAGCGGTTCGACCGCGCTCGCACTCGCCCTTCTGGGAGGACACCATGTCCGAAGCCGTCATCGTTGCCACCGCTCGCAGCCCGATCGGCCGGGCTTCGAAGGGCTCGTTGGTGGACATCCGCCCCGAAGACATGGCCACCCAGATGGTCACGGCGGTGCTGGACGAGGTGCCGGAGATGCCCGCGGGACCAGATCGAAGACCTGATGATGGGCTGCGGGCAGCCCGCCGGGGAGCAGGGCTTCAACATCGCCCGGGTGGTGGCGGTGCTGGCCGGCTTGGGCGACGTCCCCGGCGTCACCGTGAACCGCTACTGCTCGTCCAGCCTGCAGACCATCCGCATGGCGTCGCACGCCATCAAGGCGGGCGAGGGCGACATCTTCGTCGCGGCCGGCGTCGAGTGCGTCTCCCGCTACGGGCCGGCGCCTCGGACACGGCGCCGAACCCGATCTTCGCCCAGGCGGGGGAGCGGACCCAGGCCCGGTCGCAAGGAGGTCAGCCGAGCTGGACTCCGCTCGACGGGCTGCCGGACGTGTACATCGCCATGGGTCAGACGGCGGAGAACGTCCGCGAGCTCGAAGGAGTGTCAGCCGGCGCGACATGGACGAGTTCGCGCTCCTTTCCCAGCAGCGGGCCGTGGCCAGCATCGGGAACGGCTTCTTCGAGCGCGAGATCGTGCCTGTCACCCTCCCCGACGGCACCGTCGTGAGCACGCGACGACGGCCCCCGCGCCGGCACCACCATCGAGAAGCTGGCCGAGCTGAAGCCGGTCTTCCGGCCCGATGGCGAGATCACGGCGGGCAACGCCTGCCCGCTCAACGACGGCGCGGCGGCGGTGATCGTGATGAGCGACACCAAGGCCCGTGAGCTCGGCATCAAGCCGCTGGCGCGGATCATCGCAGTCCGGCGTGTCCGCACTGAACCCGGAGATCATGGGCCTTGGACCGATCGAAGCCTGCCGTCAGGCTCTCGATCGGGCCGGGATGAAGATGGACGACGTCGACTTGGTGGAGATCAACGAGGCCTTCGCGGCGCAGGTCATCCCCTCGGCTCGCCACCTCGGCATCGAGTGGGACAAGCTCAACGTCCACGGCGGGGCCATCGCCCTCGGGCACCCGTTCGGCATGACCGGGGCGCGGATCATGGCGACACTCATCAACGGTCTGCAGACCGACGATCGCATCATCGGGCTCGAGTCGATGTGCGTCGGCGGTGGCCAGGGCATGGCCATGCTCATCGAGCGGCTGAGCTGATCTCGGCGGTCGGGGCCGCGACGGCTCGGTCGGCGTGTGGTGGAGGACCGCGGCGAGCAGCCCGAGGGCGCCATCACCAGGGCGATCAGGCCGAACACGGCCTCCGGCCCGAGGTGGGCGTAGACGGGTGCGGCCACGAGTGCGGCGGCGCCCGCACCCGCGAGCTGGGTGGCGCCCGCCAGTCCTTGACCGGCGGCGGCCCGCCCCGGCGGGCAGGCGGCGGCCATGGCGGCCTGGGTGGCGGGCACAGCCGCGGCTTGCAGCACGGCTTCGAACATCGGCAGGACCACCAGCACGATCGGGTGGTGGATGACCCCATAGACGGCGATGAGCGGCACCAGCAGCGGCCAGGGCGCAGAGCGAGATGCGCACGTGGCCGAAGCGGTCGGCCAGCCGACCTCCGGCCGTGGCCAGGGCCACGAACGGGAGACCGAAGAGCAGGAAGCTCAGGCCGACGAGCATGTTCGTTCCCCCGAGGTCGGTCAGGTAGCGGTCCCACAGCGAGTCGAACAGCCCGACGGGTAGGAACAGCACGAGGGCCAGCAGCAATGCCACGACGACCGGTCGAGTGCGCAGGAGGCCGAGGCTCGGTTGAGAGGAGTCGGCCGTGGTGGGCAGCGAGGGGATCGATCGGGGGGCGATGCCGACGAACGACACCGCGGCGACCGCGGCGAAGAGCAGGAAGGTGGTTCGCAGCCCGAGCGGGCCGAACGAGGACACCGCCGATGATCGGCCCGACGACGAAGCCCGACAGCTCCACCTGGGCCAAGCCGGCCGAGGCGCTCTCCGGCCGCGGTCGGGGTCCGATGCCGGCGACGATGGCCCGAGCGGCGGGGATGAAGCACCCCGCGGAGGCGCCGATGAGGGCCCGGGCGCCGAGCAGCTCGAACAGCGTCTGGCCGAAGGCGAAGGCGGTGCTGCCGAGCACGGCCAGGGCGAGGCCGCCGAGCAGCAGTCGCTTGGCTTGACCCTGGTCGGCGAGGGGGGCAGACCAGCAGCTGCACCGCCATGCCGACCAGGAAGCCGGTGGCGGTGATGAGCCCGAGGCTCGACGTCGACAGACCGGTGGCGTCCTGCAGGTCGGAGATCAGCGTGAACACCACGCTGGTCGACGCCGTTGAGAACGAAGGTGGCGACGAACAGGATGCGGAGCCGCGGGCGGGCCGCGACGTCGCCCGGTCGGCTCCTCGGCGCGTCGGGACGCGCCACGGGGTCGGCCATCGCTCCATGGGCGTCGAGGCTACTGGCGGGCGGTGTCGGCCTCGGGAGGGGTTTCACGGCCGCTGGCGGCTCGCAGCTCGGCCAGGCAGCGCGTCGTTGAAGGGGATCCAGGCGGCCAACGCCCACTCGTCGAATTCTCGCTCGAGCCAGGGCGACCACGGCCCGGCTCGAGCTCGGGGTCGACCCAGAGGAACGTGCCGGTGCCGCCGAAGTGCCCAAACGTTCGCCGGTCGGCCGACTCGCCCATCCACGACGGCTCCTTGGTGCTGCGCAGGTCGAAGCCGAGGCCCCAGTCCATCGGGTCTCTGGCGTCCGATCCCTGGCAGCACGCCAGCCAGGCCGGGGAACTGCACGCCGGTCGCCTCGGCCAGGAGCTCGGGCTCGACGAGCGTCGGTCGCAGCAGCTCGCGCCCGAAGCGGGCGACGTCGGCGGCGGTCCCGCGGGCTCCGTGCGCAGGCGATCCCCGCAGCTCGGTAGCCGTCATCCCGAGCGGCTCGAAGATCCCTTCGCGGAGGTAGTCGCGGACGGGCATGCCGGTGGCGGCGGCCAGGACGTCGCCGAGGCGCTCGAAGCCTGGGTTCGAGTAGATGCGCCGCTTGCCCACCGGGCTCAAGGGCACCATGTCGTCGAAGCCCAGCCCCGAGGCATGGGCGAGCAGGTGGCGGATGGTGGCGCCGGGGGGACCGGCCGGGGCGTCGAGATCGAGCACGCCCTCCTGGCAGGCGATGAGGCAGGCATAGGCGACGAGTGGCTTGGTGACGGAGGCGAGGCGCAGCACCTGGTCGGTCTCGCCCCGCTCGGCCACCAGCCCATCGGGTCCGGCGACCACCACGCCGACGTGGCGGTGCGGCCCAGCCGTCCACCAGGGCCAGCGCCGCCAGCTCGGTCACGGCGCGGCGACGATCAGGAACGCATCAGCTCGGCCACGCGGAAGGCGAGGTCGAGTGACTGGCGGGCGTTCAGCCGTGGATCGCAGACCGTCTCGTAGCGGCCGTCGAGCATGCTGTCGAGGATGTCGTCGGCGCCGCCGAGGCACTCCGTGACTTCGTGCCCGGTGAGCTCCACGTGCACGCCGCCGGGCCAGGTGCCCTCGGCCTGGTGGGCTCGGACGAAGCCGGCGATCTCGGCCAGTGATCATCTCGAAGTGGCGGGTCTTGCGACCGGTGGCCGACGTCACGGTGTTGCCGTGCATCGGGTCGCACGTCCAGACCACCGGATGCCCGGCCTGGCGCACGGCCCGCAGCATCGGGCGGATGGCGTCCTCCACCCGCTCCGCGCCCATGCGGGTGATGAAGGTGAGCCGCCCGGGCATACGGGACTGGGTTGAGGAGCTGGCAGAGCTCGAGGACCTCCTCGGCGCCGGCCGTCGGCCCCAGCTTCACGGCCGAGCGGGTTGAGCACGCCGCGGAGGAACTCCACGTGGGCGCCGTCGAGCTGGCGGGTACGGTCGCCGATCCAGAGCATGTGGGCCGAGCAGTCGTACCAGGTGCCGGTGAGCGAGTCCTGGCGCGTGAGCGCCTCCTCGTAGCCGAGGAGCAGGGCCTCGTGGCTGGTGTAGACGTCGACCTCGTGGAGCGCCGCGGTCAGCTCGGTGTCGATGCCGCAGGCCCGCATGAAGCGCAGGGCCCGTTCGATCTCGCTCGCGAGCGCCTCGTAGCGGCGACCCTGCGGGGCTGCTGGCCACGAACTCCTGCGTCCACGCGTGCACCCGGGACAGGTCGGCGAAGCCGCCCTTGGTGAAGGCCCGTAGCAGGTTCAGCGTGGACGCGGACTGGTGGTAGGCCTGCACGAGCCGGTCAGGGTCGGGCACGCGGGCGGCGAGCGTCGGGCGCCTCGCCGTTGACGATGTGGCCGCGGAAGGCCGGGAGCTCGGTGCCGTCGACCGATCTCGGTGGCGAGTCGAGCGGGGCTTGGCGAACTGGCCCTGCCATCCGGCCCACCTTCACGACCGGAACGCCGATGCGAGTAGGTCAGGACGACCGCCATCTGGAGGATGACCTGGAGCTTCTCCCGGATGCTGACGGCCGAGAAGTCGTCGAAGCTCTCCGCGCAGTCACCGGCCTGGAGGAGGAAGGCGTTGCCGGCGGCCACCCGGGCCAGGGAGCTCTGGAGCGCTCGGGCCTCGCCGGCGAAGACCAGCGGCGGAAAGGTGCTGATCTGCTTGACGGCCCGCTCGAGGTCGGCCTCGTCCGGCCAGTCGGGCTGCTGCGCGGCGGGAAGGTCTGCCACGACGACGGGGACCACGGACGTGCCATCGCACCAGCGTGCCCGGCCGGACGCCCCACCGCAACGCGGTTGCTGGACGCCGCCCGGCGATCCTGACTGCGGAAGGTGTCAGCCAGGTTTCGGATATCGGCGAGGGCTGACTGCCTCGGAGGTGGGCAGACCCCGTCGGTCAGCCGGGACGAAGCGGCCGCCGCAGCCTTGGGGGGCTGGCTGCGGCGGCCGGTCGGAGCGGCGGGCGAGGGGAGACCCGCTGCCCTGGGGGGACTCAGGCGACCAGGATCCGGGCGGCGTCGTCGCGGAGGTCGTCGACGGCCCGCTTGACGAGCCGGCGGGCGGCCTCGGCGGTGACGCCGAGGTCCTCGCCGACCTCGCGGAAGCTCTTCGTCTCGCCGTCGAGCAGCCCGAAGCGGGCCTCCACGGCGTAGCGGGCTCGCCCGTCGAGGGTGTCGAGCAGCTCGTCGAGCAGCTCTCGGTCGACGCCGGCCAGCATGGCCGCCTCCGGCGGGAGACGACATCGGCCGCGATCAGGTCGCCGAGGGTGGCGTCGCCGTCGTCGCCCACGGGCCGGTCGAGGGAGACCGGGGTGGTGAGCCGGTGCAGCTGGGCGTTCTCGGCGTCCAGCTCCTCGCCCTCCGGTGCCGGTCTGGCGCAGCGCCGCCCGCAGGCTGGCCGCCCGGTCACCCGGGATGCGGACGAGGCTGGCCTTCTGGTCGAGGGCCCGGCCGATGGCCTGGCGGATCCAGAAGGTGGCGTAGGTGGAGAACTTGAAGCCCCGGCGCCAGTCGAACTTGTCGACGGCGTGCTCGAGGCCGAGGTTGCCCTCCTGCACCAGGTCGAGCAGGTCCATGCCGGCCGGGCAGGGGGTAGCGGCGGGCGATGCTGACGACCAGGCGGAGGTTGGCCCGGATGAAGCGGTCCTTCGCCTGGGCAGCGGCGGCGACGGCCTCGTCGAGCTCGGCGCCGGCCTCGCCGGCCTCCGAGCGACGCGCGGCCTCCCGGCCGGCCTCGATGACGCGGGACAGCTGCTTCTCCTCATCCGCCGTGAGAAGGGGCACCTTGCCGATCTCGTTGAGGTAGAGACCAATGGAATCGTTCATGACAAGAGGTTAGAACGTGCTAATTACCCGTCCGATTCCGCGAAATTGCAGTGACATCCGCCACAGTGCGACCGACGGTCGCCGCCGGCCCGCCTCGGCTGCCGTTCGACCACGGAGCGTGGTGAAGACCTGCGCGGAGAGGGTCCTAGGCTCCACGCCGTGGCTGATCGGCCGATGGACGGAAATGGCTGAATCGGCCGGTCCGGCTCGGGGTCTTCGGCGGCACCTTCGATCCACCTCACGTCGGCCACCTCGTCACCGCGGTCAACGTGCGCTACGAGCTGGAGCTCGACCGGGTGCTGCTCGAGGTGGCCAACCGGCCCTGGCAGAAGGAGGGCGAGCGCGACCATCGCGGCGGCCGAGGACCGCTTCGCCTTGGTCGCGGCGGCCGTCGGCCGGCAGTGCACGGGCCTGGAGGCCAGCCGCATGGAGATCGACCGGGGCGGGCCCGAGCTACACCGCGGACACGCTGGCCGAGCTGGGCCGTCGCCATCCCGACTGCGAAGCTGTTCACCATCCTCGGCTCGGACGCGGCCGCCGCCTGCTGACCTGGGAGCGCTGCGACGAGGTCTTGACCCGATCGCAGCTGGTCGTGGTCGAGCCGGCCGGGCCGCCGGAGCTCACCGTGCCGACGGTGATCCAGTGGACGCAGGTGGTCGTGCCCTACCTCGAGGTGTCGAGCACGGACCTGCGGGCCCGGGTCCAGGACGGACGGCCGCTCGACTACCTCGTGCCGGAGGACGTGCTGGTCGAGATCGGGCGCCGGGGCCTGTACGGCGCACCCGTCGGCGCCCGAGCCGGGGACCGGTGATCAGGTGAGGCGAGCGGGGTCGCCGTCGCTGGACGTGGGCAGCTGCGCTGGCCGGTGTCGGCACCGCGGCGGCCATCCCGGTGCTCGGGGTCCTCGCGGCCCGGACCCTCGGCGACAGCACGGCCGGGACCCTCGACGTGCCGGCCGGGACCGTCGCCCCGGTCTCGGCCGAGACCCCGGGTGCACTGCTGGTGCAGACCGACGGGAACGATGTCGTCGGG
Source organism: uncultured Acidimicrobiales bacterium (assembly GCA_963803355.1). Taxonomy (GTDB): domain Bacteria; phylum Actinomycetota; class Acidimicrobiia; order Acidimicrobiales; family Ilumatobacteraceae; genus DASTFY01. Next base: position 3,175,029 of record CAWDLV010000001.1, read on the forward strand.
CTCACGGTGCTGGCCATCGACTCGTCCGGCAGGGGCGGAACCGTCGGTGGTCGTGCCCGGCGGGCAGCGAGGCGACCGTCGACGGCTTCGATCGGCCGACCCGGGTGGCCAACGCCTACCACGCCGGAGGCATGGACGCCGAGGTCACCGCGGCGGAGGGGATGCTGGGGGTCACCTTCTCGAGCCGCCAGCAGGTCGACGAGCCCGGGATCTGGCGCGGCTGCTGGCCCCGCTCGAGCCCATTGCGGTCACACTTCCGGACCCGGTGGTGCGCACCGGCGACCGACGGTCGGGACGAGCAGGTGCTGCCCGCCGGCCCGCAGAGCTCACCGCCGAGCAGGCCGCGGCTGCGCTGTACGCCCGCAAGGCCAGCGAGAGCGAGATCTCGCGGCTGCCCGCCCGGCAGGCCCTCTGGGCCGGCATCGTGCAGGCCGCGGCAAAGGTCAACCCGTCGACGCAGCCGGGAGGCCCGCCCGGAGACGTCGCCGGGTACCTGGCCGCCCTCGGCGCCGGCTCGCGAACGGCCAGTACCCTCAAGGTCAGCCTGGCGCTCGACGTCGTGACCAACCCCGACGCCATCGACCTGCTCCAGGTCGACAGCGCGGCCGCTCACCTGCTCATGGCCAGGATCCTGCCGACCGCGGTATCGCCCACCAACGGCGGGCTGCGGGTGATGCTGCGGAACCGCACCGGCGACCCGCGGGCCCTCTACGACGCCACCGCCCGTCTGCTGTTCGCCGGCGACAACCTCGTCGCCGTGGACGACGAGGCCGGTCAGCCGCCGGTGGCGGGCAGTCAGATGAGCTACGACCCGTCGCTGACGCAGGACAGGGTCGAGGGGCTGACGGTTGCGGTCGGGCCCGCCGTCGCCTCGCCGGCGAAGAGCCGGCTCGACGGCGTCGACGTCACCGTCGACCTCGGTCAGGACTTCCTGACGTTCCTGCACACCAGCGCCGCCGAGGACGGAGCCGTGGCAACGAGCACCGCCGGCGGGTAGAAACTGCGGTGAGATGAGCGACCAGCACCCCGTCCGGCGGCCCGCCGGAATGGCCACGACGGAGGACTGGGCCCGGCTGGCGGCCGCGGTGGCTGACGAGAAGAACGGTGCCGACACGGTGATCCTCGACGTCGGCGACGTGCTCGCGATCTGCGAGCTGTTCGTGGTGACGAGTGCGTCGAACACCCGCCTGGTTCGGACGATCGCCGAAGAGGTGGAAGAGCGCATCCGCCAGACCGGTGGCCCGAGCCCGAAGCAGGTCGAGGGGCTGCGCGACCTCCAATGGGTGCTCGTCGACTACGGCGACCTCGTCGTCCACGTCTTCCTCGACGAAGCCCGCCGCTTCTACGACATCGAGCGCCTCTATCGCGACGTGCGCCGGGTGACCTGGCAGCCACTGGCGGTGGAGGAGCGGCGCCGCTGAGCCGCTCCGCTGCTCGGTCGCGTCGAGCGAAGGACGATGAGGGTTGAGGCCGGCGCCGCGATCGGTACCGTGATGCGCCGAATGGACATCGAGCTCACCGCCCCCTTGATCACGAGCGAGCTCCCGCGCCTCGGCCGCGACCCGGTGACGGTGACGGTGTCGCGCGACGTGGCGCCGGGGCACGAGGCGGACTTCGAACGCTGGGCCGATGACGCCGCCGAGGCACTCAAAGACTTCCCGGGCTGCCTCGGGGTGGGGGTGCTGAAGGCGGGTGAGGCCAGCGGCCGCTACCACATCGTGTTCCGCTTCACCGACCTCGTGGCCCTGCGGCGCTGGGAGCGCTCTCCGCAGCGGACCGAGCGGCTGGCCCTGCTCGACGACCACGTCCTGGCCACCGAGGTCCGCCGCACCGTCGGGGTGGACCACTGGTTCCGGGCCCCCTCCCTGCTCGAGCCCCACCGGCCCTGGTGGCGGCGCTGGTTGGGCGACGTGGCCTGGATCAGCCCGCTCGCATTCGGCGTCACGTTCCTGGTCAGCCCCCATCTGACCGAGGTGCCGATCGTCCCCCGGATCTTCCTCACCACCGCCGGCACCACCGCCTTCGTGGCCTTCGCGCTCAGCCCCGCCCGCCGCCGGCTGAGGTCTCACCGCCACCCCGTTTGAGGCGCACGATCGTTTTGAGGCCCGCGGAGCCGCTGGTATCGTCGGCTCTCCGCACGGGGCTGTAGCTCAGTTGGCAGAGCACTTCCATGGCATGGAAGGGGTCAGGGGTTCGATTCCCCTCAGCTCCACTGGCCCGACACCCTGGGTCGCGGTACGCGAACCGGTGCTTGATCGCGGCCGACTTGTACAAGGTCTCTGAGACGGCGTTGGGGACACCCAGGGGCCCGGTCAAGGTCGCAGAGGCTTGGTCACGCCGTTGCCGTGGCGCCCAGCGTTCTCGACGAGGAGTCCGTGTTCTTCGAGCAGCGCGGCGGTGGCTTCGATGGTCTCGAACGGGAGGCCGGACCGTTCAGCGATGTCGAGCAATGAGTGCTCGCCATCGGACTGGTTGAGCACCCAAAGCATCGCGAGTTGGCCGTCGGGCAGGTTCTGCCCGCCCACGGCTCCATATAGGCCCCTTCGGCCCAGCTGTGGCTCGCCGTATGGCTCGACGTTGGTCAATCTTCGGTCGCCGTCCGCGGTTGCGAGGATCGATGCCAATAGGGAGAGCGCGCCGGCCATGCGCGTTCCGCTGACGAACGACAGGTTGTCACCTGAGGTGTGGTATTCGGGAAACTGCCCGTGCCGTCCACGCATCAGCGAGCCGACGGGAAGGCGGAACCCTGGAGCGTTGTACTGGCGTTCGTCGTAGCCGTAGGGAAAGAAGTCGATCACCTGGTTGAGCGGCGAATCGTGGGCGAGGACGTGGGTGGCGGCCCGATCGATGACGGCGTTGCCGCCGACGGTGCGCTTGTACGTGAACGGGTGGTCGTCGCCGAGACATGTGATGGTCAACCCGTGTCGGATCCGTTGCACCGTGGAGGCGTTGCGTGCCAGCCAAGTGATTGCTCCGATCGTGCCCGGCGCGTAGAGGAAGCGGATGGTGTGTCTCGGCGGAGGTCCATCGAGCAAGGTTCGGGCGAGCGCCGTCGACACGGCGATGCCAGAAAGGTTGTCGTCGCACAGCGACGGATGGCAGACGTGGCTGGACACGAGGATCTCGTCCTCGCCGAGGCCCGGCACGACCACTTCGCCATAGGTGAGGTGTCCCGGCCGCAACGTGCTGTCGATGTGTACCCGGTACCTACCCGCAGTCAGCGACTGGAGCTGGCGGTGGGTCACGCAGAACCCCCAGTTCCGCTCGTAGTAGGTCGTCCGGTAGGGGATCCGTTCCGGTTGGTCCGGCAGGGAGAACAGGTGCGGGCGGAGTTCGTCGAGCGACATCTCGTCGTCGATCGGCACCGAGTAGTTGAGCACGTGCAGGTTGCACGCCCGGAAGTCGACGATCCGCCGGCCCGACGGCTCGGCGATGTAGGCGTCGACGATGTTCCACTCGTCTGGCACCTCCCAGTCGAGGACCTTGGTGCCCGACGGCACCTCGTGAACCTGCAACGGGATCTGCTCGCCAATGATCGCCAGCGTTGCACGCACACCGTCGCCCGTGATGCTCCGACAGATCGGGTAGAGCCGGGAGACCATCTCGACGAGCTGGTCGGCCACCGATGGGAGGGTCGATGAGCTCACACCCGACCGACCGCGAAGTGTTCGAGACCGGCAGCCGGCACGGCCGGCAGGGTGGGCCAGCCTGTCTCGGCGAACGAGACCTTCCCACGTCCAGGCCCCGATGCGGGGGATCCAGCCACTGCGGGGATGCAGTCCACTGCGCCAGCGTAGCGAGGAGGCTACCGATTGGGCTGGGCGACGGTGACCTGAGGCCCATCGCCCCTCGAGGCGGCTCGGGACGACGGCGCCCACGGCCCGTGTCGTCCATGAGGCGACGAGGACGACGTCGCATTCGACGAGCCGGTTCCGGCGTGAGCGCGGTCAGCGTCGTAGACACTGCCGTCGTGAGTGCTGACGTTGCGTCGCCGTTCTCGGCTGCCGTCGAAAAAGGATGAGTTTGCCTAGAGATAACCTGATTTTGCCGAAAGATAACCTCAAACCGATGTTCTGCTCTAACAGGCGCCTGGACTGACTTCTACCATCGCCAGTGATTCGCGGCCGGTGAATCGTCGGAGGTGGCGGACATGATTGGCTTCCCGTGTCGTTCTTGTGGGACGGCATTGGAGCACCGGGTCGTCGACCTCGGAATGTCTCCGTTGTGCGAGAGCTACGTACCGGCTGAGCGCGCCGATGACATGGAGCCGTTCTACCCGCTGCACGTCTGGGTGTGCTCGAAGTGCTTCCTCGTGCAGCTCAACAAGTACGTCCCGGCCGACGAGATCTTCACCGAGTATGCCTACTTCTCCTCCTACTCGACCAGTTGGTTGCACCACGCCGAGGACTACACGACGATGATCATCGAGCGCCTCGGCCTCGGCGTCGACAGCTTCGTCGTCGAGCTGGCCAGCAACGACGGCTACCTCCTGCAGTACTTCGTCCAACGCGGCATCCCCTGCTTGGGGATCGAGCCGGCGGCGAACGTCGCCAAGGACGCCCAGGCTCGCGGCGTGCCGACCGACGTCTCGTTCTTCAACGAGGCGAAGGGGGCCGAGATGGCCCGCGACGGCATGCTGGCCGATCTCGTTGTGGGCAACAACGTGCTGGCTCATGTGCCGGATCTGAACGACTTCGTCGCCGGCATCGCCCACCTGCTCAAGCCCGACGGCACCGTCACCGTCGAGTTCCCCCACCTCATGCGCATGTTCGACGGCAACCAGTTCGACACGATCTACCACGAGCACTTCTGCTACTTCTCGCTGCTCAGCGCGGAAGCGATCTTCGCCGCACACGCGATGACGATCTTCGACGTCGAGGAGCTGTGGACCCACGGTGGCTCGCTCCGAATCTACGCCCGCCCAACCGCTGACGACAGCCGACCGATCACTGAACGGCTTCTCGAACTACGCCGCCGTGAGGAGACAGCCGGCTATCGCGACGTGGCCACCTACGAACACTTCGACGAACAGGTGCGCCAGACCAAACGCAAGATCCTCGCTCTGCTCATCGACCTCAAGTGTCGAGGGCGCACGATCGCCGCCTACGGCGCCCCCGGGAAGGGCAACACGCTGCTCAATTACTGCGGCATCGGCACCGATTTCATCGACTTCACCGTCGATCGCAACCCGTACAAGCAGGGTCTCTTGCTCCCGGGTACACACATCCCGATCTTCGCCCCGGAGCGAATCGACGAAGCCAAGCCGGACTACATCCTCATCCTCCCTTGGAACTTCAAAGACGAGATCCTCGCCCAGCTGGCCCACGCCCGCGACTGGGGAGCGAAGTTCATCGTGCCGATCCCGGACCCCATCGTCGTCTGACTTCGCAGGCGCCCCGGAGCGCGACACCGGCGCCGGAGCGGCGGTCACTTGCGCATCGGGCGGATGCTGACGTCGGTCATCTCTGCTGTGGACGGAAGGGTCAGTGCCGTGACGACCACCGAGGCGACATCGCCAGGCTGAAGGAGGTCGTCAGGATGGTATGCGTTGCCCTCCGCAGCATGGACGCCGGCCTGCATCGAGCTCGCCGTGCGGCCGAGGTAGACGCTCAACACACGGATGCCCTCGCCATTGACCTCATCCCGGAGGCTGTCGGCAAGTGCTCTGAGAGCGTGCTTGGTCGACGCGTACGCTCCGACCCCTCCGCGGGCCGTCAGCCCGACGCTGGAGTTGACAAAGACCACCTGACCCTTGCTCCGTCGCAGCGCAGGCACGAGCGCCTGGGTCAGCACGTACGGGGCACGAACGTTCGTGCGGTACTGCCAATCCAACTCGCTCGCCGGAGCCTCCGCGATTGCACCCATGGCATGCACCCCGGCGCAATGCACCAACACGTCGATGCTGTCCCGATCCCGCTGCATCCGCCCGACCAACGAACGCAGCTCGCCATCAGCCGTCAGGTCGGCCACATAGCAGATGGCGTCCGGCCCGGCCCCGATCGCGGTGGCCTCCAACGTCGAGCGAGTTCTGCCGATCAGGCAGAGCAACATCCCGTGCGCAGCAAGTGCCTGCGCAATCGCCCGGCCGATCCCGCCGCCAGCGCCCGTCACCACCGCAACCCGACCCCTCAGCGAGGGCACTGCCGCCGAGGTCTCCATCGCCGCAACCTCCTGACCAGTGACCACCATCATCGTAGATCGGCGACGCTCCGCAAGGAACAGGCTGCCCGTACCTGACGGTGCTTTCGTGGACCGGCATCCTGATGCTGCGATCCGCGCCTCGCAGTGTGGGGGCGTGCCGGCCGGATAGTGCTGGCAAACTGACGCCGTGGCACTGCCGACGGGCCGGATCACGATGCTCTTTAGCGATATCGAGGGCTCGACTCGGCTCCTTCGGAGTCTCGGCGACCGTTACGGCCAGGTGCTGAGCGCTCAGCGGACGATCATCCGCGCCGCGATCGCCGCGAATGGCGGGCACGAGATGGGCACCGAGGGAGACAGCTTCTTCGTCGTCTTCTCGTCTGCGCTTCTTTGCGTGACGGCCGCGATCGAGGCTCAACGTGCGCTCGCCGCGCGCGCATGGCCGTACGACGCCACGGTGCGTGTACGTATGGGCATGGAAACCGGTGAGCCGGTCCGTCATGAGGACGGCTACATGGGGATCGATCTTCATCGCGTGGCGCGAATCGCAGCACCGCGAACGGCGGACAGGTGGTGATGGGCGAGTCAGCGCAGCGGGACGTAGCCGACCTGTTGCCACCTGGATGTGACGCTGCCGCGACCTGGGCCTTCACCGACTCAAGGACCTGTCGGGATTCGAGCATCTGTTCCAAGTCGTGGTCGACGGGCTCGCCGATGTCACGACACCCGTCAAGAGCCTCGGCGCCCCGAGCAACCTTCCGCGTTTGCCAGCGCCGCTCGTGGGTCGCGCCTCCGAGATCGAGGCAACGCGAGCGCGGCTCGCGTCGGCGGCGCGTCTCGTCACTCTCACCGGGCCCGGCGGGGTCGGCAAGACGAGTCTGGCGCTTGAGGTCGCCCGGCGGATCGAGCACGACTATCTCGACGGCGTGTACTTCGTCGAGCTCGAAGAGGCACGAACGAGTGGTGCCGCGTGGGAGGTCCTCGCGGGCGCGCTCGGCATCGCGCCCGGGGAGACGCCAGAGGAAGCAGTCGTCCGCCGTCTGGCCGGCCAGAATGTCTTGCTGGTTCTCGACAACCTCGAACAACTCGACGGAGCGGACCACATCGTGCGAGCTCTGATGGACCGGACTAGCTGCACGATCCTCGCGACCTCACGCGGACCATTGCGGTTGCGCGCGGAGCACGAGAGCGTCGTCGCTCCCCTCGGTGCACCTACGCCCGGCGCGCCGTTCGAAGGGCTGGCAACGACGCCGGCCCTCGAGTTGTTCGTCCGCGAAGCGCAACACGCCCGAGCCTTGTTCGCGCTGACACCGGAGAACGCCTCACACGTCGTCGCGATCTGCGCCCGGCTCGAGGGGCTCCCGCTCGCCATCGAGCTCGCGGCTGCGCAGGTGCGCTTGCTCGGTCCCGAGGCGCTGGCGAAGAGCGTCGAGCAGCGACTCGCGCTCGCGTCGCGGGAGAGCGACCGGCCCGGACGCCAGCGCACCCTCGCGGCCACGATTGCTTGGAGCGTCGACCTCTTGTCCCCTGACCATCGACATTGCTTCGACCGTCTCGGCGTCTTCGCCGGCGGCGCTGACCTGGCCGCGGTCGCTGCGGTGCTCCCGGGTGAACGGTCGGTCGGAGACGCGCTGACGACGATCGAAGCGCTCACCGACGTCAGCGTGGTGAGCATCGCCGAGGGCCTCGCGGGCGAGCCGCGCGTCAGCATGCTCGGGCTGGTACGCGACGCAGCAGTCTCGGGCCTCGAGGATCTCGGCGAACTCGACGAGGCCCGTCATCGTCACGCCGAGCACTACGTCGCGCTCGCGGAGGAAGCCGAGCCCCGCTACGCGGACCCGATGCATTCATATGGACCGATCGGATCGCCGCCGAGCAGGACAATCTCCGGGACGCGTTCGAGTGGAGCTTGGCGTCCGGTACGCCCAGCGGTCGATCACTCGCCCTACGGCTCGCGACGGTGCTCGGTTGGTACTGGTACACGCACGGCCGCGCGACCGAGGGACGCGCCCGCATCGAGGCAGCCATCGGCGACGGGACCGGCCTCGATGCGGCCGCACGCGCGAACGCACTCCACGCGCTCGGCGTTCTCGAGCAACAGCAAGGCGGAAACGAGCTGGCCGTCGCGGCCTTCGAAGCGAGCCTCGCCGTGTGGCGATCGTTGAACGACTCCCGAGGCGTCGCACGTGAACTGAACAGCCTGGGAGTGGCACATTGGGCGCTAGGCGACCTTCTTCGGTCTCGCCCGTTGTTCGAGGAAAGCGTGGCCGTCGCCCGTGACACCGGCGACGACCAACGTCTCGCGGCCGCGATGTCGAACCTTGGCATCCTCGAGCTGACCGCGGGCGCGCCCGATCGGGCAATCGCGGCGTTCGAAGAAGCGCTCGCCATCGACACACAGCGCGCCGATGGTTGGGCGATCGCGGTCGATCACTGCAACCTGGGCGCCGCACTCGCGTGCGCGGGCAAGCTCGACTACGCAAATCGGACACTGGTGGGCACGATGAGCACCGTGGTCGAGCTGGGCGACAACGACCTCCTCGCGTCTGCTCTCGAAGCGTGCGCGCTGCTCGCCGGAGCGTCAGAGGATCACGAACGAGCAGTCGTGCTCCTGAGTGGCGCTGAGTCGCTGCGCCGAGCGGCCGAGATCCCACTCACTCCCCTCGAACATGCGCTGCTCGAACGTGAACTCGGCCCGGCGAGTGCTGCACTCGAGCAGGACCGCTACGACACGCTGTGGGAGCGCGGCCAGAACCTCTGCATCGATGATCTGGTCACGGAAGCGACTTCGCCGAACTGACATGGCCTTCGGGGCCGGTGCTTGGTGGCGGAGGAGCCGGGAGGTTGCCTCCGAACGACCTTCGAACTGGCTCGCGCAGTGCGGCGTTCGTCAACGGGCCACCGGCGAGCAGGAGCCGGCCCGCCCGGCGTAGCGGCCGATCCGCCTCGCCCCACCGCCTCGACACGTTGGACCAGCGCAGCCGCGAGGCCGGCCAGGGCTCATGCGCGTCTGGCGTCAATGGCGTCAAGGTCGCGTACGGCGTAGCGGTGGTGGTGCCACTCCTCTTCAAAGATCACCCGCAGGCAGTCGAGGACGCTCGGCTGCCACTCGCCGCCCCACGGGTTGGCTCGCGTGGCCGCGAGCTCCTCCGGAGTGACGGCGCCGAGGTAGTCGCGCACCATCGCCACGCGCCCGGCGCGCGCGTCGAGCACCTCCGCGTACGACGGCGTGGCGTCGACCTCGATCCCGAACTCGGCCTCGCGGCCGGCCGCTTCGCTGAACAGCACGCCCAGGGGATGAAACGGGTGCTCCCGGCGGAGGATCGCCCGCCCGAGCCACGCGTCGGTGGCCAGCACGAGATGGCGCAATGTCTGGGCGAACGACCATTCGTCCTCGACGGACACGTCCTGGGTCCCCGGCGGCATCGAGCCGACGCGCTCGACGGTCACCGCCCAAATCGCCTCCAGACCGGCCCAGCCGGCTCGGAGATCCGCGGGCTCGGTCGCACGTAACGCCACCCGCTCCGGGTGGCGCCGGTCGAGCTCGGCCTCCACCAGCGGGGCGACCTCGACACCCCAGATGCGCATCCCCTCAATTTCACCGTCGAGGTCGGCGTCGACGAGCGCCACCCCGCGCATGTGCACACCTCGCAGGTCGACGATGCGGAACCACGAGTCGCGCAGGTCGACCATACGGAACTGCGCGCCGTGCATGTCCCTGCCGGTGAACTGCGCGCCACGCAGATCATCGTCGCCGGACGAGCTGGTCACGCCGAAGAGCGTATGCGCGGTCCGTCCCTACGGGTCATCTTGGGATCTCAGCCTTGATGAAGGCGTTCTGCACCGTCCTGGCGGTGACACCGAAGCGGTCGGTCGACGATGGCCCTCTCGGCGGCCTCATTCCGTGCCCGGCTCAGGCGAGCATCCCTCACCTGCCGTTCGGGGGCATGCTCCGGCCGGTCACGTTGGATTCGTCCATTGGCTCGTCCCCACTGGTCGCCGTCCCCGGGCCCGAGGCGATGCTCATTTGGCGCGTTGAGCACTGCCGTGAGGTCGCGGTGCCAAGCGGGCTCCGGCTCGTGCTCCGTTGAGCGCGGGCACCGGCGAGGGGCAAGACTGACACGGTCCAGTCGTCGAGGATCGTAGAAGGAGCGGGAAGATGACGTTCACCAGTCCGCTGCCGCCCATCAGTGTTCCCGCCTTGCCGTTGACGCCGTACACGCTGGAACGCGCCGGCCAGTCGGCCGGCAAGGTCGCCTTCATCGATGGGGCCACCGGCCGGACGATGACGTACGGCGAGTTCGAGGACGCGGTACGCCGTCAGGCGGGCGGTTGGCTGGAGAGTGGGCTCGCGAAGGGCGAGGTCGTCGCCGTGATGGCCCCCAACTGTCCCGAGTACGGCGTCGTCTTCCACGCCGTCGCGCTGGCTGGTGGTGTTGTCACCACCGTCAACCCGACGTACACACCAGGCGAAGTCCACCACCAACTCGTCGACTCGGGCGCGACGCGTCTCGTGACGATCCCGATGTTCCTCGAGACGGCCACGGCCGCGATCGCGGCCTCGGCAGTCAAAGAGGTCTACGTCATCGGTGAGGCCGATGGATACGCGTCGATCGCCTCGCTTGCCAGCGCGCCGCTCGCGGAACAGGTGCCGGTCGATCTCGACGACGTCGTCGTGCTGCCTTACTCGTCGGGCACGACCGGCCTGGCGAAGGGCGTCATGCTCACGCACCGCAACCTGGTCTCGAACGTCGAGCAGACACTCGGCGCGATCACGGTGCAAGAGGACGATGCCTTCGTCGCGGTGCTGCCCTTCTTTCACATCTACGGCATGCAGGTGCTCATGAACCTGGGCCTGCGGGCGGGCGCCACGATCGTCACGATGCCGCGCTTCGATCTGGAGCAGTTCCTGTCGTTGCATCAGGAGCATCACCTCACGCGCGCGTTCGTCGCGCCGCCGATGGTCGTCGCGCTGGCGAAGCATCCGGTCGTCGACAACTACGACCTTTCCGCGCTTCGGTGGATCGTCTCGGGCGCGGCGCCGCTGTCGGCCGACCTCGCGATCGAGTGCGGCCAGCGGCTCGGATGCGAGGTCGTACAGGGGTACGGCATGACCGAGCTTTCACCGGTGAGCCACGCCACGCCGTCGGGCATGTTCAAGCCCGGCTCGGTCGGCGTGACGCTCCCGAACACCGAGGTCAAGATCGTCGATCCCACGACGCAGTCGCCGCTCGGGGTCGACGCAGACGGCGAGGTGTGGGTACGCGGTCCGCAGGTGATGAAGGGCTACTTGAACAACGAGTCCGCGACGAAGAGCACGATCGATGACGACGGTTGGCTGCACACCGGCGACATCGGCCACATCGACGCCGACGGGCACCTCTACGTCGTCGACCGGCTGAAGGAGCTCATCAAGTACAAGGGGTTCCAGGTGCCGCCCGCTGAACTCGAGGCGCTGCTGCTGACGCATCCCCAGATTGCGGATGCCGCCGTGATCGGGCTACCGGACGACGAGGCGGGTGAGATCCCCGTGGCGTACGTCGTGCTCAAGCAGGGACAGGACGCCACGGCCGCCGAGATCCAAGGCTTCGTCGCGGAGAAGGTCGCGAGCTACAAGCAGATCCGGAATCTCACGTTCGTCGACGCGATCCCGAAGTCCGCCTCGGGCAAGATCCTGCGTCGCGTCCTGCGCGACCAAGCCACGCAATAGAGCTACCTGCGAAGCAGCCGTGACAGGCTGGATTCATCGGTGCACACAGACTTTCGTATCCAGGAACGGGCCCGGAATCAAGGGCGACGGCGATCACGGTGTGATGTGGCTGTCCCCGAAGTGCCTCATTGAGGGACATCCTCGGGTGGTTCTTGACGAGCTGGCGGGCGAGGTCCTCCAGGGTCGCCTCGGCGAGGGCGTCGGGGTTGTGATAAGTGGCGCGCATCTTGGTCGCCACCGTCGACGCCAGCCGATCGGGCAGCTTCGACTCGACGTTCCTAATCTTGTGGAGCTGGCAACGTTGGATCACCGGGGTGTCGAACACGGCGCGCACCGCCGCCGACAGCGCCTTGGCGCCATCCAGCACGCACAGGATTGGGCGGGTCGTGTTCAATCCCCGGTCGCGCAGATCGGCCAGCAGGTCGCGCACCACGGTGGTGTTCTCGGTGTCGCCCTCGGCCAGACCGAGAGGGGTTTGGTCCCGTCGATCCCGATACCCAACGCCACGACGCACAGATGCTCGGCGAAGTGCACACCGTCGATCATCAACGCCACCAGATCGAGCTGGGCGAGATTGGCCGCGAGCATGTCGGCCAACGCCGTCTCGGTGGCGGCCACGAACCGGCGCTAGATCGCCGACTTCGACGTCGACCTCGCGGTCGCCTCGACGTGGGCGCCGACCGGTTCCAGGCCCGTCGAGTACCGGCGGGTGGACAACTTGGCCATCATCCGCTCCAGCACCATCTGCGGAACGAGTGCCGGACATGCCGCTGGTGTCCGCAACCACCGGTCGTGTTGCGCTCGTCGGCGCGGACAGCCCACAGGGTCGAGACGGGTGAGGGTCTCCCGCTCGATCGGTGTGCGTCCCGATGGAGCTGTGACGGCACGGCCGGCGCGCTGACTCAGTCCGCCGAACTCCACCGATGTCGCTGGCATGGCGCCGCCGGTGCGACTGCCCCGCTCGGGTGCCGGTCGGGTGGCACCGCGAACCGGTAGACCAGGATCGTGCGGGCCAAGACGTCAACGGGGCAGTACCGTCGCAGCCAGCTGAGCCGCACGGGGTCATAGGCAGTTAGGGCACTGGCTGATACCGCGACCCATCCGGTGATGCTCGCTGGAGCGGCACGGAGGTCACGGGCCCCGGGCAGTGCGGCGACGTCGAGGCCGGCGCCACCGAAGTAGGCGACGTAGGGATGGTGCGAGGGGGTCCATGCCTCAAGCGCCGTCCATCCTTGGCCCCAGTCCAAGTTGGAGTCGGCAGCGACCCGGTAGCCAGGCCCGAACAGCGGGTCGGTCCACGCCAACGCGGGGACGACCGCTGCGAAGGCGAGACTGGAACCAACCGCGATCGCCGCGACAATCCGGCGGGGCCAGCGCGAGCTGATACGTACGAGCGGAACGGTGAGCACCAGGCCGAGGGCAAGCGGGGCCAGCAGGTAGCGAAGCCCGATCGGGCGCTGCTGCTGCAGGGTGAATACACCGAGCAGCGCGGCTGGCAGCATTACCGCCAACGCCGCTTCCCGCCGCACCTCACGGTCGAGTCGGCGCCAGCCCAGGGGGGTGGCGGCCAGCAGCAGCACGGTTGCCGGCGGCCATTTCACGATGATGCTGCCCGGCCAGAACCACAGCCAACGGCCTCGATGGGCGTGCCCGAGGAGGAACCCGGGTCCGGGACGGGAGCCCACCCGCAGCAGGTACTGCGCGCCGTGCCACCAGTCGGTGGGGACGGCCAAATGGGCGATCGTGATGGAGGCCGGCGACAGCGCGGCGTAGACGGCGCTCACCGATCCCCAGGCGAGGGCAGCCACGGCGAGCGTCGTTCCGGTCCGCCGCCGCAGCTCGCCCGGCAGAGCCGCGACGGCCACCAAGGCAGCGGCCACGACCAATAGGCCCGTGATGCGGGTGAGCACGGCGATCCCGGCGGTGACGCCCACGATGGCAAGGCGCCCGCGCGAGGGCGCGTGACGGGCTCGGATGACGGCGAGGACGCACGCCAGCGTGGCGCACGTGAACGGGACGTCGATCCCGTCGAGATGTCCGAGCCCGATGACGAACGGGCTCAGCAGCCACAGCACGCCCGGCAACCACGCACCGTCCTCACCGAAGAGGGAGCCGGCGATCGCCACGAGTAGCCAGCCGCAGGCGACCACTTCGACGATCGCGCTCAGGCGGCCGACGAACAGCAGCGTTCGCAGGCGGGGCCGTTGGGCCCGTATGAACGCAGCGCTGGTCGCCCGTTCGTTGGTCGAGGACCACGCCTCGCCGCGGGGGATCTTGGGGTGCAGTAGCAGAACCGGCAGCGCGGCGAGGGCCTTTCCGAGAGGCGGGTGCTGGCGGTTGATCCGCACATCGTGGTGGGTCCAGGCTCCGACACCGGCGGTGAGGTAGGTGGGCTCGTCGTAGGTGGGACCGTCGCTCCAGGCCTGGCTACTCGCGAGAACGAGGAACGCCGCTGTCGCCGCCGCGAGAGTGGTCACGGTCCGGCGGCGGAAGGTTCGGCTTGTTTGATCCGTCACGCGGGACAGGAGGCCGGATCGAGCTGGTCGACCAGTCGGAATACGCTGGTAACGACCCGGTGGAGCACGAGCCGCGCCGCCGGTTCGGCTTCGGTCGAGGCGACCTGTTCGAGTACTCGCTGCCGGGCCACTGGCAACCGGCTCACCACCACGTCGTCGAAGTCCCCGGCGACGAAGAGGCGCCTCCACTCGGCGCAGCTCGACGCGGGCCGGAACCCGCCATAGGGGACGGTGACGCCCACGAAATCGATGCGGTTGCTAAGCGCTCGACAACAGAGGGGATGGTCGCCGGCGAAACCGCCGACGGCGATGCGCAGATGGGCCGTGGGCGCGAAGAACGCGAACGCGAGATCCAAATCGGATGAGCCTTCCCGGTAGCGGTCGTCGAGGGCGTCGGCCTGGGACCGCCAAGTTCCCAGCACGTCGACGATGGCTAGGGCTACCACAACCACCGTACCAGCCGTCTGGGGGCATCGTCGGCGCCTGGGCTTGTTGTCATCGGCTGTCCTCGTGGTGCCTCCCGGCTTGTCGGCCGCCACCGACTGGGGGACCACTTCGGCTCACTACCGCCACCAGCATGGGACCACCGGGGTCGACCAGTGACGGCGTTGTTGCAGGTGGGCTCGCCACCTTCTGCCAGTGGCTCAGAGGGCGGCAATGGCGTTCCGGGGGTTCGACTGTTCGAGGTTGCGAGGTGTTGCGGGCTGTGGTTGCGGGCGAGGGAGTCCGGACCAGCGGGCGGTCGTCGAGGGTGGATCGCAACACCACCCGCCCTTAGGTGGAGGCGGCCGTTGCGTTGGGTTTGGAACGCGATGACGCCACGGCCGACGGGAGCTGACACTGGCGGTGAGGAGAGTGGAGCGGGCCCCGGTGTCGCCGGGTCGGCGACCACGCCGAGTCCGGCCGCACCTACCGCCATGCCCGGCGAGCCCAACCTGCGTCGGCCCTTGTCGATCTCGGCTCGAGCCATTCAGTCGGGCAAGCAGCTATCGCTGAGCCCAAGATCCCCGGCGATCTGCGCCACCGGCTTCTCACGCAGACGAGGGAGGTCCACAGCACGCTGACGAAACTCAGGGGGTGGTTTGAGGCGTCTGAAGATCCTCCCAGCGGCGACCATCGTCGCCTCAAGCTCGGTGTCCGCTCGACCCGGGGAAGCTCTCGGCCGAGTGTTTCGAAGCGCTGGCCTTCTTCCCATCGTTGCTTCATCGGTTCGGTCTTCGTGACTCCTCGGATCGGTTTGGGCCGTATGACGCGATCATGCCGGCTCCCGGGGACAGTTCGACGCCGCGGCGGACCGTGGCTGGACTTGACAGCGGCCCGACATCGGGGACAGTCCAGACCAGAAGCACGGGGCGCACTCAACCTCAGCCGTCCCATCGTCGACCACCGAGCTTGGGATCGTAGGCCCTCGGCACGACAGTAAGCGGCGGGTGAGAATCGCGCCCGAAGCGGTCATGGGAACCCCAGTGGACAAAAGGCTCGCGTAGCGTCGTGAACGATGTCGGTGGCGAAGCATGTCCGCGGGTCGGATGATGTCGCCTGGGGAGTCGAGGGCAACGCACGCCTGACGGGTTCGGCCGCGGCGGTGTTGCTCGTTCTGCTCGCGCTCGAGGGCGTCACGATCCTGCAGGTGGGCAGCCTGCTCCGCCTCCATGTGTTCGTCGGCATGCTGCTCGTGCCACCGGTGCTGTTGAAGAGCGCGAGCACCGGCTATCGGCTCGCCCGCTACTACACGGGCAGCGTGCCCTACGTCCGCCGCGGGCCACCGCATCCCATCCTGCGCGTCCTAGGCCCACTCGTCGCACTGTTGACGTTTGCGGTGCTCACCACCGGGATCGTCCTGCTGTGGGCTCCTGGCACCGGACGCGACGCCGTGCTGTTCCTGCACAAGGCGAGCTTTGTACTCTGGTTCGGCGCAATGACGGGGCACGTCCTCGGTCACCTCGCCGACACCTTCCGGCTCGCGCCGCGTGATTGGATGCCGGCCAGCCAGTCCATTCCGGGCACC
The DNA here is from genome assembly GCA_963803355.1 of uncultured Acidimicrobiales bacterium. Taxonomy (GTDB): domain Bacteria; phylum Actinomycetota; class Acidimicrobiia; order Acidimicrobiales; family Ilumatobacteraceae; genus DASTFY01. The sequence continues at coordinate 3,191,404 of CAWDLV010000001.1, forward strand.
GGCCTTCGGCGCGCTGCCCTCGTCGCCAGCCTCGTCGCCGGCGTCGGCCTCGGTGTGCTCGCGCTCCGTCAAGTCGACGCTTGGCTGCGCCACGGCGCTTGACGGCGTGACGCGGGCTCAGCGGCGCACCCGAACCGACCAACAACGCGCGTTCTGGCCTTGCCCGGTTCACCGTGTCGGCTTCGCCCTCGTGGTCACGAGCGGCGCGAGAAGCCTGACAGGAACGCCCAAGTGACGGCGGACGCGTCGAGCGCGTCGCTGGCTCGCTGGCCGGCCGGCGGGGGAGTCCGACCGCCTGGCCACGGATGATCAGCTCCCGATATCTCGATGATCCGCACCTCGGTGTGCTCGGCACACCGCCAACTCCGCGTCGTGACCGCGCCGGCCGCGATGACGTCGACCTCGGTCTTGCAACCGTCAGCCCTGCGCCATGTCTCCACGCCGCTCATCGCGTCTGCCATGGGGACCGCGGGGTCGGCGCGTCCGTGGATCTCCAGCATGGCGACGGGGAGTTGCGGCATGCACGCGGGGATCTCGAGCGCGCCCGCCACAGACGCGACGGCGGCAAAGCGCGTCGCAACTTCACAGCCGAGCCGCTGAGCCATCATCGCACCATTGGAATGACCGACTGCGTACACCCGGCGCGCGTCGACGCGGTAGGTCGCTTCCAGCCGATCAAGCACGGCAAGCAGAAACGACACGTCGTCGACCCCGCTCGTCGACGCCGGCGGGCAGCAGCGCCCCGCGTTCCATGTCCGGGACATGCTGCCACCCGCGAGCACGCCGTCCGGGTAGACGACGATGAACTTCTCCCGGTCGGCCAGCTCGTCATAGCCGGTCTTGGCTTCGAAACGAGCCGAGTCACTCCCCGCGCCATGCAAGACCATGAGCAGCGGCACCGGAGCACCGGCCGGTATCGAAGGCACGTACACCTTGGCCGTACGCTGCCTGCCTCCGCTGGCAAGGGCCATCGTGACGGCGCGGGCGGCCGACGCGGGCGGTTTCGTCGTCATGTTCGTCGTGACAGCTGTCGTGGCTGTCTTCGTCGGACCGAGCGTCGTCGGACCGAGCGTCGTCGCACCAAGTGTCGTCGGGACGTGCGGAGGCGCTGTGGGCGGGTGGGCGCTCCGAGGCCCAGTGCAGGCGGCCACGAGCAGGACTGCACCAGTGGTCATCCACCCGCGCGCCATCAGACCCGAGACGTCTCGAACGCGGTGGCCCCCTGCGCCGCGCTCGCCAGAGCGTCGACGACGCCGGGTCACGCCACGCGGCGCCGCTCGAACTCCTCGTCGTAGGAGGCTCGCAGGTCCTCGGTCACGGCGCACACGCCATAGCCCTGTTGGCGGGCGACCCATGACACGCCATCGAGCCCCATCGCGAACGCTGCCGTCGCGAAGGCGTCGACGGTGGCGAGGTCAGACCCCACGACAGTGACGCTCAACAGGCCGGTGGGAGGGCGGCCCGTGTGCGGATCGACGATGTGGGCGCCTCGCTCGTACGCGCCGGACGTCGCCACACACAGGTTGGCCGCCTCGATCACGGCGAAGATCGAGCGCGTGCGTCGAGGGGGTGGCGGATGCCGACTCGCCATGTTTGCCATGGATCGAGGCTACGAGCCACGACATCGCCACCCGCATTGATGCAGAAGCACCGCACGCCCGCCTGCTGGAGCAAGCCAGCGGCGCCGTCCACAGCCCAGCCCTTGACGACACCTGACGGATCCAGTCGAAGCGAGCCGTCGGGGCCGGGGAGCATCACGTCGAGGTATCCGCGCGTGCGAAGCCGGAGGGTGTCGGCCAGCCGAAGCACGGCTTGCACGTCGGGGCTGCACTCCCGGAGGCTGACCCTCCCTTCCGCCAGGCGGCTGACCTCGCTGTCTGGCCGATACGTGCTGAACCTTGTATCGGCGTCGTGCAGGTGTTGGAGCGCAGGCCCCAGGATCCCCGGCTGCACCTCGTCTCGCACGTGGATGCTGACGGCCGTGCCCATCACGTGTTCGATGTGGCGCAGGGCGGCGACCGGACGCGTGGCTCGGGACCGGTCAACCATGGCCATCGAGTGCGGCCTGGAGGGATTCGGCGTACGCCTCGCTCGTGTAGGTCGCGCCGGACACGATGTCGATCTGCGCGCTCTGGGCCCGGATGGCCTCGTCGTGAAGGATCGGCTCCACGTAGTTGCTGATCTCGGCCGACCGCCGGCGATCGTTCGGGAGCTGGAGGCTGATCACGTCGGTGATACGGCCTGCCGAGGTGTCCACCTCGACCTGGATGTCGCCGAACTGCGTCGACACGACAGGGCCCTTGACGGCGGTCGCGCCCGTCGACGCTGCGCCGCCCGTCGGGGCCGGTGCCGCGGTTGGTGCGGGCCCTGGCGGAGCGATCGTCGATGGGCTCCCCCCCGCTGCCCGGGGCGCGCCGGCCACGATGCCTGACCTCGATGTGCCGGTCGTGCTCGGCGTCTTGAAGCTCAGCAGCAGAGCGAGGCCACCAGCGGTACCGAGCAAAGCGGCGGCGGTCCGGACGTGCACGTCTTTCTCCCCGTCCGCTAGTACGCGAAGCGCTCGACGTGGACGCGTGCCTCGGGCACGCCGAGCTTCAGCAGGCTTGCCTTCACCGTGGTCATCATGCCGTCGGGCCCGCAGACATACACGTCGCGCGCCGCGACGTCGGGGGCCAGCTGGCGCAGCGGGCCAGCGGCCAGAGGGTCGGTCGGGAACTCGGGGCTCCCTCTGCATCCCACCACATAGCGCACGGTCACGCCGCGCGAGCCGACCAGTCGGTCGAGCTCCCGCCGCAGCAGCACGCGACTCCAATCAGATGCCCGGTACAGCAGGACGATGTCTCCGGGCTCGCCCGGCAGCTCACCGAGCAGCGCCCGGAGCGGCGTGATGCCCACCCCGCCGGCGATCAGCAACACCTTCCGCTGGGTCCGGAGCCTGGCGGTCAGCGTCCCGTAGGGCCCCTCAGCCATGACCCGCACGCCCGGGCGCACGTGCTGGAGGAGGCGGGTGTAGTCGCCAGCCGCATCGACGGTGATACGAAGCCGACGACCGTCCGGTTCGGCGGACAGGGAAAACGGATGAGCTCGCCACCAACCGTCCTTGGTCAGGAACCGCCACAAGAAGAACTGCCCGGCGCTCACGGCCAGCTGATCGAGGTGCTGGCCCGTCATGTAGATCGACACCACGCCGCGTCCCTCCAAGACGACCCTTGACACTCGGAGGCGGTGTCGGCTGGCGGCGGCCAGAGGGACCACGACGCGAAAGCCAATGAGACAAGCAGCGACCGCCAGGTAAAGCGCTACCCAATACGTCCGGGCGATCGGGTCGTTCACGAAGTCTGTCCCGACGGCCAGCTGATGGGCGAAACCGAGCGCGATGCCGAGGTAGGCGTAGAGATGGGTGAAGTACCAGGTCTCATAGCGCAGACGTCGGCGCGCGGCGCGCGCCGACGTAATTCCAACGGCAACGAGCAGACCCAGTCCGATCGTGGCCATGAGCACATCCGGGTACGTCGTCAGGAAGTCCCACAGCTGCCCCAAGACGCCGCGGCGCGTGTTGGCGGCGTAGCCCAGCGTGATCAGCACGGTGTGTGCGACGAGCAGCGCGACCGTCGCGATCCCCGCCCAACGATGCCAAGCAGCGAGCTTGGCGGTGCCGAGCAGCTGGTCGAGCCATGGGCTCCTGGCCATCAGCACGAGTGCGACGAGTGATGCGAAGGTCCCGTAGAGCCCGGTGAGCTGACCGGCCGCGGTGAGGGCACCACCGAGGTTCGTCGCCGCGGACAGGCCGCCGTGGCGTACCCACATGGCCGCGACCAGCGCGAGGTTGGCGACGAGGACGGCCTCGACATCAGCCATCCGCAGCCCCCACTGGCGAGGGGCCGGCGGCGGTGCCGGCCCGCTCCGTCTCGTTCTCGCGGTCGTGGCCGTCATCGGCTGATGGTGCTCCGTGGATGTGCTGATGTCCGTGCGGGTGCATGGCGCTTCCCGCCGGGCTGCCGTGTGCGTACAGTCAGCGCATCGGGTGAGAGGGGCCCATGAAGAGGGTAAGCCCAGGGTGAGACTGTGTGGCGCGGGTTCCGCCGCCCGTTCCCGCGCTCCTACGGCAGGAGGGTTTACAGCGATGTCGAGCCCAACGAGCATCGCGATCGTCGCCATGAGCTCGAACGCAAGGTTGCAGCTGCGGGCTCGCATAGGATCCTCGTCGCTCGAGCGCAGTGCACGAAGGCCTTGGGTAACTCACGAAGCGCTGTGGGTTAGCGATCAGTAAGAAAGCTTGGAGCACGGCCCCAGCGGACAGCCGGCACCGCATAATGACGTCATGGGAGCTGCTCATGAGCCGCTTCACCATGCGACGGATTGCCCCATCGACCCCCTTCTTTCCAACGCTCGGCGCGACGCCAACGCCCACGCCAACGCCGAGGGCTCGCCAGAGCCGGCAGACGGCCAGCGCTCGCAGTTCCGTCCCGTCCTCCGTCGGCTGGCCTTCGCCGCGGTCGCCTTCATCGTTGTGACCGCACCCATCAGCTACTCCTACGCGAGGGCCCTGACCGGTCCGGGCTACGACAGCGCCGCGGCGCGGACTGTCGAATGGCTCCGAGACCACAAGATGGGCGGGCTCGTCGACACCGCCGAGCGCAGGTGGTTCGCCACCCATCAAGCTCGGCTGGGTGGGACGCCCAACGTCCACATCCTCACGCCGCCGGTGCTTGGACACCCGGGCCCGATGTCCACCCCGACCGCCACGGTCCGGGCCGCTCCGGATTCGAGCGTGTCGCCGCCCACGGTTTCGGTGAATCCTCTGGCCGAGCGCCTCGGCCCGCCGTCGCGGCTCCTCTCACCCGCGCCCAGTCCCTTCCCAGGCGAGGGCGGCTGGTTGCCGCTCGGCCCGGTAATCCACGGTTCGCCCGGCGCGTACGTCACGAGTATGAGACCCGACGCCGTCCACCTCTCATCGATCGTCGCGATCGCCTGGTTCGATCCCCACGTCGTGGCCTTCCGCCAGTTCCCCGGACTCTGGATCCCCGGCGCACCATGGGACCGGCCGCCTGAGGTGCCCCCGGCCGACCGGGGTCGCCTCATCGCGACGTTCTCGGGAGGGTTTCGGTTAGGGAGCTCGCACGGAGGAATGATCCTCGGTGGTCAGGTGCAGCGCGCCACCCGCGATGGCGCGGCGACCTTCGCCATCGACGCCAGTGCCGTGCCTTCGATCGGGGCCTGGAACCAGGGCGTACCCGCGAGCGCGCCATACGACTCCGTCCGCCAGAACTTGGACCTCATCGTCAAGAACGGCAAGCCCAACCCAGTCCTCGCGACGGACCCGAACCGGCTGTGGGGCTTCACCGGTCCGGCCAACCACGAGTTCGTCTGGCGGTCCGGCGCCGGCATCCTCGCCAACGGTGCCCTGGTGTGGATCGGTGGGCCCGGCCTCAGCATCTCGACGCTCGCCGCTCTCTTCGTCCGTGTGGGCGCCGTGCGAGCCATGCAGCTCGACATCAACCACGAGTGGGTGCAGTTCAACACCTACAGGACCGTGAACGGGACGGTTCACGGCACCCGGCTTCTGAAGGACATGCGGGGTCCCGACGACCGCTGGCTGAGTCAGGACACCCGCGACTTCTTCGCGGTGTTCGCGCGCGCCTGATTCGGCGAGCTGGTGCTCGAACCACCATCACCCCCGCCGCGTCCAGGCCGTAGGGAAGAGGCGTATCGCCGGCCAGAGCATGAGCCGGAGGCCGCCCGTCCAGTCGGGCTCCGTCCGGACTCGGCCCCTCACGGACGAGATTTTGCACTTCCAGGGTTGCGCGTCGTCCGACGAGCCGCGTCCAATACGCGTGAGGCCGTCGGCGCCTCTCCGCCGCCTGGCTTCCGTCCGCACGGTCCCGGCGACGAACTACCTCCATCGAGGAGACGCTGACGGCCTCGACGAGCCTGGGAGGTGCGCTCGATGTCAGATGCGGAGCTGGTCGGCGAAGCTTATGCCGCGGCGGCCAATGGCTTCATCGAGCCGCTGGTTGTCTTGTTCGACGACACGCTGCATTGGCGCGGACCTGAACGGGGTGTGCTGTGGTGGCGGCGAGCACCGTATTGAGACGGCCCTGACGAGGCCCGGTCGGTACTCGACGCAAGAGTGCACACCCTCAACCAGGCCGGTGAGCCTCGCTATCGCGACGCATCGGCAGAGGTCATTGGAGCAAGGTCAGGACGAGTCGCCGTTCGCCTCCGATGGCGTGAGGAACCAGAGCCTTCAGATCGCCGGGAGCTGTTCCAGGTCCTCACGCTCCAGGGCGGCAAGATCGTGACCATGCAGGATTACCGGGACCGACGGCGTGCGCTCAAGGCCTTGGCCGCCGCCACCGGGTAGATGGTCGCCTCAGACTGCCGGCGTCTTCTTTGCCACCTCATGGACAGCCGTGCACATGACCGACCCCATCATCGCGATCGTCGCCAGGAGACCGGCGCCGCCGCGCTGCACGGCTCCCGGAGCTTCCCTACCATCACCATCCCACGAGACCACTTCTCCACCGCCCCGGGAGGCTTCACCTTGCCGTACCCCCCGGACGCTCCCGCCCGTGAGCTGCGCCGACGCCGTCGACGAGCCCCGTGGGGCATCGTCCTCCTGGTCTTCGCCGCCGCGTGCGGGGGCGGCGGTCGCCCTAGCGCAGCGCCGCCGCCGACAACGAACGCGGCGGCCGTAACCACCGCGGAGCCGACGTTGACGACCTCGACGCCATCGGCACCCTCCGCGATCTCGACCACTTCGACTGTGACGTCGCCGAGCGACGCACCGCCGTGCGGCAGCTCCACCTCGCCGCCCCAGACCTACACGCACGTCGTGTGGATCTGGATGGAGAACCACCAGCGGACCGATGTGATCGACAATCCGGCCGCGCCGTACCTGACGAAGCTCACCCACGAGTGCGGAACCGCAAACGGCTACGCCGCGGTCGGATCTCCTTCGTTGCCGAACTACCTCGGTGCCACGTCGGGGAGCACGCAAGGCGTGGTCGACGACGCGCCGCCGTCGTCGCATCCGGTCGCGGCGGACAACCTGTTCCGGCAGGTCCGATCCACCGGCGGACGCGCTGTGAGCTACGAGGAGGGGATGCCGGTGCCATGTTCGCTCCGGTCCGCGTCCCCCTACGCCGTGAAGCACAACCCGGCGGCCTACTACTCGAGCGCGGACGATCGAGCCGCCTGCTTGACCGACGACGTCCCCCTGGGCACCGTCGACGCCGGCGCTCTCGCGGACGACCTCGCATCCGCCACGCTGCCCACCTTCGCTTTCGTCACGCCCGACCTGTGCCACGACACGCACGACTGCGGGGTGGAGGAGGGTGATCGCTGGTTGGCGACCTGGGTGCCGCGCCTCTTGGCCACCACGGCCTACCGGACCGGAACCACTGCCGTCTTCATCGTGTGGGACGAGCCGACTCCGATGCCGTTCATCGCCATCGCGCCAACGGTGCTGCCAGGCAGCACGTTGACGGGCCGCGTCGATCACTACGCGTTGTTGCGCACGACCGAGCAGCTCCTCGGCATCAGCGCCTACCTCGGTGCCGCGGCGACCGCAACCAGCCTCCGCCCGCCGCTCCACCTCTAAACCCCCGCAAGGTCGCGGACCCGACACCCGACCGCCACGGCCTGTACCCAGCACCAACCAGCACCCGTGGCTGGGCCGCCCAGCTCGCTTCGGCAACAAAGTCAACCGTGTAGCTCTCGGCGTCTCGAGCGTCGCCATCGATGCGCTGCGCCCGTTGGCGCCGCGCTCATCGCCCGCATTCGGTGTCGCGGCCACCGCTCGGGAGATCACTCGCCCCGCGTTGCTCCCCTGTGGGTGCAGCGAGAGGATGTGTGCGATGCCTCGCATGTCGGCGAGTCGCTCGGGTCGGCGCTCGGTTGGGTCGTGCCCGGTGCATGGGCGCGTGGATGGGGTCAAGGAGGCTCCGGCCCCGAGCTTCCCCTTCGTGGTCTACTTCGCGCGGCGGGCCGTGGTTCGGCTCGGGCCATATCGCTGCCCGGAATGCGGACAGCGGCTGAAGACGCTCGCGGACGGTGCGCCGGCGACCAGCGTCGGCGCCGACCAGCACGAGCCCGAGGACGCCACACCGACCCGGCGGGTAGAGCGCGTCAACACGACTGTCGCGCCTGATGGCGAGTCGTCCGCAATCTGCGTGCGGGGGCTCACCAAGTCGTATGCCGGTGTGCCGGCCGTGCATGGCATCGATCTGGACATCCGTCGCGGCGAGATCTTCGCGCTGCTCGGTCCAAACGGGGCCGGCAAGACCACGACGGTCGAGATCTTGGAGGGCTATCGCACGCGCGACGGCGGCGATGTTTCGGTCCTGGGATGTGACCCCGGCCGCGAGCGGGCCCGTCTGAAGTCCCGCATCGGGATCGTGTTGCAATCGACAGGCGTCGAGCGGTACCTGACGGTCGTCGAGACGGTCACGATGTATGCCGGCTTCTACCCGCACCCCCGACCCGTCGATGAGGTCATCGAGCTCGTGGGGCTCGGCGCCAAGCGCAGCGAACGGGTGATCAGGCTGTCGGGCGGTCAACAAAGGCGGCTCGACGTCGCGATTGCGCTCACCGGCGACCCCGAGCTGCTCTTCCTCGACGAGCCCACCACCGGCTTCGATCCGTCGGCGCGGCACGAAGCGTGGGACGTCATCAAGAACCTGGCGTCGTTGGGCAAGACCGTCCTGCTGACAACTCACTACATGGACGAGGCACAGTTTCTCGCTCATCGGGTCGCGGTCATCGCACGCGGCAAGATCGTCGCCGAAGGGCCGCCGGCCACCCTCGGGCAGCGCGATCGAGCCCAGGCACGGATCCGCTACCGCGCCCCGGCGGGCGCGTCACCGCCGGTTGGCCTCGGTGGCGCGCCTGACAGCGACGGTTTCACCGACCTCAGGGTGGACGACGCCGTTCACACCCTGCGCCAGCTCACGGGCTGGGCCATCGACCAGGGCGTCACCCTCGACGGCCTCGAGGTCACCCGACCGTCGCTCGAAGACGTGTACCTCGCGCTGACTGCGGCGGCCGACCCGCATGAGGCGGAGCTCCTGCCCTCCCGAGAGGGCGATTCGGGATGAAGGCGCTGACCCTGACGTTCACCCAGATCCGCTACGTCAACAAGGCGTTCTGGCGGAACCCGTCCTCGGCGTTCTTCACGTTCGCGTTTCCGCTCATGTTCCTCGTGATCTTCACCGCGCTACTCGGTCACTCCACGGTTGACCTCGGCACACGTTCGATCAAGACGTCCACGTACTACGTGGCTGCCATGGCGTCCTTCGCGGTGATCACCGCCTGCTACAACAACATCGCGATCGCGATCACGTTCCAGCGTGACGCTGGCGTTCTCAAGCGCACCAACGGCACGCCACTCCCCAGCGCGTCGTTCCTCGGAGCACGCATCCTCCATGCGCTGCTCGTGTCCGTTCTGCTGGTCGCGCTCACCGCCGTGTTCGGTCGGGCGCTGTACAGCGCCGACATCCCGACCGGGCTCACCCTCGTGCGCTTTCTCGTGATGCTCGCGGTCGGAGCGGCCGCGTTCAGCGCGCTGGGACTCGCGATCACCGCACTCATCCCCAACGCCGACGCCGCAGCCGCCATCGTGAACGCCAGCATCCTGCCTGTGCTGTTCCTCTCCGGCATCTTCATCGCCTTTGACAACGACACTCCGTCATGGGTCCTGTGGATCGCCCGGATCTTCCCGGTCAGACATTTCGCGGCGGGCATGCAGGCCGGGTTCCTGGGTACCGCCTTCCACTGGACGGACGTCCTGGCTGTCGCCGCTTGGGGAACCGCAGGATTGCTGCTCGCCATCCGCTTCTTCAGCTGGGAGCCGCAGACCGAGTGAGCGGATCCCGGGCACGGCCTTCTGGCGGCCGCCCCTCAAGGGGTTCCTGAGTCCCCAGCAGGCGGACCGGCGAGCAAGAGCTGTGCGAACGGACATGACACGGACACTGGGTAGGGTCGGAAGACGTGGACGCCAACTCGCATGATTCACCAACCGGCGACAGCCCGGTCACGGGAGGGTTCCTGTCCGAGCAGCCCGAGCGGCGGACCGCCGAATCGGTCTTCGCACGACTCGTTGCTACTGCAGGCATCGTGGGCGTTGGCACTGCTCTCGGCGCGATCCTGATTGCCGCTGACGTCGCCGGATGGATCACCGGGCTCGTCGTGTCGATCGTGGCGGTCGCGCTCGCGGCGATGCTCTGGCGTTCACGCAGACTCTGACGATCACCGCAGTGGCCTCCTATTCGGTCAACGCAGCCGCGGTGGCGCAGGCTCGACGCTTGATCGACGGCCGCCAGTACGTGCTCGACAGCAACTGGGGCGACGTCGAGCCGAACGCCGAGGACCAGAACCGCTTGCTGGCCTCCCGCTCCTGGGACGAGTACAGCGCATGGCACCTGGGACTGAGCGACGGCACGACCGACGAGACCAAGGCGCGTTACGCCTGCGTCTACGGCGACTTCCGTCGAGTCCATCGCAGCGGCCTGATCGCCTGCGTGTACAGGGCCTCCGAGTGGCGACACAAGACGATCGAGCTGGCTGCGCACGAGCTCCTCCAACACCTTGATCGCCTGTCGGCCTGAGCGCTCGTCCTACCCCTCTTCGCGGCCCGCTCTGGTGGGAGCGTCGGGTGGGCGACCGACGAGCCGTTCGAGGAGACGAGGGTCAGCAGGCCAGGCTCCTCTAGCGCCTCCCCGGGGAATGCGGCGCGGGTGCGGCGATCGAGCCGTGGCGGCTGAAGCCGGTGAGGTCCAACGGGATGCGACGGGTGGGCAGGCAGGTCACCAGAACGTGTTGTAACGAGCGTTGATGGCGATCGCCAGCCCAGCCTGCAACGCCACCGCGGCGCCAACAACCGCTTGTTGGCGGCGTGGTGACTGGGCGGTCCGGGGCCAGACGTCGCGCCACGTCGTGCTGGCCGCGGCGGCGAAGAACGGAAGGGTGAACAGCCAGGTCCGCTCGACCTCGCCCGGCACCAGGCCGGTGAGCGACTGGGGTAGGGCGGAGAACGCGAGGAGCGCTGCGAGCAGCGCCGTCGCAAAGGGCAGCCGACCCCGGAGCAGCGCGATGAGGCCGAGGGGTGCGAGCACGACACCGGCGTAGATGAGGTACACGGCTGGCGTCCCGACCAGCCAGTAGCCGTGGGGTCGGTTGACCCCATGGCCTTTGTCCATGGCGCCGTAGGACGCGAGCAGGTCGTAGCCGAAGTCCAGGCGGAGGACGACCAGCGCCCCGAGCCCCCCGAGCGCGGCCGGCACCAACGAGGTGACCGCGGACCGCCAGCCGCTCGAACGAAGCGTCAGGTCGATCGCGGCCGCGAGCGCGACGAAGAACGCAGCGTAGGTGAGGAAGGTTGCGAGACCGAGCAGCGCTCCGGCCACGAAGAGGAGAAGTGGTGGCTCGGAGGCCCGGCGCGAAGCAATTACGAACATGGTGCCGGAGACGACGAGCGCCCCCGCGTACAGCGCGTCCATCGATGTGTACGAGAAGAGGAGCAGCGCCGGGCTCGAGGCCATCAGCAGGGCGACCGCTCGCGCGGCGACCTCGCCGGCCAGCTGCTGTGCCATCAGGTAGGTCGCGACGACTGTGGCGATCCCTGCCGCCGCGAGCGCGGTCGCCGTCAGAAAGCCAGCTCCGAGGCTGCGCTCGAGGACATCGAACGCGACGAGGGACCCAGGGGGGTGGGTCCTCGTGTGGGGAGACCGGATCGACCTATCGAGTTCGGGGAACTCGGAGACGAAGGTGCGGATCCCTTGCTCGCGCAAGACGTGCACGTCGACCCCGGTCCCGAGGCAGGTCGGGTAGCCAGCGGTGCAGAGCGGGCTGTCGACGTGGGCGGTCCCGCGTCCGAGGTTGACGGCGGCGGCGAGGACGAGGGCCCCGAGGACCACCGAGACGATGAAGATTCGCCTCGACACCTTGTCGACCCGCATGAGCGAGGCCGAGAGCAGCACGAAGGCCACGGCCACCACCAGCCCGAGCGCATCGCGGACGGACCACATCGGCTCGACGAAGCCATAGATCGGCGGCTCCACGAAACGGCCGGTGGTCTGGACGCGACGGGCATACCGGCTCAGGATCCAGACCACGGCCAGAGCGACGGGTACGCCCGGAACCGTGATCAGCAGCGCGACGCGGCCTCGCGGCGAGCGGTCGGCCCCGAGGGGCGGGCCCTTCGTGAGGTGGGGGAGGCTCAAAGACGACGACGTTGACGGCTGGCTCACGGTGACGCTAGGCGGAGCCCACAGACGCGAACGCGCTCGTCAGCGGTTCTCAACAGGTTCTTACCTGGAGCGAGCCCACCGCCGACGACACCAAAAGCGCCGAGACCGCTCGGCCCCCTGGGCAGCCAGTGTGTCCCGGCGGCTAGAAGGCGCGGCGACGACGAAGTGCGACAGGTCGGCCGTCGGGGTCGCTGACCAGCCGATAGAACCCCTGTGCCAACGGCCTGGCCCACCACGCGACCGCCGCCGGCCGGTGGCGGCGCAGGCGTCCCGGGGGTCGGGCGCGGGCCGCTTCACGGTCGTGCCAGGCGTCGAGTGCCTCGGCCGACGCGGCCAGCACGCCGAAGCCCTCGACCGGATCGACGGACACGTCTTGGCAGTCGAGGTGCTCGCGCCATAGGTCGAGGCGGGTGTCACGCGCGAGCACCCTCGCGCCGTCGCCCAGGCCGCCGGGATCGAGGGGCGCCCGCTCGTCCAGGGTCGTGTCCAGGATGGCGACGGACACCTCCGAGTCGTGCGTCCAAGAGCGGCGGTTGAAGTTGTCGGAGCCGGCCATCATCCACACGTCGTCGATGATGCATACCTTGGCGTGGACGTAGATCGGCCGGCCGTCCTCCCGCTCGAGGTCGTAGGCCGCGAAGCGTTCGCCTCCGGCTGCCGCGAGCAGGGACAGGGCCCGCAGCTGGCTCACGCGGTTCGCCGGGCCCGACACACGGCCGTCCTGGTCCGGGTAGGCGGGGACCACGACCACCAGGTGCAGCGCCGGGTTGCGACGCAGGGCCGCTGCCAGGAGCTCGGCGGCCTCGACGCACCAGAGGTACTGGTCCTCCACGTAGATCAGGGTCCGTGCGCGAGCGAACGCCTTCATGTAGGCACGGGCGATGCTGCGCTCGCCGCGTGGCGCGAACTGGTACGGCGGACGCTTCGCCGGGTACGTCCTCAGCACCTGGACCGCGTGGGGACCGGCCGGCGGCGGATCAGGCGCCGGCGCCGGCAGCGGCGTCGGAGTCTTCTGCTCTCGGGCGCGACGGGCCAGTCGGCGGCTCCATGGACCCCGGCGCAATGGAACCGAATCGTCCCAGCGCTCGCGGAACGTGTACTCGACATCACGGACGGCGGGACCGCGCAGCTCCACCTGCAGGTCGTGCCAGGCCGGCCTCGGGCCGTAGCGGTCATCGAGCGTGACAGCTTGGGGATCGCCGTGGTGGGTCGCGTCGTCATGTCGTCCGTGCGAGAGGTCGATGCCGCCGACGAAGGCCACGTCCCGGTGCGAGCCCGAGCGGTGGCGGATCACCATGAGCTTCTGATGGTGGCTCCCACCGCGTCGCACTCGCTCGTCCACGAAGACCTCGCCGCCCGCCGCGTTGACGTCCTCGGCGAGCCGCAGGTTCTCCTGCTCGCTGAAGCGCACCTGGTCCGGGTGGGAGCGCCAGAGCAGGCCGCGGACGGAGACGCGACCGCGACGCGATCTGACTCAAGACCGTCGCGACCTCCGTTCCCGGGCCTGCCAGCCGCTCGTCGGGATCGCCACGCCAATCGGTGAAGCAGAGGAGATCTCCGGCCTCGAGCGACAGCAGCTCGTGATGCAAACGAGCGAAGTAGAGCAGGCCGTGCACGAGCGGCCGGCACATGTTGCCCTCGGTCCAGGCCTCGGAGCGACGCTGATCGATCGACGTCGCCGCGTTCCCTCGCTCCTCCGCGGTCAGAAACCACTCGCTCAGCTCCATGCCACGCCTCGCGCCTGGCGCACCTGCGCTTGACAGCCCGTCATGGCCCCATCCTGCCCCGCCACGAGCGCGGTGCCGTCCGACGAGCATCGCGGGCAGGGAGCCCGCGAACGTGGCGCCCCGATCGCAGGACGGGGCGAGATGCAGGATTTGGGCTGGACACGACCGATCGTGGTGATTGGCCCTGTCCTGACGCGGCCCGACGGAAGCCAGTGCCGGCCGCACCTCCGCCGAGGTCGGCGATCCACCCTGGCGCAGAGCCTGACCGTCAGGTCTTGGGTTGCCAGTCAGCGTTGAAGGGGAAGTCGACGCCGACGAAGATGTCGTCGCAGCAGTACCGGTTATTGTTGTCTTTGATCAAGCCGACGTTGAGCCGTGGGTTCTCGTTGCCCGCGGTGTAGGCGAACTTCTTCCCGTCCGGCGACACGGCTGGGTCGTCAGCGAGGAAAACGCCGCAGTCGGCGCCCCCAACGAGCTCACGGAAGCCGCCGCCGGAGAGATCGGTGATGCCGACGCCGCAGATGTCAAAGGGGTCGGCCACCTTGAAGACCACGTTCTTTCCGTCCGGTGTGACATGAGGCGCGCTGCCATCGAAGTGCCACTGCCCTCCTGGTCCAGCCACGCCGCCGTTGCCCACCACGTCAGAGATCGCTCCGGTTCGGAGGTTCACCTTGCGCACCGACCTCCGCCCCCGCTGGCAGTCGTCCGCGTACACGACGTACCGGTTGTCGGCGGCCCAGGTCGGAGCATCCGCGCATCCGTCGTCGGCACTGGTCAGCCGGGTGGGCATCCCGCCGGCCACCGGCTTGACGAACATCGAACGGCCGGCGACGCTCCCATCGTCGGAGCGAACGAACACGATCTTGGTGCCGTTTGCCGACCAACCGGGCGAGATGTCGTCGCCCGGCCCGCTCGTGAACTGCCGAGCGTGGGTTCCATTGGCGTGCATCAGCCAGAGATCCCCTGCCCGCTCGAACGCGATCATCTTGCCGTCCGGCGACCACCGCGGCGCATGGTCGTCAGGGCCGGTCGTCAAGGTCTGCAGACCCGCGCCGCTCGGCTGAATCGAGTAGATGACGCCGCGCATCTCGAAGGCGATCCGCCCGTTCGCACCGGGTGATGCCGCGTGGGCCGCGGCAGGGACCACGGCCCCGATTGTCAGCGCTGCGCCCGCGGCGAGACCCGCACGGACGGAACGACGGGTGGCAAGCGACACTCCGGGCTCCTCTCAGAGATGTGTGCTCTGGACGCTAGACCGCCGCGGGCTACCGAAGGACGCCGGCTGACCCGACCAGAACGCGTCGACTGGAACGTAGTTGACGGCAATGAGTACCGACCGAGCGGTAGATGGGGCTCGACGATGATGAAGAGCGCCTCCTGCTCGGGAAGGCCGCCCCAGCCGGCGGCGGCGCCGCACGTAGCTGTGAGGATCGTGCCGACTTCGCCCGGTGTGCGACGCTGACGGCCTAGCTTGGGGGCGTCACGTGGCGAATCCGGCAAGTTTCGACCGGACCGGCCTTCTCCGGGAGGCGCTGTCGTGAGCGAGGTGGGCGACCCCGATCTCGGGCCGTCGAGGTCCGGCGCGTCGGGGGCAGCCATCGACGAAGTCGCGCCCAGCCGTCCTGGCCGACGGGCCCCGAGACGACGACCGTCCGGCGCCGCGCCTCCGCTGCCTCATGACCTGCGAACGACCGGGGCTGGCTGGCTCATCGGCGCGGTGGTCGCCGTCGTCGCCGCCGCGCTCATCTTCCGCCACGGAGTCCGGGGCGCGGCGATCAACGTCATCGTCGTCGACGACACCATCGTGCGGTGGATGAGCGACCTCTCGCTGCCAGGCATCGATGGCATCGCCCGAGGCGTGAGCTACGCGGCATCGTGGTGGGCCATCCAGATCACGATCTTCCTGCTCGATGTGGCGCTGATCGTGTTCCGGCGATGGCGCCTCCTGGTGATCTACCTGGTGGTGTCGCAGCTCGCGCAGTTCGTCGGTGCGCGCCTGTACGACCTGACCACACAGCCCCGTCCCTTCGGCGTCCCGCTGCGAGGGAGCTGGGGTGGCTGGTCGCTGCCCTCGATTCAGATGCTGGCGCTCGCCGGACTGTCAGTCGTCGCCCTCTACACGCTGGTGCCCGAGGGACAGCTCCGCAATCGACTGAAGTGGGTGGTCGCAGTCGTCGTCACGCTCGTCGCGCTGGCCCGCCTCCACCTCGGCGTCGACTCGCCGAGCGCGATCGTCATCGGCGTGCTCATCGGCGTCGGCTTTGTGGTGACCGCCTTTCGCTACTTCGCGCCGAACGAGGTCTTTCCTGTGACGTACCGGCGGGGGCGGGCCGCGCACCTCGACGTCGGCGGCCCGCGGGGTGAGGCCATCCGCAAGGCGGTCGAAGATCAGCTCGGCCTCACCGTGTCCGAGGTCCTGCCCGTGGGTTTGAGCGGGTCGGCGGGCTCGACGCCATTGCGCCTCCGGGTGGATGGCGCGCCGTCGCCCTACCTGTTCGGCAAGCTCTACTCGCGCACCCATTTGCGCTCCGACCGCTGGTACAAGTTCGGTCGAGAGCTGCTGTACGGGCGGTTGGAGGACGAGAAGCCCTTCAACACCGTGCGTCGACTGGTCCAACAAGAGGACTACGCACTGCGAGTCATCCGCGAGGCCGGCGTGCCCGGCGCCAAGTCGTACGGCTTCGTCGAGCTCACGCCCGACCAGGAGTACCTGCTGGTGACCGAGTTCCTCGAGGGTGCGGTCGAGCTCGGTGACGCCTCGGTCGACGACGCACTCATCGACGAGGCGCTGCATCTCATCCGGATCCTGTGGGACGCCGGTCTCGCCCATCGTGACATCAAACCGGCCAACCTCATGGTGCGCGACGGCCACATCCTGGTCATCGACGTCGCGTTCGCCGAGCTCCGGCCGACGCCGTGGCGCCAGGCGGTCGACCTGGCGAACATGATGCTCTGCCTCGCCCTGCGCTCGAGCGCGCAACAGGTCTACGAGCGGGCACTCCGGCAGTTCACGATCGCAGAGATCTCGGAAGCGTTCGCGGCGGCCCGCGGCCTAGCTCTCCCCTCGCAGCTCCGCCGGGCGCTGCGGACGGAAGGACGCGACCTCCAGGACGAC
Organism: uncultured Acidimicrobiales bacterium; assembly: GCA_963803355.1. Classification (GTDB taxonomy): domain Bacteria; phylum Actinomycetota; class Acidimicrobiia; order Acidimicrobiales; family Ilumatobacteraceae; genus DASTFY01. Next base: position 3,208,494 of record CAWDLV010000001.1, read on the forward strand.
TTCCTCCGCCTTCTGCCCGAGCGACCCCGGCCCATCAAGGTGCAGCGGTGGACGCTGCGGCGCGTCGTGGTCGCGGTCGGCACAGCCATCCTCGCCATCCTGCTCGTGCTCAACGCAGCCCGGCTGTTCGGCAACGCGGACGCCACCCGCACCCCCGTGCACGTCGACGCCTTGTGCGGGGCGATGGAGCCGATGTGGCTGCAAGCGCAAGCCGTGCCCACCGCCCAGCTCGTCCCGTGCGTGGCCTCCTTGCCCGTCGGTTGGTCGTTCCGCCTGCTGACCGTGAACAACGGGCGATCGACGATCACCGTCGATCACGACCGCGCCGGCCCGAAGGCGATCGACCTTCGCTTCGCCGATTCGTGTGACGTCACCGGCGCGGCCCAGGTCGTCGGCGACGTCCCCGGCGCCCGTCGCTTCGAGCGCGACCCGATCGACGGCACCGACACCATCCTCACGTGGTACGAGGTGTTCCCGGGCGGCTGCGCGACCGTCCGACTCAGCTCGCGCAGCGCCGCGCCGGAGGTGCTGGAGGAGGTGACCGCGCAGGCCAGTCGGGTGGTCGGCTTCGACTCCCGTGCCCACCTGGCCCAGGTGCTCGACGAACGCTCGGACGGACGCCTGCGGCTCGACCCGCCGTCCTGAGCTCGTGGGCTGTTCGACTTAGTGCGGCACGGCCTAATGCTCGCCCTGCTGACTGGCTCGCCGAGTAGGCCGCTCGGCGTCAGAACTGGTCGGGACCTTCGCGGGCCTCGACGATCGTGAACTCCGGTGGTCCTTGGATACCGCCGGCTTGCATCATCTCGCCGATCCTCGGTTGGCTGGCGAAGAACTTCTCGAAGGACGCAGCGTCGGGCCACTCGTCCACGATGACGACATGGTCATCACCGAAGCCCCAACGATGGTGCATCGCTCCCGCTGCCTTCGTGCTCTCGGCGACCGCCTCGAAGTCGGCCTGGCGCTCAGCCCACAGGCGTTCAAGGTTGGCTGGATCGACCCGCATCCGACCGATGACGATGACACTCATGGTTCCTCCTCTGCTCGGCGGCGAGCGTAGCGAGCAGCGCACCAGCCCGGGTCCCGGCTCGTCGATCAGGGTCACTGCCGGAACGTACGGCCGACGGCGAGCCAGGCGCATCCGGGAAGTCCCTCCTTGATCCCTGAGACGCCTCCGAGATGTTCCCGACCTGCGGTGGCGGCCATATCGGGGTGTCCGGCCATCGTCCGGGCGCGAGATGTCGGTCTGATAGAGCCCGTGCTTGGGACGTTCGGCCCTATCCGCCGATGAGGCTCCGCCCCACGCTGTTCGATAGGGACACACGGCCGGAGGTTGTCATGCCCATTGAGCGCCGCAGTTGGGCCGAACCGTACAAGATCAAGATGGTCGAGCCCATCCACATGACCACTCTCGAAGATCGGGAGCGGGCCATCCGAGACGCCGGGTACAACACCTTTCTCCTTCGCTCGGAGGACGTGTACATCGACCTGCTCACCGACTCGGGTACGTCGGCGATGTCGGATTACCAGTGGGCCGGCCTGTTGCTGGGTGACGAGGCCTACGCCGGGAGCCGCAGCTTCTATCACCTGGTGGAGGCGGTTGCCGACGTGTACGGCTATCCCGAGCTGATCCCGACCCACCAGGGCCGTGGCGCCGAGCACATCCTGAGCCAGATCCTCATCAGCCCGGGCGACGTGATCCCCGGAAACATGTACTTCACCACTACCCGCTTCCACCAGGAGTACGCGGGCGGGACGTTCGTCGATGTGATCGTGGACGAGGCGCACGACCCCGAGTCACTCCACCCATTCAAGGGGAACGTCGATCTCGACAAGCTCCGGGCGGTCATCGACCAGTTCGGCGCGGAGCGGATCCCGTACGTCTCCGTGGAGACCAACGTCAACCTGGCCGGCGGGCAACCACTGTCGATGGTCAACCTGAAGGCCACCTACGAGCTGTGTCGCCGGCACGGCATCCTGGTGATGCTCGACGCCACCCGGGCGCTGGAGAACGCCTACTTCATCCAGCAGCGAGAGGCGGGCTACCAAGACCACAGCGTGGGCGAGATCCTGCGGGAGCTGTGCGAGCATTCCGACGGTGCCACCGTCTCCTCCAAGAAGGACAACCTCGTCAACATCGGCGGGTTCCTCGCCTTGCGCGACCCCGACCTTGCCGGTCGGGCCCGAGCCCTGCTCGTTGCCTTCGAGGGGCTCCACACCTACGGCGGCATGTCGGGCCGGGACATGGAAGCCCTCGCCCGCGGCATCCGGGAGATGGTCGCGACCGATGACCACGTGCGGGCCCGCGTTGGCCAAGTGGAGTACCTCGGCGTCAACCTCACGAAGGCGGGCGTGCCGCTGGTCCAGCCCATCGGCGGGCACGGCGTCTTCCTCGATGCCCGCCGCATCCTCGACCACCTCACCCAGGACCAGCTCCCCGCCCAGGCCCTGGCCGCTGCCCTCTACGCCGACTCGGGTGTGCGCAGCATGGAGCGAGGCGTCGTGTCCGCCGGGCGGGACCCCGTGACCGGCGACCACCGCTACCCCAAGCTGGAACTGGTCCGCCTGGCCATTCCCCGGCGCGTCTACACCCAGGCCCACATGGACGTGGTCACCGAGTCGGTGGTCGACCTGTACGAGCGGCGGGAGACGATCGGTGGCCTGTGCTTCACCTACGAGCCCCCCGACCTGCGCTTCTTCCAGGCCCGCTTCTTGCCCCTGCCGGCATGAGGGCACGGGCACAGCGGCGCGGTCACGCCTCGCTTGTCCGCCCCCCGATCGATGGCTGACGCGGGCGCCGGCTTCCACCTGTGGTGGAAGGGACTGACGCTCGACGAGCCGGTCGTCGGCTGCTCGGTCGTCCTCGAGGTGCTCCAACGCCCCGTCGTCGACAGGCTGTACTTCTGGGCTCTGCAGGCGTCCTTCCTGGATGCTTCGGGCCAGTCGCACGGCGCCGCGCACACCGGCCTCCAGTGGAACCCACGGCATCCGGGCTGCACGGCCGTCAACTGGGGCGGCTACGGGCGAGCCTCGGACGTCCACTCGATCCTGGACGGGACGGACTCACCGCTGCCGGGCTTCGTCGACGACAGGAACACCCGCCACTTCGGCTGGCGGGAGGCCGTGCCCTACCGCTTCGGGATAGGGCGTGGTCGCGAAGGCTGGGCGGCGACGGTCACTGACCTGTCGACCGGATCCGGGGTGGTGATACGTGAGCTCTTTGCGGGCGGCGACCGTCTCGCCGGCTTCGTCATGTGGAGCGAGCTGTTCTGCCGGCGGGACGACCCCACCACGACCGTCCGCTGGTCGGCTCCTGAGCTGGTGACCAGCTCGGGTCGGATCGGTACTCCCGAGGCGCTCCAGGTCACCTACCCGGCCGGCGACGCGTGGCGGCGGCTCGACGTCACGTTGGACGGCGCGGGTGCGCGACAGGTCACGAACGTCCCTCGGTCCACGCCGCACCTGGCGTCGATCCCGTTGCGGGCGGTCTCGTAGCGCCAAGCGCCCGATCTGGTCCGCGCCGCCGCCGGAGAGCTCGCGGTCCACCCAGTGCGATCCTTGACCGACGGCTCGACAGCAATGACATGCCAGCGGGCCCAGCTGCTCGAACGCACCCGCATCCAACCCTCGCTCATACTCCCCGAGGCGGCTACGGAGATGGGAGAGGGATGTCAAGCACCAAGACCGACGAGGTTGCTCAATCGTTCGCATCGGAGTTCACAGGCACGGTCGTCGCGCCCGGTGATGATCTCTACGACTCGGCGCGTGCGGTCTGGAACGGCAGTATCGACGCCAGGCCAGCGTTGATTGCGCAGTGTCGCACGACGGAGGACATCGTCATTGCCGTGACCCAGACGTGTGCCGCGGGACTTCCGCTCGCGGTGCGTGGTGGTGGGCACAGCGTGGCCGGCCTGAGCACATGCGAGGGCGGTGTGGTCATCGATCTGTCGTCGATGCGCGACGTCGCCGTTGACGCCGAGCGGCGCATCGCCACGGTCCAGCCGGGCGCGACGTGGGCGGACTTCGATTCGGCCCCGGCCGCACACGGGCTCGCGACCACGGGGGGCTGATCTCGACGACCGGAGTCGCGGGTCTCACGCTCGGTGGCGGCATCGGTTGGCTGCAGCGGAAGTACGGCCTTTCCTGCGACAACCTCGTTGGCGCGGACGTCGTGACGGCCGACGGGAACGTCGTCGCCGTCGGCGGGACCGAGCGGCTCGAGCTGTTGTGGGGTCTGCGCGGTGGCGGTGGGAACTTCGGAATCGTGTCGCGCTTCGAGTTCGCCCTTCGCCCGGTGTCGACCATCTTCGGTGGGCTCGTGCTGTTCCCTCTGGATCGGGGCCGAGATGTCCTGACGGTGTTCCGCCGCTGGGCCGCCGACGCGCCGGACGAGGCCTCGATGCTGGTCTCGATCATGACCGCTCCGCCCGAGCCGTTCGTGCCGCCGGAGCTGGTGGGTCAGAAGGCGGTCGCGATCCTCGGCTGCTGGTGCGGCGATCTCGATGCGGGTGCCGCGGCCATCGAACCGTTGCGCGCGCTCGGCCCCTCGGCTGATGTCTTTGGTCCGATGCCGTATCTCGCGTTGCAGGGGATGCTCGACGGCGGTGCCCCCGAGGGCCTGCGCAACTACTTCCGGGGCGGTTTCGTCGATGACCTCGACGATGAGGTGATCGATGTCGCGCTCGCATGCCCTCACCGATGTCACAGATCCACTTTCACCAGATGGGTGGGGCGGTAGGCAGAGTGCTGCCGGGGGCGACTGCGTTCAGCGGCAGGCACGCCGGCTACACCTACAACGTCATCTCGACGTGGACCGATCCGGCCGAAGACGCGCAGCACATCGGCGCCGACCACGATGTGGCGGCCGCGCTCGGCGCCGCTCTCGACTGGCGGCGCGTACGTGAACTTCGTGGGCGACGCTGATGCCGGCCGAGTACGCGCGCAGTACGGCGACGAGCTCTACGACCGGCTGGCGCGGCTCAAGCGGAAGTACGACCCGTCGAACCTGTTCACCGGCAACCAGAACATTCGGCCCGCCCGATGACGGTGCGCGGCAGAATCCTGATCGCGACGTGGGATGGCGGCGGCAACACGCCGTCCGCGTTCAACCTCGGTGCGCGGTTGGTCCGGCAGGGTCATGCGGTTCGGCTCGTCGGCTGGGAGTCCATGGCGGCTCGCGCGGCCGTGGCCGGCGTCGAGTTCACGACCTACTCCTCGGTGCCTCCCTGGCCAGCGGGCCTGACTCTGGAGGACGGCTGGGAAGACCGAGTGCTGCCAGCGCTGCTCGGTCCGGCGACGAAGGACGACATCGTCAGCGAGGCGAGGGACTTCGTCCCCGACATCGTGGTGGTGGACTGCATGCTGGGGGCTGGATTCGACGCCGCGCCCACGCTCGGTCTGCCGACCGCGGTGCTCGTTCACATTCTGTACTCCTCGTTCATGTACGAGTGGGGTGACCAGGCGACGCACTCGGAGCGGGCCCGCCTCCTCGGCGAGTCGGATGTGGTGTTCGCGCTCGTGCCGCCGGGCTTCGACGCGCCGTGCCCGGTGCCGGCAACACGACCTACGTCGGTCCGATCACTGCCCTACGACCCTGGCCGCCACTCGATCCAGGCGACGCCGAGCTGCTGGCCGAGCCTGGTGACCCATGGGTGCTGATCAGTCTCAGCACGACCTTGCAGGGGCAGGCGGCAGCCCTGCCGCGGATGCTCGAGGCTGTGGCCGACTTGCCGGTCCGCCTTCTGCTGAGCCTTGGGGGAGCCCTGCCGACCAGCGCCGTCGATGCGCCCCCGACTGTGACGGTTCGTGAGTTCGTTCCTCACGACGTGGTACTGCCACATATGGCGGCGGTCATCTCTCACGGCGGTCTCAGCACGATCACCGCCGCCCTCACCGCCGGGTGTACCGCTTCTCTGCGTCCCGCAAGGACGGGATGCCCAGAATGCGGAGCGCGTGGCGGCGTGCGGTGTGGGGCGAGTTGTTGCCGCTGACGCGCCGGCCGCTGAGATCGCGACGGCTCTCGAGGAGCTGTTGGCCGACCCAGCCGCGCGGCGCGAGGCGCGCCGCTTCGCCGACGTCATCGCCAGGCTCGACGGCAGCGGACTTGCGACCGAGAAGATCGTTGGCCTCTGCGAGCGGGCGACGGTCGGCCCGCTCCAGCGCTGACGGCAGCCAACGAATGGAGCCGCCCGGCGAGGGCCACATCATGCCCCCCGTGAACTTCCCCCAGCCGAGCGGACACTCATGCTGCTCGTTGTAGGTGGTTGGTGAGGTGATGTTCGTACTCGACCGGCGGCCGGTACTCGAGGCTGCTGTGGAGCCGGTCGGTGTTGTACCAGATGAGCCATTCGAACACTGCGGCGCGGGCCTCGGTTCGGGTCGCGAAGTGCTCGTCGTCGACCAGCTCGCGTTTGAGCGAGGCGAAGAACGACTCGGCCATGGCGTTGTCGAAGCTGTCACCGACGGTGCCCATCGACTGCGTGACGCCGAACTCGGCGCAGGCGTCGCGGAACGCGTCGGCGGTGTATTGACAGCCGTGGTCGCTATGGAAGATCACTCCGTCGGCCGGGGCCTTGCCACCGCGGGTGCCGACCGCGGCGACGAGCGCGTCGAGGCACAGCTCGGTGCGGAGATGATCGGTCATCGACCAGCCCAACAACCGCCGGCTGCACGCGTCGATCACCGTGGCCAGGTAGAGCCAGCCTTCGTCGGTGGGGATGTAGGTCGCGTCACCCACCCAGAGCGTGTCCAGCACGGCCTGGTCGAACCGGCGGTTGACCAGATCAGCGGCCAGCGGCGCAGCCGGGTCCCGCACGGTGGTGCGGATCTTCTTGCGGCCACAACGACCGGCTAGCCCGTGACGAGCCATCAGACGCTCGACCCGCTTGTGGTTCACCGGCTCCCCGTCGCGGGCCAGCTGGGCCGTGATCCGCGGTTCGCCGTAACGGCCCCGCGACGCCTCGTGCGCGTGGCGGATCCGCTCCAGCACCTCGGCCTCGTCGCGCTCGGCGGGACTTGGACCGGCCGCGACCCGTGCGATCCAGCCGTAGTAGCCCGACGTGGACACCCGACACACTCGGCACAGCGTCGTGATCTTGAAGTCGGTCTTCTGGGCATCGACGAACGCGTAGAGCTTCACCCGTTCGACTCCTTCACCCAGAAGACCATGGATCGTTTCAGGATCTCGCGCTCCACCTCCAGCTCGCCGACCCGGCGACGAAGACGCTTCACTTCTTCAGACTCGGCGACCTCGGCCGCGTACCCGGCCGGGTCGACGATGGCTCGCTGCTCACGGTCCTTGGCCAGCCAGCCACCCAGGTTGGACTCGCCGATCCCGAGCTCCTTCGCCACCGCGGCAATCGAGCGACCCGACGACCTGTGCAACGCGACCGCGTCACGCTTGAACTCCGGCGAGAACCGCCGGCGCTGCTGCCCCATGATGGACTCCCTTCCAGGCCGCAGCCTGGGTCAGGTGTCCGCTCGACGGGGGGATGCCCACCCGACCACGTGGGGCCGGAACCTTGTAGCACCTTGCTCGTACGGTTGTTGGTATGACGGAGGGGGAGGTGTTGGCCGGGTTGGCGGAGGTGTGTGGGGTGCTGAACGTGGCTCATGCCCGTCTGGTCGACCTGGTGGTGGCGGCGTTGGAGACACGATGTTGGGAGGGTTACGGGATCTTGACCTGTGAGCAGTGGGTGGCGTGGCAGACCGGTCTGTCTCCGGCCCGGGCTCGGCAGGTGGTGGCGATGGCCCGCCGTCGTGACGTCCTCCCCGAGACGTTCAGCGCTCTGGCGGGTGGGGAGCTGGCGGTGGATCAGGTGGCGGTGATCGTCGATCGGGTCCCGGACCGATACGAGGCTGATGTGGCGACGTTGGCCCGGTCGGCCACCGTGTCGCAGCTGCGTCGCACGGTGGGGCCCTACCAGTTCGGCGAAGCCGACAACGAGGAGCAGGTGAGGACCGATGCCACCTACCTGTCCCGTGGCTTTGATGGCGACGGCCGCTACCGGCTGCGGGCCGTCCTCGACCCCGATCAGGGAGCGGTGGTCGACGCCGCCCTCAACGAGGCCCACGACGCTGTGTTCCACGCCGGCCAGCCCGACGTGACCGGGTCCGACGCTCTGGTCGAGATGGCCCGACGCTCGCTGGGGACTGTCACCTCGGTGGATCGGCGCGACGCCTTCGCGGTGTACGTCCACCTCCACACCGACCGGCCCGGCGCCTACCTGCACCACGGCCCCGGGCTCCCCGACGCTTTGGCCCGTCAGCTGCTGTGCGACACCCGGGGCGCCATCGTCGGGCTACGCGGTGGACGGCCGGTCAACGTCGGGCGGACCCGGCGCATCGTCCCCACCCACACCCGCCGCCTGGTCCAGGACCGAGACCGAGGCTGCCGGGTGCCGGGCTGCACCCGGTCCAACGTGGAGATCCACCACATCGTCCACTGGCTCGACCACGGCCCGACCGACCTCCCCAACCACAAACCTTGTGAGTAGGTTCTACTCGGGAGGGGCTCGGCCCGACTCGACGTGCGCAGCGATGTAGCTGTCCACCCAGCGCCGGAGCCCGGTCGCGGCCTCGTCGCCCATGGCGAGGCGGTCGTGGGCGACGACGACGTTGGCCGGCACTGCGTCGCGGACGCTGAACGGCAAGTCGACCACAGGGAGTCCTCGTGATGCGGCTTCCAGTTTGACGAGGTCCAGCCGAGCCGACTCACCGAGCAACTGGAGCACTCGCCCCGTCCTAGCCGCCGCGACGTACAGCGCACGCTGTGCCGACCTCAGCTCGTCCTTGTAGCGGTCGTAGGTCTCCGCCATCCACACCGCGCTCTGGTCGGTCAAGTCGTGGTCCGGGATGACCCAGCCGAGCATGGCCACGGTGAGCCGCCACTGCGAGTTGACCGTGGTCCAGGCGGGAAGCAGCTCCTCATGCACCGCTGCCTGGAGCCGGTCGATCAGCTCGTCCGTGCGTTGTCGCCTCGCCTCCTCGCGGGAGGTCTTGATCTGGAGCCAGGCGAAGATGAGGGCGAACAGGACGGCGAGCGCCTGGACCATGGCGGCTGTCGCCCCGAGCGCCACCCACCGGCGCTCGGGCCAGTTGTTCCGGGCGACGAGCACGATCACGACGGCGGTGACGAGTACCCCGAGGAAGCCGAGGAACATGAGCACGTCCCGGCGGTCGTTGCGCGGCAGGCGGCTCCGCCACGGGCCTGACGGTAGGGCACTGAGCGAGGTGCCGGTGACGGCTATGGAGGCCATTGCCCAGCGGCCGATGGAAGCGGATGGCCGGCGCGGCGATGGAGCCATTGCCGAGCGGCGGTTGCGCCTCCCTGGGCTGCTGTTGCAGGTGCAACGATCTTGAGCAGGCCAGGACGACGGGGCACGAGCTGCGGCCTTGTTGCCCTCCGAGCAACGGAGGGGCGTCTGCAGTGAGGGCTGCGGCGAGGGGGCCGCTTCAAGCGGGGGCAGCGTGCCGGCTACCAACGGGGCCGTTAGTTCGGCCCAGGGAGGACTATGCGGGCTCGGCCTCGGCACCCTCGGGAGCCGACGGCGGGACCGGCTGCGAGTGGATCGGGGGCGGCTCATTCGGGCCGGCCAGCAGGGCGCGGCGGGTCTTCTTGTGCCGGCGGGAGCCGACCTCGGCCCCGGCGACGACGAGGAACTCCGTGACCGCCTTGTTGATCTCGTCGACGTTCGGCGGGAAGGGTGGGCTCATGGGCACAGGCGACTTCCTGATGATGCTCAGGAAGTCCTGCACGTAGAGCCTGGTGGTGAGCACCTGGATGTCGTCAGCCGCCTTCAGCACCTTGTTCCGGGCCAGCAGCGCCACGAGGGCGTAGGCGGTCCAGAAGCGGTCGCCGATGGTGTGAAGGTCCTTGCCGAACTCCGCTTGGCTGCCGACCGCGGCGGGCTCCCGCTTGGTTGCCACGAGCACCGTCATCTGCAACATGAACGCCCGGTGCGCCTCGACGAACTCGGCGTAGGCGGCGTGGCGGCGCTCCCGCTTCCACTCACGGGTGCGGGCGAAGTAGCCGCCACCCGCGGCCGCGAGCGCGCCCACGATGGCGGCCGACAGGGTGACGACCGCCGGCCCGTTTCGGTCCCATCCTCCTTCGCTCGCAGCGAGCAGGACCGCCGTCATCGCTGGGACGGTACTGGCCGGTGGGGCGCGACCGTTGACCCCTGCGCAGGGGTCTTTGATCGGCGGGTAGATGCCGGTACGTCCGCCGGATAGGAACTCCGGTCGGCCGCCACGAGGGCGGCCCCGACAGAGGAGACACCATGACCACCACCCGCACCCGCGCACCGAAGCCGGCCGAGCGGAAGCCGGCCCGCCGCAAGGCGGCCCCGAAGCCCGTCGAGGTCATCTCCGAGCCGAAGCCGGCCACCGGCCCGCGGGGCGAGCTGCTCGCCCGGGTGGGCCTGGCCGAGGACGGCTACGTGATCAAGCTCCCGTTCCGGGAGTTCGAGACCTTGCGCGCCGCCGACGTGAAGGTGGCTACCGAGGCCGGCCAGCCGGTCTGGCTCACCCGGTGTGTCGCCCACGGGACGACGAGGCCCGCGGCCACCGGCACGGAGGCCGAGAGGGCTGGCGCTCGGGCCGCCCGGCGCACCTGGTGCAAGCCCTGCGCCAAGGCCGCCTCCGCCTGACCGTCGAGGGGCGAGGCGGACCGCCACCCCCTCGCCCACCACGGCCCGGCCCCGTGCCGCTCCGTCACACGGAGAGGGCGCTCCGTCACGTCGGCCGCACCCACAGTGCGGCCCGGCCCGGGTATCGGCGGTTCCGCCGGTATCGGGGTCGCCGAGCCCGAGGGCTACGCTGAGGCGTGAAGCGCCAGATGCAAGATGCAGGGGCGAGGTCGCATCGTGGCCTCCCCGAGCGGCAGCGATGTCGGCGGTGGTCGCCATGAGCGACGAGGAGCCGACGGATGGCGAGCTGCTGTTGGCGGCGGGGCTGCTGTGCCTTTGGACCGCACGAGCCGACCAGGGCCGCGACGACGGCGGTCTTCCGCTCAGCGGAATGGACAAGCTGCGGATGATCGCTGTGCTCGGCCGCCTGGGCACCGACGACGCCCACGCCATTGAGAGCCTGAACATGTGCCCGGGGGCGTACGCCTTCGGCACCAGGATCATCCTGGCGCTCGCTGCCAACGGCAGGCTTGAGGAGGTCGTCGGCCCTCTGCCGGATGACAGGCTCCCCGAGCCCGACGACGAGCCCTGACGGCCCGCCATGACCCCCACGGTCGTGCGTATCAGCCACGCAGAGGCCGGGCCGGCCTCCAGGTAGCCGCCGACCGGGCATCGAGGCTGTCTGGCGGGACCCTCAGTCGTCGTCGGGCTCGGGCTCCGTCTCGGCCGGCGACAGCCCGAGCACCCGGGCGCGCCGGCGGCTGGTCGGCTCCAACTGCTCGTCCGGCCAGATCCCGCGCAGGATGGCCACCCGCCGGAGGCGCTCGGAGAACCAATCGTCGTCCGTGCGGCAGGCCATCAGCCCGGCACCCACCGGCCGATCTCGCTGGTTTCGCTCACCCAGCCCCGCTCGTGTCGGCCTCTGTCGTGGAGCCGGCGCAGCAGCTCGTTGCCGTCGTCCGGGAGGACGGGGCCGTCCCTGGCACCCTGAGGCGGTCGGGCCGGCGGGGCCGGTGGCGGGGTCGGGGCCGCCTCGACGGGCTTCGACCGGCTGGCCTGCAGCCAGCGCACGAAGTCATGCGCCGCCCGCTCCTCGGCGGTCATCGTGCCGGCTCGGGCGGGACGGCCGGCTCGGGCTCGGGCTCGGGCTCGGGCGGCTGCGTCGAGGTGCGCCAGAACTCGGCCCACTTGGCGGCGGCCTCGCTCTCGTCACGAGCCTCCATGACGAAGCGGCGCACTGTCATGCCGGCACCCCTTCGGCGAAGAAGGCGCGCACTCGCTCGGCTGCCTCATCGAGCGCGGCGGCGACCGGGCGGGGCGGCGCTGGCGCATCGAGCGCGGCGACATCGGGCGGCACCACCAGCGAGGGGCCGACGTGGAGCCCGAGCGCCCAGGCCAGGCGCAGCAAGGCCGCCTTCGAGCGGTCGGGCTTAGCGCCGTCGTCCTCGGCCACCGGCTCGTAAGCATCCCGGACGATGCGCTCCTGGTCGCCCACGAGCACGTCGTGCAGCCGGGCCAGCTCACCCACGGCCAGGCCGTTGAGGGCCTCGCTGTAGCGCCGGGCTCGCTGCCACTGGTCCTCGACGGCGGGCAGCAACGACAGCGGCGCGGTGCCGTCGCCAGCCAGGGCGGCCTCGGTGGCGCGAGCCACGTCCTCGGCCAGGGCCGCGGCGCGGGCAGGCCCGGCCGGGCGCAGCTCAGTCTCGACGCCACGAGCCACCATCAGCGTCTCGTGACGAGCCGAGTAGGCCGTCGAGCGCGGCGAGCTGGTCGGCGTCGAGCAACGGGGCCACGAGGTCGACGGGTGGCGGTGCGGGGAAGTTGAGCGGGCGGCCACGCTGCGAGAGGGCTTCCAGGTCATGTTCTCTCCTTGGGGGATTGGTCTTGCGTCAGGGGTGCCGAGCGACGGCGTGCCGACGGGCGGCAGGGGCACCTTGGGCGGGCTCGGTGGGCGACGATGGCCAGCGGGCCGGTTCGCGGCTCTCCCGGCAACGTGGCCGGTCTGTCCGGGGGGGGGTAGGCCACGATCACGGCCACCCGGTCGGCGACGAGGGCCGGGCGGCTGGGCGGGCACGTCGGCCAGCACGGCGTCGGCCAGCGCCGTCACGGCCTCAGCGCCCGCAGCTCGTCCGCCGAGACCATCACCCGGGCCAGGCTCGTCTCGTCCACCAGCTTCACCCGGCTCACGTCGGGCGGGTCCAGGGAGCGCAGAGGCCGAACCCCGAGGCGGGCCCACGTCGTGCGCCTGCAGGTGTCCGAGCACCACGTCGCGTCCGGCCCTCGTCGGCCCCGCCGCCAGTGCTGTTGCCCGCATCCGGGACAGGAGGCCACGAAGCGGACGGTAACCCAGCCTGGCCCGGAACGGCACGACCCCGAGCCCCTCGCGTGCCGAGAACCCATTGGCCCATCGCTCGCCGGGGGCCGCGAAAGGGGTCCCCCCGGGGGCGCGTCGGATCAGTTGCCCGGCGTGGCCGCTCCAGAACGGGCAATCTGTGTGGATGGACGGTCAGTGCAATGCTGAGTTCCGCCGCACCGGTACTCGCCTCTTGCTGACGGGATGTGCCGCGCTCTTTGCTCTCATTCCGATCAGTGGTCTCTTAGCTGCTGGCCCCGACGGCACGGAAGACCCGACCTGGGTCCAGCGAGCAATCTGCCTTCCCCTGGCCCTCGCACTCGTGTGGACAACGCTCGGCGTCACGCGCCAAGGCGTCTGGCTGCGCACCGACGGCGTGCGCCTCCGAAACGTGTATCGCTCGTACGACCTGCCGTGGAGACGGATCGAGTCGATCGACCTGCCACTCGGGTATTGGGATGCGTCTAGCGCTGAGGCGCAACCCTGGCATCCGGTTCCGTATGACCGACGGGACGACAATCAGCGTGTCCTTGTACTCTGCTGGTCCGCTAAACCGCAGCCACTTCGCCGACGACGTGGTCCAGGCTCTTCGGCAGTGTCACGCACAGATCTGCGGGCCTGCGGCGGGCACATAGCTGCCGGGGGGATGCTCAGATTGGGCATCTCCCCGTCGGCCGGACGGGTGGTTATGACGCTTGACGGTACTGCTGTTCCCACTCGAGGGGTGGGACGTCGTTGAGGGTGCGTGTGAAGCCTGGTCGTGTTGTACCAGTTGATCCACCGGAAGATCGCCCGGCGGGCCTCGGCGCGGGTGGCGAAGACGCGGCCTTGGAGGCATTCGCGCTTGAGGCTCTCCCAGAACGACTCGGCCACGGCGTTGTCCCAGCACACCCCGGTGCGCCGACCGAGGGGCGCATCTGGCGGTCGCTGGCAGAAGTCGATGTAGTCGTTGGAGGTGTATTGCGCTGCCGCGGTCGGCGTGGGCGATGACGCCGGCGACGGCCTGTCGCCGCCGCGGGCGGCGACGGCCATCGTCGAGCGCGTCGAGGACGAGCTCGGTGCGCATGTGCTCGGCCATCGAGTAGCCCAGCAGCCGCGGGACCCGAGATCGAGGACCGACGCCAGGTACAGCCAGCCTTCCCGGGTGGGGATGTAGGTGATGTCCTGGCACCAGGCCACATCGGGCGTGCCGGGCGCGAAGCTGCCGGCCGACGAGATCGGGGATCTGGTAGCCGTCGGGGCCGGGGAAGGTGGTGCGGCACGTGCGGCGCCGGAACCGCCCGGCCATGCCGTGCAGGCGCATCAGGCGGGCGCACCCGCTTGCGGTTCACGACCAGGCCGGCGTGGCGCAGCGCCTTGAACATGCGCGGCACCCCGTAGTTGCCGTCGGCGCTCGTCGAAGAGGTCGCGCATCAACGCCACCAGCTCGGCCTCGGCGAGCTGACGCTCGGTCGGCCCGGCCGCTTCTCGTGCGCACCAGTCGTAGTAGCCGGAGGTGGACACGCCGGCCGCTTCGCACGCTGCGGTCACCGGGAACCCGGCCGCCTTCTGGTCATCGACGCACGCGTAGCGGGTCACGGTGTCGACGTCTCCTTGATCCAGAAGGCCAGAGATCGTTTGAGCAGATCTCGTTCCATCCGCAGCTGCGCATTCTCGGCCCGCAACTCGGCGAGGTCGGAGCGCTCATCGGCTCGATCAGCCCTCGCGCTTCGCCGCGCTCGATGCGTTCCTGGCCGACCCAGTTCCCCAGCGTGCCGCGTTCACGCCGACCGCAGCGGGCCACGTCAGCGATCGAACGATCCTCGTCGAGCACCATCGCCACCGCGTCACGACGGAACTCGGGCGGGTACTTCGAGGGCCGCCCAACCCTGGACTCTTCCTGCTGGACATGGACTTCCTCCTATACGAGGTGTCCGTCCAACGGGGGGATGCTCAACTGCCGAAGCAGAGTGTTCCGGCTCGGGGTCCGGTTGCCGCTGCGGGACCGATCAAGCCGCGGCGAAGATCCTCCATTGAGCTGACGAGCGCCGTACCGCGCCCAGCGCGGTCCGTCGCCCGCAGCTCACCGCGGGGCCTCCCGGCCGTGGGGGCACTCGCCGTAGAGGGCGAGGGCGCAGGTGGCCTCGATGTCGAGGTGGTGATCGCAGACCTCGCAACGCGGCCGGTCGTCGTCATATGCGTACGGCGACGAGCCGCCCGGGCTCACCGCGGCGATGACCTGCGCATCGCTCCAGCCGGCGTGGTCGACTCGAAGCTCGGCCACGACCGGGGCGAGGTCGGCGGTGACGGTCCTGATCCAGGCCCGCCGCGAGCGGAGGTCAGCGCGACCGTCGGCCATCGCGGTGGCGGCGAGGCGGGCGATGCGAAGGTCCGCTCGATCGGACTCTCTCTCCCCGCCGCCTTGTGCGGCGTCGCGCCCGTCCTCAGTTGGTGGCGGAGAGAGAGCTTCTTTAGGCTTCAGAGCTTCGGCGCGGGTAGGCCCCGCGCCTTTAGGACGGGAGGCCCGAGCCTTTCGCTCCTCCGAAACCCGCAGGGCGGCCCCGCGCCTTTTGAGGGGCAGGAACAGCAGCTCGTACTGAGTCGGCCTGCCGCGGGCGCCGACCTTCGCCGAGGTCGCCTCGATCCACGCTCGTCCTCCAGCAGGCGCAGGGCGTGCTGGACGACGTGCTCGTTGCCGATGCCGGCTTCGTGGGCGATCGTCGGGATGGACGGCCAGGCCCGGTTCGCCTTGCTCAGCGTGGTCGCAGAGCACGATCAGCACCCGGCGCAGCCGGTCAGCACCGACGTGGCGGTCACCGACGAGGGGCACGAGGAGCGCGGCCTGCATGTGACCGATCACGCCGCGCGTCCTCGGTCTCGAGGAGTTCGACGGCCCGGCGGGCGACGAGGGCGGCGAGGTCGCCGGCCACCTCCACCAGGAGGTCGTCATCGCAGCTGCGCCCGACCGCGGAGAGGTCGTCGGCGAAGCGGGCCAGCTCGGCGAGCAGGCTCAGGGTGGCGCGCATCGCAGCGCGCCCGGTCACCACCGCCCTGGTGCGCTCGCGGTACGATCGGCGTGATCGGCGTGCTTGGCACCGGGCGGTCGTGGTGATGGTCGGGGCCGGGTGGAGTCGAAGCCACCCGGCCTCGCCGCGTCGAGGGCACCAGCCCCCGCATGGCTCGGCGTGTCGCGCTTGGCAGCAGGGCGCGGACGATGGCGGCCTGCTCGGCGGTGAGCGGCGGGGGCGGGTTGGCGCGCTGGCGGCGGCGGGCCGCGGCGATCAGCTCTGTCCGGTCGGCCCGCGTCACGACGCCCTCGCCGCGTTGGGCTCGGCCAGCTGACCGAGGTCCGGGAACAGGAGGGTCTCGTCGATACCGAGGGCCTCGGAGCAGGCGCCGGCGCAGCTTCGGCCACGAGATCGTCC
Source organism: uncultured Acidimicrobiales bacterium (assembly GCA_963803355.1). GTDB lineage: Bacteria > Actinomycetota > Acidimicrobiia > Acidimicrobiales > Ilumatobacteraceae > DASTFY01. The sequence goes on from CAWDLV010000001.1 coordinate 3,224,876, forward strand.
GGAAGCACAGGACGGCGTTGAGGTTGGCGGGGTGCTCGCCGATGTGGCGGGCGAAGTCGGCGTACGTCCGGTAGCCGGCGGCGATGATGGCGACGCGGTAGGGGGTGGACTCGGCGCAGTGGGGGCGCGGGCATCGGCACTCCTTGGTGAGTGCCGGGGCCGGGCTCTCGTCGCACCGAGGGTCCGAGCAGGCGGACGATGGTCTCGGGCGGAGCGCTACTGGCCGGTCAGCCGGACAGGCTTGTAACTACTTTCGTGGCATTATGCACGCATGAGCGACGGCCTGACAAGGGCCTCCAATCTGCGGTGGTCCGCCAACCACGACCGCATGCCCGAGCGGGCGGCCGTCCTCGCCCACATGCAGCTCCACCTCGACATGATCCCCGACGAGCGCGACGGCGCACCGGCACCGCCCAGCTGCGCTGGTGGCGCGACCAGCGGCTGACCCGGGCGCAGTGGCGCGAGGTGGCCGAGGCGCTCGACGTGCCGGTCACCGATCCCTCGGCCCGTCCTCGCTGAGGGCCTGGTCCCACTTGACGCGCTCGGCCGCGGGACAGGGTGCCCGCGGACCGGCGAGCGGGTGAGCCGCAGCTGACCGATCAGCCCGGGGGCCAGCAGCAGCCGGGCGACCTCCCGGCGGGCGCTGATCGGTGCGGCGTCCCAGCGGGCCTCGACGTCCTCGCCCGGCCCCACGAGCCCTCGCAGCGCGGAGGGCGTGGTTATCTCCTCCACCCGGCGCTCGGCCTCCCGGAGCCGGTCCTGGATGCCGGCCTCGGCCCGGGCGGCCAGCTCGGCCGAGAGTTCGCCTCGTCCGAGGCGGTCGGCCAGGGCGTCACGCTCGGCCGTGACCGCGGCCACCTCGTCGTGGGCGGCGGCCAGGGCGTCGCCCACGTCGGCGTCAGCGAGCTGGTCCACGTTGGCGGGGTCGGTCAGGTAGGCCAGGATCTCGCCCTCGGCCAGGGCGTCGAGGGCGTCGGCGTCGATCGCACGTGGCCCCGGTCGAGGCACCAGTACTGGCGGGTGCGGTGGTAGCGCACGGCGAGCGGCCCGCCGCACACGTCGCACACCGCGATCAGCGACAGCAGGTGGACGGCGCGCCCGGGGCGAGCGGTCAGACGGCCCGGGTCGGTGAGGCGGGCCTGGACGGCCTGGAAGGTTGAGCGGTCCACCAGCGCCGGCCACGTCCCCTCGGTCAGGGTGGCCCGACGGTGACGCCCTTCTGCGTCATGTTGCCCGGGACGTGCGAGCGCTGCCCGGCGTACAGCGGGCGCAGCGCCATCGACCGCAGCGACTGGGCCGAGAACACGACACCGTTGCGGGAGGTGATCCCCCGGGCCTCGAAGTCGGCCGCCACCGCTCGGAGGCTGTGCCCCTCGGCAGACGGTCGAACATCTCGACCACCACCACCGCCTCGGCCGGCTCGGGCTCCTGGCCGGCCAGACGCCCGCTGCCCGGGTCGTAGGTCCGCCGGTAGCCGAAGGGCACCCGGCTATGAGGCTGCCCGTTCACCGCGTTGGCGTCGTCGCCCGCTTGGCACGAGTGGAGAGCTTGCCGACTCGTACTCGGCATCGGTGCCGTCCTCCTGCAGGGTGCGCCGATCTCGAGGCTTGGTCAGGTCGTAGGTCCGGCCGTGGCTGGTGACGTGGACGGCCACGCCCCGCTCCTCGAGAAGCTCCAGGAACAGTGCCCACTGGCTGAGCCGGCGCGAGCCCCGGGAGGACTCCCACAGGATCAGCACCTGCGCCCCGAAGCGGTCGCCCTCCAGATCGGCCACGAGCCGGTCGAAGTCGTCGCGGCGCTTCGAGGCGTAACGGGAGGCCGAGCCGGTGTCCCGGTAGGGCTTGCCCAGCTTCCAGCCGTGCTCGTCGGCGGCGCGCTGGTTGTCGTCGTGCTGCTCGTCGTTGGAGCGCTGCCGGCCGGACTTGTCGAGGGAGACCCGCAGGTACTCCCGAACGGTGAGGGTCGATGTCGTGTTCACGCCCTAGAGCCTACTAGCGAGGTTCGTATAACCTCATCTGCCTGTGCCCCAAACACCACCGGCTGCACCACCACGGCCGCCTCGGGATCACCGGCGACGCCGACCAACCCGACGGGATCGTCTTCACCGACACCCGCGGCCGGCCCCACCATCCCGTCCCACCGCTCAAACCACCCGAGCCCGGCGCCGGGCCGCCCCTGGCCGGCCACTGGAACCACCCCACCGGCGAACGACTCCAACGCCACTGGATCGACTTCAACCAACAACCCCGCGCCGGCTAACCCCTCCCAGCCGAAGGTCCATGCCGATCACGCCCGATGACGCCGAGGGGGCCCCGGGCGTCCTTCCGAGCGTCCTCGACTGGGCGCACGTCGACGCCCGTTCTCGGTCGCCATCGCCGGTGGTGCCGCCGTGTCGCCGTCCTCGGCCGTGCTCGCCGAAGCCGATCAGCCGCGAGGGCCGTCGTCTGACGGGATGCGGCCCTCGACGAGTCCGCCGAACTGCAGGCAGGTGCCGCAGCCGAGGCAGGCGCCGCTCCCCTGGACGGAGCCGTCCTGACGGAGCGTCCGGGGACAGGGCGCGCCGGTCGGCGTCGCATACCGATGGCCCGTTTCCGGCGCGCACAGGCGGTCGTCGTCGCTCACGACTCCATGGTGACCGTTGCCAGCCGCAGCGCAAGGGCCGTTCGTCCCGTTGGAGGGCCGCGTGCGTCCCTCGCACCGACCGCTCGGCGTCAACCCCGGCTGACCGCGCTCTTGCCCGCAGCCGGGACGGCGCGGTCAACCAACGGCGATGCGCAGCTCACCGATCCAGCCGGAGAAGGAGTCGCTAGGGTCGGTCGAGCCGGGCTTCTTGCCGATCGCCACCACGGTGCTGAACGCACCACCGGGGTGGATCGTGTCGACGAACGAGGCCGCGGCCACCTGGTGCCCGTCAACCTCGGCGACGAGGACACCTCCGCGCAGCCAGCACGCGAAGCTGTGCGTGGCGCCGTCGCCGATCAGAACGGATGACGGCACGGCGACGACCTGGCGACCGTCCCCCAGCGTGCAGAGCAGCCGGCCGCGGTTCGGGCCGCTGCCACCTATCTCGACCTTCCAGAAGCCACCGTTGTCCCCGGCCCGCGACTTCTGAACGACGTTGAAGGATGTCCCGGGTGCGCCGGTAGGGAGGACCCCTCCTGTCGTGAGCCGGGTGCGGATGACGCCGGAGACCTTGAAGATGGCGTTCTTCGGTTCCAGCGAATGGCCAGAATCCGGTACGGCGACCTCGCCGTCGCCAACCGCGATCTGGCCCTGGAGGATGCCGCCGGGGCCGACGTTGTTCTTCCAGCCCGGGAAGTCGTACACACCGCCCGTGAGGACGACGGCGGGACCGATCGTGCCGTTCTGGGCCGGCGCCACGGTGTCGTGCATGGTGCGGCCTTGGGTCTCGTTCATCAGCCACTCGGCCTTGGTCACGAAGCTCGGAGCAGGCGGAATCGGTGTCGGTGGCCGTGGCGGCCCGGGCCGTGCAGGTGGCGCACAAGCACCAGCCACGACGATCATCAACCCGGCCGTCACCGAAGTCACGGTGCCTCGGAGCGCTTTGCTCATGTGTCTGTCTCCTTCCGACAGACGATCCGCCCACCGCCATCGCATTCGTCTCGGGACGTGTCCTCGTCTCAGAACCGCCGCTGCATACTAGTCCACACGAGTGACCCTAGGCGCTCGTACTAGGAATTAGCGCCGCCGCCGGGGTGGGGGCAGCCGACGACCCTTGCCTTGCTGTCCCACGTCCGCACGGCCGCGGGCGGTCAGGTCGGGAGGGACTGGAGGAACGCGAGGATGGCGTCGTTCACCGGCCCCGGGTGCGTGAGGTTCGCGGCGTGTGCGGCGCCTTCCACGAACACCGGTCCCGTGGCGTGGGAGAGGCCGCTGGCCAGCCGCTGGGCTCGGTCGGGCGTGATGGCGGTGTCGGCCGAACCGTGCACCACCAGAGCCGGGCAGGTGATCTCACCGAGGCGGTCCGTGATGTCATCGAGCCCGAGCAGGCACTCGGCTGGCTCTCGTAGGAGCTCGCTGCGGCTGGCCTGCCATTTCGAGATCCAGCGCTGGTTCTCCGTCGGGTCGTTGATGATGATGCCCGCCACCGTGTTGGCCAGATCGTCCACCGGACCGGCTGTCGTCCACACGTCAACCATCGCCCGGTAGGCCTCCAGCGTCGCTTCGTCGTCGGTCTCTGCACTGGTGTCGAGCAGGATCAGCCCCCGCACCCGCTCGGGATGCCGGATCGTCGCCCGTAGCGACAAGAAGCCGCCCTGGGACATGCCGCCGATGACCGGGCGCACGAGTGCGAGGTGATCGAGGAGGGCGATGCAGTCGTCGGCCAGGTCCCAGTAGGTGAACGGCCGCTCGTCCCATTCGGTGTCACCGAAGCCCCGCCCGTCCCAGGTGACGACACGGTACGCCGGCGAGAGAGCCTCCACCTGGTGCGCGAACATGCTTCGGTCCATCAGAAACCCGTGGGCGAGCACGACGGCCGGTCCGCTGCCTCCGCTGTCGTCGTAAGCGATGCGCTGCCCATTGACGTCCGCGAACGGCATGGCGAAACCCCCTCGCGCCCAAGCCCAGCGCGAACGTAGACCACGCACGACCGGTCGAGACGAGATGTGACCAACTCGGCCCCGCCACTGACCCGCGGCGCTGCGGCGGGCCGGCTCAGGCGGCGCGCCCGGCGCCGCGGCCGAGAGGCTCCTGTGACGCGGTCACATCGGGAGGGGCACCGAACACCGCCACGGTCGCCCGGCCGATGCGCTTGGACTCGTACATGGCGCTGTCCGCCTGCGCGATGAGTGAATCGGGATCGAGCTGCTCGTCGGTCCAGGCCACGCCGACGCTGGCCCGCAGATCGACGACGCCCGGCCCGACGTCCACGCTGGCGGTCACTGCTGCGGCGAGGCGCTCGCCGATGTCGTGCGCCTTGGCCTCGCTCTCGACACCGGGGCAGATCACGAGGAACTCGTCACCACCCAGCCGGCCGATCCGATCGCATCCCCGCACGACCGCACGCAAACGCTCGGCCGTCGCCACGAGGACGCGGTCCCCGGCTGCGTGACCGAAGACGTCGTTGACCGCCTTGAACCGGTCGAGATCGATGAAGACGACCGCCGTGCCAGCGTCGGAGCCGGCGTGAGCGAGCGTGGAGGCGAGCAGCTCGAGGGTAGCGGCCCGGTTCATGCACCGGCTCAGATCGTCGATCGAGGCGCGGATCTCGAGCTGGCGCCGGAGCTGGACACGGTCGGTCACAATGCTCAGGCAGCCGATCGCACCGCTCACGACCCCGACGTCATCCGTCAACGCACGCAGGCTCAGCAGGCACACCCGCTCGGTGCCGGCGCCCGGATCGGCCTCCGGAAGTCGGAGTCGGAGCTCGGTGTCGTCGACCGGCTGATCGGCTAGGACCGCCGCGAGCGCCGCCTCGAGGAGGCCGCGATCCTCGGCGATGATGGTCGAGAGCTGGGCTTCCGCGGTGGCGGCGGGGGGCGAGCCGACGATCGCGTGCAAGCGATCGTTGGTGAACTTGATCCGGCGGTCGGCGTCGATCTCGAACACGCCGAGGGGGAGAGCGTCGGACAGTCGGGTGAGAAGCTGCTGTCGGGCTCGCAGGTCCTCCTCGATGGTCACTTGATCCACCGTGACCAGCGTCATCGACGTGTGCACAACCGGGTCGTCGGGATCGTCCAGGTGGTTCACGTTCACCGATTCGACCCACTTCCATGCGCCGTCGGCCCCTTGGTAGCGACCGCGCCACGCATGCGTTGAGCCCGGTGAGGCGACCATGTCGAACCAGGCGGTGATCGCGCTGGACTGATCCTCGGGGTGGATGAACGCGGTCGAGGCCCGCCCGACGAGCTGGTCGGGCCGCCAGCCCAGCACGTCGACGACGGCCTCACCGACCGAGGTGATCACGGCGGAGCCGTTCCTCGTCATGCTCACCGATGGAGACGACGCGGCCGACCCTCCTGGGGACATGCCCTCGCTATCGGCCGTCCGGGCGGCAACCTGAGGGCCGCGAGCCAGCGGCGGGGTGCTGGAGATGTCCTCGAGTCAGGTCTGGTCCACGTAACGGACGGCGGGGGTGCCCGGTGGGTGATGTACCCCGGGCACGGCGTCGGGGTTCTGAACCAGCACCTCACCCTCGAGACCGTCGGGATCGCGGAAGAACAGCGAGAGATCCTCGCCGAAGTCGGTCACGAAGGCGTCGGCTGACCCCCGCTCCATGAGACGCCGGCGGATCTCCTCGAAGGACTCCAGGTCCTTCGCCCGCAGCCCAATGTGGTCGATCCGGCCGCGTCCGAACATCGGCACCTGGCGCTCGGCCTCGGCGTTGCCGTCGATTTGGAACACGTTCAGCCTCGTGCCGTCGCCGATCTCGAGGATCGAGAGACGGAAACCCGGGCCCTCCGGCGCCTCCTGCATCTCGGCGGGGACCTCGGCCTCGAACACGGTGCGGTAGAACTCGAGCAGCCGGTCAGTGTCACGGGTGAGGGTGGCCACGTGGTTGATCCCGCTCAGCAGCATGCGGGAAGCCTAACTTCGGTCGCGAGGGCTCCCGGGTGTGGCCATCCGATGCGTGAGGGCCTCGACGACCGGATCACCGCGCGGGCGCTTGGCTTCGACCGGTGGCGTCGGGAAGACGTGCGGGATGCTCAGGACGAGGACGATGTCGGTGCTGTTGCTCCGCACTCCGTCAGGCCGGTGAAGACCCGTCGAGCTAAGGCGCCTGGCTGCCCTGGCGCCAGGTGGGAACGCTCGGAGCGTTCGGCTCGAGGGACCGGAGGTAGGTCGTGAGCTGGCGGATCTGCTCGTCCGTCAAGGTGCCGGCGAAGGCGAGGCTCCACGCCGGCATCTCGGTGCCGGGCACACCACCGGCGATCAGGTTGCTGATCTGCCCATCGGTGGTGCCCTTGAGGAACTCTTGGGAATCCAGCACGGGCGCGCTGCCACCGACGGCCCCCTTGCCGTGGCACGAGGAGCAGTTGGTGGCAAACAGCTGGAGGCCGATGTCGCGGTACGAGCTCTGTTGCGCGGTCGCGGCGTCGGCCCGCAGGGTGGGTTCCCGCACCCGGTAGGCGACGAACCCGGCGATGAGCAGCACCATGAAGACGAGGCCCCAGATGAGGTAGCGGTCGAGGCTGCGCTCCAGGGCGGCCGGCTCGAACGGCGGCGGCGTCTGCCGATCGCGAGGCATCGGCTCAGGCTTTCGGTATGCAGGAGGGGCCCTTGGCGGGCGTGAGGAACTGTTTGGCGCCCCGCGGGGGGCCGGTGACAACCTTGGACGTGTCCGCCACGAGGGTGCCGGTCGCGCTGTCCAGTGTCAGCTCGAAGCGATCCATGCCGCGCGGCGCTGGTCCCTCGATCCACTCGCCACCAAGGTCGTACTTCGAGCCGTGACACGGGCACTCGAACCGACCCGACGAGTCGCAGAAGGGGACCCGGCAGCCGAGGTGGGGGCACTTCTGTGACAAGGCGTAGATGCGGCCGCCGGGGTTGGCAACGAACAGGCGGCCTTCGGAGATGTAGGTCGCGGTTCCGGTGCTGTAGGTCGAAGGGCTGCCGAGGTTGATGGTGGCGCCGGCGTTGGCGCGGGCCAGCGGCTTCAACGATTCGTAGGTCGTCCAACCAGCGGCCGCGACGAGGAGGGTGCCGCCGAGCTTCCATCCCGAGCGGAGGAACTGACGTCGCGTCGAGGGCATCAGCGGCCTCCTCAGAGCTCCACGTACCAATGGGTCCACGGGGCGACGAAGCGCCAGCCTGGGCCGCGGAAGAACGTCCCGATGACGGTGAGCACGACGGCGATGAGCACCAGACCGGAGAACACGACGATCGCCACCTTGCGCCGGCGGGCCTCCGTCGACGGGTTGCGATCGATGTAGGGCAGCAGCACCAACGCGAGCACCGCGCCGGCGGGGACGAGGATCCCGGCCACAAGCGGGTCGAAGTGGGAGAGCAGCTCCTGGAGGCCGGCGAAGTACCACGGTGCCTTGGCCGGCTCAGGGGTCAGGTTGGGGTTCGCCAGGCCACGCAGCGGGGCGACGAACGCGACGCCGAGCACCAATACGGTCGCGGCGACGCCGAGTGCGACGACCACGTGGCGGACCAGTAGGTGCGGCCACGTGAAGACTGTGTCGTCGACGGCGCGTTCCTCGGCCGTGACCGATTGGCGGTCGACGACGCCCAGGACCCGCGTGCGACCGCCGTACAGGTTGGCGGGCGCGGTGGAGGGTACCGACGGAGCAGGCGTCGCGGTCGCCTCCTCCTCGAAGGTTCCAGCCGATGAGCTTCCGCCGGCGAAGCCGACGGAGGACCGCTCGACGGCGAAGCCGTCCTTGCGCACCCGCCATATGTGAATGCAGAGGGCCAGCACGACGGCCAGGGGCAGCACGGCGACGTGGAGGGCGTAGAAGCGCAGGAGCGTGGGTTGGCCGATCTGGTCGCCGCCGATGAGCAGGTTCTGGAGGCTCTGGCCGAGGAACGGGACATAGTGCACGAGGTCAGTGCCGACGGTGACTGCCCAGTAGCTGAGCTGGTCCCACGGCAGCAGGTAGCCGGTGAAGGACAGCGCCAGGGTCAACATCAGCAGGACGAGGCCGATGACCCAGTTGAATTCCCGGGGCTTCTTGTACGCCCCGGCGAAGAACGTCCGTACCAGGTGGAGGAACACGGCGAGCACCATGAGGTGGGCGGACCAGCGGTGTACGTTCCGGACCAGCTGCCCGAACCCGACGTCCGTGCGGAGGTGCTGCATGTCTCCGTACGCCGAGCCGACAGCCGGCGTGTAGAAGAACATCAGGTACACGCCCGTGAGGACGAGGATGCCGAACAGCACCGTGACGATGAACCCCAGTCGGAACGAGTAGCGGATCCGTAGGACGCGCGCCGGGATCTTCACCGGGTAGAGGTGCAAGAAGAAGTTGGAGAATGATTGCAGGGCCCGGCCTCGCGGGGTGTCGAGGGTCGGGTGGCGGAACACCGATCGCCACACGTTGCTGCGCTCGACCGCGCGCCGTCAGCCCGGCGCCGGGCGCGTAGGCCATCTTCGGTTCGAGGGCGTCGCGCGTCGGGGTGCCGGAGCCGTCGGCGCCTTCGCCCCGGGCCGGCGGCGTCTTGATGTCAGTCACCGGTCAGCTGCCGTGCGTGCACCATGGACAAGGCCCCCGGCGGGCACCGGTTGACGCACAGCCCGCAGCGGATGCAGGTGTCCTCGTCGAGCAGCAGCACGCTCTGGGACTCGGTGCCGATGCCCGCGACGTCGGCCCGGGCGATGGTGATGCAGTTCGGGGGGCATACGTCGACGCAGAGCCCGCACAGGATGCAAAGGCTCGGGTCGAGCATCACGTTGTCGAAGCAGCGCAGGCAGCGCAGCGACTCGAGCCAGGCGTCCTGAGCCCCGTAGCCGACCTCGACCTCGCCGAAGCCGATCCGGCGATCGCGGGGCGTAGCTGGAACCGGCCGTCGGCCGATGGCGTCATAGCCGGTCGACAGTCGACGGAAGCCGACGCGGCGGTTCAACTCGATCCGGACGTCCTCGACCGGCGGGGCGGTGGCTCCCGAATGGATCGACGCCGCGGCGCGCTGGCCGTCGGCGATGGCGTCGATCAGGTTCCTGGGGCCATCCGCGACGTCGCCGCCGGCCCAGATGCGCGGGTGGGACGTTCGGAGCGTGGTGGGGTCGGTCTTGATGACACCCCTGGTCTGCTCCAGGTCGACACCGGCGAGCGCGTCGAGATCCGCGGTCTGACCTACGGCGAGGATCACCGTGTCGGCGGGGAGCACCGCCTCGGTTCCGGGCCGGAAGGTCGGGTTGAACCGGTGCCCCTCGTCGAACACGGACTTGACGTCGATGGTCTCCAGGCCGGTCACTCGGCCGCCGTCCCCTATGAAGCGGTGCGGGCCCTTGCGGTAGAGGATGGTGATCCCCTCCGCCTCGGCCTCGGCGATCTCCTCGGGGTCGGCCGGGATCTCGTCGGGGGACTCGAGGGCGATGACGGTGACGTCGAGCACGCCGGCCCGCACTGCAGCCCGCGCCACGTCGAGGGTGGTGATCATGCCCCGGCGAGCGTCGTCGTCGGTGCCGACGCCGGGCACCGATTCATCCGCCGCGGCCGGCGCCCCGCCCGCCGCGGCGCGCAATGCGGTCCGGGCAGCATCGAAGGCGACGTTGCCGCCCCCGACCACCACGAGCCGCTGGCCGAGGTCGGCCCGGAAGCCCTGGTTGACGTTGAGGAGGAATTCGACCGCCCGCAGGACGCCGTCGAGCTCGTTGCCGGGCAGGTCCAGGCCCCGGCCCCGGCCGGTGCCAACCGACAGGAAGAGAGACTCGTGGCGGGAGAGCAGCTCCTCGAGCGTCGCATCGCGGCCGACCCGGAACGTTAGCTCGACATCGATGTCGAGCTCGAGGATGGCGTCGATCTCGCGGGCGATGAGCCCGCGGGCGAGGCGGTACTCAGGGATGCCGAGCACCATCATCCCGCCCAGGCGGTCGGCGGCTTCATAGACGGTGACCGGATGTCCGGTGAGACGAAGCTCGTACGCGGCACTGAGCCCGGCGGGCCCGCCGCCGACCACACCCACCGAACCGAGGGTTGCCGGAGGTACGGGCCCGTGGACCTCGTGCCATATCGTGCTGGCCGCGAAGCTCTCGACGCCGAAGCGTTCGGTGACGAAGCGCTTGAGGGCCCGGATGGCCACCGGCGCGTCGACCGTGGCCCGCCGACACGCTGTTTCACAGGGGGCGGCGCACACCCGGCCGCAGATCGAGGCGAACGGGTTGGGCGCCCTGGCGATCAGGTAGGCGTCGCGGTAGCGACCCTCGGCGATCGCGGTGACGTAGGCGCCGGCGTCGGTGTGGACCGGGCAGGCGGCGCGGCACGGCTCGTTGTCCCACAGCCACTGCGTGTCCGGGACGGTCGGATGGGGCATCAGATCAGCTTCCGGTCCTGCAGCCGGCGCAGGACCCACGCCAGCACGAGCAGGATCAAGAAGAACAGCCCGATGGCGAGCCACTCGCGGGGAGTTCGCCTCAGGCCGAGCGCCTTGGTGAGGATCCTGTTGGCCCCGACGACGGCGCTGAAGCCGACGAGGAGTATGGCGATGCCCGAGGCGATGGCCCGGACCCACCCGATCTCCGCGGAGTCGCGGCGGCGATCGGCGCGTCCGTACGCCGCAACAGGATCGGGAACGACCGAGCGCGAGTCGGGTGTCGGAGCGTCCGAGGAGGAATCGATCGCGCTCATGTCACCGTGAAGGCGGCTCGCATGCCGAGGCCGTAGTGCTTGGCCAGGTTGCACACCAGTACGTAGTGGCCGGCGGCGAGGGCTTTGATGGTGAAGGTTCGTGTGGTCCCGGGTGTGAGGTCGGGGTCGCCGGTCTCGCCGACGTTGTCGGCTTCGTCGACCTTGTCGGCTCCGCTGGTGACGGGGGCTGGTGGGTCGCCGGAGTCGGCGACGGGGATCTGGTCGAAGGGGGTGTCGGTCTTGAGCACGATCATCTCGTGGTCGATGGTGCCGGTGTTCTTCACCGCGAAGGTGACGTCACCGGCGGGGGCGGTGGTGGTGGCGGGGGTGAGGGTCATCGGTCCGTTGAGGCCCTTGGTGTCGCTGACGGTGACGGCGACGGGACCGGGGGCGGTGGTCGCCGGGGGCGCGGCCGACGCGGGGGCACTGGTCACGGTGAAGGCGGCTCGCATGCCGAGGCCGTAGTGCTTGGCCAGGTTGCACACCAGTACGTAGTGGCCGGCGGCGAGGGCTTTGATGGTGAAGGTTCGTGTGGTCCCGGGTGTGAGGTCGGGGTCGCCGGTCTCGCCGACGTTGTCGGCTTCGTCGACCTTGTCGGCTCCGCTGGTGACGGGGGCTGGTGGGTCGCCGGAGTCGGCGACGGGGATCTGGTCGAAGGGGGTGTCGGTCTTGAGCACGATCATCTCGTGGTCGATGGTGCCGGTGTTCTTCACCGCGAAGGTGACGTCACCGGCGGGGGCGGTGGTGGTGGCGGGGGTGAGGGTCATCGGTCCGTTGAGGCCCTTGGTGTCGCTGACGGTGACGGCGACGGGACCGGGGGCGGTGGTCGCCGGGGCGCGGCCGACGCGGGGGCACTGGTCACGGTGAAGGCGGCTCGCATGCCGAGGCCGTAGTGCTTGGCCAGGTTGCACACCAGTACGTAGTGGCCGGCGGCGAGGGCTTTGATGGTGAAGGTTCGTGTGGTCCCGGGTGTGAGGTCGGGGTCGCCGGTCTCGCCGACGTTGTCGGCTTCGTCGACCTTGTCGGCTCCGCTGGTGACGGGGGCTGGTGGGTCGCCGGAGTCGGCGACGGGGATCTGGTCGAAGGGGGTGTCGGTCTTGAGCACGATCATCTCGTGGTCGATGGTGCCCAGGTTCTTGACGGCGAAGGTGACGTCACCGGCGGGAGCGGTGCTGGCGAAGGGGGTCAGCGCCATCGGGGCGTCGAGGCCCTTGGTGTCGGTGAGGGCGACATCGATCGGAGCGGCAGCCGCGGCCGCGGCGGGGGGCGCGACAGACACACCACCGTCGCTCGAACCTGACGTGCTGTTCGCGGGAGCACACGCTGCCGTCACCATGACCCCGACCGCGAGCGCGGCCAACAGCGGTTTGGTCCGGACCGAGAGCGCACGCCCCCTTTTCGTCTGATGGGGTCTGTCAGCGCCGTCGGATGGTGTGAACCGCGGGCGCGTGGGATCGTGGGCCGCGACACTGTCTCTCCGACCCGCCCAAACCCCTACGAGGGCCACGCGGGGCACCCCCTTGCTCCACCGCGGACGTTAGACCCGGCCGAACGTCGAGTAAGCCTCTCGCGGGCTCTTGTCGACAGGTTCTTACCTTTCGTGGACCCCGCCGATCGAGGGTGACCCCGGCGCCGGTGGAGCGGCCCGGGGTCCGGCCGAACCTCTTGGCGAGGTCCGACAGGTACGACTTTACGACGCGTCTCGCCTGCTTGCTCGGGGCCGTGGTGTCCTAGCTGCCTTTGGCAGCTGATCCCCCAGGGTTTCACCCGTTCGGGTGAGGCGAGCCCACGTACGCTGCCGGAGCCGCGGGCTTCGCCAACAAGGGGCCCCCGCACCCAAGGAAACAGGATGAGCTCGCGGGTCTTCCGCACGGTGCATCGCTGGCAGGGCCCGGCCACCATCGGCCGCGAGGAGCGGGTCTACGCCGTCGAGGTCTCCGTCTATGTAGTGGCGGAGCTCACGACCGGAGCTGACGCTCCTGAGATCGACACCGGCAACCGCACCTGGACCGCGACCGTGACCGGGTTGCCGAAGATGGTCACCGGAGACGTCATCGTCAGGCTGTCAGGGGGACGTCCGACCACGGCCAAGGTGACGGCCAGCGGAAGGCTGCTGGGCCTCGGCGTGCCGCCACCCCTCGACCAGGACCCAGGCTGACGGAACGCGGCTTCCGCTCGGTGCCGGCCTCCGAACACGACGACATTCTTCGGTCCAGTCATCAACTGTCGGCGCGAACGGCCGATCAGGGGGGTACCCGCCACACCGATGGAGACGTCATGCCACCGCTGACCGCGTCCCGTTATGTCCGTCAGACGGACAACGCCCGCAACGACCAGGGCTTCACGCTGATCGAGCTGATGGTGGTCGTCCTGATCATCGCCATCCTGCTCGCCATCGCCATCCCCACCTTCCTCGGCAGCCAGAATCGGGCCAAGGACCGCGCCGCCCAGTCGGCCCTGCGGAACACCGTCACCGCGGCGCGCTCCATCTACACCGACAGCGGCGACTACAGCACTGCGAGCAACACGGCCATCAAGCTCATCGAGCCGTCGCTCACCTACAACGTGACCGGCACTGCCTCCACTGGACCGAACATCGTGTCGGTGAACCCCGGTACCAGCGTGTCGACGGTGTTCTACGCCGCGGCCAAGTCCGGCTCCGGTACCTGCTTCTATCTTCGGGACGACCTGACATCGACGACCGCCACCGGCACCACCTTCGCCAAGGGAAACGGCACCTGCAACGGCACTACGGCTGCCACGCTGACCTACAGCTCCACCGGCTGGTAACCCGACCCACTCAAGCGCCGCCGGCCGAACCGATCGAGCCTGCTGGCCCACGGTGCCGTATGCGGTTTGACGCCAAGCACCGCACCGGCGCACGCCTCGTCGTCATGAGAGCGCCTGACTGCGAATGACTCTCCGTTCCGGTCACCGAATTCGGCGCCAGAGCGCGCATCCGGTGACCAGAACGATGCCGGGTGGGGTCGCGGTGCGACGAGGGGTGGCGGGGGAGCGAGAATGGGGTGTGCGCTCGAACGTGGTGACACCATGAGGGCGGTGACCAGGTGGTGGCGGGCTCGGACCTCCGGTCCGACCGCTCCGCGGGCGACCGTCGGCGAGGAGGATGCCGATCCGGGCGATGTCGCCGAGCTCGATCGTCGGCTCGCCGCCATCGACGCCGAGCATCGACGGGAACGGGATCGTCAGCTGGTGGCCCGCCTGCGGCCGCTCATCGAGCGGCAGGTGCCAGTGCGGTGCGTGGAGCCGGTGCGCAGCCTGCGGGCGGCCCGGCTGCGCTTCGCCGACGGCACAGCCGTGCTGGTGCGAGGGGAGCTGGCCGGCGATGTCGGAGTGCTAGCGGCTTGGACCATGCGGCAGACCGTCCTGCCCAGGCGCTGCTCGACCGACCAGGACGGCACTCACTTGGAGCTCCGGTCCCGGCGAGGCCGCCTGACGGTCGCGCGTGGCCGGTTGGGACCAGCCTGAGTGACAGAGTGACAGGACGGATCACGAGCGCGGTCAGCCGGCAGCGTGGATCTGAAGCGAGACCAAACGCGAACAGGAGGTGTCATGCGAGTTGGAGTGCTGACCGGTGGCGGCGACGTCCCGGGTCTGAACGCCAGCATCAAGGCGGTCGTGAACCGGGTGGCCGGCGAAGGCCACACCGCGGTCGGTCTCCGTCGGGGCTGGGCCGGACTGCTCGAGTGCGATCCGGACGATCCGGACTCGGTGGCCCGCAGCACGATGGCGCTCGATCCCGGGACGGTCCGCACCATCGACCGCACCGGCGGCACCGTCCTCCACAGCTCCCGAACCAACCCGGCTCGGGTCAAGGCCAACGAGGTGCCGCCCTTCCTCGCCGACCGGGCCGACGGCGATGGCCCGTACGACTTCACCAAGCACTGCCTCTCGACGCTCGAGCGACTTCACATCGACGCCCTGGTGCCGATCGGGGGCGACGACACCCTCTCGTTCGCGCTGCGGCTATCGGACGAAGGCTTTCCGGTGGTGGCCATCCCCAAGACCATGGACAACGACGTCCACGGCACCGACTACTGCATCGGGTTCTCGACTGCGGTCACGCGGACGGTCAACTTCATCCATCAGCTGCGCACCAGTGCCGGGTCCCACGAGCGCCTGGCAGTGGTCGAGGTGTTCGGCCGCTACAGCGGCGAGACCTCGCTCATCTCGGCCTACCTGTCCGGCGTGGACCGGGCGATCATCTCCGAGGTCCCGTTCGACATCGATCGCCTCACCGACATGCTGATGGCCGACAAACGGGCCAACCCCAGCGGCTACGCCATGATGACCATCTCCGAAGGCGCCACCGTGATCGGCGGCCAGATGGTGCAGGGCGGTCCGGCCGACGCCTATGGGCACCAAAAGCTGGGCGGCATCGGTGAGTTCACCGGCGCGCTGCTGAAGGAGCGCACGGGCGAGGGGATCATCAACCAGGAGATCGGCTACCTCATGCGATCAGGGAGCCCGGACTCACTCGATCTCATGGTCGCGGTGAACTACGGCGTGATGGCCGCGGACCTGCTGCTCGAAGGCTCGCCGGGGAGGTTGGTGGCGCTTCGCAACGGCAACTACGTCAACGTGCCGATCAGCGTCACCCGCCAGGGGGTCAAGCGGGTCGATGTGGATGCCCTCTACGACGTCACCATCTATCGCCCGAAGATCCGCCACGTCGACGGCAAGCCGATGTTCCTCTATTGAGGCGAGCGCAGTGGGCGGCGAGAGCAGGGTGTCGCCGTTCGCGCTCGCCCCTATCTGCGATCACGCGTGGTGGGGCGTCCGCAGATCCGCCAGTCCGGCCGACACCGCGGCACCGAGCTCGTTAGCCGCCTTGGCGAAGATGGTGGCGTCGTTGCTCACCATCACGAAGGAGAAGCCTCGGTCGGCGGCCGCCGCGGCGGCTGCTGCGTCGCCGACCGCAGTGCCGCACGGCAGGCCGCGGACCCTGGTGGAGGCGAGGAGCCGTTCGGTCAGCTCCTGCAGCTCGGGCGCATCGGCGGGCAGGCCGGTCGACAGGGTCAGGTCGCCCATGCCGAGGAAGACCGCGTTGAGCCCGGGGGTGTCGAGGATGGCGTCCATGTCCTCGAGCGCACCCCGGTCCTCGAGCTGGATGGCCCGAACGAGATGGTCACCCCGCCCGACGTAATCGGCCGTGCTGGCCAGGCCCCAGCGGCCGGCACGGGAGGTCGACCCCAGGCCCCGCTGCCCACCGGGTGAGAACACCATCTGGCTCACCGACCGCCGCGCCTCATCTGGGGTGCTGACCTGCGGGACGAGGATGCCGTCAGCCCCGCAGTCGAGGAGCCGTTGGAGGTGGCTGCCACTGCGGTCGGGCACCCGCACCAGCGCGGTCATGCCCAGCGCCTGCGCCACCACGATGGCCTGGTACGTGAAGCTCAGGGTGAGTGGGCTGTGCTCCATGTCCACGACGACGAACTCGAAGCCGGCGCCGGCCAGGAGCTCGAGTGTCTCGAGGCTCGGCAACTTCACCCACGTGCCAAAGGTCGTCCGGCCGGGGCGGCGCAGACCGTCAGGAACCTCATTCACCCGTCCCCCTCGTCATCGTTGCCGGTCCCCGACGTCGGGCATCGGGTAGTCGTCGTGGTTCAGCACCCAGCCCGGGCGCTGCGAGAAGTCGAGCCGAGGTGGGCAGAAGATGTCGACCAAGTGGTGCCGTCCCGGGTCCACGCCCTGGCTGGTGTGGATGGTGGGTGGGGGGATGATGGTGACCGACGGTGTGGCGCAGCGCCGGTGGTCGTCGTCGCGCCACTCGGCCAGGTCGACGGTCCACGGCGTACGGATGTGGTGGACGTAGTCGCCGGCGAGCTGCAGCGAGAGCTGCTCAAAGTCGTCGTGATGGTGGGGCGACAGCTTGCTCGAGTCGCGAGGCCCCGGATCGGGGAAGAAGTAGTTGACCATGACGGTGCTGCAGCGGAACAGTCGCCCGAACCGGGCCGGATCGGGCTGGACTTCGGCCAGCGGGTAGACGCGGATGCGGTGGCCGCCGGGCGGGTTCGGCCACGGCTCGAACGGCCTGACGTTCGGATCGGGCTCGAGGTAGGTGTCGGCGTTGACGCATGTCGCCAGCAGGTCTTCGGCGCGGTTGGAGAACACGCGCACGACCGCACCACCGGCGGCGATCAGGATCTCGCTGTCGCCAGGGGGCACGACGACGACGCAGGCCCCGCGGACGTCCGCCACGTCCGCCGCGTCCGCCGCCGCGGTCACCGTCGCCGCGGCGTCGTCCGCGGTGAAGAGGGCCATGTACTCGTCGGGCTGGCTGGTGCGCGAAAGCCGGCCGCCCGGCTCGACGAGCGAGTAGGCGACGCAGCACGTCTGGCTGCGCACGTACCAGGTGCGAGTGCCCGCAGCATCCACCTCGTCGGGCGGGTAGGTGTCGAACTCGAAGTACTGCGGAGCGAAGCACCTACCCGCAGCTCGAGGTGGGGGGCCGGGAGCGGTGAGCTGCGACCGAAGGTCGGCGGTGTCGTAGGGCATCAGCTGGTCCTCTCAGCGTCGGTGGAATCGGGGGCGAAGGGCAGCACCGGTGGCTCCTCTCCATGGAATGCGGCCGTGATGTGACGGTGCGCGATGCGCCAGCGGCCGTCGCCGCCCCTCACGTACTCGTCGTGCACATCGGACACCGAGACGGGGAGCGTGAGGGCCATGGGGGGCTCGCCATCTCGCGCCCAAAGGGTCAACATCGACACGCCGCGCGCCCGGCCCGGCGACTCGATCGTCAACCGGAGGTTGCTGTGGACGTGGCGGGAGAGGCGCGGGCCGCGCGCCGCCCGCAGGACGTAGGACTCGGCGATGGCGGCGCGGCCGACGTTGCGACCACCCGGTATGGAGTAGGCGCCGTCGGCGCAGAACAGCTCGGCCACCCCCTCGCCGCCGTGGTGGTCGACGAGATACCACAGCTCGGTGTTGAGGGCCTCGATCTGCGCTCTGATGAGGGCCTCATCCTCGGTCATCGGCGACGTTCTAGCCGCGACCGCGGGGCCGGAGCACCCACGGCCGGCGGGCGGTCGCCGGGCGGCCGGTCAGATGGTCGGCACCTCGACGTGGCGGCCGAAGACGCCGCCCAGCGCGCCCATGATCTCGCCGATCGTGGCGTAGGTCTTCACGGTGTCGATCAGCGCGGGCATGAGGTTGATCTCGGGGTCGGCCGCCTCGGTGGTCAGCCGGGCCAGCGCGGCATCGACCGCGGTCTGGTCGCGGCTCTGGCGGACCTGATCGAGCCGCTTCAGCTGGCGGGCCTCGTCCTCGTTGGTGATCTGCAGCAGGTCGATCGAGTCCTCGTCGTTCCCCTCCGTGAACCGGCTGACGCCGACGACCGTGCGTCGTCCCTCGTTGAGCTTGCGCTCGAGCTCGTAGGCCGAGTCGGCGATGCGACCCTGGAACCAGTTCTCCTCGATGCCGGTGATCACGCCGTCCAGCATCGACCCTGACCCGAGCTCGTCCAGATGGGCGAAGATCTCCTCCGCCTGCCGCTCGACCTCGTCGGTGAGCGCTTCGACGTAGTAGCTGCCGCCGAGCGGGTCGGCGACGTGGGCGACGTTGGTCTCGTAAGCCAGCACCTGCTGGGTGCGCAGCGCGATGCGCGCCGCCTTCTCGGTGGGGAGGGCCATGGCCTCGTCCATGGAGTTGGTGTGGAGCGATTGGGTACCGCCAAGGACCCCGGCCAGGGCCTCGATGGCAGTGCGGACGATGTTGACCTCGGGCTGCTGGGCCGTGAGCGACACCCCTGCCGTCTGGGTGTGGAAGCGCAGCTGCATCGATCGCTTCCGGGTCGCGCCGTAGCGGTCCCGCATCCAGCGGGCCCAGATGCGACGGGCGGCGCGGTACTTGGCGATCTCCTCGAAGAAGTCGATGTGGGCGTTGAAGAAGAAGCTGAGCCGGGGCGCGAAGGCGTCGACGGCCAGTCCGGCTTGCAAGGCCAGCTCCACGTACGCGAACCCGTTGGCCAAGGTGAAGGCCAGCTCCTCGACTGCGGTCGAGCCCGCCTCGCGGATGTGGTAGCCGGAGATCGAGATGGCGTGCCACCTCGGCATCTCGGCCGCCGTGAACAGCATCGTGTCGCGCACGAGCCGCATCGACTGGCGGGGCGGGAACACGAACTCCTTCTGCGCCTGGTACTCCTTCAGGATGTCGTTCTGAAGCGTCCCACCCAGGCGGCTGCGGTGGACGCCGGCCTTCTCGGCCTGGGCGATGAACATGGCGAAGATCACTGCGGCGGGGGAGTTGATCGTCATCGACGTGGTGATGTCGCCCAGCGCGATGCCGGCGTAGAGGTCCTCCATGTCCTGGAGCGAGTCGATGGCCACGCCGCAACGCCCGACCTCGCCTTCGGCGAGCGGGTCGTCGGAATCCAAGCCGAGGAGCGTTGGCATGTCGAACGCAGTCGAGAGACCGTCGCCGCCGGTGCGCACGATCTCCTTGAAGCGCCAGTTCGTGTCGTCCGCGGTACCGAACCCGGCGAACATCCGCATCGTCCACAGCTTCGAGCGGTACATGGACGCGTGCGGACCCCGGGTGTACGGAAACACACCGGGGTAGTCGCCGCCACCGTCAGGCGGCCCGTACACCGGCTCCAGCGGGATGCCCGACATCGTGGCGAACTCCGCATCCCTTGTCGGGCTGGCGCCGAACGCCGCCTCCCACTGCTCCCGAGGTGTCATGGGAGCAAGATACTTTGATATCAAAAGAAATGGAAGCCGGCAGCCTCAGGTGAAGTCTCCGGCTGCCCGGCGCAGGTCCTTCAAGAGCCGGTAGACGTCGTCGAGGTCGCCCTTGGGCAGCGCCACGCCCTCGAACACCTGCCCGTTCAGGCTCGCCGTCGCCTGCGCGGCCAGCCGACGGCCGGCCTCGGTGATCTCGGCCAGCGCGCTGCGGCCGTCCGACGGGTTCGGCAGCCGCCGGAGCAGACCGTCCTGTTCGAGCCGGCTGACAGCGTTGGTCACACTCGCCGGGTGCACCTGCAGGCGCTCGCCCATCGTGCCGAGCGGGAGCGAGCCCCGCCGGCTGAACAGGAGGAGCATCAGCACCTCGTATCGGGCGAAGGTCAGCCCGTGTGGGCGCAGGGCGGCGGCCACCTGGGCGGCGAAGATCTGCTGTACCCGCATCACCGAGGTGAGCACGCCCATCCCCGGCGCCGCGTGCTCCCAACCGTGAGACTCCCAGTGCTTGACAGCGGCGTCGATCGGATCGATCGGAAGCTGCCGTCCGTTCACCGACCCACCGTAGTAGGCGGACCGGTCGCGTCCCGCTGGCGGCGGCGTTCCTCGCCCTCGCCGTGCGATGCGGACGGTCTGATCACGGGCCTAGTCCCCACCGACGCGACTGGAGGGCGGGGGCGGCGGCCAGGCGGACGGCCGAGTAGGGCGGCGGACGTGGCCGCGCTGGCGCATGCTCGCCCACCACCGCTGGGCGCGGTCAGGCGGCCGAGCCGCAGGGTTCCACTGGTCGACCGGGCCGACTGCCGTCGCCTGGTCCGTCAGTGGGGCCGGAGGGGGCCAGCCTGCTGCGCCGTGCCGGCTGCTCAGCTTGCTGAGCCGGAACATCGCCCACGCTGCCCAGCCGAAGAACCCGGACACGGCGAAGACGATCAGAGCCAGGACGCCGAGCGTGAAGTTCGCGAAGGCGGCCGCGAACAGAGCGCCGACCCCGATGCCGATGGCGATCGCCAGCCAGCTCACGGATGCCGACCTCGCACGATCAGGGAACCTAGTGCTCTCTTCGGCACAGTCCGCGGACGTTGGCACGGCGCCCACCGGTCACGCTCGTCAGGCGAAGTGGATGATGGAGATGACGCCCGCGATGACGCAGTAGACCCCGAACGGCGTGAGGGTCTGGGTGTGGAAGAAGCGGGTGAGGAACCGCGCTGCGAGGTAGGCGGAGATGCCGGCCACGACGCTGCCGACCAGCACCTGAGCGCGGATCCCGTCTCCGTTCGGACCGAGGAGGTCGGGGAGCTTGTAGACGCCGGCGGCGAGGATGATCGGTGTGGCGAGCAGGAAGGACAGGCGTGCCGCATCCTCGTGATCGAGGCCGCGCAGCAGCCCGACGACCATGGTGACCCCTGACCGGCTGATGCCCGCGAACAGGGCCGCGATCTGACTGGAGCCGACAGCCAGACCCTCGCGGTACTCCAGGGTCTCGAGCGTGCGCGACGGGCGGGCCCCGACGGCCTTGACCCGGTCGCGACTGTGGCGCGACAGCCGTTCGCCGCCCAGCAGCACGGCCCCGTTGAGCGTCAGGAAGATAGCGGCGGCCAGCGGTTTGGCGAACACGGTGCGCAAGGTGTGCTCGAACAGCAACCCGACGAGCCCGACCGGCACGGTGCCGATGATCAGCAGCCAGGCCAGCCGCTCGTCGGGCGTCTCGGCGCGGCCGTGGCGGACCGAGGCGACGAACCCGCGCAGGATCCGCGCCCAGTCCCGGCGGAAGAAGACCAGTAGGGCCAGTGCGGTGGCCACGTGGAGTCCAACGAGGAAGGCCAGGTAGAAGGACTCGTTCGCCGACTGGCCGTATAGCAATGAGGTCCAGCCGAGCCAGGCCGGGACGAGTACGGAGTGGCCGAGGCTCGACACGGGGAAGAGCTCGGTGACGCCCTGAAGGATGCCGATGACGATGGCTTGGAAAAAGCTCATACGTCGTCCACCCGCCGGTTTGGAGACATCAGAACGACGCTACGGGGGACTCGGCAAGCGAATGGTCGGCCAGGGGTTAGCGCACCGCAATCTCGGTCGCCACCGGTGTCTCCGGCGCGGCGATGAGCAGCTCGAAGGTGGTGGGCGAGCGCCGGGCCAGCCTGAGTCGGGCGCCTTCGGCGTGGGCCAGCGAGCGGGCCAGCGCCAAGCCGATGCCATGGCCCCGGGCATCGGCGGAGCGACGCTCGAAGACCCGAGACGGGTCCCCCGTCAACTGCCCCTCGTCGGCGACCGTGATGCTGGCGCCGCTCGGCCGGGCGGCCCCGGCGACGACCGTGACGGCCCCTCGCCCGTGGCGGACCGCGTTGTCGACCAGTACGTCGACCACCGCGCTGACCGCGGTGGCGGAGGCGTGCACCACCGGGGTGTGCGGGCCGATGTCCAGGCGCAGCGGCCGCCCGGCGGCGGTGAGCGGGCCGTGCCAGCGCCGCTCCACGTCGAGGAGGACGTCCATGAGAGCCAGCGCACCTCGGTCGTCCGGCGCGTCCCGCGCCAGGGCGAGCAGCTGGGTGAGGGTCGCCTCGAGCCGGTCCACGTCGTCCAAGGCCTCGTGCAAGGCCAGCGAGGCGTCGGCCCGAGGTCGGGTCAGCTCCGTCTCGAGGGCCAGCCGCAGGCTGGCCAGCGGGTTGCGGAGCTGGTGCGAGGCGTCGGCGCTGAAGGCCCGCTCCCTCTCCACCAGCCTGCCGAGGCGCTCGGCCGTGGAGGCCAGGGCGGCGGATGCGTCGTCCAGCTCAGGGACTCCGGACGTGGGGGGCGTGACGGTGAAGTCGCCGTCGCCGAGGCGCACCGCGGCGTCGCGCAGGCGCCGGACGGGGCGAGTCAGCCGGCGGGCCAGCAGGAGGCCGGCCACGCCCGCCATGACCACCACGATGGCGGCCAGCCCCGCCATCGCCAGCCAGGTTCGGTGGGTGCGGTCGACGGCCTCGTCGATCGGTTCACTGGCCCGCACGGCCCCGGTCACCTGTTCGTCGGCGGCGACCGGAACCGCTACCACGCGCTCTTCGCCGACCTGACCGTCGTGGACGGCCCCGTCCGTAGCGGACCGCACGACTTGGTCGGCGTGAGCCGGACCTGTCCCGGCGACCAGTCGCCCGTCGATGCTGTAGAGACCCAGGCGCTCTTCCAGGCCGGTCGTCGGCAGCTCGACCGGATCGCCGGACGAGGCGAAGTCCGCTGGGACCTGGCTGGCGGCAGTGCTGGCGGCCCGCTCGAGCTCGAGGACGGCGTCTTCGCGGTTGCGACGCTCGACGGCCACCGCCAACGGCACGCCGAACAGGACGACGGCGAGCATGGTGACGGCGAGGATGGTGACGAAGATGCGCCGGCTCACCGCATCACGAGCTCTCGAGCCGGTAGCCGACGCCTCGCAAGGTCGTGATCGAACCGGCGCCGGCCCGGTCGCCGAGCTTCCGGCGCAAGGCCACCATGTGGACGTCGAGCGTCTTGGTGGAGCCGAACCAGTGCTCGTCCCAGACCTCCCGCATGAGCACGTCGCGCCGCACCACCCGCCCTGCGTTCTCGACCAGGTGGGCGAGCAGGTCGAACTCCTTGGCTCGGAGGTCGAGCTCCCGCCCTTCCAGCCAGGCCCGGCGGGACGCGGTGTCGACCTCCAAGGGACCGATGGTGATCCGGCCGGCCTCGGGGTCGACTTGGCGTAGATGGGCGCGCACGCGGGCGAGCAGCTCGGCCAGCCGGAACGGCTTGGTCACGTAGTCCACCGCGCCGGCGTCCAGACCGACCACCACGTCGAGCTCGTCGGTACGGGCCGTCAGGACGACGACCGGAGTGAACGGACGAGCCTCCACCAGCCGTTGGCACACCTCGATCCCGTCCAGGTCGGGCAGCCCGAGGTCGAGCAGCACGAGATCCGGCCCTGGGTGGTCGACAGCGAGCCGGAGCGCTTCGGCTCCCGTCGTGGCGACGTCCACGGTGTAGCCCTCGCCGGAGAGCGCCCGCGAGAGTCCGTTGGCGATGCCGCGGTCGTCCTCGACGACGAGGATCCGCGTGCCGGCCACGGCCGGAAAGGCTACGGCGACCCGTCGGCAGGCGATCGGCAGGATTTGCCCAGCCCTAACCGTCGTCGCGGTTCGCACGACCATTCGAGTTCTTACGATCGTCGACTCTGCCGACTTCGATCACCCCCAGACCGCGTCGAGCCCTCGTCGTCGCCACCACGCTCGTCGGTGTCGCCGCGCTGCTCCTCGCCCACGCCTGCGCGCCGTCCGGCGCCGGCGGTCCCGGATCGACCACGTCCCCGTCGCCCGATCCGGCCGCCGGGCCGCCTGCCTCACGTCTTGCCCTCGCGCCCACGTCCTCCCTCGCGCCCGGGTCGGCCGCCACCATGCCCCCGGTCGTCGATCCGACGAACATCTACGCCGAGGCCGGCGCCGGCCACCTCAGCGCCGCCACGGCGCAGGCCAAGTCCTACGTCTACGTGCCGAGCAACGACGACGGCAGCGTGACGGTGATCGACCAGGCCACGAGGACCGTGATCGACCGCTATCGCGTCGGCAAGCTGGTGCAACACGTGGTGCCGAGCTGGGACCTGCGCACCCTGTACGCCAGCGCCAGTGGATCGAACCAGCTCGTCCCCATCGACCCGACGACCGGTCGACCAGGCGACCCCATCCCCATCGATGCGCCCTACAACCTGTACTTCACCCCCGACGGCACGAAGGCCGTCGTGATGGCCGAGCGTCGCGGCCGCATCGACTACTACGACTCCCACACCTGGGTCCGGCTCGGCTCGCTCTCACCGCCGTGCCGGGGGGTCAACCATGCCGACTGGTCGGTGGACGGCAACTGGTTCCTCGTGACCTGCGAGACCTCGGGTCAGATCCTCAAGGTGGACACCGCGAGCGGCCAGGTCCTGGGCCTGCTCGACCTGCCGGACGGCGCCATGCCCCAGGACATCCGCCTGGCGCCGGCGGGCAACGCCTTCTACGTCGCCGACATGATGCACGCCGGGGTCTGGATCTTGTCCGCCGATGGCTCGCGGGTGGTGGGCTCGATCCACACCGGCGTGGGCGCGCATGGCATCTACCCCAGCCGCGACGGCCGGCTGCTCTACGTCTCCAACCGCGGTCGTGTCACGAGCGACGAGCATCGCCGCTCGCGGCCGGGCGATGGGTCGGTGTCGGTCGTGGACCCGAGAACCGAGCGGGTGGTGGCCGACTGGCCGATACCCGGCGGGGGCTCGCCCGACATGGGGGGCGTCTCCGCCGACGGACGCCTCCTATGGCTGTCGGGCCGGTACGACGCCGAGGTCTACGCCTTCGACACCACCACTGGGGCGGTGGTGGCGCGCATCCCGGTACCGAGCGGACCCCATGGGCTGTGCGTGTTCCCCCAACCCGGGCGGTTCTCGCTCGGCCATACCGGGATCTACCGCTGATGGTCGCGGTCCGCCCGGCTCCACGAGGGAGGACAGCATGATCAGACCCTGCAGGATCACCCGGCGCCGCTTCGTGGTGGGCGGCGCCGTCGTCGCCGCCCTTGGCGCCTGTCGGAGCGGCGCGACCAAGACGGGACGGGCGGGCTCGACGTCTGGGTCAGCGGCGGGCGGCGCCGAAGGCACTGACAGCCGCGGCCTCGCGGCCAGCTCCGCCGCTGCGTCCGACGCCGGCGCGCACCCGGTCACGTTGCCGCCCACATCGGCGCCAGAGGCGTCCCTGCGTCCCGCCGTGTATGTGCCGCACGCGTCGCGGTCGGTGCCGCGCGTCGCCCTCACGTTCCACGCCTCGGGCGATCCGATCCTCGCCCAGCGGTTGCTGGACGTCGTGGTCGCCGCTGGCGTGCCGATCACCGTGTTCGGCGTCGGGCGGTGGATGGCAGCCCACCCCGACATCGTGGCCAGGATCGCCCGTGACGGCCACGAGCTGGCCAACCACACCCTGACCCACCAGTCGATGGGGCAGCTCAGTGCCACCGCCGTCGCCCAGGAGGTCGCGGGCTGCGCGGCAGTGCTCCGCCAGCTGACCGGCTCGATCACGGCGTGGTTCCGGCCGTCCGGGATCGAGGTCCCGACCCCGGCGATCCTGCTGGAGGCCGGTCGGGCCGGCTACCCGGTCAGCGTCGGGTACGACGTCGACTCGCTCGACTTCCAGGACCCAGGGGCAGTGGCGATCGAAGCGAACGTGCGGGATCGACTTCAGGCGGGGTCGATCGTCAGCCTGCACTTCGGTCACCGCGGCACCATCGACGCCTTCGGGCCCATCGTCGAGCACGCCCGCGCCAGCGGGCTGCAGCCGGTGACGGTCAGCCAGCTGCTCGGGTGACTGGCGCGGTCGGCGTCGCCTCGCCGAGCACGGCTCAGCTCCGATCCGCCGGGCCCTCGGCTCGTACGAACGGCCAGATGCGCGTGAAGTCGCTGCCCGGCAAGGCGCGGTCGGCCCGTTGCCACGTGTCCGACACGACCCGGCCGACCGAGTCGGCGGTCCCGGTCTCGGCCACCGACTCGAGGTAGAGCCGCAGGTCCTTGGCCATCGAGCGCGGTGTGGAACCCAGCGTCGTAGCTGCCGGTCAGGACCCGGTTGGGGAACTTGTCGGCGGTCGCCGAGTTGCGGCCGGTGGAGGCGTTGAGCACGTCGAGCATGACGGGGAGGTCGAGTCCCTGCGCCTGGCCGAACGCCAAGGCTTCGGAGGTGGCGGCCAGCGCCACCGCGGACAGGAAGTTGTTGACCAGCTTCATGGCTTGGCCGAGTCCGGCCGTCATCCCGACGTGGAAGATGTTCCCGGCTACGGCGTCGAGGACCGCTCGGTGGGCGTCGAGGATCGGCGCTGGTCCGGCGAACATGAGTGCCAGGCTCGCGGCCCGAGCGCCAGCCACCCCGCCTGACACCGGCCCGTCGACGTAGGTCACGCCGGCCGGGGCGAGCATCGCGGCGGCCTCGGCCGCGGCGACGGGCCCGACCGTGGACAGGTCGATGACGGTGGTGACTCGTCGAGGAGCAGCAGCCGCCACGGCGTCGGCCACGCTCAGCACGGCGGCGCCGTCCGGGAGGCTGAGCAGTACGGTGTCGGTCCGGGCCGCGAGGTCGTCGAGGTCGGCGGCGGCGTGGGTCCCCGGCGGCAGCCGTTCGGCGGTGCCCGCGACGTCGAAGCACATGACGTCGAAGCCGGCCGCCCCGAGGTTCGCAGCCATCGGCGCGCCCATGTGGCCGAGCCCGACGAAGCCGAGCGCGGCCGGCGTCACGATGCCGGCTCCGGGGTGACCCCCTCGGCGTCGAGCACCTGTCGTGCGAGGCGGAAGGCCTCCACGCCAGCGGGGATGCCCGCGTACACGGTGATCTGGATGAGAGTGTCGCGCAGCTCGTCCAGGGTGCAGCCGTTGCGCAGGGCGCCGCGGAAGTGGGTCTTGAACTCCTCGGGCCGGTTCAGCGCGGCTAGCAGGCAGAGGTTGTTGAGGCTGCGCTGCCCGTCGGTCAGGCCCGACCGGCCCCAGACCTCGCCCCAGCAGTACTCAGTGACGAGCCGCTGGAAGTCGCGGTTGAAGCTGTCGGCGCCGGCCAGGGCGCGCGTCACGTACTCCTCGCCGAGGACGCGTGTCCGCGCCTCGAGCCCGACGTTGAACAGGTCCGCATCCATGGCTCGCTCCCCGGGGTCGACCATTCGCGTGCGGTCGTACGATACGACGGTGCGTGGGGGAGCGAGGAGAGCGGGATGAGCGCGCCGGGGCGGGATGCCGCTGGCACGTGGCGGGTGTACGCGGTGAAGTACGCCGAGCGCGATGGCCGCCGCCCCGAGCACTTCCTCGGTGGCGATGCCCACGACACGCCGATGCCCATGGACTACTTCGTGTGGGCGGTGGTCGGCACCGAGGCTACGTGGGTCGTCGACACCGGCTTCGGGCCCCTCGACGCGCAGCGGCGCGGGCGGCGATTGCTGCGCTCGACCGCGGACGCGCTGGCCATCGTGGGCGTGGACGCCACCTCGGTGTCCGACGTCATCCTCACCCATCTCCACTACGACCACGTGGGCGGCTTCGACCAGCTCCCGTCAGCCCGCTTCCACCTGCAGGACCGCGAGATGGCCTATGCCACCGGCCGCCACATGACTCGCCCCGCGCTCAACCAGCCGTTCACTGCCGACCACGTGGCCGACCTGGTGCGGGCGGTGCACGCGGGACGGGTGCGGTTCCACGCCGGCGACGAAGAGCTGGCCCCAGGGCTCTCGGTCCACCTGATCGGCGGCCACACCGACGGGCTCCAGGTGGCACGAGTCCGCACCGAGCAGGGCTGGCTGGTCCTGGCCTCGGATGCCAGCCACTACTACGAGAACATGGAAGCGGCCCGTCCGTTCCCGATCGTGTTCGACGTCGGGGCCATGGTGGAGGGCTACGACACGCTGCGGCGGCTGGCGTCGAGTGCCGACGCCATCGTGCCCGGCCACGACCCGATAGTGCTCGAGCGCTACCCGCCGGCGGGTCCGGGCCTCGAAGGGATCGCGGTGCGACTCGACGCTGGGCGCGCGCCCGAGAGCGGGAGGCCGCGGTGGCCGAGCTGAACGACGAGGAGCAGGCGATCGTCCACACCGTGGCCGAGTTCGTCGATCGCGACGTCCGACCGGTGGTCCAAGAGCTCGAGCACGACAACACCTACCCCGAGGCGCTGATCGAGCGGATGAAGGCGCTCGGGATCTTCGGGCTGGCCATCCCCGAGCGCTTCGGCGGGGTGAAGGTCTCCACCCCGTGCTACGTCCACGTGACCGAGGAGCTGTCGCGGGGCTGGATGAGCCTGGCCGGTGCCATGGGCGGCCACACCGTCGTGTGCAAGCTCATCCTGGACCACGGCACCGTCGAGCAGAAGGCGCGCTACCTGCCTCGCTTGGCCACCGGCGAGGTGCGGGCGGCGATGGCCCTGACCGAGCCCGGGGGCGGCTCGGATCTGCAGGCCATGCGGACGGTGGCCCGTCGCGACGGTGAGGAGTACGTCGTCAACGGGTCCAAGACCTGGATCACGAACGCCCGCCGGGCGGGTGTAATCGCACTGCTGTGCAAGACCGACCCAGACGCCTCGCCGTCCCACCGGGGGATGAGCTTGCTCCTCGTCGAGCATGGTCCAGGACTGATCGTCTCGCGCGACCTGCCCAAGCTCGGCTACAAGGGGATCGAGAGCTGCGAGCTGGCCTTCGACGACCACCGGGCGCCCGCCTCCGCGCTCCTTGGGGGACGAGCGGGGGCCGGTTTCGGCCAGATGATGCAGGGCCTCGAGATCGGACGCATCCAGGTCGCGGCCCGGGCCCTTGGCGTCGGTCGGGCGGCGTTCGACGACTCGCTGCGCTACGCCCAGGAGCGTGAGAGCTTCGGGCGACCCATCTGGCAGCACCAGTCGATCGGCAATTACCTCGCTGACATGGCGACCAAGCTCACAGCGGCGCGCCAGCTCGTCCTGCACGCCGCTCGCCGGCTCGATGAAGGGCATCGGATCGACCTGGAGGCGGGGATGGCGAAGCTGTTCGCGTCCGAGGTGGCCATGGAGATCGCCTTGAACGCACTGCGGATCCACGGCGGCTACGGGTACTCCACAGAGTTCGACGTCGAGCGCTACTTCCGGGATGCGCCACTCATGATCGTCGGTGAGGGCACGAACGAGATCCAGCGCAACGTGATCGCCCGCCAGCTCATCGCCAGGGGTGGACTCGAGACCTGATCGCGACCTGCCCACACACCGACCTCCCGACCGCAGATCGCGAATCACACTGGGTCAGCGGGCGATCAAGGGGCGGCGAAGGCGCGCTCGACGAGGGTGGCGTAGAAGCGGGCACCGCTCGGGCGCAGGTGGATGCCG
This sequence comes from uncultured Acidimicrobiales bacterium, assembly GCA_963803355.1. Classification (GTDB taxonomy): domain Bacteria; phylum Actinomycetota; class Acidimicrobiia; order Acidimicrobiales; family Ilumatobacteraceae; genus DASTFY01. The sequence continues at coordinate 3,254,651 of CAWDLV010000001.1, forward strand.
TCCGAGTAGAGCATCGTCGGGTCGGTGGCGAGGGCGTGCCAGTCGAGCAGGCGGGCGTTCGGGTACTTCGGGAGCTCGGTGGCCAGCGTGTGGTTCACGGTGGCCTCCCAGGCCCGGGGGACCTTGACCGTCACCCACACCACCCGGTCGACGGTTTGCAGTGATGCCATGGTCTTGGCGATCAGGTCGGGGTTGAGCCCGCCGTTGTCACCGAGGTGGATGAGCACACGCTCGCCCAGTCGTCCTTGGGCCTGCATCAGCCGGGCGATGCCGATGATCGGCCACAGGGTGCGGCCGACCTTGGCGTCGACCACGGTGCCCGGCCCGAAGGTCTGGAGGAGCTGCGGGGCGGCGCCCAGCATCACCGAGTCCCCGAACCCGACGATGGGGCCGACCGGAGGCGCGGCGGTCGCGAGCTGAGGCGCCGACGCCGTGGTGGTGGCTGCGGTGGTGGCCACCGTGGTGGCGGTGGTCGGGCCAGCGGACGCGCTGGCGCCGACCAGCCGCCCCTCAGTCAGGGCGCGGGCCGTGGCGGCGACCGCGGCGATGGTCGTGGTGGTCGTGATGGTCCCCGAGCGACGGCCGGTGGACGCGATCAGCCGGCGCTCGGCTTCGGTCGGGTCCGGTTGGAGGGTCCGCCCGGCGGGCGCAAGCGTGGTGAGGGTGGGAACGTCCGGCGGGGCCGTCAAAGCTGACCCGCCGGTGGTGGCGGCGGCGATGGCCTGCTCGCCCGCCCGCAGGCTCTGTGCGATCTCGTTCTCGGATCTGCCGGACGTGGCGAGGACGGCGACGAGCAGGGTCAGCCCGCCGGTGGCGGCGGCGACGATCGTGGCGCCGAGCGGCCGGCGACCGGGGTGGGGACGGTCGGTGCGCAGGACCTGGCGCAGCCAGCGCCGCAACCCGCCCTGGCGGATCGGTCGCTCGATGAGGCGGTAGGAGAGGTCGGCCAGCAGCACGGTCAGCCCGAGCCGGAGGATCAGGTCGGGCACGGTGCCAAGCGGCACGTCCACGTGGGGCCGGGTGACGACGACGATCGGCCAGTGCCAGAGGTAGATCGCGTACGACCGCAGCCCGATCCACACGAGGGCACGGTTTCCCATGAGGGCGCGACCGAAGGAGGCGGCGGGGTGGGTCGCGGCGGCGACGGCCAACGCGGCCACGAGCGCCAGTATGAGGAAGCCACCGCGGTAGAGCGCGGCGCTCGTCTCGTGAGCGCTCAAGAAGAACGTCAGCAGGCCAGCGAGGGCCAAGAGTCCGAGCAGGTCGAAAAGTGGACCGTGCCGGCGGGCCCGGCCGCGCTCGAGCGCGTGCGGGCGCCAGAACAGGGCCAAGAGGGCGCCGATCAGCAGCGTGAAGACTCGGGTGTCCGTGCCGTAGTAGACGCGGCTCGGATCGGTGCCGGGGTGGAAGAGCACGGCCATCCACAGCGCCGAAGCCAGCGTCGCCCCCGCGATCGCGATGGCGACCGGGCCGAGCCTGCCCCTCGCCCAGCGCAACAAGACGAGCAGCGCGATGGGCCACAGCAGATAGAATTGCTCCTCGACCGCAAGCGACCAGAGGTGGCGCAAGATGAGCGGCTGGCCGAGCCGCTGGAAGTACGAGCCGTCGGTGGCGATGAGGTACCAGTTGGTGCAGTAGGTGAGGGCGGCCAGCACCTGGGCGCGGAGCTGAGCCAGGTCGTCGCGGAAGAACAGGGCGGCCATCGCGGTCACGCCCACGAGCAGCGCACCCAGCGCCGGGAGCAGCCGACGGGCCCGGCGCACGTAGAAGCGGCGGACGCTGATCGTCCCTGACTGCTGGTGCTCGGCGAGCAGCAGCGCGGTGATCAGGTACCCGCTGATCACGAAGAACACGTCGACACCAAGGAAGCCGCCCGGCAACCAGCTGAGCCCGGCGTGGTACAGGACGACGGCGATCACCGCGACGGCACGGAGACCGTCGATCCCAGGCAGGTAGCGCGAGCGAGGGCTACTGACCGACGTCGAGAGGTCCCTGCGTGGTGCCGCAATCGTGGTCGTGATGACTCGACTACAGCACAGTTTGGGGTCGTCGCGCCTGCTCCCCGGCCGCGGGGCCACGGCTGCGAACGGCGCATGAGCACGTGCTCCCGGCTTGCACGGGGCCGGAAGGACCGCCGAGGCTCTGGGGCGACGTCCATCGTCCGGCGTGGAGGCGGGGGGTGACAGGAGCTGAGCGAGGTGGCAGGAGCGAGGTGGCAGGAGCGACGTGGCGAGCGGCTGGATCGAGCTCGAGGGAGCGTTCAACGTCCGCGATCTCGGCGGCTTGCCGGCGGCCGATCGGATCACCCGCTCGGGCGTCCTCCTGCGCTCCGACGCGCTCGACGCGCTCACCCCGGCCGACGTCGGTGTGCTGGTGGACGACTTCGGCCTCCGCCAGGTGATCGATCTCCGGGCCCCGGCCGAGCGGGCGGAGCGAGGGGAGGGACGCTTGCAAGCGGCAGGCGTCCCGGTCACGGAGCTAGCGGTGATCGACGACCTCGACATCGGCCGCCGCCGGGTGGCCCGGGCCGAGGCCTTTGCCTCAGGCGACGAGCCGGTCAGGATCATGGCCCAGGGGTATGTGGAGCTCCTCGATCTCGGAGCAGCCGCCTTCGCCGACGCCGTCGAGCGGATCGCGGCTCCGCATGGCACGCCCGTGCTGATCCACTGCTCGGCCGGGAAGGATCGCACCGGGGTCCTTGCCGCCCTGCTGCTTGACGCGGCCGGGGTCGAGCGCCAGGCCATCGTCGACGACTACGCCGCCACGCAGGAGCGCATGGTGCCGGTGGTCGAGCGCCTTCTGGGGGCCGAGGCCTACCAGGCTCTGGCCGAGCACATCCCAACCTTCGACTTTGAAGCCCACCCACAGACCATGAGCCTGTTCCTCGACCAACTCGACCGCGGGTGGGGCGGGGGAGCAGGGTTCTTGCGCGCCCAGGGGGTGCGGGAGGCCTCCCTCGAGACCTGGCGCCAGCTCTTTTGACCTGACCAGGGGCCCCGGTTGGAGCGCGGCGCGGTCGACCCGTCCCAACCCGTCTCTCGGTGTTTCTGCGTTCTGGTCACCGAATCTGCGCCGAAGGCGCGAGATCGGTGACCAGAACGAGGAGAGCGGGGGCGGTCAGGGTTGGCGGCCGGCGAAGGCGACGAGGCGGTCCATCGCGTCGGCGTCGGCCGCGGCCTCGCGCGGGGAGCCGAACAGCCCGGTGGCGCGGAAGTCGGGCGTGATGACGAGCCGGTAGAAGCCGTCGACCGACTCGACGAACTCCGTCGGCGGGTCGAACGGCTGGCCGGTGGCTTGCGAGAGGTCCCACGCGTGCACCAGCAGGTCGGCGGCTGCGATCCGCAGCGCGGCGTCGGCCGGGAGGGTGCCGAAGGGCAGGGTCACCGGCGTCTCGAGGTCGGACAACCCGGCGACCGCACCGCGGAAGTCGGCGATCGAGGCCTGGTAAGCGCCGAGGTAGTCCTCGCCGAGCAGATCGGTGTTTGGATCGCCACCCGCGAGGGACTCGCCCCGCAGCGACGTGGCGAACATGTGGCCACCGAGGACGAAGTGGTTCACCAGGTTCCGGACCGTCCACTCGGTGCACGGCGTGGCGTTGGTCAGCTGATCGGGGCGAGTGCCTTCGACGAGCGGGGTGAGCAGATCGACCGCCGTGTTGGTCTGGGCGATGGCATCCATGGTCGCTCTCCTTGGTGCTTGGTGCTCTGGTGCTTGGCGTGTGGTGCTGAGCACTTCCCGTTCGCAGCCCAACCGCCGGCGGATCACCGACGGCTACCGTCGCCGGACCATGGGGGAGGACCGGGTGCGCTACCGGGTCGTGGTGTCGGGTCGCGTCCAGGGGGTCTGGTACCGGGAGTCGTGCCGGCGGGAGGCCCAGCGGGTGGGCGTGGCCGGATGGGTCCGCAACACCGGTGACGGGAAGGTGGAGGCGGCCGTGGAGGGCCCGCCGGCCGCCGTCGACGCCCTCCTGGCCTGGCTGTGGGTCGGGCCGCCCCGGGCGCTCGTCAGCGCGGTGGAGGTGCGACCCGAGGACCCACTCGGCGACTCCCGCTTCGTCGTCCGGTGACTGCGACGGCTACGGGACGAACCGCGACGTGGCCGCGGAAGCAGGAGGGTGGACATGTCGTCGGCGGTCGAGACCGGTGCATCGGGACCCCTCCGCGTCGGGGATGCTCGGTGCTGGTCAGGCCACCACGTTCACGAGCCGGCCCGGCACCACGATCACCTTCTTGGGGGTCCGCCCGTCGAGGGACGCCTGCACCTTGGGATCGGCGAGCGCCGCCTCCTCCACCAGCGCGGGTAAGGCGTCGGCGGCGACGGTGATGTGGCTGCGCACCTTGCCGTTGACCTGAACCGGGTACTCGACCGATTCGGCGACCAGTAGCGCCTTGTCGGCTTCGGGGAAGGGCTCGAAGGCCAGCGAGCCGTCGTGCCCGAGACGGGACCAGAGCTCCTCGGCCACATGTGGCGTCAGCGGCGCCAGCATCAGCACGAGCGGCTCCGCCACGTCGCGACTCATCGCCTGGCCCGCGCCGACCAAGCGGGTCAGGTGGTTGTTGAGCTCGATCAGCTTGGCGATGGCGGTGTTGAACCGGAGGTGCTCGAAGTCGGCCCCGACGGCGTCGATGGTGTGGTGCAGCAGGCGCCGCGTCTCGAGGTCTGCGGGGCCTTCAGGCATCGAGATCGCCCCGGTCTGCTCGTCGACCAGGTTGCGCCATAGCCTCTGCAGGAAGCGGTACATGCCGACGATGTCACGCGTGTTCCATGGCCGCGAGGAGTCGAACGGGCCCATCGACATCTCGTACAGGCGCAGCGTGTCGGCGCCGTACTCGGCGTAGATGTCGTCGGGGCCCACGGCGTTCTTCAGGCTTTTGCCCATCTTCCCCCACTCGCGGGTGACGGGCTCGCCTTCGTGCTCATAGGTGCCGTCGGCGCGCTCGCGGACGTCGAGGGCGTCGACGTAGATCTCCCGCTCGTCCTTGAACGACGCGGCCAGGATGTAGCCCTGGTTGAACAGGTGGTGGTACGGCTCGCTGGAGCTCACCTGACCGAGGTCGTACAAGACCTTGTGCCAGAAGCGGGCGTACAGCAGGTGCAGCACCGCGTGCTCCACGCCGCCGACGTACAGGTCGACCCCGCCCGAGTCGCCGGGCTGGCTCGGACCCATCCAGTAGCGCTCGACCTCGGGGTCGACGAAGCGGTCCTCGTTCGTCGGATCCAGGTAGCGCAGCTCGTACCAGCACGAGCCCGCCCATTGCGGCATGACGTTCAGCTCGCGCTGGTAGCGCTTCGGCCCGTCGCCCAGGTCGAGCTCGGTGGTGGCCCACCAGTCGACGCGGCCGAGGGGCAGCTCGGGCTCGGAGGTGGCGTCGTCGGGATCGAGCACCCGGGGTCGGAAATCGTCCAGCTCGGGCAGGGTGACGGGCAGCATCGAGTCGGGCACGGCGATCGGCAGGCCGGTCTCGTCGTAGACGATCGGGAAGGGCTCGCCCCAGTAGCGCTGGCGGCTGAACAGCCAGTCCCGCAGCCGGTAGGTGGTGGTGCCCTCGCCGTGGCGGTTGGCCCGCAGCCAGTCGATCGTGGCCCGCTTGGCGTCGGCCACGCCCAGTCCGTTCAGGTCCAAGCTGTCGTGGGCGCTGTTGATGGCCGGGCCGTCGCCCAGGTAGGCCTGGCCCTCCCAGCCCTCTGGCGGTGCCACGGTGCGCACGATGGGCAGGTCGAAGGCCTCGGCGAACTCCCAGTCCCTTTCGTCCTGACCTGGCACGGCCATGATCGCTCCGGTGCCGTAGCCCATCAGGACGTAGTCGGCTACGAACACGGGGATCTGCTCGCCATTGGCCGGGTTGGTTGCGAACTTGCCGGTGAAGACGCCCGACTTGTCGCGATCGGCCTCCTGGCGGGCCAGATCCGTCTTGACCGCGGCCTGCTTCCGGTAGGCGTCGACCGCCGACGCCGGGCTGGGGTGGCCGCCGGTCCAAGCCGGCTTCGCCCCCTGGGGCCACGCCGGCGCGGTCAGTGCATCGACCATCGGGTGCTCCGGGGCGACGACCATGAACGTGGCGCCGAACAGGGTGTCCGGCCGGGTGGTGAAGACGTCGAGCGGGCCGGCGGCCGTGTCGAAGCGCACCCGGGCCCCCTCAGAGCGCCCGATCCAGTTGCGCTGCATGGTCTTGATCGACTCCGGCCACTGGAGTGTCTCCAGGTCGTCGATCAGGCGGTCCGCGTAGGCGGTGATCCGCATCATCCACTGGCGCATGTTGCGCCGGAAGACGGGGAAGTTGCCACGGTCGCTGCGCCCGTCGCCGGTGACCTCCTCGTTGGCCAGCACGGTGCCGAGCCCCGGGCACCAGTTGACCGGCGCCTCGGCCACGTAGGCCAGGCGGTGGTCATCGACCAGCTGGCGTTGCTCGACCGAACTCAGCTCGGCCCAGGCCCGGCCGTCCGGCGTCGGCCGGGCGCCGGCGGCCAGCGCGTCCACCAGCTCGGCGATGGGCCGGGCCGCGCCGCGATCGGTGTCGTACCAGGCGTTGAAGATCTGCAGGAAGATCCACTGGGTCCAGCGGTAGTAGGTCTCGTCGGTGGTGGCGACGGAGCGCCGCGGATCGTGAGCCAGGCCCAGCCGGCGCAGCTGGCGCCGGTAGGTGACGATGTTCTGCTCGGTGCGCAGGCGGGGGTGGGTGCCGGTGTCGATGGCGTACTGCTCCGCCGGCAGCCCGAAGGCGTCGTAGCCGAGGGCGTGCAGGACGTTGTAGCCCTTCATGCGCCGGTAGCGGCCGAACACGTCGGTGCCGATGTAGCCGAGGGGGTGGCCGACATGCAGGCCGGCGCCCGACGGGTAAGGGAACATGTCGAGCAGGAACAGCTTGGGCCGGCCGGCCAGGCGGTCCGGGGCGGCCAGCGGCCCAGCCGGGTTCGGGGCCTCGAACGTGTGGTCCTGCTCCCACCGGTCCTGCCAACGGGACTCGATCTCGGCCGCCAGCGCGGCGCGGTAACGGAACGGCGGGACATCGTCGGCCCGAGCCCCGGCGGGCTCGACGCCGCGACCGCCGACCTGGTCGTCGAGGTGGTCGTCGATCCGGGCCATGGGTGGCAATGCTACGGGCCCGACCGCCTGGTCACAGGGTCCGTTCTCACCCGTGGTGAGGGCGGTGGGACCGAGTCGCCGCGCTCGCGGCCACCGCCTCCGTCACCAGTGCTACGAGCCGCGCCTGCTCGTCGGGATCGGTGGCTCGGACGCGCTCGAAGTCCTCGCTCGTGCGCACGTCGGCGTAGATCCCGCTCGGGTCCTCGTGGAAGTGGAGGAAGGCCCTGGAACCCAGGTAGAAGACGCCGCGGCTGCGCTCGGTGAGGCCGTCGAGCGCCCGCAGCCGATCGAGCAAGGGTTCGATGCCGTCCAGCGCCGCGCCCTGGGCGTGCCTCACGCTCCGGACCGTAGCGTCGGTGGGAGCACTGCCGCGGCGCAGGCGGCAGGTAGCGTGGTTCGCACTGGTCCTTCAGGGGGTCCCTGCTGCATGTCGTCACCCACGCCCATCGTCACCCGGCTCGAGCGCGCCGCTGACCAGCCGACCGGCATCCGCCTGGTGGGGGCGTCCGTGCCCGACCCGAACGGCATCTTCCTCAGCTGGGCCCAGCTCCACGAGGAGGCCCGCGCGGTCGGCGCCGCGCTCCAGGCACGGGGCATCGCACCGGGGGACCACGTTGCCATCCTCGGCCCCACCAGCCGCGGTCTCATCACCATCCTCCAGGGCTGCTGGCTGGCGGGCGCGGCATCGATGGTGCTGCCCCTGCCGATGCGCATGGGCTCGCTCGAGGCGTTCATCGAATCCACCCGGGCCCGGATTCAACATGGCGACGCCAAGCTGATCCTCATCGACGACGCCCTGGCCCCGTTCTACCAGGCGGTGCCCGGCGACCCGCCGATGTTGCCGCTGGAGTCGGTGCTGCCGGGCCCGGGCCGACCGAGCGCCGACGCGCTCGAGGTGCCGGCTCCGGATCCCGAGCGCTTGGTGATCCTCCAGTACACGAGTGGCTCCACCTCCGAGCCCAAGGGCGTGATGATCCCCGACCGGGTGTTCGGCGCCAACGTCGACGCCTGCGCCGAGGCGGCGAAGATGGTCGAGGGCGACGTGATGGTGTCGTGGCTGCCGCTCTACCACGACATGGGCCTCGTGGGCTGCCTGGGGATCCCGATGCTCAGCGGCATCGACTTGGTACAGGCCGCGCCACAGGACTTCCTCGCTCACCCGGGCCACTGGATGGAGTGGGTCTCACAGCACGGCGGCACCGCCACCTGCGGCCCCAACTTCGCCTGGGTGCTCGCAACGCGGGCGCTCAAGCGCATGACCGACCTCGACCTCTCCCGGGTCCGCCTCGCCCTCAGCGGCGCCGAGCCGGTGGACCCCGCGGCGGTGGAGGCCTTCGTCGCCGCGGCGGTGCCCTTCGGGTTCCGGCCCGGGGCCGTGTTCCCTGCCTTTGGCATGGCCGAGGTGGCGATCGGCGGCGCCTTCCCGCCGCCCATGCGCGGGCTGGTCTGCGACACGGTCGATCGGGTGGTCCTCGAGCGCGACCGTGTGGCCAAGGCGGTCGAGCTCAACGACCCCGACGACGAGGCGCTTCACGTCCGCCGGCTCCCGCTCCTCGGCCCGCCGGTGCCGGGGCTGGAGTTCCGCATCGTCGACACCGACTCCGGCGATGACCTGCCCGAGCGCCACGTCGGTGAGCTCCTCCTGCGGGGCACGTCGGTGACGCCCGGGTACTACAAGCGGCCCGACGCCACCGCGGCGCTGTTCCGCGATGGTTGGCTCCGCACCGGCGACCTCGGCTACCTACTCGAGGGCGAGCTGGTGCTGTGCGGGCGAATCAAGGACGTGATCATCGTCGGCGGCCGCAACGTGTTTCCCGAGGACATCGAGCGCACTGCGGGACGCATCGACGGCGTGCGGGCTGGCAACGTGATCGCTTTCGGCGTCGAGGGCTACAAGGGCAAGGAGTCCGTCGTGGTGGTGGCCGAGGTGAAGGGTGTCGACCTCGACCGCATCCAGAAGGAGATCCACCACCGCGCCCTCGAGGTCTGCGGCATCCCGCCGTGGGACGTGATGCTGGTCAAGCCGGGCACTCTGCCGAAGACCTCCTCGGGAAAGCTCCAGCGGGCCAAGTGCCGCGAGCAATACCTCGAAGAGGAGCTGGAGCTGGCCTGAGGTTGCCGACGCCCCGCCGACGCCCCGAGACTTCAGCCCAACGGCGCGCTGCTCCCCGCCTCACGCCGTCTTCAGTGCGTCGAGCACGGACTGCCAGCGCCCCGGATCGCTCCGGTAGGGGGCATAGAAGCTGATGCGCTGGACGACGTCGCCGTAGCGCTGATGGAGGGCGGGCGCCACCCGTTCCGGCGTCGCAACCACCGCGAACGCGTCGAGCATGTCGTCGTCGATCAGCTCGCCCATCTCCTCCCACCTTCCCTGCTTGGAGAGGGTGTTGAGCTCGGTCTGGAGCTCACCCCACCCGTGCAGGTCGAGCACACCGCGGTAGGCCGGGGTCGAGCGCGTAGAACGCGATCTGTTGCGCGCGTGCTGTCGGCGGCCTTGACCTGTGCCTCCTCGTCGGCGCCCGTGACCACGAAGCTCGGGCCGATGATCTCGAAGCCCTCCATGGTCTTGCCGGCCTTCGCCCGCCCCCGTGCGAGCGCGGGGAGCGTGACCTCGCGTAGGTAGCGCTCGGTGGTGAAGGCGTGGCAGATGAAGCCGTCGCACACCTCGCCCGCGACCTCGGTCATCAGCTCACCGACACTCGCCAGGAAGATCCGCGGCACTCCGACTTCGGTCAGGTCCGAGGCCGGTGGCGCGAAGAAGGGCGTCATGAGGGTGTGGCTGTAGAACTCGCCTCGGAAGTCGAGCTTGGTGCCGTGCAGCCAGCAGTCCCAGATGGCGCGGACGGCGAGGACGAGCTCGCGCATGCGGGGGGCCGGATGGCTCCACGGCATCGAGAACCGCTTCGTGATGTGGGGGCGGATCTGGCTCCCGAGGCCGAGGATGAACCGCCCGCCCGAGAAGGCCTGCAGGTCCCAGCCCGCGTTGGCGAGCAGCATCGGGTTGCGGGCGAACGCCACTGCGATCGACGTCCCGAGGTCGACTTGGCTCGTGTGCTCGGCCGCCAGCAGGAGGGGGAAGAAGGGGTCGTGAGCCGTCTCGGCGCTCCACAGCCCCGAGTATCCTGCGGCCTCCGCGTCCCTCGCCTGCTGCCCGGCGAGGCGCAGATCGGACCCGATGCCACCGTCGACCTTCATGGCTGCGGAAGGTACCCCGCGGGCAGGGGTGGGCGCGAAAGGGGCGCCGCGAGCGACGAAGCGCCTCCGGATCGAGGCGCGTCCGGCGCGGTAGCGTCTCGCCCTCGTGACCGACCGCGACCGCGCCGGCGTGCTCGCCGCGGCGGCGGCGCTCGAAGGGTGGATGAGCCCGGCTCAGGGCGAACGGCTGTGGGACGAGGCGGCGGCTGTTCCCGCCGGGGGCTCGATCGTCGAGATCGGGAGCTACCGCGGCAAGTCGACCGTCGTCCTCGCCTCGGCCGCGTCGAAGGGCGTCACCGTCACTGCCATCGATCCCCATGCCGGCAACGACCGGGGGCCGCGCCAGATCCACGGTCGCCCCGACGAGGGTCAGGATGACCACGACGCGTTCGCGGCCAATCTGGAGGCCGCGGGCGTGGCGGCGGGCGTCCGCCACGTGCGCCGGTTCTCCCACCACGCGCTCGACGATGTGCCCGGCCCGGCGCACCTGCTCTACATCGACGGCGCCCATCGATTCCGGCCGGCCCGAGGCGACCTGGTCCAGTGGGGCGCGAAGGTGGAGCCTGGCGGCGTGCTGCTCGTCCACGATGCCTACAGCTCCGTCGGGGTCACGCTGGCCCTCCTGACCACCACGGTCGTCGGCGGCCGATTCCGCTACCTCGGCCGCGACGCCTCGCTCACCCGTTACCGACGTGAGGACCTCCGGCCCGCGGCTCGGCTGACCAACGCCGTCCGCCAGCTCGGCCCGATGGCCTGGTTCGCCCGCAACGTCGTCGTGAAGGTGCTCCTGGTCGCCCACCTCGGCCGCGTGGCCCGCCTGCTCGGCCACGACGGCGAGACCTGGCCCTACTGACGGCGCCGGTGCGGGCGTCGGCCCGCGGCGCGACGACTCTCCTAGGCTTGGCGCCGTGCGCGGAGGCGCGGGCGTTCTCTTGGGCCTGCTGTTCGCATCGTCCGTGCTCGTGTCGGCGGCGGATGGGCCCGCTGCTGGACCGAGCTACGGCTGGGAGCCGGCGCGGACCGACGGTGGCGGGTTCATGACCATGCTCGAGCCGTCGCCCACCGAGCCCGGTGTGTGGTTGGCGGCATCCGACTCGTCCGGGGTGTTCCGCAGCACCGACGGCGGTGTCACCTGGCAACCGCCTGCTCACGGCTTCGAAGCTTCGGACCAGGCGAGTGTGGCGTCGATCGCCTTCGACCCGTTGATCCCCGGTCGCGTGTACACGTGCAGCGGCCAGACCCGCCCCACCGGCGCACTCAACGGTGGCTTCGAGCGCAGCGACGACGACGGCCGCACGTTCATCACGACCTCGATCGGCGTGGCCTGCAACGGCTCCAACACGAAGGGGAGCCAGCTGCCCCAGCCCCATCCGCGCTCGATCGGTCGCCTGATCGTCCCCGACCCGGTCACGCCGAACAAGGTCTGGCTGGCGACCTACGAGAGCGGTGTGCAGGTGTCGCTCGACGGCGGTGTCACCTGGGCCTCGAAGGGTCTGGCCGGCTCCTTCCTGCGCGGCCTGACGATCGACCCGGCCAACCCGAACGTGCTGTACGCCGCGGGCGCGCACCGAGGCCGATGGCGGGGGCGTCTACCGCACCACCAACGCCAACGCGACCACGCCCAAGTGGAAGAAGCTGACGGGCGCGCCCCTCGCCGAAGAGCTGGCGGTCGCCGGCCGCACGTTGTACGTCGCGGCCGGTCCCAAGGGCCTCTTCGCTGGCAACCTCGACGCGGCCACACCCGTGCTCACCAAGATGGCGGGCCTCAAGCCGTTCCTGGCCGCTGCCACCGACGTCTACGAGGTGCTGGCCACCCGGCTGGGCAGCTCCGACGTCGTGACCGTGGGTCTGGATGCCGACGCCAAGTGCACGGGCTCGTTCTGCGCCACCATCCTGCGGTCCTCGAACGGAGGGGCTTCGTGGGCACCGCTGCCAGCCAACCCGAGCGGTGTCCACCTGCAGGTTGGTGGCCCGGGCGGACCGGTGTGGCGCCAGGCCGCCCATCCCGTCACCTTGCTCGGTGGCTCCGACCACATCGCCGCGTCCATCCGATCCGACCCGTTCGCCCCGGCCACCTTGCTCCTGGCGGGGCGGTCCGGCATCTGGCGGTCGCCGGACGGCGGTGCCAACTGGTGGCCGGCGGTCCGCGGGCTGGCCACCACCTTCCACCTGGCCGTGGCCGCCGACCCGGCGGTGAGCGGCCGAGTCCTGGCCGGAGTGGCCGACTGGGACCTGATGACCAGCACCGACGGCGGCCGCAGGGTGACGGATGTCGACCTTCCCGCCGAGGTGACGGCCGTGGCGGCGTTGAGCGGCTGGCCGGGGCCGGGTGGTGCGCCGATGTACGTCGGAACCACGCCGGCCAGCGGCTCGGGCGATGTGCTCGTGCAGGAGCAGCCCGGCGCCGCCTCCGCGTCGCTCGGGCTCGGGGGGGCCAGCGCCACGTCCGGGGTCCTGGCGGTGGCGGCCCGGACCGTGGCCGGCGCCCGAGTGGTCTTGGCGCTCACCGCCGAGAAGGGGGTGTGGCGCAAGCAGGGTGCGGCGCCATGGGTTCGGGTGGCCACGGATCCGGGAGCGGGGACCGGCGTTGCCTTCCCGCGCCTCGCCCAGCTGGCGTGGGCGCCCGATGGCGGCGCGGTCTTCGCCGCCGACCGCGGCGTGACCGCGGGTGTGTGGCGCTCGCTCGATGCCGGCGTGACCTGGGAGAAGGTGGCCGACGCCGCGCTCGACATCGCCGTCGATCCGCTCGCGCCGCAGCGGCTGTGGCTGGCCGGGGGAGGCAGCGTGCGACGCGTCGACCAGGCGCGGGTTGGCTCGTTGGCCACCGGTGGCCTCACCGTCAGCGCCAGCACGCCGTTGCCCCGGGCCCGCCTGGTGGAGGTAGGCCCGGATGGCGCCGTGATCGCGGTGGCCGAAGACGACTCGACGGCGCCGGTGGGCACGGTGGCCGGACGGGCGGCCATCCTGCGGTCGGTCGACGGCGGGGCGGCTTGGACCGACATCGGCGACGCCGCCTTCGCGGCTGGTGCGGTCGATCCGGTCGGGCTCGCCATGGGTGTCGACGGTGCCATCCACGTGGTGACCCACGGCTCGGGCTGGTGGGTGGGCCGACCAAACGGTTGAACGGCTGTCGGGGCCGGCCGCCGCCAGACCCGCGCCTCAGCCGCCGCCCTGCTCGCGCAGGAACCGCTCCAGCTCGGCCGCCAGCTCTTCGCCGCTGGGCAGGTCGCCCGCGGTGAGGGGCGCCAGGCCGCCGAGGTTCGCCGGCCAGTGGTCGGGCTGCCCCTCGTCGTAGATGGACTCGAGCTGGCGCAGCACGGCGACGTGATCAGGGTTGTTGGCCACCAGCTCGTCGAGCCGGGCCCGGTGCCGGACGGCCTCCTCGCGGAGCTCGGCCGCGTCGAGCGTGAGGCCGGTCACCTCGCTCAACCCGGTGAGGAGGGCCACCGCGGCCGGCGGGTAGGGCGAGGCGGCGACGTAGTGAGGGACCTGGGCCCACAGCCCGACGGCGGGCACCCCGCGATCGCCGAACGCCCGCTCCAGCGCCGCCTGCACCCCGGCCGGCACGTCGACTGAGTTCTTCAGGTACGCGAGTGACGCCGCCACCTCCGGCGAGCTGCAGCTGACCGAGAGCCGGCTGGGCCGGCTGTGGGGCGTGGCGAAGGGATAAGCCCCGAGTCCCACCATCATCCGCGTGCCGAAGTCGATGGCGAGCGACGCGGTGAGGTCCACGAAATGCCGCCACGCCGCGTCCGGCTCGTGGCCGGTGAGGAGCAACGCGTCCTTGCCCGTCGAATCCCGGCCGGCCATGAGCTCGATCGTCGGCCACACGAGGTTGGTGTTGACACCGTCTCGAAGCTCCATCACCGGGCGGCGGGCGCGGTAGTCGATGAAGGTGTCGTCGTCGAAGGTGGCAATGGTGCGGGCGTCCAGCTCGCTGGCGAGCACGCCCATCGCGGCTTGGGCCGCGCCCCCGGCGTCGATCCAGCCGGCCAGCGCGGCGATGATCACCGGCTCGGAGAGGTCGGGACGCTCATGCAGCACGAAGGGTTCGGGCATCGTCGGCGCCGATCAGAGCTTCCCGGCGTAGGACGCGGCGCAGGCGGCGGCCATCTCCACCTGGGCCCGGAAGGCGTCGAGCTCGGCCGCATCTCGCCTCGATCCCAGCGCGCCGGCGAGGTACCGGGCGTAGACCCCCTCCAGGATGCAAGCCAGCTTCCAGAAGGCGAACGCGATGTAGAAGTCGATGCCGGACACGTCACGGGAGGCGACGGTGGCGTAGCGAGTGAGCAGCTCATCGCGGTTGGCGAAGCCGGGTGCGGTGGTGGCCGACCCCATCCACGCCGACGCTTCGTCGTCGGGGCCGGTCCAATAGACCATGAGCAACCCCACGTCGGCCATGGGATCGCCGAGGGTGCAGATCTCCCAGTCGAGCACCGCCGTCACGCGGCCGTCCTCGGCCATGATGGTGTTGTCGAGGCGGTAGTCGCCGTGGACGATCGCTGCCCGCCCCTGTTCCGGCGTCGAGGCGGCGAGCGTGTCGTGCACCCGGTCGACGTCGGGCAGCTCCCGCGTCTTGGACTGCTCCCACTGGCCGTACCAGCGCCGGAGCTGGCGGGCGATGTACCCGTCGTGGCGGCCGAGGTCACTCAAGCCGACGGCCGTGACGTCGACAGCATGGATGGCCGCCAGCGTGTCGACGATCGATGCCCCGGCCGTCCGGCGCGCCCGTTCGTCGAGCACGGCCTCCGCCGCGGCGCGGTCGCGGATCACGTGGCCGTCGACGAAGTCCATGACGTAGAACGGCGCCCCGGTCACGCCTGGGTCGTCGCAGTAGCCGCGGGCCGGCGCGACCGGGACCGGCGTCTCGGCGAGGGCGGCGATGACCCGGTGTTCCCGCCCCATGTCGTGCGCGGAGGCGAGCAGGTGACCGAGGGGCGGCCGCCGCACGACGAGGGGATGGCCGTCGGCGCCCGTGACCCGGTAGGTGAGGTTCGAGTGGCCGCCGGCGATCAGTTCAACCTCGAATGGGCCCTCGGCCCCGGCCACGTTGGCCTCCAGCCACGGGCCGACGCGAGGCACGTCGAGGCCGAGTGGATGGTCCAGTGGGGCGCTCGACTCGGGTTGGTCAGCCGCGGCCCGGCGGTTCGGGAGCAAGTCGGCCGGGGCAGCCGAGGCGGGGCGATCGGCGGTCACGGCGTCGAACGGTAGCGGCCGGCCGTGGCGACGAGGCCGCCCCTCGGGGCAGGCGTCGGCCCGGCGGGGCGGCGGCACGGCGCCGGTAGGGTGGAAACATGGCCATTGACGTCACCGACGCCACGTTCCAGACCGACGTCATCGAGCGCTCGTCGGCCGTCCCGGTGGTGGTCGACTTGTGGGCTCCGTGGTGCGGCCCGTGCCGCACGCTCGGGCCGATCCTCGAGCACGTCGTCGACGCCACCGCAGGCCGGGTCGACCTGGTCAAGGTGAACGTGGACGAGAACCCGCAGATCGCCACCGCCTTCCACGCCCAGTCGATCCCCGCGGTGTATGCCCTCAGGGACGGTCAGATCGTCGACGGGTTCGTCGGCGCCTACCCCGAGCCCTTCGTGAAGCAGTTCGTCGAAGCCTTGCTCCCGAGCGCGGCGCAGCAGGAGATCACCAGGCTGATCCAGGCCGGCGACGAGACCAGCCTGCGCCAGGCCCTGGAGCTCGATCCCGGCAACGAGGAGGCCGTGGTGGCGCTGGCCGAGCTGCTGGTCGACGACGCCCGGTCCGAGGAGGCGCTCGGAATCCTGGGCCGGATTCCCGAGACCGACGCGGTGCGCAAGGTGGCAGCCAAGGCTCGCCTGGCCGCCAACCCCGACGACGACTTCGGCGACCAGCTCGCCAAGCTCTTGGACCAGGTCAAGGACGACGACGACGCCCGCCAGGCCTACGTCGACATCCTCGAGGTGATGGGCCCGGACGACCCCCGTACCGCCGGTTACCGCCGCGAGCTCACCAAGCGCCTCTTCTAGCGCCGGGTCGGCGTGCAGAAGCCCCGCCCCCGACCCGACGGGCCCGCCTCCGCCGGGCGTACGATGACGGCATGCGACTGGAGCGGCGCGAGGGCTACTGGTTGCTGATCGGTGGTCCGGTGCCCCGGGGCGCGGCGGCCATCACACTCGGACCGCTCGTGTCGGTGCGCAAGGCCCACGCCGGCTCGCGCTACCTGCTGTACCACGAGCGGGTCCACGTGCGGCAGTGGCGCCGGCACGGGGTCGCTGGGCTTCTCGTCGCGCTACGTCGGTTCGTACGCCTTGTGGCGGTTGCGGGGCAAAGGCCACCACGGTGCCTACCTGCGGATCCCCTTCGAAGTGGAGGCTGATTGGGTGGCCCGGCGGGCGCTGGCCACCCAGGTGCGTGAGCCGGTGGTCAGCCGAGCCACCGTCGGTGTGAGCGGCCAGCCGCAGGCGGCTGCACCGCCGATCGCTAGGGGGACCGGCTTCCCCCAGCTGGCCCTTGGCGCCCGGTGGCGCTCCGCCATGGAGGGAACGCCGGTGCCGGACCTGCTCCGTCCGGAATCCCCGCGCTCGCTGGCTCGAACGCCTCGCTGCCATGCGGGCCGCCTCCAGCCCGCACGGCCTCGCCGTGCCGTCGGCTGGCCCTGGTGCTGGTGGCCGGCGGGCTGGTGGCTGCTCCGCCCGCCGCCGTCGCCGGTGGAGGACCAGCTGCCGCGCCCGGTTGCGCCGGCGCCACTCGCCGTGCCGGCCACAACGCCGGCGTCCGTCTCTGCGGCGGCCGGCAGCCCGTCGTCGCCGACGAGCGAGCCGGCGCCGCTCGTCGTTCAGGTGGCCGGAGCGGTCGACCGGCCCGGCGTCTACCGCCTGGCCGACCGGCGCGCGGGTGACGGATCTCGTCGCGCGCGGCGGGCGGTCCGGCCGCCGATGCCGACCTCGAGGCGATGAGCCCTGGCCGGCCGGCTGGTCGACGGCCAGCGGGTGCAGGTGCCGCACCAGGGCGAGGTCCTCCCCGACGAGGTAACCGGCAGGGCGCCGCCGCTGCCGCCCCGGCCACCGCGGCCGGCCGGACATCGTCGCGCCGATCGAGCCGATCGACCTGAACACCGCCACCGGGACGCAGCTCGACGATCTGCCCGGGCGTCGGTCCGGCGACCGCCCGCGACATCGTGCGCCTACCGAGACGCAGCACGGACCGTTCCAGCCGGTCGACGACCTGACCGACGTGCCGGGCATCGGCCCTGCCAAGCTCGACTCGCTGCGTGACCTGGTGCGGGTGTGAGCGCCGGGTCAGAGCGCCAGGTAGCGCATGATGGCGAGCGGCGGCCAGCGTGCCGCCCCACACCGGCAGGAGCAGCCAAGGTACTCGCGCCACCACTCCCGCCAGCCGGCAACCGGGGAGCGGGCCGTCCGGCGGGCCGCCCAGGCCGCCGAGCGCCGATCCAGAGCGCCACCGCGCCGACCCCGGCCAGGGCAGGCGGATCGAGCCGCCCTCCAGGGGGAAGCCGGCGATGAGCGCCGTCGGCACAGCCAAGCTGGCCAGCACCCAGCCGACCTCGGCGTTCTTCACGCAGGCCGAGCCGGCGCACGGCCAGATCCGCCAGACCAGCACGGCGGCGATGAAGACCAGACCGCGGGACCACCAGGCCGACGAACGGCCCGTAGCGGCGGATCTGGCGGCGGTAGGCGACCGGACCCTGCGGGACCGGCTGGTGCGGGGCGAGCGGGCGCGGGGGATCGTCACGCTCGGTCGGGCCACGGACGCGATGCTAGGGGGTCGGATGTGGGCCGACCGCATCACGTTGCTGTGGGCTGGGCGACGGCGCGACTCGGAGACGGGCCGTCGTGGCGGTGGGCGCCGCCGCGGTGGCCGGGGCGTGGCTGGCGGTCCCGTGGCCGTGGCCAGCTGGAGTGCTGCTCGGCGTGTCGGCGGCGTTGCTCGGGTGGGGTCGCCGGGCCGAGCCCGTGGTCCTCGGCGCGTGCCTCCTCGTGTCCGCCCTGTCCGCCCGGGCATGGTCCGGAGCCCAGCCGGTGGAGGCCGATGGCGGCGTGCGGCCGTTTCACGGCGTCGTCACCCTGCGCACGGATCCCAGCCCGCTCGGTCGCCGGCGTGGCGGCGGACGTCGTGGCGGGCGCGGCCACCACCTGGAGCTGCGGGCGTTCGGCGGCACCGCTCGGCGGCTCTCGGCCCGGCTGGCCGGCGAGCAGCTGCCATCGAGGGTCTCGGATCGTCGCCGCCGAGCGGGGCCATCGCCGCTGGCTGCGCAGCCGCCACATCGTCGGCGTGCTGCGGCCCGCCCGCCTGGAGCTCGTGAGCGACGGGCGCCACTCGCCCACTCCGCCAACCGGGTGCGGCAGCTGCTCGAACGGGGCGCGCGGACCATGAGCCCGCTCGATCGCAGCCTGTACCTCGGCTTCGTCATCGGTGACGACCGCGGCCAGCCGCCAGCCAGGTCGGGGCAGTTCCGCGCCTCCGGTCTGGCGCATCTCGACCGCGGTGTCCGGCGAGAACGTGGCGTTCCTCCTGGCGCTCGCCGGTCCGCTGCTGCGCGGCCTGCGCACGCCGACGCGGTGGGCGGCACGCTGGGCCTGATCGGCTGGTTCGCGGCGCTGACCCGCTTCGAGCCGTCGGTGATCCGGGCGTCGGTCATGGCCGCGCTGGCCGCCACCGGGGTGGCCACCGGCCGACCGTCCAGCCCGGTGCGGCTGCTCGGCGCTGGCGGTGGTGACCATCCTGCTCCTGCGACCCGCTGCTCGTCCACGCGGTCGGTTGGTGGCTATCGGTCGGGGCGACCGCCGGAATCGTTGCTCTCGCCGGGCCCCTGGCGGCGCGGCTGCCCGGTCCGGCGCCGTTGCGGCTGCGCTGGCGGTCACGATGGCGGCGCAGCTCGGGGTGGCGCCGGTCGCGTCGTCGTGTTCGGACCGCTGCCGCTGGCCTCCGTGCCCGCCAACCTGCTCGCCGTCCCCGCGGCCGGCCCGATCATGGTCTACGGCCTGCCGGCCGGCCTGCTGGCGGGCGCGCTGCCCCGCCCGTGGGCGCGGCTGCTGCAGCTGCCGACGGTGCTGCTGGTGCGCTGGTCGCCGGCGTGGCGGCGTCGGGCGCGGCGCTGGCCGCTCCCGCACGTCGGGCCGCCGCCGGCCTGGTCGGGGCGGCCGTGGCCGTGGTCTGCGCCGGCCGCCCCGCCACCGAGGAGGGACGGGCGGGAAGAGGTGAGCGATAGGGTCGCCGGTGCGGCTGGCGCTGGGTGACGCGGAGTTCGACGTCACCCACCGGGCCCTGGTGATGGGCATCCTGAACCGCACGCCCGACTCGTTCTACGACGCCGGGCGCTACTTCGACTTCGACGCGTTCCTGGCCAAGGCCGCAGCAGCTCGTGGCCGACGGCGCCGACCTCCTCGACGTCGGCGGCGTGAAGGCCGGGCCCGGGGCCGGAGGTCGACGAGGCCGAGGAGCTGGAGCGGGTGGTGCCGGCGGTCGAGGCGCTGCGGGCCCGCTTCGACCTCCCGGTCTGCGGTCGACACGTGGCGGGCCTCCGTGCTCGACGCGGCGCTGCGCCGCGGGCGCCGTCGTCGGCAACGACATCAGCGGCTTCGCCGACCCGCGACTACCTGACCGTCGCGGCGCAAGCACGGCGCCTCGGTCGTCGCCACCCACATCCGCCTGGCGCCCCGGGTGCCCGATCCGGAGCCGGAGTACCCGGAAGGTGTCGTCGAGACGCGGTCGTGCGCTTCTGCGCCGATCGGGCCGGCCGGGCGGAGGCAGCGGGCATCCCGCGCCGAGCGGATCATGGTCGACGCCGGCCTCGACCTCGGCAAGACCGAGCCCATGTCGCTCGAGCTGCTCCGAGCGTCCGACCGGCTGGCCGCGCTCGGCTACCCGGTGTTCCTCTCGGCGTCGAACAAGCGCTTCCTCGGCGAGGTGCTCGGCCTGCCGGTCGACGACCGCCGGCTGGCCACGGTCGCCGCCCACGCCCAGGGCATCGCGCTCGGCTGCCGGGTGCTGCGGGCCCACGACGTCGCGGGGCAGCCGCCGGGTGGCGGACCTGATGGCCGCCATCCTCGAAGGCGAGGGGCAGCGCGGTCGAGCTGGGTGCCGATGGCTGAGCTGCACCTCATCCACGGGTCCGACGAGGCGCTGGTCGGCCAGGCCGCGACCGAGCTCGTTCGCCGTCTCGTCGGCGCGGCCGACCGGTCGCTGATGGTGGCCGACCTGACGCTCGACGGCGACGACGTCACGATCGGTCACGTCGTGGCCGAGGCGCAGACGCCGCCGTTCCTGACCGATACCCGGGTCGTCGTCGGTGCGGGCCGCCGAACGGCTGGACGCCGACGGTGTCGGCGGCGCTGCAGGCGCTACCTCGACCGCGCCGCTGCCGACGACCGACCTGGTGCTGATCTACGCGGGCAAGCCGACCAAGAAGCTGCTCGACGTCGGTGAAGGGCGCCGGCGGTGCGTGGTCGGCGCGCCCGACGTGGGGAGCAACCGGCGCGACCGGTCCTCGTTCGTCGACGAGCAGGTCGCGGCGAGCGGGCTGCGGCTGACGCCGGCGGCGACGGCCGCCTTGGTCGACCAGCTGGGCGAGGACGTCAACCGCCTCTCCGGGATCCTCGACACGCTGGTGGCGACCTTCGGCACCGGCGGCCGGCTCGACGTCGAGGACGTCACGCCCTACCTCGGCGAGGGGGGTGGCATCCCGCCGTGGGACCTGACCGACGCCATCGACCGGGGCGACCGGCCGGCCGCGCTCGGGTGCGCTGAGCCGGATGGTCCACGCCGGCGGTCGCCACCCGCTCCTGGTCGATGGCCATCCTGCACACCCACTACGGCCGGCTGCTCCGCCTCGACGGGTCGGGTGCTCACGACGAGGCAGTCGCCGGCGCGGTCCTCGGCATCAAGGGCTTCGCGGCCCGCAAGGCGGTGGAACGGGCGCGCGGCCATGGGGCCCGACGCGATCCACGAGGCGATCCAGCTGATGGCGCAGGCCGACATGGACCTGCGGGGTCAGCGGGAGCTGCCCGAGGAGGCGGTGCTCGAGGTGCTCGTGGCCCGGCTCTGCCGGCTGTCGCGCACCCGGCCGCTCGCGGCGCTGAAGCGGTGGCCGACTGCACCGACCGCGGACCTGCGCGCGGCGCTGATCCGCGGGCGGCCGGGCACGGGCGGCCCCGTGAGCCTGCGGTGGGTGAAGGCTCCCGGTCGGGTCAGGCCGCGGCGTTGACCCTTCATCAGGCGGCTCTTGCGACGCGCGGCCTGGTTCTTGTGGATGATGCCCTTGGCGGCGGCCTGGTCGAGGCGCTTCTGGGCCAGCTGCGGCGTGGCCTCGCCGTCCTCGGTCCCGGCGGCGTCGACGGCGGTCTTGATCCTGGTCTTGAGCTCGGACCGGGCCGCCTTGTTGCGCTCGGCGCGCTTGGCGTTGGTGTTGATCCGCTTCTTCTGGCTCTTGATGTTGGCCACCGGTGGTCCTTTGTCGCTGGGATCGTGCTGCTCGATGACTGGACTTCGCGCCTGGTCGTAGCGCCGTCGCAGCCGTCGGAGAACCGGGGAAGGCTAGCAACCAGGCCCGCGCCGTCCCAACCGGCCTAGAGTTGGCACAGTTCGGGGCCGGGCCGAGCTCTCCCGTCTGCTTGGTTCCGGTCCGCAGGTCGGTCGCGCCGGCCGACCCTCTGCAGGCGTAGGAAGGTGGACCCCGGTGGTGGCTGGCCAGGTGGTGGGGAGGCGCCACAGCAAGCGAGCCACAGTGGTGCTGGCGTTCCTGGCTGCGCTCGCCGCCGGGTCTGTCGCCGGCGTCCGGCGAGACCATCGCGCCGGCTGACCACGTCGCACCGGCGCCGCCGACGGGCACGGTGCCGGTGGACCCGCTGGTCGAGCGCACCTCATCGAGCCACGCCGGGCCGACGGGCGATGCCGGTCCGGTCGCGACGGACCGCTTGGCCGTCGCCTCCGCGACGGCGCCGCGGCAGTGGAGCGCCGGGCGCAGTCGCAGGCGGTCGCACCCAGGTTCTCGAACGGACCAATCAACGGCGCCGGGTTCATGACCGTGGTGGCCCAGCTCCCATCCGGCCGCCTGGTCGCCGGCGGGGACAGCCAAGGCTTCTTCGTGTCTGACGACGGCGGCCGCACGTGGCGTTCCCGCAACGTCATCCGCGGCGGTGCCGACCCCTTCGGAGCACGAGGCGTGGCCTCGCTGATCGTGGCCAACGTCATCGGTCCGAGCGGTCCGGCGCCCACGCTGTTCGCCGCCGTCGGCAAGCGGGACGCCGCCAGCGCCGGCCATCCTGCGCTCGGACGACGAGGGCGAGACCTGGGTGGTGGACAACGGCGGCATGGGCATCTGGTTCGACGGCGGCAACCTGCCCGGGGGCGGGAGCACCCGCAGCCGAGCCACGAGCCGGCTCTTCGCCATCGCCGACCGTGGGCCGTACGCCGCGGACCCCCACCTCATGGCCGGCGACATGACCGGGTGCGTCTGGACTCGGTCGCTCATGGCCGGCTCGGCGTGGGCGCTGTTCGGCTGCCTGCCATCGCCCAGCCTGTCGCCGATCCGCTCGGTCGTGGTCGGCGCGGCCGGCGACGTATCGTCGCCACGTCCCGCATGGGCCTGGCCGGCAGCCGGGGCGGCGGCACCCTGCCCCAGCCCCACCTGGCCGGCGTGTGGCGCTTCGCAAAGGCGCCCACCTGCCCGTCGCGCCCGTGCGTCTACACGCCGCCGACGCGCGCCGATCGTGCTCACCGGTTCCCCCTCGCAGAGCGTCGAGGAGCTCCGCATCACGCCCGGACGACCATCTCTACGCCGGTGTCGTCGACGACCGCCTCGTTGGACTAGCCGACCCGGATCGGCGGACTGTGGGCCGGGCGCCCGGACGGCACGCCGCTTGCGTCGGTGAGCGTCATCGGGTTGGCACAGCTGCGCAACGTGGTGAGCGTGGACCTGGTGCTCGACCTCGGCCACCGGCGACATGATCCTCACCGGCGCCAGCCTGCCCAAGGCGGCCACCGACCCTGACCAGACCGACTTCGAGGTCACCCGGGTCCGGGTCGGCTGGAGCGTGAGCGGCCCGGCCGTGCAATCCCTCGAGCCGCTGGCCCAGGACGATCAGGTCGACCTGACGATCCTCGGCCATGCGGGCGTGCAGTGGTTCGTCGACGGCACCAGCGTGATCGGCAACGACCAGTACGTCGTGTCGTCCGTCCTTGTCCTGAGCGACGGCCGCTACGTGGTGGCGGGCAAGGCCGGGATCTGGGTGTACGGGCCTCAGGCCCGACCGGTCGGACAGACGCCGACCGTCCGTGGCAGCCGGCGGTGTACGGCGTCGGTGCCGACCTTCCTGGGCGCCGTCGCCCTCGACCACGGCACGGTGTTCGCCACCGACGCCGACCGGTTCCTGTTCCGCGCCGACCTGACCGTCCCGACCCGCCGGTGCGCCAGGAGCTCGACCAGGCGCCGACGATCAAGTCCGATGACGTACCAAGGGCCTGTCGGTGACGGTGCTGCCGGACCGCACCGCGCTCGCCGGCGAGGCCACGTCGACCTTCGGCGGTGTGGTGCTGGCCGTGCCGCCCGGCTCGGCGCCATCCGTGCAGCTGCCGCTGCCGATCGACCGCCAGCCGGTGGCGCTCGCGAACATCGGCAACACCGTGCTCGTCGGCATCGCAGACAACGGCCTGTGGGCGGCCACGTGGGACGGTCACGCCCTGGTCGGTTGGCGGCGGCTGACAACACCCGGCCCGCCGCGCCCCACCGCTTGCACCCGCCCAAGTCCGTCCTGCCGCCGACCCGACCGATCCGGCCGCTCCCACCGACCCGACGAACCCGCTCACCTCGGAACCGCCGACGAGCAGCGAGGCATCGAGCACCGACCCGCCGAGCACGCAGCCGACGACCGAGCCGCCGACGACGGAGCCGTCGACGACGACGGCGCAGCTCCCGACGACCGAGCCGTCGACGACCGAGGTCACGACCACGACCGAGGCCGCGCCGACGACCGAGGTCACGACCGACGACCGAGGCCGCGCCGACAGAGGCCCGAGCGACCGGGCCGCCGACGACCGAGGCCACGCCGACGACCGAGGCCACGACGACGACCGAGGCCACGACGACGACGGAGCCGACGACCACGGAGCCGACGACCGCGGCCACGACCACAACCACGCTCCCGCCGCCTCCGCCGCTGCGCCCGACGACCTCCCAACCGTTCGAGACCGCGGCCCTGCCCGATGACGTGGCCCCGGCTTCGGCCACCGTGCTGGCGATCAGCCGCGGGGCCACGACGGTGATCGTCGTCGAAACCGTGGCCGAAGGGCTGTGGATGGCGCCGTGGGTTGCCGGCGGCGGCCCGCTGACCTGGACTCAGCTGGCGGGCACCGCTGAGCTTGCCGGGGGGCTCGGCCCAGGAGGTGGCCTACATCGGCGCCGCGGACGCACTGTTCCTGACCGGCATCGGCACCCTCTCCCGGCTCGACGACCCCACCCGCTGCGTCGCCCAGGCTTGCCCGCTCACCGCGGTCCCGGTGCCGACGGATCCCGCGGGCTGGACCCCGCTGTCGACCAGCTACGGCACGGTGCCTATCGCGTCCGACGGCGACGTCCTCTTCGTCGTGGCGGGCACCGATATCGGCGTCGGCAAGCCCGGCACCGTCTTCCGCTTCGATCCTTCGGTGCTGCCGGCCGCGGCGTGGACCCGGGTCGCTGATCCCGACGCCGTTGCCGCCAACCAGATCGTGCGGCCGCTCGCCGTAGCCGCCGACGGGACCCGGCTGGCCATCACCACCTCGGGCAACGGGCTCGTCGTCTACGGCTGAACCGCCCCGGGAGCCGCGGGCGCGGGTCGGTAGCATCCCGAGAGCCATGGATCTCGCCCGCATCCGCAACTTCTCGATCATCGCCCACATCGACCACGGCAAGTCGACGCTGTCGGATCGCGTCCTCGAGATGACGGGCGCGGTCGACGCCCGTGACATGCGGGCCCAGTACCTAGACTCGATGGACCTCGAGCGAGAGCGCGGCATCACCATCAAGGCCCAGAACGTGCGGGTCACGTGGAAGGGTCACACCCTGCACCTCATCGACACGCCCGGTCACGTGGACTTCGGCTACGAGGTGTCGCGATCACTGGCCGCGTGCGAGGGCGTGGTGCTGGTGGTCGACGCCTCCCAGGGCATCGAGGCCCAGACCCTCGCCAACTGCTTCCTCGCGGTCGAGCACGACCTCGAGATCGTCGCAGTGCTGAACAAGATCGACCTGCCGGCCGCCGACCCCGACCGCTACGCGCGAGGAGATCGAGACCGTCCTCGGGATCCCCGGCGAGGAGATCCTTCGGCTCTCGGCCAAGACAGGCGAGGGGGTCGGCGAGCTGCTCGACGCGGTGGTCGAGCGCATCCCGCCCCCGATCGGCGACGCCAAGGCACCGTTGCAAGCCCTCATCTTCGACAGCCAGTACGACCAGTACCGCGGCGTCGTGAGCTCCATTCGGGTCATGAACGGGCGGCTGAGCGCCCACGCCCGGGTGCGGTTCCTCCAGGCCGGCACCGTGCACGAGGTCGACGAGATCGGCGTGCGACTGCCGATCCCGACTCCGGTCGCGGAGCTCGGTCCCGGCGAGGTGGGCTACCTCATCGCGGGCGTGAAGGACGTCAGCGAGGCCCGAGTGGGCGAAACCCTCACCGACGCGGGCCGCGTGGCCGCCGAGCCCCTCCCGGGGTACAGCACCCCGAAGCCGATGGTGTTCTGTGGGCTCTACCCGGTCGACGGCGACGACTTCGAGGACCTTCGGGAGAGCCTCGAGCGGCTGCGCCTGAACGACGCGTCGATCACCTACGTGCCCGAGACGTCCGGCGCGCTCGGCTTCGGCTTCCGCTGTGGCTTCCTCGGGCTGCTGCACATGGACATCGTGCGCGAGCGGCTCGAGCGGGAGTTCGATCTCTCGCTCATCGCCACCGCGCCGAGCGTCGAGTACCGGGTGCACCGGACCGATGGACGGGTCGACACCATCGACAACCCGGCCGGGCTGCCGGTGCCACAGGAGATCGAGTCCATCGAGGAGCCCTATCTGAAGGTGGCGATCATCACGCCCAAGGAGTACACGGGCACGTTGATGGATCTCTGCCAGACCCGGCGAGGCGAGATGCAGAAGCTCGAGTACTTGTCGCCGGAGCGGGTCGAGCTCCACTACCGGATCCCGCTGGCCGAGGTGGTGATCGACTTCTTCGATCAGCTGAAGAGCCGCAGCCAGGGCTACGCCTCGCTCGACTACGAGCCGGCCGACTACGCCCGGTCGAACCTCGTGCGGGTCGACGTGCTGCTGAACGGCGTGGTGGCGGACGCCTTCTCGACCATCCTGCACCGTGACCGGGCCTACGACTACGGCCGGCGCATGTGCGAGAAGCTCCGCGAGCTCATCCCGCGCCAGCTGTTCGACGTGCCCATCCAGGCCGCCATCGGCGGCAAGATCATCGCTCGGGAGACGGTGCGGGCCAAGCGCAAGGACGTGCTGGCCAAGTGCTACGGCGGCGACATCACCCGGAAGCGCAAGCTGCTGGAGAAGCAGAAAGAAGGCAAGAAGAAGATGAAGTCCATCGGGCGGGTGGAGGTGCCCCAGGAGGCCTTCGTGGCCGCCCTCCGACTGGAGGACTGAACGGGCGCCGCCCGCCGAGCGTGAGGATGTGGCCCGTCGGCCGTGCATGCCCCGTCCGGGTCGGGTAGCAAGGGCGAGATGGCTTCTGCCGGGACGTTCCGCTCGCTCCGGCAGCGCAATGCCCGCCTGTTCTTCGCCGGCATGCTCGTGTCGAACGTCGGCACGTGGATGCAATCGACGGCGCAGGGCTGGCTGGTCTACCGGCTGTCGGGCGAGGGCACCTCGATCGGGCTGGTGCTGGCCTGCCAGTTCGTACCGCTCCTCGTGCTCGGGCCGTGGGCCGGTGTGCTGGCCGATCGCACGAACCGGCGGCGTTTGACCATTGCCACGCAGACCGGCATGGCCGTCCAGGCCTTGCTGCTCGGGGTGCTCGACCTGTCTGGCCTGGTCAGCCTCCCGCTCGTCTACGTGTTCGCCTTGGTCCTCGGCATCCTGAGCGCCGTGGACAACCCGGCGCGCCGGGGGTTGGTGACGGAGCTGGTCGACGACGAGGACATCCCCAACGCGCTATCCCTGAACACCGCCGTGATGACCGGAGCGCGGGTGTTCGGGCCCGCCCTGGCCGCCCTCCTGGTCGAGCTCGTCGGGACCGGTTGGTGCTTCATCGGCAACGGGCTGTCCTTCCTCGCCGTGCTCGGCGGGCTGCTGGCCATGGACACCCGGTCGCTCCACTCGCCGCTTCCGGCCGCGAAGGGCGGAGGAGCGGTGCGGGAGGGGCTGGCGTTCATCTGGCGCGACCGGGTGCTGCGCGACACGTTCATCGTGCTGGTCGTCGTGTCGACGTTTTGTTTCAACTACAACGTCTCGCTGCTCCTCGTCTCGTCGCAGAACCTCGGCGGCGGTGCCGGTGCGTTCGGGCTGCTGCTGTCGATCACCAGCGTCGGCAGCGTGATCGGCTCGCTCATCATCGCTTCGCGGCACCGGGTCGGGCCCCGGATCATCGTGGTGATGCTGACCGTGCTCGGCGCCTTCTCGGTCCTCATCGCGCTCGCGGCCTCGCTCGGTGTCGCGCTCGTCCTCGCGGTGCCGATCGGCCTCGGTGGCGCGGGCTACGTCGCGGCCACCAACAGCATCATCCTGCCCCGCACGCCGCCGGACATGCGGGGACGCGTCCTGGCCCTGCAATCCACCGCCTTCCTGGGTTCCACCCCGATCGGCGGACCCATCACCGGTTGGATCGGGGATCACCTGGGTGCGAGCTGGTCGATCGCGTACGGTGGGCTCATCGCCATGGGTTGCGCGCTCGTGGTGGCGGCCCTGCTCGGTGCCCGGTCGTCCCATCCGGCCGCTGCGCCCGGGCCGGCACCGCCCATTGTCACCGCGCTCGACGCCGTCACGCCCACGGTCCCGTGAACGTCGACTTTCTCATGACGACGACGGTCTCATGACGAGGACGGTCTTCTGGTTTCGGCGCGATCTGCGCCTGGCCGACAATCCGGCACTGCTCGCGGCGGCGAGCGAGGGCGCCGTGCTCCCGCTGTTCGTCTTCGATCCGCTGTTCCTCCGTCGATCGGGTGCCAACCGGTTGCGCTTCCTGCACGAGAGCCTCGATCGGCTCGGCCAGGCCACGGAGGGGGCCTTGACGGTGCGCACGGGGGACCCGGCCGAGCTCGTGCCGGCGGTGGCCGACGCCGTCGGCGCTCGGGTCGTCTTCGCCACGGACGACTTCGGACCGTACGGCCGGCGCCGGGACGCCGACGTGGCCGCGGCGCTCGAGCGGGGCGGGCGCTCGCTTCGGCTCGTCGGGAGTCCCTACGCGGTCGCCCCCGGATCGGTCGTGAAGAGCGACGGCGATCCGTACGCGGTGTTCACACCCTTCTCCCGGTCGTGGGCGGCGGTGGGCTGGGAGCGACCAGTGGGTCAGCCGGCTATCCGATGGAAGCAGATCGGCGGGCTCCCCGGTGAGCCACCGCCGGCGCCGCCTCTGATCGACGCCGGCCTACCCGTGCTCCTGCCTCCGGCCGGCGAGCATGCGGCGCACGAGCGTTGGGACGCGTTCGTCGCCCAGGGATTGGACGGCTACGGGCGCGACAGAGACCGACCCGACCTCGACGTCACCAGCCGCCTGTCCCCCTACCTACGCTTCGGTGCCCTGCATCCCCGCCAGCTGCTGGCGGACCTCGGCGCCCGCAAGAGCCACGAGGTCTTCGCCGACGAGTTGGCGTGGCGGGAGTTCTACGCCGATGTCCTGTTCCGCCGGCCGGCGACGGCCTGGGAGAACCTCGATCGTCGCATGGACGCCCTCCCGGTCGACACCGACGCCGACGCTCGCCGACGCTTCGACCGCTGGCGGGAGGGCAGGACCGGGTTCCCGATCGTCGATGCCGGGATGCGCCAGCTCCTCGCTACCGGCTGGATGCACAACCGGGTTCGCATGACCGTGGCCAGCTTCCTGGTGAAGGACCTGCACCTGCCTTGGCAGTGGGGTGCTCGGCACTTCCTCGTGCACCTCGTTGACGGGGACTTGGCGTCCAACAACCACGGTTGGCAATGGACGGCGGGCACTGGCACCGACGCCGCCCCGTACTTCCGGATCTTCAACCCGGTCAGCCAGTCCGAGCGTTTCGATCCCGACGGGGCCTACATCCGCCGCTGGGTGTCCGAGCTCGCGGGTCTGGAAGGGCCCGACGTCCACGCCCCGTGGACTTCGAAGCGCGGTGGGCCGGAGTCGTATCCAGGGCCGATGGTCGACCACGGCGCCGAGCGGCAGGAAGCGTTGCGTCGCTTTGGGGTGGTGGTGGGCCAGTGAGCCCGGTCGTCGCGCACGATCGTCGCTAGCCTGACCGCCAAGGTCACAACGGGTGGGAGCATGCTCGACGAGCGGAAGGCCAAGATCCTCAGAGCGATCGTGCGGGAGTACATCGAGACCGCGCAACCGGTCGGCTCCGCCCACGTCGCCGCCGACGTCGCGCTCAACGTCTCGCCGGCCACGATCCGCAACGAGATGGCAGTGCTCGAGCAGGAGGGCTACCTCCATCAGCCCCACACGTCCGCCGGGCGCATCCCGACGGACAAGGCGTACCGGGTGTACGTGGATCAGCTCACCGAGCCCGGCGTGCTCGACGACCTGCGCAGCCAGCAGGTGCGGGAGTTCTTCAACTCCGCCCATGGCGCGCTCGAGCGGATGCTCCAGCACACCACCGGGCTCCTCACCCGCCTCACCAGCTACACGGCCGTGGTCACCACGGCGCCGGTCGAGGCCGCGAAGGTCCGCTCGGCGCAGCTGGTTTCGCTGTCAGAGCAGTCGTTGATGGCCGTGGCCGTGCTCTCGAACGGCACGGTCGAGAGCGTGACGTTCGACCGTCCGGCTGACTGGGCGGATGCAGTCGTGAATGCCGCGACTGCGCTCCTCGCCAACCACGCCATCGGCCTCAGCCTGGCCCGCCTCGGCGAGGTCGTCCTCCCGGGCGAGGACCCAACCTCCCGTCTCGTGCGCCAGGCCCTCGACGGCCTGCGCGGCCGGGCCACCCACCCGGACCAGCACCTCTACGTGAGTGGCACGGCGTCGGTGGCGTCTGCGTTCGAGGCCGTGGAGGTGGTGCGGGGCGTGCTCGCCACACTGGAGCAGGAGTACGTCGTGGTCTCGTTGCTCCGGGAGATGCTCAACCGTGGCGCGTCAGTGGCCATCGGCGCCGAGCACGGTGTCGAGCAGCTGGCCGCCTGCTCGGTCGTCGTGGCGCCGTACATCGTCGAGGGCGAGGCGGTCGGCACGGTGGGCCTGCTCGGTCCCACCCGCATGAACTACCCGCAGGCCTTGGTAGCCGTCGACGTCGTCAGCCAGCGGCTCAGCGAGCGCCTATCCGACGGCTGACGGCAGTAGCCTGCGGACGCCATGGCCCGCGACTTCTACGAGCTCCTCGGCGTTCGCCCCGACGCTTCGGCGGACGAGATCAAGCGGGCGTACCGTCAGCGAGCGCGGGAGCTCCACCCGGACGCCAATCCCGACGAGCCGGGTGCGGAAGAGCAGTTCAAGGCCGTCTCGCGCGCCTACGACGTCCTCTCCGATCCTGAGCAGCGGGGCATGTACGACCGCTACGGCGAGGCGGGCGTCTCGGGCAGCGGCGCCGCCGGCACGGGCGACATCTTCGCCGGAGCCGGTGGCCTCGGCGACCTCTTCGATGCCTTCTTCGGCGGCAATCCCTTCGGCGGCGGGTCGTCGGGTCCGGCCGGGCCGCCCCGCGGCCAGGATCTGGAGGTCCGCGCCGACCTCGCCTTCGAGCAGGCCGTCTTCGGTGCCACGCTGCCCGTCACGGTCCGCACCGCGGTGCGCTGCGAGACCTGCGGCGGGAGCGGCGCCGGTGCCGGCACGCAGCCGGTCACGTGCGCTGAATGTGCCGGCTCGGGCCAGGTGCGTCGAGTCCGCCAGAGCCTCCTCGGTCAGATGGTGACCACCTCGGTGTGCCCTCGCTGCGGCGGCCTGGGCCAAGTCGTGGTGACCCCATGCGAGTCCTGCAAAGGCCACGGCCGGGTCGTGGAGGACCGGACCTTCCAGGTCGACGTGCCGGCCGGGGTCGACGCCGGCTCGACGTTGCGCCTCGCCGGGCGGGGCGCGGTCGGACCACGAGGGGGCGCGGCCGGCGATCTCTACGTCCACCTGCGGGTGCTGCCGCACGCTCGCTACAGCCGGGAGGGGAACGATCTGGTCACCACCGTCGCCGTCTCGATGGTGCAAGCGGCGCTCGGCACGACGCTCACGTTGCCCACGCTCGACGGCGACGAAGAGCTCAAGGTGCCTGCCGGTTCGCAGTCGGGGCGGGTCTTCGTGCTGCGCGGGCGGGGCGTGCCGCAGGTGCGCGGGCGTGGTCGGGGCGACGTGCGGGTCGAGCTGCAGGTTGACATCCCGACCAAGCTCTCGCCCACCGAGGAAGAGCTGCTGCGTCGGTTGGCGGAAGAGCGGGACGAGCCCGTTGACCCGCCCGGCGGTTCGGGGCTCTTCTCGCGCATCAAGTCCGCCTTCTCGTGAATGCTCGGACGATCGTCGGCCCAGCTTCGGATGACCTCCGCCTGATCTGGTCGTGAGCTTTGCTTGGGCTGCTCATGATGGCGCCGCTACCTCCGGTCACGCCACGCTCGACCGCGGCGCATGCCTACGTGGCGTCGCTCGACGCGCCGGTGTTGGACGAGGCTGATCGGCATCACCTCGAGCAGGTCCTGCGCATCCGGACCGGGACCATCATCACCGTTGGTGACGGCTGCGGCGGTTGGCGTCCGGTCGAGCTCGGCCCAGAGCTGGTTCCGGCCGGCCCCATCAGCGTGGTGGCCCCACCCTCGGTTGGCGTCACCGTCGCCTTCGCGCTGGTCAAGGGCGATCGCTCCGAGCTGATCACCCGGGCGCTGACCGAGATCGGCGTCGATCGGATCGTGCCGCTGCACACGGCGCGCAGCGTGGTGCGTTGGGACCAGGAGCGGGCCAGGTCGGGCGTGGAGCGACTCCGTCGCGTGGCGCGCAGTGCGGGGATGCAGAGCCGGCGCCTGTGGCTCCCAGAGGTCGCAGCGGTGATCGGGCTGAGCCAGCTGGCCCCGGCCGGGTTGGCCCCCGCTGGGTTGGCCCCCGCTGGGTTGGCCGCCGCCGGGTTGGCCCTCGCCGTACCCGGCGGGCCCCCCGTCGACCTCGCGCACCCGAGCGTTCTCGTCGGTCCCGAGGGCGGGTGGGCCGACGAGGAGCTCGACCTGCCGTACGCACGGGTTGGCCTCGGTCCGCACGTGCTGCGCACCGAGACCGCGGCCATCGTCGCCGGGGCGCTGCTGGTGGCGGCCCGCAACGCGGCGCGGCGTTGAGCCTGGCTTCACCCTCCGCGTTGGCGCCGACACGGCCGGTCGCAAACTCCTGGTAGATTAGGCCATGATCACAAGCGGTGGCGAAAGTTTTCACTCTGCGTGGTCGTGATGTGGTACCAATCTCTTCGTGTCCAAGCAACCCGAGATCGAGAACGTCACCGGCGAAGACGGGGCCGGTTCGCCCTACGCCCGGCTAGTGGGGCAGCGCTTGCGGTCCATTCGGGCCCAGAAGAAGCTCTCTCTGGACGCGGTGGAGGAGCTCTCCAGTGGGGAGTTCAAGGCGTCGGTGCTCGGCGCGTACGAACGTGGTGAGCGGGCGATCTCCGTCCCCCGCCTCGCCCGGCTGGCGCTCATCTACGAGGCGCCGGTCGACCAGCTCCTGCCCGACCCCGGCGACGCCGACGGCTCGCCGCCCTCGAATCGCGGCGGAGGCGGCGAGAAGGTGGCGGTGGACCTCAGCCGGCTGGCCGAGCTGGATGGGCCCAACTTCGAGATGCTCGCCCGCTATCTCAAGATGATCCAGCACGCCCGGGGCGACTTCAACGGCAAGGTGCTCACGATCCGAGCCGATGACATGCGAGCGGTGGCCGCCATGTTCGACTTGACCATCGAGCAGGCCGTCCGCAAGCTCGACGCTTGGGGCCTGCGCTACACCCCGAACCGGGACTGACGAGCGGCTCCGAGCTCGGTTGCGGCGAGATCGCCGGCCGACCGGCCAGCGGGGACGACGTCAGCGGAGGCCCCGGACGCGCTACGACTGGGGTTGTGTCCACCCGCCTGTCGCCCGCCCGTGCGTTCGGCGCCTATGTCCACATCCCGTTCTGCTCGACGCGCTGCGACTACTGCGCGTTCGCGACCTGGACCGACCGTCCGCAGCTGATCGAGCCCTACCTCGATGCGCTGCAGCTCGAGATCCATCGTGCTGTCGATGCGGGGATGCCCGAGGTGACGAGCGTGTTCTTCGGCGGTGGGACTCCGTCCCTCGTCTCGGCCGAGCGGCTGATGGCGGTGCTGGCGGCGCTGCCGCTCGCCGAGGGGGCCGAGATCACGGTCGAGTGCAACCCGGACACGATCACGGCGACCCTCCTCGGCACCTACCGGGCGGGGGGCGTCAACCGGCTCTCGTTCGGCGTGCAATCCATGGTGCCGCGAGTCCTCCAGCTGCTCGGACGTACCCACGACGCAGACAACGTCCGTCGGGGGGTCGACCTGGCCCGCGCTGCCGGGTTCGACTCGTTCAACCTCGACATCATCTACGGCACGGTGGGGGAGTCCCTGCGCGATTGGGAGACGACCGTGCGCGAGGTCGTGGCCTTGGACCCACCGCATGTGTCCGCGTATGGGCTGACGGTGGAGGCGGGCACGCCACTCGCGCTCGATCCGGCTCGCTACCCCGACGACGACGACCAGGCGTCGAAGTACGAGGTGGTGGACTCGCTCCTCACCGAGGCGGGGTTGCCCAACTACGAGATCTCCAACTGGGCTCGGCTCGGGCACGAGTGCCAGCACAACCTCCTCTACTGGTCCCAAGGTGACTACCTCGGCTTCGGCTGCGCCGCCCACTCCCATCGCTCCGGTCGACGGTGGTGGAACGTGCGAACCCCCGAGCGCTACCTCGCCCTCGTCATGTCCGCCCAGCCCGCCGAGGCCGCCGGTGAGGACCTCGACGACGCCACCCGCCGGCTCGAGGGTCTCCAGCTCTCGCTCCGGACCAGCCACGGCGTGCCCGCCGCGGCACTGGAGGTCGACGCGCTCCCGGGCCTGGTGGAGGCGCGCGGCGGCCGAGTCGTTCTGACGCGCGCCGGCCGCCTCGTCGCCAACGAGATCGCGGTGCGCCTGCGCTAGGAGCGGTGACGCCGCCCAGTCGCAGCAGGCCGAGGCTCACCCGGCCCGAGCCAGCGTGGGAGCCCGGGCGCGGCGGGGCACGACCTCACCGCTCGGGCTTCGAGCCTCCCATGCCCCGCCCGCCAGGTGCTCGAGCGACCATCCGCCCTCGTGGACGTGATGATGGTGGCGGACGCACAGAAGGGCGAGGTTCCCGAGGTCGGTTCGACCTCCCTGCTCCCAAGGTTGGAGATGGTGGGCCTGGCACCACCGCCACGGACGATCACAGCCCGGGAACACGCACCCGCCGTCGCGGACGATGAGCGCCTGACGCTGCGCGGGCGACACCAGGCGGCGACTGCGGCCGAGATCGAGCGTCCGGGAGTCGCCGCCGAGCACGGCCGGGAGGATCCCGGCCTCGCACGCCAGTCGCCGCGCCGTGGCGGCGGGGATCGGGTGCCCGTCGTCGAGCCGAGTGTCGATTCCCGCGCCCTCGAGTCGTTCGAGGAGACGCTCGTGGTCAATGAGGACGATGAGGCTCGGCGCGGGTAGGCGCGCGTCGTCGACAACAGCCACCGCCCGGCGCGCCATCTCGACGAGAGCATCCGCTCGTCGTGCCCGCGGGCTCAGCGCTGGATCTCGGGCGTAGAGCTCGTCGGTGAGCTGGTCCCATGCCCCGGTGAAGACCGCTCCCGACACGGGATCGAGCCATGCCGTCACACGCGTCAGGCCTTCGTCGTCGACGAACGACGTCGCGCCCCGGGCGCGGTACTGCCGCTCCATGCGCGCCGCGGCATCGTCAGGCGCCATGCGTTGGGCCCGTGCCTGTACCTCGCGTTGAAACGCTTCGACCGGCAGCTGCCGGGCCAGGCCGACCAGCTCGGCCCCATGCTCGGACACAAGCTCGCGGTCCGCATTGGCGAGGACCCGGACATGGCCCGAGCCGACGGTGCCATCGGACAACGCGAGAGCGGCCTCCGGGACCGCAGCGACGACGGCCGCGATCTTGACCTTCTCGGCCGCCTGCTGGGCGGAGAGGTGCGCGTGTTGGCGGAGCCAGCTGATCTGATCGACGGCACCGGACGGCTGCCAAGCCCGCGCCGCATCGAACTCGGCGAGCAGCCGGGCGTGGCACGCGTCGAGCGCCGCCTGCAGCCGCGCCAGCTGCCTGAGCCCGAGCTCGAGCTGGCCCACGGCACAGCCGCGTCCCTCGACGGCGAGCTGCTCGAGCATCGGTGCCAACCTGAACATGTGTTCGATCGTAGCCGCGGGCTGCTACAGGGTTTGGCTGACGTCTCGTGCGGTCCATCTGCGTGCTGGCCGCCATCGCCACTGCTAGCGTTCGTCGCTCCGGGCGCGTAGCTCAGTTGGTTAGAGCGCCACCTTGACACGGTGGAGGTCACACGTTCGAGTCGTGCCGTGCCCACTACGCAGGTCTCCGTCTACCGGAAGCGTTCCCCGACTTCCCAGCCCCGGTCGTCAAGACGGGCCGCTGCCTCCTGTGGCTGCGCGGCGACGTCGAGCGGCGGGCGAAGCGACCGGACGGCTACCGGGGGCTAGCGCTCGGGTTGGGGACCCAACGCGATTGGCTGCACAACCTGCACGCCGGTCCCGCCAGAGAAGTCCGCATCGCCGGTGACCGCTTCGTACCCGAACACCGCTTCCTCAGCGAAGACGAAGCCGTCGCGGTCACCGTCGCCTTCCGGCGTCGCCACCCCCGACGGCTTCGGCTGATCACCGCCATCCTCGGATGGGGTGACCTTCGCAGCGACGCCGCCGTCCGCGACTTCGTCCGAGCCCATCCCTTCGTCGCGCTGCGCCCAGCCACGGCATAGGTGCTGTCGCCGGATACCGATCTGCCTCGATCGGGGCGCGGCCTGGCCAACAGCGCGATCAGGGCAATATTTGCTCGTGCGTGTCGTCTGGAGCACGTTGGTAGTAATCGGGGCCGCGGCTGCGTGCGCGTCGTGTGCCGGCTCGACTTCCGATCGGACAGGAGCAACGACCAACGTCCACGCGTCCCCGTCGGTGGCTGGGGCGACGACCACAACTCCGTCGATTACGGACACGACCGCTGATGGTCGCGCCTGCGGCCGGACCCCCCCGATCCAAGCGTCAGGCTTCCCTGAGGTCCAGGGAATCGGCCGCGATGCAACGATTTACGGCCTGTTGTTCGTCACCCATCCCGGGCAGGTCCGAGCCGGTGAGGAGTTGAAGATCGTCTGGCGAATGACGGGCCAGGGCGACCTGTCCGTCAGCTACTTCGCTCCCGATGGCCGACCGGGAGTCCTGACGTTCGGCCCGGAGGCGCACACTGGAAGCAACTTCGAGCGCCCCGGCGACGAGTGGGGCACCGGCTTCTCATTCGATTCTGCGGGGTGTTGGCGCATACACCTGGAGCGATCGGTCGGCTCCGGAGACGTCTGGCTCGCGGTCGCCGAATGAGGTAGCACCGCACCGCTCCCAGGAGCCGCAGGACGAGTCGCCCGGCTCCCTAACTGATGCCGATACGCGTGTCGGCTTCGCCCTCGCCATCCGCTCCGCCAACTCGTTCAGCGCCCCGCGCATCTCCCCGGCGCTGGGCGGTCCGCCGAGGAGGAGACCCACCGCCGCCCCACTTGCGGACCCAGCGATGACGCCTCCGGTTTCTAGGGCTACCTGCGCGAGTCGGTCCTCCTCTTCTGCTGGTTCCGGCACGAAACAGTTTGCGGCGCTTCTGCGGTCCTCGCCTGCCTGGTCGTGCGCCCTCCCGCGGCGCATGTTCCACCACGGTGGACGTGGCCGCCTGGCCCGCCCCCTGTGGCGACGATCGCCATGAGGATTGGGCGGTCGATACAAACGCCGACCCGAGGCCGACGCGTGGCTCGACTAGCTCGCCGCCGATCGGTCGCCAGAGCGCGAGGCGAGCCAGCGCGAGTGCGCCTCTCGGTCGAAGCCGCGCCGATGCCGCGCCTCGTCGGCGAGCCAGACAAAGTTCGGCCACGGCGGATCGTGCAGCCGCTGAGCACGATCGAGCAGGTACGCCTCGGCGGCGTCGTAGGCGCGCACGACCGTCGTGCCGTGATGGCGCAAGAACGCCCGTCTCGGCAAGAAACGCCCGCGCAACAACATGCCGACCGTCGCGTAGACCTGACCGACGTACTCGGCCTTGCGGCGTTACTCTTCGTCCCATCGGCTCAACTCGGCCGGGGCGCGGTAGAGCTCGCGTCGAGCGAAGCGCATCTGATCGTCTTGCACCATGCCCATGACCCCTAGTGGTCCGTCGCTGATATAGCGTGGATGGTTAGAGTGTGGGTGTGCCGATCCTGATTGCTGTCGCTTTGGCGGTGTCCGATGAGCAGCGGGCGGCGTTGGAGCGCATGGCCCGCTCGACCTCGCTGCCCCATCGCAAGGTGACCCAG
Organism: uncultured Acidimicrobiales bacterium; assembly: GCA_963803355.1. Lineage (GTDB taxonomy): Bacteria > Actinomycetota > Acidimicrobiia > Acidimicrobiales > Ilumatobacteraceae > DASTFY01. The sequence continues at coordinate 3,292,543 of CAWDLV010000001.1, forward strand.
GCCCGAGCGTTGCTGCTGGCGGGCGATGGGGTGGCCACCAACGAGGTGGCTCGTCGGTGCGGCACGACGGCCGAGTCGGTGCGGGCGTGGCGGCGTCGTTTCGAGCGCGAAGGGGTGGACGGCGTTGGCCGCATCGCCAAGGGTCGGGGCCGGCGGTCGTGGCTGGCGGAGGGCATGGTGGCTGAGGTGGTGCGGGTGACACGTGAGGAGACCCCGGATGACACCTCGACGCATTGGACGACGCGCTCGTTGGCTGAGCGGTTCGGGATCGGCAAGGACACCGTGGCTCGGATCTGGCGGGACCATCACCTCAAGCCGTGGCGGGTGGAGACGTTCAAGCTGTCCAACGATCCGCGCTTCGAGGAGAAGCTCATCGACGTCGTCGGGCTGTACGTGAACCCGCCCAGCGCGCCGCGGTGTTCAGCTTCGACGAAAAGACCCAGGTCCAGGCGTTGGACCGCACCCAGCCCAGCCTGCCGCTCAAACCGGGCCGGGCCGGCACCATGACCCATGACTACAAACGCCACGGCACCACCGACCTGTTCGCCGCGTTGAACGTCGCCACCGGCGAAGTCCTCTACGACTGCCGCCCCCGCCACACCGGTCGCGACGTCCTGGCCTTCTTCAAGCTCATAGACCTGCACGTCCCCCGCCATCTCGAGGTGCATGTCGTGTTGGACAACCTGTCGGCTCACATGGGCCCCGAGGTCACCCGCTGGCTGGATCACCCCAAACGGGCCCGCTGGCATCTGCACTTCACCCCGACCAGCTCGTCGTGGCTGAACCTGGTGGAGCGATGGTTCAAGGAACTGACCGACCGCCGGTTGCGTCGCGGTGTGTTCACCAGCGTCGACGACCTCATCGACGCCATCGAAATGTGGACAGAGCACTGGAACCACAACCCCCAACCCTTCGTCTGGCACAAGACCGCCGAAGAGATCATCGCCAAGGTCCGCCGCGGACGAGCCGCCCTCACCCAAGCCAAATCCGCGACGCGCCACTAGCAAGACGTCGGCCTGCGACCCTCGGCGAGTGAGGTATGGGCATCTCCCCGTCGGCCGGACGGGTGATTATGACGCTTGACGGTACTGCTGTTCCCACTCGAGGGGTGGGACGTCGTTGAGGGTGCTGTGAAGCCTGGTCGTGTTGTACCAGTTGATCCACCGGAAGATCGCCCGGCGGCCGTCGGCGCGGGTGGCGAAGACCCGGCCCTGGACGCATTCGCGCTTCAGGCTCTCCCAGAACGACTCGGCTACGGCGTTGTCCCAACACACCCCGGTTCGCCCGACCGACGGGCGTAGTTGGCGGCTGGCGTCTTGGCAGTAGTCGATGTAGTCGTTCGAGGTGTATTGGCTGCCCCGGTCGGCGTGGGCGATGACGCCGATCACGGCCTTGTCGCCGCCGCGAGCGGCCACGGCCATCTTCAACGCGTCGAGGACCACCTCGGTGCGCATGTGCTCGGCCATCGAGTAGCCCAGCAGTCGCCGGGACCCGAGGTCGAGGACCGACGCCAGGTACAGCCAGCCTTCCCGGGTGGGGATGTAGGTGGCGCTTCGGGCGGAAGCCATAGGAACATGGCTTGAAGTCCGCTTCGAAGATCGGTTCGAGCACCAGCTTCAACGAGGCTTGCACGACCCGGTCTGCGGTCGTCGGGATCCCTAGTGAACGGATCTTCCCGTTCGCTTTGGGGATCGTCTTCTCCCGCACCCGCTGGGGGACGAACCGGCCGGCTTTGAGGTCGTCTCGCAGCCCGCCGAGCAGCCCGCAGCACCGAACACGATGGAGCGGGGTGCCACTCGATCGACGCCGGCGGTTCGTGCGCCCTTGTTGCCCCGCACCCGAGCCCACGCCACAACGAGGAACGCCGGGTCATAGACGAGGTTGGCGAGGTCATCGAAGCGACGGCCAGGATCGGCTGACGCCCATTGGTGCAGCTTCATTTGCATCACGAGTACCCGCTGCTCGGCCTCGTCGAGGTCGGGCCACGGAGCGCCGATGTTCACCGGCGGCCTCCCCGTTCAGCGTGGATGCTGCGAACACGCTGGACCCCTTCGCCATGTGACCGGCTTTCCCGGCCTCGGACTACTACGGGTCCTCCGTCCCATCCCGGCGGCATCAGCCGGCGACGGGCCTTCCCGCCGGTCAGCGGGCTGCTGGCCGGGGAGGGGACCGCCGGGATGGTTCCCACGTTCACTCTCGAACCCTTCGACGGGGTCGGCGCCCAACTATGCCCCTGCAACCTCGCCACGGCTACGCCGCAGGCTTTCACCGTGGCCTCCCGGCCGGCGACATCACCCAGCCAAGGAGTTCCCCGCCCGACGACACCGTCGTCATGCGGGTGCGCGTTGCTGCCCAGCCCGGATCTGCCAGGTTCGAGCTGGTGGTCTGCCCTTGAGAGGCGTTCAACCGCTGGTTCCTCACGTACGCCTTTCCGTCTCGCTTGCCGGACCCGGACCATCTAGCAGTACTGGCCCGTCCCGTCGTTGTCAGGGCTGCTATCCACCCTCCCTCCCGTCCCGGAGGTCAGGCTGCCCTCAGCTTCAACCAGCCCGCTGCGACGAGCCAAAGGCGGTGTCCTTTCACCACCGCAGGGTTCGGGAGCGCCTCGTGGCGCTCGATGTCCTGGCACCACGCCACATCGGGCTTGCCGGGCGCGAACCGCCGGCCGATGAGATCGGGGATGTGGTAGCCGTCGGGGCCCGGGAAGGTCGTGCGGCACGTGCGGCGCCGGAACCGCCCGGCCATTCCATGCAGGCGCATCAGGCGGGCGACCCGCTTGCGGTTCACGACCAGGCCGGCGTGGCGGAGCGCCTTGAACATGCGCGGCACCCCGTAGTTGCCGTCGGCCTCGTCGAACAGGTCGCGCATCAACGCCACCAGCTCGGCCTCGGCGAGCTGACGCTGCGTCGGCCCGGCCGCTTCTCGTTCGCACCAGTCGTAGTAGCCGGAGGTGGAAACGCCGGCCGCTGCGCACGCTGCGGTCACCGGGAACCCGGCCGCCTTCTGGTGATCGATGCACGCGTAGCGGGTCACGGTGTCGACGTCTCCTTGATCCAGAAGGCCAGAGATCGTTTGAGCAGATCTCGTTCCATCCGCAGCTGCGCATTCTCGGCCCGCAACTCGGCGAGGTCCGAGCGCTCATCGGTGGTCAGCCCCTCGCGCTCGCCGCGCTCGATGCGTTCCTGGCCGACCCAGTTCCCCAGCGTGCCGGCGTTCACGCCGACCGAGCGGCCCACGTCAGCGATCGAACGATCCTCGTCGAGCACCATCGCCACCGCGTCTCTACGGAACTCGGGCGGGTACTTCGAGGGCCGCCCAACCCTGGACTTCTTCCTGCTGGACATGGACTTCCTCCTATACGAGGTGTCCGTCCAACGGGGGGATGCTCAGTACAGCACGAGGCCGTAGGCGATGAAGGTCAGAGCGAGGATGAGGTTCTGTACCGCGAGACCCGTGACCGCCAGCACGACCGAGACGCTACGAGGCGCAGTCGACCGCATCGAGGATGCGCCCGACGAGCCGCGCGCATGGCGCGACGATGAGACGATGCCGACCCGACGCCGCCCGCGTCACGAGATCGACGTCAGGAACGAGGCTGGCCTCGCCGAGCTTGAGCGCACGGTCGCCGACGTCGTCGCGACGATCGACGGTGTCGCGGCCCGTCGGACGACGAGCGCTCGCGATTGCCCTCGTCGCCTCTTCGTGCAGGGGCAAAGGTCATCTGGGCAAGGGTCATCTGAGGGATGCACGGTCTGGCACCCCCGGCACCACGACCACCACCCCCGTCGTTACGGTCGGGGGGCCGGGTTCTGAGGGCGATCGCGTCAAGGATGGGGGGTCGCTTGCATACATCGACCACGCGGGGCGACAGCCTGGCGAACGGACCCATCGCTGTGGTCAGGTAGCCAGAACCTTGAAGACGTCATAGACCATCCAGGCCGGCCAGAACAGCCCCTGGAAGATCGCGAGGACGTACCCCCAGAAGGAGTCCGCCTGCTGCCAGAACCACACCCAAGCGCCGAAGATGCCCAAGGCGTAGATCGCGCCCTCCGCCAGCGGTCCGGGCGTTGCTGTTGCTCATCGTCGGTGCCTCCTTTCGTGGGATTGCGCTACATCGCCAAGGGACCTCGACCGACAGGCCGCGAGTACCTCAGAGCGCCAATCGATCCGTGCAGCCTGTGGCGCTCGGCTGTCCTCCCTCGAAGGGAATCGTCACGACCTCCGCTGGCGGGTCAGCTCTGCGTCGATATCTGCCTCGGTGACAGGCTTGCGGAGGAAGGTGTCCCAGGCGTGCAGCACCAGCCCCACGCCCCATCCTCCGATGACCCAGATCGGCCAGAAGTAGCCGGCACCGGTCACCGCCCACACCATGATCAGGAACGCGTTCACCACGAGGTAGCTCACCAAGTGGGCACCGAAGTCCCGCCGCGCCTGCACCCGTTTACGAGCCCGCTGGCGCTCGTCCTCGATGCCCTCGTTGGCCTGGTCGTGCTCAAGCGTCGTCATGCGTCACCTCCCATGCAGTCGACCCGGCACGCGGACTCACTCCTCAACGTCACGTCACGGCCGGGCGAACCGTCCAAGCACATGGTGCGCCGATCTCCGCCCGACCAACAGGGGCCAAGGTCCTCCGAATCAGTCCCTGTCGACGGTCGCGCTCAGAATGGGGGGTCGATACAGACGGCCGTACGCCGTGCCCGCCAAGCCGCCGATTCACTCGCGAGCGGAGGACGTACTCGAGGAGGATCGCGATGATGCCGGGAACGGTGCGTACATCGACCGTGCCTGTCCATGGCCTCGTCGAACTGCGCCGGCAACGTGTCGCCCGCCAGCGGGATGGGACCACCTTGAGTTGACTTGCGCCAGTGGGATGGGACCACCCGAGCGCCAGTCATGGGACCACTTCTGGGGGATCCACCAGCGTCGGTGCTGCTGACTGGATCCTCGCCGCGTTCCTGTCAGCGGGATCGGGAGGGCGGCGATGGCGTTCCGGGAGGTCCGGGTGTTCGAGGTCCGTGCACCATCGGCCGGCCGCCACCACCACTGAGCTCAGGCAACCATCGTGGGTGAACGCCGACGGCCACGTTGACGCGGTAACGGGAAGTGAGCCCCCGGCGGGGCTGACGCTGATGCACCCATGCGGGGGCGTGCGATCAGAGGTCGCTGGCGACGACGAGCCCGACCTCGTGGGTGATGAATGAGCTAGTGGGGCGGCAGCCATCGTTCCGCCGGTAATGGTTGTCACGCGACTTTGCGTCGGTGTTCGAGTTCGCGGATGCGGGGATCGTGGTGGTCGCGGTTGCGGCGACGGATGTAGGCCTGGGTTGCCTTGGAGAATTCGATCCAGTCGCCGTAGTCGCTGCCGTTGATGACGAACTCGACGTAGGCCCAGAAGTGGCATTCGATGCGGTTGAGGTGGCTGGCGTTGGTCGGGGTGGGCAGGAGCCCGACGTTGCTGTTGAGGGCCCACTGGCGGATCTCGCGGGTCCAGTGGGCCGAGAGGTTGTCCATCACGATGTAGACGGTGACCTCGGGCGGGTAGCGGCGTCGGATGTCCTTCAAGAACTCGAGCACGACCTTGGCGGTCACCCGCCGGGCTTCGAGATGTCCCCAGAGCCGGTCGGCGCCCACGTCATAGGCGCCGAGCAACTTCCGGGTGCCGTTGGTGCGGTGATAGGTGGCCCGCTGACGAGCCGGCCGCTTCTTCGGGAACCACCCGTGACCGGCGTGAGGTTTGAGCGATATCGGGCCGCATTCGTCGAAGGAGACAACGACGCCGTCGAGGGTGCCGGCTTCAGCGCCCCGGTAGGCAGCCCGCACCCACGCCTTCTTCTGGTCGTACCACGGATCGTTGCTCCACTTCCAGGTGCGGGTCCGCTGGGCGGTGATCCCCATCGAGTTGAGCAGGCGCCGCAGATGCTCCTTGGAGACGGCGGCCACGATCCGATGACGGATCAGGTAACGGCGCAGCCGTGTCAGCGACCAGCGGGTGCCGGGCTCGCCGAGATCACTGGGACGGGCGAGGGCGATGTCGCGGATCCGTTCCCGGGTCGCCTCATCGATCCTCCTCGGGTGCCCGCCCCCGGTAGGAGGGCGCAGCGAACCCATCCCATCGGCGTTGAACTCGCGGATCACTCGACGGACCTGGTTCTCATCGGTCTGGAGCACTCGGGCGATGTCGGCTGCCGCCACACCCGAGTCCGACGCCAGCAGAATCTGCGCCCGCTGACGCAGGGCGAACACCTTCGACTGGCGCGACATGCGACGAAGCCGAACGGCTTCGTCGCCGGTCAACTCCCTCACGAAGATCGACGGCGGGCGAGCCACACGTACCTCCACGGTCGGCTCCACCCGCACCACCCATCCTGACCGACCACGAATCACACACGTGGGATTACCGGCGTCGAGTTCGGCGCCGCCCCACTAGTGGGCGTGGCGTACGGCGTCGGCGAGCAATGCCGCTCCGGCGCGCGATGGGTGAATGTCGCAGGTGGTCGACGTCAGATGGATGAGCAACCCTGCAGCGCACGAGTCGCCACCGAAGTCGTTCGCCGCCGCTTGGAACTTCTCGAAGCCCGCTGCCACCTTGCCGCCAAAGGCGCGGGTAACGCCGGCGAGTGTGTTGTTGACCGCGGTGATCACTGCGACACCGGCTGGATCGCTGTAGTCGAGTGCGTAGTAGGTGACAGCCACGAGGTCGCCATGAAACCCGGCCCTTCTGAGCGTCGAGTAGATGGTCGTGAGGTTGCCGGTCAAGGTGGTGACGAGGCGAGGGATGCCGTGCCCGACGCAGTTGGGGTTGTGACTACCGGTGCACCTGTCGATCAGCCGGAACAGGTCATTTGCGCCGATCATCATCGTGACCAGCCCGGTCCGAGGGTTCGCGGCGATGTAGCTCTTGGCATAGTCGAGTTGGCTGCCCGAGTACGCAACGTGCAGCGCTCCGATGAACTGGCGGTAGTCCTGGCAGCCGTTATCCGGTCGGTGTCCCGTGATCAGACTGGTACTGGTCTCGCCGGGGCAGCTGGCATTGGACAGCTTCTTCCGGGGGCGGAACAGGTCGGACGCCAACTGCGGGTAGCCCACGAAAACGTCGGGATCGACGCCCGGTTGGACGCGCCGGGGGTTGTAACCGAAGGGTACCGAATCACCCAGCGCCAGGTAGTTGTTCGGATTGTCGTTGCCTTGGCTGGCGGCTGACGCCGGGGCGGCGGCGACACCTGGTAGCAGGCCGACGACGCCAAGCAGGACCAGGCCAACGCAGAGCCTCCGAAATCGGCGCACCTCAATCCCCCTTCAGGCCGCCCCGCAGGCGAGCCGCAGACGTGGCACTCGGCACGGCCGCTCGCAACACGACCCGAGCCGACGCGCCACAACCATATCCAGGACGTCACCTTCATGTCAGGTGTCCGGTCAGGGCTCCTGCGCTGCGGGATCGGGGAGGAGCGGTCACGGCCGACGAGACCGAGCCGCAGCGGCGCGGAGACACGGCGGTCGGTTCGGATCCTCGGCTTCTCGCTGACGTCGAGTACCCAGGATGGGCCTTCCAGGATCGACAGGCGCTCGCTCCTACGCCGAGCGGTAGCGCTGCCTGCCGATACGACCGCTGTTGGCGTATGACGAGACGTCGAGCAGGAAGCCGAGCACCACGAAGAGCCATCCGACGCCGGTCACGCCGGCGATCGGCGCGTACGCCAGCACGTACAGGAACGTGGTGTAGGGCAAGAAGACCAGACCGGCCAGCGGGAGGAGCCAACCGTCGAACGCGATGCCGACACGGTCCGTGAAGATCCAGGTGATGATCAGGGCCAGGCGAGGGAACGCCGAGCCCAGCAGAACGACCAAACAGCCACACCCCATCAGCCAGTCACGATCTCCCCGAGCCCGTCATACGAACGGCCCCACGATGCCGACGATTTTGTGCCGCACCAACCGGCGGCGACCGATCATGGCTAACACATCGCGACGAAGGGCCTGGGTCATGCACGGTATGCGGCCGCGGGACGGGACCGGGATCCCGTTCGTGTGCGCCCACTCCCGAATGACTTTCGGGTCGCGCTGGCCGTTGCCCACGGCTCGAGCTGTGCTGTTGGTCCGGCGACCTCGACGGCGAGCCGACCGCTGACTCCTGACCGGTCGGCGACATCGCAGAGCTTGTCGAACGCCTGATGGCGCTGGTCGGCGAACGTCCCTCAGCCGGAGCGAACGATTGGCGCTCAGTCGCGCTCATAGACGGCGACGTCTGGTCCAACGAGCTGGCGGAAGAGCGTCAGGACCTCACCGGTGTCGGCGTGTCGGCCGATCTTGTGCTTCGAGAACAACGCTTGGCCGTCGACCACCACGTCGAAGACACCTTTGCTGCCCGTCACCACTCGCAGCTCTTCGATCACGTGCTGATAGTCGTGCAGCAGCTCGGCCACCGTGCGCACGGCACGGTCCGAATAGTCTCAAGGCACGCAGTAGGTGAGTTCGATGCGGTAGCGGTGGGCTGTCACATGACCAGCGTACGTCGTGGTCGGTGGCCGAGCAGTCCCTACTTCCATGCCGCTCCGGGTCGGATGCCGGCGGCCAATGGCGAACCTCGGCTTTCGCCTTCGGGACGGAGAACGCGGCCGCGGGTCCGCGTCGCGGGGTGGTTACGCTGCCTGCCGGGAGGAATAGCGGCTGAGGCTGCCGCGGCACGCGTAACCGTGCTCTTGGAGAGACGGCGTTCACCGTTCCCCGCTCACGCCAGGGCCCGGACAGGTAACGTCCAGGCGGGGTTCCGACCGGACGGCCTTGGGAAGCTCGCCGTGGAGGGATGGTGCAGCCCGTCCCCGGGCCCGACGCGGTGACGCCGGACAGGCGTCATTGCGGCACTTCTCGTTGTTGACGTCGTCGGCGTCACGGTGATCGTGGTCCACATCCTTCACCAGCCCGGGCCGGCACGGCTGCTCGCTCTCGACCGCTCGACCAGCCAGTTGGTTCTGGACGTCGGAGCCGCCTGGCACCGCACCGGAGTGGGTGTCGGAGGAACCAGACGGGGCAGGTGTGGGTGACCGCCTGTTCACCGGCGGCCAGCCTGCGGATCGACATCGCGACCGGCCGGATCGAGGAACGCACCGACGGGCCGGCCCGGGGGCCGGCTCCTGAAAGACGATCTTGGGTCAGGATGGGCTCGATACACCACTCGGATCCGGCGGAGTCGGAGCGCCGTGCATATGCATACGCGACCTATGAGCCGTCAGGCCGGGGCGGGTTCTGTTGGAGTGCGGTGTCGGACTGGGAACGTGTATGCCAGCGTGCTCGCCGGTGGACGCCTCATGGTGACCGGCGAGACATGTTCGGATGGTCAGGGGGGACCGTTCGCCCTGATGGCGGTCGACCGCGCGACCGGCGGGGAATTTTGCTGACTGCCTCGGCAGGTGACGAGTGCAGTCGGTGCTCGCCGACGTTGAACGCGGGCACGGTGGGATTCGGCTGCCGCCCGGGGGGCGGGACCTGCGTGCCGTGACCGGGCCGCGGTGTTGTGCCGCGCCCTGGATCGGCGTAACGGCCCATCGCCTCTGGGCATCGAAGTGCTAGGCAACCGTCATGAGCGACCGAGGTATCACCCGCGCTTTCTTCGATCAGTGGTCGCGCACGTATGACAACCCACTGCTACAGGCGGTCACCTATCGGCCGGTGCAGGACGCCGTCGTGCGGGCCATGCGCGGGCATGCGCCGCGCCGCGTCCTCGACGTCGGTTGCGGAACCGGGCTTCTGACGATGCGTCTCCGCGACGAGGTCGGTGCCGTCGTCGTCGGGTGTGACTATTCCCGCGGGATGCTGCAGGAGGCCGCCCGGCGTCGCCCCGACGTCTCCTGGGTGCAGGGAAATGCGTCGGAGCTGCCCATCGGCAATGGTGCCGTGGACGCGGTGGTCTCCACCGAGTCGTTCCACTGGTATCCGGACCAGGAGGGGGCGGTCGGGGAGTTCGCTCGAGTCCTGCGACCCGAGGGCCGTGCCTATGTCGCGCTGATCAACCCATCGACTCGGGCGGTATCGGCATGGACGGCCCGCTGGAGTCGCCGCCTCGGACGGCCGCTCCGGTGGCCCACGCTCGAGCAGATGGGGACGATGGCCCAAGAAGCCGGCTTCGTGGTGATCGCCCAACGACCGATCGCCCGCATACCAATGAGCCTGCTGCTGCCGGCCTACCTCAACGTCCTCGAACGGCGCTGACAACCGAGCCCACCAGGGCCACGACGTCGAGCGCGTTGCGTACGCGGCCTGCGGCCGACGTTCGCCCCTATGACGGCCGCGCTGGGATGGCCGCTTCGCATACGACAAGGGCGGCGGGTCCCCTGAGGGCGATCGCGTTGAGGATGCGGGGCTGAGCTCGGTGATCCACGCCTCGTCGATGGCATGAGCGAGGGAGTCGCGCAACGGTGGCCGCTCTGCGACGTGCGGCGGTGCATGAGGTCTCGCGTGGCCCAGCCTTCGTTGGGCCGCCCTTCGGCATCGTGGACCGATCGGGCCAGACGCGCCGCGAGCCGTTCGACGACGCTGGGCGTAGACGGGCGAGTGGCTTCGGCCGTCAGCTCAGCCGCGTCGACCACCGGGCCTCGCCGAGAGCGAGGGGCCGGTCAGCCAAGAGAGCTACTTCTTGTCCTTCTTGGTGGTCGAGCGGCGTGCGTTGAGGGACATGCGACGACGGGCGGACTTGGTTGGACGTCGCGTGTTGCCAGAGTTGCGGGGCATCGGTCTCCTCGGTGGTCCCGCTCAGGGTCGTGGACCGCCGATGAGACGGTACCGACGCCGAGGCGCGGATCCTTCCTTCCCATCATGACGCACCCACCAGGTAGCCGCGATCGGCGACCTCCGCTGGAGCGGTGCTGGGCCGAGCCGCGGAGATCCAACGGTGGGCCGAGCTGGCGGCAACTCTGCCGATCGGTGACCGCTCTGTCCCTTGAGAGGATGGATCGATATCAGGAGAGAAGCGGGGTGGGGGGTATCCGGCCGGCGTGCGGGGCCGACCAAGTTGCGGGCGCCGTGGAGGCCGGCGATGCGGCGGGGGTCTGTGGGGCCACCTGCGGGCCCGCTCCGCGACAGGAGCGAGTCGGTCGACCAGCGCTGGACCGCGTCGTGATTTCGACGGTCGTCGACGCCGCTCAGCCGCAGCCGAGACGATGGAAGGTCGCGATGGCGTTCGCCAAGAGCTTCGTGAAGGTCGCCGTGCCGAGGGGTGAAAGATGGACCGCGTCGAGCAGCATCCCGCCTCGTTTCACCGCGTCAGGCCAAGGCACGAGCACATGCTTGGGGCGGGTGTTCGCCAGCTCTTGCGCAACGATGGCGTTGAACTGCTCGCTCCGTGTTGGTTGGCGGAGGTCGTAGACGAGGACCCAGGCCACGCACTGGTTGGTCGGCACGGCCGCCAGCGTGCGCTGGATCGAGGCCTCCCACACGGCGCGGTCGCCCGTGGCGATCACATCGTTGGCGCCGACCTGGATGATGATCCAGGGCGGTTTGAGGGCTTCCCACCTGGTCACGGCTTGCGTTCCCGATTCCTGGGTCTGCCAGCCGTGGTGATCGAGGGAGCGTCCGAAGTCGGCGTCGACGATCGGCACCTCCTTGCGAAGATCTGCCGTTATGAAGCTCGACATCGAGTCACCGACCAGCACGCAGCCGTTGAGCGCGAGAAGTGAGCCCGTCGCGACAACGGCGAGCGCGCTGGCGTAGACGCGTCGAAGCCAAGGTCGAGGCCGAGTCGTGTTTGCCATGCTTTCCCAATCCTCACTCGGTCGAATGCTCCGGCCGGGCGGAGCGATCACATGCGTACTCCGACGACGCTAGCGACGGGTGAGAATCGTGAGCGGACCGGGGTCGACGAGCCCTTCCCAGCGGTGGGCGGGGACCGGTCATGGACGACCGGTTGCGGCCTCGCGGTGAGCAGGCGCTCAGCGCGTTGGGCGACCTGGACGAGCTGGGGACGTCGAGCGTCGGTGGTACGGTCTCGCTCGACGACGCGCGAGGGGGTTCGCATGACTTTCGCACCGCGCAGCATCAGTGCTACGACCATGAAGGCCAAGCTCCCGCAGGACTACACCCACACCGACGACCTGGCCTGGCAACCTTTCCCCGACGCCTTCAGCGAGGGCGGAATCACGTGGAAGTTGCTCAACGTCTCACCGGAGATCGGCGGCTGGACGGCGATGTTCGATTGTCCCACCGGGTCGTCGTTCGCTCGCCACATCCACATGGGTCCGGGCGAGTATTTTCTCATGTCAGGCGTGATGGAGGTGCAAGGCGGCGAGCAGACCGGCGGGGTGACCGCTGTGGCGCCGGCCTACGGCTACGAGCCGTGCAACGCTCGTCATGATCGCACGTACTTCGTGGAGGGCGGTCAGTTCTACATGACCTTTCTCGGCCCGCTGCAGTTCATCCAGGAGGATGGCACGCCGATCGCAGTCATCAGCTGGGAGCAGGCCCAGGGTCTCTGGGCGGCTCAGAACGACCAGGTCGTCCCCACCTGACACTCCCGCCTTCAAGGGCCGGGTCCCTCGTCTGGTCACGCCCTGAGGCTGCGTGTGTCGGGTCCCGCGCCGGTGCGAGCTCAGCCGCCATTCGTCCCTCCGGTGGACGCCTCTGGCTCGTCGTGGGGTTCGTTGATTCCCGGCGACGATGAGTCCGTCGCTCGCTACGAAGTGGCGCGGCACTCCCCGTTGGTGGTGCTCGGCGTCGTCGAGACCGCATGGAGCGCGGAGCGGCTCGCCGATCGGTTGGCCTCGAACCATCCCGAATCGCACTTCGTCGGCGTCGTCTGCGCCGACGAGGGCGACGATGTCGGGGCCTTGCTGGCCGGGCTGGCGCCGGTGCTCGAGGAGGTGGTGTTCACCGCCTGCTCGTCGCCTCGAGCCCTTCCCGGTGCGGCTCTCGCCTGGGAGGCGCTCGAGCGCTTTGGCATGGGTCAGGACTTCGTCTACACCGTCCCTCGATTGCCCGACGCCATCAGGTACGCGTTGGCTGCTCTCGGCGACCGCCGCCGTCGGGGTTGGGAGGGCAACGCGCTTCTGGTGCCCGGCTCGCCAACAGCGGTGGACGAGGCGCGGGAGCTCTTCCTCGGCGATCACTGACAGGCAGCCGCGTCGAGCTGGGGTTCTCGAGCTCCTCCAGTACGGGCAGGCCAGTCCGACGCGCAGGGACGTTCGGCCCTGGCGCCGATCAGCTGGGTCAGTCAGGTTGGGGCGTAGTCGATACCCGGGAGGTTGGGGCGATGGACGAGTCGCACGCGATGATCCTGATCGACGTGACACCGGGCGGAGACGGTGAGTTCGATCGCTCGTTCTTGGAGCGCGCCGGCCACGAGGTCGCCGTGTGCCATGGACCCGGCCACGACGAGCTCTGCCCCCTCCTCGCGGGCACCGGCTGCGAGATGGTCGACGAGGCCCACGGGATCGTGTTTGCGCTCGACCTCGACGAGGATCAGCATCGGGCGATCCTGCAGCGATACCGGGAGGTCACCCGGCCTGAGGTGCCCATCCGGGCTGTGGTGCGGCCCGGCCAGCGCGAGAAGTACGCAGACCTCCTCGCCGCGTTCGAGGTGTGGGAGCACGAACCGACCGTGGCCGACCTCGATGGGTTCGCCGCCAGCGTCGAGGCGGCCGATCGCTACAGCTGATCGCGGCCCGCATCCGAAGGCCGATCGGTCCGCGCTCGGCAGGAGCACCGGTGCTGCCTCGTTCGCTTGTCCTGCCTGGAGACGACGCAGCGGGCAAGATTGGGCCCGCGTCTCCCAGACGACGGTGGCAATGGTTCGAGTCGCAACGATCCGATTGACCGCCTGAGGGGCCAGGGCTACTGTCCGCCGAGGTGTGACGAGTCGGGCGGTGGGAAGCCCGAAGCTCGTCATTGGGCAGGGACACGAGCACATTCCGCCACTCCGGCGTGCGCTCGCTCACCTCTTGCGGGGAAGGGGATGGCCATGCGTCACGTCGGTTCGGGTGCTTCAGCCCTTGAGGTGCGCAAGCGTCGTCGAGCTCTGGTCCTCGTCGCGGTCACGGCCGTGGTGTCGAGTTCGTTCGTGCTTACTCCTGTCGGGAACGTTCGCGCCGCCGCGCCGGCTGCGCCGACTGCGCCCAGGCAGCGCCGATACCCGAACCTGCCCGCTTCGGTCGCCCATCCGGGCAGCCTGCTCGTGGCCTTTCAAACGCCCGTGCAGACCAGCGGCGCGCGGGTGGCCAAGACGGCCGCGGGGTCGACGGTCGATCCCAACGTGGCGTCGTTCAACAACGCCCTCGCGGCCATCGGCGCGACGAGCATGTCCCGGCTCCTCACCAACATCCCCGCTGACCAGCTCAACGCGGCCCGGGCCAGGACTGAAGCGACCACCGGTGCCTTCGTCACCGACTTCACCCAGCTCTACCAGGTCCGATTCAGCCCAAAGGTGAACTCCGGTCAAGCAGCCAACCTCTTGGCGGCCTCGCCACTCGTCAGCTCGGCCATGCCCGACTGGATCTTCACCGTGCCGCCGCAGGACAACGAGCAGCTCACCGCAGCCCAGATCAAGGATGCTCTCGCCGCGGTGCAGCAGGCGCGGCAGGCCCAGCCAGCGCTGGGCTCGCCCTCCGCGGCATCGCTGCCGACCAACGCCGCCTATCGCAAGGATGGGCAGTCCTACCTCGACGCCGCCAGCGACAACGTGACCGGCGCCGCAGCCATGATCGCCAAGCAGTTCAACCAGCAGCCGGGCCAGGATGAGGTGGTCACCAACATCTCGCTCGGCACCATCGACAACACCAGCACGGTCCTCGAGAACGGCCAGCGCTACCTGGAGCAGGCCGGCTACCCGAAGATCCCGGTGTGGCTGTCGAGCTGCAGCGGCCCGAACTGCGCGGTGGTCCTGGACCCGACGGCCACCAACACCGGCGACGGACAAGGTGACCTGCTCGAGGTCATGCTGGACTTCAGCGTCATGGCCCCGCCACGGGTCGGAGATCCCCGCATCGTCAACCCGGCGCCGTCACCGCTCGGCCAGCTGCTCGGGGAGACCTACGGCGCCAGCTTCCGGCTCATCAACCCGCTCGCCAACAACACGAACAACTTCCTCGCTGCCTGGTTCGGCGCCGGATTCCTGCAGTCGCCCGCACCCAGCGTGATCACGGCCTCGATCGGCTCGGGCTTCGGGATCGGCGGCTTCAGCGACTACTTCTTCGAGCAGGAGGCCGTGATCCATGACGCCGTGAGCACCCTCGTCAACGGCCAGGACATCTTCGTGTCGATCTCTGCTGGTGACGGCCAGACCAACACCGCGGTGGCGATGAACCCCAACGGCCTCACCGGGCCGACCCAGGTCACGAAGAAGGCGTCCCAGCTCACCGACATCGGCGATCCGAACCTGTGGGCGAACCCGAGCTACAGCTACGGCCTGACGGTGGAGCCGCAGTTCGTCATCGACAGCGGTGCCAACGATGCGGGCGCCAACACGCTGAACGACGTCTACAACAACGCTCCCTGGAACGCCGCCCTGCCGGCCAAGGTCAGCCATGACCAGCACACCACCGAGACCCGATGGACCGGCCAGCAGAACTTCCACACCGGCTTCGGCTCGCGAGTGAACATCAGCGCTCCGGGTGACGACATCCTGATACTCGCCCAGGTGGAGGGAGCCAACGGCATACCGGTCGATGCGGTGTCCACCTTCCCGCGCCTCATCGGGGGTTCGTCAGCCTCGGCGCCGGAGATCGCCGGCGCCGCCGCCGTCGTCCGTCAAGCGGCCCGGCTCCTCCACCTGACCCTGAGCGCCCGCCAGGTCCGCGACCTGCTGATCAAGACCGGTCGCCAGAACGTCACCCCGTCGTTCGACCTCAGCAAGGCCAACATCGGTCCCGCGGTCGACCTCACGGCGGCAGTCCAGTCGCTGTTCGACAAGGCCAAGGTGAAGGGGACGCCGGGCTTCGCTCGGATGACCGTGGCGGAGCGCAAGGCGGTCCTGACCTTCACCGACTTCCGCAGCAGCTTCTGGAGCGACACCCCGCAGGACCCGGTGGCCGGCACCGCCACCGTCGACCTCGCCCAAGGGCTTGGTCGCACCCTCGAGTCGAACCAACGAGACCATCGGTGCGAGTGGTGACAACGTCAACGCACCCATCACGTTCGCGGCCGACGCCATGTTCCAGTCCAGGTCCAGCTACAGCTGGACGCTGGGCATGGGCACGCACGTCGTCAACGTGCCGGCCACCCTCTTCGACAAGGGCGTGCCGTACCTGCGGCTGCGGCCGTCGGAGATCTTCGGGTTGCTCGGCCAGCCCACAACCAACACCACGAGCCGGGTCGTCGCCGTGACCGCTCGCAACGGATCGGCCGCGATCTCCACCAACGTGACCTTCAAGGGCCAGGCCAGCGGGGGCTACAGCCACGCCAACCCAGCGTCGTTCAAGCCGGTCTTCACCGGCGGCAACATCACGTTCGCCTACGACCTCCGCGGCCTGCGCAACGCCGACGGCGGGGTGCTGATCGTAACCGACATCGACCGGGCCGTGCCGCAAGCCTTCCCGGACAACGACGTGAACGGGCACGGCTTCAAGCGGACGCTGAACGGGTTGGTGGGCACCATCGCGTTGTCGGCCGCCGACTTCCCGCACGGGGTCGGTACCTACGGCATCGCCATCCGCGGCACCCACGGTGGGACCGAGATCGCCGACAGCACCAGCTTCTTCCTGCCCTTGCGCTACGCGCCGGCGAAGTACCAGCTGCCGGCCACGCCGAAGATCCAAGCCGCCGCCTCCGTCCTCAACGGCACCGCGCCGCTCTTCTACGAGGCGGCCGACACCGAGCCTGGCGGTTCGACCCAGTTCGCCGTGACCTATGACGTGAGCTCGGTGAGCGGGGCGAAGAACGCCCTCATCGAGTTCTCCGCCCCGACGCTGGACTTCGCCAAGGGGGTGTTCTTCACCGGGAACTTCACGGCCTCGAACTCGTTGGTGAACAACTTCACCAACCCGAACGGGGACCGCCTCGACAGTGGTGACCTCTTCGGGCAGCCCGGGGAGGCCGCCCACGTGCCCGTGGCGGGCAAGAAGGGCGCCGCGGTGCTGGACGGCACGACTGTGGGGTTGAGCATCCCAACTGGGCACTGCGACAGCACGTACCAGGTCCGAGTGTTCGGCACCGATGCCGCCGGCCACATCCTGGGCATCGCAGGAAACGGCTCCATCCTGAGCTACGGCGACTTCAGTCGAGCCGCCTGCAAGACGTAGACCTCCCAGGCGCGGACGAGAACGGGACCCGGCGGGGCGGCCGGGTCCCATTCCGTCGCCACGGCGCCGGCCTCGCGCACGAGCAGCGCCAACAGGTCGAGCTCCTTGGGTGTCAGCTCCAGCTCCCGCTCGGGGCGGAATCCGGTCCGGCCTGCGGTCAGGGCAGTCGGGCGACGGCCTCGACCTCGATGCCGCCCCTCGGCCGCTGGGTCAGGTGCACTGTCACCTGCCTCGGGCGGGCCGTGGCCATGATCTCCGTCGCGATCTCGGCCGCCAGCGCCTCGGCGAAGACGGCCCGGTCGCGGAACGACCACAGGTAGAGCTTGAGCGACTTGCTCTCCACACACCACTGCGCCGGCTCGTACTCGATGACCAGCCGCGACAGGTCGGGCTGGCCCGTCACGGGGCACACCGACGCCAGCTCGTCAGTGGTGAAGCGGACGCTGGCAACGTGCTCGGGTGCGGGGAAGCACTCGACGTGGTCGACCGGATGGCGTACCGGCTGGCCGAGGATGGTGAGCGAGTCGATGGGCGTCGGCTCAGGCATCGGCCCATGGTGCCAGGTCGCCGTCAGCGTCCGGGCTCGCCGCCACTCGAGCGGGCCGGGTGCCGCCCCGCGCTCGGTAACCATGACACACCTCGGGTGCAGGCTCTCGGTGGGAGCGGGCGGAGGACAATCCCCGGCCCAGGCCGGTCACAGGAGGAGACCCCGATGGTGACGACCACCAGCACGTCGAGCGGCATCGAGCGAGAGCACGAGGACGCAGACGGCCTGACGATCGACTGCGACACCTGCATCATGCGAGACACGGACGCCTGCGCGGACTGCGTGGTCACGTTCCTGTGCGAGCGCGAGCCGACGGAGGCGGTTCTCTTGGATCTCGAGGAGCTGCGGGCCCTTCGTCGGCCTGGCCGATGCCGGGCTGGCCCCCCAGCTCCGACATCGGACACCGTGATCGTGGCCGCCTCCACGCCCGTCGCCGAGCCGCCGCCGCGGATACCGTGCGTCGGTGCCCGCCCATGCCCTCAGCTCCGACCTGGCCCACGAGGTCGAGCGGATCGGTCGAGCGGCTGGCCTGGACGCCGTGGGGATCGCACCGGCCACCCCACTCGTGCGGGCCCGGCGGGTGCTGGAGTCGCGCAAGGCCGCCGGCTTGCACGATGGGATGAACTTCACCTACCGGAACCCGGCCCGGTCGACCACGCCGGCCCGCGCTCTCGCCGGGGTCGAGGCCATCGTGGTCGGGGCCCGCCGCTATCCCTCGGGTCCTCCTCCTCCGCCTCGCGGGCAGGGACCGGTGGGCCGCGTCGCCCGCTACGCATGGCGCGATCACTACGCGCTGCTGCGCCTCGGGCTGGACGCCATGGCGCAGCACCTTCGGACCGCGGGGCACAAGGCCATCGTGCTCGCCGACGACAACGCGTTGGTCGATCGCGAGACGGCCTACCGGGCCGGGATCGGCTGGTTCGGCAAGAACGCCAACCTGCTCCTGCCTGGACAGGGCTCCTGGTTCGTCCTCGGATCGGTCCTGACCACGGCGGCGTTGCCACCGGCGTCGGCGGCGGTGGCCGACGGCTGCGGCCGGTGCCGTCGGTGCATCGACGGCTGCCCGACAGGAGCGATCGTCGCGCCCGGCGTGGTCGATGCCGGCCGATGCCTGGCCTGGCTGGTGCAGAAGCCGGGGCTGTTCCCGCGCCAGCACCGCGAGGCGCTCGGCGACCGGATCTACGGCTGCGACGACTGTCAGGAGGTCTGCCCGCCGAACCTGCGGGTCGATCGCCACCGGGCCGGCACGCGGCTCCATGCCGAGCCAGAACAGCAACCGGACGGCCAACCGGACGCCCAGCCCTGGGTGCCGGTGCTCGCCCTGCTCGACGCCGACGACGACACCCTGTTGGCGCGGCACGGCCGGTGGTACCTGGCGGGCCGGGACCCACGCTGGCTCCGTCGCAACGCACTCATAGCCCTCGGGAACGTGGGCGATGCGGACGATCCCGACGTGCTCCGCGCCCTCGACCACCACCTCCGCCATCCAGACCCGATGCTGCGGGCGCACGCGGCCTGGGCGGCCCGCCGCCTGGGGCGGGATGAGCTGCTCGGTGTGCTGCGCCACGATGACGCCCCCGAGGTGGTCGAGGAGCTGGCGCTGTCGTCCCCGTCGCCTCGCAGCACCACGGACCGGGGCCAGCCCGCCCGAGCCGCTCGCCCGAGCGTGGATCGCGCCGTGCTGGTCGAGCCGCCGACGCGCCTGCACGCCGGGTGAAGCACCTCCTCGTCACCAACGACTTCCCGCCGAAGGTGGGCGGGATCCAGAGCTACCTATGGGAGCTGTGGCGCCGCCTGCCCCCGGATCGGTTCGCGGTGCTCACGAGCCCCCACGCCGGTGCGCCCGCGTGGGACCGGACGCAAGCGTTCGTGGTGCATCGGGTGCGGGAGCCGGTCCTGCTGCCCCATCCCGGTCTGGCCCGCCGGATCGATGCGCTGGCGACGGGATTCGGCGCCGAGCTGGTGGTGCTCGATCCCGCCCTGCCCCTCGGTCTGATCGGTCCCTCCCTCCACCGTCCCTACGACGTCGTGCTTCATGGTGCCGAGGTCACCGTGCCCGGGCGGCTGCCGCTGAGCCGACCGCTGCTGGCCCATGTCCTGCGCCGGGCTCGGCGGGTGGTCACCGCGGGGGGCTATCCGGCCGCCGAGGCCGAACGGGCGGTCGGCCGTGCGCTCGACGTCGTGAACATCCCGCCCGGCGTCGACGTGGACCGGTTCCGGCCCCTCGACGCCGAGGAGCGCCAGATCGCCCGAGCCCGGTTCGGCCTGCCGACCGGCACGCCCGTCGTGGTGAGCGTGAGCCGCCTCGTACCCCGCAAGGGCTTCGATGTG
Organism: uncultured Acidimicrobiales bacterium; assembly: GCA_963803355.1. GTDB lineage: Bacteria > Actinomycetota > Acidimicrobiia > Acidimicrobiales > Ilumatobacteraceae > DASTFY01. The sequence continues at coordinate 3,312,637 of CAWDLV010000001.1, forward strand.
CTGCTCCGGGCCTCCGTCGCCCTGCGCGACCGGGGTTGCGACCTCACGGTGGCGATCTCGGGAAGCGGACGAGACGATCGGAGGCTGAGGCGACTCGCCGCCGAGCTGGGGGCGCAGGTCAGCTTTCTCGGACGGGTGGCCGACGACGCGCTGCCGAGCCTCTACGGCTGCGCGGACGTCTTCGCCATGCTGTGCCGCAACCGCTGGGGCGGTCTCGAGCAAGAGGGCTTCGGCATCGTCTTCCTGGAGGCGGCCGCGTGCGGTGTGCCCCAGCTGGCCGGGGCGAGCGGGGGCGCGGCCGAGGCCGTGGTCGACGGCGAGACCGGCGTGGTGGTGGACCCGCCCGACGACGTCGCCCGCGTGACCGACGCCCTGGGCGACTTGCTGGCCGACGACGGGCGCCGGCGACGCCTGGGCCTGGCGGCTCGGGAGCGGGTGGTAGCGGCGTTCACCTACGACGCGCTGGCCAGACGGCTCGGCGTTGCCCTCGATGCTCTGCCATGATCCCACCGTGACCGACGGAGCTCCGGCCGCCTCGACGCCGGGCCCATCGACGGTGGAGACCGCGGGGCGTGCGATCATCCGGCTCGACGAGGCGGGTACCGCGCTGTTCGCCGTCACCGCGGTGATCGAGGCGATCCTGCTCGGCCGGACGTCGGAGACCATCGGCATCGCGGTGGCGCTCGGGTTGTTCGCTCTCGGTTGCCTCGCCTTCTTCGCCGGCTACGTCACCGCCATCCAGCGCAGCCGAACCGACGAGATCAGCATCACCAACCTGTACCTGCTGGGCAGCGGCACCGCCGCGCGACCCGTGCGAAATCGTCTCAACCTGCTGCTGGCGGCCCAGATCGTCGTGGCGGCCACCACTGCAGCGGCCCGGCCCTTCACCACGCTGGCGTTCGGCATCCTCACGCCCATGTTCGGCCTCGGCCTCAATGGCCTGTGGGCCGCACGTCACGGGCGATTCCCGCCCCGTATTCCTCGCTCGCGGCCGGGCCGGCGCCGGCCGGGAGCCGCGCCGACCCCGGCGTCGGATCCCCAAGTCGGCGACGAGATAGAGCAGAATGCCAGCCATGGTTGAGTCGGCCAGCCAGACGATCAGCATCGCCGCGTCGCCTCAGCACTGCTTCGACGTGGCCACGGACTTCGCCCGGTATCCCGAGTGGGCCAAGGACGTAAAGGAGGCCGTGGTGCGCCGGCGCGATGACGCTGGTCGCGCCGTCGAGGTGGAGTTCCGGGCGTCGGCGCTCGGGCGCAGCACTCACTACACGCTGGCCTACGACTACTCGGCCGCGCCGGAGAAGCTGTCGTGGCAGCTGATCCACGGCGACATCACCAAGGCCATCGAGGGCGCCTACACCTTCTCGCCCTCCGCAACCGATCCCGGCTCGGCGGACGTCGTCTACGACCTGTCGATCGAGCTGGTGGTGCCTCTGCCGGGCTTCATCAAACGGCGGGCCGAAGTGCGGATCCTCAACACGGTCAAGGAGCTGAAGGCCCGAGCGGAGGCGTAGGGGCCGGTCGCGACCAGGCCGCTAGCGTCGCCCGGATGGTGTCCCGGGTCGGCATCGATGTCGGCGGCACGAAGTGCCTCGCCGTTCGTCTGGACGACGAAGGCGTTGTCGTGGCATCCGAGCGGCGCCCGACCCCGAACGAGCCCGAGGAGCTGATCGACCGCCTCTGCGATCTGTTCGAGGCGGTCGGGCCGGCCGACATGATCGGGGTGGGTGTGCCCGGTCTGGTGACCCACGACGGCATGCTGCCGCGCCGCCCCGCACATCACCAAGGTGGCCGATCTGCCCCTGCGAGCGCTCCTCGAGCAGCGGCTCGGGCAACCGGTCGTGGTCGACAACGACGCCACCTGCGCGCTGGTCGCCGAGGCCACGGTCGGCGCAGCCAAGGGCGTCACGGATGCGGTCCTGGTCACGTTGGGGACCGGGATCGGTGGGGCGGTGCTGGCGGGCGGCGCCATCCAGCGGGGCGCCAACGGGTTCGTGGGCGAGATCGGGCACATGGTGGTCGACCCGGATGGGCCGGACTGCCCGTGCGGACGGAGAGGGTGCTGGGAGCGCTTCGCCTCCGGGTCCGCTCTCGCCCGCTACGGCCAGGAGGCGGCGACCGCCGGCCGGCTGCCGGGTGTGCTCGACCGGATCGGAGGCGATCCGAGCGCCGTGTCGCGGGCCAGGATGTGACGGCGGCGGCCCGAACGGGCGATCCGGGCGCGCTCGTCATCCTGGACACCTTCGGGCGCTGGGTCGCCATTGGCCTGGTGAACCTCACCAACCTGCTCGATCCGGAGCTGTTCGTGCTGGGCGGCGGCCTCGTCGAGTCTGCACGACCTGATCGTCGACCCGATCCGGCACTGGTTTGGCGAGCTGCTCTACGCGCCCTCGTTCCGACCCCACCCCCGGCTGGAGGTCGCGCATCTGGCCGAGCATTCGGGAGCCATCGGCGCCGCGCTCCTGCCGGCGTCTGCGTCAACGTCGAGCTAGCCGCGTCCTGGGGGCCGAGCCGCACTCAGCGGTGGCCCTGGTCGGCGAGGCGCTGCCGGCTGCGCTCGATCTCCCGCCACGCCCCCTTTCGGTTCTCGAAGCCGGCGGTGCTCGACGCCTTGCCGGGCTCGAGCGTCTTGTAGACGTCGAAGAAGTGCTTGATCTCCTCGAGCAGCTCCTCGGGTAGGTCCTGCAGGTCTTCGACGCCCTGCTAGCGGGGCTCGCGTGGGGGGCACGCAGATCATCTTGGCGTCGTCGCCCGCCTCATCGCGCATCCACAGCATCCCGACCGGCTTGGCCTCGACCCACACGCCGGGGTACGTCGGGTCCTCGAGCAGGACGAGGGCGTCGAGCGGATCGCCGTCGCCGCCGAGCGTGTCGGGGATGAACCCGTAGTCGGCCGGATAGGTGGTGGCCGTGAACAGCCGGCGGTCGAGGAACACATGGCCCGTGTCGTGGTCGATCTCGTACTTGTTGCGGCTCCCGCGTGGGATCTCGATCACCACGTGGACGCAGCCCTCACCCGGCTCCTTGGCCATCGCCGGCATTCTTGCCGAAGGCGGCGCGAGGTGGGTCGCAGTACGCTCGCCGGCGATGGAGTTCCGCCGGATCACCAACCTGCCGCCGTACGTCTTCACCGATCATCAACAACTTGAAGGTCGAGGCCCGGCGAGCGGGCGTGGACGTGATCGACCTGGGGTTCGGCAACCCGGACATCCCGTCGCCTGCAGCATCGCGGTGGAGAAGCTGGCCGAGGCGGCCCGCATCAGCCGTAACCACCGGTACTCCCTGTCGCGCGGCCTACCGAAGCTGCGCGAGGCGGTGGCCGCGCTGTACGAGCGCCGATGGGGCGTTCAGCTCGACACCGAGCTCGAGATCACCAACACCATCGGCTCCAAGGAGGGCTTCAGCCACCTGATGTGGGTGCTGCTCCAGAGCGGGGACGCCGCCATCGTCCCGAGCCCGAGCTACCCGATCCACATCTACGGGCCGTTGTTCGCCGGCGCCGACCTGCGCCAGGTGCCCATGCGCAGCTTGTCGGACCCCCGGGTGCAGGAGGACTTCGCCGGCGACTTCTTCGCCAGCCTCGAGAACGCGTGGGAGGTTGGCTGGCCGAAGCCCCGCGTCCTCGTCATCTCGTTCCCGCACAACCCGACCGGCTCGTGCGTCGACGACGAGTTCATGCAGCGGGTCGTCGACTTCTGCCGCGAGCGCGAGATGATCGTCGTGCACGACTTCGCCTACGCGGACATCGGCTTCGACGGCTACGACCCGCCGTCGATCCTGCAGGCCGAGGGCGCGAAGGAGTGCGCGGTCGAGCTCTACTCGATGACCAAGAGCTTCTCGATGGCCGGCTGGCGCTGCGCCTTCATGGTCGGCAACGCGGAGGTGGTCCAGGCGCTGGTCAAGCTCAAGAGCTACCTCGACTACGGCGCGTTCCAGCCCATCCAGATCGCGGCCACGGTGACGATGAACGAGGCGCCGGACTACCCAAAGGAGGTCTGCGCCACCTATCAGGCCCGCCGCGACACCCTGATCGAGGGGTTGGGCCGGATCGGATGGGAGATCCCGAAGCCTCGCGGCACCATGTTCGTGTGGGCCACCATCCCGGATCCGTACGCAGAGATGGACTCGGTGGAGTTCTGCTCGTTGGTGCTGCGCGAGTGCGAGGTCGCGATGTCGCCGGGCGCGGGGTTCGGACCGGGCGGCGAGGGCTTCGTGCGGTTCGCGCTCATCGAGAACGAGCAGCGGATCGCCCAGGGGATCCGCAACTTGCGTCGGGGGCTCGTCAAGCTGTGAGCCGCGGCCGCCGGGCGGGCGTGGCGTTCACGCGCCCGTCACGGGCCCGTCACGGCGGGGGGTGAACGCGGGCCTAGGTTCCGCCCCGTGCCTCGCTTCGTGCTGCGGGTGTGGCTGCCGGACCGGCCCGGCGCGCTCGGCCAGGTGGCCGGTCGCATCGGGGTGGTAGCAGGGTGACGTCGTGGGGATCGAGATCCTGGAGCAGGGCGGAGGGCGAGCCATCGACGAGCTGGTCGTCGCGCTCCCCGAGGAGCGGCTCGTGGACCTCTTGGTACGAGAGGTCACTGCAGATCGAGGGGGTCGACGTCGAGTCGGTGCTGCCCCTCGGCGACGCCGAGCACGACCCGCAGCTGGCGCTGCTCGAGGCCGCGGCCCGTCAGGTGGCCCTGCGCGACGACGGGGCCCGACTGGCCCGGCTGTGCCAGGACGTGCGCCGGGCGTTCGAGGCCGACTGGGCCGCCATCGTGGCCCTCGACGGGTCGGCGACGCGCGCCGCCGATGGCGAACCGCCGGCCTCATCGTGGGTGGCCGCGTTCGTCGCCGGCAGCCGCCACCTGGAGGGCGCCCATGAGCACGGCGCGCGAGGACGTGGCGTGGGCGGACCTGCCCGGCCGTGACGGAGGCGCTGGCGGTCGGTCGCGAGGGGCGGCCCTTCCGGGCCCGGGAGCGACGCCAGCTCGACGTGCTGGCCCGGATCAGCGCTGCCCTGTTCCGGCCGGCCGACCCGGCCAGCCGGCGGACGTCAGCCGGCGCTGGCTCCGTCGGCGACCCAGCGGCGTGAGCGCTCGACGCCTCTGAGCCAGCTCTGGTGGGCGGCGTCAGCCGCGGACCGGTCCGCCTCCGGCGTGAACTCGGCCTCCTGCCGCCATGCCGCGGCCAGGTCGTCGAGCGACCGGCCACACGCCCTTCGGCCAGGCCGGCCAGGTAGGCGGCGCCGAGCGAGGTGGTCTCCTGGTCGACGGGGCGCCGGACCACGACCCCGAGCTGGTCCGCTTGCATCTGCAACAAGAGGTCCATGACTGACGCTCCGCCGTCGACCCGCAAGTCATGCGACGGCGCGACCGGCGGCTTGGGCCATGGCTTCGATCACGTCTCGGGTCTGGAAGGCCATGGACTCCACCACGGCTCGCGCGACGTGGGCGGCGGTGGTGCCCCGGGTGATCCCCACCAGCGCCCCGCGGGCGTACGGGTCCCACCACGGGCTGCCGAGGCCGGTGAAGGCCGGCACGAGCACCACGCCCCCGGCATCGGGCACCGAGGCCGCCAAGGGACCGATCTCGGCCGCGGTGGCCACCAGACCCAGCCCGTCGCGCAGCCACTGCACCGCAGCCCCGGTGACGAAGATCGCCCCCTCGAGGGCGTAGGTGGTGCTCCCATCGGCCAACGTCCAGGCCACCGTGGTCAGCAGCCCCTCGGTGGGCGGCGGGCAGGTCGAGCCGACGTTCATCAGCACGAAGCTGCCCGTGCCATAGGTGTTCTTGGTGGAACCGACAGAGAAGCAGGCCTGCCCGAACAGCGCCGCCTGCTGATCACCAGCCACGCCCGAGATCGGGATGCCGGCCCGGACGCCGCCTCGGTCCGAGGTGAGCCCCAGGCGTCCGCTCGAGGGCCGCACGTCGGGGAGGGCGCCGCGAGGAACGCCGAGCAGCGTGCACAGCTCCTCGCTCCACGCCCGCTCCCGGATGTCGTACAGGAGGGTGCGGCTGGCGTTTGAGGGGTCCGTGGCCAGCACCTCGCCGCCGGTCAGGTTCCAGATCAGCCAGGCGTCGACGGTGCCGAGCGCCAGCTCGGCGCCGGCCGGCACGCCCCCGCCCCCGTCGGCCGCCGGCGTGAGGAGCCACTCCATCTTGGTGCCGCTGAAGTACGGATCGAGCACCAGCCCCGTGCGCTGGCGCACGAGCGGCAGGCTCCCTGCCGCGACCAGCTCGTCGCAGCGGGCGGCCGTTCGTCGGTCCTGCCACACGATGGCCGGGCCGTAGGGACGCCCCGACCGGCGGTTCCACGCCACCACCGTCTCGCGCTGGTTCGTGAGCCCGATGGCGGCCACTGTCTCGCCCGCGCCGTCGAGCTGGCCGAGCACGTCGAGCAGCGTGGACTTCACCGCCTCCCAGATCTCAGAGGCGTCGTGCTCGACCCAGCCGGGCCGGGGGTAGTGCTGCGTGAGCTCGCGGTAGGACGACGGCGACGCCCGCCCGTCGGCGAAGACGGCCCGGCTCCGGACACCGGTGGTGCCGGCGTCGATGGCGACGACCGCGGTCATCGGCCCTCCCGTGAGTCGGGCGGCGCGAGATCCGTCCTGAGGGTGAGGCGCGGAGGCACAGCGATGAGTCTTGTCGTGGCGGGTCCACCACGAAAGTTCGGCTGGCGGTCGGGCGGCTAGCGCTTACGAGTGTCGCGGGTGCGCCGCGGGTTGTTCGTGCGCCCCGTGCTCGTACGACGGGTCGGCGGGGGCTTGGGCCTCGGCTCCTCGGTCCGGCTGGCGGCGGCCGGGCTGGCGGCCCCCCGGCCCGGGCTCGGCTTGGCCCGGGCGGCCGCCCGCTGGGCCCGGGCCTCGGCGATGTCCGCCTTGCTCTTGAGCATGGTGGGGTTCCAGCCAAACTTGGTGAGGGCGGCCATGAGGCTCACGGCCACCACGCCGCCGAACACCACGCCTGGCACGGACCGCACGATCTCGTTCGGGTGGATGACGGCGAAGATGGCGAGCACGACGAGCGAGTAGATGCCGACGAAGGTGAAGAGCCTCCTCCAAGGCACCGGCCGGTCGGGATCCCACGCCACGGCTGTGTTCTTACCAGCCTTGTACCGTGTCGGCCATGCGTGTCGGCGTGCTGACCGGCGGCGGCGATTGCCCGGGACTGAACGCCGTGATCCGGGCCATCGTCCGCAAAGGCGAGTCGTACCACGGGGACGAGGTCATCGGGTTCCTGGACGCCTGGGACGGGGTGCTCGAACAGCGGACCATGCCGCTCGACGTTCGCTCGCTGCGCGGCATGCTGCCCCGCGGCGGGACGCTGCTCGGTTCGAGGCGGGGGAGCCCGTTCGACCTTCCCGACGGGCCCGAACGGGTCCGCGAGACCTTCGACGCCATGGGTCTCGACGGCCTGATCGTCGTCGGCGGCAACGGCAGCCTCACCGTCGCCTGCCGCCTCCACGACCTCCACGACCTGCCGATCGTCGGGGTGCCCAAGACGATCGACAACGACATCGTCGGCACCGACATCACGTTCGGCTTCCACACCGCGGTCCAGATCGCCACCGACGCCATCGACCGCCTGCACACCACCGCCGAGTCGCACGACCGGGTGATCGTGGTCGAGGTGATGGGCCGCCAAGCGGGCTGGATCGCTACCTACGCTGGCATCGCCGGTGGTGCCACGGTGATCCTCGTGCCCGAGCTGCCGTTCGACATCGACGAGGTGTGCGCGATCTTGCGGCGGCGGCACGAGCGGGGCCGGTACGCCTCGATCGTCGTGGTCTCGGAGGGTTCGCACCCCAAGGCCGGCACCATCGCCATGCCCGAACAGCAGCTCGATGCCTACGGCCACGTCAAGCTGGGCGGGATCGCCCACACGATCGCGCCCGCCATCGAGGAGCGGACCGGCTTCGACACCCGCGTCGTGCTGCTCGGGCATGTGCAGCGCGGTGGCACCCCGTGCGCCTTCGACCGGGTGCTCTGCACCCGCTACGGTCTCGCCGCCATCGACGCCGTCCACGACAAGGCCTGGGGCGAGATGGTCGTGTACCGGGAGATGCGCATCGAACGGGCCCCGATGCGCCTCACCCTCGGGCGCACCCGGACCCTCGACCTCACCATGTACCGCGACGTCGCCTCGGTGTTCTTCGGCTGATCGCGGGGATGTCGCCCTCAGCTGCCCGTTTTCGGGGCCAGGGTCGTGGCGGTCGTGGTGGTGGTGGTGGGGGTGGCGGGCCCTCGCCCACCGGGAACGGTGGGTAGTCGGGGCGACTGGTCGGGTCCAGATCCGGGTACATGAACCGGGTCAGGGCCCCTTCCTCCGGCGAGCCGTCGCCGCGCGGCCAGCCGCGGGGCTGCCCGTTGACCAGCAGCTCGACCTGCGAAGTGCCCGGGATGCCGGTGGCGGTGAAGACGATCTGGGCCACGGCATCGATCTGGGTGTCCCCACTGGCGCTGAAGATGGCGTCGTTCAGGTTCACCTTCGCGGTGCCGTCGGGCAGGACGCTGGCATCGAGGAGCTGGGTACCCTCGGGAATGGCGGTGCGCAGGCCGCGGGACTGCTCGCTGGTGGTGAGACCGTCGAGAAGTCCCTGGAGCACCCCGTTGATGGCGGCGGGCTGGACGCTGCGAGACACCGGACGCAGCCGCGGCGGCTCGTCGGTGGAGGGGCCGAGGAAGTACACCAGCGGTCCAGCGGAGGCGGGGACGAGCGGTGCCAGGGTGCTCGAACCGCCGACCTCGAGGCTGAAGGGGGGGATGTCCCGCGCCCCACTGTCGTTGGGCACCCCGCAGGCCGCAGCCAGCGCCCCCAGCGCGGCCAGCGCCCCCAGCGCGACCCCCGCCGTGGCCCACCCACGCTTCCAGTCACCGAATCCGCGCCCGGGGCCCCGATTCGGTGACCGGAACGCCGGATCGGAGCGGCGCCGGCGGGACGCACCGCTCAGAGCCCTCGCCGCGCTCACATCCGCTCCGCCGGCAGCTCGATCACGAATCGTGCCCCCTCGTGGCCATCGCGGCGGTCCTCCACCCACACCCGGCCACCGTGGAGGCGCACGTGCTCGTCCACGAGGGCGAGGCCGAGGCCGGCCCCTTCACTGCGAGCCGCGAGCGCGGGCCGAACCACCGCGTGCGAAGCGCTCGAAGACCAGTGAACGCTCCTCCGCGGGGACGCCGGGCCCGTGGTCCTCCACCGAGATCTGCACCTCGGAGATCTCCTCGCTCGGCGGCTGTGACGGCTCGAGCATCACCGTGACATCGCCCTCACCGTAGTAGCGGGCGTTGTCCAACAGATTGGCGACCACCCGGGCCAGCCGGCGCCGGTCGGCCTCGATGATGACGTCCTCGGCCCGCGGGTCGACGCGGACCTCCACGTCCGGCATGGCGCTGACTCCCACCGCCTGGCGAACGAACTCCGCCACCTGCAGCTCCTCCAGGTGGAGACGAACCGCTCCGGCGTCGAAGCGGGAGATCTCCAGCAGGTCTTCGACCAGGCCCTGGAACCTCCCGACGTCGGCGACGAGCAGGTCGACCGCGGCCGCCGCCTTCTCGGGGAGCTCGTCCCGCCGGCTCTGCAGGACGTCCGCCGAGGCCGCGAGGGTGGTGAGTGGCGAGCGCAGCTCGTGGCTGACGTCGGACGCGAACCGGGCGTCGCGCTCGACCCGCTGCTGCAGGGCCGCCGCCATGTCGTTGAAGGAGCTGGCCAGCACCTGGAGGTCGGGATCGTCGCCGGGCTCCAGCCGGGTGCCGAGGCCGCCGCCGGCGATGGCCTGCGCGGCCTGGGCGGCGTCGGCCAGTGGCCGCACGGCCCGCCGGGCGGCCCAGGCGCCCAGCAGGACGCCGAGTGCGCTGGTGATGATCGCGGCCCCGATGAGGGACACCCGCACGCTGGACAGCGTGCCCGCGAGCTCCTTCGAGGGGCACGATCTCGAAGTAGCTGGCGCCGACGTTGGGCAAAGGGATGCCGACGGCCAGCAGGTGGTCGCCCCCGACGGCGTAGAGCATCTGCGCACCCTGGAAGTCGTTGATCACCCGGTCGCGGAGGCTCTCTGGCAGGTTGTCCGATCCGTACTTGGCCTGGTGCTGGTCCAGGCGCCGCGGTAGTGGATCAGCGCCTCCGTGGGGCCGAGGTCGGACAGTGCAGCCAACGCTGGTTGGGCGCGACGTCGGGCTCGACCGCAGGCTGCGCTGGACGATCCGGGCGTCGTTGAGCGCCGTTCGCAGCGCCGTGTCCTCGCGCTGGTGGAGCAGCGTCGAGCGGGTCAGTCCGTAGGTGACGAAGGCCAGGATGACCGAGAGCACCGCGATGCCGAGGGTGAAGATGGCGAGGATTCGAGCCCGCAGCCCGAGACGACGGGGGCGAAACCGACGACAGCCAGGTCGGCCGCGGTGGGGCAAGCTCCGCGACGTCTTGGTCGCTCACGCCTGGAGCCGGTACCCCAGCCCCCGTACGGTCACGACGTGGCGGGGGTTGGCTGGGTCCGCCTCGACCTTGGTCCGCAGGCGGCGGACGTGGACGTCGACCAGGCGGCCGTCGCCGAAGTAGCCGTATCCCCAGACCCGATCGAGCAACGTCTCGCGGCGACAGGACCTTCCCGGGGTTGGCCGCCAGCTCGCAGAGCAGCCGGAACTCGGTCTTGGTGAGGTGGATCTCCGTGCCGGCGAGCAGCACCTTCCCCTCGTCGGGGATCAGCTCGAGGTCGCCGAACGTGTAGCGGGTGTGCCCAGGTTGGGGTGGACGAGCGCGGCGGAGCAGGGCCCGGATGCGAGCGGACAGCTCCTTTGGCACGAACGGCTTGGTCATGTAGTCGTCCGCCCCAGCCTCCAACCCGGCCACGACGTCGTGGGTGTCGTTGCGAGCGGTGACCATGATGATCGGCACGTCGCTTTGGCGACGGATGGAGCGGCAGAGCTCGAAGCCGTCCATGCCTGGGAGCATGAGGTCGATCAGCACCACGTCGGCCGGCTGACGATGGAACAGCTCGACCGCGTCCTCGCCGTTGGCGGACTCGGCCACCGTCCAGCCCTCGTCCTCGAGCGCCAGCTTGACCGCGGCTCGGATGCGCTCGTCGTCCTCGACCGTCAGGATCCTCGTTCCCACCCCCCAATCGTGCCCTATCGGGAGCGCCGGAAGCAGGTACACCTTGCTCAGGCTGTGCTCGCCGAAGCTCCGTCAGCAGGTCGACGAACCGGGCGTGGAGGGCCGGTCCGGCGGCGAGGACCGAGCCCGGGTGCACCGAGGCGCCGTCGAGATCGGTCACGCGCGGCGCCGGCTTCGGCGGCGATCAGCTCGCCAGCGGCGAGGTCCCACGGCGCCAGGCCCTCCTCGTAGTACGCGTCGAGACGGCCGCACGCCACGAAGCAGAGATCAACGGCGGCGGCGCCGAAGCGCCGCAGGTCCGCGCACCCTCGGGAGCAGCCGCGCCGCCAGGTGCCCTTGGAGCTCGCCGGCTCTCGCCGTGGTAGGCGAAGCCGGTGCCGACGAGCGCGGTGGCGACGTCCGGTTGCTCGCTGCACCGGATGGGCTGGCCTTCGAGGTGCGCGCCCGTGGCCCCGACTGGCGCTGAACAGCTCCGAGAAGGTGGGGACGTAGACGGCGCCGGCCAACGGCCCGTCGTCGTCGGCGGCCGCGATCGACACCGCCCAGCCGGGCAGCGCCGTACAGGAAGTTGGTGGTCCCGTCGATGGGGTCGACCAGCCAGCGAACACCCGACGTCCCGGCGTGGTCGGCGCCCTCCTCGCCGACGATGGCGTCGCCAGGCCGGGCCTCGCGGAGGGCGCCCACGATGAGCGCCTCGCTGGCCCGGTCGACCTCGGTGACCATGTCGGTCGCGGTCGACTTGGTGCTGACCGCGAATCCGCCGGCGCGCCGCCTCCGGTGGACCTCGTCGCCTGCCGGCGCGGGCGATGCGCTCGGCCAGCCGGACCAGCTCCTGAGGATCGGCGCCCACCCGGGCGACCATACGGGCCCTCGGCTCCCGCCGCCGCTACCCTCCTGTGCGTGCGCACCGAACAGGCTGTGCCGAGGTGCGCGCTCGCCATCTTCGCCCACCCGGACGACCCGGAGGTCTCGTGCGGAGGCACGATGGCCGGTTGGGTCGATGCCGGCTCCGAGGTCCACCTCGTGGTGGTCAACCGGGGCGAGAAGGGCTCCACGGTGGCCGGCGCGGACACCGACGCCTTGGCCGTGGCGCGCGCGGTCGAGGTGGGGGAGGCGGCGGCCATCCTCGGTCTGGCCTCGTTCGAGCTCCTCGGCTACCCGGACGGCGAGAGCGAGAACGACCTGGGGCTGCGGGGCCGGCTGGTCGAGGTGGTGCGGCGAGTGCGGCCGGACACGGTGGTGTGCCCCGACCCGACCTCGCTCTACTTCGGCGCCGGCTACGTCAACCATCGTGACCACCGGACCTGCGGCTTCGCGGTGCTGGACGCAGTCGTGCCGGCCGCCGCGAGCCCGCTCTACTTCCCGGACCTCGGCCCGCCCCACCAGGTCGAGCGGCTGTTCCTGTCGGGCACGCTCCAGCCCGACACCGCGGTGGACATCAGCGCCGTGCTGGAGCGCAAGTCCCGCGCCCTGGCCTGTCATCGCAGTCAGATCGGCGAGGCCCGGGAGTGGGTGGCGGAGCTGGTGGCGCAGCGAGCCGAGGATGCCGGGCGCGAGCTCGGCCTGCGCCATGCCGAGGTCTTCCGTGTGCTGCGTCTCGTCGATCCTGGCTAGCCCTGGCTAGCCCGCGGCCAGCTGCGGCTCGATCGCCCGGCCCGTTCGTTCACGGGCGATCGCCGAGCTGCCTCCACTCGCCCATGGCCCGCAGCACCAGCACGGCGATGACCGCGGTCCCAAGGGCCGCGCCCACCGCGCCCACGAGGGCGCCGAACGCCGCACCGACACGGCAGTCGCCGGTGCATTGGAGGTCGACGAAGGCCCAGCCGATCAGCCCCCCGGCCAGCCCGCCGAGCAAGATGGACGACGAACCCGACGGCGCGAGCGAGCGGCGAGGGCAGCGCGGACAGAGCAGCATGGGGCGGGGTGGCCACGGCCGAGATGGTACGCAGCGCCCGCGCCGTCACAGTCGGTCGGGGGACGGGGCGCGCCGCGACCCGGAGGAACCGCGTCGTCCCGTTCCGTTCCGCGGAATCGAACGTCCTCGGTCTGCAGTGCGGAACAGAAGACGACGGGTGCGACCTGGGGCACTGCCGTCGGCGCCGTGACGGCCACCCCTATGCTCGCCGGGGTGCGCGCGCTCGTGGTGCTGCCGACCTACAACGAGGCCGCCAACGTGGACGAGGTGCTGCGCCGCATCCGCAAGGAGCTGCCCGACGCCGAGATCCTGGTCGTCGACGACAACAGCCCTGACGGCACCGCGGACCTCGCCGACGCGGTCGGCGCCGAGATCGGGAGGGTGTCCGTGCTGCGGCGCCCGGCCAAGGCCGGGCTGGGCACCGCGTACCTTGATGGGTTCCGGGAGGGGCTGTCGAAGGGGTTCGATGTGCTGGTCGAGATGGACGCCGACCTGTCGCACGACCCGGCTGCCCTGCCCGCTCTCGTGTCGGCGACCGTGCACGGTGCCGACGTCGCCATCGGCTCGCGGTACGTCGCCGGCGGCTCGATGCCCGACTGGTCGCGACGGCGGGCCTTCCTGTCGCGCTGGTCGAACCGCTACGCCGCGCTGGCCCTCGGGCTGGCGGTGAACGACTCGACCTCGGGCTACCGCGCCTATCGCTCCGACGCCCTCGCAGCGCATCGACCTGGAGCGCGTCCGTGCGGACGGCTACGGCTTCCAGATCGAGATGACCTACCGGCTCATCTGTCAGGGCGGTCGAGTCGTCGAGATCCCCGTCGCGTTCTTGGACCGCCGTGAGGGCCGGTCGAAGCTGTCGTTCCCGATCGTCGTCGAGGCCTTCGTGCTGGTGACGGGTTGGGGCGTCCGCGACGTGCTGACGAGACGTCGTCGACAACGCAGCCGCCGCCTGCCCCGCTGAGGCGCGACCATGGGGGACCATGGCGCAGGCCACGTCCGTCGTCGGCACCATCCTCCACGCCGACATGGACGCGTTCTTCGTCGCGGTCGAGCTCCTTCGCCGCCCCGAGCTGCGAGATCGTCCGGTCATCGTCGGCGGTACCGGCGAGCGAGGGGTGGTGGCGGCGGCGTCGTATGAGGCCCGGCGCTTCGGCGTCCGATCGGCCATGCCGAGCGCGGTGGCGCGTCGCCGCTGCCCGGAGGCCGTGTTCCTCCCGGGCGACCACGCCCGCTACGGCGAGGTCAGCACCCAGATCCACGACATCTTCATGCGTTACACACCCCTCGTCGAGCCGATCGCACTCGACGAGGCGTTCCTCGACGTCTCGGGAGCGCAATGGCTGTTCGGCCCGGGCGAGGCGGTGGCCGGGCGCATCCGGGCCGACATCTCGAACGAGCTCGGGCTCGGCTGCAGCGTGGGGGTGGCCCCGACGAAGCTCCTCGCCAAGCTGGCCTCCGAAGCGGCCAAGCCGGTTGCGACGGCCCGGGGGGTGAGCCCGGGTCGGGGTGTGGTGGTCGTCCCGGTCGGGTCCGAGCTCGAGTTCCTGCATCCCCACCCGGTCTCGGCCCTGTGGGGGGTCGGGCCGGCCACGCTGAGCCGACTCGAGCGACTGGGGGTGACGACGGTCGGGGATCTGGCCGAGCTCCCGCTGACCTCGCTGGTAGCGGCCGTCGGCTCCGCGCACGGTCGTCACCTGCATGACCTGGCCTGCGGCCGGGACGACCGGCCGGTCGAGCCGGCACGGGCGGTGAAGTCGATCGGGCACGAGGAGACCTTCCCGCGGGATCTCCACGACCGTGACGAGGTGGAGGCGGTGCTCGTGCGCCAGGCCGACGCCGTGGCCCATCGCCTTCGCGCCCACGCCCTCGTGGCCCGGACGGTCACCATCAAGATCCGCTACGGCGACTTCACGACGCTCACCCGTTCGCTGACCCCAGGCCCGACTGTCACGACCGGCCCGGCCGTGACCGACGCCGCCCGTCGCCTCCTCGATCAGGTCGACCTCGGCCCGGGCATCCGCCTGCTCGGTGTCAGCGCCTCCGGTCTGAGCGATCTGGGCCCCCAACAGCTCAGCCTCGACGATGCCGAGGACACGCCGTGGGACGAGGCGACCCGCGCCGTCGACGACATCCGCCGGCGCTATGGCGCCGCGGCCATCGGTCCCGCCCGCCTCGTCGCCCCGGACGGCGGGCTGCGCACCACGGCTCCAGGCCGACAGGCGTGGGGTCCCGACCGGGCCGAGCCCGCGACCGAACCCAAGTCCGACTCGACGGCTGACCCGGCCGTCGACCCGGCCGGGGTCCCGCCGGCTCCGAGCGGACCAAACCGGTCCTCGTGAGCGCCGTCGTGAGCCGCGCGTCCGCCGCGTTGTCGGTACCGCAGCCCTGTGCGATGATGGCTTCAGCCGGTCTCGACCCCGAGGCCGCGGGACAGGGAGTTGGGGTGATGCCGCTCTCCGAAGACGAACAGCGCATCCTCAGCCAGATCGAGCAGCAGTTCTACGAGAGCGATCCCGCGTTCGCGCAGCACGTCAGCCAGAACAACCTGTACCGGCACGCGTTCAAACGGGTGAAGTGGGGCATCCTCGGTCTGGTCCTGGGTCTCGCCTTCCTGATCGCCACGCTGCAGATCCATGTGCTGCTGTCGTTGCTCGGCTTCGGCATCATGCTGCTGTCGGCGTTCCTCATCGAGCGCAACGTCCGCGCCATGGGCAAGGCAGGCATGGAGCAGGTCACCGCCAACCTCCGGACGCACCGTCTCGGCGGGGCCGGAGCGCGGTTGCGGGACCGCTTCAAGCACGACGACTGATGCCGTCGCGTGCCCCGGCTGGCCTTCGTCGGGTCGTGCCCGGCTGGTTCACGACCTGGTGACGACCCGCCTGGTCATGACCTGGTCACGACGGCCGGAGGCGCCAGACCACACGGCGGGTGAACGGCAGGCGCTTCAGCGCCGCATGTTGCACGGTTGACCGCAGCGCCTCAGCCCGAGCGGGATCGGCCAGCTCCGGGCGGTCGGAATAGGCCGCCGCGGTGGCGGTCTCCGCCAGCTCCTCGAGCGAATCGGGCTCCGACAGAATGGGTGCCACGTTGGCGGCCACCTGGCGCGGGGTGTCGGCGGGAGAGGTCCGGAGACCCGCTCGTTCGAGCCCGTCCAAGGTGCGCTGCCAGGTGACGAGGACGCGATCCGGGGCCGAGGCGGCAGTGGCCCATCGCTGGCGCCAGCGGCGCTCGCGCGAGACGGCGGCCACGACGAAGGCGATGAGCGCCAGCACGCCGGCCGCGAGGAGGCCGAGTCCCAACCGCTCGAGCGTCGAGGCGTGATCGGTGGTCTTGCCGCTCTCGCCGAGCCGCCCGCCGAGGCTGGGAACGGCGAGGACCTGCTGATCACCGTTCTCGACCCTGAGACCGCCCCCCTCGGCCGCCCCGACCGAGGTCGGCGTGCTCGGCACGGAGCCGTTGGGAGTGGCGATCGTGCCCCCATCCTGCGCCGGCGCGACCCCGGTGTAGCCCTGCGCGCCCGGTTCGCCGCGGCCCGGCGTCGGCTCGAAGGCCACCCAGCCGACGCCGCCGAAATAGACCTCGGGCCAGGCGTGGGCGTGCTTGCCCTCCACGTGGTAGAGGTCGTCGGAGCCCAACTCGCCGGGCGTGAAGCCCACCGCGACACGAGACGGCAGGCCGACGGATCGGGCGAAGGCCGCGAACGTGCCCGCGAACTGCTCGCAGTACCCGCGCCGCTGCGACAGGAAGTTGGCGATTGCGGTGTCGCTGTGACCAGCAGGGACGTTTAGGTCGTAGGTGAAGTTGGCGCGGAACCAGTTCTGGATGGCGAGCGCCTTGTCGTACGGCGTCGACGCGTTGGCCGTCACCTGTTCGGCCAGAGCGCGGAACGGCTTGGGGTAGTCGGACGGCAGCTCGAGGTAGTGCTCGAGGATGTGGGCCGGGAGCGGGCCGGTGCGACCGCTGAGGTCGGCCGCGGCCAGCTCTGGCACCACCGACTGGACGGCGTAGGTCAGCCCCACCGGCAGCGTGGCCTGCCGGATCAGCAGGCTGGCCGACTCGTCGTCGTAGCGCACACGGCTCGGGATCGAGATGGTCTTCGGCCCGAACGCGACCGGTAGCCACACCGAGTTGAGCCTGGTGATCTGGAATGTCTGCTTGAGCGGTGTGCCGAGGTCGGCGGGCACCCCACCACCGAGATTGCCGTCGGCGTCGCCATAGGTGCGCGACGAGCGCCAGATGCGCCCGTCGAAGTCGTCGAGCGCGGTCAACCGCCAGTACGCCGGCTGCGGGCTGGCGACGGTGAACAGCTCGGTGTCGCTCTGGTCCACTAGCCGGCCCTGGATGTCGACGAGCGGGCTCAACGTGGTTCGGGAGGCCCGGCCCTGGCGGGTGTCGAGCAGGGGATCCGAGCTGGCGCCGGGGAGCGCTGGTCCGGCCACTACGCCCACTATCACGGCCATCGCGGCCACGCCCGCACCCACCCGCAATGCCGTGGCGACGGCTCGCCCTCGGGTCCCCCCGAACCAGCCCGCCCCCTCGGTCCGCTCGATGCGCAGCACCGCGACAGTGAGCGCGGCGGCGGCCAGCCACAGGGCGGCCGCGGCGAGGCGGTGGCGGTCACCCCCAAGGGCGGTGCCGACGAGGAAGAGGACCGCGGACGGGACCACCGCCTCGATGGGTGCCTCCGCCCGATGTGCGAAGTCGTCGGCAGCGTGGGCGAGCAGCCACACCAACAGCACGGTGGCGGTGATGAAGCCGCTCGTGGGCTGCACCGGCGCGATGGCGGTCGGGAAGATCTCCCACGCCGCTCGCAGGGACAGCTGGGCCGCTTCCCAGGTGGCGTGGGTGGGCAGCCCGAGGAAGCTCGTGTCGCGGTATTGGACCACGGTGACGAAGAGCACCAGGCCGAGCAGCGACGCGAGGAGGGACGGGAACGGCGACCAGCCAGCCCGGCGCGTGAGGGCCCCGAGACCGTGGCTCAGGAGCGCGGCTGCCACCAGGGTGGGGACGAAGGACCAGCCCGCGAACAGGCGCCAGCAGGTGAGCACCGTGACCACGCTGAGGGCGGCGACCGCCAGCTCCGCCGCCGGGCGGCCAACGTACCCGCTTCGGCGGGCGAGCGCGCTCACACCAGGGCTCCCTGCACCCGCCGGCGGACCGAGGTCGCCATCGCCTGCTCCCAGCTGGCGACGAAACGTTCCTCGGTGCCGCCGTCGATGATCCGAACGCCTGGCATCGCGCCCGAGCTCTCGGGTACCGAGCCATCGGTGGCCACCGCGAACACCAGCAGCCCATGGCGGCTGGCGGCCAGGTTGTTCAGCTCGCTCGTGACCGCTCGCCCGGTTACGAAGACGACCGAGCCGGCACCGAGCATGCCGATGGCGCCGGCCAGGGTGGCTCGGACCGAACCGAAGCCGGCCAGGTGGGCCACGGCGAGGTACTCGAGCACCGGGGAGGGCGTCTCACTCGGCCGGAGGAGGATCGCCGTGCCGTCGGTGGCCGCCAGGACCACCTCCTGGCCGGCGCGATGGCTGGCGAGCACCACGCTGGCCGCGACGGAGACCGCTTCCTCGAGGGAGAGTGCGGCGTGGGCGGCGCGCCGCACATCGAGGACGACTGCTGTGGCCTGCGGGCGAGGCTGCTCGTCCTGGCGCACCACCAGCTCGCCCGTTCGGGCCGAGGAGCGCCAGTGGACGAGCCGGAGGTCGTCGCCCGCGACGTACTCGCGCAGGCCGGCGAAGGTGTCGCGCCGTGAGGCCTCGGCGAAGACGCGGTTGCGCAGGGCCGCCGGCTGCTCGCGTCCGCCGGGTGGTGGGCTGATCCGGTGCACCCGCGGGTACACCACGACCTCGACGTTGCCGGTGACCGTGAGCTTGGTGCGAGCCAGACCCAGGGGGTCCGTGCGCAGCGCCTCGAGTGGGCCGATCGACACCACCCCCCGCCGGTTGGTGGGGAGGCGATAGGCGGCCTGGCGCTCCTTCCCGGCCCGCAGGGGGGCGAGCCTTACCCGAGCGCCGACGGTGCCCGCGACCGGGTCACGCAGGGTCAGCACCGGCGTGGTCATGCGGCCCCGGTTGGCGACTGCCAGCTCGACTCGCGCAGTCTCGCCCACGTGGAGGCGGGCGGGACGGACCGAGCGGCGCACGGCCAGGCTGAAGAGCCGGGTGCGCACGAGCAAGACGGCGATGCCCACGAGGGCGATGGTGCCAAGGCCCAGGGCGAAGAGCTCCAGCCAGCCGAACAGCCGCCCGAGCAGGATCACACCGACGCCGAGCGCGAGGACGGACCAACCGGCCCGGGTCGGCATCGGCCCGCCGCCTACCTCGCCGCGGGCACGGCGACGGTGGCGAGGAGCTCTTCGACGACGGCTGTGCGGCTCACGCCCCGCACGCCGGCCTCGTCGCTCAGGATCAGACGGTGGGCCAGCACCGGCGCCGCGAGGGCCTTCACGTCGTCGGGGATCACGTACGAGCGTCCGGCTGCGGCCGCCCGCACCCGCGCCGCCCGCAGGATCGAGAGCGTCGCCCGGGGCGACATGCCGATGGACAACGCCGGGTGCCGCCGGCTGGCGTCGGCCAGTTCGACCAGGTAGCTCTTCAGCGTGGGGGCGACGTGGATGCCTGTGGCGGCCTTGATCAGCCCGACCACCGTGGCCCGAGACACCACCGGCCTGATCTCTGGCGGGCTCACCCCGTGGGTGTCCAGGATCTCGAGCTCGGTCGTCTTGTCCGGGTAGCCGATGGAGACGCGGAGCAGGAAGCGGTCGAGCTGGCTGTCGGGGAGGCCGTAAGTACCCTCGTGCTCGACCGGGTTCTGGGTGGCGATGACGATGAACGGCCGGGGGAGCGGGTGCGTGGTGCCGTCCGCCGTGACCTGGCGCTCCTCCATGGCTTCCAGCAGCGCGGACTGG
Organism: uncultured Acidimicrobiales bacterium; assembly: GCA_963803355.1. Classification (GTDB taxonomy): domain Bacteria; phylum Actinomycetota; class Acidimicrobiia; order Acidimicrobiales; family Ilumatobacteraceae; genus DASTFY01. The sequence continues at coordinate 3,332,545 of CAWDLV010000001.1, forward strand.
GTCCTCGGCGCGGCCCGGTTGATCTCGTCGGCGAGGAGGACGTTGCAGAACACCGGACCGGGCTGGAACTCGAAGCTGTCGCGACCTCGGTGCCACACCGTCACCCCGGTGATGTCCGACGGCAACAGGTCTGGCGTGCACTGCACCCGCCGCCACGTGCACTCGATGGACGCCGCGATCGCCTTGGCCAGGCTGGTCTTGCCGACGCCGGGCACGTCCTCGATGAGGAGGTGGCCCTCGGAGAGCATGCAGATGAGGGTCAGCTCAATGGTCTCGACCTTGCCCTGGACAGCACGGGAGATGTTCGCCACGACCGTGTCGAAGAGCTCCGGGAAGGTAGGCGCGGCCTTTTCGGCGATCGTCACGGGGGCCAAGGGTAGATGGGCGGCGCCGGACCTGCAGGGTCAGCGTGGGAGGTACGTTCCCGACGATGGGCTCCTACCTCGCGGTGGACGTCGGAGGCACCAAGCTGGCGGTCGGCGTGGTCGACCGAGGTGGCCAGGTGTTGGTACGCCGCGAGGCTCCGACCGACGGGGCGGATCCCTGGCCCGGTCTCGAGCGCCTCGTCACCGAGGTGGCGGCCACGCCCGAGGCCTCGAGCTCGACGCTCGGCTCGGTCGGCGCCGGCTGCGGCGGGCCGATGAGCGCGGGTGGCGAGCTGGTCTCGCCGCTTAACATCCCCGGTTGGCGTGACTTTCCGCTCAAGGCTCGCCTCGCCTCGCTCACCGGCTTGCCGGCCGCGGTCGACAACGACGCCAAAGCCCTCGCGCTGGCCGAAGGCTGGTGCGGCGCCGCCCGCGACGAGGCCAACTACCTGGCCATGGTGGTGAGCACCGGCGTCGGTGGCGGCATCGTCCTCGACGGCCGACTGCTCGACGGCCGAACCGGCAACGCCGGGCACATCGGGCATGTCATCGTCGAGCCGGAGGGTCGCACCTGCGGCTGCGGCGCCCGCGGCTGCCTCGAGGCCGAGGCCTCGGGTCTCGCCATCCGAGCGAGCACTGGCCGGCCGCCCGCAGATGCGCCCGACGACGTCCGCGAGCGGGTCGGGCGGTTGGTTGGGCGGGCGGTGGCGTCGGTGTGCTCCCTCCTCGACTTGCCCCTCGCGGTCGTCGCCGGATCGGTCGCCCTCGGCTACGGCGACCTGTTCTTCGCCGCGGCACAGCACGAGCTGCACGAGCGCTGCCGCATCGAGTTCGCGGCGGGGGCGACCATCCGCCGAGCTGGGCTCGGGCGCGACGGGCCCCTGACGGGTGGCGCGGCTGTCGCCCGCCGAGCCTTCGGCTGATCGGACGGGCTGGCAGGACGGGCAGTCGAGCCGTCAGGCACCGCGGTTCGCTGGGTAGTGTCACACGCCATGCGCCCGACCTACTCGCCCGAGGCCGAGGTGTACCGCGAGAAGGTGCAGGCCTTCCTGGCCGAGCAGCTTCCCGCGGGCTGGAAGGGGACCGGGCAGCTCGACGGCGACGCGCTGGACCGCTTCGTCCACGACTGGCGCCACACGCTCTTCGAGCACGGCTACCTGGCGCCGGGTTGGCCCAAGGAGTACGGCGGCGGCGGGCTGTCGGTGCTCGAGCAGGTGATCCTCGCCGAGGAGTTCAGCAAGGCCGGTGTGCCCACTGGCGGGCGCAACGACCCGTTCAGCATCCAGATGCTCGGCAACACCTTGCTCCGCTGGGGGACCGACGAGCAGAAGGCGCACTACATCCCCCGCATCCTGAGCGGTGAGGATCTGTGGTGCCAGGGGTACTCCGAGCCGAACGCGGGGTCGGACCTCGGCAGCCTCGGTTGCCGGGCCGTGCTGGATGGCGATCAGTGGGTGCTCAACGGCCAGAAGGTGTGGACCTCGGAGGGCCACCTGGCCGACCACATGTTCTTGCTCACGCGCACCGACGCGGAGGCACCGAAGCACAAGGGGATCACCTTCCTCCTGGTGGACCTGCGGCAGCCCGGCGTCGAGGTGCGACCGATCAAGATGATGTCGGGTCAGTCCGAGTTCAACGAGGTGTACTTCACCGACGCCACCTGTGCGAAGGGCGACGTGGTCGGCGGAGTGCACAACGGTTGGGCCGTCGCCATGACCCTCCTCGGCTTCGAGCGGGGTGAGGCCGCGGCCACGCTGCCGTTGCGGTTCCGAGCCGAGCTCGATCGGCTCCTCGAGCTGGCCAGCCAGCGCCGGCTCGGGTCTGATCCGCTCATCCGCCAGCGCCTGGCCTGGTGTTACTCGAAGGTCGAGATCATGCGCTACCTCGGCCTGCGCACCGTCACCCGCTTCCTACAGGGCCACCAGCCCGGCCCCGACGGCGCCATCAACAAGCTGTACTGGAGCGAGTACCACCGCGTCCTCACGGAGCTGGCGGTCGACATCCTCGGTCCCGACGCACTCGCACCCACGGGCCGGCCGCCGTCGTCGGCGTTTCAGACCGACGACATCGGCGCGCCCAACACCAGCGCCTCCTGGACCACGACCTTCCTCAACGCTCGGGCCGAGACGATCTACGCCGGCACGTCGCAGATCCAGCGCAACATCCTGGGTGAGATGGTGCTCGGCCTCCCCAAGGAGCCGAGAGGCGAGGTCCGCAGCTGGGCCGACGACCAGCGTGCGGTCAGGTCGGCCGGAGCCTGAGGGGGCGGGGCGGCCAGTGGGCAAGCAGTCGGTGCTCGAGACCCGGGCCGCCTGGGCGATGCTCGACGTCGGAACAGCCTGGGCGGTGGCGGTGCGCCCCCGGCTCTGGCCGACCGCCGTCCGGCAAGGCGCCCGCCTGGCCCGCGACCGCTGGTGGGCCCGACCACCCTTCCTGCCTCTGCCCTCGTCGAGCTACCTGCGCTTTCGGCTCGAGACGCAGTACGGCGACGCCCATCAGTGCCCTGAGCCCGACGACGTCGTCCGCTACCTGCAGTGGTGCCGGACGTGGGCTGCCGCCGACCGGGCTGGGCGGCCGGCATCTCGCTCCCAGTCGTACTCGGCCCGGCGGACGAAATCTCGCTCCGCATCGGACCTGGCCGCGTAGGTTCCCGCCGGTGCACAGCGCGCTCGTCCTCAACGCGACCTACGAGCCGCTCAGCGTCGTCTCCGTCCGGCGCGCCGTCTGTCTGGTGCTGGCCGAGAAGGCCGAGATCCTTCACGACGACGGCACCGAGCTGCACTCGGCCCGGTGCTGCGTCCCCCGTCCCCTTGTCATCCGGCTCAACTACCTCGTGAAGGTTCCGTACCACCGGCGGGCCGCGCTGTCGCGGCGCGCCGTCTTCGCCCGCGACAACCATCGCTGCCAGTACTGCGGGGGACACGCCGACTCGATCGACCATGTCATGCCCCGCAGCCGCGGCGGCCAGCACGAGTGGGAGAACGTCGCCGCCGCCTGTCGCCTGTGCAACCTGCGCAAGCGGGATCGCACCCCTGACGAGGCGGGCATGCACCTCATCCGCCGCCCAGCCACGCCGCGGGAGCTGGCCTGGGTGGTGGTGGCGGTCGGGCAGGTCCCGGAGGCCTGGCGGCCGTACCTCGCCAAGGCGTCGTAGCGCGCCGGGGTGACCACGTCGGGGTGACCACGTCGGGGCTGCACACGTCGGCCTGGGAGGTCCAGCACCACGTCGGCTCGGCCGCCACCTTCCACGGATGGGCGGTGCCGGAGCCGGCGGGGAGAGCGGTGTGGTGGCTCTCGGTCGACCGGCCGGCGCTGGTGCTCGGCTCGGCCCAGTCGGTCGAGGTCGCCGACGCGCCGGCCCTCGTCGCGGCGGGTGTCGAGTTGGTCCGCCGGCGCAGCGGCGGGGGAGCCGTGTTGCTGGTGCCCAACGACGTCGCCTGGGCCGACGTCGTCGTCCCGGCCGGTGACCCCCTGTGGGACGACGACGTCGGGCGCGCCGCGCACTGGCTCGGCCGCGCGTGGGCGTGCGCACTCGCGGCGTGCGGTGTGGGGGGCGGGACGGTACACCGCGGTCGGCTCGTGCGTACGACCTGGTCGTCGTTGATCTGCTTCGCCGGGCTGGGGCCGGGCGAGGTCGTCGTCGGCGGCCGCAAGGTGGTCGGGATCAGTCAACGTCGCACCCGCCAGTTCGCCCGCTTCCAATGCGCCCTCTACCGTCGCTGGGACCCGGCCGCCCTCGTCGGTGTGCTCGCCGAGCCCCGCCCGACGGTCGAGGACCTGGCCGACATGGTCCAGCCCGTCCCCGTGCCTGAGTCAGACCTCCGCCAAGCCTTCCTGTCGGCCCTCCCCTGACCGCCCGGCCGCGGCGGCCCCGCACCGCCTTACCCTGACCGCCCGGCCGCGGCGGCCCCGCACCGCCTTCCCGGCCGCGCGCCGCCCCTCCACCGTTCTGTTCCGCGAAATCGACTGCCTGCCGTCGTCAACGCGGAACGGAACGCTCGGTGCGACCGCTGGTGGGCGGTTGCCGGCGTCGGCCGGCGGTCGGGTGAGATCGCGCCGCCCGGGACAGGTCGCGCCGCCCCGGAACAGGTGGCGCTGCCCGGGACAGGTGGCGCCGCGGGTCACGTGAGGTGGCGTCGCAGCGTGGCCAGGACGTAGTCGGGGCGCTCGAGGACGTCGCTCCTCGTGAACTCGAGCACGACCAGCCCGAGTGCCTGCAGCTCGTTGCGACGCCGCGCGTCCTTGGCCCGTTCGGCATCGGACGCGTGCCCACGCTGACCTGACACCTCCACCACCAGCGGTCGGGGCGCGAAGTCGAAGTCCACCCGGGCGACCGTGACACCGTTGCGGCGGAAGACCCGTTGGCATCGTGGTCGGGGCAGTTCGGCCCGACGGACCAGGGCGAGAAACGCTCGCTCGAGCGGGCTGTGACCACCGGCGTCGATCAGCAGCTCGTCGAGCAAGCGCACGCCGCTGCGGCCTGAGCCTCGCAGCGCCGTCAACCGCCGGTAGAGGAAGCTCGGAGAGCTGAGGCCATCTCGGGTCGCGCTGTCGATCGCCGCCTGCAGCGCGGGCCGAGGCGCGGTGCGGGCGAGGTCGATGACCGTCCGGCTGGCGGACGTGCATGGAAACGGCCCGACGACGACCTGGTCGATCCGGTCGAGTCGACGAGTGGTGTGGACCTCCCACGACGTGCGGATGCCGCGCCGCTCGTGGGCGATCGTGAACTCAACCGGCGACCGAGGGAACCCGTCGAAGCCATGCAGCGCGGCCGCGGCGGCATGGGACACGCAGCTCCCCGGGCCGAGGTCGAGCAGGCCGGCGAAGAGCTGTTGCTCCCAGGACGCCGGTGAGCCGGCGACGCGCAGGACCCGGCCGCCCATCGTCTCGAAGCGCCCGGAGGCGCAGCGTCGCCGCACCTGCGGCCGGCTGAGCCCGGCCCCGAGAGCCTGGTCGACGGTGAAGCAGCCGTGCTGCTGGGCCGCCGCCCGCAGGGCGGCGCGGTCGGGATCCACGCCCAAGGGTGGGAACCAGCGGGCCCGATTCGGAACGGCCCGCGCGCTTTGAACGCTCCGTTCCGCGGTTTGGACGCTTTGCGGCGCGAAACGCGGAACAGAACGGGGGAAGGAGGTGCGGGCGGTCGGTGGGGGGTGCGGTGGGGCCGCGGTGGGGGGCGAGCTGGGGCGAGTGAGGCGTTCGAAGGGGGGAGGTGGGGAGAAGTGGTTGACAGTGGGGGGAAAAGGGGTTTACCGTGGCGACCAGTGGGGCCTGGTGGGAGGCAGTGGTGCCGCCCGGACCACCAGCCGCGCTGAGGCAGGACCAGCAGGACAGAGGCAAGGAACGGCTGAAGGTGTTCGTCGGCAAGTACGAGCGCCAGCTCGACCCGAAGGGTCGGTTGGCGCTGCCCTCGGACTTCCGCCCGCGCTTCGAACCTCGCTGTTACCTGGCGTACGGACAAGACGGGTGCATCGAGGTCATGACGCCGGAGGCGTTCGAACAGATGGCGAGCGAGCTCATGGAACGACAGAAGCGAGGCGAGATCACCCTCGCCGAGTTGCGCACGAAGGCGAGCAACGCCTTCGTCGCCGCGGTCGACGGCCAGGGTCGGATCACCATCGATCGTGAGCTGCGGTCATTCGCCGGCATCGAACCCGGGAGCCCGGTGATGGTCTCCGGGGCCTTCGACCGGGTCGAGGTGTGGCAGCCCGACGCCTTCGGCCGCATGAACGCCCAGGGCGGCGAAGCCCTGCGGGGCGCCGGCGCCTGAGCGCCCGGCCGACCCGAACCGAACCACCGACCCAAGCGACGACGAGAAAGGAGGACGAGGACACGAACAGGAGCGAAAGCTCTGGACCAGTTCCGCTCATCCGCAGCCTTCCGGCCGGCAAGATGGACAGCCCCAACTCCGCCCGCTTCCGTCTCGCACGTCGGGGAGACATCCCGGCGGCACCCGCCGGCCGGGGGGCTGCAGATGGGCGGAGCCCCCAGAGGACCCGCAGGAGGTCACGATCGTGACGGCGCCCTTCCGCCACCAGCCAGTGATGGCCGACGAGGTGGTCGAGCTGCTCAAGACCGTGCCCCCAGGAGTCGTGGCCGACGTGACCGTTGGAGGGGGTGGGCACGCCCGCCGCCTGCTCGAAGCGCGCCCCGACCTGCGGATCCTCGGTCTGGATCGTGATCCGAGGGCGCTGGCGGCCGCCGCCGGCAACCTGGCTCCCTTCGGGGACCGTGTCACCCTCGTCCGCTCCCGCTTCGACCGCCTCGGACACATCATGAGCGAGCTCGCCATCGATGACCTCTCCGCAGCGCTGTTCGACCTCGGGGTGTCATCACCTCAGCTCGACGACGCCGATCGAGGCTTCTCGTACCGTCAGGACGCGCCGCTGGACATGCGCATGGATCCGGACGATCCGTGGTCGGCGGACGACGTCGTCAACGGCTACGCCGAGGCCGAGCTGACGCACGTGCTCGCCGCCTACGGCGACGAGCGCTATGCCCGCCGCATCGCCCAGGCCATCGTGGCGGCGCGACCGATCGAGACCACGTCCGAGCTGGCGGGTGTCGTGGCGGCGGCCATCCCTGCCCCCGCCCGCCGGCGCGGTGGCCACCCGGCCCGGCGCACCTTCCAGGCCATCCGCATCGAGGTCAATCGGGAGCTCGACATCCTGCCGGGCGCCCTCGACCAGGCCATCGAGCTGGTCAAGCCCGGCGGTCGGGTCGTGGTGCTCGCCTACCACTCCGGTGAGGATCGCATCGTCAAGGAGCGGTTCCGGGAGGCGGCCACGGGCGGTTGCACGTGCCCACCGGGCCTGCCGTGCGTGTGCGACGCGGTGCAGACGGTCCGCCTCGTCCGCTCCGGCGCCGCCAGGCCCACCGCGGTCGAGGTGGCGCAGAACCGCCGGGCCGAGTCCGCCCGGTTGCGTGTCGTCGAGAAGCTCGCTGTCGATCGGTGAGCGCCACATGCCCGTGAGCTCGCCTCCCCGCGCCCGCACCGGGCCCCGCCGCTCGACTCCGAGCACCCCTCACCACGCCGACTCCGACTCCGGCGCCGCCGGATCCGCCCGGGCCGCCTCCGACCAGGCTCCGTACAGCCGCGACGCCACCGCACCTCAGCTCCGTCCCCGGCCCACGAGGGAGACGCCCGCCCCATCCAGCCCGGACCCGTCCACCCCCTCGCCCCGCCGCCGTCAGGCCCCGCTCCGCGTCGTCGAAGCGGCGCCTCGGCGCCATTCGGTCGGCGTCCTCGTCGCCGGTCTCTGCGCCTTGATCTTCGTCGGCCTCCTCGGGCTCACGGCCGTACAGGTCACCCTGGCCCAGAACCAGCAGCGGCTGGACAAGGTGAACCACGAGGTCCAGGAGGCGCGGGACTACTACGACCGCCTCCGTCTCGCGGTCGCCAAGCTGCAGTCACCGGACTACATCGTGCCCGCCGCGACCAAGCGGCTCGGCATGGTCCCGGCCGCCTCCCCCCGCTACCTCACGCCGACGGCGGACGTCGTGAACCAGGTGGTGGCGGCCACCGGCGAGACCCTCTCGGACGCCGGCTCGGGCGCCGGCGCAGGGCGCCCCGAGTGGGGTGAGGTAAAGGGGATCTCGGGACAGCTCCCATGACCCGCAGCGGCGGCTCGGGTCGATGGAGAGGCGGGGTGAGATGACCGCGCGACGGCCCCGCCCACCTGGCCGTCCGTCGGGCCGCTCCAGCCCGGGGGGCCACGGCCGCCCGGCTGGGCGCGGACCGAGGTCTGAGGCCCGCCCGACGGGACGAGCCGCCACCCGGGTACGCCCGCCCGGCCGGGTGCCGGGCCGACCGGGCCTGCGACGCGAGCGCCATGTTGGTCGCCCGCGGCCCCGGCTGGTGGCGGTGCTGGCGCTGTCCCTGCTCGCCTTCGCGCTGCTCCTGGCCCGGGTGGCGCTGCTCCAGACGGCCGAGGCGGCCGCCTACCGTCAGGCCGGCGAGCGCCAGCGGGTGCAGACCACCACCCTCCCCGCCGCCCGCGGCGCCATCTTCGACCGCAACGGCTACGAATTGGCGATCTCGATACCCCAGACCACGATCTGGGCCGATCCCCGCCTGATCCTGGATCCCGTCGCCACAGCCAACCGGTTGGCCCCGATCCTCGGCCTCACGAGCGCGCAGGCCGCCGCCCTGGCCAAGCGGCTGGCCCAGCCGGCCGAGTTCGTCTATGTGGCCCGGCAGGTGGACGACAGCCTGGCCAAGTCGGTGACGGACCTGCATCTGACCGGCATCAACACCTATGCCGAGCCGCGTCGCTTCGATCCCAGCGACGACCTGGCCCGCAGCCTCATCGGGGCCACCGACCCGGATGGCAAGGGCACGTCGGGCCTCGAACTCGAGTACAACAAAGTCCTGACGGGCACGCCGGGCCAGCTGGTGCGGGAGAAGGGGCAGGACGGGCGCACCATCCCGTCGGGCCAGCACGAGCTCATCGCCGCGACGCCGGGCGACGACCTCGTCCTCACCCTCGACCGCAACCTCCAGTACATCACCGAGCAGCTGCTGGTGCGGCAGGTGTCGAACGTGAACGCCAAGGGGGGCATGGTCGTCGTCCTCGACAGCCGCACGGGCGACATCCTCACCATGGCCAACGCCCGACGAGACCCCCAGACGGGGAAGGTCCAGACCACGGCGGCCAACCTCGCTGCCGTGGACACCTACGAGCCGGGCTCGGTGGCCAAGATCGTCACCGCCGCGGCCGCCATCCAGGACGGGGTGGCCACTCCGCAGTCGACGTGGGTCGTGCCTGGTCGCAAGATGTTCTCCGACCACGTCTTCACCGACGCCGAGCCGCACCCGACGGAGCCGATGACCCTCGCCACGATCATCGCCAAGTCCTCCAACATCGGGACCATGACGGTGAGCCAGGCGCTCGGCGCGGCCAACCAGGAGCGCTACATGCGGGCCTTCGGATTCGGCCGCGAGACCGCGCTCGACTTCCCGGGCGAGGCCGAGGGCATCCTCAAGGCCGCGAGCAAGTGGCGGGGTACGGAGCGGTACACAGTCGCCTATGGGCAGGGTGTCGCCGTCACCGCCATCCAGCTGGCCGCGGCCATGAACACCATCGCCAACGGCGGCACCTATGTCGCGCCCCGACTGGTCCAGGCCACGATCGGGCGCGACGGCACCGAGCAGCCAGCCCAGGCAGCGGCCACGCATCCGGTGCTCTCGTTGGCCACCGATCTCCAGATGAACCAGATCCTGCGCGAGGTTGTGTGTCGGGGTACGGGCAAGAAGGCCCAGATCGACGGGTACACGGTGGCCGGCAAGACCGGCACCGCCTACAAGGCTCGCAGCAGCGGCGGCTACTCGGACGCCGCCGGCAACAAGAAGTACTACGCCAGCTTCGTGGGCTTCGTGCCGGCCGAGCAGCCCCGGCTGACCATCCTGGTGTCGATCGACGAGCCGCCGCGCTCGGGCGAGCACTACGGCGCCACCGTCGCCGCGCCGCTGTTCGTCGACGTGGCCCGCGAGGCGCTCCGGCGGCTGCAGGTCCCGCCCACCCCCGGGGGCGGTACCTGCAACGTTGCCGAGGATCAGCCGTGACGTCGGTCCGGTCCGGACCTCGGCGGGCCGACCGGATCACCGTGGCCGCACTGGTCGCCCAGACCCCGAACGCGACGCTCGCCCTCCACGGGGACGCGGCCGTCGAGGTCGACGGCATGGCGATGGACTCTCGCGCCGCCCGACGGGGCGATCTCTTCTGTTGCGTGCGGGGATCGCACCTCGACAGTCATCGATTCGCGCCGGACGCAGTTGCCGCGGGAGCGGCGGCCCTGCTCGTCGATCACCGCCTGGGCCTTGGTGTGCCCGAGCTGGTGGGCGCGGACACGCGCGCCGCCATCGGGCCCCTCGCCGCCACGCTGTGGGGGCGTCCCTCCGAGCGCCTGACCGTCGCCGGCATCACGGGCACGAACGGCAAGACCACCACCAGCTACCTGCTGGCATCGGTGTTCGAGCAGGCCGGTTGGCCCACGGGCATCGTGGGCACCCTCACGGGCCCTTTCACGACGCCCGAGGCCCCCGAGCTGCAGGCGCGGCTCGCCGCCCTGGCCGAGGAGGGCAAGCGGGCGGTGGCGATGGAGGTCTCGTCGCACGCGCTCGCCATGCGCCGGGTGGACGGCACGCGGTTCGCGGCCGCCGTCTTCACCAACCTCGGCCGTGACCATCTCGACTTCCACGGCACGGTGGAGCGCTACTTCGCGGCCAAGGCCGAGCTGTTCACGGCCGCGCTCGCCGAGCACGGCATCATCAACGCCGACGATCCGCACGGGCGGCATCTCGTTGATGTTGCAACAATTCCGATCACGACGTACTCCCTCGCCGACGCCACCGGGATGCGGGTGGGTCCGACGACGTCGCGGTTCTCGTGGCGGGGGCACGACGTCCAGCTGCCTCTCGGGGGGCGTTTCAACGTGGCCAATGCGGTGGCCGCGGCCACCACCGCGTCGGTGCTCGGCATCGACGACCGGACCATCGCCGCCGGCCTGTCCGCTGCTCCGCCCGTGCCGGGCCGGATGGAGGCGGTGGAGGCGGGCCAGCCGTTCCGCGTCGTGGTGGACTTCGCGCACACCCCGGACGCCCTCGGGGGCCTGCTCGCTGAGCTGCGCACGACCACCGCCGGCCGCCTGATCGTCGTCTTCGGCTGCGGAGGCGACCGCGACCGGGAGAAGCGGCCGCTCATGGGCCGCGCCGCCGCCGAGCGCGCCGACCTGGTGGTCGTCACTTCGGACAACCCTCGCCGCGAGGACCCGGCTGCCATCATCGCTGGCATCGCGGCTGGCATCCCGGTGCCCCGTCGGGGCAATGTCGTCACCGAGCCCGATCGGCGGGCGGCGATGGCGATGGCGCTGGCCGCCGCCCAGCCCGGTGACGTCGTCGTCATCGCCGGCAAGGGCCACGAGACAACTCAGACCGTGGCGGGCGAGAGCCGGCCGTTCGACGACCGGGTGGTGGCCCGGCAGCTGCTGGAGGCGAGTCGGTGATCGCCCTGCTCATCGCCAGCGCCGTGGCGATGACCGTGTCCCTCGTCGGCACCCGCTTGCTCATCACGTTCTTCCGGACCCGCGGCCGGGGCCAGCCCATCCTCGGTCCCGAGGATCGCGGCCCCAACCACCAGCACAAGGCCGGTACCCCGACGATGGGTGGCCTCGCCGTGCTGGGGGCCGCGATGGTGGGCTACGCGGCCGCCCACCTCCGCCGGGGCGCCTACTTCTCCGACCAGACGATCTTCATCATCATCGGCATCGCGGCGATGGCCGGGCTCGGCTTCCTCGACGACTTCCTCAAGGTGCGCCGCTCCCACAACCGCGGTGTCTTCTGGAAGAAGAAGGGCTGGATCACCCTGGGGATGTCGTTCGTGATCGCCACCCTCCTCGTCACCCAGACGAGCATCGACACCCGGATCGGTCTCACCCGCGCGGACCTCCCGGGCTGGCAGCTTCACAAGGTCGGCTGGGTCATCTGGGCCGGGCTGATCATCTTCTCGACCGTCAACGCCGTCAACGTCACCGATGGCCTCGACGGGTTGGCGGCAGGCTCGGGGCTCTTCGGCTTCTTCGCGTTCACGATCATCGCCTTCTGGGGCTTCCGCAACCCTCACCTCTACCCCGCGATCGTGAACCCGTTCGACCTCTCGATCCTGGCCGTCGCGCTGGCCGGCGCGTGCATCGGCTTCCTCTGGTGGAACGCCGCGCCCGCTCGCATCATCATGGGCGACGTCGGCGCGCTCGGGCTGGGCGCCGCCCTCGCCTTGCTGGCGCTGGCGACGAACACATCGCTCCTCCTGCCCCTCATCTGCGGGCTGAACGTGTTCGAGGTCGGTTCGGTGGCCCTGCAGATGGGCTGCTACAAGCTGTTCAACGGCCGGCGGATCCTCCGCATGTCGCCGATCCACCACCACTTCGAGCTGCTCGGCTGGCCCGAGACCACCGTCGTCATCCGCTTCTGGATCATCGCCGGCATCGGCGTCGCCATCGCGCTCGGTCTCTACTATGCCGACTTCGCCCGTCGCATCGGGGTGGCGTGATGGGACGGGCTCTCGTCTACGGCCTGGCGGTGACCGGTGAGGCGACCGTTCGTGCTCTGCGGCAGCGGGGGTGGTCGGTCGTCGTGGCCGACGACCGCGTCACCGAAGCGTCCCGCGCCCTTGCCGCCGACCTCGGCGTCGACCTGGTGGAGGCACCTTCCGGCGATGCGCTCACGGAGCTGGTGCGTGAGGTGGACCTGGTGTCGCCGAGCCCCGGCGTGCCCGAGCACCACCCCCTCTTCGGCGTGACGGCGGGGGCCGGGGTGCCGGTGCGGAGCGAGATCGAGCTGGCTTACGAGTGGGAGCAGGCCCACGCCGGCGGACCGCGGCCCCTCCTCGCCATCACCGGGACCGACGGCAAGACCACCACCACCCTGCTGGCCACCGCCATGCTGGAGGCCAGCGGCCGGCCTGCCGTCGCCGCCGGCAACACCGAGCTCCCGCTGCTCGCCGCGCTCGACCTCGACGTCGACGCCTTCGTGGTGGAGTGCGCCAGCTTCCGGCTGGCGTGGACGGACCGGTTCCGGGCCGAGGCGGCCACGTGGCTGAACCTCGCTCCCGACCACCTGGACTGGCACCGATCGATGGCCAGCTACGAGGCCGCGAAGGCGCGCATCTGGGCCGAGCAGCGTCCCGACGACGTGGCGATCGCGAACGCGCTCGATCCGGTGGTGCTGGGCCAGCTCGCCCGCGCCCCGGCCCGGCGGGTGACGTTCGGCGCCGCGACGGCCGACTACCACACGGAGGGGGGCGTGCTGCGCGGCCCGTCGGGCCCGCTGGCGCAGGTGTCGTCGCTGCGCCGGCAGCTGCCGCATGACGTCAGCAATGCCTTGGCCGCCGCCGCCACCGTGCTGGAGCCGAAGCTGGCCACCCCGGACGGTGTGGCGGACGCGCTGGCGTCGTTCACCGGTCCCCGCCACCGCATCGAGCTCGTCGCCCGCGCCGACGGCATCGACTGGTACGACGACTCCAAGGCCACCACCCCTCACGCCGCGACCACCGCGGTGCGCGGGTTCTCGAGCGTGGTGCTGCTCGCCGGCGGCCGCAACAAGGGCCTCGACCTCGGCCCGCTGGCCGACGTCGCCTCCCATGTCCGCGCCGTGGTCACCATCGGCGAGGCCGCGGCGGAGGTTGCAGCCGCCTTCCACGGCACGGCGCCGGTGGAGGAGGCGGGGTCGATGGCGGACGCGGTGCGGGCGGCCCGCCGCCTGGCCCGGGCCGGCGACGCCGTGCTGCTGTCGCCCGCCTGCGCCAGCTTCGACTGGTACTCGAGCTACGGCGAGCGCGGCGACGACTTCGCCCGCCATGTCCGCGATGAGCTGGGGGTGACAGAGTGAGCTCCACCACGACGTACGTCGGCTCCCGTCAGAGGACGGTCGACAAGGCGAAGCGGTCGTCGGTCAGGCGGCACCCGGCTGCGGGCGGCCAGCGCCATCCCCGGAGGGTGACGACGCCGCCCCCCAAGAGCTTCTACGTGCTCCTCATCAGCGTGTTCGTGCTGTGCATGCTCGGTCTGGTCATGGTGCTGTCGGCGTCGTCGATCTCCGCCCTGCGCCAGGGCAGCTCCGGCTGGGTGTACTTCGGCCGCCAGGCGCTGTGGGCCTCGCTCGGTGTCGTCGCGCTCCTGATCGCGTACCGCCTGCCGCACCGGGCCCTACGTGCCCTCGTGGTGCCAGGGCTCCTCGTGGCCTTCGGGCTGAACGTGGCCGTCGCCATCCCGCGGGTCGGTGTGCAGGTGAACGGCGCGAGGGCGTGGTTCGACCTCGGTCCGTTCGGCTTCCAGCCCTCTGAGGTGCTGAAGCTCGTGTTGCTCGTGTACGCCGCCGACCTGCTCGCCCGCCGAGCCGATCGCATGGACGACCTGCGGGCCACCTTCCGCCCGCTGATGATCATGCTGGCCCTCGCCGCCAGCGTCGTCCTGGTGCAGGGCGACCTCGGCTCGGCCATCGTGCTCGTCACGATCGTCCTGGCTGTGGCCTTCATCGGGGGCACGCCCCTGGCGCCGCTGAGCGCCGCCGGTCTGTCCCTGGGCGTGGCCGGGCTGGCCTTTGTGACGAGCGTGCCGCGTCGCCGCGAGCGCTGGCTGTCGTTCCTCGACCTGGCGGCCCATCGCCAGAGCAGCGGCTTCCAGGTCTGGCAGTCGCTCATCGGCATCGCGTCCGGCGGTGTGGCCGGTACCGGGCTCGGTGCCGGCCGGGCCAAGTGGGGCTACCTGCCGGAGGCCCACAGCGACTTCATCTTCGCGGTCATCGCGGAGGAGCTCGGCCTGATCGGGGTGGTCGGCGTGATCGGGCTCTTCCTCGTGATCCTCTACCTCGGCGTCAACACGTCCCTGCGGGCCGCCGACCGCTTCAGCCAGCTGCTGGCCGGCGGCATCACGGCGTGGATCGCGGTGCAGGCGATCATCAACATCGGAGGGGTCACGGGGATGCTGCCGGTCACCGGGCTGACCCTGCCCTTCCTGTCCTTCGGTGGCACGTCGCTCCTCGTCTCCATGACGGCTGCCGGGTTGCTCCTGGGATGCGCCCGGGCCAGTCGGTGACGGAGCGCGCCTTCGCGGTAATCACCGGCGGAGGCACGGCCGGCCACGTCGTGCCGGCCCTCGCGGTCGCGGAGGCGCTCGTCGATCGAGGGCACGCCGTCGGCGAGATCCACTACGTCGGTGCACAGCGCGGCATCGAGACCCGCCTCGTCCCGCCGACCGGCCATCCCTGCACCTTCCTCGACGTGATCGGCCTGCAACGGCGCGTCGATCGGTCGAACCTCTCCTTCGGACCCAAGCTGGCTCGAGCCGAGCGGCGGGCCGAGGCGCTCCTCGGTGCCGTTCGGCCGCGCGTCGTGGTGTCGGTTGGCGGGTACGCCAGCCTGCCCACCGTGCTGGCGGCCCGCCGGGCCAGGATCCCCATCGTCAACATCAGCTACGACCGCCGACCGGGCCGGGCGACGCAGCTGGCGGCAAAGCTGGCGGCGGTGACGGCGGTGTCGTTCGAGGGGTCCGTGCTGCCTCGGGCCCGGCTCACCGGTGCCCCCCTGCGGCGCTCCGTCCTCGCCGTCGACCGCGCCCGCGACCGCTCTGGCGCCCGCCAGGCCCTCGGCCTGCCCGCCGACCGCTTCGTCATGATCGTCGTCGGAGGCTCGCTCGGCTCGGGGACGTTGAACGGCGTGGTGGCGGGGTTCGTCGCCGACCAGCGCCGGCGCGACGATCTCGCGGTGCGCCACGTGGTCGGCGAGCGGTTCCTGGGCGAGGCGGCGACGCTCGACGATCTCGGCGCGGGCGCGAACGAGGGCGCGGCGGGCATCCTGTACCAGGTGATCGGCTTCGAGGACCGGATGCCGCAGGCCTACGCCGCGGCCGACGTGGTGCTGGCGCGCGCGCGGGGGCCAGCACCGTCGCCGAGCTGTCCGCCACCGGGACGCCGTCGATCCTGGTGCCGTGGGCGGGCGCGGCCGAGGACCACCAGACCGAGAACGCCCGCTGGCTGTCGAGTCGCGGCGGCGCCATCCTCGTGCCGGAACGCGAGCTGAGCGCGGCGCGCCTCGTCGCCGAGGTCGAAGGGTTGCGTACCGACGCCTACGAGCTCGAGGCCATGGCGACGGCAGCCCGGGCGGCGGGCGAGATCCACCGCAGCGGGCGGCTCCCGTCGCTCATCGAGGAGGTGGCAGCCCCGTGAGCGAGCATCGCGCTGGTGGGTCCGGGTCGGCTGGGACTGGAACGAGCGAACCAAGTGTCACCGTGAGCGAGCATCGCGCTGGTGGGTCCGGGTCGGCTGGGACTGGAACGAGCGAACCAAGTGTCACGGTGAGCGGCCCGACCGCGCCCCTCGAACTCTCCCGCCCCGGCCGCTACCACGTCGTCGGCGTGGGTGGCCCGGGCATGAGCGCGATCGCGTTCGTGCTGGCGGACATGGGCCACGTGGTGTCGGGGAGCGACATCCGCGAGTCGCCCGTGCTCGAGCGGCTGCGCGCCGCCGGCGTCACCGTCCACGTCGGCCACGACGTGGCGCACGTGCGGGGCGTCGACGCGGTGACGGCGTCGAGCGCCATCGCGCCCACCAACATCGAGCTGGTTGCGGCGGCGGGGGCCGGCATCACTGTCCTCAGCCGGGCCGGGATGCTGGCTTCCATCTGCGCCTGCGCCCGTTCGTTGGCCGTGGCCGGCACCCACGGCAAGACGACGACCACGTCGATGGTGGCCATGATCCTCGGCGAGGCGGGTTGGGAGCCGAGCTTCGTGATCGGCGGCGACGTCGCCGACCTCGGCACCGGCGCCCGCTGGGGCGAGGGTGGGTGGCTGGTGGTCGAGGCCGACGAGAGCGACGGCACCCACCTCGAGCTTCCCCTGTACGGGACCATCCTCACCAACGTGGAGACGGACCACCTCGATCACTACGGCACCTTCGACGAGATCGTGGCTGGCTTCGACCGCTACCTCGCCCAGGTCGACGGGCCGAAGATCCTCTGCCTCGACGACCCGGTCGCGGCTCGGCTGGCACCGGCCCACCACGCCCTGACCTACGGCCTGCACCCCGATGCCCGCTACCGCGCCCACTCGGTGGCCGCCGCGGGCGGGACCCTCCGCTTCACGGTCGACCGCGACGGCGACCCCCTCGGTGAGATCGTGGTGCCGCTGCGCGGTACCCACAACGTGCGCAACGCCACCGCGGCCGCCGCGTTGGCCGATGCCGTCGGCGTGCCGTTCGAGGCCACCGCCCGCGCCCTGGCCGGCTTCGGTGGCGTGACGCGCCGCTTCGATGTGCGCGCCCGCCACGACGGCATCACGCTCATCGACGACTACGCCCATCTGCCGACCGAGATCGCGTCGGTGCTGGAGGCGGCGGCGACAAGCGGCGATCCGTGGCAGCGGATCGTGTCGGTCTTCCAACCCAACCGCTTCAATCGCATGGCCGTCCTTTCGGCCGACTACCGCGATGCGTTCGTGCACGCCGACGTGGCGGTGATCACGGACATCTACCCCTCGGGTACCGCGCCCATCCCTGGCGTCACCGGGAAGCTGGTGGTCGACGCGGTCTGCCGCGCCCATCCGGAGCAGCGGGTGGTGTGGTTGCCCGAGCGCGACCAGCTCGTCTCCTTCCTCGCTCGTGAGCTGCGGTCCGGCGACGTGTGCATCTCGATGGGCTGCGGCGATGTCGCCGCCCTGCCCGACGAGGTTCTGGCCGGGTTGCGGGTGCGGGACGGGCAGCCATGAGACTCCCGCGCTCGGCGGCCGGCGTCGAGGACGCCCTCGAGCGCGCCGCCGATCTGCTCGGCCCCTTGGCGCAGCGCGACGTCCCCATCGGGCCGCTCACGACGTACCGCGTCGGCGGTCGGGCCTCGCTCTTCGTCCGGGCCGAGACGGTCGACGATCTCGATCGCGTCCGGCGGGCGCTGGGCGCGAGCAGGTTGCCCGTGCTGGTGATCGGGCGAGGCTCGAACCTCCTCGTCGCGGACACCGGCTTCGTCGGGTTGGCCCTCGTGCTCGGTGCGCTGGCGGCGGACGTCACCGTGTCGGGATGCGAGATCGTCGCCGGTGCCAGCGTCAGCCTGCCCGTGCTGGCCCGGAAGTCGGTCGCGGCCGGTCTGACCGGGCTCGAGTGGGCGGTCGGCGTGCCCGGATCCGTGGGCGGTGGAGTGCGCATGAACGCCGGCGGCCACGGGTCCGACATCGCCAGCACGCTGGTGGGGGTCCGCGCCTTCGACCTGCACACCGGCGAACATGGTGAGGTGCCCGCCAGTGCGTTCGCCTTGCGGTTTCGAGGTTCGGACCTCGCCGACCACCAGGTCGTGCTCTCGGCCCGCCTCCGGCTCGAACCGGGCGATCGTCGGCGCTCGGAGGTGGAGCTGAGCGAGATCGTGCGCTGGCGGCGCGAGCACCAGCCCGGCGGCCAGAACGCCGGCTCGGTCTTCGTGAACCCGATCCCCGGCGAGCTGTCGGCGGGTGAGGTGATCGATGGCCTCGGCTTGCGCGGTCTGCGTGTCGGCACGGCCGAGGTCTCGCCGAAGCATGCCAACTTCATCCAGGCCGACGAGGGCGGGAGTGCGGACGACGTGCGCGCCGTCATGGCGGTGGTGCGCCAGCGGGTCCTCGACGCCACTGGCATCGCGCTGAGGAGTGAGATCCGCCAGATCGGCTTCGAAGCGCTCGAGGACGGCATCGGCGATCGCGAGGCCACGGCGTGAAGCTGTTCGGCCGACGCAAGGCGATCGCGGCCGGCACGGTGACCCCGGCCGAGGTCTTCGGCGTCACGGCCGACCAGCCACGGGCTGTGGACGGGGTGCGGGTGATCGCCGCCGCGCCGGCCGATGGCGGGGCGCCGGCCACGGCACCGGTCGCGGTCACGCCCGCCGGTCCCATCTCGAATGGGGCGGTCGCCGCCTCGCCGTCCGGGGCCAGCCGCGGCGGCCGAGACGAGCGCCGCGAATGGCCGTGAGGCGGTAGCCGACGCAGCCCGGCCCGTGCCGCGCTTCGGCTTCGGTGACGCGGACGCGGACGCGGCCCACACGGTGGGCCAGGGTTCGGCGTGGTTGCCGCCCCCTGACCCGGTCACCGCGCCGGTCCCAAGCGTCGGTGCCGGCGAAGGCGGTGAGGGCTCGGTCGCCACCAAGCCCCGCAAGGTGATCTCGATCGGCTTCGACGACGACCTCGATGCCATCGAGACGACGGCGTTCGATCCGAGCCCGGTCGACCTGGCCCGCCCCGATGTCGAGCCGCGCCTGCGGGCTCGCCGGATCCAGGTCCGTCGCGACGAGGGCCGCAAGCGTCTCCGTTGGGCCGTCGTCGGCGTGGGCATCCTGTTGCTCCTCGCCGGGGCGGGGATGGTGCTCGAGTCGCCGCTGTTCGCGATCGACGACGTCGAGGTCACCGGTGTCACCTACACCAATCAGGCTCGGCTGCAGCAGGTGATCGACGACCTCGACGGCGCCACCCTCCTCGGCGCCGACCTCGGCCACGCGGAGGCCACCCTGGCCGCGGACCCGTGGGTGAAGCGGGTCCGGCTGGAGCGCCGCCCGCTGCGGGGCGTGCGCATCGAGATCGTGGAGCGGACGCCGGTCGCGACCTACATGGGCGTGGACCAGAGGTGGCGGGTGCTGGACCCCACCGGACGGGTCTTGGCCGTGCTCGATCCGCCCGGCTCGAAGCCGGTCGACCCGCTCGAGCTGAAGCTGACCCAGCCTGGCCCCAACCTCGATCCCAGTGCTGGCGCGCCTGCCGCGCTCGCCGTGGCGGCGGATCTGGTGCCCCGGCTGCCGGCCTCACTTCGGGCCCAGACCTGCTCGATGAGCATCGCCAACAGCGGCGGGCTCAAGCTCAACCTGTGCAAGAACGGCTATGTGATCGACCTCGGTCAGCCCGAGCAGCTCCGCGACAAGCTCATCACCGTCTTGTACGTCCTCACCTCGCAGGCCGCCGCCGTCAGCGGCTCTCGGGGGATGAACGTGAGCGATCCCTTCCACCCAGTCTTGATCAAGAAGTGAACGACACGAGACAATCAGCACCAAAGTCGTCTACGTTCGGCACCTTGACCCTTCACCTGAGGTTCAAGGTTGGTGGGCCTTGGCGACTCTTCGCTCACGTCAGACCGCGCATCCGACGGGCCCTGCCCGCCGCCCAGAGCTCATCGCCCGCCTGGAGGTAGGCCCATGGTTTCGGCACCGCAGAACTACCTAGCCGTCATCAAGGTCATCGGCGTCGGCGGGGGCGGCGTCAACGCCGTCAACCGCATGATCGACGCCGGGTTGAAGGGCGTCGAGTTCGTCGCCGTGAACACCGACGCGCAGGCGTTGCTGATGAGCGACGCCGACCTCAAGCTCGACATCGGCCGCGAGACGACGCGCGGTCTCGGCGCCGGTAGCGATCCCGAGGTCGGCCGGGCCGCCGCGGAAGCCCACCGGGAGGAGATCGAGGAGATCGTGAAGGGCACCGACATGGTGTTCATCACGGCCGGCAAGGGCGGTGGCACCGGCACCGGTGCGGCACCAGTGATCGCCGAGATCGCAAAGGGACTCGGCGCGCTCACCATCGGGGTCGTCACCCGCCCCTTCCAGTTCGAGGGTCGCCGCCGCGCCGTCCAGGCCGAGCAGGGGATCCAGAAGCTGAAGGACAAGGTCGACACGATGATCGTGATCCCGAACGATCGCTTGCTCAGCGTGGCGAACGACAAGACGAGCGTCCTCGGCGCCTTCAAGATGGCCGACGAGGTGCTCTTGCAGGGCGTGTCCGGCATCACCAACCTCATCACCACACCGGGGCTGATCAACACCGACTTCGCCGACGTGAAGATGATCATGTCCAACGCCGGCTCCGCGCTGATGGGGATCGGACAGGCCAGTGGTGACAACCGGGCCGAGCTCGCGGCCCGCGCCGCCATCTCTAGCCCGCTGCTCGAGGCCGCGGTCGACGGGGCGCGGGGGATCCTGCTCAACATCACCGGTCCGTCCGACCTCGGCCTGTTCGAAGTGAACTCGGCGGCCGAGATCGTGCACGGCGTGGCCCACCCGGACGCCAACATCATCTTCGGGACCGTCATCGATGATGAGCTCGGCGATGAGGTGCGGGTCACCGTCATCGCCGCCGGCTTCGACCGGTGGGACGGGGCGGCGGCGGCACCGACCAAGCGATCCAAGCGCGACAAGGAGCGGGAGAGAGATCCTGACGTCGCGGCGGTGAAGGATCTGTTCGCGGCGGAGGACGCGGACCCGCTCGACGGAGACGACGACTTCGACGTCCCGTCCTTCCTCAAGTGACCGGCCCCGGCCGCGCCCCCGCGCGCCGGGTCCGCTGACGGCGGCGGCCGGTCGGTTCGGGCCGTGGTCGGCGGGGAGGTCCAGGTGGGGGACGGCCCCCAGGTCTCGGCGGCTCTCGTCGCGTCACGGCTGGCGGCGGTGCGGGGCCGGATCGCGGCCGCGGGGGGTGGGGACATCGCGGTGCTCGCGGTCACCAAGGGCTTCGGCGCCGATGCCATAGATGCAGCTGTCGCCGCCGGCTGCTCGCAGATCGGCGAGAACTATGCCCAGGAGCTGCTGGCCAAGCTGGCCGCCGTCCGAGTGCGACCCGAGGTCCACTTCATCGGACGGCTGCAGTCGCGCAAGGTCAAGACCCTCGCCGAGGTGGTCGACGTCTGGCAGTCCGTCGACCGGGCCGCGCTGGTCGACGAGCTGGCCCGTCGCCGGCCCCGTGCCCGACTCATGGTGCAGGTGAACGTGAGCGACGAGGAGCAGAAGGGCGGCTGTCCGCCCGGCGAGGCCCCGACGTTGGTGGCGCGGGCCCGATCACTCGGGCTCGACGTGGTGGGGCTGATGACCGTCGGACGAACCGGGCCGCCCGAATCAGCGCGCGACGGCTTCCGCCGGCTGCGCGGGCTGGCCGACGACCTCGGGGTCCGCCACTGCTCGATGGGGATGAGCGAGGATCTGGAGGTGGCGGTGTCGGAAGGCTCGACCATGGTCCGGGTGGGCACGGCGCTCTTCGGCGAGCGTCCACCACCGACCAGCCCCCAGAAGTAGCCTGGGGGGAGGAGGTCCGGATGACCGTGTGGAAAAAGCGATGAGCTACCTGGGGCTCGGGCCTGACGACGCGTACGACGACTATGACCTGCCTCCGGAGCCCGAGCGGGCGCCGCGCGGTCCGGCTCGGGTGTCCGCCGGGTACGCGCCGGACCCTGATCATGGTGTGCGCCCCGTGCCGCGCCAGCCCCGAACGGATCCCGACTACGGCGGGCGGCCGCCGGCCGGCGAGGAGCAGGCGGGCGCTCGGGCTCGCGGTAGCTCGGCGGTGCGACCAGTGGCCAGCTCGGCGCCCAAGGCGCCTCACACCGTCCGCCCGCTCCGCTTCGATCAGGCCCAGGAGGTCGCGGACACGTTCAAGCACGGCCAGGCGGTCATCATGAACCTCCAGGACCTGGAGCGCGACACGATGCGCCGGCTCATCGACTTCGCCAGCGGGCTCTGCTACGGCCTCAACGGCAAGCTCGACAAGGTGGCGTCGGGCGTCTACCTCCTCACGCCGGCCAACGTGTCGGATGAGGATCGCAAGCAGATGGCCGGACGCGAGTACGACTGACCGACTGCTGCCGCCGCACCCATGGGCATCATCTGCGCGCTCCTGAACCTCTACCTGCTCGCGATCTTCGGCTTCATCATCCTGAGCTGGTTTCCTCTGCAACCAGACGGGGTGCCATTCAAGATCTTCGGGTACTTGCGCATGGTGGTCGACCCGGTGCTGGCCCCGGTGCGTCGCGTGATGCCCCGTCTTGGCCCCTTCGACTTCTCGCCCATCATCCTCATCCTTGGCATCGGGATCATCGGCCGGCTGATCGGATGCAACGGCGTGCTCTGATCCCCGGCGAGTGGTCCGCCCCCGGGCGCAGAACGAGGCGTAAGGTTGCTCCATGGAGATGAGCCCGAAGGCGATCGCGGCGGTGACCTTTCCGGTCGTCCGCAAGGGTTACGACCCTGAGCAGGTCCGATCCTTCCTCAGCCAGCTGTCGCGAGGGGTGGAGGAGCTGCAGAACCGCGCTCTTCAAGCCGAGGCCAAGTCGCGCCTCACCAGCGCACCCCCGGCCGACACCACGAACGTCGAGTCGATCACGAAGACGTTGATGCTGGCGCAACGAACGGCCGACGCCACGCTGGCCGAGGCTCGCCAGGAGGCCGAGGGCATCCGGCGTCAGGCCTCGGATCGGGCCGAGGCCATCCTGGCCGAAGCCAAAGCGCAGAGCGCGCAGATCACCGCCGCCGCGGAGCAGGAAGCGACTCGCTCTGGCGACACGGCGCGGGCGCGGGTGACGGCCGAGGTCGAGGCGCTCGAGGCTCATCGGCAGGCCCTACTCGACCACACCGACGCCCTGTCCAACCATGTCGTCGCCCAGCGGGCGCGCCTGGCAGCCACGGTCGAGGCTCTCCAGCGAGCGCTCGACCAGCCCGACGGCCTGCAGGACCCTCCTCGGCCCGAAGCGCCTGACTCGGCCGGGGTTTCGGCGTTCAGCGGTGCCACCATCAGCGACCTGGGCGACCCGTGGGCGCCGGCCAGCTCCGGGTCCTCGCCCAGCGCCACCGATGCCCCCGCGTCTGCGGAACCGGAGGCGGAGCCATCCAGCCCACCCACGATCTTCGACCAGCCGAACGGTGGGTTCCCTGCGCCTTCCGGCGTCACGGCTGACCCGGTCACGCAAGAGGTGCCCCCGGTGGGCGAGCGCGAGCCACAGGCATGGTCGTCGTTCTGGGAAGAGGGCCCGAGCGGCGACGATCGTTGGAAGCGCTGACCGCAGGCCTGACGAGACGCCGGTCCGCAGCCTCAGGCGGCGCCAAACAACGGCTCGGCTCGACTCGGCGCCGGTAGACTCGGCGATCCAACACACCGCACCGCATGCGAACGTGGCGACGACGGGGCCATCACCCCTGAGCCTCCCGAAGAACGGGCCGGCGGAGACCTGCCGCCGACCTCAGTAGAACGGGACGGGCCCGGCCCGTGACAGCCGGAATCGAGGGGGTGGGCCGAGCCGGCGACCAGGCCGTCGGGGCCCACCAAGCAGGGTGGTACCGCGGGGGCTCGCGAGGAGCGAGCCGTCGTCCCTGTGCGACACGTCCGAGACCAGACCGTCCGCAGGAGTCCCCGATGGCCTACCCGAGCGTCGACCCCCAGCCTTCGTTCCCCCGCTCGAGGAGGAGATCCTCGCCTTCTGGGAGGGCGACAAGACCTTCCAGGCGTCGGTCGAGGGTCGCCCGGCCGGGGTGGACGGATCAATGAGTTCGTGTTCTACGACGGCCCGCCCTTCGCCAACGGCCTGCCTCACTACGGCCACTTGCTCACCGGCTTCGTGAAGGACGCGGTGCCCCGCTACCAGACGATGCGCGGGCGCCGGGTCGAGCGCCGCTTCGGTTGGGACTGCCACGGCCTGCCGGCCGAGGTCGAGGCCGAGAGGGAGCTCGGGCTCTCCGGCCCACCGGACATCCTCGGCTATGGGATCGACCGCTTCAACGATGCATGCCGCACGTCGGTGCTGCGCTTCACCAGCGAGTGGGAGCGTTACGTCACCCGTCAGGCCCGGTGGGTCGACTTCACCAACGACTACAAGACCCTCGACCTCCCCTACATGGAGAGCGTGATGTGGGCCTTCAAGACGCTCTGGGACAAGGGCCTCATCTATGAGGGCTTCCGGGTCCTCGCCTACTGCTGGCGATGCGAGACGCCGCTCAGCAACACCGAGACCCGGATGGACGACGTCTACCGCGACCGCCAGGACCCGGCCCTGACAGTCTGGTTCGAGCTCGAACCCGGCCCAGCGGCCAAGAGCGGAGAGCCCGGCCTAGCGGCCAAGAGCGGAGAGCCCGGCCTAGCGGCCAAGAGCGGAGAGCCCGGCCTAGCGGCCAGGAGCGGAGAGCCCGGCCTAGCGGCCAGGAGCGGAGAGCCCGGCCTAGCGGCCAAGAGCGGAGAGCCCGGCCTAGCGGCCAAGAGCGGAGAGCCCGGCCTAGCGGCCAGGAGCGGAGAGACGGCGTTGCGCATCTTGGCCTGGACCACGACTCCCTGGACCCTGCCCGCGAACCTGGCCCTGGCCGTTGGCCCGGACATCGACTACGCCGTCATGGAGGAGGCCGACGGGCACCGGTACGTGCTGGCCGAGGCCCGCCTCGACGCCTACCAGCGGGAGCTGGCTGGCGCCACCGCGTCGGCACGTTGAAGGGCACCGAGCTGGTGGGGCGGCGCTACACCCCGCTCTTCCCGTTCTTCGCCGACCAGCCAGGAGCGTTCCGGGTCCTGGCTGCCGACTTCGTCGCCACCGACGAGGGCACCGGCGTCGTGCACCTCGCGCCCGGCTTCGGCGAGGACGACCAGCTGCTGTGCAACGCCAATGGCATCGACACCGTGGTGCCCATGGACTCCCACGGCCGTTACACCGCCGAGGTGGCCCCGTGGGTCGGCCAGCACGTGTTCGACGCCAACCCGCTCGTCATTGCCGCGCTCAAGGACATCGGGCGCGTGGTGCGCCACGAGACCTGGGATCACGCCTACCCGCACTGCTGGCGCTGCCACAAGCCGCTCGTCTACCGGGCCATCTCGTCCTGGTTCGTCGAGGTGACGGCCTTCAGAGACCGGATGGTCGAGCTCAACCAGGAGATCTCCTGGGTGCCCGAGCATGTCAAGGACGGCAGCTTCGGCAAGTGGCTGGCCCACGCACGCGATTGGTCGATCAGCCGCAACCGCTTTTGGGGCTCACCGATCCCGGTGTGGCGGAGCGACGACCCGCGCTACCCGCGCACCGATGTGTACGGGAGCCTCGATGAGCTGGCTCGCGCCTTCGGCGTCCGGCCCACCGACCTGCACCGGCCGATGGTGGACGAGCTCGTCCGGCCCAACCCGGACGATCCGACCGGGCAATCGATGATGCGCCGCGTCCCCGAGGTGCTCGACTGCTGGTTCGAGTCCGGCTCCATGCCCTACGCCCAGGTCCACTACCCGTTCGAGAACGAAAGCTGGTTCGAGCACCACTATCCGGGCGACTTCATCGTCGAGTACATCGGCCAGACGCGCGGCTGGTTCTACACGTTGCACGTGCTCGCCACCGCCCTGTTCGACCGCCCGGCGTTCCGCAGCTGCGTGAGCCACGGGATCCTCCTCGGCGATGACAGCCAGAAGCTCTCGAAGAGCCTGCGCAACTACCCGGACCCGTTCGCCATGTTCGACACCTATGGCGCCGACGCCATGCGCTGGTACCTCGTCTCGTCGCCGGTGCTGCGCGGTGCAGATCTCATCGTGGCCGAGCCCGGCATGCGCGACGCGGTGCGCCAGGTGCTGCTGCCGTTGTGGAACGCGTGGTACTTCCTGTCGCTGTACGCCGGCGCGGCGGAGACGTCCGGCCGCTTCCGCACGGACTCGCCGCACGTCCTCGACCGCTACCTCTTGGCCAAGACCGCCGCCCTCGTCGAGTCGGTCACCGCGGCCATGGACACCTACGACCTCTTCGCCGCCGCGGCCGGGGTGCGGTCCCATCTCGAAGCCCTGACCAACTGGTACATCCGGCGCAGCCGCGACCGGTTCTGGGCCGGCGATCAGGACGCCATCGACACCCTCCACACGGTCCTTGCCGTGACCTGCCAGGTGGCCGCGCCGCTGCTGCCGCTCGTCACCGAGCACATCTACAAGGGCTTGACCGGTGAGCGCAGCGTCCACCTCGCCGACTGGCCCGACTCGTCGCTGCTCCCGGCCGACCCCGGACTGGTGGTGGACATGGATCGGGTCCGCGACGCCTGCTCGGTCGCGCTGAGCATCCGCAAGGCCAACGGCCTCCGGGTGCGGCTGCCTCTCGCCCGCCTGACCGTGGCGGCCCCGGGCGCCACGGCCCTGGAGCCGTTCCGTGCTCTCATCGCGGACGAGGTGAACGTCAAGGAGGTGCGCCTCACCGACGACGTCGGCGCCTTGGCCGACGACGTCCTGCAGGTGGTGCCGGCGGTCGCGGGCCCGCGGCTCGGGCCCGAGGTCCAGCAGGTGATCAGGGCGGTGCGCGCCGGGGAGTGGACCCGCGACGGCGATGGGGTCCGCGCCGGTGGCCTCCTCCTCGTGCCCGGCGAGTTCAGCCTGCGCCTGGTTCCGGCCGACGCCGCGGCCAGCGCCTGCCTGACGACGGGCGACGGGGTCGTCGTCCTCGACCTCGCCCTCACGCCCGAGCTGGAGTCCGAGGGTCTGGCTCGCGACCTGGTCCGGTTGGTGCAACAAGCCCGACGGGAGGCGGGGCTGGCGGTGTCCGACCGCATCGATCTCGTCGTCGGCCTCCCGGCGGACCTGCGCTCGCGGTTGAGCCCGCTCGAACCCTTCCTCGCCGGCGAGACGTTGGCCACCTCGGTCACCTGGACCGATCCCACCTCCGACTCCCCGCTCACCCTCGCTGACCAGCCCTTGAGCCTCTCGCTCACCGTGGCCTGACCCGATGGCCCCGGCCCTCGTTGTCGCGGGTGGTCCCCGGCCCGTACGATCCCTCGTTCCTGTCAGCCCGGCCCGGCCGGGTGACCGGCCAACCCAGGCCCCGCCCCCGGCGTCGGGCCGACCACGGAGGACCTCCACGATGGCGACCACTCGACCGAAGAAGGCGGAGCCCGCGACCAAGCCCGCGGCGAAGAAGGTCACGCAGAAGGCCGCACCGGCCAAGAAGGCAGCGGGTGCGCCCGGGGCCAAGAAGGTGGCGCCGGCCAAGGCCGCCGCGGTGGCCCCCAAGAAGGCGCCGCCGAAGAAGGCCGCCCCGACGAAGCAGGCTGCGCCGCCGAAGAAGGCCGCGGTGGCGAAGAAGGCCGTGCCGGGGAAGAAGGCCGCGGTGGCGAAGAAGGCCGTGCCGGGGAAGAAGGCGGGCGTCAAGACGTCGTCGGCCTTCGACGCCGCCTTCCTCGAGGGCCAGCGCCAGGCCCTCCTGGAGGCACGCGCCAACCTGCTCGGCCAGGCCCAGCGGCTGGAGGATGAGGCCGCGGAGCTGATGGAGGACCTCGATCCGGGCGACGTGCAGTTCGACGACGAGTCCGGCGAGGGCGACAGCATCGTGGTCGAGCGTGAGCGCGACCTGGCACTCTCGGCCCAGGCTCGCCAGACCATCCTCGACATCGATGCTGCGCTGCAGCGCATCAAGGACGGCACCTACGGGTACTCGGTGGTCTCCGAGCGGCCGATCCCCAAGGAGCGCCTGAGGGCCATCCCCTGGGCCACGGAGCTGGTGGAGGAGAAGGTCGGCGGGCTCGGCAGCCGCCGGTGAGCCGAGGGGCGCCGGCCCGGCACCTGTCGCTGCTCAGCGTCGGCATCGCCGCCGCCGTGGTGCTGCTCGACCAGCTCACCAAGCGCTGGGCCGTGAACGCGCTGGCCCACGGACACATCGTCGACGTGCTCGGGTCGCTGAGGTTCAACCTGACCTACAACAGCGGCATGGCGTTCAGCCGCGGCAGGGGCATCGGTCCGATCATCGGTGTGGTGGCGCTGGTCGTGGTGGTCGTGCTGCTCTTCTCGCTGCGCCGCAACGATTCGGTCGTGTCGACGGTCGGGCTCGGCCTGGTCATCGGCGGCGCGCTCGGCAACGTGCTCGACCGCGTCTTTCGGGCTGGTGACGGCTTCCTCGGCGGCGCGGTGGTGGACTTCATCGACCTGCAGTGGTGGCCCGTGTTCAACGTCGCCGACGCCGCCATCACGGTCGGCGGGGTGATCCTCGTCGTCGGGTCCCTGGTCGGGAGCCGCCGGGCCCGGACGGTGGAGTGACGGCGACCTCGGAGGGCAGGGATCCGGTGGAGGGCGAGCGCACCGAGGTCGTCCCGCCCGCCCTGGCCGGGGAGCGGCTCGACCGCGTGGTCAGCCTGCTGCTCGGCTGCAGCCGGCGAGAGGCCGCCGAGCTGGTGGCCGCCCGGGGCGTGGTCCTCGACGGCGCCGTGGTCTCGGCCGGCAAGCTGCGGGTGCTGGAGGGTCAGGTGCTGGTGGTGGACCCGGGGGCCCGGCCTGGGCCGTCGCGACCTGAGCCGGACGCCGCCGTGCTCGTGCCGGTCGTCTACGACGACGACGACGTGGTGGTGGTCGACAAGCCGGCCGGCCTCGTCGTGCACCCCGGAGCCGGGAACGCCACCGGCACCGTGGTCAACGGGTTGCTGGCCCGCTATCCCGAGCTGGGCACCGTGGGCGACCCCCAGCGGCCGGGCATCGTCCATCGCCTCGACCGCGACACGTCGGGGCTGCTCGTCGTGGCCCGCAACGAGGCTGCCTACGAAGTCCTGGTGTCGGCCCTGGCCGCGCGCCGGGTGGCCCGGCGCTACCTGGCGTTGGTCTGGGGCATTCCCGACCCGGTCCAGGGCATCATCGATGCGCCGATCGGCCGTGCCCCGCGCCAGCCGACTCGACAAGCGGTGGTGGCTGGCGGTCGCCCCGCCCGCACCCGCTACGAGGTCAGGACCGGGTATCACGAGCCGGTGCCCTGTGCGCTGGTGGACTGCGACCTCGAGACCGGCCGCACGCACCAGATCCGCGTGCACCTCGCTGCCATCGGCCATCCGGTGGTCGGCGACAAGGACTACGGCGGCGACCGCCCCCGCCTGCGGTCGCCCCGGATGTTCCTCCACGCCGAGCACCTCGCCTTCGCCCACCCGCGCACCGGCGCTCCGCTCGCCTTCGACTCGCCGCTCCCGCACGATCTCGCCGCGGTGCTGGTGGGCTTGAGCTGAGGGCAGCGCGGCAGGCTTGGTCGCGCTTTGGCGCCGCGGCTGTGCTCCGGCTGGCCCGGCGGAGAGGTTCGGCGCTACACGGTCTCCTCGAGCGGCTCGGGCCAGGGGGCCTCGCCCCGAGCCTGGCCGGCCACGTCGGCCAGCGTGTAGCCGTCGAGGTGCTGGCGCATGTGGGCGCCGACCACGGACCAGATGGCAAGCAGCACGCACTGCCCCTCGTGGTCGCACGCGCCGTCCTGGTGGGGCAGGCCGAAGTCGCCCAGCGTGATCGGGCCGTCGACCGCGCTCACGATGTCCGACAAGCGGATCTCGCTCGGCGGGCGGGCCAGCACGTAGCCACCGCCGACGCCCCGCTTTGATCGCACCAGGCCGGCGCCCTTCAGCGCCAGCAGGATCTGCTCGAGGTACGGCTGGGGCAGCCCCGTGCGCTCGGCGATGTCGCGAACCGACGTCGGGCCTGCGTCCGGGTGCAGCGACAAGGAGAGCAGCGCCCGGCAGGCGTAGTCACCTCGAGTCGAGACCCGCATGGGCCCATCGTAGGGGGTGAGCGCTCCGTCCCGGCCGGTAACCAGGTCCCCTTGGCGCGTTACGGGCCCAGATGGTGGACTGACGCGCCGTGGACGTCGCCCCCCTCGTCCCGGACTACGCCGGCGGGTGCCTGAACAACCTGGTTCCCGCCCTGCTCGGTCCGGGCCGCAGCTCGAACCTGCCGGCCTGGTTCCCCGAGCCCGCGCGCGAGGCCCGCCAGACGGTGCTCCTCGTGTTGGACGGGTTGGGGTGGCACCAGCTGCAGGCCCGGCAGGCGCTGGCGCCTGTGCTCGTCGGCATGGCCGGCGGCGCCATCGACGCCGTCGCGCCCACCACCACCGCCACCGCGCTCACATCGATCACCACCGGCCTGACGCCGGGCGAGCACGGTGTGGTCGGCTACCGCATGGCGATCCACGGAGAGGTGCTGAACGTCCTGCGCTGGTCGACGCCGGGCGGTGACGCCCGGCGGCGGCTCATGCCTGGGCAGGTCCAGCCCATACGGCCCTTCCTCGGATCGTCGGTACCGGTCGTGGGGAAGGCCGAGCTGGCCACGAGCGGGTTCACCGAGGCTCACCTGGCGGGCGTTCGCCACCTTCCCTGGCGGCTGTCGTCCAGCCTGCCGGTGGAGGTGCGGCGGCTGGTGGCAGCCGGGGAGCCGTTCGTGTTCGCGTACTACGACGGGATCGACAAGATCGCCCATGAGCGCGGCCTGGGTGAGCACTACGACGCGGAGCTGCGAGCGACGGACCGCTTGGTCGCCGACCTGCTGGCGGCGCTGCCGAACGACGTCGTGCTGCTCGTGACCGCCGACCATGGGCAGGTGGAGGTGCCCGAGGTGCTGCCGCTGGCTCCGGAAGCGGTGCGCCTGAGCCGGCTGCTCTCCGGCGAGGGCCGGTTCCGTTGGTTGCACGCCCGTCCCGGCGCGGCGGCCGACGTGCTGGCCGCCGCCACCTCCGCCCACGCCGACCGGGCCTGGGTGGTCCCGGTACAGCAGGTGGTGGACGAGGGGTGGTTGGGGCCGAGGCTGTCCGACCAGGTCCGGGCCCGCCTGGGCGACGTCGCGGTGGTGGCACGGGACGCCGTCAGCTTCGACGATCCGGCTGATACCGGGCCCATCCGGCTGATCTGCCGGCACGGCTCGCTCACCGCCGCAGAGGTGCGGGTACCGCTGATCGGTGCGCGTGGGGCATGATCGGGCGGACCGCAGAGGAGCCGTGATGAGCGAACAGCAACCGCAGGTGGAGCAGACCGAGGTGATCGCTCCCGGTGAGATCGCGGCCGCCGTGGTCGCGGGCGAGCAGGCCGGGAGCACCGAGTCGGTCGAGTCGCCGGCGAAGGTGATGCGAATCGGCTCGATGGTCCGCCAGCTGCTGGAGGAGGTGAAGGCCGCGCCGCTCGACGAGCGGTCCCGGGAGCGCATGGCCGAGATCTTCGGCACGTCGGTGGACGCCTTGGCCAGCGCCCTGTCGCCCGATCTGCAGACCGAGCTGCGTCACCTGGCCCCGCCGTTCGAGGACGGCACCATCCCGACGGAAGCCGAGCTGCGAGTGGCCCACGCCCAGCTCGTGGGCTGGCTCGAGGGCCTGTTCCACGGCATCCAGGCCACGCTGTTCGCGCAGCAGCTGGCTGCGCGTCAGCAGCTCGAGCAGATCCGCGGCCAGCTCCCGCCGGGTGCCTCGCCGGACTCTCCGGGGCGCGATCGGGCCGGTACGTATCTGTAAGCGGTCCGGATCATCGGGGAGACGCGGCGGCGCGCTACCCTCGCAAAGCACACCGTTGTAAGTCTCCGAGCCTGTCGATCTCCGAGCCTGGGCGACCACCGCTCGGTGTCGAGAGCCGGATCCGAGCGTCGAAGGGAGCCATGCGTCGTGGGCGACGGGTTCACCCACCTGCACGTGCACACCGAGTACTCCATGCTCGACGGTGCAGCTCGGGTCGAAGAGCTGGTGGCCGCGGCAGCGGCCGACGGGCAGCCGGCGCTCGGGATCACCGACCACGGCAACATGTACGGCATCCTCGACTTCTACCGGGCCTGCCAGCACCACGGCGTCAAGCCGGTGCTCGGCATGGAGGCCTACATGGCCCACGACCACCGGTCCGAGCGGCCACCGCGCCGGGGCCGGATGGACGACACTGGCGGCGACACCGAAGGGGGCAAGAAGCTCTACTACCACCTCACCTTGCTGGCCGAGACGGACCGGGGCTACCGCAACCTGATCCAGCTGGCCAGCCTGGCCTTCCTGGAGGGCTACTACTACAAGCCCCGGCTCGACTGGGAGCTGCTCGAGCGCTATCACGACGGGCTCATCGCCACCACCGGTTGCCTGGGCGGGCATGTCCTGCAGTCGCTGGTGCAGGGGGACGAAGCCGGGGCGCTCCAGAAGGCCGCGCGTCTGCAGGACATCTTCGGCCGCGACAACCTGTTCGTCGAGTTGCAGGACCACGGCATCCCGGCGCAGCACCAGACCAACCCGAAGCTGGTGGAGATGGCGCGCCAGCTCGGCGCGCCGCTGCTGGCCACCAACGACAGCCACTACACCCACCGCGAGGACCACCTCGCCCACGACGCGCTGCTCTGCGTGCAGACCGGAGCGCTCATCAGCGACCCGAAGCGCTTCCACTTCGAGGGCGAGGAGCACTACCTGAAGTCGGCGCAGGAGATGCGCTTCTTGTTCCGCGAGCTCCCGGACGCGTGCGACAACACGCTGTGGATCGCCGAGCGCGCCGACGTCACCATCGAGTTCGGGAACCCGCAGCTGCCCGACTTCCCGTTGCCGGACGGGTTCACGACCGGCACCGACTACCTCGTCCACCTGACCACCGAGGCCGCCCATCGCCGTTGGGGCCAGCCGCTGCCCCCCGACGTCGCGGATCGACTGGCCTACGAGCTGAAGGTCATCGCCGACATGGGGTTCAGCTCGTACTTCCTGATCGTCTGGGACCTCATCCAGCACGCCAAGGAGAACGGCATCCGGGTCGGCCCGGGACGGGGGAGCGCCGCGGGCTGCGCGGTGGCGTACAGCCTCGGGATCACCGATCTGGACCCCATCAAGTACGACCTCTTGTTCGAGCGCTTCCTGAACCCGAGCCGCATCTCGATGCCCGACATCGACATGGACTTCGACTCGCGCTATCGGGACGAGATGATCCGCTACGCCGCCGAGCGGTACGGGCGCGATCGGGTGGCGCAGATCATCACGTTCTCAACCATCAAGGCCCGGGCCGCGGTGCGCGACGCGGCCCGGGTGCTCGGCCATCCCTACGCGCTCGGTGATCGCATCGCCAAGGCCATGCCGCCCCTCGTGATGGGACGGGACACGGCGCTCAAGGACTGCCTCGTGGAGATCCCGGCGCACAGCGACGGGTTCAAGGCCGCGGCCGACCTGCGGGCCATGTACGCGGCCGACCCCGACGTGAAGCAGGTGGTCGACGTGGCCCTCAACCTGGAAGGCCTGCGGCGCCAGGACGGCATCCACGCCGCCGCGGTGGTCATCACCCGGGAGCCGCTCACGGACTACCTACCAATCCAGCGCAAGCCGGAGCCAGGCCAGGACCCGGCGCAGGCGCCGATCGTGACGCAGTACGAGATGCACGGAGTGGAAGACCTCGGCTTGCTCAAGATGGACTTCCTCGGCCTGCGCAACCTGGACGTCATCACGGACACGGTCGAGCTCGTCCGGGCCACCAAGGACCCGGAGTTCGACATCGACCACATCCCGCTCGACGACCGGGCCGTCTTCGACCTCCTCACCCGGGGCGACACACTCGGGGTGTTCCAGCTGGAGTCGCAGCCCATGCGGGCCCTGCTGCGCGCCCTGGCGCCGACCGGGTTCGGAGATGTCTCCGCCGTCGATCGCGCTCTACCGGCCCGGGCCGATGAGCGTGAACATGCACAACGACTACGCCGACCGCAAGAACGGTCGCAAGCCGGTGACCTACATCCACCCCGATGCCGAAGAGGTCCTCTCGGACACGTACGGGCTGATGATCTACCAGGAGTCGGTCATGCGGATGAGCCAGCGCTTCGCCGGCTACTCGCTCGCCGACGCTGACAACCTGCGCAAGGCCTGCGGAAAGAAGATCCGCGAGCTGATGGCCAAGGAGCGGAAGAAGTTCGAGGACGGCTGCGAGACCACCGGCTACGGCCGCGACCTCGGCCGGCAGCTGTTCGACATCATCGAGGGCTTCGCCGACTACGCGTTCAACAAGAGCCACACCTTCGGCTACGGGCTCATCACCTACCAGACCGCCTACCTCAAGGCCCACTACCCGGTCGAGTACCTGGCCTGCCTGCTGAGCAGCGTGAAGACGAGCCTGGAGAGGGCCGCGGTGTACCTGGGCGACTGCCGCGCCATGGGGATCAGGGTGCTGAACCCGGACCTCAACCTGTCGGCGTCCGACTTCACCGCGCTCGCACCCGAGGACGCGCCGGCCGGGCGTCGAGCTCCCCGCCGGCAGTCCGGGGGTGATCCCGTTCGGGCTCTCCGCCGTGCGCAACGTGGGGGCAGGCCTGGTGGCGCTGATCATCGCCGAGCGCGAGCGGGGCGGGCCGTTTACCACGTTCTACGACTTCGTGGAGCGGGTCGACCCCTCGGTGCTGAACAAGCGCAGCGTCGAGTCGCTGATCAAGGGCGGCGCCTTCGACACGATGGGTCATCCCCGCAAGGGTCTGCTGCAGGTGTTCGAGCAGATCATCGACGCCACGCTGCAGCGCCGCCGGGAGCGCGATCAGGGGGTGATGAGCCTCTTCGCCGACGTCGGCGACGACGACGGCGGGTTCTCCGAGCGGATCGCCATCCCCGATGTCGAGTTCGACAAGGTGCAGCGGCTGCGCTTCGAGAAGGAGATGCTCGGCCTGTACGTGTCCGATCACCCGCTCATGGGCCTGGAGGCCGCACTGCGACGCGAGTGCGACGGCAGCATCGCCGACCTCGATGGCCGGGAGGAAGGCGACGTCCTCACTGTCGGCGGCGTGGTGGCCGGGCTTCAGCGCAAGTTCACGAAGAAGGGCGACCCCATGGGCGTGTTCGTCCTGGAGGATCTGCAGGACGCGGTGGAGGTCACCCTGTTCCCCCGCGTGATGATGGAGAACGGCCACAAGCTGGCCGACGACGCCATCGTGCTCGTGAAGGCCCGCATCGACCGTCGGGACGAGGCGGTCAAGCTCATCTGCATGGACGTGAGGGTCTTCGAGGGTGACGCCACCGGCGCCCCGGCCCTGCGGCTGCGCCTCCCGGCCACGTCGCTGTCGGAGGAGCGGATCGGTCGCCTCAAGCAGATGCTCGCCGAGCATCCGGGTGAGTCCCCAGTGTTCCTGGACCTGGGCGAGGGAAAGGTCTTGCGCCTGGCCGATCAGCACCGGGTCGATCTCGCCCACGTGGTGGGCGAGCTGCGCGTCGCGTTCGGGCACGACGCGGTCGTGCTCTGACCTGGCCCGGACTCGGGCCTGAGGCGACCGCGGCGGAGTCGCCTTCCGCAAGTGCCCCTGCAGGTGGCAAAATGGTGACCCCGCCGGTCAAGCACCGGTGCCCAAGACGAGCCGGGAGGAATCCGGCGCCCCAACTACTCGGGAGCGGTCACCACGATGGCGATCCAGGTCGACACAAAGGACAGCACGGCTCAGACCGACACCGACCTCGATGAGATGGCGTCGATGGGTGGCGCCTTTGGGATCGGCGCCCTCTCGAAGGCGAAGGAGGACTGGGTGCTGAGCACCCAGGCCCGGATCGACGGCAAGCTCCACGGGTTCACGTTCTCGACGCTCGAGCGCATCGGCGGGACGCCATGCGTCCTCCTCGGGCTCATGAGCGTCAAGCGCACCTCGAAGCGCGATGCGGTGCTCAAGGGCTTGATGGGCGAGGCGTACCACCGTGCCCTCATGGCCTTCCCGGACGAGGACGTGGTGGTCGGGAGCCGCTTCGCGCTGCCCGACGGGATCGAGGCGTTCCGCTCGCTCACCGACGTCATCCCGCGTCCCGGCCATCGCCCTGTGGGTGAGGAGCGAGCCTGGGGGCGGCGGCTGGCCAAGCGATTCGGCGTCGACAGCTCGTACGACGAGAAGAGCTTTGTGGTGCGCTCCAACGGGCAGTCCGGCTTCCTCGACCACGAGTCGCTCAAGCCCGAGAAGATCGATCCCGATGTGGTCGCCCTGTTCAAGGCCGTGGACGAAGCCAAGGGCGGCTCGATCATCGTCTACGGCTGGACGATGGCCGAGGACCTGCTCAAGCTCGGATCGCGCGCCTGAGCAAAGCCGGCGCGTCGTTCTCGGAGGTCCTGCGCCGTCGGCGCATGACCAGGGCGTTCGATCCGCACCGGCCGGTGCCGTCCGACGTCCTGGACCGGCTGGTCGATGCCGCGGCCCGAGCGCCCAGTGCGGGCAAGACGCAGGGTTGGCATCTCGTCCTCCTCGAGGGGCCCGACACCGGGAGATTCTGGGACCGCACCCTGCCGGAGCCCGAGCGAGCCGGCTTCGCCTGGCCGGGACTGATCGACGCGCCACTCATCGCCCTCGCCCTGGTCGACCCCGCGGCCTACGTCACCCGCTACGCCGAGGCGGACAAGGCGGCGGCTGGTCTCGGTGGGGGCACGGCGGACTGGCCCGTCCCGTACTGGACCGTCGACGGTGCGTTCGCGGTCATGAGCCTCCTCTTGGCCGCCGAAGCCGAAGGCCTGGGTGCGCTGTTCTTCGCCGTCTTCAACGGTGAGCGCGAGGTGCGAGCAGCACTCGACGTACCCGAGCGACTGGAGCTGTTGGGTGCCATCGCCCTCGGCTGGCCGGCCCGGGAGCCGGCTCGTCCGGGCGCGTCGGCGGCTCGCCGACGCCGCCCGCCCGCCGAGATCGTCCACCGGGGCCGCTGGTAGCGCGACGCCCGCGGGCCGCGCTGTGCGCGCCCTGCTCGCTCAGCTGCTGGCGGTGATGCCGCAGACCTGCTGGGAGTAGGCGCCCAGGCGGCCGAGCGCGGCCTGGAAGTCGGGCCCGCTGAGAGTCTTGACCGCGTTCTGGACATCTGGATCGGTGGCCGCGGCGGCGCTGATCTTGGTCGCGTCGTAGTTGTACTTCTCGTAGATCGTCTGCAGGCTGGCGATGGTCTTCGCGTAGACCTCGATGTCCGGCTTGATCTCGTCCGGGGCCTTGTCTTGCGCCTTGCTCAGGACATCCTTCAGCTTCGCAAAGCCCTCCTTGGTGAGACTCGAGCTGTCCAGGGCGCCCGACGCCTCGACGTCTTTGAGGTAGCTGCACAGCTCGTCGCTGCCCTCCCCCGTGAAGTTCGTATCGACCGTGACCGATCCCGGCGTCGAGCCCCCTGCGCCGGTGCCCGCCGGGGTGCCGGCCGCGCTCGGTGCCGACCGCGCTGGTCGTACCCGTCCCGGACGAGCCGCCGCTGCTCCCACAGGCCACCAGGCCCAACGTGGCGGTGAACGCCACCACCCCGATCGAGCGGAGCCGCACCGTTCTGCGCATCTTTGCCTCCTGGACCGTTTGGGGAACCCCTTCAGAGAGCAGGGGGCCTGCGTGGATGGCTGAACCTCGTCCGCGGACTCGGCCGTGGTCCGAGCGGCGGCTCGGGCCAGCTGGCCGACCAGGGCGTCCACCGACTCCGCCGGGGCCTGGCAGGCATAGTCGCGACAGACGTAGGCCCGGCCGGGACGGCGGGCCTCCCACAAGGGCGATGGGTAGGGCTCGCCCCAGGCCAGGACCGCGTTCGGCAGGTAGCGAGACAGGATGGCCGCCACCAGGTCGGGCCGGTCCCCGACGACGGCGATCTCGGTGACGCCCGTGCGGCGCAGGTCGACCGCGCCGAGGAGGTGGCCGAAGGCGGTCGGTGCACCGGCCACCACGCCCCCGACCAGCCGGAGGATGTCGTCGGCGCGCTCGGTGTAGCGACGCTCGCCGGTGAGCGCGCCGAGCCGGTAGAGGCCGTTGGCGGCGAGCGAGTTGGCCGCCGGCGTGGCTCCGTCCATCAGATCCTTCTGGCGCACGATGAGCGCCTCGCCGTCGTCGGCGGTGGTGAACACGCCGCCGTTGGCGTGGTCCCAGAAGTGCTCCAGCATCGTGTCGGCGGTCGCGCTGGCGGCGGCGATCCAGCGGGTCTCGCCGGTCGCTTCGCTCAGGCGGACGAATGCTCCCAGGAGGGCGGCGTGGTCGGCAGCCAGGGCGTCATGCCGGGCTCCCCCCTCGGCCTGCCACGACCGGTGCCAACGTCCGTCGTCGCGGCGCAGCTGGGTCAGCAGGAACTCGCCGGCCTCCTTGGCCGCCGCCAACCAGTCGGATCGGCGGAGCGCGGCTGCCGACTCGGCCAGGGCGGCGAGGAACAGGCCGTTCCACTCGGTGAGCACCTTGTCATCGAGGCCGGGACGCACCCGTTCGCCGCGCGCCGCCAGCAGCACCGTTCGCGCCGCCTCGATCGGCGGTGGGCGCAACAGGTCGCCCCGCGTCGGGCGGTGGAGGATGTTGCGACCCTCGAAGTTGCCGTCTTCCGTGACCCCGAACCAGTCGAGCGCGGAGGCCACCAGCTCGGGGCCGAGGGCGGCCGTCATCTCGGCCGGGGTCCAGACGTAGAAGCGGCCCTCCTCGCCCTCGGAGTCCGCGTCCTCGGACGAGAAGAACCCACCGGCGCCATGACGGAGGTCGCGCAGCACGTAGGTGACGGTCTCGTCCACCACCTGGCGATACCGCTCCTCGCCCGTCACTTGCCACGCGTGCAGGTAGACCGGGATCAGGAGGGCCTGGTCGTACAGCATCTTCTCGAAGTGCGGCACCAGCCACTGGCGGTCGACGGAGTAGCGGGCGAAGCCGCCCCCGAGGTGGTCGTAGATGCCGCCCGACGCCATTGCGTCGAGTGTCTCCGTCACGACTCGGCGTGCCGCGGCGCCGGCGCCGGCCTCGCTCGCCCGGAGCACCAGCTCCAGGTTGGCAGCCTGGGGGAACTTGGGCGGCCGGCCGAATCCTCCCCACTCGGTGTCGAAAGCCGACGCCAGCTGCTGGAGGGCGGCGCTCAGGTGCTCAGCGCCCGGGAGGTCGGGCGGGGGCGTCAGATGGGCGGTGCGGTCGATGGTCTGGACCAGCTGGTCGGCGCCGGCCACGACGTCGGTGCGCCGGTGGCGCCAGGCGTCGTCGATGGCCGCCAGGAGCTGTAGGAATCCGGCTCTCGGGTAGTAGGTGCCGCCGTAGAAGGGCCGCCCGTCCGGCGTGAGGAACACGGTCATCGGCCAGCCGCCCTGGCCGGTCATGGCCTGGACGGCATCCATGTACACGGCATCGACGTCGGGCCGCTCCTCGCGGTCCACCTTCACACTTACGAAGCGGTCGTTCATGGCCTGTGCCACCTCAGCGTCCTCGAAGGACTCGTGGGCCATGACGTGGCACCAGTGGCAGGCCGCGTAGCCGACCGAGAGCAGGACGGGCCGGTCCTCGACCGCCGCCTTGGCGAACGCCTCGGGGCCCCACGGGTACCAGTCGACCGGGTTGTCCCGGTGTTGCCGGAGGTACGGCGACGTCTCTTCGGCGAGGCGGTTCACCCGGGCGACGCTACCCACCGACCGACCCAGCCTCGCTCGCCCGCCCCGCCCGCCCCGCCCGGCCCCCCGGCCTCCCGCCCGCCCCGCCGGTCCTGCCGCCCCGCCGGTCCTGCCGCCCCGCTGGTCCTGCCGCCCCGCTGGTCCTGCCGCCCCGCCGGTCCTGCCGCCCCGCTGGTCCTGCCGCCCCGCTGGTCCTGCCGCCCCGCCGGTCCTGCCGCCCCGCTGGTCCTGCCGCCCGGCTGGTCCTGCCGCCCCGCCGGTCCCGCCCCCCGCCACCCCGCCCGCCAGGTCTCACCCATCCCGTTCTGTTCCGCGCTGGTGACCGGAGGTGTGCGGATCCGCGGAACGGAATGGTGGAAGGGAGGTGGCGGCGCGGTGGAGCGGCGGGGAGGCCTGGGTCGCGAAGGGTGGCGGCTAGGGTCCGGCCCCCATGGAGCTGAGACTGGACGGCAAGGTGGCGCTGGTCACCGGAGCCTCGAAGGGGATCGGGAAGGCCATCGCCGCGTCTACGCCGCGGCCGGAGCCAGGGTGATGCTGTCGTCTCGCAAGCAGGACCAGCTCGAGGCGGCCGCGCTCGAGATGGACGGTGAGGTGGCGGTGTA
This sequence comes from uncultured Acidimicrobiales bacterium, assembly GCA_963803355.1. Lineage (GTDB taxonomy): Bacteria > Actinomycetota > Acidimicrobiia > Acidimicrobiales > Ilumatobacteraceae > DASTFY01. The sequence goes on from CAWDLV010000001.1 coordinate 3,372,778, forward strand.
CGCGGCCAACGCCGGCGATGTGGGGGCGGCCGACGCCTGCGTGGCGGCAACCATCGAGCGTTTCGGCAGCCTCGATGTGCTCGTCAACAACGCGGCCACCAACCCGTACTTCGGCCCGACGCTCGGCGTCGACGAGGGCCGCTACGACAAGACCTTCGACGTCAACGTGAAGGGTCCGCTGTTCTGGTCCCGCAGCGCTTGGGAGCGCTCGTTCAAGGATCATCCCGGCGTCATCGTCAACATCGCCTCGACGGGCGGCCTGCGCGCCGAGGGCTTCCTGGGCGTCTACAACGTCACCAAGGCCGCGCTGATCCACCTGACCCGCCAGCTGGCCAGCGAGCTCGGCCCGACCGCGCGTCGTCGGCATCGCTCCCGGCTTGATCAAGACCGACTTCGCCAAGGTGCTGGTCGACAACTTCGGCGACGCGCTCGCCGCCAGCCTGCCGACCCGCCGCTTGGGCGAGCCCCAGGACGTCGCCAACCTGGCCGTCTTCCTCGCCAGCGATGCCGCCAGCTGGATCACTGGCGAGACCTACGTGATCGACGGAGGCGCCGGGGTTCGACCCATGGGCTGATCGCCCTCGACCCCGCGGCAGGCGGTCGCGCTGCACCTTGCCGAGGGCGGTGCGGGGGATGGCCTCGACCAACACGAGCTCGCGCGGCGCGCAGAACGCGGGGAGCTCCTCCACCACCCAAGTCCGCAGGCTGGCGAGCAGCGGCGGCTCACCGGTGGGTGGGACGACGAAGGCCACCACCCGCTGTCCCCACTCGGGGTCGGGGCGCCCGGCCACGGCGACGTCGGCGACGAGCGGGTGGGCCGCCAACCGGCGCTCCACCGGCTCGGGCCAGACGTTCTCGCCTCCAGTGATGATCAGGTCGCCTCGCCGGCCGTGGACGACGAGCCGGCCATCGGGCGTCAGCGAGCCGAGGTCGCCGGTGGCCAGCCAGTCGTCGGCGTCCTTCGGATCCACCCCGTCGCGGTACGCCCGCAGGAGCATGGGCCCGCGAACGCTGATCTCGCCGTCCGCGCCCAGGCGGAGCTCGACGCCTTCGAGCGGGAGCCCGTCGTAGACCACGCCGCTGCCGGTCTCGGTCGTCCCGTACGTCACGACCGCGTTGGCCGGCGGATGCGCGGGCGGCCGGGCCCCTCCGAGCACGATGACCCGGAACCGTGACGGGTTGATGCGGGGGAGCGTGGCCGCCACCAGCGACACGAGCGTGGCCCCGTCGGAGGCAGCGGCTTCGACCGCGGCCGGGTCGAACCGAGCCTGGACCGTGAGACGGGTGCCGGTGACCAGGGCCCGGGCTACGACGGACAGCCCGCCGACGTGGGACAACGGCAAGCAGGCCAGCCAGTGGTCGTCAGGGCGCACGCCGACACGGGCCGACGTGGCTCGAGCGGAGGCGGCGACGGCGTCGTGGGTGAGCACCACTCCCTTCGGCATGCCGGTGGTGCCGCTCGTGGCGACGACGAACGCGTCGCCGGGCTCGACTTCCCGGCCGCCGAGCAGCCGGGACTCGCCGCTCTCGTCGAGGACGGACGAGGGCGCCATGGCGGCCAGGACCGCCGAGCGCGCGGGTGCCGGCAGGCGGAGATCGACTGGGAGGGCGGCGTCGCCTCGGGCCCAGACGCGCTGCAGCGCGGCGACGAAGCCAGGACCGCCAGGTAGCGCCAGGGCCACGAGGTCTGGCATGGCAGGGCACGCTACCGACCTGCGATGCTGGCCCGGCCATGATGCCCGACTTCTACGGCGACGTGTACGCCCCCGTCACCTGGGTGCGACCCGCTGAGCACACCTACCGCGACATCTCGTACGAGACCTCAGAGGATGGGATGGCGAAGATCACCATCTGTCGCCCCGAGGTCCGCAACGCCTTCCGGCCCCAGACGCTCTTCGAGCTGTCCGACGCCTTCAACCGAGCCCGCGACGACGACCATCTCGGGGTCATCGTCCTGACGGGCGAGGGGCCGGAGGCCTTCTGCGCCGGCGGTGACCAGCGCATCCGGGGAGACGACGGCTACCTCGGCGATGACGAGGTGGCCGACAAGGGGATCGGACGGCTGAACGTCCTCGACCTCCAGATCCAGATACGTCGCACGCCCAAGCCGGTGGTGGCGATGGTGGCCGGTTGGGCCGTCGGGGGCGGGCACGTGCTCCACGTCGTCTGTGATCTCACCATCGCGGCCGACAACGCCCGCTTCGGTCAGACCGGGCCGAAGGTGGGCAGCTTCGACGGCGGCTACGGCTCCGGGCTCCTGGCCCGCATCGTGGGCCAGAAGAAGGCGCGAGAGATCTGGTATCTGTGCCAGTTCTACGACGCCCAAGAGGCGCTGGACATGGGGCTCGTCAACAAGGTGGTGCCGCTCGACGAGCTCGAGCGTGAGACGGTGGCCTGGTGCCGCGTCATGCTGCACCACTCGCCCCTCGCCCTGCGGATGCTGAAGGCCTCGATGAACGCCGCCGACGACGGACTGGCCGGCATCCAACAGCTGGCGGGGGATGCCACCTTGCTCTTCTACATGACCGAGGAGGCACAGCACTTCCGGGACGCCTACAAGGACAAACGGGTGCCCGACGTGACGCGATTCCCCCGGCGTCCGTGACCGGGCCCGCCCCTGCACGGCCCTCCGGGTACCGCCTCTGGATCGCGGGCGCCAGGCCCCGCACGTTGTGGTCCGCGGTCGTACCGGTGGCAGTGGGCACCGCGTGCGCCGTCGGTGAAGGTGGGATCGTCTGGTGGCGGGTAGGGGCGGCACTGGTGGTGTCGGTGGCCTTGCAGGTCGGCACGAACTACGCCAACGACTACAGCGACGGGGTGCGAGGCACGGACACGGTCCGCGTCGGTCCGGTGCGGCTGGTGGCATCGGGTCTGGCCGCGCCCTCCACTGTGAAGCGGGCCGCGCTGGCCGCCTTCGCGGTCGCCGCCGCCGCCGGCACCGCGTTGGCCGTTGCGGTCGGCCCGCAGCTGTTCCTGGTCGGTGCCGCGGCCATCGCGGCCGGGTGGTTCTACACCGGCGGCCCCAAGCCTTACGGCTACCTCGGCTACGGCGAGGTCTTCGTCTTCGTCTTCTTCGGGCTGGTGGCCACGGCCGGTACCACCTATGTGCTCGTCGAGCACCTGACCGGCCTGGCCATCGCGGCCGGGGTCGCGGTCGGGTTCGTGACGTGCGCGCTGCTCGTCGTCAACAACCTGCGCGACATCCCCACCGACCGCGAGGCCGGCAAGCGCACGCTGGCGGTTCGGCTCGGGGACGGCAAGACCCGCTGGCTCTACACCGCCATGGTGGTGGCCGCCTTCGTGGTGGCCCTGGGGTCCGCCCGGGTGCGCTGGCCGGCGCTGCTCGTGCTCGCGGCCGTGCCCCTCGCCGTCGTCCCGGTCCGCCAGCTGCGCCACGGCGCGGCCGGGCGGGAGCTGATCGGCGTGCTGGGGGCGACGGCCCGGCTGCAGCTCGGCTTCGGCATCGCCTTCGCACTGGGGCTGGCCCTCGGAGGCTGAGAGTCGCGGGGGCGTCGGCGCGCCGGCCGCTACCGTGTGCGGAGCATCCGAGCCAGGAGCGCATCGATGAACCTGCCGCCACCTCCGCCCACCGCTCCACCGCCTCCCGCCGGCTACCAGTACGGGCAGGGCCTACCGGCCCGCAACGACGGCAGGGCGGTGGCGGCGCTCGTGTGCGGCATCGTCGGCCTGCTGTTCGGCGGCTTCATCCTCGGTGTCATCGCCATCGTGCTGGGGGTGATGGGGAGGAACGCCATCCGCAGCTCGGGCGGGACGCTCAAGGGCGCCGGGATGGCGACGGCCGGCATCGTCCTCGGCATCTTCGACATCTTCGCCGGCGTGTTCGTCTTCATCTGGCTGGTGGGCGGCCGGTGGTGACCGCCTGAAGCCACGCCCGCAGCAGGCGGAGGAACTCCGCCGGTTGTTCGAGGTGGGCGGCGTGGCCGGCCCCCGGCACCAGCGCCACCGTGGCCGGGGAGCCGATTGCGGCAGCCATGCGGCGGCCGATGGCGGCGAACTTGGTGTCCTCCTCGCCGGCGAGGATGAGCACCGGCATGCGCAGGCCGGCGAGGCGGTTCCACAGCGGCGCCTGCCCACCGGTGCCCGCCAGGCGCAGGCTTGACGCCAGGCCGGCGACGGTGTTGCGACGGCGATCGTCGATCGACGCCGCCGCCGCGGGCAGGCGGGTGAAGAGGGGCTGAGACAACCACCCGGCAAGGAAGGCCTCAAGTCCATCGCGCTCGAGCTCGGCAGCCCGAGCCTCGTCCTCGGCCCGGCGAGCGGCTCGCGACCCGGGGTCCTCGATGCCGGGGGTGGCGCCGACCAGCACCAGCCCGGTGACGAGGTCAGGTTCCGCGACCGCGAGATGGAGGGCGAGCCGGCCTCCCATCGAGTAGCCGACGTAGACGCCGCGCCCTCCGGCGGCGCCGAGCAGGCGCGCGCCGCGGACGAGATCGGCCTCGATCTGGCCCGAGTCACCGTGGCCGGGGGCATCGACCAGCACGATCTCGTGATCGCGCCGGAGCGCGTCGGCCACGACGCCCCAGCTACGGCCAGTCTGGGTGAAGCCGTGGACGAGCACGAGACGAGGACCGGCGCCGGCGACCTCAGCGTGGAGGGCGTCGTCGGACATCGGGGTGTCACGATAGGCGGGTGACGGTCGCTGCCACCTTCTGCGCCACGCTGGTCGACGAGCTGGTGCGAGCCGGCGTCACCGACGCGGTCGTGGCCCCCGGCTCACGCTCGACCCCGCTCGCCCTCGCCGTGGCCGCCCGGCCCGAGCTGCGGCTCCACGTCTTCCACGACGAGCGCTCGGGGTCCTTCGCCGCCCTCGGGTTCGGGGTGGCCACCGGGCGGCCGGCCCTGGTGGTCTGCACGAGCGGCACCGCGGCGGCTGAGCTCCATGCCGCGGTGATCGAGGCCCACCAGGCCGAGATCCCACTCCTCGTCTGCACCGCCGATCGCCCACCAGAGCTGCGGGACGTCTCGGCGCCTCAGACCATCGACCAGGACCGCCTCTACGGCTCGGCGGTGCGGGCCTTTGTCGACGCCGGCGTGCCCGACGAGGCGATGTCGTCCCGCTGGCGCCCGCTGCTGGCCCGGGTCATCGGCGACGCCCGCGGTCCCTGGCCGGGGCCGGTCCACCTCAACCTGCCGTTCCGGGATCCTCTCGTGGGGGAGCCGGACGAGCTGCCGCCAGGTCGGCCCGACAGGCGGCCGTGGCACGACGTGGTGTGGGGGCCGAGGGTCTTGGAGCCGGCCGTGCTGGACGTGTTGGGCGCGCGGTTGGATCAGCAGCGGGGCGTGATCGTGGCTGGGGTCGGGGCTGGCGATCCCGACGCCGTGCACGAGCTGGCCGCGGCCGCGGGCTGGCCCGTCCTCGCCGATCCCCGCTCCGGCTGCCGGCTGCCGAGGCCCGCCACCGTGGCCGCCTTCGACGACCTGCTCCGGCACGGGAGCTTCGCCCGTGACCACACCCCGACCGTGGTGCTCCGGCTCGGACGGCCGCCGGCCTCCAAGGTGCTGGCCGAGTGGCTGGCCCAGTCCGGCGCCGACCAGGTGCAGGTGGTGACCAGCCCGGCCGGGGTCGATCCCGAGGGCACCGCCGCCGTCCGGGTCGTCGCCGACCCGACCTCCCTCGCTCGCGATCTGGCCAAGCGGCTGTCGGCGGGGGCGCGCACGCCTTGGGCGGCGCGCTGGCGCCGGGCCGAGGAGCGGGCCCAAACGGCGCTCTCGGCCGCACTGGCCGAGGTCGCCCGGCCGACCGAGCCCGGTCTGGCCCGCGCCCTCGTCGCCGCCCTGCCCGACGGGTCGATGTTGGTGGTCTCGTCCTCGATGCCCGTGCGCGACGTCGAGTGGTACGCGGTCCCGCGCCATGGACTTCGCATCGTCGCCAACCGCGGGGCCAATGGCATCGACGGGGTGGTCTCCACCGCCGTCGGTGTCGCCCTCGGCTCGGCCCGCCCGACCACGCTCCTGATCGGCGACATCGCCTTCCTGCACGACCAGAACGGCCTGCTCGGCCTGGCCTCCCGCGGCGCCGACCTGACCGTGGTCGTGGTGGACAACGATGGCGGCGGCATCTTCTCCTTCCTCCCCCAGGCCACGCAGGTGCCGGCCGAGCGCTTCGAAGCGCTCTTCGGGACGCCCCACGGTGTCGACCCGCTAGCCGTCGCGGCGTACCACGGGCTGCCGGGGTTGGAGCTGCTCGACCTCGCCGATCTGGCTGGCGCGATCGGCTGCGGACCCCGGGTGGTGCGGGTGCGCACGGATCGGGCCGACAACGTCGCCGTCCATCAGGCTCTCCACGCCGCCGTCGCCGCCGCCCTGTCCTGAGGGTTCTGGCGCCGCCGGGGCCGCCCCGGTACGATGGCTGACGAGCGCGGACCGGGCGGTACCAGCGGGTTGTCGGGGAGATCAGTTGTCATGCGGCAGCGCTCGTTCGTGATGCCCGGCGTGGTGCTGGGCGTGGTGATGGCCGTGGAGCTGACGCCGGCCGTGGCGTGGTCCAGCCGGGTCCCGGTGCCTCCGGCGACGCCGGCGCTGGCCGCGCTGACCGCGTTGGCACCGCCACCACCGGGGGCGCCCGCGGCCGCCGCGCCCGTGGCCGGGGCGGTGGTCGTCGCCCCGACTCCGGCACCCGCGCCGGCCGTCCCCGCCGCCCCCACCGTCGCGGTGCCGGCGAACTCGGGCGCAGGACGGCGCGTCGTCTACGACATGGGCACCATGCACGTCTGGCTGGTGGAGGCCGACGGCACCGTCGCCCGTGACTACCCGGTGTCTGGGCACAAGTACCGGCGGCTGCCGGGCACGGGGCAGTTCTGGGTGTACTCGAAGTCCCGCTACACCGGGGTGGCGCACAGCCCGACGCGCATGGAGTACATGGTGCGCTTCGCCGTGGGCGAGAGCGGCACTGGCATCGGCTTCCACGACATCCCGACCAAGCGGGGCAAGGCCATCGAGTCCGAGCGCTCTCTCGGCCAGCCCGCCTCGCACGGCTGCGTTCGCCAGTCGGAGCAGAACGCCATCTTCTTGTGGAGCTGGGCGCCGGTCGGCACGGTCGTCAACGTGGTGGACACCACCGGCCGCGTCCCGCCGGCCCGCCCTGGGCGGTTCCCTCGCGGCGTCCGTCCGCTCACGCCGATCGAGCGTCTGCAGATGGCGAACCAGCTGCTGGTGGTGCCAGCGCCCCAGTAGGCCCAGCGCACCGGCCAGTGCGTCGAGCGTCCAACCGCTCAGGGTCGGACGATCGCCGACAGCATGGCTTGCAGCTTGGCCTGGGTCTCGGCCAGCTCGGCCAGCGGCTCGCTGTCGGCCACGATGCCGCCACCCGCGAACAGCCGGGCGCACGCACCGTCGATCTCGGCGCAGCGGATGGCCACCGCCCAGGTGCCGTTGCCCGCTGCGTCGACCCAGCCGACCGCGCCGCCGTACCGGCCCCGCTCGAAGCCCTCCATGGCCGCGATGAGCTCGAGCGCGGGCGCACGGGGATGCCCGCCGAGCGCGGGCGTCGGCGAGAGGGCCTGTACGAGCTCGAGGACGTTTGGCGGCGGCGCCGAGAGCCGGCCCTCGACGAGCGTGCCGAGGTGCTGGACGTTGGCGACGGCGACGATGGACGGCTCGGCCTCCCAGTCCAGGTAGCTGCACCAGGGGAGAAGGGTCTCGTGCACGACGTCGATCACGACGCGGTGCTCGACTTGATCCTTGGTCGAGGCGATCAGGTGGGCCGCCAGCTGGGCGTCGGTGTTCGGATCGCCAGTGCGGGGCGCGGTGCCGGCGAGGGGATGTGAGCGCACGACGTCGCCGTGCCTGGCCACGAGGAGCTCGGGTGAGGCGCCGACGAAGCCGTCCATCGAGTAGCGGTAGCTGGAGCCGAACGACGCCCGGAGCCGGAGCAAGATGGCGTGGATGTCGAGCGGGCGGTCCGCCTCGATGACGACGTCGCGGGCGATCACCACCTTGGTCAGGCGACCGGCCCGCACCTCGTCGCGCCCGGCGGCCACCGCGGCCAGGTAGGTGTCGACCGCCACCCCGGGTCCAACCGAGAAGGCGGCCGCCGTGGCCACCGGCGGTGGCGGTGGCGCCAGGTCCGGCTCCGCGGCGTCGATGGTCGTGATCCAGCGTTCGCCGTCGGCGCCCTTGCCGACGGTGACGGCCGGGATCACCAGCTGGGCCGGGTCACCCGGGCGGAACGGCAGCACACCGAGCGCGACCGGGCCGCAGCCGGGATGGCCGAGCGTGTCGTCCCGCTCGATGGCGGCGAGGACCTGTGCCACCTCGTCCACCGTCAGCCGGGCCGCGACGCCGCGTCCGGCCAGGCCCACTCCGTCGCGGACGAAGAGGTAGCCGTCGCCGCGGGCGAACGCATTGAGGTCGATGTCGCGCCCCAGCGGTCGGGTGACGGCCCTCATGCCCGGGTGGCCACGATCAGCTGGGTGATGCCACCCGACAGGAGCTGGCGGGTGACGTCGTCGAACCCGGCCGCGCCCAGGGCGGTCAGCATCTCGGCCGGCGACGGCAGGTAGGCAACGCTCTTGGGGAGGTACCGGTAGGCGGCCGGATCCGACAGGAGGCCGCCGATCTTGGGCACCACCTTGCCGAAGTAGATCCCGTGGCCCCAGCGCAGGAACGGGTTCGACGGGGTGGCCACGTCGAGCAGAGCGACGCGACCACCGGTCCGCAGCACCCGAGCCAGCTCGTCGAAGAACGCACCCAGGTCCAGCAGGTTGCGGAGCGCGAAGCCGCAGGTGACGCCGTCGAGGGCGGCGGCCGGGATCGGGAGTCGGAGGACGTCGGCCTGGACGCGGGGCGCACCGCCGCGGTCGGCCCGCAGCATGCCGAACGACAGGTCGATCGAGATCGGCCGCAGGGCGTGGCGCAGCAGCTCGGCGCACAGGTCTCCGGTCCCCGACGCCAGGTCGGCGACTCGCGAGCCCGCCGGCAGGCCAAGGGCGGCCACGGCGCGACGCCGCCACCGGACGTCCAGACGGAACGTCATCAACCGGTTGACCAGGTCGTAGCGAGGCGCGATGGCGTCGAACATCTCGCGGACGGCCTGGACCTTCTCCTCGCCTTGGGGGAGCTCGTCCCCGTCCCACCGCGGCGCGGGAGGCCCCTGGGCCGTCGTCGTTCACGAGGCCGGAGTCTGCCCGTCAGAAAGGTGCGGTGCCAGGACGCCGACTGTCAGACTGCCCTCGATGATCGACTTCTCGTTCCCGCCGGAGGTGGAGGCGATCCGCCTCAAGGTCCGCCGGCTCATGGACGAGGTCGTCCGGCCGGAGTGGGACGCCATCGACCAGGGCCAGCGGGGCGAGGTCGTCAAAGCCATCGTGAAGCTGCGCCGGATCGCCAAGGAGGACTGGGGGATCTGGCTGCCGCACATGTCGCCCGAGTGGGGCGGCATGGGTCTCGGGCCGACGGCGATGGCCGCCGTCTCGGCCGAGGCGGCCAAGGTCGGCATCGGGCCGTACGTGATCAACGCCCAGGCGCCGGACGAGGGCAACCAGCACACGCTCGAGCACTGGGGCACGCCCGAGCAGAAGGAGAAGTACCTACGGCCACTCTGCGACGGGACCATCCGGTCGTGCTTCGCGATGACCGAGCCAGAGGTGGCGGGCAGCGACCCCACCCTCATCCAGACCGCCGCCTACCGCGACGGTGAGGAGTGGGTCATCAACGGCCACAAGTGGTTCATCTCCGGCGCCCGCGGGGCGAGGTTCGCCATCCTCATCGCTCGCACCGAGGACGACCCGGATATCCCGCAGGCTGCCAACACCGCCTTCATCGTGGACCTGCCGAGCGAGGGCTGGGAGGTGGTGCGCGACATCGAGACCATGAGCGGCTCGCACAACCACTGCGAGATCCGCATCACGGACCTGCGGGTCCCGCACGAGAACCTGCTCGGCGGGCAGGGCCAGGGCCACCTGCTCGGGCAATACCGCCTTGGGCCGGCCCGCCTGGCCCACTGCATGCGCTGGATCGGTCAAGCCGAGACCGCGCTGGACATGATGGTGAAGCGATCGCTCGAGCGCTACAGCCATGGCTCTTACCTGGCCGAGAAGCAGGGCATCCAGTGGCTGATCGCCGATTCGGCGATGGAGATGTACCAGTGCAAGCTGATGGTCCTGCACGCGGCGTACAAGATCGAGCATGGGCTGGACTTCACCGCCGAGGTCTCCATGGCCAAGCACTTCGTGGCCAACAGCCTGTGGCGGATCATCGACCGCGCCATCCAGGTCCACGGCGCGCTGGGCTACTCGACCGACACGCCCCTCGCCGACATGCTCAAGCAGGCGCGCTGGTCCCGCTTCGCCGACGGGGCCGACGAGATCCACCAGATGCGCATCGCCCAGCGCGCCATCGCGGCCTACAAGGATCACGGCAGCACGGGCCGGGCCACCGGCGACCTGCCCCTCTGACGCCTGGACGACCCCGCGAGGCCGTCCCCGGCGCGTCGGGCCCGCGCTGTCGGGCGCCGGGCTTCTTCGTTCTGGTCACCGAATCCGAGCGCGAGGCGCGGATTCGGTGACCAGAACGGTTGGGGGTGACGCGCGGTGACAGCCGGGTGACAGGACGCGGGATCAGTCAGGTCAGAAGGCGGGCACGGGCACGACGCGGCGGGTGCCGTCGTCCAGCGTGTCGAGGGCTTCGATGAGCGCCTCCGAACGCGCTGACGGGTCGGTCGGACCGGCGGCAATGCCCGGCCGCGACAGCGCGGCGGCGAGGTAGCCGCTGACCGCAGCGCAGGCGAAGGATGTGCCGCTCCAGAGCGCGGTGTTGGAGGTGAAGACGTCCGAGCGATGGTCCTCGGTGAGGGCTGGATCCTCTTTGCCCCGCACGAAGGTGCTCTGCACGTCCTGGCCGGGCGCGTAGACGTTCACCCAGTCGCCGTGGTTCGAGAAATCGGCCTTCTGTGTGCCCTGGGCGTCGAGGGCGCCGACCCCGATGACCCCGGGCAGGGCGGCGGGATAGGTCTGGTCCTCGACGTCGTCGTTCCCGGCCGCGCCGACGACCGCGATCCCCTTGGCTCGGGCCTCTGCCACCGCCGCCGCCACGCCAGCGGGGGTGGCGTTGTGCAAGGTGTAGAAGCCGAGGGAGAGGTTGATGACGTCCACGTCGCGGTTGGCGGCCCAGCGGATGGCGCGCGTCGACGCCCAGCTCGGTGCCGACGCCGTCGCTGTTGAGCGCCTTGAGGAACACCAGGTCGGCGCTGGGCGCCTGCTGCCGGATGAGCCCGGCGACGAACAGGCCGTGGCCGGCCTCGACGTCGAGGTAGCCGTCGCGGTCCTCATCGAGGTGGTCGATGTGGTGGACGGGGCGATCCCACGCGTCGACCTCGCCCGGGGCGGTGGCGTGGTCGCAGCCGGATGCGAACCAGTTCAGGTGGCGGGGCATGCGGCTCGGCCAGCCGGTGTCGACGACTGCCACCGTCACCCCGGCGCCGGCCGCGGGTGTCGGCGCAGGAAGGCGGCGCAGGCTGCGACCGGGGGGCGGGGGTTCGGGATCGCCGTCGGGCCAACCCGTGTAGCGCTGCAGGCCGGTGGCGAGATGGTTGAGGGCGACACCGTCACCGTGCTCGTCCGCCAGGCTCAGGACCAGGCCGACGAGCTCCTCCCGTCCGAGGGGCGCCAGCTCGTAAACGGACGGCGGCCGCGACGGAGTGGGGACGTTCTGCGGGTCGGGACGGCGTCCCGGGGGGCTGAGGCGCATCGTGCCAAAGGAGCGCCTGGCCTGGTATGGCCTGAGGCTCTGCTCGACTCCCGGGGCGATCTCGTCGGCCACGATGAGCTGGTTCGGCACGAAGTACACGTTGTTGTGGTCGGGGTCGTTCACCTGCACGAGCCCGTCCTCCACGTAGCGGTTGAGCAGTGCCAGCTTGCGCTCGTGCTGTTCCGGTGTCATCCCCGAGGCCTCCCCCTGCGGCCCGGACCGGCCGCGCTCTCGATCTTCTACCATCCGCTCGATGGGGCCCCGGACCGCTGCGGCCGCCCTCGACGCCGCCGAACGCCTGCAACGGCGAGTGGACGAGGTGCCGCACGAGGTCGTCGTGGACGGCCAAGCCCTGCTGACCGAGAGGGGACTGCCGCCGGAGGCGCGGGCGATGGCTCACCGGGCAGTGGCCCGGGCGCTGCGCAGCCTCGATCGTCCGCACGAGTCGGTCCGCGAGGCCCGGCGCAGCGTCGCCATCGCTCACCGGGCTGGCCTGGCCGACCGTGAAGCCGAGGGCCGGCTGACCCTGTCGCTCTGCCTCTTCCAGACCGGTCGGGCGGGAGGAGCCCTCGAGCAGATCGAACAGGCGGCGGTCCTGGCCACCGGCCCGACCTTGCTCCTGGTGTCGGCCCAGCACGGCATCCTCCTCGCCCGCCTCGGCCGGCTCGACGATGCCTTGGCCCGCTACACCGCAGCGTTGGCGGGCCCGCTCTCGGCTGCGGATCGGGCGCGTGTGCTGAACAACCGGGGGATCGCGCTCGCCTTCGCCGGTCGTGGTGAGGCATCCGTGGCCGACCTGGAGGAGGCGATCGACCTGGCCGCCGAAGCGGCGGCGCCGATGCTCGAGTGCGAGGTCGTGCACAACCTCGGGTTCGCGCTCGACGGTCGCGGGCGATCTGCCCGGTGCCCTTCGCCGCTTCGATGAGGCCGACGCCAGCTTCTCGGCCCTGGGCGCGCCCATCGGCCTGAACCTGGTGGCCCGGGCCCGCGCGCTCCTGCAGGCCAACCTGCACCGCGAGGCACGTGACGCGGCCGGCCGGGCCGTGGCCGAGCTGATGGCCGGCGGCGCGGGGGCCGACGTGGCCGAAGCGCGCGTCGTGCTCGCCACGGCCGAGCTCGAGCACGGCCAGCCCACGCTCGCCCTCGTCACTGCGGGTCTGGCCCGACGGGCCTTGCACCGCCAGGGTCGTCCGGCGCTCGCGGCGTTGGCCGACCATGTGATCGTCCGGGCCCGGATCGCACTCGGCCGACGCGACCGCAGAACCGTCGAGCTGGCGGCTCACTGCGCCGACGCCCTGGGCGAGGTCGGCCTGGTGGCGGAGGAGCTGGATGCTCGCCTCACCGCCGGCCTGGTCGCCGCGAGCTCGGCCAGGGGCACCCGGCCGCGGTGCAGCTGGACCGCGTGCGCGTCCATCGAGAGCGGGGACCCCTGGTGGACCGGGCCCGGGCCTGGCAGGCCGAGGCCGTGCGCCGCCTCGACGATGGCGACCGGTACGGAGCGCGGCGGGCGGTCGATGCCGGTCTCGATGCGGTGGCCAACCTCCAGTCTCTGATGGGAGCGACCGAGCTGCGGGTGGGGGCGGCCGCCCACGGCTCGGCCCTGGCCACGCTCGGGTTGCGCTTGGCGGTGGAGGAGAGGGATGCGTGGGCCGTGCTGCGGCTGCTCGACCGGTGGCGGGGCGCGTCCCTCGGTCTGGCTCGGGCGGCCGACGATCCGACCTTCGGCGCCGACCTGGCGGCCCTGCGCGCCGCCATGTCGCGCCTCCAGCAAGCGGTAGGCGACGATGATGACGACCCCGTCGCCGCCCGGCGGGCGGTGGCCGAGATCGAATCCCGCATCCGGGCCCGCGCCCGGCACCTGCCGGGAGCCCAGCCAGGCCGCCGGCTCGGCGTCGATTCGTCGGCGCTCGAAGCCGAGCTCGGCCCCGCGGCGCTGGTCGTCCACTTCGAGCTCGACGGGCGTCTCGGCGCGGTGACGGTGAGCCGGGGTGAGGCCGAGCTGCACGCCGACCTCGGCCTGAGTGGGCGAGAGGCCAGCGAACTCATCGGCGCCGCGCTGTTCGCCCTGCGTCGGCTGACCCGCCCGGGCGGTCCGGCGGCCAGCCGACGGGCCGCGGCGAAGTCGCTCGCCGATGCGATGGAGCGGCTCGATTCGGCCCTGGTCGCTCCCCTCGTCGACAGCACCGCGCCACTGGTCGTCTGCCCGACCGGCGCCTTGCACGCACTGCCGTGGTCCGGCCTGGCATCCTGTGCGACCCGGCCGGTGTCGGTGGTGCCGTCGCTGGCCACGCTTCGGGGCCCGGTGGGCGTGGCCGCCGCCCGCGCTCGGTCTGGCACCGGCGGCCGACAGCTGGTCGCCCTCGTCGCCGGACCCAGACTGGAGGGCGCGCTGGCGGAGCTGAGCGCCCTGGCCGAGCTGCATCCTCGGGCGCGGATCTTCGACGCCGCCGACTCGCGAGTCGACGACGTGGTCGCGGCCCTCGATCAGGTCGACATCGCCCATCTGGCCTGCCACGGGCGCTTCCGCACCGACAACCCGATGTTCTCCAGCTTGGAGCTGGCCGACGGTCCGCTCACCGTGTTCGATCTCGAACAGCTCGGGCGGCCGCCGGCGGTGGTGGTGCTGGCGGCCTGCGACGTCGGTTCGGCGGCCGTCGGCGCCGGCGATGAGCTCCTCGGCCTGACCGTGGCGCTGCATCGCGCTGGCACCCGGCACGTCATAGCCAGCCTGGTGCCCGTGCCCGACGCCGCGGTCGTGGCGTTCATGGTCGACCTCCATCGTGCCCTCCTGGCCGGGCGGTCGCCCGCCGAGGCCCTGGCCGTTGCCCGCCAGGGGGTGGCGGGAGACGAGGAGCTGGCGTCCGGGCTGCGGGCGGCGTTCACCTGCTTCGGGCCGCCCTGACCATCGGGCCGGTCGTCGCGCATCGCCGCCGCGTACCGCGACTGGCCTGCCCACCTCCTCTACCATCGGTCGGTGCTCGAAGCCGAAGAGATCCGCGCCCTGGTGGCGGGGGCTGCCGCGGGCGACCGGACGGCGTGGGAGCGCCTCGTCGACGAGTACGCCGGCCTGGTGTGGGCGGTGATCCGCGGCTGCGGGTTGTACGGCGCAGAGTCAGCCGACGTCTCCCAGACGGTGTGGCTGCGCTTCGTCGAGCACGTGGACCGGCTGCGCGAGGCCGAGCGCGCCGGGGCCTGGCTGGCCACGACCGCCCGCCACGAGTGCTTCCGGGTGCTGCGGCGCTCGGGACGTCAGGTCCCGACCGGCGACGTCCCCGAGGTGCCGGCGCCGGACGAGACCGACGGGCTGGTGGACGCGCTCGCCGCCGCCGAGGACCGGGGTGCGGTGCTGGCTGCCATGGATCTCTTGCCGGCCCGCTGCCAGGAGCTCCTCCGGCTCATGACCACCGAGCCGCCGCTCTCCTACGACGAGATCGCTGACGTGCTGGGCGTGCGCCGGGGCTGGATCGGGCCCACCCGGGGCCGGTGCATCGATCGGCTCCGCCGGGCGCTCGTCCAATCGACCGGCCGGGAGGAGCAGGACCCGGGCGGCCGCGGTGGTATCCGTGCGGTCCGGCCCGACTCTGGAGAGGTGAAGGAGGCGGAAGGATGAACGAAGCACCAGGGGGAGCGGACGACGAGGTGCTCTCGCTGCTCAAACGGGCCGTCGAGGAGCATGATCCCGTCCCGGCCGACGCCGTGCGGGCGGCGAAGGAGGCCTGGACCTGGCGCACCATCGACGCCGAGCTGGCCGCGCTCACCTATGACTCTGTCGTCGACGAGGAGCGGCTGGCCGGGGTGCGCGGCGCGGCCACCACCCGCGCCCTGTCGTTCGAGGCCGGCGAGCTCGTGGTCGACCTCGAGGTGACCGACGACGGTGACGGGCTCCGCATCCGCGGACAGCTCGCCCCTGCCGGCCCGGCTGCGGTGCTCCTCGAGTTCAGCGACGGCCGGGCTCCGGTCGTCATGCTCACCGACGAGCTCGGGCGCTTCGGGGCCGAGCGCACGGCTCCCGGGGTGGCGCGCCTGCGGGTCGAGCCGGGAGTGGTGGGCGGCCTTGTCACCGACTGGGTCGCCATCTGAGACTCGGCCGGCCGGCGGAGCGAGGCCGTGCCGCCCCTGCTGCCGCGGTGCCGACCGCCATCGCCGCCGTGCCGCTGACCAGCGGTCAGGCGTAGGCCATCAGTACCACGAGCACCCGATCGGCCAGGCCGGGCTCACGGACCCGCACGGTCCAGGTGGCGAGGGACTGGTCCGGCTCGCCGAGGACGGTGAGCCCACTCGCACAGGTGTACGTCGGGCGCTCGGCCAGCGGGATCGTGGTGGTGGTTGGCGCCGCGGTGGTGCTCGTGCTCGTGGTGGTCGACGTCGACCGGGGAGGCCGAGTGGTGGACGTCGATCGAGGGGGCCGGGTGGTGGACGTGGTGGAGCTGGTGCTCGTCGTGGTGGAGCTGGCGCGACCGCCGGCGCGGGGCCTGGCGGCCGGCCGGTTCGCCGCCGACACCGGCGTGGTCGACGTCGAGCGTCCCCTGCGGCCCGCCGGCGCGGTCGTGGTGCTCGTGGTCGTGGAGGGCGGCGGGGTCGGGCTGGGGGCGCCGGCGATCGGCAGGCAGCGGTCGCCGCTGTCCAGGACGAGCAGGCGGAAGGGCGGCGGTGGCGCCGGCGCGGCCGGTTTGGCCGATCCAGGGGCCGGGGCGGGGACGCGCAGCAGGGTGGGTGTCCCGGTGGGGTCGGGGAGGCAGGCCACGAGCGTCGGGTCGTATGGGGCACTTTGGCACGGGTCGAGGACACCGAGCGTGGACGGGGCGGAGGGCTGGCAGCGGACGAAGCCGGCCCGGTCGTCCAGGCGGAGGCTCGGACCGACGCACGTCGCGGGGAGCTCGGGCAGCGGCGCGGTGGTGGAGGTTGCCAGGTCGTGGGCGCCGAACAGCTGGACGTCGAAAACGGTCGTGTGCGGCGGGGGCGGCGGCGTAGGCAGCGAACCGGGCGCGGTGCGTCCCTGCTTGGGCGAGTTCGGCTGCACGGAGGGGTCGAGGGGCGGCGGTGTGGGGAGCGAGGCGGCACTGAACCAGCCCGCCGCCAGGTCGCTGGCCAAGGCTTGGAAGCGAGCGCCGACGATGCGCAGGTAGGCCAGGTTGGGGTTGTAGGCGAGGATGGCGCGGATCACGCCGTCCTCGGACTTGAGGGTCAGGGTCCCGGCCGCCCGGCAGAGGTAGCGCCCGGCCGCGGTGGCGGCGTCGACGATGTTGCCGGGATCTGCCTTGGCGTCGCCGTTGGCGTCCGTCCCCCAGCGGACCCACGTCGACGGGATGAACTGCATCGGACCGACCGCGTGGTCGCGGGCGGCGTCACCGTCGAGCAGGCCGCCGTCGGAGTCGGCGCCGATCGGGATGCCGATGATCGACAGCAGGCTGTTCCCAGCCGCGTCCAGTCGCCCCGCGCCGTGATTCGACTCCGTCTTGCCGATGGCGGCCAGCAGCTCCCAGCGCAGGCCACAGCTCGGCTGCTCGACGGCCAGCGTGGCCTGCGCTCGACGGTAGGCCTGGTAGGCCACCGTGGTCATGCCGTTCACCGTGGCCTGTCCGAGGTCGCGCACGGCGCCGTCGAACCGCACCGCCACGGTGGCGCGCTTGGCCTTGGCGTCGGTGAGGAGCTGGGCTCGCCGGGCCCTCGTCGTGCGCAGCACGAGGACGTCGCTCTCGAGGGCGGTTAGGCGATTCGAGATCGCGGCGCGGGCCTTGCCGACCTGCGCCGCGTGGTCCAAGGCGTCGGCGCTGGTGATCTCGAGCGCGGCCAGCCCCCAGACTGCGTCGTCGGCCGGCTTGTCGAGGGCGGTGAGGAACGCGAGCAGGTCGGTGCTGTCGGTGGAGCCGTACATGTAGCGCTGGACGGCGTATGCACGAGCCTGGGCGAGGAGGCGCGCCTCGAGCTGCTGCTTGCTGGTCGCGGCCGTTCGGGCGTCGTTGCGCTTGGCCTCGGCGATGCGCATCCGGTGGTCGACCACCGCCAGCGCGCTCTGGAGCTGTCGGACCTCGGTGTCGAGGTTGCCCAGCTGCAGGGCGAGCTGGTTGACGAGGGCATCGGGGACGACGTCGGCCGAGGCGCAAGGGACCATGGATGGGGGCCCGATCAGCCCCACGCCGGCGGCCGCCACCACGGCCGCCACCAGCTTTGCGCCGCGCCGCACCGCCGGTCAGCCTAGGGCGGCCCGCTCCAGAGGACTCCGCGGGCCACCTGCGAGCCCGTGAGTAGGGTCGAGCAGATGCCGGACAAGGTGATCTTCGGGGCCTTCATGCCCCAGGGCTGGAAGATGGAGCTTGCGTCCATCGAGGGTGCCGAGGCGAAGTGGAAGACGGCCGTGTCGATCGCACAGCGGGCCGAGGAGCTCGGCTACGACTCGATCTGGCTGTACGACCACGTCCACAACGTCCCCCGGCCCGGCCCACGAGGCGGTGTTCGAGTGCTGGACCACGGTCACCGCGGTCAGCCAGCTCACGAGCCGGATTCGCCTCGGCCAGATGGTGGGCTGCAACTCCTACCGGCAGCCGTCGTTGCTGGCCAAGATCACGTCGACGGTCGACGTCGTGTCCGGGGGCCGGTTGGACTGGGGCATCGGCGCCGGTTGGTACGAGAACGAGTACCGCAGCTACGGCTACGAGTTCCCAGCGGCCAAGGACCGGATCGGCATGCTGCGCGAGACGGTGGAGATCGTGCGCTCGATGTGGACCGAGTCCGAGACGACCTACGACGGCACCTACTACACGTTGCGCCGCGCCAACTGCGATCCCAAGCCGCTCCAGCGCCCCCATCCGCCCATCTGGATCGGCGGCGGGGGTGAGCAGCTGACCTTGCGGGTCGTGGCCCGCTACGCCGACTGCTCCAACTTCGGCGGCAAGCCCGACGAATGGGCCCGCAAGTGCGAGGTGCTGAAGGGACACTGCGCGTCGGTGGGCCGGGACTACGACGAGATCCGCAAGACCTGGTCGCCCGAGGTGTTCGTCCGCGAAACCGAGGCTGAGATCGCGGCGGCTGGGAGCCAGAGCCGGTGGGGCGAGCCGTACGAGAGCTGGCGCGACGGCAACCTCGTGGGGACGCCGGACCAGGTGGCGCAGAAAGTGGAGACGTACGTCGACCTCGGCTGCCGGGGCTTCGTACCCTGGTGCGCCGACTACCCCGACACCAAGACCCTGGAGCTCTTCGCCACCAAGGTGATGCCTGAGTTCGCGTGAGCCTTGGCGCGGGTTCGCTTCGTTCTGGTCACCGAATCCGAGCCTGGGGCGCGGGATCGGTGACCAGAAGTGCTGGGGGGTGGTCGGCCCGGGCCGCGGCCCGCGGTGGTGATGGCAGCGGTGGCGCCGGCGGCTACCGGGCAGCGGCTACTTGAACCAGATGCGCTGGTAGTCCCGGCTCTGGGGGTGCAGGAGCAGGGCGACGAGGGCGACGGCGAAGGCCAGCGGTATCAGCACCGCGGATGAGATCGCCTTGATGATCCCGTGGGCGGCCACGATCCACAGCAGGACCTCGAGCCCGGCGAGGATCACGGCGAGGAAGTAGCCCCAGCGCTTCTCGTTGGCGATCCCGTACCCCGCCACCACGCAGCCGGCCAGGCCGAGCAGGCCGAACAGCGCCGGTGCCACGTTGAACGCTGTCCCGCCGAAGAGGAAGCCGATGACGGCGTTGGCGTAGAGGAGCCAGCACGCGAACTGCAGCGTCTGGGGTTGCGACGGGTCTACCCACCGCCGCATGTCGAAGGCCATGCCCCAAGTGTGCCAGGCGGGGGACGGCGCGCGCCCTCGCGACAGGCCCGGGAGAGCCGTCCGTCACGCTCCGATCGCGTGGTAGCCACCGTCCACGTGGATCATCTCCCCCGTGGTGGCCGGGAACCAATCCGACAGCAGCGCCACGCAGGCCCGCGCCGCCGGCTCGGCGTTGTCGACGTCCCAGCCGAGCGGGGCCCGAGCCTGCCAGGCATCCTCGAACGCCGCGAACCCGGGGATGGACTTGGCCGCCATGGTGCGTAGGGGCCCGGCCGCCACCAGGTTCACCCGGATGCCCTTGGGCCCGAGCTCGCGAGCCAGGTACCGCGAGGTGGACTCCAGTGCCGCCTTGGCCACGCCCATCCAGTCGTAGGCCGGCCACACGACTCTGGCGTCGAAGTCCAGCCCCACGAGGGACGCGCCGGGCCTCATCAGCGGACCGAAGGCGTCGACCAACGCCTTGAGCGAGTAGGCCGAGACGTTGAGCGCCACGCTGACATCGTCCCAGGTGGCCTCCATGAACCGGCCACCGAGGCAGACCGCCGGAGCAAAGCCGATGGCGTGGACCACGCCGTCGACCACCTCCCAGCGTTCGGCCACCGCGTCGCGGACGCTCACGAGGTGGTCGGCCACCGTCACGTCCAGCTCGAAGACCGGGGGCGGCTCGGGGAGCTTGCGGGCCGTTCGCTCGGTGAGCGAGAGGCCCCGACCGGCTCCGGTCAGCACGATGTCGCCCCCCTGCTCCTGGGCCAGCCGCGCCACCTCGAAGGCGATGGATGCGTCCGTGAGGACGCCGGTGATGACGATGCGCTTGCCGTCGAGGAGACCCATGGGCGGCGAGCGTAGGCGGTCGTCGTGACTCGTCGAGTGGGCGGTGCGATGTGCAAGGCTCAGGTCATGCGCATCGGCATCCTGGGCGCCACCGGCCCGGCTGGTACCGCACTGGGCGTTCGGCTGGCCTCCGTCGGCTACGACGTGGTGCTCGGTTCGCGCTCGAAGTACCGCGCCATGGAGGCGAGAGACTCGATCCTCGACCGCTGGCCGGGTCGGGACCTCTCCATCGACGCCGGCTCGAACTCGGAGGCGGCGGCGGCGGAGCTGATCGTCGTGGCCACGCCGTGGGACTCGGCCGCCACCACAGCGCAGGAGTACGCCTCCGCCTTGGCCGACAAGGTGGTGATCAGCATGGCCAACGCGCTGGTGCGGGTCGGCCGGGAGATCCAACCGCTCGTGCCGCCGCGCGGCTCGGTCGCCGCCCACGTCCAGGCGGCCGCGCCGCACTGCCGGGTCGTCGCCGCCCTGCACCACCTGCCTGCCCGGGAGCTCGGGCAGATCGACGACCCGATCGACTCCGACGTGCTGATCTGCTCCGACGATCTCGAGGCCACCAAGACCGTGGCGGAGCTCGTGGCCAAGATCCCCGGTTGCCGACCGCTGGACGCCGGCCAGCTGTCGACTGCCTCGGCCGTCGAGTCCTTCACCGCGGTCCTGCTGCAGCTCAACATCCGCTACCGCACCCGGGTGGCGCCCAAGCTCACCGGCATCAGGATTTGAGCCCTTCCTCGCATGGCGCTGCGCCTCTACGACACCGCACGACAAGCGATCGCTCCCTTCGAGCCCGGCCCGGTGGTCACGATGTACACGTGCGGGATCACGCCGTACGACGCCACCCACCTCGGTCATGCCAGCGTCTACCTGGTGTACGACGTCCTGCAGCGCCGGCTGCGCGACATCGGTCATGACACGAAGTGCGTGCGCAACGTCACCGACGTCGACGAGCCGCTGTTCGCCAAGGCGCGAGAGCTGGGAGTGCACTACCTCGACCTGGCCGCCGAGCAGGAGGCCCGGTTCAACCGGGACATGGATGCGTTGAACGTGCTCCCCGTGTACAGCGAACCCCGGGCGTCGTCGGCCATCGCCGACATCCGCGGCTTCATCGGCATGGTCCTCGACCGCGGCTTCGCCTACGAGGCCGGGGGAGGGGTCTACTTCGACGTCTCGAGGTTCCCGTCCTTCGGCTCGATCAGCCACTACGACGAGCCGACGATGCTGGCCCTCGCCAAGGAGCGCGGTGGGAACGTCGACGACGTGCACAAGCGCCACCCCCTGGACTTCGTGCTCTGGCAGCCGTCGGCGGCGGACGAGCCCTCGTGGGACACGATGTGGGGGCCGGGCCGCCCCGGCTGGCACATCGAGTGCTCGGCGCTGGCGCTGCGGGAGCTCGGCAGCACCGTCGACCTCCACGGCGGAGGCACCGACCTCATCTTTCCCCACCACGAGTGCGAGCGGGCCCAGTCCGAGGCCGCGACCGGCGAGCCCTTCGTCCGTCACTGGATGCACGTCGGCCTGGTCCGCAAGGACGGCGAGAAGATGTCGAAGAGCCTGGGCAACCTGGTCTTCATCGACCACCTGCGCGAGATGTGGGATCCTCGGGCCATTCGGTTGGCCGTCATCGAGCACCACTACCGAGACAGCTGGGACTGGGACGACGAGCTGATGCCGCGGGCCGCGGCCCGCGTCGATCACTGGCGTGCCGGCAGTGGTCCCGGGGGCGAGCGCGGCAAGGCCCTCGGTGAGGTGCGCGATCTCCTCGACGACGACCTGGACACTCCGGCCGCGCTGGCGGCCATCGATGATGCCGTGGCCCGCGGCGAGGGCGTCGGCGAGGCCGCGCTCCTGCTCGGCGTCGACCTCACGGGTTGAACCGGGGTGGCTTAGGATCGGCCCGTGAACGGTCCGGCGCAGGAGGGCGCGAGCGCGCTGCAGGATCGGGCGCGCGCGGTGGCCGCCCCGCTGGCCAAGCGCCTGTGGACGTTCCACCTCGAAGGTTTCGACCGCGTCCCGCCGACAGGCCCGGCCATCCTGTGCCCCAATCACATCAGCTTCCTCGACTCCGCGTTCCTGCTCTTGCTCATGCCCCGGCGCATCAGCTTCGTCGGCAAGGCGGAGTACATGGACTCATGGAAGACCAAGTACCTGTTCCCGGCCATGGGGATGATCCCGATCGACCGATCCGGCGGGAGCAAGGCGACCGCGGCCCTCGACGCGGCCGAGCGGGTGCTGCGCCGCGGCGAGCTGTTCGGGATCTTTCCTGAGGGCACCCGCAGCCGTGACGGCACGCTCTACAAGGGCCACACGGGCGCCGCTCGCCTGGCGTTGAAGGTGGGCTGCCCGATCTTCCCGGTCGGCGTCATCGGCACGCGGGACATCCAACCCCCCGATGCCAAGCTGCCCAAGGTCGGGAAGCACTGCACCATCCGCGTCGGCCGCCCGATAGACACCTCGCGCTACGAGGGACGCGGTGATCGCATCGTGTACCGGCAGATCACCGACGAGGTGATGTACGAGATCCGCGAGCTCACCGGCCAGGAGTACCGCGACACCTACGCCACCAAGCGCGACGAGGCGCTGCCGGCCGAGACGGCCAAGGTCGCCCACGTCGACGATCCGGTCCCCGCGCCGGAGCTGGTCCTGAGCGGCTGCTGAAGCGGCTGCTGGCGGCGCCGCCCGTCGAGCGGGCAATCGGTCGGCCGGCGGCACGAGCCGACCGGTAGATTCGCCTGCGCCATGAGCGACAGCGACCCTGCCATCCAAGTCCGCCTGCCCGACGGGAGCGAGCGGGCCTACCCGCAGGGTGCCAGCGCGGCCGACGTGGCGGCGTCGATCGGGCGAGGGTTGTCGAAGGCCGCGGTGGCGGCCACCGTGGACGGCGAGGAGTGGGACCTCGGCCGGCCGTTGCCGGACGGCGCGGCCGTGTCGATCATCACGGCTGACAGCGACGACGGCCGCCACGTCTTGCGCCACTCGACGGCTCACGTGATGGCCCAAGCCGTCACCCAGCTGTACCCAGGGGCCAAGTTCTCGATCGGGCCCGCGATCGAGGACGGCTTCTACTACGACTTCGACCTGCCTGGCGGCCAGACCTTCTCGGACGACGACCTCGTGGCCATCGCCGCCCGCATGCGCGAGATCGTCGCCGCCGACCAGCCCTTCGTGCGGGCCGAGGTGCAGCCGGACGCCGCGCTCGACCTGTTCGCCGACCAGCCCTACAAGCGCGAGATCATCGAGCGGGTGCGCCTGTCGGGCGGCGACGACACCGATGCCGGTGAGGTCGGCTCCGGCAACACGATCACCGTGTACCGGAATACGCCTGAGTTCGTCGACCTCTGCCGCGGTCCTCACGTTCCGACCACCGGACGGCTGGGCCACTTCAAGCTGATGAAGGTGGCCGGCGCGTACTGGCGCGGCAACGAGAAGGGTCCGATGCTCCAGCGGATCTACGGCACGGCCTGGGAGAGCAAGGCCGCGCTCGACGAGCACCTGCATCGGCTCGAGGAGGCCGAGAAGCGCGACCACCGACGGTTGGCGACCGAGCTCGACCTGCTGTCGTTCCCCCATGAGCTAGGGGGTGGCCTGGCGGTGTGGCATCCGAAGGGTGCCGCGGTCCGCAAGCTGATCGAGGACTACAGCCGGGCGCGGCACGCGGCGGGTGGCTACGAGTTCGTCTTCACGCCCCACCTGGCCGAGCAGCACCTGTTCGAGACGTCGGGCCACCTCGCTTGGTACAAGGACGGCATGTACCCGCCGATGGAGATGGACAACGGCACCTACTACCCGAAGCCGATGAACTGCCCGATGCACTGCCTGATCTACGACAGTCGCATGCGCAGCTACCGCGAGCTGCCGCTGCGGCTCTTCGAGCTGGGCACGGTCTACCGGTACGAGCGCGCCGGCACGCTGCACGGGCTCTTGCGCATCCGGGGTTTCACGCAGGACGACAGCCACATCTTCTGCACCCGCGAACAGGCGGGCGACGAGATCCGCAGCCTCCTCAACTTCGTGCTCTCGGTCCTTCGGGCCTTCGGCTTCGAGGAGTTCCAGGCCTACCTGTCCACCAAGGACGAGGCCAAGTCGATCGGCGCCGCCGGGGACTGGGACCAAGCCACGGAGGCGCTCCGGGAGGCGCTGGAGGCGGAGGGGCTCTCCTACCAGGTCAGGGCCGGGGACGCCGCGTTCTACGGGCCCAAGATCGACGTCGACGTGAAGGATGCCATCGGTCGCCGCTGGCAGCTGTCCACCATCCAATACGACTTCAACATGCCGGAGCGCTTCGGCCTCGAGTACGTCGGGGCCGACAACGCCCGCCATCGCCCAGTCATGATCCACCGGGCCCTGATGGGCTCCATCGAACGGTTCTTCGGCGTGCTGATCGAGCACTACGCAGGGGCGTTCCCGACGTGGCTGGCACCGGTCCAGGCCCGAGTCCTACCCGTGGCCACTGCGCACGAGGAGTACGCGTCGAAGGTGCTGGCCCGGCTGCAGGGCGAAGGGTTCCGCGTCGACACCGTGGACGCCACGGATCAGCTCGGCCGGCGGATCCGCGCCGCCAAGCTGGAGAAGGTCCCGTACGTGCTGGTGGTCGGCGACGCCGACGTGGCCGCCGGCACCCTGGGGGTGAACCCCCGCGGTGGCGAGGTGGAGCGCGACGTCCCGCTCGAGGACTTCGTGGCTCGGTTGCGCGACGACGCCACGGTCGGCGCCCCCGCGGCGTGAGCAGCGGGGCAGGCGACGTGCTCGAGCGGCTCTGGACCGGCTGGCGCTCGTCCTACGTCTCGTCGGTCGGCCCGCCCGACGAGACCCCCGACGGCCCATCGGTCTTCGTGCGCATGCTGGAGTCGGGTCTCCCGGACGAAGTGATGCACATCGTCCATCGAGGCCGCACCTGCTTCGCCATCCTCAACGCCTATCCGTATGCCACCGCCCACACCCTCGTGCTGCCGTACCGCGAGGTGGCGGACCTGCAGGGGATGACGGAAGAGGAGTTCGGCGAGCTGTGGTCCACCGTCCGGGATGCCGTAGGGGCCATCACGACGGCCTACCGGCCCGAGGGCCTGAACGTGGGCCTGAACCTCGGTCGACCAGCCGGTGGCAGCGTGGCCCAGCACCTGCACGTCCACGTCGTGCCCCGCTGGACCGGCGACAGCAACTTCATGACCGCCACCGCGAACACCCGCACCATCCCCGAAGCCCTGCCGGACACCGCGGCCCGGGTGCGGGCGGCGTGGCCATCGAGGCCACCGGCTCCGTAGCCTGGTCCCGATGTCCGACCCCGCCCCCGGACCGCGCTCGGACGAGGTCCGCGACCACCTCCCGGAGGAGCTCGACGCCTCGGGCTACGTCGGCCCCTACAAGTTCCCGGACAACAGCCGCCGCCGGGTGCCTGGCCTCATCTACCTGGTGATCGCCGCCGGCTGCCTCGTCGCCTGGCTGCTGCGCCGGGCCGACCACCCGGTGTTGGTCAACCGCGGCTTCCTCGGCGCCGCGGTGCTCCTCGGCGCGGTCGGCATCTACTCGCTCACGAGCGGCTGGCGCATGACCGTCGATGAGCGCCAGGCCCTGGTCACCGCCACCCGGACGGTCGGGTTCCCAGTCGGCCACGCGTCAGCGCAGCTGGCCTGGCGCGGTCTGCGCAGCCGCCCGACCTGGCGGATCCTGTGCTACTCGACCGAGGACCCGCCCCGCCGACGCGGGTTCGTGCTCATCGACGCAGTGGGGGGTCGCGTGGTCGAGCACCTGGTGGAGGACAACCCAGAAGAGGACTGGGCCGCGAGCTGACCGCGCTCAGCGGGCGGGTCCCCAGCTTGGTGGAGGACCCGGCCGGGCGTGCCGGGGCCGAGGAGCGGTGAAGTCATCCGGGGTGGTCTCCGCCGGCGCAGAGCCCGGCGTTGTCGTGGTGGCGGCTGACATCGTCGACGACGGCGCCGTGGATCCGCCGGTTGAGGTTGGGGTCGTCGGCGGCGCCTCATCGAGCTGGACCGAGACGACCTTGCTGATCGCGATCAGGCGGCTGTCGGGCCCGAGCGCCACCACCCGGTAGAAGAGCCTGACGCCGTGGGGTGCGGCCGGGTCGGCGAACGAGTTGATCTGCTGGTCGGTCAGCACCGCGATCACCTCCAGCTCCGCCGGGGAGATCGAGGCCCGAACCACGACGTAGCGGCCGAACGCCGCCGAGTTGGGTGACGTCCACGACAGCTGGACGCCGCTCCCGGCCCGAACGATGGTGAGGCCCAGCAGCGCCGGGGCCGGCTGGGGCGTCGCCAGTGGCGGAGCCGGCGCCGGCACCGTCGTGGGCACCGCAGCCGGCGGTTGGGGTGCCACCGGCACCACGCCCGCTCCCTGGCCGGTTGGGGAGGTGGGAGGCGTGGTTGCCGTCGTCGGGGCGAGGGTGGCCAGCGTCGGCGCGAGCGAGGTGGCCGGCCGCGACGACGCCGGCGGTGCGAACGAGGCTGCGGCTGTCGTCGGGGTGGCGGCCGCGGGGAGCAGGGGCGCAGATGCTTCCGGGAGCAAGGTGACCCGTCCGGCGTCGACCATCACCGCCTGCCCCGGACCGACGCGCGTGCCGCCAATGGTGACGCTGCCGTTCGGGCCGGTGCGGATGATCCCCCCGGCCGGGATCTGGTCACCCTGGTGGAGCGGGATGGTGCGGCCGTCCGGCATGACCACCACCGCCCCGCTGGCCGCTCGCAGCTCCAGCTCAGGACGACCGTCGCGGTGCATCACGACGAGCAGCGCGCTGGCGGCAGCGGCGAGCGCGAAGCCGCCGGCCACCGCCGGTCGACGGTGGCGCCGGGCTCGAGCTGACGATGGCGGCGAATCGATCTCGGCCAGCTCGGCTATGGGCTCTCGGGAGAGGTGGTGCTGCCAGCTGGTGATGCGGCGCGGATCGGGCAGCGGGGCCGGCAGCGTGCCGAGCCGCTTCAGATCCTCGATCAGGTCGGCCTTCTTCATGGGCGGGCCGCGTCCGCGTTTCCTTGCTCTTCGAGCGCCCGGCGCAGGGCGCGCAGGGCCCGGTGCAGGACAACCGCCAGTGTCGCCTTGCTCAGGCCCATGGCCGCGGCCGCGTCTTCGGGCTGGAGGCCAGCCAGGTAGCGCAGGGTGATGACGCGCTGGTACCGCGCGTTCAGCGTGCCGAGTGCCGCGAGAACCAGCTCGCCGCGGTCTGCGGTGGGAATGGCGTCCTCGATGGTGGGGCTGCCGTGGAGCTGCTGCACGGCCTGGCGGCCGCGGTCGCTGCGCTGGCGTTGAGCGCGCCGGTAGTAGCTGGCCAGCTCGTTGGCGGCGATCCGGTACAGCCAGGCTCGAAAGCCGCCATCCCGCCACTCGAACGACGGCAGGCCGCGGAGGGCGCGCTCGAAGGTCGAGGAGGTGATCTCGTCCGCCACCTCCACCGACCGCGACCGCCGGTAGGCGAAGGCGTGGATCGAGTTCACGTACCGTCGGTACAGCTCCGCGAACGCCTCCGGATCGCTGCGGGCTCGCTGGACCAGGTCCTCCTCGGGCTCGGGGAGCCTCTCCGGCACCCGGAGCCGTCCCACGTCCTCGGCGCGCACTGCGACAGATTGTGTCCGAGCGACCGCCGGCGGCACGTCCGGACACTGACGGTGAGCCGGCCGACGCATGGTGGAACCAGTGTGGCGGGCACGGAGGGCGGTGGCTGCGCCACGGAGGTCGGCGGCGATCCAAGGCGGGGCGCCGTGGCATGCCCGCGGCCGAGTCGGCTGACCCTCGGGTCCGTGGCGGCACGTCCGATCTCGGAGTCGTTCCGCTCGCCCGAGCTCTGCGTCCATCTGGCCTCCGGCCGCGGGCCGTCGACCCGTCGCGCATCAGAACGCCAGACGTCGCCCCCGATTACAGGAGCCCGAGCGCCGACGGGCCTCAGTCGTCGAGGCGGTGGCGGTTGGCCAGCTCGCGGAGCAGGCCCCCGGCCTGCAGGGCGAGGGCTCTGAGCCGCTCGAGCCGGGGCAGGTCCCAACCGTCGGCGGGGATGCGCTCTATGGCGGCCGCCACCGCGTCGCCCGTGGCGGCGAGGTCGCCCTGGTCCGGGAGACCGAGCTCGGTCGCGGCGGAGGCGGCGATGGCGTGGAGCTCGGCCACCGGGCCGGCGTCACCCGCGGTCGCGGCGTCGGCTCGGCCTCCTAGGGCCTCGCGGAGGCGGCGGTTCAGCGACCGGAAGGCGACCGCCAGGTCGCGGGGCGAGCTGGGGCTCATGCGTGGGTCGCGGCCAGCGTGGCCTTGGCCCTGTCGACGAGGTGGGCGGGCAGGACGTCGTAGTGGTCGTGCACGGCAACGAACTGGCCGCGGCCACCCGTCATCGAGCGCAGGTCGATGGCGTAGCGGAGGATCTCCGCCGTCGGGACCAGCGCGGTGACCTCGGACTGGTCCCCGTCGGCGTTGGTCCCTTGCACGCGACCCGCGGCGGGAGTTGATGTCGCCCATCACGTCGCCCTGGTACGCGGACGGCACCCGCACGGTGAGGAGCGAGATCGGCTCGAGGACGACGACGCCGGCCTTGGCCAGCGCGTCCTTGAAGCCGACCGACCCCGCGGTACGGAAGGCCATCTCGGATGAGTCGACGCTGTGGTACTTGCCGTCGAAGCACTCGACCTTCACGTCCACGACAGGGAAGCCGTGCACGCCGCCGTTGGCCATCGTCTCCTCGACCCCCTTCTGCACAGCCGGGATGTACTGGCGAGGGATGGCGCCCCCCACCACCGAGTCGACGAAGCTGAAGCCGTCGCCGCGGCCGACCGGCGCCACCCGCAGGCTGGCCACCGCATACTGGCCATGACCACCGGTCTGCTTCTTCACCTTGCCCTCGGCCTCGGCGTTGCCGGTGATCGTCTCCCGATACGGCACTCGGACGTCCTCGGTGTCCACGTTTACGCCGAACTTCCGGGCCAGCCGCTCGAGCGAGACGGCCAGGTGGGTCTCGCCCACGCCCCGCAGGAGGGTCTGGCGGGTCTCTTCGTTGCGTTCCACCACGAGCGCCGGATCCTCGGCTTGCAGCCGCTGCAGCGCGACCCCGAGCTTGTCGTCGTCGGCTTGCGTCCTGGGCTTGACGGCGATCGACAGGACGGCCGGGGGTGGCGGCGCGGCAGGCACCCGCACCGGTGACCCCTTCGGAGCCAGCGTGTCGCCCGTGTGCGTACCGGCCAGCTTGGCTACGGCGCCGATGTCGCCGGCGACGATCGACGTGGCCGGCGTCTGCTCCTTGCCTCTCAGGTGGAACAGGCCGTGGAGCCGCTCATCCTGGTTGGTGGACGCGTTGACCAGGTGGTCGTCGGTCTTGATGGTGCCCGAGAGCACCTTGAACAGCGAGAGCTGGCCGACGAAGGGGTCGGCGATGGTGCGAAAGACGTAGGCGAGGGGCCGGCCATCTTCATCGGCCGTGACGGGGACCTCCTGGTCACCGGCCTCGACTGCCACCGGACGATCGGCGGGGGAGGGCCCGATCTCGCAGATGAAGTCGGCCAGCCGATCGATGCCCACCCCAGTGGTGGCCGAGCCGACCACGACGGGGAACTCGATCGCACCGAGCACCTCGTGCGCCAGCGTGCGGGCCAGCTCCTCGGCCGACGGCACCTCGCCGGAGAGATACCGCTCGAGCTGCTCATCGTCGCCGGACACGATCTCTTCGATCAGCTCCTCGTGGACGCGGTGCTCCTCCTCTTCGAGCTCGCTCGGCAATGGCTCGCTGTGATGGCGACCGTCGGGCTCGTAGGCGAACGCCTGGTCCGACAGCACATCCGCCACCCCATGGAAAGACGCCTCTTCGCCGATCGGCAGCTCGAGCAGTGCGAAGCCGGAGCCGAACGTCGCCCGGAGCTGCTCGAGGACGCGGTGGAAGTCGGCCCGTTCCTTGTCCTCCTTGTTGATGAACACCATGCGGGGGAGGCCGAGGTTGGTGCAGCGGCGCCAGATCACCTCGGTCTGCACCTCAACGCCGTCGACCGCGCTGACCACGAAGACGGCGAGATCCGCGACGCTGAGCGCCGCCTCGACCTCGCCCATGAAGTCGGCGTAGCCCGGCGTGTCGATGAGGTTGATCTTGCAACCTTCCCACTCGACCGGGGCGATTGCGAGCGAGAGCGAGATCCGGCGTTTGATCTCCTCGGCCTCGGTGTCAGACACCGTGGTGCCGTCCTCCACCCGGCCGATCCGCGGGACGGCTCCGGCCCGGGCGAGGAGGGCCTCGACCAACGTCGTCTTTCCGCTCCCACCGTGACCCACCAGGGCGACATTGCGGATGTTCGCGGTCGAGTAGGTCTTCACGTCGCTGGGACCCCCATTTGGCCTGGTTGTGGTGTCGATCTGGTGTGGCGAGAGCACGCCGAGCGCAGCCGGCGCCTCGAGCGCGGGGCCGATGGTATCGGCATGGACCGCCGTGTGCCGCTGGCCGTCCGGTATCGTGGTGGACGTGTTCGACGGCCGTTTCCGGGCGCCGGTCGAGCGAGCCGTCAAGCCCTTGGGCGACGGCCTCCGGCGCACGGGTCTGACCCCTGACCATCTCACCCTCCTCGGCCTGGTCCTTGGGGCAGCCGCTACGGTGGCCATCGCGCTCGGCGCGCTGCGGGCCGGCCTGCTCCTCGTCGTCCTGGCCGCGTTGCCGGACCTGCTGGACGGTGCGCTGGCCAAGGCATCGAACTCGGCCAGCCAGCGGGGTGCGTTCTTCGACTCGGTGATCGACCGGGTGACCGACGCCCTCCTGCTCGGAGGGGTGGCGTGGTACCTGGCGTCGACCGAGAGCGCGCACGTCGTGCTGCTGCCCTTCGCCGTCATGGCCGCGTCAGCCATCGTGTCGTACGAGCGGGCGAAGGCAGAGTCCCTCGGGCTCCACGCCAAGGGCGGGCTCATGGAGCGGGCCGAGCGCCTCATCCTGCTGTGCATCGGCCTGCTGTTCGACTCCGTCCTCGTGCCCATCCTGTGGCTGATGCTGGTGCTGACGCTCGTAACGGCCGTGCAACGGTTCTTCAAGGTGTGGCGCCAGGCGGCCGCGGCGCCGATCGTGATGGAGCGTCAAGCGGAGCGCCGCTCGCGGCGGCAGTCGCGTCGCTCGGCCCGTCAAGCTCGCTTCGCTGAGCTCCGCCGCCGCCGGCAGTCCTAGTGCTCCTTCGGGGCCGCTGATGTCCCGAGTCGCGCGACGCCGGCTTCGACCGGATCGGTGCATCGGCGTACAAGGCGGCGGCCGCGGCGGCGCAGAACCTGCCCGAGCCGATCACGTCGTTCGCCGCCTCGATGATCGGCCTCGGCTTCGGCGCCGGCATGCGCGGCCGGCGGACGATGATCGAGCGCCACCTCCGACGGGTGGACCCGTCGCTCAGTGGCCCGGCGCTGCGACGCGCCGCCCAGGCCGCCTTCGAGAATTACGCCCGCTACTGGGTCGAGAGCTTCCGCCTGCCAGGGCTCAGCGCCGAGGAGGTCGACACCGCGTTCTCGTACGAGGGGCTGGAGCACCTCGATGACGCGCTGGCCGCGGGCCGGGGCGTCATCATCGCGCTTCCGCACCTCGGCGGCTGGGAGTGGGCCGGCCGCTGGATCGCCGAACAAGGCCTGCCGATCACGGTGGTGGTGGAGCCCATCGAACCACCCGAGCTGTTCGAGTGGTTCGTGTCGTTCCGGCGGTCGCTCGGCATGACCGTCGTGCCGGTCGGCCCGGAGGCCGGCGTCGCGGTGTCGCGGGCGCTGCGCCAGAACGAGGTGGTCTGCCTGCTGTGCGACCGCGACATCCAGGGTGGAGGGGTGGAGGTGGAGTTCTTCGGCGAGCGCACCACCCTTCCAGCCGGGCCGGCGATGATGGCGCTGCGCACAGGGGCGCCGATCCTGCCGAGCGCGGTGTACTTCATACCCGGTCGGGAGAGCCACCATGGGGTGGTCCGCGACCCGCTCGTAGCCGAGCGCCAGGGGACCTTGCGCGAAGACGTGCTTCGGATCACCCAAGCATTGGCCTACGAACTGGAGATCCTGATCCGAGCCGCGCCTGAGCAGTGGCACCTGTTCCAGCCCAACTGGCCATCCGACCCTGGATATGGCGGCTGACCAGGTACTTTATTGTCCGAGGGGAGTCCACAGGTGACCCTGCGGGTGACCTCTCGCTGAGATCGTGCATCGAGGCTTGTGCTACGGGTGGCCGCGCCGACCGCGCACCGTGGTGGGGGCGCAGGGCTGGCCGATCACCACGCTGGGTGGGGCCGCGCTGCGCCGGCGTCGGTTCGTGCTCGCGAGTCCGAGGCGGTCAGGTCAACTCGGCTGTGAGCAGCTCGAGGTCCGGCACGCGTTGGAAGACGCTGTCGTGGCTCACGAGGGGCACCCCGAACCGCACGGCAGCCGCCGCGATCCACATGTCGTTCGAGTGAACCTTCGCCGCCAGTGGATGTCCAACTCGGTAGCAGCTGAGCCGAAGCGCCGCGCAGCTGCGGGCGAGGCCGTCGTCACATGGCACGACGGCGGCGCGTGCGATCCGGTCTTCCATGCGTTGCACGCGATCGGCGCCCCAGCCGTCCTTCGCCGCGCCGAAGCGCAGCTCGGCGATGGTCTGGACGGCGATCAGCAGTCGACGCCCGAGCAGCAGCGGCGTGTACCGCTCGGCCAGTGGGTCCGACCGTGCAGTGAGTCCAGCGCCGAACACCACCGTGTCCACGACTACGGGGCTCCGCCCGGAGCTCATTCAGCGATGGAACGGAGGAACGACGCCGCCTCCTCCGGCGTCAGCTCGTCGAGCGCGAGCTCATCGAGCGACGCGAGCGGCTCCACCCCGACGAGCAACTCGTCGAGGGTGGTCTCGCGGTAGAACCAATCGTTGACGCCGTGAGCAGCAGTGTCGGCCACAGTCACCTCCACGGAGGAGCGTACCGGAGAGCTGGTCACGGACGGCCGGCCCGTTCCCAAAAGGAACCTCAACCTCGGCGATTCGAGCCATGCCAGCGGGTCGGTGCCATATGGCGGAGCGCGCTGGACCCGACGCACGCGCCGGGTGAACCTGGTGAGAGCGAGCGGATCCGGCGATAGCACTTCAACGGCATGGCCGGCCGCATCGAGCTGGTGACTATCCGGACTCTCTGTCGCGTTCGTCGATCGCCTGCCCCGGAGCGTCAGTGAGCGGCCGTTCCATCCTCTGCGGCGAGTTCATTGAGGACGGCTCGTGCCTCGTCCTGGGTGTCGAACTCGGCCATGATCACGTCGCCGTCGACTGCGATGGAGCCGTGGATCGCCCAGGTGTGGGTGTCGATTTCGACGACATCGCCGGCGACGGTGGCGTGCTCTTCGACGAGTTCTTCGAGGAACAGCAGCTGGCGGTCGGGTCGTCCACCGAGTTCGCCGTTCATCACGTTCCGCCCGGTTGACCGTCGATGACCAGGATGTTCATGGTGACCCTTTCTCTGTCTTGCGGCCGGTGGGGAGGTGTTAGCGCTTCGGGTGGCCCGGCCGCAATGGTCGGGGAGGGCAGGAGGTAGCCGACCATGTCGGGGGAGTGGGCTGGTTGAGCCAGCCGTCGAGGCGGATCGCAGGACCGGGGCCACGCGGCGGTGTCGCCGTCGGTGGCCGCCTGAGCGATGCTCTTGATGAACTCGAAGAACTGGGTGGCATGGACGATCGAGTACGGGACGACGAGTTGCGATGGGGTTCTCTTGGGCGATCTTCGCTCGGAAGTAGCCGCTCGCGGACAGGTGGTCGGTGCCGACGACGGAGAGCGCGACATGGTGGGCGACGCAAGCGAGCCTCTGGCAAGCCCGGCCGCAACCGGGATCGGTACAGTCGTCACCGTGCAAGCCGCGGCAGTGACTACATGACGAGTGGCAAGGAGTCTGTCATGGGCGAGGTGATGAACCGGTTGCTCGCAGCGATGAACGCACACGACCTCGATGCGTTCGTCGCCTGTTTCGCGCTGGACTACCGCAGCGAGCAGCCCGCGCATCCCAGCCGGGCGTTCGAGGGCAGAGACAAGGTGCGGGAGAACTGGACGAGCGTCTTCGCTGGCGTGCCCGACTTCAACGCCGAGCTCCGCTTGTCTGCGACCACCGATGACGGGGTCGAGGTCGGAGAATGGCGCTGGAGGGGTACTCACACCGATGGTTCGTCCTTTGCGATGGGGGGAGTCACCGTGATGGGGATCGAGGCCGAGCAAGTGGCATGGGGCCGCCTCTACATGGAGGTGATCGAACGGGATGGCGCCGATATCGACCAGATGGTGCGGGAGGCCTACCGTCCGCCAGGGACGAAGTGACGAGGCTGGACGCCGCCGTCCGGGGTGAGATGCGATGCCAGCGCGGGGTCGACAACCTTGCGGTCACATGACCGCGCCAAGTCACCCCCATGACCTCGCGATGTAATTCGTGCAGCCATTGCGCCTTGTCAATCGCAGTGGGCAAGCGGCAGTCATCGGCCAAGGTGGCTAGGGCTTGATGTTCTGGTTGACCCTGAACAGATTCCCGGGGTCGTACTTGCGCTTCACCTCGACGAGGCGGTCGTAGTTGTCCCCGTAGTTTGCTTGGATGCGGGTGTCGTCGTCGGCAGCCATGAAGTTGATGTATCCGCCCTGCTCTGAGTATGGGGTGATGGCGTCGGAGTAGTCGCGGACCCATTGGGTGTTCGCTTCGTCGTCGGCGGGATCCGCCCAAGCCGATACGACCACCATGGAGAAATTCGCGTCCCGGTGCCCGAAGGCTGTGGCATCGGGGCCTACTCGATGGCAAGCGCCGTCGATCGGGTAGAGGTGCATCGTAGAGCTCATCGTGGGTGTCTTCGATCCGTGCTCGACATGCGCGGCGATCGCCTCGTCGGAGAGTTGCTTGACGAAGTTGCCCTTCCAGTATTGGCGGATCCCCTTCGGGAACAGGCCATCGAACGCGGCGTTTATGGCTGGATAGGGAACCGGGCCCACGAGCTCGGCTTTCACTTCGGCGACCTCGTGGAACGGTCTGAACTGGCGCTCGCCCTCCTCGGGGGGGCCAGCCCAGCACGCCACGATCGCGACGAACAGGTCGCCGTGCCGTTCCTCAGGAATGAATGGAAGGGGCGGCGCGACCTGGAACGCGGGGAACGCTCCCATCTGCTCTGGTGCGTCCTTGATGTAGTCCCTGTAGAAGCGGAAGACGTTCTCGGCCTCTTCGATCTCGTAGAACATCGGACCCCAGTAGACGTCCTTCACCGGGTGAAGTTGGTACTTGAGCGAGGTGCACACGCCGAAGTTCCCGCCGCCCCCTCGTAGGGCCCAGAACAGGTCGGGATTCTCGTCCTCGCTCGCCACGACGAACTGGCCGTCAGCCGTCACGACATCGGCGGAGACCAGATTGTCCAGCGACAGTCCGAAGCCGCGCGACAGATAACCGATGCCTCCTCCTAGGGTGAGCCCGGCGATGCCAGTGGTGGAGATGATCCCTCCGGTGGTGGCCAACCCAAACGCGTGAGTGGCCGCATTGAAGTCACCCCAGGTCACGCCGCCCTCGGCCCGAGCGGTCTGAGCAGCGGGGTCGACCCGCACACCTCGCATCGCAGAGAAGTCCACGACGACGCCGGCGTCATTGGTCCCAAACCCGGGGGCGCTGTGCCCGCCACCGCGGATCGAAAGGTCGAGCTCGTTCTGGCACGCGTAGTCGACCGTCGCCATGACATCGCCCGCGTTGGCCGCCCGAACCACGACCGCAGGGCGGCGATCGATCATCCCGTTGTGAACGGAGCGGGCTTCGTCGTAGCCCTCCTCATCGGGAGCCACCACCGCTCCCGTCACCTGCTCGTGGAGCTCGGTCAACGTCATCCCACTCATAACGGGACCCCCCCTGTTCTGGCAACACGATCATGCCCTGACGGGTTCTAGCAGGTTTGTCCAAGGGACCTAACAGGTTGTCCTGATCAGGAAGGACCGCGCTAGCTACCCACGCTCAGGCCACGTCACCGCCTCAATTGGGTTTCCCCCGGATGACGGACGGGGTTGGTGTGGGGGTGATCATCTCGTGGGCCGCTTCGTCGTCGATGGGGCTGAGGCAGCCGACGCTGACAGGAGGAGACCCCGGCCGTCGGGACGTCCCATGGCTGGTCGGTCTGTCAGCCGCTACGCTCATCAACTCGACATCGGTCTTCGCCCGTTGGCCGCCGGGTATCTGCAGAGAGCATCGCGGATCTTCAGTGGTGAGGAGGTCAGACCATGTTCTGTCGCCGGGCAGCGTTGACGGCAATCGTCTTCTGTGTCGCGAGCTGTGGCAGCGGCCAACCGACCTCGCAGGGCGACAGCCGACCGACGTCCGAATCGCCGGCAGCTTCGGTCCCGACCTCGTCGTCGGCCGAATCCAGCCCGAGCGCGGCGGAGACCTCGCCGACACCGCAGTCGTTCGAGGAAGTCCGGAGCAACATCTCGGGCACTTCGGTGGGCGGCAACAACGGGGGCGAGGACGCCGAGGTCCAATACAGCGAGACGATCCGGAAGAGCGACGGTTCCTGCCGCGGCTGGAACGATCCGGATAGCTCGGTGCACACGGCCGGGCTCGAGAACGGCGCGCCGGTGGCCATCCTCGATCGGACGGGCAACCTCATCGGGTCCGGTCGCGTGCTGTCCAGCCATTGGTTCGACGCCTCCGACGGAGACGACAACTGGACGTGCGTCTTCGTGTACAAGGCGACGATCAATGGCACCCCGCCGGATGACTTTCAGGTGAAGGTCGCCGATCTGCCACCTTGGCGTGCCTACCCGGACCCCACCGATCCAGGAACGTTCGTCGCATCGGTCGACTCGGACGCCAGCCCTGAGGCCATCGAGGCGTGCCGCGCTCCGGCACAGCTCAGGCAAGGGGCGGGTGGCATCACGCAAGCCTCGGAGCCCGGGACCGGAGAAACGACCGCGGGCACGACGGGAGAGACGGAATCGACACCGAACCCCTCGGTGGAAACGACACCGAGCTCCGGAGCGGAACTGCCGGTCGAGTGGCGGGAGGTGGTCAAGACCTACTGGTCCGATGCTTTGAGGCAGCTGTGCGACGCGGGACTTGACGTCACCGTAAAGCGTGACTGCCGTCCTCCTGGAGTCGGGAGCGACTACGTCATCAAGGTCGTCAGCGCCGATGACCCGCATGTTGTGCTCGAGGATGCCGGCGGGGTGAAGGAGGCCGCGTCATCACTTCGACCTGGGGCGCACGTCGCGGTTTGGGTCGCAACCGGCCGTCCCTGCTGATCGGCGGCTCAGGGACACTCCGGCGAGTAGGAGCGGTCCGCGAGCGCGCCGTCGGCGACGGTGTCCCATTCGTCGCGTGTCAGGCCTCGACCTACGATCTGGCAGATCTCGCCCTTCGGGTCCTCGTCCAGCGACCATGTGTACGCATGGCCTTCGTCGTCGGCCGCGACGACCTTGGTGGCGCTTCCTCCCAACGCCACGACTTCGCCCCGGAGGCCTGGCAGCGTGCGACCAAGCCGGCGACGGGTGGCGGTCTCCCACACCTGCAGCAGCGGCGGATCGCTCGGTTCGTCTCGGCCCGCGACCACGAGGTGATCGGCGTCAGCCCCGAGCAGCGCGACGGCTTGAACGTGGCGGTGATCAGTCTCGAACTGCACCGGTGTGCCACTGCGAGCCACGTCCCAGATGAGCACCCGGGCGAGACCGCCCTCGTCCTGTGGTGCGACGTGATCGGGTAGCTCCACACCCGCGACGATGACGCCGCGTCGAAGGGCGATCGCCGTCACGACTGCGGGCTCCCCGCCCTGGCGGACGTCCACCCCGATGCCGGTCCCGAATTTCTGGTCCCGACGCGGGAGCAAGACGACGTAGCCGTCGCTTCCACCGAGCGCGACGTCACCGTTGTCGTCCACAGCCACGACAGCCGCCGGTGATGCCGCCCCGCTCACCTTCGCACCGGCAACGAGCTGGCCAGTGCTGGTGTCGCACACGACCGTCACGCCCGTGGCGGGCTCGTGAGCGGCCACTACTCCGCCCGACGGACTGATCGCGTACGGCGCGCCCGAGCATCGGTCGTCGAGCCGCACTTGCTCACCGGTGCTCGTGTCCCACAACCGGAGCTCGCCGGCCTGCGCAGTCAGCAATCGACTGGATGCTGCGACGAGGTAGGCGCGGTCGACTGGACCGGTACGAATCTGGACCGTTCGGCCATCGTGATCGACGTTGACGGCCGAGGTTCCATCGGACCACGCCAGCTCTCCCGTGGCGGGGTCGGCCGTGACCACTCGCCCGGCGGGTGCGACGATCGGGCGCCGGTTGGCGTCGTCGGTGAGCTCCAGCTTCCAGACTGCGACCGACGAACCCCATCCAGCCGTCACGACCGTCATGCCATCGGCAGAGATGGCGACGGCCTGCGCGTTCGTCTGGTCGGCGAGCTCGATGTGTCGGGAGTCCTCCGGCTCCCACACGTCGATGGATTCTCCGGCGCTCACCAGCCGGCAACGCGCTCCCGAGGCGCACGGGCCGCTCCAGGCCAGCGCGTTGGCCGGCTTCGGGACCGCGAAGACCCGTTGGGCGAGTCGCAGATCCCATACCGCCAGTCGCTCCCCCGCAAAAGCGGCGTACGTGCCCGAGGGATCCATCATGACTTGGCCGACGGGGCCCGACGCCAGGACGGTCGTCGCACCCGTCGTGAGGTCCACCAGGGCGGCACCATCGTCGCCCACGGCCAGGATCCTGCGTCCATCGGGCGACGGCACCAGGCGGGTGGGAGTGCCGACCTCCTTCATGGGTGGGATCGAAGGCGCCGGCACGAGGCGATCTCCCTCGCGCCGCCATCGGATGAGCGAACCGTCGCTGGCGGCGGAGACCGCCGCGACCTCGTCTCCTGTTCCGACGGCAAGGGCACGCCAGACCTGAGGCGGCGCAGGAGGTGAAGTCGCGACTTGCCTCCCATCGTCAGCGTCGACCAGCACCAGCCGTGAGCCTGACTCGTAGGCGAGCCGCGTCGACCGAAGGTCGATCACGCCCGCCGATGCCGGTAGAACCGCGACGGTGCTGCCGTCCTCGAGGTCGAGGAGGTTGAAGGACCCGTCGGCAGCCTGCGTCACCGCTCGGCTCGACCCTTGATCGACCGCCACCACGTGGTCTCCGATGGGCCGCAACGAACCTGCCGGACCGATCAGGGCCATCGTCTGGCCCGGGACACCGAGGACGACTGGTCCCGGACCGCGGGCCGAGATGGACGGATCGAGCCCGCGCGGCAGCGGCGTGCGAACCGGGTCGGATCGTCCGCGAGGCCACGACACGAGGTCTCCAGTCCCGTCGTCCCGCCAGGCCGTGGCGACGACCGTGTCGCCATCTGGAGCAATGGCGACACCGCGCACGCCGATGGTGCTGGCTTCGCCGGCGTAGAGGAGCTCATCGAGCCGGGAATACCTCCCGATGAGCGTCCGACCGGCCCGAAAGCGCTCCTGCTTGCCACCCTTGTCGAGGTCGGCGGCGACGAGCGACAAAAGGAACGCCCGGTCCACCTCACTTGCTGGCAAGTCGAGCGACGCCAGCCCGAGCTGGCGGCCGAGTGCTTCGCGGGCCCGGCGGTCAGCCTTGCGCTCGTTCGCTGTCGCGACCGCCGCCGCGATGACAGCCACGATCGCCAGGCAGGCGATGGCGACAACCGCGGCTCGGGCCAGCCGGACGGCCCTCCGGTGCAGCCGGAGGTCTTCGCTCTCGAGCTCCTCAGGGGCGAGAGCGCGGATGGGTGACGCGATGTCGGCGACGTTGGATCGGAAGCGAGATTGGCGCAGTGACAGCTCGGGTTCCGTGCGAGCCCAACGGAGGTCGACGAACCTCGCCTCGGTCGCCAAGCGGTGCCGGACGGCGGCGTTGAGCGCCGTCGACGTATCCGCGAACCGTCCGGCTGAATCGTCCCAGGTCAGGTCGCCACCAGTCAGGACGACGAGCAGGTTGCTCGTCCCTTTGTGCTCGCACCAGAAGAGCACCTCACGGGTGACCCACTTCGAGCTCGCCGACTCGGGGCAGGCGAGTAGGACGAGGAAGCGCGCGCCCGTCAGCTCCCCGTCGATCCGCGCCGGCAGGTCGTCGACCGCGCCGAGGTTCGCGTTGTCGAGGAACACGGAGAGTGCGCGCCTGCGGTACCACGGCTTCGCGAACCGCTCCAATGCCTGCTTCAACGCGATCGCAAGGTCACCGTCGACATCGTGTCGATACGAGATGAACGCGTCACGACCACTGCCCCGACGTTGCTCGCCCACACGCTCAGCGACGCCATCAGCTTCGATGTTCGCCGTTGTCCTCACGGTTCAATGCCCTGGTTCTCGCACCGGCTGCGGCATGCGCACCTGACTGGCAGACGTGGTCCTTGCGATCCGAACCATCTCAGTGACGTGGCGATCAGGGTAGTCCAGGGAGCTGAGCGGCATCGGGAACAGCCACAGCCCCGCGTTCACGTCCAGCCCGGCTCTAGCCGGCGAGATCCTCCAGGTCTGCGGGCCCGAGGCGCAGGCTCGCGGCGGCGACGTTCTCCTCGAGGTGCGCCACCGAAGCCGTACCCGGGATGGGGAGCATGGCGGGCGAGCGGGCGAGCAGCCAGGCCAGCGCGACCTGCCGCGGCGCCACCGAATGCCGTTTGGCCACCGCCAGCACGGCGCGGCTCTTCTCCACATCCTGGATCGGAGCCCAGGGCAAGAACGCCAGGCCTTCCTGCTCGCAAAGGTCGACGAGGGGATCGGAGCGCCGGTCGACGAAGTTGTAGCGGTTCTGGACCGAGACGATCGGCGTGATCGCCTGGGCCGTTCGCAGCTCGCTCTCGTCGACGTTGCAAAGGCCGAGATGGCGGATCTTGCCCTCGTCCTTCAGCTGGACGAGCGCCCCGATGGAGTCGGCCAGCGGCACGGCCGGATCCGGTCGATGGAGCTGGTACAGGGCGATCTGCTCGACGCGCAGCCGGAGCAGGCTGCCTTCGAGCGCCTCCCGCAGGTGCTCAGGGCGTCCATTGGAGTCCCAGCGGCCGGGTCCCGGCCGGACCAGACCCCCTTTGGTGGCGATGACCAGATCGTCCGGATAGGGGTACAGCGCGTCGGCGATGAGCCGCTCGCTGACCTCGGGGCCGTACGAGTCGGCCGTGTCGATGAGCTGGACCCCGAGCTCGACGGCCCGGCGGAGCACCGCCTTCGCTCCGCTGGCGTCGGACGGTTCGCCCCAGACGCCCTTCCCGGTGATCCGCATCGCGCCGAAGCCCAGACGGGGGACGGTGAGGTCGCCGCCGATGCCGATGGTGCCGGCGGTCGCTGCTGTGACAAGTGGTGCGTCAGCCATGCCTGCAGCGTGCCCCGAGATCGACCCGTTCCCACCCCGCGGGCGCGTGACAAGCACAACCGCGGCCGCCGCGGGTCCTCGACGTTGGTGGTCGAAGTTGTCGTTCGTCGCTGCAACGGACCAGCTGACGCCGATTCAGCCCAGGCCCGCGACGACGGCGAGGACCTCGTCGCCGTAGCGATCCAGCTTGGTCGGCCCGAGCCCCTTCACCCGTGACAGGTCGCGCAGGCTCGCCGGCCGGCGGCGGGCGATCTCGAGCAGCGTGGCGTCGTGGAAGACGAGGTACGCCGGCACTCCGTCGGTCTTGGCCCGGTTGGAGCGCCACGCCTTGAGGGCCTGCAGGGCGGGGTCGTCGGCGCCGACGGGCGCGGTCTGGGGCGCTGCGGTCGCCGGGGCACCGCGACGGGTCGTGCCCCGCTCTGGCCAGGTTGTCCGCTCGCCCCGGAGCTCGGCCAGGAAGGGTGACGGTGAAGCCTCGGGCGCCACGACCGTGCAGCTCGTCGCGGCGCGGGTGATGGCCACGTGGAACACCCGCCGCTCCTCCTCGACGTCGGTGGCCAGCCGGTGGGGGAGCTGATCGGCGCCGGCGCCGTGGACCACGACGTGGGGCCACTCCCGGCCCTTCACGCGGTGCACCGTGGCCAGGCGCACGCCGTCGGGATCCCCGGGCCGGCGCAGCTCGGCCGCCAGCCAGGCCGGCAGCTCCCGCGGATCGGGACACAGGCGGGCCAGGTCCACCAGCGCATCGAGGTCGTCGAGGTGGCCCGACTGCTTGGGTGTGCGCTGGTAGCCGTCGAGCGACCCCATCGACTCGTCCAGTCCTATATCCCGTATCGCCCGCAGGACCTCCGCGCTCGTGCCTCGCTCCGCGATACCCGCGAGCTTGGTCAGCTCGTCGACCAGCTGGATGACCTTGTCCGCATCACGCCCGTTCAGGCGGCCGGCGAGGCGGACGAGCGCAGCCATCGAACGTTGCTCGGCGATCCACTCCACCAGCTTCGCCGACCGCCCCCGGGCCGGACGCCGGGCCGCCTCCACCAGATCGCGACTGGCGAGGCGGGACGGGTCGGCGGCCAGGCGGACCCACGCCAGAGCCGAACGCACCCCGGTGCGCTCGAGCCAGCGCTCGTCGACCGCGCCCTGGACGGCGATCCCACGATGGCGCAGGCCCACCTGGATGGGCGCCAGGGTGGCGTTGACCCGGGTCAAGACCGCGACCTCGGCTGGTGCCGCGCCGGCGCCGAGCGCGGCGGCGACGGCATCGCCCGAAGCAGCCACGGTGTCGTCGGCCA
This sequence comes from uncultured Acidimicrobiales bacterium, assembly GCA_963803355.1. Lineage (GTDB taxonomy): Bacteria > Actinomycetota > Acidimicrobiia > Acidimicrobiales > Ilumatobacteraceae > DASTFY01. The sequence goes on from CAWDLV010000001.1 coordinate 3,415,584, forward strand.
GTACGAGCCGGAACGCGTCGCCGTCATCGAGCCGCCCCGGGGCGGCGCGGATCTCCTTTTCGACGCGGCGCCGGTTGTTCGCCAAGAGCGTGCGGGCGCCGTCGACCACGGCCGGCGGGCAGCGGTAGTTGACGCGCAGCGGATGGTCGCCGGCGGAGGGGAAGAGTGACTGGTAGCCGATGAGCCACTGCGGCGTAGCCCCGGAGAAGCCGTAGATCGTCTGGTCGTCGTCGCCGACCGCGAAGACTGCGAGCTCGGGCGAGGCCAGCAGGCGCACCAGCAGCAGGTGGGCCGGGGCGAGGTCTTGGAACTCGTCGACCAGCAGCAGCCGGCATGCTCGCTGGGCCGCGGCACGTGTGGCCGGCTCGGCCAGCAGCGCTTCGATGGCGCCGGCGATCTGCTCATCGAAGTCGACGGCATGGCGCTCGGCCAGCACCGTCCGGTACTGGTGGAGCACCGCCGGCAGCCCGTCGACCTCGCCGTCGTAGTCGGCCTCGACGTCGTGAGGATCGCGGAGGGTCAGCCGTACCTCGGCCAGCGCGTCGATCCAAGGCGCCAACGGATCGGTGTTGGTCCGGCGGGGGAGCGTGACCAGCTCGCCGAGGATGGCGCGCATGGCCCGCTCGTCGACCACCTCGTAGCGGTCACCTCTCGGTGCGAAGGGGGCCCGCCCGTCCAGAAGGGCCAGGCCCAGGGCGTTGAGGGTGCGGATCTGGAGCCCGTGGAGATCGGCTGTCCGCTCCCGCATCTGGGCCGCGGCGCGCTCGTTGAAGGCGACGAGGCAGACCGCCGATGCCGGCACCCGCCAGCCGGTGAGCAGCAGGCGGGCCCGTTCGGTGAGGACGCGGGTCTTGCCCGAGCCGGCCGGGGCGATGATCCGCGCCGCGCCGCCGGGATGGGCGACGGCGGCCAGCTGGTCGGGCGCCAGCTCGCCCAGCAGCTCCGCGCCCGCCGGTTCCGCCTCCCCGAGCGGGGTGAGCCGGCCGCGCTCGAGCGCGATGCGGTGCAGAACCGCGGTGCCGCCGAGGCCGGCGGACCGAACGGTGCCGAGCGGACCTCCGTCGCACCAGGCCGGACGACCGTCAGGGAGGACGACATCGGCCGGGCCGCCGGCTCGGGCCCCCGCCGCAAGGGCGGCATCGAGCCAGCGGAAGGTGAGATGGGCTGGGTCGCGGCCGTCGATGCTGTTCGACCAGATCAGGTGCTCCAGCTGATCGCGCTCGACGAGAAGGGTTGGCTCGAGTGCCCACACCGGCCGACGCTCGGCGGGGGCCGGCGCCGGGAGCGACGCGGCAAGCTCGATGACGGTGGGGAGCCGGTCGTACCAGCGGCGCTGGAGCTCGGCCGGCACGGTCGAGCTGTCAGTGACGACGATCCGGGGCGCGTCCCGCCACGCTTCCGGGGCCGCTTGGTCGGGGCCAACGACGAGGTTGCGGCCGAGGACCGCCGGTCCCGGCGGTGCTACCGCCGCGGCCACCTCCGGACCGACGTGACGATCGTCGGGCCTGGCCGGCTGCACCTCGGCGAACGCGCCGTCGTCGGCGCGACCGGGAACATCGCGCCGGTGGTCGGCCGCCGCGCACGCCCGGGCTTCGGCGGTGCTGGCATGGCTGCCGCCGCAGTGCCCGCACCGGATCGTCACCATCGGGTCATTGTGACCGGTGGGTGCGCCACGATGCGGCGTCGCTCGGGGCTCGTCGATGTGGCGATCGACGGCGTCGGCGCCAACCCCCCTCGCACGATCGAGCCCTCAGCAGGATCCGGCCCCGTCCGCACGGACCCAGCCCGGTCAGACTGGAAGGTCGGCGAAGACCCGGTAGCCGTCCAGATAGCCCAGCTCGGCCAGCTCGCAGCGCGGCAGCCGACGCTCGAGCTGGCGCCGGATCGGGGCGGTGTCGGTCGCCACGGAGAAGCCGGGAAGCCAGTCGTCGTGGTGCGACAGCACGACCCGGCGAGGCCGCAGCAACCAGGCCTGCTGGGTCACGAAGCCGGCAAGCGACCCTTGCACGGGCTCACCGTCGACGTTCCCGCGCCCCGCGGCGGCGACGATGGCCACGTCGGGACGCAGGTCGTGGAGGATGCCCGACCAGTGCCCGGACGTGTCCTGATAGAGCAACGAGCCCTCCGGCGTGTCGAACACGTACACCAGCGCGCCGCCGTCGCCGCGGGCGCCCTGGTCCGAGGTCTGCAGGTGGGCGGCCGTGTCCGGGCCGAGCGAGGCGACGAAGCGGCTCAGGTCCGCGAACCGGGCCAGCCGGTCCTGGTGGATCACCCGCAGATCACCTAGGCACACCTCGTCGGCATCCACCATCCCGAGGTGCGACCAGACGCACGAGTGCAGCGAGGGGTAGACGCACACGTCGACATCGGGGCTCAGCTGCACCCGTTCGCCGCCCGCCACCGGGAGCAGCTGCCCGAGAGGCACCCCCGCGGCCTCCATCACTCGCACCGTCTCGAACGAGCCGATGATCGTGGCGCCGGTCTGCCTGGCGATCCGCTCCGCCCCCCACAGGTGGTCGAAGTGGGAGTGGCCGATCACGACCCAGTCGGCGCGCGCGACCGCGTCGGCCGTGACCGCAGGCCGAGGTCCGGCCGCGCCCTCGACGCGGTCGATGTAGGCGTCGAGGAACACCACCAACCCGTCGGGCAACGACAGGCGGAAGGTGGCGCAGCCATACCAGTCGAGGGTCGCCGTCGCCGGAGAAGCCACGGGGCCGACCTAGCGCTCCACGGCCGCCGGCATCCCGCCCAGCCGAGCCTGCTCCCCGGCCATGGCCTCGGCGAGGACTGCGGCCGCGGCGGCCACGCCTGACCCGCTGATGGGCACCCCCATCGCCGTCAGCACTGCCTCGATCGTGCCCAGCGTGCCGAGCACCATGGGCGGGTTCAGGTGGCCCATGTGCCCGATGCGGAAGGCCCGTCCGTCATACGGGCTCAGCGCGATGCCGAGCGTCAGGCCGGCCTGGCGCTGGCAGACGGCCCGGAGGATGTCGGCGTCGACCTGGCCGGTGAGGACGGTGGTCACCGCGTTCGAGCGAGCATCGGGATCGACGATGTTGAGCTCGAGGCCTTCCGGCGTGGACCAAGCGTCCACCGCGGCGTGGATGCCGCGGGCGAAGGCAGCGTGACGGGTCCAGACCTGTTCGAGGCCCTCCTCGCGCAGCATGGTCAGCGCTTCGCGAAGACCGAAGAGATGAGTGACCGGTGGCGTCCCGCAGTAGCGGAGGTAGTGCGGACCGTCCTGGGCTCGGGCCGTCCAATCCCAATAGCCGCTGCGCAGGCCGGCGTGCTGGTGGGCGGCGAACGCCCTCGGTCCGGCCCAGACGAAGCCGAGGCCGGGTGGCACCATCAGCCCCTTCTGTGAGGCGGCCACCGTGACGTCGATGCCCCAGGCGTCCATCTCGTAGCGCTCGCAGCCGAGCGAGGCGATGCAGTCCACCATGAGCAGGGCCGGATGGTCGGCCGCGTCGACGACCCGCCGGAGGGCCCGGAGGTCGTTCAGCACGGATGAGCCGGTGTCGACCTGGACCACGAAGATGGCCCTGATCCTTCGCTCCCGGTCCACGCGCAGGCGGGCCTCGACGGCGTCAGGATCGACCGGCCCGCGTTCGGGCGCCCTGAGCACCTCGACGTCGACACCCGAGAGGGCGGCCATCTCGCCCCAGACCACGGCGAAGCGCCCGGACTCCAGCACCAGGACCTTGTCCCCGCGCGACAGGGTGTTCGAGATGGCCATCTCCCAGGCGCCGTGCCCGTTCGAGACGGTGACGAATGCGCGCCCGCTCGTCCGGGCCAGGCTCGGGAGCTCGGCGAAGATCGAGTCCGAGATGTCGAGCAGCTCGCCCTCGTAGATGTTCGGCATCGGACGGTGCATGGCCGACAAGACCCGATCGGGGATGACGGACGGACCCGGGATGGCCACCAGATCGCGGCCGGCGCTGAGCGACAGGTTCACCCGGTGAGTCTCGCGCGGGGTCGCCGACGGGCCGAGGGCGCGATCGAAGGGGCCGCGCTCGATCGACGTCGAGGGTCGGTGGCGGCTCCGCTTCCTCTGCGGCCGACGCCGGCGAGAGCCACAGCCGTCAGCGGCGACGGCTCCGGCGTCCCGCGCCTCGAGAGACGTCGGAAGCCCCCGCCAAGTCCGCCAGCGCGCCGAGCATGCCGAGGAGAGCAACCGCAGTGCCGAGCACACGGGTAGACCGCCGGGGATCGCCAGCCTGTCCGACGCCGAGCACCCCGCCCGACGAACCGATCGAAAGCATCGAGCCGCTGGAGCCGAGGGACAGGAACGAGCCTGACGAGCCGATGGACAGCGCGGACCCGACCGAGAACAGGGAGCCGAACGAGAGCGTCGAGCCAAACGATCCAGCCGAAAATGCGGATCCGATCGAACGCCAAGAGAACACCGACAACCACGACCGCGAGGACCAGGGGCTCACTGCCGAGGCACCCTAGCGGTCGTCACGCGTGGGCTGGCTGACCGGTCAAGCGGTGCGGCGGCCGGCCACGAGGTAGGCGACTGCCCCGACCGTGTTGAGGCTGGCGATCCGCCACAGGAACTTGGGCCCCCGCACCTGCGAGGCCGGGCGCGACGACAGGTCGCGCTCGGCGATCGTGGCCAGGATGGCCTGGACGGCGACCAGCGCCAGCACCACGCCCCGCTGCCGCGACGAGAGATCGGACCAGCGCTTGGCAGACATGGCCGGCGAGCGTACTCACCGCACCGGCGAGCGTCGTCACCGCACTGGCGAGCGTCGTTGCCGCACCGGCCTAGCCAGCGCACAGGCGGGTCCGCGCCCGCATCGAGAGCCGACCAGCTCCGAGGCGGTCGGCTGACGTTCCGGAAGTCGCAACCACGGCTGACAACTTCGGTGCTGGTCGGCCGACGTTGCGCGACGCCTCGCTGCGACCAAGGCGAGAACCGGACGCGGAGCGAGGTGCTCGGCTACGTCGTGGGCGGAGTCGGCACGGTGTCGGTCGTCGGCGTCGTGGTCGGCGTCGTGGTCGGCGTCGTGGTCGGCGTTGTATCGGTCGTCGACGTGGTGGTCAAGGCCACCGTCGTGCTGCTCGTCGTCGACGTGGTGGTGGTCGTCGTCGTGCTCGTGGTGCTGGTCGTGGTCGTGCTGGTTGTCGTCGTTGACGTTGGCGCCGCGGTGGTGGTTGGCGTCGTGGTGCTGGTCGGCGCCACAGCGGTCGTCGTCGTGGTCCTCGGCAATGTCGTGCTCGGCCGGGGCGTGGTGGTGGCGGTTGGGATGGTTGGCTTCGTCGTGGGCGTGGGGGCCGAGGTCGTCGACGGCGTGCTCCTCGGCGGGAAGAAGCCGGACAGCGAGCCGGAGCCGGTGGCGCCCGCGAAGCTGCTCGTCGTCGGCGGGCCCGTCGTCCCGATGGTGGTCGTGCTCGTGCCGGGGGTCGAAGTCGTGCCGGGGGTCGTGGTTTGCACGGGCGGGGCCGCGAACTCGATCGGGGTGAACACCGGCTTGACGCCGACCCGGTCACCGCTGTCGGGCGTCGTGTTGACGACAGTCGTGTCCGAGAGGGCGAGGTGCACGTTGTCGCCCCCGCTGGTGGCTGCGGGCAGGCCGAGACCGATGACGCCACCGACGAAGAGCACACCTGCGATGCCCATGGCCCACAGCGCCCGGCGCCGAACGTGGGGATCGTTCATTCCCGTCCCTCGAGGCCAACCCTGCTCCGGAGGCGACTCGAACGAAGGAGGCCCGTCGAGCAGCGGCGGCTCGAGCTCGGGGCCCGGATCTTCCATCACGGGCGTTCCCCGGACGCGGTGAGGCGGCGCGCCGCCTGCTCGTCAGCGCCCAGGTTCGAGGCCAAAGCGCCGACGCGCTGCTCGGAAGGCTCTTGCGCCGAAGTCACGCCCACTCCCGCTCTCCTGTTCTCGGAGCTCGCATCGGTCCCCGGCAAGGTACCACCGGCCGTCCGTAGCCGAGCGGGCACCTCCGCGGCCGAGAACCGATCATTCGGCGCGATCTCACGCTCCGTCGTCAAGCACGGCTCAGCTGCCGCAGGCCGGGGTCAACGTGCCCTGACCCGACGACGCGGACACCGCCGGGGTGCCAGTGAGGTTGGGGAACACGACCCACCGGCCCCAGTTTCCGCGGTCGTCCGCCTGCCGCGCTCCACGAGCCGACCGGCGAGCTGATGGTGATCGACGAGCCGGGCTGGGCGCTGCCGAAGAAGAGGCTGAAGATCGGCAGGGCACAGCTCCTGGCCCGCCAGTGCGCCGTGAACGGCACGGTCGGGGGTGGCGGAGGTGGGGGTGGTGGGGGAGGTGGGGGAGGGGGGGAGGGGGGAGGAGGTGGAGGTGGAGGTGGAGGTGGAGGTGGAGGCGGCGGCCCCGGGCCTCCCCCGCCCGGGCCGTGACCGTGCGGCGGCGGCGTGGTGGGCGGCGCCGTCGTCGGCGGCGTGGTCGGAGGCGCGGTCGTTGGCGGCGTGGGCGTGACCGGGGGCGTCGGTAGGCGCGGGGTGACATGCGGCGCCACCGTTGCGTTGGCCGAGGGCGGGCGTCCGCCGTTGGCTGAGACCCCGACCGCGAGAGACGGGGGCGCGATGGTCGCCGCGGTGGACGGGACTGGTGGCAGGGTGGTGGTGGTCGTCGCCGCGAGCGTTATAGGCGGCAGCCTGGTGGAGCCGATCACCACCGGCGCGATGGTGACGGGGGCCGGCACGGTGGCATCGGTCGGACCACGTGCGCCCGTGACCAGGCGGGCGTTGTCGCCCTCGTCAGGACGCAGGCCGAGGCCGAGGCCGACGACACCCACGGCGAAGATCGCCCCGGCCACACCCATGGCCCCGACGCCGCGCCACCAGGATCGGCGGTCGATGGTGTCGGCCGCCGCTTGCAGGCGGGCGAAGTTCTGGCGGGGCTGGAACTCGGACGCCGCCTCCTCGAGGTGGTGCTCGAGCTCTGGAGTGGGCTCGTCGCTCACGCGTGACCTCCCAGAGCGGTCGTCAGGGCCGCGTTGGCCCGTTTGAGATGGGTCCGGACCGTCCCGATGCTGCAGCCCATCGTCTCGGCGATGTCGCCCTCGGTCATCCGCAGGTAGTGGCGCAGGATGATCGCCGCCCGCTGTCGCGCCGGGAGCCGTCCCAGCGCCGCGAGCACGGCGTCGCGATCGAGGCCGGCGACCGCGACTTCCTCCGCCGATCGTGCCGGGCGCTCGATGGGCGGGGGGTGACCGGCGGCGGTGCGCTCCCGCCGCCCCTTCGAGCGGGCCAGGTTGACCACGGTGGTGCGCAGGTAGGGGAGGGCGCGGTCCTTGTCCTGCAGGCGGTCCCATTTGCTGTGGAGCCGGGCGAAGGCCTCGTGGGCGAGGTCTTCGGCCTGATGCCGGTCACCCACCAGCAGGAAGGCGAGCCGGGCGACGGCGACGTAGTGCTCCTGATAGGCGAGGACGACGCCCTCGTTGACCTCGGCGCGGACGACCACGGTCTCCCGTTCCGTGAATCCCACTGCCGGGATCGCTCCCTCCATCGCCATCACCCGTTCCAGACGTCGTCGAGGCGCAAACCTAGGACGATCGGGGTCGGTTCGCCCGCACTGTGTCCGAATTACCGCTCTCCGCGGCGAACCAGGCCTTGACGGCGGTGCCGAATCGCTCTCGGTAGTCGTCGTAGGCCTGGCGGAGCCGAGCGCCGGGCCAGGCCGCTTCGACCAACGCGTCCGGCAGCAACGGATCCCGACGGATCTGTTGCAGCGCGGCCGCGCCCACGACGAAGCCCTCGGCGAGACGGTCGCCAAGCTCGTCGCCGAGGTGGGTGGTGACCTGTTCGAGGCGGGCGGCGAGGTCGCGCATGCGTGCCGCGGTGGGCGCGAGTGCGAAGAGTGCCTCAGGGTCGGGGGCGTGGCCGGGCTGCGGGGCCGCCCGCCACGGGTCGCTTTGAGCCGCGAGCACCTTGGCCGCGTCGTGAGGGGTGGCGTCCAGGGGCAGGTTGGCCGGCCGGCCCCAGACGCCTTCGCGTAGCTCTGCCAGGCGTGCCCCGGCCGCGGCGGCACGCAGCGCGGCCCGGTCCGGCGCCCGCCGCGGCTGGGGGCGGACCACATGGAGGTCCCACCCCCCATCCCAGCGCTCGAGCCTCGGGGCCAGACTCCAGTCCTGGCTGGTCTGGCGGCGCAGTAGGGGACCCGCGAGCTGGTATCGCCCGTCGGCGCTAGAGAGCTCGCCCGCGTCCACCATGCGAGAGAGGGCGACCCGGGTGGTGCCCTCGGCGATGCCCAGGTGGGCGCACCAGCGGACGAGGAGAGCACCGCGCATGCGGGGCGGGTGCATGCCGAGGAGCAGGCTGGCGATCACCGACGTCGGGGTGAGCGGTCGGTCAAGCGGGGTGCCATCGGCGGACCGCTGCCGCTCGGTTTTGTTACGTGAGGGCGACATCTGTCTATGAAGTGTAAGATGCCAGGATGGGTCGCGCCACGGTCTCCCGCCCCACGCTCACCACCATGCTCCCGGCGGAGGCGCTCCTGACCGTCCCCGCCGCCGAAGGCGGGATCCTGCCCAACGGCCGCCCCCGGCCGGCCCTGAGGGGCGATCTGCGCCGCATCCCGTCGGTCCTCAACGGACTGAGCGTCGTCAGCGCCTACGCCCAAACCCTGGCGATCATCGTCGCCGCGGTGTGGATCGGCCAATGGTGGGCGTACGTGCTCGCCTTCCTCCTGATGGGACGGGCCCATGCGCAGCTGGCTGCCCTCATGCACGAGGCCGCGCACCGCCTCCTGTTCCGGAACAAGGCCGCGAACGACTGGGTCGGCCGGTGGGTGCTCGGCTATCCGTCGTTCTCGCCCGTCGACCAGTACCGCCGGGCCCACATGGCACATCACCGGGAGGAGTTCGGCCCGGAGGAACCGGACCTGGCGCTCTACGTCGGCTACCCCATCCCGGCGGACTCCTTCCGACGCAAGCTGTGGCGTGACGCCACCGGCCAGACAGGGTGGAAGCTGCTGAAGGGGCTGTTCCGGGCCACCCGCTCGGCCGACGCTGGCACCCGGCGGGCGGCGCGAGCGATCATCGGTGTCCAGCTCGGGCTGGCTGCGGTGTCGGCGCTCGCCGGCTACCCGCTCGTCTACTGGCTGCTCTGGTTCGTGCCCTACCTGACGGTGTGGCGGGTCATCAACCGGCTGCGCTCGATCGCCGAGCACGGCGGCATGACCCGCTCGTCGGATCGCCGCCAGACGACCCACAGCGTGCGCCAGCACCCGCTCTCCCGCTTCATCCTGGTGCCCTTCTGGATCGGCTGGCACCTCGCTCACCACTGCGACAGCGGCATCCCGATGCGGAACCTGCCCCGCTACCATCGGGAGCTGGTGCGCTGGGGCTACGTCATCGGCGGTCTCGAGTACCCGAGCTACCCCTCGCTCTGGCGGGCGCTGTCGTCCGGCGCGGCGAAGGTCGGGTCGCCGGCCTGAAACCCCCGCTCGATCCGCCCGTCAGGCGTAGGCGGCAAACAGCTCCTGCACCGCCTTCACCTGGCCGCCGGACGTCGACGACATCACCGCGACGGGCAGGACGCCCATGGCCGCCCACGCCTCGAGCCCGTCGCGCACCTCGCCCGCCGATCCGCCCAGGGTCACGTCCGCCAGCCAGCGATCGCTCATGAGCGACGGCACCCGGTCGCGCTGGCCGGCCTCGACGGCGGCTTCGAGCGCCTCCATCTCCTCCTGATACCCGACCGCCTTCCAGTAGTTGCGGTAGTTCGGGAGGCTGACGTAGCCGGTCATCGTGCGCCGGTTCACGGCGGCCGCCGCGGCACGGTCGTCGTCGATGACGGTGGGGATCATGTTGGCCCGGAAGAAGCCGTCGGCCGCGGCGCCCGGCACCCGGGTCAGCTGCGCGGGCACGGCGCTGCGCGCCGCGTTGGCCCAGATCGCCCCCTGCGCCACCTCGGCCGCGAGGGCCAGCATGCGGTCGCGCATCGCGGCCAGGTAGATCGGTGGGGCGCCGTCGCCGGCGGCTCGCACCGCGTCCACGTAAGCACGCATGTCGTCCAGCGGGCGGCCGGCCGACACACCGAGACGGCGCAGCACCGGACCGTGGCTCACCCCGAGGCCGAGCCCGAACCGACCGCCTGAGACCTCCTGGATGTGGCTCGCCGTGCTCGCCGCCTCGCTCGGCTGCGCCAGATAGATCGGCTGGATCGACGTCCAGAACCGGAGCTGACGCGTGACGTGAGCGAGCGACGCGGCACAGGCCGAGGGCGCCGCCGAGGCTCGGGCAGGCGATGCCGGCGAAGCCCCGCCGGTCGGCTTCGGCCGCCAGCTCGAGGATGGCGTTGCGCCGCCCGGGCGAGGCGACGAGAGAGAGAGCGGGGAGCGCGGCGCGGGCCATCGTCGGACCGTAACCCCTCCTCTGCTGGGTCCGCACGCTGGGGCTTCGTCCTGGTCGGCGCGGCCTGCGAGTACGGTCGCGGGGTGCGCATCGGCCTCGTGTGCCCCTACAGCCTCACGGTGCCGGGCGGCGTCCAGGGCCAGGTGATGGGCCTGGCCCGAGCCCTGCGCCGGATGGGGCACGAGACGCGGGTGCTCTCGCCGTGCGACGGTCCCCCACCCGAACCGTTCGTGATCCCGCTCGGCAACTCGCTGCCGACGGCGGCGAACGGATCCGTGGCCCCCCTCGCTCCCGACCCGGCCTGCGCGCTCCGGACCATCCGCGCCCTGGCCGACGAGGCCTTCGACGTCGTGAACGTGCACGAACCGCTCGTCCCTGGTCCTCCGATGACGGCGCTCGTCATGCACCCCGCCCCCACCGTGGGCACCTTCCACGCGGCCGGCGACAGCTCGTCGTACCGCCGGCTGAACCGCAGCGTGAACTGGCTGGCTGGCCGGCTCGACCTGCGCATCGCCGTGTCCGACGACGCCCGCGACCTGGCTCAGCGCTACCTCGGGGGGACGTACGAGGTGCTCTTCAACGGGGTCGAGCTCGAGCGCTACCGCGTCCCGGCCACAGTCCGTCGGGACGGGCCGACGATCATGTTCTGTGGCCGGCACGAGCCCCGCAAGGGCCTCGACGTCCTGCTCGGCGCCCTTGCCGACCTGCCGGGCGACGTGCGCTGCTGGGTGGCGTCCGACGGACCGGACACCCTGGAGCTGCGGGCCCGGTTCGCCGACGACACGCGCATCGAGTGGCTCGGACGGCTCACCGACGAGGAGAAGATCGCCCGGCTGGCATCGTCGGACGTCCTCTGCGCGCCGTCGCTGCGGGGTGAGTCCTTCGGCGTCGTCCTGATCGAAGCGATGGCCGCGGGCACGGCGATCGTCGCCTCCGACCTACCGGGCTACCGGCGCGTGGCCCGGCCCGACACCGACGCCCTCCTCACACCACCCGGCGACACGGCCGCGCTCGCCGCCGCGCTCAAACGGGTCCTCGCCGACGACGATCTCGCGGACAGCCTTCGCCGCAGCGGCACCGAGCGGGCCGAGGCGTTCTCGATGACGACCCTCGCCGAGCGGTACGTCGAGCGCTTCGAGCGACTCCTCGATCCGCCGCCGTCGGCGGGCAACGGACGCGCGGGTGCCCGCGTTCCGAGGTGGGTGCGCCGTATCATGCCCTTGTCATGACCGCGCCGTCCGAAGCAGCCCGGCACCCGGGCGCTTCGGCGTTGCCCTCGGCGGAGGGGCAGCCCCTGGCTGCGGCCTGGCCCTCGACAACGGAGAACCCGGCCCAGGAGGCCCCATGACCTGGCTGATCATCCTCATCGTCCTCGTCGTCCTGATCGCGCTGTACCTGCTGTTCCTCTACAACGGCTTGATCAGCAAGCGGAACCGGGTGGACAACGCCTGGTCGCAGATCGACGTTCAGCTGAAGCGTCGCCACGACCTCATCCCCAACCTCGTCGAAACGGTCAAGGGCTACGCCGCCCACGAGCGGGGCACCCTCGACGCCGTGGTCCAGGCTCGCAACGCGGCCATCTCGGCCTCCGGCCCGGCGGCCACCGCCCAGGCCGAGAACATGGTGACCGGTGCTCTGCGCCAGCTGTTCGCCCTTTCCGAGGCCTACCCGGATCTGAAGGCGAACCAGAACTTCCTCGCCCTGCAGGAGGAGCTGTCGGCGACCGAAGGTCGGGTCGCGTACGCCCGGCAGTTCTACAACGACTCCGTCCTCACCTATAACACCGGGATCCAGAAGTTCCCGGCCGCGCTGATCGCCAGCCGAATGAAGTTCTCGCCCAAGGAGTACTTCGAAACCGAAGAGGGCACGCGCGAGGCCCCCACCGTCAGCTTCTGACGACCGCAGCCTGTCCGTCCTGCCCGCATGTACGAGCTGATCGCGTCCAACAAGCGCCGGAGCATCGCGCTGATCGCAGGCTTCGTGATCGTGCTGTCCCTCGTCGGCGCCGCGTTCGGCCTCGTCATCGGCTACGGCCTCTTCGGCACGGTCATCGCGCTCGTCCTGAGTGGGGCCCTCGCCTTCGCCTCCTACTGGAAGGCAGACTCGGTGGCGCTCGCAGTCAGCCGTGCGCACCCCGCCGACCCGGAGCAGTACCAGCGGCTGTACAACCTGGTGGAAGGGCTCACCATCGCCAGCGGGCTGCCGATGCCGCGCCTCTACATCATCGACGACATCGCGCCGAACGCCTTTGCCACCGGGCGCAACCCTCGGCACGCCGCCGTCGCCGTCACCACCGGCTTGCTCGAGAAGATGAACCGGGTGGAGCTCGAGGGCGTGCTCGCCCACGAGCTCAGCCACGTGAAGAACTACGACATCCTCGTCTCCACCCTGGCCGTCACCCTGGTGGGGGCGATGGCGCTGCTCGCCGACCTGGCTGTCCGGATGATGTGGTGGAACGGCGGACGGGTACGCCGTTCCGGCGATCGCAACGACTCCAACAACCCGCTCGCCTTCATCGCGTTGATCTTCCTCGTCCTGTCTCCGCTCCTCGGCCGCGTCATGCAGGCCGCGGTGAGCCGTAGGCGCGAGGCGCTGGCCGACGCCTCCGCCGTCCAGATGACCCGGTACCCACCCGGGCTCATCTCCGCCCTCGAGAAGCTGCTCGAGGACACCACGGTCACCCACTCCGCATCGAAGGCCACCGCCCACCTGTGGATCGAGCAGCCGATGTCGGGCGTCGGCGATCGCGGGCGGTTCGGTTCCTTCAATCGCCTCTTCGACACCCACCCTCCACTTGAAGAGCGCATCGCCGCACTTCGTGAGCTCTGAGGTCCCCATGACCACGATGCTTCGCAAGACGCCCATGTTCCGCGCGCTGGCGGTGACCGCGGCGGCCGTTTCGTTGGCCGCCTGTGGCGGCGGGAAGGACAGCGCGTCCACGACGGAGGCCCCGACCACGGAGGCCAGCACCACGACCGGCGCCCCGGTGACGGTGGCCAGCAGCACGACGGCGGCCACCACGACGACCGCCGCGCCCAAGCCGGTGGCCCCGCTCACCGGTCTGCCCGTGAGCGACCCCAAGGTGCTGCGCCGCCCGGCGCTGGCGGTGAAGATGGACAACCACCGCGACGCCCGTCCCCACGCCGGCATCAACCAGGCCGACGTCATCTACGAGGAGATCGTCGAGGCCGAGATCACCCGGTTCTTCGCCATCTTCCAATCGACTGGGGCGGCGCCGTTCGGGCCCATCCGATCCGCCCGCACCACGGACGTCAACCTGCTCAACCAGCTGAACCGGCCGCTGTTCGTGTGGTCCGGCGGGAACGCCAATGTGGTCAGGGCCATCGGCCGTGCCAACGCCGAGAGCCGGGCCTACGGCCAGGCGCCGGGCTTCTACCGCGACCAGGCACGCCACCGCCGGACCGCCATCGAGCACACGCTCCTGAACACCAGCACCGCCAACATCTGGGCCACCGCCCGGCCGGGTGAGGGGCCGCCGCCGCCCTTGTTCAGCTACCGCGCGTTCGGGGCGCCCTCGGCCGTCGGCACGCCGGCCACCTCCGTCGACGTCAACATGCGCAGCGTCCCCGTCCACTGGCAGTGGGACCCGTCGAAGCAGCTGTACATCCGGAACGAATACGGCGCCCCCCACGTCGACGCTTCGGGTGCTCCAGTCTCGACCAACAACGTCGTCTTCCAGTTCGTGCCGTATTCGCAGAGCCCCGCGGACGCCCGCTCGCCCGAAGCCGAGACGGTTGGGCGGGGGAACGCCCTGATCTTCACCGGCGGCAAGGTCATCCTCGGCCACTGGACTCGCCCACAGCCGTCCAAGCCCGCCGTGTTCACCGACCCCAACGGCAAGGTGGTGCTGCTGGCGCCGGGGCGGACCTGGGTGGAGCTGCCCCAAGCCGGTGTCACCCAGTTCCACTTCAGCTGATTCCCTGCCGCCGGCTGCGGCCTCCCATTGCCGTACCGGTCACCGAACCCGCGCTCAGGGCGCGGATTCGGTGCCCAGAACGAGGGGCAAGGCGCCGGATCGTGACCGGAACGAGGGGGCAGGGCGCCGGATCGGTGATCGGAACGAGGGGGCAGGGCGCCGGATCGGTGACCGGAACGAGGCGAGCGAGGTCGGAACGGACGGGGTCGAGACGGTGGGGCTCCCCTAGACTGGAAGCCATGGCCGACGAGACCACACCCGCCGGACCGCGCACCGGCACCGTCCCCGTCAAGCGCGGCCTGGCCGAGATGCTGAAGGGCGGCGTCATCATGGACGTCGTCACGCCCGAGCACGCCAAGATCGCCGAAGATGCCGGGGCCGTGGCGGTCATGGCCCTCGAGCGAGTGCCGGCCGACATCCGGGCCGACGGCGGTGTGGCGCGCATGAGCGACCCGGAGATGATCGAGGGCATCAAGGCCACGGTGACCATCCCCATGATGGCGAAGGTCCGCATCGGCCACTTCGTCGAGGCCCAGATCCTCGAGGCGCTCGGCGTCGACTACGTCGACGAGTCCGAGGTCCTGACTCCGGCCGACGAAGCCCATCACATCGACAAGTGGGCGTTCACGGTCCCGTTCGTCTGCGGGGCCACGAACCTCGGCGAGGCGCTCCGGCGCATCAGCGAGGGAGCGTGCATGATCCGCTCGAAGGGCGAGGCGGGCACTGGGAACATCGTCGAGGCCGTCCGCCACCTGCGCTCGATCATCGGCGACATGCGCAAGCTCACCCAGGCCGACAGCGCGGAGCTGTACGACTGGGCCAAGCGTCTGCAGGCGCCCCTCCCGCTCGTGCAGGAGATTGCCGAGACGGGGTGGCTGCCGGTGCCGTTGTTTTGCGCCGGGGGCATCGCCACGCCGGCCGATGCGGCGCTGGCCATGCAGCTCGGAGCCGAGGCGGTGTTCGTTGGTTCCGGCATCTTCAAGAGCGCCGACCCCGCGCCCCGGGCCAAGGCGATCGTCGAGGCGACGGCGCACTTCCGCGACGCCCATATCCTGGCCAAGGTGAGCCGGGGGCTGGGCACACCGATGACCGGCATCGGCATGGACGAGCTCGACGTCCGCCTGGCCGATCGCGGCTGGTAGATCGCTAACCTCTCCTGCATGACCGGCGATCGCGCGAGGCCCCCAGGTGCAGCCGGGGTGCCGCGTCGGCGTGCTGGCGCTCCAGGGTGCGTTCTCGGCTCACGCCCGCACGCTGACTGAGCTCGGCGCCGAGACGGTCGAGGTCCGCACGCCCGAGCAGCTCGAGCGCGTCGACGCGCTGGTGATGCCGGGCGGTGAGTCGACCACGATGTCGATGCTGCTGGAGTCCTCCGGCCTGTTCGACCCGATCGCCAAGCGACTGGCCGACGGTATGGCAGTGCTCGGCACCTGCGCGGGGATGATCCTCCTCGCCGCCGAGATCGTCGATGGCCGGCCCGACCAGCGCTGCTTCGGCGCCGTCGACCTCACGGTCCGGCGCAACGCCTACGGAAGGCAGGTCGACAGCTTCGAGACCGACCTCGAGGTGGTGGGCCTCGGGCCCGACGGCGCCCCGGGCTGCTTCCACGCCGTCTTCATCCGGGCGCCGTGGGTCGAGCGGGCCGGTCCGGCCGTGACGGTGCTGGCCGAGCACGCCGGTCACGCCGTTCTGGCCCGCCAAGGCCCCGTCACCGTCGCCGCGTTCCACCCGGAGCTATCTGGCGACGGCCGCATCCACGCCCAGTTCCTGCAGGAGGTCGTTAGCTGATGTCCGGTCATTCGAAGTGGGCGACGATCAAGCACCAGAAGGGGGCCAAGGATCAAGCCCGGGGCAAGCTGTTCGCGAAGCTGATCCGCCAGGTCGAGGTGGCAGCGCGCGAGGGTGGCGGCGACAGTGACACCAACGCCACGCTGCGAACCATGTTCAACAAGGCCCGCGCCGCGTCGGTGCCCCTGGACACCATCGAGCGGGCCATCAAGCGTGGGACCGGTGAGCTCGAGGGCGTCACCTATGAGTCGGTGACCTACGAGGGCTACGCGCCGGGCGGTGTGGCGCTGCTCATCGACGTGCTCACCGACAACCGGAACCGCGCCGGCTCCGAGGTGCGCAGCACGCTCTCGCGCCTCGGTGGCTCGCTGGCCGAGCCGGGCGCGGTCTCATGGCAGTTCTCCCGCCAAGGCGTGATCGAGGTTCCCCGGTCGGTGAGAGAGGACGACGTGATGCTCGTCGCCCTCGAGGCGGGCGCCGACGACGTGGTCGATGATGGCGAGGGGTGGCGGTTGACGACGGAGCCCCACAACCTGGAGACGCTCCGGGAGGCGCTCGAGGCGGCGGGCATCGAGGTGACGTCGGCCGAGTCCACGATGGTGCCCACGACGACCATCGAGGTCACCGAGGCCGACGGAGCCAAGAAGGTGCTGCGCATCATGGACGCCCTCGAGGACCTCGACGACGTACAGGACGTGTACGCGAACTTCGACATCCCTGACCACATCCTGCAGACCGTGGAGGCCTGAGCATGGCGACCGCAATCGGAGACCAGGCGCCTCCCTTCACCCTCCCCGGGACGGGTGGACGGTCGTACTCGTTGGCGGACTACAAGGGCCAGGCCGTCGTCCTGGTCTTCTACCCAGGCGATGACACGCCGGTCTGCACGAAGCAGCTCAACAGCTACAACGACGACATCTCCTCGTTCAGCGGCGTGGGCGCCCAGGTGCTGGCGGTGAGCGCGCAGAGCGTCGAGAGCCACGAGAAGTTCGCGGCCAAGCATGGCTTCACCTTCCCGCTGCTGGCCGACATCGACAAGGCGGTGGCCGGTCTGTACGGCACGCTCGGACCGTTGGGCTTCCCGCGGCGCTCGGTGTTCGTGATCGACGGCGACGGCGTCGTGCGCTACGCCCACCGGGCCATCGCGGGGCTGACCTTCCGGCCCACCGACGAGCTGGTCAAGGCCGTGAAGGCAGCCCAGCAGGCGTAGTGCCTGACGCCTCGGGTCGGCGGACCCCAGTCGCGGCCGGCTCACACCACCGCGGCGATGGCGTCCGCCAGTTGGCGCAACGTCCGCACCTCGTAGACCCCGGCGCAGGTCGAGCGGTAGGTCGCCATGGCAGAGTCGTCGTGGTCCCATTCCGCCTCGGGTTCCGGGTTGAACCAGTAGACCCGGCGGGCGCGTTGGCAGAGGCTACGGAACGGGACGACGCCCGGAGCGCGGTGGTTCGTGCGGGCGTCCCCAGTCACGATGACCGTCGTGCGGGGCGTGATGGCACCGTCGAGGTGGAGGCGGGAGAACAGCTCGAAGGCCTGGCCGTAGTCGCTGTGGCCGTCGTGGGCGATCAGCCCCCCCTGCTCGAGCAGCCGACCGACCTGGATCTCGTGTGTCGCCTGGGCGAACAGATCGGTCACCTCGGCGATCCCGTCGACGAAGGCGAAGCTTCGCAGCCGAGCCAACTCGGCGTGCAGGGCGTGCACGAGGGTGAGCGTGAACTGTGCGAACTCGGCCACCGACCCCGATACATCGCACAGGACGACGACGTCGGGCCGGTGCGGGTGGCGCTTTCGCCACGCGGGGTCGAGTGGGACACCGCCGTACTGGAGCGAGCGGCGGGTCGTGGCGCGGGGATCGAGGCGACCGGTGGCGTGCTGGCGACGCCGACGGCCGATGCGGGCCGCCAGCTGGCGCGCCAGCGGTTGGACGGCCCGCCGCAGCTCGCTCAGCTCGACCGCGGAGAGCTCGAGCACGTCCCGGCTGAGCGGCGGCTGGCCGACTCGGCCGGCGGGGCCCGGATCGTCGAGCCGGTCGGCGATCTCCGCCGCCAGCTGCCGGCGGAAGTCGTCGATGAGCCGGGCCAGCTCCTTGCGCTGGAGGAGCAGCTCGAGCTCGGTCAGCTCGTCCTGGCCCTCACGGCGGCGGCGGTGCATGGCGGTCGTGAGCATGCGGGTCAGGTCGACCGCACGCAGGACACGGTGGAGGAAGTAGCGCTGCGATCCCTCCTGGTGGCCGATGCCGGCATGGAGATCGACCGCCTTGGCCGCGAGGAAGTGCAGCTGGTCCTGATCGCCCTCCTCCAGGGCTTGGAGGATGGCGGCTGCGAGGCCGTCCGCCAGCGGCTCGTCACCCGTCCTCCAAGGGCTCGGGCGGCCGAGCGCGCCGTCGCCAGCCGCGCTGGCCGCCCCGTCCCGCGCCCGCTCGGCCGGCGGCTCGACCCGGAACACGGCGTCGAAGGCCCGGTCGAACTGGAGCGCGGCCAATGGATCCTTGACCATCGTCGCCCGCAGGCCGGCGCGCAGGGTGGCCCGGTCCGCCAGCTCGAGGTGCTCCAGGGCATGACAGGCGTCGATGAGGTCGGCCGTCGAGACCTGCACCCCTTCTCGCCGCAGGACCTCGGCCAGGCCGAGCAGCCGGTCGAACAGGGGATGGGGCCCGACGGTCACCGTCCACCACTCTAGTATCGTGCGACTGACGCACAGATGTGTGTAAAGCGAACAAACTGAAGGAGGAGACCGAGGGATGGAAGGGTGGGCACGGTGAGCTCGCACGGTGTGCGTACGGTGAGGGCACGGTGGGTGCGCACGGTGGAGGCCCGGTGAAGGCGCAGTGAGGGCAGCGTGAGCGCGCCGCCGCAGGTGCCGCCCGGTCGGCTCGTCCGCCTGGGCGTCGTGCTGCGGTCGCCCGATCCGGGGGCGCGGCGGCGGCTGGCGCGCATGGCCGACCTGGCCGGCGCGGACGTGGTGTGGGCCGCGGATGACGGGGAGGTGGCCGAGCTGGTCCCGCTGGTCGAGCGGGCGCAGGTGCTCTGCCGGCCGCACCGGGACGAGCCGTGGGCCCGGACGCTCCCGGTGTCGATCGGGCGCACACCGGCAGAAGCCGAGGCCCGCCTGGACCTCGACCCCAGCCTCCAGGAGGTGGGGGATCCGCGTCGGGACGGCTTGTACGGCACGGTGGCCGACTGCCAGGCCCGAGTGGCCGTCCTGGCCCACGCCGGTGTGCTCGACCTGCGCTGCCTCCTACCGGACGTCCCCGACGTCCACGACCTGGTGGCGCAGCTGACCGCGGTCGTCGTCGGCGGGCTCGACACCCATCGTCCCGACGCGCCGAGATCAACCGATCCTGAGCCTCCACCGTGGGCCGGCCGCCGGCCCGACGCCTGAGGCGGGCGGCGCTCGTCGTTCCGGTCACCGAATCCGTCATGCGGGAGCAGATTGCGTGACCGGATCGGAGCGATGGCCTCTCGGCGGGCGCTTCAGCGGTGGCGGGCCAGCTCGGTGTTGATGCGCTTGGTGGTGTCGAGCAGGACAGGCAGGAACTCTCGGCGCAGCCGATCGAGCGTGGTCCGCGAGGCATGAGCCGAGACGTTCATGGCGCCAACCACCCGGCTGGCGGCGCCCCGCAAGGGGGCGGCGACGCTGCGCACGCCCTCCTCGAGCTCTTGGTCCACCAGGGCCCAGCCCTGCTCACGCACCTCGGCCAGGACGGGGATGAGCTCCTCGCGGGTATGAACCGTCCGGGGGGTCAGCTCCGCCAGGTCGGCCCGCTGGAAGTAGGCCTCGAGTGCGGCTTCGTCGAGGTTGGCGAGCAGCACCCGTCCCATCGAGGTCGCGTAGGCAGGCAGACGCGTCCCGACCGCGAGGTTGATGGTCATGATTCGCTTGGTCGGCACTCGGGCCACATAGACGATCTCGTCCCGGTCGAGCACGCTGATGGACGACGACTCGTGGAGCTGGTCCACCAACGCCTCCATGTGGCGGAAGGCGAGGTCCCAGAAGGGCGTGGTGGAGAGGTAGGCGTAGCCGAGCTCGAGCACGCGGGGCGTCAGGTAGAACTCCCGATCGTCGCTGTCGACGTAGCCCAGCCGTTGCAACGTGAGGAGGAACCGACGGGCCGCGGCGCGGGTCAGGCCGGTGGCCCGGGCCACATCACTCAGTGTGAGTCGGGGATCGTCATGCGAGAAGGCGCGGATCACGGATAGACCGCGGTCGAGGGACTGCACGTAGTCGTGGCCCTGGCTCGATGAGGACGCGGACGCCGACTCCGTGCGCATGGCGAACATCTTACCGGGCATCGCACACGCCGGACCAGTGGGCGCCGTCCACCACCGTCGACCGCGCGCTCGCTTCGCGACCGAGCCGCCATTCGCGCGACGATGGCGTGGGGAGCGTCGGGTGCCTGGTCGAGGCGACCTTGACAGGTGGACGGGAGGAAGGCCAGCATGTTCGCATAGCAGAATATGCGTGCGATATGCGCACAGATGATGATGATGATGATGATGATGATGAGCAGCAAACGGGCACAGAGATCGGGAACGCGCGGTCGACGCAGGCAGTCGTGATCGACGTGAGCACGACGAGCGCCAGACGGCGAGGACGCGAGGAGGGGGTCAGCGGTCGATGACGAACGATGTTGGGCACAACGCCATCAGCTACGTCACCAAGTTCGGTTCGCTGGAGAGCTACGAGAAGGGGAGCATCGAGATCATCGATGACGATCCGAAGCACTACACGTTCTCCAACATGTTCGAGGTGGCGGCTGCGGCCAAGCCGTGGGAGAAGGTGGCCGTCGGCAAGAACATGGAGTACGTGCTCGAGATCATCCGAGCCGAAGGCACGAGCGGTTGGCGCACGGCGGCGCACGACGAGTTCCCGCTCGTGGTGGACGGCGAGGTCACCATCGAGCTGGTGAAGCTGGACCAACCGGCGGTGCCCGCGGACAAGAGCGGCTCGGTCGCCCTCGAGGGCGCGCCGGTCGGACGGCCCATGGGGCGCATCGTCTGCCGGCGAGGCCACATGGCACTGCTCCCCGCCAACGCCGCCTACCGGATGAGCGCCGAGCGCCCGTCCGTCGTCATGCTGCAGACCATCCTCGGCGACGACACGGTCGAGCGGTGGGCCGAGATCTGCCTGTCCTGAACGTCCGAGAACGCGGAAGAACGCGGAAGAAGGAGCTACCGAGATGACCGTGACCGACGCGCCGCAGGTCGCCGCCAGCCCGCCGAACCACGAGGGCTACAAGCAGTTCACCCTGGGCGGATTCACGTTCCGCCGGGACGAGTTCTTCGCTCACATCACCTGGCCGACCGGCAGCCACGTCCTGTCCGTGGACGGGTTCCTGCGCGCCCTGCAGCGTGACGTCGCGTGGGACTTCTTCTACGGCACGGTGAACTTCGATGGCGTCTTTGGCACCGTGAACCACTACGGCACCGTGGACATGTTCGCCGGCCGATACAACGACGCCTACCGCAAGGCCGAGCTCGACCACGTCGAGAACTTCGAGAGCCCGCTCATCCGCGAGACGTTCAAGGCGATGCTCGACGACTGGACGAACGACGGCTTCGACCCCTTCGCCAGCCCGGCTGAGACGGGGAAGCCGTTCGGCGTGAAGCACGGCAGCAACACCCCAGCGGTGACCCGGCACCGCGTCACCGCCCAGCGGATGGTGGGCGTCCCCGGTGACGAGCCGGTACGCACCGACGCCACCCATCCCATCAATCGCATGTTCGCCGATGTGACCCAGGACGAGCCCGACGTCCATGCTGAGCCCGGGTTCGAGGACGAGGTGGCGGCGTTCAGCCTCTTCGCCTACCTGAGCCGGTCCGACGTCACGTGGAACCCGTCGGTCGTGAGCCAGTGCAAGGCCAGCCTCTACTGCCCGACCACCGAGGAGTACATCCTGCCCGTCATCCACGGCAACGACCGAGTGGAGTGGTTCATCCAGCTCTCGGACGAGATCCGCTGGGAGGTCGAGGATCGCGACACCGGCAAGCCGCGAGCGAAGGTGATCATGAAGGCCGGCGACGTCGCGGCGATGCCTGGCGACATTCGCCACCAGGGCTACTCGCCCAAGCGGTCGATGCTGCTGGTGTGGGAGAACGCCTCGCCAGAGATCCCTGAGCTCATCCGGGCTGGGAAGGCGTCCGTCTACCCCGTCGAGTTCTAAGTCTTCGTCGCCATGCTCCGCTTCGCTTCGCCTGGCTCCTGCTCGCTTCGCTCGACAATGCGTCGGGCTGGTCGGGGTGTCCGCTTCGCTTCGCCTGGCTCCTGCTCGCTTCGCTCGACAATGCGTCGGGCTGGTCGGGGTGTCGGCTCCGCTTCGCCTGGCTCCTGCTCGCTTCGCTCGACAATGCCTCGGGCTGGTCGGGGTGTCGGCTTCGCTTTGCCTGGCTTCCGCTCGCTTCGCTCGACAATGCCTCGGGCTGGTCGGGGTGTCGGCTCCGCTTTGCCTGGCTCCTGCCTGAGGGCGTGATGGCGCTCCAGAGCAAGCTCTTCATCGGCGGGGCCTTCGTCGACGCCCTGGAGGGCACGACGATCGAGGTGCTCAACCCGCACGACTGCTCGGTCCTGACCGAGATCGCCGAGGCGCGCGCTGCCGATGTCGACCGCGCCGTCGAGGCGGCGAAGGCTGCCTTCCCGGCCTGGCGGGCGATGGCGGCATCGGATCGCGGGCGCTTGCTCCTGCGCCTCGCCGACGCCATCGAAGCCGACACGGACGCGCTGGCCCGCCTGGAGAGCACCGACACCGGCCACCCGATCAAGGACTCGTCGGTGCTCGACGTGCCTCGAACAGCCGGCTGCTTTCGGTACTTCGGCGGCATGGCGGACAAGTTGCAGGGCGACGTCATCCCGGTCGACGCCGGCTTCTTGAACTACGTGCAGCGCGAGTCGCTCGGCGTGGTGGGCGCCATCGTCCCGTGGAACTTCCCGCTCATGTTCTGCAGCTGGAAGATGGGCCCGGCTCTGGCGGCCGGCAACACAGTGGTGCTGAAGCCGAGCGAGCTGACACCGCTCTCCTCATTGCGGCTGGCCGAGCTGATGGCGGAGGTCGGGATCCCGGCCGGCGTGGTCAACATGGTGCCCGGCTACGGCCACACAGCCGGGGAGGCCCTGGCCGCCCACCCGGACGTCCGCAAGGTGGCGTTCACCGGATCTACCGCGGTCGGTCGGCGGATCGTGGAGGCGTCGGCCGGCAACCTCAAGCGGGTCCAGCTCGAGCTCGGTGGCAAGGGCGCCAACATCGTGTTCGACGACGCCGAGCTCGGCGCGGCCGTGAACGGTTCGGCCTTCGCCATCTTCCACAACCAGGGCCAGGCTTGCATCGCCGGCAGTCGTCTCATCCTCCATGAGGCCATCGTCGACGAGTTCCTCGATCGGTTCCTCACCCTGGCCCGCTCCATCCGGCTCGGCGATCCGCTCGACCGTGCCACCGAGATGGGGCCGCTCACGTCGCCGATGCATCGCGACCGCGTGCTCTCGTACGTGAAGCTGGCCGTCGACGAAGGCGGTGAGGTGCTGGCCGGGGGCAGAGCGCCGGACGACCCGGCGCTGGCTCGGGGGTGCTACGTCGAGCCGACTGTGGTCCGAGCCGATCCGGGCAGCCGCGTCGGTCAGGAGGAGGTGTTCGGGCCCTTCGTCACCGTGACCACGTTCTCCTCCGACGACGAGGCGCTGGCCATCGCCAACGGCACCGACTACGGCCTGGGTGCCGGCCTGTGGACCCGCGACCTCGCCCGCGCCCATCGCACGGCCGGCGCGCTGCGGGCCGGCATGGTGTGGGTGAACTCGTACAAGCGGGTCCACCCCGGCTCGCCCTTTGGCGGCACCGGCCTCTCGGGCTACGGCCGGGAGATGGGCTTCGAAGCCATGCGCGAGTACACCGAACCGAAGAGCGTCTGGGTGAACGTCGATGCCCAGCTCCCGGTCTGGTACCCGCGGTGAGCGCAGCCCACATCACGACCTTGGCCGAGGCCGTGGCCGAGACCATCCACGACGGCGACAGCGTGGCCTTCGAGGGCTTCACCCACCTCATCCCGAACGCCGCCGGTCATGAGGTCATCCGCCAGGGCCGGGTCGGCCTGACCCTCATTCGCATGACGCCGGACGTGATCTATGACCAGCTGATCGGCGCCGGTTGTGCCACCCGCCTGGTCTTCTCCTGGGGTGGCAACCCGGGGGTCGGCTCGCTGCACCGGTTCCGCGACGCGGTTGAGCGGGGCTGGCCGCACCCGCTGGAGATGGAGGAACACAGCCATGCGGGCATGGCGACCCGCTATGTCGCCGGCGCATCTGGTCTCCCTTTCGGCGTGCTGCGGGGCTATGTCGGCACCGACCTCATCGTTCACACCTCGACCATCGCCGCCATCGAATGCCCGTTCACCGGCGAGCAGCTCACGGCTGTTCCCGCGCTCAAGCCGGACGTGGCCGTGATCCACGCCCAGCAGGCCGACCGCCAGGGCAACGTGCAGCTGTGGGGCCTGGTGGGGGTGCAGAAGGAGGCGGTGCTGGCAGCCACCCGGTCGATCGTCACCGTCGAGGAGCTGGTCGACGAGCTCACGCCCCGGCCGAACGCCGTGGTGCTCCCGAGCTGGGTGGTCACCGCGGTCTGCGTGGTGCCGGGCGGCGCCCACCCGAGCTTCGCCATCGGGTACTCCTCCCGCGACAACGCCTTCTACAAGGCCTGGGACGACATCAGCCGTGAGCGCGAGACGTTCACCACATGGATCGACCGGCACGTGAGGGGTACGGCCGACTTCACGGAGTACCGCCAGAGCTTGGGCGTCGAGCTGGCGGAGGTGGCCGGTGGATGATGGCACCGCGGTAGATGAGCGGCCGGTCAGCGCGGACGACGTCATGATCGTGAACGCCGCTCGCTGCCTCGGCGACGGCATGAGCTGCTTCGTCGGCATCGGGCTGCCCTCGACGGCGGCGAACCTGGCCCGCCGGCTCCACGCGCCAGGCTGCGTGCTGGTCTACGAGTCCGGGTGCATCGGCTCGAAGCCGACGAGCCTCCCGCTGTCGATCGGCGATGGGGAGCTGGCCGAGACCGCCGACGCGGTGGTGAGCGTGCCGGAGATCTTCGCCTACTGGCTCCAAGCGGGTCGGATCGACGTCGGCTTCCTCGGCGCGGCACAGCTCGATCGCTACGCGAACATCAACTCCACGGTGATCGGTGGCTACGACCATCCCCGCACCCGGCTGCCCGGTGCCGGCGGCGCGCCTGAGATCGCGGCGTCCGCGGGCGAGGTGATCGTGATCGTCCGCCAGAGCCGCCGCACCTTCGTCGAGCGATGCGACTTCGTGACGTCCGTCGGCTTCGGCGGCGGGCCGAAGGACCGCGAGCGCCTCGGGCTCCGGGGCCGCGGACCACAGATCGTGATCACCGACATCGGCATCCTCCGGCCTGATCCCGTGTCGTGTGAGCTCGTCCTCACCGACCTCCACCCGGGTTGCACGTTGGAGCAGGCGGTGCAGAACACCGGCTGGCCGCTCCAGACGGCCGAGCAGGTCGCCATCACCGCCGCGCCGACGCCCGAGGAGCTCGTGGCGCTGGCGGCGCTGCGGGCGGCCTGAACGCCATGGCGCCCTTCGTCTACGAATCGCTCCCGGGCCGGGTGGTCTTCGGCGCCGGGAACATCCGCCAGGTCGGCGCGGAAGTCGAGCGGCTCCAACGGGCGCGGGTCTTCCTGGTCGCCGACGCCCAGGCCAAGTCGATCGGCGACGACGTGGTCGAACAGCTGGGTCCGACGTTGGCGGCGCGCTGGGACGAGGTGGTCCAGCATGTGCCGGTGGACCTGGCCGAACGAGCCCGGGCCGCGGCCAGCGCGGCGGAGGCCGACGTGGTGGTGTGCGTGGGCGGCGGCTCCTCCACCGGCCTCGCCAAGGCCCTGGCCCTCAGCCACGAGCTGCCGATCGTCGCCGTGCCGACCACCTACGCCGGCAGCGAGATGACGCCGATCTACGGCCTCACCGGCGGCCGCCACAAGCAGACCGGCAAGGACCTGCGGGTGCTCCCCAAGGTCGTGGTGTACGACCCCGAGCTCACGCTCGGCCTCCCGTCCGGCGTCACCGGTCCGTCAGCCTGCAACGCCCTCGCGCACTGCGTCGAGGCACTGTGGGCCCCCGGCTGCAACCCGGTCACCTCGGCGTTGGCCCTCGAGGGCGTGCGCGCGGTGCGCCGCTCCCTACCGGCCGTGATGGCGGCCCCCCGCGACCTCGACCCCCGGACGGAGCTGCTGTATGGCGCCTACCTCGCCGGTGTCTCCCTCGGCACGACGAGCACCGGGCTGCACCACAAGCTGTGCCACGTGCTGGGCGGCACATTCAACCTGGTGCACGCCGACACCCACTCGGTGATCCTGCCCCACGCCGTCGCCTTCAATGCACCGGCCCTGCCGGCCGAGATGGCCCGCCTGGCCGATGCGCTCGGCGTGCCCGGCCAGGATCCGGCTGGCGCGCTGTGGGACCTCGCGGTGGCCAGCAACGTGCCGACCAGCCTGGCCGACCTCGGGCTGACCGCCGCCGATCTGCCCGAAGCGGCCCGCCGCGCCGCGGCCGAGATCACGGTCAACCCGGTGCCGGTCGACGAGGCGGCCTTCGCCGGGATCCTCGAGCGGGCCTTCCGCGGCGAGCGCCCCTGACGGCAGCTCCCACGGTGGGGAACCCCGGTACACCCCTGTCTTACGTTTGTGCCCATGACGGAGGACGAGGTGGTGGCCGGGTTGGCGGAGGTGTGCGGGCAGCTGAACGCGGCCCACGGCCGTCTGGTCGACCTGGTGGCGGCGGCGTTGGCCTCGGGGTGTTGGGAGGGGTACGGGATCCTCACCTGTGAGCAGTGGGTGGCGTGGCAGACCGGTCTCTCCCCAGCCCGGGCCCGCCAGGTGGTGGCGATCGCCCGCCGCCGGAGCGAGCTCCCGGCGACCTTCACCGCGCTGTCGTCCGGTGAGCTGTCAGTGCCTCCACCGCCATTGGGTCGACTTCGCCTGCCAACCCCGCGCTGGATGACGGGCGGGAGATGACGACTCTGCTGAGGGCGGTCAGCGTCAGGTGGCGTGGCGGCCGGATCGCCGCCGCGCGCCCGCGGCCGCGTCTTCGGCCCAGAGCGTGCGCTCGATGCGGCGGCGGGAGGCGAGCAGCGCCTTGGCCAGCGGTGCTTCCCGGTCGGCGAAGCGGCTGTTCGGCACCGGAACGGTCACCGCGACGAGGATGCCCACGGGCGTCTCGATTGCCGTGCCCACGGCGCAGATGCCGATGTCGTTCTCCTCCCGATCCCACGCCAGCCGGGTGGCCCGCACGTCCTCGAGCTCCGCGAGGAGCGCGTCGATGCTCGTGACGGTGTGGCAGGTGAGCCGCGGGAGACGAGGCGGAAGGAGCTTGCGGATCTCGCCGTCGTCGAGGGTGGCGAGGAGGGCCTTGCCGTTCGCGGTCGAGTGCAAGGGGAAGGACACGCCGACTGCGGAGACGGTTTGGAGCCGTTGGGGGCGCACCACCTGGTCGATGAACAGCACCCGGTCACCCGAGAGGACGGCCAGGTCGACCGTCTCGCGCAACCGCTCCGAGAGCGCCATCAGCTCTTGGTGGAGGTGGGCGACGAGCCAGTCCCGGCTGGTGTTGGCCAGGCGCAGCAGGCCGGCGCCGAGGCGGAAGCCCGCGGTGGCGGAAACGGGTGCCACGAACCCTTCGAGCTCCAGGGCCTTGACGAGCCGGTGCACCGTGGAGCGGGGCAGGTCCACCTCGCTCGCCAGCTCGGCCAGGGAGCGACCACGCGGGGCCTGCGCGAGCTCGCGGAGCAGGGCGGCGGCCCGGCTGATGACCTGCATGCTGGCGTCGGACGTCGTGCGCCCAGCTTCGGAGGAGTCATCGAGTCGGACCATCAGCTCATCACGATGCCACCGTCGATCACCAGCGCCTGGCCGTTCACGCCGTCGGCGGCTGGACTGGCGAGGTACACGACCCCGGCCGCGATCTCGTCCCGGTTGACCGTGCGCCGGATGGTGGCCGCCTGCTCCACGCCGGCCCAGACCTCCTCGCCGGGCTTGCGGTGCGCCCGGCCCAGCTCGTCGAGGTCGATCAGGTCGGTCTTGGTGAACCCGGGGCAAACCGCGTTCACCCGCAGTCCGGTGGGGCCGGTCTCGATGGCGAGACACCGGGTGATGCCGATCTGTGCGTGCTTGGAAGCGTTGTAGGCCGCTTGGCCGAAGGTCCCCTTCTTGCCCGCGATCGACGACAGGTTGACGATGCGGGCCCGATCGAGGGTGAGGAGGTCGGGCAGGAAGGCGCGCGTCACGCGCACGAGCGCGACGACGTTCACGTCGAGCATCCACGTCCAGTCCTCGAGGCTGTACTCGAGGAAGGGCCGCGGCTTGTAGACACCGGCATTGTTGACGAGCGTGTCCACCGGCCCGCCGAGCACCTCCTTGGCGCCGGCCGCGAGGGCGTTCACCGAGTCGTCGTCGGTGATGTCGCACGGGATGGCGTAGGCCGCACCCCCCCGGGCCCGGATGGCGTCGGCCGCGGCGTCGATCTGCTGCTCGGTGCGGGCGGCCAGCACGACGGTGGCACCGGACGCGGCCAGGTGCTCGGCGACCGTTCGCCCGATGCCCCGTCCCGCGCCGGTGACGACGGCTCGACGCCCCGCCAGCACGCCGGCGGTGGTCATCCGGCCGTGTAGCCGCCGTCGACGTAGACGACGCTGCCCGTCATGAAGTCAGAGGCCGAGCTGGCCAGCAGCTGGACGATGCCGTGGAAGTCCGTCGGCTCGCCGAGCCGGCCGAGCGGGATCCGGCGCAGCATGTTCTCTCGCACTGCTGGACCGTTGCCCTCGTCGGCGTACATCCAGCCCGTCAGGTCCGATCGGAACACCGTCGGCGCGATGGCGTTCACGTTGATGCCATGCGGTCCCCACTCCACCGCAAGCGTCTTGGTCAACAGGTCGATCGCGGCCTTCGACGGACAGTAGGCGGTGTAGTTGGCCAAGCCCAGTTGGCCCCGGGTGGACGACATCAGGATCACCTTGCCGCCCCGGGCCTGGGGGATCATGACCTTCCCGGCCGCCCGGCAAAGGAGCCAGCTCTGGCGGACGTTCACGTCCATCACGGTGTCCCAGTCGCTCGGATCCTGGTCGACGATGGGGGCGGGGATGTTCGTGCCCGACCCCGCGACGAGGATGTCGAGACCGCCGCCGGCGTCGACCGCGGCCTCGATGATGTGGTCGACGTCCGCTTCCGTCGACGGGCGCAACCCGATCACGGAGGCCGAGCCTCCGCCCTCGGCCACCGCCTCGGCGACCTCCGCGAGCTTCTCCGTGTTGCCACCGGCGAGGGTGACGTGGGCCCCGGCGCCGGCGAGCGCGCAGGCCGCCTGCTCGCCGAACGCGCCCGTGGCCCCGGTGACCACTGCGGACTTGCCGCTGAGGTCGAAGACCGCGGCCGGCCGGGGGAGCGCGTCCTCGTGCTCGGTCATCGGGCGCCGCCCGGGTAGGGCATCACGACGATCATCGTCGCCACGTCGTTGGTGCGGTTCATCACCGTGCGGGCCTCGTTGGCGGCGAGGTAGCACGAGTCGAGCGGACCGAGCGTCGTCTCGCTGTCGTCCGTGACCACCGTGACCTCGCCCCGGACGACGACGTAGACCTTCTCCAGAGGCGTGGCCTCGTGCGTCGTGCCGCCGCCGGGCAGGAAGTGCGACAGCCCGACCCAGAAGTTCGAGGAGTCGCTGGCGTCCCATCCCTGCAGTCGCAGCGCCGTGCAGTCGAAGTGGTTCGGCGGCTCGTACTTCGACACCTCGGGCAGGCGGTTGACCTTCATCGCGCCGACCCCTTGGCGATGCGGAACTTGCCCGTCGGATCGAGCAAGGCGACCAAGCGGATGATGCAGCCGTCGCCCTTCATCCACCGCCACGGGAAGGCGGCAAAGGTCACGCGGTGACCGGTGACGGCGTCGATGTCGCCGCCCACGTTCTCGAAGCCGACGATGCCGTGGGACAGCAGGGCGCGATGGCACGGCTCCCAGAGCGGGAAGTCCTCGAGCACGTCGTGGCCGGTGGCCTCCTTGTACTCCTGGCACGCCCACGGCAGAAGGCCGTGGGGCCAGCCGGGGCCGTGCGGTGCGATGGCGGTGGCGAGCGGATGGTCGAGCGCCTGAGTGTCCGTGCCCACGGTCTTCACCCCTCGCTCCACGAACCACTCGCCGGCCTCCTCGTAGAAGCCCGGTGAGTAGGCGTAGTAGGTGGAGTTGTCTCCATAGTGGCGATGCCAGCCGGTGTTCACGATCACGATGTCACCAGGCTGGATCTTCGGCCGGGCGCGCTCGAGGTCGTCGGCGGTGACGACCTCCCACTTCGCCTTCGGGATCGAGACGACGACGCCGGGACCGAAGAAGCAGTGGAGCGGGACCTCGTCGAGGAACGGCGTGTCCTCGATGACGTGAGCGGGCACATCGACGTGGGTGGTGGAGTGCATGACCGTGGTGATGCGCTGGGTCAGCACCCGCGACTTGGCGTGATAGTGGACTCGTTCGATCTTGACGTCCTCGAAGTACGGCCAGTTCGGCACCCCCAGCCCCCACGGGATGCTGAGGTCGTAGTACTCGAGACCGGTGTTGTCGGCCGGCCAGACCCACTCGTCGGCTGCTGCCATCGGAACCTCCATCCCCACTTGGATCACCGTTTGCGCCGGGCAGCCCGTCATCCGCCAAGCGAATCAGCCTGTCCCGAGGAGTGGACCATACACCTCACCTGCAGTGGCCCGTCGCGACGCGCCGGGCTGCTATGGTTCGCGCCGGGGCGGCTGGTCCGCAACGGGCTGGGAAGTCCTGAGGGGGAGATCCTGGAGGGGAATCCCGCAACGGGGATCCCGCAAGGGCAACGGGAATGGGGGAGTCCGTCATGACGAACAGGTTCGATCCGGAGCGTCTATCCCGGCGGAGGTTCCTCGGTACTGCCGCCGCCATCGGCGCCGGTGGGGCGGCGTTCCTCGCCGGCTGCGGTAGCAGCGGCAGCAGCTCGTCGGGGACGACGGCCGGGAGCACCGTGGGCACGACACCGGGGACCACGGCGGCCACCACCGGCACCACCGGCGCGGCCGGCGGCGCCACCACCGTCGCTGGCGGCGGCGGGTTGATCGGAGGAGGCGGGGGCGATGGCACGATCAAGCTCGGCTACGTCACTCCGCAAACCGGCCCGCTCGCCGCGTTCGGAGAGTCGGACGCCTTCGTGCTCGGCAACCTGCGCGACTTCTTCAAGGATGGGCTGCAGGTCCAGGGCAAGAGCTACAAGATCGAGATCCTGGACCGCGACTCCCAGTCCAACTCCAACACCGCCGCCACCGCGGCCCAGACGCTGATCACCAAGGACGGCATCGACGTGATGCTCGTGGCCCAGACGCCGGACACCACGGTCCCGGTGGTGCAGCAGTGCACCAACAACGAGGTGCCCTGCCTCTCGAACAACGCGCCGTGGCAGCCCCACTACCTCGGCATCGGCGGCAAGCTCGGGCCAGGCATCACGCCCCCGCTCGCCTCGGAGTGGAACTACCACTTCTTCTGGGGCCTCGAGGACGTGATCCAGGTCTTCACCAGCATGTGGAACGACGTGAAGCCGGGCGCCGTGGTCGGTGGCCTGTGGCCGGACGATCCCGACGGCAACGCGTGGAGCGACGCCAACGTGGGCTTCCCGCCGGCGCTGAAGAAGGCCGGGTTCAAGGTGGTGGACCCGGGCCGCTTCCCCCTCGGGGGGAACGACTACTCGGCCCAGATCAACGCCTTCAAGAACGGCGGGGTCGAGATCGTGTCCGGCGTGCTGCCGCCCCCGGACTTCGGCAACTTCTGGGCCCAGGCGCAGCAGCAGGGCCTCAAGCCGATCGCCGTGACCGTCGGCAAGGCCCTCCTCTTCCCGAGCGCCGTCGCCTCGTTCCAGAACCCGCTCGGCCTGTCGTCGGAGATCTGGTGGTCGGACCGGCACCCGACGAAGTCCAGCCTCACGGGGCAGACCTCGGCCGACCTGGCCCGGGCATACGAAGCCAAGGAGAACAAGCAGTGGACGCAGCCCATCGGCTACGTCCACTCGTTGTTCGAGGTCATCACCGACGCCATCGTGCGCGCCGGCGGCGTCAAGGACAAGAAGCACCTGCTCGACTCCATCGGCGAGACGAACCTGGCCACGATCGCCGGCAAGGTCGACTTCACCAAGCCGGTGGTGCCCCACATCACCAAGACCCCGCTGGTCGGTGGCCAGTGGGTCAAGAGCGACAAGTGGGACGTGGAGTTCAAGATCGTCACCAACACCGAGTTCCCCGAGGTCCCGCTCGACGGCAAGCTTCAGCCGCTGACCTGACGCCGAGCCGGATCCACACCTGAGGAAGCGCATGGGCTCCACCGCGCCGCCGACGTCCGACCTCGAGCTCCACACCGACGACGCGCGCCTGGATCAGTACTCGCCCTATCAGGAGCACCTCGGGCTCGGGTCCGGGACCCACTCTTGCGCGGGCGGGAACCTGGCCCGCATGGGGCTGCGCGCCCTGCTCACCGCCCTGCTGCCGCGGGTCGCCCAGTACGAGCTGGTCGAGGCCAAGCCCAAGCTCAACAACGTCCTGCACGGCCTCGGTACGTGCCGCGTCAGCGTGGCGTGAGGGGCGCCAAGGGACATGGCGCTGCTCACGGTCGAGAACGTGGCGAAGTCGTTCGGCGTTCGGGTCATCGACGACCTGTCGTTCAGCGTCGACCCGGGCGAGGCCGTGGGCATCGTCGGCCCGAACGGGGCCGGCAAGACGACGTTGCTGAACCTGGTCGCCGGGGAGCTGATACCGGATCGAGGGCGGATCACCTTCGACGGGCGGGAGATCACCCGGGTGCGCCCGGACCTGCGGGCCAAGGCGGGCATCGCCCGGACGGCGCAGATCCCGCGGCCGTTCGAAGGGCTGACGGTGTTCGAGAACGTCCTCGTCGGTGCCACCTTCGGCACGACGGCGCACCGACGGGAG
This sequence comes from uncultured Acidimicrobiales bacterium, assembly GCA_963803355.1. Taxonomy (GTDB): domain Bacteria; phylum Actinomycetota; class Acidimicrobiia; order Acidimicrobiales; family Ilumatobacteraceae; genus DASTFY01. The sequence continues at coordinate 3,448,618 of CAWDLV010000001.1, forward strand.
GCGACCAGCCGCGCCCTGGACGCACTCGAAGCCGCGGGCATGGTGGACAAGGCGAACCTTCCCGCCGGCAGCCTGGCGCTCCTCGATCGCAAGCGACTGGAGCTGGCCCGCGCCCTGGCGACGACGCCCAAGATCCTGCTGCTCGACGAGATCGCGGGTGGCCTCACCGAGGGCGAGGTCTACGAGCTGATCGACAGGATCCGCGAGATCCGCGCCAGCGGCGTCACCATCGTCTGGATCGAGCACATCGTGCATGCGCTCCTCGCCGTCGTGAACCGGATCCTGGCCATGAGCTTCGGGCGCAAGATCGCCGAGGGCGAACCGCGCCAGGTGATGGCCAGCGCAGCCGTGCGTGAGGTGTACCTCGGAGTCGGGGACGAATGACCGCCGCGCTGCTCGAGGTCGATGAGCTCGATGCTGGGTACGGGGACTTCCAGGCGCTCTACGGCCTGTCCCTCCACGTCGACGCGGGCGAGACGATCGCCATCATCGGCGCCAACGGGGCGGGAAAGTCGACCCTGCTCCGGGCGGTCATGGGGCAGGTGCGCGTGCGCCGGGGCACGATCACGTTCGACGGCGGGGATCTGGCGAGCGTGCCGACCCACGAGCGGGTCGGGCGCGGCATCGGCCTGGTGCCGGAGGGTCGGCGCCTGTTCCCGAGCCTGACCGTCGAAGAGAACCTGATGATCGGGAGCTATCGGCGTCGGGCCGGTCGCTGGACGATCCCGGCCGTCGTCGAGGTCTTCCCGCTGCTCGAGCCCCTCCTGAACCGCCGGTCGGGGACGCTCTCCGGCGGTGAGCAGCAGGCCGTCGCCATCGGCCGGACGCTCATGTCGAACCCGGATCTGGTCCTGCTCGACGAGGTCTCCCTCGGCCTGGCCCCGATCGTCGTCCGCCGGCTCTACGAGGCACTGCCGCGCATCATCGAGTCCGGCAGCACGGTCGTCGTGGTGGAGCAGGACATCACGCTCGCTCTCGATGTCGCCGATCGGGTCTATTGCCTGCTCGAGGGCCGGGTGTCGCTCACCGGACCTCCGAGGGAGCTGACCCGCGACGCCATCACGACCGCGTACTTCGGGGTGTAGGACATGCAGTGGGTCAACGCCGTCATCCAGGGGGTCCTCACCGGCGGTTTGTACGCGCTCTTCGCCACCGGCCTGTCGCTGGCGTTCGGCGTGATGCGGTTCGTGAACCTGGCCCACGGCGATCTCGCCATCCTCGCCGCCTACCTCATCCTCTCCGTCTCGGCGATCTTCAGCCTCAACTACTGGCTGTCGATGGTCCTCGTGGTGCTGGTGATGTCGGCGATCGGCTACGTCGGCCAGCGTGGCCTGTTCAACTTCACGCTCGGCGAGGATCCGCTGCCCGGGATCCTCGTCAGCTTCGGCGTCGGCATCGTGATCGAGAACGCCTTGCAGCAGCACTACACCGCGACCGACCGGTCCATCGACCTCGGCCCGATCCTCACCAAGTCGATCAAGATCAGCGATGACATCTCGATCGGCTGGTTCCCGCTCCTCACCCTCGTGGTCGCCGTGGTCGTGTTGGTGGCGCTGCAGCTGATGCTGTCGCGCACGGCGTTGGGCCGTGCGTTCCGTGCCACGTCCGACGACCCGCAGACGGCGCAGCTGATGGGCATCAACGACCGTCGGCTGTACGGCTTCGCGATGGCTATCGCCTTCGGGGCGGTGGCCCTGGCCGGGTTCTTCCGTGGCGCCCGGACGACGTTCTCGCCCACCTCGGGGAGCGGCATCCTGCTGTTCGCGTTCGAGGCGGTCGTGATCGGCGGGCTGGGCTCGCTGTGGGGCACGCTGGTCGGCGGGATCGTGCTCGGTGTGGCGCAGGGCCTCGGCAACCAGGCCTCGATCGGCTGGGACCTCCTCGCCGGCCACCTCGTCTTCCTACTCATCCTGGCCGTCCGACCACGCGGCCTGCTCGGCGCGGGGGTGCGAGCGTGAGCAAGCAGGACCAGCTGTCGGCCAGCTACCAGGTCGTCCGCTCCTCACCAGCCTCCAACACCGGCACCGCGCTCTTCCTGGCCGCCGCCGTGTTCCTCGCCCTCTACCCGCTCTGGGGGAGCCAGAGCACCCAGATCACCCTGGTCGGGATCTTCTACTACCTGTCCTTGGCCCAGATGTGGAACCTGCTCGCCGGCTACGCCGGGCTGGTGACGGTCGGGCAGCAGGGCTTCGTCGGCGTCTCCGCATATGCCCTCTTGGTGCTCAGCGAGCAGCACAACGTGGACCCGTTCGTCGCCATCGCGGTGGCGGGGGTGTTCGCCGGGCTCCTCTCCATCCCCGTCGCGCTGTTCGCGTTCCGCCTCCAGGGCGGCTACTTCGCCATCGGCACCTGGGTCATCGCCGAGGTGTTCCGGCTGACGACCCTGCGGATCGACTTCCTCCGAGCCGGCAACGTCCAATCGCTCACGGTGAAGAACACGTTCTCGGGCTACTCGCTGCAGGAGCGGCGGGACTGGATCTACTGGGCCGCGCTCGTCCTGGCGGCCGGAGCCACCGCCATCGTGGTGCTGGTCCTGCGCTCCGGTCGCGGCCTGGCGTTGCAGGCGGCCCGCGACAGCTCCGTCGGCGCGCAGTGCCTCGGCGTCAACGTGCGGCGCACGAAGCTCGTCATCTGGGTGATCGCCGCCGCTTGGACCGGCGCCACCGGAGCCCTCATCCACCTCAACAGCTCGACCATCACGAACCAGGACGCGTTCAGCGTGCTCTCGTGGACCGCGCTCGTCGTGTTCATTGTGGTGATCGGCGGCGTCGGCAGCCAGACTGGTCCCATCATCGGTGTGGTCATCTACTGGTTCATCACGGACCGCTTCGAGGACTCGGACACGTGGCGGTTCATCATCCTCGGGTCCGTCGCGGTCGTGATGGCGGCCGTCGCCCGCAGCGGGGTCGACGGGCTGCTGCAGCGGATCCACCCGTTCGAGGTCTTCCCCGTGCGCCGACGGTTGCGCCGTGAAGGAGGTACGCCATGAGTGCACCAGCTACCCAGGGCGCCTACGTGCTCGACGCCGTCCGCACGCCCGTTGGCAAGCTCGGCGGCGCGTTGGCCGGCGTTCGTCCCGACGACCTGGCCGCCACTGCGGTGCGGGCGCTGGTCGGGCGGGTGGACGGGCTCGACCCGACCGCCATCGACGAGGTGTACTTCGGCGACGCCAACCAAGCCGGCGAGGACAACCGGAACGTGGCCCGGATGGCGGTGCTGCTGGCCGGGCTCCCGGTCACGGTCCCCGGTGCCACCGTGAACCGACTGTGCGGCTCGGGCCTCGAGGCGGCGATCGACGCCAGCCGCGCCGTGGCGGTCGGTGACGCGGACGTGGTCATCGCCGGGGGCGTCGAGTCGATGAGCCGGGCGCCGTGGGTGCTGCCCAAGCCCTCCAGGGGCTACCCGACCGCGCACGAGCAGCTGTGGAGCACCACGCTGGGTTGGCGCATGACCAACCCCCGGCTGCCGAGCGAGTGGACCATCTCGCTCGGTGAGGGGGCCGAGGTCATGGCCGACAAGTACGGCATCAGTCGGGAGGAGCAGGACGCGTTCGCGCTGGCCTCGCACCAGAGGGCGACGGCGGCGTGGGACGCGGGCTGGTTCGATCACGAGATCACGCCGGTCGAGGGGATCGAGCTGAGTCGCGACGAGTGCATCCGCGCCGACTCCACCATCGAGAAGCTGGCCGCCCTGAAGCCGGTGTTCCGATCCAGTGGCACCGTGACCGCGGGCAACTCCTCACCGTTGAACGACGGTGCCGCCGCCCTACTGCTCGCTTCCGAGGCCGGCGCGGCCCGGATGGGCGTGGCGCCGCTGGCCCGCATCGTGGCTCGGGCCACGAGCGGCGTCGAGCCCCACCTGTTCGGGGTCGGTCCGGTGGCCGCGGCGCGCCGCGCCCTCACCCGAGCCGGGCTGACGTGGAGCGACGTGGCCGCGGTGGAGCTCAACGAGGCCTTCGCGGCGCAGAGCCTGGCCTGCCTGGCCGAGTGGCCCGAGCTGGATCCATCCATCGTCAACCCGCAAGGGGGCGCCATCGCCATCGGCCACCCGCTCGGGTGCTCGGGCGCCCGAATCCTGACCACGCTCGTGCACCACCTGCGCCGCACCGCGGGCCGCTTCGGCCTGGCCGCCATGTGCATCGGCGTCGGCCAGGGGATCGCGGTGGTGGTCGAGAACGTCGCCTCGCCGGGGTAGCCCGGGGGCGGTCAACCGGATCCGCGATCGCGGCCTCAGTCTCCCGACAAGAGCTCGACGAAGCGGGCCACGTCGATGTTGCCGCCGGACAAGGTCACCCCGACTCGCTGGCCGGCCACGTCTACTCGCCCGGTCAGGACGGCGGCGAGGGCTGACGCGCCGCTCGGCTCGACCACCAGCTTGAGGCGCTCGAAGAGGAGGGTCATGGCGTCGACGATCTCGATGTCGGACACCCCGACCACCTCGTCCACCCCGGCCGAGACGATGGCGCTGTTGCGCCGCCCGATCTGCGCTGTCTGCTGGCCGTCGGCGATGGTGGGCGTGACGGTGACGGTGACGGGGTGCCCGGCCCGCAGCGCCTCACGGGCCGCAGGCCGGTCGAGGGGTTCGACGCCGACCACGCGGCAGGCCGGACTCAGGGCGCGGGTGGCCACCGTGCAGCCGGCGATCAGCCCCCCACCGCCGACGCACACCACCAGCACGTCGAGCGGTCCGGTCTCCTCGACGAGCTCCATCGCCACCGTCCCCTGACCGGCGATGACGAACGGATCGTCGTAGGCGTGGACCACGTGCAGATCGAGCCGGGCCGCGGTCGCGGCCGTGACCACCTCCCGGTCCTCCTGGTAGCGGTCGAATGTGAGCACCTGCGCGCCGTAGCCCCTGGTGGCGGCCACCTTGGACTCGGGCGCGTCCTCGGGCATGAGCACGACGGCGCGCACCCCGAGCAGCCGGGCCGACAGGGCGACCGCCTGGCTGTGGTTGCCCGACGAGGCCGTCAGCACGCCGCGGCGGCGCTCGTCAGGCGCCAGCGCGGCGAGGTGGTTGTAGGCGCCCCGGAACTTGAACGCTCCGATCCGTTGGAAGCTCTCGGCCTTCAGGAACAGCCGGCCACCGGTGCGCTCGTCGAGCGTGCGCGAGCGCAGCACCGGCGTACGGTGGGCGACGCCGGCCAGGCGCCCGGCGGCCGCCTTCACGTCGTCGAACGTCACCGGCGCCTCGGGCGCGGGTGCACCGGGCGGGGCAGCCATGGGGCGAGGTTCGCCGTTCGCCCGGGCGGTGTCAACGTGACCGGTCACAGGAGCACGGTCAGCCGCCGGGATCGGCCAGACCCCGTTCGATGTCGAGCCGGTGGTGCCGGCACTCGTGCAGGGTGTGGATGCCGACCCAGCGCACCGAGCGCATGGCCGTGACGGGGAAGAGGTACAGGCACTCCCGGGCCAGCTGCTCGTCGTCGAGAGCAGCCAGCTGGCGGGCCAGCAAGCCCGAGGCGATGTCGATCTCGTCTGCCACCCGGACCGGGTCCTGGTCGTTGTAGCGGGCCAGCGCGGCCCGCTGCTCCCGGTACATCGGCGGGAACGACGGGTGATCCTCGACCAGCGTGGTCAGGATGCGCTCGCGCTGAGCGAGGAGCACGTCGCGGACGTGGCACGCATACTCGAGCGGCGACCACGTGCCGGCGTCGGGCCGGCGGCGCAACCGTTCCGGTTCGGCCGCCAACGCGTCGCGGTACGGGCCGGCCATCTCGGCCAGCAGGGCATCGAGCGGTCGCAGTGCATCCTCGTCGTAGGCGAAGCCGCATTCCTCGCACCGGTCCACGTTCGTCCCCTCCTGATCCAAAGCGCTCGATCGAGCCTACGGGCGAAAGCACCGGCTGGTTCGGACCGCGGGGTCACGTCCCCGTGTGGCCCAACGTCATCGCCCCTTGAACCGGGGACGGGCGGATCCGCGGCGCGTTCGGTCCTGCGCGCTAGCATCGAACCTGTGTTCGTCGTGGGGCGCTCATCGACGAAACCGGTCCGCGAGGTGGCTCGCGAGCCGCTGCGAGCAGGCCTGAGCCAGGCGGGGCGACGAGCGAGGCGCGGTTGCTGATCCTCGGCATCGATCCCGGGCTCACCCGGTGCGGCTACGCCGCGCTGGAGCCGGTGAACCCGACCACCGCCCGCGCCGTCACCCTCGGGGTGCTGCGCACCGACCCCGCGCTCGAGCTGCCTCACCGCCTGGCCGAGCTGCGTCGTGAGCTGGCGGCGCTCCTCCTGGAGCTACGGCCGGACGTGGTCGCGGTCGAGCATGTCTTCTTCCAGGTCAACGTGCGCACGGCGATGAGCGTCGGTCAGGCGAGCGGACTGGCGCTCGCCGAGGCGGCGGCCGCTGGCTGCCGGGTCGAGCAGTACACCCCCAACCAGGTGAAAGAGGCGGTCGCGGGCTGGGGTGGGGCCGGCAAGCAGCAGGTGCAGCGCATGGTGCAGGTGCGTCTCGGTCTGGCCGGCCCGCCCAAGCCCGCTGATGCCGCTGATGCCGCCGCGCTGGCTCTCTGCCACCTGGCGCGGGCGCCGCTCCAGGCCCGACTGGCCGCGGCTCGGGCTGGGCGCGCCGCGGACCCAGGAGTGCAGCCGTGATCGGCTCGCTCCGCGGTACGGTGCTGGAGCGTGGCCTGGACGGGCAGGTGCTGCTCGAGGTGGTGGGTGTCGGCTACCTGGTCACGGTCACGCCTCAGGCGCTGGCCGAGCTGGAGCCGGCATCGAGCGCCTTCCTGCACGTGCACCACCACATCCGCGAGGACGCGCAGACCCTCTACGGGTTCCTCAGCCGCGAGGAGCGGGCCACGTTCCAGGTGCTCATCGCCACCCACGGCGTCGGGCCGGCCCTGGCCCTCGCCATCCTCGCCACCCATCGGCCGGCCGCCCTGGCCGACATCGTGGCCAGCGGCGATCTGGCGTCGATGTGCCTCGTGCCGGGAGTGGGCAAGAAGACGGCGGAGCGGCTGCTGGTCGAGCTGCGCAGCCGGCTGGCGATCCCCGTCTTCGACGATGGCCGCGGCCCCGTCGGTGGGACCTCCGCGGTCGGCGACGTCCGCGAGGCCCTGGTGGGCTTGGGCTACGGCACCGATGAGATCCGTAACGCGCTGCGCGAGGTGGGACCGTCGGACGAGGCCGAAGCGCTCCTTCGCGATGCATTGAAGGTGCTGGGGGCCCGGCGTGCGTGAGGAGTTCCTGGATCCCGTCCCGGTCGACGAGCGGGAGCAGGCCGAGGACGCCAGCCTGCGGCCGCGGCGGCTGGACGAGTTCGTCGGCCAGCGGGAGCTGAAGGAGCACCTGACCGTGGTGCTCGAAGCAGCCCGCCGTCGGGGCCAGGCCGTCGACCACCTGCTCTTCGCCGGGCCACCGGGCGTCGGCAAGACGTCGCTGTCGGGCATCGTCGCCACCGAGATGGGGGTGCGGCTCCACGTCACCTCCGGGCCCGCGCTCGAGCGGGCGGGAGACCTGGCGGCCATCCTCACCAAGCTCGAGGACGGCGACGTCCTGTTCATCGACGAGATCCACCGCCTGTCGCGCGCGGTGGAGGAGATCCTCTACCCGGCCATGGAGGACTTCCAGCTCGACATCGTGGTGGGGAAGGGTCCGGCGGCGTCTTCGATCCGGCTCACGCTCCCGCGCTTCACCCTGGTCGGCGCCACCACTCGCACCGGTCTGCTCACCGGCCCGCTGCGCGACCGCTTCGGCCTCGTCGCCCGGCTCGACTACTACGCGCCCGACGAGCTCGAGGCGATCGTGCGCCGCACCGCCGGCATCCTCGGCGTCACCATCGACCGCGACGGCGCGTGGGAGATCGCCGGGCGCAGCCGGGGCACGCCTCGCATCGCCAACCGCCTGCTGCGCCGGGTGCGCGACTATGCCGAAGTCCGCGCCGATGGGTTCGTCGACCTGAAGACGGCGCGCGACGGCCTGGCCCTCTTCGGGGTCGACGAGCGCGGACTCGACAAGGTGGATCGGGCCATCCTCGGCGCGCTGTGCCGCCAGTATGGCGGCGGCCCGGTCGGCCTCTCGACGCTGGCCATCAGCGTGAGCGAGCAGCCCGAGACGTTGGAGGACGTCTACGAGCCCTTCCTCATCCAGCAGGGCCTGCTGGCACGCACGCCTCGAGGCCGCATCGCCCTTCCGGCGGGGTGGGAGCACCTCGGCCTGGCACCACCGTCGGAGCCCGAGCGGCCGACGGCCCTGTTCGACTGAGGCGACACGGCCGGGGTACGCCCGCCCGCCGGCGTCAACCGGTGGGCAGGTGCTGATCCAGGAAGGCCTTCGTCTTGGTCCAGGCGGCCGCAGCCGCGGCCGGGTTGTGGAACATCTCCGACTCGTGGTTGTCGAAGGCATGGCCGGCGTCTTCGACGTTGATGGTTACGTTCGGCCGCCCCGCGGCGGCGGCCCGCACCGCGGCCACCTGATCCTCGGGGATGTAGCTGTCGCTGCTGCCGAAGTGGAAGAGGATGGGGCAGGTGATGTTGTCGAGCTGCTCGAGCATGTTGGCGATGTTGGAGCCGTAGTAGCTCACCGCGCAGTCGGGACTGGCCACCGCGGTGGCCAGGTAGCCGAGCGTGCCGCCCATGCAGAAGCCGATCACGCCGACGCCGCCCTCGACCTCGGGCAGCGCCCTCACCGTGTGCAGGGCGGCGACGCAGTCGGCCACCCCTTGCGGGAAGTCGAACTGACCCACGAGCGCGAGGGACGCCTCGAGCCCCGCCTGGTCGTGGTCGGCCTCCCAGTTGCGATGGAGGCGCCAGAACAGATCAGGGGCGCCGACGACGTAGCCCAGGTCGGCCAGGCGCTCACCGACCGCCCTGATGTAGGGCCCGACACCGAAGATCTCGTGGATGAGGAGGAGACCCGGCCCGTGGCCGCCCTCGGGGATCCAGACGTGAAGGTCGAACGATCCGCGCTCGACCTCGACCGCATCGACGCGCGTGGTGCTCATGTCGCGCATCTTTCCACGTCCTCGTAGCCTTCCGGTTCGTGCGGCTCGAGGCGCTCGACTACGACCTGCCGCCGTCCTCGATCGCCCAGCAGCCGGTCGAGCCGAGGGATGCCGCCCGGCTGTTGGTCGATCATGGGACGGCCCGGCCGCCCGAGCACCGGCACGTCCGTGATCTGCCCGAGCTGCTGGCCCCGGGCGACCTCCTCGTCGTCAACGATTCCCGCGTGCTGCCGGTGCGGTTGCATCTGCAACGAGCGAGCGGCGGCGCGGTCGAGGTGCTGCTGCTCGAGCCGCTCGACGCCGCGCGACGCGAGTGGGAGTGCCTGGTTCGGCCGGCCCGCCGCCTCCGGCCGGGCGAGCCGTTGGTCGACGCCACGGGCTCAACCGTGCTGTTGCTCGGCCACCGCACCGAGGCTGGTGACACCTTCACCACCACGGTCTCGGGTGACGGTGACCCGCTCGAGGTCATCGAGGCTGTCGGTGAGGTTCCCCTGCCGCCCTACCTCCACGAACCGCTCGCCGATCCGGATCGCTACCAGACCGTCTACGCCGATCGCCCTGGCTCGGCCGCAGCTCCGACCGCCGGTCTGCACCTGACGACGACCCTGCTGGCGGCGCTGGCGGAGCGCGGTGTGGGCCACGCTCGGGTCGAGCTGGCCGTCGGGCTCGACACGTTCCAACCCGTCACCGAGCCCGACCCGACCCAGCACCGTATCCACAGTGAGCGCTACCGGGTCTCGCCCGAGGTCCTCGCCGCGTGCCGGCGGGTCCGGGCGGCCGGCGGCCGAGTGGTGGCCGTCGGGACGACGACCGCGCGAGCGCTGGAATCGGCGGCGTCCACCGGCGCGCTGGCGGGCCGCACCCGCCTCTTCATCCACGGCGACTACCCGTGGCAGCTCGTCGATCTGCTGCTCACCAACTTCCATCTTCCCCGCACGACGCTGCTCCTCATGATCGACGCCTTGATCGGGCCGCGCTGGCGAGATCTGTACGGCCTGGCGTTGGCCGAGGGCTACCGCTTCCTCTCCTTTGGCGACGCCATGATCCTCGAGCGCCACGGCTGAGCCAGGCGCGCTCGGGCGGCTCCGCAACCTCGGCCGAAGACCTCGGAGGCTGTCGGCCCGATGGCGCGAATTCCGCAACCTGGCCCGACTGTTTCTCGGTGAGGAGCGGGGTGGCACCCGTGGCCCTGAGGGCAAAGGGGTGCCACCCGTACACTCCGGCGCGTGTCCAGCCCAGTGCGCGTGACCGTCGAGGCCCTCGACGGCTTGGCGCGGGCCGGGATCGCCCACACCTGGCGGGGTTCGTACCGCACGCCCTGCTTCATGCCGGTAGGCACGCGCGGCGCGGTCAAGCACCTTGCCGCGGCCGACTACGACGCGCTGGGGGTGGAGATCGTGCTCGGCAACACCTACCACCTGATGCTGCGCCCCGGCGCCGACGTGGTGGCCGAGCTCGGGGGGCTGGGCCGCTTCAGCGGGTGGGAGGGCCTCGTGCTCACCGACTCCGGTGGCTTCCAGGTCTTCTCCCTCGAGCCCGCGGTCGATGACGACGGTGTCACCTTCCGCTCGACGTACGACGGCTCGACCCACCGCCTCACCCCCGAGTCGGCCGTCGCGACCCAGGAGCTCCTCGGCGCGGACATCCAGATGGTGCTCGACGTCTGCCCGCCGCTGCCGGCACCTGAGGCCGTCATCCGGCTGGCGGTGGAGCGCACAGCCGACTGGGCCAAGCGGGCCAGGGCGGTCCACCGGCGCGAGTACCAGGCGCTGTTCGGGATCGTCCAGGGTGGAACGATCGAGGCGCTGCGGATGGAGAGCGCGACGCGCGCGGTGGACCTCGACTTCGACGGGTACGGCATCGGCGGCCTGTCAGTGGGGGAGAGTCGGGCCGAGATGCTGCCGGCGCTCGCCGCCGCCCTCGACCGCCTGCCGGCCGACCGTCCCCGCTACCTCATGGGGGTGGGCGACCCGGCGTCGCTCGTCGAGGCGGTGGCGCTCGGCGTCGACCAGTTCGACTGCGTGCTGCAGACCCGACTCGGCCGCCACGGCGTGGCGCTGACCGGCGCCGGCAAGGTCCACCTCACCAACGCTGCGCACCGGCTCGACACCGAGCCGGTCGACCCCGACTGCCCGTGTGCGGTGTGCGCCCGCCACAGCCGGGGCTACCTCCGTCACCTCTTCCAGGTGGGCGAGCCGACGGCCGCGCGCCTCCTCTCGCTGCACAACGTGGCCTGGACGCTCGACCTGATGGCGCGCATGCGGCGAGCGATCGAGGCCGGCACGTTCGCCCGGCTGCGTCAGGAAGTCCTGGTCGTGTGGGGCTGATCGCCGTAGGAGTGCGGTTCGCCGCTAGGCTCGCCCCTCGCACTCGTCCCTCCGGGGACCTCCCTGTTCCACGGTGACCACATGTTCCTGACCCTTCTGGCTGCAAACTCGTCCGGCTCTGCCGGTGGCCTGGCCGCCCTGCTGCCGTTTGTCCTCATCGCGGTCGCGATGTACTTCCTCCTCATCCGCCCGCAGCGCCGGCGGATGCAGGACCAGCGAGCGTTGGCCAGCGCCGTGCAGGAGGGCGACGAGGTGATGACGACCGCCGGCCTGTACGGCTTCGTCACCGCCATAGAGGACGACGTCATCTGGCTGGAGATCGCCGAGGGCGTCGACATCCGGATCGCCCGCGCGGCCGTCTCCCGGCGCGTCACGCCGGTCGACGCACCCGCCGCGGCCCCCGGGGTCGGCCCGGCCGCGACCGACGGCGCCGACGAGGACGCCGTCGACGCGCCGGAGGCGAAGGGCGAGCAGGACGCCCCTTCTGCCGACTGACCGTCGATGAACCACCGCAACCTCATCATCTCGCTGGTCGCGATCGTCGTCATCTCCCTCGGCGGTGTCATCGCCACCCAGGTGACCGACACCAAGCCCCAGCTCGGCCTCGACCTCGAAGGCGGCGCGTCCGTGACGCTCCAGCCGGTCGAGAAGGCCAGCAACGACGCCCTCGACGTCGTGGTCGACATCCTCCGCAACCGCATCGACAGCCTGGGGGTGGCCGAGCCCGAGATCATCCGCCAGGGCAGCACCGTCGTGGTGAACCTCCCCGGCGTCAAGGACCAGGACCGAGCCATCGCCCTGGTCGGCCAGACCGGCAAGGTCCTGTTCCGGCCCGTGCTCGCCGAGACGCCGGTCGACACCGCGGTCGCCGCCGGCACGAGCACGAGCACGAGCGGACCCACCACTTCGGCCAGCGCGACCGCGGGGACGGCGACGTCGAGCACCGTGGCGACGACCGCGTCGAGCACCTCGGCCGGGTCCACGTCGACCCCCGCCGGGTCGACCACGACGACTCTGCCCGCTGGCGCGGCCGAGCAGGTCACTCCCCGTGCGCAGGACAAGCCCGGGAACACCGTCGTGCTGCCCGGTCGGGATGGCAAGCTCCTCTATCAGCTGGGTCCCGCCTTCGCGCTCGGCGAGCAGGCCATCTCCACCGCCGCCGCCCAGCTCAGCAACGGCGCCTGGGTGGTCGCGCTCAAGCTGAAGGAGGGCGCGAAGGGCCTCGACGCGTGGAACGCCATGGCGGCCAAGTGCTACGCGTCGGCGCAGGGGAGCGCCAACGCGGAGTGCCCGACTGGAGGGATGGCCATCGTCCTCGACGGCAAGGTCATCTCGGCGCCCGTGCCCCAGATCGCCTTCTTCTCCACCCCGGACGTCGAGGTGAGCGGCGGGGGCACCGGCTTCAAGCAGGGCGAGGCACGCGACCTGGCCCGGGTGCTGAAGTACGGCTCGGTGCCGGTCGAGCTGAAGGCTCCGACCGCGCAGACGGTCTCGGCCACGCTCGGCAAGGACTCGCTCCACGCCGGTCTGATCGCCGGGTTCGTCGGCTTGGCCCTCGTGATCCTCCTGATGTTCCTCTACTACAAGCGCCTGGCGATCGTCGTCGCGGCCGGCCTGTTCCTCTCTGGCTGCCTGCTGTGGACCATCGTTTCGTGGCTGTCGAAGACCTCCGGCCTCTCGCTGACGCTGGCCGGGGCGACGGGCATCATCGTGTCCATCGGCGTCACCGTCGACTCCTACGTCGTCTACTTCGAGCGCATGAAGGACGACGTTCGGGGCGGCAAGTCCTTGCGGGCCACGGCGGCCCGGAGCTTCAAGGCGGCGTGGCGCACGATCGTGGCCGCAGACGTCGTGTCCCTTCTGGGCGCCGGCGCGCTGTGGTACCTGTCGGTCGGCTCGGTCCGCGGCTTCGCCTTCTTCCTCGGTCTCTCCACCGCCCTCGACCTGGTGGTGACGTACTTCTTCGTCCGCCCCGCCGTCATCCTCCTGGCCGACCGGTCCGCCTTCCAGCGCGAGCACATCCTCGGCATCGACCGGGGCGAGGCCATCCCGGCTGGAGGCGTCGCATGAGGGCGCGGACCGAGGCGCTGCGATGACCACCGTCGAGGACGGCCCGCCGACCCCCACCCCGACCGCGGCGCCGGCGACGGAGAAGGCGACGGGCAGCCTCTGGCACCGCCTCTACCACGGCGAGACCCGATTCGACTTCGTCGGCAAACGGTGGATCGGCTTCACCATCTCCGGCCTCCTGATCCTGCTGAGCCTGGTCTCGCTGCTGACCAGGGGCCTGAACCTCGGCATCGACTTCGAAGGCGGCGTGGCCTGGGAGTTCCAGGCCAACGGGCAGACGGTCGACGACGCTCGCCAGGTGCTGTCCGCGAACGGCGTCAACCCGGTGGACGCCAAGATCCAGACCCTGTCGGGCACGAGCGGGCAGCGCCTGCGGGTCCAGGTCGGGGCTCAGTCGAACGCCGCGCGCGCCGCGATCAAGGCCGGCTTCGCCAAGGCCGCCGGTTTGAAGGTCGAGGACGTGAGCGTCAACGTCGTGAGCTCGACGTGGGGCAGCCAGATCACGAAGAAGGCCGTGCGCGCCCTCGTTGTGTTCTTCATCCTCCTCACCGTCTACATCTCGATCCGGTTCGAGTGGCGCATGGCCGTCGCCGCCTTCGTGGCCGTGGTCCACGACCTGCTCATCAGCGTCGGCGTCTACTCGATCTTTGGCTTCGAGGTGACACCGGCGACCGTCATCGCCTTCCTGACCATCCTCGGCTTCTCGCTCTACGACACCATCGTCGTGTTCGACAAGGTGCACGACAACACGCGCAAGCTCGTCACCAGCCGGGCCCCGTACGGCGAGGTGGTCAACCTCTCGATGAACCAAGTGCTGATGCGCTCGATCAACACCAGCCTCGCCGCCGTGCTGCCCGTGCTCTCGCTCTTGATCATCGGCGTGAAGATCATGGGTGCGGTCGCGCTCGAGGACTTCTCGCTGGCGCTGCTCGTCGGCCTGCTCGCCGGCTCGTACTCGTCGATCTTCGTGGCCACACCGATCCTCGCCATGCTGAAGGGCCCGAACGCCGGCCGGGCCGGCAGCAGCCGGGCGAGCAGCGGCCGGGCCCGGCCCGCGCCCGCGACGTCGGCTCGTACCAGCGCCAGCACGAGCAAGGCCCTCGACCCCACGACGGTGAGGGAGCCCGACGACGAGGTCGCGGCCGCGGCTCGACCGGCGCCCACGCCGACCGCTGTCCGCCCGGCGACCTTGACCCACGCGCCCCGGCCCCGCAAGAAGCGCCGGCGCTGACCGCGGCCGCCGCCGGGGAGCCCGGGCGCAGTGGGATCGGGACGGTAACCTCGATCCATGGCGGCCGACGCGAGCTGGCTCAGGGATCACGTCCGGGACATCCCGGACTACCCGAAGACGGGTGTGACCTTTCGCGACATCACGCCCCTCCTCGGTGACGCCGACGCCTTCCGCTTCGCCATCGATGCCATCGCGGACCACTTCTCCGGGGTGGAGATCGACCGGGTGATCGGCATCGAAGCCCGTGGCTTCATCCTCGCCGCACCGGTCGCATACCGCCGGGGTGCCTCGTTCGTACCGATCCGCAAGGCCGGCAAGCTGCCCTGGGCGGTGGCCCGCGAGGAGTACCTGCTGGAGTACGGCACGGACAAGCTGGAGGTGCACCGCGACGCCATCCACCCCGGCGAGAAGGTACTCGTGGTCGACGATGTCCTCGCCACCGGCGGCACTGCGGCGGCCGCGGTCCGCCTGGTCGAAGGCCTGGGCGGCGAGGTGATGGGCCTCGGCTTCGCCATCGAGCTGGTGCCCTTCGGCGGCCGCGACAACCTGAAGGGCTACGAGGTGGAGAGCCTCATCACCTACTGAGACACGGGCGCAGACGGCCGACGAGGCCGGGAGAGGAAAAGGGAGCGAGCGATGGCCACCGTGGACCGGGTCCTGCCGTGGCGGCGGCACGCCCCTGCGCCGGCGGAGGAGATCTCGCCCGTCCTGGAGGCGTTCCGTGCCCGCCATCCGAAGGCTCCGGTCGGCAAGATCGTGCGGGCCTACGAGCTGGCCGCCGAGGCCCATGAGCACCAGTACCGCCGCAGTGGCGAGAAGTACATCAACCACCCGCTCTCGGTGGCCAAGGTCGTCGCCGACATCGGCCTCGACGACACCACGGTCGCCGCCGCCCTCCTCCACGACGCGGTGGAGGACACCGAGGTCACGACGGCTGAGATCGAGGAGCAGTTCGGCGCCGAGGTGGCCCAGATCGTCGACGGGGTCACCAAGCTGGAGCGGATCCGCTTCGACTCCCGGGAGCAGCAGCAGGCCGCCACCATGCGCAAGATGCTGGTGGCGATGGCCAAGGACCTGCGGGTCCTGATCATCAAGCTGGCCGACCGCCTCCACAACTTGCGGACCATCGCCGCCATGTCGCCCGAGAGCCAGGTGCGCCAAGCTCAGGAGACCCTCGACATCTACGCTCCCCTGGCCCACCGCCTGGGCATGCAGGAGATGAAGCAGCAGCTCGAGGACCTGTCCTTCGCGGCCCTGCATCCGAAGCGCTATGCCGAGATCGACAGCCTCGTGGCCCTGCGCACGCCCCAGCGCGACCACTTCGTCGCCGAGGTCGTGGCCGAGGTCCAGGCTCGCCTGTCCGAGCTGAAGATCGAGGCCGAGGTCACCGGGCGGGGCAAGCACCTGTGGAGCATCTACGAGAAGATGGTGCTCAAGGGGCGGGAGTTCGACGACATCTTCGACCTGGTCGGCATCCGGGTCGTCGTCGACTCGGTGAAGGACTGCTACGCCGCCCTCGGCTGCATCCACGGCGCTTGGCGGCCGGTGGTGGGGCGGTTCAAGGACTACATCGCCATGCCGAAGTTCAACTTGTACCAGTCGTTGCACACCACGGTGATCGGTCCCGGCGCCAAAGCGCTCGAGGTCCAGATCCGCACCCGGGAGATGCACCAGCGAGCCGAGTGGGGTGTGGCCGCGCACTGGGCCTACAAGGAGGGCTCGCCGTCCGACGATCTGGCCTGGCTCAACCGGATCATGGATTGGCAGGCCGAGACCGACGACCCCGACCTGTTCATGGAGAACCTCAAGACCGACCTCGAGCGCGACGAGGTCTTCGTCTTCACCCCCAAGGGACGCGTGGTCACGCTGCCGGTCGGCGCCACACCGATCGACTTCGCCTACGCGGTCCACACCGAGGTCGGTCATGCTTGCATCGGTTCGCGGGTGAACGGACGCCTGGTGCCACTCGATCACCAGCTGTCGTCCGGCGACACCTGCGAGATCTTCACCTCCAAGGTCGACCGGTCCGGCCCCAGCCGGGACTGGCTGAAGATCGTCCAGAGCCCGCGAGCCCGCAACAAGATCCGCCAGTGGTTCAGCAAGGAGCGCCGCGAAGATGCGCTCGAGTCCGGCAAGGAGGAGCTCACCGCGGGCCTGCGTCGCGAGGGCCTGCCGATGCAGAAGATCCTGAACGGCGAGGCGCTGGCGCGGGAGGCCAAGACGCTGAACTACACCGACGTCGAGGCTCTGATGCGGGCCATCGGCGAGCACCAGGTCTCCGGTCGGTCGATCGCCCAGCGCATCGCCCGCGGCCTGCGAAAGGGCGACGACGACGAGGTGCTGCCCTCCACCGTCCGGGCGCCGTCGCGGCCCCGGCGGGGCGAGCGGAGCGTCGGGATCCACGTCGAGGGGCTCGACGACGTGCTGGTGCGTCTCTCCCGGTGCTGCACGCCCGTGCCCGGCGACGAGATCATCGGCTTCATCACCCGGGGGCGGGGCGTCAGCGTGCACCGGGCCGACTGCGCCAACGCCGTCGCGCTCATGTCTGATCAGTCCGCCCGCTTGGTGGAGGTGGAGTGGGACAGCGACACCAACGGCACCCTCTTCCGGGCGTCGGTCGAGGTGAAGGCGCTCGATCGCTCTCGGCTGCTGCGCGACGTGTCGAACGCATTGTCTGATCAGCACGTGAACATCGTGGCGTCGTCGTCGCACACCGGCTCGGACCGGGTAGCGAGCATGCGCTTCGAGTTCGAGATGGCGGACCCGTCCCACCTTGACGCGGTGGTGCGCCAGATCAAGAGCATCGACGCCGTCTACGACGCCTATAGGGTCGTTCCGGGCTCGGGGCACAAGCGCCTCTGAGCAGCGCTTCGCCGCCTCGACCGCGTTGGTCGCCGCGGTGAAGTCGAGCTCGCTCGACCGCCAGGCCGGCGACCCACACCGCGTCGGAAGCCTCGGTCCTTCACTACTCTCCCTCAATGACCCACTTCCCAGGACACGACCCCCATATCGCCGACCCCCAACATGACCCCGTGCTCCAGGTGGTCGGTCCGACCACAGCCAGCGAATACCTCGCCGAGTTCGTCACGCTGGCCCAGACTGCGGGGGCGGCGCCGAGCCTCACGTTGGCGAGTCTCCAACCCAACGTGAAACCTGCAGGACAAGGGGGGCAAAGCTGGGCGCCCGGGCTGTGCAGCTACTCCTGGGGAATCGACGGCGACGTTGTCAACGACACAGCCGGCCACCCGTTCGGCATCCGCATCTTCGTTCGAACGTGGTTCTCCGACCGAATCACCAACCCGACCGCAGACCCGTTCGACTGGCAGCAGTTCGCCGCCGGTCGGGATGACGCAATCCTGACGTTCACTCCATCCGGTAGTGACGTCCACCTCCGCACCCAAGGCCCAGGGTCGAGCACGGCGTGGGAGTCCGACAGCTTCCTGTTCGACGTCCCCACCCAACAGCTCCTCTTCCACGCTCCCGGGCTGGGTGCTCCGCTGGGAATCCTGATCGCGACGTTCCACCCGACCGGGCGGTTCGGCTTCCTGTAGGCAACCTCGTCGCCGGGCCTGGTCGCCACGCGTAGAGCCACAGGACTCCCCTCCCGGTCGCTGCTCTCAGCCGCGATCGCGCCCGGTCGGCTGTCGGGTGCGCGTACCAGGCGGGCCGCTGTCGGCCATGATCCGGCCGACCGTGGGGGCCTCCTGCTCCAGGGTCCTTCGCCGCCCGCGCGGTGAACCTCAGGGTGGCGGACGGTGCTCGGCCGGTTGCGTGGCCGCGTAGATCTTCTTGGCGACGCGGTACGCCCGCTGGTCGAGCTCCAGCGCCTTGGTGCTGATGTCTGCCAGCGCGTCCCCGGTCAGCCGCTCCGCCTGGGTGAGCACCAGCGTCTCCTGCTCCTCGCCGCCGACCGCGCCGATCCGAACGATCCCGACGCCCGGCGCGTGGTACTTGAGCTGATGGCCGTCGGCCGGCTCGAGGGGGTTCCATTCGTCGACCACGAGGACCTGGTCGAAACAGCCGGCCGGGACGCAGGTGTGCTGGCCGCGGCGCGCCACCTTGGCCCGATCGGCGAAGTCGATCGCCGGCGCCCGTCCCTGCGAGTAGCTGGGGGCCCCGACCCTCGGATGTGCCTGCATGAGGATGCCTGCCCTCGCCCGGGCCTCGTGCGAGATCCATGTGCTCGGTGCGCCGACGAACCGGCGGCCCTCGAACTCCTCGGGGTACTCGCCCAGGTTCCAGACCGTGCCGTCATTGTCCTCGGCCCAGAAGGCGAGCTCGGCCTCGACGAGCTCGCCGTCTTGGAAGTCGCGGTCGTAGACGACGGCGGTCGCCACGCCGTCCACAACCTTGACGAGGTCGGTGATCGTGGTGATCACCCGGTGTGGTTGCTGGCCGTGGCCACGGCTGGCCTGTCCGACCAGCACGAACTGCATGCCCGGCACGACCGGCAGCCACTGGTTGTCGACGGAGGGGACCGAAGGGAAGTTCGTCGGGTCGAAGTCGTCGAGGCCGGCCTGGCCAGCGGCGGAAGAGGCGGCCGGGCCGGCGGGCAGGATGGCGGCCACAACCGTGAGGGCGGCGGCCAACCCCATGTGAGCGACATGACGTTGCATCTCACTCCCTTCCCCGCATCGGTGAGGACGGCAACGCAGTCCGCCGGCGACGTACCCTGTTGGAGCTCGGCGGGCTGCACTTCGGTGGCTTCACGGCCGCCGCCGGATGAGGCGCTCTGAGAGCAAGCGCGCTGTCAGAGCAGCTGCAGCATAGCCCATCCCCGCCGCTTGTACACGTTGTTGACAGGCGTATTCGTCAGGCTTACGATCCAGAACCTAGCGCCGGAGGCGGGCGTGTCTCCGGGGCGGAGGAGAGAAAGGGGGTCGGGCGTTTGCCGAAACAACGTCACCCCATCTGAGTTCATTTGGCCTGACAGCCGACGGAGCCAGATGGTCATGCGCTAGTCCGCGCACGGCCATTGTCGCCCTCGCTCGATCAATCGAGGGGTGCCGACGCGCGCCCTCCACCAGGTTGTCGCGCGCCCGTGGCGTCGCGTATGTCCTGGTGGGACCAATCGCCGACACTGCTTGAAATCCGTGCGCCACCAGGACGGCCACCGGGAGTGAGCACAATTCGCGACAAGCTCGCGGTTTCGCGCGCCCGAAGATCCGTCACCGGTCGGCTGACGAAGGGTGGAAGGCGACTGGGCGTTCCTCCCGCATTGCATACAAGCAAGCCTAGAGACAGGCTGCTGAACCCACGCTGAGAGCCAGCCTCTTTCTCGGGCCTCAGCTCACGCGAGCTCGGGTAATAGCCCAAGCGAGAGGTGCCCGATCGGCCCCGGACCGGCGCAGCTCAGGAAGGTGTGACGATGCATGGCGCGAGCAGCTGAAGTACGGATCGGGCGGCGGACACGGCCGAGGGCGCAAAGGTGATCCACTGGCTCATCGGGTCGAGTCTCAAGGCTCGACGGGCCGTGGTCGTCACGGCAGTCGTGGTGATGGCGGTGGGCGTCTGGGAGCTGCGCGACGCGAAGCGCGATGTGCTGCCGGAGTTCCAGCCGGTGACGGTGAACGTGCAGACCGAAGCGCTCGGCTTGTCGGCCGAGGAGGTCGAGCAGCTCATCACGGTGCCGCTCGAACAGGACCTGCTCGACGGCGTGGCCTGGCTCGACAAGATCCGGTCAGAGTCCGTCCCCGGCCTCTCGAACGTGGAGCTGATCTTCGAGCCGGGAACTGATCTCTATCGCGCCCGGCAGGTCGTGCAGGAGCGCATCTCCCAGGCGGCGGGGCTCCCGAACGTCTCCCAACCGCCCCAGATGCTGCAGCCGTCGGCCTCCACGGGCCGGGTGGCGATGGTCTCGCTGACGTCCAAGGAGCTGACCCCCATCCAGGTCGGGGTGCTCGCGCGGTGGACGATTCGGCCTCGCCTCCTCGCCGTGCCCGGCGTCGCCAACGTCGCCATCTGGGGCCAGCGCGAGCGCCAGCTCCAAGTCCTCGTGGATCCGCAACGGCTGGCCGAAAAGCACGTGACTCTGGACCAGGTGATCCGCTCTGCCGGCAACGCCCTGTGGGCGTCGCCCCTCACCTTCCTCGAAGCGAACACCCCTGGGACCGGGGGCTTCATCGACACGGCCAACCAACGCCTCGGCATCCAGCACAACCAGCCGATCAGCACGCCCGAGGAGCTGGCCAGGGTGGCGCTCGAGGAGACGTCCGGTGCGCGTCTCACCCTGGGAGACGTGGCGACGGTGGTGCTGGATCACCAGCAGCTCATCGGCGACGCCATCGTCAACGAGGGTGACGGCGCCGCGGGTGCCGGCTTCATGCTCGTCGTCGAGAAGCTGCCGTACGCCAACACCCCCGATGTCACCAAAGGCATCGACAAGGCCCTCGACGAGCTCGCACCCGGTCTCACGGGCCTTCAGCTGGACTCGTCGATCTTCCGTCCGGCGACCTACATCGACACGTCGGTCCGTCACCTGAGCCGCACGGTCGTCGCGGGGGCGGTCCTCATGCTCTTGGTGCTCCTCGGTCTCCTCTCCAGCTGGCGCATCGCGCTGATCAGCTTTGCCGCAATCGCGCTGTCGTTCGTGACCGCGGGGCTCGCGCTGTACCTGGCCGGGGTGACGTTCAACGCCATGGTGTTGGCCGGCCTGGTGGTGGCGATCGGTGTGGTGGTGGACGACGCGGTCATCAACACCGACAACATCGCGCGCGGGCTGCGGCAGCAACGACCGCCGCTCGACGTCGGCGTTGAGCCCTCACCATTCGAGATCATCCGCGGGGCCGCGCTCGAGACCGGACGCACCGTCGTCTGGGCGACGGTGATCCTCGCCGTCGGGCTCGTGCCGCTGTTCTTCCTGAACGGGCTCTCCGGGAACAAGTTCTTCCCCCCCGTGGCCGTCGCATGTGCCGTGGCCGCGCTGGCATCGTTGCTGGTCGCCGCCACGTTCACTCCGGCGCTGAGCTACCTGCTCCTCGCCCACGGCCGCGGGCGTCGCGACTCGCGCCCGGTGGCGTGGCTCCAGCGCAGCTACGACCGCATCCTCACACCGTTCGTCCGCACGCCGATCCCGTCGCTCGTCGCGATCGTCGTCATCGGCCTGGCGGGCGGTCTCATCGTCTGCACCCGTCTCGACAACAAGGTGCTGCTGCCGTCGCTGAAGGACACGAACCTGCTGGTGCGCTGGGACGGCCCGTTCGGCACGTCGCTCCCGGAGATGGATCGCATCACGACTCGGGCCGCGGAGGAGCTACGAGCGGTTCCCGGGGTCACGAGCGTCGGCGCCCACGTCGGCCGAGCCGTCCTGGGCGACCGGGCTGTGGACAGCAACTCGGCCGAGATGTGGGTCAGAGTCGAGCCGTCCGCCGACTACGACAAGACGGTGCGCGCCGTCAGGCGGGTAGTCGATGGCTATCCCGGTCTCCGTCACGAAGTCCTGACCTACACCGAGGACCAGATCAGGCAGGTGCTGTCCGGTGCCTCGAACCTGGTCACGGTGAGGGTATACGGCGAGAACCTCGGCGTGCTCCGGCAGACGGCAGACGAGATCCAGACGATCCTCGCTGGGATCAAGGGCGTGCGGGGCGCCCACGTCGACGCGCCGCCCGAGCAGCCCACGATGGAGGTCGAGGTCGACCTGGCGAAGGCGCAGAAGTACGGGATCAAGCCGGGCGACGTCCGTCGTGCCTCGGAGGTGATGCTCTCTGGGCTTCTGGTCGGCAGCTTGTTCGAGCAGCAGAAGGTCTTCGACGTGCGGGTCTGGAGTACCCCGGAGAACCGTCACAGCCTCACGAGCGTTGGCAACCTCCTGCTCGATACCCCAGACGGCGGGCACGTCCGCCTCAGCGACGTGGCCGACGTGAGTGTTCGTCCGACGCTGCCAAGCATCAACCACGAGGACATCTCGCGGTACATCGACGTGGGTGCTGATGTGCGCGGGCGATCGGTGGGCGCCGTCGCCCACGACCTGCGGAACCAGCTCGAGCACGTGCAGCTCCCCCTCGAGTACCACGCCACGATCCTGAGCGACTACGCGGACCTTCAGAACGCCCAGCGCCGCGTCTTCGGCTTCGCCATCGCGGCCGCCATCGGCATTTTCTTGCTCCTGCAGGCGGCTTTCGGGAGCTGGCGCTTGGCGATCATGACGTTCCTCACCCTGCCGATCGCCGTCGCGGGCGGCGTGGTGGCGGCCTGGCTCGACCACGGGCCGATCACGGTCGCCTTCGTCGCGGGGATGCTCGCGGTGTTCGCGGTCGCGGTGCGCAACGCGATGATGCTGGTCAGCCATTACCAGCGGCTGCGCCGGGAGGGCGTCCTGTTCGGTCCGGCGACCGCGCTCCTCGGGGCCCGTGAGAGGATGGCTCCGACCGTCATCACCGCGCTGACGACGGCTGCCGCGGTCAGCCCCGCGATCTTCTTCGGCGACATCGCCGGTCAGGAGATCGTGCACCCGATGGCGGTCGTCATCCTCGGTGGGCTGATCACGTCGAGCCTGGTCAACCTGTTCATCCTCCCCGCCCTCTACGCGCGTTTCGCACCGCAGCACGAACCCGAGCCGCTGGGGCTGGACGCGGAACCCGTCGACGCGGACAGCCACCTCGCCGCCGCCGGTGTCGGCTGACCGGGATAAGGAGACGCGAATGATGAAGCAGACCAGGCACCCCGGTCGGTGGCTCATCGCCCTGCTGTTCGTGGCTCTCCCAGCGTGTGCCGACAAGTCCGGCAGCGAGGAGGATGCCGGCAGAGCCACGGTCACACCCGTCGAAGGGACCGACCTCAGCTCCGTGACGTTGACCGACCAGGCGGCGAAACGGATCGGGATCGAGCTGGCCACCGTGCAGCCGGGAGCGGGCTCGCAGACCAAGATCCCCTACGCGGCGGTGCTCTACGACCCCGAGGGCGGTACCTGGACGTTCACCGCGAGCGACAAGCTGACTTTCGTCCGGGCGCCGATAACGGTGGACCGCATCGAGGGCGACGTGACGTACCTGACCGATGGGCCCGCGATCGGAACCGAGATCGTGACGGTCGGCGCGACGGAGCTGTACGGCGCGGAGATCGGCGTCGGCGACGAGTGACCTGAGGCACGGGCTGCACCATGTTGCGCTGGATCATCAAGAACAGCCTGAGGTTCCGCTACCTGGTCGTGGCGGTCGCGGCCGGGATGATGCTCTTCGGCATCAGCGCGCTGCGGAAGATGCCAGTCGACGTGTTCCCCGAGTTCGCGCCGCCACGGGTCCAGATCCAGGTCGCGTGCCTCGGGCTGTCGGCCGCCGAGGTCGAGTCGCTCGTCACGATCCCGATGGAGCAGGCCCTCGCCGGGCTCGACGGCGTCGATGTCATGCGTTCCAAGTCGGCGGCCCAGCTCTCGTACATCGAGCTGCTCTTCAAGCTCGGCACGGATCAGATGCACGACCGCCAGCTCGTCCAGGAGCGGATGGCCACGGTCCAGAACACCTTGCCCACCTGGGCGGCACCGCCTGTGATGCTGCAGCCGCTGTCGGCGACGAGCCGAGTCATGAAGATCGGTCTGTCTTCGAAGACCACGTCGCTCGAGGACATGTCGATGACGGCCTACTGGAAGATCCGGGCGCGGTTGCTGCGGGTGCCAGGAGTGGCGAACGTCGCCATCTGGGGTGAGCGCATCAAGGCGTACCAGGTCGAGGTGCAACCGCAGAAGCTGGCGGCGCAGGACGTGTCGCTCGACCATGTCATGGAGGTCACGGCGACAGCCTTGGACGCCGGGATCCTCAAGTTCGCCGAGGGTGGCTTCATCGGGACCGGCGGGTTCATCGACACCCCCAACCAGCGGCTCGGGATCCGCCACAGGCTCCCCATCGTGACGCCCGACGACCTCGCCCAGGTCGCGCTGGCGGAGCGAGACGGCAACACGTTGCGCATCGGTGACGTGGCCAGGGTGGTGCAGGAGCCACCTCTCCTCGCGGGGGACGCCGTCATCAACGACGGCCCCGGCCTGATGCTGGTGGTCGAGAAGCTCCCCTGGGGCAACACGCTCAGCGTGACGCGAGACGTCGAGAAGGCCATGAACGAGATGCGCCCGGGGCTCCCGGACATCCAGATCGACACCACGATCTTCCGCCCGGCCAGCTTCGTCCAGGAGGCGATCGAGCACCTCACCTCGTCGATCTTCCTCGGCGCTCTCCTCGTGCTGCTCGTACTCGGTCTGTTCCTGTACGACTGGCGAAGCGCGTTGATCAGCGTGATCACGATGCCCTTGTCGCTCGTCGCCGCCGGGCTCGTCCTCTTCGCCCGCGGGGCGACCATCAACACGATGGTCCTCGCCGGGCTGGTCATAGCGCTCGGCGCCATCGTCGACGACGCCATCGTCGACGTGGAGAACATCGTACGGCGGCTGCGCCAGCACCGCCTGGAGGGGAGCAGCAAGTCGACGGCGGCCATCATCCTTGACGCCTCGATCGAGGTGCGGGGCGCAGTGGTCTACGCGTCGTTCATCGAGGTCGTCGCCCTGCTGCCGATCTTCTTCCTGAACAGCCTGACCGGGTCCTTCTTCAAGCCCCTCGCGTCCACCTACGCGTTGGCCGTCATGGTGTCGCTGCTCGTGGCGCTGATCAGCACGCCGGCCCTGAGCCTCATCCTCTACTCGCGGGGCAAGGTGGAGCGTCATGAGTCGCCCATCGCACGACGGCTCCGGAGCGGCTACACGCGCATCCTGCGGCCGATCATCCGCAAGCCATTCCCGGCGTACGTCGCGCTGGGAGCACTCGCGGTGACGGGCATCGCAATCGTGCCCACCCTGGGCGAGTCCCTCTTTCCGACGTTCAAGGAGCAGGACTTCCTCATGCACTGGATCTCCAAGCCGGGGACGTCCCTCCCCGAAGAGGAGCGCATGGTGATCCAGGGCAGCAAGGCGGTCCGAGCGATACCAGGCGTGCGCAACTTCGGCTCGCACATCGGCCAGGCCTTGCTCGGCGAGGAGATCGCGGGCGTCGACTTCGGTGAGAACTGGATCAGCGTCGATCCGAAGGTCGACTACGACAAGACGCGGGCTCAGATCGAAGAGACGGTCTCGGGCTTCCCGGGCATGTTCACCAACGTCGAGACCTACCTCGCCGAACGGATCAGCGAGGTGATCACCGGCGAGAGCGAACCCCTCGTCGTGCGCATCGTCGGTCCGGACCTCGCCGTCTTGCGCGAGAAGGCGAACGAGGTCAAGGACGCGATCGCAGGGGTCAAGGGCGTCGTCGACGAGCACGTCGAGCTCCAGCTGCTCGTACCGCAGATCGAGATCGACGTCGACCTGGCCAAGGCCCAGGCTCACGGCGTCAAGCCGGGCGACGTGCGACGGGCCGCGGCGACGTTGATGGCCGGGGAGGAGGTCGGCGACATCTTCCGCGACGGGAAGACCTACGACGTCCAGGTGTGGAGCGTGCCGGAGTCACGCGGGAGCGTCGGCGACGTCCGTGAGCTCCTGATCGACAAGCCGAGCGGGGGCCACGTCCGCCTGGGCGATGTAGCCACCGTGACGCTGCGGCCCACTCCGAACAACATCCAGCACGAAGGCACCACCCGGCGCATCGACATTGGTGCTGACGTGCGCGGTCGTGACCTCGGCTCCGTGGCCCGGGACGTGGAAGCGCGCCTCAAGCAGATCAGCTTCCCGCTCGAGCACCATGCCGAGCTCATCGGCGAGTACCAGGAGCGGCAAGCCGCGCAGGACCGTCTGCTGTGGTTCGCGATCGTCGCGCTGGCCGGGATCGTGGTCCTGTGCTTCGCGGTGTTCAAGAACTGGCGCGACGTCTGGCTGCACCTCCTGACCCTGCCGATCGCCCTCGTGGGTGGCCTGATCGGCGCGTACATCTCGGGCGGTGTGCTGTCGATCGGCTCACTCGTGGGCTTCTTCACCGTCATAGGGATCACCGCCCGCAACGGCATCATGGAGATAACGCACTTCCAGCACCTCGAGCGCGATGAAGGTCTGTCCTTCGGCCCGGAGCTGGTCCTGCGGGGCGCGACGGAGAGGCTGGCGCCGATCCTGATGACGATGCTCGCCACCGGCCTCGCACTGGTGCCGCTGGTCGTCGCCGGGGATATCGCGGGCCAGGAGATCGAGTACCCGATGGCGACGGTCATCCTCGGCGGCCTGGTCACCTCGACGCTGGTGAACCTCTTCATCGTCCCGTCCCTCTACCTGCAATGGGGCAAGAGCCGGGCCTGGCGGGCCCAGCACCTCCGCCAAGACCCGCGGTCGGCATGACCTCCCGCCACGCTCGGGGCCTCGCCGTGGGTTCAGGGGACCTGTGGCACGCTACGGGACGTGAGGGTGCTCGTCGTCGAGGACGAGGGACGCTTGGCTGACACCATCAGGAGCGGTCTCGAGCGGGAGGGCTTCGCCGTCGACGTTGCCCACGATGGCGACGAGGGCCTCTGGCGGGGCACGGAGATGCCCTACGACGCGGTGGTCCTGGACATCATGCTGCCCAAGCGCAACGGTTTCCAGGTCTGCGCCGACCTGCGGGCGGCCGGGATCTGGACGCCGATCCTGATGCTCACCGCCAAGGACGGCGACCTCGACCACGCCGAGGCGCTGAACACCGGCGCCGACGACTTCCTCACCAAGCCGTTCTCCTTCGTCGTGCTCGTCGCCCACCTCCGCGCGCTCATGCGCCGAGGCCACCGCGAGCGGCCGACGGTGCTGACTGCCGGCGACCTGCGCCTCGACGGGGCGCGCCACCGGTGCTGGCGTGGCGAGCAGGAGATCGAGCTGACACCCCGGCAGTTCGCGCTGCTCGAGCTCCTCATGTCGAGGGCGGGTGAGGTGCTGTCGAAGACCGACATCCTCGACCACATCTGGGACGACGCGTTTGACGGCGACGTCAACATCGTCGAGGTCTACGTCGGGTACCTCCGCAAGAAGATCGACGCTCCGTTCGGCCGCAACGCCATCCAGACTCTCCGGCTCGTCGGCTATCGCCTCGATCCCGATGGCGGCTGAGCGGCGGCGCGGCTCGTCGATTCGGGCTCGCACCACGGCCGCGGCCTGCCTCGTAGTCGCCACCGCGCTCGTCATCGGCGTCATCGTGCTCCTTGGCGTCCTCCACCGTGCCCTCGTGAGCGACCTGGACGACGCCCTGCGAGCACGGGCTACGGAGATCGCGGCGCTCGTTACGGCCGACGACGTACCGGCCACCCTCGCCCTGTCCAGCGAGGACGCCTTCGTACAAGTCGTCGACGCCTCGGGCGATGTGGTGGCGGCGAGCGCGAACCTCTCGGGCCACGGCCCAGCCCTCGCGCTGCAGGTGGCCGAGGGTCCGGCCGTCACGCAGACGGTTCGCGGCGTGCTCGAGGGCGAGCCGAAGGACGTGTTCCGCCTCGCCGCCCTCGCCGCCGACGGCACAGCCGGGCGCTTCACGGTCTACGTCGGGACCAACCTGGACCGGGTCGACGAGAGCGTGGCGACCGTGCGGAGGATCCTCGTGGCGAGCTTGCCGGTCGTCGTAGCCCTTGTCGGCACCGTGTCCTGGCGTATCGTCGGCCGAGCGCTGCGGCCGGTCGACGACATCAGCCGCGAGGTGGCAGACATCGGCGCTCGGGATCTGGGACGTCGGGTGCCCGAGCCGGGGAGCGACGACGAGATCGGCCACCTCGCCCGCACCATGAACGCCATGCTGGACCGGCTCCAGTCGGCGACGGAACGGCAGCGGCGCTTCGTCGCCGACGCCTCCCACGAGCTGCAGAGCCCCCTGGCGTCGAGCCGGGCCGACCTCGACGTCGCGCTGGCCCATCCTGACGACACGGACTGGCCGGGGACGGCGAACGCGCTGGTCGCCGACAACGAGCGCATGACGAGACTGGTGCGGGACCTGCTGTTCCTGGCCCGGGCCGACGACGGCACGGCGCGGGTGCCACGGGCGCCGGTCGACCTCGATGACGTCGTGCTCGCGGAGGTGGCACGCTTGCGCTCGCGGACGTCCCTCGCGCTCGACGTGTCGCGTGTGTCCCCGGTCGAGGTACGGGCCAGCTCGGACCAGCTCGCTCGCGTCGTCAGCAATCTGCTCGAAAACGCGGCCCGCCACGCTCGCGAGCGGATCACGCTGGAGCTGGCGGCCAGCGGGGACGGTGCGACCCTCGCTGTCGCCGACGACGGGCCCGGCGTGCCGCCAGAGGAGCGCGAGCGCATCTTCGAGCGCTTCGCCCGTTCGGACTCCTCGAGGAGCCGGGACACCGGAGGCGCGGGTCTCGGCCTGGCGATCGCGCGGGAGATCGTCGAGGCCCACGGCGGCAGGATCACGCTCGAGCCCTCCGCTGCCGGCGCCCGGTTCGTCGTGCGGCTGCCCCTTCCCGGCTGAGCGCGCCGCTCGCCGCGTCCCCCGCCGCCGCGGGTCGCGCAACCGGCTGCCGGGCCGCGGAGCGGGACCGGTAGCGTGGCCCGCCGTGCCCGAGTACCAGGCCCCGCGCGGCATGGCCGACGTGCTGGCCCCGCAATCCAGCCGCTGGGCCGAGCTGATCGCGCTCTTCGCCACCCACGCCCAGCGGGCCGGCTTCGGCCTGGCCATCACCCCGCTCATCGAGCACCGCGAGGTCTTCCTGCGGGTCGGTGACTCGACCGACATCGTGCGCAAGGAGATGTACGACTTCGAGGACAAAGGCGGCCGCCGGGTGGCCGTGCGGCCCGAGATCACCGCCGGGCTGATGCGGGCCTTCGCCGAGCACCGTCCGCCGACCCCGTGGAAGGCCTGGACCGTGGGGCCGAACTTCCGCTACGAGGCGCCTCAGGCCGGCCGGTTCCGCCAGCACTTCCAGCTCGACGCCGAGATCGTCGGCACCGACGATCCGGACGCCGACATCGAGGTGATCGCCCTGCTCGACGGGTTCCACCGCGCCCTCGGACTGACCCGACGCTCGCTCGTCATCAACACCCTCGGCGACGACGCCAGCCGCCCCGCCTTCGTGGCGGCTCTGCGCACGCACCTCGAGGCTCACGCCGCGGAGCTCTCGCCTCAGAGCCGCGAGACCCTCGCGGTCAACCCGTTGCGGGTGCTCGATTCGAAGCGGCCGGAGGACCAGGCCGTGCTCACCGCCGCGCCGCAGGTGCTTGACTTCCTGAGCCCGGCCGCCGAGGCCCACTTCGATCGGCTGCAGGAGGGTCTCAAGGCCCTCGGCATCGACTACGAGGTCGAGCCCCGGCTGGTGCGCGGGCTGGACTACTACGATCACACCCTGTTCGAGTTCCCGTCCCACGCTCTGGACTCGGCCCAGAACGCCATCGGCGGCGGCGGCCGCTACAACGGGCTGGTCGAGGCGCTCGGCGGCCCGGCCGGAACGGGCGGGGTCGGCTTCGGGGCCGGGATCGAGCGCATCCTCCTCGCTTGCGACGCCGAGGGCGTGTTCGGGGCTGCTTCTCAGCGGGTGCAGGTGTTCGTCGTGGACACCACCGGAGCCGGGGAGGCCCTGACCATCGCGGCCGAGCTGCGAACGGCAGGGGTGAGCGCTGACCGGGCCTTCGACCACCGCAGCATGAGGAGCCAGATGAAGGCGGCCGACCGCTCGGGCGCTGACGTCGCGGTCATCGTCGGGCCCGAGGAGCGGGCGCAGGATCAGGTCACGCTGCGCCACCTGCGCACCGAAGGCGATCAGGTGACCATCGCCCGGCCGCAGCTCGTGGACGAGGTGAGAAAGTGGCTGTCGACATGACGTCCTGGCCCACCAGCATGCGCACGGACCAGTGCGGGACCCTCCGCGCCGCCGACGCCGGTCGTCACGTCACCATCTGCGGTTGGGTGGCGCGGCGGCGCGAGCACGGCGAGCACCTGGCCTTCCTCGACGTGCGCGACCACACCGGCCTGGTGCAGTGCGTGGTGGACGGCTCCGTCGACGCCCGCGGCGAGTACGTCGTGCGGATCACCGGCGTGGTCCGGCTCCGACCGGACGGAACCGCGAACGCGAGCCTCGCCACCGGCGGCATCGAGGTCGGCGACTGCGAGGTCGAGGTGCTGTCGGTCGCCGAGCCCCCGCCCTTCCCGATCGACGCCCGCGCCGACGACGTCGACGAGACCGTCCGGCTCCGATACCGCTACCTCGACCTGCGGCGGGAGCGAATGCAGCGCAACCTGCGGGTCCGGGCCGCGGTGAGCTCAGCCGTCCGTACGGCCATGGAGCGCCAGGGCTTCGTCGAGGTCGAGACCCCGATGCTGGTGCCCTCCACGCCCGAGGGCGCCCGCGAGTTCCTCGTCCCCTCCCGCCAGACGCCGGGCTCGTTCTACGCCCTGCCGCAGTCGCCCCAGCTCTTCAAGCAGCTCCTGATGGTGGCCGGCGTCGACCGCTACTTCCAGATGGCCCGCTGCCTCCGGGACGAGGACCTGCGAGCCGACCGGCAGTACGAGTTCATGCAGCTCGACGCGGAGATGAGCTTCGTCGACCAGGACGACGTGTTGGCCGCCATCAGCGAGGCAGTGCTGGATGCGGCCGAGGCGGCGACCGGGGAGCGTCCGGCGGACATCGAGCGGATCAGCTGGCACGAGGCCATGGGGCGCTACGGGGTCGACAAGCCCGACCTTCGCTTCGGCCTGGAGCTGGTCGAGCTCACGCCGCTCTTCGCCGCCACCGACTTCAAGGCCTTCGCCGGCGCTGACGCCATCAAGGGCATCCGAGTGCCGGGGCGAGCGAGTGAGTTCGGCCGAGGTCGGCTCGACGCGCTGACCGACCGGGCCAAGCAGCTCCGGGCGAAGGGCCTGGTCTGGATGAAGGTGGCCGACGACGGCTCGCTCGACGCGCCGGTGGTCAAGTTCCTCTCGGCGGAGGAGCAGGTGGGGTTGGTGGAGGCGATGGCGGCCGAACCCGGTGACCTCCTCCTGCTCGTCGCCGACGACTGGCTGCGCACGTGCGAGGTGCTCGGACAGCTCCGCAACGACCTCGGCCGTCCACCGGTTCACGAAGGGGCGTACCGGTACGTCTGGGTGGTGGACTTCCCGCTGTTCGTCGGCCGCGACGAGGCGACCGGCCGGCCCAAGCCGGCCCACCACCCCTTCACCCGGCCCCACCCCGACGATCTGCTCCGGCTGGAGGAGGATCCCCTGTCCGTCCGCAGCCGCGCCTATGACCTGGTGCTGAACGGCTGGGAGCTCGGCTCGGGTTCGATCCGGATCCACGAGCCCGACCTGCAGCAGCGGATCTTCAACCTGCTCGGGATCGACCACGAGGAGGCAGCCCGGCGGTTCGGCTTCTTCCTCAACCCGTTCCGCTACGGTGCGCCGCCCCACGGCGGCTTCGCGTTCGGCATCGACCGTCTGGTGGCCATCCTGGCCGGCGAGGAGAACATCCGAGAGGTGATCGCCTTCCCGAAGACCCAATCCGGGTCCGATCCGATGACCAACGCGCCGACGCCGATCGACCCCGCGCAGCTGGCCGAGCTCGGGTTGCGGACGTTGCCGCCCAAGACATGACCGTCCTCACCGCCGACGACATCGCGAAGCTGGTCGTCGCCCGCCACTTCGCCAACCCGGCCGTGGGCGTCGCCGTCGCCCTGGCCGAGTCGGGCGGCCACTCCGACGCCGTGCACCACAACGTCGGGCCGCCGCCTTCGAACGATCGCGGGCTGTGGCAGATCAACAGCCGCTTCCACCCTGAGGTCACCGACGCCGTGGCCTTCAACCCGGCGACCGCGACCGATGCCGCCCGGCGGATCTCCTCCGGCGGCGCCGACTGGACGCCGTGGAACACCTTCCGGAACAAGGCCTACGTCCGCTACCTGCCCGCAGCCCAAGCCGCGGTGGCCAAGCTGGCCAAGCCGTCGTGGTGGGTGGGATGGATCCACCGGGTGAAGCCGACGGTGCGACTCGGGGTGCGCGACTGGTCTGTTGCGTACCTGCAGAGCGTGCTGTCGATCCGCGCCGGACAGAGGGCCGTGCACGTCACTGGGCTGTTCGACGCCGCCACCGATCAGGCCGTCCGCAACGTGCAGCGCTTCTTCGGCCTCCACGTCGACGGCATCGTCGGGCGCCAACAGACCTGGCCCGTCATCGATCTCCTCGCCGCCACCTGGAGCCGCGTCCGCGGCAGTACCGTGCCGGGCGGTGGCCGACGACCTCTTCAGCGCCGCGGTCGAGGAGCGGCTCCGGCATCAGGCTCCGCTGGCTGCCCGCCTGCGTCCCCGCGCCCTCGACGACATCGTCGGCCAGGACCACCTCGTCGGGCCGGGCCGTCCGCTGCGGGTGCTGGTTGAAGCCGACCGATTGTCATCGGCCATCTTCTGGGGCCCACCCGGCACCGGGAAGACCACCCTGGCCCAGGTCATCGCCGCCTCCACCAGCCGGGCCTTCGAGCAGCTGTCGGCCGTGTCGGCGTCCGTGAAGGAGGTCAGGGAGGTCATCGAACGAGCCAGGGACCGCCTCGGGCAGCACGAGCAGGGCACGATCCTGTTCCTCGACGAGATCCATCGGTTCAACAAGGCGCAACAGGACGCCCTGCTGCCGAGCGTCGAGGCGGGCGTGATCACCCTGATCGGCGCCACGACGGAGAACCCGTTCTTCGAAGTCAATCCCCCGTTGCGCAGCCGCTCGACGCTGTTCCGGTTGGAGCCGCTCGATGCCACCGCGCTGCACGCGCTGGCCGAGCGGGGCCTGGAGGCCGAGGGTGCCGCGGCCGCGCCCGCCGCACTCGCGCACCTGGTCCAGCGCTCGAGTGGGGACGGGCGCCAGCTGCTGACGTCGCTCGAGGTGGCGGTGGCGCTGGCCCGAGAGGGACGAGGGGAGCCGGTGGCGCTGACCGAGGAGGACGCGGCCGCTGCGCTCGGCGTGTCCGCCCTTCGCTACGGGCGCGACGACCACTACGACGTCATCTCTGCCTTCATCAAGTCGATCCGGGGTTCGGATCCCGACGCCGGCCTGTACTGGCTGGCCCGGATGCTGGAGGCGGGGGAGGACGCTCGGTTCATCGCCCGCCGCCTCGTCATCCTGGCCAGCGAGGACGTCGGCATGGCCGATCCGACGGCGCTCCTCGTGGCCGTGGCCGCGGCGCAGGCGGTGGAGCACGTCGGCCTGCCCGAGGCGCAGCTCAACCTGGCCCAGGCCGTGATCCACCTGGCCACCGCGCCGAAGAGCAACCGCGCGGCGCTCGGGATCTGGAACGCGCGGACCGGACGTTCGCGAGGGCCGGCTGGGCGAGGTGCCGGCGCATCTCCGAGGCAGCGGCTACTCGGGCGCGGCCGCGCTCGGCCACGGGCAGGGCTACGTCTACCCCCATGACGACCAGCGCGGCTGGGTGCCCCAGCAGTACCGGCCGGCCGAGGTCGAGGGTCGCCGGTACTACGAGCCGAGCGAGCACGGCGCCGAGGCCGACGTCGCCCGCCGGCAGGCCGCTCGGGGCGAGGAGCCCGGCTGAGCGGAGGGGTCGACTCCCACGACGTGTGGTCGGGGTAACGTCACCTGCGCCGGCGCCACCCATCGAGCCGCAGCTGATCTTCGGACGACCGCCGTCCGGATCCACGCCCACCGACCCCGCCCAGATCGCCGACACCGGAGCCAGGAAGGAGGACGGCCGTGACCGCTGGTGAGCTCGCCATCGTGCTCGGGACGGTCCTCTGCGCCCTCGGCTTCGCAGCCCTGATCGTGGTCCTCGTCCGCGTGCTCGATGCCCTTCGGGACCTGCGTCGCGAGGTCGAGCACCTACGGGTCGAGACGGAGCCGCTGCTGGCGGAGCTGCGCACGTCGGTCGAGGACGCCCGGGAAGACCTGGAGCGCTTTGATCGGGTCATCGGGTCAGCCGAGGCCATCTCGGCCAACGTCCAGGGGATGTCACGGGTGGCGCGGATGGCGCTGAGCACACCGGTCATCAAGACCGTGGCGCTGGCGAGCGGCACGTCCGAAGCGGCGCGGCGGCTCCGAGGCAAGGAGGCCAGGCGATGAGGCGAGCAGCGTGGTTCGTGGCCGGGGCGGCGAGCGGGGTCGCCGGCGTGACCTACGCCCAGCGCAAGATCAAGGCCACCGCGGCGCGCCTGGCCCCGGCCAACGTCGCCCGCCAGGCCCAGCATCGGGTGCGGACCCGGGGCCGGCACCTGGCCGAGGCAGTCCGGGAGGGCCGGGCGGCGATGCGGGCCAAGGAGAACTCGCTGCGAGCCGAGCGGGGCGTCGTCGGGGATCAGGCCGCGCAGGTCATCGTGCTCTCCGACCTCCGCCAGCTCGAGCAGCTCGACCGCAGGATCTCGCCTGACCACCCATCGACCCGCCGGCGCCGATCGCGCCGCTGACCACCGCCTTTCTGCCTCCGGGCCGCGGCAGGGTGCCCGGTAGGCTGGTCGGACCATGTCGACGCCGCCGACGACCGCGAACGAGCTGCGCCAGGCGTTCACCGGCTTCTTCGCCGAGCGCGACCACGTCGTGGTGCCGTCGGCGAGCCTGATCCCGCACGACCCGACCGTCCTGTTCACCGTGGCCGGCATGGTGCCGTTCAAGCCGTACTTCACGGGCGACGAGGTGCCGCCGTTCAAGCGGGCGACCAACGTCCAGAAGTGCGCGCGGGCGGGCGGCAAGCACAACGACCTCGACGACGTCGGCCGCACCCGCCGCCACACGGTGTTCTTCGAGATGCTGGGCAACTTCAGCTTCGGCGACTACTTCAAGGAGAAGGCCATCCCGTGGTCGTGGGAGCTGGTCACCGAGATGTTCGGCTTCGACGGCGACCGCCTCTGGATCACGGTCCACACGTCCGACGACGAGGCCGAGGCCATCTGGCACGACGCCGTCGGCATACCGCTCGAGCGCATCCAGCGCCTCGGCGACAAGGACAACTTCTGGCAGATGGGCGACACCGGGCCGTGCGGCCCGTGCTCGGAGCTGCACATCGACCGTGGCCCGGCATACGGGGACGAAGGCGGCCCGCTGGCCGATCCCGCCGGCGAGCGGTTCATGGAGTTCTGGAACCTCGTCTTCATGCAGTACGACCAGGCGGCCGACGGCACCCGTACGCCGCTGCCCCGCCCGTCGATCGACACCGGTGCCGGCCTCGAGCGCATCCTGACCCTGCTCCAGGGCGTGGACGCGGTGTGGGACACCGATGTGCTGCGGCCGATCATCGAGACGGCCTGCTCGCTCACCGGCCGCACCTACGGTGAGGACGAGCGCACGGACGTGAGCCTGCGCATCCTGGCCGAGCATGCCCGGTCCGGCATGATGCTCGTGAACGACGGCGTGTTCCCCTCGAACGAGGACCGGGGCTACGTCCTGCGCCGCATCATCCGCCGGGCCGTGCGCCACGCCTTCCTGCTCGGTGCCGACAAGCTCGTGATGCCCGGGCTGGTGGAGGAGAGCATCGCCGTGATGGGTGAGGCGTACCCCGACGTGGTGAAGAACCGGGACTTCATCACTGGCGTGATCTCCCGCGAGGAGGAGCGCTTCCGCCAGACCCTGCGCACCGGCCTCGTCATCCTGGAGGACGAGCTGGTGCCGGGCACCAAGGTGCTTCCCGGCTCCACCGCGTTCAAGCTCCACGACACGTTCGGCTTCCCGCTGGAGGTGACGACGGAGATCACGGCCGAGCGCGGGGTCGACGTCGACATCGGGGGGTTCAACCGGGAGATGGCCGAGCAGCGCCGCCGGGCCAAGGAGGCGCGCAAGGCCGGCAACGCGGGCGATGAACAGGTCGACCAGTACCGCGAGGTGGTCGAGCAGTTCGGCACCACCGAGTTCGTCGGTGACTTCCAGGACGACGGCGAGGCCCGCGTGCTGGCCGTGGTCCCGGCCGAGCGACGAGACGGTCGAGATCTTCCTCGACCGCACGCCGTTCTACGCCGAGTCGGGTGGCCAGGTGGGCGACACCGGCACCATCACGACGCCGACCGGCTCGGCCGAGGTGCTCGACACCACCTACGCCCTTCCGGGTCTGCGCCGCCACACCGCCCGCATCACCACGGGCGAGATCAGCGCCGGCCAGACCGCCCATGCGGCCATCGACACCGAGCGGCGAGCCGCGATCCGTCGCAACCACACCGGCACCCACATCCTGCACTGGGCCCTGCGCGAGGTGCTCGGCCCTCACGTGAAGCAGGCCGGCTCGCTCGTCGCACCCGACCATCTGCGCTTCGACTTCAGCCACTACGCGCCGGTCACGCCCGACGAGATCGAGCGCATCGAGGCATTGGCGAACGGCGAGGTGCTGAGCAACGAGCCGGTGCGGGTCTACGAGACGACGAAGGCGGAAGCCGAGAGCCTCGGCGCCATCGCGTTCTTCGGCGACAAGTACGGCGACATCGTGCGCGTCCTCGAGGCGGGTCGGCACAGCCTCGAGCTGTGTGGCGGCACCCACGTGCGCGCCCTCGGAGACATCGGCACCATCAAGATCGTCAGCGAGGGCTCGATCGGGTCGAACCTGCGTCGCATCGAGGCGGTCACCGGGACGGCGAGCGTCGCCTTGCTCCAGCGCGACGAGCGGCTGCTCGGAGACGCGGCCGGCCTGCTCGGCACGGCACCGGGCGCGGTGCTCGAGGGGGTCAAGCGCAAGCTGGAGGAGATCAGGGCCCTGCAGGACGAGCTGAAGGCGTTGCGGGCGAAGGCGGCCTCCGAGCGGGCGCAGGAGCTGGCGGCGCAGGCGGACGAGGGCGTCGTCGTGGCTCGAGTCGACGGGCTCGACCCTGGTGAGCTGCGAGACCTGGCCGTGTCCGTGCGGCAGCAGCCGAACGTCAGCGTGGCCGTCCTCGGGGGGGTGACCGACTCAGGCGGCGTCTCCCTGGTGGCGGCGATTCGTCCGGAGACGGGCCGGCAGGCCATCGACCTGATCCGCGATGCCGCCCGGGCGGTCAAGGGGGGCGGCGGTGGGAGGGGTGACATCGCCACGGCCGGCGGCAAGGACCCGGCCGGGCTCGACCAGGCCCTCGACCTCGCTCGGCGCGCCGCCGGGCGTTGATCCAGGCGCCGCTCGTCATGGTGCGGGTGCTGGCTCTCGACCTCGGGTCGAAGCGGATCGGTGTCGCGGTCAGCGACCGCACCGGCACCATCGCCAGTCCGCTCACGGTGCTCGCCCGGTCGGGGCGCCCGGTGGAGGACCGCCGCCGGATCGCCGCCCTCGTGGCCGAGGAGGAGGCGGAGCGGGTTGTGGTCGGCCTGCCGCTCTCGCTCGACGGCTCGGTCGGTCCCGCGGCGCGAGCGGCCGAAGCCGAGGCCAAGGCCTTGGCGGCGGTGCTGGCGGTGCCGGTGGAGACGTTCGACGAGCGGCTCACCACGGTGACCGCGGACCGGGCCCTCATGGAGGCCCGGTTGCGGACGGACGCGAGGCGGCAGGTGGTCGACAAGGTGGCGGCCGCGGTCCTGCTGCAAGCCTGGTTGGACCGGCGCCGGTCGGCGTGAGCGGCCTGGTCCGTCCGTCGGCCGGCTCCGGCAGCGGGCCGCGGTGCCGCCAGCGCGGCCCGAGCGCTCGCTACCGTGGTGTCACCGTGAGCAAGACCGATCCGATCATCACCGATTGGCGGCGCGACCCCTGGGACGAGCCCGAGGAGGTCGAGCCCCAGGAGCTGGTGCCGGTGCGCCCCGAGCGCAAGACCGGACGCCGGCTGGGGCTGGCCATGCTCGGGATCCTGGTCGTCCTGGTCGTCCTGGCCGGACTGGCCGGTCGGTGGGCCATCCAACAGGTGGCGCCGCCGGGGCAGCCGGGCGACCCGGTGAGCTTCACGGTGAACGACGGCGATACCTTGGCCACGGTGGCCGAGCGCCTCCAGCAAGAGGGGATCATCACCAACGCCCGGGTGTTCGGCTGGTATGTCCAGCGCAAGGGTGGCCTGACGCTCAAGCCCGGCTACTTCGCCATGCGCCCGAAGGACGACATGGGCAACATCGTCGGCATCCTGCGCACGTCGCCGACGGAGACCTACACCAACGTGACGTTCCCCGAGGGCTATGCCGTGGCGCGGATGGGGGCCCGCCTCGAGAAGTCGGTGCCCCGCCTGAGCGCGGCGAAGTTCGTCGCGGCAGCCACTTCCGGGCAGATCCACAGCGAGCTGGACCCCCAGGCGAAGAACCTCGAGGGCCTGCTCTTCCCCGACTCGTACCAGGTGAGCGGGAGCGAGACCGAGGTCCAGGTGGTGGCCCGCCTGGCCGCGCAGATGACCCGGGTGGCGAGCAACGTGGGCCTCCAGAACAGCAAGCAGATCGTCGGGATGTCGCCGTACCAGGTCCTGATCGTGGCCTCGATGATCGAGAAGGAGGCCAAGATCGACGCTGACCGGCCGCTCATCGCGCGGGTGATCTACAACCGCCTCTTCTTCGGCACGCCACTGCAGATCGACGCCACGCTGTACTACAAGCAGGACGAGTCCAAGCCGTTCAGTGCCCTGAAGGCCCTCGACACTCCCTACAACTCGTACCTCCACACCGGCCTGCCGCCCACGCCCATCACCAACCCCGGCAAGAAGTCCATCCAGGCCGCCCTGCACCCTGCGGACAACCCCGAGGCGTCGAGCTGTCCGGGTGGGAAGCCCTGCTTCTGGCTGTTCTACGTGATCGCGGACAAGTCGGGCCGGCACGTCTTCTCCACCTCGTACGAGGATCAGCAGAAGAACGTGGCCAAGGCTCGGGCTGCCGGCCTGCTGGGGTGAGCCGAAGCAGCCTGAGCGGCAGCACCCGGCTGGCGGCGATCATCGGCTCGCCGGTCGGCCACTCGCTCTCGCCGGCCATGCACAACGCCGCCTTTGCGGCCTGCGGCGTCGACTGGGTGTACCTGGCCTTCGACATCCCAGCCGGTTCGGGCGCGGCGGCCCTCGCCGCCGCTCGGAGCCTCGGGCTGGGTGGCTTGTCGGTCACCATGCCGCTCAAGTCGGAGGTGGCGGCTCTGGTCGATGAGCCCTCGGCAGCCGTGGTGACCCTCGGCGCCGCGAACACGGTTGTTATCGGGCCGGATCGGCGGTTGGTGGGAGAGAGCACCGACGGAGCGGGGTTCATCGATTCGCTGCGCCTCGACCACCACCTCGACCCGGCGGGGATGCGAGCGGCGGTCCTCGGCGCCGGCGGCGCGGCGCGGGCCGTCGTGCTGGCCCTGGCCGAGGCTGGCTGCCGCGAGGTGCTGGTGCTGAACCGCACGCCGGACAGGGCGGCCGCGGCCGCCGCCCTCGCCGGTCCGCGGGGCCGGGTGGGGCAGCCGGACGAGGTGCCCGACGTCGACCTGGTGGTGAACGCCACACCGCTCGGGATGGGCGGCGACACGAGCCTGCCGATCGAACCGACGCGGCTCCGCCCGGCCCAGGTCGTGGCTGACCTCGTGTACCACCCCCGCCAGACCCCACTGCTGGTGGCCGCCGCGGCCCGGGGCTGCACCACCGTCGACGGCCTCGGCATGCTCGTGCACCAGGGGGCCAGGCAGCTGACCCTGTGGACGGGCGCCGAGGCACCGCGTGCGGTGATGCGGTCGGCGGCCGAGGCGGCGGAGGCGGGGCTGGCGTACGCGCGGGCGCCGAGAACCGGCCCTGGGCCCGTGCCAGCCCGCCGGTACGCTGCTGCGGTGCTCCGCTTCCTCACGGCCGGTGAGTCCCACGGACCGGCGCTGGTCGTGATCGTCGAAGGCCTGCCGGCCGGCTTGCCGATCACGGTCGAGGAGATCCAGGGCGAGCTGGCGCGGCGGCGGCTCGGCTTCGGGCGCGGGCCTCGCATGCAGTTCGAGGTCGACGAGATCGCGCTGCTCGGCGGGGTGCGTCACGGCCGCACCCTCGGCTCGCCGGTGGCGATCGAGATCAAGAACACCGAGTGGTTCCGGTCTGACCGCTGGCACGAAGAGATGTCGCCGGCGCCCGGGGTGACGAAGGCCCCGCTCACCCAACCCCGTCCCGGACACGCCGACCTGGCCGGGATGCAGAAGTACGGGTTCGATGACGCCCGTGACGTGCTCGAACGAGCCAGCGCCCGAGAGACCGCGGCCCGGGTGGCGGCCGGCTGCCTGGCCAAGACGCTGCTGGCCCCGCTCGGCGTGCAGATCTTGAGCCATGTCATCCAGCTCGGATCGGCCCGGTCCAAGAGCGACACCCGGCCCGGACCGGCGGATCTGGAGGTGGTCGACGAGTCACCCGTGCGCTGCTTCGACCAGGCCGCGCAGGAGGCCATGATCCGTGAGATCGAGGAGGCGGCGCGCGAGGGCGACTCTGTCGGCGGCGTGGTCGAGGTGCTGGCGTACGGCGTGCCGGTCGGCCTCGGGAGCCACGTCCACTGGGACCGCAAGCTCGACGGGCTCCTGGCCCAAGCCATCCTCAGCATCCAGGCCGTGAAGGGGGTGGAGATCGGCGATGGCTTCGAGGTGGCGGGCCGGCGGGGCTCGCAGGCCCACGACCCGATCGTGTGGGACCCGTCGTCCGCCTACGGGTACCGGCGGGAATCGACGCTCGCGGGCGGCACCGAAGGCGGGATGAGCACCGGGGAGCTGCTCGTGGTGAGGGCGGCCATGAAGCCCCTGGCCACGCTCAACCGGCCCACGCTGAAGACGGTCGACGTGGCCACCAAGCAGGAGACGGTGAGCTTCAAGGAGCGCACCGATGTCACGGCGGTGCCGGCGATGGGCGTGGTGGCAGAGACCATGGTGGCCCTGGTGCTGGCCAACGAGGCGCAGCGAAAGTTCGGCGGTGACTCGGTGGTCGAGCTGGTGCGCAACGCCGACGGCTACCGAGCCTCGCTGTGATGGCTGCGACCCGCCACGTCGTCCTCGTCGGCATGATGGGGGTGGGGAAGACGACCGTCGGCCAGGTGGTGGCCAAGCGCCTCGGCCGGCCGTTCCTCGACAGCGACGTGATGATCGAGCAGCACGAAGGCCGGACAGTGCGTGAGATCTGGCTGGCCGAGGGCGAGCCGGCCTACCGGGTGCTGGAGACCGAGGTCCTGCGGGAGGCGCTCGCCGCGGCGGCGCCGGCGGTGATCGCCGCTGCTGGCGGCGTGGTGCTGCGGGAGGAGAACCGCCGCCTGCTCCAGGGTCCACGGGCCTGCACGGTGCGCCTCGACGCTGATCCGGAGCTGCTGGCCACCCACGTCGGCAACCAGGTCCACCGCCCGCTGCTGGACAGTGACCCACTGGCCACGCTGAGGCGCCTGAGCGATGAGCGCGACGCGCTCTACAACGAAGTTGCTTATGCAACAGTTGAGGTGGCCGGCCGCGACGTCGAGAGCATCGCCACCGATGTCATCGCCGCGCTCACCACGGCCGAGGGAGCGCCGGCGTGACGGACCGGGTGGCCGAGCTGCAACGGGTCCCGGTGGCGTTGGCCGAGCATCCCTACGACGTGTGGGTGGGCTCGGGAGCGGGGGTGATGCTGCCCTCGGTCCTCCCACCGGGGCGCGCCGGTTGGCGCTCGTGTCCCAGGCGGGCGTCCCCGAGGTGGTCACGCCTGAGCTTCCCGTCGAGCGCTGCCAGATCGGCCAGGGCGAGCAGGGCAAGACCCTCGCCAGCGTCGAGGCGTTGTGCCGCGCCTTCCGCGAGCGGGGCTCACCCGGGCCGACTGCGTGGTGGCGGTGGGCGGAGGCATCGTGACCGACATCGCCGGCTTCGCCGCCGCCACCTACCACCGGGGCGTCGCGGTGGTGAACGTGCCGACCACGCTCTTGGGGATGGTCGATGCCGCCATCGGCGGCAAGACCGCGGTGAACCTGCCCGAGGGCAAGAACCTGGTCGGCGCGTTCTGGCAACCGGCGGGCGTGCTGTGCGACCTGGACGCGCTCAACACCTTGCCCGAGCGGGAGCTGCGATGCGGCTATGGCGAGATGGCGAAGTACCACTTCCTCACCGGCGACGACCTGCTGGCGCTACCGCTGCCCGAGCGGGTGGCCCGGTGTGTCGCCATCAAGGCCGAGATCGTGGCCAGCGATGAGCGGGAGTCGGCGGTCGAGGCCGGGGACCGAGGCCGTGCCATCCTCAACTACGGGCACACGCTCGCCCACGCTCTGGAGGTGGCCGGCGGACACGACCTCCGCCACGGCGAGGCCGTCGCCATCGGCTTGGTCTTCGCGGCCCACCTGGCGGCCGGGCTCGGCCGGATCGACGACCGTCGGGTCGAGGAGCATCGACGAGTCGTGGGGGAGTACGGGCTCGATGCCACGCTCCCGGCCGGCGTGGAGCAGGACGCGCTGATCGCTCTCATGGGCCGGGACAAGAAGGCGCTGACCGGCCTCACCTTCGTGCTCGACGGCCCCGCGGGGGTAGAGGTCGTGCCGGGCGTCCCTCGGGGCGCGGTGGAGGCGGCGCTGGCCGCGATGGCAGGCTCGGGCGGGTGACCGAGCCTTGGGAGGTCCAGGTCGCGGCGAGCCGTCCCGTCATCCTGCTGCTGCATGGCCCCAACCTGAACCTCCTCGGCAGCCGCGAGCCGGAGGTCTACGGGCGGGCCACCCTCGACGACTACGTGGCGACGGCGAGCGCGGCCGCCGATCGGGCGGGTCTGGACATCGAGCACCTGCAGAGCAACCACGAGGGCGTGCTGGTGGACGCGATCCACGCCGCCCACGGGCGCTGCGCCGGCATCCTCATCAACCCGGGCGCCCTCACCCACTACGCCTGGTCGATCCACGACGCCCTCGCCGCGTTCGATGGGCCGGTGGTCGAGGTCCACATCTCCAACCCGAACGCACGCGAACCGTGGCGGCACACCAGCGTGGTGGCGCCGGTGGCGTCCGGATCGATCGTCGGCCTCGGCATCCACGGTTACGAGCTCGGCGTCGCCGCCCTGGCCCGACTCGTGGCGGCGACCTCATGACCGCGTCGGCGTTGGACCGGCCGGACCCGCCGCTCGAGGTGGGGCCGAGGGCCGATCGGGTGCGAGCCCGCTTGGCCGACGCGGGTGCCGACGCCCTGCTGGTCACCAACCTCACCAACGTCCGCTGGCTGACCGGGTTCACCGGCTCGGCCGCCCGGGCGCTGCTGCTACCCGACGAGCTGGTGCTGATCACGGACGGCCGCTACGGCGAGCGGGCGACGGTCGAGCTGGCGGAGGCCGGGGCCGAAGCTCGCGTCACGGTGGGGCGCACGCAGGCAGAGCAGCTCGACGCCATCGGGGGGCTGCTCGCGGGGTTGGACCGGGTAGGGCTCGAGGCCGACCAGGTCACCTGGGCCGAGCTCGACCGCTACCGGGCCGAGCTCGTCGGCACGCTGGTGGCCACCGCGGGTGTGGTCGAGG
This sequence comes from uncultured Acidimicrobiales bacterium, assembly GCA_963803355.1. Lineage (GTDB taxonomy): Bacteria > Actinomycetota > Acidimicrobiia > Acidimicrobiales > Ilumatobacteraceae > DASTFY01. The sequence goes on from CAWDLV010000001.1 coordinate 3,492,287, forward strand.
CCGAACGTCGCGCCAAGGACGCGGGTGAGCTGGCCCGGATCGAGCGGGCCTGCGCCATCGCCAGCGCGGCGTTGGCGGACACCTTCGGCCTCCTTGACGAGGAGCCCACGGAGCGCGCGTTCGCCCTCGCCCTCGACGATCGCATGCGGGCCCTCGGCGCCGAGGATCCGAGCTTCCCGTCCATCGTGGCGAGTGGCCCCAACGCAGCCAAGCCCCACCACGATCCGTCGAACCGCCGCATCCGCGACGGCGACACGCTCATCCTCGACTTCGGCGCGCGGTGCGAGGGCTACCACTCGGACATGACCCGGACCGCGCTGTTGGGCGACATCGACCCGTGGCTGCGAGATGCCTACCTGGCCGTGGAGGCGGCCCAGGCCGCCGGGGTGGCGGCCGTGGCGCCGGGGCTGACCGGCGTGGAGCTGGACGCGGTGTGCCGCAACCACCTGGGCGCCGCCGGCTACGGCGACCTCTTCACCCACGGCACCGGCCACGGCGTCGGTCTCCTCATCCACGAGGTCCCGTGGGCCGGGGTGACCTCGGCCGACATCCTCGCCGTCGCGGACGTCGTCACGGTGGAGCCGGGGGTCTATCGTTCCTCCCTCGGGGGCATCCGCATCGAGGACACGCTCGTGGTCACGGAGGACGGGTGCCGGCCCTTGACGCACACCCCGAAGGACCTCTCATGCCTGCGATCACCACGAACGACCTGAAGAACGGGATCACGCTGCAGCTCGAGAACGGCCTGTTCACCGTGGTCGAGTTCCAGCACGTCAAGCCGGGCAAGGGCGGCGCCTTTGTCCGGACGAAGCTCAAGAACGTGCGCAACGGCTCGGTGCTCGAGCGGACGTTCAACGCCGGCGTTCGGGTGGAGCAGGCCATCGTCGACAAGCGCGACATGCAGTTCCTCTACCGCGACGGCGACGACTACGTCTTCATGGACAACACGTCGTACGACCAGGTGCACGTGCCGCCGAGTGCGCTGGGAGATGCGGCCGACTACCTGGTCGAGCAGATGAGCGCCAACCTGGCCACCTTCGAGGGTGAGATCGTCCAGGTGGAGATCGCACCGTCGGTCGAGCTGAACGTGGCCCAGACCGAGCCCGGGATCCAGGGCGATCGGGTCTCAGGGGCCCGCAAATCGGCCACGCTCGAGACCGGGCTGGTGATCCAGGTGCCGCTGTTCGTCAACATCGGCGACCGGGTGCGGGTGGACACCCGCAGCGGCGAGTACGTCACGCGCGTCTGAGCCCGGCGCCGATGCCCCACGACGAGCTTCGGGAGGACCCGCGCTCCAACGCGCCGCGAGCGGGCCCTCTCGCTGCTCTACGAGGCTGAGTCCAAGGAGCTGGCTCCGCGGGTCGTGCTCGACGCCCTGCCCGTGCGCCCCGAGCCCCGGGTGACGGAGCTGGTCGAAGGGGTCGAGGACCACCGGGAGGAGGTGGACGCGCTCATCGCCGACCACGCCCGCAACTGGTCACTGGAGCGCATGCCGGCCATCGACCGCAACGTGCTGCGGATCGCCCTGTTCGAGCTGATGGGCCGCCCGGACGTTCCGACCGCGGTGGTGATCGACGAGGCGGTCGAGCTGGCCAAGCGCTTCTCCACCGACGACTCGGGGCGGTTCGTGAACGGCATGCTCTCCGCTATCGCCCCCAAGCTCCGCCCTGACAGCCTGCCGGCCTGAGTAGCTCCGAGTGAGATCCGGTGACCCGCCGGGCCAAAGGCCGGTCCCCACGTTCTGTTCCGCGGGCTCGTGGTCACTGGCGTCGGATTCGCGGAACAGAACGGTTGAGCCGCTGGTGCTCGGACGAGCGCGGGCCATCCGCGGGGGATCCACCCGCACCGGGGTCGGGGCCGCTAGCGTGCGTTGAGCCGTCAAGCGGGTCCCGTGAGGCCCGTACGGAGGAGGAGCACTGGTGCCCGAGCCGCCCGACCATGCCACGCCCCGCGAGGGGGCGTTTTGCGCCAAGAGCGAGGTGCTGACGGTCGACGATGTGCGCCGGGCTGTCACTCGGATCGCCCACGAGATCATCGAGCGGAACCGGGGGCTCGAGGGCGTGGTGCTCGTCGGGCTGGCGCGGGGCGGCACGTGGTTGGCCGAACGCTTGGCCGACGTCATCGCCACCGTCGAACCCGGCGGTCGGCCCGACGTCGGCGTGCTCGACGTCAGCCTGCACCGCGACGACATCGGCCTCCGGCCCGTGGTGCCGGGCTCGGTGAGCCGCCTTCCGGGCTCCGTCGACGACCGGATCGTGGTCCTCGTCGACGACGTGTTGTTCACCGGACGGACGGTGCGGGCCGCGCTCGACGCGGTCAACGACTACGGCCGCCCCCGCGCCGTGCAGCTGGCGGTGCTGGTGGACCGCGGCCACCGGGAGCTGCCGATCCGGCCCGACTTCGTGGGCAAGAACCTGCCCACCCGGCTCGACGAGGAGGTACGAGTGAGCCCAGATGGCGTGGTGATCGGAACGGTGGACGGCCCGGGCGCGACCGGCCATGGCGAGGAGGCGGTGTCGTGAGCCTGTCCCACCTGCGCTCGATCGAGGAGCTGAACCAGGACGAGCTCGTCGGCCTGCTCGACCTGACCGACCACATGGCGGAGGTGTGCCGCCGCCCCATCCCGAAGGTGCCGGCGCTGCGGGGGAGGACGGTCCTCTCGCTCTTCTTCGAGGACTCCACCCGCACCCGCCTCTCGTTCGAGACCGCGGCCAAGCGCCTCTCCGCCGACACGATGACCTTCGCGGCTTCGTCGTCGAGCCTGAACAAGGGTGAGAGCCTGCGCGACACCGTGCAGACCCTGGACGCCATGGGCATCGACGCGGTGGTGGTTCGTCATCGCTCGGCTGGCGTGCCCTGGCAGGTGGCGCGCTGGACGCAAGCCGCGGTCGTCAACGCCGGTGACGGTTGGCACGAGCACCCAACCCAGGCGCTGCTCGACGCCTACACCATCCGGGTCGAGCACCCGGCGGCGCGCACGGCCGCGGCCGAGGGCCGGCTGCCGCTGGCCGGCCTGCACATCGGCATCCTCGGCGACATCAAGCACTCCCGAGTCGCCCGGTCCGACGTGCGGGCGTTCACCGCCCTCGGTGCCACGGTGACGCTCGTGGCGCCAGCCACGCTCCTGCCCCCCAGCCTGGCCGGGTGGACCAGCGTGGGCGGCGACCTGTCAGCCACGTCCGGCCTCGACGACGTGGTCCCCAAGCTCGACGTGGCCTACGTGCTGCGGATGCAGCTCGAGCGCCAGGAGCAGGCGCTCGTCCCGACCCTGCGGGAGTACACGACCCGCTTCGGTCTCACCCCGGAGCGCGCGGCCCGGCTCCCGGACGACGCGCTGATCATGCACCCAGGGCCCATGAACCGGGGGGTGGAGATCGCACCCGAGGTCGCTGACGGCCCGAACGCGGTCATCACGAACCAGGTGGCGAACGGGGTCGCGGTCCGCATGGCCGTGCTGTACCAGCTGCTCGGGTCGGGCGTGTCGCTGTCAGGAGGCGAGGGCCATGCGGCCTGAGCTGGTGATCAAGGGAGCGACGGTCGTCGACTCCGGCGGCTCCCGCCGGGCCGACATCGTGGTCCAGGAGGGCCGCATCGCTGCGGTCGGCGACGACCTCACCGGGCGCGACGTGCTGGACGCCCGCGGTTGCGTCGTGGCGCCGGGGCTGGTCGACCTCCACACCCACCTGCGCGAGCCGGGCCGCGAGGAGGCGGAGACCGTCGAGACCGGCAGCCGGGCGGCCGCACTCGGGGGCTACACCGCCGTGGTGGCCATGCCCAACACGGAGCCGGCAATCGACTCGGCCGCCATGGTCCATGAGGTGCTGGAGCTGGGCCGGCGGGTGCTGTGCGAGGTCAGGGTGGCCGGCGCCATCACGGTCGGGCGCGAAGGCGAGAAGCTGGCCCCGCTGGGCGAGATGGCCGCCCTCGGCGTGGTGCTCTTCACCGACGACGGGCGGGGCGTGCAGGACAGCCGGCTGATGCGTCGGGCCCTCGAGTACGGGCGTGACCTGGGCGTGATCCTGGCCCAGCACTGCGAGGACGAAGGCTTGGCCCAGGGCGGATCGATGCACGAGGGGGAGTGGTCGAGCCGGCTCGGCCTCCCAGGTCAACCGGCCGAGGCCGAAGAGCTCATGGTCCTGCGTGATCTGGCCCTGGTCCGGCTCACGGGGGCGCGGGCCCACTTCCAGCACCTCTCCACCTTGGGATCGGTGGAGCTGCTCCGTCAGGCTCGGGGCCGGGGTCTCCCCGTCACGGCCGAAGCGACCCCCCACCACTTCACCCTCACGGATGCCGCCTGCGCCGGCTACGACCCGGTCTTCAAGGTCAACCCGCCGCTGCGCACAAGCGCCGACGTCGTCGCGGTCAAAGCCGGGCTGGCCGACGGCACCCTCGACGCCATCGCCACCGACCACGCTCCGCACGCCCCGCACACCAAGGAGCTCCCCTTCGACCAGGCGCCCCCAGGGATGCTCGGGCTCGAGACCGCGCTGGCCATCGCCCTCACCGAGCTCGACCTGCCGATCGAGCACGTGCTTGCCCTGCTCTCGTGGCAGCCGGCGGCCATCGCCGGGCTCGGCGAGACCCACGGCGGCCCTATCGCCCCCGGCCGTCCCGCCCACCTCTGCGTGATCGATCTGGACCGCGAGTGGGTCGTGGACCCCGCCGCCCTCGCCAGCCGAGCACGAAACACGCCCTACGCCGGGCGACGCCTCCGGGGCAAGGTCCGGCACACGGTCCTGGCCGGCGAGGTCGTGGTGCGAGACGGCGAGGCCCAGCGTTGAGCCGAGCGCATGATCAAGCCTTAGGCTGCATGATCATGCAACAGCGCTCACACCGGCGGTCGAGCTCGCACCGGAAGTCGCCCCGTCACACGTTCTCGCGGTGGCGAGCGACGCCTTCCGTCGTCAATCGCCGCGAGAACGGTTTGGGGTGCCGGTGACGATCCGCGAGGGGATGCTGGTGCTCGCTGATGGCTCGGTCTTCGAGGGTGAGCTGATCGGGGCCGATCCGCTCGGCGGGGTGGCGTCGGGGGAGGTCGTCTTCAACACCGTGCTCTCGGGCTACCAAGAGGTGCTCACGGACCCGAGCTACGCCGGCCAGATCATCGCCTTCACCACCCCGCACATCGGTAACTACGGCGTCAACGCCATGGACTTCGAAGCCCGCCGGCCGTTCTGCCGCGGCGTCATCGTGCGCGAGCTGTCCCGACGGCGCTCGAGCTGGCGCAGCACGGCCGACCTCGACGACCTCCTTCGGGCCTTCGGCCTGAGCGGCATCGCCGGGGTCGACACCCGCCGCCTGACCCGCCTGATCCGCGACACGGGCGCCCTGCCGGGTGCCTTCGGGCCGGCCGACGAGCCCCTGTTGACAGCGCGGGCGCGGGCGGAGCCCGGCACGACCGGGGTCGATCTGGTCGGTGAGGTGACGACCCCCGAGCGGTACACGGTGGGGGCGGGCACGACCGGCTTTCTCGTCGTGGCCTACGACCTCGGCATCAAGCGCACGATCCTGCGCCAGCTGGCCGGCCTGGGCACGATCGAGGTCGTTCCGGCATCAACGACCGCGGACGACGTCTTGGCGCTCGAGCCGGACGGTGTCTTCCTCTCCAACGGTCCCGGCGACCCGATGCAGGTTCCCCTGGTTGCCGCCGCCGTCTCCGCCCTGCTCGGGCGGGTGCCGATCTTCGGCATCTGCCTTGGCCACCAGGTCCTGGCCCGGGCCATCGGGGCCGACACGGTCAAGCTCCCCTTCGGCCACCACGGCGGCAACCACCCGGTGCAGCGCCTGGGCACGGGACGGGTGGAGATCACGAGTCAGAACCACAACTTCGTCGTCGCCGCCGACTCCCTCGCCGGGTTGGCGAAGGTCACCCACATCAACCTCAACGACGGGGTGTGCGAAGGCTTCGCCGTCGACGGGGCGCCGGCGTTCGGCGTCCAGTACCACCCAGAGGCGGGGCCGGGCCCGCACGACAGCCGCTACCTCTTCGACGAGTTCCTGCAGCTGATGGCCCGGACTCGGGCCGCACGAACCGGCGCCTTCAGGCTCGCGCTCGGGAAGAGCCTGGTCGGTGGCGAGCCCCGTGGCCTTCCGGAGCCGGCTTGGGACGGGGTCGCCTGATGCCCAGGCGGACCGACCTGGAGTCGATCCTCATCATCGGCTCGGGGCCGATCGTCATCGGCCAGGCGTGCGAGTTCGACTACTCGGGCACGCAGGCCTGCCGCGTCCTGGGCGCCGAGGGCTACCGGGTGATCCTGGCCAACTCGAATCCGGCCACGATCATGACGGACCCCGACTTCGCCGACCGCACCTACGTCGAGCCGCTCACGGCGGACGTGCTCGAGCGGATCATCGAGCGCGAGCAGCCCGACGCCGTGCTCCCCACCCTCGGCGGCCAGACCGGGCTGAACCTGGCCATGGCGCTGCACGGGCGGGGAGTCGTCGGCCACCCGGGCACTCCGGAGCTGATCGGCGCCAACGCCGAGGCCATCGCCACCGCTGAGGACCGCGAGCGGTTCCGGGCCGCCATGGTCGAGATCGGGCTGCGGGTGCCGCCGAGTGGCATCGCCCACAGCCTGAAGGATGCCCGGGCGGTGGTGGAGGAGATCGGGCTGCCGGTGATCGTTCGACCGGCGTACATCCTGGGTGGCCGGGGCACCGGCTTCGCCACCAGGCCGGAGGCGCTCGAGGAGGTCGTGGCGGCCGGCCTCGACGCCAGCCCGATCGACGAGATCCTGATCGAGCGCTCGATCGCCGGCTGGAAGGAGTTCGAGCTCGAGGTCATGCGCGACCGCGCCGACAACTGCGTGGTGATCTGCTCGATCGAGAACGTCGACCCGATGGGCGTCCACACCGGCGACTCGATCACGGTCGCGCCGGCGCAGACGCTGTCGGATGTCGAGTACCAGCGGATGCGCAACGATGCGTTCGCGTGCATGCGGCGGGTCGGCGTCGAGACCGGCGGCTCCAACGTGCAGTTCGCCCTTCACCCGGCGAGCGGCGACCAGGTCATCATCGAGATGAACCCGAGGGTCTCGCGCTCGTCCGCGCTGGCGTCGAAGGCCACCGGCTTCCCCATCGCCAAGATCGCCGCCCGCCTCGCGGTCGGCTACACCCTGGACGAGATCCCGAACGACATCACCCGCAAGACGCCCGCCAGCTTCGAGCCGAGCATCGACTACGTCGTGACGAAGATCCCGCGCTGGGCCTTCGAGAAGCTGCCCGGGACCTCCGGTGTGCTCGGCCCGCAGATGCAGAGCGTGGGCGAGGTGATGGCCATCGGGCGAACCTTCCCCGAGAGCCTGCAGAAGGGCCTGCGGTCCTTGGAGACCGGCCGGCTGGGTCTGAACGCCGACCCGGCCGAGCGCCAGCACCGCGACCTGTCCGACGACGAGCTGTGGTCCGCGGTCGCCATCGCCACGCCCGAGCGCATCTTCCAGGTCGGCGAGGGCCTGCGGCGGGGCTGGAGCGTGGATGACCTGGCCGCCACCACCGCCATCGACCGCTGGTTCGTCGACCAGCTGGCCCTCGTGGTCGAGGAGAGGGCGGAGCTGGAAGCGCTCGATCCGTCGTCGATGACGAGTCGGCGCTGGCGGCGGGCCAAGCAGCTCGGCTTCTCCGACGGCCAGCTGGCCCACCTCTGGTGTCGCGACGAGGCCGACGTCCGAGCCGCCCGGCTGGCGGCGGGAGTACGGCCCACGTTCAAGACCGTCGACACGTGCGCGGCCGAGTTCGCGGCCGACACGCCGTACCACTACTCGACCTACGAGGACGAGGGGGAGGTGCGGCCCTCGTCCCGGCCCAAGGTGATCATCCTCGGGTCCGGACCGAACCGGATCGGGCAGGGCATCGAGTTCGACTACTGCTGCGTGCACGCGGCCTTCGCGCTCAGGGACGCGGGCTTCGAGACGGTGATGGTGAACTGCAACCCGGAGACCGTTTCGACCGACTACGACACCTCCGACCGCCTCTACTTCGAGCCGCTCACCGAGGAGGACGTGCTCAACGTCCTGGAGTCCGAGACCGAGGCCGCGGGTGGCGAGCCTCCCCGGGTCATCGTGGCCCTAGGGGGCCAGACACCGCTCAAGCTCAGTGGCCGGCTGCCGAGTCGGCTCATCGCCGGCACCAGCCCCGCCTCCATCGACCGGGCCGAAGACCGCGAGAAGTGGAACGAGGTCTGTCACCGCCTCCGCATCCCGCATCCGCCGGGCGGCACTGCGGTCTCGCTGGAGCAGGCCCTCGCCGTCGCCGAGCGCATCGGGTACCCGGTGCTGGTGCGTCCGAGCTACGTGCTCGGCGGTCGGGCCATGCAGATCTGCTACGACGCCGGCCATCTCAAGGACGCGATGGCCGAGCTCTTCGGCTTCGGGAGCCTGGGCAAGGAGGGTGGTCTCTCGGCCGAGCGCCCGGTCCTGATCGACCGCTTCCTCGAGGACGCGGTCGAGGTCGACGTCGACGCCATCCGGGACGCGATGGGTGAGGTGCTGATCGGCGGGGTCATGGAGCACGTCGAGGAGGCGGGAGTGCACAGCGGCGACTCGGCCTGCGCCATCCCGCCCCAGACCCTGCAGCCATGGCAGGTCGACGTGATCGAGGCCTACACCCGGGCGATCGCCGCCGCGCTCGACGTACGGGGCCTGATCAACGTCCAGTACGCCGTGCGGGGCAAGGAGGTCTTCGTCATCGAGGCCAACCCCCGGGCCAGTCGCACCGTGCCGTTCGTGGCCAAGGCCACCGGCGTACCTCTCGCCAAGGTGGCGGCGCGGGTGATGCTCGGGGCCAGCCTGGCCGCGCTGCGCGAGGAGGGGCTGCTGCGCCCGCCGGTGGAGGGTCACGTGGCGGTCAAGGAGGCGGTGCTGCCCTTCAAGCGCTTCCCCGAGGTCGACAGCGCGCTCGGTCCGGAGATGCGCTCGACGGGCGAGGTCATGGGCATCGACGGGTCCTTCGGCCGGGCCTTCTTCAAGGCTGAGATCGCCGCCGGGACGTTGCTGCCGCGTGACGGCACGGTCTTCCTCTCGCTCGCCGACCGGGACAAGCCCGCCGGCCTGGTCGTCGCCCAACGCCTCCGCGCCCTTGGCCTCGGCATCGCCGCCACCCAGGGCACGGCCGACTATCTCCGCCGCTTCGGCATCGGTGTCGACCGGGTGGTCGAGAAGCTCTCCGAGGGTGCGGCCGAAGGCCAGACCGCGGTGGACCTCCTGGCGAGCGGCGAGGTCACCTTCGTGATCAACACCCCGCGTGGGAGCGGCCCCCGCTCGGACGGCAAGCTCATCCGACGGCACGCCACCCTCAACCACGTGAGCACGGTGACGACGGTGGAGGCCGCCCTCGCTGCCGCCCAGAGCCTGGCCGAATACGGCCCCGGCTCGGCCACGGTGCGCTCGCTGCAGGAGTACCACCGCCGGGACGATCGCGGACACGGATCTCCGTGAGGAGACCCATCGGGCCGGAGGTCGATCTCACGGCCCGGATCGGTTCGGTCAGCCTCCCGAACCCGATCATGACTGCGTCGGGGACGTCCGGGCACGGCGCCGAGTTGGGGGCGTACCTCGACTTGGGCCGCCTCGGCGCCGTCGTGGTCAAGTCCCTCGCCGCCTTCGAGTGGCCCGGGAACACAGCCCCCCGCCTGCACCCGACCACGGCCGGCATGCTGAACGCGGTCGGGCTCCAGGGGCCGGGGGTGGCGGCCTGGGTGCGCGATGAACTCCCGCCGCTCGTCGCAGCCGGGGCACGCGTGGTGGCCAGCATCTGGGGCCGCTCGGTCGAGGAGTTCGCGGCCGCCGCCGACCTGCTCGCCGGTGCGCCAGACGGCGGTGGTGGCGGTGGAGGTGAACCTGTCCTGCCCGAACCTCGAGGACCGGCGGCAGATGTTCGCCCATTCCTGCTCGGCCACCCGGGCCGTGATCGAGGCCACCGCGGGCTGCGGTCGACCTCGTTGGGCCAAGCTGAGCCCGAACGTGGCCGACGTGGCCGGCATCGCCGCGGCCGCCCTCGACGCCGGCGCGGAGGCGGTGACGCTGATCAACACCCTGCTCGGAATGGTGCTCGACCCCGACACCGGCCAACCAGTGCTGGGCCGTGGCGGTGGAGGCCTGAGTGGGCCGGCCATACATCCGGTCGCGGTGCGCGCCGTCTACGACGTGTGGGCAGCGCGGCCGGCGGCCGCCATCGTCGGGGTCGGCGGCGTGGCCACGGGCCGCGATGCGGCCGCGCTCCTCATGGCCGGTGCCCAGGCGGTCCAGGTCGGCACCGCGACGTTCGCCGATCCTCGCGCGCCAGCGCGGATCCTCGGTCAGCTGGCCGACTGGACCGCGGCGCACCACGTCCATCGCCTCGCCGATGTCATCGGCGCGGCTCATCGCGGAGGTCTGCCATGACGGACGAGCACCCGGCCCGGGCCCACCTGGCCCTCGCTCTGGACGTGGGCTCGATCGCCGAGGCCGTCGCGCTCCTGCGCCGCACCCGGCCGTGGTTCAGCGAGGCCAAGGTCGGGCTGCAGCTTTTCGCCAGCGCCGGGCCGGACGCCATCGCCGCCGCGCGCGACGAGGGCTTCGACGTGTTCGTGGACCTGAAGCTCCATGACATCCCCACCACGGTCCACCATGCAGCCCGAGTGATCGGCGCCGCCGGCGCGCGCCATCTGACCGTGCACGCCGCCGCCGGACGGGCTGTCCTGCGGGCCGGCGTCATCGGGTTCGAGTGCGGCGCGGCCGAGGTCGGCCACCCGGTGCCCGTCACCCTCGGCGTGACCGTCCTGACCAGCGACACGGAAGCGCCGCCCGCCACCTTCGACGCCCGGGTGGCGACCGTGGTGGCCGCCGGATGCCCGGGACTCGTCTGCTCGGCCCTCGACGTGGCACGGGCCAAGCACCTGTACCCGGGCGGCGTTGCCGTCTGTCCCGGCACGCGTCCGGCGGGGGGACTCTCGACGACCAGGCGCGGCGTCGCCACGCCGCGCGAGGCGATCAGAGCCGGTGCCGACCTCTTGGTCATCGGCCGATCGGTCACCGCGGCCGATGACCCGGAGCAGGCCGCGGACCAGATCGCGGCCGAAGTCGCCGGCGCGCTCGAGTGCCCGGCGAGCTGACGGGGGCTCGGGACCTGGTATCGCCCTGGTTACCAGGAGCGGCGCGCTAGGGTGACCGCCATGGCTACGCCCCCATCGCTCACTCCCGAGCAGCGTGAAGCAGCGCTCAAGAAGGCAGCCGAGGCCCGCAAGGCCTTCGCGGTCGTGAAGGAGAAGCTCAAGATGGGCTCGCTGACGCTGTCCGATGCCCTCGACCGGGCGGACTCCGAAGACGCGATCGGCCGGCTCAAGGTGGTCACCTTCCTCGAGTCCTTGCCCGGCGTCGGCAAGGTCAAGGCCCGCCGGATCATGGCGGACGTCGGCATCGCCGACAACCGCCGGGTCAAGGGCCTGGGCGAACAGCAGCGCCAGGCCCTGCGCCAACAGCTTGGCTGAGCCCTCCGTCGCGTCGCTCGGACGCCTCACCCGCAAGCCGAGCGCCCTGAGACGGTGATCGTCGTCGTCTCCGGACCGGGTGGGGTCGGGAAGGGGTCGATCGTCAGCGCCCTGGTGGCCCGAGACCCGCGCCTGCTGGCTGAGCCGCTCGTGGACCACCCGGCCTCGGCGGGCCGGTGAGCCGACCGACGCCTACGTGTTCACGTCGCGTGAGGACTTCGAGCGCCGCCTGGCCGACGGCGGCTTCCTGGAATCGACCGACTTCCTCGGCCACGGCTACGGCACGCCCACCCCGGAGGTGCCCCACGGCAAGGATCTGGTGCTCGAGATCGAGCTCGACGGCGCTCGCCAGGTGAAGGACAGCCACCGCGACGCGGTGCTGATCTTCGTGCTGCCACCTTCGCGGGAGGAGCAACACAGGCGCCTGGTCGGACGGGGTGACCCGCCCGGGCGGATCGAGGAGCGCTTGCGCAAGGCGGAGGAGGAGGAGCCGATCGGGCTGGCGGTCGCCGACCACGTGGTGGTGAACGACGACCTGGACCGGACCATCGACCGTCTGATGGCCATCATCGACGCCGAACGCCAAGGTCGAGTGCGGGCCGAGCAGACCTGATCAGCGTTGGTCTCCGGACCGTCCCTGCTCGGACGAGTCGTACCGGTATGCTGGATCGGCTCCCAGCGCCGGAGGATCCATGGCCCGCACCCACGACACGATGATGAACCCTGCGATCGAGGAGCTCCTCGGACGGGTGGATTCGAAGTTCGCCCTCGTGACCCTGGCCTCGCGCCGGGCCCGCCAGATCAACTCCTACTTCGGCCAGCTCGGTGAGGGCCTCGGCGCGGTCGTGCCGCCCCAGGTGACCTCGGTGGCCCGAAAGCCGCTGTCGATCGGTTTCGAGGAGATCGCGGCCGACAAGATCGTCGCCATCGACCTCCCCGAGGAAGAGGCAGCGGCCGACGCTGACGGCGCCGCGGCCGTCGAGGCCGACTGAGGCCTCCCGCGGCCTTCGGCGCTCCGTCGCCATGAGCGTGCTCGCCGGACGCCGCATCGTCCTCGGCGTCTCGGGCGGGATCGCGGCGTACAAGGCCGTCGAGGTCTGCCGGCGCCTGGTCGACGCCGGAGCCCATGTCGTGCCCGTGCTGACCGCAGGCGCCGAGCGCTTCGTCGGGCGCACCACCTTCTCGGCCTTGGCCTCCGAGCCCGTCCACACGTCGCTCTGGGACGACGCCGATCCGATCCCGCACACCCGGCTGGGGCAGCGCGCCGACGCGGTGGTGGTCGCGCCGGCGACGGCGCGGGTGCTCGCGGCCTACGCCGCGGGCCTCTCCAACGATCTGCTGGTGGCCACGCTGCTGGCCACCCGGGCGCCGGTGGTGGTCTGCCCCGCGATGCACACCGAGATGTGGGAGCACCCTGCGGTCCAGGACAACATCGCGACCCTTCGTCGCCGCGGGGTCACCATCGTCGAGCCGGAGAGCGGACGCCTGGCCGGTGGCGACGTCGGCGCCGGGCGCCTGGCCGCACCCGAGCTGATCGTCGCCGCGGTGGAACAGGTGCTCACGCCGCCCGACCTGGCCGGAATCCACGTCCTCGTGACCGCCGGCGGCACCCGCGAACCGATCGACGCCGTGCGCGTGATCACCAACCGGTCGTCGGGCAAGCAGGGCTACGCGGTGGCGGGCGAGGCGGCCCGTCGAGGGGCCAAGGTCACGCTGGTCACCACAGCCGCCCGTCGGATTCCTCCCGGCGTGGAGGTCGTTCCTGTCGAGACGGCGGCCGAGATGGCTGACGCCGTGCTCGGCGCGGCCGATCAGGCCGACGTGGTCGTCATGGCGGCGGCGGTGGCCGACTTCCGCCCGGTGGCAACGGTGGCTTCCAAGCTGAAGAAGGAGGGTGGGCCCCCGAGCGTCGTGCTCGAGCCCACCACGGACATCCTCGCTGCGCTCGGCCAGCGCAAGCGGGCCGGGCAGATCCTCGTCGGTTTCGCCGCCGAGACCGACGACGTCGCGGCCAACGCCGAGGGCAAGCTGCGGCGCAAGCGCCTCGATCTGATCGTCGCCAACGACGTGTCCGCGCCAAGCGTGGGCTTCGAGCACGACACCAACGCCGTCACGATCCACGCCGTCGACGGCGTGGTAGAGAATGTCCCCCTGGCCGACAAGCGGGTGATCGCCGCCGCCGTCATCGACGCCGTGGTCGCCCTGCGCCGTCGGCCCCCTACGAGCAACACCATGGAGCACCCGTGAGCCGCTGGACCTTCACCTCGGAATCGGTGACCGAGGGTCATCCCGACAAGATCGCCGACCAGGTGTCCGACGCGGTCCTCGACGCCATCCTCACCGTGGACCCGGCCGGTCGCGTGGCCTGCGAGACCCTCCTCACCACCGGGCTCTGCGTGGTGGCGGGCGAGGTGACCACCAAGGAGTACGTAGACATCCCGTCCATCGCCCGCGACACGATCAAGGCGATCGGCTACGACCGGGAGAGCTACGGCTTCGACGGCAACACCTGCGGCGTGATCGTCGCCCTGGACGAGCAGAGCCCGGACATCGGCCAGGGCGTTGACACCTCCGAGGAGATGCGGTCTGGCAAGAGCGGGGAGGATCTGCTCAACGCCCAGGGCGCAGGCGACCAGGGGATGATGTTCGGCTACGCGTGTGACGAGACCGCCTCCCTGATGCCCCTCCCGATCTGGCTCGCCCACCGGATGGCCGAGCGGCTGGCCGAGGTGCGCCGGGCCGACGTGATCCCGTACCTCCGCCCGGACGGCAAGACGCAGGTGACCTTCGACTACGAGGACTCCATCCCGGTCCGGCTGCGGACAGTCCTCATCTCCACCCAGCACGCTCCCGGCATCGACCGGGACTCCATGATCCGGCCCGACCTCATCGAGCATGTCATCCGGCCCGTCATCCCCGAGCGCTTCCGCGACGATGACTACGAGGTGCTCGTCAACCCGACGGGGCAGTTCGTGCTCGGCGGTCCCCACGCCGACACCGGACTGACGGGGCGGAAGATCATCGTCGACACCTACGGCGGCATGGCGCGCCATGGCGGCGGCGCCTTCAGTGGCAAGGACCCGTCGAAGGTCGATCGATCAGCCGCCTATGCCGCCCGCTGGGTGGCCAAGCACGTGGTGGCATCGGGGGCGGCCAAGCGCTGCGAGGTGCAGGTCGCCTACGCCATTGGTGTGGCCCATCCGGTCTCGATCCTGATCGAGACGTTCGGGACGGAGGCGGTCGATCCGGCGAAGATCGAAGCCGCGGTGCGCGACGTCTTCGACCTCCGCCCGGCGGCCATCATCCGCGATCTCGACCTGCGCCAGCCCATCTACCGCCGCACCGCGGCGTACGGCCACTTCGGCCGAGAGGAGCCGGGCTTCACGTGGGAGCAATTGGGCAACCTCACCAGCTTCAAGGCCGCGGTCGGTCTCTGAACCCGGTTGCGTCGACACCAGGTCGCATCGCCCGCATCGTTCCCGACCTCACCGGTCTCGACAAGCACTTCGATTACCTGATCCCGCCCGAGCTCGAGGGGCGCGTCCAGGTGGGCACGCTCGTGCGGGTCACGCTGGCCGGTCGCCGCGTCGGCGGCTGGGTGGTGGCCATCGACCCCCCCGACGTCGGAGCTCCCGCATCCAAGCTGCGGCCGTTGGCGCGGATGACCGGGCACGGGCCGGCGGCCGAGCTGGTCGAGCTCGCCGGGTGGGCGTCCCACCGCTGGGCTGCCGATCGCCTGCGCCCGTTCCTGCGGGCCGCGTCGCCGCCCCGCGCCGTGCCCACGCTGCCGGCAGGCGCCCGCACCGGTGGCGCGCCCGAGCCGACCGATCCCGCGGCCCGCCAGCTGCTGGCCGTGGGTGGAGGCGTCCTGCGCCGGCCGCCGGCCGCCGACCCCGTGCCGATCATCCTGGCCGCGGCGGCGCTCGGCCCGACCCTGGTGGTGACGCCGTCCGTCGATGATGCCCGGCTCCTCGCGGCGCGATTGCGCCGGGCCGGCATCACGACGGCCGTGCTCCCAAAGGACTGGGCTCGGGCGGCTGGCGGCGTCGATGTGGTGATCGGGGCCCGGGCCGCGGCGTGGGGCCCCGGGCCCGAGCTGGCCGCGGCCGTGGTGCTCGATGAGCACGACGAGTCCTTGCAGGAGGAACGATCGCCGACCTGGCATGCCCGCGACGTCGTCATCGAACGGGCCCGCAGACGCGGGGTGCCCTGCCTGCTGGTGTCGCCGGTGCCGAGTCTGGCCGCACTGGCGTGGGCGGGAGGCCGCGTGGGCGCGCCGACTCGCAACGAGGAGCGCGCCGGCTGGCCCATCCTGGAGGTCGTCGACCGCACCCAGGATGATCCCTTCCAGCGCTCCCTGATCACCCCGCCGCTGAGCCGGCACCTGCGCGATCCTGACCGGCGCGTGGTCTGCGTGCTCAACGCCTCGGGTCGCGCCCGGCGACTGGTGTGCCGCGCCTGTCGGTCCCGTCAGCGCTGCGAGCACTGCCAGGCCGCGGTCGGCCAGACCCGCGCCGGCGTGCTCCACTGCGCCCGCTGCGGGACCGACCGCCCGGTGGTGTGCCAGGTCTGCGGCTCCACCGACCTGGCGGTGGTGCGCCCCGGGGTGAGCTCGCTTCGCGACGGCCTCGAGGCCGCCGCTGGTCGCGCCGTGGTCGAGGTGACCGGGGCCGACGAGGCTGCGCCCGCGGACGCCGGGGTGTACGTCGGCACCGAAGCCGTGCTGCACCGCGTCCCGACCGCGAACACGGTGGCGTTCCTCGACTTCGACGAGGAGCTGCTGGCTCCCCGCTTCCGGGCCGACGACGAGGCGCTCGCCCTGCTCGTCCTCGCCGCCCGGCTCGTTGGTCCGAGGGCGAACGGCGGGCGGATCCTGGTCCAGACCCGGCTGCCCCACCACGAAGTGCTCGACGCTGTGCTCCGCGCCGATCCCGGGCGGCTGGTCGCTCCGGCCCTCGCTCGGCGGCAGGAGCTCGGGCTGCCACCGGCGCGGGCGCTGGCCGTTGTCGAAGGGGCGGCCGACGACCTCATCGCGTCCCTGCGGTCATCGCCGGTCGCCGGGATCAGCGTGAGCGGCCCAGCCGATGGGCGCTACCTCGTGCGTGCTCCCGATCCCGACGCGCTCGCCGACGCCTTGGCCGCCGCGCCCCGCCCTAGCCGCGGCGTCCGCATCCAGGTCGACCCGCCCCGGGTCTGACCGCAACTGCGTCGCTGCGTTCTCCTGGAGTTCTGTTCCGCGCCGGGCGCCGTACCCCGTCGCGAGCGCGGAACAGAACGCATCGTCCGGGTCCACCGGTGAGACGGGGGCGTCAGCGGTCCGGGCGCGTCACGACGCGCTGGGCGCCGGCGGGCCCGGCTCCGCCAGGTCGCGGCGGCGGACATCGAGCAGGCGGTAGCCGTCGTGGGACGCCCGGCGCGCCGTCGCCCATCCCTGATCGGTGAGCCAGCGGGCCAGCGAGTCGGAGCCGAGGTGCTTGTGCACGACCAGGTGGGCAACGGCCTCTGGTTCGAGTCGCGCCAGCCAGCCGAGGAGCAGCTCGTGGAGCGCGGTCTTGCCGATGCGAATGGGGGGATTGCTCCAGAGGCCGGCCAGGCGCAGCTCGGCCGGGACGTCCTCAGGCGCCACGACGCGGACGTTGCCCAGGCCGGCGGCGTCGGCGTTCTCGGCGCACAGGGCGCGGGCCCGCTCGTTGACGTCCACCGCCCACACGGTGCACCGGGGGTTGCGGCGAGCGAGCGTCACCGCGATCGGGGCCATAGCCGCAGCCCACGTCGGCCACGTCGCCATCGGGTGCCCCGACCGGCCGTCGGCGGAGCAGCGTGTCGGTCCCGCGGTCGAGCCGGTCGCCGGCGAAGACGCCGCGGTCGGACGCGAGGTCGAGCTGGAGATCGGGCAGCCGGAGGGCGATGATCCGCCGGGCCGAACCCGAGGTCGGTCGCTCGCTGAAGTACTGCTGGCCGGCCACGAGACCCAGGGTAGGGCCGATATCCTGGCCCCCATGCCCCACCAGATCCGGGTCTTCGGGGATCCCGTGCTCAAGACCACGGCGGCCGAGGTCACGGACATCGACGGGAAGGTGGTGACCCTCGCCGACGAGATGCTGGATGTGATGTACGCCGCGCCCGGCCTCGGATTGGCCGCCCCGCAGATCGGTATCCAGAGGCAGCTGTTCGTCTACGACCTCGGCGACGATCCGCGGGCGATCGTCAACCCGACCATCAAGGAGAGCCGCGGCGAGTGGGTGTACGACGAGGGCTGTCTGTCGATCCCCAACCTGTACGTGGAGATCGCCCGCCCGAAGGAGATCCTGCTGGCCGGCTGGGACCTGGACGGCAACGAGATCGAGATCGAAGCCGACGACCTGATGGCCCGGCTGTTCCAGCACGAGCTCGACCACCTGAACGGCGTCCTCATGTTCGACCGCATGGAGGCCGACCAGCGTCGTGAGGCGCTCGCGCGAATGGCGTCGACTACAGGAGGAGCCCGCGGTCGCGTCGGCGCCGAAGCGTCGCCTCCGCCTCGGCTGAGGCCTTCCACCCATGGGGGAGCTGGCCCCGGTACCGGTTCACCCGCATCGGTTGGTGTTCCTCGGGACGCCCGCGATGGCGGTCCCGCCGTTGGAGGCCCTCGTGGCCGCCGGGTTCGAGGTGGCCTTGGTCGTGACCCGCGCCGACGCTCGCCGGGGCCGGGGAACAGCGACCTCCCCGAGCGCGGTGAAGGCCGCCGCCACCCGACTCGGGCTGCCGGTCGCTCACGACGTCGACGCCGCGCTTGACGTCGGGGCGGATCTCGGTGTCGTGGTGGCCTTCGGGCGGATCATCCAGCGTCACGTGCTCGAAGCCCTGCCCATGGTCAACCTGCACTTCTCCCTGCTGCCTCGCTGGCGGGGCGCGGCACCGGTCGAGCGGGCGCTCCTGGCCGGCGATGCCGAGACCGGTGTCGCGGTCATGCAGGTCGAGGAGGACTTGGATACCGGCGCCGTCTATCGCGTCGCGAACCGTGCCGATCGGCTCCCGGGCGACTGCCGACCAGCTGCGCCGCGAGCTCGTCCGCGTCGGCACCGAGCTGCTCGTGGCCACCTTGACGGGCGGTCTTCGCGATCCGACCCCACAGCACGGCGAGACGACCTACGCCGCCAAGCTCGACCCGGCAGAGCTCGAGCTGGACTGGACGCAGCCGACCGATGTCCTCGACCGGGTGGTACGCGTGGGCGGGGCGTGGACGCGGTTCCGGGGTAAGCGGTTGAAGGTCCTCGGTGCCGAGCCGACGCCGGGCGGCTCGCTCGGGCACGCGGCGTTGAACGGCACTGTCGTCGGCACCGGAGATGGCGCCCTGCGCCTGGTCGAGGTCCAGCCGGAGGGCAAGGCTCCGATGTCGGCCGACGCCTGGGTCCGAGGCCTGCACGCCCAGCCCGACGAGCGTCTCGGCTGAGGCGCGGCCCCCTTCGCCCGCCGGCGCGCGGGCTGACCACGGCGCCCGCTCCCTCGTTCTGTTCCGCGATTTGTGCTGTCGGCGGTCGGATCTGCGGAACAGAACGGGGGAGTGAGGTCCTCGGTGAGAGCGGCTGGCGGCGCGACGGGACAGGACCGCCGAGACGGGGCGGTGCGGTGCCGCGGCGGGGCGCGGTCGCGGGTACCGTCCCGGGCGATGAGCGGCGAGGGGGCAGGCCGGGCGGCCAAGGTGCTGACTGTTTCGGACGGCGTGGTCCACGGGACCAGGGAGGACCGCAGCGGCGTGGCCCTGGTCGAGCGGCTGGAGGCCGCTGGATACGAGGTCGTCGACCACCAGGTGGTGGCCGACGGGGTCGAGTCCGTAGCTCAAGCCCTCACCGCGCTGGCGGACGGCTTCGCGGGCGTGATCGTGTCGACCGGGGGCACTGGCTTCGCGCCCCGCGATCTCACCCCCGAGGGCACCAGACAGGTCGTCGAGCGGGAGGCGCCCGGTCTCGCCGAGGCCATGCGGCTGGTCAGCCCGCTCGGGCGCCTGTCGCGCGGCATCGCCGGGATCCGAGGCCAGGCCATCATCCTGAACGCCCCCGGCTCGCCGAAGGGCTGTGTGGAGCAGCTGGAGGCTGTCCTCGATGTGCTGCCGCACGCGCTGGCGCTCCTGGCCGAAGTGCCGACCGACCACTGAGCCCTCGTTCGTAGACTCCCGCTCGTGCTGCGACTCGTCCTGCCCAAGGGCTCGCTGGAGCGGGCCACGCTCGAGCTGTTCGAAGCGGCTGACCTGGCGGTGAGCCGGTCGTCTGCGGTCGAGTACAGGGCCTCCATCGATGACCCGCGCGTCAGCGAGGTCCGGATCCTGCGTCCGCAGGAGATCCCCACCTACGTCGAGGAGGGGCTGTTCGACCTCGGCATCACCGGCCGGGACTGGGTGGAGGAGACGGGGAGCGACATCGAGAGCCTCGGCGAGCTGCGGTACTCGAAGGCGACCGCGCTCCCGGTGCGGGTCGTGGTGGCGGTGGCGCAGGACTCGCCGGCGGAGAAGGTGGACGACCTGCCTCAGGGCCTTCGCGTGTCGACCGAGTACCCCCGGCTGACGCGGCGCTTCTTCGCCGACCGCGGCATCGAGGCCGACGTCCGCCTGTCCTACGGCGCCAGCGAAGCCAAGATCCCGGACATCGCCGACTGCATCGTCGACATCACCGAGACTGGACGGGCGCTCCGGGCCGCGGGGCTGCGCATCATCGACACGATCCTCGTCAGCTACACCGAGGTGGTCGCCAACCGGGCCGCGTGCGCCGACCCAGCCAAGCGCCATGCCATGGCGCAGCTGATGACCCTCCTCACGGGCACGCTGGAGGCCAGAGGCAAGGTGCTGGTCAAGCTCAACGTGAGCCGGGCCGACTGCGACCGTGTGCTGCCACTTGATGCCGGCGCTCAAGGCGCCGACGGTGTCCGAGCTCGCGGGCGACGGCGGCTACGCCATCGAGACCGTCGTGCCCAAGAGCCAGATCAACGTCCTCATCCCGGCCCTCAAGGACGCCGGAGCGACCGGCATCATCGAGCTGCCGATCTCGAAGATCGTCCACTGATGGTCCACTGATGGTCGACTGATGGTCGACCTTCGGCTCGGCACCGTGACCGACTTCGACGACCACCGCGGGCTGCGGCACGATCACCTCCGCCGACGGCACCCAGTACCCGTTCCACTGCACCCAGATCGCCGACGGCAGCCGGACCATCGAGGTCGGGCAGCCCGTCCGATTCGACGCTCCTGCCCAAGCTGGGCCGCTACGAGGCGACCGCCATCGAGAAGGTGGCCGAGCGAGGCCGTCGCAGCGGGCGTGAGCGACTCGAGGACCGGTGCTGCGTCGCCCTGGCTGCCCGGGCGAGGTCGTCAGCTACGGCGACGTGGCCGAGGACGCCGGGTTCCCGGGCCGGGCCCGGGCCGTCGGGCGACATCCTCGCTCTGAGCGAAGGCCTGCCCTGGTGGCGGGTGGCGACTTCGAACGGCCGTCTGGTCCCCGGGCACGAGGCCGAGCAGGCCCGGCGCGGCTGCGGTCCGAAGGAGTCGACGTCCGGGTCCGGGCGGGTCGTGGCCGCGCCGGCTCGGGCGGTTCAGCCCGGCGGCGCGCCTACCCGGCGGCTCTCGCCGACGCTCCTCCTCTGCTTGATCTGGACGAAGGCCAGGCGAATCTGGGCCAGGGCGTCGCGCAGCGTGGCCGCGTCCGGACCGAGCCGCTCTCCGAGGCCCTCGACCAGGCACCCGAAGGCGTCGATGGCCAGCGCGGCCTGGGCCAGGTGCGGCGGGGCCGCCGACAGGTGGATGGCGGCCAGCTCGTACAGCCCCATGGCGTGGTTGAGCACGATGACCTCGGCGGGTACCTCGACCAGTCGGGCCCGGGCCTCGTCGATCTCGGCCTGCATAGCCGCCTCATCGACGGTGAGCTCGCTCGGCGAGACGGCCGGGTCCGAGCCCGCGGGCCCGGCGACGACGGCGGCGACGGCGCCTCGGCATCAGGCGAGGACCTCTCTGCGGCCGATCGCCGAGCGGATACTCGCCCGAGGTGTCCAGAGGCTGCTCACGTCCGCTAACCTACCCGGGACAACTGAACTCCAAGTGGGGTCCCAGTCAGTCCCATCTGTACGCCAGCCGTACCGGTTCGCCTGGTCTGCCCCCACCCGGCCGCCCCACCAGCCATTCCGGTTGGGGGGCGAGCGCCGGGTCGATGCTCGAAGGGCAGTGCGACCGTTTCGGCCGTGTTGCAGCTACGGACGTCGACTGGCGGTCGACGTCGGCTTGTGCTCGGCGTTCTCGGCATCGGTTCTCCCGGGAGGAACAGCCCATTGCACAGGAGTGAGCGACCATAGCCACGGCCAACGAGCACCGGATCAACGATCGCATTCGTGCCCGTGAAGTTCGCCTGATCAGCCAGGACGGCCAGCAGCTCGGCATCGTGTCCGTTGCCGGACGCCCTGCGGATGGCCCAGGAGAGCGATCTGGACCTGGTGGAGGTGGCGCCGCTGGCCACGCCGCCGGTCTGTCGGATCATGGACTACCGGAAGTGGCAGTACGAGGAGAAGCAGCGGGCCAAGGAGTCGAGGAAGAAGGCCTCCAACGTCTCGGTCAAGGAGATGAAGTACCGGCCCAAGATCGGCGTCGGGCGACTTCGACACCAAGACCCGCAAGGTGGCCGAGTTCCTCTCCGAAGGCCACAAGGTCAAGGTCACGATCATGTTCCGGGGCCGTGAGGTGTTCCATCCCGAGCTCGGCGCCAAGATCCTCGACCACATCGCCGACGACGTGACCCCGGTGGGCAAGGTCGAGAGCCAGGGGCGCCTGGACGGCCGCAACATGACGATGGTGCTGGCTCCGGACCGGAAGAAGACTCGCCTCCGGCCGCAAGCGGGACGACCGGCCGAGCGCAACCGCCCGGCCGAGGTGCCCGAGGCCGACGCGCAGGCCGCCGACGCACCGACATCCCTGCCACCACCTCGACCACCGCCCCGGCGCCGGCCGACAACGCCGCCACCACGCCGGAGCCGGCCAAGGCCCTCACCAGCGAGACCCCCTGGCGCCTGAGCCGGTCGCCGGCCGGAACCCGCCGTCGGGCGTGACACCCCGAGCGGTGCGACCAGCGACCCTGACCACCCGTGCACAACGAAGGAAGCAGCCACATGCCGAAGATGAAGACGAGCAAGACCGCGGCCAAGCGGTTCAGGAAGACCGGCAGCGGCAAGCTGCAGCGTGAGCAGGCCATGCGCCAGCACCTGTTCGAGAAGAAGCCGTCCACCCGGACGCGCCGCCTCGACGGGTACGTCGACGTCCACCCCGGTGACGTCAAGAAGATCAAGCGCCTGCTCGGCGAGCGCTGAACCGAGCGAGATAGGAAGAAAGGAGACAGCACATGGCACGGGTCAAGCGCGCCGTCGGGTCGAGGAAGCACCGCCGCCAGGTCCTCGAGCGGGCCAAGGGGTACTACGGGAACAAGAGCCGTTCGTTCCGGGCCGCCAACGAGCAGGTGATGCGGTCGGGGCAGTACGCCTTCCGCGACCGCCGGGCCCGCAAGGGCGAGTTCCGGCGGCTCTGGATCCAGCGCATCAACGCCGCCTGCCGGGAGAACGGCATCAGCTACAGCCGGTTCATCGCCGGCCTGCACGCGTGCGGGCATCGAGGTCGACCGCAAGGTGCTGGCCGACCTGGCCGTCACCGATCCCCAGCGTGTTCAGCCAGCTGGTCGTGTCGGCCCAGGAGGACTGGCGGCGCCTGGAGACCGGGCCGAGCAAAGAGAGGCGTCCTGACCGGACTGGCCTACTCGCAACCCGAAGGTCCAGCGACTGCGGCGCCTCCTGGGGCGCCGCAGTGCGCGTCGGGAAGAGGGTGCGCTCGTCGTCGAGAGGCGAGGTGCTGGCCGCAGGTCGCCGCTGCACGGCCGGCCACGAGATCGAGGCGCGTCTACTCGCCCGACGGCGCGCCGCCGCCCGGCGGGTTCGCTCGCGGAGGCGCCGACGTTCGAGCTCGCTTCCCGGCGTGCTCGAGCGGGTGGCGACCACGCAGACGCCCCCAGCCGCTGCCTCGCCGTCGTGCGCTACCGCCCCGCCGATCGCGTGGTGCTGGAGCGGCGCCCGTTTCGTCGTGGCCGCGGCAGGCCTGAGCGATCCCGGCAACCTGGGCACCGTGCTGCGGACGGCGGAGGCGGCCGGGGCCGATGCGGTCGTGCTGGCGCCGGACACGGTCGACGTCACCAACCCGAAGGTGGTGCGAGCCTCCGCCGGAGCTCTGTTCCTGGTGCCGGTGGTCGACCAGGTCGAGCTGGGCGAGCTGCGGGCGTTCGGCCTGCGGGTGCTCGGGCCGTCCGCTCGGATCGGCGCAGGCACTACACCGAGGCCGACCTGCACCGGCCGCCTGGCCGTGGCGATCGGCAACGAGGCGCACGGGCCTCGCCGGACGACGCGCCGGTCGACGAGTGGGTGACCATCCCCCACGCCGGCCGGGCCGAGAGCCTGAACGCGGCCATGGCGGCGGCGGTGCTCTGCTTCGAGGCGGCCCGCCAGCGCGTCGCGAGCGGCGAAGGCGGCCCGCGCTGAGGAGGAGGCATGGAGCGGCGTGGCCAGCTGCTCGAGCTGGGCCAGCGGGGTCGACGCCGTGACGTGCACGAACCAGTCGGCCTTGTTGGCGGGGTGGGCGATGAGCGTGGTGCCGGTGAGGCCAATGTGGGTCTCCACCGTCCCGAGCGTGCCGAGGGTCGCGGTCTGCTTGGTGGGATCTGAGGCGTCCGGGGCCTGCTCGGCGGCCTTGGCCCCTTGCTGGACCACCAGCACCGTCGTGCCCTTGGCGTACACGTCGACGTAGCTCTCCAGTATGGTCGGCGCGGGAGCCTCGGTGGTCGCCGGCACGTCGCTGCCGTTGGCGGGCGGGGCGCTCTGCTGCCGCAGACGGTAGCGGCCGGTGTGCTGGTAGCCGGTCGGCGGATCGAGCACCCAGTAGCCCGGCACGGGCGCCTGGGCCAGATCGAGCGAGGCGAGCTCAGCTCCGCCGTCGGCGAGCGCAGCCGGCGTCCCGGTGATGGCGAAGGTGGTGTTGGCCGGCGTGGCCTGGTCGTCGACCGATGTGGCCACCATGCGGCCGCCGAGCTTGCCACTCACCGCCGTGACCTCTTCCAGCAGCAGGCCGGACTCGTCGATGCAGGCGTCGGCGTAATCGGTGGCCGTCGCCTTCGCGACCGAGAAGGTCTCGAGCGGTGCGCCGGTGCGGTACACCTGACAGGTCCGGCCGAGGACCTTTCGCTGCTCGCGGGGGGTGAAGCTGCCGTCCTGGACGAGATCGCCGAGGACGGCGTCGAGGCGCAGGTCAGCCAGCGCGGTCTGGGGGAGCACGTGAGACACCTCGGGATCGCTGCCCGACGACGTGTCCGAGTACAAGCCGAGGTTGCTGATCGACTTCCACTGCTGGCTGGTTCCTGGAGGTGCGCCAGCCTTGCCCTCGATGGCGGCGTCGAACGGCCGCCGCACCTGGAACTCCTCGGTGTCGGTCGAGACGTGGCCGGTCTCGTCGTAGCTGTCGACTCGGTAGACGACGCGGTACGCGCTGGGGACGGTGGTGACAGCCAGGTCACCGGGCGCATCGTCGACCAGCTCGGACCGCAGTCTCACGTCCTCCGGGCCGCTCCCGCCGCCCCGCACGATGAGCACGCCGGTGAGCCCGACGCCGAGGAGCACGATCCCGGCGCCGACGATGCCGGCCGTGCGGCGCCGGCGGACCCGGCGCTGGGCCCTGACGGTGGCGCTGGCCGCGGCCCGGCGCTGCGCGACATGAGCTCGCCGGCGATCGTTCCTGGTCTGCGCCTTCCGACCCGAGCTGCTCACCGGACGCCGCTTCGAGCCGCTCACCGCTGTCCCGTCCGAAGCTCGAGCACGCCGCATCGCCGCACGGCGGGCCATGCAACCGCACTCCCCTGTGGGCCGGATGGGCCGTTCCTGAGAGTCTCGTGTGGGTCGGGCGCGGTTCGGCTGGACGGCCCGACACCGTCACCCAATCGGGTCGTTCGCGTCCACGCCCGACCGCTACCCTGCGGGCCGTGACGGATCAGACGAGCCACCGGCGATTTCGCCGCCCCCGGGCCCGGCTCGGGGGGAGCGTTCGCGGCCGGGCCTAGGCCGATCCCGCCACCCTTCCCAGCCCGCCCCGGGGGTCCCGGCCGAGGTGTCGCACGACGCCTCTCCCGCTGGCGCGACGGAAGGTACGGAGGACTGGTATGCATCCCCAGGACCATGGCTGCTCTACTACTCGCCCGATGACCGACGATCTGGCCCGCACCCGCGACGACGGCCTGGCCGCCATCGCCGCCACCGGCAGCGTCGACGAGCTCCGCACCGTGGAGGCCGACGTACTGGGCAAGCGCGGGCCCCTGGCCCGGGCCAAGGCCAACCTCGGATCGCTGCCGCCCGCCGATCGCCGTGAGGCCGGACGGGCCGTCAACGAGGCCACCACCGCGGTGCAGGCGGCCGCGGACGCCCGACGGGCCGCCTTGGTCGCCGACGCCCGCCGTGCCCAGCTGGCGGGCGAGCGCCTCGACCTCACCGAGGCCCATCGCCAGCCCGGCCGAGGGCACGCTCACCTCGTCACCCAGGCCACCGAGCGACTCGAGGACACCTTCATCGGACTCGGCTTCCAGATCTTCGAGGGCCCCGAGGTCGAGAGCGACTGGTACTCCTTCGGCGCCCTCAACATGCCGTCGTCCCATCCGGCGAGGAGCATGTGGGACACGCTCTTCGTCGACCACGGTCCGCCCGGCTCGACCCTCCTGCGGCCGCACACCTCCCCGGTCCAGATCCGGGTGATGGAGACCATGGCACCGCCCATCTACGGGATCATGCCGGGCCGGGTCTTTCGCCGTGACACGGCCGACGCCACCCACATGCCGGTGTTCCACCAGCTCGAGGGGCTGGTCGTCGATCGGGGCATCTCCTTCACCGACCTGGCCGGCACCATCGAGGCCTTCACCAAGGCCTTCTTCGGCTCGGACTTCACCTCCCGGCTGCGGCCGTCCTACTTCCCCTTCACGGAGCCCTCAGCCGAGTTCGACATCCGCCGCCCCGACGGCACATGGCTGGAGCTCGGCGGCTGTGGGATGGTCCATCCCAACGTGCTCGCCGCCGGTGGGCTCGATCCCGAGGAGTGGAGCGGCTTCGCCTTCGGATTCGGCATCGACCGCATGGCCAAGGAGCGCCACGGCGTGGCCGACCTGCGGGAGATGTTCAGCAACGACATCCGCTTCATCGAGCAGTTCTGAGGTGGAGCGATGAAGGTCATCCTCTCCTGGCTGAACGAGATGGCGCCGCTCGGTGACGATGCCGAATCCTCGGCCGACACCATGAACGACGATTGGGCTGGCCGTCGAGGGTGTCGAGCGCTTCGGCGCGCCAGTGCCGGGCATCGTCACCGCCAAGGTGCTCGAGACCCGGCGCCACCCCCAGGCCGAGCGAGTCCATGAGGTGTTCGTGGACGTCGGCGACGGCGACCGCCGTCCATGTCTGGTGCGGCGCGTTCAACATGCAGGCCGGCGACGTCGTGCCGCTCGCCACCGTGGGCACCACCATGCCGGACGGCATGCAGATCGGCCTGCGCAAGATCCTCGGCTCGCCGAGCGAGGGCATGCTGTGCTCGCCCCGTGAGCTCGGCCTGGGCGACGAGCACACCGGCATCCTGATCCTGCCCCGGCGACACGCCGCTCGGGATGCCGATCTACGCAGGCGCTGGGGGTCAGCGACGAGGTCGTCTTCGACCTCGACCTCACCCGCAACCGGCCCGACGCCTGGGGCCATCTCGGCGTCGCCCGCGACCTGGCCGCCTCGACCTCGGCGTGCCGTTCACGCCCCCGGGCCCGACGCTGGAGGTGACCGGACCCGAGCGGTCGGCGCCGGTGGAGATCGTGGACCCCGACCTGTGCGGGCGGTTCGTGTCCGTCGTGCTCTCGGGGGTGCGAGGTGCGGGACGTCCGCGCCCTGGATGGCCGAGCGGCTGACCCGGGCCGGGATGCGACCGATCAGCAACGTGGTCGACGTGTCGAACTACGTGATGCTCGAGCTCAACGAGCCGAACCACGCCTACGACCTGGACACCCTCGGAGGCGGTGGCTTCCGCATCCGCCGGGCCCGCGAGGGCGAGACGCTGGTGACCCTGGACGGCGTCGAGCGGGCGTTCACCACCGACGATCTGCTCATCTGCGACGCGCGACGACCGGGCCATCGGCATCGCCGGGGTGATGGGCGGCGCCGAGACGGAGATCTCGCGACGCGACGACCGGTCGTGGCGCTCGGAGATGGCGTGGTTCGATCCGATTGGCGGTGGCGGCGACCGCGGCGCGGCTCGGGACTGCGCTCGGAGGCTTCGGCCCGCTTCGAGCGCGGTCGCGACCCGTACGGGATCGACCGGGCCGTGGCCCGGTTCGTCGAGCTGCTGCGCGAGACCTGCCCCGACCTCGTCGTCCACGCCGGGCCTGGTCGACGCCCGCGGCGACCTGCCTCCCGAGGCACCGGATCGGTGCGGGTGCGGCCGGACCGCGTCCGACGCCCTGCTCGGCGCCGACATCGCAGTCGAGGAGATGGTGGACCGCCTCGTCCCCGATCGGCTTCGAGCGCCGTCCGCCGACGACGGCGGCGTGCTCGACGTCAGCCTCCCGTCGTGGCGGCCCGGACTGCCGAGCTCGAGGTCGACGTGATCGAGGAGATCGCCCGCCACGTCGGCTACGAGCGGCTCGGCCGCACGGTGCCGAAGTCGGCCGTGGCCGGCCGGCTCTCGGACGTCCAGGCCCGCCGACGGCGCTGCGCCAGGTGCTGTACGGGCTCGGCATCAGCGAGGCCATGCCCAACCCGTTCCTCGCCCCGGGCGACCTGGCCCGCGCCGGGCTCGAACCCCACGGGCTCACCATCGCCAACCCGCTCGTGGCCGAGGAGAGCGTGCTGCGCACGTCGCTGCGGCCGGGCCTGTTCAAGGCGCTGGCCTACAACGCGTCGCACCGCTGCGACGACGTCGTCACTGTTCGAGATCGGCCACACCTACGGGCCGGCGGA
Organism: uncultured Acidimicrobiales bacterium; assembly: GCA_963803355.1. GTDB lineage: Bacteria > Actinomycetota > Acidimicrobiia > Acidimicrobiales > Ilumatobacteraceae > DASTFY01. The sequence continues at coordinate 3,520,764 of CAWDLV010000001.1, forward strand.
GACGCCGCTCCCGACGAACGGGAGGTGCTCGGCGTGGCGCTGGCCGGGCGCGACGGCTCGGCCGCGGTGCCGGACCTGGACGAGATCGTGGCCGGGCTCGGGCTCGCGCGGCCGGGTGCGTGCTGCGTCAGTCCGTCGCCCGCGGACCGAGCAGCGGCATGCATCCGGGGCGCACCGGCGTGGTGACTGCTCGCCGGCGGAGCCGGTCGGGGTGGTGGGGGAGGTCGACCCGGGCGTGCTCGAGGCCTTCGCCATCCCCGGCCGGGTGGCGTGGCTGGAGCTCGACCTCACCATCGCTCCTCGCACCTGGAGCCCGAGATCCCGCAATGGCGGCCGGTCAGCCGCTATCCGTCGAGCGACGTCGACCTGGCCTTCGTCGTGGCCGACGACGTGGCGGCCGCCGACGTGGAGGAGGCGGTGGCGCGAGCGGCCGGCGATCTGCTGGCCGACCTCGCCCTGTTCGACGTCTACCGGGGTCCGGGGATCGAGCCGGGCACGCGCAGCCTGGCCTACCGGCTCCGCCTCCAGGCGGCCGGACCGCACGCTGACCGATGCCGAGGTGGCCGCGGTGCGGGAGCGGGCCATCGCGGCGGCCACCGCGCTGGGTGCCGTGCTGCGGGGCTGACCAGGCGAACGCGACGACCGCAGCTCAGTTCACGGTGACGTCGTCGGGGATCCGCTCGCCCAGGCGGGCCAGCGGTCCCCCCTGTCGCCGCAGCACGTCGCGCCACAGCGACTGCGGGGAGCGGGTGAAGGCGTCTGACCGATCGGCGTCGACGACGATCCACGCGTTGGCGGCCAGCTCGTCCTCGAGCTGGCCAGGCGCCCAACCGGCGTAGCCCCGGAACAGCCGGAGCTGCTCGACCCGCTCCGTGACGGCGTCGGGATCTTCGGACAGGTCGACCGTGCCGAGGCCTTCGACGGCCTCGTCCTCGTCGAGCTCGAGCGCTTCGAGCGGCTCGCCTCGGACCCAGGCCAGCCCGATGACGGCCGCCGGCTCTACCGGGCCACCGTCGAAGAGGACAGGATCGCCGGTCACGAGCGGCCTCCAGCTCGGCAGGAGGTCGTCGACGTCCTCGTCGGTAGGACGGTTGAGGACCAGTCCCAGCGCGCCGTCGTCGTTGTGTTCGAGCATGAGGACGACGGTGCGGTCGAAGTTGGGGTCGACCAGCGGCGGGGTGGCCAACAACAGCTTCCCCTTGAGCGGGCTGACGGTCACGTCGGAGAGTGCTTTCGTCTCGCTGGATCGGGATGCCGGTGGGCCGACCCGTCCGGGAAGGCTTGCGGCCAACTCAGGCGCCACCGAGCGCCGGGCTTTGGGCACGACCGGACGAGAAGGCGGGCGCGGAACGTATGATCATGCAGGCGCGTGTATTGTGATGCGGCAATGGTCACCGTCGGCATCATCGGCGCCTCGGGCTACACGGGCGCGGAGCTGCTCCGCCTGGCGGCCGCGCACCCGGATCTGGAGGTCGTCTACGCCACTGGCGACAGCCACGCCGGCCAGCTGGCATCCGCGCTCTACCCCAACCTCACCATGGCCTACCCCGGGCTGGTGCTTCCAGCCCTTCGACCCGAGCCGAGGTCGCCGGCGCTCGACCTCGTCTTCCTGGGCCTGCCCCATGAAGCCAGCCTGGCCCTCGTGCCCACGCTCCAGGGCCGGGTGGGCTGCGTCGTCGATCTCTCGGCCGCCTTCCGGCTGAAGGACGCTTCGCTGTACCCGACCTGGTACGGCTTCGAGCACACGCAGCCGGTGCTGCTGGCCGAGGCGGTCTACGGCCTTCCGGAGCTGTACCGGTCCGAGCTGAAGGGCGCCCGGCTGATCGCCACCCCGGGGTGCTACGTCACTGCGGCCGCCCTGGCGCTGGCCCCGCTCGTGCAGCAGGGACTGGTCGAGCCGCACGGGCGTCATCGTCGATGCCGCCTCCGGCGTCACTGGCGCCGGACGCGTGGCTGAAGCACACGCTCGCTCTTCGCCACCGTCGACGAGGACTTCACGGCCTACGGGCTGCTCGATCATCGCCACACGCCCGAGATCGAGCAGGTCACCGGCGCCCAGGTCCTGTTCACGCCGCACCTCGCCCCGATGAGCCGCGGCATCCTCGCCACCTGCTACGCCCGGCCCGCCACGTCCGTGAGCACGGAGGCGCTGCTGGCCGCGCTCGCCGCCTGCTACGAGCAGGAGCCGTTCGTGGCCGTCCGCCACACCGTCCCGTCGACCAAGGCCACGCTCGGCTCCAACGCCGCTCACCTCACCGCCCGGTTCGACCCCCGCACGGGCTACGTCATGGTGCTCTGCGCCATCGACAACCTGACCAAGGGTGCCTCCGGGGGCGCGGTCCAAGCCGCCAACGTCGCCCTCGGCCTCTGCCGAGACCGCGGGCTGAGCAACGGTCGGGACTCCTGCCGTGAGCCGCCGGCCCCGGACGTCGCCGGCCGCACCGCTGGCAGCGGGCCGGACGAGAAGGCCGCAGTCCTGGTCGAGGCGCTGCCATACATCCGACGCTTCGCCGGGCAGCGTGGTGGTGGTCAAGTACGGCGGCAACGCGCTGGCGGGTGGCAGCGAGGCCGACGCCCTGGCTCTGTTCGCGCAGGACATCGTGCTCATGCGCGCGGTGGGGATGCGGCCGGTGGTCGTGCATGGCGGTGGGCCGCAGATCAGCGAGCTGATGGGCGCCTCGGCAAGGTGCCCGAGTTCCGCAACGGCCTGCGGGTCACCGACGCCGAGACGATCGACATCGCCCGCATGGTGCTGCGCGGCCAGGTGAACCCCCGGCTGGTGGCGGCCATCAACGTCCACGGCCCCTTGGCGGTCGGCGTGTCGGGTGAGGACGCCGGGCTGATCAGCGCCACGCCCGGCCATCCCGACCTCGGGCTTCGTCGGCCAGGTCGGCGCCGTGAACCCGGCGATCCTGCAGCGGCTGCTGCAACGAGGACCTGATCCCGGTGGTCGCCACGATCGCCAGCGACGCTGCCGGCCAGGCCTACAACATCAACGCCGACACCGTGGCCGGCGCCATCGCCCAGGCGTTGCGGGCCGAGAAGCTCGTCTACCTCACCGACATCGAAGGGCTACGGCACGACGTCGACGATCCCGCCAGCCTCATCCGCCAGACCACCGCGGCCGAGCTCGAAGGCCCTCGTGGCCGATGGCACGCTCACCGGCGGCATGATCCCCAAGGTGGAGTCCTGCATCCACGCCGTGCGCGGCGGCGTGGGCCGCGCCCACATCCTCGACGGGAGGGTTCCGCACGTGCTCTTGCTCGAGATCTTCACCGATGCCGGCATCGGGACGATGGTCACCCGGGCGCGCCGGTGCGCGATGGGCGAGCGCGCACGCCTTCGACACCGGCGGCCTGGACGGCCTGCCCCTACTGGCCAGTGTTCGGGCCGCCCCAGGTGATGTTCGTAGCCGGGCGGGGCACCGAGCTGTGGGACGACCGGGGCGCCGCTATCTGGACTTCCTGTGCGGCCTGGCCGTGACATCGCTCGGCCACGCCCACCCGGCCGTGGCCGATGCGATCGCCGAGCAGGCACGCACGCTGCTCCACGTTTCGAACTTCTTCGCCAACCCGGTGGCCACCGAGATGGCGACGATGATCGACGCGCTGCTGGGTGGGGGCGGACAGGTGTTCTTCTGCAACTCGGGGGCGGAGGCGAACGAGGCCGCCTTCAAGCTGGCGCGCAAGTTCGGCGGGCGCGGGACGCCACGTCGTCGTCGAGCGCGTTCGGCAGCTTCCACGGCCGCACGCTCGCCGCCCTCGCCGCCACCGGCCAACCCAGCAAGCACGAGCCCTTCCAGCCCATGCCCGAGGGCTTCCGCCACGTGCCCTTCGGCGACCTCGACGCCCTGGCCGGAGCCATCGATCCGAGCGTCGCCGCGGTGCTGATCGAGCCGGTCCAGGGAGAGGGGGGCGTCGTCGCCGGCCCCGCCCGGCTACCTCGAAGGGATCCGGACGCTGTGCGACGAGCGCGGGGTGCTGATGATCGTCGACGAGGTGCAGACCGGGCTTCGCCCGCACGGGGCGCTGGTTCGGGTTCGAGCACGCCGGGCGTGCGACCGGACGTCGTGTGCCTGGCCAAGGCGATCGGCAACGGCATGCCGATCGGTGCCTGCTGGGCCAGGCGCGAGGTGGCGGCCGTCCTCCAGCCCGGCGACCACGGCTCGACCTACAGCGGCACGCCGATCGCCACCGCCGCGGCCGGCGCACGTCATCGCCGAGCTGCGCCGGATCGACGCCCCGGCGCTGGCGCCGCGCGCCGGCGCTCGCCTGCAGCGCCTGCTGCTGTCGCCCTGCCGGGCGTGACGGAGGTGCGCGGCCTCGGTCTGCTGCTGGCCGCCGAGCTCGACGGCCGGGACTCGAAGGCCGTGACAGCGGCCTGCCTCGAGCGAGGCCTGGTGGTCAACAACATCACGCCCACCGCGCTGCGCCTCGCGCCGCCCGTGACCGTCAGCGAGGCCGAGATCGACGAGGCCATGGCCATCGTCAGGGAGGTGCTGGCGTACGCGTCGGAGGCGGCCCCCGCGACACGTCCTGGACGTCACCGACCTGGCCCCCGGCGAGCTGCGAGGCCGTGCTGGCGCTCGCCGAGCGGCCGGTCGAGACGCTCGGGCGACCGCTGGCCGGCAAGGGGGTGGCGCTGATCTTCGAGAAGCCGTCCAACCGCACCCGCCAGTCGATGGAGATGGCGGTCTTCCAGCTCGGCGGTCACGCCGTCTACACCCGGGGCGAGGAGGTGGGCTTCGACGAGCCGCGAGACGGTCGAGGACGTCACTCGGATCATGGCCGGTTACCACGCCGTGCTCGCCGCCCGGGTGTTCCGCCACGAGGTGGTCGAGCGCATGGCCGCGGTCTCCCCGTGCCCGTCGTAAACATGCTCTCGGACCGCTCCCATCCGCTGCAGGCCCTGGCCGACGTGCTGACCATGCGCCAGGACCTCGGGCCGCTCGGCGGGCAAGACGGTGGCCTGGGTGGGCGACTACAACAACGTCGCCCGGTCGCTGGCCGAGGCCGCGCGCCGCTCTCGGGATGCGCATCCGGCTGGGCTGCCCGGCTGGCTACGAGGCCGCCGTCGAGCCGAGCTGGAGCGGCTCGTCGACCCTGGGCGCGGTCAGCGTCGAGCAGTACCCGGCCCGGCGAGGCGGTGAAGGGTGCCGACGCGGTCCACACCGACGTCGTGGACGTCGATGGGGCAGGAGGAGGAGGTGCCCGCCGCCGGCGGGCCTTCGACGGTTTCACGGTCGACCGAGGCGCTGATGGCCGAGGCGGCCCGGATGCGCTGTTCTTCCACTGCCTGCCGGCCCACCGCGGCCGACGAGGTGGCGGCCGAGGTGATCGACGGCCCCCGCTCGCTGGGTGTTCCCACAGGGCCACAACCGCCTCCACGCCGCCCGCGGCCTGCTCGCCTTCCTGGTCGGAGTCCGCCCGTGAGGGCCACACGGCGAGGGGCTGCCGTGACCGCCCTGGCCGGGTGCCGGCGCGCACCACGAAGGCGCAGCGCCAGCACCTCATCGCCCAGCTCCTGGCCCGCCACGAGGTGTCCAGCCAGCCCCAGCTGGTCGACCTGCTGGCCGCCGAGGGCGTCGACGCCACCCAGGCCACGGTGCTCGCGCGACCTGGAGGACCTGGGCGCGGTGAAGGTCCGGGTTCCAGGCGGGCGAGAGCGTCTACGCCATCCCCGAGTACGAGCCCGACCGCATCGCACCCGAGGATCAGCTCCGCCGGGTCATGGCCGGAGTGGGTGGCCGAAGTCGTCCACTCGGGCCCGTTGGTGTCGTCCGGACGCCGCCAGGGTGCGCGCACGTCGTCGCCTCGGCGCTCGACCGCTCCGGTGTGGCCGGGCTCCTGGGCACGGTGGCCGGCGACGACACCATGCTGTGCGTGGCCGAGGAGGCCACCGGGGGCAGGAGCCTGGCTCGCCGGGCAGCTGCGCGAGCTGGCCGGCCTCTCCGCGTCTGTCCCGCGGCCGCCGATGACGCGAGCGGGAGCGGCGAGCCGCGAACCTCCATGCCACCGCGGGGGCGAGCCGCTCTGGCACGGGCGCTTCGCAGCGGACCGGCCGGAGGAGCTGCTGGCGTTCACCGTCAGCCTGCCCTTCGACCGGCGATTTTGGCCCCAGGACTCCAGGGCTCGCAGCGCGCACGTCCGCGGCCTGGCCCGGGCCGGGTTGCTCGACCGCGGCCGACGCGCCGTCAATCCTCGCCGCGCTGGATCAGGTGGAGGCGAGCTGGCCGGCGGCACGTTCCAGTTCGCAAGCATCGGACGAGGACATCCACACCGCGGTCGAGCGGCGGGTCACCGAGCTCGCCGGTGGGGCCGGGGCTCGCCTGCACACCGGGCGCAGCCGCAACGACCAGGTGGCGACCGACCTTCGGCTGTGGTGCAAGCAGGAGCTGGCCGAGGTGGCGGTCCGGGTGCTGGCGCTGCAAGAGGTGCTGCTCGAGCGGGCTCGAGCCGCCGGCGGCAGCCTACCTGCCCGGGTACACGCATCTGCAGCGGGCCCAGCCCGTGCTCCTCGCCCATCACCTGCTGGCCCATGGCTGGGCCTTTGCTCGCGACGTCGACCGGTTCGTCGACACCATCGCCCGCCTCGACGTCTCGCCGCTCGGGGCGGGCGCGCTGGCCGGGTCCTCTCTGCCGCTCGACCCTGCCTTCACCGCGGCCGAGCTCGGGTTCGCGGCGGCCTTCGAGAACAGCCTCGACGCCGTGTCCGACCGCGACTTCGTCGCCGAGGCGCTCTTCGATCTGGCGTTGGTGGCGGTGCACCTGTCCCGCATCGGGGAGGAGTGGGTGCTCTGGACGAGCGAGGAGCTGGGCTTCGCCCGTCTCGACGACGCCTACGCCACCGGCTCGTCGATGTTGCCGCAGAAGAAGAACCCCGACATCGCCGAGCTGGCGAGGGGCAAGGCGGGGCGGGTCATCGGAGACCTCACCGGCTTCCTCGTGACGTTGAAGGGCTTGCCGCTCGCCTACAACCGGGACCTCCAGGAGGACAAGGAGCCGCTGTTCGACGCCGTCGATCAGATCCGGCTGGCTCTCGGTGCAGTGACCGGGATGATTGCATCTGCAACGTTCGTACCGGAGCGGATGCAGGCGGCCGCGGATGCGCCCGTGATGGCCGCCACCGATCTGGCTGAGTGGATGGTGGTCCGGGGCACGCCGTTTCGGGATGCGCACGCCATCGTCGGTGCCATCGTCCGCCGCTCCCTCGCCGGCGAAGGCCCGCTGGCCGAGCTCGTCGCCGCCGAGCCGACCCTCGGTCCTGACGCGGCCGAGCTGGTAGCGCCGGGTCGGGCGGTGGCCCGCCGGACCACGCCCGGCGGCGCGGGGCCGGAACCGGTGGCCGCACAGCTGATCCGGTTCGCGGACCTCCTGGTCAGCCTGCGGCGCCGTGTGCTCGCGGCGCCGGTCGGCGGCGGTTGACCGGGCCGATCCTCACCCGGCGGATCCGGCGGGGCAGCTCCTCGAGCCGGTAGAAGGGCGCGAAGGCCACCAGGAAGAGCGGGAACGGGAACACCACGAACATCAGCACCGCAATGCCGAGGTGGACCAGCCACATCGCCCCCACCCACGCCGTCCGCGCCCGGCCGCCCACCAGCGCCAGCGGCGCCGCCAGCTCGAGCACGACGGTGGCGACGGCGAGAGGAGGGAACACCCACCCATAGGCGACCAGCCAGCGCCCGATCGGCGACGACGAACCCGCGAACAGATCGAGGCGCACGTTCGAGTAGGCCACGTGGTTCCGCAACGAGTCGCTGAGCATCCATTCGAGGCCGCCGCCGCGGAGCTTGGCCACCGCGGCGAGCATGTAGGACGCCACGGTCACCAGTGCCGCCAGGCGGACCGGCCAGCCGTATCTCGCGTCGACACCGAGGGCGGCTGGGCTGGCCTGGCTGCGCCGGCGAGCGTCGAGCGACAGCGCGTCGGCGCTCCGAGCGAGGCCGACGATGAGCACGTCGATCACGAGGAGGTCCTCGATCCAGAGGAGCTGACCCCACGAGCTCCGGTACGTGGTGAGGGTCAGGAGGGCGACTGCGAACGCCGGGCCGATCACGCGGAACCGGGTGCCGACCGTGTACGCGCCGCCGAGCAGGATCGTGCCGAGGACGAGCAGGTTCAAGGCGCGGTCGGGCCACGGGCCGGCGAAGGGAGTCAGCACCCCCACCGGCCGAAAGCGCGACGGCTGGGCGTCGGCGAGGCTCAGGAAGGCGCGATGGCGAATGACCAGGTACAGCGTGGCGAAGGTGCCGAGGAGGATCCGCAGGACGGCCAGCCGCTCCGGCGGGGCGACCGGGAGCAGCCATCCATCGATCCGGCCCAGGGCGCGGCCGCCGCGGCTCATCCTCCATCGGCCGCCGGCCGCGCCACGGTTGGGCTCGATCATGGCGCCACCGGGCACCGGGCGTGGACGGACCGCCCGAGGAGGGACTCATTGCCCGCGGCGCGGGCGACGACGTCGTGGCGCTCATCGACCACCTCGATCGTCACCATCGGGTCACGCGTGCGCGCCGCGATGTCAGCGCAGAGCGCATCGGTCTGGTGGGCGTTGATCGCCTGGCGGACGGTGGATTCGGCGATGAGCGGATCGTCGGTGTCGGCGACGGCCCGCAGCGGGAGGTAGTGGACGGCGCCTGCTCGGTCGACGCCGAGCGCGGTGGCGATGCTGACGACCCGGCCGCTGGTCCCGGCGTACATCGGATAGGTCGACAGCGGGAAGCTGTCGTGGTCGCGCAGCGCAGGCGACACCACAGCCGCTAGCACCGCGACCGTCACGGCGCGACGGATCCACGCGGTCCGCGAGCTCGGGGGCGGACCCACTGGCGCGACCCTACGTCGGTGACGGCACGCTGACCCGGTCGACCGGCGCTACACGTCGGCCGAGTCGTCTCCGTCCGCCGGCTCCTCGCCGCCCTCCAGCGCGGCCAGGCCGCCCGGCCCGAGCGTGCCCACGCTCCGGTAGAGGTCGAGCTTGGCCCGAGTGTCCTCGATGTCGAGGTTGCGCATGGTGAGCTGGCCGATCCGGTCGAGCGGGCCGAACGCGGCCTCTGTCTTCTCCATCGACAGCCGCTCCGGTTCGTAGGTCAGGTTCGGGCCCTCCGTGTCGACGATGGTGTAGTCGTCGCCGCGACGGAGGCGCACGGTCACCTCACCTGTCACCGCCGATCCCACCCAGCGCAGGAGCGGCTCGCGGAGCATCAGCGCCTGGGGATCGAACCAACGACCCTCGTAGAGCAGCCGCCCGAGGCGCCGGCCCATCGTCCGCAGGTTCTCGACCGTGCCCTCGTTGTGGATGGCCGACACCAGTCGGTCGTACGCGACATGGAGGAGGGCCATGCCCGGCGCCTCGTAGATGCCCCGACTCTTGGCCTCGATGATGCGGTTCTCGATCTGGTCGGTCATGCCCAAACCGTGGCGCCCGCCGATGGCGTTGGCCTCGAGCACCAGCGCCACGGGGTCGGCGAGCTCCTTGCCGTCGATCGACACCGGCCAGCCCTCGCGGAAGCCGATGGTGACCGTCTCTGGCTCAACCGCGACCGCGTGGATCCCAGTGGCGTACCCCCATGATCGGCTCGACCAGGTCCATGTTCTCGTCGAGGTGCTCGAGCAGCTTGGCCTCGTGACTGGCACCCCACAGGTTGGCGTCGGTGGAGTAGGCCTTGTCCTTCGAGTCGCGGTAGGGGAGGCCATGGGCGGTGAGCCACTCGCTCATCTCCGCTCGGCCGCCGAGCTCGTCGACGAAGGCGGCGTCGAGCCACGGCTTGTAGATCCGCAGGTTGGCGTGAACGAGGAGGCCGTAGCGGTAGAAGCGCTCGATGTCGTTGCCCTTGTAGGTCGAGCCGTCGCCCCAGATGTCGACGCCGTCCTCCTGCATGGCCTGGACGAGCAAGGTGCCGGTGACCGCGCGGCCGAGGGGCGTGGTGTTGAAGTACGTCTTCCCGCCGGTGCTGATGTGAAAGGCACCGCATTGCAGCGCGACCAGCCCCTCGTGCACCAGCGCGCTCCGGCAGTCGACGACCCGGGCCGACTCCGCCCCGTACTGCCGCGCCCGCTCCGGGACGCCGGAGACGTCGGGTTCGTCGTACTGGCCGAGGTCGGCCGTGTAGGCGAAGGGGATGGCTCCCTTCTCCCGCATCCACGCCACGGCGGCCGACGTGTCCAGCCCGCCCGAGAACGCGATGCCGACGCGCTCGCCGACGGGCAGGGAGGTCAACACGTTGCCCACGCGGCAACCGTAGTGAGCGGCTGGCCCGCCCCACAGCGTCCGCACCCTCGCTCGCCGCGGCACCCCTTTCGCCCGGTGGGCCGCCGTAGGCTCGCCGGCCGTGACCTACCGGCACTCGATCCGCATCCGCTACGGCGAGTGCGACATGCAGCAGGTGGTGTTCAACGCCAACTACCTCGCCTACATCGACGACGCCACCGACACCTGGTTCCGCGAGACGCTCGGCCGGTTCGAGGCCACCGGCTTCGACTTCATGGTCAAGAAGGTCACGGTGGAATGGTCGTCGGCAGCCCGCTTCGGCGAGGTGCTCGAGCTCGACGTGGCCGTCACCCGCTGGGGGACGACGAGCTTCGACGTCGGCGTGGTGGGGCACGTCGGCGAGCGACCGGTGCTGCAGGCCACGCTCGTCTACGTGAGCACGATGCCGGGCCAGGCCACGAAGGCGCCGGTGCCCGACGCGGTGCGGTCGGCCCTCGGCGGGCCCCTCTCGTTGTGAACGCCGCCGGCGGGGAGGTGCACCCCGAGCCTCCGGTGCTGCCCCGCTCCTTCTATCGGCGGCCGAGCACGGTCGTCGCCCCGGAGCTGCTGAACAAGGTCCTGGCCTTCGGACCGTGCCAAGGGCGCATCGTCGAGGTCGAGGCCTACGCCGGCGCCGCCGATCCGGCGAGCCACGCCTACCGGGGTCCGACGGCCCGCAACGCCGTCATGTTCGGCCCTCCCGGCCACCTCTACGTGTACTTCAGCTACGGCATGCACTTCTGTGCCAACGCCGTCACCGGGGAGCGGCGCGAGGGGCAGGCGGTGCTCCTGCGGGCGCTGGCGCCGTTGACGGGCATCGACGTGATGCACCTTCGCCGTCCGGCCGCCCGCCGGCTGACCGACCTCACCAGCGGGCCAGGGAAGCTGACGATGGCGCTCGGGATCGACGGCGCCCAGAACGGCGTCGACCTGGTGCAGGGGCCGATCCGGATCCTCGACGACGGCACGCCGCCACCCGAACCGCCCGGGGTGAGCACGCGGATCGGGATCTCGCGGGCGGTCGAGCTGCCGTGGCGCTGGTTCGTGCCCGGTGACCCGAACGTCAGCCGCTCGCGAGCTGTCAGTCCCTTGCCGGCGACCAGCGGATCTCACGTCCGTGGTATCCGCACCGCGCCAGCACCTCCTCCTCGCCGCCGGGCCACCACGTAAGGCGTAGATCGGCGGTGGCACCGGCTGGTTCCATCCGCAACCAAGCCAGCGGCGCCGACGAGTCGGCCGCCGCACCCGCCGCTTCGAGCGCGGCCCGCAGGTGCCGCCGGCCGTCGGCGGGGAGGTATTGGAGCACGATCGAGTGGAACACCACCGTTGCCTCGCCCGGCGCCGGCACGGCCAGCTGCGACGCGACCCATGCGCCCGCGTCGGCCTGGTCGATGGCGACTGGCTGCTCCGCCGCCACGACGAGTGCCGCGCGCAGCCGGTCCAGCCGGTCGGCCTGGTCAGGCCACACGAACGACAGCAGCGCCAGCTGCCCGTCCGGGGAGCCGGCGTCGAGCGGAGCGATGTCACAGCCCCGCCGATCGGCGACGACCACCGGCCCGGATAGGTCGGGCACCGGGTCGAGCCACGCGTCGTCGAACACCAGCGGGCTCGCCGGATCGCCGAGGGCGACCCCACCGGCGACGTAGCCATAGCGGTCCCAGCGCAGGAGCAGACCGGCCGAGCTGCCGACCTCACGCAAGCGGAGGGGGAGACCCGATCGCCGGGCGACGAGGGCGAACCCGGGCGCCAACACGGCGGCCCTCCCCACCTCGTTCGTCTGCACGCCCCGCGCCAGACCTTGCTGCACCTCGTCGCGACGGATCGTGACCGTGGCGAGGAACGCCGGCACTGGATCGCCGACGTCGGATCCGCCGACCGACGGGTAGAAGCGGCCCAACTCGGGCGCTCGTCCGTCGAGCACGATCCGGTGCACCGCGCCGAGCAGGCGCAGCGCCAGCGCGTCGTGGAGCGGCCGCTCGACGCGCCCGTCGAGCAGCTCGGCGATGATCCCGCCGGCGGCATGGTCGGTCGCCATGGCGTCGAGCAGGCGGCCGTACAACGGCGATCCACTGGCGAGGCAGCCCTCCCGCTGGATGGCGATGGCCTCGGCCACGGTGTAGTTCCGGCTCATCGGGCTCCGTTCTAGCGGGCAGGGGCGAGCGAGCCCGGCTCGGCCGATCGCGGTCGCCTGGCGGCACGGGGTCGTGCCAGCATGACCGCCGCCATGGACCTGTTCGCCGACCTCGAAGCTCGAGGGCTCGTCCACGACTCCACCGATCGTGACGCGCTCGTCGCCCGCCTGGCTGCGGGTCCGGTCGGGGTGTACGTCGGGTTCGATCCGACCGCCGACAGCCTGCACGTCGGTCACCTGCTGGGCCAGATCAGCCTGCGCCGCTTCCAGCTGGCCGGACATCGCCCATTCCCGCTCGCCGGTGGCGCCACCGGCATGGTCGGCGATCCGGGCGGGCGCAGCGAGGAGCGCAACCTCCTCGATCGAGCCACGCTCGACCACAACATCGCCCGCATCAAGGTCCAGCTCGAGCGGATCCTGGACTTCAGCCCCGGCCCGGGCCAGGCCACCCTGGTGGACAACGCGGCGTGGACCCAGCCCGTCGGGGTCCTCGACTTCTTGCGGGACGTGGGCAAGCACGTCACGGTCAACCAGATGCTGGCCAAGGAGTCGGTGCGGGGCCGCATCGAGAGCGAGCACGGCATCTCGTACACGGAGTTCAGCTACATGCTCCTGCAGGCCAACGACTACCGCTGGCTGTGCGAGCACCACGACGTCGAGCTGCAGATGGGCGGTTCGGATCAGTGGGGCAACATCACGATGGGCATCGACCTCATCCGGCGGCGGCTCGGCCGCACCGTCCACGGCGTGACCTGGCCCCTCCTGACCTTGCCCGGCGGGGTGAAGATGGGCAAGACGGCCGGCGGCGCGGTCTGGCTGGATCCGGCCATGACAACCCCCTATCAGTTCCGCCAGTTCTGGATGCAGGCCGGGGACGACGAGGTCGAGCAGTACCTGCTCCGGCTCAGCCTGCGCCCGTTGGACGAGCTCCGCGACCTGTTCCATGCCCAGACCGATGCCCCGGAGCAGCGCCAGGCCCAGCGGGAGCTGGCTCGCGAGCTCACCCAGCTGGTGCACGGAGCCGACGCCGCCCGGGCCGCCGAGGAAGCGGCCGACGTGCTCTTCGGTGGCGACCCGCTCGCGGCCTCGCCGGACGCCTTCGACCTGGTCCGACGCGAGGTCGGGGCCACCGAGGTGCCCGAGAGCGCCCTCGATGACGTGGTGGGCCTCCTGGTGCGCACCGGCCTGGCGTCGTCGAAGGGCGACGCCCGCCGTACGCTCGATCAACGAGGCTTTTGGGCCAACGGGCACCAGCTGGACGGCGAGGTGACGTCGCTCTCGAACCTGCCCCGGGTCGCCGAGCGGTTCCTGCTGCTGCGCCGGGGCAAGACGAACTACCACCTGGTGGAAGTGGGCCGGCAGGTTGACGACGTGCTCCGGCCCCGGTAGAGTGACCAGTCGCCTCTGAGCGCCCCGTCGTGGGCGTCGTCCGAGGCCAGGTTTCGTTCAGCTACATGCTGCTGCAGGCCAACGACTTCCGGTTCCTCTGCGAGCACCACGACGTGGAGCTGCAGATGGGCGGCTCCGACCAGTGGGGCAACATCACGACGGGCATCGACCTCATCCGGCGCACGCTCGGCCGGATCGCCCACGGGCTGACCTGGCCCCTCCTCACCCTCCCCGGCGGCGGCCAAGATGGGCAAGACCGCCGGCGGCGCGGTGTGGCTGGACCCGGAGAAGACCTCGCCCGTACCAGTTCCGCCAGTTCTGGGTGCAGGCGGCCGATGCCGAGGTCGGCGGCTACCTCCGGCGACTCAGCCTGCGTCCGTTGGACGAGGTCGAGGACCTGGTCAGCGCCCACGAGGCGGCGCCGGAGCAGCGGCGGGCCCAACGGGCGCTCGCCGGCGAGCTGACGGAGCTCGTG
>CAWDLV010000001.1:3537500-4677420 GCA_963803355.1 uncultured Acidimicrobiales bacterium
GCTACAAAGAGCCAACGGTGGATGCCTTGGCGTCGAGAACCGATGAAGGACGTGGGTGACTGCGAAAAGCCGCGAGTAGCCGTCGACCAGGCGTTGATCCGCGGATGTCCGAATGGGGAAACCCGGCACCCGTCATGGGGTGTCACTCTGGTCTGAATACATAGGGCCAGTAGAGGGAACCAGGGGAATTGAAACATCTCAGTACCCTGAGGAAAGGAAAGCAACCGCGACTCCCTTAGTAGCGGCGAGCGAAAAGGGAAGAGGCGAAACCGTGCCGGTGTCAAAGCCTAGTGGCGTTGCCGGTGCGGGGTTGTGGGAACCGACAGATGGGGCACTAGACCCATCACGGAGTTACCAAGTTGCTGCGTAGGAGAAGGTGTCAGGAAAGCACCGCCACAGAGGGTAAGGGCCCCGTATCCGAAACGTACGCAGCCTCCGGTCGGATCTCCCTAGTAGCGCCGGGACCGTGAAAACCGGCGTGAATCTGCGAGGACCACCTCGTAAGCCTAAGTATTCCTCGACGACCGATAGTGAACCAGTACCGTGAGGGAAAGGTGAAAAGTACCCCGAGAGGGGAGTGAAATAGTACCTGAAACCGTTGGTTTACAAACAGTCAGAGCGTCGTCACCTTCGGGTGGCCGCGATGGCGTGCCTTTTGAAGAATGAGCCTGCGAGTTGTGGTACGTGGCAAGGTTAACCCGCGAGGGGGAGCCGGAGCGAAAGCGAGTCTTAATAGGGCGTTCAGTCGCGTGCTGCAGACCCGAAGCCAAGTGATCTATCCATGGGCAGGTTGAAGCGGGGGTAAGACCCTGTGGAGGGCCGAACCCACGTCGGTTGAAAACGGCGGGGATGACCTGTGGATAGGGGTGAAAGGCCAAGCAAACTTGGTGATAGCTGGTTCTCTCCGAAATGCATCTAGGTGCAGCGTCGGGCGTTCAGCAATGGAGGTAGAGCACTGGATGGGTAAGGGGGCCTACAAGCTTACCGACCCCAGCCAAACTCCGAATGCCATTGCTCCAGAGCCCGGCAGTGAGACTACGGGGGATGAGCTTCGTTAGTCGAAAGGGAAACAGCCCAGACCACCAGCTAAGGCCCCTAATTCGGGACTAAGTGCAAAACGATGTGGGATCGCACGGACAGCCAGGAGGTTGGCTTAGAAGCAGCCACCCTTGAAAGAGTGCGTAACAGCTCACTGGTCGAGTGATCCTGCGCGGATAATGTAACGGGACTCAAGTCCTGAGCCGAAGCTGTGGGTTCCTGCGCAAGCAGGAGCGGTAGGAGAGCGTCGATGGTGCTGCGAAGCTTCGGAGTGATCCGTGGTGGAGCGCCATCGAGTGAGAATGCAGGCATGAGTAGCGAAAGAGGGGTGAAAAACCCCTCCGCCGGATGTCCAAGGGTTCCTGGGCAAGGCTAATCCGCCCAGGGTGAGTCGGGAGCTAAGGCGAGGCCGAAAGGCGTAGTCGATGCACAACCGGTTGATATTCCGGTACCGCCGTGTCCGCGCCAAGCCCAATATCGGCAACGTCAGAGGCTGTCTTCGGACGATTCTGGCCGAGCTGGTGGCGGGTAACTGAAGGAGGACGCAGGAGGGTAGGTGAACCGGGGCGATGGTTGTCCCCGGGTAAGCGTGTAGGGGGGTTCCGATGAGAGTTGGAGCCGTAACCCTGAGACGTGATGCCGATCCGCTTCAGGAGAAGTCACTGATCCCATGCTGCCTAGAAAATCCCAGCAGTGAGTTGGCACGGCGCCCGTACCCCAAACCGACACAGGTGGACAGGTAGAGAATACCAAGGCGATCGGGAGAACTGTGGTTAAGGAACTCGGCAAATTACCTCCGTAACTTCGGGAGAAGGAGGGCCCTAGTAGGGTGAAACCACTTGCTGGTGGAGCCTGAGGGGGTGGCACAGACCAGGGGGTAGCGACTGTTTACTAAAAACACAGCAGCGTGCGAAGTCCCAAGACGATGTATACGCTGTGACGCCTGCCCAGTGCTGGAAGGTTACGGGGAACGGTTAGCCGCAAGGCGAAGCTGTGAACCTAAGCCCCAGTAAACGGCGGCCGTAACTATAACGGTCCTAAGGTAGCGAAATTCCTTGTCGGGTAAGTTCCGACCTGCACGAATGGCGTAACGACTTCCCCACTGTCTCAACCACAGACCCGGCGAAATTGAAGTACGAGTAAAGATGCTCGTTAGCTGCAGAAAGACGGAAAGACCCCGTGGACCTTTACTATACCTTGGCGTTGAGCTTTGGCTTGTGTTGTGTAGGATAGGTGGGAGACTTGGAAGCAGGAGCGCCAGCTTCTGTGGAGTCATCGTTGAAATACCACTCTGCGCACGCCGGGGCTCTAACCGAGACCCGTTATCCGGGTCGGGTACAGCGCCAGGCGGGTAGTTTAACTGGGGCGGTTGCCTCCTAAACTGTAACGGAGGCGCCCAAAGGTTCCCTCAGGCTGGTTGGCAATCAGCCGTCGAGCGCAATGGTAAAAGGGAGCTTGACTGCGAGACTGACAGGTCAAGCAGGTGCGAAAGCAGGGCATAGTGACCCGGCCGTGGCTTGTGGAAGCGCGGTCGCTCAACGGATAAAAGGTACCCCGGGGATAACAGGCTAATCTTGCCCAAGAGTCCATATCGACGGCAAGGTTTGGCACCTCGATGTCGGCTCATCGCATCCTGGGGCTGAAGCAGGTCCCAAGGGTTGGGCTGTTCGCCCATTAAAGCGGTACGCGAGCTGGGTTTAGAACGTCGTGAGACAGTTCGGTCCCTATCTTCTGCAGCCGTAGGAGTGTTGAGGAATGCTGTCCCTAGTACGAGAGGACCGGGATGGACGCAGCTCTAGTGTGCCAGTTGTCTCGCCAGAGGCATGGCTGGTTGGCTACCTGCGGACGGGATAACCGCTGAAAGCATCTAAGCGGGAAGCCTTTTCCAAGATGAGCACTCCCACAGGGTTAACCTGGTAAGGCCCGTGGCTAGACCATCACGTTGATAGGCCGGAGGTGTACGCACAGCAATGTGCTCAGCCGACCGGTACTAATCGGCCGAGGGCTTGGAATGTACAAGGCTCGTGCTCGCTCTGGAGTCCTCATGGGCGCCGCCGTGCCGATCGGCGCGATCCGGTCTGGCGCACCACGTTGACAACAGATTTCCGGTGGCCATGGCGGCGGAGTCACACCCGTTCCCATCCCGAACACGGCCGTTAAGCCCGCCAGCGCCGATGGTACTTGGGGGTAGACCCCCTGGGAGAGTAGGACGCCGCCGGATCTCGCAGTGCGAAGCGCCTCCATCCGTTGGGGGCGCTTCGTCGCGTACGGGGACCGGCGCGGGTCGAGCGCCCGGTCGACCCTGGGGTGGCCGCCGGTAGTGTCGTCGCTCATGCCTGATTCCCGACCTCCGCCGCCGGCGCGGGGCGGGCGTGACGGCCAAGGTGGTCGGCCGGGCTCCGGTCGGCCGCCGCGACAAGCGGGCCGGCCGAGCCGATCAGCCGGGTCGGCAGGCGTCGGTGAGCGAGCGAGGGGTGGGAACGGTCGGCCGCGGCGTGATCGCGCTGCCGGTGACCGCCCGGTCGACGGCCGGGCCGGCACCCGGGACGGCCAGCGCCGGCCGCAAGGTCGCCCGTCCGAGCGCGACGACCAGGCCCGGGGGCGCCGGCCCGGTACCCGAGCCAACGGGTCGGGCTCTGCCCGAGCCGCGTCGTCCAGCTCCGCCCGGTCCGGATCCGCGGCGCGCCGTCCCGGCGGCGGGCGCCGCACCGGCGCGAGGCGGCCGTACCTCCGGGACCCGGCCGCCCCCGCGGAGCCCGGGGGCGACGGCCGGGTCTCGCGTGCGCAGCGATGGGGTGGCGCCCCGCGGGCGCACATCGGGCGCGGACGGTGCCCGTCCGGGGACGAGGGGCTCGTCGGCTCCGAGGGGTCCACATCGCTCGGCCGGGGCCGGTGGCGGGGCGAAGGGCGGCGTGAGGACCGCCCGGCCCGGCGCCCGACCGGCTGCGGCGCGGCGGCCGGGTCCGAGTGACCCCGGCGGGCGGAGCACCGGAGGGCGAGGGGGCCGTCCCGTCTCCAACGGGCGCCGGCCAGCCGGTGAGCGGCATGCGTTCGTCGGCCCCACGAGGTGAGCGCGCCGGAGGACGCACGACGCCGCGAGGCGCGTCGCCCCGCACGCCCGCGCCCGAAGCCCCGGATCGCCGCGAGGTCGAGGTCTGGATCGACGAGGGATCAGTTCGTGACGAGGGATCGGTTCGTGAGGTGGCAGCGCAAGCGACCAGCGCGCCGGCCGACCCCGGCTGCGTCGCGTCGCCGGCGCCCGCTGGCGGCCGACGTCGTCGAGGAGCTGGAGCGCACGGGAGGGCGCCGACGGCTGGCGTACCTCGAACGCAGGCTGGCGGAGGCCAGGGTCGCGTTCGACGGCGAGCGCTTCCGTGATGCGGTCACCATCCTGATGCCCCTGGCCGCGGAGGTGCCCAGTGCCTCCGCGGTCCGTGAGCTGCTCGGCCTGTCGTACTACCGCACGGAGCGCTGGCGGCGGGCGGCCGCCGAGCTCGAGGCCTATCGCCGGCTCACTGGCGCGGTCGACCAGCATCCAGTTCTCGCCGATTCGTACCGCGCCCTGCGCCGATGGTCGGCGGTGGACGCGCTGTGGGAGGAGCTGCGGGCGGCATCGCCATCGGCGGAGCTGATGACCGAGGGTCGGATCGTGGTCGCCGGCGCGCTCGCAGACCGAGGCCGGCTGGCCGAGGCGATCGCCACGATGCGGCCGGCCGAGCGCGAGCCCCGGCGAGTCCAGCCCCACCACCTGCGGGCCTGGTACGTCCTCGGCGACCTCCACGACCGCGCCGGTGACCCGACGACGGCCGCCGGCTACTTCCGCCGGATCCTGCGTCATGACGCCACCTTCGCCGACGTGCCCGAGCGGCTGGCCGCACTGGGCCGCTGACCGCCGCCGCGGTAGACGCCACGCGCGGCCGCGGGCTGCCGGAGCGATCAGCCGGAAAGTGTGGCGCACCCCTGCGGTAGGTTGCTCCCGCTTCCCCCGGCGCCTGGCGCGTCGCAAGCCTGCCCGGCGGCCCACCCGGACCGCGAGGCGGGAGTGGCGCCGACCCGCGGAGGTTGCGGGCATGAACGTTGTCGTGTTGCGCGGTGTGCTGAGTCGCGCTCCTGAGGCCCGGGAGCTTCCGTCGGGCTCGATCCTCGCCCTGCTGGAGGTGACGACGGACCAGCGCGTCGGGCCGGGTGACCGTGCCGGTGGTGTGGTTCGATCCGCCCGGGCCGCTCACGCTGGAGGCCGGCGCGGAGGTCGTCGTCACTGGCCATGTGCGCCGGCGGTTCTTCCGTTCTGGGAGCACCCAGAGCCGGACGGAGGTGGTGGCCGATGCAGTGGCGCCGGCCGCTTCCCGGGCCCGAGCTCGCAAGGCGGTCGAGCGAGCCGTCAGCGCCGTCGTGGGCGGGCTCGGAGTCTGACCCATGGCGCGGCTAGGCTGGGCTCGGTCCCGATCGCCGCCACGATGGCGGCGGCCCCATGAGATGGAGGTGTGCTGATGGACCTCCACGCACTGCTCGGCGACGATGCCGACGACCTGATGAGCCACACCTCGAAGGGCATCCCGAAGGAGGACCTGCTCCTGCCCGGGCCCGCCTTCATCGACGAGGCCATGACACCGACGGACCGCTCACCGGTGGTGCTGCGCAACCTCGCACAGCTCTACAACCACGGGCGCCTCGCAGGCACCGGCTACGTGTCGATCCTCCCGGTCGACCAGGGCATCGAGCACTCGGCCGCGGCCTCGTTCGCTCCGAACCCGGCCTACTTCGACCCCCAGAACATCTGCCGTCTCGCGGTCGAGGGTGGGTGCAACGCGGTGGCGTCGACGGTCGGTGTGCTGGGCGCCGTCAGTCGCAGGTTCGCGCACAAGATCCCGTTCATCGCCAAGCTCAACCACAACGAGCTGCTCACCTACCCGAACCAGTTCGACCAGGTCATGTTCGGCTCGGTGCGGGAGGCGTTCAACCTCGGCGCGTCGGGAGTGGGGGCGACCATCTACTTCGGGTCGGAGCAGTCCACCCGCCAGCTGCAGGAGGTGTCGGCGGCGTTCCGAGAGGCGCACGAGCTGGGCCTCTTCACCGTGCTGTGGTGCTACCTGCGCAACAGTGCGTTCAAGACCGAGCAGGCCGACTACCACGCCTCGGCCGACCTCACGGGTCAGGCCAACCACTTGGGTGTCACCATCGAGGCCGACATCATCAAGCAGAAGCTGCCGGAGAACAACGGCGGCTACAACGCCTTCAAGGGCTATGGCAAGACCTCGCCCCTCGTCTACGACAGCCTCACCACCGATCATCCGATCGACCTGTGCCGCTGGCAGGTGGCCAACTGCTACATGGGCCGCGTCGGCTTGATCAACAGCGGGGGCGAGTCGAAGGGCGCGGGTGATCTGGCGGCCGCGGTCCGGACTGCGGTGATCAACAAGCGCGCCGGCGGGCACGGTCTCATCTCGGGCCGCAAGGCGTTCCAACGGCCGATGGCCGACGGCATCGCGCTCCTCAACGCCATCCAGGACGTGTACCTGGACGCCGCCATCACCATCGCCTGATTAGCCCGCCGGCCCGACCGCGCGGCCCGCCGGCCCCTTCGGGGGTCGCCCGGTCGGCCCAGGAGGCCATGTTTCTGTCGCGGCCGGCGGTTTGTTTGGGCGCGTCCTCAGGTGGGAGACGATGGCGACGCAGTGCGAGCCCGGCCCGGACGATCGAGGCCTCGAGCCCTGGTGACGGCACCAGCGGGACCGGCGGCACGGAACCGGTGACCAGAGCGTGGTCGGCGCGCCACCCACCGCCGCGGCACCCCGGCCCGACGGTCCGGCGGCACATCGATGTCATGTTCTGGGTCCGAAGGCGGGTATACCTTCAAGAGGGAACAAGCGCAAAACCGACGAACACATGTGAAATCAACGAGGAACAAAGTGAGATGCAGCACAGGGAGAGGCCATGACTGACACCGTCGCGCCGCAGGCCGCCCGGGAGCCGTTGGCGCGGGTCGTGCTTCGCTTCGCGGGCGACTCGGGTGACGGGATGCAGCTGACCGGGGACCGATTCACGAGCGTCAGTGCGTGGATGGGGAACGACCTTGCCACCTTGCCGGAGTTCCCGGCTGAGATCCGGGCCCCGGCGGGGACCCTGGCGGGCGTGTCGGCGTTCCAGGTGCACGTCTCGGATCACGACATCACCACCCCCGGCGACGCACCGAACGTCCTCATCGCCATGAACCCGGCCGCGCTGCGCAACGAGCTGCACCTCGTCGAGCCCGGGGGGACGCTGATCATCAACACCGACACCTTCGACGAGCGAAACCTCGAGAAGGCCGGCTATCGGTCGAACCCGCTCACCGACGACTCCCTCCGTAGCTACCGGGTGGTGGAGGTCCCGATGACCTCGCTGACCAAGCAGGCCACCGTCCCGCTCGGCGTGAAGCCGCGCGACGCCGATCGCTCGAAGAATTTCTTCGCCCTCGGATTGATCTGCTGGGTCTACTCGCGCCCGATCGACCAGGTGCTGGCCTGGATCGACGAGCGCTTCGCGAGCAACGAGCTGGTCCGCGCCGCCAACCGGGCTGCATTCCAGGCGGGCTGGAACTTCGGCGAGACCACCGAGGTCTTCGATCATCAGTACGAGATCAAGAAGGCCACGCTGCCGAGCGGCGAGTACACCCAGATCACCGGCAACACGGCCTTGGCGTGGGGGTTGGTGGCCGCGGGGCACCAGGCCAAGCTCCCGGTCTTCCTCGGCAGCTACCCGATCACGCCGGCGTCGGACATCCTGCACGAGCTGTCGAAGCACAAGAACTTCGGTGTTCGCACCCTCCAGGCCGAGGACGAGATCGCGGCGATCGGCAGCGCGCTCGGCGCCGCCTTCGCCGGCCACCTCGGGGTCACGACGACGAGCGGGCCCGGTCTGGCGCTCAAGAGCGAGACCTTGAGCCTCGCCGTAAGCCTCGAGCTCCCGCTGCTGGTCATCGACATCCAGCGCGGCGGGCCCTCGACCGGCCTGCCCACCAAGACGGAGGCCGCCGACCTAAACATGGCGCTCTACGGCCGGCACGCCGAGGCGCCGCTTCCGGTTGTGGCCGCCTACCGGCCTTCGCACTGCTTCGAGGCCGCGATCGAGGCCGCCCGCATCGCGCTCAAGTACCGCACCCCGGTGATCCTCCTCTCGGATGGCTACATCGCCAACGGCGCCGAGCCGTGGCGGTTGCCCGACGTGGAGCTGCTGGCGGACATCTCGGTGCCTTTCGCCACCGAGCACAACCATGTGGATGCCGACGGCGCCAGCGAGTTCTGGCCCTACCTGCGGGATCCGGAGACCCTGGCCCGGCCGTGGGCCATCCCCGGGACACCCGGGATGATGCACCGGGTCGGTGGCATCGAGAAGCAGGACGGCACCGGCAACATCTCCTACGAGCCCGAGAACCACGACCACATGGTGCGCATCCGCGCCGCCAAGATCGCCGGCATCGCCGACGACATCCCGCTCGCGGTGGTGCGGGGGTCCGAGGACGCCGACCTGCTGGTGGTCGGTTGGGGCTCGACGTGGGCCGCCATCGATGCCTCGGTGGAACGGCTGACCCGCCAGGGGACGAAGGTGGCGTGGGTGCACCTGGTCCACCTCAACCCGTTGCCGCCCAACCTGGGCGAGATCGTGCGTCGCTACCGGCACGTGGTGGTGCCGGAGATGAACCTGGGTCAGCTTTGCCGGGTGCTGCGGGCCGAGTTCCTGGTGGATGCCAAGTCGATCTCCAAGGTGAAGGGCGCGCCCTTCACCGCCGCGGAGCTCGAGCAGGCCTATGAGGCGGTGCTGGCCGGCGCCGGAGACGAGAGCGAGCGATGACCGATACCACCGTGCCCGTGACCACGAAGAAGGACTGGACGAGCGACCAAGAGGTCCGCTGGTGCCCGGGCTGCGGTGACTACGGGATCCTCACCGCGGTGCAGATGCTGATGCCCGAGCTCGGCGTCCGGCCCGAGGAGGTGGTGTTCATCTCGGGCATCGGCTGCTCGAGCCGGTTCCCGTACTACATGAACACCTACGGGATGCACAGCATCCACGGTCGTGCCCCGGCCATCGCCACCGGTGTCGCGGTGGCCCGCCCCGACCTCGACGTGTGGGTGATCACCGGTGACGGCGACGGCCTGTCGATCGGCGGCAACCACTTGATCCACGCCCTGCGCCGCAACGTGAACATCACCATCTTGTTGTTCAACAACCGGATCTACGGGCTCACCAAGGGCCAGTACTCACCAACCTCGGAGCTGGGCAAGGTCACCAAGTCCACGCCCTACGGCAGCCTGGACCAGCCGCTGAACCCGCTGGCCGTCGCACTCGGGGCCGAGGCGACGTTCGTGGCCCGCACCCACGACCTGGACCGCAAGCACATGATCGAGGTCTTCCGGGCGGCCCACGACCACCGGGGCTCGGCGTTCGTCGAGATCTTCCAGAACTGCAACGTGTTCAACGACGGCACGTTCGAGGAGATCACGAGCCGGGAGCGGCGCGAGGAGATGCTGATCCCGCTGCACGACGGTGAGCCCATCCGCTTCGGCGCTGATGGCCACCGGGGCGTCGTGATGGGCGCGGACGGTCAGCTCCGCCTGGTCGAGGTGGCCGACGTGGGTGAGGACAACATCCTCGTCCACGACGCCCATCGCAACGACCCGAGCCTGGCCTTCGCCTTGGCCCGCCTCTCGCACGACGATCACTCGCCCACGCCGGTCGGGGTCTTCCGGGCCGTCGAGCGGCCGGACTACGGCACCAGCGTGGGCCAGCAGCTGGCCGCGGCCGCCGAGCGGCGCGGCCCCGGCGACCTGGGCGCGCTCCTGCGCTCCAACGGGACCTGGTTGGTCGACGCCTGAACCGTCGCCCGGCGCCGGTCGCGCCTTGTGCGCGGGCCGGCGGCCCGCAGCGTCAGGTAAGCGCCCGGAGCACCAGACCCGTGCGCAGCTTGGGCGTGAAGAACGTCGACTTCGGTGGCATCAGCAGACCCTCGCGTGCCGTGCGCTCGATCTCGGCCATGCTGACCGGGCGGGTGAGGACGGCGACCTGCGCCTCGCCCTTGGTCAGTGCGAGGAGGACGTTGTCGAGGCCATGCTGGAACCGCACCGTGTGCGGGACATCGGCCAGCACCCGTTCGAGACGCACGGAGTCGAGGTCGCGGACGCCCTCGAACGCAGCGGGGCGGGGGTGGAGGAGGATGGCTTGGCCGTCCGCCTCGACGAGGGCGAGGGCACGCCGCTCGACCAGGAGCGCCGGCAGCTCCGAACCGGCCGCGCCGTATGGCTCGAGCTCGAAGAAGCGGCTGAGCACCTCCGGCCAGCGGCGGTCGGGCGGCAGGCCGTCGAGGAGCCGGTGGACGGGCTCCACGCTGACCTGATCGGCGACGAGCTCGCCGACGTAGGCCATCGTCAGGTCGGCCGCGCCCGCCCGACCATGGTGGCCCGCCCGTTGCTCGTCGCGATACATCCGGCTCACGTGGTAGCGGTGGTGGCCGTCGGCGATGAGCACCGGCGCGCTGCTGATGGCGGCGCTGATGGCGCCAGCCCGTTCGGGGTTGGCCACCCGCTCGATCGAGTGGGTCACGCCGTCGTCATCGATGACCGAGCCCACGGCCTCACCTGGCTGGCCCAGCAGGTCGGTGAGACCCGACGTGAGGGAGAGGCCCCAGATGGGCGAGAGGTTGGTGGCCGTGGCTCGGGTCAGGTCAAGCCGATCGGTGGTGGCCTTCGGCGTGGTGCGCTCGTGGGGCAGCACACCGGGCGCGCCGTCGTCGACCACCTCGAGCGCGCCGATGACGCCGACCGTCCGCCGCTGTCGGCCCGTGTGGTCGGTGAAGGCCATCCGGTAGAGGGTGAAGGTCGGTCCCGGGTCGGCGACGAGGATGCCGTCGGACCGCCAGCGAGCGAGTGTGGTGGCGGCGTCGTCGTACCGGCGGGGGCCGTTCGTCTGGAGGGGCAGGTCGACGTGGACGATGTTGTGCTCGTCGCGGCGGGCGAACACGGCGCGGTCCTCGTCGCTCAGGACGTCGTACGGCGGCGCTACGACGGCGCCGAGAGCGACGACATCGGTGTCGTAGCGCAGCGCGGGGAAGGGTTCGAATCGGGGCACGGCCCCTACGGTGTCACGAGCGACGTGGCAGCATCCACACGTGATGCAGCCTGAAGGGCCACGGGATTCGGGGCCCCCGACCGTCATCTGCGACCTGGACGGCGTGATCTGGCTGGCGCACCAGCCGCTACCGGGCGCGGCCGACGGCATCGCCCGCCTGCGCCAAGCCGGCTGGCGGATCCTTTTCGTCACCAACAACTCGTTCCTGAGGCGGGAGGATCTCGAGGCCGCGCTGGACGGCGTGGGGGTGCCGGCCGAAGGGCAGGTGATCAGCTCCGCGGCGGCCGCGGCCCAGCTCATTCCAGCAGGCGAGCGGGCTCTGGTGCTCGGTGGTCCCGGGATCGTCGAGGCGTTGGAGGAGCGCGGCGTCGAGACGGTCAGCGCCCATGTCCCGGCCAGTGGTCCGGTGGATGTGGTGCTGGTCGGGTTCGACCGCGCCTTCGACTTCGCCTCCCTCACCCGCGCCGCCGCCGCGGTGCGCAACGGAGCGCGCCTGGTCGGCACCAACGACGACTCCACCTACCCGACACCGGATGGGCCCATCCCCGGCGGCGGCGCACTCCTCGCCGCGGTGGCGACCGCCAGCGGGGCCACACCGACCATCGCCGGCAAGCCCCACGAGCCCATGGCCACGTTGGTGCGCTCGGTGCTCGGGCCGCTCGGGCCGTGGTCGTGCATGGTCGGGGACCGTCCCGAAACGGACGGCGACTTCGCCACCCGACTGGGCGTGCGCTTCGCGTTGGTCCGCACCGGCGTGACGGCGGCCGGTGTCAGCGTGCGCCCGACGCCCGATGTCGATGCCCTCGATCTCGCCGGACTCGTCGATCAGCTGCTGGCGAAGCCACGCTCGCCCGCGGACTGACCCGCGCCTGAGGTCAACGCGGAGGCCGTAGGCTGATCAGATGCCCACGAACGATCTGATCAAGCGCCTCATCGACGCCGGACTGAGCTTCACCCAGATGACCCAGGCGAAGGCCGAGGAGATCGTCAAGGAGCTGCAGCAGTCCGGCCAGGTACGCATGGAGGAGGCTCAGACCACGGTTCAGGAGCTGATGGCAAGAGGTCGGGAGAACACCGAGCACGTCGTGAGCCTTGTGCAGCGCGAGGTGAGCAAGCAGCTGGCCGCTCTCGGCGTGGACATGAAGGACCTCGAGTCCCGGGTGGAGGACTTGGCCAAGCGGGTCGGGATCCGGAGTAGGTCGACGCGTTCGGCGCCGGTCAAGAAGGCCGCGGCGACGACTGCTTCGAAGGCCACGGCCAAGAAGTCGACGGCCAAGAAGTCGACGGCCAAGAAGTCGACGGCCAAGAAGTCGACGGCCAAGAAGTCGACGGCTAAGAAGTCGACCGCCAAGCGGTCTGCGCCCCGCAAGGCCGCGGCGAAGAAGTCCGCCAGCGGCTGACCCGCCGTGACCGTCCGCCGCCGCCTCGACGTCGAGCTGGTCCGGCGGGGGCTGGTCCCGAGCCGCGCCGCCGCCCAGGCCGCCATCGCCGAGGACCTGGTGACGGTGGCCGGGTCCATCGCCAGCAAGCCGGCACGCCTGGTGGCGGCGGCGGAGCCGGTGGAGCTGCTCGCTCCCGCCCGCTTCGTGAGCCGGGGCGGCGAGAAGCTCGACGCTGCGCTCGACCACTTCGGTGTGGCCGTCTCCGGCCGACGGGCCCTCGACGCCGGTGCGTCCACCGGCGGCTTCACCGACTGCCTCTTGCAGCGAGGAGCCGCCGAGGTCGTGGCGGTGGACGTGGGCCACGGACAGCTCGACGCCTCGTTGCGCCACGACGACCGGGTTGTCGTGCTGGAGCGGGTCAACGTGCGCCACCTGACCGCGGAGCGCATCGGCGGACGGGTCGAGATCGTCGTGGCCGATCTCTCGTTCATCTCGCTCACCTCGGTCCTGTCTGCGCTCGTTGCCGCCGCCCAGGCCGGCTCGGACCTGGTGCTGCTGGTAAAGCCGCAGTTCGAGGCCGGCCGGGCCGAGGTGTCCCGTGGACGCGGGGTCGTTCGCGATCCCGCGGTGCGGGAGCAGGTGCGTCAGCGCATCGCTGACGCTCTGGTCGCCGTGGGCGCGACCATCATGGGCTGGATGGAATCTCCATTGCGGGGCGCCGACGGCAACGTGGAGCTGTTCGTGCACGCCCGCACCTCGGAGCGGCCATGACGGGCGCGGTGATCGTCGCCCACCATGAGCGGGCCGAGGCCGGCGAGCTGGCCCGGCTCGCCGCCGACTGGCTGCGCGGGCGCGGGTGGGAGGTGTGGATGGCCAAGGAGGACGCGGCGGCGCTCAGCCTGCCCGAGCTGGCGTCGGAGCGCTCCCCGGCGGAAGCCGACCTTGCCATCAGCCTGGGTGGGGATGGCACCATGCTGCGGACCGTGCAGGTGCTCGACGGCAGCGCGAACGGACATCCTCGGGGTGAACGTCGGCCTCCTCGGGTACCTCAGCGAGGTGGAGCCGGGTGGCCTGACCCAGGCCCTGCAGCGCTACTGCGACGGCAGCTTCGCAGTGGAGGCGCGCATGATGCTCAGCGTCGCGGTGGTCAGCGGCGGAGAGGCGACCGTCGACGACGGGCTCCCCCGGGCGTGGCGGGCGCTCAACGACGCCGTGATCGAGCGGCGGGCGTCTGGGCACACCGTGCGCCTCGGCGTGCGCATCGATGGCGTGCCGTTCACGACCTACGCCGCCGATGGCCTGATCGTGGCCACGCCGACCGGGTCGACGGCGTACTCGCTGTCGGCACGGGGCCCAGTGGTGTCGCCGCGCCATCACGCCCTGCTCCTCACGCCGGTGTCACCGCACATGCTCTTCGACCGCTCCCTCGTCCTCGACCCGGCCGAGTCGATCGAGATCGAGGTGCTCGGCCACCGGCGGGCTGCGCTCAACGTCGACGGCCAGTTCGTCGTCACCTTGGAACCAGGCACCACCGTCCGTTGCGGGGCCGCGCCCGAACCAGCCCGCTTCGTGCGGTTCGGACCCGGCCGCTTCCACCAGATCCTCAAGGCCAAGTTCGGCCTGTCCGACCGCTGATGCTCACCGAGCTGGTGGTCCGCGACCTCGGCGTGATCCCCGAGGCGCAGGTGCTGCTCGGTCCGGGCCTGACCGCGCTCACCGGCGAGACCGGTGCCGGCAAGACGTTGCTGGTCGAGGCCATCAACCTGTTGGTCGGGGGCCGAGCGGACGCCACCCTGGTCCGCCCCGGCGGGACCGAGGCGACGGTGGAAGGTCGCTTCGTCGACGGCGACGAGGAGACCGTGCTGGCCCGGGTCATCCCGGCCGAGGGTCGCTCGCCGCGCCTACGTGAACGGGCGCCTGGCCACGGCGACGGAGCTGGCCGAGGAGGGGCGGCGCCTCGTCGACCTGCACGGCCAGCATGCCCATCAGAGCCTGCTCGGCATGACCACCCAACGGGCGGCGCTTGACCGCTTCGGTGGCGTCGACCTCAGGCCCCTGGCCGAGGCCCGCCAACGCCTCCGCGACCTCGACACCGCCCTCGGGGCGCTGGGCGGCGATGCCCGAGCCCGGGCCCGGGAGCTCGACCTGCTCCGGTTCCAGGCCGACGAGCTGGCTGGCGCCGGACTCGAGGACCCGGACGAGGATGGCCGGCTCTCGGAGGAAGAGGACCGGTTGGCAGGGGCCCAATCCCACCGCGAGGCGGCCACGGGCGCACTCGCCGTCCTCGGTGACGAAGGCGTGCGCGACGGCTTGGCGACCGCGCTCGGCCTCCTGACTGGGCACCGGCCGTTGGCGGCGCCGCACGAGCGGCTGGCCTCTCTCGCCGTCGAGCTCGACGACGTCGTCGCCGACCTACGCCATGCCCTCGAGCACCTCGACGAAGATCCGGACCGGCTGGCCGTGCTGCGGGCCCGCCGCCAGCTCCTGCGCGACTTGCGGCGGAAGTACGGGGACACCCTGGCCGAGGTGATCGCCTACTCCGGCGAGGTGACCACGCGACTCGCCGACCTCGAGCGCCACGACGAGCGGGTGGCCGAGCTCGAAGAGGAGCGGCGGGCTGCGCACCGCGAGGAGCATGCCGCCGCCGTCGCCGTGGGGTCGGCCCGCCGGGCCGCGGGGCCACGCCTGGCCCGGGCCGTGCAGGCCCATCTGACCGAGCTCGCCATGCCCAAGGCGCGCGTCGAGGTGCAGGTGTCGGGCGGAGACGAGGAACGGGAGGTGGCCTTCCTGCTCGGCGCCAACCCGGGCGATCCGCCGCTGCCGTTGGCCAAGGTGGCGTCGGGCGGGGAGCTGGCCCGCACCATGCTGGCGCTGCGCCTGGTCCTCACCGAGGCTCCCGACACGCTCGTCTTCGACGAGGTCGACGCCGGGATCGGCGGCGAAGCTGCGCTCACGGTCGGGCGCTCGCTGGCCCGGCTCGGAGCTCGACACCAGGTCCTCGTGGTCACCCACCTGGCCCAGGTGGCCGCGTTCGCCGACCGCCAGATCGGGGTCGACAAGCAGGTCACGCGCGGCCGCACCGCCGCCGTGGCCCGGGAGCTGACCGGTGAGGAGCGAGTGACCGAGCTGGCCCGCATGCTCTCGGGGCTGACCGCGAGCGACGCCGCCCGCCGGCACGCGGTCGAGCTGCTCGATGGGGCGACGGTGGGGTCGTGAGCGATCGCCGAGAGCAGACCGTGGTGCAGGCGCCGGTACGCATCGGGCGCCGGACCAAGGAGTTGGTGAAGCAGCTGCTTCCGGGCGAGATCGCCGTGATCGACCACGCCGACCTCGACCGAGTCGCGGCCGAGGGCTTGGTCGAAGCCGAAGCCGCGGCCGTGCTCAACGCCGCGCCGTCGATGACCGGCCGATACCCGAACTACGGGCCCCTCCTGGTGGTGGCGTCCGGGACCGTGCTCGTCGATGACCTCGGCGACCGGCTCCTCGGCTCGCTCGAGGACGGCGACATCGTCACCATCGTCGACAACGAGGTGTGGCGGGGCGGGGAGCACCTCTGCAGCGGGGCCCGCCGGGAGGCGCCCGAGCTGGAGGGCGAGATCGAGACCGCCCGCCACGCCCTCGGAGCCGAGCTCGAGAAGTTCGCCACCAACACGCTTCAGTACCTGCAGCGCGAGCACCACCTGGTGACGGACAGCCCTGACCTCCCTCCGGTCCGGGTGTCGTTCAAGGATCGCCATGCGCTGGTGGTGGTGCGCGGTCACGACTACCGCGAGGACCTGGCCGCCCTGAAGCAGTCGGGCTACCTGCGCGAGGTCAAGCCGGTGCTGATCGGTGTCGACGGTGGCGCCGACGCCCTGCTCGAGCTCGGTCTGAAGCCCCACATCATCATGGGCGACTTCGACTCGGTGTCTGAGGCGGCGCTGCGCTCGGGCGCGGAGCTGATCGTGCACGCGTACCTCGGCGGCAAGGCGCCGGGTGCCGACCGCCTCGAGCACCTCGGTCTTGCGTTCGAGCAGTTCGAGACTGCAGGGACGAGCGAGGACATCGCCATGCTCCTCGCTCATGAGCTCGGTGCCCAGCTGATCGTGGCCGTCGGCACCCACAACTCGATGGAGGAGTTCCTCGACAAGGGCCGGGCCGGGATGGCATCCACCTTCCTGGTGCGGCTGCGGGTCGGAGGCTCGCTGGTCGACGCCAAGGGTGTCAGCCGGCTCTACCGCCCGGTGGTCAAGACGCGCGACATCGCCACCCTCATCCTCGGCGCCATGGCCGCCCTTCTGGCCGTGACCCTCGTCAACGAGCCACTGCGCCTCTGGCTGCGCTCGGTGTGGACCTACCTGCGCTCGGGACTCGGACGATGATCAACATCCGCTACCACGTCTACAGCCTGGTGGCGGTGTTCCTCGCGCTGGCCATCGGCGTAGCCGCCGGATCCACCGTCGTCCAACGCTCGGTGGTCGACAACCTGCGCAGCACTCAGGGGCGGATCGAGAAGAACCTCGACGCCCTGCAGGCGGAGAACGGCGACCTGCAGGCCCGAGTCGCCGGGCTCGAGAAGCGGGCCAATGCGCTGTCGGACGACGGACCGTCCGAGCTGCTCGCTGGTGATCTGAACAGTATGCCCGTGGTGCTGCTGCGGGTGACCGGCTTCGACGGCGACACGTTGGGTCGGACCCGCGAGACGCTCAAGATGGCCGGTGCCAACGTGGTCCTCGAGCTCGAGCTGAAGGCGACGTCGGCCGATCCGAACACGCTCCACACGCTCGCTGACACGCTCAGGCTGCCCGATGACCAGCGCCAGCCCGACCAGGTCCAGGCCAAGGTCGGCGCACGCATCGGTTCGCTCCTGGCCGCCGTGCGGGCCAGCGCGCCGCCGCCGTCCTCCGAGGTGGGCACCGGCGGGGTCCGGCCCGGGACCGGCGATCCGATCGGATCGGACCAGACCGACACCACCGACGTCCCCACCACGGAGCCGGCCCCGCGCTCGGCGGCGCTGGCCCTGCGCGAGTACGTGAACGTCCTCGAAGACGCCGGCGTGCTCGGCGTTCAGGGCCCACTCGGCATCGACGGCACCGTCGACGCATCGAAGGCGCAGGTGCTGGTGCTCGGTGGGCAGACGAAGGACTTCGACCCGGTGCCGGTCCTGCGCCCGATGCTCGAGTCCCTGGCCGACGCCGGCGACCCGGCCGCCCTGGCCGCCGACGCGGCGCTGAAGGATCCCCCGAGCGACGGCGACAAGCTGCATGCGCTGGTCAGCTCGGTGCGAGGTGACCGCCGTCTGCGGGACCGGGTCTCGACGGTCGATACCCTGGGGGACTTCGCCGGCCTGGCGGCCATGGTGCTCGGTCTGGCCGATCTCGCCCGGGGCGACGTCGGCGACTACGGCACGGGTGAGGGCGCCGACGCACTGCTCCCCTCCACGCAGCCGTGAGCGCACGCAACGACGAGAGCGGAGCGGACGCCCACAGCGCCACGAGCACGACCGAGGGGCTCGCGGCCGCCGCGGTGACCCGCGCCGTCCCGTCGTCGAGTGCGGGGCGCGACGCCGACATCGGACGCTCGACGGCGACCATCAGCCTCTTCACGCTCGTCTCGCGGATCAGCGGCTTGGCGCGGATCGTCGTCGTGACCGCCATCCTCGGCACCACCGCACTGGGCGACATCTACCAGACCGCCAACCTGGTCCCGAACCTGCTCTTCGAGCTCTTCGCGGCCGGATCGGTCCAGGCGGTCATGGTGCCGGCGCTGGTCAACGCCGACGAGCGCCACGGCACGGAGTCGGGCGATCGTCTCGCCAACGCCGTGCTCGGTTGGCTGCTGGCCACCCTCGGCACCCTGGTGGTAATAGCGCTCATCGGCGCCCCGCTCCTGATGCGGCTGCTCACCGCGGGCGAGCCCAACCCGGACCTGCGCGCCGACAAGGCGGCCCTCGGCACCCGCTTCCTGGCCATCTTCGTGGTCCAGCTCGTCTTCTACGCCTTCGGCCTGGTCGCCACCGCGGCCCTGCAGGCCCGGCGCCACTTCGCCGCCCCGGCCGCGGCGCCGCTGTTCAACAACCTGGTGGTGATTGCCTCCTACTTGCTGTTCGGCGCCCTGCGCCACGGGGCGCCACCGTCGTTGTCGCTTTCGGGGCTGCAGATCGCGGTGCTGGCCGGGGGCACCACGCTCGGCGTCGTGGCCTTCACCTCGGTGCCGGCCATCGCCGCCGCCCGCCACGGGCTGCACTGGCGGCCCAACCTGCGGCGTGACCCGGCGATCGCGCGTCTGGCCCGGCAAGGCGCCTGGGCCGGGGTGTACCTCGGCCTGACCCAGCTCCTCACCCTCGGCGTGGTGGTGCTCGGCAACGGGGCGAGCGGCACGGTGGCTCGGTTCACGTTCGCGTTCGCTTTCTTCCAGCTGCCGTACGCGCTACTCGCCGTTCCGGTGGCGACGGCGCGGTTCCCTGCCATGACCAGCGCGGTCGTGGGTCACGACGACGATCGCTTGGCGCAGCTGGTGGGTGACGGCGTCGTGTCGACCGTGGCCGGCTGCGCGGCCGCCTCCGCCGCCATGTTGGCCTTGGCCTGGCCATTGGTGCGGCTCACCGCCTTCGGGCAGGTGGCGGGCGCCGCCTTGGGCCCGCTGGCTCACGCCGTCGCCTTGTTCGCGCCGGGCTTGATCGGTTACGGGCTCTTCTACCTGCTGACCCGGGTCCGGTACGCCCAGGGCGACGTCCGCAGCCCCACCCTGGCCAACGGGCTCGTCGCCGCATGTGGCTTGGCGGCCATGATCCTGGGTGTGGCGCTGGTGGCTGACGACGAACGGGCGGCCGCGCTCGCGGCCGCGTACGGGGGCGCTCATGTGGTGGGTGCCGTCGTCCTCGGCGTGATCACCGAGCGCTCGCTGGCGCACCACCGGCCGGCCGGCGTGGCCCGGGGCATCGTGGCCTCGATCGCGGTCGCCGTGGTAGCCGGGCTGGTGATGGCGCTGGTGGCCGCCCAGGTCGGCGGCACCACCCGTGTGGCTGCGCTCGTGTCGGTCGTGGTCAGCGGCGCCGCCGGGCTGTTGGTGCTGGTGCTGGCCCTGCCGACCGCCACCGGTCGATCCCCCCGTGTCCTGCTCGGAGCGGGCCGTGCCTGAGAGCGTCCTCCAGCTCCTCGGACCCTCCACCGGGGGGATCCGTCGTCATGTCGGCGCGCTGGCCGACGCCCTGGACGCCAACGGTTGGGCGGTGAGCGTGGCCGGGCCGGCCGACGTCCTCGACGGCGTGCGCGCCATCGACCTCGTGGTGCCGGTGCCAGCCGGAATGCAGCCGCTCCAGCTCGGTCGGGCGGTGCGGGTGCTGCGGCGCCACTTGGCCGGGGTCGACGTGATCCACGCCCATGGGCTGAAGGCGGGGTGGGTCGCCATCGTGGCCTCCAAGACGGGGAGGCGGCGCGCCGCAGTGGCGGTCACGGTGCACAACCTGGTGCTCGACCAGACGGCCGGCCGATCCATCCGGTTCAAGCGGTTCCTCGAGCACTATGTGTTCCGCCGGGCGGATGCGCTGATCGCCGTCTCACCCGAGGTCGGTGGCTACGTCAACGAGCACACCGCGCGCCCGGTGCGGATCATCCGCCCGCTCGGGCCACCACCTGTCGCCCGCCGGCCGGCGGCTGAGGTGCGCACGGCGCTCGGCGTGCGCGCCGGCCAGCCGCTCGTGGTGTGCGTGGCGCGCCTCCACCCCCAAAAGGGGCTGCCGACCTTGATCGAGGCCGCGCGGCTGCTGGTCACCCGAGGGGTCGACGTCCGGGTGGCCATCGTGGGTGAGGGCCCTTTGGTGAGCAAGCTGCAGGGCCTCATCCACCGCCTCGGCCTCGAGGCCGCGGTGACCCTGGCCGGCCCGAGCGCGAACGCGCCTGACGAGATGGCCGCGGCCGACCTCGTGGTCATCCCCTCGGTGTGGGAGTCGGGGCCGCTCGTGCTGGCCGAGGCCTTGCTGCTCTGCCGCCCCGTGGTGGCCACGCCGGTCGGCATCGTTCCGGAGGTCGTGCACGACGGCAAGAGCGGCCGCATCGTCCCGGTCGGCGACCCACGCGCCCTCGCCGACGCGATCGCCGAGCTGTTGGGGGACGCGGCGCGGGCGGGCGCCATGGGCCAGGCCGGCTGTGCGGCGGTGCAGCGCCTCCTCGGGCCGAAGGCCCTGATCGAAGCCACCGAGGCGCTGTACCGAGAGCTGCTGCCGCGGTCATGAGGCGGACCTCTGCCGCGGGTGCGGTGCTCCTGATCATGGCCTGGGCCGCGTCGGCGATGGCGGGCGTCCTGCCCGGTGGTGCCGAGCGCGTCAGCGCCCAGGCCAAGCCAGGAAAGGTGCTGATCGTCTCCTTCCCCCGACTGGTCTGGCAGGACGTGTCCGACCAGCGGCCGCCCGCGCTGTCGTCGTTCCTGACCCAGGCCGCCTACGCGTCCCTCTCCGTACGGGCCATCGGGCCCAGCACCGACCTCGGCGAGGGCTATGTCACCCTCGGCGCCGGCAACCGGGCCCGAGTCGATCCTCGCATCGCTGGCGACGCGGTCGGTGCCGACGAACAGGTGGGCGCCAACACCGGGGCCGCCCTGTACCGCGCCGTCACCGGCAACGCCCCTGGGTCGGCGGCCGTCCTGTCGCTGGCGGTCGAGGAAGTGAGGCGGGATGCCCACCAGCTTCTCTATAGCGCCGAGCCCGGCGCCCTGGGCCAGACCGTCGAGGCGGCGGGCATGCACACCGCGGTCATCGCCAACGGCGACGGCGGGCCTCCCGCGGGTGCGGACAAGCTCCATCGCGAAGCCGTGCTGGGCCTGATGGACGAGGCGGGCCGGGTGGACGACGGCGTCGTCGACCGCTCGCTGAGCGTGGTGGACCCGGGCGCGCCGGGCGGCTATCGCATGGACGACACGGCCGTCGTCTCCGCGTTCGAGCGGTCGTGGGCCGATGACGACGTCGTGATGGTCGAGCTGTCCGACCTCGAGCGAGCGGACCGCAACGGGCTGGCCCCCGGCGGTCCGGCGCGGGTGCAGGGCCTGGCTGACCCGCTGCGGCGGGCCGACGCGGTGCTGGCCCAGCTGCTGCGCCGGGTGGATCTCGGTCGCGACCGGGTGATCATCGTCAGCCCCGCCGCCCCCGCAGGCTTGGGCCGCCTGACCGTCTTCGCCATGGCCGGTCCTGGCGTCGCCCCGGGTCTGGCCCGAAGTGCTACCACGCGGCGCGACGGCTACGTCACCCTGCCGGACGTCGGCGTCACCGTGCTCGACGCCCTCGGCCTGCACCCTCCCGACAGCATGAACGCCACCGCGATCACCTCCCACGGCGGCCGACCGTTCAGCGCCGCCGAGGCCACTCGCCTCGCCGACGCTGACCACCTGGCTCAGTTCCGAGACCGCACGGTCGGACCGGTCAGCGTGGTCTACATCGTGCTCCAGGTCCTCACCTACGGTCTCGCCGCGCTGGCCCTGGTGAGCCGGCGACCGGGCTTGCGCCGGATGGTCGGGTTGGCGGCGCTGATGATCCTGGCGGTGCCGCTGGTGGCCTTCCTCTCCGGGCTCACCGACTATCACCGCCTCGACCTCGTGTCCTACGTGGTGGTGGTGTTCGCCCTCTCCTCGGCCGTGGGCGCGGGCGCGCTGCTGCTGCGCCGGGCCCACCCCTTCCTCCCGGCGCTGCTGCTCGTGGCGGCCAACTGGGCCCTCCAGGTGATCGACATCGTCCTCGGTGGCGGGCTCCAGCTCGACACCCCGTTCGGCTACTCGCCGATCATCGCCGGACGGTTCCAGGGGTTCGGGAACCTGGCCTTCGCGATCCTGGCCTCGTCGGCCATCGTCGTCGCCACCGGTGTCGTGGCCCTGAGCCGCTCGACGTGGCCGGTGGACGCGGCAGTGGGCTTCGTCGCCACCCGCGCCCAGCTCCGATGGGCCGTCGGCATCTTCTTCGTGACCGTCGTCGTGGACGGCTTCCCGAGCTTCGGGTCCGACGTCGGCGGCGTGCTGGCCGCGGTACCGGCATTCGCAGTGGCGGTGATCCTCCTCGGCGGCAGGCGGGTCAGCGTGCGCAAGCTGGTGCTGGTCGGGGTCGGCACTCTGGGCGCCATCAGCGCCCTCGCCGCCCTCGACCTGTCCCGCCCGGCCAAGGACCGCACCCACCTCGGGCGGTTCGCGACCGAGCTGTTCGACGGTCACGCTGGAGTCGTGATCCATCGCAAGGTGCAGTCGAACTGGTTCATCCTGACGTCGAGCGTGTGGACGTGGCTGGTGCCGGTCGCCCTCGCCTTCGTGGCGTTCCTCGCGCTGCGGCGCCACGGCTTCCTCAACCGGCTCCAGCGCCGGGTGCCTGGGGTGCGGCCCTGCCTGCTGAGCGCCCTCGTCGTCGGCGGGCTCGGGTTCGCACTGAACGACTCTGGCGTGGCGGTTCCTGCGATGATGTTCGGCATCGTGCTGCCCTGGGTCACGTGGTTGCTGCTGTCCACCGAGCCGCCCGACGGCGCGGCGCGGTCGGCGATGTCGCCGCTGGATCACGCCGGGGCGTCCTCATCGGCACCGGGCGCCCGCTCGCTGGAGCCGACGCCGTGAAGGCCCTGCTCGGCTTCGTGCTCGGCCTCGTCGCCGCGCTGGCCCTGTGGCCGATGCTGCGCCCGCTGCTGTCGGCGCCAATGCTCGAGCGTGAGAACCTCCGAGGACGGCGGCTCCCCACGGCCGCCGGGCTGGTCGTGGTGCTTGCCACGCTGACCTTGATCGCCCTCTGGAGCGTCTACGACACCATTCGCGACGGCCCTCGGCCGCTCCTGGAGCGGTCGCTGGCCACGACCGCGCTCGTCGCCACCGGTTTCGGTCTCTTCGGGCTGCTCGACGACCTCGTCGGCCGGGACGGTGCCCGAGGCTTCGGCGGCCATCTGTCGGCCCTGGGGCGTGGCGAGCTCACCACCGGGATGGTGAAGCTGGTTGGTGGTGGCCTCGTCGCCATCGCGGCGGCTGCCCCGTGGTCGAGCGGATATTTCGGCCGGCTGGTGATCGCGGCGCTGGTCGTCGCCCTCACCGCCAACTTCGCCAACCTGCTCGACCGCGCTCCGGGCCGGGTGGAGAAGGTGAGCCTGGCTGTGTTCGTCGTCGTAGCGGCGACATCGCTGCTGGCGACCGAGCTCACGGGACCGGCCATCGTGGCCGGAGCGGGGACCGCGATGCTCCTGCCCGACGTTCGGGAGCGCTGCATGCTCGGCGACACCGGTGCCAACGTCCTGGGTGCGGCGGCGGGGCTGGGCATCGTGGCGACGACCGGGCCGGGCGTCCAGGCCGCCGTCGCCATCGTGCTGATCGCCGTGAACGTCGCCAGCGAGTTCGTGAGCTTCAGCGGCGTGATCGACCGGACGCCGCCGCTGCGGTGGCTCGACCGGCTCGGCGCGCCGCGGCGCTGATCAGAAGATGAGCGGACGGTCCGCGCTCGGGCCGGATCGGCGCGGTACGATGTGATCCCGTTCCTGCCGCAGAGCTTCCTGCAGCAGAACAGTCGAGCAGGCGAGCAGAACGGGAGGCCGACGTCGTGCCGAAGCACATCTTCGTGACCGGAGGCGTGGTCAGCTCGCTCGGCAAGGGGATCACCGCCTCCTCGCTGGGCCGGCTCCTGAAGCTTCGAGGCCTCAGGGTCACGATCCAGAAGCTCGACCCGTACATCAACGTCGACCCGGGCACGATGAACCCGTTCGAGCACGGGGAGGTGTTCGTCACCGACGACGGCGGGGAGACGGACCTCGATCTCGGGCACTACGAGCGGTTCATCGACGAGAACCTGTCCCGCAGCTCGAACGCCACCACCGGTTCCATCTACCAGGCTGTGCTGGCGGCCGAACGCCGGGGCGACTACCTGGGGCGCACGGTCCAGGTGATCCCCCACATCACCGACGAGATCAAGCGCCGCATCCGCCGCCTCTCCACCGAGGACGTCGACGTGGTGATCACCGAGGTCGGCGGCACGGTTGGCGACATCGAGATCCTGCCCTTCCTCGAGGCCATCCGGCAGTACCGCAAAGAGGCCGGGCGCGACAACGTCTGCTACGTGCACGTGACGCTCGTGCCGTTCATCGGTCCGTCGGGTGAGCAGAAGACCAAGCCCACCCAGCACTCGGTGACCGAGCTGCGCAGCCGTGGCATCCA
Source organism: uncultured Acidimicrobiales bacterium (assembly GCA_963803355.1). Classification (GTDB taxonomy): domain Bacteria; phylum Actinomycetota; class Acidimicrobiia; order Acidimicrobiales; family Ilumatobacteraceae; genus DASTFY01. Next base: position 3,562,157 of record CAWDLV010000001.1, read on the forward strand.
ACCCGATGTCATCGTCTGCCGGAGCGCGGAGCCGATCACCGACTCGCTCAAGCGCAAGATCTCCAACCTGTGTGACGTCGAGGTGCGGGCGGTGGTCAACGCGGCCGACGCCGCCAACATCTACGCCCTCCCGCTCATCCTGCACGAGGAGGGTTTGGACGACGTGGTGTGCGACGTGCTGCGCCTCGACCGGCCCATCGACCTCACTCCGTGGGAGGGGCTGGTGGAGCAGGCCGAGCGAGCCGAGCGGTCGGTGCGCATCGGGCTCATCGGCAAGTACGTGGCGCTGAAGGACGCCTACCTGTCCGTGGCCGAGAGCCTTCGACACGCCGGGTTCCACCACGGGTCCCGGGTCGAGATCGACTGGGTCGAGGCTGAGGACGTCGAGGGCCTCCTGGCGGCCGGCCGCCTGGCCGACCTGGACGGCATCGTCATCCCGGGAGGCTTCGGCCTCCGCGGGATCGACGGCAAGGTGGCCGCCGCGACCTATGCCCGTGAGAACGACGTGCCTTGCCTGGGCTTGTGCCTCGGCTTGCACGTGATGACCATCGAGTTCGCCCGCAACGTGCTCGGCCTGGCCGGCGCCAACTCGACCGAGTTCGACGCCGAGAGCCCTCACCCGGTCATCGACCTCATGGATGCGCAGCGCGACGTCGTGGACATGGGCGGCACCATGCGGCTCGGCGCCTACTACGCCGTGCTGGCGCCCGGGTCCAAGGTGCACGAGGCCTACGGCGAGCAGGTGGTCAGCGAGCGCCACCGCCACCGGTACGAGTTCAACAACGCGTACCGCAGCCGCTTCGAGTCGGCCGGTTTCCTGCTCACCGGCTTGTCGCCCGATCGCCGGTTGGTTGAGTTCATGGAGCTGGCCGGCCACTCGTTCTACGTCGGCACGCAAGCCCACCCGGAGTTCAAGAGCCGTCCGGACCGCCCGCACCCGCTCTTCCGGGAGCTGGTCGGGGCGGCGCTCGAGCGCAGCGAGGGTCGCAACCCGCACCTGTTGCCGGTGGGCGAGCTCCGGCGCGCCGACGCCGCCGGGCCGAGCGCGGCGTGAGCGACCCCGTCCCGGGGTTCCGTCGGGTCGCGGAGCGCACGCTGCACTCGTGGGGTGTCTGGTCGCTCGTCGCGGCCGACTTCGAGGCTCCCGACGGCGAGCGCTTCGAGCGGCACCTGGTCCGGTCGCCCGGCGCAGTCGCCGTGGTGCCGGTGGTGTTCGATGCCGAGGGCAACCCGTCAGTGGTGCTGATCGACCAGTACCGGCCGGCCTTCGATCAGATCGTGCGCGAGCTGCCGGCCGGGATGCGCGACGTGGACGACGAGCCACCGAAGGAGACGGCCCGTCGTGAGCTGGCCGAAGAGGTCGGTTTCGAGGCCGCAGAGCTCACGTTCCTGATCGAGTACCTGCCGTCACCGGGGCTCACCGACGCCACCCTGCAGGTGTACCTGGGCACCGGGCTGCGCCCGGTGGAGCGCCGGGCGCACGGGCCCGAGGAGTCGCACCTGACCGTGGTGCACCTGCCCCTCCTCGAGGCTCTGCGCCAGGTCCACGACGGTGAGATCACCAACGTGGCCGCCGTGGTAGGCATCCTGCTCGTGGCCGGGCGGCTGGGCGTCGGGTGAGCCCCGGAGCCGATACCGACCTGGCCGAGGCTGGTCTGCCACTCGACGTCGAGGAGTACCTCACCTGGCTGGCCGTCGAGCGGGGACGGTCCCGCAACACCCTTGACGCCTACCGCCGGGATCTCAGGGCGTACGTCCGGTGGCTCCACCCTCAGGGTCTGACCTTGGCTGCGGTCGGCGAGGCCGACGTCGCCGCCTACATCGGCCAGCTGCGAGCGAGCGGTCTGGCCCCGGCCTCGGTGGCGCGGGCGACGGCTGCCGTGCGCAACCTCCACCGGTTCCTGGTCGAGGACGGACGGGCGCCGACAGATCCGGCCGCTGCGGTCGCCGCGCCGCCGGTGCCCCAGGGACTGCCCAAGGCGCTCGCCGAGGAGGAGGTAGCGGCACTCCTCGGTGCGGTCATCGGGAGCGACGCGACATCCGTGCGCGACCGGGCCGTGCTCGAGCTGCTGTACGGGACGGGCATGCGAATCGGCGAGCTGTGTGGTCTCTCGGTCGGCTCGATCGACGTCGAGGCCGGTTTGGTGCGGGTGTTCGGCAAGGGGTCGAAGGAGCGGGTGGTGCCGGTCGGACGCCCGGCTCTCGCCGCGGTGGGGGAGTGGCTCGGGCCAAGTGGACGGCCGCAGCTCGCTCCCGCCCGCTGGGCCCGCCGGGGCGACGAGGCGGCGCTCTTCCTCAACCAGCGCGGAGGCCGCCTGTCGCGCCAGGCCGGTTGGGCCATCGTGGCCAAGTACGGCGAACGGGTGGGGTTGGCTGATCGGCTGAGTCCGCACGTGCTGCGCCACTCGTGTGCGACCCACATGCTCGACCACGGTGCCGACTTGCGGATCGTCCAGGAGCTGCTGGGGCACGCGTCGATCTCGACCACCCAGCTCTACACGAAGGTGTCCACGGAGCGACTGAGGACGGTCTTCGAGGCCTCTCACCCGCGAGCGCGGCGGCGGTGAGCGGCCGCGGGTTCGGTCGGCCGGTGAGGTGGGCGCCGCTTCGGCGCCGGGTGGCCCACGTCGGCCACCTGGCGCGTCGCTTCGTCGGCTCGCTGTCGGCCGAACCCCCGTCGGCTGGGGATGAGGTGTGGGCCGAGACCTTCCTCATCCAAGCCGAGGTGCTGCTCTGGCGGTGCCTGACCAACGCCGACCGCCGTCACGCCGTCACGGTGGCGCACCGCTTCGAGACCTCGCTCGGCGGGGCGGTGGCGCGGCCAGCGATGGCCGGCGCGCTCCTCCACGATGTCGGGAAGGTGAAGAGCGGCCTCGGCCCCTTCGACCGTGTGGTGGCCACCCTGCTCGGGACCCGGCTGAGCCGGGGCCGGTACGCCGCCTACCACCAGCACGAGGCCATCGGGGCCGAGCTGTGCGGTGCCGCCGGCAGCGATCCGCTCACGATCGCCCTCGTCCGCGGCGTGGGCGCTCCCGAGGTGTTGCGGGCCGCCCTTCACGCCGCCGACGACGTGTGATGCTGCAGCCCGTCGGTTGTGCGGCGTCGCCCCCGCCGGTGTCAGCCGGCCGGGAGCAAGCCGATGGCCGAGTAGGCCCGCTCGAGGGTCTTGGCCGCGATGCCCTGCGCCTTGTCCGCACCCTTGGCCAACAGCGCCGCGAGCTCGGCCCGGTCGTCGAGCAGCTGGCGGTACCGCTCCTGGATGGGCCGCAGCAGCTCCGCCACTGCCTCGCCGGTGTCGGCCTTCAGCGGTCCGTACTGCGAGTAGTCCAGGGCGACGTCCACGGGGGTGCGACCGGTGGCGGCAGCGAGGATCTCGAGCAGGTTGGACACCCCGGGCTTGGCGACGCGATCGAACACGACCTCTCGGCCCGAATCCGTCACCGCCCGCTTGAACTTGCGAGTGATCACCGCCGGCTCGTCGAGGACGTTGATCAATCCCGCGTCCGACGTCGCCGACTTCGACATCTTGCTCGTCGGGTCCTGCAGGTCCATGACCCGGGAGCCGGCGCGGGGGACGGTCGCCTTCGGTACGACGAACGTGTCGCCGTACCGACCGTTGAAGCGGATGGCGATGTCGCGGGTGATCTCGACGTGCTGGCGTTGGTCCTCACCCACGGGCACCTCGTCGGTGTCGTAGAGGAGGATGTCGGCGGCCTGCAGCGCCGGGTAGGTGAGCAGGCCTGCAGAGATGAAGCCACCGGCCTGCCGGGACGCCTTCTCCTTGAACTGGACCATCCGCTGCAGCTCGCCGACCGACACCGTGCACTCCATGATCCAGCACAGCTGCGAGTGCTCCGGCACATGGCTCTGCACGAAGACGGTGGCGATGTCCGGATCCAAGCCGACGGCGAAGAGGAGGGCGGCCAGCTCCAGGGTCTGGAGCCCGACCACGCCCGGCTCTTGCGCAACGGTGAGCGCGTGCAGGTCGACGATGCCGTGAAAGGCGTCACACGTGTGCTGACCGGCGACCCAACCCTGCAGCGCGCCCAGGTAGTTGCCGAGGTGGACCGCACCGGTGGGCTGGATGCAGGAGAGCACTCGCGTCACGGCGAGACAGGATAGTGGCGGGCGCGATCGCGGCTCCGGGGATTCGCGAACCGCGCCGCCGACCGCAGGCGTAGTGGTGAGCAGTCCCGATGCACCCCGCGTCGGACTCGACTGGCCCCCCAACGGCCGAAGGAGCATCACATGAACATCCTGACCTCTCGCGCCCGGCGCGCGGCCGCCGGTCTCGTGCTCGCCGCGGTCGCCAGCGGCGGCGCGGTCGCCGCCAACGCGGCGGCGTCGAAGCCGAGCTCGACGTCGTTCTCGCTCTTCCCGAACGCCAGCGTCTTGAACTGCCTTGCCGCACCCGGCAAGACCCCGGTCGCCAACGCCACCGTGCACCGGGGCCACCTCAACGACACCCTCACGCTGAGGGTCCGGAACCTCAAGCCGAACCTCGACTTCGACCTGTTCACGGTCGAGAAGGCGCCGCAGCTGTCCGACGGCACGGCCAACCCGGCTTTCGGAGGCAACTTCGGCTTCGCGTGGTACCAGTCGGACCTGGAGACCAACAAGCACGGCCAGGGTGAGGTCACGATCAAGACCATCCTGCTCGACCAGATCTTCGGCTTCGACGCCAGTCGGGCCGTCCCGCCCGTGAACACCTTCAACGTAGGCTTCTGGTTCAACAACCCGGCCGATGCCGCCAACTGCGGCTTCACCGGCTTCACGCCGTTCAACGGTGAGCACCATGCCGGCCCGGTGGCGATGATCAGCCGCCAGGACGTGACGACCAAGCTGGGTCAGCTCTGCACCGACCCTGAGTCCGACGGGAGCGGCGGGTTCCGCTGCAACCCCTGAGCTCTGCAGGCGGGAGGGGCCGGTCCCAGCTCGGGGCCGGCCCCTCGGCGCGCCCAGGGGGCTGGTATGCCACGGTCCGAGCGGCTGCGCCGGGTACCCTCGACACGATGGCGTATGAGGTCTCGACCGAGGTCTTCGACGGCCCGTTCGACCTCCTCCTCCACCTCATCCTGCGCGAACAGGTCGATCTCTACGAGATCTCGCTCGTCCGGATCGTCGACGCCTACCTGGCGGAGGTGGAGCGGCTGCAGGTCACCGACCTCGACGTGGCCACTGAGTTCCTGCTGATCGCCGCCACCCTGGTCGAGCTCAAGGCCCGTCGGCTGCTGCCGGGACGCGACGACGTCGACCTGGACGAGGAGCTGGCCATCTGGGAGGAGCGTGACCTGCTCCTCGCCCGGCTGCTCGAATGCAAGGCCTTCAAGGACGCCGCGACCGTGCTCAACCGCCTGGCCGACGTGGCGGCTCGCTCGTTCCCGCGGCTCATCGGTCCCGAAGAGCGCTTCGTCGCGCTCACCCCGGACCTTCTGGAGGGCGTTACCGCCGAGGACCTGCGTCGGGCCTTCCTCCGCGCCGCCTCCCCCCGACCGCAGCCGCGGGTTGACCTGACCCACGTCGCCCCCATTCGCATCTCGGTCGCCGACGCCGTGGCCGAGCTGGTCGACGAGCTCCCGAGAGTCGGGCGCATCACCTTCCGACGCCTCGCCGGTGGCCTGCTGGAGCGGATCGAGATCATCGTGCGCTTCCTTGCCGTGCTGGAGCTCTACAAGCAAGGGTTGGTCGAGCTCGATCAGGCCGAGCAGTTCGGCGAGATCGAGATCGTCTGGCTCGGTGCCGACGACGATCGCGTGGCCGCCGCGTCGGGTGCCATCGACGACTACGACGGCTGATGGACGACGAGCTGTTCGCGCCGGACTGGTCCGACGATGCGGCTATCGACCGCGACGGCACCGAGCCCGAGCGCGCCGAGGTGCGAAGCGAGTCCGGCCTTGATGCCGGGACCGACGCCGGCGCCGACGTGGTGCGGGCCATCGAGGCCATCCTGCTCGTCGCCGTCGAGCCCGTCCCGCCTGACCTGCTGGCGCAGCTGCTCGAGCTCCCGGTGGCGACGGTCGAGGAGCTGTGCCGCCGGCTGGCCGAGGCGTACGAAGAGGCGGGCCACGGATTCCAGCTGACACGGGTGGCGGGGGGCTACCGCTACCAGAGCCATCCACAGCTGGCCCCGTACGTCGAGCGCTTCGTGCTGGAGGGCCAGAGCGCCCGGCTCTCGGCCGCCGCGCTCGAGACGCTCGCCATCGTCGCCTACAAGCAGCCCATCTCACGGGCCCAGGTGGCGGCGATCCGCGGTGTCGACCCCGACGCGGTCCTGCGCACGCTCCAGGCCCGCGGCTACGTCGACCAGGTGGGCCGAGATCCCGGTCCTGGCCAGGCCGTGCTGTGGGGCACGACCCCCCGCTTCCTCGAGCGCCTGGGTCTCGACTCCGTAGCCGACCTGCCGCCGATCGCCGACTTCGTGCCCGGTCCCGAGGTGGTGGAGGCGCTCGAGGCGGGCTTGCGGTCGCCCCGCAGCTCGGATCGCGTCGACGATCCGGCGGGGTCATCGTCGCCGGACGGTGACTGAGCCGGCGCGGTCGGGCGAGCGCCTCCAGAAGGTGCTGGCGCAGCGGGGCTACGGCAGCCGGCGGACGGCGGAGGAGCTGATCGAGGCCGGCCGCGTGCCGCGTGAACGGCGAGGTGGCCCGACTCGGTTGCCGGGTCGACGTCGAGACCGATCTGGTGGCGGTCGACGGTCACGTGGTCTCGGTCAAGCCCGGGCTCGTTCACTACCTGTTGAACAAGCCCGCCGGCGTGGTGACGACAGCCCATGACCCCCACGGCCGGCCTACCGTCATCGACCTCGTACCCCCGGAGCCCCGAGTCTTCCCGGTCGGCCGGCTGGACGCCGACACCGAGGGTCTGCTGCTCGTCACCAACGACGGCGAGCTGACCCACCGCCTGACCCATCCCGGCTTCGGCGTGGAGAAGGAGTACCTCGCCCAGGTGGCGGGCCCGCTGACCGCGGGGGCGCTGCGCCGCCTCCGCGACGGCGTCGAGCTGGAGGATGGCCCCACCGCCCCCGCCCAGGCCAGCCAGCCGGAGCCGGGACTGGTCCGACTCACGATCCACGAGGGCCGCAACCGCCAGGTGCGTCGGATGCTCGCCACTGTCGGCCATCCCGTCGAGCGCCTCGTGCGGGTCCGGATCGGGCCGATCACCGACCGCCGGCTGGCGCCCGGCCAGTGGCGAAACCTCACGCCCGACGAGCGAAGGGGGCTGGAGGAGGCCGCGGGACGCCCGCCGCGGTCCTAGAACCCGGATTAAGGCTCTCCCGGGTGTCTTCTCTTCGTTCTGGTCACCGAATCTGCGCCTCCGGCGCAAGATCGGTGACCAGAACGTTGAAGGCCGGGTCCGCTGGTACCGTCCGTCTGATGCCCGTCCGAGCGCTTCGCGGGGCCACGACCCTCGACGTCGACGCCCCGGACCACATCCGGGAGCGGGTCAAGGCGCTGATGGCGACCCTGTATGAGCGCAACCAGCTGGACAACGACCATGTCATCAGCGTTCTGGTCACCGCCACCCCGGACGTGACGTCGTTCCACCCGTCGACCGCGGTGCGCCAGTTCGGCCTCGACGACGTGCCGATACTCGGCGCCCAGGAGCTCGAGGTCGCCGGCTCACTGGACCGGTGCATCCGTCTCCTCCTCCTGGTCGACACGGCGAAGCCCCGCGCCGACTTGCACCACGTGTTCCTCGAACGCGCCGTCGTGCTCCGGCCCGATCTCCTGGATCGCTGAACGGTGGACCCTGCCGACCGCCCGATGAGCGGCACCAGCACCAACGTGGCCAACGTGGTCGGCTTGGGCTTGATCGGCGGTTCGGTGGCGTTGGCCCTGACCGGTCGGGGCTGGCGGGTCCACGCCGAGGACCGCGACCCGAGCCGCCTCGATCAGGCTCGTCGGCGGGGCGCGGTCGCGGCGACCGGGCTCGCCGCCGATGCGGCCATCACCTTCATCGCCACGCCCGTTTCGGCCATTGCCGACACGGCCACGCTGGCCTTGAGCACGACGAGCGGCGTCGTGACCGACGTGGGGAGCGTGAAGGGGCCCGTCACCGCCGCGGTGGCGGACGAGCGGTTCTGCGGTGGCCACCCGATGGCAGGTTCCGAGCTGGACGGTCTCGACGGCGCCGACGCGGCGCTGTTCGAGGGCGCGATCTGGGTGCTGACCCCCACCGCGGACACCAGTGACACGACGTTCGCCACGGTGGCCCGGGTCGTCTCGGACCTCGGGGCGGAGGTCGTCGCCCTGCCGCCCGAGCGCCATGATGCGCTGGTGGCCGTGGTCAGCCACGTGCCCCACCTCACGGCCGCGGCGCTGATGACGCTGGCCGACGAGCGGGCCGAAGAGCATGCTGCGCTACTGCGCCTGGCCGCCGGCGGCTTCCGGGACATGACCCGGATCGCTGCTGGGCCTCCCGCCATCTGGCTCGACATCTGCGCCGAGAACCGCCCGGCGATCGTCGATGCCCTCGACGCCCTGGTCGACCGCCTGGGACGCCTGCGCCGCGGCGTGGCCGACGACGATCGGGAAGTGCTCCTCGCCGAGCTCAGCCGGGCCCGGGAGGCCCGGGTCAACCTGCCGGGCCGAGTCGCCGCCTCGGCCGAGCTGGCCGAGCTGCGCACGATCATCCCGGACCGGCCGGGCGCAGCGGCCGAGGTGTTCACGCTCGCCGCCGAGCTGGGCGTCAACGTGGTGGACTTCGAGGTCTTCCACTCGGCCGAGGGCGATCGGGGGGTGCTCATCCTGCTGGTGGAGGCGTCTCAGAGTGACCTCTTCCGCGGCGGGCTCCTGGCCCGTGGCTTCCGACCCTCAGCTCGTCGGCTGGGCTGACTGCCCGGGCTGGTGGCCGACGTGGACGGCGGCGCTCGCCTGATCGAGCCCTTGGCCGCGCCGCCCGACGCCGTGGTACCGATCCCGGGCTCCAAGAGCCTCACCAACCGAGCTCTGGTGTGCGCGGCGTTGGCTGGGGGCCGGACGACGCTGACCGGCTTCGGCTTCTCGGACGACACCGAGGCCATGCTGGGCTGCGTGGCTCGGCTCGGCGCTGACGTCCGAGTGGAGCGAGACGCGGCCACCGTCCACGTGATCGGCACGGCCGGCGCGCTCCTCCCGGGGCCGATCGAGCTCGATGCCCGCCTGGCGGGGACGACCTCGCGCTTTGTGACCGCGCTGGCGGCCCTCGGGCGCGGTCGGTATCGGATCGACGGTGAGCCGCCGCTGCGGGCCCGCCCCATGGGGCCGCTCCACGACGCGCTGATCGCCCTCGGCGCGGCCGTCGTGCCGGAGGGGGCGCACGGGCACCTGCCGGTGGTGATGGAGGCGTCCGGCCTGCGCGGGGGCGCGGTGACGATGCCGGGTGACGTCTCGAGCCAATTCGTGACCGCCCTGATGCTGGTGGCGCCGGCCACCGACGAGGGGATCGAGATCGAGCTCACGACCGAGCTGGTGTCACGCCCGTACGTCGTCATCACCGCGGCGGTGATGGAGCAGTTCGGCCACGGCGACGTCGTGATCGAAGCCCGGCGGGTGAAGGTGGGGCCGGGCCGCTACCGCCGGGCCGATGTGGCGGTCGAGCCCGACGCCTCGTCGGCCTCCTATCTGTGGGCGGCGGCCGCCGTCACCGGTGGGCGCGTCATCGTCCCCGGCTTCGGCCGCGCACCGCTCCAGGGCGATGTGGCGTTTGCGGACGTGCTCGCCCGCATGGGGGCGCAGGTCCACCGCCGGGACGGCGCCATCGAGGTGCGCGGCACGGGTCAGCTGCATGGCATCGACGTCGACCTGGCCGATCTCTCCGACACCGTGCCCACACTCGCCGCCGTGGCCGCCCTGGCCGAAGGGACGACCCGCATCTCGGGCGTCGGCTTCATCCGGGCCAAAGAGACCGACCGGATCGGTGCGCTCGTCGCCGAGCTCAGGCGCTGCGGCATCGACGCCGACGAAGAGCCCGAGGGGCTCGTCGTGCGTCCCGGACCGCGAGGGCCAGGCCCGGCGAGGGTCAGGACCCATGGCGACCACCGCATGGCGATGGCATTCGCGCTCATTGGGCTGCGGGTCCCGGGCATCGAGATCGAGGATCCGGACGTGGTTGCCAAGTCCTTCCCGGGCTTCTGGGACACGTTGGAGGCGCTCCGCGCACCGGTTCGGTAGCGTGGTCCTCCCGTGAGCGGCCCACCTCTGCGCGTCATCGCCATCGACGGCCCAGCGGGGTCGGGTAAGTCCACCGTCGCCAAGGCGTTGGCCGACCGTCTCGGCCTCGAGTACCTGGACACGGGGGCCATGTACCGAGCCGTCACCTTCGCCGTGCTGCGGCGCATGATCGACCCCGACGAGGTGGACCGGGTGGCCAAGGTGGCCTCGGGGCTCGAGCTGGAGGTCTCGGACTCCCGCGTGGTGGTCGACGGTGTCGACGCCACGCTCGAGATCCGTGGTCCTGAGGTGACGAGCGCGGTGAGCATCGTGGCCGCCAACCCGGGGGTACGGGCCGAGCTGCGGGCTCGGCAACGCGAGTGGGCGCTGATGCGAGGCGGCGGGGTGATCGAGGGGCGGGACATCGGCTCGGTGGTCTTCCCGGAGGCCGAGCTCAAGCTGTACCTCACCGCCTCGTCCGCGGTCCGGACCCAGCGTCGTCACCAGGAGGCCGCCGACCTCGAGTACGACCAGGTCCGGGCCTTGATCGCGGATCGTGACGCCATCGACTCCAGCCGCGTTGACAGCCCTCTCAGGCAGGCCCCCGACGCCGTCACGCTCGACACCACCGATCTCACCGTCGGACAGATCGTGGACCGCATCCTCGACCTGCTCGATCCGGCCCATGATCCTGAGGCGAACCCGTGACCCGGCTGGAGACGACGATGGCCGGCGACTCTCGCCCGGCCAAGGCCTTCTATGCCGTGGCTCGGTCCGCATGCGTGGCCTTCTGCCGGCTGTGGCTGCGGATGACGGTGGAGGGCCGGGAGAACGTTCCCGCATCAGGGGCGTTCGTGCTGGCGCCGGTGCATCGGTCCAACATGGACACTCCGATCGCGTCGGTGGTGACTCGCCGCCGCCTGCGCTACATGGGCAAGGACACCTTGTGGAAGAAGCCCTTCTGGCGCTGGTTCCTGTCCGCGCTCGGCGGGTTCCCGGTCAGCCGCGGCACCGTCGATCTGGAGGCGCTGAGCCGTTGCATCGAGGTGCTCAAGGCCGGGGAGCCGCTGGTGCTCTTCCCAGAGGGTGAGCGCAAGAGCGGGCCCATCGTGCAGCCGCTCTTCGACGGCTCGGCGTACGTGTCGGCCAAGGCGGGCGTACCGATCCTGCCCATCGGCATCGGCGGCTCCGAGCGGGTCATGCCGAAGGGCTCGAGGATGATCTACCCCCGCAAGGTGCACGTGATCATCGGCCCGCCGATCGAGGTGCCCGCTGCGCCGTCGGGCCGGGTGCCGCGCGACACCGTGCGCAAGGCGACCGCAGAGCTCCACGCGGAGCTGCAGGCCCTGTTCGACCGGGCCTCGGCGCGCGCCGGAGGCTGAGACTCGGGCCGACAGCCGGCGTCCCGGGCTCAGGCGCCGCCGTAGAACGCGGCGAGCGCGTCGGCGAGGAAGGCCGGATCCTCGGCGCCGCACAGCTCGCGGGCGGAGTGCATCGACAGCTGCGCGCAGCCCACGTCCACGGTGGCGATCCCGAGTCGAGTGGCCGTGATCGGCCCGATGGTCGAGCCACACGGCAGGTTGTTGCGGGACACGAACACCTGCGACGGCACGTCGGCCGCCCGGCAGGCCCGCAGGAACAGTGCCGCCGTCTCGGCGCTGGTGGCATAGCGCTGGTTGGCATTGACCTTCAGCACCGGACCACGGTTGGGGACGGGCCGGTGCGCGGGATCATGCCGCTCGGGGTAGTTGGGGTGGACAGCGTGGGCCATGTCGGCCGAGATGCAGATGGAGGCGGCAAGGGCTCGGTGACGGTCCTCATCCGTGCCGCCGCGGGCAAGGACGAGCCGATCGACCACCGTCTCGAGGAGCGGACCGGCGGCTCCGGTCGTGCTGGCCGAGCCCACCTCCTCGTGGTCGAACAGGCACGCCATGCTGACGTGGGCCGGTCCCGCCTGGGAGCTGAGGGCCTCGATGGCGGCCCAGCACGAGCACAGGTTGTCGAGCCGGCCGGCAGCCAGGAGGTCGCGCTCGGCGCCGAGACGGGCGGGGGGCGTGAGGTCGTGGAACATCAGATCCCAGCTCACGATGTCGCCCGCGTCCACGTTGGGCAGGCGAGCGGCAAGGAAGCGGCTGAGGTCGCCGTCCGCGGACGAGCCCAAACCCCAGATCGGCATGAGGTGGAGCTGCTTGTCCAGCTGCAGGCCGCGCTCGTTCACCTCTCGGTCCAGGTGGATGGCGAGCTGGGGCACCCGGGCCAAAGGCTGGTCGACGACGACGAGCACCGTCTGCCCGTCCATCAAGGTCACCCGCCCCGACAGCCCGAGGTCGCGGTCGAGCCACGAGTTGACGAGCGCGCCTCCGTAGACCTCGACCGCCAGCTGGCGCCAACCCGACCCTCCGGTGTCCGGCCTCGGCTTCACTCGCAGGTTCGGGGAGTCGGTGTGGGCGCCGACGATCCGCAAGGGTGCGTGGGCCTCGAGGCCGGCGGCACAGCGCCAGGCGACGAGTGCGCCGCCCCGCACGACGAAGGCATCACCGGTGACGTCGCCCCACGGCTCCCGCTCGTGGAGGGCTCGAAAGCCGGCGGCGCGAAGCCGGTCCGCCGCCTCGGCCACCGCGTGGTACGGCGACGGAGACGAGGCCAGGTAGTCGAGCAGGTCGGAGACGGCATCGGCGGCCATCGCCGCAGTCAAGCAGGCCGGGTCATGACGTGTAGAACAGGCCGATCGGAAGGCCGCTGCCGCGAAGGTGGAACGTCTCGTTGAGCGTGAGGATCGACCGCTCCCCGCTCCGGGCGGCGGCGATGCGATGGACGCTGGTGTAGTTCGGGTAGAAGAAGTTCGTCTGGCCGGCCACCTCGAGCACATGGGCCACGTAGGCGTTGATCACGCCGCCATGGCAGACGACGGCGATGTGCTCGCCGGGGTGAGCAGCGATCAGCGCCTCGATCGCCGCCACGCAGCGGGCCCGGAAGGACTCCTTGGACTCCGCGCCTTCGGGCCAGATGCCGTTCAGCAGGTCGTGCCAGCGGGGGTCGCCCGTGCGCTTGAGCTCCTCTACGGGCACATATTCGTTGGCTTCCCGGTCGTACTCCGCCACCTCCTCGACCACCACGATCTCCAGCCCGTGCGAGTCGGCCACGGGTTGGGCGGTCTGGTAGGAACGGCGCAGGGGACTGGCGTAGATCGCGGTCAGCGGGTCAGACCGCAGGTACTCGGCGAGCAGCTCGGCCTGGCGCCGGCCATCGTCGGACAGCTCGGGATCGGCCGCACCGGCCACCTGCTGGCGACGAACCGGGAGGGCGTGACGGATCAGGAGCAGCTCCACGTGCGCTAGATAGCAGGCATGGGCCGCTACACCAAGATCGTCGCCACCGTCGGCGTGCCCGGCCAGCTGGTGGCCGTGCTCGCCGGCGCGCCCGATCAGCCCGATCAGCCCGACCGCGCCACCGACGTCCTGCGGATCGTGCGGGTTCGGTGACCCCGCCGCGGCCCGCCGGCCTCTACATGGCCGAGCGGGGACCGGCCGGGGCTCCGGTGGTGGTCCTCGTGCACGGCTCGATGGATCGCGGCAGCGGCATGGTGGGCGTCGCTCGCCGACTCGACGACGAGTACCTCGTCGTGGCGTACGACCGCCGCGGGTACGGCCGCTCGCGGGGGGTCCCGGGCCTGCGCACGGTGGACGCCCACGTGGAGGATCTGCTCGCCGTCGTCGGCGGTCGTCGCGCCCTGGTGTTCGGGCACAGCTTCGGCGGCAACCTCGCATTGGCCGCCGCGCAGCGTCGGCCCGACCTGATCGTGGCTGCTGGTGCCTACGAGCCGCCCATGCCCTGGGAGCGGTGGTGGCCCGACGGTACGGCCAGCCGGCGAGCCATGGCGGTGGGCGCGGGTGCACCGGGGTCGGCCGAGGACGCCGCGGAGGCGTTCATGCGGCGCATGATCGGCGGGGCACGGTGGGACCACCTCCCTGCGGCGACCCGGGCCGAGCGGCGGGCGGAGGGGCCGACGCTCGTGGCCGAGCTCACCGATCTGCGACGGGCCGCCCCGTACGACCCGGCGCTGATCGAGGTGCCAGTGCTCGTCGCCGGAGGGGAGCGCTCGGGCCTGCACCTCCGCCGAGCGACCACGCTCCTGGCCGAACGGTTGCAGGCGTCGCGTCGCGGCGCGCCCAGTGAGCTGGTTCTGGTGCCGGGCGTGGGCCACGGCGTCCACCTGGAGGACCCGGGTGCCATGGCCGGGCTCGTGCGCAGGCTGGCTGCGCTCGGCGGTGTCACCGGCTGAGCGGGGTCGAGTCCAGCGGCTCGTCGAGCCGTCGCGTGCGCCCCGGGTGGCGTGGTCCCGGCCTCAGCCGCTGGTCGAGACGTCGACCTTGAGACCGAGGAAGGTGCACTGGTCGGTCGCCGTCCCGCCGGTCGCCTTGGCCTTCGCCTTCTGGGCGCAGTCCTGGAGGTTCATGCGCTGCGACCAGACCACCAGTCCGAGCATCACCAGCACGAGGGCCAGCGCCACCTTCGCCACCACGGTGCGGACGAGGAGCGCGAAGACGATCGCCGCCAGCAGCAGGCCACCGGCGAGCATGAGCCCGAGGTTGGCGACCCGGTCGGCTTCGAGCGCGGCGAGCATGACCGGATCGTAGGAGACGGCCGCTACCTTGGTCCCATGTCCCAAGGTGAGCCACGACCGGTGCACCTCACGCCGGAAGGGCCGCCGAGCACCATCCTCGATGCCGAGCCGGCCGAGGCCCTGGACGCGCTGCGCGAGGCCTTGGCCACGCCGTCGACCGACCGACGGGACGCCTTGGCGGCCGTGGTCGCTCGGTGGCCGCGCTTCCTGGACGCCTGGGCCCGCCTGGGCGACCACGCCCGGGACGATGTCGAGGCCTACGCCTGCTACCGCGTGGGCTACCACCGCGGCCTCGATCGGCTGCGGGCGAACGGCTGGCGGGGGAGCGGCTACGTGCGTTGGACGGCCGAGGAGAACCGGGGGTTCCTCCGCTCGCTGCGGGGGCTGGCCCACATGGCGGTGGCCATCGGCGAAGACGACGAGGCCGAGCGCTGCAGCCTCTTCCTCGCCCAGCTCGACCCCGGCGGCGTCCCCGCCCAAGGCTGACATGGCAGCACCAGGCGGCACGGGCTCGATCGGACCGTTTCCAGAGGGGGTCGACACCGATGAGGGCCGCGACGACTACGACCGCCGGCGCCGGCGCGTGCTGTGGACCATGCCGTGCGGGCTCTATGTGGTCGGGTCGCGAGCCGGCGACCGACGCAACGGCATGACCCTGAGCTGGGCGATGCAAGTCAGCTTCGATCCCAAGCTGGTCGCCATCTCAGTCGAGAAGGCGGCGCTGACCCACGAGCTGATCGAGGCTGGCGGCGGGTTCTCGGTGTCGATCGTCGACCGGGAGGACCGCGCCATCGTGCGCAAGTTCACCAAGCCGGTCGACGTCGACGTCGCCGCGGCCACGCTCAACGGCTTGCCGTACCGCGACGGCGTCACCGGGGTGCCGATCCTGACCCAGGCCGTCGCGTATGTCGAGTGCTCGGTCCACCGGGCGGTGGACTGTGGTGGCCACACCCTGTTCCTCGGCGAGGTGGTCGACGCCGGCTTCTCCAAGCAGGAGGACACGCCCGTCCTGCGGATGGAGGACACCCGGATGAGCTACGGAGGCTGAGCTCTGCTCGCCGGCGCGGTGCTGACAGGCGGCGCCAGCACCCGGATGGGACGGGACAAGGCTCTCGTCGAGGTGGACGGGATGCCGATGTCGGTCCGGGTCGCCGGCGTGCTGCGTGCCGCCGGTGCCTCGCCGGTGCTGGCCATCGGCGGCGACGAAGCGGCCCTCGGCGCGCTCGGCCTGTCGTGGTGCGCCGACCGCTACCCGGGTGAGGGTCCGCTCGGGGGCGTCCTCAGCGCCTTCGAGGCCCTGCCTGACTCCGAGCTGATCGCCGTGCTCGCCACGGACCTGCCGACCGTGTCGTCGGAGGTGGTCGTCGCGCTCGTCGACGCGGTGGACGGCCACGACCTCGCCGCGGCCGCGACCGACCGGTTGGAACCGCTGTGCGCGGTCTGGCGGCGAGCGGCCTGCCTGGCGGTCCTCGGGGCGGCGTTCGAGCAGGGGGAGCGGGCCGTGCACCGAGCGCTGGCCGGGCTCGACCTTGCGTTGGTGCGGGTGGAGCCGTCGATGCTGCGCAACGTGAACGCCCCCGGCGACCTCGGCCGATAGCCTGCAACACATGGTCGCTACCGTCCCGGAGATCACGGTCGCTGAGCTGGCGCCGCGACTCGGCGAGGTGCTGCTGGTCGATGTGCGCCAGCCCGACGAGTACGAGGCCGGCCATGTCCCCACGGCCCGGTTGCTCCCCCTGCAGGAGCTGCCCGACCGCGTGGGTGAGCTCCCGAGCACGGGCGAGCTGTTCGTCATCTGCCGCACCGGCAGCCGCAGCTATGTCGCCAGCGAGTTCCTCATCGACCAGGGCCGGGCGGCGGTGAACGTGGCCGGGGGCACGCTGGCCTGGCTCGACAGCGGCCGTGAAGTCGTGGCTGGGGACCAGCCGGCGTGACCGACCGCGACCTCGCGCCGCCGCCGCCGGCGCCGCCGGCACGGTGGGTGGCGGATCCCGAAGCTCTCGGTGAGGTGGTGGCGTCGGCGCTCGCCGAACCCCGCTATGCCCTCGACACCGAGTTCCACCGGGAGCGGTCCTACTATCCGAAGCTGGCACTGGTGCAGCTCGCGTGGGCCGATCAGATCGCTCTGATCGATCCCCTGGCCATCGACCCCCGCCAGCTGGTCGAGCTGTTCGACGGCCCGGGTCAGGCCGTCCTGCATGCCGCACAGCAGGACCTCGACGTGCTCAACCACGCCTGCGGCGCCGTGCCTCGGCGCCTGGCCGACACCCAGCTCATCGCCGGGTTCGTGGGCTACTCGACGCCATCGCTGTCCTCCCTGGTGAGCGCCGAGCTGCGGGTTCGCCTGCCCAAGGCCGACCGCCTGACGGATTGGTTGCGCCGCCCGCTGAGCGAGGACCAGGAGACGTACGCCGCGGCCGACGTCGCCCACCTGTTCGAGCTCTACGACACGGTGGCCGAGCGTCTCTCGTCGCTCGGCCGGCTGGACTGGGCGCTGGCGGAGTGTGAGGAGCTGCGCACCCGTCCGGTCGGGCCAGTCGATCCCGACGCGGCCTGGCTCCGCCTGAAGGACGTCCGCACGCTGAAGCGCCAGGCCCGCGGCGTGGCCCGGGCCGTGGCGTCGTGGCGTGAGCGGCGGGCGGCTCGCACCGACGTCCCCGTACGTACGGTGCTGCCCGACCTCGCCATCCTCGCCATCGCGCAGCGCGCCCCCGCACCCAGGCGGAGCTCCGGTCCTGCCGAGGGGTTGACGACCGACACACGCGGCTGACGCCGGAGATCCTGGAGGCGGTAGCCGAGGGTCGGGACCGGCCGGTGGAGCTGCCGGAGCGGGACGAGGACGAGCTCGATCGCGCCCTGCGGCCCGCGGTCACCCTCGTCTCGGCCTGGGTGAGCCAGCTGGCCCGCCACCAGCAGATCGACACCTCGCTCCTGGCCACCCGGGCGGACCTCATCGCCCTGCTAGCGGGCGCGGCTGACGCTCGCTTGGCCCATGGCTGGCGGGCCGAGGTCCTCGGCGACGACGTGAAGCGCCTGGTGGCGGGGGAGGCCGCGCTCTCGTTCGACGGTGAGGGCGGCTTGCAGCTGATCGACCTCGAGCAGTTGCGGGGCTCACTCGGCTCGTCGCCTGCTGGTTCGGGTCCGAGCTAGGGCGTGCGCACCGCTCGGCTCCGCCGCCGCAGAACGACCCACAGCGCGTCGAAGCCCTCGATGAGGTCGGCGGCCCGCCACCCGTAGCTGTGGATCGGCCGGCGCTCGGCGATGGCCTGCGCCGCGATCACCCGGTGGGGGAGCATCGGCTTCCAGATGGCCTTGCGGCCCACGACCCGGACCAGCTCATCGAGGCGGCGCTCGGCCTCCGCCGAGACGCCCGGCACCTTGTTGACGATGACCCCCGCCAGGTCGAGGTCGGCGTTGTTGCGCTCCCAGACCGCGTCGACCGCATCGGCCACCGCGCTGATGCCTCGCAGGCCGAGCGCCGACGGCTCGACCACGATGATGGCGAGGTCGGCGGCCGCCAGCCCGGCCGTGGTGAGGTGCCCGAGCGACGGTGCGCAGTCGATCAGCACCGCGTCGTACCCGTCCGCCAGGCTCAGCAGGGCCTTGCGCAGCCGGCTGAGGTCGCGACCGGTGGCATGCTCCCACGAGGCCAGCCGGGTGCTGGCCGGCAACAGGTCGACGCCGTCGCCCCACCCGCTCGGCACCACTGCCCGCACCGCAGTGTGCGCGCCACCTCCAGGGGCGAGCACCTCGGCCACGGACGGGCCCGCAGCCAAGGGATCGCCGCCCAACACCCACGTGCTGCTGGCCTGAGGGTCGAGGTCGGCGACCAGGACGCGGTGGCCGGCGGCCATGGCGGCCGAGGCCAGGCCGAGGGTGACGGTGGTCTTGCCGACCCCGCCCTTCTGGTTGACGACAGCCACGATCGCACCCATGTGGTCATGCTGCCACCACAGGCGACGCGCCCTGATCGGCCTCGTGCCGCGGGTCATCGCGCCTGGTCCCAGCCGGTCTGGCCGATCCACCGGTTGTCCAGGGCAGGCGGTAGACTCGGCCCCAATGTCCTACCGCTGACCACCACCTCGAGAACACCCGCGAGAGCAACGGAGCCCTGCCGTGAAGAAGGGTCGTCATCGCCGCTTCGAAGAAGCACGCAAGCTGAAGCAGTCGGGTCCCGCTGCCTTCGGCTTCACTCCTCCCCCCGAGGATCCTCATGAGTCCGAAGAGGACGACGAGTACGCCCGCTTGGCGGAGAAGTACAACGTCCCCGACGAGGACGAAGAGGACGACGAGACCGTGTAGCGGCACGGTGGCTCTGGGCCTCGAGTCCATCGAGCCGGCGCGTCAGGACGAGGAGGCGGTGCCGGCCCGGAACGTTCAGCAGAAGGATCGTTGATGTCCCTTCGCAACGTCGCGCTCGTCGCGCACGTCGACCACGGCAAGACCACCCTCGTCGATGGGCTCCTGCGCGCCACGGGCGTCTTCGCTCCCCACACCACCCTCGTCGACCGGGTGATGGACTCCAGCGACCAAGAGCGCGAGCGCGGGATCACCATCCTGGCCAAGGCGGCCTCGGTGATGTGGCGGGGCGTCAAGATCAACCTGGTGGACACCCCGGGCCACGCCGACTTCGGCGGCGAGGTCGAGCGGGCCCTGGCCCTGGTGGACGGGGTGCTGCTGCTGGTGGATGCGGCCGAAGGGCCGCTGCCCCAGACCCGCTACGTGCTGTCCAAGGCGCTGGCGCGTGACCTCCCTGCCGTGGTGGTGCTCAACAAGCTCGATCGCCCGGATGCCCGGCCCGACGAGGTGCTGGCCGAGATCGAGCAGCTGTTCATCGACCTGGCCTCGCACCCGGACCAGCTCGCCTTCCCGGTGATCTCCGCCGTCTCTCGCGAGGGACGTTCCATCGTGGGCGTCGGCCTGCCGTCCTCGGACGCCGACCTGGCCCCCGTACTCGACGCCGTGCTCGAGCACATCCCCGAACCGGGAGGCGATCCGGACGCGCCACTGCAGGCACTCGTCACCAACCTCGATGCCTCGGATTACCTCGGCCGGCTGGCCATCGGCCGGGTGGTGCAGGGCACGCTCCGAGCCGGCGAGCCGATCGCGCTGCTGACCGAGGAGTTCGACCACGGGGAGGCGCCGATCGTGCGCCGCCCCACCCAGGTGCTGGCCTTCGCCGGCATCTCTCGCACCGACGCCGAGGCGCTGCCCGCCGGCGACCTGTTCGTGATCGCCGGCTACCCCGAGGTGGAGATCGGCGACACCTTCGCCAGCCCGGCCAGCCCGAAGCCCCTGGCCCGGCTCACCGTGGACGAGCCGGTCCTGTCGATGACGTTCAGCGTCAACACCTCCCCGCTCGCCGGCCGGTCGGGCAAGTTCGTGACCAGCCGGCACCTTCGGGAGCGGCTCGAGCGCGAGGTTCGGGGCAATGTCTCCATCCGGCTCGAGGACACCGAGACCCCCGATGCGCTCGAGGTCGCCGGTCGCGGCGAGCTGCAGCTGGCGGTGCTGATCGAGTCCATGCGTCGCGAGGGCTACGAGATGCAGGTCAGCCGACCCGAGGTGATCACCCGGGAAGTCGACGGCCGCCGCCACGAGCCGCTCGAGCGCGGCACGTGCGACGTCCCGGACGGACACGTCGGCACCGTGACCCAAGCTCTCGCGCCTCGCAAGGGCGTCGTCACCGAGCTGCGGCCCGGCGATCCCGGTCGCACGATCGTCACCTTCGAAGCACCGGCCCGGGGCCTGATCGGCTTCCGGTCGCTCCTCCTCACCGCCACCCGGGGCACCGCCCTCCTCCACCAGCATCACGCCGGTTGGACGCCGTGGGCCGGCGAGCTTCCGCACCGCACCGGAGGCGCCATGGTGTCGGACCGGTCGGGTGTGGTGACTGGGTTCGCGCTCGACAACCTCCAGCTGCGGGGCACGTTGTTCGTCGGTCCCGGCGACGTCTCGTACGAGGGGATGGTGGTGGGCGAGTCCAGCCGCCCCGACGACATGGTGGTGAACGCCGTCCGCGCCAAGGAGAAGTCGAACATCCGCACCCACAGCCACGACGAGGCGGTGAGGCTGGCCTCCCCGGTGGTTCACACCCTCGAGTCGGCCATCGAGTGGATCGGCGACGACGAGCTGGTGGAGGTCACGCCCGACGCCATCCGCATCCGAAAGCGGCTGCGCGTCGAGTCGGCCCGCCGGCGAGCCGCCAAGCGAGGCTGATCGGTCCGGCAGCTGGTCCAACGGGCCCGCCGCCTCGGCCACCGTTGGGGCCGCCGCGCTGGTCCGGCGCGGCGGCCCCGTGGGGCTGGCGTCCGCGCAGGGGGACGGCACGGAACGTCACCAGACCAGAGTCCGTCGGACCGACGCGGATACCTCTTTCTTCGCGTGGCCAGCGCGATGTCGGGCGCGTGGGTCAGCGGCGCACGGCGGGGTGGGGGAGGTAGGAGCGCTTGCCTCGGGCCTTCAGCTGCTCCACCATCAGGTCGTACACCGCCTGACCCATCAGCTCGACCAGCTCGTCGTGCAGGTAGCGGTAGACCGGGCGGGTGCCTCGGAACGCGTCGGGCGCATCCGTGCACCACCAGTGGAACTCGTAGCCGCCCTCACCCCAGTCGCGGCGCTTCCACTCCCGCACGAAGCTCGTCACGTGGCCGTGCTCGTCGGTCTTCTCTTCGAGCCGGAGTGGGAGCTGCCAGCACACATCGGGCTTCCAGTCGAGCGGCCGCTCGCCGGCCTCGAGGGCGCCGATGTGCAGCGCGCAGCCTGGGCCACCGCTGAAGCCGGGACGGTTCAGGAAGATGCATGCGCCATCGACGATGCGGGTGGTGCGCACGCCGTCGTCCTCGCTCGTGAAGCCGCCCTTCTTGGCCTTGGCCCGGAACTGCCACTGACGGCCGGTGAGGCGGGCGGCCGCCGCGGTGACCCCGGCGACGTCGCCGTCGTCGATGAAGTGCGCGCCGTAGCTGCAGCAGCCCTGCACCAGCTCCTCGGCCGGGCCGGTGAGGACGCCCTGGCAGCCGTGGCCGTAGATGCACGTCCACGACGACACGAGGAAGGTCACGTCCACGACCCACGTCCGGTCCTCGTCCGGATCCTCGAACGAGAGCAGCTCGTGCAGGTCTTCCGGACCGGCCCCCTTCGACATGGGCGAACCCTACGGCGCTACGGTCGCCGTCGTGGTGATGAGCGACGTCGAACCTCGATCGGCCGCGAGCGGGGCCGGATCTCGTGACCGCCGCCCGCTCGTCGACGAACTGCGCGCTGCGCTCGGACCCGATCGCGTGCGCACCGGCTCGACCGAGCTGGGCTTGTACCGACGCGATGGGTCCGATCTCCGAGAGGCCGCCGAGCTCGAAGGGGGCGCGTCGGTGGTGTGCTTCCCGACCTCCGCCGGCGAGGTGCAGGCGTGCGTGTCGGCTTGCCATCGTCACCGCGTCCCGTTCGTCGCTCGTGGCTCGGGCACGGGACTGGCCGGCGGCGCGGTCCCCCTCGGCGGCGCGGTGGTGATCGTCACCACGAAGATGAACAAGGTCCTGTCCGTGGATCTCGACGCCCGCCTGGCGTGGGTCGAGCCGGGCGTCCTCAACGCCGACCTAAGCCGGGGGCTGGCCGAGCACGGAGTCCATTACGCGCCGGATCCGTCGAGCCAGCAGAGCTGCTCGGTGGGGGGCAACGTGGCCACCAACGCCGGCGGCCCGCACTGCCTGGCCTATGGCGTCACGGCCATGCACGTGCTGGCAGTCGAGGTGGTCCTGCCCGACGGTGAGATCGTCGTGCTCGGTGGGGAGGAGCCCGAGCCGGTCGGACTCGACCTGCGCGGCACGTTCATCGGGGGTGAAGGGATGCTCGGGATCGCCACCCGCATCTGCGTGCGCCTCACCCAGAGCCCTCACGCCGTCCGCACCCTCCTCCTCGACTTCGACCGAGTCGAGGACGGGGCGGCCACGGTGAGCGCCATCATCGCCGCGGGGCTGCTGCCCGCCGCGCTCGAGATGATGGACGCGCCCGTGACCCGTGCCGTCGAGGCCTATGTGCACGCCGGCTTTCCCACCGACGCCGCCGCGGTGCTGATCGTGGAGCTAGATGGGCTGCCACACGCGGTGGAGGCGGGCGTCGCCCAGGTGGGGGAGATCGGTCGAGCCCACGGCGCCCGGTCGGTGCGGGTGGCGGCGGACGAGGCCGAGCGAGCGCTGATCTGGAAGGGCCGCAAGACCGCCTTCGGTGCCATCGCGCGCATCAAGCCCAACTACTACCTCCACGACACCGTGGTGCCGCGTGCGGCGCTGGTGGAGGTGCTGTCGAAGGTCTACGAGATCGCGGCTCGGCACGAGCTGATCGTGATGAACGTGTTCCACGCCGGCGACGGCAACCTCCATCCGCTCCTCGTGTTCGACAAGCGGGAGCCCGGCGCCATGGACCGGGTGCACGCCGCGGGCGAGGAGATCGTGCGGGTCAGCGTGGCGGCCGGCGGCGTGCTGTCGGGTGAGCACGGGATCGGGCTCGAGAAGCGCGACCTCATGCCGCTGCTCTTCTCCGCCGACGACCTCGATGCTCAAGCCCGCCTCCGCGAGGCCTTCGACGTCGACGGGTTGGCCAACCCGCAGAAGGTCCTGCCGGCGGGCAGCCGGTGCGGCGATCTCCAGCGCGTGCCGGCGGGCGCGTGGATCTGAGCCCGTTCGCGGCCGACATCGGCGACGAGGGGCCGGTGACCTGCGTGGGCGCCCGACGTCAGTGGAACGTCGGCGGCCGGCTGGTGCCGGGCACGCGAGAGGTCTCCGCTCCCGCCGGGATCGATCGGCTGACGCCGGAGGAGATGACCGTGGCCTGCGGTGCGGGCACACCGGTCCACGAGCTGGTGGCCGCCCTGGCGACATCTGGGCAGACCGTGGCGCTACCGCCGTGGGGCACGGTCGGCGGGGTGCTGGCCGTCGGCCGCAGCGGCATTCACCGGCTCGGCCACGGCCCGGTTCGCGACGCCTTGCTGCAGGCGCGGTTCGTGAACGCCGCCGGTCACGTCGTGAAGGCGGGCGGTCCGACGGTGAAGAACGTGAGCGGCTTCGACCTCTGCCGCCTGCTGGTCGGCTCGCTCGGCACGTTGGGCTTCGTCGGCGACGTCATCCTGCGCACCCGGCCCCTCCCCGCCGTCTCGCGCTGGCATCGAGCGAGCGACGGTGCTGACCCGTTCGCGCTGTTCCGGAGCCTCTACCGCCCGGCCAGCGTGCTCTGGGACGGCGCCAGCACCTGGGTGCTGCTCGAGGGAAACGCCGACGACGTCCGCGACCAGGCCCAGGTCCACGGCCTGGCCGAGGTGGATGGACCGCCCGACCTGCCGCCGCACCGGCACTCGGTCCCCCCCGCCGGCCTGCGGGAGCTGGAGGGCGAGTTCGTGGCCGAGATCGGGGTGGGGCTGGTGCACCGGGCCAGGCCCGCTCCGCCCCGCACCGCCGCCGACGCGGTGGTCGCCCTGCACCACCGGCTCAAGGAGCGGTTCGATCCGAGCGGCCGCCTCAACCCCGGCCGCGACCCGCTGCTCCTCTGATCGGCCGGGCGGAGCTCCGGTGAGGTCTCACCCAGTCGTTCTGTTCCGCGGATCCACCGCTCTACGACGCCATCTGCGGAACGGAACGGATTGGGGCGGGGCGCGGAGGCCGCGGGAGCGGGGCGGGCCGGGGTGTGCTTGTACGGTGGCGGGGACATGGATCTTCACCTGGTCGACGACGAGCTGGCCTCCTGTGTGGCCTGTGGCCTCTGCCTGCCGCACTGCCCGACGTTCCGGGTCACCGGCGAGGAGGCGCTCTCGCCTCGGGGTCGCATCGCGGCCATGCGGGCCGTGCAGTGGGAAGGGGAGCGGGCCGACGTCGACTTCGTGCGGTTCATGGAGACCTGCGTCCAATGCCGTGGGTGCGAGCCCGCCTGCCCGAGCGGAGTTCCGTTCGGCCGACTCATGGAGTCCACTCGCGAAGCCCTTGCCACGCGCCATCGGATGACGCCGCGGTGGCAGCGTCCGCTCTTCGCCGCCCTCGGCCACCACCGCTTGGTCCTCTCCGGCTCCCGCGCCGTGGCCGTCCTCCAGAGAGCTCGGCTGGTGCCCCGGCGGGTGGGGCTTCCACCGTTGCCGTTGCGCCGGCCCCGGCTCCAGGCCACGGGCGACGACGTGTGGCTGTTCACCGGGTGCGTGATGGACGCGTGGCTCCGCCCGACCCACGTCGCCACCATGCAGGTGATCGCCGCCACCGGCACGCGGGTCGCGCTGCCGGGGCGCGGTGCGTCCTGCTGCGGCGCCCTGCACGTCCACGCCGGCCTGATCAAGCCGGCCCGGCGTCTGGCCCGGCGGACCATGGCTGCCCTCCCCGGGGACGCGCCGATCCTCGTGAACTCTGCCGGTTGCGGCGCCGCGCTCAAGGACTACGGCCACCTCCTCGGCACCGCCGAGGCCCGCCTCTTCAGCGCCCGGGTCCTCGACATCCACGAATGGCTGGCTGACCGCCTCGATCGCCTGCCGGTCCCGCCCCGCCGCCTGGCGCCGGTCATCGTGCAGGACCCGTGCCACCTCCGCCACGTGCAGCGCACCCACGAGGCGGTGCGCACCGTGCTGCGCCACGTCGCCGACGTGGTCGAGCTCGACGACGACGGGCTGTGCTGCGGCGCCGGTGGCGTCTACAGCGCGTTGGAGCCGCAGCTGGCCGGCTCGATCCGGGAGCGCAAGCTGGCGGCCATCGAGCGGGCGACGGCCCGCACCGGGGCACGCGTGGTGGCCAGCGCCAACCCTGGGTGCGCCATCCACCTTCGGGCCGCGGGGCTGATCGTCCGCCATCCCGTCAACCTGCTGGCCCAGGGCCTGAGCGGCGAGCCGGCCGACCAGGTGGCGGCCTCGTTCGTCGACGCCAACGACCCCCTCCAGGGGGTCGGATGACCGGTGGCGCGCGGGAGGAGAGCCTGGCCGACCGACTCGACGCCATCGCCGAGGAGCTGGCGGACCTCGCCCTCGACGAGCTGCGGGCCGCGCTGGCGCGCCGCGACACCGGCCGGCCGGCGAGCGAGAAGCGCCTGACTCAGGCCCGGCGGGCGGTGGAGAAGGCATCGCACCTGTTACGGCGAGAAGCCGGGAGCGACGACGAGGGCTGACCGTGTCCGCCGCCCATGACG
This sequence comes from uncultured Acidimicrobiales bacterium, assembly GCA_963803355.1. Lineage (GTDB taxonomy): Bacteria > Actinomycetota > Acidimicrobiia > Acidimicrobiales > Ilumatobacteraceae > DASTFY01. The sequence goes on from CAWDLV010000001.1 coordinate 3,588,056, forward strand.
ATTCCGACCTGTCCGTGGCCATGGCGCGCACCGCGTTCGCCGAGTCCGGTCACGGCGGCCGCATCGTGGATGTGACCGAGATCAGCCCCATGGTCTCGACCAACCACGTGTACCGGCTGAGCCTCGAGGATGGTCGCCACCTGGTCGCCAAGGTGGCGTCCTACGGGTCGTTCTGGCTGTTCAAGGAGGACCACGACCGCCTGCACCGCTGCCGCCAGCAGCTGCACGACACCCGCTATGCCAACTTGCTCGCCGACACGGTGATGAAGGACGGGCGGGTCTTCGTGCACCGCGACGGACCGCGGTGGGCCGCGCTCTACGAGGAGGTGCCGCACCGGCGATCGCTGCCGAGGATCGTGTCCGCTGAAGACGTGCAGAACCTGGCGGAGGAGATGGCTCGCTTCCACCAGGCCTGCCGGGAGGTCGCTCGCCTGGTGCCGCCGACTTCGACGTCGATCAAGTCCGACGCCATCCACCTGCTCGACCTGGTGTCGGATCCGGCCACGTCGAGGCGGTTCCCCTATGACGACTGTGAGCTGGCGTACGTGCGGGATCACTGCGAGCAGTTCCTGGAGCAGCTCGACGTCCTCGGCTACGACGACTGGGTGAAGATCCCCATCCTGATCGACTGGAACCTCGGGAACTTCTCGGTCGAGTACCACGGCGATCGGTTCCGGCTCTACAGCCGCTGGGACTACGACTGGTTCCGGATGGATCCCCGCATGCTCGATCTCTACTTCCTCTCGAGGGTTTCGAGCCGGACTGGGGACCGCACCGTCTTCAGCTACGGGCCCCACACCTACCTCGAGCCGCGGTTCCAGCTCTTCCTGACCGCCTACCACCGGGTGTTCCCGCTGCGGCCGGCGGAGGTGCTGTTCCTGCGGGAGGTCTACCGGTTCTTCATCCTCAACTACGTGATCCGCCAGGGCTACGCCTTCTTCCAGCCCGACCTGGCCAGCCGCCTGCAACGCGAAGCGGTGACCACCTACCTGCCCGCCGTCGAGCGGCTGGACCTGAGTCCGCTGCTGGAGCTGCTCGACTGACTCGCGGCCGTGGAGCGGTCACTCGTGGTCGACGAGGTCGTTGAGGGCGTCGATCAGGGTCCGCAGGGCGGCGAAGCCGTGGCGGGCGAAGGTGAAGCGGATCCGCTCGAGGTCCACCGCGTCCCGCTCGCGGACCTCGACCGAGAGCGGCGCGGAGCGCTCGATCCGGCCCCGCCGACAGAGGTATCCGAAGCGCTCGTTCAGCTCGGCTAGCTGGGCGTCGTCCGGTGCCTGCTGCAGGCGGATCACGAGCTGGTCGCCCACGTACCGCAGGGAGTCGTAGTTGGCGTAGAAGTGGCGGATCTCGCTGACCGCGACCTCGCAGTCGTCGGTGACGAGGAACAAGCCGACGTCGTCTCCCGACACCAGCCCACGCGGCACCAGCTGCTGCTCGATGAACGCCTTCACCGCGCCCCAGTAGGTGTCGCCGGGCATGTCCAAGAACACGATCGGCACCGGCACGCCCTTGCCGGTCTGGGTGAGGGTCAGCAGCTCGAAGGTCTCGTCGAGGGTGCCGAAGCCGCCGGGTAGGCACAGGAAGGCCCTGGACTCCTTGATCAGCATCAGCTTTCGGGTGAAGAAGTACTTCATGCTCACGTACTTGCTGTCCCCGGCGATCACCGAGTTGGGGGCCTGCTCGAACGGGAGGCGGATGGACACGCCGATCGAGTGCTCACGCCCCGCGCCCTCCATCCCCGCGGCCATGATGCCGGGGCCGGCGCCGGTGACGATCATCCAGCCGTTTTCGGCCAGGAGATGGGCGACCCGACGCGCCTGGTCGTACAGGGGGTCCTCCGGCTGCGTGCGGGCGGAGCCGAAGATGGTGACCTTCGGGATCTTGCCGTAGGGCGCGAACACCCGGAAGGCATCGCGGATCTCGGCCAGGGCGGCGGTGGCGATCTTCAGGTCGAGCCGGTCGGCCTGGTCGGTAACGAGGGCCACCGCGGTGGTCACCAGCTCGCGCCGCAGGCGGTCATTGGGCCGGAGGCCGGCCGCCTGCAGCAGGGCTTCAAGCTCGTGCTCGAGCCCGGCGGCCGGGGTGGCGCCCTCGCGGTGGGCCGATCTCAGCCATCGCCGCAGCCTACGGCCGCGGGCCGTGGGCGGTCGGCGCCGCCGGCTCCGAGGTCCTTACCCATCGGAGAACTCTGCCGGCATGACGGGAAACCGGCGCGGCCCGGTCGTACGTTCAGAAAGCGTGAGCGCGCCCACGAGGACGGCGAGCACCAGCCGAGCCAACGGCGCGGTCTGCGGCCTGATCGCGCTTGGTGCCGGCCTCGGCGTCGCCCAACTGGTGGCGGGCTGCTGGCGCAACGGGGCCAGCCCGGTCGTGAGCGTCGGGGAGTGGATCATCGACCACGTCCCTCGGGGGGTGAAGGAATGGGCCATCCGCACCTTCGCCACCAACGACAAGCTGGCCCTGATCGTGGGCACGTTGATCGTGCTGGTGCTGGTGTCGATGGGGCTGGGCCGGATGGCCGAGCGCCGCCTCGGCGCCGCCCTCGTCGGCATTGCGGCGATCGGCATGGTCGGCGCCCTCGCCGCCCTCGATCATGCCCGGGCCACCTGGGCCAGCGCGCTGCCGGCGATCCTCGGGAGCATCGTGTCCGCGGCCTCTCTCGCCTGGCTGAGTGGCTGGCGGCCGCCCTGGGCAGAGTACGCCCCTCCGTCGCGCCCCGCGCGCCCGACGGCCCGGGCCATCGGGCCCGACCGGCGGACCTTCCTCCTCTCCGCGTCGGCCATCGGGGTCGGCGCGGTGGTGGCCGGAGGGCTGGGCCAGGTGCTGCGGCGCCGATATGCCGTCTCGGGTGCCCGCGCCACCCTCGTCCTGCCCCCCGCCTCCGACGTCGCCTTGGTGCCGGCTGCCACCGACCTCCACGTGCCGGGCCAGGCCCCTTTCGTGACTCCCAACAGCAGCTTCTACCGGATCGACACCGCGCTCCTGGTGCCGCAGGTGTCCCCTGACCGCTGGCGGCTGCGAGTGCATGGCATGGTCGACCACGAGGTGGAGCTGACGTTCGAGCAGCTCCTGAAGCGCCCGATGATCGAGCGAGACGTCACCCTCTCTTGCGTCTCGAACGAGGTGGGAGGCAACCTGGTCGGCAACGCGGTGTGGCGGGGCGCCCGCCTCGCCGATCTGCTCCGCGAGGTCGGTGTGCACCCAAACGCCACTCAGCTGTTCAGCACCTCGGTCGACGGCTTCACCTGCGGCACGCCCGTCGCGGCGGTGATGGACGGCCGGGACGCCATCCTGGCGGTGGCCATGAACGGCGAGCCGCTCCCCTTGAAGCACGGCTTCCCGGTGCGGATGGTCGTCCCCGGGCTCTACGGATACGTGAGCGCGACGAAGTGGCTGGTGGACCTGGAGCTGACGACCTGGGACCGCGAGGCCTACTGGGTGCCGCGCGGATGGTCCCAACAGGCCCCGATCAAGACGATGAGCCGGATCGCCGTGCCGAACACCGCCAGCGTCGATGCCGGTCGCACCGCGGTGGCGGGCGTGGCGTGGGCCCCGCACCGGGGGATCAGCGCGGTCGAGGTCCAAGTCGACGACGGTGCCTGGCAGCGCGCCCGGCTCGGCGTGGTGCCGAGCGTCGACACCTGGGTCCAGTGGGTCTACGAGTGGGACGCGGCACCGGGTGATCACGTGCTCACGGTCCGCGCCGTCGATGGCCAAGGCCACCTGCAGCCCGAGGAGCCGGCCGACCCGGCCCCGAACGGGGCCCAGGGCTGGGACCAGCGGGGCTATCACGTGACCGCCAGCTGATCGCCCGTTCGCTCGCCGGTCTGTTCCGACCAGATCAGGCCGATCGACTCGCCGCCAGCTCCTTCGCCTTGACGTCGAGGGCCGAGAGCAGCTCGTCGAAGCTCTTCTGGAACGAGCTGACCCCTTCGCGTTCGAGCCGCGCGCCCACGTCGTCGAGATCCACGCCCACGTCGGTCAGCTCGGACCACACCGCCTCCGCCCCGTCGACGTCCGCGTCGACGGTGCGAGCCAGGGTGCCGTGGTCGGAGAAGCCCTCGATGGTGGCGTCGGGGAGCGTGTTGACGGTGTCCGGACCGATGAGGTTGTCGACGTAGAGCGTGTCGGGATAGGCCGGGTTCTTGGTCGAGGTCGACGCCCAGAGCGGGCGCTGCAGCCGGGCGCCTCGTGCGGCGAGCGGTGCCCAGCGGGGGCCGCTCAACGTGCGGCGGAAGAGCTGGTAGGCCAGCTGGCCCTGGGCCAGCGCGGCCTTGCCTCGCAGCGCGAGGGCCTCGGGCGAGCCGATGGCCTCGAGCCGGCGATCCACCTCGGTGTCGACCCGGCTGATGAAGAAGCTGGCCACGCTGGCGATCGGCGACAGGTCGCCAGCACAGGATTCGAGCCCGCTCAGGTAGGCCTCCATGACCTCGGCGTAGCGATCGAGGCTGAAGATCAACGTGACGTTGATGGACCGTCCGGCCCCGATCATGGCCTCGATGGCGGGGACGCCCTCGGCGGTGGCCGGGATCTTCACCATCAGGTTCGGCCGGTCGATCGTCTCGTGCAGCAGGCGAGCGGCGTCGACGGTGCCGGCGGTGTCGTGGGCGAGTCCGGGATCGACCTCGACGCTGGCGAAGCCGTCGCCGCCCCCTGATGCTTCGTAGACGGGCGCGAGGACATCGAGTGCGCCCCGGATGTCCTGCAGCACGAGGGACCAGTAGTCGTCGATGATCGGATGGTTGTCGAGCGCGAGCTGACGGAACTGCTCGTCGTAGTCGGGTGAGCCCTCGATCGCCTTCTGGAAGATGGTGGGGTTCGACGTCAGCCCCCGGATGCCGCGGTCGCGCAGCGCCGCCAGCTGCCCCGTGGTCAGGTATCCCCGCTTGAGGTTGTCGAGCCACGGACTCTGCCCGAACTCCTCGTACAGACGGACCAACTTCTCCATCATCGGCCTCCTTGCACGAGCGCCGTGGCGTGGGCCACGACGTTGTCGACGTTGATGCCCAGCTTCTCCAGCGCGACCGAGCCCGGCGCGCTCTCCCCGAAGCGCTCGATCCCGATCGACGCATCGGCCCACCGCTCCCAGCCGAACGTGGTGGCGGCCTCGACCGAGATCACGGGCAGCTCGGCCGGCAGCACGCTGTCGCGGTAGTCGGCGGACTGCGCCGAGAAGCGATCCCAGGACGGGAGCGAGACGACTCGCGCTGCGATGCCCGCCGCGGCCAGTCGCTCGGCGGCCTGTACGCACAACGCCACCTCGCTGCCAGTGGCCAGCAGCACGAGCTGCGGGTCCACCTCAGGTTCCCGCACCACCGCGCCGCCCGGCTCGACCGCCGAGCCGTCGGTGACGACCTGGATGCCCTGGCGGCTGAGGATCAGCGCCGTCGGCCCGTCGTGGGCCATGGTGACCTGCCACGCGGCGACGGTCTCGTTGGCATCGGCCGGCCGGATCACCTGCAGTCCGGGGATGGCCCGCACCGCCGCCAGCTGCTCGATCGGCTGGTGGGTGGGCCCATCCTCACCGACGCCCACCGAGTCGTGGCTGAAGACGAACACCGCCTTCACCCGACTCAGCGCGGCCAGCCGGAGGGTGGGCCGGGCGTAGTCGCTGAACACGAAGAACGTCCCGCCGACCGGGATCACCCCGCCGTGGGCCGCCATGCCGATCAGGGCTGCGCCCATCCCGTGCTCCCGGATGCCGAAGTGGATCTGGCGGCCGCCCGGGTTGTCGGCCGACAGCTCCGTGGCGCCGGCCACCTTCGTGCCGGTGTTGCCGGTGAGGTCGGCGGCACCGGAGATGATCGCCGGGACCGTGTCGCGACACGCGGTGAGCGTCTTGGCCATCGCCTGGCGGGTGGCGATGTTCTCGCCCTGCTCGAAGGTCGGGAGACCCTCCTGCCACCCGGGCAGGCCGGTGACAGCCCAGCAGGCATCCCACGCCGCTCGGTCACCTTGCCACTCGGCCAGGCGCTTCTCCCACCCGCTGCGAACCTCCGTGCCCCTCGCGGCGGCAATGGCGCGGTAGGTGCTGACGATGTCGTCGGGCGCCCAGAACGGCTGGTCGGGAATGCCCATGACCTCCTTCGTACGCCGAACATCGTCGGCGTCGAAGGCCAGGCCGTGGGCTTCGTAGTCGTCCGTGTGGTCCGGCGATGGATACCCGATGTGACTGCGAAGGATCAGGAGTGACGGCCGGTCATCGGTCTCCCTCGCCTCTCGCAGCGCGGCCTCGAGCCCGTCGCAGTCGTTGGCCATCTCGCCGAGGCGCACCACTCGCCAGCCGTAGGCCTCGAACCGCCTGCCCGCGTCATCCGACGACGACAGCTCGGTCGGGCCATCGATGGTGATGTGGTTGTCGTCGTAGACGACGACGAGGCGGCCCAACCCGAGGTGGCCGGCCAGCGAGGCCGCCTCGTGGCTGATGCCCTCCTGGAGGCAGCCGTCGCCGGCGATGCCGAACGTGTGGTGGTCCATGACCTCGGTCCCGAAACGGGTCCGCAACGAGCGCTCGGCGATGGCCATGCCCACCGAGTCGGCCAGGCCCTGGCCGAGTGGTCCCGTCGTCACCTCGATGCCGGGCGTGTGGCCGCGCTCGGGATGCCCGGGCGTGCGCGAGCCCCACTGGCGGAAGGCGCGCAGGTCGTCCAGCTCCAAGCCGTAGCCGGACAGGAAGAGCAACGAGTACTGCAGGATCGACGCGTGGCCATTGGAGAGCACGAAGCGGTCCCGGTCGGGCCAGTGCGGTTCGGCCGGGTCGTGCCGCATGATCCGGCTGAACAGCACGTGTCCGAGGGGCGCGAGCGCCATGGCCGTGCCCTGGTGGCCGGACTTGGCGGCGAGGGGAGCGTCCATGGCCAGGCCCCGGATGATGTCGATGGCCTGCGCGTCCAGCTCGGGCGTGAACGACGGGGGCATCGCGACGATCGTACCCCCGGGGTCGGCGGCCGAATCCTCGTGCCTGCTGGCCGGGCGCCCGTGTCCTCAGTCGTGGAACAGGGCGACCGAGGCGGTGAAGCCGTGGAGCGCGTTGCTGCCCGCCACCGGCCCCACCTCGCCGGCGCAGAACATGCCCGCCACGGCCCCGCCCAGGGCGCGGTGGATGATGGCAGCATCGTGGTGCTCATCGCCGAACATCTGGGCGCCCCGGCCGTTGCAGGTGAAGACGAGCGCCCCGTTGGCGTCGTGGTCGCCGAGCAGCAGCTCCAGGTCCTCGCCCGCGGTGCCGGCGTCGCGCACCTGGAACTGCACGGTGGCCCCCACCGGGACCTCGTCGCCGACAGAGATGGCGCCGCTCTCACGGTCTCCGCCGAGCACTCCCCGGATCAGGAAGTCCCCCCGCTCGAAGTCCAGCTTGCGCTCATCGACGACGATCCCACATTGGAGGCCCCTGCTGGCGAGGGCTCGGTCGATCGGATCGAGGCCGTCGATGATCTCCAGCAGCCGCTCGAGCGCGGGGCGCCCGGCCAGCTCGTAGATCACATGGCGCTCGGAGCGGGTGACGGTGAACGGCGTGCCGATCGGGCGGCAGCCCTGCGACACCACCGTCGTAGGTGCCGCGCGACGGTCGAGCAGCAGTCCGACGGCACCGTGGCTGGCGACCCGGCCGCCGATGATCAGGCGGTTGCCGCCCGGCCCGCGCGCTGCCGATGCCATGCCCCCGATCACCTGGATGTGGGGGCACTCAGCGGCCAACGAAGCGAGGAAGGCGCCGGCCGGGAAGGTGAACGGATCGGCGACGAGCACGAGGGCGCCGCAGTCGCCCGCGGCCTCCAGCCCGTCGACCACCCAACCGTCGTCCGTGCTGTCGGCGGTGAGGTGGACCGGCGTCGCCCGGCTCGCCAGCCGGCCCGCCCACAGCGTGAGACCCGGACGGTCCTCGACGCCGCGGCTGCCGCCGAGGACGGCACAGGCCGCGGCCCCGATGAACGCCCGCGGATCGAGCACCGTCTGGACGGTGGCGGCGACGTCCTCGAGCGCCCCCACGTGGGCCGCGGTCGTGAACAGGACCGCCACATCGGGCTGGGCGCCCAGGCGCTCGCCCACGTCGGCCAGCACCTCGCCGACCGCCACCGCGGCCACAGGGTGCTCGGACAGCGCGGCGGCGAACGGCACGTCAGTCCACCGGTGGCAGCAAGGTCAAGGGGACGAGGTGCCAGGGCCCCTGGTCGATCCGGCAGTGGGCGACGACCTGGCCGTAGTCCGGGAACTCCAGCTCACCCCGTACCAGTCGGTAGGTGAAGCGGCCCGGGTCGACCGTGAAGGGGTTGACGTTGCGGGCCACCTGCTCGCTGTCGTCGTCATGACCCCGGCGGAACACCACCTCGAAGATGCCCTGCCCGGGTTCGTCCGGCCGGCAGGAGATGAGCGCCAGCAGGTGGGGTTCGATGGTCACGGGCACGGGGGAGGGCGCCACCATCGAGAAGAAGACCCCGGTGATGTCGATGCGCGTCGCCGGCCCCGGCACCTGGCGCATGTCGAAGCTCTCGACGAACAGGGCCGAGACGATCTGCATGCGGCCTCACCGTACCGCCGGGGGCGGCGATGGCGGTGATGGCCGGGGCCGCCGAGGCGAGCACGGCGGCCGGAGGGGGTACGGGTCAGGCCGCCTTGCGGGCGCTCGCCTGCGCCCGGGCCAGGGCGGGCTCGCGGAGCGTGGCCAGGTGCGCGAAGCAAAGGCCCCGGATCACCCACCAGCCGGGATCGATCTCATACCAACGGTGGGAGAAGCGCGGCGACGTGGGCACCTCGTGGTGGTTGTTGTGCAAGCCCTCGCCGGCGGTGACGATCGACAGCCACTGCAGGTTGCCAGCCGTGTTGTCGTACGGGCGACGGCCGAAGTGGTGGGCGATCGCGTTCACTGCTGCGCTGCCGCCGAGGTACAGGTTGACGTGGACGAACGCGGCCAGCAGGCCGATCACCGGGCCGAAGACGACGACGAGGAACGCGACGCCGATGGACAGGCCGATCAGGGCGTGATTGAAGAGGCGCCGGTCCCACTTGTCCTCCGGGATGTCCTTCGCGTACCTGGCCACCGTCACCTCGTTCTTCGCCTCCCGGCGGTACATGGCGACGTTCATGATCTGGACCTTCACCCAGCCTTCGAGCTCGGGCGAGTGCGGGTCGCCCTCCTTGCCGGTGAAGGCGTGGTGCTTGCGGTGGACCGCCACCCACTGGCGGGGCCGGAGGCCCGTCGTGATCCAGGTCAGGACCCGGAAGACGGCCTGCGCCGATGGGGCCAGCGTGAGCCCGTGGTGGGCGAGCGACCGGTGGAGGTACACGGTGGTGCAGATGTTGGCGAGGAGCGAGACGAGGAACCCCGCCAGCAGCGCGATCAGGATCGTTTCCATCGGGACCATCTTACCCCGCCTACCTACCAGTCGGTAGACCCCGTTCGCTCGTACACTGTTGAACGTGGTGAACGTCGTCGAACGGGGGGAGCTGAGGTCCACCCGGGAGGCGATCCTCACCGCGGCCACGGCCTGCTTCGCCGAGCGGGGGTACGACGGCACCTCGCTCAACGAGATCGCGGTCGAGGTGGGCATCCGGCGCCCCAGCCTGCTGCACCACTTCCCATCCAAGGAGGCGCTGTACCGAGAGGTCTTCGAGCGGCTGCTCTCGGACTGGCTGTCCCGGCTCGAGCTGGCGATCGCCGCCGAAGCCGGAGGTTGGGAGAAGGTCGAGGTGGTGCTCACGGCGGCGTTCGGCTTCCTGGCCGACAACCCGAGCTATGTGCGCCTGATGCGCCGAGAGGCGATCGATGCCGGAACCCACCTCGCCATCGATCTTCCGGCGGTGATCCGGCCCTACTTCGTGGCCGCGGCGACGTACTTGCGGGGCGAGATGCGCGCCGGCACGTTCAGGCTCCACGACGCCGAGCAGCTGCTGCTGACCGGCTACGGGGCGCTGCTCAGCTACTTCAGCGACGCCGCGTTCATCGGCGGTCTCCTCGACGCGGACCCGTTGGAGCCGGAGGCGCTCGCCTGCCGGCTCCGGCACCTCACCGCCTTCTTTCGCGCCGCGCTGCTCCCTGCCGCGTCGTGAGCCGCCACCGGCCCGTCGTCGACCGGTCCCGGCCCGGACCGGCCCGGTAGCGTTGCCGCCCGTGCCTGGTACGGCTCGCACCCTTTCGGAGGCCGCGTCGAAGGTGTTGCTCTCGGCGGTCGGGATCCGGTTCGCGGCCGAAGCAGAGGTTCCAGGGGCGGATGAGGCCGCGGCCGCCGCGGCTCGGCTCGGCTTCCCGGTCGTGGTCAAGCTGTGCGGGGACGCCATCGCTCACAAGACCGAGCGGGGGTTGGTGCGCCTTCGGTTGTCCGACGAGTCGGCCGTGCGGGGCGCGGCGACGGAGCTGTTGGCCGCCGCGACCGCTGACGACGGCCCGGTGACGCTCCTCGTGGCCCGGATGCTCCGCGGCAGCCGGGAGCTGATCGCCGGTCTGGTCCTCGACGAGCAGTTCGGGATGAACGTGATGGTCGGGGCGGGCGGGGTCCTCGCCGAGGCGGTCGGCGACGTGGTGTTCTGCCCGGTCCCGCTCGATCGCACGGACGCCGAGGACCTGCTCGACGCGCTGGCTGCCCCGGCCCTCCTCGGACCGTTCCGAGGCGAGCCCGCGGTCGACCGGAGCGCGCTGGTGGACGTGGTCTTGGCCCTGTCTCGGCTGGCCGGGTCGCGCCCCGACGTCGTGTCGGTGGACCTCAACCCGCTCATCGTGGTTGACGGGCTGCCGATCGCGGTCGACGCGCTGGTGGAGCTGACCGCGCCGTGACGTGGTCGGCCGAGCACTTCCGGGCCCTCTTCGAGCCCCGCGGGGTGGTGGTGGCGGGAGCGTCGAGCCATCCGGGCAAGTTCGGCTTCGTGTCGCTGCACAACCTCTTGGCCAGCGGCTACCAGGGCGCGGTGTTCGGGACCAACCTCGACCACCAGGACGTCCTCGGGGTGTCAACCATGGCGTCGATCGACGACCTGCCCCACGGCGCCGCCGACCTGGCCTTCGTGTGCACGCCCGCGGCGACCAACGTGGAGCTGCTTCGCTCGTGCGCCCGCAAGGGGATCAAGGCCGCGTTCGTCACCTCGGCCGGCTACGGCGAGGCGGGCGCAGCCGGCCGGCAGGCTCAAGACGACCTGGTGGCCGTCGCCCGCGACCTGGACATCCTGCTGGCCGGGCCGAACGGGCAGGGCGTCGTGTCCACCCCGGTCCGGCTCTGCGCGCAGATCGTGGCGCCGTACCCGCCCGCGGGCTCGATCGCCGTGGCCAGCCAGAGCGGCAACTTCGTCTCGTCGTTCATGAACTACTCCGTGCAGACAGGGGTCGGGATCAGCCGCGCCGTCTCGGCCGGGAACGCCGCCGCCGTCAGCGTGGCCGACTACCTGTCGTTCTATGGCGACGACGACGCCACCGCGGGTCGCGCTCGCCTACGTCGAGGGGGTCACGGACGGCCGGGGGTTGCGCGACTGCATGGCCTCGGTGTCCGCTCGCAAGCCGGTGGTGCTGGTGAAGGGCGGTGCGACCGAAGGCGGCCAGCGGGCCGCAGCCAGCCACACCGGCGCGCTGGCGAGCGACGACCGGGTCTTCGACGGCGTGTGCCGTCAGACCGGCGCCATCCGAGCCGCCACCGTGGAGGAGGCCTTCGACGCCGCGGCCACGTTTGCGACGCAGCCCCTACCAACCGGACCGAACGTCGTGGTCCTCACCACTGCGGGCGGCTGGGGCGTGGTCACCTCCGACGCCATCACCCGCGACCGCCATCTCGAGCTGGTGCCGTTGCCCGACGACCTCCGGACGGCCATCGACGCCAAGCTCCCGCCGCGGTGGAGCCGGGCCAATCCGGTGGACTGCGCCGGTGGGGAGACGCGCGACACCATCCCCGAGGTCATGGCCCTGGTGGCGGCGCATCCCGCGGTCCACGCCGTCGTCTACCTCGGCGTCGGCATCCAGTCGAACGAGGCCCGGCTGATGCGGGCCGGGCCCTTCTACCCGGACCACGGGCTCGAGCGCATCGTCACCTACCACGAGCGCCAGGACCGCCGCTTCGCCGAGGCGGCGGCGGAGGTGAGTGTCGCCACCGGCAAACCCGTCCTCACCGCGACCGAGCTGGCCGTGGCCGACCCCGCCAACCCCGGACCGGCCACGGTGCGCGCCACCGGCCGGCTCTGCTACGCCTCGGCCAACCGCGCCGTGACGGCCCTCGGCCACCTGTACCGGTACGCGAGGTTCCGGGAGCGGCGGGGATGGTGACCGACGCCGGGCGTCGGCTGCGCGGTCCCGCCCGGACCGCGATCTTCCTCGTCGTGCTCGGGCTCGTGCCGGCGGTCGGCCTCGTGCTGGCGCACCGGGCGGCAGAGGCCGCGGCCGAGCGGGGCGAGCCGGTCGCCCCTGTCAACGGTCCGCCCGTCGGCCGGGTCACCACGCCGCTCACGTCCCTGCGGCGCAGCCCGGCAGTCGTCCACGACGTCCTCGCCGCCGACTCTCTTCGGGCCGCGCTGACCCCCGTGGCCGCGCGACTGGGCGCCGGCAGCTGCCTCGCGGTGGGGATCGACGGTCGCCCGGCCTTCGACCACGGGGCCGCCACGAGCGTCATGCCGGCGTCGAACCTGAAGCTTCTCACCGCCTCAGTCGCGCTCGACGCACTGGGTCCGGGCCGCCGGTTCACGACCACCGTGAAGGCCGATGGCCCGGCGACCGGTGGGCGAGTCAGCGGCAACCTCTACCTCGTCGGCGGGGGCGATCCCGTCCTCGGCACCGCCGACTACGTCGCTGCGGCCAAGGCCCAGGACCACTACCCGCAGCCCTACGTCACGTCGCTCGAAGCTCTCGCCGACCAGGCCAAGGCCGCAGGGCTGACCGAGGTGGCGGGCCGGGTGGTGGGCGACGACAGTCGGTACGACGGCGAGCGGTTCGTGCCCTCGTGGCCACGCGGCTACGCCACGGCCCGCGAGGCGGGGCCGCTCGGCGCGCTCATGGTCAACGACGCCGCGGCGTCGCTGCGCCCGCTCCGCAGCGCGGCTGATCCGGCCACGCACGCCGCCGCGGTGCTCACCCAGCTACTCGAGGCCCGGGGGATCGAGGTGGCCGGATCACCCGCCCACGGCGTCGCTCCGGCCGCAGCTCCCGTCCTGACGAGCGTCCAGAGCCGGCCGCTCTCCGAGCTCGTCGGCGAGATGCTGAGCACGAGCGACAACAACACGGCCGAGCTCCTCCTCAAGGAGCTCGGCGCAGCCAAGGGCGGAGTGGGGACGCGCCTCGCCGGGCTGGCCGTGGTCCGCCAGACGCTGCAGCGGTGGGGCGTCCCGCTCCAGGGCGTCCGGCTGGTCGACGGATCAGGGCTCGACCGCGGCGACCGGGTCACCTGCGGGGTGCTGTTGGCCGTGCTCGACCACGTCGGGCCGGCCGGGCCGGTCGCCGTCGGGCTGCCGGTGGCCGGTCGGACGGGCACTCTGGCGGCCGACTTCCACGGCAACCCGGCCGAGGGGCGACTCCACGCCAAGACGGGCACGCTGACCGGCGCGAGGGCGCTCTCGGGCTTCGTCGACGGCACCGATGGGAAGCGCCACGTGAGCTTCAGCTACGTCCAGAACGGATCCGGCGCCGACCTGGCGTCGCTTCCGGTGTGGGATGCCCTGGGGCGGACGCTCACCACCTACCCCCAGGCGCCACCGGTCCAGCAGCTAGCGCCGACCCCGGCGGCCCCACCGGGCTGACCCGGCGGCGGGTAGAGGTTCGGCCGCCGCCGCTGCGTACCCTGCGGGCGTGGCGGTGCTGCCCATGTTCCCGCTGGGCACGGTCCTGGTGCCTGGAGCACTGCTGCCCCTGCACGTCTTCGAGGAGCGGTACCGCCGGATGGTCCAGGACTGCCTGGACGGCGAGTCCGAGTTCGGCGTGGTGCTCATCGACCGTGGGCACGAGGTCGGCGGAGGGGACGTCCGCCGGGAGGTCGGTACGGTCGCCCGGATCCTCGAGGTCGGCATACTCCCCGACGGCCGCTTCCTCCTCCAGACCGCCGGCGTGCGGCGGGTACGGGTGCTGGCGTGGCTCGGCGAGTCTCCCTATCCCCGGGCCGAGGTGGAGGAGTGGCCGGACGAGGAGCAAAGCCTGGCCACCGGCGACCGGGTCAGCGAGGTGCTGACCCGACTGCGGCGCGTTCGCGCCCTCGCCTCGGAGCTGGCGGAGCCGGTGGGCCCGGTCGACCTCGAGGTCGCCGACGACCCGGTCTTGGCCAGCTACCACCTGGCCGCCCTGGCGCCGATCGGCCCCGAGGACAGCTACGCCCTGCTGGCCTGCCCGGGCCCGGCCGAGCGGCTGGATCGACTGGACGACCTCCTGACCGACGCCGAGCTCGTGCTCCAGCTCCGGCTCGGGAGCGGCAACGGCTGAGCCGCCTCCACCGCCCGCAGGCGGGTTCGTGCTGGGCCAAGGGCGCCATCTGCTAAGACATGCCTCCGTGCCGCCGCAGGAACAGCTGTCCAGCCGGGATGCCGGTGACAGCACGGTGACCGGGCCGGCCGGCCAGGTCACCTCGACCATCGAGCTGGTGAAGGCGTACGCCCGCCAGGAGACCGTCGATCAACTCAAGGGCATCGGCAAGTGGGTCGGTTACGGGATCGTGGGGGCGAGCAGCCTCGCCATCGGCATCGTGCTGCTGGTCGTGGGCTTGCTCCGCCTGCTGCAGGACGTGGGCAAGAACGAGTTCTACGGCTTCTGGTCGATCGTTCCCTACCTGCTGGCGCTGCTCGTCTGCGTTCTGGTGGTCGCGCTGGCGCTGAGCAGGGTGCAGGCCACCGACGTGCACCGTCGAGGGAGGAAGCGATGAGTGGTGCACCAGTCAGTAGTGAGCCGATCACTCGGGACGACATCGAGCGGAGCCTGCGCTCGATCCAGACCGGTGTCACCGAGCGGGTCAAGAGCAAGAAGGCGAGCATCGTCCAGGGCGCCACGGCAATCGGCGTGATCATCGTCATCATCGTGTTCCTGCTCGGTCGGCGCAGCGGTCGCAAGCGCAACACCATCGTCGAGATCAGGCGGGTGTAGCGCATGGCGAAGAAGGGCTACGGGCTCTACTCACCGAGGGCGGCCTTCCACCGCAAGATCCTGCACGAGAGCCGGGGTGGGAGCCAGGCCTGGCTGGCGCTCGGGGCCTCGCTCTGGCTGCTCGGCCGGATCCGGCGGGCGGTGTCGCGCCAAGAAGAGGTGGCCGCGGTCGATCTGCTGCGCCCGGGGCAGAACCTGGTCATCACCACCATCCCCCGTGCCAGCCGCCGGCAGCGCCGCAAGGCCAAGCAAGCGGCCGCCGTCCCTCGGCCCTGACCCGCCCCCGACACCGGCTCTCCGAGTCGGCCAAGATGGGTGGGTCATGAAGGTGCTCCTGCGCAACCCGCGGCGCGAGCTGGACCTGACGGGGCCAATGCGCGTTCATGCGCTGCTGGCCCGCCTCGATCTGCAGCGCGAGTCGCACCTCGTCATCCGCAACGGGACGCTCGTACCGGGCGACCAGCTGCTCGACGACGCCGACCAGGTCGAGGTGCGACCGGTCATCTCGGGCGGAGGCGCATGACGGTGCGGTGGGGGACGGCAAGGTGAAGTGCCGCGTGTGCCGCCAGCCGGCGGTGATCGACCTGCCTCGCCACAACGCCAACTTCTGCGCCGAGCATCTGGCCCGCTTCTGCCGCGACCAGGTGGCCAGGGCCATCGCCGACCACCAGATGCTCACGCCCCGCGAACGGGTGCTGGTCGCCGTCTCCGGGGGCAAGGACAGCCTGGCGGTGTGGGACTTGTTGCTCGACCTGGGTTACGACGCCGACGGGCTGTACATCGGGCTCGGCATCGGCGACTACAGCGACGAGTCGGCCGGCCACGCCCGGGCGTTCGCGCAGGAGCGAGGACTCGTCCTGCGCGAGGTCGCACTGCGCGACGACTTCGGCTACGACGTCCCCACCGCAGCGGCGGCGACGCGCCGGGTGCCGTGTTCGTCGTGCGGCCTCTCGAAGCGCCACCTCTTTGACCACGCGGCCCGGGAGGGTGGCTACGAGGTGGTGGCCACCGGCCACAACCTGGACGACGAGGCGGCGGTGCTGTTCGGCAACACGCTGCGCTGGGACCTGGACTACCTCGCCCGCCAGCTCCCGGCTCTGCCGGCGCGCCACGGGTTCCCGCGCAAGGTGAAGCCCCTGATGCGCCTGAGCGAGCGCGAGACCGCTGCCTATTGCGTGGTGCGGGGCATCGACTACCTGGTCGAGGAGTGCCCGATGGCGGCTGGCAACAAGCACCTCGGCTACAAGGCGGCGCTGAACGCCGTCGAGGAGCGCTCGCCGGGGTCCAAGGCCGCCTTCTACCTCGGGTTCCTCGACCGCATCACCCCCCTGCTGGCCGGTCAGGCCCATGCTGATCAGGGCGCGCTGGCCCCGTGCCGGCGCTGCGGCGCACCGACGACGGGCGAGGTGTGCGCGTTCTGTCGCCTCGTCGAAGTGGCGGCTGCGCACGAGCCGGTGGCGGTGGGGGAGCCCCGACGGCGGGCCAGTGCGAAGTCCCAGACACAGCCATGAGCCACGGCGCCGCGGGCTTCGCGTACGGCGAGAAGGTCGTCGTGCTCGATCCGAAGGGAAGGCGCTACCTCGCCACGCTCAAGGAAGGGGGTGAGTTCCACACCCACACCGGCTTCTTCGCTCACTCGGAGCTCATCGGGCGGCAGGAGGGCGCGGTCGTCAAGGCGAACCACGGCACGCCCTACACGGTGTTGCGGCCCACGCTCGAGGACTTCGTGGTGGAGATGCCGCGCGGTGCGCAGGTCATCTACCCGAAGGACCTGGGCGCGATCGTGATGCTGGCCGACATCGGGCCGGGGATGCGGGTCTTCGAGTCGGGCGTGGGGTCGGGCGCGCTGTCGCTCACCATGCTCCGGACCGGAGCCGAGATCGTGGGCTACGAGCTGCGAGAGGACTTCGCCAACCGGGCCCGCAGCAACGTACGGGCGTTCCTCGGCGTCGGCGCGCTGGACCGATACCAGGTCGAGCTGCGCGACTGCTACGACGGCATCGACGAGCGAGGGATGGATCGGCTGGTGCTCGATCTCCCCGAGCCGTGGCGGGTCGTAGGCCCCGCCCAGGCTGCACTGCGCCCGGGCGGGATATTGGTGGCCTACACCCCGTCGATCCTGCAGGCGGTGCAGCTGCGCGACGCGCTCGGGCGATCCCCGGCCTGGGTCGCGACGCGGACGCTCGAGGTGCTGCACCGCACCTGGCACATCGAGGGCCAGGCGGTGCGCCCCGATCACCGCATGGTGGCCCACACGGGCTTCTTGACCTCCGCCCGCTTCCTCGGGATCACGGTCATGCCGTCCGACGCGACGATGGCGCCCATCGGGGCGCCATCGTGATGACAGCCGTGGGTCCGGCCGAGGTCAGGGCTCGATGAAGATGCACTCCCCTGGGCACTCCTCGGCGGACTCGATCACCGCGTCGAGCTGGCCGTCGGGGATCTCGGCCATGCCGGCTGCTCCCTGGGGGTTCCCCTTGGCCTCGGCGAAGACCTTGTCGCCTTCCTTGACGTAGGCCAAGCCGTCGTCGAGGAGCGTGAAGACGTCGGGCGCGATCTCTTCGCAGAGACCGTCGCCTGTGCACAGATCCTGGTCAATCCAGACCTTCATCGGGGCTGCACCTCGCTCCTGGTTGGGGCTCCTGGTTGGGGCCCGCGTCGTCGCGGTCTCCCATGGACTTTACACGGCCGAACCCGCGGAAAACAAAGACATCGGCCAGAAACCCACGTGCCACGATGCCGCGGGGACGATGCGGCTAGCGTCGATCAGCAAGGAGGTGCGAGCGTGTCCGACACCGATGGCGGGAGGCGGCCGACCGATGGCGGGCCCCGCGCGGGGGCCGGCCGCGGGCGCGAGGACCACGACGACTACGACGAGGTCGGGCGCCTGCACGAGGAAGCCCGCATGCTTGACGAAGAGGTGAACAACCTTCGGCGCAAGGTCGCCGACGGCCCGAAGCGGGTCCGCGCCCTCGAGGAGCGGCTGCTCGAGACCAAGGGTCAGCTCGCTCAGGCCGTGGCCCAGAACGAGAAGCTGAGCTACACGTTGCGTGAGGCGCGTGAGCACATCGCCGCGCTGCGTGACGAGGTCGACAAGCTCACCCGGCCTCCGTCGGCCTACGGCGTGGTGGTCGGCAAGAACGACGACGGCACCATCGACATCCTCTCGAGCGGCCGCAAGATGCGGGTCAACCTCCACCCCGACATCGAGGCCGACGAGCTCGAGCGCGGGGCCGAGGTCGCCCTGAACGAGAGCTTCAACGTCATCCTGGCCCGCGCCCCCGAGCGCAGCGGCGAGGTGGTTTCGGTCAAGGAGGTCATGGAGGACGGCGTGCGCGCGCTCATCGTCGGCCGAGCCGATGAGGAACGGGTGTGCGAGATGGCCGACGCCATCCGGGGCACGCACCTGCGCCCTGGCGACACGCTGCTCATGGACTCGCGCACCGGGATGCTGCTCGAGAAGCTCCCTCGCCCCGAGGTGGAGGATCTGCTCCTCGAAGAGGTGCCCGACATCGCCTACAGCGACATCGGCGGCTTGGACACCCAGATCGAGGAGATCGCCGACGCGGTCGAGCTGCCCTTCCTCCATCAGGAGCTCTTCGCCGAGCATCGCCTGCCGGCGCCGAAGGGCATCCTGCTGTACGGACCGCCCGGCTGCGGCAAGACCCTGATCGCGAAGGCGGTGGCCAACAGCTTGGCCAAGAAGGTGGCCGACAAGACGGGCGACGCCAAGGGGCGCAGCTACTTCATCAACATCAAGGGCCCGGAGCTCCTGAACAAGTACGTGGGCGAGACCGAGCGCCAGATCCGCCTGGTGTTCCAGCGGGCCCGGGAGAAGAGCGAGGAAGGCTGGCCGGTCATCGTCTTCTTCGACGAGATGGACTCGATGTTCCGCACCCGCGGCTCGGGCATCTCCTCGGACATGGAGTCCACGATCGTCCCGCAGCTGCTGGCGGAGATCGACGGCGTGGAGGGGCTGCGCAACGTCATCGTGATCGGGGCCACCAACCGCGAGGACCTGATCGACCCCGCCATCCTGCGCCCGGGCCGCCTGGACGTGAAGATCAAGATCGAGCGTCCGAACGCGGGAGCGGCCGGCCAGATCTTCGCGCAGTACCTCTCGACGGAGATCCCGTTGAACACCGAGGAGGTGGCCCGGCTCGGCGGTGGCGAGCCCGAAGCCGCAGTGGCGACGATGATCGATCGCACCGTCGAGGAGATGTACCGCGAGGACGCCGACAACCGCTTCCTCGAGGTCACCTACGCCAACGGCGACAAGGAGATCCTCTATTACAAGGACTTCGCGTCGGGCGCCATGATCGAGAACATCGTCCGCCGGGCGAAGAAGCTGGCCATCAAGCGCTTCATCGCCGGCGGCGCCAAGGGCATCTGCACCCAGGACCTCGTGGACTCGATCAAGCAGGAGTACAAGGAGCACGAGGACCTGCCCAACACCACCAACCCCGACGACTGGGCCAAGATCTCGGGCAAGAAGGGCGAGCGGATCGTCTTCATCCGAACGCTCGTCAACGAGACCAAGGACGCCGTCCAGGGTGGCCGGGCCATCGAGCGGGCGGCCACCGGCCAGTACCTGTAGCCACTGGTAGCCCCCCCGAATCACCGCCCTCGGGTCGAGGTCCGGCGTCGGCGCCGGCCCCGCAAGCGGTGGCGCGGACGCGCCCCGTTTCGGAGGGGCTCCGATAGGGTGCGCCCATGGCGATCCGCAAGGTGTGCGGCATCGAGACCGAGTACGGCATCGCGGTGCGCGGGGCCGACTCCAACCCCGTCGCGGCGTCGTCCGTGTTGATCAACGCCTACATCGCCACGCTCGACCGGCGAACGGTCTGGGACTTCGAGGACGAGAGCCCGGGGATCGACGCCCGCGGCTTCGCCGTCGAGGGCGCGCTGCCTCCGGACGTGGAGACCCATCTGGTCAACACCGTCCTCACCAACGGCGCCCGGTACTACGTCGACCACGCCCACCCCGAGGTGTCCACGCCCGAATGCGTCGACGCCCGCGAGGTGGTGGTGTTCGACCGAGCGGCGGAGGAGATCCTCAAGCGGTCGATGGTGGCGGCGCACAGCCTGCTCCCCGATGGGGCCGAGATCGTCGTCTACAAGAACAACTCGGACGGCAAGGGCACCAGCTACGGCTGCCACGAGAACTACCTGCTGGCTCGGGAGCTCCCGTTTGGTCGGTTGGTCACGCAGATCACGCCCCACTTCGTGACCCGGCAGGTGTTCTGCGGCTCCGGGAAGGTGGGGAGCGAGTCGCCGGGCGTCCCGTCGGGTGAGGTCCCGTTCCAGCTCAGCCAGCGGGCCGACTTCTTCGAGGAGGAGGTCGGGCTGGAGACCACCCTCAAGCGCCCGATCGTGAACACCCGGGACGAACCGCATTGCGACGGTCAGCGCTACCGGCGCTTCCACGTCATCGTCGGCGACGCCAACCGCAGCGAGGTGGCCACGTTCCTGAAGGTGGGCACGACGGCCATCATCTTGTCGATGATCGAGGACGACGTCCTTCCGGCCGATCTCGCGCTCGGCCAATCCGGTCGGAGCCATCCGTCAGGTCAGCCACGACCCGAGCCTGACCCGCACGGTGCTGCTGAAGAACGGCCGTCGCGCCACCGCCCTCGACGTGCAGTGGCAGCTGTTCGAGCACGCCGGCAAGTACGAGCGCGAGCGAGGCCTCGAGAGCGTGGGCGAGGAGGTCGGCGCCGAGGTGCTGCGCCGCTGGGAGGACGTCCTGACCGGGCTCGAAGGCGACCGGGCCGCGGTGGCCAACGTGGTCGAGTGGGTGGCCAAGGAGCGCGTCTACCTCGCCTACCAGGAGCGCCACGGCATCGACTGGACCGACGTCCGCCTCCGGGCCCTCGACCTCCAGTATCACGATCTGCGCGACGATCGATCGATGTTCGATCGGCTGGGGCTCGAACGGCTGTGTTCGCCGGCGGAGGTCGAGCGGGCGATCACCGAGCCCCCGGAGGGCACCCGGGCCTACTTCAGGGGCAAGTGCCTGCAGAAGTGGCCGAACGACATCGTGGCCGCCAACTGGGATTCGATGGTGTTCGACATTGGCCGCGACCCGCTCCGGCGGGTCCCGATGATGGAACCACTCCGCGGAACCGCCGCGGATGTGGCTAGGTTGATCGACGAGAGCACCACGGCCGCCGACCTGCTCGACCGGCTGGGGTCCTGAACACGACGCAGACCGACGACCCAACCCGAGGCAGGGCAGGAACAACAACCCCCACCGCGCACGCAAGAGCGACGAGGAGCACGGAGAAGCGACAGCCATGGCCGAACAGCAGCGCAAGCAGCGACCGGCGCCGTCACGGACCGATGAGGTGGTCGAGGAGGCGCCGGCCACCACCGAGCGGGGAGACAAGCTCAAGGCGGAGCTCGACGACCTGTTGGACGAGATCGACGACGTCCTGGAGACCAACGCCGAGGAGTTCGTGAAGTCCTACGTCCAAAAGGGCGGGCAGTAGACCTCACCAAGCCGAACCCTCACCGCTCCTCGGCTGACGACTGAGCCGGTCAGCCGAGGAGGCTGCTACCCCCAACAGGTAGCCTGCGCGCACCTATGTCGATGCCCTTCTTCGGCCCTCGCGACGATCCCGGCGCCAACTTCACCGAGCTCTTGCGTCGGGTCGGCCTGTCGCCGCTCCCGTCCGTCTCGTCGCTGCCGCCCGACGCGATGGCCGAGCTGCGCCTGCCCCACGCCACCACCTGCGTGGCCATGACGCACGCCGACGGCGTGGTCATGGCCGGCGATCGGCGGGCGACGGCGGGGAACCTGATCAGCAGCCGGACGATGGAGAAGGTGCTGCCGGCCGACCGTCACAGTGGGGTGGCCATCGCAGGGGCGGCCGGGCCGGCGATGGAGATGGTGCGGCTGTTCCAGCTCCAGCTCGAGCACTACGAGAAGGTGGAGGGCACCTCGCTCAGCCTCGAGGGCAAGGCCAACCAGCTGTCGATGATGGTGCGGGGCAACCTGCCCGCGGCCCTGCAGGGCATGGTCGTGGTGCCGATCTTCGCCGGCTTCGATCAGCGGCGCGGCCAGGGGCGGCTGTTCGCGTACGACGTGACCGGCGGCCGGTATGAGGAGAAGGACCTGGTGGCCACCGGCTCCGGCAGCCTGCACGCCGGAACGGTGATCCGGGTCGGCTATCGGCCCGGCTTGAGCCGGGATGAGGCCGTAGACCTGTGCGTGAAGGCGCTGTGGCTGGCCGCCGACGCCGATGCCGCGACCGGCGGCCCCGATCCGCTGCGCGGCGTCTACCCGACGGTGGCCACCATCACGGCCGCGGGCTATGAAGCGGTGGGCGAGGAGGAGCTGCGGCAGCGCTTCGAGGCGATCGCGGAGGAGGTCCGGGCATGAGCATGCCCTTCTACGTCTCGCCTGAGCAGCGCATGAAGGATCAGGCCGACTACGCCCGCAAGGGCATCGCGAGGGGGCGGGCGCTCGTCGGCCTGGTCTACGACGATGGCGTGGCCCTGGTGGCCGAGAACGCATCGAACACCCTGCGCAAGATCAGCGAGATCTACGACCGCATCGGCTTCGCCGGCGTGGGCAAGTACAACGAGTTCGACCAGCTCCGGGTGGACGGCGTCCGGGCCGCCGACCTCAAGGGCTACCAGTTCAGCCGGGACGACGTCGATGCCCGCAGCCTGGCGAACCGCTACGCCCAGCTGCTCGGGCAGATCTTCACCCACGAGATGAAGCCGATGGAGGTCGAGATCCTCGTCGCCGAGGTCGGCCTCACGCCCGACGACGACCAGCTGTTCCACATCCTCTACGACGGCACAGTTCTGGACGAGAAGCGCTTCAGCGTGCTCGGTGGCGATGCCGATGCCATCGTCCTGCGGACCGAGGAGGGGTGGCAGGACGGCATGGCCCTCGGCGTCGCGCTGCGAGTGGCGGTGAACGCACTGGCCGGCCCGGACCGCACCTTGAAGGCCGGCGACCTCGAGGTCGCGGTGCTGCAACGGAGCAACGGACGACGGTGCTTCCACCGCCTCGACGACACGCAAGTGGGCGAGCTGCTCACCGCCTGAGAAGTACACCGTGCTCGGGCGCAGATGCGCGCGCTGACGGTGCACTTCCTGGGTGGCAGCCGGACGGGTGGCTGGGCGGGCGCTCAGCGCAGGACGAGCATCCGCACGAGCTCGGCCGCCGCGAGGCCGAGGAGGCCGACCAGCGCCGCGCCCCCGAGCAACGCCCGCCGATGCGGCACCGACCTCCGCCACTCGTCGTCTTCCTCATCGTCGTCGAGCGGTGCCGCCGCGGCCAGGACGGCCCGGGCTTCCTCGACTTCGGTCTCGGGTACGTAGATGTGCACCGGTCCGAACGGGTACGGCCCGTCGACGCCACCCTTCAGCTGCCACACGATCCCCTCTCCTCCGAGCTGGGCGGCGACGATCTTGGCCGCGAAGGCGTCGTCGGCCGTCATGAGCCGCACCATGCGAAGCGGCTCAGGGCCGGGGAGCAGGGGCACCAGCCCAGGCTAACCACCCCGGTCGGACGCCACCGGGCCAGGTGGTTGGCACCTCGCCCGCGACAGTTGGCCACCCGAACACTCGCGAGCGCGGCGATCCCGATACGGTGAGCTCGATGGAGCGCCGCATCTTCGGCCTCGAGAACGAGTACGGCGTCACCTGCACGCTGCGCGGGCAGCGCCGGCTCAGCCCGGACGAGGTGGCCCGCTACCTCTTCCGGCGGGTGGTCAGCTGGGGCCGCAGCTCGAACGTCTTCCTCGCCAACGGCGCCCGGCTGTACCTCGACGTGGGCTCGCACCCCGAGTACGCCACGCCCGAGTGCGACTCGATCTACGACCTGGTCGTCCACGACAAGGCGGGGGAGCGGATCCTCGAGCAGCTCCTGAACTCGGCCGAGCAGCGCCTGCGGGAAGAGGGGATCCGCGGCGTCATCTACCTGTTCAAGAACAACACCGACTCGGCCGGCAACAGCTACGGCTGCCACGAGAACTACCTGACCAGCCGGCGCGACGACCTCGCCCACTACGCCGACGTGCTGATCCCGTTCTTCGTCTCCCGCCAGATCTACGCCGGCGCCGGCAAGGTGCTGCAGACCGCCCGGGGCGCCGTCTACTGCCTGGCCCAGCGGGCCGAGCACATCTGGGAGGGCGTGTCCTCGGCCACGACTCGGAGCCGGCCGATCATCAACACCCGCGACGAGCCCCACGCCGACGCCGAGCGGTACCGGCGACTTCACGTGATCGTCGGCGACTCGAACATGAGCGAGTACTCCACCTTCTTGAAGGTGGGCGCCACGGCCGTGATGCTCCGGATGCTGGAGGACCAGAGCGTCGTCTTGCGGGACATGACACTCGAGAACCCCATCCGGGCCATCCGGGAGATCAGTCACGACATCACGTGCCGGCGGCGGGTGCGACTGGCCAACGGTCGCGAGGTGAGCGCGCTCGACATCCAGCGGGAGTACCTCGACCGGGCCCTCCGCTACGCCGACACCAAGGGACTGCCCCCGCTCGAGCAGAAGGCGCTGGACATGTGGGAGCACTGCGTCAGCGTCATCGAGGACGAGCCGCTCAAGCTCGAGCGAGAGGTCGACTGGGTCATCAAGCACCAGCTGATCGAGGCCTACCGGGCCAAGCACGACCTCGCCCTCGGCCATCCCCGAGTGGCGCTGCTCGACCTCCAGTACCACGACCTCAGCCGTGAGCGGAGCCTCTTCTACAAGCTGCAGGACCGCGACATGGTGGAGCGGATGTGCACCGAAGCCGACATCGAGAGCGCGGTGGACAACCCGCCCCAGACCACGAGGGCCCGGCTCCGGGGCGAGTTCATCAAGCGGGCCAAGGAGCGCAAGCGCGACTACACGGTCGACTGGGTCCAC
Organism: uncultured Acidimicrobiales bacterium; assembly: GCA_963803355.1. Taxonomy (GTDB): domain Bacteria; phylum Actinomycetota; class Acidimicrobiia; order Acidimicrobiales; family Ilumatobacteraceae; genus DASTFY01. Next base: position 3,612,961 of record CAWDLV010000001.1, read on the forward strand.
CTGAAGCTCAACGACCAGGCGCAGCGCACCGTGCTCTGCAAGGACCCGTTCAAGAGTCGCGACGAGCGGGTCGAGAAGCTGATCAGCTCTCTCTGACGTCACGGCCCCGCCATGCCCCGCTTCGTGCCCACGGTCGTGGCGGAAGTATCGGTCGAGCGACGAGGGCTCCAGCGGGTGGTGCTCGAGGGGGGCGACCGGGCCTACGTCCTGACCGAGCTGGTGGGCGAGGTGGCGGTCGGCGACGAGGTGGTCGTGAACACCACGGCCGTGGACCTCGGGCTCGGCACCGGAGGTTGGCACGTCGTGCACTGGAACCTCTCGCGCCGCAGCTTCGAGCGCGACGGGGGCGGACACATCATGAAGCTGCGCTACACCAGCTTGCAGGCCGACGTCGGCGCGGCCGAGGAACGGGCCCCGACGGGCGAACCGGTCGATCTCGCCGGCCGGCCGGTCGTGATCTGCAGCGTGCACAGCCAGCTCGCGGTGGTGGCGGCGGTCGTCGGCCTCCAGGTCCCGACGGCCAGGGTCGCCTATGTCATGACCGATGGCGCCGCGCTCCCGCTCGCCGTCTCGGATCTGGTCGCCGAGCTCTGCGCCCGGCAGCTGATCGCCGTGACGGTCACGGCCGGTCACGCCTTTGGCGGTGACCTCGAGGCGGTCAACCTGCCCTCGGCGCTCGATGTGGCAGCCCGGCTCGGTGGTGCTGACGTCCTGATCGTGGCCATGGGCCCGGGCGTCGTGGGGACCGGGGCCGTGCTCGGCACGACGGCCCTGGAGGTGGCGCCGGCCATCGACGCCGCCGCCGTGCTCGGCGGCCGGCCCATCGTGGCCGCCCGGACGAGCGAGGCCGACGAGCGGCCCCGGCACCGGGGCCTCAGCCATCACACCACCACCGCGTTGGCCCTGGCCGCCCGGGCCGCCGAGGTGGGGCACGCGGCGGGGACGCCGCTGCTCGCCATCGCGCCGCCACACCACGTGGTCACCGTCGACGTACCCGCGGTAGGGCCGCTCCTGGCCGACCTCGGGCTAGAGGTCACGACGATGGGCCGGGGCCCCGACGACGACCCACTGTTCTTCGCCACCACGGCCGCGGCCGGGGTCCTGGCCGCCCGCTCCCACCGAGCACGGACTACGGTGCGCCCGTGACCACACCCGAGTCCGGTAACCGCGAACCGGAGCCGGGCGGGGTGCTCGGGACGGCCCGGCCGACGCCGGACGACCTGGTCCACCATCCGCAGATCGCGGCAGCCAACGGGATGGACGACCATCGGCCGATCGACGACGAGGTGCCGCTGACCCCGGAGCCGGCCGCCCGGCGGGCCTCACGGGCGGTGCGCGAATGGGTGCTGGTGATCGGGGGCGCGCTGCTGGTGGCGCTCCTCATCCGCACGTTCCTCTTCCAGGCCTACGAGATCCCGTCGCCGTCAATGGTCGACACGCTCAAGATCGGCGACCGCGTCCTGGTCAACAAGCTCTCGTACAAGCTGCACGACATCCACCGCGGCGATGTCGTCGTGTTCAAGCGACCCCCCGGCGAACCGGATCCGAACATCAAGGACCTCATCAAGCGGGTCATCGGGCTGCCGGGAGAGACCCTCGAGTTCAAGGATTGCCGGGTGTACGTCGCCGGCCAGGCCATCGTCGAGCCCTACACCGGCGGACAATGCACCGACCCCCCGCAGGCCAACATCGACCCCGACCGCGATGGCAAGATCACGGTGCCGACCGGGATGCTCTTCGTCATGGGGGACAACCGGGACGGCAGCTTCGACAGCCGCTACTTCGGGCCCATCACCAAAAAGAGCGTGGTCGGCCGGGCGTTCGTGATCATGTGGCCCATCAGCCGCTGGGCCTGGCTGTAGCGGCCGCGGCGCGCGCAGCCGGGCCGATCAGCGGGCGCCGAACGCGGCCAGGGCGTCGTTCATCCGGTCCACCCAGTCGCTGAAGACGCCGTCGATCCCGAGGTCGAGCGTCTGGCGGAGCAGGTGCTCGTGCTGGAGATCCCAGGCCAGGCAGTAGCGCTCGAAGCGGTGGAAGAGCGCGATGAGGCCGCCGGTCCACTGGCTGTGGTGGAGGTTGACGGCGTCGATGCTCTGCTCGCGCAGCGTGGCCGCCCGCCGCTCGGGACCCTCCCGCATGCGGTCGAGCCGGGTCGAGTTCACCAGCTTCACCTGCGGGTCGAGCAGTCGGAGGGCGGCCAGGGAGGCGAGATCCGGCGCGCAGAGCCATACGCGCGGAAGCAGGTCTGGCCGTTGCACCTGGATGGTGTCGATGATCACCGGGCCCGCCGCCGCATCCTTGACGTCGATCGAAACGTGGGTGGCCGGCCCGCACAGGGCCACCAGCTGGTGCAGGGTGGGGATGTGTGCGGGCAGGGCGTCGCGGGCCACGCTGGCGATCGATCGCTGGCGCCCCCTGCGCCGTACGACGCCGTCGTGATCCAGTACGGGCACGCCGTCGGACGTCAGCCAGACGTCCGTCTCCAGGCCCGGCGCGCCCAGACGCAACGCCGAGCGCGAACCCGTCGAGCGTGTTCTCCCGGGCGTGGGCCCTCGCTCCCCGGTGGGCGAAGCCGATCGGGGGATCCATCAGAGACGGGTAGCGCGGTGCCACCGGGGCATCTTCGCACCGGGCCAGGGTGAGGCCCACGTCCCACCTCGAGACGGGTGGGCCCGAGCGTGTCCGGGGAGGTCGGTTCCCTAGACTCCGCGGCGTGCTGGCCATCTTCAACAGCCTCGGCGGGGGCGAGGTCATCGTGATCCTCGTGCTGGCCCTGATCGTGCTGGGGCCGGAGAAGCTGCCCGAGGCCATGCGCCGGTTCGGGAACATCTACAGCGAGCTCCGCCGCATGAGCGACGGCTTCCAGAGCGAGCTGCGCGACGCCTTCCAGGAGCCGATGCAGGAGCTGCGAGGAACGGCGCAGATGATGCAGGACGCAGTGAGCCAGCCGATGCAGGCGATGACGGACCCGCTGCGGGAGCCGGCGACGACGGCGACGCAACCGGAAGCCGCCGCCGATGAGGTCCAGACACCGGTCGACGAGCCGCCGGACGTTGGCGACGGCCGCACCGCCGGCCCCGACGAGGGGGCGAGCGGCGATCCGGGCGCCGACGCCGTCGAGCCGCCGGAGGAGGAACCCGAACCAGGGCAGGAACCCGAGCAGGAGCCAATGCCAACCGACATCGGGGCACCGGTGTTGCCGACCATCGACCCGGACGTGGTCGCGCCGTTGGCCGAAGCGTCGGGAGTCGAAGGGATCGCCGACGACCCGGCCCGCGAACGGCCGGTCTGACGTGCGCCTCCGCCGCCGCAAGAAGGCGCCCCGCGCCACCCGTTCCGACAACATGACGCTCTTCGAGCACCTGGCTGAGCTGCGCATGCGCCTCATCCGGTGCCTGCTGGCGGTCGTGCTCGGCGGGATCGTGGTGTTCGTCCTCTACGACCCGTGGATCCAGAACTTCCTGTTCCACCCCTACCACGTGGTGTGCAACAGCCACCCCAGCTACGGCTGCAACGGGGACCCGCTGCTCACCACACCGCTCGGCGGCTTCAGCACCCGCATGAAGGTGGCCGGCTGGGGTGGCCTCCTCCTGGCGCTGCCCGTGGTCCTCTGGCAGATCTGGCGGTTCATCGTCCCCGGCCTCGAGTCCAAGGAGAGGCGGTACGCCCGGCCCTTCGTCATCAGCACCCTGGCCCTCTTCGCGCTCGGCGCCACCATCGCCTACATCACGCTGTCGAAGGCTCTCCAGTGGCTGATCTCGTTCAGCGGCTCCGCCCGGGTGGGCTTCACGCCGGAGAGCTACGTCAGCCTGGTCGGCCTGATGATGCTGGCCTTCGGTGCCGGGTTCTTGTTCCCGGTCCTCCTGGTCTTCCTGGAGCTGGGGGGAGTGCTCACCTACAAGCAGCTGCTCGGCTGGTGGCGCTACGCCACCGTGCTGATCGCTGTCGTGGCCGCCGTGATCACGCCGAGCGGCGACCCCATCAGCATGCTGGCCCTTGGCATCCCGATGTGGCTTCTCTACTGGGTGTCCGTCGCCATCGGGTGGCTCGTCGCGAGGCGGCGCCGCGCCAAGGCCGCCAACCCCGCCCCCAGCACCGCTTGACGCCGCCCACCGGGCACACTGGTGCCGTGCGCGGTGACCGGGCCAGCCTCCTGGCCCGCTACGACTTCCCCCTCGACCCGTTCCAGCTGCGGGCCCTCGATGCCCTCGACGGCGGGCAGTCCGTCCTGGTTGCCGCGCCGACGGGATCCGGCAAGACCGTGGTGGCCGAGTACGCGGTGGCGATGGCGCTGGCCGAGGGCAGGCGGGCCTTCTACACCGCACCCATCAAGGCCCTGTCCAACCAGAAGTTCCGCGACCTCCGCCAGATCCACGGTGCCGACGACGTCGGCCTCCTCACCGGGGACAACGCGATCAACGGCGACGCGGCGGCGGTGGTCATGACCACCGAGGTCCTGCGCAACATGATCTACGGCCGGTCGCCCGCCCTCCATGACCTCGGCGTGGTCGTGCTCGACGAAGTCCACTTCCTGCAAGACACCTACCGGGGCCCGGTGTGGGAGGAGGTCATCATCCACCTGGCGCCGTCCGTGCGCCTGGTGTGCCTCTCCGCCACCGTCTCCAACGCCGAGGAGCTGGCGGACTGGATCACCACCGTGCGGGGGCCGACCGCGGCGGTGATCGAGGAGCGGCGGCCGGTGACGCTCGAGAACCTCTACCTGATCGGCGACCGCACGGCCGAGCGCCTGCACCTGCTGCCGACGTTGGTCGACCATCGTCCCAACCCTGAAGCCCACCGGCTCGACGGCGAGGCCGTGCGCGCCTTCCGGGGTCAGCGGCGGACGACCGCTCGCCGCAAGCTGTACACGCCGGCCCGCCTCGAGGTGCTCGACCGCCTGGAGGAGGCGTCGATGCTGCCTGCCATCTTCTTCATCTTCAGCCGGAACGGTTGCGAGGAGGCGGTGCGGTCGATGGTGGGCGCGGGGGTGCGGCTCACGACGGGCGCGGAGCGGGACCGCATCCGGGAGATCGTGGACGAGCACGTCGGCTCCATCGACGACCGCGACCTCGCCGTGCTCGGCTACGGGCCGTTCTTGGCTGGTTTGGAGGCCGGCGTGGCGGCCCACCACGCCGGGATGGTGCCGCCGTTCAAGGAGGCGGTGGAGCACTGCTTCACCGAGGGTCTGGTCAAGATGGTCTTCGCCACCGAGACGTTGGCCGTTGGGATCAACATGCCTGCTCGCTCGGTGGTGATCGAGAAGCTGAGCAAGTTCACCGGTGACCACCACGAATTCCTCACCCCCGGCGACTACACGCAGCTCACCGGCCGAGCCGGGCGGCGGGGCATCGACAACGTCGGCTACGCCGTGGTGCTCTGGAGCCCGTTCGTGCCCTTCGACCAAGTGGCGTCGCTGGCGTCGAGCCGCTCGTACCAGCTCACCTCGGCCTTCCGGCCCACCTACAACATGACCGCCAACCTGGTCCGCTCGTATGGCCGCCAAGAGGCACATCACCTCCTCAACCTCTCGTTCGCCCAATACCAGGCCGACCGCCACGTCGTGCGGCTCGAGGCCCGCCTGGAGCGCCGAGAAGGCCAGCTCGACGAGCTCCGAGCCGTCGCGACCAGCCCACTCGGCGACCTCGACGAGTACCGCCGGCTCAACCAGGCGCCGGCCCCCCGCAACGAGGACGCGATCGAGATCGCGCTGGTGCGGCTGCGACCCGGTGACATCATCCACGTCGCCAAGGGCAAGGTGGTCGGCAGAGCGGTGGTGCTGACGGCCACGCGGCGCAAGGGCGGCATGAAGCTCCAGGCCCTCACCGCCACCAGCCTGTCCCTCCAGCTCTCGGCGCGCGACTTCGACGAGGCGCCCAAGGTGCTCGGGCGGATCGAGCTCCCGGTCCCGTACGCGCCCAACCGACAGCAATTCCAACGCCAGGTGGCTCGGCAGCTGACCCGGGCCGCGATCGCGCCGGCCGAGAAGCGGCGAGCGCCCAGGGCTCGGGAGCCCGACGTCGACGGCCTCGCCGAACATCCCGTGGCGGCCGACCCCCGCCTGGCCGACCGGCTCCGCGCCGCCGGGCAGGCCGACCGGGCGGCGCGGGAGGTGGAGGACCTGCGCAACCGGATCCGTGGTCGCAGCCAGTCCGTGTCCAACCACTTCGACCGGGTGCTGCGGATCCTGGAGAGCTGGGCGTACGTCGACGGCTGGAAGCTGACCGACGCCGGGCGGAGGCTGGCCGGGTTCTTCCACGAGTCCGACCTGCTGGTGGTGGAAGCGATGCGCCAGGGTCACCTCGACGGGCTCGAGCCGGCGGAGCTGGCCGGGCTGGCCTCTGTGTTCGCCTACGAGCACCGGAGTCCGGAGCCACCCCCAGCACCGTGGTTCCCCTCCCGCGACGTGCGCAAGCGCTGGGAAGCGATCGAGTCGCTGGCACGCGAGCTGAGGGCGGTCGAGGAGGAAGCCGGCTTGTCGCCGACCCGCGCGCCAGACCCCACCTTCGTCGCCATCGCCCACGCGTGGGCTTCCGGTCAGTCGTTCGCCACCGTGGTGGAGGACGAGGAGCTGTCCGGCGGCGACTTCGTGCGGACCATCAAGCAGCTGATCGACCTCCTCCGCCAGCTGTCCCTGCTGGCCCCGGTGGAGGCCACGAGGGAGGCGGCGCGGGAGGCGGCCGACCGGCTCTTCCGGGGTGTGGTGGCTGCATCCACCGCGCTCGGTGTCGGCGCCGAGGCGGAGGAGGCGGCGGAGAGCGACGTGCCGGGCCAGTGAGGAGACGGTGACGGTCGAGCCGGGACGGCCGTGGGGGGACGCGGGGCCACGACCCCGCGACCTGGTGGAGGTGGCCGACGACGGGGAGGCCGGCGCGCTGGTGAACCGCCTGCGCCGCGCCGGACACGAGCTCCCACCCATCGGCCTGCGCGCCGGCGACCTGCGGCGCACCCTCGGGCGCGAGCCCACCAGCGCACTGGCCGAGGAGGTGGGCGTCTTCACCGTCGATCTCGGCCAGGCTCACCTCGACGGCCGGCCCTGGTGGTTCGTCAGCCACCTCGTGGCCCGGAGGGCCTGGTGGCTGGGCGACGTGCTGGCGATCATGAACGCCGAGCTCATCGGCCGGTGGGACGTGGCGCCGAGGAGCCATCCGGGTGACGGCCGGCTGGCAGTGGTGCAGGTGGTGGACCTTCGCCTCGGCGACCGGTGGCATGCCTGGCGCCGGCTGCCCACCGGCAGCCACCTGCCTCATCCGGCCATCACCATGCGCCGGCGGACCACCTTCGAGGTCACCTTCCCCCGCCGGACCGCGGTGTGGCTCGATGGCCGGCGGGTCGGGAGGGCTACCGCGCTCGAGGTGGTGGTCGAGCCGGACGCGCTGACCATCTGCGTCTGAGGGTCGGTGGCGACGAAGCCCGCGTAACCTCACACGATGGCCGAGCTCACCACCACCCAGCCCACCGCGCCCGCCGCCGACGACGTGCACTGGGACCTCGAGCCCCTCGTGGACGGGGCGGGACCCGACGGTGTCGACCACATGCTCGATCAGGCCGACGCGCTGGCCGGCGACCTGGCCGCCCGGCGCGGTGCGGTGGCGAACCTGGATGCCGACGGGCTGGTGCAGTTCATGGCCACCTTGGCCCGGCTACAAGACCGCATCGAGCGGGCCGACAGCTACGCCGGGTTGCGCTTCGCCGCTGACACACGCGACGCCGAGCGGGGGGCGCTGGTGGCCCGGGTGGAGGAGCGGGCCACGGCCATCCGCACCCGGCTCCTGTTCTTCGATCTCGAGTGGGCGGCCCTCGACAACGAGGTGGCCGAGGCGCTCCTCGCCGACCCGCGTCTCGACGCCTGCCGGCACCACCTGTGCGTCCTACGTCGCTTCCGGCCTCACCTGCTGAGTGAGCCCGAGGAGCGGATCGCCGCTGAGAAGGACCTGACCGCCCGCTCGGCCTGGCAGCGCCTGTTCGACGAGCAGGACGCCGCCATCGAGATCGAGCTCGAGGGGGAGGTGGTCGGACTCGAGCGCGGCTTGGCCCTCCTCGGTCACCCCGACCGCGACACACGTCGTCGGGCTGCGGAGGCCGTGACCGCGGGTTTGGCGACCGGGTTGCGCACGCGAGCATTCATCTTGAACACCCTGCTGCTCGAGAAGGCCACCGACGACCGCCTGCGCCGGCACGGCCACTGGCTGTCGGCCCGCAACCTGGCCAACCAGGCCAGCGACGCGTCGGTCGAAGCGCTGGTCGAGGCGGTGCGGAGCCGCTACGACCTGCCGCAGCGCTGGAACCGCGCCAAGGCGGCCATGCTGGGGCTGGATCGCCTGGCTGACTACGACCGGGCCTGTTCCCTGGCCGATGAGGACCGGGAGATCAGCTGGCCCGATGCCACGGAGCTGGTCGCTGACGCCTACCGGTCGTTCTCGCCTGAGCTGGCGGACATCGTGGGCCGCTTCCTCGACGAGGGCTGGATCGACGCCCCGGCCACTCCCGGCAAGCGGACGGGCGCGTTCTGTGCCTACACCGTCCCTGACCACCATCCCTACGTCCTGCTGAACTGGACCGGTCGGCGCCGGGATGCGATGACCCTGGCCCACGAGCTCGGACACGGCGTACACGCCTACCTCGCCCGCCCGCAGGGGATCTACCAGATGACGACGCCCCTCACGATGGCCGAGACGGCGTCGGTGTTCGGCGAGACGCTGACGATCGGCCGCTTGCTGACCGGCACCACCGACCCGGCCGAGCGCCTCGACCTCCTCAGCGGCAGCATCGACGACTCGATCGCCACCGTCTTCCGGCAGGTGGCGATGAACCAGTTCGAGGCCGCCGCCCACGAGGCCCGCCGAAGCGAGGGCGAGCTCGCGGTCGAGCGGATCAACGACCTCTGGGCTACCACCCAGGCCGACATGTTCGGCGACACCATGGAGGTCACACCCGGCTACCGGACCTGGTGGAGCTACATCCCGCACGTGTTCGTGATCCCCGGCTACGTGTACGCCTACGCCTTCGGGAAGCTGCTCGCCCTCGCCGTGTACCACCGCTACGAGGAGGATGGCACCGCGTTCGTGCCTCGATACCTGCAGATGCTCTCGGCGGGTGGCTCGCGGCCGCCCGAGGAGCTCGCCCGCCTGGTCGGTTGCGATCTCACCGAACCCTCGTTCTGGCAGGGTGGCCTGGACATCATCGAGAGCCAGATCGACGCCGCCGAGGGCACGCGGCGCGAGCGGCGGGGCGCCTCTGACACGCGGCCAGGTTGCTTCGCGCCGGCGCAGTGGCTAGAAGGCCGGATCATGGACGCCTGGATCCTCGACGACTCGCCCGGCTCGTACCGATGGGGCCAGGTCGACCTGGTCGATCCCGGACCGGGTGAGGTCCGCATCGAGGTGCGGATGAGCGCGCTCAACCATATGGATCTGTGGGTCACCCGCGCCCTCCCGAAGCCACCCCTTCCCCATGTACCGGGTTGCGACGTGGCGGGCGTCGTCGACGCCATCGGCGACGGCGTCACCACCCTGACCGTGGGTGACGAGGTGGTCGTGAACCCGGCCGTCTCGCCGGTGGAGGACATCGCGGCCCTGGGCGACGACAGCCCCATGGGCGACGGCTTCCTGATCTACGGCGAGCACTGCTGGGGCGGTCACGCAACCCATGCTGTCGCCCCGGCCCGCAACGTGGTCAGGCGTCCGGCCCTCCGCTCGTGGGAGGAGACGGCGGCGTACCCGTTGGCCTACCTCACCGCGTACCGGATGCTGCGGCGAGGGCGGCTGCAGGCGGGCGAGACCGTGCTCGTGGTGGGCATCGGCTCCGGCGTCTCGTGCGCGGCGCTGGCGCTGGCCCGCCACATGGGCGCTCGCGTCGTCGCCACCAGTCGGGACGAGGGCAAGCGGGCCCAGGCGCTGGCCCTCGGCGCCGAGGCCGCCTTCGACTCCACCGCCGCCAGGTGGCCGGTGCAGGCCGACGTCGTCATCGAGAGCGTGGGCCCCGCGACATGGGAGCAGTCGGTCCGGTCGCTCCGCGCCGGTGGACGGCTCGTGGTGTGCGGCGGCACCAGCGGCCCCAAGGTGGAGCTGACCTTGCCCCGGGTCTTCTTCAAGCAGATCGAGATCATCGGCTCTTCGATGGGCTCGTACCGGGAGTTCACCCAGCTGACGGCCTTGATCGACCAAGGTCTGCCGGTGCAGATCGACCAGGTGTTCGACCTGGCCGACTACCCGGCCGCCCTCGAACGGCTCGAGCGCAGCCAACAGCTGGGCAAGATCGTCCTGCGCCACCCGGCGTAGCGTGCCGGTATGGACGCGGACCGCCACACCGAGCGCGAGGAGCAGAAGGCGGCGGTGTGCGCCGAGGTTGATCGTTGGGCCGCTCGCCTGGTCGAGGTCTCGCACCGCATCCACGCCGAGCCGGAGCTGGCGTACGAGGAGCGAGGCGCCCACGACCTGCTGACGAGCGTGCTGGCCGAAGCGGGGCTGGAACCGCGGCGCTCGGCGTACGGGGTCGAGACGGCGTTCGAGGCCGCGGCGGGGGAGTCGGGGCCCGCGGTGGCCGTGCTCTGCGAGTACGACGCCCTGCCTGGGCTCGGCCACGCCTGCGGCCACAACGTCATCGCGGCCGCCGGCCTGGGTGCCGGTTTGGCCGCCGCCGCGCTGGCCCGCGACGGCGCGGGGCGGGTGGTGATCCTCGGGACGCCGGCCGAGGAGGGCGGAGGCGGCAAGATCGAGCTGGCCCGCCGGGGCGCCTTCGAGGCCGTCGACGCCGCGATGATGGTCCATCCGGCCGATGCCGATCTGCTCCACATGGACTGCATCGCCATCCAACAGCTGGAGGTCACCTACCACGGCCAGGCCGCGCACGCGGCCGCGGCGCCGCATCAGGGTCGCAACGCCCTCGACGCCGCCGTCCTCGGTTACGTCAACGTCGCTGCCCTGCGCCAGCACATCCGGCCCCGCGAGCGCATCCACGGCATCTTCACCGAGGCGGGCGACCAGCCGAACATCGTGCCCGAGCGGGCGTCGAGCTTCTGGTACATCCGCTCGGACACGTTTGCCACCCTCCAGCCCCTCAAGGACCGGGTCCTGGCCTGCCTGGAGGGTGGAGCCCAGGCGGCCGGCTGCTCCTTCGAGCACGAGTGGCAGGATCATCCGTACGCCGACCTGCTCGACAACGAGCCGATGGCCACGGCCTACGCCGCCAACGCGGTCCGCCTCGGCCGCTCGGTCGTCGCCCCGGACGATTCGCAGCGGGTGGTCGGGTCGACGGACATGGGGAACATCAGCTACCTCGTGCCGTCGATCCACCCGATGATCCAGGTCGCGCCGCGGGGCGTACCCATCCACTCGGCTGCGTTCGCCGAGCATGCGGGGGGCGAGATGGCTGACCGGGCCGTTCTCGACGGGGCCAAGGCCATGGCCATGACGGTGGTGGATCTCTGGTCCGACCAGGCCCTTCTCGAGGCGGCCCGGGCCGAGTTCGCGGCGGTGACGGCGGGGACGAGCCGCCCGATCTGAGGCCCGCTGTCGCCCCTGCTCAGATCCCATCCCGGGCGAAACCGGGGCCCGCCCGTAGCATGCCTCGCTGTGACGGTGTACGTCTCTGAGTCGTTCACGCCCGAGGAAGAGGACATCCTCCGGCGCTATGTGACCAACCTCGACGGACCGGTGTTCGCGCTGGTCAACCTGCCCGAGGTGGTGAAGGGGGCGCTGTTCGCCCGCTACTCCCGCAGCGCCAAGAGCCTTCGGCGGCTGTTCCTGGACGAGTTCGTCGGCGACCTCGACATCCGCGGCGACCAGGACATCGACGCCACAGTGGGCCTCCAGCGGGCCGACGAGCTGTACGAGCGGGTGTTCCTCGAGTACGGCGATGACTCGGTGGCCCAGCTGGGCGGGGTCCACCTGGCCTGCGAGCAGGCCTCCAACCTGCTCACCAAGATCCTGGAGTGGGGCCGTCTGGCCAGCTACCTGGAGCAGAGCACCCGCTACATCGCGTACGACGCTCGGCTAGGCGGTCGCTATCGCTACTACCGCGACCCGGCCGTGCTCACCTCCCCCCTCGGGACCCGGTACGTGGGCGACCTCGACCGCCTCTTCGACACCTACGCCGAGCTGGTGGAGCGGGTCCAAGAGCACGTCCGGGCCACGGTGCCGAAGCAGCCCCGGGACAGCGACTTCGTCTATCGGCAGGCCACGCGGGCCAAAGCCCTCGATGCGGTGCGGGGGGTGCTGCCGGCGGCGTCGCTCTCGAATCTCGGCATCTACGGCTCCGGGCAGGCCTTCGAGCAGCTCCTGCTGCGCATGCGAGCCCATCCGCTGCCCGAGGCCCGTTCCTACGCCGAGCTCATGCTCCACGAGCTGCGCAAGGTCATCCCGAGCTTCCTGCGCCGGGTCGACCTGGCCGATCGCGGCGGGGCGTGGAGCGACTACCTGGAAGCCACCCGACAGGCCACGGGAGAGGCGGTGAGCAGGCTCTTTGCGGACGTGACGGCACAGGAGCCACCCGAGGTCACGCTCGTGGACTGGGATCCGGAGGGCGAGGACAAGCTGTTGGCGGCCGTCTGCTACGCGGCCTCCTCGCTACCCGAGCGCCAGATCCTCGATCGGGTGCGGCAGCTGACCACCGACGAGAGGGTGGGGCTGCTGCGGGCCTACGTCGGCGAGCGGACCAACCGCCGTCACAAGCCCGGCCGGGCCTTCGAACGCACGGGCTATCGCTTCGACGTGCTCTCCGACTACGGCGCCTTCCGCGACCTCCAGCGCCACCGCCTGCTGACCATCGAATGGCAGGCCCTGACGCCCCACCACGGCTACCTCCGCCCAGAGCTGGTCGACGAGGCCGGCGGCGCCCGCGCCTTCGACGATGCGATGACCCGGTCTGGCGCCCTCCACGACCTGCTGGCGGGCAGCTTCCCCGATCAGGCCGGCTACGCCGTCTCGATGGCGTACCGGGTCCGCTACGCCATGCAGTTCAACGCTCGGGAAGCCATGCACCTGCTCGAGCTGCGCAGCGCGCCTCAAGGCCACCCGTCGTACCGGCGCATCGCGCTCGAGATGCACCGCCTGATCGCCGAGCAGGCTGGCCATCGAGCGATCGCGGCGACGATGACGCACCTCACGCGAGAGGCCCCGGCGCTCGAGCGGCTGGAGTCCGAGCGCCGAGCCGAGTCCCGACGGGCGCAACCCTGCACCTGAGATCGAGACCAGGGCCGGCCAAAACTCTCGACTACTCACCATGAGCAAGATGGTGAGGCGCGTTGCCATCAACGTGCAGTGGTGGTCTAGAGTTGGTCGCGACGGCGCGGGTGGCCAGGAGGATCCATGCCCCGTCTGCGCCCCCCTCTGCGTCTTGGTTCGCGTGGTCCGTCCGGTCACCGCCCGATGCGCGCGCCGCGGGTCATCGTCGGGCCCGGTCGGGGGATCAAGGTCGGGATCCGGATCCTCGCCGCCACGCTGGGTGCCAGCCTCGGCTTGGTGGCTTTGACCGCAGGGTCGGCATCGGCGGCCGAGCACACGGTGCGGGTGGGGGAGAACCTGACGACGATCGCCCGGCGCTATGGCGTGTCGACGGCTGATCTGGCCCGCATCAACCATCTCGAGGACCCGAACCACGTGCTCGTCGGGATGACCCTCGAAGTGCCGTCGAGCGTGACACGCCGGGGGGCAGCACACCGCCTTCCCAGCGGCTCGTCGAGGTCATCGAGCTCGTCGCGTACCGGCCCCGCCGGGGGTTCGCCGTTCTTCTCCCTCCTGCCCCGGGAGCGTCAGCGGGTCAGCACGGAGCTCTCCCGCGCCGCGGCCGAGTTCGGGGTGTCGCCCTCGCTGCTGAAGGCCTTGACCTACACCGAGTCCCGCTGGCGCCAGGACGTGGTGTCCGCGAACGGGGCCACCGGCGTCGGTCAGCTCCTCCCGAGCACGGCCAGGTGGTTGGCGCATCTGATGGGTGAGCCCGACCTGGATCCCACCGTGCGCCGGGACAACATCCGGATGAGCGCCTACCTGCTGGCCTACCTGCTCGACCGCACGCACAGCCGCCGAGCGGCCCTGGCGTCCTACTACCAGGGGCTCAGCGCGGTGCTGCGGTCCGGGATCTCCACGGGCGGCGCCCGCTACGCCTCGGTGATCTCCATGCGCCGCCTCTGGTTCTCCTGAGCGTTGTCCGGGGCGCCAGGGGGGCGCCACCGGCCGCCATGACGCTTGTCACCCCGTGGCCAGCGCGGATTGCGGCCGGCCTCGCGTATGCTCCCGCCCCGCGCCGACGACCCCGAGGCAGCAGAGGCAGGCTATGGCTGACGACGAAGAGGTTCCCGACGAAGAGGAGTTCGGGGACCCGCTCGACGCCGAGGAGGAGCCCGAGGAGCTGGCCGAGGAGCCGCTCGAGGACGATCTCGACGACGAGGAGGAGTTCGATCCCGGGATCGACGACGAGGTCATCGACGAGCTCGACGCCGAGGAAGAGGAGGAGGACGACGAGGAAGAGGAGGCGCCGCGCCGCGCCGCGGTGGTGTCCGAGGAGGAGGAGGACGACGAGGACATCGTCGACCCCGACGACGTCGAAGCCGATCTCGACACGATCCTGAAGGACCGTCTGGTGGCGGCGGATGACACCCCGGACGAGGACGAGGAGGAGGCCGAGCCCGAAGAGCGGGGGGAGGCCGCCGATCGACTCCAGCCCAAGCGGGCCGACGAACAGCTGTGCCCCACGTGCTTCCTGCTGGTGCGGCGCACGGCGCCGTCCTGTCCGATCGGGGCCGACGAGGACTGCCCCCTCTTCGGCTGACCGGCTGCATCGTGTTCCGCCGAGCTCCGCGCCCCGTCCGAGCGCTCGTCGACCTGTTCGTGTTCGCGCCCATCGGGTTCCTCGTCGAGGCGCGCCACCTCATCCCTGAGCTGATCGAGACCGGACGGGCCCGGCTGGGCAGCCGGCACCGCCTCGGCGGCGTAGGCCGGGGCGCCCCGGGAACACGACCGGTGCCGGGCGAGGCCCACCCGGAGCGGGCAACGCCCGCCGACCCGGACTCGCGGCCGAGCCCCCTGGCGGACGCCGGGAGCGAGGCGAACCTGCCCGCCCAGAGTGACGCCTTGCCCATCTTGGGCTACGACCAGCTGGCGGCGTCGCAGGTCGTCGCCCGCCTCGAGGACCTGGAGCCGGCCGACCTGGCGGCCGTGGAGCGCTACGAGAGCGCCCATCGCCGACGGCGCACGGTGCTGGCCAAGATCGCTCAGCTGAGCAGGAGCTGATCGGTGCCGGTCTCGGCCCGGTCGGCGACCGCGACCGACGTCTCGCTGCTGGCCGACCTGGTGGAGGAGGGGATCACCGCGGCCCTGGAGCAGCGGGGGAGCGCGCTGTGGCTGCTCGAGGAGGGACCTTGGTCGTCACCGGCGCCAGCGCTGGCGTCGCAGGTCGATGATCCGACCAGACTGGTCGCCGCCGGGTGCGTCGACGACGTCCCGGTCGGCGTGCTCCTCGCTGATCGGCGGCCGCTCCCGGACGGGAGGGCGATGGCCCGGATCCGGTTCGTGTTCGTGCACCCGCAGGCCCGGGGGATCGGTGTGGGCGAGGCGCTGGTCGACGCGGCGACGGCCTGGGCCCTCGACCACGAGTGCGCGGGGATCGACGGGGTGGCCTTCCCCGGGGACCGGGAGACGAAGAACCTCTACGAGCGGGCCGGCCTCACGGCGCGGGCCATCATCGTGCACCGCTCGTTCGGCCGCGAAGCGGGCGAGGAGTGAGCGCGCGGCCGGAGGTGTGCGTCGGCGCCGTCATCGTCCACGAGGGCGCGCTGTTGCTGGTGCGGCGGGGGCGGGGGGCAGGGATCGGTCTGTGGAGCATCCCGGGTGGGCGGGTGGAGCTCGGGGAGCCCTTGGTCGCGGCCGTGGGTCGCGAGGTGGCGGAGGAGACCGGACTGCGAGTCGACGTCGGGCCGTGGATCGGTTGGGTGGAGCGAATCGGCCCCGATCACCACTTCGTCATCCACGACTTCGCGGCGTCGCTCACCCCGGGCGGGCGGCCCCAGGACGCCCACGCCGGCGACGACGCCGCCGAGGTGCGATGGGCTCCTCTCGAACACCTGGCCGGGATGCCGGACCTGGTGCCCGGGCTGGTGGACTTCCTGATCAGCCACGGCGTCGCGCCCGCCCACTGACGCCCACCGTGGGTCGTCAGCGGCCCTTCCACGTGGGCGCCCGCTTCTCGATGAACGCGGTGAGGCCCTCTTTCAGGTCCTCGGAGCCGAGGACGACGGCCATGGCCGCGTTGGTCATCCGCTTCAGGGTCTCGTCGTCCTCGGAGTCCGCGGCGAGCACGACCTTCCGGCTCTCCCACACCGCCAGGGGAGCGGCGGCACAGATCTGCTCCGCCAGAGCCATGGCGGCCGCCTCGGCCTCGCCCGGGCCCACCAACCGGTTGACCAAGCCCAGCTGGTGGGCCCGCTCGGCCGGGATCGGTTCGCCGGTGAGGATGGCCTCCATGGCCGCCGCCCGCCCCACGGCCCGGGGGAGCCGGAAGAGCCCGCCGGCGCCAGGCACCAGGTTCCGCTTGACCTCCGCCAGGCCGAAGGCGGAGCGGGTGGTGGCGACGACGAGGTCGGCGGCCAGCACGATCTCGCACCCGCCGGCGGTGGCGAGGCCGTCGACGGCGACGATGACCGGCTTGCGCCGCTCGCGATAGGCGAAACCCGCGAACCCGCCGCGCGCGGTGAGGAGGGTGTCGCCCTGGCCGGCGTTGATGGCCTTCAGGTCGGCGCCGGCCGAGAAGACCGGCCGTTCCTGGCCCTCGGTGTTGGCCGTGAGCACGCCGACCCAGACCTCGGGATCGTCCTCCATCTTGTCGATGGCAGCCTCCATCTCGGTGGCCACCGTCCCGTTCACCGCGTTGCGAGCCTCCGGGCGGTTCAGCGTGATGAGGGCGATCCGGCCCTCGACCTCGTAGTCGACCATGGGGGCATGGTAGGGCGGGCCCGGGAGCGGACCCAGCCCGCCTCAGTCCGTGGGCTCGCTCGCCTCGGGCTCGGGCTCGGGTTGGGGCGCGGGTTTGACCGTCGCGGGCTCGATCGCTTCGGGCTCGGGTTGGGGCGCGGTGGCCTCGGGCTCGGGCACGGGTTGGGCCGTCGTGGGCTCGCTCGCCTGAGGCTCGGGCTCGGGCACGGGTTGGGCCGTCGTGGGCTCGCTCGCCTCGGCCTCGGGTCGGGGCGCGGTGGCCTCGGGCTCGGGTGGGGGCGCGGTGGCCTCGGGCTCCGCGGCCTCGGCCTCGGGCTCGGGCGCCCCGACCTGGTCGGCAGCGGACTCCACATCGGCGTCGATGGCCGGTTCGGGTGCGGGGGCCACCACCTGCTCGGCCGCGGGCGGTTCCTCGTTGGTCGCAGCCGTCGGTGGCTTCGGCTCCGGGCGGGGTGGCGGGGGCACCGGGCGAGCGCCCCGGGGCTTGGCGGTGGTCGGCCGGCGGGGGAGCCGAGGTGCCCGCGAGGCGCGGCGCCCAGGGGGCGCCACCTCGATGTCGAGCAGGGCGGCGATCTGGGGCACCGACGACCCGACCCCCTTCACCAGCGCCCGCAGCTCGTCGGACACCTGCCGGGGCGGAGCGGTCGGGCTGACGGTGGTGTGCACGGGCGAGAAGGCGAGGGCCTCGATGACCGCGGCCCAGCGGTCGCTCGCCGCGTCTTCGGTGAGCCCGGCCGTCGCCGCCTCGGCCAGCCGGGTGCCGAGCTCGGACGGGAAGGGGACACCGGCCTTGGGCGGCCGCGACGAGAGGCGCAGGGCTCGCACCACCCGACCGACATCGAGCGCGACGGTGATGTCGGCCAGCCACTGGACGTGCTCCTCGTTCTGACGCCGGTCGAGCGCGCCGCGCAGCCGGGCCGACAGCTCGCGAGTGGTCTCGTCCCCGCGACCACGGGGTCGGCGGCGGCCGTCACCACCGAACGCAAGTCGCGAAGGTCGAGCTCGTCGACCACCGCGAGCGCGGCTTCGGCTCGATCCATCCACTCGGCCACCCGCACCTGGGGGAGCAGATCATGGGCCAGCGACTCGATGCCGGTGGTCGTGATGGTTGGCCTGCCTTCGGCTTTGAGGGCGTCGTTCTGCTCCTGCAGCGCTTGGCGCACGCTCGGCAGGCCACCGCGGAAGAGCTGGTCGGCGATGGGCCGGTGCTCATCGGGCAGCGAGGCGAGCAGCTGCTGGCGATGGGCGCGGCCCGGCTTGAGCCGCTTCGGCTTCGGTCGCTGGGGGACCTCGGGCACCGGGGCGAAGGTCGGGCGCTCGCGTCGCTCACGCGGCGGCCGTGCGGGCGCCCCCTCGGCCTCAGGCCGGGGTGGGCGACGCTCGCCGTCACGCTTGGCGCGCTCACGCTCACCGCCCCGATCGCCCGTGCTCGGGCGATCCTGGGCGCCTTCGGGACGCTTGGTGTCCCGGCGCGGTCCTCGATGGCTGTCGTCACGGCGGTCCCGCCGGCCTGGCCTGTCGTCGCGCTCTTGCCGGCCGACGAGGCTGGTGGTGACAGCCTGGAAGTCTCCGCCGCGCAGGATCTCGAGCCGCTCTGGTTCCTTGCCGCGTGGCTCGGGTGGGCACCACCGAATGGATCTCGATCCCGTCGAGGGCGATGGTGGCTTCGACCTTGAAGACGTCGCCGACCTTGGCGCCGGCGGGCAGCAAGGTCGCCTCTACGACGCCCTTGGGTTCGCGGGCGCCAGCGGCGCGCCAGGTCCACGTTCCGTCCGGGCGCGCGCTCGTGAGCTCGACGTCGATGCGACTCGGCACGACGCTGAACCTAGCGGCCCCACCTCGGAGCGTGCATCCGGGATCGGCCGGATCGGGGTGCGAAGCCACTACCGTCGCCG
The DNA here is from genome assembly GCA_963803355.1 of uncultured Acidimicrobiales bacterium. Taxonomy (GTDB): domain Bacteria; phylum Actinomycetota; class Acidimicrobiia; order Acidimicrobiales; family Ilumatobacteraceae; genus DASTFY01. The sequence continues at coordinate 3,631,778 of CAWDLV010000001.1, forward strand.
GTCGTGCCGCTCTACGCCCTCCGCGACAGTGAACCGGAGATCGACCCCGACGCCTTCGTGCACCCGGACGCGGTGCTGATCGGAGCGGTGCGAGTTGGCGCGGAGAGCTCCGTCTGGCCCGGCGCGGTCTTGCGGGGCGACAACAACCGCATCGAGATCGGGCGGCGCACCTCGATCCAGGACAACGCCGTGCTCCACACCATCGCCGAACACCCGACGACGGTGGGTGACGAGTGCGTCATCGGTCACCTCGTCCACCTGGAGGGGTGCACGCTCGAGTCCCGCGTCCTCGTGGGCGTCGGCGCCGTCGTGCTCCATCGGGCCGTCGTGCGCACCGGCGCAGTGGTGGGCGCCAACGCAGTGGTGCTGAACGGCACCGAGGTCCCGCCCGGCGCGCTCGCCGTGGGCACCCCCGCCACCATTCGGCCCGATGCCGCCCGCCCGGATGACATCACCCACGGCGTCGAGGCCTACATCGACCAGCTGCGGCGGTACCGACAGGGCCTGCGCCGCATCGGCTAGACAGCAACCATGCTGGGGTTGGTGGTGTCCGTGCCGGCGAGCGAGGCCGAGCTCGCCGCCGACAGCCTGTGGGCCCTGGGCGTGACCGGCATCGAGGAGCGGGGTGGGACGACGGGGCTATCGGACGACCTCGTCGAGCTGTGGACCTCGCTCGGCGACGACGCCAGCGCAGTGTCTCGCGCCGCCGAGGGCTTCCCGGCACGCTGGCGTTGGCGGGTGGTCGAGCTCGATCCGTCCGTGGTGGAGACGTGGCGCGCCCACGCCAAGCTCAGCTGGATCGAGCGCGACCTCGTCGTGGTGCCGGCGTGGCTGCCGTTCGACGCCGAGCCCGGCACCATTGCGGTGCGGATCGATCCCGGCGCCACCTTCGGCCTCGGTGATCACCCCACCACGGTCCTCTGCCTTCGCGCCATCCGGGCCGCCCTCGAACCGGGTGCTCGGCTGCTCGACGTGGGCTGCGGCAGCGGAGTCCTCTCGGTGGCCGCGTGCGTGCTCGGTGCCGCCTCGGCGACGGCGATCGACCTCTCACCGGCGGTGCTCGACATCGTCTCGGCGAACGCGGCCGCCAACGGTGTGGCCGACAGGGTCAGCACCGACACGACGCCGCTGAGCGAGATCGACGGCCCCTTCGACATCGTCGTGGCCAACATCCTCGCTCCGGCGCTGATCCAGCTGAGCGACGACCTGCTACGAGTGGTCGGGCCCGATGGCGCGCTTGTCGTCAGCGGGATGCTGACCGACCGCCACGACCATGTGCTCGACGCGCTGGCGCCGATGCGAGTGATGGAGCGACGGACCAAGGAAGGCTGGATCGCGCTGACGTTGCGGCGTTGAACCGGGGCTGGCGAGCGGTGGCATCGCCGCGGTCCGGTCAGCCGGCGTGGGTGAGCAGTCGCTCGACGTCAGCCTCCATGGGAATCGACGGCACGGCCCCGAGCGCCGTGGCCGCGACGGCGCCGGCGGCCGCGGCCCAGTGCAATGCCGTGGTCAGCTCGTCGCCCGCGGCCAGGCGAGCGGCGAGCGCGCCGGTGAACGCGTCGCCGCAGCCGGTCGTGTCGACCGCGACTACCTTGAATGCGGGCTGGTGCACGGTGTCCGCCGCGCCGACGAGGACCGCCCCTGCCGCGCCCAGGGTGACGATCACCGACCCGCATCCGAGGCCGCGCAGGGCCTGCCCGGCCGCCTCCGCGTTGGCCACGGACTCGACCGCGGACGAGGCGAGCACCGCGGCCTCGTGCTCGTTGACGACGAGGACGTCGACCAGTCCGAGCAGATCGGCCCCGAGCACCTGTGGGGGAGCGGCGTTCAGGACGGTCAGAGCCCCGCCCTCGCGGGCGAGGGCCAGCGCCCGCGCCACCGCTTCGAGTGGGATCTCGAGCTGGCACAGGACGACCGACGCGGTGCGGATCCTGTCGCGATGGCGATCGACGTGATCGGCGCTCACCACCCAGTTGGCGCCGGGTACGACGACGATGTGGTTGCCGCCGTCGTTCGCCACCGCGATGAGCGCCCGGCCGGTGAGCGCGCCCACGGTGGCCAGGCCCCGGATGTCGACGCCCTCGTCGTCGAGCACACCGCGCAGGTGGGCGCCCGCACTGTCGTCGCCCACCATCCCGACGAAGGCGGTGCGCGCCGCGGCGCGAGCGGCGGCCACGGCCTGGTTCAGACCCTTGCCGCCGGGCACGATCAGGAGGTCGTGGCCGAGGACGGTCTGGCCCGGTCCCGGCAGCACGTCGACGCGCGCCACCAGATCCTGGTTGGCGCTCCCGACGATGGTGACCAGGGGGTGCTTCACACCTGGGCTCCGAGTGCGGCCCGCACGCCGGCGGCGAATCGGGTGACGTCCTCATCCGTGGTGTCGAAGCTGGTCATCCAGCGCACCTGGTGGGAGGCCGGCTCCCAGTCGTAGAAGGGCGACCAAGCCCGCAGCGGCTCGACCGCCTCCTTCGGCAGGTGGGGAAACAGGCTGTTGACCGCGGGTGGCCCTTCGAGGCTGACCCCGGGCACGTCCCTGACCCGCTGGTGGAGTCGAGCGGCCATGGCATTCGAGTGCCGGGCCAGCTCGAGCCAGCGGTCGTCCTCGAGCAGGGCCGAGAACTGCGCCGCGATGAACCGCATCTTCGAGGGCAGCTGCGTCACCTGCTTGCGGACGTACCGGGCCTGCTCGGCGAGTGCGGGATCCAAGTACAAGACCGCCTCGCCGTACATCATCCCGTTCTTGGTGCCGCCGAAGGAGATGACGTCGACGCCCGCTTCCGTGGTGAACGAGCGCACGTCGCCGCCCAGGGCGGCGGTGGCGTTGGCGATCCGGGCGCCGTCCATGTGAAGCGTCATGCCGTACCGGTGGGCCACTTCCGCCAGCGCACCGATCTCCTCGGGGGAGTACAGGGTGCCGAGCTCGGTCGACTGCGTGATCGAAACCACGCCGGGTTGGGCGTGATGCTCGACGCCGAGGAGGTGGGACAGGGCCTCCACCTGTTCGGGCCGGAGCTTGCCGTCGACCGTCGGCAGATCGATGAGCTTCGCCCCGAGCACCCGCTCGGGCGCACCGGTCTCGTCGACGTTGATGTGCGAGGACTCGGCGCACACCACGGCCCGCGCCGGGCCGAGCATGGTCGCCAGCCCCAGCATGTTCGCGCCGGTGCCGCTCCAGACGAGGAAGGTCTCGCAGCGCGGACCGAAGAGGTCGCGGAAGCGGTCGGACACGGCCGCGGTGTGGCGGTCGTTGCCGTAGGCCAAGGCGTGGCCATGGTTGGCGGCCGCGAGGGCGTCCATGACGGCTGGGTGCACACCGGCTGAGTTGTCGCTGGAGAAGGAGTGCGTCGGCGCCGGAAGGCGGGCGAGGTCGGCCATGGGGGTGCAGTCTGCCCGCGCGTCCCGGCCGCGCATCAACCGCACTCGGCCGCGATCCCCGCCGCCTAGGCTCGTTCGGTGGACGTAGCGGGCAGGATCACCGAATGTGGGCCGTCGTTGACCCCGGCTGAATGCCGGGTCGCGGACGTGGTCCTCCAGCGGCCGCAGCTGGTGGCCTTCGGCACGGTCGCGGAGCTGGCGACGGAAGCGGGATCGGGCGCGGCGACGGTGGTGCGCTTGGCCGGCAAGCTCGGCTACGACGGGTTCAGCGATCTGCAGAGCGCGGTCCAGGCTGAGCTCGCCCATCGGCTCCGCCCCGCGGCCGAGCGCATCCGCCAGCCTCTTCCGCCCGATGTGGTCGGGCGCACCATGGCGACCGAGCTCGACAACGTGCAGTCGACACTCGAGAGCGTCGACCGGCAGTCGTTCGAGCGCGCTGTCATCGCCCTGGCCTGCCCCACCAGCCGGGTGGTCGTGATCTCCGGCGATGCCTCGCAGGGGATCGCCCGCCAGGTCGTCGGTCAGCTCGACCTCCTGCGCGAGGGCGTCGAGCTGCTCACCGGCACGGAGGTCTCCGTCGTCAAGTCGCTGGCGCTCCTCGAGCGGGGCGACACCTGCCTCGTCGTCGACCTCCGTCGGTATGACCGCTGGGTGCTCGAGGCAGCCCGGCGGGCAGGGGAGCGGGGCGTCACGGTCGTCGCCCTCACCGACAGCGCGCTCTCCCCCCTCGCCCTGATGGCCGACGCCTCGTTCACGGTCGTCGCCATCGGCACCGGCCCGTTCGACTCCCACGTCGCCACCCTCGCCTTGCTGAACGCGGTGGTGACCGCAGTCGCCGATCGGCTGCGGTCGTCCGCGACCGGTCGACTCGATCGCATCGAGGCGGCCTGGCGCGCCACCGGCGCGCTGATCGAGCCCTGAGCGAGCGTCTTGGTGTTATTTGGAGGTTATGCGCCGTCGCCTCTATAACCAGACCAAGGAATTCCCTACCGTCATCAACATGCCCAGCACGGAAGAAGCCGTGAGACACCTCAAACCCTTCGAGTTTCAGAACTGGGTCATCAATGCCCTAAATGGCACGCACTCGCCTCGCCGTGTTCACGACATGGGGATTGACGGGTATTCGTTCTTCACACGCGATCCCATCCAAGTGAAGCAGTCGGATCACGTCGGCCGGAACGTGGTGGACAACTTTGAGACCGCGATGCGACGCGGCGAGCATGACATCGGCTATGTGGTCGGGTTCAGTTTCACGTGTGGAGCGGTAGAGGAGGTAGCCCGCGCCAAGACAGATGGTCTCAACATCAAACTGGTTAGTGTGAAGGAAGTACTCATGCTCCTGAAGCGGCCTGGGTACACCTCGGCGACGATCGGCCCTCAACCTGAACCTGGATCGCTTCTACCTCTGAACCCACCAGCGAAGGGGACACTGCCCAGCGCCGATGAACTGGTTGCTAGTGACCTTGCTGCTGCTGGCTGATTAGGCAGCGATCCGCTTGTAGGTGAGGCGTCGCCCGGCGACCTGCGTCATGAGCCTCCCTAGCCGGTCGGTGTCCGTCTCGGTCCGGGTGGAGTAGCGGTAGTCGAACTCGGCCAGATAGCGGTGCAGGTGCTCTTCCGAGACGTGGTGATGGGTGCCGTCGATCGACCGCTTGAGCTGGGAGAAGAAGCCCTCAACCTGGTTCGTGCTGATCTTCCCGTCCTTCACGTACTCGCCCGCACGGTGGTTCACGGTCTCATGTCCTGCGAACAGATAGCTGAACGTGGGGTAGCCCCCGGCGGAGTCGGTGTGGAGAACGGAAGAGCGGTGGATGTTCTCCGTCAGTACCCGGCGCAGGTTGCGGCCGTCAATGTTGGGGATGACGCGGGAGCGAGCCTCCCCGGATTCCTTGTGCACGAGGGTCACGACGGCAACCTTGGGCTTGCCGACCCGATGGCGGGCGTGACGGTTGCCTTCCTTGCCTCCGATGAAGGTCTCATCGGCGACCACTGTTCCGACCAGTCGAAGGGCGGTCGGATCAGCCTTCATGGCCTCACGGATGCGGTGCATCATGAACCAGGCCGTACGAGCACACACCCCGTACTTCCGTTCAACCTCACGAGCGGCGACGCCGTTCTTGCTGGCGCACATCTCGAAGAGGACGAGGATCACGATTCGGAGGGGGACCTTGATGCCGTGGAACACGGTTCCGGTGATGACCGAGAACTGCTTGCGGCAGTCGAGGCAGCGCCAGACCCGACGTTCGCTCATGGCTCCGGTACGGGTTCGGCGAGAGATGCCGTTCATCGGGCGGATATAGACAGCACCCGGGAAGTCGCAATGCGGGCACACCGGGCCGTGAGCGCCCCAGCGCAGTCCCTCCATGAAGAGGTATGCGTCAGCTTCGGTTCGGAGTTTGTCTGCGATTTGCAGAACCGTGAATCCCGCCATGCCCTAAGTATCTTCCCTGGGTGTAGCAGAGTTTCACGGAGACTGGTTTGCGTCAGCTTCGGTTCGGAGTTTGTCTGCGATTTGCAGAACCGTGAATCCCGCCATGCCCTAAGTATCTTCCCTGGGTGTAGCAGAGTTTCACGGAGACTGGTTTGTCAGCGCACACATCACCTACTATTCGTCACTGTGACGCAATCCCGTCCGGAGGCCGACCGCGGCGGTTTCGAGGCCCTGGAACACTGTGCGTGGTGCCGCCGACCCCTCCCGGCCCGTCAGGGCCCCGGACGCCCTCGGAGGTTCTGTCGTCAGTCGTGCCGGCAACGGGAGTTCGAGGCCCGTCGCCGTATGGCCGAGCTCGGCGTCGGCGAGCACGAGCTGGTGGTCACCCGAGCGGCGCTCGACCGCCTCCGGGACGACCTGTACGTCCTCGCCTGTGCGATCGAGGACGTCGACCGGGATCTGGCCGATGCGTCATCGTCGCCGGACGCGCTCCGGGAGGCACTGGACTGGCTGCTGGACGCCGCCCGTCCGCTCAGCCGCCACGACCTGCGGGCCTGACCTCGCCTCGTCGGGATTGACGCCGCTCGTCCGGACGAGCGGGCCCCCGGTCGACACGGGCCGACCTGTCCCCAGCCACCGCCGGCCCCGGGCACCACGACCGCACCACGACCGCCCATAATCCCCGTTATGTCAGATCGAGGCGGTAGGAGGCAGCTCGACGTCCCGGCCATCGGGCGGCGCCCCTCCCCCGGGTCCAGCCCCGGCACTCAGTCGATCCGCCCGGCGAGGCTCGTCGGGTCGGCCCGTCGAGGCCTCCCGGTCCGTTCCGGTCACCGAATCCGCGCGCCCGCCTCGGATTCGGTGACCGGAACGAGGGAGACGTGCTGTTCGGTGGCTGGGAGAGGGAGACGGCCTGTGCTCGGCCGGCGCGCTCCCCCGGGCCCGGCCGGCCGTCAGGAGACCACGCGACGGGCGAAGCCGCGCACGCCGATCCACGTCAGCAGGAGACCGAACCCCAGCAAGGCGCCGTAGACGGCCCACAGGCTCATGTGCGGCACACCGCCGACCAGGGCGGCCCGGAACCCCTCGCACATGTAGACGAGCGGATTGAGCAGCACGAGCCACTTCAGCCACACGATGGCGCTGAGCGATTGCCAGGGGTAGTACACGCAACCCAGGAACGTGAGCGGCAGGACGATCAGCGCGAACAGCACCGGCACTTGGAACGGCTGCACCTTGGTGCCCATGACCAGGCCGAAGGCTCCGGCCACCCAGCCCGCCAACGGGGCGAGGGTGATGAGGATGACCCAGTTGATCTGCAGGTTCACGGGGCTGAACGGCACCACGGCTGCGATGGGGAACACCAGCAACGCCGCGAAGAGGCCCTGCAGCAGACCGGTGACGATCTTCTGGACGCCGACCATCGGAGTCGGCAGCGGCGCCAGCACCCGATCCTCGATCTCTTTCGACACCCCGAACTCCTGCACCAGCGGCAGCGCGACGGCCTGGATGCCCTGGAAGAGGATGGCCAGGCCGACGACGCCGGCCACCAGAAGGGTGGCGAACTGCGGTGAGTCTCGCCCACCCACGCCCTGGCCGATCTTCGGGAACACGTAGGTGAAGACGAACACGAGGAGGAAGGGCTGCATGATCGTGCGCACGATGAACAGCCAAAAGCTCTTGCGCAGCAGGTGCAGGTCTCGCCCGAGGAGGGCGATGAACGCCTGCCGATAGGCGACCCCGGCGGGGCGGAGCTTGGCGAGGGCGTGCCGATCGGTGGTGGCCGTCATTCCCGTAGATCCTTCCCGGTGAGGGTGATGAACACCGTCTCGAGGGTGGGCTCGGCCAGGTGGAGATCGGTCACCGTGGTGCCGATGGCGTCGGCGGCGTGGATGATCGCGGGGAGGAGCCCGTCACCTTCGGCGGCGGTCAGCACCACGGCATCGCTCGTGACGCGCGAGCCGGTCACGCCGGGGACCGCATTCCTGAGGTGGGCGGCCAGCGCCTCCAGATCGCCCCGGCTCGAGACCGTGACGACCCGGTCGGCACCCACCCCGGCCTTCAGCGCCTGCGGCGTGTCCAGCGCCAGGATGCGGCCATGATCCATGATGGCCACCCGGTCGCAGAGCTGGTCGGCCTCCTCCATGTAGTGCGTGGTCAACAGGATGGTCTGGCCGTCGCGGTGGAGGTCGAGCAGGATCTCCCACAGGGCGATACGACTCTGGGGGTCGAGGCCGGCGGTCGGCTCGTCGAGGAAGAGGATCTGCGGTCGGTGCATGATCGCCCGGGCCACCATGAGCCGCTGCGCCATGCCTCCCGAGAGGGCCATCACCGACACCGTGGCCCGCTCCGCCAGGCGGATGGTGCTCAGCAGCTGGGCCGTCACCGTCCTGGCCTCCTTGGTCGGGAGGCCGAAGTAGCGGCCATGGAACTCGAGGTTCTCGGCCACGGTGAGCTGGCGGTCGAGGGTGTTGGTCTGGGGCACGACGCCGATCACCTGCTTGGCCAGCGCGGGCTGGCGGACGATGTCGACCCCGCCGACCCGGGCCTCTCCCGCCGTGGGCACGACCCGCGTGGTCAGCATGCCGATCGTGGTGCTCTTCCCGGCGCCGTTCGGGCCGAGCAAGCCGTAGATCTCCCCCGGGCGGATCTCCATGTCGAGGGGCAGGACGGCTTCCACCGGGCCGGGATAGGTCTTGGTCAACCCCTCCGTCTCTATGATCGGCGAGCCCTCGGTCACCCTCACGCCACGCACGCCCGGATGCTGCACCCCGCGCCATCGCCCTGTCGAACGCGGCGCCGAGCCCGGTCGGACGTGGGCCGAGGATGGGAAGCCGGCCCGGGCGGGCCAGACTGGCAGTCACACGTGACCGACGACCCGTCATGCCCACCCCTCTGCGTGGGAACCGGCGCCGCCAGCACGACGTGAAGAGACGAGCAAGCCTGATGTCCACGAGCACCATGACCCTCTTGTTCGCCACGTTGGCCGTCCTGGCCGGCGTGGCAGCTGTGGTGCTGCTCGCCCTGCGCTGGCTCCCGCTCCCGCACGGCCGCGCCGCGGTGGCCGACCTGATGGCCGGCCAGGAGTCCGCCCTGGCCTTCGTGGTCGCCCTGGTCGCCACCCTCGGCAGCCTCTACCTGTCCGAGGTCGCCAACTTCGTGCCCTGCCGCCTGTGCTGGTACCAGCGGATCGCCATGTACCCGCTGCCGGTGATCCTCGGCATCGCCTGGTGGAAGCGCGACGAAACCATCCGGCGCTACGTCCTGCCGCTCGCCGCGATCGGCGCCGCCATCAGCACCTACCACGTCCTGGTCGAGCACTTTCCGTCCCTGGAGAGCAGCGACATCTGCGACCTCAGCAACCCGTGCACCATCCGATGGGTCGAGCGCTTCGGCTTCGTCACCATCCCGGTCATGGCCCTGTGCGGCTTCGGGCTGATCGTCGCCCTGATGACCTACCTCCCAGCCTCCCCACGCTCGTCTCACCCGCCCCGATCGGAGATCGCACCGTGAGCAAACCACCCCGCCGTCCACCCAACCGCGGTGGTCACGGTCCTCGGCGGTGGCCGCTCGTCGGCCTGCTGCTCGTGGTCGTCGCCGTGGTACTGGTCGCCGCCATCATCGTCACCGCCCTGACGAAGAAGGACTCCACCAGCGCCGCCGACGTCCAGCAGACGCGGCCGGCGACGATCACGGGGACCGCGCTGGCAGAGCTGCCGGACTCCGGCGACGACCCCGCGGTTGGTCTGGCCGCACCGGTGGTGAAGGGTGAGGACTTCGCCGGTGCCGTGCAGACCATCGGCGGGGCGAGCGCCAAGCCGACGCTCTTGATGTTCGTCGCCCACTGGTGCCCGCACTGCCAGCGCGAAGTTCCCCGGCTGGTGGGCTGGCGGGCCGACGGCACCATCCCGGCCGACATCGACCTCGTGGTGGTCTCGACGGCCGTCACCCCCAGCCAGGACAACTACCCGCCCTCGACGTGGCTCGACCAGGTCGGCTGGGCGGACCGGATCATGGCCGACACCGACCAGAGCAGCGCCGCTGAGGCCTATGGCCTGAGCGCATTCCCGTTCTTCGTCGCCCTCGACCAGGACGGCAAGGTGCTGGCGCGCGGGACGGGCGAGCTCGATCAGGCCAGCATCAAAGAGCTCGTCCAAAAGCTCGAGGCCGGCGCGAGCTGACGGTGCCGTCACCTGGGCGTCTGTGCTTGCCCGAGCGGGTCGAGGTCACCTCGGGCCTCCCACTCCGGGAAGGCCGGCTCGCCATGGCGAGCCACCTGGGCCCGTGAGCGGAGCCGAGGTCGGCGCCGCAGGGCGATCGCCAGGACTGCCGGAGCACGGACTGCCGGCCGATGCGGTCTTCGCCGAGCTCGAGCGCCGCCGCCAGGGCGACGTGCGTTGGCGCGACGGACGGGCGCTGACCTTGGTGTACAGCGCCGGCCCGGAGGTCCTGGCCGTGGCCGGAGGAGGCGTACCGGCGCTTCATGGCCGAGAACGCACTGAACACCGATGCCTTCCCGAGCCTGCGCTCCATCCAGCAGGACGTCGTCGACATCGTGGCCGGGTGGCTGCACGGCGGGGAGCACGCGGCGGGCTTCATGACCAGCGGGGGCACCGAGAGCATCCTCCTCGCCGTCGTCGCGGCACGAGAGCGAGGCCGGACGGAGCGAGGGATCATCACCCCCAACATGGTGCTCGCCATGTCGGCCCACGCCGCCTTCGAGAAGGCGGCGCACTACCTCGGCGTCGAGAGCCGGCGGGTGCCCGTGGGCCCGGACTGGCGGGCCGACGTCGGCGCCATGGCCGCGTTGGTCGACCCGGACACGGTGCTCGTGGTCGGCTCGGCCCCCCAGTACCCGCAGGGGGTGATCGACCCGATCGCCGACCTTGCCGCCCTCGCGGGGGAGCACGGGACGAGCTGCCACATCGATGCCTGCATGGGCGGAGTGGTCCTCCCCTACCTCGCTCGGCTCGGCCACCCGGTACCGCCGTTCGACTTCCGCGTGGCCGGCGTCACGTCGATGTCGGTCGATCTGCACAAGTTCGGCTACACCGCCAAGGGCGCGTCGGTGATCCTCTACCGGGACAAGGCGCTGCGCCGTCACCAGGTCTTCGTCACCGACCGCTGGCTCGGTGGCCTCTATGGCTCATCGGGTGTGCTCGGCACCAAGTCCGGCGGCGCCATGGCGGCGGCGTGGGCCGTGCTCCAGTACCTCGGTGACGACGGCTACCTCCGCTTGGCCGGCGCGGCGCTCCAGGCGACGGAGGTCTTGGCCGCCGGCATCGGCGCCCGGCCTGAGCTGGTGCTTCGGGCTGAGCCCGAGGTCACGCTGCTGGCCTTCGGGGCCGCCGATCCACGACGCCTGGACGTGTTCGCGCTGGCCGACGCGCTGTGGCGGCGGGGTTGGTACCTCGACCGACAGGGCCCGCCTCCCTCGCTCCACTGCACCGTCAGCGCCGTGCACGACGGCCGCATCCCCGAGCTGCTCGACGACCTGGGAGCCGCACTCGCTGAGGTGCTCGGAGACGACAGGCGGGGCGATCAGGGCGCCTACGGCACGGTCGAGTGACCGGCGCTTGGCGCCCGAGCGGAGGTCGGGCCGCACGGCGTCGGGGCCCGTTAGAGTCCGCGCCCGTTAGACGACGCGGGTGAAGCCGAAGCAGTCGGAGGTGCCATGTCGACCAGGAACGGACGGCTCGTCGTGGGCCTCCTGGCCTTCGCCCTGCTCGTGCTGGTCACGTTCGCGGTGTCGATCCCCAAGATCGAGAACGACTTGACCCACAAGGTCGAGCACCAGCTCACGACGGCCGGCGTCAGCGGTGTCCTGGTCAGCTTCAGCGGGCAGGACGGAACCCTCAGCGGACCGGCGGCGGCGCAGAGGTCTGCACTGGCGGCGGTCACTGATCGCGAGGGCATTCGCTCCTTGGACTACGCGCCCAACGGCGCCGACGTGGTGACCGCCACCACGACGACGGCACCACCTCCCGTCACCGCGCCGAGCACGACGGCGGCCGCGACCTCGACCACCGCGGCCACCACGACGACTTCCACCTCCACCTCGACCAGTACCACCGCGAGCGTGCCGACGACGGGTCCAACTTCGACGGCCGAGGTGCCGACGACAGGTGTCGACGCGACTGCCACCATCGCCGATGGCACCATCACGCTCACCGGCGTCGTCGCAACGAGCGCGGCAGCAGCGGACACTGTCCGAGGCCGCGGCCACGGCCTTCCTACCGCACGGAACCGTCGTGGACCAGCTCACGGTGATCTCGGCGCCCGCGAACGGCGCGAGCGACAACGCCGTCCTCGGGCTGGGCGCGTTCATCACTGCGGCCGGGCCCTCGCTCTTCAGCGGCTCCGCCGACCTCGTTGACACCACCCTGTCCGTCACCGGTCAGGGTTTCAACGCGGTCGCGACCGACGCCGCCAACCAAGCCATCGCGACGAGCGGCTCGCAGTTCGGACTCACCATCGAGGGCACGGTCACCGACGGTCTGACCGCTCCCGAAGACCTCCAGCCCGGGTTGACGGCGTTGCTCGGTCGTTCCGGTGTCAACTTCGACCGAGACTCGGCCGTCATCGATCAGGCGTCGCAGGCGGTGCTGGACACCGCGGCGGCCTCGATCCTCGAGCAGCCGGCGGCCGTCGAGGTGCTCGGGTACACGGACAACAGCGGTAGCGAGGAGCACAACCTCACCTTGAGCCAGGAGCGGGCTGACGCCGTGCGGAACTACCTCATCGGCGAGGGTGTCCCGGCCGACAGCCTCACGGCGACCGGCAAGGGCGAGGCCGACCCGATCGCCGACAACAGCACGGCCGAGGGTCGGGCCAAGAACCGACGCATCGAGCTCCACGTCCAGGAAGGCTGACCAGATGCTGTACGTCGCCGGAGAGATCTTCGTCTGGATGGTGCTGGCGTTCGCCCTCGGCATCGCCGTCGGTTGGTTCGTTTGGGGCTACCACTCCAAGTCCGAGGCTGCTCCGACCAAGTCCGAGGTCGAGGGGCTCGTGGGCGCGGCCCGACAGGAGACCGCCCGAGCCCAGGCTCAGGTGCAGGAGCTGCTGGTCTTGCGCGGTCGCGATCTGGACACCATCAACCGGCTGCAGGCCATCTCCTCGGTCACCGATCCGTCGGTGAACGCCAGCCTGCAGGCACGCATCGCCCAGCTCGAGGCTCGGCTGGCCGCGTCCACTGAGGAGCGTAGCGAGGCGGAGGAGCGAGCCGACGCGGCCGAGGACATCCTCGAGCACCACGGCGACTGGATGCCGGTGGGCGGCATCCCGGGCCTCGAGCAGGCGCAGACCACGCTCGGCAAGCCGGTGGTGGTCGACGACCTCAAGGTGGTCGAGGGGATCGGCCCGAAGATCGAGGAGCTCCTCCACGGGGCCGGCATCAGCAGATGGACCGCGCTGGCGGCGGCGAATCCTGATCAGCTCCGGGCCATACTGCGGGCTGCCGGCAGCGAGTACGCCGCCCACGACCCCACCACCTGGCCCCAGCAGGCCATGCTCGCCCTCGGTGGCCACTGGGAAGCGCTGCGCGCGCTCCAGGACGGCCTGCGCGGGGGCCGACCCTGACCCTCCCAGCGCCGCGCCCCGCGCGCTCCTGAACGCGCCACCCCCGACTCCAGTTGCCAGGCTGGTGGGGGGCGACGCGACGAGGCCCGACGCCGGTCAACACGTTACGTGATGACGCCAGCCGGGAGCGTGACCACCAGCCATGGCAGCCGCTCGGCCGCCGTAGCAAACCGATCGGGAGCGGGCTGCGGGTGGGCGCCGACGCCAGCCATGGAGAGGTCAACCCCACGTCATCGGCCAGGTGGGAGACCGCGCCGGCGGCGAAAGGCCTTCGGGAGCGGACCGGAGGCGCATGAGAAGGTCGGTCTGGCCACTCCGTGCGACTCTGCGACCGCGAACTCCACATCACCCCAATGCGACGAGCACCACCAGTAGCATGATGGTTGCTGACGACCCTGGTCGGGAGAGCCCACGGCGCACCAGCGCACGGGGCGCCGAAGGAGCAACCTCCCCGGAATCTCTCAGGCCAACGGACCGACCGGGTGAGGCAACGCTGGAAAGCAGGCGGCTCGTCCGCCTCACCGAAGGGGAAAGTCTCGCCCGCCGGCGGCGGGTGGTGGCGAAGCTCTCAGGTACCGGGACAGCGGGGGAACCAGAGCGCCGAACCCAGGCCCGGAGGTCGCCCCATGTCCCCACGCCCGTCGCTGACCGAGCTCGAGGATCATGGCGAGTTCTCGCGCCGGCACATCGGACCCGACGCCGACGACCAGGCGGCGATCCTCGAGCGGCTCGGGGTGGACAGCCTGGACCAGCTGCTCGACCGCGTCGTCCCCGAGAGCATCCGGCTCCGCGCCCCCCTGGACCTGCCCGCCGGGCGGACGGAGCGGGAGGTCCTGACCGAGCTGCGCACCATTTCGGGCCGCAACCAGGTGGCCACCTCGCTGATCGGCATGGGCTACTACGGCACGATGACCCCCCCAGTGATCCAACGCAACCTGTTGGAGAACCCGGCGTGGTACACGGCCTACACGCCGTACCAGCCCGAGATCAGCCAGGGCCGGCTGGAGGCCCTGTTGAACTTCCAGACCATGGTCGCCGACCTCACCGGGATGGACCTCGCCAACGCCTCGATGCTCGACGAGGCCACCGCGGCGGCAGAGGCCATGGCGATGTGCCGGCGGCTCTCGAAGAGTGAGAGCCCGGTCTTCGTCGTCCACCCCGACACCCACCCCCAGACGATCGCGGTGCTGCGGACGCGTGCCGAACCGGTCGGCATCGAGCTGGTGGTCGGCGACCTGGGTGACGCCACGGCCGAGGCCTGCTTCGGTGGCCTGCTCTCGTATCCGGGCTCGAGCGGTGCGCTGCACGACGTCGCCAGGTTCAGCGCGGACGTCCACGCCCTCGGCGGGCTCGCCGTCGTCGCCGCCGACCTCCTCGCGCTCGGTGCTGCTCGCCGCGCCCGGCCACCTCGGTGCCGACATCGTCGTGGGATCGGCGCAACGCTTCGGCGTGCCGATGGGCTTCGGCGGCCCCCATGCCGCGTTCCTGGCCACGAGAGACGAATATGCCCGCTCAATCCCTGGCCGCCTGGTCGGCGTCAGCGTTGACCGCGCCGGCCGGCCGGCTTTGCGCCTCGCCCTCCAGACCCGGGAGCAGCACATCCGGCGCGAGAAGGCGACGAGCAACATCTGCACCGCCCAGGTGCTCCTCGCCAACATCGCGGGGATGTACGCGGTCTGGCACGGTCCCGACGGGTTGCGCCGCATCGCCGAGCGGGTGCACCGGCTGACCTCCATCCTCGTCGCCGGGCTGCGCGCTGGCGGCTTCGACGTTCGCAACCAGACCTGGTTCGACACCGTGCAGGTGCGGCTTCCAGGTCAAGCCGAGGCCGTGCTCACAGCCGCCGCGGCCGATGGTCTGAACCTTCGCCCGGTTGACGCCGAGACCATCGGCTTCAGCCTGGACGAGACCACCACCCCCGACGTGGTCGAGCGGGTGTGGAAGGCGATGGGGCTCACGGCCGGAGCGGCCGTCGACCACGATGCCGACGCGGTCGACGGCGTGCCGCAGGCGTGCCGCCGCACCGACGAGATCCTCACCCACCCGGTCTTCCACCGCTACCACAGCGAGCACGAGCTCCTGCGCTACCTGCGCCGGCTGGCCGACCGCGACCTGGCCCTCGACCGCACGATGATCCCGCTCGGCTCCTGCACCATGAAGCTGAACGCGGCGGCTGAGATGATGCCGATCACGTGGCCGGAGCTGGCTCACCTGCATCCGTACGCACCCGAGAACCAGACCGAGGGCTACCAGGAGCTGATCCGTCAGCTCGAGCAGATGCTGGTGGCCGTCACGGGCTACGACGCCGTGAGCCTGCAGCCGAACGCCGGCAGCCAGGGCGAGCTCGCCGGCCTGCTCGCCATCCGGGCCTATCACCGGAGCCGGGGCGACGAGCAGCGCAGGCTGTGCCTCATCCCCTCCAGCGCGCACGGCACCAACGCCGCCAGCGCGGTGATGGCAGGGATGCAGGTGGTGGTCGTGGCCTGCGACGAGCAGGGCAATGTCGACCTGGACGACCTCCGGGCCCGGGCCGAGGCCGCCGGCGACCGGCTGGCGGCGGCGATGGTCACCTACCCCTCGACGCACGGTGTGTTCGAAGAGGGCATCGCCGAAGTGTGCGACATCGTCCACCAGCACGGAGGGCAGGTGTACGTCGATGGGGCCAACCTCAACGCCCTCGTCGGCGTGGCCCAGCCGGGAGCCTTTGGTGCCGACGTCAGCCACCTGAACCTGCACAAGACCTTCTGCATCCCCCACGGTGGAGGTGGCCCGGGGGTCGGTCCGGTCGCGGTGCGCCAACATCTCGCGCCGTACCTGCCCGGGCACCCGCTCGGCGGGCCCGACCAGCCGGCTGGACCGGTGTCGGCGGCGCCCTTCGGGTCAGCTGGCATCTTGGCCATCTCCTGGGTCTACGTGACCTTGATGGGCGCGGAAGGGCTCCACCAGGCCACGGCCGTCGCCATCGCCAACGCCAACTACGTCGCTGCCCGGCTGCGCGAGCACTACCCGGTGCTCTACGCCGGACGGGGCGGCCATGTCGCCCACGAATGCATCCTCGATCTCCGGCCGATCACGAAGGCCACCGGCGTCACCGTCGATGACGTGGCCAAGCGGCTCATGGACTACGGCTTCCACGCCCCCACGATGAGCTTCCCCGTGGCCGGGACGCTGATGGTCGAGCCCACCGAGAGCGAGGATCGGCGGGAGCTGGACCGGTTCTGCGACGCCATGATCGCCATCAAGGCCGAGATCGACCAGATCGCCGGCGCAGTCTGGGACCTCGCCGAGAGCCCGCTCCGACATGCCCCCCACACCGCTGACGACGTCGCCACCGACGATTGGAGCCACCCGTACTCGCGGGACCTCGCCGCCTTCCCCGTCGCCGACGTGCGAACCGCGAAGTACTTCCCGCCCGTCTCGCGCATCGACGCCGCGGCCGGCGACCGCCACCTCGTGTGCTCCTGCCCTCCGATCGAGGCCTACGTCACCCCCTGACGGGCCACGGCCCGGTTCCGTTCCGCGACCTGTGCCGGGAAGCGTCGCCATCGCGGAACAGAGCGGAACAGAGTGGAGCTGAGGGGGACAGGGCGGAGCAGAGCGCGGTCTGACGGGTGAGCGCGCACCCGGCGGCCAGTAGCGTGCGAGACCATGGCTGGCACCACCTCTCCGCCCGGCATCGGTGACCTCTTCGCTTTCCTCGGCAGCAACAACCCGCTGACCGCGATGTCCAAGTCGGTCGAGCAGTTCCGGGCCGCGGTCGCCGGCTTCATCGACGCCGTCTCGACCTTCAAGCAGACCATGGAATCGCTCAACTCGGTCACCACACGCATGGGCCGCGTGCTGGACGAGCTCGAGGGCCCGCTGCACCTGTTGATGCCGCAGGTCACTGCGGCCAGCGAACAGGCGTTGCGTGTCTTCACGCTCTTGAGCGGGCCCGTCGAGCGGATAGCGCCCGGCCTCGGACAGCTGGCCGAGATGCTGAACAACCCGGCGATGACGGAGCTGCCCCGCCGCCTCAACGAGGCCATGGACGTGATGTCCAACCTGCCCAAGACGCTCAGTCCGCTGAGCCAGATGGCCGAGGTGGCCGGTGGCCTGTTCGGAGGGGTGCGCGGCCTGGCCGGACTGGGCTCGTCGCCATCGCCCGCCATCTCGTCGTCGCCGAAAGCTGGACCACGGACCCCCGCACCCACTCCCCCGGCCCGGCCAGCGGAGGGGGCCGCGGTGACAAACAAAAGGGCGCCGTCGGCGGCGCCCGCGCCGGCGAGACCGGTGCCAGCGACCGCGGCGCCCAAGAAGTCCGCGGCCGAGCGGACCGCGGCCAAGAGGACTGCGGCCAAGAGGACCACGAGGAAGACCATGCCAAGAAGAGCGGCCAAGAGGACCGCGAGGAAGGTCACGGCCAAGACGACGGCGCAGAAGGCGATAACCAAGAAGGCCACCCGGAGGAAGTCGGCGCCGAGCAAAGCGGGAGCAACCCGGCCGACCACGCGAACAGCGGCGAGCGCCCGCGCTGCCTTCGCCAAGTCCGCCCGCCGCCAGGAGGCCGGTACGCGCCGGAGCCGTTAGCGGCGCTGAACCCGCGACTCTCCATGCATGGTGTGGCGGGCGGGATCCGCCAGCAGGCCGGCGTCGGTTGCGCACGCCATGTCGACATCGGTGATGCGGAAGCCCAAGCGCAGCAGGCTCGGCAGGGCCGGGTGCGGCCCGGGCACCTGGGCCATGACCCGGGTGGCTCCTTCCTGCACCAGATGGCGGACGACCGCCACCACGAGGTCGGCGGCGGCGTCGGCCGAGACCGCAGTGGTCTCCACGATCTCGGTGGTGTCGGGGTGGGAGAGGCGTTGAGGGCTGTTGCTCAGGATCAGGGCCGTGCCGAGGTCCCGCCCGGCCTTGGCGGCGGCGAGTGGGATGGCGCCGAGCGGCTCGTAGTGGTGGTCATCGCCCGCGAGCTCCCACGAATAGGCGTCGGGCGACAGCCGAGTGAGACCGACCCCCGTCCCCACGCAGTCCTCTCCCGGCCGCAACTCCTCCGCCGCCGCCGCCAAGTAGTAGGCCGGCCACTGCGGGCGGATTCCGCGCCGGGCGTAGGACGCGACGGCCCGCGGGTCCGCTGAGGCCATTGTCACCAGCGGGCGATCAGGCGGCAGGACGGCGTCGAGCAGCGCGCCACCGATGCCTTGGGACTGCCACGAAGGGTGCACGAACAGATCGGACAGCGCCACACAGCTGCCGTGGTCGACCACGCCGACGAAGCCCACCACCGTGTCGCCCGCAACCGCCACGACCAGCTGGCCGACCGCCAGGAGCTGGGTGAACCAGGGCATCGTCCGGGGCGGCGGCGGGTGCGTCAGCCCAGAGATCTCCGTGGCATACCAGACGTCGTAGACCCAGCCCAGATCGGCGGACGTAGCCGGTCGCAGCTCCATCAGCGACGCAGGTCGGGATCGGTCTGGACGGCGCGCGTCCGAATCGTGAACACGGAGTCGCCAGACAAGACACCGCCCCGGGCGAACAGCCGACCGTGCTCCCAATTCGAGAGACCGAGCTCGGGCCGATCGAAGGCGAACTGGCCGTCGACCCAGCGCGTGAACCCGTCGCCAACGAAGGGGGCGTCGAGCGTGGCCCAGAACCGATCCTGCTCCACCGGGTCCTCGGAGATCAGGGACGCCACGAGTCGGGGACTGTGACGGTTGAACAGCGCGACCGCGTCGTCGACCGAATCCACGACAACGAGTGTGACCTCGGGGCTCTCCTCCCACTCCCATTCCTGCCCCAGCTCGGTGCGAGCGAGGAGCTCCGCCTGGCGCTCTTTGACCTCGCCGGCGGCCCGGACCACCGCCACCGTCCGCTCGAACCACGCCGTGGGCACGAAGGCCTCGGTGCCCTCCACGACGTGGAGCTTGGGTGGGGCGCGGCGCCGCTCCCCTGCCTCCACGAGTGCGCCCAGGAACCGCGGCACGAGCTCGGCCCGCGAACCAGGGATGCAGCAGACGTTGAGCGTGTTGCAGACCTTGCGGTCGAGTGAGTGGACCACGGCGGACACGAACCGGTCCCCGTCGGCGGCCTGGCCGGCGACGATCCAAGCGCCGCCGGTGCCGTGGAGGCTCACCGGGACGCCGGCCTGACGGGCCACCGCGCCGAGCTGGCCGACCGCGGGTCCGGAGCCACGGGCGATGGCGAGGGACAGGCCGGCATGGGCGAACAGCGCCAGACCACTGGCGCGCGACGAGGAGGCCAGCAGCTGGGCCGACCCAGCGGGCAATCCGGCCTCGGCCAGCGCGGGCACGAGCGCCTGCTCGGCGATGGCGACCGCCGTGCCCAGCGCATCGCGGCCGATGCGGAAGACGACGGTGTTCCCGCCTCGGAGCACCCCCGTGGCGTCGGCGAAAACGTTCGGGCGTCCCTCGAAGACGAACCCGACCACACCGAGCGGAGCCCGCCGCCGTTCCACCCGCCAACCGTCGTGGGCGACCCCGTCGATCACGGCGTCGCGGCCCGAATCGGCATCCCGCCAGGCCTGGAGCCCGGCCACCATGTCGGCCCGCATGGTGGGAGACAGCACGAGGCGGGTGGTGCTGCGACCTCGCGCTCTTGCCGACTCGACGTCTCCGGCGTTCGCTGCCGCGATCGTTTCGAAAGCAACGTCGTCCGCCAGCCGAGCCGCGAACGCTCCGAAGAAGGCCGTAACGGCGTCGTCGTCGATCGTGGTCAGCGCGAGAAAGGCGCGGCGAGCGGCGTCGACCGCGCGCTCAACCAGCTCCTGCTCCGCCGCGGGGACGTGCAGGAGCTCACCGTTGGACTCGTCGACGATGAGACGGTCGCCTGCCTGGAAAGCCTCGGCCAGCGCGGCCGGCACCCGCACCACGCGGTTGCCGGCATAGACGATCGGCTGGCCGACGGCGAGCCGCTCGAGCGACTCCACGCCCTCTCCTGCGTAGTCCACCTGCTAAGTCTGCCCAACTGCGTCCGCGGGCGCTCACGCCTTGCGCACGAACGGAGTGGGGACCACCCGCCCGGCCAGCGTGGTGCCGTGTGTCGCCACCTCGACGGCCGCCCCCGGCTGCGAGGGCAGGCGGCAGGAAGGCCAGGGCGATGCCATGGCCGAGCACCGGTGAGAAGTTGCCACTCGTGGTCTCCCCCACCACCTCGCCGCCGATGAGCACCTCGCACTCGGCCCGGGGCGGACGTCGCCCCTCCGTGGCCAGCCCTCGAAGCAGACGGCCGACGCCGCGCGCCCGCTCCTCGGCTAAGGCGTC
Organism: uncultured Acidimicrobiales bacterium; assembly: GCA_963803355.1. GTDB lineage: Bacteria > Actinomycetota > Acidimicrobiia > Acidimicrobiales > Ilumatobacteraceae > DASTFY01. The sequence goes on from CAWDLV010000001.1 coordinate 3,652,424, forward strand.
GCGGCCCCGGAAGCCCGGCTTGGTCCAGGAGACCACCCAGCCCAGACCGGCCTGCAGCGGCGTGATACCTGGCCCCAGCTCGTGTCCGTGCAGCGGCAGGGCGGCCTCGAGTCGCAACGTGTCGCGGGCACCGAGGCCGGCGGCCTGGATGCCGGCGCCGAGCACCGCCCGCCAGAGGGTCGGGGCGGCCTCCGCGGGCACGGACAGCTCCACCCCGTCCTCGCCCGTGTAGCCGGTGCCTGCAACCGTGCACGGCACGCCGTCCCAGTCGAAGCGGCTCACTCGGAACCGGCCGACAGCCGCCGCCAGCGGCGCCACCGGCTCCAGGAGCTGCCGGGCCTCGGGTCCCTGGACGGCGATGATCGCCCGCTCCTCGGTGACGTCCTGGCCACCGAGGGCCGCTCGCACCCCTTCGGTGTTCGACGCGTTGGGCATCACGTCGAACGAGGTCTCGTCGAGCCACCACACGATGATGTCGTCGACCACCGAGGCGTCGTCGGAGTCGAGCAGGTGGGTGTACTGGGCCCGGCCGGGCCCGATCTTGTCCAGGTCGTTGGTCAACACCGCCTGCAAGGTGGCGCGCGCCTCCGGGCCGGTGAGCCGAACCGTGCCGAGATGGCTGACGTCGAACGCCACGGCGCGGCGCCGGCAGGCGAGGTGCTCCTCCACCGTGCCGGCGGGATACGAGAGCGGCATCTCCCAACCGCCGAACTCCACCATCCGCGCCCCGAGGGCGCGGTGCTCGTCGTCGAGTGGGGAGCGCTTCAGCGGGCCGTCACTCACGAACCCTGCGCGACCACGGAGCCGGCGTCCTCGGGCCCGGTCACCGGCTCACTGCCGGCCCGGGACGCCATCCGAGGGTGGACCGCGAGCACCCCCGGCGCCAGGCCGGCGTCGAGCTCCTCTTTCACGCCCGCCAGCGGCAGGACGTTCAGGACACCCTGGCCTTGGCGCAGGACCGTGATCAGGTCGTCGCCGTCGCAGAGGAGGACGTCGCGACCGGAGATGACGAGGTGGGCCGAGGCCACGTCCGTGTTCATGTGCTCGCGCAGGTAGGCGAACACTTCCCGCACGGACTCCAGCCGGATGCCGGCGTCGAGCAGCTTCTTGACCACCTTCAGCTCGAGCAAGTCGCGGTAGGAGTATCGGCGGCGGGTACCGCTGCCCGCGGCGTCGGCGAGCGAGGGGCGGATGAGGTCGGTCCGGGCCCAGTAGTCGAGCTGGCGGTAGCTGATGCCGACGACCTGGGCCGTGCGGGTGCCGCTGAAGCCCTCGTCGTCGCCAGTGGCTCGTGTGGTCGCCCGTGCCGTCATGGGGAGCTCCTCGCTCGTCTGCCCGCCCGCACCACAGGAGCGTAGTTACGCCGTTGTGGTCGGGGCGCCCAGGCTAGGGAGTCCAGGCGGGGTGGTCAACGACCGTCGCCCGCTGCTTCCGGTGCGGCAACGAGACCCCGTTTGGCACCGTTTCGAGTCTCGCCCACTCGGGAAGGCTCGGGCCATGACCGATGTCCCGCCGACCAGACCTCTGCCCGACCAGCCCGAGCCGGCCCCGCCGTCGCCGGGCGTGCCCCCCACGGAGCCGCTGCCCGGCCACCCGCCGGCACCACCACTGCCCATCCCGGACGAGCCGCCAGCCCAGCCGCCCCCGCCCGACCCGGCGCAACCCAGCGCCTGAGGCCCGATCGGCGCCGGTTCAGCCGCCAGGGCCGAAGTCCTCGGGCTTCACGTTCTCGATGAAGTCGCGGAAGTCCTCGAGCAGCTCGTCTTGGTCGTCCTCGGCCACTCCGGGCTCGGCATCGTCCTGCTCCTGACCGACTTCGTCGAGCAGCGACTCCTCGGCGAAGATCGGCGTGCGGGTGCGCACGGCGAGTGCGATGGCATCCGATGGCCGGCTCGAGACGGTATGGGTGCCGTTGGCGTTCACCAGGTGCAGCTCGGCGTAGTAGGTGCGGTCGCGGACCTCGGTGACCACGATGCGATCGAGCGAGGTGGTCAGCTCTTCGAGCACGTTCTTGAGCAGGTCGTGAGTCAGGGGGCGAGCCGGTTCGATGCCTTCGAGGGCGTAGTGGATGGCCGCGGCCTCGGGCCCGCCGATGTAGATGGGCACGATCCGCCGGCGCCCCTCCGCCTCACGCAGGATCACGATCGGCGTGTTCGCTGGCAGCTCCAGCCGGACTCCGACGAGGTCCATCGGCACCATGTGGCGATGGTAGCCCCGTCCTTCGACGACGCGTCGGCCGGGGGCGGCTCCCCTCGGCGCGCCGCTCGCTCCCTCAAAGGCTCTCGGTGTAGCCGCGCAGGGCCTGGCGGATCATGGCTTCACGCAGGCCCGACCCCAGCCGGCTCAGCTCCGACAGCGTGCCGAGGGCCTGGGCGCGAGCGGACGGGTTGCGCTGCTTCACGAGCGGGAGGATCACCTGTTCGAACACCCCCGCCTCGCGCTCGGCCGCGTTGCGGTACATGCGGAGATGCCGGGGCTCGATCCCGAATCGAAGGAACCCGGCGACGATCAGGGCGATGGAGGCGGCCTCGTCGTCGTAGTAGGTCGTGCGGCCCACCGGCCGGCCCACGAGCAGGCCGTAGCGCTCGACGTCGCGAAGCTGCGCCGGCGTCAGCTCGGACGTGGCGACGAGCTCTTCGAAGGTCAGGTTGCCGGTCACTGGCTCCTTTCCAGCGCGAGGAGCGGCCTTGCCGGTGGCATCGCCGCCCCCATCGTCGCCGTCGGACGCCTCGGTGGGCGCGCCCGTGTCGGCTGCCGGCTCCGGTGGCGTCGCGTCAGGCGGATCAGCGTCGCCCGAACCCTTCTCAGGCTCGGCCGCCAGCCCATCGGACGGCGCCGGTAGCTCGCGGCCGTCCGAAGCACCGTCGCCGGGGAACGGGCGGATGACCGGTCCGGTCTGCTCCCCCGACTCGAGCCGGTCCTTGATCACCTTGAGCGGGAGGTAGCTGTCCTTCTGCTCACGGAGTATGAACCGCAGACGGTCGATGTCCGGGTCGTAGAACTTCCGGTAGCCCGACGGCGTCCGCTCCGGGTCGATGAGGCCCTGGCTCTCCAAGAAGCGGATCTTGGAGATGGTGACATCCGGGAACTCGTCGTGCAGCAGCAGGAGGACCTCACCGATCGAGAGGTAGCTCCGGTCGTTCATGCCGTGCCACCGAGGGCGTCGAGGAAGACCATCCGGAACTTGCCGATCTGGACCTCGTCGCCGTTGGCCAGCGTGGCCTTGTCGACTCGCTCCCCGTTGACGTAGGTGCCGTTCAGGGAGCCGGCATCGCGGATCTCGTAGCTGCCGTCGTGCAGGCGCTCGATGTCGGCGTGGCGGCGCGAGACAGTGATGTCGTCGAGGGTGACATCGCCTTGCGGGTGTCGGCCGAGCCGGGTGAGCGGGCGGTCGAGCGAGATGCGCTGGCCGGCCGTGGTTCCCGAGCGCACGACCAGCACTCCCGCGCCGTTGGCGAGGTCGCCGAGGTCCACCACCACGTCGTCCTGTGTCCCGGGAGCGTCCTGGGACGGGTCCACCGCGTGAAGCCGCAGCGTGCGGTCCGCAGACGGCGCCGCCAGCGGTGCCCCGCACGACGAGCAGAAGTTCGCTCCGTCGGGGTTCTGGTGCCCGCAGTTCGTGCAGTAGATCCCGCTCACCTGCAGGCCCCGCCCGGGTCAGCCTTCCGTCAGCGTGCGGTAGGCCGCGGCGTCGAGCAGGGCTCCGACCGCGGCACTGTCGGCCACCTCGATCACACAGAGCCAGCCGTCGCCGTAGGGGTCGGCATTGAGCTGCTCGGGGTTGGAGCTCAGGCTCTCGTTGACCTCCACCACTGTTCCGCTCACGGGCGCAAACACATCGGAGACGGACTTGGTCGACTCGATCTCGCCGAAGCTGTCCCCCACCTGCACCGTCGTGCCGACCGGGGGCACCTGCACGAAGACCACGTCGCCGAGCGCATCCTGGGCATAGTCGGTGATGCCCACGCGGACGCGCCCGGGCCCAGCCTCACCCTCCACCTGACCCTCGACCTTGGCCCACTCGTGGTCCTTTGAGTACCGCAGGTCTTCGGGGACGTTCATGGCGGTGGAACTTAGCCGTGACGCGGTGCTCAGCGAACCAGCCGACGGATGCGTCGGGCGTAGTCCTTCGACAACGCTCGGGCGCCGGCCGCGGTGGCGGCCTCGGCCCACAGGTGGGTCACCGGTTCTTGCGGGTCCGGGAGAGCCAAGGTCCACTCCCCCGCGTCGACGACGCCATGGCGGACCTTCACGCCGTCGATCAGCACCAGCTCGCCGTCGGCCCTCTCCATCAACGACCGCATCACCAGGCCCTTTTGCTCCCACGGCGTGGCCACGGCCTCATGGGTCATGTACACCGCGGGGAGCCCGCGCCGCACCTCGGAGAGCAGGTGGCCGCTGCGGGCCAGCAGGTCGAGCATCTTCACGAGGGCGGCGGCGGCGTCGAACGCGGGGAGGAACCCGGGGAGGATGTACCCGCCCTGGCCGTCAGCGGCGAAGCCCACGCCCGGTTGCACGGCCGCCTCCATCACCGCCGGCGTGGAGATCTTCGTGTGCTGGATGGCGACGCCGTGCGCTGCGGCCAGGCGGTCCGCGTGCGCAGTCATGTTCACCGGTAGCGCGATGCGGTCGCCGAGCAGGTGGTCGCAGACCAGCTCGACGAAGACGAGGGTGGCCTCGACGTGCGTCAGCACGTCCCCCTCATCGTCGATGAGGATCAGCCGCTCGCCATCGGGGTCGAACACCGCGCCGAGCTGGGCTCCGGACGCTCGCACCAGGTCGGCCACCCGCCTCGTGGACGCATCGACGTCGAAGGAGAGGCGACCGATGGTGGACGCATACGGGTTCACGGCGAGCACGTCCGCCCGCAACTTGGTGAGGACGGCGGCCATGGCCATCGACGCCGTGCCGTACCCGTAGTCCACCACCAGCTTGAACTGACGCTCGGCGATCCGGCCCGGCTCCACGATCTGCGACAGCTCGACCGTGTAGTCCTCGAGCGCTCGGTGCGGATACGAGATGTCGCCCATCTCCTCGGGCAGCGTCCGGCGAAAGTCCTCCCGCTGGAAGAGGCGCTCGATCTTGCGCTGCGCCTCCTCGCTGATGTCCATGCCGCTCGTGTCGAAGAAGTGGATGGCGACGCTGTTGGGATCGTCGTTGCGCAGCCGCACGGTGACTCCGCCAAAGGCTTGAGGGGACTTCACGAGGAAGCGGGTGACGGGGGTGGACGCCACCTCGAGGTCGAGCACGTTGATGCCCGATGAGTTCAGCCCCGCCATCAGGGCTCGCTTGAGCATGCGGGCCGAACGGCTCGAGTCGTGGGAGGTGACGACCGAGACGCCCTTGCGCAGGCTGGTGCCATAGGCGAGGGCGAGCTTCACCGCCAGGTCCGGCGTCATGTCCACGTTGGCCAGGCCGTCCACGCCATCGCGCCCGAAGAGCGCCGACACGCCCCGGCTCTCCCAGATGATGGACGAGTTGACGACCGCACCGTCCTCGATGGTCTTGAAGGGGTAGACCTTGACGTCGGCGCTGACCGTGGCGTTGGCCCCGACCTGGACCTCGTCGCCCAGTACGACGCCCTCCCCGGTGCGCACGTTGGAGCGGATGTTCACGCCCCGGCCGACCACGGTGCCGCGCAGGCGGCTGCCGCAGCCGACGTACACGCTGTCGTGGAGGACGCAGCGGTCCAGGTCGACGTTGGCGAGGACCCGGCAGTGCGAGCCGAGGACGGTGTAGGCCCCGAGCCGCGCCCCGGGCTCGATCGTGCAGTCGGTGCCGAGCACGGCCGGCCCGACGATCTCCACATCGGGGGCGATCTCGGTCCCCCGCCCCACCCAGACGCCATCGGCCACCTGGAACCCGGGAATGCCGAGCTGCACCATCTGGTCGAGCACATCCTTGTGGGCTCGGAGATAGGCGTCGAGCGTGCCGACGTCCTCCCAGTAGCCGTGGGCAATGGCACCGAACAAGGCCTTCTCGTCGCGCAGCAGGCGCGGGAAGACATCGGCCGAGAAGTCGACGGACCGGTCCGGCTCGACGTGGTCGAAGATCTCGGGTTCGAAGACGTAGATCCCGGTGTTGATGGTGTCGCTGAACACCTGGCCCCAGGTGGGCTTCTCGAGGAAGCGCTCGATGGACCCGTCCTCCCGGGTGATGACGATGCCGAACTCGAGCGGGTTCTCGACCGGCGTCAGCGCGATCGTCGCCATGGCTCGGCGCTGGTCGTGGAAGGCGATCACGTGCGTCAGGTCGATGTCGGTGATCACGTCACCTGAGATCACGAGGAAGCGGTCATCGAGGTGCTCGGCCGCGTTCCGCACCGACCCGGCCGTGCCAAGCGGCGAGGGCTCGTCGACATAGGTGAGCGACGCCCCGAACTCACGGCCGTCGCCGAAGTAGTCCCGGATGGCCTTGGCCATGAAGGCGACGGTCACGACGATGTCCGTGATGCCGTGGCGCACCAGGAGGTCGATGACGTGCTCCATCATCGGCCGGTTGGCGATCGGTAGCAGCGGCTTCGGTGCGTTGGAGGTCAGGGGCCGCAGCCGGGTGCCCTCCCCGCCGGCCATGATCACCGCTTTCACACCGGCACCTGCTGCTCCGCACGGCGCGCCCCACGGCCCTGGATGAGGTTCCGGCGCATCACCGGCACGTAGGTGATCGCCGCCCACCAGCTCAAGAGGAGCCCAGGCAGACCGAAGGTCCACGCCCCGACCCGGAAGAAGCCGTCGGAGCTGATGCCGGCCCGGCTCAGCAGGAACGCCGGGAACGCGAACATCAGCGCCAAGGTGCCTGCCTTGCCCCACCAAGACACGTCGAACCGCTTCATGCCCATCATTGTGAGCACAACCAGCGCGCCGCCGACGAGGAGCTCGCGTGCGAGCACCGCGAGGCAGAACCAGAGCGGCGCCGACCCGTCGATCATGATCCCGCCCACGCCGACGATGAACAGCAGCCGGTCAGCCGTGGGATCGAGAACCTTGCCGAGCTCGCTGACCTGGTGGAAGTGGCGGGCGATGTAGCCATCAGCGAAGTCCGTCGCCCCGAGGATGCCGAGGAGGATGCCTGCGGCCAGCCGGTTGTCCCGGCCGAAGAGCAACCAGAGGAAGACGGGAAGGCACGCCAGGCGCACGAGCGTGATGACGTTGGGCACGGTGAGGACCCGGTTCGAGCGCTCGGGCTCCTCAAGCCGGACGGCCACAACCGGAGCGTACCGTTGGCGAGCCGGGCCGCATCAGCCGGGCCCGTACCATCGAGGTCATGCCGACGCTCTTCACCCGCATCATCGAGGGTGAGATCCCCGGGACGTTCGTCTGGCAGGACGACCGCTGCGTCGGCTTCCTCTCGATCAACCCGCTGGCCCCCGGCCACACGCTGGTGGTCCCCCGGCAGGAGGTCGACCACTGGATCGACCTGTCGCCGGACCTCGCCGATCACCTCCTGCGCGTCGCCCAGACCGTGGGGCAGGCTCAGAAGGCGGCGTTCGACTGCGAGCGGATCGGTCTGATCATCGCCGGCTACGAGATCCCCCACACCCACCTGCACGTCTTCCCCAGCACCAACATGGGGCAGTTCAACTTCGCCCGCGCCGCGGCCTCGGTGACGGCGGCGGAGCTCGACGACGCCGCGGCCCGCATCCGGGCGGCCCTCGGCGCCGGCGGCGGCTGAATCCGGGCGTACATCGGGTTCCTCCCCGTTCTGTTCCGCGCTTTCGAACGCGCGCCGTCAGCAGCGCGGAACGGAACGCTGCGACCGGCGGTTCGGCCTTCGGGGCGGTCGTGGTCAGGCGAAGCGAGCTTGGGCCCGGTCGAGCGCGCCCTGGACCTCGAGCCATTGGTCCATCAGCGTCGCGGCGCGATCCTTGGCCTCGTCGTGGGCCGTCACCAGCGCCTTCACCTGATCGTGGTCCTCGTAGAGCGCAGGCTCCGCCAGCCGGCGCTGGAGATCGGCGACGAGGGCCTCGACCCGGCCGAGGTCCCGCTCGAGCCGCTCCGCCTTCTGCCGCAGCTCGCGTGTGGCAGCCGCCCGGGCCTGGCGTCGCTCGGCCTGGGTGCGCTTCACGGCCGTACGAGCTCGCTCGGGTCCAGTGGCAGGCGGTGGGTTGTGAGCAGGCGGTGAGGCCGAGGTCAGGTGGGGCGACAGGACCGCCTCGTCCACGCCGGCGGAGAGCCGCGCCCGGCCGTCACGGATCGCGACCAGCGACGAGGCGACGGATCGGATGAGGTAGCGGTCGTGGGTGACGAGCACGATCGTCCCCGGATAGGAGTCCAGGGCGTCCTCCAGCACGTCGCAGCTCGGGAGGTCGAGGTGGTTGGTGGGCTCGTCCATGATGAGCAGGTTGACCGGGTTGACCATGGTCTTGGCCAGCGCCAGGCGGGTTCGCTCCCCGCCCGAGAGTGCGAGCACCTTGCGGTCCGCGGCGTCGCCGGACAGGCCGAACGAACCGAGGACCGTGCGCAGGTTTCGGTCCCTGTACTGGGTTCCCGCCGCGCCCTGGAGCTCCTGCAGTGCCGTGCGCTCCAGGTCGAGCGCCTCCACCTGGTGCTGTGCGAAGTAGGCCAGGTCGACGTTGGCACCGAGCGTGCAGGTGCCGCGCATCGGCGCCAGCTCGCCCCGCAGCAGCCGCAGGAGCGTCGTCTTGCCGGCGCCGTTCGGCCCCACGAGGGCCAGCTTCTCGCCCCGCTCGAGCGCGAAGCTCACCCCTTCCAGCACCGGGGTGCCGTCGTAGCCGACCGTCACGTCGTCCAGCTCCGCGACGAGCCGTGACGATCGCCGGGGCGGCGGGAACCCGAAGCGAGCAACCTTGGTCCGATGGTCGGGAACCTCGATCCGCTCGAGCTTCTCGAGGGTCTTGATCCGGCTCTGGACCTGGCGGGCCTTGGTCGCCTTGTACCGGAAGCGCTCGACGAAGCGTTCGGTGTGTGCCACCTCCTTGGCCTGGCGGGCGGCCGCGGCCCTGAGCTGGGTGAGCCGCTCCTCCCGGGCGACGACGAACTCGGCGAACCCGCCGACGTACTCCGTGGCCACGCCCGCCGCCAGCTCGATCACCCGCTCGGCCACGGCGTCGATGAAGTCGCGATCGTGGCTCACGAACAAGATGGCGCCGGGATAGGCGGTGAGCGTGTCCTCGAGCCAGGTCACGCTATCCGTGTCGAGATGGTTCGTCGGCTCGTCGAGCAGCAGCACATCCGGGCGAGCCAGCAGCAGCCGGCCGAGGGCGGCGCGCATGCGCCAGCCGCCCGAGAGGTCGGTCAGCGGGCGGGCGGCATCGGACGGGTTGAAGCCGAGTCCGGCCAGCACCCGGTGGGCCTCAGCCTCGACGGCGTAGCCGCCCAGGGCTTCGAAGCGGCTCTGGGCCTCGCCGTAGGCGGCCAGCACCCGATCGTGGGCGTCGCCGGCGGTGGCCCCGATCTCCTGGTGGAGGCGGGCGATCCGGTGCTCGAGGTCGCGGATCTCGGGCCGCCCGGCCAGCACCTCGTCGAGCACGCTGCCGCTTCCCCACTCGGTGATCTCCTGGGGCAGGTAGCCGACGGCAAGGTCCTTCGGTCGATGCACCTCGCCGGAGTCAGGTTCGGTCAGCCCGAGCACGATCTCGAGGAGTGTGGTCTTGCCGGCCCCGTTCCCACCGACGAGGGCGATCCGCCGGCCATCGGAGAGCTGGAAGGTGGTGTCCCGGAAGAGCAGGCGCGCCCCGTAGGCCTTGGTGAGGCCCGAGACCGTGATCATCCGAACAGCTGCGGGTCGGCGGCCGACTTCCGCTTCCGCCGAGGCTTGGGTGCGGGCTCGGCGGCACCGGCGGGGGACACCTCGCCCGCGGGCGCCTCAACGGGCTCGACGATCTCGATCAGCTCGGGGCCCCTGCTGCTCACCTTGTTCACCTCGGTCGAGACCGGGTGCATGGTGAGCAACGAGCTGGGCGCCGGCACGAGGAGGCCGCCGAGCTCGGTCAGCTCCTGGTTGAGCGGGTCCAGCCAGGTCTTCCAGGCCGACGCCGGCAGGATCACCGGCATGCGGTCGTGGATGGCGGACATGGTGTCGTTGGCCGCGGTCGTCACCACCGCGCAGCTGTGCAACCAGGGCCCGTCCGGCCCTGCGGCCGGGTCGCGCCAGGTGGACCACAGGCCGGCCACGGCCAGCGGTTCGCCGTCGACGCGGTGGATGAAGTGCGGCTGCTTCGCCTTCTGACCCGGCCGGACCTGCCACTCGTAGAAGCCGTCCATCGGGACGATGCAGCGGTGCTTCTTGAAGTCGGCCTTGAAGGCGCCCTTGGTGGCCAGGGTCTCGGCTCGGGCGTTGATCATCTTCTGCCCGAGCTTGATGTCCTTGGCCCACACCGGGACCAGTCCCCACCGGAACACCTCCACCCGGCGGGTGCCGTCCGGGGCCTCGACCACGGCGTACACGTCGTTCGTGGGCGCGACGTTGTAGCTCGGCGCGAGATCGGTCTCCGGCGGGTCGGCGCCGAAGTAGGCCGCGATCTGTTCGGGGTTGGAGGCGGAGACGAACCGGCCACACACGACCGGTCAGGCTACGGGCGAAGGGACCCAGGTGCCCGAGCATTCCCCGAGCGCCCAGGTCCCTTCATGCCGCGACGCGCTCAGCCCCAACGAGGCTGCTCGTCCGGGTTGATGCCGAGGCTCATCTTGCCGACCAGCTCGTGCATGAGGAGCGAATTGCCGGGGTGGACGCGTCCGAGGCGGGCATCCCGGAAGAGCTGCTCCATCCGGCTGCGCTTGAAGATGCCGGCGCCCCCGGACAGATCGAACGCGGTGTCGACGACGTTCCACGCCTGGGTGACGGCGAAGTGCTTGGCGGCGACGATCTTGACCGGCCAGTCCATGCCGTGGTCGACACCGTTCGACCAGTCGTCGCAGACGCTTCCCAGGTAGCCGTCGATCGCCTCGAGGGCCATGCGCATCTCCGCCACCTCGTGTTGGACGCCCGGGTGGTAAGCCATCGAGCGCGTGAGCGCGACCGACTTGCGCTGGTGGACCTTGGTCGTGATCTCGTCGTAAGCCCGCTTGGCGAGCGCCGAGTACACGTTGGCGAAGCCGAGCAGGCCCCACGCGAAGAGGGCGACCTGGAAGAGGCCCGCGCCGGCGAAGCCGGCCGGACAGACCAGCGCGGTGTGCTCGTCGGCCACGAAGGTGCGGTCGAGGATCGTGTCGTTGCTCTCGGTGGCCCGCATGCCGAGCACATCCCAAGTCGGCTCGATGTGGTAGCGGTCCGCGCCTCGAGGCAGGAACGCATGCACGACCCGGGGGTTGGCCGGGTCGCTGGTGTCCATGGCATGGAGGCCGAGGTAGGTCCACACGGGCGACAGCGAACCGAAGATCTTGTGGCCGGTGATCTCCCATCCACCGGCGACCCGCTCGGCCTTGGACGATGACAGCAGCACGGGGATGTCGTTGCCGGCCTCGCCGTGCCCGGCCGCGAAGACCTCGCCGTCGGCCGACGCCTTCAGGATCCATTCGAGAGAGGGGTCGCCCGCGCTCCGGAGGGTGAGGGCGACGCCCGTCCAGAAGAGGTGCATGTTGATGGCGATGGCCGTAGCCGGGGCCACGTAGGCGAGACGCCTCTGCTCGGCCATCAGCTCGGTGAACGTGAGCCCATGCCCTCCGAGCTCCTGGGGCACGACAGCGTTCAGGTAGCCTGCCTCCTGGAGGTCGGCGAAGTCCTCGGTGAAGAAGCGGTTCTCCCGGTCGTACAGCGGAGCCCGCTCGTCGAACCGGGCCAGCAGGTCATCGCTGAGCAGCCGGGTGGTGGTCTTGGGCTCTGTGATGGTCATGAGATCTCCTCGGTCAGTGGTCGACGGGCATGATGCGGCACGCCAGAACGTCTGAACATGACCAAGGACGACCTTTGCGAAATGCACCCCTGACTACCGGCCGCGAGCCTGCTCTAGTCAGATCTGACTATCGTCGGGCGGTCGGTCCAGCGTATCCACGGAGATCGGAGGGGCTCAGCGGTTCCGATGGCACAGGTGCAGCTGGCCGCAATCCTCTTCTGCGACCTCGTCGGGTCCACGGAGCTGCTCATGCGCGTGGGCGACGATCGGTACGACGGGCTCCGGCGCGAGCTCGAGCGAGGCGTCGAGACCGCCGTCTCACAGCACGGCGGTCGGGTTGTCAAAGGTCTGGGCGACGGCGCGATGGCCTCGTTCGCCACCCCCTCCGAAGCGGTCGCGGCGGCCGTGGCGATCCAACAGGTCGGCCGTCGGCTCCCCTCGCACATCGGACTCCCGACTGCTGCCCTGCGGATCGGCATCTCGGCCGGTGAGGTGGCAGAGGAGGATGGCGATCTGCACGGCTCACCGGTGGTGGAGGCGGCCCGCCTGTGCGCGGCTGCCGCGTCGGCCCAGATCCTCGTGGGCGAGGGCGCGGCGCTCCTGACCCGACGCAGCGAGCACGAGCTGCGGGCGGTGGGCGAGCTCGACCTCAAGGGGCTCCCCGCACCGATGCGGGCGTTCGAGGTGGTATGGGACGTCGGCCCCTCAGCCCGCTCGGCGGCCGCCCTCCCGGGCGCGCTCTCGCTCCGGTCGGCCTTCCCGTTCGTCGCTCGCTCCACCGAGTGGAAGACACTGGACGTCGCCTGGGCCGGCGTTGCAGGCGGCGGGCGCCACCTCGTGCTGGTCGGCGGGGAGACCGGGGTGGGCAAGACCCGCATGGTCAGCGAGTTCGCTCGCACCGCGCACGAGGACGGCGCGCTCGTGCTCTACGGGTCGTGCGGCGAGGAGAGCGGCCTGCCCTTCCAACCGTTCGCCGAAGCGCTCGAGCACCTGCTGGCGGCGTCGGGCGCGCTCGGTCTGGATCAGCTGGCGAACGATCCGGACGGGTTGCTCTCCCGCTTCCTCTCCCAGCCGGGCGAGGACGGAGGAGACTCCACCCCGGCGGACGTCGTGCAAGGTGTCCATGCCGGCGATGTGGAGCGCCACCGCTTGTTCCAGGCCGTCACCGACACCCTCGTGGAAGCGGGCCGGTCGGCTCCGGTGCTCCTCGTGGTCGACGACCTGCACTGGGCCGGCCGCCCGACGATGCAGCTCGTGCTCCACCTCATGCGCTCCCCCGCGCCGCTTCGCCTCTGCCTCGTGGCCACCTACCGCACGACGCCCGACGACATCGGCAGCGGGCTGCGCGACACGCTCCCTGACCTCCATCGCATCGAGGGCTCTACCCGGGTACAGGTCCGCGGCCTCGATCGCCACGGGATCGGGGCGTTCCTCGAGGCGGTCTCGGGTGCCGAGCTGGACCCGATGCTCGTGCAGATGGCCGACCTCATGGCCCGCCAGACGGACGGCAACCCCTTCCTGATGGGCGAGCTGTGGCGCCACTTCATCGAGTCGGGCGACGTCGTGTTCGAGGAGGGGCGTTGGCGGGCGACCCGCCCGGTCGTCTCTGCAGGGAGCCCCGACGCGGTGAGGTCGGTGGTTGGCCGACGGGTCGACCGGCTACCGGAGGCGGTGCGCAGCCTCCTGGACGTGGCCAGCATCGTCGGGCCGAGCTTCTCCCTCGACGTCCTGGCCGCGGCCACGGCGGGTGATCGGGCCATCACCCTCGAGCTCCTCGAGCCGGCCCAGGCCAACGGCATGATCGAGAGCACCGGCACGGGCGTGTTCCGCTTCGCCCACACCCTGGTGTGGCGAGCGGTGTACGACCGGCTGCCCGAATCGAGACGGGCCCGGATGCACATGTCCGTCGCCGGGGCCATCGCTCGGATCCTTCCCAACGAGCGCTCGCTGCCCGACCTCGCCCGGCACTACCTCGCCGCGCTGCCCGTGGCCGACGCCGAGGTCGTGGTGGCGGTGAGCACCCGCGCCGCCCGGTGGGCCATCAGCTCGCTGGCCTTCGAGGACGCGGTGGATCTGCTCGAGCACGTCCTCCCGCTGGCCACCGACCCGGCACAGCGGGCCGAGCTCCTCCTCCTCACCGCGGATGCCGAGAACCGGGCGGGCAACATGCTGGGTGCGTTCGGCCGGCTGCGCAAGGTCACCGCGCTCGGCCTGCAGGCCGGTCGCCATGACCTGGTGGTCACCGCGGCGTTCGACTTCGAGGCGACGTGCTGGCGCTTCAGCATCGGCCACGACGAGGCGGAGCAGATGATGCGCGACGCGCTCCCCCTCATCGAGGACGAGCCGACCGCGATACGCGCCCTCGCAGCTCGCGGGCGCGCCCTCGCCATGGCCGGGCGAGCCGAGGAGGCCGACGACGCGATCGAGGATGCGATAGGGCGGGCCCGCGAGCGGTCGGACGACCCCGCCTTGACCTTCGCCCTCTCGACCTGGTTCAACCTGCCATGGCGACCGGAGCGCTACCGGCTGATGTTGGAGCGCGCCTACGAGCTGCGGGAGCTCGCCGCCCATCACTTCACCGAAGTCGAAGCCATGGACGCGCAGCACTTCCTGCTCAACTCGTTGGCCGTCAATGGCGAGTTCATCGAGTTCGACTCCGAGGTCGACCTCCTGAGACGGATGTCGGAGCGCTCGCAGATCGCCTTCAACCTCTACGACAGCTCCGTCGTGCGCTCCATGGCGGCCATGGTCCGGGGACGGTTCGGGGAGGCGGAAGCCCTCGCCGTGGCCGCGAACCGGATGGCCGGCAGCATGGCGGGGCTGGATTCGGCCGGCCCGTTCAGCGTGCAGATGTTCTCGCTCCGCCGCGAGCAGGGGCGGTTGGAGGAGGTCCGGCCGATCGTGGAGCTGGTGGCGGCCCAGGGCGGGGACGCGGGTGCGTGGCGTCCTGGGCTGGCCGCGCTCTACGCCGAGCTTGGCCTCGTGGACCGAGCGGGCGAGCAGCTCCAATCGCAGGTCACCCCCGGCATGACGACCCTCCCACGGGATGCCTTGTTCGTCGCCAGCCTGTCCTACCTGGCCGACGCGGCCGTCGCCACCCGCGACCAGGCCGCCGCCCGCGAGCTGTATGCCGCCCTCGAGCCCTACCGGGGCTCGATGGTCATCCTCGGCGCGTTGGTCGCGTGCTACGGCTCAGCCGATCGCTACCTGGGATCGTTGGCTGAGCTGATGGGCCGGGGCCGGGACGCCGAGGAGCACTTCTTGCAGGCGATCGAGCAGGAGCGCGCCGGCCGACTGGTCACTTGGCTCCCGCACAGCCAATACCGCTACGCCGCCTTCCTCGCCCGTCAAGGCCGCCAAGGCGCGGGGTCCCGGGCCGTGGAGCTGCTCCGCCAGGCGGTGGACGCCACGGACGCCATCGGGATGGTCTCCCTCGGCCAGAAGGCCCACGCCCTGCTCGACGACCTCACCGCCGACGATGCGCCTTCGACGCCCATGCCACCAGGCGAGTCGCCGGTGCCCCTCGCCGCGATCCACGCCATGCTGAGCGAGCGCGAGCTCGAGGTCGTCCGATGTCTCGGCGAGGGCCTCAGCAACGTCGCCATCGGTCGCCGCCTCCACATCAGCCAGCACACCGCGGCGAACCACCTCCGCAGCATCTTGAGGAAGACGGGGTGTGCGAACCGGACCGAGGTCGCGGCGTGGGCGGTGCGGGCCGGTCTCATCGGCCCCTGATCGGTGCGACCGTGGGTTACACGTACGACTCGGGCCGGACCTGCGTGACCTCCATGATCAAGTCGACCGGGAGGTTGTTGCGCCGCGCCGCCTCCCGGATGGGCTCGGGATCATCGGCCTCGTACAGGCAGTACGTCTTGCGCTGGTCGGCCGAGAGGAACGAGAGGATCCAGTTCACCCCGACGTCGGCGTTGTTCTCCTGTACGACCCCCACCACGCCGGTGTCGAGCTGCAGCTGCTCGGCGTAGTTCCGTTCGATGATGAAGAGCGGCAAGCGCCACCTCCGGCGGTCGTGGAGGCCCGAGCTCCGGCGGTCGTGGAGGCCCGAGCCTACCTCCGCCCCATTCTCAGCCGGCCCGCTTTTCCCACTTGAACCAGCGCAGGCCCACCACGAGGGCCCCCGCTCCCCAGAGGGTCAGCATCAGCAGTCCGGGCCATTGGGAGGTCAGCGCAGTCAGGCCGCTGACCTCCTTCGGGACGTACGTGCCGGCGACGTCGTGGCCGTGGATGTAGTCGGTCCCGAGGTAGCCGGCGCGCAAGCCGTCGGCCAGCCAGCGCAGCGGGAAGACGCTGGCCACGGCCTGCAGCCAGCGGGGCATGGCCTGGAACGGGAAGAACACGCCGGAGATGAACTGCAGGACGAGGTACGGCAGCTGCACCAGGGCCGGTGCCGAGTCGCCGTTCGGGATGAAGGCGGTGTAGGCGAGGCCGACGAGCGAGAAGGTGATGATGCCGAGGAGGATGAAGACGACGAAGGTGAGCCAGTTCTTCGGCATCGGGATGGCGTAGGCCAAAGAGCCGATCCCGAGGATGATCACCACCTGGATCGCCACGCTGATGGCCGAGCTGGCGATCTTGCCGGCGAACAGCATGAGCGGGGTGAGCGGCGTACCCCGCAGCCGCTTGAGGGTGAGCAGGTCGCGCTGGAACGTGACGCTGATGGCCAGGGTGGTGTAGGTCGACGACACGAGTGAGATCGCGATCATCCCGGCTACGAAGTAGCTCTTGAACGACACCCCTTCTCCGGCGCTGCCGCCGATCACGTTCGGGAGGATGAGCACGAAAAGCAGCGGCAGGCCGAAGGAGAAGATCGCCGACTGCTTGTTCCGCCAGAAGCTCTTTTGCTCGAGGCGGATGACGGCGGCCACAAGGGGCCAGACCGGTCGAGTCGACGCGGTCGAGGTGCTGGTCGCGGTCTTCATGCCGCCGCTTCCGGTGGATGGGCGACGAGCTCCAGGTACACGTCCTCGAGGCTCGGACGATGGACAGCGAACCCCTCGAGCTCGACCCCCCGAGCCAGGGCCCAACCCGTCACCGCATGGCTGGCGGCGGTGACGCGCGTCGTCGTCACGCGGAGCTGATCGTCGTCGACCTCCACGCGCGCGTCCGCCAGCGCCGGCAGGTCGCCGGGCGAGGTGCCGGGAGGCAGGCGGAACGAGATCACGCCCGTGCCCTCGGCCGCGCGCAGCTCGTCCGGGCTCCCTTGGGCCACGATCAACCCGTTGGCGATCACTGCCACCCGGTCCGCCAGCTCCTGCGCTTCGTCCATGTAGTGCGTGGTGAGGAAGACCGTGGTCCCCTCCTCCACCAGCTCTCGGACCAGCTCCCACGCCTGCCGCCGGGCCGACGGGTCGAAGCCGGTGGTTGGCTCGTCGAGGAAGAGGACCTCGGGACGGCCGATCGTGCCGAGTGCGAAGTCCAGCCGGCGCCGCTCCCCGCCCGACAGGTTCTTGACCCGCACCGCGGCCCGAGACCCGAGGCCGACCCGGTCGATGGCGTCGCTCACCGCTATGGGATGGGGGAAGAAGCGATGCCAGGCTTCGACCGTCTCCAGCACCGTGAGCTCGGGCAGGAAGCCCGCCTCCTGGAGGACGATGCCGATGCGCTCCCTCAGGGCACGCCCGGCGGTCGACGGGTCCAGGCCGAGTACCCGGACCACGCCCTCCGAGGGAGGCCGGTAGCCCTCGAGGACCTCGACCGTGGTGGTCTTGCCGGCCCCGTTCGGACCCAGGAAGCCCACCACCTCGCCCGCACCCACCTCGATGTCGATGCCCTTGACCGCCTCGAAGTCGCCGTAGCGCTTCCACAGCCCCCGGGCTTCAATGGTGGGCTCGCGGCTCACGCAGGCGTCGACCTAGTAACGAGCGGTCGCGAACACGGACCGGACGCGGTCCTGGAAGTGCTCGAGGGGGAAGGTCTCGCCTTCGGGATCGAACGCGACCTGGTCCCAGTCGTCGGTGAACTGCTCGGCCAGCGCGAACCACGGCTCGTCGCGGTAGGCATCGCGCTGGTTGGGGTCCAGGCCGAAGAACTCGTAGTAGTGGCGACCCTGGAGGTCCTGGTGCACCTTCAAGATCTGATAGAGGTCCGGGCGGACGTACGGCTTGAGCATCTCGGCCCCGATAGCAGCGTGGTTGGCCACGCTGACGGCCTTGCCGATGTCGTGGCAGAGGGCGGCCATGACCACTTCGTCGTCGGCACCGGCCTTCTCCGCGAGCGTGGCGGTCTGCAGGCAGTGGGTCAGCTGGTCGGTGGCGAAGCCGTCGGTGATGGCGCTGAGCGACCGCAGCATCGTGAGGATGGTCTCGGCTACCCGGCCCTGGTTGGCGGCGGTCTGGCGGGCGATCTCGGCCCAGTCGCTCGCGCTCGAGCTGTCCATCCTGGTGAAGGTGGCGTTGGCCATGTCGTCCTCCTCGTGGTCCGGACGCAGTCTGCCCCACACGGCCGGCGTCCACGGAGCCGGGAGGTCCGTCCGTACGATGCGCCCGTGCCCACGAACGTGCTCTTGCCCGACCAGCCGATCACTGACTTGGAGGGGTACCTCGAGGCCGGCGGCGGCCGGGGCCTCGAAGCCGCCCGAGCGCTCGGCCCGACCGGCACGATCGACGAGATCACGGCCAGCGGCTTGCGCGGGCGCGGCGGGGGCGGGTTCCCCACCGGCGCGAAGTGGACGTCGGTCCGGGCGGCCGGCAGCGGGCGGCGCTACGTGGTGGCCAACGGCGCCGAGGGCGAGCCCGCCACCTTCAAGGACCGTACGCTCATGCGGCTCGACCCGTATCGCGTCGTCGAGGGCACCGGCATCGCCGCCCTGGCGATTGGCGCCACGGAGGTCTTCCTCGCCACCAAGCGGTCGTTCGGCCCGGAAGCGGCCAACCTGCGCCGGGCCGCGGTCGAGCTCGGCGACGCCGGGATCCTGGGCGACCTGACGGTCACCATCGTGGAGGGCCCCGACGAGTACCTCTTCGGCGAGGAGAAGGGGCTGCTCGAAGTCATCGAGGGCCGCGAGCCCCTGCCCCGCACCCTGCCGCCGTGGCAGCACGGACTGTTCGCCACGGTCTCGATCGGTTGGGAGTCCGGCAGTCCGCGAGACGGTCTGGCGCCAGTGAGCAATCCGACACTCGTGAACAACGTGGAGACGCTCGCCGCGGCCGCGCACGTCCTCGCTCGTGGGGCGACGTGGTACCGGGGGCTGGGGACTTCCGGCTCCCCCGGCACCCTGCTGGTCACGGTGGTGGGCGATGTCACCCGTTGCGGAGTCCACGAGGTGGAGCTCGGGACCCCCTTCGTCGACGTGCTCGCCCGCTGCGGCGGAGCCCGCCCAGGGCGGACCTTGAAGGCGGCGCTGTCTGGGGTGTCGAACCCGGTGCTGGTCGCGGCCGACTTCGACGTGCCGCTCACCTACGAGGACTTCGCGGCGCGGGGCACCGGCCTCGGCGCCGCTGGCTTCGTGGTCTACGACGACCAGACCGACATGCTCAGCGTCGCCCGGGAGGTCAGCCGCTTCCTCAGCGTCGAGTCCTGCGGGCAGTGCCCACCCTGCAAGTCCGGCTCGATGGAGATCACGGAGCGGCTCACCGCCATCGAGCAGGGCATCGGGAGCGACGACGATCTGGGCGCCATCCACGCCCGCCTTCAGAGCGTCACCGACGCCAACCGCTGCTATCTCGGCACCGAGGAGCAACAGGTGGTGGCGAGCATCCTGCGGGCCTTCCCCGAGGAGGTGGCGTCCCGGCTCGAGGGCACCGCGGGCCCGATCCGCCCGGTCGACATCCCGCTCGTGAAGGACATCCTCGACGACGGAACCGTGCTCTACGACGCGCGCCACCTTCGCAAGCGCCCCGACTGGACCTACGCGGACGTCTAGGCGGGTCTGGGCGGCGGTCACCTCTCGGCGCCGTCAGCGCTGTCGTCTCGCTCTCGGGCGACAGGCGTTATGGTCCCAGGCCGGATCAAGGAGGTGGACCGTGACCATCGACAAGTCGACGCTCGGACCGGTGGAGCTGCTGGTTGTGGCGTTCCCGGGCAGCCAGCTCAAGGGTGAGATCGTGCCCGCGCTCAAGGAGCTGGTCGATGCCGGAACGATCCGCATCCTCGACGTCGTGTTCGTGGCCAAGGACGCCGACGGCACCGTCGGCAAGCTCGAGCTGAGCCAGCTGTCGGACTCGGAGTCGGAGCTGTACCTGGAGCTCGCGAGCAGCGATGACCTGGAGGCGTTGGTGAACGACGAGGATCTCGACCTCGCCGCCGACCTGCTCGAGCCCGGCGATTCGGCCGCCCTGCTCGTCTGGGAGGACGTGTGGGCCATCCGGGTCACCAACGCCATACGCGACGCCGGCGGCGTCCTGCTGGCCCTGGAACGGGTGCCGGCGGAAGCGGTGGATGTGGTGCTCGACGCGATCGCGGCACAGTGAAGCTCGGACCGGAAGGAGACAAGCGATGATTCGACGAATGGGCCGACCCGGCCTGATCGGGACCATGGCCCGCACGGCGGTGGTGGCAGGCACGGCCACGGCCGTGAGCGGCGGCATGATGCGCCACGCCCAGAAGAAGCAGATGACACAGCAGGAGGCGGCGGCGTACGAGCAGGAGCAGCAGGCGGCGCAGATGCAGGCGGCCGCGCCGCCGGTTGCTCCCGTCGCGCCACCCCCGGCCGCGCCGGCTGCTGATCCGATCGCCGAGCTCAAGCAGCTGGCCGATCTGAAGGCCCAGGGGCTCCTGTCCGACGCCGAGTTCGCGGCGGCCAAGGCCAAGGTCCTCGGCATCTGACCGCGACCGGTTGGTCCGGGCGAGCTCGCGTCCGCTAGACGCGAACTGGTCGCAACAAGCCTCGACAGCGGTGACGCTCCGCAGGGAGGATGGCGGCGGTGCCGCCGACGCCGCTCCTGCGCGACCGGATCTTCCAGCGCTGGGCCAGCGCAGAGGCGGTCAGCCTGGTCGGTACGGCGATCTCCACCATCGTCGTTCCCATCCTCGTCTTCCAGCGCACGTCCTCGCCGGCACAGACCGGGGTGGTCACCGCGCTGCGGGTCGTCCCCTACCTCCTCGTGGGCTTGGTGGCCGGCCCCCTGGCCGACCGGATCGACCGTCGGGCCCTGATCGTGTGGGGCAACCTCGCCCAGGGTGCGGCGATGGCGGTCATCCCGATCGTCGACGCCGTGACCCCGGTCCCGATCCCGGTGATCTACGCCGCGTCCTTCGCGTCCGCCACCGCGTTCGTCTTCTCCGACGCCGCCGTGTTCGGCGCCCTGCCCGCACTCATCGGTGACGAGCGGCTGCCGGCCGCGAACGGCTTGCTGACGTCGATCCAGTCCGCGGCGCTGATGGTCGGCCCGGCGATCGGCGGTGTCCTGGCCACGACCGTCGGCCCCGCCAACGCGATCTGGCTGGATGTCGCCAGCTTCTTCGTCGCCGCGGTGATGCTCGGCCGCATCGGGGCGCCGTTCGGCCAGCCCCGCGCCGTGGCCGGGCGCCTGCGCGACGGCCTCGGCGAGCAGGTGCGGCGAGGGCTGCGCTTCATCCGCCACGAGCGCACGATCTCCACCCTCATCGTCGTCGGCTTCGGCAACTCGTTCGCCTTCGGGGCCATGCTCGGGCTGGTCGTCCCCTACACGGTGGAGCGGCTCGGTGTCCCAGACGATAGTGCCCGCCTCGGCCTGCTCTTCAGCGCCGACGCCCTCGGTGCACTGCTGGCCGGGCTGGCCTTCGCCCGGATCTACGCCATTGCGCGCATCCGCTGGCTCACCCCACTTTGCTTGGCCGCCTCGGCCGCGCTCCTGGGCGCCTTCGTACTGAACCGCAGCTATGCCGTCGCGCTGGTCCTCACCGCGCTGTTCGCGTTCGCGGTGTCCACCACCATCTCGGTGGGCATCACCTACCGGCAGATGGCCAGCCCGGACGATCTGCGTTCGAGCGTGAACGTCGTCGGACGGATGGTGTACTGGGGTGGACAGCCGTTCGGCGCCGCCGTCGGAGGCTTGCTCGCACAGGCGGCCGGCATCCCCGCGGCGCTGGGCTTAGCCACCGGCGTCATGGCAGCCAGCACCGCGGCCGGGGCCATCCTCCTCCGCCCGCGCCGCCAACCAGTGGTGATGTGAGCTCTCAGGCCGCAGCCCTGACCCGCACGATGCACCGAAACCCGATGTGGCTGGTGGTGGTCTCGATCGTCTCGGCCTGGCGGGCGGCCGGGCGATAGCGGAGGCAGTAGTTGGGCGCGCAGAGGTGCGAACCGCCCTTGATGACCCGGCGCGGGTAACCGCCGTCGTCGGCCGGGGCACCGCCCCCCAAGCCATCGGACGTGATCCTGGGGTTGTGGGGGACGCAGCACGGCCGTGACGTGTCAACGGGCTGATAGGAGGTGAACGAGTCCGCCGTCCACTCCCACACGTTGCCAGCCATGTCGTAGAGCGCGTAGCCATTGGGCGGGAAGGACTTGATCGGCGACGTGCTGCCGAAGCCGCCCGGGCCCAGGTTCTCCCAGGGGAAGCGCCCCTGCCACGTGTTGGCCATCAGCTTGCCCTTGGGCGCGAACTCGTCACCCCAGGTGAAGACCGCGCCTTCCAGCCCGCCTCGGGCCGCGCACTCCCACTCGGCCTCCGTCGGTAGGTCCTTGCCCGCCCAGGCGGCGTAGGCCTCGGCGTCGGCGTGATCGACGTGCGTGACCGGGTGGCGCTCCCGGCCGGCCACGGTGCTCTCTGGGCCGTCGGGGTGGCGCCAGTCCGCGCCCGCGGACCCACGCCCACCAGTTGCGGACGTCGTCGAGGGGCACCGGCCCATCGGGCTGCTGGAAGACGAGCGAGCCGGGGACGCAGAGGGCAGGGTCGGCTCCTGGGTAGTCGGCGGGGTCCGGGGCCCGTTCGGCCCCTGTCAGGTGGCCGGTCGCCTTCACGAACCTCCGGAACTCGGCCACGGTCACCAGGTGCTCGTCCATCCAGAACCCGTCGACCGCGACCGCATGGACGGGTCTCTCCTCCGGGTAGAAGTCGGCCGAGCCCATCAGGAACGTGCCGCCGGGCACCCACACCATGTCCTTCGCCGGGGGTGCACCGGGCGGTCGGGGCTGGCCATCACTGTCCACGGGACTGCATGGTGCCACGCCCGGTGCCCGACGTTGGGCTCGCTGTCGGGCTTCACTGCCGGGTCTCACTGCCGGGTCTCACTGGCGGGCGCTCGCGGGCGCGCTCGGCGCCTCCCTTCGTTCTCGCGGCCTCGAGCGACAGTTCCCGTCGTCGGGTTCCGCGAGAAGGTGCCGGCCGCGAGCAGCGACGCCCTACGTCTGCAGGTTCGCCTGGAGGGTCACCTCCGGAACGCCGGCGAGCGCCACCGAGACGGGGCATGTGGCCTTGGCCTCGGCGGCCGTCTCCTGGAACGTGGCGTCGTCGATTCCCGGGACGACGCCCGTGGTCGCGAGCTCGATGCGAGTGATGCGCCAGCCGGCGTCTTGCTGCTCGAAGTGGACGCGGGCCGTCGTCTCGAGCGACGTCGGCGGCGTGCCGTCCCGGCTCAATGCGGCCGACAAGGCCATCGTGAAGCAGCCGGCGTGGGCGGCGCCCACCAGCTCCTCCGGGTTGGTGCCGGGATCGTCGCCCATGCGGGTCCGGAACGAGTAGGCGCCCTCGAAGGCGCCACTGCCCACGGCCACCGTCCCACTGCCGTCCTGCACCGAACCCGTCCACCGAGCGGTCGCGAGGCGTGTTGGCATGCTCCCTCCTTCGTCGTTGTCGTCGACTCAGCCTAGGAAGGCGCCACCCATCGAGCGTCATCGGCGGCGCCGATGATCGTTGGCCCGAGTGCGGCTGATGCGCGATGGCGAGGACCGTCGTCCTCATGTTGGCCATGCCGCAGCCGAACGGTGTCAAAGCCGAACGTCTGCCAGCCAGGGAGGCCGACCATCAAACTTCTAGCGCTCCTTATGGTCGCCGTGGTCGCCGTCATCGGACTGCTCGCTGGCTTCGACCACGGTACGGCCGCCACGCCGTCGACGACCTCGGCGCCGGCTGCCACCACCTACAGCGCCGCTGTGACCCGGACGGTTCAGTCCGTCGCGAAGCAGTCTCTCCTGCTGGGCACTCGCGCCCTGTGTGCCCGGATCAAGCAGGACGGCGAGGACCACACGCTCGCGGGGGTTCTCCGAGCAGCCAAGGCGCGGGGCATGGCGCCCGCGGCCGCCGCGGCAGCGAGAGCCGCAGCCGAGCGAGGTCTGCGCTGCTCCCCGTAGCCGTCCGCCCGGCAGCCTCGGCCGCGTCGTAGAGGACGTCCGCCGACAGTCACTCACGGGCTCGTCCTCCCCGTGGCCGAGCTCGTCTCCTCCGAGTCCGAGCACCTCGAACGCCGCCGTGGTGTCGAGGCTGGTCAGATGGTCAGCGGATCTCCTTCGCCCTGAATGCGGTCGGGCGGCGAGATGATCGCCCACCGTGCTGGTTTCCCCGCGAAGGAGATCGTGACCCCGCAGGTCCCGTCCAGCATCGAGGTCGGCAGGCCGGTCACGGTCCCCCACCAGCGCGCCGCGTTCGGAGCGGACGGGGGTAGGTCGGTCTCGCCGATCACGCTCATCGCGACGAAGACGTCGTAGGCGCGCCCCTCATGCTCGATGACTGCTAACCCGCTCCCGTGCCGCAGCGCGCTCGAACCGCCGCCTGTCCGCCATCGCAATCCGCCGCCTTTGTTGTCCGCCTTGACACCAGGGTAGCGGGCGCGTCGGCCATCTCGTCCCGTGCGCGGCCGCCCCTGCGAATCGGAGACTCGGGCCGCCGCCCGCGGGCGGCGGTCCTCACGCCGGGTCAATCGATCGATGTGGAGAACAAGTTGTCGTACGCGAGCCCCCACGGAGGACGCAGAAACCCGAGGGCTCGGACGTCCTCGAACCAGTGGGCGAACGGCGAGCGCTGCGAGAAGGTGCCTCCGCCGAGGACCCGGGTGATGCGGACCATGGCGGTCTCGGCGAGGTCCGCCACTGCTTGCTTGCCGCGAAGGGCGGCGCGGAACGCGGAAGCGGGATCTCGTCCTTCGACGCCACGAAGTGCTCCCTCGTACGCCTGCACCGCGAGCCAGTGCTCCAGCTCGGCTCGCGACCACTCCACCTGTTCGTAGGACCGCAGTTGCTCGGACCTCGGGCGCAGCTGCTTCCGCGCCGAGTCGATCGCTTCGTCGAGTACGCCCAGGATCACCGCGGTGAACAGCACTGCGATGAAGGGAGCTGCAGCTCGGGTGATCGGGTCGAGCTCCCCGTTCCACGCCAGCCTCACGGCCGGGGCTCCCTCAAGCCTCATCGCGTGGCTCTGCGTCGCCGCCATCCCCATGCCGTCCCATTCGGCCGTCAGCTTGAGTCCTGCGCTGCCGTCCCAGGGTCTGTCCCGGACGTCGAGCACGAAGATGGTCGGGTCCGACTCACCCTCGGGGATCGCGGTAGTCATCATCCGGTCCGTGATCCCGAACCCGCTCCCGAAGTGCTTGTCGCCGGTGACCACATAGGCGCCGCCAGGCAGGAAGGGTTGCGCGTCGACCGGGGAGGCGGTCGCTCGGGTGCGGCCGATGTCTCCTCCGCTCCCAGGCTCGGAGGTGATGGTCCCCCATTGCTCGCCTGCCACGGCGCTGGCGAAGACGGCGTGTCGCTGCTCCTCCCAGTCCGGTTGGGATGGATCGGGAGATGCGAGCCAGAAGGCGATGACGGCTGGATGCATCGAGGACACGAGGGCTACCGAGGGATCTGCGGAGGCGAGTCGGCGGTAGATCTCGCACGTGGTCCGCGCCGAGGATTCCGCACCACGCCAAGCGCCGCCGGCCTCTTCTGGAGCAGCCAGCTTCAGGAGGCCCGCATCACGCAAGAGGTCGAAATCCCGCCGTTCCAGATGGCGTCGCGCTTGACGCTCGGTGCGCTCGGTGCGCCACTGGGCCCCGATCGCATCTAGGGCACTGGAGAGGTCGGCACCCGAACTCGTCATGCGCCAGAGGCTAGATCGACGGGCTCCGAACCTGGTCAACCTCACCTCACACCAGGTGGTACCCGGCCCGCACAGGTGCTCGGTCAGCCGCCGAGCTCTGCTTGCGCCAGGCGCAGGTCGATGCGCAGAACGGTCCCGAATCGACGAACTGCGGCCGGCGCCTTCTGCTCGATCGCCTGGATGTCTTGATCCCAGTCGAGGAAGCGGCGGTAGATGCCGCTGGAGGGCCCATTCGCCCGCGCCCCCGCTGCCATCCTCGGTAGATTTAGGCAGACCTCGTCGTTCGGCTCGGTGACAAGGAGAACGTCGAAACCGGCGCCGCGCAGCTTGGCGATCTTCGGGCCGGGACCGGTGAAGAACGGGAAGGTGCTGTCCGGCGTCATGAATCCGGGAGCGTCGAGGTTCGGGATATCGAACCGGCGGTAGTCGATGAGATACGGCCGGTCGACCCCCGCGATCGTCCGCTGTCCCGTGACGCTGGCCAACGCCTCCCGATAGGAGTCGCGCAGAGCAGGCGTGTCGGCTGGACGTAATAGTCCCACCGGGTCGTTCCGAGCGGCCAACTTGACGAGCTGGTCTCCGCTCGGCGTGAGCTTCCACTGGAGCCCGAGCGTGGAGTAACCAAGGGCGGCCACGGTGATCGCCGCGGCCACGGCGAGGGCCACACGAGCCCAGGCGAATCGACGCGCCGCGACGCGGCGCGGGATCGCATCAGCCGACCTCATCGTCTCGTAGATGAGGAAGACCGCCAGCCCCTCGCTCATCGGCGCGACGTAGCGGGCGAACGTCGCCGGAGCCAATAGCGGCGTATTGAGCGCGAACACGGCGGTGACGATCACCGTGGCTGCCGACGCGATCACCAACAACGGCGCGTCGGGAAGGAACCTTCGGGCGGCGAGAGCCACGAACGAGCACACCGAGCACAGCCCACAAGTACGGTCCGCTTCGGATGAGGTCGAAGGCCAGGTCCGCTCGATGCGCAAGGTCACCCACCGAGGGACGTTGCAACGCCGGAGAGTTGAGGTTGCCGGAGAACAGGGGGTAGAGAGGCGTCCCCACCGTCTGCCACATCGCGAATGACCAGGACGCCACCGCGATCACCGTGCTCGCTCCCCCGATGACGAGCACCCGGACCCGATTGGAAAGCCGGGATCCGGTGGTCGACAGGGCCCCGAGACTCACGATCAGCGCCCCCAACAAGCCGAGGTTGGGCCGCACCGACATGAGAGCCGCGATGACGAGCCCAGCCGCGACCGCCCACCGCGCCGCCCCGCGTCGGTCGCCCACGCGGAGCGCTGCCCGCAACTCGGCCGTGGCCGCGAGCACGGCGACGATGAGCGGGCTGCCCAGGAGCACACCGGTGGTGTTGATCCGGGGCACCCACACCAGCGGGACAGCCAGGATGAGGCCGACGCTGAGCACGCGGATCCAGATCGAGCGAAGCCCGTCGGCAACGAACAGCCCGGCCAAGAAGGTGCTCGCGATCGCGGCTTCCGCCACCCCGACACCGGCGTTCCCGAACACCGCGACAGGGAGAGCCCGGAGCAAGTCGAAGCCGCCCAAGCTCTCGGCCCGACGCACGCTCCACGGCTCGTCGAGGCCGTACGTATCGAGCAACCGGTGAGCCATCGGGAGGTAGGCCCGCAGATCATCGCAGCGGTTGAGGGGGAACCGGAGACCGACCATGGACTCGACCAGGGCGACGAAGCCGAAGGCCACCACCGCGATCATCCCCAGTACGAATCCCGACGGCCGGATCCCCCGACCCAAGTCGAGAGCGACCAGCTCTCGGACGGCCAGCGCCAAACCGATCACGAGGAATGGCACCACGTACAGCCACCACGGGATCCGCAGCACGAGCGCGATGCCCCCGATCATCAGCAAGGCGCCGAGCCCCACGCACGCCGCCACACCCGGTTGCCGCCGGCTCGCAGGCGCGTCATCCGGGCGCGGTCTCCGCGGCAGGGTCTGCAGACCGATGCCGGCACACGCCGCCCAGAACGTGATGGAGAGCACCGCGCACAACACGACCTGAGACGCAAAGTGCGACGAGACGCTCACGAGTGCGCTCCCCCTCGGATGAGAAGGTGGTCAGCCGCTCGCTGGCGGTCGGAGTTGGTCAGGCCAACCGTGGCCACGTCAGGCAGGAGCGGTGCCCCCGCCACACGGTGGTCGGACGGGCCGACCCAGCCGTAGGTGCCTTCCCCGTGGGCGATGAGGATCGCGTCCGTGTTGGTCCAGATCAGCTCCAGGCGGCCAGAACTCGGTGGCATCAGTTCCTTGTCCCCGTCAGGTCCCGGTCGCATAGACCCCGGCGCCGACGAACCCTACCGAAGAGGAGGCCATGACCTGGGCTTTCTTGGTCGGGCTGAGAGGATTTGAACCTCCGACCTCTTGACCCCCAGCTCCAGTGCGGCCGTGTTGGCGTGTGTCGTGGCGTGTCGTCTCATGCCGTCTAGCAGGGCTTTCGCGGATCGGTCCGTCCGCCTGGTGCCGTCGTGTCCACCGATTTTCGTCTGGTTCGTGGACATTTCGTGGACACTGGGGCCCCACCTACGAGGATGATCGACGCCCGATGGCCCGCCTGACGAGATCGTGGCGATAGGCGTCAAGGGTTCGGCCGCTGTAGCGAGCAAGGAACGCAGCAGCAGCCAGCTGCGCCTCATCGAGCGCGCCGCCCGCGTCCAGGCTCTGAAGAGACATCGCTGTCGAGTAGATCGTGGTCATGGTGGAACCTCCTCATGGTTGGAGGCCCAGGGAACACGTCGCCGTGGACCCGGCGATAGGTGGCGCTTCCGCGCGAACGATTTCGACGTTGGCACCATCGGTATCGTTCGGCGATGACTTCGATCGAGGGCCGGATCCACACATTCGTCGATGACGACGAGGCGGTCCGGCTGCTGGCCAAGTACTACGGCGGCAGGTACACGGGATCGCGGTTCGACACAGCGGCTCTGCTCACGAGCCCTGACCCGCATCGCTTCACAGCGCACGACGTCGCGGCGGTGGCCACGTTGTCGGTACCGCTGTCCGGGATGGCGGTGGCTGGTCTTGTGGACCGTGACGCTCGACTCGCGGAGCTTCTGCGGTCCGTTCGAACCGACGTCGACCTCGCCAACGCGTCCGATGACGATCTCGAGGCCGTCTTCGCTGTTCAGCGGGAACTCGACGGCATCGAGGACATCGGCCATGTCACGCGATCGAAGCTCCTGGCCCACAAGCGACCACGGCTCGTGCCAATCCGCGATCAGTACGTCCTGACGGCACTCCTTGGTCGGGACTATGGCCAATTCACTCAGCCATTGCGAGACGCCCTCTTAGCTGACCCGTCCATAGGTGAGCGGTTGGATGCCGTGCAGCACGAGGCCCGGCTCGCTCGGCCTGTTTCGATGGTTCGAGTGCTCGACGTCATCGTTTGGATGGCAACCCACGGCGATAGTCAGGTCGCTACCTGATCTGGGCGACTGGTGCGTGGATGGCCTCGGACGGCGGCCGTCGCATTCCGGCGTTAGGGGGTCCGGGGCGCCCGGCCGCCGACCGGCGCCAACCGCGACGTGCGGCATCCGAGTTGCGTCGGTTGCGGTGCACGGACGGCGAGGCAAACTCATGAGGGTGGAAGCACGCGACATCCTGAGCCTCGTGGCGATCGTCGCGGCCGTGCAGGAGCGGACAGCCCGTCAGATTGCATCGCTTGAGGCTGTCGTCGCCACCATCGTTGAGGGTTCCGAGCTGGTCTCCACGGACGATGAGCACGATCCCGAAGGCGCAACGATCGCCTATGAGCGGGCGCAGGCGAGCGCCCTGCTGCGACGAGCTCGTGCGGACCTCGACGCGCTGGCCGTCACGAGCCGACAGCTCGAGCTGGGTCAGCAGGTGGTCTGCAAGGACTGCGGTCGTGACATTGACCTCGAGCGTGTCGCTGCTCTGCCAACCACCTCTCGCTGTGTCGGGTGCGCGGCCTGACCCCGCGGTAGGGAAGATCCGCG
This sequence comes from uncultured Acidimicrobiales bacterium, assembly GCA_963803355.1. Classification (GTDB taxonomy): domain Bacteria; phylum Actinomycetota; class Acidimicrobiia; order Acidimicrobiales; family Ilumatobacteraceae; genus DASTFY01. Next base: position 3,682,153 of record CAWDLV010000001.1, read on the forward strand.
GCCGTCGGGACGGACTACCGGGACGCAATGCTCGGGATCGCGCCTGCGGGTGGCGCCCCCGGTGCGCGAGGTGGTCGGCTCGCTCATGGTCATGGTCGGGTTGCCCGGTCGGGGAAGATCGACCTGCCGCGCCGCCTTCAGGTCGAGCGGTCGGCATTGCGGATGACCCCGGACGAGTGGATGCTCCCGTTGTTCGGTGCCGAAGCCGGTGGAAAGGCGCGATGGATTGGCGAGCCGAAATGATCTCGCTTGCGCTCGATGCCTCCGGAGCGGTGTGGATGGCTCGCCGCCCGACGACGCCGTCTTCTGGCATGACTGGGCAGCGAAGCGATAGCCGAGCTCCCGCAAGAGCTGAGCACACGAACGACTACGCACGGCTCACAGAAGTCAACGAGCACGGTGTCGGCGCCGACCCAGCGTTCTGGGACGCGTCGAGAGAGTGGCCTCGGCGGCAGCGCGGCGAGCGGCGATGGCTCGGTCGACGAACGGCCGGACTCGGCCGACGGAGGTCAGCGCCGCAACGGGTAGCGCAGGTGGAGCGCGACGCTGCCCTGGCCCACGACGGGGTCCTCGAGCATGACGTGGCCGCCGAGCGTCTCTTGGCTGATCGGCTTCTTCAGGATCTCGGCGACGTCGCTTGGCGTGGCCCGGTGGTGCTCGAGCTTCAGGTCCTTGGCCATGGTGTGCTCCTCGTGTGACGGGCGGCCCGTTGGCCGCGCTCACCCCTGGGACGGAGCAGATACCCGATTCTCGACATGACGCTCGCAGCGCGATCCCTCGGTCGGCCGATGAACCTGCGAGGCCTCTAACGTCACAAGGGCATGGCCCACCACGAGATCGACGGCGTCCCCATCTGGTACGAGGAGCACGGCGACCCGGCAGGACCGCCGCTGGTCGCCCTGCACGGCGGCATCATGACGTTCCACGGCAGCTTCGACGACGTCCTGCCCTGGCTCGCCGAGGACCGCCGGGTGATCGGCGTCGAGCTCCAGGGCCACGGTCACACGCCCGACACCGGCCGCGCCATGTCGATCGAGCGATTCGCCGACGACGTCGCCGAGCTGATCGACCGGGTCGCGGGCGGCGGCCCCGTCGACGTGTGGGGCTTCAGCCTCGGCGCGCTCAACCGCCACGAGCCTCGCCGTGCGTCACCCGGCCAAGGTCCGCCGCCTCGTGCTGGCGGCCTCGAACATCCGCGCCGACGGCTACCACCCCGAGATCACGGCGCCCGAACAGGACGACCCGCGCCTCCCGACCGAGGTGGAGTTCGCAACCTGGCGGGCCGACTACGAGGCGGTGGCGCCGAACCCGGCCGACCTCTTCCCGTTCCTCGAGCGCCTGCAGCCCGTCGTCCACGACTTGGCCGGCTGGACCGCCGAGGAGATCCGGTCGATCATCGCTCCCACGTTCCTCGTGATCGGCGACCGGGACTTCGTCCGCCTCGACCACGCCGCCGAGATGCTCGACCTCTTCCCCGACTGCCGGCTCGCCGTGCTGCCCGCCACGCGCCACACCGAGGTGATGCAGCGCAGTGACGCGCTCCGGGCACTCGTGGCCCCGTTCCTTTGGTAGGCCCATCATCGAGCCGGCCCGCAGGCCCGGGCTCACGCCCGCAGGACCTTCTCCATGGGCCTGCCCTTCGCGAGCTCATCGACCAGCTTGTCGAGGTAGCGGATCTTCTGCATCAGGGGATCGTCGACCTCCTCGACCCGAACGCCGCACACGACCCCGGTGATGGCCGAGGCGTTGGGGTTCAGCTCGGCCTCGGCGAAGAAAGAGTCGAACGTCGTGTCCGCGGCGAGGTGGGCCTGCAAGCTGGTCTCGTCGTAGCCGGTGAGCCACTCGATCACCTGATCGAGCTCTGCCTTCGTGCGGCCCTTGCGCTCCACCTTCGCCACGTAGTGCGGGTAGACCGACGAGACGCTGGTCGTGAAGATCCGGTGCACCACTCGGAGGTTAGAGCGGCGCGTCACCGACGGCCTCCGCTGGACCGACGGCGGAGCCGGAGGTGGACCGCGAGAGCCTCGAAGATCGCCTGCTTCTTGCGTGACCCCGACCCGGCGGTCGGGGACACGTTGTAGCAGCAGAGCCGCGGAGTGAGGCGGCGCCAGTCAGCCGTGACTTGCGTCGACGATGCAGAAGCGGTTGCCTTCGGTGTCGGCCAGCACCACGAAGTCGGGATCGATGGGATAGTCCCAACGCGCGGCGAGTTGCTCCGAGCCCGAGAAGCCGTTCGATCTCCGAGGACTGTTCGGTCGAGTTGTCGACCACGAGATCGAGATGCACTCTCGGCCGCTCTTGGACTGGCGTGATCGACCGGTGCACAGCGATGCACGTCCCAGTGCGATCGGGCGGGATCAAGATCGTGAAGTCGTCGTCGGATCCCGGAAACGAGACAGCCTCGTAGTTGAACACGTTGGCCCAGAACGTGACCGCCCGTTCGACGTCATCTGCACCCAGGACGACTGTTCCAAGCCGTAGCACGCACGCAGTATTGCCTGTCCCGGAAGTGCCGTTACACGGGTGATCCTTGGGCCTGGGCTGTGCTCATGGAAGCACGGAGTGGGCTCATTGTCGAGCGGCGCTTCAGTCGGTAGTGCTGTTGTCTATGACGCGGACGAGGTCGTCGTAGAGCGTGGTGCGAACCGCGTCGGCGTGGGCTGCGGCGTCGTCGCGTTGGCGGCGCAGGATGGTGATGAACTCGGGGCCGGTCTGGTAGAAGCCACAGCCTTCGCAAATGGTCTGGAACCGACAGTCGAGTTCCAGGGGTCGGGTGCAGTGGCCGTTGCCGAGAAGCCGTCGATGCTGTGCGGCGGCGTCGCGCTCGCTGGCCGACGGCTTCACCGCCGGGGTGTCGGCTTCGACTGCGTGGGTGGCGTTGAAGTACTGGTCGGCGACGACGGTGTCGGCGATGCGGGCGTAGACGAGGGTCATGCGGGGTGAGCGATGTCCCAACAGGGCGGCGATGGCCTCGAGCGACATGCCCCGGTTCAGGCATTGGGTGGCGAGGGTGTGGCGGAGCTGGTGGGGATGGACACGACCGACGCCGGCGCGTCGAGCCACGGCTTGCACGTAGCGGTGGATGGTGCGCCGGTCGAAGGGGTGGTGGTCGTTGCGTTCGACGAGCAGCCCGGTGTCGGTGGGTCCCCGCCAGGCCCGGTAGTCGTTGATCAAACCGACCAGCAGCGGATGCAACGGCACTGAGCGGTCGTTGTGGAGTTTGCCCAGCGGGATGCGCAGCCAATGGGTGTCACCGAGGCGGTACATGGCGTCGTCGCGGAGCCCGCCGAGCTCACCGGCGCGCATGCCGGTGCGAGCCAGGAGCTCGACGATGAGCCGGCGGCGCCGGTTGGGGTCGGTGGCCAGGGCGGCCATGAACTTGGCGGCGGTGGGATCGTCGAGGAACTTCGGGGCCGGCTCATCGGCCTTGGGGAGATCCCCGGTGAAGATCGGAACCCGGCGGGGAGCATCCGGGTAGTCCCAGTCGATGATCCGCTCGAAGAACGTGCGGGCCATCCCCAGGTTGTGCCGAATGGTCGTCGAGCTCACCGTCTTGTTGGCGCCCGCCCCGGGACGTTTCGCCAGGGCGATCTTGTAGGCCTCGATGTGGCGACGCTCGATCGCGGCGACGGACGTGCACGTGGGATCGGACTCGGTTAGATGGGCGGCGAGGTGACGCAACGCCAGCGACGCCGCTTCGACCGTGGAGGGTCGTGACGACACCGCCAGCTGTTCCAGATACGACCGCATGGTCGCCACCATCTGCGGGGCCCGGACGGCCAGCTCGTCCCAGCCCCGTTCCGGGACCGGTCTCGTCGTGGGCGCGGGTCGTGGGCACGTGGCGTTCGCTGCCGCCCTGGACGCTGCCGCGGCCCTCATCGGGGCATCCCCACCGACGCCTGGGCCTCGATGGCCTCGGCCGCCCGCCGGTACTCGGCAGCCAGCCATCCGTCACCGAGATGCAGATACAGCTGGGTAGAGGCGATCGAGCGATGCCCAGCCTGCGCCTGGAGCGCCTCGATGGACATGCCTGCCTCGCGTAGACGCGTGAAGCAGGTGTGGCGAAGCTCATGACAGGTGCCGTGGGCCAGCCCGGCCCGGGCTCGGGCACCGCTCATGATCTCGTCCAAGCCGTCGGCAGACAGAGGCTGACCCCGTCGTGGTCCCTTCAACACCACGAAAACCCGATCCGTCGCCGCGCCCGATGGTCGCTCGGTGTTCATGTAGGCGGCGACGGTGGCGAAGAACGACGGTGACACCGGCACCAGACGCTGATGACCGCCTTTGCCGTCGTTGATGAACACTCGCCACTCGCCCAGATGCAGATCCTCGAGACGAAGGCCTAGGACCTCGGCCCGGCGCAGACCGCCCAGCACCATCGCCTGCACCATGGCCCGGTCCCGCTGGGTGCGAAGGGCTCCCATGAGGGCGGCGACCTCGTCGGGTTCGAGGATGCGCGGCAGTCGGCGCACCGCCCGCACCAGCGGCTGGCCCCGTCCGTCGCGTCGATGCCGACGCGTGGGCAGGCCCCGGGGCACCGGGTTGACGTCGACACCGGCATCACCTCGGATGACCAGATAGCCATAGAAGGCCGACACGGCAGCCAGCCGACGCCGGATGGTGGCACTTGACAACCCCGAGCCGCCATCGGAGATCCGCACCACGTTCTCGGCGCCCACCCGAGCACGGCGCTGAGCGTTGACGAAGTCGAAGACGTCGGCGGCCCGCACGTCCCTGGGGTCCTTCGCGACCACAGTGAAGAACGCCTTCAGATCGTGCGCGTAGGCGCGCACCGTGTTGAAACGCGCTCGACCAGCAGCGAACACCAAGAACTCGTCGACCAGCCGATGACCGACGACATACACCTCGACGCCGTCGCCGTCACCGGCGATACGACGCACCTGCGGAGACCAGACCACGGGAAACCTCCTCGTCCGAGCTCCGCCCGGAAAAGGTTCCCCGGGCGGTCAGCCCAGGTGGTGGATCACCCGTATAAGTGCCGGTTGGGGACACCCGCGAAGTCGCGGTCGATGACTCGCGTGCCAGCAGCGCTCTCACACGCCACCGACAGCAGGTAGAGGCTCGCGGCAGGGCGGCAATCGCAGTTCGGACCAAGCGAGCGCGACGAACGGGCGACGCCACCGGCGCCACAGCGCGGACAGGGACGCCCGGTATCCACCGATTCCGTCACACGCGGGAGGGTGGCGCGGGCCGCCCATATATCGTCTGATCGTTGCGGGGCCGACGCGTGCCCAAACGAGGGATGGCCAGTCATAGACCGAGTTCAAGTCCGATGCTGCGCTCCAGGGCCACGGGATCGGGCTGAAGTGCGGGCTCCTGGTGGTGGCGGTCGAGGTGCACGACGTCTGGGACGCCGGCCCTGATGCCGAGCTGTTGGTCGAGGCGGGCCATTCTCGGGAGGGCTTCGGGGTGCCGGGCGAACCAGTCGTCATGCTCGGTCTGCGCCTCTCGCAGGGTGTCAAGCCGGGAGCCGTCGGTGCTCAGCTGCATGGTGAGCCGGTCGTGCAGAGGCTGGCCGATCTCGTCCCAGCGGGCCTGGGCGGTATCGACCCGGGCCTGGAGAGTGACGATCTCGTGCCGGGCGGCTCGGCGTTGCGCCCGCGGGTAGTTCTTGTTGGTGGCGCTGTAATCGGCCTGTCGCAGGTTGCCGCTGGCGATTCGCAGGGCGAGGCGGGCGCGACCCTCAGGCGTCGCCGCGTGCAGTCCACCACCCCGTTCGAGGTCTTCGAGCTCACGTCGAGTCCAGGAGACCTCGCCAGTGAGGCGGCCGATCTCCGCTCGGTGATCGGGAGGGATGACGGCCGCGATGGCGTCGCGCTCGGCTCGGAGGCGGGCGTCGAGCAGGGCCTCGTCGATCTCGGCCTGGCCCGCTGGCGGAATCTGATGGTGGTGGATGGGGGTGCCGGTGTCGATGGCCCACCGTTGGCGTCGTTCGCTGCTCCAGTCGCGGGTGAGGTCCTCGCGGGCTTGATCCAAATCGTCGCCCACGATGTGGACGTGGGCTTGGTGGCGGGCGCGGGACATGGCCACGTAGCCCAGCTCGCGGCCGCCGCCGTCGGCGAACAGGTGAGCGCTGTCCACCGTCGCGCCCTGGGCCCGGTGAACAGTGGTGGCGTAGCCGTAGCCGACCCGATCCGGAGCGAGATCGTCCCGACTGAACTGATGAGAGCAGCCGTCATCCATGCGGGCCACGAGCCACTCCTCGTCGGTGTGCACCTCGGTGACGGTGCCCCGTTGGCTGGTGACCAGCTTCCCGTCGGCTGCGGGGGCCAGCGTGACGATCCGCTCCCCCACCGCGAACCCGCGTTCATCAACGTCGAGGGCTGGGCCTGTGAGGAGACCGGCGTCGCCGAGCCGTTCTCGGGCCAGGGTGTTGAGGGCGGCGACGTTGGCCCGCCGCCAGGCGTACATGGCGGTGTCGACGCCGGCCATGGTGTCGTCCATCCAGGCGTCCACCGTCCGGGCCAGCGCCTCGTTCCGATCGGGGGCCGGGTGGATGCGGCCGTGGGTGGCATACCACGCGACGGCGGCGGGGATTGATCCAGCCCGAAGGTGGGTGAGCACGCGGCGTTCCTCGTGGTCGTGTTGGCGGACGTTGTCGGTCAGGGTGTGGATGGCGTCGGGGTGCCGTTGGGTGAGACCTTCCAGGCTGCCGCCCGGACCGACGGGGCCGAGCTGACGGTGGTCACCGACCAGAACGACCTTCGAGCGGGCCAGTGACGCTTCGATGAGCAACCGCAGCACTGCCGGGTCATCGACCATCGCGGCTTCATCGACTATCAGGACGGTGCGGTCGTCGAGTTGGACGAGGTTGTGGTCGAGCCGCCACAGCAGCGACGCCACCGTCCGTGCCTCGACGTGGGCGTCACGACCCAACGTCCGTGCCGCCTGACCGGAGGTGGCGGTACCGATCACCGTGTACCCGGCGGTCTCGAACGCCGTGCGGGCGGCGTCGAGCATGGTGGTCTTCCCGGAGCCGGCCACACCGAGCACGATGTCGAGTCCTCGACCTGAGGTCGTGATCCCGACGGCGGCGTTGGTCTGCCCGACGGTGAGCGGATGCCCGAGCTCGGCTTCCTTGGCCCAAACAGCATCGACGGCTGCTGCTGGTGAGGCCGCTGGTGAATCTTCTCGGCCGGCTGCTCGTTCCATCAGGTCGGCGATGGCCTGCTCGGTGGCGATGACACAGGCCGGGGCGTAGGCCTGCTCCCGGGCATGCGCCACCCCTACCAGCGGGATGGCATCCCGATGACCGGTCACATGGGCTACCGCCCGCAGCAGCTCGGACTGGTCGAACCCGAACACCTTCGGCGCCACCGCGACCACGACATCGGCCCGTGTGAACACCTTCATCTCGGCCAGGCGCCCGTCGGCTGCCAACGCCTGATCCGCCAGGATCTCCAGCTCTCCTGGGCTGAGGCGTCCCCAGGTGTCACGGTTCTGGCTCCGGCCGGCCTCCGCCACCGCCGCCGAGAGCCCGTCGCGGCTGTAGCCGAGGGACTCCAACTCGATCTGCCAGCCGGCCATCAGGTCCTGGATCGGGGTGTGCCGCTTCGCTCGTCGGGTCTCCCGGGCCGCCACCCCCCGCGCCCGGAGGCTGACATGACCCTTGGCGGAGACGGCGGCGTCGATCTCGGCGGCGCGCTTCGAGAACGCGACACACAGCTCTTCGGGGATGCCGACGATCCTCCAGTGACCCAACTTCCCGGACGGGCCGTCATCGGCCTCGATGGCGTAGCCCAACTCCACCGCCTTCCGGGCCGCCGCGACACGGCCCACCATCGTCGCCGCGTGGAGCTGATCGCGGATCAGGGCGGTGTCCAGCGCCTTGTAGCCGCCCTGGCCGTCGAGCATCTCGACCACGTTGGCGATCAGCACATGATCGTGGGGCTCGGGGTCACCCGCCCGGGATGTGGCGTGCCGGGTTCGGGCGTATACCAACCCTTCGGTCCGGCAGCGGGCCTGGTCCCGGCCGCGCCGGCCGCCTGCCTCCCGGACGCGGGCCTCCAACCAGGCCATCGCGGCGTCGGTCTCCGTGTCCAAGATGGTGTGCATGTCCTCGGCCCGGCCGATCACCCCCAACACGGCCACGCTCTTATGAGCTGACACCACCAGCTCGATCCCTGGGCGGCGGGTCGTGGTGAGCCGTGTCCCCAAGGTCGGGTCACGGAACCCGCCGGGACCGAAGACCGCCTCGTACTGGGCGTCGGTCACCGTCCCCATCAGGCCGAGCCGCTGGGCTCCGTGGCCACCCCAGGCCAGCGGGGTCTCGCCCCGGGAGGCGTAGTAGGCCAGCGCCAGCCCGGGATGGTCGTCGCCGCGAGCCATCACCGTCTCCCGGTGATAGGCCACTGACTCCGCCCCCATCATCCGCATCCACGCCATATCGCCGCCCTCCGAACGCAACGCCAAGCGTTGCAATCGTGTTCACCCTACTCCCTGTTCTCTCACAGGTACTCCCGCGTTTCAAGGTCTATTTCTCGGACTCGGACAAGTGAGAGTGTCCTGCTAGACCGCTATGGCGACCAGAGAGTACGGATCGTGTAACGACGCTACTACTAGGCACTAGATGGCACGAGTGGTGAGCAATTCGTCCATTCTGTCCGTCTAGTATCGTTTCATATCATCTCGTGTTCTCCTGTCCGCCCATGGGGCAGGTGCCTCGGCCCGATCGGGACGCACGGACCGATCGCTAGTGGTCCGTCGCTGATATAGCGTGGATGGTTAGAGTGTGGGTGTGCCGATCCTGATTGCTGTCGCTTTGGCGGTGTCCGATGAGCAGCGGGCGGCGTTGGAGCGCATGGCCCGCTCGACCTCGCTGCCCCATCGCAAGGTGACCCAGGCCCGAGCGTTGCTGCTGGCGGGCGATGGTGTGGCCACCAACGAGGTGGCTCGTCGGTGCGGCACGACGGCCGAGTCGGTGCGGGCGTGGCGGCGTCGTTTCGAGCGCGAAGGGGTGGACGGCGTTGGCCGCATCGCCAAGGGTCGGGGCCGGCGGTCGTGGCTGGCGGAGGGCACCGTGGCTGAGGTGGTCGCGGGTGACACGTGAGGAGACCGCCGGATGACACCTCGACGCATTGGACGACGCGCTCTGTTGGCCGCAGCGGTTCGGGATCGGCAAGGACACCGTGGCTCGGATCTGGCGGGACCATCACCTCAAGCCGTGGCGGGTGGAGACGTTCAAGCTGTCCAACGATCCGCGCTTCGAGGAGAAGCTCATCGACGTCGTCGGGCTGTACGTGAACCCGCCGGAGCGGGCCGCGGTGTTCAGCTTCGACGAAAAGACCCAGGTCCAGGCGTTGGACCGCACCCAGCCAGCCTGCCGCTCAAACCGGGCCGGGCCGGCACCATGACCCATGACTACCTACGCCACGGCACCACCGACCTGTTCGCCGCGTTGAACGTCGCCACCGGCGAAGTCCTCTACGACTGCCGCCCCCGCCACACCGGTCGCCGACGTCCTGGCCTTCTTCAAGCTCATAGACCTGCACGTCCCCGCCATCTCGAGGTGCATGTCGTGTTGGACAACCTGTCGGCTCACATGGGCCCCGAGGTCACCCGCTGGCTGGATCACCCGAAACGGGCCCGCTGGCATCTGCACTTCACCCCGACCAGCTCGTCGTGGCTGAACCTGGTGGAGCGATGGTTCAAGGAACTGACCGACCGCCGGTTGCGTCGCGGTGTGTTCACCAGCGTCGACGACCTCATCGACGCCATCGAAATGTGGACAGAGCACTGGAACCACAACCCCCAACCCTTCGTCTGGCACAAGACCGCCGAAGAGATCATCGCCAAGGTCCGCCGCGGACGAGCCGCCCTCACCCAAGCCAAATCCGCGACGCGCCACTAGAACCAGGACGTGTCGAGGTCGAGGTAGATGACCTCGACCGAGTCGTCCGGTGCGAGCACGGTGTAGACGGCTACCGCGGCCGCCAGGACGCCGGACGTGATGAGCACCCGGAGTTCGGGCACGTCCGGGACGGCGAGGGTCGCGCCCTCGTAGTCCTCGGCGAGCTGGTCGATGATCGGCGGGATCTCGTGCAGCAGGAAGTCGGCCGTGGACGGCTCGCCGCTTGGGGTGCGCTCCTCAGGGAGCAACTCGTCGAGCCGATCGAAGAAGGACTGCGTGACCCGGACGAGCCGGCGGGCCGTCACTCGCCAGTGCGGGGCTGCAGCTGGTCGGCCAAGCGCCGAGCCGTCTCTTCGACTCGCTGGCGGAAGTCGGCCGGGACCTCGTCGAGATCGGTGACGAGCCGCTCGCGGAACGCGGCGGCGCGCTGGTCGGGCGTCATCTGGTCGAGCTCGGCGGCGGTGAGCAGCTTGCGAGCGTCGGCCATGTCCGAAGGCTACCTGTGCTCGGGGTGGGCCGAGGTCGATGACCGCTCGCCGCTCAGCAGCTCTCCAAGCGTCTCAGCCGCGGCGCGCTGCAGCGTCGGCGTGACGTGGGAGTAGGTGTCGAGGGTGAGCGCGATGCTGGAGTGGCCAAGGCGCTCCTGCACGACCTTCGGGTGGATCCCCGCTCGCAGAGCCACCGTGGCCATCGTGTGGCGGAGATCGTGAAGGCGGATCGGCGGGACGCCGACCGACTGACAGGCTTGATGGAGCATGTGCAGCAGGCGGCCTGGATGGTACGGCCGGCCAATCTCATCGACGAAGACGTAGCCGCTGTCCTCCCAGCCTGGCCCGGCCGCAAGCCGCTCCTCCCGCTGGTGCCGTCGATGCGCACGCAACGCGTTCAGGACCGAGGCGTCCAGATTGATCACCCGCCGGCTGCGGGCCTTCGGCTCGCTGACCACGACGCGGTAGTCAGCGGTCGTCCGCTGCTGCGTGACAGCGAGGGCCGAGCCGTCGAAGTCGATGTCCTGCCACCGCAGGCCAGCCAGCTCGCCTCGCCGCATGCCCGTGTTGAGCGCCACCAGCCACAGCGCGGCCATCCGATCGCCGGAGGTCGCCTCCAGGAACCACCGGCAGTCCTCGGTGGACCACGCTGTCATCTCCTTGCCCGCGTACCGCGGGCCCCGGGCGCCGTCGGCCGGGTTGTGTGGCAGCAGGCGCCATCGCACCGCGTCGGCCAAGGCTCGATGGAACGTCTTGTGTACCTGCAGCACCGTGCGGGCGGACAGCGGGGAGCCGTCTCGCCTCCCGCTGGCCAGCAGCTCCGTGTAGAGCGATTGGAGCCGTGGCGGGGTGAGATCAGCCAGGCGGACCTGCCCGAGCCTCGGGACCACGTAGGTGCGCATGATCGTCCGGTAGTTCACCCACGCGGTCTCCGCGATCTCGAGCTTGATGGCGTCGAGCCACACCTCGGCGAACTCGGCCACAGTCTGCTTGCTCGGCGGCACGTAGGCGCCGTGCTGGTACCCGGCCAAGGCCTCGTTGAGCGCCGCCTGGGCAGCCTTGCGGGTCGGGAAGCCCGCCACCTGCTTCTGCTGGCGCCGCCCGTCGGGCGCGAAGCCGAGGTCGAGGCGGTAGGACCACGTGCCCCCGGCGCTCCTTGGCTTGCGTACCGAGCCCCTCATGATCGGAAGAGTAGCTCCAATCCGTGGACACTTGGTGGACACGGGGTGGACACGCCCACGTGGCAGACTCCGCCGAACAGCCTGTGAGCAGGCACTTCTTGGTCGGGCTGAGAGGATTTGAACCTCCGACCTCTTGACCCCCAGTCAAGCGCGCTAACCAAACTGCGCCACAGCCCGTGGACCGAACGAGCCTAGCGCCCGCGCTCGCGACGGCCCAGGTTCGCTCGCGGTCAGAAGATCAAGCCGATGAGCTGCACCAGCCGCCACGTGAGGTACACCGCGAGGAGCACCATCAGCAGCTTGAAGTGCCACGGCGCCTTCGCGTTGTCCCCCGCCAGCTTCTTGAGGTCCAGCTTCTCCGGCTTCGAAGGCGACCCGCCCTCGACGTCACCCGGACCCTCCCCCGCCACCTCAGCCTGAGCCGCGCCGGGGCCTTCGGCCACTGGGAGCACGCGTCCGCAAGTCGGGCAGGTGCCATCGGCGCGCATGCTGGTGGGGTTCCAGAACTTGGCGCAGTCCTCGCACCACGGCATCGTCGACGCCCCGCGCTCAGCTCGAGCGCTTCCGCACCCGCAGCTTGATCGGGACCGCGCCCAGATCGAAGTGCTCGCGCAGCTTGCGCTCGAGGTACCGCAGGTAGCTCGGCGGGAGCTCGCGGTTGACGAACAACGTGAACGTCGGGGGGTCAGCCGCGCCCTGCAGCGCGTAGAGCACCCGGGCCCCGCCGGGGGCGGGTTGGGCCTGCTGGGCGTCGGCGAGGACGTTGTTGACCTCGCGGGTGGGCACCCGACGGTGGTAGCGCTCGATGGCTTCGGCCAGCACGGGCAGCAGCCTGTGGACGCCGCGGCCGGACCGGGCCGAGACCCGCAACACCGGGGCGTCGCCGATGAAGTGGAGCCGGCGAGCCATCTGGCCGAGCAGGTCGGCCCGGTCATCGGGATCGTTGAGCAGGTCCCACTTGTTCAGGAGGACCACGACGGGGCAGCCAGCGGCGTCGATCCGCTCCGCCAGCCGCTGGTCCTGGCTGGTCACGCCCTCGGTGGCGTCGATCATGAGGAGCGCTATGTCGGCTTCGTCGACGGCCCGGAGGGCTCGTACGAGCGAGTAGTACTCGGTCGGGTCGTCGATGCGGCTCTTGCGTCGCATGCCGGCGGTGTCCACGAAGCGGATCGGGCCCTCGGTCGTGTCGACCACCGTGTCGATGGCATCGCGAGTGGTCCCCGGCCGGTCGTGGACGACCGAGCGGTCGTCGCCGATGAGTCGGTTGAACAGGGTGCTCTTGCCGACGTTGGGCCGGCCCACGATGGCGACACCAGGGATCGAGTGGTCGCCGGCGGCGGGCGCAAGCTGGTCATCGCCGTCGGCCATCGGCGCATCGACTGGCAGCCGGGCGACCACCTCGTCGAGCAGGTCACCAGTGCGCCGACCGTGCAGGGCCGATATCGGGAAGGGCTCACCCAGCCCGAGCGACAGGAACTGCCAGCGCTCCTCTTCGCGCTGGTTGTTGTCGGCCTTGTTCACGGCGAGGATCACCGGCTTGCCGGTCCGGCGCACCCAAGCCGCGGCGGCGTCGTCCTCCTCGGTGATGCCGACGGCCCCGTCGACGAGGAACAGGATCAGGTCGGCACCCCGGACGGCCTCCTCGACCTGGCGGCTCACCTTGCGATCCAGATCGCTCCCGCTCGGCTGCCACCCCCCGGTGTCGATCAACAGGAAGGGCACCCCGAGCCACTCGGCCTCGATCACCTTGCGGTCGCGCGTGACCCCAGGCTCGTCCTCGACGATGGCGACCCGCTTGCCCACGACCCGGTTGACGAACGTCGACTTGCCGACGTTGGGCCGGCCCACGATGGCGATGACCGGCAGACTCATGCGGCCGACTCCACGGCGCGGCGCAGCGCGATCCCGTCCGTGGCCACGATCTCCACCGGGCGGGGCAGATCAGCGGGGGTGGTGCCGTCGAGGAAGCGTCCCTCCGACAGGCACACATCGGGCAGGAGGTACCGATGGCCCTCGGGCTCTGCCGCCAGCACTCGGTTGAGGTCCGAGCCCACCATGAGGCCGCTGACGCCGGTGTTGCCACCGAAGAAGTCGTTGGCGACCTCGATGATGCGCACGTCGTCTCGCTCGAGGGTGCGCAGCAGGGGCTGTAGCACCTGCGCTCCGTAGTGCCCGGTCAGCACACCGATCGGCGCGTGCCGGGACGGCAGCAACGCGACGCGTGCCCCTGGCTCCCCGCTGGCTCCGGCGCCACAGCCACCTGCCGCCCGCAGCCCGGTGGCCGCAGCCGGGTTGCGCGGCGCCCGGTAGCCCTCGGCGGGCGCGCCGTCGACGGCCGCGAAGAAGCCACTCTGCACTCCCGTCGGCGTCGCCACCTGACCGGTGAACTCGAGCTCGAAGGTGCGGGCCATGCCGATCCCGTCCTCGTGCATCGGGAAGCCCTCGTAGTCCTCGGCCGCGGGAAACGGCCGCCCGGCCAGGAGGTAGTACTCGTCGGCGGCAAACACGAGCCGCCGACCGAGAGCCGTACGGAAGACGCCCTGCCAGTCCTCCACCGCGTCGACCACCGCTCCCGCTTCGAGGGTGGTGTGCGGGCGCATCGCCACCTCGGTGTTGTAGCGGGACACGCCGAGCGGGACGACGGCGACGGTGGCCAGCTCGGGATACTCGTCGAGGACCCCCGCCAGGGTGTCGTCGAGCACCGCGCCGTCGTTCACGCCCGGGCAGACGACCACCTGGCCGTGGACACTGATCCCGTGGTCGAGCAGCGCTCGCAGCCACCGGAGGCTGGTGGCGCCACGGCGGTTCTTGAGCATGCGAGCCCGCACATCGTGGTCGGTGGCGTGGATGCTCACGTAGAGCGGCGACAGCCCTTCGTCGATGACCCGCTCGAGGTCGGCCTCGGTGAACCGGGTCAGGGTGGTGAAGTTCCCGTAGAGGAACGAGAGCCGATAGTCGTCGTCCTTCAAGTACAGGCTCTTCCGCATCCCCTTGGGCAGCTGGTAGATGAAGCAGAACTCGCAGTGGTTGTCGCAGGTCCGCACCCGGTCGAACAGGGCGCTCTCGACCTCGGCGCCGAGTGGCTCACCGGTTCGCTTGGCCACGTCGACGATCAGCTCGAGGCCGTCGCGGCGCACGCTCGACCTCGAGGTCCGCTTCGTCGGTCAGTAGCCGCCACTCGATGACGTCCCGGGGCACCTGGCCGTTGAGTCGGAGCACCTCGTCGCCCACGCGCACCCCGGCCCGCGCCGCCGCGGATCCGGGCGCGACAGCGACGACTCGGGGAACGACCATGTCCGCCAAGGCTACCGGCGCCGTCGCGGCGCGCCCGGCCTGCGGCCCCTCCCCAGCGGCACCGTCGGTAGCCTCGAAGCGTGGATGTCGAGCGCGTGCTGCTGGCCTCGCCCCGGGGGTTCTGCGCCGGCGTGGAGATGGCCATCAAAGCCCTGGCCTGGATGGTGCGCACCTTCGAGCCTCCGGTGTACTGCTACCACGAGATCGTGCACAACAAGCTGGTCGTCGACCGCTTCCGCTCCCTGGGCGTGGTCTTCGTCGACGACATCGCTGACGTGCCCGACGGCGTGCCCGTCATGCTGTCAGCTCACGGCTCCGCGCCCGAGGTCGTCGCCGCCGCCCGCGCCAAGGGCTCCTACGTCGTCGACAGCGTGTGCCCGTTGGTGACCAAGGTCCACCACGAGGTGAAGGTCCGGGTCGGCAAGGGCTACCAGATCGTCTACGTGGGCCACGAGGGCCACGAGGAGGCCGTGGGCACGATGGCGGTTGCCCCGGAGGCCATCCACCGGGTCGAGTCGGTGCAGGATGTGGCGGCGCTGCCCGAGTTCGACCAACCGGTGGCGCTCCTGGCCCAGACCACGCTCTCCCATCGCGATTGGTTCGACGTCCTGGCCGCCACCCAGGAGCGGTTCGCGTCGATGTGGACACCGGGGCGTTCGGACCTGTGCTTCGCCACCACCAACCGTCAGTCGGCGCTCATGGCCATCGCGCCCCGTTGCGACGCCATCGTCGTCATCGGTTCCGCCAACTCGTCCAACACCCGGGCGCTCGAGAAGCTGGCCGTCGAGGCAGGGTGCGCCCGCGTCATCCGCGTGAACCACGCCGACGAGGTGCCCGACGACCTGGTCGGGACGGTGGGCGTGACCGCAGGGGCCTCGGCGCCCGAAGAGCTCGTGGCGGCGGTGATCGAGCGGCTCGGTCCCCGCCTCGGTGTGGAGCAGATCAGCGTCACCGCCGAGGACGAGTACTTCCCGCCGCCGCGCAACATCCGCGACCTGCAAGCCGCGATCGGTGTAGCAGCAACCGTCCTGGTCGGCGGTTCCCTCGCCGGCAGCCCGATCCTGGATGACCGGACGTTGGCGGCCAGCGACGTGCTCGCCGCCCTCGCCCGACTGACTCAGTTCCGGGGTACCTGGCTCCAGGGGACCTCGCGGTCCACCCGCACGTCGCCGGGCAGGCCCAGGACGCGCTCGCCGAGGATGTTCTTCATCACCTCGGAGGTGCCGCCCTCGATCGAGTTGGCCCGACTGCGCAGGAACGCCTTCTGGACGGTGTCGGAGCCCATGGCGATCTCGGGCCGCACCATCTCGTAGGACCCGTAGAGCATCCCCTCGGCGCCCATCAGCTCCACGCAGAGCTCGTAGATGGCCTTGTTCAGCTCCGCGTACGCCAGCTTGCCGGTGGACCCCTCGGGGCCGGGCACGCCGATCTTGCGGTTCTGGGCCGCTCGGATGTTCGTCAGCCGGGCGACCTCGGCCTCGATCCAGAGCCGCATCGAGCGCGTCACGCTGCGTCGGGTCCCTCCGCTCGGCCGGCAGCGCGTGCCACAGCTCCAAGGCGGTGGCGATCGGTCCCGAAGCCTTCGGAGCGATGGCGCCACCGATCGAGACCCGCTCGTTCATCAGGGTCGTGAGCGACACCCGCCAGCCGTCGCCCTTCTTCCCGAGCATCTCGCTCGATGGGATCTTGGCGTCGGTGAAGTAGACCTCGTTGAACTCGGCTTCCCCGGTCATCTGGCGCAGCGGCCGCACCTCCACCCCCGGCGCGTGCATGTCGACGACGAACGCCGTGAGCCCGGCGTGCTTCACCGCGTCCGGGTCCGTGCGCACCACGAGCAGGCCGTAGCGGGACACGTGGGCAAGCGTCGTCCAGACCTTCTGCCCGTTGATCACCCATTCGTCGCCGTCCCTCACGCCCCGTGAGGACAGGCCGGCGAAGTCTGACCCCGCGCCCGGCTCGGAGAACAGCTGGCACCAGATGTCCTCGCCGGTGAACAGCGGGCGCAGGTAGCGCCGCTTCTGCTCCTCGGAGCCCCACTCGACCACCGTCGGGCCGCACATGCCGTAGCCGATGGGGTTCCGGTGGAACGGGTTGGGTGCGCCCGCGGCGAAGACCCGCTCGTTGATCGTCTTCTGCAACCGAGGCGACAGACCGAGCCCGCCGAGGCCCTCGGGGAAGTGGACCCACGCCAGGCCGTAGTCGAACTGGGCGCCGAGGAACTCCTTCCCCGGGACGCTGTCGGGAGGGAACTGCTTCAGGAGGTCGTCGACCAGATCAGCGACCCGCTGGTCGTCGCTGGTGAGGGTGTCGGTCACAGACATCGGCGCGGCTCCGGAACAGTCCAGGGGGGTGGTCCACGAACACTACCGAGCAGCGTCCGTTGGCGGCCATGCAGTCCACCCGCCGTCGGCCAGGTCGGCTCGTCCGGGCGCGGCCGTCAGTTCAGGGGGGCCAGGCTCCGGTCGAGCTCCCCAGGGCGATCTCCGTACGGTGGGGGCAGGACCGAGCGCAGGGCCATCACCCACCGCAGGTTGGCAAAGTCGGACCGGCCTTCGTAGATGGCCCGGAGGTTGTTCAGCAGGCGCGAGAGGATCGAAACGTTGCTCACCGGCGCCAAGTAGCTCTCCGACCACGCCGTCTCGCCCCTGGTGACGTAGAGGAAGAGCTCTCGGCAGCCGTCGCGATCGAGCAGACGGCCCCCGAAGGGGTCGATGAACACGTCCCGATCCACCTTGTCCTGGAGCAGGAAGTGGCCCGGCATCCCGATCCCGGCCATCGGCACACCGACCCGCCGACCCACCTCGAGGGCGACCACGGACAGGGTGATGGGGATGCCGACCCTGCGCTCCAGCACATGGTTGAGAAAGGAGTTCCTCGGGTCGTAGTAGTCGAGCCGGTTCGGCCGGAACCGGCCCGGGCCGAACAGGTGCGGAACCAGGTGGTCGAGGGTGTAGCCCGGGCAGGAGCCGGCCAGGTCGTCGAGGATCGTCACCGACGACCAGAGGTCGAGTCCGGGCTCCGCGCAGGCCGCCACCAGGAGGGAGGCGGTGTCGAGCGGCACCTTGTCGCCGTGCTCGGCGAGGAGCGTGGTGAACTGCTCCGTCGCATCCATGCCCGAGAACGTACCGCTCCTTTGGCGAACAGGGCAGGTTGCGGCCCCGCCACGGCCCGTCGACGGCCTCCCCGGTCCGCTACCTTCCCGCGCCATGTTCCCTGGGGCCTTCGCTGCCACCACGCCCGACAAGCCCGCCGTCGTCATGGGGGCGACAGGCCAGGTCACGACGTACGCCGAGCTCGACGCGGCCGCCAACCGGCTGAGCCACCTGCTCGAAGCGGCCGGGCTACGGCCGGGCGATCACGTCGCCTTCTGCCTCGAGAACTGTCCGCAGTACCTCGAGGTGGCGTGGGGCTGTCACTACGCCGGCCTCATCTACACCGCCTGCTCCTCCCGCCTGACCGAGGGCGAGCTGGCCTACATCGTCGACGACTGCGGTGCCCGAGCCTTCATCACGTCGGCCTACAAGGCCGAGCAGGCCGCCGCCATCGTCGCCGCCACGCCGGGTGTCGAGCTCCGGCTCATGCTCGACGGCAAGGTTCCGGGTTACGAGTCCTACGAGGACGCCGTGGCCGATCAGCCGGCGTCGCCGCTCGCCGACCGCAGGGCGGGCGCCGACATGCTCTACTCCTCCGGCACGACCGGGCGTCCGAAGGGCGTGAAGGTCGAGGTGTCGCTGAAGCCGCTCGGCGAGGAGCGCAGCAGCGTGGCCACCCTGCTGTCGCTCCTCATGGATGGGGGCGAGCAGATGGTGTACCTCTCGCCCGCTCCCCTCTACCACGCCGCCCCGCTGCGCTTCTCGCTCTCCACCCATGAGCTCGGCGGCACCGTCGTGGTGATGGAGCACTTCGACCCCGAGCAGGCCCTGGCCCTGATCGAGCGGCACCACATCACGCACAGCCAGTGGGTGCCCACGATGTTCGTGCGCATGCTGAAGCTCCCCGACTCGGTGCGCAGCCGGTACGACCTCTCCTCGTTGCGGGTCGCCATCCATGCCGCCGCGCCGTGCCCGGTCGAGGTCAAGCGGCGCATCATCGAGTGGTGGGGTCCGGTGGTCCACGAGTACTACGCCGGCACGGAAGGCAACGGCTTCGTCTACTGCAACAGCGAGATGTGGCTCGGCCACCCGGGCACCGTGGGACTGCCCATCGGCTGCACCGTCCACATCGTCGGCGACGACGGCGCCGCGCTGCCGGCCGGCGAGTCGGGGACCATCTACTTCGAGGGCGGCTCGACGTTCGAGTACCACAACGACCCCGAGAAGACGGCCTCGTCGCGGCACGCGGACGGATGGTCCACCCTCGGCGACGTCGGCTACCTCGACGCCGACGGGTACCTCTACCTCACCGACCGCAAGGCCTACATGATCATCTCCGGCGGGGTGAACATCTACCCGCAGGAGGCCGAGAACGTTCTCATCAACCACCCCGACGTCCTCGACGTGGCCGTGTTCGGGGTGCCGAACGAGGAGTTCGGCGAGGAGGTCAAGGCGGTGGTGCAGCCGGCCACCATGCCGGCCGACGCGGCGGCGGCCGTCGAGCTGGAGCGGACGCTCATCGCGTTCTGCCGGTCGCAGCTCGCGGACGTGAAGTGCCCGCGGTCGGTCGACTTTCGCCCCGAGCTCCCCCGCCACCCCACCGGCAAGCTCTACAAGCGCCTGCTCAAGGACGAGTACTGGGCCGGCCATCAGACCCGGGTCCTGTGAAGCGGGCGATTCGGCTACCGGGCGCGACGCCCGACTCGACGACCGATCTGGGCCTTCGAGCTGTCAGCCGTCCGGGTGCAGCTTCAGACCGGCACCGCGGGCTCGGGATCGGCGGCGACCACGCAGTCGCGGCCTCTCATCTTGGCATCGAACAGGCGGCCATCGGCGAGCCGTAGCAGCTCGTCCACGGAGATCCCCGGGTGCCACTCGGCGACACCGAAGCTGGCCGTGAACTGGGGGCACGACCCGCCTTCGGTCGCCACGCTCAACGCGTGACGCAGCCGCTCGATCGCCGACGAGCGCGCTGTCCTTGGTCAGCTCGGGGAAGGCGAACACGAACTCCTCGCCCCCGAAGCGTCCCGCGATGTCGTCACCGCGAAGCATGTCGTGCACGGCCGTCGAGAAGACGCGCAGGGCACGATCGCCGGCTTCGTGCCCGTACGTGTCGTTCAACAGCTTGAAGTGGTCGAGGTCGGCCATGGCAAGGGTGAATTGCGTGTCCGAGCTGACCAGCTGCCGCAGCTGCTCCTCGAGGGTGCGCCGGTTCGACATCCCGGTCAGTCCATCTGTCTTCGCCTGGAACTGCGATTTGGCCAGGATCCGAATGGTTCCGATGCGGGTCGCGGTCTCGGTCGCCACGGCCGCCAGCTCGGACGCCACGAGAGCGTCGGGCGGCTGACCGTCGGGCCCCACCGAGTGCAGCACGCCGATGCCGCGACCGTTGAACAACAACGGGATGCAGGTTGCGGATAGGGGTCCGCCTTCGCGCCCCTGCAGGTGTGGGCAGGCGCGGAGCGCCTCGCTCGAGTCGAAGGCGAGCGACCGACCGCCTCGCACGGCTGGGCAGTCCCATGGTGATGCGATGCCGCACCCGGGCGCGTCGCTGGTGGCGACGGCTCGCCGTACGTGGGCCCGGCTCGAGTCGGCGAGGAGCACCTCGGACACCCCTTGCAGGGGCAGGTGGTTCAACGCCCGCTCGACGGTGTCGAGCGTCATGGATTCGTCCAGCGCAGCGTCGAGGGCTTCCCGTAGCTCCTCGGTGAACCTCTGGCGGCTGACCTGCTCGACCAGGCGATGGTTGGCGACGGTCGACGCGGCCTCAGCGGCAGCCTTCGCGGCCTGGGCCTGGCGGCTGCGGCGATTGATCAGGGCTGCAAGCAACAGCAAGACCGCGACGCACGCGCCCGTCACCAGCAGCGTCCGCGTCTGCCCGCTGCGTGCCGACGATCTCGATGCTTCATGGACCTGGCTCGACTGAGCCTCGATCCGGTCGCCCAACACCGTCTGCGTTGCTTCGAGCTTGTCCGCCGCCGTTTCGAGCTGAGCGAGGTGCGCCGGAGCAGCGCTGGGGTTGCCCACGAGCTCACCGGTGAGCGTGACGGCGATCGCGGTGTAGCCGCCCATCGCGGTCGCCATCGCATCGAAGTCCGCAACCAGACCCGGGGCGAGACCGGCGGCGGTGAACC
This sequence comes from uncultured Acidimicrobiales bacterium, assembly GCA_963803355.1. Classification (GTDB taxonomy): domain Bacteria; phylum Actinomycetota; class Acidimicrobiia; order Acidimicrobiales; family Ilumatobacteraceae; genus DASTFY01. The sequence continues at coordinate 3,703,213 of CAWDLV010000001.1, forward strand.
CCTCTCGTGCGGCGGCCAAGCTCTCGCGCAGCTGCGCGGCACGGCGGACTGATTCGGCCGGCATGCTCTTGGCGACGGCTCCCCCTGTCGCCGCCCGCAGGATGTCGGTGTCGATGGCGGAACGGGAGAGGATCGCCGCTTCGTAGTGTCGCACCGAGGACTGAAGGACGGTGGAGCGCTCCGCCGAACGGCTGAGGTGACGTACGGTCAGCGAGCCCACGCCTCCGACCGCGGCCACGCCGAGCGCGGCCAGCACCATCAGAAACACGATCCAGCGCTCGATCGGACGACCCTTCGCCCGCGGCGTGGCGGCGCCTCGAGGTGCCCGAGGTCGCCGAAAGTCCATGCCGCGCCTATCGGCAGGATTCCCGCCGTCATGAGCGTCCTTGTTCGATTCCCGTTGGTTGGCGCTCGAAAGAGGTCCCGCCCGCCCTCTGCTACGGGTTGATGACCACCATTCGGATCTCGGTCATCTCCTTGATGGAGTAGGCCGGACCCTCCCGGGTGTTCCCGCTGTCGCGCACCCCGCCGTAGGGCTGCTGGTCGGCCCGCCAGGTGGGCACCTCGTTCACCAGCACGCCGCCGTAGTCGAGCGTTTGGAAGGCCCTGAAGGCCTTGCCGATGTCGGACGTGAAGATGGCGGCCTGCAAGCCGTACTCGGAGTCGTTGGCCAGCCGCAGCGCGTCGTCGAGGTCGTCGTAGGCCGCGATCCCGACCACGGGGCCGAACACCTCCTTGGCGCAGACCTTCATGTCGGGCGTGACGTCGGTGAGGATGGTCGGCTGGAGCACGCCGTCAGGCGTGAGCTCGCCGCCGAGGACCACCTTGGCCCCTGAGCCTTCGGCCTCGTGGACCCAGGACGCCACCCGCTCCCGCTCATCCGGCGAGATCAGGGCGGAGACGTCCGTGGCCTCGTCCATCGGATCACCCACGACCAGGGTCTTCACCCCTGCCACGAGGGCGGCGGTGAAGTCGTCGGCGATCGACCGCTCCACGTAGATCCGCTGCGTCGAGATGCAGCTCTGCCCGGCGTGTGAGAACCCGGCCATCCGGATCTTGGTGGCCGCGGTACGCCAGTCGCCGTCGGGCTCGATGATCACGGGGGCGTTGTTGCCCAGCTCGAGGCCCACCCGCTTGCGGGGAGCCCGGGCCCGAATCCCCCAACCCACGTCGGGCGAACCAGTGAAGGTGATCAGCGCGACATCCGGGTGATCGACGAGGGCGTTGCCGACGGTCGACCCGCCGCCCGTCACGACGTGGAGCTGGTCCGCGGGCAGCCCGCACTCGTCGATCAGGAGCTCCGCCAGCGCGATCGCCGAGAAGGGCGTCTGGCTGGCCGGCTTCAGCACCACCGGGCAGCCGGCGGCGATGGCGGGTGCCACCTTGTGGACCACCAGGTTGAGCGGGAAGTTGAAGGGGGATATGGCGCCGACCACGCCGACAGGGACGCGCAAGGTGAAGCCGAGCTTCCCCTCGCCCGGCGAGCCAGCATCCAACGCCACCATCTCACCGGTGAGCTTGCGGGCTTCGGCCGCCGCGAACTGGAACGTGCCCGCGGCTCGCTCGGCCTCGATCCGCGCCGTCTTGAGCGGCTTGGCCGCCTCGGCGGCAATGGTCCGGGCAAACTCCTCCCTTCGCTCGGTGAGCCCTTTGGCCGCGGCGTCGAGGATGGCGGCCCGCTTCCACAGCGGCAGGGGCCCGCCCGCCAGCGCGGCCTTGGACGACGCGACCGCCCGGCCGACGTCGTCGGGCGTGCACGCCGGGACCTCCCCGATGACCGCCCCGTTGTAAGGAGAGTGGACGGTGATGGTGTCGCTGGAGGTGTGTCGCTCCCCCGCGAGCGGCAGCGCGGCGAACGTCAGCCATGGGGGGGACGATACTGCCGGGATGGCCTTCCCGTTCCTCGACCACTCCGGACCGATCCCCTTCGCCCACCGCGGCGGTGCACTCGAGGGTCTCGAGAACACGATGCCCGCGTTCGAAGCCTCTGTGGCGCTCGGCTACCGATACCTCGAGACAGACGTCCAGCGGACGGCCGATGGGGTGCTCCTCACCTTCCACGATGACGACCTCATGCGCACCTGCAACCGGCCGGGCAAGATCAGCGAGCTGCCATATTCGGAGGTGAAGACCGCGCGCGTCGGGGGGAAGGAGCCGATCCCCCTCTTGGACGACGTGCTCGGTCACTTCCCCGACACCCGGATCAACTTCGAGCCCAAGGCGGCGGCGGTGGTCGGTCCCTTCATCGAGACGATCCGCCGCACCGGCAGCATCGACCGGGTCTGCGTCGGGTCGTTCTACGACCAGCATCTCCGGCAGCTGCGCGACGCGCTCGGCCCCGGGCTGTGCTCTTCGATGGGGCCGCTCGAGATCACCCGCTGGCTGGCGGCCAGCTGGATCCCCGGCCGCTGGGGCATGCCGAAGGTTCCGGTGGCGCAGGCCCCGGTGAAGCGCTACGGCGTTCCGGTGGTGACAGCGCGCTCGGTCGAAGCCGCCCACGAGAAGGGGATCAAGGTGCACGTATGGACCATCGACGCGCCAGAGGAGATGGACCGCCTGCTCGACCTCGGCGTGGACGGGATCATGACCGACCAGCCCACCGTGCTGAAGGAGGTCCTGCAGCGCCGGGGCCAATGGTCGTCCTGAGCCGGGATCTCCTCGTTCTGGTCACCGAATCTGCGCCCCCGCCGGGGCTTCCTCGTTCTGGTCACCGAATCCGCGCCTCGGACACCGATTCGGTGACCGGAACGCGCCGAGCGGCTCCTGGCCCGGCGGGGCTGGCCTGGTCAGCCTACGGTCGTCGGCATGACTGCCCCGTCCGTGCCGTTCCACACCGTTCGCACCTCCGGTCACCTGGTCGCGACGGCCGATCAGCTCGCCACCCAGGCCGGGCTGGCCATGCTGGCTCGAGGAGGCAACGCGGTCGACGCCGCCATCGCCGCCAACGCCACCCTGGCCGCGACCGCCCCCCACTTGTGCGGCATGGGCGGCGACCTGTTCGCGCTGGTCCACGAGGCCGGGTCGCCGCCGGTCGCTCTCGATGCGTCGGGGCGGAGCGGGAGCGGGACGGACCCTGACGAGCTGCGAGCCGGGGGCAATCGGGAGATGCCGTTCCGCCACGACATCCGGGTCGTCACCGTGCCGGGCTGCGTGGCCGGCTGGCTCGCCCTGCACGAACGCTATGCCCGCCTCCCGATGACCGATCTGCTCGCACCGGCCATCGGCCTCGCGGACGAGGGCTTCCCAGCGTCGCCCCTCCTCGTCCGCTCACTCGGACTGGTCGACGAACCAGGTCGAGAACAGCTGCGCGAGCTGGTGACGCAGGCGACCCGGCCTGGTGCTCTCGTCCGCCGACCCGGAGTGGCGCGGACCTTGCGGGCCGTCGCGGCGCAGGGCGCCGACGGCTTCTACGGTGGGGAGTTCGGAGCCGGCCTGTTCGCCCTCGGCGCCGGCCTGTACCACCAGGCCGATCTCGCCGGCGCCGTCGGCGATTGGGTGGAACCCCTTGGCCTCGACGTGTGGGGGGCGCGGCTTTGGACCATGCCGCCCGCATCGCAGGGCTACCTCACGCTGGCGGCGGCGTGGATCGCCGAAGGCCTCGCCCTCCCGGCCGACCCCGACGACCCGGCGTGGGCCCACCTGCTGATCGAGGCCGCCGTCGCCGCGAGCCACGACCGGCCCGACGTCCTGCACGAAGGCGCCGACGGTGCTGCGCTGCTCGCCACCGAGCGGTTGGCGCCCCGTCGGGATCAGATCGACGGCGAATCGTCGGCGAATCGCCGGACGACGCAGCCGACCCAGGTCGGTGACACCACCTATCTCTGTGCGATCGATGGCGACCGGATGGGGGTCTCACTGATCCAGTCGAACGCCGGCGGCTTCGGCAGCTGGCTGGTCGAGCCCAGCACCGGGATCAACCTCCACAACCGAGGACTCGGCTTCAACCTCACCGCCGGTCACCCCGCTGAGTACGGACCCGGCCGGCGTCCCCCACACACCCTGAGCCCGCTGCTCGTCACCACCTCCGACGGGTCATTGGCCGCCACCCTGGGCACGATGGGCGGCGACGCCCAGCCACAGATCCTGCTCCAGCTCCTCGCCCGACTCTTCGCCGCCGAGCGGCCGCCCTCCGCCGCGGAAGCGGTGGCAGCCGGGCGATGGGTGCTCCACGGGCGGACGACCGGCTTCGACACGTGGCAGTCGGTGAAGGACCTCGGCGTCCGCGTCGAAGGCCACGCCCCCGCCATCTGGGCCGACAACCTCGCCGTCCGTGGGCATCTCGTCTCCCGGGAGCCCGCCTTCGACTCCGGCTTCGGCCATGCCCACGTGATCCTCGCCGGCACCGACGGGATCCTGGCCGGTGCGGCCGACCCCCGAGCTCTCATCGGGAGCGCTGGCGGCCTCTGATCCTCCAGGGGGTCTCATTCGATCCTTCACCGCCGTCTCCCAGTCTCCGTTCTGTTCCGCATTTCGGACGGCTGACGACGCCAACCGCGGAACGGAACGGATGGGCGGGCCGTACGGCCAGCGGGCCGGGCCAGCGGGCTGGGCCGGGGGGCTGGCCCGCCAGGCGAGGCGGGCAGCCGGCCCTACGGCCAGGGGGGCCGGGCCTGGCTGCAACACGACGTTCACGGGGCGAAGCCTTCTCGGGCGACCGGCGCGGCTGTACGTTTCGTACATGCGCGTCGACACGAACTTCTTCGGCACCGTGCCCATGCCCGATGCCGGCGACCCGGCCGTGGCGCCCACGTCACGTCGGTACGGGAACGACGCGGTCATCGCTTGCTACGAGAACCTGCTCCACTGGTCGAAGACCGCCGACGCCCTTGGCTTCGACACCGTGTGGCTCACCGAGCACCACTTCCAGTACGAGGGCTACGAGGTGCTGCCGAACCTCATCATGTTCGGCGTCCACGCCGCTGCCCGGACCAAGGCGGTGCGCTTCGGCCAGATGTTCAACGTCGTCCCGCAATGGCACCCCCTGCGCCTGGCCGAGGACTTCGCCATCGCCGACGTCCTCACCGGCGGACGCATGGAGTTCGGTGTGGGCCGGGGAACCGTCCCCAGGGAGGCTTGGGCTCTCGGCACGATCGTGGCCTCGGGCGACAACGAGATGTCAGTCGAGCACGACCGCATCAACCGCGAGACCTTCGAGGAGTCCATGGAGGTCATCAAGCTGGCCTGGGGCAACGAGCGGTTCTCGTACCGCGGCAAGCACTTCGTGTTCCCGCCCGACGACGTGCCCGACCGGGGCTCATACGTCGACGACCTCACGCTCGTCCCCCGGCCGCTGCGCGCCGTCGACATCTACCAGCCCGTCACCTCGCCCGAGACCATCGAATACGTGCCCCGAGTCGGGCACAAGGCCGTCTACTGGCTCCAGAACGCCGACAGCCAGAAGGAGAAGTGGGACCGCTACGCCGCCATCCGCGAGCAGGTGGGCAAGCCGGTCGGGCCGGGTGAGGACCGCTGCCTCGTGCTCAACGTCCACGTCGGTCGCACTCGGGAGGCCGCCGAGGCTCGGGGCCGACCTGGACACGACGAGTTCTGCAAGTTCCTCTCGCCCTATGGCCGCTTCACCAGCTACCGGTTCCCTGATGGGTCGAAGGTGCCCTTCAGCTACCAGCCGACGCTCGAGGACTCACGCCGCTTGAAGATCCAGGTGGTCGGGTCGATCGACGATGCCGTCGACGCGCTCGGCTTCTGGCGTGACCTCCTCGATCTCAAGCACATCTGCTTCTTCTTCGACTATCCCGGCCTGCGACGAGAAGAGATCGTCGAGCAGATGCACCTCATGGTCGAAGAGGTGTTCCCTCGGCTCGGCGAACCGGTCGAGCGGCGGCCTCTCCCCGACCTGGCGCCGTTGGGCTGAGCCGGTGCTGCTGAGGGGCGGGCGCCTCGCGGACGGACGCGTCGTCGACGTCGAGGTCGACGGCCGAACAGGAATGATCGGGCGCGTCACCTCACACGCCGAGCCACGCGGCCGCAAGCCCCCCGCCGACCCAACGGAACGAGTGGTCGAGCTCGACGGCTACCTCCTGCTGCCCGCCCCCGTCGAACCCCACGCCCACCTCGACAAGGCCCTCCTGGCCGATCGGATCGTCAACCCCAGCGGTGACCTGCAGGGGGCGATCGCGGTCATGGACGCCAATCGCCACACCCTGACCGTCGACGACATCGCGGAACGGGCGGAGCGAGCTGCCCGCATGCTGGTGGCGAGCGGGGTCACCGCCATCCGCTCTCACGCCGACACCACCCTCGACCAGGGTCTGCGCTCCGTGGAGGGCCTCGTCAAGGCCAGGGAACGGCTCGGCGGGACGGTCGACCTCCAGATCGTGGCCCTCGTCTCCTGGCCCGTCACCGGCCTCGCCGGAGCCTCGCAGCGCGCCCTGTTGCGGGAGGCGCTCGACGCCGGTGCCGACGTGGTCGGCGGCTGTCCCCACCTCGACGACGACCCCGGCGGCGCCAACGAGGTCCTGCTCGGACATGGCGGCGGACGCCGGGCGCATGGTCGATCTGCACACCGACGAGACCCTGGACGCGGGGATCCTCGGGCTTCGCGACCTGGCGGCCCGCGTCGCCAAGTCCGGCTTCGCCCACCCGGTGGCGGCCAGCCACTGCGTGAGCCTCGGCGTGCAGCCCGCCGACGTGCAGCGAGCGGTGGCCGAGGAGGTGGCGGCGGCGGAGGTCAGCGTGGTCACGCTCCCCCAGACCAACCTCTTCCTCCAGGGCCGCGACCACCCGGTGGCCACCCCCCGCGGCCTCGCCCCGCTGCGGGCCCTCCTCGCCGCCGGCGTCAACCTGGCCGGGGGGGCCGACAACCTCCAGGATCCGTTCAACCTGGTCGGACGGGCTGACCCCTTCGAGACGGCGGCCCTCCTGGTGATGGCCGGCCATCTCGGCCTGGCCGAGGCCTACCACGCCGTGAGCACCGCCAGTCGGGTCGCCCTCGGCCTCGCGCCCGTCGCCATCGAGCCGGGTGCCCCCGCGGAGCTGCTCGCGGTGCGCGCCAGCACGCTCCGGGAGGCCATAGCCTCCGCCTCCCGCGGATCGCGTGGTCGTCCACCGCGGCGAGGTGGTCAGCCGCACGCGAGTTCTGACCGACCCGTGAAACACGAAGTAGACGCAGGCGCCACTGGGCCCGGCCCGACGGTCGCGTAAGGTCACAGGAGCATGATGTCGGAGTCCGAAACCGCGACGCGCGTGGTCCAGCCGGTGGCCGGACCGCCCGCCGCACCCGACTCGCTGGCCGACGTCGCACTCCGCTTCGACCACGTCTCGATGGTGTTCCCCGACGGCACCCACGCTGTGCAAGACGTGACGTTGGCCGTGCGGTCCGAGGAGTTCGTCACCGTCGTCGGACCGTCGGGCTGCGGCAAGTCGACGTTGCTGCGCATCGCCTCCGGGCTGGAAGCCGAACACGAGCGGGAGCCTCTACGCTCCTCCGCCAGAGCCTGGGCTACGTCTTCCAGGACGCCACGCTCCTGCCGTGGCGCACCATCCGCAAGAACATCGAGCTCCTGGCTGAGCTGCAGGGCGTCGCCAGGAGCGAGCGAACGCCGACTCGTGGAGGACACGATCGACCTGGTCGGGCTGCGCGGGCTTCGAGGACAAGTACCCGAAGCAGCTGTCGGGGGGGATGAAGATGCGGGCCTCGCTGGCCCGCTCGCTCGTCCTGCAGCCGAAGGTGTTCCTGTTCGACGAGCCCTTCGGCGCCCTCGACGAGATCACCCGCGAGCGCCTGAACGGCGAGCTCCTCCGGCTGTTCCACACGAGGGCTTCGCCGTCCCTGTTCATCACCCACTCGATCGCCGAGGCGGTCTACCTGTCGACCCGGGTGGTGGTGATGTCGGCCCGGCCCGGGGCGGATCGTCGAGCGAGTTCGACGTCCCCTTCGGCTATCCGCGCACCCACGACCTGCGCTACGAGCCGGCCTTCGCCGGCGCTCTCGGGGCGAGATCTCGCACGCCTTGAGGGGTCGCACTCGTGAGCGCCCCCGACATCGCCCGCGACGAGGCGATACCGGTTCTCGAGGACCCGCTGCGGCCCCCGGCGCGGCCGTCCGCCGCTTGCGGGCGAGCGATACCGATCCGGCGGCCGGGGGCGCGGAAGCCGCCGCCGCTTCCGGGCCGTCGATGTGATCGGGCCGCTCGTCGTCTTCGCGCATCTTCATCGCTGGTCTGGTACCTGCTGGCCTACAACACCCCGCACAACTTCAGCCCGGCCACCGGCAAGCCGTTCCTGATCCCCGCTCCTCACCAGCTGTTCTGGGGCGTGGGCGAGGTGCAGGGCAAGATCCTCCAAGCCACGCTGCTGTCCGCCGAGACCGCGCTCCTCGGCCTGCTCATCGCCATCGTGCTCGGCGTCGGCGTGGCCATCCTGATGAGCCAGACACCCGTGGATCGAGCGGTCGCTCTGGCCCTACCTCATCGCCCTGCAGGCCATCCCGATCCTCGCCCTCGTGCCCCTCCTCATCAACTTCTTCGGGGCGAACTTCCGCACGCCGCGTCATCGTCACCGTCATCATCTGCTTCTTCCCGATCGTGTCCAACACGCTCTTCGGGCTCCTGTCCGCGGACCGCACGCAGCACGACCTCTTCACCCTGAGCCAGGCCAGCCGCTCGCACCCGCCTCACCAAGCTGCAGCTCCCCTCGGCCTTGCCGGCCATGTTCGCCGGCTTCCGCATCTCGGCCGGCCTGTCGGTGATCGGCGCCATCGTCGGCGACTTCTTCTTCACCAAGGGCAATCCTGGTCTTGGCCGGCGGATCAGCGACTACTTCATCAACAACCAGCCGAGCCGCATGTTCGTGTGCTCGATCCTGGCGTCGCTGCTCGGCGTGCTCTTCTTCGTCGTGTTCGGCTGGCTCTCGAACCGGGTCACGGGGCACTGGCACGAATCCACTCGCAAGGATTCGCGCTGAAGGCTGACCAACCAAACAGCAAGGGGGAGGACCCGAAGTGATGATGAAGCGAGCATTGATCCTGATGCCCATGACCGGAGCGCTGTTGCTAGCGGCCTGCGGCAGCTCGAGCGGCGGCTCCAGCAGCGCGACCACGGCCGCCGCCGGCACAACCGCGGCCGCTGGGACCACCGCCGCGCCGGGCACCACCGCGGGGCCGGGCTCCACCGCCGGTGCCACGACGACGAGCTTGAAGGGCGTGTGCCCGGACAAGGTCGTCGTGCAGACCGACTGGTACCCCGAGTCCGAGCACGGAGCGACCTACGAGCTGATGGGCGACGACTACAAGGCGAGCAAGGACTCGGTCTCGGTCACCGGCTCGCTCGTCTACAAGGGCCAGCCCACCGGCGTCCAGCTGGAGATCCGGGCCGGCGGTCCCGCCCTCGGTACCCAGACCGTGGTCTCGCAGATGTACCGCGACAACGACATCCTCCTCGGCTACGTGACCACGGACGAGGCCATGAAGTACTCGAAGGACCAGCCCACGGTGGCGGTCGTGGCGCCGCAGGACAAGAGCCCGCAGATCATCCTGTGGGACAAGACGAAGCATCCCGATGCCAAGACGATCGCCGACATCGCGAAGGAGGTGGACACCATCACGGTGTTCGCCGGGGCGACGTACATCGACTACCTGGTGAGCGCCGGCATCGTCCCGAAGGCCAAGGTGGACCTCAACTACCAGGGCGACAAGATCCTCACCACCAAGGGTGACACCGTCGCCCACCAGGGCTTCGCCACCGCCGAGCCATACCAGTACGCCCACCTGGACACCGGGGCCATCGACGTCGGCTACCAGCTCATCTACGACACCGGCTGGCAGCCGTACCCCGAGTCCCTCGCCATCCGGAAGGACAAGCTGGCCGACCCGGCCACGCAGGCCTGCCTGAAGGCGCTGGTGCCCATGTTCCAGCAGGCGCAGGTCGACTACGCCGCGGACCCGGCCCGGGCCGACGCCATCCTCATCGCCACCAACAAGGTCTACGACACCTTCTGGAAGTACGAGCAGGGTGACGCCACCAACTCGCTGCAGGAGCAGCTCAAGCAGGGCATGATCTCCAACGGCAGCGACAACACGCTCGGCAACTTCGACGAGCAGCGGGTCACCGACTTCATCGCCAAGGCCATCCCGGTGTTCAAGGCCGAGAACGTCGACGTCGACGCCGCCATCAAGCCGGCCGACGTCGTCACCAACGACTACATCGACCCCAGCATCCACATCTAGCGGGCACCAACGACGCGGGCGCCGGCCGACGGGTCGGCGCCCGCGTCGGCGCTCGGCCCCACCCGGTCAGCCCAGCCGGAAGCGGGCGATCTCTGCCAGCGCCTCGCCGAACGCCCGGACCGCGCCCTCGAAGCGCTCCTTGCCCCGCTCGGGCGTGGCGCCGGTGGGGTCGCCGATGTGACCGGACGGCCCGAAGTCGTTCGACAGCCAACCGAACGAGACCGGCCCACCGAAGCGGACGTAGCGGTTCTCGGCCAGGGCCTCGGGGACGTTGCGGAAGCCGGCCGCGAGATCGACCAGGTCGGGCCGGAGGTGGAGCATCACGGAGGTCTCCTCCAGCCCGCCGTGGATGCCCATGCCCAGCTCCTCGGGCGGGCTGACCCCGCCCTGGTCCGGAGGCACACCGGGATGGGTGAGGAAGGTCTCGAGGCCGAACTGCAGCCGCAGCTCCCGGCAGGCCACGTTGAGCAAGGACGAGTTGCCGCCGTGGCCGTTCATGAACACGAGCTTGCGCGCCGGCGTGGCCGCGACGCAGCGGCCGATGTCCTCCAGCACGGCCAGCAGAGTGCGGGCCGAGAGCCAGAACGTGCCCGACGACCACGCGTGCTCGTTCGACTTCGAGTACGTCAGGGTCGGCAGGAGCCAGCCGTCGACGCCGACACCGACCTCGGTGAGGGCCGCTTCCGCCACCGCCCGGGCGATGACGGAGTCGGTGTTGAACGGGAGGTGCGGACCGTGCTGCTCGGTGGCGCCGACTGGGAGGACGAGGACGGAGCGGGCCGTCAGTCGGGCCGCGAGGTCGGGAGCACGGAGGGCGTCGAGGGCACGGGCGTGATCGGCCACGCCAGCACGCTAGTGCTGCTCCGCCGAGGCCGGCCCGGATCGTGGCACCGTCGTCACGCTCGGTGGCGAGCCGGCCGCGCCACGCCAGCCCGGTCCTCGATCCCCGACCGCGACGGTGCCCGTCGGGTCGTCGTCGGCGAACATCACCCGTCGTGACCCCTCGCCACCACCGTCGGCCGGCGCGCCCGCAGCGGGGCCGCGCCGTGGCGCTCGGCGCCGGCGCCCTGCTGGCCACGCTGACCATGGCCGTCGCCTGCTCGCCGCCCGAGCACGCGGCAACCTCGACCTCGACCTCGACCACGACCAGGCCGCGACCGGCAACGACGACGACGACCGCGACCACCACGCTGCCGCCGGTGGCCAGGGCCGCCACCACCACCGCCGCCCCCGCGGCCCCGAACCGCCCTGGCAGCTGCCCGAGCTGGCGGCTCCTGGCCCAGCCGCGGGTCGGGGCGACGGACATCGTCGAGGCGTCGGGGTTGGCCGGTGGCCGGGCCAACCCCGGTGTCTGGTGGACGCACAACGACAGCGGTGACGCGCCGCGGGTCTTCGCCCTCGAGGGTGACGGGCGGTTGCTGACGACCGTCAACGTCGCCGGCGCCCAGGCCTGGGACTGGGAGGACATCGACATCGCCCCCGGACCCGGCGGCCGCCCGTACCTCTACGTCGCCGACCTCGGCGACAACCTCCGGCTCCGCCAGGGCACCATCGGCTACCAGCTGTACCGGTTCCCGGAGCCGCACCTCGGCCAGCTGGCGCCGGCATCGCTCACCGCCTCGGCCGAGCGCATCGACATCAGCTACCCGGACGGCCCGCACAACACCGAGGCCACCCTGATCGACCCCGTCACCGGCGACTACTTGATCGTCACCAAGGAGGTGCCGGCCATCGTCTACCGCGTCGCCGCCGCCGATCTGGTCGCCGGCCGGACGGTGGTGCCGACCAAGCTCGGCCAGATGACGTTCGACGACCCTGGCAACGCCCATGACCGCCCGGTCGGGGCCGACATCAGCGCCGACGGCTCGATGATCGTGGTCAAGACGATGGAGCTCACCTGGTTCTGGCCCCGAGCCGCCGGTCAGACGGTTGCCGACACGCTGCTGCACACGGCTCCCTGCCCCGGCGCGTCGCTGGGCGAGGGCGAGGCGGTGGGCTTCAACGTCAGCGCGGGCCAGCTCGCCACCCTGGCCGAGGGCCCGCATCAACCGCTCTACCGGTACGAACGGGGCTGAGCGGGCACGGGGCACGAGAGAATGGGCCGTGGACCACGGTGCGATCGTCGTCGGCGCCGGCCACAACGGCCTGATCTGCGCCGCCTACCTCGCCCGGGCCGGCATCGACACCTTGCTGGTGGAGGGCCGAGCTCAGGTCGGCGGGTGCGCCTCCACCGTGGCGGCCCTCGGCGCCCGGGTGAACATCTGCAGCTGCGACCACACCCTCTTTCGGACGACACCGGTCATCGACGAGCTGGGCCTCGCCGCCCACGGCCTGCGCTACCTGGACGTGGACCCCGCACAGCTCAGCCTCCTGCACGACGGTGGCCCGGCCTGGCCGCTGTTCCACGACCGGGAGCGGACAATGGCCTCGCTCGCGCTCACCTATCCCGACGAGGTGGACGGGTACCGGCGCTACCTTCGGGCTGCGCTGCCGGTGGCGGAACTGGTCATCGACCTGGCCAACGCCGTGCCGACCCCGGGCGCACTCGCCCGCCGCTTGTCCCCGCGCCGGGCTCGAGGCCTGAGCACGCTGGTGAGCTGGAGCAGCCGCAGCAGCGCTGACGTGCTGGGCCGCTTCTTCCGGCACGACGCCCTCATCGCCCCGGCCATCACCGTCGGCCCCGCGGTGTGGGGGCTGTCGCCGCACACACCCGGCACCGGGCTCGGCGCGCTCACCTACGCCATGAAGCACGTGGCCAAGGTGGGGCGGCCGGTGGGCGGGAGCGGCGCGGTCACTGATGCTGTGCTGGCCGCCTTCACCGCGGCCTGGGGGACGCTCTGGACCGGCACCAGGGTGCGGGCGGTGCTGTGTGACGGCGGACGCGTCCGCGGCATCGAGACCGACGACGCCACGGTGGTGGAAGCGCCGATCGTGGTGTCGGCGTGCGACCCCCACACCACCTTCCTCGGCTGGCTCCGTGAGCCGCCGGCGTCCGCCCGCCAGCTGGTCGCCCGTTGGAGGGCCAAGCCCCGCCCCGACGGCTACGAGAGCAAGATCGACGCCGTCATCGCCTCGCTGCCCGTGTACGACCAGCTGGACCCGACGCTTCCCGACCGGCTCGGCTTCGATCCCCTCCACCCCACCGCCATCATCTCCCCGACGGTGGCGGCCATGGCGAGCGCGCACATGGCCATGAGCGACGGACGGGTCGTCGATCGGCCCATGTTCTTCGCCAACATCCCCTCGGTGCTGGACCCGTCGCTCCAGGTGGGTGGCGCCGGTGCCGCCCACCACGTCTTCAGCCTGGAGACCCTCTACACCCCCTACGCCCTTCGGGGCGGCTGGGCCAACAGCGGCGAGCCCGAGCGCTGGCTGTCGGTCTACGCCGAGCGAGTGCAGCTCGGCTTCCTCGACGGCGTCCTACGGCACCGGACCATGGGCCCGGAATCCTACGAGCGCGACTTCTCGATGCCGCGGGGCTACGCCACCAGCTACGCGGGCGGCCCGCTGGCCGCGCTACGGGGGCGCGACCCCGAGCTCACCCGCTACGAGACGCCCGTCCGCGGCCTCTACCTGACGGGGGCGGCGACGTTTCCGGGCGCCGGGGTGTGGGGGGCGAGTGGCCGCAACGCCGCCCAGGTCGTCCTGCGGCGGGGCGAGGAGCGGCTCAGGCGTCCTTGACGGCCGAGACACCCGCCGGGGCGGCGATCGGCGCCTTGTCGCTCCAAGGGAAGTTCACCCAGAGATCCGTGTGACGCCACACGTACTCGCATCGCACGACGGAGCGGGGCTTCTCGTACAGGACGGCACTGCGGACCTCGGCCACCTTGCCGGTGCAGAACTCCTTGACCAGGGCCAAGGTGTGCCCGGTGTCGGCCACGTCGTCGGCGATGAGGACTCGCGCCCGCTCGACGTCGATGAGCTCGGGCGTGGGCGGCAGGATCATCGGCACCTCGAGCCGCTCGTCGACACCCGTGTAGTACTCGACGTTCATCGTGTAGAGGTTCTTCACGCTCAACGCGTAGCCGAGCGCGCCGGCGATCAGCAGCCCACCGCGGGCGATGGCAAGGATGATCTCGGGCTCATAGCCGTCGTCGGCCACCTGTTGGGCCAGCTCCCGCGACGCCGCCCCGAACTGCTCCCACGTGAGGACCTCGCGCCCGTCGGCCATGCCCGTTGACGGTAGACGATCAGGCCGGTCGGGGTGGCGTCCCGGCTCATCCGTCGGGGGCCGGCCGGCCGGCAGGTTTGGCGAGCGCGGAAGGCCGGCTCGACTCAGCCCCCGATGACCGCCTCCACCTCGATCTCGACCTTCCACGCCGGGTGGAGCAGCGCCTTCACCACGACGGTGGTGTTGGCGGGCCGGATGTCAGCGAAGCACTCCCCGTGCACGCGACCGACGGCGTCGAAGTCGGACACGTCGACGAGGTAGACCCGGGTGCGCACCACGTCGGCGAAGCGGGCGCCGGCTTCGTCCAACGCGGCCCCGATGATCTCGAAGCAGCGCCGGGCCTGCGCTCCGGGATCGGGATCGACGTGACCGTCCGGCCACTGCGGCGCGGTGCCAGCCACGAAGACCCGCTCCGCCACCCGCACGGCGCGGCTGTAGCCGACGATGGGCTCGAAGGGGCTCCCGCTGGAGACGCGCTGGCGATCGGTCATCGCCCGGCGACGGTAGCGGTCGCCATCGGGGCGGCCGCCACGCGTTGCCGCGCCGCGACCCACGGCCTACGGTGCCGTCAGGGACGCCATCGGGGGATCGGGCTACTCCGTGCACTCACAGGGAAAAGCGATGTCACACCGGCCTCATCGTCGTTCCGCCTACGCGATCGCCGCGCTCGCCAGCCTCGGTCTGATCGCGGGGGCATGCGGCAGCGGGGGCGGGTCGAGCGGTGGGGGCACCACCACCACGGGTGCGGCTCCGGGTACTCAGGCCACCACGCCTGCCGGCACGGGTGCGCCCGGCACGACGACGGTCGAGGCGGGTAGCAGCGCGCCGACCACCGCCGCGGCCGAGCAGCCCACGCCCGGGGGCACGATGGTGTTCGGCATCGAGGCCGACACGAGCTCGCCTTGGCGCCCGGCCGAGATGGTCTGCGCCACATCCTGCTACCAGGTGATCGGCAGCGTGTACGACCCGTTGACCGTGCTCGCGGACTCGGACCCGGGCTGGAAGCCGTACCTGGCGCAGAGCATCACGCCGAACGCCGACTTCACCCAGTGGACGATCAAGGTCCGGGCCGGCGTGACGTTCCACGATGGCACCCCCCTCAACGGCGCGGCCGTGGCCGACAACCTGACCCGGGACAAGCGCGGCTTCCTCACCGGGACCGCGCTGGCCGACGTCACGACGGTTGCGGTGTCGCCGACCGACCCGCTCGCCGCCGTCGTCACCACGAGGCGGCCGTGGCCGGTCTTTCCCGTCTACCTCGCCAGCCAGATCGGCATGATCGCCTCGCCGACCTGGCTCAAGGCCAGCGACACGAACGACGCGCTGAAGGCCAAGCCGGTCGGCACCGGACCGTTCATCTTCCAGAGCTACACGCCCAACGAGTCCTTCAAGGCCAAGCGCAACCCGAGCTACTGGAACAAGCCGTACCCCTACCTTGACTCGGTCGAGTTCCGGCCCATCGCCGACGCGCTGCCAGCGCGCTCGACGCCCTCAAGGCCGGATCGGTCGGCATCATCCACACGACGAACGGATCGACCATCAAGAGCTACGAGGGGTCGAAGGATCCCTTGCTGGAGACCCGCCTCTACAAGGGCTCCACCAGCTACACCCTGCTCCACGTCACGCAAGTCCTGAAGGGCGGCACGCCGTCGCCCCTCACCGACCAACGGGTGCGCTGCGGCCTGGCCAACGCGACGGACTACCAGACGGTCATCACCTCCCTCGACGCCGGCGTCGACAAGCTGGCGGACGGGCCGTTCTCGCCCCATCAGCTCGGCTACCTCCCCGACACCGGCTATCCGGCCAAGCAGGACATGGCCAAGGCCAAGGAGCTGATCGCGTCCTACAAGAAGGACCATCCGGGCCCGCTCAACCTGTCGATCGCGACGACGCAAGACGAGACCAACCTCACCATCGCCCAGTTCCAGAAGCAGTGGTACCAGGAGGCCGGCGTAGACAACGTCACCATCGACCAAATCGACCAGGGCAATTTCATCGTCACCGCGCTGACCGGGAACTTCCAGGTCTTCCTCTGGCGCAACCACAGCGGCGTCGACATGGACCAGCAGTACATCTGGTGGCACTCCTCCACCGCGCTGCCCGTCGGCCAGCTGGCCTTGAACTTCGGCCGCATCAAGGATCCAGTGATCGACCACGCCCTCGACGACAACCGGGTGACGAGCGACCCGGCGAAGAAGAAGGCTGACGCCGAGGCCGTCAACAAGCGCTTCGCCGAGCAGTGCTACGACCTGTGGGGCTCGTGGACGACGTGGGGCGTCGTCCACGCCGGCTCGCTCCACATCCCGGAGACCGAGGTCCTACCCGACGGCACGAGCACCGGCCACGCCGACGAGATCGTCGACGTGCGCACGGTCTGGAGCAGCAAGTAGCGGCCGGACCGGGCCCGGCGCGCCTCGCCGCGAGGCCACCCCGAATCCCGGCCCGGTCGCGTTGACGCGCTGTCGATTGCGCCGTACCTTGCCGGATGCCCCGGCTGTGGCGGTGGTCACAGGACGTGGCAGCGGGCGGGATCACGAGCAACGGGCAGAGCAGACCGCAGGCAGAGGGGGGTCCGCCCCGGTGACCGAGGCAGACGAGCAGGTCTAGGCAACAAACCGGACGACAACAGGGGGATGACGAGGTGCGTCAGCAACCAGCATCAGGACGTCGATCGTCGCGTCTGCGCCGCCACCCGGTCGTGGCGCTCGCAGCCGCGGCCGCCACCCTCGGCCTGGTGGCCGGGGCCTGCGGCAGCAGTGGCGGAGGCAGCTCTCGGGCTCGACTCCGGCTGGCTCGACCCCGGCCACCGGCGGCACCGAAGCACCCGGCACCGTGGTCGCCGGCAGCCAGGCACCAGGCACCGCGGCCCCGAGCACCGCACCGGCTAGCACGCCTGCGGCGACGCCCACGCCGGGCGGCAAGCTGATCATGGGCATCGAGGCCGACACCGGCTCGCCGTGGATGCCGGCCGAGATGCTCTGCGCCCTCTCGTGCCACCAGGTGATCAAGAGCGTCTTCGACCCGATGCTCGTCCCCACCCAGAACGGCAAGTGGGCGCCGTACCTGCTCGAGAGCCTCACCCCGAACGCGAACTACACGCAGTGGACGATGAAGGCACGCGCCGGCATCAAGTTCCATGACGGCACGCCGCTCAATGGTGCCGCCCTGGCGGACAACATGACGCGGTTCCAGAAGGGCATCCTCACCGGGGCGTACCTGTCGAACGTGGCCTCTGTGGCGGTGAGCCCCACGGACCCACTCGCCGCCGTCCTGACCATGAAGACGCCATGGGTGACGTTCCCCGAGTCGCTCCTCGTCGGCCAGCAGGACTACATCGCCTCGCCGACGTGGATGAAGGCGGCCGACACCAACAACGACGTTGAAGGCCAAGCCGGTGGGCACCGGGCCGTTCATCCTCGAGAGCTACGTGCCGAACGTCGCCTTCAAGGCCAAGCGCAACCCGAACTACTGGAACAAGCCGTACCCGTACCTCGACGAGATCGAGTTCCGGCCGATTTCTGATGCGCTGCAGCGGGCCGACGCGCTGAAGAGTGGGGCCCTCGACCTTCTCCACAGCGACAACGGTCAGGTCATCACCGAGTTCCGCAAGAACAAGGGCTTCAGCCAGGAGGAGATCGACAACAACGCCGAAGTCAACTACACCTTGCTGCACGTCACGCAGGTCGTGAAGGGCGTCCCGTCGCCCCTCACCGACCAGCGGGTGCGCTGCGCGCTGGCCAACGCCTACGACGAGCCGACCATCCTCAAGACCATCGACAACGACGTCTTCCCCATCGCCAATGGGCCCTTCCCGCCCGGCACCGTGGGCTACCTGAAGGACACCGGCTTCCCCCAGAAGCAGGACATGGCCAAGGCCAAGGAGCTGATCGCGTCCTACAAGAAGGACCACCCTGGCCCCTTGAACCTGTCGCTCGCCACCACCCAGGACGAGACCAACCTCACCATCGCCCAGTTCCAGAAGCAGTGGTGGGAGGAGGCAGGCGTGGACAACGTGTCGATCAACCAGATCGACCAGGCCAAGTACATCCTCACGGCCCTCACCGGGGACTTCCAGACGTTCCAGTGGCGCAACCACAGCAACTTCGACCTGGACAACCAGTTCATCTGGTGGGACTCGTCGTCGGCGCTGCCCGTCGGGCAGCTGGCGCTGAACTTCGGCCGCATCAAGGACCCGGTGATCGACAAGGCCCTCGCCGACAACCGGACCATCCCCGATCCGGCCAAGAAGCAAGCCGACGCCGAGGCGATCAACAAGCAGTTCGGCCAGCAGTGCTACAACCTCTGGACCTCGTGGGACATCTGGGGCATCGCCCACAAGAACACCGTCCACGGTGTCGAGAACTTCAAGCTGCCCGACGGCCAGATGAGCCAGTTCGGACAGGGCATCGCCGGCACCTTCTATCCGCTGACGCTCTGGGTCCAGCACTGATGGCCGCCTGAGCGACCGACGCCTATCGATCGACCCGACAGACGAGGAAGGGGACGCACGTGGCTCGCTATGTGGGCCAGAGGGTGATCCAGCTCTTCATCGTGCTGGCTGTGGTGACCTTCCTCGTCTCGATCGCGCTGCGCTTCCTGCCCGGGGGCGCCGAGGTGGTCGTGGCCCTGAAGACGGGCCCGGGTGCCACCCCCGAACAGGCCGCACAGGTGAAGCACGACCTGTACCTCGACCGCTCGATCCCCGAGCAGTACGTGCACTGGGTGAAGGACCTGGTCACCGGCAACTGGGGCACCACGTTCCAGACCAACCAGCCCATCCGGGACGAGATCGGACGGGCCTTCCCGATCTCGTTGCGGCTCATGATCTACGCCCAGCTCCTCGCCCTGATGTTCGCCATCCCCATGGGTATGTGGTCGGCGTACAAACAGGGCACCGGCGCCGACCGGGCCGCCACCACTGCCTCGTTCGGGCTGCTCGCCATGCCCGAGTACATCGTCGCGCCCCTCCTCATCTATGCGTTCGCCATCCACTTCAAGTGGTTCTCCTATCCGGCCTCGAACATCAGCCTGTTCAGCCATCCGGCGGACCACGTCAAGTCCTACTTCCTGCCCGCGATCACCATCGCCATCCCGCTCTACGCCACCTACATGCGGCTCCTGCGGGCCGACATGATCGCCACCCTCCAGAGCGACTTCATCACCACCGCCCGTGCCAAGGGCCTCAGCACCAAGCGCATCCTGTTCGGCCACGCCCTGCGTCCGTCGCTGTTCTCGCTCGTCACCGCGGCGGCGGTGAGCACGGGCGCGCTGATCGGCGGGGTGGTCATCGTCGAAGAGACGTTCCAGCTGAACGGCATGGGGCGGGTGACGGTGGAGGGCATCTTCAAGCGCGAGTACCCCACCGTGCAGTACGGCGTGGTGATCCTCGCCCTCGTCTACGTGTTCGTGAACTTCTTCGTCGACCTGGCCTATGCCTGGATCGACCCCCGCGTGCGCCACGCCAGGGCGCTGGGCTGACGGATCAGGAGAGCCGGCCATGGCAGAGCTGACGGAGCTGCTCGACACCGAGGTCCGGGAGGCGCTCGACGTTGCGGCCGGGGGACCGATCGACCAGGAGGCGCCCAAGCCGCGCAAGTACAAGCGCCGCGGCCGCTTCACCGTCTGGCTGGCCGCCACTTGGCTCTTCCTGCTCATCTTCTCGGCCGTCGGTGCCAACTGGCTGCCGTACGTGAAGCACTCCTGCAGCCAGTACTCGGACCCGTTGCAGTGCAGCACCTACGTCAAGGGCACCCCGCTCAAGATCGAGCGCCCTCCCGTGTGGGCGGTGTGGGCCCATCCGGAGCTGCGGCTGCCCGGCGCCCCGGAGCGAGCGGGCTGGTTCGGTACCGACCGCAACGGTTACGACGTCTTCAGCCGCGCCGTGTTCGGCGCTCGCGTCTCCCTCACCATCGGGGTGCTGTCGATCACCTTCGGGCTCCTGATCGGCGGCACGCTCGGGCTTCTCTCTGGCTACTACCGAGGCTGGGTGGACCGAGTCACCGACAACACCATGAACATCATGTTGGCGTTCCCCGCCCTCCTCCTCGCCATCTTCGTCGTCAGCTTCTTCAACTCGCCCGACTCCACCACCCAAGCCGCCACGCGGCCGGTCTGGCCGATCATCCTCGCCCTCTCTCTCCTGTCGATCCCGCCGCTCACGCGCCTCGTGCGCGCCAACACGTTCGTGTACTCCCAACGCGAGTTCGTGCTGGCCACGCGCAGCGTCGGGGCCAACGGGCGACGGGTCGTGTTCCGCGAGATCCTGCCCAACGTCGTCCCCGCGATGATCTCGTTCGCCCTCACCGGCCTAGCCTTGCTCATCGTGGCCGAAGGCGCCCTGGCCTACCTCGGGCTGTCGGTCGAGGCGCCCACCCCCACGTGGGGGAAGATGATCTTCGCCGGCAAGGACCGGCTGCAGCAGGCCTGGTGGATCTCCCTCATGCCGGCGGCCGTCCTCTTCGTGACCATCCTGTCCATCAACCTGATCGGTGACGTGCTGGCCCAGCGCTTCAACGTCCGGGACGCCATCGAATGAGCGCCCGGGTCGGCACCCGCTTCTCGGCCTCGATCCGCCCGCAGACCGGGCCGCTGCTCGAGGTGGAGGATCTCAGCACCCACTTCCAGACCAGCCTCGGCGTGGTGCGTGCCGTCGATGGGGTCACGTTCACCCTCGACCGCGGGCACTCGCTCGGCATCGTCGGCGAGTCGGGATCGGGCAAGACCATCCTGTCCCGGTCGATCATGGGCCTGCTGCCGAAGCGCAACGTCTACCGCAAGGGAACCGTGCGCTTCGAGGGCAAAGAGCTCACGACGATGAGCCTGAAGGAGCGCCGCGATATCTGGGGTGCCGAGATGGCGATGATCTTCCAGGACCCGATGACGTCGCTGAACCCGGTGATGAAGGTGGGCAAGCAGATCTCCGAGCCGTTGCGCATCCATCTCGACATGACCCGCGCCGACGCCCGGGCCACCGCGCTGCGCCTGCTCGAAGATGTCGGCATACCCGAGCCGAAGAAGCGCCTCGACCAGTACCCCCACGAGCTCTCAGGAGGCATGCGCCAGCGCGTCATGATCGCCATGGCGCTGGCCTGCGGCCCGACCCTGCTCTTCGCCGACGAGCCCACCACCGCCCTCGACGTCACCGTGCAGGCCCAGATCCTCGATCTGATCCAGGCCCAGCGGAAGGAACGGAACATGTCGGTGATCCTGGTCACCCACGACCTCGGGGTCGTGGCCGGGCGCACGGACGAGATCATCGTCATGTACGCGGGCCAGATCGTCGAGCAGGCGCCGACTGCAGTGCTGTTTCGGGAGATGCGCATGCCGTACACCGAAGCGCTCCTGGAGAGCATCCCCAAGCTCGCCAACCCGAGCCACACACCGCTGCAGGCCATCGCCGGCAGGCCGCCCGATCTCATCAACCCGCCGAAGGGCTGCCGGTTCAGCCCCCGCTGCCCCTACGTCCAGGATCGCTGTCGGGACGAGCCACCGCCGCTCGTCGAGGCGGAGACGCGGGGGCACAAGTTCGCCTGCTGGTACCCGGTCGGCTCGCCCGTGTGGCGGGAGGTCAAGGCCCGGCTGGCGGCGGGCAATGGGACCGGGGCCGGGAGCAGCACCAGCGACCGCGCGGCGTCGCCCGGCGCGCCGATCACCGCGCCCGGCGGGGCGGGCCCGGCTTCGTCCGCGGAGGTCTGATGGCCGGCACCGGCACCGCCCACCTCAACCCGGTGGATCAGGTCCTCCTGCGGGTCGAGCGCCTCGTGGTCGAGTTCCCGGTCGGTCGGACCGGGTTGAAGGTGAACGCGGTGTCGGGGATCAGCCTCGATGTTCTCCCGGGCGAGACCCTCGGCCTCGTCGGCGAGTCCGGCTGCGGGAAGTCGACCACGGGTCGGGCGATCATGCAGCTCCCCCGGCCGACGAGCGGGTCGATCCTCTTCCTGGGCCAGGAGCTGACCGACCTCCACGGCAACGAGATGCGCACGGTGCGCACGAACATCCAGATGATCTTCCAGGACCCGGTCTCCTCCCTGAACCCTCGGCGCAAGGTCCGCGACATCGTGCTCGAGCCGCTCACCATCTGGAAGATCGGCACCGCGGCCGAGCGCATGGCGAAGGCCCGTCAGGTCCTCGAGGACGTGGGCCTCGACCCCGACGTGGCGGCCGACCGCCGACCGCACCAGTTCTCGGGCGGCCAGTGCCAGCGCATCTCGATCGCACGCGCGCTCGTGCTCGAGCCCAAGCTCATCATCTGCGACGAGCCGGTGTCGGCGCTGGACGTGAGCGTGCAGGCGCAGGTCTTGAACCTGCTGGAGGCGCTCAAGCGGCGCTACGGCCTCACCCTGATGTTCATCGCCCACGACCTGGCGGTGGTCAAGAACGTGAGCGACCGGGTGGGCGTGATGTACCTCGGGAAGCTGTGCGAGGTCGCGCCCTCCGACGTCCTCTACGCCCGACCGGCCCACCCCTACACGGACATCCTGTTGAAGTCCATCCCTGTCCCGGACCCGGCTGTGCGCCCCGATCCGGACAGCCGCATCGAAGGCGAGATCCCCTCGCCGGTCTTCCCGCCGTCGGGATGCCGCTTCCGCACCCGCTGCCCGCGGGCGCAGGACCGGTGCGCGATCGAGGAACCGACCGTGCGAGCCATCGAACCCGGCCACTTCGTCGCCTGCCACTTCCCGTTGTTCGGCGAGGTCGCACCGGCGGCATCGGCCAACGGCGCTGCGGTCTGAAGATGCCCGCGACGGCTGACCGACCTCGAACCCGGCTGGCTCGGGAGGAGCGGCGCGAGCTGCTGGTCGACGCGGCCGCGCTCGGTGCTCCAAGGCCGCGACCCGGCCAGCGTCACGTTCGAGGAGATCGCGGAGGCCGCAGGCGTCTCCCGGGCCCTGGTCTACAACTACTTCGGCGACCGGCAGGGCCTGCTGGCGGCGGTCGCCCGCCGCAGCGCCGACCGGCTGTCCGAACGGGTGAGGTCGGCGCTCGTCACGACCCGCGGCCTGCGGGAGGCGCTGGCGGGCGCCATCCGCGCCAGCCTCGAGTTCGCGCACGAGGACCCCACCGGGTACCGCTACGCCGCCTCGACGACCGGGCCGCCGCTCGTGCCCGACCTCTTCGACGAGCAGCTGGAAGACGTGGCCCGCCTCTTCGGCGACGGCGACGACTCCCTGCTGGTGGCCCGCGGTGTTCTCACCTCACTCCAGGTCATGGTCCTCCACTGCGTCGAGCGGGGACCGCACGAGGTCGACCGGGCCACCGACGTGATCTGCGCCTTCGTGGCCGGGGCCTTCGCTGGCGTGGACGCCATCGGCTTCCACCTACGCCCCACCTGGGCCGTCCCCTCCTGACCCACAACCGCCCTCCCCTTCCCGGCGCCCGTCGGTGGTCGCGCCGCAATCAGGGCCGACCAGGTCCGAGGCTGTCGGCTCGACGGCGTGGATCCCGCAACCAGCGCCGACTGCTTCCCAGGCCGCGGTCGACGGGGTGAGGCGCGGGTGAGGGCTGGTGGCCGGGCTCCCCGACGGCCGGTCCCGGACCGCGACACACGGTGAAGGTACGGTGCCGACCGGTGCTCCTCGCCGCTCCGCGTCTCGATCTGCTTCAGACCCTCGGGGTGCACCAGCACGGGAGCCGCGACCCGACGACGCGCGTCAGCCACCGGGAGCTGTGGCGGGCCACGCGCACGCCCGACGGGCCGGGCACCTTGCACCTCTGGTGGGACAGCACCTCGTTGCGTCACGAGACGTGGGGTTCGGGTGGCGACTGGCTGGCCGATCGAGTCGGCGCTCTCCTCGGCCTCGACGACGAGCCTGGAGCCCTCGACCCCCAGGACGAGGTGGTCGCCCGGGCGGTGGCCGGCTGCCGCGGCTTCCGGGTCGGCCGGAGCGACTCGCTCGTCCACGAGCTGGTGCCGACGGTGCTGGAGCAGCGGGTCACCTCGGTCGAGGCGGGGCGGGCCTGGCGCCAGCTGTGCGAGCGGCTGTCGCCGTTCGCACCCGGGCCGGTGGACCTGCGCCTGCCGCCGGATCCCGAAGTGCTGGCCGGCCTCCCGTACTGGTGGTTCCATGGCCTTGGCGTCGAGCGCCGACGGGCGCAGACCGTCCTCACCTGCGCGCGGCGGGCCACGACGCTCGACCGATTCGTCTCGCTCGCTCCTCACGAGGCGGCGAGGCGGCTGGCCACCCTCCCCGGGATCGGGGCGTGGACGGTCGGCTCGGTGCTCGGTCCCGTGTTCGGAGACCCCGATGCCGTGCCCGTCGGCGACTACCACGTCCCACACGCCATCTGCTTCGCGCTGGCGGGGGAGGTGCGCGGCTCCGACGAGCGCATGCTCGAGCTGCTCGCGCCGTACACCGGCCAGCGCGGCCGCGTGATCCGACTCCTGCTCCTGGACGGCTGGCGGGCCCCGCGGTTCGGCCCGAGGCAGCGCATCCAGCCGATCGCCCGCCGATGACGAGCGGCCGCCGCGCCCTGCTCCTGGGCAGCGCAATGGTACCGTCGCCCGAACCGCTCGTGAGTCCCGTCGACCTGCCGGGCGACAAGCCCGCCCCGCCTCCACTCCAGGGCGACGAACCCGTCCCGGCCAGGCCTCGGGCGACGAGACCGGCAAGGTAGGAGCATGGCCGTCACCACCATCGAGCATGCCGACGACGCCCCGGACGCCACCCCGCCCGCGGCGCCGGCACCGGCGGCGACGGCGACGTACACCTGGCGCCGGGCCCTGGTCTGGAGCTCGATCGCCTACGCCCTGTCGCGGGCGGCGGTGCTGGCCGGCGCAGGCGCAGCGGGGGCGGCCGAGAAGCCACGCCCTGCGAGTGGCAGCGGGCCGATCCTCAAGGTGCTCACGTCGTGGGACGGCCAGTGGTACTTCCAGGTGGCCCGCCACGGCTACCCCAGGCACATCCCGCCGCACATCACCTTCAACCAGCTCGAGGCCCGGGCGGCGTTCTTCCCGCTCTTCCCCCGCACCGTGTGGGCGCTCGACCGCGTGCTCCCGGGCGGGGACGTCAGCGCCGCGCTGGCCCTCAACGTGGTGCTCGGCGCGGTGTTCGTGCTCCTCGTCGGCATCATGTCGAAGCGGCTCTTCGGGAACAAGGTGGCCTGCCGGGCCATGGTGCTCACTGCGCTCTTCCCCGGGAGCTTCGTACTCAGCTTCGCTTACAGCGAAGCCCTGATGCTCGTGCTCATCGCCGCCTGCCTCCTCATGCTGATGGATCGCCGATGGTTCCTGGCCGGCATCCTCGCCGCGCTCTCCACTGCCAGCCGGCCCAATGCGCTGCCGATCGTGCTCTCGTGCGCCGCCGCGGCGGTGGCAGCCATCATCCAGCGCCGGGAGTGGAAGGCGCTGATGGCGCCCGTGCTCGCTCCCCTCGGATGGTTGAGCTTCCAGCTGTTCCTGGCCCACCAAACAGGCGAGAGGGACGCGTGGTTCCGGGTGCAACGAGAGGCGTGGACCGAGGGCACCAGCTTCGGTCTCACCGCCATCAAGGACATCGGCAACGCGTTCGTGCACCCGCTCGACTCGCCCAAGAACATCCTCACGCTCCTGTGCGTGGCCGCGATGCTGGTCGGCCTGTGGGCGATGTGGAAGCGGCCCCTCCCGCTGCCGGTCACGCTCTACACCCTTGGCATCCTCGCGCTGATGCTGCTACCCAAGACGGTGACGGCGCGGCCCCGGTTCCTGTTCACCGCCTTCCCGCTCTTGATCGCCGTGGCGGCGCTCTGGCCCGAAGATGACGACGAAGCGTGGCCGCTGCTCCTCGCCGCGTGCGGTGCGGGCCTGGCAACCGTCACCGCGCTCTACGGCGTTCTCGGCGCCATCCCCTGACCGGTCGTGACGCCGAGCAGCCGGTCCAGCCGGTCCAGCCGACGCGCCCCGAGCGCACGGACGAGCGCCGGGCTCTTGGTGCTGGCCGCGCTCGCCTACCTCCCCGGTCTCGCCACCGCACACGGGGTCATGCCGGCGGACACCAAGCTGTACCTGTCGGTGGACCCCGGCCAGCTCCTGCCGCGCCGCGTCGTCGCTCTGGGATGACAGCCAGTTCGGCGGATGGGTCACGCACCAGACCATCGGCTACCTGTGGCCGACCGGGCCGTGGTACTGGGTGCTCGAGCACCTCGGCGCGCCAGCCTGGGTGGCGCAGCGGCTGTGGGTGGGCACGTTGTTCCTCGCCGCCGGAACAGGGGTCTGGTGGTGCGCCCGCCAGCTCGGGCTCGGCCGTCGTGGGGCGTGGGCGGCCGGGCTCGTCTACCAGCTGTCGCCGTACGTCCTGCCCTACGTGTCGCGCACGTCCGTGCTCCTCTCGCCGTGGGCCGGTCTCGGCTGGCTCGTCGGGCTCACCATCCTGGCCGGGCGCCGAGGGGGCTGGCGCTACCCCGCGCTGTTCGCGCTGATCGTGGCCACCGTGGGTGGGATCAACGCCACCGCCATCGCGCTGATCGCCGTGGCGCCGGTCTTCTGGCTGGTGCATGCCACCTTCGTGCCCGCGAGATCTCGGGCCGGCGAGCACTCGGCGTGGCGGCCAAGGTGGCCGGCCTCTCCCTCGTCGTCTCGCTCTGGTGGCTGGTGCCGCTCATCGTCCAGTCCCACTACGGCGCGGACGTGCTCGCCTACTCCGAGACGGTCGGCGCCGTGTCGTCGACCTCGCTCGCCTCGGAGGCCCTGCGCGGCCTCGGCTACTGGCTGTTCTACGGCGGGGATGTCACCGGACGCTGGACGGGTGCGTCGACGCCCTACCTCGAATCGCCGCGGCTTGATCGGCTGGGCTTCGCGCTGGCCGGCTTCGGGCTGGTCGGGGTGCTGCTGTGCGGTGGCGCCACCGTGCGTTCCTTGCCGGGCTGATCGTGGCTGGGACCGTGCTGGCGGTCGGAGCCTACGGCGCTTCCCCGCTCGCACAGCTCCTGCACGGCTCGGACTCGGTCGACGCTCGTCCTGGCGCTGCGCAGCTCGACCCGCGCCGTGCCGGTGCTCCTGCTCGGCTTCGCCCTCGGCGTCGGTGCGCTGCTCACCGCCTGGACGCCCCGCCTGCCGCGCGGCACGCTCCTCGCCACGGCGGTGGTCGGGGTCCTCGCCGTCGTGAACCTGCCGGCGCTGGACACCGGTGACCTCGTCGACGACACCCTCCGGCACCCTGAAGAGATGCCGTCGTGGTGGCACCAGGCGGCGGAGGCGTTGAGCGCCACACCGGCCCGCTCGCGCGTGCTGGAGCTTCCCGGGCGCAGAGTTCGCGGCCCACCGCTGGGGCATCACCATCGATCCCGTCCTCCCCGGGCTCACCGACAAGCCGACGATCGCCCGCGACCTCCTGCCGCTCGGGAGCCCGGCGGTGATGGACCTGTTGTACGCCCTCGACGATCGCTTCCAGACAGGCGTGGCCGAGCGGGCTTCGATCGCTCCCGTGGCGCGGTTGCTCGGGGCCGACCAGATCCTCTTCCGCGGCGACGTCGCCTTCGACAAGTACCAGGGTCCGCGCCCGGGCGAGACGTGGTCGCTCTACGACCGCGCCAGGGGGATGGCCTCGGCCAACCACGGACGTTCGGCCCGATGGCCCGAACGTGCCTGCGGTGCCGATGAGGATGAGACCGCGCTGTCGTCGCCACCGCCGACCAGGCGGTGCCCCAGCTGGCGCTCGTCCCGGTCGAGGACGCTCAGCCGATCGTGCGGGCGGCGGACGGCCAGCGCACCGTGGTGCTGGCCGGGAGTGGCGCCGGCATCGTCGACGCGGCCGCGGCCGGGCTGATCGACGGGTCCGAGCTCCTCGTGTACGCGCGGATCGCAGCGCGCCTATGGCGCCGTGGGCGTCCCGCGGGGTCGCTGCTCGTCGTCACCGACAGCAACCGCAAGCAGGGCCATCAGTGGCGGGGCTCCCAGGACGTCACCGGGTTCACCGAGGACGAGGGACCGGGCGTTCTCGACGAGGACGAGGCCGACCACCGCCTGCCGGTGTTCGGCGACGACGGCGGCGGCCTGACGGAGCAGACCCTGGCCGAGCAGCAGGGACCGATCCGAGCCACCGCCAGTGGCTACGGCGACCCCACAGCTACCGCCCCGAGGACCGGGCGTACTACGCCATGGACGGGAACCCGACCACCGCCTGGCGGGTCGGCGGCGGGAGCCGATGTCATCGGCCAGAAGCTCCGCCTCGACCTGGATCAGCCTCGGGACCTCACCTCCGTGCGCTTGGTGCAGCCGCTGCAACCCGTGAACCGCCGCATCACCGAGGTCCGCGCTGCCGCACTGCGGCCGGCAGCGCGCACCGTCTCGCTCGACGGCCGCTCCTTGACCGCCGCCGGCCAAGACGTCGCGCTGCCGCCGGGGCGATCATCGTGGCTGGAGGTCGAGATCACCAACGCCACCGGCGGGCGCCTCGTCGACTACCACGGCCTCGACCCGGTCGGCTTCTCGACCGTGGACATGGCCGGGCTGCGCGCCGACGAGGTGGTCAGGACGCCATCGGCCCTGCTCGCCGACCTCGGGCCGGCCTCGCTCGCCCATCCGCTGGCCCTCGTCTTCACCCGCGAGCGGGTGGACGCCCGCAAGCGTTGGCGGGACGATCCCGAAGCCAGCCTCGTCCGCAGCTTCACGTTGCCCAGCGCCCGGGCGTTCCGGATGACCGGCACCGTGCACCTCTCGCCCCGAGCCAACGATGCGGTGCTGTCTCGGCTGCTCGACCCGGCCGGGGTCACGGCCGTCGCCACCAGCAGGCTGGCCGGCGTGCCGGCTGCGGGCGGTGACGCCGCGGTCGACGGCGATCCGGCGACCGCCTGGCAGAGCGCGTTCGGCCCGGCCCGGGGCGCCTCGATCACCGTGAGCAGGCCCGCCCCGCTCACCGTCGACCACCTCGACCTCCAGGTGCTCGCCGACGGCCAGCACAGCGTCCCCACCTCGCTGACGGTGAGCAATGGCACCGAGCGGCGGACCGTCGCCCTGCCTCCCCTCGCCGACCACCCAGGGACGGCACCCACGCCCGCTCCCGTCCGCTTCCCTGCCATCACCGGCCGCCGGTTGACGGTGACCATCACCGGCACCCGCGACCTCACCACGTTCGACCGCCACGCCGAGCGGCCGGTTGTGCTGCCAGTGGGGATCGCCGAGCTGGGCCTGCCTGGTCCACCCCCGCCTGCCGGAGCAGCCGGACCGCTCGATACCGGCTGCCGTCGCGACCTGCTCACCCTCGACGGCCAGCCGCTCCCGGTGCGGATCACAGGACAGCGCCCGGCCGCGCTCGTCCGGCGAGGCCCTCACCTTCCAGTCCTGTGGCGGCTCGCCCGTGATCAGCGCCGGTGAGCACGTGCTCCGGGCCGCACCGGGCACGGCCAGCGGGCTCGACCTCGACCGGCTGGTGCTGACGTCCGCGGCTGGGGGCGCGGCCGCGGCCGCCGGGCCCATGCTCCCGCCGGCCCGCGCCGGTGGCCCGACCGCCACCGTGACCTCCTCCGACCGCACCCACCAGGTGGTCTCGGTCGCGGGGGCGCGGGCTCGTTCTGGCTGATCCTCGGCGAGGGCTTGAACCGCGGCTGGCACGCCACTGTGGCCGGTCGGGACCTCGGGCCGCCCCACCAGGTCGATGGCGGGATGAACGGTTGGCTGGTCCCACGTCGGGGCGCCGGGCCCGTCAGCGTCTCCTTGGCGTGGGCACCGCAGCGAGCAGTATGGGTCGCGCTGGCCCTGTCGGCGGCCGGGACCCTGGTCTGCTTGCTGCTGGCGTTGCTCGACCCGCGACGCGCACGGGCGAAGACCGACGCCGCCGTCCCGCCCGACGTGGATCCGCCACTCCCGCGTCGGTGGCGCGGGCCGCACGCCGGCCCGCCCCTCCCGTGGCCACCGCTCCTCCTCGGCAGCGCCGCGGTAGGCGTTCTCACCGCGATCGTGTTCCGCCCGGTCGCCGCCGTCCTCGTCATCGCGGCCATGCTCGTCGCCGGTCGCCTCCCCCGCGCCCGCTGGCTCTGTGCCGCCGCGTCCATCGGCGCGCTCGGCGCCACGGCGGCCTATTACGTCCTGCGCCAATGGCGGTCCACACCGGCCGCCGGCTTCGGTTGGCCGAGCCGCTTCGAGCTCGGCCATTCGTTGGCGCTGGCCACGGTCACGTTCCTGGCCGCCGACGTGGCGCTCGGCGTGATCGGTCGGCTTGCCACCCGCGAAGAGCCTGCACCGTCTGCACCCATCCCTCCGGCAGACCGACCTGCGATCGAACGCCAAGGAGCCTCCGCGCTCGGATGACATCAGGTCGCCGGCGCGTCGGCGGCAGGTCTGGGGCGGCTCGGATCACCCGGGCGCGTGCCCGCGCTTGGCGAGGAGCGGCCACTACCATCTCGTCCTCGTGTCGACCGGCTCCCCGCGACCCTGCCTGTCCGTGGTGATGCCCTGCTACAACGAGCGGCCCACCATCGAGCTCGTCGTCAAGCAGGTGCTGTCCTCGCCGTGGGTGAGCGAGCTCATCATCGTCGACGACGGCTCCACCGATGGCAGCCGCGACGTGCTCCCGAGCTTCGCCGACGTCCGGGTGCGGGTGCTCCTCCAGCCGCACAACGCCGGCAAGGGGGCGGCGCTCCGCCGCGGCTTCGCCGCCGCCACGGGCGACTACGTCATCGTTCAAGACGCCGATCTCGAGTACGACCCGGCCGAGTACGACTTGCTCATGGGTCCGCTCGAGGACGGCAAGGCGGATGTCGTGTTCGGCTCACGGTTCCTCTCGGAGCGGCCACACCGCGTCCTCTACTTCTGGCACTTCCTGGGCAACCGGCTCCTCACCCTGGCGTCCAACATGTTCACCAACCTGAACCTCACCGACATGGAGACCTGTTACAAGGCGTTCCGTCGTGACGTCATCCAGTCCATCGAGCTGGAGGAGGACCGGTTCGGGATCGAGCCCGAGCTCACGGCCAAGGTCGCGGCCGGGGGGTGGCGCATCTACGAGGTCGGGATCTCCTACAGCGGGCGGACCTACGACGGAGGGCAAGAAGATCGGCTGGCGCGACGGCGTGCGGGCGTTCTACTGCGTCGTCCGTTACTCGCCGATCGGCACGAGGCGGCGCAAGCGGTGACGGCCACCGCCGTCCACGAGGCGCGCGTCCGGGGCCCGGGGCGGGAAGCCGCCCCCGCCCGGAGGGTCGCCGCCCCGCACCTCGAACAGGTGCCCGGGTGGGACGGCCTGCGTGGCCTGGCGGTGCTGGCGGTGGTCGTCTACCACCTGAACGCTCGGTGGCTGCCCGGCGGCTTCCTCGGCGTCTCTGCCTTCTTCACCCTCTCGGGCTTTCTCATCACCTCGCTGCTCGTCACCGAGTGGCGGGCCACCGGCACCATCGACCTCGGCTGCTTCTGGGCCCGCCGGGCCCGGCGGCTGTACCCGGCGTTGGCCGTGGTCCTGCTGGCGGTGTTGCTGGCCGCCCGGCGCTACGCCGGCGCGGGCCAGCTCGAGCACCTCCGGGGCGACACGCAGGCCACGCTGGCCTACGTCGCCAACTGGCGCTACCTGCTGACCGGCGTGGACTACGGCGGGGTGGCCTTCAACCCCTCGCCCTTGCTCCACACCTGGAGCCTGGCCATCGAGGAGCAGTTCTACCTCCTGTTCCCCTTGGTCACAGTCCTGGCCCTTCGCAGCCGCCGCCGGCATGCCCTTCCGGTCACGCTGCTCGCCCTCCTTGGCGTCTCCCTCGGCCTCCTGCTGGTGGTCGGGAACGAGCCGATGCGGGTCTACTACGGCACCGACATCCGTGCCGCCGAGCTGCTCATCGGAGCTCTCGGTGCGCTCGCCTTCCACAGTCGCGGCCGGATGGCGCTGGTGGCGGCGTGCCGGTGGCTGGTCCCCGCGGCCGTGGTCGGCATCGCCTGGTCGTGGCATGGCGCCCGCGAGACCAGCCCCTTGCTCGGGCACGGCGGGCTGGCGCTCCACGCGGTCGGCATCGTGATCCTCGTGGTGGCGGTGACGGCGCCCGGTCCCACCGCCGCGGCCGCGGCGTGGTGGCCGCTGCGCCAGCTGGGGTTGCTCAGCTACGGCATCTACCTCATCCACTGGCCCGTCTTCCTCTGGCTGACACCACTGCGGACCGGTTGGTCCACCCCGGTCACCGACGGGACCCGGGTGCTGCTCACGCTGGCGCTCGCCGTCGCCTCCTACCGCCTGCTCGAGCAGCCCATCCGGCGAGGGCGCTGGCCGAGAGGCCTGCTGGCGCCCGTCGCGCTCGCTGGCACGACGCTCGCCATCGTGGCCGGGGCCATCGCGTTCACCGGAGCCAAGCCCGTCGCGGCGTCGATCGCCGGCCTCGACGCCACGCTGGGCGCGGCCTCCGGCCCCGCGGCCACGTTGCCCGACCCACCTACCAGCCTGGCCGCGGTGGCGCCCGGCACCACAGCCGGCCCGACCAGCAGCACGCCGGCTGCGACCGCGAGGGTGGCCAACCCGGCGCCCACCACCAAGGTGCCGGCCGGGCCCCCCGACCCGGCCACCCTGATCACGGCGGGGCCCCGCCGGTTGCCGACCCAACCGGCTCGGATGCTGACCGCCGGCACCCGCCCGCGGATCGCCATCGTCGGCGATTCCCTCGCCCTCACCCTGGGCGACGGGCTGACGGACTGGGCCAAGCAGACGGCGCGGGCACGCGTGTACAACTTCGGCTGGGTCGCCTGCGGGATCGTGCGCGGTGGCGACATTCGATGGGTGAACGGCATCGTCGCCCCTACCCAGTCCGACTGCAACGACTGGCCCGACGTACGGGCGAACGACCTGGCGCGCACCAACCCCCATCTGGTCGTGGTGCTGAACGGGCTGTGGGAGATGGTCGACCGCCGCCTGCCGGGCGCCGACCACTGGCAGCACATCGGCGAGCCCGCCTTCGACGCCGTGATCGAGCGGGAGCTGTCGGCCTTCTCGGATCTCATGGCATCGCGAGGAGCGGCGGTGCTGTGGCTGACCTATCCGCGCCCGGCCACGCATGTCCTGGCCGGGCTGAAGGGACCCTTCGTCGAGGAGGATCCGGCTCGTACCGGCCGTCTGAACCAGCTCATCGCCCAGGTCGTCGCCTCCCACCCCGGCACCTACCTGCTCGATCTGCGGACGTACATGCAGGATCGCCCGGGTGGCGAGCTGGACCTGGCCCGGCGGCCGGACGGCTTCCACTGGACGAAGGGCACGGCGGACGTCGAGGCCCAATGGCTCGGCCCACTGCTCGTCAACCTGGCCCGGCTGGCCGACGCGCCAGCCGCGGCGCCTGCTTCGCCCTAGTCGCTCACCGAGTCGACGTCGGCCCGCCGGCGGGCTCGGATGCCATGCCACAGGTCTTGTATGGCCCAGACCGTCACGAGCGACATCGACTCGGCGATGATCCGCACCGACATCTTCGACTCACCCAGCTCGCGGTCGCGAAAGGCAATGGGGATCTCCTCCACCCGCACGCCGCTGCGCACGTAGCGCCGGGCCAGCTCGGTGAGGAACGCGTAGCCCTCGGCTCGCGCCGTGGCCGGGTCGGCGGCCTGCAGGACGTCGGCCCGCACGGCGCGGAAGCCCGAGGTGACGTCGGTGAGCGGCAGGCGCAGGACCGTGGCCGCGTAGCGGTTGCCCCAGCGGGACAGGAGCCGCCGGTGGAGGGACCAGCTCGGCGTGGAGCCGCCGCGCACGTACCGGGAGCCGATGACGACGCCGGCGCCGTCTTCGATGCCGGCCAGCAGCCGCGGGATCATGGCCGGGTCGTGCGAGAAGTCGGCGTCCATGTGGACCACGACGTCGTAGCCCTCGTCCCCGGCGACGCGAAATCCCTCGCGGTAGGCCGTCCCGAGCCCCTGCTTGCCCGGACGGTGCAGCACCTTGATCTGGCCCAGCTCCGCGGCCGCCTGCTCGGCCAGCTCGCCGGTGCCGTCGGGGCTGCCGTCGTCGATCACCAGCACGTCGGCGTCCGGCACCGCGGCCCGCACGGCGCCGAGGAAGCGCGCGATGTTCCCCGCCTCCTGGTAGGTGGGGACGACCACCACGTTGCGCATCCCGGGCATGGTAGCGACGGGAGGCGCGCCGTCCGAGGCACCGATCACGGCGGTGGGTCGCTTGGCGCCCCGGACGCGGTCAGGAACAGCGCCGCGGGCAGCCGGAGGTCGGTCAGCCGCGACATGTCGCGCTTCACGTCGTCCGGCATGCCGGGGGCGAACAGCACCGCGGCGTAGAGCTGGTCGAGGGAGGGCACCAGGTCGGCTCGGCCGATCTGGGTCAGGCGAGTGGCCAGCCGGGCCCGCAGTGCCGCCCCCTCGGCCTGCTCCGCGGCCGACCTCGGATCGGCGTAGGCCAGCTCCGTCGCATCGCTCCGGGCTCGCCAGCGCTCGATGTCCTGGCCGACGATCACGTAGAGCACGCCGTCGGCGTCGGCCTCCGGCAGCACCCGGGACGGCAGGGCGCCGGCGCGCGCCCCGTGATCGACACCGACGTGGAAGCCCTCCCGTCCGAGCTCGAGCACCATCCCGTAGCCGGAGGCACCGAGCGCGGTCGGGTCCCGCCAACGCACGAGGTAGGCGGCCTTCGGATCCAGCTGGGGTCGGGCTTGGCGGGCCATCTGGCCGATGAGGTACGAGTCACGCGGTCCGGGCACGTCGGCGTCGGCGAACTTGGGCAGCGCGGCCAGCGCGACGAGGGCCGCCGCCATTACAACGGTGAGGCCGACGACCCGGTTGCTGCGGACCACCCCAGGGTCTGGACCTCGCCGCCGTCCCGCCCACCAGCGGTACAGCCCGGTCGCACTGGCGGCCACGATCAGCGCCGTCACCACCCACAGCCAGCGCAGCAGGTAGTCGAAGAGCACGCCCGTGACGCGCGTGGTGGCCACCAGGCCGAGCAGGCAGGTGGCGGCCAAGAGAGCGTGGAGGCGCAGCAGGTCGGACTCCCGTCGTCGGATCGCCACCGCCACCCCCGCGCCCCAGAGGACGAGCAGGGCCAGGAAACCGACCAGGTTCGGCGCATCCGTCGGCAGATGGCCGCGGCCCGCGACCCACGGTCCGAGGAGGTTGACCTCCCCCGCGAAGCCCTTCCAGGCGCCCGCGAGCCCGACGTAGGGGTCGGTCGGGTGGCGGAAGTTGCGGATCAGGATGCCGAGGTTGCCCGGGTTGTGGATCACCTGGTCGACAACCGGCGGCAGCCCCATGACGACCAGGACGGCCGCGCTCCAGGCCAGCGGCCGGGCCAGGGTCCCGACGATGGGCTGGCGCCGGAGGCGCAGCTCCACGACGGCCCAGACCAACACGAACGAGATGAGCCCGCCGACGATCGGCACGTACCCGACATGGCAGTGGATGCAATAGGTCCCGGCCGCGATGGCCCACGGGAGGCGTCGCACCTCACCCTGCAGGATGTCCCAGCACAGCAGGAGGAACAGGAGGAATGGCAGCACCGCCAGCCACGGGTTCCAGGGTTCGATGAAGAAGGCCGGCCCGCTGGCCCGCACCAGCACGACGAGCGTGAGGCCGAGCGCGATCGTGAACGCGGTGCCGGCCCGCCGCCTCGCCCACCACAGGATGAGCACGATGCTGACCAGGTGGACCGACGCCGCCCCGGCCATGAGGCCAAACGAGGTGCGCCCGAACAGGGCGTAGACCGGGTACATCGCCAGCCACAGCGCCGGCCCCGGATGCGAGCCCTGGTCCTCGAGGGTGCCGAGGCGCCCGGCGGCGCCGATCAGCGGCGGATGGTTCCAGAAGCCGCGCACGTGCAGCTCGGCCTGGGCCATGTCGCCGGCGGGGTACCAGTGCGGATGGCGCAGCGCGACCAGCCCGACCACCACCGGCACCGCGGCGAGGACGGCGAAGACGAGCCACACCCAACCGTCCGCCCGCGGGCCGCGGCGTGGCCGCCCGCCGGCGACGTCGCCCTGGGGTGGCGCGTTGACCGTCCCCGCGGTCACGGGATCGCTCCTACCACGACTCGCGCCACGCGCTGGCTGCCCGCTGGGGTGAGCGCCCCGCCGGGGCTGGTGCGCACCTCGACGGTGCCGTCCGGGCGGCAGTCGTCCCACCACTGGCAGGGCATGGAGGCGGGCGCCGCCGACCCACCGAGCAGGGTCGACGGATCGGCGACCGTGGCCCGCCGGGCCGCCAGCAGGGCGGCGTAAGCGGCCTGCACCGCCTGGTCCTGGGACTGCGCCGCGCCCGGCGCCCCGGGCTGCACGACGAGGACCACACGCCGACCGCCCACGTCGTGCAGCACCTGGTCGTAGAGCGCGAAGGTCGGGTCGGCCCCCGCCGCCACACCCGCGGCAGGCGGGCTCGGCGAGTCGGAAGGACAGCACCACGACGGAGGGGTGGGTCTGCTGCACGGCGTGCTCGAGCTGGTCCCGCTGGGCGCAGAGCGAGCTCGACGCGGTCACGAACGATGTGACGCTCAGGCCCCGCTCCCGCAGATGCCGTTCGAGCGCCTGCTGGCTGGCCTGCACCTGCCCGTCGCCGGCGAGCACCACGTCGACCCGACCGCCGGAGCGAGCCATCGCCGGCCAGGCGTACAAGACCAGGGCAACGACGGCCACCAGCGCGCCGACCCCGACCGCCACCGCGCGGGTGCGCCGGCGCCGGGCGGCGTCGACGGTGGCCGCGCGGGATGCCGACGGCAGCTCGGGATCGCCTGGCGGACCGCCGGGCGAGGGGGGCCGATCGTCCGTCGGGGCTCCAGCGGCGACGTCCGGCATGGCCCGCCGAGTGTAGGACAGCGCCTCAGCTACGGCGCGGCGGGTGCCCCGGTATAGCTCCCGTCAACGCGTACGCTCTGCTCTCCGTGGCCACGCAGACCCTGCCGATGATCGAGGGGTCCGAGCGGCCGAGGCGGACCCGTGAGCGCCTGGCCGGCTTCGACGGTCTGCGGGCCCTGGCCGCTCTGGCCGTGCTCATCGCCCACTTCGGGGTGGTCACCCGGCTCAACCTCCTGAGCCCGGTGCGCGCCGTGCTGGGGCGCCTCGACATCGGCGTCCCCGTCTTCTTCGTGATCTCGGGCTTCCTTCTCTACCGGCCGTTCGTCGACGCCCACCTCGACGGCACCCCCCGCCCCCGGCTGCGGACCTACCTCCGTCACCGCGCCCTACGCATCTACCCGGCGTACTGGGCGGCGCTGATCGGCGCCTTGCTGATCGTGCGCCAACCTCATGATCCGGGTGACCTCTTCGGCTGGTTCACGCTCATCCACCTGTACTGGCCTGGCCGCCTGCCCATCGGCCTGCAGCAGTCGTGGAGCCTCGCGGTGGAGGTCAGCTTCTACGCCTTCCTCCCGCTGTGGGCGTGGTTCCTCCGGCGCCGGACCGCCGCCTCGGTCGACCAGCGGGTGCGGCGCGAGCTGATCGGGCTGGCCGGCTTCGTCGTCGTGTCATGGGCCTGGCGGGGCCTGTTCCTCGCCATCGGCAACGACCGCACGTTCGGACCGCTCTCGTTCCTCCCGGCCTACCTCGATCAGTTCGCGTTCGGGATGGTGCTGGCCCTGGTGACCTCTCCGGCCTTCCACGCCACCGGCATCGGAGCCCGCTTCTGGCTACGCCTGGATGCGCATCGCCGCTGGCTCACCCCCGTGCTGCTCGCCGCGGCCGTCCTCGCCTTCTGGATCGTCGCCACCCGCTTCGGCCTGCCAACGGCGTCGATCACCTACACGACGCACCAGCACGTCTTCCGCCACCTGTTCTACGGCCTCTTCGGCTTCCTCGTGGTGGCGCCGCTGGCGCTCGTTCCGCGCTCGGGCTACGTCGGCGCCCTCAACGTCCGACCACTGCGGTGGCTAGGGCTCGCCAGCTACGGCATCTTCCTCTGGCACGAGTCGATCATCGAACTCATCGTGCGCGAGTACCCCGAGCGGATCTTGAACGGCGCCTTCGGCCGCTTCTACGCCGGACCGGTGCTCCCGGTGCTGCTGTGGGTGCTCGTCGCCACAGTGGCCATCGCCTTCGCCATCTTCGCGGCAGTGGAGGTGCCGGCGCTGCGCCTCGCCCACGGGCGGACGCCGTCGTGGGTGCCACCCTGGCCGGCGGTCGGGCTGGCGGGAGTGGTAGGCGGAGCGTTCTCGGTGCGGCTCTTCACGCTGGTGGGCGTGGTGCCCGCCCGCACTGACGCTGGCGACCCGTTCTACTACCACACGCAGGCCAACATCCTGGCCGCCGGTCGCGGCTTCCTCGAGCCGCTCAACTGGGTCGCCTACCAGCGCCCGATCGCCACCGCGCTGCACGGACCGCTGTACTCGCTCTACCTGTCGATGTTCTCGCGAGCCGGAGCCACGACGTACATCGACCACAAGCTGGCGTCGTGCCTGGTGGGCACGGCCGCGGTCCTGGTGATCGCCCTCATCGCCCGGCGGGTGGCCGGTGATCTGGCCATGCTCATCGCGGGCGTGCTCGCGGCCGTCTACGCCAACCTCTGGGTCATCGACGGGATCCTCTACTCCGAGGGCCTGTTCATGCTGCTGGTGGCGCTGGTCATCCTGTTCGCGTACCGCTGGAAGGACGAGCCGACACTTCCGGGGGCGGCGCTGATCGGCGCCCTCATCGCGCTGGCCGCGCTGGTGCGCGGTGAGGCCCTGCTCCTCCTCGTGCTCCTCGTGGTGCCGTGGATGGGCTTCGACCGTCGCCTCCTGGTGCGGGCCCGCATCCTGATGCCGCTCACCGCCCTGCTCACCGCGCTCGCCGTGCTGGCGCCGTGGCAGCTGCGCAACGCCATCCGCTTCGACGCCACTGTTCCACTCTCAACCAACGCCAGCGAGCTGCAGGTCTACTCGAACTGCGACGACACGTATCACGGCAAGTTCCTCGGCTACTGGCTCTTCGACTGCCAGCAAAGGATCCGCGACCAGCGCGGCGATCCACCTGGCGACGAGGCCCAGAAGGCTCGGTACTGGCAGAAGGTCGGCTTCGACTACGCCCGGCACCACCTCGGCCGGCTGCCGGTGGTGGTGGCAGCTCGCGTCGGGCGGCAATGGGAGGTCTTCCGTCCGCTGCAGAACGCCGAGCTGGCCAGCATCGAGGGGCGCCCGCTGTGGGTGAACCGTCTCGGGCTCGTGCAGTACTGGGCCATGATGCCGTTCGCAGTGGCTGGCCTCGTCACCCTGCGGCGACGCAAGGTCCCGGTGCTGCCACTGCTCATCCAGGTGGTGGTGGTCACCGTCACCGCGGCCTACGCCTACGGCACGACGCGCTTTCGAACTCCGGCGGAGATCACCCTCGTCGTCCTCGCCGCAGTCGGCCTGGCCCCGCTGGCGCAGCGCGCCGTGCTCCACCTGCGGGGCCTGCGGCGCGCTCCCCCGGTCGAAGACCCGTCGGCCTTCGTGCTCGGCCCATCGCGCTCGGGGCGCGACCGGCCGTCGTGGCGACCACAGTGGTCGAGCGTGCTGGCGCTGGGCACCATCGGTGCGCTCGTGCTGATGCCGCTGCGGGGCCTCTACCGCACGCCGGGGGCGCCGATGGAGGAAGGCTTCATGCTGGCCTTCCCGGAGCGGATGCTGAAGGGCGCGGTGCCGAACGTCGACTTCCTGCACCTCTACGGTCCGGGCGCGCTCCAGGTGCTGGCCGGGATCTACTGGGTCTTCGGGGTGCGCCTGGAGGTGGAGCGCACCGTCGGGTTGATCCAGCACCTCAGCATCATCCTGGCCATCTACGTCGTGGCCCGGATCTGGGGCAAGGCCGTGGCCACCACCTGCGCGGTCGCCGCGGTGTTCCTGGTCCTGACACCGATCAACCTCATCGCCCTGGCGTGGAACGGTGGGGTCGGCCTCGGCCTGTGGAGCATCGTCAGCCGCGCTGCGCGCCGGCGCACCGGGCACCGAGCACCCGCGCCGCTGGTCCGTCGCCGCCGGCCTGCTGGCCGGACTGTCGCTCGCCTACCGGCCGGACCTGATCCTCGCCCTGGCCCTGGCTCACGGCTTCCTGCTGTGGCGGCGCAAGCGGGCGACGTGGGGACCCGTGGTGGCGGGCCTCGCACTCGGGCTCGTGCCCTACTACGTCCACCTCGCCATGGCCGGCTTCGGGCCGTCGTTCCGGGGCATGGTGATCGACCCCGTGTTCAAGCTGCGACCAGGGCGGCAGCTGCCGCGGCCACCATCGTGGGGCCACCTCGACGGCGCGCTGCAGGCGATCGCCGAGAAGTTCCCGCCGTGGTGGAAGGTGCCGCACCTCGCCGCGCCCCACCAGATCTTCCTTTGGTTCTTCCTCGTGCCGCTGGTGGCGTTCTTCGTGCTCGGCGTGGCCATCCTCCGCTACCGCCGCCGGCCCGATCAGCACGCACGCGTGCTGCTGGCGGCCGCGCTGTTCGGCGCCGGCCTGCTCCCGCAAGCCTTCCAGCGCCCGGACACCGCCCACTTCGCCTGGGTGAGCTGCGTGTCCCTCGCCCTCCTGCCCGGCGCCATCGTCGAGGTGCTCGGGTGGCTGCGGCCGCGCTGGTCGAGCGCGGCGCGCCTCGCCCTTTCCGTCGGCGTGGTCTTCGTCGGGATCTTCCTCGCCGTCATCCCGTTCTTCACCTACCGCGACTACCTGCTCCACGTCCGCCAGAGCGTCGGCTCGCTCCCACCCGGCCTCGAGGTGCAGCGCGGCGACCGCCGGTTCTACCTGGGCGACGTGCCGCCGTGGCTGGCCAGCCGGGAGCTCATCGCCGACCTCGGCCAGATGGCCAAGCCGGGCCAGAAGCTGTTCGTCGGCCCCATCGACCTACGCCAGACGGTCTACAGCGACATCGACTTCTACTACCTCTTCCCCGAGCTCACTCCGTCCACGTACTTCATGGAGATGGACCCCGGCGTGGCCAACGCCGACGGGGTCCGCCTCGCTCGCGACGTCGACGCCGCCGACTGGCTGGTGCTGACCCGGTTCTGGGCCGGCTGGTTGGAGCCGAACTCCTCCGTGGAGTTCCGCTCGGACCTGCCCAACCAGACCGTCGAGAAGGACTTCTGCCTGGTGAAGTCCTACGAACACGACCTCGCCCGCCTCTACCGGCGCTGCCCGGGGGGCGGCGCACCCGGGCCCTACGACGGCCCGTACGACCCGACCCACGATCCTGCCGTCGAGGCCGGCGTCCCGGTCCCGCCCCGCCCCGCCCCCTGACCCGTCGGCCGCCGCGGCCCGTCGCCCGCCCTGCCCCGCCGCCCGCCCTGGCCCGCGCATTTTCGTTCTGGGCACGCTTTCCGCGCCCCAGGCGCGGAATCGGTGAC
Organism: uncultured Acidimicrobiales bacterium; assembly: GCA_963803355.1. Taxonomy (GTDB): domain Bacteria; phylum Actinomycetota; class Acidimicrobiia; order Acidimicrobiales; family Ilumatobacteraceae; genus DASTFY01. Next base: position 3,744,698 of record CAWDLV010000001.1, read on the forward strand.
CAGAACGTCGTGAGTGTGACCGGGCGGCGCGCCGTTCAGCGGTCGAGCGGCAGGCGACGCCACACCGGGGCAGGCAGGTGGCGCAAGAGGGAGAAGACCACCCGCAGGCTCGCCGGCACCCACACCATCCGGCGGCCCTTGGCCAGGCCCGCCACCGTGGCCGCGGCGACCTGCTCCGGCGTGGACGAGAGGGGCGCAGGCGACAGCACCTCCGTCATCCGCCCCTTCACGAATCCGGGCCGGACGACGAGGACGCTGGCGCCCGAGCCGGCCAGCGCGTCGCCCAGTCCCTGGGCGAAGCCGTCCAGCCCCGCCTTCGTGGCCCCGTAGACGAAGTTCGCCTTCCGGACCCGCTCGCCGGCCACCGACGACAGCACCACCAGCTGCCCGTGGCCCTGCTCGCGGAACCGGGCCGCGGTGGCCAGGCCGAGCGAGACCACGCTCCCGAAGTTGACCGCGACCGAGCGGGCGGCCTCGGCGGGGTCGGCGTCATAGGTGGACTGGCGGCCCAAGATGCCGACGGCGAGGATCACGACGTCCGGGTCACCGTGGCGCTCAGCCAGATCGGCCACCAGCTTCGAGTGCCCGGCGGCGTCCTCGGCGTCGAGGGCGACGACGTCGACCGTGGCGACCCCCCGCCCACGGAGCTCCTCGGCGAACTCCGCCGCTCGATCGGGCGCCCGGCAGGCCAGGACGACGGTGGTGGTGGCCGGCGACACCAGCCGGCGCACGATGGCCTGGCCGATCTCGCTCGTCCCACCGAAGAGGACGATGACCTGCGTCTCCCCCAGCGCGTTCTTCACGGTCGCCGGGGTCGGCACAGCCCGAGCCGCCGGCCCAGGTCGGATTGCCACACCCCGTCGGGATCGACCGCATCGCGCACCGCCGCCCACTCGGCGAGGCGCGGGTAGCCCGCCTTGACCTCGCCGGGGCCGATGTGGGCGTCCTTGGCCAGGTAGTGGCGGCCGCCCGCGTCGAGCACCTGCTCGTCGAGACGCCGGAGGAGGCCAGCGAGCCCGTCGAGGCGGGCCGGGATGTCGAGGGCGAGCGTCCAACCCGGCAGCGGGAACGACAGCGGCCCGGGGTTGGCGGCGCCGAAGCGCTTCAAGACGGCCAGGAAGGAAGGCACGCCGAAGCGGACCATCTCCTCCACCACCCGGCGCAGCGTCGCTTCGGCGCCGAACGGCACCACGAACTGGTACTGGAGGAAGCCGCCGCGGCCATACAGCCGGTTCCAGTGGTGGACCGCATCCAGGGGATGGAAGAACCGTGAGATCGAGACGATCTGGCCGCAGCGCCGCTTCGGGGCCTTCCGATACCAGGTCTCGTTGAAGGCCCGGACCGTGGCCTGGTTGAGGAGACCGGTCGGCACGACCGGCGGGACATCGGCCAGGGCCCGGGGCGCGAACGCCAGCGGGTCGCGCAGCGCCCGGCCGGATAGCACGGCCCACGGCGCGTGGTCGCCCCTCGTGAGGACGCTGCGCCCGAGCCGCCCGCCGCGCGCAGCAGGTCGATCCACGCCACGGAGTAGCGGTAGCGCTCGTCGCCCTCGGTCATGCGGGCCAGCGCGTCGTCGAGGTCGCGCGCTCGCTCGGTGTCGACCGCGATGCGGCTGGTCTCGATGGGCAGCACCCGGAAGGTGCACTCGGCCACCACGCCGGTGAGCCCCATGCCGCCCGCGGTGGCCCAGAACAGGGCGCCGTCGCGCTCAGGCGTGACCACCTTCGTCGCCCCGTCGGCCAGCACGATGGTGAACGAGGTGACGTGGTTGGCGAAGGAGCCCTCGACGTGATGGTTCTTGCCGTGGATGTCCGCGGCCGAGCGCGCCGCCGATAGTGACGTGCCGGGTGCCCGGGGAGACGGGTACGAAGAAGCCCCGCGGCACGATCTGGCGCATCACGTGGTCCATGCTCGCCCCGGCCCACGTCGTGACCTCGCTCCGACCCGGGTCGAGGTGCACGGCGTCGGAGCCGCTTCGCAGGGAGAGCACGACGCCGCCGGCGTTCTGGGCCGCATCGCCGTAGGCCCGTCCGAGCCCTCGCGCCAGCACCCCCCGCGAGCCGGCGCTGCGCACGACGTCTGCGATATCGGCTTCTCCGGCAGCAGACGCAGGGCGCGCCACCGTCGGCTGCGTCCCGCCCCAACCGGCAAACTGCTGCCGCTCGTCAGCCAACGACCACACCTACCCCGAACAGCACCAAGAAGCAGATCATCAGGCCCTGCAGCATCCGGTCATAGAGGAACACGTCCTCCGGTGCCCCGCCGTGGCCCTGCTCGATCACCAACGCGTAGCGGAGGATGGCGGTGACGACCGGGATGGCCGAGAGCTGGTACCACACCGCGCCCCCCGGCGCCGCCATCGCCGCCTTCTGGAAGGCGAACGTGCAGTAGGCGACCGAGGTGGCGGCGGCCGCCATCCCGAGGACCATGCGCAGGAACGGAAGGGTGTAGCCGTCGAGCGAGGGCCGGACGTCGCCCGCTCGCTCGCCGAACTCCAACAGCTCGGAGAACCGCTTGCCGGTGACCACGATCAGCGAGCCGAAGGAGAAGACGATCAGGAACCACTCCGACACCGGTACGTCGACCGCCAGGGCGCCGCCGACGGCGCGCAGGAGGAAGCCCGAGGCGACGAGGACGAGATCGAGAATGGCCACGTGCTTCAGCCACGCGCTGTAGAGGAATGAGACGACGAGGTACATGGCGACCACCACCGCGAACCGCCACTCGCCGGTGAGCAATGCGGCGACCAACGAGCCGGGCACCAACACCACCACGGCCATCCGGGCGATGGAGACAGGAAGGGCCCCGGAGGCGAGCGGCCGGTGCCGCTTGACCGGGTGGTGGCGATCGGCGTCGAGGTCGGCGAGATCGTTGGCGACGTAGACCGCGCTCGACGCCAGGCAGAAGGCGACGAAGGCCACGATCGTCTTGATCAGCGCCTCGCGCTCGTCGAGTACCTCAGCCGCTCCCGGTGCCGCGAACACCAGGACGTTCTTGGCCCACTGGCGGGGGCGGCAGCTCCGCAGGAGGGCGAGCGGCCAGATCTTGACCGTGGTGATCGCCGTGCTCACGAGTGTTCGCTCACCGCACTCCGACGTCGCCGACCGGCGTCTTGCCGACGAGCGTCGCGTGCGGCGGCGCGGTCGAGCACGATCTGGTCGTCGACGCTGTCGCCGTAGGCCCAGCCGATGGGCCGGTCGCCGTAGGCGGCCTCGATCCGGCGCAGCTTCTCCGCCGCCCGGCAGTTCGGACCGACGAAACGGCCGGTCAGCCGGCCGTCCGAACCCACCTCGAGCTCCGTGGCCACGACCCGATCGACGCCGAGGCGCTTGGCCAGCGGGGCCACGTAGACGGTGAGCGACGCCGAGACGATCACGCAATCGTGGCCCTCGGCCTGGTGCCAGCGCAGCCGAGCCAGCGTGTCGGGCCGCAGCTGAGTGGCCAGGAGGTGCTCGGCGTAGGCCGCGCCCATCCGGTCGACCCCGTCGGACTCTCGGGCGCCGAGGGTGGCCCCGACGAGCGCCTCCTTGAAGGCGTCTCGCCGCGCCCGGTCGCGGCAGGCCGCCGCCAGGGCAGGAAACGAGCGGGCGAGGGCCATGGCCGTGGTCCTGCTGCCGGCCACCCGGCGCAGGAAGGGCAAGAACGTGTCCCGCCGGGTCAGCGTCCCGTCGAGGTCGAAGACGGCGAGATCCGGGGCGCCCACGGAGAGGACATGCTACCGCCTCCCCCTCGCGAGGTTCGGGAGCCCCCTACAGTTCGCAGCCCGTGTCCGACGCCGCCCCCACCCTCGCCGAGCTAGCCGCGGCGCTCGGCCGTGCTGGCGTCCGCCACGTCCACGTCTTGCAGTGGCGCGACCTCGACGACCCCGAAGCGGGCGGCTCCGAGGTCCATGCCGACGAGGTGCTGCGACGCTGGGCTGAGGCCGGCCTCGAGGTCACGCTGCGGACCTCACACGCGGCCGGCCAGGCCGACACCGTCCGCCGCCACGGCTACCAGGTCGTGCGGCGGGGCAGCCGCCACACGGTCTTCCCGCGCACCGCGGTCGCTGAGGTCCTCCGGCGGATGGGGCCCCGGGACGCGCTGGTCGAGATCTGGAACGGCGTCCCCTGGTTCAGCCCGGTCTGGTCCCGCACACCCACGGTCACCTGGCTGCACCACATCCACGGTCCGATGTGGGACCAGATCTTCCCCGGGCCTCTGGCCGCGGCGGGGCGGGTGCTGGAAGCCCGCATCGCCCCGCCCTTCTATCGTCGGACTGAGGTCGTCACCCTGGCCGAGCCGTCCCGCGAGGAGCTCCAGGCCGTCGGCCTCCCGCCCGAGCGCGTCCACGTGGTGCCGCCGGGCGTGAACCCGGTCTTCTCACCCGGCGGCACCCGCTCACCCACGCCACTCGTCGTCGCCATCGGCCGCCTCGTCCCGGTGAAGCGCTTCCACCTCTTGATCGATGCTGTGGTCCAGGCTCGGCGCGACGTGCCCGATCTGGCGCTCGTGATCGTCGGCGAGGGGTACGAGCGCCAGCCGCTCGAGGCCCGCCGCCAGCAGCTCGGCGCCGACACCTGGATCCAGCTCCCGGGGCGGGTGGCGCTCGAGGAGCTGATCGCCTTGTATCGCCGGGCCTGGGTGGTCGCCAGTGCGTCGCTGGCCGAGGGCTGGGGCATGAGCCTCACCGAAGCGGCCGCGTGCGGCACACCCGCGGTGGCGACGGCGGTCACCGGGCACCGCCACGCGGTGGACGACGGCATCACGGGGATCCTGGTCGAGGACCCCCACCTGCTCGCCCCGGCGCTCGTCCGCGTGCTCGGCGACGAGGACCTGCGCACTGCCCTCGGCGCCGCGGCCCGGGCTCGGGCGGCCGGCCTCACCTGGGATCGGACGGCGACCGACCTGCTGGCCATCCTGCTCGGCGTGGTCCGGTCCCGCGGCCAGCCCGGCTCACCAGCTGGTCGGTAGTGGGCGCCCCTCCTCGTAACCGGCCGCGCTCTGGATGCCCACGACCGCCCGCTCGTGGAACTCCTCGATGGTGCGGGCCCCGGCATAGGTGAACGCGCTGCGCACGCCGGCCACGATCTGATCGAGGATGTCCTCCACGCCGGGGCGAGCAGGCTCGAGGTACATGCGCGACGCGCTGATGCCTTCATCGAACAGCTCCTTGCGGGCTCGCTCGAAGTTGCTCTCCTGCCGGGTTCGGTTCAGCACTGCCCGGCGCGACGCCATGCCGAAGCTCTCCTTGTAGAGCCGGCCGTCGGCGTCGTGGTGGAGATCGCCCGCGCTCTCGTACGTGCCGGCCAGCCACGAGCCCAACATCACGCTGGCCGCCCCCGCGGCCAGGGCCAGCGCGACATCGCGGTGGGTGGCGGACGCCCCCGTCGGCCCAGACGTGACGGCCCAGGCCACGGGCCTCGGCCGCGCACTCCAGCACGGCGGAGAACTGGGGGCGGCCGACGCCGGTCATCATCCGCGTGGTGCACATGGCGCCCGGCCCGACACCGACCTTCACGATGTCCGCGCCGGCGTCGATCAGGTCACGCGTACCGGCCGCGGTCACCACGTTGCCAGCCACCAAGATGGCGCCTTCGGCGACGGCCCGAACCTCTTCGATGGCTCGCAGGGTGCGCGTCTGGTGGCCGTGCGCGGTGTCCACGACGAGCAGCCGAACCCCCATGTCCAGCACCGCCTTGGCCCGCACCGCCGGATGGCCGTTGATGCCGACGGCGACGCCGACGTCCAGGCGCTGCTCCGAGTCCACCGTGGGCCGGTAGAGCTCCGAGCGCAGCGCGCCCTTGCGGGTGACGGCACCCACGAGGCGGCCGTCCTGCAGCACCGGGGCGGCGCTGACCCGGTGATCGGACAGCCGCTCGAAGATCTCCTCGCGCGGCGTCGCGGCCTCGATGTAGACGAGGTCCCTCGACATCACGTGCTGCACCTGGGTGAATCGGTCGTACCCCGTGGCGTCGGCCTCGGTGAAGATGCCGACCGGCGCCTCCCCTTCCACGACGATGACCGCGCCGTGGGCCCGCTTGTGGATCAGCGACAGGGCTTCTCCCACCGTCCCCGTCGGCGCCACGGTGATCGGGGTGTCGAAGACGAGGTGGCGGGTGCGGACGTAGTCGACCGCCGACTCCAGGATGTCGAGGGGGACGTCCTGGGGCAGGATGGCGATGCCACCGCGACGGGCGACCGTCTCCGCCATGCGGCGGCCGGCGACGGCAGTCATGTTGGCCACCACCACCGGCAGGGTCGTGCCGACGCCGTCTGGAGTGGTGAGATCGACGTCCGTCCGCGACGGGACCGACGACAGGCTCGGAACCATGAACACGTCGCTGTAGGTCAGCTCGTAAGGCGGAGCCGTGGGATGGAGGAAGCGCATGGGTGACCGATCCTTGAGCGCAAGAGCGCCGCTCGATGCTACGGCCCGGCCGCCGCCGTCGCACCGGCCGGCGTCCTCGTGCTCGACGGGCCGGGCCCGCGGCGGCCCCGCGCCCACCAGGGACCGGGGCCGCCCGCCGCTAGGTTGCCGGCATGAGCGATCACGCCCCTGTCCTCTTGGTGCATGGTTGGGGGTCGTCGTTCGCCCGCACGTGGGAGGCCACCGGTGTGAGCGCCCTCCTGGAGGACGCCGGCCGCTCAGTGATCGGTGTCGACCTCCTCGGCCATGGCGACGCGCCGAAACCGCACGAGCCGGAGGCCTACGCGGACCTCACGGGACGCCTCATCGACGTCCTTCCGGCTGAAGGGCCTGTGGACGCCGTGGGCTTCTCCTTGGGCGCCATGGCCGTCCTGGAGCTGGCCTGCCGGGAACCCCAGCGGTTCGGACGCCTCGTGGTCGCCGGCGTCGGACGCAACCTGTTCGAGCGCGACGAGGATGGCACGCGGCGCATCCTCGCCGCCCTCAGCGCCGACGCCCCCGAGAGCGACGTCCGTTCGCACGCGTTCGCGCACTATGCGACCCATCCCGGCAACGACCCCGAGGCCCTGGCCGCGGTGCTGCAGCGCCCGGCTGCGCCGCTCACGGCCGAGCGCCTGGCCGCGATCACCTGCCCGGTCCTCGTCGTGATCGGCGACAAGGACTTCGCCGGCCCCGGCGACCCGCTGGTGGCGGCCCTGCCGGACGCCCGGCTGGTGACGTTGCGGAACACCGACCACTTCGCCACCCCGGAGTCCTTCGCCTTCATCGACGCCATGCTCGGGTTCCTCGGCGCTACCCCGGCGTGAGCGGGCGCGAGGTCGCGCTCGCCGCCGACCTCCTGCGCGCCGGTCGCCTCGTCGCCTTCCCGACGGAGACGGTCTACGGCCTCGGCGCGGACGCGACCAATGCGGTGGCGTTGCGCCGGGTGTACGAGGTGAAGGGCCGTCCCCCGGGCCACCCGCTCATCGTTCACCTCGCGGCCGCCACCCAGCTGGAGGCTTGGGCCCGCGACGTTCCGCTCGCCGCCTACGCACTCGCCGGCGCATGCTGGCCCGGACCGCTCACCCTGCTGCTGCACCGGCACCCAGCCGTGGGCGACATCGTCACCGGCGGCCGCGACTCGATCGGGCTGCGCGTCCCCGACCACCCCCTGGCGTTGGAGCTGCTCCAGGCCTTCGGCGGCGGCATCGCCGCGCCCTCGGCCAACCGCTTCGGGCGGGTGAGCCCGACGACCGCCGACCACGTCCGCGCCGATCTGGGCGACGACGGTGGACCTGGTGCTCGACGGCGGTCCGTGCCTGGTGGGCGTGGAGTCGACCATCGTCGACCTGACCATCGACCCGCCGGCCATCCTCCGCCCCGGCGGGACGTCGAGCGACCTGATCGCCGACATCCTCGGTCACGACGTCGAAGACGAGAGCGGGGGGCCGAGTCGTGCCCCCGGCATGCTGGCCTCGCACTACGCGCCTCGTGCTGCGGTGGAGATCGTTGAGGATGCAGCTGTTGCGGCCGACCGTGTGGTCGAGCTGCGGCGCCAGGGGCGGGCCGTCCTTCTCCTCGACCCCGGACCGGACAGCGGGCGGTACGCCCACGGCCTGTACTCGTGGCTGCGCGACGCCGACGACCGCCACATCGAGGTGGTCGTGGTCGTCCCGCCGCCCGCCGATGCCCTCGGGCGAGCGGTTCGAGACCGCCTGCGCAAGGCGGCCGCACCACGGCCAGCCGACGATGGCACGCCAGCCGACGACGCCACTTGAGGGCGCGCCCGAGCCCAGGCTTCAGGACGTGCCGCCGAAGTCGACCTCCTTGGTCTCGACCGTCCCGGCCGTCCGCCCCGGCGCCGTCTGGTAGGTCCAGTAGAGGTTCGTGTGCGCGATGACCTGGTCCGGCGGCGGCGCCCCCCATGCCGTCTGGTCCTCCGTCGTGTGGGCGTCGCTGACCAGGGTCGCGTCGTACCCCCTGACGAACGCGCCGTGGAGCGTCGAGCGGATGCACGCATCGGTCTGTGCGCCGACGACGACGAGTCGCCCGACTCCGAGGCCCGACAGCACGGTCTCGAGGGTGGTGTCCTCGAAGGAGTCGCCGTAGTTCTTCTCGACGAGCGGCTCGGCGTCGCCCGGAGTCAGCTCGGGGACGATCCGCCAGTCGTCGCTCCCCCTCGCAAGCTGCTCGTCGGAGTGCTGGACCCAGACGACGGGGACCCGTTCCCGCCGCGCCTTCTCGACCAGGCTGCCGACGTTCGCGACGACCGCGTCGCGCTCGTGAGCCCCCTCGACGACGCCGTTCTGCACGTCGACGACGAGGAGTGCGGTGTTCGGCCGGTTCTCGAGTGTGGTCATGGTCTCCCCTTGCTCACGCTGGGCTCCTGTGTCCACCCACGGTAGACCTACCCACCGACAGCGAGCCGGAACCAACCTGGGACCAACGTCCCCCGCCGGTTGACCTAGCTCTCGGCCCGGCCCAGCAGGTTCAGGTTGGCCACCCAGCGATCGCGCACCGCCTCGATGGGCGGCGACACGCCTTCGATCCCGACCACCGTGAGCATCACGGTGCTGGCACCGGCCTCCGGCAGGAGCTCGAGGCGGCACCAGCACTCGGCCGGCTCGTACAGGTGGACCTCCAGCAGGTACGGGGGGTCGTCGACCAGCACCTCTCCCATCCACGTCGACACGACCAGCAAAGCGTCGAACGCCTCCGCCGGAAGGGCCTCGATGACGAAGGAGGGCTCGTCTCTCTCGACCTGCCGACGCCCGGCTTCGCGGCCGGCCGCCGGGCGCACGGGCGGGTCGGGCTCGGGCGCCACCGTCGGCGCCGGCCGCGCCACCACGGCGAGGCTGGCCATCGCTCGCTCGAACGCCACGTTGAGCGCCTGCATCTGCTCCGCGTCGCCGCCGTGGTCGGGGTGCAGCTCCATGGCCAGGCGGCGACGTGCCATCCGTACCGCCTCGGCGTCGGCGCTCCGGGTCAGGCCGAGCACCGCGAAAGGATCCGGCTCCGACGAGCGTCTCCGAGACGCCATGGTCAGGCTTCCCGGTCGCGCCGGGCGGCGTAGGCCGCCCGCACCTCGGCCGCCGCGGCCGCGCCCGGCCCGGGCTCGACCTCGGTGCCGGACCCCAGCCCCCACGCCGCAGCCAGCTCGCCGGGATCCCGCTGGAGGAGGACCCCGGCTGCTTGGACACAGGCGCCCGTGGCCACCGCCTCCTCGACCGCGGGACGGACGATCGCCCGGCCGGCCAGGTCGGCGAGGATCTGGCGAAACGCCTGCGAGCGGGCGCCACCGCCGGTTAGGACCAGCCGGCCGTCCGTCGCCACGAGCGCGGCCAGGGCATCGCGAGCGTCCAGGAGACCGCACACCACACCCTCGAACGCCGCTCGTGCCAGCTGGCCGCGGGTCACGTCCGAGCGCAGGCCGGCCAGCACGCCGCTCGCGTCCGGGCGGTTCGGCGTCCGCTCGCCGTCAAAGTAGGGCAAGAGGGTCAGCCCGCCGGCGCCCGGCGGCTCCGCCAGCGCCAAGGCATCGAGGGCCTCGTGATCGACACCGAGCAGGCGACCGACGGCCTCGGTGACCCGCGTCGCGTTCAGGGTGCACGCCAGGGGAAGGAAGCGCCCGGCCGCATCCGCGAACCCGGCCACCTCACCGCTTGGATCCGCGGTCGGCCGATCGCTGATGCAGTACACAGTCCCCGACGTGCCCAACGACACGACGACGTCGGACGGCCCGATGCCGAGCCCGAGCGCGGCACCCATGTTGTCGCCGGTGCCCGGGGCCACGACCGCGCCGTGCCACACCCCGGCGTCGTCGAGCGGACCGAGCACCTCGGGCACCACGCCGTACCAGTCCCGGTCGGGGTCCACCACCGCCAGGAGGTCCGAGCGGTACGCGCCCTCCGTCGGCGACCAGTAGCCGGTGCCGGACGCGTCACCGCGGTCGGTGGTCGTGCGCCCGGTGAGCCGGTACGTCATCCAGTCGTGCGGCAGCAGCACCTTGGCCAGGCGGGCCCAGCTGTCGGGCTCAGTGCGATGCAGCCACGAGAGCTTGGTGATCGTGAAGGAGGCCACCGGCACGCTCCCACACGCCGCCGCCCACGCCGCCGCGCCACCCTCGAGCTGCTTGACCAGCCACGCCGCATCCGGTGCCGACTCGGTGTCGTTCCAGAGCTTGGCCGGGCGCACGACCTGACCGCCGCTGTCCGGGCCACCAGGCCGTGCTGTTGACCGGCAACGGCGATCGCCCCCACCGACGGCTCCCCGGAGCTGGCCCCGCAGTCGTCGAACGCCGTCCACCAAGCCGCTGGGTCCTGCTCGCTGCGGGGAGGGCTGGTCGCCGGGTGCGGCGGCCGCGGCCTCGGCCGACGGAGCTCGCCGCTGTCGAGGTCGCGGAGCTCGACCTTCGTCGACTGGGTCGACGAGTCGACCCCCGCCACCAGCGGCATGCCGCACCCACCGGATGCGCCGACGGACTCAGCGGACGCCGAGGAGCAGCTCGGTGACGAGCTGGTCGAGCCGCTCGTGGCCGTAGCCCTGCGCGGCGAGGCGCGTCGACGTCGTACGGACCGGCCTCGATGGCGTCGAGGGCGTCTCGGCCCGAGCCCGTCGGGCGACGTGGGCTCGGCCAGCCCGTCGGCCTTGGCCACCTGCCAGCGCGGCTTGGATCTCGGCGTCCTCGCGGAACCGCGGCCGCCTTCTCGGCCAGGATGAGGTAGGTGCGCATGCAGCCCGCGGCGAAGTCCCACACCCCGTCCTGCGTCCTCGGTGCGGTAGGCGTGGGCGTCGAAGTGGCGCATGCCCGGCCAGCCCGCGTCCTCGAGCAGCTTCACCAGGTAGAAGGCGTCGCGGATGCCTTCGGACCCGAAGCGGAAGTCCTGGTCGAACTTGCCGATGCGCTGCGCGTTGAGGTCGATGTGGAAGAGCTTGCCGTGCCACAGCGTCTGGGCTACGGCGTGGGTGAAGTTCAGGCCGGACATCGTCTCGTGGGCGAACTCCGGGTTGAGGCCCACCATCTCGGGCCACTCGAGCTCGTTGATGAACGCCAGCGCGTGGCCGACCGTCGGGCAGGAACATGTCGCCCCGCGGCTCGTTGGGCTTGGGCTCGAGCGCGAAGCGAGGTCGTAGCCCCGCTCGCGGATGTAGGCGCAGCAGAGGTCGACCGCCTCCGCGTAGCGGTCGAGCGCGGCGCCGCACGTACTTGGCCGCTTCGGCCTCCAGCCCTTCGCGGCCTCCCCACATCACGTAGACCTGCGCGCCCAGCTCGGCCCCGAGGTCGATGGCGTCGAAGGTCTTGGCCACCGCGTAGCGGCGCACGGCGGGATCGTTGGCGGTGAACGCGCCCTCCCGGAAGACGGGCCGGGAGAACAGGTTGGTGGTGGCCATCGGCACCTTCATGCCGGTCTCGTCGAGGGCCTGGCGGAAGCGCTTGACGATGGCCTCGCGCTCGGCGGGCGATGAGCCGTACGGCACCAGGTCGTCGTCGTGGAAGTTGACGCCGTAGGCGCCGAGGTCGGCCAAGCGGTGGACGGACTCGACCGGGTCGAGCGGTCGGCCGGACCTCGAACCCGAACGGGTCCCGGCCTCGGTTGCCGACGGTCCAGAGACCGAACGTGAAGTGGTGCTCTGGCTGGGGCGCGTACGGATCGGTCATGTCATCCCCTTGGGCGTGGTGCACCACCCATCGTAGGAGGGCGCCAGCTCCAGGACCGCACCGGCATCGCCGGGTGGCGTACGTAGACTCGATCCATGGGCGACGAGGAACCGGTCCGAGACGCGGCAGCACCGACGACGGATGGCACGTCCTGGTCCTCGGAGCAGCCGTGGTGCTGCTCGTCGGCGTCCTGCTGGACGGGTGGGCCCACCGCTACCAGCCGGGGAGCAACCTCGGGCCCACCTTCCTCGGCGTCGGCGCCACGATCATCGTGGTGGGAGCGGGCATCCTCCTGCTCGGTCCTGCGCTGCGCCGCCGCACGACGGGACAGCCGTCGCGGTTCCTCCAGGTCGCGATGCCGGTCGCCGCGGTCAGCATCCTCGGGCCGGTCATGGTCGTGGCCGCGTCCGCGAGCAGCCGGGACTCGGCGAGGTCGACCACCTCGGCGGCGGCCGCCAGCCCCGATCACACCGGCGGCGCCACGACGGGTAGCCCGACCGCTGGCACGGGCGTCGACGAGCTCTCCCCCGAGGCGGCGGCCTCGGGTCAGGCGCTGGCCGGCGAGATCACCGGCAACACCGTGCCGGCGGCGTTGCACGACCACGGCCACGGCTCTGCCGTCTACCCGGACCAACCGCTGGACAGGCTCACCCGGGCCCGGCTCGGACAGCAGCTCGAGACGGCCCGCGCCGTGGCCCGGCGCTACCCCACCGTCGCTGACGCCACCCGAGCCGGCTACATCAAGGTGACGCCGTTCGTGCCGCTGATCGGCGCCCACTACCTCAACCTGGACTATGTCGACGGCACCTTCGATCCGTCCCAGCCCGAGATGCTCCTCTACGACGGCACCAACCCCGACAGCGCCCTCGTCGGGCTGTCCTACTTCGTCTCGTCGACCCAGGGCGAGCCGGCTGGCTTCGCCGGTCCGAACGACCACTGGCACCAGCACATCGGCCTGTGCATCAAGGACAACGTGGTCGTCGGCGGCGAGCAGGTTACGCCCGAGGAGTGCGCGCGACGGGGTGGCAACAAGGTGGCCCTGAGCGACATGTGGATGGTGCACGCCTGGGTGGTCCCGGGATGGGACAGCCCGCAGGGTGTGTTCTCACCGGAGCAGGAAGATTTGCTGGTCGCGGCCTAAGGCGTCTCAGGTCACTTCGGCCATCCACCGCGGCCGCGTACCACGCGCAGGTCGCCGAGATGAGGTGGTGCAATCCGCGTGGGGAGCACCGCGGGCGCGCCGGCACAGGGTCGGCGCTCCGAGCGCTACCGTGGCGGTCGTGGCCGAAACGGTTGACCATCGTCCACCGGTTTGGACGGGTCACGTCTTGTTGCCTACGGCGGATGTCGCGGCAGCGACGCGCTTCTACGAGCAGATCGGGATGCGCCGGGTGGCTGCGAATGAGAATTTCGCTGCCCTGGAGATGCGAGGTGGGACCCACCTGGCGATCCGTCGCGCTCCCGAGCAGGTCGTCCCCGACTCCGTCTCTTGGGACCTCATGGTGGAGGACATCGACGCCACCCACGACAAGTGGCAGGCCGAGGGGCTGCTGGTAACGGACATCGTCAAGGACAAGCATGCGCCTCATCGAAGGTTCGAGGTCACCGACCCAGATGGCCACGTTCTCGTCGTCCGCGACAATCACGTCGTCGGCCCCGTCTAGTCGCAGCGCGGCGCCGAGCGAACAGGCAGTCGGTCGCGGTCGCCGCGCGCCGACCCCGCCAGCTTGCGCGGAGACGTCCCGCGAGCGTGGACCGCGGACCGCACCACCGAGGTCGCGGTGCCGGCCTACGAGCTGTTCTCTTCGACCGACGTGCTCGGCGCGATGGTGCTGGAGCGCATGATGGCCAAGCTGTCGACCCGCCGGTATGCCGCCGGCCTGGAGCCGGTCGGCGCCCAGGTCGAGGCGACCGCCCGGTCGACGTCGAAGTCGGCGATCTCGCGGCGCTTCGTGGCTGCGACGGAGTCGGCACTGGCCGACCTGCTCGCCACGGACCTGTCCGAGCTCGACCTCGTGGCGTTGATGATCGACGGCGTGCACTTCGCTGATCATCTCTGCGTCGTGGCGCTGGGGATTGGCATCGACGGGACCAAGCACCCGCTCGGCCTGGCTGAGGGCGACACCGAGAACACGACGGTGGTGCGCGACTTGCTCGCTGACCTGCCGCGACCGGGGACTGAACACGACCCGGCCGATCCTGTGCGTGCTCGACGGCGCCAAGGCGTTGGTGGCCGGCGTGAAGGCAGTGTTCGACAACCCGGTCATCGGTCGTTGCCAACTCCACAAGATCAGAAACGTCGAGTCGAAGCTGCCCGACGGGCTGGCATCGACAACCGCCAAGAAGATGCGCGGCGCCTACCACAACCCCGACCCGCTGGCCGCCGAGGCGGCGCTGGAGGACCTGGCCCGCCAGCTCGCCAAGAGCCACCCCGGCGCGGCCGCCAGCCTGCGCGAAGGCCTCGCCGAGACACTCACCGTCACCCGTCTCGGGGTGCCGCCCACCCTCGCCCGCACCCTACGGTCGACGAACGCGGTGGAGTCGATGATCGCGATCTCCCGCGACCACTCCACCAACGTGAAGCGTTGGCGGGACGGGCAGATGGCGTTGCGCTGGTGCGCGGCGGGCATGAACGAAGCCGCCAAGCAGTTCCGCCGTGTCAACGGCTTCATACACCTCCCGGCGCTACGAGACGCCCTCGACCGGAACGCCACCAACACCGCCACACCTCATGCGTCAATAAGCCTAGTCGCCTGAGCCCCACAGGACTCCGCCAGATTGCCCCGGAGACGTCCCTCGCGAGCGCTCGCCGTCGGAGAGAGAGTTGCACTGTGGGCAAGAAGATCATGAAAGGAAAGTGATGAAGCTTTTCGTTGTGCAGCCGGACAACCGCTGCTTAGGACCCATCAAGCGGAGAACGGGGTGGGCGGAGATCTCTCGGTCGCCGGGTCGGGGTGACGTGGTCATTGCCAAAGCGCTGCAGGATGACGGCCTCGGTGACATCGCCGGCACGGTGATAGGGCTCTACCACGACCTGACAGGTGACGAAACCGTCGTCACGGTGTGGCTCGACATGTACCGTCAGGTGTGAAGTCCGATGTAGCAAGAGCTCCGATGCTCCCAGGTGCTGCGAGGCAGGATGGCGGGCCGTCGGCCGTCACCGACCACCATGCCGCGATGGGCTCGGAGTCCGGCACGGCGCAGGTTGGCGAGGAGGAGGCGGAGCGATCGGGGCCACCAAGCGTTCCCTCGGGTAGTTTCGATGCCTTGCGCTTCGAGCCAGCGACACAACGCCTCCGCGTCTCTCAGCTCTGTCCCCGAGGCTCTACCGCGGCGCCGTGAGGCAGCCCCTGGCCGCGCTGGTCGTGGTGCTGGCCGCCCTGTCGGGTGCGTGCAGCTCCGGTGCTTCGTCCCATGGCTCCACGACCGGTACGAACACGACAGGGGGCGGTCCGACGACGGCCGGGCCGGGAACCGGCTGGCGGACGGTGCCCAGAGCCGTCCTCGGTCCCGGCGTGACCCGCATCGTGGACACGGCTCCGCTGTCCGAGGGCGTGATCGCCGTCGGCTCGGTGACCACCGACGGCAAGCGGGTTCCCGCCGGCTGGACCTCGACGGATGGGACGAGCTGGGTCCGTCTTTCCGTGGTGCCGAAGAGCCCGTACGGGTTCGAGAGCGAGCTGACCACGGTGGCGGCGACGCCCGACGGCCGCGCCGCCGCGATCGGCCAGGCCGTGGGGGGGACCCACGGCAACCCTCGCGTGGGCTCCTGGTACCTCGATGGATCGACCCTCCGCGAAGTGGTCGCAGGGGTCGAGCTCTACGGCGGCCCGCGTCAGGGGTCGGTCGACGAGATGGCGGCGGGACCGGCCGGGTTCCTCGTCGTCGGCTCTCGCACCGATCGCAACGAGAAGACTGGAGCGGCGGTCTGGAGGTCCCCAGATGCGCACGATGCCTTCACCATCCTCGACACCGACCCCCAGCTCGAGAGCGCGCCCGGCGAGCTGGTGCGGGCCATCGGGGCTGCGGGCTCGCCGTCCGGCTACCTCGCCGTCGGTGACCGCACCGTCGACGGGCGGCTCGACGACGATGCCGTGGCGTGGACCTCCCCCACCGGGCTGCGGTGGACCCGGGTGAGCGGCTCCCCCACCGCGTTCGGCGGGCCGGGCGCCGAGCTGGCGCAGCTGGCCACGAGCTGGGGGCAGGGTTGGGCCGCGGCCGGTACCGACACCCAGGACGGGAAGACATCGATCGTGGTGTGGTCCTCGGCCGACGGCGTCGAGTGGCACCGCACGCCGCTGTCGTCCCTCGGCACCGATCCGGATGTGCTCTCCGAGGTCACCAGCCTCAGCGAGTACGGGGGACGTCTGTACCTCGGGGCCCGGCTCGGGAGCCGCTACGTGGCGGCCTCGTCCGAAGACGGACTCCACTGGACGACGATCGCCCTCCCGACGCTGGGGTCCGACGATCGCCACGCCCGTCTGCTGCTCCTGCCTTCCACGGGCGCCCTGACCGTTGCCGCCACCACGGACGAAGGCACCCGGCTCTGGACCGCGACCTAGGAGCTGGCGGCCTGCCCCGCGTCGGGTGGGCGCATGCCCGTGCCGACGTCGCCGCCGAGGTACGCGGCTTGCACCGCCGGATCGTCTAGGAGCTCCTGGCCTGCGCCCTGCTTGACGATGCGGCCCGTCTCCAGCACGTAGGCGCGGTCGGCCCGGGACAATGCGAGGGCCGCGTTCTGCTCCACGAGCAGGATCGTGGTTCCCTGCTCGTTGATCTCCGAGATGATGCTGAAGATCTGGGCGATCAGCATGGGCGCGAGGCCCATGGAGGGTTCGTCCAGCAACATGACGCGCGGCCGGCTCATGAGTGCCCGGCCGATGGCGAGCATCTGCTGCTCGCCCCCCGAGAGCGTGCCTCCAGGCTGTGTCGTCCGTTCGGCGAGCCGCGGGAACAGGGTGAACACCCGATCCAGCTGGACCTGCTTCTCGGCGTTGCTCTCCTTGCGGGTGTAGGTGCCCATCTCGAGGTTCTCGAGGACGGACATGCCGGGAAAGATGCGGCGTCCCTCCGGGGCCTGCGAGATGCCGAGCTCCACCCGCCGGTGGGCCGGCAGCTTCGTGATGTCTGTCCCGTCGAAGACGACCCGTCCCGCCGCCACCGGCCGCACTCCCGAGATCGCCTTCAGCGTCGTGGTCTTGCCGGCGCCGTTGCCACCGATCAGGGTCACGATCTCACCGGCCTCGATCGAGAACGAGAGGCCCTTGATGGCCTGGATGCGGCCGTAGAAGACCTCCAGCCCCTCGACCTCAAGAAGCATCGGCCGGCACTCCCAGGTAGGCCTCGATGACCGCGGGATCGTGGCGCACCTCGGCCGGTGCGCCTTCGGCGATCTTGCGTCCGAAGTCGAGGACGGCGATGCGGTCGGTCACGCCCATTACGAGACCCATGTCGTGCTCGATCAGCAGCACGGTGTAGCCGCGATCGCGGATCTTGCGAATGATCGCCATCAGCTGCGCCTTCTCGGCGGGGTTGAACCCGGCCGCCGGCTCGTCCAAGCAGAGGAGCTTCGGCTCGGTGGCCAGGGCTCGAGCGATCTCCAACCGCCGTTGGTAGCCGTAGGGCAGGTTTCGGGCTGCATCCTCGGCTCGATCGCCGATCCCCATGAACTCGAGCAGCTCGAGCGCCCGCTCGCGGCCTTCGGCCTGCTCTCGACGGTGACGGAACGGGCGGCTGAACAGCGCGCCCGGCACGCTCGTCACGTGGTGGGCGTCCGCCCCGACCATCACGTTCTCGAGCGCGGTCATCTCCGGGAAGAGGCGGATGTTCTGGAAGGTGCGGGCGATGCCGATCTTGGTGATCTCATGGCGCTTCTGCGAGCCGAGTTTGATGCCGTCGAACCGCACGAGGCCCGAGGTAGCCTGGTACACGCCGGTGATGACGTTGAAGCAGGTGGTCTTGCCGGCGCCGTTCGGGCCGATGAGGCCGAAGATCTGGCCGGGTTCGATGGCGAAGCTCACCTGGTCCAACGCCATGAGGCCTCCGAAGCGCACGCTGAGGTCGTCGAGCGCGAGGATCGGCTCAGCCATGCTCCACCGCCTGTCGTCGGTCCTCCAGCTCGGCGGCGCGGCGCCTGTTGGGCACGATCCCCTGGGGCCGGAAGATCATCATCACCACGAGGGCGGCGCCGAACACGAGCACCCGGTACTGGGAGAACCCTCGGAACCGCTCCGGGAGGTAGCCGATGACGACCGCGCCGACGATGGCGCCGGCCAGGTTGCCCGAACCCCCGAGCACCACGGCGGAGAGGAAGAGGATCGACAGGATCAGGTTGAACGGATCGGGGGTGATCGACCCCGCGAAGCTGGCGTAGAGCGTGCCGGAGAACCCGCCGAGGGCGGCGCCCATGGTGAAGGCCCAGAGCTTGAACTTGAAGGTGGGTACGCCCATGAGCTCGGCCGCGTCCTCGTCCTCCCGGATGGCGAGCCAGGCCCTCCCCACCCGGCTGTGCTCGAGCGCCTTGTAGACGGCGATGACGAGCAGGATCGCCACCAGCACCAGCCAGTAGTACGGCTTGGCGTTGAGCACGCCGAACTTCAGCCCGGGGCCGGACGGCGGCCGGGGGATGTTCTGTATGCCTCGCGGGCCACCGAGCCAGTCCTCGTTGTTGGCCGTGATCCGGATGATCTCGCCGAACCCGAGGGTGACGATCGCCAGGTAGTCGCCCCGCAACCGGAGCGTCGGTAAGCCGAGCAGCAGGCCAGCCGTCATGGCCACAGCCACGCCGATCGGCACGGTGACGAGCCACGGCAAGCTGGCGTGGTAGGACCCCAGGACCGCGGCCGTGTAGGCACCGATGGCGAAGAAGGCCACGTAGCCCAGGTCGAGCAGGCCCGCTTGACCGACGACGATGTTGAGGCCGACGGCGGCGATCACGTAGCAGCCCACCGGGTAGAACAGCACGCTCGCGAAGTCCGACCCGGGCGTGTTGAAGATGCTCGACAGGACCGGCACGTTGGGGAGGAAGGGCAGCAGCACCGCCCCCACGAGGACGAGCGCCCCGATGAGCCAGCGAGCCGCCCGGGGCCGGCCATGCCACCAAGACGAGACGGCCTCGCCTGCGCCGCCCTTGCGGACCCCGTCGAGGATGCTCATCGCCGTTCCCTCATACCCGTGCCCGGCCGAGCTGCTCGCCCAGGATGCCCGTGGGCCGGAACAGCAGGACGAGGATCAGGACGACGAAGGCGATCGGGTCTCGCCACTCGGTGCCGAACACCGCCGAGCCGTAGTTCTCGATGAGCCCCAGCACGAGGCCCCCGAGGAGCGCCCCCCGGAGGTTGCCGATGCCGCCGAGCACGGCGGCCGTGAAGGCCTTGATGCCGATGAAGAAACCGACGTTGAAAGCGGTGCGCTCGAGCGTCAGGAGATACAGGATCCCGGCGCCGCCGGCCATGAGGCCCCCCAGCAGGAAGGTCAGCAGGATCACGCGGTCGATGTTCACGCCCATGAGCTGCGCCGTCTCCATGTCCTGGGAGACCGCCCGCACGCCGCGGCCCAGCCTGGTGCGCTGCACGAACTGATCGAGGGCGATCATCATCACGAACGCCGCCACCACGACGAGGACCTGGTCGCTGCGGATGTTGGCGTCGAACAGGTGGAAGAGCGTCTCCTTGTGCAGGGCGAAGATGCCCGACGGCGTGCGGCCGAGGGCCGAGTGGCCGAAGAACGTCACCGCCACGAGCTCCTGCAGGAACAGCGACATGCCGATGGCCGAGATCAGGAAGGCCAGACGGGGCGCGTTTCGGCGCCGCAGCGGCCGATAGGCGATCCGCTCCAGGATGATCGCGGTGATGGCGGACGCGCCCATCGAGAAGAGGAACGCCACCGCGATGACGGCCACGAGCACCAGGCCGGTCCGTCCGTAGCCCGCGGCTCCGAACATACGCAGCGAGATCAGCGCCGCGAGGGTCCCGATCATGAACACCTCGGAATGGGCGAAGTTGATCAGCCGCAGCACGCCGTAGACGAGCGTGTACCCGAGGGCGACCAGGGCGTAGATGGAGCCGTTGGCCAGGCCGGTGACCGTGAAGCTCCAGAACGAGTGGAAGAGGACGGAGAAGTCCATGCGTCAGCGAGGGTGCGGACCGCGAACGGCCGGGAACCCAATAGGGCCCCCGGCCACGCGGTTCATTCGGATCGATTCGCTTCTGGTTCGCTAGCTGCCGACCGTACCGGCGTCCGTGAACTTGCCGTCGGCGACCTTGTAGAGGTAGACGGCCTTGACGGCCACCTCACCCTTGTCGTCGAACTTGATCTGCTTCGTGACGCCGGCGATGTCGATCGTCTTCAGGTAGTCGTTGATGTCGGCGCGGCTGACCTTGCCGGCCCCGATCGCGGTCAGGAAGGTGAGGGCCGAGTCGTAGGCCTCAGGGGCATACGTGGCCGGCTCGGTGTTGAAGGCGGCCTTGTAGGCGTCGGCGAAGGAAGCGGGTGATGGGGCGCAGGTGCACGTGACGACGGCGCCGTTGCCGGCGTCACCGGCGAGCTCCACGTACTTCGCGTCCTTCGTACCGTCGCCCGAGACGAACGGCGCGGTGACGCCGCCGTCCTTCAGCTGCTTGGTGAGCGGGCCGGCCTGGGAGTAGTAGCCGCCGAAGAACACCGCATCGGGCGTCGGCCGACTTCACCTTGGTGACCGTGGCCGAGTAGTCGGTGGCCTTGACGTCGATCGTGTCGCTGCCGACGACGGACGCGCCGAGCGTGGTCTTCACCGTGTCGGCCAGGCCCTTGCCGTACTCCGAAGCATCGTCGATCACGTAGACCTTCTGTGCCTTCAGCGTGTCTTTGAGATAGGTGGCGATGCCGGGGCCCTGGGTGTCGTCGTTGGCCAGCAGCCGGTGGAAGATCGTCCACCCGTTGTCCTGCAGGGTGGCGTTCGTGGCCGAGGGGGTGACGGTCGGCAGGACGGCCTCGTTGAAGATGGGGTCGGCGTTCTTGGACTCACCCGAGAAGGCCGGGCCGATGACGCCGACCACCGAGGCGTCGCCCACGATGCTGCGGGCGAGCTGCGGCGCCTGGGAGGGGTCACCCTGGGAGTCGTACTTCTTGTAGCCGACCTGGCAGTCCGGGTTGGCCGTGTTGAACTGGTCGATCGCCAGCTTGGCCCCGTTGTAGATCGGGATGCCGAGACCGGAGTTCTCGCCGGTGTAGGCGCCGAAGAACCCGAGCGCGATGCCGCTGCACTTCGCGCCCGTCGGCATCGCGACCGCGCCTCCACCGCCGGCGGCCACCGTCGTGGCCCCGCCCGCTGCGGCCGTGGTGGCCCCGCCGGCTGCGGCCGTGGTGGCCGCGCCACCTGCGGCCGTGGTGTCACTCGAGCTATTTGAACTGCTGCCGCATGCGGTGCCCAGAAGGGCGAGGCCGACGATTGCCGCCGCGGTCCGCAATTTCGTGCTGGTCTGCATGGTTTTGTCTCCCCCTTCGCCCGGACAGGTGCCAGGGCTGCTGGATTGACGAACGATAGGGGTTGGCCTGCCCTTGGGCAAGCACCCCCCGCCACTCGGCCAGCCCACTACCCTGCCCGCCGATGGCCTCCGCTCACCCCGCCGCGACACCGAACCCCGACGCGATGAAGTTCACGCTCGATGTCGTGCTCCCCTCGATGATCAACGCTGGTCGTCCGGAGGAGGCTGAGGACCCGTTCACCCGAGCGCTCTTCGCGGTGGACGGCGTCGCCAACGTGTTCGGCGTCAACGACTTCGTCACGATCACTCGCACGCCGGGAGCGGACTGGGAGCCGATCATTGCCGCGGTTGAAGCGGCGGCCGCCGACCACCTCTGACGGGTTCGACGGTGGCGCCCGGCTCCGACCGGTTTCCGAGGCTCGACAGATTTCTTGCTCCTGGCCTTGACGGGCGAACAGGTGTTCGATAAGGTGAGGTGATGCTCGGCGGAGCGACGGAGACCACGACGGAGACCACGACGGACACGAACCACGCGACGAGCGCGGCTGCGCTGGGCCAGTTGACGGTCGATGCGCTGTTGGCCCGGTGTGAGGTCAATGCCTTGGACGAGCTCGATGACGCCTCGCTGGCCCGACTGGCGGCCGAGGTGGTCGGGTTGTGGTCCCGCCTGGAGGCGGCCCGGCTGCGGCTGATCGGCGCAGTCGAAGCCCGCCAGGCGTTCAAGGTCGACGGCGCCCGCGACACCGCGACGTGGCTGGCCTGGAAGGCGGGTGAGCGCCGGGGTTCGGCCCGCCGCGAGGTCGAGCTCGCGGTCGCGGTGGCCGCCATGCCCGCGGTGGACGCCGCCTTGGCGGCCGCAACGCTCACCAGAGCCAAGGCAGTCGAGCTGGCCCGAGTCGCTCACGCCTCAGCCGAAGATCAAGCGACCCTCGTCGACGAGGCCAAGACGTTGCCGGTCGAGACCGTTGCCCGCCACATAGATCGGTGGGAGCTCGAGCACGCCCGGGCGGTTTCGACACTCGTGGAAGGCTTCACGGTCACACCCGTCCCCGGCGGCGGTCGGGTCGAGGCGACGCTCGATGTCGAGGGCCTCGAATGGGTCCGGGTGGCGGTCGATCACGCCGCCGAGCAGCTCGGGATGGCGCACGTCGGATGGAACCGCCGCCAAGCCAAGGGACTGGTGGCGGTGTGCCGCTACTTCCTCGACCACGCCCAAGCCCCGGCACAACGGGGTGGGCGCCCCACCGTGGTCGTCACCGTCGACGTCGAGACCCTGGCCGCCGCGTCTGGCGGCTCTGCCCGGCTCGACTCGGGCGCCTATGTACGGGGCGACCTCGCACGACGGTTGGCGTGTGACGCCGGGCTCACTCGGCTGATCACCGATCCCCAGTCGATGCCGCTCGACGTTGGCCGCCGGACGCGGACGATCTCCCCCGCTCAGGCGCGAGGTGTCATCCACCGCGACCGGCACTGCCGCTTCGAGGGGTGCACCGCGCCACCCTGGGCTTGCGAGGTGCACCATGGCGCCTTCTGGGCCCGGGATCGGGGGCGAACCGACGTGGATCAGCTCTTTCTCCTCTGCTGGCACCATCACTCGCTCACCCACCGATGTTCGAGCAGCCACGACCTGTCCGATCGCGGCGATGGCCGCCTGCAGCTGCGACGAAGACGACGAACCGAGCACTCCGATGCGGCCTGACCATGCTCGCACCCACGGCTCGACCAAGCCTCGGATCAGCTAGTGTGGGATCCGCCGGCCATCGGCGCTGAGCGAATCGCCGGTCTGCACCTGACCTGCGCCTGGCCGCTCGGGACCTGTTCACGTGCACGGTGATTGCGGGCGAGCGAATCTCATCGGTAGGATTTGCAGCTAGGCGGAGACGGACGGCCGCAGCGCGCCGCGGGAGGTCTCCAGGCGATGAAGAAGGTCACGCTCAAGAACGCCGCTTTGCTCTTTGTCGTCGCATTCGTCATCATCTCGATCTGGCAAGACCCCACGGGCATGGCCACTGTCATGGGTGACTTCATCTCCAGCGTCGGAAGCTGGTTCAGCGACCTGTTCGACAAGGTCACCGCGTTCCTCTCCGGCTTGTCGAGCTGAGGTCCGGCGATGGCGAGGCGCAGCCTCCTCGCGATGCTCCTCCCGACGCCGGATGAGATCGTGCGCTCCTACCTCACGACGGACGAGCGGATGATCCTCGTCGACCAGCCGTCGACGAAGGCCTTCGTCGTGGAGGCCTCACGGGAGATCGCGATCCTGACCCTGGCGGTGATCCTCACCGCCTTTCTGACCGTGCACCATTCGTCTGGCGCCGCTCTCAGCTTCATCGCCGTCGACATCCTGGCCATTGTCCTGATCATCCAGCGCATGCAGCGCTGGTTCACGCGCTACGTGCTGACCGATTTCCGGGTCATCCGTTCGTGGGGCATCCTCAACCGCCAGATGGCCTGGATCCCGTGGGCCAAGGTGACTGACATCTCGTTGACCCAGACCTTCCTCGGACGGACGTTCGGTTACGCCACCGTCCGCATCGAGTCGGCCAACGAGGCCTCAGGCTTCAAGGAGATCAACGACCTGCGCGAGCCCCACCGCTTCCACCGGGTAATCGCCGAGATGGTGGAAGCCAAGCAGGGCAAGACCGTGCCCTACTGGATGCAGCCCCCGCACGCGCCGAACGCGCCGTATCAGATCGCGCCCGATCCGGCCCTCTGGGACTGAGCGACCCTCGCGCCGGTTTCGGTCGACCCGCCGTCCGCAGTCAGGGCGGGCGGTTCGTCTGGTCGACGGGTAGCGAAGGCCAGCCGCGACGCCAACGCCCACACCGCGACCGCGCCCACGATGTGCAGGGCCACAAGCGGCACCGGCACGCCGCTGAAGTACTGGGTGTAGCCAATGGTGGCCTGGACCACGAGGGCGACGAGGAGAGCGGTCAGCCTCTCGCCGAGCGCCGCCCATGACGGCCCCCGGCGGATCCGCAGCGCGAGGAAGAGGAGGCTCGCCGTCGCCAGGAGCACGGCACCGCTGTGCACCCTGGCCACCGACGTGATGGCGAAGCCGAAGCGGCGGACGTCCTCGTCGCCACCGTGGGGACCCGTGCCGGTGACCACGGTCCCGGTGACGACGGCCAGGCCAATCAGGGCCCACGACAACAGGACCCACCGTCGGACGTCGGCATCGACGGCGGCCCGGTACGGACCGGGGTCTTCACCGGCTCGCTGATGGAGGACAAGGGCGTCGGTGAGGATCACGATCGACAGCACGAAGTGGCCCTGCACGGCGACCGGGTTGAGGTCGGTGAGGACGGTGATCCCGCCCAGCACTATCTGGGCCACGACGCCGGCCACCAACCCGAGCGAGAGCACGGTCAGGTCCTTGCGCCGGGGTGCGCGCACGAGAGACCCGAGCACCGCGACGATGACCGCCACCGCGACCACGCCGGTGAAGAGCCGGTTCACCTGCTCCACCGCCTGGTGCGCGCTGGAGACGTCGACCAGGCGGGACTGACTGCACTCGGGCCAGTCCGGGCAGCCGAGGCCGGAGCCGGTCAGTCGGACCAGAGCGCCGGTCACGATGATGACCGCCAGCGCGAGCACGGCGAACAGCGTGACCTTCCGGTAGGTCGCCGGCGTCAGGCGCACGGCACGAGGCTAGGCGGGAGGGACGATTCAAGCGCGATCGGGCCTGGTGCGATCAGATGCCGCCGGGCCCGTCAGGCCCGGATCGGGCCCGGTGCCCTCAGGCGCCACCGGGCACAGTGCCGCGGACCAGCTCGCGCCCGAGGTAGCCGGCGGCCACCATGGTCACGAACTGGTACACCGCGTCCTCCGAGCCGCTGAGCAGCCCGGGCACGAACCGGGGTGACGCCAAGCTGCGCTGCACGGACTCCACCGCGTCCCAGTCCTGGCGGTTGGTGAGGTCCCAGAAGTCGACGGCGTAGGACGGGTCGAAACCCGAGCGCTCCATCGCTTCGGGCGGGAACAGCCACTGGCATTCGACGTGGCTGGTCCCGGGCGTGATCGGCTCGATGCGATGGGTCATCACATAGTCCGGGTGGAGGCTGATGAGGAGGTTCGGGAAGAGGTTCACGTAGATCACCTGGCGGCGCTGGTGCGCATCGAGGCCGCGCAGCACCACGCCGTGCGACCGCCCGTCCAGGCTCATCGTCTCCGCACCAGGCGCCAAGTCCATGTCGCCGCCCACCCAGGCCCCAGGCTCGTCCTCGTAGTTCGCGCCCGACTCGCTCGGCGACACCCGGCAGAGCTCAGGATGGATGAGCGGGCAGTGGTAGCACTCGTGGTAGTTCTCGATCGCCACCTTCCAGTTGGCCTGCAGCTCGTAGTGGTGGGTCGCCCCGACGACGAGTCGCTCGCACTCCCAGGCGCGCGCCATGGCGGCGAAGGCACCGAAGTGTTCGCCGAAGGGGCCAGCGGAGCTGTTCACGTCGACGAAGACCCAGCCGCCCCACTCGGCGTGGGCAACGGGCACGAGACCCATCTGCTCGACATCGAAGTTGGCCACGTCACCGAAGCGAGGGGCGAGCCGCAGCGCGCCGTCGAGCTCATAGCTCCAGGCGTGGTACGGGCACTGGATGACCCCCCGCACGGCACTGCTTCCGCAGGCCAGGAGCTCGTGCCCGCGGTGGCGGCAGATGTTTGCGAACGCATGCAGCTCGCCGCGCTCGGTCGCGCGTCAGCAGCACGCCGGTGGTCCCGACGCGGACCGCCTTCTGGGCTGCCGGCTCGATGAGGTCGTCGAGCCGGCCCGCGCAGACCCACCCGCTGTCGAAGAAGTGCCGCCGCTCCCACTCCAGCACGGCCTCGTCGACGTAGGCGGCGCGAGGCAGCATGCGCGACTGGCCGAAGGGGCGCAGCGCGGCTTCGAGCTCCTCCACCGAGAGGGGGGCTTGGGTGCGGTACATCACGTCTCTCCGGTCAGGTGCGGGTCAGGAAGCGCGGCCGGCGACGAAGGGCCGCGCGGGCGGCGCCGCGCCATCTCGCGCCGCGGCGGTCAGCGAGGACGGCGCGGGCCGCCTGCCAACCGGGGATGCCGCAGACCCCGCCCCCGCCATGGGTGGCGGAGTGGGCCTGGTAGAGGCCGCGGATGGGCGAGCGGTAGTCGGCGTAGCCGGCCGCCGGGCGGTTGTGGAACAGCTGGTCGACGGAGAGCTCACCATGGAAGATGTTCCCACCGATCAGCCCGTAGGTGTGCTCCATGTCGTAGGGCCCGATGACCTGGCGGTGGATGATGGCACCGGGCAGGTTCGGTGCCAGCTCGGCGTAGCCCTCCACCACCCGGTCGGCGTACGCCTCGAGCTCGTTCTGATGCGGCTCCTCGCTCCAGGTCGACGGCACCCACTGCGTGAAGAGACTCATCACGTGCGTGCCCTCGGGGCACAGGCTGCGATCGAACACGGACGGGATGCACCCGTCGCT
The DNA here is from genome assembly GCA_963803355.1 of uncultured Acidimicrobiales bacterium. Taxonomy (GTDB): domain Bacteria; phylum Actinomycetota; class Acidimicrobiia; order Acidimicrobiales; family Ilumatobacteraceae; genus DASTFY01. The sequence continues at coordinate 3,771,639 of CAWDLV010000001.1, forward strand.
GAAGGGGCGGGCGGCGGCCCGACCGGCACGCGCGTCCTGGAACGCGGCCTCGAGATAGTCCAACGAGTGGGCCAGCTCGATGGCGCCGGTGTGGTGCGGCTGCAGGTTGGTACCGGGGTGCGACACGAAGTCGGGGAGCTCTGACAGGGCGAGGTTCACCTTCACCGTGCCGCTCCGGCTGCGCCAGCGTCGGATGGCGGCCACGAAGTCATCCGGCAGGTCGGCGGCGTCGAGGTGACGGAGGAAGCCGATCTGGGGGTGGACGGCCGTGACGACCGTGTCGGTGGCCAGCTCCTCGCCGTCGACGAGGGCCACCCCGGTGACCCGGCCTCCCTTGGTGAGCACGCGCTCCACCGGAGCGTCCGTCCGTACGACGGCCCCGAAGGCCTCGCCGGCGCTGCGGATGGCGTCGGCCACCGCGCCCATGCCGCCTCGGGGGTAGCCCCACTGGCCGAGAGACGACCCACCACCTACGTCGCCGACGGAGTGGTGCAGCATGACGTACGCCGTGCCCGGCTCCTCGGGCCCGGCCCAGGTCCCGATGACGCCGTTGACGGCCATCATGGCCTGCACGGCATCGGTCTCGAACCACTCCCGCAGGAGGTCAGCGACGCTCATCGTGAAGAGGCGGGTGACATCGGCGGCGCCCTTCACGTCGAGACCGCGCAGCTTCCAGGCCGTCTTGAGCTGGTCGACCAGGTCGCCCGGACGCTTCGACCCCAGCTTGGGGGGCACGGCGGTGAGCAGCGGTCCGAGAACGGCGGCGATCCCGTCCATCCACGCGTCCCAGCTCGCGAGCGCGGAGGCGTCCCGCTTGGAGAAGGCGGCCACGGCCGCAGATCGATCGGACGGATCCTCCTCCCCCATCACGAGCCCTCGACCGTCGGGCAAGCCGAGATACGACGGCCCCATCGGGTAGACGTGGTAGCCGTGCCGGGCCAGGTCGAGACCATGCACGATGGCGTCGGGCATGAGGCTCATCACGTAGCTCAGCGCCGTGACCTTGAACGCCGGGCCCCATGGCTGCTCCGTGACCGCGGCCCCACCGACCACCGGGCGGGCCTCCAGCACGGCCACCCGCTGGCCCTCCTTGGCCAAGAGGGCGGCGGCGACCAGGCCGTTGTGCCCTCCGCCGACGACGACGGCATCCCAGCGCCCTTGCATCTCACACCCTCCGCGCTCGAACCTGGCACGCCAGCGCGCCTCATACCGGTTCTCGGGCTGGCCGGTCCCGGCTTACTGACTCGTCAGTCAGTCTAGCCCGACTAGGGTGCGACCGTTAGGCCGCGCCGCGACGGGCCCGGGCCGATCGGCCAGACTAGACGGCTCTAGGACACTGCAAGAGGGGGAGGACGACGTGGCGAACCGCATGTCGAGGCGAGAGTTCGTGCAACAGTCGACGGGTCTGGCTCTGCTGGTCGGTCTCGGAGGCTCGGCGCTGGCGGCGTGCGGCAGCACCAGCTCCTCCTCCACGCCGTCCATCCCGCTGGCCCGGCTGGACAAGCCGGTCACGCTGCCCGACAACGGCGTGGCTCCGGTGAAGAGCGGGTTGAAGCCGGAGTCGGGCACGTTGAAGGTCCTGAACTACGCCGACTACATCAACCCGGACACGGTCAAGGCCTTCGAGTCGGCGTTCGGCACCAAGGTGGAGATCTCCACCTACGACACCGAGGACAAGCTCCTGTCGAGCTTGCGCAACAAGGCGCTGAAGATCGACCTCGTCATCGGCGCCACCACGCTCAACCTCCCGAAGGATGTGGCGGGAGCGCTGATCCAGCCCCTCAACCGCGAGTACCTGGCCAACTTCACCAACGTGCTGGCCAGCCTGCAGAGCCCCTACTACGACGTGGGGTCGAAGTACACCGTGCCCTACACCGTGTACACGACCGGCGTTGCCTACCGCCGTGACATCATCGACGACGCCACCTTCGCCGGGGACGACGCCTGGAAGCTGCTCTGGGACCCGACCTACAAGGGGTTCGTCGGTCTGATCGACGACAAGCGGGAGGTGCTGACGCTCGGCATGTACTACCGCGGCGTGCACGACACCAACACGGGCGACAAGGCCATCCTGGGCCAGGCGGAGAAGGACATCGACGCGCTGGTGAAGGCCACCGACGCCCGCTTCGACATCAACGCCTACCAGAAGATCCCCGAGGGCACCTCGCACCTCAACCAGGCCTGGTCGGGCGACATGCTGTCGGCCACGCAGTACCTGCCCGAGGGTGTGGACGCCGACGTGCTCGGCTACTGGAAGCCCACGCACACGACGGTGGCCAACGACTTCCACGTCATCCCGGCCCGCTCCGAGCGCCCGGTGCTGGCCCACGCCTTGATCAACTACCTGCTCGATCCGAAGAACGCGCAGGAGAACTTCTCCTTCGTCGGCTACCAGCCCGCGGTCACCAAGCCCTCGGGACCAGACCTCATCGCGGCCGAGCTGGTGCCGGAGCACCTCGCCACCAGCATCGTCACCGATGCCGACATCACCGGCGGCTACCGGTTGGACGCGCTCAGCCGGGACGACGAGAAGCTCTGGACCGACGCCTACAGCCGGATCACGGCCGGCTGACGATGGCCCGGGCCCCACGCAACCGGGCCGACCCTCAGGGGCTCTGGGCCGCTTTCACCCTGCCCGGCACGGGCTGGTTGATCGTGTTGTTCGTGGTGCCCTTCTACGCCATCGCGGCCATCGCCTTCGGTGGCGTCGACGCCGTGTTCGGGTCCGCGCTCCCCCGCTGGAACCCTCTGCGGTGGAACTTCGCGAACTTCAGTGAGGTCTTCACGGAGATCCTGCACGGGGCCCTGCGCGGGGTCTTCCTGCGGACGTTCTCCTACGTCTTCATCTCCCTGGCTCTGTGCTTCGTCATCGGCTACCCGGTCGCGTACTACCTGGCCCGCCACGCCAAGCGCAGCCGCACCCTCCTCTTGGCCTGCCTCATCCTCCCGTTCTGGATGAGCTACCTCATGCGCATGCTGGCCTGGGTGAACCTGCTGAACCCATCCGGCGGGCTGGCCGCCAGGGCGCTCAACGCCATCGGTGCGCCCGGCTTCTTCAAGCTCATCGGCCTCGGCAACGGAGGAGAGGTGTGGTTCGGGCAGCCGATCACCGTGGTGCTCGGGCTCGTCTACGGGTACATCCCGTTCTTCATCCTGCCGCTCTATGCCAGCTTGGACCGGATCGACCCCCGCTACGTCGAAGCCGCCCGTGACCTCGGCGCCGGTCCCCGCAGCGCCTTCCTGCGGGTGACGCTGCCACTGTCGGTCCCCGGCATCCTCGCCGCCTCGGTCATCACCGCGCTCCCGATGTTCGGCGACTACTACACCAACACCATCCTCTCCGGCTCGCCCGGCACGCAGATGGTGGGCAACCAGATCGAGCTGTTCATCACCCGCTCGCAGGAGCCGCAGAAGGGGGCAGTGCTGGTGCTCGTGCTGTCGGCGCTCTTGCTGGTGCTCATGTGGTACTACCTCGTGACCACCACCCGGGCCCAGCGGGACGCCGGATGACCGCAGTCGCCACCACCGTGCCGGTCGTGCCGGCGGCCGAGCTCAAGGGCCGGCGGCGCCGCCGGACAGGCGGCGACTCCTGGGGACGGGCACCCTGGCTGGCCGGCATCACGTGGCTCTACGTCCTCTGGTCGATCGTGCCGGTGTTCATCGCCATCGCGTTCTCCTTCAACAAGGGCCGCAGCCGCTCGACCTGGCAGGGGTTCTCGCTGCGGTGGTGGTTCACGGACACCGGCTCGGTGGCCAAGGACTCCGCATTGCTGCTGGCGGTGCGCAACAGCCTGATCCTCGGCTTGGTCACCATCGTCATCGTCGTCCCCCTCGGGGTCGCGCTCGCCATCGGGCTCAACCGCTGGCGCAGCCGTGTGTCCGCGGGGGCCAACCTCATCACCCTCTTCCCGCTGGTCACGCCCGAGATCGTGATGGGAGCCTCCCTCTTCATCGTCTTCACCCAGCTCTACACCGGGATCCCGCTCGGCCGTCCGGCCCAGATCCTGGGCCACGTGACGTTCACGCTCTCGTTCGTCGTGGTGATCGTCCGCGGCCGCTTGGCCGCCATCGGGCCGATCTATGAGGAGGCGGCCCGGGACCTCGGCGCCAACGCCTGGCAGGCGTTGCGCCTCGTCATCTTGCCGCTCCTGTGGCCCGCCATCTTCGCCAGCGTGGTGATCGTGTTCGCCACCTCGATCGACGACTTCGTGATCGCCTCCTTCCTCTCCTCGGGCGCCAGCACCGAGACCGTCCCCATCCGCATCTACGGCTCCGCTCGCGGCGGCGCCACCCCGGCCCTCAACGCCGTCGCCACGCTCATGCTGCTCATCACCATGACGGTCATCGGGCTCGGCCTGCTCGTGCTCAGCCAAGCCCGCAAGCGCCGCGGAGGCGAGGGCAACGCCATGGGCGAGCTCGCCGGCCTGAGCATCTGACGCCCGCCCGACCAGCTCAGAGGCGGTCGGCACAGGTTTCGAGACCCGCAACACAGGCCGACTACCTCGGAACCAGGCTGCCGAGGTTGCGTTTACGCGGCACGGGCGAGCGCACCTCGCAGCGTCGCCACCACGTAGGTGACCGCATCGCTGACGTCCTCGGTGGTGAAGAAGTAGACCACCTTGCCGATGAGCTGCAGCTCGTTGCGCCTCCGCTCCTGGCGGCGACGATCGTCGGCGCTGAGATAGCCCCGTCGGCCGCCCACCTCGACCACCACTGGCGCGGGCTCGAAGTCGAAGTCCACGCGGGCGACGTGCCGACCGTCCCTGCGATGGATCCACTGGCGGCGTGGCTCCGGCAATCCCGCAGCACGCACCAGTCGAAGGAACTCGCGCTCCAGCCAGCTCTGCACGCCGGCCGACTCCATCAGCCGCTCGAACGCCGCCACGCCCGGTCGACCGCGACGACCGAAGTCGTCCAGGCGCCGACGCAGCGCGACCGGCGCCGTCAGCCCGAGGCGGATGGCGCTGTCGATGGCGTTGCCGAGCTCCCGCTCCGACACCCGGCCGAGCAGCTCCAGCACAGTCCGCGTGCCGGACGTGACCCGCAGTCCATCGACGCTGACGAGGTCGAGCGGGCCGATGAAGGGCGATGAGCGCACTCGCCCAACGGCGATGCGGTCCCGCTGCGCCCGAGGCACCAGCAGCTCGATCGGACCCTCCGAGTAGCCGTCCAGTCCGTGCAGGGCCGCGGCCGAGCGGCCTGAGACCGCAGCTGACGCACCGAGATCGAGCAAGCCGGCCGCGAGACGACCTCGCCAGTCGAGCTGTGTCCCCGCGAAGCACAGCGTGTGAGGGCCATGGACCACGAACAGTCCACTGGCGACTCGACGGTGGATCGCCGGGCGGGTCAGGCCGGCTCGCACCGCCTGGTCTCGGGTGAACACCTGGCGCTGGCGGGCGGCGAGAGCCGCGATCCTCCGGTCGGCGTCGTTCATGGGCGCCGATCGTGCCAAGGGGGTGTGGCACTGATAGCTGCGCCGACCGCCTCGAGCACCGAACGAAAGGTGAGCCGACCAGCTCCAAGGCAGGCGGTTCACGTTTCGGATCCGAGAACCTGCGCCGACTAGCTCGCAGCGGCGCCGACTACCTCGTCGCGGCGCCGACTTCCTCGCAGCGGCGCCGACTACGAGGGCGGAGGACTAGCCGATGAGGACGCGGATGGCGTCTGGGGGGAGGCTGAGGGTGACGGGTTCGCCCGGGCCAGGGACGGGGCGGCCGTCGTTGGCGAGGACCACGTGGAGCACGCTCGCGTCGGCCAGGGTCACCTCGAGCTGGCTCAGCGCGCCGACGTAGACCCGGTCCCGCACGATCCCGGGCACCGTATTGGCCGCGGCCGTGTCGATCCGGTCATCGACCACCCGCACCCGCTCCGGCCGCACGACGATCCGGCCCGGCCCCCGCTCGGCCCGCCGATCGCTGCCGTCGATCACGAGCGGTCGCCCGGCGACGGAGCACGCTCCGGAGCCATCGAAGTCGACGTCGAACAGGTTGGCGACGCCGAGGAACTCGGCCACGAACGCGGTTGCCGGCGACTCGTACACCTCTTGCGGGCGGCCAGCCTGGATCATCTGCCCGTCGTGCATCACGGCCAGGCGGTGGCTCATCGACAACGCCTCTTCCTGATCGTGGGTGACGAAGATGAAGGTGATCCCGACGCGACGCTGCAGATCGGTCAGCTCGACCCGCAGCTCCTTGCGCAGCTTGGCATCGAGGGCGCCGAGCGGCTCGTCGAGCAGCAGGACTCGGGGCTGGAGCACGAGGGCCCGGGCGAGCGCCACCCGCTGCTGCTGACCACCGGAGAGCTGGTTCGGGCGCCGTCCAGCCAGCCGGGTCAGCCGCACGAGCTCCAGCGCCTGTTCGACGTGCTTCTTCGCCTGGTCGCCCTTGATCCCGCTGAAGCGCAACCCGAAGCCGACGTTGTCGGCCACCGAGAGGTGCGGGAACAGGGCATAGCTCTGGAAGACGGTGTTCACCGGCCGCTTCTCGGGCGGGATGTCGGACACGTCCAGACCGTCGATCAAGATCCGGCCCTGGGTCGGGCGCTCGAAGCCCCCGATCATCCGCAAGGTCGTGGTCTTGCCGCACCCGGACGGTCCGAGCAGCGCGAAGAACTCGCCCGCCTCGATGTGCAGATCCACGCCGTCGACCGCCACCTGATCGTCGAAGCGCTTCTCGAGGTGCTCGAGCGTGACCGCTCCGCCACCGTCTGGTCGCTCCTGCACCGCTCTCCTTCCTAGCAGACGGCAGACGGGCGAGGATCTAGACTGACTCGTCCGTCAGTTTCAGTCGCGAGGAGGCACCCATGGAGGCCCCATTGGACGCCCGGCCGGTGCCAGCAGGCGCGTCGCCGACGGAGAGGCCGCCGCGGTTGACGAAGGCCGCCGCCCCGACACCGCCCACGCCCGAAAGCCTGGCCGACGCCCGGACCCTCCCGGCCTCCTGGTACCACGACCAGCAGCACCACGAGCGCGAGCGACGAGCCATCTTCGGGCACGGCTGGAGCTGCGTCGGCGTCACGGACGATCTTGTCGGTCCGAACCGGTTCGCGGCCGCAGTGACGGCGGGCGGCCTGCCCGTGGTCCTCACCCGTGACGCCGCGGGCACGCTCAAGGGCTTCGTCAACGTCTGCCGCCACCGCGGCGGTCCGGTGGCCGACGGTTGTGGCGCGGCCCGCGCCCTCTCGTGCGCGTACCACGCCTGGATCTACCGGCTCGACGGCTCGCTGGCCCGAGCCTCCGGCATGCAGGGCGTCAACGGCTTCGATCCGGCCAACCACAGCCTGTACCCGGTGGCCGTGGCCAACTGGGCCCGCTTCGTCTTCGTGCACCCCGACGCCGCCGCTCCGCCTCTCGACCTCGGCCCCCTCGGGCATGCCCTGGACCCCTACCCTCTCGATCGTTTCGAGCTCGCCGTGCGCGAGGAGCACGAGCGAGAGTTCAACTGGAAGGTGCTGGTCGAGAACTACTCCGAGAACTTCCACACCCCGTTCGTCCACCCGGAGCTGATCGTCAGCGGTTGGGACTACCCGATCATCACCGATGGGCCCATCTCCCTGGCCTGGGATCGCCCCCTGGCACCCCGCAGCACCGCCGAGCGGGCCCTCGCGGCCTCGACGCCCGGCGAGCCGGGCTGGGCCGCGGTCGCCGCCAACCAGATCGACGATGTGTTCATCGCCGGCGTGTACCTGACGGTCTTCCCGAACCTGCTCGTGAGCACGTTCCCGCGCTACCTGTCGGCCTTGCACCTGACCCCGCTCTCCCCCACCCGCACCCGCGTCCAGGCCTACCGCTTCTGGACCGACGACGTCGCCGCCGATCGGCGGGCCGCCGACCTGGCGGCCAGCCGGGAGGTGGCGCGCCAGGATCTCGACATCTGCGAGGCGCTGCAGCGCGGCTACTCCGCCGGCATCGACACCAACGGCCGGCTCTCCGTGCTCCACGAGGCCGGTGTGCACCACGTGCACCAGCTGGTCCGGGCCGCCCTGGCCTGAACCGGCACCGGTCAGACTTCCGGCACGGCACGTGACACGCCCACCGCGAAGGGGGATGACGGGGGCCGGTCGGTGCCCCGAACGCCGGGATCACCCGTTGACGGCCACCCTCAGCCTCCGCTGAAGGGCTACGACGGTGGCACGGCGCCGAACGCGGCGCCGGGAGCGGGAGAAAGACATGGCGCGCAGATTCGGGCGGTGGGCGGCCGCCGTCACCGCGGCAGCATCAACCTTTGCCGGCCTGGCGATCATCGCCGCGCCTGCTGCCCACGCCGACGCCTCGGACGTCGTGATCAACGAGATCATGTACCACGACGTCGATCCTGGCGCGCTCGAGTTCCTGGAGCTGTACAACCGGGGGGCCGACCCGGTGGACGTGAGCGGCTGGACCATCAGCGATGCGGCCCTCATCAACACCCCGGACAACCGCATCCCGGCCGGCACGACGATCGCCCCCCACGGCTTCTTCCTGATCGCCGGCGACGCGCCGGCGTTCGCCGCCCGCTTCCCGAGCGTGACGCCGGATCTCTTCTTCGTGCCCGGCAGCAACCTCTCCAACGGCGGGGAGACGATCACCCTGGTCAACGCCACCAATGCCGTCATCGACACCGTCCCCTACGACGACGCCGTCCCGTGGCCGCTCACCCCCGACGGCGGTGGCCCCTCCCTCGAGCTCGTTGACCCCTTCTCGGACAACTCCCTCGGGACGAGCTGGGCGGCCAGCACCGTCAACCAGGGCACCCCGAAGGCTCAGAACTCGGTGTTCCTGGCCCCGCCACCGTCGCTCCAGAACGTGAGCGCCAGCCCGAGCCGTCCCAGCCCCGGCCAGAGCGTGACCGTGCAGGCGACGATCCCGCCCGGGTCGTCTGCGACCCTCACCTACAAGGTGATGTTCGGCGCCAACGTCGCCGTCCCGTTCAAAGACGACGGGGCGAGCGTGGGCAGCGCCAACGACGGCACCTACAGCGGAGTCATCCCAGCGGCGGGCGCCGGGCAGCTGATCCGCTATCGGATCGACGCCAACGTCGGCGGTACCGCCCTCAGCTACCCGCCCGCAGGCGACAGCCGCCACTACGACGGCGTCGTGGTGACCGACCCGTCCGTGCAGTCGGCCTCTCTTCCCGCCCTCGAGTGGTTCCTCGACGACACCAGCTACAACCGGCTCCTGCGGCCGGTGTGCGATGACGTCGTCTACACCGGTGTCATCACCTGGCAGGGCAAGGTCTACGACAACTCCACCTTCCGGCGTCGCGGCCACGGCTCGTGCAGCGACCCCAAGCCGAAGATCGAGATGCAGCTGCCCGCGGGCTACGCCATCGACTTCAGCGCCTTCGCCAGCTCGAACGCGGTTCCGTTCAGCGGGCCGCTCGACGAGTGGGCGCTTCAGAACGAGAGCTATCCGGTGCCGGGCCTGGGTTGGCAGAACATCGCCGCCCTCGGTGACCCGGTCGTCGGCTACCTGCCCGTGCGCAGCCAGCACAACGCCACGTTCTTCGGCACCGGCGCCATCCTCGAGGAGTACGACGGCTCCTGGCGCCAGCGCAACGGCTACGACAGCTGGGGCTTCTACAAGGTCGAGGCCGGCGGCTTCCGGACCTACTCGACCGCCGCCCAGCTGGCCGCCTCGGGTGACTTCACGAAGAAGAACCCCGACGACGGCAACTACACCGACGCGTGGCAGCTGACCCAGGCGCTCAACCAGCCGGCGTCGGCCACCAAGACGGCCTGGATCTGGGCCAACCTCGATGTGCCCGAGATCGTCGAGTACATGGCGGTGACGGTGGAGCTCCGCCATTGGGACTCCGGCGGCAAGAACTTCTACGTGGCTCGCGACACCAACGGCACCGGTCGGTGGCGCATCTTCCACTGGGACCTCGACGGCATCTTCTCAGGTGGCAGCGACACGAAGGGCGACTTCGTCATCCCGGACACGTCGTTCAACAAGCTGTACAAGTCCATGTTCGAGGTGCCCGACATCGCGACGATGTACTACCGGCGGCTGCGCGCCCTGCACGACCGGTTCCTCGTCGGGAACGGCTTCGTGAACGCCTTCGACGCCCTCACCGTGGGCAAGGACGCCGACCGAGTCCTCGACCGCAACAAGTGGGGCGGGGTCACGCTCGCCAGCCGGCGCAACAAGGTGGTCACGGGCGTGCAGGAGCGGCGCACGCAGATCGCCGCCCACACCAAGCCCAACGAGATCCCGACCTCGCAGAGCCCCAACCCCAACATCGTCATCAACGAGATCCAGTACAACCCGGCCTCGACCTCCGGCGACGAGGAGTACCTCGAGCTGTACAACCCGTCCACCACCGTGGCGGTCGACGTGTCGGGATGGCAGATCAAGGGAGTCGGCTCCAGCGACGGCCTCTGGCCCGTTCCCAACGGCACGGTGATCCCCAAGGGTGGCTACGTGGTGTTCGTGAGCCACGACGCCGCGTTCCGGGCTGCCTACCCGGGAAACCACTTCGTCGGCGGGCAGTTCCCCGGTGGCCTGAGCGGGAGCGGCGAGCTGATCCAGCTCTTTGACGGTGCCCGGCTGGTGGACGAGGTCAACTATGACGACGCCGACCCGTGGCCGACCGCGCCTGACGGGACCGGACCGTCGCTCGAGCTGAAGAACCCCACGCTCGACAACTCGCTGGCGACGAGCTGGGCCGCCAGCACCAACGCCGGCACGCCGAACGCCCAGAACACCGCCTTCGGCGGCGGGGGCGGCGGGGGCGGGGGCGTCGTGCTCGACTTCGGGGCCACCTGGAGGTACCTGGACACCGGGGTCGACCAGGGGACGGCTTGGCGTGCCCCGACCTTCAACGACTCGACCTGGGCCAGCGGCCCCGGCCCGCTCGGGTTCCGGAACAAGGGGATCGTCACCACGCTGAGCCGAGCCCAGAAGCGCACCACCTACTACTTCCGCACCACCTTCAACGTCGGCACCGTGAGCGGCGCCACGTTGAGCCTGGTGCGAGACGACGGCGCCGTGGTCTACGTGAACGGCAACGAGGTGGCCCGCTCGAACATGCCTGCCGGCGTCATCGCCTTCGCCACCAAGGCCTCGACCGAGGTGACTGGCGCGGCCGAGAACGCTCCCGTCACCCTCACGGTGCCGGCGAGCGCCTTCCACACTGGCAGCAACTCCATCGCCATCGAGGTCCATCAGATCGGCAACACGCTGGGCGACCTGGGGATGGACGCCAGGCTCACGCTGAGCTGAGCGGATCGGCCTGGTGCCGGCGCTGATCTCGCCGGCACCAGGCGAGGGGCGCTGGCACCGGCCGTGGTGGGCGCACCACGAACCGAGCTCAGGGGCGGGGGAATCCGTGGTGCCACGCTCGCCGAGCCCACGCACCCCTTCCCAGGTGGGTGGCGGTCGAGGTACGACAGCAGGACCGAGGTCCGCTCCCGTCGCTCCGGCGACCGCGGACCTCGGCAGGACGCTGAAGCTCGAGGTTGGCCTACGGCCAGGCGGGGGCGTCGATGGGCCGCGGCCACCAGGTCGCGGCCCCGACGCGTCGGCAGCCGGACCGACCCGTCACGATTATGGATCGCTCCCGTACCGTGGGCGCCATGGTCGAGCCAAGGTCGACGAGCAGCGCGAGCACCACGCCCCGGGTACGCGTTGACCGCGGCTCGTGCACCGACGCGTCCGGAACGCGTGTGTAGCGTGCGCCGACGGTGAAGAGGGCAGCAGTCGAACGACGGCGAACGGAGATCCTCGAGACCACCTGTCAGGTCGTCATCGAACGGGGCTTCGCCGCCACCCGGGTCTCGGACGTGGCCAACCGGCTCGGCGTCTCGACCGGGCTCATCCACTACCACTTCGAGTCCAAGGAGCTGCTCCTGGCCGAGGCCCTGCGCTACGCGGCCCAGGAGGACATCGCCCGCCTCGAGCGGAGGCTCGAGCGGGCGCCCACCGCCCTGGCCAAGCTCGACACCATGTTCACCTTCGATGTCCCGGAGGCGGGCGAGCCGTCGTGGGTGCTCTGGATCGACGGCTGGGGCGAGGCGCTGCGCAACCCCACCATGCGGCGGATCAGCCAGGACCTCGATATCGCGTGGAAGGACCGGCTCGCTCAGATCATCGGGGCCGGAGTCGAGTCGGGTGAGTTCTCGTGTGAGGATCCCCAGGCCGCCGCCTGGCGGCTGGCCGGGCTGCTCGACGGCCTGGGCGTGCAGTTCACCGTGCACGAGGGGGTCCTCACCCGCAGCCAGCTGCTGGCCTACGTGCGCGCCGGCGCCGCGCTCGAGCTCGGGATCTCGGCCAGCGCGTTCAGGCGGCCGAGGCGGGCTCGGGTCTGACGGCCCGCCCCCGTACGGCCGTCACTCCAGGCAGAACCCGGTCTTCGCGCCGTGGGCGGTCCAGCTGTCCAGGCGCGACAGCTCGACCGCGAGCTGCTCGACGTTGGCGACGAAGCGATCGGCGTCGTCAAGGCCGTGCTGCACCGACAGCGTCCACTGCTCGCTCTTGCCCCACGGGGGCAAGAACACGCCGCCATTGTGCTGGATGAGCCAGTGGGCGTGGCCAAACGTGCCGTCGACGAGCAGGAAGTCGCGGTAGTCCTGCACCGGTCGGGGATGGAAGACGACACAGCCCTTGGCGCCGAAGCGGTGGCCGTACACCGGAACCCCGGCGCCGCGCAGCGCGCGTCAGGGCGCCCTCGAGCATGCGCCGGCCGAGGACCTCGAAGCGGCTGTAGGCGGACGGGACCAGGACCTCGGTGAGCGTGGCCCGGGCGGCAGCCATGGTCAGCGGGTTGCCGTTGAACGTCCCGACCTGGTCGTAGGTCCCGTTCGAGATGGCCTCCATGACCTCGGCCGTACCGCCGATGGCGCCACACGGCAAGCCGCCACCCATGGCCTTGGCCAGGCAGACGATGTCCGGCTGCACACCGAGTAGGCGCGTGGCCCCTCCAGGGCCGGTGCTCAGGCCAGTCTTGACCTCGTCGAAGGCCAACAGCACACCGTGCTTGCGGGTCAGCGCCCGCACCCCCTCCAGGTAGCCGGGATTAGGCGGCACGATGCCGGCGTTCATCATCAGGGGTTCCATGATCATGCCCGCCACCCGGCCCTCGTGCTCCACGAGCGCCCGCTCGAGGATGGCCAGGTCGTTGAAGGGCACCACGACCGCGAGGTCGACCATGGCCTGCGGGATGCCGCTGTCCGGCCGCGACCGATCGAGGCCGGTCGCGCGGACCGAGCTCGTCGACGTCGCTGTACATGGAGACCATGACCGCGTCGTGGTGGCCGTGGTAGCTGCCCTCGATCTTGATGATCAGGTCTTTAGCGGTGATCGCCCGCATCAGGTGCACCGCGTCCATCGTGGCTTCGGTGCCGGAGTTGCAGAACCGCCACAGCGGCAAACCGAAGCGGCGGGCGAGCTCCTCGGCGACCACGACGGCATCCTCGGTGGGCTGCGCGAAGTGCGTGCCGAGCCGCACTCGACGCTCGACCGCATCGACGACGGCCGGATGGGCATGGCCGACGATCATCACGCCATAGCCGGCATGCAGATCCACATACTCCATGCCATCGACGTCGTACACCTTCGAGCCGTGGCCATGGCTGAGCCACACGGTGCCCGGCCGGGCGATCATCCAGCTCGAGGTCGCTCCGCCCGCGAGCGAACCTCGGGCCCGCTTCGTCCACGCCGCCGAGTTCGGCTGGCGGCGGAGGAAGCGGTCCTCCTCCCGGGCGATCAGATCCGTGATCGTGGTCCGGGCACTCGCGGCATCAGCGAGCAGTGCCATAGGTTGTCAACCCCTTCGGTGCCGGGGTGGGCGTAGCCACGCGCCCAACCTCGGCGTTCGCCCCCGCAGGGGCCCGCTGGTGGCCGGACCGAGAGACGGGCCCCCCGTCCGATCCCTGCCTCACTGCAGCGCTCGGAGGAGCCCCCACTCGAATCCTGCTGACTGATCAGTCAGTCTACGGGAACCAACCCCGCTTGTCCACGACCCTCCCGGGCCTTCCTTTGATGAGGTGACTCCGGCATTCGTCGATAGGAGTAGCGAGCCGTGGTGCCGGCGGTCTGGCACCCAATGACGCGCCGGACGGCCCAGGGCGCGCAAGAGCCTCGGGTCACCAGCGTCGCCGACCAGTGGCAATCCCCCAGCGCCCACCTTCAGTCGGGGGCTGGCGCGAGGTGGCGCCCCTCGGGTCCCAGGCTCGCTCCGCCAAGCGCGCCTGTGGCGCCGACGAGCGTAGAGCGTTGGATTGTCACCCTATGTGGGGAAACGGGTGATGGCAGCCTCGACGAGGGTTGCCAACCGTCCGCCGTCGGCGCGTCAATGCAACAGGGGCCGGATTCAGGGGGTACGCATGAGATCACGTCTCGCAGTCGCCGCGTTGGCCATGACAGGAGCCGCGGTTGTCGGGTTCGCAGCACCCGCCTCTGCGGCCACGACCGGAACCGAACACGTCTTGCTGCTGCAGACCGGGGTGAACAGCCCCATCACCGTTACGGGAACCGGCCCCATCCACGCCGCCGGCAGGGATGTCGTGCTGAGCGACACCAGGGACCGATTCGTGTTCCCCAAGGGAAACCTCATCGTGGAGCATCACGCCGTGTCGAGCCACGAGAGCTTCGATCCGAAGACCTGTCTGGCCAAGATCACCGAGTCAGGCAACTACCACATCGTCAAGGGGACGGACGCCTACCGTGGGGCATCCGGGCACGGGACCTATGTCACGAGGGTGTTGATCCAGGGCTGCAACCAGAACAAGCCGCCCAAGCAGTTCTTGCTCGAGGTTCGAGCCACCGGACCGCTCACGCTTCCCTGACGCCCCGCCCGTCCAGACGGTTGGTTACACAAGCTATCCGAGTGTCATCGTGAGGTAAGCCGGGCCTCCGACCAGGGGCGAGGGCTGATCCAAGCCGGCACGCTCGGCAGTTCGGAGCGCGCCCAATCACCCGAGTCCGTCAGACGCGCATCTGCGCCGCTTCGCCTGGGGTCGGCCGTCCTGGTGCGGGCGGCGCCTGGGGACGAGTGCGAGCGAAGCAGATGCTGATGCTCCGCTCCGGCGTGGACGCGGGTGCGCGAGACGGTCAGCGCCGACCGAATAGCCAGTAGATCAACGAGTTGCCGGGGTTGATCGAGACGAACACCCGCCACGCACGCTTGTTGCCTCGCACCTGGTTGTCGGTCCGCCGGGCCAGGTCCCGCCAGGCGAGCACGGCGCCGATGACCTGGACCGGCACGATGATCGCCGCAAGGAAACGCCTTTGCTTGCTCGTCATGGCCTCGGTCCTGATCCTCGGGTCGTCCCCGTGTGGGCTTCCGCGCCGCGGAGGCGACGCGGTCGAATCCGACGGTAGAGGACGAGCGGCAACTGAGTGATGCAGGAGGCTGCCGGGGATCCGATCGACGGTTCTGGGCGGACCGGGACTGCGACGTTAACCTCCACGGTGAGGACCGAAGAGGATTGAGCCAAGAGAGCAGGGAAGGAATTTCTCGTGGATGTTCAGCGAACTGGTCGGATCTTCGGCTGGTTGTTCATCGGCACATTCGTGACGAGCATCCCGGCGCGGCTGCTCTTCGTTCACGGAGTCGGCGCGAGCTGGTCCGACATGCGCTTCATCCCTGGGGCCACTTCCACAGCAAGCCTCAAGCTGGGCGCGGTCCTGGAGTTCGGACTGATCGTCACCCAAATCGGAACCGCAGTCGTGATCTACCCGCTGGTCAGACGGCAGAGCGAAACCGTCTCGCTCGGATACGTCACCGCTCGGATCATGGAGTCGGTCTTCGCCGCGATCGGGCTCATCAGCATCATTTCAGTTGTGAATGTGGCCGACTCGTTGGCGTCAGCGACTGGCGTCCAGGCCACGGCACTAGGTGCTTCAGGCAACTCGCTGGTGCATACCTACGACTGGGCGTTCCAATGGGGACCCGGACTCGTTGCGGGAATCGGGAACGGCTTGTTGCTGGGCTACCTGATGTACCGATCGGCACTCGTGCCGCCTCGCATGGCGATGCTGGGTCTCATCGGTGGCTCCTTGCTGATCCTGAACTTCGTGCTGATCCTGTGCGGTGTGTACAAGAACGGTTCGACAGCGTCTGGCCTGCTGACACTGCCGGAGGCCGCGTGGGAGCTGTCGCTCGGCATCTACTGCGCGTGGAAGGGGTTCAGGCCGGAGAGCCCGATCGCCAGACCAGAAATGGCGATGGCTGACTAAGCCTCGATCCACCGTTGAGGTAGCTGGCGGCCGGGTCGCGTAGTGAGGTAGGCCGCTGGCTTGATTGGCGGGCCGGGGAGGAGACGCTGGGCCTCGGCTTTCTCGTCCTTCCCTCTGGTCCGTGCTCGCCGGGTGGGCCAGCGGCCCCCTATCGAACCGTGCGTGCGGTTCTCCCGCACACGGCTCTCCGACATCGTTCATCGCAGCGCATGCGTCGGTCGGTAACGGACGCTGCCCACTAGTTCGTGGATGCCGAGGGTTCGGAGCCAGGCGTAGTCGAACCGGTTGCCCCAGTTGATCCCGGACAAGCCGAATTTGACGCTGGCCAGCCGGGCGAGCCGCAATCGCACGTAGTTGTCGATGTGGTCGAACTTCCTGGTCGAGTTCCCAACTCGGAAGTAGGCGCCCCAGCCTCGCAACACGGGGTTGAGGTTCATCTCCACGAGGACCCGCAGGTCCATCCCGGCGAAGCGCCGGTCGGTGCGGTCACGGATCCGGGCCCGTATCGATTTCATGGCCCGTGTCGAGGGCCACTGGTGCAGATACCAGCGGCCCCTCCACTTCGTGGACTCGCGCATCCGGTGATGGAAGCCCAGGAAGTCGAACCCGTCGCCCCCTCGGGCGAGGTGTGCGATCTTGGTCTTGTCGGGATGCAACCGCAGCCCGAGCGGCCCGAGAGCCGCTGCTACTCGTCGTTGGGCTTCTTCGGCCCGCTCCCGAGTGGGGCACAAGACGACAAGATCGTCGGCGTAACGAACCAGCACCCCGAGCCGGCGACCCTTCGCCCATGCCTCGTCGAGGACGTGGAGGGCGATGTTGGCCAGCAGCGGGGAGATCGGTGAGCCTTGCGGGGTGCCCGACTCAGTGTCGGTCACCACGCCGCCCTCGAACACCCCTGCTCGCAACCAGCCTCGCAGCAGCTTCAGCATCGACCGGTCCGACACCCGCCGCTCGATGAGCGACATCAGCGTCTGGTGATCGATCTCGTCGAAGCATGCCTTGATGTCGGCGTCGAGCACCCACAACCGCCCCTGGCTGACCGCCTCGCGGATCGCGCCAAGCGCGTCATGCGCGGAACGCTTCGGGCGAAACCCGAAACTGACGGGCGAGAAGTCCGCTTCGAAGATCGGCTCGAGCACGATCTTGGCGGCGGCCATCACCACCCGGTCCCGCACCGTGGGAATGCCCAGCGGCCGGGTCTGCCCCGGCTTGCCCGGCTTGGGGATGTGCACCCGCCGCAGCGGAGCGGGCCGATATGAACCGGTCCGCACCTCGGCGGCGAGCGTGTCGAGGAACTCGCCCACCCCGGACGCTTCGATGTCGGCGATCGTTCGACCATCGACACCGGGAGCGCCCCGGTTGGCAGCAACAACAGCCCACGCCGCTCGCATCACGTCGCTGCGGGCGACCTTGTCGAACAGGGCGTGGAACCGTCGGCTCCGGTCAGACTTGGCGCTGCGATACAGCACGCGTTGAAGAGCCCGAACCGGGTCCACACCCTCGGTGTGGCTGATGGACCTAGCCGACAGGTCGGCACTCACCAGGGTCCCTCTCTTCGTCGTCGATGCATCGATGAAGCAGGGGTCCTTCGCTCCCGACGAGTTGTGTTGTCTCGTCGATCATCACTACTACGACCCCCTCCGACTCCCTCTCGGCTGCCGGCCACTTCCCGGGGTCACCGGTTATAGGACGACACGCTTCCCGTCGCCCGCAGCGACGGGGCCGAGGAGGGCCTCCCCAGTTCCCAGGACAACCATCTGGACGTTCCACGCCCCTTACGCCGGAGGGTCCTTCGACACCCGCTCCCGAACCCCAAGTGTCTTCCATGGCCTTCACCGTCGCGGAATCGGCTCGGCTCCCTCTTGACCACCCGAAGGTGGCGGCATTTGACGACGCTTACGCAGGCTTCGCACATGCTGCGGACCGACCAGTTGCTCCGCCCTGCTCCGCACCCGGCATCTCAGCCACGCACGAGGGCTTCACTACCAAGGACTCGGGCGTCTCCTTGGACCGGACTTCCACCGGCAGGCTCCCCTGAGCTTGTCGCTCGGTTACGTCACGACAACCTCCTCGTCATCGTGGCGCCCGCACTGCTGGGCGCACTCCGCGGAAAAGCCTCCCTGGGCTGGGACGATGACGGTGTTCGAAGTCGCCGTTGTCGCCAACCCGGGAGGCACTTCCAGTGAGTCGAGTATCGCGCGTCATCGACCGCATCCAGGTGACCTTCGACGACGAGACCTTGGTCGCGGACGCCGGGCTGATCGTGCCCGCGACGCTGATGGTCCGCCTCGGGGTCGAGACGCTCGTGAACCAGACGGTGCGGCTTGTGGGCCGGGTCGGTGGCGCGCTGCCGGGCCGCAAGATCCTTACGCTGGTGGCCGCGATCCTGGCGGGCGGTTCGCACTGGGCATCCCCCCGTCGAGCGGACACCTGACCCAGGCTGCGGCCTGGAAGGGAGTCCATCATGGGGCAGCAGCGCCGGCGGTTCTCGCCGGAGTTCAAGCGTGACGCGGTCGCGTTGCACAGGTCGTCGGGTCGCTCGATTGCCGCGGTGGCGAAGGAGCTCGGGATCGGCGAGTCCAACCTGGGTGGCTGGCTGGCCAAGGACCGTGAGCAGCGAGCCATCGTCGACCCGGCCGGGTACGCGGCCGAGGTCGCCGAGTCTGAAGAAGTGAAGCGTCTTCGTCGCCGGGTCGGCGAGCTGGAGGTGGAGCGCGAGATCCTGAAACGATCCATGGTCTTCTGGGTGAAGGAGTCGAACGGGTGAAGCTCTACGCGTTCGTCGATGCCCAGAAGACCGACTTCAAGATCACGACGCTGTGCCGAGTGTGTCGGGTGTCCACGTCGGGCTACTACGGCTGGATCGCACGGGTCGCGGCCGGTCCAAGTCCCGCCGAGCGCGACGAGGCCGAGGTGCTGGAGCGGATCCGCCACGCGCACGAGGCGTCGCGGGGCCGTTACGGCGAACCGCGGATCACGGCCCAGCTGGCCCGCGACGGGGAGCCGGTGAACCACAAGCGGGTCGAGCGTCTGATGGCTCGTCACGGGCTAGCCGGTCGTTGTGGCCGCAAGAAGATCCGCACCACCGTGCGGGACCCGGCTGCGCCGCTGGCCGCTGATCTGGTCAACCGCCGGTTCGACCAGGCCGTGCTGGACACGCTCTGGGTGGGTGACGCGACCTACATCCCCACCGACGAAGGCTGGCTCTACCTGGCCACGGTGATCGACGCGTGCAGCCGGCGGTTGTTGGGCTGGTCGATGACCGATCATCTCCGCACCGAGCTGTGCCTCGACGCGCTCGTCGCCGCGGTCGGCACCCGCGGTGGCAAGGCCCCGGCCGACGGAGTGATCTTCCATAGCGACCACGGCTGTCAATACACCGCCGACGCGTTCCGCGACGCCTGCGCCGAGTTCGGCGTCACGCAGTCGATGGGCACCGTCGGTGACAGCTTCGACAACGCCATGGCCGAGTCGTTCTTCGCCTCGCTCAAACGCGAGCTGGTCGACGACGAGCACTTCGCGACCCGAACCGAGGCCCGCGCCGCAGTGTTCGAATGGCTCATCTGGTACAACACCGACCGGCTCCACAGCAGCCTCGAGTACCGGCCGCCGGTCGAGTACGAACATCACCTCACCAACCACCTACAACGAGCAGCATGAGTGTCCGCTCGGCTGGGGGAAGTTCAGCACATCGATCACGCCGACAAGCTTCGGGCGGGCGCGACCGAAGAGGTCTTGCCGTTCCGGGTGATGGCGCCCTCAACACTGGGCACGTTCCTGCGTAGCTTCACCTTCGGGCATGTCCGCCAGCTCGACGCGGTGATCGCCGAGACCATCCGCCGGGCCTGGTCGCTGGGTGCCGGGCCGGGCAGCGACGCGGTGACGATTGATGTGGACTCGACGATCTGCGAGGTCCATGGCAAGCAGAAGCACGGTGCTGCCTACGGCTACACGAAAGTGCTCGGCTACCACCCGCTGTTGGCGACCCGGGCTGACACCGGTGAGGTGCTGCACGCCCGGCTGCGCAAGGGATCCTCCCAGCGCGGCCACAAGCGCTTCGTCGAAGAGCTCATCGCACGGGTGAGGCGCGCCGGTGCCACCGGCCCGCTCACGGTGCGAGCCGATTCGGGGTTCTGGTCCTACGCGCTGATCGACACGCTCAAGCGGCTCAAAGTCCACTGGTCGATCACCATCGCCATCAATGCCCAGGTCAGGTCGGCGATCGAGTCGATCGACGAGGCCGCATGGCAGGCGATCACCTACCCCGCGGGCGGCGAGGCTCAAGTCGCCGAGACCACCTTGGTGACAGGGTCGCGAGGCAACCGGCGCCAGCTGCGCCTGGTGGTGCGACGCACCCGCCTCACCGACACCGCGCAACGTCAGCTGTGGCCGGACTGGCGCCACCACGCGTTCATCACCAACGTCGCGCTGCCCACCGTCGCCGTCGACCAGTTCCACCGTGACCACGCCACCGTCGAGCTCGCCATCCGCGACCTCAAAGAGGGCGCTGGGCTCGAGCACTGCCCATCGGGCAGATTCTTCGCCAACGCCGCCTGGCTGGGCTGCGCCGTGCTCGCCCACAACCTCATCCGCTGGACCGCCTGCCTCGGCGACGTGCACCCAGCCGAGCAGCTCACCGTCGCTCGCACCATCCGCACCCGACTCCTCGAACTGCCCGGCCGACTCGTCAACCGCAGCCGACACTGGGTCCTGCGGCTCCCCGCCCGTTGGCCATGGGCCACCAGCTTTAACATCGCGCTCGACCGGATCCGCTCACTACCGCTCCTGACCTGACCAACCGCCGCGGACCGGCGCCGCCGCACACGACCACCACGCGCTGACACCCCACCACCGCGAGCACCCCCCTTCGACGCGCCCACGCCCTGTCCACCACGACCCGCCGCGCCGATCACGAACGACACACCGACACGACCGCCACCACCGGACGCCAATCGGTGGAACGAGGCTAAGGCGGGTCGCCGCGCCAGATTGCCCGCGATCGCGTGGGGCACCAGTGCACCGTGCGCAGTGCACGATGACCATTTGTCGGGGCGCATAGCCCCTCTCCCAGCCGGAGCCGCTGGTGGGCGTCTCTGGCCCTCTCGGCGGCCGCTGAGGCGCCGCAGCGGCTGAGCATGGCGTAGATGACCAGGGGACGATGCGAGCGAGGTCGCCGCGTCGTCGGTCATGGTGAACCGCAGATTTGCAGATGCGTTGTAGGAGCCCTGTACTAGCCGCTAGATCACTTCCGGAGCAGGTAGACCGCCTCTTGACGTCCGGCTCGGTCAGGGTCTCACCTCGTAGAAGGCGTTGATCGCATGGTCGATCTCCAGGCGGCGGAAGCGGGTGAAGCCGGCGGCGGCTGTCATCTGGCGCGCCTTCGACTCGGGCAGCCCGAGCGTGCCGAGACCGGCGCCGCCCGGCTCCGACAGCGCCGATGACAGGCACGACAGCACCGAGACGCCGTACATGAGCGCCGCCATCGGGTTCTTCGTCCGGTTCTCGTGGAAGGAGTCGCGCGCCTTCATGTCGACCAGCAGCCACGTGCCATCGTCGGCGAGCGCATCGCGTATCGACGCCATCACCTCTTGCGGGTGGGTCATGTCGTGGATGCAGTCGAACGTCGTCACCAGGTCGAGGCGGTGATCGGTGGGCAGAGGTTGGCCACGGGCGTCGTGGAAGTGGGCGTTGGCCAGCCCGAGGTCGGCCTTGCGCCGCTCGGCCCGCTCGAGCGCGAGGAGCGAGATGTCGTAGCCATGGACCTGCGTGGCCGGGAAGGCGCCGGCCATGAGGCACACCGCCACCCCGGACCCGCAGCCCACGTCGGCCACGGTGGCACCGGCCTCCAACCGGGACACGACGTCCTCGAGCGCCGGCAGCCCGACCGACAGCAGGAAGTTGCGGTACCACGGCTCGAAGGCGCGCTCGACCCCCGCCGCGCCGGCGGATCCCTGACGGTCGTAGTCGTACCCGAGCCCGGAGCGGAACGACCCGGGCAACTCGTCCAGCATGGCGATGAGCCCCGGGAGGCGCCCGAACCAGGCCACGCCGTAGGCCGGGGATTCCGCGTCGACGAGGACGGCGACGGCCTCGGGCGACAGCGAGAAGCGCTCGCTTCCCTCGCCGTCGATCTCGACGTCGACCAGCTTCGCCGCCCCCTGGTTGTAGGCCCACTCGCGCACCCACCGCTCGTCGAGCCCGCTCACCGCCGCCAGCTCGTCACTGGTCAGTGGTGCAGCGGCGGCGGCGAGGCACCGGTACAGGCCGAGCCGGTCGCCGAGGTGGACCATGCCGCTCGTGACCGCCCCTTCGAGCTTGGTGAACAGCCCGAACGAGTACTGCTTCAGCCGGTCGGGGTCGGGGGCGTCGAACACCGGCGGAGCGTACCGAAAGCATCCTGAGTAGGGTCCAGGCGGTGAGCGGACCGGCCGGTACGTCGGGGCGAACCGAGCGATGGGCGGGTCCCCTCGCGCTCGCCGGCGCCGCGGTCGCCTGCGCCATGGTTGCGATCGCCGCCGCCGGCGAGCCGTTCCGCGGCGCCGCGACCGGGTCCTCCCACCTGCGGTCGGCGCCGTGGGTGCTCGCCGTCCCGGTGGCGGCTGTCGTCCTGCTCGGCTTCGTCGCCTTGGCCAGCGTGCGCCGGACCGACGGCCTCAAGCTCCGCGCTCGCCGCCCCCGTTGGCTCGTCAGCCTCGGCTTCCTCGCCCTCATCCTGTTCCTCGTCCTGCTCAAGCCCGGACACGCCAAGCAGGTCGACCGACGCCAGGGCGCCCAAGTGGGGTCGCCGGCGGCCACGTCGGGCCACCGATCGACACCGTGGCCGGTCTGGCTCATCATCGGTACGGGCGGTGCCCTGGCGATGGTCGGCCTGGCGCACCGACGGCGCCCCGCATCTGACGCCGTCGACGACGGGCCTGCCGACACCGCGCGTCGGGCCCTGGCCGACTCCGCGGCCGACCTGACCGCCACCGAGGACCCCCGCCAAGCCGTGATCGCGGCGTACGCCCGGCTGCTCGACGGCCTGCGCGACGTCGGGGCCGGACGGCTGCCGTCCGAGGCACCGTTCGAGCACCTGAGCCGGGTCCTGCACAGCCTCGGTGTCCGCGACGCACCCCTTCGCAGCCTCACGACCTTGTTCGCGGAAGCCCGCTTCTCGACCCATCCGATCACCGAGTCCCACCGCCAGGCCGCCCTGGCCGCGTTGGAGGAGGCCCGGGCTGACCTGAACGAGATGGTGGTCTCGTGCGGCTGACGAAGCGGGCGGCCGCGGTCGCGCTTCCCGCGGCGCTCGTGGCCGCCTTGGCCTGGCCCGAGGGTACGGAGCGAGTGGTGCGAGGCGCGCTCGTCCTTCTCGGGGCCGCCTTCGTCGCCGACCTGGTGACCGGGCTCCAGCAGGCCCTCCCGACCGAATCGCTAAGCCCGTTCGCGCCGGTTCGAACCCGACCGCAGACCCCATCCCTGCCGAAGGGGCTGGTCGACTTGCAGCGCGACATCCAGCTGCTCACGATCGACGCCGGAGCCCGGCGGTTGCCGCTCTCGACTCGCCTGCGGTCGACCGCCCGAGGCGCGGCGCAGGAACGGCTGCAACGCCACGGCCTCGCTCTGCGCGAAGCCGACGCCGGTGAGGGCGAGCCGGACGACCACGAGGCCGCAGCCCGGCAGCTGCTCGGCGACGACGTGTACGACTACCTCGCCGGCCACGCGCCCACCGTCGACGCCGCGGCCCTCCTCGCCGCGGTGGACGCGCCGTGAGCGGCGGGTTGCCAGCGCCGGGGATCGCCGTCGCGCCCCGGCCACCGCGCCTCGAACCCGCTCGTTGTCGCGCCCTCGTGACCGATGTGCTGGACGAGCTGGAGCGGGCCGTCGTCGGCAAGCGTGACGTGCTCGAGTTGGTGGTCCTCGGACTGGTGGCCGACGGCCACGTCCTGCTCGACGACCTCCCCGGTGTGGCCAAGACGCTCACCGCCCGCTCGCTGGCGCAGGTGATGGGCCTGTCGTTCTCGCGCATCCAGTTCACGCCGGACCTGCTGCCGGCCGACATCACGGGCGCCACCGTGTTCGACGCCCGGTCCGGCACGTTCGCCTTCCGGCCCGGGCCGGTGTTCGGCCACCTCGTCCTCGGCGATGAGGTCAACCGGGCGCCGGCCAAGACGCAGGCCGCGCTGCTCGAGGCGATGCAGGAGCGCCAGGTGACGGTGGACGGCACCACCCATCCCCTGCCCCGCCCGTTCCTCGTCGTCGCCACGCAGAACCCCATCGAGCACGAGGGCACCTACGCCCTGCCCGAGGCGCAGCTCGACCGCTTCCTCCTGCGGACCCGCATGGGCTACCCCGCCGCCGACGACGAGGTCGAGCTCCTCCGTCGACGGGTCGCCCGGGGCACCGACGACGTCGCGCTCGAGCCGATCTGCACCGCGGACGAGGTGCGGGCGCTGCAAGCCTCCGTCGAGCAGGTCCACGTGGACGAGGCGTTGACGCGCTATGTCGTGGCGCTGGCCCGGGCCACCCGCGAGGACGCTGAGGTCGAGGTGGGCGCCAGCCCCCGCGGGTCGCTTGCTCTCGTCAAGCTGGCCCGGGCCCACGCCCTGGTCCAGGGCCGGGACTTCGTCGATCCCGACGACATCAAGGCGGTCGTGCGGCCGGCCCTCGCCCATCGGCTGGTGCTCCGCAGCGAGGTTTGGGTCCGCGGCGTCCCCGCCGAGGCGGTGATCGAGCGGGTGCTGGCGTCGGTGCCCGTCCCCTCGTGGCGGTGAGCGCGCCCGACCCGCTCGTCGCGTCCTCGCCCCGCCTCGCCATCTACACCGGTGTCGGCGCCGGCGCGGTGGTGGCGTCGCTCGTGGTGGCGCGGCCGGCGCTGGCTGCCTTTGGCGCCCCCCTCCTGTTGATCGCCCTCACCGGCGTCTGCCTGGCCCGTCCACCCGCGGTCGCCATTCGCGGCGCCCGCCTCGATCCGGCCCGCTGCATCGCCGGCGACGAGCTCACCCTCACGCTCGACGTGGTCTCGGAGCCGCCCGTCGGCCGCCTCGACCTGCGCGTCGCGTTGGCGGGGCCGATCACGGTAGAAGGCCAGACCGACGAGGGCGGAGCCGCCTGGTGCCTGATCCGGCCGGCCGCGGTGACGTGCCGGGCTCGGCTCAGCAGCCACGACTGGGGGCGGGTCCGCGTGCAGTCGACAATGGCGCGGGGCTACGGCCCCCTCGGTCTCGTGCACTGGACGTGGACCTTCCCCGTGCTCGTGGCGGCCCGGGTGCTCCCCCCGCCGGACCGGCTGCGCACGCTCCTCGATCCACCGCCGCGAGCGGCCGCCGGCACGCATGCCAGCCGAGCTCGAGGCGGCGGCCTCGACTTCGCCGAGCTGCGCCCACTCTCGCCCGGCGACCGCTTGGCCGATGTGAACTGGCGGGCCAGCGCCCGTCGCGGCGAGGTCGGCCGGGACCACCTGCTGGTGAACGTCCGCCATCCGGATCGGGCGGGCGACGTCGTGTTGCTGCTCGACACCTCGGCCGACGACAGCGACGAGCGGGCGCCGTGGCTGCCTCGCGCCGGACGAGCGGCCTGGGCCCTGGCGACCGCCCACCTGCGCACCCACGACCGGGTGGGGATGGTGGGCTTCGGCGGCTACACGTCGTGGGTGACGATCGGCGGCGGCCAACGCGCCGCCTACGCACTCCTCGACAAGCTGCTCAGCGTCCGACCGACGATGAGCGCAGCCAACCGGAGCCTGGCTTGGCTCCCGCCGCGCTTGCTCCCTGCCGACGCCGCGGTCGTCGCGGTGACACCTCTCCACGCTCTGCATTCCGTCGACGTGCTCGTCGACCTGCGCCGCCGGGGACGACGGGTGGCCGCGGTGGTGGTCGACACCTCCGACCTGCTCCCCGTCGATCCGGACCTCGCCCTCGCCCGCCGGTTCTGGGCCTTGGAGCTCGACCGGCGGATGGGCCTGCTCAGATCGGCGGGGGTGATAACGGCCCGCTGGCACGCCGACAGCGCGCTGGACCAGGCCGTGGCCCTCCTGGCCCAGATGGCGCGCACCTCCACGGTGACGACCCGATGAGCGAGCGCAACCAGCCCCGTGTCGCGCCGCATCGCTCACCCCCTCTCGGCTCGCCGCTCACGGGCGCGCCCGGTCTTCGGTGGACGAGTGCCGTCGCCTCGATCACCGTCGGCCTCGTCCTCGTCGGCCTGGTCGCGGACGCGGCTGCGGACGCGGCCCGGGTCGCGTGGCTGATCGGGCTCGCCGCGCTGGCCCTCCAGGCGCTCGCCCTCATCCGGTGGCCCGGGGCCGCGGTGGCGTCCGGCGCCCTCCTTGGCACGCTCGCCGCCATGGTCCTGCTCCCCGCCTCCAGCCGTGGTTCCGCGGTGGAGGTGGCGGTGCTGTTCCTCGCCACCATCGAGCTCGCGGCCTGGTCGGTCCAGCTGCGCAGCGTGATCCCCGAGCACGCCGGCTCGATCCGGCGCCGGCTGGGCGAGATCGGAGGGGTGGTGGCAGGGGGCGGGCTGGTCAGCGCGGCGATGCTCGGCGTGGCCCATCTCGAAGGCCCCCGCGGCCGAGCGGCGCTGGTGATCGGCGTGAGCGCGGCCGTCGTGCCGGTGGCCCTCCTGGCGGCCCGACGCTGGCGAGCCAGCTGACGCCTCCGCTCAGCCTCGAGGCGCGGCGGCCAGCGCCTCCCCGGCTGTCGTCGCGTCGACCCAGCTGGCGTAGAGCCCGGCGTACACCCCGCCCTGGCGGACCAGCTCGGCATGGGATCCTTGCTCGACCAACCGGCCCAGCTCGAAGACCAGGATCACGTTGGCCCGAGCGGCCGTAGACAGCCGGTGGGCGATCGTCACCGAGGTCCGGCCCCGGGCCAGGCTGTCGACCGCCTTGGCCAGCCGGGTCTCCGTCAGGGCGTCGACCGACGAGGTCGCCTCGTCGAGCACCAGGCACGGTGGGTTGGAGACATACGCCCGAGCCAGGGCGACCAGCTGACGCTCCCCGGCCGACAGGGCGTCGCCGCGCTCGCCGACGCGGGTCGCCAGTCCGTCGCCGAGGCTGTCGATCCAGTCCTCGAGCCCCAGCTCCACGAAGGCCAAGCGGACCTCGTGGTCGTGGGCGCTCGGGCGGCCAAAGCGCACGTTCTCGGCGATGGACGTGTCGTAGAGGAACGGCTCCTGCGGGACCATCACGAGCGACGACCGCAACGAGGCCAGGCCGATGTCCCGGAGATCGAGGCCGGCGATGCGCACCGAGCCCTGGTGGGGATCGGCCAGGCGGGTGAGGAGCTTGGCCAGGGTGGTCTTCCCAGAGCCGGTGGCGCCCACCACGGCGACGGCCGTGCCCGGCTCGATGGTGAAGGACACGTCGATCAGCGCCGGCTTGTTGTCGGCGTCGTCCTGTCCGGGACGAGACCGGTACTTGAACGTGACGTGATCGAGCTCGATGCTCGGCGCGGCCCGGGGCAGCTCCAGTCCGGGAGAGGGGTCGGTGATCGTGATCGGCCGTTCGAGGATCCCGAGCACCCGGCGCCAGCCCGCGACCGCGGTCTGCGTCTGGTCCAGGATCTCGGTGAACTCGGCCACCGGCTCCAGGAAGCGGTAGCAGAGGAAGATGAACCCGACCATGGCGCCCGTGGTCAGGCCCGACGCCGGACCGAGCACCGTGCCGGCGACGAGCACGGCCGCGATGGTGAGAACGGAGAACAGCTCCCCGGACGGGAACAGGAAGGCGGCGATGGTGCCGGCCCGGATCGAGGCGTCTCGATGCCGCCTCACGCTGACCTTCATGGCGGCCGTCGTGCGGGTGCGCATCCGGTAGGCGCGGATCACGCCGGCCCCGGTGACCAGCTCGGAGACCGCGGTGAGCATCTCGGCATTGCGCTCCCGGGCATCGCTGTAGGCGCGCACCAATCGGCGCTGGACCACCCGCAGGAGGAGCACCAGCGGGGCGGCGGCCATGAAGGCGATCACGGCCAACCGCCAGTCGTAGATCAGCATGACCGCCCCAGTGACCAGGATCATCGTGCCATCGAGCAGCCAGGCGATGCCGCCCCAGGAGAAGAACTGGCTGAGCGTCTCGATGTCCGACGTCACCCGGGCGACGAGGGAACCCCGCCGCTCCTCCGCATGATCGGCAAGATCCATGGCCAGGATGTGGTTGAACACCCGCATCCGCAGGCCGTACAGCGACTCCTCGGCCCGGACGGCGAGGCGCACGATGGCGCCCCACATGGCTATCGAGGCCACGGTGATGAACGCGACTGCGATGAGGGCCAGGCGGACGATCCGCCCCATGTCCACCTGGCCGTTCACGAAGCCCTTGTCGATCGCCTGCTGCACGAGGATCGGCACCGCCAGCCGCCCGCCGGTACCGACGAAGGCGAGCAGGACGGTGCCGAGCGCGCCGCGGCGCAGCTCGGGGCTGGCCCGCCAGCCTCGCCTGACGGTCTCGGCCGCACCCCACATGGGCGTCCCGTCCGCGCCCTCGATCCGGTCCGGCGCCGCGCTCACGACGGCTCCGCCACGGGCGCCAGGTCGTCGTCCGACCCCCGCTCGCGCTCGTAGGCCTCGACCAGCCGCCGGTAACCCGGCACGGAGGCGAACAGCTCGTCGTGGGGGCCGTGCGCCTCGATCCGGCCCGCGACGAGGTAGATGACCTCGTCGGACATGGCGATGGTGGCCGGCCGGTTGGCGACCGCGATGGTGGTGATGCCGTCCAAGCCCCGGCCGAGGGCGACCAGGATGCGAGCCTCGGTGGTCGGATCCAGGCTGGAGGTGGCGTCGTCGAGCAGGAGCACCTTGGGCCGGCCGACGAGCGCCCGGGCCAGCGCCACCCGCTGCCGCTGGCCGCCCGAGAGCGACACCCCTCGCTCTCCCACCACGGTCTCGATCCCCCGTGGCAGCTCGGACATGAACGGCGTCACCTGGGCCAGCTCGAGGGCCCGTCGAAGGTCCTCCTCGCCTGCATCGCCGCGGACATCGATGTTCTCGCGCAGCGATGCTGGCGAACAGGAACGGCTCCTGGAACACGAGCGCAGGTCGGGGTGACGCCGCCGCCACCGAGCCGTGGTCCGGCAGCAGGAGGCCGGCCAGCACGGCGAGGAGGGTCGACTTGCCCGACGCCGTCGGCCCTACGACGGCCACGGTGTGGCCGGTGGCGATCTCGAGGCTGACGTCGTGGAGCACGGGCCGGCCCGGCTCGAAGGCGAAGCTCACCTCCCGCGCCGCGACCGCGGCCGGCGCGGCCGACGGCAGGTCGGCCACCGGGCCTCTGGCGGTGGCTCCCGCAAGACGCCCTGCACCCGATCCCAGCCGGCCAGTGAGTGCGGCAGGTCGCCGAGGGCGAAGCCGATGATCCGCAGCGGCCAGACGAGGAGGGTGAAGAGGTAGACGAAGCTGGTGATGTCGCCGAGGGTGGCGTGACCGGCTGCGAACCCGGGCCGCCCCGACCACGATCAGCAGCACGTTGGCGTACGACGGGACGGCGTCGAGGAAGAGGTCGAAGGTCGCTCGCAGCCGGGCCAGGCGGATCTTCGACGCCCGCAGCTGCGTGGCCCTCTCGTGCAGCCGCTCGGCCTCGCGGGACTCGGCGCCGAACGACTTGATGACCGTGACCGCCTCGAGGCTCTCGTGCACGAGGGCGGACACCTCGCCCAGGCGCTCCTGGGCTTCGTTGGCCGGGATCTCACCGCGCCGCTGGAACAGCACGTTCTGGATCACGAGGACCGGGAAGAGGGCCAGAGCCAGCAGCCCGAGCACGACATCGGTGCTGAGCATCCAGATGGCGGCCGTGACGATCAGCACGATGGTGCCGGTCGGAGTACGGGATCGGGGCCAAGCATCTCGGTGGCGGCCTCGGCGTCGACACCGGCGTGGGCGATCAGCTCACCGGTGGGGTGCGACCGGTACCACCGGTAGGGCTGGGCCTGGTAGTGGTCCACCACCTGACCCCGCACGCTGTCGAGGACGCGGTACTGGGTGCGGCCCGCCCACACCCGCCGCACGACGACGCCCGACCGAGCGGA
Source organism: uncultured Acidimicrobiales bacterium (assembly GCA_963803355.1). Classification (GTDB taxonomy): domain Bacteria; phylum Actinomycetota; class Acidimicrobiia; order Acidimicrobiales; family Ilumatobacteraceae; genus DASTFY01. Next base: position 3,801,798 of record CAWDLV010000001.1, read on the forward strand.
CGATGCCGATCGCGATGATCATGGCCGCCCCGGCGATGACCGTCGGCCGCGGCGACGTGGCCGCCTCGAAGCGGGGGACGATCACGTCGTCCGTCATCCAGCGGACCGCCCAGGAGGACGCGACGGTCGCGAGCGCGAACACCGTGGCACCGGAGACCGCGATGGCGAACGGCGCCAGGTGCAGCCGCACTTCGTCGGCGATCATCCGCAGACCCTCGCCAGTCGTCGACGTTCCCCGCGCTCGGGGCGCGGCGAGGGAGTCGGCGGGCGCGGTCATTGGCACGTTTCTACCAGCGGCCGGCTGTTTCGCCTTCGTGATTGGCCCTGAATCCGGGCCGCGCGTGCCATCCTGATCAGGTGAACCACGTCGACCTTCGGGCTGCTCGTCCTGCACGTCGTCCTCGGGCGTGTGGATCGCCTGCCACGGCTTACAACAAGTTCTTCGGCGGCGGCAAGCTCGCCGGGACGGCGCGCTGGTTCGAGAGCATGGGCGTGGACCCGGGCGGCTGAACGCCCGCCTCGCGGCCGCACCGAGGTGGGCGCCGGCACTCCTCATGGCGGTCGGCCTGCTCACCCCACTGGCCGCGGCCGGGATCATCGGGTCTGATCCTGGTGGCGATCGCCGTGTCCCACCGCAAGAACGGCTTCTTCATCTTCCGGCCCGGCGAGGGCTGGGAGTACTGCGGCTTCCTCGCCGTGGCTGCGTTCTCGATCGCCACCATCGGCGCCGGCAAGGGCGTCGATCGACCATGCCATCGGGTGGGACGTCGAGGGCTACTGGGGCGCCGGCATCGCGGGCGTCGTCGGCGTGCTCGGCGCAGCCGGCCAGCTCGCGCTCTTCTACCGTGCGCCGGCGCCCAAGGCCGAGAGCCGGCGGCGTGACCCAGGCGTCGCACGCGCCGCGGCCGAGGTCCGACCCGACCTCGCGCCGAGGGCGCTCGGCTGGCGGTGCGGTGCTGCTCGTCGTCTGGCCGCGCTGCTGGCCATGTGGGTCTACGTCCTGTTCATCGGCAAGGAGCAATTCCCCAACAAGATCAGAACGACGTGGCCGGCCTCGTGCCGCCGAGCCGGTCTGCGCCGCGACCGCGTCAGCTCGCGGCGCTCCCGGCTCCCGCCAGACTTCGCCCACATCCAGCCCAAGGCGGAGGCGCTGCGCCAGCGTGCCGAGGTCGGGCCGAGGCCAACGACCTCCTCGGCCGCCAGCTCGCGGAGCTCCAGGCGCTCCCGCCACCGACGGGCAAGGCGACGACCAGTTGCTGGATCAAAGCCTGGTTCGACGACTGGACAGCAGTACCTGGCCGGGACCGTCGGGACCACATCGAGAGTGGCGGGAGGGCCACGACGTGCAGTTCGCGGAGGTCGAGGCCGGGGGCGGACCCGTCTCCGACCGCATGGACGACCTCGCCGACGAGAACCAGATGGACGACTGCGTGGTCCCGAGCGACTTCGGCTAGCCAGGCGAGCCGCCGGCCATCGGGTCAGATCGCGTCACCGGGGCGCCGGCCGCCGGCGCGGCCGGGCCACCGACGCCTTCGCCGATCGCAGATGGCGGACGACGAGGGCCGGCGATGCGCCCGACGGCGACGCAGCGGTCGGGCAGGTCGCCCACCACGACGGAGCCGGCGCCGACGACGACATGGCGCCCGATGCGGGCCCCCGGCAGTACGACGGCGCCATAGCCGAGCCACGAGCCGTCGCCGATCACCACGGGGCGCTCCGGCATGGTCTGGTGGGAGATCGGGAGCTCGACATCCTCGTAGCCGTGGTTCTGGTCGGTGACGTACACGTGGGGGCCGGTCCAGACGTCGTCGCCGATCTCGATCGAAAGGTGACCGACGATGCTGCTCCCCTTCCCGAGCAGGCAGCGGTCGCCGATGCCGACGACGCGGTCCGAGAGACAGCGCTGGCCCGGCGCCATACCGGCCGACAGCGTGATGCTGGGGCCGATGATCGTGCCGGCGCCGAGGTGGATGTAGCGCTCGTTGACGATCGCCGTCGGGGGGAAGCAGATGACGCTCCCTCGCCGAAGGACCGAAGCGGCGGGCCCGCCTGCTGTCCGGTCCCGAGCGCCCCGAGCTCGACGGCGCCCTCCCAGGCCCGCCGCACCGCTTCGCCGGCCGCCCGCTTCAGCGCCCCTCGCGCCCGGTCCACGAGGTTCGGCTCCACCCACTCCCTCTCGAGCACGCTCACGGACCGTAGCGGCGAGGCGGCGGGCCGTGCTGCGTGCGGGCGCCTCCGCCGCTGAAAGCCCGGCCGCGCCAGCGTTTCCGTGCCATGTCGCGTGCTCATGGGCCGCCTGCGTCGCCGCCGCCGTCCTCCTCGCCACCGCCACGATCGTCGCCGCCTGCGGTCCGCCCAAGGTGACCCCGCTCCCCGTCTTGGCCCTCGGCGATTCGGTGATGGCGCTGGCCGGCCCGGCGCTCGCGGCCCGTGGCATCCCCGTCGACGCCCGTCAGAGCCGGCAGTTCAAGGAGGCGATCGCCATCGTGACCTGGGACGCCGCGGCCACGGCCACCTGCCCCAGACAGTCGTCGTCCACCTCGGCACCAACGGTCCGGTCAGCGCCGCGACGTGCGATGCGCTGGCGGCCGCCGTCGGCCCTCGCCAGCTGATCTTCATGAACCTCAACCTCCACGGCCTCCGCCCGTGGGAGGCGCCGAACAACGCCGTGCTCGCGGCGTGCGCGCTGCGCCACAAGGACAAGCTCATCAACTGGAAGGCGGCCAGCACGGGCAAGCCGTGGTTCGCCCCCGACCTGATCCACCTCAGCCCGACCGGCGCTGGTGCCTACGCGGCCCTGGTCCGCGGCAGCGCTCTGAGCCTCAGCGAGCACACAATGGGCCGGTGGGTCCCGTCCGCTCCAACCCCGCGCCGGCCCTGGCCGCTCGGGTGATCCAGGTCTCCGACACCCACCTCTCCCACCGCCGCGCCTACTCGGTGGCGAACGTGGACGCCATCCTCGACTGGGTTGACGCCCACCGTCCTGATCTCGTCGTCCACACCGGGGACATCGCGGCCGACGATCCGGACGACGCCGCGGAGCGGGCCTTCGCCTACCGGCGGCTGCAGGAGCGAGGTCTCCCGCTCGTCGTGTTGCCCGGCAACCACGACGTCGGGGGCTTCAGCGAGGATCTGTTCACGACTGCCCGCGGAGCGGCGTTCGAGGCGCAATGGGGCGCCGACACCTTCTCCGTCGACCTCGCGGGATGGCGCCTCGTCGGGGCCAACGTCTACCGCCTCGGGGAGCACCGGCACGATGCCTGGCTGGCCGAGGCACTCGCCACGGAGCAGCCGATCGCGCTCTTCCTGCACCAGCCGCTGTGTCTCGTCCACCCGGACCAAGCGGACGAGGGTGACTGGTCCGTGCCGATGGCGCGGCGTCGCCACCTGCTCGGCCTCATGGCGGGCCGGTCGATCGCGCTCGTCGCCTCTGGCCACCTCCACCGGTACCGGGCCGGCACGCTGCCCGCCGGCGCGGCCACGGTCTGGTGCCCGCCGGCTTCCTTCGTCGGCACCGAGCAGGACGACGGAAGCACCTACGTCGTCGGCGCGGTCGAGCACCACCTCCTGGTCGATGGCACGGTGACGCACCGCCTGGAGGTGCCGCCGGGGACCCGGCCGCTGCGCTTCGGCGACTTCGCCCCGGCGGGGGCCAGCACCCTGCGTGCTGCTCCCCTCTTGCCGCTACCGGCTCGTCGATAGGGTCCGCTCGTGCCGCCCGAGCCCCGGCCCGTCGCGGGACCGCGCAACGACCTGACCGACGTGGCCGGGGTGCGCGTCGGCCACCATCACCGCATCGGACGAGGTTGGCGCACCGGCACCACGGTCGTCCTGCCACCGGCCGGCACTGTGGCCGCGGTCGACGTCCGCGGCGGGGGGCCGGGCACACGCGAGACCGACGCCCTCGACCCTCGCAACGTCGTGCCCGAGGTCCACGCCGTGTGCCTGACCGGAGGCAGCGCCTACGGCCTCGCCGCCGCCGACGGGGTCATGGCCTGGCTGGAGGAGCGGGGCATCGGCTTCGCGGTCGGGGCCGAAACGGACCAGGTCGTCCCCATCGTGCCGGCCGCCGTCCTGTTCGACCTCGGTCGCGGCGGCCCGTTCAGGAACCGTCCTGACCCGGCGTTCGGCCGCCGGGCGGTGCAGGAGGCGGCGCGACGCCCGCGGTCGGCCACCGCGCTCGGCAGCGTCGGGGCGGGGGCGGGTGCCGTCGCCGGAGGCCTGGCCGGCGGGGTCGGGACAGCCAGCATCGTCCTGGCGGGCGGGATCACCGTGGCCGCGCTTGTCGTCGTGAATTCGTCCGGCTCCGTCTTCGACCCCACGAGCGGCCTCCCCCATGGCGCCCCGCTCCTCCTCGGAGAGGAGGTCCGGCTGCGGCGGCCCCGCCCGGGCGAGGTTCGCGCTGCCCTCGAGCGGATCACGCCGGCGCCGGCGCCGTTCAACACCACGATCGGCGTGGTCGCCACCGACGCCACCCTCACCAAGCCCCAGCTCCAGAAGATGGCGGGTCTGGCCCACGACGGCCTGGCCCGCGCCGTGCGACCGGCTCACCTCCTGACCGACGGCGACACCTTCTTCGCCCTCGCCACCGGACAGCTCGGTCCGCCCGAGGCGGCACTGCCGCCAGGCGCCACCGCCCCCGATCCGCGGGCCGACGTGCTGGCGCTCAACGCCGTCCTGGCCGCGGCCGCGGACGTCGTCACCCGGGCCGTCGTCCGCGCCGTGCTGGCCGCCACCGGACGTCCCGACGTGCCCTCGTACCGGGATCTCTTCCCAGCCTCGGTGGTCGACCGACCTCGTCGCTAACGTGCCTCGTGCAAGCTTTCGCAGGGCGCTCCAGGGAGGCAGCCGATGGACGCTGAGAAGGTCACCGCGCCGGGCCTGGCCCAGCGCAAGGTGGCCGACGGCACCGTCACCGAACGGATCGTGATGGTCACCGCGTATGACGCCACCTTCGCTGCCCTGGCCGACGAGGCGGGCGTGGACGTGCTCCTCGTGGGCGACTCGCTCGGCATGGTCGTCCAGGGCGTGCCCAACACCTTGCCCGTCACCCTCGACGAGTCCGTGTACCACACCCGGATGGTCAGCCGGGGCGCCAAGCGAGCGCTCGTCGTCGGCGACCTGCCGTTCGGCTCCTACCAGGTCAGCCCGGCGCAGGGGGTCGAGAGCAGCATCCGCCTCGTGAAGGAGGGCGGGGCGGCGGCGGTCAAGCTCGAGGGAGGCGTGCCGATGGCCGAGACGATCGAGGCCATCACCCGCATCGACGTGCCCGTCATGGCCCACATCGGCCTGACGCCGCAGAGCTTCCACCGCATGGGTGGACATCGGGTACAAGGTCGGGCCGCGGGCAGCCAGGCCGGGGGCCGCGACCGGCTGATCGCCGACGCCAAGGCGGTCGAGGCGGCGGGAGCCTTCAGCGTGGTGCTGGAGGGCATACCGAGGAGCCTGGCGGCGGAGATCACCGCCAACCTCTCGATCCCGACCATCGGCATCGGGGCCGGGCCCGAGTGCGACGGCCAGGTGCTCGTCCTCCACGACCTGCTCGGCCTGACCCCCAACCTGTACAAGTTCGCCAAGGCGTACGCCAACCTCCGAGCCGACGTCGTCACCGCGCTCGAGGCCTTCGGGCACGACGTGCGCACCGGCGCCTTCCCCGACGACGGCCACTCGTTCCACTGAGTCGGCTGGCGACTGATCGGTGGACCTGCTCGCCACGCCTGCCGCGGCGCAGCGATGGTCGGGCCTCTGCCGCAAGGCCGGCCATCGGGTCGCCTTCGTGCCGACCATGGGTGCGCTGCATCCCGGTCACCTGCGCCTGGTCGAGGTGGCGCGGGAGCAGGCCCGCCTCGTCGTGGTTTCGATCTTCGTCAACCCGATGCAGTTCAACCGCCGCGCCGACTTCGACAGCTACCCGCGCCCGCTCGAGGACGACCAGCGTCTCTGCCAGGAGGCTGGCGTCGACGCCCTGTTCGTGCCGCCGGCGGCCGCGATGTACCCGCCCGGCTTCCAGACCTTCATCGATCCCGGCCCGCTGGCCGAGCCGATGGAGGGCACCTTCCGACCCGGTCACTTCCGCGGGGTGGCCACGGTCGTGGCCAAGCTCTTCCTCTCGGTGCGTCCTGACGTCGCCATCTTCGGCGAGAAGGATTACCAGCAGCTGGCCATCGTGCGGCGCATGGTGATCGACCTCGATCTGGGCATCGACGTGGTCAGCGTCCCGACCGTGCGCGAGCCCGATGGCCTGGCCATGTCCAGTCGCAATCGCCGCCTCTCCACGCGCGACCGGGCCGCGGCGAGGTGCATCCCCACCGCGCTCGTCGCCGCCCAGGAGGCGATGGCCGGCGGCGCGCAGCGCGCGTCCGAGGTGGTGGCCGCCGTGCGCAAGGTGGTCGGCGACGAGCCCCTGGCCCGCCTCGAGTACGCGGAGGTGTGCCATCCGACGACCCTCGAGCGAGTGGACCTCGTGGGCGAGCCGTGCGTGCTGGCGCTGGCCGTGTGGATCGGCGAGGTCCGCCTCATCGACAACGTACAGCTGGAGCCGCCCGATCCGAGCCGGCCGACCTGACGACGGACTGCCGCGGGCTCAGGAGCTCACCAGCAGCACGATGGCCATGACCACCGCGTTGTACAGGGCGTGGGCGATGATCGTGGGGCCCACCCGCCGCAGCAGGTACGCCGCGCCGCCGAGGACGATCCCGACCGCGGAGAGCACCGCCACCAAGCCCAGGTTGCCCAGGCCGCGGATGGGATCGATGTGGGCGGCGCCGAAGCAGAGGCCCTGCAGACCGACCGCCGACCAGGCCGGCACGGTGGACGCGAAGCCCCGCATGATCACCCCTCGGAACATCAGCTCCTCGACCAGCGGAGCGGCGACCACGGCGACGATGAGGAAGGCGATGAGCACACCACGGTCGGCGCTGAAGTCGTTGATGCCTTCGGTGTTGGACTTGATCGGCAGGCGGGTGGCGAAGACGACCACGGCGGCGACGATTCCCCCCACCCAGGCGGTGATCCAGATCAGCGGCCCCCAGCCGAGGTCCACCCAGCGGACCCGCAGCCCGACATCATCGGCGAGGTGGCCAGTGCCCCAACGGCGGCTGGCGTACCAGCAGTAGGCCACCATCGGGCCGTACCCGATGACCGCAGCCAGGACCGCGTAGACGACGACCGGCCAGTGGAAGTGGCCCAGGGCTTCGAGGACGTAGCGGTCGCCGAGCAACGCGGCCGCAGTGACGACGAGGCCCCAGATCGCGGCGAGGCGGGGCAAGGTCCGGAACGGCTCGCGCGCGGCTCGCGGCTGCGGGAAGGCGGCGTGGCCGGTCCACGACTGCCCGTCCCACCACCGGAGCGCGCCGGGGTACCAGGGGTCGGGATACCAGGCCGGCGGCGACGCCACCGCGGGCGGGGGCCACATGGCGGGCAGGCTATCGGTGCGCATACCTGCACACCCGGGGCGCGCGTCACGGCCGAGACCGACACGCGTCGTGGCCGCGGCCGCCACAGCGGGCGCCTCTAGGCTCGCTCCATGCGCGGCGGCACCGGGCTCCGGGGCGAGGAGTCCCCGGAGGGCTCGTATCGGGAGCTCACCTTCTGGCACGACTCCCTGCCCGCCGACGACACCCTCGCGCCGCGGCCGGCGCTGCCCGGCGACATCGTCGCCGACGTCGCCATCGTGGGGGGCGGGTTCACGGGCCTCTGGACCGCGCTGTACCTCCGTCGCCGACACCCCGAGCTGCGCGTCGTGGTGCTGGAAGCGGACGTCGTCGGCTTCGGTGCCAGTGGCCGCAACGGCGGCTGGTGCTCGGCCCTCCTGCCCATGGGCCTCGAACGGATGGCGGCCGCGGCTGGACGCGACGCCGCCATCGCCATGCAGCGCGCCATGTTCGACACCGTCGACGAGGTGGGCCGGGTGGCGGCCGAAGAGGGCATCGACTGCCACTACGCGAAGGGCGGCTACCTGCACCTCGCCACGAGCCCGGCGCACACCGGACGCCTGCGTGACGAGCTGGAGGAGGCCCGGCGGTTCGGCCTCGGCGACGAGGACCTGCGCTGGCTAGACCGCAGCGAGGCGGCGGCGCGACTGGCCGCCAGCGGTGTGCTCGGCGCGCTGTACACGCCTCATTGCGCGGCCATCCATCCGGCTCGCCTGGTCCGTGGGCTGGCCCAGGCGGTGGAGAGAGCCGGCGCCGTCATCCACGAGGGCACCCGCGTGCGGTCGATCAAGCCCGGCCAGGTCCGCACCGGGGCCGGGCGGGTACGGGCCGACGTGATCGTGCGGGCCACGGAGGGCTTCACCCGAACCCTGCGGGGGGAGCGCCGCACGTTGGTCCCGCTCTACTCGCTGATGATCGCCACCGAGCCCCTGCCCGACGACGTCTGGGAGCGGATCGGCCTGCGCCAACGGGAGACCTTCAACGACGCCCGCCACCTGATCATCTACGGCCAGCGCACCGCCGATGGGAGGTTCGCCTTCGGAGGGCGGGGCGCGCCCTACCACTTCGGATCGGCCATCCGACCCGAGTTCGACCGCGTGGCCGCCGTGCACGAGAGCCTCCGCGTGACCCTGCGGGCGCTGTTCCCGGCCATCGGTGACGCGGCCGTCACCCACCGCTGGGGCGGGCCGCTCGGCGTGCCACGCGACTGGCATTGCTCGGTCGGGTTGGACCAGCGGCGAGGCCTGGCCTGGGCGGGCGGCTACGTCGGCGACGGCGTGGCCACGACGAACCTGGCTGGCCGCACGCTCGCCGACCTCATCGGCGGTGAGGCCACCGAGCTCACCGCGCTGCCGTGGGTGGACCACCGCTCCCGCCGCTGGGAGCCCGAGCCGCTGCGGTGGATCGGCATCAACGCCGGGCTGCGCCTGCCGAACAGCGCCGACGAGACCGAAGCCAAGACCGGCCGGCCGGCCCGGGCCCGGACCTGGGCCACGGGCCGGCTACTCGGTCACTAGCCCGACTGGTCCTTCGGAGCCGACGGCCCATCTTCGAACCGGTCCCGCAGGCGCGGCCACCACGTCCGCCAACCGATGCCGGGCTCCCCGCTGTACCACTCGAGCGGTGGGGTCGCGAGCAACCGCTCGGTGATGGGCGGAGGCGGTGGCGGCCAGGGCGTGCGCACCTGCCCGGTGTTGATCCGGCTGAGGCGGAAGTACGACCACGCCACGACCAGCATGGACAGCGCGATGGCCAGGATCCCTACCGCCAGCAGACCGAACACGGCACGCGGCTGGGTGACCGCCAGCACCGCCACAGCCCCGATCGCGAAGAGCACTACCCATCGCATGGTCGTCTCCTGGGTTCCAGCCCCGCACCATCATGCCCGGCGCGACCGGCTGCCGTCACCCCGGCGAGCATCGCGCTTGCTCGGACCGAACGTCTGTTCGTATGCTCTCGGCATGGCGGAACGACTCACCCCTGCCGACATGCCGACCCTCATCCGTTCAGCCGCGATGGCCCCACTGGCGCCAGACACGGTGCGCCAGCTGCTCGAGGAGCACGGTGAGCTCCTGGCCCAGCAGGCGGACCTCGAGAACCTGTTGCGCCGCCTCCTGCCGGCGTGGGGCGAGGTGCGAGCACTGCTGAACGAGCTGGCCGCACGGGTGGACTCGGCGCCGGGCTGACGCTTGTGGTCGAGCCGGGACGCGGCTGCGGGACATCACCGGATCAGGTTGGCGATGACATTGACCGTCACCGCGAGGATCACAGCTCCGAAGAGGTAGGCCAGGAGCGCGTGGCGGAGCGCGGTGCGCCGGATGGTTCGCTGCTGGATGTCGGTGTCGGAGACCTGGAAGGTCATCCCGATGGTGAACGCCACGTACGCGAAGTCTTGATAGTCGGGAGGGTCGTCGCCGGCCTTGAAGTTGATGCCCCCGATGGGCGCGGCATAGAACTCGTGCGCGTACCGAAGCGCGAACACCGTGTGCACGACTGTCCACGACACGACCACGGTGAGAACGCCGGCGACGGTGAGGACGACCTTGCCCGCGGCATGGGCGTCGTTGGCCTTGATGAGGGCCGCGGCCGCGCCAAGCAGACTCGCGACGCTGGCCGAGACCAAGAGGAGGTGGGCCGCAACCCGACTGCTGTCTTCGCTCGTCGCGTGGGTGCGGGTCTGGTCGGCGTCGAAGTGCCCGACCGTCCCCCAGACCCACACGAGGAGCGATGCACCAGCCACGTTCCATCCCACCATCGCCGAGAGCTGCCAGGGGGCCAGCACCGCGCACACGGCGCCGACAGCCGTGCCGACCATGGCCACCACGAAGAGACGCCGTGCCGCCGCTCCGTGCGCAAGGCTCCCGAGATCGGGCTTCATCGGTTTCGGTGTCGACGCACGTTGCGATCTTCGCACCAGGCGGTGACGCCGCCCGCGGCCGTCGGCGCGACTGAGCGGGCGAGCTGCGCCGGGGCCTACGGGCGATGCCGTCGCCGACGGGGCCCGCGGGGCCGGCGGAGCCGGCACGCGTTCAGTCCCAGTTGGATTGGGCGGCCTGGATCGCTTCGATCCATGCCGCGTCGACCGCGACCACCGGAATCACGGTGGTCTTCTCGAAGAAGGGCGCGTACGTTGCCGAGGCCTTCATGTCGGGAGCTTCGGTATCGACGATGTTGACGAACGTCTTGCCATCCGTCCCCGCCCAGGTGGCTTCGGTCCCCGCCGGCAAGCCCGCCTTCAGGAACACCTCGAGCGCCTTGCGGGAATTGTCGACGCCAGGCGCGAGCTTGCTGATCACCACGTACTTCACGGTCCCCCCTCGTCAATGGTCGAACAGCGTTATCGCACCCAATCGAGGCCGTGTCAATCGTCGAGGGCGGGCCGCTTGGCTGGCGCGAGCTAGCGCAGGCGACGCGTGATGGGGTCGTACACGCCCTTGCAGAGCCACGTCACGCTCCAGGCATGGGGATAGGCCCTGATCACCCAGGCCGCGACGCGTGCCGAGTTGTACGGGTCGTACCGGTCGGCGGTGGCGTAGCGCGGCGTGTACGTGCCATGGCTGGCCAGGGCCTTCCGGCGCTGCCAATCGTTGAACCCGGCTCGCTGAGTGCTCCACCAGTACCGCGGGGGCTTCTCGTTCCATTGGAACAGGCCCACGTCGGAGGGATCCCTGATGCCCACGATCTCCGGCTCCAGGAGGCTCTCGCAGGCGGCGATCCGGATCATGGTGTCGGTGAACTGAGGCACGCCGAACTCGACGGCAGCGCGCTCGATCGCCACATACGCATCCAGGATGCAGGGGGCGCTGTAGATGGTGCCGGATCCCAGCGTCTCCTTGAGGCCGGGATTGCGGGCCTGGTAGAAGGCGCGCTTCTCCCAACATGTGGCACCGCTCGGGCCGGGCGCGCCGGACGGGCCGGGCGGCGCGCAGGAGGCCGTGGCCTCGACGACAACCGACAAGGCCACGAGCAGCAAGACGGTGAACCGACCGCGGGCACAAGATCTCGTCATCGCTTCTCCGAAGAGACGAGCCGACAGGCCCCGCCCGCCGCATCGCCGACCACATTGTTGCACACGGAACGGTCGCGAGGACGTCCACCAAGGACATCCACCGACAACATGCCGGCGGAGGCGCGAGCAGGGGGAGATCTAGCTCAGTCCCCCGGCCTTCCACCCTTGTTCCGTCGGGGCTGTCTACGGAGCAGAGGTCCACCCGTACAACAGAGCCCGGCGGTGCAGCATGGCATCAGGGCTTCCCGTGGCAGCTTCCGCTGCCTTGGTCCAACACCGTCCCGTTGATGCCTATGAACCGGAAGGTGTAACCGCTCGGTCCGAGCTGCAGCTGCAACACGCCGAAGGACACAGCACGCGCTTGGCTGGTGGGCTCAAGGGTGCCGAAGGCATCCATGTTGTCGCCGCCGGTGCCGACGACGATCTCCCGTGCTCCCGTCACCGAGTCCGGACCGCCCGCGGCGTTCATGGTGGCGAACCGCTCGTAGAGGTGCCGATGTCCGTTGAGTACGAGCTCCACGCCTCCCTTCACGACTGCTTGCCAGAGGGGCAGCGACCTTGGGTCGCCTCCGAGCGCGGATGACGAGAACGCGGGCTGGTGCCACATGGCCAGCGTGCATGCCGCATGGCTGCTCGCGAGGTCGGCAGCCAGCCACGCCCCCTGGGGTGAGCTCGGGTCGCAGCCTCCGATCTTGTTGCAGTTTCGCGTCGAGAGCGACGATGTGCCAAGCGCCGAGGTTGAAGCTGTACCAGGTCTTTCCGACCGGGGCGGCGGCGGTACCGAAGTACGAGCGGTAGCCGGCGGCGCCCGAGGTGACGTACTCGTGGTTGCCGGGCACCGGATGGGAGATGGCCTTGAACCGGCCCCACGACAGGTCGTACGAGGCCTGGAACTCGGCCACGGTCCCAGCGACATATTGCAGGTCGCCGAGAGGTAGCACCGCCGCGGGCTTGAGAGCAGTCACTTCGTTGGCGGTGGCCTTCATCTGGCAGTGCGTAGCGTCGCCGAGCCCGCCGTTGAAATGGCCATCCGCGGCGCTGCAAGCGACATCTCCGGCCGCCACCACCGTCACGGTCGTACCAGTCTTGGGCCCGGTGGTCGTGCTGCTCCCGATCGGAGGATGCGTCACCGACCCCGGGGCACAGCCGACCAGAGCTGCAGCGCAAAGAGCCGCCAGCGCGACCGGCCGACCCCGGCCTGTTCCGTACACGCAACCGACCGTACAAGAGCAATCGCGCGACCGACACCGCTGCCGAAGTTCCTTGATGGGCGAACAGGTGTTCGGTAGGATGATGGCATGCTCGGCGGAGCGGCGGACACGAACATCGACCGCGCGGGAGACGAACAGAGCCGCGCTCGGGACGAGCTCGTTGGGGTCGGTCACGATCGACGCCCTGCTCGCCGGTTGCGAGTCCGAGGCTCTGGCCGCGCTGGATGACGTCTCGCTGGCCGGTCTGGCCGCCGAGATCGTGGCCTTGTGGCCCCGCCTGGACGCCGCCCGCCTGCGTCTGATCGCCGCCGTCGACCAGCGGGAGGCGTTCAAGGTCGACGGTGCCAGGGACGCCGCCTCATGGCTGGCTTGGAAGGCCGGCGAGCGGCGCACCACGGCCCGACGCGACGTCGACCTCGCGGCCGCTTTGGCCACCATGCCCGCGGTGGACGCCGGTCTGGCCGACGGCTCGCTGTCCAAAGCCAAAGCCGCCGAGCTCAGCCGCGTCGCCGACGCCGACCACCGCGGCCCAGGTTGCGTTGGTGAACACGGCCAAGACGGTGCCGGCCGAGCAGCTCGCCCGTGAGGTCGACCGCTGGCTGCTACAGCATCGGCCGGAACATTCCACGGTCGAGGAGCACCTGCGCATCTCCCCCACCGCCGGAGGCGGCCGCATCGAGGCCAGCGTCGACACCGAGAGCCTGGAATGGGTCCAAGTCGCCATCGACACGGCGGCCGACCAGCTCGGCCTCCGCGACCTGGCCTGGGAACGGCGCCGGGCCCGGGGGCTGGTCGCTGTCTGTCGCCATTTCCTCGACCACGCCCACCTCCCGGCCCGACGCCACGGCCGCCCCACAGTCGTCGTCACGATCGACATCGAGACCCTGACCGCCGCCACCGGCGGCTCCGCCCGGCTCGACTCTGGCGCCTACCTCACCGGCGACGCCGCCCGACGGCTGGCCTGCGACGCCGGACTGGTACGGATGATCACCGACCCCGCGTCCATGCCCCTCGACCTCGGACGAGCCACCCGCGTCCCCTCCCCCGCCCAAGCCCGAGCCGTCATCCATCGCGACCGTCACTGCCGCTACCAAGGCTGCGCCGCTCCGCCATGGGCGTGCGAGGTTCATCACCTCGACTTCTGGGCCCACGACGGCGGCTCCACCGACTTGGATCGTCTCGGGCTCCTCTGCTGGCACCACCACACCCTCACCCACCGCTGCTCCATCAGCCACAACCTCCAAGACTGCGGCGACGGCCGACTCCGCCTCGAACCCAAACGACGAACCGTCCAAACCCACGCCGCCTTAGCCTCGTTCCACCGATTGGCGTCCGGTGGTGGCGGTCGTGTCGGTGTGTCGTTCGTGATCGGCGCGGCGGGTCGTGGTGGACAGGGCGTGGGCACGTCGAAGGGGGGTGCTCGCGGTGGTGGGGTGTCGACCGCGTGGTGGTCGTGTGCGGCGGCGCCGGTCCGCGGCGGTTGGTCAGGTCAGGAGCGGTAGTGAGCGGATCCGGTCGAGCGCGATGTTAAAGCTGGTGGCCCATGGCCAACGGGCGGGGAGCCGCAGGACCCAGTGTCGGCTGCGGTTGACGAGTCGGCCGGGCAGTTCGAGGAGTCGGGTGCGGATGGTGCGAGCGACGGTGAGCTGCTCGTCTGGGTGCACGTCGCCGAGGCAGGCGGTCCAGCGGATGAGGTTGTGGGCGAGCACGGCGCAGCCCAGCCAGGCGGCGTTGGCGAAGAATCTGCCCGATGGGCAGTGCTCGAGGCCGGCGCCTTCTTTGAGGTCGCGGATGGCGAGCTCGACGGTGGCGTGGTCACGGTGGAACTGGTCGACCTCGACGGTGGGCAGCGCGACGTTGGTGATGAACGCGTGGTGGCGCCAGTCCGGCCACAGCTGCGTTGCGCGGTGTCGGTGAGGCGGGTGCGTCGCACCACCAGGCGCAGCTGGCGCCGGTTGCCTCGCGACCCTGTCACAAAGGTGGTCTCGGCGACTTGGGCCTCGCCGCCCTCGGGGTAGGTGATCGCCTGCCATGCGGCCTCGTCGATCGACTCGATCGCCGACCTGACCTGGGCATTGATGGCGATGGTGATCGACCAGTGGACTTTGAGCCGCTTGAGCGTGTCGATCAGCGCGTAGGACCAGAACCCCGAATCGGCTCGCACCGTCAGCGGGCCGGTGGCACCGGCGCGCCTGCACCCGTGCGATGAGCTCTTCGACGAAGCGCTTGTGGCCGCGCTGGGAGGATCCCTTGCGCAGCCGGGCGTGCAGCACCTCACCGGTGTCAGCCCGGGTCGCCAGCAGCGGGTGGTAGCCGAGCACTTTCGTGTAGCCGTAGGCGGCACCGTGCTTCTGCTTGCCGTGGACCTCGCAGATCGTGGAGTCCACATCGATCGTCATCGCGTCGCTGCCGGGCCCGGCACCCAGCGACCAGGCCCGGCGGATCGTCTCGGCGATCACCGCGTCGAGCTGGCGGACATGCCCGAAGGTGAAGCTACGCAGGAACGTGCCCAACGTTGAGGGCGCCATCACCCGGAACGGCAACACCTCTTCGGTCGCGCCGGCCCGAAGCTTGTCGGCGTGATCGATGTGCGAACCGCCCGCCAGGATCGCGGCCACCAGCGTAAGGATCTTGCGGCCCGGCAGCGCGCCACCGACCCGGCCCACAAGCCGCACCGTCTGGTTCACGAGCGTCTCGACCCCGAGGCGGACCATCAGCGTCGCCGGCACGATCAGCCCGGCGTCCGCGACCAAGGTCTCGTCGTCGAAGGTCACCTGGATGCGGTCGATGACACGCGATACTCGACTCACTGGAAGTGCCTCCCGGGTTGGCGACAACGGCGACTTCGAACACCGTCATCGTCCCTGCCCAGGGAGGCTTTTCCGCGGATACGCGACCCGGCCGCCAGCTACCTCATCGGTGGATCGAGGCTAAGCACGCGTGCGACCAGCACTTGGTGGGCGCACGCCCCGCGCCTCGCCCACCAGGGCGGTGGGTCCCTGCCCGGGTCCCTCCGATAGCTCGTTCGATCAGGCGTCGGGGATCCAGTTGCCGTGGAACTGATCACCGCACTTCGCTGACCTGCGGAACGGTCTGTCATTCCGGTCTACCTGTCTTTCGACTCTCGCCAGTTCTCGCCGTTTCCCGCCGATCTCGCCCTCTTGTGTCACGGCTGTGTCACGAGAGCGGTAGCCGTCCGGTCGCCTCGCCCGGTACGTCATGATTCCAGCATGACCAACTACGACCCGCCCATCGCCGTAGCCGCCCGATTCTCGCAAGAAACAACCGACGGCACCCGCCAGTGGCGCAAGGACGGTGGCGAGCTCCACTCCGAAACAGAAACCGAGTCGGCCGTCCTACGTCGAAACGAGGACCTCGGACTGGTCCTCGCGATCACGGCGCCCGGCTCGTTCGAGCCTACTGAGATCTACGAGCGGTTGAACCGGCCGGGTGCGCTTGAGGCGCTGTGGGCTGCCGCGGAGGCTTCGGCGACGGCCGGCGACTGACTCACTCGACCCGACGACCGAGCTCGTTGAGCACGGCTCGTACCTCGCCCCACGCGGGCCCCAGCCCCCGCAGGAGCTCGCCTCCTCGAGTGTTGAGATCAACACCGCTCGCGCTCTCTCCGAGGTAGTCGAGGACATCCTTCGCCTCGCCAGCCTGAACAGCGCCTAACTGGATCCGGGCGAACAGTCCTCTTGCCATCCCGAACGTCTGTATTGCGTATGCGGTTGAGTCCAGTTGGTCCGGTTTGACCGCGGAGGGTGTTACTTGGCGGTGAGCTCGTGGTAGGGGTGGGGGTCGGTGTTGAGGGCTTGTTGGAGGAGGCGGTAGAAGAGCATTCCTCGGGCTCGGCTGGTTCGCCGGTTGAACCGGAAGGTGAACTCGTTGAGCATCCCCCCGTTGGACGGACACCTCGTATAGGAGGAAGTCCATGTCCTGGGCATCCCCCCGTCGAGCGGACACCTGACCCAGGCTGCGGCCTGGAAGGGAGTCCATCATGGGGCAGCAGCGCCGGCGGTTCTCGCCGGAGTTCAAGCGTGACACGGTCGCGTTGCACAGGTCGTCGGGTCGCTCGATTGCCGCGGTGGCGAAGGAGCTCGGGATCGGCGAGTCCAACCTGGGTGGCTGGCTGGCCAAGGACCGTGAGCAGCGAGCCATCGTCGACCCGGCCGGGTACGCGGCCGAGGTCGCCGAGTCTGAAGAAGTGAAGCGTCTTCGTCGCCGGGTCGGCGAGCTGGAGGTGGAGCGCGAGATCCTGAAACGATCCATGGTCTTCTGGGTGAAGGAGTCGAACGGGTGAAGCTCTACGCGTTCGTCGATGCCCAGAAGACCGACTTCAAGATCACGACGCTGTGCCGAGTGTGTCGGGTGTCCACGTCGGGCTACTACGGCTGGATCGCACGGGTCGCGGCCGGTCCAAGTCCCGCCGAGCGCGACGAGGCCGAGGTGCTGGAGCGGATCCGCCACGCGCACGAGGCGTCGCGGGGCCGTTACGGCGAACCGCGGATCACGGCCCAGCTGGCCCGCGACGGGGAGCCGGTGAACCACAAGCGGGTCGAGCGTCTGATGGCTCGTCACGGGCTAGCCGGGCGTTGTGGCCGCAAGAAGATCCGCACCACCGTGCGGGACCCGGCTGCGCCGCTGGCCGCTGATCTGGTCAACCGCCGGTTCGACCAGGCCGTGCTGGACACGCTCTGGGTGGGTGACGCGACCTACATCCCCACCGACGAAGGCTGGCTCTACCTGGCCACGGTGATCGACGCGTGCAGCCGGCGGTTGTTGGGCTGGTCGATGACCGATCATCTCCGCACCGAGCTGTGCCTCGACGCGCTCGTCGCCGCGGTCGGCACCCGCGGTGGCAAGGCCCCGGCCGACGGAGTGATCTTCCATAGCGACCACGGCTGTCAATACACCGCCGACGCGTTCCGCGACGCCTGCGCCGAGTTCGGCGTCACGCAGTCGATGGGCACCGTCGGTGACAGCTTCGACAACGCCATGGCCGAGTCGTTCTTCGCCTCGCTCAAACGCGAGCTGGTCGACGACGAGCACTTCGCGACCCGAACCGAGGCCCGCGCCGCAGTGTTCGAATGGCTCATCTGGTACAACACCGACCGGCTCCACAGCAGCCTCGAGTACCGGCCGCCGGTCGAGTACGAACATCACCTCACCAACCACCTACAACGAGCAGCATGAGTGTCCGCTCGGCTGGGGGAAGTTCAGTCCAGCAAGAGCAAGTCCAGGGGTGGGCGGCCCTCGAAGTTCCCGCCCGAGTTCCGCAGGGACGCGGTGGCGATGGTGCTCGACGATTCCCGCTCGATCGCTGATGTGGCCCGGTCGACCGGGGTGAACGCGGGCACGCTGGGGAACTGGGTCGGCCTGGAGCGGATCGAGCGCGGCGAGCGCGATGGGCTCACGGTCGATGAGCGGTCCGACCTGGTCGAGTTGCGGGCTGAGAACGCGCAGCTTCGGATGGAACGAGATCTACTCAAACGATCTCTGGCCTTCTGGGTGAAGGAGACGTCGACATCGTGACCCGCTTCGGTCACGTCGATGACCAGAAGGCGGCCGGGTTCCCGGTGACCGCAGCGTGCGAAGCGGCCGGGGTGTCCACGTCTGGCTATTACGACTGGGCGGCACGTGAGGCGGCCGGGCCGACAGAGCGTCAGCTCGCTGAGGCCGAGTTGGTGGCGCTGATCCGCGAGCTGTTCGACGAAGCCGACGGCAACTACGGGGTGCCACGCATGTACAAGGCGCTGCGTCACGCCGGGCTCGTCGTGAACCGCAAGAAGGTCCGGCGGCTGATGCGCCGCCACGGCATGGCCGGCCGGTGCCGGCGCCGCACGTGCCGCACCACCTTCCCCGGCGCCGACGGCTACCAGATCCCCGATCTGGTCGGCCGGCGGTTCGCGCCCGGCGCCCCCGATGTCGCGTGGTGTCAGGACATCACCTACATCCCCACCCGAGAGGGCTGGCTGTACCTGGCCTCGGTGCTCGACCTCGGTTCCCGGCGGCTGTTGGGCTACTCGATGGCCGACCACATGCGCACCGAGCTCGTCCTCGACGCGCTCGGTATGGCCGTCGCCGCTCGCGGCGGGGACCGCGCCGTGGCCGGCGTCATCACCCACGCCGATCGGGGCAGCCAATACACGGCGAACGACTACATCGACTACTGCCAGGACCGCCAGATGCGCCCCTCGGTCGGGCGCACCGGGGTCTGTTGGGACAACGCGGTGGCCGAGTCGTTCTGGGAAAGCCTGAAGCGAGAATGCCTCCAAGGCCGCGTCTTCGCGACCCGCGCCGAAGCCCGCCGGGCCATCTTCCGGTGGATCAACTGGTACAACACCTCGAGGCTTCACAGCACCCTGAACGACGTCCCACCCCTCGAGTGGGAACACCAGTACCGTCAAGCCTCATAACCACCCGTCCGGCCGACGGGGAGATGCCCACGTCGAGGTAGTAGTTGAGGTGATCGGCTGATTGCCCGTCGTGAAGCGTTCCGATGAGCCATCGCTTGAGCAGCGACGCCACTCGGTGCACGGCGGGGAGTAGTTCGTGGGCGGGGTCCTTGGCGGTGACCATCACGATCTTCTCGTGGGTGATCCCGAGCCGGGCCGGCAGGTTGTCGTAGCTGGGGTCGCCGTCGGTGTAGAGGATGGTGCCCGGCCTGATGTTGGCGTCGATGAAGTCGATGACCTCGGCTTTGCGCTGGCTGAGGTCGATGCATCCCACCCGTATCCGGCCCAGGCCCTGGGGAGGGCGCCGCTCGACCGCGATGAGGACCTCGGACTTGTTGGCGTATCGAGGTCCTGCTCGCGTGCCGCTGCGGCCCCCGGACGAAGGTGCTGTCCATCTCGACGCTGACGCCGTCGCCGCCGATCCGATCCCGGTCAGGTCGCACCATGGCTCGCCGCAGCTTGTGCATCCAGGTCCACGCCGTCGAGTACGAGCCGAACCCGAGGACCCGTTGCAGACCGAGAGCTGACACACCGTTCTTCTGCGCGCACACGAACCAGATCGCCGCGAACCAGGTGCGCAGCGGAAGCCGCGACCGGTGAAAGATCGTTCCCGCCGTGACCGAGGTCTGACGACCGCACGACTTGCACATGAACATCGCCCGGGCTGTCACCCACGCGTCCCTCGCTCCGCAGGCCGGACACACGAAACCATCCGGCCACCGCAGCCCGACCAGATAGGCCCGGCAGGCGTCATCGTCGCCGAACCACGCCTCGAACGCCTGCCACGTCCCCGGATAATCAACCCCAACCCTCGGACCGGACTCCTCCGACGCCACGCTCAGTGACCGTACTGGACTAAACCGCATACGCAATACGTCTGTTCGTATCCTCGGCGGCATAGACCCTCATCCGCTCTCTCGCCATGGCGCCGCTGTCGACCGACACGGTCCGCCAGGTGCTCGAGGAACACGACCAGCTCCTCGCCGAGCGGGCAGATCTCGCGGCACTACTGCACCGGCTCATGCCGACGTGGGGCGAGATGCGGGCGATTCTCGACGAGGTCAGGGCCTCGACGTCGGGCCAGGACCAGATGAGCTCACCGAGTTAGCCGACGCGCCCGTGCCAGCTTGGTTGAGGACGATCAGACCGGCGTTGACCGCGACGAAGACGGCTTCGAGCTTCGAGTGGACGTCCAGCTTGGTGAAAATGTGGCGGACGTGATTCCGGACCGTGTGCTGGCTGATGGAGAGCGTGGCCGCAATTTCGCCTGTGCCGTGGCTGGCGGCGATGGCCCGGAGTACTTCGAGTTCTCTCTTGGTCAGGACGTGAGCGGGGTGGCGGGCGACGCGGTAGGCCCCGATCAGCTGCTGCTGGGCGTCGGGCGAGAAATGCACCTGACCCTTGGCCGCTGAGCGTACGGCGGCCAGAAAATCGGCAACATCGGCCGACCTGTCCGCGAAACCGTCGATCCCCGCATCCAAGGCGTCACCGACGGTCGGGGCTTCCCGCGAACTAGTCATCATCACGAAATGTGCATCGGGCGCCACGGACCCGATCTGACGGCTGACGTCAATCCCGTCGCCGTCGGGCAGTTGGGAATCA
Organism: uncultured Acidimicrobiales bacterium; assembly: GCA_963803355.1. Classification (GTDB taxonomy): domain Bacteria; phylum Actinomycetota; class Acidimicrobiia; order Acidimicrobiales; family Ilumatobacteraceae; genus DASTFY01. Next base: position 3,822,511 of record CAWDLV010000001.1, read on the forward strand.
GTAACGATCACATCGGGAGTGTCCTCAGTCGCCATCGTGAGGGCCTTGTCGGCGGTGCCGGCACAGCCGACGACCGTGAGATCCGTCTCGGCTTCAACCAGTGCCGCGATCCCTGCAACGACGAGCTGGTGTTCATCGACGAGCAACACATCTGTCGTCATGATCAAAAAGACTACATGGGTTGTTGCAAAATCATCCAAATGGGTGATTTGGTCTTGGAATAATGGCGCCGAACGCGCACCCACAGGGGTCGGTACACCGTTATTGGCCCGAAAGACCTCATTTGTGGACGCGCTCGACCGATGTGGCTTGAGTACGCGCCACCGCACCTGGCCCCCGACCAGCAGTTCGCTGTGCGTCTGACCGAACGTTGAGCTCGCCCGCGCCGTGCGTTCGATGGCGCACTGCTTCAAAGGGCTTCGGACACGCATCGCGACGCGGCGCTAAGCCGAGGCCGCGGATCGCGTCGAGGCGCTAGACCGAAAACCCTAGAGGACCTCTAGCTGGACTGCCCACTCACCTGCCGGCGCCTACACCGAGCGCCCGCAAAGCGTCCCCCATGCCCTCCGCGCCGTACCAGACCATCCTCTCGCACACCGGCGCCAGGAGCCCGGCGAGTACCTCGCTGGCTTCCGTGTCGAGGCAGAAGCGGACGCCGCACAGGTCAATCTGCCGACGGTACGCGGCCGCGACCACATCGGGCATCGGCACGAATCCGAGTTCAAGTTCGCCCGGCGCAACGAACGCACTGGAGGTGTTTGAAGCCTGCTGATCCATTGTGGTGCCCTCGCGTCTCAGGAGAAGCGGGGCGGGGACTCGGCTCGGCTAATCGCCAACGACCAGCGGTCGCACCCATTCACCCTACACCGCCGCGGTCAGCCCGTCGACAGGCGTGGATCACCTAGGTGGTCCCTTGAGGGGTGGGGGCCACTCCGCCGGTGGAGATCGGTGGTTGTGGATGCATCAAGTGCTGGCCGGTCGTAGCCTTCGTCCGGGGGTCACGCTCTCGGGCCACGGAAAGGTCAACAGGGCCGTAGCCCGGGCGACTGGAGGTCCGATGCCGAGAGAAATGATGCTGGCGAGGACGCTGGTGGAGCTGGCCGACACACTGGTGGCCGACTTCGACGTGGTGGAGCTGCTGACCCGCCTCGCCGACCGTTGCGTCGAGGTGCTCGACGTCGGAGCCGCTGGCCTCATGTTGGTCGCACCGGACGGGGAAATGCGGGTGATGGCCTCCTCCAGCGAGGCCATGCGCGTGCTGGAGCTGTTCGAGCTGCAAGCCCAGGAAGGCCCCTGCCTCGACTGCTACCGGACGGGCGACCCCGTAGTGAACCAGGATCTGGCCCAGGTTGACGGCCGGTGGCCCCGATTCGCACCCGAAGCGCTCGGGGCTGGCTTCCACTCCGTGCACGCGCTGCCCATGCGACTGCGCGGCGCGGTCATCGGCGCCCTCAACCTGTTCCACCTCGAGCCGGGTGAGATGCGACAAGCCGACGTCGAGGCGGCCCAGGCGCTGGCTGATGTCGCCACCATCGCCATCCTCCAGCACCGTGCCGCGCGCGAGGCCCAGGTGGTCAACGAACAGCTTGACCACGCTCTCAACAGCCGCATCGTCATCGAGCAAGCAAAGGGAATGGTCGCAGAGCGCGAAAGCCTCAACATGGAACAGGCGTTCTCCGCCTTGCGCACCCACGCCCGCAACCACAACCGTCGCCTGGTGGACGTCGCTCACGACATCATCACCGGCACGCTCACCGCGTCCGCGCTCGACCGTCCGGACGCGATGCACCCCGCGGAGCCCAGCCCGGCCAGGCGGTGAGAGCCGCTCAACGAGGCGAGCACACACGCGCATGCATGACACGGTCGAGCTCAAGGCGCTCCTTGCCCGGGCACGAGCCGCCGCTACCTCGCCCTCGGCGCCACACCGCCGGTCCCTGTTACCGCTAGTTACACAGTGTCAAGCCTCAACCGGGTTCGCGCTCTGCCGATGTGGGGTGCAAATGTCCTCCGAACGACACACCCACGGTGGCCTCCGCCCAGCTTCACGACGTATCAGAGGCAACACGAGGCGCCTCATTAGGACAGAAACCGACGATCGGCCGTAAGGAGCAACTGTGAACACTCTCCGTAGAACATGGCCATGACCCTCTTCCGTGGCGCCATCGTTGTCGAGACAGACCGGCGCGACCACCGCGGCCGTGTCATCGACATCTGCCCCGGCGACGGCGACTGCCTCGTTGCCTTCGACACCGAGCCCGTCGGCACCCGCTGGGAGCTCGCAGGGTTCCTGACGGCGGTGGCGGCGTAACCGACGACGACCCGACCCTCGAGCCTCGCGCCGAGGGCTGCGTGAGCGTGCCCCCACCTGGGCGGGTCAGCGTCCGGCCGGCGCAGGAGAGCTCCGCAGCCCCAGCTTTCGCCGAACGAGACAGGCATCGGACCTCCTCGAAAGATTCGGCCGGGCCCGGGGGGAGTGCATGCTCCCGCCGGGCGGTTCACCCACCGAGCGATGACGAGGTGCGCGCCTTGCTGGCCGCGACTGCCTCCTGGTTTCGTGTTGCGGGTGTCCTTGGTGCCGGTCTCGGTCTCCGGCAGAGCGAGGCGGCCGGCCTCACGGTCGATCGCGTGGACTTCCTGCGCCGTCAGGTCCGGATAGACCGGCAGTGGTTCACGCCACCGAAGGGCGCGGGACGGGTTCAAGCCGCTCAAGACGGCGGGATCGGCTCGCACGATCCCGGCGGCGGACGACGTGCTGGCCGAGCTGGCGCGGCACATCGAGGTCTACGGGCCGGGCAGGACGGGCTGATCGTCCACGGCCTCGACGAGCGTGCGACGTTCGGGCAGCGGTTCGTCGTGGCCTGGCGGCAGACCGCGGCCGCGGCCGAGCTCCCGTCCGTCAGGTTCCACGAACTCCGCCACGCGTTCGCCTCCCTGCTGATCAACGCGGGGTGTTCGGTGAAGGCGGTGCAGTCGGCTCTCGGGCACGAGCGGGCATCGACCACGCTCGACACCTACGGCCATCTCTGGCCGGGCGACGAGGACGTCAGGGTGCGCTCGCCGGCTTCTCGGTGGTCCTGTGTCACAACCGTGTCACGATGCTGCCGACGGCTAACCCTCTTCCCTGCTAGATGCCACTTTCAGGCGTCGGGGATCCAGTTGCCGTGGAAGCCGAACGGGACGCGCTGGGGGAGGTGGACGGTGGCCGCCGGTGCGCCGGCGAAGTCCTGCGCGTCGAGGATCACCAGGTCGCTGCGATCGGTGGCGGCGTCGTACACGAGGGACATGACCCAGCCGTCGTCTTCCGCCGCCGATTCTCCGCGGGGCACGAACACCCCCTCGCCCGATCCTCGGCCGGGCCCGAAGTCGTGGGCCTCGGTCGCGCCGCGGTCGAGGTCGTGCTTGAGCAGCGCGCCATGTTCGAGCGCGGAGCCGAACGACGCGCAGTAGCCGTAGCGGTGGGGCCGCCCGACCACACGCTCGTCGACGCGGGGGAACTCCTGCCCCCGGTCGTCGAGACGCTCCTCGGTCACCCGGCCCGAGGCGGCATCGATCGTCCACCGCTCGAGGGTGGGCTTGCCCTCGTCGGGGGCGTTGATGTGGTTGGCGAACATCTTCGGGTGGCGGGAGACGTCGAGCACGATCTGGCCGTCGGGGCGGTCGTAGGCGTTGAGCGGGTGGAACACGTAGCAGGGCTCGACGTCCGCCCAACGGATCTCGTCGGCCGTGCCCTCCTTCGGCAGCACTCCCACTCGGGGGTGGTACTCGGGGTCCCACCGGTACGGGAAGGAGTACCCCTCGGCCACGGCGTCGAGCTGGAACGTGACCGGCAGGTCGAACACGATCACGCTGGACTCGGTGATGGCCAGGTCGTGGAGCATGATCTTGCCCGGCACCGGGATGTCGACCACCTTGCGGATCGAGCCGTCCGGCCGGACCACGATGTGCTTCACGTGGTCCCACTCCCAGTAGTAGCCCATGAGGTGGAGCTCACCACTGGCCGGGTCCCGCTTCGGATGGGCCGAGAACGAGCCGGGGTAGGCGCCGTCGAAGTCGAGGTAGCGGAGCGATTCGAGCTCGTAGCTCATCTCCACCGGATAGGGGCCGGACTCGACCAGCGCCCAGGTGCTCCCGGCGTGGCCGATGACGTTCGTGTTGGGCGAGGCGCCCCCGAACATCGGGTGGCGGGGGCCGGGCAGCGGCGCCAGCCCCTTGACCTCGGCCACCTCGTCTCCGCGCACATACCGATTGCGGTACCACTCCGCCGTCCCGTCGCGCAGCCGCAAGCCGTGGACCATGCCGGTCCCGACGAACCAGTGGTGGGTCCGCACATCGACCGGATTGATGGGGTTCGGCCCGATGCGGAGGTAACGGCCGCTCAGCTCGACCGGGACGGAGCCGGTGACAGGCAGGTCGAAGGCCGTCAGCTCGTCCACCACGGGCGCGAAGTTCCCCGAGAGGTACGGCGTGGCATCGGTTCGGCGCTCGGTGGTGCTCACGGTTCCCCTCGGTGATCGCTGTACATGAACAGTGTTCAGTGACTAGGCTCCGTTGTCAAGGGCCATGACCTCCGATCTGACCGCTCCGCCCACGCCGGCCTCGCACGACAGCCGCCGCCCTCGCAGCCCTCGTGGGCATGGCGCGGCCTTGCGCGACGAGCTGGTCCGCGCCGCGGCCCACCTCCTCGACCTCGGCGGCGACCCGGACCAGGTCACCACCCGTGCCATCGCGTCGGCCGTCGGGGTGGCGCCGACCGCGCTCTACCTCCACTTCGCGGACCGCGACGAGCTCCTGGTCACGGTGGTCGAGGAGCGGTTCCGGGAGCTCCAAAGGGTCATCGACGCTGCCGATCCTGGTGGCGACCCGGTCGACGCGTTGGTCGCGCGGGGCGAGGCCTACGTCGCCTTCGCCCACGCCCATCCCGGTCACTACCGCGTCCTGTTCGGCGGCCTGCAGCTCTGGCGGGACCGGCCCGAGCTGGCCACCCGCTGCCAAGCCGCCGGCGCACCGGCCTTCGCCGCTCTCGTCGCCGCCGTCCAACGCGCGCTCGACGCCGGCCGGCTGCAGGGCCCCGACCCGTTCCCGATCGCCGTCGGCATGTGGTCGCTCGTGCACGGCTACGCCGACCTGACGCGCGTGCAGCGCGAGGGGCTGGCGCTACCCGACGTGTACACCGTCCTCACCGCGTGGACGCGCGCCTTCGTCACGCCACTCGACACACCAGACCCTTCAGGTAGCCGCCCTCGGGGAAGGTCAGCAACACGGGGTGGTCCGACGCCTGCGTGAGCCGGGCCACGATCTGGACCTCCCGCCGGGCGTCGAGGGCGGCCCCGAACAGGATCTTCTGGAACAGGTCCGGGCTCACCACCCCGCTGCACGAGCAGGTCACCAGGAGACCGCCCGGCGCCAGCAGCTTCAGGGCGATGAGGTTCAGGTCCTTGTAGGCCCGGGTCGCCCGCTGGAGCTGTGTGGCGCTGGGCGCGAGGCGCGGCGGGTCCAGGACGATCAGGTCGTAGCGTCGCCCGCGGTCGCGCTGGTCTCGCAAGTAGGCGAACACGTCGGCATCCACCAGCTCGCCCACCGGCAGGCCGTTGGCCTCGAGGTGGCGGCGGGCGAGCTCCAGGGCCGCTCCCGACGAATCAACGCTCGTCACCGCTGATGCGCCACCGGAGGCGGCCGCCACGCTGAACCCACCCGTGTAGCAGAAGAGGTCGAGGGTGCTGCGCCCCGCGGCCAGGCCGGCGACCACCCGGCGCGTCGCTCGCTGATCGAGGTAGAACCCGGTCTTGTGGCCGGCGCGCACGTCGACCTGGAACTGCCACGGCGCCGAGCCGGAGGGCGGGCGCTCCGTCATCTCGGCCGCGGGCGGCGGCTCCTCCCCCGCGAGGACGCCGGTGCGCGGCGCGAGGCCCTCGCGCTGGCGGACCTCGAGATCGGACCGCTCGTAGACGCCGGCCACTCCGGGCAGCGCGATGAACGCTGCTGCCAACGCCTGCCGCCAGCGATCGGCGCCGGCCGAGGAGAGCTGGAGCACGACGAAGGGGCCGTAGCGGTCGGCGATCACGCCGGGCAGGCCGTCGTTCTCGGCGAACACCAACCGGCAGGCGTCGGTCCACGCGTCGAGTCCGGCCCGGGCCCTCGCCGCCCGGAGAACCCGCAGCCCGAAGAAGGCGTCATCGACCCGCTCCGCCTCGTCCCAGGTCCACACCCGGGCCACGATCTGCGATGTCGGGCTGTAGGCAGCCCAAGCGAGGAAGCGGCCGTCAGCCGCACGGACGGCCACGGTGGCACCGGCGTCGGGCTGGCCCTGCACCTCCGCGACGGCGCCAGTGAATATCCACGGATGCCGGCGCTCGACCGACCGCTCCCGCCCTGGCACGAGGACGATCGACGGCTCGGGCATCCCTCGGACGGTACTGGCGGCTCGGTCGCGCAGTACCGTCATGGCTCCATGGGGGTTCGGTCCCGGTCTCGACTGGATCCGCCCTTCCTGATCGGGGTGGCCGGAGGTACCGGCTCCGGCAAGACCACGGTGGCCGAACGGCTGGCAGAGCGGATCGGCCAACGGGTGCTTGGACTCGTGAAGCTCGACAGCTACTACTGCGACCGCGCCGACCTCCCGTTCCACCAGCGGGCCGCCATCAACTACGACCATCCGGACGCCTTCGACTGGTCCCTCCTCATGGCCCACCTGCACGACTTGCGCGCCGGCCGTTCGGCGCCCGCCCCGATCTACGACTTCGCCCAACACCTACGCACGGAGGAGTCAGCTGTGGTCGAGTCGGGCGCGGTGGTCGTGGTCGAGGGCATCCTCGTGCTGTTCGAAGCCCGGATCCGCGAGCTCCTCGATCTCAAGGTGTACGTCGACGCCGACCCGGACGTGCGGTTCATCCGTCGCCTCGAGCGAGATGTCGCCGAGCGAGGACGGACACCGGAGAGCGTCATCGAGCAGTACCTCACGACGGTCCGCCCGATGCACCAGCAGTTCGTGGAGCCGTCGAAGCGCTACGCCGACGTGATCCTTCCCCACGGGGGCCTGAACGACCCGGCCTTCGACATGCTGGTCGCCCGCGTCCGCTCGCTGCTCTGAGTGACCGGGCGCGAACCGTTCGGCCGGTCCCGCCGTACCCGCTGAGGAACCCGTCCGCTACCCGGGAGGAACCGCGTGTTCAGTGGAACGAAGAGCCGATCCCTTGTCGTCGTCATGGCCGCTGGTGCCACGCTGCTCGCCGCGTGCGGGAGCAGCAGCAGCTCCTCGACCCAACCCGCGGTGAGCGGCGCAGCGGCGACGCAGCCCGCGACCGCGTCCGCGCCGACCACGGCCGCGGCGCCGGCGACCGAGGCACCGACGACTGCGGCCCCGGCTTCGTCCGCCAGCGCCAGCGCGGCGCCCGCGATCAAGACCGCGACCTCGTCCCTCGGCACCATCTTGGTGACGGACAAGGGCCTCACCGTCTACACGTTCATGCCCGACACTGCCGGCAAGCCGACCTGCACCGGCGGATGCGCCCAGACCTGGCCGCCGGTGACAGTCGCGAGCGACGACCCGCCCGCCGGCCTCGACCCCAAGGTCTTCAGCGTGGTCGAGGGCGCGGGAGGGACGTTCCAGCTCAAGGCCGGCCAGTGGCCGCTCTACACCTTCTCTGGCGACCAGGCCCCTGGCGACACGAACGGCCAGGACACCGGGGACAAGTGGTACGTCGTGAGCCCGACCGGTGAGCCCATCAAGGAGTGAGCCGGCGGCTCATGGGGGGCAGCGGCGCGGTTCGGCCCGCAGCCTCCCTGCCCAGCCGTCGCCTGCGAGCGCACCCCCTCGCGCTCGCAGGCGCGGATGGCAGGATCGAGCCCCATCACGCCCCGGATTTGCGCGACCATCGGCGCGAACCTTGGAGGCTGGATGAGCGACGCAACCGCACTGGGCGTGGACATCGGAGGGAGCGGCATCAAGGCGGCCCCGGTCGACCTCGCAACGGGTGCGCTCCTCACCAAGCGCGAGCGCATCCCGACGCCGCAGCGGTCCACACCGGACGCGGTGGCCAAGGTCGTCGCCCAGCTGGCCAGGCACTTCGACTGGCACGGCCCCATCGGCTGCACCTTCCCCGCTGTCATCAAGCGCGGCGTCGCCTACACGGCCGCCAACGTCGACAAGTCCTGGATCGGCACCGACGTCGACGACGTGATGTCCCAGGCGACATCCTGCTCCGTGACGGTGATGAACGACGCTGACGCCGCCGGCCTGGCCGAGGTGCGCTGGGGCGTCGGCCACGGCAAGCCGGGCGTCGTCATCATGTTCACGCTGGGGACCGGGATCGGTTCGGCCTTGTTCGTCGATGAGGTGCTCGTCCCGAACACCGAGTTCGGCCACCTGGTGATAAGGGGCAAGGACGCGGAGGTGCGCGCCTCGGCCAACGCCCGCGAGGAGCGCCACCTGTCCTGGAAGCAGTGGGCCGCGCACGTGGACGAGTTCCTGCTCTACCTGAAGGTGCTCTTCAGCCCCGACCTGTTCATCGTCGGCGGCGGGGTGAGCGACAAGTCCGACCGGTTCGTCCCTCTCCTCACGGTGGACGTGCCCGTCGTGCCCGCGGCCATGGGGAACGACGCCGGGATCGTCGGCGCCGCGCTCGGCGCCACGCAGATCTGAGCTCGCGGTGGCCTTAGACACCCGACTGCAGCCGCACACCACGCTGGCCTTCACGCAGTACTACCTGGACTGCTTGTCGCAGGCGTCCTACCTCGTCGGCGACACCGAGACCGGCCGCGCCGCGGTCGTGGACCCCCGCCGCGACGTCGCGGAGTACCTCACGGATGCGAGCGCCGCCGGCCTCAGCATCGAGCTCGTGATCGAGACCCACTTCCACGCCGACTTCCTGTCGGGCCACCTCGAGCTGGCCGCGGCCACCGACGCCACCATCGTGTTCGGCCCCGGCGCCATCACCGACTTCCCGATCCGCAACGCCGTCGACGGCGAGCGCATCAGCCTCGGCACCGTGACGCTCGAGCTGCTGGCAACCCCCGGCCACACCCCGGAGTCGATGAGCGTGGTGATCTGGGAGCGTCCGGACGATGCCGCACCGTTCGGCGTGCTCACCGGTGACACCCTCTTCATCGGCGACGTGGGCCGACCCGACCTGCTGGCCGCCAAGGGCACGACGCCGGGCGAGATGGCCGCCGAGCTCTACGCGTCGTTGCACGGCAAGCTCCTGCGCCTGCCGGACGAGACGCGCGTGTTCCCGGGCCACGGGGCCGGCTCGGCGTGCGGGAAGAACCTCTCCACCGCCACCAGCTCGACCATCGGCGAGCAGCGCCGGACCAACTACGCCGTGCGGCCCATGCCCGTGGCGACCTTCGTCGACGCCGTCACCGAGGGTCAACCGAGCGCCCCGGCCTACTTCCAGTTCGACGCCGGCATGAACCGAGCCGCCCATGGGTTGCTGGACGCCAGCCCGCCGACCTCGCTCTCGCTCCCGGAGGTGCTGTCGCGCCAGGTGGCCGGCGCCGTCGTGCTCGACGTGCGCGAGCCGGCCGAGTTCGCCGCTGGTCATCTGCGCCGCGCCGTGAACGTCGGGTTGCGAGGCCGATTCAGCGAGTACGTCGGCAGCGTGATCAGCGCCGACCGTGACCTCGTCCTCGTGACCGAGCCCGGCGATGAGGTGGAGGCCCGGCTCCGCCTCGGCCGCATCGGTTTCGACCGCGTCGTCGGTGCCCTGGCCGAGCCGGCCGCCGCCTTCCTCGCGCACGAGGAGCTGATCGAGCGCAGCTCCCGATTGACCGCGGGGCAGCTCGCCGATCGCCTGGCTCACGTGGACGGGCTGGTGGTGGTGGACGTCCGCAGCGACAGCGAGCGGGCCGCTGGTCACCTCGAGGGCTCTGTCGGTCTGCCGCTGTCCCGGCTGCGCGACGGCACGGCCGAGCTCGACCTTCGGCGGCCGATCGTGGTGCACTGCGCCAGTGGGTTCCGCTCGATGATCGCGTCGAGCCTGTTGGCCGCGGCCGGGGCGGCCGATGTGTCCGACCTGCTGGGCGGCTACCAGGCGTGGTCGGCGTGGATCGCGACCAACGCCTCCGGCCCGTCCGGCGCCTAGTCTCCCGTCCTCGTGGACACGGTTCGTTGGGGCGTGCTGAGCACGTCCAGCTTCGCCCGCCGGACATGGATCCCGTCGGTCCAGCAATGCCGCTTCGGCGAGGTGTCGGCACTTGCTTCGCGCGATGGCGGCGCCGCCCGCCGGGTCGCCGACGAGCTCGGCATCGCCACCGCCTACGGCAGCTACGACGACCTCCTGGCTGACAAAGCCGTCGACGCCGTCTACATCCCGCTCCCCAATCACCTGCATGCCCAGTGGGCCATCGCCGCGGCCGAGGCGGGCAAGCACGTGCTGTGCGAGAAGCCGCTGGCCCTCTCGATCGAGGAGGGCGAGGCGATGGCCGCCGCCGCCGCGGCAGCCGGCGTGCTGCTCATGGAGGGCTTCATGTACCGCTTCCACCCGGCCTGGGTCGCGGTCCACGAGATCGTGACCTCCGGGCGCATCGGGACCTTGCAAGCAATGGAGGGGTGGTTCTCGTACTACAACGACGACGGTGCGAACATCCGCAACCGGGCCGAGGCCGGCGGCGGCGCGCTGAACGACATCGGTTGCTATCCGATCAGCGTGGCTCGCTGGCTGTTCGGCGCCGAGCCGGTGCGGGTGCGCGGCGCGATCCAACGCGATCCCGGCACCGGTGTGGACACCGTGACGGCCGCCCTCCTCGAGTTCCCCGGCCAAGGACTGGCCTGCATCGGCTGCTCGAGTCGGGCCGAGCCAGACCAGTGGATCCGGGCCCACGGGACCGACGGCCACGTCTCGATCGGGATCCCGTTCAACATCCCCTTCGACCGACCGATCGAGGTGCGGATCGTGGCCGGCGGCAGCCCTCCGGTCGCGCCCACGGCGGAGGTCCTCGAGGTGCCGGCCGCCAACCAGTACACCTTGATGGCGGACGCCTTCGCCCGCGCCGTCCTCGATGGCGCGGCCGCGCCGACACCGGTCAGCGACGCCCTCGGGAACCAGCGCGTGATGACGGCGATCATCGAGGACGCCAGCTCGGCGTGAACACGCCGGCGCCTGCGAGCCTGCCAACCGAGCGGCTGGTCCTGCGGCGCTGGCGCGACGACGACAAGGCCCCCTTTGCCGACCTCAACCGCGACCCCGCGGTGATGGAGTTCCTCGGCCCGCCCCTCAGCCGGGCGATCTCTGACCAGTGGGTCGATCGGATCGGCGACTCCTTCGCGGCCAACGGCTTCGGACTGTGGGCGGTCGAGGTGGTGGCGGGGAAGTCGTTCATCGGCTTCGTGGGGCTGAACGTGCCGTCGTTCGAGACGCCGTTCACCCCGTGCATCGAGGTGGGCTGGCGCCTGGCCCACGCCAGCTGGGGGCGGGGCTACGCCACCGAGGCGGCGCGGGCCGTGGTGGCCGACGGGTTCGCTCGCCTCGGTTTCGACGAGATCGTCTCGTTCACCGCCGCAGTGAACGTCCGCTCGCAGCGCGTCATGCAGCACCTGAACATGACGAGCGACCCGGCCGACGACTTCGACCATCCTCGGCTGGCGCCGGACGACCCCCTGCGCCCGCACGTGCTCTACCGGCTGCGCCGACCCGACAGGAGCGTGCTCACCACGATCCGACTCCGCCGCCCCCTACCCCACCGCCGGCGAAGCCGGCGCCGCTGAAGCCGCTCGTCCCTGAGGCTGCGGGCGTCGAGAGCAGCGCGGACCCGGCCGCGGCCGAGAACTGCGACATCGACACGCCGAAGGCGACCGGCTCGAAGAACGGCCGCGAGCCGACGTACCAGGTTGGCGCCGGTACGGCGAGGCCGGCGAAGGCGCGCGCCCAGCGCTGCGTCGCTCCCAGCGCGATGGCGTAGGGCAGGTACTCGGTGAAGAGGCCCGCCCGCTCGGCGAAGCGGGCCCGGTGCCGCTCGGACTGCTCGATGAACGTGCGGAAGCCGAGGGCCCGGTTGAGCAACCCCGATCCCTTGGCCGTCCGGGCCGGCATCCAACGGGCGAAGACGAGCAGCGCCAGCGCCGCCAGCACCAGGGAGACCCCGACCAACCCCCAACCCGCGGTGGCAGCCAGGACGGCGGTGAGGGCGACGGCCCCGAGAAGCGCCATGACGCCGATCGCCACCCAGGCGCGACGGGTGCGATCCGGTCGAGCTCGGTACCAGCCCTGCGCCACCACCTCCGTGTACATCGAGTCCCTGACCTCCGCCATCTGCTGGTGGAAGTGCGTGCGCAGCTCGCTCAGCTCGGTGGAAGGACCGCTCGCGAAGAGGAGGCCGAGCAGGAGGGCCTCGTAGGGGCGGAGGCGGTCGTCGGCCGGGCGGAGGGAGACCAAGCGGTAGTCGGTCCCCCTCCCACCCGCGCCGGGCACCTCCTCGATGCGCAGGTAACCCCGCACCGCCAGGTCCACGATGGTCGCCGAGATGTCGCGCACATCGGCCCGCTCGTCCACGAGGGTGCCGTACAGGCCCGGAGGGAGGTGGTCCGGTGGTTCGAACTGGACCGGGATGGCCGGCTTCTTGAGGAACGGCCGCCGCACGCCAACCGCGCCGTTGCCCGCGAACGCCACATCCACCGCGCTGCCCACGGCCTGGCGATCGCGGCCCTTCCGGTACGCAAGGGCACCTACGCCGGCGCCGGCCGCGACCAGCGCCAGAGCGGCTCCGCCCCACCGCTCGGGCGAGCCGCGGAAGCCCCACGCGAGTGTCCGGTGCGTCTCCAGGATGGGTCTCGGGGGTGGCGACACCGAGCCATCGGGCAAGGCGACGACCACCGTGACCCCTTGCCTCGGTCCGAGCTGGTCGGCCTCGAACGTGGCGCGGTCGCCGACGACCTCGTTGCGATCACAACCGACCGTGGAGCGGCGGCCGCCCTGATAGCAGGCGGCGTCAGTGACGGCGGCCGGGCCCTGCACGGTGATCGACACCTCGTCGGTGGGCACCTCGCTCGTGAAGCCGGTGGCGTTCCAGTACAGCTCGACGTGGTCCTTCAGATCGTTCAACACGCCGCGCAGCCGGTAGGTGATCTCGTAGGTGTGGCGGCCCTCGACCAGGACGTCCGGGTCCCCGATGCGGATCGCGTCCACCGCGCCGCCGTGCTCGACCGTGTACGGCGTCGGCGCCCCATCCGGGCTGCTGACGGCCAGCACGTCGAGCGGGTAGACCCGGGCGTGGGCATCGTCGAAGCGCTGCTGGGTCACGAGGCTGCGAACGATGCCGTGACCGGGCTCGGCGAACTGATAGGCGATGGTCTCGCTGACCACGAGCGCGCCGTCGGCCGTGATCTCGGCTTGGCTGTGGAAGGACAGCGTCCGCTCGCCCAGGCCCTCAGCCGAGGCCGGGCGCGCCCCGACCAGCGTGCATCCCACCAGGAACGCGGCCACGAACCACCGACCGCGGGTTCCCACCTCTCCCACGCCCACAGTCTCCCGCTGTGGACACCGCTGTGCACAACCGGTGCAGATCGCGGCGATCCTGGGGACGATCGCAAGATGTTGCGGAAAACCCTGTGGAGAGCCGAAAGACTCCTTGACCTGGTGTTATGGAGGGCGCATAGTGCCGCTACCGAGCGATGAGGACCGGCGCCGGAAAGGATCGAGCCCGAGGGCCCACCAGCCCGAGGGAGAGGTCCGGACTGACCGGTCCAGGTCAATCGGGAGGAACGACGCATGGGACCCGTGAACCGGTGACGGGGAGCGGGATCGGGCGTTTCGACTTCGGGGTCAAAGCCGAGGGCGGGCGCCGAGCGCCGAACCGACCTGGTGGCCCCGAGGCCCCGCACGACTTCGGTCGGGTGGGCGACTCGGGGTCACTGTCAATTTTCCTGAAGGTCAGCCGACGGCGAGCGTCGGCTCGGTCACCTCCGCCGTGCGCCGGCTCCGGCGGGGCCGCATGCTGGCCGCCGCGTCCTCGTCCCGCACCAGCAGCGCGAGGAGCGCACCGAGGAAGGCGATGCCGGCGGCGACCGCGAACACGACGTGGTAGGCGCTGACCCGAGCCGCCGTGGCCGCCGCGGGCGTGCTCGTCCCGACCAGCTGGCGCTGGGTCGCGGTCGCCAGCACCGTGACCAAGGTGGCGACGCCGAGGGCGGCCGCGACCTGCCGGATCGTGCTGTAGATGGCCGTGGCCCGGCCGGTGTCGGGTCGGCTGATGGTGGAGTACGTGGCCGCTTGCAGCGGAATGAACGAGAAGGCCATGAACACGCCGCGGGTGAACATGAGGAGCCGGATCCACCACAGGCTGGTGGTGAGGTCGACCCTCGTGAACATGCTCACCGTCAAGGAGGCGCCGAGCAGGCCGAACACCATCAGGCGCCGGGGACCGACCGACGGGTAGAGCCGCCCGGCCAGCTGGGACGACACCATCACCCCGAGGGCCTGTGGGAAGGTCGTGAGCCCGGACTCGAGCGCCGAGAGGCCGCGGAGCTCCTGCAGGAAGAGCGGGAGCACGAACAGGAAACCGGCGAAGCTGGCGTACGAGCACAGCGTCACCAGGTTGGCGTTCCTGAACATCCGGTCGCCCAGCAGACGCAGAGCGAGCATGGGCGCACGCTTGTGCAGCTCTACCACCGTGAGGACGGCGAACGCGGCGAGGCCTAAGACTGTTGCGGCAATGATCTCTGGTGACCGCCAGCCGTGGATCGGCCCCTCCGACAGGGCGTAGAGGATCAGCGCCAGCCCCGAGCCGCTCAAGATGAAGCCGGCGAGGTCGAACGGACCGGCCGTCTCCTCGGTGTGCTCGCGCAGGAACAGCAGCCCGAAGACGAAGGCGATGATCCCCATGGGCACGTTCACGTAGAAGATCCAGCGCCAGGACGCCTTCGTCACGAGGAAGCCACCGACCACCGGGCCGAGGGCCGGGGCCATGACCGTCGGGATGATCAGCACCGTCGAGGCCTTGGCCCGCTGCTCCGGCGGGAAGGCGCGAAAGAGCATCGCCGTGCCGACGGGGGTCATCATCCCGCCCCCGACGCCCTGCAGCACCCGGAACAGCACCAGCTCGGTCAGGGTGTGGGCCTGCCCGCACAGCGCGGAGGCGATCGTGAAGGTGGCGATGGCGAACAGGAACGTCCGCTTGGTCCCGAACCGGTCCCCGATCCAACCCGACGCCGGGATCCAGACCGCCAGGCTCAGTAGGTACCCGACCACGACCCACTCGATCGCCGACGTCCCCACCCCGAACTCGTGACTCAGCGTCGGCAGGGCGACGTTGATGATCGTGGTGTCCAGGATCTCCATGAAGAAGCCGAACACGAACACCACCGCCACGACGTACTCGTACCGGAAGCGGGTCCGAAGCGGCACGAAGCCGAACG
The DNA here is from genome assembly GCA_963803355.1 of uncultured Acidimicrobiales bacterium. Classification (GTDB taxonomy): domain Bacteria; phylum Actinomycetota; class Acidimicrobiia; order Acidimicrobiales; family Ilumatobacteraceae; genus DASTFY01. Next base: position 3,837,857 of record CAWDLV010000001.1, read on the forward strand.
TAGCCCACTGCTTGCCGACTGCAACTAGGCCGAATCCCCGACCCGATCGAACGGGGGCGGTACCGTCGGCCGCCGATGGGGATGCGCAGCGTCATGAAGCTCGCCGAGCGGATGCGGGCCTCGCGAGGTGTCAGCTAGGTGACGGACAGTACGGCGCGCCCGCGCCGCCGCCTCGGCGAGGTTCCCGACCGCTACGCCCTGCTCCTCGTCTTCATCCTCGCCGACTGCGTCGTCTTCTTCTGCTCCGGCTCACGTGGCCTCGGACGTTGGCTGCCGGGCGCGATGATCGCCATCACGGTGCTCTTCGGCCTGCGGACGTCCCGGGTGGAGGGGCGGCTGGTGGTCGTGGCCCGTGTCCTGACCGGAGCTCTGGTCGCACTCATCCTGCTCGCCGCCCTCTTCCAGTCGCGATGGCTGTACGGCTGGGTCGGCATCGCCGGCGGCGCTGCGATTGCCGTCCTCACGATCGCCATTCTGTTCCGCGTGCTCCGTCACGAGCACGTCACCATCCAGACCATCCTCGGCGCCATCTGCGTCTACGTGCTCTTCGGCTTGGTGTTCGCCTTCGTGGAGTACGGCATCGGTGAGATATCCGAGAAGCAATTCTTCGTGCAGATCACGACGTCCACCCTGGCCGACAACGTCTACTTCAGCTTCGTCACCCTCACCACGCTCGGCTTCGGCGACCTCACCCCGGCGACCAACGTCGGCCGGGGCTTGGTGTCCTTCCAGGCTCTGCTGGGGCAGGTGTTCCTGGTCACGCTCGTCGCCCGCCTCGTGAGCCTGTACCAGTCACCGCGATCCACCTGAGCCTCGAGGGCCTCAGACCGGCCGGCTCGTCCCAGTCAGAGCGAGTCGTCGTCGCACCGAGTCCGCTCGCCGAGCAACACCTGATGCAGCACCAGCCGCCCGGGGCCACGCACGTCGAGGTGCACCCAGCCGTCGCCGCCTTCGCTGCGCGCACGCCGGGCCGTCCACCGACCAGTACGCGCTCCAGCGCACCCGAATCAACACCGACCCCCGTCCGGTGGCGTCGAGGACGACGCGGTCCGCGCTCTCGCCGACCAGCCGGGCCGGGCCGTCCACGATGCCCTCCGCCCCCACCAGCTCCCAGACCCGCCAGTGCTGATCCGACCAGAGCGGACGGAGGTAGGGCTGGCCGGCTTCCAACAGCCGCGCCTCCGCCGTCGCCGACGAGTCGAGCGGGGCGTCCGGCAAGGCGATGAGCTGCACACCGCTGCTGCGCAGCCACGCCCGGTAGCGGACGCGGCGTCGAGCGTCGGTGCGTAGAGGTCGGCGTTGACCTTGCGGTCGAGCTGGCGCTCCCCACCTCTCGCCAGCGGCACGATCGGCGCCACGTAGGCCACCTCGAAGTGGCGCTGGGTGAGCGGGATCTCGATCCGCTCGACGTCGGATCGGCCCCGCAGGAAGGTGACCAGCGGTCGGTAGTACTCGGCCCGCACCGACGGATCGTCGCCGCTGCGGAACACCCCGTCGATGGTCGGCGACCATTGCCACCAGAACAGCAAGGGCACCACGGCCCAGACCAATCGCCGGTGCGGCGAGAGGGCCACGAGCAGGGGCGCCAGCAGGTACATGCCCAGCCGGGTCAGGTTCGCACCCAATGGGTTCGGCACCACGAACACGGCCAGCGCCACGCGCGGCGTAGAGCACCGCTGCGACCCGGATCTCGCGGGCCGCCCTTGGGAGCAGCACGGGGACCGCGACGCAGGTCATGAGGACGAGGAGCAGCGCCGACCAGCGGAACGGGAACGTCCCTCCTTCGGGGAAGGCGATGGCGACCACCAGCACCGGGAGCGCGGAGCAGGCGGCCAGCACCAACCACCGACCTCCCAGCCGCCAACGGCGCGCCTCGCTCACGCCTTGCGCGACCCAGGCCAACGTGAGGAAGCAGGCTGCCACCGGACTGGCGAGCGCCGTCGCGGTGCCGAGCAGCCCGCCCACGGCGCCATGGCGGCGGTCGACGGCGAGCAGCGCGGCCAGGGCCAGGGCCAGCCCGAGCGCGAACGCCAACCTCCCCACGATCAGGTTGGTCACCGTGCCGGCCGCGAAGAGGCAGGAGGCGGCGGCGCAGGCGCGGGCCCAGGCGGGTCCGGAGCAGCTGGTCGAAGCAGGTGGCGGCCATCACCGCGCTCACCGCGCCCAGGCCTGCCGGACCGAGCAGCGCGCCGAGGGGGGCCAGGAGCACGCTGTAGCCCGGGAGGTAGTGACCTCCGAACCACGCCGTGTCCCAGACCGTGAAACCGGCCTTGCGGAACAGCTCGATCCGGAACAGGTGGTTGGCCGTGTCCGCCCCCCGCCACCCGACCAGCGCGGTCAAGCCCGCGAGCACGGCGCTGATCGCCGGCGGCGTGACCGGCGACGCCGCCAGGCGCTGCCAGCCGCTCGCGAGCACGGCCGACCGCCGGGCGGCTCGCCCGGCGGTCGATCCGAAGGTGGGGATCATCGCCGCCCGCGACTCACCCCGGCGCCGACAGCAGCCGGTGATCGGGCCGCAAGGACGTGCCGAGGCCGACGAGGATGACCTCATTGTCGTCCGGTGCCAGCGGCCCCGTCCGGTCAGGGGACAAGCTCCGGGAGCGGCCGTTCGAGAACGGGTAGTTGTTGTCGTTGGCGACCAGGATCGTGTGATCGTCGACCACATGCACCGACTCGATCGTATTGAACGGGAAGCGGAAGAAGTCGCCATCGCCGCCGAGCTTGAGCGGATCCGGCACGGCCATGAGGTCGACCAGCAGCTGCTTCTGGACGTAGCCGCCCTGGGTCCGGCCGTCCACGACGAACACCTTCTTGAAGCGGGGCGCAGCCGAGCGCGTCGCCGTTGCCATCCCGCTCGAGCATTAGGAACCGGTTGGCGTCGAGCGCGGTCAGCTCAGGCGCGCTCTCCCCGCCGGTCCCGGTCGGGGCGACCGACCCTGGGTACGCCGGCGAGCCGTTGGTGAGGGTCAACGTGGTCAGGTTCACCTTCGCACCCGGCATCTCGAGCCGCAGCTTGCGGACCTGGTTGGTGAAGCGGCGCGTCTCGATGTCGAAGGTGAGGATCCTGACGTCCTGGGGAGCGTCGTTCGCCAGGGGGCCTTCGAACATGGGGTACAGCGTCTTTCGGTCCGGGCTGATGGCCATGGCCTCGAAGCCCCGGCTCTGCGCCACGGTAGGCTTCTCCCCACCAGCGACATCGAGCGTCGGGTTCTGCGGCGACTTCGCTCCGTCGTACCCGATGGGAGCGTCGAGCAACCTTCCGTGCCGGTCGGCGTGGAGGATGAAGGGACCGAACTCCTCCCCGATCCAGAACGTCCCGTCGGCGCCGATCTCGAGCGACTCGGGGTCGAAGTCGAAGCCGGTGAGGAGGCGAGCGCCAGCCGTCGTGCCACAGGCGGGCGGCGGGGTGGCGGGCAAGGCATTGAACGTGAAGGGCGGCAGCGCCGCACCGTGGGTGGGATCGCACACCGTGCGCCACGGCACCTTGTGGTTGGGGTCGCTCAGCAGGACGGTCTCGACCAGGGCGGGGCTGGCGGAGCGGGCATCGATGCGGTAGATCACCAACTGCCAGTCGGCCGAGGTGTCACGGGTGCCGTAGCCGTTGTCGGCTAGCGCCCACCAGGTGCCGCCCGGCGCGGGCACGACGGCGCTGATGCCCTGGATCGGTTGGGACGGCAAGTAGGCGCCGGTGGCGGGGCCGGGGACCCCGTTGGCCGCGGCGTCGATGCGGTTCTGGGCGGTGAAGAAGGCGCCCGAGGGGGGTGAGCCCGCTCGGGTCGCCGACGCCGGCACGACGATGCGCGCCGTCAGCTCGGAGTGCTGCTGGATCGTCGGTGAGGGGCTGGCGTCGCTGCTGACGACGCCAGCGGCCACACTGGCCGCGGCGCCGCACGCGGCGGCGACGACCACGGCGAGGCTCTTGTGCATGGTTGGCTCCTTTCGCGGACCGGCGGTGGCCCGCTGACCGCTCGAGTGTCCGCTGCCGGCCGTCCCGGGCGCATCGGCCCAGGGTCCCGACCGGCGCCCGGGACGAGGACGGGACGCCGGTACCATCCCCCCGGGACGCACCCGGTCGTAGGCTCCCGGTGATGGCCCAACCGGTGCGGGCAGAACCGAGGGTCACCCGAGGGCTCGCCGCTGCGTCCTGGTTGGCGCCGGCGATCTCGGCCGCGCTCGTCCTGGCCGTGGTGGCGTGGGTGCTCGCGCTGCGGGTGGCCAACCGGGGCGCCGAGCCCGAGCACGCCAACTGGTGGCTGGTGGCAGAGCTGGTGCTGGCGTTGGTCTACGTGCCGAGCGGCACGTTGCTGATCGACCGCGGGCGGCGCCTCCTCGGCAGCCTGTTCGTGGTCGTCGGCGTCAGCGCGCTCACCGACGCGCTCGCCACGCAGTACCTGGGCTACGCCGTCGCCGAGCACCAGGGGGCCCGGTGGCCCGCCTTCGCCGCCGCCTCCTCGTGGGCGTGGGTGCTCGGCGCTGGCGTCCTCACCACCCTGCTGCTCCTCGCCCTCGCTCCCTCCACCCTTCACCGCCGCGTCCGACCGGCCATGGGGCTGGCCGCCGCCGGCATCGCGCTCCAGCTCCTCCCGCCGCTCACCCACGCGTGGCCGGCGGGGCTGGGCGCGAATCCCCTGGTGATCCGGTCGTCCGCCACCCACCGCGCCATCGCGGCCGCCGGCGACGTGGGCACCGTCATCGTCGGCTTGGTCGCCACCTTGGCCGTGGGCCTCCTCGCCGCATGGTGGTGGTCGCGCCGGACGGCGAGCGACGACCCCCTCCCGGGTTGGCTCCTCGCCGGCGGGGTGGTCGCCTGGCTGGCCGTGGTGCCGCCCACCGTCGCCGTCATCGGCCGACACGTGCCGGCGCGCGATGTCGTGCAACCCATCCTGCTGCTCGCCACCGCGCCCCTCCTCGCCGGCGGCGCGCTCATCGAGCTCCTGCGGGGCGTGCCGTCAGGCTTCGATCGCCTCTCGCACCGGTTCCTCGAGTGGGTCCTGCTCGCGGCGGGCATCATGGTGATCTACACCGGCCTGGTAGCCGGGCTGGGCCGGCTCGTCGGTGGCAGCGGCCCCACCTGGTTCCTGGTCGCCGCGACGGGTGTCATCGCGGTGCTGGTCGAGCCCGGACGCCGACGGGTGCGCTCGCTCGTCGACCGGCTCGCGTACGGCTCACGCGACGATCCGCTCGCCCTCGTCCGCCAGGTCATGGACCACGTCGAGCGCGGCCGCGGACGGCGACGAGCTCCTGCCGTCGCTCGCCGCCAGCCTGGCCCGAGAGCTGCGCGTCGACGCCGTCGCCATCGACGTCGCCGGGCCCGACGGGTGGGAGCGGGCTGCGGCCTACGGCTGTGCGGTCAGTCACTCTCGCCACCTACCGCTCGAGCACCGAGGCGAGGTCGTCGGTCGGCTGACGGTGGGCTGGGCCGACGCACCCTTCCTCCGGCCGCGTGACGCGGCCACGCTCCACGAGCTGGCCGCGCCTCTCGCCCTGGCCGTGAGCTGGGTCAGGCTGGCCACCGAGCTGCGCCGGTCGAGCCTCGCCGTCGTCTCCGCACGCGAAGAGGAGCGACGACGACTGCGCCGTGATCTCCACGACGGGCTCGGCCCGAGCCTCACTGGCATCTCGCTCGGCCTGCACACGGCCGTGCGCCAGATCGAACGGGTCGCCGGGTCCGTCGAGGGCGGCGCCGCGCCGCTCGCCTTGCTCGAACGGCTCGCCGACGAGATCGACGCCGCCGTCGTCGAAGTGAAGCGGATCGTCCGCGACCTGCGGCCGACTGCGCTGGATCAGCTCGGCCTGGCCGGGGCGGTCAGCGAGTTCGCCCGCTCACTCGACGACGCGGTGAAGGTCCACCTCGAGTTCCCCCGCCGGAGCCTGCGCTGCCGGCCGCGGTCGAGGTGGCGGTCTACCGCATCGTCACCGAGGCCCTCACCAACGTGGTGCGCCACGCGGCCGCGGCACGGTGCTGGCTGCGCATCGACACCGGTGACGCGGTCGAGATCGACGTAGTCGACGACGGAGTCGGGAGTGCGACCCGGCACGCCCGCCGGCATCGGCCTCACGGCCATGCAGGAGCGGGCGGCCGAGCTCGGCGGCACGGTCACGCTCTCGCCCAACCCGCCTCACGGCACCCGGCTCCACGTTCGCCTGCCGGCCGCGCTGCCGTGAACCCGGCCTCCGCCGGACCGATCGCCCACCGCGCACCGTTGCGCGTCCTCATCGTCGACGACCACCCGATGTTCCGGATGGGGCTGGTCGCTTCGCTGCTGGAGATGGACGGTGTCGAGGTGGCAGGCGAAGCGGAGCGGGCCGACGAGGTGCCGGCGCTGGTCGACCCCGCCCCGCCCGATGTGGTGCTGCTCGACGTGCGCCTGCCCGACGGGTCGGGGCTGGAGGTCAACCGGTGGCTGGCCGAGCACCACCCGTCCGTGAAGGTGATCGTGCTCACCATGTCCGAAGATCACGAGACGGTGCTCACCGCGCTCCACGACGGCGCCCGCGGCTACCTGGTGAAGGGTGCCGGTCCGGATCAGGTCGAGCACGCGCTGCGGGCGGTAGCCGCAGGCGACGTCGTGCTCGACCGCGAGATGGCGCAGGCGCTCAGCGAGCTGGCCCAGACCCGAACCCGGGCCACACCGACCCCCCTCTTCCCGACCCTCACCCAGCGAGAGCTGGACATCCTCGAGCTCATCGCCCAGGGTCTCGACAACCAGGCCATCGCCCGGCGCCTGGTCCTCAACCCGAAGACCGTCCGCAACCACGTCTCCAACGTCCTGAGCAAGGTGCACGCCACCGACCGCTCCCACGCCATCGTCCTGGCTCGCCGGGCCGGTCTCGGTGCTTCGGGCGGCTGACGGGGCCCCAGGCTCCCGCTCCGTCCACCGCCTGGAGGGAGTGCTGGCGTGCCTTCGATCGCCGCGTCGTTGGGAGAGGTCGGGCTGCCGGCGCCCATGGCCGAGCTGGCCAACCGGACCTGGGACGTCATCGTGGTCGGTGGCGGGCACAACGGCTTGGCCAGCGCCGCCTACCTGGCGCGCGCCGGCCTCTCCGTTCTGGTGCTCGAGCGCCGTGAGCGCCTCGGCGGCGCCTGCACCCTCGAGCGACCCTTCGAGGACAGCCGCTTCGTGGTGTCACCCTGCGCGTACGTCGATCGGACTGCTCGACCGGGTCGTGATCGACGAGCTCGACCTGCGACGGCATGGACTCGAGATCTTCGTGGCCGACCCGAACCTCTGGGCCCCCTTCGAGGACGGCACGTCGCTGGCCCAGTGGAACGACGACGCCAAGACGCAGGAGAGCCTCGACGCGCTCGGGCTCTCGCCGCACGACGTCGATGGCTACTGGGCCTACGAAGCGGTGTTCGACGAGATGCGCCAGCGCCTCCGCACCCGCGGTCGCGACAGCTGGGTCGGGGACTCCCCCACCCGTGACGAGCTCGAGGACCTGCTCGGCCACGACCCGTGGATGATCGAGATCCTGTTCGAGGCCTCGATCGCCGAGGTCCTCGACCACTACGTCCGCGACGCCCGCCTGAAGGACGCGCTCTACGGCCAGGGCGTGATCGGCGCCTACGCCGGCCCCCACGGCTGGGGCACGGCCTCCGTCAAGCTCATGCACTACCAGGGCGACCTCGAAGGCCAAGGCCCGGTCTGGGGGTACGTCCGCGGCGGCATGGGCGTGGTCAGCTTCGCCTTGGCCGAGGCCGCGGTCGAGGCCGGCGCCGTCCTCGCGGCCGGTGTCGAGGTAGCCGAGGTGCTGCCCGGCGAGGGCGTACGGCTCCACGGGGGCGAGCTCATCCGAGCCGCCACGCTCGTCTGCAACGCCGACCCGAAGCGGGCGCTCGGCCTGCTGGCCGGCTCGGGCGCGTGACCGACGAGTACCGCGCCCGCCTGGAGGCCTGGCAGGTGCGCAGCCCGGTCGTGAAGTTCAACGCCGCCTTGTCCCGTCTCCCGACCTTCCCGGCCGCGAACGGCGCCACCTGGCCCTTCCGCTCGATGATCTCCGTGACGCCGGGGCTCGACGCCGCGCAGGCAGCCTTCGAGGACTGCACCGCAGGGGTGGCCAACGTCGGCTATGGGGAGGTGTACTTCCAGACCGGCTACGACCCGTCGCCTGCGCCGGAGGGCATGCACCTGATGAGCGTCTTTGGTCAGTACGCGCCCGTACACGCTCGCCGGCAGCTCCTGGGATGAGCAGCGCGACGCCATCGGGAAGCAGTTCGTCGACCTCATCGCCCGCTTCGCTCCGGATGTCGCCGGCTGCATCGAGCACACCGAGGTCCTCGGGCCGCCCGACATCGAGGACCGCATCGGCCTGACCGGCGGCCACATCTTTCAAGGCGAGACGATGCCCGACCAGATGTGGGAGCACCGTCTCACGCCTCGCACCCCCGTGCCCGGCTTCTACTTCTGTGGTGCGGCCACCCACCCGGCCGGCTCGGTCATCGCCCTGAACGGACGCAATGCCGCCTACGCCGTCCTGGCCGATCGCGGCCGCTGACCGCTCAGCCGGGTCGGACGTCGGTGCCGCCCGAGGCGTGGTAGGCGACGAGCTCCTGGAGCAGTCGCTCGAACGTGGCCCGATGCCCCTCGCTGAGCGGAGCGAGCACGTCGCGCTGCACCTCGGCTGCCAACACCTCGAGCCGCCGCAGCGCCTGGTCGCCCGCGGCGGTGAGGGTCAAGGCGTAGCGCCGTCGATCCTCGGGGTCGCGCACCCGTGACACGAAGCCCGCGTGGTCGAGCAGATCAACGACGGACACCATGTCGCTCGGGTCCAGACCGAGGCGATCGCTGATCTGCTTCTGCGACGCCGACCCGAGCGCCTCGATGCACGTCATCACGCCGAAGCACGGTGGACGGAGGCCTGCTTCGCGCACCCAGGACTCGGCGCCGAGGCGCTGCTTCATGAGCCGCCGCGTGATCGACGCCAGCCCGGCTATGGCACTGGCGGTGGCACCCGGAACCGTCTCGCTGAACGTGCTTGCCGCATTCACTGGGCAGACCCTATCATTGGAGATACCAATGATAAAGGATCGACTCGCGTGACCACTCCCGATCCGGCCGACGGTGCCGCCCGCGATGCCCACGCTCCTGCCGTCTCCGTGCACAACCTGGTGAAGCGCTACGGCGACATCGAAGCGGTCGCGGGCATCGACTTGGAGGTCGCAGCCGGGCGAGACCTTCGGCTTCCTCGGCCCCAACGGCGCCGGCAAGTCCACCACCATCGGCATCCTGTGCACCCTGGTCGACCCGACCGGCGGCTCGGCCACGCGTGGCCGGCCACGACGTCGTGCAGCGAGCGCGACGAGGTCCGCCGCAACATCGGCCTCGTGTTCCAGGACACGACGCTCGACGCCTACCTGACCGCGGAGCAGAACCTGCGCTTCCACGCCGAGCTGTACGGCGTGCCCCGGGACGTGCTCGGCGACCGGCTGCGGCAGGTGCTGGAGATGGTCGGGCCTCTGGGAGCGGCGCGCCAGCCGGGTCGATGACGTTCTCCGGGGGGATGAAGCGGCGGCTGGAGATCGCCCGCGGCCTGCTGCACTCGCCCCGGGTCCTGTTCCTCGACGAGCCGACCGTGGGCCTCGACCCCCAGACCCGCAGCTCGATCTGGAGCTACATCAACGAGCTGCGCGAGCAGGAGGACATCACGATCTTCCTCACCACCCACTACATGGACGAGGCCGAGCACTGCGACCGCATCGCCATCATCAACGACGGCCGCATCGTCGTGCTCGACACGCCGGAGGCGCTCAAGGCCAGCGTCGGCAAGGACCGCGTGCAGATCCACACCGCCGACGACGAGGCCGCCATCGCCGCCCTCGAGGACCGCTTCGGGCTCGAGGCCGGCGGTCCACGAGGGCGCGGTGACGTTCGCGGTCGCCGCAGGGAGAGCGTTCGTGCCCCGCCTGTTCGCCGAGCTCGGCGTGCCGATCCAGGCGGTGAACGTCGCCCGGCCCACGCTCGACGACGTCTTCATGACCTACACCGGCACCACGATCCCGACGCCGAGGCGTCCATGTCCGACCGGCTGCGGGCCGGCCCGACCTCGCGCCATGGCAGGAGGTGACACCGATGGCGACCCACGACGCTGTGCCACCGGCACCGCATCGCCCGGGTCGCGGCGTGCGCCGAGCCCGGCGCTCGCGCCACGAGCTGCGGGCGGTCGAAGGTGGTCTGGCAGCGGGAGCTGATCCGCTTCTCGCAGGACCGGCATCCGGATCGTCACGGCACTGGTGCAGCCCATCCTGTTCCTGTTCGTGCTGGGCACCGGCCTGTCGTCGCTCACCGAGGGCGCGACCGGCGGCTCGAGCCTGCGGACGTTCATGTTCCCCGGCGTGCTCGCCATCTCGGTGCTGTTCACCGCGATGTTCTCGGCGGTGTCGATCGTGTGGGACCGCGAGTTCGGCTTCCTGCGGGAGATGCTGGTGGCGCCGGTGCGCCGCAGCAGCATCATGCTCGGCAAGTGCCTGGGCGGCGCCACCGTCGCCACCTTCCAGGGCCTGATCGTCCTCGCCCTGGCCCCGCTGGTCCACGTGCCCTACAACCCCGTGATGCTCGTCGCGCTGGTCGGCGAGATGCTGCTGCTCGGCTTCAGCCTCACCGCGTTCGGGCTGGTCATCGCGGCCCGGGTCCGCCAGATCCAGTCGATGATGGGCCTGATGCAGATGGTGATCATGCCGATGATGTTCCTGTCCGGCGCCCTCTACCCGCTGATCAACCTGCCCCCGTGGCTGAACCTCCTGGTGAAGATCAACCCCATCACCTACGCGGTGCACCCGATGCCGCCAGACGGTCTTCAACCAGGTCGAACGTCGACCCGAGCGCGCTGGCCCGGCTGAACCCGCCACTCACCTGGTTCGGCTGGGAGGTGCCCATCCTGCTGCAGCTGGGCGTGGTGATCGCCACCGGGATGATCCTCCTCTGGATCGCCATCCTCGAGTTCAACCACGCCGACTGAGCTCTCGACGTCGGGTCAGTCGAGCAGGTCGGGCTGGTCCTCGACGATCTGGTCGTACAGGGGTTGGAACGTGAACCAACCGGCGCCCGGCGTGCCCTGGATGTCGTACACCTGCCGAGCCGCGGCGTCACCGATGAGCCTCGGCGTGCCGGCTGCCTCGGCCAGCAGCTGCACCTGGCAGCAGCTCTCCATGCGGATGAACCACCAGGCCGCCTCGTCGACCGTCTGGCCCACCGTCAGCAGGCCGTGGTTCTGGAGGATGACCGCCTTGTTCGGCCCCAGCGCCTCCGCGATGTTGCAGCCCTCCTCGAGATCGAACACCACGCCGTTGAACTGCTCGTAGACGGCGTGGTCCTGGTAGAAGTCGCATGCGTCCTGGGTGATCGGATCGAGCGGCCGACCGAGGCTGGCCCACGCCTTTCCGTAGGTCGAGTGGGAGTGCGCCGCGCTCACGATGTCGGGGCGAGCGGCGTGGACCCGGGAGTGGATGGCGAAGGCGGCGGTGTTGACCGGCCGGTCCCCGACGAGCACGGTGCCGTCCTCGTCGACGAGCAGGAGGTCGGACACCCGCACCTTGGCGAACGGCACGGCGAAGGGGTTGACCCAGAACTGGTGCGGATGCTCAGGGTCACGGGCGGTGATGTGGCCGGCCACGCCTTCGTCGAACCGGTAGCGGGCGAAGAGCCGGAAGGCGGCCGCCAAGCGTTGCTTGCGATGCAGCCGCTCCGCTTCGACGGTGGCACAGGTCGAGAAGGGGAACGGGCCGCCGGCGACGGCCGACGCCAGCGCGGACGGCGCGGTGATGGTCATGCCTCAACGGTACAAGGCGGCGCAGCGCTGATCCTGCACGCGCCCTGCACACCTCCTTCACAACTCGTCGCCAACCTCGGTCTCAACACGAACATTCGAACCAAGGAGCGAGGACATGAGCAGGAAGATCTGGCTCGGCATCGCCAGCGGGTTGCTGGCCTTCACGATCCTGGCCGGGGTGGCGCTCGGCGCCTACCACGCCGGCCGACACGATCACGTCACCACCGAGGTCGTCCCCGCGGGACAAGTAGCTGGCCGCGGTGAGGTCGTGCACGTGGTCGGCGGGCACTGGGGCTACGGACCCGGTCCAGGTCTCTTCCTGTTCCCACTGCTCATCATCGGGCTGGTGCTGCTGGTGGTGTCGGCCGGCCGCCGTCACCGCCGCTACGACGGCCCGTGGGGCTGGGGCGGGCCGGGCAACGTCGGCGGGCCCGAGCCGCCAACACGCGAGGATGTCACGTCGTGAAGACGGTCCTCGTGGTCGACGACGAGCCCAAGATCGTGGAGGTGGTCCGCGACTACCTCCACGACGCCGGCTTCTCGGTCATGGCTGCGGCACCCGGCGACGAAGCCTTGGAACGAGCCCGGGCCGTGCGCCCGGACCTGGTCGTCCTCGACCTCGGGCTGCCCACCATCGACGGGATCGACGTCGCCCGCGAGCTCCGGCGTCACTCACCGGTGCCGATCATCATGCTCACCGCCCGCAGCGACGAGCTCGATCGCGTGCTCGGGCTCGAGCTCGGCGCCGACGACTACCTCGTGAAGCCGTTCAGCCCGCGGGAGCTGGTGGCCAGGGTGCGGGCCGTCCTGCGCCGGGTGGACGCCGCACCGGACGAGGATCGGCCGCTCGTCGTCGGCGACCTCACCATCGACCCGGCGCGCCGCGCGGTCACGCTCGGCGACCGGGCGGTGGAGCTCACGACCACCGAGTTCGAGCTGCTCACCCACCTGGCTCGCCAACCGGGGCGGGTGTTCACCCGGGCCCAGCTGCTCGAGGTCATCCACGGGATCGCCATCGACAGCTACGAGCGGGCGATCGATGCCCACATCAAGAACATCCGGCGCAAGCTCGAACCTGACCCGCGGCGGCCGACCCACGTCCTGACCGTCCACGGCGTCGGCTACCGGCTGGCCCAGGCCTGACCGTGCCGCCCTCGGCGTGGAGGGACCGACGCCGGCGCCATCCGCCGTGGTGGCCCGAGGGCGAGCCGTGGCCGCCCGCCCACGGCGCCTGGCCGCCCGAGGCGCGCCGGATCCGCCGCCGCATCCTGTTGGTGGCGCTGACCCTCCTGGTCGGGCTGGTCGCCTTCGGTGTCGCCATCGGATGGGCCGTCAGCACCCACCACCAGCGCGGGGGCGCCGAGCAGCAGCACTTCGGACCGGGGCCCTTCCTCGGCCTGGTCGTCGGGGTGGTGCTGATCGCCTCGATCGCCACCATGGTCGCCTATCGACGCGTCGGAGCCCCGGCCGACGAGCTGCTGCAGGCGGCGCGCCGGGTGGGCGCGGGCGAGCGCGATGTTCGCGTGGAAGCGCGTGGGCCCCGAGAGCTGCGGGCTCTGATCGACACCTTCAACGGGATGGCGGCTTCGCTTCGCGACGCCGACGACCACCGCCGCCGCTTCCTCGCCGACGTGGCCCATGAGCTCCGCACGCCCATCGCGGTGCTGCAGAGCAGCATCGAGGCCCAGCTCGACGGCATCCACCCCCGCGACGACACCCACCTCCATTCGCTGCTCGAAGAGACACAGGTGCTCGGCCGGCTGGTCGAGGACCTGTCGACCCTGGCCCTCGCCGACGCCGGCCGGCTCACGCTGCATCTGGAGGCGATCGATCCCTCGGGCGTGGCCGCCGACGCGGTGGAGGCGGCGTCTCCACTGGCCGAAGGCAAGTCGATCGCGATCGCCCTCGACGCCCCCGACGGCCTCCCGACCCTCGACGCCGATCCGACCCGCCTCCGACAGGTCCTCGTCAACCTGCTGACCAACGCCATCCGGCACACGCCCGTCCACGGCCAGGTGGCCGTCGGCGTGCGCGTCGACGCCGATGCAACCGTCGTGTACACCGTGCGCGACACCGGGCGGGGCATCCCGGAGGCCCAGCTCGACTCGGTGTTCGACCGCTACACCAAGGCCGCGGACTCGGGTGGGAGCGGGCTCGGCCTGGCCATCGCCCGCGACCTGGTTCTCGCCCACGGTGGCTCGATCGCGGCCCGGAACGCACCCGGTGGTGGGGCCGAGATCACGTTCCGGATCCCGGTCACCGGGACGAGACCGTCCCCGCGGGTGGTTGAGCGTCGACCAGGGGCACCGGCTCCGCCGGGAGCTCCACCAGCAGCTTGGTGACGATGGCCGAGGAGGAGATGCCGAGGATGCCGGCCAGCACCAGTGCCTCCCGCGTCCCCCAGCCGAGCGCGAAGCCAAAGGCCAGCCCGACGGTCAGGTTGAGCGCGAAATCTCGAGCCCGAGGTGGAAGAGGAGGAACGCCAGTCCGAGCGCAGCCAGCAGCGCCAACGATTCCGGGTGCTTCACCAGGGCCAAGCCGGGCGTGTGGGGGCCGAAGATGATCCCGGCCGCCATGAACAGCGGGATGGTGGGCAGGCCGACTCTGCCGCCGGCCCGGGCCAGTAGGCCGGCGGCCAGGAACGCGCCGCCGAGGGCGACCAGCTCGCCCCCCATCAGCGGGCACCGTCACCGTTCAGATCGGCCATGGGGCAGCTCCCTTCCTGGTCGGTCCGATGCGACGCTCGCCTGACGAGGCCGCAGAGCGCCCCCTCGACACGGGAGATGTCGCCGTAAGAAGCGAACCAGGCTACCGGGCGCCCGATGGAGGCGGCCCGACGTGCGGTACCGTCGTGGTGTGTCTGCGACCCGTCCGGTCGAGTCGAGCTCGCTCCTGGCCGAACCCATCGTCGAGCGGGTGGACCTGGGCTCGGGCAGCTGGGTCGATGTTGTGCGCGGTCTGGTGTCCGGCGCCGACGACGTCTACGCCGAGCTCCTCGAGTCTGTGCCGTGGCAGCAGGGCCGGGTGTTCCGCTACGAGCGCTGGATCGACGAGCCCCGGCTGAGCGCGTGGCAGGCCGGGAGCGGCCGTCACCCCGCCCTCGCCGAAGCCGAGGCTTGGATCGCCCGTCACTACCGGGTGCGGTTCGACGGCGTGGCCCTCGCCCTCTACCGGGACGAACGCGACAGCGTGACCTTCCACCGCGACCGTGAGCTGCGTTGGCTGGAAGACACGGTCATCGGCGTGCTCAGCATGGGCGCGGCTCGCCCCTGGCTCATGCGACCGCTCACCGGCCGGCGCGACGACCGCGACGACGGCGGGGTGGGCGCCATCGACCTGGCCCCGGCCAGCGGCGATCTGCTCGTGATGGGCGGCCGCTGCCAAGCCGCGTGGCTGCACGCGGTCCCGAAGGTCGCGACCCGGACACGTCCTCGGATCTCGGCCCAATGGCGCTACACCTCGCACCGGGGGCGGCGGGATCCGAACCCCGGCTACTACGCGCCCCGCCACTTCAGCCGCTAGCCACCCCGCCCGGGGTGGCCAGGCCCGGTACCCCGGCGCCTGCGGTCAGTAGACCGCGCCGGCGTCCTTCAGCTCGATGATGGCGTCCCAGTCGTAGCCAAGCTCGAGCAGCACCTCCTCGGTGTGCTGGCCCAGCTCGGGGGCCGGTGCCTGCGGCGCCCAGGCCGTGGTGCCGAAGTCGACCGGTGAGGCGACCCCCCGCCGGGACGACCCGGCGCCGTCGGGGACGTCGACGAAGCAACCAGCCGCGTGCGCCTGCGCATCCTCGAGCAGCTCGTTCGTCGTCTGCACCGGCGCCCACCACACACCTTCGCGGTCGAAGATCTCCGTCCACTCCGCTCGGGTCTTGGCCGCGAAGAGGTCGTCCAGCAGCTCGACCAGGGCCGTGTTGTTCTCGGTGCGAGCGGAGATGTCGGCGAAGCGGGGATCGTCGGCCAGCTCCGGCCGTCCGACGGCCCGCAGCAGCGCCGGCCAGTGCCGGTCGCCTTCCAGGCCGAGCAACCAGAACCGCCGGCCGTCGCCCGCGCCGTAGTCGACGATCAGCGGGTTGGGGGCTGTCTTGCGCGTCCACGGCACCGTCGGCAGGCCGTGCAGGCCGATCGTGGTGTCCCAGCTCATCATGTAGGTCCCGATGCGCAGGAGCGAGGTGCTCACCAGCTGACCGGCGCCGGTGCGCTCGCGGACGAACAGTGCCGCCGCGACGGCCCCGGCTGCCGCCATGCCGGTCATGTGGTCACCCATGCCGCCGCGCTGGTAGGGCAGGGTCGCGCCGGCGGGGGTGAGCGCGGCCGCAATGCCGGCCCGGGCCCAGAACGACCCGATGTCGTAGGCGGGCCGGTCCCGCTCTGCCCCAGCCAAGCCGAGGCCGGTGATGCTGGCGTACACGAGACGGGGATCCCGGGCGCTCAGCGTGGTGTGGTCCAGGCCGGCTCGCTCCAGGGCGTCGACGCGCAGGTTGGTGACGAAGACGTCGGCCTGGTCGATGAGCCGCAGCAGGACCTCGCGACCGTGCTCGGTGGCGTAGTCCAACCCGATCGACCGCTTGCCTCGGTTGTCGACCTCGAACGGTGGGTTCATGCCCTCGCCGTTGACACGGGGGAACGACGCGGCCATGCCGCGGAACGGATCGCCGGTGAGCGGCTCGACCTTCACCACATCGGCGCCCCAATCGGCGAGGACCGCGGCGCAGCTCGGGCCGGCCACCCAGAAGCCGAGCTCCGCGACCTTGATCCCCTCCATCGGCCCTGGCACCCACCGACCTCCCGTTCCTCGGCCGGAATGTAGGCGGCCGAGCGCCTCACCGCTCCGACCGGCGGTGCTGCTCCCCCGCCTACTGTGTCGAGCGCATGCAAGTCACGGCTGAGCACGACCTCTTCCGCCGCTCGATCCGGGCCTTGTTCGAGCGCGAGATCGTCCCCCACTTCGACCGGTGGGAGGAGGACGGCGCCTTCCCGGCCCACGACCTCTTCCCGAAGCTCGCCCAGGCCGGCGTGTTCGGGCTCGAGTACGAGCCGGCGTACGGCGGCCAGGGCGCCGACCACTCGTACACCGTCATCCTCGGTGAGGAGCTCGGGCGGATGCTGTGCGGCGCGGTGGCCATGGCCATCAGCGTCCAGTCGGACATGTCCACGCCGTCCCTCCATCGCTTCGGGAGCGACGACCTGAAGCGCCGCTACCTGGTGCCGGCCCTGGAGGGCCAGGCCGTCACCTCGATCGCCGTCACCGAGCCCGACGCCGGCTCCGACGTCGCCGCGCTGCGCACGCGTGCCGTCCGCGACGGCGACGAGTGGGTGATCAACGGCACGAAGCTGTACATCACGAACGGGACCCAGGCCGACTGGCTGTGCCTGCTGGCCCGCACCTCCGACGAGGGCGGTCACCGCGGCATGTCGCAGATCATCGTTCCCACCGATGGACCCGGGTTCTCGGTGAGCCGCAAGCTGCACAAGCTCGGCAACCGGGCCTCGGACACGGCGGAGCTCTCCTTCGTCGACGTGCGGGTCCCGGTCGCCAACACCGTCGGTGAGATCGGCCACGGCTTCCAGCAGCAGATGGCCCAGTTCCAGAACGAGCGCATGATCGCCAACTACATCGCGGTCGGCCAGATGGCGACCGCGCTGGAGCGCACGGCCGAGTACCTGCGGCAGCGGCGCATCTTCGGCCGGGCCGTGATCGACCACCAGTACGTCCAGTTCCGCCTGGCGGAGCTGGGCGCCGAGCTCGACCTGCTCCGTCACTACAACTACGCCTGTGCCGACGCCTACCTCCGTGGCGAGGAGACCACCCGCTTCGCCACCGTCGCCAAGCTGAAGGCCGGCCGCCTCCAGCGCGAGGTCGCCGATCTCTGCCTGCAGTTCCATGGTGGCGTCGGCTACATGGAGGACAGCTGGCCGGCCCGCTACTTCCGGGACAGCCGGCTGCTGTCGATCGGTGGCGGCGCCGACGAGGTGATGCTGCGGATCCTGGCCCGGCTCGACGGGCTCGGCGTCGCGGACTGAGCGGCCCGACGCTCAGGCCGGATCCCGCCCGGCCAGCTTCCACGCGTAGGCCAGGGAGTGATCCAGCGAGGCGGTGAAGGCCCGCCCCTGCCACGCGATGTCGAAGGCGGTGCCGTGGTCGACCGACGTCCGGATGATGGGCAGCCCCAAGGTGACGTTCACACCCGTGTCGAACGCCAGCAGCTTCATCGGGCCATGGCCCTGGTCGTGGTACATGCAGACGATGGCGTCGTACCGACCCTGGTGGACCGCCTGGTAGAAGACCGTGTCGGCGGGGTGCGGGCCGGAGGCGTCGATGCCCCGATCCCGGGCGCCGGCGATGGCGGGCGCGATGTTCTCCGCGTCCTCGGAGCCGAACAGCCCGTGCTCGCCGGCATGGGGGTTGAGCCCGCAGACCGCGATGCGGGGCGCGTCGAGGAACCGGCGGAGCGCCTCGTGCGTGAGGTCGATCACGTCGAGCACCCGATCCGGTCGCACCCGCTCGATGGCCTCCCGCAACGAGCAGTGCGTGCTCACATGGGTGACGGCGAGCGGACCGTTCGTCAGCATCATCGTGACGCGCGGCGCGCCGCAGAGGTGGGCGATGAGCTCGGTGTGGCCGACGAAGCCGGGATCGGAGAGCTGCGTGGCCTCCTTGTTCATCGGCATGGTCACGATGCCGGCCACCGCGCCGGCGAGCGCGTCGGCCGTGGCCCGTTCCACGTAGGCCCTGGCCGCGGCGCCGGACAAGGCGTCGAGGCGACCGGGGCGGTGGTCGTCAGGACCGAGCAGGCCGAGATCCACGATCGCGAGGTCCGGGAAGTCGAGGTCGAGCAGTGACGCGCCAGCGTGGAGGATGGCAGCGTCGCCGTACACGACCACATCGTTGCCGAGCATCCCTTCGGCGGCGCGGCGCAGGATGATCTCGGGCCCGACACCGGAGGCGTCGCCCATGGTGATGGCCATCGGGGTCACGGCTGCAGCCCGCCCGCCAGCAGATCCACCAGCGCCTCGGGACCGCCGAAGCCGCCGGCTCGGGTCAGCACTAGCAGCTCGCGCTCCTGGTTCAGCCACCCCCATGGCACTCCGGGCGCCAGCGTGCCCCCGACGAGCAGGGCCTGATCACCGAGTACGGCGGCCGCGGTGTCGCCCCCGATGACGAGGAGCGAGCCGAGCGCCACCCGCTGACGGATCCGGGCGACCGCGTCTCGTACGGCACCCGCCACTTCGTCGGCCTCTCGTCCCGGCGGGGCGGGACCGGCCGACCGCGACCCGATGGGCAGGGCCGAGATCAGGATGGCAGGCCGGCCAGCGACCAGGGTGTCGACCACCGGCTCGAGTGGCTGGCCGACCTCGGTCACGTGGATCCCGGCCGCGGCCGCCGTCGCAGCCTGCTCGCGCACGGCGGGGTGGAGGCTCCCGCAGGCCACGAGGAGAGGGGGCAACAGCGCGGGCGGGGGCGGTCGCGGCGGTTGGCCGCCGGCCGCCCCGGCGACCGCAGTGGCCGCGGCACCGATGCTGGCCGCCGTCCCAGCCAGCAGCACGTGCCGCCGGCACGCCCATCGGGCACCGATGGCAGCTAGGTCAGCGTCGGTCGCGGCGTCGCAGACTGCATACGGCTCGTGCCCGCTCGCCAGCCACCGCTCGACCGCGGTGGCGCCATGGAGCTCGGCCACCACTCCGGCTCCGGCCGCCAGGAGGTGGTCCGCGGGCCGGCTTGACCGGACGGGTGCGCGGGCATCGCGCGCCGCCGGCCCTTCGCTCACCGGCGTCCCGTCGTGGAGCACGACACCGCCGACGCACTGCCGCCCAAGGGCGGGCAAGGCCGGCACGACGAGCACCCTGGAACCGCTGATGCGGTGGCGGGCGACCAGCTCGTGGGCCCACACGCCGCGCAGCGTAGAGTCGATCTTGTGGGCGCAACGTCCGGGTCCGCCTCCGACCAGGGCCGCTCGCTCCGCCGCCGCGTCGGGGTCCAGGTGACGGGAGCCAAGGTCAATGACGATGCAACGACTCCGGTGCTGAGCCGTTTCAGGTGCACCAACGATGCTGAGCACCCGCACGGGACCAAGGCCGGCGTCGGCGCACGCCCCCGCGGTCTCGAGCGCGCCCGTGCGGTCGTCCGCAGCCACCAGGAGCTCGTTCATGACCCCTCGAAGCGGGTCAGCCGGCCATCGGGTCCGTGCAGCGCCAACGCTCGGGCGAGCACCGCGACTCGCGGGTCGTAGGCCAGCTCCGCCAGGAGCGCGCCCGACACCCAGGCATCGTCGCAGTGCAACGTGTCGACGATGCGCACGGCGCGAACCGAGGCCGGATCGAGTATGCCCGCGCCCCGAAGGCACAGCTCCCACGCCTGGCGGTCGTCGTCGGCCACCACCGGCAGCTTCCCTCGCAGCAGGAAGCCCGACGTCACGACGTTCATCCGCGTCGCCTCGTGATCGATGGCGTCGGCGAACGTGCGGGTGACGACGTCGGCCAGGCCCATGCCGGTCGCGTTCCCGTGCGACGCCGAGGTGAGGGCGTGGCAGGCGATCATGGCGATGCGAGGTGCCGGAGGGTCCGCCTCGCCCGCGATCATGACCCGCCCGATCACGTTGGTGTCCATGCCGACCCCGCTGACGTCCTTGCCCATGCGGTCGACCAGCAGCACGTCGAGCCGGTCCACCGGAAGGCGCGGCAGATGGGTGCGGGCCCGGGCCAAGAGCCGCTGCTCCACGGCCGGGATCCGCGCCGCGGGGATGGCCTCGACCCCCATCGTCTGGTCGCGAGCGTTCTCGATCACCGCGACGCCGAGCACGACGTTGCCGTGGGCCAGCACCTGCCGCGCCACCAGCGGCATCAGCTCCCGCAGCCCGCGTGTGCCGTGGGCGTGGAGGACCTCGGCCGCCACCGCCTTGCCGAGCCCGATGGCGAGCATCTTCATCAGACCGCTCTCGTAGGGGCCGTGGAAGTCGGTGTGCGGCTTGACCCGGTTCACCACGATCGTGGCCGACGCGGC
Organism: uncultured Acidimicrobiales bacterium; assembly: GCA_963803355.1. Taxonomy (GTDB): domain Bacteria; phylum Actinomycetota; class Acidimicrobiia; order Acidimicrobiales; family Ilumatobacteraceae; genus DASTFY01. The sequence goes on from CAWDLV010000001.1 coordinate 3,858,620, forward strand.
GGCAGCCAGCGCGTCGGTGACCACCGGCACCGGGCAGTCGCCGGCGGGAAGTGGCACGACCTCCATGCTGGCCCGTACCGGCACGCCGGTCTCCGCCTCGCCAAGGCCATAGCCCTCGAGCACCGCGAGCTGGCCGGCCGCGGTGGCGCCGCCGTGGCTGCCCATGGCGGGCACGAGGAACGGCTGCCCGCCCTGGGCCTGCACCCACGCCACCACACGCGCCACGACGGCGCGGAGGTCGCGCAGCCCGCGCGAGCCGACGGCGATGGCCACGTCACGGCCCGGCTCCAGCTGGATGCCCGAGCGTTCGAGCGTGGCGTCGGTGGCACGCTCCACGTCGGCCAGGGCCGGTTCGTCGGACCGCACCCGGATGCGGTGGAAGGGCACCTCGAGGCCGGGCATCGGCCTACGAGACCGACGACTCGACCGATCGAGCCGCGGCCGGGCGGGAGATCCCGACGCCGCCGAGCGTGTCGGCGCCGAAGCGCTCGATGTCGCGGGCCAGGTCGAGAGGGCGGCCGGTCGGCTGGTCGTCCGGGCCGAGCAGATCGGCCGGGACCACCCAGGTCAGCTCGAACTCGAGCCCGTCGGGATCCTTGGCGTAGAGGGCCCGCGTGGTGCCATGGTCGGTGGCGCCTACCAGGGCCCCGACCTCGCTCAAGCGCGACGCGAAGCGGGAGAGGTCACCGAGGGTGTCGACCTCCCAGCCGAGGTGGTACAAGCCGACGGCTTGCCGCCCGGCCGGCGAGTCGGTGGCGTGGTCGCCGATCGAGAACAGGCCCAGGTCGTGGTCGTTGGTGGATCCCTCGGCCTGCAAGAAGGCGGCACCGGGGAAGCGGTAGGCGTCCAGGCGACGGAAGCCGAGCACGTCGACGAAGAACTGCGCCGTGCGGTCGGCGTCGCGCACGTACAGCACGGCGTGGTTGAGCCGGTTGATGGCCATGGGCCTCCTTTGGTCCTTCGATCCCAACCTACTTGAGTCTTCAAGTATTCCGCCTTAGCCTCGGCGGCGTGGCCGAGGCGCAGTGGCTGTCGGACGACGAGATGGCGGCCTGGCTGGCCTTTCTCAGCGCCCGCCGCCGACTCGACGAACGGCTCGACCAGCAGCTCAAACGGGACGCCGGCCTCTCCCACGCTGGCTACGAGATCCTGGCCCGGCTGTCAGCGGCCGATGGCGTGCAGATGCGCATGAGCGAGCTCGCGGCCGCCCTGTCATGGTCACCGAGCCGGTTGTCACACGCCATCGCCGGCCTCGAGCGGGCGGGGTGGGTGCGACGTGCGCCGGCCGAGGACGACGGCCGAGGAAGCGTCGCCGTGCTCACCGAGGCCGGGTTGGCCAAGCTGGCCGCGGCCGCGCCCGGTCACGTCGCCGCGGTGCGCCGGTACGTGTTCGACCACCTGACCACCAACCAGGTCCGCCAGCTGGCCGCCATCTGCTCCACCATCGCGCTGACGACCGACGCCAGCGGCCGGCCCACCTGACGCCGAGCTTCGGCCTTCGCCGTTGGTGGCCGTCGCGGCTGCGACCTAGATTCCGGGCCGCGGCCAGCCGGTACATCGTGGCGTCGGGGCCGCTCGCCCGTACCCGTACTCCAACCCACCCCCGAGGTCCCGCATGCAGCTGAAGCCCGGACTCCGCCTGCAGAGCGTCGTCTGCGACACGCAGGTCGTCGTGGTCAAGGGCGGCGGTGAGCTCGACATCCGCTGCGGTGGCGCGCCGATGGTGCCGCTCGGCACGGAAGCCGACCGGGGACCGATCGCCGAGGAACACTCGGGCGGCACGCTCATCGGCAAGCGCTACGCGGACGAGGAGTCGGGCGTCGAGCTGCTGTGCACCAAGCCGGGCGCGGGCGCGCTGTCCATCGGGGACGTGCCCATCCTGACCAAGGAGGCCAAGCCCCTGCCGTCCTCGGACTGAGGGTGGCCGGGGGACACGGGTCGACGCCGATGAACCTCATGATGCTGCTCGAGATGGCCGCGCAGGCCGCGCCGGACCGCACCGCCATCGGCGGGCGGGCCGACGGCTACTCCTACGCCCGGCTGTTCGAGCTGGCCGGCGGGGCGGCGGGGTGGTTGCGAGAGCAACCGGCCCCGCGGGTGGTGTACTCCGATGTCTCGTCCCCTGCCCTCCCGGTCGCCCTGCTCGCGGCCTCGTGGGCGGGACGGCCATTCGTGCCGGTGAGCTACCGACTGGCCGCTGACCGGCTCCGCGCCATCGTGGCCAAGCAGGCTCCGGCCGTCGTCCTCCACGGCGAGGGCGAGCCCGTCACCGCCGGGCTGGACGGGGTGGACCACGTCCGCACCAGCCGCTTCGTCGAGCTGGCCGCCACCCATCCGACCGCCGATCCGGACTGGTCGTCCGAAGGCGAAGATGTGGCCATCCTGCTGCACACGTCAGGGACAGCCGGCGCTCCCAAGGTGGCTGTTCTGCGCCAGCGGCACCTGGTGTCCTACGTGCTGGGCACGGTTGAATTCCTGGGCGCGGGGGAGGACGAGGCGACGTTGGTGTCCGTGCCGCCCTACCACATCGCCGGCATGGCCGCGATCCTCACCGCGGTCTACGGCGGCCGCCGGCTGGTCCAGCTCGCCGCCTTCGATCCCGAGGAGTGGGTGCGGATCGCCCGGGACGAGCACATCACCCACGCCATGGTGGTGCCGACGATGCTCGGGCGGATCCTGGACGTGCTCGATGCCGACGGGGGCGGTCTCCCCCACCTCCGCAGCCTGTCCTACGGCGGCGGCCGCATGCCGCTGCCCGTCGTCGAGCACGCCCTACGGACGCTGCCGAAGGTCGACTTCGTCAACGCGTACGGGCTCACCGAGACGAGCTCGTCGATCACCGTGCTCGGTCCTGGCGACCACCGAGTCGCGCTGGACGCCGAGGACCCGGCAGTCCGGGCCCGGCTCGGCTCGGTCGGCCGGGCGCTACCCAACGTCGAGCTGTCGATCCGCGACCCGTTCGGCGAGCCGATCCTGGCCGGTGGGCGAGGCGAGGTCTGGGTGCGGGGCGAGCAGGTCTCGGGCGAGTACTCACACACCACCGCCCTCAACGCCGAGGGCTGGTTCACCACCAAGGATGCGGGCTGGATCGACGAGGATGGCTACCTCTTCCTTGACGGGCGCGTCGACGACGTCATCGTGCGCGGCGGGGAGAACCTCTCGCCGGGCGAGATCGAAGACGTCCTGCTGCAGCATCCGGCCATCCGCGAGGCCGTCGTCCTCGGCGTGCCCGACGAGGACTGGGGCGAGGTGGTGGCGGCAGTCGTCGTTCCTCGCGCCGGGGCGGAGATCGACGAGGACGAGGTCAGGGCCTGGGTCACCAGCCACCTGCGGTCGTCCCGGGCACCGGCCATCATCGAGGTGCGCCATGAGCTCCCCTACAACGAGACCGGCAAGGTCCTGCGCCGGGTCCTGAAGCCTGAGCTGGTCGAGCGAGCGGCCGGCCGCGGCACCGGCTGAGCGAGGCTCAGCCTGGGCCTGGCGTGCTCTCGTACCGGTCGCGCAAGCGGCGCTTGAAGAGCTTCCCGCTCGGCAGGCGAGGCAGCTCGAGATCGAAGTCCACGGAGCGGGGGCACTTGAAGTGGGCCAGCCGCGAACGGCAGTAGTCGATCAGCTCGCGCTCCAGCTCCGGACCGACTTCGGCCCGCTCCATCGGCTGCACCACCGCCTTCACCTCCTGGCCCATCTCCGGGTGCGGGACCCCGATCACGGCCACGTCGGCCACCTTCGGGTGGACGGCAAGGACGTTCTCGACCTCCTGGGGGTAGATGTTCACCCCGCCCGAGATGATCAGGTTGGTCCGCCGATCGGTGAGGTAGACGTAGCCCTCGCCGTCCACGTAGCCGATGTCGCCGAGCGTGCTCCAGCCCCGCTCGTTGAAGGCCGCCGCAGTCTTGACCGGGTCGTTGTGGTATTCGAACGACGCCGTGCCCTCGAACCAGATGGTGCCCACCTCGCCGGGCGGCTGCTCGAGGCCGTCGTCGTCGAGGATGTGCACCGCGCCCACCTCCGGCCGCCCGACCGAACCGCGGTGGCCCAGCCAGTCGGCGGAGTCGATGGTGCAGATGCCATTGCCCTCGCTGCCGGCGTAGTACTCCTCGATGATCGGACCCCACCACGCGATCATCTGCTCCTTGACCTCCGCGGGACAGGCGGCGGCGGCGTGGACGACCACCTGCAGGCTGCTGAGGTCGAAGCGCGACCGATCCTCTTCCGGCAGCTTGAGCATGCGGATGAACATCGTGGGCACGAACTGGACGTGGGTCACGCGGTAGCGCTCGATCAGGGCCAGTGCCTCCAACGGATCGAACCGCTCCATCAGGATCACCGTGCCGCCGAGGTGGTGCGTGCCGAGCGACCAGCCGAGCGGCGCGGCATGGTAGAGGGGCGCCGGGCAGAGGTACACGCTGTCAGGCTGGAAGCCGTAGCGGCCGTGCAGCAGCGGCTCGAGCGAGGTGCCGGCACCGAACGGCCGGCCGGACAGCGGCCGCAGGATGCCCTTCGGCCGGCCGGTGGTGCCAGACGAGTAGAACATGCACCTGCCCTCGACCTGGCCGTCCGGCGGGTCATCGCGAGCCGACCCGAGCGCCGAGTCGAGGTCCTCGAAGCCGGCGATGGCGCCGTCGACCGCCAGCCTGCTCTCGAGGCCGGGTGCCCGCTCGGCGACCGCAGTGGCCAGGTCGCGGAGGGCGCCCGACGCCACCAGGGCACGCGATCCCGAGTCGTCGACGATGTAGCCCGCTTCGTCGGGCGTGAGGTGCCAGTTGACGGGCGTCAGGTAGAGCCCGATGCGTCGGGCGGCCCAGCACACCTCGAAGTAGCGCAGCGTGTTCGGGAGCAGCACGGAGATGTGGTCGGCGGGCGCCAGGCCACGGTCCTGCAGTAGCCGGGCCAGGCGACGAGACCGATCCTCCAGCTCCCGGTACGAGAGCACCTCGCCGGTGGACCCGAGCACGGCCGCCGGCTGGTCGGGGGAGCTGGCGGCGCGGGCGCTGAGGTGCACCTCAGCCTCTCCAGGGCTCCGGCGCGCCGGTGAACAGCTCTCGCACCTTGGGCTGGCTCACCTTGAGCGAGTCGGTGCGGGGGAGGGCGTCGACGATCTTCACCGTCGTCGGCACCTGGTACGGGGTGAGGCGCTCGAGCAGCCACGCCTCCAGGTCAGCCGCCGTCGGCGCCGGCTCGCCGTTCTCGACCGGCTCGATGAGCTCGACCGCGGCCACTGGCACCTGCCCGAGCCGCTCATCGGCCACGCCGACGACGCCGGCGTCGCGGACGGCCGGATGCAACCGCAAGGTGTCGGCGACGAGTGACGTGGACACCTTGAACCCGCCCCGGATGATGACGTCGTCGGCCCGCCCCTCGATCCACCAGAAGCCGTCGTCGTCCCGGCGGGCCAGGTCGGTGGTGCGCACCCACCGATCCCCCACCTGCGGACCATGCACCTCGAGCACACCCACGGACCCCGTCTCCACCTCCTGTCCCTGCTCGGGGTCCACCACCCGCAGGGCGATGCCCGGATGGGCTCGGCCCACGCTCCCCCGCTTGGCCGCGCCGAAGGCCTCGTAGTCGGCCAAGGTCCAACCGGCCACGGCGCCGGCGAGCTCGGTGGCGCCGTACACGATCAGGAGTGGGATCTCGTAGGTCGCCTCGAACTCGTCGGCCAGGGTCGTCGTCAGCGGCGCGGTCCCGACCCGGACCGCGCGCAGGCTGGCCAGGTCCTCCTTGGGCACCTTGGCGTCGAGCACCATGCGGATCGCCGCCGGCGGCAGGCCCACCAGCTTGGGCCGGTGCTCGCGCACCAGCGCCGCCCACTGCTCGACGTCGAACCGTTCCATCAGCGCGATCTTCCGACCCTCGCACGCCGAGGTGATGGCGTGCCAGAGCCCGCTGATGTGCACGAGCGGGCTCCAGAGGATCCCCACCTCGCGCTTGAGCGACAGCCCGGCCGTGCCTCCCCGCTGGTAGTGCGAGACGGCCGCGATCGACGCCTCGATCCGCGCGTACGGCAACGGCACCCGCTTGGCCGGTCCGGTGGTCCCGCTCGTCAGCATCTCCACCGCCACCCCTGGCCGCGCCCCATGGTGCCGACCCGGACCCGGCCCTCGAAGCCCCGGCACCGGCTGTGCCACCTCCGCCGGCTGGCGCGCCACCACGATGCCCATGGTGCCGCTGGTCGCGGCCGCGGTGGCGACCGCCTCCCGCTGCCAGTCCCTGGCCCCGGCCACCACCACCGGCAGCCGCAGCCGCTCGATGTCGGCCGCCAGGACGCCATCGGGCTGCATGGGGTCGAGGGTGACCACGGCCCGGCGGGTGGCCACCACGCCGAGGAGCGCGGCCAGGGTCTCGGGTCGGTTGCGAAGCACGATCCCGACGGACGCCGCCTCACCGAGGCCGGCGCCGGTCAGCAGTGCGTCGAGCCGGTCGATGGAGGCCGACAGCTGGCCCCAGGTCGTCCACGAGCCCGCGAATTGGAGCGCCGGCGCGGTCGGGTCGAGCGCCAGCACCGCCCGCAGGCGCGCCGACAGCTCCGTCGGTGGTCCCGCCGCCGTCATGCCGGGCCGGGCGCGCCCGGCTCGTGAGGCATGAGGCCGGGCGGGCGCGACTCCGGCTCGCCCATGCGGACCAGGGCGGACATCCAGTCGGCCGTGACGCCGCCGGAGGTCCAGACCTTCTGGCCGTTCACGACGCTCTGGTCCACGTCGCACCCCTCCGTGACCCGCCGCGCTGCGAGCCGGTGGCCGCGGGGGCTAGCGCGCCGACGTTCACCGAGCCGGCGCCACGCGCCTCAGGAAGGTCACGACGGCGCGGGTGAAGGCGTCGTTGCGATCGCCGGCGACCATGTGGGCGGCGTCGACGACGTTCACGTACTCGGCGTGCGGCGCTACCGCCAGGAACTCCTGGACCCCCTCCTCGCTCACGATGTCGCTCATGCCGCCACGCACGACGAGCGTCGGCACGGTGAGGGCGCGCGCCGCCTCGACGAGCGAGCTCTCGCGCTCGAGCGGGTTCAGGCGCATGCCGTTCATGAGCGCCGGGTCCCAGTGCCAGCGCCAGCGCCCGTCGTCACCGAGGCGCAGGTTCTTCTGCAGACCGGAGGGATCGTCCGGCCGCGGTCGGCCGGGCAGGTAGGCGGCGACGGCATCGGCGGCCTCGTCGAGGGAGGCGAAGCCGTCAGGGTGGCCGCGCATGAAGGTCCCGATCCGCTCCGCCCCCTCCCGATCGATCTTGGGCACGATGTCGACCAGCACGAGGGCGCGGGCGAGCGCCTGGCCGCCGGCGGCGAGGGCCAGGAGCGCCACGATGCCCCCGAGGGAGGCGCCGACCAGCGCCGGCGGCTGGTCGAGGCCCTCCAGCACCTCCAACAGGTCGGCGACGAAGGCATCGTGGCTGTAGTCGCCATCGTCGGCCCAACCGCTGTCGCCGTGACCCCGGAGATCGAGCGAGATGGCGTAGTAGCCGTCGGCCGCCAACGCCGCTCCCGTACCGCCCCAGGCATGGCGGGTCTGGCCGCCACCGTGCAGCAGGAGGACCGGCGGCGCCGAATCGTCCCCCCACGTATCGGCGGCGATGGTGACCCCGGAGCCGGGAAGGCGGACCGACGGTTCGAGTGGCATCGAGATCTCCCTGGCCGGACCCTCGGACAGCCCGACCTTCCTCGACGTAGGTTGTTGTGGAGGGCTGAGCGGCCTCAGGCCGCAGGGCCGCTGGTGAGGGTGACGGTGGCGGTGCGGCTCTGACCCGAGGCGGCCTCGGTCCAGGTGACCTTCACCGTGTCCCCAGGATGGTGGCCGTGCAGGCGGGTCGAGAGGGCGCCGTTCGAGTCGACCGACTGCCCGTTGATGGCGGTGATGACGTCACCGACCTGCAGCCCGGCGTCGGCGGCCGGCGTCCCGGTCAGCACGCCCGAGACCACGGCACCGGCGGTGTCCGACGTCCCGCCACCATTGCCGCCCAACGGCCCATCCTGGCCATTGACCGACGACGACACCTCGACGCCGAGGAAGGGGCGCACGCCGATCTGCACCGTGGCGCTCCCCTGCTTCGACTCGATCTGCTTGACGATCTTCACCGCGTTGTCGATGGCGATGGCATAGCTCTCACTGCTTGCGGTGCGGAACCCCCGGCCGCTGTCGGCCGCGGTGTCCATGCCGATGACCGCACCGCTGGCGTCGAAGAGCGGGCCGCCGGAGTCACCCGGCTCGAGCGAGGCGTCGGTCTGGATCAAGCCGCTCAGTTGGCTCTGGTCGCCACCGGTCTCGTCGCTCACGGTGATGGACTGGTCGAGCGCGGTGACCGAGCCGGGCGAGACGCTCGGGATGCCGCCTACGCCGCCGGCGTTGCCGACCGCGGTGACAGCGTCGCCGCTGGCCACCGTCGACGACGAACCGAGCTTGACCGTGTCGAGGTTCGACGCGCCCTTCAGCTTCAGCAGGGCGACATCGTGGGTGGCGTCGCTGCCCATGACCGTGGCGTCGTAGGTCTTCCCGGTGGTCACGACCGTGACCTTGATGGTGGCGGCCCCGCTGATCACATGGGTGTTGGTCAGCACCTCACCCGAGGAGGTGATGATCATGCCGGTACCCGCGGCACGGGCGGTCTGGTAGGCGAGCCGGGTGTTGATGTCGACCACGCCGACGTCGAGCTTGGAGGTGGCCGCGGACTGCGGCGCCGCTCCCCCGTCCGCGGTGGTGCTCGGGGTGGTGCTCGGGGCGGGCACGACGCGAGGGACCAGCTGCGTCGAGGTCGCTCCGCTGTCGCTGTGGCGGGTGAGCCCGGCGCCGATGAACACGAGTAGCGCGCCGACGAGCGCCGCGACGGCGGCGACGGCGAGCAGGCGGCGACCGACGCCGGACGGCTTGGGCGGCGGCGTCGGAGTCGGCATTGCCGGCCAGGTCCCGAAGTTGGGCGGCGGCGGGGGTGGCGCCCCCGTGGTGGGGGCGGCCCAGACCGGCGGACTGGTCGGCGGGTTCCACGGCATGGGTTCGGTGGGATCGGTCATCTCAGAGCTCCTGAAGCAGCACACGCTCGCTCTTCGCCGCAGTCAACGGCCTTCCTGTGAGAGCGAGGTGTGCAGGACATGTGAGATCCGTGAGAAGCGTACGGCCGGTCGCGGCCGATTCCGCCCGTCGGCGGGCGCGGTGGTGGCGCGGCACGGCGCCGGCGCCCGACCGAACTGGTGCGCGAAGCGGTGGACGGGCCGGGGCGTTCCCGCTCCTCGCCGCGGCGTAGAGCTGGCTCGCCACCCCGTAGCTCCAGCCGTGGCCGCCGACGGCCACGGTGTTCGGAGGACCTTGCACGGTAGCGTGAGCCGGTGGTCGCATCGGCGCCGTCGTCGACCCCCGTCCCGGCGCCCGGTCAAGTCCGGGGGGCCTGGCCCGGCTTCGCGGCGTGGGCGGGGGTCGGGGCCCTGTACACGGTGAGCCTGCTCGGCGCGCTCTCGATCGGTCTCTTCGTCCTGCCGATCGCGGTGGTGGCGACGCTACTGCTCGTGAGGTGGCACTCCGCGGGCGCCAGTGTCGCCGGGGTGATCGCGGGACTCGGGCTCCCGCTGCTGCTGGTCGCCTACCTAAACCGGTCGGGCCCCGGCACGGTGTGCACCACGACCTCGGGCGGTGGGGAGAGCTGCACCGACGAGTGGAACCCGTGGCCGTGGCTGATCGCGGCCTTGGCCCTGCTCGCCATGGGGATCGCCGCCTTCCTCCTTCTCCGTCGCCAACCTCACCGCGAGGGAGTCGCCTGATCGGACCGGGGGCCGTCGACGGGCGCGAATCTGCGACACGAGGGCGCGAAGAAGCGCGCGGTCAGGGTGCACTTCCGAGGTGGGGCGGCGACGGGCGCGAATCTGCGACACGAGGGCGCGAAAGAGCGCGCGGTCAGGGTGGACTTCCCGGCGGAGTGAGCGGGGGCCAGGTGCGAGCGGCGCGGGGCACGGCCACAGTGATCGTCGCCCGCTTCTCTTGCGCGTCGACGCCGCTGCGGTTCGCCCACGCGTCGAGCGAGCGCATCCAGGCCGGGAGGCCGGGCGGCAGGTCGTCGGGCGGGATCACCGCCAGATCGGCGTCCTCCAGCATCGCGCCGTAGGGGACGAGCGGCGTCGGCACATCTGCCGTGACCACCGTCTGCAGCAGGCTGAGGGCGGCGTTCCACGATGCGCACAGGCGGGCAAACGCGTCGGCCTTGGTGATCTGACCCGAGCGGCTGGCTGAATCGGGGTAGGTGGGGTGCAGCACGGTCGCGTAGGCCGCGGCGCAGGCCTGGCCGGTGGGGGTCGCCTTCCACGCCTGGTAGCCGCGATCGGCCAGATGACCGAGGGTCACGATGGCCTCGATCTCGTTGTGGGTCGTGATGGCATCGAGCCACCGGTTGCGGTAGGCCACGATCCCGGCGTCGTCCACGTGTCCCTCGCCCCCCTGCTGGCCGAACACGGAGTAGAGGAAGGTGTTCACCAGCACATAGCTGGTGGTGAGGCCCAGCTTGGCCAGGAAGCCCTGGAAGCGCTGTCCCGCCTCCCCCACCAAGATGCGCCGGCAGACGGCCTCGTGGGCGGCGGGATCCTGCCCGATCACCAGTACCCGGGCGGTGCCGTCGAGCCGGCCCCGGTGGAAGATGGGACCCCACTCGGTGCGGAACGAGCCCGACGGGTACACGTCCTCGCCGGGGTAGTCCGCCACCAGCCCGGCATACGGCCGCCGCCCGTAGCCCGGGTCGAACCTCACCTTGGTCGCGGTCATCGCACCGCACCCCCTCCCGTCTTCACTCCCCAAGAGCGCCCGGGCAGCGTACAGAGACCGGCCGCGGCGCCCGCGCCGACGGGTCACGCGTGCGTGAAGAGCCCGCCGTCGACCACCAACAGCTCGCCCGGTCGAGGCCAATCATTTTGCTACGTTAACGGCTTGTGACCGATGGGGCTGCGAGCGGGCCGGCCCTCGTCGTCGACGAGCTCCGCGAGCACGTCCGTCCCCCACACCCCGGACGCCGGTCCGCGCCATGACCGGGCTGCCGAGCTTCGACGAGCTCCTCACACGAGGGGACGCCCCAACCGGCTCGTCGTGGGGGCTCTGGGGCGACGATGACGTCCTCGGCTGCCTCAACCTCCTGACCCCGGACCGCGCCGTCCGCGGTGCCGGGTTGGTGCGGCGGGGCCGGGTCTTCCCGCTCAACCTCGAGCTCGAGCTGCCCGACCCGCCCCTGTTCAACCGCACGGACCATCAGCACGATGTGGTCTGGCTCAGGAGCGGCACCGGTCACGACGAGACGCTCTCGGACTGGAACCCGCAGCGCTCCTCGCAGTGGGACGGCTTCCGGCACATCCGCAGCCAGGGCCTCGGGTTCTACAACGGGGTCGACGACGAGGCTCATGGCGTGCACCACTGGGCCCGACGCGGCATCGTGACCCGCGGCGTGCTCGCCGACGTGGCCCGGTGGCGGGCCGGCGAGGGCCGTCCGATCGAGCCCGGTCAGGCCGACATCATCGAGCCCGAGGAGCTCACCGCCTGCCTTGCGGCCGAGCGGGTCGACGTGGAGCCGGGCGACGTGCTGCTGCTGCGCACCGGCTGGCTGACGTGGTACCGCGGACTGGACGCCGCGGAACGGGCCGCCGTCGCCGCCGAACGGAGAGCGTGCGGCCTCCGGTGGGGCCGGCCCTCCGCCCGGCTGCTGTGGGACCTGCACGTGGCCGCGGTGGCTGCCGACAACCCGGCACTCGAGGCCCTACCCGTGCCCAGCCTCGACGAGGCGGCCGTGGAGCGGCTGCGCGACCACCCCGGCGCCGATGGCGAGCTGTTGCTCCACCAAGCCCTGCTGCCGCTGCTCGGCCTCCCGATCGGCGAGCTGTGGGACCTCGACGCCCTCGCCGACGACTGCGCCGAGGACGGTCGGTACGACTTCCTGCTCACCTCCGCCCCGCTCAACCTGCGCCAGGGCGTCGGCAGCTCCGCCAACGCGCTAGCGGTGAAATGAGTGTGAAAGACCTACTTCGATGGATGGCAGCGAAGAGGGAGAGAGGCGAGGCGGACAATGGCGCATGCCGCTAGGAACCTCGCGGTGATGGAGCAGATCAGGGTGCCGAAGACGGCGGAGCTGGTGGCGGAGAACCTGCGCCGCCAGATCATCCTTGGCGACCTGAAGGAGAACGACTCGCTTCCGCCCGAGTCAGAGCTCATGGGGCGCTTCGGCATCTCCCGTCCCACCTTGCGTGAAGCGCTTCGCATCCTCGAGTCCGAGTCGCTCATCGTCATCAGACGGGGCGCGAAGGGCGGAGCCCGGGTCCAGGCGCCTGACATCGCGGTGGCCGCCCGCTACGCGGGGGTGCTGCTCCAGTCCCGTGGCACGACGCTCGAGGACGTGAGCCAGGCCCGCATCATCATCGAGCCGGCGTCGGTCCGGATGTTGGCCGAGCGGCCGAACCAGCGGGCCATCGCGCGGCTGCGCGAGATCCTCGCCGACGAGGCGGCGGCGGTCGACGAGCCCCTCGTGTTCGCCCGGCTGGCCACCGAGTTCCACGAGACGCTGGTGGAGCTGTCAGGCAACAACACCCTCGCCGTCTTGATCGGCATGCTCCGCCAGATCATGGCGGCCCACCTCAGCCTGCGCCGCGCCGAGAAGCTGGTCGACTCGGAGACGTCGGCCAACGCCGGCCGCAAGGCGCTCAAGGCCCACACCAAGCTCGTCGACCTGATCGAGGCCGGGCAGCCTGACGAGGCGGCCGAGCTCTGGGCCCGGCACATCGCGGCCGTGGACCAGGCCATCGCCGCCGATGCAGGCCGCCGGACCGTCCTCGACCTCTTGGGCTGACCACCCAGCGCCTGCGCGCGCTGCCCCCGTCAATCGCCCGCCGACCCGTCGATCAGCTCGCGGACCGGCGTGAATGGCGGCATCGAGAGCCCGAAGCGACGGAGCCAGTTGGCGCCGTCGATCACGAACGTGTGACCGGAGACATAGGCCGCGAAGGGTGAGCACAGGTAGGTCGCGGCCCAGCCCAGCTCGTGGACCCGACCCACCCGCCCGGCCGGGACGCGGTGCCCGCGCTCGTCCTGGCTCTCCTGGCCGCCGTCGCCCTGCCGCCGCCGGAGATGCTCGGCGATGTCGCCGTGGGGGAAGGGCCCCGGGGCGAGGCCGTTCACGCGGATGCCATCGGGCGCCCACTCGACGGCGAGGGACTGGGTCAGGTTGACGACACCGGCTTTGGCCGCGGCGGAGTGCGACGTGCCCGGCCCTCCCGTCCACGAGTACGTGGCGGCGATGTTCAAGATGGCGCCGGGCTGCCCGGCGGCGATGCGCCGGCGGGCGAGCTCGGTCGAGCAGAAGAAGGCGCCGTCGAGCACGATCTGGGTGACCGCTCGCCACCCATTGGGCGACATGCGCTCCGCCGGGACCGGGAAGTTCCCGGCCGCGTTGTTGACCCGGCCCGACCTCGGCTTCGATGGCGTCGAAAGCAGCCGAGATCTTTTCGGGGTCACGCACGTCCGCCGCCACACCGACGCCCCTGGCGCCGACGGCGGCCACCGCTGCGATGCCCGTGGCGCGGTGCTCGGGTTTGCGGCTCATGACCGCCACCGCTGCCCCCAGGCGGGCGAACTCCACCGCCATGGCCTTGCCCAGCCCGGTCCCGCCCCCGGTCACCAGGACGACCTGGCCGTCGTAGGTGCCGGGCGGAAGCATCGACGTGCCAAGGGGCGGGGGTTCGGGTAGGGGCATGGCCGGTCTCCTGGGCTGAGGCGGGGATGGCGCGGGTGACGACGTGTGGTCGGTGGGAACGGACGGTCGTCCAGCCCGCGCCGCTACTTTCCCCGAAAGCGCGGCGAGCGTCCCTCTCGCAGCGCGGCGCGGGCCTCCCGGTAGTCGTCGCTGGTGAAGAGCGCGGTCTGGGAGAGAAGCTCGGCCCGGATGCCGCGGTGCACCGCGTCGGCCCAACACTGGTCGACGAGCTGCTTGCCCATGGCGACGGCCAGCGGGGCCTTGGCCGCGATCGAGCGGGCCAGGTCGAGCACGGTGGCGTCCAGCTCCTCGAGCGGCACCACCCGGTTCAGGATCCCCCACGCCAGGGCCTCCTCGGCGCCGATGCGCCGGCCGGTCAGCACCAGCTCCTTGGCCCGGCCCGGACCCACGATCGCGGTGAGGAGCTGAGTGCCCCCGGTGTCGGGCAGGATGCCATAGTCGATCTCAGGCAGACCCATGACCACGTCAGGTGTGCCGATGCGGATGTCCGCGGCCAGGCAGCGCTCGAAGGCCCCGCCGAGGGCATAGCCCTTCATCGCCGCCACCACGGGCTTCGGCGCATTGAGGAGGCGGAACGTGGCCTCCTGGTGGCGCCGCACGAAGGCGAAGTCGCCTTCGTCATCGGACCGCGCGCCGAGCTCGGTGACATCTCGTCCCGAGGAGAACGACGCACCCTCGCTACGCAGGACGATGCAGCGCACGTCCGGATCGTTGAGCGCCCAGTCCGCGGCCTGCGCGTACTCGGCGCCCATGGCGTTGTTGAGGGCATTGTGCTTGTCGGGCCGGTTGTAGGAGATGACGCCTACACCGTCCACCAGCTCCCGGAGGACCAGGCCACTCATGAGGACACCCTTCGCTCACGACGGCGCGCTCGGATCGCAGCGCCGCGATGATCTCGTCGCTCGCCCTGACCGTAGCGAGCCGGAGGACAAGGTGGATCATCACGATCTCGTGGGCCTCCGGCCATACGCCGCGGTGCAGTCTGCGCTCGCCGCACCACCATCCCGTTCTGTTCCGCGGCCGCGACGGTTCTCGAACCGATCCGCGGAACCGAACGAGGAGCCACCGCATCGTGGTGGCCGCGGCGCGGACAAGGCATAGGACGGTGCAAGGCCGGGGCGCGCTCGTCGGCCGCCGCTCGCCGGCCGGTAACGTCGATGGACGATCGACGATGCCGTTGGGAGGGTCTATGACGACGGGGACGGCGAAGCAGATCCCGCTGGTCGACTACCTGGCGTTGGGTGACGAGCCGCACCTCACCGCCCACGAGTGCACCAGCTGTGGAGCCCGCTTCTTCGGACGGCGCAACGCTTGCGCCCGCTGCTTCGCCACCGGCTTCCGCTCGGTGGACATCGCGACCGAGGGCACGGTCCGAACCTTCACCATCGTCACCTTCGCCGCGCCTGGCATCGCGGTGCCGTTCGTGTCCGCAGTGGTGGACTGCGACGGCACGAGCGTGCGCACCAACCTCGTCAACGTCCCACCCGATCCCGAGCACGTCTCGCTCGGCATGAAGGTGCGGCTCACCACCTTCCCGATCGGCACTGACGAAGCGGGCTCCGAGGCCATCGGCTTCGGATACGAACCCGTCGGCTGACCACCGATCCACCCCACGCTCGAGGCGACGTACAGCGACCGAACCGACACCGGAGGCAGCCCATGGCCACTGACGACATCTGGATCCTCGGGATCCACATGACCAAGTTCGGCAAGCACACTGACCAGGACATCGTCGACCTCGCGGCCGAGGCCACCATGGGCGCGCTGGCCGACGGCGGCGTCAGCATGCACGACATCGGCATCCTGGCGGCCGGCAACCTGATGGGTGGGCCGAGCGGGATCGGCCAGCAGCTCCAGAAGCAGGTGGGCCAGACCGGCATCCCCGTCTACAACGTGGCCAACGCTTGTGCCACCGGCGCCACCGCGCTCCGCACCGCGATCATGGCCGTGAAGGCGGGCGAGGCCGACTTCGGGCTCGCCGTCGGCGTGGAGAAGCTGGCCGGCGCCGGCCTGTTGGCCGGCGCCTCCCGCAAGGACGACGGCGCCACCTGGACGCCATCGGGCCGGTACGGGGCGGTGGCCGCCATCGACGGTCGCATCGGCACCGACACCATGCCAGGCGTGTTCGCCCAGATCGGGATGGAGTACGGGCACAGGTACGGAGGCGCCAGCTTCGACCTGTTCGCGCGCATCTCCGAGAAGAACCACGCCCACTCGACGCTCAACCCGCTCGCCGCCTACCAGAAGCGGTTCACGCTCGACGAGATCAAGAACGACGTGATGATCTCCTACCCGAACACCCGCCCGATGTGCTCGGCCAACTGCGATGGCGCCGCCGCGGCCGTCGTCGTGAGCGGCGAAAAGCTCAAGTCGCTGTCGCCCGAGCAGCAGCGCCGCGCGGTCAGGGTCCGGGCATCCGTGCTCACCACCGACCCGTGGCAAGAGGCTTGCCAGGTGCTTCCCGATGTGAACACCCTGACCCGCAACGCGGCCAGGCAGGCCTACGAGCAGGCCGGAGTGGGCCCAGAAGATCTCGACCTGGTCGAGCTGCACGACTGCTTCGCCACTGCCGAGCTGGTCCACTACGACAACCTGATGCTCTGCCCCGAGGGCGGCGCGGTCGACTTCTTCGAGTCCGGGGCGCCTTGGCGCCAGGGCTCGACGCCGGTCAACGTGTCCGGCGGCCTGGAGTCGAAGGGCCACCCGATCGCCGCCACCGGCATCGCCAACGTGTGGGAGGTCGCCACTCACCTGCGGGGCGAGGCCGGACCGCGCCAGATCGAGGGGGCTCGGATCGGCCTGGCCCACGTCATCGGCCTGGGCTCGGCCTGCGGCGTCCACATCCTGGAGAAGGCCGCGGCCTGACCGTCTCCGCGACCGGCGACCACGTCCGCCAGCACCGCTTCGGTGTGGGCGCCGAGCTCGGCCGGGGCGCCGCTCGAAGGTCGCGTCGTCGCCTCGGCCACGTCGCCCGACCAGGCGCCGGTTTGTTCGCCGGTGGCGAGCAACGCCGCCGTCCGGCTGAGCGCCACGTCGATGAGCCAGCGTCCTCCGGCCCGGAGTCGATCAACCGCCGCCACCGCGGCGAGGAGCCCGGAGGCCGGGTCGGGAGCGGCGTCGGCGACGAAGCACGGCCCGTCGCCATCCCAGGCCACCAGCCCGCCGGCCACCGCGGCGTCGTCGCCGAACCCGACCCGATCTCGATCGAGCTCGCCTCGGCCGTGGCCGGTGATCGAGACCCAGACCTGCGGTCCGCCAGAGGTCAGCACATCGCGAGCGTGCAACCCAAGATGCTCCAACGCCCGCGGCCGCGAGCCCTCGACCACCACGTCGGCCCACCGCACGATGGCGTGGAGGGCGGCGATCCCGCCCTCATGGCCGAGGTCGAGCGCCACCGACTCCTTGTCCCCATTCAGCAGGCGGTAGAAGCCGGGGTGGCCGAGGCGAGCGCCATCGGGTCGGCGGATGCTCTCCACCTTCACCACCCGCATGCCCGCCCCCCCGAGCAGCTGCGCACCGAGCGGCCCGGCCCACAACGACGACAGGTCCACGACCCGCAGGCCGTCGGCCGAGCGGACGGGCGCGGCGTCGGCGAC
Organism: uncultured Acidimicrobiales bacterium; assembly: GCA_963803355.1. Taxonomy (GTDB): domain Bacteria; phylum Actinomycetota; class Acidimicrobiia; order Acidimicrobiales; family Ilumatobacteraceae; genus DASTFY01. The sequence continues at coordinate 3,875,932 of CAWDLV010000001.1, forward strand.
CTGCTCCCCCATCACAGTCGCTCCCCGGCGGGCTCGCTCCCCCAGCCGCCCGCACGGCAACCCGAGCTCGGCCGCCGCCGCCACCACCGACCGGGCAGGACGGGTCCGCACGGCCTCGGCGACGGCTTCCCAGACGTCGCCCGAGTGCTCGTCGATGCCCAGCCACGCCGGTACGAGTGCCACGTCGTCGTCGCGAGCCAGCGCCACCGCCAGCCAGCCGTCGGCGACGGGCAGGAGGCGGGTCGAGCCCCCGCAGCTCACCTGGCCCCCTCGGCTCAGCCCCATGAGCGCGGCCCGCTCACCGAGCAGGCGAGGGCCGTCGATCTCCACGGCGAGACCGAGCTCCTCCGTGCGCTCGGCCAGGCGACAGGCCGCGCCGGCGAGCACCGTCACCAGCGACGACGGCGCCGCGAGGGGCGGGCCGTCGGCGCGGCCGGTCAAGCCCATGGCCCCTGACCGGGCCCACACCTCGGTGGCGTCACCACCCGTTCCCGGCGCGAGGAGGCCCGGGGTGAGATCCACGCCGACGAGGGTACGGTCTGGGCTCCGCGATGCCCGCTCCTGCATCCCCTCCGCTCCTCTCCCCCGCCGCGCTGGCCGAGCTCGTCGCCCACGACCGCCTGGCCGAGGAGCACCACCCTGCCGTGCTGGTCGACCTGACCCAGACCGCGTCCGTGCCCGTGTCGCTCGGCAGCGCGCCGTGCGTCGTGATCGGCGTGGGTGCCGACGGCGCCGACTGCACCCCCTCGGGGCTGGCGTCGACCCTCGACGTCATCGCCACCGGGGAGGATGACCTCGGCATGATGCTGGCGCACATCGGCGCCGCTCCCCGGGCCGCCGCCGCGCTCGCCGTCCTGCTCCGGCTCACGGCCGAGCTCGACTCGCCCCTCGGGCTGGCCGCCGAGTCGGCGGTGTACTCGACCCTGCAAGAAGGGCCAGAGTTCCACGCCTGGCGGGAACGACACTCCCCCCGTCCACCGGATCACCGCGACACCGGGCCGGTCGTGGTCGTCGCGCGTGCAGGCGCCACCCTCCACATCACCCTCGACCGACCCTGGAAGCACAACGCGTTCAACGCCGCCATGCGCGACGGGTTGGCCGAAGCCCTGTCCGTAGCCCTGGTCGACGACGCCGTCGAGCGCATCCAGCTCGACGGGCGGGGACCCTCGTTCTGCAGCGGCGGCGACCTCGACGAGTTCGGCACTCGCCCCGACTCGGCCACGGCCCACGTCACCCGGCTCACCCGCAGCCCGGCGCGCCTGCTGTGGCATCTGCGCGACCGCGTCGAAGTCGCCGTGCACGGCTCCTGCCTGGGCGCCGGGGTCGAGCTGGCGGCGTTCGCCTCGCGCGTCACCGCGCGGGCGGACGCCCGGTTCGGCCTGCCGGAGCTGAGCCTCGGGCTGGTGCCGGGTTCGGGCGGCACGGTGAGCCTCCCCCGCCGCATCGGCCGCCAGCGGACGGCATGGCTGGCGCTGACCGCGCTGGCGATCGAGGCCGAGACCGCGCTCCGCTGGGGGCTGGTCGACGAGCTCCGATCGCCGGGCTCGTGAGCAACCCGGGCGCTTCCGCTTGCTGGCGTCGCACGGGTGCTGGGAGCATCTCGACACCTTCCTCGGGACAAGGAGCCAGATCATGTGTGCGCAGACGATGCCGGCCGACACCGCGCCCTGACCGGCCCGTCGTGTCGCTCATGACGCCCTTCCGAGTCGCCGTCGGCGACGATCAGCTCGCCGATCTCCACCGGCGCCTCACCGACGCTCGTTGGCCGGAACCGGCGCCCGTCGACGACTGGACTCAGGGTGTTCCCCTCCCCTGGCTGCGCGACCTCTGTGCCTACTGGCGCGACCAATACGACTGGCGGCGCTGCGAGCAACGGCTCAACGCCCTCCCCCAGCTGACCACCGAGATCGACGGTGTCACGATCCACGCCATCCACGTCGTATCTCCCGAACCGGACGCCCTCCCCCTGGTGATGACCCACGGCTGGCCCGGCTCGGTCGTCGAGTTCCTCGACGTGATCGGGCCCCTTGCCGATCCCGTCGCCCACGGTGGGGAGGCGTCCGACGCCTTCCATATCGTGTGCCCCTCGCTGCCCGGCTACGGCTTCAGCGGCAAGCCGGCCGAGCCGGGCTGGGGCGTGGATCGCATCGCCGACGCCTGGGACACCCTGCTCGGCCGCCTCGGGTACGACCGCTACGGCGGTCAGGGCGGCGACTGGGGCGCGGCCGTCACCACCGCGCTCGGCGAGCGGCATCCGGACCACGCGGTCGGCATCCACCTCAACATGGCGACCGCCGGACCCGGCTCGCGTGGGAGGGAAGACGACTTCTCTGACTTCGAGCAGCGCTCGATGGCAGACCTGGCCGAGCACCTGGAGTGGGGGTCGGGCTACTCCCTCGAGCAAGCGACCCGGCCGCAGACGCTGGGCTACGGCCTGGTCGACTCGCCGGTCGGCTTGTGCGCCTGGATCACCGAGAAGTTCTGGGCGTGGACCGACCATGACGGCGACCCCACCCGCGCCCTGAGCCGCGACCAGATGCTCGACGACGTGAGCGTCTACTGGTTCACGGCCACGGGCGCTTCGTCGGCCCGTCTCTACTGGGAGAGCGGATTCGCCCGCCCGTCGGGGCGGGGCCGTGGCTTCGGCCGGCCACCCATCGCCGTGCCCACGGGCATCTCCGTCTTCCCCCGGGAGATCCTCCGGCCGTCGCGGCGGTGGTGCGAGCCCCGCTACACCGACCTGCGCTTCTACGAGCAGACCGACCGGGGCGGCCACTTCGCCGCCTTCGAGCAGCCGGACCTGTTCGTCGACCACGTGCGCCGCGCCTTGCGCACCATGCGCTGACCGAGCCCAGCGCGCTCGTACCGGCGGCCCAGATCTGCTTGCATGGCGGCCGGAACGGGTCGAGGGCCCAACGACAGGGGAAGGTATGGGCGAGCGCTGGAACGCCTGCGAGTGGCTGCTCGATCGCCAGGTGGCGTCCGGGCACAGTGACCAGCCTGCGGTGCACATGGGCGGCACGCCGACGACCTACGCGCAGCTCGATGCCCTCACCCGCTCGACCGCCTCCGGTCTGCGGGCCGCGGGCGTCGCCCCTGGCGACCCGGTGGTGCTCGCCCTGCTCGACTCGTTGGCCTTCACCAGCAGCTTCCTCGCCTGCCTGCGCATCGGCGCCATCGCCTGCCCGGTCAATCCGCTGCTCCCGGGGCGCGACCTCGGCGTGATCGTCGCCCACGCCGGCTCCGGGCTGGTCCTCATCTCCCAGGAGCGGGCGGCGGCCACCGAAGAACTGGGCGCGGTGGCGCCGGCGGCACGCCGGGTCGTCACCAACACCGACGAATGGGACGCCATCGCCGAGGCGGACGGCGACGACGCGCTCCACCCCACGGAGGCCGACTCCCCCGGCTTCTGGCTCTGCACGTCCGGCAGCACGGGACGGCCGAAGCTGGCCATGCACCGGCACTTCGATCTGAAGCTCGCCTTCGAGAGCTATGCCCGCACCATCCTCGACCCTTCCGCCGACGACCGCTTCTACTCCGTCGGACCGATGTTCCACGCCTACGGGCTCGGGAACTCCCTGTCGTTCCCGATGGCCGTCGGGGCGCGGGCCGTGCTGGAGCCGACCCGCCCTCCCACGCCGGCTCGCGTGGCCGACATCGTCCGCACCGAACAGCCGACGCTCTTCTTCGCCATCCCGGCCTTCTTCGCCGCCCTCAACGCGTCGGACGTCCCCGACGACACCTTCGCCTCCGTGCGCCTGGCGGTGTCGGCCGCCGAGGCTCTTCCGGCCGAGACCTGGCACCGCTTCCACGAGCGGTTCGGCGTCGAGATCCTGGACGGCCTCGGGTCGACGGAGATGACGCACATCTTCCTGTCCAACCGCGCCGGGCAGGTGCGCCCGGGCACGACGGGCACGCCCGTCGAGGGCTACGACCTGCGCATCGTCGACGACGACGGCGCCGAGCAACCCGACGGCACGCCCGGCCACCTGTGGGTGCGAGGCGACACAGCGGCCACCGGGTACCACCACGATCCGGAGGCCACCGAGTGGACCTTCGGGCTCGGCGGCGGCTGGGTCCGCACCGGCGACACCTACGCCCGACATGCCGACGGCTCGTACACCTACCTGGGCCGGTCCGACGACATGCTGCGGGTGGGTGGCGAGTGGGTGGCGCCGGCCGAGGTCGAGGCGACCATCATCGAGCACCCGGCCGTGCTCGAGGTGGCCGTGGTGGGCGAGGTCGACCACCGGGGCACCACGCGTCCGACCGCGTACGTCGTGGCCAAGGACGGGTTCAGCCTCGGCGAGGAGGAGGTGATCGCCCACTGTCGCAGCCGGCTCGCCGGCTACAAGCGGCCCACGCGCGTCGTCCTCATGGCCGCGCTGCCGAAGACGGCGACCGGCAAGATCCAGCGCTTCAAGCTGCGCGCCGACGCCGACGCCGGCGGATCGGGTGGGCGGCCGTGAACGGTCAGCGCCGGACGTACTCGAAGTCGAGCGGCTTGGCGTGGATGCCGCTCGACGGCGGCGCGATCCAGCCCGCGAACTGTCCTGGCGAGGTCACCGCCTGCATGAGCGAAGCCACGTAGGCCTGGTCGTCGTCGGTCGGCAGCCAGCCGCTCGCCTGCGCCGACCACTCGTCGGACGCGATCACGGCGCCGGCCGGGGTCAGGTGGTGGCCGGCGTAGGCACCGACCTGACGGTGAAAGCCCTCGTGCGGGAGGGTGAGCTCGAAGCCCACGTCCCCGGCCACGCGGTTCCAGCGGTCGACGCCCTTCTGGCAGTCCGCGATGTAGTCGTCGCGCAGCGCCTTGTTGACGGCCGTGAGCGCCGAGTGCTCGACCTCGACCACCCGGCCCTCGCGGACCTCAGGCACGACGGCCGTGCTGTCGCGCAGCACGTGGTCGTCGTGGCGCTCCTCCTCCTGGAAGCGGCCTTTGAGGCCCTCGGTGAAGTAGTTGGCGGCGTTGGTCGAGATCTCGGCGCCGAACAGGTCGAGCGACACGCTGAAGTGGAAGTTGAGGTACTTCTGCAACGTGGCCAGATCAATGCCGCCGAAGGCCCGGATGTCCTCGGTGTCGTGCTCCCTCATGAGCTCGACGGCGCGCTGCACCACCCGCCCGATGCCGCTGGCCCCCACGAACATGTGGTGGGCCTCTTCCTTCAACATGAAGTCGCATGTGCGGGCCAGCGGGTCGAAGGCGCTCTCCCGCAGGGCGGCCAGCTGGTACTTGCCGTCACGGTCAGTGAAGTACGTGAACAGGAAGAACGACAACCAATCCGGGGTGGGCTCGTTGAAGGCGCCGAGGATGCGGGGGTGATCGGCGTCGCCGGAGTGCCGTTCGAGCAAGGCGTCGGCCTCGTCCCGGCCGTCGCGACCGAAGAAGCGGTGCAGCAGGTAGACCATGGCCCACAGGTGCCGGCCCTCCTCCACGTTGACCTGGAACAGGTTGCGGAGGTCGTAGACGCTGGGCGCGGTGCGGCCCAGCTGGCGCTGCTGCTCCACCGAGGCCGGCTCGGTGTCGCCCTGCACAACGATCAGACGCCGCAGATCGGCCCGGTGCTCGCCCGGCACGTCCTGCCACACCGCTTCACCCTTGTGGGCGCCAAAGCCGATGCGACGATCCGCGTCCCGCTCCGTGAGGAAGATGCCCCACCGGTACTCGGGCATCTTCACGTAGCCGAAGTTGGCCCATCCCTGCTGTTCCACGTCGACCGCGGTGCGGAGGTAGACGTCGTGATCCTGGAAGCCGACTGGGCCGAGCGCGCTCCACCACTCGAGGAACTTCGGCTGCCAGCTCTCCAACGCCCGCTGGAGGCGCCGGTCGTCGGCGAGATCGACGTTGTTGGGGATGCGCTCGGAGTAGTCGATCGACATGGTTGCTCACGTCCTCCTGCGGTCGAAGGTCGGCCGGGTGCCGGTCCCGTAGCGGCGCAGCGCGCCGTCGGCACCGGAGGCGTTGGGCCGGTTGAAGATCCAGTTCTGCCACGCCGACAGCCGGGCGAAGATCTTGGTCTCCATGGTCTCGGGCCCGGCAAAGCGCAGGTTGGCCTCCAGGCCGGTCAGCGCGTCGGGTGAGAAGCTGGCCCGCTCCTCGAGGAACACCCGCACCTCGTCCTCCCAGTCGAGGTCGTCGGGCGTGAAGGTCACCAGGCCGGCCGCGGCGGCCTCGCCGGCTGTGAGCGGCCTCCCGACCGTGGCCTCGGCGTCCTTCTGCTGGTCGGGATGGCCCCAGAACCGGGTGGCGAGGCGCGACAGCCCATTTGACATCGGGTACCAGCCCAGGCTGGCCGGGCCGAGCACCAGCTCCGGACCGTCCGCGACGTCCAGCATGAACGACTGGTCGGCGGCCAGCACCAGCTCGGCCAGGGTCCCGGCGAAGCAGCTCCCTTCGTCGACCACCGCCACGAGCGTCCGCGCCGTGAGGTCCACCCGGCGCAGCACCCGGGCCCAGGCGAGGCGCACCTCGCGCCCGAACCAGTGGTCGACATGGCGGGCCAGCAGGTCGTCGGCGGCGAGCACGGCGTCGGCGTCGCCGCGGGTGCGAAAGACGACGGTGCCCAGCTCGGGTTCGTTGAACCGCAGGTGGAGAAGCACGTCGTCGAGCTCACGGGCGACGGCGAGTGGCCACAGCGACGCGCCCGCGGCCATCACCTCGTCGGCGGTCGTCGGCAGAGGTCCATCGGGACCGGCGATCGTGACGAAGGCGGCCCGAGCCGCCCGGTCCAGGGTGACCCTGAGGTGCGGGTAGGTCACCCCATCCGCGGTGGCGGCGCGATCGAGAGCCTCCAGCGCCACGCCGGGGCCCCTGGCCGGCCGATCCGACTGGGCAGCCAGCGCCGTCGCCCGCGCCTGCACGACCTCGGCGAACCGGCTCTTCGGGACCACGCTGTCCACCAGTCCCCACGCCACCGCCTGCTCGCCCTGAATGCCCTCGGCCTTCGTGCTGAACGCATCGGCGCGGTCCCGCCGCACCAACCGCTTGTCGGTCAGGCGGGTCAGGCCGCCGGTGCCTGGCAGCACACCGAGCAGCGCCACCTCCGGCAGCGAGACGGCCGATGAGCGGTCGTCGACCAGCACGATCTCGTCGCAGGTCAGCGCCAGCTCGTAGCCGCCACCGGAGGCGGTGCCGTTCACCGCGCAGAGGTAGGCCTGGCCCGAGTGGTGCGAGGCATCCTCGATCGCCAGGCGCGTCTCGTTGGTGAACTTGCAGAAGTTCACCTTGTGGTCGTGCGAGGACAGGGCCAGCATCGAGATGTTGGCGCCGGCGCAGAACACCCGGTCGAGCCCGCTCGTCAGCACGACCACATGCACCTCCGGGTGCTCGAAGCGCAGCCGCTGGACGGCGTCGTGGAGCTCGATGTCGACGCCGAGGTCGTAGGAGTTGAGCTTCAGCGTGTAGCCGGGCACGAGGCCGCCGTCGGGATCGACGGCCATGGCCAGGGTGGCGACCGCACCGTCGACCGACAGCCGCCAGTGCCGATAGCGGTCCGGATGTCGCTGGAAGTCGATGGGGGAACGGGCACCGTCCCCATGGGTGTCGGTCATCGGAGCCCCTCCTTCACGTCATTCTACAAACGGCTGCGAACGGCACAAGGAGTTGTAGAGCGTCATCACCTCGAAGGGGACCGCTCCGGGCGTTCGCGGGCAGGATGGGAGGGTGACGGCGGCAGACGAGCCTCCTGACCCGGCCCCGGTGACAGGGCACTACGACCGCTCGGTCGTGGCCATGCTGGTCTCGATCTTCTGCACCTCCGCCGCCGCGCTGGCGGGCGAGACGGCGCTCGGCAAGCAGGTCTACGACCTCACCCACCGAGACATCGACCTCGGCCTCCTCGGGCTGGCCGAGTTCGCGCCCGCCGCCATCCTCGTGTTGCTCAGCGGCTCCCTCGCCGATCGCTACGACCGCCGGCTCCTTTGCATCATCAACATCCTCGCCATGAGCGTCATGGCCGGCGGGCTGGCGTGGTACGCCGGCTCCGACCCGACGAGCGTCGGGCCGATCTTCGGCCTCGTGATCCTGCTCGGCACCGCACGGGCTCTGCTGAACCCGGCGCAGCGGGCGCTCCCACCCGACCTGGTGCCGGCCGCGGCAGTGCCCTGGCTGGTGGCCCGGCGAACGGTCACCTGGCAGGCCGCGATCATCAGCGGGCCGGTATTGGGAGGATTCCTGTACGCGTTGGACCCCGCTGCCCCCTACGTGGCCATGGTGGCGCTCCTCGGTCTGGCCGTCCTGGCCATGCTGTTCGTCCACGCCCCGAAGCTGGCGGCGCGCCGGCCACGGCCGGAGACGGCCCGCGGCGGCCTCCACGAGGCCTTCGAGGGGTTGCGGTTCATCCGGCGGGAACCGATCCTGCTCGGCGCCATCTCGCTCGACCTCTTCGCGGTGCTGTTCGGCGGAGCGGTGGCGCTGCTCCCGGCCCTGGCCGAGGACCGGTTGGGCGTCGGCGCCGTCGGCTTGGGTTGGCTGCGGGCCGCAGGCGGCATCGGCGCCGCCGCGGTCACGCTGTACCTGACCCGGCGCCCGGTGCGACGGCACGTCGGGCGCTCGCTGCTCGTCGCGGTCGCCGTCTTCGGCGCCGCCACCATCGCGCTCGGGGCGACGACGAGCTTCGTCGTGGCGTTCGTCGCCCTACTCGTGCTCTCCGGGGCGGACTCGATCAGCGTCTTCATCCGTGGCACCCTCGTCCCGCTCGTCACACCGCGGGACAAGCGAGGCCGGGTGCTGGCGGTGGAGGCGGTGTTCATCGGCGCCTCCAACGAGCTGGGGGCGTTCGAGTCCGGCGTCGCCGGAGAGCTGCTCGGGAGCGCCCCCGCCGTGGTGCTGGGCGGCGTCGCCACCCTCGTCGTGGCCGCGGTGTACTGGGTGGGGTTCCGGGACCTGCGCCGGGTCGACCGGTTCCCCGAGGGGGTGGAGGGCGACGACCCGCCACCACCACCCGATCCACTCGACGAGTCCGTCCGGCAGCGGACCTGACGCCTGTCAGACCTGGTCGGCCTCGAGATCGATGAAGAACCGGCAGGCGCCGGACGCCCACCGCGCGTGCCGTTCGTCGAACAGGGCCTTGGCTCGCCGGCCGGGCCAGTCGGGGACCAGCAGCTCGCCGGGGAGCTCGGGGTCCACGAAGGGGAACCGGCGCCAGGCATGGACCAGCGAGGCGAGGGCGACGAACTGCGCTCTCGCCTGCACGGGTTGGCGGCTCTCGAAGGCCCGGACAAAGGCGCGGTAGCCCTCGGACAGCCCCGCGAGGTCCCACGCTCGAGGCAAGAGGTCCGAGGGCGAGAGGTCGCCGACCTCGGCCCGCAGCACCACCGCGCCACCGGCCAGTCCGAGGTCCTTCAGCACGCTCATGACCGCGGCCTCGCGCTCGACGTGAGGGGTGAGCGCCAGCGCGGTGCCGAGGAAGCCGAGGCCGAGGAACCCGAGCCGGCTGCGGAGCTGGTGGCGCACCGGCCGCACGTCCTCCGGGGCCGCGAGCACCACGACTAGCCAGCGCCCGTCCCACTCGTCACGCCCACCACCGAACCCGTAGATGCGCTCGGTGCCACGAGTGAGCAGGTCGACGCCGGTGGGTGTGAGGTGCCAGCGGACCCGCCGTCCCGACCGGCTGCCCCGCACGAAGCCCTGCTCGGCGAGCCGCGAGAGCGCTTGGCGGGCGTTCTTCTCCTCGACATCGAGCACCCGGAGGCATCCGACGATGGTCTGCGTCCACGCCGAGCCGCCGGCGGGCAGCACGAACTCGCCGAGCAGCGTGAGGAGCACGGCCTTGGCGCTCGAACCCGATCGAGGCCGGAGCAGGCGATCGCTCACCACCCCGTTGTACTACGAGGGTCGCACCCGCGGCTCGGGCCGGTCTCGTCCTCGGGAGCGCCGGCGACTCGTAGGGTGGGCCGGTGCCGACCAGCATCGGGCTGCTCCACCCGGGCGAGATGGGGGCCACCGTCGGCCAGGTCCTCGTGCGACGGGGGCACGAAGTGCTGTGGGTGTCAGCGGGGCGCAGCGACGCCACCCGGCAGCGTGCCGCCGCCGCCGGCCTGTCCGACGTGATGAGCCTGGGCGCGCTGAGCCGGCGAGCGGCCATCGTGCTGGCCATCTGTCCTCCGGGTGCCGCGGTTGACCTCGCGGATTCGGTCGCCCGCACCGGCTTCGGGGGGCTCTACCTCGATGCCAACGCCATCTCCCCCGCCTCTGCGGCACGAGTCGAGGCGACGATGGCGTCCACTGCCGCCACCGTGGTCGACGGCGGCGTCGTCGGCCCTCCCCCGCGCGGCCGGATCGACGCGCCTGTACCTCTCCGGCTCGGCGGCACCGTCGGTCGCCGAGCTGTTCGCGGACACCGAGCTGGAGCCGGTGGTCGTACCGGGCGGCGTGGGCGCGGCATCGGCCGTGAAGGCCTGCTACGCCTCGTGGACGAAGACGAATGCCGCGCTCGTCTTGGCCATCCGCGCCGTGGCGCGGGCCCACGGCGTGGAGGATGCGCTGTTGGCCGAGTGGGCCCGGTCGCAGCCGCAGCTCGAGACGGCGTCGGAGCAGGCCGCCACGCAGTCGGCGCCGAAGGCCTGGCGTTGGGTGGCCGAGATGGAGGAGCACGCGGCCACCTTCGAGGCGGCCGGCCTGCCCGGTGGCTTCGACGCCGCGGCGGCGGTGGTGTTCGATCGGCTGAAGGACCTGCGCCTTCGGGAGCACGCCACGCTCGACGACGTGCTCGCCGCCCTCCCCCACTCGACCCTCTGAGCGCGCCGCCTTCAGCCCTGGCCGAACTGGGCTCGATCGACGACGAAGCGCTGGTGCGTCCCCTCGCTGATCGACCGCGCCGCCGTCGAGACCTCCACGCCGAAGGTGAGCCGCCGCCCCTCGATCTCCTGGAGCGTGCAGCGGAACCGCACCTCCTCGCCCTCGGCCGCCCTCCCGACGTGGCTCACGCAGACGTGGATGCCGACGGTGGTCTCGTTGTCGTCCAGATGAGCCTGGGCCGCGTCGAGACAGGTCATCTCGATGAGCTGGATCATCGCCGGCGTCGACAGCACGGCGACCGACAGGTGCGGCGGCGCCATGGCGCGGGTGACGCCGTGCACCGCGTCGCGCTCGACGCCGACGACGAGCGTGTCCTTCATGAGCGGGCCCGCGGAGTCACGGTCAGAACAGCCAGCGGTAGACACCCTGGGCGACGCAGGCCGGGCGTTCGCTGCCAGCCAGCTCGAAGGTGAGATCGACGGTGCCCTGCAGGCCGCCGGCGACATCGTGGACACCAGCCAGCACGGCGCCGAGGCGGACCTGACCGCCGACCGGCACCGGGGTGATGAACCGCACCTTGTTGCAGCCGTAGTTGACGCCCATGGCCGTCCCCTTGACCTTGAACACCTCGGCCATCAGGACCGGGGCCAGCGAGAGCGTGAGGTAGCCATGGGCGATCGGGCCACCGAAGGGGCCCTGGCGAGCCCGCTCGACGTCGACGTGGATCCACTGGTGGTCGCCGGTGGCGTCGGCGAACCGGTTGACCTGCTCCTGTGTGATCTCCCGCCAGCCGCTGTAGCCAAGGTGCTGGCCGACCGCGGCGCGCACACCATCGATGCCGTCGAGCTCCGTGGTCACGGGCCCCATCCTACGTGGCCGTCCTCGCCGCCGGGCAGACCGACCGCAGCGTGGGCGAGCTACTTCGTGCCGGTGGCCTTCTTCACGCACGCCTCGACGAACCCGCGCATCGCCACGTAGCCCCCGAGCGGGCCGAGGGTCATGTGCACCTTGTCCTTGGCCAGGTAGGTCGGATGGGCGGCGAGCTGGCCGGCCCAGTCGCACACGGTCAAGTTCGGGTGGCGGGTGGCGACGTCCTTGAGGGCGGCGTTCCACGCGCTCATCCCCCCGAGGTTCGAGTGCGAGATCGTGGTCCAGACCGTCGGCGTCGCCCCGATTGCCTTCATCGCCTTCTCGATGCGGGCCACGTCCGTGGCCACCACGCCGCCACTCGGGTAGCCGACATCGTTGGAGCCGGCCACCACGACCAGCACCTTGGGGGACAGCCCCTGCGCGCGGAAGGTCGTGATCCACCGGGCCACCGTGTTGTCGTCGGTGCCGCTCTCGGCCCCCGCGTGCATGCCAACGACGGAGAAGCTGCGGACCGGCCCCCAGCCGTCTTGCCCGAGGCGTGTCCAGATCCCGCCGTACACCACGAGGCCAAGGCCGACGCTGTCGCCGATGATGGCCGCCGGGCCGTTCGGCCTCACCGCGTGGTCGATTCGATCGTCGTGGATCGCGTCTGTCGTGATGCTTACCGCGGCAGGCGCTCGACGCGCGACCGCGGCCGCGGCCGCCAGTGCCAGGGCGCGCGTGCGATGAGAAACCGACATCTCCCGTCTCCTTCCGTCCGCCGGTCAGCCAGAGTACCCGCGGTTCCCGCTCAGCGGCAGGCGCCGTGGGGGTTGTCGAAGCGGGCGTCGGCCCGCCACCCGCCGAAGGCCCACGCGGCCGAGTCGGGGGTGGGCACGGACGCCGTTCTGGCCAACAGGGTCGTCATGGCCTCACCGAAGCGGGCCGAGCCGTCGGGGCAGAAGTGGCTGAGATCGGCCTTGCGGACCCGGATAGGTCCGCTCGGCCCCTGGATCGTCAGCCGCGGCACGCCGTCGGGCGCCACGATCGGGTCGGGATCGATGTAGAGCACTCGACCCGGGAACTGGGCCACCATGTCCCGGAAGACGGCGTTGATGTGGCGAGCCACCGGTGAGGTGTCCAGCCCGTCCGTCTGCGAAGGGGCGAGGCCCACGATGGCCACGGAGGCGCCGTGGTCGACCATCATCGCGATCGCATCTCGGAGGCGGGGCTCGTAGGCGTCCCGCCCGTGCTTGTCCAACCAGGTTTCGTCGAAGCGCGCCCACATGGCCACCACCAGCTCCGGCTGAGACTGGTCGAGCCGTTCGGCGATCGTCTTTTGCCACGAGCCATCCGTGATCGTGAAGCCCCACAGCCCGGACTGCGTGGCGTCGACCACCCCGGTGGCATCAAGGGCGGCCGCCATGCCCGGTGAGGCGTCGAACATGTACGAGTCGCCGAACAACAGCACCCGCAGGGGGTCCGCCTTCGTCGGCGTCCGCAGGCGGAGGGCGCCCGGGCTGACCGGCGGTTGCGTCTTCAACAAGCTCGGCGGCGGCGGCACGGTGGCGGCCGGCGGCGAGGGTCGTCGCCGGCGCGGACGTCCCAGGCGCCGCAGGTGCCAGTGCCGGCACCGCCACGGTGGCCGGGGCGACGGTCGTCGACGGAGCCGGGGAGGGCGTGGCGGTGACCACCACCCGGCCCGGGGAAGCGGTGGTGATCCAGATGCCCCCGACGATGGCGGCGAGGGCCACCGCGGTGGCGACCCGGAGAGTCGGCCCGCGGACCGCGCCGGCGCGGATCGGCGCCTCCAGCAGGCGGTAGCTGAGTACGGCCGCCGCGACGCTCACGCCGGTGCGCAACGCAATGAGCGCCCATCCCGACATTCCGGTCCGAGCCTGGGTGAGCACCAGGTAGACCGGCCAATGCCAGAGGTACAGGCCATAGCTGATGACGCCGAGAGCCGCAGCGGCGCCGCCCCGAGCGCCCGAGCGAGCCCGATCGAAGGCGCCGCGGTCACGACGACGATGACGACCGCGACGGCCAGCGCGTGCACGAGGAAGCCGCCCCGATAAAGGGCACGGACGTGGAGCCGTCGACCCGGGTCCAGGCGACGATGAGCCCGACGCGGATAGGCCGGCGGCCGCGGCGGCGAGGCGCCGCATCGTCGGCCGGGCCAGGGACAGCCCGGACCCGGTCGCCGTGGCGGACCATCAGCAGGGCCGCGAAGGCGCCGACCAGGATGGACGCGGCGCGGGTGTCGGTGCCGAAGTAGGCCCGGGTCAGGGAGCCGCCCCGAGCGGCCAGCGCCCCCATCCACACCGTGGAAAGCAGGATGAGGACCCCCGCCACCGCCAACAGCCCCCGACGGCCATCGGCGCCCGCGCGCGGCGGCAGAGCGCCAGCACGCCCACCACCACGAGCGGCCAGAGGAGGTAGAACTGCTCCTCCACCGCCAGGCTCCAGAGGTGCTCGAGCGGCGACGGCGCGGCGTACGTCGGACCAGTAGTCCCCGCCGGTCGCGATCAGGTGCCAGTTGGCGACGTAGGCGAGGGCGGCGAACGTGTCGCCGCGGATCTGTTCGAGCGAGTCCGGTCGGGCGAACAGGGCGGCGTAGGCCACGGTGGCGGCCAGCACGAGGTAAAGGGCGGGGAGCAGCCGTCGAGCTCGACGGCTCCAGAAGCCCACCAGCGAGATGCGGCCGGCCCCGGTGTGCTCGGCCATGAGCAGGGTGGTGATCAGGAAGCCGGACAGCGTGAAGAACAGGTCAACACCGAGGAAGCCGCCGCGCAGGTGGCCGGCGTGGAACAGGAGCACGGCCAGGACCGCCGCGCCGCGCAGTCCGTCGAAAGCAGGCTGGTAGGTGAGATGACGGCCGCTCCCGACTCCCCCGGCCACAGCGCGCGGCTCGATGAGCTCGACCGGGGCCGCCGCCGTTCGCATGGCGCCCATTCTCGCAGGAGGGACGCCGGGCCACTCGGGCGACCCGCTGAGGCCGCGCCCCTCCCCCAGCCTCCCGCGCTCCGTTCTGGGCACCGAAATCGCGCCCCTGGGTCAGATTCCGTGACCAGAACGGGGAGCGGGAGGTTGGAGGCGGGTGTCCGAGGTCGGCGCGACGCCGCGCGGTGATCAGCACCGTCGGAGGTCTGGGCGACACGGGCGGTGACGCCCCCGGCGAACGGTCCTGGGGAGCGGCTGGACTCAGGGCACGGTGGAAGTCGGCGCCGCGGTCGTGGTCGGGACCGTCGTTGTCGTCGCCGGCACCGTGGTCGCCGTCGATGCCGGCGGAACCGGCGTGGCGGGCACGTAGCCGAGCGCCTTCTTGACCAGGTTGGCGTACTGCTCCGCGCCCTCGGCGTTGAGGTGGGTCTTGTCGTGGTAGAACCAGTCGCCACAGCAGCCGCTGGCCGTGTACCAGTCGAACAGGTGGGCGTTCGGGTACTTCTTGACCTCCTGGGACAGGACGGCGTTGACGGTGGCCTGCCACCCCTTCGTCACCCGGACGTTGATGACGAGGAGGTGGGGCACGCCCTTCAGCACGTTGAGCACCGAGTCGACCGTGGACGCCGTCACCGGGCCGTTGTTGCCCAGGTGCAGGATGACGTATGGGCCCAGCCGCTTGGCCGCCACCAGCTGCTGGATGATGGGCAGGGCGGCGTTGAACTGGCGGCCCACGACGGCATCGACCCGGACGTCAGGCCCGAACACGGCCAGGAGGCGGGGGGCGGCGCCGAGCATCACCGAGTCGCCGATGGCGACGGTCCGGATCGGCGGTGGTGGCAGGGTCGTCTGGATGGGCGGCAGCGTCCCGGCCTGGGGCACCGTGACCGACGGCTTTGACCCCGGCCGGGCCGGGGTGACCGTTCCGGGCACGGACGGCGCCGTCGAGGGCAGCGTGCCTCGGCCGATCACGGGCGGGACCGTCGTCTGGTTGGCTACGGCTGCCTCGCCGGCCTTGATGCTCTGCTCGATGGCGCTGGCCGAAGGCCGAGCGCTCACGATCGACGAAGTGAGCAGGTAGAGGACCACCCCGCCGACCGCGCCGACGAGGAGGACGTGCCCGGTGCGCTTGGCCTTCTCCGCCCCGCGGCTGCGACCCCAGCCCCGGGCCCACCGGCCGATGGCGCCGCCGCGGACCGGCGACTCGACGAAGCGGTACGAGGCCTCCGCCAGGACCATGGTGATCGCGATCCGGAGGACGAACACGGGCACCGGGCCGGCCGCGATGTCGTCGCCCGGTCGGGTGAGGGCGAAGACGGGCCAGTGCCAGAGGTAGATGCTGTACGCCCGCGTTCCGAGGTACACCAGCACCGGGATCCCTAGCATCCGCCCGAACGCCGCCCGGGGATGGGCGATGGCCGCGATCACGGCCACCGTGGCCAGGTCGACCACGAGGAACCCGCCTCGGTAGAGAAACGCTCCCCGATCGGTGCAGAACAGGCACAGGGCGGCCAGACCGGCCATCCCCACCAGCCCGAGCAAGCCGACCAACCGCGGTCGCACCGGCGGCACGCCCTCGGCCAGCCGGCGGGGATGCCAGAACACGGCCAGGCAGGATCCGAGCAGCAAGCCGGCCAGCCGCGTGTCCGTGCCGTAATAGACGCGAGAGGGGTCCGCGGGGTGGTACAGGATGGCCATCAGCGCGGCCGACGCCGAGCGCGGCTCCCACCATCACCGCCAGCAGTCGGTCGGGCTGGCGACGCCAGCGCCGCAACAGCACGAGCAGCACCGGCGGCCATATCAGGTAGAACTGCTCCTCCACCGCCAGGGACCAGAGGTGGCGCAGGAGCGGCGGCCGCCCGAACTGGTCGAAGTACGACGTCCCACCGAGGATCAGGTGCCAGTTCATGGTGTAGGTGAGGGCGGCGAAGAGGTCGCCGCGGAGGCGATCGAGCTCACCGCGCACGAACAGCACGCACACCGCGCTGACCACGAACAAGAACACATAGACGGCGGGCAGGAGCCGTCGACCGCGGCGGAACCAGAACCGGCGCAGGCTGATCGTCCCGTTGCGACGGTGCTCGGTGAGCAGGAGCAACGTGATCAGGTAGCCGCTGATCACAAAGAAGACCTCCACCCCGAGGAAGCCGCCCCGGAGCCAGGTGGCGTTGCCGTGGTAGACGATGACGGCGATCACCGCCAGGGCGCGCAGGCCATCCAGGCCGGGCAGGTAGGGCACCGGTCGGGTGTACGCCGCGGCTCGGGGAGCTGATGGTGCGGTGGTCGTGAGTGCCGTCACAGGTAGCGCCAGGGTGATCGAGAGGCTCAGCAAGCCTACGACGGCCCGGTTCGGCGCGACCGTCTCCTCGCCTCACGATCTCGGGTTTGGTAGACCACGCGGCATGCACGCGCTCCGCCGCCTCACCGGCCTGGCGCTTGCGGCCGTCGTCCTCGTGGCGTGCGCGCCACCGGTCCATCCACCGGCCCCGCTGCGAATGCTCGGCATCGGCGACTCGGTCATGCTGGGCGGCAAGAGCGCGTTGCAAGCGGACATCCCCGGGACGGCCGTGGATGCCGTCGTGAGCCGGCAGTACGCCAGCCTCCCCCTCGTGGTGGCGTGGCACGCCATCCACGCCAGCCTGCCCGCCACCGTGGTCGTCCACCTCGGAACGAACGGCACCATCTCGGGGACCACGTGCGACGCCGTGGCGCATCAGCTCGGCCAGCGGCGGATCATCATGGTCACCCTCACCGTCCCGCGGACCTGGCAGGACCCGAACAACGCCACCATCCGGGCGTGCGCGGCCCGCAACCACGCCATCGTCGCCGATTGGCATGCGATCAGCGCCGGGCGAGCCGACTGGCTGGCGCCCGACGGCTACCACCTGCGTCCGGCCGGGGCGGCCCAGTACGCCAAGCTCATCGGCAAGCTCATCGGCTGACCGGAGGCGGCGTCGACGGTCGCCATCGGCCGACTGCCGGCGCAGCCGGCGCCGAGATCAGGCCGGGATGGCGAGGAGCTCAGGTGTGATCGTGTCGAAGACCAGCTTGGCCCCGGGCCGGTAGTAGTGGACGCCGTCCCACCGGTAGCCCAGATCGCTGGCGATGGCCGGGTCGTCGCACCACTCCTTCGGGCCGGCGACGAACGAGATCTGGCTCGGGTCGTTGGCGGCGGCCTGCCGCAGGAGATCGTTGAGGTGATCGGTGCGCTGCCGATCGCCCCGCTCGGGCAAGGCGATCAGCCCGCCGCCGTCGACGGGGTGGTAGCAGGGGATCTCGAGCAGTGCAACCTTGCTCCCCGCGCCCGTGATGGCGGCGATGCCCCGCTGGAGCTGGCTGCTGAGGTAGGCGTCGGCGGCCGGGGAGCCAAAGGTCAGATCGCCACCAGCGCTGGGGTCGCGGTGCAGCCCGAACATCTCCCAGGCTCCGAGCACGACCAGGGTGATCTGGGCGTGCGCCTGGGCGACGGAGGCCGCCCACTTGTCCGGCCAGCCGTCGCAGCTGCCGAACGCCCGCCGGAAGTGGGCGACGGTCGCGATGCTCCCAGTGTCAACGATCCCGCAGCCGTCGATGGACCCGTTGGTCAGGGCGAGCGAGGCACCGAGGCCCTGCGGCGCGTTCTTCACCAACGCGTTGGCTTGCGAGTCGCCGACCACTGCGACACGCCGAGGCAGGCTGGGTGGCAGGGTGACCGGCGTGGAGCTGGGCGGCACCGCGGCCGCACCCCCGACGGCGGCGGCCGCCACCGTGGTTGGCGTCGACTTGGGTGCGTCGAACGTCTGGACCTTGCCGCCGGTGGCGACGTCGACCGGAGTCGCGGTGGCCAGCCGGCTGCTCACGAACCCGCCGAGCAGGAATCCGCCGACCAAGCCGATCGTCGCCCAGGACCGGGCCCGCTCGGGCATGCTGCCGCGCGCCCGCCACTCAGCCCACCGCCGCAGGGCCGAGCCGGACCGGATCGGTCGCTCTACGAGGCGGAAGCTGACCTCGGTGAGGGCGAGCGTGACGGCGAACTGCAGCGCGGTGCGCAGGCGCTGGTCCATCCACGGATAGTCCTGGTGCCGGGTCACCATGAACACCGGCCAGTGCCAGAGGTAGAGCCCGTAGCTGCGGGAGCCCAGGTAGCGCAGCGGAGGGAGCGACAGTGCGGCCCGCAGGGTCAGCGCGCCCGGGTGGACGGACACCGCCACCACCACCAGCGAGAGCAGGGCGACGACGAAGAAGCCGCCGCGGTACAGCAGGGTGCTGTCCTCGCCGTAGCGCAGCATGACCACGGCGAGGAGCACGAGCGCCAGCCAGCCGAACAGGTCGAGCTTCACCAGATGGCGGCCGGCGGCATGGGGCCAACGCCACGGCGTCCAGACCATGGCCGCCGCGGCGCCGAGCAGGAGACCCGAGATGTGGGTGTCGGTGCCGAAGTAGACACGCGACGCGTCCGCGCCGGGGTCGAACAGGATGGCCATCCAGACGCTCGACGCCACCGCCGCCACGATCAGCGGCAGCACGAGCCGTTCGACCCGGCCCCGCACCAGCGTGATGGCGCCGACGAACACGAGGGGCCACAGCAGGTACCACTGCTCCTCGACCGCCAGCGACCACAGGTGGCGAAGCAGTGGCGGCCGGCCGAGGGCGTCGAAGTAGCTCTGGTGGCTGGCGATGAGCCACCAGTTGGTGGAGTAGGTGAGCGCGGCGAGGACGTCGCGGCGCAGGTGGTAGAGGGCGTCAGGAACGAAGACGGCGGCGTAGGTGCAGGTGACCGTGGTCATGGCGAGCAGCGCCGGCAGCAGCCGCCGGGCCCGGCGCAGCCAGAACTGCTTGAGGTCGTTGGTCATGGACCCCCGCCGCTCTTCGAGCAGCAGGGAGGTGATGAGGTACCCGCTCACCACGAAGAACACGTCGACGCCGAGGAACCCGCCGGGGATCCAGCGGAAGTCGGCATGGAACAGGAGGACGGCTGCGACCGCCAGCGCGCGTATGCCGTCGAGCCCGGGCTGGTAGCCCATGCCCGCTGCCGTCAGCGGCACCGGGCTGGCAACCGCCCGAGGAGGCCTCGTCATCGCGTCGTTCGGCACCAATTACCAGTTTCGTCGCCGCTGGGCACCACCTTGGGGGATGCCTGGCCAGGTTGGCCGCCCGGGACCCACCGACCCTACCGAAGCGACGGCCACGGTCAGCGCCGCGCTTCGGCGGGCCTCAAACCAGCTCCGAGCGCAGCACGGCCTTCTGCCCCTTGCCCCCGACGTCGCCTCGTGCGCGTTCAGCTGGCGCGACCGGTGCACGGCAAGGCGTACGGTGTGACCCGTAATCGGACGAGGGAGCTACGACGATGCCGAAATATCTGCTCGAGGTCAGCTACACGCTCGACGGCGTCAAGGGTGTCGTCGCGAAGGGGGGCTCCGCGGTGAAGGCCGCGGCACAGACGGCCGCCAAGAGCGTTGGCGGCAAGATCGAGACCTTCTACTTCGCGTTCGGCGGAACCGACGTCTTCACCATCGCCGACCTGCCTGACAACACCGCCGCTGCCGCCCTGGCCCTCGCTGTCACGGCCACCGGAGGCGCCGCCGTGCGCACCGTGGTGCTTCTTACCCCGGACGAGATCGATTCGGCGACACAGACGACTGTGAAGTACTCGCCACCCGGGCGCTGAGCGCCTCAGCTGGCAGTTCGTCAGGTGTCCGGAAGCTGCCGGAGGAGGCCGGCTGGCGCGACCACCCGGTAGGCCTCGGTGCAGATGTGAGCGGTCTCGTCCCAGTCGATGTCGCCGTCCATGCGGACGCCGATCCAGCCCCGCCCCCCGACGTAGGGCGGGCGAA
This sequence comes from uncultured Acidimicrobiales bacterium, assembly GCA_963803355.1. Lineage (GTDB taxonomy): Bacteria > Actinomycetota > Acidimicrobiia > Acidimicrobiales > Ilumatobacteraceae > DASTFY01. The sequence goes on from CAWDLV010000001.1 coordinate 3,896,272, forward strand.
AGAACCGGTCCGGCTCCGACTCGACGAGCTCGCGCTGCGCACCGGGCGGCGCCGCGCACCAGAGGTGCGGGAACTGATCCGCGTGGTGGCCGTCCGCCCAGAACGTCACGAAGGTCTTCTTGTCTTTGACGAACCAGGTGGGCGCGCCATGGCCGAGCCGCTCCGTCACCTCGGGCAGACAGAGGCAGATCGATCGGACTCGGACGAGCACGTCAGCAGGCGTCGACACCGTCCGATCGTCGCGTGGCCGGTCCGCCCGCCGTGCCACCGTCTGGCGAGCGCAGTCTGATGCCCGTCCCGTTCGAGGGACCGCCGGACGAGCTGCGCGGGCTCACCATGTTCCTGGAGGAGCAGCGCGCCGCGATCCTTCGCAAGCTGGATGGTCTGAGCGACGAGCAAGCCGTGAGCCACCCGACCGTGAGCTCGTTCTGCATGCTCACCCTCGTGAAGCACGTCGCATTCGTCGAACGTCGGTGGTTCCAGCTCGAGATCGCCCGCCGCGACGTCCCCGGCCTTTGGCCACCGCCCGACGACTCGGAGCTCGAGCTCGAGGAGGGCGACACGGTCGAGTCGATCCGCGCCCTCTACGAAGGGGTGATCGCCGACAACCGGGCCATTCTGGCCGACGCCCTCGAGCTCGACTCGCTGTCACCGATCGGCCTCAACCGCCGCTGGGTCTTGCTTCACCTCATCGAGGAGCTGGCTCGACACGCGGGCCACGCGGATCTGCTCCGCGAGAGCATCGACCGGAGCAAGGGACCGTAGGGTCTGCGGTTGATCAGTCGGTGGAGACCCGCTGAGCTGCGACCAGGTCCGAGCGGGTGGAGTCGCCGACCCGGAGAGGGGTCCGGCCTCAGGCGCTCAAGTCTCGTGAATGCGCTGCTGTCCGATGATGGCGGTGGGAGCGACGACGAGCCCAAGCCCGGTGAGCAGCGCGGGGACGTTGAGGACCCACGCGAAGTAGGTGGGCGTGGCCACCGAGACCAGGAGCAGCAGGCCGGCCAGGCGGTCCTGGCGACGGGCCAGAGCGGTGGCGGCCAGGAGGGCGGTGAGCGGGCCGAGGAGAGAAGCGATGCCGACAATCGCCCGAGCGTCTTGGTTGACGAACCGCAGGGACAGCAGGGCAACCGCAGAGCCCACGGCGGCCCACACCACCACTCCGACCCGCATGACCCGCCGCTCGATCATCTGATGCTCTCCTACCTGTCTCGCGGCCGAGCGTGCCGCCGTATGGTTCGGCCGTCAAGAGGAGGGCAGATGGCGATCGCGGTGTACTTCCATCCGGACTCGATGAGCGCGCAGCAGTATGACGAGATCATGCGCCGGCTCGAGGCGGCTGACGCCGGCAAGCCCGCGGGACGACTCCACCACTCGTCCTTCGGTCCCGAGGAACGGCTGCCGATTCAGCAACCAATGGGCTTCTCGCGGCAGATGGCGACGACATCGGTCGCTGGATACCGCGAGAACTGGCGATTCGGGCGCGACGCGATGTTGGTCCCCGCTCCGCAGGCGAGGCGCGGCGTTTCATTACGCCTGAAGTAACGGTGAGCACGACGCGGCGCGGCGGGCTGCGGGGCTTCGACCCGAAGCGAGTGCTCGACGTGCGCTGGAAGCAGTTCGACTAGCAACCCAGCCCGTCGAACGCCTCTAAACAGTCCTGCCAGCGCCATCTAAATCGGTAATATACGCGACGTATGAGTGGCCTGTCTATGACTCTATGCCTGGTTTGAGAAATCTTTGAGATACACAGGCGTCAGCGTCCACTCTTTCACGCATACAGGGGAGTGCCCGAGGGTGCTCGTGACGAGTGTCAGCTGAGGCTCGTGATCCAGCTGCACCAAGCGCCCGATAACGCACCTCGGCAGACCCCGACCACTCCCGACGGAGTTCTGCCGTGCGCAGATTTGCCGTCGAAGGAACCGCCGCAGTGGCTGACGATCGCCGAGGGGGCACGGCTCGGCGACATGCCACCTACCGTCCGCAAGCTGATCCACGACGGTGAGCTGACCGCCTTCACGGCCCGGCACCCGCGTGCTCCGCGTGCAGCGAGTCCAGGTGGGGGCTTACATCGAGACGCACTGCGGGGAGGGCGGCGTCGTGGACCGAGTTGCGCCGACCTCGGGACCGGGACGGGATCATGGCCGCACGCTGCGCTTCCTGCCCCCACCACCGACGCCGGAGCAGGTCCGGGCCACGGTCGCGGTCATCACCACAGCTATCGCCGGCTCGGCCACGAGCGCCTGAGCGACCTCGAGGTGCTCTACCCTGACTGCCGCGACGCCGCGACGCGGCGCACTCGACCTTGGAGGACCGCATGACCGACTCCGTGATGCCGACCGACGAGGTCCATCCAGCCCCGCCCTTGTTCCCGCCACCGGGCGAGGAACGAGCGGGCCGCGTCAGCACGCTGCCGCTCGACTCCATCGTGCTCGGCGAGCGCGTGCGCACCGACCTCGGCGACCTTGGCCCGCTGTGCGAGTCCATTCGAGCGCGTCGGGCTGTTGCATCCGGTCGTTGTGGACGACGAGCGACGGCTCATCGTCGGCGGTCGCCGACTGGCTGCGGTTCGGCTGCTCGGCTGGGACGAGGTGCCGGTGCGCCAGCTGGCCGACCTGGGCGACGTGCTGCGGGCCGAGGCCGAGCGCGACGAGAACGCCGAGCGCAAGCCCCTCACCGCGGTTGAGGCCCTGCGAATGCAGGCGCGGCTGCTCCCCGCGGCGAAGGCCGCCGCCAAGGAGCGCCAGCGCGAGGGCGGGCGACTGGGCGGGGCCGCGCAAGCTCCACCCACCGTAGGTGGAGCTTCGAAGCCGAAGAACCGAGGTGAGATCGCCAAGGAGCGCACCGCCAGGGCGACCGGGTGGAGCGCCGAGAGCCTGCGCCGCGTCGAGGTGATGACGAAGGCCGCCGCCGCCGAGCCCGAGCGCTACGGGCACTTCAGCGCTCGGCTCGAGCACGCCGCCACGCCGCAGGCCGTCGCCGCGGCCTGGCAGGACTACGGCGCGGTGGCCAACGCGGGCAACACCGCCGCCGCCACCGAGGACGTCGCACGGGCCGCCGCCCGCAAGCGCGAACGCCCGGGCGAGACGCTGTGGTCGGCCGCGCTCGGCTCGCTCGAGCACCTCGCGACCCTTGACATCTCCGCCATGCGTGGCGAAGCCGACTACCGCGCCGTCGTCACCTCGTGCGCTCGCCAGCTCAAGCGGTGCCGCGACCTGTTCACCCTCATCGAGGAAGAGGCCGCAGACCACAACTCCCACCTCGACCCAATCACGGAGGGCGCCGACCACGAGACCGTCGACGCCTTCGACCGACCGTGAACCATGAGCCAAGCCCGACCAACCATGCCCACCCCCGCCACCACTCAAGGCCGGCGCTAGTACCAGGCCCGCAAGGCGGCCGAGCGCGCCGCCACAGCGCCTGGTACCCCGTCTGATTCCCCCACCGGCCTCGCGCAGCCGCGCGGGCTGGCCGCGCGGTGTGCGCCGCGCCGGCGACCTTGCGCCTCGCACACAGACCGCAAGAGGGCTGAGCCTGCCGCCAGAACGCCCAGGAGCGACGCGATGGTCTCGGTGGCATTCGGGACAGCCGACAGGCCCGTGGCGCGGCTCCCGGCGCGATACGCGCCGCGCTCGTGGCACGATGCCGGCCGTCCCCCTCTGCCCGAGCCGCGGGCGCCTGGTGTGCCTGCGAGTGGGATGCCTTGGCGAGGAGGGCCACGTAGGAGGCCCTGCTCGGCACGATCACGGTCGATGCCGTTGCCGCCGCACGGTTGAGGAAGGAGGCGTTCAACCCCTCATTCGTCCGTCGGGCTGCGGTCGCCGAGCTCGCGGTCGGCGAGGTTCAGATCGGCCAGTGCTTGCAGATGCTGGTCTCCAGCCTCCTCCACCGCGATGAGGCCGTCATCGGCACTGACCGAGGAGCGGATCAGCTCGTCGAGCTTGCGCTGCGTTGCGGACGTCTGGCGCTCCTGCGTGTGCTGGATGACGAACACCATGACGAAGGTGACGGACGCGGTCACGCTGTAGAGGGTCGTCGCCCACCAGGCCGGGAAGCCCACCACGAGCCCGACCAGCGCCCACACCACGACGAGTACTGCGGCCACGATCCCAGCGCTCGAGTCGGCGACCATGTCGCCGACTCGGTGGAGCAGGCGGCTGGTCCAATGGCGCTGCTCCCAGCCGGGCGCATGAGGAGATGCCACCGATGAGCCTCGAAACATCCCGCGAGGCCGGCGGCCGTTCGGGCGTTCATCCACGACTCGGCGACGCTCCTGATCGAGCCAACGTTGCCTCTCGATCGTGTCCGCTCCCGCAGGCGGCTCCTCGCTGTTCGTCATCAGCAGCCCCATACCCGTCGTTCGTGTGGGCGACACCTGCTTCGAGCACGGCCGGCACGCCCGAAAGGCCCTCCGTCCGCGGAGCGTGCCAACCTGAGGTGATGCCCGGTGCCGCCACCCGCAGCTCCCGCCCTGATTACGGAATCGACGCGCCGCACGTGCCGGCGGTCATGGCGGCGATCGGCGCCATCCTCGTGCTGGCCGGCATCGTGGTCGCGATCTGGGCCAATCCCGGCCTGGGCGTGGCGCTCGTGATCGGCGGCGTGGTCCTCGTGGCGAGTGCCGCCACGTTCCTGCACACCACCCGACGGGGCAAGCTCGCAGTCTGGGCCGAGGTGCTCGACGCCCTCGCGCTCGACGGCTCGGAGCAAGTGCTCGACATGGGGTGTGGCCGGGGGGCGGTGCTGATCGGCGTGGCCGAGCGACTCCCCCGGGGCCAGGCGGTCGGGCTCGACCTGTGGCGCACGGCCGACCAATCCGGCAACCGCGAGGAGACCACGCTCCGCAACGCTGAGCTGGCCGGCGTGGCCCAGCGCATCGAGCTGCGCACCGGGGACATGGCCGCCATGCCCTTCGCCGACGCCTCCTTCGACGTCGTGGTCAGCGCCCTCGCCATCCACAACATCCCCGACGAGGAACGGCGCCACCAGGCCGTGCACGAGGCGGCCCGGGTGCTGAAGCCGGGCGGCCAGCTGCGCATCGCCGACTTCCGGCACGCCAAGACCTACGCCGAGGTGCTCCGCGGCCTCGGGCTGCGGACCAGCACCCGGCCGCTCGGCTGGCGCTACTGGTACGGCGGACCCTGGGCCGACACGACCTTGGTGGAGGCCGTGAAGGCGGCGTGAGTGCGGTAGAGCGTCGAGCACGCCGAGCGCGTCGAGCCGCTCAGGCTGAACGCCACGCTCGCTCGAAGGGCAGCCTCCAGGCATGGGGCGCGATCAGCTGGTGGATGGCGTTCGGGCCCCACGACCCCGGCGGGTAGGACCGCACCGGCGGTGGGGACTCGAACAAGGGCATGGACAGCTCCCACAGCCGCTCGATGCCCTCCGCGTTGGTGAACAGGGTGTGATCGCCGCTCATGGCGTCATGGATGAGCCGCTCATAGGCTTCGAGCACGTCCGACTGCCGGCCCGTCTCGTGCAAGGCGAACTGAAGGCTGAGCTTGTCGAGCTTCATGCCCGGACCGGGCCGCTTGCCGTAGAACGAGAGCGAGAGCTTGGAGGCATCGGCGAGATCGAAGGTCAGGTGGTCGGGGCCGTGGGCGCCCACGCCGGAGCCGGCCGGGAACATGCTCTTGGGCGGTTCCCGGAACGCGATCGAGATGATGCGGGCGCCCTCGGCCATGCGCTTGCCGGTGCGAAGGAAGAACGGAACCCCGGCCCAGCGCCAGTTGTCGATCTCACACTTCAGGGCCACAAAGGTCTCGGTGTCCGAGTGGGGTGAGACGCTCGGTTCGTCGAGGTAGCCCCCGTACTGGCCCCGCACGACGTACGCCGGCTCGATCGGCCGCAGCGAGCGGAAGACCTTGTTCTTCTCCTCGCTGATGGCGCGGGGCGCAAGCTCGGTCGGCGGTTCCATCGCCATGAACCCGAGCACCTGGAAGAGGTGGGTCACCACCATGTCCCGGTAGGCCCCAGTGGCCTCGTAGAAGGGCATGCGGGCGCCGATCTCGAGCGTCTCGGGCACGTCGATCTGCACGTGTTCGATGTGATCGCGGTTCCAGATCGGCTCGAACAGTCCGTTGGCGAACCGGAAGGCGAGGATGTTCTGAGCCGCCTCCTTGCCCAGGAAGTGGTCGATGCGGAAGATCTGCTCCTCGGCGAAGGTCTCGTGGAGGGCGGCGTTCAACGCCTTGGCGCTGGCCAGATCGGTGCCGAACGGCTTCTCCATGATGATGCGGGCCCGGTCCACGAGCTCGGCCTCGCCGAGCATCCGGACCACGGCGCGGGCCGCGTTGGGGGGACGCTCAGGTAGTGCAGCCTCCGAGGCTCCCCGCCGAGCTCCCCCTCGGCCTGGGCGACGGCCTCGGCCAAGGCGGTGGCGCCGGTGGACTGGGGGACATAGGCGAGCGACCGGTCGAAGCTCGTCCACTCGTCGTCGGTGATGGGCTGACGGCCGAACTCCTCCACCGCGATGTGGGCGAACTTCCGGAAACCCTCGGCATCGAGATCGTCGAGGGAGGTGCCCACGATGCGGCACTCGGGGAGTAGGCCCGCCCTCGCGAGGTGCAACAAGCCGGGGAGGAGCTTGCGGCGGGCCAGGTCACCGGTGGCTCCGAACAGCACGACGACATGCGGCTTCAGCGGCGACAGCAGTGGCGGAAGGATGTCGCTCGGGTCGGAGTTCACGCTCACGGCTACCTCCTGGGCGGGCGAGCTCCAGCCTACGCTGAGTCCATGTCCACAACGGCCCTGCCGCAGCGCGCACGTGTCGTCGTCGTCGGTGGCGGCGTCATCGGCTGCTCCGTCGCCTACCACCTGGCCCACGTGGGCTGGACCGACGTCGTGGTGCTGGAGCGCGACCAGCTCACGTCCGGTAGCACCTGGCACGCCGCCGGTCTGATCGTGACGTTCGGCTCGTTGTCCGAGACCTCGACCGAGATGCGCCGCTACACGCGCCAGCTCTACGCCGGGCTGGAGGCCGAAACCGGCCTGTCCACCGGCTTCAAGCCGGTGGGGTTCATCGAGCTCGCCGCGGACCGGGATCGGCTCGAGGAGTACCGGCGCGTGGCCGCCTTCAACCGGTACTGCGGTGTCGACGTGCACGAGATCTCCGCGGCCGAGGTGGGCGAGCTGTTCCCGCTGGCTCGCACGGACGACGTGCTGGCCGGCTTCTACGTGCCCGACGACGGCCGGGCCAACCCCGTCGACCTCACGATGTCGCTGGCCAAGGGCGCCCGCCAGCTCGGCGTCCAGGTGCTGCAAGGGGTGACGGTGACGGGGTTCCTCCAGCGTCGAGGCGTGGTGACGGGCGTGCAGACCGCGGACGGTGACATCGAGGCCGAGTACGTCGTCAACTGCGCCGGCATGTGGGCCCGGCAGCTCGGTGCCAAGGCTGGCGTCAACATCCCCCTGCAGGCCGCCGAGCACTACTACCTCATAACGGAGCAGATCGAGGGCCTGTCGGGCGGGTGGCCCGTCCTCGAAGACCCGGCGTCGTACGGGTACTTCCGTGAGGAGGTCGGTGGCCTGATGCTCGGTCTGTTCGAGACGGAGTGTGCGCCGTGGAAGGTCGAGGGCGTACCCGAGGACTTCTCCTTCGGCGAGCTGCCACCGGACTGGGACCGCATGGGGCCGTACCTCGAGGTGGCGATGCGCCGGGTCCCGATCACGATGGACACCGGGATCCGCAAGTTCTTCTGCGGACCGGAGAGCTTCACGCCCGATCTGCAGCCCGTCGTGGGCGAGGCACCGGAGCTGAGGAACTACTTCGTCGCCGCCGGTCTCAACTCGATCGGCATCCTCACCGGCGGCGGGCTCGGGCGTGTGCTCGCCCACTGGATCACGACCGGCCATCCTGATGTCGACATCACCGGCTTCAACATCGACCGCTTGCACCCGTACCAGGCCAACCCCGAGTACCGCCGCACCCGCACCGTCGAGTCGCTCGGGCTGGTCTACCAGTGCCATTACCCGAACCGCTCCATGCAGACGGCACGAGGGGTGAAGGTGTCGCCCGTGCACGAGCGGCTGCTCGCGCTGGGTGCGCACTGCAAGGAGGTGAGCGGCTGGGAGGGAGCAGACTGGTACCTGCCACCGGGCGTCGAGCCGGTGACCGAGCCCCTCTCCTGGGGCCGCCAGAGGTGGTTCCCGTACTGGCGGGCCGAGCACGAGGCCGCTCGCGAAGGCGTGATCCTCATGGACATGTCCTTCATGTCGAAGTTCCTGGTGCAGGGACGCGACGCCGGCCGGGTGCTGAACCATCTCTCGGCCAACGACGTGGACGGCGATTCCGGCACCATCACCTACACCCAGTGGCTCAACGAAGCGGGCACGCTGGAAGCCGACCTCACCGTCACCAAGCTCGACGGCGAGCGCTTCTGGGTCGTGGCCACCGACACTGCCCACCGCCACGTCCAGACTCAGATGCGCCGGCACCTCGACGACGCCCACGCGTTCGTGACCGACGTCACGTCGGGGTACGGGCAGCTCAACATCCAGGGGCCGCGGTCTCGCGAGCTGCTGCAGGCCGTCACCACGGTCGACCTGTCCAACGAGGCCTTCCCCTTCCGCACCGCCCGCGAGATCGACATCGGCTTCGCTCGCGTGCTGTGCATCCGCATCACCTATCTCGGTGAGCTCGGCTACGAGCTCTACGTCCCGGTCGAGCAGGCCGCCCACGTCTACGACCGGCTGGTCGACGTGGGCAAGGCCGTCGACCTCCGTCACGCTGGCCTGAAGGCCCTCGGCAGCCTGCGGATGGAGAAGGGGTATCGGGACTATGGCCACGACATCGACAACACCGACTCGGTGCTGGAAGCCGGCCTCGGCTTCTTCGTCGACCTGGACAAGCCGGGCGGCTTCATCGGACGGGACGCGGTGGTGGCCAGGAGGGCGGCCGGTCCGCTGACCCGGCGGATCCTCCAGCTCCTCGTCGAAGACCCTGAGCCGATGCTCTTCCACGCCGAGATCGTCCACCGCGACGGGCAGCCGGTCGGCTACGTCCGCGCCGCCTCGTACGGCCACACGCTGGGCGGCGCCGTCGGCCTGGCGATGATCGAGGCCGGACAGCCGGTGAACCAGGCGTACGTCGACGGGGGGACGTGGGAGGTGGACATCGCCGGGCGTCGCCATCCCGTCCGGGCGTCGATCAAGCCGCTGTACGACCCGGAGATGAAGCGGGTCCGCGGCTAACAGGCCCGGCTAGCCCGCGGCTAGCCCACGCTCGGCTCCGGCGCGCTCATCGGGGCCCCGTCACGACCAGCAGCGGCTCCGGGACGACGAGCGCTGTCGGCGTGGCCGGTGTGGCCGGTGTGGCCGGTGTGGCCGGTGTGGCCGGTGTGGCCGGTGTGGCCGGTGTGGCCGGTGTGGCCGGTGTGGCCGGTGCGGTCGGCGCGGTCGGCGCGGGAGCGCCAAGATCCCGGGCGGTGGCCACCATCAGCCCCACCCGCCAGACGACCGCGACCGGCAGCGGCCGGTGCGAAGCTGCTGCCACCCCGACCTCCAGGGCGGTCAGGCCGGCCGTGGTGCTGCCGAGAGCGTCGCTGGCCGCGGCCAGGTAGCGGGCCATCGCGTCCGTCATCGCAACCGGATCGGCGGGGTCGACGCCGAGGGCGCTCACTACGTCCGGTCGAAGCTCCGGTGCCGTCCCGAGGACCTGGGCCCTGGCCACCAGCAGCAACGGGTCGATCCCGTAGCGGGCGGCGGCATCGGCGGCCACCGCCGCAGCGGCATCGCCTACCGCCGGTGACGTCCACTTCAACGGCGTCAACTCGACCACGGGCGCGGCCGGCAAGACCTCGGCTGCTGCGGTCGAGACCGCAGTGGTCGAGTCGGTGGGGGCCGAGACCGCGCTGGCTGATCCAGCAGTCGTTGGGGCCGGGATGGTCGAGGCGGGGATGGTCGAGGTCGCCGTCGGATCGAGCGTCGCCAATGGCTCGGTGGTCGCCACCGTCTGGGTGGTCGTCAAGGGCGAGCCGAAGCCAGTCGCATGGTGCCAATGCGACACCTGGACCAGCTTGCCCGGCGCCGGCGCGTGGACGATCAGACTCCCGAGCCCGAGCGAGAGCATCACGTGCCCACCCGTCGAGCGCAGGTTGAAGATGAGGTCGCCGGGCTGAAGCCGGGAGGCGTTGGCGTCGGGGATCTGCGAGCGTTGCGTGTACGAGTAGTGAGCGAGCTGCACACCCACGGTCCGCCAGGCGTAGAGCGTGAGGCCGGAGCAGTCGAAGGTGGCCGGACCGGCGGTGGCGAACACGTAGGGATCGCCGACTTGGCGCAGCGCGGTGTACATCACCTCGAGCCGGCGGGCGTCAGTGACCTGCCAGACAGCGTCCAGCGTGGAGACCTCGACGTCCGGCGCGTCCTGGACGACGGCGGTGGCCACGGCGTGGCGGGCCGAGTCATGTCCGAGCTGGGCTGCGTGCTCGATGACCCTCGCCTCCAGGTCAGCGGCCATGAGCTTCGCCCGCTGGGCCCCCAAGGCGTCGAGGACGACGGGGAGCGTCCGCGGGTTGACGGACGCGGCGCGGTCGAAGGGTCTCGATCCGGTCTAGCCGCTGGTCAGCGGCCGTCCGGGCTTGCGTCGCGCCACTGAGCGTGGCGAGCGCCCGCTCTGCGGTCGTCGCGGCCAAGGCCACGGCCGTGGTGCCGGCGCCGGCATCGACGGCCGGCACCGCCGGGCCGAACGGCGGAGCGACCAGGGCCGGCCCGGGATCAGCCGAGGGCGGCTGGTTGCTCGGTACCGACGAGGCGGGATTGGCCGGCGATGTCGTGGGCGGGCCCGTGCCGTCGGTCGGGGGCGGCGGGTCAGGAAGGGGATCGGGTTGATCGCCCGGGGCCTGGCTGCCGCCGCCGGTGGTCGTCGGGGTCGGAGCGACGGTGAAGGTCGGTGGCGTGATGGTCGTGGGGGTCGGAGCGGCCGTCGTCGTCGGTGACCCAGTCGGCACGGGCGGGACTGAGGTGGTGGGGGCCGGCGAGGTGGTCACCACCGGCGCCACGCTGGTGGACGGACTGGAGTCCGGTGTCGACGTCGGCCCGGGAGCGGCGACGGTGGCCGACGTCGGCGCCGTGACCGCAGGAGCGGAGGTCGTGCTGGTGGTCGTGCTGGTAGTCGAGGTCGACGTGCTGTCGGCGACGCTGGTCGCGCCCAGCACGCCCGTCGAGCCGTCGCCCGCATGACCGCCGGGCGCGCCGTTGGCCGAGATGGGCACGAGGGCGACGACGGAGGCCGACGGGCTCACACCAAAGGCCACGCTGGCCCCGACCGTCATGCCTGCGACGGGAGCGAGCAGCAGCGCGATGAGGCGGGTGCGCGGGCGTCGCTTGGTCGGGCTCACGGGACCTCCGCTTCGTCGGGCTGCCACCGAGCCAGTCGGCTCGACGGCTCCGAACCCCGGAAACGTGAGGATCGGCGACTTCTCTATCGGTCGCGTGTTGTGCTGCTGTAGCCCCAGGAAGGGTCGGAGCCTGTCAGGCGGCCCGGTGGCTCACGCCTCGGTCGACCACTGCCGACGCAGCGCGGCCACCAGCTCTTGGCTGGCGGCCTGATCCTCGAGCGCCCTGAGCACGGCCGCCGTGAGCGCGTGGTAGAAGAGCCGGCCCTCGGGCGAGGACCAGTCCACCCCCAGCCGCTCGAGCTGGTCGTCCGACATGCCGTCTACCAGGGCCCACCACTCGACCAGCCGGTGCACATCCGAGGACTTCGCCCGAGCCGTCCACGAGAACACGTCGGTGGCGCGGTTCACCTCTTCCCAGATGGCAAGGAAGCGCTCGAAGAGATCGAGGACCTCCGACGGTGGCGGCTCGGTGAGAACCGTGGGGTCCCCACGCAGCGCGGTCACGATGCGGCGGGTGTTGCCGATCCACTCCGCCGCGGCGGCCGCCGGCACCGGCCCGACCTGTATTTCGATCTCCGCGTCCGGGTTCGACCAGTGGTCGAGCAGGGTCTGGGCTAGGCGGTCCACGACGTCCACGGCACTCTTCTCGATCACGCCGAGAGCTCCGGCCGAGACCGCGGCGTGATGGACGAACGAGTCGGCCTTGGCGGTGAAGAGAACGATCGAAGTCCGCGGCGACACCCGCCGGATCTCCGGAATGGCCTCGACCCCGCCGAGGCGCGGCATCTGCCGGTCGAGCAGCAGCAAGTCGGGTTGGAGGCGGCTCGACAGCTCGATGGCCTCGATTCCGTCGCCGCCCTCGCCGACCACCTCGAACCGATCATCCTCTTCGAACAACGAGCGCACGAGCCGCCGGATGTCCACCGAGTCGTCGACGATCCCGACCCGAACCAGATTCCCCCCGCTTCGGCTGCCCATCGTCGCCATGTCGCCGTCTCCAGCTCTACGGGCGCTGCAAGTCGGCCACGGAACCTTGGATCGACATCGAGGCAGTCTCGCACCGCTCCGCCTGCCGCGCCCGACTGAGAAACCAACTGGTCAAGCCCGGCGAGCCAGGGCCGCGACCGATCCGGCCCGGCGGAGACGTCGCCAGTGCGTTCCCGGACCGAAACGAGGGTCCCACGGACGAACCGACCCGCCGACGCCTCGGCCGCGTTCGGTGCTGAGCCGGCCACGGACGGTGCTGCGGCGACGTCCGGTGTGGGCATGGTGACCCTGGCGCTGCGTTCGGACTCAGGTGTTCACGGCCTGCCGCCCAAACCGTTCGCCGTGCGGCTGTGCTCGGCCGCCAGAGCGTCGAGCACCATCGACACGTCCCCGGTCACGGCCAGGGCAATCTCGTCGCCCCCGAGGGTGGTCCCGTCGAACCGGAAGTCGAGCATCGGGTCGTAGGTGTGATCGACCTCCCACCGCATGTCCATGAGCAACGGCGATCCGACCAGTCGCTCCGACAGCAAGTCGAGGAACGATTCCCGATCGTTGTGGATGATGTACGACAGGTCGATGACGACGGTTCCGATGACGTAGCCGTTCTCGTCACAGGCCCCGATGATCTGATCGGGGGTTGGGTAGACAGGCTGGATGGCACGCATGACAGGTTCTCTTTCTCGGTAGGGGTGGGTCTGCGTCTGCGTTGGGGGCGAGGGTGGTTCAGTGCCGGCCGCGATCCGCCCGTCAGCTCCGCAGGGACGAATTGAGCTGGCGAAGGTCGGCCTCCGAGGACGAGCAGCCGCGGCACCGCTGCAGGTGAGCCTCGACCAGGCGGCGGTGCCGGCGGGCGATGTTGTTGCGGACGTACGCAGGCAGCAGGCTCACCGTCTCGGAGCACTGCGCCGAGGTTGGGACCATCAGGTGGGCACCGAGATAGGCCTCGGTGAATGCCTTGCGAGCGCGATACGACAGCGCGGCGACGGCGCCAGGCGAGAGGTCGCAGCGGGCCGACACCTCCCTCGCCGGCAGGTCCTCCACCTCAGTCAGCCACAGCACGGCTTGCCAGCGCGACGGCATCGAGCGGAAGGCCTCCTCCAGCACCATGCCGGTCTCCACGTTGGGCGTGAAGTCCTCGGCCAACGGGGCGTCGGTTGAGAAGAGCCTGTCGGCGGGATCGACGAGGTCGGTGCGGGCCTGCTGGCCGCGGATCACACAGGCGTTGTGGACGCAGGTGAGCAGGTAGGCGCGGAAGTTGTCCTCGGGGCCTCGGCCCCGGCGCAGGGCGGCCAGGATCCGCACGAAGGCCTCAGCCACGGCCTCATCGGCGTCGGTCACGGAGCGAGTCAGGCGACGAGCCCGGCGACGAGCGACGTCGATGTGGCGCCGATAGAGCTCACCGAAGGCGTCCGCGTCACCGGACCGGGAACGCGCGATGAGCTCGCCCTCCTGGCAGGCAGACAGGTCTGCCAGCTTCTCGCTCGTCGACGCCCGCATCTTCTCTCCGTTCCGCGGCCGGAAAGCCGTGAGCACCAGGACGGCCGGGGGCAACGTCGATGTAGGGGATCCGGCTCCGGAGGCCGCCTTCCTCGAGCCGAGAACAGGCGGAGGCCACCAGGCGCGAGCCCTCGGCCACATCGGGCGCTGATCCGGCCGACCGGACCGGCCGAGCCGCCGCGAGAGGGTTCATGCGGACGCTCGGCGCGCCGATGAGAAGCACATGACCTTCGTCGTCGTGGTCTGCGCGCTGCTCGGGCTGTGCGTGGGCTCGTTCCTGAACGTGGCCATCTGGCGGCTCCCGCGCGGCGAGTCCGTGGTGCGACCGCCGTCGCACTGCCCGAGCTGCGGAGTCGGGCTGCGGGCACGCGACCTCGTGCCGGTGGCCTCCTGGGTGGCACTGCGAGGGCGATGCCGGAGCTGTGCCGCGCCGATCAGCATCCGGTACCCGCTCGTCGAGGCCGTGACGGCCGTGCTCTTCGCCGTACTCGGCGCCCGCTTCGCCGGGTCGTGGGTACTGCCCGCCTACCTGGCGTTCGCGGCGGTGCTGGTCGTGCTGGCCGGCATCGATCTCGACACCCTCACCCTCCCCCGGCGCATCATCTACGCCGGCGGGGTTGCGGGCGCGGCGCTCCTGACAGTGGGGGCAGTGCTCGCCGGGGAGCCCTGGCGGCTACGCGACGCCGCCCTGGGCGCGGCGGCCGCGTTCGCGTTCTTCCTCCTGCTGCACCTGATCTCACCGCGGTCGATGGGCTTCGGGGACGTGCGCCTCGCCGCGCTCATCGGCCTGCACCTCGGCTGGCTGCGCCCGTCCGAGGTACCGACCGGTCTGTTCCTCGGCTTCCTCTTCGGCGCTCTCGCCGGGATGGTGGCGCTGGTGGCGGGCCGATCGACCTGGCGGGCTCGCATCCCGTTCGGCCCGTTCCTCGCCGCCGGCGCGCTCGGTGGCCCTGATCGGCGGGCAGCCGATCGTGGGGCTCTGGCTCAGAGGCTGAGGGCGCCGGACGCCGGCTCGGCCGCCGTCACCACGCCGCATCGCTCCAACACCTCGCGGACCTCGTCGCCTGTCAGCTCGTCCCGAGCCGCGAGCTCGGACGCCAGCGCCAGGAGCGCGTCGCGGTGCTCGGCCACCAGCGCCCGAGCGTCGGCCTCCGCCTCGGCCAGCAGGTGCTCGATCCGCTCCCGTGCGGCACGATCCGACAGCACCTTCGCCACCAGGTTGCCGGCGCCGGGCAGCTCGGCGGCCTCGAAGCTCACGCGGCTGCCACCCACGCCCATGCTGCCGACGAGCTGAGCGGCCAACGTCGTCGCCGCGGTCAGGTCACTGGTGACCCCACTCGACGCCTCACCCAGCTCCTGCTCCTCCGCGACCATGCCGGCCAGCGCGACGCGCAGCAGCGCCTTGGCCTCGGTCGGCGTGTGCACGAACCGCTCCTCCACGTCGTCGTGGGCCACCAACCCCAGCGAGTAGGCCCGCCTCAGGATCGACGCCACCGCCACCCGGCGGCCGAGCAGCTCGGCCAGCAGTGCGTGCGCAGCCTCGTGCACGGCCACCCGGCGACGCTCGTCCGGCATGTAGCTGACCACGTGCGACGCGCCGAGCTCGGTGACCATCTTGGCCTCGAGCAGGTCGACCCACGCCATGCTGCGCCGGCCGGCCCTGAGCGCGCAGACCAGGCCCTCGTCGAGCAGGCGCTCGATCGCCACCGGGGTGTAGCCGGACGTGGCGTCGGCGACCGCGCTGGCCGTGACCTCGGCGTCGTGAGCCTTGCGGGCCAGGTAGTACTCGGCAATGGCCACCCGGCCGGCTCGGGCGGGAAGGTCGAAGTGGACGATCCGGTCGAAGCGGCCGGGCCGCAGCAGCGCCGGATCGAGATCGGCGGCGCGGTTGGTCGCGGCGACCAGGAGCACGTTGGCCGGCGTGGGACCGGGGCGGGGCAGGTGCCGGGCGGTGGGGAGGAAGAGGTTGACCCCGTCGGCCAGCCGGGCGACGAAGCGCCGACCGCCACTCGGCAGATCGAAGCTCTGCATCTGCACCAGCAGCTCGTTGACGACGCCGGTGACACCCTCGCGCCCCGACCCGCCGCCCATGCTCGAACGGGCCGAGCCGATGGCGTCGAACTCCTCGATGAAGC
Organism: uncultured Acidimicrobiales bacterium; assembly: GCA_963803355.1. Taxonomy (GTDB): domain Bacteria; phylum Actinomycetota; class Acidimicrobiia; order Acidimicrobiales; family Ilumatobacteraceae; genus DASTFY01. The sequence goes on from CAWDLV010000001.1 coordinate 3,912,224, forward strand.
CGATCGCGCCACCCTCGACCCGAGCCGTCTTGCGTAGGGCGCGGAAGAACGATCGGATCTTGCGGTTGGTCTGGCCGTAGTACATCGACTGGAAGGCGCTGGCCGACACGAAGAGGAAGGGCACGCCGGCCTCACCGGACATGGCCTTGGCCAGGTGGGTCTTACCGGTGCCGGGCGGGCCCTCGAACAGCACGCCTCGGCGAGGTTGACCACCCATCTCGGCTGCGAACGTCCGATGGGCGAGGAACAGGTTGAGGCTGTCGACCGCCTCCCGCTTCGTGGCGTTGGCGCCCACCACGTCGGCCAAGCGGATCCCGGTGTCGGCCGGACGGAGCACGACGTGGGGCGAGCGCCCGGCGGCGAGCAGCGGGACAGCCATGACGACGGCGAGGACGGCGATCAGTCCAAAGGAGACAAAGAGATCCGAGCGGCCTCCTGGCGCGTGGGGCAGGCCCCAGCCGACCGGGTTTCCCGACAGGGCGCGGAACCACAACCAGGTGGCCACCACACCTAGCACTGCGGCCACCCGAGCCAGCCGACGCTGGCGCGAGTGCTCCCGCCCGGCCGTCGCATCGACGTCGTTGCCTCGGACGATGTTCGAGGTGCCCAAGCGCTTCAGGTCCACGACCGCTGCTCCTCCCGGGGGCTCGACGCGAACCTAGCGGTCGGCCTTCGGGCCGGGACCGCGTCTGGGGGGTCGCGGCCGAAGAGCCTACGTCAGGGGAGGAGATCCACGCCGGTCGCGGTCGGGCGATCCCTCAGCGTCGGCGATGGCGCTTGGGCAACAGGTCATCGAGGAGGTCGGGCCCTGCCAACCGCGAGGCCGCGGCGTAGCTGGTCACGGCGACCGTGGGGTTGGCGGCGGCTACGGGGCTCGAAGGCTCGCTCGAGTGGGGAGCATCCCAGAGCTCGACTTCGTCGTCGAAGCCGAACACGCTGATCCGACTGGAGCCGGCCACGGGATCCGCGACCGACACGCTGAGCCACCGCGGATCGAGGTCCGGTGCGTAGTTCCACTGCATTGCCTCATTCATCGCCTTCGCCTTTCTGCGGATAGGGGTCGTCAGGAGCTTGAGCATCGGTCTCTCACTTCACCAGGTTGATGACTCTGGAACATGGGCATGTACAGGGCGATGACCATCCCGCCCACCGCCAGACCCATGAACACCATGAGCAGCGGCTCGATCAACGAGGTCAGCGCACTGACCGTCGACTCCACCTCACGGTCGTAGAAGTCGGCGATCTTCTCGAGCAGCTCGTCGATGGCCCCGGTCTCCTCGCCGACCGCGATCATCTGGACCACCATGGGCGGGAAGACGTCGTGACCCGTCAAGGCACCCGACACGCTCTCACCCAGCCGGACACGCTCGCGCGCCTCGAAGACCGCCTTCTCGACGACGGCGCTGCCCGACGTCTGACCGACGATGTCGAACGACTCGATGATCGGCACGCCGGAGCGCATCAGCGAGGCCAACGTGCGGGAGAAGCGGGCCAGGGAGGTCTTGGCGATCAACGGCCCGAAGACGGGTAGGCGGAGCTTGAACTGGTCGAAGATCAATCGCCCCGCGGGTGTCGCCACCCAGCGCCGGAAGAGCACCGTCCCGCCGATGCCGAGGAGCCCGACCAGCCACCAGACCTTGGTGAGGATGTCGGACACTCCGATCAACACGCGGGTCGGCAGCGGCAGGGTGCCGTGGAGGTCGTGGTACATGCCCTCGAACATCGGCACGACGAACAGCAGCATGGCGGTGCAGATGATCACGACGATCCCGGCCACGGCGATCGGATAGGTCATGGCCGACTTGATCTTGCCCCGCAGCTCCATCTGCTTCTCGAGCGTGGTGGCCAGCCGCACCATGACGTCGTCGAGCACGCCGCCGGTCTCGCCGGATTTGACCATCGCGAGGTAGATGGTCGGGAACACGTCCGGGTGGCGGGCAACGGCCTCCGACAGCGACAGCCCCCGCTCGATGTCGATCTTCATCTCGCCGACGACCTTGGACAGCGTCTTCGACTCGGTCTGGTCGGCCAGGATGGCGAGGGAGCGCAGGATCGACAGACCGGAGTTGATCATGGTGGCTAGCTGTCGCGAGAACACCGCGATGTCCTTCAGGTCCACCTTGGCCTTGCCAAAGTTGAGCTCCATCGAGAGCTTGGAAGCTCCTCTGGCCGAGACGCTGACCGGCGTGTAGCCCATCTCGCGCAGCTTCGTCACGACGAGCTGCTCGTTCTGAGCCTCCAGGCTGCCCTCGACGAGTCGGCCGTTGCGGTCGTGAACCTTGTAGGTGTAGGTCGTGGTCATGGTCGTCTCAGACCCTCTCTCGCTTCAAGCCGAGCTGATCACGGAGATCCTCGGGGTTCGCCGCCCGCTCGACGGCCATGTCGAACGTGATCCGGCGCTCCTTCACGAGGGTGGCCAGGCTCTGGTCCATGGTCACCATCCCGAACTGGGCGCCGGCCTGCATCTGGGTCGGGATCTGGAAGCCCTTGCCCTCCCGGATGAGGTTCCTCACGGCCGGCGTCACTACCAGCACCTCGGCCGCGACCACCCGGCCGGTGCCGTCGGCGCCGGGCACGAGCTGTTGTGTCACCACCGCTTGCAGCGTCGTGGCCAGCATCACCCGGATCTGGCCCTGCTGCGCCGGAGGGAACACGTCGATCACCCGGTCCACGGTCTGCGGCGCGGACTGCGTGTGCAGGGTGCCGAAGACGAGGTGGCCGGTCTCCGCCGCGGTCAGCGCCATGTGGATGGTCTCGAGGTCACGCATCTCGCCGACGAGGATCACGTCGGGGTCCTCGCGGAGCACGCGGCGCAGCGCCGAGCCGAAGCTCAACGTGTCCTGCCCGACCTCGCGCTGGTTGACGATGGCCCGCTGGTGGGTGTGCAGGAACTCGATAGGGTCCTCGCACGACACGATGTGCACCGGCTTGGTGCGGTTGATGATGTCGATCAGCGAAGCCAGGGTGGTTGACTTGCCCGAGCCGGTCGGGCCAGTGACGAGCACCAGGCCCCGGGGAAGCTCGGCCAGGGTCTTCACCACCGCGGGCAGGCCCAGGGAGTCGAAAGGCGGGATCTCGAAGGGGATCACCCGTAGCACGGCGCCAACCGAGCCCCGCTGCCGGAAGACGTTCATGCGGAACCGGCTCTGGGATGGGATGGCGTAGGCCGTGTCGAGCTCGAGCTCGTGCTCGAAGGCCGCGATCTGCTTGTCGCTCAGGATGCCGTAGATCAGCTGCTTGATCCGGTCGGAGTCCAGCCGCGCGTACCGGTCCACGACGCGCAGCTCACCGTGGACACGAACCGCGGGCTTCGCCCCCGCGGCAAGGTGGAGGTCGGAGCCGTTCATCGCGAGGACGGCCTCGAGCAGCTCGTCGATGTGCTGCGGCACCACGTCGTTCTCCGGCCCGCCGGACATAGCGGGCGGCGGAGGCACCGGGCTCGGCCCGTTCTGCGGGGCGCCGGGGTGGTACGCCGTGTGGACGGCCTGGCGGAGGGCATCGATCTCGGCGATGACGGGCACCACCGGCCGGCGGGCGTACGACCGCACCAGCCCGAGCAGCTCAGGCGTTGGTGGCAGGGCGAAGGCGACAACGGCCTGGGCCTGGTCGACCAGGATCGGCAGGCCGCGTATCTCCTTCGCCTGCTCGGCGGTGAGCAGCTCGAGCGCACGCGGCGAGGGGCGCAAGTGCGACGGAGGCACGTACTTCAGCCCGGCCACGCTCGCCAGGGCCTGTGCCAGTACCTGCTGGCTGACCAGACGACCGGCAACCAACCGGTTCACCAAGGGCATGCCGGTGCGAGCGGCGTCCGCCACCAGGTCGGCCGCTTGCTGGGCGCCCAGGTGGCCATTTGCGACCAGAAAGCCGCTCAGCCGGGCTTCCGGGTTCTCGAGTTTCATTGACACGGTTCCTGATCCTCCTCGTAGGTAATGCCGCCACTTGGGGACATGCCCGCCTCGGGCGTTCGGACGTCACGCGACGACACGGGACACCTCTTCGAGCGTGGTGAGGCCGGCCTCGGCCTTCACCAGCGCGTCCTGGCGCAGCGGGATCATCCCCTGGTGCACCGCCATGCGCCGGATCTCGTCGGACGACGACCGGGACACGATCAGCCGCTCGATCTCCTCGGTGAGCAACAGCACCTCATGGACGGCCAAGCGGCCTCGGTAGCCGGTCTTGCCGCAGACCGAGCAACCGACAGCACGGAAGAGCGTCGGCGGCCCGCCGGCCAGCTTCGACATCTCCCACCCGGCGGCGAGGAGCTGGTCGTCCGTCGGCTCATACGCTTCCTTGCACTTCATGCACAGCCGACGCGCCAGCCGCTGAGCCACGACGCAGTCGAGCGCCGAGGTGACGAGGAAGGGCTCGATGCCCATCTCGAGCAGCCGCAACGGGGTCGACGGGGCGTCGTTCGTGTGCAAGGTGGACAGTACGAGGTGACCGGTGAGCGCAGCCTCGATGGCGATGATGCCGGTCTCGCGGTCTCGGATCTCACCGACGAGGATGATGTCGGGGTCCTGGCGCAGGATCGAGCGCAGCGCGTTGGCGAAGGTGAGCCCGGCCTTCGGGTTGGTCTGGACCTGGTTGATGTTGGGGAGCCGGTACTCGACCGGATCCTCAACCGTCACGATGTTGCGGGTGGGGTTGTTGAGCAGGTTCAGGGTGGCGTAGAGGGTGGTGGACTTCCCCGAGCCGGTCGGGCCGGTGACGAGGATGGCGCCGTAGGGGCGACGGTAGGCCATCTCGAACCGCGCCAGCTGCTCGGGCAGGAAGCCCAGTTCGGCGAGGGGCACGACGCCGGTCGCCCGGTCCAGGATTCGCATCACGATCTTCTCGCCGTGCACGGTCGGCAGGGTGGAGACCCGCAGGTCGATGGTGTTGCCCTCGACGCTTACGCTCATGCGGCCGTCCTGGGGCACCCGTCGCTCGGCGATGTCCACCTCGGCCATCACCTTGATGCGGGAGACGACGCCGGCCGCGATCGAACGGGGCTGGCGCATGCGCTCGTGCAACACGCCGTCGATGCGGTAGCGGATGCGCAGGTCGAACTCGGTCGGTTCGACGTGGATGTCCGAGGCCCGCTCCTGAACGGCCTGCAGGATGATCAGGTTGACGAACTTGACGATCGGAGCTTCTTCGACCACCGCTCGCAGGCTGGCCAGGTCGGGCTGGCCGTCGATCGAGTCCTCGGCGACGATCTGCGCCACCGACTGGACCTCTTCTTCCAGCTTCGTCGCCTGGTCGAGCACGTCGAGGATCTGGCGCTCAGCCACCCACACCCGTAGAAAGGGCTCGCCGAGCACGGCCCGCAGGTCGTCGACCGCGGACAGATCGGCCGGGTTGGCCATCCCGACCACGAGGCGGCGCCCCTCCCGTCGGATGGGGAGCGCCTTGTAGCGGCGGGCGATGTGTTCGGGCAGAAGCCCGACCACCGCCGGGTCAGGGCGATCGTCAGTGAGGTCGACGAGCTCGACCTGCATGTCGGGGGGCGCGAGGAGCGGACTCGCGGTGGCGGTGCTGTCCATCACCTCTCTGGTCGGACGCGAGGGGGGGCAAAGAACCCCTCACGGGAAGATTCGCGACAAACGGCCCGGAGTGGTCATGTCCGCCTCGCCGCGTCCGACTTGGAAAGGCACTGGTCCTGGTCCGCGAACCGAGCGGGCCGCGCCGAAAAGGAGACGCGACCAAATGGCCGACAAGGTGATCGGGCTCGACGTGGGGACCAACGCGGTCCGCGCCGTAGCCCTCGCGCCGGGCGAGCACCCTCGCCTCCTCCGCATGGGACAGGTCGGGCTCCCGGCCGGCGCGGTGAGAGAGGGTGAGGTCGTCGATCCCGCGGCAGTGGCGGTGGCGCTACGCCGACTCTGGAAGGAGGCCGGCTTCAAGGGACGCTCGGTGCGGGTGGCCATTGCCTCCGCTCGGGTCATCCTGCGCGTCGTCGACATGCCGGCAATGTCCGACGGGGACACGAGGGCCGCCCTCCGATTCCAGCTCGGCGACTACATCCCGCTCGCCCCCGACGCCACGGTGTTCGACTTCCAGCCCCTCCGCCACACCTCCGCTCGCAACAGCGCCAGCGGCGACAACGAGGACCACGAGCACCAGATCCTCCTGGCTGCCACGCCTCGCGACGCGGTCCAGCCGCTGGTCGACGCGGTCAGGCAGGCCGGGCTGAAGGTGGCAGTGGTCGACGTGATCGCGGCCGCACTGGCCCGCACCCTCGCCCCGTCGTCCGAGGACCCCTCACCCGACGACGCTCCGGCCCAGGCCATCGTCTCGGTGGGCGCCGGCACCATCGTCGTGGTCGTCGCCCGGGCCGGCGAGCCCCTGTTCTCCCGCACGATCACCAACGTGTCCGGGCACCATGTCACCGACCGTCTCGCATCGGAGCTCACGATCGAGCACGCCGACGCCGAGCGCCTCAAGCGCCATGTCCCCGACGGCACGCCCGCCGACCTGGCGGCCCGGGTCCTCCTGACCACGGACCCGTTCATCACCGAGATCACCGACGAGATCGGTGACTCGCTCGACTACTTCGCGTCGCAGTCGGGTGGGCAAAAGATCGAAAGCCTGGTCCTCACCGGCGGCGGTGCGCTCCTACCGGGCCTGACCGAACGCCTCGAGCGGCGGCTCCACGTGCCGGTCACCCTGGCCGATCCCTTCGAACACCTTCTCGTCGGCAACAAGACGGGGTTCCACAGCGAAGACCTGCCCTTCCTCGCCCCGTTCATGTCGGTCGCCATCGGCACCGCAGCCGGGGTGGACCTGGGGCGGCTCAAGCAGATCAACCTCACCCCCCAGGCAGTCGGCCGTTCATCGCTCGGCGGTCGGGCACGGACCCCTCTGCTCGTCGGCGGACTCGCGGCGGCGGTCGTGGTTGGTGGCGGGTACCTCTATGTCGGGCAGAGCCGGGCCGTGTCCGATACCAAGGCCGACCGGGACCAGATGCTGGAGCAGGTGGTCGTCGCGCAGCAGCTGGCGGCCTCGAAGGCACTGTCGGCGGCGCCCGCCGATGAGCGGCTGGCCGGCGTGTCCCGCATCGTGCAGAACGCCCGGTTCGGCGACACCGACTGGAGCGCGACGCTCAAGCAGCTCGACGCCATCGGTGACCCCATGGGGGTCGAGATCACCGCCACCACGGGCACGGCACGGGTCGCTTCGGCCTCGGCCTCGGCCCCGGTCACCGGGTCGGTCACGCCGGCCGGGTCGGCGGCGGCAGCCGCCACGACCACGACCACGCCTGCGACCTCCGTCGTTCCGACGACGTCGATCGCCCCGACGGCCGCCGCGGCGGTACCGCCGAGCGGTGCGGTTACCACCTCGACGACGGGAAGCGCCACGCTCGGGGACCTCAAGATCACCGGGACCGCCGCCGACCGCAACGTGATCGCAGCCTGGATCGAAGCCGTGACCGCCAGCCCCTCGTTCGACGCCGTGTGGGTGGACACGACGACTGAGGCCACCGGCGGCCTCCAGTTCACCGCCATCGTCACCCTGAACGAACGCGACCTCGTCGCCCGCAAGCTCCCGGAAGGCGTGCAGCCATGAAGCCTCGATCCTCCAACCCGAAGCTGCTGATCGTGATCGGCTTGCTGGTGCTGGCCGCGGCGTACCTCCTGGTGTGGCGGCCCAAGTCCTCGGACCTGGCCCAGGCCAAGGACCAGCGTGACCAGGCCAGCGCCCAGCTCCAGAGCTTGAAGGCGGCGGCGACCGCACCGCAGACCGCAACCACCACCTCCGCCGACACGAAGGCCATCGAGGCCCTGGTGCCAGCCGTCCCCGACGCCGCCAACCTCTTCCGCCAGCTCCAGGCCATCGCGGCCGCGACCGGCGTCGATCAGAAGACGGTGAGCCCAGCGGTGACACCCGCGCTCGCAGGCCAAGACGGCGGGTCCATCGCGCTCACCATCTCGGTGTCGGGCACCAAGGCCGCGCTCTACGACTACCTCCATCAGCTGAGCACGCTCCCCCGCCTGCTCGTGGTGGACAAGGTGTCCTTCCAGGCCGCCGCGGCGGATGCCAGCGGCGGCGCCCAGCCGGTCACCACGACCGGTGCTGGCGCCACGGATCCGGCCGGTGGCTTGCAGCTCGACGTGCTGGCCCGGGTGTTCACCGCAGCGGCGCTGGCGACGACCGGAGCGAACGGTGGCTGATCACCAGCGTCTCCCCGCCGGCCGGCTTTACGGCCTGGGTGCAGTGGCGGCTGCGCTCATGGGACTGGGGATCCCGACCCTGAACCTCGCCCCCACGCCGCCGCCCACGGTGCAGGTGCAGGCCATATCGACACCGGCCGCACCGACACCGGCACCGGCCGCACCGGCCCCGGCCGCCCTGGCACCGCCCACCGTCAGCCAGCCCGTGGGCCAGCCGGTGGACCTCCCGGGTGCGTCCGTGTCCGACTTCGGCGTCGACCTCCGGGTGGCTGTCTCAGTCGAGTCTGGCACCCTGTCGGTCGATGCACCCGCACCGGCTGCTGTCATAGTGCCGTTCGGCTACCCCGCAGTGGGCGCCTCGGGGCCCCAGCTGGCCTTCGAGGGTAGCGAGGCCGACCTCACCACTCTCCTGACTACCCTGAGCTGGACCCCGGCGATCGCCGGCGCGGTCAAGATCACCGTCGACGCCGGTCCCAAAGATGCCACCTATGACGGCGGGACGACGCACTATTACCGCTACGTGGCCGATCCCAGCGCCACCTGGGCCAGCGCCAAAGCCGCTGCGGAGCTCACCCCCCTCGCTGACTACTCCCCCTACCTCGCCACCGTCAACACGCTGGGCGAGCAGGCGCTCTTGAGCCGCATCGCCCCGGCCCCGGCCTGGCTGGGTGGCTCCGACTCCGGCAAGCCCGGGACCTGGATCTGGACGACCGAGCCGCAGAACCCCGCCACGTTCTGGGACGCTCCTGGGTGCACGGCCACGACGACGCCCAGCTGCTTCGCGGTCTGGGCTGTCGGCGAGCCGAACCCGACGGGGGCCCACTACCTCCAGCTGGATGCCCAAGTAAATGGCGGCGTCTGGCTGGCGAAGACCGGCACGGCAGCGACTGCTGGCTACCTGGTCGAGTACGACGCCCCGGCCAGCACCAGCACGATACTGGACGCCCACGGCACCACAATGCTGACCGCCACCGCGGTGGATCCCGGTGCACCGACAGCCGTCACAGCGGTAGCGGCGACGCGGAGCGCTACGGTCTCGTGGCAGGCCCCGACCTTCGATGGCGGCTCTCCGGTCACTCACTATCTCGTGTCCGGCTCCCCCGCCGGCTCGTGCGACGTCGCCGCGCCGGCGACCACCTGCGTCGTACCCGGCCTCGACGGCGCGACCTCCTACACCTTCCAGGTGCAGGCCAAGAACGCCACCCACCAGGGTGCGCTATCGACCCCCCCGTCCAGTGCGGTGACGCCCCGAGCCTCGACCACCGTGACCCTGTCGAGCACGGCCTCCGCCAAGGGCGTCAAGCTCACCGCCACGCTCACCGGCTCGCTCCCCCACGCCGCCGGCGTCTCCTCGCCGGACGGCCTGGTGACCTTCAAGGACGGCTCCGGACAACTCGGGCTCCCTGTCATGTCGAAGAGCGGCTCCGCCTCGATCACGCCGACCTTCGCCACCGGCATCCACCTCGTCACGGCGGCCTTCGCCGGGAACAGCAACTTCGGTGCCGCAACCAGCGACTCCATGGTCATCGTCGTCACGGCTCCGCCGCCCACGACGGCCCCACCGACGACCGCACCTCCAACGACAGCGCCGCCGACAACGGCTGCGCCCACCACTGAGGCCCCGACCACCACCGCCGCGCCGGCCACCACGGCCGCGCCGACCACCGCCTCCGTTTCCTCTGTGGCCTCGGCCGCACCCGCCGGCGGAGAGGCCAGCAGCACCTTGGCTCCCGTAGCACCCGCGTTGCACATGGTCTTCGACGTCGGCGTCGGCGTGAAGGTGGCGGACGCTCGCCTGACCGTCCGAGGCGTGGGCCTGAAGCCCCGCTCGATGGTCACGGTGACCGCTCACTCGACACCGACCCTGCTGGCCAGCACGGGCGCGGGTTCGAGCGGCACGCTGACGCAGCAGATGAGCCTGCCCAGCAACCTGACGGACGGAGACCACCAGGTCATCGCCAAGGCCACGGCCGCGAATGGGTCCACGGTCATCCGGATCGTGCCGTTCGCGGTGAAGGACGGCATCCTCACCCGAATCGGCGCCGTCGAAGTGGAGATGGCCACCCCCACCGCCGCTCCCACTTCCGTGGCCACCGCCGATCCAGTCAGCCTGCCGGGTACGACACCGGCCGCACCCAAGAAGGGGGATCACGGGCTGCCGCTCCCGCTCATCCTCCTGCTCGTCGCCGGCCTCGCTGGCGGCCTGTTCTGGTGGCGCTCAAAGCGATCTGCAACCGCGACGGCCGCCCCGGCGCAGGCGGGCGCGAAGCCCAGCTCCGCTCCCGGAGCCTCGAGGCCTGCCCCGGCCCCCGCCATGTCGGGCTCCCGCTACTGAGGCTGATGGCAGCACGCCATAGCCCTTGGCGATGCGCTTGCCGGGCCACTCGAGCCACTGCTCGTCTGCGACGACCGTCGCCACAGCCATGGTCGCCATCGGCCCGGCTGATCCGTTCCGGAGAGATTGATCAATCTCACCTAACTCAATCCGTCCTTGTCCTTTCGGGATGACACGACGCTGTCGCATCTGATACCAGATCTACGACTGTTTCGTCTGTATAGATTCATTACCAGCCGAGATCACTTGGTAAATCGCTGGCGTGATCCTGCCGGATCAAGCACGTTGGGTCTCGTCTCCCTAGTGCCGGAACACGTCCTGGACGCTCGCCGAGGTCTTCGAGACTTCCCGAACGGCTCGGGCAGATGGATAAGGAGACCGGATCGTGTCGCCCGCCAGTCACATGGGACCACCTGGCTGTGAGTTGCGCCAGTGGCATGGGACCGCCTGAGCGCCAGTGATGGGACCGCCTTCGAGGGTCCGTCAGCGTCGGTGCCGTTGAGGGTGCACTGGCCGCTGTTCCCGTCGACGGGATCGGAGAGGCGGCCATGGCATTCCGGGAGGTCCGTGTGTTCGAGGTTCGAGAGGTGCTCCGGTTGTGGCTGGCCGGGGAAGGTTTCCGCTCCGTGGAGCGCTTGTCGCAGGTGGACCGTAAGACGGTCCGCCGCTACGTCGATGCCGCCGAGCGGCTTGGTCTGGGTCGTGATGGGGGCGACGGCCAGCTGACCGACGCGCTGGTGGGGATGGTGGTCGAGGCGGTCCGTCCGCATCGCAGCGACGGCCACGGCGCGCCGTGGCGGCTGCTGTGCGCTCATCACGAGCCGATCGCCGGCTGGGTCAAGGATGATCTGACCGGCGTGAAGATCCACGAGTTGCTCGAGCGGCAGGGTGTGGTGGTGCCGTTGCGCACCGTCCAGCGCTATGTCCTGGAGGTGTGCGGACGTAGCCGCGGTCGGGGTCCGACGGTGCGTATCGCCGATGGGGAGCCGGGCGATGAACTGCAGGTCGACTTCGGCCGAATGGGGTTCATCGTCGATGTCGAGACCGGGCGTCGGCGGGTGGTGCAGGCGTTGATCTTCACCGCCTGCTACTCGCGGCATTGCTTCGCGTGGTTGACGTTCCGCCAGACCACCGAGGCGGTGATCGACGGGTTCGAGGCCGCCTGGGGGTTCTTCGGTGGTGTCTTCGCCACGGTGATCCCCGAAAATGTTCCGCGGAACATTCTCCGGGTTCTGTTCCCGATTCGGTTATGTGGCCGTCGCCGTCCTCGGCCTTGTGATCACGGCGGTGAACGAGCCCGGAGCGACGGTCTCGGCCACATAACGATCAGAGCGAAGCGAGCCAGTCGAGCAGCGACCGGTCGGTCCGCCAGACGGGGTGAGGACGGTGTCCCCCCGAAGAACCCGGAAGCTCGGTGTGCCGTAGCGCCTCGATCTTCGCTTTCGTGTTGATCTCGGCGTAGCGGTTCGTTGTCGTCAGGTCGGCGTGGCCGAGCCAGCCGCGGATGACGTTCACCTCGACGCCGGCTTCGAGGAGATGGACGGCAGCGGTGTGGCGGAAGATGTGTGGGCTCACCCTGCGCTTGGTGCGGACGTCGTCGAGGTGACCGGCGTGACGCCGGACGATCTTGTAGATCCCAAAGCGCGTGAGACCGTCGCCGGTGGTCGATCGGAAGACGGGTGAGTCCGCTGCCGACGGTGTGTCGGTCGAACTGAGCAACTCGGTGAGCATCTCGACGGTCCGGTGCCAGAGCGGGCAGGTCCGCCACTTGTCGCCCTTGCCGTGCAGCCGGACGACCGCTGGATCACGAAGGTCGAGCTGGCCGACGCACAGATCGGCGACCTCCTGGACGCGGGCCCCGGTGTTGTAGAGGAACAACAACAGGGTGCGATCACGCAGGGCCAGGTGGCCAACGTTGGGGAGATGGCGGAACAGCGCCTCCATCTCGTCGCGCTCGAGGAAGCGAGTCTCGGGCGGCGCCGCCCGTTTCATCGGGATGGCGGCCACCCTCTGGCAGACCGCGAGCATCTCGGGCTGGCGCGCTGCGATGTAGTCGAAGAGGGTGTGGATGGCGGCCAGCCGTTGATTGCGCGTCCTGACGTGGTTGCCGCGGTCTTCTTCGAGGTAGCGGAGGAAGGCGACGATCGTCTCGAAGGTCAGGTCCTCGATGCAGAGCCGGGTGAGCTTGGTGCCGGCGTCCGAAGCCAGGAAGCACAGCAGCAGCCGGATCGTGTCGCGGTAGCTGCGCAGCGACGCTGGGCGCAGCCCCTTCACGGTCACCAGGTGGTCGACGAAGAACGAGTGGATGAGCGGCCCGAGTGGTTGGCGGCCGGTCATGGTGTGCCAGTCGACAACGCCGGCCGGGCGAAGGCTTCGAAGCGAGCGTTGGCTTCGGAGAGCAGCTCCGGCGTCACCCTGAGATAGACGGCGGTGGATGCCGGATCGACGTGGCCCATGAACGTGGACAGCTGATAGAGCCGGGCCGACGGATCGAGCCCCTCTCGATACCAGCGCAGCAGGCACCCCACCGCGAAGGAGTGACGAAGGCTGTGCAGACACGGTCGAGCGACACCGGCGGGAACCGGAAAGTCAAGGGCGACGACGAGGCGGTGGAAGACCTGGCTGGCCGTGCAGGGATGCACGCAGTTGTGCCCGTCGAAGCTGAACAACGGCGCCTCGGCGGTGCTGCCGCCGGTGGCGAGGATCTGCGCGTCGAGCAGCTCGGCCATGCGCGGCCCGTGGGGGACGAGGCGGCTCTTGCCGAACTTGCCGCCGCGCACGACGAGGAGTTGTCGGTCGACATCCACATCGCCGACGCGCAAGCCGCACGCTTCCCCGGCGCGCAGACCGAGGCCGTAGCAGAGGGCGAAGATCCGGTGATAGGTGGTTCCTCTGCCCTGTGCCCGCGAGTTGTCGGGGAGAGCGGCGGCGGCGTTGAGCAGCCGCCGCGCCTGGGCAGCGTCGAAGACGAACGGCAGGCGCTCGGCCGTCTCCCGCCTGTGCGTCCGGAGCAGTGGCGAGGTCTCCACGCGCTGCTGGGCGACGGCCCAGTCGAGAAAGCACCCGACGATTCCGACGAGGTGATTGAAGCTACGCGCCCGGGTCCTCGGACGCGACGCCGCGAAGTCCTCAAGCAACGACGGCGTGAGCTGGTCCAAGCTTCCCACGCCGCGGCGGGCGGCGAAGCCGACGAGGATGCGCAGGGTGGCCTCCTCGGTCCGATACTTGCGGCCCAACGCCCGCTTGTGGGCGAGGAAGTCGGCGACGGTGGCGGCGAGGTCGTCGTTCATGCCAGCACCGCTTCGCCATCGCCGAGCGCGACCTCTCGCAGCGCCTCGACCGCCACCTTGGCGTAGACCTCGGTCGAGCGTGCCGAGCGATGCCCGACGAAGTCGCCGATCGTCTTGAGGTCGAAATTGGCGTCGACCAGCCGCTGCACGACTGAATGTCGAAGCGTGTGCGACCCCGGGCGGGGAACGTCGATGCCCGCCTTGATGAGGTAGCCGCGCGCCAAGGAGGACACGGCTGCCGGGCCGATGGGGAGGCGCGGTGCCACGGCGCGGAAGAACACGTGACGGTCAGTCGTCTCGGGACGCCCGCGGCGCAGGTAGTCGAGCACAGCCTCGCCGACGACGACGGACAGGGGGAAAGCGGTGGAATGGCCCGCCTTGCGCTCGGGGATAGCCAGTCGATCACGCTTCCAGTCGATGTCGTCCAGCGTGAGAGCGGCGACCTCACGGCCGCGCAGGCCGTAGGTGACGAGCAGGAGCAGCACGGCATAGTCACGCCTGCCCACGGCCGTTCTGCGGTCGACGGCGGCGAGGACTCGGTTGACGTCGTCCCACGAGATGGAGCGGGGAATGCTCGACAGTCGGTAGACCTGCGGCCAGCCGACTGTCCCGCTCAAGTCGCCATCGAGGACACCTTCTCGGTGGGCATAGCGAAGAAACACGCGCAAGACGCCGGCGCTGTCGCGCACCGAGCTCTTGGCCAAGCCGGACGCGGCCCGCTCCACAACGAAGGCGCTGATGATCGCCGGTGACAGCTCGCCGAGCGAGCTGACGCCGATGCGTTGCAGGTAGGCCTCGAAGCGGTCGAGGTGGTGGCGATACTGAAACAACGACGCCTCGCGAAGCCCGCGCTCGGCGGCCAGGTACTCGAAGAAGCCAGGGACCTCGGCGAGGAAGGGCTGGCGATGATGGGGCCGGCCGGTGCCCACGAAGCCAGGGAGAACGACGCCGAGCATCTGCTCGATAGGGCCGCGGACCTCCTTGGCCATTGCCCTCGTCGAGCCGGTCCTCGCGTAGTGCTGCTCGACGCGCTCAGTGACGAAGCCCTCCACGTGCGCAGGCAGGCCGGCGACGGCCGTCGCTCCTCTCGCGCGGGCGAATTCGCCGAAGGCGAACACAATCGGAATGCGCCGCCAAATGGTCTTGGGGCTGTAGGCGTCATCGACCAGTGCAGCCAGATAGGTCTCGATCTCGCATGCGATCCACGAGCCGCGGATGCGGTCGATCGTCGCGGGCTTGCTGAAGTACTCCTCCAACATGGACAACTTCCTCTCGCTCGATGAATCGGAGGAAGCACCCTGTCGTCGCGGCTCGGCGTTATGTGGCCGAGACCGTCGCTCCGGGCTCGTTCACCGCCGTGATCACAAGGCCGAGGACGGCGACGGCCACATAACCGAATCGGGAACAGAACCCCGACAACCTGTCCGCCGTCCTTGACGACGCCGATCCGCTGGCACCGCGGTTGAACCAGGCGTTCGTCGAGATCGCCCAAGCGAGAGGGTTCCACATCGATCCGGCCCGGGTGCGTCGCCCGCAGGACAAGCCACGTGTCGAGCGGACCGTGCCGTTCGTCCGGGGCTCGTTCTTCGCCGGCGAGACGTTCATCGATCTCGCCGACGCCCAGCGGCGAGCCGAGCTGTGGTGCCGCGAGCGGGCTGGGCAGCGGATCCATGGCACGACCCAGTGCCGACCGGCTGAGGTGTTCAAGCTGGAAGAACACCCTCGGCTGCTGCCAGCACCCGGCGAGCGCTACGACGTGCCGATCTACGCGACGGCGAAGGTGCACCGGGATCATCACATCGAGGTGGCCAAGGCGCTCTACTCGGTGCCGGGGAACCTGATCGGCAGTCACGTCGAGGTCCGAGCCGACCGGGCCCTCGTGCGCATCTACCAGCGCGGGCAGCTGGTCAAGGTCCATCCCCGTCAGCAGCCCGGTCGTCGGGCCACCGATCCCGACGACCTGCCCTCGCACACCACTGTCTATGCGATGCGCGATCTCGATCGGCTGCAACGGATGGCCGCCGGCCATGGTGCGGCGATCGGTGTCTACGCCACGGCGTTGTTGGACATCCCGCTGCCGTGGACGAAGATGCGTCAGGTCTACGCCCTGTTGGGCTTGGTCAAGAAGTGGGGCCCGGAGCGGGTCGAGGCGGCGTGTCGGCGAGCGTTGGAGGCCGAAGCGGTCAACGTCGGGCTGATCGGCCGGATGCTCGAACGCGGCACCGAACAGGCCGCCATCCAGCCGGCCCTGCCCGGCACCGTGATCCCGGGCCGGTTCGCCCGCGACCCGACCCACTTCGCCGTCGGCACCTCGAATCATCGGCACCCTGCTACCACCCGCGCTCCCGATCGCGGCTCTCAGACGATCGTGGAACCCGTTTCCCCGAGGGAAACGGTCGGAGCTGCCCGATGACCGCCACCGCCGTCACCCCCGAACTCAAGGCCCTGTTGCGCCGAGTGAAGCTCGGTCGCTGCCTCGACACCCTCCCCGAACGACTCACCCTCGCCCGCACCGGCCAGATGGGCCACGCCGAGTTCCTCGAGCTCGTCCTGGCCGACGAGGTCACCCGCCGCGAGACCAGCTCCGCTGACCGCCGCTCCAAAGCGGCCGGGCTCGACCCCGAGATGACGCTCGACCGCTGGGATGACACCGCCAAGATCACCTACGACCATCACGTCTGGAACGAGCTGTGCTCGCTGCGGTTCGTCGAAGCCGGTCACAACGCCGTGATCATGGGACCCGTCGGGGTCGGCAAGACGTTCCTCGCCACCGCCCTCGGACACGCCGCCGTCCGCCGCCGCTTCAGCGTGCACTTCGAACGCTGCGACCGGCTGCTCAAACGGCTGCGCGCCTCCCGGCTCGACAACAGCCACGACACCGAGATGCGCCGCCTGCTACGTGTCGACCTGTTGATCATCGATCTATGCCGAGGCGGGGACTATGCCGATCGGCATGTCCGAATGTGTTCGCTGAGCTGGTCGTTCGAGGTCGACTGCTGGTGATCGGGTCGGCATAGTTACAGGGCTTCGAGGAAAGCGAGGAGGCTGTCGGCGGGTTTGTAGCGGCCCGGGTGGGACTGCCGCAGGGGTGGTTCGTTCGAGCGCTCGTTGTTTGATCGTCATGTCGGCGTGCAGGTAGGCGTTGGTGGAACGGATGTCGGCGTGGCCGAGCCAGAGCGCGATGACGGCGGTGTCGACGCCGGCTTGGAGCAGCGTCATCGCGCAGCTGTGGCGCAGCACGTGGGGGTGGATCTGATCGGGCCGGATCGTCGGGCAGACGGCTGCGGCGGTGGTGGCGTGTTTGCGGACGAGTCGTTGCATCGGCGTCGGGGCTGAGCCGGTTGCCGGTGCGGGTCGGGAACAACGGTTCGTCGGGTTGCCCAGCGCGTTCGCTGGTCCAGACGCGCAGCACCGCCTGTGTCGGAGCGGTGAGCGGCACGGCTCGGTGGCGTCGTCCTTTGCCGAGGCAGGAGACCGCCGCTCCGGCGCCGAAGGTGACGTCGGCGCAGTTCAACTCGACGAGCTCGGCGACGCGGAGCCCGGTCTGGATCGCGGTGAGCAGCAACGCCCGGTCGCGGCGCCCCTCCCAACGGGTGATGTCCGGGGCGGCGATGAGGGCGTCGATCTGCTCGGCGGTGAGGAACGTGATCGTCGGCTTGTCGAACCGTTTCGGCGGGGATCGCGAGGACTTGTTGGATGGTGGCGGCGTGCTCGGGGTGTCGCAACGACGCGTACGCGAACAACGACCGGATCGCGGTCAGCCGCAGGTTCCGGGTGCGAGTGCTGTTGTGACGGGCGTGTTCGCAGTGCTCCAAGAACGCGGTGATCGTGGCAGCGTCGAGATCGGCCCAGTCGAGTCGATGCACCGCCCGGTCATGGCGGTCTCGGGCGAACGTGACGAGCAGACGCATCGTGTCGCGATACACGGCGATCGTGCGCGGGCTGACCCGTCGCTGTTTGATCAACCGGTCGGTGAAGAAGCTCTGCATCGTGGCAGCGATCACGGTCACAGCTCGACCTCCCTGTCCGGGACAGGCGTCAGGTGGGTGAGCTTGGCCGCCGCGTAGGCGAGTAGCTCGGGAGCGGCGGACAGATACCAGTACGTGGATCTTGGGTCGCGGTGACCGAGATACGTCGACAACGCCGGCAAGCGGGCCTCGATGTTCTCGCCGTCGCGATACCAACCGGTGAGCACCGTCACCGCGAACGTATGGCGGAGATCATGAATTCTCGGAGGACGCGCCGCGCCGGCGCCGATGCCGTTGCGGTCACATAGGTCACGGAACACCTGCTGGACGACTGGGTAGATCAACGTGCCACCACGACTCGACACGAACACCCGGGTCGTGGCCCGCTCGACACGCAGCAGCCGGTCACGGGCGTTGATGTAGTCGTCGAGCGCGGTGATCGTGTCGGGCAGGACCGGGACGAGTCGGGACTTGCCGAACTTCGATTGCCTGATCACGATCACGGCGTCGGTGTGGTTGATGTCGTCGGGTTCGAGCCGGAGTGCTTCACCGATCCGCATCCCGGTCGCTGCGAGCAGCCCGATCAGGGTCGTGTAGGTCGCCGACGGGAGCCGCCACCGTCGACGACCAGCAGCGTCGATCAACGTCACCGATGTCAGTCGCGCTGAACAAGAACGGCGGCCGCCACCGTTGACGCATCGGGACCAGCCCGAGCGGTGGGATCTCGGTGTGCTCGTCGAGACCGGCCATGTGTCGAGCGAACCCGCGAGCCACCATCATGCGCCGCGCCCCGTTCGTTGTCGTCGGGTCGACCCCATCGGTCGACCATGCGACAGCGGCTTCGACCGTGACGGTGGTGGCTTCGATCGAGTCGAGATACGCGACGAATCGTGGGAGCAGCCGATGATGCTCATCGAGGTTGTGGCCCAACAGGCGGCGAAGACGCAGATACTCGGCGGCGGTGTCGGCGAGCGTGCTCACGACCGTGCTCCCGGCCACGGCAGGGCGACCTGGCGGAGCGTTTCGAGATCCACCTTCGCGTAGATCGCGGTGGTGGCCAGGTCCCGATGGCGTAACACCTGGGAGACCTCCACGATCGTGGAGCCGTGGCGCAACAGCTCGCTGGCGAGGGTGTGGCGCAACCGGTGCGCACCGACACGGCCAATCCCGACGCGGACACACGCCCGCCGGCAGATGTCATTCACCCGGGCCGGCGGCATCGATTCGATCGGAGCCTTCGCAGTGAGGAACACACGCCGGCTCACCGACACCGGTCGACCCGACACCAGATAGGCCGTGATCGCTTCGCCGACCTCGAACGGCAACGGCATCCGATCCTCGCGGCGGGCCTTGCCGCGCACCACGATCTCCCCGGCCCGCCAATCGATGTCATCGAGTTCGAGATTGACGACCTCGACCGAACGTAACCCGAGCCGGGCGACGAGCAACAACACCGCCCGGTCACGGCGGCCAACTCGGAGTCGACGTGTCGCAACTGGCGATCAACTCCTCGATCCGAGCCGCCGTGATCGTCCTGGGGATCGTCGTCCCATGCCACCCAGCGACCGGTGGGATCGCCACCGCCAACGACCGTGACGTGAACCCCTGCAAGAACAGGTAGCGCAACAACGCGCGCAGCTCGGCGACGCGGCCTTTCGCCGAGCCGGCCGAGACCCGTCCGCACTCGACGACCAGGAACCCGACCACGTCCCGCGCGTTCAACCCGGTGACGAACTGCGAGCCACACGCCTCGTGGCGTTCATTCAGGAACCGGCGGGCCGTGTTCTCGTAGCGCAACACGGTCCCCGCCGCGAGACCACGCTCGTCGACCATCCAACGCCGGAACCCGTCGATCAACACCTCCACGTCGCTGGGTGGTGGGACCGCCGGCGGCTCGATTACACCGGCCACGAGCAGATAGGCGACCAGCGGATCGCTGCTCCGCAACCGCGGGGTGCGGCTCGAGAACCGCGACCGCAGCCAGCCGACGAACGCATCAAGATCAGCCATCGTCAGCTGTTCGCCCTCGTCGACATTGGCGTGCATCCAACGCCCGAGCTGGCCCATCACCATCAACAACCCACGAGTCGAGCCGGGCGTGTAACCGGCCGCTCGCAACCACTCCCGGAATGGCTCGATATCCGCCGCCATCCGTCCCGGCTTGCGCCGCGGTGAACCTGACATCACTGGACCTCCAAGTCCCAGCGCACCCTGCGCCGACACGAGAAGGCTTGATTCCGTCCGGAACTATGCCGACCCGATCACCAGCAGTCGACCTCGAACGACCAGCTCAGCGAACACTTCGGACATGCCGATCGGCATAGTCCCCGCCTCGGCATAGGTCGATCTATGCCGCGCGCGGCATAGCTCGACGACTTCGCCCTCCGGGCCCTCGACCCGCTCGACACCGCCGACATCTACGAACTGATCGTCGAACGACATCGGGCCGCGGCGACCGTGGCGACATCGAACAGAGAGCCGATCGAGTGGCTGGCGCTGATGGCCGACCCGCTACTCGCCCAGTCCGCCATCGACCGGTTGCAGTCCGCGGCCCACGAACTCGTCCTCGACGGCGAGTCCTACCGCACCCGCCAGAAGCCCACCATCACCACAGACCTTGACCCGACCCCAACCCCTCAACGATCATCAAGACGCCGACGCTGACACCCCCCGAAGTGGTCCCATCACACTGGCGCCAGGGCGGTCCCATGACGCTGGCGGGCGACACCAAGGTGCAAGGTCCCTTGGAGGCGTCCTGACACGAACTCAGCTTGGTGGCGATCACCAGCGCCGAGTGCGGCACGGGGAGGCTCAAGGCCGTCGCCGTTCGGGCAGTCCTCGGCCGCGTGACCGGCCGTCGAGGCTGGATGAAGCGGCAGAATTGAAGTTCAGCCGGGCAACGAGGTGAAGCGGCGTAGCGTCGATGATGATCGCACGCCCGAACGGAGGACACCGTGCCAACACGAACTGCCAAGACCGCCTGGACCGGAACGCTCCCGCAGGGTTCCGGCCGGGTGGAGATGACCAGCTCCGGGGTCGGCACGTACGACGTGTCGTTCCCCAAGCGAGCGGCCGACGACGCTGGGGGTACGACAAGCCCGGAGGAGCTGATCGCCGCCGCTCATTCGGCGTGCTATGCGATGTCGCTGTCGAACGAGGTAGCGCAAGCAGGCGGCACGCCCAGGACCCTCGATGTCCAAGCTGACGTCAGCCTTAGACCCGATCCGGCCGGTGGCTTTCGGCTGACCGGGATTGTGCTCACCGTGTCAGGCGACGTTGATGGGCTCGACGCTGCCCAGTTTGAAGCCGCGGCGGAGGCGGCGAAGGTGGGATGTCCGGTGAGCAAAGCGCTGACCGGCGTCGACATCGCCCTGAGCGTCCGAACGTAGCGTCAGCCGGCGCGTCCTCGATTCTCCGAGACGATGTGACGCTGAAGAACAAGGAGTCCATTCAGGCATCGACAATCGCATCGGAGGCAGGCCGGCCGGCCTGCAGCAGGAATGTGACGGTCGCAATCGGCGGCGATCCCTACACCGCCCGGGGTGGCGTGTTCGGCCAGTGCGCTGACCTCTGACCGCTCGGACCACGGCACGACGTGTTCCTGCCCACTCCGCTCTGCACCATCGGCTCCGCCCCTGGGCTCCGCCTACGACCGCCTCACGGTCACCCTGGCCCACACAGCTCCAGATCGACCACGTCGTCCCGTGGCCGAAGCGCCACCGACCGAGCCGCATCGATCATCCGGGCGGTTGTCCGACCGATAAGAAGGTTGTGCGGGTGCAAACGGCGGATGAGCGGTGCGGGCGCGAGGACACCGACTCCTCGCGCTCCCCGCGGGCGGTCGCCCCACCCGGGGCCACGCCGTCCAAGCGGGCAGTCCTGGCCGCGGTGGGCCGGCGGTGCCTCCCTCACCTCGTCGAGGCATCGATCATCCCGACTGCCCTGTTCTACGCCCTGCTGGGCCCGGCCGGGTTGCACTGGTCGCTGATCGCCACCCTCGTCTGGGCCTACGTGGCAGTCGGTCGCCGGCTGGTGACCGGCCGAGAGATCCCTGCCCTGGTGCTGATGGCGAGCGTCGGCATCACCGTTCGCACCGCCATCTTCCTGTGCAACGGCAGCACGTTCATCTACTTCGTGCAGCCGATCCTCGGCACCCTGGTCACCTCGGTCATCCTGGCCTCATCCGTCGCCTACGGCCGTCCGCTGGTGGCCCGCTTCGCGTCCGACTTCTGCCCCCTCGCCCCCGATCTCAAGCAGCGGCCCGAGGTCGTACGGCTCTTCCGGCGCCTCACCTTCCTGTGGGCCGGCGTCAACCTCGCCGCCGCGATGGCCAGCCTGGCCCTCCTCCTGACGGTTCCGATCAACGTGTTCGTCGGCACCAGGATCGTGGCCGCGTGGACGATCTCAGCCGCCGGGATCGGGCTCACCATCGCCGACTCGTTGCGAACCGCCCGACGCACCGGCCTGGCCGCCGCGGTCACCAGCTCGCCCGGCGCGGCCTGGCTGGTCGCGCAACCGGCCTGACGCGACGCGGGGGCTGGTCGCGCAACCGGCCGGGCGCTAGGCCTCGTCCGACTCCCGCAGTCCGAGCTCGTCCAGGTGCCGGTACAGGTCACCCGGATCCTCGTACACGCGGAAGGCGCCCGATCGCTCCAGCTCCTCCCGGCCGTAGCCGCCCGAGAGCAGACCGACGCCGAGCGCCCGCGCCCGACGGGCGGCCAGCAGGTCCCACACGCTGTCCCCCACCACGATGCAGTCCTCGATCGCCACCCCGAGTGCGTCGGCGGCGGCGAGGAACAGGTCTGGATCCGGCTTCGCCCTCTCCACCAGGTCGCGGGTGATGACTGGCGCGCTCGCGGGCACGCCCAACAGCTCGAGCGCCGGCTCGGCCGTCTCGCGGCGGCCGCTGGTGGCGATGGCCCACGGCACCCGAAGCTGCGTCAGGTGTCGCAGCAGCGCCTGCGCCCCGGGGAGCGGTCGCACGCCGGCCGCGTAGCGGGCGAACGCGTCCCGATGGTTGGCCTGGAGCCGTTCGAGGATCTCCCCGCCGAGGCTGACGCCCGTCTCCCGCAGGAGGGCCCGAGCGAACAAACCGCCGCTCATGCCGATCTTGCGGTGGATGCTCCAGACGGGGATGTCGATGCTCTCCGCCTCCAGCGCCTCTCGCCAGGCCAGGACGTGCTGGTACACGCTGTCGACCAGGGTGCCGTCGAGGTCGAAAACCATGCCGGGGCTGCCTCGCTCACCCGGTCCCACCCCGCCATGATGCCATCGCGTGCCGCCCGCAGGGGGCGTGTTCACTGAGCAACTGCCAGCGCGGCCTTGGGGAGGCCGGATGACCGGAACCGACCGCGAATCCACCATGAACGCGCGGAAACCGGGCGCTCAGATGCCCCCAGAGGCCCGCCGGGCAGGGGGGCGACATGAACATGCCGGGCGATCGGAGGCCACCGGGCCGTCGACCCCCCCCAGGCCGGAGCGGTCCGCCGCACCAAGGGAAGCTCGGTGGCGGTGTCCCCGGTTCCAGCGAGAGGGCTCAGGGCCGTCGGGGCCGCTCGCCGCTCGACACGTCAGCCGCCTGCCTCAAAGTCAGTCAGGCGACGTTGCGGGTTTCGAAACCTCAGGCGACTGCCTCGGAGCCGGTCGGCTGAGGTTGCGGTCGGCGGGGGCGGGGGCGGGCGGCCTGGCCTGCCGGTCCCCCCCGCCGAGGCCGGTCAGGGAGCGAGCTCGCGGAAGAAGCTGAGCGCGTAGCTGTCCTCGAGCACCGGGAAGAACGGGGGCTGGAGGAAGAGCAGGTTCGTGTCGTAATTGTAGTTGCGGAAGTCGAACATGCCCATGGACCCGCCCTGGTTGGTGGCGGTCGAGCCGTAGAAGTTCATCGTGCCGTGGCTGCCATCGTTGCTCCATGACCGCCACTGGCCGCCCTGGGCGATGGTGGCCGCGTACCAGGTGAGGTCGTTCGGGGTCCATTGGGCGACGATCATCTCGTTCTTAGCCACCAGACCAAGCACGTCGACGCCAGGCGTGACGTAGCTGATGTTGTTCCCGATCACCACGTTGACGTTCGAGGCCACCGTCACCCGTCCCTTGACCTGGCCCATGACGATCACGGTCTGGTTGACGTAGATGGCGCCGATCGACGGCACGTTCACCGTCTGGGTGGTGGTGCAGGTGGGCGATACCGCGGCCACGTCGCTCGTGCCGCTCTTCTTGCAGGTGGCGATGGTGATGGTGCCAGCGCTGTTGAAGGTCAACCGCCAAGCGTCCTTGGTGGTGTCGTTCAGGTAGATGCCACCGCTGTTCTGGGCCGCGTCCTTCAGATCGACCAGCGAGTTGGTGAAGGTGTTGAAGTTCAGCGACGACGGGATGACGGACCGGATCGTCGCCGAGCCGTAGCCCTTGGCCCCGTTGTAGTAGGTGGGGGACTGGGTGATGCTGCCCTCGGCGTACAGATCGCCGTAGGCCTTTCCGGCGTGAGCGATGTTGTGCTTGTTGTTGCTCGAGTCGATGCCGGCGTAGATCTTGCCCCTCGTCGTCGCCGTGCTGCCGTAGCTGATGTCGGCGTTCGACACCATCTGGAAGTCCGTGACGGCGGCCGGGCGGACCACAGCCTCGATGCGGCGCACGTCCGTGGCGGACCCGGCCTTGCGCCCAGTGGACGTGATCGTCACCGTGCCGCTGCCGGCGGCGGGCGGCTTGATCTGCAGGTTGAACTCGTAGCCGTTGCCGAGGCTCCTCCAGGCGTCGCGACCGTTCGGATAGGCCCAGGTGGTGGTGCCGGTCCACGCTGCGCCCGCCGCCTTGGTCACACCGGCGGCGTCCTTGCGGGTCGACTCGCCGGGGTGGACGTAGTGGTCGAAGTAGGTGTGGTCCTCGGTGAGCTTGGAGATGTAGTCGTCCACGCCCCCCTCCGCCGCGGCCATGGCGCCCGTACGCCGGACGGCCAGCCCGGAGCGCCCGGCCTCCGCGATCGAGTTGGCCATGAGGCTGGCCGCGAGCGCGGTGAAGATCACGCCCATGAGGATCACGACGATCATGGCGCTGCCACCGTCGCCATGAAGGCGCCGGGACGAGGGCCGAAGGCCGTCTCGCCGCACCGCGGACGATCGTTGGAGCATCATGATGAGGTGGCACCTCGCATCTGGGCAGTGGTCGAGTAGGTCACGGCCGCAGGGGTCCGTGCCGTGTCCTTGTCGACGGTCAGGGTCAGGTCGATCGTGATCACAGCGGTGGGATTGGTCGTGGCGTTGCCGTTCTGGTCGGAGTAGGTGAAAAGCGTCGGGTTGCGAACGTCCGTCACCACCGGGACGTAGGCGCCGACGGTGCCAAAGGTCCACGGGAAGCCGTCCGTATCCGAGCTGACCGTGACCGAGCGCTCGAGGCTGGTGCCGTTCATGCGGTAGCTGATCTTTCGGATGTGGTAGGGCGTGATGCGGTCGGGCGAGTAGAAGGTCAGCTGGTTGGCGGCCAGCGAGGAGATCCGATTCAGCGACGCGTCACCGGTGTAGGCCTGGCGCACGTCGCGCACGAAGGCGTCGGCCGCCAGGCGGACGCTGGCCTGGATCTGAGCCCGCGTCTCCGAGTCCGATGCCGTCCGGATGCCGGAGTTCAGCGAGCCGTAGACGATGGTCAGGACGACGCCGAGGATGCTGACGGCCACCATCATCTCCATGAGGCTGAACCCGCGGTCGCCGGCGAGGCGCCGTCGCCGGATCACAGCTTCACGACCGTCAGCGTGACGTTGACCGTGGCCCCAGCCGCCGGGCCCGCAGACGTCGTCGTGGCGGCGTCGTAGAGCCCTTGGGCCAGCGCCGAGATGGTGTACACCGGGCTGGTGCCGGCCGGAACGGTGAACGACACCACGCCGCTGCTGTTGGTCGTACCTGCGAGGACCACGCCTCCCGGGCCCCCGGTGATGACCACCACGGAGTTGGCGATCTTGGTGCCGGTCGAGGACTTCAGCGTGACCTTCACCGTCCCGGTGGTGCTCGTCGCAGCCATCACGAGGGTGACGTCGGAGGTCAGGACGGAGGGGTACAGGTCCGGGAAGGTGGTGAGCGTCTCACTCGGTGCGTTGAAGCCGGTGGCCGTCGCCCCCACCGTGTACTGGACGCTCGGGATCAGCGGATCCGTGCCGACGGCGGTGATGGCGGCGTTGCCACCGCTGACCGAGGCGGTGCCGCTCCCGCGGCTCGACGAGATCGTGAGCGTGGCGGCGGTCGTGAACGGGGTGCCGGTCGAGGTGACGAGGTGGACGTTCATCGTGGCGGGCTTGTACACCCGCACGGCCGTGGTGAAGACCTGGCCGGCCGAGATGGTGGTCTTGACCGCCGGAGCGGGCGGCTGGTCCTCGGGGAGCACCGCGTAGCCGGAGGCGCTCACCGTGAGGGCGTACGTGCCGGAGCCCGTCGTCGGGTCCAAGGCGGCGAAGCTGACCCAGCCCGCGGCGTCCGTGGTGTCGGACCGAGGCGCGCTCGGCCCGGTGCCCAGGTTCACGGTCGCGCCCACCACCGGCTGGTTCAGCGCGTAGTCGACCACCCGGAGCTTGATCAGGCCCTGGTCGAGCGAGGGCTGGGTGGGCGGCGCGACGTACGATTGCAGGTTCACGTTCAGGGTCGGGACTGCGCTCGAGAGGACTGTGACCCGGATCAGCTTGTAGTCGGCACCGGTCTCGGTGCTGTTGGGTGTCGGATCGTTGACGTAGGAGACCTTGGTGGTGACGTTGAGGGTCTGGCCGGCGTCGGTGACCGTCTGCAGCGCCTGCAGGAGCCCGGGAGGGTTGCCGCCGACCGTTCCGAGGTCGTCGTAGGCCAGGCGGCGAGCATCCTCGAGCTGGGAGGAGGCCAGCTGCTCGGCCACGGTACGAACCTTCGACGCCTGGTAGGAGCGCATCGACGCGGTCAGGCTGGTGGCGAACGCAGTGGCGAGGATGGCGAACACGACCGTGGCCATCAGGACCTCGATGAGGGTGAAGCCTTCGTCGCCGTGAACGCCCACCCGGCGTCGACGCGCCGCGGCGCCTGCGGCCCTCGGCATGGGGGGGCAAGGTCGAACCATGTCTCGCTGATCGGCGGCCACCGGCCCCGCATGAGCCTGGCGCCGAAAACGAGCGAGGGGACCCCGAAGGGTCCCCTCGCACTGGCCGTGGTTGTTGCGGCTGATGGCTCAGGCCGAAGCCCGAGACTGGATCACCAGCTGTTGCCTGGGACGTACGTGCCGCCAGCGGCACCCGTGCCCGTGCAGGCTGCGCCCGTGCTGTACATCGTGCCGGCGTTGATGTCGTCCTTGATGTAGAAGCAGGTGCCGGACTTGGACATGGCGGCGGCGTAGAAGACCGTGGCCGATGCGGCGTTGATCGACACCGTCTTGGGATCGGCGGATGCCGTGCCCGTGGCCACGTAGGTCAGCGAGGGCTCAGCGGCCGGCAACGTGGTGTTGAAGACGACCTTGGTGTAGTCGGCGCCGTCGGTGAAGATGGTCTTGGCGGCGGTCAGGGTGTTGCGCAGCGACGACTGGGCGCTGCGGTCCTTGGCCTTGTTCTGGCTCCCGAGGAAGGTCGGGATCGCGATTGCCAACAGCACCGCGATGATCAGGACGACCACCATGAGCTCGATGAGGGTGAAGCCCTCATCGCCACTCTGGCGATCGTGCGCGAGTCGGGTCTTCAGGGTCTGCAGCATGTCGCCTCCAGGGGTTCGTCGGGTGCTGCCGACCCTTCCCAACGGCTAGCAGGGCACGTACATGAGGGTCCGGCCGAGATTTCTGCTCGACGCTCACGCAGCGCGCGCCCGCCACCCTGCCTTTCGGGCCTCAGGCCGGCGGCTTTGCCGACGCCGGCGCCGGATGGCTGGCGTTCCAGGCCACGATCCGCTTCGCCAGCTCGGGCGTGCCGCGGAACTCGAAGTGCATCGCGTCGCGGTTGACGTAGGTCGAGCTGGTGGTCGGGCCTGAGCAGCGCCCGCTCCAGCCGTAGCCACCCCAGAAGAGGCCCCAGCGCTGGGCGGCCGAGATCACCCAGGCCGGAAAGTCGGTCTTCACGGGGAGCGCACAGGCGGAGGTGGTGCCGGTCGAGCGGTAGATGAGCTCCGGGTTCGTCGACCAGTTCACGTCCATGGCCAGCCCGTAGGCGTGCAACGAGAGGCTGTCGGCGTCCAAGCCCGCGCAGTCGCGGCTGGCCGAGTTGGACGTGCAGCGGAAGGCGTACGAGTACGCCTCCTTGATCGAATACCCGCCCCGCACCAGGTCCCCGAGGAAGCCGGCGAAGAGGGGGACGACCTCAGGGGGCCCGATGATGGTTCCCGCCTTCAACGGACCGATGGTCGTCGTCGTGCGGACCATCGTCGCCTCCCATGCCGCGAGGGCAGGCGAGCCGTTGTAGGACCCACCGTTCCACTTCCACACCCCTGTCGTGGCGCTCAGCGGCACGGTGCCGATGGTCTTGGTGCCGGCCAACTGGATCCGGTATCCGAGGATGTAGCCGAAGAGCCCCGACTGGAGCTTCGGGGTTCGGTAGCCGTACGACGAGACCGAGGCCAGGATGTCGGCCGCCGTCGTCATGTGCGAGACCCGGCAGAGGTACATGGTGGTGCCGAGGGCGTCGTCGTAGATGTTGAAGGGGTCCGAGAGGCCGTCGCCGTTGCCGTCGGGCTCGTACGCCTTCCACGTGGCCGGCAGGAACTGGGTCGCCCCCACCGCTTGTATGAAGGGTCCGAAGTTCTGGAACCGGACCTTGTCGGTGGGCGACAACTTGTTCGGGATCGACGTGGCGGGACCGATTATGGGCGGCGAGATGTCGCCCTTGGCGTTCAGGCGGGCGCCGTTCACGGCGTGGCGTGACTCGTTGTAGCCGATGCCGGCCACCACGTCGACGGTCACGTTGCACGCCTTGTCGAGCTTGCGCTCCTTGTTCACCGCCTTGCGGTAGGCGTCCAGAGCGACGGGCGGGATGGCCGGCAAGCCCGTGGCTGCGGCGACGGGCGCGACGGGGAACGGGGGGGTGCCGAAGTGCTGCGACGCCACCGTCGCGTACCCGAGCACGCAGCCGACCAGATCGCCCGCCGCCTGGGCCGCGGCGGCACAGGTCGATGGGACGCGGGGATGGATCCAGCCCGAGTTGGCCGCGATGACTGGCGCGATGACCGGGACGGGCGGCCTCGGTGGTGGCGAGCACGCGGTTGCGCCCGTGATGGTGAGGGCCAGCACGGCCATGGTGGTCGACTTCAGGGCGCGACGATGCATCGCTTGGTACCTCCGCTTCGCACCTGACAGGAGGTCAGGCCAACCCGAACTCACTTCTCTTCGTAGTGCCGGCGCCGAGCAAGCTGGACGCCGACGGTCGATCAGCCCGCCAAGATGAGGCTCGCGGTGAGCAACAGGCGGTGAGAGGCCCCCATCGAGGTCTGCACGACCAGGCGGTGGGCGGACGGATCATCGCCATAGATGGCGCCCGGCGTGACGGCGGTCCCGACGATGCGACGGTCCACCACTTGATAGGTGTAGACGGCCCCGTTCGCGTCGCGGACCGAGATCCGGTCGCCGACCGCCATCCGGTCCACCAGGCGGAACGGTGCGCCGTGGGACGTGTGGTGGGCGGCGATCCAGACCGTGCCCCGCCCGCCGAGGGCCACGGGCGCGCTCCAGCCGCCCGGGCCGTCGTCGAAGAGGGTGGCGACACCGAGATCGATCGTCGACTGGCTGCCCCGGTACACCGGGAGGTCCAGACCGATCGCCGCCATGCTGATCCTCGCCACTGCTCCGGGCGGCAGCGGCGCGCTCGCCGGTGCGCCGAGACGAGTCCGCGATGCCGACGGGCGGGAGGGGGCGGTCACGGCCTTCAAGGCCGGGTGCGCGGCCGAGGCGGGGATCAGGACTGGGGTCGCGCTCTGGATGCGCAGCGACGAGCGACCGGCGACGGTCGAGCTCCCGGCGGGCACCGCCGTGTACGCCCAGCCATCGGAGACCTGGCCCCTCGCCATGGGGGCGACCACGACGGGCTTGGGTGGAACGGGCGACGCGAGGTGATGAACCCCGAGCGCCACAGCCGGGAGCACCAGCGCGCTGCAACCGAGCCAGCGGGCCCAGCGGCCGCGGTGAGGGCGCAAGAAGGCGTTCGGCATCGGGGCTCCTGGGAAGCGGGAAGGTGGTCATCTCCTCCCGTCGACCCAACCGAGGATCACCTGAGCCTCCACCGGCCCTTTCTCACGAACGGTGACCCTCTGACCGCGGTGAGTGGTGTACCCGGCGCCCGATGGTCACCCGCGGTGATCGGCGCCACGGAGGTCGCTGGTCTGCAGCGCTTCGAGCAGCCCGTCGCGGGCCACCAGCACGACCTGCTGGGCCAGCTCGGCGTCGCCGTTGGGCCACGAGACCTGGGACAGCTGGGACAGGTCGAGATCGTCGAGGCCGGCCTCGATCGTCTCGACCAGCGCTCGCACCTCGGTCCGGAGCCGTACCAGGACCTCGAGGTGATCACCGAGGATCTCGTCCCACGGCGCCGGCCCGATGGCGGCCATGAGGCCGATGGTCACGAACAGGTCGGGCGGCCAGGACTCACGCCGGACGAGGGTGCGCCAGGCACGATCGAGGTCAGCGACCTCCTCTTCCAACCCTGCGGTCTCGTCGGCGGCCATCGGGAGCCAGGCGTAGGCCCGGCCGTCGAGGATCATCTGGACCACGGCCAGCTTGAACAGGAGCCGGTCGAGTACTCCGCGCTGGCGCCAGAGGAGATCCGCGAGGTCCGCGAAGGGTTCGCCAGTCTCGCCATGCACACCCGACCCATCGTCACGCAGCGCGCGCTCCTGAGGGGAAGGTCCAAGGAGGTTGACCGAAGCCGGGCCCTTCGGGCCCTAGACCAAGCCGCCTCTGAGGGCCACGCTGATCGCCTCGTCCCTTCGCTTCACGTCGAGCTTGGCGTAGATGTTGCCGAGGTGGGTCTTGACCGTCTCGGCGCCGATGTTCAGCGTGCTGGCGATCTCGCGGTTCGTGCGGCCGCCGACCAGCTCCCCGAGCACCGCCCGCTCCTTCGTGGTGAGCGCGAAGCGGGAGCTCGGCGACGGCGTGGGGCGGACCGAGCCCGAGAACAGCGTGGGCAACAGATCCGGCGACAAGTAGCGCTCGCCCCGCAGGACGTGCTCGACCGCGGCGACCAGCTCGGTCTCGGAGGACGACCGCAGCACGACGGCGTCCGCGCCCGAGGTGCACAGCTCGACCAGCGACTTCTGGCCCAGCCGTCCCACCACGGCCACGATCCGCAGGTCAGGATCGAGGTGAGCCCGGCGGACGGCGGCCAGCACCGAGCTGTCCGGGCACGAGCCGATGACGACGAGCCCGGCTTCGGTGCGCTCCAGCGCCGCGAAGCCCTCGGTGGCGCTCCTGGCGGCGGCGACCGCGATGACGTTGCTGGCGCCGAGGAGCTTGCTGATGCCCTCTCGTACCAGGGCCCATTCGTCGATCACCACGGCCTGCGTCATGTCATGATCAAGCCACAGGTCGCGGGAGACAGATAGATGCATTCGCACCAATTTCGTTGATAAGCCCGCATCCAATTCCCGGCTGACCAGGGCGGAGGCCGTTGGCGACCCTCCGACTACTGGCCCGGGCGAGTGTCCGGCGGTTGGATGATGCCCTCGCGGAGCGCGATAGCAACTGCTTCGAGCTTGGAGTGGGCGTCGAGGTGACTCAAGATGCTCTGGACGTGGTTCCGAACCGTGTTGACGGCCAGGTTGAGGCGCTTGGCCATCGCGGCCGTGCTGACTCCCTCGGCCAGGAG
The DNA here is from genome assembly GCA_963803355.1 of uncultured Acidimicrobiales bacterium. GTDB lineage: Bacteria > Actinomycetota > Acidimicrobiia > Acidimicrobiales > Ilumatobacteraceae > DASTFY01. The sequence continues at coordinate 3,943,738 of CAWDLV010000001.1, forward strand.
CTGCAGGATCTCGATCTCCCGGCGGCTGAGCCGATGTCCCGCGGCCGAGGCGGGGGTCACGCGGGCGATCAGCTTCGGGACGAGGCTCGGCGCCAGCGCCTGCTTGCCTCGGTGGACGGTCCGAATGGCCGCCACGAGGTCCTCCATGGGCTGATCCTTGAGCAGGTAGCCCGCCGCCCCTGCCTCGAGGGCGCGGATGACGGACCGGTAGTCGGACATGGCGCTGACGACGAGGACGCGCGCCGGCGGGTGGACGGCGTGGACCTGGCCGATCCACCCCGGCGCTTCGCCATCGGGGAGGCGGAAGTCCATCACGACGACGTCCGGCCGGGTGTCGGCGGCTATACGGACGCCGTCGGTCATCGTTCCTGCCACGCCGAGCACATGCATGTCGCTGACCCGCTCGAGCGCCATTCGTAGTCCCTCAGCGATCATGGCGTGGTCCTCGACGATGACGACTCCCATGACTGCGGGTTCAGCGCCGGGCATCGAATGCCTTCCGATCGGGTCTCGACCAGCACCAGCCGGACCCGGACGCGTAGGCCGGGAATCTCCCATTTGCCTCATGCCGGACGCCGCGCGAACCGATACAGAACGACACCTGGGGACGCTCCCAAATCATGACTGACACTCCCCTCGCTCCGATCTCACTCATCATCGCTGACGACGCCGCGTCGGTGAGACATGCTTTGGCGGAGCTCATCGACTCCGACGACCGGCTGCGGCTGGTCGGCACCGCGGTCGACGGCGACCAGGCGGTGGACCTGGCCGAGGCCCTCCAACCCGACTTGGCCGTCATCGACGTCCGGATGCCCGGAGGAGGCGGCATCGAGGCGTGCCGGCGGATACTCGACCGCTCACCGGGCACGCGCGTCGTTGCCTTCTCGGGCTCCTCCACTCCGGGCCTCCGCCGGCGCATGGCGCAAGCCGGGGCCGTCGACTACCTGCCGAAGGGAACCGACCGCTTGCTGGATCGCCTGGTCGAGCTGGCCCGCGGCTGATCACGGAACCGGTACCTTCGAGGGGAACCAGAACGACACGGTCGTGCCCCGCTCGAGCTGGGACTCGAGTCTGAACCAACCGCCCAGGGCCTCGGTGCGCTCCCGCATGACCCGTACGCCGTGGTGGCCCGGCTTCTGCTCCTCGCCCGGTGCCATGCCCCGTCCGTCGTCGCGTACGGTCACGAGCACACCGTTGTCGACCATGCCGAGGCCGATCATGACGGTCTGGGCCTTCCCGTGTCGGGCGGCGTTGAGCGCGGCCTCACGCAGGTTGCGGAACACGACCTGCCGCTCCGGCCCGGCCAGCACCAGGTGGGGGTTGGCCTCGACCTCGGTCTCGATGGGTGTCGGCCGGAGCGAGTTCTCCAGGTACTGCTCGATGCTGTCCTCGAGGGCCGCACCCGCCCCGTCGGGCGGCTCGAGCTCGAAGATCAGGTTGCGGAGGCCGTTCACGGCTTCGGTGATCGACTGCTCCACATGCTGCAGCCGATCGCGCCTGCCCTGGTCGCCCAGCTCGACCCGGAGCAGCTGGATCTCCATGCCGGCGGCGATCATCGTCTGGATGGTGTCGTCGTGGATGTCCGCCGCCACCTTCCGCCGCTCCTCCTCCTGGGCGTCGAGGAGCTCCGCCAAGAGGCGTTCGCGCTCGTCGGACGCGGCCCGCAGCGCCTGTTCCCTCGCCTGGAGGGCGCCGGCCATGTCGTCGATGGCGTCCGCCACCTCCCCGACCTCGCCACCCCCCCGCATGCTGGTGCGGGCGCTGAGGTTGCCCGACGCCAGCTGGCGGACGGTGCCGACCACGTGCCGCACCGGCTGGGAGACGGAGAGCTCGGCGATGAGGAGCGCCAGCGCGATGGCCACCAGGGCGACGACCAGCGCCGCGACGAGGCTGGCCCGCATCTCGTGGTTGCCCGCCGCGAAGGCCACGCTGGTGGGGACACCGACGAGGGCGAACGCCGACTCACCGGTGCCGGCGACGTCGGAGTAGCTGTAGACCCGCTCGATGCCGTCCCTTCCGATCCCCTCGGCCGAGCCCTCCACCCCTCCCGCCTGCACCTGACCGGCCAGCTCTCGCATGGGCACGGCCTGCCCGACGCCATTGGTGCCCGGCGCGCTGGCCAAGACCTGCGCTTTCGAGTCGATCACCGCGGTCTCGGACCGGGCCGGCAGCCCGAGGTTGGTCAGGAACGTCTCCAGTCCCACGCCCAGCTTCAGGGTGACCCCGATCAAGGCCACGCGCTGGTTGTTGGGCACGGGGAGGACGGCGAGGATGCCCGGCGAGTCGACCAGGTCGCCGGTGGCCTCGACCCGGGCGGCGAAGTGGCTGGTGGCGATGGCGTCCTGCACCGCAGGGCGATCAGCGAGGAACATGGAGTCGGGGAGGGGCTCGGCGCTGCACAAGACCGTCCCGTCCCCGCCCACGGTGAAGGCGTTGGTCACAGTCGGCATCTGCTTCAGCATCCGGGTCAGGTAGGCGTGGCAGGTCGCGGGGTCGGCAAAGTCGTCCGAGCCCAAGGCGGTCGCGTCGGCCAGAAGGGTTTGAGCGCCTTGCACCGTCGCCGATTCGCGCTCAGCCGTGAGACGAGACAACCGAAGAGTGTCAGTAGCGGCGTTCTCCCGGCTGCGCTGTCGGACATCCGACGCCTGCCACGAGAACACCACCAGCACCGGGATGATGGAGATCAACACCAGGCCGATGACCCTGATCCGAAACCCCTGGAAGAACCGGACAAGTCGCCGAGTCACCGGAGTCAGGTACTTCTGCTTCGGTGATCAGCGAAGCCAGCGGGACACGCCGCGATGACCGCGGCACGCAACCCACCGGCTGTGGGAGAAGGAGTACGACTTGTCCCGGCAGGCCGCCGTCGCCCCCCGAGGCGGCTGCTTCGACCGCTTGGCGGCCGGGAAGTGGTAGTTGCGCATGCACGCCTCGAGTCGGGCCAGCTGCGATCCGTAGCTTCCGCCGCACACGACGGCGGGCGCGCTGCCCCGGGCTCCCACGGACTGGGCGGCGGCCAGGGTCGGGGTGGCCCCGACGCCGAGGAGCACGACCAGAAGACCGCTCGCCATCCACTTGCGGGCCCTGCCTGCTGACGGTTCCGGTTTCATCGGTCCTCCTCCGCCGCAGATTTGTTGAATCGGCAACTAGACCTCAAGACGCTACCTGGGGGGATCTATGACGCAAGTGCACTAGAAATTCGTGCAGATGCACCCATCTCGGCGGTGCGGGTCGCATCCCGCTAGCGGGGGACGAGCGGCGGGCGCGTCCCCTGCGGGCGGTGATCACAGAAAAGCCCTGCTCAACGACCATTCTGGTCATGAGGACTCCGCCTGCTTCATCCGATACCACCGAATGGGAAGCCCGCATCTCGAGCATGCTCCCCCTGGTTCACCACGTCGTCTCCGACGTCGCCGCCCACATTCCGCGGTTCGTTGACCGCGACGATCTCACCTCCGCCGGCTTGCTTGGCCTCACCCAGGCCGCCCGCACCTTTGACCCGAGCCGAGGCGTCTCCCTCCAGGCCTACGCCCGGGTGCGCATTCGGGGCGCCATCCTCGACGAGCTCCGCAGCCGCGACCGCCTCAGCCGGGCATCGCGCAGCCGGGCCAACCGGGTGAACGCGCTCTCCATCGAGCTGCAGGCCGGCCTCGGCCGTCAGCCGTCCGACGCGGAGATCGCCGTTCGCATGGAGACCAACGTCGCCGAGGTGCGGCGGGTCCGCCACGACGCGGCCCGGGCCACCAGCATGGAGCGGTCCGTCGCGTCGCTGAGCGACGCGGACGTGGCAGACCGGGTCCCGGCCACTGAGGTCGGCCCGATGGCCGCCTTGCTCGACGCTGAGCTGCGCGGCTACCTCATCGATGCCGTCGCCGCCCTGCCCGAGCGCCTCCGGGCCATCGTGGTGGCGCACTTCTTCGACGAGCGCGAGATGCAGGACATCGCCAAGGAGCTCGGCGTGACCGCCTCCCGGGTGTCGCAGCTGTGCTCGGAAGCCATCGCGCTGCTCCGTGACGGCCTGAACGCCCAGCTCGAGCCCGAGACCGTCCCCAGCGTGCAAGCCAAGCCCGGGCGGGTGGCCCGCCGCAAGGCCGCCTACTACCAGGCCGTCGCCGAGGCCTCGACCCTCAGCGAGCGGCTCGACCACCGTCGCACCCTCGGCGACTCGGTGAGCACGCTCGCCGCCTGACCCTCCGTCGGCGGGTCCGCCCGCACTCGATCGGCTGATCCAACCGAGCGCCCCCCAACGACCAGCGGGACCCACCGCGTCGTTGGCGGGCGCTCGGTCGTCGTTGCCGGTTCTGCCGACGCCGACCAGCGTGTTCTCACGGACCGTGGTGGCGCGGGCGCCCTTGGTGGTGCTTTTCCCGCCCCCGGGCTCATGGCGGGGTTCGCCGATCCGACCTGTAGCCGCGATCCCGCACCGGCAAGCGAGGAAGCGACTCCCCCGATGACCGTGACCCCGAACCCACCCACCGAGCAGCTGGACCGGCATCGTCGCGGTCGTGACCGGACGGGTCCGCCCCGTCGGGCGCGGCGCCGGGCGATGTTCGTCTCGCTCTGGTCTGCCCTCGCGCTCTCGCTGTTGGGGACCGCCTGCATGCCGCTCACCGCGCCGCCGACGGTCAAGGCCCCGACCTTGGAGGTCTCGGCCGCCGGCGCCATCCCGACCTGGATGACGTCGGCGGACATGGGGCGCAGCCTTCCGGTGCACGAGGGGATCCTCCAGAGGATCGTCGACGAGGGTGGTGCGGCCTGGGACCCGACGAGCGCCAAGCTCGGACAGCCCGGCACGACGGTGTTGTTCGGCCACCGCGTGAGCCACGGCGGCCCGTTCCGAACCATCGCCCAGCTGCACCAGGGGAGCGCCATCGCGCTCCGGGGCTCCGACGGCCGGACGTACACCTACGAGGTCGTGCGCACCCAGGTCACCCAACCGACGTGGAGCGCGGTCCTCGCCTTCACCCCCTCGTCCGGCCGTGGCCTCATCCTCGTCGCCTGCCATCCCCTCGGCTCCAGCCGGCTCCGGTTCGTGGTGGATGCCGACCTGACCGGCGTCGGGTGAACCGGTCAGCCAAAGGGCTCGCGGTCCGGCGAACGCAGACGCCTGCGCGTCCGAGGCGCGAGGACCGCTGTTGCCGTGAGCTGCAACAGCGCCGCAGCGACGAAAGGCGCTCGCAGGTTGGTGTTGTAGGCCAGCAGCCCCCCAGCCAGCGCACCGACAGGCATGGCACCGTTGATGAAGAAGCGGTAGATGTTGCCCAGCCGTCCGAGCAGCTGTGGCGGCACGACGCGCTGGCGGTAGGCCTCGCTGGACACGTTGCCGACTGCCACCGCGACGGCCTCGGCCGCGAACGCCGCTCCACTCACGATCGGGCGGCTGGTCAGCCCGGCGACGAGGTAGCCGACGGCCGCGACGACCCCGGCCAGGGGGATCAGCCGGCTCGGACCGAACCATGCGTCGAGGCGACCGGCGACCGTGCCTCCGAGGACGTTGCCCAACGCGGCGAACATGACCAGCAGGCCAAACCCCAGGCTCGACAGGCCGAGGACGTCCCGGGCGAACAGCACCACCACGCCGAACACCATCGACTGGCAGAAGGCCAGCGTGGTGACCATGGCGACGAGCGACCGAAGGGCCGGCTGGGCCCGAAAGTACCGGACACCCTCCTTGATCGCGGCGTGGAGCGGCTCCACCGTCACCTCGGTCACTTGAGGCTGGACCGGAAGGGCAACGAACAACAGGACAGCCGACAGCCCGAAGCTGACACCGTCGACGATGAACGGTGCCGCGATCGCGATCGAGAAGAGCAGACCACCGATGGCCGGGCCGATCAGGTTCTCGGCCGCAGTCGTGGTGGAGAAGAGGACGCCGTTGGCCTGGGCCAGGCCCTCGCTCGGCACCAGCGTCGGGAGGACGGCGTGGCTCCCAGCGACGAAAGCAGTCTCGCCCACGCCGATCAGGAAGACGACGCCGAGCGCGAGCCAGATCGACAGGTGTCCGCTGAGCACCGCCAGGCCGAAGGCGCCGAGCACGAGCGCGCGGCTGACCTCGGTGGTCACCAGGAAGCGCCGACGATCGTGGCGATCGGCGAGTGCTCCAACCGGCAATGCCAGGAGGAGCCAGGGAAGGCGGCCGGCGATCACCACCGCGGCCGTGAGCCGGGGATCGTCTGTCCTGGCCGCGAGGAGAAGCGGGAAGGCTACGAAGACGAGGCCGTCGCCGAGACCGGAGACCCCGGTCGCGGCCACCACCAGGCGAAACCTGGTGCTCGATCGGATCAGGGTTGTTGCTGCCACAGGTCAGGTGTCGCCATCCGGGATCAATGACGACTGTCGTCAAACCGCAACTTACCGACCCGGGTGGAAGCCTCATGTGGATTCCACCCGGACCGATCCTTAGGGGGTGCCCGCCACCCGGTACATCGCAAGCGCACTCGGGCGGACGGGATGCTGGTTCGAACATCGATCACCCGTGAGGGTGCTACGAGATCACCACTTCTTCATTTGCGTTTCCCTTCCTGGCAGAGGGGTCCGTGGATGACGCCGCGGGATTGGCGGAGACGGCGGCGCGAGAAGGCCATGCGGGTTGAGTCCCCGCTGGGACGAGAGTCCTCGCCCTCCTGCGTGTTGCCGTCGCTGCCGCCCGCGGACGCGCCGCAAATACAGGCGGCTGTTGCAAACGGTACAACCACCGCCACACCCAGGCGCAATGATCCAAACGCGTCAGTCGCCCGCGGCTGCAAGGCCGAACGTCCCGTTCAGCGTCTGGCTCTTGATGATCGGACTGACCGCCGCCTCTGCCGCCCTGTGGGCGCTCGCGCTCCACCAACCAACCGCGTCGTTGCCGCTTCACGCTCCTTGGTGGGCGCTGGCCGTGGCCTTCGTGGCAACAGAGCTCTTGGCCGTTCGGGTGGAAGTTGGTCGTCACGTCACGTCTCTCGACCTCACCGTCGTGCCGCTCCTCGTGGGTCTCTGCTTCGCGACGCCGAGCCAGCTGCTCCTGGCTCGCATGGCCGCGGTGCTCGTGGTCTGCCTCTTCGAGCGCAAGCCCCTGGTGCGTCGAGCGGTGAACGCGGCCACCACGTCGCTCCTCCTCGCCACAGCTGTCTTGGTGTTCAACGCGGCCCTGGGGTCGAGCGCAGTGTCCTCGCCGCGAGGGTGGGTCGCCGCCTACGCCGCCATACTCGCCGCATACGGCGTGTCATCGATTGCGGTGACGGCCGCCATCTCGCTCGCGAATCGCCGGATCATCTTCTCCCCCGCACTGGCGGCGGTGGAATGCACGATGACTGCCGCCAGCGTCGCGCTGGCGCTCATCACCCTGGACGTGCTGCTCGTCGATTGGCGAGGCGTGTGGGTCGTCGTCGGCGCGTTGCTCATGCTGTGGGCGGTCTATCGAAAGTTCTTGCAGTTCCGCCGGCGCCACGAGAACCTCCAGCTCATCCAGCGGTTCACCGCCTCGGTCTCGAGTGCGACCGACTCGGCAGAGGTGGTGGCCCGCAGCCTTGGCCTCGCCCAGGAGATGCTGGTCGTGGGGACCACGGAGCTCGTGCTCGCTACCGCGGACGGCACTGTGGTCCACCGGCTTCAAGATGGAACGGCGGAGGTCGAGGCGGGCGTGCCCACGCTCGAGTCCGTCCTCCTCGACGAGAATCGGGCCCGTGTCGTGCGGCGAGGCCAGCGTGACCCCCTGCGCACCTTGCTCACCGATCGAGGCTGGGAGGACCTGGCCGTCGCCCCATTCGCGGTCGAGGGCGGCGCCACCGGCATCCTGCTGGTGGCCAACCGCCTGGCCGACGGGAGCACGTTCGACGACGGCGACCTGCGCCTGCTCGAGTCGTTGAGCGGCCAGACGGCCATTGCCCTGCGAGTCAGCCATCTGGTCGGGCGGCTTCGGGCCGAGGCATCCGACAAGACCTTCCAGGCCACCCACGACGCCCTCACCGGCCTGGCCAACCGGGCGCTCCTCACCGAGCGGCTCAACGAGCTCCTCGACAACGCCGATCCAACCAACCTGGTCGCCCTCTTCTTCATCGACCTCGACGGCTTCAAGGACGTCAACGACGCCCTCGGTCACTTCACCGGCGATCGGCTCCTGACCGAGATCGCCGGGCGCATGCAGCGCCAGCTCGGGCGGCGAGCGAGCATCGCCCGGTTGGGCGGCGACGAGTTCGCGGTGGCCATAGGTGGTCTCGGGTCGGCCGAGGAAGCCCGAGCCGTCGGCAACACCATCCGAGACATGATCCAGCAGCCGGTGATCATCGACGGGCTGAACCTCGAGGTGCAGGCCAGCGTGGGCATCGTCCTGGCACCGATCCACGGCAACGACCCGGCGGCGCTCTTCCAGCGCGCTGACATCGCCATGTACCTGGCCAAGGGCAAGCGCACGGGTGTGGAGCTCTACGAAGCCGGGCTGGACAACTCGAGCACACGGCGCCTGAGCCTGGTCAGCGACCTGCGCCAAGCCGTGGAGAACGAGGAGCTCGAGCTGCACTACCAGCCCCAGGCCCTCGAGCGCGACGGGGCGGATCGTCGCCGCGGAGGCCTTGGCCCGATGGAACCACCCGGAGTTCGGTGAGGTCTGCCCCGATGAGTTCATCCCGATCGCAGAGCAGACGGGTGTCATCCAGCCCCTGACCATCTGGGCCCTCCGGACGGCGTTGCGGAACCTCGCCGTCTGGCGCCAGTTCCGGCCCGACCTGCGGGTGTCGGTGAACGTCTCCGCCCGGAGCCTCATGGACACCTCGCTCGCCGCCGACGTCGAGCGCTTGCTCGCGGAGCACCGCGTCCCGGCGGATGCGCTAACGCTGGAGATCACCGAGTCGAGCGTCATGGCCGATCCCCCGCGCAGCCTCCTGCAGCTGGCGCGGCTGAACGAGATGGGCGTGCGGCTGGCCATCGACGACTTCGGCACCGGCTACTCGTCGCTCTCCTACCTGAAGCGGCTCCCGGTGAACGAGGTCAAGATCGACAAGTCGTTCATCCTGGGCATGGCCTCGGATCCTGACGACGCCGCGATCGTCCGCTCGACCGTGGACCTGGCCGCCAACCTCGGGCTCGAGGTGGTGGCGGAGGGCGTCGAGGACGCCCGCACCTGGGAGATGCTCGTCCGCCTGGGTTGCGACGCCCTCCAGGGCTTCTACCTGAGCGTGCCCCTCTCCGAGGCGGAGTTCACGGACTTCCTCGCCGCGCTCGACGATGGCGAAGGCGGCCAGGTCGTGCCCATGCGGCCTGGCACCGGTGCTCGTCGACCGCTCAGCGCGGTCGCTGGTGCGTGAGCTCGTCTCCTCCTCGCCGGCACCGCTCACGTCGTTCGGAGCGAATCCGATCGTGGTGGTCGAAGGGCGATGCACCGAGCACCGTCGGGATCGAGGAGGCAGCCGGATGAGCCTGACGAACGCCACCTACCGGCCAGGGAGCACGGAGCCCCGCTGGTCGAATGTCCTCGGAGCGACGTCCGACGGCCAGGACGTCGGCCGCGAGCCGAGCATCGACCACGGTGGGCCGGAGCGCCTGCTCGACCGGGTCCCCGTCACCATCTGCGTCGTCGACGAGCAGGGCGTCATCCGTCAGCTGAGCGCCCGAGCTCACGACCTCCTCGGCCTCGAGCCAGTCGACTGCGAGGGCACCCAGGCCCTCGGCCTCATCCATCCGGCTGACCGGTCGCGCGCCGGCGGCTGGTTCGCGGCGATGACGTCGGGCGAGCACCCGGTCCCGCCGCTCGTCTGCCAGGTCCTCCAGCCGAACGGCCACACCGTCACGGTCGAGATCATGGCCGACCGCGCCGAGGACGAGCGCGAGGGCGCCCTCGTGTGCACCATCCGCCAGCTCGAGCGCCGCCGCTCCGCCCAGCCGTCCCGCTACGTCGAGCACGGCCCCGAGGGCACTGTCACCCGGGATGCCTTCGCCCGCTCGGTCAACGAGCTCGATGAGCACGGCGCGGCCCGACCGATCGTTGTCTTCGTGGACATCGACGACTTCCGCGGCATCGAGCGCGCCTACGGCGCGACGGCCGCCACCGAGATCGTACGCATCGCTCGCGACGTGCTCTTCACCATCGTGCGCCATGATGACGTGGTCGGACGAGTGGGTAACGGCTCGCTGGCCGCGCTGATCGCGGACGTGCCCGACCGAGAGGTTCCGAGGCTCCTGCGCCGCATCTCCCGTGCCCTGCACCGCCCAGTTTCGACCTCCGCCGGACGCATCCGGATGTCGGTGAGCGTCGGGGCTGCTCGTCCACAGACGCAGCCAGTAGGGGTCACCTTCGGCGCTTGAGCGGACGATGCTGCGGTTCCTCGCCCGGCCGGCCCCTCGCGCTCCAGACGGCGACGCCGGCCGAGGTCGGTGATTTCGCCGTGGCCCTCGACAAGGTAGCGGCGCGCCTGGCGTACCAGGGCGCGGCAGCCGCGCTCGAGGCGAACGCCCACCAGTCCCGACGGTGGTCCGCCCACCGTCGGAGTCACGGGCCCGGCCTCCGCCAGGCCGGGCCTGTGACAGGTAGTTGGGAGCAGCCAGAGCGGTGGGCGGTGGACCGGTCGTCCGCCCGACCGCTCCCCCGTCTCCCGTACGCCGGCTCCCGCCACCAACTGACTGATCGGCGCCGCGACGGGGACCCTGAGGCCGGCCGGCGGGATGGGCGCTCTTCGGCGCCAACAACGGGTCGCTTCCGACCGACCGCACGGCCGCGACCACGCTCGGTGGCAAAAGGTGGCGAGCCGCCAGGCAGCAGGCTCACGAGCCCGGCCCGCCGTCCGATTGGAGACAGTCATGGAAGGTCGCGTGGACCCCGCTGCACTCCTAGCCGCCCTGCCAGACATCATCTTCGTGCTCGGCGTCGAGCTCGACCTCCAGTACATCAGTGCCGGCGCGGCGCAGGTGCTCGGCTGGGAGCCGGCGGAGTGGATCGGCCGCTCGGCGGCCGACATCCTGCACCCCGACGACCTGGCCCTAGCCGCATCGTCGATGGGTGCGGTCCAGGGCAAGCCCATGGGTACGCCGATCGAGGTGCGGGTGCGCAACGCGACCGGCGGCTGGCAGTGGCTGGAGGTGGTGGGCGCTGATCACCTCGGGCGCCCCGGCGTCGATGGCATCGTCTGCGTGGCCCGCGACCTCACCCGCCGACGGATGTGGGAGGTGGCCGGCGGCGACGTCGCGCGCTTCCAGCAGGTCGTGCAGCACGCAGCATCGATCACCCTGCTGCTCGACGTCGATGGCATGGTCCGCGCCGTGAATGGTGCCTTCACTCGCCTGCTGCACCACGACCCCACGAACGTGATCGGCCGATCGCTGGCGGCATTTGCGGACGAGGCCTCGTCGATCGCCCTCGAGGGCGCACTGGCCACCTGCATCGCCACCGGGAGGCGGGTGAGCGTCGAAGCGATGATGCGCCTCGCCGAGTCACCGGGCCCCGGCGAGGGATCGCTGCCGGTGCACTTCGAGCTGGTCAACCTGCTCGACGATCCGGTGGTGGCCGGGCTGGTCGTGACCGGGCATGACGTCAGCGAGCTGTACGTGGCCAGGCAGGAGCTGGAGCGCCTCGCCCGTCACGACTCGCTCACCGGGCTACCCAACCGGGCGGTGGCTCTGCAGCACCTCGACCACCTCCTTCACCTGCAGGCGCCGGTGGGCGTCGTCTTCGTCGACCTCGACCGGTTCAAGCCGGTGAACGATCGCTTCGGTCACGAGGCCGGCGACGAGCTGCTCCAGGCCGTGGCCGCGCGGCTCACCTCGTCCGTGCGGAGCAGCGACGTCGTCGCCCGCATCGGCGGGGACGAGTTCGTGGTCATCGCGTCAGGCATCGCCGACCGCGCCGCGGCCGAGGCCATGGTCCGTCACCTCGAGCAGGTGCTCACTGAGCCGTTCACCCTGACGGCCGGGTCGGTGCAGATAGGGGCCAGCCTGGGTGTCGCGATCGCCGAGCCCGGCTCGACGGTCGTCGGGCTGATGGCCGATGCCGACCAGGCCATGTACAGCACGAAGGCGGCGCGAACCGAACCAGCCCGACCGGACGGCTCAGGCACGGCTCCGGCCCCCCACCGACGGGCGGGCGGTCACCGCAGCCTCGTCGAGCAGCTCGAGCTCGGGTTGGAGCAGCGGGAGATCATGGCGTACCTGCAACCGATCGTCGACCTCGACTCTGGCCGGACCGTCGCGGTCGAGGCGCTGGCTCGGTGGCACCACGCTGAGCTCGGTCTGCTGACTCCGGCGCGGTTCGTCGGTGTCGCGGTGACGGCGGGGCTCGACCTCGCGCTGGGCGACGTCGTCCTCCGGTCTGCGTGCGAGACGATCCGGCGATCCGGCCTGGTCGGCGGGGATGTCCAGCTGTGCCTGAACCTGTCCGTCGGCGAGCTGAGCCATCGCGCTCTGACCAGGCGTGTCAGCGACGTCCTCGCTCGGGCCGGGATCCCGGGCCGCCAGCTCGTCGTCGAGATCACCGAGGACGCGCTGGCTGGCGTCAGTGCCGGTACCGACGGAGCAAACGTCGACGACACGTTGAGGCGGCTGCGGGCCATGGGCGCATCGCTCAGCCTCGACAACTTCGGCACCGGGCCTTCGTCGCTCAACCACCTCCGGACCCTTCCGCTCTCTCAGGTGAAGATCGACCGGGCGCTCGTCTGCGGTCTTCTCCACGACGCCCACGACCGCGCCGCGATCGCAGCCATCGTCGGCCTGGCCGATGAGCTCCACCTCCGGGTGGTGGCCGAGGGGGTGGAGTCGGCCGAGCAGCTGGACGCCCTGCGTGCCCTCGGATGCCACGCCGCCCAAGGGTTCCACGTCGCGGTACCGATGCCTCCCGACGAGGCGGTGGCGTGGCTGAGGGGCATACGGTTGGGGACCGAGGCCGGCCCCCCGCCCAGCGACCAGCCCGCGCCGCGCCCGCCGCTGTTGCACGTCGTGACCGATCGCTGACCGCCGAGCACCACGAGCGCCCGGCGGTCCGAGGTCCGATCGTGCGTCGCGCTCAGCGACTCACGAAGTCCTGGACCACGTAGACCCGGCCGCCTTGGGTCGCGACGCCGGTCCCGACCTGTGTGAACGCCGAATCGAGCAGGTGCTTGAGATGAGGCGGCGAGTGCTCCAGCCCGCGCTGCGCCGCGGGGAGGTCGCCCGCCAACGCCACGTTCTCTCCGATGGTGCGCCAGCCCGGGCTGATGCCCGCGGGCAGGCTGGCGCTGTGGAAGAGCCGGGCGGCGTCGGCCATCCGCTGCGCCTGCTTCTGCGCCTTCAGGTCGAGCTCAGCCGTGTCGGCTAGCGACGGCAGGCCATGGCGAGCACGGAGCTGGTTGATGAGCTGTTGCGCCGCGATCTGATCCTGCGAGGCCTGGGGTAGGCGCGGCGAGGGCGGCCGAAGCGGAGGGCTGCACGCGACGGTCAGCGCGAGCGCAGCGCCGAGGAGCGCGGCCCCGACGGCCCGGCCCCACGCTGTCCGCCGAAGCGGCCGCCGCGCGCTGGTATCGATCATCAGTGGTTTCACTCTCAACTAGTCGGTCAGCGAGGGACCCGGCCCATGACGCGAACGGACGGTTGCCGATGGTGAGGATGGATCAGGCCGCGGTGGACGGCTGCTGGTTCCGCACCGCCTGGCGCGACGCCCGGACCTTGCGCTCCTCGAGCGTCGGCAGGCGGCCCTGCCGGCGGGCGAAGTCGTAGGCCCACCGTCCGACCGGCCGGGGCTCCGGTAGCAGCCCATCAAGGGCGGTTATGCACAGTGGCGGCTCGTCGAACCCGACGGCGGCCATGATCGAGCAGCGCCGCTCCTCGGGCGGCAGGTCGGCGAGGGTTTGGCGTCGCGAACCCGCCGGCCGCATGCGAGCGCGCTCCCGGGCGGTCGTGCCCCCGAAGATGCCGTGGACCTCCGGGCCGAGCTCGAGGGCGTAGGAGAGGCACTCAGCCCGCACCAGGCACCGGGCGCAGATCTTCTTGGCCGCCGCGCTCGACCGGCCCGGCGAAGGGAAGTAATCGACGTCGGGGTACTCGCGGCAGAGCGCGTCGGCCTGCCATCCGGGACGGCGGACGACCTGGGTCAGGGGATCGTCGTGCACGAGCCGGCCGTCGGGCTCACCGCGCCGGAGCGCGAACGGTCTGCGGGGACGGTCGGCCGTTCCGGGGCCGACCGCCGGCTGGCGCTGACCAGGCTGGCCGTTGCCGGCACGGCCCACGAGCGGGGCCGGCGATCCTCCCCCCAGCCGGCGGTCACGCCGCCACCCGGAGCTGCAGCGGCTCGCGCTGGTGGGCGGACAGGCCGCCCCACACGCCGTCGCGCATGTCGTTCTCGAGCGCGAACGCCAGGCACTCGGTCCGCGGCGCGCAGGTGGCGCAGATCGCCTTGGCCCGCGTGACGGACTCGATGTCATCGGCGAAGAAGTTCACATCGAGCCGCTCTCGGCACGCGGCCAACGCCCGCCACGGCGGGGAGGCGGCCAGAGCGGTGAACAGCTCGGAGGTGGAGGAAGGGGTCATCACGCCTGCCCCATCGGCCCCTCGCCGACCGCAGATGAGCGCCCCTCCTGCGGCCGCCGCCCTCCGCGGCAGATCCGGCCTCGGCGGCGACGCATCGCGTCCACGCCACCACGGCACGAAGTGCCGTCGACGGGCCTGAAGGGGGACCGGTACGTCCCCTCTCGTGGGTGGGGAGCCAGCACCCTGTCCCAGCAGCTCCGCCGGCGAGGTCGTAGTCGAAGGACCGACCGTCAGCGTGAACCACGACGCCCTCGACGTCTTCTGATCGAATGAGGCCGGCGACCTCGTCCCGATGAGTCCTGGTCCCGAGGAACGTCGTACCCGCGTGCGGCGGCGAGACACCGGTGCGACAGTGGAGCTCCTCTGCGGCGGCGTCGAGGTGGCCCGCTGGGCGCTGGTCGGCGGCGACGGTCCCGACCTGGCGTTGGTGAACCGCCTGGCCCGTCTCCAGCTGGCGGCCGGGCGCTTGGGTTGCTCGATCCGGCTCCACGGCGCCAGCGCACCGCTCGTGGAGCTGCTGGACCTCCTTGGCCTGCGCGAGGTCATGACCGGCGTCGCCTCGGACGCCGGCCGCGGACCAGGTTCAGCGGGGCGGCAGGAAAGGCGGCAGCCCGAAGACGGAGAAGAGGTTGGTGTCGAGGAAGCTGTAGTGCCCGACGATCCGGTCGCCTGAGATCTCGATGATCTGGACCGCCCACGGTCGGTGGCCACCTTCGCCATCCGGGCGGTAGGAGCCGAACGCGGGGGAGCCGTTGGCCGCGGTCGGCAACAGGCGAGAGCCCCGGCAACCGATGCCCTGGCCCAGGAACCACTTCCCCATCTCGACCGATCCCCGGAGCCAGAAGTCGTAGGGCGGCATCGACATCACGGCGTCGTCGTGGAGGAGCGTGACCAACGATTCGATGTCGTAGCGCTCGAAGGCGTCCACGTACCGGGTGAGAAGCGCCTGGCGGCTGGCATCCATCGTCGGCACCTCGGCGGGATGGGCGTTGCGGGCCGCCAGAGTGGCCCGCGCTCGCTGGAGCGCGCTGTTGACCGACGCCACGCTGGTGTCGAGCAGCTCGGCCACCTCGGAGGCGTGCCAGCGGAGGACCTCGCACAGGATCAGCACCGCCCGCTGGCGCGCCGGCAGGTGCTGGAGGGCGGTGATGAAGGCCAGGCGGATGGTCTCCTTCTCGGCCACCACCTCAGCCGGGTCGGCGCCGTCCGCCAGCACGCGGCCGTCGGGGATCGGCTCCACCCAGACGTTCTCGGAGAGCATGGGGCCGATCGGCGAATGCGCTGTCCTGGACGGCCCGAGGTCCACCGGCCAGGCCCGGCGCTGGCGGCTCCGCAGCTGATCGAGGCAGACGTTGGTGGCGATGCGGTACAGCCAGGATCTCACCGAAGAACGGCCCTCGAAGCGGTCGAGGGCCCGCCAGGCCCGGACCATCGTCTCCTGCACCGCATCATCAGCCTCGAAGACCGACCCCAGCATCCGGTAGGCATAGCCAGTCAGCTCCCGGCGGTACTGCTCCAGGTCCTCGGGCCGGACCTCGCGACTGCTGGTGGCATCGGAGTGGGCAGACACGGACACCGATCCTACGGCGGCGACGGACACCTACCCGGACGCGGCCTTGACCTCGGCCTACCGGGCCATCGACGACCACCTCGCGCCCGATGGGGACCTCGATCAGGTGATCGGGTTCAGCCATCGAATCTCGGTGAACCGGGCGAAGTCGGAATCGGCCGACACCATCGTGAGCCCGTGCTCCAGGCACAGCGCCGCCAGCACGGCGTCGGGAACGAGGTTGGCTCGTACGTCGTGGCGCCGGACGAGCCCACCGAGGATCTCCCGATGCTTGACTGAGGGCTGCGGGATCCACACGACCGGCACCTCGAGCCAGGACTCGATGACCTCCCATGCCTCCGCCGCGCCCAACGGCTCGGTGAGGGCGCGAGGATTGGTGGCGATGCGTAGGAACGACGTGAGCGACAGCCAGGGAAGGCCAACCCGTCTCGAGCCGTTCAACACGTCCTCGAGCCAGGACCGCGCCTTGCCATGGAACCGGCTCGCCTCGTCGACGGCGTAGAGCAGGACGTTCGCGTCGACGAGCACCAGATCCGACCTACTTCGCCTCGGAGCCCTCGAGCACGTCGATGGCGTCGGCGACGTTGGAGATGTCGATCTTCAGCCCGAGCGGGCGGGTCTGCTGCTGGAAGCGAGCGCGCTCAGGGCGTGGGAGCAACCCACGCCGAATGAGCTGGTTGACCGCCTCGGAGACGCCGACACCAGCTTCGCGGCGCAGGTGCTCGATCGCCGCGCTCGTGTCGTCGTCGAACTCCACCGTGGTGCGCATGCGAACATCTTAGCACGGAGGTGCGGTTGTCTAGTCACGCACATGGGCTCTGCTACGCACGGGCGTGCGACGGGCGTTCGCTGGGAGGAGCTCAGCTGTCCTGGGCCAGGACGGCGGCGAGCACCGCACCCCAGGCCGCGAGCTGGGTGTCGGGCAGGAAGTGGTCGACCACCCGCTCCCGGGCCTGCTCGCCCATCCCCCGGAGCCGCTCGGGATCCTTCAGCAGATCGCTGAGGGTTGACGCGAAGGCGCCCAGGTCGGTGGGATCCGGGAGGAGGACCCCCGACTCGCCGTCGACGATCTGGTCCGCGATGCCGCCCACGGCGCTGCCGACCACCGGCCGCCGCTTGAACATCGCTTCGCTCACGGTGAGGCCAAAGCCCTCGGCCAAGCTCTTCTGCACGACGATGGTGGCGTGGCGCTGCAGGGCGTTGACGATGACGGCGTTCTCCTCGCGGTCTGCCATGGGCAGGCAAGCCGAGCGCGATGCGGGAGCGAGCATTGTGTGGCAGGCGACGCCAGGCCTCCCAACACTCCGCCAGCACCTGTGCACCCTCTGGGTCGTCGGCGACGGCGCTGACGACCGGTCCCGCCAGCACGAGCTGGGTGTCGGGGTCGGACACGACGAGGTCGGCAAAGCCGTGGAGCACGCCTGCCATGTCCTTGAGGTGGTCCCACCTCGACACCTGCACGACGAGGGCCACGTCAGGATCGGGCGGGGGTCCCGTTCGCACGACATCGACGCCATGGTCGATGCGGCGCCGGGTGCCATCGGCGCGCTCGTACTCTGCACCACGCTGGCGGCCAGACAGCAACCCGACCGAGGCGAGGATCGCCTCGGTCTCCTCAGCCGAAAGCTCTTGGTTCTTCGGGGAGAAGGGATCGATCGCGGGGCGGATCTCATGGATCAGGGCGTCAGGGATCCAGGACGGGGCGTAGCTCCTTCGGGTGTAGACGTAGGCGTCGACCACCGGCGGCTCGAGGTACCGGCGCAGGAACTCCCAGGCCATCTCCGTCCACTCGTTCGGGGTGTCGATGCCGACGTGGCATCGCCAGACCACTCGAGCGCCACGCGCCCGCATGGCCGCCGCGAGTCCGGCCGGCTGCGGATCGTGGAGGAGCACGATGTCACCGGGCCCGACTGCCGCCGCCAGCTGGGCCGCGTTCTCCTGCAGCACGGCCTCGTAGTGGCGGTGCTCGTCCTCGCCCAGCGAGCCTCCGTCGCCTTCCACCCCGTGGAGACGGTTGTGGAGGCGCTTCGTGATCGCGAAGAACTCCTCGTCGGCTTCCATGACCAGCCAGCGGGCATCGATGCCGGAGCCGCGCACGTACGGCATCAGCACCTGGAGCATCTCGGCCACGCCGCCTCCGGCGGCAGTCGAGTTGACGCACACCACGGCCGCACCGCCCAGCGCCTCGCGCAAGCTCTCACTGTGGTCGAGCAGGGACTCGACGCTGCCCGGGACCACAACCTGGCTGAGAAGCCGGAGATCCCCGACCGGGAACGTCACCTCTTGCACTGCTCTCCTCCTTGGGCTGTCAACCGGCGAGCCCGTCGAGCTCGGCCTTGGGGCTGCGGCGCATGAACAGCGGCACGATCTCGATCGGCGACAGCTTGCCCTGCAGGAGCGCGTCAACCGTCGCCGAGATCGGCATGTCGACCCCGACCGAAGCCGCCAGCTCGAGCAGGGCGGGAGCAGTCGTGACGCCCTCCGCCACCGTGCGCGTGGCGCGGGCGATGTCGTCGATCGAGCTGCCCGTGGCCAGCTCCTCACCCACGCGCCGATTCCTGCTGTGCGGGCTGCTGCACGTGGCGATGAGATCCCCGTTGCCCGCCAGGCCGAGGAACGTGAGCGACCGGCCGCCGAGCGCGACACCAAGGCGCGTGAGCTCGGCCAAACCTCGGGTGATGACCGCGGCCTTCGTGTTCATGCCGTATCCGAGCCCGTCGGCCACGCCAGCGGCGATGGCGATCACGTTCTTGGCCGCTCCCCCGACCTCACAGCCGACGACATCGTCGCTCGTGTACACGCGGAAGGTGTCGCCCATGAGGAGCGATTGCACCGCCGTTGCCCGGGTCAGATCGGCGAACGCGACGCAGGTTGCGGCCGGCTGCCCGCCCATGACCTCGCGAGCGAGGTTCGGACCACTCAAGACCCCGATCGAGGCAGGGTCGTGATCGACGAGCACCTCGGATAGCACCTGGGACATCCTCCGGCCGGTTCCCAGCTCGATCCCCTTGACCACGCTGACGATCGCCGCTCGTCTCGGGACGGCCGACCGGCCCAGCGTGATGGTGGCCCGCAGATGTTGTGACGGCACCGCGACCAGGACGACATCGACGTCGTCCAAGGCCTGGTCGAGATCGTTGGTGACCGTCAGCTCCTCCGGGAGGGAGAACCCCGGCAGGAACGGCCGGTTCTCGCGGTCCCGAGTCACCGATTCCACGACCTCTTGCTCACGCGCCCAGAGCGTGGTGTCGGCCCGGATGGCGACCATCGAGGCCAACGTCGTCCCCCACGCTCCAGCGCCGACCACGCCGACTCTCACCGGCCACTCCCCTCAGCTCCTCGGACACACACTACGGCGCCAACGACCCCTCCCCTCTCAAGGGTGCATCAGGCCGACGACGCGGGGCACAGCCGAAGGTCCCGACGTGGCACTTCGTCGGGCTCCTATCATTCGGGGGCTCACTCGCAAAGGATCCGCCCCTGACGAAGTTCGGACATTTCGCCGACGAATCCCGGGAGTACGTGATCACGCGGCCCGACACTCCGCTGCCGTGGATCAACTACCTCGGCAGTGAGGAGTACTTCGGGATCATCTCGAACACCGCAGGTGGCTACGCCTTCTATCGGGACGCGCGCCTGCGACGGCTGACCCGCTACCGGTACAACCACGCCCCCTTCGACGTCGGAGGGCGCTACCTCTACCTCCGCGACCGTGCCAGCGGCGACCTGTGGTCGCCCTCTTGGCAGCCGACACGAGTCGACGTCACCGACTACCGCTGCCGGCACGGGCTCGGCTACACCGTCATCGGTTCCCGACGGCAGGGCATCGAGGCCGAGACGCTCTACTTCGTGCCGCTCGGTGAGACCCTCGAGATCTGGCGGACGCGCATCACCAACCACCGCAACGAGCCCGCCGCGCTGTCGCTCTTCAGCGCGGTCGAGTTCTGCCTCTGGGACGCCTCGGACGACGCTACGAACTTCCAACGCAACTTCTCGATCGGAGAGGTCGAGGTCGACGGCGGCGTGATCTACCACAAGTCCGAGTACCGCGAACGGCGCCGGCACTTCGCGTACTTCGCCTGCTCCGCCGACCTGGCTGGGTTCGACACACAACGCGACGCCTTCTTGGGTCCGTATCGGGGTTGGGACCGGCCCTTGGCGGTCGAGCAAGGGCGATCGAATGACTCGATGGCCCATGGCTGGGCGCCTTGCGGCTCGCACCACGTTGAGCTGTCGCTCGGTCCGGCGGAGTCGCGGGAGATCATCTTCGTGCTGGGCTACGCCGAGAACCCGGTCGACTCGAAGTTCGATCCCCCTGGATCGCAGTCGATCGACAAGCGCGTGGTGCGCCCCATCATCGATCGCCACCTTCGCCACGATGACGTCGAGGCCGCCTTCAGACGCCTCGGGGCCCGCTGGTCGGACCTGCTCGGGTCCCTGCAGGTCGCCACGCCCAGCGAGGACACCAACCGGATGGTCAACGTCTGGAACGCCTACCAGTGCATGGTGACCTTCAACCTGTCACGGTCGGCGTCGTCGTTCGAGTCCGGCATCGGCAGGGGCATGGGTTTCCGTGACTCCAACCAGGACCTGCTCGGTTTCGTCCACATGGTCCCCGAGCGCGCTCGCGAGCGGATCCTCGATCTCGCCGCGACCCAGCTGCCATCCGGCGGCGCCTACCACCAGTTCCAGCCGCTGACCAAGCGCGGCAACCACGCCGTCGGCTCGGGTTTCAACGACGACCCGCTGTGGTTGGTGCTCGCCGTGGCCGCGTACGTGAAGGAGACCGGGGACGGCGGCATCCTCGACGAGCCGGTGCTGTACGACAACGAGCCGGGATCAGGATCGCCGCTCTACGAGCATCTCGAGCGCGCCCTGCGGTACACCCTCGAGCGGCTCGGACCGCACGAGCTGCCGCTGATCGGACGGGCCGACTGGAACGACTGCCTCAACTTGAACTGCTTCTCGGAAACGCCGGGAGAGTCGTTCCAGACGACGGAGAACAGGGAGGGAGGCGTCGCGGAGTCCGTCTTCATCGCGGGATTGTTCACGCTCGCCGCAGAGGAGCTGGCCGGCATCTCGACGCGCCATGCTCGGCACGACGACGCGGCGCGCTGGCGGGAGGAGGGGGTGAAGATGGCTGCAGCCGTGCGCCGCGCACGGCTGGGACGGGGACTGGTTCCGCCGCGCCTACGACTACTCCGGCGCACCGGTGGGGTCGGCGGAGAACGAGGAAGGGCGGATCTTCATCGAGCCGCAGGGCCTGTGCGTCATGGCTGGCATCGGCCTCGACGACGGCACCGCGGTTCGTGCGCTCGAGTCCGTCGCCGAGCTTCTCGCCACCCCGCACGGGATCGTCCTCCTGCAGCCCGCGTACTCGCGCGACTACGTCGAGCTCGGGGAGATCAGCACCTACCCGCCTGGCTACAAGGAGAACGCCGGCGTCTTCTGCCACACGAACCCCTGGGTCATGATCGCGGAGACGATGGTCGGCCACGGCGACGAGGCGCTCGACTACTACCTTCGGATCAACCCTTCCGCCCGCGAAGAGCTCAGCGATCTCCACCGCTGCGAGCCCTACGCGTACGCGCAGATGATCGCGGGCAGAGATGCCCCGACCCCCGGCGAGGCGAAGAACTCGTGGCTGACCGGCACCGCAGCCTGGAACTTCGTCGCCATCACACAATGGATACTGGGCATCCGACCCGACTACGACGGCCTGCGCATCGACCCCTGCCTCCCGTCGGACTGGGCTGGGTTCAGCGCCACCCGTCGCTTCCGCGAGGCGAGCTATCGGATCCACGTCACCAAGCCACGCGGGGAAGCTGGACGGGTGTCGCACCTCGTCGTCGACGGCCAGCGCATCGCCGGCAACCTGGTGCCGACCGCAAGCCCGGGCGCGACCGTCTTGGTCGACGCGGTCGTCGAGGGTCAGTAGCACCGAGGCGCGTGGGCGCGGCGCGTGCTCACGCCTCCTTGACGACCGAGTACCAAACCCGTTCGGCGACGGTGTGGACGACGTCGCCGATCCGGGACAGGCGGCGGTACACCTCGCGGCGACCCATCAGCTCGTTCAGGTCCTCCACCTTCAACAGCGCCGACATCGCACCTCGGTAGGCGTGCTCCAGGCGGCGCTGGCTCTTGATCGCAGCGTCGGCGAGCTCGGTTGCGTCCTCATCGCCGCCGAGGCGTCCGAACGCGCCCGCCAGATGGCCAACCGCTTCGGCCACGAGGGCCACCATCTCGCGTGTGGGAGGGTCGGGCTTCATGCCCATCACTTCCATCTCGCGGGTGAGATCCTTCGCCGCGTTGAGCACCTCGTCCAGGTTGGCCGAGAGCGTGAACAGGTCCTCGGCGTCGAGGGGCGGTGAGAACGCGAGCCGCAGCGTCCGCCAGAGCTCGCGCTTGATGTCGTCGGCGCGGTGCTCACAGTCGCGAACGGTGATGGCCGCGGCGGCGTCGCCGTCCGACCAGGCGACGAGGGCCTCCATCGCCTGCAGCGTGATCCCCGCCTGCTCGCGGAGCATGCCGAGCAGGTCCGGGTTATCAGGCAGGAACCAGCGCTTCGCACTCACGTGAGCCACCTCCAGGGCAGCAGGGCGACGACCGCGAACGCGGCGGTCGCGGGAACCGTCACCAGCCAAGCGAGCAGCATGGCCCGCACAACGCGCCATCGCACATGACGCCAACGCCGACGCCCGCCACCCACGCCCACCACCGACGACGCGACGATCTGGGTGGTGCTCACCGGCGCTCCGATTACCGACGCCCCGAGCAGGACGGCCGTGGAGCCCGCCTGGCTGGCGAGGGCGTCGATGGGGCGGATCAGCGTGATGCGCCGTCCGAGCGTCCGCACGATCGGCCAGCCGCCAATCGCCGTCCCCAAGGTCAGCGCCGCACCGCACGCGAGCTCGACCCACGGCGGGGACTCGAGGTGTTGGAGCTGGCCGTCCGCGACCAGGAGTAGCGCGACCACGCCGACTGCCTTCTGCGCGTCGTTCGCTCCGTGGGTGAGCGCGAGACCCTCCGACATGACCCATTGGCCCGCCCGCACCGGCCCCCGCACACGTCGAGTGGCGCGACGCGCCGCACGCCGCGCCGTGCGGTCGACGACGAGCCCCGCGACGAAGCCGAGCACGGGCGCGATCGTGAGCACCACCGTGACACCGATCACCCCGACGGGATGGATCCCGTCGAAGCCGCCCCAGTTCACCGCGCTCGAGCCTCCTTCGGCCAGGGCGGCACCGACCAGTCCGCCGAGCAACGCGTGCCCCGAGCTCGACGGCAGACCTCGCGACCAGGTGATTCCGTTCCAGACCACGGCGCCGGTGAGGGCGGCGCCCAGCACCGGTATCACTTCGTTCGACGGAACGGTGACGATGCCTGCGATCGTGTCCGCCACCGCCTTGCCGAGCAGCAGAGGTCCGAACACGTTGCCCACCGCAGCGAGCACCACCGCACTGCCCGGACGAGCGGCTCGCGTCGCCACGAGGGTGGCGATCGCGTTCGCGGCGTCGTGGACACCGTTGGTGAACGCGAACGCAAGCGCCATCCCGATCGCCGCGACGAGTCCCGTGCTCATCGCTGGCGTCTCGGCCCGCGCCGCAGCCACCAGCACCACGCCATCTCAGCCACTCGCGGCCGGAACTCCGGATGAACCTGGAACATGGCCATCATCGTCGGCACCATCATCGTCCAGTCCACCGGGTCACGACGCGAGAGGTTCGCCACGGGGCCCTATCGTGGGGCGCCGCCAAGATCGTCACCAGCGGCGTGGGGGTGCGCCTCCAGTCGAAGGGAGCGGACGATGAGCAGAGATGTGGCGCTCGACCGCTCCGAGGTGCTGTCAAAGGCGGGCGCGGCCTCGTGAGCGCCGTGCCGATCGACGCCGGGCGCGGTGACGTGTTGCATGCGGTCCGCCTGCTCGCTGAGGGGCTCCCCGATCCTCTGCGTCCTCTGGCGACCGTCGCGTACAACTACTGGTGGGCATGGCAGTCCGGCGGCCCAGATGTCTTCGCGTCCATCGACCCGAGCCGCTGGGAACGGTGCGGCCACAACCCGGTGCGGTTGTTGCGCGAGGCATCCGCAGCCACGCTCCGGGCGGCCGCAGCCGACGCGGATCTCGTCGCCCGCGCGCAACGGCTGGCGCGCGGGCTCGACCACGAGCTCGCCCGTGCGCCGCGAACCGGGCCCATCGCCGCGGATCACCCGGTCGCCTACCTGTGTGCGGAGTTCGGCGTCCACGCGTCGCTGCCCGTCTACTCAGGTGGCCTCGGCGTTCTCGCCGGTGATCTTCTCAAGCAAGCATCAGACGTCGCCGTACCGATGCTCGGCGTCGGCCTCCTCTACCGCACCGGTTACTTCCATCAACGCCTCGACACGTCGGGTTACCAGCACGAGTACTGGACCGAGCTCGACGTCGAGGGCCTGCCGTGCGCACACGTGACCGCGCCCGGCGGCGATCCGCTGCAGGTGACCGTGCCCATCCAAGACGAGGACGTCATCGTCGAGGTGTGGCGGGTGGATGTCGGGCGGGTGCCGCTCTACCTCCTCGACACCGCGGCCGAGGAGAACAGCGAGGTGGGCCGGTGGGTGACATCACGCCTCTACGAGGGCAACCGCGAGATCCGCCTCGCTCAGTACGCCGTCCTCGGCGTCGGAGGACCGCGGGTGCTGCGGGCCCTCGGTGTCGAGCCTTCCGTGTACCACCTCAACGAAGGCCACCCCGCGCTTGCCGCGGTCGAGCTGGCGAAACAGCAAGTCGACCGTGGGGTCGAGGCGGATGCGGCGTGGAACGAGGTCCGCTCTTCGTTGGTGTTCACCACCCACACACCCATCGCCGTCGGCAACGAGACGTACTCAGGGGCCGAGCTCGTGCGAATGCTCGGCCGGATCACGGACCTGGCGGGCGACCGGGAACGAGTACTGGCCATGGGGCGCACCGAGCTCTACGACACCGGTGCGCCGTCCGGGTTGTCGACGCTGGCGGTGCGCGCCAGCCGAGCGGTGAACGGGGTGAGCCGCCGCCACGGTGAGGTCGCTCGCGCGATGTGGCAGGGCTGCTGGCCCGATCGAGCCGTCGATGATGTCCCCATCACGCACGTGACCAACGGGGTGCACGTGCCCACGTGGCTGGACCACCCGCTGCGCGAGCTGCTCGACCACCACCTGGGAGCGGGCTGGCTCGAACGCGCCGACGATCCCGCGACGTGGGCACCCATCAGCGACGTGCCCGATGACGACCTGTGGGGGGCGCGGAACCACGCCCGGCGCCGGCTCATCGACCACGTGCGCGTCCGGGCAACGCGCGATCGCCTCCGCCGCGGGGAGGACATCGGCTACGCCGAGGCAGCCCGGCATGGACTCGATCCGGACGTCCTGACGATCGGCTTCGCCCGCCGCGTGGCGTCCTACAAACGGATCCACCTCCTCGGCTCGGATCCGGAGCGTGCGATTCGGCTGCTCGCCGGTGACCGTCCAGTGCAGCTGCTGCTGGCAGGCAAGGCCCACCCGCAAGATGAGGGCGCCAAGCGAGCGGTGCAGGACCTCTTCCGGCTCAAGGGGGCACCGGGCGTGGCCGGCCGAGTGGTCTTCCTCGAGGACTACGACCTCGACCTCGCCGGACGGCTGGTCGCCGGCTGCGACCTGTGGGTCAACCTCCCGCGTCCCCCGCTCGAGGCGAGCGGCACCAGCGGCATGAAGGCCGCGCTCAACGGTGTGCTCAACCTCAGTGTCCTCGACGGTTGGTGGGCCGAGATGTACGACGGGTCCAACGGCTGGGCCATCGGCGGCGACGTCAACCCGGATGGCGATGCCCAGGACTGGGCTCACGCGAAGGCGTTCTACGACCTCCTCGAGCAGGAGGTCATTCCGGCCTTCTACAACCACAACAAGCGGGGCGTGCCCCACGGCTGGGTGGCGATGGTGAAGCGATCCCTGCGGACGCTCGGGCCCCAGGTGGCAGCCCTCCGCATGCTTCGGACCTACGTCGAGAGCGTCTACAGCCAGTGAGGCATGTGGCTACGCGAGGTCACCGTCGTTCCCTTGTGAGGACCGTCGCCACGTCGAATGGCCTCACGGCCGTGTACCGCTCGATGCAAGCGGCCGAGCTTGATCCTGCACCTGTGCGCGAGCCGTCGGTCGCGGGCCGGTGTCGGCCTCGTACGAAGCGCCCGCTTCGGCCCCACGGTCGAGAGACCAGAGCTCTCGCGCCTCGTATCGAGGCTTGAGCAGACGCCGGTACACGAGCCGGCCGGGCGCCGGCACCTCACGCAGCACCGCGTCGGCGCGATCGGCAGACGCGCCGTCGAGCACCCATGTCAGGAGCATCGGGCGAGGTGATGGAACTCGAGCTCTCGGCGGAACAGGGTCCAGGCGTCCAGCACAGTTGACGGCACCGGGCCGCGCTCGCGTCGTTGATCGCTTACGGCCCGCAGTCGGTTGATGTCGCGGCGCAGCATCGTGTATCGCGCACATGAATGCCACGTCCGCACTTCGGGCGCGGGCCTTCGCGCGCCGCGACGAGCGGGCCGCGAGCGTCGCAACCGCCGGCCCCTGATGTGACGAAGGCCACCATCTCGATGCGTCCGGTTCGTCTGGTCATGGGTTCAACCTCCCTTTCGCTTACTCGCTGAGCCCTTCGTCCGGCGATTCGCCGGCGCGATGAGAGCCAGAGCGGTTCGGCGGTCGGATCTGCGCCGACAGCGCGCGGAAAGGCGCGCGGTCAGGGTGCACCTTCCGGGGAAGGACTCGTTCGGCGATTCGCCGGCGATTCGCCGGACGACGCACGCGGCGGCGAGGGTCAGGAGGACGGACCGAGGGAGTAGCGGTAGAGGGTGCTGTCCCGGGGCGCGGGAAGTCCTCCCGGATGGCCCGGAGCCCTCGGAGTACCCCACAATCCTCGGCCCAAAACCGCCACCGCGACACCAAGCCTGCGGCGGACGGCTCTGCTCGCCGACGCGTCGCGTCCACCTCGCGAGTCAGAGTTCAGCGGCTGCGATGAAGGCGGCGACCATGGCGTTCCAGCCGCTAGCGTTGGCGTCTCGCCAGGATGGCCCTTCCGTGCCGAGGCGTTCCCATCCGGAGTGCACGATCTCCAGGCGGGTCGTGCCATCGCCCAGGTCGACGAAGGTCAGCTCCACGTCGGTGGCGTCACTGCGGTCACGTTGGATGTGCCAGAGGTACCCGAGACGGTGTGGCGGGTGCCATGAGGTGATCTCGCCCCAGTCGATCTCGATGCCGTCCGGGGTTCGCTCAAAGATGCGGCCACCCAGGTGCGGTTCGAGCGTGACGACAGTGTCGGGATGCCCCGAGGCAGAGTGGCCCCTCGGCCACCAGCTCGCCAGGCGCGTCGTCCACACTTCGAAGGCGTGCTCAGTCGGGCAATCGATGTCGAAGCTCAACCGGAGCGGGTCGATCGTCACGAAGGACCTGATCGCGTCGTCGGCGCGGCCCGGACCGGGGTCGGGCGCTGGGCCTTGACCGGCGCCGGGTTCCGGGGTTTGGTGTTCTCCGCCATCAGACGAAACCGCGTTGCGACGTCCCCCCAGACCTGGGTGAGGAAGATCTCGACCGCCTCTATGCCCTGGTCGTGCAGACGGTAGATCCGCCGCGTGCCGCGCGGTTCCTCGACGACGAGCCCAGCCTCCCTCAGCAACCGTAGATGGCGCGACACGGCGGGCCGGCTGATCGGAAGGGCGTCCGCGACCTCGCCGACCGATCTTCCACCGGAGCCGAGCAGAGAGACGATGGCCCGTCGATTGGGGTCACCCAACGCCTCGAACGGATCCCCCGCCGGTGTGCTCATGCCCCGCCGCTATGCATCCCGCGCCGTCGGGATGGCGCGCATCCGGTTGTTGCGTGCATTGTGCTCGACCTCGGCGAGCTCCAGCCTCTCCATCACGGGCGGAACGTAGTTGGCGAAGCGACCACGCAGGCCCTTCTTGAGCCCGTACCAGCCGCCCACCGGGTTGTCCTCGGCGCGGGCCCAGCCTTCGACCGTCCCTTCGGCCGCGGGCTTCTGCTCATCCGCGTTGCCGAGTGGCACCCAGCCTCCTCGCTCGACCAGCATCGAATGCAGATCGTCGAGGCAACGAAGGTGGTAGCGGAGCTCGGTCTGGCCGACCTGGACCACCAGCGCGGGTGGGTCCAGCGTTTCGTCACGGTAGGCGGTGTACTCCGAACCCCCACTCGGGGTCCTGAGTGCCCACGGTCGCTCGGGGGTGCCGTCGGGTTCAGTCATTCGTCTGCTCCGGGGTGAGGTGACTGGCCGGGGCCGAGTCAGGCCGTCGGGGTCGCGGGGTCCGTTGGGGACCGGTAGGAGCCGACCAGCGTCGCGCCTGACGCCGCCGGCCCTCCCTCGCAGCGATCAGCGATCTCTCGCTGGAACTCGGCAAACGCGGGCGATCGGGTCAACGGGTTCGTCCCGTCGTCCGTCTCGACCGCGGCGACATGGACGAAGCTCACCCCATCGGCCAGGCGGAAGCTGGCGTAGCGGAGCCCCGCCGGACCAGTGGCGTCGAGCTCGCGGAAGACCTCTTCGATGAGCGCCTGGTTCTCGTCAGCCCGGTCAGGTCTGCTCTTGTAACGGACGATGACCACACCCATGGGACGACCCTTTCGGTAACTGGCGAGTTACGGTAACAAGCTCGTTACCATTCCGCAAGCGCGGGTCACACGTCCGGCGTGTCGATCTCGGTCTGGTCACCCTCGTCGAACAGGAACACCCGGATGCCATAACCGGTCAGAGGATGGATCTGGGCCAGGTAGGCGGTGACCGGCTGTCCGACGATCTCCTCGATGGCGCGGACGAAGTCCTCCCGCGTGGCGGCGTTGAGCGCCTCGACATGACGGAGCACGGCGTCCTGGCGGCCACATTCGTTGAGGGTGCGGTCCGAGACGGTGAGGCTGTCGACGGACAGCGCCACGATCGAGACCGGGGTCTCCTCGGTGACGGAGACCCTCACGGAGCTCGGACCCCGGCCGTAGAACTGGTGCTCGAGACGCACCACGGCCTCTCCGATGGCCGCTCGCTGCTCACGGCTGACCCGCAGGTCCATGACGCGCACCGTAGGCGTCCACCGGGGGGCGCGACCAAGTAGAGTGCTGATTGACCCATAGGCAAGAGACGCAAGGGGTCGACGGCACCCGGATCCGGGGGTCGACGACTCTGCGAGCAGCGAGGCTCCAGTCCGGGAGCACCCCGAGGTGGCGGGGCGATCTCGGGCGATGGGGCAGGAGGCACGTCTCCGTGACGATCATCGAACCGGACGCCGGTCCGAGACCAGGCGGACCCTCGTTTCCGGCGGCGCGAGCTGACCTGCTGGCGATCGTTCGCACCTTTGCCGCCGAAGAGGACCGGTGGCGCCCGCGGGTGCAGCACCAGATCTACCGCCGGCAGTTCGAACGGCTAGCCGCCGACGACGACCACGAGGTCTGGCTCATCTGCTGGGACCTGGGTCAGACCACGCTGCTCCACGACCACGGCTCGGCCGCCGGGGCGTTCGTGGTCGTCACCGGCACCCTGCTGGAGGACTACGGCCACCCGGGCTCCGGACGCCTCGCCCAGCGCCGGGTCACGCGGGGCCGGTTCCGCTCCTTCGGCTCCGATTACGTGCACAACCTCGTGAACCCGGGTCCGGGCCTGGCCACGAGCATCCATGCCTACTCGCCCCGCCTGACGACGATGACCTACTACGCGGTCCTGCCCGATGGCACGGTGCCGGTGCGGACGCTCGCCGTTGAGATGCCGGAGCCCCCCGCACCGTGAGCGCCGACGAGCTCTACCTCGCCGCGGCGGCACGCATCCGCCGGCTCACGCCCGTGGGAGCAGTGGCGGCCGTCCGTCGCGGCGCGCTCCTCATCGACCTCCGCCCCACCGAGTACCGCCTGCGGGAGGGCGAGATCTCAGGCGCCATCCCGGTGCCGCGCCACGTGCTCGAATGGCGGCTCGACCCTCATGGCGACTACCGCCTGAGCGAGCTGGCCGGCGCCGACCACGAGGTCGTGCTGATGTGCTCGGAGGGCTACTCGTCGGCACTCGCGGCCGACCTGCTCCAGCGCGAATTCGGGGCTTACCAACATCGCGGACCTCGAAGGTGGCTTCGCAGCCTGGAAGGCCGCCGGCCTGCCCTGGATAAGCCACGCCCCCCGTCAGCTCGCCACCGGCTGAGCGCCGAGCACGACCTGCCGCATCCGGCTCGCCCGGCTCAGCCCATCACCGTGCCCGACGTGACCGAGGGCTCCCGCAAGCGTGAGAACGCGCCGAGGTTGATCATTCGTCCCGTCGTGGGTCCGCAGAGCTGAACCGGCTCGGCGTCGTGGTCGACGCCTTCGTCAGCGGCGTCGACGAGAGCACGGATGAACCGACCGGCCAAGGGGGCATTCTTGAACTGGTTGCCGCTCGTCCCACAGGCCATGAAGAAGCCGCCCAGGGAGGACTTGTCGTAGATCGGCACCCAGTCGTCGGAGGCGTCGTACAAGGCTGCCAACCCCACCGGACGCGTCGGCACACCGAACTCCGGCACCCGGCGCGCCAGCCGGAGCATGGTCGTCTCCCAGACCTCGACCGTGGGGTGGTCGACGAAGTCATCCGGGTCGTCGATCCACTCGAGCTCGTCGCACGCCGGCTCGGTCCCCCCGACGAGCAGCTGGCCGCCCACCTGAGGCCGGAAGTACTGACCGATGTCGAGATCGGCGACGACGGGCCCGCCCTCGCCGAGGGCGAGCCCTCGCGGGGCCGGTACGGAGTACACCTCCTGGCGTAGTGGCCGGTGCCCGATGCGCATGTCCCCGACGACTCCCGCCATCTGGTTGAGGACACCGGAGTGAGGGCCGCCGACGTTCACGACCACGGGCGCGGAGACGGTGTCGCCTGATGCCAGGGTCACCCCGGTGACCCGACCCGGGGTGCGCCCTATCTCGACCACGGCCTCCCTGAACCTGAACACGGCGCCGTGCCGGCGGGCCGCGAACGCGAGGTTGTGGGCGGCCAGCATGGGATCGTCGATGAAACCGCTGTCAGGGTTGTAGAAGGCCGTCAGGGCGGTCGTCGCCTCATCGGCGAACGCGGGATCGTCGACGCGCTTGGGCGGCCAGTAGCACCCGATGTCGAAGCTGGGGAACCGCCGGCGGAGCCGGTCGGCATCGAACCGCTCGTAGGGGATGCCCACGTCGTCCCACAGCTCCATGATCGTGGAGCCGTCGTATCCGGGCGTGCAGAAGATCAGGTTGCCGGTGCGGATGAACCGTGCCATGCCGTCGGGGTCGTCGCCGCCGAGGTGGCCGGACCAGTCGTGCCACATCGACGCCGACTCCCACGCCGTCAAGACCGCGTCCAACGTCGAGTAGCTGAAGCGGATGATCGACGAGGACGAGCTGGTGGAACCCGCTCCGGCGGCGGGCCCCTTGTCGACGCAGATCACCGACCGGCCGCCGCGCGCCAGCTCCAGGGCGACGGCCGACCCGATCACCCCCGCACCGATGACGACCGCGTCGGCACTGCTCCTCACGCACCCTCCACGACGGCATGTTGCCAGGCTGCCGTGCTGGCGACGCTGTTGAACGTGAACGAGTGCAGGCCCTCGATCCCCAGGGCCGTCGCCCGGTCGGCCAAGGCCGCGATCAGGTCTGTCGGGTCGTGGCCGCCGGGCGCCAGCATCCGGCCCATCGAGACGCGGTTCTTCCGGAGGTAGCGCAACGACGGGCCGATGCCGAGCCGCATGCCCATGGACAGCAGCTTCGTCCGCTCGACCACGCCTGGGATGCCGAGCTCAACCGGCAGCGCGAACCCGGCGGCCCGCTCGTCCATCAGCCAACGCTGGATCCTCGCCGCGTCGAAGCACATCTGCGTCGTGGCCGACCCCCGCAGGCCAGCCTCGGCCAGCAGCGCCTGCTTGTCGTGCAGCACGGCTTGGAGCACGCCGTCGTCGATGAGCGGATGGCCGTCGGGGTAGGCAGGAATCCCGACCTCGACCAGACCCGTGTCGTGCATCGCGAGCTGGCGCAGGAACGACATCCCATCGGGGTAGGGACCGATGGGCGCCGCGGCGTCCCCGGCTACGACGAAGACCGCACGCACCCCGTGCTCGCGCAGCCAGCGCGCCAGTCGCGCCACGTGCTCGGGCCCCTCGACCATTCGGGCCGACAGGTGCGGCGTGGTGTCATGGCCGAGATCGAGCAGGCGGGCCGTGAGATCCTGCGTGGCCGCCAGGCCCTTCACCGGCGAGCACGTGACTGAGACCGGCACCTGCTTCGGGAGGTCGGCGAGCGCCTGCTCGGCGCTCTTCATGGGTACGAGCTCGTACCGCAGCCGTGCGACCAACGAGGCCAACGCGTCCGCTGGCGGCTGGGAGCCGGGCTCGCCAGTCCGTCCCTCGGGCGCGGCCGGTCGACCGTGGTTGGGGACGCGGGAGAGCGGTGGCATTGGTGTCCTCTCGGGTGGCCGCTAGTCGTCGAGCTCTTCGAGGGCCAGGAGCTCATCAGGATCCACCGTCGGCGCGTCGGCGGCGCTCTCCAAGCCACCGGCGAAAGCCAGCGCGCCGAGCCGCTCCGCGCCGTACTCCGCCTCCAGGCGGTCGGCCTCGGCTTGGGCCGCGGTGGCGAGGTCACCCTCGAGCGGCTTGCTGATCCGGCGCCACTGTCCCACGTCCTCGGCGGCGGTGGTGATGCGGGCCTTGC
The DNA here is from genome assembly GCA_963803355.1 of uncultured Acidimicrobiales bacterium. Taxonomy (GTDB): domain Bacteria; phylum Actinomycetota; class Acidimicrobiia; order Acidimicrobiales; family Ilumatobacteraceae; genus DASTFY01. Next base: position 3,976,448 of record CAWDLV010000001.1, read on the forward strand.
GCTTGGCCCGGTCGATCGCCCGCTGGAACTTCGACGACAGCAGCACCTGGTGACGGTCGCGCCCGGACTGAGCGTTGACCTGGGCCGGTATGTCCCTCCACATGATCACGACGATCTCGGTGGCCCCGCGCGGCATCAGGCGACCGACGGACCGGGGGCTTCGGCGAGCCGGACCCGGCGAGCTCGCACCAGCTTCTTGGCGATCTCAGCCGCCACTGCCGCGTCGCGACAGTAGGCGTCGGCGCCGACGGCCATCCCGAACTCCTCGTTCAGCGGGGCGCCTCCAACGAGCACGATGTACTTGTCGCGCAGGCCCTTGTCCTTCATCGTGTCGAGCACGACCTTCATGTACGGCATGGTGGTGGTGAGGAGGGCGGACATGCCCAGGATGTCCGGCTGGTGCTCCTCCAGTGCGGCCAGGTACCGGTCGACGTCGGTGTTGATGCCGAGGTCGACCACCTCGAAGCCTGCTCCCTCCATCATCATCGCGACCAGGTTCTTGCCGATGTCGTGGATGTCGCCTTTGACGGTCCCGATGACGACCTTGCCGATGGACTCGGCGCCGCTCTCGGCGAGCAGCGGCCGCAGGATCGCCATGCCAGCCTTCATGGCGTTGGCCGCCAGCAGCACCTCGGGCACGAAGAGGATCCCGTCCCGGAAGTCGATGCCGACGATCCGCATCCCCTCGACGAGGGCCTCGGCGAGCACCCGCTCCGCGCTCCAGCGCCGATCGAGCAGGATGGTGGTGCCCTCGGCGATCTCGTCCGCCAGGCCGTCGTAGAGGTCGTCGTGCATCTGCGCGACCAGGTCGTCGTCGGCGAGCAGCGCGAGGTCGACCTCGTGGTCGTCGTGCTCGCTCACGGGTGCCTCGTCCCCCGTAGGTCCATCATACGGAATCTACCCGCATCGTGGAACAACGGCAACCAGCGGGGACTCTCTCGTTTCAACCGGCCTGGTGGCGCTGCCACACGAAGCGGGCGGCCATGAGGTCGAGGTGTCCGCCGCCGCCGTTCTCGAACAGGGTGATGGCGTCGGGCTCGGTGCGACCCGCGACCGCGCCGATGCACAGCTCGTAGAGGTCGCCTCGTATGTCGTCGGCGCTGATCAAACCGGCTCGCAGCGGAATGAGGAGATCACCGCCCTCGCTGAGCGGGGCCAGTCGGTGATCGACGTAGAGCTCGGCCCGCAGCACGGCGTCGTCGTCGATCTCGCGGTGGTCGGGCAGGAAGGCGCCCACGAGGTCGAGGTGGGTGCCGGGGCGGAGCCACCGCCCCTCGATCAGGGGATCCTTGGCCATGGTGGCGGTACAGATCACGTCCGCTTCCGGCACCGCGGCGGCGAGGTCCCCCGCCACCTCGGCCCCGACGGCAGCCGCGAGCGCGCTGGCCCGCGCCTCGGTCCGGTTCCACACGACGACCCGGTCGATGGAGGGTCGGACCGCTCGGTGGGCGGCGATCAGGTGCGGGGCCAGCCTGCCGGCACCGACCATCAGGAGCGTCGAGGCGTCCGACCGGGCGAGGAATTGGGCGCCCAGCGCCGAGTCCGCGGCGGTCTTCCGATACGTGAGCTCGGTGCCGTCGATTAGTGCAAGCGGTCGGCCGTCTGTCCCGTCGAACAGCACGAAGAGCGCCTGCACGGCCGGCATCCCCGCCGCGGGGTTGCCGGGGAAGACCGTGACGAGCTTGACCCCGATGGCCTCGCCCGGCTGCCACGCGGGCAGGCCCAGGAAGCACTGGCCGGAGCCGTCGGGCCCGAAGACGGTCCGGCGAACGACAGCCGGAGGCAGGCGATGACCGGCTTCGAGCGCGGCAACGAGATCGAGGTAGGGCAGCAGGCGTGCAACCTCGTCGCCGTCGATGACGGGCAGATCCCGCAGGCTCGGCACCAGCGACCCGCTCGCTCGCGGCCCGTCAGTGCGCGAGCACGTCGAGGTGCCCAGCGAGCCGAGCGCTGATCCGCTGTGCGGCCTCGACGACGCGCGCCGCGATCTCGTCCGCCGCCCCCGCGGGCGGGAAGCGGTACGACGGCCCGTGGGCGTGGATGGCCGCGACCACCTGCGAGTCGGCCCGCAGGATGGGGGCGGCGACGGAGCTGATCCCGTCGACCCCCTCCTCCCGCGCCCACGCGAAGCCGCAAGCGTCGATCGCGGCCAAGCGCCGGCGCAAGGCCGCGGGGTCGGTCATCGTGTGCTCGGTCATCGCCTCGAGGGGACCGGCCAGGTACCGATCGCGATCGTCGTCGGAGACACCCGCCAGCAGCACCAGCCCTGACGACGCCGTGTGGGCCGGGAAGCGCTCGCCGGTCCAGTCGCGCACCTGCACCGGGTTGTCGGCGTCGAGTTGGGCGAGGTAGACGACGTCACCAGCGTCGAGCACCGCCAGCCCGGCCGCCTCGCCCAGGGCGTCGACCAGCTCCACCAGGTGGGGGCGAGCGACGGCGATCAGGTCGCGGCCCGGCAGGGCAGCCGACGCGATGGCGATCATCCCGTCGCCGATGCGGTACTCGTTGCCGGCGCCGGACTGCTCGACGGCGCCCAGGAGCTGCAAGGTCGACAACAGCCGGGAGACCGTGCTCTTCGGGAGGTCGACGCGCTCCGCCACCTCCGACACCCCGGCCGGTCCACCGGCGAGGCAGCGCAGGATGGCGAACGCTCGCTCGACCGATTGCACTCCGGACATGGTCCTCCTTGCACCGTCAAGTGTTCCACGATACGGGACAGTTCCACAACCACTGGGACGTGGAAGCCGGACGGAGCCGGCCTCGATCGGAGGGCTACCGTGTTCCACGATGCAGGAGCGTTCCACACCGTGGGCTGCAACCAGCCCCACGGACCGGCATCGGCCCCACATCCCGCTGATCGCGTCGCTCATCGCCCTCAGCTCGGGTGTGGTGTGGAGCTTCGGCGCCGTCACCGCTCGCCTCGCCGACCACAGCGATGCATTCCAATACCTCATCTGGCGGTCCCTCGGCATCATCCTCATGATCGAGGCCGTCGCCGTGCTCCGCGGGCGGCGACCGGCGACGCCTCAGGCCTTCCGCTCCGGCGGGCTGATGATCCTGGCCTGCGGTTGCCTGCTGCTGGCCTCGATCGGGTTCGTCTATGCCGTGAAGACCACCACCCCCGCCAACGCGGCGTTCCTGGCCTCGGTGACGCCGCTGGTGGCGGTACTGCTGGCCAAGGTCGTCCTCGGTGAGCCGCTGACGCGGGTGACCGTCGCCGCCGTCGCGCTGGCCTTCGTCGGGCTGCTCGTCACGGTGATGGGCGACCTCCAGGCCGGCAACCTCGCCGGCAACATCGCAGCCCTCCTGTCGTCGGTCGGCTTCGCTGGCTACGCCGTGTGCGTGCGCACCGATCCTCGACGCGACTGGGCGCCAGTGTTGCCGGGCTACGCCGTCATGATGATCGTGCTCTGCGGCGTGATCACCGCCGCCAAGCGAGAGGCCTTTGCGCCACCGATCGCCGACATCGGCTACGCGCTCGTGCACGGCGGTGTGTTCATCGTGGTGGGCACGACGCTCTTCAACATCGCCTCCCGACAGGTAGCAGCAGTGCCGATGGCCGTCTTCGCCCAGACGGAGATGCTGTTCGTCCCCCTGTGGGCGCTTCTCGTCCTGTCCGAGCGACCGAAGCTCGCCACGCTGATCGGTGGCGCGATCATCGCCACGGCCGTCGTGGGCAAGGCGCTGCTCGATGCTCGGACGCCCGCCCACCAGATCCCTCAGCCTCCTGAGAGCCGCTAAAGTCGGGACAGTCGTACCAGGAATTCAGCCAGTTCCAACGCCGTGCCTGGGGGTCACGTGGCCGAGACGGAGGTGGGAGGGGTGCGTCGGCGGGGGCGCAACCGCGCCGCGGGGAGCGAGCGCTCCCGGTTGCCCGAGCAGAGGCCGTTCGCCCAACCTCGCATGCGGTACGCCCCCACCGAGGTGGTGTCCGCCGACGAGCTCGAGGCCATCCACGGCGCGTCGCTGCGGATCCTGCGCCGAGATCGGCATGGACTTCCTCGACGCCGAGGCCCGCCACCTGCTGGCCGCGGCCGGGGCCGACGGTCGACGCCGGACGGCGACGCGGGTGCGGTTCGACCCGGAGATGGTCGTCGAGACCGATCACGCACCTGCCCGTCGAGCGTTCCGCGCTGCACTCGTGGAACCCCGAGCAGACCCTCACGATCGGCGGCGACCACGTGGCCTTCGGCTCCGTCGGCAGCCCGCCGAACTACGTCGACCTCGACGGCGTACGCCGGCCCGGCACCCGCGACGACTTCCGCGACCTGCTCAAGCTGTGCCAGAGCTTCAACATCGTGCACTTCATCGGCGGCTACCCGGTCGAGCCGATCGACCTGCACCCCTCGGTGCGCCACCTCGAGCGCCGCCCACGACGTGCTCACGCTCACCGACAAGGCGCTGCACAGCTACAGCCTCGGCCGGCAGCGCAACCGGGACGTGCTGGAGATGGTGCGCATCGCCCGCGGGGTCGACGACGCGACCCTCGAGCGCGAGCCGTCGGTCTTCACGGTCGTCAACTCGTCGTCGCCGCTGCGGCTCGACACTCCCGATGCTCGCAGGGGATCATCGAGTTCTCGTCGCGCAACCAGGTCGGTCGTGATGACGCCGTTCACGCTGTCGGGCGCGATGGCGCCGGTCACGCTGGCCGGCGCGGTCGCCCAGCAGAACGCCGAGGCGCTGGCCGGCATGGTCTTCACCCAGGTGGTGCGGCCGGGCGCGCCCGTCGTCTACGGCGGGCTTCACGTCGAACGTCGACATGCAGTCCGGCGCGCCGGCGTTCGGCACGCCGGAGTACGTGCGCACGGCCATGCTCGGCGGCCAGCTGGCCCGGCGCTACGGCGTGCCCTACCGCTCGTCGAACGTGTGCGCCGCCAACGCGCTCGACGCCCAGGCCGCCTACGAGAGCGTGTTCTCGCTGTGGGGGGCCGTGATGGGCGGCGTCAACTTCCTGATGCACGGCGCCGGCTGGATGGAGGGCGGCCTCCACGCCTCGGCGGCCAAGCTCGTCCTCGACGCCGACCTGCTGGCGATGGTCGCCGCGCTGCTCGATCCGATCGTCGTCGACGACGACACGCTGGCCTTCGACGCCATCCGCGAGGTCGGTCCCGGCGGGCACTTCTTCGGCGTCGGCCACACCCAGGAGCGCTTCCGGACCGCGTTCTTCCGCCCGATGATCTCGGACTGGCGCAACTACGAGACATGGGCCGAAGCCGGCCGGCCCGAGGCCGCCGGGCGGGCCGCCGAGCTGGCCCAGGCGCTTCCTCGACGCCTACGAGCCGCCGCCGATGGACGAAGCCGCTCGGCGAGGAGCTCGACGACTTCGTCGCCCGCCGCGTCGCCGAGGGCGGCGTCGCCACCGACTACTGACGACGTACAGAGGGATGCCGCGCATGAAGTCCTCGGCCCAGGTCGTCGTGATCGGCGGAGGCGTCGTCGGCGCGTCGGTGCTCTACCACCTCACCGAGGCCGGCTGGACCGACGTCGTGCTCGTCGAGCGCAAGGAGCTGACGGCCGGCTCGACCTGGCACTCCGCCGGGCGGGATGCACACGCTCAACGGCGACCCCAACGTCTCCAAGCTGCAGCAGTACACCATCGAGCTGTACCAGAAGATCGAGGCCGCGCTCCGGGCCAGAGCTGCTCGATCCACCTGCCCGGCGGGCTGATGCTGGCCGACGACCGCGAGCGCCTCGACTGGCTGCGCATGGCCCAGGCCCGCGGCCGCTACCTCGGCATGGACCTCGAGATCATCTCGCCCGGCCGAGGCCAAGGCGATCTTCCCGCTCCTGGAGGAGCAGTACTTCGTCGGCGCGCTGTTCGATCCGGTCGAGGGCCACGTCGACCCCAGCGGCGTCACCAACGCCTACGCGATCTGCGCCCGCCAGGCCGGGCGCCGAGGTCTACCGCCACACCTGGGTCAGCGACCTGCGCCAGCGGCGCCGACGGGACGTGGGACGTCATCACCGACCAGGGCGACATCCACGCCGAGCACATCGTCAACGCCGGCGGGCTGTGGGCGCGCGAGGTCGGCCGGATGATCGGCTTCGAGCTGCCCGTGCTCGGCATGGAGCACATGTACCTGGTCACCGAGGCCATGGCCGAGGTGGCGGAGCACAACGCGCGCACCGGGCGAGGAGATGCCGATGGCCCTCGACTTCGAGGGCGAGATCTACATCCGCCAGGAGCAGCGGAGGGATGCTGATGGGCACCTACGAGCAGGCGTGCGTGCCGTGGTCGCCGCACGACAGCGCCGTGGAACTTCGACATGGAGCTGCTGCCGCCCGACCTCGACCGCATCGCGCCCTCGCTCGAGGTCGCCTTCAAGCACTACCCGGCCATGGCGACGGCCGGCATCAAGCGCGATCGTCAACGGGCCGTTCACGTTCGCGCCCGACGGCAACCCGCTGGTCGGCCCGGTCCGGGGCCTGCGCAACTGCTGGGTGGCGTGCGCGGTGATGGCCGGACTCTCCCAGGGCGGCGGCGTCGGGACTGGCGCTCGCCACCTGGATGACCGAGGGCGACCCCGGCCTCGACATCTGGGGCATGGACGTCGCCCGCTACGGCGACTGGGCCACCCTCGCCTACACCAACGCCAAGGTGCGGGAGAACTACAGCCGCCGCTTCCGCATCACGTTCCCCAACGAGGAGCTGCCCGGCGGGCGCGGCCGCTCCACACCACGCCGGTGCACGACCGGCTCGACCGAGCACAACGCGGTGTGGGGCGCCGGCTTCGGGCTGGAGCATGCGCTGTGGTTCCAGCGCCCGGGTGGGCGAGCCGGTCGAGGACGTCACGTTCCGCCGGTCCAACGCCTTCCCGGTCGTGGCCGAGGAGTGCCGCGCCGTGCGCGAGCGAGTCGGGCTCACCGAGACGCTCCAACTTCGCCAAGTACCGCGTGACGGGCCCGGGCGCCGGCCGAGTGGCTGCAGGGCCTGTTCACCAACCGCCTGCCGCAAGGTCGGACGAATCGCCCTGACCGCCGATGCTGAACCCGCCAGGGCCGCATCGTGGGCGAGTTCTCGGTCGCCCGCATCGGGGACGACGAGTTCTTCCTGTTCGGCTCCCAGGCCGCCGAGGTCCACCACTCCCGCTGGTTCCTCGACCACCTGCCCGACGGACGGCTCGGTGCCGCTTCGAGGTGCTGGCGCTCGTCGCTGGTCGGGCTGTCGGTCGCCGGTCCGCGCGCCCGCGACGTGCTCGCAGTCGGTGACCGCGCACGTCGCTGGCCACCGCCGACTTCCCGTTCATGGCGTTCCGCCGCATCGACATCGGCATGATCCCGGCCTGGGTCGGGCGCATGACCTACACCGGCGACCTCGGCTACGAGATCTGGGTCGCGCCCGAGCACCAGCGGGCGCTGTTCGACCTGCTGTGGGATGACGGGCGGCCATACGGCATGGCGCTGTTCGGCTTCCGAGCGCTGATGTCGCTGCGCATGGAGAAGATGTTCGGCACGTGGTTCCGCGAGTACCGGCCGATCTACACGCCGCTCGAAGCCGGCATGGACCGGTACCTGAAGCTCGACCACGAGTTCATCGGTCGGCAGGCGCTCGAGGCGGAGATGGCCCGGGGGCCCGAGCGGTGCGCTGGTCTACCTGGAGGTCGACCCCGATCCCGACGAGCCGGCCGACGTGATCGGCGACGAGCCGATCTGGCACGACGGCCAGGTCGTCGGCTGGGTGACGTCGGGCGCGTACGCGCACTACAGCGGGCGATCGCTGGCGCTCGGCTACGTCCCTGCCGGCTCGCCCATCCGGCGTGCGGCCCCGACGGGCGGCGGCTTCGAGGTCGAGATCATCGGCCACCGCCGCCCGGCCCGCCTGCTGACCGAACCGGTGCTCGACCCGCTCGGTCACAGGATGAGGGTGTGATGGCCGGCCCCGGCCGGCGTCATCGGCGCGGCCGGCACGGCACCTGATGGGCCGCCTCCCCGACGTCGGCCGCCGCGCCGAGCTCCTCGACGCCGTGGTGGCCTACTTGGCCGAACACGGGCTGGCCGACGTCTCGCTGCGTCCGATGGCCCGTGCTCTTGGGGTCAGTGTGAACGGCCTCGTGCACCACTTCGGCAGCAAGCGCGACCTGGTGGTGGCCGCTCTCAACCGCGCCGCCGAGGTGCAGGCGGGTGTCCACGAGCGCTGGGTGGCGCGCGGCGCAGGGCGGTTCGCAGGCCGACCTGCTGCGCCGCTGGTGGCGGTGGATCAACTCGTCGCCGTCCAACCTCGCGCTGGTGCGACTGGGCATCGAAGCCGCGGCGCTCGACGCCACGGAGACCGGTCTGCCCGGCGCGGTCCGGGCCGATCAGATCGGGCTGTGGCGGACGAACATCGAACAGAAGCTGATCGCGGACGGGATGCCCGTCGACCTCGCCGCGATCGAGGCCTCCCTCGTCAAGGCAATGTTCACAGGCCTGGTCGTGGACCTGTTGGCGACCGGCGACCGGCGCCGGCTGACCGACGCGCTCGAGGTCGGGTTGGCCCGCCTCGACAAGATGGTGGCCGCGGAGCCGGTCAGAGATCTTTGACCAGCCGGAGGGCGTCGAACACGGCCGCGTGGATGTTGCGACTCGCCACCGCGTCGCCGATGCGGAACAGCTGGAAGTCGCCGCCGGGGTTCTTCGCCAGCGTCTGGGGCCTTCCGTCCAGCAAGGCGCCGTAGTCGACCGCGCCGAGGTTGCGTCGACGCGGGCTTGAGCTCGAGGTAGAGCTCGGCCGCAGCCGCGGTGCCGCAGTCCCCCACGACCCAGTCGACGTGGCGCACGCTGCGATGCGCGGTGTGGTCACTGCCGATCTCGACGCAGAGCCGTCCCCGCTCGGTCCGCACGGCCTTCACTCGCTGGTTCAGGGTGATGCGGGTGTCGGTCTCGTTGAACGCTCGGGCGTACGGGACGTGGTTCATGCCGCCGACCTCGATGCCGAGCATCCGCTCGGGCGTGACGATCTCCAGGCGGGCGCCCGAACGGGCGATCATCTCCGCGGCCGACATGGCCGAGTGGGTGCCGTTGTCGTCGTAGAACAGCACGTCGCCGGTGGGCGTCACGTCGCCGCCGAGCACGTCCCAGCTCGTCACCATCCGCTCGCCGCCCTCCTCGAGCTCGGGAAGCTGCGGCAGCCCACCCGTCGCCACGATCACCACATCGGGATCGAGAGCAGTGACCTCGGCGCCGTCGGCGAGCACGTCGTACCGCACGTCGACCCGCAGCCGCGCCAGCTCGCTCACCCGCCAGTCGACGATCCCCAGGAGGTCGCGGCGACGCGGGTTGCGCGCCGCGAGCCGGATCTGACCGCCGGCCCACGGCATCGCCTCCAGGACGGTGACGTCGTGGCCCCGCTCGCCGGCCACCCTCGCCGCTTCGAGGCCGGCCGGCCCGGCGCCGACGACCACGACCCGCCGGCGCGCCGAAGCCCGCTCGATCTCATGGGGCATGGTCTGCTCGCGGCTGGTCGCCGCGTTGTGGATGCACAGCGCCTCACCGGCCTCGTAGATCCGGTCGAGGCAGTAGGTGGCGCCGACGCACGGACGGATCTCGGCCTCCCGCCCCTCCACGATCTTGCGCACCAGGTGGGGGTCGGCCAGCTGGGCCCGGGTCATGCCCACCAGGTCGACCTTGCCCTCGCGGATGGCGTGGCGCGCGGTGGCGACGTCGTCCACCTTCGACGCGTGCAGCACGGCCAGGCCGTGTCGCGCGCGCGCACCTGCCCGGCGAAGTCGAGGTGCGGCGCCGACGCGCATGCCGTGGATCGGGATGACTTCGATCAGGCCCGGATCCGTCGCGATGTGACCCCGGATCACGTTCACGAAGTCGACCAGCCCGTCGGCCTCGAGCCGAGCGAGGATCTCGAGGCCGGTCGGGGCGTCGATCCCGCCCGGGATCGTCTCGTCGACGGCCATCCGGATGCCGACGATGAAGTCGGCACCGACCCGCTCCCGGATGCCGGTGAGCACCCGCCAACCGAAGCGCAGACGGTTCTCGAACGATCCGCCGTACTCGTCGGCGCGCCGGTTCGTGAGCGGCGACCAGAACTGGTCGAAGAGGTGGCCGTACGACTCGATCTCGATCCCGTCCATGCCGCCGGCCTGCATGCGCTCGGCGGCGTCGGCGTACTTGCCGACGATCCGGTCGATGTCCCAGTCCTCCGCCTCCTTCGGCATGGCCCGATGGGCGGGCTCGCGCAGCGGTGACGGCGCGATGACCGGCAGCCAGTCGTCGTGGCTCCAGCCCGTTCGCCGCCCGAGGTGGGTGAGCTGGATCATGCAGGCGGCGCCGTGCTCGTGGACCTCGTCGGTCAGCCGGCGAATCCACGGCACGATGGCGTCGTCGTAGGCGTGGAGGTTGCCGAAGGCCGGCGGGCTGTCCTCGGCGACCACGGCCGAGCCCGCCGTCATCGTCATCGCCAGCCCGCCCTTGGCCTTCTCGACGTGGTACAGCCGGTAGCGGTCCTTCGGCATCCCGTCGTCGGAGTAGGCCGGCTCGTGCGCGGAGGAGAAGACCCGGTTCCGAGCGTGAGGTGCTTCAGCGGTGAACGGCTGGAGCAGCGGGTCGTCGGACGCCATGCGCTTCTCCTCAATGCCACATGTCGGGTACCTCGGCCTTGCGGCGGGCCACGAAGTCGCGCAGTGCCTCGTCGACCGCGGGCTCGATCGGCGGGGGTTGGTAGGCGGCCAGCAGGTCGGCCAGCTTGTCGGCGGCCCGGTCCTCCACCCGCCGCTCCCCGGCCTCGCGCCACTGCTCGAAGCTCGAGCTGTCGGCCGTCCAGCTGTCCCAGAAGGCCGTCTCGTAGTGGCGCAGGGTGTGTTGGGCGCCGAAGAAGTGCTTGCCCGGCCCGACCTCGTGGAAGCCGTCGATGGCGAACTGGTCCTCGGAGAGGTCGAGGCCCTGGAGGTAGGTGTGGAGCGCACCGCAGAAGTCCGCGTCGATCGATGAACTTCTCGTACCCCATGACGAGGCCGCCCTCGAGCCAGCCGGCGGAGTGGAGGATGAAGTTGGCGCCGCACAAGATCGCGGCCTGCATGGACACCGCGGACTCCAGCATCGCCTGCCCGTCGGGCACCTTGGCGGAGGTGAACGCGCCCGAGCAGCGCAGCGGCAGGCCGACGCGGCGGGCCATCTGGCCCGACGACGAGCGAGTCCGATCGCCGGCTCCGGCGTGCCGAAGGTCGGCGAACCAGACCGCAGCGCCATCGACGAGAGGAAGTTGCCGTAGATCGCCGGTGAGCCGGGCCGGGTGAGCTGGCCGAGCGCCACGCCGACCATCGTCTCGGCGTGGGCCTGGGCGATGTCGCCGGCGAGCGTGACCGGGCCCATGGCGCCGCCGAGGATGAACGGGCACGACCACGGGCGCTTGGTTCGCGATCGCGTACGCCCGGAGCGCCCCGGTCATGGCGCCGTCCCAGACGAGCGGCGAGTTGACGTTCACGTTGCCGAGGATGACGCAGTGCTCGTCGACGAAGTCGGCGCCGAAGGCGAGGCGGGCCATCTCGATCGAGTCCTCGGCCCGGCTGGGCTGGGTGACCGAGCCCATGAACGCCTTGTCGCTGTAGCGCAGGTGGGCGTACACCATGTCCAGGTGGCGCTTGTTGACGGGCACGTCCACCGGTTCGCACACGGTGCCCCCTGAGTGGTGCAGCCACGGGGATCGATTACGCCAGCTTCACGAAGCGCTCGAAGTCGGCGAGCGAGCCGTAGCGCCGGCCACTGGCAGGTCGCGCACGAACGGCGAGCCGTAGGCGGGTGCGAACACGATGGCGTCGCCGCCGATCTCGCACGGAGCGGCCGGGTTGCGGGCCGCTGCGTGAAGTGCGACGGCGCGGTGGCGCACAAGGCGCGGACGTGGCCGCGGATCGAAGCGCACCCGCTGACGCCGTCGACCGTCGCGCCGGCGTCGCGGAACAGGCCAACGCGACGTCGTCGCCTCGGATCTCGATGCCGACTCGGCCAGGAGCGGTCGGCGTTGGTCTCGATCAGCGCCAGGCCCTCCTCGTCCAGCAGCTCGTAGACGGGGATCTGGCGCCGGAGGAAGGCGGCGTGCGCGACGCCGGCGTGCTCGGCCCGGGTCTGGATCCGCCCTGCCCGACCGCCGCTGCGGGTCTTCCCGATGGTCGGGGTGTCGGTCACGCTTGCACCATCCATCGTGCGCGCGGTCCGGTCACCGCTCATTTGGAGGGCACCAGCAACCGGTTCGCCGCTTCGCGGCCAACAACGACCGTGACATGGACCTCGCTTCGCTCGGTCATAGCGTGCCTCCCCGGATCGGTGCCGTGCGCTGCTGCAGCGACGGAGCTCGTCGACAGGGATGTGGCAGCTGATGCGGTGGCCGGGCTCGACCTCGATGATCGGGCGGCTCGGTGACTCGCACGGGCCCTCGATGAACCGATGGCAGCGGGTGTGGAAGACGCAGCCCCGACGGCGGGTCGGCCGGGCTCGGGATCTCGCCCGTGAGCCGGATGCGCCGCGTACGGCTCGCCGTCGACGCTCGGTACCGCCGACAGCAGCGCCTCGGTGTACGGGTGGTGCGGGACCGGCGAAGACTGCGTCGGAGGTGCCGACCTCCATGAATCGCCCGAGGTACATCACCGCGATCCGGTCGGCCAGGTAGCGGACGACGCCGAGGTCGTGGCGAGATGAACAGGTAGCTGGTCTGGCTCGGTGGCCTGGAGCTCGGACAGCAGGTTGAGGATGGCGGCCTGCACGCGACACGTCGAGCGCGCTCGTCGGCTCGTCGCACACCACGATCCGGGGGTCGCCGGCGAACGCCCGGGCGATCGCCACCCGCTGCTTCAGACCGCCCGAGAGCTGGCGCGGGCTTGAGGTCGAGGTGACGGGGCGACAGGCGCAGGGCCGTCGGCCAGCTTCGTCCACCCGCTCGTCGGCCGCTTGCCCTTGACCCCGGTCAGCTTGCTGACCGAGCGCTTGAGGATGCGGCGCACGGTCCACGTTGCGGTTGAGGGCCGAGTCCGGGTTCTGGAAGACCATCTGGATGGCCCGCTTGTCCTCGGTCGGCCGGTCGACCGCCTTGCCGGCGAGCGCGTGGTCGTCGAGCGTCGATCTCGCCTCCCGCGTCCGGGCTCGTGGATGCCGAGCAACGTCTTGGCCAGCGTCGACTTGCCCGACCCGGATTCGCCTACCAGCCCGAGCGTCTCGCCGTCGGTCGAGGTCGAGGTCGACGCCCACCAGGGCCGGCACGTCGTGGCCGCGCTGGTGGAAGGTCTTGGACCACGTCGTGGAGAGTCGAGACGACCTTGCCCGCCAGGATCGCGGTGAGACTCCGTCGGCCGAGCGGCTCGGGGATCTCGCCGAGGCGGTCGACGTGGTGGCACCGGCTGTAATGCCCCTCACCGATGTCGACGATGGCGGCGGCACGACGGTCCGGCACGGTCTCGTCGGCGAGCGCGCAGCGGTCGACGAAGACGCAGGTCGGCAGCGCGCGCGCCGATCTGGGGCAGGTTGCCCGGGGATCGTGAACAGCGCCCGCTCCGTCTTGCGGATCCCGTGGCGGGGCAGGCAGCGGAGCAGGCCGACGTGTACGGGTGCTTCGGGTCGCTCGAACACCTCGACCGCGTCGCCCTCCTCGACGATCTTGCCGGCGTACATCACGCCGACCCGGTCGCACATGGTCCGGATGACGCCGAGGTTGTGGGCGATCAGCAGGATGGCGGCGTCGGTCTCGTGGCGCAGCGTGCGCGACGAGGTCGAGCACCTCGGCCTCGACCGTGGCGTCGAGGCCGGTGGTGGGCTCGTCGAGCACGAGGAGCTGCGGGTCGCAGGCGAGCGCCATGGCGATGACGACCCGCTGCTGCATGCCGCCCGACAGCTGGTGCGGGTAGCGCTGCATCACCGTTCTCGGGTCGGCGATGCGGACCCGGCGCAGCGCGTCGAGGGCCTCGCTGCGCCTCGGCGCGCTTGTCGTGCCCGAGGATGGTGAAGGCCTCGATGACCTGGGGGCCGATCTTCAGCGTCGGGTTCAGCGACGCGCCCGGGTCCTGGTACACCATCGACGCGTGGCGGGCCCGGAACGCGCGCAGCTCGCGGTCGGTCATCTTCGTGACGTCGTCGCCCGCCGACGAGGATCCGGCCCGCCGGTGATGCGACCCGTTCGCGGGCAGGTAGCGCAGCGCGGCGTAGGCCGTGGTCGACTTGCCGCAGCCGGACTCACCGACCAGGCCGTACGCCTCGCCGGCGCGCGACGTGGAAGCTGACGCCGCGCAGCACCTCGCGGGGGATGCCCCGCACCATGTAGGCGAGCTCCAGGTCCTCGACCTCCAGGGCGTGGGTCGACCGTCGTGCGCCGTGCGTCGGCGTCGCGTCATGACGTCCGAGCACCGACTGGATCGAGTCGGCGATCAGGTTCGACGGCGATGACCAGTGCTGGCGATGGCCAGCGCCGGGAACAGCGTCGGCCACCACTGCCCGGACTGGATGTAGCTGTACGTCTTGCTGATGGTCAGCCCCCAGTCCGGTGACGGCGGCTGGATGCCGGCGCCGAGGAACGACAGCGTGGCGACGGTGAAGATGGCGTAGCCGACCCGGACGGTGAACTCCACGACGATCGTCCCGGTGACGTTCGGGAAGATCTCGCGGGTCATGATGAACAGGCCCGGACTCGCCGCGCAGCTTGGCCGCGGTCGACGTAGTCCAGCTGCGCCTCGGCGAGCACCGCGGCGCGGACGGTGCGGGCGACGATCGGCGTGAACAGGACGCGCCACCGTGCCGATGACGACCGGCCGCGAGGAGCCCAGCACGCGAGATGATCAGCAGGGCCGACCAGGATGACCGGGATCGACAGGAGGGCCTCGATCGATCCGGCTCGAGGACCTCGTCGACCCGCCGCGGTAGTAGCCCATGATCAGGCCGAGCAGGAGTCCCGACGATGGCCACGCTGAGGACCGCGGCGATGGGCGCGACGATCAGGACGTCGCGGGCGCCGGCCATCACCCGCGAGAGCACGTCGCGGCCGAGGTGGTCGGTGCCCGAACGAGGTGGCTGCCGGTGCCCGGTCGGCAGACTGGGCCGGCGAAGTCGTTGATGCGGGTCGAAGGGCGTGATGCGGTCGCCGCCGATGGCGCAGACGATCCAGAACAGCGAGGATGAGGCACGCCGATGATGAAGCCCGGCCGGCGGAGCAGCAGCCGCAAGCGCTCCTTGCGGGCCTGGCGGCGCTCGGCCCGGTGTCGATCGGCCCGAGCCCGAGCCGGAGCCTCGGCCAGGACCAGGTCTTCGTGGGCCGCCGCCTCGGCGTCGAGCTCGACGGCGGCGGCGGTCGACGCGGATCGGCGGTCACGATCGTCATGCGCCAGGTCGCACGCGAGCCCGGGGGTTCATCCAGGCGATGATCAGGTCGGCGGCGAGCGTCGCAGACCATGTAGATGATGCCGACGAGGATCACCGCCGGCCGTCGAGCAGCGGGATGTCCTTCTGCGACGCGGCGATGAAGATCAGTCGGCCGAGGCCCGGGTAGTTGAAGATCCGCTCGAGCGCGACGAGGCCGCCGAACAGGTAGCCGATCTGGACGCCGATCGACGGCGACCGTGGGCTGGAGCGCGTTGCGCAGCACGTGGCGGCGCATCACCTTGCGGTTGTCAGGCCCTTCATGGCGCCGTCCGGGTGTAGTCGGCGTCGAGCGCCTGGATCGTGCCGGCGCGGGTCATCCGGGCGATGTAGCCGAAGTAGACGATGACCAGCGCCAGCGCGGGCAGGAACAGGTAGTGGAGCTGGGTGAGGAGGTCCGGCGCCGTCGGGCGCCAGGCGCGAGCACCGGGAACCAGCCCGAGCTTGCACGCCGAAGACGTACTGACGAGCACGACGCCGGACACGAAATCAGGGATGGACGAGCTGGCCAGCCCGAGGGTCACGACCGAGCGGTCGGCGGCTGTGTCTGCGGCGCCGGGCCGCGAAGACGCCGGCCATGATCGCCGAGCGGGATGGTCATGACGAGCGCCAGGACGGCCAGCTTCGCCGAGCGCCAGAGCGCCTGCCGATCAGCTGCCGCTGACCGGCTGGTCTGAACTGGAAGGAGTCGCCGAAGTCGAACGTGACCGTGCTCTTGCAGCAGCCGGACGTACTGCACGAGGAGCGGGTCGTTGGTGCCGAGGCGCTCGTTGATCTGGTCGACGGTCTCCTGTGGCGCGAACGGCCCGGCGATGCTGGCGGCCGACGTCGTTGGGCAGCACGTTGACGATGATGAAGACGATCGTGACGAGCAGCCACAAGGTGACGACCGACAGCAGCACGCGGCGCACGACGTAGCGCGTCATCCGATCGTGCTCCTCCTCCGCGATGCTGCCCGGCGGAGCCGAGGCACGTGACGCACCCCGACTCCGGGCCGATGGTGCGATGCTCAGACCTGGGAGGCCTTGTCGAGGAACATCTGGCCGAGGGCGCTGACGACCGCACGCCCTGGAACTTCTTCGAGTGGCCGGACAGGTAGTTGTAGAAGTACGGCACGCCGACCGGGACGTCCTCGTTGAGGATGGTCTCGATCTTCTTGCAGGCCGCGGCTTCTGCGCGTCGACGCCGACCGCGGCTCTGGTACTCCTTGAACGCGGCGTCGAACTCCGGCGAGGAGTACTGCGACGAGTTCCAGATGCCCTTGCGTCGCCAGCGCCGCGTTGAGGAAGACGTCGGGCGTCGGCGCGGTGGCCGTAGTCGACGATGCCGAGCTCGGCCGCGCCGGAGCACGGCGGGTCGGCCGGGTCCTCCGGGCACCACTGGGCGCCGTAGAAGGTGGTGTCGGCTCTCGCCGGCGAGCTGCAGGTTGATCCCGGCTTCCTTGGCGCCGCTCTGGATGAGCTGGGCCAGGTCGGGGATCTCCTGCAGGTCGCCGAAGTGCAGGGTCGCCTTGAGGCTCGTGCACGCCGGCGTGCGGCAGCAGCTGCTTGGCCTTGTCGATGTCCTGCGCGCGCTGCGGGACGACCCGTCGAAGAAGACGGATAGAACGGGGCGATGACGTGGTCGTTGGCGAGGTCGGCCTTGTCCCTGGAACAGCGTCTGGATCATCTGCTCGCGGTCGAAGGTGTAGGCCAGCGCCTGGCGGACCCGCTTGTCGGCGAACTGGCCCTTGTCGCAGCGCATCCAGATCTGGCGGTGGGTGGCGGCCTGGAAGGCTCGAGCACGTTGAAGTTCGGGTCGCTGAGCAGCGCGTCGCCGCCGATGGACCTGAGAACTGGACGATGGCGTCGACGGCGCCGCCCTGCATGCGCGGTGACCATCGTGCCCGAGGTCGTCGAAGAACTGGAACTCCGACGCCGTCGAGCGGCGTCTTGCCACCCCACCAGGCGTCGTTGCGGGCGAACGTCGCGCCGGTCGCGGGGTCGTAGCTTCACGAGCTTCCACGGCCCGGTGCCGTTGGGCTGCTCGTCGAGCGTGGTGCCCGGTCGCGTAGTCACCGGGCGTGATCACCGTCTGCGCGTTGAACACCGAGACGAGGTACGGGAAGTTGCCGTTCGGCGTGGCGAGGTTGAAGACGGCGGTGTTCGGGTCGGAGGCGTCGACCGCTCCCTTGTCGATGACGCCCTTGAGGCCGGAGTTGCCGGCCTCGACGAGGCGGTCCATCGTGGCGGCGACGTCGGCCGAGGTGAAGTCCGTGCCGTCCTGCCACTTGACGCCCTTGCGGAGCTTGAAGGTCCAGACGCTGCCGTCGGCGTTGGGCGCCCACTGACTCGGCCAGACCGGGTGCGATGTCGCCCTTCTCCCGAGGGTGGCCAGGAACTCGAAGCCTGGGCGACGATGCCGTAGCTGCCGAGGTCCTGCATGGCGACGGGGTCGAGCGGCTCGGCCGGCTTCTGGCTGGCGACCTTGATGGTCCCGCCGGCCTTGCCGGGACCGGCGCTGGTCGCGGCTGCGGTGCCCCGGTGTGGTGCTGCCGAGCCGACGAGGTGCCGCTGCTCTGCCGGAGCTCGCCGCAGGCGCGATGATCGAGCTCATCAACGGCAGCGACAGGCCGATGACGATGCCCCGACGCACGAAGTCTCGCCGGCTGACCGAGCCCTGGGCGTAGGCCTCGACGAGGTCGACCTGAACGGGCCCGACGGGCGCCGAGCCCCGTCGAAACGCTTCCAAGTCCATCGGACGTCCTCCCCCTCGGAGGCTGCGAAAGGAACGTTGCCGAGCCTGCCCGAGGGCGAACCATAACGTTGGGCACCTGGGCGGTCAACCATCGTTCCCGGTACAGGTGTACGGTGAATCTCGTGCCGAGCTATGACTCCGGCCGTGTCCCCGCCGTCGGAGTCGGACCGGCGAGCATCGAGCGCCTCCCGGCAGCGAGACGCGCCTTCGGAGTGGCGAGCGCAGTCCTCGTCGCCGACGAGGCCGTCGTCTCGTCCGGCTACGTCGCCCAGGTGGGCGATCGGCTGGAACGCCTCGACGTGCTGGTGGAGGTCGTCCCCCCGGGCGAGCCGACGGCTCAGTCCGTGGACGCCCTCGCCGACGCGGTGCGGCGGGCCACTTCGCCGGTCGTGGTCGGCATCGGGGGCGGTAGCACCTTGGACACGGCCAAGCTGGCGGCCGTCGTAGCCGAAGGGCGACACGGGGTCGGAGCACTACGCCCTGGGCTCGCACCCCCTCCCCGGTCACCGCCCGATCATCGCCATCCCGACCACGGCGGGGACGGGGGCAGAGGTCACCCGCACCTGCGTCATCACCGATCGTCTCCGGCGGAAGGTGTGGACTGGGGCGACGAGCTCCTCCCCGACCTGGTCGTCCTCGACCCGCACGGCAACGGTCACGCTGCCGTCTCACGTCACGCCGACGACCGGGCTGGACGCCTTCGTCCACGCCCTGGAGGCGACGACGGGGCGGCGCCGCAACGCGCTGGCCACCGCCCCGGCGCTCCACGCGATCCGGCTCGTCCTCGAGCGCCTGCCCGCGGCCGTCGCCGACGGGGAGGACCTCGAGGTCCGCCAGGCGATGCAGGAAGCCGCTTTCCTGGCCGGTGTGGCGATCGACGGCGGCGGAACCGGCATCGCCCACGCCATCGGCCATGCGCTGGGCACCCTGGCCCACGTGCCCCACGGCGTGGCCGTCGCCGTCGGGCTGGGCGCGGCCTTCGAGTGGAACGTCGACCGGGCGCCCGGAGCGTTCGAGTCCGTCGCCCGGTCGATCGACCAGCCCGTCACGGACCTCCCGGCGGTCTACGCCGAGCTGCTTCGGGCGGCACGGTTCCCGGTCGCCGTCCACCGGCTCGGCGAGCTCTCGCTGTCCGTCGACGACCTCGCCGCCACGATGGTGGCCGAGGAGAACCTGCCGATGTACACCAACAACTGCGCCATCGCGGATGAGCGCGAGCGTGCTGCGCTCGCCGAGTCGACGTTGGCGCTATGGGATGAGCTGCGGAGCGAGGTATGACGAGCATCGTCCGGATCGAGATCAGCCACCACCGGCTGTCCCTCGATCCGCCGTTCCCGGCGTCGTGGGATCCCCGGCCCCGCACGCCACTTTCCGGCCACGATGGTCCGGGTGTTCGATGACGCCGGCCACGTGGGCGTCGGCTCCGGCGACTCGATGTACGGGTTCGCCGACTACGAAGCGTACTTCCTCGGTGAGGACCCGCTCGACCTCGACCGTCACGCCGCCGTGCTGGCCAACGTCGAGTTCCACGCCGGACGGCCGTGGCCGCTCGACGTGGCGTTGTGGGACCTCGCCGGTCAGATCCAGGAGCGGCCGATCTGGGAGCTCGTCGGCGGCCGGGATCGCCGCGTGCGGGCGTACGCGTCGACGGGCGTGACCGGCCAGTGAGCGAGATGGTCGACGTGGCGCGACGAGCCCGTGCGCTCGGGTTCCCGGCCCTCAAGGTGCGCTTCGGCCGACCCCGGCTCGCCGACGACCTCGCCGTGGTACGGGCCGTCCGGGATGCAGCGGGCGACGCGCTCGAGCTGATGGTCGACTGCAACCAGGGATGGCGGATGCCGTGGGACACGCCGCCCCGCCTGGGACGCTCGACCAGGCGACCTACGTGGCGCAGCAGCTGGCGTCCGAAGGCGTCTACTGGATGGAGGAGCCGCTCCACCGCGGCGACTACGACGCTCACGCCGAGCTGCGACGGCGGGTCGACGTCCGAATCGCGGGCGGCGAGATGACGCGAGAGCCCTATGAGTTCGACGAGCTGCTCGGGCGAGGCTGCCTCGACGTCTTCCAGCCCGACTGCGTCTGCACACAGGGCATCACGGGGCTGCGCCGCGCTCGCGGCCCGAGGTCGCCGCCGCCGGCAAGCTGTTCACGCCGCACACGTGGGGCAACGGCATCGGCCTGCTGGCCAACGCTCACCTGACCGCCGGCACCGTGGGGGCACCGTTCATCGAATTCCCGTTCGATCCGCCGGAGTGGACGACCGCGCGGCGCGACTTCCTGCTGACCGAGACGGTCGAGATCGACGGCGACGGTTGGATCACGCTGTCGGATCGTCCGGGCCTCGGCTGCTCCCTCGACGAGTCCGTGCTCGCTCACACGGCGAGCAGCGTGGCCACGTTCTCGTGAGCCTACTGGTCGGGTTCGATGCGTGTGACGGTGGTGAGCCGGTCGATGGACCGATCGAACGACGCGATGCCGTCGACCCCTGCTGGCTCGGCGCTCGCAACAGGTAAGCCTCGGCAAAGTCGAGACGTTCGATCTCGTACACCTCGACCGCCCGGAGCAAGAGGTCCTCGTCGACAACGCGCCGCGTCGAACGCGATGATCGCTCGCACCAGTTCGGCAACGCGGGCACGCTCCACGCCATAGAAGACTCGAGGCGGGCGTGGAAGCGCTTGCCGTCACGTTCGGGTGATCAACCGAGCACGCAAACTGCTGCCGACCCAGGAGGCGCCAGCTATGGAGTATCTCGTCACCATGACCACCCTCGTTCCCGATGGAACTTCAGAAGAAGCCGTCGAAGACATCCGCACCCGCGAGGCGGCACGCTCGCGCAAGCTCGCGGCGCAAGGCCACCTGCTCCGGCTTTGGCGTCCCCCGCTGCAACCAGGCGAGTGGCGCACGCTCGGACTTTTCGCCGCCGACGACGGCCACCAACTCGAGCAAGTCCTGGCCTCGATGCCGCTGCGCGTGTGGCGCACGGATGAGGTGACGCCGCTCACGCAGCACCCAAACGACCCGGCGATGCACGCGACGACGATCGATCCCCGTCGTCGGCAGTGACTCGCCGACTGAGCGGCTCTTGCTGTCCGATCAGCTAACCCGACCCGCGACTGGGCGGTAGCCAGCGGAGCACCGCCTCGACGCTGTTCTCGCCGGTCGTGTTGAAGGCGATCGCGGCTCGAAGGTGCGTGAACGCGAATGAGGTTGATGATCCGCTCGAAGAGCTCCAGGAACGGTTCCGGATTGCGGATGCCACCGCCGACGACGACGCAGTCGTACGGTTTGCTGCTCAGCGACTCCACGATCCGCCCCTCGACGGCCTCGTCCGGCGCGACCAGGCAGTAGTCGGTGTCGAAGCCTTGCTCCTTCAGCCGGACGTCCCCCATCGAGATCGCCATCTCCACGAGGCCAGCATCCACGCCCGAGACCGTGTGCGGATCGAACCCGATCAGGAGGACCTTGTTCCCTCCGGCCATGCCATCTCTGTACCCCAATGACCAGCAAGGCAACCTCAGACAGCGGGATTGGGCAGCAGTCATTCGATCCGTGTCCGACAGCCGCACGGTCCTCCGAGGTGGTGTCCGACACGTCGTCTCGAAGAAGGAGTGGTCGGGGGGTGGCGGTGCGCAGCGCGGGTAACTTCTCCCAGGCGGAGGTGGTGCCTCCGCCCGCGTGTCGGCCGCAGCCGGGTTGAGGCGTACTGACGACGTCGATGTCGACGACAGGATGAAGACGACTCCGGGGCGGTCGGGAAACTGACCTCCGCAACGACCGCTGGAGAGGGATGAGAGGGATGGGCAAGAAGGCCAAGAAGACCAAGAAGACGAACAGGGCAGCCAGGTCCGAGGCGCCGGCGGAGGCGCTGCCCTCGACGGTGCGGCGTCGGACGCGGCGCAGGGAGACGCGACCACGGCGAAGCCGAAGATGAAGCGGAAGGCGTACGAGAAGGAGATGCGGCTCCTGCACGGCGAGCTGGTGGCGATGCAGGAGTGGGTGAAGGCGACGGGCGCCAAGGTCTGCATCGTGTTCGAGGGCCGGGACACGGCCGGCAAGGGCGGCACGATCAGGCGGATCACCGAGCGGGTGAGCCCGCGGGTGTTCCGGGTGGTCGCGCTGCCGGCGCCGACCGAGCGGGAGAAGTCGCAGATGTACATCCAGCGGTACATGGGCCACTTCCCGGCCGCCGGCGAGGTCGTGATCTTCGACCGCAGCTGGTACAACCGGGCCGGGGTCGAGCCGGTGATGGGCTTCTGCACCAAGGAGCAGTCGACCCGGTTCCTGAGCAGGTGCCCGGCCGTCGAGACGGGCGATGGTCGACTCGGGGATCATCTTGTTCAAGTACTGGCTCGAGGTCGGCCCCGACGAGCAGACCCGCCGGCTGGAGAGCCGGATCGACGACCCTCGCAAGATCTGGAAGCTGTCGGGCATGGACCTGAAGTCCTACAGCCGGTGGTACGACTACTCGCGGGCCCGCGACGCCATGTTCGCCGCCACCGACACGGCGTGGGCGCCGTGGTTCGTCGCGCACACCGACGACAAGAAGCGGGGCCGGCTCAACATCATCTCCCACCTGCTCGGCCACGATCCCGTACGAGCCGCTCGCACCCCGGGACGTCAAGCTGCCCAAGCGCCAAAAGGCGGGCGGCTACATCGAGCCCGATCTGCCGCTGCACCACATCCCCGAGAAGTACTGAGGCGTTGATATGACGACCACCGGGGGAGCATCGGCTGCGGGGGGAGAGACGATGGCAACGACAGGTCAGGTCGCGGCGAGCACAGGGGGGGTGGCCGAGAGATGGTACGCGCTCTCCCCCGACGACGTCGCCGAGCGGCTCGGCGTCGACCCGGCCGGCGGCCTCACGGCGGCGAAGGCCGCGGAGCTGCTGCAGACGGACGGGCCCAACGCGCTTCCCGCTGAGAAGACCGATTGCCGGGGTGGCGGCGCTTCCTCGACCAGTACCGCGCCTACATGCAGATCATCTTGCTCATCGCCGGCGTCGCTCTCGCTGGCCATCGGCGAGTGGAGCACGGGCGCCGTGCTGCTCCTGCTGACCGTGTTCAACGCCGTCGTCGGCCTCCGCCAGGAGGGCAAGGCCGAGAGCGCGATGAACGCCCTCAAGTCGTTGACGAAGCAGACCGCGCGCGTGCGCCGCGACGGCGTCGAGGCGGCGATCCCCGCCGAGGAGGTCGTCATCGGCGACGTCGTGCTGCTCAGCGCTGGTGACAACGTGGCCGCCGACGGCAGGATCATCCAGGCCAACTCGCTCGACATCGACGAGTCCGCCCTCACGGGCGAGAGCACGCCGGCGTCGAAGGACGACGGACGCGCTCGCCGACGCCGAGGTCGGGCCCGGCGACCAGACGAACATGGCGTTCATGAACACGCCGGTCACGCACGGCAGCGGCATGATGATCGTGACGGCGAGGGGTGCCGACGCCGAGGTCGGCAAGATCGCCGGCATGCTGGCGACGACCGCCAAGGAACAGACGCCGCTGACGAAGCAGCTGAACACGATGACGCTGTGGATCGGCGCGGCCGCGCTGGGGACGATGATCGTCATGTTCGCCTCGGCCTGTCGAGAGGCCAGACGGCCGACACCCTGTTCATCACCGCGATCGCGCTTGGCCATCGCGGCGATCCCGACGGCGCTGCCGACCGTGCTCCAGGTGATCCTCTCGCGCGGGCGCCAAGGAGCTGGCCAGCGAGAACGCCATCGTCAAGGACCTCGTGTCGGTGGAGACGCTCGGATCGACGTCGGCGATCAACTCCGACAAGACCGGCACGCTGACGATGAACCAGATGACGGCCGTCGAGGTGGTCGACCCCGTGGACCGCTACACGATCTCCGGGATCGGCTACGGCCTCGAGGGCAAGGTCCACCACGCAGCCGGGACCTCCGCCTCCATCGACGATGCCGTCCTCCCGTACATCATCGCCAGCGACGCCAAGCTCGTGGACGGCAAGGTCGTCGGCGACCCGACCGAGGGCGCCCTGCTCGTCCTGGGCCACAAGGCGGGGCTGGACATCGACGCCAGCTCGGGAGAGGTTCCCGCGACTGGCCACGCTGCCGTTCGACCCCACCTACAAGCTGATGGCGACCTTCAACTCGGCCACCGACTCGGCCGGCAAGAAGCGTGGTGCGCTGCTTCGTGAAGGGGGCGGCTCCCGCCGTGCATGGGCCGCACCGCGACCGCCCTCGGCGCCGGCGCCACCGTGCCGTGGGACGACGACCCTGAAGAAGAAGGCGGACGATGCCGTCACCCGCATGGAGGGTGAGGGGCATCGGGTGATGGCGGCGGCCGTCCGCGATCTCGACCCCGCCACGTTCGACGCCGAAGGCGACCTGCTCGGCTACGTCACCGAGCTCGAGATGGCGTCCCTCGTCGCCATGGTCGACCCTCCCCGCGAGGAGTCCAAGGCGGCCGTCCAGCGATGCCCAACGCGCCCAGCATCCGGGTGCGCATGGTCACCGGCGACGACGTCACCACCGGGGCGGCCATCGCGAAGCAGCTCGGCATCCCCGGTGCTGCGATGCTCGGGACGGAGTTCGCCGCGCTGAGCGAAGAGGAGAGGCTGGCGCGCATCGACGACATCGGCGTGGTCGGACGCGTCGCTCCCGAACACAAGGTGCTGCTCGTCGAGACGCTCAGGAAGAAGGGCGACGTCGTCGCCATGACCGGCGACGGCGTGAACGACGCACCGGCGATCAAGGCGGCCGACATCGGCATCGCCATGGGGACCGGCACGCAGGTGGCGAAGAACGCCGGCCGCATGATCCTCTCGGACGACAACTTCGCCACGATCATGCGCGCGGTCGAGCAGGGTCGAGCGGTGTACGACAACCTCAACAAGTTCATCCGCTTCGTGATGATCGAGCTCGTGGCGTACATCATCACCTTCCTCGGAGCCAGCATCCTCAACATCGCGGCCGGGCAGCCGTTCTCGCCGTCGCAGATCCTCTACATCAACTTCCTGGTCAACGCACCGCTCGGCGTCGCGCTCGGCATGGACAAGGAGGCGCCGGGCCTCATGAGCCGCAAACCGACGGGCTCGCGACGCGTCGATCATGACGAAGGGCCTCCTGACCACCGCCGGTCTGGTGGGCCTGTTCATGGCGGTGTGCACGCTCGTGCTGATCAGCTACGGGAAGGCCCACTACGGCAGCGTCGAGGTCGGCACTTCGATGGGAGTGACGGCGTTCTCGTTGCTCCTCATCGCATCCGCCTTCCAGGCCCGAAGCGTGACGGCGACGGCACTCACCACCGGGACGTTCGACAACCCGAGCCTGAACTGGACCGCTCTCGTGGAGCTCGTGCTCGCCGTGCTCATCACCCAGATGGATGTCCTGCGCCGCCTGTTCGGGACGGTGCAGCTGTCGCTCAAACAATGGGCGTTGGCGCTGTTGCCCGCCGTCGCGCTGTTCTTCCTCTGGGAGCTCGGGAAGCTGATCGCGCGTCGCGAGGCGGATCGTTCGCGACAGGCGATTCGCCACGCCGGCGATCCCTCGAGTCCCCACTGAGGTCCGAAGCGTCCAATAAGGTCCCGTTCGTGAGCACGTCCACACAGAGGCCTGGAGGCCTGCGACGGTTGGCGGCGATGGCGGCGATCGTGCTGGTGGTGGCTGTTGTCGTCGCCACGGTGGTGCGTGTGGCTCGGGACCCGTTGCGGGTGGGTGTCGAGCTGCTCTTGCTCTTCGTCCTCCTGGCGGCCGCCTGGTTCGCGCTCACCAGGACGGGGGCCAGACGGGTGATCGCCGTCGTGGCGGCGGTGGCTGTCGTCGTCGCGTTCTTCGCCGCCGCGGCTGGCAGCGAGCGGTATCCGTTGGTCTCGTTGGTCGTGCGGATCGTCGGTCTCGGCGTCGCCGTCGCACTCGGGCACTACGCCCTCGGCGTCACGGTTGGCGCACTCACACAGAGCGAGACCCCCGGAACGCCGGTGCCGGCCGCCACCCGCGGCGTGCTGTTCATGAACCTCAAGTCGGGTGGCGGGAAGGCCGAGCGGTTCCACCTCGTCGACGAATGCAAGCGGCGCGGGATCCGACCGGTCGTGCTGGAGGCGGGGATGGACTGGCTCCAGACCGTGCGGGACGTGGCCGCGAGCGGCGTGGACGTGCTCGGCATGGCCGGCGGCGACGGCTCGCAGGCGATGGTCGGCACCGTGGCGGCCGAGCTCGGCCTGCCGATGGTCGTCGTGCCGGCAGGCACGCGCAACCACCTGGCCTTGGACCTCGGCTTGGACCGCGACGACGTCGTCGGCGCGCTCGACGGCTACGGGGAGGCCGTGGAACGCACGATGGACCTGGCCGACGTGAACGGGCACGTGTTCGTCAACAACGTATCGCTCGGGCTGTACGCGGCGATCGTTCGCTCCCCCGCGTACCGCGACGCCAAGGTAGACACGACGCTCGCCACCCTGCCCCAGGTCCTCGGACCCGACACCGAGCCCTTCGACCTCCGTTTCGCCGGGCCCGACGGTGTGGAGCATCGGGCCGCGCACGTGATTCAGATCTCCAACAACCCCTACGGCAAGGGAGCGAGCCGCCCCCGCCTGGACACGCACCAGCTCGGCGTCGTCGCTCTGGTGCTCGGCAAGGCACGTGAGGGCCCGGGGGCGTTCCTGGCCGCGCTCGCGTCCGGCCACCCGGAGCGCTTCGCGGGGTTCACGTTGTGGGCGACGCCAACTTTCGAGGTCACCTCGGACTCCCCGATCGACGTCGGGCTCGACGGCGAAACCATGTCCATGGAACCGCCCCTGCGCTTCTCGATCCGCCCTTCCCCCGTTCGCGTCCGCCTGCCCAAGCACGCCATCGGATACTCGCCGGCCGCCCGGGCTCTCGGCTGGAGGCAAGCGGCGCGCCAACTCTGGGGGGTCGTCCTCGGGCACGCCACCCGGTTCGATACGTAAGCGGCGCGGTCAGCCCAAGGCGCGGTCGGCCAGGCTGGCGTCCTAGCATCTGCACATGTGCGGTGTGCCCGAACCTACCTCGCTGGCACCGCCCGCGGATCGCCTCGCCGATCGCCTTCAAGCGAGACCGAACCTCCGCCGCTACGGCGCCGCCGTCGCGCTCCACGAGCTCGGGGCGGTCGACCGCGCGGTCTATCGGGCCATCGCGAGCACGCCGACCCCGACGCTCGACGAGCCGCTCCGACGGCTCTCGAACCTCGCCAGCCACTCGAAGCTGTGGCTCGGTATCGCCGGCACGCTGTTCGGGCTCGGCGGCCCGACCGGCCGTCGCGTAGCCGTCACCGGCATGGTTGCGGTGGGCGTAACTTCCGCCTTCGTGAACCTCCCGATGAAGTTCGCGACCAGACGTGCCCGTCCGGACCGAGACACGGCGGGTGTGCCGGAACCACGACGGGTACCGATGCCCGAGACCACCTCGTTCCCGTCGGGCCACTCGGCGTCCGGGTTCGCGTTCGCCGCCGCCGTGGGCGCCTCGCTGCCCGGGCTCGCGGTCGCGCTCCGCGGGCTCGCCGCTGCCGTCGCCTACTCACGCGTGCACACCGGTGTGCACTACCCCGGCGATGTCGTCGTCGGGTCGCTCGTTGGGACGACGATCGGTCAGACGACGGCGCTCGCGGCACTGGCCGTGTTCCCACGCCGCGCCAATCCCAGTTGAAGCCCTCTAGGAGCCAACACGCGGGCGCGGCGGCCTCACGAGGAGCGTCCCTCACAGTCGCCGCCGACCTCCTGGCTCGTCCGCGACGGCTGCCGACCCCAATAGCACCCCGTTCAGGGCCGTTCCAGGAACTCTATGTAGTTGCGCGGACTGCCCAGCCTGGCCAGCGGCAGGTCCTGTACCAGGGTGCGAAGCTCGCTTAGATCGCTGCTCTCGACCCCAAGGGAGCTGTAATTGCCATCCTCGGTCCGGAACCGAACTCTATCCAGGCTGCAGATTCCTCGCTGGAACAGGTGGCGTGACTTGTACACCGTGACGATCTGGCCGGGATCACAAATCGTCTCCAAGATCCCTACCGCGTCATCAGCACTCGCAGCAGCACCGAGGCGGTCTGCGGGCGCCGCCCTGCCAATCAGATCGAGCACTTCGCGAAAGAGTTCAGTTCCAGCGGGCAGCGGCGCATCGAATTCAATGCGCCATCGCTCGAAACCATCATCGGTTCGTTCGTACAACCGCTTGAGCTTCAGCGTGTTGTCGCGGCGGCGAAGCTTGAGGTTGATCCGGTCCGATCCTGTGAGTAGATACGCATCGTGTTCATCAACAGCCCCGGGCGCCGGATCAAATGCTGCAGAAGTCAGCCAGGCCTTGTCCAAAGCCGGCAGATGTCTGGCGATCCATCGCAACTCCCATACGTCGGACGCATCCATCATCTGTCGAGACCTCGCTCAGATGAGATCAACGCCGCTATGCAACGTGCCGGACACCTACGACCACGCCCACCTCCGCGGCTCAAGTGCCACCGGACGAGTCCAGTGTCGAGCGACGAACGCACGGTCCGGTCGCGTTCGCACATGACAACACCGAGCGAGGCCGCGACCGCCGCTGCCACGATGGTCACTAGGGGCGGAGTGAGCTGGTGACGCCGATGAGCGTGTCGATGTCGCTTGCTCCAGCGGGCTGCAGGGCCTCGAGACGGTAGTTCTGGGGAGGTAGCGTCGATTCGTTGGTCGTTCCTTCGACGAACGGCGGGTGGTCTGGGTCCAGACCGAGGTCACTCGCGACGGTCGCCTGTTGGGGCGAGGTCACGGGGTCGTTCACGGTCTTCATCACCACGTTGAAGGCATCGCGGTAGGCCTGATTCTGGGTCGCCTGATCGTCGGAGCCCGTCAGTGGCAACCAGGCGAGGACCACCTCGGCCACCGGCCCGTCGGTGGAGCTCGAGAGCAGGACGACACGGATGTTGCCGCCGAGGTTGGCGATGCTCGCCGCATCACCGGCGACGCTGGTCTGGGACCACTCTGCGATCGGAGGGACGTCCGTCCCTGACACGGCCGCGTTCCATGCCGTTTGGAACTCGTCTGGGCTGGCGGCGACCTGGCCCGGCGGCAGGGGGTACTCCGTGGTCGGCGGGGTCGGCGGGCTGGTCGTGGACGTCTCGGTCGTGGTGGGTGCCTCGGTGGTCGGCGCCTCAGTGGTGGTGGGTGTCTCGGTGGTCGGCGCCTCAGTGGTCGCCGGTGGCGACGTCGTCGTGACCGGCGGCGGAGCGGCGCTCGTGCTGTTCTGGACAACGGTCGTCGTCTCGGCAACGGTCGTCGTGGTCGTCTCGGCGACGGTCGTCGTCGCTGCCGTTGTCGTTGATGCCGCCGTGGTCGTCGAGCTCCCGGGCGACGTGGTGGACGTGGCGACCGCAGCCTGCTCGTCACTCAGCTTCTTTGCGACGGCCAGCAAGACGGCGTGGGCGCGCTTGTCCGACGAGGACGAGTCGTCGCTGGTCGCGTTGACGATGAGCGCGCCGACACCCACGGCGACCGCGACGATGGCGAGGGGGATGGTGATCTGCACCCAGAGTTTTGCGCCGCGGTAACGAGCCCAGAGCCCCTTCTTGGGGGTGCCCTGGGTGCCGGGCCCGTTTCCAGCCGTGACCTCGGTCATCGCTCAACCTCAAGAGCACTCTGATCGTCAGGTCCCGGTCGCACGCATACCTTCTGAATCGAGTGGAGTGATACGGCCGACGGGACCCGCACCGTGTGTGTTGTTGACTCTGCCACGTCTCTGGGCCGGTCTCATCGTCCGAATCGGATGACTGTGGTTCCGATGAGGCCGGACGTGCGGCGGCGCAGGGGATCATCGCTACGGCAGATACCTGTCGATGCTGGACAGGCGGCTCGAGTCGGCAAGAGCCGATAGGAGGCCGAGTGGCGCGTTCCGCACCGGCATAGCGAGCTCGGGTGCGGAGCCGACCCTCGGCGGGGCTCATACACCGCCCGTACTGGCGTCTGAATCTCGTTGAGGCGATCCTCTCCCCGCCGTCGGGTAGCCCGCCGCTCAGCTCGGTCCCAGGATGACATCACGACACGTCGCTGGTTGCTTCGGCGTATGCGGCGAGACCACACGCGGTGCGCTGGAGGAATCGCCGGATGCCGTGTTCGAGGATCCACCCTGTACCCGGGGTGCGGGGAGAGAAGGACGAGTGCCAGTGGATGGTGGTCCCTCCTCCCGGCGTGGGCTCGAGATCCACCTCGCCCAGGTAGTCGCGCACGGGTAGGCCCGACAGCGACGCGTATGCGAGGCGCCGGCTTGGGATCAACTCGAGGATCTGGTCGCGACCGGTCGTGCGCCCCCGGCGGAACACGCGGATCGCCCCCACCCCTTCGGGCGGTGGGTTGCCGGGCTGCTCGAGTTCGAACGACTCGATCGGCGACCAGCGCGGCCAGCTCGAGCCATCGGCCAACAACCCATAGACCGCGTCGGCGCCGGCTGGCGTCGAGACGGTGATGCTGACGCGGCGAATTCCCATTGCTCCTCCTCCTCCCGACCTTGTACCATTCGGTACATGTACCGGACGGTACAATGCCGGACAGGTGAGGTCAAGTGGCTCGCCCGATGAGCACATCGAAAGAGCGGCTGCTGCGTGGCTCGATCGACTACGTGGCCGAGCACGGCGTGGCGGATTTCAGCCTGCGGCGACTCGCAACCGCGATCGGCACGAGTCACCGCATGCTCATCTACCACTTCGGGTCGAAGGAGGGCCTGCTCATCGCGGTGATCCGCGCCGTCGAGGCTCAGCAACGTCGGACGCTGGCGGCGTTCGACATCGACCCGTCGCTGTCCCCATCGGAGGTGTCACGACTCATGTGGCGCCATCTCTCCGATCCTTCGCTGTGGGCGAACGAGCGGCTCTTCTTCGAGATCTACGGCCAGGCGCTGCAAGCCCGCCCCCACACGGCTGACTTCCTCGACGACAGCGTCGAGTCATGGCTCGAACCGATCACGGCGATGCGCCGCGAGCAGGGCGTCCCGGCCGCGGTCGCACGGGCGCAGGCACGTCTCGAGCTCGCAATCGCACGGGGCCTGCTCCTCGATCTCCTGGCAACCGGCGACCGTGCCGGCGCCGACGCCGCCGTCGAGCAATCGATCGCGCTCTTCGAGGCCTGGCGCGCCCAGCTGCCCGCTGTGCACAGGACACCGGCGAACGACCTCGCCGATTCAGCGCCGACCGCGATCGCAGGGATTGCTGGGGCGCGAGTTCTGCTCGTTTCGGGAAGCCTCCGGCGCAGATCGACGAACACCGCCGTGCTGCGCACCGCCCAGGCGATGACACCGGGGTGTGTCGCGACCGTGCTGTACGACAACGCCGGCGGTCTCCCTCAGTTCAATCCCGACGACGACGTGATCCCACTCCACCCGGCGGTGGCCGACCTGCGCCTGCAGATCCGACGGGCGGATGCGGTGCTGTTCTCGACGCCCGAGTACGCGGGAGGACTTCCGGGCTCGTTCAAGAACCTCCTTGATTGGACCATCGGTGACGACCAGGCCGGATCCATGTACGAGAAGCCGGTCGCGTGGATCAACGCTTCGGTGCGAAGCGGTGCCGACGCGCACGAGTCGCTTCGCAAGGTGCTCGGTTACGCCCATGCGCATATTGTCGAAGAGGCGTGCTCCCACATCCCGATCGCCACGACGCTCGTCGACGACGATGATCTGATCGGCGCTCGCTCGGTTCGTGACCTGATCGCGACATCGCTCACGGAGCTGGCGGGGTTCGCCGCCCGTGCCCGCACGACTGGAGCTCCCGATGCTTGATCTTCGGGCAGTCGGGCCTCAAGTAGTCCCGTTCATGGATTGAGCGTTCCGAGCTACGACCGACTTCTGAGCAGCGATCGGTAGCCGCGATACGCGGCCCGGACGCAGCCCTCGGTCAGGGCTGCAGCGTTACGTCTGAGACGTCGCGCTCAACGGCGATGTCTCCAGGTCGTCCATACCACCATGAATGGCGAATCCGTCCCGGCTCCGGCACCGACACAACGACCTTCATCGGAAACGCCGCCGGCTCACTGCCGGGTTCGAACACGCCGGGCTCCGTCTCCCGAAGCACGGCCACCGACTCGGCGTGGGGATGGCCGATCACCATGACAGCACCGCCCCCAAGGGTGCGCGCGATCATCGTGTGCTCGACATGACTTCGGCCGCTCTGTGGCGTGGCGACATTCACGACGTCGTAGTCGAGGGTCACCCCGGACCGGCCAGGCAACGAGGTGACGACGATGCGAGCAACACCGGCATGGTCGCTGCCGGCGAGTTGGTCGACACCGATGTACAAGCCGGGATTCGCGAGCAGGTCGTCGACGATCGTCATGGCCTGAACGTAGCCCGGTCCATCCCGCCCGGTCAGCGGATCGTGGTCACTGGTCGCCCTGACCAAGCCCTTGGCGCAAGACGGCGGAGGACGAGGCGCCTCTCCCGCTCCTCCGGCATTCCGGGGACCCTACGATCGGGCGTATGGCCTACGACGAGGACCTGGCCGACCGGATCCGTGAGCTGCTTTCGCAGCAGCGCGGAGTGACCGAGAAGAGGATGTTCGGCGGCCTCGCGTTCCTCATCGGCGGCAACATGGCCGTCGCCGCGAGCGGTCAGGGCGGCGCGCTCGTTCGGGTCGACCCCGGCCAGGCCGATCGCCTCGTCGAGACCACGCCGGCCGAGGCGGCAGTGATGCGTGGTCGCCCGATGCAGGGCTGGCTCCGCGTCGAGTCCGACGACCTGCGCACCAAGCGTCGGCTCGAGAAGTGGGTGAAGTTGGGCTCGGCGTACGCCTCATCATTGCCGCCGAAGAAGAGGTAGCCGCGGCCGATGCTCCGGCCTGTTCGTGGCGGCGCTCGGCTGCGCGTCCCACCCTGCCGCCGGAGTCGACAAGGTCGCGGCTGCTGCGTCTAACGCGACCGGAACCGATAACGGGTCTGCGCGAAATCGCCTTTGGCGAACGCGAGGACCTTGGCGGGAATCACCTCGAAGACCAGCGCCTCGCCGCCCTCGCCCTGGAATGCGCCATTCGCCACGTCGAAGTGCCAATCACCGTGGTATTTCGACTCCCATTCGCGGGCGAGCCGGTGCAGGAGGACGTCGTCGGTGATCCGCCGCGCCCTTCCCTCGATCACCACGTCGAGTCCTGATTTCCAGGTGTTGTTCCCGGTGGTGAGCACGCAGCTCGCATTCCTCGTCAGGTTGACACCCTTCTGCTCGGCGGCACCGGTACAGAAGTAGAGCGCGCCGTCGCTCCACACCGCGGGAAGCGGGGTGACGTGGGGACGACCATCCGGTCTGACTGTCGAGATCCAGAAGAGCTCGGCCTCGTCGAGAATCTGGCGCACGTCCACCCACGACGTCGCGGATGCATCGGGATTGCTGAAGCGCGGATCGAGCTCGGTCACCGGTTCGGTCGCTGCCATCTGTCCGCTCCTTTCTCGTTCACTCGTCGAGCGCGGCGTACACCCCGGTCCAGAAGTCCTGAATGACCGCTGGCGGCGGGAAAGCGCTGACGAACGCGTCGGTCGTCAACACGACGCCGACAAGGTCCTGGTCGGGATCATTCCCCCACGACGAGCCGAGACCGCCGGCCCACCCGTAGCTCCCGATCGTCGGACCCAATCCCGTGCGCCGAACCTGGACACCAAGGCCGAAGCCCCACCCTTGCGAGCCGTCGGGCGAAGGTCCGGTTGCCCCGCGCTCCGCCCCGATCTGATCGGTGGTCATCGCGTCGACCGACGCCCGAGACAACAGCCGCGAGCCATCGCGCAAGCGCCCGCCCGACAACAGCAACCGGCCGAAGGCGTGCACATCGTCGAGCGTGGACACGAGACCACCCGCGCCCAAAGGAAACGCGGGCGGCGTCGCCCACTGGCCGCCGGGCGCGTCGAAGACACTCCGCTCCCCGGTCGCGGGGTCGATCGTGTAACAGGAGCCGAGACGCTCGAGATGATCGGTCGAGAAGCCGGTGTCCACCATCCCGACCGGTTCAAAGACCCGCGTCCGCAGGAACTCCCCCAGTGGTTGACCGGCGGCACGCGCGATGAGCACACCGAGCACGTCCGAGCCGGTGTTGTAGAGCCAGCGCTCCTCTGGCTGGTACAGCAGCGGGAGGGTCGACAGCCGGCGCATCCATTCGTCTGGCGGGGGCGGCACCTGTGGTTCCGGCGGACCGCTGCCCAAGGCGAGGTCGCCCATCGCGTCGAGCAGCGGCTGCGGCCAGGGCGCCTCGAAATCCATCCCGAGCCCGAGCCGGAACGTGAGGAGGTCGTGCACCGTGATCGGACGATGCGCCGGAACCGTGTCACCGCCGAGGGATCCACGCCCGTCGACCAGCACCCGCCGATCGGCGAGCTCGGGAAGCAGCGCGTCGACGGGATCCGCCAGACGCAACGCGCATTCCTCCACGAGGAGCAACGCCCCAACCGCGACGATCGGTTTGGTCATCGAGGCAATCCGAAAGATGCTGTCTCGACGAACCGGATCGGGTTCTCCTCGGGTGAGGTACCCGGCCGAGCCGACCTCAACGTCACCACCACGGGCGGCAAGCCACGCCACCCCGCCAACCCTGTCCTGTCCCACGTGGCCCGCCATCACGTCACGAAAGCCTTTGAGACGACCGGCATCGAATCCGCTCATACAAGTTCGACGCTACGACGACCACAGAGTCATCGGTGGGCGCGCGCTTCGACCCGGCGCGCCGCACCCGCAGCAAACGTTCCCGGATCCCGGCGGCGGTAGGCCAGGTGAGTACACTGCGAGCC
This sequence comes from uncultured Acidimicrobiales bacterium, assembly GCA_963803355.1. Classification (GTDB taxonomy): domain Bacteria; phylum Actinomycetota; class Acidimicrobiia; order Acidimicrobiales; family Ilumatobacteraceae; genus DASTFY01. The sequence continues at coordinate 4,011,192 of CAWDLV010000001.1, forward strand.
GGAGACGTACTTTCTGCACGACGTTCCGCCGGAGGTCGTCGCTGAGGGTACGGCTCACCAACGGCCCGAGGCCGACGCCGTCTTTGCGTCTCCTTGCGAGTTCACGACCTGGCCATCGGTTTCGATCCGAGTACTCGTCGGGTCCGACGACCGTTTCTTCCCTGCCGAGTTCCAGCGTCGCATCGCGCGCGAACGGCTCGGGTTGGATGTCGACGTCGTGCCCGGCGGTCACTTGCTCGCGCTCGCGCGACCCGAGTCGGTCGCCAACTACCTGCTGCAGGCCTAACGCGGATGTGAGGGTGCGCCGGGCGCTGGGTCCGACCGGACGAGCGGTCAGACCTGCACGCAGGTGATCGTGAACGTCGGCTCGACCCACGTGCGGTCGGCCTTGGCGTAGCCCCTGACCGCCACCGTCTGCGTCGTGCCGTCGGGCTTCACGACGTCGTAGGTCGAGCTGAGGCGGGGCTTCACCGCCAGCTGCGAGCCGCCCGCGACGAGGATCGAACCAGGCGCCCCCAGGTAGTCGGCGATGTTGGAGAGCTCGCTGCGCAGGAACTCGACCACCTGCTGCGCGAGGGCCTGATCGATGAGCGCGTCGCTCAGGAGGCCGGGCGCCTGGCTGAGATCGACGATCCGCGGGGGCTGGGTGGCGTCCGACGAGAACGCCAGACGGACCGCCTGGAGCGCGAGCAGCGTGATGTACGGCTCGAGCTGCTCGAAGAACTGGTACACGCGCACGTGGTCGGACGTGTTGCTCTCCTGGAAGATCTCCTTCCGGAGAATGTGGACCGACGTCGAGATCTCCGTCTCCGAGTTGTACGTCTTCTGCACGGTGTTCCGCTTGGACTCGTCGACCTGCTTGCGGATCGAGTCGAACGTCGCCTCGCTCAGCGCGTGCCTGCGGGTGTCGGTGTCGCCCGCGACGTGGAGCTGCGCGTTCACCTCGCCGCCCCAGATCCCGGTGGCGCTGGCGTCCCCGTGCGCGCTGGCGTTGAGCTGGTACTTGTACTGCTCGCTGCCACCGCTCTCGGACGTGGACTTGTCCAGGTGGTCGTAGAAACTGGTCACGACCGACGAGTCCTGGCTGTCGAGCAAGCTCTGCTTGATCGTGTCGATGGAGGTGTCCGTCGTCTCCGTCACGAGGATGCGGGTGATCGACGACCCGGCCCCGATCGACCGGGTGTCGATGAGCCGGCCGAGGTGCGGCGGCCCGACGAACGTGGTGAGCGAGTAGTCCTCCACGAGGAAGAGCTGCGGCCGGCCGAGGAACTGCGCGAAGGCGGGAAAGCGCTCCTCGATCAATCCTGCGGCGAGGACCTCCTCCGTGCGGAAGTCGTAGAGGACGAACTGCTCGCCGGAGATGAAGTAGATGTTCTCCGCCGCCGGACCCGTCCCGTAGAACGCGAGATCGATCGTGGTGAGGAACGGTTCCGGGAGCCGCCAGGCGTCGGCGACGGGCATCAGCGGGCAGTCCGCGGAGCCGTTGCGGAGGTTGTGCCTGATGTAGTGCCCGTCCTTGAAGAAGTGCGCCTTGCCGTCGAACTCCGATCCGAGGCCGTGCAACGCCGCCGGGATCCCCGGTGTCGTAAAGGACCCGGCCGCGTCGGTCCAGGCACCGGAGGCCCAATGGCCGAGCACACCGGCAGGACCCTCGACGGGGACGAAGCCCTGGCTCGAGTCCATGGTCACCCACCACTCGTCCTTGAAGAACACCCACCGGTGGGGAGCCACCGGGCCGGCCCACAACGCGGCGTGGATCCCGGTCTTGAAGAGCTCTGGGAGCGTGCCGCCACCCCAATCGGCGATCCGCTTCGGGCCGTCCTCGATCTCCCCGCTGACGAGGTTGTAGAGGAAGTAGTCCGAGCCCTTGAAGAGCCACATACGCCCGGGCATGAGGGCGTCGGCGTTGAGCACCGCGTCGAAGCAAGGCCGCTCCGGTGTCGTGTGCGGGTCGCGGAACGCGCTCCGGGGCAGCCCAAGCGACGTGAACACGCGTCGCAGGTCCATCTGGCTGAGCGTGCGGTAGTTGTCGGCCTCGCTCACGATCCTCCCCTCACCTCGCCCGCCCCTGGGCACCGGACAGTAACCCACCGGCGGCGTCAGGCCCACCGGCCGGACGCCGCCCAGTTGGGCGATGGATGGTGCGGCCGCAAGGGACGCGGACCGGCGCGTCGACCATCGAAGGCAGTGCGACGTTGAGCACTGAGTTGTTGAGCACGATCACGAGCAGGCTGAGACGCAGGAACCCCGAGGATGAAACTCCTGCGTACGTTCACCCGACATGGTCGACGTTCACCGGTCAGCTCCGACGAGCTCGACCTCACGCGGGGACTCGGCCTCGCGGATCGCCGCCGCTTCGACGTGGACCTGGGGCACGACCCGGGAGAGCCAGCGCGGGAACCACCAGTTGGCGTCACCGAGCAGCTCCATCGTCGCGGGCACCAGGACGACCCGAACGACCGATGCGTCGACGGCGACTGCGACGGCGAGCCCGAGCCCGACGAGCTTCAAGGCACGGAGGTCGGACACCACGAAGCTGCCGAACACGCACACCATGATCAGCGCAGCCGCGGTGATGACGCGCGCCGTGCTCGCGAGTCCTTCGGCGACGGCGTCGGCGCTGTCGTGGGTGCGGTCGTAGTGCTCGCGCACCGCGCTCAACAGGAACACCTCGTAGTCCATGGAGAGCCCGAACACGATGGCAAACAGCATCATCGGGACCCACGCCTCGATCGGGGCCTTGCTGACACCGAAGAACTCGGCGCCCCAACCCCACTGGAAGATTGCGACGACGACTCCGTACGCGGCACCGATCGAGAGCAGGTTCATCAGCACGGCCTTGAGCGGCACGAGGATCGACCGGAACACCAGGAGCAGGAGCAAGAAGCTCAGACTCAGCACGCCCCCGATGAAGATCGGGAGCCGGCTACCCAGCACATCGGTGAAATCGACGCTGCTCGTGAGGACGGCGGCCTTCTGCTCGACGTCCGGGTAGAAGTCCTCGTCGCCGAACCCGGCCTCCGGGGCGTGGAGCGCGGAGTCGAGCAGCTCCAGTCGCGAGGCCTTCGCCAGCATGACGAAGTCGAGACCGGTGACGGCCTCGGCGATCGTCAGCGCCTCGGCGAGGGTCAGGTATCTCACTCGGCGAGCCGGTCGAGGATCTCCTTGTCCCGCTCGACGTGCGAGCGAAGCACCGCCATCAAGTCCTTGTCCTTCTTCACCCGATCGACCTCGTGCTGCAGCGCGTCGAGGATGAGCGTGTTCACGCTGACACCACGCGCTCGTGCGACAACCTCGGCTGTGTCGGCGAGCTCCTCCGGGATGCGGACGGTGGTTGCCTTGCGCGTCATGACGTCATGATAGCAGAGCCGCGACCCGCCATTTGGGCGCTGGTGCCGTGGTGGTCCTCGCCGCGAGCGAGCGGCGCATGCACGGCCGAAGGCAGACCGACAAATCGTGCGTGGAGGGTGGCCGGCGGCGGGTCGCCCTGTCGTCCCGACGCCCCTACGAGGCGCCGCCATGGCCGACGACGATGAAAGCGGGACGAGTGGAGCGGGCTCAGCCGCTGGCTGGACAAGCTCCTAACCCCCGCGATGCGATCGATCAGCTCATCGGCCGGCACCGGTCCGAAGCTACGGCGCGCTCAGCGTCCCAGGCAGGCTGCTGAGCTCCGATTCCGTGACGATTCCATCTGGCGAACCGGCAGGCGATACCCGACATGGAGCGGATGCTCTATCGGAACGGCACGCGTCATCGGACCGCTCTGCCCAACGGCGTAGCGGTCATCCAAGGTGCCATCACCTACAACAATGGCCGCCGTGGCGGCACCGTAACGACCGATTGGAGTGGAGATGGCCAAGCTGATCTATGCGGCGATCGCCTCGCTTGACGGGTACGTCGAGGACGAGGAGGGCAGGTTCGACTGGGCGGCGCCGGATGACGAGGTGCATGCGTTCGTCAACGATCTCGAGCGGCTGATCGGCACCTACCTATACGGGCGCCGGATGTACGAGACGATGGTGTTCTGGGAGACCGTGAGCACCGAGGCCAATGAGCCGGCAGTGTTCTGGGACTATGCCGAGATCTGGCGGGCAGCTGAGAAGATCGTGTACTCCCGGGCGCTTCAGACGGTATCCAGCGCGAGGACGCGGATCGAGCGCGAGTTCGATCGAGACGCCGTCCGGCGGCTCAAGCAGTCCTCGGGGGCCGACATCACAATTGGGGGTGCCGAGCTCGCTGGCCACGCAATCGGCGCGGGGCTGGTCGACGAGTGCCATCTGTTCTTGTGCCCGATCGTGGTGGGAGGCGGCAAGCGCGCCCTGCCCAGAGAACGTCCGCGCGCAACTCGAACTTCTCGATGAGCGCCGGTTCCGAAACGGCGTCGTTCACCTCCATTACCGCGTAAGTGTCTGACCGACCCGGCAACGCGACGCCAGGCAAAGACCTGCTCTAGCGATCCCGCCACCGTCACCCAGTGGATCACCGAAGCCGTCGAGCAGGAACGAGCTGCGGCCAGCGACCTACAAGCAGCCACGGCCGCCGCTCCCCGGCGGCTCACCGTCGACGATGTGCTCGCCACCCTCGACGAGCTGGGCAGCCTCGCCGCCGTGCTCTCGACGGCGGAGCCAATCGACCGCGCTCAGCTCTACGAGGCGCTCGGCGTGGCAGCCACGTACGACGCGAATACTCGCACCGCAGTGTTGGAGGTAGCGCTACCGCGTAGCGCAAAGTTGCGTGTCGGAGGGGGGACTTGAACTCCGAGTCGATGGCTCTCGTCTCGTGACGGCTGGTACACGTTAGTCCTGTTCAGGACACGTTTTCGGTGACGTTTCGTGTCATCTGGTGTTGTCCGATACCCGCCAGATTCGTCCCGTTCGCGGACAAACTGCTGACAAATTGCTGACAAGCGACACCTCCAATCAGCACCGCCCTGACGTGGGCCCCGTTTGAGGCCGACACCCTCGCGCCACCGTCAGCGCACGGCGACCGGACCCTCCCAGGATGATGAAAGGTGTAGCCAGGTCATGGATATCTGGCTACACTTTGCGTCATGCCCGCGAATGCGGTCGGCGCCATGCCAGCAATCTTCACCCATGCCGAGGCTCGCGCTCGTGGGATCTCCGATCGCGTTCTCTACGGCTGGCGCGATCGCGGACTCGTCGAGCAGCTCGCCCGCGGGATCTTCATCCAACCGGACCTTCCGGTCGACCCCGACCTCGTCGAGATCGCTGTCCGGGCCGCCGATGCGACGTTGTGCCTCACGACAGCGCTGGCGCGTCACCACCTGATCGACGACATCCCGCCGACAATCGATGTCGCGCTACCGCGGAGCCAGCGCGCACCCCGAACGACCGCGCCCGTCACGTGGCATCGCTTCGACGAGGACACGTTCGCCATCGGGCGCGACAAGCTCACCGTCTACGGCCAGCTAACGATCGGCATCTACAAACCCGCGCGCTCGATCGTCGACGCGTTCCGTCTCCGACATCTCTACGGGGACGAACAAGCGGTCGACGCCGTCCGCCGGTGGCTGGCAGGGCCCGGCAACCAACCTGCCGAGCTGCTCGAAGTAGCCCGCCATTTCCCCACCGCCGAGCCGTCGCTGCGACGCGTGCTCCGGGTCCTGCTGTGACCGAGCGCCCAACACGAGCGACTCCCGGCGGACGGGCATATCTCGATCTGCGCAAAGTGGCGTCCTCAGCCGGGCGACCAACCGATGAGCTGCTCCAGCTCTACGCGCTCGAAGGTCTCCTCGACCGGTTGAGCGGCTCGCCCCACGCCGAGCATTTCGTGCTCAAGGGTGGGGCGCTGCTGGCGGCATTCGATGCCCGCCGTCCCACGCGGGACGTCGATCTTGCGGCGATCGACATCACGAATGACCTCGACGACATGCAACGGTTGGTCAACGAGATCATCGCGGTCTCCCGCGACGATGGGCTTGACTTCGATCTCCGTGCCACGACCGCTGAAACGATCCGCGACGACGAGCAGTACGGCGGCGTCCGCGTCACGATCCACGGCATGCTGTCGACCGCCATCATCCAGTTCAACGTCGACATCAATGTCGGCGACCCACTCTGGCCTCCTCCGGACGAGATCGCAGTGCCGCGCCTACTTGGCGGACCGCCGATCCGCATCCGTGGGTACCGCATCGAGCTCGTCCTCGCAGAGAAGATCGTCACGGCCCTGCAGCGGGGCACGGCGAACACCCGGTGGCGCGACTTCGTCGATATCGCCAGCCTCGCCCGCCGCCACCTTGACGACAGCGCCCTGGTCGAGTCGATCAGACGGGTCGCCGCGTACCGGCAAGTCCCGATTCGACCGCTTCACGGCGCCCTCGCCGGCTACGCGCAAGTCGCGCAACAGCAGTGGGCTGCCTGGCGTCGCAAGCAAGGTCTCGCCGACACGACGCCGGCCGAGTTCGGGGACCTCCTCGACCAAGTCCTGGCGTTCGCCGAGCCACTGCTCGGGCGAGCCGCTGCGAGTCCGTAGAGGACGCAGTCTCGATGCGATGCCATCTACCGTGTGAGCGATACACACAGCCGAGCAGGAGGAGCGGATGGCGGCGTCGGTGCACAGGTTGAAGGTCACGCTGCGGTCGGTGAAGCCGCCGATCTGGCGACGCATCGAGGTCGCGTCGGACGTGACGCTCGCTGCGCTCTCCGATCTCATCGAAGGCGCGATGGGCTGGCTCGGGGGCCATCTCCACGCGTTCGAGGCGGGCGGCATCACGTACGAGCGACCGGATCCGGACAACGGGTTCTTACGTCGCACGAAGGACGAGACCGAGCACCGCCTCGGCGACGTGCTCACTGCGTCGGGGGCGAAGATGCGATGGGACTACGACTTCGGCGACGGTTGGCAACACGACGTGGTGGTTGAAGCCATCGCGCCGCTCGACCCGTCCGTCGACTATCCGCGTTGCGTCACCGGTCGCCGTGCGTGTCCACCCGAGGACTGCGGCGGACCGTGGGGCTTCGGCGCGTTGCTCGAGGCGATCGCCGATCCCGCACATCCGCGTCACGAGGAACTCATCGAGTGGCTCCCCGTCGGCTTCGACTCGGACCGCTTCGATGCCGACGAGGCGACCCAGGACATGCGAGCACCACGACCGCTCGCCGAAGACTGGTGGTAGGTCTGGCTCACGTGCCGAGCACGATCTGACAGACAAGTCGAGCGATCGCCCTCAGCCGATCGTCACGGCTCCCATGTGCTCGTCGCCAGTCAGGTCCACAAGCACATCGAGATACTCGATGTTCACCACGTCGACGGCATCTTCCACCGCACGGTCTGCATGCCCGACGTCGACGTCGAACAACGCCGCGCCGTCGCGACCGAGGACCCGCTGGATACGCAGCGTCGGAATCCAGTCTTCGTTGTACTCGCCGCTGGCCTCGATCGAGGTAGCGCCGGGCAGGACGTCCGCCAGCGTTGCGAGAGCCATCCGCGCGAGGACGTCCGTCAGTTCACGCGTCGCAGTCGCGTGCCGCCTCGAGGCCTGCTCAAATTCGGACACCAGCTCCTGACTCGGCATCTTTCCTCCGAGGCGACGATCCGACTGCGGCCGATCGTACTGCTCCGGCCTCCGGGCGACGGGCTCAGTACCCGAACAGGAACAAGCCGCGCACGTTCGTGTAGTTGCCCTCTTCGAAGAACGACGACAGCCGTTTTCGGACCGTGGCGAATTCGCGGCGTGGCGACATCGTCTCGTTCTGACGAAGCTCGGTCGGGACCAGAAGAATCAGATAGTGCGCGTGCTCACAGATGTGGCACTTCCAGAAGTCCAAGAGATCCATGTTGTTGATCGTGGTCTTGCCCCGCTCGACCTCGATCAGCACTCCAGTGTCGCCGAGCGGGAGGTGGTAGTCCGGACGAAGCGCGCTCGTCACGTAGCCAGCGAACAGTCCTTTGGACTCGTCGCGAAAGCCGAGCAGTCGCGCGTGTTCAAGGAACACGTTCTGCACCTCGGAACTGGAACGCCCTGGCTGATTGGCCGCGTGGATGGAGGCGACCACCTCAGCAGTGGCGAGGTGGACGTAGAGGGCGTCGGCAATCGCGAGCACGCTCGTGTATTCGGGCGTGCCAAGCACATGCGACTGCGCAAAGTCGGCCCGTTCCACGACACGAGCTCAGCCGATCGAACATGAGCTCGCAAGTTCGAGTCGACTCGCCGGGAACAGCCGAGCAGTGGCATAGGCACGCCGGCTGCTTCACAAGCCGATATCGAGCGATGGACCGCTGAACGTTGGGAGCGGTCGATCGATACAGGGTGTCGCTGGATAGATGACCGCTCGTGCTTCGGCGATGACGTTGCGGGCGGCGTACCAGTCAACGACGTCGGCTTGGCGTGTTGGGCTGGGTCCGATCAGCGTCCGGCCGTCGGTGATGTCGTGTTCGAAGCGGTACTGCTCGATCTCGACGACGGCGCGGACCCAGGCGCGGTCCTTCGCACGCTCAGAGGGCCGAGGCCCGATCGCCTTCGTGATGTAGCTCGGCGGGTCTTGAACGACGCGGGTCGTCTGCTGGCCGGCGTCGCTCATGGAGAACGTCGCCGATCGCGTCGAGCTCGACCTTGTGGACTCCGTGTGCGGCGAGGTGGCTGGCGCGGCGGTGCTGGCTCGTGTGGAGCGCGGCGATCTCGCGGTCGAGTCGGTCGGCCTGCTGCTCGAAGTGGGCGTGATTGTGCTTGCCGGTGAGCAGGTCGACGTCGGGGAGACGACGTTCCTTCCGTGGGCGCTTGCGGCACTCCAGCTTGGCGACGGAGAGCCTCAGCTCGCGCAGCTTCGTTTCGACCTCGCGGCGGGCCTCGACCAGTGCGGCGAGGTCGGCGGATCGGTCGGGCGGAGCTTGGTCGAGGACCGCTCGGGCTCGCTTGCGCTCGGCGACCAGGTCGCCGGTGCTCCACGCTTCGAGCGGGACGGTGGCGATGCTGTCGAGGGCGAGCTGCTTGTTGCGGCGGCGTTCGAAACCGGCGGCGAGGATGTCGATCGGGTCCTGCGGGTCGACGGTGCGGGCGTGTGGGCCGTCCTCGAGCCGGAGGTCGAGGTCGCTCATCGTCCCGCTGGACATGTAGATCCGGTTCTCCTTGCGGCCTCGTGACATGGCCTCGTAGGCGAACTCTCGGTAGAGCAGGTCGTCGCCGAGCATCATCGTGGCGTCGCACGTGATGCCGTGGGCCTTGTTGACGGTCATGGCGTAGGCGAGGCCGACGTGGCCGGCGCTCGACGTACGGGGCGGGCACGCCGACTTCGCCTCGGGCGAGCTGAACGCGCATCGTGCGCGCATCGGGATCGACCTCGAGGACCACTCCCCTGTTGCCGTTGCGGACGCCGAGCTTGCGGTCGTTGCGCAGCATCATCACCTTGTCACCGGCACGGATCGGCACTCCGCCAACCTCGAGGGCCGGGCCGTCGAGGTAGCCGGCAGCTTCGGCACGCACGTGGCCGCACATGTTCAGCTCGGCGACGTCGGCGCGGCGACCGGCGAGCATGACGGCGTCGTCGCCGCACACGATGGCCGCCCACCAGTCGCCGAGCAAGAGGGTCTTGGTGTGGTGGGCGTCGTAACCGATGGTGATGCGCCCGTGCTCGAGGTAGGCGTGGAGGGCGTGAGTGGTGTCGCCGTCCCGGAGTTGGCGGAGCGCTTCGATCTCCCACTCGTGGTGCTGGCGCCGGTTGTCCTTCAACTCGATCCTCGGCAGCCGCTCGGTGAGCGCGGCGAACAGCCCGCCTGCGGCGATCTCGGGGAGCTGCTTCGGGTCACCGACGAGCACCGCCTTGGCGCCGGTGCGCCGCACCTCGTCGAGGAGTCGGGCGAGGTCACGGGTGCCGGCGGTGCCGGCCTCATCGACGACGAGCACCGTGCGTTCGTCGAGGCCGCCGGGTTCACCGCGCTCGATCGCGATGAGCAGACGGGCGATCGTGGTCGACGGGATGCCGGCCGCCGTCGCGAGCTCGTCGGCGGCCACACCGGTGTGGGCTGCGCCGATCACCCGGTAGCCGCCGCGCTCCCACGCGTCGCGTGCGGTCGCGAACGCGAACGTCTTGCCGGCACCGGCCGGAGCGGTGAGCACGTCGACGCCGTTGCCGGATTGCGTCATCTGGATGACGGCTTGTGCCTGTTCGTCGGACAAGCGGATTGGCGTTCGCGGAGTGCGGCGAGCAGCTCGATGTCGGGGCACACGGCGCGCTCGGCCGCAAGGAGCGAGTGGGCGATGTCGAGAGCGCGGCGTTCGATGTCGAGCAGCTCGAACGTCGTCCACCGCTCCTGGGCCGGAAGCGTCGAGATCGTCCGCCCCGATGCGTCACGGATCACCGCACCCTTGCCGGGGACGAGGTCGTGCAACGGTGCGGTCTCCATGCGGTCGATGAGCATCTCGGCGAGGTCCTCGATCCGTTCGATCGGGGCGCCGGCCGGGAGTGCGTCGCACCACGCCTGAAGGATGTCGTTGCGGTCGAAGGACGAGTCGTGCGCGGTCAGCCCTCCGGCACCGAGCAGCCGGTCCTCGGTCGACCGCCGCTCTGCATCGGCGATCGGCACCGGCTCGCTGCGGCCGATCGCGTCGCGCAGCCGGACCGGTTCGAAGCCGATCTCCTCGGCGCGCTCGGTCCAGCGGGCACGGATCTCGGTCACGCCGGGTTCGGCTTGCTTGGTGCGTCGGGTGTCGAGCGCCGCGATCATCGCCGCCTTCGCCGAGTGCTGACCCCGAATCGCCATCCGCTCTTCGATCTCGGCACGGCGCGTCGAGAACGCCTTCAACACCTCGGTCGGGATGTGCTCGATGTCGGCGATCCCGTTGCGGACCTCGCCCCACTCGACACCGAGGGCTACGGTCAGGTTGTGCCGCAGTTGCGCCTCGTACAGGTAGCCGATCGTCTTGGCCGATGTGTAGAGCCAACGGGCGTCGAGTGTCGCCCACGTACCGTCCTCGCCGAGCACCATGTTTGGAATCAACACATGCGTGTGCAGATGCGGATCACCGTTGCGCGACGTGCGATGCCGGAACGCCGCCGCGATCAAACCCTCACCCCGCACCTGGCGCACACCGCCGTGACCCCGGCGCGACCACACGGTGTGCCGTTCGGCGAACTCGAGCGCGGCCTCGACCGCGCGATCGTGTGCGTCGCGGACCTGACGGGCCGTGTCCGGCTCACCGAGTCCGAACAACACGGACACGGACTTCGGCGCTCGGAACGTGAGATCGAACCCCGGCACCCTGTGCGGCTGACCGAGCCGTGTCCCGGATGACGGGTCAAGGCCAGAGAGGACAGCTCGCAGATCCTCCGGCGACACCGTGCCGGAGAGTCCGAGCATCGTGTCGCTGCTGGCGATCCAGCGGCCCGGCGCCTCACCGCCGACGTAGTAGTCCTCGACGCCTCGGGCGACGGCCTCGAGGTAGTAGGCCTCCTGGCCGTGGGCGAGCTTCCAGACGCTCAGCACGATCGGCACCTCCGACGGGACCGCCGCGCCGCCTCCCGCACCATGGTGCAAATTCGTGAATGGAAATCGGTTAGTCGGGACATGGCGACGGGAGTGGTCATCCGTCGTCGGCCGCGGACGTGTCGAGAAGCGACAGTTGGGAGGGACGGGGTCGGCGCGAGTGACGGATCGGCTCGGGTGGTACCGACGTCGGTCTGTGTAGCGAGTGACGAACAGATCAGACGGGAGGGTGAGTCGGTAGTGGCTCGGGCCGAAGCGACCGTCGTGCCCGCGACCCGCGACGTAGACGACGATTTGCTCCGCGGCGAGCCGGCGGATCGCCCGGGCGACGGTGTCCTTCGCGAGGCCGAGGGAATCGGCGATGCCACGAACTGACTCGTGGGACACGGTCTCGCCGGCGTGCTCTACAGCGTTCGCCGCGAGACATTCGAGCACGGCCCAGGCGATCGGGCCGACGGCGCGACGAACGTCGGACGCTCTCGGTCCGAGGGTCAGCGACGGCCCGCTGTCAGCCGTTGTCGGCGGCGCCATGCGGCGTCTCGCCCGTCACGTAGCGAACGAGGTCGAGCTTGGCCACCCGCATCATCCGCTCGCCGGCCATGAAGACCGGCAGACCTTCCCGGCCGTTCGTCGATCGGTATCGGCGGGCCATGCCGTACGCCACGCCGTCACTCACCCGCATGAATCTGGCGGCTTCAGGGATCGTGAGCACGTCGGGCAATTCGTCGAGCGGCTGTTGGTTCATCGGAGGCACCTCCTCCACGGTCCACCGTGGTGTTGACTTGTCTGGGGTTGAACAAACTACATCGTTGTCGTTCGGAGGTCAACAGGCTAGGGGACTGGTCTATAGTGGCGTCGACACGAGGAGGAAGAGTGGCGCGCCGGAAGAAGCACCAGGAGGAACCGGAAGAGCTGCAGATGGTCGTGCAGCTCACGCCGAACCAGATCGTCGCCTACAACCTCGCTCAGGCGCGGGCCTGGAAGGACTGGACCCAAGAGGAAGCCGCCGAGCACCTCGAGCCCTACATCGGAACGAGTGGTCGAAGGCGAGCTTCTCGGCCGCAGAGCGATCGGTCGACGGTCAAAGGGTGCGCCAGTTCACCGCCGACGAGATCGTGGCGTTCTCGCGATGCTTCGGTGTGCCGGTCGGGTTCTTCTTCCTCCCGCCTCCCCCAGGCATCGCAGGCCTTCCGATCCGGCTCGCCTCGTCCGACAACCCATACTGGGGAATCTCGATGGCCGAGATGATCGACGTGATCTTCGGTCAGCCGGCGAGATCGGGTTGATGGAGCTCCGTGTCGAGGACTTCTTCCGGGGGACGTCGGTCGACCTGCAAACCGAGGCGCAGCGTCGACTGAGCTACCACACCGAGGCGGTCGTGCAGTCGATCGTTAAGAAGCGAGCTCGGGCGATTCGAGCAGTGGCGCACCATGCTCATCCACCTCGCCCAGCAGCTCGAGGACTGGGAGCACCGTGCCCGGCAGGAGGCCACCAGACGAAGGAGGCTGAAGATGGCTGACGACGTACGTCTGCGTCGGCGCGGCAACAGCAAGCCGAACGTGAAGAGGCGCGGTTCGACCTACACCTACTACGTCTACGTCACCGGACCCGACGGCCGGCGACAGCAGCACAGCAAGGGCGGCTTCAAGACCCAGCGCGAGGCCGAGGAGGCGCGCATCGCCGCCGCGCATGCACTGGCGAACGGGTGGCTACGTGAAGGCAGAGCGGATCTCGCTCACCGATTTCCTCGTCGACGAGTGGCTGCCGTCCCGCCGGCCACCTGTGCTCGAGGAGAGCACGTGGCACTCCTACGACCGATACATCCGGCTGCACGTGATCCCACACATCGGTGCGATCCCGCTCCAGAAGGTCTCGCCGGTCGATCTCAACCAGCTGTACCGAATGCTGCTCGAGTCGGGCCGCCACCAACCCGGACCACGTCCCGGTCGATCACCCGAGGTGCTCGCGCGAGCGACCCAGCTCCGAGCCAGCGGCCTCACCTATGAACTGATCGCCGAGCAGCTCCGCACGGAGTTCGAGGACGAGGCGACCATTACGAAGAGCGCCGTCGCCGCTCTCCTGCGCCGTGACGCTGCCGAGAAGCCACGATGCGACCGCCTCGCGGGGCTGTCGCCGCGGACGGTGCGCTACATCCACACAATCATCCACGCCGCGCTCAAGGACGCGCTGCGCTGGAACCGAGTAGTGCGGAACGTCGCCGACGCCGCCACTCCCCCATCGGCCGCCGCAGCGCGATCGCACCGACCCAAGGCGTGGACGGCCGAACAGCTCCGCGTCCTTTCTCGACTACGCCGCCGAGAGCCACTACCTGCCCGCGTGGATCTTCCTCGCCACGAGTGGCTGCCGGCGCGGCGAGTGCCTCGGCCTCCGGTGGAGCGACATCGATCTCGACGAGAGCACGGCGATCATCTCCCGCCAAGTGACCGCGCTCGACCACCAGGTGATCGTCAAGGAGATGCCGAAGACGAAGCAGGCCCACCTCATCCGCCTCGACTCCGGCACGGTCGCGATGCTCAAACGGGTGCGAGCAGAGCAAGCCCAGGCGAAGCTGCGCCTCGGCCCCGGCTACCAAGACGAGGGCTACGTCTTCTGCCAGTTCGACGGCCGGCCGCACCACCCCGAGCGCTTCTCACGCGAGTTCGACCGCAAGCAGCGCTACTTCAACCGGGACCACGCCGACGAGCTGCTCCCGCCCATCACCCTGCACGGCCTCCGCCACACCTGGGCCACGCTCGCATTCGGCGCCGGCATCGACATCAAGATCGTCAGCGAGCGCCTCAACCACAGCAGCACCCACATCACACGGGAGATCTACACCCACGTGACCCCACCGATGCAGAGCGACGCAGCGGAGCGGGTCGCGAACCTCATCCGCGGGAACTGATCAAGGCGAATACCCGGCGGTATCGGGCAGTGGGCAACGCGATTACAGCGGATATCGGCCACCTCCACGACTGGGCGAAGGACTCTTGAGGCCGTGCGCCGTTCCGCCGCACCGGCACCCGCTTGCTCGTGGTCGAGGCCTCATCGCCGAGGACCTGGGCCCGGGCGATGGCAAGGTCTTCGACGTCATGATGCTCGTGGTGATCGGCGGACGGGAGCGCACCCCGCGACCAGTACGCCACCTCCTCGCCGCAACTGGCTTCCAGCCCGAACGCGTCGTGCCGTCGCAGTCGACAGACGTCATCGTCGAGTCCACCGCGATCTGTGGGTGTCACACCGCCACGTTGACCGGGTCCTCGGCCGCCTCCCGATCGCACAATGCAGCGCATTCTCCGATCACGGCGACGAGCAGCTCGTGCAAGCGCTCATCGGGGTTGGGCACACACGCCTCGGCGATCCCCGGGACGGCGACGCGAACGGTGTTCGGTGCGCCGAACCGGCGGAACCCGTCGACGGAGACGTCGAAGCCGCTGGGGAAGGTGCGGGCCCAGCGGGCAGCGAGCGGCGCGCTGTCCATTGCCCGCACGCTGGTGGCGCTGAGGCGACCGAGCGGACGGCCCTCCAGCGTGGCCAGCGTCCGCTCGGCTGCGAGCACCGACACGGCGAGGGCGTTCTGACGCTCGCCGGACGCAATCGGAAGCGCCGTCGTCGCGCACCGCAGGGCGATGCGGACGTCGGCGCGGGGATCCTTCGTCGTCAGCCCGATCACCGACGGGATCAGCTCGACCAGCCGCCGCCGGTTGCGGTCCGACGTGAGGTCGTTGACGAGCCTCGCCACGGACGCCAACAAGGGATGGGTGCAGCGGGGGCAGTCGCTCCATCGCTCACCGGCGAGGTAGGAAGCCATCTCCATGAAGCACGCCCCCTTGCGCGCGCTGCGGTGCTTGCCGCGCGACAGGAGCGGCACCAGATCGGGAAAATCAGATGAGGCTCTGCGCACGAGGAACCCCCGCGAGACGTCGGTCGGTCGTGCCAACAGTCTGCATCCTTTCGGACGGCCGGCGACACCTCGAGCGTCGGAGGGTGTCGACGCGAACTCGGCCAGACCGGGCGTGAGCATCCTGGCTCACGCGTTCGGGGCGAGCGCCGACTGCCATCAGCGTGGCCGCAAGCCGAAGCGGTATCCCCGTGGCCGCTCAATCGTGCGCGTTGTTATCGGACGGTGTTCCGGCGGTGACGACGAACTCCCCAGAGCATGAACGCGAGCGCGACGACGCCGGGTAGGCAATGCACGGCCAGCACGCCGAGGAGCGATGGCCCGCCCCAGTCCTTCTGGTAGGACGCTGCGTCGCCGTAGTCGATCATCACAACCTCGACCAATGCGCGGACGACGAAGTAGGCGCCGACGACGTAGGCGAACACAATCCCGACGACCTTCATCCGAAGACGACGCTAGATCCCGAGGAGGTGCCGTGGGCATCCCCCCGTCGAGCGGACACCTGACCCAGGCTGCGGCCTGGAAGGGAGTCCATCATGGGGCAGCAGCGCCGGCGGTTCTCGCCGGAGTTCAAGCGTGACGCGGTCGCGTTGCACAGGTCGTCGGGTCGCTCGATTGCCGCGGTGGCGAAGGAGCTCGGGATCGGCGAGTCCAACCTGGGTGGCTGGCTGGCCAAGGACCGTGAGCAGCGAGCCATCGTCGACCCGGCCGGGTACGCGGCCGAGGTCGCCGAGTCTGAAGAAGTGAAGCGTCTTCGTCGCCGGGTCGGCGAGCTGGAGGTGGAGCGCGAGATCCTGAAACGATCCATGGTCTTCTGGGTGAAGGAGTCGAACGGGTGAAGCTCTACGCGTTCGTCGATGCCCAGAAGACCGACTTCAAGATCACGACGCTGTGCCGAGTGTGTCGGGTGTCCACGTCGGGCTACTACGGCTGGATCGCACGGGTCGCGGCCGGTCCAAGTCCCGCCGAGCGCGACGAGGCCGAGGTGCTGGAGCGGATCCGCCACGCGCACGAGGCGTCGCGGGGCCGTTACGGCGAACCGCGGATCACGGCCCAGCTGGCCCGCGACGGGGAGCCGGTGAACCACAAGCGGGTCGAGCGTCTGATGGCTCGTCACGGGCTAGCCGGTCGTTGTGGCCGCAAGAAGATCCGCACCACCGTGCGGGACCCGGCTGCGCCGCTGGCCGCTGATCTGGTCAACCGCCGGTTCGACCAGGCCGTGCTGGACACGCTCTGGGTGGGTGACGCGACCTACATCCCCACCGACGAAGGCTGGCTCTACCTGGCCACGGTGATCGACGCGTGCAGCCGGCGGTTGTTGGGCTGGTCGATGACCGATCATCTCCGCACCGAGCTGTGCCTCGACGCGCTCGTCGCCGCGGTCGGCACCCGCGGTGGCAAGGCCCCGGCCGACGGAGTGATCTTCCATAGCGACCACGGCTGTCAATACACCGCCGACGCGTTCCGCGACGCCTGCGCCGAGTTCGGCGTCACGCAGTCGATGGGCACCGTCGGTGACAGCTTCGACAACGCCATGGCCGAGTCGTTCTTCGCCTCGCTCAAACGCGAGCTGGTCGACGACGAGCACTTCGCGACCCGAACCGAGGCCCGCGCCGCAGTGTTCGAATGGCTCATCTGGTACAACACCGACCGGCTCCACAGCAGCCTCGAGTACCGGCCGCCGGTCGAGTACGAACATCACCTCACCAACCACCTACAACGAGCAGCATGAGTGTCCGCTCGGCTGGGGGAAGTTCAGCCGACTTCCCGGCGATCGAGGACGCGCTGGGTTGGGATATCCCTTTCTCCTATGTCAAGCGGCGGCCTCGAGTGATGCGGTGAGGGCGGCGGTGGCGTCGTGGAGGAGGTCGCGGTAGACGACGTCGGAGAGCCGTCGTTTGAGTGCTCGCAGCGCTTCGCTGCGGGTGTTTCCCTGGGCCAGTCGTCGCTCGATGAAGGCGCGGGCGTCGGGGTGGCAGCGGCCTTGGGTAACGGCGATGCGGTGGAGAGCGCAGTTGAGTTGCCGGTTCCCGGTGCGGGCAAGGCGGTGTCGGACATGGTTTCCTGACCACACCGGTAGCGGGGCGGTGCCGGTGTGGCGGGCGTAGGCGTCCTTGCTCTTGAACCTGGAGATGTCGGCGGTCTCGCCGAGGATCTTCGGCGCAGTCAGCACGGCGATGCCGGGGCGGGTGAGCAGTGTCGGGGCGAGCGATCTCACCAACGCGGTGAGCTCGCGTTCGAGGTCGTTGATGCGCACGGTGAGCTCACGCACCGAGCGAGTGATCTCCAGCGCCAGCCGGGCGACGAGCCCGTCGAAGCCAGCGAGCCGAGCGATGATCTCGTCGAGCTGCTTGTAGCGGTTGAGTGAGCGCTGCGGCGGATCCCATGATGGGTCGAGCTCGTGCAAGTGCCAGCGCAACCGGCAGATCTGCCTGGTCCGTTCCCCGATCAGGTCCTCACGATGATCTACCAGCAGCCGCACCTGGCGGGCCTCCCCATCGAGCCAGGCCATCGGCAGGTCCGGCTCCCGCAGCGCCGCCCGAGCAACGGCGAGCGCGTCGATCGGATCCGACTTACCGTAAGTCCGCGCCGCGTCACGGGCGTGGGCCATCAACTTCGGTGGCACCCGCACGATCGTCTCACCCGCCGCCAGCAGGTCTCGCTCCAGCCGACGCGACAGATGCCGGCAGTCCTCCACAGCCCACCGCCGCTGCGACCCGAACTGTTCGGCCCACCGCACCAGGTCGAGATGATCAGCGGTCGTCGTCGCCGTCGTCGTGCACTGCGCGAGCTGGCGGCCCGTCTGGTCCACGACCACCTGAACTTCCCCCAGCCGAGCGGACACTCATGCTGCTCGTTGTAGGTGGTTGGTGAGGTGATGTTCGTACTCGACCGGCGGCCGGTACTCGAGGCTGCTGTGGAGCCGGTCGGTGTTGTACCAGATGAGCCATTCGAACACTGCGGCGCGGGCCTCGGTTCGGGTCGCGAAGTGCTCGTCGTCGACCAGCTCGCGTTTGAGCGAGGCGAAGAACGACTCGGCCATGGCGTTGTCGAAGCTGTCACCGACGGTGCCCATCGACTGCGTGACGCCGAACTCGGCGCAGGCGTCGCGGAACGCGTCGGCGGTGTATTGACAGCCGTGGTCGCTATGGAAGATCACTCCGTCGGCCGGGGCCTTGCCACCGCGGGTGCCGACCGCGGCGACGAGCGCGTCGAGGCACAGCTCGGTGCGGAGATGATCGGTCATCGACCAGCCCAACAACCGCCGGCTGCACGCGTCGATCACCGTGGCCAGGTAGAGCCAGCCTTCGTCGGTGGGGATGTAGGTCGCGTCACCCACCCAGAGTGAACCGCCCTGGATCCACCGGAGGCTCTGATCTCACAAGGAGACTGAGCCATGTCCGCGTTGAGGAAGTACGACCAGGAGACCCGTGATCGGGCGGTGAGGATGTATCAGGACCGGCGCCGTGATTTCCCGGCCGAGTCGGCCCTGCAGGCCCGGCGCCGGGTAGGTGAGCTGCTCGACGTGAAGGCCGACACGCTGCGGGGCTGGATTGAGCGCGCCGAGATCGACGCCGGCCAGCGACCCGGGGTCCCGTCGTCGGTGGAGGCCCGGATCAAGGAACTGGAGCGGGAGAACGCCGAGCTGCGTCGGGCGAACGAGATCCTCAAGACCGCGTCCGCGTTTTTCGCCGCGGCGGAGCTCGACCGCCGACTCCGCTGATCGTCGACTACATCGACGCGCACCGCGAACGCTTCGGGGTCGAGCCGATCTGCCGGGTGCTGTCCGAGCACGACCTGCCGATCGTCCCGAGCACCTATTGGGCCCACAAGGCCGAGCCGGTCAGCGAGGCCGACTGGGAAGACGCCCACCTGGCCAACGCCGCCTTGGACGTATGGCGGGCCAACCGCAGCCTCTACGGCGCCGACAAGCTCGCCACCGCCATGCGCAAGGCCGGCTACGACATCGGCCGCGACCACGTCGGGCGCCTGATGAAGATCCTGGGCATCGAGGGCGTGCGCCGGGGCCGGCACCGCACCGTGACCACCCGCCGGGATCCGGCCGCGGCGCGCCACCCCGATCTGATCCAGCGGGCGTGGAACACGCCGACACGACCAGACCAGTGGTGGGTCGCCGACTTCACCTACGTCTGGACCCTGGAGGGGTTCGTGTACACGAGCTTCGTCACCGACGTGTGCTCCCGGCGGATCCTCGGCTGGCGCACCTCGTCGTCCAAGGCCACACCACTGGTCATGTCCGCGCTCGAGCAAGCCCTGTTCACCCGCCGGCGTCACGACGCCCGCTTCACCGCCCGCGGGCTGGTGTTCCACTCCGACGCCGGCAGCCAGCTCAGACTCAACTGGTGGTCGCAACACCGGCTTGCTGAAGGGAGCGTAGATGCTCGTCGAGGGCTTCGGCGGGGGTGCGCCAGCCAAGGGTCTTGCGGGGGCGGGTGTTGAGGGCGAGAGCGACAGCGTCGAGGTCGTCGCGGCTGTGGCGGTGCAGGTCGGTGCCTTTCGGGAAGTACTGGCGCAGCAGGCCGTTGGTGTTCTCGTTCGTGCCGCGCTGCCAGGGACTGTGCGGGTCGCAGAAGTAGACAGCCAGGCCGGTGTCGATGCGGAGCTGCGCGTGTTGAGCCATCTCGGATCCTTGGTCCCAGGTCAGCGAGCGCCATAGCTGCTCGGGCAGCGTGACGATGACGCGGGCGATCTCGTCACGGACCGCCTCGGCGCCGTGACCGGCCAACGGCGGTCCGTTCTTCACCCGGGGCTCTGTGCCGTGGCCGTCCATCGGGGGCAGGTGCAGCAGCATCGTGAAGCGAGTGGTGCGTTCGACGAGGGTGCCGATCGCGGACTTGTTCAGCCCGATGATCAGATCGCCTTCCCAGTGGCCCGGCACGGCCCGGTCCTCGACCTCGGCCGGACGTTCGGTGATCATCACCTCCGGGCCGACGAACTTCTTGCCGCGTCCGGTGGTTCGGGCTCTCGGCACGCGTAGCGCCCGGCCGGTGCGCAGGCATGCGACGAGCTCACGCTTGAGCGCACCGCGGCCTTGGATGAACAGCGCCTGATAGATCGCCTCGGGGCTGATGCGCATGGTCTCATCATCGGGGAAGTCGACCTTCAACCGGTTCGAGATCTGTTCCGGGCTCCACGACTTGGCCCACCGCCGATCGGCCCGACGGCCGTGACGTCGGCCGATGAACCGCACCTCGGGGCCGGGCACCAGCTCACCGTTGGACCGCTCGACGTCGCCGGCGAGCCGATCCTGCACATAGGCACGCAGCCGGTCGTTGACGACGAGCTTGGCAACCTTCGGGCGGCTGGAGCGTCGCTCAGCGTGCCACTGCGCGGTCGTGGCCCGATAGGTCAGCTCGTTGCTGCGCGTCGACGCGTTGCGGCGCAGCTCCCGCGAGATCGTCGACGGATCCCTCCCGACACGTCGAGCGATCTCACGGACCCCGCACTGTTGGGCTCGCCAGATCGCGATCTCCTCGCGCTCGGCGAAGGACAGGTAGCGGCCCGACACCGTCGGCGACAGACATGGCGACACGCCGCCAGCCTCCCGGAACCACCTCGTCCCGACCGCGGATGACATGCCCACCTCGCCGGCGGCATCCTCGGTCGACACGCCTCGAGCGACCGCCTTCCAGAACCGAACCCGGTCCTCACGCCGGAACGTCGACGGCCGACCTGGCGACCACATCTTCCCGCGCATCTCCCTGATCGCGGCCACCTGCTGATGCTTGAACATGATCGACGATCACCTCTTGGCTCGAGGTGTTGCGACGACCGGTTGAATCCGCCCAGTACACCGCGATCAGCTTCACCGAAGCGCTCATCGACGCCGGCATCGCCCCCTCCATCGGCACCGTCGGCGACGCCCTCGACAACGCCCTCATGGAATCGACCATCGGCCTGTACAAGACCGAGCTCATCGACCACAACCGCACCCGCAGCTGGACCGGCCGGGCCGAGGTCGAACGAGAGACCGCCAGCTGGGTCCACTGGTACAACACGACCAGGCTCCATCACTCCATCGGCAAGACGTCCCCGATCGAGTTCGAAGAGCACTACGGTCCCGCCAACCCCGCCAACATCGACGAAGTTGCGTAAGCCGAGCCTCCATCAGATCCAGGGCGGTTCAGAGCGTGTCCAGCACGGCCTGGTCGAACCGGCGGTTGACCAGATCAGCGGCCAGCGGCGCAGCCGGGTCCCGCACGGTGGTGCGGATCTTCTTGCGGCCACAACGACCGGCTAGCCCGTGACGAGCCATCAGACGCTCGACCCGCTTGTGGTTCACCGGCTCCCCGTCGCGGGCCAGCTGGGCCGTGATCCGCGGTTCGCCGTAACGGCCCCGCGACGCCTCGTGCGCGTGGCGGATCCGCTCCAGCACCTCGGCCTCGTCGCGCTCGGCGAGACTCGGACCGGCCGCGACCCGTGCGATCCAGCCGTAGTAGCCCGACGTGGACACCCGACACACTCGGCACAGCGTCGTGATCTTGAAGTCGGTCTTCTGGGCATCGACGAACGCGTAGAGCTTCACCCGTTCGACTCCTTCACCCAGAAGACCATGGATCGTTTCAGGATCTCGCGCTCCACCTCCAGCTCGCCGACCCGGCGACGAAGACGCTTCACTTCTTCAGACTCGGCGACCTCGGCCGCGTACCCGGCCGGGTCGGCGATGGCTCGCTGCTCACGGTCCTTGGCCAGCCAGCCACCCAGGTTGGACTCGCCGATCCCGAGCTCCTTCGCCACCGCGGCAATCGAGCGACCCGACGACCTGTGCAACGCGACCGCGTCACGCTTGAACTCCGGCGAGAACCGCCGGCGCTGCTGCCCCATGATGGACTCCCTTCCAGGCCGCAGCCTGGGTCAGGTGTCCGCTCGACGGGGGGATGCCCAACCACCATGTGGGTGCGCTTGTGCGCATCGATCCCCAGTACCAACATGTCCTCGTTACCTTTCACTCGGTGACAAAGGACCGGTCGGTGGGCACACCTCAGTGGGGGCGTTGCCACGCTCCTATCAAGCCACGCCGGCCGGTCCACCATGTCCCCGGGGCGGCAAAAGGAATACTGGCCACGCAGGCCAACGCGATTATGAGCCAACCCCCGAGACAACGATCAGTCTGACACTGAGATCAGTCTGACACTGAGGACGCGGTTATCGGACAGTGAGGGCAGAAATAGGGCGGCAGGAGTACACGGTGTCTCGCCGAAGTCGAATACGTCGATCCCATCGACGTTGTGTCGCACGATCTCGTCGCTGCTCACCGAGACGTGCCCGTCGCGGCGATCGGTCGTGGGACCATCGCCGACACCATAGACGCAGTCCAAACGCACAGTTCGGCAGTTTCCGATGTCCCAAGACATCACACGAGCGGACGACGGTGTGGGGTCTCACGACATCCCGGACGGATGTCTCGCGACATAGCGGACAGCATCCGCGCTCAGAGGGCCCGTTGGTTCTGACAGTGGCGAGGTGTCCATCGCGCGTCTCGGGATCACTGCCGTCGTCGTCGTGAGTCGCCGGGTCCGCATCGTCTCTGTCGCAGATCCTGGGACTGCGCGACGACTGGACGCCGCCCTGCCCTTGACCTGCTGTTCGCGCCACACGCGAACGCGCGCCCGATCGGGAGCCCGTCGCCGAGCGCCGTGACTCCCGGGCAGGCTGCCCTGATTGCGGCCGGACTATCGAGTGGGGCGCTACTGACGGGCACGATGACGGAGATCGGCGAGTGCAGGGACGATGTGGTCCTCGATGCTGAAATGCCCGGCTCCGGGGACGATGCGAAGTTGGGCGTCGGGGACGATCGAGGCGGTGTGGCGGGCGTGGATCGGATTGGCGATGACATCTGCACTGCCGTGCAGCACGATGACTGGGCAGGCGATGTCGGCGACGTCGAAGGTGGTCCAGCCGTCGCCGTCGGCGAGTCGATCGTCGGTGTAGCCCTCGACGCCATGGGCGAACATGTCCGGGAGGGTGGTGATCCAGCGCTGGCCCCATGGGTGCTGCAGCATGGCCTGATCGGATGGCGGCAGTGGCGGCCCGTCGGCGGATTCGATGATCTTGGTGCCGTCGATCCCGTGGGATGCCTCGGCCGCCACCATCGCTGCACTTCGGTCGCCGGCGTCCCAGACCGCGAGTGCGTGCGGGCGGCTCATGGTGTTGCGGGCCGGGAGATGTCGCATGTCGGTGATCGAGCAGCACGCCACGACACCGCTGACGCGATCGGGGACTATCGCGGCGACGGCGAGTGCATAGGATCCGCCTGTCGATATCCCGATCGTGGCGAACTGGTTGATGTCAAGGTGGTCAGCGACCGCTAGCGAGTCGCCGATCCAGTCGCGATGCTTCGTCCGGGCTGCGGGGTGGACAGGCCATAGCCGGGCCGGTCGATACCGATCAGGCGGAAACCTTCGTCGGTGGCGGCACGCTGCGACGTAGGCGGGGCCGAGCCGGCACCCCGGTCCGCCGTGGCACCACAGCACCGCGTCTTGGCCGGGGTGTCCGAAGTCGGCAAATCCAACCGTTCGCCCATCCGGCAGCCGAATCATTCCGTCTGTATGCATGCTTGAAGGCTATTTGAGCGCCGAGGGTGGCCCAGATGGGTAGCGCGCGCCGCCTCCGCAGGGTGCGAACGGGCAGCACGACCCCTACTTCGGTCACCAGGGACTCCGGGCGTTGTGCACGAGGAGTTCGCTGATGTGGATGTGGTCGGGTCGGCTCAGCATCCACTCGATCATCTGAGCAATGTCGTCGGGGGTCATCATGCGCTCGAGCACCGACTCTGGTTGGGGGTCGTTGGTGGTCGTCCACCAGTCGGTAGCGACGCTGGCGGGATTGATCAGCTGGACGCGCACGGAAGTGCCTGTAGAGTTCGGCTTGCAAGGCCTGTGAGAAGCCTTGGAGCCCCCACTGGGCGGCGCAGTACGCGGTTCGGTTCGCCTCGACGCCCTTGCCCGCGATCGAGGCGACCTGCATGATGCGTCCGGAGTCGGCTTCGAGCATCGTAGGGAGCACGGCGCGTGTCATCAGGTACGCGCCGGTGAGGCAGCTGCCGATCGTGGCGTTCCAGTCGGCTTCGGACAGGTCGACCAGGGGTATCGGAGGTCCGTAGCCGGCGCAGTTGACGAGGAGGTCGACTCGTCCGAACCGCTCGATCGCAGTGTCGATGACGGTCCGTACTGTGTCCGCCGATGTGATATCGCCCTCCACGACGGCTGTCTCACCGCCGCGTTGTCCGATGGCGTCGCTGAGGGCCGCCAGTCGGTCGCGGCGTCGGCCCGTGATCACGATCCGACCGTGATGATCGGCGAGCGCGAGCGCGGTCGCACCGCCGATTCCACCGGTGGCCCCGGTCACGATCGAGACCGCGCGGTCGAGGTTCACAGCCCGCCGCCACATCGCGCGATGCCCCTACCGGATGCTGCCGTGTCCCTGTCCTCGGCCGCCTCGAAGGACGCTCGGAGGTCGATGTGCGTTGCGAGTGTCGTCATGACGACGACGGTATGGTCGCTCGGCGCCGACCGATAGTGTTCGTTGCGAACCGAACCGGTTCAGTTTCTGCACCTGACGATCCGTCGGTTGGAGGTGAACGACGTGGCGAACCGGAAGGGCTATGGTCAGTACTGCCCAATCACGCGCACGGTCAGCATGCTCGGCGAACGTTGGACGATCCTGATCGTTCGCGACCTGTTGTCGGGAACGACGCGTTTCAACGACCTCGCCCGCGGACTCCCCGGCCTCTCCCGGGGTCTGCTGACGAAGCGGCTGCGCCAACTCGAGACGTCCGGCATCGTCGAACGGCTGGGGACCCGCTATCTGTTGACCGAGGCTGGCCGCGACCTCGCCACAACGATCGATGCCCTCAGCGAATGGGGAGCCCGATGGGCGTTCGGCGATCCCGCACCCGACGAACTCGACGCGTCGGTGTTGGTGTGGTGGATGCACGCCCGCCTGGACACGTCAGATCTGCCTGGGCAACGCCACGTGTTCCACCTGCGTTTCACCGACGACCCGCAACGATTCTGGATCGTGATCGAATCCGGTGATCCGTCGGTCTGCGTCACCGATCCAGGTTTCGACATCGACGTCACCATCACCTCCGATCTCGGTTCACTGCACCAGGTGTGGCTCGGGCGGCTCGCCTTGAACGAGGCCACCCGGACAGGTCGAGTCGAGTTCACCGGCCCACCAGCGCTCATCCGTCGTATGCCGAAGGTGTTCAAGCTCAGCGAGCTCGCCCCGGTCGTCGCCGCCCATCGGCAGTCCTGAGCACCCGCAGCTCGGTGCCGGCTCAGTTCCGCCAATCGTCAGGCTCCACGATTACGACGGCGACGGGCCCGGATCGGAGATGAGCGACACGTAACGGCTCTTTCGTCCTTGGCCGTGCGAGTCGGAGCGAAACAAGCATTGATGCGGTCACGGCATCCGTGCTCCACAAGGATCGGCGCGATCCCTGTCCCACCGAGTATGCGTGCGGGCGGCCAGCGGCCACGTGGCTCAGGCCCTTGCCGGCACGCGCTCGTTCAGACCTTTGCGCTGGTGACTACGAACTCGCCCGGATGCGGTAGCCGCTCGGCGTTCGGTGTGCCGACACAGATTGGATGTACTCGCGTTGAGCTGAACGCCTGTCTGCTTCGCTGAGTCGCGAGTACGCCAGTACGACCGGACCACCGAGGAACGCTGCGCCGAGGACTTGCTCATCGCTGGAGTACTGGAGGGCGACATCGATTCGGGTGGTGTGGGCCTCTGTGAAGCCGGCCTCTCGAAGTGCCGACTGGAGCGCTCCGTCGGCTCCGAGGGCGAAGAACATAGGGCACACGTCCGATGCGACGCGGGAATCGATGATTCGGGAAGAGTTCCGCCCATCCGCATTTGTGGCGCTCGCCCCACACTGACACCACGACGCGACCGGATGTTCGCAGGCTCCGGCGCATTTCGCGAAGCGCGTCGATGGTTGACGGGACGTACATCAGCCCCAACCCGCAGAGTGCGACGTCGAACGCGCCGCTGTCCGTGTTCAAACTCTCCGCACCGGCGACCACAAGGGTCACCTGGCCGAGGCCCGCACGGTGTGGGCTTCGCTTCTGCGGTGGCGATCATCTTGGCCGAGATGTCCGTCCCGAGCACGTGCCCATCAGATCCGACCGCTCGTGCCGCGGCGAACGTCACCGCTCCGGTTCCGCATGCAACATCGAGGACGCGCTCTCCGGGTTGCAGACGCGCTCGTGCAAGCAGGAGTTCCGTGGCTGGCCGAAGTTGAGCTCTCCAGTAGCGCTCGTAGAACTGCGCGGCACGATCCCATCCGTACCGCTGGACTTGGCGCTGTAGTTTCGGTTCCATCTCACTCACTCGGTCGGGTGCCGGATCGGATCGAGGTATGTCCTCGTCAACGGTGTCGGCCGCTAGAAGATGTCTCGGTAGGGGCTCAAGGTGTCGGCTTCGTCGAGCACCTTGCGGACAAGCTCGTCAGCGGCCGGACTCTCGATGTCGACGTGGTACCGCACCTCGCTGTACCCCGGCCGTGCGTCGGAATCGAAGAACAGCATTCCGGCGTCGTCGGTGTCAGCCTCGACCTCGACCCGGATCGATCCGAGCTCGACACCGAGCCGGGCGGCGTGGAGCCGGTAACCCATCACCAGGCAACTGCCCAGTGCCGCTCGGCCGAGCATCCCCGGTGTCGGTCCCGACGCACCACCGCCAACGGCCTGGGCAAGGTCGGTCTCCACCCGCCAACAGTCTTCTTCGGATTCACAGCGGAGACCGTCAGCGACGTCGTCACCGACCGCTTCGTGTCTCGACCGAACTCCGGGCGCTGTCGTACGACGGCCTCGAGCCGCTCGAGCGCCGCAGCAATGCGGCCGCGCGGTGGGGACGCTCGGTCATCTCAGTCCCTGCAGGAGGAGCGCCGTGGTCGACGTCGCGGCTTGTCGGTCGTGTGCGATGCGCTGGTAGTCCGCCGAGTTCGACCAGGCCGTCGCCGTCTGTTTGCTGGCGAATCGGACGAGGACGAACTTGTCGAATCGCCAGTCTCCGACGAGCACTTCAGCGTCGGCGTCGGCGATCAGCAGCTCGCCGTCGAAGGGGTCCAGTGTCGACGCGAAGCGTCGCGCATAGATGTCGTATCGAGTGGGGTCGTGAATCTGCAGTTGGGCAGCAACGTACGCTGACATGGTTTAACCGGTCCGTTCTTCGTGTTCGGCGGTGGGTCTTCTCCTTGATTGCGTTTCCGTTACCTGCCCAGGTGGTCGATGGTGTACACGGCGCCGGTGAGGGTGACGATGTACGCGGTGTGGCCGATGAACTCGATCGAGGTGGGCCGGTCCAGGACGATCTCGTCGCCGGCACCGTCCACGATGGGTGTCATCGAGCCATCGGTTTGCACCTTGACGAGCCGCCCGGTGTTCGGGACGGCGGGCGAGCCTTCGCTCACGCCGTCCCAGTCGCCCTGGGACAGCGCATAGAGGCTCCCGTCACGAGCGGACTCGACGTCGACGATCAGGCTCGCCCCGTGAGCGATCTCGGAGGTGTCGCTTGCGCGCCGGTTGAAGGACAGCACCTTGCCGTCGTCGGGCAGGTGGGGAAGTGGCCCGGCCTGCCCCACGTAGGTCTCGTGGCGGGTGTGTTCGAGGCCGGTCGGAACGACGTTCCCGAACGTTCGCAGTTCCCTGATCGCCCCGTCACGGGACACGAACAACACCCGATTGTGGTGGCCGTCGGTGACCTGGAAGCCGCCGTGAACGGCTTCCATGGCGTACTGCACTCCTGTTGTGATGAAGTAGTCCGTGGTCGGAGGATGTTCGATCGACCAGGTGCCGATGTCGGCCAGCACGCTGAAGGTGCCGTCCCGGTCTCGACGGTAGATGCCCACGACGTCATCGCCGATCGGGGAGCCTCCGACGATGTCGCCGCCCACCATGGTGACGAGCACATAGGCCGTGTGTCCGACGAACACGACGTCCATCGCACCGCCGATACCCAATCGTTGCAGCGGGAGTCCCTCGGCGTAGGTCGACACGGCGCCGGTCGTTCGATCGACGCGCAGCACTTCGCCGGCGTTGCCGTCCGTGACATACAACGCACCGTCCGGTCCGATCGTGCTGCCCGACCCGAGTCCGCTCCCGAACGTCGTCAGCAGCATGAGCTCGGGACCTCGCGGACGATGATGGGCGCTCACGGTCGACGGCGAGACCGACGCGACAAGCCCGACGGCTGCCACCAGCGCGATCAAGGCGCGCTTCGTTGCGTGTGAAGTGGTGCATGTCCGTCACCCCCACCGTGGCTGTTCGTCGGGGTCGATGCCGAGACTCATCTTGCCGACGAGTTCGTGGGTCAGCAGCGTGTTGCAGGGATGGATACGGCCGAGGCGGGCGTCGCGGACGAGCTGTTCGATGCGGCTGCGTTTGAAGATCCCGGACCCGCCGGTCAGCTCGAGCGCGGTGTCCACGACCTGCCAGGCCCGGGTGACGACGTCGTACTTGCAGCCAACGATCTTGGCTGGCCAGTCGCCTCCGTGATCGACACCGTTGGACCAGTCGTCACAGACTCGGTCGAGGTGCGCGGTCAGGGCTTCGAGGTGGATCCGCATCTCGGCGACATGGTGTTGGACTTCGGGGTGGTAGGCCATCGAGCGGGTCAACGCGATCGAGTGCTTGGTGTGCACTGCTTTGATCGTGTCATCGAAGGCTCGTTGCGCGGTTGCGGCGTACACGCCGGCGAAGCCGAGCAGTGCCCACGCGAACATCCCGACCTGGAACATCCCGGCGCCGGCGAACCCGGCCGGGCACACCAGGATCGTTGCGTCGTCGGGCACGACGGCGCCGTCCAAGATGGTGTCGTTCGAAGTCGTCGCCCGCATCCCCAGGGTGTCCCACGTTTCCTCGATCCGGTATCCGGGGGTGTCGCGGTGCAAGAAGCCGTGCACGACGTTCGGGTTGTCTGGGTCGCTCGTGTCCATCGCGTGGATACCGAGGTAGGTCCACACCGGTGAAAGGCTGCCGAAGATCTTGTGCCCGGTGAACGCCCAACCCCCATCGACGCGTGCAGCGGTGCTCGATGACAGCAGGACCGGGATGTCGTTGCCGGATTCGCCGTGACCGGCGGCAAAGATTGCGCCCTCCGCGGCGCGGTCGAGCACCCAATCACCGGACGGGTCACCGGCCCGGTGGAGATCGGCGCACAGCCCGACGAAGTAGTGATGCATGTTCACCGCGACCGCCGTCGCGGGTGCGACATAGGCGATGCGGCGGATCAGTCGATTGATCTCGCCGAGATTCATCTCCGCGCCTCCGTATTCAGTGGGCAGCGATGCCAGGAAGAACCCACGCTCGCGGAGTTCTTCGAAGTCCTCGGTGAAGAAGCGGTTGTCGCGGTCGTACTCGGGTGCTCGTCTGGTCGAAGCGGGCGAGCAGTCTCTGCGTCGAGTAGGTCGGCGCGGGTCGGTGTCATCGTCATCTCGTTCTCCTCTTGTTGAATCGTCTGTGTGTGTGATCCGCCTCGGTGCTGTGAACACCGCGCATGCTGTGCTGCTTGGGGTGACGGTACGGACGTGCGAATCCGGGCCGATAGTGCCGATCCCGAACCAATCCGGTTCAACTTCTGAACCCTTCCGGTTCGGCTGGTAGTGAATGGCGTTGTTGTTGAAGTCGAGCCTTCTCGGCTGGGGTGGCGTGGTCTGGCCGGCAGCGTGCGGTCAGAACACAGGGATGTCGAGGGGCTGGCCGACGAGCAGCGCCCCGGTGGCGGTGAGCGCATCGGGTTTGACGAGGAAGTGTTGGGCGATCACGTTGATGTCGCGCAGACGCCTCTGTAGTGCGCAGTGATCGAAGACCGAGCTGCTGCCTCCGAACCGAAACGCGGTTTCGGTCGCCGTGACTGCGGTCGCGGTGGCCCAGGCTGCGGCACCACGGGTTCTCGCGACCACGTTGCGGTCGGGGTCGTTGTGGCGGTGGTTGTAGTAGTCGGCGCCCAAGTGTGGTAGATCTCGCCGGTGAGGAGCATGTGGTGGGCGGAGATCAAGATGGTGTGGGCGATCGCGACGGCTGCTTTGTTGGGTCCTCGTCGTCGGGTGATGCGCTGGTAGCGGGCTGACAGGAACGTGCCTTTGGTGCGCGCCGCAGCGCGCGCGGCCTCGATGAGACTGTGGCGCAGGTGGCCGACACGCTCGTCCGTTCGGCACACAACACCGGCGAAGTGCACGCAACGAGTGCCCGATAATGCGTCGCCGATCAATACTCCACTGCGCCACCCGCGAGCATCCGAAAGGTGCCGGTCCTCGCACCGCGAGCTGTGCAGCGCGATGTCCGGAAACGTCACGCCGATAATGCGCGCCTCGACACCTTCAGCCGCGTCCTCCAAGTGCCGTACGCGGATGCGTGGCGGTTCGCGACGAAAGGTCACTCGCGAACGGCGGGTGGCTATTGCCGATGCGCCGGTCGCGCACACTCGATGGTGCCACGCCGTAGTTCGCCGATCGGCAGACCGGAGGGTCGGCAGAGGGGCCCTTGCTTGCGAACTGGCTTGCTGACTGTCTGCTGACAACTGCTGACAAATCGCGGACAAATGGCCCTTCAGGCCCTCCAGAGGCCACCCGAAAAAGCTCAATGACCAGGGCATTTGCCCTGGTCAAGTGGTGTCGGAGGGGGGACTTGAACCCCCACGCCCTATTCGGGCACCAGGCCCTCAACCTGGCGCGTCTGCCTATTCCGCCACTCCGACGTGGTGCGGGCGACCACCCTACGCCCGGTGTCGGGTCGGAACAAACACCTCTCAGGCGGTCAGGAGGAGGCCCAAGCCGAGGACGCTGAAGCTCCAGACCAGGACCAGGATGAACGTGATCCGGTTGAGGTTCTTCTCCGCCGAGGTCGAGCCGAGTCCTGCGCCGCCGCCGCCGCCGAACATGTCCGAGAGGCCACCGCCCCGGCCGCTGTGGAGCAGGATCCCAGACACCATGCCTATGAACGACAGCACGAAGACGACCGAGACCACGAACGTGATGGCGGTGTGCACGGAAGGCGATCCTAGCGGGGGCGAGGCGGGTGGAGCTGGTCGTCGGTCGGCCACCGGCGGCCGCGCTCCGGACGGTTGAGACGGCGTGCCGACAACTGCGGGTGGAGTCCCAGACGAGCGAGCCTTCGCCTCCGGCAAGCACGGAGACCGCCGAGCGGCTTTCAGCCGTCGAAGGTCAGCTCAGGCTCGCCGATCACCAGCGCCGTCGGCGCGTAGCCGGCGGCCGTCGTGTCCCAGACGCCCGGGAAAAGCATGTATCCCGACGTCCACACCTCCCACAGGAGGTTGGCGCACGCCGTGACCGGGTTGATGCAGCCCGGCCACTGCTCGGCGCCGATGACGATGTCGGTGCCGCCAATCGGCTCCCACTGGTTGAGGTTGTTGAACACGCCGCGGTAGCTGCTCGCATCGGCGCCCACCGGACCGCCGAGCTCGTCGGACCGCCAGGCCGCGACGTTCGAGAACTGGTACAGCGGCAACAGGACCGAGTCGTCCACGAGGTACTGGCCGATCTTGCGAATGTCCTCGATCCGCTTCGTCTCGTCCAGCTCCCTATCGGACTGCCGCATCAGCGCGGTGGCCGCCTGGTTGCACCAGCCGGTGAAGTTCTGGCCCTGATGGTTGTTGGCCGCCGATGGGATCCGGTCACAGGCCGCCACCGCGGTCACCGTCGGATCTGGCGTCACCGTGCCTACGTACATCGCCAGGTCGTAGTCCAGGGCAGGAAGCCGCTTCTGGAAGACGGTCGCGTCGTCCGCGTTGTCGGCCACGACCTTGAAGCCCTTCGTGGCCAGGTCTGGGATCATGAGGGCCTGCGCGTCCTCACGACGCTTGTTGCCGGTGTTGATCATCCAACGGATGGTCGGCACGGTGCCGCTCTTGTCGGTCCATAGCCCGCAGACCATTCCTCGTCCATCCGGCGTTCGTCAGGATCTTCTTGGCGTCGTCCGGGTTGTAGCTGTTGCTGAACTGGGTGTTGTCGCACCACTTGCCAATGGTCCGAACCCAGTACGCGCACTGGCGGAGCTGTGCGCCAGGGTAGATGGGCTCGTAGATGCTCTTCACGATGCGGTTGCGGTCGACCGACTCCGAGAAGGCCTTGCGGAACACCGGGTCCTCGAACGGACCGTGGAGCTGCTGGAAGTACAGGTTCTCGTAGTTGGTGCCGTAGCCCGGTATGAGCTTGATGTTCGGGCCGTTCAGCTCAGGAGCGATGCCGGGGAAGGCCTGCGGGAAGATCATCGAGACGTCGCCTGACTTCAGTGAGCTGATCTCGATGTCGCTGTCGGTCCTCGGGAGCATGACCACGCGCTCGGCCTTCGGGATGTCCGCGGCGACCCAGTACTTGTCGTTCGGGACGAGGGTCAGGTGGTCCTTGCTCCACGACTCCATCTTGA
Organism: uncultured Acidimicrobiales bacterium; assembly: GCA_963803355.1. GTDB lineage: Bacteria > Actinomycetota > Acidimicrobiia > Acidimicrobiales > Ilumatobacteraceae > DASTFY01. Next base: position 4,043,946 of record CAWDLV010000001.1, read on the forward strand.
AGGGCCGGCCCGAGAACGGGATGCTGTCGTGGAAGTCCGCCGAGATGTCATCGCAGGTGCGCACGGAGTCGGCCTTGATGACGCCACCGCTGCCGGAGAACAGGTTCTTGTAGGCGGCGTACCGCTCCGTGAAGTGCACCACGGTCGTCTTCGCGTCGCTCGTGTCGATCGAGCTGATCTTGTCGTACCCAGCAGTCTGGATGGAGCCCGGGGTGTGGCGGTTGGCCTTCCAACCGCACTCCAGATCCTTGGAGGTGATCGGGCTACCGTCGTCCCACACCGCAGCGGGGTTCAGATGGATGGTGAGGGTCATCCCGTCGCCGCCCGCGGCCGGCCCCGACGTGCCCGCAGCCACGCTCGTTCCGCTCCCGCCAGGCTCAGCAGTGCCCGGGACCGTGGGCGTGTCGGTGGCGGACACCGTGTCGCCCGTGGTCGCGGCGGCGCCCGTGGTAGTCGTGCCCCCCGTCGCGGCCTGGCTGCTGCCGCCGCCTCCCCCGCACGCGACACCCGCTAACCCCATCGCACCGGCGGCGACTGCTGCGGCTCCAGCCCAGATCCGTGACCGACGTCGAGACCGCGCCCGGGGCGGAGTCGTGGCTGAGATCGTCACCCGGACGGTATCGAGGGAACTTCCGGAAAATGACAGGCCGACCGGTGGAGCGGGCCGGTCCGAACAGTGAGCACCGGCTCCTCCGACGCACACACATCCTGCGCCTTCCAGCATCGCGTCCGGAACCGACACCCGCTGGGTGGATTGGCCGGGCTGGGAACGTCTCCCTCGAGCACGATGCGCTTCCGCATTCGCTCGATGTGCGGATCGGGCACGGGTACCGCGGACAGGAGGGCCCGGGTGTAGGGGTGGGTAGAACGTTCATAGATGTCGTCGACGGGTCCGACCTCGACGATCTTGCCGAGGTACATGATCGCCACACGGTGCGAGATGTGACGCACCACCGACAGGTCGTGAGCGATGAAGAGGTAGGCCAGCTCGAGGTGGTCCTGCAGGTCCTCGAGCAGGTTGACCACGCCGGCTTGGATGGAGACGTCGAGGGCGGACACCGGCTCGTCCAGCACGACGACCGCCGGGTCGAGAGCCAGCGCTCGAGCGATGCCGATCCGTTGCCGTTGCCCACCTGAGAACTCATGGGGGAAGCGGCTGAGGTGCTCCGGATTCAGGCCGACGAGGCCCATGAGATCCTTCACCCGGGCTTGACCGCTGGCGTTCTGCCATTGCTTGTGTATCCGCAAGGGCTCGCTGATGATGGTCTGCACCGTCATCCGCGGGTTGAGCGAGGCGTACGGATCCTGGAACACCGGTTGCATCCGCATCCGCGCATTGCGGAGCTGGCGGGAGCTCAACTCGCTCAGGTCCCTGCCCTCGAAGCGTACGGACCCAGCGGTGGGCTCGATCAGCCTGAGCACCATCCGGCCCGTCGTCGACTTTCCGCAGCCGGATTCCCCGACCAGGCCGAGCGTCTCACCCGCTCGAAGGTCGAAGCTTATTCCGGCGACTGCGCTCACCGCCCCCACCTGTCGGCGGAGGAAGCCGGAGCGGATCGGGAACTCCTTGACCAGATCCTTCACCTCCAGGATGGGGGTTCCGGTCAGGGCGCGCTTGGGCGGAGCCGGCTTCAGGTCGGTCATCTGGAGTTCTCCAGCGGCGGAAGCTCGTGCACCCGGTAGCACGCCGACATCTGCCCGTCGACGGCCAGCTGCAGCTCCGGTCGGCCTTGATCGCAGACCCCGTGGACCGCGTAGGGACAGCGAGGCGAGAACGCGCATCCCGGTGGAAGGAAGATGAGCGAGGGTGGCTGGCCCTTGATCCGCGTCAGCCGCTCGCCGTCGGTGCGCTTGTCGAGGCGTGGGAGCGAGCTCAGCAGACCGCGGGTGTAGGGGTGGGAGGGCCGGTAGAAGATCTCGTCGACCGAACCCGTCTCGACCGACCGACCGGCATACATCACCAGCACACGGTCGGCCACGCCGGCAATCACCCCGAGATCGTGGGTGATGAGGATGATCGACGACGAGGTCCGCTCCTTGATCATGTCCATCAGCTCGAGGACCTGGGCCTGGATCGTGACGTCGAGGGCGGTGGTGGGTTCGTCGGCTATCAGCACGTCAGGCTCGTTGGCGATGGACATAGCGATCATGGCCCGCTGGCGCATGCCGCCGGAGAACTCGTGCGGGTACTGGTTGGCCCTATCGACGGCGTTGGGGATGCCGACCAGGTCGAGCAGACCCACCACTCGCGTCTGCAGCGCGCTCGAGGTAATGTCGTGGTGGGCCGTGATGATCTCGCCGATCTGGTCGCCCACCTTGAACACGGGATTCAAGGCGGTGAGAGCGTCCTGGAAGATCATCGCGATGCGGTCCCCCCGGATCGGGCGGAGCTCCTTCTCCTTTCGTCCGATGAGCTGCTCACCGCGGAACCGCACGGATCCGGTGATCTGAGCTCGCTTGGGGAGCAGCCCGAGGATCGCCATCGAGGTGACGCTCTTACCGGATCCAGACTCACCTACCACACCGAGCGTCTCTCCCGGACCGAGCTGGAACGAGATCCCGTCCACCGCCTTTACGACACCGTCGTCGGTGGGGAACTGGACGCTCAAGTCCTCCACCTCGAGGATGGCTTCAGCCCCCATCAGTGCTTCGTTTGCGGGTCGAAGGCGTCGCGAATGCCGTCGCCCACGAAGTTTATGCAGATCACAACCAAGAGCAGCATCAAGCCGGGGAAGTACAGGAGATACACCTTGGATGTTCCGACGGTGCCCTCGGCCGACGACAGCATGTTGCCCCAGGAGGTCTTGGGCGGTTGAACACCGAATCCAAGGAAGGAGAGCGTTGCTTCCGCGAGGATGGCCGCGGCGACGCTGAGCGTCGCGTTGACCATCATGGGCCCGATCATGTTCGGCAGGATGTGGCGAATGACTATCCGATTGCTCGACGCTCCGGCGGCCTTGGCCGCTTCGATGAACTCCTTCTCTCGGAGCGACAGCACCTGGCTTCGGACAACGCGGGCGACGCTCATCCAGGCCAGGCCGGCCAGGACCAGGATGATCGTGAGGTCTTGGTAGCCGAACTTCTTCAGGGCCACCGCCAGCACGGCGAGAAATGGGATGACGAGGAACAAGTCGGTGAACCGCATCAGGATGTTGTCGGTGAAGCCGCCGAAATAGCCGGCAATGGCACCGGCGATGAACCCGACGACGGTAGAGATGAATCCGACCGCGAGTCCAATCTTCAGCGAGATCTGACCGGCGTACAACACCTCCGTGAAGTAATCGCGACCGAGTTGGTCGACGCCGAAGAGATGGTGGCGGCTCGGCCCGACGATGGGCGTCAACAGATCCTGGTGATTCTTGGGGAAGGGGGCGGTCCAATGCGCTCCGAAGCACAGCACGAAGATGATGAGCAGGATGACGAGGGAAACGACCGCGGCCTTGTGCCGGAAGAAGCGCTTCCGGAACAGCTGCCACTGCGTCCGCGGCTCGGGCTCGGCGCCGGGGACGAGGTCGAGCTCGACGTCCTCGGCCGGGGGTAGGGGCTCGTTGGCGACGTCGGCGATGTGCTCGAAGGTGGTCATGACAGCCGGATCCTCGGGTCGAGCAGGCCGTACACGATGTCGGCGACGAGGTTGAACAGGATCACGAAGATGGCGCTGACCATCATCCAGGCCAGGACGACGTTGACGTCGCCGGACTGAAGCCCTCCGATGAAGAGGCGGCCCATGCCGGGCACCGAGTAGATTTGTTCGGTGATGATGAGGCCGCCAAAGAGCGCTCCGATGTCCACCGCGGTCTGGGAGACCAGCGGGAGCAGCGCGTTGCGCAGCGAATGCTTGAAGATCACCGTGCGAGGTGGAAGTCCCTTGGCTCGCGCCGTACGCACGTAGTCAGCCGAGAGCACGTCGAGCATCGAGGCCCGCTGAAAGCGGCTCCAGACGGCGATGATCTGAACCGTCAGGGCCAAAACGGGGAGGGCGAGGTGCCGGAAGTAGTCGAGGTTGACGCCACTCTGACCGGTGGAGTGCAACCCCACGAAGTAGACGGGCGACTGGCTGAGATGAAAGTGCTCTTTGGGCCAGATCGAGAGGAACTGGTTCGCCATCAGCGCAAACCAGAAGACGGGCATGGCAATGCCCAGGTAGGACAGTCCGGTGAAGAGGTAGTCGGGCACGGAGTACTGGCGAACGGCGGAGAAGACCCCGACGCTGATCGCCACCAGCAGCGAGATGAGAATGCCCCAGAAGATGAGCTGCATGGTGAAGCCCAAGGCACGGGTGGTCATCTGGCGGACGTCGCCGTTCGTGGCGGAGCTCGTACCCCAGTTGCCGCGGAGGAAGTTCGAGAACCACGTCCACCACTGGGCGATGATCGGTCGGTCGAGACCGAGCTCATGACGCTTCTCGGCGATGATGCGGGTGGCGTCCCTCGAGGTGCGGTACTTGGCCGTGGGGTCGAAGGTGCTCCGCACGCCCCAGAAGGCGATGAACGACGCCATTAGCAGGACCGGGATCGAGTACAGGACCCGACGCGCAACGTAGGTCAACACGGCGTGGTGATCCCCTCCTTTCGGCTCCTCCGATAGTACGACGATGGGGGCCCGGCCGACGACCGGGCCCCCCTCTCATGCGGTCGGTCGTGGGCCTCAGCCCTTGATCGACCAGGTGTTCATGTTCCACCACGGACCGGTGATGACGTTCCAGCCCAGATCTCCCTGGATCCTCGGTCCGTAGAGCCCGATGTTGGGCAGCGGATCGAGAGGCAGGGAGGCCTGCGCAGCGGCCAGAAGGTCGTCAGCCTTCTTACCCGCGGCGGCACGCGCGGCGTCGTCGAGGCTGGTGTCGACGGTGGTGAGGGCCGCGTCGACCCCCGGGACGTTCGTCCGCGTCCAGTTCTGACCGGTGTTGTCGTTGGCCGCAGTCGGGATGTTCGTCGAGAGCATGACCGACGACAGGCTCGGATCGAGCGACGTGGCCGACCTGGGCGTACAGCGAGAGCTGGTAGTCGCCAGCCGGCAGGATCTTGCCGAACAGGTCGATCGGACTTCTGGTTCTGGATCGTCATCTCGAACCCGGCCGCCTTGAGCCTGCTGCTGGACGATCTGCTCCGTCAGCTCACGACGCTTGTTGCCGGCGGTCGACTGGATCACGAACGAGGCCTTCTGACCAGCCCTTGGCCCAGATGCCGTCGCCACCCTTGGCCCAGCCGGCCCCAGTCATGAGCGAGGTGACCTTGGCGAGGTCCAGCTTGTAGTCGGCCCAGGCATCGGGGTTCGAGTAGGCAGCCTGATTGGCGGATTCAGGCTGTTCACGGCCTTGTCCACACCGAGGCCGCCGAAGAGACGCTTCACGATGGCGTCGCGGTCGATGGCGTAGGCGAAGGCCTGGCGAACGGCCACGTCATCGAAGGGAGCCTTGGCGTTGTTCATCCAGAGCGCCTCGACGTTGCCGGTGACAGCCTGGATCGTTGACCGTCACTCCTGGCAGGCCGGCCTTGATCTGGTCGACGGCGTCGAGCTGCGGCTGCGGGCCGATCGCATCGACCTCGCCGGCCTTGAAGGCCTGGAACTCGGCTGCCGTGTCGGTGATGAACTTCATCACGACCTTGTCGACCAGCGGCTTCTGGCCCCAGTACTTGTCGTTCGGGACCAAGGTGAGCGCGACGCCCTTCTCCCAGCTCTCCATCTTCCAGGGTCCGCCCGAGCAGGTGTAGCCATCCTTCATCTCGGTGTCGCGATCCTTGCCCTGCAGGATGTGCGAGGGGAGGATGCCGTAGCTGGCTGAACAGACCCTTGAAGGAGGGGTACGGGGTCTTGAAGGTCACGACGGCCGTGGCGGGATCGGAGTCGTCGACCGATTCGATCAGGTTGTACCCGGTCGTGTCGTAGATGTCCTTGCCGTGTGACGACCTGGTCCCAGGTGTACTTGAAGTCGGTGGAGGTGATGGGCTGGCCGTCCGACCACACTGCCGCTGGGTTGATCTTGTAGGTGACGACCTGCTTGGGGCTCGTCACGACGGTGGGCTCCCCGGCCAGCAGGTTGCTGGCCTTGCACACCCACTTGTCGCCGTCCAGCACGAGGTTGTACGGCGTCGGCATGGTTTGCACCTCCATGGCCCAGAAGCCGCACGAAGATCCGCCGCAGGAGCCCATCCAGTCGGCACAGTCGAAGTCCTGCTCGTTGCCGAGCGTTATGGTGCCGCCCGTGCGGGCGGGCGTGGACCCGGGCGTGGTTCCGCCGCCGGCCGTGGTGGCGGCGCCCGAGGCGGGCGTGGTCGCCGGCCGCACGCAGTCGAACCGGCCGTAGTGCCGCCGCCACCGCTGCTGCCGCAGGCCGCGGCGATGAGCGCGGTGCCGGCGAGCAGCGCCGCGATCTTGGCGCTCCTCGGGGTGCTTCTCACGTAGTTTGACCTCCTGATTGTGTCCTGCGGGAGGGACACTCGGGTCAGCGACCCGTGACGCTTGTGCTCTGCTTGCCCCGGGAGGGCGCAGCTGACCACGGGAACCGCCCGGCAGCATGCCGGCGTTCGACCGCGGTGGCGTCCACCAGCCTCACCTCCCCTTAGACGTATGTCGGCTCATGGACCCTGCACCGTAGCACGACGGTTACCGGGCGGTAGAGCGGGCGTTCCCATACGTCCCGAGCGTGAACAACCGTTTCAGAGCGCCGTGGACCACTCGCCGTGGGCGGGCTGGGGCGGCCGAGCGACCGCGCCCGTGCGGGCCGATCAGCCTCGGCGGCGCGGGATACTGCACGATCCGGGCGAACTCGTCGGGGTCGAGGCTGGCCCCACCGACCAGCGCACCGTCGATGTCCGGCTCGGCCATCAGCTCGACGATGTTGGCGGCCTTCACCGAGCCGCCGTACTGGATCCGCACCGCGGCGGCGGCCGCCTCCCCTGCCAGCTCCAGGACCCGGCCGCGGATGGCGCCGATGACCGCCTGCGCGTCGGCCGCGGTCGCGGTCCGGCCGGTGCCGATGGCCCAGATCGGCTCGTAGGCGATCACCAGCGCCGCCGACCTGCTCCGGCGGTGCGGCCTCGCCAGCGCGGCCGACGACCTGGCCGAGGACCTTCGCCTCGGTCGCGCCGGCCTCCCGCTCGTCCAGCGTCTCGCCGACGCAGACGATCGGCATCATGCCCTGGGCGAGGATGGCCGTGACCTTCCGCGCCACCATGTCGTCGGTCTCGCCGAAGAGCTCGCGCCGCTCGCTGTGGCCGGCGATCACGTAGCGCACGTTCAGCTTGGCCAGGAACACCGGCGAGATCTCGCCGGTGAACGCCCCCTTCTCCTCCCAGTGGCAGTGCTGGGCGCCGAGGGCGATCGGGATGTCGTCGGCGTCGATCAGGGTCTGCACCGAGCGGAGGTCGGTGAAGGGCGGGTGCACGCTGACCTCGACCGCGGCGGTGTCGTCCTTGTCGAGCAGGAAGGCCAGCTTCTGCACCGTCTGGATGGCCTCGAAGTGGTTGAGGTGCATCTTCCAGTTGCCGCTGATCAGCGGCTGGCGGGCGCGTCAGCCATGGGCGTTCGGTGCCTCCCGCAGCGCGGCCAGCCCGGGCAGGTCGCCCAGCTCGAGCAGCTCGAGCGACGCGCCGCCGCCGGTGGACACGTGGTCGACCTCGTCGGCCAGGCCGAACTCGGCGAGGGCCGCGGCCGAGTCGCCTCCGCCGACGACCGTGAACGCCTTGGTGTCGGCCATGGCCTGGGCGACGCGTCCGGGTGCCGGCCGCGAAACGAGGGTCCTCGAACACGCCCATCGGCCCGTTCCAGAACACGGTCCGGGCGTCCAGGACGACGTCGGCGAAGGCCGCCGCGGAGCCGGGGCCGATGTCCAGGCCCGTGGCACCGTCGGGCAGCCGGGTGCCGAAGGTGGCGAGCTTGCCGGCCGGGTCCAGACCCACGATGTCCTCCGGCAGGTGGATCGGCTTGGACGACTCGAGCAGCCGCCGGCAGGTGTCGATCTGGTCGGGCTCGCACAGCGAATCGCCGATCGGGATCGCCCTTGGCGGCGAGGAACGTGAAGCACATGCCCGCCACCGATGACGAGGGCGTCGACGATGCCGAGCAGCGCCTCGATCACGCCCAGCTTGTCGCTGACCTTGGCCCCGCCCAGCACGGCCACGAACGGCCGCTTCGGGTGGTCGCGCAGGCCGGTGAGCACGTCGACCTCCTTGGCGAGGAGCCGCCCGGCCGCCGAGGGCAGCGTCTGGGGCGGGCCGACGATCGACGCGTGCGCACGGTGCGCGGCGCCGAAGGCGTCGTCGACGTAGGCGTCGATGCCCTCGATGAGCCGGGCGACGAAGGCGGGGTCGTTGCCCTCCTCGCCGGGGTCGAAGCGCAGGTTCTCGAGCAGCTCGACGCCCGGCGCCAGCTCGGCGAGGCGCCGACGCACGGGAGCCATCGAGTACCTCGGGTCCGCCTTGCCCTTCGGCCGGCCGAGGTGGCTGGCGCAGACGACGTGCGGCGCCCCGGTCCTGCAGCCAGCGTGATGGTCGGCAGCGCGGCGCGGATGCGGAAGTCGTCGGTGATCTCGCCGTCGGCGAGGGGCACGTTGAAGTCGGTGCGCACGAGCACCCGCCGGCCCTCGACCGGCGGCAGGTCCTCGAGGAGGGGAAGCCGGTTCAAGGCCGGTCAGCGGGCGAGGGCGTCGGCCAGATACGAGCGTGAGGTCGACCAGGCGGTTCGAGTACCCCCACTCGTTGTCGTACCAGCCGAGCACCTTGACCAGGTTGCCGAGCGACATCGTGAGCTCGCTGTCGAAGATGCAGCTGTGGGGGTTGGTCACGATGTCGGACGACACGATCGGCTGCGTCGGTGTACTCGAGCACGCCCTTGAGCGGCCCTCGGCGGCGGCCCGGAAGGCGGCGTTGATCTCCTCGACCGACGCGTCACGCGACAGCACGGCGTTGAAGTCCGTGATCGAGCCGGTGGGCACCGGGACCCGGAGCGAAATGCCGTCGAGCTTGCCCTTGGTGGACTCCATGACGAGCGCGGTGGCGCGGGCGGCGCCCGTCGAGGTGGGCGTGATGTTGATCGCGGCGGCCCGAGCCCGGCGGAGGTCCTTGTGAGGGCCGTCGACCAGCTGCTGGTCGCCCGTGTAGGCGTGAACGGTGGTCATCAGGCCCTTCTCGACGCCGAACGCGTCGTCGAGCACCTTGACCATGGGCACGAAGCAGTTCGTCGTGCACGAGGCGTTCGAGACCACCTTGTCCTTGGCGGGATCGAAGTCGTGGTGGTTCACGCCGTAGACGAAGGTGGCGTCGGCGCCCTTGGCGGCGGCGAGACGATGACGAGTGGCGCCCCGGCGTCGAGGTGGGCGGCCGCCTTGTCGCGGTCGGTGAAGAAGCCGGTCGACTCGATGACGACGTCGACGCCGAGCTCGCCCCAGGGCAGGTCCTTCGGGATCGCGCACCGACAGCACCTTGAGGACGTCGCCGTCGACCGAGATGCCACCGTCGGCGGCGGCGATGTCGTAGGGGAGGATGCCGAGGACCGAGTCGTACTTCAGGAGGTGGGCCATCGTGGCGACCGACCCGAGGTCGTTGACGGCGACGAAGTCGATGTCCGCTCCGATCGCCTTGGCCGCCCGGAAGAGGTTCCGGCCGATCCGGCCGAAGCCGTTGATGCCGACGCGTACCGTCATGCTCGTCCGTTCCTTTCCCCGCCCGGGGCGGGGCAATGCCGCCCGGGCGATCCCGGGTTCCGGCGACCGTCGGCTGTGAGCCGCGGTCGCCCCGACCTAGCCGGTGGCCGCGCAGCCCGAGGGCCGGTAGGTCCCGGTGGTGAACCCGTGGCGTCGATGCCCCGACGGCGCAGCCGCGGCCGCGACCTCCTCGGCCACCGCGACGCTTCGATGCTGGCCGCCGGTGCACCCGAAGGCGATGGTCAGGTAGCTCTTGCCCTCCCGCTCGAACGCCGGGACCAGGAGGGCGAGCAGCTCATCGACCTGGTCGAGGAAGGGGCTCGGCCTCGGGCTGGCCGAACACGTAGTCCCGGACGGCCGGAGCCTGGAGCCCGCTGAGCGGGCGCAGCCGCTCTTCCCAGAACGGGTTGGGCAGGAAGCGGCAGTCGAGCACGAGGTCGACGTCGAGCGGAAGCCCGTGCTTGTACCCGAACGACACGATCGCGGTCTGCATGCCTGTGCCCTCGCCACCCGGCCCGAAGAGCGTCGCTGAGACGGGCCTTCAGCTGGTGGATGGTGAGCTCGGTGGTGTCGATGACGACGTCGGCCATGGCCTTCACCGGCTCGAGCCGCTCCCGCTCCTGGGCGATGGCATCCGTGAGCGAGCGTGTCGCTCGCCCAGGGGGTGGCGGCGGCGGGTGCTGCCGTAGCGCTTCACCAGCTCGGGCGTGCTCGCCTCGAGGAAGACGATCCGCACCCGATGGTCGGCCGCCCGCAGGCTCTCCACCGCGTCGAGGATGTCGGCCTGGTACGGGCTGGTGCCGACGACGAGGGCCAAGCGCTCGATGGCGCTGCCGGGCACGCTGGCCAGGTCGACGATCGTCCGCACGAGCGTGGTGGGCAGGTTGTCGACGACGTACCAGCCCTGGTCCTCGAGGTCGGCGGCCGCGTGCGTGCGCCCTGCCCCGGACAACCCGGTGATCACGACGACGTCGGCCACTGCGAACGAGCGTACCGGCGGTCCTTGCGTGGCGGCCGGCTTTCGACCCGTCCCGACCGCGGGGCCCGCCCGACACGCCGGCCCGGGCTTCACCCCGCCTTGCGCAGCCGCAGCAGGAGAACAGCGAGGGATGCTCGCCGCTTCGGGGTACTCCGGCGCCTTGCTCAACAGGCCCGGCGGCGGCACCGGCTCGGCCATGTGCTCGAGGAGGAGCCCGTTGGCCGCCAGCGCGTTCACGTACCGGCTGAGCGGCCGGTGCACGAAGTGGATGAACACGTCCTTCTCCACCTCTTCGACCGTCTCGACCTCGCTCGAGGTAGCGCACCGACCCGCCAGTACTGCTCCGGGCGGATCGACGATCTGGTCGTCGATCCAGCCGCTGCCCGGCGTCTGGAACAGCGGGTGGTTCACCATGAACACGAACCGGCCGCCGGGTCGCAGGACACGTCCGATCTCGGCAAAGGCGCGGTCGATGTCGCGCACGTGCTCGAACACGAGGCAGACGACGACCGCATCGAAGGCGGCCGTCCGGGAACGGCAGCGTCATCGCGCTGGCGCGCGCGTAGATCGGGCCGCCGCCACGCGCCGCGGCCACGCGGATCTGGTTCCAGGTCGGGTCGACACCCACGACCAGCGCCGCGCCCCTGGCGAACACGAGCCGGGCGACCTGCCCGTCGCCGCAACCGAGGTCGAGGACACGAGTCGGCTCCGGCCAGGTGCTCGGCGGCCAGCGGCAGGATCTGCTCCTCGTACTCCGGGTCGGCGCCGGCGGTGAACTCCTCGATCCACCAGGCGGCATGGGTCTCCCAGAGGTCCCCGCCCGGCGCGTCAGCCATCGTTGTCAGCCATCGTTGTCAGCCATCGTGCAGCTTCCCGTACACCGCCTCGGCGACGCGGTCGGGGAGCCAGCTGAGGGCCTTGAGCTGGTCGAGCTGACGCCCGCTTCACCCCCGCCACGCCGCCCAGCTCCTTGAGGAGCCGCTTCTGGCGCGTGGGCCCGAGCCCTGGGACTCCGTCGAACGCGCTCGTCGTCATGCGCTTGCCGCGCAGCTCGCGGTGGAACGTGTTCGCGAAACGGTGGGCCTCGTCGCGGAGCCGTTGCAACATGAACAACGCCTCGGACTGGCGGGGGATGTCCACTGGATCCGGCGCCCCGGGTACGTAGACCTGCTCGAAGCGCTTGGCGAGCGAAGCCACCGGGATCTCCGCTTCGAGCCCGAGGCCGCGTACCACGCGCTCCGCCACCGTCAGCTGGCCCTTGCCTCCGTCGACCAGCAGGAGCTGCGGCGGATAGGAGAAGCGCCCGGGGCGAGTGCCCCGCTCCCGGGGCGGTTGGTCCCGGTCCACGAGGTAGGCGGTGAGGCGGCGGGTGAGCACCTCCTCCATGGCGGCGTAGTCGTCGTTCCCCTCCACCGCGTTCACCTTGAACCGCCGGTAGTCGCTCTTCTTGGGCAGGCCGTCTTCCATCACCACCATCGAGCCGACGTAGTCGGTGCCCTGAAGGTGGGCCATGTCGTAGCACTCGATGCGCAGCGGCGGCTCGGGCAACCCGAGCAGGTCCTGCAGCTCGTTGATCGCCCGGGCCCGGCTGTTGTGATCGGAAGCCCGCCGCAGCCGATGGCGGTTGAACTCCTCCTGCGCGTTCCGGGTGACCGTGTCCAGCAGCACCCGCTTGTCGCCCCGCCGCGGCACCCGGATGTCGACCCTCGACGTCCGCTGGATCGCCAGCCACTCCTCGTACACCGCTTGCGCCTCGGGCTCGAACGGCAGGAGCACCTGCTTGGGCACGCCGAGAGGCGGCAGGTCGCCGTACAGCTCCTCGAGGATGCGGGCCGCCAGACCGTGGTCATCGACGTCCTCGACCTTGTCGAGGATGAAGCCCTTGCGGCCGACGACGCGGCCACGCCGCACGTAGAAGATCTGGACCGCCGCCTCCAGGTCGTCCTGGACGATGCCGATGACGTCGAGGTCCTCGTTGCGGTCGGCCACCATCTGCTGCTTCTCGATGGCCTTCTGCACCGCGCTGAGGCGATCGCGGATCCGCGCCGCCCGCTCGTACTCCTGCTGGTCCGCGGCGGCGCGCATCTCGGCGTTGAGCCGCTTGACGATGGCGTCGGTGTCGCCGTCGAGGAAGTCGATGAGCTCGGCCACCAGCTGGTCGTACGAATCGCGATCGATGACGCCGACACACGGGCCTGAGCACTTCTCGATGTGGTACAGCAGGCAGGGCCGGCCGAGGCGCTGGTGCTGGTGGAACTTGCTCGGCGAGCAGGTGCGGATCGGGAAGCTGCGCAGCAGCAGATCCAGGGTGTCGCGGATGGCGTAGGCGTGGGCGTAGGGCCCGAAGTAGCGGACGCCCTTGCGCTTGCGGCCCCGCATCACCATCGCCCGCGGCCACTCCTCGTCGAGGGTGATGGCGAGGAACGGGTAGCTCTTGTCGTCCCGCAACCGGATGTTGAAGCGCGGCCGATGCTGCTTGATGAGGCTGTACTCGAGCATCACCGCCTCGACCTCGTTGCGGACCTGGATCCACTCGACGGTCTCGGCGGTGGCCACCATCTGGGCCGTCCGCGGATGGAGGCTGTAGGGGTCCTGGAAGTAGTTCGACACACGCTGGCGCAGGCTGGCGGCCTTGCCGACGTAGATCACCCGCCCGTCGGCGTCCCTGAACTGGTAGGAGCCAGGGGCATCAGGGATCGTGCCGGCGGGTGGACGTTGCGACCACGCGATCGAGGCTACGGCGATCAACCGACCGGCACTGTGACGCATGTCGCCCGAGGGCCGACGGAGCGCGGGAGCGCTGAGGGCACCCCCGTATGCTGACCGCCGGAGGACACACCGATGGTGCGACTGCAACCGGCGCTCTCGGAGCGCTACACCGCCGCTTCTCAGGCGGAGCTGGCCGAGCGCATCGCCGCGGCCAAGGCCGCCCTCGGGGCGCGGTTGTTCATCCTCGGCCACCACTACCAGCGGGACGAGGTGATGCGCTGGGCCGACGCCCGGGGGGACTCGTTCCGGCTGTCGGTGCTGGCCAAGGAGCATGCGGAGGCCGACTACATCGTGTTCTGCGGCGTGCACTTCATGGCCGAGTCAGCGGACGTGCTGACCACACCGGAGCAGCAGGTGATCCTCCCCGACCTCAACGCCGGCTGCTCCATGGCCGACCTCGCCGACATCGACTCGGTCGAGGAGGCGTGGGAGGTGCTGGAGGATGTCGTCGACACCGAGGGCGTGGTGCCGATCACGTACATGAACTCCTCGGCCGCGTTGAAGGCGTTCGTCGGCCGCCATGGTGGCGCCGTCTGCACGTCGACCAACGCCCGGGCCGTGCTCGAGTGGGTGTTCCGGACCCGCGCCGAGGGAGGCGCCGGGGGCGAGAAGGTCCTCTTCTTCCCCGACCAGCACCTCGGACGCAACACCGGCGTGGCGATGGGCTACCCGCTCGACGCCATGCGGGTGTGGAACCCGCGCCTCGACATGGGTGGGCTCACCGAGGCCGAGCTCAAGGACACGACCTTCCTGCTGTGGAAGGGCCATTGCTCCGTGCACCAGCGCTTCCAGCCCGAGCACGTGGCCGCGTTCCGCGCTGAGCACCCAGACGGCATCGTCGTCGTCCACCCCGAGTGCAGCCACGAGGTGTGCGCGGTGGCCGACCAGGTGGGCTCCACCGACTACATCGTCCGGGCCGTCGACGCCGCGCCGGAGGGCTCGGTGATCGCCGTCGGCACCGAGATCCACCTCGTCAACCGCCTGAACGAGGAGTCGCCCGGCAAGACGGTCGTGTCCCTCGATCCGCTGATCTGCCCCTGCTCGACCATGTTCCGGATCGACGCCCCCCACCTCTGCTGGGTGCTCGAGAACCTGGTCGAGGGCACGGTGGTCAACCGCATCGTGGTCGACGACGATGTAGCCGAGTGGGCGCGGGTGGCGCTCGACCGGATGCTCGAGATCACCTGAGGAGGGGCGCGGCCGCCAGCGCTCCGCGGCGCGACCGGTGCGTCGCCTCCACGCTGCAGGCCAGCCCGATCAGCCCCGCGGCGGCCAGTACCGCGATCACGAGCACCGCGAGCGCGGCGCCGGGCACCGCGATCCCCGGGCTGATGCCGAGGGAGCGGGCGAACGCCAGCCAGGCCAGGTTGGCACCGGCGATCCCCAACGGGATCCCGATGACGAGGGCCACCCAGGCCAGGGTCAGCGCCTCCCAGACGATCACCCGCTTGGTCTGCGCACGGGAGAGGCCAAGGGCGCTCAGGATGGCGAGCTCCTCGCGGCGGGCCCGCACCGAGGTGACCAGACCGTGGGCCAAGGTGAGCGTGAGGAGCACCCCGAGGGCGAGGAGCGCTGGAAGCCAGATCGCCCGCAGGCGGGCGTACGAGCCGAGCACGGCCGGCCGCAGATCGGTCAGCACGCACTCCTGCTCGGGACAGCCGAGCTCGGCGACGCGCGCTCGCAGCTGGGTGATCGCCCGCGCACGGTCGACCCCGGCGTCGAAGCGCACCAGGACGTAGTTGTAAGGACCGGCGCCGTCGCCTGGCCCCATGACCGACGCGACGGTGGCTGCGCCCGTCCCGAGCGACGTCTCCCGGTAGTGCTCCAGGCCGAGGCGGGGGAAGGTGGCGACCCCGACCACGGTCATCGATCGAGCCCCGACGGCGGTCGCGATGTCGAGCTGTCGCCCGACGGCCGTACCGAGACGAGACATCGTGCGCCGTCCCAGCACCACCTCGCTGGCGCTCTGGGGGAGGCGACCCTGTTCGACCGTCGGGAACACCGTGCCGTCGATCAGGTCCACCCCCCAGCTGGGCACGGTGGTGCCGTCGATCTCGAACGAACCCAGAGCGAGACCTGACACGGCGCCCACATCCGGCATCTGCGCCACTTCGCCCGTGGCCTCGGCGGGGATGCGGCCGAACATCGAGCCGACCGCGGCGTCCCAGGTGAGGCCGTAGAGGCGAGGGGTGGTGACCAGCCGGTTCAGGTCGGCCGCGAACCCGATCGTCGCCACCACCAACACGACGGAGATCGCGATGCTGGTCATCACGCTGCGGACCGGGGCGGCCGTCCTCCCCCGGCCCGGCTGGAGAGCCATCCGCATGCCCACCACGAAGGCCGGCGACGCGCCCGCACCGGCCAGCGCCTCCACGACGCGGGCGGGGTGATCGCCACCGGCCGGGGCGCCGGCCCCGGGCACCACCTCGGCCCGATGGGAGACCCGAGCCGCTGACACCGCCGACGTCGCGGCCAGAGCGACCGTGAGCAGGACGGCCCCAATCGCGAGCGCGGAGGTATCGAGCCTCAGGCCCCGCGCCCACTCGTCGACGCGAGCGGACCCGAAGGGGGTGAACGACGACAGGCCGTAGGCCACGAGGACCGCGACCAGCGCGGTACCGGCGGCCACCGTCAATCCGTGTGCCAGGCCCAGCAGCCGCCGCTGGCGGGGGGTCATGCCGAGGGCCCGCAGCTCCGGCAGATCCGGCTGCTGGGCCTGGACCTGCCGGCCGATCGCCTGGCCTGAGAGCAGGACGACCACCGCCGCCATCACCAGCCCGAGCAGCCAGATGGCGACGACCTGCGGGCGCAACCCGTCGCGCACGGCGGTGAGCCCCTCGCTGGTGGCGGTGATCTGGACCTGCGCACCGTGGACGGCCGCCACCCGCTCGACCTGGCCCCGGAATGCCGGCAGCGCCGCGGCACCGCCCTCCAACGTCACCTGCTCGATCACGTAGAAGTAGGACTCGGGGTAGCGATCCTCGAACGCCGGGCTCAAGAAGACCCGGGGGATGGCCCCGGCGCCGGCCACGTTGTCATCGATGGTCCGGACGACTCCCACCACCTCGATGGGCACAGGGGTGCCCTTGGCCGGGTCGGGCTCCAGGTTCTCGTCCAGGTCGGAGAGGGGGTACAGACGGACGTCCGTGATCCGGTCGCCGACCCGCCAGCCACTCGCATCGGCCGCCGGCTGGTTGATGACGACCTCCTCGGGCCGGTCCTTCCTCGCCGGCCGGCCGTCGATGATGCGGCCCCGATTGAGCTCGGTGCCCTTCTCGATGGTGTGGACGAAGCCCAGTGCGTGGCCGGTCAGCAGGGCCGGATCGATGGAGCCGTCAGGCTGGACGCGAGCCAGCTGGACCCCGGCGACCCGCGTGGCCGCCACCACACCCGGGAGCGCCGCGACGTCCGAGGCGTAGGCCGCGGCGCCCTCCACCGAGAGCTGGGTGGCGTCACCGGAGACCTGGGCATCGGCGGCGTGGGCCTGCGCCAGCGCCCGCGGCAGCGCCGTCCAGCTGCGGCGGGCGTCCGTGATCGCCACCAAGGCGAGCCCGGCGGCCAACCCGGAGAGGATCGCCAGCGCCAGCCATGACCGCCAGCTCTGCCGGAGGCCGACCGCGTACCGGAAGCGGACCGCACCCACGGCGCCATCATGGCGTCAGCGGGCCGACCCGGGCGAGGGCGCCAGCCTGTGGTTCGAAGGGGTGGCAACACGCGGCCGGAGGCCGACCGCCTTCGACCCGTCGCCCGGCTCAGGTCCCCGTCTTCGAGACCACCGCTGAGCGCTTGGTGCGAGTCGCGGGGCGGTATGTGGCTTGGGTCGCCGCCCTTCCATTGGAGCGAGCCCTTGGCCGCGGCGTCCCGACGACGCCGTTCAGCACCGGCCGGAGGAACTGGCCGGTGAAGCTCTCCGCCACCTCGGCGACGCTGCTCGGGCGGGCCCTGGGCCACGATGGTCCCGCCGCCCGAGCCGCCGAGCGGGCCGAGGTCGATGATCCAGTCCGCGGTCTTGATGACCTCGAGGTTGTGCTCGATGACGAGGACGGTGTTGCCCTGGTCGACCAGGCGGGAGAGGACGGCCAGGAGCTTGCGCACGTCCTCGAAGTGCAGACCGGTGGTCGGCTCGTCGAGCAGGTAGATCGTGTGGCCGGTGGAGCGCTTGGCCAGCTCGCTGGCCAGCTTCACCCGCTGGGCCTCGCCCCCCGACAGGGTCGGCGCGGGCTGGCCGAGGCGCACGTACCCGAGGCCGACGTCGACGATCGTCTGCATGTGGCGGGCGATGACCGGCTGGTTGGCGAAGAACTCGAGCGCGTCCTCGCACGGCAGGTCGAGCACCTCGGCGATGTTCTTGCCCTTGAACGTGATGTCGAGCGTGTCCCGGTTGTAGCGGGCGCCCTTGCACACCTCGCAGGGGACGTACACGTCGGGCAGGAAGTGCATCTCGATCTTGATCGTGCCGTCACCGGCGCAGGCCTCGCAGCGCCCACCGGTCACGTTGAAGCTGAACCGACCCGGCAGGTAGCCGCGAACCTTCGCCTCCGCGGTCTGGGCGAACAGCTTGCGGATGTGGTCGAACACGCCGGTGTAGGTGGCCGGGTTCGAGCGCGGTGTGCGCCCGATCGGTGACTGGTCGATGTCGATGACCTTGTCCAGCAGACCGATCCCCTCGATCGTCCGGTGCCGCCCGGGCGCCTGCTTCGACTTGTAGATCTTCTGCATCAGCGCCGGCAGCAGGATGTCCTGCACCAGGGTGGACTTGCCCGGACCCGGACACGCCGGTGACGGTGACGAACAGCCCCAGCGGCAGCTCGACGTCGATGTCCCGCAGGTTGTGCTCGCGGCGCTCCCCGCACCACCAGCCAGTCCTCGCCCGGGGGGCGGCGGCGGGTGGGCACCGGGATGGACCGCTTGCCCGTCAGGTACTGCCCGGTGATCGACGTCGGCCTGCTTGAGGATGCCCTTCACCGGGCCGGAGTAGATGACCGCGCCGCCGTGCTCACCTGCGCCGGGCCCGATGTCGACGATCCAGTCCGACTCGAGGATGGTCTCCTCGTCGTGCTCCACGACGAGCACGGTGTTGCCGAGGTCGCGGAGGCGGATCAGGGTGTCGATCAGGCGGCGGTTGTCCCGCTGGTGCAGGCCGATCGACGGCTCGTCCAGCACGTAGAGCACGCCGACCAAGCCGGATCCGATCTGCGAGGCCAGGCGGATGCGCTGGGCCTCGCCGCCGGCCAGCGTGGTGGCGGAGCGGGACAGGGTGAGGTAGTCGAGCCCGACGTCGAGCAGGAAGCTCATGCGGGCGTTGATCTCCTTGATCACCCGCTCCGCGATCATCCGCTCCCGCTCGGTCAGCTCCAGCCCGACGAGGAAGGTGGCTGAGTCGGCGATGCTCAGCGTCGCACACCTCGGAGATGTCGCGGTCGCCGATCGTCACCGCCAGCGACGAGGGCTTGAGCCGGGCCCCGTTGCACGCCGGGCAGGGCACCTCGCGCATGTACGTCTCGACCTGCTCTCGGCTCCAGTCGCTCTCGCTGTCGGAGTGCCGTCGCTTGAGGAACGGGATGACGCCCTCGTAGCTGGTCGAGTACTGCCGGCTGCGCCCGTAGCGGTTCTTGTAGCGCACCGTGACCTGACCCTTGGCCCCGTAGAGGAGCACCTGTTGCTGGGCCTTGGTGAGCTTGCCCCACGGCCGGTTCAAGTCGATGTCGTTGGCCTCGGCCACCGCCTCGAGCATCCGGCTGAAGTACTGCGTGCGGGCGGTGCTCCACGGTGCGATCGCGCCCTCGGCGAGCGAGAGGTCCGGGTCGGGCACGATCAGCTCGGCGTCGACCTCGAACGTGGTGCCGAGGCCGTCGCACACCGCGCAGGCACCGTAGGGCGAGTTGAACGAGAAGTTGCGGGGAGCTAGCTCCTCGTAGGACTCGCCTCCCACCGGGCAGGCCAGGTGCTGGCTGAAGGTGAGGGTCTCGCTCCCCTCCTCGCCCTCCCGGGCCACGATGTCGATCTCGACCACGCCCTCGGCCAGCTTCAGCGCCGTCTCCACCGAGTCGGTGAGGCGGCGCTCGATGCCCTCCCGCCGCACCAGGCGGTCCACCACCACCTCGATGGTGTGCTGCTCGTAGCGGGCCAGGCGCTCACGATCCTTCAGGAACTCGGTGATGTCGAGCGTTTCGCCATCGATCCGCGCGCGGACGTAGCCCTGGGCCGAGAGGTCCTCCAACATGGTCTCGTACTCGCCCTTGCGGCCCCGGACCACCGGGGCCAGCACCTGGAAGCGGGTGCCCTCGGGCAGGTCGGCCAGACGGTCGACGATCTGCTGCGGGCTCTGGCGCTCCAGCCGGACACCGTGTTCGGGGCAGTGCGGGATCCCGATCCGGGCGTAGAGGAGGCGGAGGTAGTCGTAGACCTCGGTGATGGTGCCAACGGTGGACCGGGGGTTGCGGGAAGCGGATTTCTGGTCGATCGAGATGGCAGGCGACAGCCCCTCGATGAAGTCGACGTCGGGCTTGTCCATCTGGCCCAGGAACTGGCGGGCGTAGGCGCTCAGCGACTCGACGTAGCGACGCTGACCTTCGGCGTAGATGGTGTCGAAGGCGAGGGACGACTTACCGGAGCCGGACAGGCCGGTGAAGACGATCAGTTGCTCGCGCGGAAGGTCGACGCCGATGTTCTTCAGGTTGTGCTCTCGGGCGCCCCGAACGACGATCTTGTCCGACATCTCTAGCGACCCTACCGACGGATCGTCGCCGGCACTGAGGGGAAGGTCACCGATGCAGTCTAGCCGCCAGGCACGAACGGACGTTCGATGTTACGCGTCTTGGCGCCGCGGCCGCTTGCGGTCAGCTCCAGCAGGACGAGGCCGGTGGCGATGCAGCCGACACCAACCAGCACCGGCGTCCCGCCGCTCCCAGTCGCGGGCAGATGAGCCGGCCCCACCCCCGATGGGCCGCAGCTGCTCGGCATCTCCCCGACGATGACGCCGCTTCAGCCGGCCTCGCGCAGCTCCCGCCGGAGCTCGTTGACCTCGTCGCGGAGACGGGCGGCGTACTCGAACCGGAGCTCGGCCGCGGCCTCGTGCATCTCCTCTTCGAGGGTCTGGATCAGACGGACCAGCTCGCTCTGGGGCAGCTCGGCCAGCTCGTGGCGGACGCGATCCGCTCGCGCTGGCGGCGTCGGTCTTTCCCGGGCACCGGCGCCGTCTCGTCGGGACGGAGCAGCGACAGGATGTCCGTGACCGCCTTTCGGATGGTCTGCGGGTTGATCCCGTGCTCGAGGTTGTAGGCGATCTGGCGCCTGCGCCGGCTGTTGGTGATCTCGAGGGCGTGCCGCATCGAGTCCGTCATCTGGTCCGCATACATGATGACCTGGCCGTCCACGTTGCGGGCCGCTCGCCCGATGGTCTGGATCAGGCTGGTCTGGGACCGGAGGAAGCCCTCCTTGTCGGCGTCGAGGATGGCCACGAGCGACACCTCGGGCAGGTCCAGGCCCTCCCGCAAGAGGTTGATGCCGACGAGGACGTCGAACTCGCCGAGCCGCAACGCCCGCAAGATCTCGATGCGCTGGATGGTGTCGATGTTCGAGTGGAGGTACCGGACCCGCAGCCCTTGCTCGAGCAGGTAGTCCGTCAGGTCCTCGGCCATCTTCTTGGTGAGGGTGGTGACGAGCACCCGGTCACCCTTGACCACCCGGGTGTTGACCTGCTCGATCAGGTCGTCGATCTGCCCCTTGGTGGGCTTCACGATGACCTCCGGGTCCACCAGCCCGGTGGGCCGCACGATCTGCTCGACCACCTGAGTGCTCACGCGCAGCTCGTACGCGCTCGGCGTGGCCGACATGAACACGCACTGGTTGATGCGGTTCATGACCTCCTCGAACCGGAGCGGACGGTTGTCGCGGGCGCTCGGGAGGCGGAAGCCATGCTCGACCAGGACGTCCTTGCGGGTCCGGTCGCCCTCGTACTGGCCGTGGAGCTGCGGCACGCTGACGTGGCTCTCGTCGATGACCAGGAGGTAGTCGTCGGGGAAATAGTCGAGCAAGGTGAACGGCGGCTCGCCCGGGTTGCGCCCGTCGATGTGCATGGCGTAGTTCTCGATGCCGTTGCAGTACCCGACCTCCTGGATCATCTCCAGGTCGTACTGCGTGCGCATGCGCAGCCGCTGCGCCTCCAGCAGCTTGCCCTCTTGCTCGAAGAAGGCCAGCCGCTCCTGCAGCTCGTGCTCGATCTGCCCGACCGCCCGCTGCATCCGCTCGTCGCCGGCGACGTAGTGGGTGGCCGGGAAGACCATGACCTCGGACAGCTCCCGCAGCTGCTCACCGGTGAGCGGATCCACCACCGTGAGGCGCTCGACGGTGTCGCCGAACATCTCGATGCGCAGCACCGTCTCCTCGTAGGCCGGGTGGACCTCGATGGTGTCGCCGCGCACGCGGAACTTCCCGCGGCCGAGCGTCATGTCGTTGCGGTCGTACTGCAAGTCGACCAGGCGCCGCAGGATCGAGCGCTGGTCGTAGTCGACCCCGGTGTGCAGCTCGAGCAGGTGGCCCCGGTACTCGTCGGGATCGCCCATGCCGTAGATGCACGACACGGACGCCACCACGATCACATCCCGCCGGGTGAGGAGCGCGGCCGTGGCCGAGTGACGCAGCCGATCGATCTCGTCGTTGATCGACGAGTCCTTCTCGATGTAGGTGTCGCTCGAAGCGATGTAAGCCTCGGGCTGGTAGTAGTCGTAGTAGCTGACGAAGTACTCCACCCGGTTGTGGGGGAAGAACTCCTTCATCTCGGTGGCCAGCTGGGCGGCCAGGCTCTTGTTGGGGGCGAGGATCAGCGTCGGACGCTGCACCTGCTCGACGGTCCAGGCGATGGTGGCGCTCTTGCCCGATCCGGTGATGCCGAGCAGGGTCTGGAACCGGTCGCCACGGTGGATGCCCTCGGCCAGGGCGGCGACGGCCTGCGCCTGATCGCCGGCCGGATCGAACGCCGACTCGACCTTCAGGAGCGCGGAGTGCTGCGACGTCGACGGCACGCGTCGAGCCTACCGCTGCGAACGGATGTTCGGAAGCCCGTTTCGACGCCGCCGGCTCGGGCGGGTCTCACCCATCTCAGAGCGGGCCTCAGAGCACGACGACCGAGCGCAGGACCTCGCCTCGCTCCATCTTGTGGAACGCCTCCTCCACCTGGTCGAGGCCGATGGTCTCGGATACGAAGCGGTCGAGGTTCAATCGGCCCTGCAGGTAGAGGTCGATCAGCATGGGGAAGTCCCGGCTGGGCAGGCAGTCGCCGTACCAGCTCGATTTCAGCGCCCCACCTCTGCCGAACACCTCGATGAACGGGAGCTCGATGGTCATGTCCGGCCGGGGCACGCCGACCAGCACCACCGTCCCGGCCAGGTCTCTCGCCTCGAAGGCCTGGCGGTAGGTCTCGGGCAGGCCGATGGCCTCGATGGCCACGTCCACACCGTTGCCGTCGGTGAGGGCCTTGATGGCCGCCACGGCGTCCTCCTGGCGGGAGTTGACGGTGTGGGTGGCGCCGAACTCCTTGGCCCAGCCCAGCTTCTGGTCGTCGACATCGACCGCGATGATCGTGGCCGCTCCGGCCAGCCGCGCCCCTGCGATGGCTCCGTCGCCCACCCCGCCGCATCCGAACACTGCGACGCTGTCGCCGCGACCCACCCCGCCGGTGTTGATGGCGGCGCCCAGCCCGGCCATCACGCCGCAGCCCAGGAGGCCCGCTGCGGTGGCCGGTGCCTCCGGGTCGACCTTCGTGCACTGGCCGGCCGCGACCAAGGTCTTCTCGACGAAGGCGCCGATGCCGAGGGCCGGGCTGAGCACGGTGCCGTCGGCGAGCGTCATCTTCTGGGTGGCGTTGTAGGTGGCGAAGCAGTACCAGGGCTTGCCCCGCCGGCAGCTGCGGCACTGCCCGCAGACGGCCCGCCAGTTGAGGATGACGAAGTCGCCGGGCTTCAGGTCGGTCACTCCCGCGCCGACGGCCTCGACCGTGCCGGCGGCCTCGTGGCCGAGCAGGAAGGGGAAGTCGTCGTTGATGCCGCCCTCGCGGTAGTGGAGGTCGGTGTGGCACACGCCGCAGGCCTGGACTGCTACCAGGGCCTCGCCCGGACCGGGATCGGGAACGAGGACGGTGTCGATGCTGACCGGCGCGCCCTTCGACCTGGCGACGACCCCACGAACCTCGTGCATGTCCGGTTGACCCCTCTCAGACGAGCCGATCCCGCGCCGGCGAGCCGGGGCATCCTGTCACGACCCGGTGTTCAGCGGCGTCCCGCAGGGTCCCCGAGGACCCCCAGGATCCGCCAGCATGTGCACCCTCACCGCGCGCCTTCCCGCGCCCTCAGGGTGCAGATGCGGTCTCACTCAACCCGACGCCGGCCCGCCCGCCGGATCTGCACCTCCAGCACGCGGGTTCCCGCCGCCTCAGGGTGCAGATGAGGTCTCACTCACTCAACCCGACGCCCGCCCGGATCTGCACCTTCAGCGCGCGGGTTCCCGCCCCCTCAGGGTGCAGATGCGGTCTCACTCACTCAACCCGACGCCGGCCCGCCCGCCGCCGGATCTGCACCTTCAGCGCGCGGGTTCCCGCCCCCTCGGGGTGCAGAAGTCGCGCTCCTCCCTAGCCGACGAAGGCGGCCAGGCCGTTCGGCGTGCCGAGGCCGGTGGGGCCGTCGTAGCCGACCACGGCCTTGCACAGGTAGGTCTTGCTGCAGGTGCCATTCGAGCCCTTCTTGACGTCGAACAGCTTCGACGCCCGGGCGTAGATCGACGCCCCGCTCACGTCGGCCGCGTCATGGCCTGGCCGATGACGCCGGCGATCAGCGGCGACGAGACGCTGGTCCCGCCATAGACGACCCAGGGCGAACCGGGCGAGTTCACGGTGTCGTAGACCGACACGCCGGTGGCCGGGTCGGCCACGGTCGACACGTCGCCGACCGTCCGCCTGGTGCAGCCCTTGTCCTTCTGCCACGACGGCTTGGCGATGAAGGCGCTGCACCCGCTCCCAGCGCCGCTCCACGCCGTCTCCTTCCAACCCCGGGCGTTCGTGGCCCGGGTGAGGCGGGTGCCGCCGACGGCGATGGCCTGCTTGCCACTGGCCGGAAACGACACGCCGAAGCCGCTGTCGCCGGTGCTGGCGGTGATGGCCACTCCGGGGTGGGTGTAGAAGGCGGCGTCGAGGCTGGGCGTGAGCCTCGACTCGGCTCCGCCATAGCTGTTGCTCACGATCGTGGCGCCGAGGGCGACGGCCTTGTTGACCGCGGCGCCGATGTTGTTCAGCGAGCTGTCGTCGGCCTCGACCAGGAGGATCGAGCACATCGGGCACGTCGCCGACACCATCTCGATGTCGAGGGCGATCTCACCAGCCCAACCCTTGTCCAACCTCGGGTAGCTGGTCCCGCCTCGCTGGTCGACCTTGCGGAAGAGGCAGGTAACCGAGCCGTCTCCGCACAGCGGCAGCCCGAACTGCGACCGGTAGGCCTTGAGCTGGTTGGCGGCGAACGGGTCGTCGAAGGCGTCGACGATGGCCACCGTCTGGCCGTTCGAGGCGAACGTCGTGCCGGGCGCCGGCAGGGCGGGAAGCTTGTAGGCGCTCACCAGGTCGGCTGGGTCCAGGCCCTGTGGAGATGTCGCGTTCGCCGTCACCTGGCCCGGCTGGGCCACCACCCGCTCCG
Source organism: uncultured Acidimicrobiales bacterium (assembly GCA_963803355.1). Lineage (GTDB taxonomy): Bacteria > Actinomycetota > Acidimicrobiia > Acidimicrobiales > Ilumatobacteraceae > DASTFY01. Next base: position 4,069,015 of record CAWDLV010000001.1, read on the forward strand.
CGTAGCACCGGACGTAACCGACCCTGGCCGGTCCGCAGCTGTCGACGGTCCGCACCGCAGGCACAGCCGTCGCCGCGCTCGCGCCGGTGATCCCGCCTGGCTCATCCCCACGACACTGAAGACGCTCGCCACCACGACGACGACACCTGTCCGCAGACGCTCCATGACCGCTCCCCTCGTGTGGTCATCCGCCCGACCAGACCCGCTCGAGCGCCCCTGGATACCACGACCGGGCCGCGCCGCGCTCTTGCCCTATCCGTCGCCGCTGGCCTCCACCGGCGCCGGCGGCAGGCTTTGGATCCACGTCCAAAGGTCGTCGACCTGGCGCTCGAGGGTCGCCGGATCACCCGAGTTGTCGAGCACCCGGTCGGCCTGGGCCAGCCGGGCGTCCCGGTCGAGCTGGCGGGTCATGCGGGCGCGTGCGTCGCGCTCGTCCATCCCCCGCCGGCGGACCAGGCGTTCGAGCGCGACCTCGGGCGGCACGTCGACCACGATCACCGCCGCCAGATCGGCGCGCGGGTGCTCGGCCAACAGGGCGACGTCGAGGACGACGACGTGGTCAGTGGCCCGCTCGGCCTCGATCCTTCGCCCCATCTCGGCCGCGACGGCGGGGTGCACGATGGCATTGAGCGCGGCCAGCGCCTCGGCGTCGTGGAAGACGATGGCGGCCAGGCCGGCACGGTTCAGCTCGCCATGCTCGTCGAGCACATCCGGGCCGAAGCGCTCCACGATCGCCGCCAGCACCGGCTGGCCCGCGCCTTGCATCTCCCGCGTGACCGCGTCAGCGTCGACGATCACCGCGCCCCGCTCGGCCAAGAGGGCCGAGACCGTGCTCTTGCCGGCCCCGATCCCGCCCGTGAGCCCGACCAGGATCACGCCCGCGCGCTCAGCTGGCGCGACTCAGGCGTCGGTGTCGTCGGCGACCGCGTCGGCCGCACCGGCATCGCCGAGCTCGGCGGCGCCAGCCAGGTCTGCCACCGCGTCGACCTCGGCCTCACCCGCATCGTCGAGCCCGGCGGCGCCCGTCTCGTCTGCCACCGCGTCGACCTTGGCCGCGTCGGCATCGGCGTCCGCGGCCGCGGCTTCGGGCGCCGCAGCAGCGGCCGCAGCTTCAGCCGGTCCGCCCGGGGGCATCGCTCTCGGCTCGCCGTCCTCACCCACGCCCTCGAAGTACTCGGCCCAGGCCGCCTCGCGCTCGGCGTCGTCGGTGACGGTGTAGTTGCCCTGCTCGTCGATGCCGAAGTGCTCGCGGTACTCCTCGGCCAGCTCGCCACCCTCGGCTGCCTGCTTGATCGACAGGCTGATCCGGCGCCGGGCGAGGTCGAGATCGATGATCTTCACCCAGAGCTCCTCGCCCGGGGTGACGACCTGCTCCGGAGACTCGACGTGGTGGGCCGACATCTCGGAGATGTGCACGAGGCCCTCGATGCCGTCGCCGACCTGCACGAAGCCACCGAACGGCACCAGCTTGGTGACCCGGCCGTAGACCAGCTCACCTACCCGGTGGCTGGAGGCGAACTCCTGCCACGGGTCCTGCTGCGTGGCCTTCAACGAGAGGCTGATCCGCTCCCGGTCGTGGTCGACGTCGAGCACCTTCACGCTCACTTCGTCGCCCACGGACACGACCGAGCCGGGGTGGTCGACGTGCTTCCACGACAGCTCGGACACGTGGATCAGGCCATCCATCCCACCCAAGTCGACGAAGGCGCCGAACGACACCACCGACGACACGACGCCGGTACGCACATCGCCCGGCTTGAGGTTGGCGAGGAAGTCCTCGCGCTGCTCCTTCTGGGTCTCCTCCAGGTAGCCGCGCCGTGACAGCACCACGTTGTTGCGGTTCTTGTCGAGCTCGATGATCTTGGCTTGGAGGATGCGACCGACGTAGGGCTGGAGGTCGCGCACGCGCCGCAGCTCGACCAGCGAAGCGGGTAGGAAGCCCCGCAGGCCGATGTCCATGATCAGGCCGCCCTTGACGACCTCGATCACGGGGCCCTCGACCACGCCTTCGGCGTCCTTGATCTTCTCGATCGTGCCCCACGCCCGCTCGTACTGCGCCCGCTTCTTCGAGAGGAGCAGCCGCCCCTCCTTGTCTTCTTTGGTGAGGACAAGGGCCTCGAGCTCCTCGCCCATCTTCACGACCTCGAACGGGTTGACGTCGTTGCGGATGGAAAGCTCGCGGGACGGGATGACCCCTTCAGACTTGTAGCCGATGTCGAGCAGGACCTCGTCCTTGTCGATCTTCACCACAGTGCCGGTGACGATCTGGCCGTCTTCGACGTCGACCAGCGTGCCGGCGATGGCGTCCTCGAAGCTCTGGCCCAGGTCATCCTCGGTGACCTGGCGGGGGACGTAGTTGCCCTCGTCGTCGAACGTGCCGAACGGCAGGTCTTCCTCGGGGGCGGAGGTGGTGATGTCGGACAAGGGATGGATTCGCTTTCGGGGGCGGGCGACTGATGTTCGCTCCCACGCGCGGGGCGCGCCAGAGACAGCAAAGGCTACCACCCGGAGTGTCGCGACCTTCAGCCGTCGGACGGCGGTCAGAATCATGACATGCCCTTTCGCGCTCGACCCCGTGCCGCGCCGTCCGCCCTGGCCACGCTCGTCCTGGCCGCGGTCGTCGTCGGGTGCGCGCCGCCCGGAGGCTGGACCTCGCCGTACCGCTACGTGCTGCCGGTGCAGGCCGGGGTGGCGATGAGCTACGGGGGCGTGGGCAGCCACCACGACTACCCGGCGGCCGACATCTTCGCCGTCACCGGCTGCGGCACCACCTTGGTCTCACCCGTCGACGGGACCGTCGACGCCGTGCGCACCGTGGACCTCTACGTTCGCTCGCTCGACAACCCGGCCTACCGCGGCGGCCGGTACGTCGCCATCATCGGGCGCGACGGCGTGCGCTACTACCTCGCCCATCTGGCGGCAGTGACACCCGGCCTGGCCGTCGGGCAGGCCGTCACGGCGGGACAGCCCGTCGGCATCTTGGGCGAGAGCGGCGACGCCGGGGCCTGCCATGTGCACTTCGGGATCTCGACGCCGTGCCCCGGCAAGGAGTGGGGCATCCGCCGGGGCGTGATCTGGCCCCAGCCGTACCTCGACGCCTGGCGCCACGGCCAGACCGCATCGCCCAAGGTGGAGGTGGCCGCGTGGTCGGCGCGCCTGCCCGGCGCCTGCGCCTTCGCCATGGCGGCCCCTCACGCCTCCGAGGCGTGAGCAGGCGCGCCCGCCCGATCGGACGGCTTGCGGGCGATCACCAGCAGCTCGGGGCGCTGCGTCGTGGGTGGCTCGTCGCCGTAGGCACCCGGCTCGACGGAGGAGATCCGCTCCACCTCCAGCCCGCACGCACGCACCAGGAGCTCGAGCTCACGCGGAGTCGAGCAGCCCGTCCACAGGTCGACGGTGCGACACACGCCAGCGTCGTCACGCACCTCTGTGAGCTCGTGGCTCACCCCTGAGGCGGCGTCGAAGGTGGCGGCGGTGTGGTAGCGGACGGCGAAGTAAGCGTTGAACGCGCTGAGCGCCATGCGGCCCTCCGGTCGCAGCGCACGCGCCATGCCCGCCACCACCGCCTCGTCATCGGCCCGGTCGCGGGACATGCCGAAGCCGCCTTGGCACAGGGAGATGGCGGCGTCGAACGCGGTCTCGTAGCCGAGCGCGCGGGCGTCGCCCTGGGCAAAGGTGGCGCCCTCGGGCGCGCCCTCGCGGGCGAGGACGATGAACCGGGCGCTGACATCGACGCCATGGCAGCGGATGCCCCGGCGGGCCAGCTCGTGCGCATGGCGGCCAGGACCGCAGCCCACGTCGAGCACCTGTTGGCCGGGTTGCAGGCCAAGCGCAGCGACCAGGTGGTCGACCTCCTGCACCGTCCCCTTCGTGTGCGAGTACCGCAGGTAGGCGCGGCCTAAGTGCTCGGCCACCGGCTCGAACCAGTGCTCGCCCACTGCTCGTCCGGCCCTCAACCCTTGGCGTCGGCCCAGGTGCGCCCGAAGGTGAGGTTCACCTCGAGCGGCACCCGGAGCTCCGCCGCGTGGCGCATCGTGTCCAGCGTGAGCGCGGCCACGTCGTCGCGCTCGGCCTCCGGCACCTCCACCAGCACCTCGTCGTGGACCTGCAGGATGATCCGGCTGGCCAGACCGCGGTCTTCCAGGGCCTGGTCGAGCCGGACCAGCGCCACCTTGAAGATGTCGGCGGCGAGACCCTGGATGCCGGCGTTCATGGCCTGGCGCTCCCCCGCCTGGCGCACCCGGTAGTTGGCGTTGGAGAGCTCAGGGATCGGCCGGCGGCGGCCGAACAGCGTCTCGGTGTAGCCCCGCATCCGGGCTTCGTTCACTGTGCGCTCCATGTATGCCCGCACGTTGGGAAAGGCCGCGAAGTAGGCGTTCAGGATCACGGACGCGTCGTCGGTCGGGATGTTCAGCCGCTGGCCGAGCCCGTAGGCCTCCATCCCGTAGGCCAGGCCGTAGCTCACCATCTTGGCGGTGGAGCGCATGGCGATCGTGACGTCCTTCGCCTCCACACCGAAGACCCTCGATGCGGTGGCGGTGTGGATGTCCTCGCCCGCGGTGAAGGCGGCGACGAGGCCTGGGTCCTCGGCGAGGTGGGCGATGCAGCGCAGCTCGATCTGGTTGTAGTCGGCGATCAGCAGCACATGGCCGGGGGCGGGGACGAAGGCCCTGCGGAACTGGCGACCCTCGTCCGAGCGGACCGGGATGTTGTGCAGGTTGGGCTGGTCCGAGCTGAGCCGGCCGGTGCGAGCGACGGTCTGGTTGAAGGTGGCGTGGATGCGGCCGTCGGGGCCGAGCTCGGCCAGCAACCCCTCGGCGTAGGTGGAGCGCAGCTTCTCCACCTCGCGGTACTGCAGAAGGGGCTCGATGAACTCGGGCCAGTCGTCGCGCAGCTTCTCCAGCGTGGCGGCGTCGGTCGAGAGGCCGGTCTTGGTCTTCTTGCCCGGGTTCAGACGACGCTCCTCGTAGAGGATCTGGCGCAGCTGGATCGGTGAGTTCAGGTTGAAGTCCCTCCCCACCACCTCGCGGAGCCGATCGGTGAGGCGGCGGGTCTCGGCCGTCAGCCGGGCGTTCAGCGACTCGAGCTCGTGGCGGTCGACTGCGATGCCCACCTCCTCCATGCGGGCGAGCACCCGCACGAGGGGGTTCTCGATCTCGCGGTAGAGCGACGCCATTCCCTGCGCCTCCAGCGCCGCGCCGAGCGCCGGCGCCAGGCGACTCACGCCAAGGGCCTCCCGCGCGGCGCGGACCGCGTCATCGGCCCCGGCCTCGCCGAAGTCCAGCTGGCCGGAGGGGGATCCGTCGTCGGGCCAGGCCAAGCCGGTGTAACGCTCGAGCAGGTCGCCCACGCCGTAGCGGGTCTCCGCCGGGTCCAGCAGGTAGGCGGCGATGGCCGTGTCCATGGCCAGGGTGCCGACGTCGACGCCCAGAGCGTCGAGACCGCGCAGGAGGGGCTTGGCCTGGTGGGCTCGCACGGCGCGCCCGTCGAGCAGCGCCGCCCGTATGGTTGCATCGGCAACGAGCTCGGCGGGCAGCCAGGCGACCTCGGCCGCCGTGCTGTCGAGCACCACGGCCAAGCCGACCAGCGGGCTGCGAGCGGGCGCGCCCACCCACGCCGGAGCCAGGTCGAGCACGTCGGGGCGGACGAGCACCGCACGCGCCTCTTCGACCGTGCGTGGACGAACCACCTCGGCTTCGAGCACCTCCCCGGTGGGCCGGGTGGCGGTGCCCTTCGCGCCCAACGCCTCGTTCAGCCGATCCATCAGCGAGCGGAACTCGAGGAACTCGAAGAGCCGCTTGACCTCGGTCATCTTGGGCTCGAATGGCACCTTCTCCAGGTCGAGGTCGACCGGCACATCGCGCCGCAGCAGCATGACCGCCGCGTTCTGGCGCACCTGGGCCTCGTGCTCGGCCAGAGACGCCCGCAGCTTCGGCGTCAGGTCGCTGAGGTGCTCGAAGATCCCGTCCAGGCCGCCATAGGTGGTGATCAGCTTGGCCGCGGTCTTCTCGCCGACTCCTGGGACCCCGGGCAGGTTGTCGCTGGGGTCGCCGCGGAGTGCGGCGTACTCCGTGTACTGGGCCGGGGTGACGCCCGTGCGCTCCTTGATGCCGGCCTCGTCGTACAGCGCGTAGTCAGACACGCCCCGCCGGTTGTAGAGCACCTTGACGTGCGGGTCTTCGACGAGCTGGTACGTGTCGCGGTCGCCGGTGACGATGAGCACGTCGTCGACGCCCTTGGCCCGCTCGGACAAGGTGGCGAGGATGTCGTCGGCCTCGTAGCCGGCCAGGTCGACGGCGACGATGCCGAGCGCGTCGACCACCTCACGCACGAGCCCCATCTGCTGGCGGAGGATGTCCGGCGCCGCGTCGCGGTTGGCCTTGTAGGTGGCCACCGCCTCGTGGCGGAAGGTGGGCTCGGGCCGGTCGAACGCGGCGACGATGCCGTCGGGCTGGTGGTCCTTCACCAGGTTGATCAGCATCGACGTGAACCCGAACACGGCGTTGGTGACCTGGCCGCTCGCCGTGGCCATGTCCGTCGGCAAGGCGAAGAAGGCGCGATAGGTGAGCGAGTTGCCGTCGAGCAGGAGGAGCTTCGCCATCGGTCCGGTTAGGGGAGGAGGTCGCCGTCGAGCACGAGCTGTGCGACCTCCGCCATCCGCTTGCGGTCGTTCATGGCCCGCTTCTGCAGGAAGGCGAACGCCTCTCCCTCGGTCATGGCGCCGTCGTCCATCAGCTTGCCCTTGGCCCGATCGATGAGCTTGCGGGCAGCGAGTCGCTCCTGCAGCGTGCGCACCTCCCCGCCGAGGGCCACCAGCTCTCGGTGGCGGGCGGCGGCAAGCTCCAGCGCCGGCACCAGGTCTGACTTCTGAAAGGGCTTCACCAGGTAGGCAAGGGCGCCGGCGTCGCGAGCCTGTTCGATGAGCTCACGCTGGCTGAACGCGGTGAGGATCAGCACCCCGCACAGCTGCTCCCCCACCATGGCCTGCGCGGCCTGGAGGCCATCCATCCCCGGCATGCCGATGTCCAGCACCGCGAGGTCCGGCCGGAGCTCGCGAGCCAGATCGAGCGCCTCGTCGCCCCGCCCGGTCTCCGCCACGACCTCATATCCCTCCTCCTCGAGGGTCTCGCGCAGATCGAGGCGGATGATGGCCTCGTCCTCGGCGATCAGGACCCGTAGCACCACCGCGCCATTCAACCACCTGGGTGCATCGGAGCTTCCGGCCGCCCGAACGCCGCACTGGCCCGACCCGGCCCGGTGAGCCACACTGCGAGCAGGATGGACTCCTGGGGCATCTCCGACGGCTACTGGGACGTGGCCGGCACCTGGCACAGCACCGACGACGATGTCCGCGTCGCGCTGCTGCAGGCCATGGGCGCCGAAGGCGACAGCCCGCCCGGCTCGCGGTACTGGTCGGTCACCGCCGGCGAGGCCCACTACCTCGATTCCCTGTGCGAGGTGCAGCTCGAGGACGGCACGTTGCTGCCCGCCGTGGCCCAGCTGCCACCGGACCTCCCCGTCGGCTACCACGAGCTGCACCCGCTCGACGGTGGGTCGGTGACGCCCCTGGTCGTGGCGCCGCGCCGCCTGCCCGAGCCGCCGCGCGCCTGGGGTTGGTCCACCCAGCTGTACGCCCTGCGCTCGCGTTGGAGCTGGGGCGTCGGCGACCTCGGCGATCTCCGCGACCTGCTGCGCTGGACCGCCACCCTGGGCGGCCGCGCGCTGCTGGTGAACCCGCTCCACGCCAACACACCGGTCGGTGTCCAGCAGCCGAGCCCCTACTACCCGAGCAGCCGCCGCTTCCGGAACGTGCTCTACCTGCGGGTGGCCGACGTGCCCGGAGTTGTCGCGGTCGCCGCCGACGTGGCCCGGCTCGACCAAGCCGGCCGGGAGCTGGTGCACTCGCCTCGCCTGGAGCGCGACCGCGTGCTCGCCCTCAAGCTCGAAGCCCTCGAGCAGATCTTCCGCGCCCTCGGCGCAGATGTCGGCGGGGAGCCTTTCCGCCGCTGGCGGACGGCCCGGGGTCCCTCGCTCGAACGGTGGGCGACGTTCTGCACCATCGCCGAGACCCACGGCCCGGCCTGGCCGACGTGGACCGAGTACCTGCGGCATCCGGACAGCCCCGCCGTGATCGAGACGGCAGCTCGGGCACCGGACCGGGTTCGGTTCCATGCCTGGTGCCAGTGGCTGCTCGACGAGCAGCTCCGCGCCGCCACCGCCAGCAGCCCCGCCGCCCTGCTCCAGGACCTGGCGGTGGGCTTCGACCCGAAGGGCTTCGATGCCTGGTGCGATCAGGATCTGCTCGCTCTCACCTGCCGCATCGGCGCGCCACCCGACGAGCTGGGACCCGAAGGTCAGGACTGGGGCCTGCCGCCATACGTCCCCTGGAAGCTGCGGGGGCGCGCTTCGAGCCGTTCATCGACGCGTTGCGCACGGCGCTCCGCCACGCCGGCGGGCTGCGCATCGATCACGTGATGGGCCTGTTCCGCCAGTACTGGCTGCCACCCGGGGCCGGTACCGGCGGCGGTGGCTACGTGCGCTTCCCGGCCGAAGAGCTGCTGGACGTGGTGGCCATCGAGGCCAGCCGCGCCGGCGCCTTCGTGGTCGGCGAGGACCTCGGCACCGTCGAGCCCGAGGTGCGGGCCGCGTTGCGCCGCCGTGGCATCCTCGGCACCACCCTCGGCTGGTTCGAGGACGTGCCCCCGACGGCCTACGAGCCCGCGACGCTGACGGCCCTCAGCACCCACGACCTTCCCACCGCGGCCGGGGTGATCACCGGGGCCGACGCCGCCGCCATCCATCGGCTCGGCCGCAGGTTCGACGACACCAGGATCCGCCGCCGTCTCGACGCACTCGCGCCCGACTCCGTCAGCGTCCCCGAGACCATCGTGGCCGCCCACCAGGCCCTCGCCACCGCGCCGACCAACCTGGTGCTGGCGCAGGTGGACGACGCCATGTGCGCGGTCGCCCGTCCGAACCTCCCCGGTACGGTGGACGAATGGCCCAACTGGTGCCTGCCGTTGCCGGGGGGCCTGGAACAGCTGACCGCGCACCCGACGGCGCTGGCGGTGGCCCAGGCCCTGCGCGACCGACCCCGGCCACCGGCCGCAGCTGGACCCGACGACGAGCCCTCGTAGGCATCGTCGCCGCCGTCGCGCTGGGCAGCCTCCTGCGCGCTCGCTTCCTGCGTGTCCCGCTCAACACCGACGAGGCCGGCTTCGCCGAGGTGGCGCGGTTGTGGAGCCGCGGCTACCCGCTGTACGGCCGCCAGGCGTGGGTGGACCGCCCGCAAGGGCTCCTCCTCGCCTACCGACTCGTCGCCGCTACCGGCTGGGATCCCATGGCACGCGTCCTCGCCGTCGTCGCGGGCGCGGTGGCGACCGTTGCGGTGGGAGCGACGGCGTGGGCATTGGCCGGCCGCCGAGCGGCGGTGATCGGCGCGGTCCTCTTCGCGCTGGTATCGCCGGCACCGCACCTCGAGGGGTTCACCGCCAACGGCGAGCTCCTCGCCACCGCGTTCACCAGCGTGGCCGTGGCTCTCGCCGCGTGGTGGTGGGCTCGGGGGCGGACGGACCGCTGGCTCCTCGTCGCGGCCGGCGTGGTGGCGGCCGTCGGGCCACTGGTGAAGCAGTCGGCCTTCGACGGGCTGGTGGCGGTGGGGGTCCTGGTCGTGGCCTCGGCGTTCACGCCCCCGCATCGGCGCGGCTCCGCCCTGGCCCGCGACTTCACCGCCTTCCTCGGCGGCGCCCTCGTCCCGTTCGTGTTGGCGATCGCCGACGGCACGGCCATCGGCTTCGGGGACTGGTGGTTCGCGATGATCGGCCATCGCGCTCAGACCGACTCGCTCATCAACGGGCCATTCGCGTATCGGGTGCAGCTCTTCCGGGCCTCGCTCGGGCCGTTCTGGCGCGATCTCGGCGTACTGCTGCCCCTGGCCGCGGTGGGCGTAGTCGTCGCCCACCGGGCCCGGCGGCTGACCCTGCCGCTCGGCTGGCTGCTGGCCGCGGCCATTGGCTTCGTCATCGGTGGGCTCTACCACCCCCACTACTGGATCCAGCTCGCGGCGCCGCTCACCCTCCTCGCCGCCCTCGGCCTGGAGGGGATCGCCGAGAAGTCGCCCCGGGTAGCAGCGCTGGTAGGTGCGGGCGCGATCGCCATCCCGCTCGCCTTCGCCCTGCCGGTCTACGTCGCGTCGACCGACGCCCGGGTCTCGGAGCTGACCACCAAGGACGCTCGCATCGTCAGCGCGAAGGCGGTCGGCCGCGTACGTCGCCTCCATCAGCCGGCCCCACGATGAGCTGGCGGTGCTTTGGACGAACGCCGCCCTCTACTGGGAGGCCGACCGGGCTCCTGCGTTCCGCTACATGTGGTTCGGGCCTCTCAGCCAGATCCACGGCGCCGCCGCTGCGGCCCGCGCCGTGATCACTGGGCCCCACCCTCCGACGGTCGTTGTCACCTCAACGAACGTCGCCCAGCTCGACCCAGACGGTGCGGTGGCACGGGCCCTGGCCGAGCGCTACACCTTGAGCCGGGTCGTCGACGGCGTGCCGGTCTACCGGCTGCGATCCGCCTTGCCCGCGGTCGGGCCGGTCGAATAGGGAGGCAACGTGCTCATCGAAGGCTTCCCACTGTGGCTGGCCCAAACGAACTGCTGGCTGGTGGCACCCGACGGCCCCGGCGGCGAGTGCGTCCTGATCGACGCCCCGCCCGACCCGGCCGCCATCGTCGCCCGACTGGAGCATCACGAGCTCCGGCTCGCTGCCCTCTTCAACACCCACGGTCACATCGACCACATCGGCGGGGTCGGCTCGCTCGTCCACGGACTCGAGCACGGGGGCGACATCGAGGTGCGGATCCACGACGACGACCGCCACATGCTGCTCGACCCGATCGGCACGAGCGGCGCCCTCGGCGCCTACCTGGAGGGGCTCGACCTCCGTCCACCCGAGGTGATCTATGGCATCGACGATGGGGAGCGCCTCCGGGGGTGCGGCATGACGTTCACCGCGCTCCACACCCCCGGCCACACCCAGGGCTCGGTGTGCTTCACGCTCGACCTCGAGGGCAACCCGCCGATCCTCTTCTCTGGCGATCACCTCTTCGCCGGCTCGATCGGCCGCACCGACCTGCCCGGCGGCGACATGGACCAGCTGATGGCTTCAATGGTCGGCAAGATCCTCCCGCTCGCCGACGAGACGCAGGTCCTGCCCGGCCACGGCCAGACCACCACCATCGGCATCGAGCGGCGCACCAACCCCTTCGTCCTGGAGCTGCTGGCCCGGGGAGGGCGCTGGTGACGCGGTAGTTCGTCGGCGGCCCGGCGCGGTTGGCTGCGCCGTCGAACAAGCGACCACCGCGGCGCCGCCGTCGCCGGGCGGTCAGTCGAGCTCGGCGGTGCGCCACCACACCACACCCACGAGCGTCAGCCACAGACCGAAGCCGAGCAGCAGGCCCTGGCGAACGGGTTGGTCGGTGCCGTCGATCAGGGTGCCGAGAGCAGCCCCGGCGAGCAGCAGGCCGACCAACGACAGGGTGAGGAACACCTTCATCGCCGCAGTCTGGCCGGACCGGTCGCAGATTGATCCGCACTGGCCGCCGCCGCAGCGATGGCGTCGCCGTTGATGGCGATGTCCCGGGTCGAGGCGAGGAAGGCCCCGGCTCCACCGGTCACCACCGCTCGCTTCCCAGTCAGCTGCGGGACCATGCCGGCCATCCTCACGGACGCGCCCGCCCCCGCTCGGGAGGAAGTCGGCTCGAGCTCCGGCTACCGCAACGTGAGACGACCGACGGGTCGTCAGCAGCCCAACCGGTCCAGACGGCCGAGGAAGGTCCCGGCGCCGACCGTACGGCTGCCCTTCTCGCGGACGTCGTCGCGCAGAGCGCGATCCGAGGTCACGACCTCGATGTCGGCCGGGCCCAGCTCGTCGACCAGCTCTCGGATCCGGTCGTCGGCCGCGTTCGGGCCTCGCCGGCTCGCGTACCGGACGCCCACGCCGGCATGCGTCGCCCTCCGAGAGATCATCCTGCGCCACGTCCAGGACGAGCACGACCTCGGCGTCGGTGCGCCCGGCGTAGCACTGGAGCCGGGCGAGGAGCTGGCGCACCGCGGCTGGCCGGTCCCGCCACCACTGGCCCCCGCTGGCCCCGACGACGTTGTTCCCGTCGACCACCACCATCGCGCCGGCCGCCGCCATCACCGGCTGGCGGCCCGAGCTCTCATACGAGCTTGCACCTCGGGCCGACGCAGCGGTGGCACGGTGGGCGGCGGCTGGCGACGAGGCGGCAGCGTGGCGAGCAACCTGGTGGTGCTGCGGGTGACCTCTTGGACTGCGCGCTCGAAAGCCTCGGTGGCGGTGGGCGGAACGGTGGCCAGGCCACTCACCTTGCGAACGTACTGGCGGGCGGCGGCACTGATCTCCTCGGCCGTGGCCGGAGGCTCGAGCCCCCGCAGCTCGGTGATGTTGCGACACATGCCGTCGAGGTTAGACACCTCCCCATCCGATTGGCGGGCCCGAACCCGGAATCGACGGCGAGCCGGCCGACGCCGTTCTCGACGCCATCGCCGTGCGACGAAGGGGCGTGATCAGCCGTTCAACTGATCTTCGTCCATGGCTGGGCGCCGAAGACGTAGACCGCGTTCGCATCGCTCTTGACGTCGCTGAAGTGCAGCTGACCATCCCCGAAGGTCCAGGCCGCGTCGAGGAACACGCGGGCAGGCGGGTTCCCGCAAGCGAGCGCTTCCTCGGTGGAGGTCGTGATCTGGATACGCCCTGACTCGGCGACATAGGTTCCCATGCAGTCCCCCTGCCCGCTGTCGTCGTGGGCCCGCCAGCCGCCGTCGACGAATGTGAACAGGGTGACGAGCGTCTTTCCGGACGCATACGGCACATTCTTGACCTCGGCGCGGTAGACACCGCCGGGGAACGCTTCGACCTCGACCGCCGAGCCAGCGGAAGTGGACGCACCCGCGACTGTGCCGAGCGGAAGCGTGACCGGGGGAGAGCCGCCACCCGACTTTTCGCTGGCGGAGCGATCGCTGCCGCATCCGGTGATACTGGCGGCGAGCATCGCCACGACTGCCGCGGCGGTGCAGAACCTTCCCGCTCTCCCGGTGTGCTCCCGGTTGCGATCGACCTCGGCCCGCGCCTGCGCCTGACCCGGACGCCATCGTGGCATCGCTGTGGTGCTCATGCCCTCCCTTTCGTTCGCCGACCGTTGTTGGATCTCCACCTCCACCGCGCGGGTTCCCCGCGCGCCCGGGGCGCAGCTGCGGTCTCACTCATGCCGCCACGGCCTCGCCGCCGGATCTCCACCTCCAGCGCGCGGGTTCCCGCGCGGTCAGGGTGCGGCTGCGGTCTCACTCATGCTGCCGCGGCCTCAAGCGTGGAAGAACCCCGCACTCAGGTCTCGGACGATCGTGTCGATCGGTTGCCCGCTGACGATGAGCGGACCCTCCCACGGTCCGCTGAGTGCGAACAGAAGGGCGAGGCTGAGCCCGATCACGCCCGACAGCCCCACGACCAGGAGCGACGTGCGCATGCTGCTTCGGAAGGTGAGCGCGCCCGCGTTCGCCACGAGGGCCAGGCCGCTGGCGAGCAGGGTGATGACGTAGAGCACCGGGAGCTCCACGCGACGCGGCGGCAACCCGGGCGCGACGTCCGGTGGTCAGAGCGTCGAGCGACGCCAGCAGCTCGGTGCTCGTCGGTGTCCCCAGCGCGGGGCGGGCGGCCTGGGCCCTCACGACGCGTTCGAGCCTCGCGATGGCGTTCGCGGTGGCTGGGTCGTCCCTCTCGGCCGAGCCGACATCGTGCCACTCACGGGCGCGGGTCGTTTGCAGGTAGTCGAGCAGCGCCGCTTGGATCGAAGCGGACTGGACACCCGGGCTGTTGGCGGCCCACGCCAGGCGTGATGCTTGGGCGGCTTCGTTGCTCACGATGTCCTGTGCCGCCCTCAGATAGCCCGCCTCGCTCGCCAGCGTCAGGGCCATCAGGATCGCGAACGCGGCCCCGAGCGCGGGCATGAGCGGCGCCGCGATCGCCTGCACGCTCTCGCGCTCTGGTGCCTGCACGATGGCGCGGGTCGCCCACCGGCTCATCGCGGCGACCAGAAGCGCGAACGCCAAGCCGACCACGACGAGGACTGCGGCCGGGAGCGAGGTCAGCCACGTCATGAGGCGGACTGTAGGGGTCCTCGGGAATGGTCGGCCGAGCACGGTGCCGATCCGGCGGCGGCATCAAGTGCTCGGGGAATGGCGCGCAGGCTCTGGTCGAGGCACGCCCCCATTCCTCGCCGCGAGGACAGGCACCGAGCCGGCTCTCTCGCAGTACGCTCACGCGATCACTACAGCCGCGGACCGCACTGCTGCTCGATGACCACATGCGGTGGCAACTCGGCGGGCGGGCGGGCGCCTCGATGAACCTCGTCGTCGCGATCGTCATCCTCGTAACAGCGACGGTGGTCGCGATCGGCGTCATGCTGCGCGTGCGGCGCACCGCCCCCGACGGCAGCTACTTCAACGACGGCGATCGCGCCGCAGGAGTCTTCGGTGTGCTGGCCACCGGGTTCGCGGTACTGCTCGGGTTCGTGGTGTTCCTGGCGTTCACGAGCTACGACTCCGCAAGAGCCGGTGCCGAGTCCGAGGCCCGCATCGTGGCCCAGCAGGTCGAGACAGCACAGCTCTTCCCACCCGATGTCGTCGGCGAGCTCAGCGGTGAGCTGGTCTGCTACGCCCGCTCGGTCGCGGTCGTGCAATGGCAGCGGATGGAAGCGGGAACCCTCGGCGAAGACCTCAATCCATGGGGCGTGAAGCTGTTCGAGACGCTCAAGACGGTTGACCCCCAGACCCCGAGCCAGCAGGCGGCCTACAGCAAGTGGCTCGACGAGAGATCGGACAGGGAAGCAGCGCGCAGCGACCGCATTCACGGCGCCAGCGGCGTGATCCCCCTCCCCCTCTGGCTGGTACTCTTCTTCATCTCGGGCGTGATCTTCCTGTTCATGCTCTTCTTCGCCGACAGCGGCGAGCGAGCCGTCGTCCAGGCGCTCTTGATGGGCACCGTGGTGTCGGTGATCGTGTCGATGCTGCTCCTCCTGCAATTCCTCGACAACCCCTTCCACCATGGCATCGGTGGTCTCCGGCCCGTCGCCATGGAGCGGACGTTGACCATCATCGATGAGGAGCTCAGCGCCGTCGGGCGCAACGTGCACCCTCCGTGCGACGCCGTCGGTAATCCCCTCTAGCGACTTCGTGTTCTCGGGATGGAGGAGCGATCAGCCGGTCGCCCGTTGAGATGGACGCCGACTCGGGGTGAGGAGGCTGGGCAGGGATACGGTCGGCATGTGATCGAGCTCACGCCCTTCGGCCGGACCGGGCACTCGTCCACCCGGGTCATCTTCGGCGCCGCCGCCCTGGGTCGTATGAGCCAGGGGCGAGCCGACGAGGTGATGGGCGTGGTGCAGGAGTTCGGTGTCAACCACATCGACACCGCGGCGGTCTATGGGGAGGCCGAAGTCCGACTTGCACCCTTCTTGTCCCGTCACCGTCACGAGGTCTTTCTGGCCACCAAGACCGGAGATCGCACCGGTGCGGCGGCGCGCGCCAGCCTGGAGCGGTCGCTGGAGCGCATGGGGGTCGACTCCGTGGATCTCATCCAGCTCCACAACCTCGTCGAGGAGGACGAGTGGCAGGTCGCTCATGGTGCCGGCGGCGCGGTTGAGGCGTTGGCGCGGGCGCGGGACGAGGGCCTCACTCGTTTCATCGGCGTCACCGGGCACGGGCTGCGTATCCCTCGCATGCACCTGCGCAGCCTCGAGCTGTTCGACTTCGACTCGGTCCTGTTCCCGTACAACTTCACCCTGCTGCAGGATCGCACCTACCGGGCCGACGTCGAGGAGCTGCTCGCCGTGTGCGCGACGCGCGGCGTCGCTCCGCAGACCATCAAGTCGGTGGCGCGGCGGCGATGGCGGGACGCCAGTCAGCCGCACCACTCGTGGTACGAGCCCGTGACGGACAGCGACGTGCTCGACCGGGCCGTTCGTTACGTGCTGGCACGACCCCGGGTCTTCCTCCTGTCGTCGAGTGACGCGCACCTGCTCCGCCCGATCCTCGAGGCGGCAGCCCGCCCCGCCCCCGCACCCAGCGACGACGACATGGCCGCCGACGCCGCCGACGCCGGCATCGAGCCGCTCTTCGACGGACACCAGCTCGAGCGCATCTGAACCACACCGGCGTCGAAAGCTCGGAGCGCGCAAAGCGCTCCGAGCTGCCGTGGACTGCTGATCGAGCCTCCGCCTCCAAGTGGCGGCAGCCGCTGGAACCAGCGTTCGACCATTTGGCGATGGTGCGCGGTCCCTATGAGCGGCATTGACGCCACCGACACCGCTTGTTCGAATAGAGTGTCCTCACATCTCAAGGTGGAGAGGAATGCATGGCAAAGGCAACTATCGAAGTCCTAGTGGATGACTTGGACGGCTCCGAGGCCGCGGAATCGGTGCGGCTCGGCTGGAACGGCCAATGGCGCGAACTGGACTTGTCGGACAAGAATCGGGCCGCCCTATCAAAAGCGTTCGACAAGTATTGGGACGCCGCCCGACCGGTCAGGAATCAGCGGTCGTCTCGGCGCCGTGGTCGCTCCAGTGCCAGGACAGGGTCAGGTCGCAGCAATGGGACACGCGATCCCAAGGCCATTCGGGAGTGGGCGCACGCGAACGGGATCCCGGTCCCGGCTCGCGGCCGCATTCCGGGCCAGCTGGAGGAGCGGTACAACCAGGCCACCGGACGCAACTGACCCGGGCTTTGTCGTCGGCTGCGCCACCAAGGCATCGCTGTGCCGTGATCCGGCGCGCCGCGCCAGAGCACGGCTAGGGCGCGAGCGGTCGACCGGTGCCGATCATCGAGTCACGGGTAACGAGCTTCTCGAGCTCTTCGGCGGGCCAACCGCTCGTGCCGTCCGGGCGCATGGGCAGGACGAGGTACCGCTGCTCCGAGGTCGAGTCGACCACCTGGAGCTCGACGTCGTCGGGGACCTCCATGCCGAACTCGGTCAGCACCGCGCGGGGCTCGCGCACCACGCGGCTCCGGTACTCGAATGACTTGTACCAGCTGGGCGGATCACCGAGGACGCCGCTCGGATAGCACGAGCACAGGGTGCAGACGATCACGTGGTGCAGCTCCGGCGTGTCCTCGAGCACCGCGATGGGAATCGTTTGACGCGCCAGCTCCGAGATGGTGGCAGTGGCGTCAGCCAGGAGACGGGCCTTGTAGTCGGGATCGGTCCAGGCGCGAGCGACGATGCGGGCGCCGAGGGCAGTGCTGGCGACGTCGCCTCGCTCACGAGCGGCCAAGGTGTCGTCGATGAAGTCGGGGTCGACATGGCCGTGCTGGTGCAGGTGCCGCTCCAGCACCTCGGCGCGCTGGTCGGGGGTCAAGTTCGTCATGTGGCCTCCTCGAGGTCGCTCTCCCACACGTCGACGACGACCGTGTGGTCGGCACCGGGGCCGAACAGCTCGAAGGCGGGGAACGCCACCGAGTACACGTGCTCCGAGGGGCCGTAGCGGCCGGTGGCGGCGGAGGCCGTCGGGTGCGACCACGCGCACGAGCGCCTGATCACCGTGCCGACGTGGTTGCGCACGTAGCGCGGAACCCGGGTGTGCAGCTTCGTCACCGGATTGCCGACCTGTACCCGCTGGCCGTCCGCGTAACGTCGGGGCGTCGCCGGCTCGCCCACCGGCTTCGGCTCCGGTACGGACTCACCCGGCCCGTCGAGGAGGCCCTGCTCCGCGGCCATGCGCTCGACGGCCCACAGCCAACGTTCGTAGTAGCGAGACGCGAGATACTCCGCCGGAGGCATCTGCTCGATGGTGTAGCGGAAGTGGTCGATGGTCGTGTTGCCCATGACGACCCGAGCCATCACGGCAACCCGGCCTTCCCAGGATTCGTGGAACAGAGGCTCGTCGCGCTCGATGGGCACCGCGCCAAAGCCGTGCATGCCGCCCATGTCATGGACGCCGTCCATGGTCCCATCCTTCCAGAACGCCAAACCGCAGGCGTGCCGGGCCGGGCGGGAGCGCGCCGCGCCGCTGAACCTCGATCGGCGCCGGTCCGTGATGGAATCACCAGATGGACGTCGCGGCGTTGCTTCTGGAGCTCTACGGTCGCATACCACCACTGGCGCGAGAGGCCGTCGACGATGTCGATCTCGCTCGACTGACCGAACCCCCGTCGCCGGGAGCGAACACCATCGCCTGGCTCGTGTGGCACCTCGGACGCGTGCAGGACCACCACGTCTCCCAGCTCCTCGACGCCGACCAGATCTGGATCGACGGCGACTGGGCGCGCCGATTCGGGCTCGACCCTGACCCCTCCAACACGGGCTACGGCCACTCGGCCGCGGAGATGGCTGCCGTCCGACCAGAACGACCCGAGGTGCTGCTCGAGTACCTCGACGCCGTTGATCGCCGCACCCGCACGATGCTGCAGACCCTCTCACCGGGGGACCTCGACCGCATCGTGGACCGGAGATGGGATCCACCGGTCACACTCGGCGTCCGGCTGGTCAGCATCGCCGACGACTGCTTGCAGCACGCCGGGCAGGCTGCCTATGTCCGCGGGCTCCTCGACTCCTGAGTCTCGTTCTCGAGGAGAGCCCGGTTCAGGCCTGCGGACGAGCCACCGTGTCGCCTACCTCACGCCGCGGCGTCGGGCGGCAGGGTCCTGGCGGAAGTAGTCCACGAACACGCCGTACAGCTCAGGCTTCAGGTCGCGCATCGGGTCAGGTTGGTCGAAGAACACCTCGGCCGCCACGGCGAAGAACTCACCTGGATCCTGCGCGGCGTAATCCCGCAGGAGCGGATCGCCTCCGCCCGACCGCAGCTGCTGATACTCGGCGGTGCAGACGGTCACCCATCGGTCGTACGCCTGGCGGCCTGGCACCGGCGGGGTGCCGTCGACGAGGCCATCGAGCATGTCGAGCTTGTGGGCGAACTCGTGGATCACCACGTTGCGTCCGGTCCCAGGGTGCCGTGCGTCGTCGCAGGCCGCATCCCAAGCCAGCACCACTGGCCCCCGCAGCTGGTGAGCCTCGCCCAACAGGTCGATCGGTTCGTCGGTGATGACGCCGGGCACCGGGCCCGGCCGCAGGGCTCTCGAGACGACGGTCGTAGGGTGCACGATGATCGCCCGGACGTCGCGATAGGCGTCGAGATCGAGTCCGAGGATCATCAGCGCGGCTTGGGCGGCGATGACCGTGCACATCTCGTCCGTGAGCGTCGAGCCCTGCGCCGCTTCCCATCCCTTGTCGGCGAGGAGGCGGTCGATCAGCTCGCCGAGTTGGGCCCGCTCGTCCTCGTCGAGGTATGGCCACTCGCCGAGCGCGTCCGCGACAACATCACGCCAGCTGCGGGGCAGGTCACGGTGGCGGCGACGTCGCCAGAACGGCACCGCCCCAGGCTCGCAGGCTGGCGCCGGGTGCGCCGGGTCCGGCCGACCGGGCCACGACGCGACCTCCCAGAGTGCGTATGCTCGGCTCGTCAAAGGAGCGACGATGCCCGGGAAGACGCCACAGAAGCCAAGCACCAAGAAGACCGGGAAGTCGCTGAAGGAGAAGCGAGCCGACAAGAAGCTGAAGCGGGAGACCAAGGAGATCATTCCGAGCAAGTGAGGTCACGGCATCCGATGCTCTGACGGCTTGCTCGATTGCGACCGACGCGTTTGAGGCGCTTGCACGCGGGGCGATTCAGGGCGGTCGCGCCACAAGGAACCGGTCGTGGGATGTCGATTCGGGGCCCCTCCGTTCGTCATGTGACGGGAGCCGCCGTCCGGCGGTTTCGACAACGAACCGGAGGAGAACGCGATGCCCAAGTACGTGCTCGCCTACCACGGGGGCGGCATGCCCGAGAGTGAAGCCGAGCAGGCTTCCGTCATGGCAGCCTGGGGAGCCTGGTTCGGCTCCCTCGGAGACGCCGTCGTCGACGACGGGAACCCCACCGGCGCGTCCAAGACCCTCGCCTCGGATGGCTCGACGAGCGACGGAGGGGGGTCGAACCCGATCACCGGGTACAGCCTCGTCAACGCCACGGACCTCGACGCCGCAGTAAGCCTCGCCAAGGGCTGCCCGATCCTCGCCGCCGGCGGCGCGATCGAGGTCGCGGAAGCCATCGACATGTAGCTTCTGGCCCGCTCAGTGGGGCGGCCGTGGTGCACACCACGTCCGCCCCTCGCCGGCGGTTGCATCGGGCAGCTTCGACCGCGCCAGTGGGCCGTGCGCGGCGTCGGCTCCGACGGCCCGCTCACCCCGACCGCGACTCGTCAGCCCGCCGCGGGGCGAGCAGGACGGTGATGAGCAAGACAAAGGCGCTGGCCGCGCCGATCTTTGCCAAGCTCGCCTTGGAGCCCCAACCCGACGACCACCGTCGCGTCCTCGCCGTGATCACGTTCCTCCGGGCTGATCAGAAGCCGCCCCCGTAGCAGTCGGGAAGCCAACACTCCTTGACCGGCAAAGGTTCTCCCGGAGCTCCCCTCGGTACCAGAGCACAAGGTCCCCGGACGACTCTGCGAACGGCACTGTGCCCCCGTTCGTGTCCTGCGTACGGTCGACGCAGGAGGCGCGCGCTGAAGCACGACTCAGCTCCGCCGCCGCCGAGGCGTTCTTTGTTCGCCCCGTCCAACGGACCAGGAGCGTGACGTGATGGAGACACTGATGAAGGCCTTGCCCCGTGACGTCGCTCACGATCACACTCGAGCGCTGGCGCAAGCCCGCCGACACTCGGTGCTCGAGGCGACGGGTGTGGGCCTCGAGCACGTCGGGTCGTTCTCCTTCGACCCCGAGGTGCTCCGGGGCAACATCGAGGGCTTCAGCGGCGTCGCGCAGGTGCCGCTCGGCTTCGCCGGGCCGCTGCTGGTCGACGGTGAGCATGCCCAGGGGGAGTTCTTCGTGCCGATGGCGACCACCGAAGGCACGTTGCTGGCGAGCTACGGCCGAGGGATGCGGCTCACCCGGGAGGCGGGAGGCATCAAGACGACGGTCATCGACGACGCCATGCAGCGCGCTCCGCTCTTCGTGTTCCGCGACGCTCGGGCCGCCCGTGCCTTTGGGATCTGGGTGGACGAGCACTTCTCAGCCATCAAGGCCGAGGCCGAAGTGGGCAGCCGATTCGCCAAGCTGGTGCGGATCGAGCAGTACGCCGTGGGCAAGATGCGCTTCCTGCGCTTCGACTACACCACCGGCGACGCCGGCGGCCAGAACATGGTGACGAAGGCGACTCACGACGCCTGCGCGTGGATGATGCGCCAGGGGCTAGAGGGCCTCGAGCACTTCACCTTGGCCGCCAACCTGGACACCGACAAGAAGCACTCGACCATCAACAACTTGCACACCCGCGGCAAGCGAGTCGTCGCCGAGGTGACGGTGCCGGGCCGCCTCATGGAGCAGGTCATGCACACCACCGGGGCCGCGCTCTACTACCAGCGCCAGCTCTCGAACGTCGGATGCCTGCTGGCGGGAGCTGTCAACAACGGGTCCCACTACGCGAACGGCATAGCCGCCATCTTCATCGCCTGCGGTCAGGACGTGGCGAACGTTGCCGAGGCCGCCGCGGGGTTCAGCTACACCGAGCTGCACGACAACGGTGACTACTACTTCTCCATCACGATCCCGTCACTGATCGTGGCCACGTGCGGCGGCGGTACAAGCCTGCCGACACAGCGTGAGTGCCTCCAGGTGCTCGGCTGCTCTGGCCCTGGAAAGGTACGGAAGCTGGCCGAGATCGTCGCCGCCACGGTGCTGTGCGGTGAGCTGTCCCTCGGGTCGGCGATCGTCGTGGACCAGTGGGTGTCCAGCCACGAGTCCTACGGCCGGAACCCGCCCTCAGTGGGATGAAGGTGGTTGGGGCCGTCCACGTCGTCGTGGTTGGAGTCGTGCCCCGTGGTGGTCGAGGTGGAGGGCGAGCTCGGTGACCTCGCGGCAACGGATGTGCACGGTTGTCACGGGCCGGCCGTCGTCGCCGAGGCCGGCGTAGCCACCTTCGACGAGCGACGGGAACACCGCAGCGACGATCCGATCGTTCGAGTCGTCAGGAGGCGAGGGTGATCGTGGAATGCGTTCTGCCGGAGTCCCCGTAGATCAGAAGCTCGACGGGCATCTCGTCGCTACGGAGCTCGGTGGTCACGAGCACGATGATCGACTCCCCAGGGGCGGGGGTGGCGTCGCTGTTCGGTGCGAGCGGCAACATCGTCGAGGAGCCCTGTTTGACCCCGCCGGCGCGGAGCTCGAACCGCTCGGCGTATATGGTGACCGCTTGCGTGGTGTCGTTCGTGACCTTGACCCGGACGGTCACGAGCCGAGCCCCGCCGGACTCAACCGGGTTGGTCGCCCACCACTTCTGCACCTGACCCACCAGATCGCCATCAGAACCTTCTCGCACTCGCGTGCCGGAGGGCGACGACAGGGGCTGCGTCGGGGCGGCCGGCTCCGTACCGGTCGGGTCGGTCGTCTGGACACCACTCGATGCACCGTCGTCACGGTTGGAGACGACGAGCGCACCCACGAGCGCCGCACCGACCACCGCGGCAGCCAACACCGCCCACCTCATCGAACGTCGAGGCCTCTTCCTGTGATCGTCACGAGGGACGCCCAACGCCTCCCACAGCCGGTCGACGTCGTCGCCCCACGACTCGTCGCGAATGGAAACCGCTTGGCACTCGACCATCGGGGCCAAGGTGGCCGGCAGGACCTGTCGGGCAGGCAGCAGGGCATGGTCCACCAGGACCGGAACCACCCGCTTCTCGAGCCGCAGCGCCGTCTCCAACTCCAAGCGGACATAGTCATCCGGATCGTCGAGGCGAGTGACGCCGTCCGCATCGGTCACCGTCGCCCACCGCGGTCCGATCAGGGCCAGCACCACATCGGCGTCGCTGATGGCCCGCTCCACCGACTGCGGGAAGCGATCGCCCGGCCCGATCGACGAGACATCCTGAAACACACGGTCCGCGCCAAGGCGACTCGAAAGATCATCGTGCAGCCGACCGGCGTGGCCCGCGCTCGTCGCCCCGCCGGTAGCTCAAGAAGACACGCACCGAAGGCCTTCCCCCCAGCTCCGCGCGACGGACACCGAACAATGGTCGCAGACTGACCGGCGATCAGGGGCGGACCCACGATCGATCGACCGCTGACGGCGAGGCGTCGTTGCTCTATCAGGCCGGCGTGCGCCCGCCTCCGACAAGGTCTCGCTCGGCCTCGAACTCAGCGGCGAACGCCGAGTCGGTCGTGGGCCGGAGGATCATGAACTGGCTGGCCGTCCGTCCGACCTGCTCAACCCGCCTCCGCCCAAACCGGGAGGCTCCACAACATCGAAGGCGACCATCCTGTCGGACCACTTAGGCCGGCGGTCGTACGGCCGATAAGGACGACACAAGTCTCAACCAAGGACGCCACCATGGCCATCGACCTGTCAGCGACCATCGCGGCGCCAACCCTGGTCCTGGACGCGCCATGATCGGCTTCGTCGCTGCCCATCCGAAGGCCACGACGAGACCATGATCGTGCTACCGCGGGAGGGCACCCGGTGGTTCTGGCGGACCGCCGAGCTGTTCGGATTGCTGACTGCACTGTTCGTGGTCTGGGTGAGCCTCGGCATCGGCGGCGAGTGGTTGAGCAACGCGGTGGATGACGTCGGGGAGCTGGTGGCCGCCCTGGTCGCAGCCGCAGCCTGCGCCGTGGCGAGCCATCGATTTGACAACCTTCGAGTGGGATGGCTCTTCATGGCCTTGTCGAGCTTGGCCTGGGCATGCGGCGAGGCCATTTGGTGCTACTACGACCTGGTCCGTGGGATACCGCTTCCCTACCCATCGCTGGCCGATGTCGGCTTCCTGGCCGCGGTGCCCCTAGCGGTGGTTGGGCTCCTCAAGCTGTTTCCACACCCGGCCCGCCGTGCCCCATCGCGACTCGGCGGACTCCTCGGTGGGATGCTGCTCGGGTCCAGCGCGTTCATTGCCATCTTGGCCTTGACACTTCTCCACAATGCAGAAGGAAGTGAGCTGCTTCAGCACCTCGTCGGTCTCGCCTACCCCCTCGGCGATCTGCTCATGGCCTCGGTCGTCCTATCGGCCGTCCACCGCGGCACGGGCAGCCGGACCACGATGCGTCTCGTCCTGGCCGGCATCGTGGCCTTCACCGTGGCCGACACATGGTTCGCCGTGACCACGATCGGCAACATCGGCTTCGGCTACTGGTTGGACTCCGGTTGGGTACTCGGCTACTTCCTGGTGGCCCTCGGGGCGCTGTGGGTGTCCACCGACGCTGCCCCGGCGGCGACCCAGACTTCCGGTGTCACCCCATGGACGAGCGGGGCGACCTACGGGCCTCGGGGGGCACCAGCAGCTGCCGCCGTTGTCGGCGCTGGTCAGCTGGTGATAGCCCAGAGCCCGAGCTCGCAGCACTGGCTCGCCTCGGCGAACACCGACCACCTCGTCAACTACGCCACGATTCTGCTCATCGTGGTGGACCTGTCCGTCGTTCTCTACGATCTCGCCTCGATCGGCAAGCTGCTCGTCTGAGGATGCCACCAGGTACGCCGGTTGGCGCCCGAGGCCAATCGGGTGGATCGGGGTTTAGGGTGACGACCCGTGGGCAGCGACGACCTTTCGGTGCGCCTCGTCGATTCGATCAACGCGACCTACGGCGTGCATCCCGGTCATCGCGCCGCCCATGCCAAGGGCGTGCTGTGTGCCGCGAGGTTCACGCCGACGCCTGCGGCGGCCGCGCTCAGCCGGGCGGCGCACCTGGCGGGTGCGCCCGTGCGGGCCCATGTCCGGTTCTCGAACGGCAGCGGTGACCCCCTCTCGTCCGACACGGCGCGTGATGGCCGCGGCATGGCGGTGAAGTTCTACCTACCGGACTCGAGCACCACGGATGTGGTCGCCCTGTCGCTGCCCGCCTTCTTCGCCCGCAATCCCGAGGATCTCCTGGCCTTCAACGAGGCTCGGCGGATCGACCCGAGCACGGGCCAGCCCGATCTGGCTCGAGTCGGCGCCTATCTGGCCGTCCACCCCGAAGCGATGACGGCAGTGAGCGCGGCGATGACGCATCCGATTCCGGCCAGCTATGCCTCGCTCATCTATCACGGCCTCCACGCCTACCGTTTCGAAAACTCCGACGGCGCCGTCCGCCACGGCCGCTACCACCTCGTGCCCGACGCGATGGAGGCAAACCTCAGCGACGACGAGGCCACCAGCCGGTCGCCCGACTACCTCCGCGAGGAGCTGAGCGAGCGACTCGCCCGCGCCTCTGCCGCGTTCCACCTCAGGGTGGAGGTGGCAGAGAGCGGGGATCCGATCGACGACCCCACCGCGGTCTGGCCAGATGGCCGCACGGTCGTCGAGCTCGGGCGGCTAGAGCTGACCGGCCTGGCCTTCGACCGTGAGCGCGACGGCGACGTGCTCGTGTTCGACCCCACCCGCGTCACCGACGGGATCCAGGTCACCAACGACCCGATCCTCCTCGCCCGCCCCGGCGCCTACAACGTGTCGATCGCCCGGCGGACGGCTCCGACGGTCTAGCCCGCACCGCCACGCCCCCGTCCTACGAAGCCTGCTACCGGCGAAAGAACCGCCGTCGTAGACCGGTCAGATTCGGCTGATGGATGCCCGCCACGCCAGGGCACCGTTGGGATCGATGTTGATGTCGAGCTTGGCGGCTTCGATCGAATCCACTCGCCACCCGTCGCTGAAGCTGGCTCTGATCGCGTCCTGGGTGACCCGCCTGGGGCCCCAGTCGCCCGGCTGGCGGTCACTGAAGCACAGCATGTGGTACGAGCCGCCGGTGACCAGCACGGTCCCGAGGCTTTCAACGAACCGGGCGCGGTCGTCGTCGTCGAGCACGTGGAACAGCCCGCAGTCGAGCACGGTGTCGAATTCCTCGTCGAGAGCCGCCAACTGCAGGACGTCCCACACCAGGAACCGGGCCGCGAGACCTCGATCTTGGGCCTTGCGTCCAGCGATGGCGATGGCGGCCGAGGCCACGTCGACCCCAGTCGCATCAAGCCCGACACCGGCCGCCATGAGAGCGTGCTCGCCCGTCCCGCACCCCACGTCGAGCACTCGGCCTCGCAGCATGCCCGCCTCGGCCAGTTCGAGCAAGGCCGGCTGGGGTCGACCGATGTCCCATGGCGGCGTTCCGCTGTAGAGGGCATCGAAGTCCTCGGCTCGCCTCGGTCGCACCGGACCGGGCAAACCGTCAGCGCGCTCCTGCTCGCTCATCGCTGATGTGTATCACGCGTGCCTCGCACTGACCTCGGACCTGGGATCCGTGTGGCTCCCTGACTGGCGCCACCGCCGCTCGGGCTCCACGGCCCCGGGCGACTGCTGCGCCCGCGCTAGAGCTTCTGGCGGGTGAGGAACTCGAGCGTGGCTCGGTTGAACTCCTCGGCGTCTTGGTGCAGTCCGGCGTGTGAGAGGTGCTCGAAGACCACCAGCTCGGCACCCTTGATGCCTTCGGTGAGCGCGGGGGCGAAGCGGGTCGAGGTGACGAGGTCCCAGCGTCCGTAGGTGATCTGTGTGGCGGCAACGATGCGTCCCAGTTGGGCATCGGC
Organism: uncultured Acidimicrobiales bacterium; assembly: GCA_963803355.1. Classification (GTDB taxonomy): domain Bacteria; phylum Actinomycetota; class Acidimicrobiia; order Acidimicrobiales; family Ilumatobacteraceae; genus DASTFY01. The sequence goes on from CAWDLV010000001.1 coordinate 4,095,595, forward strand.
GTCATGGGCGAGGACCGCTTCGGACTGGTACATGAAGGCGTCGACGGGCTGAGGTGGGCGGCCGCGAACGAAGTCCTCCAGGGCGGCGACGAGCTCCGGCTTCTCCGCGTACATCTCAGGAGTGAAGCACCACGGGAAGATGCCCTGGATCACCATCTCCGCCACGCTTCCAAGGGCCTGAGCCATGACCTGCCAGCTCTTCACCACGACCGCGACGAAGGGGTCCGTCTTCGCCCAGGCACTGTGGAGGGACAGGGAGGCGACCCGCTCTGGGTACTTGGCCGCCAACCGCATCCCGGCCGCGGCGCCGAACGACACGCCGGCGACGTGGGCCCGGTCGATATCGAGGACCTCCATCAGCCCGGCCACGTCGTCGGCCAGCTGCTCCGTCGAATACGGGCCCGCCGGCTTGTCGGTCGTCCCCGCCCCTCTGAGGTCGACCGCCACGCACGTGAAGTGCTTGGAGTACTCGGGCGTCTGAAAGGCGTAGCAGGCGTGGTCGGCGGACAGGTAGGGAATGAGGATCAGTGGGTCCCCCGATCCCTCCGTCTCGTAGTGCATGGCAATATCCCTGACGGCCGCGGTAGGCATGGCTACTCCCTTCCGGCGTCCGGCGGAGCCGATGTCGGCTCAGCGCATCACCACGGTACGACCGGGGCGACCGCGATCGCCACCAGGTTGGACACATGGCGTGCGACGCCCGGCGTCATGTTCGACGTCCATGAGGTCGGCATGCTCGGCCATCTGGGCGCCCTCCCGGTCCCAGCGGCATAGAACGGTGCCTGTCCGGGTCCCGCCACCCTCCCCGCCACCGAACGCCCGCTCAGGTCCTCTGTACGCGGTCCGCAGGTGTTGACCGGCAGCCGGCGACGCGCGACGGTCCTTCGCTGACACAACCCAGGGAGGTAGCGATGAGCACCGCCGAAGTCCCTCGTAACGCCACCAGTGACACGACCGTCGTGAGAGTCGACATGAAGCTCGAGGCCGTCGTCATCCCCGTCTCTGATGTCGACCGCGCGAAGGAGTTCTACGAGAGCCTCAGCTGGAGGCTCGACGCCGACTTCGCCTTCGACAACGGCTTCCGGGTCGTCCAGTTCACGCCGCCCGGGTCGGGGTGCTCCGTTCAATTCGGCACGAACATGACGTCGGCCGCGCCCGGCTCGGCCCACGGCCTGTACCTGATCGTCTCCGACATCGAGGCTGCGCGCGACGATCTCGCCGCGCACGGCGTCGACGCGAGTGACGTGTTCCACCCCAAGACCCCGGGCGCTCAGTTCCAGCCCGACGGTACGAGCGGTCGCGTGAGCGGGCCCGCGCCCGATCACGACAGCTACAGCTCCTTCGCCACGTTCAGTGATCCAGATGGCAACGGCTGGCTGCTGCAGGAGATCACGAACCGGCTACCCGGCCGGGTCGACCCGGCGACGACCGCGTTCAGCTCCGCCGGGGATCTCGCGGAGGCGCTCAAACGAGCGGCGGCCGCCCACGGCGAGCACGAGAAGCGCACGGGCCAGGCCGATCCGAACTGGCCGCAGTGGTACGCCGCGTTCATGGTGGCGGAGCAGGCCGGCGAGGAGCTTCCGTCGTGACCGCCTACGACGTCATCGTCCTCGGCGCCGGCGCGCCCGGCGAGCACTGCGCCGGCGCGCTGGCGGAGGGCGGTCTGCGCGTCGCCGTCGTCGAACGCCAGCTCGTGGGTGGCGAGTGCTCCTACTGGGCGTGCATCCCGTCCAAGACGCTGCTTCGCCCGGGTGAAGCCGTACACGAGGCGAACGAGGCCGCGGCCGAGCGCGCAGATCGACGTCGCGGCGGCACTCGCCTGGCGTGACTTCATGGTCTCCAACCACACGGACACCAGTGCCGAGAAGTGGCTCACCGACCAGGGCATCGACTTGCTGCGCGGCCACGGTCGGCTCGCCGGGCAAGGCGCGGTCGAAGTCGACGGCGTGCGGCACACCGCCCGGCACGTCGTCGTCGCCACCGGCGCGGAGCCGATCGTGCCGCCGGTCCCGGGCCTCCAGGGGCTCGAGGGTGTATGGACGAACCGCGAGGTCACCGCGATGACCGCGATCCCCCGCCGCCTCCTGATCCTGGGCGGCGGTCCGGTCGGCGTCGAGATGGCCCAGGCGGTCCGCCGCCTCGGCGCCGAGGTGGCACTCGTCGACCTTGCCGATCGCGTGCTCCCCGGCGAGCCTGCACCGCTGGGCGAGGCGCTCGGCGACGTCCTGCGCCGCGACGGGATCGACCTGGTGCTCGGCGTGCACGTGACGGGGCGCGGCGTGACGGCGACGACTACGTCCTGGAGCTCGACGACGCCCCCGAGCTGCGCGGAGATCGCCTGCTCGTCGCGACCGGTCGCCGTCCCCGTGTCGACGGCATCGGGCTCGAGACCGTCGGCATCGCGGCCGAACAGCAACGGGATCCCCGTCGACGCGCACCTGCGCGCCGGCGACGGGCTCTGGGCGGTCGGCGACGTGACCGGCATCTGGCCGTTGACGACAACCGGCAAGTACCAGGGCGACATCGTCGCCGCGAACATCCTGGGCGAGCGGCGCGAAGCCAACTATGAAGCCCTCCCGCGCGTCGTCTTCACCGATCCGCAGGCGGCGGCGGTCGGGGCGCTCGAGGCGCGCTTCACCGCCACCGCGCCGGTTTCCGGCGTGGCGAAGACCGCCACCTACACCCGCGCCTATGCCGAGTCGAACGGGTTCCTGACGCTGCTGAGCGACGGCGAGCGGCTGACCGGCGCGTACGCGCTCGGGCCGGAGGCGGGCGAGTGGCTCCAGCAGGCCACGTTGGCCATCCGCGCCCACGTACCGCTCGACGTGCTGCGGGACACGATCCAACCGTTCCCGACCTTCTCCGAGATCTACGCCGACGCGCTAAAGGCGCTCCGCACCGAGATCGCCGCTGCCGGCAGGTGATCTGCGTGGTGGTCATGATCGTCGCCGGCGTCGCGGTCTTCGCGCTCAGGATCGCAATGGTCCGGTACCCAACTCGCTCGGAGGAACCATGACCGACACGACTCTGAGCGCCACCACGCGGGAACGGGAGCTGCTCGGGCAGACCGTCGTCGTCATCGGCGGGAGCTCGGGCATCGGGCTCGAGACCGCCCGCCTCGCACGGGCTCGCGGAGCCGACGTCATCCTCACCGCTCGCGATCCGGACCGCCTCCGCGCCGCTTCCCACCAGGTCGACGCCCGTTCCGCGGCGGCCTTCGATGTCACCGATCTGGCTCGCCTCGAGCAGTTCTTCGAGGATCTGCCCGGGCCTGTCGACCACGTCATGGTCACCGGTGGCGGTCCGTACTACTCGTCGCTGGCGGACATGGACTTCGACGCCGCGCGGCGCGACATCGACGAGCGCATCCTGGTGACGCTCGCCGTCGCCCGCTACGGCGCCGCCAGGATGCGGCCGCCGGGCACCTTGCTGTTCATCGGCGGCACCGGCGGCCGCCACACCGGCGTCGGCCTCACGCTCCTCTCGGCGATGACCGCCGCCCTCCCCGCGCTGGTTGCGAACCTCGCACTCGAGCTAGCGCCGATCCGGGCCAACCTCATCGCCGCCGGCTTCGTCGACACACCCCTGTCGGCATCGCTCCTCGGCGACCAGCTCGACGCCCGACGCGCCGAGCTCCGTGCCACGCTCCCCATCGGCCGCGTCGTCGGAGCGGCTGACGTCGCCGCGCTGGCGGTGCACATCATGACCAACACCGCGCTCACCGGCGCGACCTACGACATCGACGGCGGCCAGCAACTCGTCGCTCGAGCCGGAACGTGAAAGGACTACCACCATGCGCTCCGACATCGCACCCGGCGGCACGTTCCCGGATTACAAGCTTCCGGATCACACCAACACCCCCCGCACGCTGAGCGCGCTGCAGGGCAACGACCCGATGATCCTCACGCTCGCGCGCGGCCACTACTGCCCGAAGGAGCACCAGCAGCACCTCGAGCTAGCGGCGTTCCAGTCCAAGGTCGCCGTGGCCTACACCCAGATCGTCACGATCGCCACCGACGAGCACCACGAGCTGCAGGAGTTCCGCGCCTCGGTTGGGGCCCAGTGGACCTTCCTCTCCGACCCTGGACGCATCGTCCAGCAGGACCTCGACATCCAGGAGTACACCGACCCCGACCACAACCCGATGATCCCGCACACCCTCGTGCTCAAGCCGGGACTGGTCATCCACAGCATCTACAACGGCTACTGGTTCTGGGGTCGCCCGTCGATCGACGACCTCTGGCGAGACCTCCGCTCGGCGACGAGCGAGATCCGCCCGGACTGGGACCTGAGCAAGCCGGGGCTCCGCGACGCCTGGAACGCGGGCGACTGGTCGCACTTCCACGGGTGGGACCGGCGATCCGGCAAGGCCCCGCTCGCACCGTGATCGCAGGCCGGGTGCCGGCCTCCTCGTCATGGCCTGGGGGCCGCCTCGGCCTCGGAGATGGCCCAGGCCGCGTTCACCAGGCCGATGTGGCTGAACGCCTGGGGGAAGTTGCCCAAGAGCTCTCCGCTGATCGCGTCGACCTCTTCCGCGAGCAGGCCGACATCGTTGACGAACGCGGCGGCTCGTTCGAACACGGTGCGCGCCCGGTCGAGTTGGCCCGCCATCGCCAGGGCCTGGGCCAGCCAGAAGGTGCAGAGCAGGAAGGCGCCTTCCTCGCCGTCGAGACCGTCGGCGGCGCGGTAGCGGTAGACCAGCCCTCGCTTGTCCGTGAGCCGTGCTTCCGTGACGTCGATGGTGGACAGCACCCTGGGGTCGTCAGCGGGAAGGAACCCGACCAGGGGCAGCATCAGGCTGGAGGCGTCCAGGTCGTCAGAGCCGAAGGATTGAGTGAAAGCGTTGACCCGGTCGCTCCAGCCTTCGCTCAGGATGGCCTGATGGATCTGGTCCTGCGTTTGCGCCCAGGCCTGGACACGCTGAGAGGCGCCGAGACGGTCGGCCAGGGCCGTCGCCCGGTCAAGGGCCACCCAACACATCAGCTTGGAGTAGACGAAGTGGCGGGGCTCGCCCCGCACCTCCCAGATGCCGTGATCCTTCTCCTGCCAGCGCCGGGCAGCAGTGTCGGCGAGGTCGATGAGAAACCGTCGGGTGGCCGGGGCCAGCTCGGCGGCGCGCCCCACTTGTCGGGGGCGGCCATGGGCCCTACCCGGCGCGCCACTTGGTCGAAGAGCCGGTCGGAGAGTCGACACACCGGCGCTGAGCAGCTCTCCGTAGACGTCGAGCTGGCGCTGGCGCCAGGCACCGTTGCCGACCCGCACGGGCGCGGAGTTCCGCCAGCCCGCCAGGTGGGGCAGCTCCCGCTCGGTCAGGTCCCGCTCGCCGCCGATCCCGAACATGATCTGCAGGTCGCCGCCCCGCACGAGAGATCCGGCCGCGGAAGCGGTCATGTAGTCGAAGAACTCATTCGCCTCATCGGGGCAGGCCGCCACCCACAGAGCCTCGATGGTGAAAGAGGCGTCTCGGACCCAGGCGTAGCGGTAGTCCCAGTTTCGGGCGCCGCCGACAACCTCGGGCAGCGAGGTGGTCGCCGCGGCACAGATCGCACCGGTGGGTTGAAACGACAGCGCCTGGAGCACCCGCCCGCTGTGGTGGACCAGATCGCGCCACGGACCGGCATAGGCCTGGTGCAGTCGCGACCACGACTGCCACGCCGACACCGTGTCGTCCAGCCGCGCTGCGATCTCGGACTCGCTCCACACCCGAACCATCCCCGTGTCGGCCCGCTTCTTGTGATGCAGGGCGAAGCCTGCCCGCTCCCCCTGACGAAGGAGGAACCGGCCCGAGGCGGACGACCGGTCGACGGCCAAGGGCACTGGGCACGACAGGATCAGGACATCGGCCCCACCAATAGCGGCCAGTCCCCCGTCGACCACGTCGAGCAAGGGAGACACCAGGCCGTACTCAGGTCGAGGGACGTACTCCAGGTCCATCTCGACCTCTCCCAGGCTGCACGTCACCTGCCGCAGCAGAAGGTGCGGCGCGTCTCTGCCCAGATCGTGTCCGCGGTTGCCCTCGCCCGTAGCCAACGCGTCGACGACAACCGCGGTCCCAGTGGCCGTGCGGTAGGTCGTCTCCAACACCATGGTGCGATCCACATAGCGACGGGTAACCGCTCCGGCCCCCCGCGCCCGCACCGACCAGTAGCCGGCCTGCTCACCCAGCAACCGAGCGAAGATCGACGGGCTGTCGAAACGCGGGATGCACAACCAGTCGATCGACCCGGCCAGGCTCACCAGCGCCGCACTGTGCCGATCCGACAGCAAGGCGTAGTCGCCTATCGCAGTGGTGCTCATCGCTGCAGCTTGAGTCCCCGTGAGTGGCTGCGTCGGTGCAATGGCGCCAGATCTCCTGCGCCTCAGGAGCGGTCGATGGGTGCTTCCACGTCATCGTAGACCCGAGCGGCAACCAGCAACCCGTCCGGACCACGCTCGAAAACCGCGATGCCCGCCTGGGGCAGCAAGCCATAGCTGCCCCAGCGGACGCAGTTGTACTCCAAGGCGCACCGCACGCCGTCATCGGTCACGGTGCAGTGCTCGAGACCAATGCCGCCGCCAGCGCCAAAGCAAATGGAGAAGAATGAGCGCAACTCGGGGGTGCCGCGGTGCATGTAGTCCGGCCCGATGGGCTCGCGGAAGTACCCATCCGGCGCGAAGGTGCTCACGATCGCGTCGGCGTCACCGGCGTCCAGGGCAGCCTGGTAGCGGCCGACCACATCACCAGGATGGGCATGGCCCGGCTTGAGTATGGGAGCCCTGACGTGGCGGTGTCCGTCGACGGGCCATTGGCTGCAGTAGGTGCGGAACACCACCGACCGATCGTCGGGGGGGTTCGGCGACCACTGCCAGCGGCCAAAGCACCTTCTCCCTATCGTGGGCCAGGTGCGCCAGCAGCTCTACGACGGCCCGCCCACCAGCACACGTTGAGGCCACGGTCTCGGTACTGGCATGGCGCTCAGCCAACCAGGCTTGATTCTGTCGGACGAATTGCCGCAACTGCTTGTGGCCGCGGATCTCGCCGGCGCGGGGGTCGTAGATCACTACCTCGACCCGGCCACACCGTCTCCAGGGCGTGGCTGTCGCCCTCGGTCAGTGCAGTGAAGTATCGCCCGACCGGATCAGCCTGACCTGCGGCGCGAGTCTGTCGGCGCGCCAGCTCAGCGGCAGCGACGAAGTCCGGAAACCACGGCATCTCAACCTCCGCGATCGTGCCTTTGCCGGCTGCCCCACGAACGTGATCACGCTATCCGCAAGCGCCCGAACCAGGCTCGGCCCGGGTTCCGATGTTGGTCTTCGGTGTGCGCGTTCGGTGCGGTCGGTCTTCACACGCGACCATCGTTGGTCCGCCCGGTGGGGATCGACGGGAGGGCGCCTAGTCCGTTCGCAGCGCGGCTGCCGGCTGGGCCCGCGCCGCGGCGCGCGCTGGCAGCAGCGCCACGAGGTTGACCAGCACGATGACTGCAGGGACGATCAGGAGCACGGTCGCGATGGGAAACGGTGACTCGGTCGACACGCCAAGACCACTGGCGACGCGATGCCACAGCAGCTCACCGGCGACCATCCCGATGGGGATCCCGATCACGAGGCCCACGGCTCCCATCGTCGTCGCCTGCCATCCGACGGTCGCCCGCACCTGCCGGCGCGTGAAGCCGAGCGTCTTGAGGATCGCGAGCTCACGCCGGCGGCGACGCACCCCGGTGACGAGGGCGTGGCCCACGGCGAGCAGCGCGAGGGACCCTACGAGGACCGCCAACGTCACCGGCAGCCACCCGATCTGGTGCAGGCGACCGACCTCGGTCGGGACAGCGGGGCCGATCGGGGGCTCCAACTGCGCCGTGGCGCTGATCGAGCGCTCGACGGCGGACCGGTCGGCGTCGGGAGCGAACCGCCCGACGAACGACACGCGTGAACAGGTTCTGGTCGAACAGCGGCGCGTAGCCGGCCCCGGTGAACGCCGCCCCGTCCGCCAGCGGTTGGGCCTGGCCGAGGCTGGGGAACACCGCCGTCCCCACGATGCGGTAGTCCAGCGTGGCGCTGCGCCCGGCGACGGCGACGGTGTCGCCCACGTGCTTGCCGAGCGCGCGCAGGGTGGTGACGCCGAGGGCCACCTCGTCTGGTCCGTCCGGTGCTCGACCCCTCACCACCACCGGTTCGATGGGTCCGCCCCGCAGCTGCGTGTAGGCGATCGCCGTCGCCGGACGGCCGTCGAGCTGCACGTTCTGCGAGCACAGCTCGGCCAGCGCGGCGATGCCGGGCTCGGCCACCAGCCCGTAGTCACTCCCGCCGCAGGGCGTGTTCGCGGTGACGTCGGCCGCGCTGAAGTCCCAGTTCGCTCCATAGAGGCGGGGCGTGGCGACGAGGTGACGGACGCCCGCGCCGAACAGGAGCGCCGCCGTCAGCCCGAGCGTCCCGACCACGGCACCGAGCAGGGCCGGGCGTATCGGTGCCGCCCGCCGGTCCGACTCGACCGCCATCCGGACCCCGTTGGTCAGCGGCGGCGCCATGCCAGCCGCCGCGACGCCCTCGGTCAGTATCGACGGCCGGGACGGCCCGACCGGCGACCGGCCAAGTGACGATCGTGATGTGGAGCGGTACGCGGCCACGAGACCGTACGCCACGACTGCGCCGGCCAGGGCGAGCGCGCCCACTGCCAGCACAGTCCAGTCGGCGTGCAGACCGACGTCGGGATCGGCGCGCCGGGCCACGCCGAGCGGGAAGAGCGGCGAAAGGGCGATCGCGGCGACCAGGGCGAGGATGCCTCCGCCGACGGCAGCGAGCACGGTCGGGACCACCCCGATCATCGCGAGCTGCGGGCGGGTGCACCCGAGCTCGCGCAGGCGCTCGTTTTCGTCGCCCATCAACTGGAGCTCGCGGGCCGTCACGATGGCGATGGCGATCGCGCCGGCCACCGCAGCAACAGCGGCGCAGATCCACAGTGCTGAGGCGAGGAGATCGATGGCGGCCCGAGCGCCCTGCGTCTCGACCGCGAGGCTCTGCGCGGTGAACCCGGACTCCCCGAGGATCGCCCGTGACGCTTGCAGCACCCGCGGTACGTCGGCCACACCGTGATCGGTGCGGATCCGGATCCTGGTGCCGAAGACGCCGATCCGATCCGTGTACGCCCGGCCGAACGCCGGCGTCAGCACCAGCAGACCGCCCGAGGCGCCCCGGTCGCCGAGGTCGAGGGGCCGTCGCACGATGGCGGCGACGCGAAGGTCGACCCGGGGGCCCGACGGCTCGCCGACGTCCCCCGCGCCACCAAGGACTGCCGTGATCTGAGCCGGCGTGAACGACTCCACGGTCAGCTGATCGCCGACGGCCAGCCCGAGCTCGGTCGCCAAGCCCTCGCCGAGAGTCACCTCGTCGACCGAGCTCGGATCCGGAGGCCGCCCGGCGACGATCCGGTCGCGATCCACCGTGGTGCCGAACGCAGCGTCGATCGGGACACCGATCGACTGGAACTGGGCGTGACCCGGGATGATCAGCCCGAAGGCACTGAGAGCGGCGACCGCGGCGACGCCGGGCGCCGGGGCCAGCCGGGCAAGCTGCTGGGGTGTCGCCTCGGCCGCCAGTTCGATGTCCGCTGACCGGCTCGAGGACTTGAAGCGGTCCAACGCCGTGCTCGCCCGTCGGGCCCCGGCGCCGGTGGCAAGAGCCGCGGCGCCAACCGCGCCGACGAGGAGCATCAGGAAGACCAGCCGTCGCCAGCGACGACGAAGGCCGCACCATGTCGCGCTGCCGACCGCGCCCACCCGTCCATTCGACTCGCACCGATCGCGCTCCACAAGGTGGGCAGGGTCACCAGCAGAGGGGTGCTGGCCTCCTTCGGGGACCCCGACCACCACTGCCACCGTCAATCAGCACTTCGCTCATGCCACACCCTTGGACACTTGCGGGCCGTGGATCAGTGAGGCTCAGTCCTCAGCTCAACGCCTTCTTCACGAGCGGCCGATCCTTGCCTCCTCGGCGGTGGTCCACTCCGTCAGCGCCGCTTCGGACGACTGGGTATCGCGGCGACGGTCGTGCCCGAGGTGGGATTCGAACCCACACATCCTTTCGGACAGCGGATTTTGAGTCCGCCGCGTCTGCCATTCCGCCACTCGGGCTGGTCGGAGGAGCCAGCGTAGCCAGCGGTCAGCGGTACCCGAGGAGATCGATCATCAGGCTGGTCACGCCGATGACGACGCTGACCAGCAGCGGGAGGCGAGCAACCAGGGCGGACACCTCGCGGCAACCCGCTGGCTACCCGCCGGTAGCACGACGGCTCGGCGACGAACGTCTAGCCTCGACTCGTCATGCTTGCGTTCATCTTCCCGGGCCAGGGCTCGCAGCGCCCGGGCATGGGGCGGCCCTGGGTCGACCACGAGAGCTGGGAGCTGGTAGAGGAGGCGTCGTCCTACGTCGAGCGAGATGTGGCGAGGCTGCTGCTCGATGCCGACGCCGACGAGCTGAGGGACACCCGCAACGCCCAGCTCTGCACGTTCGTCACCAGCCTGATGGTGGTGGACGCGGTGGAGCGGCTCGGCATCGAGCCGAGCTTCTGCGCCGGTCACAGCCTGGGCGAGTACACCGCGCTCGATGGCGAGCGGCGCGCTGTCGCTTCGACGAGGGGGTGCGCCTGGTCTGCGAGCGCGCCGAGGCGATGCACGAGGCCGGCATCGACAACCCCGGCACGATGGCGGCTGTCCTCGGCCTCGACGACGACGATGTCGAGATCGCCTGCCGCCGTGCCGACGCCGACGTTTGGGTCGCGAACTTCAACGCCCCCGGCCAGGTGGTGATCGCCGGGTCGGCGGAGGGGCGTGGCCGCCGCCGGCGCATGTCGCCAAGGAGCTCGGCGCCAAGAAGGTGATGCCGCTGCCGGTGTCCGGCGCCTTCCACACGCCCTACATGGCCCCGGCCCGCGATCGGCTGCGCAAGGCGATCGCGGAGGCCAACCCTCGCGACACCGAGGTCCCGATCGTCTCCAACGTCGACGCCCTCCCCCACGACCGGGGGGCCGAGTGGGCGAGCCTGCTGTCGGCCCAGCTCTCCAGCCCCGTGCGCTGGAAGCACTGCCTGCTCGCCCTCGAAGACTCGGCGTGACCGACTACGTCGAGCTCGGCCCCGGCGGGGTGCTCACCGGCATGGCCAAGCGCACGCGTCGACGCGGCGCGCACGCTGTCGGTCGTCGACACCGGACGAGCTCGACAAGCTCATCGACTTCATCGACGCCGGCACGCCGCTGATCTCGCCGGTCCGCACGAGGGCGAGCACCTGTTCGCCGTCGAGCGGCTCGTGGTGAGCCCGGCGGCCGGCTGTTCACCCCCGTCGGGGGGCATCGAGGGAGGGGCCATGATCGGCGTCGGGGACGTCCTCGGCCACGTGGCCGACCAGGAGGTGCGCTCGCCGTTCGCGGGCGTGCTGCAGAGCTACATCGCCATGGACGGCGAGCGGGTCACGCACCGCCAGCCCATCGCCTGGCTGAGGTCGAGCTGACATGCCGGCCATCCCCGAGCGGCGTCGCCGGCGCCGTCATCACCGGCTGGGGCACCGCCCTGCCTCCGAAGGTGCTGACCAACGACGACCTCGCCGGCATGATGGACACCACCGACGAGTGGATCCGGGAGCGCACCGGCATCCAGGAGCGCCACGTCGGCGGCACCACCGCCGGGCTGTCGGTCGAGGCGGGACGCAACGCCATCGAGATGGCCGGGGTCGGCCCCGGCGCGATCGACGCGCTCGTGCTCGCCACCACCACACCCGACCGCACGGTCCCGGCGCACGTCGCCGACGGTCCAGCCGAGCTCGGCCTGCGTTGCGGCGCGTTCGACGTCAACGCCGCCTGCTCCGGCTTCATGTACGGCCTGGTCATCGCCCACGGCCTCATCGCCATGGGCGCCGAGAAGATCCTCGTCATCGGCACCGACACGCTGTCGCGGATCACCGACTGGGAGGACCGCAACACCGCGATGCTCTTCGCCGACGGCTCCGGCGCGGTCGTGCTCGAGAAGGTCGAGGGCGATGGGCCAGCTGCTCGGCTGGGACCTCGACGCCGACGGCTCGGCCGAGCGCTTCCTCTACGCCGAGGTCGGCGGCTACATCCACATGGACGGCCGGGAGGTCTTCCGTCGGGCCGTGCGCATCATGGTCGACTCGGCGCAGAAGTCGCTGGCCCACGCCGGCCTCGAGCGCGGACGACATCGCGCTGGTCGTGCCCCACCAGGCCAACATCCGCATCATCGAGGCCGCCTGCCAACGCCTCGGCATCCCGATGGAGCGACGGCCACCGTGCTGCAGCACACCGGCAACACCTCGTCGGCGTCGATCCCGCTCGCGCTGGCCGACGCGCTCGACACCGGTCGGGTGCAGCGAGGGCGACCTCCTCCTCCTGGTCGGCTTCGGCGCCGGCATGACCGCGGCCAGCGCCGTGCTCCGCTGGGGAGGCGTCTCGAGCGTGAGCCGGGTCGGTCCTCGTCACGGGGGGCTCGCGGGGCATCGGCCTGGCCTGCGCCCGCCGCTTCGCCGAGCAGGGCGACAAGGTGGCCGTCACCTACCACACGCTCGCCCCCGCCCGACGGACCTCTTCGGCGTGCCGTGCGACGTGACCTCGCGGTGAGTCGGTCGAGGCGGCGTTCAAGGCCGTCGAGGAGCAGTACGGCCCGGTCGAGGTGCTGGTCTCGAACGCCGGCATCACCAACGACGGCCTCCTCCTGCGCATGAGCGAGGACGACTTCACCTCCGTCGTCGACGCCAACCTCACCGCGGCCTACCGCGTCGCCAAGCGGGCCACGCCAGGGCATGCTCCGCGCCCGCAAGGGTCGGATGATCTTCATGTCGTCGGTGGTCGCGCTGCTCGGCTCGGCCGGCCAGGCCAACTACGCCGCCTCGAAGGCGGGGCTGGTCGGCCTGGCCCGCTCGCTGGCCCGGGAGCTGGCGTCGCGCAACATCACCGTCGAACGTCGTCGCGCCCGGGCCCGGTCGGCCACCGACATGACCGCGACTCTCGGCGAGAAGCGCCTGGCCGAGCTCGACCGCCGCCGTGCCCCTCGGCCGCTTCGCCGCCGTCGGAGGAGATCGCGGCCACCGTCGCCTTCCTCGCCTCGCCCGAGGCCGGCTACATCACCGGTGCCGTCATCCCTGTCGATGGCGGCCTGGGCATGGGACACTGACACCCCGGACATGGCGCCCGCCCATCCCGACAAGGAGATCCAGTGAACGAAGAGCTGTACGCCCGCTTCCGCAACTGCGCCGTCGAGGTGCTCTCCGTGGACGCGGACAAGGTCGTGCCCGAGGCGAAGTTCGGCGACGATCTCGACGCCGACAGCCTCGACCTCGTCGAGCTGGTGATGGCGCTCGAGGAGGAGTTCGGCATCGAGGTGCCCGAGGAGGATCTCGAGGGCGTCGAGACCGTCGGCCAGGCCTACGACCTGGTCGTCGCCAAGCTCGGATGAAGGGCGCGGGCCGGACCGCCGCGTCGCCATCACCGGCTACGGCGTGGTGGCGCCGTGCGGCGTCGGCAAGGAGGCGTTCTGGCAGGGGCTGCTCGGCCCGGGCACGTCCGGCGGGCCCGACGCACCGGCTCGCCGGACTGGGACCCGAGCCCATGGTTCGAGAGCCCGAAGGAGGCCCGCCGGGCCGACCGCGTCCAGCAGTTCGCGCTGGCCGCAGCGGCCGAGGCGCTCGAGCAGGCCGGCATCCTGGACGCCGACCCCAGCCGCTTCGGCGTCATCGTCGGCACCGGCGTCGGCGGCCTGCACACGCTCGAGGAGCAGGTCGTGGTGCGGGTGGAGAAGGGGCGAGCGGCGGGTGTCGCCGTTCCTCGTGCCGATGATGATGGCCAACGCCTGCCGGCGCCGCCATCTCCCTGCGCTACGGGCTGCCAGGGGCCGTGCGAGACGATCTGCACGGCCTGCGCGGCCTCCACCCACGCCATCGGATACGCCGCCCGTCAGATCGCGCTGGGACCGCTGCGACGCCGTGATCACCGGCGGCGCCGAGTCGGCCGACACGATCACCGCGCTGGCCGGCTTCGTCGAACATGACCGCGCTGTCGACCAGCGGCACGAGCAAGCCGTTCGACGTCAGCCGCGACGGCTTCGTGCTCGGCGAGGGCGCCGGCGATGCTGGTGCTCGAGGTGTGGGACCACGCCGATCGAGCGCGGTGCGACGATCCTCGGCGAGGTGGTCGGCGCCGGCAGCAACGCCGACGCCTACCACATCACCGCGCCGTCGCCCGGCGGCAGCGGCGCGGTCGCCTGCATGGAGCTCGCCTTGGCCGACGCCGGACTGACACCGGGCGACATCCGCCAGATCAACGCCCACGGCACGTCGACGCCGTTGAACGACGCCGCCGAGGCCGAGGCGGTAGCCAAGCTCTTCGGCCACCCGGGCCCGCCGGTGACCTCCACCAAGGGCGTCACCGGTCACGCCCTCGGTGGGGCCGGCGCGCTCGAGGCGGCCGCCGTGCTGCTGTCGTTCGAGAAGGGCCTGATCCCGCCGACCGCGGGCACCACTGAGGTCGACCCGGCCATCACGATCGACATCGTGTTCGGCGAGGCCCGGCCGTGGGAGCCGGGCCCGACGCTGTCCAACAGCTTCGGCTTCGGCGGCCACAACGGGACCATCATCCTCACCCCGGCCTGAGCAGGCGGAGACCCCACACCCATCGAAGCAGTCGGCTGAGGTTGCGAATTGCGCCGGCTTCGGCCGACAGCCTCGGACCTGGTCGGCTCAGGTTGTGCCGGGGCGCCGGGCGGTGGGGCGCCTGAGGCGGCGATCGCGGCGATCGCGGCGGCGATGGCTGGCGGGACTGGCCCGAGTCGGCGACACCTGGAGGCTGCTGACGTCGACCGCTTCGAAGGCCGAGCCCGGGACCCGGCCGAGCTCGTGGAGGACGTCGTTGTTCCAGCGGGGGTCGGGCGCGCCGCTGATGAACCAGGACGAGCCGTTGTCGGCGAGGATCAGGCCGTACTGTCTTCATCGCCTGGAGGATCACCCGGACCTGGGGCGAGAAGGTGCTGACGTCGAAGCTGGCCTTCAGGCGGAAGCGCTGGCCCATCGGCGGGTACTGCGCGCCGGTGAGCGACGAGGCGTCGTGGCGGGCCGGCCACACGTGGGCGTCGCGGGTCTGAGGTGCGGTCATGCGGATGGCGTGGCGGATGACGCCTGACGCCACCTCGTCGTAGCGCACCAGGCCGGCATAGATCGGCAGGCCGGCGGCGTCGGCCGACGTCCACGTGTCCGGCCGCAGCGCGTTGGACCGCAGGTCGAACACCGCGCCCGCGGACGCCTTCCAGCTGCCATCGGCGTTCGGGTGGGCGTCGTAGAGCTCGTAGAGGCGGCAGGTCGCAGGCGTCCACCACGAGGACGTGCCGGTCGCCGGTGCTGTTGGCCCCACCCTCGACAGGGGCGTTGGGCGGGATCGGATACGGGCCGCGGTCGCTCTCCCCCGGCCAGCCGAACGTCACCGCCACCTTGGGCTGACCGGCCTTCACCACCACGTAAGGAATCCCGATCGGGCCGCCATTCCACAGCCCCGAGCCGAAGTCGGCGTGCATCATGGCGCCGGCACCGACCGTGTTGACGTAGGTCGCCGAGGCGGACGACACGGGCAGGGCGTCGATCCGGCGGTTCCAGATGTTGTCGGCCGGCAGGTCCGGGCACGACACCGGCCCGTTGACGGAACCAGGTGGTCGGGGCGGCGCCGGACGGACGGCGGCGCGCACGCCACCGCGCCGAGCATGGCCCCAACTGCGCCCACCATCGCCAGCAACCGCGGGCTCCTGCTCATGTCGAGCTCCTGGGTTCGGGCGCCCGCCAACGGCGAACCTACTCGGACCGACGGGCCCGTGCACGGCTCCCGCTCACGGGGAGCGAGGCCGGTCTACTCCAACGGGCCGACCTCGTGGACGGCGTCGAGGTAACCCAGCACCCCGGCGCGCACCTGGTCGGGATCGGCGACCCGGCCACCGGCGCCGTACATGGCGCCGCTGCGCGGCATCGGCGCCGGCGGGTTCCTGGCGTAGTCCACCGCCTGGGCCAGATCGGCGGCGAAGGCCTCAGCCACCCCGGGCTGGGTGTTGGGCCGGGTGACGCAGAAGTGGAGGCCCGGCGGGCGTTGCAGGCCGTTCATGCGCCATCCGCTGGCGGCCAGCGAGTCGTTCACGTGGAAGATGTCGACCAGGTCGGAGCGGAAGGCCACGTTGAACAGCGAGTCGCCGATGAGGGTGAGCTCGGGTTGGGAGCGGACCGCGTCCTTGATGGCTCGGCGGTACGGAAGATGTCGGAGGCGATGCTCAGGTAGCCGGCGCGACCGAGGCTCAGCATGGCGGCCCAGGTGGCGGCGATGATCCCGCCCGAGCGGCTGCCGCTCATGCCTGGCGAGGCGTAGTTACCGCCCGGCCAGCCGCTCATCACGAAGTACTGGTGGCGGCGCAATGCCTTCGGCCGGTAGAGCAGCACCGAGCTGCCCTTCAGGGCGTAGCCGAACTTGTGGGTGTCGGCTGAGATCGAGGTGACGCCGGGGATGCGGAAGTCGAACGGCGGCCGCGGATACCCGAGGTCCTCGGCCCACGGGAGGATGAACCCACCGAGGCAGCCGTCGACGTGGAGGCCGAGACCGTGCTCGACCGCCAGCTCGGCCAGCGCCGGGATCGGGTCGACGAGACCGTGGGGGTAGGTGCCGGCGGTACCGACCAGCGCCACGGTCGACGGCCCGATGTGGTGGCGCACGAAGTCGACGTCGACCACGAAGTCGTCGGTCACCGGTGCGTGCACGACGTCGATGCCGAAGTAGTGGAACGCCTTGTCATGAGCGGGATGGGCGGTGACGGGCACGATGATCTGCGGGTGCTCGACGCCCTTCTCGGCCCGGCCCCACTCGCGATAGGCGAGCATGGCGCTCACCAGGCTCTCGGTGCCGCCCGACGTGACGATCCCGCCCGTGTCCTCGTCACCGTGCAACATCGCCGCCGTCATGGCGATGACCTCGGCCTCCATCTTGGTCGCGCTCGGGTACATGTCGCGCTGGAGCACGTTGGCGTGGGCGAAGTAGCCGTAGGCCTCAGTGAGGAAGGCGTAGTGCTCGTGGTCGCCGGAGTAGATCGAGCCGCTGACCTTCCCCGAGTCGGCCTTGCGATCCTCCCGCGCCGCCATCTCGGCCAGCTCGCTCAGGATCTGCTCGCGGGGGATGCCAGCCTCTGGCAGACCGGGGTGGACGTCGTAGCGACCGGCGTACGGGTGGTACGGCGAGGTGGGGCGGGCAGGGGCGCGGTCGGTGCTGGTCATGGTGCGGCCTCTCGGGAGTTGAGCGAGTGGAAGAACGGCGCGGCGCGGTCGTGGAAGTCGATGAACGCGGCGCCGACCCGTTCGTACAGGGCGTGGGCCTGGTCGTCGGGCTCGTGCACCTGCTCGACCCGCAACAGGGTCGGGATGTCGTCGATCGCGATGCGGCCCAGCTGCGCGAGAGCGAGGAAGGCTGCGCCCTGCGCGTTGGTGGTCTGGGGCTGAGCCAGCCGACGCACCCGCACACCGAGGGCGTCGGCGATGATCTGGGCCCACAGCGCGGAGGCCGCGCCACCGCCACCGAGGTTGATGCTGTCATAGCTGGCGCCCGCCAACGAGGCGACGTGAGGGAACAGCCACGCCGCGTTGAACGCGACGCCCTCGAGGGTGGCTCGGGCCAGATCCGAGCGGGTGGTCGTCAGCCCGAGGTTCACGAAGCCGCCGCGCACGTCGACGTCCAGGGCCGGCGCCAGCGAACCGACCAGCCACGGTAGGAAGACGACGCCGTTGGCGCCCGCCGGGGCAGCGCCCGCCACCGCGAGCACCCGCTCGAACGCATCTTCGGGCGCGAGGGAGCCCAGCCCGTCGTCGGGGTACACCAGGTTGTTCACGAGCACGTCCAGGGCCTTGCCGCCGACACCGTTCTCGGCCATCACGAAGTACTTGCCGGGCAGCGGGCTCGGGACGGTGATGAGGGCGTGAGCCAGGTCGCTGCGCTTGTCGTCGACGTGGGTGACGATCACGGACGTGGTGCCGACGATGAGCGAGCACGCGGTGTGGTCGATGGCGCCGCTACCGACGGCGGAGGTGATCGAGTCGATCGTCCCGCTGAGGACCAACGCCGCCGTGGTGATGCCGAGATCGGCGGCCGCGGTGGGCGTGACCGGGCCGAGCACCTCGCCAAACGGCACCAACGGTGGCAGCTTGGCCACGTCGATCTTCGACCGGCCGAGGAGCTCGTCGCTGTAGCGGGTGGTGCCGTGCTGGCGGTTGTCCACGCTGAGGAGCCCGACGGCGGTGTTCTGGGTGGCCGTGATCCGGCCCGAGAGCCGGGCCAACAGGTAGTCGACCGGCTCCACGAAGGCCGCGGCCCGCGCGTACACCTCGGGCCGCTCGTCTCGGATGAAGGCGATGTGGGCCAGGTCTCCGGGAGGGGGCAGCCCGTGCACGTCGAGGAAGAGCCCGAGCGCGTCCAGACCACCGAGATGGTCGAGTCGGTCGCGACCGCGATGGTCCATCCACATCACGGCGTTCATCAGCGGCTGGCCGTCGGCGGCGATGGCGACGATCGACATGTACTGGCTGGTGACCGCGACGGCGCCGATCGCGGCCCCGGTGACGCCGGCCGCGGCCAGCGCCTGGCGAGCGCAGCGCCCGAGGGCTGACCACCAGCCGTCGGCGTCCTGCTCCACCCCGCCCTGGTCCGTGTACAGCATCGGGAACGTCTCGCCGGCGCGGCCCAGAACGGAGCCATCGGGACCCGCGATGGCGACCTTGACCCCCGTCGTGCCGAGGTCGACGGCCAAGACGTGGTCGCTCGGCAAGCTCAGGTGTCAACCATCACGAACATCACCTGGCACTCGCACGCCAGCTGGCCGTCCAAGCGGGCCCAGCCCGTGCCCTTGCCGGCTCGCGCCGACATGCGGTCGAGCACCACTTCGAGCTCGAGCGTGTCCCCCGGGCCGACCTGGCGTCGGAAGCGGGCGCGGTCCAAGCCGCCGAAGAGTGGGAGCCGGCCGGCGTAGCGCTCGTCACTCAGGACGGCTATGGCTCCCGCTTGGGCGATGGCCTCGCACATCAGCACGCCCGGAAGCGTCGGGCGCCCCGGGAAGTGGCCGGGGAAGAACCACTCGTCCCCCGTGAGGTGCCAGCGGGCGACCACGCGCTCACCCGGCATCAGCTCCACCACCTCGTCGACGAAGAGGAAGGGCGGCCGATGGGGCAGGACCGCGGCCGGATCGATCACTGCTCCAACGCTTCGAGCAGCTTCTTCGGCGTGTCCTTGGGGCTGATCTTGTACCAGGCCTCCCGCACCTTCCCCTTGGGGTCGATCAGGAAGGCGGAGCGCTCGATGCCCATGTACTTGCGCCCGTACATGGACTTCTCCTTCCACACGCCGTAGGCCTCGGCCATCGCGTGGTCGGCATCGGAGAGGAGCGGGAAGCCCAAGCCGTACTTGGCATCGAATCGCTTCTGAGCCGCCGGCTTGTCAGGGCTGATGCCGAAGATGTCAGTGTCACCGATGTCCTCGGCGATGTCGCGCAGCCCGCACGCCTGCTGCGTGCAGCCCGGCGTATCCGCCTTCGGATAGAAGTACACAAGGACGGTGCGGCCCTTGTAGCTCGACAGCCTCCGCGCCGAGCCGTCCTGATCGGGCAACGTGAAGTCGGGCGCCTTGTCACCGGTGGTCAGCATGACTGTGGACCGTAGCGCTGCTTCGGAGAGGACCAAACCCGGGGCAGGTGCTCTCCCGCCAGCACCCACCCCGGTGGTTCCCGCTGGCACCCCCCACCGGGTGCCCTACCTGACCACCGATGTACTACGCCTCCGATCCGGCGTCCTTCGATGCGGCCGATTTCGCGCTCGTCAGCCCTCGTTCGGGTGGTCTTCCACCACCAGCGGTGGCACCTCGCGGCACGAGCGGTGGTCACCGGCGCGCGCTGCCCGTGGCCGAAGAACCCGCCTCGGGGCCGGGCATGGGCGTGGTAATGGTCCGGGATGTTGCGCATGTGGTCGTCGACGTAGTGCTCGAAGTCGAAGTGCTCGGCCACGACCTCGGCCAGGCGAGCGTGCAGCTCGGCCTTCACCGTCGGCCGGCGGATCGGCGTCGTGCACCTTCCACACGACCATCGGCACCGCGCAGATCTCGCACTCCGCGATCCAGCACAGGTCGTCCTCGTGGAACCACGGCGTGATCCGCGCCGCCTCGCACAGGTCGCACCCGTCAGGCGGCATCGAGCGCCGCCCGTACCTCGGCGACATAGTCGCCTACCGCGTCGGGCCCGTCGTCCATCAGCCTGCGCACGACCGACGCCCCCTGCACCACGCCGTCGGCTACGGCAACCGCTTGGCGAGCCTGCGCCGGGTTCGAAACGCCGACGCCGACCAGCACCGGCTTGTCGGTGACGGCCTTCAGCCGCCGCGCCAGCTCGACCGCGGTCGCGGCCAGCTGGCTGCGCTCGCCCGTCACGCCGAGCACGCCGACCGCGTAGACGAAGCCGCGAGACCGCGCGCAGACGCGCGGCAGCCGGTCGTCGGGAGTCGTCGGCGCCGCGAGCATCACCGTCTCGATGCCGGCTTGGTCGGCGGCCTCGCACCACGGTCCGGCCTCCTCGAGAGGGAGGTCGGGGACGATGGCGCCGCTCACCCCGGCCTCGCGGAGCGTCGCCGGCGAACCGGTCGTGGCCGGCACGGAAGACCAGGTTGTAGTAGGTCATGACCGACGATCGGGATGCCGGCGTCGAGCTCGGCGCAGCGCCTTCAGGATGGCGGCGGGCGTCGTGCCGGCCGCGAGGGCCCGCTGCGACGCCTCCTGGATGACCGGGCCGTCCATGACCGGATCGGAGAAGGGGATGCCGACCTCGACCGCGTCGGCGCCCGCGGCGGCCGCAGCCTCGATGGCCTCCACGCCAGCCGGCCAGGCCCCCGGTGATGTAGGGCAACGAGCAGCTTGCGGCCGGTCGTCGCTTGGTCCGCAGCGTCCGCCTCGAGGGCCCGCCGGCTCGAGCTCCATCGTCCGCGCTCACCGAGGAGGTCCATCATCTGGGCGACGTCCTTGTCGCCGCGCCCGGAGAGGTTCACGAGCACGACCTGTCCCGTGCAGGTCCGGCGCTGCTCGCACGCACCCAGGCGATGGCGTGTGCCGGCTCGAGCGCAGGGATGATGCCCTCGGTGTGCGACAGCAGCCTGGAACGCATCGATGACCTCGGCGTCGGTGACCGCCTCGTAGCGGGCCCGCCCGGTGGCCGCGAGGTAGCTGTGCTCGGGACCGACGCCCGGGTAGTCGAGGCCGGCCGAGATCGACTGCGGCCTCGAGCACCTGACCGACCTCGTCCTGCATCAGGTAGCTCTTCATGCCGTGGACGACGCCGGGCACCCCCCGGCCGATCGCCGCGCCGCCGGCCGGCTCGACGCCGACCAGCTCGGCGCGCGGTGTCGACGAAGCCCGAGAAGATGCCCGATGGCGTTCGAGCCGCCGCCCACGCACGCCACCACGACGTCGGGCGGGTCCGCCGAGTCAGCCCTGGCACTGTGCTGCGCGCCTCGTCGCCGATCACCCGGTGGAGCTCGCGCACCATCCACGGGTAGGGGTGGGGGCCCATCACCGAACCCAGGCAGTAGTGCGTGCTCTCGACCGTCGCCACCCAGTCCCGCATCGCCTCGTTCACCGCGTCCTTCAGCGTCCGGCTGCCGGAGTGGACGGCCTCGACCTCCGCGCCGAGCAGCCGCATCCGGAACACGTTGAGGGCCTGGCGCTCGACGTCGACCGTCACCCATGTACACCTTGCACTCCATGCCGAGCAGCGCGGCCGCCGTGGCCGTGGCGACGCCGTGCTGGCCCGCGCCGGTCTCGGCGACCAGCCGGCGCTTGCCCATGCGCTGGGCCAGCAGCGCCTGGCCGAGCACGTTGTTGATCTTGTGCGAGCCGGTGTGGTTCAGGTCCTCCCGCTTGAGCAGGAGCCGCAGGCCGAGCTGCATCACCGAGGTTGCGGCACTCGGTCAGCGGCGACGGCCGGCCGGCGTAGTCGCGCAGCAGGGCGTCGAGCTCGTCGCGGAAGCTCGGGTCGAGCCCACGCCTCCGGAACGCCGCCTCGAGCTCCTCGCACGCCGGGACGAGCGTCTCGGGCACGAAGCGCCCGCCGAACTCGCCGAAGCGACCGTCGACCGGCTCCGCCAGCGTCACTCGTCGGCCCAGTCGTACGGCAGCACGTCCGGGCCCCGATACGGCTCGGGCGCGGCGCGCCCGGGCGGCCTCGATGAACGGCCTTCAGCTTGACGCGGATCCTTGCGACCCGGCTCGCCTCGACGCCGGTGCACACGTCGACGCCCCACGGCCCGACCCGGTAGATGGCCGTCGTCGACGTTCTCCGGCGTCAGGCCGCCGGCGAGGAGGATGCTGCTGCCGTGCGGGGGCCTCGTCGACCAGTCCCCAGTCGAACACGGTGCCTGAACCCGGCGTGGGCGAGTCGACC
Source organism: uncultured Acidimicrobiales bacterium (assembly GCA_963803355.1). GTDB lineage: Bacteria > Actinomycetota > Acidimicrobiia > Acidimicrobiales > Ilumatobacteraceae > DASTFY01. Next base: position 4,118,052 of record CAWDLV010000001.1, read on the forward strand.
AGGATGACGTCCGCGCCGTGCTCGTCGGCCCGGGCGCAGCGCCCGCGATCCGGCCGGGAAGGCCTGGATCACGAAGCGGACCTGCGCCTTGACCGCTCTGCGTCGTCTCCGGCGTCTCGTGCCCGTGCAGCTGCGCGGCCTTCACGCCCGGCGATCTTGACGACGTCGACCACCCGGTCGAGGCAGGCTCGTCGCGGAAGACGCCGACGGTCAGGATCTCGGGGGGCAGGCGGCGAGTGATGTCGAACACCCGCTGCGGAGCGACCTGGCGGGGTGACGGGGCGAAGACGAAGCCCACCGCGTCGGCCCCGAGAGCCACGGCGAGGAGGGCGTCGTCCTCGTTCGTGATCACCGCAGATCTTGATGAACACAGCTCGTGCCTCGCGGCTCTAGGCGTCGACGAGCCGGCCGTGGTTGAAGTCGTCGTAGGCGGCGAGGTCGAGGAAGCCGTGCCCGCAGTAGTTGAACAGGATGACCTTCTCCTCGCCGGTCTCCTTGGCGGCGAGCGCCTCGTCGATCGCGGCCCGGATGCCGTGGGCGGCCTCCGGCGCCGCCACCTTGCCCTCGGCGTTGGCGAACAGCTTGGCCGCCTCGAAGACCTTCCCTTGCGGGTAGGCGATGGCCTCCATGCGGCCGGTCTTGACCAGCAGGCTGATGATCGGCGAGTCGCCGTGGTAGCGGAGACCGCCGGCGTGGATGGGGGGCGGCATGAAGTCGTGGCCGAGGGTGTACATCGGCAGCAGCGGGGTCATGCCGGCGGTGTCGCCGAAGTCGTACTCGAACCGGCCCTCGGTGAGGGTCGGGCAGCTCGACGGCTCGACGGCGACCAGCCGCACGTCGGTGTCCTCGACGAACGGCAGCGAAAGGCCGCCGAGGTTGGAGCCGCCGCCGCACGGCGCGATCACGACGTCGGGCTGGGTCTCGCCCGCCATCGCCAGCTGCTCCTTGGCCTCCAGGCCGATGACGGTCTGGTGGAGCAGCACGTGGTTGAGGACGGAGCCGAGCGAGTAGTGGGTGTCGACGCGCGTGGCGGCGTCACGAACGGCGTCGGAGATGGCGAGGCCCAGCGAGCCGGGCGAGGATGGGTCGTCGACGGGAGAGGGCACGCACTCGGCGCCCCACGTCTCCATCATCACCCGGCGGTACGGCTTGGTGTCGTAGCTCGTCCGGACCATGTACACCTTGCACTCCAGGTCGTACTGCGCGCACGCGAAGGCCAGGGCGGTCCCCCACTGACCGGCGCCGGTCTCCGTCGTCAGGCGCGTGATGCCGTCCTGCTTGTTGAAGAACGCCTGGGGCACGGCGGTGTTCGGCTTGTGCGACCCGGCCGGGCTACCCGACTCGTCCTTGAAGTAGATGCGGGCCGGCGTGCCGAGTGCCTGCTCGAGCCGCTCCGCCCGCACGAGCGGCGTCGGCCGCCAGAGCCGGAGGACGTCGAGCACCTCGCCCGGGATGTCGATCCGTGAGCGCCGCCCGACATCTCCTGCTCGATCAGCGCCATCGGGAAGAGGGGCAGCGAGGTCGTCGGGGCCGACCGGCTCGCGGGTGGCCGGGTGCAGCGGCGGCTGCAGCGGCTCGGGCAGCCGGGGGAGGATGTTGAACCAGGTCGTCGGCATCTTGTCGGCGGCCAGGTGAAGCGCATCTACGGTCCTCCTGTGAGTGCTCGGACGGCGGCACCGGGTCGGCCGCGGTCACCAGTGCCCTCTCCTACCAGAACGGCGTGGTAGCCGGCGTCCTGCAATCGCGCCGGCGTCGCCGCCCATCGCGCACGCCGGACTCCGCCACCTTCACGACACCGTCGGGGATGCAGGCCCGCCATGCGCACGGCGCGGCGCTGGTCGACCTCGAACGTCACGAGGTCCCGCTGGTTGACGCCGACGAGCGTGGCGCCGACGGCGAGCGCCCGCTCCAGCTCGGGCTCGTCGTGCACCTCGACCAGCACGTCGAGCCCGAGCCGTGACGCGGCCAGGGCGTGCAGCTCGACGATAGCTCGCTCTGGCCGAGCGCGGCGACGATGAGGAGGACGCAGTCGGCGCCCATCAGCCGGGCGTCGCACACGTCGGGCGCGGCGACGGTGAAGTCCTTGCGCAGCACCGGGCAGGTCCGTGCCGGCGCTCGGGCCGCGGCCAGGTCGGCCGGCGAGCCGCCGAAGAACTCCGCGTCGGTGAGCACCGAGAGCGCCGCCGCGCCGCCGTCCTCGTAGGCGCGGGCGAGCTCTCCGGGTCGAGGTCGGCGTTGGAGCGGGCCCTTCGACGGCGACCGGCGCTTGACCTCGGCGATGACGGCCAAGCGGCCGAGCCCGCTGGCCGGGCCCGCAGCGCCGCGCCGGAAACCCCTCGGTCGGGCGCTCAGCGGCGGCCCCTCGGCCGAGCGGACCAGCGCCGGGAGCGAGCGGGGATCGGCCGCCGCCCGCTCGCGGTGGGCCCGCAGGATGCGGTCCAGGTAGGTGGCCACTGCGGGCACTGTACCGACGCCGCCCGCCCCCGTCGGCCCGACCGTGACCGACCGTGCCACCATGAGGTCGTGGCCCCCGACCAGACGGTGGTCGTCGTCGAGGACGATCCCGCCATCGCCGACCTGCTCGACCTGTACCTGCGCCAGGCCGGCTACCGGGTGCTCCAGGCGCCGTCCGGCGAGCGAGGGCTGGAGCTCGTGGCGCAGCACCGGCCGGTGCTCGATGGTGCTCGACATCGGGCTGCCGGGCATCGACGGCCTGGAGGTCTGCCGTCGCGTCCGGGTCGACAGCACCCTGCCCATCCTCTTCCTCACCGCACGCGACGGCGAGATCGACCGCGTCGTCGGCCTCGAGCTCGGGCGCCGACGACTACGTGACCAAGCCCTTCTCACCCCGCGAGGTGGTGGCGCGGGTGAAGGCCATCCTCCGACGCGGCGAGGCCGCGGCCGCCAGCGCCCGGCTCGGTGGTCGAGGTCGGCGACGGCATCGAGGTCGACCTGGCCCGCCGCGAGGTCCGCGGTCGCGGCCAGCCGGTCGGCGCTCGGCCAACCGCGAGTTCGACCTCCTCGCGTTCCTCGCCGCCAACCAGGGCCAGGCGCTCGCCCGCCAGCAGCTGCTCGACGGCGCGTGGGGCGCCGACTGGTACGGCGACGAGCGGACCGTCGACGTCCACGTCCGCCAGCTGCGCAAGAAGCTGGGCGACGACCTCCCGCTGGCGACCGTCTGGGGCGTCGGCTACCGGTTGGGCTGAGCTCGGTCGCCGAGCTCCGCTGACGCGCTTCGGCCACTCGGGCGGCTCGACCTCACAGATCCCTCACACGCTCGCGCCAGGCTGAACCTCACCATGACCCGCCGCCTCGTGCTCGTGATCGTCGCCACGGTGGCCGCCACGCTGCTGCTGGTCGGCGGGACGACCCTGGTCTTCGCCACGCTGCGAGGCCCGGTCGACGACGACCGAGGCCGACCTAAGGAGCTGGCGGCCTCGATCAACGAGGGTCTGGCGCAGTCGGGCCAGACGACGGCGGGCGTCCGGCCGCTCGCGCTCACCGCGTTCCGCCGGGCCCTGCGGCTCGACGGCATCGAGCTGATGACGGTCACCCGGGGCGGGCGGGTGCTCGGCAACCGCCCCGACGGGCGTGCCGGCGTCCGCCCTCGACCCGGCCGCGCTCGCCGCCGGGCACGACCCAGAGCGGCCGCTACGGGAGCCTCGTCTGGGTGGCGGACCCGGTCGACGGCCCGCAACCGGACCGTCGTCACCGTCGTGACCCGCCACAGCCGGCACGGGGCTGGCCGACGTGCGGCCGGCTGGTTCCTGCTGGCCAGCCTCCTGACGCTGGCCATCGGCGCGGCGCGTCGCCGTGGTGGTCGGGCCGCCGGCTGGGCCGGCCGGTGCGCCAGGCCGACGACGCGGCGCGCCGCATCGCCGCCGGCGAGCTCAGCACCCGCCTCGCCCCGCCGCGGGGTCGGCCCGGCGACGAGCTGGTCGACCTCGCCCACGCCATCAACACCATGGCCGAGTCGCTCGAGCGGTCCCGGACCCTCGAGCAGCAGTTCCTCCTGTCGGTCTCCCACGACCTGCGGACGCCGCTCACGTCGATCCGCGGGTACGCGGAGGCGATCAGCGACGGCACGCGCAGCCCGACGTCGGCCGGGCCGCCGCGGTGATCACCCGCGAGTCGAGGCGGCTGGAGCGGCTGGTGGCCGACCTGCTCGACCTGGCCCGGCTCGACGCCCGCTCGTTCTCCCTCGTCCCCGTGCGACGTCGACCTCGGGCACGCGGCCGAGGGCGCGGTCACCGCCGCCCAGCCCCAGGCCGAGCGCCTCGGGCTCACCTCACCGTTGGCCGTGCCGCCGGAGCGCGTCACCGGTCTCGGCCGACCCCGAGCGCCTCGGCCAGGTGATCGCCAACCTGCTCGAGAACGCCCAGAAGTTCGCCCGGACGACCGTGGCCGTGCAGCGTCGGCGCCCGCGGCGCTGGGCCGAGCTGGCAGTCGAGGACGACGGCCCCGGGATCGCCGACGAGGACCTGCCGCACGTCTTCGAGCGGCTCTACGTGTCGGCCCACCGCCCGACCCGCAGCGAGAACGGGTCCGGCCTCGGCCTGGCCATCGTCCAGCAGCTGGTCGTCGGCCATGGGCGGGACGGTCCGGGCCGAGCGGGCGACGAGCGGCGGTGCCCGCCTGGTCGTGGACCTGCCCCTCACCGACGACGCGGAGCCACCGGGCGACGGAGCCAGGCCCGCGATGTCCCGGAAGCCGTGACGGACGGGACCTGGCTCGGGCCGGAGGCGTCAGCGCAGGTCGAGGACGGTCGCCGTCACGCCGTCGACGGTGACCGGCAGCACCGAGCTCGACGGCTCGCCCGACCACGGCGAGCGCGACGCCGCCGGCCGCGCTCGTGACGACCGGCCGACGTCGCGGCCGTCGACGACCACAGCGCGCACCGGCCGGCGAGCGCGCCGTCCGCGGACGGCACAGCCGCCGCAGCTGGCGGGGCGCCGAGGCGCCGGCGGGAGTCCATGCGCTCGACCAGCTCCTGGCCCGGGTAGCAGCCCTTCGTGAAGCTGACCGCCACGACCACGACAGCGGCCGAGCTCGCCGGGGATGGTCTGGTCGGTGATCTCCGCGCCCATCGCCGGCCAACCGGCCTCGAGCACGCGCCGTGCTCCAGCTCGCGCCGCGATCGGCCTCCGGCACGCCGACCGGCGGCGCCGGATCGGGCCCGAGGAGGTCGTAGCCGCCACTCGCGCCCCCACCACGCCGGCACCACGGCCACGTCCGCCGCCGGTGGCGCCGGCGCGTCGGGGGCGTCGACCCCGCACCGCGACCGCCGCGCCAGTCGAGCGTCTCGATGTCGGCCTTGCACCCGGATGCGGAAGCGCTCCAGGCGGGCCACCACGTCGGGACCGGAGCCGCCGTCGACGTCGAGCACGCACGTCGTCCTCGCCGACGAGGGTCACGCGGACGAGCGCCGCCACCTTCCCGTTGGTTGCAAGAGGAACGACCAGGCCGAGGTCCCCGACCGTGGCCGCCGACAGGTCCTGGCTGAGCTGCGAGCTGGAGGTACGAGCGGGCGTCGGGACCGGACACCCGCACGAAGTCGCGGGACGTGGTCGACCCAGAACGTCGCGGCCGTCATGCCGGCGTCCCCTCCTCGGCCCGCTTGACCGTCATGCGGCGGGCCGCCGGCACCGCGGCGAGGAGCGCGGCGGCCTTGTTGCGGCACTCGAGGTCCTCGTCGTCGGGGATGGAGTCGGCCACGATGCCCGGCCCCGGCCTGCAGCGACGCGCCGTGCGGGCCGACGAACATGGTCCGGATGGCGATGGCGGTGTCGAGGTTGCCGGAGAAGTCGACGTAGCCGACGACGCCGGCATACGGGCCCGCGCTTGACCGGCTCGAGCGCGTCGATGATCTCCATGGCCCGCACCTTGGGCGCGCCGCTGACGGTGCCGGCGGGCAGCGTGGCCCGGAGCACGTCGATGGGGCTGCGCCCCTCGACCAGGTCGCCCGACACCTGCGACGTCAGGTGCATCACGTGGCTGTAGCGCTCGAGCGTCATCAGCTCGTCGACGTGCATCGTGCCGAAGCGGGCGATGCGGCCCACGTCGTTGCGGGCCAGGTCGACCAGCATGATGTGCTCGGCCACCTCCTTCGGGTTCTCCCGCAGCTCGCCCGCCATGCGGCGGTCGTCCTCGTCGGTGCGGCCTCGGCGCCGGGTGCCGGCGATGGGCCGGGAGATGACCCGGCCGTCGAGCAGCTGGACCATCGGCTCGGGCGACGAGCCGACGATCGTGACCTCCGGGTGGCGGAGGAAGTACATGTACGGGCTGGGGTTGACCTGGCGCAGCACCCGGTAGACGTCGAAGGGGTCGGCGTCGAGCTCGAGGTCGTAGCGCTGGGCCAGCACCACCTGGAAGATGTCGCCGGCCCGGATGTGCTCCTTGGCGACCTCGACCGCCTGCTGGTACAGGCCGCCGGGCATCGTCGAGCGCACGGCCGGGAGCGGCTCGTCGGGGTCGGGCGGGGCGACGGCGGCGTAGGACAGCGGGCGGGCCAGGTCGGCCGACATCGCCTCCACGCGGCGGACCGCGTCGTCGTAGGCGGCGTCGAGGCCCGCGCCGTCGAGGCCGAGCACGGGGACGCTCTCGATGAGGTAGACCCGCTGCCGCCAGTGGTCGAAGGCGACGAGCGAGCCGATGACGCTCATGACCGCGTCGGGGAAGCCCACGGTCGTCAGGCGGGACGTCGGGCAGGCGCTCGACCTCGCGGACGACGTCGTAGCCGAGGTAGCCGACGACGCCGCTCTGCAACGGTGGCAGGTCGGCGAGGCGCGGGCGCGCGGTAGCGGTCGAGCAGCGACCTCGAGGGCGGCGAGGATGCCCCGGTCCCGCGGGACGTCGGCCGGCAGCGCGCCGTCGACCTCGACCCGGCCGCCGCGCAGCACGAGCGTGGCCGCCGGCGACCGCCCGACGAACGAGAACCGGCTCCACCGCTCGCCGTGCTCGACCGACTCGAGCAGGAAGCCGGTCCCGTCACCCACCAGCTTGGCGTAGGCCGCGACCGGGGTCTCCAGATCGGCCAGCAGCTCGGTCCAGACCGGCACGACGGTGTGGTCGGCGGCCAGCGGCTGGAACTCCTCCCGGCTGGGCCGGATGCGCAGCAGCTCACGGCCCAGGCGTCCCGTCGCCGAGACGCGCTCCCGAAGCGGCGGAAGAAGCAGCTGTGGGCGCCGGTGTGGCAGGCGCCGCCGCCCTCCTGGTCGACCACGAACAGCAGCGCGTCGCCGTCGCAGTCGTAGTAGGCCTCGCGCACCCGCTGGACCTCGCCTGAGGTCTCGCCCTTGCGCCACAGCTCCTGGCGGCTCCGGGACCAGAACACCGTCCGCCCTCGGCCAGGGTGAGCTGGAGCGACTCCCGGGCTCATCCACGCCATCATCAGCACCTGGCCGGTCGATGCCTCCTGCACGATGGCCGGCACCAGCCCGTCGGCGTCCGTAGCGCACCGCGGCCAGCCTCCGGGCGTGGCTCGATCGTCAGGCCGGCGGACATGCCCCCATGCTACGAGGCGCCTCTCGACGCACCCCAACGGTTACAGGTAGAGGCCGGTCGAGCCCTCGACCCGCGTCGACGGCCACGGCGTGGATGTCGCGCTCCCGCAGCATCAGGTAGTCCTCGCCGCCGACCTCGACCTCGTAGCGGTCGTCCGGGCTGAACAGCACCCGATCGCCGATCCTCGACCGTCCGGACGTTCTGCCCCTTGCCCACGACCTCGGCCCACACCAGCCGCTTGGCGACCTGCGCGGTCGCCGGGATGAGGATCCCGCCGGACGACCGGCGCTCGCCGTCCTCTCGGGGGATCCGCACCAGGAGGCGGTCGTTCAGCATCTTGATGGGGAGCTTGCTCGTCCGACGGCCGGCCACGGCGAGGCGACGGTACCGTCTCGAAGGCTCAGACCGGGCGCACGACGATGCCGGCACCGCGCCAGCAGCGCCTTGGCCTCGGCGATGTCGTGCTCGCCGAAGTGGAAGATCGACGCCGCCAGCACGGCGTCCGCGCCGCCCTCGAGCGACCCCTCGACCAGGTGCTGGAGCGTGCCGACGCCCCCGCTGGCGATCACCGGCACCCCGGTCGCGTCGCTCACCGCCCGTGTCAGCTCCAGGTCGTAGCCCTCCTTCGTGCCGTCCCGGTCCATCGAGGTGAGGAGGATCTCGCCCGCGCCGCGCCGCTCGGCCTCCTCGACCCAGGCCAGCGACGTCGATGGCCGGTCGGCGTCCGGCCGCCGTGGATGTAGACCTCCCACGCCGTCGCCGCCGGCCGGGCGGACCGGGCGGCGGCGGGCGTCGATCGCGCACACGACGCACTGGGCCCCGAACTCGACGCTCATCTCGCGCGATCAGCTCCGGCCGCTGCACCGCCGAGGTGTTCACGCTGACCTTGTCGGCGCCGGCGCGCAGCATGCGGCGGGCGTCCTCGACGCTGCGGATGCCCCCGCCGACGGTGAACGGGATGAAGACCTGCTCGGCCGTCCGGGCGACCACGTCGACCATCGTGTCCCGGCCGTCGGAGGAGGCGGTGATGTCGAGGAACACCAGCTCGTCGGCGCCCTCGGCGTCGTAGCGGGCGGCCAGCTCGACCGGGTCGCCGGCGTCGCGCAGCCCGACGAAGTTCGACGCCCTTGACGACGCGGCCCGTCCGTCACGTCGAGGCAGGGGATGACCCGGGCCACCCTCACCCTGCCCGCCTCATCGCGCCGCGCCAGCGCTCCGACCACGTCAAGGGCCTCAGCCAGCGTCGAACCGCTGCTCGTAGAGCGCCTTGCCGACGATCACCCCCGCCAGGCCGGCGACGGCACGCAGCGCGACCAGGTCGTCGAGCGTGCCGACGCCGCCCGACGCGATCACCGGGACGGATGAGTCGCCGCGACCACCTCGGCCAGGCCGACGAGGTCCGGGCCGGCCAGCGTGCCGTCGCGGCTGATGTCGGTGACGACGAACGCGCGACGCAGCCGGGAACCGCGTCGAGCACGTCGAGCAGGCGCAGGCCGCTGCCCTCGGTCCAGCCGTGGACGGCCAGCTCGCCGCCGCGGTGGTCGAGGCCGACGGCCACGGCAGCCGACGGCGGCGACCTGCTCGACCACGGCGGGCGAGCGGACGGCCGCCGACCCCATCACGACCCGGGCGACGCCGGCCTCGGCGAGCGCCGGCGCCGTCGGCGACGGTGCGGACGCCGCCACCGGTCTGCACGTCGCGCCCGGCCGGCGACGGCCGCGGCGATGGCCGACCACCGACCGACCGGTTCAGCGGCTCCCCGGTGCGGGCGGCATCGAGGTCGACGACGTGGATCCAGCGGGCGCCGGCCGGCGGCGAACGACTCGGCGCGGCCCACCGGGTCGTCGCCGTAGACGGTCTCCTGCGCGTAGTCGCCCTGGTGCAGCCGGACGGCCCGTCCACTCGCGCAGGTCGATGGCCGGGTAGAGGTCCATCAGCGCGCCGGGACGCCGTCGCCGCGAGCCGCGGTGAACGTTGGCGAGCGAGCGCAGCCCGGCGCCGCCGGACTTCTCCGGGTGGAACTGGGTGGCGAACGACGTTGTCGCGCCGGAAGGCGGCGTTGAGCGTCGTGCCGTACTCGCACGTGGCGACGACACGACGTCCGGCGTCCGCGGGCACGCCGTGCAGCGAGTGGACGAAGTAGACCCACGGCGAGTCGCCGAGTGCCAGCGAACATCGGATCGACCGGGCGGCGGACGTCGAGGCTGGTTCCACTGCATCTGCGGGCGCTTCACCCCGGCCGGGATCCAGCCGACCCGCCCCGGGATGACGCCGAGGCCGCGCGACGCCGGATCCTCGTCGGACCCGCTCGAACAGCATCTGCATGCCGATGCAGATGCCGAGGAAGGGCCGGCCGGAGGCGACCGCGTCGAGGGCGACGTCCTCCAGCCCCGCTCGCCGCAGCGCCTCCAGGCAACGCCCGAACGCACCGACGCCCGGGCAGCACCACGGCGGCGGCGTCCGCGGATCAGGCCGACGATCGGCCGTGAGGCGGGCGTCGGCGCCCACGTGGTCGAGCGCCTTCTCGGCCGAGCGGAGGTTGCCGATCCCGTAGTCGAGCGACGGCGATCGAGCGGCGAGTCGCCGGCCGTCGGCGCGCTCACAGCACGCCCTTGGTCGACGGGCACGCCGGTCGCCCTCGACCCGCACCGCGTCGCGCAGGCAGCGGGCCAATCCCTTGAACGTGGCCTCGATGATGTGGTGGACGTTGCGACCGCGGCGCAGGGTCACGTGCAGGGTGATGCCGGCCGCGGTGGCGAAGCTGTGGATCGCGTGCTCGGCCAGCTGCGGGTCGAACGGCGGGCTCGCCGAGCGGCAGGCACTCGGGCAGCTCGACCTCCCACACGACGAAGGGGCGGCCGGACAGGTCGAGCGCCACCTCGACCAGGGCCTCGTCCAGGGGGAACAGGCCGCTGGCGAACCGGCGGACGCCGGCCTTGTCGCCGAGCGGCGTCGCGGAACGCCTCGCCGAGCGCGATGGCGACGTCCTCGACCGTGTGGTGGCTGTCGACGTGCAGGTCGCCCGCCGCCTGCGGACTGGTCAGGTCGAAGCCGCCGTGGCGGCCGAGCTGGTCGAGCATGTGGTCGTAGAACGGCAGGCCGGTGCGCGATCGACGTCGTCGCCGCGCCGTCGAGGTCGATCGACAGCTCGATCGTCGGTCTCCTTGGTCGTGCGGCCGCCGCTCGCCTCAGCCGGCTCACGGCCGAGGACCTCGGCCAGCGCGTCGAGGAAGGCGTCGTTCTCGGCCGGCGTGCCGACGGTGACCCGCAGGCAGCCGTACGAGGCGGGGCCAGCCCGAGCAGTCACGGACGAGCACGAGCGCTCGAGCAGGCCCTGCCAGACCGCTCGCCCGTCTCTCGCCGTCGGGCCGGAAGAGCACGAAGTTGGCGCCCGACGGCCAAACCTGCACCGGAAGCCGTCGGAGCCGGGCCATCAGGCGCTCCCGCTCGGCCACGATCTGCTTCGACGCGGGTCTCCATCTCGTCCACGAACCGCAGGGCCAGACGCCCGGCGATCTGCTTGGCCGCGTCGAGGTGGTACGGCAGCACCACCTTCTCCAGCTCCGCGACCAGCCAGGTCGGGCCGAGCAGGTAGCCGAGGCGGGCGGCCGCCATCGACCACGTCTTGGAGAAGGTGCGGGTGACGACCAACGGCCGGTCCTCGTCGAGCAGGTCGAGGGGCCGACCACGGCGCGAACTGGCCGTACGCCTCGTCGACCACGAGCAGGCCCGGCGCCAGCGTCCAGCACCTCCCGCACCATCGCCTCGGGCTCGACCATGCCGGTCGGGTTGTTGGGCGAGCAGAGGAACGTCACGGTCGGCCGGAACGAGGTCAGCAGCTCGGCCCGCCTCGTCGAGGTCGAGCGTGAAGTCGTCGCGCCGCTCACCCTCCACGACGTCGGCGCCGGTCAGCCGGGCGATGTGGCCGTGCAGCTGGTAGGTCGGCTCGAAGGTGGCGACCCGGCGGCCCGGGCCGCCGTAGGTGAGCAGCAGCGTCTGCAGCACCTCGTTCGAGCCGTTGGCGGCGAACACCTGCTCGGCGGGCGACGCCGTGGAGCGGCGCCGATGGACGACGCGCAGCTCGGTCGCGGCGCGGTCCGGGTAGCGGTGCCACTCGACCCGCGAGAGCTCGGCCGTCGAGCGCGTCCCGCCACGCCGCCGGCGGCGGCTCGGGCGACTCGTTGGTGTTCAGGCGGACCCGGCCACCGTCGACCTGCGGCGAGTGGTAGCCCTCGAGCGCCTGCAGGTCGTCGCGCACCGGCACCCGCCGACCACTCCCGCTCATCCCGACCCCTCGACCCGGAGCCGGATCGACTCGGCATGGGCCGGGAGCCCCTCCTCCCGGGCCAGCACCATCACCGAAGGGCCAACCGTCCGCAGTCCCGCCTCGTCGAGGGTGACGACGTGGACGTGCTTGGTGAAGTCGGCGACGGTGAGCGCCTCGCCGAAGCGGGCCGAGCCGAAGGTCGGCAGCACGTGCGACGGCCCGGCCACGTAGTCGCCGACGCTGGCCGGCGACCACGGCCCGGTGAACACGGCGCCGGCATGGCGCACCAGCGGCACCAGCGCCTCGGGGTCGGCCACGATCAGCTCGAGGTGCTCGGGCGCGATGGCGTTGCTGACGCCGATGGCATCGACGGCCGAGTCGACCAGCACCGCATGGCCACCGCGGGCGAACGTGGCCTCGATGTCGGGGCGACGGGGGCTCTGCGCCACCAGCCGCTCGATCTCGATGCCGACCGCATCGAGCACCGCGGCGTCCCACGAGATCAGCCACGCCAGGCCATCGGGGCCGTGCTCGGCCTGCACGATCACGTCGATGGCGGCGAAGGCCGCCGGCGCCGAGCCATCGGCGATCACCACCACCTCGCTCGGACCGGCGAAGGCGGACGGCACCCCCACCAGACCCGCCTGCGCCACCTCCCGCTTGGCGATGGCCACGTAGGGGTTGCCCGGCCCGACGATGACGTCGACCGGCGCGATGGACGCCGTGCCGTACGCCAGCGCGGCGATGGCCTGGGCCCCGCCGACCGGTACACCTCGTCGACGCCGGCCAGCGCGGCGGCAGCGAGCGTCACGTCGGGGATCGAGCCCGTCTCGGCCCGGCGGGGTGGCCAGCACCACCTCCGGAACGCCCGCCACCTTCGCCACCACCGCGGTCATGAGGACGGTGGACGGGTAGCGGGCCCGGCCCCCGGGCACATAGCAACCAGCCCGGTCCACCGGCACGGTGATCGACCGCACCCGCGTACCGTCGGTGCGAGAGCTCGCTCGGCGCGCCCACCTGCGTCCGGTGGTAGGCGTCGATGTTGCCCGCTGCGACCTCCAGCGCGTCCCGCAGCGGGTCCGGGATGCGGGCGAGTGCGTCCTTGAGCTCGCCGGCCGGCACGCGCAGCTCGTCGAGCTGGACGCCGTCGAAGCGAGCGGTGAGGTCGCGCGACCGCGTCGTCGCCGCCAGCCCGGACGTCGGCGAGGATCTCCCGCACGGCGGCGACGGGCTCCGCGCCGTCGACCCTCGGCCGCGGCAGAAGTGCGGCGAGGCGGCGGGACGACGCCGGCAACGGGCCGCCGATCGCAGCCGAGCTGAGGTCCAGTCGCTCGAGCATCGGCGCAGCGAGGCTACCGACGGGGTCCGCCACGCTCCGAACGGGTTGGCCGCAAGGTGATCCGCGCCACCCGTCCCCTTCAGCCGCGGCGCCGCGGTCTCCTCGATGCCACAATCAGCGTCATGCCGTCCGACGCCGGGCTTCGTCCCACCTCTGAGCTGATCTCGATCCGCAGCCTCGTCGAGGAGCTCCAGGTCCGCGTGAGCCGGCTGGCCCACGCCACCGAGGAGGTGGGTTCGGAAGACCTCGCCCGCGTCCTCTTCGAGTCCGAGCGAGCACTGCGAGCGGCCGTGCGGCAGTTGGCCCGGGCCCAGAACCTGGCGTCCTGATCGGCATCGACCATCGCTCCCGGCCCGAAGCTCCTGGGCCCAAAACGGCGGCGACGGCCCCGAACGGGGCCGTCGCTCTACCGCGACGCCAGGCGGCGGATCCCGGCATCGCTCTCAAACCAGGTGGCGGGAACCTGGTTGGTACGACGCGATGGTACCGCATACAACCAAGGGTGCAACCCTTGGTCACGCGTTTCTGCGGTTCGAGGCGCGCCCTGCACGGCGGGCCGGCCATGACGGCAACCGAGCCGACGGGCAGATGTCGGCGAGCACGCACATCTCGCACAAGGGCTTGCGAGCGAGGCACACCCGGCGGCCGTGGAGGATCATCCGCAGGCTGAAATCGGCCCGCTCCCGGCCGCTGGCAGGTAGGAGTTCAGCTCCCGCTCCACCTTCACCGGGTCCTGCTCCTTGGTCAGGCCGAGGCGGCGGGCCAGCCGGCCGACATGGGTGTCGACCGGGAGCCCGGGCAGTCGAACGCCACGCTGCGCACCACGTTGCCCGGTCTTGCGGCCGACGCCGGGGATGCGTGACCAGGTCCTCCAACCGGGTCGGCACCTCACCGTCGAAGCGGTCGACGAGGGCCTGGGCCATGCCGACCAGGCTCTTCGACTTGTTCACGTAGAAGCCGGTCGCTGCGGACGATCTCCTGCAGCTCGGCCAGGTCGGCGCCCGGCCAGCGCCTCCGGCGTCCGGGTAGCGGGCGAACAGGGCGGGCGTCACCATGTTCACCCGCACGTCGGTGGTCTGGGCCGAGAGGATGGTGGCCGCCAGGAGCTGGAACGGGTGCGGAAGTCGAGCTCGCAGCGCGCGTCCGGGTACTCCTCGGCCAGCCGCCGCGCCACCTCGCGCGGCCCGGCCCTTCGGCGTGCGCGGCTTCTTCGGTGGACGATCGGCAGTGGTGGCGGCCATCGGAGCCGCAGGCTACGCCGTGCGTCGCGGACGGGCGGCACCGGTAGCCTGCCCGGCGTGCGGTGCCTGGAGATCAAGCGGCAGATGAGCGCCGACCGACATCGCCGAGGTCACCGAGCTGCTTGCAGGCCACCGAGCGGGCCGACGGCCATCGTCCGCTCGACGACCACCTCTGGCTCGACCTGGTCGAGGGGGGCCGCGCCGGCTTCGCCGGATTGGTGGCGTGGGAGCCCGGTCACGACCATCCCGTCGCCTACGCGCAGGTCTCGCGGGGCAACAACTCGTGGGCGCTCGAGCTCGTCATCGACCCGCACCACCGCTACGAGATGGCGACCATCGGCCCCGAGCTCCTCGGCGCCGCGGTCGGCGTGGTGAGCCAGGAGGGCGGCGGTCACGTCCACTGGTGGGTCTTCGAGCCCACCGCCGCCCACGACACCGTGGCCCGCGCTGATCGGCCTCACGCCGGGTCGGGTGCTGCACCAGATGCGCCGGCCCCTGCCCATCGACGAGCACACCGACTGTCGTCACCCGGCCGTTCGAAGTCGGGCGAGGACGAGGAGCGCGTGGCTGGAGGTGAACAACCGGGCCTTCCGCGAGCACCCCGAGCAGGGGGCTGGGACCTGGACACGCTCGCCGCCAGCGGGAGAAGGAGCCGTGGTTCGACCGCGGCCGGCTTCCGCCTCCACGAGCGCGGCGGCCGGTTGGCCGGCATTCTGTTGGACGAAGATCCACGACGACCACGATCCGGTGCTGGGCGAGATCTACGTCATCGGCGTCGATCCGGACTTCCAAGGCCTCGGGCCTCGGCCGGGCGCTGACCTGGCCGGGCTCGACCACCTGCGGCTCGCGGGCGTGCCGGTCGGGATGCTGTACGTCGACGCCGACAACGCGGCGGCGGTCGGCCTCTACCGATCGCTCGGGTTCACCGTCCACCGCACCGATCGGGCCTACACCGGCGACGTCCGCGGGATGACGGCCCGCACCCGCGTACGACTCGATCGGGCCGAGCTCGGCGATGTGCTGGCCGCCGAACCCCGCTACCGGGTGGAGCAGGTGTGGCAGGGCCTCTACGCGACAGCTGGCGCGAGCCCGAGCGACGCTGACGACGCTCCCCCGCCCGCTACGGGAGCGGCTGGCGACCAGCTGCCTTCGGCCCTCGAGCCGCTGGCGGAGCAGCGTCGAGCGCTACGCGGTGACACGGTGAAGGTGCTCTGGCGGTTGCACGACGGCGCCGCTGATCGAGACCGTGCTCATGCTCTACCCCGACCGGGCCACGGTCTGCGTCTCGACCCAGGCCGGCTGCGCCATGGGCTGTGGCTTCTGCGCCACCGGCCAGGCCGGCTTCGCTCGCCACCTGCCGACCGGCGAGATCGTGGAGCAGGTGGTGCGCGCCGCCCGACGCAGCCGCGAGCTCGGCCGCCGGCTCTCCAACGTGGTGTTCATGGGCATGGGCGAGCCGCTGGCCAACTACGACCGGGTGTGGGCCGCGGTAGAGCGCCTCCACGACGACCTCGGCCTCTCGGCCCGGCACCTCACGCTGTCGACCGTCGGTCTTGTCCCTGGGATCGACCGCCTCGCCGGGCGAGGCCCTGCCCGTGAACCTCGCCGTGTCGCTCCACGCCGCCGACGACGCGCTGCGCGACGAGCTCGTGCCCATCAACCGCCGCTACCCGCTCGACGCCCTCCTCGCCGCCTGCCGCCGCTACCTCGAGGCGAAGGGGCGTCGTCTGCTCGTTCGAGTGGGCGCTGATCGACGGTGTCAACGACCGGCAAGGTCGACGCCGAGCGGCTGGCAGCACGCTGCGACAGCCTGCCCCTCGCGCCCCACGTCAACCTCATCCCGCTCAACCCCACGCCGGGCTGGCCGACGCAGGGCACGCCACCAGCCGGGGTGCGGCGCTTCCGCGATCAGCTCGTGAACCGAGGCGTGAACGCCACCGTCCGCCAGAATCGGGGCACCGACATCGACGCTGCTTGCGGGCAGCTGGCCGCCGGGCAGGCGATCGCCGCTCCGGTGCGAGCAGACCGGCGAGCAGCCGCTCCCGCGGGTCAGCCCTCGAGGTAGGCCGGGTTGGCCACGGCCAGCTTGTCCTGCACCGTCGCCCAGACGACCGCCTTCACCTCGTCCAGACGATCATCGAGGTCGCCGGCCCGGATCCGCGCCGCCAGCTCCCCTTCGTCGGCCACGCCCAGCTCAGCGAGACGGGCGGCGTGAACCTCGGCTTGGGCCGGCCCGAGGGTCAGCTCCCGCTCGACGATCGCCAGCACGTTCACGGCCACCCGGGCGTGGAACTGGAGTCGGCCCTCCGTCGCGGGCACGACGTCGCGCTCGGATCCACTCCCGCACGGCCTCGACCAGCTGCTCGGCCGTCGGCACGTCGTGGGGGGCGCCCATCGACGTCAGCTCAGCAGCAGGAGCAGATCGTGCTCGTTCTCGCACACCCGGCGGCCGATGGCGGCCAGCTCATGGCTCCGCGAGAGGCCGGTCAGGTGGGCGCGGGCTTGCATGATGCACATGATCCCCCACTTCAGCGTGCCCAGCACCTCCCACCAACGCACGACGGCGGCATCGACTGGCAGCCGGCCGCGCCCGCGTAAGCGTCGAACAGCTCGTCGTAGGTCACCGAGGCCGGCGACCGGCGGCTGCGACCCGAACCGCCAGGACTTCACGCAGAGCCAGCCCAGGTCCTCCATCGGGTCGCCCGACGTGCGCCAGCTCCCAGTCGAGCACCGCGGCCAGGCCGTTCTCGTCCACGATCACGTTTCCGAGCCGGAAGTCGCCGTGGACGACCGCCGACCGGTTCGACGCCGGACGATGGGCTTCGAGCCAGCGAAAGCCCAGCTCGAACGCGGGGTGGGGTTGGCCGCTCGTCGTCCAGCACCTGTCGATACTGGTCGACCTGGTCCACCGCGACCAGGCCGCTCACCGCGTCGGTGGGGGCAGCGTGCAGGGCCGCCAAGGCCGCGCCGAGCTGGCGGGGCAGCGCGGCCCGGGCGCGCTCGAACTGCGGGTCCCGCAGGATCTTGCGGGCGATGGTCTCGCCGGGCACGTCAGTGACGACGATGAACGGCGCGCCCAGCACGTCGTCTGTCGTTGAGGCAGCAATGACGCTAGGCACGGGCACGTCCCGCGTCTCGGCTACGCGCAGCACTTCGGCCTCCACA
Source organism: uncultured Acidimicrobiales bacterium (assembly GCA_963803355.1). Taxonomy (GTDB): domain Bacteria; phylum Actinomycetota; class Acidimicrobiia; order Acidimicrobiales; family Ilumatobacteraceae; genus DASTFY01. The sequence goes on from CAWDLV010000001.1 coordinate 4,135,567, forward strand.
GCCAGGTCACGCTCGCCGCCCTGGCGCTGTCGTTGCAAGATCAACGAGCTCGGCCCCGCCCTGGTTCGAGATCGCGGTGAAGGACCACGTGTCCCGGCTGGCGCCGCCGGACAGCTGCCGGAGGTCGACGATGCGCTCGACCCCGAGGAGCTTCTGCAGCCTCGTCGCCAACCAGGCCGCGAGCTCGTCGGGACGCGTCGCGTCCATCAGCAGTGCGGAGCGAGCGGTCGGATAGGGGTTGACGGCGGGACCGCGGCCGGGGTGGACCTCGAAGTGGAGATGGGGCGTCCCCCGGGCGTCTCCGGTGTCACCGACGTAGCCCACGATGTCTCCGGCTTCACCGGCGCCGATCTTCCCGTAGCGATCGAAGTGGGCGTAGTAGTAGCTGTTGCCGTCGTCGCCGTCGAGCCATAGGGCGTTGCCACCGAGACGGTTCCGGGAGATGCGGGTCACTCCGGCGACGACGGCCACCGCCGGCGTGCCCGCGGGCGGCGAGCATGTCGACACCCTGGTGTCGCCGGCCCCCACTGCGGGGCGCGCCCCAGGTGTCGACGAAGGTGGACGGCCCGGCGACCGGGCAACGGAAGCCGGGACCGCCGTAGTCGCGCCCGGAGCCGATGACGTTGCCGTCGTAGGAGCCGCTGGTGGCGAGGACGCCGATGGCGGAGCCGCCCCGCTTGGCCGCCGCGGCCGCGGCGGCCAGGTTGGCGGCCCGGATGCCGCGCCAGCTCGGCCTGCCGCTGGGCTTCGAGCGCGCGGCGGACCGCGGCGTCCTTCTGGCGCTTGCGCTCCGCCTTCTGCAGCTTGGTGATCTGATTCTCCAGCTGCTTGTGCCGGGCGTTGAGGTTCTTGGCCGCCCGCTGCGCTCGATCTTCCGGGCCGCTTGCAGCGCGTCCCTCATGCGTCCCAGGTCCTCGAGGTTCGCCTCGTAGCGTCGACGTCCTGCGTGCTGGCCCGCAGCCGCGATCTCCGCGTACTGGTCGGCCTGCAGCTGGTCCGCGACCCCCGGTCCGAACACGAGGAAGCCGCTCGGGTCGGCCCCGCCCCGCACGTAGCGCAGGATGGCGAGCTGCTCCACCGCCTGGCGCAGGGCGTCGGCCTGCTTGGACACGGCCTGCTCCTGCGCTTCGATCTTGGTGAGCGTCGTCCTCCGCCTCGGCCTGGTCGGCCTGGGCGTCCGCGAAGGCCTGCGCGGCAGCGTCGGCCTGACGCCGGGCATCGAGTGATCTGGCGGGCGGCCTTCTCCGCCGCCCGATCGGCAGCGGCCTGGCCGGCCCCCGACGCCGACCCCACGACGATCCCGGACATGGCAACGGCGGCGACGAAGGTGAGGACGATCGGTCGGACCAGGGAGCTGCACACGTTCGCCCGCGCATCGGCGCTCGGCGCCCCGCCGCGCACCTGCCGGCTCGTTGCACACTCCGTTACGACACGATTCCAGCCACGCCGGGACGCGCCCTACAGCCAGCCCCGACACCGCTCGCGACGGACGGACTGTAGCCCATGGTCGCGCGCCCGTCCCGCTACCGTTCCCGCCGCCATGCCGCCGCCCTGCGCCTCACCGATGTCCGCCTGGTGCGGGAGGGCCGCACCATCCTGATGCCCTCAGCTGGACGGTCGAGCCGACCAGCGGTGGATCGTCCTCGGGGCCAACGGCAGCGGCAAGACGACGCTCATCCAGATCGCCGCGCTCTACCTCCACCCCTCGAGCGGCACGGTCGAGGTGCTGGGCGAGACGCTCGGACGCTGCGACGTGCGCCTGGTCCGCCGGCGCATCGGGCTGGCGTCGGCCGCGCTGGCGGCGCGAGCTCCGGCCGCAGCTCACCGCCCTCGACACGGTGATGACCGCCCGCTACGCCGCGCTGGAGCCGTGGTGGCACACGTACAGCGACGAGGACCGGGCGGCGGCCCAGTCGGGCGCTGGACCGGCTAGGGGTCGAGGCCTACGCCGATCGCGACCGTCGGGCACGCTCTCGTCGGGCGAGCAGCAGCGGGTGCTCCTGGCCCGGGCGTTCCTCGCCGACCCCGGCCTGGTCCTGCTCGACGAGCCGACCGCCCAGCTCGACCTGGGCGGCCGGGAGGCGACGATCGGAGCCCTGGCCGAGCTGGCCGCCGACCCCAACGCGCCGCCGCTGGTGATGGTCACCCACCACGTCGACGAGATCCCGCCGGGCTTCGGCCACGCGCTGGTGCTGCGGGACGGGCAAGGTCCTCGCCGCCGGACCCCTCGACGAGGCGCTGCGGCCCGACGTGCTGTCGGCCGCGTTCGGCGTTGGCGCTGGAGGTCGAGCGGCGGCCGAACGGCCGGTTCAGCGCCTGGGCTCGCTGACCAGCGCCCGCAGCCGCTGCTGGCCGGCTTCGACCTCGTCGGCCAGCAGGCGCTCGAGCACCGGACCCCAGAGCGCCCCGCCGTAGTGGAGGTGCATGGTCAGCGCGCACTGAGGCGGCTGCATCGGCCGTGCCGGTCACGGCCGTGCCGGTCGCGGCCGTCGCGGCGGTCACGGCGGTTCTGCCGCCGGGCCGCACCTCGGCTCGCAGCAGCCACAACGCGTGGTGCCGGCCGTCGGTCTCCTGGCGCTGGAAGACGACCTCGCTCGACGGCACGAGCACGCTGCGCACCATGCGCAGGCGCTTGGAGCGGGCGAGCGGGCCGATGTGGCCCTGCAGCTCGACCGACCAGGCCGGCCGTCTCGCCGTCGGCCGGGTGGGACGGGACGGGAGTCGCCTGCTGCACGATGCCCAGCCACGTCGGGTAGCGGGTGAGGTCGTCGACCCAGTCGAACAGCGCCTCGGGCGGGCAGGGCGCCTGCATCGCCGCGGTCACATCCACCACGTCAGTATCGCGGGGGCGGGCGCCGACGTCCCGGCCTGCTCCCCCGTCCCTTCGGTCCCTGCGGCCCTCACCCGCTCCTCACACCTCCCTCACAGTCGCTCGCCAACATGACCGTCATCCCGCATGACACAAGGAGCGACCATCCATGAAGACCCGTACCATCCTCGGAGGCTTGGCCCTCGCCGCCGCCTTGAGCGCCGGCGTCGCCACCACCGCGCTGGCCCAGAGCGACCCGTCGAGCCCGCCCACAACCTCGTCGACGCCGGCGACGACGCCCGCGGCGGACGCCGCCAACGGGGCGGACGCGGCGACGAAGGGCGCCCGCAAGGACTTCGGCTGCAGCCATCAGACCCAGATCAATGACCTCTTCGGGCAGCGCAAAGCCCTGCTCGAGTCCCGGCTGGCCCTCGAGAAGCAGGCCCGGCAGGCCGCCGTCGATGCCCACGCCAACGCCTGGGTGGTGAGGATCGACAACCACATCGCCGAGACCGTGAAGGCGCAGACCAAGGCGGCCGGGCGCGCACAGCGGTTCACGGACTGGGCGGCCAAGAGCTGCACCGGCTGACACGCGGGACGCCGGTCCGGCAGACCCCCCAGCGCGGTGCCCCGGCTCCGGCCGGGGCACCGTCATGCCGAAGGTCGAGCGCGAGTGCCGCTCCCCTTCACCCGGCCGAACGCCCGCGACAGCAGTGGCGACGTGGCGTTGAGCACGCCATCGAGGTCGTCGTCGGCGACGAACACCGGCGTCCACGGCACCGGTCCCGTGCCGTCGAGCATCGGGTCGGGCGCGGCAGGCGCCGACACCGGCTCGGGCGTGACCGGCCCGGCTGGCTCGCTCGGGGACGCCGGGGTCCGGTCCTCCGGACGGCGCGGGCGCCACGCCCGCCGTTGACGACCCGCCGGCGAGGCCGCCGCGGACGGCTGGAAGAGCTGCTCGCCGGCTCGGCGATCGTCGAGCCACCAGCCGCGCGGCACGACCATGGCGTCGGCGTGACGGCGGCAGAGGCGCCCTTGCTGGGGACCACCGGCCTCGAGCGGAGCCAGCCACGCCACACACCGGCTGGGGTCGAAGCCGTAGCCGACGATGGCCGGCTCGGCGCAGGCCGGGCGCTCACATTGTGGGGCCACTGAGCGGACGCTATCGCCGCGCTCGAGGCCGGACGGGGATGCCCGGCCGGTCAGTGCTGGGCGCTCAGGTGGGGCGTGGCCCGCCGATCGAGGGCCGACATCAGACGGGCATCCTGGTTGCCGAACAGGCCACCGTAGAGCTCGAGCACCACCGAGGAGGACGTGTGACCGGCCAGGGTGGCCACCTGCTCCGGGTGCGCCCCTTCGGTGATCCAGATCGAGACCGCGGTGGTCCGCAGGTCGTGGACGCCGAGCGGCCCCACCTCTGCCGCCTCGACGGCCGGCGACCAGAAGCCGCGCCGGAACACCGTCGGGCGCAGCAAGTGGCCCTCGGGCGAGGAGAACACGAGGGTGGTCGGATCGGCTCCCGACTCGGCCAGCCGGCCGAGCTCGTGGGCGACGAAGTCCGGGAGCGGTACCACACGCACGGCGGCCTTCGACTTCGGCCGGCCGATGCGCAGCTGGCCTTCACCTTCGAGCAGCGTCTCCACCACCTCGACCCGATGATGCGCGAGGTCCACGCGCTCCCAGCGCAGCGCCAACAGCTCGGCCAGGCGGAGCCCGCAGAATCCGGCCAGCAGGACGAAGCCGCGGTAGCGGGCGTCGATCGCTTCCACCAGCCGCCAGAGCTCATCGTCGCTGAGGAAGCGCATCGGCTGCGGCTCGATCTTGGGCAGGGCCAGCTGGGCGGCCGGGTTCATCGAGATCAGCCCTTCGTCGACCGCGGCCTCCAGGCAACGATCGAGCGTCTGGACGGCGCGGTGGATGGCGGGCGGAGCCAACGCCGCGCCGTCCGGATCCGAAAGGCCCGAGACCCACGTCTGCAGCGCGACCTCGTCGAGCTGGTCCAGCGGCACGTCGCCGAAGGCGCGCAGGACGTGGGTCCGGGCGTAGCGCTCATCGCGCGAACGCGTGGCCGGTCGCACATTGGTCACCGTCGGCCACCAGAGCTCGAACCAGTCGGCCAGCGTCACGCTCTCTGGTTCGTCGTCCACGGGTGTGGGCACCTCCATCGCAAAGAAGTCGTTGTCGGCCTCTAGGTCGGCGTCGGCTTCCGGGTCGTTGTCGGCCTCTAGGTCGGCGTCGACTTCCAGGTCGTTGTCGGCCTCTAGGTCGGCGTCGACTTCCACGTCGTCGTCGGCTTCCACGTCGTCGTCGATCGGGGACCAGGCGGGGGGGACCGGCGGGGGGATGGACGCTGGCGACCGCCGAGACCTGCTTCTCCGCCGGATCGACGCGATGGCGGTGGTCAGGGCGATCACGATTCCAAGCCCGACCGCAACGAGTGCGAGGACGCGCTTCCAGTCCGTCGTGGCCGTGCTGGCCGTGGCTCCAGCCCCCGCCGACGATGCCCCGCCCGCGGTGGAGGGCGAGCTCGAGGCGACCGACGACGGCGTTCCCGCGCCCGCGGGTGCTGCTGTGGGCGGTGTCGTCGCCACCGTCGAGGTGGAGCTCGAGGTGGACGAGGTCGGGGCCGTCGCGGGGCGCGGCACCGCGATCGTGGCCGCGTACGAGTGACCGCCGACCGTCAGCCGCAGCGGGTACGAGCCAGGCTCCTTCACCACGGCTGTGACTCGATACTGCCCGGTTAGGTCCCGGGTCACGGCGTCCACCGCGCCAAGGAACGCGCTCCGGCCGACGAGGACTGCGCTGCCGTGACTGGCCGTCGCCACCGCCGCCAGGCCGGGGTCGAGCCGGGTCCCCAGGAGCACGACGTGCAGCGGGACGCGGGCCTGCTGGAGGGTCGCGCTCAGGGTGTGAGCGGCCGAGGCCGGCAAGGTCGTGGCGTCGCTCGCCAGCACGATGAGTGCGCCGCGCTCGGACGGGCTGGCTTCGATCTGCGCCCCGACCGACACCAGCGCCTGCGAGAACGCACTCGGGGCGCTGACCGCCCGGGCACCGAGCTTGGCGATCGAGGGGATGATGACCGCCTTGTCGTTGGTCGGGCCGACCCGCATGCCGCTTGAAGAGGCGATGACCACCGAGGCGCCAGCGTCCAGATTGCGGACGAGCTCCACCGCCGAGCCTTGCTCTGTGGTGAGTGACGTCGGCGCGACCGAGCTCGAGTCGTCGACCACCAGGCCCACCGTGAGCTGGCGGGCATCGAGCCGGACCGCGGAGCGAACCTGCGCGCCGGTGATCGTGAAGGCGGACGCTGCCGGTGCCGAGGCGGCGACGGCCTGTGGCAGCGCGAGATCGACAGTGACGGTGGGGAAGCGGCGGGCGTCGACCGCCACGACGGAGATCGAGCTGCCCGCCTGCGCGCCCGCCGGGACTGCCCGACCACCGACCACTACCAGGGCGATCAGGCCGACCGCACCCAATGACGCCGCGGTCACACCTACCGTTGCTCGCTTGGCTGGCCCCCTATTGGCCAGCGACGCGCTGGCCGCCGCCAGCCTGCATTCCGCCACAGCACAACGGCTACTTGATGTTGTCCGTGTTGTCAACCTTGGGCTATGGTGCGCGCCCTCAAGGCCAACCAGGAGGGCGGTTCCATGGCCTGTCGGCGGAGTACCTCGGTCATGGCGGTTCGGCACGGCTTTGCCGCGCTCGGCGTCAGCAATCGCGATCGGCGGCGTCGCACTCGGCACGCTGGTCGTGGCACCCGCTTCAGCGGGCGCCGCGACCCCACCGGCATCGGTGGTGCTCGTGCACGGTGTGCGCGGGCTGGTGGCCGACGTGTACCTCGACGGGAAGCTGGCGTTGGCCACCTTCCAGCCGGTACGCAGCACGGATCCGATCGCGCTGCCGGCCGGCCCGCACGTAGTGGACGTGCGCCAGTCCGGGGCGGCGGCCTCGTCCACCCCCCTCCTCCACTCGACCATCACCTTGGTGGGTGGGGTGCGGCAATCGGCGGTGGTGCACCTCGACGCCAACGGCAAACCGGCCATCACCGTCTTCCGCGACGACGTCAGCCAGGTTCCGGCGGGCGTCACCCGCGTGGTGGTTCGCCACGTCGCCGCAGCCGGTGCCCTCGACGTTCTGTTGGACGGCAAGACGGAGGCCGCCAACCTGGTCAACAACCACGAGTCCGAGCACACCACCGTTCCCGGCACCCACCAGCTGGCGATCACCGACCCGTCCACGGGCACGAACCTCTCGCCGCCTGAGCAGCTTGCCTTCGCCGAGGGTTCGGCCAACTTCATGTACGTCATCGGTTCGCAGAAGGACGGCACGCTCGGCTGGGCGGCCGTCGCGGTCACGGGGCTGCAGACCGCGCCGACGAAGGTCCAGACCGGCGACGGCAGCAGCCTCGCCGGAGGGAGCTCGGTCCACCATCTCGGCATCGCCATCCCGGCCGGCGTCGGGGCGGTGCTGCTCGGACTGCTGGCTTGGCGGTGGCCGCGGGGCCGCTTGCACCGGGCGTGACCATGCGCCGGCCGTGACCATGCGCCGGGCGCTCGGCCTGCCGGCCGGCGCTCTCGCCGTGGTGGCGGTGGCGGCGCTGGTGGCGCCCACCAACCCGTCGGCGATGGCGTCTCGCGCCCTCCGGTCCGGCGCGCAAGACGTGGTGGTCGGCCCGGCGACCACGGTGGGGCCGAGTGTCAGCGCGGTCGCGAACACGATGCCCCCGACTCAACCCTCGATGACCAGCACGCCGGCGACGGTCGAGCTGCGAGTGGCGACGAAGGAAGCGACCACCGCGACCGCTCCGCCGCCGCGACCGAGCGTGGTGGACACCCACTCAGCCGCGCCCGACCTCCTCGCGCCGTCGGCTCGGACCCTCCCGGTGGCGGTACGCCTCGAGGGCACCGGCATCGCGGGCCCGATCGTGCCCACCGGGGTCGACGCCGGTAGCGGCGAGTTCACCGTGCCACCCGACGCCGGGCTAGTGGGCTGGTACCAATATGGACCGAAGCCGGGCGAGGCCGGCTCAGCCGTCCTCGCTGGTCACCTCGACTGGAAGCACCGGCTGGGGGTGTTCAACCGGTTGATCGACGTCCCGATCGGCACCATCGTGACGGTGACCTTCGCCGACCGCACGGTCAGGCGGTTTCGGATCACCGACACCCGACTGGTGCTGAAGCCCCAGCTCCCGACCGCACAGGTGTTCGCCCGCGCGGGCACGCCCGTGCTGCGGCTCATCACCTGCGGGGGCGAGTACGACCGCTCTACCCACCACTACCGCAGCAACATCCTGGTCACCGCGGTGCCCATCGCGTGAGAGCCGGCGCGGCGGCGCCGGTCAGCTGAGGCGGTCGTCGGTGCCCTCGGCGGCGCCGCTCACGCGATCCCGCCCGCCGGTCACCGCGCCCGGGACCGGTCAGCCTCTCCCCACGAGGGGCATCTCGGTGGCCATCACGGTCATGAAGAGGACGTTGACCTCGGGGGGGAGTCCGGCCATGTACGAGACGGCCCGGGCTACCTCCGCGACATCGAAGGTCGGCTCCGGCCGGCGGCTGCCGTCGGCCTGCGCCACGCCGTTCGGCATGCGCGCCGTCATCGGCGTGGCCGCGTTGCCGATGTCGATCTGCCCGCAGGCGATGCCATGGGCGCGCCCGTCGAGGGCGAGCGACTTCGTCAGCCCCGTGATGGCGTGCTTCGTCGCGGTGTAGGGCGCCGAGTTCGGTCTCGGCGCATGCGCGGAGATCGACCCGTTGTTGATGATGCGACCACCCGAGGGCGACTGGCGCTTCATCAGGCGAACCGCGGCCTGCGCGCAGAGGAACGCGCCGGTGAGGTTGACGTCGACCACCGCTCGCCATTGCTCGACACTGAGCTCGTCGATCGGCACGGCTGGTGCACTGGTGCCGGCGTTGTTGAAGAGGACGTCGACCCGGCCCAGCTCGGTCTCGGCCCTCTCGAAGAGGCCGCCCACCGCGCCGGGGTCGGCGACGTCCGTGGGCACCGTGATCACCCGAGCGTCGGCGCGGGCCGACCGCGCCCACGCCGCCGTCTCGGCCAGCGGCTCGGGCCGTCGGCCCGCCAACACCAGGTCGAAGCCGTCCGCACCCAGCCGGACCGCGACCGCTTGACCGATGCCGGAGCCAGCCCCGGTGACGAGCGCGACCTTCACGAGGTGGTCGCGGTTCGTCGCACGGGGCTTGGCTCAGGCCTGCGGTCAGGGTAGGAAGTAGTTGGGGTTCGGCAGCTTGAAGGTCTTGTCAGCGTGGCCGCCCTTGAGGTCGCTGAACTGGTCGCCGAAGTTGGCCACGATGTCGTAGCCGAGCGACTCGATGTGGGCCCGGGTGGCCGACTTGTAGTGGATCGTGGTGCAGGACCCGTTCGGATCGTTGGCGCACGCGGCCTTCAAGTAGGCCGGGTAGTCGGCCACGGCCGGCTTGGTGAACAGCCCGTCCTCACCGTCGTTCAACGTGGTGGGGCTCGGGTAGCCGGCGTCGACGCCGATGCCATCGTGGGTCAGGTTGCCGAGCGTGGCGGCCTCCTGGAGGGCACCGCGGCCGGTCAGGAAGATCAGCGCGTAGCCCTCGTGCACGGCCTGCGTCGCCATCGCCACCATCCCGGGCACAGCGGGGAACCTCTGCTCGGTGACGAACGTACCGTTGGTCGTCGGGTTGAACGCCCAGTTGCTGAAGATCTCGTAGACCCAGGTGGCGAGCGAGGTGTCATCGACGTCGAGCACGATCGCCTTGATCTTGTTCGTGTGGTGGGGCCTGGCCAGCCACGTCGCGCCAGCGGCGGCGGCCTTCTGGGCCTCCTTGGCATAGTTGCTGTCGTCCGCGAACACGCCCGTGCCGAGCGGATCGCCGTAGTAGTTGCGGATCTGCTGGCGCAGCACATCGAGGTTGGTGATCTGGTTCTCGGAGCGCGGCGTGATGGTCTTGATGGCCGGCGCCGGCGCGGCCGCGTAGGCGACGCCGGCGGCGAGTGCGAGGACCGCCACGCCGGCGGTCACGGCCAGCCGCGGCGAGCGGCGCAGCCAAGTAGGACGATGCACGATGGCCCTCCTGATCTCATTGGGACGCTGACCGGGCCAGTCTGCCCCTGTGGCCCAGGCGGCGTCAGGCCCTCAGGGTCGACATCGCCGATCGCCACCGCGCCGAGTGGGGACGTCCACCGACCCTTCGCCCATCGGCCGCAGCCCCCGCCGCTCGTTCTGGTCACCGAATCCGCGGCCATCGCGCCGATTCGGTGACCGGTTGGTGGCGCGCGGTGCACTCGTCAACGGCCACCGCCCTACCGCGCTCGGAGCCGAGCCACGAGCCCGCCGACCACGTCGAATAGTTGCAAAATGCACTTGTCGCGTCGCGACGCCACCCGGATGGGCGATCACCGAGAGGAGTGACGTGGGGGATATCCCTGCAAACTCCCAGGAATGACCGGGTTGTGGGTCCACGACATGCCAGACTGTGAGCTGAGAGCGGCATGCGGGGCTGACTGCTCGCATGGCGCGATGAGGAGGAAACCGTGTCCTTGAACCCGATCAAGAACAGTCGAGCCCGTCGCTCGCGTGCGATCCGTTACCCCGTCAGCTTGGTTGGATTGTCCGTGTTGGCGTGGGCTGGGCTGATGGCTTCGGCACCCGCGGCCGGCGCACTGCCCGCCTGTGGCGGTCAGAACGCCGCCCCTCATGCCGGTGCCGTACAGCTGCGTCTCCCAGAAGACGATCGACGGCACCGCGGTGACCGCGACGGTCTCCGCCAATGGGCAGACCATTACCGTCGTCTACCAGTTGGCTGCGCCGCGCTCGACCGCGAGCGCCATCCGAATCGTGCACCACGTCGGCGTGTCCGGATCGGGTGACCCCGAGACTGAGGCCGCCGGGACCATCCCCGCCGGCGCCGTGACCGGGACCCTGACCGTGACCACCCCCTGTCGTGCCGGTCAGCTGGACATCAAGTTCGTGTTCGTCCTGAGCAGTCAGTCGCAGGGCCGGGTCGGAGGTCCGTGGATCCAGAACGGCACCGGTTGCGTCCCCGCTACGACGCCCACCACCGTGCCGCAGACCTCGACGTCGACCACCGGTTCCAGCGTGGCCACCACCGTCCCGCCGAGCGGTGCACCCGAGACGGTGACAGCCCCTCCGACGACGGGCACCCTGCCCGTCACCGGCGGCAACAACCGCACCGCGGCATTGGTCGGCCTCAGCTTGCTGTTCGGCGGTGGCGCCCTGCTCGTGCTCACGAGCCGCCGGCTCGCCCGCTCCGACAGCCGCTGACGAGGCCAGAGCTCGTCCGGTCCGTCCTTCCGACCCGTTCGCTCGGAAGGACGGACCAGCTCATTCGAGCCCGGTCACCGGCCGCTCACGTTGGCCGATGGGCCCGTACCGATCGTGCTCGATCGGCCGTCCGTGGGCGATACGGGCCTCGATCCCATGACCTCCACGGTGTGAACGTATTCGAGCGTGTTCGCTGACGTTCGCCCATGGCCTTCTACCAGGGACTTTCGTTCCGCCGATGTTCGGCCCGATCCGCCACCATTCGTCCCCTTAGGCTCCCAGTTTGGCTCCCAGCGCCAGTGCGACGTGTCAAACGGTGGACTGAAATGAGCTGGAGTCGAGCGACGGAAGCGGCTGGGTGCGGCGAACCGCCGTCGGTGTTCGTCGCCGTTCGAGCCGACGACCCACTTCCTGTGGTGGGTCGACGAGGCGGACCGGATGGCGACCGGGCGCACCCCATCACCGGGAGCTTCAGTGACCCGGGCGCGGAACCGCCGGGCCCACCATGCGGGCGGCGGGTAAGGGGGGTGGCGCCGCACTCACGACCGGCGTCAGAGCATAGACCGGCCCGCAGCTAGGCGAGCGGACTCGAGGAGCGCGTCGGCGCGACGGTCTCCATGACGGGGTCTCGCCGGTCGGGATCGGTGGCCGTCGTCGGCCGCTGTCGCCGTTCCACGCGTCGTACTGGGCCCGGTCGGCGGTGGGTGTCATGGGTCGGCCCCGAGGAGTTGGCGCAGGGCGCCCGTGGTGTCGTCGTGGTCGATGCCGGGGCGCTGGCCGATGGCGTGGATGGTGAGCCGTCCGGTGCCGTGCGCGAGGAGCCCTCGGCCGCGCGTTCGCGAGTGCGAGGAGCTGATCCGCGTCGGCGCTCGGGGGCCGATCGGCCAGGAGCGCGACGGTGGCGGTGGCGATGATGTCGGTCGCGTCTCGGATCGTGGTGAGCAGTGCGAGGACGGGTCGGACTCGTAGCCGGCGGCGAGCGCGTCTACGGCGAGCTGGAGCAGAGATGGGCTGGTGACGCAGTAGCGGTCCGGCCCGCACACTGCGACAGCGCCGCTGGCGACGAGGTCGTTGAGTCGGGTGGGGACGAGAGTTGGCAGCAGCGCGGTGAGCTGGTCGAGGGTGGCCGGGGCGCCGGGCTCGTCGAGCTGGACGAGCTGGTCGGGTTCGAGCCCGAGGACCTCGGCGAGGTCGGCGCCGTCACGCCAGGAACGGACGAGGTCGCGAATGCCGGCGAGGGAGTAGCCGCGGTCCTGCAAGCGGCTGATCAGCTGGGGACGGAGCAGGTGAGCCTTCCGGTAGATGCCGACCCGGCCCCGTCGCTCGGGCGGCGGGAGCACATCCATGGTCTGGGCCTTCGTGAGCCCCGGCTCGCGGTCCGCTGCCAGGGCGCACCAGCTGTGTGAGACGCAGGCCCACGGGCTCGCTCGTCACCGGCTGCGCGGAGTGTCAATCGTCCGCGCCTACCCGTTCGTTCGCTGAGGTCCTGACCGATGGCTCTCGGCGGGCTGGACGCGGTCAACCGGCCGGGCTGCGACGGCGAGAATCCAGGTCGCCGCGATCTTCCACACCGGTGCCGGGTCGGGGCGCGCTGGGGGCATCCAGTTCAACGCCCACCGGAGGTTTCCTCGACGCCGGTCAGCCGTCGAGCGTGGGTGAGAAGGGTCCGGAGTTGTTCATCCCGAAGACGGCGGGCAACGTCATCCCGAACGACAAGCCGATGGCGATGGCCCACGCTGGCGCGCCGGGCCTCGATGAGAGGACGTGGCGGTGGTGACACCTACGTCACGGTCAACGTCAGTGGGGCGGTGCCGGCCGACGAGGTCGCGCTCGGTCGTGTCGTGATCGACGCCGCCGTCAGTCGGCTCGGGTTTCGACCAGAGCCATGAGTCGCCCCCACTTCTCGCGCTCGGATTCGTCCGTGTATGAGGACCAAAGAGATGCGGGAGTGAGAACTAGATCGAGCTTCATGGTCAGGACGATGTCCCGATTGTCGCGGCGCAATGTGAGCGTCTCGTCCTCGTCGTGTGTCTTGTATGCGGTGCCTTGACCGATCCAGGTGAGCTCACCGGATTCGGTCTGAGCGATGTAGCGGTCTAGGTCTGGCCGCCGGCTGCTTTCCACGTCAGCCAGCCTAGGTTGGAGGCGCCATGAGAGAGGGAATCGGCGTCCTGTGGCTGTTCCTCGCCGCCCGGGTAGCGGTCGGCTGCTTCGCCATCCGCGCCGCGATGCACCGGTTCGTTCGGGTATCGCTCAGGCGTGGGGTTGCCGTTGGTGATCATGGGACCGGGGGCCGACGCGGCGACAAGAGAGGGTTCGGTGGGCGCCGATAGTCCGGATCGTTCGTGCACGACCACTCGGTCGCGTCCGTCCTTCTTGGCTTGGAACAGGGCCGAGTCGGCTCGGCTCAGCGCGGTGGCGAGCTCCTCGGATTCGCCGGCCTCGACCACGCCGTAGCTGGCGGTCAGCTTCGGGAGTCCGGCGCTGGCGACCGTGGTGGCGAGCTTGCTGCGCACGACCTGCAGGGCGGCGTCGGCCTGGGCCCCGGTGCACGACGGCAGTATGACCGAGAACTCCTCACCGCCGTGGCGGCACACGATGTCATTGCTGCGGAACGAGCCGACCAACGTTTGCGCGAAGAGTCGCAGGGCACGGTCCCCGGTCTCGTGACCGTAGGTGTCGTTGAGCTGCTTGAAGTTGTCCAGGTCCGCCATGACCACCGTGAACGGTGTCCCCTCGTGGCGGAGCAGGCTCACACGGTGCTCCAGTGACCGGCGATTGAGGAGACCGGTGAGGCTGTCAGTGGACGCTTGAAGCTGGGTTTCTGCCACCATGCGCATGCAGCCCGATGCGGGCGCCGGCCAGGCCGGCCAGCGTGCCCAGGTCCTGAACCACGGGCTCGGCGAAGCTATGACCCACCTCGGCGGTGGTGTGGATGACGCCCACGGTCCGCCCCATGATGGACACCGGCACGCAGACGGCGCAGCGGCGACCCTCGGCGCGTCCGCGCAGCGTCGGGCAGGCGTCGAGGGCGTCGCTGTCGTCGAACTGCTGCAGTTGGGCCCGCCGGGCTGCCGGGCAATGGTGGGGGGAATCGACCCCGCACATCGGGGCCTGCTCGGTCGGTGACGACACCATCCGGGACAGGTGGGCCTGGCTGTTGTCGGCCAGGAGCAACTCGACTGACGAATCGGGAAGGGTGGCGACGAACGCCCGCTCGACGACGTCGAGGACTTCCGCCTCTGCTTCGGCCATCTCGAGCGCGCTGGCCAGACGAGTCTCGAGCTCCTCGCGCCGGACCTGTGTCTCCCGCGGCCTGAGTCGGGAAAACCGGGCGAGGTTTGGCCGCCCGGCGACATGGGTAAGGGGCGCCAAGCCGAGTAGGGTCGGTCCGGAGGGTTTCTCGCCCGATCATCGGGCCGGCCTGCTCGCACCCAAGCTCGAAGGGCAACGTAGGAGGCCGTTCGGTGGCGCCCGTCACCCACTGAGCGGCCTCCTGGCGCGTTCACGTATCTGTTTGCGGTGGCGAGGCGACCCGCCCGGCGTGTTCGGCGAGGAGCTGGTCGTGCTGCCTCGACCACCTGCGGACCGTGCCGGTCGACAGTCTGGCCCGCCAGCGAACGCGAGGCCGCGAGCCCCACTCACCGCTGTCCCTGCACAATCAAGATCGTGGCAAGCCGCTCTTACCAGCCACGACACGGGACTGGCGGCCACGCATCACCCACAGCAGCCCCGGCCCGGCCCCGGAGGTGGAGCCGAGCGCCCTCGCTGTCGTGCGATTTGTTCTAGAAGCCAGAGACTTGGCCCCTCACCGCCCGAGAAATAGTCAAGACCTGTGGATCGGCTTCCTCCGTTGATCACGCGGCGGCTTCCTGATCCTGCTGTTGCGGTCGCTCGATCGAGCACCCCCTTCTCGAAGCGTGGCGCCGGCCCGGACGAGCGCGACGAGGTGGGGTGCGTTCACCGAGCGCCAGCGCTGCTCGGCCGCCTCGATGAGCTTGAAGGCCATGGCGAGTCCTGCCGCTCGGGAGCCTGGTCCCTTGGTCACCTTCGTGCGGAGCCGCACGGTGGCGAAGGTCGACTCGATCGGGTTGGTGGTCTTGAGGTGGATCCAGTGCTCGGCCGGGAAGTCGAAGAAGGCGAGCAGCGGCTCGGCGTCGTCGACGATCTTGGCGACCGCCTTGGGCCACTTGACGGCGAACTCGGCGGCGAACGCGTCGATGGCGACCACGGCGTGCTCGCGGTCCTCGGCGTCGCGGATCTCGGCCAGCATCTTCCTCGCCGTGGGCTGCACCGACTTCGGCAGCGCGTTGAGACAGTTCGCGACCTTGTGCACCCAGCACCTCTGCTCGCGTGGTCTCGGGCCACACGTTGCGCAGCGCCCCCCAGAACCCGAGGGCCCCGTCACCGACCGCCACCATCGGCGCCCGCATCCCGCGGCGCTTGAGGTCCCGCAGCAGGTCGGCCCAGCGACTCGGTCGACTCGCGGTGGCCGTCGGTGATGGCGACCAGCTCCTTGGTGCCGTCGGTGCGCACGCCCACGATGACCAGCGCAGCAGAGCCGGGCCTCCTCCAGACGGACATTGAAGTGCACGCCGTCGGCCCACATGTAGACGTAGTCCCGGTCGGCGAGCGACCGCTCGGCGAAGGCACGCTGCTCGGCCTGCCACTGCTTGGTGAGCCTGCGTGATCACCGACGCCGAGAGCCCGGCGGCGGATCCGAAGAACTCCTCGAGCGCCGGGGCGAAGTCGCCCGAGCTCATCCCGTGCAAGTACATCAGCGGCAGCACCTCGGTCACCTTCGGGCTCTTGCGGCACCACGGCGGCACGATCACGCTCTTGAACCCGCCGCCGCTCGCCGGTCGCCTCGTCGATGCGGCGGTCGTTCACCCGCGGCGCCTCGATCTCGATGCCGCCAGCAGCCGTCGTGATCGTGCGCGGCTCGGCGTGGCCGTTACGGGTCACCAGCCGGCGGCCCGCGCTCGTCGCGTTCGTCGGCGAAGGCGTCGATGTAGCCGTCGACCTCGGCCTCCAGCGCGGCGGCCAGCATGCGCCGGGCGCCTTCGACGAACGATCTCATCCAGCCCGGCGTGCATCTCCGCGCGGGCATCGTCATCAGTGAGTACTCTCAACATCGGCGTTCCTTCCCGCCGGCGTCTCACCGCCGGCGATGTCTCGTTTGGTTCAACGAGGAAGGTACGCCGCGCCCTCGAACGGGGGGCTGATCCACAGGTTCCGGTTATAACTCTCACCGCCCCGGCCGGGAACTCACCGGTGTGGATGTTGAAGTAGTAGTTGGCCGGGTGCTGCTTGATCGCTCGAGCCAACGACCGCTCGACTCGCACGCAGCCCACGCCGCCGGGAAGCAACGGGACGAAGTCGACGACGACCGGCCCAGCCACGCCGGCCGCTCCCTGGTGGATGTGGAACAACGTCGGGGTGGCGATGTTGTTCGTCGCGAAACCGATCACACAGATCCGGCGCTCTTGCGCATTCACTCGGATCAAGACCGCCGCTGAGCCGTCGTTATCACCAGGCCCTGGCACCTCGTTGGCGGCCGGATCGTGCGTCGCCGTCCCGGCGTTTGGGGGATCGTGCCGCGGTCCGTCCCGGCTTCCTCAGTCGTGGGGCGCGCAGGTAGTGCCGAAGTGTGCGGTCCTAGACGGCAACGCGGCCGGTTGTTTCGCAGGCGAGTTGCACAGCGGGCGGTCGGTGTCGGTGGAGAATCAGGAATGTCCGCCCGACAAGCGGGACATCGCAGCCGCCCGCGGCAACGGATCGAGGGTTAGTCGACGAGGCCGAGCGCACGAGTCCGGCTGACCGCCTCGGCCCGGCTGTGCACCCCGAGCTTCTTGTAGGCGCGCTCGGCTCGTTCCTTCGCCGCCGACCGGGAGATCCCCAGCTTGTCGGCGATGACCGCGAACGTCAACTGCGTGGGCAAATACCGGAGGACCCGCATCTCAGCCATGGTGATCGACGCTGCTCTGACGGTGGCGGCGGCTTCCGCGACAGCCTCCGTAGCCGCGTCGTGGGCCACCATCACCGCCGCCGCGTCCTCGGCCACAGCCTCCGTAGCCGCTGCGTCGGCCGCAGCGACGATCAGGCCGGCGGCGCTCAGCGCGTCAACGGCCTCGTGGGTGGCTGCCTCCTCCACCAGCCCTGCGGTGATCAGCGCTCGGACGGCGGCGGCCGCGGCGGCGGCGCGGATCGCCTCCGAGGCTGCGACCGCCTCAGCTGCTCGGGTTCCGGCCGCCAAGGCCAGGAGCGTTGCGTGGGCTTCGGCGGCCTGCGCGGCCGCAATCACCCGAGCCGCCTCCTCCATCGCCGCCACCTCAGCCCCGACCAGCAACCCGGCCTCAGACGTGAGGAAGCCCTCGCCCAGCAGCGTGCCGCCGGTCTCGGCGATCGCGTCGAACAGCGGCTGGGCCCAGCCGTGCTCGATGAGCAGGAATGCGAGCGCCGTCCCAGGCAGCAGGGACTCGGCCAGTGCCCATGCGTCAGCCGGATCGAACCCCGACGACCCGCCCCCCACCAGTGATCCCACGACGCCAGCGCCGTCAAAAGGGACGATGCTCGCCAGGAGTGCGCCAAAGTCCTCGTCGTCGCCCACGACCAACCGTTGGATCGTGCCGTCATCGTTCTTGGCGACGAAGAGCATGTCCAGCAGGCGCAACACCCCTCGGCCCTGCAGTCGATCGACCTCAGCCAGGACCCGACCCTGGAAGTCGGCACCCGAACCGAAGCTCACGGCGATCACCTGCAACGGGCCGGGCATCGGTCGACTCCCATCGTGACTTGCCGCGAATCGTAGAGGCTGCATCGCACCGGTGGAGAGCAGTGCGTTGGAAAAGCACCGTGTTCGGCGGGTGAACCGCCCTGGATCCACCGGAGGCTCTGATCTCACAAGGAGACTGAGCCATGTCCGCGTTGAGGAAGTACGACCACGAGACCCGTGATCGGGCGGTGAGGATGTATCAGGACCGGCGCCGTGATTTCCCGGCCGAGTCGGCCCTGCAGGCCCGGCGCCGGGTAGGTGAGCTGCTCGACGTGAAGGCCGACACGCTGCGGGGCTGGATCGAGCGCGCCGAGATCGACGCCGGCCAGCGACCCGGGGTCCCGTCGTCGGTGGAGGCCCGGATCAAGGAACTGGAGCGGGAGAACGCCGAGCTGCGTCGGGCGAACGAGATCCTCAAGACCGCGTCCGCGTTTTTCGCCGCGGCGGAGCTCGACCGCCGACTCCGCTGATCGTCGACTACATCGACGCGCACCGCAAACGCTTCGGGGTCGAGCCGATCTGCCGGGTGCTGTCCGAGCACGACCTGCCGATCGTCCCGAGCACCTATTGGGCCCACAAGGCCGAGCCGGTCAGCGAGGCCGACTGGGAAGACGCCCACCTGGCCAACGCCGCCTTGGACGTATGGCGGGCCAACCGCAGCCTCTACGGCGCCGACAAGCTCGCCACCGCCATGCGCAAGGCCGGCTACGACATCGGCCGCGACCACGTCGGGCGCCTGATGAAGATCCTGGGCATCGAGGGCGTGCGCCGGGGCCGGCACCGCACCGTGACCACCCGCCGGGATCCGGCCGCGGCGCGCCACCCCGATCTGATCCAGCGGGCGTGGAACACGCCGACACGACCAGACCAGTGGTGGGTCGCCGACTTCGAGCGCCACGAGGCGCTCTCGAACCCTGCGGTGGTGAAAGGACACCGCCATGCGCTCGTCGCAGCGAGCGCGTTGAAGCTGAGGGCAGCCTGATCCCTGGGACGAGGGGGAGGGTGGATAGCAGCCCTGACAACGACGGGACGGGCCGGCACTGCCAGATGGTCCGGGCCCGGCAAGCGAGACGGAAAGGCGTACGTGAGGAACCAGCGGCTGAACGCCTCTCAAGAGCAGACCACCAGCTCGAACCTGGCAGATCTGGGCTGGGCAGCAGCGCGCACCTTCGTTTCGGCGGGGGGAACTCCTTGGTTGGGTGATGTCGCCGGCCGGGAGGCCACGGTGAAGGCCTGCGGCGTAACCGTGGCGAGGCTGCAGGGGCATAGCTGGGCGCCGACCCCGTCGAAGGGTTCGAGAGTGAACGTGGGAACCATCCTGGCGGTCCCCTCCCCGGCCAGCGGCCTGCTGGTCGGTGGGAAGGCCCGTCGTCGGCTGATGCTGTCGGGGTGGGGCGGAGGACCCGTAGTAGTCCGAGGCCGGGAAAGCCGGCCACATGGCGAAGGGGTCCAGCGTGTTCGCAGCATCCACGCTGATCGAGGAGGTCGCCGGTGAACATCGGCGCGCCGTGGCCCGACCTTGTCGAGGCCGAGCAGCGGGTACTCGTGATGCAGACGAAGCTGCACCAATGGGCGATGGCCGATCCTGGCTGTCGCTTCGATGACCTTGCCAACCTCGTCTATGACCCGGCGTTCCTCGTTGTGGCGTGGGCTCGGGTGCGGGGCAACAAGGGTGCACGAACCGCCGGCGTCGATGGAGTGGCACCCCGCTCCGTCGTGTTCGGTGCTGGAGGGCTGCTCGGTGGGCTGCGAGATGATCTCAAGGCCGGCCGGTTCGCCCCTCAGCGGGTGCGGGAGAAGACGATCCCCAAGGCGAGCGGCAAGGTCCGTTCGCTGGGGATCCCGACGACCGCAGACCGGGTCGTGCAGGCCTCGTTGAAGTTGGTGCTCGAGCCGATCTTCGAGGCGGACTTTAAGCCATGTTCCTATGGTTTCCGCCCGAAGCGCCGAGCCCAGGACGCCATCGCTGAGATCCACTTCCTCGGGTCACCCAACCGCAACTACGGGTGGGTGTTCGAGGCGGACATCAAGGCGTGCTTCGACGAGATCGACCACACCGCCCTCATGGGCCGGGTGCGAGATCGGATCGGGGACAAGCGTGTCCTGGGATGGGTGAAGGCGTTCTTGCGGGCCGGGATCCTCACCGAAGAGGGCCGTCAACCGTGAGACGATCACCGGCACACCCCAAGGCGGGATCCTCTCACCGCTGTTGGCCAACATCGCTCTGTCGGTCCTCGACGAGCACTTCGCTGCCAAGTGGGCGGCGTCGGGCCCGGAGTGGACCCGCGTCAAGCGCCGCCGCTCCGGGGAACCGACGATGAAGCTGATCCGCTACGCGGACGACTTCGTGGTCATGGTCCACGGCAGCCGCGACGACGCCGAAGCGCTCTGGGACGAAGTGGCCGCGGTGCTCGCTCCGATGGGCTTACGCCTGTCGGAAGAGAAGACGAGGGTCTGCCACATCGACGAGGGGTTCGACTTCCTGGGCTGGCGCATCCAGCGCCGGGCCTGGCGGGGCCGGACCGGCAAGCGAGCGATCTACACCTACCCGTCGAAGAAGAGCTTGCTCTCGGTGACGGACAAGGTGCGGTCACTCACTCGCAGAGCGAAACATCGAACGCTCGCTGACCTGCTGCGCCGGTTGAACCCGACGCTGCGGGGCTGGTGCAACTACTTCCGCCACGGCGTGTCCTCGCGGACCTTCAACTACGTCGACCACTTCGCCTTCTGGCGGATCGTCGGCTGGCTCCGCAAACGACACCTCGGGCTGAACATGCACACCCTGGTCCGCCGCTACCTCCCCGGTTGGAGGATCCGCGACGGCGGGATCGAGATGTTCCGGCCCAACAAGGTCGCCATCGAGCGCTACCGCTACCGGGGCGCACGATCCCGACCCCATGGTCGAGCGCAACGACAACGGATCACCCGCACCAGCGGCATGAACACGTGGAGAGCCGGATGCGGTGGAAGTCGCACGTCCGGTTCGGAGGGCGGCCGGGGAAACCCACTCGACGAAAGCGAGCAGGGCGCCCCGGCCCGACCCCTACACCTACGTCTGGACCCTGGAGGGGTTCGTGTACACGAGCTTCGTCACCGACGTGTGCTCCCGGCGGATCCTCGGCTGGCGCACCTCGTCGTCCAAGGCCACACCACTGGTCATGTCCGCGCTCAAGCAAGCCCTGTTCACCCGCCGGCGTCACGACGCCCGCTTCACCTCTGAGGGCCTGGTCTTCCACTCCGACAGTCAGTATGTGGGTGCTGGTTGTCTCCTTGCGGCGTGACCCTCGCAGCAATCGACGAAAGGATCTGCGGCGACCTGCTGCCCCCGGGTGGCTTGACTCGCACTCCGATCGACTCCGTGTCATTCCTCGTACTCGTCGGCCACTCGGGGGCAACCGGTTGAGGTGTCGACCTCGACCAACCTGGTGACCTGATGAGAGCCTGACCAGAGGCGTCCCATGACTGTCCTGTCCGTTCGTTGGCCGGTGCCGATGCCCGACATCCCAACGATCAGGAAGGGGCCGGACATGGCCATGATCACACAGGCCACGATCGATGTCATCGGTGGGGTCGATACCCACATGGAACTGCACATGGCTGCGGTCGTCGACACAGCCGGCCAGGTGCTCGGCACGAAAGCGTTCTCGACGAAACACGAGCCGGGTATCGGGCGATGAGCCGCTGGTTCGCCGAGCACGGCAACTTGATCCGGGTGGGGATCGAAGCGACCGGCTCCTATGGGGCGGGGATCACCCGCCACCCTCGCCCTCGCCGGGGTGCCGGTGTTGGAAGTGACCGGCCCGGATCCCGCGTTCCGCTACACGAAGGGCAAGGACGACACGCTCGATGCGATCTCCGCCGCCCACGCCGCGTTGACCGGCCAACGAGCCGTGTTCGCCAAGGACCGCTCCGGCGCGGTCGAGGCCCTGCGTGTGCTCCGCGCCACCCGAAGACGGCGCTGAAGTGCCGCCGGGTCGCCCTGCAGCACATCCACGGGATCATCGTCGCCGGGCCCGACGAAGTCCGCGACCAGGTGCGGGCGATGACCCGCATGCAGCAACTCCGGCACTCGCCAGCTGGCGACCCGACACCGTTGCCTTCCGCGACCCGGCTGTAGCCACCAAGATCGCCTTGAAGTCACTGGCCCGGCGGATCCTGGAGATCAACGACGAGATCGCCGCCCTCGACGAACTCATCGAACCGCTCGTCGCCGAGCTCGCCCCCGGCCTCCATCGCGCTCGAGGGTGTCGGCACCGATTGCGCCGGCCAGTTCATCGAACTCGTCCAGGTAGTCCGGTAGTCCTGGAGGTGGGTGGAGGCGATCCCGCCCCTGATGGGTGCCCAGGAGGCACCGCTTGACCAGCGAGGCGACACGGTGCACCCCGGGGAGCAGCTGGTGCGAGCGCTCGGGGACCCCTACGACGTGGCGCTCATGGACGTAGGGGGCCGACCGCGGCGGAGCGGATGCCCTGCCAGCCGTCACTGATCACCGTCGGACCTTGGGCGACGTTGTCGATCAAGAAGCGGCGCAACGTCACGCTGCCGGCGTCGGGGATGACCTCCATACGGCAGCGTCCGAAGCCTCGGCTCGAGCTGCTCGACGGCCACCTCCACCAGGGCCTTGGCACCGATCTGGCGACCCTTGCGGCCGGGGGTCAGTCCACCGATGAGGACTTCGTCGACCTCCACCCGCCCCGACAAGCGATCCCGGCCCAGGGCGGACCATTGCTCGCCGGTAGCGGTGCAGCATCGCCCACGCCGTCTGATAAGACCCCAGCCCCAGCACCCGCTGCAGCCCGAGGGCAGAGGCCCCGCTCTTCTGGCTCGTCATGTACCAGCGAGCCACGAACCACACCGTCAGCGGGGTCCGCGTCCCATCGAAGATCGTCCCCGCTGTCGCCGACGTCCGCCACGCACGGCAGGCCGCAGCGGACCAGCGGCCATCTACGGTCCGCCACCCGCCACCCCCACAGTGCGGACACACAAACCCGTCCGGCCACCGCAACCACTCCAGGTAGTCCCGACAGGAGTCGTCGTCAGGGAACCACGCCCGCAGCTCGGCGTACGACCCCGGATAGTCCGCCCCCGCAGCGGCCGCTCCCACCCCGGCAGCCTACGCCCATCAACTGCACCGAGATGGATACCCCTCCACCGGAGAATCAATATACATCACTGGCGCAGTGAGGTAGAGTGTTTCTCTGAGGTATTGAGATGACCATAGCGACGACGACTCCGGGCAGGTTCACCGACCGGGCAGGCGATGCGGTTCGGGCGGTCCTGCCTGCCTCGGTTGACGTCCGGCTAGTCCAGGACTCCAGGGGTGGTGGGCTCGTCGTCGCCGGCAAGAGACTCAGGGTGGTGTGGGCGGGGGAGGAGGGAAGCCTCGGGGACGCAGCCGGCGCTGGCCACGGCTCCACTCCCTGACGTCGTTGTCGCTCGACATCTGTCCTCAGGCGCCCGCAAGGAACTGACGGAGGTAGGGATCGGTTGGGTCGACGAGACCGGTGCGGCCGAGATCGCTACTGGCTCGATCATCGTCTCCCGGAGTGGTCGACCTCCAGTCGAAGGTCGAGAAGCCGCCTCGGTGGACGCCTGCGGTGCTCGCGGTAGCCGAGGCTCTGTTGTGCGGAGTCCGCGCCACCGTCGCCGACACACAAGAGGTCACGGGGCTATCGAGCGGAAGCTGCACAACGCGCTCCGAGCGTTGACCGAACTCGGGTTGCTTGAAGCGAGCACCGAACGCGGCAGGGCCTCCGCTCGCAAGGTCACAGACCGGAGGGCCCTGCTCATCGCGTACGCAGCCGCGGCGGAGTCGCTTCGCGATCCCCTCAGCGTTCAGGTCGGCGTGACCTGGCGCGATCCGGTGGCGGGTCTCGGCCAGATCGGGCGTAGGTGGAGCATGGCCCACACCGACTGGGCGGTGACCGGCGCCGTTGCGGCGAGCGTGATCGCCCCGCACCTGGGGACTGTCACCACCGCCGACGTCTACCTCGACACCAACACCATTATCGGACTCGAAGCGGCCGGCTCCGGACGCTGGACTCCGGCCCATCGAAGGCGGCCGCCTTACCTTTCGGCCGTTCCCCACGGTTGCTGTACGTCGGCTCGCCAGACGGTTGATTGCCTACGGGTTGCGCCCTGGCCTCGGGTCTATGCCGACCTGCTCACGACGGGTGTACACGGTAAGGGCGCGGGCGAGCACCTCTGGGAGGTCATCGATGGTCGATGACGAGCCCCGTAGCCGAGCGGCACGCAGGGCGGCCCGAGCGCGCCCTGGTCCGGATCGTCCACCACTACGGAGCCCGACCTGAGTTCGTCGTACTCGGTGGTCTCGTCCCCGAACTGCTCTGCGCCACCAGTGACTATCAGCATGCCGGCACCACCGACATCGACGTCCAGGTCGATCTCGAGATCGCCGTCGGCGCGGTCAACACCGCCCGGCTCGAACAGGCGCGCTCACTCGGTGGCGAGTCGGCCGGGGCGGCATCGTTGAGAAGGCCATCGCCTCGCTCGAGGCCGACCGCGATCTGACTCGATATCGCAAACGGCTCGTCATAGACAACGAATTGTCAGTCAGTTCGGCCAAGCACCTAGCTGGAGGGATTTGGGTAGTTCGTCGTGGGTAGGGCAAGCGGCCCCAGCGTGATGCCGTCTGCGCTCACTGGTGCAGGTAAGCGGATGGCGACTGTGATCCGGGGGCGGACTTCGCACGCCGTGTCGCGAAGCGGGGCGCGATCAGGCCGTCCTTCGATCTTGTTGTAGAGCCAGCGTCCGGTATCGACGGCACGTTGGAGCTTGGCCGCGGTTTTGTTGGGTGAGTCTCAATCCGCGGTGAATGATCTGTGGTGAGTTTCACGCGTTCTTCTCAAACTCGTCAAATAGCCGCTGATCGAGGGGGGGCCCGGCGAGCTTGCGCCACTGTCTGAGTCGACCCGGAAAGTCATTGTCGTGGCGCTGGCGGAGCCGAGCCTCAGCGTGTGCGGGTGAGTACTCGTCTTCTCGAGCTCCGCAAGCAATGCGCGGGCGAGAACTGCTTCGATCGCGGTGACAGTCGGGCGGGCCGCCCCCGGTGTAGTCTCCGTGTTCATTTAGCCATCGTGGTTCGGGGAGCAATATCGAACTCGCCCGCCGTCGCCGTGTCGCTGGAAGTCGCGGCCAGCGCCGCCGGAGTAGTCCATTCAAACTGCCGAATCTTCGGTGGATCGCCAGGGCTATCGCCGTGTCTTCGATGGTCACCGGTTTCATGTCCCAGTTCCTATAAGGCAGTAGGACAGCCCGTGAGCCCGTGCTCGGTATGTTCGATGGACCAGACCGGGACATCCCATGGGCTCACCTCGTAGGTGTAATAGTCGTACGTGAGCACGCGACATCCTGAATAGCTTGTTGATTACCTGAGGTGCGCCTTGACCAGTGAGCCCCAGCATATCTCCGGCTCCGTTCGAGCTCGTGGTGGGGTCGGCGTCACCGAGCTGCCGGAGTTGTCAGTGTGCGCCCGAGTGGCTAAGCACAGCATGGTGTCTGCAGGCTCGCTTCATCAGACCCGCTCCGTTGCGCTTAAGTGCCTGGGCTTACCGCCGGTGGCGGTTGCCACTCGGTGGCGGTACGGGGTCATTGGGACAACCGATATCCGGGAGAAGGTGATGTCGCGGGCAATATCTCGCCATTTACGGTACCGCAACCTTGACCAAGAACCGGCATCCCGCCCACACCAACTCGACCGATCCTGGAGGTGTCATCAACCAGAACGGCAGCTCGACGTAAAGAGTGGTCTCAATGAGGGGCGAGGACCAATCAATCCCATCGCCGAATGTGAATGACTTCGGGAGCTGGGCCAAATTTTGCTGCGGCCGCGGCGATGATCCGACTGCCGATCTTGCTCACGGCGAAGACCTTCCGACAAAGCAGCCCGGCGGAGCGCCTAGGCAACGCCAGATCATCAACGAACCTTGGCCGGCGAGCAAGCCGGTATGCGGCACGACCAACTCTTCCGGATTGCTGCCCCGCTTCCACCAGCACCCTCCGAGCCGTATCCAGCCTGACGCCAAATGCCGACCGACGTCGTGCTGCCTCAAGCCGCTCGACGCGGTCGAGCAGCGCGAGGGAGGAATCGAACCCCTGGGCTCAACAGTGCGATGGAACGTCGGGCGGTTCTCGGCGGACCTCGACTGGACCATCGCGGCCGGTCAGCTGGGGTGAGAGGTCATCGGCGAAACCCCGCGTACGAGGGCGGGCGCGGGTCAAGTCCCAGCGAGTGGTGTAACGACGATCACCGCGTCGTCTTCGTGTTGGTTGTTTAGCTGACTTCAGCGAGTGCGTGTTCGGTGATCTCCTCTCCGTCGCCGTCGATGATGTGCAGCCTTGCCTTGGCGAGGGTCTCCGCGCTCATGTAGCGGCGCACGACAGCCCACTCGTCGTGTTGCTCGGCGAGCACCGACCCGACGAGGCGGATGACGGCGTCGCGGTTGGGGAAGATGCCCACGACGTCGGTGCGCCGCCGCAGCTCTTTGTTCAATCGCTCCTGGGGGTTGTTAGACCAGATCTGCTTCCAATGCTCTTTGGGGAACGCGGTGAACGCCAACACGTCAGGGGCCGCGTCGGCGAGAAGCTCGGCCGCGGCCGGGAATCGTTCGTGGAGCTGCTCGACGACACGACCGTGTTGTTCCCACACCGACTGCGCGTCGGGTTGAGCGAAGATCGTGCGCACCAACGTCGCCACCATCGCCTGCGCGGACTTGGGGACCCGCGTGAGCAGGTTGCGCATGAAGTGGGTGCGACACCGTTGCCATGTCGCCCCGGTGAGCGTGGAGCGAACGGCGTCGACGAGCCCGACGTGCGCGTCGGAGATCACCAACGTGGTGCCGGCGAGACCGCGAGCGACGAGCCCGCGCAGGAACGCCAGCCACCCGGCGCCGTCTTCGGTGGTGATGACATCGAAGCCGAGCACTTCACGGTGGCCTTCAGCATTGACGCCGACCGCGATCACGACCGCGACATTCACGATCCGGCCGCCCTCGCGGACCTTCTGGGACATCGCGTCCAACGACAGATAGGTGTAGGGACCCCCATCCAAGGGCCGGTTGCGGAACGCCGCCACCTCGACATCGAGCTCTTTGGCCATCCGGCTCACCTGGCTCTTGGAGAGCCCTTCGATGCCCAGTGTCTGCACGAGCCCCTCGACCCGCCGAGTGGACACCCCGCGCACGTAGCACTCGGCCACCACCGCGACCAGCGCCCGCTCGGCGCGCCGGCGGGGCTCGAGCAGCCAACCCGGGTAATAGCTGCCCTCCCGCAGCTTCGGGATCGCCAGATCCATCGACCCCACCCTGGTGTCCAGCGGCCGGGACCGATAGCCGTTACGGCTGTTCGTGCGCTCCGGGCTCACCTCGCCGTAGCCGGCATTGCAGACCGACGTCGACCTCCGCGGCCATCAACCGCTCCGCGAACGTGCGCACCATCTCGCGCAGCAAATCGTTGTCATCGTCGAGGTGCTTGCGCAGCCACTCGAGCGCGTCCATGTTGTTAGAGACAGCCACCGCGTCTACCTCCTCAGATCGTCTTTCGCAGGACATCTCTGAAGATGGCGCGGTGGTCGTCGCGTCTGGGGGACCCTCAGGCCCTCAGCCCATACACCACTCCCTGGGACTCAACTGCCCCACCAGAAGGATACGAGAGACACAATCGAGAAGGCGTTGGCCGCGCTGCCTGCGAATTACGACAGGGTCAACGACGGTATCAGAAGGGGCCTTAGCCCCAAGGCCGTCGTAATCCCGGAGTACCCCGCCCCTATCTTCGACGGATCAGACGGCAACCCCCAGGCTGGATGTGGAATCTTTGATCTTACCGAGGAGGTCGGTGATGTTATCCAGTAACATATGGGTGTGTCTAAGAGCGATGCAGCCTTCATCGAAGAAATGGGAAACGCGCTGAATGCGGTCGTGGCCGAGGCGGCTAAACGGAACGACTGGACCGTTGCAGGCAACATAGCCAAAGACTTCAAGACCCATGGCTACTGCTCGGCCCACACGTACTGGGTCGGCGCCAGCGACTCCTGCCACCAGCAGGACGACTTGGAGGGGACGGCGCATCCGAATGCGGCGGGCACGAAGGTGGTGGCGAGCCGACTCGCCACCGAGATTCACGCGATCCTCAACAAACTCACTAAAGATGATCCGCAAGCTGGTGTTCGCTGGATGCCTCCACCCACAGGCCTCGGGCGGCCAACAAAGGTCTGACCTGGTTGTTCAGTGACGACGGCAGATGAGTTCCCCTGTCCGTTGCTCCGCCGGCCATTCGGTTTCCCGGTCAAGGTCCTGCGAGCGACACCTCAGATGAGGTGTACCGTCGATTCGTGCCACTCCCAGGACGGCCGAACCAGTGACCCCACGACGAAGTGAACTGGTCCGAAGTGCCTACCACCGTTACCACCGGCGAGGCTTCCTGCCGCGATGTTCCCGAAGAGGTCGTGCAGGGGATCATCGACCGGGCAGGTACGGCGCAGCCCGCTTCTCTGAGCAGGTGGCGTCGATCGGTTGCTCGCTTCCGTAACGCCAAACGATCGAGGCGCTGAACAGCCCAAGCTCGAAACGCCGGTATCCGCCTGTCCGTGGGTCCGGCCGGCGAGCAGTAGCAGCGCTCGCCTCCCGCCTTCGGCCGAGGGCTGCTCCGCGTCGGAGGTGCTCCCGGGCCGCCGCGCTCACCGACGTTGAACTTCGTCAGCACGCTCTGAAGATCTTCAGATGGTCGGGCCAGCATTGCTGACGACGCAGCGGTGGGCGACAAGGAACGAAGCTGAGGGCGCAACGACAGGCGCGTCGGAAACAACTGCTCGGAGACGCAAGACAGCACCCGTCCCAAGCGGGCACAAAGGCCCGCCGATTCGATCAAGAAACGCCTGCCGGACATCGATACCGCGTTTGGCGGTCGTGGATACGTTCAGTCGCTTGAACCGGTACCAAGACGGAACTGGAGGCGATGAGCCACACGGCGATCTCACCACGCTCGAGGATGACTTCGTGTCGCCAGATCGGCCCGTTGGATCTCCGCGGCTCGGCCCAGCACCGCTCCCGTGGAGGTCGCCGAGCGCGGCTACCTGGTGGGTGCGTCATGACGGGAAGGAAGGATCCACCCCTCGGCGTCAGTACCGTCCCCTCGGCGGTCCACGACCCTGTGCGGGACCACCGAGGAGACCGATGCCCCGCAACTCTGGCAACACGCGACGCTCCAACCAAGTCAGCCCGGCGTCGCATGTCCCTCAACGCGCGCCGCTCAGCCACCAAGAAGGACAAGAAGTAGCTCTCTTGGCTGACCGGCCCCTCGCTCCCGGCGGGGCCGGGTGGTCGATGCGCCTGAGCTGACGGCCGAAGCCACTCGCCCGTCCACGCCCAGCATCGTCGAACGGCACGCCGCGCGTCGGGCCCGATCGGTCCACGATGCCGAAGGGCGGCCCGACGAAGGCTGTCCTTGACGGCCACGAGCACCGGAGCCGACCGTGAACTAGACCACTGGCATGGGAACAAGCTTTCGAGCTGGAGTCGGCGGGATGATCCTTGATGGGCACGGTCGAGTGCTGGCATTTGAGCGGTCAGCCATCCCCGGCGCCTGGCAGCTCCCACAGGGCGGCATCGAGGGCGACGAGGCGCCGGTTGACGCTCTATGGAGGGAGCTGAGGGAGGAAACGGGCCTCACGTCCGAACACGTCGAGTTGATCGGTGAAGTTGCCGAATGGCTTGGCTACGAGTTGCCGCCGGATGCCCGTTCGGAGAAGACCGGTCGCGGGCAGGTGCACAAGTGGTTCGTCCTTCGGGTCCGCGATGAGCATCTCTCGCTGGGATTTGATGCCACGCCCGAGGTCGAGTTCCGGGCCTGGCGGTGGATGGTGCTGGCGGAGTTGGCCCAGCAGGTGGCCTCTTTTCGTCAACCGGTCTATCGGCGCCTTGCTGAGGTGCTCGAGCGGTTCGACGCTTGATCTACGTTGACTGCTGCTGTCGGGCGGCGAGGGACGGTATGAAGCGCTCGCTAAATCCCGCAACGAAGCTGATCACCGCTAGGCGCGGACCGCTTTGTCCTACGGTTGCGCCGAGCAGGTCGGCCTGCAGCGCAGCGAAGGCCACCAATGCGCCCGCTCCACCGGCCATCGGTCTGAAGGTGTTGGCCAGTTGTGCCCAGCGAAGCCCCGGGTACGGCGAGGCCGGTCCTGCTGCAGCGGCCCGCTGGGCAGACGAAAATGCGCCACCGAGGGTGCCGTAAAGGACTGACGAGATGACCCACCAGCCGTTCACCGGACCGTCGGTTAGTATCAGGCCGCGGCCGAGAAACTCAAGCAGGCAGATCAGGAGAAGCACCGCGACCAGAAAGGCGAGGTAGATAATCAGCTGGCGGCGCTGCAGGAGCCGCTTTCGGTTGTCGTTCTCGGTGGTCTCGTCGAGGTGCTCCTGGAGCCTGACAACACGATCGAGCAGCGGCTCGCACCCGAAGTAATACTGATCGACCGCTTTTCGGCGCCAATTGCCCAGCTTTGCCTCGGCCTCCTGTCGCAGGTCGATCTCTAACAAGGCAAGGTCGGTGGGTGACCGTGTGCTTAGCTCCTCTCGTCGGGCGGCGTGTAACCACGCCCAACCGTTCTCGTTGTCGGCCCAGTGCTGATCAAGCTCGCTCCTCGCACGGTCAAGGAACCCGAGGGCAACGTCAATGTCTACGGCCGTTTGCTCATCGTTGGTAGCTGCCTTGGCACGGTGAAGGCGGAGCCTCAGCTCACGGATCTCCTGCTGAAGCCGTGGATCGGCGTGTCCGCCGGGCCAGTGCCAGTTCATGCTGTCATCTCGATTGGCGGATGAACTGTCAACGGAGTACCGGCTTCCACACTGCGAGTCTCTCATAACGCGTCCTCGCAAGCTGCCGCTCACGGGCAGGATGGCCGTGCGTTTCGCTGGTCCGGCCGGTAACCTCGGTTCTACGAGTTTCCGTGGGTAGAGGGGTCCTGACATCTCGACGGCGTAAGGGGACGACATGGCGAAGACAACCATCGAAGTGTTGGTGGATGACTTGGACGGCTCCGAGGCGGTGGAATCGGTGCGGCTCGGCTGGAACGGCCAGTGGCGTGACCTTGACCTGTCGGAGAAGAACCTGGCCGCCCTGTCGAAGACGTTCGACAAGTTCTGGGATGTGGGCCGACCGGTCAGGAGCCAGCGGTCGCCTCGCCGTCGAGGTCGCCGGACCAACAACACAGCCCGAGCCGTGGGCAACGGTCAGCGCGACCCGAAGGCCATTCGGGAATGGGCGCACACCAACGGGATCCCGGTCCCGTCCCGCGGTCGCATACCGGGCCAGGTTCAACACCAGTACAACCAGGCCACCAGGCCTGCATGACCGAAGCCAATCACCGCAAGTAGTTGCGCTCCCAGAGCGCTTCGAGCTTCGGGCCCAGCACGGCGTCGCGTTCCGCCCGCGCGACAACGGCCGATCCTTGGCGTCGTAGTAGGTGGAAGGGGCGATCTCCAGCGCCTGGCAGATCGGCTCGACCCCCAGCGCAGCCCACCGGACACGCGGGCCCGGTGGGCGTCGATGAGGGTGACTACCTCCTCGGTCGACCGTCGAGCTCGGTCGCGAAGAAAACCGACGCCGCCTTGAGGATCTCATTCGCGCGGCGCAACTCCCGGACCTCACGCTCGAGCTCGGCGAAGTGCCTTGCCGCATCGCGCCCGCGCACGATGAACCGTGACAACCAGACCGGACTTTGGCGGGTCCCGCTCGAGAGACCTCCTAGATGAGGGCGGGCCAGAAAGTGTCTCCCCACATCTGGCCCAATCACTTCGGATCGGCGCGCCTCGGCCCAGCGAACCCGACCCTCCAGTTCCGAACCCCAGTTGAAGCGAGGCCGGACCGACCCCGAAGGATGCGGCTAACATTTCACGCAGTCGACTCGCGACTTCGAGCCGTCCCGACAACTAGGGAGCGCGATGGATCCTCGCCTGAGGAAGTTGGAGGCTTCAGACTATAGCGCTGTATTCAAGAAATGGCGCGCCGCGGATCATAGAACTGTCTTCAAAGATCATATCGAATGGCTCAAGTTCGAACATGATCTAATCAACCATCGAATCACATGGCTACTCACATCCCAAGCTCTACTTTTTGCGGCGCTCGGTATTACTCTCCGGACCCCTGAAGAGAATCTGGTTAGAGTCATCGCGGGAGTCGGACTCGGCACCTGCATTGCCATGACGCTGAGCCTAGGCGCAAGCATGTTTGCGAAGCACCGCTGCTATCGCGATTACAAGTACTTCTTTCTTGAAGAGATGGTGCCGACCGAGAACGCGCCGTGGGGCTTGAGAAACGACAAGAAACCAAGGGTGCAGTTCGGAATGAGAACGTGGACGACGCTGGGGGGGATCGTCGGAGACGGGCTCGTCCCGATAATTTTCGCTGGCGCGTGGTGTTGTGTTCTCTACGATGCCTCGTCGATCGTGGAGACAGCGGAGCGGGTCTTGGCCAAATCGTAGCCTTCCCATCTACCATGTCGGCTTAATCGACCAGGGGCGTTGATCCTCGCCGACCCCACAACCACGACCACGGTGGTGCCGGTGACTCAGCTCGGTGGCGTCTCCGGTACTGGAGTGCTGTGGCGACCATCGCGCTCGGTGGTCGGCGCTGGACTTGTCGTCGCGTTCGGACGACGAACGCTCGAGACGATGACCGACAAACCCGCCCCGTCCAGGCGGAAGACACCCATCAAGGGTACCAGGAGGAGCGAAAGGAGCGCCGAGCGGACGCCGCCCGAGTCTGGTGACCGTCGGTCGACACAGGGCAAGCAGACCGACCGAACCCTCATCCGCAGCTGGGATCGCCATCACGCTCGTCGGGGTCTGCTGCTGTTTCTGCGCCGTGTCGTTCGGCCTCGACGACGCCACCCTACGCGGCATGCTCATCGGTGGCCTCATCGCCGATGCCTTAGCGGCCGTCGCATTCAACTTCGCGTCCAAGTCCGCTGACCAGGCCCGCCAAGACCTACTCAATGTGACAGTCCGGTGGCCGACCTTCGGCGTCGACCAGCGGAGCCAACTCGAACCGGGCCGTGGGCAACGGCCGCAACGTGTCGGCCTCGACGGCGGTAAACACGCTGACCGGCGCGGCACCGTCGAGCCCGCGGTGGCGGCGGCGACCGGCGATCGTCACCGTCCAGCCCATCGGGGCGGTCTGCATCTGGTCGAGTGACTCCCATTGGCGGCCCCGCCAGAAGCTGTCACGGATGTAGGGCATCGGGCGTTCCACCCGAGGTTTGTCTTTCGGTCTCAAGCCCTCGCCGGGTCGATCAGACAGCCGTAGTGGGCGGCGAGCTCCGCGTAGGCCCGGTTGAGTTTCGGGTCGAACACGTCCGCCTTGACCACCCCGGTCTTCAAATTGTCCGGGTTCTGTGCCCGGCGCGGTTATGTGGCCGCCGCCGTCCCGGGCTTGTGATCACGGCGGTGAACGGCTGCGCGCGCCGATCTCGGCCACATAACGATCAGAGCGAGGCGAGCCAGTTGAGCAGCGATTCGTCGGTCCGCCAGACGGGCTGGGTGCGGGGTCCCGCCGAAGAACCCGGAGGTTCGGTGGCCGGAGGGCTTCGATCTTGGCTTTGGTGTTGATCTCGGCGTAGCGGTTGGTGGTGGTGAGGTCGGCGTGGCCGAGCCAGCCGCGGATGACGTTGACTTCGACGCCGGCTTCGAGC
The DNA here is from genome assembly GCA_963803355.1 of uncultured Acidimicrobiales bacterium. Classification (GTDB taxonomy): domain Bacteria; phylum Actinomycetota; class Acidimicrobiia; order Acidimicrobiales; family Ilumatobacteraceae; genus DASTFY01. The sequence goes on from CAWDLV010000001.1 coordinate 4,169,129, forward strand.
AGGTGGACGGCGGCGGTGTGCCGGAAGATGTGCGGGCTGACCCTGCGGTTGGTGCGAGTGTCGTCGAGGTGGCGGCGTGGCGTCGAACGATCTTGTAGATGCCGAAGCGTGTGAGGGGCTGGCCGTCGTCGACCGGAACACGGGCGATTTGCGGTGTCGGTGGTGGGTCGAACGACTCGAGCAGCTCGGCGAGCAGTTCGGCGGTCTGGTGCCAGAGGGGGCAGGTCCGCCACTTGTCGCCTTTGCCGTGGAGGCGCACGAGCGGGTGGGCGCCGAGATCGAGGTGCTCGACGCGCAGGTCGGCGACCTCTTGCACTCGGGCGCCGGTGTTGTAGAGGAACAGCAGCAGCGTGCGGTCCCGCAGGGCGAGGCGGCCCTCGCGGGGTAGATGTCGGAGAAGCTCCTCGACTTCGTCGCGTTCGAGGAAGTGCGTCTCGGCCGGCGCGGCTCGCTTCATCGGGATGGCGGCCACCCGCTGGCAGATGGCGAGCATCTCGGGGTCGCGGCTGGCGATGTAGTCGAACAGGGTGTGGAGTGGCGGCCAGCCGCTGGTTGCGGGTCCGGGTGTGGTTGCCGCGGTCGTGTTCGAGGTGGCGGAGGAAGCCGACGATGCGCTCGAAGGTCAGGTCGTCGACGGTGAGCCTGGTGATCTTGGTGCCCTTGTCGTCGGCGACGAAGCACAGCAGGAGCCGGATCGTGTCCCGGTAGCTGCGAACCGAGGCCGGGCGCAGCCCTTTCACGGTGATCAGGTGGTCGACGAAGAACGAGTGCATGAGCGGTCCGAGCGGTGGCCGTCGGTCATGGTTGCCTCGACCACGCCGGCTCGGCGAAGGCCTCGAACCGGCGGTTCGCTTCGTTGAGCAGCGCCGGCGTGATGGTCAGGTAGACGGCGGTGAGGTGGGATCGACATGGCCCATGAACGTCGAGAGCTGGTAGAGGCGTGCCGAAGGGTCGACGCCTTCCCGATACCAGCGGAGCAGGCACCCGACCGCGAACGAGTGTCGAAGGAGTGCAGCCGTGGCGGCGACACCCGTCGGGGATCGGGAAGTCGAGGTCGACGACGAGGCGGTGGAAGACCTGGCTGGCGGTCCCGGGGTGCACGCAACGGCGGCCGTCGAAGCTGAACAGCGGCTCCTCGTCGGGCCGCCGCGGTGCGCTGGACTGGGCGGGCGAGCAGCTCGCCGATGCGCGGCCCGTGCGGGACGAGGCGGCTCTTGCCGAACTTGCCGCCCCGCACCACGATGAGCTGGCGCTCGGCATCGACGTCGCCGAGTCGCAGCCCGCAGGCCTCGCCGGCGCGCAGTCCGAGGCCGTAGCAGAGGGCGAAGATGGCGTGATAGGTCGGCCGCGGCCGCTGGCCCGGGAGTTGTCGGGCAGGGCGGCCGCGGCGTCGAGGAGCTGGCGGGCCGGGCGACGTCGAAGAGGAACGGGATACGTCGGCGGTCTCGCCGCCGGCGGGTGCGCAGCAGCGGCGAGGCCGCCAGCAGCTGTTGGGCGACGGCCCAGTCGAGGAAGCAGGCGATGATGCCGACGAGGTGGTTGAAGCTGCGCGGCCGGGTCCTCGGCCTCGACGCCAAGAACGCGTCGAGGAGCCCGGCGTGAGCTGGTCCGAGTCGCCGAGGCCGTGCTGTCGGCGAAGCGGACAAGCAGGCGCAGGGTCGGCTTCCTCGCTGTGATATTTGCGGCCGAGTGCTCGCTTGTGGGCGAGGAACCCGTCGACGGTGGCGGTGAGGTCGGGCTCATGCGAGCACCGCCTCGCCGTCGCCGAGCGCGACCTCGCGGAGCGACTCGACCGCGACCTTGGCGTAGATCTCGGTCGATCGTGCCGAGCGGTGCCCGACGAAATCGCCGATCGTCTTCATGTCGAAGTTGGCATCGACGAGCCGCTGCACCGCCGAGTGGCGCAGCGTGTGCGACCCCGGACGGGGAACATCGATCCCCGCCTTGAGCAGGTAGTGCCGAGCGCAAGGCCCGACACCGCGGCCGAGCCGATCGGGCGCAGCGGCGCGACCGCCCGGAAGAACACGTGGCGGTCCGCCGTCTCGGGGCGGCCGTGTTGGAGATAGGCGACGATCGCTTCGCCGACGACCGCCGACAGCGGGAACGCGGTCGAGTGGCCGGCCTTGCGCTCCGGGATGGCCAGCCGCTCACGCTTCCAGTCGATGTCGTCAAGCGTGAGCGCGGCGACCTCGCGGCCGCGCAGGCCGTAGGTGACCAACAGCAGCAACATCGCGTAGTCCCGCTTGCCGACGGCGTGCGCCGATCGACGCCGGCGAGGACCCGGTTGACGTCGTCCCACGAGATCGACCGGGGGATGCTCGACAGCCGATAGGCCTGCGGCCACCCGACCGTGTCGCTCAGGTCGCGGGCGAGAACACCCTCGCGGTGCGCGTAACGCAGGAACACCCGCAGCACGCCGAGCCTTCCCGGACCGGTCGTCTTGGCCAAGCCGGCACCGGCGCGCTCGACAACGAAGGCGCTGAGGATCGCCGGCGAAAGCTCGTCGAGTGTGCTCGACGCCGACCCGCTGCAGGTAGGCGTCGAAGCGGTCGAGGTGATGCCGATAGGACGCCCGAAGCCGGGCGAAGCCCGCGCTCCTCAACGAGATACTCGAAGAAGCCCGGGACTGCGTCGACGAAGGGCACGGTGAGATGCGGGCGGCCGGTGCGGCTCGAAGTCGGGCAGGACGACGCCGACAGCATCTGCTCGATCGGTCCGCGGACTTCCTTGGCCATCGGCCGCTCGGACCAGTCCCGCCGTACGTGATGCGCGCACCCGCGCGGCGACGAAACGCTTCGACGTGCGCGGCAGGTCGGCGACCGCACGGGCGCCTCGCTCGCGAGCGAACACCCCGAACGCGGACACGATCGGGACACGCCGCCACACCGACTTGATGCCATAGCCGTGCTCGGCCAGTCCAGCCAGATAGTTCTCGATCTCGGCACCGATCCACGAGCCCGGAAGCGGTCGATCGTCTGCGGCTTGACGAAGTACTGCTCCAACATGGGCAACTTCCTCTCTCGCGATGAGTGGGAGGAAGCACCCTGTCCACAGCGCCGGCGTTATGTGGCCCGTCGGCGCCGGCCGTTCACCGCCGTGACCAGCCGGTCGAGGCGGCGCGGCCACATAACCGGCCGGGCACAGAACCCGGAATATGTTCCGCGGAACATATTCCGGGACAAGCCGGGCCGGGACGGCCCCGAAGAACTCGAACGCGGCGACATGGGCCATCCAGGCGTGCATGTCCATCGCAACACCGGCCGCACGAACATGTGCCGGCAACAGGCCAGCACCATCACGAACGCCCACACCCGCCGGGCCCGCTCCGCGACCGGGTCAACCCACGAGCCCAGGTACCCGTAGTCGATCTGAGCTTCCGGCCCGGCTCCACCATCGGGCGCAACACCGTCACCGCGTCGGGTTCGGGCGGTCACGGAACTCGAGCCACACGTAACGGCGGAAGCTCGCGATCCCCGCCGCCAGACCGTGCTCGTCGCGCAGGCGTTGATGCACCGTCGTGACCGTGTTCGTCTTCAACATCGCCTCGACCCGTTCCCGGTGCTCGTTGATCACCGGGAACGTCAGGCTGCGAGCCTTCGCGTCGATCAGCTCGGGAACCAGCCCCCCACCAGCACCACCCACTCCGCCCGCGACAAACGCGGCCCGCCCGGCACCATCCCCGCCGCGTCCGCCGGGGCGACATACTGGCGGACCGTCTCCCGGTCCACCCCCACACTCGCCGCGACCGCCCTTGGACCGGCCCGCATGCCAGTGCTGCAAAATCTCCACTACATCGATCACGTCGAACGTTCTCCTTGCCACACTCCTCGCCCCTCGGGAGCGAGCGGGCCTACGTGGACAAGGAACCGAACTGGTGGACCCCCCGCCGCTCGCCACCGCCGCAACGCGGGATTACTTGAACGTCGAGGCGAGGGAATACGTGAACGCCACCCCCGACACGCGGTGGATTACTTGAACGCCGACACCATCGCCTCGAAGACTATGATCAACACCGCCGGCGGAGCCGCAATGGGGCGATGAAGGGGGAAGGCGATGTCCAACATGGATACGACGACAGATCGGGAGACTATTCCGAGCCTGGATGAGGACGAGCTGATCCAAGTCTCGACAACTGACCTCGCCAAGATCGGCGCTTCGGTTGCAGCGGTCATCGCAGTCATTGGTGCTGCAGCGCTCACAGCTGTCGGGCTCGACAAGGTCCCGGACGATGTGAGCAAGGGCCTCGTCGTGCTTGGCGCTGCGATCATCCTCGCGTTTGGTCTACTCGCCTGGGGAATGGTCGCCGCCGCGGACGTCCAAGCGAGAGGAACCGTCACCAGCGCGAACCTTGCGCTCCGCGCGCACTGCCGCACATCATGTCCGTGACTACACCGGCGGGCGCAGCCGGAGACACGGCCGGGCTATGGGTCACGACAAGCAGTGGCGGCGAGGATCCGTACCTCGTCGTCGGATCGCGCCATCTGTCCAGCAACGGTGGAGCCACCGAGTACCTCCTCGCCCGCAACAGGGAGACTCCGGCATGGGTAGCGATCGATAACATCACAGGCTTTGAGGTCCGGACCGGCAATCAGAGCTCGACTAGCTAGCCTGTGCGGCGTCCAGATGTACTCGGCAGTCACCTCTATGAAGCGATCGCCTTAGGCTGCACGATCAGTCTTGCCTTCGAGGTGGCCAGTTGAGCCGTTCGTGGAAGCCCGCGGTCGGACTGCCATCATCAATCCCTACCGCAACGCCCGCGATCGAGCATTGCCCTTGTAGCCGCGCGCCGAAGGCGACTCTGTCCTCAAGCGGCGGGAGTGCCGCATAACCACCGATATGCCGGTGATCCGTGGGGTTGTTCCTGGTTGTGCAGGGTAGTCGTTCCGATGAGGGTCACTGGTTGTCGATGCGGTCGAGGAGACCATTGAACAGCTCGGCGTGTCGGGGTTGGTCGTGTTCGAGGGCGTGGTCGCGTTGGCGGAGCAGACGGGTTGGAACTCGAGGCCGGTCTGGTAGTGGGTGGAGGTCTCGCAGATGCTCTCGAACACGCAGTCGAGCTCGGGCGGCCGGGTGCAGTAGCCGTTGCCGAGCAACCGCTGGTAGGACTCGACGCGGAGCTGGCGCATGTGGCGGCCTTCGGCGCTGGCGGGCAGCACCGGTGCCGTGTCGTAGAGCGCTTCGACTTGTTCGGTGACGGCGTAGTACTCGTCGGCGACGGTGCGGTCGGCGATGCGGGCGTAGATCAACGTCATGCGCATCGACCGGTGACCCAGCAGCGCGGCGATGGCTTCGAGGCTCATGCCGCGGTTGATGGCTTGGGTGGCGAGGGTGTGGCGCAGCCGGTGGGCGTGCATGTCGTCGATCCCGACACTGCGACCGACGCGTTTGACGATCCGGTTGACGCTGTAACGGTTGAGCGGCCGACCGTGGTTGGTGAGCAGCAGCCCGCTGTCATCGGGCCCGACCGCCGCCCGCCACGCGCCGAGCTGGTCGACAAGGGTGGGGTGGAGGGGATGAGCCGGTCGTGGTGCAGCTTGCCGACGGGGATGCGTAGCCAGTGGGCGTCCCCGATGATCATCACCGCGTCAGCAGACAGGTCGCAGAGCTCGCTGACCCGCATCCCGGTGCGGGCGAGCATCTCCACGACCAGGCGTGGCAGCGGCTCCAGTTGGGCGGCGGCGCGCATGAACCGGGCCGCGGAGGCGTCATCCAAGAACTTGGGCAGCGGATCATCGACTTTGGGGAGGTCGGCTTCGAAGACCGGGCAGCGGGCCGGTGCGTCGTCCCATCCCCATTCGATGATCCGTTCGAAGAACAGCCGCAGCATCCCCAGCCGCATCCGCACCGTCGTGTTCTTCAACACCGGCCTCCGTGTTGTCGGGGTGTGGCGAGGGTGCGCTTGTAGGCCTCGATGTGGCGGCGTTGCAGCTGGCGGACGGACCGCAGCCGCGGGTCGTGGTCGAGCACGAAGCCGGCGAACAACCGCAGCGCGGTGTCGGTCGACTGGATGGTGCCTGGTCGTTGCGACACGGCGAGTTGGTCCAGGTAGGTGAGCATCGTCGCCCCCAACCGGGGCGCCCGGGCCGTCACCGGCTCCCAGCGGGCCGGCCCGGCGACCGCCGGCATCGCTTCGCTGCGGCGGCGGTCATGATCCGCTCCCGACGCGGGCTTGGGCGTCGATCGCCTCGGCGGCTTTGCGGTATTCGGCGGCCACCCACCCATCGGCCAGGTGGAGATAGATCCGGGTCGATTCGATCGAGCGGTGCCCGGCCTGAGCCTGGATGGCTTCCAACGCCATGCCCGCTTCCCGCAGCCGGGTGAGACAGGTGTGGCGCAGCTCATGGCAGGTCCCCGGGTCAGCCCGGCCCGGCGGCGGGCGTCGCGCATGATCTGCTCCAACCCCTTCGCGGTCAGCGGCCGGCCGCGGTGCGGGCCCTTTAACACCACGAACACCCGATCCGTGACGCGTCGGCCGGTCGTTCCCGATGCAGATACTCCGTCACCGAGGTGAAGAACCGGGGCGAGATCGGCACCCATCGTTGATGACCGCCCTTGCCGTCGACCACGAACACCCGCCGCTCGGCCGAGCGGAGATCCTCGAGTCGCAGACCGAGGACCTCGCTGCGGCGCAGGCCGCCGAGCAGCATCGCTTCGATCATCGCCCGGTCCCGCCAGCGGCGCAGCCCACCCAGCAGCGCGTTCACCTCCTCGGGCGTCAGCACCTGCGGCAACAGTCGGACCTGGCGGACCAGCGGGGCGCGCCGCCGGACCCGACCCGACGCCGTTCTCGCTGCCATCCCTCGCAGCACCGGGTTGATCTCCACCACCCCGAGTGCGACCAGGTAGCCGTAGAACCCCGACACACTCGACAGCCGTCGCCGGACCGTCGACAACGCCAACCCCGAACCGCCATCGGCGAGCCGGACCACCTTGCCTGAGCCGGCGCCGCGTTGGGTTCGGATGAACCCCAACACGTCGGCCACCGTCACTGCCACCGGGTCCTTGCCGACCACGGTGAAGAACACCTTCAAGTCGTACGCGGTAGCCCACAACGTGTTCCGCCGACAGCGGGCCCGCACGACCTCCAGATAGTCATCCACCAGCCGGTGACCGAGCACGATCCCGCTGCCAGCGACCGGTGACACCACACGGCGTCCAAGAAGCCATTGATCCTCCTCGCCGCCCGCCACCACAGCGTCACCGCTGCAGACGGACGGATCGGGGATCACCGGCATAACCACCGATATGTGACAGCTGACGGTCGCGCGAGCCGCACAGATCGTTCGACCCGAAGGCGCCAAATGGCACGCCGAGCCGGACAGGGGAAGCCGTTCGGGACGAGCGCCTGGTGGGCTCCCGCTCGCCCAAGTTGCTGCTCTCGGGCACGTTGCGGTGCCCCGTGCGCTCACCGCTCGTCGTCGCCGCGAGGCGGGACCCCAGTTCGGTCGCCGGCACCGTCCGCGCCGCGACAGCATCCAACAATCCATCCAATGAACTCGGGACGACTCGGCGGACTGGGCGGACTGGAGCACATGACCCACCGGACCACAGCGTGTTGAGCGGACTGCGGCGGACTCAGCGGACGGTTGTCAAGGCTCTCTTAATCCGCAGGTTCTGGGTTCGAATCCCAGGGGGCGCACCAGAAAAGTCCAGGTAGATCCGCACTTCTCACGACGGAGGGTGCGGCGGCTCGGCGGCCATCCAACAATGATCCGACAATTGGGATCATGGTCGTCCGATCCGCCTTCGTGCGGGGCTACATGAGGCAACGATCACCCGGGGTCTGGGAGCTCATCGTCAGCGTCGGTCGCGATGCTGACCGGGAAGTGGCGCCACAAGAGCCGGACGCTGCGGGGCACCAAGCGCGAGGCCCAGCGAGCGCTCGCCGAACTGGTGCGCGACGTTTCGACCGGCACCGTCCGACCGACGGACGTCACTGTGTCGATAACTCTCGACCGATGGCTCGAGGTCGCTAGCGACAACCTGTCGCCGACGACGCTGCGTGAGTATCGCCGCCTGATCACCCGCCGCATCACGCCCACGCTCGGCGACGTCAACATCGCGAAGCTCACAACGACCCGGATCGACGCCTTCTACCTCGCGCTCAGCCACCAAGCCGAGCTCTCCCCCGCCAGCATCCGGCAGATCCACTCAATACTGCGGCGTGGTCTCCGCCAGGCCGTGAAATGGGGATGGATCGCGACCAACCCGGTCGTGAACGCAATCTCCCCCGCCTCAATCGCTCTGAGATCAGCCACCGCTCCCTGCCACGACCCGCCTCCTGCTGCGAGCGGCCGCCGAAAGGGATTCAGCGCTTGGCACCTTGCTCCTTCTCGCGGCGAGCACCGGCATGCGCCGCGGCGAGTCGTGCGGCCTGAAATGGGGGGACATCGACCTCGACAGGGGAAGGATCACCGTTACACGTTCCATCGCCACCGTGGCAGACGGCACGATCGAGAAGGCAACCAAGGCACACTCATCGCGAAGGTTGGCGCTCGATCCTGCGACATCCAGGCGCTGCGCGACCATCACAAGCGGGCCACGGAAGTTGCTGATGAGGTCCCAGCCGAGCTGAACGACGGAACCTTCGTCTTCTCCAGCTCGCCCGATGGCCGTCGCCCCACCCATCCGGACACTGTCACAGGTGCGTTCCGCCGGCTCTGCAGCCGTCGGTGTTCGCGACGTCCAACTCCACGATCTCCGCCACGCCCACGCAACCCAGCTCCTCGCGGCAGGCGTCCCGGTAAGAACCGTGAGCGGTCGCCTCGGGCACACGAATGCCATGACGACAATGAACGTCTACGCGCACTTCCTCAAGGAGAGCAGCGAGCGTGCCGCAAGCGTGATCGCGGACATCCTCGACCTGGGTGAGGACTCTGTGTGATCTGGAACAGGTCCAGTGATCTGTTCCTTCCTGTGTGCGAAGCTCGCCGCCCCTCGATCCCATGACGTCCATGGTGTGAACGTCTTCGATGCCGTTCGCCGACGTCCGCTCACGGCCTTCTACCAGGGACTTCGTTCCGCCTCGGGTCGCCTGTGTCCGCCGCTGGTCGTCACGTTTTGGCTCCCACTTTGGCTCCCACACGCCATGTCTGTGGCGGGCCTCGAGGAACTCCATCACGTCGCCCTCGGCGCGTCGCGACCGTCGGCGGTCGTCCAACCGAGGCGCGCACGATCAGCCGGTGCGGCGCGCTGTCGTCCTCCGTCGGGCTTGGTGGTTGATGTTGAAGCAGCGACCGCGACCCTTCAGTGAGCGCCGGCAGCGGACGGGACCTCAGGGGGCGGGGTGGGCTGTGATTGCGACGGTGATCGGGAGGGTGACGTTGAAGAAGATCGCCTCGAGATAGCCGGCGAGCCGGGTGATCGTGATGGCGTAGTCGGCGTAAGCACTCCACACAGCAGCCATTGGGGCTTCCCCGTCGGCGTGGCGAGCGGCGATCGCCCCGTACTGATGGAAGGCGTCGACAGCCTCGGTGAGAGCAACGATGAACTCAGCCAGCCCGCGCACTTCGGTCAACGTGGCACCCCCGAGGCTGCCGGAGCGACACTTCGATCGCCGCCGGTGGCGGTGTGGTGCAGCAGCCAGGACGGATCATGACCGGATCGGGCCCCGACCCAGATCAGCGCCGCCCACAACGCCACATAGAGGATCGTCGCCAAGCTGACCGGCCGGCCACGGGCCGGCGGCGGCGGGAGCGCTCGATCGCGCAGCCCAGCACCATGAACACCAGCGGGGCGACGGTGAGCTCCGCGCTGGCCAGCCCGGCCAGGAGGCCGAGCAGTCCGGCCCAGGCCACCTCACCCGTCCTCGCCGGGCTGGCGGCGGGGGGATGGACCCGGTCCGCGACGAACCCGACGACCAGTCCCCCGACAACAGCGGCGGCGAGCCGATGGCCAGCCGCTGCCGCGGCGGTGCTGGCGGTGACCACGCCGACGGCGATCAGCCAGCCCGCGGCGACGCTGCGCGGCACCGAGGAGGGGCGGTCGGTGACCGCCATCGCTGCTGCGGCCCCGAACCCGGCCACCTCCACCACCGTCCGCACCAGGACTGGGGTCCCAGCGCCTGGCGCCCAAGGCGCCCAACCCCATCCCGCTCGCCACCGTGGCGGCCGCCCGCCACCACCGTTGCCGTCGCCGGACCTTGACGGCCCGCCCGGGCGCGGCCGGCGGTCATGGTGCGCTCCGATTCGAGCCCGCGCTGACCGGCGTCGCTCGAGCGTCATGGTCCGACCCGCTGCCGGCAGGCGGCGAAGGCGGCTCGGATCTGTTGACGTCGCTGCGAGACAACACCACCGGGTCACGCAAGCCGTCAATCAGACCAGGGAGGCGGCGCCGCAACTCTCCCGTCGCGCAGTCGACCATCACCGGGTCGGCCGGCTGGCCGCCCGCTCGAAGCAACCAGACCACTCTCGCCCGCGCCGCCTCGGCTGAGATCGTGGCCGGCGGAGGCAGGATCGTCGTCGGGGACGCTCCTTCTCCGCGCCCAGCGTCGAGGGCCGAGGTGCCTCCCCCGCACCCGGCCACCGCGGCCAACACTCCACCCGCCAGCCGCGCACAGCACCCTCCGCCTGAACATCTGACTGAAACTCCCTCTCCTCGCCGGCGCCCGGTCCGCCCGACGCCACGACACAACGTGGAGAGAGTGGGACCCAGACCGGCCCAAACGGAAAGTGGCATCTGGTGGCGAATCGGATGCCGAGCCAGCGGTTCGTGGCCCGTGGGCAGGCCCGACCGCCGGTAGGTTCGAATGATGCGGCGGCTGGCGGCGCTGCGCGTGACCCTCGCGCTGGTCGGCGTGGCCTGCGTCCCTCCCCCACCGCCCGGCAACATCAACGCCCTCACCGTGCTCGGCCGCATTCGCGTCGCCAACCCGAACTTCGCCGGCTACCAGCGGACCCTGTTCCACTACCCCCAAGACGCCGACCACGACCACTGCGACACCCGCGCCGAAGTCCTCCTCCGCGACTCCGCCACCCCAGTCGTAGCTACCCCGTCCTGCACCGTGGTCTCGGGCCGGCGAGCACCGCCGTGAGGTACGGCCAGGGGAGACCGACAGGGTTGCAGGCGGTGGGTCGAACACACCGTTGAGCACCTTGACCAGCATCCTTGCCAGCAGCCACGCTCCCACACCTCCGGTGACGAGCCCGGCGATCGTGATGGCAGCGGCCTCCGACCACACGAACCCGCCGAGTTGACGCTGGTTGCCGCCGAGCACGGTGGCGATGGTGAACATTCGGGTACTCGCCATGTCGGTACTCGCGCTCGGCATCGCCCTACGCAGAGTCTCACAGCTCGACGTGGCCCCCGTGCGGCGCGAGCCGTGACCCGCGCCGGCCGAAGGGGACCATGGGTACACTCGGCCGAGAACGCCGTCGAGTTCATCGGAGCGCATGAGAAGATTCGGGCGAATCCTCACCTTGGCAAGGAGAGTGACCGCAGTACGGCTGCCTCGTGCGAAGGACATTTCGCCTGCTCAGGGACTATCCGATGACCACCGCTGATGACCCTTCAGCGCCCCTGCGTGCCATTCAGAGTGGCACGAGAGTGGCACGGAGGGCCTTTCGGAGCCGACCACGGAGCGTGGCGCCTGAATGCTCCACTCCCCCATCGACCCGCTGGCGGGCATCACCTCGGCGAGGTGATGACTTGTGAGCGTGCCCGGCGGCGCGGCACCCGTCCGCGTGCCGACAGCACCATCGAACAGACGCTGATCATCGTGCGCGACCTGGCCCACCTAGTGCCGTCGAGCTGAGGTGACCCCCCGGTAGTGGTCCAGGTGATCTGTCCCCCAGGATGCCATGACGGTGCGGTTGCATCTGCGACGGCTCCGAGTGGTCGACGTGGTCCGCGATGACGAAGCCGAGCTGGTGGCGGAGGTGGCCGACACCCAGTCGGTGAAGCGTTGCTCGGCCTGCGGAGCCGCGACAGCTCGGGTGCATGAGACTCGCCGGCGGCGGGTGCGGGACCTGCCCTGCCTGGGCCGACCGACCACACTGGTGGTCCAGGTCCGCCGCTTCGAATGCCGAGGGTGTGGTCATCGGTTCACGCCCGAGCATCCCGAGCTGGCCGGCAAGATCACCCGCCGGCTGGCCCGGACCTTGGTGGTCGACGTGCGGAAGTTGACGGTGCGGGAACTGGCCCGCCGCCATCGCCTGGGCTGGCATCTGATCATGGGGGTGGTGCGGGCCTGGGCTGAGACGGTGGCCGCCCACCGGCGGGCTGAGCGCTGCCGGGTGCTGATGGTGGATGAGACCTCGCTGCGGCGCGGTCACCGCTACGTCACCGTGCTGCTCAATGGAGAGACCGGCGCCGTGCTGGCCATCGTGAAACACCGCGAACCAGCAGGCCCTGGCCGGCTTCTTCATTGAGCAAGGCCGCCGATGGTGCCGAGGGGTGGAGGTGGTGGTGACCGACGGGTCGGAGTCCTACACCGCGGCCATCGGCCGCCACCTCCCGGGCGCGACGCACATCTTGGACCGGTTCCATGTGGTGCGCTGGTTCGCCCGCGGTCTGATCGAGGTCCGCCGCCACCTGCAACGCCGGGAACCGCCCGGGATCCGCCCGGTGTTCGACCCCGAAGTGTTCCGAGCCCGGTTCCTGGCCTTGAAGCGGGCCGACCGGCTCGACGACGCCGAGCGGGCCCGTCTGGAAGCGATCTTCGCGGCGCGAGCGGAGCTGGCCAAGGCCTGGGCCATGCTGCAAGAGCTCTACGGGCTCTACGCCGCTGAGGACCTGGCCGGCGCCGAGGAACACCTCGACCGGTTCGCCCGCATGTGGGAGACCGACCCACTGCCCGAGTTCTACCGGGTGGCCTCCGACCTGATCCGTTCGGCGCCGGAGATCTTCAACTTCCACCGCGCCGGCGGACGATGGTCCAACGGACGGCTCGAGGGCACCAACAACCTCCTCGGCCTCTTGAAACGCATGGGGTTCGGGTTCGTCAACGCCGCCAACTTCGAAGCCCGCGGCATCCTCCTCATCCAAGGCCCCGCCCCATGAAACCGCACAGTCTCCCAAAGTGAGGCGAGGACGAGCCGCCCTCACCCACCAGACCAACTCCGCGACGGACCACTAGGCAAGACATGGCTGCGCTCGTCGACCTCCTGCCGGTTCGCGGTGCCGATCCGGCGGCAGTGCTCGATGTTTTGGCCGGGTGGGCAAACGTCGGGGGGCGGCGCGTTACTTGGCGACCTTCACCGCGTTCGGATCGTTGATCAATCCGCGCCAGTCGGTCGTTGAATCCGTCTTGCAGTCGAAGGCGGCCCCAGTCTTCTTGACGCCGATCTTCTCGCCCTTTCGAGCGAATGTCGCCGATCCGATCGTCTGCGGCGGTGGGCAATACACGTTCTCGGTCTTGAACCCAACGATGGAAACCTGGAACAGGTCCTTCAAGGCGGTGAGCATCGTCTTTGGATAACGGCCGATGTTGCACCCGTAGAGGACGAAGATCGCGTCGCTCGAGAATCGTGCACGGATGTCATCGATGGACAGGTTGTTCGGTCCGAACTGGAGGTTGCCTGCGGCGAACTTGGTGATCTCGGTCTCGTCGACCGAGCTCGTGAAATACACCGAGCCCGGGGTGAGATAGCCCGCGATGCCGATGCTGCCGCTGTCCGCGTGCGTCCAGAAGTTGAGCCGCTTGATGGAGCCGGGCTTGTACTCGCCGATGAGCTCGATGATTCTGGCGAAGTTCCCGGGCGCCGTGGGTGGGGACTTGATCCCGGTGATCGCCTCGTAGTCGGCGGTCTGCGGATGCCACTGACCTCCGCCCGCGAGAAGGTACGTCACCTCCTGCGCTTCCGTGATGGGCGGATTCCACCCGTACGACGCCAGCATCGTCACCTCGCCGTTGGGCCCGGGCGACTTGCCTTTGGCCGGGGCGGCCGCCGGCTTGGCCGGTGTCTTCGCGTTCTTGTTGGCATACGGCGACGGCTGGGTCCTGGGCGTCGCCGTATCCGGGACCGGGGTTCTGGACCTCGCCGTAGTCGGCGTCCGCCATGGCCGCGTCGACCCCGCTCAGCTCAGCGGGTACGTGGGTAGCTTGTCATTGGTGTTACGCAGGTACACGAGCTTGGTCGGGATCACGATCTCCCACGGCGCCCCCACGAACACCGCACCAACCGCGTGCTTCAGGTTCGTCGCGCTCGGGTCCTGGTAGGCCGATCGACGGTGATCGTCCATTCATCGGGTCGTTCGCGTTCGGCTGCTCGACCTTGACGATCCGGTAGACGTCGTAGTCCACGAGCAGCTCGCGGTCGACATCGTTCGCGATAGCCAGGGTGTTCGGCGCGTTGTTCACGAAGTCCCAGTAGAAGCCGCTATCCGTGAGCTTCAGGACATTGCTGTTCTGCGTGGCTTCGATCAGCCCCGGCCGATCGGAGTAGTCGCCCTGCTTCGATTCCTTGAGCTCCTGGATCATCGAGACGTACTCGTCGTCACCCGAGACGGGCGGCACCCTACTGGCGCCCCACACCTGGCCGGTCTTCAGGAACCAGGCGAAGTACTCCTCCATCCCGTTGCGGATGGGGACCTGCACACGCGCGGCGCCAGACATAAGGAATTTATCGAACAGCGGGTCGCCGGAGTCGTCGTCGATCAGCTCGGGCCACTTGCATTTCCGCGCCCACATGCTGTGGTAGAAGAGGTAGTTGACGTAATTCCATTCGAAGACCTGCTCGAAGAACTGGATGATCGGCGCGTCTTTCTCGAGCTTGCCGAAATCGATCTCCGGATAGCCGCACGGCGCGACCTTCTCCATCATCGACCCGATGCCGTTGAAGTAGTTGCACAACAGCATCGCAATGACGTGGCGCTTGATCTCGTTCCGCTCGATCTCGCGGTTCAGGAACGGGTTCCGGCCCTTGATCTGGATCAGCTGGTCGTTCTTGTTGTTCGAGGCGTTGTACGCATCCAGCTTCCGGTTGTAGTCGGTCATGATCAGGTTGAAGATCTTCGTCTGCCATTTCTCGAACGTCTCGGCTTGAGCTCGCAAACGATGCTGACCGTCCCACTGATCGAGAACGCGAGACTGCTGAAGCCGGCCAGCGCGACCGTGATGACACCCTCTTCGCCGTTCATCGTCCGAGTCCCGACGCCGACCAGGTCGCGATATCGAGCGGGAGGGGCGGCCGGCCTTCGCAGCCTGATGCTCGTTCAGGTGCTGGGTCATCAGGACGGTGTCGCCGACGTGCACCGACACGGCGATCTCGTCGCGTTCGCTCGTCGTCAACGGGTGGCCTGAGTCCGCCCGGACGTCGAACTCCATCCGGATGGCCTTGTAGCCCTTCGGGATCTCCGGCGTCTTGAACTCGGTCGACGAGAAGCCCATCGCCTTGTTGCCGTCCGGGCGAGCGACGTTGCACTGAACGCGACCTGGACGCGGTGTTGGGTCCGGCGGCTGGAGCTCCTCGGTGCTCGAGATCGCCGTATTTCGTGAGCAGGCCGCCATACGTGTTCCGACTCACGGAGGACGGCGTCTCCGTGGGCCTCGCCGGCTCGTTCCGATTCTTGTCGATCAGGATCTTCTCCTGATACAGCTTCTTGAAGAGCGCCGCCGGCTCCGGCAGGACCGTGTCGAACATCATGTGCTTGCCGTAGTTGAAGACCTGGGCGTGCGAGACGCGGTTGACCCAGTAATAGAGTCCCGCCCGATGTCCGGCACCGGCGTCTGTGTTGTCGATCGAGTGCTTGTTCTGCTCCTCTGTCTCGCTGATGACCTTGCTGACCTGCAGCCGCCGGACCTTGTCCTGGAGTTTGCTGACCGACCGGTCGACGAGCTCCTTCGAGTAGGCCCGGGCCGTCGACTGCGCCTGTGACTTGGAGTAATTCGCGGTCACGTTGGCGTGCGGCGTGATCGTGACGACCTCGCCGTACTTCACGGTCGCCGTCACGCCCGCATCGATCCCGACCTTGGAATCGATCGTGCTCTTCACCTCGTCCTGGAGGGAGAACTTCTCCGACACCTGGTGATCGCGCTCCTCAGAGGTGACGGTCTCCTGCTCCGACTCGGTCGTATCCTCGGTCCGGATCAGGTAGCGGTGCCGGCGCACCTTGTTCTCGCCGGCGAGGACGTTCTCGATGTCGGCGATCTCGCCTTCCTCGTAGCGGGCGAGCTCCTCCTTGATCACGAAGAGGTCGGCGACGTATGTCGTGATGCACATGCAGTGGCCACTCGGATCTTGACACGAGTCGTCGCAGGTGCACGAGCACGACTTGTCGCGACGGCCGTCGAAGATGGGCGCCCGCGGGATCTCGACGGCACGCCTCTCGTGACAGTTGGCGGAGCAGCGTGAACGGAGGATCTGCGCCGGCAGCAGGATCGGGTTCACGAGGACCGCGTCGAGGAGCTCCTGGGTCGTCCCGTTCTTGATGACCGCCTTCCCGTTCTTGAACTCGATGGCGAGATGGAAGAGATGGCAGATCCGGATCAGCAGCTGGTAATCGACGCAGTCGTTGATGCTGACCTTGCCCTTGTAGATGGCGACGAGGAGGTTGTCGGCGTATTGGGACCACGCCCCCGCGATCTCGACGTCGTCGAGCCTGGGGAGTGAACCAAGGAACCCGGAGAGGTCGGCCAGCGTGATCGGGCGAGACTTGAACTCCAGCCAGTCATAGATGGCCCGGATCGGGGGCGGCAGGTCCGACAGATCCTCGATCAGCTTCGTCGAGTGCAGGTGCTCGGCGATGCGACGATCCGCCGTCGTGTCGACGCCCGCCCCGGTATTGATGTCGATCAGGTTCTTCGCGAGCGGCGACAGCCCGGCATCCGGGTACAGCGACAGCCCAAGGGATTGCTTCTCCTCACCTGACAGTCGCTGCGACTGACGGATCTGCTGGTAGCGAAAGAGTTCTTCCATGACGGCGCCCTCCGTTCGGAGCACCACCCTAGGCGCTTTCGCCGGCGATCGACAATGTGTTGTCAGGCCGCGTCGCGTTCGATGGCGAGGTCGTCGAAGGCTTGTGCATGTCGACTGCGGATCTGTTCGTAGTCGCGGTCGACGGTTTGTCCAGCGGGATGGTTTGCGGCCTGGGCCGGGGGCTGCGGATGCCGGCGAGGATGGGGGTGATGACGTGATCGCGCAGGGCGACGACGCCGGCCATCACTTCAGCGGCGTCGGGTGGGACGTGGTAGCGGTGGGAGCGGCCGAGCTTGACGACGAGATGCTTGGCTCGCAGCTTGCGCAGGTCGTAGGTGGCCTGGCGGATCGTGTAGCCGTCATCGGTCTGGCCGGTGATGGTGCGGACCTTGTGGGCGAGGTCGGCGACGGTGAACCCGGCGGGGGTGGCGGCCAACGCGAGGGACGGCCGACAACAGTGTGGCGGATCCGGGCTCGGTTCATGTCGATGCCGCCGACGCGGGTCGCCCCGATCATCGAGGGCTGGGGCAGCTCGTCGAGCAGACCGTCAGGGACGAACGTGACGTCGACGCAGTCCAAGGTGGTGCAGAAGTTCTCGGCCATGGTGGCCAGCCGGGCGGTGATGTCACCGAAGTGGTCCAGGACGCGGCCGCATCGCAGCTCTTTGGTGTTGTGGGTGATCGCCTCGACCCGAAGCACGTGCTCGCCTTTGGTGTAGGCCTTGAGGGTCAAGCGTCCAAAGTGGACCTTGAAGGTGGTCAGGTCGTAACGAGGTGTCCCGATCACGGCCTCCAGTCGAGGTGGGCCACCGGCGTGGTCGCGGTGAGGGCGGGCCTTGGCGCCGAACAGGGTGCGCACCATGGGTACGTCGAGACGGGAACGTGTCCGGTCGACGATGGCGTCGAAGGTGTGCTGCATCCGTGCTCCGTTGGCGAACAGCAGGTTGCGGCTGTACTCGACTTGATAGACGGAGTAGCTGTAGCCGAACCCGCTGTCGCGCTGCTCGTCGAAGTCCAACCCGAAGTACACGCAGGCGCTGTAGATCCAGCGGTCGCACACCTGGCGCAAGAGCCCTGCTGCCCCGGGCTGGGACACGGTGTCTGCGATCTCGGCGAGGCGTTCGGGCTGGGTCAGCGCGGTGAAGCAGTTGCCCTCCTTGACGAAGTCGATCCCGGCCGTTGCGGCGGCGGCGGCGACGTACTCGTGGCCGTTGAGGATGATCTGGGCGCCGAACGGCGGATGACCTGACATCTTGATCGTGACGTGACCCCACACCGGGTCGCGGATGTGGAACGAGTAGTGGTTGACGTACTCGGACTTCTTCTCCAAGTTGACGATCACCCCCGAACGGGACTGCGTCACCTTCCACACCGCTGCCGGCGCCCGCGCCACCAGCACCAAGAACACGCCGACACCGACCGAGTGTGTAGCCAGGTACTCCTCGGCGATCAGGTGCTTGCGCTCACCGGCCTTGGTGTCGATGACCGGGACGCCGCTGGCCTTGGCCCAGCCCCGCACACGCCGGGCGAACCGGCCGGCCATGCGCATCAGATGCGTGTTGTCGAGATGCTCGTCGGAGCCGTGCAGCCGGCGCCACCACGTCCGGAACCCGCCTGGCGAGTGACCCATCGAGAAGTAGGCGTTGAGCACGACCCGATCCACGCAGTCGTAGCTACCGGTGAGCAGATCGCCGTAACGGGCAGAGAGCGCGTCGTCCATCGGCGAACCGTAGGCACCACACCAGACGCCTCGCGACTGCCCCGCAGGGGCCACCGATCACGAGCGAGCGAAGCGAGTCTCGGGAGCGGAGTAGATCTTCTTGGGGGCGGGAACTCGTGACGTTGTGACAGGTTTCAGGCGGCGGCTCCGAGTCGGGCGTTGGTGATGTAGTCGCTGATGGCGTGGTCGATGGTGGCCAGGGCGCGGCGGACATCGATGGGTGCGGGTGGTTGGTCGGCGTCGAGGAGGGGGCCGAGGAGTCGGCGGTGGAGTTTGGTGTAGAAGACGGCGACTCGGATCCCGTCGGGGGTGAGACGTTGGGTGGAGCGGTGCTGGCCGACGACCCGGCAGGCCCGCCGTTGGGAGACCCCGAAACGATCGACGAGGACCACCACGGCTCGCCGCCTCCGCTCCGGGGTCAGAAGTTTCCCTCGGCCAGCTCCTTGAGCATCGACTTGTCCAGCTCGGCTTCGGCCAGCAGCTTCTTCAGCCTGGCGTTCTCGACTTCCAGCTGGCGCAGGCGTTTGGCCTCATCGACCTTCATCCCGCCGTACTGGGCTCGCCAACGGTTCCAGGTGCTCTCGGCGATCTCCAGGTGGCGGACCACGTCGGTGTTGTCCTGGCCCTCGTTCAGCAGCCGCTCGCCCTCACGGAGCTTGCGGACGATCTGCTCGAGTGTGTGTCGGTGTCGCTTCATCGTGGTGTCCTCCTGCCCAGCATGCTGGGCGTTGGACTCCCACAACACGTTGATCTGTGGGACTGACGGAGGTTGTTTACAGCCGGGGTCTCCCTGTGAGAGGAGACTCGGATGGACGAACGGGAACAGCAGCGCAGGATCAGGCACCGGCTCTCGGTGTTGCGTCACGCTGAGGAGATCAGCGGGAACGTCGCGGCGACCTGCCGCTACTACGGCATCAGCCGGCCGACGTTCTACAAGTGGCTCCGCCAGTACGAGGAGTTCGGCGAGGACGGCTTGCGGGACCGCTCAAGCCGGCCACGGATCTGCCCGCATCAGACCGACGCTGAGATCGTGAGCAAGATCGTGTACCTCCGCCAGCACTACCACTTCGGGCCGGCGAAGATCTCGATGTACCTGGCCCGCTACCACGAGGTGACGGTGAGCCGGTCCGGGGTGTGGCGGATCCTCAAACGGCTCGACATGAACCGCCTACCCAGCTCGCAGCGCCACCGGCGTTACGACCGCCGCTGGAAGCGCTACGAGAAGCAGCTCCCCGGCCACCGGGTCCAAGTCGACGTCAAGTTCATCGAGCCCCTCCACTGCAGCGTTGGAGCTGGTCGCCGCACCAAGCGCTTCTACCAGTTCACCGCCATCGATGACTGCACCAGGATCCGGGTGCTGCGCATCTACGAACGGAACACCCAGAACAGCGCCATCCAGTTCATCGACTACGTGCTGGCCAAGCTCCCCTTCGCGGTCGAGGTCGTCCAGACCGACAACGGTTCTGAGTTCCAAGGCTCCTTCCCACTGGCACCTGCTCGACCGCGGGATCGGCCACATCTACATCAAGCCCAGGACTCCACGGCTCAACGGGAAAGTCGAACGCTCCCACCGGATCGACGCCACACCCCCCCAGCCGCGTCCATAAAGATGTCTAGCACCTCGGGGCGCGGTCGAAGAGAGAGTCACGACCACTACCTGCGCCACCCGCCAGCCTCGACGCGACAACAAGCTCCCCCGGTCGCTGTCGCATCGACCGGGGAACACGGCGCCAATAGTCGGAGGTGAAGCGTCTCGCCCTCGCCGCCACCGCCGCCTTCGGCACCGTCAGCCTGGGCGCCACCGCGCTGTTCTTCGTACCGGTGCTCGCCCTGACCGGCGGCGGACCGCCGGCCGGCGGGCTGTGCGGGGTCGGCGGTGATCGTGGGTGCTGCGCTGGCCACCATCCGCCAGCTCGAATCAGGGAACAACTACACGGCCCGGATCACCACCGCCACCGCCTCGGGCGCCTACGCAGTTCATCGACTCGGCCTGGCGCACCTGGTCCGCCGCCGCCGGCTACCCAGGGCTGTACCCCAGCGCCTACCTCGCCCCACCCCACATCCAAGACGCCGCCGCCGCGGCCTACGTCCAGGCCATCCTCGACCAGTGGCACGACATCGCCTACGTCCCCGTCAACTGGTACTACCCCGCCGCCGCCCGCAACCCCGCCCTCATGGACATCGTCCCCGCCCCCCAAGCCGGCAACCGGCTCACCATCCGCCAATACCAGACCCGCTGGCTCAACCTCTACCCAGACAAGCTCGCCGGCACCAATCCTGGGGACGTCCCCGGGTCGTGCGCCACCGGCGACACTGCCACCGTCGTCGCGTTCGCCCGCGCTCAGCTCGGCAAGCCCTACCTCTTCGCCACCGCCGGACCCGACACCTACGACTGCTCCGGGCTCACCCTCGCCGCCTACGCCACCATCGACATCCAGCTCCCCCACCTCGCCACCGACCAGGCCCGACTTGGCGTGAACGTCCCCATCGAACCCGGGTACGTCCAACCGGGCGATCTCCTCTTCACCTACGGCGGCGACCTCCGCCACGACCTCGGCCACGTCGCCATCGCCATCTCCAACACCGAAGAGATCCAAGCCCCCGCCACCGGCGACGTCGTCAAGATCACCCCCATCCCCTACGCCCGGGTCCAAGCCATCCGGCGACTCGTCAACGACGTCGGGTCCGCGGACATGCCGCGCCAGACGGAAGAGCCGTGACCGACGCTCTGGACCCAGCCCGTGTCGAGGGGCTCCGACAGACGAGGCGGACACGTCCCCTGAGCAACCTCGGATTCATCCCGGAGTGCTCCAGGCCGCCCAACGGCAAGCCATCCTCTCGGCGCGCAGGACAGCCGACTCACCCACACCATCGACGAGGTAGCGGCACTGCTCCGCATCTCCCGCTCGACCGCCTGCGAGTGCGCCCACACGGGCGAGCTGCCCGTGCTGCGGCTAGGGAGACGAGTCCTGGTCACCCGCCGCACCCTCGAGCAAATTCGGCGATCTGGACGTCCCAGCCGGCGAGCTCGAGCGTGTCTTGCACGAACCGGGCACTGTTCATCGACTCGATCACCGCCCGCACGGCGCCCACCGCACCGAATCGGGCCGCCAGCTTTCGCAGCTCGGGACCAGTCGGTGGCACCGCCAGTTCCGCCACGCTTGCTCCATCGTCGTCTAACACCCGCACATCCAACCGATGCCTAGACAAGCCCATCCCAACGTGCAACATGATTCGGGGCCTCCTTGAGGATCGCTTCCCTGACGACAACCCGGAGGCTGTCACCAGGGAGGTCCCGCTTCATGACATTCAGCAGCGTCCTAGGGCTCGGCCGTCAATCGTCGTCGTCATCTTCGGTGGGGTCGGGTTGCCTGCCGGCCACGAAAGCCTTCCCTTGGGTAATGCCCAACCCGTCTCGATACAGTGCCGGGATCTTCAGCGACGCACCGATTGACTCCAGGAAGCCGATCTGCTTCAGGAACGCAATCGCTTGGTCAAGATCGGCACCATCGAGGTGGAGCTGTGCCGCAATCGAATCACGGTTGTGTTCGGCCTTGCCGTTTCGGAACTGCTCGACGAGTGACGCCTCGCTCCCCGCCTCCGCCAAGAGCGTGTCCTCGACGCGCTGTTTGCTGAGTGAGCGGAGGCCCTGCTTCATCGCTTCCGGCGGGATGAGACTGACTCCCGGCGTGAATTGCGAAGGCTCACGCTCCTCCTTGCGGATGGCGGAGTCCTGCGCCTTCTGAACGAGGTCGATCAGGTTACGGGGCGGTCGAACGCCGTTGCCGTCCCGAATACGAGCCATCATCCAGGTGAGCGTCTTCGGTTTGCGGTCGCCCTGGTCCACCTGATCAGGAAAGATCAACGGGAAGGCCCTCGCCTCTGAGTCGAGCCCTAGCGCGTCCATCAGCTCCTTACTCTCGCTCAGCCGTCGGTCGAGCACGTGCGTAAGCGACTCCTCATCCCACGTGATCTCAACCTTGCGAGCATTAATGTGCGTCAAGTTCACGAATCCACCCTCGATGATCCGCCGAAAGAGGTCGTTGCGCACGAACAGCTTGAGACGAACATGCGGGAATTCGAGGAGGTCGAGGTAACAGCGCAGCAGGGCTCGAAGCGCAGGAACCTCAGCTGCGGGCGTTCCAGCGAATGCTTCATCCAGCCGATCCATAACCAACCACAAGGTCAGAGGTATCTCGGCCAGACAGCGGTCAAGCAGCCCGAGGGCTTCGTGGTGTGGAATGAAGCGTGCTTCCTCCGGGGGTGAATCGCCGAACTCAAGCTTTGGGATAATGATGGGGAGGCCCTGCTCGGTGATCGTCACAGTCGCTTGAGCTGAGGTTGGATGAGTAAGTCGGCGAAAGAGATTGACGATGGTCGAGAACACGGTCGAGGGTGTGTCGTCTAGGCTACGCAAGCCAGTCGTGGTGAGCAGGTCGCTCAGCCCCTGCATGGCGGGTGTCCAGTCATCCTCGTACAGAAGAAGGATCCAGTTGCCAGCTAGCGCGAGGAAGTAGCCCTTCCAGAGGGTGCTGTACTGTGCCTCGCTGTACGGCTCGTCCTCGTTCAGTCGGGCAAATATGGGGCTCCCCTGCAGGTTGAACGCGGGCACGATCTCGACGTCGTCGAGCGCCGTAAGCGTGGTGTACCGCTGGCGGAGGATCTTGAAAAGAGCTGTCTTACCAGTCCCCTTGTCCCCAGCGATGATGTCGTAACGATTGTCAACGATGGAACGAAACACCTCCGTCTCGACGAAGTACCGCTCAAGCGAGTCATCGAACTCCGCGACGCCGTTGCCGACCTTCATCTTCTTGAGGACGTCTAGGGCCTTCACCGTTCCCGCTCCTTCGGCCAGCTCCACGGTGCGCGACTGTACCGAGAATGCGAGGTTCACGCTCTCTGTAGACCGCTCGTTTGCGTTGGCGCCGGAAGCCATCGGCCGATCGCGTGTGCGGGATTCACACTCCTTCGGGTTCCTGCCCAAAGCGTCGGTTAGAGTCGTCGCCCCGCCGCAGACCACGAGGACCTCGGCCCGCCGCCGAGCACATCGACGCGTACGGCCATCTCCGCACTCGCCGCTCGCTCTGACGACGCCGATACTTGTGATGATGCCGCCCGTCAAGCCGCTGGAGAGCACCTCCGTCGATGAGGCGGCGATTGTCGTCTGCCCGAGAGCTTCCAATGAACTCGGGAGAATTCGGCGGACCGGGCGGACGGCAGCAGACGGGCCGCTGGACCTGCGCATGCTCAGCCCGCTCGCCGAACTGGGCGGACTGCGGTCAAGGCCCTCTCAATCCGCAGGTTCTGGGTTCGAATCCCAGGACCACATCACCGTCTACCTGGGACAACGCGCCCTGACGCCGACCGCTAGGCGTCGAGGTCCCGCGTTGCATCCAACAAAACGATTGGATGACGGACGCGCAACCGTCCTTCGGCGCGGTCGAGGGGAGAGTCACGACGACAGCCTGTACCGGCCAACAAGGTCAGCACGACAACCAGCTCTTCCCCGCGGTCCGCTGTCGCGTCGACAGGGGAACGCGGCGCCAATAGTCGGAGGTGAGGCGTAGAGCTCACAGACGGGAGCCGACGGTGACTGACATCGCCCACGCCGCGCCGCTATTGGTTACTGCGCAGGAAGCAGCTGACATCCTCGGTGTCGGGCGCACGAAGCTGTACGAGCTGATCAATCGAGGAGAGCTACGACCGGTCCACATCGGCCGATGCCTGCGGTTACCGGTCGCCGAGCTGGAACGGTTCGTCGAAGGCCTGAGGTCCAGCACACCTTCTCTGTAACATCTTCATAGTCATGTGCGTGAACAGCGAGGCGGACTCGATCACATGAGCGGCGACGCGACGACACGCCGTCCTCGCGGTGAGGGCACAATCTTCCATGACGAGGAACGGCAACGCTGGATGGGCCAGATCGAGCTCCGCCGTGGTGCAGACGGGCGCCGACGGCGCCGCAAGGTCACGGGCCGCACCCGCGCCGAAGTCGCCCGCAAGCTACGGGAACTTCGGCGCGCCGAGGATCGGGGGCTCGACCTCGGCCGGCAGGCACCCACCGTCTCCCAGGCTTCTCGCGACTGGCTCTGCAAGGCGGCCTCGGTTCGCAAGGCGCCATCGACGCTGTCACGCATCGTGCCCCGCGTCGAGCGAGACATCATTCCGGCGCTCGGCGCTATTCGGCTCGATCAGCTTCGACCGGAAGACATCGAGGACTGGTTGGCCCGCGAAGCAGCCGGAGGCAAGGCCAAACGGACGATCGCCGACTACCGCCAGACGCTGTGTGAGATCCTCACCTGGTGCGAGCGCCGCCGGCTCATTGCTTGGAACCCGGCACGTGTCGCCGAACTCCC
This sequence comes from uncultured Acidimicrobiales bacterium, assembly GCA_963803355.1. Classification (GTDB taxonomy): domain Bacteria; phylum Actinomycetota; class Acidimicrobiia; order Acidimicrobiales; family Ilumatobacteraceae; genus DASTFY01. The sequence goes on from CAWDLV010000001.1 coordinate 4,194,060, forward strand.
ACGACACGCCCGACCTCCGCTCGAACGTCGCACGCTTACGCCGAACCAGGTGACCGCCTTGCTCGCTGCCCTCGACCGAGAGCGACTCGGGCCTTACTTCACCCTCCTTCTCCTCTGCGGGCTGCGGCCGGGCGAAGCCGACGCCCTCGCATGGACCGACATCAACTTCGAGGCGTGCAACATCCACATCTCCAAGGCTCTCCAGCGAGGCGATGGCGGCCGGCCCCTCCTCATTGGTCCGACGAAGACCAAGGGCAGCAGGACACTCGCCATGCCCGCCGCCGTCGTTAATGCCCTCCAGCGCCAGAGACGCCAACAGGCCGACGATCAACGCCTCGTCGGAGCCGCTTATTCAAGCACGTGGGCGGGCGTGGTCTTCCTCACCGAGGTGGGCACCCCGCTGCATCCCTCGAACGTTCGCCGGACCTTTCACGCCGTCTGCGACCGGGCCGGGCTTCCCCGATTCACCCCGTACGAGATGCGGCACACGACAGCCTCACTCCTCATCGCTGCCGGCGTCCAACCGTTCGAAGTGGCCGACGTCCTCGGTCACACTGATCTTCGGATGCTCGAGCGGCACTACCGGCATCGGGTCGACGCCGTCGTTCGTGGCGCTGTCACCGCGATGGACGCGCTCACCAACCCGCCAGAGTTAGGCTCCCAGTTAGGCTCCCAGACCCTCAGCGGTCCCCCGTAGGGCTCTGCCGGCAGCGCTCTGACCTGGCCTTCTACAGTGGGCGATAGGCGCCTCGATCGCCTGACCTCCACGGTGTGAACGTGGCGCTCTTCCAACTGAGCTAATCGCCCTCAGCGGGCGCGCACCCTACCATCGGCCATCCGGCGGAAGCTCGGCCCGACGTTCGCCGGCCTCCGGCCGGACACGTTCTCAAGGCATCGAGCGACGCAATCTGTCGTCGGGTCCCGCGAGAAGGCGGAATCCGCGGCGCAGCTCAGCTTCGGGTGACGCAGATCAGCTTCGCGCCTGAGGGGTCGAAGTAGCCCTCGGTCCCCAGAGGACAAGGCAGCGCGGCGTCGACCACCGCCTGCACCACGCCCAGGTGCGGACCGCGGCACGCGACCTCCACCGCCCTCGCGTTGGTATCCAAGACGATGCACGAGCTGACCGTGATGACCCCGTCGACCGTGGATCGCTCTGACGGCAACGACGACGGAGACGGCCCCGACGAGCGGAGGTGACCCGCGTAGGCGGTCACGACGAAGATGAGCGCCAACACAGAGAGGATCAAGATCCACGGCAGGCGAACCGCCCACCGAGCGGCCGGTCCGGGAGGCGGCTCGGCCGGCTCGGGTCCCTCGGACCCCGACGGCGAGTCGAAGTCCGTCGGCGCCGCAGGCGCGGTGGAGCGGGCCACCATGGCGAGCGATACGTCGTACGACGCCCGTCGACCCGGGTCGCCGAGGACCTTCCATGCCTCGTTCACCGCGGCCATCTCCTTCGCGGACGGCGCCGACCCGTTGTCCGGGTGGTAGCGGCGAGCCATCCGACGGTACGCGGCACGGATCTCGTCGTGACTGGCGCGGGTTCCCACCCCGAGGCGGTCGTACAGGCTGGCGATGGCGAGAACGTACGTCAGGTCCACCGCAGCCGCCCGGTCGAGAACGGGCAAACGGGATCCGTCCTCGAGGCCACCAGCTGACCACGCCCGCCGACAGGTTCAGAGGGCACGGGCGCGACGGAGCCCCGAGCGTCCGAGCGGTGGTCCGACCAACGGCTCAGACGATCACAGGGCCGCCTGAGCGCCAGTACTCCCCAGCGGCCTCCCGATCGAGGAGCCCCTCGTCGACCAGGTACCGGCGCAGAGAGGCGGTGTCCGGGTGCCAGCGGCCGAGCACCACGTTGACCATCGACTCGCTGTACCGCCGACCGGGTTCGAACTCCTGGGCCAGGTGGGTCAGCACGACGAGGCGCTTGCCCCGGGCGGTCGGGATCGACACCAGCCGCCCGTCGCGGATGAAGCGGGCGAGGACCAGCTCCTCCTCACTCTGGGGCGGGCCGTCGGCCGATTTGGCGGCCCGCTTCCTCCCCGCCGCTCGCGCCCGCGGCCGCGAAGGCGCCCTCGAACAGGGCCAGCGCGCCATCGGGCGATCGGTCCACCAGCCCTGCGGCCTCGAGCCGGGCGAGCGCCCGCCCCACCTGCGCTACCCCAAGCTCGGTGGCGGCCGCCACGGCGTCGAGGTCGCGGGCACCGAGCACCAGCGCCGCGAACACCCGGCGGCGATCCTCCTCGGCCAGCAGCCCGGCCAGCGCCGCCGCATCGAGCGGGACCCCGTTGCTCACGCTCCGATGACCACGGCGCTAGTAGCCGAGCTCGACGTCGACCGGGCCAATCAGCTCCTCACCACGGGCGAACCGACGCACGTTCTCGGCGATGCGCGCCGCCAGGAGCGGCGCGGCCATCTCCGGCGTGTTGCCCACGTGCGGAGTGATCAGGCAGCTGGACAGCGTCCAGAGGGCATGGTCGGGCGGCAGCGGCTCCGGATCGGTGACGTCCAGGCCCGCGCCGCCGATGTCGCGAGCCCGCAACGCCACCACCAGATCGTCGGTGACCACGTGGCGCCCGCGCGCGACGTTGATGAGCCAAGCGTGCTTCTCCATCAGGGAGAGCTCGGCGGCGCTGATGATCCCCTCGGTCTCGGGCGTGAGTGCGAGCGCGAGGACCACGACGTCGGCGCCGGGCAGGGCCTCGGTGTACTCCTCGGCTCCGAGGACGATGTCGGCGCCGTCCATGGACTGGACGTGGTTGCGCACCACAGTGACGTGGCAGTCGAGAGGTTGGAGCAGCCGAAGGAGGGACTCGGTGATCCCGCCTCCGCCGAGGATGGTCACGCGCCCACCCCGGAGGTTGCGACCCTGGGGCGATTCCCACCTGGCGGCGCGGGAATAGGTGCCGAGCCCGCGCAGCCCGGCGAGGGCGAGGGTGAGGGCCAGCTCGGCGACGGGGTCCGCGTACACGCCCTTGCCGCAGGTCCAGAGGCGGTGGTCGTCGATCAGCTGGACGAACTGCTCGACGCCGGCGAATGGCAGCTGGATCCACTCGAGCTGTGGGGCTTCGCGCAGCAGGGCGGCGAGTCCGGCCGGATCCCGGGCGGACGCCCAGATCAGCCCGACCGCCTCCTTGGGCTCGACCACGTGTCCACCGCCGGCGACGACGGCCGCCGCCATCCACTCTGGGGCGCTGCCCGGCGACAGGGCGATCCGGGGGGTGACGGATGGGCCGGCAGAACGGCGTTCGCGACGGCGTTCGCGGGGGCTGGTGCTGGTTGGCATCGTGCGTCGGCACGCTAGCGCCTCGACCAGAGGGCCGACTGCGCTCCGACCAGCCCGACCGGCCGCCCGAGCGGCCCAGCCGGACCCCGACGAGCGATTCCGTCGCCCTCGCGCCGGACCGGTACGAAATCCTGGTCGTACCGCGGCGACGATCCCGAGAGTTCGTGGCCGCAGGACTAACCTCCCGGCGTCACGGAGCGAAGCGGACGACAGCGCCCGGTGGGCGCCGACGACCTCGCCTGCCTGCCACCGGGTCAGCCGGCGGCCAGGAGCGGCACGAGTCGAGGAAGGGGGACGGCGATGAGTGGCGAGCGCGGCTCGGTCGAGATCGTGAAGTTGCCCGATCGCTCGGGAGGCTCGTCGAGCGAGATCGCCGCCACGCTCACCGGCGCCGGCGGCTGATGGGGCCTAGATGCGCCGCGGCCACCAGACCCTCGACGACACCGATCGGGCGATCATCGAGCAGCTGCAGCACGACGGCCGGTTGCCATACACCCGTCTCGCGACGGCGGTGGGGCTCTCTGAGGCCGCGGTCCGCCAGCGGGTGCAACGACTGCTCGACAACGGCGACATGCAGATCGTGGCCGTCACCGACCCGCTCTCCCTCGGGCTGCGCCGCATGGCGATGATCGGGGTGCGGGCCGAAGGTGGCACCACGTCGGTCGTCAGCAAGCTCGAGGCCTTCAGCGACATCGAGTACCTGGTGGTGACGGCGGGCTCGTTCGACGTCATGTGCGAGGTCGTGGTGGAGGACGATGCCGCGCTGCTCGATCTGACGAACCGGATCCGCTCGGTGCCGGGCATCCGCTCCACCGAGACGTTCATCTACTTGAGCCTCGTCAAGCAGACCTACAGCTGGGGCGCACACTGAACCGGCGCCGTTCTCGGAGGTGAACATGGCCCTGACCGTCGGCGTGCCGAAGGAGATCAAGACCGCGGAGCATCGCGTCGCGCTCACGCCCGACGGTGTGCGCGAGCTCGAGCGCCACGGCGTCGCCGTCTTCGTGGAGACCGGCGCCGGCGTGGACTCCGCCATCCCGGACGCCGCCTTCGGGCGGGCCGGGGCGACGGTGGTGCCGACCGCGGCCGACGCCTGGGCGCAGGAGATGGTGGTCAAGGTCAAGGAGCCGCAGGCATCGGAGCTGGGCTACTTGCGGCCCGACCTGAGGCTGTTCACCTACCTCCACCTGGCCGCCTACCCGGAGGTGGCCAAGGCGCTCATCGCCGCCGGCACGACCGGCATCGCCTATGAGACGGTCGAGAAGCCCGACGGGACGCTGCCGCTCCTCGCCCCGATGTCCGAGGTGGCCGGGCGGTTGGCGCCCCAGATGGGCGCTCACTTCCTCGAACGACACAACGGCGGGCGCGGCGTGCTCTTGGGCGGCGCGCCGGGCGTGCGCCCCGCCCGCGTCGTCGTGCTCGGCGCCGGCAACGTGGGCTGGAACGCGGCTTGGATCGCCGCCGGCATGGAAGCCGAGGTCATCCTGCTCGACAAGAACATCGACCGGCTCCGCTGGGTCGACCAGATCAACAAGGGCCGGATCATGACGCTCGCCTCCAACCAGGGCGCGGTCGAGCGCACAGTCGCCGAAGCGGACCTGGTGATCGGCGCCGTGCTGGTGGCCGGGGGCCGGGCTCCGGTGGTCGTCACCGAGGACATGGTCCGAACGATGCAGCGCGGCGCGGTCATCGTGGACGTGGCGGTCGACCAGGGCGGCTGCATCGAGACCACCCACGAGACCAACCACAACGACCCGGTCTACGAGCGCCACGGAGTCATCCACTACGCCGTCGGCAACATGCCGGGCGCGGTGCCCTACACGTCGACCTACGCCCTCACCAACGCCACCCTGCCTTACATCCTCGAGGTGGCCGTCCACGGACCGCTCGGCGGCTGCCAAGCCGACCCGGCCCTGGTCCACGGCATCAACACCGTGGCCGGCCACGTCACGAACGCTCCGGTGGCCGAGTTCCTGGGCGACGCATTCGTGGACCCGCTGCTCGCGCTCGGCGGCTGACCAGGATCACGACCGGACTCGGATCCGCTCGGGTGTCCTCGGCTGATCGGCCAGCAGCCGGGCGGCGACCGTCTCCAACCCCGCGACCCGCGAGCCCTTCACCAGCACCACGTCGCCCTCGCCGAGCGGGCCGAGCGCCGCCACAGGGTCGTCCACCGGGGGCGGGCCGTAGAGGTCCGTCCCGACGGGCAGCACCTGGACGCCGAGCTCGCGTGCCCGCCGAGCGATGGCGAGGTGCTCGCGGCCCGGCTCGTCGAGCTCGGCCATCAGTCCGAGCACCGCCCACCGGCGCCGGCCAGGCAGGGCGACCAGCGTGTCCAGCGCGGCGCGAAGCGACGCCGGGTTGGCGTTGTAGGCGTCGTTGAGGACCAGCGCCCCGGCCGCGGTCCGGCGCAGCTCCATCCGCCAGGGCGAGAGACGGGCGCCCCCGATCGCGGCCGCCGCCTCCTCCAGGGGCACCTCGCAAGCCAGAGCGGCCGCGAGCGCGCCGGCGGCGTTGGTGGCCATGTGGGCACCCGGGCATGCCGAGCGCGGACGCCGGCCTGTCCCCACGGCGTGGCCACGGTGAAGTGCGGCGCGCGCCTCGGCGTCGAGGACCAGGTCTCGCACGCTCGACGTCGGCGTCGGGCGCGGCGCCGAAGGTGATCACGCGCGCGGCCGTGCGCGCCGCCATCGCCAACACCCTGGGATCGTCGGCGTTCAGCACCGCGATGCCAGTCGGCCGGCAGCGCTTCGACCAGCTCGACCTTGGCTTCGGCCACCGCGTCGAGGCCGCCGAGCAGCCGGGTGTGCGCGGCGGCGACCACGGTGACGACGCCGACGGTGGGGCGGCCGACGGTGCACAGCCGCGGCATCTCGCCGGGGCCGCGGGTGCCCATCTCGAGCACGACGGCCTCGGTGTCGTCCGGCGGCTTCGAGCAAGGTGATCGGGAGCCCCTGCTCGTTGTTGAACGAGCGCACGTTCGCCGCCGTGCGGAAGCGACAACCGAGCGCGGCTGCGGTCAGATCCTTGACGCTGGTCTTGCCGACCGAGCCGGTGACGCCGACCACCCGGTCGGGGAGCCGACCGCGGGCCCAGCGCCCGAGGTCCATCAGCGCCGCTGCGGTGTCGGTCACCACGATCGCGGTACCGACACCAGCCTCGGGCGGCGGCCGGCGGGTCAGGTAGGCGGGGGCACCAGCCGCCAGCCCCTCGGCGATGAAGTCGTGACCGTCACGCTGGGCCACGATCGGCACGAAGAGCTGCCCTGGGCGCAGCGTGCGAGAGTCGAAGGCAGCCCCGTCGAGGCGGACGTCCGGCCCCACCAGCCGCCCGCCGGTGGCTGCCGCCACCTCACCGGCCGTGAACCGCATGCCAGCGACCTTACCGGCGCCGTCGCGGCGGTTCGGGGACGTACCCGGCCCTACGATCCAAGGGTGGCCGACCCCCGGATCAACCTGATCGTCCTGTTCGGAGGCCGTTCGGCCGAACACGACGTCTCGTAGGGTGACGGCCGCCCACGTGCTGAGGGCGGTCGACCCGGCGAAGCTACGTCGTGACCGCAGTCGGGATCAGCCGTGACGGTCAGTGGCAGCTGGCCGAGGGCGGCCATGGCAGCGCTCGCCGTCGGACCCGACACGCTGCCACCCGAGCTGGCGGTCGAGGGTCCGCCGACCTCGGCCGCTCCGCTCCTCGCCGCCGCCGGGGCCGGGGCCGACGGCCCGACCGTGGTGCTCCCCCTGCTGCACGGCCCGCTCGGGGAGGACGGCACCGTGCAGGGGCTGCTCGAGCTGGCCGATGCCCCGTACGTGGGGAGCGGCGTCCTCGGGTCGGCGCTGGCCATGGACAAGGCCATGGCCAAGCAGGTGCTGGCGCAGCAAGGGATCCCCCAGGCCCGGTGGCTGGCGTTCCACGAGACGGAGCTGTCCCCCTCGGCGCCGGGCGTCGTGGCCGACCAGCTCGGCTTGCCGGTCTTCGTGAAGCCGTCCAACCTGGGCTCCTCCGTCGGGATCACCAAGGCCAAGACCGTCGCCGAGGTCGAGCGGGCCATCCACGTCGCCCTCGACTACGACGAGTGGGTTGTCATCGAGGAGGCGGTGACGGGCAGGGAGATCGAGGTGGCGGTGCTCGGAAACACCGAGCCTCATGCATCTGTCCCCGGCGAGATCGTCCCCGGCCGCGAGTTCTACGACTACGAGGACAAGTACGTCGAGGACGGCGCCCGCCTGCTCGTGCCGGCGCCGCTGACTGACGAGGAGGCCGCCACCGTCCGCCACCTTGCCCTCGAGGTGTTCCGGACGCTGCGCTGCGAGGGCATGGCCCGGGTCGACTTCTTCTACGAGGACGGTGGCCGCGGCTTCCTCTGCAACGAGGCCAACACCATCCCCGGCTTCACGCCCATCTCGATGTACCCGAAGCTGTGGCAGGCGAGCGGCCTGCCCTACGACGAGCTCATCGACGAGCTCGTCCGCCTCGCCCTCGAGCGCCACGGCCGTCGCCGCCACAACACCAAGCGCTAGCAGCCGGGACGTGCCGGCGGCGCGGCCGGGCCGGCCGGCTGGGGCGTCAGACCAGCTCGCGGTCGGCCAGGCTGTAGGCCGATACGTAGTGGCCGACGGTGACGTCGCCCTTGATGTACTGCTCCACCAGGTCGTGGACGGCGAGGTCGGTGGCGGTGCGGCGCTGGTGCTGGCGCAGGTGCTCAGCCCACGACTCCACCACGAAGACCTCGAGCACGAGATCGGGGGTGGCCAGGTCGCGGTAGAGGCCCCAGCGCCGGGCGCCGGTGCGGCGGCGCTGGCGCTCGACCCGCCGCATGGCGGCCGTGAACGCCACGATGTCGGGCTCCGGCACCCGATAGGTCACCGTCACCAGGACGGGCCCGTCGGTCGGCCGGGGCACGAGCGTGATCATCGGTTCGTCGCTCGGCGACGGAGTCAGGTCGAGCCGCCCGGGAGCGCTGATCCGCCACCGCCGGGTGAAGGCCGTCCCGACCAACAGCACCGAGGCCGCGATGACGTAGGCGCCGCCCAGGCTCCAGGCGGCCACGCCACCCCACAGGGCGCTGCCGAGGGCCAGACCGCCCACAGTGACCAGGCTGTAGAGCCCCATCCCGCGGGCCCGGACCCAGCTCGGCAGGGCGGCCTGAGCCGCGATGCTCATGGTCGTGAAGAGCAGGGTCCACGCCGCGCCGCCGACGAAGGCCAGCAACCCCACCAGCACCACGCTGGCCACCAGCCCGCTCACGAGCAGCATGGCCGCGATCACAAGGGTCCCGATGGTGACCAGCCGGTCCGGCGTGATCTGCAGGTCGATGCGGGGTCGTAGCACGGCAGCCAGCGCCGCCCCCAGACCGAAGGAGGCGAGCAGCAGCCCATAGCCTCCCGAGCCGAGCCCGAGCGGGCCCCGGGCGACGACCGGGAGCAACGACAGGGCCGCGGCGGAGGGGACGGCGAACACCGCCCCTCGCACCAGGACCTCGCGCAGCGACGGGGAGTTGACTGCGAAACGGGCCCCAGCCCGCATGGCCCCGGCCATGGTCTCGGCCGGCAGGGTCGACGACAGGCTGGTGCGATGCCAGCGGACCAGCACCGCGACCACGGCCAGGAAGGAGACTGGCGTTCAAGAGGAACACCCAGGGGGGCCCGGCCAGAGCCACCACCGCCCCACCGATGGCCGGGCCGAGGGCCCGTCCGAGGTTGTAGGTGAGGCTGCCGAGCGCGACCGCCTCGGGAAACTCGGACTTCGGGACCAGCTCCGGCTGGATGGCCTGCCACGCCGGCAGGTTCACTGCGCCGCCGAGGCCGAGGGCGAACGTGAGCAAGAGGAGCGAGGCGGGGGTGACCGCGTCGGCAAAGGACAGCACGGCTAGCCCGAACGCGGCCACCAGCATCCAGGTCTGGGTGACGATCAGCAGGAGGCGGCGGTCCACGATGTCGGCCAGTGCGCCCGCCGGCACGCCGACGAGGAAGACCGGGAGGAGCGTCGCCGTCTGCACCAACGCCACGAGGGTCGGCGAGGCCTTGAGGTCCCCCATGAGCCACGCCGCGCCCACGTTCTGCATCATCGTCCCGATGTTCGAGGCGATCTGGGCGATGAAGAGGGCGAGGAAGACGCGATGGCGAAGGGGGGCCCAGGGCGACGCACGCCCGGCGGCGGGGGGTGTGGCCTCCGCACCCGTCGTCGCCGTCACCAACCGCCCAACGTAGCGGGTGACGGTTTCGAGATGCCCTGCTCAGGTTGCTGGTCGCGCCGCGTGGGCCAGCTGGGGGCGCCCGGCATCCGCCGCGCCGAGGCTCTGCGAACGGAGTGACCGGTCGGCGGCGGGCCGTGGGCGCGGCCTAGTCGTAGGGATCCTCGGGCGGGGCGATCGGCTCGACCCCGGTGGCCGCCAGGACCGGTCGGTCGGCGGTGCGGGGAACATACGAGCCCGTGACGCGCACCCATTGGTCGCGTCCGGGCGGTCTCACTCCGTCGACACCGACGATGGCCGCCGCGGCATCGGCGGCACAGCAGGCGATCGAGTACCGCACCAGCCGGAAGCCGCCCGGCCGGCCGCCGGCAACGAACCCGGTGAGCACGACACTGGCGCCGGTCATGCTGGCTCCGTCGCGGTCGTCGGCGCGCTGCAGGAACTCGAGCAGGGTCATGGACCGAGGCGCGGCACCTCGCGGGAGCGGTTCGTACAGCGCCCCGCCCTGGATGTCGACTCGGGTCGTCCGGTCCACCGCGAAGGCGCCGAGCGCCGGCGGCGCCACGAGCAGGACGGCCAGCACCGGCACCAGCACCAGCCAGCCGACCCGCTCGGGCGCGTGCTCGTCGTCGGAGTCGTGCTCGTCACCGGGCCCGTGCCGCCCTGCGGTCCTCGGGCCGGCCCGCAGGGCGCGCGCGATCACTGCGATGCCAAGGGCGAGGAGCACCAGGGCGGAAATGAGCAGGATCGGTCCCATCCCCGCCTTGACGTAGCGCTTGTAGCCGCCGGTGAGCACCAGCCGCAGCCCCACCGCGCCGGCGAGCAGGGTGATGGTGCCGCCGGCCTCCTGGGTCACAGGAGCCACGTCCCGATGACGACAGCGGTGCCCACCGCCACCACAAAGGTCAATGGGGCGAACCGGGACGCGAACCGCTTGCCGAACGTGCCGGCCTGCAGGGCCATGAGCTTCACGTCCACCATCGGCCCGACGACCAGGAAGGCCAGGCGGGCGGTGAGGCTGAACTCGGTGAGCCCCGCGGCGACGAAGGCGTCGGCTTCGGAGCAGATGGCCAGCACCACCGCGAGCAGGCTGAGCGCCAGCACCGCGAGGGCGCCGTGCCCAGCCACGCGGTCCAGCACAGACCGAGGGACGACGGTCTGCAGGGTGGCCGCGGTGGCGGCGCCGATCACGAGGAACCCTCCCGCGTGCAGCACGTCGTGGTGCGCGGTGGCGACGAAGACCTCCCACGGCGTGCCCTCGTGCTCGTGGCGGCGGCGGGCCCGCTCGACGAGGTGGTCGGGCGCCCGCCATGCCCACACCAGTCCGACGATCGTGGCCGTGAGCAGGCTGGCGACGAACCGGGCCACCACCATCATGGGTCGGCCCGGGAAGGCGACGGAGGTGCTGACCAGCACGACGGGGTTGGTCGCGGGGGCGGACAGGAGAAAGGTCAGGGCGGCCGCAGGCGCCACGCCTCGCGCCACCAGCCGGCCGGCGATGGGCACCGACCCGCATTCGCAGCCGGGCAGGGCCACGCCGGCGATCGCGGCCACCGGCACGGCACTGGCCGCCCGCTTCGGCAGCAGCCGGGGCAAGAGGTCGGCGGGCACGAAGGCCGCGATGGCGCCGCTGATCACCACCCCGAGGACGAGGAACGGCATGGCCTGGAAGCTGATGGCGACGAAGATCGTGCCCCAGCTCTGGACCGCGGCCTCGTCGAGCAGGCCGCTGGCGAGCCGGCCGAGCAGCGCCGCCCCCACCACCAGCGCGGCCAGGAGGCCCAGCCCGGGCCGCGTCCGCTCCATGGGGAGTGCCCGCGCCACGCGGACACCGTAGCCACCCTCCGATCTCGACGACGGCCGATCGCGGCCGGTTTCACCACCGAGCGCGGGGATTCACCGAACGGTTCCCATCGCGTCACCGGTTTTCCCTCAGCAAGGACCCAGCGACGTGGCATCCTCGACCTCAGTCGAGATCAAGGGGGTTCCCGACCATGGCCCGACCCACGCCGCTCCTGCGCCGCCGGCCCGTCCGCTTCTCACTCCTCGGGGCCAGCCTGGCCACCGTGCTCGTGGCCCCGCTCGCCACGACCGGCGGAGGGACAGCGGGCGCGGTCACCATCGGCGGCGCCCGCAACCTCTCCGACCGCGTGTCGATCCAGCTCGCGCCCAAGCCGGCGAAGAGCACCGACATCCACGTCCTCACCTACAACGACTTCCACGGGAACCTCGAAGCGGACAGCCTCAACCTCTACGGCAGCTTCGCCGGGGGCGCGGCCTACCTGGCCAAGGTCGTAAAGGACCGTCAGAAGGCCTACGGCAACCGTGAGGTCACGGTCTTCGCCGGTGACAACATCGGCGCCAGCCCCCTCGCCGACGGCCTCTTCTTCGGCGAGCCGTCCACGATCGTCGCCAACCTCCTGCATGTCGACTTCGCGTCGGTCGGGAACCACGAGTTCGACAAGGGCAAGGACGAGCTGTTGCGCATTCAGAACGGCGGTTGCCGGGCAGGTGGCTGCACCGGCGCGCCGTACCTGAAGGCCAACGGGAAGACGACGAACGTCTTCCCGGGCGCGGACTTCCAGTACCTCTCGGCCAACGTCGTCGTCGACGCCACCGGGAAGACCCTGTTCCCGGCGTTCGGGGTCAAGACCATCAAGTCCGGCAGCAAGAAGATCAAGATCGGCTTCATCGGCGAGGTCCTCCAGTCCACGCCCACGATCGTCACCCCGACTGGTGTGGCCGGCCTCACCTTCGGGGACGAGGCCGACGCCGCCAACGCGGCGGTCAAGAAGCTCAAGCACCAGGGCGTGAACGCGATCGTCCTCGTGATCCACCAGGGTGGCGCCCAGACGGCGCCGGCCCTCAACGGCTGCGCCGGGAACCTGGCCGGCAGCGACATCGCCAACATCGTCCAGCGCCTCGATCCCGCCATCAGCGTGGTCGTTTCGGCGCACACTCACAACGAGTACCGCTGCACGCTCAGCTTCAATGGCGCGACGCGCCTCATCACCAGCGCGTCGTCGTTCGGGCGTGTGCTCACCGACATCAACCTCACGATCGACGACAAGACCGGCAAGATCGCGCTGATGTCGGCCGACAACGTCCTGGTCCAGAACGCCCTCAACGCGCCGGGGCCGGGCGTCACCCGCATCGACGACCCGACCAAGGCCGATCCGCAGGTGGCGGGCGTGGTCAAGCAGTACGTCGACGCCTCGGCGCCGCTCGCCAACAAGGTGATCGGGAAGATCCAGGGTGACCTGACCCGAACCGGCAGCACCCAGGGTGAGAGCACGCTCGGCGACGTGATCGCCGACTCCCAGCTGGCGGCCACGACCCCTGCCGACGTCGGGGGCGCCGTCGTGGCGTTCATGAACCCGGGTGGCATCCGAGGCGACCTCCTCGTCAACGCCATCTCGAGCGGCGGCGAGGCCCCGGGCGAGGTCACCTACGGCGAGGCCTTCACGGTGCAGCCGTTCGGCAACAGCCTGGTCACCAAGACCATGACCGGTGACCAGATCCGCCGCTTGCTCCAGCAGCAGTTCCCCGGCTGTGCCGTCCCGACGACAGCACGGATCCTGCAGATCTCGAGCACGATCACGTACGAGCAGGACGCGGCCGCGGCCACCTGCGAGGCGAAGATCGGCATGATCACGATCAAGGGCGCCGTCGTGGGGCCCACGGACACGTTCCGGGTCACCATGAACAACTTCCTAGCTACCGGCGGTGACGGCTTCACGGTGTTCAACGAAGGCACCAGCTCCCTGGGCGGCGCCCAGGACATCGACGCCTTTGCCGCCGCCTTCGCCGCCGCGGCCCCAGCGGGCATCGCGGTGCCGCCGCTCAACCGGATCACTCCCATCCCTTAGGGCTGGTCGCGTCAGGCCGCCAGCGCGGCACGCAGGAAGGCGAGCAGCTCGGCCCGCAGCCGCCGGATCCCGGCCGTCGACGGCTGCCAGCCGACGGCGCGCAGGGCCTGGGGCTCGGTGGCGATGCCGGCCACGGTGGCGTAGGCGAGCGACAGCAGCAGCCGGGGATCGCAGCGCCGTAGCCGGCTGGCTTCCATCTCCCGCTCGAGGTACGTCACGGCTTGCTCGACGAGCGGCTCGATGCGCTCGAGCAGCCCGTCGGACAGCTCGGCGTCGAGCCGGCTGACCTCCCGAACGAGCCCCAGCAGCCCCGGCCGACGCACGGCCGGCCGGAACACGGCCTTGACCACGGCCTCGACACGGGCGAGCGGTTCGGACGGTGCGGCCCGCACCGCGGCCTCGATGCCGACGGCCAGCTCGTCGGCGGTTTGCTCGAGCACGGCCCGCAGCAGGCGCGTCCTTGGACGGAAACCAGTACAGGACGGTCTGCTTGGCCACGCCGACGTCGGCCGCGATGTCGTCGAGCGAGGTGCTCTCGAAGCCGCGGGTGCCGAAGCGGTCGAGCGCGGCGTCCAGGACGCGGGCGCGGGTGGGACGGGTCCGTGCTTCCATGACTCTCTACCAAATGGTAGACAGAGACGGTGAGCACTGGGGCCGCCCCGTGAGCGTCGCCGTCCGCGAGGCGCTGGCCGGCCGGCGCATCGCCATCACGGGCGCCACCGGCTTCGTCGGCACCGCACTCGTCGAGCGGCTCCTCCGGCAGGTGCCCGAGCTGCGAGCTGGTGCTCCTCGTGCGGGCCGGCCGGCGGGCGAGCGCGGCCCAGCGGGTGCAGCGCGAGATCCTCCGCAACGACGCCTTCGACCGCTTGCGCGACGAGCTCGGCGGAGGCGCCGCTTTCGACGAGATGGCCGCGAGGCGGGTGCGCACCATCGCCGGCGACGTCGGCACCGACGGCCTCGGCCTGAACGACGCCGACCGAGGCACCCTGGCGTCGTGCGACGTCGTCATCCACTCCGCGGCCGACAGTCGCCTTCGACTCTCCGCTCGACAGCGCGGTCGAGGTCAACCTGCTCGGTCCGACTCGGGTCGTCAACCTCCTGAACGAGCTCGGCGTCACGCCGCACCTCGTCTCCGTCTCGACCTGCTACGTCGCCGGAAACCGGCGGGGCAGCGCGCCCGAGCAGCTGGTGGCCGAAGGCCCGTTCGCCATCGGGTTGAGCTGGAAGGCGGAGGTAGCGGCGGCCCGTCGGCTCCGCTCGGACGCCGAGGCCGAGACCCGCACGCCCGCGATGCTCGACCCGCTTCCGGCCGGAGGCCCGCAACGAGCTCGGCGCCAGCTGGCGCGCCGGCCCTGGCCGCGAAGACCGAGCAGCGCCGGGAGCGGTGGGTGACCGACCGCCTCGTCCAGGCCGGTCGGTCGCGGGCGGCCAGCGTGGCCTGGCCCGACGCCTACGCCTACACGAAGGCGCTCGGCGAGCAGGCGCTGACGGAGTCGAAGGGCGCCGTGCCGGTGTCGATCGTGCGGCCGTCGATCATCGAGTCGGCGCTGGCCGAGCCGCGGCCGGGCTGGATCCGCGGCTTCCGCATGGCCGAGCCGGTCATCGTCTCGTTCGCCCGCGGCCTGCTGAAGGAGTTCCCGGGCGTGCCCGAGGGGACGGTCGACGTCATCCCCGTCGACCTCGTCGTCGGCGCCATCATCGCCGTCGCCGCCGTCGGGCCCGGAGGTAGCGGCACCGATCACGCAGGTCGCGTCGGGCTCGGTCAACCCGCTCAAGTACCGGGTGATGGTCGACAACACGACGGCCTGGTTCCGCGAGCACCCGCTCTACGACACCGAGGGCCAGCCCATCGTCGGTGCCCGACTGGAGCTTCCCGGGCCGGGGGCGGGTCCAGGGCCAGCTCAACCGGGCCAAGACCGTGCTCAGCCGCACCGAGAAGGTGCTCCAGGCCGCTGCCCCTTCGCGGGCCAGCAGGCCGAGTGGTCGGCCCGACTCGAGGAGAAGCGGATCGAGGTCGAGCGGGCGCTCGAGTACGTCGAGCTGTACGGCCTGTACGCCGAGTGCGAGGCGATCTACGCGGTCGACCACCTGCTGGCCCTGGCGCGACACGCTCGACCCCGGCGGACCGCGCGACTTTCAACTTCGATCCCCGGGTCATCGACTGGCCGGCGCTACATCGCCGAGGTCCACCTGCCGTCGGTGATCGAGCACGCCCGCGTGAAGACCACGCCCGGGCAAGACGCAGGACCGACCGACCGAGCCGGCTGCGCCGGGCCGTCCTCTCGCCCGATCGGCACGCTCGCCGCGTTCGACCTCGAGAACACCCTCATCGCCAGCAACGTCGTCGAGAGCTACTCGTGGCTGGCCACCCGGCGCCTCGACCGCGTCCGAACGCGTCCGCTACGCGCTGCGGACGCTGGCCGAGGCCCCGGGCTGCTGGCGCTCGACCGCAAGGACCGCGGCGACTTCCTGCGCTTCTTCTACCGCCGGTACGAGGACGCCCCGGTGGCGCAGCTCGACGACGACGCCGTCGAGCTGCTGTCCCAGCTCGATCCTGACCAAGAGCTTCCCCGCCGCCATCCGCCGCGTGCGCGAGCACCGCGCCCTCGGCCACCGCACGCTGCTCATCACCGGCGCCCTGGACTTCGTCGTCCGCCCGCTGGCGCCCGCTGTTCGACGAGATCATCGCGGCCGAGATGAGCACCCGCGCCGGACGGCACGCTACACGGGCGAGCTGACGGCGGTGCCGCCGACCGGCGAGACCCGGGCGCAGATCATGGCCGACTACTGCGCGGCCCAGGGTCTGGACGCTGGAGCGAGAGCGTCGCCTACGCCGACTCCACGCTCCGACCTGCCGATGCTGGAGGCGGTCGGCTTCCCGGTGGCGGTCAACCCCGAGACCCGCCTCGCCGCCATCGCCCGCAAGCGGGGCTGGCTGGTCGAGCAGTGGCCGAAGGCCCCCGGCGGCCCGCGGCCGCTCGTGCCCATCGGGCCCGCTGCTGTCCGACGCGGGAGCGGCGGGCCAGCCGCCCGCCGCGTGGGCGGCACGCTCGAGGCGGCGAGCGTGAAGGCGCTCGCATCGAGCGAAGCCTGCCCCGCTTCGCGGCCGCCCGGCTCGGCGGGCGCGCTGGCGCCCGGCGCCGGCGCCACCTACGGCCCGCTCCGCCTCGACGACGTCGATCCGCCCGACCTTCCCGGGCCCGACTGGGTCCACCTGCGGCCCCGCCTGGCCGGCATCTGCGGGAGCGATCTGTCGACCGTGGACGGCACGGCCAGCCGCTACTTCGAGCCCATCGTCAGCTTCCCCTTCACGCCCGGCCACGAGGTGGTGGCCGACACCGACGACGACCAGCGGGTCGTGCTCGAGCCGGTGCTCGGGTGCGTGGCCCGCGGCATCGAGCCGCCCTGCCCGGCCTGCGGCGCGCGGCGACCTCGGCGAGCTGCGAGCGGCTGGCGTTCGGGCGACCTCGCGGCCGGCCTGCAGACCGGGCTTCTGCTGCGACACCGGCGGCGGCTGGAGCACGCCACATGGTCGCCCACCCGAGCCAGCTCCACGCCGTGCCCGACGACTTCAGCGACGAGGCCGCAGTCATCGTCGAGCCGACCGCCTGCGCGGTGCACGCCGCGCTCCGCCACCCGATCCGGGAGGGCGACACCGTCGTCGTCCTCGGCGCCGGCACGCTCGGCCTGCTCACCATCGCCGCGCTCCGCCACCTCACACCGGCTGGGTTGATCGTCACCGTCGGCCCGCTACCCCCACCAGCAGGAGCTGGCGCGGCGCCCTCGGCGCCGACCAGGTGTGCGCGCCCGGTGCGACTGCCCGCGCCTGGTGCGCCGGCTCACCGGCGTCGATGGCCTACCGCGACCAGCTGACCGGCGGCTGCGACGTCGGTGCTCGACTGCGTCGGCGACTCGGACTCGATCGCCCAGTCCCTCGCCATCGTGCGGCCGCGCGGCACGGTGGTCGTCGTCGGGCATGCCGAGCCAGGTCAAGCTGGAGCTCACCACGCTGTGGCACCGGGAGACCGCGCTGGTCGGCGCCTACGCCTACGGGGCCGAGACGCTGCCCGACGGTGAGCGCCGGCGCACGTTCGACTCGCGTTCGAGCTGGTGCGGCGGCCGACCTCGGGCGCTTGGTCACCCCCACCTACGCCGCTCGACGACTTCAAGGACGCCGATCGCCCACGCCGCCAATGCCGGCCGGCGGGGCGCGGTGAAGGTCGCGTTCGACCTCCGGCAGGAGAAGGAGCGACGCCGCCCATGACGAGATCGGAGCACCACTGATGCCCAGACCAGGCTTCGTCCTCGAGGTCGACCGGTCCACCCCACCGCTCCTGTTCTGGCGGGGCGAGAGCTTCAGCCTGGAGCGGTTACCCGCCGGGCCGCAGCCGGGTCGTCTACGCGCCCGAGCCGCTCGACCCGGTGAAGGACGTCGATGGCGCCATCCGTCGTGCCCTGCTCGAACCCGTCGACGCCGATCCGCTCCCCGCCCTGCTGTTCCCCGGCATGAAGCTGACGATCGCCTTCGACGACGTGAGCCTGCCGCTGCCGAAGATGCGCCGGCCGGACCTGCGCCAGCGGGTCATCGAGGCCGTGCTCGACCTGGCCGCCGAGGCCGGCGTGGACGACGTCCACCTCATCGCCGCGCTCGCGCTCCACCGTCGCATGACCGAGGCGGAGCTGCGCCACGCCGTCGGCGACCGGGTCTACGACGCGTTCGCCACGGAGCGGCCGGCTGTACAACCACGACGCCGAGGACCCAGACAACCTGGCCTACCTCGGCGCCACGCCGCTCGGCGAGGAGGTGGAGATCAACAAGCGGGCGGCCGAGAGCGACCTGCTCGTCTACGTCAACATCAACCTCGTGCCGATGGACGGCGGCTGGAAGTCGACCGCCACCGGCTTGGTCGTCGTACCGCAGCCTCCGCCACCACCACAACGTCGCAGACCATGCAGCACTCCCGCTCGTTCATGGACCAGCGCCACAGCGAGCTGCACCACTCCAACTGGCGCATGGGCAAGGTGCTCACCGACGCCGGGCGTGAAGGTCTTCCAGATCGAGACCACGCTGAACACCGACATCTTCCCGGATCCGTTCGGCGTTCCTGGCCAAGCGGGAGTGGGAGTGGTCGGCCCGCGACCGCGGCCACCTACATCGCCACCACGAAGGCGCTGCAAGCGCACACCCGAACCGGCTGCGGCGGAAGATCTTCCATTCCATGGAGTCGCCGCACCAGATGACCGGGGTGGCCGCCGGCGAGGTCGAGGCCGTGCACCGCCTGACCACGGAGCGGGTGTACGAGCAGCAGCTCGGTGCCCGTCGAAGGGTCAGACCGACATCCTCACGATGGGCATCCCCTACGTCTGCCCGTACAACGTCGACTCGGTGATGAACCCGATCCTCGTGATGTGCACCGGCCTCGGCTACTACTTCAACTTCTACCGCGGGAAGCCGCTTGTGCGCGAGGGCGGCGTCGTCATCATGACCCACCCGACGCTACTGGGACTTCCACCCCGTACACCACCCGAGCTACATCGACTTCTTCGAGCAGGTGCTGGCCGACACCACCGATCCGCGTCGAGATCGAGGCGAAGTACGAGAAGCAGTTCGCCGAGGACGAGTGGTACCGCCACCTCTACCGGACGAGCTACGCCTACCACGGCGTCCACCCGTTCTACATGTGGTACTGGGGCGCCCACGGCCTGCACCACGCCGGCCGGGTCATCATCGTCGGCGGCAACCCACGCGCCGTGCGGAGGCTCGGGTTCACGCCCGCCTCCACCATGGACGACGCCCTCGAGATGGCGACCGACGTCGTCGGCCGCCACCCCACTATCACCCACCTGCACACGCCGCCGCTGCTCCAGGCGGACGTGCACTAGGGGCGCACGGCGCATGGCTCCCCGGGCCGCTGGCCTCCCCGCCCCACTCCGGGCTCGTCGGGCCGCCGACCGCGCCGTGCGCGGCGTCCGGCGGACCACGATCAAGCTCAGCCGGATCGGGGCCTCGACCGCGTTCCCCTACCGCAAGCCGCCCGTGCCACGCGGCGTCGTCGTGCCGGCCGACGAAGCCGACGCTCGGCGCCGACTACGACACGGCCTGGGCCCGGCGGCGGGCGGCCCGAGCGGTGCGTCGGGTCCTCACCGACGGCCCCCTGCGCCTGTCCGTGCGACTGCTGGCGTCGGCCGAGATCCGCGGCGTCGACCGCCTGGCCGACCTGCGCGACGGCGGCGACGACGACGAAGCGCCCGCCGGTCATCTTCACCCCGAACCACCACAGCCACCTCGACACCCCGCTCGCCATCACGTCCATCCCCGAGCCGTGGCGTCACCACCTCGTCGTCGGGGCCGCCGCGGACTACTTCTTCACCACCCACTTGACCAGCGCCGCGTCCGCACTAGTGCTGAACGCGTTCCCCGTGGCTCGCAGCACGGCCGGACGCCAGTCGGCCGACCTGGCACGCGAGCTCATCGATGGCGGTTGGAGCCTGGTCCTCTTCCCGGAGGGTGGCCGCTCCCCCGACGGTTGGGGCCAGCCGTTCAAGGGAGGGGCGGCCTACCTGTCGATCCGCACCGGTGCCCCGATCGTGCCCATGTTCATCGAGGGGACGGGCTCCATACTCGGCAAGGGGATGAAGCGACCCGAAGCCGGGCCGGACGACGGTCACCTACGGTGCGCCGCTCTGGCCCCAGGCGGACGAGAGCACACGCCACCTCAACGAGCGGGTCGAGCGGGCCGTCACCGTGCTCGGGGACGAGACGCTCACCGACTGGTGGTCCGCTCGCCGCCGGGCCGCGCGGGGTGCCAACCCGGCGCTGACCGGCCCCGAGTACACAGGCTGGCGCCGAACGTGGGCCCTCTCCGAGCAGCGCAACCGGGGCAAGGCTGGTCTGCGCCACCGGCAGAAGCGCCGCTGGCCGAAGCTGGACTAGGGGCGTCGGGGGCGGATCGGCTCGACGCCGCTGGCCCAAGCTCGACTAGTGCCGTCGGCGGCGGGGGGGTGTGCGGATGGGCTCGACGCCGCTGGCCCAAGCTCGACCAGTGCCGTCGGCGGCGCGGGGCGGCTGAGGCTCGTTCGTACGGGTCTACGGTTGCGGTCATGGCGATGCGTCTGCGCCAGATCGCCCTCGTAGCCCCAGACCTCGGGCCCGCCCTGGAGTCGGTGCGCGACGCCCTCGGCGTGGAACCCTGCTACCACGATCCGGGCGTGGCCGAGTTCGGCCTCGAGAACGTGCTGTTCGCCGTCGGCGACCAGTTCCTCGAGATCGTGGCCCCGATCGAAGAGGGCACCACAGCCGGCCGCCTGCTCGAGCGGCGAGGCGGGGCCGGCGGCTACATGGCCATCTTCCAGTGCGACGACCTCGACCGTCGGCGGGCCCGCCTGGGTCCGCTCGACGTGCGAGTCGTCTGGCAGATCGACCTCCCGGACATCCGGTCGACCCACCTCCATCCTCGTGACGTCGGTGGCGCGATCGTGTCGATCGACGACGCCACGCCGTGGACGTCGTGGCGGTGGGCCGGGCCGACGTGGGAGGCCCATGTGCGCACGGACACGGTCGCCGCCATCGCGGGCTTTACCGTGGCCATGGCCAACCCGACATCAGGTGCGGTCCGCTGGGCCTCCGTGCTCGACCTTCCCCTGTCCGGCGAGCGGAGCGTGCAGGCCGACGACGCGGCGATCGAGTTCGTGCCCGCCGGCGCGCGTGGCGACGGGCTCGACGGGGTGGCCCTGCGCGCCGTCGACCGGGCCCGGGCTGGCTGGACCACCGACGTCTGCGGCGTACACATCACCTTCGTGTAGCGCCGAGTGAGTTCGCGCACCCCGCGGCGGGTAGAACAGCGAGTGTGGCGATGTTCCTCGTCGTGGTCCACCGCTCCGGTCCTCAGTGGGATCGGTCGCGGCCGTTGGAGGAGCAGTCCGACTGGGCCGCGCACGCATCCTTCATGGATGGGCTCGTGGACTCGGGCTTCGTCGTTCTGGGCGGGCCGCTCGCCGACGAGCACCGCGTGGTGCTCGCCGTGGAGGCCGAGTCCGAGGATGTCGTACGCGCCACGCTCGGGAGCGATCCGTGGAGCGAGACGCATCTCCGTGTCGCCACGGTCGACCCGTGGACGATCCGGCTCGACGCCCGGCGCTCCTAGCCGACCTCCCTCCCTCGGGACGCCCAGCCAGCAACCGCAGACCGAGTGGCTCCACAGGTCGAGCGCACGATCAATAGGCGACCGATGTGTCTCATGTTGCTCAGTCGTCTCTATTGCAAGCGTCAACAGGAGGATGAAGATGACTGAGCAGAGCAGAACCCACATCACCGGGATGCGGACGGTGGGCATCCCCGTCATTGATCAGGATCGAGCGCTCGACTTCTACGCCGGCAAGCTCGGGTTCGAGAAGCGCCTGGACGTCCCCTTCGGCGACGGCGCGCGCTGGATCGAGGTGGCGCCGCCGGGGGCGACCACGACGATCGCGCTCGTTCCTTCGCGCGAGGGGGTGCCCACCGGCGTCGAGACCGGCATCCGGTTCACGACGCCAGATGCCGACGCCTGCCGGGCGGACCTGGAGGCCCACGGCGTCGACGCGGATGAGGTGTTGCGCTGGGAGGGAGCGCCAGCCATGTTCGCCGTCCGCGACCAAGACGGCAACGGTCTCGAGATCATCGAGCAGCGGCCCTGAGCGATCGGGCGGCCAGGCCGTAGGACGCCCGCCGGGTCCTCGACGCGGCCAAGGGCGCCTCAAACCGCCGTCGAAGCGGCGGTCGCCGACCACCTCTGACCACGCGAGATGCCGCTCCGGCCCTGGCTTCCGAGGCTCGACAGATTTCTAGGTCCTTGCCTTGACGGGCGAACAGGTGTTCGATAAGGTGAGGTGATGCTCGGCGGAGCGGCGGCTATCACGACGGAGATGAAGGGCCCGGCAACGAGCAGTTCCGGCACGGGCGCGTTGGGCCGGTTGACGGTCGATGAGCTGTTGGCCTGGTGTGGAACCGACGTCTTGTCCGAGCTCGATGACGCCTCGCTGGCCCGCCGAGCGGCCGACGTGGTCGGTCTCTGGCCCCGTCTGGAGGCGGCCCGGCTGCGGCTGATCGCGGCGGTGGAGGCCCGCCAAGCGTTCAAGGTCGACGGCGCCCGCGACACTGCCACCTGGCTGGCCTGGAAAGCGGGCGACCGGCGCGGCTCCGCCCGTCGCGACGTCGACCTGGCCGCCGCGGTCACCACCATGCCTGCGGTCGACGCCGGCCTGGCCGCAGGAACGCTCACCAAGGCGAAGGCAGTCGAGCTGGCCCGGGCCGCGCAGGCCTCAGCGGAGGAGCAGGCGGCCCTGGTCGACGAGGCCACGACCCTGGCAGTGGAGATCGTCGCCCGGCGCATCGACCGCTGGGAGCTCGAACACGCCAAGGTGGCGGCCGAGGTCGACGAAACGTTCCAGGTCACCCCCGTCCCCGGAGGCGGTCGCATCCAAGCCACGCTCGATGTCGAAGGCGCCGAATGGGTCCGCCTCGCCGTCGACACCGCCGCCGAGCAGCTCGGGATGGCGCACGTCGGATGGAACCGCCGCCAGGCCAGAGGTCTCGTCGCGGTGTGCCGCTACTTCCTCGACCACGCCGACACCCCAGGCGACCGGGGTCGGCGCCCCACCGTCGTCGTCACCGTCGACGTCGAGACCCTGGCCGCCACGTCTGGCGGCTCCGCCCGGCTCGACTCCGGCGCCTACGTGCGCGGTGACACGGCCCGCAGGCTTGCCTGCGACGCCGGACTCACCCGGCTGATCACCGACCCGAAGTCGATGCCACTCGACGTCGGCCGGCGGACCCGCACCATCTCCCCCGCCCAAGCCCGAGCCGTCACCCACCGCGACCGGCACTGCCGATACGAAGGCTGCACCGCACCCCCCTGGGCCTGCGAGATCCACCACCTCGACCATTGGGCCCGCGACAGAGGCTCCACCAACCTCAACCGTCTCGCGTTGCTCTGCTGGCACCACCACTCCCTCACCCACCGATGTTCCGCCAGCCACCACCTGTCCGATCGCGGCGATGGCCGCCTCCACCTCCAACGACGACGACGAACCGAGCACTCCGATGCGGCCTGACCATGCTCGCACCCACGGCTCCACCGAGCCGCGGACAAGCCCGCCCCGGCGCGGCCGTCGAGCCGCCCCCGGGCCGTCGAGAGCTCGTCATCGAACCGATCGAACCGATCGAGCAGGCGCTACCACGGGCCCAACGCGGCCGGGCCGAGGTGTCAGCCCTACGGCACCTTGAGGTACTTGCCTACGAGGAGCACCGTCTTGGTGGTGGCGCCGTTGGCTGCAGCAGCGCGTTGACCGACACGTTGAGCTTGGCGGCGATGCCGTACCACGAGTCGCCGGCGACTTGATCTGGTAGCTGCCCGGCGGCCGACCCCGGTGCCAAGGTCGGGGTGGTCTGCCCCGAGCTCCCGCCCGACGAGCCACTGGCCGCGCCACCGCCCGGAGGTGGCGGCGCGACGCCGCCCGCCGTCGAGCCGGCACCAGGCTTGGCCAGTCGCTGACCGGCGAGGAGCACGGTCTTGGTCGACGCGTTGTTGGCCGCGCAGCAGGGCGTTGACGTCGACCTTCAGCTTCCTGGCGATGCCGTACCACGAGTCGCCCGCCTGCACCTCGTAGATGCTCGGGTCCAACGTGTTCTGAGTGACGCCGGCCGCGCCGCCGGTGCCTCCGGAATCGGGCGGCTGGGTGGCGCTGGTCTGGACCTCGACCGTGATGGTGCGAAAGACGGTGGAGTCCGCCGGGCTGCCGTTGCTCGAGCTCCCCCCGCTTCCTTTGAGCGTGCTGCACGCCGCGGGCACGAGCGCCAGACCGAGGCCCAGCGCGACCACCATCGGGCGCGACAACAGCTGCATCGGACAAAGCCTAGGACGACCGCCGGTCCGGGTTGCGGTCGCGGGACCGGCACCAAGAGCAGGGCCGGGACCAGGACCAGGACCAGGCCAGGAGCGGGACTCGGACCAGGACCGGGACCGGGTTGCAGCTCGGGCCGTCACACCAGCGGTCGGGTGTCCGGGCCGATTGGCGTCGGCAGCCGGGTCTCGCCCATCAGCCAGCGGTCCACTCCGGCTGCGCACGCCCGGCCCTCGGCGATGGCCCAGACGATAAGGCTCTGGCCGCGGCCCATGTCACCGGCAGTGAACACGCCCGGCACGTTGGTCATGAAGCTCTCGTCGCGAGCGACGTTGCCGCGATCGTCAAAGCCCACGCCGAGCTGATCCAGCCATGCCCCCCGTTCGGGGCCGACGAAGCCGAGGGCCAAGAGCACCAGTTGGGCCGGCAGCTCGAACTCGGTGCCCTCGAGCTTCTCGAAGCGGCCGTCGACCATCTGGACCTCGTGGAGCCGCAGTGCCCTGACCTCACCGTCGGCATCGTCCAGGAAGCACTCGGTGTTCACGCTGAACAGCCGCTCACCGCCCTCCTCGTGCGCCGAGGAGACTCGGTAGACCAGGCTCCATTGCGGCCAGGGATTCGAGGGCGCCCGGGCGTCGGGCGGGCGGGGCAGGATCTCGAGCTGGGTGACGCTGGCCGCGCCCTGGCGGTGAACGGTGCCGAGGCAGTCAGCACCGGTGTCGCCGCCGCCGATGATGATGACGTGCTTGCCGGAGGCGCGGATCGGCGACGACTCCAGGTCGCCCTGCTGCACCCGGTTCGACGGTGGCAGGTACTCCATGGCCTGGTGGATGCCGCCCAGCTCTCGCCCGGGGACCGGGAGGTCGCGCCAGGCCGTCGCCCCGCACGCCAGCACCACCGCGTCGTGCGACGCGAGGAGGATGTCGACGTCGACATCGGTCCCGACCGCGGCGCCGGTGCGGAACTCTGTGCCCTCGGCCCGCATCTGGGCCAAGCCGCCGGTCGAGGTGGCGCTTCTCCATCTTGAACTCGGGGATGCCGTAGCGCAGCAACCCGCCGATGCGGTCGGCCCGCTCGAGCACGACCACGTCGTGCCCGGCTCGCGTCAGCTGCTGCGCGGCGGCCAGCCCGGCCGGGCCCGAGCCGATCACCGCCACCCGCTTGCCCGTGGTCACCGACGGCGGCTGGGGCTGGATCCAGCCCTCCGCCCACGCCCGATCCACGATCTCGACCTCGACCTGCTTGATGGTCACGGGATCGGCGTTGATGCCGAGCACGCACGCCGCCTCGCACGGCGCCGGGCACAGGCGTCCGGTGAACTCGGGGAAGTTGTTGGTGGCGTGGAGGCGCTCGATGGCGTCGCGCCAGAGGTCGCGATAGACGAGGTCGTTCCAGTCCGGGATCAGGTTGCCGAGCGGGCAGCCGTTGTTGCAGAACGGGATGCCGCAGTCCATGCAACGTCCGGCCTGGGTGCGGACGCGATCCTCGCCGAAGGGCGCATAGACCTCGTGCCAGTCCGTGAGCCGCACTGGCACCGGACGGCGAGTCGGTGTCTCTCGGGCCCACTTGAGGAACCCGGTGGCCTCACCCATGAGCCGCCTCCATCACTCGCGCCAGCGTCTGGTCCTCGGACAGCCCCTCCCGCTTCGCCTCCTCCATCACGGCCACCACCCGCCGGTAGTCCTTCGGCATGACCTTGCGCAGCTCGCCCGCGGTCCGGATCCAGTCGGCCAGCAGCCGAGCGGCCACCGTCGATCCGGTCAGCGCCGCGTGCCGCTCGACCAGAGCGCGCACGGTCCCGATCTCGTCGTCGGACAGCGGTTCGAGGTCCACCATCTCGCCGTTGAGGCGGTCGGCGAAGGTGCGGCTCGGATCGTGGACATAGGCCACGCCGCCGGACATGCCGGCGCCGAAGTTCCGGCCCGTGGGCCCGAGCACCACCACCTGCCCGCCGGTCATGTACTCGCACCCGTGGTCACCCACGCCTTCGACCACTGCGGTGGCGCCCGAGTTGCGGACGCAGAAGCGCTCGCCCACCACGCCCCGGATGAACAGCTCGCCTCCGGTCGCGCCGTAGCCGATGACGTTGCCGGCGATCACGTTCTCCTCCGCCGCGAAGCGGGCCTCGCGATCGGGATGGGCGATGATCCGGCCCCCGGACAGGCCCTTGCCGAGGTAGTCGTTGGCGTCGCCCTCGAGGCACAGGGTCACGCCACGGGGCACGAAGGCCCCGAAGCTCTGGCCGGCGGAGCCCCGCAGATGGATGCGGATGGTGTCGTCGGGCAGCCCAGCCCCTCCCCACCTCCCGGTGACCTCGGCGCCAAGCAGCGTGCCGACGGTCCGGTCGATGTTGTGGACCGGGAGCTCGATCTCGACCGGATCGCCGGTGTCGATGGCGCGCCCTGAGCCCGCTCGATCAGCACCCGGTCGAGGGCTTCGTCGAGGCCATGGTCCTGAGCCACGGACTGGTGGAGCGTCTGCCGGTACGGGTTCTCTGGCGCGGCGAGGATGGGCGAGAGGTCGAGGCCGTGTGCCTTCCAGTGGTCGATGGCGGCCCGGGCGTCGAGCAGGTCGACGTGGCCGATGGCGTCGGCGAGGCGGCGGAACCCGAGCTGGGCCAGGAGCTCGCGCACCTCCTCGGCGATGTACTCGAAGAACGTCACCACGAACTCGGGCTTGCCGCTGAAGCGCTGGCGCAGCTCCGGGTTCTGGGTGGCGACGCCGACCGGGCAGGTGTCCAGGTGGCAGACCCGCATCATCACGCAGCCGCTGACCACCAGCGGCGCGGTGGCGAAGCCGAACTCCTCGGCGCCGAGCAAGGCGGCGACGACCACGTCGCGCCCGGTCTTCAGCTGGCCGTCGGTCTGCACCACGATCCGGTCCCGTAGACCGTTCAACAGCAGCGTCTGCTGCGTCTCGGCCAGGCCGAGCTCCCACGGTGCGCCGGCATGCTTGAGCGACGTCAGGGGGGACGCCCCGGTGCCGCCGTCGTGGCCCGAGATCAGCACCACATCGGCCTTGGCCTTGCTCACGCCGGCGGCGACCGTACCCACGCCCACCTCGGCCACCAGCTTCACGTGGACCCGGGCCCGCGGGTTGGACGTACTTGAGGTCGTGGATGAGCTGCTTCAGATCCTCGATGGAGTAGATGTCGTGGTGGGGCGGCGGCGAGATCAGGCCCACGCCCGGCGTGGAGTGCCGGGTCTTGGCGATCCACGGGTAGACCTTGTGGCCGGGCAGCTGGCCGCCCTCGCCGGGCTTCGCGCCCTGCGCCATCTTGATCTGGAGGTCGTCGGCGCTGAGCAGGTACTCGCTCGTCACGCCGAAGCGGCCCGACGCCACCTGCTTGATGGCCGACCGCCTCGAGTCGCCGTTCGGGCAGCGGGACATAGCGCTCCGCGTCCTCGCCGCCCTCCCCGGTGTTGCTCTTGCCGCCGATGCGGTTCATGGCGATGGCCAGCGTCTCGTGGGCTTCGGCCGAGATCGAGCCGTAGCTCATGGCCCCGGTGGAGAAGCGCTTCACGATGTCCTCGATCGGCTCCACCTCCTCGATCGGCACTGGTAGGCGGGCGCCGACGCGGAGCTCGAACAATCCACGCAGCGTGGCCAGCCGCTTCGACTGGTCATCGACCAGCTTCGTGTACTGCTTGAAGATGTCGTAGCGGCGGGCGCGCGTGCCGTGCTGCAGCTTGAACACGGTCTCAGGGTTGAAGAGGTGGTGCTCACCCTCACGGCGCCACTGGTACTCACCGCCGAGCTCGAGCGTGCGGTGCACCCGCTCCTCGGGCCGGCTCGGATGCGCAGCGGCGTGCCGGGCTGCCACCTCGGACGCCAGCTCGTCCAACCCGATCCCGCCGAGGCGGGAGACGGTGCCGGTGAAGTACTCGTCCACCAGATCCTGCCCGAGGCCGATGGCCTCGAAGATCTGCGCTCCGGTGTAGCTGGCCACCGTGGACACACCCATCTTCGACATGACCTTGAGCACGCCCTTGCCGCAGGCCTTGATGTAGTTGGCCACCGCATTGGCCGGGTGCATCCCGCCGAGGCCATGGACGCCCTTGCCGTCCTCGAAGATGATCATGTCCTCGATCGACTCGAAGGCCAGATAGGGGTTGATGGCGCCGGCCCCGTACCCGATCAGGAGGGCCATGTGGTGCACCTCGCGGGCGTCGCCGGTCTCGACGATCAGACCCACCTTCGTCCGGGTCTTCTCCCGGATCAGGTGGTGGTGCACGCGCGCTGGTCAGCAGCAGCGACGGGATCGGGGCAGAGATCTCGTCGGCGTTGCGATCAGACAGCACGATGATCCGCGCGCCCGTCCTCGATGGCCTGGCTCACCTGGGTGCGCACGCTGTCCAGGGCCCGCTTCAGGGCCAGCCCGCCCCCGGCCACGCGATAGAGGCCGGACACCACCGCCGACTTGAACCCGGGCAGGTCGCCGTCGTCGTTGATGTGGATGATCTTGGCCAGCTCGTCGTTGTCGATGATCGGGAACGGCAGGATGACCTGGCGGCAGCTGGCCGGCTCCGGGCTGGAGCAGGTTGCCTTCCGGACCGACGGACGAGCCGAGCGCGGTCACCAGCTCCTCGCGGATGGCGTCGAGCGGGGGGTTGGTCACCTGGGCGAAGAGCTGCTGGAAGTAGTCGAACAGGAGACGGGGGCGTTCGGACAGGACGGCGATCGGCGTGTCTGTCCCCATCGAGCCGATCGGCTCGTAGCCGGCGCGGGCCATGGGGGCCACGATGACCTTGAGCTCCTCGTGGGTGTAGCCGAACACCTGCTGACGCCGGCGCACGCTCTCATGGCTGTACACGACGTGCTCGCGCTCGGGCAGCCGGCCCAAGTGGAGCATGCCGGCGTGGAGCCACTCGTCGTAGGGCTGCTCCGCGGCCAGCGTGGCCTTGATCTCGTGGTCCCCGACGATTCTCCCCTGCGCGGTGTCGACCAGGAACATCCGCCCCGGCTGCAACCGCCCCTTCTGCACGACCCGTCCGGGCTCGATGTCGACCACACCGACCTCGGAAGCCATGATCACCAGGTCGTCATCGGTGACCCAGAACCGGCTCGGGCGCAAGCCCGTTGCGGTCCAGGACGGCACCGATCATCGTGCCGTCGGTGAAGGCGACGGACGCGGGGCCGTCCCAGGGCTCCATCAGCGAGGCATGGAACCGGTAGAAGGCCCGCTTGGCCGGGTCCATCTGCTCGTGGTGCTCCCACGCCTCCGGGATCATCATGAGCACGGCATGGGGCAGGCTGCGGCCGCCGAGGTGCAGCAGCTCGAGCACCTCATCGAAGCTGGCCGAGTCCGACGCGCCCGGCGTGCAGATCGGGTAGGCCCGCGCCAGGTCGCCCGGGATGAGCTCGGTCTCGATGAGCGCTTCGCGGGCCCGCATCCAGTTCCGATTCCCCTGGACGGTGTTGATCTCGCCGTTGTGGGCGATGAACCGATAGGGGTGGGCGAGCGGCCAGGACGGGAACGTGTTGGTGGAGAAGCGGCTGTGCACCAGGGCCAGCGCCGACTCCAGCCGCTCATCGACGAGGTCGGGGAAGAAGGCGCCGAGCTGGGGCGTGGTGAGCATGCCCTTGTAGATGAGGGTACGGCTCGACAGGGAGGGGAAGTAGGCGCCCGGGCCTCCCGCGCCCGGCAGACCCACCTCGTGCTCTACGCGCTTGCGCAATGGGTAGAGCCTGCGGTCGAGGTCGATGCCACGGGCTCCCCGGGGATCGCGGACGAAGAGCTGCGCGGAACGCCGGCATCACCCGCTGCGCCGACGCGCCCAGCGACGCCCGGGTCGACCGGGACGTCGCGCCAACCCAGCACCGTGAGGCCCTCGTCCTCCACCAGCAGCTCGATGGCCGCGCCGACCTTCTCCCGGTCCACGTCATCGACGGGCAGGAAGGCCAGACCCACGCCATACGCACCAACCGGTGGCAGCTCGAACGGCACCACGGCGCGCAGGAAGCGATCGGGGATCTGGACGAGGATGCCGGCCCCGTCGCCGGTGTCGGCCTCCGCGCCCGTCGCCCCGCGGTGCTCGAGGTTGCAGAGCGCGCCCATCGCCAGATCGATGATGCGGCGCGCGGCGCGACCCTTCACGTCGACGACGAACGAGACGCCGCAGGCATCGTGCTCGAACCGCGGGTCGTAGAGCCCGGACGGGCCCGGGGAGATCTGAGCGCATCATCCTCATCCACGAAGTCGGGAGCCGTCACAGCTCGGCTGGGTGGATGCCGGGACGGCGCTGGCCCGACAGTGCCGGCAGTCTAGGGCAGCCGCCGCGGTCAGAA
The DNA here is from genome assembly GCA_963803355.1 of uncultured Acidimicrobiales bacterium. Taxonomy (GTDB): domain Bacteria; phylum Actinomycetota; class Acidimicrobiia; order Acidimicrobiales; family Ilumatobacteraceae; genus DASTFY01. Next base: position 4,224,574 of record CAWDLV010000001.1, read on the forward strand.
CACGTCCATTCGCCGGCCTCGGCCGGGCCGCCCAGAGGCAGGCGGCTCACGTTGCGGTTTCCGGTCCCTCCGGCTGACTGCCTCGAAGCTGGTCGGCTCAGGTTGCGGGCCCGACGGCGCTCAGGCCGGGTCGGAGTAGACCGCGGGCCGCTGCTCGAGGTTGGCCATGATGGCCTCGACCTGGTTCGGCCGCCCGATGAGACCGCCGATGACCCGCCGCTCCTCGGACAGCTGCGACGCCGCCTCGATGTGCAGCAGGCGGTTGAACAGAGCCTTGGTGCCACGCACGGCTTCCGGGCTCCGCCCGGCGATCTCCGCCGCAAGACCCAGGGCATCGTCCCGGGGGTTGGTCGAGAGGCGGGTGGCCAGGCCCGAGCTCGGCCGCCTCTGCCCCCGAGAAGATTCGGGCGGTGAAGCGTGAGCTCCTTGGCCACATCCGGGCGGACCAGCTGACTCAGCAGCAAGGTGCCCGTCATGTCAGGGGTCAGGCCCCAGTGGACCTCCCGCACCGAGAGCTGGGCTTCCGGGTGGACGATCCGGATGTCGGCGCCGAGCGCGATCTGGAAGCCGCCACCGAGGGCATGCCCGTGCACGGCCGCGATGACCGGCACCGCCAGCTCCTGCCAGACCCATGCCACCTGCTGGCCCAGATGGGTCATCCCGCTCTCCTGCATCGCACTCGGGTCGCCGTTGGCCCGGCCGTCGGAGCCCTCCGTGCCCCCCGTGCCGCCGCCATCGGCTATCCGCTGGAACATCGAGAAGTCCAGCCCGGCGCAGAATGACGCGCCCTCGCCCGGAGAGCACGACGCACCCGGACTCCCGGCTCGCGTCTTCAGCCGCTCGCCGGCGTCGGCGATGGCGGTGAACATGGCTCCGTCGAGCGCATTGCGCTTGTCCGGGCCGGTTCAGGCGGACGTCGGCGACGCCGCCTTCGATGATGGTGGTGGTGACACGGTCGGACACGGTCCGGAGTCTCGCAGAGCACCGCGCATGGTCGGTTCGCAATCCGAACGTGCAAGACTCGACCATCCGCCCATATCAGGAGGGACAGCAAAGTGAGCAACCTGTTGGAGAAGGCGAAGGATCTCTGGAACCGCGCCTTCGGCAAGAGCAAAGAGCTGGCCAGCAAGGCCGGCGACAAGGCGGGCGATGTGGCGGAGAAGACGAAGGACGTCGCAGGGGAGGCCTGGGACAAGACCAAAGACGTCACCAGTGAGGTGGTCGAGAAGGCCAAGGATCTCGTCAACAAGGGGGATGACAAGGTCGACGAGGCCGCGAAGCAGGAAGGCGTCGTCGGTGATGCCGCCGAGCAGGCCGACAAGGTGATCGACAAGGTCGATCCCGACTGACTCGACCGGCGCCGGTGGGGGGGCGGGCGGCCTCACTCCACCAGGCGCAGGCCGGTAGGCGCCATCGATGGCTCCGCTTCGGCCATCTCGACGACGAACTCGGTGCGGTGGGCCGGGAAGACGTGGAGCGAGACCAGCACGGGTGGGCCGGCTTCGCTACGCGTCACCCGCTCGCAGCGCAGGACCGGTGAGCCGACCGGGACGCCGAGGAGCTCGGCATCGTCGGGTCCCACCACGTCCGCCGCGATGGTCTGCGTCGCCCCCGCGAGAGGCACCGGCAGCAGCTCGTAGAAGGGCGAGCGCTCCACCTCGGCCCGCGACAGGTCTTGCGCCAGCTCGGCCGGGCACCAAACGGTGACGATGGCGAACGGCACGCCGTCGGCGAGGTTCACCCGGCGGACGCGCAGCACCTGATCGGTGCCCAGCAGGGCGCGGACCCGCTCGTCAGCGCGGACGAACGCGAACTCGAGCACCCGTCGCTCCGGCCTGATGCCGGAGGCCGCCAGCTGCTCTTCCAGGGTGGCCAGCCGCCCGAGGCTCTGGCGGACCCGATCCGACGCCACGAACCAACCCAGCCCCTGCCGAGCATCGAGCCGCCCCTCGTCGCGCAGCTGTTCGAGCGCCCGGCGTACCGTCACCCGGCTGGCGTGGTACTGCGCCGACAGCTCGGCCTCGCTCGGCAGCAGGCGTCCGGCGCTGAACTCCCCCGCCTCGACCCGGGCCTGCAGCGCCTCGGCGATCTCCCGGTAGCGGATCGTGCGCACTTGTCTCATGCTTGTCTACCCCCGCCCCCGAGGCAAGGATTGGTGGGTTGGACGCGCCGTCCCACTTGTCTTATACTTGTCTACATAGTCCGGCCCGGGATGCGACATTCGGGAACCCGACATCCCAGACCGACCGATCCAGGGGGTCCAGTCATGGCCGTCACCGCCGGCACGCCGATCGAGCTCGTCAACCAGGTCTACACCAGCCTGGCGGACCGGATCGCCATCGGCCGCCGCCGCCTCGGGCGATCCCTCACCCTGGCCGAGAAGGTCCTCGTCAACCACCTGGTCGATGCCGAGGGCCAGGAGATGGAGCGGGGCCGCAGCTACGCGGACTTCGGACCGGACCGCGTCGCCATGCAGGACGCCACGGCCCAGATGGCGCTCCTCCAGTTCATGACCGCGGGCCTGTCCGAGGTGGCGGTGCCGTCCACCGTGCACTGCGACCACCTCATCTTGGCCAAGGCCGGGGCCGACCTGGACCTGCGGTTCGCGCTCGACATCAACTCCGAGGTCTACGAGTTCCTGCGCACGGTCAGCGCCAAGTACGGCATCGGGTTCTGGAAGCCGGGCAGCGGGATCATCCACCAGGTCGTGCTCGAGAACTACGCGTTTCCGGGCGGGATGATGATCGGCACCGACAGCCACACGCCCGAACGCCGGCGGCCTCGGCATGGTGGCGATCGGCGTGGGCGGGGCCGACGCCGTCGACGTGATGACCGGCTTCCCCTTCAACGTCCGCTGGCCCAAGGTCATCGGCGTGCGCCTCACTGGCTCGCTGTCGGGATGGTCGTCACCGAAGGACGTCATCCTCGAGGTGGCGCGGGTGCTGACCGTGTCCGGCGGCACCGGTGCCATCGTCGAGTACTTCGGGCCCGGCGCCGACAGCATCTCGGCCACTGGCAAGGCGACCATCTGCAACATGGGGGCCGAGATCGGGGCCACCTGCTCGATCTTTCCCTACGACCAGAACATGGCCCTCTACCTCAAGGCCACCGGCCGGGAGGCGATCGCCGACGCGGCCGACCACGTCGCCGACGACTTGCGTCCCGACGACGGTGCGACGTACGACCAGCTCATCGAGATCGACCTCGACCAGCTCAAGCCGCTCATCAACGGCCCTCACTCCCCCGACCGGGCCCACCGGGTCGGCGCCGACGTCACCGCAGCCGCGACAGGAGAACGGGTGGCCGCTCGCCATCTCATCGGCCCTGATCGGCTCGTGCACGAACTCGTCGTACGAGGACATCACCCGCGCCGCCTCCATCGCCCGGCAGGCGGCGGCGAAGGGGCTCAAGGCGCGCACGCAGCTGCTGGTGACCCCAGGCTCCGAGCAGGTCCGGGCCACCATCGAGCGCGACGGCCTGCTCGCCGACCTCGAGGCGATCGGCGGCGAGGTGCTGGCCAACGCCTGCGGGCCGTGCATCGGTCAGTGGGAGCGCACCGACCTGGATCCGTCGCAGCTCAACACCATCGTCAACAGCTACAACCGCAACTTCCCGAAGCGCAACGACGGCAACGCCAACACGCTGTCGTTCGTGACGTCGCCCGACACCGTCGTCGCGCTGGCCCTGGCCGGCACGCTCGACTTCGACCCCAGCGACCGGCACGCTCACCAACGACGCCGGCGAGGCGGTGCGCCTCGAGCCGCCCGTCGGGGAGATCCTGCCCGACAAGGGCTTCGACCCCGGCGAGAGCGGCTTCATCACCCCGCCCGACGATCGGCTCCGGCACCGACGTGGCGGTGGACCCCAGCTCGGATCGCTTGCAGCTCCTCGCCCCGTTCGAGCCGTGGGATGGCCAGGACTACCTCGGCCTGCCCGTGCTCATGAAGGCGCAGGGCAAGTGCACCACCGACCACATCTCCGCTGCCGGCAAGTGGCTCACGTTACCGCGGCCACCTCGAGAACATCTCCGGGCAACCTGTTCCTCGGCGCGGTGAACGCCTTCACCGGCGCCACCGGCGAGGGCAAGGACCAGACCGACGGCGAGACCCGCTCCTACCCCGAGATCGCCAAGCGCTACCACGAGCAGGGCATCTCGTGGTGCGCGGTCGGCGACCAGAACTACGGCGAGGGTTCGAGCCGCGAGCACGCGGCGATGGAGCCGCGCTTCCGCAACGCCAAGGTGATCTTCGCCCGCAGCTTCGCCCGCATCCACGAGACGAACCTGAAGAAGCAGGGCCTGGTGCCGCTGACCTTCGCCGATCCGGCCACCTACGACCAGATCGGCGAGGACGACCGCATCAACGTGCTCGGCCTGGCCGACCTCACGCCGGACGTGCCGGTGCGGTGCCAGATCGTGAAGCCCGACGGCACGGTCATCGACTTCGTCGGCAACCAGACCTTCAGCGACGAGCAGATCGACTGGTTCCGAGCCGGCTCGGCGCTGAACATCGTGAAGCAGCGCGTCGCCGCCGGCGAAAGCTGACTGCGCGCCGGCGTGGACGATGTGTGTCGTCACCGACCGGTGGTCCAAGTCCACCCCATCAGGGCAATCTGTCCGCATGACGATCGAACGCATCGACCCGCCCCTTGTGTCCACCGAGCGAGAGGGGCTTCGGGCCTGGCTCGACTTCCACCGGGCCACCTTGGTCTGGAAGTGCGAGGGCCTCGACCGGGCCGGGCTCAGCGCCCGGCCCATCCCGACGTCGCTCCTCAGCCTGCACGGCCTGGTGCGCCACATGGCCGAGGTGGAGCGGAACTGGTTCCGGCGGGTGCTCAACGGCGAGGACGCCGACCCGATCTACTACGACGACGAGCATCCAGACGGCGACTTCGAGCTCGTCGACGACGCCGACTGGGAAGCCGACCGGGCTACCTGGCAGGCCGAGTGCGAGCGCGCCCGCGAGCTAGAGGAGGAGGCGGCGTCCCTCGACGTCACGGGCATCCGGCGCGGTGAGACCGTGGATCTGCGCTGGATCATGGTGCACATGATCGAGGAGTACGCCCGCCACAACGGCCACGCGGATCTGATCCGCGAGCTCGTGGACGGAACCGTCGGGGACTGACGGTCAGACTGGGTCAGCGAACGCTCCCCGGCATCCGAGCAGCCCCAGGCCGAGCGACCTTCGAGCCAGGTGTCTCAGCCCGCGGACCACGCGACCAGCGGGGGCCGCACCGCGGCGCACCGCGGGTGACCTTTGGCGTCGGTGAGCCCGAGTCGAGCCACCAGCAGCCGCGATCGAAGCGCGGCGTCGATGACGTCGGCGTCGATCGCGTCGAGCCACAGCTTGGCCCGCCGAAACAACGTGAACGTGCCCCCCTGGTCGATGGTGCCCCACGACAAGTAGATGAAGCGCTCGCGCGGCCGCCCTTGTATGTGCCTTCCCTTGAAGTCGACACCCGCCGATGTCACCTCGGCATCGCAGTCGATGCTCCACACCGCCGCCGGCGCGTCACCAGCCGTCAAGCCGAGCAGCATCTCTCCGATTGCGTCGTTGGACCCCGACATGGATGTTCTGGTAGCCGGGAAAGTCGCCGCTCGCGCCGCACTCACGCCCGGGAAGGTCGAAGCCCTCGATTCGGATCTCCACCTGGCCAGCCTGCCATTCGGAGCCGGGACCCGAGCGGCAGTCGCTCGTCGCGGGGAGGTTGCGTCAGCGGTGACGTCGCCATGGGCTAGGTCGGGCGGCCGTGCTGCCCCGGCGGCTCAGCTAGTCGGTTCCGGGGCGGCGGTCCGCCTCCTGGTCGGGGTCGCTCTTGTAGCCGGCGGGCAGCGTGCGCCGCATCTCCTCGTCCGTCGGCTCGTGGGCCTCGCGGGCCTCGGGCGGGAGCAGGTCGACGATCGCCTTCATGATGCGCTTGGTATCGGCGTCAGGGCTGCGGTACTTCAGCTCGACAGGCGTCGCCGACCCGGATGCGTATCTCGCGGCGGATCGGTGACGTTCCAGATGTGGGGCACCCGGGCTGACCGGGGCCACACCTTCTCCGTGCCCCACAACCCGACCGGGATGACGGGCGCCTTGGTCATCGCCGCCAGCCGTGCCGCGCCCCAGCGGCCGCTTGAGCTCGGGGTCGAAGAACGCCTTGGCCCCGCGGGATCGTGCCTTGGGGCATCAGCGCGACCATCTGGCCGGCTCCGAGCGCCTCGGCCGCCCGCTGCAGCGGTTCGTCCGAGCCGCTGGCCCGCTCGACCCGGATCCCGCCCATCGCCTTGGCGACCTGACCGATGACGGGCGCGTCGAACACCTCCTTCTTGCCGAGGAAGCGCACCGATGCGTCCGCTGCGGGCGACCACGAGCGCCATCGCCAGGCGCGTCGAAGTAGGAGCGGTGGTTGGCGACGAGGATCGCCGGGCCCTTGGCCGGGGATGTGCTCGATGCCCGCGATGTCGAACCGGGCGAACGGGTACGCGATCGGATCGGGTGCAGCGCCAGCGCGATCTGCTGAGGCTCGAGGCCGAGCGATGGGCAGCTTCGGCACCCCCGGCGGGACGTCGAGGTGGATGACGGGCCAGCGCCGGGCCAGCGCCACCAGCAGCATGCGGGGATCGGGGTTGACCGCGAACGGCTTGCCCACCGCCGACAGCAGCGGGGTGTCGTACACGCTGTCCGAGTAGGCGTAGCTCTTCCTCAGGTCGACGCCGTGCGCCTCGGCCCACTTCCGCACCGCGGTCAGCTTGCCGTTGGACCAGACGAACGGGCCCGACGATGCGTCCCGTCGTAGGTGCCGTCGGCGTTCACGCCGTAGCGGGTGGCCACCACGTCGTCGAAGCCGAGGCGCTCAGCAAGGGGCCGGACGAGGTCGATCGGGGTCGTGGTGGCCATCACCAGGCGACGGCCCGCTTGGCGGTGGCTGCTCGATGATCGGCGCCGGCGAAGGGTTGGATCATCCCGACCAGCACGCCGCGCCGCCTGCTCCGCCGCAGCCTGGACCGCGGCCTGCGAGCGCCCCCTGGCCAAGGCTGGCCGCCTGGCGGGCGAGGGCCATGCTGGGCAGGTTCTCGCCCCAGCCGGCTGAACAGGCCGTAACAGCGTCCGCTCGCCCGGGATGGTCCGCGAGATGAGGCCCGGCGGTGCGCATGGCCTCCGAGAAGACCTGGCCGCTCCCGCCGGACAGCAAGGTGCGGTCGAGGTCGAAGAATGCGGCGACTGATCGTGCCCGAGGATCAGCCGCCTGACCGTAACGGAAAACGGGAAAGGCGCCGCTTGGGGGAGCGGCGCCTCTCGACCTGGAGCCCACGGGCTTGGGGGAACCCGATGTAGGCTCCTGTCGAGCGGGGTTGGGGGAACCCACGCTTCGAGTTAGTGAAAGTATGCACGATCTACGCGGCATCTTTCCACCTGGTAGTCAACGATACCTCCCATCACTTCTGGCGATACCATCCGGCGGTGGATCTTCGCCAGCTGTCGGCGCTCGTCGCCGTGGCCGACCACCGCTCGTTCTCGGCCGCGGCGCGGGCGCTCTACACCGTCCAGTCCAACGTCTCGGCCCACATCGCCCACCTCGAGCGGGAGCTCGGGGTGCAGCCTGGTCGACCGGGCCCAGGGCCGGCTGACCGCCGAGGGCGAGGTCGTCGTGGCCCGGGCCCGGCGCATCCAGCGCGAGCTCGAAGCGCTCACGGCCGACGTCACGTCGATGGGCGAGGAGGTGGCGGGCGAGGCCCGCCTCGGGCGTCATCGGCACGACCGCGCGCTGGCTCGCCCCGCAGCTGCTGCCGCGCGATGCACGACGCCCATCCCAGGGTGCAGCGTGGTCATCCTGGAGGCCAGCACCACCTCGCTGGTCCCCCAGCTGGTCGGCCGGGCAGCTCGACCTGGCCGTGGTGAACCTGCCGGTGATCGACCCCGAGGTCGACACCGCGCCGCTCTTCGACGAGGAGCTGGTGCTGCTGGTCAACGCGAGAGCCCGCTGGCCGAGCGGACCAAGCTGTCGATCGTCGGATCTGGCCGACGTACCCGCTGGTGCTCCCGCCGAAGGGCACCGCCCTGCGCCATGACCTCGACGCCGAGGCCCGCCGGGCCGGCGTCACCCTGCGGCCGCTGGCCGAGATCGACGGCGTGCGGCTGATGGCCTCGCTGGCGCTTCGAGGGCTGCGGCGCGACCATCGTCCCCACGACGGCGGTCCCCGGCTGGTTGAAGGGGACTTCGTCCGCATCCCGATCGTGGACCTGCCCCGCCGTCACGTCGGCATGGCACGGCGACGGCGGGCCATGCCGAGTGCTTCGGCGCGCGCCGTGGCCGATGTGCTCCACCAGGTCATCGCCACCCGGGGCCCCCGCCAGACGCGGCGTCCGGCCGGTGGCGGACCTGCATGACGTCGAACCAGTGCGACGGGCGGTTGTCGTAGCCTGCCGCTCGTGCCCGGCATCGCGCTGCGGGCTCGCGCGCCCGGGGCGGTGCGAGCCGTCGTCGAAGAGATCGACGGACGACCGGTGGTCGTCGGCGCGCATCGAGGCCGCCGAGCACCAGGGTGCCCTCTCGTCGAGCGCGTCCGCCACCCTCGCCGAAGCCGCTCGCACCGCGTGGGCCAGAGGATCCCCCTCGTCGCGTACGTCGCTTCGAGCGGGGCCGACATCGTGGAGGGAATGGCCGCGCTGCACGGCTGGGGCCAGGCGGCCCGGGCCATCGCCGACTGCTCGGGCGTGGTGCCGATCACGATGGTCGTCGACGGCCCGGCTGTCTCCGGACCCGCCCTCCTGCTCGGCCTGGCCGACTTCGTCGTGATGACGCGAGCGTCCTACGCCTTCGTGAGCGGCCCCACGATGGTCGCCGAGTTCACCGGCGTCGTGATCGACAACGAGGAGCTCGGCGGGGCAGTGGTCCACGCCCGACACAGCGGCGCGGCGACGCTGGTCGTGGCCGACCGGACCGAGGCCGAGGCCGCCGTCCGCGACCTGCTGGCGTACCTCCCGGCCCACAACGACGAAGAGCCACCCCGGCGGGCCACGGCCGATCCCCCGGACCGAGGCACGCCCGAGGCCGGTGCCGTGCTCCCGACCACCACCACCGGCAGCTATGACATCCGCGACGTCATGGGCGCCATCGTCGACGACGGGATCGTGCTCGATCTCCGGGCCCGGTTCGCGCCGAACCTCGTCACCGCCTTCGCCACGATCGATGGTCAGCCGGTCGGGCTGGTCGCCAACCAGCCCGTCGCCATCGCCGGCACGCTCGACATCCCGGCCTCGCAGAAGGGCGCCCGGTTCGTCGCCTTCTGCGATGCGTTCAACCTGCCCATCGTCACCCTGGTCGACACGCCCGGCTTCTACCCCGGCAAGGACCTGGAGTGGCGGGGCATGATCCGCCACGGCGCGCAGCTGGTGTTCGCCTACGGGCGGGCCACCGTCGCCGCGGATCTGCGTGATCCTGCGCAAGAGCTACGGCGGTGCGTACATCGTCATGGACTCCAAGCGGATGGGGAACGACATCTGCCTGGCCTGGCCTGGTGCCGAGCTGGCGGTGATGGGAGCCGGGCAGGCCGCCGCCATCCTGCAGCGGCGGGCCACCCCGGAGGACCGGGCCGACCTTCGAGGCCGACTACGCCGCCCGACTCCTCAACCCGTACGTGGCGGCCGAGCGGGGCTACATCGACGCCGTGATCGAGCCCGCCGACACCCGCCGCGAGATCAGCGCCGCCCTGGCCCTGTTGGCCTCCAAGCGGGAGGAGCTGCGGCCTCGCAAGCACGACAACACCCCGCTCTAGCCGCATGGGCGGCTCCCGGGCCGGAGGTGTTGGCCCGAGCGGGCTCTATCATCCTCGACGGGGGAGGAAGCCCCCTCAGGACAAGGACGAAGGGGACACAACGGTGCCCGACACCATCACCATCACCGACGACCGGACCGGCAAGCAGGTCACGGTTCCCATCGAGGATGGGGTCTTCCCGTCCTCGGCCCTGCGGGAGCTGGACCCGGACCTCCGGATGTACGACCCCGCGTTCCTGTCGACCGCGGCGTGTGCATCGGCCGTCACCTATCTCGACGGCGAGGCTGGCATCCTGCGCTACCGCGGCTACCCGATCGAGCAGCTGGCCGAGCACTCGACCTACCTCGAGGTGGCCTACCTCCTGCTGAACGGCGAGCTCCCGACGGCGGAGCAGCTCAAGGCGTGGACGTACGACGTCACCCACCACACGTTCCTGCACGACAACGTGCGCAAGCGGTTCATGGAGGGCTTCCACTACGACGCCCATCCGATGGGCATGTTCGTGTCCGGGCTCGCCGCGCTCTCCACCTACTACCCCGAGGCCAAGGACATCTTCGATGCAACCATCCGCGAGAAGCAGGTGCTGCGGCTGATCGCCAAGATCCCCCACGCTGGCGGCCTACTGCCACCGCTTCAGCGTCGGGATGCCCACCGTCTACCCGAACAACTCGCTCTCGTACACGGAGAACTTCCTCAACATGATGTTCCGGGTCGGCGACGACTACGAGGACTCCCCCGTCCTGGCCCGAGCCCTCGACATCCTGTTCATCCTCCACGCCGACCACGAGCAGAACTGCGGCACGACGGCCATGCGGGTGGTGGGCTCGGCCCACGCCGACCCGTACATCGCCTGCTCGGCGGCGGCGCCAGCGCCCTCTACGGCCCGCTCCACGGCGGGGCCAACGAGGCGGTGGTCCGCATGCTCGGCGAGATCGGCTCGATGGAGAACGTGCCCGGCTTCATCGAGTACGTGAAGGCCGGCAAGGGCCGGCTCATGGGCTTCGGCCACCGGGTCTACAAGAACTTCGACCCTCGGGCCACGATCATCAAGAAGACGGCCTACGACGTCTTCGAGGTGACCGGGAAGAACCCGCTCCTCGACATCGCCCTCAAGCTCGAAGAGGTGGCGCTGAGCGACGACTACTTCAAGTCCCGCAAGCTCTACGCCAACGTCGACTTCTACTCCGGCCTCATCTACCAGGCCATGGACTTCCCGGTCGACATGTTCACCGTCCTCTTCGCCATCCCCCGGACGTCGGGCTGGCTGGCCCACTGGGTCGAGCTGCTCGGCGACAAGGAGCAGAAGATCGCCCGGCCCCGGCAGGCCTACGACGGCGTCGGGTTGCGGGACTACATCCCCATCGAGCAGCGCTCGTAGCCCCATCGAGCAGCGCTCGTAGCCCCATCGAGCAGCGCTCGTAGCGCTCTCAGGTCCTCTCAGGAAGCGCTGCGTGAACTGCTAGGGCCGAGAACCATCATGCCCCTTCGGCCGTACCCCCGGAGGTGAGCATGAGCCGCGAGTCGAAAGACGGCGATGTGGATCGGCGGAACCATCGTGGCCCTCGTCGTGCTCGTCGTCGGTGGCACGTGGGCCTACATCCACGTGTTCAGCAGTGATCCCGCCCCGCCGCTGTCGCTGACGGATACGACCGCGGCGGCGGCAGGCACTACCGCAGCGGGCGCCAGCCGCGTCGACGCGACCCGAGCGCGTCGAGCGACCCGAGCCTGTCGTCGACGCCAGCCAGCGCGGGCACCTGGACGGTCGGCGCCGGCTCGCTCGCCGGCTACCGGGTCAAGGAGGTGCTGTTCGGCCAGTCGACGACCGCAGTGGGCCGCACGAGCGACCTCACGGGCTCCCTCACCCTCGACGGCAGCACCGTCAGCGCCGGTGACTTCACCGTCGACCTGACCACCGTGGCGAGCGACAAGGCCAGCGCGACAACCAGTTCCAGGGGCGCATCATGGACACCGCGCAGTACCCGACGTCGACGTTCAAGCTGACCCAGCCCATCGACCTCGGCTCGGTTCCGGCCGACGGCAAGACGATCACCGCCAAGGCCACCGGCGACCTCACCCTGCATGGCACCACGAAGTCGGTGACGTTCGAGGTCGAGGCCAGGGAAGACCGGCTCCGCCATCGAGGTCGAGGGCCAGATCCCGATCGTGTTCGCCGACTACCGGATCCCGAACCCGACGTTCGGTCCGGCCAGCACCGATGACCACGGGGTGCTCGAGTTCTCGCTCGCCCTCACCCAGGGCTGACCTCGATCAGGATCTTGCCGACGTTGGCATTGCGACTCCATGCGCCGGTGGGCGTCGGCGATCTGCGTCAGCGGGTAGCGGGAGTCGATCACGCGGCGCGAGGCCGCCGGTCTCGAACAGCGGCAGCAGCTCGGCCGCGAAGCGGCGGGTGAGCGCGATCTTCTCCTCGATGGGCCGGGCCCGCAGCACGGTGCCGATCAGGCGGCACCGCTTCGGCATCAAGAAGCCCGAAGTTGACCTGCGCCGGCCCGCCGGCCATGAGTCCCGACCTGAGACCACACTTCCCTTCGGCGCCACGGCCTGGAGGTTCCGGTTCGACCTCCTCGCCTCCGACGACATCGAGGATGGTGTCGGGACCCGCCCGGCACGCCGGCCCTGGCGTCGGACAGCCAGTCGTGCGGTGAACGCTCGAGGCGAGCGTCGGCACCCAGGTCGCGGCAGCGCCCGACCTTGCCGGCCGAGCAGGTGACGGCGATGTGGGCCCCGATGGCCTTCGCGATCTGGATGGCTGCCGTCCCGACGCCGGATGCGCCGGCGTGGCACAGCCCCCAGCGACCGATCGTCAGCCCGCCTTGGAGCACGAGGGCGTCCCAAGCGGTGAGGAACACCTCGGGCACGGCGCCGCGCGGCCAGCGGCCGAGGCGGGCGGCGCGGCCATGAGCAGCCGTTCGTGCACCGCGACCTTCTCGGCGTAGGCGCCGCCCGACACGAGCCCATGACCTGGTCGCCGTCCCGCCACAGGGTGACCCGCCGCCCGACCTGCACCACCGTCCCGGCCAGCTCCAGCCCGGGGATCTCCAGCTCCTCCTTGACCGGGTTCGGGTAGAGCCCGGCCCGCTGCAGCAGGTCGGCCCGGTTCAGAGCAGTGGCCCGGACGGCGACGACGACCTCGTCGGGTCAGCCCGGGATCCGGATCGGCGCAGCCTGCTTCGAGGGTGAGGACCTCGCTCGGGTCCGCCGTACCGTGGCCAGCGGCAGGACCACCGCGTGCGACGGGCGTGACGTCACCCCATCTTGGCCTGGAGACGCTCGTCGAGCGCCCCGAGGAACTCCTCGGTGGTGAGCCAGGGCTGGTCCTTGGAGATCAGCATGGCCAGGTCCTTCGTCATCTGGCCGGCCTCGATTGCCTCGACGCAGACCGTCTCGAGCGTCTTGGCGAAGTCCGTGACCGCCGGCGTCCCGTCGAGCGCGCCCCGATGGGCCAGGCCGCCCGTCCAGGCGAAGATCGACGCCACCGGGTTGGTCGAGGTCTTCTCGCCCCGCTGGTGCTGGCGGAAGTGCCGGGTGACCGTCCCGTGGGCGGCCTCAGCCTCGACGGTGCTTGCCGTCGGGCGTCGTCAGCACGCTCGTCATCAGGCCGAGCGAGCCGAAGCCCTGGGCCACGATGTCGGACTGGACGTCGCCGTCGTAGTTCTTGCAACGCCCACAGGTAGCCGCCCTCCCACTTGAGCGCCTGAGCCACCATGTCGTCGATCAGGCGATGCTCGTAGGTGAGACCCTGCTCGTCGAACGTGGTCTTGAACTCGGCGTCGAAGACCTCCTGGAAGAGGTCCTTGAAGCGGCCGTCGTAGGCCTTGAGGATGGTGTTCTTGGTCGAGAGGTACACCGGGTAGCCCCGCTTCAGTCCGTAGTTGAGGCTGGCCCGGGCGAAGTCCCGGATCGAGTCGTCGAAGTTGTACATGCCCATGGCCACGCCGCCGCCGGTGAACTTGGCCACCTCCATCTCGATCGGCTCGCCGCCGTCGTCGGGCGACCCACGTGATGGTCAGGGTGCCGGCGCCGGGCACCCGAAAGTCCGACGCCCGGTACTGGTCGCCGTGGGCGTGACGGCCGATGACGATCGGCTTGGTCCAGCCCGGCACCAGGCGAGGGATGTTCCGAGCAGATGATCGGCTCGCGGAACACGACGCCGCCGAGGATGTTGCGGATGGTGCCGTTCGGCGACTTCCACATCTTCTTGAGCCCGAACTCGGCTCGACCCGGGCCTCGTCCGGGGTGATGGTGGCGCACTTCACGCCGACGCCGTGCTCCTTGATGGCCTTGGCGGCGTCGATGGTGACCTGGTCGTCGGTGGCATCACGGTGCTCGATGCCGAGGTCGTAGTAGAGGAGCTCGAGGTCGAGGTACGGCAGGATCAGCCGCTCCTTGATGAACTGCCAGATGATGCGGGTCATCTCGTCACCGTCGAGCTCGACGACGGGGTGCTCGACCTTGATCTTCGCCATGCTCTGCCCTTCACGCCCTCGACTTGTATCGGACTTGTCGACAATAGCGGCTCGGTCGACCGCTCAGACGGCGGGCCGACGATCACCTGGCCGGCGTCCAAGCGGATGATCCGCGTCAGCGCCACTGACTCGAGGAGCCGGCGGTCGTGGCTGACGAGCAGCAGCGTGCCGTCGAAGTCGGCGACGGCCTGCTCGAGCTGCTCGATGGCCGGCAGGTCCAGGTGGTTCGTCGGCTCGTCGAGCACGAGGCAGTTCACGCCCTGGGCCATGAGCAACGCCAGGATGGCCCGGGTCCGCTCCCCGGGCGACAGCGACCGGCTGGCGCGCACCACCGTCGTCCGCGCCGAGCCCGAACTTGGCCAGGAGGCTCCGGGCCTCCGGCACGCGTCATGGCCGGTGGCGGCCAGCACCGCGTCGAGAAGATGGCCGCCGATGGTCGAGGCGGCGGCGGGCCTGCTCGACCTCGCCGATCACGACCGAGCGGCCCGAGCCGCTGCTGGCCCGGCGTCGAGCGGGATGCCGGCCGAGCAGGGCGTCGAGCAGGGTCGTCTTGCCGCTGCCGTTCGGCGCCGACGATCCCGACCCGTTCGGCCCAGCCGATCTCGAGATCGATCGGGCCGAGGCCGAAAGCCGTCCCGCTCGACGACCGCGCCGTCGAGCACGGCGACGACGGTCGCCGCTGCGCTCGGTCTGGCCGATGCGGAACTGCAGGTCCCACGGCTCCCACGGCTTGTCGACGACCTCCAGCCGGGCCATCGCCCGCTCGGTGCGACGGGCCTTCGCGGCCAGGTTCTCGCTGGCCTCCATGCGGAGCGAAGCGGACGTTCTTGTCGTTGTCGTCGGGCTTGCGCTTGGCCTTGCGGAACCCGGCTGTCGACCACTGCCGTTCCCTCTGCGCCCGGCCGCTGGAGCGTCGTCGCGCGTGGCGCCGTAGTCGGCGTACGCCTCCTCGGCGTGCCGGCGCGCCGTCGCCTGCTCGTCGAGGTAGGCGAGCCAGCCTCGCCCCGAAAGGTTGCAGGCCGTGACGGGAGTGCGTCGTCCAGCTCGACGACGTCGGTCACCGTCCGCTCCAGGAAGGCGCGGTCGTGGCTCACGACGACGATGGCCCGGTCCTGGGCCGACCACCCAGCCCTCGAGCCGCTCGAGGCCGTCGAGGTCGACGTCGTTGGTGGGCTCGTCGAGGACAGGATGTCGTACTGGCCGGCGAGGAGCAGCGAGGCGAGGGCGATCTTCGCCGCCTCGCCGCCCGACAGCGTCGCCATCGGCTGGTCGAGCCGCGTCGACGGCAGGCCGAGCATGGCGATCGTCTCCTCGACCCGGACCTCGTGGTCGGCGGCGCCGAGGTCGAGCCAGGTGTGGAGGGCGCGGTGTCGTACCGCTCGGCCACCGACGTGGCCACGCCGTTGGCTGGCGGCCAGCGCGGCGGTGGTGGCTCCAGCTCCTCGGTCGCGGCGGCGATGCCGGTCCGGCGGCGCAGGTACGTCGCGCACGGCTTCGTCCGGCCGGCGCTCTGGCTCTTGGTCGAGCAGGCCGACGGTGGCGGACCTCGGCTGGCGCTCGACCGTGCCGCGGTCGGGTTGGAGGAGGCCCGCCAGGACCTGAGCAGCGTCGACTTGCCGACACCGTTGGGGCCGACGAGACCGTAGCGGTGCCCGGCCGCGACGGTGAGATCGATGTGGTCGAGCACGATGGTCAGCCGACCGATGGTGACGGTGACGTCACGGGCGACAGTGACGCGGGCACGAACAGACCTCCGAAGCGACGATGCTCTCACGGACGGATCGGCGCTCAGTTCGTCACGGTGACGACGCTACCGGCGCCGTACCATCGCTCCCGATGGATTTCGCCTGGACCGAGGAGCAGGTCGAGCTCCGCCTCCGCGCCCGCAAGGTGGCCCAGGAGGCCGTCGAGCGCTACGGCCGGGCCAACGACTCCTGGATCAACGGGTACTCGAAGGAGTTTTCACGCCAGCTGGCCGCGCACGGCTGGATCGGCATGACGTGGCCGGTCGAGCACGGGGGTGGCGGCAGGCCACCGATCGAGCGCCTGATCGTCGCCGAGGAGATGATCTCGGTTGGGGCGCCGATCGCGGCGTCCTGGTTCGCCGATCGCCAGATGGGCCCGAGCCTCATGACCTACGGGACGCCCGAGCAGATCAGAGCGCTCCTACCCGACATCCTGGCCGGCGAGAGCACCTGGTGCATCGGGATGAGCGAGCCCGGGGCCGGCTCTGACCTCGCCTCGCTGCGGACCGAGCGCGGTGCGCGACGGCGACGACTTCGTCATCAACGGGCAGAAGATCTGGACCAGCTTCGCCGCGGTGGCGGACTACTGCTACCTGATCTGCCGTACGTCGACCGAGGGGCCGCCCCACGCGGGGATCAGCGAGGTCATCGTGCCGATGACGACACCCGGCATCGAAGTCCGCCCCATCGAGGACATGACCACCAACCACCACTTCTGCGAGGTGTTCTTCACCGATGTCCGGGTCCCGGTCACCAACCTGGTCGGGGCAGGAGGGTGGGGCGTTCAAGCAGACGATGCGCCAACTCGAGCACGAGCGTGGTGGCATCGATCGGCTGATGTCGAACTACGCCCTCTACGAGATGGCCCGGGCCAAGGCCGACACGCACGGATCCGCTCGTCCGCCAAGCGATGGCCCGGCTCGAGACCGGCTACCGCGTCGGGCGGCTGCTCGTCACGCGGGAGGTGCTGGGCCAGGGGCCGCCGGCCTTCAGTGCGGCCACCAAGTGCTTCTGCACCGAGCACGAGGTGCGGGTGGCGTCGTTCGTCGCCCAGGTGCTCGGGCCCGAGGCGACGTTGTGGGATCCACTCGTGCAGGGCCTGACCTACGCGCCCGGTTACACGATCATGGGCGGCACGTCGAACGTCATGCGCAACATCATCGGCGAGCGCACCCTCGGCCTGCCCCGGGAGCCCGCCGCCCGCTGACTCGCGCCGGCCACCGCCGACCACCGACCACCGCCGACCACCGCCGGCCCCACCGACCGGCCCCACCGACCGGCCGTCGCCGACCGGCCACCTGGTCGCCCACCCCGACCGGACATCGCCGACCGGCCATCTGGTCGCTCACCCCGTCGTTCTGGTCACCGAATCTGCTTCCCACCACCAGATTCGGTGACCGGAACGATCAGAGTGAGAGGCCAGGGCGATCACACCGACGGCGACGGTTGGCGTCAGGCGTCAGCGTCAGGCGTCAGCGTCAGGCGTCAGCGTCAGGCGTCCTCGACCAGGACGCCGTGGACCTCGCCCGGCCCGTGCACCCCGACGGCCAGGATCATCTCGATGTCCCCCGATCGTGAGGGTCCGGTGACGACGACCACGTTGGATGGCGGCCCGCTCAGGCCAGCGCTCGCCGTGCCGACGCAGGACATCGCCGGCCAACGGCACGACCGTCGACGCCCGGACCACGAAGACGGCGACCGGGGGCAACAGGCTGACCAGCCTTCCGCTGCGGGAGGTGTCGATCACGACGCTGCCGGTCGCGGCCACCCCCGCGGTGGCGTCGAGCACCCCACACCGGGCGCCGGCCGCGACCTCCAGCCCGCACGCAGGCCATTCGAGCCACGGGGCCTCGCCCGAACGAATCTTCGAAGATTCTTCGGGCGAAGCGGTGGTCGACGAGGACCGGGCCCCGGCCGGCGAGCGCTTCGGCCACCGCCGCGCCGAGGCCGGACTCAGCCGTCCGGTGGACGTGGCCACCGAGCGCCTCGAACGCCGTGGTCCAGCGGTCGGGCATCGACGCCGAGGGATCAGGCCAGATGGGAGCCACCTCGGGCGGCGTCGCCACGATGGCGAAGGGCCGGTGGGGGGCGGGGGTTCCGCTGGCCAGTGCCGATCGGAGCGTGCCGAGGAGAGCGCCCTTGTCGGTCACGGGAGCTCGCGCCCCTCGGCCCAGGCGCCGACCCAGCCCGGCAGCCGGCGGCGGCCCCGGGCCAGCCGGCGGCCGACCCTCGCCGAGGCCGGTCGTGAGCACGAAGCCGGGACGGGTGGACCAGAGCCACGACCACGAGGCGAAGCCGAGCCCGGCGCACCAGCCCCGCGGCCGCGGGCCGGCGTCGCGCCGTCGGAGCTGGAGCAGGAGGTCGTGGAGCGGTATGCGGACCGGGCACGCCTCCCAGCAGGCGCCACACAGCGTCGACGCCTCGGCCAGCTCCTGCGCCTGCGGTTCCTCGGGCTGGAGCAGCGGCGTGAGCACGGCGCCGATCGGCCCGGCGTAGACCGAGCCGTAGGCGTGGCCACCGACCTGGCGGTAGACGGGGCAGACGTTCAGGCACGCCCCGCAGCGGACACAGTGCAGAGCCTCCTGGAACTCGGTGCCGAGGATGCCAGAGCGGCCGTTGTCGAGCACGACGACATGGAGCTCCTCCGGGCCATCGACGTCGTCGACCCGGCGGGGCCCGGTGACGATGTTCGTGTAGACGCACAGGGCCTGTCCAGTGCCCGAGCGGGCGAGCAGCCCGAGCATCACGTCGAGCTCGGCCCAGTCCGCGCACGATCCGCTCCATGCCCATGATGGCGATGTGGACCGTCGGCACCGAGGTGCACATCCGGCCGTTGCCCTCGTTCTCCACCAGGCAGATCGAACCGGTCTCGGCGACCGCGAAGTTCACGCCCGAGAGCCCGACGCCGGCGGCCAGGAAGCTGGCCCGCAGCCGCAGCCGGGCGTACGCCGCCTCGGCGCCGATGTCAGCCTCGACGGGATGGCCGGCATCGTCAGCGAACAGCTCGGCCACCGTGTACCGGTCGTGGTGGATGGCGGGGGCGATGATGTGCGACGGGGTCTCCCCGGCCAGCTGGATGATGAACTCGCCGAGGTCGGTCTCCACCACTTCCCGCCCGTCGGCCTCGAGCACCTCGTTGAGGTGGATCTCCTCACTGGCCATCGACTTGCCCTTGGCGACGACCTCGGGGCCGTGCGACTCGCACCAGGTCGCGGACGATGGCCGTGGCCTCCGCGCCGTCCCGGGCCCAGTGCACGTGCCCGCCCAGTGCTTCGAGGCGGCTCGACCACGGCGTCGAGGAGATCGGGAAGATCGGCCATAGCGCCGGCCCGCAGCGACCGGGCCGCGTCGCGAAGCCCGTCGGGATCGACGAGGGTGGCCAGGGCGTCCAGACGACGGTCAGCCATCAGGTTGGTGGCCTTGCGCACCGCGGCCCGCAGGCGGTCGTCGCGCAGCTCATGCTCGGCGCGGGACAGGAACGTGACCTCGGTCATGGTCGCGTCACGGGTCACGCTCGCATCGCAGGCTGCCGGAGGACCTCGGCCAGGTGGCGGAAGCGCAGCGGGAGCGACCGCCGTCGGGCCCGGCCCTCCAGGTGCACGAGGCAGGACAGATCGCAGCCGACGACGGTGTGCGACGCCCGACGCCGTCCACTCGTCGAGCCGGTCGTCGGCCATCGCCACGGACACGGCCGGGAGCTTCACCGCAGAAGGTGCCGCCGAACCCGCAGCAGCGCTCGGCCCCGTCGCTCTCGGTGACCTCGACGCCTCGGCGCGGCGAGCAGCCGCCGCGGCTGGGCCTTGACCCCGAGCTCCCGCAGGCCATGGCAGCTGTCGTGCACGGTGACCGCAGGCCACAGGTGCGGGCCGGCGGGGCAGCCGACGACGGAGAGCTGTCAAGGTAGGACGGCAGCTCGACCACTCGAGCCCGGCGACCGTCGGTGGCCGCTTCCGCGTCGACGAGCGCCGGCGAACAACGTCGGCCAGTGCTCGCGCATCATCGTGGCGCACGATCCCGACGGCACGACGACGGGACCATGGGTACTCCGAAGCCGCGCGCAGCGTCGCCCCGCGCCACCCGCCGGGCCGCGGCGGCGAACCCCGCGTTCCAGGCCGGTTGGCCACAACAGGTCACGCCCTTGGCCACCGTCGCCGCCACCCCCCGCGCCCTCGAGCGCGTCGACACAGCGATCGGTCAGCGCCGGCCGCAGCTGCTCGACCAGGCAGGTCGGGAAGAGGATGGGATCTCCGTCGGGCAGCTCCACTGCGCGCTGACGTTAGCCACGATGACGCTCAGGTCATCCGACGGATCGGCGTGTCGGACTGTGTCTCGGCCGGCCGGACTCGGGCGAAGGCCTCAGTCACCCACGTGCCGTCGGGAGAGGCCAGGGCCGGATTGATGATGAGCGGCTCCAGCTCGAGGTGCTCATCGGCCAGCCAGCGCGACTCGCTCGAGCAGGTCCTGCACGACCGGCCTGGAAGCAGCGTCGGTCCAGCGCGTCGACGCGGCGCGCGAGGCGCTGATCATCGCCGATGCGTCGCCCGGACCCACGGGGCGAGGCGGGACACGTGATCGCCGATGGCGTCGGCCAGGATGCCACCGAGGCCGAAGGTGACGACCGGGCCGAGCATCGGGTGGGGTTCGACCACGATGCGCACTCGACACCGGGCGAGATCATCCGCTGCACGATCGCCCCCGCCAACACCGCCGGCCCGAGCTCCTCCTCGATGGCCAGCCAGGCCCGCGCCAACTCGGTCGCATTGTGGAGGTCGAGCGCGATGCCCGCCCGCTCGGACCGTCCCCGGCGCACGATGCCGCTGGCCTTCAGCACCACGGGGTATCCCACCTCCTCGGCCGCCGCCAATGCGCCATCTCGCGACATGACGACCCGTGCGCTCGCCACCCGCATGCCGTACGCCTCCAGGAGCGCATGGGTGGCGCCGAGCGGGAGCACGGTGCCCTCGGGCCACACGGCCAGCGCGTGGTCGATCAGCGCGGTCGCCGCCTCGTCGTCGATGTCCTCGGGCCGGGGGACCTCGACCTCGTGGGAGGCGTGCTGCGCGTCGGCGTGGCGGGCGAAGCGACCGAGCACAGCCAAGGCAGGCTCAGGAAAGGCGAAGACGGGGATCCGTGAGCCGGGTGCGAGCGGCCCGTCGTCCAAGCCCAACAGCACCGCCACGAGTGGTTTGGACAGCCCGGGCTCGAGGTCGCGCAGGACCTCGATCGGCGTGTTCGAGAGATCAGGCAGGGGCGGCGCGTAGATCACCACCAGCGCGTCCACGCTGTCGTCGGCCAGGAGGGTGCGGATCGCGTGCGCGAAGTCGGCCGGGACGGCCCGCCAGGTGAGCTGGACGACACCGGGTTCGAGTGCGGCCCCAGCCGGGAGCGCGCCGAGCAGCTCGGCCGCGGCGCCGTCCGCCAGCACGGCCGGCACCAAGCCCTCGACCCTGCCGGCGTCGAGGGCGAGGATCGCGGGGCTGGCCGCATTGGCCACCACCATCACGCGGTGGTCCGCGGGGCGCGGGCAGCCCGTCGAGCACCCGAGCGGTGTCGAGCAGCTCCCGTACGGTGCGGACCCTGATCACTCCGGCCTGCTCATAGAGCGCCTCGGTCATCGGATCCGACGACCCACCCGCACGCACGGCAACGATCGGTTTGGTCCGCGACACCCGCCGCGCGATGCGAGCGAACTTGCGGGGGTTGCCGAAGCTCTCGGTGTACACGAGCACCACCCGCGTCGTCGGGTCGTCCTCCCAGTACTGGAGCAGGTCGTT
Source organism: uncultured Acidimicrobiales bacterium (assembly GCA_963803355.1). Lineage (GTDB taxonomy): Bacteria > Actinomycetota > Acidimicrobiia > Acidimicrobiales > Ilumatobacteraceae > DASTFY01. Next base: position 4,246,340 of record CAWDLV010000001.1, read on the forward strand.
CCCGCTGACGTCGGCCTTGTCCCCGAGCGACACGAAGCTGGACAGCCCAACTCCGAGTCGCGCCGCCAGCTCCAGGATGCCGGTGCCGAGCGGGCCGGACTGCAGGGAGATCGAGACCCCACCCCGGGCCACCTCCGTCGGGGCCAGGACGGCGCACACGGGTGAGTCGGCTGCGGTGGTGAGGACGCCCATGCTGGCGGGACCGATGATGCGCATCCCGTTGCCACGCGCCCGGGCCACGAGCTGCTCGACGACGGCCGGCTCGCCTGGCTCCGCGGGCGGAAAGTCGCCGGTGACCATCACCAGGCCGCGCACGTGCTTGGCGATGGCGTCGGCGAGGACGGCCTCGATCCGGTCCGGGGGGACGGCGACGATGGCCAGCGCAACATCGTCGGGCACGTCCAGGAGCCGGGGGTAGCAGGGGACGCCCCCGACCCGCTCGTGGGCCGGGTTCACCGGGTAGACCGGACCCTGGAAGCCGCCTCGGGCCAGGTTGTGCATGAGCGCCTCGCCGACCGACGAGGGCTCGTCCGAGGCGCCGACGACGGCGATGGAGCGGGGCCGCAGCAGGCGGGCGATCGAGCGGCTCTCGGCCTGCTGCTCGCGCCGATCGACGGTGTCGAGGTAGGCGGGTGTCGGGACGATGTCGAAGGCCACGTCGACGATGCCACTGGAGAAGGCTCGGGTCACCGGCCAGCCGGCCCGAGCGAACACCGAGAGCATGGCCCGGTTGTCGGCCAGCACCTCGGCGGTGAATCGGACGATGCCGTGCCGCCGGGCGATGGCGGCGAGGTGCTCGAGCAGCAGGGTCGACAGGCCACGCCCCTGCTCCGTATCCGCGACGGCGAAGGCCACCTCCGCCTCGTCCTTCCCGGGCCAGCGGTCGTAGCGGGCGTCGGCCACGATCTCGTGGCCGAGCACCGCCACCAACGCCACCCGGTCGACCATGTCCACCGAGGTGAAGCGCTCGACCTCAGCGTCGCTCAGCCGGGGCTTGGGCGAGAAGTACCGGTAGTAGACGGCGCGCGGGGACAGGCTCAGGTGGAACGCCCGAAAGGCGTCGGCGTCGGTCGGGCGCACGGGACGAACGTGGATGGTGCCGCCGTCGCGGAGCACGACATCGGCTTCCCACGCGAGGGCTCCCGACGTCGTGCCCAAACCATCGGCTGCCACCCCGGTCACGGTACCCAGCGCGGAACAGGGGTCGGAGCGGTTCGCCGCCGAGCAACGAGGAGCGAGCTAGATCTCCGTGGGACGCCGGCGGCCGGTGCGCACGAGCATCAGGCCGCAGAGCAGAGCGGCCACGCCGAGCGCGGCGAGCGGCACCGACGGACCCCCGGTGACCGGCAGCGAGCCCAGGTGGGCGGCCTCCACCTGATGCGGAGCCGTGGTTGGCGGCGGGGTCGTCAGCGCGGCAAACGTCGTCGGTGGCGCCGTGGTCGCGGGGGCGGTGGTGGGCGGTGCGGTCTCGGTGGTGGCTGGCGACTCCCGGCAGCCGGCCGGCTGGTCGAGGTGGAGCTTGCCCGTGTTCTGGTAATCGATGCGGACGATCGACCAGATGAGGTCGGCTGACGTCTGAGCGGCGGGGTAGTCCTGGTGGAGGGTGACCGTGCCGTTCGGGCCGACCTCGGTCAGCGTCGCCGACTCCGAGCCGAGGGTGACGGTGACCGGCCGGTCCGCCTTGACCTCGACGGAGCTGAAGGTCACCGAGACCCGCCACGTGCCGGTGGTGTGATCGGTGCAGAGAACAGAGACCGCCCGATCGTTGGCGCTCGCCGGCGCGACGGCGACGAGCGCGACGCCCGTCAGGATCAGGGCCAGACCGGCGACTCTGCTCAAGGTGCGCTGGATGATGTGCATGAGGGGTTCCTCCCAAGACGGCGAGCTACCCCTGTTATGAACCACTGCGTGACGGCGACGGACGCGTCATGTGTCACAGCGGGCCGTTCGTCACCGAACCGAAATCGAGCAGGTGCCTGCGGTCGACATCCCACCACAGAGCGTGGTGAGCGTCGCCGAGCACGCCGCCGCACGCTGTGCGTGGCACCTCACGTTCTGTGGTCGACGAGTGATCCCGGGCGGGCCGGGGGTCACCGTTCGGGCCGTCAGCGGCCAGGAAGGTCCTCGGGCTGCCGGCGGGTCAACCAGGTGATGAGGGCGCCCGCGGCCAACGAACCGAGGCCGACCCAGAGCAACGGCGAGGGGTGGCCACCGGTCACCGGCAGCGCGGTGACGGCCGGCCTCGTCCGGTGAGGGGCAGTCGGTGGCGCCGTGTTCGGCGCGGTGCTGGCGACCGGCGTGGTCGGCGGGGCTTCGGTCGAGGGCGGCGCCGTCGTCGGCGGCTCGGTGGAGGGCACGCTCTCGTGGCAGCCGTCCGGCTTGGTGAAGGTGACCGAGCCCGAGCGCTCCGCGGTCCCGTTGCGCACGATCGTCCAGGTCACCTGCTCGGCATCGGACTTGCTCGAGAAGTCCTGGGTCAGGGTGACGGTGCCGTTCGGGCCCGGATTCGTGAGGGTTTCCGACGCCGAGCCGAAGGTGACGACGACCGGGTGGTCAGCCTGGACGTCGATCGACGAGAAGGTGATCGAACCCCGCCAGGCGCCCGTGGTCGGGTCGGCGCAGATCGTCTGGGTGCTGTGGTCGTTGGCTTGGGCGGTCCCGGCCAGGCTGACAAGGGAGCCGATCGATCCGCCGAGTACGGCCGCGGCGAGCAGGCCGCGTCGCACGAGTGTTCCGCCGTTCATGTGCTGGTTCTCCTCCGCCGAGTGGTGTCGCCAACGTACCCGCAGCGGCGCGCCGGCCCGCGGACGCAAGGTCGGTCAGCGCCGCCGGAAGGCTGGCAGCCTCCGCTTCAGCGACGGGCGACGGTCAGGAGACCACCCGACGTCACGATGTTGGCTCCTTCCGCCTTCACATCGCGGACGACAGCCTGGTCGTTGGTGACCACGACCACCGGCCGCTCGGGGGGCTGGTCGGCTACGAACTCCCGGATCACGTCGTCCGCCAACACCGATGGGGGCGAGAAGCGAACGGCCACTCGATGGCGCCGCTTAGCCCGGACCGGTCCGACGTCGGCGCCGTCGAACACCACGAGGACAGACGTCCCGTGGCGGCAGGCCAGGTCGTCGAGGAAGTTCAGCAGACGCTCGCGCTGCTCAGCCAGCACCAGGTCGGGCCATCCCAGCTTGGCCACGTTGTAGCCGTCGACGATCACCAGCGCGCCTGACTCGGTGAGCAGCCAGGTGTCGGCCGCGGCGGTCCCGGCGGCCATGCCTCGGGGGATGCGCAAGGCGCGGCGGTGCATCAGCTCCTGGCGTCCGGGCCGCCGTGCGGGCGCTTCCGTCCGCTCGACCGGGGATTCAGCCGGCTGCTCGACGACGCCCGCCAACCACGACGTCAGGTCGGCGAGGGCACCGGCCAGGGCGGCGGCGGCCGAGGCGGCGTGATCCAGGGCCCCGAGGGTCGCCGGCGGCAAGGTCAGCTCCCGCCCACCCGTCGGGGCGGCGCCGCGGTCGCGCCCCTCGTCGAGCCGGGCCTGGGCCTCGAGCCGGGCCTGGGCCTCGGTCAGGGCCTCGCGCACCCGCTCGAGCTCGGCCCGGGCCGTCGCGGCGTCGGCGCGGGCTTGCTCGACCTCGCCGCCGGACCGCTCGGCCCGGCTCCGCACCCGGTCCGCCGCCCGCTCGAGCTCCTCCGCCCGCACCCGCGCCCGCTCCGCATCGTCCTCCGCCTTGGCCCGGCCGTCCTGGGCCCGAGTCACCTCACGGCGCAGGACATCGAGCTCCGCGCTCAACCGCCGGGCCCGGGCATCGGCGGCCTCGAGCCGGCCCGCGGCAACCCGGTCGGCGCCCTTGCGCTTCGGGCTCCCGCTCGCCTCGGTCAGGGCCGCGAGCTCGTCCTCCCAGCCCTCGGGCTGATGCAGCCACAGCCAGGACGGCCGGTCCACGACGTCCTCGGTGGCGACCTCCGCGATCCGCTTGCGAAAGGCGTCATCCTCCTCCAGGGTCCGGCGCACCGCAGCGAGCGCTTTGTTCGGCAGCTTCTGGAACTGGAGAAACGGACGCAGCGACGGCGGCGGCGGGACGGGCGGACGCTGGCGCGCACCGAACCACGCGATCGAGAGCGCCAGCTCAAGCGCCGGGCGCAGCAGCTCGTCGGGGACATCCACGCCTCAGATCGTACCGACGCCTGCGCCGCTCCCGAGGTCCTTGCGCTACGAACACCAGTTCGATACCGTGCTAGAACGTGCAACGATCCTTCGACGAGCTCGGCACGCCGCTCGCCGAGGTGACGTTCGCGGTCATCGACCTCGAGACCACCGGCGGCTCCCCCACCGAAGACGCCATCACCGAGATCGGCGCCATCAAGCTGCGGGCCGGCGAGTGCCTCGGGACCTTCCACACGCTCGTCAACCCGGGTTCGGCCATCCCACGAGCGATCACGCTGCTCACGGGCATCACGGCGGCGATGGTGGCGCCGGCGCCGCCGATCCGGGCGGTGCTGCCGGCGCTGGTCGAGTTCCTGGGCGGGTGCGTCATCGTCGGCCACAACGTGCGGTTCGACCTCGGCTTCCTCAACTCGGCGCTGGTGCGAGAGGGCTGGTCCCGCCTCGCCGACCCCGCGGTGGACACGGTGGCGCTGGCCCGGCGCCTCGTCCGCGACGACGTGCCCAACTGCGCCCTCGGCACCCTCGCCGCACGCCTCCGGCTCGACCACCGCCCGGCTCACCGTGCCCTCGACGACGCGCTGGCCACGGCCGACCTCCTCCACCTGCTGCTGGAGCGGGCGGCGGCATGGGGCGTCCTCGGCCTCGACGACCTGCTCGCCCTCCCCGGCCTCGCCGGGCACCCTCAGGTGGCCAAGCTCCGGCTGACGACGTCGTTGCCCCGCTCGCCTGGCGTCTACTGGTTCCTCGACCCCCGCGGCGTACCCCTCTACGTCGGCAAGGCGGCCAACCTGCGCCAGCGGGTGCGCTCGTACTTCTCGGGTGACGATCGGCGCAAGATCGGTGGGCTGCTCCGGGAGGCGGCGACCATCCGCCACCACGTGGTGCGCACGACCCTGGAAGCCGCGGTCTTCGAGGCACGTCTCATCCACCGGCTGAAGCCCCGCTACAACCGCCAAGGCACCGGCCGGCGGCCGTCGCCCTACCTGGCGCTCACCCTGCGCGAGGCCTACCCCCGCCTGAAGGTGGTGGCGAGGCCGAGAGCCGACGGCTCGCTCTACATCGGTCCGCTCCCTTCGCGCGCGCTCGCCCTCGCGGTCGTCGAGGGCATCCACTCCGTGGTGCCGCTGCGCCGCTGCGCCGAGCACCTTGGCCCCCGCTCGACCCTGCCCCGGCGCGCCGTGCCCTGCCTGCCGGCCCAGCTCGGCGTGGCCCGCTGCCCGTGTGCGACTCCGGCCGAGTCGTCGGACTACGGGTGCCTCGTCGGCACGGTGGTCGAGGGGCTCACCCGCCATCCCGACGCGCTGCTCGATCCGCTCCGCGCCCGCATGTCCACCCTCGCGGCCGTCCGGCGCTACGAGGAGGCGGCCTTGGTCCGCGAGCGGGCTGCGGCGCTGAGCGCGGCCCTTCGGCGCCAGCGCCGGCTGGACGCCCTGCGCGCCTCAGGCCTCGTCCGCCTGGCCTTGCCCGGCGGCGCGGTGGCCGAGCTCCGCGACGGCGTGCTCGTCGGCACCGCGGCCGGGGACGCCGGCGGGCAGCCGGAGCTCGCGCTCGACCTGTCACCGGGCCTGCTCGATCCGCTTGGCGTCGTGCCGGCGGGGCCGATGCCTCCCGACGTCGCCCTGGAGCTGCTCACGGTGGCCAGCCTGGCTCGACCGGGAGGCCCACCGGGCCGCGCTCGTCCATTGCGACGGGACGCTTGCCTCGGCCTGGCCCGCCCTGCCGACCTTCACGGTTGGCGAGGCGCTGGCCCCGCCCAAGCGGGGGGCGGCGTGACGTCAGCGCTCGATCACCGCGCGCGGACTGGTCGATGCGCAGGACCTGGGCCCGCCCATCGGCGGGCAGCGCGGCGGCCAGCGCTTCGGAGAGGTCGGGCGGGCAGAGCGCGGCGATGGTCGGTCCCGAGCCCGACAGCCAGCCGCACCACGCCCCCGCCGCCAGCGCCGCCTCGAGCGCGGCGCGCGAGCCTGGGGACCTTTCGAACCGCTGGTCCTGATGCAGCCGGTCCTCGGTGGCGGTGCGGAGCGCGTGGATGTCGCCGGCTGCCAGCGCGGCCACCAGCAACGCGGTCCGGCCCAGGTTGAACACGGCGTCGGTGAACGGGACGGACGCGGCACGAGCGCGGCGCGCGACTGCATCGGTGGACGTGGTGGCGTCCGGGATCCACACCACCACGCTGGGGTCGAAGGGCAGCGGCACCCGCACGGCGTGGCCTCCCGCTGACGCCACCACGCCGCCGAAGATCGATGGCGCGGCGTTGTCGGCATGGCCCTCGAGCGCGGTGGCCACGTGCAGCAGCTCCTCGGCCGCGTCGAGCGGCTGGAACTGAGGGCCCTCCCGCTGGACCAGCGCCGCCACCAGGCCGGCCACTCGGGCCGAGCCGCTGAAGCCGAGCCCCCGCCCCATGGGGATGGACGAGCGGACCCGGAGCGGCCCGGTGCCGCCCGAGGAGCCGGAAGGCCCGCACCGCGGGGTGGCCCTCCTCGGCCTGGAGTCCGGCTCGCGGTCGTCGGCACCGCCGGCCTCGCCGCCTTCGTCGATGACGCCAGCTCGAAGTAGCGGGTCAGCGCCATGCCGAGCGTGTCGAAGCCCGGGCCGAGGTTGGCCGAGGACGCGGGGACCCGCACGATCACAGCTCAGCCTGCGAGGTGGCCACCAGCCGATCGAGCGCCAAGGCGGCAGCCCGACCGTCATCGAGCGCCTCCCCCGCCAGCACCAGGCCCTCCTCGAGCGCCGCCCACCGCCCCGCCGACGACAAGGGCGGCCGCGGCGTTGAGGGCGACGATGTCCCGGTGCGGGCCGGGCTCACCGGCCAGGACCTTCCGGGCCAGCGCGGCGTTGGTAACCGGGTCGCCGCCCTTGAGCTCGGCCGGCGGGCTGCGGGCAGCCCGAGGGTGGCCGGATCGAGGGTCCATGCCTCGACGGTGCCGCCGCGAAGCTCGACCACCCGGCGAGGGCCCGGTGGTGGACAGCTCGTCGAGGCCGTCGTCGCCGTGGACGAGCAGGACGTGCTCGGCGCCGTGGGAATTGAGCACGGCCAGCATTCGCTCGGCCATCGTGAGGTCGGCCACGCCCACCACCATGCGCCGGACCCGGCCGGGGTTGGCCAGCGGGCCGAGGACGTTGAACGCGGTGGCACACCCATCTCGCGCCTCGGCGGCCCGGCGTGGCGAAGGGCGGGGTGGAAACGGGGGGCCAGGCAGAAACCGATGCCGGCCTCCACGACGCAGCGGGCGACGCCGTCCGGCGAGAGCTCGATGGCCACGCCGAGCGCCTCCAGCAGGTCGGCCGCGCCACAGCGCGACGACGCGGCCCGATTGCCGTGCTTGCAGACCGGGACACCGGCGCCGGCGGCGACCAGCGCAGCCAACGTCGACACGTTGATGCTGTGGCTGCGGTCGCCGCCTGTGCCCACCACGTCGATGGCCCGGCCCAGCCAGGTCAGCCGGCAGGGCGACGAGGTTGGCCACGGCGAGCATGGCGTCGAGCAGCCCGTTCAGCTCGTCGACCGACTCGCCCTTCATCCGCAGGGCCACGACGAAGGCGGCCAGCTGGGCCGGGGTGGCCTCGCCGGCCAGGACCTCCTCCATGGCGGCGCGGGCGGTGTGTTCGTCGAGCCTGACGCCGGCGACGAGGGTGGTTGAGGACCGCGGGCCAGCCGCCGAGCTCGGCGAGCTGACTCATGCGGCGGCTCAGGCCGACCGGCGACGCTGGCGGATGATCCGCCGTCGCTCTCGCTCGGTGGAGCCGCCCCACACGCCCTGCTTCTCCCGCCGCTGCAGCGCGTGCTCCAGGCAGGCGGTGCGCACGCCGCAGGCGGCAGCAGACCGCCTTCGCGCTCTCCGCCTCCTCGTCGGTCTCCGGGTAGAAGATGGCCGGGTCCAGCCCCTGGCAGGCCCCCAGCTGCCGCCAGTCGATTTCCTTTACCGGCACGGTTCGCCCCCCAAAAGGCGGATCAAGAAGAGGTACGGGTCGCCTCACGTCCTTGCCGTGAGGATGACGATGGCTGGTCGAAGAAGCCCGAATCGTAGAAGCCGACATGGCCCTGACCAGACCCTTTTGTGGCGAATCGATGAACTGCGCCCGCCGGCCGGAAAGGGGCGCTCACACCGGTCAGCCGCCGGCATCCGCGGCCAGCTCCGCCACCGTCACGCTCGTAGGCCCGCAGGTCCGCGATGTCGCCGAGGGTCAGCTGGCGGGTGGCGCCCGAGTCTGTGTCGCTCATCGGCGGTTCAGCGGATGGGCTCGGCCGGGATGCCGTAGGCCCGAGCCATGATCTGGAGCGGGTGGAGGGGGATGCGGCCGGTCTGCTCGGTGATGGCGGTGTTGGCGAGGTGGCAGTCGCCGGCGACTACGTCGCCGCCCGCCCGCTCGAGCTCGTGCGGCCAGCTTGCGGCCGACCGGCAGCGAGTAGTCGGCGTTCTCGGCCCGCAGTCCCCACATCCCGTCGATCCCGGAGCACTGCTGGACCAGCTTGACGCGGGCGCCGGTCAGCTTCATGAGGTCGCGGCTCTTCAGGCCGATGTTCTGGGCCCGCAGGTGGCAGGGCGTGTGGTAGGCGATCTCGTCCGGGACATCGCCGCGGAAGTCGGTGTCGAGCGTGGTGCGCTCGCCCTTGTGGACGCGCATCAGGTACTCGCACGCGTCGAAGGTGCGGCTGGGCGACGAGCTCCGCGTCCGGGCCGCCCACGTAGTCGAGGTAGTCCTTGCGCAGCACGTAGCTGCACGTCGGCTGAGGGACCACGATGTCGCGGCCGTCGCTGCAGAGCCGAGGCGAGGGCGCTGGACGTTCTTGACCGCCGCCTTCGTGAAGTGGTCGAGGTCGCCGCTGTGCAGCCACGGCGCCCCACAGCAGCCGACGCCCTCGGCGAGCGAGCACTCGACGCCGTTGCGCTCGTAGACCTTGACCAGGTCCTGGCCGATGGCCGGGTTCTGGTACTCGACCAGGCACGTGGGGAAGACCGCGACCCGCCCCTGCCGCTGGGTGAGGCGGATGCGGGCCGCTTCTTGAACCAGGTCGTGAAGCGCTGGCGGGCGAACGGCGGGAGCAGGCGGACGCTCGACACGCCGGTGGCCTTCTCCATCACCTTGCGCACCAGCGAGCCCGGCTTGGCGGTGACGGCGTTGGCCAGCGACGCGATGCGGCGTGCCGATCTTGCCGAGGAGGTCGGTGCGGCCGAGCAGCACTCGTCGTCAGCGCGCGGCGCCGGCCCACCTCGCTGCTGGCGTGACGGGTGGCGTCGGCGCGCAGCATCAAGCGGGGGAAGTCGATGGCCCAGCTCGCTCTGGCCCGGGACGTACGGGCAGTTGACGTAGCAGAGCTTGCACTGGAAGCACTCGTCGACCACCTGGTCCTGCTCGGCCCGCGTCAGCTGGCCGCGTCCTGGTCGTCGTGGCGGTCGATCAGCTCGAACAGGCGTCGGGAACGACGCTGCAGAGCTTGAAGCAGAGCCGGCAGCCGTGACACAGGTCGAAGACCCGCGTCAGCTCCTCGCGGAGATCGGCGTCGTCCAGGTACGGGGGATGGTGGGGGTCGTAGGTGGTCGTCACGTCCTGCTCGATCGTCAGGGCGAACACCGTAGTGCGCGGGCTGGGGCCCGCCTCGCGACGCCCGGCTCCGCTCGAACCGGCGTCCAGGACGATCGACTCGAGCCCCTGCGCGAAGCGGCCGGCGTGGCTCTTCTCGGCCCGGGCCAACGTCTCGAGCCACTCGGCCACCTCGGTGAAGCCCTCGTCCCGCGCCGTGCGGGCGAACCCCGGGTACATCTCGGTGTACTCGTAGGTCTCGCCGGCGATGGCCGAGCGGAGGTTGTCCACGGTGGCGCCGATGGCCTCGCCGGTCACCGGGTCGCCGACGGTGGCCAAGGAAGTCGAAGTGGCCGAAGGCGTGGCCGGTCTCGCCCTCCGCCACGGATCGGAAGAGGGCGGCGACATCCGGGTAGCCCTCGATGTCAGCCTTCTGGGCGAAGTACAGGTACCGGCGGTTGGCCTGGCTCTCGCCTGCGAACGCCTCCTTCAGGTTCTCCTCGGTCTTGGTGCCCTTGAGGTCAGCCATGGCGATGTGCTCCTCGTGGTCGTGAGGTGGGTGGATGCTGGGGTCGTGACGCCGCCTCGCTGGACAGCGGGCGCAACGGCCAGCGGAAGACGACGTCGCGTGCTGGCTGATGGCGAGGCCGCTGAGGATCACCTCGACGCCCTGGCCGGAGCCTCGGTCCAGCGCCGTCGACGAACACGTCGCGGACGGCTGCCGCACCCCTCGCAGGCGAGGTGGTGATGCTCTTCGGCCAATGGGTCGAAGCGGAGCGGCCCGGCACCGAGATCCAGCATCTGGACCTCGCCCATGGCGGCGAGGTCGTTGAGGGTCTGGTAGATGGTGCGCAGCGAGATGGCCGGCATCTCGGCCACCGCCGCCGCGTACACAGCCTCGGCCGACGGGTGCGACTGGTTCCCGTGCAAGATGTCGGAAGATCGACTGGCGCTGGGGCGTGATCTTCAGCCCGCTGGCCCGGAAGGCGTCGGTGAGCTCGGCCGGCGATCGCACGGGTGCCAACGATACCGGGCGCTCGACCCAATTTGCAGCTCTTGTTGATTGACAACTCGTGCGAGAACCACGGGCACGGTCCGGGCCGGCCTGGCTCGCACCTTCCGTACACTGACGGCGATGCCCTCCGATAGCCGGCGAGGCCACGCCCGATCGAGCGGGCGATGGACTTCGAGCGCCGGGCCTGATCGACCGGCTCGGCAGCGGGCTTCGACGTCCTGGTGATCGGCGGCGGCATCACGGGGGTCGGCGCGGCCCTCGACGCCGCCGCGCGCGGCCTGCGCACGGCGCTGGTCGAGCGGGACGACTTCGCCTCCGGGCACGTCGTCCAAGAGCTCCAAGCTGGTCCACGGCGGCCTGCGCTACCTGCAGCAGCGGCGACGTCCGCCTCGTGTACGAGGCGCTGGCCGAGCGCCAGCGGCTCCGCCACATCGCTCCCCACCTCGTCAGGGTGCTGCCCTTCATGATCCCGATCCTCACCCGCGACGGAGTGATGAACCCCAAGATGGCCCGGGCCTTCGGCTCGGCGCTCTGGATGTACGACCTCACGGGCGGGGCCCGCATCGGCAAGGTCCACCGCCGGCTGAAGAAGGACGCCGCGCTGGCCCACCTGCCGACCATGCCCGCCGACGCGGCTGGCCTCCGCCTACCTCTACTACGACGCCCGCACCGACGATGCCCGGCTCTGCCTGACCGTGGCCCGCACCGCCGATGGCGCACGGCGCGGTCGTCGTCAACGGCGCCAGGGTGGTCGCGCTGCGCAAGCCCGGTCCGACGGGCGGGCCGATCACGGGCGCCACGCGTCGTCGTCGACGGGGATGAGCTCGACGTACGGGCGACCGTGGTCGTGAACGCCACCGGGGTGTGGTCCGACGACGTCCGCAGCTCTCGACGAGGGCACCCACCCGGACTCCATCCGTCCCGCCAAGGGCATCCACCTCACCGTGCCCTGGGAGAAGGTGCGCAACGACATCGCGGTCGTCATCCCCGTGCCGAAGGACAAGCGCAGCCTGTTCGTCGTGCCGTGGGGCGAGTTCACCTACGTCGGCACGACCGACACCGACTACCAGGGCCCGCTCGACGACCCGCAGTGCACGAAGGAGGACGTCGAGTACGTGCTGCGGGCCCTCAACCACTCGGTCACCACCGTCGATCACCGAAGGCCGACGTCACCGGGGCCTGGGCCGGCCTGCGGCCGCTGGTGAAGAGCGCATCGTCCGGCCGCACCGCCGACCTGTCCCGCAACCACCGCGTCGCAGGTCTCAGCCGACGGCCTGGTCAGCGTCACCGGCGGGAAGCTGACCACCTACCGCCGGATGGCCGCCGATGCGGTCGACGAGGCGATGCCGCAGCTGGACCGCAAGGCGGCGCTCGGTCACCAAGCGGCTCCGCCTCCTCGGCGCCGAGGGCTACGAGGAACCCGATGGCGACGACCGCCACGCCCACCTCCTGCGTCGGTACGGCACGCTCGCCACCGAGGTCGAGGCGCTGATCGCCGCCGACTCCAGCCTCGGCCGGGCCGCTCGTCCCCGGGCTGCCCTACGTCCGAGCGGAGGCGGTCTACGCCGCCCGGGCCGAGATGGCCCGCTCGGTCGGCGACGTCCTGGCCCGCCGCACCCGGGCTCGTCTGCTCGACGAAGCGGCGACCGTGGCCGCGGCCGACGACGTCGCCCTGCCTCCTGGCGCCCGAGCTGGGTTGGGACGCGGCGGAGGCGGAGAACCAGGTCGCGGCCTACCGGGCCTCCGTCGCCCACGACGCCGCGACCCGCCGCACCCCGACAAGGACAGCCGAGGACGCGCTGGACGCGTCGCTCGGAGCCTGAGGTGGCCGGGGCCGAAGGGCACGGACTCGTCGCGCCCATCGCGTTCGGCGGCCGCCCCGGATGCCATCGAGTCCCGTTCCGCGAGGGCGGTCCACCTTCCCGACGGGTTCCTCGATGCGTTGCCGCGACGCCTGCGCCGCGACGACTGTCGACCCGGCCGCGCGGGCCGAGGCCAGCCGCGACTGGTGGCCGCTCGCCCTGCACTGGGCGCTGGCCGGGCAGGTACCAGGGCTGGCCGACGTCGTGTGCCGTCCGGCCGACGCGACCGAGGTCGCCGCCGTGCTGCGGGCCTGCAACACTCACCGCGTGCCCGTCATGGCCTCGGGGGGGCGCAGCGGCGTGTGCGGGGCGAGCGTGCCCCGCTTCGGCGGCGTGGTGCTCGACCTCACCGCCATGGCCGGCGTCACCGCCGTCGACGACGAGAGCCTGATCATCGGGGTGCGGCCCGGGACGTTCGGCCCCGACCTCGAGGCTGACCTCGGCGCTCGCGGCCTCACCCTCGGCCACTGGCCCCAGTCGATGGACATCTCGACTGTCGGCGGCTGGCTGGCCTGCCGGGGTGCGGGCCAGTACTCGACCCGGTACGGCAAGATCGAGGACATGGTGGTCGGGCTGGAAGTCGTGCTCGCCGACGGCCGCCTGGTCACCACCGGCGGGGCACCTCGCGCCGCCACCGGCCCCGACCTGACGCAGCTGTTCGTGGGCAGCGAAGGCACGCTCGGCGTGATCACCAGGGCCTGGCTCCGGGTCCATCCCAGCCCGACAGCCCTACGCATGGAGGCGTACGGGTTCCCGTCGTGGGACGCGGGGGTCGACGCCTGCCGGCGCATCCTTCGCCGCGGCGCCACGCCGGCGGTGCTGCGCCTCTACGACGAGGCCGAGTCGCAGCGTTCGCACGGGACCGCGGGCGATGTGGCCGTGCTGCTGGTGCTCGACGAGGGTGAGCCGGGCTTGATCGACGCTACGATGGCCATCGTCGCCGAGGAGTGCGGGCCCGCCGACGTGCTCGACGGCGAGCTCGTCGATCGCTGGCTGGACCACCGCAACGACGTGTCGGCGCTCGAGGCGCTGACCCGCAAGGGCTTCGTCGTCGACACGCTCGAGATCGCTGGACGCTGGGGCGCCCTGCCCGACATCTACCGCGCCACCACGGCCGCCCTGCTCGCCGTCCCCCACACCCAGGTCGCCACCGCCCACCTCTCGCACAGCTACGGCGACGGCGCCTGCCTCTACTTCACCTTCGCCGCCACCCCGCCCGCCGACGAGGTCGAGGCGACCTACGTCGCGCTCTGGGACGCCGGCACGCGAGCCGTGCTGCGGGCCGGGGGCAACCTCAGCCACCACCACGGAGTGGGTCTGAACCGCGATCGGTTCATGGCCGAGGCGCTCGGTCCCGCCCACGAGGTGCTGGTGGCGCTGAAGCGCGCCCTCGACCCGCGCGGGATCCTGAACCCGGGCAAGCTCGGCCTGCCGACCGCCCTGGACGGAGCGCCGTGGCCCTGAGCGAGCAGCTCGACCTCCGGGCCCTCTACGAGGGCGCCTCGGTGGCCGCCATGCTCGCCGTCCCCGCGGGCGTACTCGGGCGGATCCTGTCCGATGACGACAACGATCTCGGCTGGCTGTGGATCCTCGTCGCCATCGTCCTGGTCGGCCTGGTGCTCGGCTCCGGGGTGGCGGCGTGGCGGCAACAGAAGGGGCTACCGCTCACCCACGGGGTCCTCACCGCGGTAGGGGTGTTCGTCGTGGTCCAGGCCCTCGGCATCGTGGTCCAGCTGATCAGCGGCGACTCGGTCAACGTGTCCCGCATCGCCTCCAGCCTCCTGCTCTCACTGATGGCCGGTACGGTCGGAGGCGTGCTCGGCACCCTGCTCCTCAGCCACGGCGCCCCGCCCACCCGGCGATGAGCGGTCGCCGGTGAGCCTGCTCGTCGTCGACGTCGGCACGAGCGGCCTCCGCGCCGCCATCGTCCACCCGGACGCCACGGTCACCGACGTGAACTACCGCGCCCTTCCGCCCGAGCACGCCGTTCCCCGGCCTGGTCGAGTTCGACGCGGCCGCGATGGCCGCGGCCGTCCTCGAGCTGGCCCGCGCCGCGCTGGCCGACGGGTGGGCCAGTCGAGGCGGTCGGGATCACGAACCAGCGGGCCTCCGCCGTGGTATGGGACCGGGCCACCGGCTCGCCCGTCGGTCCGGCGATCGGCTGGCAGGACCTGCGGACCGTGTTCGACTGCCTCACCCTCGCCTCTGAGCACGGCATCCGGCTCGCGCCCAACCAGTCGGCCACCAAGCTGGCGTCGCTGCTGAACGCCCACGATCCGGAGCGGGCCCGCGACCTGTGCTTCGGCACCGTCGACACCTGGGTGGCGTGGACGCTCTCCGGCGGCGAGCTGCACGTCACCGACCGCAGCAACGCCGCCGTGACCGGCCTGCTGCCGCGGCGACGCCGCCGAATGGTCCGCACCGGTGCTCGACGTCCTGCGGGTGCCGCCGTCGATGCTGCCTCGAGATCGTCGACTCGTCCGGCGTCGTCGGCGAGGCTTCGGCGCTGCCCGGCGCGACCACCGATCGCCGCCCTGGTCGGCGACCAGCAGGGCTCGCTCATCGGGCCAGGGCTGCGTGCGGCCCGGGCTCACCAAGGTCACCTTCGGCACCGGTGGGATGCTCGACACCGTCACCGGGCCGACGGCGCCGGCCGACGCCCACCGCAACCCCCACGGCACGTTCCCGATCGTGGCCTGGACCATCGCGACGGCAGCATCAGCTGGGGCGATCGAGGCGATCATGCTGTCGGCCGGCACCAACGTCGAGTGGCTGGTCGACGACCTCGGGGTCCTGGCCAGTCCAGCCGAGAGCGACGAGGTGGCCGCCCGCTGCGCGGACACCGGCGGCGTGGTCTACGTCCCGGCCCTGCTCGGGCTGGGGACGCCCCGGTGGGACTTCGGCGCCCGTGGCACCCTGCTCGGCCTGACCCGGGGCACAGGCCGGCCCGAGCTGGTCCGGGCCGTGCTCGAGGGGGTCGCCCACCGAGGCGCCGACCTGGTTGAAGCGGTCGAGGCGGACACCGGCCTGGTCGTCGACCGCTTGCGGGTCGACGGTGGGATGAGCGTGAACTCGACCTTCGTCCAGGCCGTGGCCGACGCCACCCAGCGCCCGGTCGAGATCGCCCCGGTCACCGAGGCCACGACGCTCGGCGCCGGCTTCCTCGCTGGCCTCGCCGTCGGCACGTGGGCCGGCCTCGACGACATCGCCGCCGCGTGGCAACCCCGGGCCGTCGTCGACCCCTGGTCCGGCCCTCGATCGGGAGCGCTGGCGTCGGGCCATCGACCGGGCCGCGGGCTGGATGCCGGAGCTGTCGGCCCTCGACTTCTAGAGTTGCCCCGCTCTGTCGCAGCCGGGAAGGCTGTGGGATCGTGCCGCCCGCCCGGGCCGTTCGAGGAGGACCACGTGGACAACAGCGTTGCCGCACCGCCGAGGCGACCGGCCTTCGTCGCGCGCGGTCTCGCCGCTGGGCGGGTTGGCATCGGCGGCGGGCGCCGCCGTCGTCGCCATGCGTGCCGGGACCGCCGCCGCCCAGACCGGCACCACCGGGCCGGAGGGCACCGTGGTCGCAACGGGCACCGACGCCCCGACCGCGGCCGCCACCACGACGACCACCCTCCCGCCGAAGCGACCGACCACCACCGACATCGTCCTCCTCGGCTTCGCGCAGACGCTCGAGTACGCGGCTGCGCAGCTCTACGGCCAGGCCGTGACGACGCTCACGGCGGACGTCGCCGTCGTCGCGGTGGCCTTCCGCCGCCACCACCAGTCGTACGCGCGAGCAGCTCGGCGCCCTCCTCGCCCGCCGTGCGCCCGGAATCGCCAACGCCACCCTCGTCCGGGAGCGCACGGCAGCCTTCGGCGCCCGGGCCGAGCCGGCCATCCTTCGAGCCATGTACGAGCTGGAGAGCTCCCTGGCCGCAAGCTACGCGCATGCTCCTCGGCGACCTGAGGGGCACCGACGGTGCCGCGCTGATCGCCTCGATCCTGCCGATCGAGGCCCGGCAGGCCGTCGTCCTCGGCCAGGCCATCGGGCTCGGCAACGAGGACCTCATGCCGCTCCTCGAGGGCGATGAGAGCGGCGCCACTGTGCTCACCCCCGCCCAGTACCCCGTGCTCGGATGATGGCGACGACGCACGAGCACCTCAGCTCGCCCGGAGCCCCGCTCGCCCCCCGCTGGCCTCGACCGCCGGCGGTTCCTGGTGCTCGGCGGGGTGATCGGCGTCGCTCGCGGCGCTGCTCGCCGCCTGTGCGTCGGAGAACGGCGAGATCCCGGTCAGCGGGTCTGTCGCCCCACCGGCCACGCTGACCCAGCCGCCGGTCAACGATGCCGTGTACCTGCGCACCTCGTCGTCGCTGGTGCACAACGCCATCGACTCCTACGCCACGCTGCTCGACCTCGGACGTCCTCTCGACCGACGACGCCGCCCTGGTCGCGCTTCGTGCGTCGACCAGCAGACCAAGCACGCCGAGCTGCTCGAGGCGGCCACCATCGCGGCGGGCGGCGAGGCGTACCGCGATCCGAACCCGTCCGTGACGCAGAACATCGTCGAACCGGCCATGCTCGCCATCAAGGGCGGCGGGAACGACCCCGAGGACGTCTTGCGGTACGTGAACGCCTTCGAGACCCTCATCGGTACGATCCTCCAGGGCTTCGTCCCGGCGGTCAGCGAGCAGTCCCCCCGCCAGCTGATGATGAAGATCGCCTCCGTCGACAACCGCTATGCGGCCGTCGTCGCCAGCAAGATCGACGGACTTCACCGTGCTGGCGCCCGAGACGGCCGCGGCGGTCGCGGGCGCGACGTCGAGCACGACCACCACCACGACCACAACGACACCGCCCAACGGCTCGGCCGGTCCACCGCCGTCGCCCCCCTGCCGGTCGCCCAGGTGCCCGGCGCCCTATGCCTCGCTGGCGGCGGTCGAGGTGGTGCTCGGGGGCGAGGGACCTCACGTGGCAGTCGCCGGGCCCGAACTCCTTCATCTACGAGGAGCAACCGACCACGACCGGCTGAGCCCGTCCCTACACTGGAGGCGACGATGAGTGGGCCGGGTGGCCGCGGCCCGGCAGCGACCGGGTCGAGGAAGGTCGGGACTCCACAGGGCAAGGTGCTGGCGAGAGCCAGGTCGGGGCGACCTGACGGACAGTGTCACAGAGAACAGACCGCCGATGGGCCGCCGGGCGACCGGGCCACAGGCAAGGGTGAAACGGTGCGGTAAGAGCGCACCAGCGTCCGGGGCGACCCGGACGGCTCGACAAACCCCACCTGGAGCAAGGCCGAGCAGGGGGCACGGGTGGCCCGCCCGCCCGCAAGGGCAACCCCCGGGTAGGCCGCGTAGATGGATGGTCACCCAGGCGCCGCAAGGCGCCGGACAGGATCCCGCCTACAGGCCCACTCATCGTCGCCCACCCGACTCCGCCTGCCCGACTCGCCTACCCGACGCGGTTCTACCCGGCTCGCCTACCCGACGCCGTTCTACCCGACTCGCCCGCCCGACTCCGTTCTGGTCACCGAATCTGCGCCTCCGGCGCGAGATCGGTGCCCGGAACGGCGAGTGAGGGTGTTGAGTGAGACTGGGGGGTGGAAAGCAGAGGAAAGGTATGGGCCCGTTTGGTTTGGGGCACGCCCGGGCCCACGCCTCCCTTGCCAGCTCCAGCAGGCGGGCGAGCCGGTGGAACTGACGCTTGGAACGCATGGTCGCTTGATCTAGTTGCACTGTCAACTACTGCGAGGCGCTGAATCGCTCCGGCGATGCATTCGGGGACCGGTGACCGCCGAGGCCGCATCGGCGGCCACCCAGCGCGCGGAGCCGACCCGGGCAGGCGATCTACCCGGGCCGGCTGGCAGGAGCGGGCGGATGGGCCGGCGAAGCGCCCTGCCCACCGCCGGCGAGGGGTGGCCGAGCGCTACGGTGAACCGCTCGTGGGTCGGGTATACCGGGTGATCCTGGCCGTGGCCACGGTGATCGCCGTGGGCGCGGTCTTCGGCTCGGCTGCCGCGGCGGCCGATGATCCCGCCACCATCCTGCTCGACGGTGCCGGACCCGGATTCCAGCGTGAGCACGACACCCCCGGCGCCCAGGGGACGATCACCCGCACCTTCCGCCACCGGAACGGCGAGCTGCAGCTGACCATCGTCCCCGTCAGTCCCGACGTGGACGTGCGCGACCTCTTCGGCCTGTTCGCCAAGGTGAGCATCGGCCTGCAAGCGGTGGAGGTGAACGGCCTCCCGCTCGCCAAGTGGTTCATCACTCCGGGCGCGAGCCCGCAGAGCGCCGCCAATGCCCTGGTCGTCTTCGCCAGCCGTCACGCCATCTTCAGCGCCCTCCTCGTCACGGACGGCACCAGCGGCCTGCGGGCCGTGCCGACGCTGCTCGCCCTCGCGACCCGCCAGATCGAGCGCGCCGGGGGCCCGCCGCCGAGCACACCGCGCCGGGCGGCCGGGCCCGACGAGGCGGCACTGACCAAGCTGCTGCCGGCCAGCCCCTCGAGCCGATTCGGTCTGGTCGACAGCGCCACCATCTCCGGCACGGACGAGCTACCGCCCGAGGTGGGGATCGACCACGAGGTCATCAGCTTCCTCAACGACCACGCCCACACCGTGGTGCGGACCTACGCCACGCCGAACGGGCTGACCGCGGCGGTCGGCATCACCAAGTACCCGTACGCCATCTTCGCCGCCGCCGCGCTCCGAGCCAGCCGGGATCTCGGCAACCTCCACCCGGTCCGCCTGCAGGCGCTCGGTGCCGCGCCCGACGTGTTCACCTTCGCGGGCGACGGAACCAAGGCGGGCCAGATCGGCTCGTCCTTCCGACGCGGCCCGTACTCGGTCACGGTGCTCGCGGCCGGCGCCAACGCGGCCGACCTGGGCCCAGCCGCGGACCTCGTCGCCGACCTCACCACCCAGACCCTCCGCACGCTGCCGGCCGGATCCGGCTCGCCGTACCGCTTCCCGAGCCCGCCCTCGACGCTCGCGGGCCTGGCCCTCATCAGTCTGTTCATCACCGGGGCGGCGCTGAGCTCGATCGGCGTCGGGAGAGCGCGAGCCTGGACGCTGGCACGGTCCGGGCAGGCCGCCGACCCGAGCCTCCCGCCACCGCGGCCGCCGACTCCTGCGCCCGCACACGCGTCGCTGGCAGCGTCAACCAACATCATCCCGCTCGATGAGGACGCCCGGCGGCTACGACACCGCGGGGTCACAGTCGTGATCGCGCAGCTCGTCGCCATCAACGTGATCGTCGTGGCGCTCGCGGGCGATTTCGGCTGGACCGGTGTCGCCGTCGCCGTCCTCGGGCTGGTCTTCGGCCTTGCGTTCACCAGCTGGTGGCGGCGACGAGAGCTCGGCACGTTCGGGCCGGACGCACCGCGCCGGCGCCTTGTGCTCCCACGCCTCGGTGGGCTCGCCCTCGGGGTAGTCGCGATCGCCGTGCTGGGGCTCGGGGTCGGGTACGCCCTCAAGGGCCTGCGCTACCTGGTCTTCCGGCCCACCCTGGCTCAGCTCAAGTGGTCCGATCGCCTCGGGCTCACACCCCGGGGGGTCGGCGTCGCCTTCGCGCTCGGCGGCGTTGCCGTGGCCGCCCTCGGCGGCGTCCTGTTCCGGCTGGCGCGGGCAGTCGGTCGGGCCGGCACCCGCCGGCTCCTCAGCGTGGATCGCCGTCCGCCGATCCTCTACCTCCGGTCGTTCGGCGACGACTCGCTGCCGCTCGCGACGATCGCGTCCGCTCGCCGGCCGTTCTTCGAGCTCTTCTCCTTCCGCGGCCGTGATCCGTTCGAGGAGGCCGTGGCGTGGGAGCTGACCACGTACGGTCCCGTCGTGGCGGTTGGGCGGCCGGGCCACACCCTGGCGTCCCTGGGCGCGGCTCGGGAGCACCTCTCCAACGACACGTGGCAGGCCGAGGTGGCGGCGCGGATGGCGGAGGCGCGCGCCCTCACGGTCGCCACCGGCGAGACGCCGGGGCTCCACTGGGAGGTCAGCCAGCTGGTCAGCGCCGGCCACCTGTCCAAGACCGTCTTCCTGTTCCCGCCCACGACCGCGGATGTGCTCCAGCGACGATGGGCCTTCACGGCCGGAGCACTGACTGCCGCGGGTGCGAGGGTGGGGCCACTGCCAATCGAGCGCGGCCTGGTCCACACCGCCCAGATCGCGGAAGACGGGTCGATCACGGTCACCGTCGCGCAGCGCCGCGACGAAGCCTCGTACCGGACCGCCGTCGATCGGGCGATGGCTCGGCTCTCGACCATGCCGTACCCGGCGCCGGTCATCGGCCGTGTGGGCTAGCGCCCCGCCCCGGCTGGTTCGTGCTAGCCGCTGAGGCGCGGCGGGCCAAGGCTCTCGCTGAGGTGACCGGTCTCGTTGAAGCTCCGCAGAAGGGTGCCACGAGGCGCGAACGAGATGCGGCTGATCGAGGCCTGGTCGAGATGCGTGCGCCAGGCCAGCTCCGTCCCGACGCCGAGCGCCCACGTCATCGCGGCCTTGATCGGCGACACGTGGCTGACGACCACCACGTCGCGCTCGGTGGCATACGTCACTGCAGGTCCTCGCACGCCGGCGATCACACGGGCCGCCATCGCGGTCATCGACTCGCCTCCCGGCGGGGCGAACGCGGAGGTCGCTCCGCCAGCGGGCCCACACCTCGAACCCGATCGAGCTCGACGGGCAGGCCGTCGAGGTCGCCGTAGTCCAGCTCGGTCCAGCGCTCGTCGAGCTCGACCTCCACCCCCAGGGCTTCAGCCGTCTGCCGGGACCGGCGCAGTGGGCTGGAGACGACTCGGCTCGGCCGCCCGAGGGCCTTGGCCAGCTCAGCGGCCTGGGCGTGGCCGAGCTCGTCCAGCGGAAGGTCGAGCCGACCCTGCAGCAGGCCCTGGGCGTTGGCCGCCGTTCGGCCGTGGCGGACGAGGACGAGCACGAACGCAGTTGACCACATGCGAACCGCCGAGGCGACCCCCACTTGTGGACCGGTCCCGGCCCGTCGGATCAACCGACGAGGTGCGCGATCCAGCCGGCCCTCCCGCAGGAACAGCCGGCGCCGCGCCGGGGTCCGAGAGCCCGAAGCGCCGCCACGCCCACACCAGGATCGCCAGGCCGATGAGCTCGAGGGGCAGGTTCCACCTGCCCCGACCGACGACGGGCAGGCGATGCTCGGCCAGCGATCCGCCGGCAAGCGGCCACCAGAAGGCCTGCGAGATGGTGAACGCGCCGTCGAAGACCAGGTGCAGAAACGTCCCGATGGGGAGGGCGATGAGGTGGCGACGCCAGCTCCGGTGGCCGATGGTCGCCACCATCACGACGACGAGCAGGCGCGACGCTGCCGAGCGACCGAGTGCAGCGGTCCCGCGCCACCGAACCAGACGTCCACGAGGTCCGGCAGGAGGGCGCCGGCGATCACGAGGCGGTAGTCGAAGGCGGGGTCGCGGAAGACCAGCCACGACGGTCAGGAAGGCGGTTCCGGCAAACCAGAGCAGCATCGACCGCGGCCCGATGAGGCTCAGCGGACGAGGAGCCGGCCGCACTCCTCGCACTCGACCAAGCATCCGGCGGCGCCAACCGGATGCGCTCGAGGGCTGCGGTGGACAGGGTGAGGTGGCAGCCGCTGCAGCGGCCGCCGTCGAGGCGGGCGACGGCCACGCCGTCGAACCGGGGCCGCGCAGCTCGTCGTAGCGGGCCAGCAGATCATCGGGCAGCGCGGCCGCCGCGACGGCCTCGCGGCGCTGCCGTCAGGTCGGCCTCCTGCTCGGCGAGCACTGCTTCCGCCTCGGCCAGCGTCGCCGCCGCCGTCTGCGATGGCGCGGTCGGCTTCGACGAGCTGGCGCTTGCTGGTTCGAGCGGCCTCCTCGCAGTCGAGACCCTCGTCCTCCTCGAGCAGGGCCGAGCTCCTCGTCCTCGACCTCGCTCCGGCGCGTGCCAGCGTTGCGCTGCTCTGCCATCAGCGCCTCCGCCTCGCGGACCACCATGGTGCGCGGGAGCTTGGCGGCCAGGTCGGCGTAGCGGGCGTCCAGCTCTCGCAGGGACCGCTCGAGCTTGGCTTCGGCCACCTCGATGGCCTGGTGTCGGACGTCGAGCTCGGCCACAGCGCCGCTCGATGGCGGCCTTCGCCGCCGTTCGCGGACGCCAGGCACCGCCGCTCGGGGAGGTTGGCGCGGTGGTGCGCAGCTGGTCGAGTGCGGTGTCGAGCTCCTGCAGCGGCAAGGAGCGGCTCGAGGGCGCCCGCGCTCGTCGTCACGGCTTCCCGGGCTTGCCGGGCTTCGGCGTCGTCGTCGGGGTCGGCGTGGGCCGTGATGACCGGCGGCGCGATGGCCGGCGGCGTGGGGCTGGCCGCGGCGGTCCGGTCGGCAGCTGAACACCGCTGCCCCAGCTGGAGCCGAGGTCAGCGGCCAGCGCGATGTCGAGCAGGTCGGGCGGGATCGGGCCGCCGGTGGCGCTGCTAGTCGATCGAGTAGCTCGGGGCGGCCGGCGGCGGTCGGCGGCGCGCCCGGCAAGGTCGGCGCCACCGGCGCCGTCGAGCCTCGACCCGGAACACGCACTCCTCGCCCGGCACGTAGATGCGACGGGCGGGACGGGTGTTGCGTGGCGGCGAGGGCCAGTCCGTGGGCGGGATGAAGGTGTGGGTGGCGTCCATGTAGTACTTCCAGATGCGGCGCCGGGTAGTCGCCGCCGTGCACCGGGTTCACCCGTCCGTGCGGATCGTGGAGGAACTCGGGGATGTTGCGCATCCTCGTCTGGCCCTTGGGATCACCGACCCACACCGCCGCCGTGTACTGCGGCGTCGCGCCGACGAACCAGGCGTTGGTGTTGAAGGACTGCGTCCCCGTCTTGCCCGCGGCCGGACGGTTGTTGTCCAGGCGGGCGTTCCTGCCCGTGCCCCGGGTCGATCACGCCCTTCAGCACGTCGACCGCCGTGTTGGCCACGTCGGCGGAGATGACCTGCTGACGGCTGGGCCTTGTGCTGGTAGATCACCTTGCCGTCCGGGCCGACGATCTTCTCGATGAAGTACGGATCCATGTGGACGCCCTGGTTGGCGACGGTCTGGAAGGCCGATGCCATGTCCATCGGTGAGATCTCGTTGTTCCCGGTGGCGAGCGAGGGGTAGTTGTTCAGCGGACCCTTGATGCCGAGCTTGTGGGCGAAGGCGACGACCCGATTGAGCCCGATGGCCTGGGCCAGGCGGCCGAAGGCGCAGTTGATCGACGGCCGCGGTCATGCACGGTGAGGGGTGCCACCCCGCGGCTGGCCACGGCCTCGTCGTTGCCGCCGATCTCGAAGGGGTGCTTCGGATCGCCCGGGTTCGGGAGCGTGCACGGGCGCCTGACCGTTGATCAGGTCGTTCGGCTGGGCGCCCGCCGCCAGCGCCGCGGTGAGGATCACGAACTTGAACGCGGACCCCGTCTGGCGACCCCGCAACGTGAGGTTGACCTGGCTCTGGGCGAAGCCGGGGCCGCCGCGCATCGCCACCATCGCGCCCGTCTTGGTGTTGAGACTGACGAGCGCGCGTCGAAGCCCTCGAAGTTCGGGGGCAGGATCTCCTTGCGGGCGTTCTCGGCCGATTGCTCGAGGACGAGGTCCTGCGTGGTGTAGATGCGCAGGCCACCGCGGAAGAGCGTGTTGTAGCGCGCCTGGTACGTCTTGCCCAGGATCGTTCGAGCTCGTTGAGCAGGTAGTCCTTGACTGCCGCCGTGAAGTACGAGCGGGCGACGCTGAGCTGCGGCGGCCGCTGCGGGATGTCGGCAACGGGAACGAGCGTCGGCGAGCGACAGTGCCTGCGCCTGCGTGATCTCGTGCTCGCGCGACCAGGCGCGTCCAGGGCCTGGCGGAGCCGGAAGCGGGCCCGTTCCGGGCCGGACGAAGGGGTCGTAGTCGGTCGGGTTGCGGATCAGGCCGCCGAGGAACGCGCCCTCCACCATCGTCAGCTGGTCGACGTTCTTGCCGAAGTAGACCTCGGCTGCCGACTGAAGCCCGTAGGCGTTGTTCCCGAAGTAGACGTCGTTGAGGTACTGCTCGAGGACGTAGGCTTTTCCCATCTTCTTCTCGAGCCGTCGGGCCAGCACCGCCTCGACCACCTTGGTCTTGATGGTCCGGTCGGTCTGGGCGTTCATGATCACGTTCTTGACGACCTGCTGGGTGATCGTCGATCCGCCCTGCTCCACCGACCCCGACGCCACGTTGGCCAGGAGGGCCCGCATGACACTGCGCCCGTTGACACCGTTGTGCTTCCAGAAGTCGGCGTCCTCGACGGCCAGGATGGCGTTCACGACCGGCACCGGCACCTGCGACAGCTTGAAGGGCTCGCGGTTCTCCACCTTGAAGATGTCGACGATGTTCTTGCCGGTGTTGTCGTAGACGATCGAGCGCCGCGGGCTGGCGCGGCGAGGTCGGGGACCGGCGAGCGCCTTCTCCTCGTGCGACCGCGCGATCTTGCTGACCTGCGGGGCGGCAGCCACCACCACCCCGGTCAGCCCGATCGACGCCACCGCTAGCACGGCCAGGAAGCGCACGAGCCGGAACACGGCTGCTCAGGCTACAAGGGAGGCTGCGCGCACGTCCGTCACGGTCGCCGGCCGATCAGAGGCTTCGGAGCGCACCGCGGCACGCTCTCCAGCGCCTGGGGGTGCACTTGCAGGCCAGGTCCGGCACTCAGGCCAGGTCCGGCACTCAGGCCAGGTCCGGCACTCAGGCCAGGTCCGGCACTCAGGCCAGGACCGGCGTCAGACGCCGACCGGCACCCGGCGGCGGTTGGCGTCGATCCAGGCCTCGAGCTGCGGACCGCTCTCGAGGCTCACGATCAGCGCGTAGCGAGGGTCGGGCCCGGGGTGGTGGACGCCGTGGTACCAGCGCTCCGAGTCGACGACGAACTGGGCGCCCCTGGGCAGCGGGATCCGCACCTCGTGCGTCCCGGTCGTCCTTGCGGGGGCGCAGGATCATGCTAGCTGTCCGGGTCGTCGGTGAGCTGCAGCCAGGCCCGCACCACCCAGCCCGTGCCCTCCGGGTTGAGGCGGTTGTTGTCGTCGAGGTGCAGCCAGCGCTCGACGTCGGACATCACGTTGGGCTCGAGCTTGATCGTCCGGACCCGGCCGAAGTCGGCGCCGCTGCGGCGTGGCCCAGTCGACGAGGGTGGGGCAGACGCTCGGCGTTCGATCGTCCACACCCCGCCCTTGTCGGGCTTGCCGTGGTCCCAGAAACCGGCGCACTCGATGGCGCCGTAGGCCGAGGCGATGGGGGCGAAGTTGGTGTCGCCCCCGCTCTTCCAGTCCTGGTACTCGAGGGACTCGTACTCGGCCGACGGCACGTCGAGGTCGCAGCGGTCGAGGACGACGTAGCCCTTCTCGGCCAGCTCGGGCAGCTCGATGTACATGGCCTGGAGCCTACCGAGGGCGATCGGTCGGCCCCGGGCACCCCCGGGGCTGCAATGATCGACCGTCGTGAGCGACGACACCGAGACCCGGACCGGATGGCTGACTCCGGAGGGCCTCGAGAGCATCCGCGGCGAGATGCCGATCGTCTACGTGGATGCCGTGCCGGTCCGCGTGGATGTTCGAGGCGAGGTCACCCACGTCGGGCTGCTGCTCCGAGTGACGGCCGACGGCACCATCAACCGCACCGCGATCTCCGGCCGCGTGCTCTACCGCGAGCGGATCCGGGATGCGCTGATCCGAAACCTGGAGAAGGACCTCGGGCCGATGGCCCTCCCCCGGCTGCCGTCGTCCCCGGCCCCGTTCACGATCGTCGAGTACTTCCCCGACCCACCGTGACCGGCTTCCACGACCCCCGTCAGCACGCGGTGAGCCTGGCCTTCGTGGTGCCGGTGGACGGCGAGTGCCGGCCGTCCCAGAGCTCGCTGGACCTGGCCTGGCTCACGCCGAGCCGAGGCGGTGTCCGAGCACGTCGCGCCGGGAGATGACCGGCGGCCATGATCGGCTGATCCGCCTCGCCCTGTCCCATGTCGGCGTACTGCCGTAACGGTCGTTGGCGACCCGCCGGCCCACCGGCAATCGATGCCATGGGCGCCGATGATCCGCACGTCGATGGAGCCCGGGGTGACGAGCAACCCGTCGAGATCGAGCTCCCGGGCGTCGGGCCACTCAGCAGACGTCACGGGGAGCGAACGTACGGGACGACGGGCGTCGCTCGGTCGAGGATCAGCTTGGCCACCAACCCCGTCCAGCCGGTCTGGTGCGAGGCACCCAAGCCGGCGCCGGTCTCGCCGTGGAAGTACTCGAAGAAGAGCAGGTTGTCGCGCCAAGCCGGATCGTCCTGCAGCTTCGCCACCTGGCCATAGACGGGTCGGCGGCCGTCCGCACCGCGAAGGAAGATCGAGATGAGGCGACGGCGCAGGTCGTCAGCCACCTCGTGCAGCGTGGCCTGGTGACCGGAGCCGGTCGGGTGCGCGACGGTGTAGTCGTCACCCAGGAACAGGTGGAAGCGTTCGAGCGCGGTGATCGTCAGGTAGTTGATCGGGAACCAGACCGGGCCCCGCCAGTTCGAGTTGCCGCCGAACATGCGCGACGTCGACTCACCGGGCTCGTAGTCGCATGACGCTTCGACACCGTCGATGGTCAAGTTGAAGGGCGCGGTGGCGTGACGCTTCGAGAGCGACCGCAGCCCGTAGGGCGACAGGAAGGACTGCTCGTCCAGCACGTCGGTCAGGATCTGGCGGAGCCGATCCGGCGCCACGACGCTCAGCAAGAGGTCGCGGCCATCAGGCGCCATGCGAGCCCGACCCATCATCTCCAGGTCTGCTTCGTCGAAGTCCTGACGACGCAGGAAGCGGGCGAAGCGCTTGCGGTAGGCAAGTCGCGCCGCCGCCGCGCGCGGACCGAGGGTGGCCGCGGCGAGGAGCGGGATCACGCCGACCATCGAGCGGACCTTCAGCGGCAGGCGCCAGCCGTCGCGGGTGATCAGGACGTCGTAGAAGAAGCCGTCTTCGGCGTCGAACAGCTGCTGGCTGTTGAGGGCCCTGGTGATGGCGACGAAGTGCTCGAGGAACTTGGTGGCCATGTCGGCGTAGACGGCCTCCTGCTCAGCGAGCAGAAGGGAGATGATGAGCATGGCCAGGCAGTAGAAGGTCATCCAGGCCGTGCCGTCGGACTGCTCGATGCGCACGCCCGGCGGCAGGCGCGACCGGTCCAGCGGGCTGATGGACTACTTCCCCCACGACCAGGCCCGATCCCGGGCCTACCGCTGGAAACGAGGACGGCTTCACCTGGTGGGTCAACCGCCAGGACCCCGACGGCAACAACCTCTTCGAAGGCGGCTTCCTCGGGCTCGACAAGCCCAGGCCTGCCCGTCGCGGCTGTAGTCCTCGCGGACCGTCCCCCACGCCCGCTCGCTCAAGTACGGGCCCCACTCGTACCACGGGCTGGCATCGAAGAGATCGTCTTCCGGGCGGTTGACGGTGCCCAGTCGGCGATGCTCGGTGGAGTCCACCGGCCGAGGGTGAGCGAGCTGGGGATTCCAGGACGCACACCCGCTCGGTCGCCTGCGCCTCGTTGATGACGGCGATGACGCGGTCGGCGTCGTCGCCTCGCGGCACCTAGCGGTGAGCGGGGACCGCCCGGTCGCGAGCGCTCACGACGGATGGCCTCGAGGCCGTGCGCGGCCGACTGGCCAGGCGCAACCGGCTCAAGGTCCAGATCAGCCACTTGCTGGGGTCGTACTGCCACCAGTCGATGCCGTTGCGGTAGTCGTACGGGAAGCGGTGGTGGAAGCTGTGGTAGCCCTCGCCGAAGGTCACCAGGGCCGTGACCATGCTGTCGCGCGCCGAGACCCGCCGGTCGTAGCGCTGGGTGCCGATCATGTGAGCGAGCGAGTTCACGCAGAACGTCGCCTGCAACATCACGGCCGCGCGGAGGAAGCCGGCGACGAGCAGCCCGCCCAGCGCGTCACCCCACAGCGAGGCGATGGCGGTGGGGACGACCAGCCCGAGGCCGACCGCGATGAAGGGGTAGAAGCGGTGCTGGAGCCGGATGCTGCGCACGGCGTAGAGATCCCCGAGCCGGGTGACATCGGCCGATGCCTGGCGCCGATGGAAGAGCCAGCCAACGTGCACCCACCATGGACCCTTGCCGACCGCGTGGGGGTCACCCTCCCCATCCGTGTCGGCATGATGCGCTCGATGGTCGGCACTCCAGGACAGGGCCGAGTTCTGGAAGGTGGCGGCACCGAAGACGAGGAAGAACCAACGCACCGGCGCTGATGCCCGGTAGGTCCGATGGGCGAACAGCCGATGGTAGCCAGCGGTGATCGAGAGGCCGCAGGGGAGGTAGAGGACCAGGGCCAGGACGAGTGTGGCGACCGATGGCCGCACGATGATGTAGAGCAGACCGGCCAGACCGCCGAGGTGGATCACGCTCAGCCCGAGGACAGTGGTCCAGCAGATGCCCTCGGGAACGGGCGGGACAGCGCGCCGTGCGGTGTCGCCCGACATGGCCGGCGGTGATGGCGAGTTGACGACGACCGTGCCACTCGCACTCGGGCTCAACCGGGCCGCAATTCGAAGACCCGTCCAGAGCGCATCCGCTCAGTGTACGTGCTCGTCGAGGTATCCAGGCGCTCGGGCCGCGCCGCGGCGGCCGGCGGCGGGCCGGTCTCGTCGTGCGACGCGCCGTGGGACGACCAATCACCGCGCCACGAGTCCGACCGATGATGGGCCCCGCCGCTCATGGCGCAGCTTGGGTGACGGACGCCGGAAGCGTGATCAGAGGTGCCCGATCCGGCCGCCCGGAGCCGTCTTCAGCGGTCTGTAGCGCCGCCCAGCCACCTCGGAGCAGCGACCGTCCAATCCAGAGGTACCACAGCGGCACACCGATGAAGCCCGACCCGACGACAGCCGGCGCGACCCAGGGTTCCTTGGGATTCAACGCGGTGAGCCGGCCGATCCACACCCAGGCGAGCAGCACGGCTGTCGCCCACCCGAGCCGGACCAAGCCCCGCGGTGCGCCCACCCGCGTGAGCAGGGTGGAGAAGATGGCGATGGTGGCCCCGGCCAGCAGGAACGTGGCGAACCCCCGCGGATCGGTCGGGCTGGGAAGGTCGACGGTCTGCTGGGGCTGGTTGGCCAACACGCCGAGGTCGAAGGTCCCGTGGAGCACCGTCCCCGCGATGCCGATCGTGCCGACGATGAGTCCGAGCATCGCGAACCCTTCGTCGACCACGCGCACCCGAAGGAACAGCGCGGTCAGCACCGGCAGTGCCACGATCGCACCGGTGATCAAGATCAAGGTGCTCACCCACTTTGCCCAGCGGTCACCGTTCTGAACGACCACCGCGAACGTGACCGAGTACGCCAGCGCTCCCACCCCGGCCAGCATGCCGCACCACCCCGCGACCCGTGTGAAAGAGGTCGACATCACGTACCTCCTGGTCGATGTCTTCACCCCGGCGTTCGTCGCCGTGGTGGGCACGGATCAACCCTGAAGGGGCGTGCTGCTACGGCTGGTCGCCGTTGGTGGGGGCACCGGCGAGGACGCTGCGCAGCATCTGTGCCGCTCCCAGAAGGCCAGCCGACTCGAACGGGACGACGATCTTGGCGTTGTCGCTGTCGGCGAACTTCGCCGAGCGCGTCAAGCTGGAGGATCGCCACCAAGGTCGGGTCAGGGTCGGCCTTCTTGATCGCCGAGTACACGACCTCGATGGCCTGGGCGCGGCCTTCTGACTCGAGGATCGCCGCCTGCCGGTTTCCCTCGGCCCGCAGGATCGCCGCCTGCCGCTCGCCCTGCGCCGAGCGCACGGCCGCCTGCGCCGCTCCCTCGGCCACATTGATCGCCGATTGCTGGTGGCCTTCGGACTGCAGGATCGTCGCCCGCTTCTCCTGGTCGGCCTGCTTCTGCAAGGCCAACGCCTCGAGGATCTTCGGCGGCGGGGCGATCTCGATGATTTCGATGCGGTTGATCCGGATGCCCCACTTGTCCGTGACCGCCTCCATCTGCTGCTGCACGTCGGTGTTGATCCGCTCGCGCTCGGACAGGGCCTCGTCGAGGGTCATGGTGCCGATCACCGACCTGAGGGCAGTCCGCGCCAGCGCATCGATGCCGATGTCGAAGTTCGCGATGCTGAACAGCGCCTGCTCGGCCACCACGATCTGGGTGAAGATGGTGGCGTTCACCGTGACCACCACGTTGTCCTTCGTGATCACGTCCTGGCGGTCGCCCGGCCGCGGGATCTCGCGCATGTCGACACGCTGGAGCGAGTCGACGAACGGGGCGATGATCACGAGTCCCGGCTCGTGGGTCTTCCGGTACTCGCCGAGGTGCTTGACGACCCCGACCTCGCCTTGTTGCACGATGTTGACCATCTGGCGCAGGGCCAGCACGAGCACGGCCATCACCAGCACCGCGACGGCGAGGCCGATGAGCCCACCGACGCCGATTGCGATCATCACGACTGCTCCTGTTCTCCGTTGTCGACGAGCGGACCGCGATCCGTCTCGATGAGACGATCAGTGGGCAGGTGCCCGTCGGTCGGCCAGACGATGAGCGTCGTCCCCTGCACGCCCGTGACCACCACCCTGGTACCTGGCGGCAGCGCGATGTCGCCGCCGCTCACTGCCAGCCATCGCTCTCCGGCGAGCTGGACGTGGCCTACGCGATCGAGACCGCCGACCAGATCGAGTGTGACGACCTCCTGGCCCACGAACCCGCCGTGGACGCCCCGGCCGCGGTGCCCGCCGTGGCGTGGCAGCAGCGAGGCTCTGACACGCGGCCGGACGAGGACGATGCCGATCGCGGCCACCAGCACGGCGGCGAGGACCTGGACCGCGATGGCACCCGGAGCGACCAAGGCGATGAGCGCCGCTCGCGAAGCAGCCGACGGCCGCGAAGAGGGCATAGAAGGCGAGGTGGCGCAGCTCCACGGCGAGGAGCACCACACCGGCCGCGATCCATGCGATGGCCAACCCAATACCTTCCTGCTGGGTGGAAGTGTACGGCCCAGCCGGACGAATCTGTCCGCGGAAACCTGCTCGTCGACCCGGCCCGATTCGGCCGCCGGTGTCGATTCCGGGGCCGTTCGTTCGTCATGGTGCCGACAGGGTGCCGAACGGGCGCCTGCAGCCATGCGGAGGTCATCATGCCCAACCCCATCGTCCACGCCGAGATCCGTTCCGCCGATCCTGATTCCACCCGTGCCTTCTTCGGGAAGCTGTTCGGGTGGAGCTTCCCCGAGGGCGCCATCCCCGGCTACACGTATGTCGACAGCGGCGTGCCCGACGCGTTGCCGGCTGGCATCAGCCCGCTCCAGGGCGGAGCTCAGCTCGTGACCTTCTTCGTCGGCGTCGAGGACATCGACGCCACCGTCGCCGATGTCGAGCGCCTCGGCGGTCGCGTCGTGCAGCCACCGGCGCGCGTGCCGGGAGTGGCGTTCGCCCTCATCGCCGATCCGGCGGGCCAGGTCGTCGGTCTGGCCCAGCAAGGCTGAGGCGGTGTGCGATGGATGACGGCTGGCCGAGCACGACCAGTGCGCCGAGCATCCGGCAACCGGCGCTGAACCGTGCGACACTGGCCCCCGGGGCGAGGGGTGCCGGGTGGGTCCCGCAGGCGGTCGGCCCACCCCACCCTGCTAGTTGCCGCGGCGAACTGTCTTTACCGCGTTCCGAGTGGAAGGCGGACATACCGCTGGCGTGAGAACCCGAGGCAGGCCTCGGTCAGCGCTCGCCCCTCATCCACGTAGAGCCAGCCGTGATCGGCACAGCGGGCGACGGCTGGTCGGAGCGAATCCCTGTCCGCGATCTCGGGCGAGAGAAGGACGTGACAGGTCGACGTGGCGCGGCGCCGCCGCTTCGGCGTTCGCTGCCCATCGTCCTCACTGGCGGTCATCGTCGTCTGCACCTCTGGGTCGGCCCACTCACTGCTGAACAACACCGTCGTGGTGTCAGTGAGGACGCGGGCGACGACGGCATCGCACACGCCACAGACGAGACGCGCTCCCACAAACTTGGGCGGGTCGTCAACCGCGGTCTCGAGCGCCCGTTGGTAGCCACTGCGCTCGTCTGCGGGTTCGGGCGGGGGGACATCGTCGTATTCGCAAGCGATCGCTGCGGCAGCTCCGTAATCGCCGGACGCGACAGCGGTCTTCAGCCGGCGGTTGATCTCTGCGAACAGTGATGCTCGGCCGCGGGACATCACCTCGACACGCTCACAGCCGGTCCAAGGGTGACCGGTACGACGCGCGGGCGTGCTCGGCGGCCATCGACGAGGCGTAACGAGACAGCATCTGCCGGGACCGCCACCCCGCCAGCATCATCAGGTCACCTTCGTTCCCGCCGTCGGCCAGGTGCTGGTGGGCAAACGTGTGCCGGAACCGGTGGGCGTGGAGATTGGCGACGCCGGCCTCGGTACCGCGACGCTCGAGCATCTGACGGACGGCCTGGTCGGTGAACCGCCGCCCTGCTGTGCCCAGCCACAGGTCCGCCAGGGCGGCGAGCTTGTGCGCGGCGCGGATCCGGAGCCAGTGGTCGATGGCCTCGGCGGACTTGGCCCCAAAGGGGACGACGCGGGGCCGGCGGCCGTGGCCGAGGACGGCGATGATCCTGTGATCGAGGTCGACGGCGTCGATGGTGAGGCTGGCGAGCTCCGACCTTCGGATGCCGGTGTCGGCGAAGAGGCAGACGATCGCCAGGTCGCGGCGGTCCTCGAAGGTGGTGCCCTCGCACACCTTCAGCACGCGGCCGAGCTCGGCCGGGGTCAGGAGGTCGACCGGCTCCTCGGGCACGATTGGCGGCCTCAGGCCGAGCATCGGCGAGGTGGTGATCTCGCCTTCGTCGATGCACCACCCGAAGAACAGGCGGAGGCACTTGTAGCGGGTTGCCGCGGTGGCGGGCTTGGCGCGGGTGAGGATCTCGGCGATGAACCCCTCGACGTGCTCGCGAGTCACGAAAGCGACGGCTTGGGGCATCCCGTGCTCAGCGAGGAACGCGTCGAAGAGTCGGAGGCTCTCGAGGTAGAGCTCGATCGTGCGCCGACTCTTGTGCTGCGCCTCCAGCGCGAGCCGCCAGGCGCCGGTCAGGACGTCGATGGTGGGGGTGCCGACCGGCTTGGTGCTCGTGCTCGTCATATGACGTTCTCCGCCAGTTAGGGGTTGGCAGAGTGTCAGGCTACCAGCCACAGCGAGCACCGATACACATCTAGCAGGATCTGGTGGGCGCTGAGGGGCTCGAACCCCCGACCCCCTCCTTGTAAGGGAGGTGCTCTAACCACCTGAGCTAAGCGCCCGCGAGGGTGCAGAGCCTATCGCCGGGCCCCCGCTTGCTCCTGAGCGCTCGTTGGGCGCCGAGGGGCACTTGGGGGTCTCGACCACTAGACAGGCGACGTGCTCGGCCGATTTGTCGCCACGTTCGTCGTGGTGTTCCTGGCCGAGCTGCCCGACAAGACCATGATCGCCACGCTGGTGCTCACCACCAACTACCGGCGTCCGTTCTGGGTCTGGCTCGGCGCCGCTACGGGCTTCCTGGTGCAGGTCACCATCGCCGTCGCGGCCGGAGGTCTGCTGGCTCGGCTTCCAGAACGGCCGGTGAAGCTGGCCGTCGCCGTCCTCTTTGCCATCGGTTCCCTCGTCCTCTGGCGGCAGCGCAACAAGGCAGCCGACGCCGAATCACTCCACCTCCGAGCCACCCACTCCCCCGCCCGCATCGCCGCAGTGGCGTTCACCACGCTGGTGATGGCCGAGGTCGGCGACCTGACCCAGCTCACCATCGCCAGCCTCGCCGCTTCGACGGGCCAGCCCATCCCCGTGTTCCTCGGTGGGCTGCTCGCCTTGTGGACTGTGGCCGGGTTGGCGGCCGTGAGCGGGATGGCCCTCCTCAAGCGAGTCCCGATCAACCTCGTACGCACCGGCGCGTCGGTGGTGTTCGCGCTCCTGGCCGTGATCACGCTCGTCGAAGCCTTCGCCTGACCCGGCCCCGACCCGGCCCTGACCCGAGCCCTGATCGAGCTGTGGCGGAGGGTCGGACCGCGCTCAGAACGACGCCCGAGCCGTCACCAGCTCGTCGAGCAGCGCCGGCGTGGCCGCCGCCACCGGCGTCCGCCGGGCGCCCGGATCGCGCACGACGAGCTCGCGCTCGAAGGCATCCGTGACCGAGGCGCCGGCTTCGGCGCACACGAGCGCGCCGGCGAGGTAGTCCCACACGCCGTGGGCGTTGCGGCTGCAGTCGATGTACCCGTCGAGGGTTCCGCACGCCACCGAGCAGAGGTCGAGCGCGACGGCGCCGAGGGCGCGGTACTGCTTCCAGCCGAGCCAGCGAGGCGGGAAGCCGGAGAGCCCGACGATCGCCTCCCGCACCGCGGTGGTGGACGAAGGATGGATGCGGGCGCCGTTGCGCCATGCCCCTTCCTGCCGCCGAGCTTCGAAGCGGTCGCCGCTGGCGAGGTTCACGACGAGCGCGGCGAGGGGTCCGCCGGGATCCACCGCGCAGAGCGAGATCGCGAACCAGGGGATGCCCTGCGCCGCGTTCGTCGAGCCGTCGAGCGGATCGAGCACGACCAGGAGCGGTCGCTCGCCGCCTCGCAGCCCGCTCTCCTCGGACAGCACGCCGGCGCCGGCCCGTTCGAGCACGGCGAGCGCCGCCGCGTCCGCGGCCAGGTCCGAATGGTGTTGACCGGCTCTCGTGCCGGCCAGCCCCCAGTCGTCGAGTCGACTCAACACGTCGCGCACCGCGGCGGCCACTTCGTCCAGCACGACCATGGCGGCCGCCGGTGTGGTCACGCCCAGGCCCCGGTACCCTCACGCGCCACGACCCCTCACGGTAGTGGCAGGCTTGGGGGCGCAACGGAGTCCACCAAGAAGCTCTCGGAGGGCGCGTGGCCGTCATCGATGTGGCCGGGTTCGTGTCGGACCTGAAAGATCATGCCGTGGGCCACGGCTTCCACGTCCACGACGAGCGCCACTTCGTCGAGACCTACTCCTTGCGTCAGACCTGGGAGGTCGACCTCCACCCCGAAGCGGCTTGCCAGGGGCCGATCGACCTGCACCTGGCGCTCGACATCGATCCCCGCGCCCTGCTCGGCTTCGAGGACGCCGTCGCCGACGAGGAAGACCCCGACGCCGAGCCGCCCGACGGGTTCTCCTTCCCACTCCACTTCACCTGGACCCTCCCGCCGCTCCATGAGGCCCCGGACCTGCTCGTCCTGGCCACCGAGCTGGCCGGCATCGGTGGGGTATCCCTCCCGGTCGAGGTGGCGGCCATCGACTCCATCCCGTCCGTCACGGACGCGCCCGAACGCAGCCTGTCCATCGTCGCCCGCGTGAACGTTCCCCTGGCCCAGGTGTACCTCGGCGAGGAGATCCTCTGCGATGTCCTCGACCGCTGCCGGGAGGTCAGCCTGTACTTGCTCAAGAACTCGTCGGCCTGGCTCGGCGAAGACGGCTACTGAGGAGGGAATCCCTGCCATGCACTTCGCCGCGCTGATGGACATCCTGGGCCGCTACCCCCAGGACATGGAGGTCGAGATGGCGGTCATCGCTCCGGTCGAAGCGGAGGACGAACCCCCCGACGCCGAGACCTTCGACTTCAGGGGGGTCCTCCGCTGGGAGGACGAGGAAGAGGGCGCGACGTTCCTGTGGCTGGTCGGTGGGGAAGCTGAGAACATCGCTGCCTTCCTCGACTTCTACGTCCTCGACGACGGCGACGACCAGGACGACTGAACCCGACATGGCCGAGCCCGACCCCTCCCCGATTCGCCGCGTCCTGCCTCCCGGCCTGCAAGACCAGCTCGACCTGCCGCACGCCGGGCTGGCCACCTTCGGCCATCGGCCGTTCCTGAGCGAGCCGGAGCAGCTCGACGAGTGGCGACCCGACGTGGCCGTCGTCGGCGCGCCGTTCGATGTCAGCACCACCAACCGCCCCGGCGCTCGGTTCGGGCCCCGGGCCATCCGCACTCAGGCCTACGAACCCGGCACCTACCACCTGGACCTCGGCATCGAGATCTTCGACTGGCTCGAGGTGGTGGACTACGGCGACGCCTACTGCCCCCACGGGCTCACCGAGGCCAGCCACGCCAACATCCGGGCGCGCGTGGGGGAGGTGGCGAGCCGAGGCATCATCCCGGTCATCCTCGGCGGCGACCACTCCATCACCTGGCCTGCGGCCACCGCCGTCGCCGACCACCACGGCTTCGGCAACGTGGGGATCGTCCACTTCGACGCCCACGCCGACACCGCCGACATCATCGAGGGGAACCTGGCCTCGCATGGCACGCCGATGCGCCGGCTGATCGAGTCGGGCGCGGTGCTTGGTCGGAACTTCGTCCAGGTCGGGCTGCGGGGCTACTGGCCGCCGGAGGACGTCTTCGTCTGGATGCAGGAGCAGGGCATGCGCTGGCACCTGATGCAGGAGGTGTGGGAGCGGGGCATCCAGCCCGTCATCGAGGACGCGGTGGCCGAAGCCCTCGACGGTGCCGAGGCGCTCTACGTGAGCGTCGACATCGACGTGCTCGACCCTGGCTTCGCTCCTGGCACCGGCACGCCCGAGCCCGGTGGCATGACGCCCGCTGACCTGCTGCGCACCGTGCGAGCGCTGGCCCTGCGGACGAACCTCGTCGCCCTCGACGTGGTCGAGGTGGCGCCCCCGTACGACGTGAGCGAGAACACGGTGAACAACGCCCATCGGGTGGTGTTCGAGGCCCTCGCCGGGCTGGCGTGGAAGAAGCGCGACGCGGCCGGCGGCACGCCCGGCCTGCCCGCCGGTCCGGTCAGCCGCCCGCCGCCGCTTCAGTGAGGGCGACGCCGGGCGACTGGGTCCTCGAGCGCGGGAGACACCCAGCCTGCGTCGGCTTCGTTCACGTTCGTGCCAGGTGCAACCAGCTCGTCGATGCGGTCGAGCACGTCGGACGGCAGCCGGGTGTCGGCTCCTGCCAGCACGTCCTTGAGCTGCTCCAGGGTCCGCGGTCCGATGATGGCCGAGGTCACCGCGGGGTGGCTCAGCACGAAGGCGTGCGCCATCGCCACGAGTGACATGCCGGACGCCGCGGCCAGGGTGGCAAGCGCGTCGACCACTGCCATCTTGCGCTCATGGACCGCACCGCCGAAGTCGAAGTGGTCAGGCTCGCGATCGGCGCGGGAGGTGGCGGGAGCGCGCCCGTCGCGGTACTTGCCGGTGAGCCAGCCACCGTTCAGGGGCGCCCACACCAGCACGCCCAGGTCGTAGCGCTGGCAGGTCGGCAGCACGGCCGCTTCGACGCCGCGGGCCAGGATCGAGTACGGCGGCTGCTCGGCGGTGGGCCGCACATGGCCCCGCCGCTCGGCCGTCCACTGCGCTTCCACGATCTGCTCCGCCGGGAAGGTGGACGTGCCGAAGGCTCGGATCTTGCCGGCGTGTACGAGGTCGGACAGGGCGCCGAGCGTCTCGTCCAGGTCCGTGGTGGGATCGGGTCGGTGCACCTGGTAGAGGTCGATCCAGTCGGTCTCCAGCCGGCGCAGGCTGTCCTCCACGGCCCGCGTGATCCAGCGCCGCGAGTTCCCACGAGCGTTCGGGTCCTTGCTCATCGCGTTGTTGAACTTCGTGGCCAGGATGACGTCGTCCCGTCGGCCCTGCAGCGCCCGGCCGACGATCTCCTCGGACTCGCCGAAGGCGTAGACGTCGGCGGTGTCGATGAAGTTGATGCCGGCGTCGAGCGCGGCGTGGATGATGGTGACGCACTCCTCGTGCTCGGGGTTGCCCCACGCCCCGAGCACCATCGTGCCGACGCAGTGCGTGCTCACCCGCATCCCGGTCCGTCCCAGCGTGCGCAGCTCCATCGCAGCAGTCTGGCACCGCCGTCAGGCGGTCACCCGCGTCACGGGAGGGTGGTGGTGGTCGTGGTGCCGCGGCTCGGGACGGGCCGGGCGCCGGCCCCTCGTCACCACCAGCGAGCCGGCCCAGCCGACGAAGGCCAGGCTGACGATGAAGAAGCTCGGAGGCAGGTTGAACATGGCCGAGAGCACCAGCCCTCCCCACACGCACCCGCATCCGAACGCCGTTCCCAGCGCCGCGACGGTCGCCGGGCGGGCGGTGTAGAGCAGAGCGGTGGCGGCCGGCGTCACGACGAGCGCGAACAGCAGCAGCGTGCCCACCACCTGGACCGCCATGGTGATGACGAGCGCCAGCGCCACCATGAACACCACCGCCAGTGCCCGCACCGGGACGCCCTTGGCTTCTGCGACGCGCGGCGCCACGGAGGCGAACGTCAGCGGCCGGGCCACCACCGCCATCACGACGGCGAGCCCGGCGGTGAAGAGCACGAAGGTGAGGATCTGATCCTCGGAGATGGCCAGCAGGTTCCCGAACAGCACGTTCGTGACCGTGCTGGCCCGCTTCGACGCCAGCGAGCTGAATAGCACGCCGAGCGCGGTGGCGAAGGCGAGGATGGTGCCGGTCGAGATCTCCCGGTCCGCCACCCGCGCCCCGAGGAACCCGATGGCGAGCCCACCGCCGACGCAGAACACGGCCAGCCCGAGGGTCACCGGGGCGCCGACCAGGATGGCGGCGGTGGCGCCGGGGAAGCCGATGTGGGCGAGGGCGTGGGCGGCGAAGGCGCTCTGGCGGATCACCACGAAGTAGCCGATGAGCCCCGACGCCAACGCCACGAGCGTGCCCCCGATGAAGGCGTGGCGCATGAACGTGCTCTGCAGGATGTCGATCCAGTTGGACTGATAGCCGACGTTGGCGAGGACGCCCACGTCACGAGCTCCTGGTGAACAGCTCGCCCTGGGGCGTGCGCACGACCTTGATGTCGGTGCCGTAGAGGTGGCTCAGCAGGACGCCGTCCACGACGTCGCCGATGGCCCCGTAGTGGGCATGACCGTCCAAGAGGTAGACGGCTCCGGAGAGGATGGACAACAGCGGGTTGAGGTCGTGGGTCACGACCAGGATGGTGACCCGCTCCGTCGCCCGCAGCTCGGCCAACAGCGCCACGATCTCGTGCTGGCTGCGTAGATCCAAATTGGCGAGCGGCTCGTCGAGGAGGAGCAGCTGCGGGCCGGCGACGAGGGCTTGGGCGATGGCGATGCGTTGCTGCTGGCCACCCGACAGCTCCGACATGCGCCGCCCGGCCCACGTGTCGGCACCGACCGCGTCGAGGGCCGAACCCACGCTGGCCCGCTCGTCGGCGGCCAACCGCCCGAGGCCCCAGCGGGCGCCGGCCAGGCCCAGCGCCACGAGGTCCTGGCCTCGAATGGCATCGCCGATGGAGGCGATGTAGGTCTGGGGCACATAGCCGATTCGACGGTCGCCGCGGCGGGGTGGCCGACCGAACACGCTGAGGCGCCCGGATGCCGTTGGTTCCAGGCCGAGGATCATCTCGAGCAGCGTTGTCTTCCCGGACCCGTTGGGGCCGATGACCCCGATCACGCCGCCGGCCGGGATGGCGAATGTCCCCTCCGACCAGACTGTCGACCCGCCGCGGACCGCCGCGACGTCGTCGAGCACGATCACCGGCTCGGACGGGGCTCCCGCCCTGCCGGACTCGCTCATCCCACGCCCAGCGCGTCGGCGAGCCGGCGGAGCTGCGTGAGCTGCCAGGCCACGAACCCCCGGGCGCCCGGAGGTGGCGTCTCGGTGACGTTCACGACGGGCACCCCTGCCGACTTGGCAGTGGCGCGCAGCTGCTGGGGGATCGAGCCCTCGGTCTGGGTGTTGTAGATGAGGACGTCCATGCGCTTGGCCGTGAGCGCCTGGTCGAAGGCGTCGACGTCTGCCGGCGAGGGATCGGATTCGTTGGCGGACGCCTTTCGGTACCCGTCGGGCGTGAGATCCGTGAGGCCGAGCGCGGCGGCCATGTCGTCGAACACCGCTTCGGTTGCCCCGTAGGTGGCGCCGGCCTCGGCCTGCTTGATGGCGGCGATCTCGTCACGATACGGCTGCAGCGCGGTGGCGAAGGCCTGCCTCCGGGCCCGCAAGTCGGCCGCCGCCGCCGGACGGAGCTGCTCGAGCGCAGCCGTCACCGCGTCGGCGAACCGGTCGATGTGGTCGGGCCCGTACCAGACGTGCGGGTTGTCGCCTGGCTTCAAACCCACCACGTCGCCGGCATCGACGACAGGGGGCTTCTTGGCCAGTGCCCTCACGGCCTTGTCGGCCCAGGCGTCGTAGTCGAGCCCATTGACCACGACGAGCTGGGCACGGTCGAAGCGGGCCAGGTCCGCCGGCGTGGGCTCGTAGTCGTGCGGATCGATCGCCGAGCCCGAGATGATGGTGGCGACGTCGCCGCACGGGCCGGCGAGCTGGGCCACGATGTCACCCCACTGCGCCACCGTGACGACGGTGCGGATGGCGCCCCCGGCGCACCTGCCACCCGCTGCCGTTGACGCCGTCGCGCCGGGCGGCGAACCATCGACGGAGCCGTGCACTGACGAACCGCACGCGGCCCCGGCCAAGGCGGTCAGACCGACAGCGAGGAGCCGAGCCACGCCTGGCCTGGGTGCGCCAGTTAGGAACACAAGTGAGAATGATACTCACTCCGACTGTGGGTCGCCAAGCGCGATGATGTCCGACGCGGCCGCCGATCGCATGACTTCGATCAGCCAGCGACGGCCTCGATGACGCTCATCGTCGTCGGCGTCGTCAACACCCGCTACACGGTCAGGACGGCGCGGGATCAAACCGGGACGGTGGAACCGCGGGGCCGCGGGGCGGTCGCTACTCGACCGCCACACCTGCCGCTCGGAGCTCCGCCACTGCCCGCTCCCCGTCGCCGTCGTCAACCTCCACCGGCGCGGTCGCCTTCTGCACGACAGCGGTTGAGAAGCCTCGGGCGACCGCGTCGAGCGCGGTCGCCTTGACGCAGTAGTCGAGGGCAAGCCCGACGACGACCGCGCTGGTCGCCCCGGCCGCTCGCAGCGTCTCGGTCAGCTCCGTCGGCACGACCTCGCCCGAGCGAGGATCACGCATGGTGAAGCCCGAGTACCCGTCCTCGCCGTTGGCGCCCTTGCGCACGGCTGGGCCTTCTACACGCAGCGCCGGGTGGAGCTCGGCGCCCCACGTGCCAGCTACGCAGTGGACCGGCCACACGCCGCCGTCCTTGGCGAAGTGCGGGGTGGAAGGGGGATGCCAGTCCTGCGTGTAGACGACCAACGCGCCCACCTGCCGAGCGGCGTCGATCTCCCGGTTGACCGCCTCCACGACGTCCTCGCCGCCCCGCACGGACAAGCTGCCAGAGGGATCGGCGAAGTCGTTCTGCACGTCGACCACGATGAGCGCCGTACGGTCGTCGTAGCGAGCCATCGCGAGCGACCCTAACGGCCCGCGACCATGACGGCCCACGACCCGATGCGAACGGCCCGCCAACCCCTCCGAGCCTCGCCAGGCCCTCGCCAAACCCCGCCAAGCCCCGCCCCCTGCCGTTCTGGTCACGCAATCCGCGCCCTGATCACGAGATCGGTGACCGGAACGAAGGGGGTGAGACTGGGGGCCGCGGGAGGGGCGGCCCGGACGGGACGCGGCGCGGGAGGGGCGGCCCGGACGGGACGCGGCGCGGACGGCGGCGGCGCGGACGGGTGGGTGGAGGGCCGGGGCGGAGCTGGCGGCGTTCGTCCCCTAACGTGGCCGACCGTGGACCGGGCGCTGGCCGAAGGTGCCCTCTACACGGACCAGTACCAGCTGACGATGGCCCAGGTGTACTTCCGCTCGGGCTTGCACGAGCGCCCAGCTCAGTTCGAGCACACCTTCCGCCACTACCCCGACTACGGCCGACACCAGGCCGGCTACTGCGTGAGCGCAGGCCTGCAGTGGCTGGCCGAATGGTTCCGCACGGCCCGCTTCGGCGAGGCCGAGCTCACGACACTGCGCCAGCACCACGGCGTCGACGGCCAGCGCCTCTTCGGCGACGACTTCCTCGCCTGGCTGGGCGCCACCGGCGGGTTCGGCGCACTCGAGATCTCGGCCATCCCGGAGGGCAGGGTGGTCCACCCGCACGTACCGCTCACGACGGTGACCGGCCCGCTCGCGTTGGCCCAGATCGTCGAGACGCCGCTCCTCAACCTGCTCAACTTCCAGACCCTGATCGCGACGAAGGCGTCGCGCATCGCCGAGGCGGCACAGGGCGGCCAGGTGCTGGAATTCGGCATGCGCCGGGCCCCCGAGCGAGGCGCCACCGCAGCCAGCCGAGCGGCTCTCGTCGGCGGCGCGGCCTTCAGCTCGAATGTCGGGTTGTCCCACGCAGTCGGCCTCCCACCGAAGGGCACGCACGCCCACGCCCTCGTCCAGGCCTTCCTCGCCCTCGGCGAGGGCGAGGTCGGAGCCTTCCGGGCCTACGCCGAGGTCTACCCGGACGACTGCGTGCTGCTGGTGGACACCATCGACACGCTCGAGTCCGGGGTGCCCAATGCCATCACCGTCTTCGAGGAGCTCCGCGCCGGCGGGCACCGGCCGGTCGGGATCCGCCTGGACTCCGGCGACTTGGCCCACCTCGCGGTGGAGTCGGCCCGCCTGCTCGACCGGGCCGGGTTCGCCGACGCGTCGATCGTGCTCTCTTCGGACCTGGACGAGCTCACCATCTGGCAGATCCGGAGCCAGGTCGCGTCGGAGGCGTCGGGAGCCGGACTCGACGCCGATCACCTGCTGCGGCGGCTGGTCTTCGGCGTCGGCACCCGGCTGGCCACGAGCGACGGCGCTCCAAGCCTGTCCGGCGTCTACAAGCTCGTGGCTCTAGCCGGTGCGACGACCGATGGAAACGGCACCGGGCCCGAGGGCACTGCGACCGACGGCGCCTGGCTGCCGGCCATCAAGGTCTCGGACACCCCGGCCAAGGCCGGCAACCCGGGCGTCAAGCAGGCCTGGCGGGTGTACGACGAGCGCGGCATGGCGACCGCCGACGTCCTCGGCCTGGCCGGCGAGCGGCTCGAGGCTCCGCTCACGCTGCACCACCCGACCGAGCCGGGCGTGATCCGCCGGCTCACCGTCCTCTCCGCCCACGAGCGGCTGCACGAGCGGCTCGATCTCACGACGATCCTCC
Organism: uncultured Acidimicrobiales bacterium; assembly: GCA_963803355.1. Classification (GTDB taxonomy): domain Bacteria; phylum Actinomycetota; class Acidimicrobiia; order Acidimicrobiales; family Ilumatobacteraceae; genus DASTFY01. The sequence goes on from CAWDLV010000001.1 coordinate 4,289,814, forward strand.
ACGAGCACGATGCCCTCGAGGCGGCGCGAGCCCGGCGCCGAGCCGACCTCGAGCGGCTCGATCTCGGCGTCCGCCGGCTCGTGAACCCTCACCGCTATCACGTCTCGCTGACCCCTCGGCTCTGGCGACTCAAGCAGGAGCTGATCGAGCGAACGGAGGCCGGCGTTGACGGGCTCTGAGGCCGCACGTACACACACGCCCCGACCGGCGAGGAAGTATCTACGCTGGTACTCGCCGCTCTGGGTGCGGTGGTGATGGACGGACTGGCAAGCAAGGGGGTGCCGTGATGGCAAAGAAGGCCAAGGTTCCGGTTTCGGGGAGCGACCGCGCCCCGGTCGCAGGGGCGTCCCGGATCGGCGACGCCGACCCGCAGCAACGGGTGTCGGTGACCGTCGTGCTCCGCCCTCGGCGAGGCGGATCGGCGGCCGCCAAGGCCAAGCCCGGTGAGCACCTCACGTCGGCTCAGCTCGCCGAGCAGCGCGGTGCCGACCCGGCCGACGTCGAACGGGTCCGTGCCTTCGCGGCCGCCCACGGCCTGAAGGTCGACGAGGTGAACGCGGCCGCCCGATCGGTGTCGCTGAGCGGCAACGTGGCGCAGGTGAACGCGGCCTTCGACGTCAAGCTCAGCCGCTTCGCCGACGCTCAGGGCAGCTACCGCGGCCGCACCGGGGCTGTGTACGTGCCGGCGGACCTGGCCAAGGCGGTCGAGGCCGTGCTGGGGCTGGACGATCGGCCTCAGGCCCGGGCCATGTTCCGCATCCAGCACCAGCCCGAGATCGGGCCGCTGCAGCCCCATGCTGCGGGCACCTCCTTCAGCCCGGCCGACCTGGCCAAGATCTACGACTTTCCGACCGACGTGGACGGCCGGGGCCAGACGGTCGCCATCATCGAGCTCGGCGGCGGTTACAAGTCCGCCGACCTGACGCGCCTACTTCAAGGCCCTTGGCATCCCGAAGCCGTGGGTCACCGCGGTGTCGGTGGGCGGGGTGAAGAACACGCCTGACGGCGACCCGAACTCGGCGGACGGCGAGGTGCTGCTCGACATCGAGGTCGTCGGGCGCGATGGCGCCGAAGGCGAAGATCGCGGTCTACTTCGCGCCGAACACGACGAAGGGCTTCTACGACGGCGTGGCCGCGGCCCTGCATGACACCAGGCGCACGCCCTCGGTGATCTCCATCAGCTGGGGTGCCCCCGAGAGACTCGTGGACCGCCCAGGCGATGGACGTGTACGACCAGCTGTTCGCCGACGCCGCCGCCATGGGGGTGACCATCACCTGCGGCCTCCGGCGACGACGGCTCGAGCGACCGAGTGACCGACGGCAAGGCCCACGTCGACTTCCCGGCGTCCAGCCCGAACGTCCTGGCGTGCGGCGGCACCGGCTGACCGTGAGCGGCGACGCCATCGACAGCGAGACGGTGTGGAACAACGGCGCCGGCAAGGGCGCGACCGGCGGCGGGGTCAGCGACCACTTCGGGCTGCCCGCCTACCAGACCGGCGCCGGGGTGCCGCCATCGGCCAACGGCAGGCGCGGATCGGGCGGGGCGTACCCGACGTGGCCGGCGACGCCGATCCGCAGACCGGCTACCAGATCCGAGTCGACGGCCACGACCTGGTGTTCGGTGGCACCAGCGCGGTCGCACCGCTCTGGGCGGCCCTGGTCGCCCTCGGCAACCAGAAGCTGGGCCGTCGGATCGGCTTCCTCCAGCCGCAGCTCTACGGCTCCCATCCGAAGACGGCGTTCAACGACGTCAGGAGCGGGAGCAACGGCGCTTACAAGTCGAAGAAGGGCTGGGACGCCTGCACCGGCTGGGGCAGCCCCAAGGGGCAGGGCCTGATCGCCGCCTTGCCGTCCGTCTAGCCTGGCTGCTGCCCCTCCTCAGGCCCGCCGCTCGAGGACGACGACTGGGATCTCTCTCGTGGTCTTGCTCTCGTAGTCGGCGAAGCCCGGCATGCGAGCCTTCTGCGCCGTCCAGATCTGCTCCCGCTCGTCACCCTCCGCCGTCCGCGCCTTGACCGGGATCGTCTCGGTACCGACCTCGATGCTGACGTCGGGTTCGGCGACGAGGTTGAGATACCAGTCGGGGTGCGTAGGGGCCCCGGCCTTCGAGCCGAACACGGCCCAGTGGTCCCCGACTGCCTGATACACCATCGGGTTCACACGCTCCTGCCCCGACTTGCGGCCAACGGCGTGGAGCAGGAGCATCGGAGCGCCCTCGAACGGGCCCCCCACCTTGCCGGCATTGGCCCGGAACTCGGCGATGATGGCGGTGTTCCAGTCGTTGCGATCAGACATCGTGCTTCCTCTCGTGGGCGGTCGCGAGGCTGGTTCGACCGCATGATCGGGTCGCACCTCGACCGTACGCCATGCCCGCACCTGCGCAGCGAGTTCAGCGGGCGCAGTCGATGCAGGAGGAGGCGGCGGGGAGCGCGTCGAGGCGCTGGGCGACGATCGGCCGCCCGCATCGCTCGCAGGTGCCATAGGTGCCTTCGTCCAGACGCTGGTGGGCGTCATCGAGCGCAGCCAAGGCGGCCCGAGCCCGTCGCAGCAGGGCCGCGACCTGGCGCTCGCTCGAAGGCGATGGTCGAGCCGTCCGGGTCGTGCTCGTCGTCGGCGGCGACGAGCGCCGAGGCCTCGACGATCTCGTCGAAGTCCCGGGTCAGGGCTTCGACCTGGGCCGCCAGCCGCTGACGCTCCGCGTCCAATCGGTCGCTGACGCTCGGGCGGTCGAAGGCCACGGCGCTGCTCGCCGTCGCTCAGCCCGTGGCCGCGAAGTACCGCCGGCCCCGACCGGCCAGCACCCGACCGAACTCCAGCCCCGGGAAATGAGCTCCCGTCATGATCGCGGAGGTGCCCTCGAGCTCGCGCCACAGCGCCTCGCGGGTGCGGGCAGCGAGGGCCGGGTCGACATCGGACAGGACGTAGAAGTCCGGCTCCTCCAACTGCAGCGGACACTCGACCGCGTCGCCGAGGATCACCGCACGGTCCTCGCCCGAGCCCACGATCAAGCCGTAGTGGCCGAGGGTGTGACCAGGGGTGTGGCGGGCCGTGACGCCAGGGGCCACGCTCACCAGATCACCGTCGAGCGGATCGAGCCGACCGGCGTCGGCCAGCACCTCCATGATCCGCCGGCCCCGGTCGTCCGGCTCGGCTCCGGCCACGAACTGCTCCCAATCCCCCGCGCCGTAACGAACGGTCGCGTTGGGGAAGAAGGGCTCGTCGTTCGCGGCCAGCCAGCCGATGTGGTCGACGTGCAGGTGGCTGCAAACCACCACGTCGATGGCCTCCGGCTCGACGCCGACCGCTCGAAGCGCGCCGGGAAGCTCGCCGCCTCGAGCCCAGCCGATGTCGATGTCGCCCAGGCCGGCGTCGATGAGCACGGTCGTGTCGCCGGAGCGGAGCAGGAAGCAGCCGATGGGGATGTGGACGCGACCGTCGTCACCGACCAGCTCGGGGTGGGCGGCGAAGTCGAGGCCCACGTAGAACTGCTGCGACATCCGGCAGGTGCCGTCGTTGAGCGGTATAAGGTCGATGTCGCCGATGCGCATGCCGGCGACGTTAGAGGCCCCGGCCGAGCGGATCGCTCGGGATGGAGGGAAGCGAACGGCGCCCGCTGGGGTTGGTGGCAATGTGAGCGCCGCCCATCCGGACCTGCCACTCTCCGCTCTCGACCTAGCCATCGTGGGCGAGGGTCGTACGAGCGGGGCTGCGCTGCGTGATGCGGCGACGCTCGCCAAGCAGGCCGAGGCGCTCGGCTATCGGCGGTTCTGGGTCGCCGAGCATCACAACATGCCGAGCGTGGCCAGCACCTCGCCTGCAGTGCTCATTGCCCACGTCGCCGCCGCCACCAACCGGATCTCGGTCGGGTCCGGCGGTGTGATGCTGCCGAACCACGCGCCCCTCGTGGTGGCCGAGCAGTTCGCCATGCTCGAGGCTCTCCACCCGGGACGGGTCGACCTCGGGATCGGTCGCGCTCCCGGCACCGACCGCGCCACGGCCGTCGCGCTGCGCCGGTCCGCCGACGACCTCGGCGCCGAGGACTTCCCCCGTCACCTCCTCGACCTCATGGGGTTGCTCGGCGACCGCCGGACGGCCACCGGCCTCTGGGACCGCTTCTCAGCCACGCCGGTGCTCGGATCCTCTCCCACCATCGTGCTCCTCGGTTCGAGCGGCTACAGCGCGCAGTTGGCCGGGATCCTCGGCCTGCCCTTCGCGTTCGCCCACCACTTCGACACCGGCGGCACCCTCCAGGCGGTCGAGCTCTACCGCGACGCCTTCGAGCCCTCGCCGGTGCTCGACGAGCCGTACCTCATCGTCACCGCCAACGTGCTCACCGCCGAGTCGGACGAGGAGGCGCAACATCAGGCCGGTCCCGGCCGGTTGATGATGCTGGCCATCCGCACGGGGCGAATCCGGCCGCTGCCGACGCCCGAGCAGGCCGCCGCCGATCCGGACCTCGCTCTCGCGACCACCAGGCCCACCCATCGCATCGTCGGCGACCCGCCCGCGGTGGCCGAGCGCTTGGGCGACCTGGCTCGGGCCACGGGCGCCAGCGAGCTCATGCTGTCGACCATCGCTCACGACATCTCGGTCCGCTGCCGCAGCCTCGAGCTGGTGGCCAGGGCGTGGAGGAGCGGTGCCCGGTCCTAGCAGGCGGCGACCGGCGGGCGTCAGCGCTTGCTGGCTCGGACCTTCAGGAAGAGGTAGGCCGCTCCCCCGATCACGACAACGAGGATCAAGGTGTTGAACAGGTAGGTCACGGTCCCGAGGATCCAGCGCAGGATCAAGTACGCCCCGAGGACCATGAGCACGGTCATCAGGACGAACGTCGAGCCGGACATCGGACGCTCGTCGGGGCTGCTCACCGTGGCCGTTGACCCCCTGGGATCGGGCTCCTGTCGAAGACGAGCCGACCCTAGACCGAACGTCGAGCCCGCCGGCGTCGGGAGGAGCGGCGGTGGCGGTGCCGGTCAATCCGGGTCGACACCGGCGTAGGCGTGCGCGAACCAACGAGCGAACAGCGGATCGTGCTGCAACGCGGCCCACCCATCCCCCGCGCAGCCCTCGACCGAAGGGCGCCGCCTCCCCCCTCGCGCCATCGGACCCGGAGAGGATCAATCGCAGCATCCAGCTCGAGAAGGCCTGCGTCCTCCAGATGGCCGGAAGCCGGGTGCGTGAGTACGCCGACAGCCGGCGGTCGTCGCGCCGGGGCCCGAAGGATTCGATGAGGCCGTGGGCCAGCTCGACCGCGTCCTGGATGGCCAGGTTCATGCCCTTCCCCCCCGCCGGCGTGATGAGGTGGGCGGCGTCGCCGGCCAAGAAGAGCCGTCCCCGCTGCATCGGAGTGATCATCCTCATCCGCAGGTCGACCAGGGTGGGCTCCACGAACGAGACGTCGTCGAGCCGACCGACGACCCGCAACCGCTCCGACAGCTCCTCGCGGACGCGCGACTCGGGCCACGACTCGAGGGTGTCGGCCACCGGCACCTCGAGGTAGTAGCGGGTCTGGGTCGGGCCGCGACGCATGTGGCCGGCGAACCCGCGGGGGTGAGCGGCGTAGATGGTGTGGGGCTCGAGCGGCGGCGCGGTCCCGATGACCGCCAGCCAGCGCACCGGCAGCACCTCCTCGACGACCCGCGCGTCCACGAGGGAGCCGCTGACCGTGCTCCGGGAGCCGTCACAGCCGACGGCGACGGCGCCATGGACCTGGAGGCTTCCGCCCTCGCTGTCCACGGCGTCCACGGTGACCGCGCCGCCCTGCTGCTCCAGCCCGGTGACGGTGGTGCCGAACCTCATGTCAGCGCCGAACGCCTCCAGCGCCGCGCCCAGGTCGGCCACGAGGACGTGCTGCGGATAGATGAAGTGGGGACGTCCGCCGGTGAGGGCGCCGTAGTCGAACACCACACTCTCGTCTGGCGTCCGGAACTCGCAGCAGCCGTTCTCGGCGTCGAACCGCACGATGGACCCCGCGATTCCCTCCTCGGCCAGGAGCTGCACGGTGCGGTGCTCGACGACCCCGGCCTTGGGTGGGCCACCAAGGTCCTCGCGGCGGTGGCGCTCCAGGACCATGAACGGGATCCCCTCCCGATGCAGGAGGTGTCCGAGCACGAGACCGGCCGGGCCGCACCCGATGATGACCACCGTGGTCGTGTCGACCTGCTCGGCCGCGGCCGTCGACGCTCCCCGGTCCTCCATGGCCACCATCATGGACTGTGCCGCGACGCCCCGCGCGTCGGGGTCTAACCCGGCGGACGCCCGGCGAGGCGCTGGCGGTCCGTTCTGGTCACCAGATCCGACCGCCGGCAACAGATTCGGTGACCGGAACGCGAACCCGCGGCTTCAGCGCAGGCCGAGGATGTCAGCGGTCGCTACGACTTCTCGGGGTCAAAGGGAGCCTTCACCTGGATGAACTCGCCCGCGCTGTCGAAGCTGATGACCACAAGCGTGCGCTGGGTGTGGCGATTGACCCAGCGAGTCAGTATCGCCCCCGGGAGCATCACCTCCGTCTGCGCGTTGATGGCCTGAGCTACCGCGTCGGCATCCGCCGTGCCGGCGGTCACTGCGCCCTCCAGCATCAGCTTTGCGCTGTCGTAGCCCTCCATGAAGTTGTTGTTGTCGGGCGCCTTGCCAAACTTCGCCTTGTACTTCGCGAGGACGTCGGCGACTGCCGGATCGAGGTCCTTGCCCTCCCAGAACACTGGAGCCACGTAGTACACCTGCGACATGCGCGCCTTCCCGACGACACCGGGGAAGTCGAGCGAGGAGTAGGAGTTGTTGCCGAGCACCGGGGTGTCGATGCCGGCGTCGCGGAGCTGCTTGATGAACGTCCCGACGTGTGGGAAGTAGTCGTTGAGGTAGATCACGTCTGGCTTGGCGGCAGCGCTCCGGATCTTCGAGATCACCGCCGAGTAGTCGGTGGCGGTGTCGGCGACGACGTCGCGCCCGACGATCTTCCCGGCGTACTTGCTCTTGAACGTCTTCTCCATGTCGGTGAAGAAGCTGAACTGCTCGTTGGTCACGACGTAGGCGGCCTTCCAGCCCTTCTCGTTCGCAAACGCGGCCTGGCTGAGCCCCAGGCCGTCGGTTGTGATCCCAGCGGCGAAGAAGTGTGGGCCGACCGCATCCGGCATGTTGACGGCAGAGGCTTCCGACGTGCCGACGAGGCCGGCCGCCTCGCCGGCTTGCGCGGCGCCAACACCGACATCGAAGTCGGACGGGCTGAACAGGAACTTCGCGCCCTTGTCGATCAGCTCTTGGGCCACCCGTCCTCCGAGCGCCGGGTCACCCTTGGTGTCGCCGTGCACCACGGTGAGCTTGCACCCGAGCAAGCCTCCTCGGTCGTTGATCTCGTCGATCGCGAGCATGTTGCCGTTCGTCGGACGCGACGTCGAAGAACGCGAAGTCCCCCGTCTCGGCCCGGGCCTCACCGACCACGACGTCGCCCCCCTTGCACGCGCCACCTGTGGTCGGTGCTGCGCTCGCCGGAGTCGACGAAGCCGGAGCGGCGCTCGTGGATCCGGCGGTCGGGCTGCTCGTTGCTGGCGGCGAGCTGCCGGCGCTGCCCGAGCTGCTGGATCCGCAACCGGCCGCCAACCAGCAGACCGTGGTCGCGACGACCAGAACCATGCGAGGCCGAAGCATCACGTCCCCCTCCTCCGTCTCGCGGCCGAGTCAGCTCCCCGGCTGTGCAACCGCACTGTCCACTCGCCCAGGCGGGCTGTCAACGACTCCGGTCCGTTGAATGGACCGGGGCCGTCGAAACCGCCGATCCGTTCAACGGATCCGCCTGGTTGCCCAACGGGCGAGGATCTCTCATGCTTCGTTCAGTCTAAGCCCGCGGGGTGAGGCCGGCACGCCCCACCATTGGAGGACAGGCATTGACCTACAACCTGTGGCCAGACGCAAGACTCGTGCCACGCCAATACGAGCGGACCGACGCGCGATGACGATGCTGCGAACGCTGGAAGAGAAGGCGGAGCCCGGAGTGGCGGCGCTGGTCGTCGTCGACGTGCAGAACGACTTCTGCGACGACGAGGGAGCGTTCGCCCGGATAGGCCGTGATGTGTCGGTGCTCCAGTCGATGGTGCCGCGCCTCCAGAGGCTCATCGACTCGGCACGACAAGCCGGCGTGCTCGTGATCTTCGCCCAGTACTGCCACAACGAGCGGACGGAGTCCGAGGTTCACCTCGAGCAGCGTGGGCGAGGGCGGTCAGGGGAACCGATCTGCACAGAGGGCACGCGAGGCGCCGACTTCTACCTCCTCAGCCCGAAGCCCGACGAGCCGATCGTGAAGAAGCACCGCTACAGCGCCTTCATCGGCACGGACCTGGATGTGATCCTGCGGAGCTGCGGCGTGCGCTCGTTGATCATGACTGGGATTGCCACCAATGGCTGCGTCGAGGCGACGGCCCGTGACGGCTTCATGCACGACTACTACATCGTCCTCGTCGACGACTGCTGCGCTTGCTACTCCTCGGAGCTCCACGCCGCGACGTTGTCCAACATCCGGGACGCCTACGGCATCGTCACGACGAGCGACGAGCTGGCTTCGGTGTGGGATCGTCGCCATGCGTAGGACCACCGAGCGACACCGGACGCCGCGTCGGGCGGTAGCTGCACGATGACGGTCACCGCTCTCGGCTACGTCGGGATCGAGTCCAAGAACGTCGAAGAGTGGGTCGGATTCGGCCGCGACATCCTTGGCCTCCAGCTCGGTGATGATCGGCGTGATGGCGCCATCACCTTGCGCATGGACGATCGCGCCGCCCGCTTCGTCGTGCAATGCGGAGATCGGGACGGACTCAGCTACCTCGGCTGGGAAGTACCCGGCGAGCGCATGTTGACCGAGCTCTACGAGGTGCTCGCCAGCGCCGGGCGAGAGCCGACGTTCGCGACGGAGGACGACTGCCGAGTGCGGTCCGTTCAACGACTGCTCCGTTGCGCCGGGCCGGCGGCCGTCATGCACGAGTTCTTCTGCGGACAGCTGCGCATCAGCGAGCCGTTCCGGCCATCGCGGCCGATCTCCGGATTCAAGACGGGCGCGCTCGGCTTGGGTCATGTCGTGCTCCAAGTCGAGGATCTCGCTGATGCGCTCCGGTTCTACACCGACCTCCTTGGCTTTCGCTTGAGCGACCAGCTCGGGAAGGTCCTGTACTTCCTTCGCTGCAATGCTCGCCACCACAGCGTGGCCTTGGCGTCCGTCGGCGGCGAGCCCCGCATGCTGCACGTCATGCTCGAGGTTGAGACCCTCGAGGATGTCGGTTGCACGCTGGACCTCTGTCTCGACCACGGACTGGACGCGTCCACGATCGGGCTGCACGCCAACGACCGGGTCACCTCGTTCTACATTCGGTCACCGTCGGGATTCGAGGTGGAGTACGGCTGGAACGGATTGCTCGTCGACGAGGCGACCTGGACGCCGACGACGATCGACCGCCCCACCATCTGGGGCCATCGACAGCTCGACGCGGCACACCTCCCGACGCCCCGACCGTTTCAGCGCATGAGCCGGCAGCTGTCCGGCCGCTGAATCAAGTCGCGCCGGCGTTCAGCTCGGCCGCGGCGAGGCGGTGACTCACCTCTTCAATGGAGGCCACCTCCCCGAAGAACGTGGCAATCGCCGTCAGGGTGAAGCGCTGTACCTCATCGGCGCTGAACGCGCCCCAGCCGGCATCGGCCATCGGGATCGTGCCGTTGCCGTCAGACAAGAAGATGACCTTGTAGTCGCGGAAGAAGGCATCGCGCACGGTCGACTCGCAGCAGACGTTGGTGGCCACGCCGGCGACGATGAGCACCTGGACCCCGAGGTCGCGCAGCAGCAGGTCCAGCTCGGTCGAATAGAACGCGCTGAACCGACGCTTCGCCACGATGTAGTCCGAGGCCTGGACGTCCAGCTTCGGGTACAGCTCCACCCCTTGCGTGCCTTCCTTCATCGCCTGACCGCTCGCCGTCAGGGGATGGAGGTACTTGACCGCGCCCAGGTCGGCACCATCCGCACGATGCGCGTGCGCGGTGAAGATCACGGGCACGCTGCGCTCACGAGCCAACCGGATGAGCCCGTTCAGCCGGTCGATCATGTCCCGTGCCGGAGGTGACTCGTACGGGGCGCCTGGCGCAACGAAGTCGTATTGCATGTCGATGACGAGCAAGGCGGTTCGATCCGGCTGCGGGTCGAACTTCGGACGGGTCCATGGATCAGACATGTGGTGAGCTCCAAGCGTCAGGGCATCTGAGGATGCGGAGCCATCAGGTGATGGCAGGGTGAACTGGGATCATCGGAGGGCGACGATGGCCTCCACTTCGATCGGGATGTTCGCCGGCAGCTCGCTCGTGCCGATGGCCGACCGAGCGCAAAGGCCTCGCGCCGCGCCATACACGTCGATCACGAGCTCAGAGAACCCATTGACAACGGAGGGTTGCCCTGCGAAGCCGGGGGCCGATCGCACGAAGGCGAGGACGCGCACCCATCGCTCGACCGCGTCCAGGCTGCCGAACGCATCCCGGATGCGGCGAAGAACCAGGAGCGCAGTCGCCCGGGCCGCGTCGTACCCGTCCTCGACGGTCAGGTCGCCACCCACGACCCCTGTCGTACCGACCGGGCCGATGCCCGAGAGATAGGCCAGGCCGCCGTGCACGACCACTGGTGCGAGCATCGGCTGCACCGGCCCGGCGAACGTCGGGATGTCGGGCAGCTGCAAGCCGAGCTCGAGCAGCCGCTGATCGGGGTTCATGGCTCGACCACCTCGAAGACGGTCTCAATGGTGAGGGCCATGTCGAGCGGCGTCGTTGCCACACCCACCGACGTTCGGGCGTGAGCGCCCAGCTCGGGGCCGAAGACGTCAGTGAAGAGGCGAGAAGCACCATCCACGACCCAAGGCTGTCGGTTGAAGTCCGGGGCCGAGAGCACGAAGCCGGTCAGCTTGACGACGCGCTGGACACGGTCGAGCGAGCCGACGGCATGGCGGAGTGACGACAGCGTGTTCAGCGCCGCGAGTCGCGCCGCGGCAAACCCCTCCTCCTCACTGAGCTCAGCGCCGACGCGGCCCGCGTACACCGGGCGTCGGTCGCCGTCGAGGGGACCATGTCCGGACACGAAGGCAAGCCCGCGGCTCACGACGAGCGGTGCGTGGCCGGTCAGCGCGGGCAGTGGCCCGGGCAGCTCGACGCCGAGCGTGCGGAGGCGGGCCTCGGGTGTCGCGGCGGCGCCCATGTCATCCATCCTTTTCACCGGGGCGTGATCCCGACGTCGGCGAGGTTGCGACCGCACGTATCGATCGCGGCCCGGACCAGGAGCCGGGTCAGGCGGACCATTTGCGCAGGATCGACGGCATTCATGCCCATCGGAAAGTCGACCTCCTCACCGCCTGAGGCAGCCAACTTCGCCATGCCGACCCGGGCGGTTGGGATGCCACGGTGACGCAGGATGTTGGCGTCGGTCGCGCCACTCGTCGCTCGGGCACACTCGTGAGACCGGCCTTCGACGGCCTCCCAAGCCCGCGCGCACGACTGCACGATCCAATTGTCGGGCGGTGTGCTCGTGCCGGGCACGGCGAGGACCATCTGCCAGGTCACCTCCAGGTCGGGATGGCGGGCCACGATTTCGTTCATGGCCGCCTCGAACTGCCGCTTCGCCTCCATCGGAGAGGTGCGCGGGCTGAGCCTCAGGTCCAGCAGGAGGTTGCACACGGACGGCGACAGCGACGCGGTACGACCCCATCCGCCCTCGATCGCCCCGATGTTCCCCTGGGGGGCGACGAGGCCTGAGCTGTTGTCGCGGGCGTAGACCGGGAACCAGGCTTCCAGCGCCTCAATCACCTTCGCGGCGTCGACGATCGGGTTCTTGTAGGGGATGCGGTGGCGGCTCCCGACGTAGCTGAAGAGTCCGTGGACCCGTACCCGGAACCAGCACAGACCGACCTCCTCCCAATCGACCGTCCAGCCGGGCTTCGCGATCACGGCGAAGTCGGCATGGAGACCCTGCTCCAACATGAACGAGCAGCCGCTCCCCTGGCCGACGTGGTAGCGAGTCGACCTGGCCATCGGGAGCTTGTTGGTGGGCATGCCGCCGGCGCCAAGCCCGACGAGCAGTGAGCCGCGCAGCGGCACACCCGCCTGCGCGATCGCCACCGCCGCCGCGATGACGCACGCGGCGTGCCCCTTGGGGTTCGACGCCCCGAGCCCGATCACCCGGCCGTCGACCACCCTCCCCTCCGGACGCATGTCGTCCCGGAGCACCGGACCGATCCACGGGCAATCCTCTTCCTCGCGGCCGACGGTGAGCGTGTCGATCGGCGCGTACAGAAGCAGATCCGCCCCACCGCCGTGGCCCTCGTACCGGCCGACCGCATTCGCTTGCAGCTCGTCGATCGGCTGATAGACCGCATCAAGACCACGGGATCGCATGTAGTCGACGAGGTACCGGGCCAGCTCGCCTTCCTCGCCGGTCGGGCTCGCGATGCTCGTCATCCCAACGGCCAGCTCGCGCAGCGCCTCCTCATCGATCTCGGCCCACGCTGCCCGCAGCGCTCGCTCCTGCTCGTGCGACAGCGGAGCCTCGGCCACCGCCAGCGTTGCCGCGGAGCTCATCTGGGGCCGTCGCTCCTGACGTTCGTTCCAGTGAGGCGCACGAAGGTCCTCGCCACCTCTCGGCGCGAGATCAGCGCCGCGACTGCGAGCGCGACAACCACGATGTACCCCTTCCGCATCGCACCTCCGCAATCAGCATGCGAGGTCTCGTCACCCCGGCGCAAGGTCGGAGATCCGCTGGACGGATCAGGAACCAGGAAATCGATCACATCGAGCTGCTCAGGGACCGAGACAGCCCGAGGCTGGAAGCGCGGACAACCGGCGCGAGCTGTTCGCACGTGGCGCGGCTCGTCGGCGCCGCAACCGAGAGCGCGGCCACGAGCTGACCTCCTCGTCCGACCACCGGCGACGCGACACAGCACACACCGACCGCCACCTCCTCTCGGTCGTAGGCGATGCCCGTGGAGGCGACCTCGGCCACCTGGTCGCGCAGGAGCCGGGCCGAAACGATGCTGTACGGGGTCCGGGGTCGGAGACCCGCCGCGATCACGTCGTCGACGAGCTTGGGTTCGGAGAAGGCCATCATCACCTTGCCGAGGGCGGTGCAATGGAGCGGCATCCGCCCCGCCACGCGGGTGGGGGCTCTGAAGCGACGGTGTCCGTCGAGCTTGTCGACGTACAACGCTTCGAGTCCGTCCAGCACCGCGAGGTTGACAGTCTCGTGCGTGACCTCGAAGAGGTCCTCCATGAACGGCAGGGCCGCCTCACGGAGCGTGCGGTGTCGAGGAACCAGCTGGCCCAGCTCGAACAGCCGCGTCCCGAGGTGGTAGAGGTTGTCCGACCGCTCGACCATTCGTCGCGCACAGAGCTCGCCGAGGATCCGATGCACGGTTGTCTTGCTGAGGCCGGTCCGGCTGACCAGCTCGGCTTGGGTCAGCTCGCGCTCACCGTCGTCGAAGGCGCCCAGCAAGAGATCGATCTTGCCGAGGACGGACGACACCTCGATCCGCTCACCGGACCCCACGGCTTGTCATCGTCCCAGAGGTCTTCCATGCTGTAAAGGGATGACGAGCTCGGTCAGCAACGACGCCCGTGGGTGGTGCGCGCGAGCTCCGTGCAGCCTGGCGCGACGAGCATGACCACCACCGAGTCCGTGCCGACCGACCGGAGCTCCGGTCGCCAGGACTGGTCCTCGTGGCCCGTCTACCGAGCCGCGGCTCTTGGTCTACCGGGCCAGTACTGGTATCCAGTGATGTGGTCGTCCCAGCTGGCGAAGCGACCGGTTGGCGTGATGCTGCTCGGCCACCCAGTCGTGCTCTTTCGCGACTCAGGCCAGGCGTACGCACTCCATGACCGCTGCCCGCATCGCGGCGTACCGCTGTCCTACGGCGAGCAGCAGTTCGACGGCACCCTGAGCTGTCCCTATCACGGTTGGACCTTCGACCTGGCGACCGGGGTCCTGCGTGCCGTCATCACCGACGGACCGGACTCGCCCCTTTGCGGCAAGGTGAAGGTCGACACGTATCCCGTCGCCGAGCGCCTCGGCATGGTCTGGGTGTTCATCGGCTCGGGCCAAGGTGAGCCGCCTCCCATCGACAGCGCCATCCCGCTGGAGCTTCGTGAGCACCGATTCACGATGGGTGGCCGCATTGACGTGCGCACCGGCGGCTGGCGCTTCGCGGCTGAGAACGGGTTCGATGAGGGACACGCGAAGTACCTGCATCGCTCCTCGTTGTGGCGCATCTTGAAGGTCATGCCGACGTGGACGAAGACCCGAGTGATCCCAACCGATGGCGGTTGGATCACACGGGTGCAGGACGAAGTTCACTGGGAGGCTGACTTCCCCGGGCTCGGCCGATGGACCGGCAAGCGCTGGTGGAAGCGCGGCGCGGGCGCCCAAGTGCTCGGCACCAGGCCGGGCAAGGCCCCGAAGGTGGACCCGGTCATTGCGAGCCTCGACGTCCCAGGGAACCAATCGATCCGGCTCCCCGGCCTCCTGCGGATCGTCCACCCCCGGTTCATCCACTACGAGTGGTACGTGCCGGCGACAGACGACGAGTACCGGTACGTGCAGCTCTTCGTCCAGTTCAAGACCGGCTGGTCAGCGTGGCTCGCCAAGCTGCGATACCTGTTCGTCGTGCGGTGGCTCTTCCACGGACAGTTCACCGGCCAAGACCGGTGGATGGTCCAGGTGATGGACGCTCCACCCGAACGGCTCTACCGGCCGGATGTGTCGATCACCCGATGGAGGGCCCTTTGCGAGAGCGCTCCACCGGACGGCCAGGCCGTCCCAACCGCGGGTACAGACGCACAGGAGGCTCGAAGGCGATGAACGAGTGGGCAACCCATGGCTGAGATCGAGCGGGCTTTCGTACACACGCGAGAAGGCCGGATTCACTACGCGTCCGCGGGGACGGGCGACCCGGTGCTCCTTCTTCACCAGACGCCGCGCTCGTGGGATGAGTATCGCGACGTCATCCCGATCCTGGCTGAGCAGTTTCGAGTGCTGGCGATGGACACGATCGGCTTCGGGGACTCGGACAAGCCGGACCGCCCAGGCTCGGTTGAAGAGTACGGCAAGGGGGCGGTCGCCTTTCTGGACGCGATCGGCGTCGAGCGGGTCCACGTCGTCGGCCACCACACCGGCGGCGTGGTCGGTGTCGAAGTGGCAGCGACCCATCCCGATCGCGTCGACAAGCTCGTCCTGTCCGGCACCACATGTGTCGACGCGGAGGGTCGCCGCATCGCGGCCGAGTGGCCATCCATCGACTTGGTCGAGGTGAGCGCCGACGGCTCCCATCTCACCCGGCTGTGGCAGAAGCGCATGTCCTACTACCCGCCGGATCGGCCCGACCTGCTGCATCGCCTGGTCATCGACTGCTTGAGGGTCTTCGACCGCGTCGAGGAAGGCCACATCGCGGTTGACACCTACCACATGGAGGACCGGCTCCCGAAGATCAAGGCGACCGTGCTCCTCGTGTGCGGCACAGAGGATTGGGCGGCCTATCCCGATCTGAAGCGACTGGCGGCATACCTACCCGACGCAACGGTGCTGGAGGTTCCAGGCGCCGGCATACCGTTCCCGGACCACCTGCCAGAGCGGTTCGCAGAGGTGGTGCTGGGCTTCCTCACCTCCGGCCCAACGACTCGGGATTGACCCAGCTCAACCAGCCGCATCACCGATGCCCGACCGGTCCGCGACGCGCCCGCTCGCGCTGTCGTCGTCGCGGCTCAGCGCCCCACCATCAGCGTCGCTGATGCTCTGGGCCGTGGCTCGCGGGACGCTCTCGCTCGGTGCCGAGCGGGTCGCCTGTCGTCCGAGCTCGAGCTGGGGCTCGCGGGCACCCATCGCCCCGGTTGGCCTCCACAGCAGGACCAGCACCAGTCCTATCCCCAGGCTGAGCTCGGCGACCCCGTTGATGGAGACGAAGTGCACGGGGCCGACGCGGCCGCGCTCGACGTTCCGCACGAACTCCTGCCACACGGTCAGCAGCGCCGTGCCCACCAGCGCGCCGGTGACGCTGTTCACCCCCCCGACGATCACCATGACGACGATGGGGATCGTCTGGGTCAAGTAGAAGGAGTTGGGCGAGAACGCGGTCAGCTGGTACGCCAACAGCGCGCCGGCCACTCCTGAGATGGCGGCCGAAACCACCCAGGGCCACAGGCGAGCGGTGAGCACCCGGACTCCGGCGGTTTCTGCGGCGAGAGGGTCTTCCCGTACGGCGCGGGCACGCAGGCCGAGCTGCGACCACTTAACTGCTGCCGCGACACCGACGACCACGATGAGCGTGCCGAAGACGACCGGAAGGGTGGCTGAGCGGGGAACGCCGAAGAAGGTCTCGTTGCCTCGCGTGTAGTTCTTCGCGTTGCGGATGAGGTCGTTCATGATCACCAGCAGCCCGAGCGACGTGATGCCGGCTGCGATGCCGGTGAGGCGCATCAACGCCGGGCCGATGAGGAGCGCCACCAGGCCGGCCGCCAGCGCGGCCACCAGCAACGTTGGCACGACTGGGAGCGTGTGGTCCCGGAGGAGCGATGGCAGGTGAGGCAGGAGGGCCCGCTTGCGCACGGGGGCGACGGCGAGAACACCGGCCGTGTAGGCGCCGATCGCTACGAATGCCATCTGCCCGAACGACATGATCCCGGTGTTGCCGACCAGCACCTGAAGCCCGACGACGAGCACGGCGTTGATGCCGAACACGATCACCAGGTCCCGCGCCGAGCTCCCGCTGACCTTCAGATAGCCGACGGCCAGGAGGGCAGTGAATGCGGCTGCGAGGATCGCTGCGCTGACAACGCCAGCCTTGGCGTGTTCGCCCAGACCCTTGTCCCTCACCCACCGAAGGCGGATCACCGGGAGAGCTCCACGACTCGGCCGGCGAGGCCTTGAGGGCGAAGGATCAACACGGCGACGACCAACAGGAAGGCGAGCGCTTCGCCGTAGGGCAGCAGCGACGACGGCAGGTACGCGACGAGGAAGCTCTCGAACAGACCGAGGACCAGCCCTCCGATCACCGCCCCCCGCACCGATCCGAGGCCGCCGATCACGATGGCGATGAAGGCCTTGATGGCCGGGTTCAGGTCGGCGCTGGGTTGCACCGTGCCGATCTTCGCCAGCCAAACCATGGCGACGATGCCAGCGATGACACCACTGAACGCGAACGCTGACGCGAGGACGCGCTCGGTCCGGACACCCATCAGCCGAGCGACATCACGATCTTCGGCGTAGGCGCGCATCTGCAAGCCCAAGGTGGTGTGGTGGAGGAGAAGGTAGAGCAAGACCACGACGACCAGCCCGGTGGACACGGACAAGATCTGCAGGGCCGACACCCGTACGCTTCCGATGTACCAACCATCGCCCAGCGCGGCCGGCGTGGGGACACGGCGCGGGCCTTCACCGAAGATCATCCTCACCAACGCCTGGAGAACCAGCGCCACGCCGAATGAGGTCAGCAAGAGCGTCATGGGCGGGGCGGAGATGAAGGGCCGGAACACGATCACCCCCATGAGGAGGGAGAGCGCGGTCGCCACCCCGATGACGATCACGATGGCTGGGATCAGGTTCACGTGCCACCCGGCGAGGAGCGAGATGGCGTAGCCACAGCTGACAATGAGCGTCCCGTAGGCGAAGTTCACGAGTCCCATCACGCCGAAGACCAGGGTCAGGCCGAGAGCGAGCAGGGCGTAGGTGGATCCGATGCTGAGCGCGTCGAGCAGGTGCTGCACGAAGGCGGTCACAGCTCGCTGACCGATCTTTCGCCCAGGAAGGCGTCCGCGAATCGAGGATCCGTTCTGACCTCGGCGGCACCTCCAGCGAGGAGCACCCTGCCGTGGAGCATCACGATGGCGCTGCTGGCGAAGTCGAGCGCACGCGTCGACGACTCTTCGACCAGGACGAGCGTGAGACCGTCGGCCCGCAGGTCGTCCATGAGGGCGTAGACCAGGTCGATCACCCGTGGGGCCAAACCTAGGGAAGGCTCGTCCAGCAACAGGAGCGAAGGACGCGACATCAGCGAACGGGCGATCGCCAGCATCTGCTGCTGGCCGCCTGAGAGCGCGCCGCCGAGCGATTGGCGTCGCTCCTTCAGCAACGGGAAGCGGGCGAAGGCCTGTTCCAGACCGTCGGTCAGCAGCTGATGGCGCTGTCCGCGTGCGGCCCGCCGGAGCAGAGCGGTAGCCCCGATGCGCAAGTTCTCCTCCACCGAGAGCGTGGACAGGATGCGTCGCCCTTCCGGGCACATGGCGACGCCACGAACCGCCCGCTCGTCCGACCCGAGCTCGCTGAGGTCCTCGCCATCCAAGATCACCTGTCCGGACCACAACCGCAGGTCCCCGCAGATCGCCCGCATCAGCGTCGTCTTCCCTGCGCCGTTGGGGCCGAGGACGGCGATGACCGACCCGCGAGCGGCACTCATCGACACACCGTCCACCGCCCGGGCCTTGCCGTAGCCCGTACTGACGCCACGCACGTCAAGCATGCCCGGCTCCGGATGCCGCGGTGCCGAGATAGGCGGCGACGACGGCAGGATCGTGGGCGATCTCGTCAGGACGGCCCGTCGAAAGGACGCTGCCCTCATGGAGAACGGTGATTCGGTCGCTCAGCCCCATGATCAAGGACACATCGTGATCGATGATCAAGATGCTGAGCCCCACCCGATGTCGCGTCTCGGTGAGCACTGCTCGCAGCTCGGCCGTCTCCTCCTCCCCAAGTCCGGCCGCTGGCTCGTCCAGCAGCAGAACTCGGGGCTCTGCGATGAGCGCTCGCGCGATCTCGGCCCGCCTTTGCAAGCCGTAGGAGAGGTCGGCCACCGGCACCCGGGCCACGCGGCCCAGTCCCTGTTGCTCGAGCGCGGTGAGCACCAGGCTCCGACGCCGCACGGTGGGCAGCCGAGCCCGGCCCAGCAGGCCGCTCTCGATGTTCTCGACAACGGTGAGCGCGGGAAACAGCCGCACGCTCTGGTAGGTGCGTACCAGGCCCGCCCGAGCGCGCCGGCGGCGGCTCCAGCGCGTGATGGGTGTGCCGTCGAGGTAGATCGAGCCCCCGGTGGACTCGAGCACACCTGAGACGCAGTTGACGAGCGTCGTCTTGCCGGAGCCGTTGGGACCGATCAGCCCGAGGGTCTCGCCCTCGCCGACGTGCAGGTCGACCTCTGACAGGGCAGAAACGCCACCGAACCGCTTGCTCAAGCCTTGGACGCTGAGTCGGGCTGGCGGTTCGCCGGACGGCGCGACGACACCCACCTACGTCGTCTGGGGATCGAACGGAGCTTTCACTTGAATGAACTCACCTGACGCGTCGAACCCGGACCACGACGAGCGTAATCTGCGCCTTCCGATCCGCCCAACGGGTGGGGGTGGCGCCAGGGAGCTCGAGCCGGGCCGGCTGTCGGTTGATCCACCAGCAGCCGCGGCGAGGCACCGGACGCTCAGAGGGGCCAGCGCTGCGCGACGTCGAACCACGATGGCCTCCCCTTCCTCGACTGCTCGGTCGGAAGTACTCACCACCGCCGACTCGCCGATGGCGATTCTCGACTGGCCTCCGAGGAGTGTCAACGAGCGCGATCCGTTCAACGGACCGGCACCGTGGGGGTGTCGACCCGCTCGGCGTCCGTTCTGGTCACCAGATCCGACCGCTGGCAGCAGATTCGGTGACCGGAACGGTGCCGCAAGGCCCCAGGCGTCCTCCGTTCTGGCACGAGGCTGTTCGGCCCCCGCTTGACGTAGACCGAATGATGTTCCATAATTCGAATGATATTAGAGAAACCTCTCCGAGATCGACGCGCCGAACGCCATGAGGCAACGCGGGCCGAGATCCTCGGGGTGGCCTGGGAGCTCGCTCGAGCTCAGGGACTCGCCGCCCTGTCCTTGCGTGATCTGGCCCAGAGGGTCGGGATGCAAGCCCCGTCGCTGTACTCCTACTTCGAGTCGAAGAACGCCATCTACGACGCCATGTTCGCCCAGGGAGCCTGCGAGTTCTTGGAGCGCGACCGGCAGGTCGCCGTCACCGGGGACCCCCTGTGCGACCTGAAGGCGGGCGTGCGGTCCTTCGTGGAGTTCTGCACCGAGGACCCGGCGCGCTACCAACTGCTGTTCCAGCGCACCATCCCTGGCTTCGAGCCCTCGGCGGAGTCGTATGCCATCTCCGTGGCCGGCCTGCAAGCGACAGCGGACAGGCTGGCCCGCATGGGCTTCGACGATCCCGAGGTTCTCGACCTCCTGACGGCGATCGGCATCGGCCTCACCGATCAGCAGATGTCCAACGACCCCGGAGGTGACCGCTGGATCCAGCTGGTGGATGAGGCGATGGAGATGTTCTTCCACCACGTGACGAATCGAACGAAGAAGAGGGGAAGGTCCCGCCGATGACCATCACATCGATGCCGATCGAGACCGTGCCGCCGCTCACGCGCCCCGAGACCGGAGCGCTGGCGGCAACCGAGAACCAGCGGGTCCTCGATCAGCTGCGCGCGCTGGGCGATGACGACTGGCTGAAGCCCACCGACTGTCCGGCCTGGGACGTCCGAGCGCTGGCGGCCCACGTGCTCGGCGGCATGGAGGCATTCGCATCTGTCGGCGAGTTCGCCCATCAGATGCGCGCTGGTCGCAAGGCCGCCGGCGACCGCCCCTTCATCGATGGCATGACGGACGTGCAGGTGCGCGAGCGCGCCGATCTCAGCCGAGAGCAGCTCCTCGCGCGCCTCGCCGACGTCGGCCCCCGCGTAGCCCGCTCCCGCGGCCGCGTGCCGGGTCTGCTCCGGCGGATGCCGCTGAAGCAGGACCTGCCAGGCGGCACCGAGGAGACCTGGACCATGGGCTACCTGCTCGACGTGATCCTCACCCGCGACACCTGGATGCATCGGGTCGATATCGCACGGGCGACGAGCCGCCCCCTCGCGGTCACCTCCGACCACGACGGGCGCATCATCGCCGACGTGGTCGCTGAGTGGGCGCGTCGCCATGGTCGGCCGTTCACGCTGCACCTGCAGGGGGCGGCGGGCCAAAGCTTCACCGGTGGCGTCGGCGGGGAGGAGATCACCATCGACGCCGTCGAGTTCTGCCGGATCCTTTCTGGTCGCGCCACCGGGCCCGGCCTGCTCACCCAGGAGGTGCCGTTCTAATGGAAACCCGAGTCACCGAGATCGCGGCGGGCATCTACCAGCTCACCACCCATGTGCCGCAGGTGAACTTCAGCTTCAACCAGCTGCTGGTCGCCGGTGCGGAGCCGCTCCTGTTCCACACTGGCCCCCGCCAGATGTTCCCGCTCGTCTCCGAGGCCGTGGCACGGGTCCTCCCCGCGGAGTCGCTCCGCTGGATCGCCTTCGGGCACGTCGAGGCCGACGAGTGCGGCTCGATGAACCAGTGGCTGAGCCTGGCACTGCAGGCGACCGCCGTGCAGGGCACGATCGGGTGCATGGTGTCGGTGACGGATCTGGCCGACCGTCCGCCTCGACCGCTGGCCGACGGTGAGGTGCTCGACCTCGGAGGCCACCGCATGCGGTGGATCGATACGCCCCACGTCCCGCACGGCTGGGAGGCCGGCGTCCTCTATGACGAGACGACGCGCACGCTGCTCTGCGGTGACCTCTTCACCCAGACCGGCTCCTACCCGGCCACGACCGTCGACGACATCGTCGGTCCAGCCAGCGCGGCCGAGGACGTCTACTCGGCGTTCTCACTCGCCCCCGCCAGCGGTGCCATCCTCCGCCGACTCGCGGACCTCGAGATCGCCACCCTCGCCCTCATGCACGGTCCCGCCTACACCGGAGCGTGCTCGACCGCGTCTGCGCGACCTCGCCGACGACATCGACCAGCGCATCGCGGCCGCAGCCTGAGCCACGGGTCGTAGGTTCCGCCCCGGGGCACGGCAAGGACTGACGCCAAGGGGTTTCGATCGAGACGAGCCATGAGCTCTCCGCGAGAAGGTCCCCGCGCCGATCCGACCTAGATCGAGGTGGTGGTGGCACCCCCTCCTGCGGTCGGCTACCGCGGTGGACGTCGCGGCCGCAAGGCTGCTTAATGGCGCGGTGAGGGCCGTGGCGTTCAGGGTACGCGGCACGTTGCGGCGGCGCTGGCTGTCCGTGGTCGTCGTCGCCGGCGTCGTTGCCGTCGTCAGCGGTGCGGTGCTGACGCTCGCGGCTGGGGCGCGGCGCACGGCCGCCGCGCCCGACGCTTTCACCACGGCGGTGGGTGGCGATCTGGACGCCTCCGTCACCCAGCAATTCGGGCCACCCCGCACCGCTGAGGTGGCGGCGCTGCCGGGCGTCCGCTCACTGGAAGCCATCAGCTTCCTCTTCGCAAGCGTGATCGACATCAAGCACCCGTCAGCGGGAGACAGCATCGCCTTCTCCGGCTCTCGACAGTCCTCCTCGCGTCTGGTGGCCGGGCGATCTGCCGACCCCACCAAGCCGCACGAGTTCGTCGCCACCAAGACGTTCGTCGCCGACCACCAGGCTCGGCTGGGCGACCACTTCCACGTGGTGACCTGGACCCGGGATCAGGTCCAGAACGGCGAGGGCTTCGCCGCCGAGCCGAAGGGTCCGTCGGTCGAAGGCGTGCTCGTCGGCATCATCGAGTCGCCGGGGAGCCTGGAGGACAGGTACACCACGGTCGTCTTCTCCTCGGCGTTGCTCAAGGATGACGTCGGGCTCGGCGAGACGCTGATGGCGGTCCGCTTCGATCCCGGTACGACCACGAACCAGTTCCGCTCCAGGCTTGACGGCCTCCCTGGTGGCAGCGCCCTCAGCCTGGACTCCGGACAGATCATCGGTGCGGACGTGCGAAACGCCGTCGACGCGCAGGCCCGAGGGATCTGGCTCATGGCGGCGGTCGCCGCCATCGCGGCCC
Source organism: uncultured Acidimicrobiales bacterium (assembly GCA_963803355.1). GTDB lineage: Bacteria > Actinomycetota > Acidimicrobiia > Acidimicrobiales > Ilumatobacteraceae > DASTFY01. The sequence goes on from CAWDLV010000001.1 coordinate 4,312,686, forward strand.
TGGTCGCCCTCGGTCAGCTCCTGTCCCGGCACGCCCGCCTCACCCTGGTCGAACGCCGTCCCCTCACGGCCTTGGGCTTCACCAGCGGTCAGCTGACGGCCGAGGCCATGAGCCGCGTCGCCGTACCCGCGGCCGCCGGCGTCGCAGTCGGGGCCGTCCTCGCCGTCTTGGCCTCGGGCCTGTTCCCGGCCGGCTTCGTCCATCAGATCGAACCGAACCCCGGGCTTCGAGCGGACTTCGCTGTGCTCGCCGTCGGCGCCGCCGCGTTGCTGCTCGGCCTGCTGGCGTGGGCCGGGGTAGCGCTGCTCATCGCCGGTACCAGTCGGGCGGGGCGAGTGCCCTCGCTCACGGCTGGGACGATCGCCCGACGAGCCCCGAGCCCCGCGGCGGCCACCGGCACCCGCTTCGCGCTCACCGGTCACGAGCGGTCGGGCGGGTCGGCCGTCGGCACGCTCGTTGCGCTGGCCCTGATCGTGGCCGGTCTCGTGGGTGCGACCGCCTTCGCCACGAGCCTCGATCGGCTGGTCTCGGACCGCGCTCGATTCGGGGGCAACTACACCTTCGGGGTCGGGGAGCTCACCGACCTGAGTGCCAACCAGCTGCGGACATCGCTCGAAGGCGACCCGGACATCGCGGGTCTGATGATCCTCAGCGGCGGACAGGCACGGGTCGGAGGGACGACGGTCGGGCTGGTGGGGGTGGAGCACGTGCACGGCGACCTGGCCCCACGCCTCCTGACCGGCCGCCTGCCGTCGGGGCCCGACGAGCTGGCCGCGGGACGGGTCACGGCCCGCCAGCTCGACCTCCACCTCGGCGACGAGCTCCCCCTGGTCGGGGCCGGAGGGCGCGGTACCTACCGTGTCGTCGGCTTGGCGGTCGTGCCCACACTCGGCGGCATCGACGGTGTCGGCCAGGGGGGCGTGGTGACAGCCGAGGGACTGCTGCGCCTCGAGCCGAACCCATCCACCAACATGGCCGCCATCGTGCTGCGATCGGGGGCTCCGCCAAAGGCGAGTCAGCGTCTCGCCAAGCGGGTGGGAGATCAGCCGGGGGTCGAGGACCCACCGGCGTCCATCGTCAATGTCGCTCGAGTCCGTCGGATCCCCGGCGTACTCGCCGCCCTCCTCGCTGCGCTGGCGGTGCTGACGATGATCCATGCCCTCATCGTGTCGATCCAGAGTCGCCGGCGGGATCTAGGCGTCTTGAGAGCGCTCGGCGCCGACCGGCGATGGATAGCGCGCGCCGTGCACTGGCAGGCCACTGTGCTCACCACGGTGCCGCTCGTCGTCGGCGTACCCCTCGGGCTGATCGCCGGTTCCGTCGTGTTCCGCGCCTTCGCGAATCGGATCGGAGCGCTGCCGGATCCGGCCGTACCGATCGTGCTGATCGCCGCGGTGATGATCGGCCTCATCGGGGTGGCCAACCTTGCGGCCATCGTGCCGGCCAGGCGGGCCCGCCGCCTGTCGGCGGCCGACCTGCTGCAGATCGAGTGACCGTGGCCCCGAGTCGCGTCCGGCGGCACGGCCGGCTTGCCGAGTCGATTGCGGCGATGAGGGACGTGGTCGTGCAACCAGAGCTGCGACGAGCCGAGGTGGCCTACGCACTGGCCTGCACCGGCGAGTGGACGTTCACGCTCGGGCTCGGGGTGTTCGCGTATCGCGACGGAGGGCCAGGCGCCGTGGGCCTGGTGGCGCTGGTGCGGATGGTTCCCTCTGCCCTGGCATCGCCGTTCCTCACCGCCTTCGCCGATCGGATGCGTCGGGAAAGGGTCCTCGCGGTCGTCTCGGCGTTTCGCGCCGGCGCGATCGGCGCCGCCGCCCTCCTACTCGAGAAGGGCGCACCAGCGGCCGTCGTCTACGTGCTCGCGGTGGTGGCGACGATCGCGTTCACGGTGTTCCGTCCGACACACTCCGCGCTGTTGCCGTCTCTGTGCACGACAACCCGGGAGCTGACCAGCGCCAACGTCGTGCGCGGGATCGTGGACTCGTCGGGCGCGCTGTTCGGTCCGGCGCTGGCCGGACTCTTGCTGGCCTTGAGTGACGCGGCGGCCGTCTTCGCCGCAGCCGCCGCCCTCTCGTTGGGCGCGGCGGCGGTGCTGGTGCGGATCCGCTGCGAGGCCCCGTCGCGTACCGCTCCTGCGCGCCCGGGCACGCTCGGACGCGACACCGTCGATGGTCTGCGCGCCGTGGGCGGACATCCGGACCTGGTCCTGGTGCTCGGGCTCGGCTTCGCCCAGACCCTGGTGCGGGGGGCGCTCAATGTGTTCATCGTGGTCGTCGCGCTCGGTCTGTTGGGCACGGGAAACGCCGGCGTCGCGGCGCTCTCAGCCGCTGTCGGAGCGGGGGGGTTGGTGGGCTCGCTGGGCGTCTCGTTGCTGGTCGGCAGTCGGCACCTCGGCGCCTGGCTCGCCATCGCACTGGTGCTGTGGGGAGCACCCATCGCGCTGATCGGCGTCGCGCCCACCGACTTGACGGCCTTCACGCTGCTGGCGGTGGTCGGCCTGGGCAACGCGATCATCGATGTCCCGTTCTTCACCCTGCCGGTTCGCTTGGTGCCGGACGCCGTGCTGGCCCGGGTGTTCGGGGTGTTCGAGAGCCTCGTCGCGCTCGGTGTGGGACTCGGCGCGGTCCTCGTGCCCGTGCTCATCACGCTCTTGGACCTGCGTGGCGCACTGATCGCCATCGGCCTCCTCCTGCCGTTCCTGGCCGCGCTGTGCTGGCGGCGGCTGACCGCGCTCGACGAGCGTCTGGGGGTGCGCGACGACGAGATCGACGTGCTGCGCAATGCGCCCATGCTGAAATTGCTACCGGTCCCGAGCATCGAACACCTGGCCTCGCAGCTACGACACCGCACCCTCCCCGCCGGCGCAGTGCTCTTCGCACGAGGCGATCCAGCGGACGGCTTCTACATCATCGTCGAGGGCCAGGCGGAGGTCATCGGCGATGGTGCCCTGATTCGGACGGTCGGGCCCGGAGAATCGTTCGGCGAGATCGCATTGATGCACGACGTGCCGCGGACCGCGACGATCCGGGCCCTCAGCAACCTCGACGTCTTCGAGCTCCAGCGCGATGTGTTCCTCGACGCCATCGGCGGCTACAGCCTGAGCAACGATGCGGCCCATGCGGTCGTGGCGAGGCACCTGGCGAACTTCACTCCGGCAGGAGTCGGGATATGAGGCGCCGCGCGGCCCGCGGCGCCGAGGCTCACTGGCGATCTGCCGTAGCATTTCGGTGTACGCGAAGAGCGAAGGAGAGGGCCGATGACCGTTCTGATGATTGCTGAAGTGCCGAACCTGACCGAGGAGATCTACGCCACGATGATTGGCCAGATGTCGCCCCTCCTGCGCGCTTCGAAGGGCTTCATCGCCCATGCCGGCGGGCCCAACCCGACCGGCGGTTGGCGGGTCGTCGAGATCTGGGAGTCCGAAGAGGACGGCCAGAGGTGGTTCAACGAGAGCGTCAAGCCCAACCTCCCGCCCGACATCGCCCCGAACCGGATCTATCACCCGATCCACACCGCCTTCACCAAATAAGACCTAGCGGCCCAGTTCACGAGGTCCGATCGGCCTCGTGCTGCGCTGGCGCGGCTCCCGCCCCGGCAATCGGCTCCGGCCAAGCTCCGCGGTCGCCTACTGAAGCCTGAAGAGACTTGGCACGGAGTAGCGATGAGTCTCGACGGGTAAAGCGGTCACCAACAGGTGCAAGGCCGAGAGCGCCGACGACAGGAGAGTGCGCCATGCCCCGGATCACGCCCAACCTCTGGTTCGACACCGAGAGCATGGAGGCCGCCGAGTTCTACGTGTCGGTCTTCCCGAACTCGGAGATCAGGAACGTCTCCCACTACGGCGAGGCTGGTCCGCGACCCGCCGGCACCGTCTTGACCGTCGACTTCGTGCTCGACGGCCAGGAGTTCACCGCGATCAACGGCGGCCCGCAGTTCACCTTCGATGAGGCGATCTCGCTGCTGATCAACTGCGCCGACCAGGACGAGGTCGACTACTACTGGACCAAGCTCTCCGACGGTGGTGAGGAGGGCCCCTGCGGATGGCTGAAGGACAGGTACGGCCTGTCCTGGCAGGTCATCCCGGCCGGCATGGGGGAGCTGATGAGCGATCCCGACGAGGGACGCGGCCAACGGGCCATGAAGGCGATGTTCGGCATGAAGAAGATCGACGTCGCTGCGCTCTACGCGGCCGCCGACGAGGGCTAGTGGCGGTCGGCGGGTCTCCTCGTCGAGGTGGGCACCCGTCGCCGGCCTGGGATGCCGTCGGGGCGGACCGTCCCGAACCGTGGTCGTCGACGTGGGAGCTGTGCTGACGCGGTATCCCGAGGCGATCTCGCGGCTCGTTGGAAGGCAGCTGAGGAAAGGGACCGGAGGGAGATCCGCCATGGCCACAGCAAGGACGTCCGTCAAGAAGGCGCTGGACACCCAGACGGATCTCCAGGACCACCGCGAGCACTGCGCCCCGGCGGCGAGAACGCTGGCGTCACTCGACAGCGGACTGCGCCAGCAGGTGAGGATCCATCACAACGACGAGTTCGCGCTCTACACCGTGAGCGAGCTGCTGCACGAGACGACGGACCCGGTCGTGCGCATGGGTCTCCTCGGACGGCAGCGGCTCCAGTCGGACCAGGAGTCGGACGAGGAGTTCGAGGGTTCGCTGGACACGAAGGTCGTCGATCCGGACCTGTCCGACAAGTGCGCCCGAGACGCCGGTGAGCTGGTTGAGCGACTGGACGACGAGGGCTCCCAAACGCACCTCATCGCCATCGCCCCCCACGGCGGCGACATCGAGCCACACACCGACGAGCAAGCCGAGCGGGTGGCCGAGCGCCTCGGCCCGCAGGTGGCCAGCGCGTGGCGGGGCAAGGGCTGGAGGCGGGGCGGCGGCGCCTTCGATCGCTGGCACATCACGTCGACGGACCTCAACCCGGTCTGCTTCCCCCTGCTCAACTCGGTGATGTCCCGGCGCTTCGCGCATGCCGTGGCCTTCCACGGCTTCAACGATGAACCGGGCGTGCTCATCGGGGGGACGGCACCCGCCGAAGTGAAGGAGCAGCTCAGGCAGGCCATCCAGCAGGTGCTCCCGGCACGACTCCACGTCCGGGTCGCGCTACCCAACGAGCGATACGGGGGCGACGATCCGAACAACATCGTCAACCGCCTCAGCCCGTGCGGCGGCATCCAAATCGAGCAGGGGTCGAGCCCCCGCGACGATCACGGCCGCGACATCGCCGACGTCGTGGCCGACTTCTTCCGCCCGGCAACAGCGCATCGTGAGACGGGTGTGGGCCGCCGGATCCAGGGCGCGCTCGGCGCGAGTGTGGGAAGCGGCGCAGTCCCTCGTCGAGCGCCTGCGTGGGCGCCACCCTGGCTGATGCCGGCGTTGACGCCACAATCCCCAGACCTGGTCGTACCGGGCCAGCCGTCAGGCTTCCGAGCTGGCCAGACGGGTTCGATTCCCGTCACCGGCTCCCTGTCGCGCGACACGACAGGAGTGGGCCAGGCAGGGATCGAACCTGCGACCGAGGGATTATGAGTCCAGATCTGGCCGTCCGGGGAGTGTCAATCCGTCCGTCTAGCAGGCACTTTGTCCGGCGGCTAATCCATCCAGTGCTGTTGAATCCATCCCGTGTCGCTGAGAATGTTGGATGGATTCTTGGATGCGAACGACGCAGAGGACAACGAGGAGGATGACTCCAGGAAACTCGGACCTGCCCGCCGTTGGGAGTGGTGTGAAGAGGTGGAGCTTCGTCGGTCTGCTCGACGCCGGCGACCCCCAAAGGCGAAGTCCGAGGTCGCCCGTCGGATTACGAGTCGGTCTCTCACGGTGTTGGATCGGGTTGGCTGGTGACGTTGTGCCTGCTCGCGTAGGGTGTGCCGCCCCGTCGGTGTTGCCCCGTGTTGCCTGGTGTCGCGTGGCTTCGCGGCAGGCGGCGGAGGGCGTCGATCACGCATCGATCGCGCATGTGAAGCCGCGTTTGATGCTTGACACCGTGGTCACCCGTGACCACGCTCCGCCGAACTCAGCTTGCGCGTTGTTGGCCTGCCTGATCGCGCTCCGGCCAGGCCGGTGCGCCCGATTCTCAACCAGGCAGGTCTGTGCGGCCCCGCCCCGTCCGTTGGATGGGCTGTCATGATGGGAAGGTGCTGCTAGCCGAGGAGTTCGTCCTGCTGGCCCTCGACCCCGACGGGCGGCCGGCTCGCGGGGTGTCGAACCAGCCGGCAGCTGCAGTCGGGGTCACCGGTGCCCTCGTCACGGAGTTGGTGCAGGACGGGCACGTCGACATTGACGACGGCCGCATCCGTCTCACAGGTACCCGCCCGGCCAACCGGCTCCTGGCCGAGGTTCTGGACAGCCTCGCCGCCCACGAGGGCAAGAGGTTGAAGAGCCGGCTCGGATCAGTGAAGCACTCGGGATGGACCGAGGTGGTCGACGCCATGGTGGCCAGCGGCGTCATCGGCCGCGAGAAGGAGCGGCTGCAACCGACGCGGCATCCGGTGTCTGACAAGGCCGCGCACGCGTCCCTGCTCGCCGAGGTTCGAGCGGCTGCCTCGGGAGACGCCCGGATGGAGCCGCGGATCGCCACGCTCCTCGCCCTGGCCGGGCCGAGCCAACTGCTCGAGGTGGTGGCCCCGGCTCGATCGGACCGTGCCAAGGCCAAGAAGCGGATCGCGGAGGGCGCCGAGCAGGTTCCTGCGGCCGCCGCGGTGAAGTACGTCATCCAGTCGATGGAGGCAGCCGTCGCAATCGCAGCGACGATGACGGTGGTGGCCAGCAGCAGCTGACGACCCCAGCACCCTCAAGAGTTCGGACCTCCGGACTGGCCATCGGATCTCCAAGGGGTGCGTCGCATCCTCCACCCCAGATTGCGCTGATCGTGCTCGGGTCGGCCCGCACCCGATCACTGGCAGGTATGTGCGGACCGACGGAGGAGTCGGACCTCGACGGTCCAGGTCGATGCGGTCCCGAACGCCGAATACGGCACGCTCGCGGCAGCAAGCAGTCGCCTCCCGAGTTTGCGCACGACGCGTCGCCGAGCGTGAGGTGTCGGATGCCTCGATCGGCGAGGCGACTCGTTTCTTCCGATCAGCTGCCGCGGCACGTGTCAACGGCCGAGCTTGTGTCGTCTGAGGCATCCGGCGCTCTCTGATAGCTGATTTTGGCTGGACTCGACTCAGGTCCGGCTCCGCAAAGGGGATCGGATCGGGATGAGGTAGCTGCCTACTCCTGCGACATGTCGGTGCTGCATCACGCAGTGATCGGCTCTCCTGTCGTCGTTGCTCGTCGTACCCTTTGCGGTGAGGGGGTGGTGGTGGAGTTCCGTGTGCTGGGACCGTTGGAGGTGGTCGACGGGTCGGGCCGGTCCGTCGAGCTGGGCCGGCCGAAGCAGCGCGCTCTGCTTGCGCTGTTGTTGTTACATCCGCAGGAGGTCGTGTCGGTGGGTGCGATCTTGGAAGGCTTGTGGTGGGGGGATCCGCCGCCGTCGGCCGTCAACTCGGTGCAGGGCTACGTGTCGCGGTTGCGCAAGGCGCTGCGTCCGGACGTCGAGTTGGCGACGGTGTCACCGGGCTACCGTCTGGAGGTTCTGCCTGAGTGTCTCGACGTCGGTCGGTTCGAGCAGCTCGCTCGCGACGGACGGAGCGCGTTGGCGGGCGGCGATCCGGTGACGGCGGCCGAGCTGCTCGGTATGGCCCGGCGCCTGGTACGCGGTCGGCCGCTCGATGAGTTCGCTGACTGCCCGTTTGCGCCCGTCGCGCAGGTCCGGCTCGATGGGATGGTGCGCGCCGTCCACGACGCGGCGATCGCCGCCCGCCTGCGGCTCGGTGAGCATGCCCAACTTGTGCCCGAGCTGGAGGCGCTCATCGCGGTCGACCCCGTCGACGAGGGCCGCTGGGGGCTGCTGATGACCGCGCTGTACCGGTCGGGACGACAGGTCGATGCGCTAGCAACGTTCCGACGGGCGCGTCAGGTTCTCATCGAGCGTTGCGGGGTCGAGCCCGGCCCCGAGTTGCGGGCGTTGGAGTCCCGGATCCTCGCCCAGTCCTTGAGGCCAACGAGCGCCGCGCCCCGTATGAATCTGCCGCGTCGCTTGTCCAGTTTCGTCGGCCGCGATGTCGAGGTCGGCGAGATCGTGGCGCGGATCGGCGAGGCGCGGCTGGTGACGTTGACCGGACCGGGGGGCTGTGGGAAGACGACGCTCGCCGTTGCCGTCGCCGAACGGGCAGCGACGCGCCACCCGGACGGCGTGTGGTTCATCGATTTGACGCGTGTCGTCGAGCCGGACCGTGTCGCCGGTGTTGTTGCCGGCTCGCTCGAGCTCTCGGTCCGCCGCGGTCAGTCGCTGGACGAGTCGATCGGCGACTTCCTCGCTGACCAGTCGGCGCTGTTGGTGTTCGACAACTGTGAGCATGTGATCGAGGCCGCCGCGGCCCTGATCGAGGGCGTCGTTCGGGTGGCACCGGGTGTTCACGTGCTGGCAACGAGCCGTGAACGGTTGGGAGTTGTGGGCGAGGTGAACTGCATCGTCCCGGCGATGACGATTTGCGACGCCGTCCAACTCTTCGGAGAGCGGGCACGCTCGGTGTGGTCGGCGTTCGCAGGGTCGACTGATCGCACCGCAGCCGCGGTGGAGCGGGTGTGCGAGCGCGTCGACCGGATGCCGCTCGCCATCGAGCTCGCCGCGGCGCGCGTGCATGCGCTGTCTGTCGAGGAGATCTCGGCCCGCCTGGACGGCTCGCTCGGCCTGCTCGAGGAGGGTGTCCGCGGTGCGGCACCGCGGCACCGCACGCTGCGCTCGACACTCGACTGGAGCTACAACCTGCTTTCGACCGCCGAGCAGCGCCTCTTCCAGCTGCTCGCCGTGTTCGCCGGGGGGTTCACCTTGCAGTCGGTTGAAGCCGTCGGTGCTCGGTGCGGGCTGCCAGCGGAAGACGTCGTGGGGCTCTTCGCCCGCCTCATCGACAAGTCACTTGTCGTTCACGCAGATGGGGTCGTCGAGGCGGAGCCGCGCTACCGGTTACTGGAGACGATGCGTGAGTACGCGGCCGATCGGCTGGCGGCGACGCCGTCGCTCGCCACCTCGGCGCGGCGGGCCCACGCGACCCACTTCGTCGCTGTCGCCGAAGCGGCCGAGCCGCATCTCCACGAAGCCGGCTCGCGGACCTGGTTCGACCGTCTCGCCATCGAGGACGAGAACATGCGTAGCGCGATGCGGTGTGCGTTCGACGGCGGCGCCTCGGATCTCGGCGCCCGCTTGGTGGGGGCGTTGCAGTGGTCGTGGTTCATTGACGGCCGGGCCGCGGTGGGGCGCGTGTGGGCCGTCGTCGCGTTGGCTGCGACGCGAGGTGAGCGGACAGTGCTGCGGGGCCGAGTGTTGATCGCTGCCGCTTTCCTGGCGAGCGCCCAGTCCGACCTCGAGCAGATGGTCGTCTACGCCACCGAGCTGCGGGCGCTCGGCGAGGAGCTGGACTCGGCCGTGCTGCTGGCGAACGCACTCGACATGCTGGCCATCTCGGAGTGGGCCCAGGGTCGGCCGCACGAGGCTGTCGGCCTGCATCGGGAGTCGATCAAGCTGTACTCGTCGATCGGCGACCGGTGGGACGAGGCGGCCGCGCTGGCCGAGCTCGGCCGCACCCTCGTCGACCTCGGAGACATCGACGAGGCCCGGCGTACGCTCGATCTCGCCGTGCGTAAGGCCCGTTTGCTTGGCGAGGACGCCGCGCTCGGTTTCACGCTCGACGCCTCGGCTGCGTTGGCCGTCACCACCGGCGAGCTCGACGACGCGTCGCGCCTGATCGACGAGGCCGTGCGGCACTACCGGCTGTCCGGGTACCAGGAGGGCCTGGCGTCGGGCCTGAACACGGCCGGCCTCGTCGCCAGCGCGCGGCGAGAGTGGGACTGTGCCGGCGAGGCCTTCGTCGAGGCGCTCGGGGTCGTCCGTCGAATCGGGCATCTGGGCGCGGCGACGACGGCACTGTCGGGTCTGGCGCGCGTTGAACACGCGCGGGCCGACGCGACGCGCGCCGCCGTGATGTGCGCGGCGGCTGCCGCCATGCGCGGGCGCGCCGGCGCCGAGGTGTCGGCCCATGAACAAGATGAGCTCAATGCGTTCAGGAGTCGGCTGCGCAACGAGCTGGGCGCGGTCGCCTTCGAGGACGCGTGGGCAACCGGGGGTGCGTTGACCCTCGATCGTGCGGCCACCTTGGCCGGAGCCGGATGAACGGGCCCGTTCAGCTCACGAACAGTGGACGTTCAGTTGTCGGGCACAGGCTCGGCGCATGACCGATCTGCTGACCATTCCGTCCACCTCGATCGACGCCTTGTGTTCCGCCGTTCGGGGGCCGGTCATCACGCCCGGCGACGACGCCTACGACGATGCTCGAGGCGTCTGGAACGCCCACATCGACCGGCGGCCGGCCCTGATCGCCCGGTGCACGGGGACCGCCGACGTGATCGCCGGCATCCGCTTCGCTGGCGAGCACGACCTGCCCGTGGCCGTGCGCGGTGGCGGCCACAGCTTCGCCGGCTTCGGCACGTGTGACGGTGGACTGGTCCTCGACCTCGGCGCGATGAACGGGGTCCGGGTCGACCTCGTCGCCCAGCGGGCGACGGTCCAGGGAGGTGCCACATGGGGCGATCTCGACCACGAGGGCGCCGCGTTCGGGCTGGCAACCACCGGCGGTCTCATCTCCACGACCGGGGTCGGCGGACTCACGCTGGGCGGTGGGATCGGCTGGTTGATGCGCAAGTACGGCATGGCCTGCGACAACGTCGCAGCAGCCGACGTCGTCACGGCGAGCGGCGAGCTCATCCACGCGACAGCCGACGAGCACCCCGACCTGTTCTGGGCGCTGCGGGGCGGTGGCGGCAACTTCGGCGTCGTCACCGCGCTCGAGTACCGGCTGCACCCCGTCGCCACCGTGCTCGGCGGAGCTCTGCTTTTCGCGGCCGACCGGACGGCTGACGTGTTCGCGCGGTACGCCGAGCTGGCGGCGACCGAACCCGACGAGCTGTGCACACTGCTCGAGATCGCGACCGCCCCGGACGCTGACGGCGTCGAACCCGCCTATCGGGGCCGGCCCATCATCGCCCTTGCCCTCTGCTACTGCGGGCCGATCGCCGACGGCGAGGCCGCGATCGCGCCGTGGCGGCGCCTCGCGCCGGTCGTCGCCGACTTCGTCGAGCCCATGTCGTACACCGCGATGCAGACGTTCTTCGACGGTGACTACCCAAAGGGCCTCTGGTCGTACATGAAGGCGCACTACCTCCATGACCTGACCCCGGCCGGCATCGACGCGCTCGTCGACGCGTCGGCCGACCGGCCGCTGGGTCGCTCGATCATCGACGTCCATCACCTCGGCGGTGCCGCCGCCCGAGTCCCTCCGGGGGACACCGCCTTCGACCAACGCGATGCCGGCTACGCCGTGTTGTTCGGCGCGATCTCAGACGGCAAAGCGGGGTTCGACGAGGAGGTCGCCTGGGGGCGGCGCCACTGGACGGCGCTCGCCCCGCACGCGACCGGTGGCGCCTACGAAAACTTCAACGCCGACCGCGACACCGCCGCCGTCCGCTCCGCGTGGACCGACGCCACCCGCGCCCGCCTCCAAGCGGTCAAGCGACAGTACGACCCGCACAACCGGTTCCGGTTCAACCACAACATCGAGCCCGAACCGGCCGCGCAATGAACACTGCCCCCACGTTCAGCGTCCCGTCCCTGCCCGCCGCGCCGAGTCGCGCAAGGGATGGTGATGATGGCACCTCCGAGTGCTGCCGCCGTCGCTGGGCAACCGACGGGTGCTGGGAGGAGGATTCACAGCAGCCTACCAATATCGCTCGGGCAGCGACCCGACAGCGCGTCCTCGATGCGCCGCAAGTTGCGCTCGCGGACAGCAAGCACCCAGTCGGCGGAGGCGCCCCGCTGAGCGGGCACAACGACGGCTACGCGACCGCAGCCTACCGCTCGGACGCCGCCCCGATCTGCCGCCGGCCTCGCCCCCGGATGCGCCGCGTCTTCAGAGCGAAAGGCCGAGGTCGGGCAGCTCGATCGATCGATCGATGACGGGACGAGCAAGCGGCTGGAGAACGTCCGCGACTGCTTGGTGTTGGGCGAGGCGACGGGCGGCGGTGTCCCAGCTCTGTGCGTCGTGTCCGTGGTCGGGTCGGGGGCCGAGAACGGCGACGATGGCTTCGGGTTGTTCGCGTCGGGTCACGCGGGTGCGGGTGTGAAGGTCGTGGGTGATCCGGTCGTTGAGGTCGCCGATCTCCGCTTCGATGTCGCCGTGAGCGTCGTCACCCGCACCGTCACCGACAACTCCCACCCGCGTCCGTGCACCCGTCTGTCCAAGAACCCCCAAAGGACGCGCCGGGGCGAGAGGTCATGGCCAGGCCGCGTCGAGGTCGACGGCGACGGGCCCGGGGTCGCGCAATTCGGAGCACTGGCCGAGGAAGCGGTCGCGTGGTGCCAGGCTGATTCGCTCGATCGCGCTCCGCCGATCCATGCGAGCGTGGTAGTCGTGCCGGTGCGCGGTGGCAAGGTCGGGTGCATCACGCTCGAACGCACGACACGGACGGATCGGCGCGTGGCAAGACTGCCCAGCACCAGCTACGACAGGACGGACGACGTCCGTGACGGAGATCACGTCACCGTCGGTGGCGGCAGTCCTTGGAGGAGCGTCGCGATCACGGATCACCGGCCAGGCGGACGGTCGCCAGGCGCTCGAGCGCAGCGGCCGGGATGCGGATGGTGCGTCCCAGGCGTACGGCCGGAAGCCCCTCGCGGCCGCCCGACTCGATCCAGCGACGGGCGAGTTCGTAGGCAGACGCGCGGCTGATCCGCAGGAGCTCGGCAGCCTCCTCGACGCGAAGGAACGGTCCGTGCTCGGCGATGGGCGACATCACACACCTCCTCCCTCAGCAGCGAGGAGGGCAGCGTCCTAGATCGCGCTCACACGACCACTCACACCTCCACTCACAGCGGCGAGCTCGGGGCGGCGGGTGCGATGGAGGATGCTCGTGGAGAGCGGGCGTCACGACGCCCGAGTCCGCCATCCCTCACATCTCGCGCTGGCGACGGGCATCAGCCAGTCACCGTCTCCGCATGTGAGTGGACGGAGTCCTGCAGCTCCTCGAAGGACGCTCGGGCATCAGCCCAGGCGGCGCTCTCGTGGACGATCCGCTTGGCCTCGCCCAGGCTCACGTCGAGCACCGCCCGCGTGACCTTGATGGACTCGACCGGCGAGAACCCATCGGCACGGAGTCGCGCCAGGACGGCATCCCAGTCCTTGTCCGCCATTACGGCGTGTGAGCTTCCCACCGGTCGGCTCATGGCTGGTCCTTCTGGAGACGGATCGTGAGGTCAACTCTACGACCGGGTGCCGCTCCGGACATCCGGATGCCGGTGATCCGCAGCTCGTCGAAGCCAGCGGCCCCGGCTTCGGCGGCGGTGGCTCTCAGCCAGCGCACCACTTCGGCAAGGGGGACCTCCATCCGACCCTTCGCACGCGGGTAGACAGCCATGTCCCGCAGCTCGACCCGACGGCCGTCCAGCACGACTTCGGCCAGCACATCCACCACACCGTCCGCAGTTTCGAACGAGCGCTCCCAGAGGTCCCCGTCGACGAAGCTCATGCGACGGGTGAATCGGCACGGTCGCCGCCGGCGGGCTGCAGCAGCTCTGCCAGGGCTCGTCCCAGGGCGCGGTCAGTGTCCTCGACGCTGCCGGTGTAGTGCTTGGCGGCGATCGACGGGTCGTGTCCCGCCCGCATGGCGACCTGGACCGGTGAGAACCCCAGCGACTGCCCGTAGGTCTCCATGAACTTGCGCAGGTCGTGGAAGTTCAAGTACTCGAGACCGACGCGCCCCCGGAGCCGGCCGAAGTACTGCGTCACCGTCCCCGGGCTCCAAGGGACAGAGCCGTCGACCGACTCGGAGAAGAGGTAGGTGTCGGCATCCAGCGTCCACTGCGCGCTCGCCGCTCGGGCCTCCATCATGTCGACCTGCTCGCGCAGCACTGTCATCGTGTGATCGTCGACGGCAATGCGGCGCACACGACGGTTCTTCGTCGGGATCTCCTCGAACCGGCGGCCCGGGACGTCGAGGATGCTCCACGCGGTGGTGAGCACGCCCCGGTCCCAGTCCACGTCACGCTGGCGACGGAGCGCGCACAGCTCCGCTCGGCGCAGGCCCGTGGTTGCGGCGACGAGCATGGCGCGGGCGTACTCCGGCCGCCGAGAAGCGTGAGCCGCGTCGATCAGGGCCATGATCTCGGCGGGGTTCGGCACGACCGGCGCGTCGTTCGGGATGGAGGGTGGGTCGGCCCACTGTGCAGGGTTCGAGTCCCGCCAGCCCCAGCGGCAGGCTTGGGTCATCATCGACGAGACGCAGGCGTGGATCTGGTACACGGTCCGAGGCGCCAGGCCGCGAGCCTGGTGCGCGCCGTACAGCTCGGACAGCATCTTCGTGGTGATCTTCCGCACCGCGACCCGGCCGAGCGTGGGCTGGATGTCGTGGTGGTACTTGCGCTCGTACCCCTGGATCGTGTTCGGCGACCGTCCCTTGCGGCGCAGCTCGACGGTCCACGACTCGAACAGATCGTCCATCGTCGCCCGGGTCCCGCTGTGACGGCCGCGGGAGGCCTCGACGATGAGCTCGGCCCGGGCCTTTTTCGCCTCGCGGAGGTTGCCGTGGAAGATCCGGCTCACCTGGCGCCGGCGCCCGGAGACCGGGTCGCGCCCAGCCTCGACGATCAGCTCCCAGACGCCCGGGGAACGCTCCCGCATGCCCGGTGACTTCCGCAGCGCCGCCATGCCGGCACCGTACGCGGAAAATGTTGGATGAATGTTGGATTTTCGCTCTAGCGCCTTCATTAGGAGCTGGCTATCCGTGCATAATCCCTGCTAGATCTGGTGGGCCAGGCAGGGATCGAACCTGCGACCGAGGGATTATGAGTCCCCTGCTCTGACCACTGAGCTACTGGCCCGACACGACGCGGCCCATCCTCGACGGCGGGCCAGGAAGAGAGCTCCGGGGGAGGGACTCGAACCCTCAACAAACGGCTTAACAGGCCGTCGCTCTGCCGGTTGAGCTACCCCGGAAGGCAGCCCGATGACAATAGCGCCTCGACCAGACCCATCACACGGCGATGGGTGCGACTGCAGGAGTAGATCACAGCGGGACAGCCCATCTCGTGCTTGCTGCGCCTCCGGGACGGATCGGGCGCGGCGCGGTAGGGCTTCCCGAACTGACGAGGTGGGACCGAGAGCAGCTGGGACCAGAAAACGATCGCCGCTGACAGATCCAGCGTCGGTGTTGGCGAAACCGACAACGGCTCGGGTCTTGAACCCCTCACCGGCGTACAGCGCCACTCCGGCTACCAGGAGCTCGCGCTCCGTAAGCTGGCCGATGGTTTCAAGCCCTTCGAGCCTGAGCGCTTCGATCTCGCGCTCCTTGGCGACTTGCAAGGAGCTCGGCCGGCGAGGACCCGACCTTCGAGGGCAGGGGACGAATTCGACGTCGCGAACCCACACCGAGACCGAGCTTCGGGCCACGCCCAGCTCGCTCGCGATCGCCGCCAGCGTCCACGACTGCCCCCGCAGCTCCCTGGCCCGCTCGTGCTCCCGTGCCTTGCCGCCGTACCCCATGGCGTCCAGCAGAGCAGCGGGGTGCGACAGGGTTCGGTCAGACCTCGATCTCCTCCTCGATCGCCCGGGCTGCTGCGCTGTCGAGCACCTCGCAGATCGCTCGTTCGCCGTCGACCGTCACGGCAACTCGCGCCCCCGGCTCATAGCCGTTCACCTGCCGCGCTCGCCAGGTGAGCCGAGACCAGGCGATCGATGCGGTCCAGCCTCACGTGCACCACAGTGGACGGCCCCGCGAACGTGCGGGTGACGACCGAGCCGGCGATGCCGTCAGTGACGGCACCGAGCGGCCGTAGCGACAGGTCCTCGGGTCGTACCAGCAGTGTGAGCTGCTCGCCGGGGCTGAAGGTCGCCGCCGACGGGGTAGATACGACCGTGCCGGCGACATCGACCTGGTTGGTGCCCGCGACCGTGGCGGGGAGCTCGTTCATCGTCCCCACGAAACGGGCGACGAAGGCACTGGCCGGCCGGCGATAGACGTCCGTAGGCGAGCCAAGCTGCTCGAGCTGACCGCCCGACATCACCCCGATCCGATCCGAGATAGCGAGCGCCTCATCCTGGTCGTGGGTGACGAACAGCGTCGTGATGCCCAGCTCGGTCTGGATGCGGCGGATCTCGTCGCGGAGCAGCGTCCGGACCTTGGCGTCGAGCGCGGACAACGGCTCGTCGAGCAGCAGCACCCGCGGCGAGACGGCCAGCGCGCGAGCGAGCGCGACGCGCTGCTGCTGGCCGCCGGACAGCTGGTGGGGGTAGCGGCCGGCGAAGTCGGTCAGCTGGACGAGCTCGAGCATCTCGGCGACTCGTGTCTCGCGGTCGGACTTCGCCACGCCTGCGGTCCGGAGTCCGAATGCCACGTTGCCGGCCGCGTTGAGGTTCGGAAACAGGCTGTAGCTCTGGAAGACCATCCCCATCTTCCGCTTGTTGGGGGGCGTGCGGGACATGTCGATGCCATCGACGATGACCGAGCCCGCGTCAGGGATCTCGAACCCCGCAGCGATGCGCAGTGCCGTCGTCTTGCCGCACCCGCTCGGCCCGAGCAGGGTGACGAGCTCGCCCGCCCGCAGCTCCAGGTCCAGCTGAGCGAGCGCGGTCGTGGGACCAAACCGCTTCTGGACGCCTTGGAAGCTGAGTGTCGCCATGCCCCAGCTCGCCTCAGTAGATGGCCGTGGGGGACGTGTCCGATCCCCGGCGTCGGGTGACTGCGGTAAACAGCCCGAGCAACAGCGTCGTCGCAACGATGCCGAGGAGCGCAAGGGCCATGCCGCCCTGCGGCTCTCGGGTTCGGTACTCGACCATGAAGATCGGCAGTGTCCGCTTGAGGAGCAGCGACGCGATGACGAACTCGCCGAGCACGACGGTGGCAGTGAGGAACGCCGAGCCGATGATCGCCGAGCGCAGGTTCGGCACCAGCACCCGCCAGACCGTCGTGCCCCAGCCGGCACCGAGGCCGCGCGATGCGTCGACCAACGTCCGCAGGTCGATCGCCCGGATGCCGGCATCCAGGGCCCGATAGGTGAAGGGCATCGCCAAGATGGCATAGAAGGGGATGAGACACAGATCCGAGCTCAAGAACCACGGCGCGTGGTCCCGGAACGCACCGGCGACCCCCACCACGAGTGCGATCGGCGGCACCACGTAGGGCAGCACGGTGAGCACCTCGACCAACGGCCGAGCCCTCGGAAGGCGTAGCTGCACCCACAGCGCGGTCGGCAGCAAGAGGCCGAGTGTCACGACGATGGCGCCGGCCGCCAGCTTGACGCTCAGCCAGATCGCGGGTGCGAAGACGGGGTCGTGGAACGCCCGCGCCAGGCTCGACGCCGACCAACCGTCGAACAGCGTCGACCAGCCGAGCCGCACCATGGGAACCTGTTGAAACGAGAAGCGAGCCATCGCGAGGAGCGGGACGAAGAAGTAGAGCGCACAGAAGACCACGACGAGCGCCGAGCCGAAGTGCACGCGGCACCGGCGCGGCGCCGGCGCCGTCACGCTCGCCGCCACCGCTCAGCCCTCCGTCGCAGCAACAGGTAACCGACCATCGATACGGTCATGATCACGATCATCCATGCCGCGAGGGCGTAGCCGAGCTGACCCTTGCCCGTGATGGTGTTCCCCTGGAGGAAGAACCTGATCTGGATCGGAACGAGCTTGGAGCTGCCCGTCGACAGTGCGTACGCGGTGGCGTAGGCGCTGAACGCGTTGGCGAACAACAGCAGCAGCCCGCCGAGGATGGACGGCGCCAAGACGGGAATGCCGACTCGACGCCAGTACCCCCACGAGGTTGAGCCGAGGTTGGCCGCCGCCTCCCGCCACGCTGGCTTCAGCCCGTCGATGGCGGGCAACGTGATCAGCACCATGAGCGGGATCTGGAAGTACAGATAGACAATGGCCAGGCCCCAGAACGAATAGATCGTGAACCCGTGACCGACGAGGTCGATGCCTCCTGTCCTCAGGATCTTTGTCACGAGGCCCTGAGTGCCTAGCGCGGCCAAGAACGCGAAGGCCAGCGGGATGCCACCGAGGTTGGCGGCCACGCCGCTGAACGCGACGGCCCCCGAACGCAGCCAGCCGGGCCGCCGCAAGGTGGCCAGAGCGTAGGCGAGCGGCACGCCTATCACCGCCCCGAGCACGGCCGTCAACAAGGACAGCCTCACCGAGGCAATGAAGGAGTCCTGGTATTGGCCGGTGATCGCTTCGCTCATGGCGTCGGTCGAGACGCCGTGGTCGCCCTTGAACGCCTGGGAGAACACGGTGACGGTCGGAACGACCAGGAACAGCGCCAGAAAGAGGAAGAAGGGCACCAGGCCGAGCCAGTCGAGGTTCCACCGCCGGCGGGCGACCACGACCTCGACGTGGCCGCCCGCGACTGCATCAGCGTCGTCGCCAGCACTGGTGATCGACGGAGCCGCCATGGCGACGCGGTGAGCCGACTAGTTGCCGGCCACCATCGTCCCCCAGTTAGCGACGATGACCTTGTTGGCCGTGGCGATCTGCGCGTCCGTCGGGAACGAGATCTTCTGGATCACATCCTGAGACGGCAGGTTCTTCTTCTGCTCCTCACCGACCTTGCCCGCTGCGACCAAGGCGGCATAGCGAGCCGGGATAGCGCCGCCCTCGAGGTAGCCGAGCGCGCCGTCGTCGGAGAGGATGTGCTCGACCCAGAGCTTGCCGGCGTTCGGGTGCGGTGAGCCCTTCACGACACCCTGAACGTAGTAGGAGCCGTACACCCCATCGCTCGGAACGACCACCTCCGTCGTGTACCCGGCGGCCTTCAGCTGCGGGAGCAGACCAGGCCAGTTGTAGGTCCAGTCGAGCACGATCGGCGTCTCTCCCGCCAAGATCGTGGAAGGGTCCGGGTCCACCGGGAGGAAGTTTCCGGCCTTTTTCAGGTCGGCGAAGAACTGGATCCCGGGCATGATGTCGTCGAAGCTGCCGCCGTTGGCCAGCGACGCCGCCATCACACCGGCGAACGCCGCGCCCGACGTACGGGGATCGCCATTGAGCAGCGACCAGGCCCTTGTACGCCGGCTTCATCAGATCGGCGATGGTCCTCGGCGGGTCCTTCACGATGGTCGTGTTTGTGCCGATGGCCAGGATGCCGTAGTACGCGGCGACCCAGTTGCCGTCGGGGTCCTTCAGGCTGTCCGGTATCTGGTCCCACGTGCTCACCTTGTAGGGCTCCACGAGCCCCTCGTCCTTGAGCTGGGTGGCGAACGACGGGCCGACGTCGATCGAGTCCGGTTGGTTGGCCTGGCCCTTCAGCGTCTTCACTGCGGTGATCTCGTCGGCCGAGGCTGCGTCCGGCGTGGCCACTGGGTTCTTGATGTCGTACTTGTCCCGGAAGCTCTGCAGGATGCCCTTGTAGTTGGCCCACGAGTCGGGCAGCGCGATGAGGTTGACCTGGCCCTCCTTCTTCGCCGCGTCCACGAGCGCGGTCAGATCAGCCCCGGCGGCCGCCGTCGTCGCGCTGCCTCCGGTGCTGGCGGCCGGCGTGCTGGCCGGCGTGCTGGCCGGCGTGGTAGCCGGCGCCGCGGTCGAGCTCGAGCCACCCCCGAGCTGCCACAGGCGGCGAGCAGCGCGGCGGCGGCGGACAGCGCAGCCAGCGCCCGGAAGCGCTGCTGATGTGATGAAGGCATGTGATCTCCCCTGGTCTGTGGTGGCTGCACCGTAACCCCGCGTCAAGCGGCCGATGATCATGCCGATGCACCTGGAGCCAGTTGTCGGCTCCTTTTCACCCCTGGCTGGTCCGGTGTTCAGCAGTTCGTTGGGCGCCGTGTCCCGAGGTCTACGTGTAGCAGCCACTCCTCCCCGATGTTTGCCAGGATACAGTTGTGTCCCGCATGGCGGGAAGGGCCTCTTTCCAGGGGGTACAAGGTGCCAGATGAGGAGAACATCGATCTCGCCGGCCTGGGCGACGAAGAGCTCGTGGCCCAGATGCACGACGACCTGTACGACGGCCTGGCCGATGAGATCGCCGAAGGCACGACGATCCTGCTCGAGCGCGGCTGGGCCCCCGACAGGGTGCTCAACGACGCCCTCGTGGAAGGGATGCGGATCGTCGGCATCGACTTCCGCGACGGGATCCTCTTCGTGCCCGAAGTGCTGCTCTCGGCCAACGCCATGAAGGCGGGGATGGCCATACTGCGGCCGCTCCTCGCCGAGACCGGGGCCGAACCGGTGGGCAAGGTGGTGATCGGCACGGTCAAGGGCGACATCCACGACATCGGCAAGAACCTGGTGGCGATGATGCTGGAGGGGGCGGGCTTCGAGGTGATCGACCTCGGCATCAACACCGATGTCGACTCCTTCCTCGCCGCGCTCACCGAGCATCGACCCGACATCCTCGGGATGTCGGCCCTGCTCACCACGACCATGCCCTACATGAAGGTCGTCATCGACACCCTCGTCGACAAGGGCCTCCGCGACGATCAGCTCGTCCTCGTCGGCGGCGCGCCCTTGAACGAGGAGTTCGGCACGGCCATCGGCGCGGACGGCTACTGCCGTGACGCCGCGGTCGCGGCCGAGATGGCCAAGACGCTGATCGCCGCCCGCCGGGCGGGCGGGAGCTGATCGCTCGATGGACGTCGTCCCCGCTCGGCCGCTCGTGCTCGCCTGCGCCGCGCTGGCGCGAGACCTCCGAGCCGTGCTCGAGGCAGGGGGCCTGAAGGACGCGCTCGACGTCGAGTACCTGCCCGCGTGGCTGCACAACCGGCCGGAGCGGATCGTCGTCGAGCTGCGGCCGCTCTTGGTCGAAGCGCGTCGGCGCGGCCGGCCGGTGCTCGTGGCCTACGCCGACTGTGGCACCGGCGGCGGCCTCGACGCGCTGCTGGCTGAGCATCCGGGCGTGACCCGCTTGCCGGGCGCCCATTGCTACGAGATGTTCGCCGGGTCGGAGACGTTCGCCGCCCTGCACGATGCCGAGCCCGGCACCTTCTATCTCACCGACTTCCTTGCCCTGCACTTCGATGCGCTCGTGTGGTCCGGCCTGGGCCTCGACCGGCACCCCGAACTGCGCGACCTCTACTTCGGCCACTACCGCCGAGTCGTGTTCCTCTCGCAGGTGGCGGACGCGGGCTCACTCGCGGCGGCCGAGTCCGCGGCGGCGAGGCTTGGTCTCGCCTTCGAGCACCACCCCACCGGGCGGCGCAACCTCGATCGTGCCGTCGTCGCGCTGAGCCCGCGCCAGGTCGCTTGAGCGATGCCCCGAAACGACGCCGAGGTCATGATCATCTCCTGGGTCGCGGAGAAGGCGCGCCTCGACGCCCTCGCCCGGGTAGTGGGCTCGGACGGGGAGGGCCGTGCCGATGACTGACACCGTGCTCGCGTCGGCCACCCGCGAGGTGGTCATCGGCTTCGACCGCCCGTTCGTGATGATCGGCGAGCGGATCAACCCCACCGGCCGCAAGCAGCTCGCAGCGGAGATGCGCGTGGGCGACTTCAGCCGCGTCGTGGCCGACGCGTTGGCCCAGGTCTCGGCCGGGGCGCACATGCTCGACGTCAACGCCGGCATCCCCCTCGCCGACGAACCCGCGCTCCTCGCCGAGGCGGTGCGGCTCGTTCAATCCGTCACCGATGTCCCGCTGTCGATCGACTCTTCGATCGTGGCCGCGCTCGAGGCCGGGCTCGCGGTTTATCAGGGCAAGCCACTGGTGAACTCCGTGACCGGGGAGGAAGAGGTGATGGAGCGGGTGCTTCCGCTCGTGAAGCGCTACGGCGCCGCCGTCGTCGCCGTCTCGAACGACGCCAGCGGCATCTCCGAGGATCCCGATGTCCGCTTCGAGGTCGCCCGCCGCATCGTCGAGCGCGCCGCCGACCACGGTATCCCGGCCGCCGACGTCGTCGTGGACCCCCTCGTCATGCCGGTCGGTGCGATGGCGACCGCCGGCCTGCAGGTCTTCCGACTGCTCGAGCGCTTGCACGACGAGCTGCGGGTGAACACGACGTGCGGGGCTTCAAACATCGCCTTCGGGCTGCCGAACCGCTCCGTCGTGAGCGGCGCCTTCCTAGCCATGGCGATCAGCCACGGGATGACCTCAGCCATCACGAACCCGCTGCACGCCGAGGTGAAGCAGGTGGTGCAGGCCGCGGACGTCCTGATGGGCCACGACCAGGACTGCGCCATGTGGATCCGCGCCCACCGGGATCCCGCCGCGCTGGGCGAGAGCGGCGATCGCGCCGGCCGACGAGGCGGTCGGAGATCCCGGGTTCCCGGCGCTGAGGCCACGGCGACAGAGTGAGCTCACCCGCCGATGCCCGCTGACGTGCACACGGTGGTGTTCGTGCCATCGGGGCGGCGCGGCGGCTTCCCTGCTGGCACCACCGTGCTCGACGCGGCCCGCAGCCTCGGGGTCGACCTCGACTCGGTGTGCGGTGGACATGGTCTATGCGGGCGCTGCCAGGTCGAGCCGACGTTCGGCGAGTTCGCCAAGCACGCCATCACCGCCCGGCCCGAGAACCTGTCGGACCCCGGCTCCACCGAGGCGGCCTACCACGGTCGTCGGCCGCTCGGCCCCCGGGCGCGCTTGGGGTGCGCGGCGCGGATCGTCGGTGATGTCGTCATCGACGTGCCGCCGGAGAGCCAGGTCCATCGGCCCGTCGTGCGCAAGACCGTCGACCTCACTGACCTGATCGTCGACCCGCTGGTCCGCCTCCATTACGTCGAGGTCGAGTCGAACGGCCTCGGCGAGGGTCGTAGCGATCTCGGGCTCCTGTTCGACGCCCTCGACACCGCGTGGTCGCTCAGCGGGCTCGGTGTGACACCGAGGGTTCTCGTCGCCCTGCAACCGGCGCTCGCCGACGGCAAGCGGTGTGTCACCGTCGCGGTCCACACCGGTGCCTGGGGGCCCGAGATCACCAGGGTCTGGCCCGGCTTCGTGGAGGCGGCGTACGGCGTCGCCGTGGATGTCGGCTCGACCACGATCGCCGGGCACCTCTGCGATCTCGGCTCCGGCGAGGTGCTGGCGTCAGCGGGGCTGATGAACCCGCAGATCCGCTTCGGCGAGGATCTGATGAGCCGGGTCTCGTACATCATGATGAACCCCGGTGGCGAGCGCGAGCTCACGGCCGCGGTGCGGACCGCAGTCGACGAGCTGATCGGCCAGCTCACCGCGGCCGCGCGGGTCGATCGGGCCGATGTCCTCGACCTCGTCGCCGTCGGCAACCCGATCATGCACCACCTCCTGCTCGGCATCGACCCCACACCGCTCGGCGCCTCGCCGTTCGCGCTGGCCACGGACCTGGCGGTCGACGCCCGAGCCGAGGACATCGGCGTGTCCTGCCCGAACGCGCGCCTCCACGTCCTCCCCTGCATCGCCGGCCATGTCGGCGCCGACACCGCGGCGGTGATCCTCGCCGAGGGCCCGCACCGCGGCGACGAGGTGCAGCTCCTGGTCGATGTGGGTACGAACGCCGAGATCGTCCTCGGCAACCGCGACTGGCTGCTGGCGGCGTCGAGCCCCACCGGCCCGGCGTTCGAAGGGGCCCAGATCTCCTGCGGGCAGCGGGCCACGGTGGGTGCCATCGAGCGGGTCCGCATCGACCGGGAGACACTCGAGCCGCGATTCAAGGTGATCGGCAGCGACCGGTGGTCCGACGACCCACGGTTCGGAGAGGATCTGGCGACGGGCGTCACGGGCGTGTGCGGCTCCGGGATCATCGAGGCGGTGGCCGAGCTCTTCCTGGCGGGCGTGATCGACGCCGACGGCACCATCGACGGCGCGCGTGCCGGCCGCAGCACCCGTGTCGTCCCCGACGACCGGGTCTTCGCGTATGTCCTGCACGAGCCCTCGCAGACGGGTGAGTCCGCCCTGCGCATCTGCCAGACCGACGTGCGCGCCATCCAGCTCGCGAAGGCGGCCCTGCACGCCGGCGCCCGCTTGCTCATGGATCACGCGGGGGTGGAAAGCGTCGACCGCATCCGGCTCGCAGGCGGGTTCGGCAGCCGCATCGACCCGATCTACGCCTTGGTGCTCGGCCTGATCCCGGACTGCCCGCCCGATGGCGTCGACGCGGTGGGTAACGCCGCCGGCTCGGGGGCGGTGCGAGCGTTGCTCTCGGCCGCGGCCCGAGCCGAGATCACGGAGGTCGCACGTACCGTCAGGAAGATCGAGACCGCGGTGGAGCCGCGCTTCCAGGAGCACTTCGTGGAGGCCCTGGCCTTCCCCCACGCCACCGATCCGTACGCCCACCTGGCCCAGGTGGTCGCGCTGCCGGCCCGGTCGGCCAACCAGCCCGGCCGTCGACGCAGCGGCCGACCGAGACGCCAGGAGGCGCAATGACCGACAGCCACCGTCGAACTGGTGGCCGCGCCGGCCGTCAGGCCGCCCGCCTCGCCTCCCACGTCGAGGCGGTGCCCTTCCTGACCCGCACCTTGGCGCCGGTCGAGGTGCTGAGCGACGAAGGCATCGAGCTCATCGAGCACAACGCCGACGTCATCCTCGAGGACGTCGGCCTCATCTTCCGGGACTACCCCGAGGCGATCCGCATCCTCGGTGACGTGGGCGCGGACGTCGACGGCGACCGCGTGCGGTTCCCTCGCGGCATGTGCCGCCAGATCGTGTCCCAGAGGGCGCCAGCCATCTACACCCAGCACGCACGGAACCCGGCGAGGAACGTGCAGATGGGTGGCGACGCCACTGTCTTCGCGCCCAACTACGGGTCGCCGTTCGTCCACGACCTCGACCGCGGCCGTCGCTATGCCACCCTCGCCGACTTCGAGAGCTTCGTGAAGCTGACCTACGCCTCACCCTTCCTGCATCACTCGGGCGGGACGGTCTGCGAACCGGTCGACGTGCCCGTCAACAAGCGGCACCTCGACATGGTGTACGCGCACCTGCGCTACAGCGACAAGCCCTTCATGGGCTCGGTCACGGCCGGGAGCCGCGCCGAGGACAGCGTCGAGCTGGCCCGCATCGGCTTCGGCGGCGACCTTGGCGGCCGCACGGTGATCACCAGCCTGATCAACGCCGCGTCGCCGCTCGTGTGGGACGCCTCCATGCTCGCCGTCGCCCAGGTCTACGCCGCCAACAACCAGGCCTGCCTCATCACCCCGTTCATCCTCGCTGGCGCCATGGCCCCGGTCACCACGGCCGGGGTCGCGGCGCAGACGCTCGCTGAGGCGCTCGCCGGCATGACGTTCGTGCAGCTCGTCCGGCCCGGCGCGCCGGTGATCTTCGGCTCGTTCGCCTCCTCCATGTCGATGCAGACCGGAGCACCCACGTTCGGCACACCGGAGCCGGCGCTCGTGCTCTACGTGGTGGCCCAGCTGGCCCGGCGTCTCGGCGTGCCGTTCCGGTCGGGGGGCGCGCTGACGGCCTCCAAGGTCCCCGACGCCCAGGCGGCCTACGAGTCAGCGAACACCCTGCAGCCCACCATCCTCGCCGGCGTGAACTTCGTGCTCCACGCCGCGGGCTGGCTCGAGGGCGGCCTGGCTCTCGGGTACGAGAAATTCGTCCTCGACAACGACCAGCTCGGCATGGTCCACACCTTCGCCAGGGGCGTCGACCTCAGCCCGAACGGACAGGCGGTCGACGCCATCCGTGACAATGGCCCCGGCCAGCACTTCCTCGGCACCGCCCACACACTGGCCAACTTCGAGTCCGCCTTCTACCGCTCGGCGGTCGCCGACAACGCCAGCTACGAGCAGTGGGTCGAGGACGGAAGCCTGGACGCCGCCCAGCGCGCCAACGCCCTCTGGAAGAAGACATTGGCCGAGTACGAGCCGCCGCCCATAGAGGAGTCGATCGATGAGGAGCTGCGCGCATTCATCGACCGGCGCAAGGGCGAGATGCCCGACGAGATCGGCTGAGGGTCGGTGATGGCGCCGGTGCCGGGCGTGCAGTCGGTGGAGCGGGCGTTCGTCGTGCTCCGCGCCGTCGCCACCGGCCCCGCAGGCATCAGCGAGGTCGCAAGGCGCGTCGATCTCCCGACCAGCACCGTGGCCCGGCTCCTCGGGACGCTCGAGGCCCTCGGAGCCGTCAGCCGCGCCGGCGACCGTGCCACGTACCGGGTCGGGCCGACGGTGGCGGACCTGGCCGCGGCCGCCGAGCCGTCGGCTGGGCTGGTGGTCATCGCCCGCGCCTTCCTCGCCGAGCTCGTGGCGCGCGTCGGCGAGACCGCAGGGTTGTCCGTGCTCGACGACGGCCACGTGCTGTACCTGGATCACGTGGAGTGCACCAACGAGGTGCAGGTCCGGGACTGGACTGGCACCCGGCTGCCGCTTCACGTCGTCTCCTCTGGCCTCGTGCTGTTGGCCCATCTCGAGCCGGAACGCATCGAGGCCTGGCTGGAGCGTCCGCGCGACTCGTTCACCACCCGCACCGTCACCGATCCCGCCGCGCTGCGAGCCCGGTTGGATGCCGTACGCCGCGACGGGTCGGTGTGGACGACCGAGGAGTTCCACGAGGGCATCACGTCGGTCGCGGCACCGGTGTTGTCGTCGACGGGTGGGGTGATCGCCGCCCTCCACTGCCACGGGCCGAGCTACCGCTTCCCCCCGCAGGCACGCCAGGACGAGATCGCAGCCCTGGTCCACGACGTCGCCGGGCGGCTCGGAACCCGGCTGAGCGAGGTTGGCTCGGTGACCCCCGCTGGCGCTTCCGACGATGCGGTGCGGTCGCGGATCCCAGCCCAGCACGGTGCGCCCGCTGCTAACTTCCCGGGGGTCGACGGCCGGTCGGAGGGTCGGCCCGCACCTGCTCCGACACCACCGCGCCGCACCGGGACAGGGAGGGGAGACCCAGGGTGAGCGACCTGCCGGAGAGCGCCAGCGTCGTCGTGATCGGCGCTGGCATCGTGGGCAACTCGGTGGTGGGCCACCTGGCCGAGCTCGGTTGGCGCGACATCGTCCAGATCGACAAGGGCCCGCTTCCGAACCCTGGGGGGTCGACGGGTCACGCGTCGAACTTCATCTTCCCCGTCGACCACAACAAAGAGATGGCGGCGCTCACGCTCGAAAGCCAACGCCAGTACGTCGAGATGGGCGTCAACGTCACCTGCGGCGGCGTCGAGATCGCCCGGGCGCCGGAGCGCCTCGAGGAGCTGCGCCGGCGCATGACGTCCGCGACTTCGTGGGGCATCGACTCCTGGCTGCTCACCCCGGCCGAGATGCGGGATCTCGTGCCGTTCGTCGACACCGACATCATCCTCGGCGCCTTCTACACGCCCAGCGTGTCGGTGGTGGACTCGCTGCAGGCGGGCACCATCTTCCGTCAGCGGGCGCAGGACAAAGGCGCCCTCATCACCGCCGCCAGCGTGGAGGTGCTCGGGATCGACACCGCGGGCGGACGGGTGGCGGCGGTGGTCACCGACCGTGGCCGCATCGCGGCTGAGCACGTCGTGATCGCCTGCGGGGTGTGGAGCCCGCGCCTCGCCCGCATGGCGGGCGCCATGATCCCGCTCACGCCCGCAGTGCACCAGATGATCGACGTCGGACCCATCCCGCTCCTGGAGGCCACCGGTACCGAGGTCGGCTACCCGATCATCCGGGACATGGATGTGTTCATGTACGAGCGTCAGACCGCGGGGTCGATGGAGGTCGGCTCCTACGCGCACCGACCGATCTTCCATCGTCCTGACGAGATCCCCTCCATCCAGGAGGCGCGGCTCTCCCCCACGGAGCTGCCCTTCACCGCGGAGGACTTCGACCCCCAGCTCGAGGACGCACTCGAGCTGATGCCGGAGCTGCTCTCGTCGGCGGAGATCAAGTACGCCATCAACGGGCTGCTCTCCCTGACGCCCGACGGCTTCCCACTCCTCGGCGAGACGCCGGAGGTCCGCAACCTCTGGTCGGCGGCGGCGGTCTGGATCAAGGAGGGCCCGGGAGCCGGGCGGATGATCGCCGAGTGGATGACCGACGGCGTGCCGGAGATCGACCCCCACCAGTCCGACATAGCCCGCTTCTACCCGTACGCCCGCAACGACCACCACATCCGGGCCCGCTGCGCCGAGCACTACAACAAGACCTACGGGATCGTGCACCCTCGGGAGCAGTGGGCTTCGGAGCGCGGCCTACGTTGCGCCCCCTACCACGCTCGCACCGAGGCGCTCGGCGCCGTCTACTTCCAGGCCGGAGGCTGGGAGCGCCCACATTGGTACGAGGCGAACGCCCACCTCGTCGAGGAGTACGGCATCGAGGCCCGAACACACGAGTGGGACGCACGCTGGTGGTCGCCGATCATGAACGCGGAGCACCTGGCCATGCGGGAGCGCGTCGGCATGGTGGACCTGGCGCCGTTCGTGGTGTTCGACATCGGTGGCCCCGGAGCGCTCGGCTACGTGCAGATGATGACCGTGAACGGCTGCGACGTCGCCGTCGGTCGCTCCGTCTACACCCCACTGCTCGACCCCAAGGGCGGGTTCCGCTCGGACCTCACCATCATGCGCCTCGACGAGGACCGCTTCCGCGTCGTCACCGGCGCGTTCGACGGCCCCCGCGACGAGCTCTGGTTCCGCCGCCACCTCCCCGACGACGGCTCGGTCACGTTCGAGGACCGGACCTCGGCCCTTTGCACCATCGGCGTCTGGGGTCCACGCGCGCCGGACCTGCTGCGGCGGGTCACGGATGCGGACCTCTCGCTGCAGGCGTTCCCGTACGGCACGACACAGGAGGTGCTGATCGGCTCCATCACCGTGCGCCTCTTCCGCATCTCATACGTGGGCGACCTCGGCTGGGAGGTGTACGTCCCCATTGAGTGCGGCCTGGGTGTTTGGGACCGGCTGTGGGAAGCGGGCCAGGAGGTCGGCGTGGTCGCGGTGGGCGCCGGCGTCTACGGCACGACGGGCCGGCTGGAGAAGGGCTACCGCCTCATGGGGGCGGAGCTCGGGAGCGAGTACAACCCGGTGGAAGCCGGGTTGGCGCGGCCCAAGGTCAAGCAGGCCGACTTCATCGGCAAGGCCGCGTACCTCGCGGGCCGGGCCGAGGAGCCGGCGGCCATCCTGTGCACGCTCACGATGGAGGATCAGCGCGCCGCCGACGGCTCCAAGCGATTCCCCAGCGGCAGCGAGCCGATCCTCACCCTCGCGGGCGAGCGCATCGTCGACCGCAAGGGTCGCCCTTCCTACGTGACGTCGGCGGGGGCGGCCCCGTCGCTCGGCCGATACCTCCTGCTCGCCTACCTGCCACCCGAGCACGCGGTGGTCGGCACCGATCTCCAGGTGATGTACATGGACGAGCGCTACCCGGTGAGGGTGGCCGTCGCCGGCAGCACCCCGCTGTTCGACCCTGACGACAGCCGGATGAAGCGAGAGCAGTAGTGCCGCGAGGCTCCGCATGACCAACGGCCTGCGCGTGCTCGTCTGTGTGAAGCGGGTGCCGGCGCCCGGGGCGCGCATCGTCCTCACCGCCGACGGTCAGGGCGTCGACGCCAAGAACCTCGGCTTCACCACCAGCCCGCACGAGGAGTGCGCGGTCGAGGAGGCCATCCGTCTCGTCGAGCGTCACGGCGGCACCACCACGGTGCTCACCCTCGGCGCCCCTGAAGCCGAGGAGCAGCTGCGGTACGCCCTGTCGGTGGGCGCAGGCGATGGTGTCCTCATCACGACGGACGGATCCGACTGGGATCCGCAGGCCACGGCTCGCGCCCTCGTCGCGACCATCTCCTCGCTGGAGGCGACCGACGGGCGGTTCGACCTCATCCTCTTCGGCAACGAGTCCGCGGATGCCAGTGGCTTCCAGGTGGGGGTTCGCGTGGCCCGGGCGCTCGGCCGGCCGATCGTGAACGGGATCAAGGCGGTCGAGCTCGAGGAGGGCTCGGTCGGCGACGCCGCACTCACTGCGTACCGGGAGGCTGGGGACGGCTCCGAGGTGTACCGGCTCGCTCTGCCTGCCGTGCTGGGGGTGAAGGAGGGCATCAACCTCCCGCGCTACCCCACCCTGCCCGGGCGCCTGCGGTCGAGGAAGATCGACTTGGTGCAGCTCAGCGCCGACGCCCACCCAGGTGGGCTGCGCACGCTCGGCTTCGAGCTGCCCGCCGAGCAGGTCACGGCCACCACGATCCTCGGCATCGGCGCCGAGGCGGCGGCCGCCGTCGTGGACTGGCTCGAGGAGCTGGGTCTGACGTGAGCGAGGCGGCACCCAGTGGGGCCCGCCCCGTGCTCGCCTTGATCGAGCACGACCGGGGCGTGCCGGCCGACACGGCGTTCCAAGCGCTGGCCTTCGCCCGAGCAGTGGCGTCCGGGATCCTGGGAGCGCAGGTCGAGGCCGTGCTGATCGGTGACGATGCCGAACCGCTGGCTACACCCGCCGCCGAGCACGGTGCGTCGCGCTCGTCGCCTCGTGTCCCACGACGCGCTCGCCGACTACGCGCCGGAGGCCTGGGGCGACAGCCTCGCCGAGCTGGCCCGGGCCTCGGGCGCCTTGGCCGTCGTCGCCACCGGGACGGACCGGGGCAACGAGGTGCTCGCTCACGTCGCCGCGGTCGAGGATCTGCCGTTCGCGGCCAACGTCATCGAGGTCGAGGCCAGCGAGGGCGCGTGGGGCCTGACCCGGCTGCGCTGGGGTGGCAGCCTGTTGGAGCGGGCGGAGCTGGACGCGGCCTTGAAGGTGCTGAGCGGCGCGGCGCACGCTCACCCTGCTGAGCGCCTCCCCGACCGGGGGCCGGCCGCGGTCGAGGTCTTCGTGCCAACCTTGGCCGACGATGCGGCCAGGACACGGGTCGTGGAGCGGGTCCGGCTCGCGGGCGGCAGCTCGCTCGTCGCCGCAACCGTGGTGGTGAGCGGCGGTCGAGGGGTGGGATCGCCCGCGGGCTTCGCGGTGCTGGAGGAGCTGGCCAGCCTGCTCGGCGGCGCCGTCGGCTGCTCGCGCGTCGCCACCAACAGCGGTTGGCGCCCGCATGCCGACCAGGTCGGCCAGACCGGGAAGCGGATCGCCCCTGACCTCTACATCGCGTGCGGCATCTCGGGCGCCATACAGCACTGGGTCGGCATGATGGCCGCCAAGCGGGTGCTGGCCATCAACACTGACCGAGAGGCGCCGATGGTCCAGAAGGCGGATCACGCCGTCATCGGCGATCTCCACTCCGTGCTGCCGGCGGTCGTGGCCGAGCTCCGGCGGCGCAAGGGCGCCGTGAGCACGACGAGCGACCAAGGCACGGTCTGATGAGTGGGTGCAAGACTGAGGCCGGATCGGTGCAGGAGGGGAGGCCCGTGGAGCTGGCGGCGGTCCTCGAGTGCCGCAGTGCGTGGAAGGTCTTCGGGCCGAAGCCGGAACGCATCGTCGGCACGGCCGAAGCCGATCTCCCCCGGGCTGAGCTCGAAGCCCGAACCGGCAACGTCGCCGCGGTGCGCGACATCTCCTTCGCCGTCGGCAGCGGCGAGCTCTTCGTGGTCATGGGACTGTCCGGCTCGGGCAAGTCCACCCTGGTGCGCTGCCTCTCCCGGCTGATCGAGCCCACCGCCGGTACCGTCCTGATCGACGGCGAAGACGTCACGGCGGCCAGCCCAGAGCGACTGCGCGAGCTGCGGCGGACCAGGATGAGCATGGTCTTCCAGCACTTCGGCCTGTTCCCGCACCGGCGAGTGCTCGACAACGTGGCCTTCGGGCTGGAGGTGCAGGGATGGCCCAAGGCCACCCGCTTGGGGCAGGCCAGCGACATGCTCGATCTGGTCGGCTTGAGCGGGCTCGGCAACGCCTACCCGGATCAGCTCAGCGGCGGGATGCAGCAACGGGTGGGCCTCGCCCGGGCACTGGCCAACAACCCCGAGATCCTGCTGTTCGACGAGCCGTTCTCCGCTCTCGATCCGCTCATCCGCCGGGACATGCAGGACGAGGTCTGCCGTCTCCAGCGCGAGCTGCGCAAGACCTGCGTGTTCATCACCCACGACCTCGCTGAGGCGGTGAAGCTCGGTGACCGCATCGCGATCATGAAGGACGGCCGGTTCGTCCAGGTCGGCACGCCGGCCGAGGTCGTCGGCCAACCGGCGGACAGCTATGTGCGGGCCTTCACCCGCGACGTCCAGCGAGCGCAGATCCTCACGGCCGCCACGCTCATGGGGCCGCCTCCGGTCGACGGTGAGACCCTCGGGCCTCCCGTCGAGACCTCGACCCTGCTGTCCGAGCTCGTCCGCCGGGTGACGGCGTGCGAGGACCCGCTTCCGGTCCTCGACACCGCCGGCACCACCGTCGGCACGGTCGATCGACGCCGCGTGCTGGCCGCCATCGCTGGAGACGATGCCGGCACCTCCCCCAACGGGCTCCTGCCGTGACTGCGCCCGCCACGTCGTTGGGGCTATCGCAAGCGGGCCTCAGACCCCCGCAGTCGTGGCGGCGCTGGGCTCCGTACGCGTTCGCCGTCGCCGCGTTCGCTGTCGTCGTCGCCCTGCTGGGTGTCCCGTTCCGGCCCTGGTGGGACTTCCATGTCGCCCAGGCGGTGGACGCGTCGAAGACGTGGATCATCGACCACCGCGACACGCACTGGTTGTTCTCGTGGGTCTTCCAACCGATCACGGACCTGCTCAGCACCCTGGTGCGCTGGACCCAGGACGTGCTCACGTTCCTGGGCTGGCCGGGGATCTTCGCCCTCACCGCGGTTGTCGCCTACCGCGCCGCCGGCCGCCGGGTGATGCTCGTGAGCCTCGGCTGCCTCCTGGTGATCGGTGCCCTGGGAGTCTGGGCGGCCGCGGTCCAGACCATGGCGCTGATGATCGTCTCCGTCGCGATCGCGCTGGCCATCGGGGTGCCGCTCGGGATCGCCGCCGGCCGCAGCCCTCGGGTCGAAGGCGCGATGAAGGGCTTCCTCGACGCCGCCCAGACGATGCCGGCGTATTGCTATCTGCTGCCGACCATCCTGCTGTTCGACATCGGCGCGCCCGCGGCCGTGATCGCCACGGTGATCTTCGCTCTTCCGCCTGCGGTACGCCTCACCGCCCACGGCATCCGCTCCGTGCCGCCGGGCCTGGTCGATGTCGGGAACGCGCACGGCACCACGAGCCGCCAGCTGCTGAGCAAGGTGCAATGGCCGATCGCTCGCCCGGCGATCCTCCTCGGCATCAACCAGGTGATCATGATGGCCTTCGGGATCGTGGTCATCGCGGCGCTGGTGGGCGCCGCCGGCCTCGGGGGGCTGGTCCTCAACGGCCTGCAGAAGAACGATGTTGGTCTGGCCCTGGACGCCGGGGTGGCGATCGTGCTGATCGCAGTGATCCTCGACCGCACCTCCAACGGCCGTTCCCTGACCCAGCGCCGGATCTACGCCCGGCGCGACCCCGCCAAGAAGCGCCGCGACCTCGCAATCGGGCTCGCCGTGGTCGCGACCGGGGTGCTGGTGGCCCGCGTCTCCCATGCCGACCAGTTCCCCGACGCGTGGACGTTCTCGGTGCGCGAACCTGTGGACTCCGCGGTGCGCTGGCTGCAGGGCAACGTGCGCACCGGCGTCCCAGTCATTGGCGGCACTTCGGCGATCAGCGACTTCCTCGTCACCCGACTCCTCGAGCCGCTCCGGCGCCTGCTCACCGAGACGCCGTGGTGGCTCGTGACGGCGGCCATCGGCGTTCTGGCATGGCGCACCGCGGGGCGCCGCGTCGCGCTCATCTCGGTCGGCTGCCTGGTCGCCATCGGTGGCCTGCGCTTCTGGGACGACAGCATGGAAACGCTGAGCCAGGTGATCGTCGCGGTGGCGCTGGCGGTGGTGATCGCCATCCCGATCGGCGTTCTCGCCGGGCGGTCCGACCGCGTCGAACGCGCGCTGCGGCCGGTGCTCGACGCCGCCCAGGTCATGCCGGCCTTCATCTACCTGATCCCGGTGCTGGTCCTGTTCAACGTCGGCCGGGTTCCCGGCTTGGTGGCGTCGGTGATCTACGCCATCCCGGTCGGCATCCGCCTGACCAGCCTCGGCATCCGGCAGGTACCGGTGGAGACGGTCGAGGCTGCCGTGGCCTACGGCGCCACACCCCGCCAGGTACTGTGGAAGGTGCAGGTGCCGATGGCGGTTCCGAGCATCATGCTCGGCGTGAACCAGGTGATCATGATGAGCCTCTCGATGGTGATCATCGCCGGATTGGTCGGCGGTGGTGCACTCGGCCTGGACGCGGTGGAGGGGCTCAACAAGAGTCAGTACGCGCTGGGGACCGGCGCCGCGGCGGGGATCTGCATCGTGCTGCTGGCGGTCGTCCTCGACCGCATCACACAGGCTTGGGGTCGCCCGCGTCGGGTCGCCCGAGCCGCCCAATGAAGAAGGGGGAGCATCCCATGAGAAGCAGAACGAGAGGCAGCCTCGGGCTCGGAGCGGCGCTGGCCCTCCTGCTCGTCGCCGCGTCCTGCGGTAGCAGCAGCGGTGGTGGCGGCAGCGGGGCCAGCGCCTCGACGGCCGGCGGCGCGACGGGCACCAGCGCGAGCGGCGGGGGCAAGGAGGAGGTCCGGCTGGCCGTGAACCCGTGGACCGGCTCGGCCGTGAACGCCAACGTGGCCAAGGCGATCATCGAGAAGGAGGGCTACGGCAAGGTCGACCTGGTCGAGCTCGACGAGAACGCCGCGTGGCCGGCGATCGCCAAGGGCGACAGCCTGGACGGCAACCTCGAGATCTGGCCGTCGGGTCACGCCAAGGACTACGCCACCTACATCACGGGGAAGAAGGGTGTCATCGACGGAGGCCTGCTCGGCCCGACCGCCAAGATCGGCTGGTACGTACCCCAGTTCGTCGTCGACGAACACCCGCAGCTTGCGACCTGGGAAGGGTTCAAGGACCCCAAGCTGGCGGCGCTCTTCAAGACCGCGGAGTCCGGCGCCGAGGGCCAGTTCCTCATGGGCGACCCGAGCTACGTCAGCTACGACGAGCAGATCATCAAGAACCTCGACCTGCCGCTGAAGTTCGTCGTGGCCGGGTCCGAGGCCGCCCTCATCACGGCCATCCAGAACGCGGAGGCCGACAAGAAGCCGCTGCTGTTGCAGTTCTGGCAGCCCCACTGGCTCCAGTCCAAGGTCAAGTTGTACCAGGTCAAGCTGCCCGACTTCACGGACGCGTGCGCGAAGTCCGCCGCGGCCAACGACGGCAAGTACAACTGCGACTACCCCGTAGACAAGCTGTACAAGGCCTTCAACAGCAAGCTGGAGCAGAAGGATCCGAAGTCCTTCGCGGTGCTGAAGAACCTCACGCTCACCACCGAGCAGCAGAACCAGATCGCGGCGTACGTCGACTCAGACAAGATGACGCCCGCTGCCGCGGCCCAGAAGTGGGTGGACGCCAACACCGACATCTGGAAGGCGTGGCTGCCCGCTTGATGGATCCGGGCTCACGACCCGCCTACGCGCTCTTCATCGACGGGGAATGGACTGCCGCCGCTCACGGCGGCGTGGCCCACGCCTCGTCGCCGGCATCAGGGGAGGTCATCGCCACCGTGGCGATGGCCGACCCCGTCGACGTCGACGTCGCGGTGTCGGCGGCGCGCCGCGCTGGCCCGGCGTGGGCCGCGGCGGGGGCGTTCGAGCGGGCAGAGGTGCTGCGCCGCATGGGCGACGTGGTGGCCGCCCGGGCGGGTGAGCTGAGCGAGGCGCTGACCGCGGACCAGGGCAAACCGCTCACCGAGGCCCGCGACGAGACGGCTGAGCTCCAGCTCTACCTGCGCGGCGCGGCGGAGGACGCGGTCCGACTCGACGGCCGTCTGCCTCCTTCCGTCGATCCGGCTCGACGGGTCCTCCTCCAGCGGGTGCCGCTCGGGGTGGTCGGGGTCATCGTGCCGTGGAACTGGCCGTACACGATGGCAGCCGAGCTGCTGGCGCCCGCGCTGGCCGCGGGCAACACCGTGGTGTGGTTGGCCGCGCCCACCACTGCCCGCGTGCTCCGCGCTGCTGGCTTCCGTCCTCACGGGCCCGGAGGTGGACCTTCCCGCCGGTGTGCTGAGCTTCCTGAACGGCGCCGGGCCGGTGGCGGGTGACGCCCTCGCCGGTCACCCCGGCGTCGACGCCATCTGCTTCATCGGCTCCGTGGCCACCGGCCGCTCGGTGGCGGCCAGGGCAGCCGGCAAGACCCAGATCCTCGAGCTCGGGGGCAATGGGCCGCTGGTGGTGCTCGACGACGCCGACCTCGACCTCGCCGTCGACGCCACGCTCGAGGCGGCGTACCTGTGCGCCGGGCAGAGCTGTACCGCGGGCGAGCGGATCCTCGTGCACCGCGCCGTCCGGCGCGACTACGTCGAGCGCCTCGAAGCTGCGGTCACCGAACGGGTCCGCGTCGGAGATCCCTTCGATCCGGCGACGACCATGGGCCCGCTCAACAACGAGGGTGTGGCGGCAAAGACCGACGAACACGTCGGCGAGGCGATTCGAGCCGGGGCGCGGGTCGTGACGGGCGGGGGTAGGGCCGACGGGTTCCCCACCGCGCTCTTCTGGCAGCCGACTGTGCTCGACGAGGTGACACCGGCGATGCTCATCGCCCGGGAGGAGACGTTCGGCCCGGTGGCGCCGGTCGTCGAGGTGGCTGGTGACGCCGAGGCGCTCGCGCTCGCCAACGGGTCGCCCTTCGGCCTCCTCACCTCGGTCTTCACCCGGGACCTCGGGCGGGGCCTGCGCTTCGCCGAAGCGGTCCGAGCGGGCTGGGTGAACATCAACGCCTCCACCAACTACTGGGAGAGCCACCTGCCCTTTGGGGGCCGCGCCGGTAGCGCCAGCGGGCGAGGGCGGGTGGGAGGAGCGTCCGTGCTGGAGCAGCTCAGCGAGCTGAAGACGATCGTCTACCCGGCCTGAGGGTCGAGGGTCACAGGCCCGCCGGCCCGCTCGTCCGCCGGCCCGCTCGCGGCCGGCGGGTGGCGGTAGAAGTCGACGACCTCCGGCGTGAGGGGCGTGTTGCCGGCGATCAGGTCCGCCGCCTTCTCCGCCAGCATCATCACCGGCGCGTAGATGTTGCCGTTCGTGAGGTAGGGCATCGCCGAGGCGTCCACGACGCGCAGCCCTTGGAGGCCGTGGACCTCCATCGTGTCCGGGTTGACGACGGCCATCGCGTCGGTGCCCATCTTGCACGTGCACGACGGGTGGAGCGCGGTCTCGGCGTCGCGCGCCACCCAATCACGGATCTGCGCGTCGGTCTCCACCTCGGGGCCGGGAGACAGCTCGCCGCCGTCGAGCTCGGCGAACGCGGGCTGCCCGAGAATGGTGCGCGCCGCTCGCACGACCTCGACCCATTCCCGCCGGTCCTGCTCCGTGGAGAGGTAGTTGAAGCGGAGGGCTGGATGAGCCTTGGGGTCAGTGCCGGTGATCTTCACCGATCCCCTTGCGTCGGAGTACATCGGGCCCACATGGACCTGGTAGCCGTGACCGCCCCCGCCGCCGGGTGCGCTGCCGTCGTAGCGGATGGCGATCGGCAGGAAGTGGAACATCGTGTTCGGATACGCGACGTCGTCGTTGCTGCGGATGAAGCCGCCGCCCTCGAAGTGGTTCGTGGCCCCGGGGCCCCGCCGAAGGAACAGCCAGCGGAACCCGATCCAGGGTCGGTTGCGCCAGCGCAGCGCCGGGTACATCGAGATGGGCTGGGTGCAGGCGTGTTGGATGTAGACCTCGAGGTGGTCCTGCAGGTTCTCGCCAACACCGGGCAGGTGGTGGACCGCGTCGACGCCCAGCGGCCGCAGCTCGTCGGCGTTGCCCACGCCGGAGAGCTGGAGGAGCTGGGGTGAGTTGATCGAGCCGCCGCAGCAGATCACCTCACCGGCACCCACCCGCTCCTGCGACGCTCTGACTTGGTACTCCACGCCGACGACGCGCTCGCCCTCGAACAGGAGCCTCGTGGCGTGGGCCCTGCACACCACCTCGAGGTTCGGGCGGGCCTCGACCGGATGCAGGTAGGCCCGGGCCGCGCTCAGGCGGCGCCCGTGGTGGATGTTCCGATCGAAAGCGGCGAAGCCTTCCTGGCGGTAGCCGTTCACGTCGTCGGTCAACGGGTAGCCTGCCTGCTGGACGGCGTCGAAGAAGGCGCGAAAGAGCGGCGAGGTCGCCGGGCCGCGCTCCACCACCAGCGGGCCAGTCATCCCTCGATAGGAGTCACCACCCGCCAGGCAGGTCTCCATCCGCTTGAAGTACGGCAGGCAGTGGGCGTAGTCCCAGGCCGCCATCCCAGGGTCGGCGGACCAGCGCTCGTAGTCGAGCGGATTGCCCCGCTGGAAGATCATCCCGTTGATGCTGCTGGACCCGCCGAGCACCTTTCCCCGCGCGTGGTAGACGCGCCGTCCCTCCATGAACGGTTCGGGCTCGGACTCGTAGCGCCAGTCGTAGTGCTTGTTCCCGATCGGGAACGACAGCGCGGCCGGCATGTGGATGAAGATGTCCCACAGGTAGTCGGGTCGGCCGGCCTCGAGCACGAGGACCGAGGTGGAGGGGTCGGCGCTCAGCCGATTGGCCAGCACGCATCCGGCCGAGCCGCCGCCGACGATGACGTAGTCGAAGCGCTTCATCTTTGGTGGTGAGCTCTCAGGCGGGCGAACTCGGCGATCTTCGCCGGATCATTCGTCCTCGAGGAACTCCTTCAACTTCTGGCTGCGCTGGGGGTGGCGGAGCTTGGCCAACGTCTTGGCCTCGATCTGGCGGATGCGCTCGCGCGTGACCCCGAACTCCTTGCCCACCTCTTCGAGGGTGCGGGCCTGCCCGTCGATCAGGCCGAACCGGAGCCGCACCACCTCCTGCTCGCGGGGAGAGAGCTCACCGAGCGCCTCCTCGACCGCATCCGTGAGCATGCGCCGGGTAGCCACCTCGGCCGGCGCTTCCGCGGCCAGGTCCTCGATGAAGTCGGCGAGGTTGGAGTCGTCCTCCTCGCCGACGGGGGAGTCGAGCGACAGTGGATCGAGGGCGATGCGCTGGATCTCCCGCACCCGGTCGACGCCGAGCCCCGTCCGCGCCGCCAGCTCGACGAGCGTCGGGTCGCGCTCGAGCTCCTGGGCCATCTGGCGCTGGATGCGCAGCACCCGGTTCATGTTCTCGACCATGTGCACGGGGATGCGGATGGTCCGCGACTGGTCGGCGATGGCCCGGGTGATGGCCTGGCGAATCCACCACGTCGCGTAGGTCGAGAACTTGAAGCCCTTGGTGTGGTCGAACTTCTCGACCGCCCGCATGAGCCCGAGGTTGCCCTCCTGGACGAGGTCCAACAGGAGCATGCCACGCCCGACGTAGCGCTTGGCGATGGACACCACGAGGCGCAGGTTGGCCTGGATCAGCTGCGCTCGGGCCACCTCGCCGTCGCCGACCATGCGCTGCAGGCGCCGACGCTCCCAGGCCGGAAGGACGGTCTCGACGCAGTCGAGGCGCTGACGGGCCAGCTGTCCGGCTTCGATCCGCTGGGCCAGCTCCCGCTCGTCCTCGCCGGTGAGCAGGCTGACCCGCCCGATCTCCTTGAGGTAGAGCCGCACGGTGTCCGACGTGCCGCCGTCGCCGCCCCGATCAGCGAGCGCCGCGGTCGCGTTGCGGGATCGACGGAGCAACCGGGGGCGATTGCCGTCCAGGGGCTCCGACCGCGAGATCCCCTTCGACGGCGACTCGTCGATCGGCACTTCCTCGTCGACCTCGATGCCGGCTCGCTCGAGTCCGGCCCGCACGGCAGCGATGACCTCCTCGGTGAGCTCCACGTCGGAGAGGACCCGGGCGACGTCGTCGGCCGAGACGGTGCCGCTGACAGTGCCCTCTGTCGAGCAAGGCGGCCCAGTCGCTCGCCGCGATCTGATCGACCGGTGGGGTGACGCCGTGATCGGTCTGCTGATCGGTCACCCACCCTCCTCATGATCTCTCAGGCGATTCCCCACTTGGTGTTGGAGGTGATCTCCTCGACGATCTGCAAGCCAGCGTAGCAACTGGCCGGCCGCGATCCCGCCGGCGTCCGGA
Source organism: uncultured Acidimicrobiales bacterium (assembly GCA_963803355.1). Classification (GTDB taxonomy): domain Bacteria; phylum Actinomycetota; class Acidimicrobiia; order Acidimicrobiales; family Ilumatobacteraceae; genus DASTFY01. Next base: position 4,352,611 of record CAWDLV010000001.1, read on the forward strand.
TCATCCAGCTGCTCGACAAGGCGGCGGGTGGCCACCAGCTCGGCGTTGCGGCTGAGGTCGCCTTCCGCCCAGGCCACGTCCAGCTCCCGACGCGTCGCCGCCCCGACCAGGTTGCGCAGCTCGAGCTGGGGGTCGGCCTCCACGTCGGCCACGCTCAGGCGCTCGAGCAGGTCGCGCACCTCGGGATCGGCCTGCTCGATGGCCTTGTGGACATCGCCGTCGGTGGCGGCGAGGGCCCGGAACGCCCCCAGGTTGACCTCGTCCGCGAACAAGGGGTCGGCCAGCCACGGCGCCACCTCGTTCCAGCGCTGGATCAGGAGGGCCAGCACGACGAACTCGGCGTTCTCCTTGGTCGCGGGCCGGGCCGGCAGGGTCCGCACCTCGACCGTGCGGGCCCGCCGCTCGGCCACGGCCACCAGATCGGCGACCGGCAGCCCGGTGTGCTGGGCCACCTGCCCGGCGTACAGCTTGCGCACGTTGACGTCCGGGTGCTCGTTCACCACCGCCATGCGCCACGTTGGCCAGCTTGGCACGAGCCTCGGGCGTGGTGATCGGCCCCGCGCCGCGGAGCACCCGGGCGACCCGGAAGCCGAGGAACGGCTCGGCGTTCTCCACCGCGGCGCGCAGCGCGGCTGGATTCGAGCCGGCCAGGTCCGCCGGGTCATGGCCGCGCGGCAGCCGGGCGACCTGCACGGTCGACGTCGAACTGCCGCTCCCACTCGTAGAAGCGCTCCGCCGCGCCCTGCCCCGCCGCATCGGCGTCGAACGCCAGGACGACCCGGCTGGCAAACCGCTTCAGCAGCCGGACGTGATCGGCAGTGAGGGCGGTGCCGCAGGTGGCGACGGCGATCGGCACGCCGGCGCGGTGAAAGCCGATCACGTCCGTGTAGCCCTCGCAGACCACGACCCGATCAGCCTTCACGATGTCGGTCTTGGCCCAGCTCAGCCCGTACAGCACCTTGGACTTGCTGTAGATCGCGGTCTCGGGCGAGTTCTTGTACTTGGCCGGATCCTGGCTGCCCGGCAGGATGCGTCCACCGAAGGCCACCGCCTCGCCCACCTCGTTGAAGATGGGGAACAGCAAGCGGGCCCGGAAGGTGTCCTGCAGGCGGTCCCGGCGGTTGACGAAAGCGAGCCCGGTGTCGCGGGCCACCCGCTCGGGCAGCCGCAGACCGGTGGCCAGCGCGTCCCACTCGTCGGGTGCCCAACCCAGGCGGAACCGGCGGGCCAGCTCGCCGTCGATCCCACGACCGCGCAGGTAGTCGCGGGCAGGTCGAGCGTCGGGCGCGGTGAGCAGGCGTTCGTGGTACCACGCCACCGCGCTCTCCATGGCCTCGAGCAGCGCCTTGCGATGCTGGCGGTCCCGCCCTTCACCGCCGCTCGTGTAGCGCAGGGCGATACCCGCCCTGGCCGCCAGCTGCTCGACCGCGGCGGCGAAGTCGAGATGCTCGATCTCCTGGACGAAGCGGAACACGTCGCCCGAGGCGCCACAGCCGAAGCAGTGGTAGCGGCCGATCTCGTCGCGGACGTTGAACGACCCGCTGCGCTCGGCGTGGAAGGGGCACAGGCCCACGTGGTTGCGCCCGACCCGTTTGAGCTGCACGTACGGCGACACGACGTCGACGAGCGACACGGCGGCCCGAACCCGCTCGATGTCCTCCTCGACGATCGCCATGGGTGGGTCGAGGCTACCGGCCCCCTATCGGGCGGCCCGGCGTCGTTCCACCCGCATCGACAGCAGCACCGCCGTCACCAGGACGGCGGCGATGACGACGAGCGAGATCCAGCTCGGGATGTGGATCCAGCGGGCGATGATCATCTTCACCCCCACGAAGGCGAGGATGACCGCGAGGCCCTGCTGGAGGTAGGCGAAGCGCGAGTGCATGCCTGCGAGCAGGAAGTAGAGCGCCCGCAGGCCGAGGATGGCGAAGGCGTTCGACGAGAAGACGATGAACTGCTCGTGGCTCACGGCGAGGACCGCCGGCACCGAGTCCACCGCGAAGACCACATCGGTCGCCTCCACCAGTAGCAGCACCGCGAACAGGGGCGTGGCAACCCGCCTGCCTTCGACGCGAGTGAAGAGGTGCTGGCCGTCGTAGTCGTCGGTCGAGGGGACCACCCGGCGCACCAGCCGCAGGACCTTGCTCTGGGCCGGATCGATCGTCTGCTCGCCCGACGAGACGAGCCGCCCCGCGGTGTACAGCAGGAACACCCCGAAGAAGACCAGCACGATGTCGAAGCGGCGGATGAGCGCCACGCCGGCGAATATGAACGTCGCCCGCAGGATCAGAGCGCCGAAGATCCCCCAGAACAGCACCCGGTGCTGGTACATGCGAGGCACGGTGAAGTAGGCGAGGATGATCGCCCACACGAACACGTTGTCGATGCTCAGGCTCTCTTCGATCAGATAGCCCGACAGGTACTCGCCTGCCGCCCGAGCCCCGAACGCCGACCACATCACGCCGGTGAAGGCCAGGCCGATGCCGATCCACACCGCCGACTCTGCGGCCGCCCGGCCGCTCGTGAGCACCTTGGGCTTGCGGTGGATGACCAGCAGGTCGATCAGCAGCAGGACGACGATGAACGCGAGGAGGGCCGCCCAGGCCCACCCGGGCACGTCGATGTCGACGAAGCTCTTGGAGGACGTCGAGGCGGCAACGAGCAAGAGCGCTCAGGTCACCTGGTCTCGGAGCCGGCGACCCCGATCACCGCCTGCGCGGCCGCCAGCCGGGCGATCGGCACCCGGTACGGCGAGCAGCTGACGTAGTCCAGCCCGGCCTCGTAGAAGAGGGCGATGGACTCGGGATCGCCGCCGTGCTCGCCGCACACCCCGAGCTTCAGGTCCTTCTTCACCGCCCGGCCTCGTGTGGACGCCAGCTTGACCAGCTCCCCCACGCCGGTCAGATCGATGGTCTCGAACGGGTTGCGCTTGAGCAGGCCCTGCTCGAGGTAGGCCGGCATCATCCGGCTCTCGACGTCGTCCCGGCTGAAGCCGAAGGTCATCTGCGTGAGGTCGTTGGTGCCGAACGAGAAGAAGTCGGACTCCTCCGCGATCTCGCCCGCCCGGAGCGCAGCGCGCGGGCGTCTCGATCATCGTCCCGATCGTCACCTCGGGCTTGTTGCGCAGGGAGCGAGTGGCTTCTTCGATCGCCCGCTCCACCCACGTCCGGGCCAGGTGCATCTCCTCGCGGCTGACGGTGAGCGGGATCATCACCTCGACGACCGGGTGCTTGCCCTGCGCCCGCAGCTCAGCGGCCGCCTCCATCAGAGCCCGCACCTGCATGGCGTACAGGCCGGGCTTCAGGACGCCGAGCCGGACCCCACGGATGCCGAGCATCGGGTTGAACTCGTGCCAGCTCCGCGCCGCCTTGAGGAGCGCCTCCTCCTGAGCGTCCAGCCCGGTGGTGACCTCCTTGACCTCCAGCTCGTCGACCCGGGGCAGGAACTCGTGCAAGCGGCGGGTCGAGCAGCCGGACCGTGACCGGAAGCCCGTCCATGGCGTCCAGGATCTCGACGAAGTCCACCTTCTGGACCTTGCGGAGCTCTTCGAGCGCGGCCGTCTCGTCCTCGGGCGTCTGCGCCAGGATCATGCGCCGCACCACCGGCAGGCGGTCCTCGCCGAGGAACATGTGCTCGGTGCGGCAGAGGCCGATGCCCTCGGCGCCGAACTCGCGAGCGTTCTTGCTGTCCGGCCCGTTGTCGGCGTTGGCTCGGACCTTCAGCTTGCCCCGGCGCACGTCGTCGGCCCAGCCCAGGATGATCTCGAACTCGGGCGGGGGCTCGGCTGCGGCCATCTTGAGCGCGCCGAGGAGGATCTCGCCCGTGCTGCCGTCGAGGGAGATGACGTCGCCCTCCTTGACCACCACGTCGCCGACCGAGAACTGCTTGCCCTTGATCTGGATCGCCTCGGCGCCGACCACCGCCGGCGTACCCCACCCCCGGGCGACCACGGCCGCGTGCGAAACGAGCCGCCCCGAGCGGTCAGGATGCCCTCGGACACCATCATCCCGTGGACGTCCTCGGGGCTGGTCTCGGTGCGCACGAGGATCACCCGCTCGCCTCGGTCGGCCGCGTCAGCGGCGTCGTCGGCGGTGAAGTAGGCCATGCCCACCGCGGCTCCCGGCGACGCGGCAAGTCCCCTGGCCAGCACCGCGCCCTTGCGGGCGAACGACGGGTGCAGCACCTGGTCGAGCTGGTCGCCGGTCACTCGCATGATCGCCTCGCGGCGGGAGATCCTCCAGCGGTCGGCGCGCCTTGCCGACTGCCCTTGGTCATGTCGACGGCCATCCGCAGCGCCGCGGCACCCGTTCGCTTGCCGACTCTGGTCTGCAGCATCCAGAGCTTGCCCTGCTCGATGGTGAACTCGGTGTCGCACATGTCGCGGTAGTGGCGTTCGAGCCGGGCGAAGATCTCGACCAGCTCGGCGTGGATGGCCGGGAAGTGCCGGGCCATCGCGTCGAGGTCCTCGGTGTTGCGGATGCCCGCCACCACGTCCTCGCCCTGCGCGTTCACGAGGAAGTCGCCGTAGGGCTTGTTCTCGCCGGTGGCGGCGTTCCGGGTGAAGCCCACGCCGGTGCCCGAGTTGTCGTCGCGGTTGCCGAACACCATGGCTTGGACGTTCACCGCCGTGCCGAGGTCGTGGCTGATGCGCTCCCGAACTCGGTAGGCGATCGCCCGAGCCCCGTTCCAGCTTCTGAACACCGCCTCGACCGCGCCGCGCAGCTGCTTGGCCGGATCCTGCGGGAAGGGCTTGCCGGTCTCGGCTTTGACGATGGCCTTGTAGCGCTCGCACAGCTTCTTCAGCTCCGCGGCCGGGACTTCGGCGTCGGTGCGGACGCCGGCCCGCGCCTTGGCCTGCTCCAGCTCGTGCTCGAAGGGCTCGACTGTCGAGCCCGAGCACGATGCGGCCGTACATCGAGATGAAGCGGCGGTAGCTGTCGTAGGCGAAGCGCTCGTCGGAGGTGGCCTTGGCCAAGCCCTTCACGCTGCTGTCGTTGAGACCGAGGTTGAGGACGGTGTCCATCATCCCGGGCATGGAGAACTTCGCGCCCGAGCGCACCGACACGAGGAGGGGATCGGTCGGGTCGCCGAGCGTCCGACCCATCGTCTGCTCGAGGGCGCGCGACGTGCTTCGCGATCTCGGCGTCCAGCCCGGCCGGCCAGCCGTGGCGCAGGTAGGCGCGGCAGGCGTCGGTGGTGATCGTGAAGCCGGGAGGCACGGGGAGGCCGAGCACGCTCGTCATCTCGGCGAGGTTGGCGCCCTTGCCGCCCAGGAGATCCTTCATGTCCATGGGCGGGCGGCGGTGCTTGTGATCGAAGGCGTAGACGTACGGCACGGGGATCGAGCCTAGTGGCCTCGCCGAGCCGCCTCCTTCGGCGTCGGGCCTCCCCGCCTACCCCCGCCACCTCGACCGACCAGCTCACAGGCGGCCACCGCTCACCCAGGTCTCACCCAGGTCTCACCCAGGTCTCCCCAGATCGTTCCGGTCACCAAATCCGAGACATGGACGCACATTCGGTGACCAGAACGTGGGAGCTCGGGTCGGCCCGTACGATGGAGGGACCATGGTCCAGGGCGCCCAGTTCCGGCTCTTCGGCTTCCCGGTCACCATCCGCCCTGGCTTCGTCGTGATCATCGCCATCATCGCCTTCGTCTACGGCGGGGCGCTCGGGCCGTGGCTGGCCGGCTCGCTGGCCGCCTTCACGCTCCTCCACGAGCTCGGGCACGCCTGGCGGCCCGCCGCTTCGGCGCCACGGCCGTCGATCGCCCTCGACCTCCTCTACGGCTACGCCTCCTACGTCCCGAGCCCGGCCGCTCGCCCGATGGGAGCGGGCCGCTCATCGCGGTCGCCGGCCCGGCAATCGAGATCGTCGTCGGCCTCGGGGTGCTGCTCCTGATGGGCGCGCAATCCGCTCTCGCTGGACTCGGTGTCGGCAGAGCCCGGCCCGCTACGCCATCTGGTGGGCGGGCCCGGTGATCGGGCTGCTGAACCTCGTGCCCGCGCTGCCACTCGACGGCGGGAACGATCGCCTCGCTCGGCCTCGACCGCTTCGTTCCCGGGCCGCGGCCGGCTCTACATGACCTACGTCTCGCTCGGCCTCGCCGGGCTCGGCGCTCGTCGGTGTGGTCCGCTACCCGATGTGGCGGCCCGGCCCTGCTGGTGGTGGCCCTGATCGGGGCCAGCAACTACCAGGAGCTCCGCCAGCACCGCCAGGGCGACCAGCCCGACGACACCCACGCACCGGATGATGGCGGCGGTGCAAGGCGCCGAGCAGCAGGCTTGGGCCACCGGACGGCCCGGGCTGTTCCCGCCCGGCGTCCGACCGTCGCCGTGGTTCCAGGCCCACCAGCTGCTGGGTGCCGGCCGGCCCGACCAGGCCCGAGCCGTGCTCATCGGCTCGCTGGAGCGACGGCCGCACCGACTGGGTCCCGCCGCAGGGCCCGAGCCTCGACGAGCTGCGCGCCCTCGTCGCCCTCCTCCCCCACGACCTGCCGACGGCCAGCCGCTACGGCGGCCAGGTGCTGCTCTCGGTGCTCGAGCAGGTCGGAGAGCTGCGCTGGGCCGCGGAGTACGGCGCCACGCTCTACCGCGTCCATGGCGGGGGCGGCATCGCCCACCAGGTGAGCCGGGCCCTCGTGCTGCTCGGCTACGACGACGACGCCGCCGGCTGGCTGCGGCCGCGCTCGGCCCGGGGCGTGAACCCGTCGCTGCTGCTGGGCCGATCCCGACCTGGCCAGCCTTCGCCAGCGTCCGGACGTGATCGCCGCCCTCGGCGCCGGGGGCACCGGGAGCTGACGAGAAGCGGGCCGGCGCGGCGCGGTCGCCCGTCAGAGGGTGAGGCGGTCCGCCAGCTCGCCGACGAGGGCGTCGAGCGGCAGCCGGACCTGCTCGGTGGTGTCGCGCTCGCGGATGGTGACGGCCTGGTCGTCGAGCGACTCGAAGTCGACGGTCACGCAGTACGGCGTGCCGACCTCGTCCTGGCGCCGGTAGCGGCGACCGATCGACTGCGTGTCGTCGAAGTCGACCATCCAGCGGGCGCTGAGCAGGCCGTGCACCTCCTGGCCGTGGCCGACAGCGTCTCCTTGCGCGACAGCGGGAGCACGGCCACCTGGTACGGCGCCAGCCGCGGGATGGAGGCGCAAGCACGGTCCGGGCATCGCCGCCGACCTCGTCCTCGTCGTAGGCGGCGAGGAGGAAGGCAGCCATGGTGCGGTTGGCGCCGGCCGCTGGCTCGACCACGTAGGGCACGTAGCGCCGGAACCGTCGGCCTGGTCGAAGTACTCGAGCTTCTCGCCGGAGTGCTTGGCGTGCTGCGGTCAGGTCGAAGTCGGTCCGCTGGGCGATGCCCTCCAGCTCTCCCCAACCCCAGGGGAAGCGGAACTCCACGTCGGACGTGCCGGCCGAGTAGTGCGACAGCTCGTCGTCGTCGTGGGGCCGGAGGCGCAGCATGTCGGCCGGGATGCCGTGATCCACGTACCAGGCGAACCGCTCCTGCGCACCAGTACTCGAACCACTGGGGCCCGTCCTCGGGCGGCACGAAGTACTCCATCTCCATCTGCTCGAACTCGCGGGTGCGGAAGATGAAGTTGCCGGGCGTGATCTCGTTGCGGAAGCTCTTGCCCACCTGCGCGATCCCGAACGGCGGCTTCTTCCGGCTCGTCTGCAGCACGTTGGCGAAGTTCACGAACATGCCCTGCGCGGTCTCCGGGCCGCAGGTAGACCTCGGCGCCCTCGCCCTCGACCGGGCCGGCGTAGGTCTTGAACATCAGGTTGAACGGCCGGGCCTCGGTGAAGCTGTCCCTTGGCGCCGCAGGTCGGGCAGACGTGCGGGATCGGCAGGTCGTCGGCCCGGAACCGGGTCCGGCAGACCTTGCAGTCGACCAGCGGGTCGGTGAAGTTGGCCAGGTGCCCTGACGCCTCCCAGATCGCGGGCGGGCCCGAGGATGGCGGCGTCGATCAGGACCACGTCGTCCCGGCGCTGGACCATCGACCGGATCCAGGCGTCCTTGACGTGGCGCAGCATCAGCGACCCGAGCGGGCCGTAGTCGTAGGAGGAGCGGAAGCCGCCGTAGATCTCGGCCGACGGGTAGACGAAGCCCCGCCGCTTGCACAGGTTGACGATCTGGTCGAGGTCCGTGGCCGGCATGAGCCGGTCAGGCTAGAGGCCACGGGTAGTGGTCGGCACCTGGGTTCGACCCTGGCGCACCAGTACGCTTGGAGAGGACGGCTGGTCAGGGCTTCGACTGGCTCGCGGACGAACTGTGAAGACCACGCCAGCGGCGGGCGGGACGACCCAGGAGGACGGTTGCTGATGGTTGCGAAGGCGCTGGCTGGTGAGCGTGGCGGGCGCTGCGCGTCCTGGTCGCGGCATGTGGGAGCAGCGACGTGGCCAGCCCGCCGGCGTCGCAACCACAGGACAGCACCGGCGCCCCGCCACGACGGTGGCGACGACCGTCGGGGACGACGACGGCGGTCACCGTCCCGCCCCTCAACCTCTTGCCCACCACGCTGCCGGTCATCACCCCGCCACCGGGAGCGCCGCCGTCAACGCAGCCGGTGACGACGACCTCTTCCACCACCCTGCCGACCAAGCCGTGCCTCGCTGCCCCGGCTCCGCCGGCCACAGCCAAGAACCTGCAGAGCATGCCCGGCGACTTCGACGGCGACGGCGCAGGGGACACTCTGGATCTACGACCTACCCGACGGCCCCCACCTCCAGATCCACAGCGCTCGCGGTGCGACCGACTCGTCCTCCTCCCTTACGGCAAGCTGGCCGTCGCGGTCGGGTTCATCCAGGTCGACTACGCCCTCGGCACGGCTGCGCCGGGCACCGAGCAGGAGATCATGGCGGTGACCGCACAACCGGACGGCACGCGGCTCGTCGGCGTGTTCACCTTCGCCAAGAACACTGGTTGCCTCGAGCTGTTCCACTTCGCCGCCGGCGCACCGTTCGTCTACCTGGTCAGCCGCACGGGAGATGTGAGTGGACTCCACTGCACGAACGACGGGCTCAGCGGCCACCTGGAGGCGGTGACCGCCACCCGCATGACCCCGAGCACGTACAGGACCAGCCGGCTGGTGTTCGGCCGGGTTGGCCACGGGCTGCAGGTGGTCCAGCAGGCGAGCGGCACGCTCACCCTGCCGAAGGACCAGGCCGCTTTGGCCACGGACGGCGACGTCACCGACTGCCTGATCTCGCGCCCGCTGTTCTGATCCGGACGACCCGTGGCGCATCGGCGCGTCAGTGCCGTTCGAGGAGGGCGACGACGCGCAGCCCTCGCTCGAGGTGGTGCTCCATGGCCCGGGTGGCGAGCATGGCGACCTCGTGGGCGGCGGCGGACGGCGGCGCGGCGAGCGCCGCGTTGAGCTCGCCGCCGAGGATCTGACGCAGGAGGACCGAGCGCTCCTGGCGAGAGGGCGGTGCCCTGGCGGCAGGCGCGGCAGAGCACACCTCCCTCATCGAGGTCGAAGGCCACGAGCGGGCTCGGGCTCGTCGCAGCGCACGCAGCGGTCCAGCTCGGGCCGGACGCCCTCTGCGGCGAGGACCTTCCAGAAGAACGCCGGCACGACGAGTGGCCGACGGCCGCGCGGCCAGCGTGCGGCAGGGCGCCCACGAGCATGCGGTAGAGGTGGGGCACCGGCTCCCGGTCGGGCGTCAGCCGGTCCACCGCCTCGAGCAGGCCAGGCCCTGGGTCAGGCGGTCGAGGTCGCCGAGGAGCAGCCGCGTCGGGTCGACGGACTCGGCCTGGCTGACGATGTCCAGCTCGCCGGCCCTGGTAGAGCAGGAGGGTCACGTGGCTGAGCGGCTCGAGCCGGCCGCCGAAGCGGCTCTTCGTCTTGCGCACGCCCTTGGCCACCGCCCGCACCTTCCCGTGCTCGGCCGTGAGCAGGACGACGATGCGATCGGCCTCGCCCAGCTCGTGCGTGCGGATGACGACGGCCCGGTCGCGATAGAGGCTCACGCGGGGTTCGCTCTCGCGGACATCGCTGCGCTCGCTCACTGGTGCACCATCCAAGCGTGGAGCAGCCGCAGACTCGGTGCCACTCTGGGAGCACCAGTGAGCAGTCCGCCGCTTGGCGGCGGACACCGCACCGTGACATGGAGCTCGCTGCGCTCGCTCACTGGTCCACCCCGCCGAAGCGGCGGTCCCGGCGCTGGTACTCGCGGATGGCCTCGGCCAGGTGGTGGCGGCGGAAGTCCGGCCAGAGGACGTCCGTGAACACCAGCTCGCTGTAGGCCAGCTCCCACAGCAGGAAGTTGGAGATGCGGAACTCGCCCGAGGTGCGCACGACCAGGTCGGGATCGGGCATGTCGGGGAAGTAGAGGTGGCGGGCGATCGCCTTCTCCGTCACGTCGTCAGGCCGGACGCCCTCGGCCACGAGGGTCCGCACGGCGTCGACGATCTCGGCCCGACCGCCGTAGTTGAAGGCGAACGTGAGCGTGAGCCGCCGGTTGTGGCTGGTCATGGCCTCCGTCTCGTCCTGCTCGGCCATCAGTCGCTTGGGCACCCGCCAGTCCCGGCGACCGGCGAAGCGGACTCGCACGCCCAGCTCGTGGAGGACTCGTGGCGCCGGCGCAGCAGGATGTCGCGGTTGAACCACATGAGGAAGCGGACCTCGTCCACCGGCCGGCGCCAGTTCTCGGTGGAGAAGGCGTAGACGGTGAGCCACTGCACGCCGAGCTCGAGCGCGCCCTCCACCGTGTCGAACAGCGCCTCCTCGCCCGCCGCGTGGCCGTCGGTCCGCTTGAGGCCCGCGCTTGGTGGCCCAGCGCCCGTTGCCGTCCATCACGCAGGCGACGTGCCGGGATGCGCGAGGTCGAGGCCCTCGGACGGTCGCAGACCCTCCACGCGTCGGCCGTCACACGGCTGACGTTACCGCCAGCCCTGCGGCGGGGCGGGTCTCCCCGAGGTCGTGACGCACCCGACGGGTAGGTTGCCGCCGATGCGGCAGCTGGGCGCGGCGGCCAGGGGCGTGATGAGCGCAATGGACGGGCCACGAGCGTCGTCCGCGAGCAGGCCGTCCGGGCCCTCGCGCGCGTCACCGCCGCGCTCCCCCGCGGCGAAGCCCGAGCCGGCCAGGCCGAGATGGCCGAGGCGGTCGCCGCGGCCATCGTCAACCGGCCGCCACCTCGTCGTCCAGGCCGGCACCGGCACGGGCAAGTCCCTCGCCTACCTCGTGCCGGTCGTTCTCGTCGGGCCAGACCACCGTCGTGGCCACCGCAACCAAGGCCCTGCAGGACCAGATGACCACGAAGGACCTGCCCTTCCTCGCCGAGCACCTCGAACGGCGAGTTCGCCTGGGCGGTCCTGAAGGGGCGGAGCAACTACCTGTGCCTCCAGCGGGTGCGGGAGGTCCGCGACGGCGGCCAGGGCCAGCTGGAGCTCGACGACCTGAGCTCCCGTCCGAACCGGGCACGAGGTCGAGCGCCTCGCCGCGTGGGCCGGCCGCAGCGCCACCGGCGACCGCGCCGAGCTCGACTGGAACCCGAGCGAGCGGGCCTGGGCCGCGGTGAGCGTCTCGAGCGAGGAGTGCCCGGGCGCCAGCCGCTGCCCGCTCGGCGAGCCCTGCTTCGCCGAGCGGCGCCGGCGGCGGGCCGCCGCGGCCGACGTGGTCGTCGTCAACACCCACCTCTACGGGCATCGACGTCGGCGACCGGCGGCGCGCATCCTGCCCGAGCACGACGTGGTCGTGATCGACGAGGCCCACCAGCTGGAGGACATCACGTCGAACACGACCGGGCTGGCCATCGGCGCCGGCCGCTTCGCCAACCTGGCCCGCCTGGCCCGGCGGATCCTCGGCGACCCCGCGCTCCTCGGCGCCGTGCGCCGACGCCGGCACCGACCTCGGCGAGCAGCTGGCGCCAGGTCGGGCCAGCTCCTGCCGTCGCCGCTCCCCGTCCGCTGGCGGAGTCGCCCGGGCGCGGCCGCCTGGCCATCGAGCGGCTGCTCGCGCGCGCTGCGGTCGATCGACGACCGACGTGGCCGAGGCCGACCAGCGCCGCGCTGCGGGCCCAGAAGGCCGCGGCGAGCCTGGCCGAGCGACGTCGACGCCGCGCTCGCTGTGCCCGAGGGCGCGGTCGCGTGGGTCGGCGGCACGGCCGGACCAGCCCCGGCTCGAGGTCGCGCCGCTCGACGTGGCCCCGGTGCTCGGCCGAGGGCGTCTGGTCCCGGCGCACCGCCGTGCTCACGACCGCCACGGTGCCGCTCAACCTGCCCGAGCGAGTCGGCCTGCCGCCCGACCGCGACCGATCTGCTCGACGTCGGCAGCCCCTTCGACTACGAGGACCACGCGCTGCTCTACTGCGCCGCCCACCTGCCCGACCCGCGCCAGCCGGCCTACCAGGCCGGCGGTGCACGACGAGCTGGAGGCCCTGATCACCGCGGCCGGCGGACGCACCCTCGCCCTCTTCACCAGTCGCCGGGCGATGGTGGAGGCGGCGGCCGCCCTCGCGCCCGCGTGCTCGACGTGACCGTGCTCACCCAGGACGACCTGCCCAAGCCGGCGCTCATCGCCCGCTTCACGCGACGAGGAGACGTCGTGCCTCTTCGCCACCGCCGGGCTGTTCCAGGGCATCGACGTCCCGGGCCGCACGCTCTCGCTCGTCACCATCGACCGCCTGCCCTTCCCCCGGCCGGACGAGCCGCTGCTCAAGGCCCGCCGGCAGCGCTCGGGCCCGACCGCCTTCCGCGGCATCGACCTCCCCGCGCGGCCACCCTCCTGGCCCAGGCCGGCAGGCCGGCTGATCCGCGACGCCGACGACCGGGGCGTGTTCGCCGTCCTCGACCCTCGCCTGGCCAAGGCCGGCTACCGCTGGGACGTCGTCCGGGCCCTCCCGCCCATGCGCCGCACCCGCCACCGCGACGAGGCCGAAGCGTTCCTGCGGGCGATCACCGCCTGGCGGAGCTGACGGAGCGTGACGGAGCCTGACGGCTACGTCGGCCCGGGAGTGCAGCCGGTAGCCGATGCCCCGCACGGTGAGGATCAGCTTGGGCTCCTCCGGCTGGTCCTCGACCTTCACCCGGAGCCGGCGGACGTGGGCGTCGACCAGGCGGGAGTCCCCCAGGTAGTCGTAGCCCCAGACCCGCTCGAGGAGCTGGTCGCGCGACAGCACCATGTCGGCGTGATCGGCGAACTCGCAGAGGAGGAGGAACTCGGTCTTGGTCAGGGCCAGCGGTTCGCCGTCCTTCAGGACCACGCCCTGCTCGCGGCGGATCTCGAGGTCGCCGAACACCATCGGCTTGGGCGGCGCCGCCTCCTGCAGCTGCACCCGGCGCAGGAGGGCCCGGATGCGGGCGGCCAGCTCCTTGATGACCACGGGCTTGGTGACGTAGTCGTCCGCGCCGGCCTCGAGGCCCGGCCACGAGGTCGACCGTGTCCATCTGGGCCGTCACGATCACGATGGGCACGATGCTGCGGGCCCGGATGGTGCGGCAGACGTCGAAGCCGACCATGTCGGGCAGCCGGAGGTCGAGGAGGACGAGATCGGGCTCGTGGCGCTCGAACGCGGCCAGGCCGCTGCGGCCGTCGCGGGCCTCGTCCACCTGGTAGCCCTCGTCCTCGAGGGCGAGGCGGATGGCGAGGCGGATCTCGTCGTCGTCTTCGATGAAGAGCAGGTGGTTCACGGGTCGGTTCGGCGGAGCTCCGTCAGGGTGGAGCCGACCACGCTACCCGTCGGCGGCGATTTGTTACCGAACGCGCACAAACCGGTCACGAGTCCCGCAACACGCCGCTTCCATGCATGCACCGTGCGTGCCGCCCGGTGGGATGCCTTCCTCCCCCTGGCGTCCCACCGGAAGGTGCGCTGTGGGGTTCGGTGATGACGGCGGGTGCAGTGGTACGGCCGGCACTGGTGAGACAGGCTGGTCAATGTGCCAGCACCCGCCGTCCTCGCCGTCGGACCCTCGGCATGCGGGCGCGCGTCACCGTGCTGTTCTTCCTGGCCGGTCTGCTGCTCGCCGCCGCGCTCGCCGCTGCTCACGTACTCCCTGGCCCGCAACCAGCTGACCAGCCAGCGCGAGGACGTGGCCGTGCAGCAGGCGTTCATCAACGCCCGCCTCGTGCGCGACCTCCTGCGCACTCAGCTGCTGAACCGCCAGGCAGGTCATCGGCCAGGTCCGGCACCGACAACGACGGCTTCGCCTCTACCACTTCAACAGCGACGGCCGCTGGTTCAGCCAGAGCCCGACCCGGTTCACCCAGTCCGACCTCCCGGCCGCGCTCCGCGACGACGTGCTCGCACGGCGGGCTACGGCCGGCAGCGCTACGTCTACGACGGGCGTGCCCTACCTGGCGGTCGGCGTCGAACGTGGCCGAGTTCGACGTCCAGTACTTCGAGGTCTTCCCGCTCGGCCCGCTCGCCCGCAGCCTCCGGGTGGTCGGCGGCTCGCTCATCGCTCGGCAGCACCGTCGCCGCCCTCCTCGCCGCCGCGGTCGGCTGGTCGGCCAGCCGGCGCCTGCTCGCGACCGGTGTCCCGGGTGGCCACCGCGGCCAGCGAGCTCGCCTCGGGCGGCCTCGACACCCGACTCGAGCCGGAGCAGGACCCCGACCTCGACCGGCTCGGTCACCTCGTTCAACGACATGGCCGACGCCGTGCAGGACCGGATCGAGCGCGAGGCCCGCTTCGCCTCCGACGTCAGCCACGAGCTGCGCTCCCCCATCACGGCGCTCTCGGCCGCGGTCGAGGTGCTCGACGGAACGGCGGGAGGAGCTGCCCGAGCGCAGCCAGCAGGCGCTCGACGTGGTCATCAACCAGGTCCGCCGGTTCGACCAGATGGTGCTCGACCTCCTGGAGCTGTCCCGGCTGGAGGCCGGGGTCGATCGAGTCCCACCAGGAGACCGGTGGTGCTGTCCGAGACCGTCCGCGAGATCGCCGCCCGCAACGGGTTCGGCGACGTGCCCTTCGACGCCAGCCGCCGCTCCGAGGTGCCGGTCCTCCTCGACAAGCGCCGGGTCGAGCGGATCGTCGTGAACCTGCTCGACAACGCCAAGAACCACGCCGGCGGTCCGTCGCGCGTCGCCCTCGAGGACGGTCACCGCGGCACGTTGCGCCTGGTCGTCGAGGACTCGGGCCCGGGCGTCCCGCCCGGCGAGCGGGACCGGGTGTTCGAGCGCTTCTACCGCGGCACGGAGGCCCGCCGGCGGGTTGGGACCGGCCTGGGCCTGGCCCTGGTCAGCGAGCACGCCACGGCGATGGGCGGTCGGGCCTGGGTCGAGGACCGGCGCGGCGGGGGCGCCCGCTTCGTGGTCTCCTTCCCGGGGGTGCGGGCGTGAGCCGCGGCGCCCCGGCCCACCACACGAGCCGACGGTGGCCGGCGGCCGCGCCTGGTGGCACGGCGTGGCCATCGGCGCGTGCGGCGTGTCGCCGGAGAGCTCGCCCCGCAGCGTCGGCCCGGTCCAGTTCGGGCTGGACCAGACGTCCACCTCGACCACCACGACCACGACGACCACCACGACCGCGCCGAGCACCCTCCCGGCCTCGACCTGCCGGTCACCCCGCCGCCGACCACGGCTCCGACCGAAGTGGCCAAGCTCTACCTGGTGAAGTCCGGGAGGCTGGTGCCGATCCCGCGCGCCGTTCCCCGGGGCACCAACCTCACGTCCATCCTCAAGCTGCTCCAGACCCGCCCCACCCCGGCCCAGCTCGCCGCCGGCTTCCGCAATCCGCTCCAGCCGGACACGGTCACCAAGGTCCAGGTGGTCGGGGGAACCGCCACCATCGACGTCGACCCCATCTTCCAGGAGCAGGTCCCGTCCCCGACCGAGCAGGAGCTCCAGGCCGGGCAGCTGGTCATGACGCTCACCGATCGGGGCCCGGGCATCGGCCGGGTGCGCTTCACGCTGACCGGACGGCCGCTGCCGGTGCCGCTCGGCGACGGCTCGACTCCCGCCGGCCCCGATCAGTCGGTGTCGCGCGACGATTACGTCAGCATCGTCGGCAAGGCCTGAGGCCGCCGTCCGGCTTAGCCGGCCAGGGCGAGGACAGGCAGGTCGTTGCGAGCCAGGAGCTCGGCCGCGTCGGTGGTGTAGCCCGTGACGCGATCCAGCCGGATCTCGAGCAGGGGCGTGCGGCGCGTGGCTCGTACGGAGTCCACGGCCTCGAGCAGCGTCTGCGCGCCATCGCGGTCGACGCAGCCGATGGGCTCCAGGGTGATGGCCTCGCCCGCCCCACTGATCTCCAGCACGAAGTCCGACATCGCGGTCCTCCTTCGCCATCCTGGCCACAGCGGCGTGCTACGGGTGGGTGACGGGGACCCGGGCAGCATCGTCGCAGTCTGTGCGCGTCACGCGACAGTCATGTTACGGTTTCATGACTACTTGCAGATGGAACCGACGCGTCGCTCGATCCGAGTGGGTTCGGGCTCGGTTCGCCCGGCCAAGCGGCTCAGTAGCCCAAACGGGCGATCCGGTCGGGACGGCGCTGCCAGTCCTTGTCCACCTTGACGAACAGCTCGAGGAAGACCCCGGGCGGCAGCTGCGACCGGGCCGCCGTGCCCACGGCCTTCAAGAGCGCCCCGTCATGTCCGATGACCATCCCCTTCTGGCTCTCCCGCTCGACCAGGATCTCGACCCGGATGCGGGGCCACTCCCACTCGGTCACCCGGGTGGCGATGGAGTAGGGCAGCTCGTGGCGGGTGGCGGCGAGGAGCTGCTCGCGCACGAGCTCGGCCACCCAGAACGCCTCAGGCACGTCGGTGACCATGTCCTCGGGGAAGTACTGGGGTCCCTCGGGTAGGCGGGACCGAGCAGCTCGTCCACCAGCTCGTCGACGCCCGGCGCCGGTCCGGGCCGAGACAGGGAAGTAGGCGGAGGCCTCGAGCGCCGACGGCCGCCACCAGCTGCTTGGCCACCTGCTGCCGGGAGGCCCGGTCGGTCTTGTTGACCACGACCACCGTCCGCTCCGCCGGCAGCCGGGCGGCCACGAAGCGGTCGCCCCGGCCGAAGGGCTGGGTGGCGTCGAGCACGAGGCAGACCACATCGATGTCGGTCGAGGGCGTCGTTGGCGGTGGCGTTGAGCCGCTCCCCCAGGGCGGTGACGGGCTTGTGGATGCCGGGCGTGTCGACGAAGACGAGCTGGGCGTCGGGACGGTTGAGCACGGCGCGCACCTGGGTGCGGGTGGTCTGGGGCTTGTCGGAGACGATGCTGACCTTCTGGCCCACCACGGTGTTCAGCAGCGTCGACTTGCCCGACGTTGGGCCGCCCGATGAGGGTGGCGAAGCCCGAGCGCATCAGGCCGGTCGCCGGCGGCGTGCTGTCGTCGCGGCGCCGTCCTCCAGACCTGGGGGCGCGGCCCCGTCACCCACACCCGCACCTTCCTGATGCGACGGCCGTCCAGCTGCTCCGCGGCGAATCGCCAGCCGTTCGCCTCGACCGCCTCGCCCCGCTCGGGCACGTGCCCGAGCGTGCTGAAGACGAAGCCGGCAACGGTGTCCCAGTCCTCGTCCGGGAGGTCGATCTCGAGCAGGTCGTTGAGGTCGCCGACGCTCATGCCCCCGTCGACGAGGTACGAGCCGTCGGGGAGGTGGACGACCTCACGGTCCTCGCGGTCGAACTCGTCGACGATGTCGCCGACCAGCTCCTCCAGGCAGTCCTCGAGCGTGACGATCCCGGCGATGTCGCCGTACTCGTCGACGACGATCGCCAGGTGGAACTTCTCGGCCTGCATCTCCCGCATCAGCCGGTTGAGCGGCTTGTTCTCGGGGATGAAGCGGGCCGGCCGGGCGACCGCGGACGCCGGCCTCGTCGCTCCCCGGCCCTCCCGCTCGGCTTTCATCAGGTCCTTGCCGTGGGCGATGCCCGACGACGTCGTCCTCGCCCTCGCCGAGCACCGGCAGCCGGCTGAACGCCGTGGTCGATGGCGAGATCGAGCGCGCTCGCTGATCGTGGCGTCGTGCTCGACGGTCACCACGTCCGGGCGGGGCGTCATCACCTCGCGGGCGACGGTGTCGCCGAACTCGATGATCGACTCGATGAGCTCGCGCTCCTCGCGCTCGATCACGTCGTCCTCGGCCGCCGCTTCCACGATGCCGAGCAGCTCCTGCTCGGAGACGAACGGGCCCTGCTTCAGGCCCTTGCCCGGGAGGATGACGTTGGCCAGGACGATCAGGCCGCGGGAGATGAGCTGCAGTGGCGGGAACGACACGAGGACCGACGTCGCCGGGGTGCTGAACAGCGCCGCCCGCTCAGGGTGGAGGATGGCGTAGGTCTTCGGCACCGCCTCGGCCAGCACGAAGAACACCACCACGTTGAGGATGAAGGCGACGACGAGCCCGGCGGTACCGAACAGGCGGTCGGCGAGGATCGAGGTGAGGAAGGCTTGCCCGGTCTGGCAGATGGTGACCGTGACCAGCAGGGCGTTGATGAAGCGCTCGGGGTGGCTGGCCAGGCGAGCCAGGCTGCCGCGCCGCCGCGGGTGCCGGACGACTCGGCGATCGCCTGCGGCCTTCACCTTGCTGATGCGGCTCAGCGCCGTCTCGGCCATGGCGAGGAAGCCGAGCACCACCAGCAGGAACAGGATGACGACGAGCATCCAGATGTCGGCGCCGGTGCAGCTCGCGGCGATCATGCTGGGCTGGTCCTGGCGGAAGTCGGCGGGGCCGGGCCCGTGCCAGTGCAGGGCCTCGAGGAGCTCGACGCTCGCGAGCCCGCATCCGGGCCGTCTCCTCGGCTGCACGTGGTCGTGCCCGAGGACGTGGAGCAGGCCGTGCACGACGAGCAGGGCCAGCTCGTCGTCGACCGTGCCCGCGTGCTCGGGCGCCTGCGTCGCGGCCACGGACGGGCAGATCACGACGTCGCCGAGCAGCAGCGGGAGGTCACCCGGGTCCGGCGGCGGGCGATCGGGCCCACGATGACGGCCTTCGGAGCCGTCGTCGACCTCCACCAGCTCGCCGTCGATCGGGAAGGCGAGCACGTCGGTCGGACCCGGACTGGCCGAGGAACTCGTGGTTGAGCGCCGGCGATCTCGTCCTCGTTGACGAAGAGCAGGCTGAGCTCGGCGTGGCCCCGCACGCCCTCGGCCGCCAGCACCGCTTCCGCGAGCCGGCTCCAGCGGGCGGCGTCGATCCGGCACCTCGGCCTGCTCGTCGGCCACGAAGACCTCGACATCGCCGTCACCGCCGACGCGGGCGCGACCGGCCAGCTCCGGGGTGGCGACGCATCAGCCACGGTCGTCGTCGGCCATTGCGTCTCGTAGGCGGCGACGATGTCGGCCACGATCTGGTGGCGCACGACGTCGGCGTGGGTCAGGTGGACCCACGCCAGGCCATCGATCCCGGTGAGGATCCGCTCCAGCCCGATCAGCCCGCTGCGTCCGTCGGCCACGTCGACCTGGGTCATGTCGCCGGTGACGACCACCTTCGATCCGAAGCCGATCCGGGTGAGGAACATCTTCATCTGCTCCGGCGAGGTGTTCTGCGCCTCGTCGAGGATGATGAAGCTGTTGTTGAGCGTGCGGCCGCGCATGAACGCCAGCGGGGCCACCTCGACGGTCTGGCGCTCGAGCAGGCGCTGCGCGCCCTCGGGCTCGACCATGTCGTAGAGCGCGTCGTACAGCGGGCGGAGGTACGGGATCGACCTTGGCCATCAGGTCACCGGGCAGGAAGCCGAGCCGCTCGCCGGCCTCGACCGCCGGGCGGGTGAGGATGATGCGCTGGACCTCCTTGGCCTGGAGCGCCTGGACGGCCATGGCGACAGCCAGCCAGCTCTTGCCGGTGCCGGCCGGACCGACGCCGAACGTGATGACGTTCTTGCGGATGGCGTCGATGTAGCGCTTCTGCCCGGCGGTCTTGGGCCGAACCGTGCGGCCCTTGGCGCTGCGCAGGACCTCGTGGGTCAGCACCTCGCTCGGGCGCTCGGCCGAGCGCACCATGTCGATCGAGCGGGCCACACTGGCAGGCGTCGAGAGGCTGGCCCCGCTGCAGCAGCACCACGAGCTCCTCGAAGAGTCGAGCCGACGTGCTCGGCGTCCTGGCCCTGCACCGTTGATCTCGGTGCCGCGCACGAAGATGTCGGTCTCGGGGAACGACGCCTCGATGAGCTTGAGCAGCTCATCGCGGTGACCGAGCAGACCGGCCATGAGGTGGTTCCCTGGAACGCTGACGTTGACCTGGGTGACGCTCACGCTGGAACTTGCGACCTCACGAGGCTCGGCACGTCGCGAGGCTACCGGACGCCCGCCGCCGGGCCGAGGGGTCGGGCCTACTCATCGCAGCAGTGCGCTCATGGCCAAGAAGGCGACGCTGAGGGGGATCGACAGCGCGAAGCAGGCGCGCCAGGGTGTGGCCACCTCGCGGGCGCGGAGGCTGTCCCGCCAGAGCACGGTGGCGAGCGACGCCACCGGCGTGAAGCCGACCCCCAGGTTCACGCCGATCAGCAAGGCGTTGCGCAAGGTGGCGGTGCTGGCCACCGGGACGAGGACCAAGGTGGCGACGAGGTTGGTGCCGATCGACGCCAGCGTGGCGCCGAGCAACGCCAAGCCGACCGGGCCGGTATGGTCGAGCCGACTGGCGGTGTCGAGCGAGCTGGCCACCAGACCGGCCGCGCAGAAGAGAGCCAGGACGGCGACCACCAGGCGGGGGTCCACGTGGTCGTGCCGGAGTCCAGGTCGAAGGGCGATCAGCACGAGCGCGGCCACCAGCGCGGCGGGCCGACGGGCACGCCAGCGAAGAAGGCCGTCACCACAACGGTCACCGCGACCGCGCTCCATCGAGCCAGAGCGCGGTCGGCGATCGGGCTCGCGGTCACGGGCGCGAGCTCGGTCTCGCGCTGGCGCCGGCGGGGACTCGCGGCCAGCAGCGCCCCCAAGGTCAGGGCGACGGCCACGATCGCCACCGGCAACCGCTCGGCCGCGAAGGCGGCAAACGTCTGGTCCGTGTGCCGCCAGACCACCAGGTTGGTGAGGTTGGAGGTCGGCAGCAGCATCGAGCCGAAGTTGGCCGCCAAGATGGCCGCCAACGCGAACGGGACGACCGGGCTCGCAGCCGCGGCCCCGATCTCGATCGCCACCGGGGTGAAGAGCACGGCCGTCGTGTCCAGGTTGGCGACGGTGGTGATGGCGACGGCGAGGAGGAACGTGGCCGCCAGCAGCCGCTGCGGGCGCCAGAACCTCGCCGTCAGGGCTCGTGCCAGTGCGGCCAGGAGGCCTGAACGCTCGGCGGCGGCCGCCACCACCACCATGCCAGCCACCAGCGCCATGGCATCGAGGCCGTCGAACGCGGCGGACATCGGGAAGCTGTCGGCCCCCACTGAGGCCACCAGCACGAGCACGGTGGCCACGGCCACCAGCCACCAGCGCCTGACCAGCAGTCCTGACACCGCGGCCGCGAGCGAGAGCAGCGCCGTCGCGGTGACCGCCATCGCAGCACCATGCCTCACCGCCGGGGTCGCGGCCAACCGGCAGTAGCGTCCCGTCGCCAGCCGAAGGGAGACGTCCGATGAAGGTCCTCAAGAGCTACTTCATGGTGATGGTCCAAGACATGGACCGAGCCACCGCCTTCTACCGGGACGTGTTCGGTCTCTCGGTGCGCTTCGTCAGCCCGGACTGGAGCGAGCTGGCGTGGGGTGATGCCACCGTGGCGTTCCACGGCGGGCGCGGCGACCGCGATCCACAGCCCATCGGGCTCGGCTTCGAGGTCGACGACGTCGCGGCCGCGTGCGCCGCGGTCACCGCGGCGGGTGGCACCGTCGTGAAACCGCCGTCCGACCGGGCGGGCGAGCGCATCCGGCTGGCCGAGGTCGCCGATCCGGAGGGCAACATCCTCAGCGTGGCCCAGCCGGTCTGACTCCTCACCCGACACGGCGCACCGGCCGGATTGGCTCGTGCACCGCCGCCGCGCCAACCCGAAGTAGGCCGACGGCGCCGCGGCTGCGGTCCTTCGGCATCGGTGACGTACGGGTGGACCACTCCGGGCTCCGGCCGCAACGGGCCAGGAGCGGGGAGCGGGCTCAGCCCACTGCTAGATCAGCCGGACGTTGGTGGCCTGAGGACCCTTCCGCCCCGGACCCTCCTCGAACTCGACCTTCTGCCCTTCGGTGAGGCCGCGCGGGCCGCCATCGAGGATCGCTGTGATGTGAACGAAGAGGTCGTTGCCGCCGCCATCGGGTGCGATGAACCCGTACCCCTTGTCAGCGTTGAACCACTTCACGGTGCCGACTGCCATTGTCCTGACTGCTTCCTTTGTGCACGCGACGGATGCACCGGGTGCTCCAGGTGTAGGGGGTGCAGAGGGTGGCCTGCGTACGACGACCACCGAGGCGCACGCTAGCAGCCACATCCAGCCGTCGCCGCGTCCGAGTCGCAGTCGACATCGATCGACGGCGGAGGTGCCGCGACTACCGTGCGGCCACGACGTATGAGCACGACCAGCGGGGCGACCCGGCGGCCAAGGGGATCAGCCCGCAGATGATCACCGCTGGTGTCCTCGCCGTCGTCCTCTTGGTGTTCATCGGACGAGTCCGGTCGCCCGCCGGAGCCGATCGGTAGGCGCCGGCGACCTCCTTGGCCGCCCGTCCCATGACGGGTCGAAAAAGCCCGAACCGTCCCGCCCCCGCCGACGTACCCGTGGTGGGGCCACTGCGCCACGCCCGGCCAGTGGCGGAGACAAAGGGAGTGTGGCGATGCAACGACGAGCGGGAGCACGCGGGATGGTGGCGATCGGCCTGACGGGTTTGCTTGCCGTCGGCTGGTCCGGCGCGGCCGGTGCGGCCGGTGGGCACCGATTCGTGGAGCACGATCTGGTGTCCGACGTGGCCGGACGGGCCGCCCTGACCGACACCGGCCTGGTGAACGCCTGGGGCATGGCCCAAAGTCCGACCAGCCCGATATGGGTGGCGGCCAACGGGACGAACCAGGCCGAGCTCTACACCACTACCGATCCGCCCAAACCGACTGTGACCAAGGTGCCCCTCGTGGTCGGGGTACCAGGCGACGGCGTCACCGGGCAGGTCTTCAATGGCACGACCGGCTTCGTCGTCGACGACGGGCACGGCAACATGGGCGCGGCACCGTTCATCTTCGACTCGGAGAGCGGGGACATCACGGGCTGGAACCCCGGGGTCCCGCCGCCTCCGCCTTCGACGGAGGCCCAGCCGGCGGCCCATGTGAACGGCGCCATCTTCAAGGGACTGGCGATCGCCTCGCGCGGCACCTCGACGTTCCTCTACGCCGCCGACTTCCACAACGGGAACATCGACGTCTTCAACTCGTCGTTCCACTTGGTCCACCTCGACGGCTCGTTCACCGACCCGAACCTGCCCAAGGGGTACGCACCGTTCAACATCACCGCCCTCAACGGCAGGCTGTTTGTGTCGTACGCGGTGCAGGACGCCGCCCGTGAGGACGAGCTGGCCGGACCCGGCAAGGGCTTGGTGGACGTGTACGACACCGGCGGACACTTCATCCGCCGGCTGGTCAGCCACGGCCAGCTCAACGCCCCATGGGGCATGGCGATCGCGCCCGCCGGCTTCGGTGGCCTCGGCGGCGCGCTGCTGGTCGGCAACTTCGGCGACGGCCGGATCCACGCCTATGACGCGAACACCGGCGCCAGCATGGGCACCCTCCGCCGCCCGAACGGGCGCGCCCTCGCCATCGACGGCCTCTGGGCGCTGATGTTCGGGAACGGGACGACGGCTGGGACGAAGACGCTGCTGTTCAGCGCCGGGCCGAACGACGAGTCACACGGACTCTTCGGCTCGATCAACGCGACCTGAGCCGCGGCACCGGTTCGCAGACGGTCAGAGCCGGCTGTAGGCCGCCAGGGTCTTCAGCCGCTCGACCGTCTGCACGCCGCGCCACTCGGGCCCGGTGACCGGGGTCCACGCCGCCCAGCTCACCGGGAAGCCTCCCTCTTCGTCTTGCGAGGCGGCCAAGGCGTCCAGGTGGGCATCGATGGTGGCGTCGTCGAACCAGCGTCGAGCCAGCGTGCTCTGGTTCGGGGCGAAGTCGAGCGGCAGCGTGACCTCGCCGGGAGGGTCGACCTCGAGCGCGATCGCCCCGCTGTCGAGCAGGACGCGCCCCAGATCCGCCGCCACCGACTCGGCGCGAGGGCGGTCGGGGACGGAGTCGAGGAACACGATCGCAGAGCGGGTGTCGTAGGCCAGCTGCAGGAGCCAGTCTCCCGCCGCCACCCGGTCGGCTACCGCGTCCAGGGCGCGCCAGCAGAAGTCGGTCGCGGGGCCGAGCCAGGGATGGCTGACGTGGTGGCGGTGGAGGAGCCCGGCGATGCCACCGGTGGGCAGCAGCGATGGCCGCTGCTCCGGATCCGGGTTCCACCAAGGCGCGCGGGGATAGGGCTCGGCCGTCGTGAGCACCATGGGCAGCCCGCCCTCGGGCGTGGTGACCGTGGTCAACCAATCGCAGATCGGCTCGACCAGCTCAGCCAGTCCAAAGCGCCCGACCTCGTCGAGTACGCGCAGCGCCTGCTCGGCGGCCACCGGCTGGCTCACCGGACCGCGGAAGTCCGGTTCGATGGCACCACCGAAGCCCCCATCACGGTTCTGGTACGGACGGAGGGCGGCGACCACGCGGTCGGCGTCGCCGTCGCGGAACAGGTGGTCGAATCGCAGACGGTCGATCAGGCGGGCGTTGCACCAGACGAACCGCTCGGCGGCGTCGATCGCGTTCACGCCGGCATCCTCGCGCCCGCGCCTCCGGCCCCGCGGCCCCGGTCGGCCACCGATCCGGTCTGCCCGGTCGCTAGCGTCGTCCTCCGATCGTCGGTCGGAGGAGGATGCGGTGGGCCAGCACGCGGAGAGGGGCCCCGAACTCGACGGCTCGTGGCAGCTGGCCGCGCTGGACGGTGCGCCGCCGGTGGACGGGTTCCCGATCTCGGTCTCCTTCGGCGACGACGGGCGGGTGAGTGGGCACGCGGGGGTGAACCGCTTCGGTGGCCCCTACCGCGTGGACGCCGACGTCGCCGAGCTCGGGGCGTTCTTCACCACCC
The DNA here is from genome assembly GCA_963803355.1 of uncultured Acidimicrobiales bacterium. Taxonomy (GTDB): domain Bacteria; phylum Actinomycetota; class Acidimicrobiia; order Acidimicrobiales; family Ilumatobacteraceae; genus DASTFY01. The sequence goes on from CAWDLV010000001.1 coordinate 4,377,553, forward strand.
GGATGGCCGGCCCGCCGCCGGCCATGGAGCAGGAGCAGCGCTTCCTCGCCGCGCTCGAAGGCCGGCATCCGGTCTCGAGCGACGGCGATGATCTGATCATCGGCGCCATCCACCTTCGACGGGCTCCGGTGGAGGGTGCGAGCGAGCGCGAGCCTGCCGGGCTGCGAACGGTGACCGGCCACGTCACCTACCGCCAGCGCGTCGCCCTCCCGCCGGGCGCGCTGGTGCGCGTGCAGGTGCGCGACGTCTCGCTCGCTGACTCTCCCTCGGTCACCCTGGCCGAGCAGGTGATCGAGGCCACGCACCAGGTCCCGATCCCCTTCTCCCTCGTCTTCGACGCTGAGTCCCTCGACCCTCGGCGCACCTGTGCCGTGTCGGCCCGCATCACCGTCGACGGTCAGCTGGCGTGGATCTCCGATACCCACCACCCGGTGTCGACCGAAACCGACACCGAGGTCGACATCGTCGTGGTGCCGGTCAAACCGGCCGCCGACTGATAAGCAGGCCGCCCATCCGGATCGGGTGACCGACCTGCGAGTTTCCCTGTCGGTCGGACTGGGGGTCTGCCGTCACCCCGGCGCCGCGACGTGGCACCATCCCGTGCCCGTGGACGACCTCGAGGCCACCGGCCGGTCCTACTCACACCTGGCTCCGCTCGAGGGCTCTCGCTTCTGGCTGCACCGCGACGCGCTCGAGCCATTCCGGGCCTTGCAAGCCGCGGCCGCGGCCGACGGCATCGAGCTCACGGTCCTCAGCGCCCATCGCAGCCTCGCCCACCAGGTGGCCATCTGGAACGAGAAGATGAGTGGCGAACGCCGGCTCTACGACCGGACCGGACGCCTGCTGCACGCCGCGGCTCTGGACGCCCCCGATCTGATCGGCGTCATCCTGGCGTGGTCGGCCCTCCCCGGCGCCAGCCGCCACCACTGGGGTACCGATCTGGACGTGTACGACCGCGCCGCCCTGCCCGAGGGCGAGCGGTTCGACCTCGTCACCGCCACCTACGAGCGGGCGGGGAGGTTCGAACGGCTGGGCTCCTGGCTCGACGACAACCTCTCCCGCTTCGGCTTCTTCCGCCCCTACGACCTAGACCGGGGCGGGGTGGCTCCCGAGCCGTGGCACATCAGCTACGGCCCGACCTCCGAACCGGCGCTGTCCGCCCTCACCGTCGAGCTGCTCGCGACGGCTCTGGCCGATGTCGATCTCCTGGGCAAGTCGTTCGTGCTCGCCGAGCTGCCGGCCATCTTGGAGCGTTACGTCCTGAACGTCGGCCGGCCGGGGTGAGCAGAGCCGAAGCGGCGCGACCTCCACACCGACCTGCGCCTTGAGGATGGGCCGACTGCCGTCAGTCGATCAGGGCTTGGTAGGTGAGCGCCTTCATCTCTCGCCGAAGCGGGTAGGCCGACGACGGCAGGAGCTGGGTCAGCAGGAGCCCGACCAGCTCCTCCTTCGGATCGACCCAGAACATCGTGCTGGCGGCACCGCCCCAGGCCAGCTCGCCTTTGGAGCCGACGACCGCGGCCCGGACCGGGTCCAGCATGACGGAGAACCCGAGTCCGAAGCCGATGCCCTCGTAGGTCGTCTCGCTGAACATTCGCTGCCCCATGGAGGCGAGATCCCCACCCGTAGGCAAGTGGTTCGCCGCCATGAAGTCGACCGTCTTGCGGCCGAGCACTCGGGCGCCATCGAGCTCGCCCCGCCCGAGCACGAGGTGCATGAACCGGAGGTAGTCGGCCGCGGTCGAGACCAGGCCGCCCCCGCCGGACAGGAACGTCGGCGGATCCCGGTAGGAGCTGGTCGCCGGGGAGTCGACGAGGGTGAGCGGGTCGTGCGGCGTCAGGGCGTAGCAGGCCGCGAGGCGGTCGGCCTGGTCGCCCCGGACGTGGAAGCCGGTGTCGACCATGCCCAGTGGCTCGAAGATCCGCTCCCGCAGCACCACATCGAGGGACTGCCCGGTCAACCGCTCGATCAGATGGCCGCAGACGTCGGTGGCGACGCTGTAGCTCCACCTCGCACCAGGCGAGAACAGGAGGGGCAGCTGGGCCAGCTTGGCGACCATCTCGGCCAGGTCGGCTGACGGGGTCGCTTCGCTCTGGGCCAGCACCTCCCGCCCCTCCACGCCTCGCCGGCGGTACAAGGCGTCGACGGGGTGCCGGCCCATGAACCCGTAGGTGAGGCCGGATGTGTGGGTCAGGAGATCCCGAATGTTCATCTCCCGCTCGGGAAAGGTGGTGCGGAAGGCGAGAGGTGTGCCGTCTTCCCACACGCGGAGCGCCGCGAAGTCGGGGATGAACCTCGAGACCGGATCGTCGATCTGGAACGCGCCCTCTTCGTACAGGGTCATCAGGGCCACGCTGACGACCGGCTTGGTCATGGAGTAGATGCGGAAGAGCGTGTCGGGCTCGATTGGCGCCCCGGTGGCGATGTCGCGGGCACCGACGCAGTCGAACGCGGCCACCTGACCGCGCCTGGCGATGACGGTGATCAGGCCCGGCAGGAGCCCTGTGCGGACGTACCGGTCTTCGAAGAAGGGCCGGATCCGCGCCAGTCGGGACGACGAGAGGCCGAGATCCTCGGGCCGGTCAGTGAGGTCGAGCACACCCATGGGCCGATCATCCCAGAACTGGGCCGCGGTCGGGAGCGCGCGCTCATGCGCCGTCGGGCCTCGGCCGCACTGTCGACTGACGCAGCGGCCGACCCACCATCGGACGAACCGGGGCGCTCAGTGGTGGGACACGAACCGACGGGCGAACGGGGCGATCAGGTCTAGTGCGGCGGTGACCAACGCCGGTGGTTGCGAGTTCAACGTGTCCTCGGCGCGGACGGCCACGAAGTCGATCGGTGCCGCCTGGACACCGTCGACGGCCAGCACGTCCAGCAGCTTCTGCGCGACGAGGCCGTACCCCGATGTGGTCGGATGGATGCCATCCAACCCGAACAGCCCGCCCTGCCGACGCCCCTCGGTGTCAGACAGGAAGAACCGTGAGTCCAGGTCGGCGAGGGGCGGTGGCAGCTCGACGGGGACCCACCCGTTGTGGTCAGCGGCGGACTCGTCGGCTGCGAAGCGGCGGTAGGCCAGGCCGTCGAGCAGTCCGCCAAGGTCGAGCACGAGCCAGTCGCGGCCCTCGGTGCGGGCGGAGCGGACGGCATCGACGATGGTGCCGTTGAACTGGTCGATGGCGGAGTCGATGGCGCGGGCCTGCTGCTGAGTGAGGTGACGGTGCTTGTCGGGCCGGAAGTCCTGCTCCTTGATCCAAGGGTCCGTGTAGTAGGGGAAGTAGCGCGAGCCGGCCCGCCACTTCTGGCCCGGCTGATCCGGGTTCACTCCGTTCGCGATCGGCACGATCGTCACATGGGGCACGGTCGCCAGCACCACCCGTCGGGCGGAGATCTCGCGGATCGACTGCACGAGCGCGCTGTACTCGGTGGCGAAGTGCGTGGGTCGCCAGACGTTGTACTCGCCCTTGCGAGCGAGGTCGTCGAAGCCCGGACCCGACCACCTCACGTCCTTGCTCACCACGGCGTCGAGGGCGTTGTTGGCGCCGAGGGCGACAACGAGGGTCTCGATCCCGCCGTCGCGCCCGTGCGAGGCGGCGGCCTCGATCTGAGTGGCGGCCAGCCCGAACGGGGCCAGCACCGAGTGGGCGGCGATGTCATTGTCGTTCTTCGGCTTGGCACCCATGAAGCTGTCGCCCGAGCGGGCCGCCGCACGCGTGGCGGCGTGCCCGTCGGTGCAGGACAGCGCGTCTCGTACGTCCCACCCGTAGATGCCGAGGTTCTCGTAGCGGCGGTCGAGGCGTGGCGGCTTCCGACCGTCGCCGCGCTCCCAGTAGTCCTCGTTCTCGTCGAGCAGGAGGTGGAGTATGATCGGTGCTTCCGCCATCTCGAAGCGGCTGAAGTCGCGGCCGAACCTCCGCTCGAGATGGCGTACGAGCGACTCGAGGTTGAGGGGCAGACCGTCGAGTGGTCCGGCGTAGGTCGGGAAGCTGAACCCGCCGATCCCGAGCCCGCCGGCGGCGAGCGCCGGCCACGAGCGGTCGGTGAGGAAGACCGCGCCGCTCGAGACGCCGTGAGTGAGGGAGTCGCCGACAGTCACGAGCCGGTGGACCGGGTTCGTCGGCACGGCCGGAGCGTCCGCCCACGGTGAGCCGAGGGCCTGGCCCAGCGTGGGATCGGTGATCGGCGGTGGAACGGTGTCGGTGACGATCACGTCTGGCGGCGTCCGAGAGTCCAGGTACTCGGGCGGCAGGTCCGGCATGCGGGGCCCCCTTTCGGCTCTGCCATTGCAGAGTGCACCAAGGCGCCGCTGATACCGGGCCGCCTATCGACCGCCGCGAACCCTATCCGCTCCGCCCTGCGAACGGCGGCGGAAGGTCCGGGCCTTGGCCCGGTTGCCACACGACGCCATCGAGCACCACGCCCGCGAGCGGTTGCGGGAGTGGTCGTAGTACGCCCAGCGGCAGCCCGGCTCTCGACAGACCTTCAACCGAGTCCAGGTGCCGTCGGCCGCCGCCCGCGCCACGGTCGCGAGGAGGTTGGCCAGCGCGGCGTCGACCGAACCGGGGCGGGCCGCGACCAGCGCCGGTGGCTCGGCGCGGACGTCGAGCACGAGCGGGAGGTCGCCGGCGAGAGCGGCCAAGCCCGCGAGGTCGGCCGCAGACCCGGGGTCGACGCCGTCGGGGGCTCCGGGAGCCCGCGTTGGCTCGCCGTTGTGAGTCGCCAGCAGCGCCCGCAACCCTTCCCGTAGTCGTAGCGCTCGTCGATGCCCGGCGGGGGTGACCGCGACGTCTGCGGGGAGGAGGTTCCGCTCCCGGAGCCAGACCTCCACGGCGCGCGGAGTCGGGAGCTCATCGGTAGAGAGCTCCACGCTGCGGGTGTTGACCAGCTCCTCGACCGAGCGCAGCGGGAACGGCGCCCCGCCCCGGTCGTCGCCGCTTCCGGCCTCGTCGTGCCCGGCCTCGTCCTGCTCGGCGTCGTCCTGCTCGGCGTCGTCCTCTGCGACCAATCCTGCCTCCTGGTGCCCGTGCCTCACAACCGTCGATTGACCATGGCCGGTTACATCACTAGCGTTCTCATTATGACGGTTATGCGAAGCCTACGCACCGTGCTGGGCACCGAGGAGGATGCGGTGCGCACCCGCATCGGTGTGCAGAGTCGAGGGAGCCTCGCGCCATGACAGCCACCGGGTTCGCTCTCTTCCCGACCACGATTGGCACCTGCGGCATCTCGTGGAACGAGCGCGGGGTGGTCGGCGTGCAGCTCCCCGAATCCAGGCCGGCCGCGACACGGGCCCGCATCCATCGCCTATGTCCCGGTGCCGAGGAGACGATCGCCCCGCCCGAGGTCCAGGCGACCATCGAGGGCATCGTCTCCCTGCTGCGTGGCGAGCGCACCGACCTCTCCCACGTCGCCCTCGACCTGGACGGCGTCCCGCCCTTCCACCGCCGCGTCTACGACGTCGCCCGCAGCATCCCGCCCGGGTCGACGCTGTCGTACGGCGAGATCGCAGCTCGGCTGGGATCGCCGGGCTCGGCCCGAGCGGTGGGGCAAGCGCTAGGCCGGAACCCGGTCGCCATCGTCGTGCCGTGCCACCGGGTGCTCGCGGCGGGGGGCAGGGTCGGCGGGTTCTCGGCCAACGGTGGCATCACCACCAAGCTGCGCCTCCTTGCCATCGAAGGAAGGGCGGCGAGCGACGCGCCCACCCTCTTCGACGGCGATGGCACCCTCGGCTTCGATCCGGTCACCGCGGTCGAGTGGCTGCGCGCCACTGATGACGGGCTGGCGCGCCTCATCGACGCGGTGGGCCCGATCGACCTGCGCCTCGATCGGACGCCGAGCACCTTCGCCGGCCTGGCCGAGGCCATCGTCTACCAGCAGCTCACGGCCACCGCGGCCGCCACCATCTACGCACGGGTGTGCGCGCTGTTCCCTCGCGGTCACGAGGGCCCGACGGCCGAGCAGGTGCTACGGGTGTCGGACGAGCGCCTCCGCGCCGCCGGGCTGTCTCGATCGAAGCTGCTGTCCCTGCGCGACCTGGCTCAGCGGGTGGTCGACGGCGAGGTCCCCACGCTGGCCGAGATCCATGGCATGGACGACGACGCCATCATCGAGCGGCTGACCACGGTGCGCGGAATCGGGCGATGGACCGCGCAGATGTTCCTCATCTTTCGCCTCGGCCGGCCGGACGTGCTTCCCGCGGACGATCTGGGCATCCGCAAGGGCTTCGCGCTGACCTTCGACACGGGCGCCCTGCCCCCGCCAGAGGCGGTCACGGCCTGGGGCCAGCGCTGGCAGCCGTACCGGACGGCCGCCAGCTGGTACCTCTGGAGGGCCCTCGACCAGCGGCGCGAGGGGGCTGCGCCGGGTTCGGCTCCGCCGCCCGCCCTGGAAGCACTCGCCCCGGCCGACATGGAGCACACTCCTCGCACCAAACGCGTGCGCGCCCGCTGAGGTCCGGTCGCCGCGCTGCGGTGGCGCCTCCCGAGCACCACCGGGGAGGCCCGACCTGGCAGACTCGACGCTGTCGTGGATCCCGGACCCCTCCTCCGCATCGACGGGCTCACCAAGCGCTACCCCGGGGTGACGGCGCTCGACGGCCTGACCCTGGACATCCCCCGAGGGCGCATCGGCCTCGTCGGCGCCAACGGCGCGGGCAAGACGACGATGTTCCGCCTCCTGCTCGGCTTGGCTCGTCCGACGGAGGGACGGGTAGAGGTGTGTGGCCTCGACGTGGCCCACGACCCGATCGGTGTGCGCTCCCGCTTGGGCTACATGCCCGAGCACGACTGCCTGCCCCTCGATCAGACCGCGGCCGACGTGGTCTCGACCTTCGGCGAGTTGAGCGGCCTACCGGCGCGCGCCGCCCGCCAGCGGGCGTCCGACATCCTCGATCTGGTCGGGCTCGACGAGTCCCGGTTCCGGCCGATCAGCGGGTTCTCCACCGGCATGCGCCAGCGGGCCAAGTTGGCCCAGGCGCTCGTGGGCGACCCGGAGCTGGTCCTGCTCGACGAACCGACCGCCGGCCTCGACCCGATCGGGCGGGAAGAGATGCTGGCCCTCGTCACCCGGCTCGGTTCCTTCGGCATCTCCGTCCTGATGGCGACTCACCTCCTCGACGACGTCCAGAAGGTCTGCGAGCACGTCGTCATGATCGATGCCGGCCGGCTGGTGGTGTCGGGGGCCACCGACTCCCTGCTCGAGCGGACCGGAGTGGTGACCGTCGACGTCGGTCATCGAGGCGAGGAGCTGGTGGCCGCCCTCCGGCCCCGGTCGCTGCCGGCGGTAGCGGAGGACGGGCTGGTCGAGGTCACCATCGACGGTGACCGCGAGCTCGACACCCTGCGCGATGTCATCGCCGAGCTCGGCCTGCCGCTCTACCGCCTCTCGAGCCGACTGACCTCGCTCGACGAGGTGTTCCTCGGACGGGCGGGCAGCGGGTCATGAGCGCCATCCACGCCGGCGGTGCGGGCGCCGTCTACGACCGCAGCTACCGCCCCTACGACGGCCCGCGAGGGCAGCGGGGCGCCGCCACCCTGGCTCTGTACAAGGCCTCGATGCGGCGGGCGCTCGGGATCAGACGGCCATGGCGGCAGAAGGTGGCGCCGTTCGTGCTGCTCGGCATCGTCACCATCCCGGCCATCGTCAACGTCGGCATCGGCTACGTGACCCGCAACGAGGCGTCGAACAACCGCGTCGAGATCATCACGTACCGCGACTATGTCGGCGTGTCGTCGGCTCTGCTCTTGTTCGTCGCCATCGTGGCGCCCGACGTGGTCTGCCCCGATCGCCGCCAGCGCGTCCTCCCGTTGCTCTTCGCCCGCCCGCTGACCGGCGTCGACTACGTCCTGGCCAAGGTGGGCGCCATCGCCACCATCCTCTTCGGCTTCTCGTTCCTGCCCCAGGTCGTGCTGTTCGTCGGCAACATGCTGGTCAGCGACAGCGCGCTCGACTACTTCACCGGTCATCTCGGCGTCCTGTGGAGGGTCCCCCTCGCCGTCGCCGCGCTGGCGCTGTACTACGCGGTCATCGGCGTCGCCATCGCCTCGCTCACCGATCGCAGGATCGTGGCCGGTGCCGCGCTGATCGGGCTGTTCCTCGTGACCTCGATCTCGTCGGGCATCATCGTGGGCGACCCCGAGCAGGGTGGCGGCTCGATGGCCGGACTCCTGAACGTGCTCGCGCTCCCGCTCCACCTGCGCGATGTCATCTTTCTTGGCCACATCGATCCCTTGTCGCCGCTCGGGGGGGTGAACCACGGCGGCCTGCTCGCCTTGGCGACCTACCTCGTGGTGCTGCTCACCGGCGCCGCGGTGCTGCTCTGGCGCTACCGGTTCGTGGAGCGCTGATGGCGGCCACCTCCCAGCCACCGTGGGATCCTCCGCCCGGTCAGCCGGCCGTCCCTGGCGATCCCGCCTTCGCCACTGATGCCACGGTGCAGATCCGCGAGGTGTCGGTGTGGTTCGGGCCCAAGGTGGCCCTGTCGGAGCTGAGCTGCTCGTTCGGACCAGGGGTGACGGGGCTTCTCGGGCCCAACGGGGCGGGCAAGACGACGCTGATGCGGGCCATCACCGGCATGGTCGGCGTCAACCAGGGAGACGTACAGGTCGAGGGGCTGAACCCCCGACGCGACCGCCGCGTCCACCAGCGGATGGCGCTGGTCCCGGAAGACGAAGCCGTCCCGAGCGCGCTGACCGCCCGCCAGTTCGTCCGCTACGTCGCCGATCTCCACGGCATCGCCGACCGGGGAGCACCGGACGCCGCGCTCCAGTCCGTCGGGCTGCTCGACGTCGCTGACCGGCGGGTCGATGCGTTCAGCAAGGGGATGCGCCAGCGCACGAAGGTCGCTTCGGCCCTCGTCAGCGATCCTCAGGTGCTCGTCCTGGACGAGCCGCTGAACGGCGCCGACCCCGTCCAGCGGGTGAAGCTCATCGCCCTCTTCAGGGACCTCGGCGCCCAGGGACGGACGGTGATCGTGAGCTCGCACGTGCTCAACGAGGTCGAGCGGTTGGCGGAGCGGGTGATCGTGCTGATCCATGGGCGACTGGCCGCGGCGGGAGGGCACCGCGCCATCCGCGATGCCATGGACGATCGCCCCCGCCACGTTCTGGTGCGGGCCGACGACGACCGCCGGCTGGCGGCGTCGCTGATCACGCTCCCGTGCGTGGCCGGCGTGACGTTCGATGCCACCTACCGCGCGCTCGTGATCCAGACCATCCAGGCGCGCGAGCTGGCCACATCGCTCCCCCGCCTCGCGCGCGACACCTCCGTGCGCCTCCTCGAGGTGCGAGCCCTCGACGATTCGCTCGAGAGCCTGTTCCGGGAGCTGGTCCGATGAGCGCGCCGGCACCGGCCGCGGCGGCCACCGGGTCTCGGTCGGGTCGGCCCCGGTCGAGGTTCCTCGCCATCGTCGCCTACAGCCTGCAGTCCTGCCTGCCGCCGAAGCGGTGGCTCGCCGTCCTGGCCCCTTGCGCAGGCATGCTGCTCTTCGGCTTGCTCGCCTACGCCATCAACGAGACCCCCGAGCGGGCGTTCGCCAACGTGGCGGCCGAAGGGATCTTCGCCTTGATGCTGCCGATCGCGTCGCTGATCGTCGGCGACGCGGTGCTCGGCGCCGAGGTCCGCGCCGGCACGTTCCACTTCACCTGGCTGTCGCCCGCGCCCATCGGGCAGATCGTGCTGGGTCGCTGGGTCGGTGGGTCGATCGTGGCCATCGTCGCCATCGCCCCGTCTTGTGCCCTGGCCGCGCTGGTGGCCGGAGCTCCGAGCACCGCCGGCCCGGCGTTCCTCGCCGCGGCCGTGGGGAGCGTGGCCTACATCGCCATCTTCATTGCCATCGGGTGCCTCACCCGGCGTACCGCCGCGTGGTCGCTGGCGTTCGTGTTCCTCATCGAGCGTCTCCTCGGCGCGGCGCTGACGGGCATCGCCCAACTCTCGCCGTCGTGGGAGTCGCGTGCCATCTTCCTCGGGTACCTCGACGGGCAAGACGTGCCACGGCGCCTGCAGCGCAGTGGCATCCCGACCGGTGGCGCCGCCGTGGTGCGGCTGTTGGTTGTGACCGCGGTGGCGTTGGCGGTCGCGATCTGGCGCATGCGGCATCTGCGCCTCTCCGGCGCGGCCGACTGATCCCGACTGATCCCGACTGATCCCGACGGGCACGTGCGGGCCCTCAAGCGGGTTCTCTGGCGCCCGCGGTGGGCGCGGCCTGCTACGTCCGGTCGTCGAGGACGTCGAGGTTGTAGAGCGACCGCGATAGAGCTGACCGCCAACAGCGCACGTTCCTCTACTTCCCGCTCCGGCATCACTTCCGCCCACTCGCCAGCGTTCCGGTCACCGAATCTGCGCCCCGAAGCCAGGTTCGGTGACCAGAACCATTCGGAGCGCCGGCCGCGCCGAGAACGTCGTCGGCCAGATCGCGGCAAGTTCCTTCGTATCAGGAACCGGCTCGCGCGCTCTCTACGGGCACAAGTATCCCGCCAACAAGGAGACGACATGTCCAACTTCGATCCCAACGTGCCCTCCGGGTTCCTCACCATCACGGGCGATTTCACCTCGACCGTCTTGGTCAAGGAAGTTCCGGCCATCGGCGTCGGCAACCTGGTGCTCGACCCGACCCAGCCGTTCGACATCACGGTCGACTGGAAGATCGACGGCAACATCGCCGAGCTCTGGCTCAGCGCCCTCGCCGTTGCGTCCCCGAACTGGGTCGTCACCGCCTACGCCGAGTCGATCGGCCCAGGCCCCGAGAAGATCCTCGTGGCGAAGGACGTGGCCGTCCTGCCGCTCCCGTCGGCCAGCGCGCCCTTCGCGTACTCGACCACGCTGACCGTGCCCCCGTTCAGCCTCGACGAGGAGAACCCCGGCGATCCGCTGGTCTCCGGCGTCTACAAGCTCGTCGTGACCGTCTTCCTGGACTCGGTGTTCGGGTCCCCGGGCTACGACATCATGGGCTTCTCCGAGGGCCCGGTCATCAAGGTGGAGAACCCCGTCTGAGCTGATCCCCAGCGAACCGAGCGCGGCCGGCGTCGGGCACTCCGTTTTCGGTGCCCGACGCTGGCCACTCGGTCGTTCGGGCGGGCTACCTACTGGATGGCAACATCCATACGGAGCCCGTCCGAGGTGCCGATGTGTCGAGCGAAGAAGTCTCCTCGGTCGATGACCGTGAGGGCGGGGCGGAGCCAGTTGATCACGAGACGCCGCCCACAACCGCCGACAGGGCAGACGTAGACCGCCTCCGCGTGGTTCGTCGCCTCTTTGACCATGACGTGAGCAGCATCCACAGTCCGACGTTACCCACCAGGAGGGCGCACGCACCGCTTTCTGCGGCCCCGGCTGCGTCGGTCGACCCCACGGACACGGCAGCTCATCAAGACGTGCTTCACCTCTGGCGAGCGCAAGCCTGGATGGCCGTGGACATGAGCCGGGCACCGGCCTCGTCCGGGTGGACGCCGTCGGGCCTTTGGATCCTGAGCTGGCGGAGGTCGCAGAGGAGCGGAAAGGTCCTGACAATTTCGTCGTCGTAGGCCTTGACCACGCCCTCGACGGCCACCCGGCACCGGCGACCCTCGCACGCCTTGACCATGGCGGCCACGTCGTCCTCGACACCAGGCTGGCCGCTACCGACGTTGGACCCGGCGTAGACCCACAGGATCGAGGAGCCGGTCACCGAACCGGCCGCGTCAAAGGGGCTCGAGCCTGGGAACGCCCGGGACCCTGGGATGTCCTGCGCCTTGTTGGAGAGGAAGAGGGTGGAGTCGCCGACGACGTCCACGAGTGACGGGGCGGGCTGGCTGGGAGCCGGCGTGCAGGCGACCATGCCGAGGGCTGCGGCGGCTGCGACGATGGCGATCAGAGTTGCTCTGGCCGCGGTGGTGGTCATGGTGGCGGATTCCTCTGTTGGGGCCTTCGGCGTGCCTCAGGCCCTCCACCTGAAGTAGACGTGCGAAGCCGCTCGGCCTTACGCAGCGAGCACGTCGACTTTGGGCAGGCGGCTTCGCCGCCCGACGAGGCAGACCCGTCGTCCCTTCGACTGATGGCTCAGCCGGCCGGCGCAGGAACGTGGCCCTCGTCCCGCCGGGCGTGCACATCGCGCTCGCCACGATTTCGGTAATCGGTGGGTACAGCTGCCCATGGTCCCGGACCGTGACGACTGCTCGTTCGACCAATGGTCGAGCTCTGATCGCCGCCAGCGGGGGACGCACCCAAGCCGGGCGGACGGATCAGGCGGGCGCGGCCGGCGGGGGCGACGTCAGGCTGAGCTGCATGCCCGCGATCGCCCAGCGGCCGTCGCGACGGACGAGGACATGGCTGATGCGGAAGTCGCCGTTGTTCGGGGTGTCCTTGTAGGCGGCTTGCTGAGACTGGGTGCCGATGGCGATGGCAGCGTCGCCGTAGTCGCGGACGTCGACGTCGTGCCACCTCAGGGCGGTGGTCCTGAAGTCGCCCGAGCGGTAACGGTCGAGCCATTGCTCGCGGTCGAGCACGAAGCCGAACGGTCCGACGAGGTGGAAGTCGTCGGTCAGGATCGAGCCGAGCGTCTTGGTGTCGCCGGCGACCTCGGCCGCGGCCCAGCGCTCGCCGAGCTCGCGGATCTCTTCAGTGGTGGTGGTCATGTGATCACTCCTTCGTTCACGGTTGCGTCGGTTGCGGGTCGGACGTCAGGCGGCGGGATCGGTCGACGCCATGCCTTCGCCCTGCCGGTACATCTGCGGCGGCTTGTGGCCGGCCACCTGGCCGCCGTCGATCGGTACCGTCGCTCCGGTGACGAACGACGACTGCGGCGAGCACAGCCACACGACGACGGCCGCGACCTCTGCGGTCGTGCCGATCCGGCGCATCGGCACGGACTGGGCGGCCAGCCGCTGGGCTTCGTCACCGGCGCGCTCCAGGTGGTGGGTGAGGATCGGTCCTGGCGCAACGACGTTGACGCGCACGCCCCGGTCGGCGTAATCGAGGGCGGCGACCTGCGTCAGACCGATGATCGCCGCCTTGCCGGCGACGTAGGCGGCGAGGTTGGTCATCGGCCTCATCGCCGCGACCGACGCCACGTTCACGATGGCTCCCCCGCCGGTCGCCAGGAGCGCCGGGATCTCGTACTTCATGCCCAGGAACGTCCCGCGCACGTCGGTGCGGATGCCCCGATCGAACTCGTCCACATCGATGTCGGCCAGCGGTGCCGGCATCGGGCCGTCGGTAGCGTTGTTGAAGGCGGCGTCGAGACGGCCGAACGTCTCCACCGCAGCGCCCACCAGCGCGGCCATCGACGCCTCGTCTCCGACGTCGGTGGCCAGGCCGATGGCGCGTCCACCACCCGCGATGATGTCGTCGACCACGCGCTGGAGCGCCTCGGTGTCGCGGGCACCCAGGACCACGGCATGACCGGCAGCGGCGAAGGCCCGAGCGACCTCGGCGCCGATCCCCCGGCTGGCGCCGGCCACCAGCGCAACCCGATCGACCTCAGAACGCCCGGCATCGTTGTTCGACATCTGTGGAACCTCCTGTCGGCTCCATCATTAGATATCAAACCATTAGATGTCAAGGCGTTATGGTAAGGTTCACACCATGCGACCGCAGCAAGAACCGATCGGCCTCGAGGTCAGCCGGACGGGACGGCTGCTCCACCGCGCCTTCGACGAGGAGTTGGCGGCGGCGGGCGGCTCGCTCCCGGTCTGGCTCATCGTCACCGCCCTGAAGCGGTCGGACCACACGATGCAGCGCCACCTCGCCACGACCATCGGCATCGAGGACGCCACCCTCACCCACCACCTCAACCGCATGGAGCGGTCGGGCCTCGTCGTCCGTCAGCGCGATCCGGACAACCGGCGGAACCAGACCGTGACCTTGACCGACGAAGGCGAGGCGCTGTTCGCGACCCTGCTCACGGCGGTGCTGGCCTTCGACCGCCGGTTACGAGCCGGCTTCACCGCCGCCGAGCTCGATGTGCTGCGCGGTCTCCTCGGTCGCCTACGGGCGAACGTGTCGGCGGCCGCGCTCGGCGACTGACGCCGGGGCTCGGCTCAGAGCTGCTTGAGCCGGCCGCGGAGCGCACCGAAGCAGAGCGACATGCTCGCCGCCGCGACGACGGCGATGGCGAGGAGGGCTTGGGCGAGCTGACCCCACTCCCAGCCGCTGCATCGTCAGCGAGCGCAGCCCTTCGAGGAGGTAGGTGACCGGGTTCCAGGTCGCGACCGTGTCGAGCCAGCCGTTGAGCTGTGCCCGCGGCACGTACGAGGACGTGAGGAAGAGGAACGGGAAGAACAGCAGGAAGCTGGTGTTGACCGCGGCCGGGTTGCCGGTCTTCAGCGCGATCGCGTAGCCGAAGCCGGCGAAGGCCAGGCTCCAGAGTGCGGCCAGAAGGATGAAGACGAGCACGCCGAGGAGGCCCGCCTCGAACCGCACACCGAGTACGAAGCCGAGGACGATGATCGGCACCGTGAGCGCGCACGCGACGGCGACGTCGGCCAGCATGTGCCCGACGAGGATCGCCAGCCGGCGCACCGGGGTCAGCAGCAGCCGGTCGAAGTAGCCGTTCTGGACGTCGAGCACCAGGGCCGGCGCGGGAGACCCCGGTGACCCCCAGCAGGATCGCCGTCGCCATCATGAACGCCTTGAAGTCGAAGCCGGCGATGTTGCGCTCGGTGAGCTTCTGCGAGCGTGCCGATGTTCACCACGAAGAAGAAGAGCGCGATGAACACCGGCGGGATGATCGCCTCCAGCTCGCGGGGCAGGGCGCGCAACGCCCGACCGGCGATGGTGATCACGTCGCGGCCGAAGCCGGCCTGCCGGGGCCGGATGGCGCTCGCCTGCATCGTCGGAGGAGTGGTGGTCGAGACGGTGGTGATCGTGTTCATTGGGTGACCTCCCCGGCATCGTCGTCGTCGTCCTGTCGGATGTGGGTGCCCGTCAGCTCGAGGAAGACGTCGTCGAGCGTGGGCGTGCGCAGCCGTCAGGTCGGTCACGGTGACACCGCAGCCGTCGAGCGCGACGGCGACCGGGCCGATGGTGGCGGCGCCGTTGACGGCTGCGACGACCAACGTCGCTGCCCCTGGCGTCCACCGCCTTGACGCCCTCGACGTCCGTCACCGCGGCGCGGGCGGCGGCCGGGTTCCCATCGACTCGGGCGATGATGAGGTCGTTGCCGATGCTGCGCTTCAGGTCGGCCGGCGTGCCCTCCGCGACGAGCTTGCCGGCGTTGAGGATGCCGACCCGGTGGGCCAGCTCGTCGGCCTCCTCCAGGTACTGCGTGGTGAGGAAGATGGTCATGCCCAGCTCCCGGTTGAGCCGGCTGACCTCCTCCCACACCCGCGCTCGGCTGGCCGGGTCGAGGCCGGTCGTCGGCTCGTCGAGGAACAGCACGTAGGGGTTGTGGACCAGTGCCGCGGCCAGGTCGAGCCGGCGGCGCATCCCGCCCGAGTAGGTGCTGATGCGCCGGCCGAGCGCCTCGCCGATGTCGACGAGCTCGCTCAACTCGGACAGCCGCTGGTCGATCTCTGCCGCGGGACAGCCCGTACAAGCGGCCCTGTAGGCGGAGGAGCTCCTCGCCGGTCTGCTTCGGATCGAGCGCCACCTCCTGCAGGGCGACGCCGATGTGCAGCCGTACCCGGCCGGGGTCGCGGGCGACGTCGTGGCCGGCGACCACCGCTCGCCCGCCACTCGGCGCGAGCAGGGTGCACAGGACGCGCACGGTCGTCGTCTTGCCGGCGCCGTTCGGCCCGAGGAAGCCGTAGATCTCGCCCTTGCGGATGTCGAGGTCGAGCCCGTCGACCGCCTGCACCCCGTCGAAGGTCCGGACGAGGCCCTCGGTCGTGATCGCGGACTCGGCCCCGGCAGTCGACTCGACTGTCTCAGGCTCTCGCTGCTTCGGAGCGATCATCGTCAGGTTTGTCATCACATCGTTCTCCACGGTGTGCTCCGGCTCTGGCCGGATCGTTCGGTTGCGTGCCCGTGTCGGTTCCCGACGTCTCGTGGCTGTGGACTTGTTGGAGTGGACGTCGGACTCGTCGGTAACTCATCGTTCGACCTGCCCTCGATCATGCGGCCTCAAACTGGTCATCTGATGACCACCTTGTGTGCGATTGTTGGGCCGTGCGAGCCGACCGGCTGGTGGCCACCCTCCTCTTCCTCCAGGCCCGGGGCCGCGTCACGGCCACCGAGGTGGCCCAGGAGCTGGAGGTATCGGTGAAGACCGCCCGCCGTGACCTCGAAGCCCTGGCCATCGCCGGCATCCCCGTCTATTCCCAGCCGGGCCGCGGCGGAGGCTGGTCGCTGATCGGCGGGGCCCGCACCGACCTCACCGGCCTCACCGCCGCCGAGGCCCGCACGCTTGTTCCTCATCGCCGGCCCGTCATCGGCGGTCACGCCCGAGGCCAAGGCGGCGTTGCGCAAGCTGGTGCATGCGCTTGCCGGAGACGTTCCGGGCCGAGGCGGAGAAGGCGGCGGCGGCGATCGTGCTCGACCCGGCCCGGTGGGGCCGGACCGCGCCAGCCACGCCGCGCCACCTCGAAGTGCTGCAGCAGGCCGTCGTCGAGGGCGTGCAGGTCCGGCTCGGCTACACCGACGCCAAGGGCGCCGTGACCGAGCGCACCGTCCACCCTCTCGGACTCGTTTCAAAGGGGCGCATCTGGTACCTGCTCGCCGACACCGACGCCGGCCAGCGGACCTTCCGGGTGTGGCGGGTGCGCTCGGTCGAGCTGACCGACGATCTCGCCCACCGGCCGCCGGACTTCGACCTCCACCGGGCGTGGCAGGAGGTCGTCGAGAGGCTGGACGAACGACGTTCGCTGCGGCAAGTCACCGCGCTCGGCTTCGCCTGACGTGGTTCATTGGCTGCGGGTCCACTTCGGGAATCGCGTCACGGTCGGCGAAGCGCTCGACGACGGCCGGGTTACGGTCGACATCGGGTTCCCGGAAAGGCACGAGGACCCAGCCCGCGAGCTGTGTGCCTACGGCGAAGCGCTCGAGGTTCTGTCACCGGCGGACGTGCGTACGCGCCTGGCCGAGATCGGCACCACGCTGGTCCGGCGCTACGCGACGGTTCATTGATCACCCGGAATACAACTGTGAGGGGTGAGCGAGGCGCGGCCCAGCAGGTGCCTCACGGTCCCACTCGGTCAGAATTAGCGCGTTGACGCGCTGATTCTGTCTAGATACACTTACGGCGCGCTATCGCGCTAGGAGTGTCCGATGTCAGTACCCGTCCGAGAAGCAGCAGAGCGGCTCGAGCTCAACCCTGGACGCGTCCGACGACTGGTCTCCCAAGGACTGCTCGACGGCCGAAAGGTCGGCGGGCGGTGGCTGGTCGACGAGTCCGCCATCAGCGAACGCCTCGACACCAACGCCCGCGCCGGTCGACCACTCTCGCCGCGCTCCGCGTGGGGACTGCTGTGGGCCGCCGACGGGCGGCCGATGCCATGGCTCGCCCCCCGAGAACGATCACACGCTCGCCAGCGGGCTCGTTCGTGGCCGCTCGACGAATGGTCGTGGGCGTGTCGTCACCGCGCTGTCGCATACAAGCTGCGTGCCCACCCATCGATGCTGCAGCCCCTGCTCGACGACCCACGTGTCGTCCGCGGTGGAGCCAGCGTCAGGCAGCTTTCGGTCGACCTCATCGCAGTGGGTGACGCGGAGCTGTACGTGCGCCAAGCCGATGGACCGAGCATGATCGACGAGTATGCGCTGATTCGGTCGCAACAGCCCAACGTGGTCCTTCGAGTACCACCGGGCGATCTGTGGCTGTTCGACACCGGGGAGGCGCCGTGGCCGGTCGTCGTGGTCGACCTACTCGACGCTCGTGACGATCGCTCGGTGCGCGCCGCCAACGACCTCGCTCGAAGGATGCGCGCCGAGTGATCCCAAGTCGTCGACGAGCGCGTGGGTCTTCACGATGGACTGCGGCAGCGCCGCGGCCTTCAACCACAGGTCGGGGTACGCGTCCTCACCGCCGACGGACACCTACGGGCGAGCAGCGGCCGAGCCGAGCAGGCCAACATCCCGGATCGGGGGAGGATCGCCGAGCAGCCTTCAAGCGAGATCGATCAGGTCCTCGACATCGAGGAACTCGACCGGCTCGGTCACTCGGCGAGCCGGCGCAGTGCATCGGCGTAGGCGTCCTGCACCCGCTGCGCCGCCGCAGCCACCCGGTCGCGGTGAGCGCCGCCGGCGACGTAATCGCGCACCGACCGGCGAGCGGCGTCCTGCATCGAGATCCCCTCCGCCGCGGCACGCTCGCGCAGGGCGGCCTGCTCGTCGTCGGTCAGCCGGAGCGTTATTGCCATCGGCAGAGATGGTATCGAGGTGACACCGCGCCCCTCGTGTGGATACGGGCGAGACGCTCTTGCAGTGCGAGCGAGCGCCACCGGACGGCTCAGGCCACCGACCAACAACGAGCCAGCCCGAGCGCCCGCTGACGCCGTCCGCCAACTCCGTCACACCCAGGTCCCAGGATTGCCGGTATGGAAGCGACCTACGACGAGCTGGAGCTCACCGAACTGGACGTCTACGTCGCCCAAGGTCTGGAGGCCGACCGTGCCGGCGGCGCGACGAAGCTCAACAAGATCCTGTTCTTCGCTGACTTCGCCCATGTGCGGCGGACCGGCGGCCCGATCACCGGCGCGGCCTACCAGAAGCTCCTCACGGTCCCGCACCACGACGGCTCAAGCCCATCCGCGACGGCCTCGTCGCCCGAGGCGAGGCTGAGCTGATCCGCGAGGAGTTCCTCGGTTACGAGCTGCACCGTCTCGTCCCCCGACGCAAGCCGAACCTGGCGGTCTTCTCGCGCGCCGAGCTTGAGACCATCGACAAGGTGCTCAGCGACTTCGACGGCCTCAACGCTCGCCAGGCCAGCGATCTCTCGCACGAAGAGACCGGCTGGCGGCTCGTGGAAGAGGGCGACGTGATCCCGTACGAGGCTGCCCTCGTCGGGGCGCGACCAGGTGTCGACGCCGACGACACAGCGCCTCGAGCGGGAGGTTGCGGAGCGGTTCGGGCTGCTCCCTGCGTAATCCGTGAGGGCCGGACTGCCGAGTCTGTCTTGCGGGACCCGTGCGGAACGACGCCGCGCGAACTGGTTGCTGTCATGTGCTTTCCCACATAGACTAGGCTTGTGAGCGACCTCGCTGCCATCGCGGATCTCGACCACCCGGGTCACACGCTTCGCGCTCGCCGGACCGAGCTCGGTTGGACGCAAGCCGAGCTCTCCAAGCGCACGGGCATCCCGCAAGCGGACATCTCCCGACTGGAGAACGGGCACCTGGATGCTCGCTGGTCGACGATCCACCGCCTCTCCATCGTTCTTGCCGGCGATCACACGCCGCGCCCAAGCGTCGCCAACGGCGGTCGTCGTTCGGCGGTCGCCCGGGGCACGAAGGTCTGGAAGCCGAAGGGACCGACGCGGCCGATCGAGCGCTGAGCGCCATCGTGCTCCTTCTCCTGACTGCGGCTACCTCGACCGCTTCAGAGTCCGTTTCCGGCAGCACCCACCGGCCGGGTTGCGCGGTCACGAGCGTCGTCGACATCTCGTCTGCGCTCGTCGCTGGCTTCGGCCACCACGTCAATGAGCGGGCAATACGGAGGACCACCTCTGGCCGTCGTCGGCGGCCATAGCATGCGAAGCGTGGCACTTGCTCCAACCCCGCTTGGGTCGCTCATTGAGAGCCACCGGGACGCGATCCTGTCGGCCGTCGGTCGGCGCCGCGGCCGCAGCATCGCTGTGTTCGGTTCCGTAGCCCGGGGAGACGAAACCGCAGCGAGCGACATCGACTTCCTGGTCGAGTTCGAGCCGAACAGCTCGCTGCTCGACCTGATCCACCTGGAGGACGACCTTCGCGATCTGCTGGGCGTGCCCGTCGACGTCGTATCTACGGGGGCGCTCCTCGAACGCGACGACGGCATCCGGCGTGACGCGATCGCGCTGTGAGCCGGTCGGACAGCCAACGGATCGCGGACATGATCTCGACGGTCGATGAGATCGCCGAGATCACCGACCGAGGCAAGGCGGCGTTCGATGCCGACATCGCCCTGCGCCGGGCGGTCGAGCGATGTCTCGAGATCCTTGGCGAGGCGGCCAAGTCCGTGTCACCGGCCTTGACGACAGCTCATCGCGAGATCCCCTGGGGAGATCTGGCGAAGGTGCGTGACCGCTTGAGTCATCACTACCACCGGGTCGACCGGGAGCAACTCTGGGTCATCGCAACGGTTGACGTTCCGGCCATCGTCGATCCCTTGCGGAGCTTGGCCACCGACCTGTAGGTCGAGCTGGTCGACCCGTTGCAGACGCGCCCTGCTCCACAGCTGCGGCGTATCGGTCAGAGGTCTCCTACCGTCGACCCTGCCCTGGACGGCTTGATCTTCGCCCGTCGATAGCGCTCCCACCCAAGTTTCAGGAGTTGCTCCGGGGAGCTGGCGGCGCGCATCGCGTCCGGCAGGTCCGCTAGGTGCGGTTTCGACGGCAGGTTGCTGATCGCGGCATGCTCCTCGGCGGTCACCCGGCACGTCACCGTTCCAATCCGTAGAAGCCCTTCGACATCAGCGCCGCTCCGGCTGACGTGGACCGCCGTCACCCAACACATCACCACGTGATCGCCATGCGTCTTCGCTCCTGACCTCTGCGCGTCGCGAGTCGTGTAGGCGGGCCGGTCGGGCGTGATCTGACGGATCAAGGACCGCAGGAGGTACTGGCGGAGCGAGTCGCCGATCTGGAGCCGGCCGATGGCAGCGTGCGGCCTTGACGGCGTCGGCTGAGATGCCGGCGGGCGGGACAACGCCGGCGCCGGCGAGAGGTGGGCGCAACACGGTGCCGTTCTGGTCGAGGATGAACCGCTCGCGGGTGCTGGTTCGACTTGACCTTGCCCAGCCCCCCGGACCAGATCGCGCCCGTCTCGCTCTCGTCGGCCAGCCACTCGTCGGTGTCCTTCAACACGTAGACCTTCGCCGTCATCGTCCCCGGTGCATACGGGCGACCCGATGGGGTCAGCATCCGGTCAGCCCTCATGGCCTCCCCTCTCGTCCGCCAGTGCAGTGTACGCATCGCTCGGAAGCGGGCGTCGAAGGCGGTGGCGATCGCTTCGTCGAGCTCGGGGAAGAGGTGGCCGTAGCGGTCGAGGGTGACGGTGATCGAGCTGTGGCCCATGCGGACCTGGATCGCCTTGGGGTGGGCGCCCTCGGCGATGGCCAGGGCGACGCTCGTGTGCCTGAGGTCGTGGAAGCGGCAGGACACGCCGGCGGCGAGCTGGGCCTTGCGGAAGTGGTGGGTCTGGAAGCTCGAGTGCGACAGCGGCTGGCCGGCGCCGTTGGTGAACACGAGCGCGTCCGGCTCGGGCGCGACGAAGCGGTCGAGGTGGTCGGCGAGCATCGCCGCGACCGCGGCCGAGATCGGTGACCGTCCGGGTGCCGGAGTCGGTCTTCGGTGGCCGGCGGACCCAGGAGCCGTCGTCGAGCTGGACGAGCTGCTCGACGACACGCACCTTGCGGCGGACGACGTCGACGCTTCCCCGCCGCAGCCCGACGAGCTCGCTCCAGCGCATGCCGGTGTCGATGGCGACGTAGATCAGCGTGCGGTACCGCTCGGAGTGCGCCTCGGCCAGCGCCATCGCCTGCTCCCACGTGAGCACCGTCATGGTCGGTCTTCGGGACCTTGGGCGGCCGCACCCGGTCGCACGGGTTGGTGAGCAACCGGTCCTTCTCGACGGCGGTCTGCAGGACCCGCCGCAGCGTGCGGTAGTGGCGATGGACCGACGACGGCGCCAGGCCCTTGGCCAGCTCGTCGTTGAGCCAGATCTCGATCTCCTCCGGCGAGAGCCGCGCCGAGCCGGACGGCGCCGAAGCGAGGGAGGATGTAGCGGTCGAGGTCGCGCCGGTAGGTCTGCTGCGTGGTCGGCGCGAGCGAACGCGCGAACGTCATGAACGTCTCGACCCACTGCTCGAGCGCGACGTCGGCGCCGCGGGGATCGATCCACTGGCCGCGGTCCATGTCGACCTCGACCTCGCGGGCGAAGCGCTCGGCGTCGGCCTTGCGCCGGAACGTTCGGCTCCGCTGATGTCCTGACGGGTCGCGGTACCGGACCCGGTAGTTGTCACTCCGCTTCTCGATCGCAGCCATCGCTGCCTCCCGTGGGCACAAAATGGGCACAGAACAATGGATCCTGGGGGATCGAGGAGGACACTGCCGGTCAGTGGCGGTCAAACCGAAAGGGCCTCTGACCAGGCACGATAGCACGATCTGAAGAGAGGCGACGCCGGGAATCGAACCTCAGGCGGGCGGTCTCACCTGGTAGTGCCGGGTAGCGCCAAGTGGCCATCTACCAGGGCAAGAGTCTCGGGCTCGTTGTGGCCAGTGCCGCCCAACGGTGTGCACTTTCGCCGGTTCTCGTGACCACGCCGTGACCACGGTGCGCCTGGGTATACGCAGGCGACATAACAGCTGAGCCTTAGGCTTCGCGCATGGCGAGCGCAGTCGAGATCGTGCTCGGGCAGGCACAGCGTGCTCTCGACGATCAGATTGCAGCTCTGGCCGACGCTCGAACGAGATCGACCATCGTGTTCAGCGTAGGGGGCATCGCCTCGTCTTTCCTCGCCGGTCCCGCGCTCAAGGGGCATAAGGGCATCCCCGCGCTCGGCTTCGTCGCGATCGGCTTCCTCGTCGCGGCCGTGGTCGCCGCGTTGGTTGTCCTCTGGCCGTGGCGCTTTCGGTTCACCTTCCACCCGGCCGTGCTTCTTGGCGCCGGGTGGGGCACGCTCGACGGCGAGCAGATGGGTCGTGAGTTGGCGGCCGTGATGGGTCGAGCCCACGATCGGAACGCCACAAAGTTGCTCATCCTCTGGCGGGTCGTACAGCTGGCGATGGTGCTCGCCCTGCTGTCCGTCCTGATGTGGCTCATACTGTTGGCGAAGGGATGAACGTGCCTGACGATCAAGCTCCACCCGAACCCCCGCCGGAGGCCATCGCACCGCCCGAGGCATTACCACCACCGCCACCAGAAGCAAGCCCGTTGCTCGACCCGTCGATCCACGTAATGCACTTGCGAGCCACATGGCCAACCCAAGGGGCTCCGGATCATCGGGTGGTGACCATTCCTCCTGGTGCTGGGCGTATTCCTTCTGGTGCTGGGCGTATTCCTTCTGAAGCTCCGCGTCGTGGTGGAGTTCGTGCTGGCGAAGGGATGAACATGCCTGACGATCAAGCTCCACCCGAACCCCCGCCGCACGTGGTCGCACCACCGGCTCCGCCTCCGGTGGACGTCGTGCTGCCGGACCCGTCGATCGACGTCTTCCGTGGTCGCCCGCTGGACGGCGTAGAGACCAAGTAGGCCGCTGCCCCGCCCGGCATGTCGAGCAGCCATACCGGGTGGGCCGTAGCGTCGCGGCGTGGAGCCGATCAACCTTGGGCGTTTGGAGCTGCTGGCGCAGGGCAAGGCGTGGGTGACGACATGGGCACGCGCCGCGGATGATGCCGTCGCCCGGCTGACCGCGGCTCGGCAGGCGCACGACAACGACGGCGCGCTCATAGCTGCTCACGAGCTGCTCAGCGCGGTGGACCGTCTCGTCGGATGGGCGATCGCTCTCGAGCCGGTCTGCGACGATGCCTTCCGGGACCGAGTGGAGCAGTTCCGCGAGCAGCATGCAGAGCTACGCACCGCCCGAAACATGCACGAGCATCTGGCGGGCTACCTCCGCGAGCAGCGCGACCGGCAAGCTGACCCGCGGCTGTCTGCTGGCGTGGTCTACCGCTTCACCGACGACGGCTCGTTTGTGATCGAGATGGTGACCACCGACGAGGGGTCCGAGGGTGTCGAGGTGCGTCTGACCGACGCGGTGGGTGATGCGTTCGCCCTGGTGTGGGACGCGACGAAGGCGGTCGATCGGGCGGTGCTCCTGGGCTTTGCTCCGCACGGTGCAGAGCCTCCTGACTTCGGCTACCTACACGCCATCGAGGACGAAGACGGGCACTTCTACCTGAGCGAGGAACCACCACCCGGCTACGGCCCCCAGCTGTGAGCCAGAGGCTCGCTCTTGCCTCGCATATACCCCGGCTCCGTGGTCCACCCGCACGGGCAAGCCGACCCCGGCCGAGGAATGTTGAACGGTCGCGATCAAACGCTCGATGCGTCCTGGACACTGCTCGGTCGGCACCCACCCACCCCGGGCGGGGCCAGGAAGGCAGAACCGTGTCCACTACCGCAACCCCGAAGGCCAGCCGCAAACCGCGGGTGAGCCCGGCCAAGGCCGCAGCTGTGAAGGCCGAGATCGAGCAGTCGATCGCCAGCGTCAGCCCGCGGCCGGTGAAGGCCAGCAAGAAGCCGACCACCACCACCCGCAAGGCGCAGGTGGCCAAGGCGACCAGCACCCGCAAGGTGGATCCGAAGGCCGAGGCCAAGGTGCTCGCCGCGGTGGCGAAGTACCGCAAGGCGGGGATGGCCTGGTGGCCCATCTCGGTCAAGCTCAACGGCGCGGGGATCACGACCCCCACCGGTGGCACCTGGTACGGCACCTCCCTGCGGAAGTTCGCTCTCGACCGTGGGGTGGGTGCAGCACCGGCCAAGTGACCGCACAAGCCACCAGGCGCACGGGCCGGGCCTTCGGGTCCGGCCTTTGCCGTCTCCCGGGCCTCGTGCTCAGTCGAGCGTCGGGTGCACCGTCACCCGGGCTTCCAGGCTGTCCAGCGCGGCGGCGAGGTCCGGTAGGTCGGTTCGCATCCGTGCGACGGCCGCAGCGCCTTCTGGTGTCCGCTGGGCCAGCCACAGCTTGTCGACCACCCGCTTAGCCGTGCCGTGCAGCTGGGCGTGACGGATGCGCTCGGGGTCCGTGTGTCGGGGCATGCCGGTTCTCCTGGGTTCGGCTGCCTCGGTGCACTTCCTAGCACCGGCATGTCGAGCGGACATACCGGGAGGGCTAGGGTGAGGGATGAGACACCAGGTATGCGTCGCATATGCGCGACTCGAACGGGAGCCTCGGCGGTGAGCGAGCAGCTACCGCCCGACCCGTTCACCGATCCTCGCCGGGCGGCTGCGTACCACGAGGCGGGCCACGCCGTGATCGGTCTCCATCTCGGGTTCGACCTGATCGGCATCGAGCTGCGGGACGATCCCGACTCTGACAGCGCCGGGGCCGCCATGTTCGAGGGCGACGGGCCGACCGAGCACGAACTGGACGAGGCCCACTACGACGACCAAGCCCGAGCCGCCGTCGAGCGGTGGGCGCTGATGGGTTGGGCGGGCACCCTGGCCGCGGAACTGAGCGGCGCCGACGTAGCGGCCCTCGCGGGCGGCGTCGGGCTCACCCCGATCGGCCCCAACCTCGTCATCGTGCCCGGCAGCGACCTCGCCCGGCTGGTGGGCTTCGCCGACGCCATCGCCATCGCCATCGGCCCCGGTGAGGTTGACGTGTGGCTCGAGTGGACCTGCTCCCGATGTCTCGGACTGGTCCAGCAAATGTGGCCCGTGATCGAACGTGTCGCGGCACGCCTGCTCGAAGCAGGCCAGCTCTCGGGAGAGCAGGTCCGGGCCGAGTGGCAGCGATGTCGGCGGGCGTTGCCATGAGCGACGAGGAGCCGATGGATGACGAGCTGCTGTTGGCGACGGGGCTGACGTGCCTGGCAACCGCATGGCCCGACCAGGGCCGCGACGATGGGGGGCTGCCGTTCAACGGCGTGGACAAGCTGCGGATGATCGTCATCTTCGACCGCCTGGGCACCGACGACGCCGAGGCCGCTGAGCACCTCGGCCTGTGCCCAGGGGCGTACGCCTTCGGCACCAGGATCATCCTGGCGCTCGCTGCCGACGGCAGGCTTGAGGAGGTCGTCGGCTTTCTGTCGGATGAAGGGTTCCCCGAGCCCGACGGCGAGCCCTGAGGCCCCGCCATCGCCCGCTGCGGTGGCACGATGCGCCGGTGCACCTGGCGTGGATGGACGAGGGGCTGTGTCGTTCGTCGGGCATCGACTTCATGGCCAGCGACGCGGCGACGGTGGCCGCGGCGTGCCAGCTGTGCACCACGTGCCCGGT
Organism: uncultured Acidimicrobiales bacterium; assembly: GCA_963803355.1. Lineage (GTDB taxonomy): Bacteria > Actinomycetota > Acidimicrobiia > Acidimicrobiales > Ilumatobacteraceae > DASTFY01. The sequence continues at coordinate 4,403,541 of CAWDLV010000001.1, forward strand.
GAAGGCGACGTGCCTTGCCTACGCCGTGCGCGATGACAGCTGCCGGGGCGTGTGGGCCGGGTACTACTTCGGGTCCTGCCGTCGGGCCCGTCGCCGGGTGCAGGCCAAGGCCCGCGCCATGCTCGACGCTGCCTGAGCCACGACGCCCAAGGCCGTCAGCCGCCTGACCCCGGGTCCCGAGCGAAGTTGGTGCGGCCACCGCCTCCCCTCCCGACTAGGGCTCTCGAACTGGCAGCCCCTCCAACCGGCATTTAGGCTCCGGTCGCGAAGGGCTACGGCCGAGGTGTATCGACGGGTCGGCGAGGCCGGTCGAGACCCGCCCGTTCCGCGCCCCACCAGCGATCCTTTCCCAACGCCGGCTAGAGACGCGCCATCGCCGAGGGCGTAGCGCGCCGCATATCGCCTGCCAGACTTCGGGCCGGAGGACTTATGGCCAAGATCGATGAGCTTCTCGAGCAGGTCAACGACTCGAAGCTGCGCGCACGGCTCGCTGCGTCCGGTGTCAGAGCTCCGTGCCCAACGCCGGTTCGGGCTCGTGTATGAAGAACACATCCCCGAGGTGGCCTTGTGCGCCACCGACGTCGCCCGCGCCCCGGCCTGGAGGTGGTGCTCCGGAAGGCCTCGGCGGATACGACTCGGTACACCGTCCAATCGGTCACGAAGGGCGCAATCACGATCGCGGCCGGTGAAACGACGAAGGAGGTGAGCCCCCGCGACCTGTTGGTGGTCAAGCGGTTTGGCGACCCGGTCTACCCGGTTTTGCGCCCGGCGACCGACCCGGTTGTCCAAAACGAGGCCAGGCCCTTTCATACCGTGCTCAGCGGCGAGAACTTCCATGCCCTGCAGCTGTTGTTGTTCTCCTACGAGGGGCAGGTCGACTGCATCTATATCGACCCCCCGTACAACACCCGCGACAAGGACTGGAAATACAACAACAACTACGTCGATCCGGCGGACGCGTGGCACCACAGCAAGTGGCTCTCAATGATGGAGAAGCGCCTGAAACTCGCCCGCCGGCTGCTGAAGCCGGACGGCGTGCTGGTGGTCATGATCGACGAGCACGAACTGCACCACCTGGGCATGCTGCTCGAGCGCCTCTTCCCCGAGTACCTGCGCTACATGGTTTCGATCGTCATCAACGGTCGCGGCAGTACCGGCAACCGCAACTTCGCCTCGATCGAGGAGCAGGCACTGTTCGTCGTTCCCAACCTCGGGTACGACCTGATCGGTCCTCGCGAGGGCTTCGTCCCAGACTTCCACCCCTCGACGTCAGACGAGCCCTCGACCGCGGAGCGCATTCTGGCCAAGATCTCGAGAACGCAGCCCGATCTGCTTGACCGGCTGCTGAGCGACGGAGTCGTAGAGGACGACGAGGCTGAGGAGTGGCGGGAGGCAGCCAGCATCCACCTCGACGGCCAAGAGGACTTCGACGAGGACGACCTTGAGGAGTCGGATCCCGAAGATGTGCCGGAGGAGGATGACCCCGCCGCTTATTGGCGCGGCGCCGTGCGGACCGGCCAGGGCACCAGCTTCCGTACCCAGCGGCCGAACCAGTTTTACCCGCTGTTCCTCGACCCAAAGAAGCCCGAGGAGATCCTCGTTGGGAAGGCGCTCCTCGAGCGCGATGCTGCCGGCAACCTGATCGCTCCGTCATGGGCCAGGGTCAACGGCATGGTGCCGATCTGGCCCATGGACGAGGACGATGACGAGCGAGTCTGGTGCTTCGAGCCCGGGCGCATGGCTGCCGAAATCGAGAAGGGCAATATCAAAGTTGGCCGGTTCAATCCGCGCCGCAACACGTACACGGTCAACATCCGGCGTGTGCGCCGCACCCGCCAGCGCTTTCGTGAGCGCACCATCTGGTGGGAGAAGTCGTACGACGCGGGATCGAACGGAACGAACATCTTGAAGCGCCTGCTGGGGTCCTCAGGTCTCTTCGACTTCCCCAAGTCGCTTTACGCCGTGCGCGACGTGCTGGCGACCGTCGTTGGCTCCAGGCCTGACGCATTGATCTTGGATTTCTTTGGCGGGTCCGGCACCGCGCTGCACGCGACGCTTCTGCTCAACGCCGTCGATGATGGCCGTCGCCGCTGCATCGTGGTGACCAACAATGAGGTCGCCGACTCCATCGCAGTCGAGCTCAACCGTGCCGGCAAGTTTCGTGGCGATGACGACTTCGAGGCCATGGGCGTCTGCCATCGAAGCGCCATCCCGCGGGTGCTGGGCTGCGCTGACCGGACTGCGGCCCGACGGCACGAAGATCGTCGGAAAGTACAAGTGGGCGCGACAGCGTCCATACGCCGATGGCTTCCGGGAAAACGCTGCATTCTACGACCTCGTCTACGAGGATCCCGACCGGAACGAGATCGGCGACCGGTTCGCCGCCCTGCTCCCGAAGCTGTGGCTGTCCGCTGGCGCAGTGGGCGACCCGTCGCGGATGAAGGCTCACGAAAAATGGATTGTCGAGGACGGCGTGCCTTTCGCTGTGCTCCTCGACGAGGACTACTTTCCGGACTTCCTCGCCGAGACGTCGGAGCGCACCGACCTCACGCACGCTTGGCTCGTCACCGACTCCGACGCCGCCTTCGCACGGATGCGGTCCCTCATGTCGGATGACCTGAAGATCGGAATGCTCTACCAGGACTACTTGCGGACCTTCCGCGTCAACGTGGAGGCCTGGGGCGAGTTGATCTCAAGGATTTCCAGATCGAGGCCGTAGACGATCTGAGCTCGAAGCTCGTTGCGGCCCAGGCCCTGGCAGCGACCGGGAACAACGTCGTGGTCTTGCTCAACGCCCCGACGGGCTCGGGCAAGACGCTGATGATGACGGCCCTGATTGATGAGCTGCTTGCCGGCGACGATGACGATCAGGGCGACCCAGACATGGTCTTCCTCTGGCTGACCGACGACCCCGAGCTAACCGCCAGTCCGAGGCCAAGATGCTCGCCACGTCGGGTGTCCTGACCGCGTTCAACACGAAGGTGATCAAGCCCGAGGTAGACGCCCCAACGTTCGAGAAAGGGATGGTCTACTTCCTCAACACGCAGAAGCTCGGCTCTGCCACGTCGTACGTCAAGGTCGGCGACGGTCGCCACTACACCCTGTGGCAGATGGTGGCGAACACCGTCGCCGAGATGGGCACTCGGTTCATCGTCGTCGTTGACGAGGCACACCGCGGTGCACGCGGGAGGGCTGCCACCGAGGCCGAGACCATCATGCAGAAGTTCATAGTGGGGAGCGACGAGTTGCCGGCTATCCCGCTCGTCATCGGTGTGTCCGCCACCCCCGATCTTTTCGTGCGCCTCTGCAACGACACTAACCGACCCGTGCTAAGGGTCGACGTTCCCCTGACCAGGTCCACGAATCGGGACTGCTCAAGGAGTTCGTCGACTTGTACCACCCTGACGAGGCGCAGCCGAACCTGGCGACCATGCTCTCCGAGGCGATCGCAGCGTGGCAGACGTATTGCGATCGATGGGCCGCGTACGGTAGAGCCGAGGGCGAGCAGGTTCCCGATCCCGTCCTGCTTGTGCAGGTGGCGGACGCCCGAAGCGGGTCTAGCAAGGTCTCCGAGACGGACATGAACACGCTGGTCCGGACCTTGTCGGAGAAGATCCAGCGCACCGGCAGTGGCTGGATCGCTCATGCGTTTCAGGACAGCGTCGAGCTCACTATCGATGCGGTCCGCGTGCGGCATCTCGATCCTTCGAAGATCGAGGCTGACCCGGACGTCAAGGTGGTGCTCTTCAAGACCGCACTCAACACGGGTTGGGATTGCCCGCGGGCCGAGACGATTGTCTCCTACCGATCCGCCCGCGACGAGACGAACATCGCACAGCTGGTGGGCCGGATGGTTCGAGCGCCTTTGGCTCGCCGTATTGACGACGACGAGCACCTGAACACCGTGGCGCTCTACCTGCCGTACTACGAAGCAGAGGCTGTGAAGCGAGTCGTTACTCGACTCACCGGCGACCCCGACAACGTGCCGCCCACGCGGGTACGCGACGGCAAGCAGGCGATCACGCTCGTGCGGGCCCGAGGCGCGGAGGCGTGCTTCGAGGCCGTGGAGAAGCTGCCCACCTACACGATTCCGCGGACTCGGACGACCAAACCAGTACCCCGCCTCGGGAAGCTTGCCGCCCTGCTCCGCGACCTCAAGCTTGAGACGGACCCAGTGAAGACCTACCGGAGTCAGCTCGTCGACGTACTGCGCGCCGAGCGCACACGGCTCGAGAAGGACCCCACCTTCATGAGGCTCTCGAACGAGGCAACCTTGCTCGAACTCCGGGTCCATCGGATCGCCCTGGCGGCAAGGAACAAGGGCCAAGAAATCACCACGACGGTGAGTGCCGTCATCGAAGACGCCGACCTTGACCTCCTCCACGCGGACTCCGGGCGGGCGCTAGGCGAGAGCCTGCACAAGGAGTATCTGCGCAAGCGAGTAAAGATCGACGGCGCCTTACCGCGGGATGCCAAGATCGAACTTGCCACGCTGTTGGCCGTCGACGGCGTTATCCGGAGGGTGAACGCGGCTGCTGATGCAGAGCGTGTTAGGTGGACCGCCGACCACAAGGTGGCCATCAACTCAGCCAGCGAGAAGGCACGCCAGCAGCTGCGCGAGGTCGAGGGTTCCGGCTCCGACCCGGAGAGGACGATGATCTCGATGCCAGCGATGATCGAAGGCACGAAAACAGCGAGGAGCTGGCCGAAGCACCTCTACGTCGCGGACGACGGAACCTGCCCCCACCACTTCGGTTCGAGCTGGGAGATCAAGGCTCTCGAAACTGAGCTCGCCCGCAATGACGTCGTCGGCTGGCTTCGCAACCTAGACCGGAAGCCATGGTCCCTGTGTGCCCCCCGCAGGGACGGGACGAAATGGGTTGGCATCTACCCCGACTTCATCTTCCTCCGGCAGACCAAGTCCGGGGTCATCGCGGACATTGTCGATCCGCACCTGCTGAGCGAGGCAAACGCTCCGTATCGCGCTGCAGCCCTTGCTGACTACGCCGGCAAGCACAGCGACGTTTTCGGCAGGATCGAAATGTTGATCTACATCAACGACGCCGACACGGTCGGCAAGCGCATCGATCTGATGAAGAAGACAATGCGCGATGGCGTGGCCAAGGTCTCGAGCCATGCGCACCTCAAGGACATTTTCGACAGCGTCTGAGTCTCATAGCGGCGCGCCGCCTTCGGGCTCGAGATGCCTGGGCTCGGCCGAACCCAGGGTTACGCAGCACATCCCGTGCTTGCCATTTGATAGCTCCTGTTGGCGATGCTCTGCTAAAGCGAGCTTGTCGCGGCCGCGACTCCTGGTCCGCTGATCCTGGGCACCGACAAGTGCGCTTGGGCCCCTCCTCGTGACGCTTCCTCACACGCCCGGTTCGGGTCGTCCGGGAAGAGTCGCTCGCCGGGCGTACTGCTCGCTCCCGCGAGTTCGCCTCATCGCCCGATGCCGAGTGGGTTGGAAGGGCGACTTGTTCACCGCGCTTCAGGCGTCGTCGTGAGCGCCTCGAGTTGGGTGTCGCTGAGCTTGGCCAACTCGACCGGCCGGGGGACCTCGGCGTGCATCGAATCGAACAGCGCAGTGCCGCTGCGCTGTTCCACCGACGGAACGCTCCTCGACCATCGCCCGCACGTCGTCTGCCCAGCTGCGGTTCTCGGCCGACCATTCCCCAGCCACTTGGAACCAGTTGCGATCAAGGGCCACCTGCAATACACCTCGGGCGAGCGCCGCGTCTCCGCTCCTCATCGCCCTTGCCAGCAGCGCGCTTGCTTGCTCAGCGTTCTGGGTGGCTTCGGCCCGGTCGAGCCCGTCACGGAAGGTGATTACCGCGGCGGGGTCCTTGGCGTCCACGCCGAACAGGCGCTGCTCCCGGCGCCGTCGCTCGTCCGCCTTGGTCTCCCGGTCCCGGTCGCGCAGCTCGGTGACGGCGCGGTGGGACTTGAGCCAGGCGCTGGCGATGGCCGCCTGCTTGCCGTCAGGCGAGAGCCGTCTGTCGGCACGGATGGTCTCGACTTGTCGAGTGAAGGCCTCGTGCTCCTTGGATGCCGCCTCGTACCAATCACCCATGACAGCCCTCCTCAGTTGGCGCGGCGAGCGCGCCACGCCTCGACATCACCTCGCTCGAAGACCCAACTCGCACGACTGGGCGGGCCGCGTAGCCGGGCCTCGGCCGCTGCTCTTCGCACAGCCCGCTCGGACACCCCAGCGGTCGCTGCCGCCTCCGACGTTGAAACAACAAGGTCATCACCGAGCAAGGATGCGCTCGAAGTAGCGGCTCTCGCTCGGCTGGTGCCGTTCACGGAACCTCGCCACCACCTGTCGCAAACGGCCAACGCCTCTAGCACCGCGTCGAAATCCGCGTCGGCACCCCGGTGCTCAACCCGCAACCGATCGAGGCGGGCCAGTCGATGCAGCATGGCGGCGATTCGGGCCGGTACCACCACAACTGGCTCAACACGCTCCGGCCGCAAGCCATGCAGGTAGCGCCATATCGCCGGGCTGGTCACCGCCACTCCGGGCAAGCCGGAGCACGCACCGTCGACGGTGTCCACCGCGACGCCGACCCTTTGCGTCTCACCACTGCCGGCCACGGACCCGGGGGTCCACCCCTCGCCCCCCTGAGGGCGGAACCGGCGATACACACCGTTCATCCGCGCACAGGTTGCCGCGAGTCCAGGCGTGCGTCGTTTGCGGGTGCTGATTTCAGCTGCGCCGTACCGGTGGTGCAGTCGGCGCCAACGCTTTGAGCGCGTCGAGCAGTTCCCGGTCGTCGCGCAGCACCCGGGGCGGCGAGGCCGCTCGGCGGTAGGCGCGCATCCGGCAGGCCGGGCTGCACCAGAGCGCCGGTGACGGACCTCGGGTACCTCGCCGCACCAGTTCCACTGCGCAGCCTCGGCACTCGGGCATGGGTGCATCGTGCCACGGGTCCACCAGCGGCGCCCACGTGGCCGCAGGGCGGTCGCAACCGTCGCCGCGGCGTACTTGCACCCCGAACACCTGCGCGCCCCTGTAGCGGGGCGCTCCGACCGGTGGGGTCTAGTGCCCGCACTCGGTGCAGCCGTAGAAAGGCGGAGCTTGCCGGATCGTTCCGCACGTGACGCATCGCTCGATGCCGAGCTGCCCGAGCAGCCGGGTGACGAGCTGGTCGAGGCGGTCGGGACGAAGCTCATCGATGAGGACGGCGGCTGTGCGGTCCATGTCGAGCAGGTCGAGGGTGGATTCGGTCATGCCGATGGTGGTCACGGGTTCTCCTTGGCAAGTGGTTGGTGATCGTGTGGCCCTGCGCTTGCAAAGCGGGCACCAGCTGGGGGCTCGGACCGGTGGTACCCCTTTGGGGTACCCCACCGGTACCGGAATGCCCGATGGGGTGGTTCCAGGTGGTACTGCAACCGGTACCGGGCCAGCGTGAGTCCGCTTTCCGAGCAGCTGGTGCCGGGGGTGGTACCGAGCTCGGTGAGCGCGGGTGGTACCGGGGGTGGTACCGGGCGTCCGGGGCTCACCGCCGCTCTTTCCGGAACGCCACCGCGGCTAGTACCACCGCTCTGTTCCGGCCCTTGCCCACCGCCTTGAGGGCCCTAAAGGCGGCGTTGCCGGACACGTCGTTGGGGAGCCCGAGATCATCGAGCACGTTGGCTGCATCGGCTGTGCCCGCGGGCCAGACGCGCAGGGCCCGACGAAAGGTCAGCGGGTCCTCGTTGATGGTCAGGTCGAGGTGGTCGGGGACCCAGTTGATGCGGGTCAGGCCGTGGTGCTCGAGCCGGAGCGAGCTGTTCTCACCGGGGTGGATGACCCAGCCGACATCGATGTCCGCACCCTTGGCCGAGGTCCCAATGGCCCGGTCGGTGACGGTATGACCGGTGTGGTCCAGCCTCGCCACCGAGATCCCGCGGGCCTTCACGTGGACGGCACTCCACCGGTAGAAGCCCCGCACGTCCACCCCCGAGTAATCCTCTCCACCGAGCACCCGGGTGAAGGTGTCAATGACCAGCGCGTCGGGCTGGTGTTCATCGAGCAGGGCTAGCAGCGCCTTGCCACCTTCGGGGGTGTCGAGGCGGTGCAGGTCGGGGCGCAGGAAGTAGCGCAGGTTGCCCAGCTGGTCGGGTGCGAGGCCCATGTCTTCGACCCGTTCGAGGAGATCGTCCTCGGTCATCTCCAAGTCGAGGTAGGCCACCACCACCGGATCGGTCGTGCGTGCGGTCCACGGACAGCGGCCGATGGCTAGGCAGCTGGCGAGGTACAGCATGAGCAGGCTCTTGCGGGCCTTTCGCGGCGCGGTCAACGAGATCATCCGGCCGCGGGGCCAAAAGTCCTCCACCAGCCACTCCGCGCCAGTGCGGTCCCGTCCGAACAGCGCATGCCAGTCCACTGGCACCGGCAGGTTCGTCGTGGGCTCCGGTTCCTCACCGTTGAGGCTGGGCGCGGCCTGCACCATCAGCTCGGCTTCGGCCTCAGCTGCAGCGTTCGCTGCTGCGCGCCGGGCGTCGATGGCCTCGACCGTCTCGGCGTTGGAGGTGAATCCAAAGGCCGAGCCCAACACGGCGCGTGAGGGTTCTTCAGAGTTCATGGGAGCCGGCGTCGAGATCGGCCGCTAGGCAGTCGGGGCAGGCGTACACCTCGCCCGGTCCCGGGATGACGATGGCCCGGCCACGCAGCCCACACCTGGCAGTGGAGAGCGCCCAGGCGCCGCCCTGCGACTTGAGGCGATGCGCCGCCGGAACCGGACCGCGTCCATTCCGACACAGCTGCCACCACGACCCGTCGTTGGTCATGACCGACGCCACCGGCTTCGGTCGCGGACGCCGCTTGTGTTCGACCGTCCGGTAGACGTCGGCGTCGAACAACCCTTCGTGGTCGCCGGTCACCGCCGGCCTCGCTCATCGAGGGCGGCCAGCAGATCAACGACAAGATCTACGTGTTGTGCGTCCACCAGATCCGCCAGCATGAGCGCAGCCCACCGTGCGGCCAGGCGTCGCCCGCCGTGATGTTCGGCAGCCTGCTCGGCGGCGACCTCCGGGTCGTCAGACAGGGCGCAGCGGCGACCAAGCACCAGCTCGCGTCGCCGGAAGTGGACGAGGGTCGGGCTAGGGTTCTCCACGACGACCTCCCTCGGGCCGAGCAGGGCTGACAGTGGCGTCGACGGGTTGCACGGGGCCGGGCAGGTGGGCTGCCCGGCCTCGACGCGTCCCGGTTGGGCGAAGGGCTGCTCCCTCTCGCGGGCAGCGGTCAGCTGCGGTAGGCATCTCGCCGCACCGTGCTACGCAGCGTCGGACGGCTCGATGCCGAGCATCCGCTCGAACGCGGCCAGCGGCACAAGCATGCGGCGCCCGACCCGCACCACGGGGAGCTGGCCGGTCTTCGCCGCCTTGTACGCCAGGGTCAGGCTGACGCCGAGGCGCTCGGCTGCTTCCTCGACGGTGATGGTGGCGGGGCTGGTCGTGATCGGCTGTGCCATTCGTCCACAGTGGAGCGACGGACTACCGGGTGCAAGTACCTGGTTATGCGACGTCGTGTCTGGCCCACAGGCACAATCGCTGGTAGCGTGCAACCCATGCCCGCACCACCCATCACCGTCTTGAGGGCTCAGGCGCTCTCCAACCGCTGCATCACGTTCACCGTCGCCGGTCGCGGCGTACTGCTGCCCTACCCGCTCATCGCTACCGCCACCGTGGGCGACTACGAGGTCGAGGTCCTGGTCGAGCCACGCGGTGACGACCCGCAGTTCGTGGCGACCAGCGTGCGCGTGAGCGCGACCGAAGGCGGTCCACCGGTGAAGACGGACACGCTGCGTCGCCTGCGCCTCGCCACGATTGTGGATCAGGTCGTGACAGGGGCGGCGATGCCGTTCGACGGCGGCGTGGTGGACGGGAACCAGCTGCTGCGACCGCCGAGCGCAGCCGTCGCCGCTGGCATCCAGTACGCCACCCACGCATCCCGGCGACGCGACCTCGACGACGATCGGCTGGCCGAGGTGGCCAAGGTGTACCGCGAAGCACAGGCCGCGGGCGAGAGCACCCGCAAGGCGCTCGTCAAACACTTCGACCTCGGGAGCATCGACACCGCAGCGAAGTGGATCGTGAAGGCCCGCCGGCGCGGGTTCCTCCCACCAGCTGAGTCCACCCGGCCGAAGGTGGGTGCCCGATGAACGGCAGCGTGAGGCGCGATGGCTCGGGCGGGTGGCACTTCAACGTGGACCTTCCGAGCGCTGACGGACGGCGCAAGCAAGCCCACCGCCGCGGCTTCGCCACGAGGAAGGAAGCACAAGCGGCGCTCGACCAGGTGAAGGCCGACGTCCTGCACGGCACCTACGTGGACACCACGCACCTCACGGTGTGGGAGTACCTGACCGGGCGGTGGCTGCCCGCCAAGCGGTCCACCGTCAAGGCGAGCACCTTCGTCTCGTACCAGCAGACCGTCGCCGCCTACTTGACACCCCGCATCGGCGGCGTGCAGCTGGCGAAGGTGGACCCCTCGATGCTCAACGCGCTCTATGCCGACCTGCTGACCGAAGGTCGCACCGGTGCCTCCGGGCGACAGGGTGGGCTGAGCGCCAAGACGGTGCGCAACATCCACGGCATCCTGCACCGAGCGTTCCGCGATGCCGTGCGCTGGGGACTGCTGGCCCGCAACCCGGCGGACGCCGCCGACCAGCCGAGGCGGGTGGCGACCGACCTGCTGGTGTGGACGCCGGAGCAGCTCGGGGCCTTCCTCGAGACCGCTGCTACCGATCGGCTGGCCGTCGTGTGGGAGCTGCTGGCCACGACCGGCATGCGCCGGGGTGAGGTGCTCGGGCTGCGGTGGTCGGACCTCGACCTGGCGAGTCGCCGCCTCACGATCAGCCAGTCGAGGACGATGGCCGGGAACACGCCGGTCACCGACAGCCCGAAGACGAGGGCGGGGGCTCGCACGATCGCACTGGACCACGGGACCGTCGCCGCGCTGCGAACGTGGCGGAAGGCGCAAGCTGAGGACCGGTTGCTGATGGGCGGCGGGTGGCCCGCTCACGACCTCGTGGTCACCGAAGGCGACGGGCGAGGTGTGCACCCGCAGGTGCTGACTCGCCGCTTCAAGGCGCTGGCGGTTCAGACCGGGCTCCCCGCCATCCGCCTGCACGACCTCAGGCACAGCTACGCCACCGCAGCCCTCGCCGCTGGCGTACCGGTGAAGGTTCTCTCCGCCCGCCTAGGGCACACCGACATCGCCATCACCTTGCGGGTCTACGCCCACCTGATGCCGGGCCAGGACGTCGCCGCCGCCGACCTCGTGGCCGGGCTCATCCGGGGCGCAGCTGGCGTCCCAAACTCGCCCGGCCCGTGACCAGATTGTGACCACGGGGCCTCCGCTACGGCACATCAGCCCAGCGTAGAGGCCACAAATGCCAGAGGCGACGCCGGGAATCGAACCCGGGTACAGGGCTTTGCAGGCCCTTGCCTAAGCCACTCGGCCACGTCGCCAGACGTTGCGGCGAAGGGCAACCCTAGCGGCCGGCCGGCAGCGGGAGCACGGCCAGGTTCGAGGTGCGACGCCTGGTGTTCGTCACCTGCAACACGCCGACGTCATCCACTGCCACATCGAGCCGGCGCCAGTCGGAGCCCGACGGGAAGGTGACGAGCACCGACCGAACCGCCTGCGACGAGCCATCGGAAAGGGTCAAGCTCATCGCCGACCAGCGGATCACCACGGTCGGGTCATCGGGCGGCTGGTCGAGCTCGAGCCACACCGCCGGGTCGACAAGCCCGTGCTCGTCGGCGATCACGAGCTCGTGTGGGTCGGCGAACCCCAACCCCTCCCCCGCCGCCCCGCCGCGTTCGACCACGCAGGTCCGAACCGGCTCGGCTGGTGATGCACGCCCCAACACGCCAGCCTGGAGCCCGAACCGGTAGTGGCGGCCCGAGACCGGCGGTTGCAGCACCTCGAGCACCGCCGACACCTGGATCACCACGACACCGGCGGGCACGTCCCACCACAGCTGGACTCCTGCACCCGGCCCGCCGGGCTCGATCGTGGGCCCGAAGACCCGGTCGGCGACGCGGCGGAGGCGGCTCACTCGCGTGACGGTAGACGCCCCCTCCCTCGCGGCGAGGTGAGCACGCGGATGTCCGGCGGATGGCGAGTCGGGAGCGGACAACGAAGGGTCTGTCGACGTCGTCGTCACTCTGCCATCGTCGTCGACGCCGGGCCGGCCGCGGCTCGCGGCTCGGCTCCCGTAGCCGGGCGCAGTGCGAGACTCGTCGCCGATCAAAGGGGCTGCCATGCCGATCGCACGCGACATCGTCGAACGCCTGCTCGTCTCGCCCGGCCAGCCGGCGCGCCTCCACCGGCGCGATCCGGGTTGGAAGGGCGACCTCGCTGGCCTCCCGAAGCGGGAGGCCAAGCAGCGAGCAGAGGCCGATCTGGGGACGTACGTGAAAGAGCTCATCGTTCAACAAGAGCTGCTCTGGGCCAACGGCACCCGTGCGCTGCTCGTGATCTTCCAGGCCATGGATGCCGCGGGCAAGGACGGCACCATCAAGCACGTCATGTCCGGTGTGAACCCCCAAGGCTGCTCGGTGCACTCGTTCAAGCAGCCGTCGGTCGAGGATCTTCAGCACGACTTCCTTTGGCGGGCGGCGAAGGTGCTCCCCGAGCGCGGCCGGGTCGGCATCTTCAACCGCTCGTACTACGAGGAGGTCCTCGTCGTGCGCGTGCACCCGGAGTGGCTCGAGCGCCAGAAGCTCCCACCCGGTCCACGGGGCAAGTCGTTCTGGGAGAGCCGCTTCGAGGCCATCAACACCTTCGAGCGCCATCTGGAGCGCAACGGGACGACCGTGGTGAAGTTCTTCCTCAACGTCTCGAAGGAGGAGCAGCGCAAGCGGCTGCTGGACCGACTCGAGGAGCCGGGCAAGGAGTGGAAGTTCTCGGCCGCGGACGTCGCCGAGCGCGACCGCTGGGACGAGTATCAGAAGGCCTACGAGGCCGCGCTCACCGCAACGTCCACGGAGTGGGCGCCGTGGTACGTCATCCCGTCCGACCACAAGTACGTCCTGCGCCAGCTGGTGGCAGGGATCCTGGCCCACACCATCCGCTCGCTCCGCCTCGACTACCCGAAGGTCACGAAGGAGCAGCACGAGGCCAACGAAGCCGCCCGGCGCAAGCTCGAGGCCGAGGCCGAGGCACACGGGTAGGCGCGCGCCCCGCTCGCTTGGCCCGACCCCGAACCCCGATACTCATCCGACGGGGCCGACGGCCGCCCGAGCCGGGTGGAGCGCTGAGCCAGCGTCGTTCAGCCGCGCTCGACCTCCACCGGCTCGATGCCCTCGTCTGCCGACAGCTCGAACCCGAGCACCTGGGCGTAGAACGACAGCTCGGCGTCGAGGGCACGACGGATGTTCTCCGCCCGACGGAACCCGTGCTGCTCGCCTTCGAACGCCACATAGGCCACCGGCACCTTCCTGGCCCGCAACGCATCGACGATCATCTCGGCCTGGTTCGGCGGCACCACCGCGTCCTCGAGGCCCTGCAACACGATCAGCGGGCGGTCGAGGCGGTCGACGTGGTGGATGGGAGAACGGGCGACGTACACATCGCGCTGCTCGGGGTACGGCCCCACGAGGTTGTCGAGGTAGCGGCTCTCGAATTTGTGGGTGTCGAGAGTCAGCGCCTCGAGATCGGCCACGCCGTAGTGGCTGGCGCCGGCCGCGAAGGTCTCGCCGAAGGCCAGCGCAGACAGTGTCGTGAAGCCCCCGGCAGAGCCGCCCCGGATGCAAAGGCGGTCGGCGTCGACCCGGCCCGCGGCGGCCAGCCATCGGGCCGCCGCGTCGCAGTCCTCCACGTCCGCGACGCCCCACGCATCGCGCAGGAGGTTGCGATAGGAACGGCCGTAGCCGGTCGAGCCGCGGTAGTTGACGTCGACGACTGCGAAACCGCGTGAGGTCCAATACTGGACGCCGAGGCGCAGCGCCGGCACCGCGTTGCTGGTCGGGCCGCCGTGGATCATGACCAACAGAGGCGGACGCTCGCCGTCGGGACCGATGAAGCCCGGGTTGGCAGGCGGGTAGAAGAGGCCGTAGGCGGTACCGCCACCGGCCGTCGGGAACTCGATCGCCTCCGGCTCCGATACGAGGTTGGGATCGATGCCGAGCTGCCGGGGCGGCCGCAGGACCTCGACGGCATCGACCGTCCGCTCTCGCACCTCCGCCCTCACCACCGCCGCCTCAGCCCGCGGTGAAGCCCCGATGAAGACGACGCTCGAGCCGGTGGCGGCCACCGAGTCAATCGACGTGTACGGCACGTCAAGCCAGGAGACCGTGCCATCCCCGCCGGCCACCGCCAGGTGGTCGAACCCGCCCGTCGAGGCCGCGAACACGACACGCCCGTCCTCGACGAAGTCGTAGCGGGACTGGCCGAACACCCATTGCGGCACGCCGATCTCGACCTCGGCCACCACGATCGGTTCGACGCTCCCAGCCGGGGTCCATCGGTAGAGGCTCCACCAGGCCGTCCGATCCGACACGAACCACAACGAGCCGTCCGGGTGCCAGCGCGGCTGGAAGACGGACTCGTCCGGGCCGCCGGCCACCCGCACTGCGCCGGCACCGTCGATCCCGGACCCGACCATCAACCGCGTTCCGTCCCACGGCATGTTCGGGTGATCCCACTCAAGCCAGCACACGGCGCCGCCGTCCATCCGCCACCGCGGGTTGGACACGAAGTCCGGACCGTGCACCACGACCTCGGGCTCGACGATGCCGCCGTCGCCGGCCTCGAGGTCGAACCGGACGAGCTCGTTCACGACATCGGCCGGACCACCGCCGACGGGGTGGTGCTCGCGCACGCAGATCAGCCAACGTCCGTCCGGAGATACGGCGCCATCGGCCCAGCGGTCGGCCCGGGGCGCGTCAGGCTCCGGACTGATCGGGACTGGGGCGGCGTCGCGCTCGGCGCCGAGGCGGTACAGGCGCTGGTCAGACCAGTTCACGAACCAGACCGTCTGCTCCCGCACCCACCACGCGCCGCCGCCGTACTCGTGGGCCGCCGTGCGGGCGCTGAACCCGTCGGGAAGGACGTCGACCGTGGTGCCGTCGGCGAGGCGTCGAACCACCTGCACCCGTCCCCCTTCCTCCGGCCGCCCTTCAGCCCACCAGACGTCTTCCCTCTCGACTGCCACCCCCGCCAACGAGGCCGCGCCGCGCACGATCAGCTCGGACGTGATCGGCGTCGGCCAGGAACCGAACGGGCGGACCTCAGGGGCGGAGGCGGTCATCGGGCGGATGGTAACGACGTCGGCCCAGCGGCCGAGCGGCCGCCGCCCACGCGGCCGGGCCAGGCGGCCACGCGGCCGGGCCAGGCGGCCAACACCCTTCCGGTCACCGATTGCGCGCCAGAGGAGCAGATTCGGTGACCAGAACGAGCGGGACGGGCAGGGGCGGGGGACGGGCTGGGGCACGGGACGGGCGGCGGTAGGGGCCGGGCGGCGGCAGTCGCGGAGGGCGCTGGCCCCGAGGGGTGAGTGTGGCTGCCACCACTCGCCGCTGCGAGGCATCACCCTTGTTGTCGGAGGGTCCGACGCGGTCAACTGGTGCTGTGGGGAGCGAGAGCATCAGCGTCTTGGTGGCGGACGACAGCGTGATCATCCGCGAGGGCGTGCGGGCCATGCTGGCGGCCGAGTCCGACCTCGACGGTCGTCGGAGCGGCCGAGGACTACGACTCACTGGTCTCCGGCGCCGAGGAGCATGAGCCCCAGGTCATCGTCTCGGACATCCGGATGCCGCCGAACTTCCAACGCGAGGGCATCGACGCCTGCAAGGAGATCCGCAAGCGCCATCCCGGGACCGGCGTGGTGATCCTGTCGCAGTACGACGACCCGGACTACGCGATCTCGCTCCTGTCCGAAGGGGCCGCCGGCTACGCCTACCTGCTGAAGGACCGCATCGCCGAAGGGCGACCAGCTGGCCCGGGCCATCCGGGAGGTCGCGACGGGCGGCTCGATGCTCGACCCGGCCATCGTCAGCGCCCTGGTGCGGCCGGTGCAGCGGCACGAGCGACCTGTCGGCCGAACGACGACTCGCTCCTGGCCATGGTGGCAGAGGGCAAGCCGATCAAGGCTATCGCCGCCATCCGCGAGACGACCCCGTCGGCGGTCGCCGACGACGTCGAGCGGCTGTTCCGGACCCTCGCCAAGGGGGTGTCGGATGGCGACGACCAGGCCCTCAAGCCGCCTGCGCCGCCTGCACGAGGCCATCGTGGAGCGCGAGGAGCAGGGCGAGACGCTCAGCCGGCTGCTGCCCGGCGGTGTGGCCGAACGCCTCGCCCGTGGTGGGCAAGGGATCGGCGAGACGGAGCGGCTCGAGGTCACCATCCTCATGTCCGACATCCGGGGCTACTCGACCATCGCCGAGCACACCGACCCGGCCGCACTCGCGGTGCAGCTCAACCGGCACCGCGGTGAGATGAACCGTGCCATCCTGGCCGAGACCGGCACCGTCATGCAGTACGTCGGCGACGCCGTGATGGCCGTCTTCGGGGCACCGACTCCGAGCACCGACCACGCCGATCGAGCCCTCGCGGCCGCCCTGTCGATGCACGCCGCCCAGGCTGCGGTCAACGCCGAGTGGGACCTCGCCGGGTTGCCGGCATTCGGGCTGGGCATCGGACTGTCGACCGGCGCGGTGGCGGCCGCCCTCCTCGGCTCCGAGGAGCGGCTCGAGTACACCATCGTCGGCGACGCCGTGAACCTCGCCCAACGGCTACAACAGCTCGGCCAGCCCGGCCAGACCGTGCTCAGCGAGACCACCTGGACACAGCTCACCAACCAACCGGAGGGGGCGGAGCGCCTGGACCCGCAGCTTGTCAAGGGACGAGACAACGCCGGTGGCGCCGTACCGCATCGGACCCATGAACCCATCGATCAAGGAGCTCATCTCATGACGGACCTGACGAGCACCGATGTGACGAGCACCGACCACACGAGCACCGACCACACGAGCACCGACCACACGAGCAGCGGCGAGCCTCAGCCCGCCGACCCGGCGGATCTCGTCGTGCGGGTCCGCGGTGCCTATCGCACGTTCGAGCGCGACACCGCGCCCGTCCGAGCGCTGCGGGGCGCCGATCTGGATGTGCGCCGGGCTGAGTTCGTCGCCGTCATGGGCCCGTCGGGTTGCGGGAAGAGCACCCTGCTCAACCTCATCGCCGGGCTGGACAGCCCGGACGAGGGACTGGTCTCGGTCGCCGGCCTCGACCTGACGCGGATGGACGAGAACGCGCTCGGCGATCATGCGACGGTCCCACGTGGGCATCGTCTTCCAGTTCTTCAACCTGCTCGAAGGCATGACCGTGCTCGAGAACGTGGTGATGCCGGCGCTCATCGCCGGTGTCAAGCGCAAGCCGGCGGAGACCCGCGCCCGAGACCTTCTCGACCTCCTCGGCCTGGGCGACAAGGCCCGCCAGGCCCCCGCCACCCTCTCTGGCGGCCAGCGCCAGCGCTTGGCCATTGCCCGCGCCCTCGCCAACGAGCCCACGCTCGTGCTGGCCGACGAGCCCACCGGCGCTCTCGACAGCGAAGGCGGTGAGGAGGTCCTCGAGCTCTTCCGCCGTCTGCACGCCGGTGGCCAGACGATCCTGCTGGTCACCCACGACCAGCCAGTGGCGGATGCAGCCGAACGACTCGTGCGCATGAAGGACGGGCGAGTCGTCGACCACGGCGCACGCGAGCCCGACCTCGACATCGACGGCGAGGCGCAGCCGGTCACTGCGCCCGCCTGATCGTCAGGCGCGGCGAACATGGCCGTCGTGACCGACCGTCCAGCGGTGGAGCCGACGTCGTCGGTCGTCGACGCCGAGCATCCACTGGCCCCGTCCTGGCGGGTGATCGTCGCCGTCCCGCCGCTCGTCCTCGCCGTTGCCTCCCTCCTGCCCGGCAACCCGCCGACCTCGCACGAGGTCGTGCGGGCCATCCTCATCGGCCTCTGGACCGTGGCCGGCGTGCTGATCTGCATGCGGCGGCGGCAAACCGGCAACGGCCCGATCGTGCTGGTCGGCGCCACGATCGCCGGGATCGGCGCCCTGTGCGCGTCGCTCGACGTTCATCGGTCGCTGGACGGCGCGGCGGCGCTCGCCGCCGACCTCGGCATCCGCCTGGCCGCGGCCGTGCTGCCCGCGGTTGCGTTCCACGGACTGCTTGCGCTTCCCGACGGCCGACTGCGGACCCGGGGCCGGCAGCGCAGCGTCATCGCGGCCTATGTGGTCGCCGTCGTCGTCGGCCTCGTCCTGATGGTGGATCGCGACCGGCTGGCCATCTGGGTCATCGTCCTACTCTGGGCGCTGGCTCTGACCGCTGGCCTCCTCGGCGCCCATCAGCGCTACCAGGCCGCGGGCGCTACCGACCGGCGCCGCATGCAGTGGGTCGGCCTGGCCCTCGCGGTGGGGACCGAGGCCGTGCTGGTGGTGCTGGCCCTCAGCGCGCTCACCAGCCAGCCGTCGGATCCGTGGGGGTGGGCCATCGCGGTCACCGGCGTCATCCCCATCGCCCTCGCCGCCAGCACCTTCAGCAAGGCCGTGTCCCGCGTCGACCGACTGCTGACGTACACCGTGTCGCTCGCCGGCCTCACCGCCCTCGTCGTGCTGGTGTATGCCGCGGTCGTCCTGGCGCTCGGCCGGACCCCGGTGGGATCCGAGCGCACCCTGCTCCTCTTGTCGATGGCCGCCGCCACCGTGGCGGCGCTCTTGTGGATGCCGGCCCGCCATTGGTTGGCGGACGCGGTGAACCGGGTGGTGTACGGCGAGCGGGTGTCACCGGACGAGGCCCTTCGGACGTGGGGCAGCCGGCTCACCCGCGCCATCCCCATGGACGAGCTCCTCCTGCAGCTGTGCGAGAGCCTGCGCAAGAGCATGGCGCTGACGTCGGCCGAGGTCTGGACCGGTTCAGGTGGGCACTACGAGTGGGCCACGGGCGTGCCCTCATCGAACCCCTCCTCCACTCGTCGTCGGGGCGAAGGAGCGTCCGGTCGTGGCCCGGGCGGGGGTCTCGGGCGGCACGTGGCTCGAGATCTGGCTCCCCTCCATCCTCGGCCGCCATCCCAGCTCGGCCTGTCGAGTGGCACCGCTCGCCCACCAGGGCGAGCTGCTTGGGTTGATCGTCTGCCGACGCCAGGACGATGGAGAGCCCTTCACCGAGGATGACGACCGGGTGCTCTCCGAGCTCGCTCGGCAGGTGGCCCTGGCCCTCCACAACATGCAGCTGGACTCGGCGCTCCAGGCCTCGTTGGATGAGCTGCGTCTGGCGAACGAGGAGCTCCGGGCCAGCCGGGCCCGCATCGTCGCCGCCGGTGACGCCGAACGGCGCAAGCTCGAGCGCAACCTGCACGACGGAGCGCAGCAGCACCTGGTGGCCTTGGCGGTCAAGCTGCGGCTGGCCAAGGACGCGGTGGACGACGATCCGCCGGGGGCGATCGAGCTGATCGACGACCTCCGCACCGACCTCCAGGACGCCATCCAGGACCTCAGGTCGCTGGCCCACGGGATCTTCCCTCCGCTCCTGGTGAGCGGTGGTCTCACCGAGGCGCTGCCGGCCGCCGCCAGCCGGTCGGCGCTGCCCACCACCGTCCAGGCTGAAGGCGTCGGGCGCTATCCGGCCGAGCTCGAGACCGCGGTCTACTTCTGCTGCCTCGAGGCGCTGCAGAACGCGG
The DNA here is from genome assembly GCA_963803355.1 of uncultured Acidimicrobiales bacterium. Lineage (GTDB taxonomy): Bacteria > Actinomycetota > Acidimicrobiia > Acidimicrobiales > Ilumatobacteraceae > DASTFY01. The sequence goes on from CAWDLV010000001.1 coordinate 4,423,209, forward strand.
GCAAGCATGCCGGCGAGGGCGCCAAGGCGACGGTGCGCCTGTGGGAGGAGCGGGGCGTGCTGCACTTCGAGGTGGCCGACACCGGCGCCGGCTTCGACTTCTCCGGCCCGGCCGCGAAGGGCCACGGGTTCGTCAACATGGCCGACCGACTCGGCGCCATAGACGGCGTCCTCACCGTGGACAGCGCGCCGGGGCGCGGCACCCGGATCGCGGGGCGGATCCCGGTCTCCGTCGCGTCGGCCTGACGAGTGGCGGGGCCGTACGCCGCAGCCGACGGGGGCCACGGCTCCGGCGCGGGGAGGCCATCCGGTCAGGCTTGGCCCATCAGGCCTCGGCCCGTCAGGCTCGGCCGGTCAGGATCGCTCGGTCGAGCCGGCCCGTCAGGCGCGGCCGGTCAGGATCGCTCGGCCGAGCCGGCGGCCGCCAGATACAGCAGCACCGCCTTCACCCGCCGATTGACATCGGCCTCCTCGGCCAGATGCAGCTTCGAGAAGATCGAGTTGATGTGCTTCTCCACCGCCCGCTCCGAGAGGATCAACGCCGCCGCGATGGCGGCATTCGACTTGCCTGAAGCCATCTCGGCCAAGACCTCCCGCTCGCGAGGCGTGAGGTGCTCGAGCGGGGAGCGCTCGGCGTGGCTCCGCGCTCGGACGAGCTCGTCGACCACCTTCGGATCGATCACCGAGCCGCCCCCGGCCACCACCCGGATGGCGTCCACCAGGTCGTCGACATCGGCCACCCGGTCCTTCAGGAGGTAGGCCCGACCCTGTGAGCCCTGGTCGAGCAGGGCGACCGCGTACTGCGGGGATACGAACTGGCTCAGCACCACGACGCCGACCTCCGGACGGCTGGCTCGCAGCAGGGCCGCGGCGCGGATGCCCTCATCGGTGCCAGTCGGCGGCATGCGGATGTCGGTGACCACGACGTCGGGCGCCTGCGCTTCGACGGCTTCGAGGAGCTCGTCGAGGGAACCGCATGCGGCCACCATCTCGAGGTCGTCCTCGCTCTCGAGGATGCGCCGGATGCCATCGCGCAGCAGCGCGTTGTCCTCCGCCACGACGATCCTGATCACGGCTGCAGGATAGGCCGACACCCGCGTATCGACGGTGCACGCGACGGCGAGCTCACGTGGCCGCGAGGTCGTCCTCCCGGTGGTGCGACGCAGCCAGGTCCGACAGGCGGTCGCGGTCGAGGGCGTTCGGGCTGCCCACCGCGATGCGCGACAGGGCGTCGTGCAGCGGAGCGTGGCCGTGCGCTTGCCGCCCTCCAGCCCCGCTCGCTCGCCGACCACGGCGCCGGGGCCGAGCTCAGCGACCTCATGGCCGTCGACCTCGACCGCGAGCACGCCGTCCAGCACGAGGAAGATCGCGGTGCTGTCCTGGCCCTGGTTGACGAGGACGTCGCCCTGGTGCAGCCGGATGACATGAGGGCGCTGGTCGGTGCCCCGCATCAGGCGCGTCGACAGCTCGCGCTCGAGCGCCGTCTCGACCGCGGTAACGATCACCTCGTTGTCCTGATCGCCCCACGGCGTCCGGTCGCCGAAGGACGTCCCGAGCCATGTCCGGAGGTCGGTGAGGCCGCTCTTGGCCATCAGCGCGCCGTCGTCGTCATACACCCAATGCCGCGGGAAGCCACTGGCCCCGAGCAAGCGACCGTCGTGGCGCCCGTCGGCCCAGATCGTGAGCTCGAGCGTCGTCCAGACGGTCGGCGAGCGGAGCTGGAAGAAGGGCGCCTTGCGGACCGGCCTGGGGATGGGGCACGCGGTGCGGCCGCCGGTCGTCTGGCGGAACCGGACCCACCCGTCTCCATGCTCCGGATCGCCCTGCTGGTCGTCGTAGCCGATGGCCGCCACGGTGACGTCGCCGACGCCGAGGCTCATCGTGGTCGACCCCATGCGGCTCCGGCCTGAATAGCCGGCGTCGACGATGCGACCGTCCTCCACCTCGATGAACGCCCGCAGCTGGTTCGAGAACCGGTAGCCGTCGTTCGTCGCGCAGCTCGTCGAGCCGCGGGTCCGGGGGCGAGCCGAGATGATCGGGCGGTGGCTGGTCGTGGTGGGCGAGCCGGAGCAGCTCGGGCGCCTTCAGCATCCCCGAGAGCGAGTCCGACGGGATCCACGAGACCGTGGTGACCGTGCGTTCGATCCGCATGGCGTACCTCCTCGTGTGCCTTCATGCTGTTCCGGCCGGGCGCATCCGTGGAGGGTGCAGCCCGGCATTCGGGTGGTGGTGGTGACCGCACTCGACTCGATGTCGAGCCCGCCTGGTCAGGATCTCGGCGGTAGCGGCCAGGCCGGATCGCCGCCGCGCTCCCAGAGCGATCGCAGCAGCCGGGGGCTCAGCTCGTCCTTGTGGACGTAGGCCGCGGCACCGCTGGAGCGGGCGTCGGCCGGGCAGGTCCTCGGCGGCGTAGGTCGAGACCAGGATCACCATCGTCTCGGGGTGCGCGTCGGTGACCCGCCGGGCGGCCTCGATCCCGTTCATCTCGCCCATGTTGATGTCCATGAGGATCAGGTCGGGTTCGAGCGACTCCGACATGGCGACCGCTTCTTCGCCCGACGCGGCCTCCCCCACCAGCGCGAACTCCTCGATGCGGCTCAGGACGGCCCGAGCCGCAGCGCGGAACGGGGCCTGGTCGTCGACCACGAGCACCTGCACCGTCGCCTCCTCGCGGGCTCTGGGGGACCACGCTCACTGAGCAGATCGTGCCAGAAGCGCCCTGCGCTGGCCACCAGGCTGGTACCCGAGCTCCACGGGGGGCTGGCCTCACCCCGGGCGCGCCGGGGTCGGGAGCCGCTCGGGCACCGCTCGGCACCAGAGCGGCCCGAGCATCGTCCGGATTCAGCTCAGGTCAAGATCTGGTCCTTCTCGAGGACGATCACGCCGTTGTCGGAGCGGGCGAACCCCGCCGGGTCGACCCCGTCGGGCGACCCCGAGCCGGTAGCCATCGGGCACGATGACGTTCTTGTCGATGATGCAGCGATGGATCCGGGCCCCGACTCCGATGCGGACGCCGGGCATCAGGATCGACTCGGTCACCTCGGCGTGGGCGTCCACGTAGCACGTCGGGGCCGAGGATCGATCGGCGGACGGTGCCGCCCGAGACGATGGCGCCCGCGCAGAGCAGGCTGTTGTCGGCGCGGGCCGTGGGACCAGTCCGCGCCCGAAGCCCAGCTTGGCCGGCGGCAGCGGCAGCATGGATGCTGTACACCGGCCACTCCCGGTTGTAGAGGCTGAACGGCGGCAGCGACCTCGAGCAGGTCCATGTTGGCCTCGTAGTAGGCGTCGAGCGACCCGACGTCGCGCCAGTAGCCGCGCTCGTGCTCGAGCTGGCCCGGGATCACGTTGGTGGAGAAGTCGTAGACGTGGGCGACACCGCCGGCGGTGAGGGCCGGGATGACGTCGCCGCCGAGGTCGGTGGCGGCTGCGCTCGACGCGCTGGGCGAGACCACGTCGACCAGGGTCGAGGTGCTGAAGACGTAGTTGCCCATGGAGGCGAGGACGCGGGTGTCGTCGCCGGGCATGGTCGGTGGCGACCCCGACTTCTCGTGGAAGGCGAGGATCCGGCCGGAGGCGTCCGCCCCGATGACACCGAAGGCCGAGCCCTGCTCCTTCGGCACCGGGATGGCGGCCACGGTGACACCGGCGCCCGTGGCCAGGTGGTGCTCCACCATCTGGCCCGGGTCCATGGCGTAGATGTGGTCCGCGCCGAAGACGCACACGACGTCCGGACGCTCGTCGCTGATCAGGTTCAGGTTCTGGTAGATGGCGTCCGCCGAGCCGGAGAACCAGTACGGACCCCGCCGCATCTGCGCCGGTACCGGAGTCACGTAGTTGCCGAGCAGGGTCGAGAAGCGCCACGTCTGGGTGATGTGGCGGTCGAGGCTGTGGCTCTTGTACTGCGTCAGCACGACGATCTTGAGGTAGCCGGCGTTGGCGAAGTTCGACAGCACGAAGTCGATGATCCGGTACGAGCCGCCAAAGGGAACAGCCGGCTTGGCCCGGTCGGCGGTGAGCGGTGCCAACCGGCGACCTTCACCGCCGGCGAGGACGATGACGAAGACCTTCGGCTCGGCAACCATGTTGCTCGTCGTGACGGTGCTCACTGCGACCCCCGATCGCTCAGCAGCTTCTCGTAGTGCTCGACGTGCTCGCGGGCCGGCTCGCGCCACGACCAGTCCGCCTTCATGCCCCGACGTTGCGCGGCGCGGCGGCTCCTGCGGGCGTTGACCGCGCGCACCCCCCGATGCAGCCCGTCGACGAGCGCCGCCGACGACGGCTCATGGGCGACGATTCCGGTCCCTTCGGCCGGATGGACGTCGAGGTCGACCACCGTGTCATGCAAGCCCCCCACGTCGGTGACGACGGGGAGCGTGCCATAGCGCATGGCCTGCATCTGGGCCAGCCCGCACGGCTCGAAGCGGCTGGGCATGAGGAGCAGGTCGCCGGCGCCGAACAGGAGGTGGGCTAAGCCGTCGTCGTACCCGCGACGGAAGGCGAGGTGCGCTGGATGCGCCGTCGCCGCGTCCACCAGCGCGTCCGCCAGCGCCTCGTCCCCGTCGCCGAGGACAGCCAGGCGGGCCGGGATGGTGGCGAGGAGCGGCACGATCGCCAGCACGAGGTCCATGCCCTTCTGGCTCACCAACCGGGACACCACCACCACGAGCGGCGAGGGTTCCACCGGGAGCCCCAAGGTCGCGGCCACCGCCCCGGCGGCCACCGCCTTCGGGTCGACGTCGGGCCAGTCGTAGGGCTCCGGCAGGTGAGGGTCGGTGGCGGGGTTCCACACCGCGTCGTCGATCCCGTTGCGGATGCCGACCAGGCTCGCCCCCCGACCACGGAGCTCGGCGTCCACGCCCATGCCGCCGGCCACGGTGACGATCTCCTGCGCGTACGTCGGGCTCACGGCGATGACCAGGTCGGCCAGTCGGATGGCGCCGACCAGCGGGTTGCAGTCGCCGTCACGCTGGAACGCGCCAGGGTGGAACGGGAGCCCAGCCAGCCACCCCGGGTTCGTGCGCCCCTGGTGGGCCAGGTTGTGGATGGTGAGGACGGTGGGTGGGGGCCGCTCCACGTAGGCGAGCGTGGCCCCGGTGTGCCAGTCGTTCAGGTGCAGGACGTCGGGCTCGACGATGCGGACGAGCGCGGCCACGGCGATCGAGAAGGCGAAGAAGCGGCGGTCGTTGTCCGGCCAGCCGATGCCGTTGCGCTGCAGGTACGGGTGCGGTCGCTCGCTCCCGTAGGCCCGCACCAAAGTCATCGCCCCGACGCCCGCCATCTCGCCCCTCCGGGCCACCGCCGGCCCCGCCCACTCGGGTGCGTCGAGCTCGACGACCTCGTGTTCGGTGAACGGCAGGCCGCCGTAGTCGGGCAGCACCAGCGTGACTTCGACGCCGAGCTCCCGCAGGGCCCCGACGAGCCCCGCGGCCGCGATGCCGAGTCCTCCCACCTGCGCCGCGGGGGCGAGCTCCGCGGTCGCGAAGAGCACGTGCACGGCCGGCATCTTGGCGCACGTCCGCGCCCCTCGGTACCAGGCCGGCCGAAAGCGCCCGGCCCGGCCCAGTCACTCGGTCGGGACGACGCAAAGCAGGTGGCCGGTTGGCGCCCGCAGGACCCACCACGAGTCGACCTTCTCGACCCTGGTCGCCCCCAGCCCCTCGAGGCGGGCTGCCTCGGCCTCGACATCGTCGGCCACCAGGTCGAGGTGGTATCGGCTCGGCCCGCTGATCCGCTGCAGCTCGACGTTCACGGACTCGTGTGCGCCCGGCAGGCCGACGTACGGGCTGTCGGCGTCGTCAGCGCGCTGGGAATCCACGCCGAGCGCCGCACTCCAGAACCGCACCCCCTCCTCGAAGTCGTCGTCGGAGCAGTCGATCAGGAACCCACCTACGCGGCTGGCCATCGTCGTCGTGCCTCCTCGGTAACCCGGGTCGGTCACCGTAGCCAGCCGCGGTACGGTCCGAGGGCATGGACCAGGCCGGCTTCTGTGACCTGCTCGAGCTGGAGGCCGCCCGGTTCGTGCAGACGGTGGAGGGCGCCGATCCGGCCGCACCGGTGCCCAGCTGCCCGGGCTGGACGGTGGCCGACCTCGTGAGCCACCTCGGCGGGGTCCACCGGTGGGCCGCCCACCACGTCGCCACCTTGGCCCCGAGGCGCATCTCCTCGTCACAGCTCGACCTTGGTCGCCCTGAGGACCCGGCCTCGCTCCCCCGGTGGCTGGCCGACGGCATCGAGCCCATGGTGGCCACCTTCCGGGCCGCCGACCCCGACGCCAAGGTGTGGGGTTGGGGCGCCGACCGCCACGCCCGCTTCTGGCCCCGACGCATGGTGCACGAGACCGCGATCCATCGGGTGGACGGCGCGCTGGCCGTCGGCGTCGAGCGCAGCCTCGACGCGGTCGTCGCCGTCGACGGCATCGACGAGCTGCTGGCCAACCTCCCCCACGCCGCCTACTTCGCCGCCGGCGTCGGCGAGCTGCGCGGCGACGGCGAAACCATCAGGTTGCGGGCCACCGACCGCCCCGTGACCTGGCGGGTGCGACTCTGGCCGGGTGGCTACTCCTGGGACTGGTCGGACGACGACTCCGACGTGACGGTCGAGGCCGCCGCGGCCGAGCTGGTCCTCCTGCTCTACGGCCGGGCCAAGCTCGACCAGCCCGGCTCCTTCACCCAGACGGGTGATGCTGAGCTCCTGCAGCGGTTCGTGCGCAACGCCGCGCTCTGAGATCGCGTGGTGAAGCCCGCGCGCTGCGTGCTGAAATGCCGGCCGAAGCCCCGCGGACGGTTGGTGCCAACGGCCGGATGGGACCCGCCACGAGCGCCAAGGGGCTAGAACCGGCGCGACGCATCCTCGTCTTCGGGGAGTCTCGCCAGGAGGAAGACCATGAGGAGAGCCCTGCGCACTGCGGCTGTGGCCGCTGGCCTGAGCGTCGCGCTGGTCGCGGCTCCTGCCTTCGCCGCTACGAACTCTTTCCGTCATTACTGATCAGAGACCTAAGAACAGATTATCTATCACAGGGTTCCATCCAACACAGATAGGAATACTTATGCGAAAGAGCGGGATACTGACTGCTGGCGTCGTTGCCTTGTTTGCCATCGCTTCCACTAGCAACGTCGCAAGCGCTGATAGTGGAACTCTACTCAGCCCCGTTCCAGCACAGAATGCCGGGCAAGACGGTCGAGCCTACGATGTAGCAATTCGAAATGGTGTCGCTTATGTCGGCGGCACCTTCGCCAACACCGTAGACTACAACGGAGCTAACCCGCAGTCCCATCCAAACCTCGCTGCTTACAATATAGCAACTGGCGCTGTCATCAATACCTTCACACCTAATGTTAATGGTCTTGTCTACACTGTGGTTGCAGATAGCACCGGCGTTTACATTGGCGGTGATTTCACGGCCGTTAACGGCGTGAAGGCTGTGCGTATCGCCAAGCTTGACCTGGCTGGTCATCTTGTTCCCGGCTTCAAGGCTACAGCCAACCGTTCAGTGCGTGGGCTTGCCGTAGTAGGCTCAAAGTTGTATCTTGCCGGATTCTTCACGAAAGTGGATGGCGCGAGCAAGTCATTCATGGCTGCGGTTGACACGACCGCTGGTACACTCGACTCCAGCTTCAACCCTAATCCTGACGCCAAAGCATTCGCTGTTGAAGCCCTGAATGGGCGGGTGTTCTTCGGCGGCAAGTTCCTCACTTTGGGTGGTAACAGTCATCCTCGTCTTACCGAGGTTAACCCGAGCACCGGCGCTGGCATTGGTCCAGTCTTCGAGAAGTTGAACGGCATTGTGCTCAACATTGCGTTCTCACCGACCATAGACCAGGTATTCGCTGCTGTCGATAGCGGGCAGAACAGTGCTCTTGCCTGGAACGCTGCTGGTAAGCAGCAGTGGGCACAGAAGGCTGATGGTGATGTACAAGCCATCGAGTGGGTAAAGGGCAACGTCTACTTCGGCTTCCATGATGGTTTCAATAAGAACAACACATTGCGCCTCCTCGCTGCTGACGCCACCTTGGGATCACCTACCAATGGAACACTTGAGGCCTTCGCTCCACCATCTGGTGGACTGAAAGGTGTCCTTGGGCTCGACACTGATGGAAGCAAGCTGGTTGCTGTTGGCGACTTCAATCAGATGGGTGGCCGAGCCGATAAGGGCGTGGCCGTCTTCGGCTGACGCGACGGGGCCGGGTCAGGGCCCGAGCACTCGGGCCACGAGCGGCTGACCCGGCCGGTACGCCAGGTGGTGGTAGCTGGGCGCGTCGAGCACCACCACCGCCGCGGCGGCACCCGGGCTCAACCGCCCGAGCTCCGGGCGCTGCAGCGCAGCCGCGCCCCCTGCGGTAGCCGACCACAGCGCCTCCTCCACCGTCATGCCCATCTCCCGCACTGCCAGCGCGACGCAGAACGGGATCGAGGTCGTGTAGCTCGAACCGGGGTTGCAGTTGCTGGCCAGGGCCACCGTGGCACCGGCATCGATGAGGCGCCGGGCGTCGGGGTAGGGCTGGCGGGTCGAGAAGTCGGTGGCGGGTAGCAGGGCGGCCACCGTCGCGCCGCCCGCGAGGGCATCGACGTCGGCCGCGCTCAGATGGGTGCAGTGGTCGGCCGACGCCGCGCCGAGCTCGACCGCCAGCTGGACCCCTGGCCCGAGGCCGAGCTGGTTGGCGTGCAGGCGGAGCCCGAGGCCCCTGGCTCGCCCCGCCTCCAGGATGGTGCGGCACTGGTCGGCGTCGAAGGCGCCGGACTCACAGAAGGCGTCCACCCACCGGCACCACGGCGCGCAGGCCTCGAGCATCGGACCAGCCACCAGGGCGACGTAGTCATCCGGCCGATCCCCGTACTCGGCCGGCACGACGTGACCGCCGAGGAACGTCACGTCGTCGGTGAGCTCGGCGGCCAAGCGACACAGGCGCGCCTCACCCTCGATGTCGAGGGCGTAGCCCGACTTGATCTCCACGTGGGTCGTGCCGCCGTGGCGGGCTTCGTCGAGCCGACGGCGGGCGAGGGCTCGCAACGTGTCGTCGTCCGCGGCGCGGGTGGCGGCAGTCGTGGTGCGGATGCCGCCCGCCTCGTACGGCCGGCCGGCCATGCGGGCCGTGAACTCCTCGGCCCGGTCGCCGGCGAAGACCAGGTGGGTGTGGCTGTCGACGAAGCCGGGGATCACGCAGGCGCCGCCGGCGTCAACCCGCTCGTCGGCGTCAACCGAGCCCTTGGGAACGACAGCGGCGACCCGACCGTGCTCGACCACCAGCGCCGCCTGTCGCACCACGCCGAGCGGGCCCTCGCCGATCGTCGAATCGTTGGTCACCAGCATCCCGATGTCGTCGACGAGGACGGACATCACCGCCACACCTCGGCGATGGCGCGAGCCAACGCGGCGGGAACATCGAGGGCGACGTGGTGCCCATCGCGCACGATCCAGCGTCCGTCGACCATGACGTCACGCACGTCGGACGCGGTCCCCGCGAAGACCACAGCGTCGACCAGGTGCTCAGGGCTGGTACCGGCGAGGCGCACGTTGTCGACGTCGATCACCACAAGATCGGCCACCGACCCGACGGCCAGCGACCCCGCCTCCGGCCAACCCAGCGCAGCCGCGCCACCTGCAGTCGCGGCGGCCAGCAGGGTGCTGGCGCGGTGGTGGCCCCGCTCCCCCGTGGCCAGGCGCTCGTCCAGCTCCACGCCCGCGCCTCCTCGAGCAGGTCGATCACGGCGTGGGAGTCCGAACCCACGCACAGCCCGCAGCCGGCGCCGCGGAGGGCGGCGGCGGGCCCGATCCCGTCCGCCAGGTCGCGCTCGGTCGTCGGGCACAGGCAGGCGGAGGAACCGGATCGGCCCAGGCGGCCCACGTCGTCATCGGTGACGTGGGTGGCGTGGATGGCGCTGAACCGGGGGTTGAGCGCGCCGGCGCGCCCTAGGAGGACGACCGGCGTGGCGCCGTAAGCTTCCAGGCAAGCCTGGTTCTCCTCCGGCTGCTCGCTGACGTGGGCATGTAGGACGCGCCCCCGCTCGTCGGCCCAGTGCGCCACGACCGCCATCTCGTTCGGCTCGACGGCGCGCACGGAGTGGATGGCGGCGCCCACCCGCACCGACACCGAGCCCGTCCCCCACGCCCCGACGCGCTCGACCCACGCCTCGGCCGAGCCGTCCGAGAACCGCCGCTGCACCTCGTCGAGCTGGCGGCCGAACCCCCCGTGCAGGTAGCAGGTGTCGAGGAAGGTGAGGCGGACGCCGGCGGCCACGGCCGCGGCGGCCACGGCATCGCTCATGGCGTTGGGGTCGGCGTAGGCCGCGCCGCCCGGGGCGTGGTGGAGGTAGTGGAACTCGCCGACGGCCGTGATCCCGGCCAAGGCCATCTCGGCGTATGTGGCCGTGGCGAGGGCGAGGTAGGTGTCCGGGTTCAGGGCGGCGGCCAGCCGGTACATCTCCTCCCGCCACGACCAGAACGAGCCCCGCTGGCCGTGCGTCCGGCCTCGCAAGGCCCGGTGGAAGGCGTGGGAGTGGGCGTTGACCAGGCCGGGCAGTGTGAGGCCTTCCAGCCGCTCGGCGTCGGGTGGCGGCGCGCTCGTCGCCGGCTCTATCGCGGTGATGCGCCCGCCTTCGATCTCGAGGCCGACGCCCGGCTCGGCCCGCTCGCCACCGAGCCAGGCGTGATCGCACCACAGCCTCATGCCGGCCTCACCCGCTCACGAGCCCACGCGGGCCACGAACTCGGTGATGCGCTCGACGAACTCGGCCCGGTGCCAGCGCTCGAACTGCTCCCAGGTGGTGAACGTCGTGGGGTCGTGCACGCGGTCGACGAACAGCGTGCCATCGAGGTGGTCCAGCTCGTGCTGGAACGTGCCGGCCGTGAGCCCCCGCTTCACCTCGTCGTGGGGGACGCCGTCCCGGTCCAGGTAGCGGACCCGGATGTTGACGTGGCGGAGGACGTCGCCGCGAAGGTCCGGCACCGACAGGCAGCCTTCGTTGATCTCCACCCGCTCGTCGTCGAGCGGCTCGATGACCGGGTTGACCACGACGGTGAGCGGGATGGACGGTTTGTAGGGGTAGCGGGGGTTGTGATCCACGTGGATGGTGGCGATCCGCACCACCTCACCGATCTGGTTGGCGGCGATGCCGGCGCCGTTGGCGGCGTGCATGGTGTCGATGAGGTCATCGACCAGCTGTTGCAGCTCCGCCGACGCCAGCTCCTCGGGCGAGACCTCGCGGGCCCGCTGGCGCAGGACCGGATGGCCGACGGTGACGATGGGCCGGACCGTCACGGGGCACCGGCGTCGTCGCCACCGTGCTCGTGCATCGGCAGCCGCACCCCCCGCTCGTCGGCGACCTCGACCGCGCGCTCGTAGCCGGCGTCGGCGTGGCGGATGACCCCCATCCCCGGATCGCTCACCAGCACTCGGGCCAGCTTCTCCGCCGCCAGGTCGGTCCCATCGGCCACGCACACCATGCCGGCGTGGATGGATCGTCCGATCCCGACCCCGCCGCCGTGGTGGATGCTCACCCAGGACGCGCCCGAGGCGGTGTTCACTAGAGCGTTGAGAAGGGGCCAGTCGGCGATGGCGTCCGAGCCGTCGGCCATGGCCTCGGTCTCGCGGTAGGGCGACGCCACCGAACCCGAGTCCAGGTGGTCGCGGCCGATCACGATCGGTGCCGCCACCTCGCCCCGGCGGACCATCTCGTTGAAGCGCAGGCCCAAGCGGTCGCGTTCTCCGTAGCCCACCCAGCAGATGCGCGCCGGCAGACCCTGGAACGCCACCCGCTCGCGGGCCAGGCCGATCCATCGGGCCAGGTGCTCGTCGTCGGGAAGCTCCTCGAGGACGGCCTGGTCGGTGGCGGCGATGTCGGCCGGATCACCGGAGAGCGCCACCCACCGGAACGGGCCCTTGCCCTCGCAGAACAGCGGACGGATGTACGCCGGCAGGAAGCCGGGGTAGTCGAAGGCCCGCTGGAAGCCCCCCAACCGGGCCTCGGTGCGCAGGCTGTTGCCGTAGTCGAACACCTCGGAGCCAGCGTCGAGGAACCCGACCATCGCCGCGCAGTGCCGGGCCATCGAGTCCCGGGCTCGGCGCACGTACTCGTCGGGATCGGTGGCCCGCAGCCGGTCCACGGCCTCCTCGGACAGGTCGGCGGGCACATAGCTCAGCGGATCGTGCGCGCTCGTCTGGTCGGTGACGATGTCGGCGCCGAAGCCGCGGTCGAGCAGCTCAGGCACCACGTCGGCCGCGTTGCCCCGCAGTCCGACGCTGAGCGCCCGCCGCTGCGCCTTCGCCGCCTCGCAGCGGGCGACCGCGTCCTCGAGATCGTCGGCCGCTTCGTCGAGATAGCGGGTCTCGAGCCGGCGCTCGATGCGATGCCCGTCCACCTCGACGCACAGCGCCACACCGCCGTTCATGGTGACGGCGAGGGGCTGGGCGCCTCCCATGCCGCCGAGGCCGGCGGTCAGGGTGATCGTGCCGGCGAGCGTGCCGCCGAACCGGCGCCGGGCGATCTCGGCGAAGCACTCGTAGGTGCCCTGGAGGATGCCCTGGGTGCCGATGTAGATCCAGGACCCGGCCGTCATCTGCCCGTACATGGTGAGCCCGAGGTGCTCGAGGCGGCGGAACTCGTCCCACGTGGCCCACTCCGGCACGAGGTTGGAGTTCGCGATCAGGACCCGTGGTGCCCACTCGTGGGTGCGGAAGACGCCGACCGGCTTGCCCGATTGCACGAGCAGGGTCTCGTCGTCGCCCAAGCCCTGGAGCGTGCGGACGATGGCATCGAACGCGTCCCAGCTGCGCGCCGCCCGGCCGGTGCCGCCGTAGACCACCAGGTCGTCAGGTCGCTCCGCCACCTCAGCGTCCAGGTTGTTCATCAGCATGCGCATGGCGGCCTCTTGGGGCCAGCCCCGGCAGGTCCGGGTGGTGCCCCTCGCTGCCCGCACCGGTCTCGGTCCGCTCACCCCACCCTCCCTTCCTCACCAGAGCCGCCTCCGACGCCCCCGCTCTCACCGCCGCCTCCGCCGCCCCCGCTCTCACCGCCGCCCCCGCCCGTTCTGGTCACCGAATCCGCGCCCAGGGGCGAGATTCGGTGACCAGAACCTCCGAGGGAGCTCATGGCGAGCATCGGACCGCGCTCATGCCAGAGCTCCGATCGCGTCCGTGACGGCTCCGAGGAGCCGGCCGTCGAGCACCAGGCGCTCGACCGCAGCCAGGTCCGGTGCCAGCCAGCGATCCGGGCCCGGACCACCGATTGTCGTCCGCACGACGTCCCGTGCCGCGCCGGTGCCGGCCGCCGGCGCGAGCGGGGCCCGGAGGTCGAGGGCCCGGGCGCCACACGCCACTTCCACGGCCAGGATGCGCGCCAGGTTCGCGACAGCGGTCCGCAGCTTGCGAGCCGCACCCCAGCCCATCGACACATGATCCTCCTGCATGGCACTGGTCGGGATGGTGTCCACGCTGGCCGGCGCGGCCAGCCGGCGGTTCTCGGCCACCATGGCGGCCTGGGTGTAGTGGGCGATCATCATCCCCGAGTGCACTCCGGCGTCCGGGGCGAGGAAAGGCGGCAGGCCCTGAGAGCGAGTGCGGTCGAGCAGCCGGTCGGTGCGGCGCTCGGCGAGAGCGCCGACGTCGGCCACGGCGATGGCGAGGAAGTCGCACGCGTAGGCGAGCGGGGCGCCATGGAAGTTGCCGCACGACTCGACCCGGCCGTCCGGCAGCACCATCGGGTTGTCGATGGCCGAGACCAGCTCGTGCCCTGCCACCCGCTCGGCATGGTCGACCGTGTCCCGGCCGGCGCCGTGGACCTGGGGCGTGCAGCGCAAGGAGTAGGCATCCTGCACCCGGGGGTCGCCGTGGCGGTGGCTGGCGACGACGGCCGAGCCGGCGAGGAGGGTGCGCAGGTTGGCCGCGCTGACGGCTTGACCGGGCTGGGGCCGGAGGGCCTGGAGGTCGGCCGCGAATGCCCGGTCGGTGCCGAGCAGCGCCTCGACGGACATGGCGGCGGCCACGTCGGCGACTTGGAGGAGCTGCCGCAGGTCGGCCAGCGCCAGCACCAGCAGACCGAGGATCCCGTCGGTGCCGTTGATGAGGGCCAACCCCTCCTTGGCCCGCAGACGGACCGGGGCCAGACCAGCGGAGGCCAGCGCCTCTGCCGTCGGCCGGCGCGCCCCGCCGCCGTCGACGACCTCACCCTCGCCGATGAGCGCCAGCGCCACATGGGCCAGCGGAGCGAGGTCACCACTCGCTCCGAGCGAGCCGTGCTCGGGCACGACGGGCGTCAGGCGGGCGTTCAGCAGTGCGGCCATCGCATCGGCCACCTCCGGCCGGAGCCCGGACCGCCCCATGGCGACGCTACGCAAGCGGAGCACGGACATGGCCCGCACCACCTCGATCTCGACCGGTGGCCCCATGCCGGCGGCGTGTGAGCGCACCAAGGCCGCTTGCAGCTCCGCCGTGCGCGCACGCGGGATGACGGTCGTGGCCAGCGAGCCGAAGCCGGTGGTGACGCCGTAGACCGGGTCGTCGGCGACGAGGAGCTGGTCGATCAGGGCTGCGCTGGCTGCCATCGCCTCCCGGGCCGACCCGGACAGCGCCACGTTGGCGCCCCGCCGGGCCACGGCCACGACCTCGTCGGCGCGGATGCCGTGTTCCGCGATCTCGACCGTCTCGGCTGCCACGGACCGCAATGTAAGCGCTGGTGAAGAGTCGCCTTCCGACGATCAGTCGGTCCGCCGACCAGCGAGCGTCCGCAGCGCCTCCGCGTGCTCCTGATCGGCGTCCGGACCGAAGGCCGAGACGAGGATGCCCCGCTGCCCGCACGACGGGCACGACAGCCCGATCACGATCATCTCGTCGCCGGGATCGCTCTCGCCTTCGAACCGAAAGACCCGGTCGACGCTGGCGTCGACGACGGGCAGGGCGTGGGAGCAGCCGGCGCAGGTGAAGGTGGACGCTCCCAGCACGACATCGGCTGTGTAGCCCTCGGCCGCGAGCAGGACCATGGCCTCGGTGACCGTGTCCGGGGCGGAATCGGCAGCAGCGTGCGAGACGGCGTCGTCGTCCACCAGCCCGAGGCTACCGAGGTGGTCGCCGCGGCCACGCCGATCAGCCGCCAGAATGCCGCATGGCCTCACCGAACCCGCTCCGCCTCGGAGCCATGTTCCGCTGCGCGTGGCCACCGGCGCGACTCGTGCCCTACGCCCGCCTGGTGGAGGACCTCGGCCTGGACGAGCTCTGGGTGGTAGAGGACTGCTTCTGGGCCGGCGGCATCGCGTCGGCGGCCACTGCACTGGCGGTGACGGATCACGTCGCGGTCGGCCTCGGCGTGGCGCCAGCAGTCGTCCGCAACCCCGCGGTCACCGCCATGGAGATGGCCGCGCTGGCCCAGCTCCACCCCGGTCGCTTCGTCGCCGGGCTGGGCCACGGCGTCCAGGCCTGGATGGCGCAGATCGGAGCCAAGGCGTCCTCGCCGGTCGCGGCGCTGGGCGAGACCGCTGACGCCGTCCGCCGGCTGCTGCACGGCGAGGAGGTGACGATGGACGGTCGCCACGTCCATCTCGAGCATGTCCGCCTGGTCTTCCCGCCCGACCAGCCGCCACCGGTCCTCCTCGGCGTGACCGGGCCCCGATCGCTCGCCGCCGCCGGACAGGTGGCGGACGGCGTGCTGCTCCCGGAGCACTCCGGCCCGGCCTACATCCGCTGGGCCCGCGAGCGGGTCGCCAACCCGACTGTCACGCTGAGCACGTACGTCTGGTTCAACGTCGCCGACGACGCCAGCGAGGCTCGCGACGCCCTGCGCCGGACGCTGCAGCCGACGTCGGGGCTCGATGCCCAGCTGGCGCCGCTCGGGCTCACCGCGGCCGAGCTGGTCGACCACATCCCTGACGACGTGCTGGACGAGATCGCGGTCGTCGGGACACCACCGGACTGCGCCCGAGCCATCGCGGCGCTGCACGAGGCAGGCGTCGAGCGAGTCGTGATCGACGCTCCCACCGAGCCGGCTGATCCGCAGGTCGAGCGCTTCGCCCGGGAGGTCGTGCCGCTCCTGCGGTGAACCCCGAGGCCGATCGCCGCCTACCGTGGCGGATGTGGCCGAGCGCGATCAGACCGACCTCGAGATCGATGGCCGGACGCTGTCCATCTCGCGGCCGAGCAAGGTGCTGTTCCCGGAGCGCGGCGAGACCAAGCTCGACCTGATCCGCTACTACCTCGCCATCTCCGAGCCGGTCCTGCGGGCCATGGGCGGCCGGCCGGTCTTGATGGAGCGCTACCCGGACGGCGCCACCGGCAAGTCGTTCTTCCAGAAGCGGGTGCCCGACAACGCTCCTGACTGGCTGTCGACCACGGTGGTCAGCACGCCCAACGGGACCACGTCGCGCGCCCTTGTGATCGAGGATTTGGCCCACGTGGCCTGGGCCGTCAACCTCGGCTGCCTCGGCTTCCACGTCTGGCCCTCGCGCTGCCGACGACCCAGAGCACGCGGACGAGTTCCGGCTCGACCTGGACCCGACGCCGGGGATCATGTTCGACGACGTCCGCGAGGCGGCTCGGGAGGTCAAGGCCTTTCTGTCCGAGCTGGGGCTGCGGGGCTACCCCAAGACCACTGGCAAGCACGGGATCCACGTCTATGTGCGTTTGCAACCACGTTGGGACTCGTACCAGGTGCGCTCGGCGGCCGTGGCGACGGCGCGGGAGCTCGAGCGGCGTCGACCGGACCTGATCACCGCGGCGTGGTGGAAGGAGGAGCGCGGGCGGCGGGTCTTCATCGACTTCAACCAGAACGCCCCTCACAAGACGGTCTTCGGAGCGTGGTCGGTGCGGGCCCGACCCGGCGCCCAGGCGTCCACGCCGTTCGCGTGGGAGGAGCTGGACACGCTCGACCCCAACCGGCTCACCATGGCCGCCGTGCCCGACCGGGTGGCGGCGGGCGGTGATCCGTGGGCCACCATCACCGAGCCGCTCCAATCGCTGGAGCCGCTGCTCGAGCTCCACGAGCGCGACCGGGCCGCCGGACTGCACGACGCGCCGTGGCCGCCGGTGTACCCGAAGATGCCCGACGAACCGCCGCGGGTGGCGCCCAGCCGAGCCCGCAAGGACGATTGAGGCCGGCGCTCAGCCCACGGCGGAGAGGGCGGCGCTGGCGTCGTCGTCGAGGACGCCGGGAGCGAGACGAGCGGCGACGGCGGCCACCAGGGTGGCATCGTCGAGCGTGAGGTCCTGTTCGCCGACGGTGACGGTGGTGGCGCCTGAATCGTGGCTCATCGGCAGGTCCGGCTTCATCTCGGCGAGAGCGAAGCGCGAGAACCGCGCCCGCCAGTCCGTGCGGGCGGGCGCCTCCGCGGCGCTGACCGTCACCGCGACGTCGTCGGCGTGGGTCGCCAGCTCGCTGGCCAGGTGCCAGGCCTGCCAGTCGGCCGGGTAGGCCCCGACCATGGTCGAGACGTCGCCGCCACTGCGGGCCCGCAGGTCGCGCCGGGTGCGGCCGCATGCGACCCGCCACTCGTCGAGGACTTCGGCGTGGCTCTTGTCGGCCCGATCGGCGACGCCGATGGCGTTGAACGACTCGACGTCGGTGACGCCGCGCGCGCCGTACTCCTCGAACAGCGGCCCGATGCGGTCATCGAGGCAGGCATGGTTGTAGGCCTCGCTGCCGGCCAGATGCGACAGCACGTCGTGGACGGACCACCCGTCGCAGGCCGAGGCGGCCTGCCAGCCGGCCTCGTCGAGGGAGCTGAAGTAGGCGTCGAGGCGGGCGGCCTCCTGATCCATCAGGTCGTGCGGGTTGAGGTCCTTGAGCTCGGCGTCGTCGGGCATGGGAGCAGGCTCGCGCAGGGCGGCGCTCGCCGTCGAGGGGCCGGCCGGGCGGGAGCCGCACCGCGCCGATCACCCTCCCTCGGCCCAGCGACTGTACGTCGGCGGCCAAGACGGCCGCTCTGTGTAGACGGCCAGCAGTGCCCGCTCGGGCCGGAGCTCGAACAGCACCTCGTCGTCGTCTTGGATCGGCGCGGTGTAGGCGGCACGGACGGCGGCGATCACAGCCGGATCGTCCACCTCCAGGGGTTGGCCCTGGACGTAGAACTCGTCGTCGAGCTCTGGCGCCGGGAACGAGTGCACCGCGAAGCGCCGATCCCGCCGCAGATCCGCGCACTTCGGCGACGGCCCGATGAAGCCCCACAGCCCGCCCTCCGCCAGGATGGGGCAGAAGGGGTGCAGCCGCGGCCCCCCGTCCTTGCGGATGGTGGCGAGGAAGCCGAGACCCAGCCCGAACTGGTACAGCAGCCGCCGTCCGCCCGCGGCCAGGTCGGGCGCCGCGGCCTCGAACTCCTCCCAGCGGGCCACGCCACCAGTCTGCTCCACGACGGTCGGGCCGGGAGTCCGAAACCCTAGGGTGGAGCCGTGAGCGAGCCCGACGACGGCCACCAGGGCCATCACGCCCACATCCACGCCAGCCCCGCCCGAGCGGGCCATCGACATCGGCGTGCGCTGGGCGCGGCCTTGGCCCTCATCGTCGCCTTCCTCGTCGTGCAAGTGGTGGCGGCCGTGGTCACCGGCTCCCTGGCCTTGCTCTCCGACGCCGGGCACATGGCCACCGATGCGCTGGGGCTGGGCATGGCCCTCGCCGCCATCCACGCCGCGTCGAGGGGCAGCTCAGATCCGCAGCGGACGTTCGGCTGGTACCGGCTCGAGATCCTCGCCGCACTGGCCAACGCGGCCCTCTTGGTAGCCGTCGGCGTCTACGTCCTGATCGAGGCGGGCCTGCGACTCGGCGATCCGCCCCACATCGACGCCGCCGCGGTGCTGATCGTCGGCGTCCTCGGCCTGGCCGTCAACCTGGTGGCATTCCTGCTCTTGCGCGCCGGCGCGCCGGAGAGCCTCAACGTCCAGGGCGCCTACCTGGAAGTGCTGTCGGACACGCTCGGTTCCGTCGGCGTGATCGTCGGCGCCATCGTGATGGGCATCACCGGGTGGGGGTGGGTGGACCCGATCATCGGCGCCGCGATCGGCGTGTTCATCCTGCCCCGCGCCGTGCGACTGGGGCGCCAGGCCGTGCGGGTTCTGGTCCAAGCGGCGCCGGCCGGCATCGACGTGGAGGCGGTCCGCCACGACCTGGCCACCATCCCGGGCGTGGTCGACGTGCACGACCTGCATGTCTGGACCCTCACCAGCGAGATGGACGTCGCCAGCGCCCACCTCATGGTCGGGAGTGGGACGGACAGCCATGGCGTGCTCGACCAGGCCCGCCACCTCCTGTCCACCCGCTACCGCTTGGCCCACGCCACCTTGCAGGTCGAGCCCGACGACCACGTCGGCTGCGACGAGGTGAGCTGGTGACCCTCCGATGGTCCGCGCGGCCCGGGCGCGCCGCCCCGGCGTCGCCGCCGATCAGCTGTGGAGGACGTCGCGGAAGGGGAGGTCGCGGTCGACCTGGACATCCTTCGGCAGGCCGAGGATGCGCTCGGCCAGGATGTTGCGCTGGATTTCGTCGGTGCCGCCCGCGATCGAGACGGCCGGCACCGAGACCTGCACCTCCGCGAGGAGGCCGTCGAAGACCGACTGCGGACCCGAGCACAGGCCGCTGGCCCCACCGATGAGGGCGTGGGTGGCCGCGGCCTTGCGCGCGATGGCGCTCGAGCTCAGCTTCCCGAGGGAGCCCTCCGGCCCGGGAGGTCGTCCGAGGGCGTGCGCCGCTCGCGCCCGCTCGGCGGTCCATCGCGCCGCCCACTCCATCGCCCACAGCTCGGCCGCCGCGTCGCGCACCAGGGGATCTGTGCCGCGCTCGGACCGGTGGACGTGCTCGGCCACGAGATCCGGGCGGCCCGCCCGCTGCGGATACCACCGGTAGGTCTGCTGGTACTCCGCCGCCTCCTGCTCCGCCTCACGGGCCGTGCGGCCGCTGACCGCTCGCTGAGCCCGGGGCCGATGCGTCGCCAGCCCGCGCTCGTGGGTCAGGGTGGTGAGCGCCACCCGCCAACCGCCTCCCAGCTCGCCCACGATGTTGGCGGCGGGAACCCGAGCATCGGTGAGGAAGACCTCGTTGAAGGAGGCGTGGCCGTTCATCTGGCGCAGGGGCCGAACCTCGACGCCGGGCTGGTCCATTGGGAAGGCGAAGAAGGTGATCCCCCGGTGCTTGGGCAGGTCCCAGTCGGTGCGGGCCAGCAACATCCCGAAGCGGGCATGGTGGGCGCTCGTGCTCCAGACCTTCTGGCCGTTGACGACGAACTCGTCGCCGTCGCGCACAGCGTGGGTGGTGAGCCCGGCCAGGTCCGACCCGCTCCCGGGCTCGCTGAACAGCTGGCACCACGTGTGCTCGCCGGTGAGTATGGGCCGCAGGAGCCGCCGCTTCAGCTCGTCCGAGCCGTGCGTCAACAAGGTCGGCGCGACAAGACCCATCGACGCGCCGATGGGGGTGCCGGGCGCACCGATCTGGTCGAGCTCCGCCGCCACCACGGCGTCGGCAGCCGCGGGGAGGCTGCGGCCGAACCAGGCCTCCGGCCAGGACGGGCAGGCCAACCGGGCGTCGACCAGGTGGGCCCGCCACTCGCGCAGGGAGCGCTCGGGGTCCCAGTGGCGCTCGAGCCAGGCTCGAACCTCGGCCGCGAGGGCAGTCCGGTCGTTTGCGGCCACCGGCCGATGGTACGGCCCGCCGCCTGGCGCGTGAGGTGCTCCCACCAAGAACGCGTCCCCCTGGTTTCGTTCCGCGGATCGAGCCGTCAGCCGTCAGCAGCGCGGAACAGAAAGCGCGAGTGAGACCGAGCGACGGGCGATCCCGTTCCCGCCGACGCCAACTTGACGCCGGCTGACAGCCCCTCGGGCGGCCTCAGGTGGCCAGCACGAGGCAGAACGGGTGCCCGGCCGGGTCCAGGAAGACCCGGAAGCTGGTCCCCGGCTGCACCTCTGCCTTTCGGGCGCCGAGAGCCAGGACCTGTTGCTCGCCCAGGTCGAGGTCGGCCACATCGAAGTCGAGGTGGGCCTGCTGCGGCCGATCGGCGCTGGGCCAGACGGGCGGCTGATAGTCCTCGGCCAACTGAAAGCCGAGGGTGGCGCCGGTGTCGCTGCGCAGCTCCACCCAGTCGCCGCCGTCTTGACCGAGCTCCCAACCCGTGATCGCACCGTAGAACGCGGCCAAGGCCTGCGGATCTGGACAGTCGAGGGCGACGACGGTGAAGCGTGCGATGCCAGCCATGCCCGGACGCTACCGACGCGCCTGCGGGTTGGCGGCGGAGATTTCGACCGGCCGGCCTCATGGGCGTCAACGCGGTCAGGGCGCGGTCTTCGTCGTGAGCGTCCCCGATGCAGACGGATACCTCCCCGTGGGCGGGTACGGCACCGAAATACGGCCGCCGCGGTAGGCCTAGATCGGCCATGCTGCCGCACATGGAGCATCTCGTCGAGCCCCTCACCGAGCACCTCACTGCCACCGCTCTCGAAGCCGGACTCGGCCCGATCCGTTCGTCTCCCGCCGACGGCGGTCGAGTGGAGCTCATCGTCCGCCGCCCGGCGGTGGACGAGCGGGAGGTGGTGACCGAGGGCGTTCTCGACCGGCAGGACGGCCTGGTGGGTGACACGTGGAAGGTGCGACCGAGCACGCGCACGCCCGATCGATCACCGCATCCCGACATGCAGCTGAACGTGATGAACGCCCGGGTGGCCGCACTCGTGGCGCGGACCGAGGATCGGTGGGCGCTAGCCGGCGACCAGCTGTACCTCGACCTCGATCTGAGCGTCGCCAACCTGCCGCCCGGTACCCGCCTCGCCCTCGGCACCGCGGTCATCGAGGTGACCGCGCAATCACACCGGGGTTGCGCCAAGTTCGCGGCCCGCTTCGGCCAGGATGCCCTGCGCTTCGTGAACTCGGAGGAAGGCCGCGAGCTGCGTCTGCGTGGCCTCAACGCCAAGGTCGTGGTCGCCGGCTCGGTTCGGACCGGCGACATCGTGCGCAAGGTGGCGAGCTCGCCGTAGCGCCGCACCGCGGGGCGACCGGGCGGGTGCGGGCGGCAGGTCGGAGCATGCGGGCCCGGCCGGCGGCGCACGTGCGGTAGCCCTCGGCCAGTCCTGCGGCCCGCGCCGACCGTCAGCCGACGAAGCCCACGACCACCGCCGCGGTGGCTGCGGCTTGCTCGAGCTGTGGGAGGTGGCCGGCGCCCTCGATGAGCTCGAGCCGGGCGCCGGTGATGGCGGCGGCGAACGTCTCGCCGTAGGCCGGGTCGACCAAGCGGTCCTGGGTCCCCCAGACGAGCAGCGTGGGCGCCTTGACCCGGTAGATCCGCTTGTGGAGGCCCTTGTCCGGCAGCGGCCAGATGAACTGCAGGATCGACGCCACCGTCAGGTACCCCTGCAACATCGCCTCGGGATCGCTCGGGTCCGGTGCCGGCAGCATGGCGGCCAAGGGGCCGTCGGGATCGGCGAGCAGCAGACCGGGCAAGGCGCTCATGGGCACGCCGGAGAAGTCCGGGATCGGGTGGTCGTCGCGCCACAGACCGACCGGCGCCAGGAGCACCAGCTTCTCGACTCGCTCGGGGTTGGTGGCCGCGATCTCAGTCGCCACCATGCCCCCGAACGAGTGCCCGACGAGCGTCGCTCTGCCTACGCCGAACAGGTCGAGCAGCTCGTTGTAGTACAGGACGAGATCCCACAGATCCTCGACGTGCTCGAGTCCCTGGGACACGCCCGCGCCTGGGTGCTCAGGGGCAAAGACGCGGTGGGCGGCGCTGAGCGCGTCCATCAGCGGGTCCCAGTACAGGCCACCGGCGCCATGGAGGTAAAGGATGGGATCGCCCTCGCCCGCGGAGAGCACCCGGATCTTCAGCTTGCCGTCGCGGACTTCGACGATCTCTTCGTCAGGCGTCGCCATGACCGTGCCCTACGCCGTTGCCGGGGCGACGGGCGCGACCGGCGCGTCCTGGCGAGCGCCCTTCGGCCACCACTTGTGCTCCCACCCCTCGTCGGCCCACAGCTTCTTCAGCCTCGGGAGCACTCCCTCGGCGAACAGCGTGAGGTTCTGCTCGGTGAGGCCGTGGGGCATGGACCCGATCTGCATGAGCGCCTCCAGGTTGCCGACCCGCAACCCCTTGCACGCCTCGATCAAGCGATCGGCCACCGTCTCGGGGCTGCCGGCGATCACGAAGCCCTTGTCGACCAAGGACTTCCAGTCCTTGTCCTCGGTGAGCGCGGCCACGATCTCGCCGGGCTGGTTCGTCTTCAGCGCGAACTCGGTGCTCCGGCGAGTCCGGTAGCCGGGCGTCTCGAAGAAGTAGGGCGGGATGTGCAGGCACTTCTTGAAGAAGTAGGTGACGTGCTCGAGGTAGTCCTTCTCGGCCTGGGCGTCGGTCTCGGACACGCAGATCTGCTGGGCGAAGCCGGCTCGGTAGGGGTTCTGGTCGACCCCCATGCGATCGGCCGTCTCCCAGAACGTGTCCATGACCCGCTTGGCGTACTGGTACCCGAAGAAGCTGAGGAAGCTGTACGTGTAGTTGTGCGTGCACGCCATCTCATAGGTCTCGACCGATCCACCTCCGGCCAGCCACACCGGAGGGTGCGGTTGCTGCAGCGGCAACGGCCACGGGTTTACGTAGCGCAGCTTGTTGAAGCGGCCGTTGAAGATGAACGGACCCGGCTCGGTCCAGGCCCTCATGATCAGGTCGTGGGCTTCGTAGAAGCGGGGCCGGGTCTCCGTGGGCGTGATGCCGTAGCAGCGGTTCACGTCCATCGACGTGCCGACCGGGAAGCCGGCGACGAGCCGGCCGTCGCTCAGGCAGTCGAGCATGGCGAACTCCTCCGCCACCCGCAGGCCGGGCTGGTAGAGGGCGAGCGTGTTGCCGAGCACGAGGATGGCGCTGTTGTTCGGGGTGCGACGGGCCAGGGCGGCGGCCATCAGGTTCGGCGAGGCCATGAACCCGTAGGCGTTCTGGTGGTGCTCGTTGACCCCGATGCCGTCGAAGCCGAGCCGGTCGGCCAGCTCGAGCTCGTCGAGGTTCCACTTGTAGTACTGCGCCACCTTCGCCGGGTTGCAGAGGTCCCGGTTGGGCGGTGTGACCCACACGCTCTCGTACCGCTCCTCGAAGTCGTCCGGCAGGTCCCGGTACGGCATGAGGTGGAAGAAGATCGCCTTCATGGAAACCCCCGAGCCTCCAACCCGCTCCCGCGGCTGCCACCGACTCTACGCACCGTCGGCCGCCGCCGCCCGAGTACGTTAGGACAGGCCGACGATGTTGCCCTCGTCGTCGATGCCGATCGAGAACGCGGCCGGCTTCGTACCCAATCCGGGCATGGTGCGCATCTCGCCGCAGATCGGGTAGATGAAGCCGGCCCCCACCGACGCCCGAACCTCCCGGACCGGCAGCGTCCAACCCGTGGGGGCGCCCTTGAGACTCGGGTCGGACGAGATCGACAGGTGAGTCTTGGCGATGCACACCGGAAGGTGGCCGAAGCCGTTGCGCTCGTAATTGTCGAGCTGGCGGGCCGCCTCGACGCTGTAGTCCACCCGGGCCGCGCCATAGACCTTGGCCGCGACCGCCTCGATCTTGGCCCGAAGCGACGCCTCGTCGGGGTACAGCAGGTGGAACTGGCCCGGCTCCTCCGCCGCCTCGGCCACCGCCTCGGCCAGGTCCGTCGCCCCCGCCCCGCCCTGTGCGAAGTGCTGGCAGACCGCGGCCCGCACCCCGAGCTCGGACGCGATCTCCTCCACCGCCCGCCATTCCGAAGGATGGTCGGTCGGGAAGGCGTTGATCGCCACCACGGGCGTCACCCCGTGAAGTTGGATGTTCTCGATCTGCTTGCGCAGGTTGGTCCCGCCGACGTGGACCTCGTCCGGGTTCTCGACCAACAGCCCCTCGGGCAACGGCCGGCCAGCCACCACCCGGTGCTTCCCCGAGTGGGCCTTCAGGGCCCGCACCGTCGCCACGACCACCGCCGCGTCCGGGGTCAGACCGGAGGCGCGGCACTTGATGTTGAAGAACCGCTCCGCGCCCATGTCGGCACCGAAGCCAGCCTCGGTGAGGAGGAAGTCTCCGGTATGGATCCCGATCAGGTCGGCGAGGATGGAGGAGTTCCCATGGGCGATGTTGCCGAACGGTCCGGCATGGACCAGCACCGGTGTGTGCTCGAGGGTCTGGAGCAGGTTCGGCTTCACCGCGTCGCGCAGGATGGCCGCCATCGCGCCCGCACCCTGGAGGTCCTCGGCCGTCACCGGCTCGCCGCCCTTCGTGTACCCGACGACGATGCGGGCCAGGCGGGCCCGCAGATCCGGGAGGGAGCGGGCGAGGGCAAGGATGGCCATCACCTCCGAGGCGGCGGTGATGTCGAACCCGGTCTGGCGGGTCACCCCATCCTCCTTGGTGCCGAGGCCGATGACCACGTTGCGCAGGGCCCGGTCGTTCACGTCCAGCACCCGGCGCCACGTGACGTTGTGCAGGTCCAGCTGGCGCTCGTTGCCCTGGTGCAGGTGGTTGTCGAGCATGGCGGACAGGAGGTTGTGAGCCGCCGTGACGGCGTGGAAGTCGCCGGTCAGGTGCAGGTTCAGCAGCTCCATCGGGATCACCTGGCTGTAGCCGCCACCCGCCGCCCCGCCTTTGATCCCGAACGTCGGTCCCATCGACGGCTGCCGCACCGCCACCGTCGCCTTCTTGCCGATGTGGCGGAAGGCCTGGCCCAAGCCGACGGTCGTGGTGGTCTTGCCCTCGCCGAGGGGCGTGGGCGTGATGGCGGACACCACGACGTAGCGGGCCCGAGGGTGGTCCGCCAGCTCGTCGATGGCGTCGAGTCGGATCTTCGCGACCGAGTCGCCGTAGGGCTCGAGCAAGTGGGCACCGATCCCCATCTCACTGGCCACGTCGGCCAGCGGCTTCAGGGTGGCGGCCTGCGCGATCTCCAGGGAAGACGGGAACGACATCGCATGCTCCTTGCTCACTCGGTGACGACGATCCGATCCTTGGGCGCGAGGGCGAACCGGCCTTGGCGCAGGCTCTCGGCCCAAGCCGCGGTGGTGGCGAACGCTCCGAAGGGGAAGTAGTGGAAGGCGTTGAACCGTGCGCCGGAATCCTCCACGCCCGCCCGGGCCACTCCCACTGCCGTGGCCTCGGGATACTGGGGGCGGCCCGACGCCAGCTTGAGCACGCTCCCCGCCCGCTTGCGCATGATCGTGAGCGACGGGCCGACGCCGCAGCGCAAGCCGAACCTCACCAGCGTCCCCGCCGAAGCCGCCCCGGGAAGCCCGACGCGGATCGGCAGCTGGTTCCCGGCCTCGCGGATCGCCTGCTCCCATGCCACCAACGGCTCCGGCGCAAAGCAGAACTGGGTGACCATCTCGAGCTGCAGACCGCTCTCGGCCGCGAAGGCGTTCTTGTCGGCGACGGCCTGGGCCAGCTCGTCGGCCGTGATGTCGGGGCTGCCCTCGGGATGACCAGCGACGCCGACCGACCGGATCCCATGGCGCGGCAAGATCCCGGAGCGCAACACGTCGATGGTGCTGGTGAACGCGCCCGCCGGAGAGGTGGATCCGGCGATGACCAAGACGCTGGACACGCCCGCTTCGCCCACCAGCCGATCGAGGAGGGCGTCGAGCTCGGCCTCGTCCCGCAGGGCGCGGGCGACGAGGTGCGGCACCGGCCTCATCCCATCGCCTGCGACGCGTCGAGCCGTCGCCACCGTGCCGTCGAAGCCGGCGTTGGCAAGGTAGGTGATGTACACCGACGTCCCGGGGGACAGCACGGTCGGAAGCGGCGGGAGTCGGTCGATCTCCCTCGGCGTCACCTCGATGCTGAACGTCTCGCTCAGCTGGACCAACCGGTCGTGAAGGGGATCCCCGCTCGACGGCGCCGTAGAACCCTGGCTCACGGTGCGACCCGGACCTCTCGTGTGCGCCCGCCCGGCCCGCTCGTGCTCGGCGCCGCCGGCCCCGACGATGGCAGGATCGACACCGGAGGACCGAGATGACCCCCAACCCCGCCACCGAGTCGCAGCGCCCGTTCGAAGAGGCCGCGTCGCTCGTACGAGGTCCAGATCGCGACGCCATGGCCGCGACCGCGGATCTGCTCGATCGCCTGACCAAGCCGCGCGGCGCCCTTGGACGGCTGGAGCAGCTCGGCATCCAGTTGGCCGGCATCGCCGGGACCACGCCCCCGCCGCGCCTGGTGCCGGCGGCGGTCGCGGTCTTCGCGGCCGACCACGGCGTGGTGGCCGAGGGCGTAACGCCCTGGCCGCAAGAGGTCACCCGGCAGATGGTGGCGAACTTCTGCGCCGGCGGCGCCGCGATCAACGTCCTCGCCCGGCAGGCCGGCGCTTCGGTCACGGTGGTGGACGTCGGCGTGGCCGGCGACCTCGACGAGCATCCCGCCCTGCGCCAGCGCAAGATCGCGGCGGGAACGGCCAACCTGGCAGTCGATCCGGCCATGACGAGGGAGCAGGCGCGCGCTGCACTCGATGTGGGGGCCGATGTGGCGGCAGAGCTGGTGGCGGACGGGGCGCGGGCGTTGATCACCGGGGAGATGGGCATCGGAAACACCACGGCAGCCGCGGCCGTGATCGCGGCGCTGACCGGTCGGCCGGCCTCCGATGTCACTGGGCGCGGCACCGGCATCGACGACGCCACGCTCGCGGTCAAGACCGACGTCGTGGCCCGAGCACTGGCCCGCCACGCCGATGCCATCGCCGAAGGCCCGCTCGGCGCCCTGGCCGCGGTCGGCGGGCTGGAGATCGCGGCGCTGGCCGGGTTCATCGTCGGCGGCTCGGCGGCGCGGGTGCCGGTGGTGGTGGACGGCGTGATCGCGAACGCCGCCCTCCTCGTCGCGGTGGCGATGGTCCCGGACGTGTTGCCGTGTTGCGTGGCCGGTCACCGCTCGTCCGAGCCGGGCGCAGCCGCCGCGCTCGACCACCTCGATCTGGAGCCGGTCCTCGATCTCGGGCTGCGGCTCGGCGAGGGCACGGGTGCCTGCCTGGCTCTGCCCGTGCTCGATGCCGCAGCACGCCTGCTGCACGAGATGGCCACGTTCGACGACGTGGGCATCGCGAGCAGCCCGGATTAGCCGCCGTCGCGGCGTGGTACGTCGAGTCGCACTCGTCACGTCAGCGCACCCTGCCTCGTCGACGTCACGCCAGTCCGGGCGTCCGGTCGGTCTGGTCGGGGTCCGGGGTCTCGCCTTCGATCTCACCGCGCACGATGGCCGCCCCCGCGGCGAGGGAGCGAAGCTTGCGGGTGGCGACATCGCTCGGGAGGTGGCGCAGGCCACAGTCCGGGTTCAGGGACAGTCGTTCCGGTGAAACCACGTCCAGCCCCCGGCGCGCCAGTCCCGCGACCATCTCGGGGGTCTCCACCCGGTGGTCCTTGACGTCGATGACCCCCATCCCGAGGACGAACTCGTTGCCGAACTCCTTCAGCAGGCTGAGGTCGTCGGTGCCCTTCCGGGCGAACTCGAGCAGCAACACGGTGATGCGGGCATCGAGGATGGCCGGGAACAGGAAGCGGTAGGACCCCTCCCACGACGGTCGTCCGTACCGGTTCCCGAAGCAGACGTGCAGACCGATGCCGGCGTCCACCCCATCGACCATGGCGTTGATCGCCTCGATCCCCCACACCAGGTCCTCGGGGAAGGCGGCGAAGCCCGGTTCGTCGATCTGGATGTAGGTCGCGCCGGCGGCGACCAGCCGCTTGAGCTCGGCGTTGAACACCTCGGCCAGGGCCAGCGCGAACGTCCGCTCGTCGTGGTACCACTCGTCCCGGATTCGCTTCACGAGGGTGTGTGGTCCGGTGACGGTGAACTTCACCTCCCGATCGGTGATCCCTCGGGTGAACGCGAACTCCTCGACCAGCCCGAGCGGCGAGTCGGTCAGGGGCTGGCGAACGACCGACGGGGCGAAGTCGTAGTAGTCCGATTGACCGCGGCGGTCGATCTCGACACCGGCCAGGCGACTGGCGAAGTGGTCGACCAGGTTGCCGCGCCGGAGCTCACCGTCGGTCAGCACGTCGAGCCCAGCCAGCTCCTGGTCCTTCACCGCCGACTTGATGGCCGCCGAGTGGATCTCGTCCAGCACCGTCCCACTGAGACGCTGGTCGAAGTGCTCGGCGCGCAGCCGGTCCAACCAACCAGGGACGGAGAAGCTCCCAACCGCGGTGGTGGGAAGGAGGCGTTCGGTCACATCAGTCCTTGGGTCGGGTGGAGAGGACAACGGTGTTCGAGCCTTCGCGGTACGAGAACGGCTCGAGCAGGACGTGGAAGCCGAGACGTTCGGCGATGACGCGAAAGAGCGCACCGTTGACCCAGTTGACGATGGAGCCATCCATCTTCCCCGGACCGCGGAAGGCGCCGTACTCCGCGTGGTCGCGCACGAAGATGTCCTGCACCTGAAAGGTGCCTTCGGGGTGGAGCAGGGCCAGGGCGTTCACGAAGCTCTCCAAAGCCGTGGACGAGAGCTGGACGCGGGTGGAGTCGGGCAGGTCGCCGAGCACGTCAGCCAGGCGCAGGTCGACGATCGGCGCCAGCCGCATGCTGGCCGGGTCCTCGATCTCCTCGAACCGCTCGTCCAGCCGCACCGCGTCCCAGACGTCCGACCAGAACATGACCCCGGTCTTCTCGTCGCCGAGCGCGTCGGGGCCGAACCGGAGCACCCGCTGGACGGTGAGCGCGAAGTCGTCCTGGGGGACACCGTGCTCCTCACAGATGGCGTTCGCCCGACCGGCAGCGACGTACGCCCGCACGACCGAGCAGTAGGCCCGGCCGGCCACCCGCACCACGGCGTCCGACGGGAGGTTGTCGTAGAGGTTGCAGGAGTGGATGAACAGCACCTTGTAGCGCAGGAAGGCCAAGGCCTCGAGCGGATCAGCGGCATCGATGTTGATGCTGCTCACCCGGTCGCTGTGCTCCTCGACGGCGCGCCGTGCCGTCTGCAACACGTCCCGCGAGAAGTCCGTCATGAGGTAGAGGAGGCGTCCGTAGTAATCGCGGCCCCGGTCGGCGCAGACCTGCCGGAACGTGTCGAGCCACATGCGCGCCTGCTGCCCACTGCCGACCCCGAACTCCACCACGTAGATCTCGGCCGGCAGCACGCCGCGCCGGTCCATCCGCTCGAGCACGTCGACGAAGGCATCCATCCGGTCCCGCCAGAAGCCCGGGTGGGTCCCGTCCGACGCTCCGCCCGGCAATGCGGCGACGTAGTCCTTCTTGAAGGTGGCCTCCCATGACGACAGATGCGCCCAGTAGCTCCGGTTGAACCCCCAGATCACGCTCTCCGCGGGGCGGCGGTAGTCCTCGAGGTAGAGCCGCTCCGGCGTGGACACGATCGGCTCCGACGCCGACTCTGCTGCCTCGGGAGGCGCGGCGATCGCCGCTCGCAGCGCGTCGGCGACGTCGACCGACCCGACGCGTCGCATGTCGATCACGATCTCGGCTTGCGGCCCTTCGCCGTCCGTGGGCAGGAAGCGGCGCAAGACGATCGGCTCGCGGAAGTTGCGCTTGTACTGCACCCAGTCGAGGTTGATGATCAGCCGCTCGGGCGGGATCGCACTTCCCTCGAGCACCCCGGAGACGGCGGTCAGGACGGAGCCGACGTCCGCTGACCCCGCCCGCCCAAGGCAGTTGACGTGGATCAGCATCGGGGCACCGCACCTCCGGTTCGGAGTGTAACCACGGGCTCGCGGGCCCGCGGCACGAAGCGGACACCTGTGCGGAGAACGCACAGACGTCCGGTGCCGGAAACGGGGCGGCGGCGCGTTGCGGGGCCCGGCCTCGGCTGCGACATTGACGGCATGACCGGCCCCGACGCGGTGACCGCAGCCGTCCGACGCTCGCCGTTCCCGCCCATCGGCGAGTACGCCTTCCTCTCCGACTGCGAGGCGAACGCACTCGTGGCCCCCAGCGGCAACATCGAGTGGCTGTGCCTGCCCCGCATGGACTCCCCGAGCGTGTTCGGGTCGATCCTCGACCGTGACGCCGGGGGGTGCCGCCTCGGGCCGGCCGGGGTGCAGGTGCCGGCGGCCCGGCGCTACCTGCCGGGGACGATGGTGCTCGAGACCAGCTGGGGCGCCCCCGGTGGTTGGATCATCGTGCGGGACGTCCTCTTGATCGGCCCGTGGCGCCACGAGACCGAGCGGTCTCGCACCCATCGGCGGGCGCCGACCGACTACGACGCCGATCATGTGTTGCTGCGCATGGTCCGGTGCGTCAACGGCGAGGTGCAGCTGGAGCTCGACTGCGAGCCCATGTTCGACTACGGCCGGCTGCCGGCGACGTGGACGTACACCGGGCCCGGGTACCACCAGGGCCAGGCCACCCACGAGGGCGTCGACATCACCCTCGCGCTCACCACGGACATGCGGCTCGGCTTCGAGGGTGGGCGGGCGATGGCGAGGACGCTCGTCAAAGAAGGCGAGGAGCGCTTCTGCGCCCTGTCGTGGAGTGAGCGCCCGCCGCCGCGCTCCGTCGAGGAGGCCCGGCCCCGGCTGGTGTGGACGGCGCACCACTGGCAGCACTGGTTGGCCCGGGGCCAGTTTCCCGACCATCCCTGGTGCCGCTACCTGCAGCGCAGCGCGCTGACCCTGAAGGGCCTGACGTTCTCCCCCACGGGCGCGCTGCTCGCCGCGGCCACGACCTCGCTGCCAGAGACGCCAGGTGGTGAGCGCAACTGGGACTACCGCTACACCTGGATCCGCGACGCCACGTTCGCGCTGTGGGGCCTCTACACCCTCGGCTTCGACTGGGAGGCGAAGGACTTCTTCTCGTTCATCGCCGACGTCGCCGAGCGCGACCGCGAGCTTCAGGTGGTGTACGGCATCGGCGGCGAATTCGACCTCGACGAGCGGGTGCTCGACCACCTCGAGGGGTACGACGGCGCCCGGCCGGTGCGCGTCGGCAATGCCGCCTACCGCCAGGTGCAGCACGACGTCTGGGGAGCCGTGCTCGACTCCGTCTACATCCACACCAAGTCGAGGGATCACGTCGACGAACGCATCTGGCCCATCCTCGAGCGCCAGGTGGAGACCGCGCTGAAGCTCTGGCGCGAGCCCGACCAGGGCATCTGGGAGGTCCGCGGCGAGCCCAAGCACTTCACCTCGTCCAAGCTCATGTGCTGGGTGGCGGCGGATCGGGGCGCCCGCCTCGCCCGCCGGCGCGGGGAGCTCGACACCGCGGAGCGCTGGGAGGCGGCGGCCCGCGAGATGCACGAGGACATCTGCACGCATGGCATCGACCAGCGCGGCGTGTTCACCCAGCACTACGAGACCGACGCGCTGGACGCGTCGCTGCTGCTGCTGCCCCTCGTGCGCTTCTTGCCCGCCGACGATCCTCGCATCCGGGCCACCGTCCTCGCCATCGCCGACGAGCTCACCATCCACGGGCTGGTGCTGCGCTATCGGGTCGAGGAGACCGACGACGGCCTGTCCGGCCAGGAGGGGACGTTCCTCATCTGCTCGTTCTGGCTCGTCTCGGCCCTGACCGAGATAGGCGAGCTCAGTCGGGCCCAGCAGCTGTGCGAGCGCTTGCTGTCGTTCGCCAGCCCGCTCGACCTCTACGCCGAGGAGCTGGACGTCCATACGGGCCGGCACCTCGGCAACTTCCCCCAGGCCTTCACCCACCTGGCGCTGATCAACGCCGTCATGCACGTCATCCGGGCGGAGGCGGTAACCCAAGCCGGCCCGCTCGAGGCTCTCACCGGCGAGGAGGTCCAGCCCTCCGATCAGGACGACCCTCGTCAGCTGGACGGTTGAGCACGCGGCGGGGGCGGAGCCGGCGCACGCCCGGCCGGCCCGGCTAGACCGCTCGCACGCCGACGCTGCCGAGGTGGCCGAAGGACGCCCGGACGTGGGTGCCGGGCGTGAGCGTGAGGGCGTTCGTCAGCCCGCCGGTGTAGACGAGCCAACCCGCTTCGAGGCCCGAACCCCGGGCACCGAGGAAGTTGGCCAGCAGAGCGGCCGCGTCGGCCGGGTGACCCATGACGGCCGCGCCCGCCGCTGTGGCCACCTGCTCGCCGTCCTGCTCCAAGAGCACCCCGATCAGTGCCAGATCCAGCCCGTCGGGCGCGACCATCGTCGGGCCGAGCACGATCCGGGCCGCCGACGTGTTGTCGGCGACGACATCAGCGGCGGTGAACCGGAAGTCCGCGAACCGGCTGTCGATGATCTCCAGCCCACAACCCACGCCCACCGTGGCGTCGAGCACGTCGGCCGCCGTCACCCCGGGACCGGCGAGGTCGGCACCGAGCTGAAGGACGATCTCAGGCTCGACGCGGGGGTGGATGAGCTCGCTGACGACGAGCGGCGCTTCCCCGGCGTGGACGCCTGCGGACAGCAGCACGCCGTAGACCGGTTCGGATAGGCCCATCTGCTGCTGCTTGGCCACCGAGGTGAGCCCGAGCTTGGCCCCGATCACCCGCTGCCCGGCGGCCACCTTGCGCACCACCACCTCGGCCTGGATGGCGTAGCCGTCCTCCACGGTCAGGCCCGGCTCGATGTCGGTGATCGGTGGGATGGCCACCCGGTCTCCTTCGGCCCGCATGAGCACATCGGCCCACTTCCCCACGTCCGTCACCACGCCCTCCTCCCGGTCTCACCCGTCGACCCGAAGACCGGATCGATCGCGGCACTCGCCAGCGTTCGGGTCACCGAATCCGCGCCCTGAGGCGAGATTCGGTGACCAGAACGACCAAAGCGCCGGTTGCGGCCTTCACCGATGGTCACCGGGCTGTCCCGGCGGCGGCCTCCGCCGCGAGCTCGACCGCGATGTCCAGGATCTGGTCCTCCTGGCCGCCGACCAGCTTGCGCTCGCCGCAGCGCAAGAGGATGTCGGCGCCCGAGACCTGGTAGCGCTCGGCCGCCCGATAGGCGTGGCGCAGGAAGGACGAGTAGACGCCGGAGTAGCCCATGATGAGGGCGAGGCGGTCGAGCCTGCACTCACCATCCATGATCGGACGGACCACGTCTTCAGCCACGTCGAACAGGGTGAGCACATCGATACCGGTGCGAAGGCCGAGCTTGTCGCAGACTGCGGCGAGGGCCTCGGTCGGCGTGTTGCCGGCGCCGGCGCCGAAGCGACGGGTGCAGGCATCGATCTGGACCGCGCCGGCCCGCACCGCGCAGAGCGAGTTGGCCACACCGAGGGCCAGGTTCTCGTGCCCGTGGAAGCCCACCTGGGCGTCGTCGCCGAGCTCGGCCACGAGCGCCGCGACCCGGTCGGTGACCTGATCGAGGATGAGCGCTCCCGCGGAGTCCACCACGTAGACGCACTGGCAGCCGGCGTCGGCCATGATCCGGGCCTCGGCGGCCAGGCGTTCCGGCGGCTGGCTGTGGGCCATCATCAGGAAGCCGACGGTCTCGAGCCCGAGCTGGCGGGCCAGCCCGAAGTGCTGCACCGCGATGTCGGCTTCCGTGCAGTGCGTGGCGATGCGGATCACGGACACTCCGAGGTCCTGGGCGGCCTTGATGTCGTCCTTCACGCCCAGACCGGGCAGCATCAAGGCGGCGATGCGTGCTCGTTCGGCGACCGCGACCGCAGCCTTCATCAGCAGCCGCTCGTCGGTGGCTGAGAAGCCATAGTTGAACGAGGAACCACCCAGGCCGTCGCCGTGGGTGACCTCGATCACGGGCACGCCAGCCCGGTCCAACCCAGATACCACCGAGCGGACCTGGTCCTGCGTGAACTGGTGGGCCTTGGCGTGTGAGCCGTCGCGCAACGAGGAGTCCGTGACGCGGATGTCGAGCTGATCGGAGTACGGCATCAGGCCGGCACCTCCTGGGTCTGGCGGGCCAGCTCCTCGCCGACCCTGGTTGCGGCGGCGGTCATGATGTCCAGGTTCCCCGAGTACACCGGCAGGTAGTCGCCTGCCCCTTCCACCTCGAGGAAGATGGCGACCCGGGCCGGACGCCGGCTGTCGGCCGGGTCGAACTGCGGGCGCTGGCGCAGCCGGTAGCCGGGCACGTAGCCCTGCACCTCGGCCACCACCTCGTCGATGGACGCTTCGACCTTGCCCAGGTCGGCATCGTCGGGCACCTGGCAGAAGACGGTGTTGCGCATGATGAGCGGCGGCTCGGCCGGATTCAGGATGATGATCGCCTTGCCCTGCTGCGCCCCGCCCAGTCGCTCCACGGCGCGGGCGGTCGTGGTGGTGAACTCGTCGATGTTCCCGCGGGTCCCCGGGCCCGCGGATCTCGAGGCGACGGTGGCCACGATCTCCGCGTAGCGCACCGTCACCACCCGGCTGACCGCCCACACCATCGGGATGGTCGCCTGGCCCCCGCACGTCACCAGGTTCACGTTCGGCTGGTCGAGGTGCGCCCGGAGGTTGACCGGGGGGACGACGTAAGGCCCTACCGCGGCAGGCGTGAGGTCGACCGCCCGCACGCCGGCCTCCCGGTAGCGGGGGGCGTTGTGGGCGTGCACCTTGGCCGACGTGGCCTCGAACACGACGGCCGGTAGCTCCGCCTGGGCCAGCAGCCAGTCGACACCGCCGGCCGAGGTGGCCAAGCCGTGCGCCGCCGCCAGCCTCAGACCGTCGGACGCCGGATCGATGCCCACCATGTAGCGGGGGGCGATGACGTCGCTGCGGAGCAGCTTGAACATGAGGTCGGTCCCGATGTTCCCCGAGCCGACGATCGCCGCGCTGACCTTCTCCACTGGCACCTCCGATGCGTGCTACGAGAACAAGACGCCCACGTGACCGAGCTGGTCGAAATCGGCCCGGACCGCGTCGCCCACGCCCACCGGGATCATCCGCGTGCACGAGCCCGGCATGATGACGTGGCCGGCCTCGAGCGTCACACCGAACCCGGCCACCTTGTTGGCCAGCCAGGCCACGGCCACCGCCGGGTTGCCGAGCACGGCACCCGAACAGCCCGTCTCGCGGAGCTCGCCGTTGGATCGCAGGGTGGCCCCGAGCAGCCGCACGTCCACGTCGGTCAGCTTGGTGGGCGAGCCACCGAGCACCACCATCCCGGAGGAGGCATTGTCGGCGATGGTGTCGCACAGCTTGATCTTCCAATCGGCGATGCGGCTGTCGACGATCTCGAGGGCCGGCAGCACGAAGTCGGTGGCCCGCAGCACGTCGGCCACCGTGACCCCGGGACCGTTCAGCGGACGGCCGAGCACGAACGCCACTTCTATCTCGACCCTTGGCTGCAGCAGGCGGCCGGTGTCGATGACGTCGGCCTCGAAGACGAACATGTCGTCGAGCAGATGGCCATAGTCGGGTTCGATGACGCCGAGCATCTGCTGCATGGCCTTGGCCGAGAGCCCGACCTTGTGCCCCCGGACCATGCGGCCCTCGCCAATCCGCCGGCGCACGTTGAGCAGCTGCACCTCGTACGCGTCCTCGACGTCGACCTCTGGGTGGCGGTCGGTGATCGGCGCGATCGCCACGCCCGACGCCTGGGCCTGCCACAGCTCGTCGGCGATGGCCGACCGCAGCCCGCCCGGCAGCATCACCCGACCTGCCAAGCGCGGTGACCCATGCCGTTCGAGATCCGCTCGGCCGCCCGCCGGACCAGCCCCGCGAACGTCGGGATGACCTCCGGCGTCAGCCGGAGCGAGGGCGCCGCCACCGACACCGCGGCGATGACGTGGCCGTCGACGCCGAACACGGGCGCACCCACCGAGGTCACCCCCGGCTCGCTCTCGTCGATCGAGCACGCGTACCCGTCCCGACGGACCTGCTCCAGCGCTCGGGCCAGCACGTTCCGGCTGGTGATCGTCCGCGGCGCCAGCCGGGTCAGGCCCGCGGCCACGACCGCCTCGAACCCGTCCGGGCTGGAGAACGCCAGCAGACACTTGCCGCTCGACATGGCGTGAGCCGGCATCCGCCGGCCCAGCCGCCCGAAGAGCCGAAGGGTGGACGGGCTCTCGAACCGCTCGAGGTAGACCACATCCGCTCCTTCTAGCACCGCGAGGTGGACGGTCTCCTTGCTGTCGTTGCGCAAGTGCTCGAGCACCGGGTGGGCCACGTCGCGCAGCTCCAACGAGTTGACCACGAGCTGGCCGAGGTCGTACAGGCGCAGCCCGAGGCGATAGCGGTCGTCGGCGGTCTTCTGCACGAAACCTTCGGCCAGGAGCGTCGTGAGCATGCGGTGGACGGTGCTCTTGCCGAGGCCGAGCCGGCGGGCGAGCTCCGACACGCCGAGCACCGGCTCGGCGTACGAGAACTGCTGGAGGAGGTGCAGCGCGTTGCGGACCGTGGCCAGGCCGCCCTTGGCCGGCCGGCTGCCCGGCCGTTGGCGTGGGGCCGGTGCGGCCGGGCGGGTCGGGGTGGCCTGGCTCATCCCTCGGCCCGTCCGAACGCGTACTTCGCCGCGTAGGCCACCGGATCCCAGGCCGGCGCGGCGGCCACGGCGGACGGGCTGGCATCGCCGGCGACGGTCACGGGCCGGGTCTGGACGATGGTGACCGGCTCACCCGGGCGCCGGTGGCGGCCGAGCACCCACTCGACGTCCACCGGGTAGCCGTAGAGCTCCTCGATCAGGAGGACCGCGTCGACCACGGCTGCGGTCTGCTCGGCATCGAGCACCGGCAGGTCGACCAGGCGCTTGGGCATCTCGTGCTCCACCACCATGCCGGCCGCGTAGTCGAAGGCCGAGACCACCTCCTTGTGCCCCACATGGTGAGCGAGCACGCGCCGGTCGGCCTTGCCCACCTCGATGTGGTCGGGGGTCACGAGCCCTTGCACGACCGCTTCGCCCCAACCCCACGACCCCTCGATCACCATCCGATCCTGCTTGCCGGTGACGGGATGGATGGAGAACGCGACACCCGACGCCCGGGCCTGCACGAGCTCGATCACCCCCACTGCCATCGGGCTGTCGCGGTGGTCGAGGCCTTGGCGCAGGCGGTAGCCGAGGGCCCGAGCGCTGAACAGGCTGGCCCAGCAGCGTCGCACCGCGTCGACGACCCGGTGCCGCCCCGACACGCCGAGGTAGGTGTCGAACTGGCCCGCGAAGCTGGCGTCAGCGGCATCTTCGCCCGTGGCCGAGGACCGCACCGCGGCCGGGACGTTGAGGTCGTAGCAGCGGTAGGACAGCTCGTCGTAGGCCTGGCCGATGGCCTCGCCGATGTCCTCGGGGACTGGTGCGTCCTCGATCCGCTGGCGCACCTCGGCCGACGCCTGCTCGACCTGGTCGAGGTCAGCCGGATCGCTGACGTCGGCCAGACGGGCGTCGAGCCATGGCCCGAGCCCATCCTGGTCGAGCAGTCGCGCATAGGCGGCAGTCGTGACGACGAAGCCGTCGGGCACCGTGATCCCGCCCCGACGCAGCGCGCCGAGCCGAGCGATCTTGGACCCCGCGATCGGGATGGCGTCTTCGTCGAGCTCGTCGACCCAGCGGACGACGTCCACCCCCATGCGACGTCAGCCGACCTTGAAGACGGTGACGGTGCCCTTGGTGCCGTCGACCTCGACCTCGTCGCCGTCGGCGATCACGCTCGTGGCCAGCCCCACACCGACGACGCACGGGATGCGGTACTCGCGGCTCACGATCGAGGCGTGGGTGAGGGTGCCACCGCCGTCGCAGACGCAGGCCGCGATCTTGGCGAAGGCGGGCGTCCAGTTGGGCGAGGTGGCCTCACAGACGAGGATCTCTCCAGGCAAGATGCGGTGGAGCTCGCTGGCGCTGTGCAGCACCCTGGCCTTGCCCCGCACCACACCCGCCGACGCGGCCACACCCGTGAGCGTGCTCACGTCCGAGCCCGCGGCCTTCATGGCGTTGAAGAAGTGGTGGTGCATGCCGAAGATCTCGATGAGGATCGGGTCCGTCACCTCGTCGGGGATGGTGCCGAGGACCTTCGGCATGGTCGGCCGCTTGGCCTCCCAGTGGTCGTAGTACTCCCGCCGCGCCTGCACGATGCCGCGCAGGGCATCCCACGAGCGCTCCCCGCGAACCACGCTCATCAGCTCGGGCCAGAACGCGAACGTCGTGTCGTCCGGACGATCGGCGCCGAGCGCCTCGCCGATGACCAGGCAGGCCCTCCGCATCGGGATGGTCGAGCGAAGGTCG
This sequence comes from uncultured Acidimicrobiales bacterium, assembly GCA_963803355.1. GTDB lineage: Bacteria > Actinomycetota > Acidimicrobiia > Acidimicrobiales > Ilumatobacteraceae > DASTFY01. The sequence continues at coordinate 4,462,136 of CAWDLV010000001.1, forward strand.
ATGTAGTAGTTGTGCTCGTCGTTCCACCAGGCGAAGTTGGCGTGCTGGCACGAGGCGAGGGCGGCGTCGAACTTGGTCTGCTCCTCCTTGGTCAGCTTCGACCGCGCTTCGTCGATGGAGACGTCCCGCTCTTCGCGGGCGGCCTCGCGGGCGGCGTCGAAGTCGAACAGCTCGTCGCGCTGCAAGAAGGTCTTGATGGTGCCGAGCGGTGAGACCGGATCCTCGATCCACGGGGCCAGGTTGATGTCCGAGATGCCTTCGGTGCGCCAGCCGTACACCTGCAAGAAGCTCTCGAACTGCTTCGACCACCCTGCGGCGTCGGGCGTGGCGGCCAGGGCGTCGTGCAGCTTCTCGGGCTCGGTAGCGGCGAACACCGGCTCGATGCCGGCATCGCGCGCCGCCGCCGTGAGCTTCCACAGCTCGCGATCGCACTCGAGGATCTTCGTGTCGTAGCCCTGCAGGAACTTGGAGATCTGACCCGGGTCGATGCCCAGCTCGGCGCACACCCCGTAGAAGCCGAGGTAGTTGGCGAGGAGTGGGTACATCACCTCGAAGTGGATCTCCCACGCCCGTCGCTGGAAGGTCCGGGCGTCGACGAGGAGCTGCCCCAGGTCGGCCAGCTGCGTGCCGGCCGCGTCGAAGCGCTCGAAGTGAGCAAGACCGGTCTCGAGCTCCCAGACCCGCTCGGCCCAGATGTCGGGGAACCGTTCCAGGTAGCCGGGGAGGTTGCGACCGATGCGCTCGGCGCGGAACCCCACCTCCCAGTCCGATCCCACCGGCACCTCAGAGGCGTAGACGTGGGTGCCGCCGAGCCGCTGGACGATGCCCTTGCCGGGCGGGAGCGGCAGGCTCTGCGCCGCCAGCTGCGTGCCCCACGCGTAGCAGTCGTGCAGGAAGACCAACCCCATCGGCGACAGGCCGCGAGGCCAGTGGAAGTCGAGGAACCAGAACCGCTCCTCGTCCTTCTTCGAGAAGGTGTTCATCGCCTCCGTGGCCCAGAACGTGTAGTCGTAGCCGGGCTTGAACCCCGGATACCACTCCTCCGTGACGAACTCGTCGACGGGCACGATGTTCGGCATGCGACCCCCCTTTGCTGGCCGAGTGGGTTGGTGTGGGCGGCTACCAGGACACGCCGTCGAGGGCGTCCCAGCAGCGACGGGTGGCCTCGGCTCCGGCGAGGAACGCCGACCGAGCCGACCGGCGCTTCTCCTCGGTGTCGAGGTAACGCTCGGCGAACTCGCCCACGAAGCCACCATGCTCCTCGTCGGCGAAGATGTGGATGGTGTGGAAGCGGTAGTCCTCGGGCGTCAGCACGCCGCCGTAGTGGGCTTTGAATCCCTCCACCACCTTCGTGTACGCCCCCGGGATCTGGTTCTCGATGCCGAGGTTGGCGCCGAACACGAACTCGTACCAGGGCCGCTGGTGGGCCAGGTTGAAGAGCAGGCTCTCAGACAACACCGCCTCGACGTTGGGCGTGGCCTCGGTGATGACCTCGTCGGGGGCGCCGAGGGCGCGGGTGAACTCGAACAGCCAGTGCAGGTGGCTGCGCCCCGACTTCGACATCGTGCCGAGGACCTCCTCGGCCAGGTTGTCGATGACCTGGTGCGTCATCTCGTAGGGGATGCGCCCCACCCACACCGACAAGAAGCGGCGGGTGTGGTACGTCACGCCCTGGTAGTGCTGGCGGGCCCAGCCCACCAGCTCCTCTTTGGAGGCTGTTCCCTCGCTCACCTTCTCGACCCAGGTGGCGCGATCCAGGCCGCGCCCCGAGGCCTGGAGCTCAGCTTGCAAGTCGGCGACGAACGCGTGCCCATCGAACCCCACGGCGTGACCCCCTTGCCGATCGCCAGGTCGGTACGGCGACTGTGCGCCGCCGCCGTTCCGGAAGCAAGACCGGCGTTCCCCTCGGCGGAACGCGGCGCTGGCCGCCCGTGATGGGACCGACCTACCGTGCGGACATGAGCAGCGGAGGCTCCGACCCTGCGACGCGTGGGACCGCGGTCCAACCGGCGGCGTTCTTCGGGCACGGCACCCCGATGAACGCGCTCGAGGTGAACCGCTACACCGACGCCTGGCGGCAGTTCGGCGAGACCGCGAGTGCCGACCCGGCCACCAAGCCCCGGGCGCTCCTCGTGATCTCCGCCCACTGGTTCATCAACGCCACCGCCGTCACCGCCATGTCCCGCCCGCGCACCATCCACGACTTCTTCGGGTTCCCAGATGAGCTCTTCGCGATCGAGTACTCGGCGCCGGGCTCGCCCGAGCTGGCCGAGCAGGTCGTGGAGGTGGCGCAGCCCACATGGGTGGGCCTCGACCACGACAGCTGGGGTCTCGACCATGGCACCTGGTCCGTGCTCCGCCACGCCTTCCCGGCCGCGGACATTCCCGTGGTGCAGCTGGCGCTGGACGGCACCAAACCCCTCTCGTACCACTTCGAGCTCGGTGCCGCGCTGGCCCCGCTGCGCGAGCAGGGCGTCCTCATCGCCGGCAGCGGCAACATCGTCCACAACCTCCGCCGCGTCGACTGGAGCCAGGTTGACGGCGCCTTCGACTGGTCCGAGCGCTTCAACCGCGCCGCCCTCGAGGCGCTCACCGGCGGATCGCCGAGCGCCGTCCTCGACCTCGAGCACCACCCCGACTGGTCGCGGGCAGTACCGACGCTCGACCACTTCCTGCCCGTGCTCTACCTGGCCGGGCTGGCCGCCGCGGTCGGGGAGCCGTGCGGCGTGCTGGTCGACGGCTACGCCTACGGCTCGTTGTCCATGACCTCGCTCGCCCTGGGCGGCTGAGCGCGGCCAGTTGCGGTTCGATCGAGGCGGGCCAGGACCTCGTCGATCGAGGGCGGTCAGGCCTTCAGGGCCTGGTCACGAGGTAGCCGAGCTGGCCGGCGACGATCGAGCCCCAAGCGGCGTAACCGGCGGCGTTGGGGTGGACGGTGCCGGTCAGGTCGTTCTGCAACCGGACGGAGTCGAGCACCGTGTTCACGAACCGGGTCGGGCCGGCGCAGTAGCCGTTGTCCTTGAACGCCGGGGCGGTGGCGCCGATCAGGTGCCACCTCGGATGAGGCAACGGCCGGGCGTCGGCCTGGGTGACCATCGCCGCCAGTGACTGGTTGAGCGAGCTGACGACACCGGAGCCGAAGGTGGCCTCAGCCGCGGTGATCCCGACCAGGGGGTCGCCCGCCGGGGCACTGCTGCACGGTCCGCCGGACGCGTTGCGGGTGGGGTCCGGATAGGCGGTGACGAAGACATCCTTCACCGTGAACGGCGGCGCCGCCCGCGGCGTGCCGTCGATGGCGTCGACCAGCTTGCTGTACAGCCCGTCGTTGCCGTGGGGGCCGTTGAGGGCGGCCAGCCCGTCGCGGAGTCGCTGTTGCACGCCGGGGTCTTTCGAGCAGTCGTGGAGCGGGATGATGCAGTTGGTGACGATGTCGGCGAAGTGGACGTCGTTCCCACCGCCGTCGAGGAGCAGCGCGTCGACGGTGCGCTTGCCGACGATCTGGCGCACCTGATCGAGCTGCGACGGCCTCAGCGTGCCGTCGCCGACGTGCTGGGGCTGGAGGATCCCAGCGACGAGCGACGCACCAGTGCAGGCCACGTTCACCATGTTGACGGTGCGAGCAGCGGCACGCGGGTCGAGCTGGTGCAACGTCTGGGCCACGCGGGCCGGGCCTGACCTCAGCGATCGAGCGCAGGCCCGGTCCTGCCAAGAGGCCGGCTTGCTGACGAGGCCGACCAGGTTCCGTTGCACAGCGGCATCGGGCGCGCCCTCACCGGACAGGTAGGAGTCGCCGATCGCCGCCAGCACCAGGCCATTGCCGAGCGGGGCGGTCGCCCCACCTGGCGGGGGCGCGCAGGCGGCGAGTGTGCCCAAGCCCGCGAGGCCCGCGAGGACGACGAGGCAGCCCGCTCGGATCCGCATGAAGTGCTCCTGCTCCTGACCAGTCAGATGACGCTGCCCGACGTCACGCTTGCTGGGGGACACCAGAGCGGTGGACGTGCCACCGGCACCCTATCGGCGGCGGGCCCGAAGTCGGCGGCAGCGTCGCACGCGGCGGGGCCGCGAGCCCCGACTTCCCAGCGGAATCGGCAGGCCGCCGGAGCGATTCCTGAGGTTCAACCCGGAGAGTGGCGACATGTCCACCATCACGCTGCCCGAACCGACCGTCGACGCGCCCGCCGAGGTCCCCCGCAGCCGGGCGTCGAGCCGCCTCGGTCGCATCGTGCGCTCGCAAGCGGGCGATGCGGTCTGGGTCCGCCCGGCCGTCATCGCCATGCTCGCCGCCACGGCGGTGCTCTACCTGTGGGGGCTGGGCGCGTCGGGCTGGGGCAACAGCTTCTACTCCGCGGCCGTGCAGGCCGGGACCAAGAGCTGGAAGGCCTTCTTCTTCGGCTCCTCCGACGCCGCCAACTTCATCACGGTGGACAAGCCGCCGGCCGCGTTGTGGATCATGGAGCTGTCGGCCCGGATCTTCGGCGTCAACGCGTGGAGCATCCTCGTGCCCCAAGCCGTGGAGGGGGTGGCGGCGGTCGGCTTCCTGTACGCCGCCGTGCGCCGGTGGTTCTCACCCGCGGCCGGCTTGATCGCCGGCATCGTGCTGGCCTTCACGCCCGTGGCGGCCCTGATGTTCCGCTTCAACAACCCCGACGCCCTGCTGGTGCTACTCCTCACGGCGGGCGCCTACGCCATGGTGCGGGCGCTCGAGGCGGGGCGGACCTGCTGGCTGATCCTCGCCGGCACGCTCGTCGGCTTCGGCTTCCTCACCAAGATGCTGCAGGCCCTGTTGGTGCTGCCGGCCTTCGGGCTCGTCTACCTCCTGTGCGGCCCGCCCCGACTGGGTCGCCGCATCGTCCAGCTGGTCGGCATGGCCGTGGCCTTCGTGGTCTCGGCCGGCTGGTGGGTGGCCATCGTCGAGCTGATCCCGGCCTCGGCCCGGCCGTACATAGGCGGCTCCCAGAGCAACAGCGTCCTCAACCTGATCTTCGGCTACAACGGCTTCGGCCGCCTCACGGGCAACGAGACTGGCAGCGTCGGCGGCGGGCGCGGCCCGGGGGGTGGCAACTGGGGCCCGACTGGCTGGCTGCGCATGTTCAACGCCGACTACGGCGGCCAGGTGTCCTGGTTGCTCCCGGCCGCACTCATCCTGCTGGTCGCCGGTCTGGTGCTGACCATCCGAGCCCGCCGGACCGACCACATCCGTGCCGCGCTCGATCCTGTGGGGCGGTTGGCTGGTGGTCACCGGCGTCGTCTTCAGCCTCAGCCAGGGAATCATCCACTCGTACTACACGGTGGCGCTGGCGCCGGCGATTGGCGCCATCGTCGGGATCATGGCGACGGTGCTGTGGCGCCAGCGCGGACGGCTGTTCGCCCGAGCCGCCCTCGCAGTCGCCGTCGCCGCCAGCGCCCTCTGGGCCCGCGCCCTGCTCGAGCGCACACCGAGCTGGCACCCGGCGCTCCAGACCGTCGTGCTCGTGACCGGCTTCGGGGCCGCGCTCGCCCTCCTGGCCGGCGACCGGCTGCGGGGCGTCACGGCCAAGGCGGTTGTGATCGGTGGGTTGGTCGCGGCGCTGGCCGGCCCGGTGGCCTACAGCGTCGCCACGGCGGCCACCGCCCACTCGGGCGCGCTGCCCTCGGCCGGTCCCGCCGGGCAGGTCCGCTCCGGTCCGGGCGGGGGGGCTCCGGGCGGCGGCGGTCCAGGCGGTGGGTTCGCTGGCGGTCCCGCCGGCAGGACGCCGCCCGGCGGCGGCTTCGGAGGCGGGCCGGCCGGCCAGACCGGCGGCGGCCAGACCGGCGGCGGCCAGACCGGCGGCTTCGGAGGCGGGCCGTCGGGCCAGGCCGGCGGCGCCCAGCGCGGCGGCATCGGTGGTCTGCTGAACGGCAGCACGCCGTCACCCGAGCTGGTCAAGCTCCTCCAGACCGATGGTGACCACTACACGTGGGTGGCTGCCGCCATCGGCGCCAACCAAGCGTCCGGCTACCAGCTCGGCACGGGCGACCCGGTGATGGCCATCGGTGGCTTCAACGGCACCGACCCCTCTCCCACCCTGGCCCAGTTCCAGGCGTACGTCTCGGCCGGCCGCATCCACTACTTCATCGCCGGCGGGGGCGGGGGCGGGTCGAGCTCCTCCACCCAGATCACGTCATGGGTGACGAGCACCTTCCAGTCCACCACTGTGGGCGGAGTGACGTTGTACGACCTCAGCTCGCCTGGGTGAACGCGGGGCCCGTCCCGTTGAGGGGCAGGTCGAGCGTGAAGACGGCACCGCCATCGGTCGCGTTGGCGGCGGTGGCGGTGCCGCCGTGCTCGTGGGCGATGGCGGCCACGATCGACAGGCCGAGGCCGGCACCCCGTCCGACGCGGGCGTGGTCGGCCTGCCAGAAGCGGTCGAAGGCGTGCTCCAGGGCGTCGGCGTCGAGCCCCGGGCCGTGGTCGCGCACGACCACCACGGCGGCCCCATCCCGCAGGAGTGCGGACACCTCGATCGGCGAGGCGACTGTCGTGTGCTTGAGCGCGTTGGTCACCAAGTTGGCGATCGCCTGGCGCAGGTGGTCTCGGTCCCCGGAGACGACCACCGGCTCGGGGGCGTCCAGCGTGATGCCCCGGCCGGGATCGGCCGCCACCGCATCACTGCAGGCGTCCGCCGCCAGCACCGCGAGGTCGACCGGGGCCCGCTCCGCGGCGCGGGTCTCGTCCAGCCGGGCCAGGAGGAGCAGATCGTTGACCAACACCTTCATGCGCGCCGTCTCCTCCTCGATGCGCCGGAGGATCACCGCCAGCTCCACTCGATCCTGGGCCGGGCCGAGGCGGAACAGCTCGGCGAAGCCCTGGATGGACGTCAGCGGCGTGCGCAGCTCGTGGGAGGCGTCGGCGAGGAACTGGCGGAGGCGGTGCTCGGTCGCCTCCCGCTCGCGGAACGCGGCCTCGATCTCGCCCAGCATGGTGTTGAGGGCGAGGCCGAGCTGGCCGACCTCAGTCCGGGCGTCGGCGGGGGTCACCCGCTGCGACAGATCGCCCGCGGTGATCGACCGGGCCGATGACGCCATCTGCTCGAGTGGGCGCAGGCCTCGACGCAGGATCAGCCACGAGCCGGTGGCCAGGAGCGGCGAGCAGCACCAGCGCGGCCACCGCCTCGATGAGGACGAGGCGCGTTCAGCGAGCTGGTGAGCTCCCCCATCGGCACCGCGACTACGACCCCGTTGCCGTCGCCGTAGCCGGACGCGGCTGACCGACACCCGCCAGCGACCTGAGCCTTGCGAGGAGCCGGTGGTGAAGAACCGGTAGCCATGAGCGGGAACGTCGAGATGATCGGGCAGGTCAGGCTCGCTCGTGGTGTCCGACACCTGGATGACCCCACCGGGAACGACCGCCCCCGACGGGCTGCGGAGCTCGGCATAGGTTCCCGCCGGGACCAGGATCGGCGGCTTGGGCCGGCCCCCGGCACCACCGCCCTCACCTGGCTGGTCCCCGGGCCCGCCCGGCCCGCCGTCGAGTCCCGCGTTGTCGTAGAGCTGGCCGGTGACGAGGGGCACCGAGGCGCGGATCCGATCGTCCAGCCGCCGGTACTCCGAGCGGGCGTACAGGACATAGGTCGTGATGCCGAACACGGCGAGGCCGACCACCACCAGGGCCACGAGCCCGAGCACGAGACGCAGCCGCAGCGTCATCGCCGGTTCCCGGGCTGGCGCATCAGCGCTCATCCTGGCGCACGCACAGCACACACCATGGGCTCCTCCGGGTCAGGCGGCTTCGAGCGAGCTCCCGTGGGCGCCCGGCTCGATCGATTCGACGACCGCCGTGCGCCGCGGCCGGAACAGGACGCGGTCGAGCAGCACGAACTGAGCCACCCACAGCGACCCGAAGGCAAGGATGTTGGCGGCTTCAACCACCAGCGTGCGGGGGCCGGGACCCACGCCGTGGCGTTCGGCCCCCGCCGCCGCGACGGTGACCGTGAGGGTGGAGAGAGCCAGGCCGAGGAAGGAGAAGACGCAGAACGGCACCACCTGGCGACTGAACGAGCGGGTGCCTGCCTGCCCCCAGACCCATCGACGGTTCAGCTCGAAGGACGGAACCGTCCCCACTGCGGTGGCCACGATGTTGGCCCACCCCGGCGACAGCGGCGCGCGTCGCCACCAGCGTGCCGAGCACGCTGAGGCCAACGACGGTCGAGACAACTGAGACCGAGCCGTAGCGGAGGAGCTGGCGCAGCCGGTCCCGACCGGCCCGCCCCGTCAGGCGGGGGAGGTAGGCCATGACGGGGCGGGCCCGGAGCCGGCGGGCCGAAACACCCACGCACGGAGGAGGACGAACCGGGCCGCGGTGGCGGCGGCATTGACGATGGTGAGGGCGACGAGCTGCGCTCCGAGCGAGGTTACGCCGGTCGCACTCAGCCCGGCCAGCGCGAGCAGGGTCAGCCCGAGCGGCAGGGAGGCGACGATCAGCCCGGCCAGGTAGTGGCGCACCCGTCCGGCTCGGCCCTGGAGCGCGAAGGTGAGCCGGCGGTTGGCCGCCGTGTTGGCGAGGGCACAGGTCGTCGAGCGCGATCACGTCGGCCCACAACGGACCCAGCGGACCGACCAGCAGCGCGAACAGCACCCCGAACAGCAGCGTGCTGACGACGCCGATCGACGCGAAGCGCACCAGCTGCTGAGTCAGGCCCCGGGGCGCCGGCTCGGACATCGGGACCGGACCGATGAGGCCGCCTCCACCGCGCGCGAAGCGGTTCATCATCCGGGCGACACCCCGCAGATCGCCCTTCGCGGTGCCCACGACGTCGACCCGGGAGTCAGGGTCGTCCACCCAATCCACGGGCACTTCATGGATGCGCAGCCCGTTGTGCTCGGCGAGGACGAGGAGCTCGGTATCGAAGAACCAACCCTGGTCCTCGACCATGGGCAGGAGGCGGCGGGCGACATCGGTCCGCACGGCCTTGAAGCCACACTGGGCGTCGGAGAACCGGGCCCCCAACGCCGTCCGCAGGATCAGGTTGTAGCGCGCGCGAGATCACCTCGCGCTTTGCGCCGCGCACGACCTGCGCGCCCGGCGCCAGCCGGCTGCCGATGGCGACGTCGCTGTGGCCGGAGACGAGAGGGGCGACGAGCGGGAGGAGGGCATCGAGGTCGGTCGACAGATCCACGTCCATGTAGGCCACCACGGTCGCCGTGCTCGCCGACCACACCGCCCGCAGCGCTCGCCCCCGGCCCTTCTCGTCGAGGTGCAGGGCGCGGACACCCGCGAGCTCGGTGGCCAGCCGGCAGGCGACGCCCCAGGTTTGGTCGGTGCTGGCGTTGTCGACGACCGTGAGCAGCCATGTGAACGGGAACCGGGCCTCGAGGTAGGAGTGGAGCCGCCGGATCGAGCGCTCGAGTGCCTGCTGCTCGTTGAAGACGGGTACGACGATCTCCACCGTGGCCGCGGCCGTCGCCGTGGACCGAGGTTCGAGGGTGAGGACGGCGTCGGACATGAGCGTCAGGATGCGGAGGGTCGCTGAGCGTGGGCTCGGTCAATGCTTGGAGTTCGCTCCGATTCGCCGCCGCCTAGCGTTCCCGTCGGTAGACCTGTGCCGATGGCGAAGGAGTCGCTCGTGTCGGACCCGACCAAGACGAAGCCGTTCGTGCTCGCCGTCGACGACGAGGAGCACATCACCGAGCTCATCGCGATGGCTCTCGGCTACAACGGCTTCGAGGTCGAGCGGGCGGCCACCGGCCGTGAGGCGCTGGCCGCGGTCGAGCGCAGGCGCCCGGACCTGATCGTGCTCGACGTGATGCTGCCGGATCTCGACGGGTTCGAGGTCGCGCGCCGCCTGCGCCAGGCCGAGGGCGCCGCGACCCGGGTGCCGGTCATCTTCCTCACGGCCCGCGACACCACACAGGACAAGGTCGACGGGTTGCGCCTCGGCAGCGACGACTACGTCACCAAGCCGTTCAGCATCGAGGAGCTGATCGAGCGGGTGAAGGCGGTGCTGCGTCGCGCCCGCGGCGTCGGTCCCGGCGACCGCCGCCTCGCCTACGCCGACCTGGTGCTCGACGAAGACACCCGCGATGTGTGGCGCGGAGAGCATCTCATCGAGCTCACTCCCACCGAGTACAAGCTGCTCCACTTCCTGCTCGAGAACGCGCGGCGAGTGCTCACCCGCGAGCAGATCCTCGAGCATGTGTGGGACTACACCTTCGCCGGGAACGCGAGTGTGCTCGAGACCTACATCAGCTACCTCCGCCACAAGGTCGACGACGTCGAGCCGCCGTTGATCCACACCGTCCGGGGCGTGGGATACAGCCTGCGGTTGCCTCGGGACCACCAGCAGTAGGCGCGCCGACCCCCGATCCACCGCTTCTCGCGGGGCTGGTGGAGGGCGACGCGACGAGGCAAGACCGCGCCGGAGTCACGGCCAACCCGGAGGCGCGCCTGAGGATCCTCTGAGGGTTGGGCGGGACCATGGGGAACATGGAAACCCCAACCAACCCTTCGCTCTCCCCACCCGCGCGGCCGACGCCGCCCCGACGCCGGCGTCCTCACCCGGCTCGGCGGGCCCGTCGGGTGGCCGGCGCGGCCAGCGCGGTCGGGATGGTCGCGCTCACCGCCTGCATCGCAGCCGGCGCGACGGGCACGACCACCACCTCGCCGGCGAACGCCACGAAGACCAGCACCACCGCGGCGAGCGCGGCCACGCCGGCCGCCACCTCGGCGAGCTCGACGTCGTCCTCGTCGAGCGACCAGTCCAGCCTGTCCGGCGCCTCGGCGGCGACGCCGTCCGCCACCGCCTCGACGTCGAGCCATGGCAGCTGAGCACCGCTTCACCGCCATGGGCAGCCAGGTCCACCTGATCGTGGTCGGCGGACGAGCAAGCCTCATCGACACCTCGCGGCGCCGGATCGACGAGCTCGAGCGCCGGTGGAGCCGGTTCCAGCCCGACAGCGAGGTCAGCACCCTCAACGCCCGCGCCGGCAGCCCGGTCGCGGTGTCCCGGGAGACGGTCGAGCTGGTCGAGCGGTCGATGGCGGCGTGGCGGCTGAGCGGTGGGATGTTCGACCCCACCCTCCTCGGTGCACTGCTCCGTGCCGGCTACGACCGCTCGTTCGACGAGCTCGAGCCGGGCGCCGGTCCGGTGCCCAGCCCGCTCCAGCCCGGCTGCTCGGACATCGAGGTGCGGGGCCATGAGATCACGCTCCCCGCTGGCAGCGGCTTCGACCCCGGCGGGATCGGCAAGGGCTTGGCCGCCGACATCGTCACCCGCGAGGCGATCGCCGCCGGGGCTGACGGCGTGTGCGTGAACATCGGCGGCGACCTCCGCGTCGCCGGCGCGTCGGCTGCGGGCGAGCCGTGGACCATCGCCGTCGAGCACCCCAGCGTGCCACGCCCGCTCGTCCTCGTCGGCATCACCGACGGCGCCGTCGCCACCTCGACCACCCTGCGCCGACGCTGGGCCGTGGCCCGAGGCGTGCACCACCACCTCATCGATCCCTTCACCGGCGCGCCCTCGACCTCCGACATCACCCTTGCCACCTGCATCGCCGCCGACGGCTGGGTGGCCGAAGTGATGGCCAAGGCCGTGCTCCTGCGCGGCTCAGGCCGCGCGTTCGACCTCGTCGACGGTTCGGGCGTCGAGGCCCTCGCGGTCCGCGATGACGGTCGGGTGCTGACCACGACCGGCTTCACGCGATTCACCGGCGGGCGGCCGCCGGTCGAGCACGTGGAGGTGGCAGCATGAGCAGCCAGCTGTGGTGGTATGTCGCCCGCTCCAGCGGGATCGTGGCGTGGGCCCTGGTCACCGCCAGCGTCCTGTGGGGGCTGGCCCTCAGCACCAAGGTCCTGCGGGGTCGGCCGCGGCCGAACTGGCTCCTCGACCTCCACCGCTTCCTCGGCGCCGCGGCCGTGATCTTCACCGGCATCCACGTGGGCTCGATCGTCGCCGACAGCTATGTGCACTTCGGGCTGGTCGAGATCCTGGTCCCCTTCGCCTCCTCCTGGCATCCGGCCGCAGTGGCATGGGGCGTCGCCGGCCTGTACCTGCTCCTGGCGGTCGAGATCACCTCCCTGCTTCGCAAGCGGCTGTCGAAGCGGGTGTGGCGAGCCACCCACTTCCTCAGCTTCCCGCTGTTCGCGATGGCCACCATCCACGGCCTGTCCGCGGGGAGCGACCGGTCCACACCGCTGTTGCGGGTCGCGGTCTTGCTCGGCACCGCGGCCGTTGGCGTGCTGACGATCGTGCGCACCAGCCAGGCCACCGCAAAGTCGTCGAGTCAGCCGGAGCGACCGCCCCGGATGGCCTCGAGGACCGCAGGGTACGCCGACGGGTCGACGCCGACGTCCAGCAAGGTGGGTCCCGACCGGGTGATGGCACGGCGAAATGCGGCTCGATATGAGGCCACATCGCGGGCCCGCTCGGCGCTCACGCCGCAGCCGGCGGCGATGGCGGCGAAGTCCGTGGCGGAGTAGCGCACCGCGCGCTCGGCACCTTGGCCCTCGTGCTGCTTGATGGCGATGAGGCTGAGCGTCGAGTCGTTGAAGACCACTACCACCACGTTCAGCCGCAGCCGGGCCAGGGTCTCGAGCTCGGCCAGGGTCATGCCGAGGCCGCCGTCCCCGGTGAAGCAGACCACCCCGCGCCCGGGTGCGACCAGCGCCGCCGCGATGGCAGCCGGCAGCGCGAACCCCATCGTGGCCAGTCCGCTCGACACGAGGAGCTCACCGGGTCGCTCGACCTCCCACAGGGGAACCGCGACCAGCATGTGGGCGCCGGCATCGACGGTGGCGATGGTGCCGGGCGGCGCTTCCTCGCGCGCCACGACGACCACGTCTTGCGGGGTCAGGCCTTGGGACGACGGCGGCACCGCGCCCCGCACGGCGCCGAGGGCGTCGATGCGGTGCTGAGCCGCCTCGTGCCCACCCCACGACGTGGTCATGGCACCGGCGAGCTCGTCGAGGAGGGGCGCCAGGTCACCGACCACCTCGCCCGCGACCCGAGCGCCGAAGAAGGTGCTGTCGTCCACCGACCAGGCGCCGAGCAGGAGCACAGGCGCCTGGTACGGCCAGGGGGCAGGGATGAGCTCCACCGGATCCAGGCCCAGGCCGACGATCAGGTCGGCCTGATCCAACACCGCGGCCTCGATCGTCGCACCTGTGGCCACCCCGGCGGCGTGGGCACCGCGGTCGGGGACCATGCCGCGACCCTTGTAGGTCGTCAGCACCGGGATGGCGGTGCCGGCCAGGAACCGGGACAGCGCGCCGGCCACGTCGGCGGCCCGCCCGAGGGCGCCCGCGGCCGCGCCGACGCCGGCCACGACCACCGGCCGGCGGGCGGCCCGTAGTGGCCCCAGCGCGGCGTCGAGGTCGCCCCGGAACCTCTCCGTTGGCTTGGGGCCGTCGTGGACGCCCACCGCCCCCGGATCGAGGTCGACGTGCACGGGCCCGGGCCGCCCCCCGTCGGCGCCGAGCGCGGCCGCCACGGCCGCCGCGGGCACGCCGACGTCGGCCGGACCGTACGTGAACGAGCGGCTGGTCACCGGGCTGAGCAGGGCGCGCTGGTCGAGGCGTTGATGCGAGACCCGCGCCTCGTCGGCCTCGCTCACGCAGTCGGTGATCAGCACCAACGGCTGACGGTCCAGCAGGGCCTGGGCGAGCCCGTTCACGGCGCTCGCCGCTCCCGGACCCCGCGTGACCACGCAGGCGCCCGGCGCACCCGTGAGCTCGCCGACGACGCCCGCCATGATGGTGGCGGCGGTCTCGCCGTGGGCGAGCACGAAGCGGCAGCCCACCGCCTCCGCGGCGCCGACTGCATCCAGGTTTGCGCCGCCGCCCGGGACCCCGAACACCAGCTCCGTGCCCGCGGCCCGCAGCGCGGTCATCAGGGCGAGGGCCAGCTCCTGGCGCGGCCGACTCAACGCGCGATGGCCCGCATCTGGAATCGGTACGTGTACCGGGCCGGGTTGAAGTGGTTGACGGCCAGCTCCAGTCGGCGGTGGCCGGTGTCGAAGTAGAGGCGGTCGATGCGCAGCACCGGCTCTCCGGGCGCACAACCGATGTCGCGGCCCACGGCGGCGGGGGCGGCCACGGCGCTGATGCTCTGGTCGGCCCCGGCGATCGCTCGGCCGGCGAGCTCCTGGACCACGCTCAAGACCGTCAGGTTCCGCCGCACCCCCAGCTCGGAGAGCTCAGGGATGTCGAACAGTCGCCGGCCCAGTGCGACCGGGAGGTACGCGGTGGTGGTGCAGTAGGGCTCACCCTCATGGAACCGGCGGAACCGGATGGTGACCACCTCATCGCGGTCGAGTCCGAGCCGACCGGCCGCGACCACGTCGACGCCGAGGCACGGGGCGTCGAGGACTTCGAGCTCGGTGTCGAGCGCGAGGGCCAGCAGGTCGGCGATCGACCCTGAAGAACGCAGGTACTTCCCCTCGTCGTCGACCGCGAAGGTGCCTCGACCCGGCACCCGGTAGACGATGCCCTCGGCGACCAGGTCTTGGAACGCCCGGCGCACGGTCTGACGGCTCACGCCGTGGGCATGGCTCAGCTCGGCCTCGGTGGGAAGGGCCCGCCCGCCGGCATAGCGGTGCCGGCGGATCTCCCGGCGCAGGTGCTCGGCCACAGTGCCGTAGGCGGTGCGCCGGGCACGCGACCGGTGAACGGTCGTCGGCTCCGAACCCATGGCCGTACATTTTAGGACCGGTGACTCCCCTGGCGCTCCAGGCTCCCTCTCGAAGTGGGCTCTCGTTGACAGCCGTAAGTGTCCTCTGCGAAGGTCGGTGCACTCAAATAGCCGCACAAATGCAGCAACCCGATGGCGGCTGCGGTCGCCCGCCCGCCACGGGCGAGCAGCATCGACGGAGCTGGACGAAGATGGGCCCCCGAGGCTGGAGCAGAGGTCGGCATCACCAGTAGCCGGGGACCGGACGGAAGCAACCAGACTGCGAAGGGAGTCGTCCCGTGACCATCCAAGTAGCCCAGTTCCTCCATGTCGCCGACGGGCTGCAACCGAAGCAGTTCTCGGTGGGAGCGCATGAGGAGATCAGCTCGCTCGACGACCTCGACCCGACCTACAAGCAGCTGCTCGACCGGCCGATCGCCTGCGTTCTGGGGCTGATCGGCGGCGACGGGCGCGTGAACATGACCCCGATGTGGTTCGACTACGAGGGCGCGACCGTCCTCCTCAACGTCGCCGCGCACCGCAAGAAGATCGATTGGATCCGCAGGAACCCGCAGCTGTCGTTCCTCCTGGTGAACCCGGACAACGCCTACCACTGGATCAGCATCAAGTGCACGATCGCCCGGGAGCTGCTCGAGGACGATCCGGTCGAGGGCCCGCGGGTCACCGCCCAGCTGGACCGGATCTGGACCAAGTACACCCAGAGCCCCCCGCCGTACGGGCTGCGCGATCCGTCCATCGACGAGCGGAGGGTGCTGTTCGAGTGCCCGGTCGACCGGGTGGCCACCTTCGGCAAGCCCTGAGCGAACCGGACGACGGTGAGCCCGACCCGGGTGGCCATCGCCGGGGGCTCGCTCGGGGGCCTGACCACCGCGCTCTGCCTGCGTGACCTCGGACTCGACGTCACCATCTTCGAGCGCTCACCGGCCGAGCTCGAGCAGCGCGGCGCCGGCATCGGCTTCCTGCCGGCCAGCTACCGCTACCTCGTGGAGCGGGCCGGGCTGGCGCTGGACGAGATCAGCACCGCCACCAGCCGCATCCGCTACCTGTCACGCACGGGCGACGTCGTGCACGACGAGCCGCACCAGTACCGATTCAGCTCGTGGAACACCGTCTACCGCCGGCTGCTGGCCTGCTTCGGCCGGGAGCGCTACCTGCTCGGCCGGGAGGTCAGCGACTTCACCCAGGACGCCCGCGGGGTGGCGGTCCAGCTGGCCGACGGCGAACAGGTGGACGCGGACCTCCTGGTCTGCGCCGACGGCGTGGGCTCCCGCTTCCGGCGCCGGCTGCTGCCCGAGGTCGAACCGGTCTACGCCGGCTACGTCGGCTGGCGCGGCATGGTGCCCGAGACGGACCTGGAGCCCGAGCTGGTCGACCTCCTCGGTGATGCCATCACCTACTTCGTCTATGCCAATAGCCACATCCTCGTATACCCGATCCCGGGTGCCGACGGCTCGATCGAGGTCGGGCGGCGTCTGGTCAACTTCGTCTGGTACCGCAACTACCTCGCCGGGGGGGACCTCGCTGACGTCCTCACCGACGCCGAGGGTGTCAACCGGGAGATCTCCGTGCCACCGGGCGCAGTGCGACCCGAGCACGTGGCCGAGCTTCGAGCCACCGCGGCGGCGCGATTGCCGGCGCCACTCGCCGCCCTGATCGGTGCGGTCGAGCGCCCGTTCCTGCAGGTGATCGTCGACGTGGAGGTGACGCGCATGGCCTTCGGTCGGGTCTGCCTGGTCGGTGACGCAGCGTGGGTGGCCCGGCCGCACGCCGCCGCAGGGACGGCAAAGGCGGCGGCCGATGGGTGGGCGTTGGCCGAGGCGCTACAGGCGCACGCGGACGTGCCCGTCGCATTGGCGGCCTGGGAGGTCGGCCAGCTCGAGCTGGGGCGCCAGCTGGTCGAGCGGACCCGCCGCATCGGGACTCACTCACAGGTCGACGGTGACTGGAGGCCTGGCGACCCCGAGCTGATCTTCGGCCTGCGAGGTCCAGGCCGATGACGGTAGGAGGGACACCGAGTCAGGCCCGCCGCGCCGTCGCCGCCCGCATGGCCGAGGCCGCGGCGGCGTTCCTCGACGAGCTCGACGCCGATCAGCGCCAGCTGGCGGCCTGGCCCTTCCCCGCCGACGACGAGCGCCGCCGGTGGTTCTATACCCCCACCGATCACGGGGGGGCGGCGATCGGCGATCTCCGGCCGGCTCAGCAGCGCCGGGCCATGCAGCTGGTGGCCACCGGGCTGTCCCGGGCCGGCTACGTGACGGTGTCGACGATCATGGGGCTCGAGAACGTGCTGGACGAGCTCGAGGGCTGGACGGCGCGGTTCGACCGCGAGCGCGGACGCGATCCCGGCCGGTACTACGTGCGAGTGTTCGGTGACCCCGAGCACGACCTCGCCTGGTCGTGGCGCCTCGGCGGCCACCACGTCTCCATCCACCACCTCGTGCTCGACGGCGAGGTACGGGCGTCCACGCCGTGCTTCCTCGGAGCCGACCCGGCCGGCTCGCCGCTGCTCGGACCGCACCTCCTGCGCCCGCTGGCCGCGGCCGAGGACCTCGGCCGCGAGCTGGTGCGGTCGCTCGACGAGGACCAGCGGTCGCGGGCGGTCGTCTCGCCCGTGCCTCCGGTCGACATCGTGGGCGCCAACCGCTCCCGCATCTCGCCGGGCGACCTCCCGTTGCCACTACCCGACGTCTGGCGGGGCCACTTCGGTGGCCCGCTCGAGGAGCGACTGGCGGCGACGCAGCAACGGGCCGAGGTGGCGGTCGGACTCCGAGCCGAGCACCTCGAGGCGGTGCGGCTCACCGCCGCCCCGAAGGGCCTGCCGGCGTCGGCGCTGCGGGCCGAGCAGCAGGACCTAATGCGCGGATTGCTCGGCACCTACGTCGGGCGGATCCCGGACGATCTCGCCGATGCCGAGGCGGCCAAGTTCGCCGGGGCGCGGCTCGAGGCGCTCAGCTTCGTGTGGGCGGGCGGGGTCGAGCCCGGCCAGCCGCACTACTACCGGATCGAGGGGCCACGCCTGCTGGTCGAGTACGACAACACGCAGCGCGACGTCAACCACCTCCACTCCGTCTGGCGTGACCCCGAGGGCGACTTCGGCGACGACGTGCTGCTCCGCCACTACCGCACGTCGCACTGATCCCGGTCGGGCGATGGCATCGCCATGGCCGCCGGGATCGACCGAGAACCGGACAGGTCCTGGCCGCTTTGGCGGGCCATGATGGTGGGGTGCGCGCCGACCGGCTGGTCGCCATCCTCCTGCTGCTGCAGTCGCGGGGGAAGGTGACGGCGGCCGACGTGGCCCGCGAGCTGGAGGTGTCCGAGCGCACCGCCCGCCGGGACCTGGAGGCGCTCGGCACGGCCGGGTTGCCGATCTACTCCCGCCAGGGCCGCCACGGCGGCTGGCAGCTGCTGGGCGGCGGCCGCACGGACCTCAGCGGTCTGAACGCGGCGGAGGCCCGGGCGTTGTTCCTCGTGGCCGGACCGTCGTCGGCCACCCCGGAGGTGAAGGCCGCGCTGCGCAAGCTGGTGCGGGCGCTCCCCGAGCCGTTCCGAGACCAGGCCGAGGCGGCGTCGACCGCCGTGGTGGTGGACCCGACGGGTTGGGACAGCGCGGCCGCCAGCCCAAGGCCGCCGCCCCTGCATCTCGACGCGGTCCAGCGGGCGGTGATCGAAGGGCACCAGATCAGCCTCGGCTACGTGGCCCGCAACCGCGAGCCGAGCCAGCGGATCGTGCATCCTCTGGGTCTCGCGGCGAAGGGCTCGGCCTGGTACCTCGTGGCTGCGACCGACGCCGGGTTGCGCACCTTCCGCGTCGACCGCATGACCTCGGTCGAACCGACGGGTCACCCCGTGGTGCGACCAGAGGGCTTCGACCTGGCCGAGGCGTGGCGGCTGATCACCGACGAGGTCGACCAGCGCCGCACCCCGGTGCGGGCGCGCGGCACGGTGGCGCCCGAGACCGTGGGACGGTTGCGGATGATGCTCGGGAGCCGGGTGCAGATCGGTCCCGCCACGGCTGGCGGCCGGATCGAGGTCGAGATCCGGGGACACACCGAGCGTGCTCTGGCCGGTGAGATCGCCGGGCTCGGCGCCCAGATCGAGATCGACGAGCCCGCCGCCATGCGTGAGCACCTGGTCCGGATCGGGACTGAGCTGCTGGCGACGTACCAGAACCCGTCGCCGCCGGGCGCCGGGGCGAGGGCTCCAGGTCGTACGACCATGGTCCAGTAGATGATCGAGGGCGTGGCCACCAGGCTGGAGGCATGACAAGCAACTGGATCGACCACGGCCACGGCGAGCCTGCGGACCGGCTCGACGTCGTCTTCGACGGGCCGAGCACGGGCCCGGGCCCGAGGGGCGCGGTCGGCGTGCGCCAGCTGCTGCGCGGCACGCCGTCCAGGCCAGGCTCCCGCGCCCCCCGGCGCACGATGGCCCTGGCGGCGTGGACCGTGGTCCTCGGTGTCACGGGCGGCGGGGCCTGGGCTGTCCGCGAGACGCTCTTCCCCGAAGGCGGGCAGGCGACGGCGGTGTCGGTCTGGCAGAACCCCGGTCGGATCCCGCCGACCTCTGCGTCGGCCACGACGACGAGCACCTCCACCACCTCGACGACCACCAGCACGACGCCGTCCGGCATCCCGAGCGCCTCGTCGACCAGCATCGACGACCACGGCGGGCCCGGTCCGAGTGGCGACGACGGGGCTGGCGACCGCCGGGGGCCGAATGCGACGCCGACCAGCATCGACGACCACGGCCACGATGGCGACGCCGGCGCCACCCCGACCACGATCGACGACCATGGCCACGACGGTGCGGGCGTCGGGACAGCTACGACCATCGACGACCACGGCGGCCGGGGCGGCGACGACGGCTCGTCCGTCTCGGGGCCCGGCGGTTCGGGCTCCGGCGACGACGGGTCGAGCGGCGACGGCTGAGGCCGTCGCGTCAGGCCGCGGTCATTCCTCGACCAGGTTGCGGCTGGCCCAGAGCGCAGCTTGGGTGCGGTCGGCCACCCCGAGCCGCTGGAACACCCGGGTGAGGTGGGCCTTCACCGTACGCTCGCTGATGCCGAGCTTCCGAGCGATCTGCTTGTTCGACAGCCCGCTGTGCACGAGCCGCAGCACCTCGACCTCGCGGTCGGTGAGATCCAGCGCGGGATCCCGCACCCGACGCGATTCGAGCAGCGCCCGAGCGGCCTTTGGGTCGAGGGGTGAGCCACCGTCGTACACGGCCCGAATGGCGGCCACGATCTGGTCGGGCTCGGTGTGCTTGAGCAGGTAGCCGTCGGCACCCGCGCTCAGGGCGTCGAGGATCCGGCTGCGGTCGCTGAACGACGTGAGGACGAGCACCCGACTCGACGGGTGCTCGGCGGCCAGCCGCCGGGTGGCCTCCACGCCGTCGACACCCGGCATCGACAGGTCCATGAGCACGACGTCGGGCCGCTGCTCAGCGACGACCGCGAGCGCGGCCTCACCATCGGCGGCCGTGCCCACCAGCTCGATGTCGTCGGTGGTGCCGAGCAGCTGCTCGAGGCCCGAACGCACGATGACGTGGTCATCGACCACGACGACACGGATCATGGCCGAACCGGAACGGCGAGCGGGAGGGTCACCCGGACCCTCGTCCCGACGCCGGGCGCGGACCGGACCGTGGCCGTTCCGCCGGCCTCGGCGACCAGCCCGGCCAGCGCCCGCAGCCCCACGTGACCATCGGCGGTCCGCTCGCTGAGGTCGTCCCGCGAGAAGCCCTTGCCGTCGTCGTCGACGGTGAGCACGGCGCCGTCGGGGCCGACTTCCAGCGCGACCCGCACCGCGCCGGCCGACGCATGCGTCATGACGTTGCGCAGCGCCTCCTGCGCGCTCCGGTACAGGAGGGTCGCGGTCTCCATGGGGAGCTCGACGCCGTCCAGCCGGACGTCGAGGCCGGTGATGAGGCCTCGACCACTGAGCCGGCTCAGGAGATCGGCGAGTGCGCTCTCGAGGCCCTCTTCATGCAGGTTCGGCGGGTAGATCTCGACCAGCAGCGACCGCAACGACTTGACGCTGTCGCGGATGCTGGCGGAGGCCTGCCCGAAGCGGGGGTCCGGGTCGGGGGAGCTCCGCGCCGCGGCAGCCAGCCCGAGGGAGACCCCGGTGAGCTCCTGGACGACGCCGTCGTGGAGGTCACTGGCCAGCCGGCGGCGCTCGCTCTCTGACGCCGCGATGGCGTGGCGCAGGAGCCGCTCGCGCTGTTGCTGCCCGGCCCGCAGCCGGCGGGCGAGGGACCATGCGAACGGGATCTGGATGAGCTCGAGGGCGATCAGGGCGCCGATGGCGATCGGGGCGAACCGACCCCACAGCTGGCGGCCGACCGCCGTCACCCCGCTGTACCGGAAGTAAGCCTCGAACAGCAGCGGCGTCCCCTGCGTGGTGTGGGTCAGCTGGTACACCTCGAGCAGCTTGGACTCGGTTTCGAAGCGGTTCTCGGCCTCCGACAGATCGCTCACCTGCGCCACCGTCTGGCCGCCTTCGAAGATGCGCTGCTCCTGCGGACCGAGCTCGAAGCGCTCGCCGATCAACCGGGGCTCGTCGGAGTAGATGATCGCGCCGTCTGCCGTCCAGAGCTTCACTCGCACGAGTGATCCGCTGAGCACGTCCTCACGGACGGCCTGGTCGAGGCGCTCCAGTGCCGCGCCATCCTGAGCGATCACCGCGTCGTCGAGCACCGGCTCCACGATGCCCTTTGCACTCACGAACGCGACCCGGCGGGCGTCCGCGATGGCCTGATCCGTCCCTATCCGGCGGCTGGCGTAAGCGGTGAAGACGCTCACCACGACGAGCGCCACCAGGCCCGCCAAGGCGAAGCGAAGCACCAGCCCCGGCACCGACACCGGAGCCATGGCCAGGTGCCGATCCAGCTCCGCGCCGCTCTCGAACGCGGCCGTGCCGGGCTCCGGTCGCGCCATGTGGCCCAGCGTATCGCCGCGATCCAACGTCGCCCGGGGCTGCACGGTCTCGATGGTTGCCGCGTCGAGCACCGAAGGCATCGGCCAAAGGTCGTAGTACCTCGGCGGGCGGGCGGGCCAGAGGTACTAGCACCATCGCCCACTGGAGGATTCGACCTCGCGTGCCGGATGGTGGGGGCATGCGCAGCTTCCTGCGGCCCTACCGCCGGGTCCTCGGCACGGCGACGGTGCTGCTCCTGGCTCAGACCGCGCTCGTGGTGGCCGAGCCCTGGCCGCTGAAGCTCGCCATCGATCACGGGCTCAACCGCCAGCCTCTCCCCAGCTGGCTCAGCGGGCTCGACGGCGCCGGGCCGTCGACGACGGCGTTCGTGGCCGCCCTGCTGTCCTTGACCCTGGTCGCGGTCGCGTCAGTGCTCGGCTACGTCACCACGATCCTCGCCGACGGCACGGCCGAGCTCATCGGCGCCGACATCCGCGATGCCGCGTTGGCGCGGACGCTCCAGCTCTCGCCGGCCTTCCACGACCGCACCCGCAGCTCGGAGATCGTCACCCGGCTCACGAGCGACGTCCAGCGGTGGGAGGACGCCCTCGTCGCCGTGTTCACGGTCCTCATCCCTGAGGTGCTGCTCCTGGTCGGGATGCTCGTGGTGCTGCTGTGGCTCGATCCGCTGCTGGCCGCGGTCGGCCTGCTGGCCGTCCCGCCGCTCGTCGTGGCCACGGTCACGCGCCGGCGCCGTCTGAGCGCGGCGCGCCGCGACGCCCGCGACGCCCATGGTCGGCTCGTCACCTACACCACCGAAGTGGTCCGCAACGTGCGCGCAGTGCAGGTGTTCGGACAGCACCGTGCCGTGCGCGAGGACTACGCAGCCCACAATCGCGCCTCCGCCGGCCGCGAGCTGGCGTCGATCCGCCAGGAGGCACGGCTGACGCCGTGGGCCGACGTGGTGCTGGCGTTGGGGGCCGCCTTGGTGCTCTGGATAGGCGTGAGCCAGATCGCGGCCGGACACCTCACCATCGGCTCCCTCCTCGTCGTGCTCACGTACCTCGCCAACGTGTACGGGCCGGTGCGCGCCTTGTCGAGGCTCTCGGCCACCTTCGCCAGCGGCCGGGCTAGCCGCGAGCGCCTCACCGAGCTGCTGACCAGCGACGAGGTGACGTCCGAGTGGCCGGATGCCCAGCCAGTCGAGCGCTTCGCCGAGCTCGTGCTCGACGACCTGCACTTCGCCTACGCCCCTAGCCGTCCGGTCCTCGAGGGCCTCACGTTGCGGATCCGGCGGGGCGAGCGAGTGTGCATCGTCGGTGCCACCGGCATCGGCAAGACCACGCTCCTCAACCTCCTGCTCCGCTTGCACGATCCCGACGCGGGACGACTCTTGCTCGACGGCCGTGACCTGCGTGGCTACACCGTGGAATCGCTGCGCCGCCGCATCGCGCTGGTACCCCAGGACGCGTGGCTGATCGACGGCACGCTGCGCGACAACATCACCTTCGGTCGGCCGGAGGCCTCGGCAGAGGAGATCGACGCCGTGGTCCGCTCGGCCATGCTCGAACCGACCGTGCGCTCGCTCCCCGACGGCCTGGCCACCGCGGTGGGCGAAGGCGGGGCGCAGCTCTCCGTCGGGCAGCGCCGCCGCGTCGCCCTGGCCCGGGCCCTGCTCCGCCGGGCCGACGTACTGCTGCTGGACGAGCCGACCAGCGGTCTCGACGCCACCACCGAAGCCGACGTCATCGACGGCCTCGATGCCGTCCCGCCCGGCACCACCGTGATCACCGTCTCCCATCGCCTCGGGCTCGCCCTGCGCGCCGACCCCGTCGTGGTGCTCGAGGGCGGGCGGGTGGTCGAGGACGGGACGCCCGCCGAGCTCCTGAACATCGAGGGCGCCTTCGCCGACCTGGCGGCGAGCAGCCGTGGGTTGACGGAAGTCGCTGCATCCAACGAGAGGAGGTGAACCATGTCCCATCACCGTCGCGGCCGTCACGGCCGTCGCGTCCGGGGTGGTGTGTCAGCGCTTCGACTTCCGGCCGCCGCACCCGTACCAACACCCGCGGCCGTACCCGCACCCGGACCAACGGCTGAACCCCTCCGCGGCGTGAGGGGAGGGCAGCTCTACGCACCCTCCCGTCGCGCCCGGCCACCTGCTCCCGAGGAACACCCGTGACCGACATCGCAACCGCCACCGCCAGCGCCAACGAGCCTGCCAGCTGGGATCGCCGTCCCGGCGAGGTCCTGCTCGCCGGCTACCTCGCCACCGCCCTCCTCGGCGATGGTGTGCGCTGCGAGACCTGGCTCTGCTGGTCCGAACGGCACCTGGCCTTCGTCGCCGTGAAGCTCCCGAGACCCACCGAGGTCGCGAGCAGCGGGGCCCGGGCCGCGCTGCGGCGCGAAGCGTCGGCGCTCGCCGCGGCGCATCACCCGGCGCTCCCCCACCTGCTCGACGCCCAGCCCGACGCGCTCGTCCCGCATCTCGTCACCGAGCTGATCGAAGGGCCCACCCTGGCGGCGCTGGTCGACGACGAGGGTCCCCTCGAACCGGACGAGGTCGTGCTGATCGGCATCCAGCTCGCCGTCGCGCTCCACCACCTCCACACCGTCGCCGGCCTGGTGCACCTCGACGTCACCCCCGGCAACATCGTGCTGCGCGACGGCCGGCCAGTCCTGCTCGACCTCGGGATCGCCAGCCCCGTCGGCAGCGCCAGCCCGTCCCGGCCCGGCCCGAGGCACGCCCGGCTACCTGTCGCCGGAGCAGCGCCGCCGGCGGCCGGCCACCCCGGCCATGGACGTGTACGCCCTCGGTGTCACGCTCGACGAGCTGCGCCGCGGGATACCGCCCCCGAAGCGACCGCGCCCCAACCGCCCTGGAGGACGGCTCCCGACCGACCGGCCGGGGTCACTGGCCGCGACGCTCGCCCGCCTCCGCCACGACGATCCGACGTCTCGACCGGCGTCGGCCTGGGAGGCCGCCCGCCTGCTCGACGCCCACCTGCCGGCCGAGGACGCCGATCGCCCGGTGCCCGCCTTCGCCTGGTAGCTCGACGGCGCCCGCGTGGTCGAGGTCGGCCCGCACGACGAGCTCCTGGCCCTCGGCGGCCACTACGCCGAGCTGTACGACATCCAGCCACGGCGCACCGCTGAGGCTGAGCGCTGGGCCGCTCGGCAGCCGGCACTCGTTGCAGCCGGACGACTCGTGCCCTCAGGTCCCGAACGCGTCACGAACGGCCGCCCGCCCGACAGCAGCCCGGGTCCAGAAGCCGTAGGTGCCTTGGTCCTGGAGCTCTCGCGCCGCTTCGACGACCGCGCCGAGGGCGACGTACGCGAACGCGCCGCCCACCGAGATGCGTCGGACGCCGGCCGCGCCCAGCTCCGACACGCTCGGACCGGTGGGGAGAGCAAGGACGTTGACGGGCCGGTCGACCGAGGTGACGACGGCGCGGATGTCGTCCAGGGAGGTCAGTCCGGGCGCGTACAGAACATCGGCACCCGCCTCCTGGTAGGCCTGCAGACGGGCGATGGTGTCGCCCAGGTCCGGCCGGCCGTGCAGGTAGTTCTCGGCCCGGGCGGTCAGCACCAGGTGCGTCGGCCCCCGGTGAGCAGCCTCGCTCGCCGCTGCCACCCGCTCCGCCGCCCGCGCCAGGTCGTAGATCGGATCCTCGGACCGCCGGCTGAAGTCCTCGACCGAGCACCCGGCCAGCCCGGTGGCCACGGCCCGAACGACGGTGTCGGCGACGCCTGCCGGCTCGTCGGCGAAGCAGTTCTCGAGGTCGGCCGACACCGGCACGTCTGTTGCGGCGACGATCGACGCGGCATGGGTGAGCGCTTCGTCACGCATCACGCCGCCGTCCAAACGGCCCAGCGTCGCCGCGAAGCCACCGCTCGTGGTGGCCAGCGCCTGGAAGTCGAGGGAGGCGAGGAGCCGGGCCGACCCCTGATCCCACGGGTTGGGCAACAGCAACGGCGCCGGACCGTGGTGAAGCTGGAGGAACCGGGCAGCCTTCTCGGGTTGGGCGGTCACGCGACGACTGTACCGACGGGCCGGGCCGGCGGCGGGCGGGAATCAGCCCGGTACGCTCCGGCGCCGTGAAGGCCGTCCTGTGCACGACGTTCGGGCCGCCCGAGTCCCTGGTGCTGGCGGAGGTCGAGGAGCCGTCGGCCGGCCCGGGCCAGGTCGTGGTCGACGTGCACGCCTGCGCGGTCAACTTCCCCGACGTCCTTATGATCCAGGACCGGTACCAGTTCAAGCCCGGCTTGCCGTTCTCCCCTGGCGCCGAGGTGGCCGGGGTGGTCACCGCGGTGGGCGAGGGCGTCGACGGCGTCGCGATCGGCGACCGGGTGTTCGCGTCGACGGGCTGGGGCGGTCTGGCCGAGAAGGTGGCGATCAATGCCTCCGCCGTCGTTCCGATCCCCGACGGGATCGACTTCATTCCCGCCTCCGGCTTCCTCTACGCCTACGGCACCTCCTACCACGCCCTCAAGGACCGGGCCCAGCTGCGTCCCGGTGAGACCCTGCTCGTGCTCGGCGCCGCGGGCGGCGTGGGCCTGGCAGCCGTCGAGCTAGGGGCGAAGGTGGGGGCCACGGTCATCGCGGCGGCGTCGAGCGAGGCCAAGCTGACCGTCTGCCGCGACCACGGCGCCGCCGTGTCCATCGACTACTCGACCGAGGACTTGAAGGCGAGGGTCGCGCGACCTCACCGGCGGCGCCGGCGCCGACGTCGTGTACGACCCGGTGGGCGGCTCCTACAGCGAGGCCGCGCTGCGGTCGACGGCATGGGAGGGCCGGTTCCTGGTCGTCGGCTTCGCGGCCGGCGATATCCCCCGGATCCCGCTCAACCTGCCCCTGCTGAAGGGGTGCTCCATCGTCGGTGTGTTCTGGGGCGCGTTCGCCATCCGGGATCCGCAGCGCTCACGGGCCAACCTCGATCAGCTGGTTGCGTGGTGGCAGGCCGGCGAGCTGCGGCCCCACGTCTCGTCCACCTACCCGCTGGAGCGCGCCGCCGAAGCGATCCGCGAGCTGGCCGACCGCCGCGCGGAGGGCAAGGTCGTCGTCACCGTCGAGCGCTCGTAGCCCCATCGGCTCGCCCGCGACGTCCGACACGCGGGGCCGTCGCGGCCGCTCAGCCCGACGAGCTCGACGCCAGCTCGGACCGATACGGCTCCTCGACCAGGTCCCACTGCTCGGGGTGCCGGCGCAGGTAGCTGGCGATGAACGGGCAGACAGGCACGACGCTCAGGTGGCGGGCCCGGACGTCGGCCAGCGCGGCCGCGGCCAGCCGACCCCCGAGCCCTCGACCCTCGAAGTCGGAGTCGATCTCGGTGTGGACGAATGTGCGCCGGTCCCCTTCGCCCTCGTACAACGCGATGCCGGCGAGCTGGCCGTCGACCGTGATCTGGTAACGACTCTCGGCCGGGTCGTCCTCGACCACGATCTGGCCTTGGTCCTGGTCGTCAGTCATCGGAGCAGTGAACCACGCGCCGGCCGCGGAGACCCAGGCCGGGCCTCATCAGGTCTGAAGCGGCAGCACGATGTCGGCCAGCCAGGCCAGGTCGGACTCGGTCGCCGTGGGGTCGACCGGACGGAGGACGAACTTCGACAGACCGTGGTCGAGGTGGCGCTTCACGAGGGCCGCCAGCTGGTCGGCACCCAGCGGGACGATGTCGTCCGACGCGCGCCGTCCCCGCGGCGGGCCCGCAACGCGGCGACGGTGACGGCGGGCACCTCGGCCCGGGCAAAGGGGATGCTGACCCCGAAGTGCTCCTCGTCGATGGTCCGCCCGAGGCCCGCGGCGTGGGCGAGGATGGCCGCCCGTCCTCGGCCGGCTTCATCCGGGGTCACGTTGGCGGTGAGCCAGCCATCAGCCATAGCCGCCACACGCTGGAGGGCGCGCGGACCGGTGCCGCCCATCCAGATCTCGAGCGGGTCCTGCCACGGCCGAGGCTCCACCGCGATGCCCTCGAAGTCGAACCCGCCGCCCTGGTGGTCGACCCGCTCACCGGCCCACCAGCGCCGGAGCAGGCCCATGATCTCGACGACCCGGGCCCCGCGATCTCCAGTCGGGATACCGAGGGCGCGGCGCTCCCCCGGCTGGTCGAGCCCCGGCACCATGGTGAGCAGCAGCCGGCCGCCGGAGAGCTGGTCGAGCTGCGCCAGCCCGCGGGCAAGGAGCATGGGGTTGCGTCCGAGCGGCACGAGGTTGGCGCCGAGCTTCAAGCGCGACGTTCGCGCCGCCACGGCGGCCAGGCTGAGGAGCGGGTCGCCGATGGGGGCGAGCGGGACGTCGGACAACCAGATGGTGTCGAAGCCGAGGCGCTCGCTGGTGAGCGCGAACGCCAGCAGGTCAGGCGCGTCGAACCGTCGGCCGCCGGGCGAAACGGCGAAGCGGACCTTCATCGGGCGGGTCTCTCGCGCCTGAGCACTTCAGGCATCGTCGTGGCCACGGACCCGTGCGCGCCAGTCGCGGTCGCCTGGCCGGCGCGACGCCGACGAGCGGCCGCGCCGCAGCGCGGTTCCGGAGGTCCGCCACTAGCCTGCCGCCCGTGGATCGTCGGGCGGCGCTCCGGATGGTGGCGACGGGCGGAGTCGCGGCCACGGTCAGCCACTTCGCCACCGCGCTCCCGGCAGCCGCAGCCGAGCGCACCGCCCGCGAGGACGCCGACGATGCGGCTCGGCTGCGGGGCGTGCAGCGGATCCTGTGGTCGGTCGACACCGACGAACGGGTGTTGGCACTCACCTTCGATGACGGCCCCAACCCCCTCTTCACCGCCCGGGTCCTCGACGTGCTACGGAGCCGGCACCTCGTCGCGACTTTCTTCGTGATCGGCGAGATGGTGGCCGGCCACCCCGAGCTGGCCCAGCGGCTGACCGCCGCGGGCCACGAGGTCGGCAACCACACCTGGAGCCACCAGGACGCGGCCGGGCTCACCGGTGACGAGGTCCGCGACGACATCGAGCGTGGTGCGGCCGCGGTGCGCTTCCACCTCGGCGTCAGCCCCCGCTGGTACCGGCCCCCGCGCGGGATGCTCACCGGAGCGGGCGTCCACTACGCCCATCGTGCCGGCGAGCAGGTGGCGATGTGGTCGGTCACCCGGGGTCCGAACGGAGTCCCGGCCGCCGACGCCGACGGTGTCCGCAGCCATCTGATCTCGTCCCTCGCACCCGGTGCGGTCATCGACCTCCACGACGGGCTCGGTCGATGGAACCACTCCCCCAACCGGGGTGAGGGTCGCACGCTCGCCCGGCGGCGAAAGGCGGAGCTGGCCGCCCTCCCGGCCGTGCTCGACGCCGCCGTAGCGCAGGGCTATCGCTTCCTCACGATGTCGCAGCTGGCTGCTCTCGACCGGCCGTAGCCGCCGGCTCCCCACCGGTCCCATTCCCGGGTCCGGCCATGCACGAGAATCCACCCATGGCACTGCGGAGCGAAGAAGCTCGAGTCCTGGCCTGCCTGATCGAGAAGGAAGCATCGGTCCCTGACAGCTATCCGCTCACACTCAACGCCCTGCGGCTGGCCTGCAACCAGACCACCAATCGCCGCCCGGTGGTGGCCTACGACGACCGCGGCGTCGAGGCCGCGCTGCTGTCGCTCAAGTCGATGGGGTTGGTCCGCTTCGTCCATCCCGCCCACGGCGGGCGCACCACCCGCTACCGGCACTCGGCCGACGAGCGCTGGCGGCTCTCCCCCGCCGAGCTGGCGGTGCTGGCGGTGCTCGTGCTGCGCGGTCCACAGACGGTCGGCGAGGTACGAGCTCGGGTCGAACGGCACCTCGAGGGCGCCGACGGCACGGTCGAGGAGATCCTCGACACCCTCGCCGCCCGCAGTCCCGAGCCGTTCGCGGTACGCCTCGAGCGGCGACCCGGGGAGCGCGACACCCGGTTCGCCCACCTGCTGGCCGGCTCGGTGGAGGACCTGGGCAGTGAGGACGACTACGTGAGGGCCGGCGCCAGCGCCCCGTACGAACGCACCGGTTTGGAATCGGCCCCGGCCGGCCTGCCGTCGCTCGAAGCGGCGGTGACCGCGTTGCGAGCTCGGCTGGACCGGCTCGAGCGTTTGCTGGGGCTGGAGGAAGAGGACGTCGAGGGGCCGGGCACCCCGGACTAGTTGTTGTGCCCTGGGCCCCTCGCTCAACCCCTGCTCTTGGCAGCCGTCCCGGCCCGCGCCCGCCAGGCGCCGATCCGGCCGACCGGTACGCTGCCGCGGGCTTGCCACCCCGAGCGCGCCTCCGGCAAGCCCCGCTGCCCGCGGGTGGAACGCCCGCCTGGCTCGACGACAGGAGCTGCCGATGGCCAGACCGACGAGAGGATTCTTCGGGCGCCGGCACGACGAGCACGACAGCCGGCTCCCGCCTGGGCAGTACGACACCGGCGACCAGTGGCCCGTCCTGACCGCGGAGGTCACGCCGAGGCTCTCCACCTCCGACTGGACCTTCACCGTCGAGGGGTTGGTCGAACGCCCGACGACCTGGACGTGGGACGAGATCCACGCCCTCCCGCCCTCGACGTTCGAGGGGGACATCCACTGCGTGACGACGTGGTCAAAGCTCGGCGTGACGTTTGCGGGCGTCTCGGTCGACACCCTCCTCGATGCCGCCGGCGTTCGCCCGGAGGCCACCTTCGTCCTTGCCTTCAGCCACACCGGCTACACGACCAACCTCCCCCTCGCCGACGTGACCGGCGGGAAGGCCTGGGTGGTGTGGGACTTCGACGGGGGGCCGCTCGCCGTCGAGCATGGCGGCCCGGCCCGGCTGCTCGTTCCACACCTCTACTTCTGGAAGAGCGCCAAGTGGGTAGCCGGACTGCGGCTCCTCGACCACGATGAGCAGGGTTTCTGGGAGCGCAACGGCTACCACGATCGCGGCGACCCCTGGCTCGAACAGCGCTACCAGGGGGACTGAGCGGGTGCCTGCCGACCAGGCGGCCAAGAGCCCGTGGCAGACGGCGACCGTACTCGCCATCACCGACGAGACACCGACCGCCAAGACGTTCCGCCTCGCCCTCCCCCAGCCGGCACCCCACCGGGCCGGCCAGCACTACGTCGTGC
Source organism: uncultured Acidimicrobiales bacterium (assembly GCA_963803355.1). Taxonomy (GTDB): domain Bacteria; phylum Actinomycetota; class Acidimicrobiia; order Acidimicrobiales; family Ilumatobacteraceae; genus DASTFY01. The sequence goes on from CAWDLV010000001.1 coordinate 4,492,745, forward strand.
GCCTCACCGCACCGGACGGCTACACCGCGTCGCGGTCGTACTCGGTGGCGTCGCCACCCGACGGATCGAACGAGCTGGAGATCACGGTGGAGCGCCTCGACGGCGGCGAGGTCTCGACGTTCCTGCACGACGTCGTGGAGCCCGGTGACGATCTCGAGGTGCGCGGGCCGATCGGCGGGTGGTTCGTCTGGGACGCGGCCACACCGGCGGTGCTCGTGGGGGGCGGGTCGGGAGTCGTGCCACTCATGGCCATGCTTCGGCTGGCTCGCAGCCGCCAGCGGACCGAACTCGTGCGGCTGGTCGTATCGGCCCGCGGCCCGCGGGACCTGTACTACGCCGACGAGCTCCCAGGGCCAGAGACGACGATCGTGTACACACGCGAGGCGGCACCCTCCACGTCCCGACCACCCGGCCGCCTGACCACCGCCGACGTGGCGCCGGCGATCCTCCCCGACGCCACTGGGTTCGTGTGCGGCTCGCCCGGGTTCGCCGACGCCGCCAGCGACCTCCTCGTCGAGCTCGGCCTCCCGGTCGAGCGCATCCGGGTGGAGCGATTCGGTCCCAGCGGCTGACCGCGGGACGGTTGAGCGACTCGAGCCTGCGGCGCTCAGCGTCGTGCGGGCCCCGGACGTCGCGCCTCGAGGAGCCGGTCGACGACCCGCTCCGCGTCTCGAACCTCCAGCCCGCGGAGCTTCAGCTGCTTGTCCCGGCTCGACGCCCCCGCCGTCACCGCGACGTCGGCCCGCTTCAGGTTGAACTCCCTGGCCACGAGGTCGACAACGGCGTCGTTGGCTCGGTTCTCGGTGGGGGGCGCGGCCACCCGCAGCTTCAGCGCCTCGCCCTGGCGCCCGACCACCTCGGTGCGCCCGGCACCGGGCTGGACGCGAACACTGAGGACGACGCCGTCCTCGGTGGCACGAAGCTCGGGATGGTCGGACATGAGCACTCCTCGGGGTCGCTTCAGTCTGGCCTAATCAGTCGCCGATCGCGGCGATGAGCCGCGCCTGCACCGCGCCGGTCTCGTCCCGGTCCGGTCTGCCCGTCGGGCCAGCTGAGGTCGTCAAGCGTCCACGTCCGAGTCAGGCGAGGGATCGACGACGAGGCCGAGGAGGGCGACGCAGAGCTCCACCCCCAGATCCAGTCTCGAGCGCCGGCGAGCGTGCGCCCTAGGCGAAGTGCCGCGCTCGCCGAGCTGCCCGCTCCGGGTTGTCGTGACCCCGACGCAGTGTCACTCGGGCGTGGAGGCTCACGCGCCCCCTCGGGCGAGAACGACGGGCGGGTCCGCCGGCATCGGGAGGTACGCACAGGGCGAGCAGGCCGATCGCCAGCGCGTAGGCGAAGAAGAACGGTTGCATCCAGCTGGCGAGGCCGATGAAGAAGGCTTCGCCCGCGATCCAGGCGACGAGGACCAGCGCCACACCGAGGTGCCCGGGGAGCGCAATGGGTCGCCGGCGAATCGCGAGCACCGCGACGACGATCGGAAAGACGCCGTTGAGGAGCAACAGGAGGATCCCAGGGATCAGAAACGACGTGAACGGTGTCCCGTCGAGAAGGTTGCTCGGCAGCCCCTGGCCGTGGCCAGTGGTGTCGAGAAGCATCCCTCCTCCGCCTGCCAGCGCACCGACGGCGAGGACGAGCTCGAGCGCGACAAGCAGCCGCTCGCTGCGACTCAGGCGGGCTCGAGGGGGCGCGACAGCCGAGGCTGGTCGCCCCGGGTCCTCGACGAGGTCGAGGCCGCGCCCTGGGTCAGCCATCGCTGCTCCTTCACGCTCAGCGTGCGGCTCTTGCAACCCTCGGCGGTAGAGCCGAAGGTCCCTGACGAGGGACCTGAGCCTAGGAGAGCCGAACCTGTCGGTTCAGGGCGACCGGGCCGCCCCACGAGCTCCAAAGGGGCCGACCGAGCTCGGCCGGTCTCGCCGGTCGGAATGGCGAGGTCTGTTCGGCCGCATCAGCCGATAGGGTCCGTGGTACGGGCGGTGCCATACCGGTGGGTCCGTTTTCATGAGAAGAGAAGCAATTGATCACAGGTACGGTGAAGTTCTTCAATGCCGAGAAGGGCTTCGGTTTCATCTCGCGTGAGCAAGGCGACGACGTATTCGTCCACTACTCGAACATTCAGGGTTCGGGCTACAAGTCGCTGCAGGAGGGTCAGCGCGTCGAGTTCGACGTGGCCCCCGGCCGCAAGGGGGAAGAGGCGCAGAACGTCAGGCTGCTCTGATACCAGCCGACAGCTCCGCATGCACGGGCCGCTGACCGCAGGGTCGGCGGTCCGTCACGCGTTCAGCGGTCGGACGCCCCTTGGCGCTCTCGGGGGCGCTTCGCGCCGGCGTCCGGCCGGCGTCCCCCCATCCTGGAGGGCGGACCGCAGGATGCGCAGCGCTTGGAACGTGCGGCTCTTCACGGTGCCGATCGGCAAGCCGAGGCGCGTCGCGATCTCCTGCTGCGTCAGGTGCTCGAAGTAGGCCAGCCGGACCAGCTCTCGTTGGGCGGGGTTCAGCACCGCCAGCGCGGCCCGCACAGTCACGACGGTCTCCACCTGCTCTGTCGTAGCCGGAGCCGGCGGTGCCAGCTGCTCGGCATCGGCCATCGGTAGGGCCGGCCGGCACAGTCGGCGCCGGGCCATGTCGATGGCGGTGTTGCGTGCCACCGCGGCGACGAAGGCGGGCTCTGTGCCACGAGCTTCGTCGAACCGGTGGGCGAAGCGCCACAAGCGCAGCATCGTCTCCTGGACCATGTCCTCCGTGTTGGCGGTGTCACCACCACCGCGTCGGGCGATGCTCCGCACGAGGGGTCTGAAGTGGTGCACGAGCTGGCGCATCGCGCCCTCGTCGCCGGCCGCGACGAGTGGCAGCAAGGGTCGCGCGGGCGGTGGGAGGGACATGGTTGAGGCGGCGGCGGCCATGAGACGGACTCCTGCTGTCGCGTTCGGTGCGGGTCTCCCACAATCGGGGTAAGGGGACCACGGCCGATAGTGGGAGGATGCCTACTCCGCGGCCCGTCCCTGGCCGGGCCGGCCCGCGAGGCCTAGCTGCCCGGCCATCCCCGCCGCCTGGGCCCGGGTGCGGGCGCCGAGCTTGGCGAGGATGCGCGACACATGCACGCTGGCCGTCTTCTCGCTGATGAACAGCTCCGCCCCGATCTGGCGGTTGGTCCGGCCGGCGGCCACCAGGCTCAGCACCTCGAGCTCTCGGGCGGTGAGGCCGAACGGGACGGTCGGACCCACCTCAGGCTCCTCACCCTCCGCGACGAGCGGGATCGCGGCCCGGGCGGCATCGGCCTCGATCGCCCGGCGCAGCGATCCCGCGCCCAGCTTCGCGGCCGCCTCGCGAGCGGCGCTCCACATCGGGATGGCCTCGCCCCGCCGTCCCTGAGCGAGCACGGCGGCCGCCCAACGCCAACGGGCATAGGCGGCAGGCGCAGGGAAGCCCAGGTGCTCCCAACGTTGAACGGCCTCCGCCCAGCGCCCGGGGTCTGGGCGCCCGAGGAGCCGGGCCCACTCGGCGTCGCCCGTCGCCACCGCGGCGCGCACCTCCGACGCGGGCGGGGCACCACGCGCCAGGGCCCGCCGGTCCAGCCGGGCCAGGCTCGCGGCCAGCTCGTCCGCATCAGAAGGCGGGTCCCACATGCCGAGCTCGGCGCGCCGTTGATCGGCGACATCCGCGGCGGCGCGCAGCCCGAGCGAGCAGAGCCGGGCTCGCATCTCGTCGTCGCCGGTGAGCCCGAGCCCCATCCTCACTGCTGCGGACGCCTCGTCGGTCCGGCCCTGCCACAGCGCGAGCTCGGCCAGACCTCGGTAGAGCAGGCCGTTGATGCGCCCGTCGTGGATCTGTGCGCCGAGGCACCGGGCGGTCTCGAGGTGTTCGCTCGCCTCCTCCAGGGCACCTCGTTCGACGGCGACGAGGCCCCGCACGACCTGGCTGACGACCTCGGGCAGGCCCCAGACGTTGGCGTCGTCGACCGCGAGGCGCTCCTCGGCCTCTGACCACCGACCGAGCTGGTGGAGGAAGCCAGCGGCCAGGCAGTCGAGCAGCAGGGCCGCGACCTCCATCTCCGCGGCCCGGCAAACCTCGGCGGCGTCGATGGCCAGGCGGACCATGTCGTCAGGCCGACCCTGCTCGGCCAGCGCCCGCCAAAGGTGGACGTAGGTGCCGGCCACGTCGGCTACGTCGCCGTTGCGCTCGGCCACCAGCCGGGCTCGGTGCAGCTCGGCGATGGCGCCGTCGATGTCGCCCTCGGCTTCGAGCGCCAGCCCGAGTGTGTGGCGGGCGTGGCCCTCGTCGAGCGTGGCGCCGACGAGCGAGGCGATGCCGATCGCGTCCTCGGCGTGGCGGCGGGCGTCGCCCGGTGCCCCGCTGCGCTCCAAGGCGTCGGCGTACGCGGCGAGCACCCGCGCCCGGGCGGCGCTGGGTGGTTCCGCTGGCACCAGGCGAACCGCCTGCCGGTACTCGGCCAACGCGTCGTCCTCGCGTCCCGCCCGCCAGAGAAACCATCCGCGCCGCTCGCGCAGCAGGCCGGCGACGGTGGGATCAGTCGAGGCGTCGAGCTCGCCTATGGCCGTGGTGATCAGGTCGACGGCGCGGGCGAAGGCGCCCGTTCTGCTCGCGGCGTCGGCCGTGTGGGCCAGCACGTCGGAGCGGGTGAGAGCCAGCCCCGCCGGCGCGACCGCGGCGGGGTCCCACAGCTCGAGCGCCAGCTCGTAGAAGCGGTGGGCCTCCGGCATGGCGTAGCCGGCCTGCGCGGCCATCGCCGCGTCCACCGTGGCCACGAGCGCCTCCTCGGTGCGTCCTGCGGCCCGCCAGTGGTGCGCCAGCTCGGCCAGGCCCTCGATCCCCGGATCGGCGTTCGAGGCCGCCCACTCAGTGACCAGCTGCTCCGCGTACATCGTGTGGTATCGGCGGCGCTCACCCGGGAGCACCTCGGCGTACACCGCCTCGTGCAGCAGTGCGTGCCGGAACGCGTAGCGCCGCGTCTCCGGGTCGGCGGTGATGAGGTTGGCGGCGCGCGCCTCGCGGAGGGCCTCCGCCAGCGTGGGCTCGTCGAGTGTCACGACGGCGGCCAGCCGGTCATGTCCAACCCGGCGACCGCCTACGGCAGCAGCGCGGAGCACCAGCTGGGAAGAAGCCGAGAGCTGCTCGACTCGGGCCGCCAGCACGTCGCTCACGATGGGTGGGACCTCGCCGGGCCCAGTCGCACCGGCGCGAGCCAGCTCCTCGAGGAAGAAAGGGTTGCCCTCCGCTCGCTGGTAGATGGCCTCGACCATGACCGGGTCGAGCGCACGACCCATGAGCGCCGCCAACAGTGCCGTGGCATCGGCTCGGCCGAGCGGCTGGAGGACGAGGTGTCCGACGTGGGGCCGACGCTCGAGCTCGGCGACGAAGGAACGCAACGGGTGGCCGCGAGTCACGTCGTCGCGGCGGTACGTCACGATGAGACCGAGTGGCGACGGCGATCCCGTGGCCACGAGGTAGGCGATCAGGTCGCGGGTTGAGCGATCGGCCCAGTGCGCGTCCTCGATCACCAGCACCACCGGGCGCCGGCGACCCAGCCGCTCGAGCACCCGTTGCACCGCCTGGAGGGTCGCGGTCTGGCCCTCGAGCTCGTTCGGGTGCGCGTCCTCAGCGGCGACCGCCAGCCCCAGGTGCCGAGCATCCGGCCCGAGCGCTTCCTGAGCGACGGACCGGCCGAGGCGCCCGACGAGGTCAGTGAGGGCCTCCACCAATGGTGCGTACGGAACACCGCCGACATCGAGGTCCAGGCACCCGCCCTCCAACACCTCGGTGCCCCTCGCTCGCGCCCGCTCGGCCAGCTCGGTCACCAGGCGGGTCTTTCCGATGCCAGCCTCGCCACCCAGGAAGAGCACGGCCCGCTCGCCGCGATGGCAGGCGTCGACCACGGCCTCCAAGCGAGACAGCTCGCCGACGCGACCGACGAGCGTCGGGCGGTTCACACCTCGACTGTCGGGCGGGAGCGGGCCCCGTGTCAAACGCCACAGATCGAGCTTTCGCCGAACCGGACGGCTCGCGTCCTGCGTAGCGAGCAGCGAACTCAGAGCCGAAAGGACAAAACGATGCCCAGCAACCCCGCCCGCCACACGGTGGTCATCGGCGCCAGCATGGCCGGCCTCGCCGCCGCCCGCGTCCTCGCCGACCACTTCGACAAGGTGACGGTGCTCGACCGCGATCGCCTGCCCGCCGGCGCGGACCCCCGGAAGGGCGTACCCCAGGGTCGCCACGCGCACGCGCTGCTGGGGGGCGGGGTGCGGGCCATCGAAGCTCTGTTCCCAGGCCTCATGGACGAGATGGTGGCCGGAGGGGCGGGTCTCCTCGACTTCAACGACGGCACCTGGCACCAGGCCGGTGGCTACCGCGCCAGCTGCCTGGTCGAGCGCAAGGTCGTGGGCGGCAGCCGGCCGTTCATCGAGGGCCACCTCCGCCGGCGCGTGACCGACCTCGCCAACGTCCGCATCGTCGACGACGTCGCGGTCGAGGGACTGGTCCATGTCGGGGAGCGGGCTCGGGGTGTCCGCATCGTCGTCGGCGGCGCGGTCGAGCCGCTCGAGGCCGACCTGGTGGTGGACTGCACGGGTCGCTCCTCCCAGGCATCACAGTGGCTGGAGGCCATCGGCTGTGACGCGCCGGAGGTGGTCGAGGTGCGCTGCGACATGCGCTACGCCACCATGATCCTTCAGCGGACCGCCTCGGATCTCGACGGCACGTTCGCGGTCATCATCGAATCGCCCCCCGAAGGAAAGCGGGCCGGCTTCCTCATCCCGATCGACGGCGACCGGTGGATCGTGACTCTCGCCGCCGGCTTCGGCGCGCCATCACCGACGGACGAGCTGAGCTTCCACGCCACCGCCGCCAGCCTGCCCTCGCCCGAGATCCACGACGTGCTCAGCAAGGCCGACGCGCTCAGCCCGGTGACCTCCCATCGCCTCATCTCGAGCAAGCGTCGCCGCTACGAGAAGCTGAACCGGGTACCGGCCGGGTTCCTGGCTCTCGGTGACTCCATCTGCAGCTTCAACCCGGTCTACGGGCAGGGCATGAGCAGTGCGGTGATGCAGGCGGTCGAGATGGGTGCGTGCCTCGAGAGCCACGACAACGACGAGCACCTCGTAAAGGCGTTCTACCAGCGCGCGGCCAAGGTCATCGCCAACCCGTGGCAGATCGCCGTGGGTGCCGACTTCGCCTATCCAGAGTGCGTCGGACCCAAGCCACTGGGAACCGACCTCGTCAATCGGTACATGAAGCGGGTCCTCCTCGCGGCGCAGGTCTCGCCCGAGGTGAACACGGCGATGATCATGGTGCAGAACCTGCTCGCCCCGCCCACGTCGCTGCTGCGGCCGTCGATGATGCTCGCTGTCCGGCGGGCCGCGCCCGAGGCCCTGCGCCTCCAGCGCGCCGGAGCTGGTTCGGGATCCAGCCGCCAACCGATCGCGACCCATGCCTGAGGCAGCCGCTGCTCCGCCGTCGTGCCGGCCCCGACCGGGCTGGGCGCCCTCCCCCGACCGCCGGCGTTCCGGGCCCCGCCTGCGCTGGGCGCCCTCCCCCGACCACCGGCGTTCCGGGCCCCGCCTGCGCTGGGCGCCCTCCCCCGACCGCCGGCGTTCCGGGCCCCGCCTGCGCTGGGCGCCCTGCCCCGTCCGCCTTCCGTTCCGCAGACCCGACCAGAGGGGGTCATGAACGCGGAACAGAACGAAAATTCGGCCTCGAAGTGAGACCGTCGCGTCCCGGGCGCCAGGTGGAGCACGCCCGTTAGCAACCGGTAGGTTTCGCTCGGTGACGCCCCCGGAGAAGCGTGACGTGGTCTTGCACGGACACCGGCTCGTCTACCGCATCGGCGGTGGCGAACCCCGGCCCGACCGCCCCGTACTGCTGCTCGTCCACGGCCTGGCCAGCAGCTCGACGACCTGGAGGGCGGTGCTGCCAGAGCTCACGGCGCACTGCACTGTCGTGGCCCCGGACCTGATCGGGCACGGGGAGTCCGCCAAGCCGCGCCAGGATTACTCGCTGGGCGCCCACGCCAACATGCTGCGCGACCTGATGATCGCGCTCGGGATCGAGCGGGCGACCGTCCTAGGCCACTCGTTGGGCGGCGGCATCGCCATGCAGCTCGCGTACCAGCATCCGAGGCATTGCGAGCGGCTGGTGCTGGTGTGCAGCGGCGGGCTGGGCCGCGAAGTCTCGTGGATGCTGCGCGCCCTCACCCTGCCCGGCGTCGAATACCTCATGCCCTTGGCCTTCCCACCGTTCGTGCGCGACGCCGGCAACGCCCTGGGCCGGACGCTCCTCCGGCGGGGCAGGAGCGTCGCCCGCTTCGAGGGGCCGTGGCGCAGCTACTCCTCGCTCAGCGACCCCGGGAACCGACACGCCTTCATGCGCACGCTCCACTCGGTCATCGACCCCCGCGGCCAGATGGTGAGCGCCCACGATCGGCTCTACCTCGCGTCGAGGATGCCCACCCTGATCTTGTGGGGGCGGCGTGACCGCATCATCCCCGTAGAGCACGCCGTGGCCGCCCACGACGCGATCCCCGGAAGCCAGCTCGTCATCTTCGAGGCGTCGGGCCACTTCCCACACAACCAGGAGCCTCAACACTTCGTCGACGTCATCGCGGACTTCGTCCAGAACACCGAGCCCGTACACCTCGACGAACCCCAGTGGCGAGCCCTCCTCACCACCGGCCCCCCGCAGCAGCCCGCCCCGACGACCGAGCCGTCGCCGCCCTCGGCCTGACCGGGAGGCTCGCCGGCCCTGGTAGGGCGACTTTCGACCGCACTGCTCCCGGCCACGAATTCCGGACAACGGGACCTATAGCCCTGGAAGGACCGCCGCTCTAGGGCCGACAATGAGAGGACCCACGAGCGAGGGAGGTGCCTTCATGCCTGTAGGGCTGGATCGCGATGACCTGGACATGGTGCTGGACGCCATGGCCCAGTACGCACGGAGTCACCTTTCCGACACCAAGCTGCGCGAGCTCGATGCCGCCGACGAGTTCCCCGAGGGCATCGTGCGGGAGATGTGCGGGGAAGGGCTCGGGGTGTCGCTGCTGTTCATCGGCGAGGAGTTCGGGGGGATGGGCGGCGGCGCGATGGACATCTACCGCGTGTGCGAGCAGCTCGCGGCCATCGACGTGGGCATCGCGACGGGCGTGCTGGCCACCTTCCTCGGCAGTGACCCGATCCTGTTCGGGGGCACCCCGGATCAGCAGAAGTGGTGGCTGACCCGCATTGCCAGCGAAGGCCTCCTCATGGCGTACGGGGCCACGGAACCCGAAGCCGGCAGTGATCTGGCGGCGATGAAGACCACGGCCAAGCAGATCGTCGAAGACGGCCAGGTCGTGGGCTACCTGCTGAACGGGAACAAGCAGTGGATCTCCAACGGCGGCTACGCCGACGTCTACACCGTGCTCGCCCTGGCTCCCGGCGGACCGACCTGGTTCATCGTCGAGCGCGACACCCTCGGGTTCACCCACGGCAAGCCCGAGGACAAGCACGGCATCCGGGCCAGCAACACCGCCACGCTGTCGCTGCAGGACGTGCGGGTCGGCCTCGACGCGGTCGTGGGGGGAGCCGAAGGACTCGGGCTGGTGCAAGCCCAAGCGGTGTTCGGCTACACGCGCCTGATGGTGGCCGCGTTCGGGCTGGGCGCCGGTTGGGCCGCGCTGCAGCGTGCCATCGAGTACTCCACCCAGCGGGTGCAGGCCGGCGGGCCTCTTTCCGAGAAGGAGGGCTACACCCACAAGCTGATCGTGCCCCACGCCGCCCGGCTGGAGGCGGCCCGGTCCTACATCGAGGAGACCGCCTACCGCCTCGACATCGGCGAGGAGCAGCTGAACACCGAGGGCGCCATCGCCAAGTACCTCGCCTCGGAGGCCGGCAATGCCGCCGCCGACGCCGCCATCCAGGCCCACGGCGGCTACGGGTTCACGAAGGAGTACATGGTCGAGAAGATCAAGCGCGACGTGCGGATCACCACGATCTACGAGGGCACCTCCGAGATCATGGAGATGACGATCGCTCGGGATCGGTGGCAGGAGCACCTCAAGACGAGGGGGTCCTACTACCACGACCAGGCCGCCCAGATGGAAGAGCTGGCGCGGGCCCACGGAGATGTTGGCGCCGACACGGTGGCCCTCGCTCTCCACGCCCTGGCCGAGGTCTTCGAGCAGGCTCGGCTCCACAAGCTCACCCGTCACCAGCACGTGCTCTTCAGGATCGGTGAGCTCGTGGCGTACGCCGAGAGCGCGGCTGCCCTGGCCCGCCGGGCCGCGGCCTCCGCCGCCGGTGAGGAGCTGTCACCGAAGATCGACCGCCGCTTCGACGCCGCGGGGCTGGCCGCCCTCAGCCGGGTCTTCGCTCGTGACGCGGCGGTGAAGGTCGGCTTCGAGGGGCTCCGTTGGGTGATCGGCGCCGCCGCCGAAGGGGCGCTCGACCCTGCGTCCGTCGCCCGCAGCATAGGCATCGAGCAGATCGAAGGGGCCCAGACCGGAGCGCTCGACGACATGGCCGCCGTAGCAAGCGCCCTCTACGCCCCGTACCGCACATGAGGACACCGTCCTCATCAGCCGAGGAGTGATTCGGATGACAGAGAACGTGAGCCGCGCGGTCGCCGTGGTCGGCGTCGGAGCGGTGTTGCCCGACGCTCCGAACGCGCCGGCCTTCTGGGAGAACCTGAAGGCGGGACGGTACAGCATCACCGAGACGCCCCCGGGGCGCTGGGACCCGGCGCTGTACTACGACCCGGATCCCCACGCGCCCGACAAGACGTACTCGAACATCGGCGGCTGGGTGCGCGAGTTCGATTGGTCGCCCCTGGAGTGGCGCCTTCCGGTGCCGCCGCGGGTCTCCGACGCGATGGATCGTGGTCAGAAGTGGTCAGTCGGCGCCTGCCGCGAGGCGCTGCTCGACTACGGCTACCCGGACCGGGCCCTCGACACCGAGCGCACCGCCGTGGTGCTCGGCAACGCCATGGCCGGCGACCGGCACTACCTCACCGCCCTTCCCATCTACCTCCCCGAGTACCTCGATGAGCTCGACCACGTCCCGAGCTTCGCGGCGCTGCCGGCGAGCGCCCGCCAAGCGGTCGTCGAGGAGCTGCGGGAAGCGATCCACCGCCGCCTTCCCGGCGTCACCGAGGACAGCATGCCGGGCGAGCTGGGCAACATCATCGCCGGGCGCGTGGCCAACCTGCTGAACCTCCGCGGTCCCAACTTCATCGTCGACGCGGCCTGCGCGTCCGCGTTGGCCGCTCTCGACGCCGCCATCGAGGGGCTCGAGCGGGGTGCTTACGATGCCGTCCTCACGGGCGGTGTCGACGCCAACATGAGTGCCAGCACCTTCGTGAAGTTCTGCAAGATCGGAGCGCTGTCCGCCACTGGAACCCGGCCCTACTACGACGGCGCGGACGGCTTCGTGATGGGGGAGGGCGCCGCCGTCGTCCTGCTCAAGCGGTTGGTCGACGCCGAACAGGCAGGCGACCACATCTACGGCGTGATCCGTGGCGTGGCCGGCGCCAGCGACGGCAAGGGCAAGGGGATCACGGCACCGAACCCGGTCGGCCAGCGTCTCGCCGTCGCCCGGGCGTGGAAGGACGCCGGGCGCGTCCCGGACTCAGCCACCTACGTCGAGGGCCACGGCACGTCGACCAAGGTGGGCGACGTCGTCGAGGTCGAGAGCCTTTCCGCGGTGTTCGCTGGTTTCGGCCTGCCGCCTGGCTCCATGCCACTCGGCTCGGTGAAGTCGAACATCGGTCACCTGAAGAGCTCGGCCGGGGCGGCCGGCCTGCTCAAGGCGCTCTACGCGCTCGACGAGAAGGTGATCCCGCCCAGCCTCGGTGGCACGGTCCCGAACCCCAACATCGACTTCTCGCGCTCGCCGCTCTACATCAACGACGAGCTGCGCGAGTGGAAGACGGAGCCGGGCCTGGTGCGCTCGGTCGGTGTGAGCGCGTTCGGCTTCGGCGGCACCAACTTCCACGCCGTCGTGGAGGAGTACGTGCCCGGACGGATCCAGCCCGAGGGGGCACCCAAGATGATCTCGCTCTCGACCCCTGCGGACACGCCGGCGTCGACGCCGCACGACGCGAAGGCGCCGCTGCGCGGCGCAATCGTCATCGGGGGCGCCACCGAGGCCGACGTACTGGCCCGGGCCCGCGAGATCCAAGCCGATGCCGTCGCCGGCCGGACTCCGCCCCGGTCGGCGCCCGCGGACGCTGACCTGCGAGCCGCGGTCCGCCTCGTCATCGACTTCGGTGACGCCGCCGAGCTGGCCGCCAAGGCCGACCGGGCCATCAAGGCGCTCGAGGCCGACCAGCCCGCGATGTGGCGCGCCCTGCGCAACCAGGGCGTGTTCCTGGGCCGAGGGGCACCGGCACCCGTGGCCTTCCTCTACACCGGCCAGGGTTCGCAGTACGTGAACATGCTGGCGAGTCTGCGCGACACCGAGCCGATCGTCGCCGATACCTTCGCCGAGGCCGACAAGGTGATGACACCGCTCCTGGGCCGGCCGCTCAGCGAGTACCTGTTCGTCGACTCGGCCGATCCGGTGGCCGTCGCCGAGGCCGGTGAGCAGCTGCGCCAGACGGAGATCACCCAGCCGGCGATCCTCACCGTCGACACCGCGCTCGCTCGCCTGCTGGCCGCGTACGGCATCGAGCCCGACATGGTGATGGGCCACAGCCTGGGTGAGTACGGCGCTCTCATCGCGAGCGGGGCGCTGAGCTTCGCCGCCGCCCTCGAAGCCGTCAGCGCACGGGGGCGCGAGATGGCCCAAGTCGCGGTCGAGGACTGCGGTCGGATGGCCGCGGTGTTCGCCCCGCTCGAGGAGATCGAGCACACCCTGGCCGAGGTCGAGGGCTACGTGGTCATCGCCAACATCAACAGCCACACCCAAGCCGTCATCGGTGGCGCCAGCGCCGCCGTCGAGGCGGCCGTCGCCCGCCTGAGCGCCGCCGGCCACCAGGCGATCATGCTTCCCGTGAGCCATGCCTTCCACACCGAGATCGTCGCTCCCGCGGCCGAGCCGCTGAAGGCGACGCTGCGACGGCTACGGATCGAGTCCCCCGCCATCCCCCTCGTGGCCAACGTCGACGGCGCCTTCTACCCCATGGGGCCGAACGTCGTCGACCGCATGATCGACCTGCTCGGTCGCCAGATCGCCTCGCCCGTGCAGTTCATCAAGGGTCTGCGCACTCTCTACGACGCCGGCTGCCGCGTGTTCGTCGAGATCGGTCCGAAGCGAGCGCTGCACGGGTTCGTGGAGGAGGTCCTGGGGGACGATCCGGAGGTGGTCGCGATGTTTTCGAACCACCCGAAGCAGGGAGACATCACGTCCTTCAACCAAGCCCTCTGCGGTCTCTACGCCGCCGGCCTCGGCGCCGGAACGCGAGCCGCAAGTGCCGCCAACCCAGCGCCGGTACCGACATCGGGCTCGGCGGCGGCAACCGACGCGACGCCGATGCCAGCCATCCCGAGCGCGGTCGCGTCCGACGTCGCGCCCCCGACACCAACGCCTGTGGCGACCATGGCCGAGGTGTCACTGCCTCGACCGGATGCCGTGGCGGCTCCCGTCCGCACCGCGGCGACGGGCGACGACACCTACATGGCTCTCGGGAGGATGTTCGCCGACGTCCTCACCCAGGGCAACCAGCTCCTCGGTCAGGTCCCGGCGACGACTCCGCTCCTCGTGCCGGTGGTCGTGACCGGGGCCGGCCTGGGCCTCCCCGGCGGTGAGCGGGTCTTCGGTGACGACAAGGTGCCGTCCATCCTCGCTGGTGAGCAGCTCATCGACACGATCCCGGTGAAGCAGCGCGACAAGATGGTCGACAAGCACATCACGCGGCTGGTCAAGACCGAGGGGGGCGGGGCTCGCTTCGAGGCGATCGAGAGCTCGGCCGACGTCATCAAGCTGGCCGGTCGGCCCGGTGCCATCGACCTCGTAGAGGAGTTCGGCTTCTCCGCCGAGCGGGCCGAGGCCCTCGACGTGACGAGCATGCTGGCCATCGGCGCCGGCCTCGATGCGCTCCGAGACGCCGGAATTCCGCTCGTGATGCACTACAAGACGGCCACCACCGGCCGCATGCTGCCCGAGCGGTGGATGCTGCCCGAGGCGTATCGGGATACGACCGGTGTCATCTTCGCGTCCGCCTTCCCCGGTTACGACTCGTTGGTCGGCGAGCTCGAGCGCTACCACCGCGACCAGGCCCTGGCCCAGCGCCTGGAGGATCTCCGGGGCGTACGGGCCCGCCTCGCGGAGCTCGGCGGCGGCGACCTCCTGGCCGACGAGCTCGACCACCGCATCCACGTGCTGGCCACCGAGCTCGAAGCCCACCCGTACCACTTCGATCGCAAGTTCCTGTTCCACGCGCTGTCGATGGGCCACTCGCAGTTCGCCGAGTACGTCGGAGCCCGAGGGCCGAACACCCAGGTCAACTCGGCCTGCGCCAGTACCACGCAGGCGGTCGCGCTAGCCGAGGACTGGATTCGCGTCGGCCGGTGCGAGCGGGTCGTGATCGTGTCGGGGGACAACGTGACCAGCAATCGGCTGCTCGAGTGGATGGGCGCAGGCTTCCTCGCTTCGGGCGCGGCGGCCACCGACGACGTCGTTGCTGAGGCCGCCGTCCCGTTCGACCTTCGACGCCACGGGATGATCCTCGGCATGGGAGCGGCGGCCATCGTCGTGGAGGCCGCCACATCGGCCCAGGAGCGCGGCGTACAGCCCATCGCCGAGGTCCTCGGCACGGTGACCGCCAACAGCGCCTTCCACGGCACGCGGCTCGATCCGAAGCACATCAGTCAGGTGATGGAGGACCTGGTCGCGACGGCCGAGCAGCAGTGGGGCATCGACCGCTACGAGATCGCGCCGCACACGGTCTTCATCTCCCACGAGACCTACACGCCTGCCCGCGGCGGCAGTGCCCAGGCCGAGATCGACGCCGTTCGGCGCGTCTTCGGCGCCTCGGCTGGACAGGTGGTGATCTCCAACACCAAGGGCTTCACCGGCCACGCGATGGGCGTCGGGGTCGAGGACGTCGTGGCCATCAAGGCGATCGAGACGGGGATCGTGCCCCCGGTGCCGAACTACAAGATGCCGGACCCGGCTCTCGGCGAGCTCAACCTGTCGCTCGGCGGGACCTACCCCGTCCGCTACGCGCTGCGGCTTGCGGCTGGCTTCGGGTCGCAGGTGAGCATGACGCTCTACCGGCTCGTGCCGGCACCGAGCGGCCGTCACCCCGAGCCCGACCAGCTCGGCTTCGAGTACCGCATCGTCGACCCCGAGGTATGGCAGTCGTGGCTGGTGGCGTCCTGTGGGCTGCCGTCGGCCGCCACCGAGATCTCCAAGCGCACGCTGCGAATCCGCGACGACGGCCCGCCGGCGCTGGATGCGCCGGCGATGCCTGCGGCCGCGGCGGCAAAGCCGCTGGCTGGGTCGGTGGCGTCCCCGCCGCGGTCGACCGTCTTGCCGGCTCCGGCCCTAGAGGCCGAGGCGCCTCCAGCGCCGGCTCCCGTGGCCCCCGTTGCCGTGGCACCCGCTGCCGTGGCACCCGCTGCCGTGGCACCCGCTGTCGTGGCAGCCGCTGCCGTGGCAGCCGTTCCCGTGGCCGCCACCCCGGCAGCACCCGCTCCCGTTGCAGCCGCCCCCGTAGCCGCCGCGCCCGCAGTACCCGCCCCTGTTGCAGCCGCGCCGGCAGCACCCGCGCCGGTGGCCGCCGCCCCGGTGGCCGACGACGGGGTGGAGCAGCAGGTGTTGGCGATCGTGGCCGGACAGACCGGCTACCCCTCCGACCTGCTCGACCTGGACCTGGACCTGGAAGCCGACCTGGGCATCGACACCGTGAAACAGGCCGAAACGTTCGCCGCCATCCGCGCCGCCTACGACATCGAACGCGACGACCGCCTCGCCCTGCGCGAATACCCCACCCTGCGCCACGTGATCGCCTTCGTCTACGAACGAGCCCCCCGCTTCACCACCACCACCCCAGCAGCCGCCCCCGAAGCAGCCGCGCCGGCAGCACCCGCCCCGGTAGCCGCCCCTGTTGCCGCCGCCCCGGTAGCAGCGACGCCCGTAGCCGCCCCGCCGACAGCCCCCGCTCCCGTTGCCGCCGCCCCTGTTGCCGCGGCGCCGGCGGCAGCTGCGCCGGCGGCGGACGACGGGGTGGAGCAGCAGGTGTTGGCGATCGTGGCCGGACAGACCGGCTACCCCTCCGACCTGCTCGACCTGGACCTGGACCTGGAAGCCGACCTGGGCATCGACACCGTGAAACAGGCCGAAACGTTCGCCGCCATCCGCGCCGCCTACGACATCGAACGCGACGACCGCCTCGCCCTGCGCGAATACCCCACCCTGCGCCACGTGATCGCCTTCGTCTACGAACGCGCCCCCCGCTTCACCACCCCGGCCGCCCTCGTAGCAGCCGCCCCCGCCGCCGTGGCACCCGCTCCCGTAGCCGCTCCCGCCGCCGTGGCACCCGTTGCCGCCGCCCCGCCGACAGCCCCCGCCCCTGTTGCCGCCGCCCCTGTTGCCGCCGCGCCGGCGGCAGCTGCGCCGGCGGCGGACGACGGGGTGGAGCAGCAGGTGTTGGCGATCGTGGCCGGACAGACCGGCTACCCCTCCGACCTGCTCGACCTGGACCTGGACCTGGAAGCCGACCTGGGCATCGACACCGTGAAACAGGCCGAAACGTTCGCCGCCATCCGCGCCGCCTACGACATCGAACGCGACGACCGCCTCGCCCTGCGCGAATACCCCACCCTGCGCCACGTGATCGCCTTCGTCTACGAACGCGCCCCCCGCTTCACCACCCCGGCCGCCCTCGTAGCAGCCGCCCCCGCCGCCGTGGCACCCGCTCCCGTAGCCGCTCCCGCCGCCGTGGCACCCGTTGCCGCCGCCCCGCCGACAGCCCCCGCCCCTGTTGCCGCCGCCCCTGTTGCCGCGGCGCCGGCGGCAGCTGCGCCGGCGGCGGACGACGGGGTGGAGCAGCAGGTGTTGGCGATCGTGGCCGGACAGACCGGCTACCCCTCCGACCTGCTCGACCTGGACCTGGACCTGGAAGCCGACCTGGGCATCGACACCGTGAAACAGGCCGAAACGTTCGCCGCCATCCGCGCCGCCTACGACATCGAACGCGACGACCGCCTCGCCCTGCGCGAATACCCCACCCTGCGCCACGTGATCGCCTTCGTCTACGAACGAGCCCCCCGCTTCACCACCACCACCCCAGCAGCCGCCCCCGAAGCAGCCGCGCCGGCAGCACCCGCCCCGGTAGCCGCCCCTGTTGCCGCCGCCCCGGTAGCAGCGACGCCCGTAGCCGCCCCGCCGACAGCCCCCGCTCCCGTTGCCGCCGCCCCTGTTGCCGCGGCGCCGGCGGCAGCTGCGCCGGCGGCGGACGACGGGGTGGAGCAGCAGGTGTTGGCGATCGTGGCCGGACAGACCGGCTACCCCTCCGACCTGCTCGACCTGGACCTGGACCTGGAAGCCGACCTGGGCATCGACACCGTGAAACAGGCCGAAACGTTCGCCGCCATCCGCGCCGCCTACGACATCGAACGCGACGACCGCCTCGCCCTGCGCGAATACCCCACCCTGCGCCACGTGATCGCCTTCGTCTACGAACGAGCCCCCCGCTTCACCACCACCACCCCAGCAGCCGCGCCGGTTGCCGCCACCCCCCCGGCCGCCGTTCTCGTCGAAGGCGTCGACGCCGAGGCCGCGGCCATTCCCCGCCGCATCCCGACCGCGGTGCTGCGGCCGTCGCTCGAGCTTTGCCAACCAACCGGCCTCGCGCTGGGTGAGGGCAGCCGAGTGATGGTCATGCTCGATGAGGGCGGAAGCGGTTCGGCGCTCACCAGCCGCCTCGAGCAGATGGGGGTCGCTGTCCTCGCGATCGAGGGCTCGCCCCCCGCCGAGGAGCTCGCTGCCCGCCTCGACTCCTTCGCGTCGGCCGGACCGATCAGCGGCGTCTACTGGCTCGCAGCGCTGGACGCCGAACCGCCGCTCGGCGAGCTCGACTTGGTCGGCTGGCGGGAGCTGCTGCGGCGACGGGTGAAGCTCCTCTACGCCTGCATGCGCCATCTCGGTGAGGCCGTCGGCGGTCCTGGCACCTTCCTGGTGTCGGCCACGCGGCTTGGCGGCGGCCATGGCTACGACACCGGCGGTGCCGAAGCTCCCATGGGCGGCGCCGTCACCGGCTTCACCAAGGCCTTCAGACGAGAGCACCCCGACGCCCTGGTGAAGGCGGTCGACGTCGAGTTGGACGCGACCCCTGACGCGGTTGCCGGCCTGCTCGTGGACGAGACCCTGCTCGACCCAGGTGCGGTCGAGGTCGGCCACCGCAGGGGACGGCGGTGGACCGTGGCGCTACGCGAGGTTCCCCTTGACACCGCCGATGGCATCACGCTCGGCCCGGACACCGTCTTCGTCATCACCGGCGCTGCGGGCAGCATCGTCACGGCGATCACTGCTGACCTCGCGCGGGCGTCGCAGGGGACGTTCCACCTGCTCGACCTGATCCCCCGACCCGACCCGGCTGACGCCGACCTCGGCGCCTTCGTCTCCGACAAGGACGGCCTGAAGCGCACGATCTTCGAGCGGCTGAAGGCGGCGGGTGAGCGGGCCACGCCCGCCCTCGTCGACAAGGAGCTGGCTCGGATCGAGCGCGCTCATGCCGCGCTGAGCGCGCTTCGAGCCATCGAAGCCGCTGGGGGCCGGGTCCACTACCACTCCGTCGACTTGCGCGACGGGGACGCCGTCGAGGCGGTTGTCCAGGGCATCCTCGGCACCAGTGGCCGCGTCGACGTGCTCGTCCACGCGGCCGGGCTCGAGGTGAGCCGCCGCCTTGCCGACAAGACGCCCGAGGAGTACGACCTCGTCTTCGACGTCAAGGCCGACGGGTGGTTCAACCTTCTCCACGGGCTTGGCGATCAACGCCTGGCCGCCGCCGTGGTCTTCAGCTCGATCGCCGGGCGGTTCGGCAACGCTGGCCAGACCGACTACAGCGCGGCCAACGACCTCCTGTGCAAGGAGATCTCGTCGTTCGAGCGGACGCGCCCGGGCACCTTGGGCATCGCCATCGACTGGACGGCATGGGCTGACATCGGCATGGCCACGCGCGGTTCCATTCCCACCGTGATGAAGGCGGCCGGCATCGACATGCTGCCCGCCCGAGCCGGCATCCCGATCGTGCGCCGTGAGCTCACGCTGCGGGCGTCGGGCGGCGAGGTCCTGATCGGCCAGCGCCTCGGCATGCTCGCCGATGAGGTCGCGCCGGCCGGCGGCCTCGACGTGTCGCCCGGCGGGCCCGTGGCGAAGCGAGTCGGCGACGGGTCGGCTCTGTTCTCCGAGGTCGTGGGGTGGCCGATCGGGTCCGGACTGACGGTCCTCACCACGCTCGACCCCGGCGACCAGCCCTTCCTTCACGACCACCAGATCGACGGCACCCCTGTGCTGCCAGGCGTGATGGGCGTCGAGGCCTTCGCCGAGGCGGCGCTGCTCCTGCACCCCGATCGGCACATCGCCGCCGTCGAGGACATGGAATTCCTGGCTCCGTTCAAGTTCTACCGGCACGAGCCTCGCCAGCTCACCGTCACCTGCCAGTTCACAGCCGAGGGCGACGACCTGCTGGCCTGGTGCACGCTCAGCGGCAGTCGGATCCTGCCCAACCGGCCCGAGCCCGAAGTGAAGGTGCACTTCACCGGCATGGTCCGGCTGGCCACGTCCCCGCCTGAGCTGGCTCCGGCCGCCGGCCCCGCCCCGAGCGAGACGGCGGTGGCGGCGCAGGACATCTATCAGATCTACTTCCACGGTCCCGCGTACCAGGTGCTCGAGCAGGCGTGGGCCTACGACGGCGTGGTGGCCGGGCGGTTTGCGCCCGGGCTGCCGCCGGCGTTCCACCCCGAGAACCGGTCGCTCGCCACCGCGCCGCGCCTGCTGGAGCTGGCCTTCCAGACGGCCGGGGTGTGGGAGATCGGAACGACCGGCATGATGAACCTGCCGATGCGGTTGGATCGCGTCGTCTTCGCCGTCGGCCCGGAGTCGGCGGATCCAATCACCGCGATGGTGCGTCGCGGGGACGGGGAAGCGGCAGCGACGGTGGTCGACGGCGCCGGTCGCGCCCTCGTCGAGCTCTCGGGGTACCGGACCATCGGGCTCCCCGGGGCGATCGACGAAGTGCTGGTCGCCCCCCTGCGGCGGGCGTGCCGCCCGACGAGCTGACCCGATGAGCTTCTCGCGCATCGCGATCATCAACCGGGGGGAGCCGGCGATGCGCGCCATCCACGCCATCGGCGAGCTCGCCCTGGAGCTGCCGGCGGACCTGCGGTCGATCGCGTTGTACACCGACCCCGACGAGCACGCCATGTTCGTGCGGGACGCCGACGAACGCTACGGGCTGGGAGCGGCAACGTTCGTCGACCAGCGCGACGCGGAGGTCAAGAGCTCGTACCTCGACCTCAACCGGCTGGAGCAGGCCCTGCTGCGCACCGAGGCTGACGCCGCTTGGGTCGGTTGGGGGTTCGTCGCCGAGCAGGCGGCGTTCGCGGAGCTCTGCCAGCGTCTCGGTGTCTGCTTCATCGGACCCACGCCGGAGGCCATGCGCCGTGCGGGCGACAAGATCACCGCCAAGCGCATCGCCGACACCCTCGGCATCCCCGTCGCAGCGTGGAGCGGTCGAGCGGTCGAGACGGTCGAAGCCGCCCGGCGCGAGGCCGTCCGGCTTGGCTTCCCGGTGATGATCAAGGCGTCCGCGGGTGGCGGCGGGCGTGGCATTCGGCGGGTCGACACGATCGAGGGTCTGGACTCGGCGCTGTCATCGGCTCAAGCCGAGGCCTGGAAGGCCTTCGGCAACGACACGGTCTTCCTCGAGCAGCTGTTGACCGGCTCCCGCCACATCGAGGTCCAGGTCATCGCCGACAACTACGGCACCGTCTGGCCAGTGGGAGTGCGGGACTGCTCGGTGCAACGGCGGCACCAGAAGCTGCTCGAGGAAGCTCCGTCGCCAGCGCTCACCAGCGAGCAGGACGCTGAGGTCCGCGCCGCTGCCGCTCGGCTGGCGGAGGCCATCGGGTACACCAACGCCGGCACGGTCGAGTTCCTCTACGACGAGGTCAGCGGGCGCTTCGTGTTCATGGAGGTGAACGCCCGTCTCCAGGTCGAGCACCCCGTCACTGAGGCCACGACGGGACTCGACCTGGTGAAGCTGCAGCTGCGGCTCGCGGCCGGCGAGCACCTGGAAGGCGACCCCCCGCCGGTGGTGGGTCATGCCATCGAGGCTCGGCTCAACGCCGAGGACAGCGACCGGGACTTCGCCCCCGCTCCGGGCGAGATCGAGTTGCTGCGCTTCCCAGCCGGCCCGGGCTTGCGGGTCGATGCCGGCTTCGAAGAAGGCGATGTCATCCCGGCCGAGTTCGACTCGATGATCGCCAAGGTCATCGCCCACGGGCGCACGCGGAACGAGGCCCTGGCCCGCTTGGGTCGGACGCTGTCGCACGCCTCGGTGCTCATACGGGGCGGCACGAGCAACCGGGCCTTCCTCCAGCACCTCGTCGGCCACCCGGACTTTCAGGCCGGCCGGGTGGACGTGGGCTGGATCGACCGGCTGGTCGAGACCGAGGAGCACCGGCCGGTGCCGAATGCCGCGGTCGCCCTGTGCGACGTGGCGATCCTCGCCTACGAGGTGGACGCGGCCTACAAGCGCACCCAGTTCCTGGCCACCGCCGCCCGCGGCCGCCCGGAGGTCGGACCCGCGGTCGGACACGACGTCTCCCTCCGTCACGCCGGTTCGTCCTACGAGCTGCACGTGCTGCGCCGTGGACCGCAGACGTACCGCGTCGAGGTGGATGGCTGCTCACTCGACGTCGACGTGGCGCAGGCGACCCGCGAGCGACGGCGGCTGACCATCGGGCCGCGCACCTACGGCGTGCTCTCGGCCGAGCAGTCGGGCGCCAACCTGGTCGAGGTCGACGGGATCCCCCACCGCATCGCCCGCGACGACGGGGGCACCGTCCGCGCCCCGCACCGTGCATGGTCGTGGCGCTACGGGTGGAGGCCGGCGACATCGTCGCCGTCGGCGACGCGCTGGTCGTGCTCGAAGCGATGAAGATGGAGACCGTCGTCCGCGCCGAGATGCATGGCCGGGTCCGAGAGATCGTGGCCCGCGCCAACGAACAGGTGGGTGCCGGCGGACCTCTCCTCGTCCTCGAACCGGCCGAGCTGGCCGACGCCGCCGTCCCCGCCTCCCGTGCCGACTTCGCCAAGCTCGTCCCTGGGGGAGGACCAGCGATCCTCGACCACGACGGTTGCCTCCATGCGCTCGACGAGCTGCGCGCCATGTTCCTCGGCTTCGACGTCTCGCCGCCAGCCTCGGGTCGGGTCGGCCGTCCGTGCGGGGAAGCACCGGCCAGTCCGGAGGAGCGGCGCCGGCGGGAGGACGAGATCCTCAGCGTGTTCGTCGACGTGGTCGCGGTCTTCCGACGCGCGCCCGCCGACGACGACGACGCCGAGTTCGGCGGGAGCTCGACGGCGGAGTACCTGTTCACCTACCTGCGGGACCTGGCCAGCGTCGGTCGCGGGCTCCCCGAGCCATTCGTCGATCAGCTGCGGCGCACACTGCGGCACTACGGGGTCGAGAGCCTCGAACCCTCGTCGGAGCTCGAGCAGGCCCTGTACCGCATCGCTCGGTCGCATCGGGCGATGGATCAGCAGGTCGGGTCCGTGCTCGCCCTGCTCGAGCGCCGCCTCGACCACGCCGCCGAGTACCGCGATGACGCGGCCTGGCGGTCGCTCCTCGACCGGATCGTCGCCGAGACAAGGCAACGGTGGCCCGGCGTCCACGACCTCGCCCAGGAGGTGCGCTACCGGACGTTCGACCAGTCCTTCCTGGAGGAGATCAGGGCCGAGGCCTACCGCCAGGCCACGGAGCACGTCAAGGCACTGGCCGACGAACCGGGCGGTCCCGATCGCGCCCAGCACATCCAGGCGCTCGTTGACTGCTCGCAGCCGCTCAAGACGGCGTTGTCAGGGTGGTACGCCGACGCCGCGCCCTCGTTGCGGCGGGACCTGCTCGAGGTCATGACCAGGCGGTACTACCGCGTGGGAACGATCCACGACGTGCAGACCTTCGCCGCGGACGGCCATGCCGTCGCCCTGGCGGCGTGCACGTTGGATGGGGTTCGTACCCACGTGGTCAGCACTCACGTCGATGCCGACGACCTCGAAGGTGCGGCCAAGGCGATCTCGACCATCATCGACGACTTCGAGGACGGCGTCGACGTGTTCGTCGACTTCTACCTGTGGCATGCCGCGCCGCCCCGGACGAACCGGGACGAGTTCACCGACGAGCTCAAACGCATCGTGGACGCCACCATGCCAGAGCACGTCCGCCAAGTGGTCATCGCCCTCTCCTCCCCCTCAGGGGGACACGGGATGAGTGGCGTGCAGCACGTCACCTTCCGTCGAGGGCCCGACGGATACGAGGAGGACCCCCTGTACCGGGCGCTGCACCCAATGATGGGGAAGCGCCTCGAGCTGTGGCGGCTGGAGAACTTCGCCCTCGAGGTCCTGCCGTCCGTGGAGGACGTGTATTCGTTCCGGGGCACCGCTCACGACAACGCCCGTGACGTTCGGCTCTTCGTGCTGGCCGAGGTGCGGGACATGACGGCCGTGCGCGACTCGTCGGGCGCGGTGATCGCGCTCCCGGAGCTCGAGCGGATGTACATGGAGGCGCTGAACGCCATCCGCCGGGTCCAGAGTCGCCTCCCCACGGACCGCCGCCTGGAGTGGAACCGGGTGCTGCTCTACGTGTGGCCGCCGATCGAGCTGGCGCCCGCTGACATCGATGCCCTCGTCCAGCGGCTGGCCCCTGCGGTCAAGGGGCTCGGACTGGAGAAGGTGGCCGTCCGTGGTCGCATGAACGTGGGCACCGGCGGCCAGCTCGATCGAGCGGTGCTCGAGATCTCGAGCCCGGACGGCACGTCGGTGGCCTCTGAGGTTCGGATATCGAACGATGTGCCCCTCGAACCCCTGACCGCCTACACCCAGAAGGTCGTCCAGCTCCGTCGACGGGGCCTCGTGTACCCGTACGAGCTGGTGCGGCTGTTCGCGCCGGCCCAGTCGGTCATGGGGAGCGGCATCGCCCACGGTTCGTTCGTCGAGCTCGATCTCGAAGGCGACAAGCTGGTCGAGGTCGACCGCCCACCCGGTTCGAACGAGGTCAACGTCGTGGTCGGGTTGGTCTCCACCGTCACTGCCCGCTACCCGGACGGCATGCGCCGAGTGATCATCCTCGGCGACCCCAGCCGCGGGATGGGCGCGCTGGCCGAGCCGGAATGCCGGCGGATCATGGCCGCCATGGACCTGGCCGAGGAGCTCCGCCTGCCCTTGGAGTGGTTCGCGGTTTCGGGCGGCGCGCTCATCGCCATGGACAGCGGCACCGAGAACATGGACTGGATCGCCGCCGTGCTGCGGCGGATCGTCGAGTTCACCCAGGCCGGCTCCGAGCTGAACGTGGTGGTGGCGGGGATCAACGTCGGCGCGCAGCCCTACTGGAACGCCGAAGCCACGATGCTCATGCACACCCGCGGCATCCTGGTCATGACCCCCGAGAGCGCCATGGTGCTGACCGGCAAGCAGGCGCTCGACTACTCGGGCGGGGTCTCGGCGGAGGACAACCAGCGCATCGGCGGCTACGAGCGGATCATGGGGCGCAACGGTCAGGCGCAGTACCTGGCGCGCGACCTCACCGACGCCTGTCACATCCTTCTCCGCCACTACGACCACGCCTACGTCGAGCCGGGCGAGCGGTTCCCGAGGCCGGCCCACACCACCGACAGTCGGGATCGTGACGTGCGCCGCGCTCCTCACGGCGGTGAGCTGGTGACGGTTGGCGACGTCTTCTCCGAGGCGACGAACCCCGGCCGAAAGAAGCCGTTCGAGATCCGCCGCGTGATGGCGGCGGTCATCGACCAGGACCATCCCCCGCTGGAGCGCTGGTTCGGCATGCAGGAGGCCGAGATCGCCGTGGTGTGGGATGCCCACCTCAATGGCTACCCCGCGTGCGTCCTCGGCCTGGAGTCGAAGCCGCTCCCTCGCCTCGGGCCCGCCGCGGCCGACGGCCCGGAGACGTGGACCTCCGGCACCCTCTTCCCGCTCTCCTCCAAGAAGGTGGCAAGAGCGATCAACGCCGCCAGCGGAAGCCGCCCACTGGTGGTTCTGGCCAACCTGTCCGGGTTCGACGGCTCCCCCGAGTCCATGCGCCGCCTCCAGCTCGAGTACGGCGCCGAGATCGGCCGAGCCGTCGTGAACTTCGACGGTCCTATCGTGTTCTGCGTGGTGTCGCGCTACCACGGCGGCGCCTTCGTCGTGTTCTCCAAGACGCTGAACGACAACATCGAGGTGGCCGCGATCGAGGGCGCCCACGCGTCGGTCATCGGCGGCGCACCGGCCGCCGCGGTCGTGTTCGCTCGTGAGGTCGACCGGCGCACGCAGGCCGACGAGCGGCTCGTCGCACTGCGGGACCAGATGGCCGACGCGGGGGGGCCGACTCGGGCGACGCTGCACCGCCAGTACGAGCAGCTCGTCGACGAGCTGCACTCGGAGAAGCTGGGCGAGGTGGCGGCCGAGTTCGACGCCGTGCACGACGTGGAACGAGCGCGGCGGGTGGGGTCGATCGACCGGATCATCCCGGCCCGCGAGCTGCGCCCCTACCTGATCGACGCACTCGAGCGCGGCATGCAGCGCGAGCTCGAGCGCCACCGCTGACCGGCCGAGGAAGCCGTCGGCCGGATCACCACCGGGGCTGGGCCATCCAGGAGTGCAGCGGGGTGGCGCTGGCCAGGGCCGGGGTCTCCTCCAGCGAGACCGGAGGGGGCAGCGGCTCGGTCGCGGCCACAGTCAAGATGAAGGTGCCGTACTGCCGCCACCAGCCGTGGAACGTGGACCCCTCCACGCCCCTGACCGTCAGCGGCGCCCAGTCGTCGCCGTCGCCATCGCCCAGCGTCACCTCGACCGAACGGGTGTCGCGCCGCAAACCCGTGCGCAGCACCTTGAGCGCGCTCTCCTTGGCCGACCAAACGAGGTTGGTGACTCGCTGCCAGTGCAGCTCCGAGGGCGCAGCGTGGGCGAGCGCCTGCTCCGCGGGGGTGAAGTAGTCGGCGACGAAGCCAGCGCTGCGGTGCTCGACCAGCTCGAGGTCGCAGCCCACCTCGAGCCCCGACGGAGACACACCGCACACCGCCCAGCCCGCCCGGTCGGTGAGCGACATCCGGCGCGACAGCGCCTGACCGTGGAAGCAGGCCACCGGGGCGCCGTCGGCGGCATGCTTGACCTCCAACGCCGCGAGCGCGGTCGGTCCCGTCGGCAGGCCCTCCACCGCGGCCAGGGCCAGCTTCGCCGTCCACCGCGCCACCAGGTACTCGACCCGTCGCTTGGTGTACGGCATCCCGGCCACGCGTTGGCGCTCTGTGGCGCTGAGCCAGCTCAGGTCGTCCTTCGGGACGTTGGGCTCACCCTGGGACAACCATCGCATGGCCTCCACGACCGGGCGACGTTAGCCCGGCCCCGCCGGGGGCGGACCATCGACGATGGGACGTTCGACCCTTGTAGTCGCGCCGCGCTTGACCGCAGAGTGAGGAGGTCGCGATGTCTTCGGCTCGACGCGACCGACGACGGGCGTTTGGAACGCCCCCGAGAGCCGCTGTTGCTCGGAAGGGTCCGAGGGAGGAAGAGATCATGAACGTTACGCAGTCGGTTGGCATCGTCGGACTCGGGGCTGTGTCGGGGTATGGGTGGGGCGTGGATGCCCTTTGGAACGGGCTGCTCTCCGGCAAGTCCTCGGCGCATCCGATCTTCTACGAGGATTTCGCCGGCCTGGCGGCGATCGTGCCTGAGGGCGGGAACGAGGAGGACTCGGTCACCCTGTTCGGTCGGGCGTTGTACGGGTCTGGCCGTGAGGCAGTAGCCGACGCGCAGGCTCGGGGCTGGCAGCCCGGGGCTCGAGTGGGATTGATCCTGTGCACGTCGCTCGGCGAGGTGCAGGGGTGGCGCGAGCTGTACTTCAAGTACGGAGGTCACGTACGGCGACGCCACTACCTGCAGCTGCTGCCGTCGACGGCGCCGTCGATGTTCATGGCCGAGTACGGGTTCCACGGTCCCTCGATGAACGTGAGCGCGGCATGCGCGTCGGGCACGCTCGGCGTCATCCTGGCGCGACAATGGCTCGCCAGCGGGTTCGCCACCGACGTGATCGTCAGTGGCACCGACTTGTCGGCCACGGAAGAGAACGCCTGGAACTTCGATGCGCTCAACGTGCTTGCCAAGGAGGGCACGCCCGAGCAGGCCTGCCGCCCGTTCCAAGAGGGCAGCCAGGGCTTCATCGCCGGGGAGGCGTCGGCCGCGCTCGTCGTCACCGGCCAGCGCGACGTCAAGATGTACGCCCACGTGCTCGGGGGCGGACTCACCCACGACGCCTTCCACCCCATCGCCATCAAGCCCGACGGGCTGTAGGTGGCGGAGGCGTGGTCGCAGGCCATGGCCGACGCACGGGTCGAGCCAGGCGACATCGCCTACGTCAACGCCCACGGCAGCGGCACCATCCTCAACGACACCGTGGAGGCCGGGGTTGCCGACGCGCTCTTCCCGGCGAGCACGAGGATGTACTCGACCAAGATGCTCACTGGGCACGGTCTGGGCGCGGGCGGGGCCCTGGAGACGGCCGTCGCCGCCTTGACCTACGACCGGGGCGAGATCCCCGCTCCGGCGCTGGTGGCCGCCGCCGATCCCCGCGTGCTCGACGGCGTCACGCCCCGAGCGCCCGGTCCGACGCTGAAATCGTCGATTGGCATGGGTGGCTACAACGCCGCCCTCGTCCTCGACCGACTCGAGAGCTGACCCGCCACCGCGTAGGGGGCCGAACAAGCTCGATCGTGTGGCCGCGCCGCCACGGCGACGGCCGAAAGGAGAACCGTGCTCGACTGGACCGACGAACACAAGATGCTTCGCGACGCGATCCGCTCCTTCGTCGAGAAGGAGATCGTCCCCTTGCACGACGAGCTCGAGCACGGTGATCTCGCTCCGTACGACGTGCTCCGCAAGCTGTTCGCGTCCTTCGGCATCGACGAGATGGCTCGCGACAGCTTCAAGAAGCGACTCGACCGGGCCGCCGCGCCGCGGACGACATCGCCCGATGCTCAGTCGGAGTCGTCGGCGTCTGGATTCGACCCGGCGCTCATGCTCATCCTGCTCATCGAGCTCTCCCGCTACTGCCCAGGCATGGTGACCGCGCTCGGGGTCTCGGTCGGCCTCACTGCGTCGGCCATCGACAGCCGGGGGACGCTCCGCCAACGCGAGCGGTGGGTGCCCGACCTGCTCACCCTCGATCGCATCGGAGCATGGGCCTTGACCGAACCCGGATCGGGCTCAGATGCCTTCGGCGCCATGCGGGCCCATGCCCGCCGCGACGGCGACGAGTACATCCTGAACGGGTCCAAGACGTTCATCACCAACGGCCCGTATGCCGACACCATCGTGTTCATCTGCAAGCTCGACGAAGGCAACCCGGCCGACGAGCGAAAGGTCGTTTCGTTCGTCCTCGACCGGGGCATGCCTGGGCTCGAGCAGTCCCGGCCGTTGCGCAAGATGGGCATGCACTCCTCCCCCACCGGGGAGGTCTTCGTGACCGATCTCCGGGCCGGTGCCGACCGGCTGATCGGCGAGACCGAGGACGCGTCGGCCGACGCCCGAGACGGCGCCAAGGGCACCTTTGCCACGGAGCGGGCCGGCGTGGCTGCCATGGCGTTGGGCATCATCGACCGGTGCCTTTCGCTGTGCGTCGACTACGCCAACGAGCGGGTTCAGTTCGGGCGCCCCATCGGCGAGTTCCAGCTCATCCAGGACAAGCTGGCGAGGATGGAGGTCGCCCGCCTCAACGTGTCGAACCTGGTGTTCCGGTACATCGAGGCGATCAACGAGCACCGGCCGCTCAGCCTCGCCGAAGCGTCGGCCATGAAGCTCTACTCGGCCCGCGCCGCGACCGACGTCGCCCTCGAAGCGGTGCAGCTGTTCGGCGGCAACGGCTACATGGCCGAGTTCGGGCTCGAGCAGCTCGCCCGCGACGCCAAAGCCCTCCAGATCTACGGCGGTACGGACGAGATGCAGATCACACACATCGCGAAGGACCTGCTCCGCTCCGGAGGTTCGAGGAAGGGCTGAACGCGTCGCGGCCCGCCGGCCACATGGCAGGCGTCATCCGCTCCGCCGGTAGCTCGCCACGGAGGAGACCGGTGCGGTGGCGACGATGATCCCTGCTCCGTCGCGGACGATGAGGCGGCCGCTCGACGCCGCGAAGTCGTCCCGACGCTCAGCCGGGAGCATGAACCGGTAGGTGCCGTCGGGCGCGACCGGCACCATCGAGGTCGTGCCGTCGGGATACTGGAGCGCCAACGTCACCGCACCGGCGACGTTGACCGAGCCTTCGATTCCCAGTACGAGCGTGAGGTCGTCACCGTCGCTGATCGTCGACACGAAGATGGGCTGGGCATGGTCCAGTCGCGTTCCCAGCGGGTCGTCATCACGCAATGGGGGGATGACCTGTGTCACCACGTCGTGGCCGTCAGCCGCGATCCCGGCGACTTCCAGACCGGTGTTCAGCGCGTCGTCGCGTTCGCTGGCGGGCACGTCGAAGAGCCAGTAGCGCTCGAGGCCGAGGGCGGTTCCAACACTTCGGCCGCTCGAGTAGCGCGCCACGACCCGCTTCACCCGCTCGTCGTTGATCCGACCGCCGACGAGGAGCGCACCCGCCGGATTGGACGGGATCGGCGCCGTGACGTCCATGGCTCGATCTCCGAGGTGGGCGGCGGTGATGCACGCCGCTCCCCGCGGTCGATCGCCGCCACTGACAACCTCGAGGCAGTAGCCACCGTCCTTTAGGTCCGCGGCGTAGAGGACGCCCGACGCGGTGCTGGCCACCGCTCGAGCGTGGTCGAGATCCGGGTTGAGGCGAAGGTCCTCGGGCATCCCGTGATCCAAGGCCGCCAGGTGTTCACGGACGCGGTCCGGGGCCGAGCGACCGAGCACCCCGGCGGCGGCGGCGGCCGTGGTCAGCCCGCCGGTGACGGCCACCGCGGCGAGCGCCAGTCGACGTCCGCGCCGTCGTCCGGGCCTCCTGAGCGCGAGGACGTTCTTGCCGGTGACGCGGTCGAGCACTCGCCGCGCATCATCGGAAGTGCTCCATTCCAACACCTCCGCGGCATCGACCGGGTCGGCGAGGCGGACGCGATCCAGCAGGACATCGTTGCTGTTCATCGGGTCAACAATCCTTCTCTTTGGTCGACGAGATCGGGCCGGCGCCGAGGCGGCTGGCCAGCCTGCGTCGGGCGCGGTGGACACGGACGTAGAACGTCGCCCGGGAGCAGCCCAGGACGATCGCCGCCTCGTCCGGGGTGAGCCCCTCCCATGCCAGCAGCGTGATCGCATCGCGCTCGGCGGGTGGAAGCTCGGCCAGCCCGGCCAACACGATGCCCGCGTCGAGATCGGCCGACTCCGCCGCTCCGAGGGCCTCACGCTCGCTCGGGCCCAGCCGCGACCGCACCGCAGCCTGGCGGGCGTCGGCGCGACGCCGGTTCGCGAGCACCCGCCGGGCGACCCCGAGGAGCCACGGCAGCGAGCGTTCGGGCACGGCGTCGAGGCGACGCCACGCGACGAGGAACGTCTCCGACACGACGTCCTCGGCTTCGGATCGAGACGCCCGCCGACGAGCGAAGGCGAAGACCTCGGCCGCGTGCTTGGTGAACAACGCGTCCAGGTGGGCGCGCCGGACCGCTTCGTCCGGAGACGGATCGGCGGGGCTGGTCACGGCAACGCTCACCAACCTGTTCTATGTCCACCACGGGCCCGTGTCTTTCTCAACCGGGGCGCTCCAGGTCCTGCCAAGGCGACCGCGTGACGGCATCGCCTAGGGCGCGGTGCGAGCCGCCGGGTCTTGGCGCGCTTAGCGACGAGCGCGCAAGCCCACTCAACTCGCACGGGTGCGGTCGGGCCGAGCACTCTGCGTGGCCGGTGGCCGCGTCGTTGGGGACCGCCTCTATCGCCTTCGGAGACCCAGGCCTATGCTCCGGCTCAGGGGATCATTCAACGGTGAGGGTACGCGGGGACCAGCGCGTCGAAGGAGAGTGCCATGAAGCACAAGGCGATCCGTCGGTTGGGTCTGGCTCTGGTCGTGGTGATCACGGCCGGGATCTCGGGGGGCGGAGTCGCCTCGGCTGGTACCCCCACTGAGCCTCTGTGGGTCCGCCACGTCCGGGCCTACCCGGGCGGCATCTCGAACGGTGTGCGGGCAATGATCTCGCCTGAGGCGCAGGCCGCTCGCGCCCAGCTCGGGTCGGCCCGGGCGGCCGTGGCGCCGGCTGCGGTCTCCGGGCCGAACGTCCAGATGAACGATGACTCGCTGCCGCCGCTGCCCCAGAACGAGACCGCGGTGGCGGCGAGCGTGGCCAATCCGCTGGTCGCGGTGGCGGCCGCGAACGACTACATCAGCGGCGGCGTGGTCGTGATGCGGACGAGCGACGGCGGTCGCTCGTGGCAGAGCACGCGGATCACGCCCCAGTTCGTGCCAACGCGAGACTTCTGCAACGGTGGCGACCCGTCGGTCGCCTACAGCGCCCGCGATGGTGCGTTCTACCTCGCTCAGCTCTGCTTCTTCCGCGAGCTGCCGCACTCGGAGGTCCAGGTCTACAAGTCGATCGACAACGGTGCGACCTGGAACGCGGGCCGGACGGCCGCGATAGCGGCATCGAACTTCAACTACAAGACGGGCAAGGAAGACGACTCGATCTTCAACGACAAGGAATACATCGCGGTCGACAACAACCCGACCAGCCCCCGTTACGGCCGCCTCTATGTGACCTACACCAAGTTCCACGTGCGCCCAAACGGCTTCTCCGACTACTGCCCGATCCAGCTGGCCTACACGGACGACGTGCCCACATCCAATCCGGCGCTCACCGCGTTCACGCACGTCAAGGTCGTCCCCGACGCCCCAGGCGCCAAAGGCGTTGGGCCTTCGGCCAACCAGTTCTCGGTGCCGGTGATCCAGAACGACGGGACGGTGAACGTCCTCTACGCCCTCGAGGAGTGCAACACCAGCCTCGACCACGGGTTCCGGATGCAGAAGTCGTCCAACGGGGGCAACACGTTCCTGCGCCGGGCCGTCACGATCAACAAGCCCGGCCAGTGGAGAGACAACCCTGACCTGGCCGACCTGCTCCCGAACAAGAAGTTCCGCGCCCCGAACACGCCGTCGATGGCCTACAGCCCCACGACGGGAAAGCTCGTGGTCGTGTACCAGAACTACATCAACAAGCGGACCTCCGGAGCCGACATCTCCTACCAGACCTCCACCGACGGCGGGCTGACATGGTCGAACACCGCGCCGCTGTCGGTCGGGGCCGGAGGAGCCCCGGCCCCCGAGGACCAGTTCTTCCCGTGGATAGCCGCCGACCCAGCCGGGCACTTCTATGCCATCTGGCTGGACAACCGCCTGGACCCGGCCAACCACCTGATCGACACCTTCCAGGCCACCTCGATCAACAACTTCGGCTCCTTCGACAACACCCGGATCAGCACCCAGTCCTGGGACCCCGACCTCGGGTTCTTCGCCAGCGGAGCGTTCATCGGCGACTACTCGGGCATCGCCGCCAGCTCCGCGGCCGTCTACCCGGTTTGGACCGACGGCCGGAGCAGCGCCATCAAGCAGACCGGCATCGGTGAGACCGACATCTTCACCAACATCGAGATCCACTGAGGGCGCCGGCGGTCCGAACCCAAACCGGGGCTCTGGTTCGATGCTCCGTTTGTCGGTGGCATGGAAAGGCACGACGAGCTCCAGTCGCGCACCTGCCCGGGCGTCGTAGTCACGACGCCCGGCCGGGTCGGCGAGATCGACGTCGTCACACGCCGGCAGAGGCAGCGCACGTCTCGCGGGTGGTCGGGTTGGAGGCGACCGCCTTCACGGTGTCGGTGCCGGGCAGGTTGGGCTTGCGCAAGTGGAGCGAGAACGAGCCGCTGGGCGCCGCCGTCACTCGCTTGCCGGTGAACAAGGTCACGCCGTTGTCGGTGACCCGGACGTTCCACGCCTGGCCGTTGACGTTGGAGTCGACCTCGAACTCGGTCTCGATGACACCGCCACGCGGGCCGAGCTTCAGCTTCCACGCGGAGTGGGCGCTGCAAGAACCGCGCCGGGTGATGTCGCCACCCTTGGCCTGGGCCGGTCCGGCGACCAGCGAGCCGAGCAACGCCGCCGCACCGGTCGTGAGGAGGATGCGCTTGGAAAGGGATCGGGTGTTCATGATGAGCTCCGTTTCTCGTGGTATCTGGGTTGGGTTGGTGGTTGTGCGCCGAACGACCACGGCTGGGTGTCGCCCGCAGCGCAACGCTTCGACTGCTGCGGGATTGGAAGCGCTCGGTGGGAGCGGACGATGTCAGCGGCCGTGGCCTGAGCCGGACTGGCCGGAATCGGACCCGCGGTCGTCGGTGACGTCATGGGTGGCCGGGTCGTCCGCGCCCTTGTCATCGGCCACGTCATGGGTCGCCGGATCGTCCGCGCCCTTGTCATCGGCCACGTCATGCGTGGCCGGATCGTCCGCGCCCTTGTCATCGGCCATGTCATGGGTCGCCGGATCGTCCGCGCCCTTGTCATCGGCCACGTCATGGGTCGCCGGATCGTCCGCGCCCTTGTCATCGGCCACGTCATGGGTCGCCGGATCGTCCGCGCCCTTGTCATCGGCCACGTCATGGGTCGCCGGATCGCCCGCGCCCTTGGCATCAGCCACGTCATGGACAGCCGGATCGCCAGTGATGCGGTCTTCGAGGCTGGTCGAGGTCTCAGCCACGAAGGCAGGGCTCTGGTCACGGACGGCCAGATCATGACGATGGGAGACGGGCGCGATTGTGGGGCGTGGGTTCGCCGAGCTTGCGGCGGCGCCGGCCAGGCCGGCGAGCGAGGCGACGCCGACGACGGCGGCGCCGATCTTGAAGGCGTGCTTGTGCATGGTGGGTCCTCCGATGTGGGTGGGTGTGAGGGCATCATCGAGCCCGCGCGGTCGTAGTCACCAGTGGGCCTTGGTCGTAGTACGTAGGTCACCCAATCGGCAGCGCCTCGTCGCGGAGCGCTCCGCCTTCCGTGCGCTCGTCGGCAACCGATGAGGGCGTCTGTCTCCGAGCTGCGTCCGTCGAACCGCGGGCGAAGTCCCACCATCGATCGGCGCCGCCACGGGAGCGGCAGGCGCGGGCTGGAGTAGATGGCGCGCTCGGGTGTCTAGCCTCATGTCGGGATTGAGCCGTGTCTGCGAGTCGTCGGCCGGTATCCCGGGGGGTTCTGACGTGGCCGAGACGCGTAACGAGCAGTTGGTGCGGGAGTTCTTCGAGACGCTCAGCACGGGGGATCTCGAGGCGCTGCGAATGCGTCTCCACCCGGAGGGGAGTTGGGAGGTGATGGGCACCACGATCCCGGGCGCGGGGGTGACCAGAGGCAGGGACGCGGTCATCGACGAGTTCCTCGCTCCGGTGCGCGGAATGTTCGATAACGGAGACCCGAAGATCACGCTGAAGCGGCTGTTCTCGAGCGGTGATCTGGTCGCCGCCGAAACCGAGGCCATCGGCATGCTCAGCAACGGCAACCACTACCACAACCGCTACGCCTGGATCATCGAGATCAAAGACGATCAGGTGTGCCGCCTGCGCGAGTACATGGACACCGCGTACATCATGGGCGTGGTCGGTTGACGCGACCACGCCTCGACATCAACCGAGTGGCCAGCGGTGCCAGGACCTCGTTGATAGCGGCGGCGGGTCGGGGTCAGGCGGGTCAGCTGCCGCGTCGTTTTCGATCGAGTCAGCCGCGAATCACCCTTTGGCCGGTCAACCCGCGGAGGCCGGCGTGTGCACCGGTCAAGAAAGCTTCTTGACGGGAGCCACGAGCCGTTCGGTGAGGCGTTGCACCGCGGATCGCCTCTCCCAGCGTCCGGGCTCGATGCGGATGCTGCGCTCGAGGTCTTCGTCGAAGTGCTGGTCGAGGGCGGCCACGATGGCCGCGTCGAGAATGACGGCGTTGATCTCCTCGTCGAGTGCGGTGGAGCGCGTGTTGAAGTTGGCTGAGCCCACGTTGGCGGTCTGACCGTCCACGGTCATCACCTTGGCGTGAAGCATCGACGGCTGGAAGTGCCAGATTCGGATGCCGCAGTCGAGCAACCGGGCGTACTCGGCCTCGCCCGCCAGCTGGACGAAGCGCTTGTCGGCGTGCGGACCCGGCAGCAGGACGTCGATGTCGACGCCCCGGTCGGCCGCGTCGCAGAGACGGTCGGTGAGGTCAGCGTCGGGGACGAAGTACGCGGTGGTGATGCGCATGCGTCGCTCGGCCAGCTGCAGCAGGGTTCGGAACAGGGTGGCGACATCACTCGAGCCGGTCTCGGAGGCGCCGCGCACGCACTGGATGATGCTGGCTCCGGGCTGGGGTTGATCGGGGAAGCGGTCGACCTCGTCGTCGAACAGTACGGTGTCCGTCTCGGTCCAGTTGTCGAGGAAGGCGGCGCGGAGCCCGTCGACCGAAGGACCTTCGATCCGGAAGTGCGTGTCGCGCCACTCGTGCTCGTTCCGGGCGTCCCCGTTCCACTCGTCGGCGATGCCGACGCCGCCGGTGAACCCGATCGCCTCGTCGACGACCATCACCTTGCGGTGAGTTCGGTGGTTCGCCTCGCCGGCGCGCAGCCGGCGCAGCGGTCGGAACCAGTGGACCTGGACGCCGGCGTCCTCCATCAAGGCGAGCACGGACTTGTCCACGGTGTGCGCACCCCACGAATCGAGGAGCACTCGGACCCGGACGCCCCGTTTGGCCCGCTCGGCGAGGTGCTGGCCGAACTGCTCACCGATGTCGCCGGCCCAGTAGACGAAGGTGAGGAAGTCGATGGTGTGCTCGGCGGCATCGATGGTGTCGAGCATCGACGGGAAGATCTGGTTGCCGTTGCGTAGGACTTCGACGAGGTTGCCCTCGGTAGCAGGCACGCCGACCACGCCCTCGAGTATTCGGCGGACCCTGTCCCGCCCGGGCTTCGTGTCCTCGGCCGGCCGGCCGGGGATGCCCGCAGGCCCGCCCCAAGACGCTTCAGACACAAGCGTCATCATGCCGCGTCGGTCAGCCGGTCGGGGTCACGAAGCCTTGTGCGGGACTCGTACGGTGACCGCACCCGCCTCCACCGCAGCGCGTAGCCGCTTCGTAGCCGGCCGATCACCACCGTCGAGCTCATAAGGGGTCCGGTGGCTGAGGCGGACGTCAATCCGCTCGCCGTTCGTCATGTGGACCAACTTCGAGGCGTCCGGACGCCCGACCGCCATCCGCCCGACCACGCGCGCCCATTGCATTGGGCCCTTGGCCGTGACGACACCGACCTCGAGCCGCCCGTCGTCTGGTCTGGCGTCTTCGAAGGCCGCCAGCCCGCCCATGACGGTGCCAAGGTTGCCAATGAGCACGCAGCTCGCCGTACCCTGGAACCAGGTGACCTCGTCCACGGACACCACGAGGTCCTGGCGGCCGGCCCGAGTCGCCTTCAGGCCAGTCCACACGTACGCGGCCCGCCCCACACGCTGCTTGAGGCCCTTGTCGGCCTCCGCGATCATCCGAGCGTCGAAGCCGACGCCAGCCATCACTCCGAAGCGCTCGCCGTTGATCGTGCCGACGTCGAGCACGCGGTCGGCTCCGAACAACCCCGTCTCCACGGCCGCCGGGAGCTCCTTCGGGATCCCCAGGTTGGTGGCGAACAGGTTCGCAGTGCCCGCTGGCAGGACGGCCACGATAGGCGGGTCCTTCCCTGGCAGCGCGTCGAGCGCGCGTTGCACCATGCCGTCACCGCCCCACACGAAGACGAGTTCGGCGCCCGCCTCGACTGCCTTCTTCACCTGCCTTGGCGCCTTGCGGCTCTTGTCGACCTCGTACCACAACAGATCCGAGCAGCCGGCTTGGTCGAGCAGGTGGCGCAGGTCCATGAGGCCCCCGCCGAACGTCTTGCCGATGTGGGCCACGACGGCGACGCGCTTCATCGCGCCGCGGCCACCGGTGTGTCGAGCACGTTCCCCTCGTGCTCCCGCTGACGGTGCTCGACGACTGCGCCGACGAGTCGGACCGCGGCCACGGCCACGAGCAGGCAGCCCGCGCCGAGGCAGGCGCCGGCGACGACGTCCGTGACGTGGTGCATGCCGCGATACGCCCGGGCGAATCCGACGGTGAGCGGTTCGACCACTGCCACCACCCAGACCACGCCGCGGACCAACCGGTTGGACACCAGCGCGGTGACGACGACGGCCAAGCCGACCCACAGCACGAGCGAGGCGGCGATGTGACCGGACGGGAAGCTCCCGGTGGATGGCGTGGAATCCAGGCGCAGGACGTTCGGGCGAGACCGGTGGACAACGTAGTTGACGGTCAGGAACGTGGTGATCTCGGTGGCCAGCGCCCACAGCATGAAGAGAACTGGCCGCCACTGACGGAACACCAGCAGGGCCCCGCAGATCGCAGCCGCGGCAACGACCACCGGCAAGGTGTTGGCAAGGAACGTGGCGAGAGCAGTGACGTGGTCAAGCCAGGCCGTCCGATGGTCGGCCAACCAGCGGTTCACCCGCTCATCCCAGGCGCCGCGTGAGCCTTCGAGCACCACCTTCGTCAGCAAGAACCCGATGCCGATGAAGATCGCGGAGAGCGCCGCCCATCCCGCCGCGAACGACAGCGCGATCGGGATGGCCGGCGATCGGCCCTCCGCCGCCGCGGCCCAGCGTTCGGCCGGGCCGTCACCCCGAGCCTCGAACAGCGAGGGTGGCTCGGCTGGCCCGGTCCGAGCGTTCGCCGGGCGATGGGCCGCGCTCGGAGCCACACCGGAGGAAAGGGTCATAGACTCGGCGTTTACCCGTCGGCGGGCGGCGGGCAAACGGAGATGGTCATGGATCCGGTCGTCGCGATGCTCGCCGCCGCCGCCCTGGTCGGCGCGATGGTCACGATGATCGCGTTGCGTTGGCCGGGCGGGCGCGTGGGCGCTCCAGCCCTGGCTCCGTCCACCATCGCCGCAGGGGTGCGGCAGCGCCCGCGGCTGGGGTCGTTCCTGCGACGTCGCGTGGATCCTGAGGCGGCGACGGGGCTGGCGCTGACCCTCGCCCTCGTCCTGACAGTCGCCGGCGGTGTGGCGGTGGGGGTGCTGCTGCTGACCGTACGCCGACACGTCGGATTCGCCCGCTGGGACCTCGGTGCGGCGCGTTGGGGCGCCGTCCACGCCACTGCCACGTCCACGCCGATCCTCCGGGACGTCTCCCAGCTCGGCGGCACTCTCGGGGTGCTGGGCGTGGCGCTGCTCGTCGGAGCGCTGGAGTGGCATCGCCGGCCCTCGCGCGGGATCGTCATCTTCCTGGCCGTGTTACTCGTCGGTCAGAACCTGCTCGCCAACGGCATCAAGGTGCTTGTGAACCGGGCCCGGCCCGACCTTGATCAACTGACCGGCTTCTCTGGCTCCTCGTTCCCCTCTGGTCACGCCACCGCCGCGGCCGCGGCCTACGCCGGCCTCGCGTTGGTGATGGGTCGTGGGCGGACACGCCGGGTCCGAGCCCTTCTGGCCGGCGGCGCGGCAGCCGTCGCAGTCGGGGTCGCGACGACCCGGATCCTGCTGGGGGTGCACTGGTTGACTGACGTCATGGCTGGCCTTGCCCTTGGTTGGGCGTGGTTCGGGCTGTGCTCGATTGCCGTCGGCGGTCGCTTGCTTCGCTTCGGGGAACCCGTCGTGGTGGCCGAACACGTCGCCGACCAGGTCGCGGAGAACACCGACGATCGCGTCACCGAGCACGTGGGCTCGGTCCGTACACAGTCCTGAGGACTGCCCAGCCGACGCCATCAGCCCGGCGCGGATCGAAGGGCGGAGCAGGCCGAGGAGCCGCCATACCCACGCCGATTTGCCCACCCGCGGGAGGTTTGTCGGCCGGGCTCCCAGGGCACCTCCACGGCAGCACCACCCACCTGGAGGGAACGTCGATGCCCACACTGTCTCTGGCACACAACCCGACCAGCCGCTTGGCCGCGGAGCATCCTGCCGTGGTCAAGTTGGGTCGCGTCGGCTGGCTGGCCAAGGGCGTCATCTACGTCCTCGCCGGTCTGTTGGCGGTCGTTCTCGTCATACGTTCATTCGGGTGGTCGACAATCGCAGGTACGCCCGAGGAGGCCAGCCCCACGGGAGCCATCAAGGAGGTGGCCCACTCCACCGGTGGCCCGCTTCTGCTGTGGGCGCTGGCGCTTGGACTGTTCCTCTACGCGGCGTGGCGAGCGGTCACGGCCCTCCTGCCGGGGAGCACGGACGCCAAAGGGTGGGCCACCAGGATCGGTTACCTCGTGAGCGCCGTTCTGTATGCCACCTTCGGCCTCACCGCTGTCTCGCTGGCCCGCTCCTCGAGGGCAGCGGCAAATGGGAACAAGAAAGTCACTGATCTGACTGCCCGCGTGATGAGCAACGGGGCGGGCCGTTGGCTCATCGGCATCGTCGGCGTCATCGCGCTCGGCGCCGCCCTCTACCGCGCCGCCAAGGGATTGAAGGTGGACGTTGACGACGAGCTCGACCTCACCGGGATGTCCGCCGGCCGAGTCAGATGGACCCGAAGCTTGGGCGCGATCGGCGAGGTCGGTCGCGGAGTGGCCATCGGGCTGATCGGCCTGTTCCTCATCCGCGCCGCGGTCACCTTCGACCCGAACGAGGCAACAGGGCTCGACGGTGCACTGCGACGGGTTGCAAATGACTGGTGGGGGGTCGTCCTCGTCGCCATCGTCGGCATCGGGTTCATCGCCTACGGGGTCTTCTGCGTCATGACCTTCCCCCGCCGCCGTCTCCAAGCCCCGTGACCCGCCGGGCCCGGTCGAGCCTGTGAGCGCCCCGGCTTCCTGCGACGGCCTCTCGCGCTCAGTCGGTCGCGGTCTGACGAACCGTCAGGGTGCTGTGGTCCGTGTCCCAGTCGAGATCGCTCATTGAGAAGGTGCGCGCCCGCTTCTCCGCTCTGGTGAAGAGCCAGCGCAGCAGGAGAGGGCCGCGTACCCCGCCGCGGTCGTAGCCGAGGCGGGGGCCGAGCGTCCCGCCCCCGGCAAGGAGGGCGTCGACTCTCATCGCGGCTTGGGTGCCTCCGAGCAGCGGGCCGTCCTGCACGAGGCGGACGCCGCGCACCCGGCCGACTCGTGCGCCATCGGTGTCGATGACGTCGGCCGCGAGAAGCTCACTGACCCTCATCGTGCTTGCTCCCCGGGATGTGACTGATGATGTGGTCGCGCACCCACCGCTCGGTCTGGGAGGAGGCGAGCTCGTCGGCGGACGCGGCGATGTCGATCACCGGCCCGATCTGGTGGACGAGCGCCATCGGGATACGACCGGCGTCTTCAACGTCCGTTCGCCGGTCCGCGGCCGTCTCACGGCGGAAGCGTTCGAACCACCGCCCAAGGCGTTCGAAGCTAAGTCGGCGCAAGAGCGTGCCCCGCCCGGTCAGGAGCGCGGTGACGTAGAGCTCGCCGCTCTCGGCCCGTTCGAGCTCGAGGTCGTCGACCTTGCCACAAAGCTTTCCCTCGCGGTCTCGTAGCTGGCGGTCGAGCAGGTGCAGCTCAGCGTGGAGCACCCGGCCGGCGGCCATCATGCCCCTCCCTTGGTGATGATGATCAGTGGGATGGTGACGACGGCGACGACGACGAGGAGCACCATGTAGACGGTGGCGATGGCGTTGAGGACCGGCCCGTTGGTGTGGTCGCCCATGTAGCTGGGGTCGTTGGCGATGACGAGGATCGGGAAGTAGGTGAGCGGGAGGGCGGCGGCGGAGAGCACGATCGAGTACTCGGTCACCTTGACCGGGTCGACGCCGCTGATCCCGAACAGCACCGCCCCGGCGATCGAGAGGAGGACGACGAGGTGGAACCGCGCCGCCTGGCGAGGCCGTACGAGCTTGCCCCACATCCATCCGTAGTACTGGGCGACGGTGTAGCCAGCCGAGAGTGCGGTCTCGAGTGCCGCGCCGAAGGTGGCGGCAAAGATCCCGATCAGCACGATGGCCAGGCCGAGCCGGCCAACAAGCGAAGCCACCGGCAGCGCCACCTGCGACAGCGTGTCCACGGAGATGTTGGCGGGTGCCAGCACCAGGTGGGCGCACGCCATGATGGCCAGGGACAGGAGGCCGCCAAGGGGGAAGCCGATGAACACGTTGGCCCGGTTTGTGTTCAGGTCCTGCTCGGTCCAATGGTCCTCGACCGCGCCGCTCGAGAAGAAGAACACCTCATACGGTGTCATGGCTGCCCCGAAGAGTGCGATGGCGAAGTAGGCGTACGTGAACGGCGTCTCGTTGAGTGGCACGCGGGGATGGGCCGCCTGAGAGAGCAGGTGGCTCCAGTCAGGGCCGATCTTCCACACTGTCACGGCGAACACGAGCAGGCAGAGCCCGAGCAGTCCGAACACACGCTCCATCGTCTCGAACGGCATGCGCCAGATCACCAGCCAGACCAGGACGGCCCCGAAGGGGATGATCAACAGGTAGTTCACGCTCGACGCGAGCGACAAAGCGATCGCTACGCCTGCCAGCTCAGCCGTCAAGGTCAGGAAGTTGATGAAGAACGAGGCGATCAAGTTGGCCAGCCCGAACCGCGGCCCGAGGCGCTCGCGCACGAGGTCGAAGACCGGCCGGCCGGCCAGCGCCGCCACCCGGCCGCACATCTCGGCGTAGATCACGATCCCGATGACGCCCACTACGACCACCCAGGCCAGGTTCATGCGGAATCGGGCACCGGTGGCCGCGTTGGCCACCAGGTCACCGATGTCGACGAAGCCGCCGATCGCGGTGAGGATGCCCAAGAAGATGGCGAAGACCTTCCTCATCCCGGCCTCATCGATGCGTCGCGATGAAGCCCTGCAGCGCCTTGGCGTCGGCCGCCAACGGAGCAGCCACCGTGTCGAGGTGGCCGAGGTGGCCTCGGTGAGCGGCGACGCGCACCGACGAGACGTGGGCAAGCGCAGGCGTCAGGATCGAGTCGAGCTCAGCACGCAAGTGGTCGCTGTCGGCGTCCGGTGGCTGTATCGAGTCAAAGGTCCCCTGCACACCGGCCAGCGCGTCCTCCTGCTCCGACGTGAGGACCGCGGTGTAGGCACCGAGGGTCTTCCCTTTTGCCGCCGCAGCCGCGGCCAGCCTCACCGTCTCCACGGCCGAGAGCGCCCCCTCAGCCGTGGTGACCGCCTTGCCTTCGAACTTCCCGAACGTCCGCGCCGGTCCCACCGGGTGCGGAACACAGCTCGA
Organism: uncultured Acidimicrobiales bacterium; assembly: GCA_963803355.1. Classification (GTDB taxonomy): domain Bacteria; phylum Actinomycetota; class Acidimicrobiia; order Acidimicrobiales; family Ilumatobacteraceae; genus DASTFY01. The sequence goes on from CAWDLV010000001.1 coordinate 4,535,061, forward strand.
AACCGCGACCAGAAGCACCAACCCACCGGCTAGCCGACGCATCCGCCCGACTGTGCCCAAGCATCGCTCAGCCGAAACCGCGTCCTCGTCGACGGTTGCCGACCGGCCCGGGCGGGTACGGCGACGGCGTGCCAGCAGGGCTCGCCGACGAACGGCCCGCCGAAGCCGACCTCCCGCCCGATCTCGTGTTCAGCTTGGATGACGAACCCGGGATCGAGCGTCGCGGGCGCCGGCGCTTCCGCTACGTCGATCAGACGACGCTGACCTCGATCGACGATGTCGACACCCTGGCTCGCATCCGCGCCCTGGCCATCCCGCCGGCCTGGACCGAGGTCTGGATCGCGGCGGACCCGTGCGGTCACCTGCAGGCGACCGGCCGCGACGCACGGGGACGAAAGCAGTACCGGTACCACGATCGGTTCCGGGCCCACCGCGACGAGGCGAAGTTCGACCTGCTCATGCCCTTCGGGCAATCGCTGCCTCGGCTCCGGCGCAAGGTCGCCGACGATCTGGCTCTGCCGGGTCTGCCCGCCGACAAGGTCGTCGCCCTCGTGATCCAGCTGCTGGAGGAGACCTTCGTCCGGGTTGGGAACGAGGAGTACGCCAGGTCCAACGGCTCCTTCGGACTCACCACGTTGCGCCACCGCCACGTCCACCTCGAAGGTGGGCGGTTACGGCTCCGGTTCCGGGCCAAGAGCGCGAAGACCCATGACATCGTCCTCGATGATCCTCGCTTGGTCCGCCTGGTGCGGCGCTGCCAGGGCCTGCCCGGCCAGGTGCTGTTCCAGTACGTCGACGATGAAGGTGCGCCGCACCCCATCCGGTCCTCAGACGTGAACGACTACGTGAAAGACGTGACCGGTCAGCCGTCGACGGCCAAGTCGTTCCGGACGTGGGGAGCGACGCTGCTTGCCGCCGTCGGCCTTGGTGCGCTCCCGGCGCCCGCATCAGCCCGCGAGGGGCGCGGCGTCGTCACGGGCATGCTGACGGTGGTGGCCAGGGCGCTGAACAACACGCCAGCCGTATGCCGCCGAAGCTACGTACACCCCGGCCTCGTAGAGAGCTACCTCGCCGGCGAGCTGGCGGACCGGTGGCGGACCACCTCGGCGCGCGGCTCGTCGTTCCTCAGCACCGACGAGCGTCGCTTGGTCCACTTCCTCGGCGACCTCGACCCGCCGAGCGGCTGATGAGTGTCGGCAGCCAAGGCCCGGTTGACGTGGGCGCGTTCGGGGTAGCGGTGTCGCCATGACCGCTTGGGGATACACCTTGTCGAGCGAGGAGCACACCCCTGCTCGGCTCGTGGATCAAGCTCGCCGGGCTGAAGACGTCGGCTTCGACTTCTTGACCATCTCGGACCACTTCCACCCTTGGATCGACCAGCAGGGGCACAGCCCGTTCGTGTGGTCGGTGCTGGGATCGGTCGCGCAGACCACCGAGCGCATCCACGTTGGCACGGGGGTGACCTGTCCGATCCTGCGCATTCATCCCGCGATCGTGGCTCATGCCGCGGCCACGACGGCGCTGCTCTTCGAGGGACGCTTCTTCCTCGGTGTGGGCGCCGGCGAAGCGCTCAACGAGCATGTGCTCGGCCAGGCGTGGCCGGTCGTCGAGATCCGTCAGTCCATGTTGGAGGAAGCCATCGCCGTAATGCGCAAGCTGTGGACGGGCAGCGTCGTCGACCACCACGGCCAGTACTTCACGGTCGAGAACGCCCGGCTCTACGACGTTCCAGAAGCACCCGTTCCGCTCGTGGTCTCAGCGTTCGGTGAGCAGGCGGCTGATCTGGCGGGGCGCACCGGTGAGGGCATCTGGATGACCTCGCCCCGGGACGAGGTGTTGGAGGCCTACCGGGCGGCCGGAGGGACCGGGCCTCGGATCGGACAGCTGAGGGTCTGTTGGGCCGAGCGCAAGGAGGACGCGATCGCCACCGCCCATCGGTTCTGGCCGAATAGCGCCCTCCCAGGCCAGCTCGCCCAGGACCTGGCGACCCCGGCGCACTTCGAGCAGGCCAGCTCCCTGGTGCGGACCGACGACATCGCGAGCGAGATCATCTGCGGCCCGGACCCCGGGCCGGTGCTCGATGCCTTGAGAGGCTATGAAGCCGCCGGCCTGGACCACGTCCACGTGCACCAGGTGGGTCCCGATCAGCAGGGGTTCTTCGGGTTCTGGCAGCGCGAGCTGGCGCCGAAGTTGTAGTGGCGACCTCGTGGAGAGCTGGAGCGCCGCCCCCTTTGTCCCTCAGTCGCGCCGGTTGAAGGCGCTGGCCGAGGCGTCGACCTCGTGCCAGGGCTGCCCGCTGTACCACGACACGGTGCAGACGGTCTTCGGTGAGGGTCCCGCATCCGCTGCGCTGGTGCTGATCGGGGAGCAGCCGGGAGATCAGGAGGACCGCCAGGGTCGACCATTCGTCGGCCCGGCCGGTGGCGTGCTGTGGCGCTGCGTGGACGAAGCCGGCATCGACCGATCCAGGCTCTACGTCACCAACGCGGTCAAGCACTTCAAGCACGAACAGCGCGGCCATCGGCGGTTGCACAAGAAGCCGACCGTGGCCGAGACCGAGGCCTGCCACCCGTGGCTGGAGGCCGAGCTTCGTGTGGTCACCGCCCGGGTTGTGGTGGCCCTCGGTGCCGTAGCGGCCCGGTCGATGTTGGGCCGGTCGGTGGGGATCGCCTCCAGCCGAGAGACGCCGATCGATGCCGGTGGTCGAACCGTCTTCGTGACCTACCACCCCTCGGCGGTCCTGCGGGCCAAGGACGATACCGCCGCGATCCGTCACGCCCTCGTCGATGATCTCCGGCGGGCGAATGTCGAGTCGGTGCGACAGGCCACACGCTCGTGACCAGGCCCGAGTCGCGACGGAGCCTCGAACGTAGGAGACCAGTCCGGCGGTCCGCCGTCTCTTGGAGCTCATCGGTCGCGGCGACATGCTCAGCGCGCCGAAGCATGCCCGCCGACCCTTCCTTCGAGCGGTCACCTCCGAGGAGCGGACCGCTTCGTAGCGCTCGAGGGCCATGGTTTGATCGGGATGCCGATCGGCAAACGTATGGAGCGCCGACCCGGGACGCCCTCCCCCCGATCCCGGCGGCACGAAGGGTGCCGGGTGGGTCTCGACGGCGGTGGGCCCACCCCACCCAGCTGGAAGTGGCCGATTTCGCCATGGGCGCTCGACTCCCAGGGGACTCCCGGGTGGGCCGCAGTCAGCGACCTCGTGGGCCGCGGCTCAGGCCTCCTTGTAGCTGACCGGTCCCGGAAGGTCCTCGCGCTTGTTGTGTGGAAGAAGGGAGCGACCGAGCTGGATCAACCTCTCGAGCGGCCAGTAGATGATGTAGTGGACGAGAATCGACGCGAGGGCAGGCAGCGCCACAGCCCAAATCGCGTAGCCAGCGACGACACCCGCCCAGTAGTCACGCCGACCCCACAGCAGCGCGCCCACGAACGGTCCGAGCAGCGCCGCCAGCAGCCAGGGGCTCAGCGCCACCGCCATGGCTACCAGCCAGACCGTGCCGGCAATGGCCGTCGCCGCCCAAGCGAGCACCGAAACCAGCCCCCAGGGACGATCGGCCCACCGGGTAGCCAGCACCACCGCCGTCCAGATCACTCGGCTGCGGACTGGAGGAACTTCGGTGGCGTCCATGGCCTGCAGGATCACTCGATCCGCGTTCCGTCTCGCCTCTATGTAGCCAGAGTCGCGACGCTCCGGAGTGAGCTGGTCGTGTACCAGCGCCGCCGGTGTATGACGGCCATAACGGCTCACGAACCAGCCCATGAACCACGGTACGGAAGCAAGGTCCGTCTTCCCCATCGTGGCCGCATCAACCTTCAGCCGAGTGCCATCCTTGTTCTGGTAGAGGAACGGCTCATGCAAGGTGAACCAGGCGTCGTCCACCTGGCGGATCACGAACTTGGCAGGCAGACCTCCGTGGTCATCCTCGAATGGCGTCGTGTCGCGCTGCCAGTTCCATCTCACGATCTCCTCCCAAGTGACGGCGCGACCGGGCGTGTCGCTGTACGTCGGACGAAGATATGAGCCGACACGTTAAGCCGGGAGGGATGCATGGCGACGGATATCTTCTTCAAGATCGGTGACATCAAGGGCGAGTCCACCGACGACAGGCACAGGGACGAGATAGAGGTGCTGTCCTGGTCCTGGGGTATGACGCAGTCCGGCTCGGTGGCTACCGGTGCCGGCGCGGGCCGCGCCAGCTTCAGCGACTTCAGCTTCACCCATCGCATCGACAAGGCCTCACCCAAGCTGATGAAGGCCTGCGCCACCGGCCAGCACTTCAAGGAAGCCACCCTCACCGAGCGGAGGGCGGGCCCGGGAAAGCAGGACTTTCTGATCATCACGATGGCCGACGTGATCGTGACGTCGGTGCTGCCGTCGGGCGGCGGCGGCGACGACGGCCTGGTCGAGCTGGCCAGCCTGCAGTGCGCGAAGGTGGACCTGGAGTACAAGCCGCAGAAGGCCGACGGCTCGCTCGATGCCGGCATCCACTTCAAGTTCGACATCAAGAGGAACAAGGAGGGATGATGTCGCGCCTCGGCCCGGGTCAGGGGATGGTGACACCTTGGATGGTGACCGGGTTGTGGAGCGTGTAGTCGAGCTCGTTCGACTGTGGGACACCCGCGGGCGTAAGGATGTCGATCGCCTTGGGGACCGTCCCCGGATCGACGGTGCAATGCGCGTCGGTGCTGGCGGTGGCGCAGACGCCGAACGCGAAGTCCTGAGGTGTCGCGGCGAAGCCTCGCGCCTGGTCGGGGCTGAAGCCGTCTTGCCCCGTGAGCACGACGGTGAAGGCCCAGCCTGACGCCGGCGTGCCGAGCGAGGACTTCGGGACGCTGAAGGCGATGAAACGTGAAACCGGGTTGGCGCTGATCTGCACCGTTCCGAGCGCGTTCCCACCGGCGTCGATGTAGCGCTGTCCGAAGCCCTGGACCTCGATGAGGCGGCTCCATGCCGAGCTGGCTGCGATCGCGTAGTTGCGCGGCGGGAACGAGGCCGCGGTGGATGTCGAGCCGGGCGGGGCGGCCGGGTCGTGGACGTACACGTCGACGAGTTGGGCGCCCAACGGGCTGCCGAAGGTCGGCGAGAGGTCCCGGGTCTTGACCCGGAAGATGATGTTCGTGCCGTCGTCGTAGACCTGGAAGGCCTCGAGGTCGTAGGCGCCGGCGTGGAAGTCCGACGCCTTGGGATAGGCGTAGTTGCCAGGCCCGTTGTCGTCGTTGTCGGGGTCGGTGGTCTGGAACAGCAACGTGCCAGGGACGAAGTCGAACACGACCGTGCGGGTGGTGTGTGCTGTCGAGCCGTCAGCTGCGGTGGCGACCACGGTGAGGACCGTCGTGCCGCCCGTCACCGGCACGTTGACCGAGAAGGAGCCATTCGAGAGGGCCGTCGTGCTGGCCGAGGTGGTGGCCGAGCTGTGGTCGGTGTTCGTGGCCAGGACGTCGATCTTGTTCCCGGGCGCCGTCGTGCCGGTGACCGTTACCGGCGAGCCGGGCACCAACGAGAGGTCCGCCGGCGCCGTGACGGTGAGCGTGGTCTGGCCCTGCGTGTGGGTGATGTACCGGTCGACGGTGGCGCGCGGCTGGTCGATCAGCTTGTTGGCGGCGATGTCTGCGAACAGGCGCACGAACGCACCAGCGGACCACGTGAGCGGCGAGGCGGAACCGGCCGCCTTGCCGTTCACGAAGCCGATCGACGCCACGGTCGGATCAGTCCCGAACGGAGAGGCGGCGAGGCTCGGGAGCTCCCAGTCCTGCTCGGGGATGATGCCGATGCCGGAGGAGAACTTGGCCATGGTGTCGAGCAGCGCAACTGCGGTGGCGCCGTCACCGGTCTGGATCGACTGCTCGCCCCGCTCTGCGGACAGGACCGGCCACAAGTGCCCGGTGCCCTTGCCGCTGGGCGCCCACGGGTGCCCGTCAGTAGCCCCATCGCCGTAGCCGTCGCCGTTGTAGCGGTGCCAGCCCGGGCCGCTCGCCGTCGTCGACCTGATCGTGGCGTCGACGACGGGCAGCGACTGCAAGACGTCGGGATCCTTGGCCGGCAGCTCACCGAGCCGGGTCAGCTCGAGGAAGCCGGCGTCGATGACCGCCCTCTGGTCAAGGGTGGGTCCGCCGTTGCCGACGTTGTACGTGATCGCGGCGTTGGGGTCGCCGGTCTTGGACAGCCGGATGAAGTACGGGTGGCTTGCCGCGGGCCCGCTCGTGGTCACGGTCCACCCCTTGATCGAGCGCTGGAAGTCGTCGGCGACGCCTCGCCAGACCCTGGCCGAGATCGGGTCGTGGTTGAGGTCAGCGAGGTGGGCGGCGGCGACGAGCCCGGCGATCTCGGCCGCGATGGTCGAGGGCGAGTAGCCCGACTGCTCCTCCCATCGCTCGGGACCGAATGAGGGACCGTGCGCGATGAGGAAGCTCGCCGCCGGCTTGATGTGCTTGGTGTAGAGCGAGGCGCTGGAGAGTCCGAGCGCGTCGGCCATCACGAGCGGGTACGCCGTCTCGTCGAGCTGGGTGTTGAACGAATCCGGCGCGGTCTTGCCGTTGACGAGGCTGTTCCGTGGCATCGAGCCGTCGGCGAGCTGTTGCCGGTTGAAGAGGAACAGGGTCGCATCTTGCGCCGTGCCCCGGTCGCCTGCGGCCATGAGGCCGGTCCAGGCCTCGTAGAGGTCGCGGGCGAACACCTCCCGGTACGAGCCGAAGTAGGTGTTGTTGGGATCACCGGCCGAGACGGCCTGACCCCACGGCGAGGCAAGGCCAGCGACGATGGCGCCCGGGAACGTCTTGTCCTCCGACGCCTTCACGATGTTGGCGCTCAGGTAGTACTCCCGGCCCAGCTCGGCCACCCGGCTGTTGGAAAGTCCGAGCAGCTTCTTCGGGGGCGGCTTGAGCCCGGCGTCGTACGCCTTCCAGCCCGCCTGGAAGCTCTGCTCGATCTTCGTCAGCTTGGCGCCCAAGGACGCCTCCGCGCCGGCCACCGCCGCGGTCTGCGTGGCTCCGAAGCCCAGGGCGAGGGTCGCCGCGCCAGCACCGGCCGCCGAGGGGGACAGGTTCACCCGTGCGACCTGCACGACGTTGCCGTTCGTCGCCGAATCGAAGGTCGACGTGAGCGCGTGGGAAGCGTCGAGCTGCTTGAGGCCGTCGCTGGCCGCGCCGACGAAGCCATTGGTGACCTGCGAGAACGGCCCGTCGAGAGCGGCGAAGACAGGCTGCGCGTAGTCCCGGTTGGCGGCGTTCGTCTGCGTCTTGGTATCCGACGCGACCGCGATCGGGTGGCCGCGGGAGGTGTCGGTGACGGCAGAGTCCCCTCCACCGTTTCCCGCACCGCCTCCGCCGTTGCCGTTCACGGTAGGGTCGAAGCCCACGTACAGCTGCAGCGGGCCGGCACCCGCCGGCACGAGCCGCACGCTCATCAGCAGCGTGTTGCGGCCAGGGTCGGTGACGTAGTCCGTGATGATGCGGTAGCGGCCGCTCTTTGCGGCGCTCGTGACCCGGCACATCATTCCCGCTGCGCCCAGCGGCTCGGCGGTCGGCGTCGTGTCCCGGGCCTGGAGATCGGTGAAGGTGGAACCATCCGTGACGACGTACTGCAACGTCTCGACATTGGTGTTGTCGACGGTCGGGTAGTACACGTCGCTGAGCACGCCGTTGGCCACGGTGTACCAGACCTTCGAGCCCCGGTTGCGAGCGGTGCCGAGGCAGTTCTTGCGGGCCAGATCGAAGTGCGAGAGCGCGCCGGGCCCGTCGCCGGCGGGGGCGAGTGGTGCCGCCCTCGCCGCGGTGAGCGGTAGGCCCAGCGCCACCAGCGCACCGGCGCTGCACCCGACCATGAGACGACGCCACCGAGTTGCCATTGGAACTCTCCCCGCGCCCGCTGATCCTTCGAGCAGCGTGGATCGCGTGCTGGCGGGTGTCAAGCGATCGGCACGGTCACGTCCCGGCGTGACCACACTCCGTTGCACACCCACGCCGCGGCCCGCGACGCGTGAGGCCAAAGCCCTTCCGACCGGTACCGTACGGATCCACCGAAACCTTGGGGACGGGGGAGAACATCATGAGCAGACCTCGCATCGCCGGGTTCCGGCTCGGCATCTACGTGTTCAAGGACGCGGAGATCGTGGACTTCGCCGCCCCCCACGGAGTGTTCTCCGTCGCCCGCCGGTTCGATCCCGAGCTAGAGGCCTTCCTGGTCGCCGACTCGAATCGGCCGGTCCAAGCCCAGGCCGGGTTCACCGTCCTCCCCAACTACAGCTTCCGCGACGAGCCGGCCATGGACGCCTTCCTCATCCCGGGTGGTTTCGGTACCCGCCAAGAGATCCGCAACCGCCGGCTGCACGAGTTCATCACCTCCCTCCCCGACACCACGCTCCTGACCAGTGTCTGCACGGGCTCGTGGGTGTACGCGATCATGGGATTGCTCGATGGGCTGCCGGCCACCAACCGCAAGGAACCCGATCGGGTCGAGTCGGGCGCCAACGGCCGGGTACCGATCGATCGCCTGGCCGACCTCGCGCCCGCCTGCGTGATCAGTCGCGCCCGGGTGGTCGATGCCGGACGCATCATCACGGCCGGGGGGATCACCTCGGGCATGGAGATGGGCTTCCACCTCCTTCGGCGGGCCGGCTGGGAGGAACCGCAGATCGCGGAGGTGGCGCGCGTGATGGAGTACTCCGCCGCCTACGAGCTGTACCGCGACGACCGCGAGGAGGTGGCGGCGGCCCCAGCCTGACCGGACGTCAGGGTGAGACCCCGAGTGATCGATAGACGTCGAGGTGCTGGCGGGCGCACTCGTCCCAGGTGAAGCGCGCCGCGACTCGCCGTCCCGATTCGGCCAGCCCGGCCCGCACGGCGGGATCGGTGGCCAGAAGCTGGAGCTGATCGGCCAACGCCTCGTCGTCGCCAGGCGGGACCACGAGCGCGTCCCGGCCGTACTCGAGGTACTCGCGGAACACCGGCAGGTCGGAGACCACGGTTGGAGTGCCGGCCGCGAGCGCCTCGAGGACGACCAGCCCGAAGCCCTCGTTGACCGACGGGAACGCGAAGGCGTCGGCGGCGTGGAACCAGCGCGGGACGTCGTCATCGGCCACCGTGCCGAGCAGGACGACGTCGCGCCCGAGCTCGAGCCCGAGGCCGGGTAGCGAGGCCAAGACTGCGTCGCGGTACGGGCGATGGTCTTGGAACGAATGACCGCCGATGACCGCCAGCACGGGTGGCGGCTGGAGGCGGCGTCGGACCAACGCGAGCGAGCGCATCAGGTGGTCACTCCCCTTTCGAGGCTCGATGCCGCCCACGGTGAGCACGAGGAACCGATCGATGGCGCCGACTTGCGCTCGGAGCGCGGCGAGCTCACTCGGCGGCGGACGGGGCGCGAAGCGCGCCGAGTCCACACCGTTGCTGACCACCGTCGCCGCCACGCCGTACTCGACCGCGAGGCGCTCCTGCCACATGCGGCTCACCACCAGCACCAGGTCGGGATCGAGGATCGAGCGGAGCTGGCACTCGACGAGCTCCGGCGTCGTGAAGTCGTCGACGTGGTGGACCGTACGCACGACCCGCACCGCCGCGCCCTCGTCACGGACGCGAACGGCGGCGCGCGCTGAGATGCAGTCCTGCACATGAAGGATCGGCGGCAGAGCCGCGTCCAGCCGGCGGAGGCCGTCGGCCAGCGCGTCGACCGCGGCCACCACTCGCTCCTCCAGCGTCTCGCGCGGTGTCGGCGCGGGGATCAGCCGATGAGGCACTCCGACCGGGCGGAAGAAGCCCTCGTTCGAATGGCCAAGGGCGATGACCTCGACGTCGAGGCCCAGGCGGACGAGCTCCTCGCCGAGCGCCAGCGTGTGGACCACGCCCCCTCTGGGCTTGGTGGAGTAGGTGAGGAGGGCGACGGCCGCCATCACGACAGCGCGGTCTCGACGATCGACGGGTCGCGGCGAACGATGGCTGCCGCGGCCAGCGCGGCGCGGGCACCGGTGGGAGCCACGATCGCACCAGCGGCGGCGAAGCGGGTCCGTTGCTGTCCGAGGTCCTGCGGGTCTCCCTCGGTGCCCAGCAGGTACACCACGATCCGCGGACCATCCGGCCGGGCCAGCTCGGCGCAGGCGGGCGCCAGCAGCGACGCCGGATCGGGGTGAGCTCCGTATCCCAGGACCACGTCGAGCAGCACCACCGCGACGTCCGGCTCGTCCGCGTGGGCGCGGAGCAGCTCGAGCCGTGCTTCGGGATCGATCATCGGGTGCGGGCGGCCCTTGGTGTACTCCTCCTCACCCAGATCGAGGCACGTGTGGCTGCCCGCCGGAGCAGGGACGCAGAAGCGCTGGTCCAACGGCGTGTTGGACCAGACCGGCCCCAGCCACGGCTCCAAGAGGGTCAAGGCCTCGTAGCACAACGTGCCGCCGGAGTAGACCCCGCGCACCAACATGCGCCCGGGGTCGAGGCCGACGAGCGCTCGCTCGACCTGCGCCGCGAGCTCGGCGTCAAACGTCGGCACCGGCCGGCCGAGCAGCTCGAGCGTGCGCCGGACCCCTCCCTCGAGCGTGGGCGTGACGGCCGAGGCGCCTTGGATCTCCGTGCCTTCGGCCAGACCGACGAGGGCGGCGACGATCGGCGTGGTGCCGGCGGCTTCGACCACCGAACGCGCCGCTTCGGGCGCGGGCGGCTTGGACACCAGCAGGATGATCTCGGTCGCCGGGTCACGGTCGAGGGCGCGCACCGCGAGGGCTGCCATCCGGCCTCCGACCTGGGCCGAGAGGTCACGCCCTCCTACGCCGATCACCTGGCTGACACCCTCACCCCAACGGTCGAGCAGGCTCATCGCCTCCTGCGCACCGGTCCCGGCCGCGGCCACGACGCCCACGCGCCCGGGCCGCACGACATTGGCGAACCCGAGCCCGCAGCCACCCAGCATCGCCGTGCCCGCGCCCGGACCCATGAGCAGGTGGCCGACCTCCGCCGCGTGCTGCTTGAGGTCGATCTCGTCATCGATCGAGACGTTGTCGCTGAACAGGAGGACGTCGAGGTGGGCGCCCAGGGCCTTGTGCGCTTCGAGCGCGGCGTACGGACCGGGCACGGACACGATGGCCACGTTGGCGCCGTCGAGCCCTCGGACCGCAGCGGCCAGGTCGCGATCGGCCCGGCGCCCGGGCGTGGTTGCGGGGGACGAAGGGCGCTCGCCGAACAGCGCGTCGGTGCCGGACGCCAACGCTCGGTCCACCGCTTCCGCATCGGCGCCCCGGGCGGCGAGCACGAGATCGCTGGCCGAGGCGGCGGCGAGCTCGGGATCCGAGAGCCCTTCGCCCGCCAGGGCTTCCAGGTTGGCCGGCGTCGCCATGAGCGCCGTCGCCCAGGTGATCCCCTCCGTGTCCCGCATCGCCCGTGTCGCGGCCAGGAGGAGCACGGAGTCGATGTAGGTGTCGAGGTATCGGCGGACCGCATGGGCCACCGAAGCGCTCACCGACTCCGTGCCGGCTGACCGACCGGCAGGATCCTCGTGCCCACGTCGTTCGCGGCCGATCCGCGCTGGGCCGAGATGGTCGCGAGCACCCGCTCGGGCGACGTGATGACGGCCATCCGGCCGCCGTGCCGGACGAACCGGGCCGCCGCCGCCACCTTCGGCCCCATGCTGCCGGCTGCGAACTGGCCCTCCTCGAGGTATCGCTCCGCGTCATCGACTGTCACGTCGCGGAGCGGGCGCTCGGAGGTGGTGCCGAAGTCGATGGCCGCGGCCGGCACCCCGGTCACCAGCGCGAGTGCCTCGGCTCGCAGCTCGCTCGCGAGGCGCTCCGCGGCCAGGTCCTTGTCGATCACGGCTTCGACCCCCCGGTAGCCGGTAGCGGTGAGCACCACAGGTATGCCACCACCGCCGTTGGCGATGACGAGCGCGCCGGATGCGACCAGGGTCTTGATCGTGCCGAGCTCGAGCAGCCCGAGCGGCTCGGGCGAGGGCACCACTCGCCGGTAGCCCCGCCCGGCGTCCTCGACCAGCACCCAGCCACGCTCGGAGGTCAGCCGGTCGGCCTCCTGGCGGTCCACGAACGGGCCGATCGGCTTGCTCGGTCGGCCGAACGCCGGGTCGTCGCCGTGCACGATCACGTGCGTCGCGACGCTCACCACACCGGGGTGGCCCGCGCCGAGGTGCTCGTGGAGGGCGAGCGCCAAGATGCTGCCGATCTCGCCCTGGGTCATGGCGACGAGCGAGAACAGCGGCTGGACCGGGACGACGTCGCGCGCCGCGTCCTGCTGAACGGCCAGCGCCCCGACCTGAGGGCCGTTGCCATGAACGATCACCACGCGCCAGCCGGCGGCGACGAGATCGGCGATCGAGCCGGCCATGGCCCGGGCGTGGGCGCACTGTTGCCGGTAGCTGCCGCTCTCGCCCGGCTCGACCAGGGCGTTCCCGCCGAGGCCCACCACTACGGTTCCTGCCATGGGGTTCTCCCTCAGGCCGTTCGACCGCCGGTCGGCGACCGGCCCGCCTGTGATCCTCCGGCCTTCCTCGGGTCCTGCCTTGTTGAGGATAGTAGAGACGGCACCTAGGATCGTCAACAGATCCGAGCGGCGAACGAGCGAGGAGAGCAGTTGTCCGGAGGGCTCGACGACCACGACCTAGCCCTGCTCCGCGGTCGTTGGAGCGCCGCAGAGGCCCACATCTACCCACTGGCGATGGTGAGCGTGCCCGCCTACGAGCAAGCGGTCAGCGCCGTCGGCGTCCTGTTGGACGTCCTGCGGGCCGAGGTGCAGGACCTCGCCGGGTTGATCGCCTTTCACGCCCGTCCAACCACGGCCTTCGAGCGCCTGGACCCGCACACGCTCGGGCTGGTCGGCTTGCGGATCGAGGATCTGGTGGACGCGGCGTGCGCCAGTCGCGATCGCGAGCTGGCGCAGCAGGAAGACCAGCAACGCAGGGTCGATGCGGTCCGAGCGGCCCGCGCCGCCGGCGAGCCATGGGCGGACGTCCCTGCCCGACGGTCCTACGGCTTGCAGGGCATGGTCCCCGAGCTGCGGGTGCACCTCGCCTCGCGCCGGGGCCTGCGCAGCGCCCTCGAGGCGGACCCGGACACCGGCGATCCCCGGCTTCGCATCCTGCCCGTGGAGGTCGATCTCGACACCGGCGCCCTCTCCGTCATCGAGGAGCTCGACGGCCTCGATCTCCTCGTGAGCGATCGGGTCGGCTGGGAGGCCGCCTTCCGTTGGTTCGCCGGGGAATGGGACACCGATGTTGACGCCCCTCGTCACCCATAGTAAATGTCGAGAAACACAATCCGACATGGGACGGGGCAAGCATGACGAAACCCGGCATGACGAGACCCGGCAGGACGAGCACCTGGCATGACGAGGAACCTGACGTCACCACCGGGTCGGTCGGGAGCTCCACGCCGGATCTGGCGGAGGTCGTCCTGCGTCTGCAGTCAGAGGGGCTGCGGCTCGGTGTCCGCACCGAAGGACGCAAGGGCGGTGCCGGGCCGTCCGACGTCGGCATGATCTGGGTCGAAGATCTCGCGCTCACCCTCGATACCGATCCGTCGAGGACCCTCGGCTCCCCGTTCGAGCTGCGCGACGACGAGGCGGGGTTGGCCATCTACGAGGACGGCCATCGGGTGGCGGGAGCCCGGACTCAGTCGCGGCCGCGCTTCTACGACCTGACGACGGCCGATGGCGTCCCGTACTGGAAGATCGCGCTCCTCCATCTCGACTCGCTGGCCAGCACCGTGCTGCAGACCTGCGCCTATTGGGGCAACGACGACCAGTGCACGTTCTGCGGCATCGGGGTCACGCTCGAAGCCGGTCGAACCATCGCCAAGAAGACGCCCGCGATGCTGGCTGAGGTGGCGGTGGCAGCACGGGACCTCGACGGCGCGGTGGACGTCACGCTGACCACCGGCAGCACCCGGGGGCCCGATCGCGGCGCACTGTACGTCGCGCAGTGCGGACACGCGGTCAAGGAGGCCAGCGGGCTCCCGGTGGAGGTCCAGTTCGAGCCGCCCGAAGACCTGGACGTCATCGACCGGGTCCACACGCTCGGGATCGACACGGTGGGCATCCACGTCGAGACGTTCGACCCGGCCGTGTTGGCGCGGGTCGCACCGGCCAAGGCGCGCACTGGCATCGACCACTACTTCGCGGCCTGGGAGCGCGCGGTCTCGCTGTTCGGGCCGGGACAGGTCACCACGTACGTGATCCTCGGCATGGGCGAGGACCCGGAGCTGATCGTCGACGGGTGTCGGCGCGCCATCGAGCTGGGCGTCTACCCGTTCGTCGTGCCGCTCCGGCCGGTGGCGGGCAGCCTCATGACGGGCTGGTCTCCCCCAGACCCAGCCGAGGTCGAGCGGGTGGCGCGCCGCGTCGCCCCGTATCTGGAGGCGAAGGGCATCGGCGCCGGCACCGCGAAGGCGGGGTGCTCCCGGTGCAACGCGTGCTCGCCGATGGCGGCCGTGGAGCGCCACCTCCAGATCGGGCCCAAGCCTGCCATCGCGGCCCGTGGGTGACGTCACCGTCGCCGATCGGCGGTCGACCTGGTGCCGTGTCGCTGACGATCGGTGGAGCCTCGAGCACCACCATCGCATCCGCCACGAGGTGTTCGTCGATGAGCAGCGCCTCTTCTCGCCGCACGACCTCGACCAGCACGACGACGACCCCGCCACCCTCAAGGTCCTCGGCCTCCACGACGGGGAACCGGCGGGCGCGGTGCGTCTGTTCCCACTCGATCCGGCCGGCGCGCGCTGGCAGGGCGACCGACTCGCGGTCCTGCACGCTCACCGCCGGCACAGCGCAGGCGGTCCGCTCGTGCGCTTCGCGGTGGCGACCGCTCGCCGCCTTGGCGGCGAGATGATGACGGCCCACATCCAGCTTCCGAACGTGGGCTTCTTCGAGCGGCTGGGCTGGCGGTGCGACGGCGCGGTGGAGATCTACGTCGGCGTCGAGCACCAGCCGATGGCCATCGACCTCAGCGAGCGCCCGATGGATCCGACGGCTGCAGGCGGGTGATGCCCTCCGTCCGCAGGTCGATGACCTCCGCGGACGCGGCGCCATCCCGTACCGACAACACCCCCGAGCCATCGATCGTGCCCAGCGTGGCGTAGGTGAGGCCCCGCTGAGTGGCGGCCGCGGCCGTGCGCGCCTCCAGCTCCGGCGGGCCGCAGACCAGGAACGCCAGGCACGGGAAGCACAAGAGCCAGGCCTCGAGGTCCACCCCGTCGGGCACCGGGATGTCGGCCAGGTCGACGCTGACCCCGCAGCGAGTCGGTTCGAGCAGCATGGCGAGCGATCCGAGCAGCCCCGCCATGCTCACATCCTTGGCCGCGGTGCACGAGCCGGCATCGGCCAGCGCGGCCAGCAGCCGTACGTCGCCGGCCAGCCGGTCGCCGCGCTCATCGAACGACGGGAAGAACGGGAAGTCAGGCCGCATGGTGCCTTCGAGGCAGACGAGCAGCCCCAGGCGCTGCCCCGGGCGCACGTGGGTGGCCGAGAGCGCAGGGCCAGGGCAACGCCCGAGCGCGAATGCCGACAGCGCCTGGCGATCGGGGCTGATCGTGATGTGCCCACCGACGACTGGAACGTCGTAGAGGAGCGAAGCCTGGCGCATCCCTTCGAGCGCGCGCCGACACGTCCCCTCGTCGCCGACCACGGTGTCCACGACGGCCAGGGGCAGGGCACCCATCGCGGCCACGTCGTTCACGTTGGTCAGCACGGCTGCGATCCCGGCTCCGAAGGGGTCCCGCTCCAGGAAGGCCGGCAGTATCGCTTCTCCGCACACCACGAGCGAGGTCTCCACCACGGCGCCGTCGTCGCCCGGACCGCTCAGCCAGTCGGGCGGGCCGAACACCTCGCCGACGACGCCGATGTGGGCCTTGGACCGCCAGCCGGCACTGGACCTCACGGCCGTGGCGATCGCCCTGAGGTGCTCCTGGGGATCCGCCGGCCGGCCATTCATGGTTGAACGATAGTAGGTGACCGTTTACGATACGAGACATGGAGCGGCCCAGCTTCCTCGACCTCGAGCCCCGGCCGGCCAAGCCGCGAGCCACCGGGGTCACGGCCGTGCTCGATGGCGGCTTACCCGTCGACGAGGTGCGCGGGCTGCTCGCCAACGCCGAGTTCATCGACGTGTGGAAGCTCGGGTGGGGCAGCTCCTACCTCGACCCGTCGTTGGAGGCCAAGCTCGACGTGCTCCGCCGGCACCAGGTGGCCGCGTGCACCGGCGGCACCCTGCTGGAGATCGCCGCGCTGCAGGACCGGGCTGAGGCCTGCATCGACTGGGCGGCGGCGAGCGGCTTCCCCTTCATCGAGGTGAGCGACGGCCTCGACCTCCTCGGGCCCTCCCGCAAGGCCGAGCTGATCGCGCTCGCCCGCCGCTCCGTGCGGGTCATCGCCGAGGTCGGGGCCAAGGACGCCGAACGGACCCTCACCCCCGACGCGTGGGTGGCCCTGGCGAGGGCCGATCTCGACGCCGGCGCGTCATGGGTCATCGCCGAGGGCCGCGAGAGCGGCACCGTCGGCATCTACGACCCGGACGGCCGGGTCCGCGTCGACGTCGTCGAGGCCTTGCTCGAGCACATCGGCCCGGACCGCCTGCTGTTCGAGGCCCCCCGCAAGGACCAGCAGGCGTGGTTCATCAACCAGGTCGGTGCCAACGTCAACCTGTCGAACATCGCCCCCCGAGAAGCGATGGGCACGGAAGCACTGCGCCTGGGGCTGCGGGCCGATACCACCGCGGCGGCGCTGTTGCGCCGGATCCCGGTCCGGTCCTGAGTCGCGGCGATGCCGAACATCACGCCCGGTGCCTACCGGCAGGTGTCCATCGCCGATGTCCCCATACCGCTCACCGAGGAGGCGCTCATCGGCCACTTCGTCGGCCGGGAGTGCTACCGCCGCACCCGCTACGTCGTCGCCGGCCATGCCGGTGCCCATGCCCTGGTCGAGGTGGAGCTGGCTGATCCGAGCCAGCTGTTCTCCCCCGCGACGGGCGCCAGGGTGCTCGCGCTACCCGACGAGACCGTCTTCGTCCGCCGGCCCGAGACGGACACCGGGATACCGTCGCAGCTGGCTCGGATCGCCGCCGAGCACCCGTCGGCCCGGTGCATCGTGGTCGAGGGTCGGTACCGCCACGTCAGCTTCCTGCTCGATCCAGCGCCAATCGTCGTCCACGTGCTCGAGGTCGTGCCCCCCTTCCCGGCCAAGCTGCTCGATCAGGCGCAGCGCGTGCTCGACGTCGCCGAAGACCTCCCCCCGATCCTGCTCGTGCCCGAGCTCGTCGAGCTTGACACGCTGGCGCCTGACCACCGTGAGGTGCTGCTCCCCTGCCGCGGTTCGGGGGTCGAGCTCGACCGCGGCACCACCTGGTACCTGGACCAGCGGCCGCCCCGTCAGCCCTGGTTGCTGCTCGGCTGCGCCCGCTCCCGCGAGATCCATCGCTGGTTCTATGGCGACGACGCTCCGAGCGTCGACGTCTGCCCGCGTCAGCTGGCCGCGGTCCGGGCCGACGCCTCGCTCCTGACCAAGTGTTGCCTTCTCGAGGACCGGATCGAGCTCGAGCCGGTTCCAAGCGCGACCACCGGGCGGCGCGCGGTCGTCCCCTGGGGCGCATCGCTCCAACAGGTCCGCGAGGCGTTGCAGGCCCTCGCCCACGCGGCCGTACCGGCATGGGCGCCCGCCTGACGGACAGCGCGGAGTACGCGCACCTCTGGGGCACGACCGAGGTTCGGGCCATCTTCGACCAGGCGGCTCGGCGGCAGAGCTGGCTCGACATCCTGGTCGTGCTGGCAGACGCCCAGGCCGAGCTCGGCATCATCCCCCGGTCGGCGGCCGACGCCATCGCCGCCGGCGCCCGGGCCGACCGACTCGATCTCGACCTGCTGGCGGCGGAGACCCGACGGACGTCCCATTCGACCCTCGGTCTGATCGCGGCGTTGAAGGCCGTGCTGCCGCAGGACGCGGCCGAGCACGTCTACTACGGCATCACCGTCCAGGACCTGACCGACACCTGGACCGTGCTGGCGGCGCGGCAGGTCATGGCCATCATCTGGCGCGACTTGCGAACGCTCGCCCGTCTCCTCATCGACCTGGCGCGGTCCCACCGCTCCACCGGGATGCCGGGGCGCACCCACGCCCAACCCGGTGCACCGATCACGTTCGGCTGGAAGGCGGCCTCCTGGGCCGACGAGGTCGCTCGCCACCTCGACCGCCTCCAGGACGGGCGCGCTCGGTGGCTGGTCGGCCAGCTGGGCGGCGCCGTCGGCACGTTGGGCTTCTTCGGCGACCTCGGACCGCCCCTGCGCGCCGGCTTCTGCCGGCGCCTCGAGCTGGCCGACCCCGGGATCAGCTGGCTCACCAGCCGGGACCGCGTGGTGGAGCAGGCGCTCGTTCTCGCCCTCATCACCGGGACCCTCGCCCGCATCGGCAACGAGGTGATGGAGCTCCAGCGGGCCGAGATCGCCGAGCTCAGTGAGCAGGCGGATGCCGCTGTCGTGAGCAGCATCACCATGCCGCACAAGCGAAATCCCGAGCGCAGCGAGCACCTGGACACCCTGGCCCGGCTGGTCCGAGCTCACGCGGGGGTGCTGCTGGAGGGCATGGTCCAGATCCATGAGCGGGACGGTCGCGGGTGGAAGGCGGAGTGGCCGGCGTTCCCCGAGGCCTGCCTCCTGACCTCGACGGCACTGGCCCTCGCCATCGATCTCCTGGCCGGCGTCGAGGTCCACCACGACCGGATGCGGGCCAACGTCGAGCACGATGAGGGCCTCCTGTCCGAGCGGCTGCTCAGCGCTTACGCCCAACGGGTCGGGAAGCACCGAGCCCAAGCGGAGCTCCAGTCGGTGCTCGCTCGAGCCCGAGAGGAGGGTCGCCCCATGGCCGACGCCGTCAGCGCCGCTGGCCTGCTCGACGCGAGTGCCATCGCGGCGCTCCTGGCCGACACGCGGATACCGGCGGCCGAGCACGCGGTCGACAGCGTGACCCGCCGGCTGAGCGACTTCCTGGACGCCACTTCCGAGCGGTGGCCGTGAGCAGCCCACCGCGCCTGCCCCTGGCGATCTTGCCGACCCCGCTCGTGCCCGCCCGGCAGCTGAGCCTGCGCCTCGGCGCCGACGTGTGGGTGAAGCGCGACGACCTCACTGGCTTCGCGTTCGGGGGCACCAAGGCCCGCGTCGTCGAGGTGTTGCTGGCGGATGCGCTAGCCCGCGGCCACGACGAGATCATCGGCTGTGGAGGGTCGGCCTCCAACCTCTGCCAGGCACTCGCCGCCGCCGCCGCTCGCGGCGGTCTCCGTTGCACCCTCGTCCTGTACGGCCGTGAAGCGAAGCCGACCCACCCCAACCTGGCCGCCATGCAGCGATGGGGCGCGGAGGTGGTGTTCACCGGCGACGACGACCGGACAACCACTGGAGCCGCGCGCGGCATGCCTGGCCACCGAGCGAACCCGGCAGGGCGGACGGCCTTACGTCGTCCCCGCGGGGGCGCCACACCTCTCGGCACGCTCGCCTACGCGGCCGCGGCTGATGAGCTCGATCGGCAGCTGACCGAACGCGGCCTCGACCCCGAGCGCATCGTGCTTCCGGTCGGGTCGGGAGGCACGATCGCCGGACTCGTGGTCGGCGTGTCGAGCTGGTCCCGGCCGACGCTGCTGACCGGAGCCGTCGTCAGCAGACCGCAGCCAGAGACAGCCGCCGCCGTCAATGCCCTGGCGACAGCGGCGGCGCAGCTCGACGACCGCCCGCCACCGGACCCGATACGGCTCGATCTGGTCGACGCCATCGGCCCCGGATTCGGCCGCCCGACGCCCGAGCTCGTAGCCGCCAGTCGACTCGTTCTCGACACCGAAGGACTCGTGGTCGACATCACGTACGGCGCACGCGCCGTCTCCGTCTTGACGAGCGTCGCACGCGACGCCACCGGGCCGATCGTCCTGTGGCACACCGGCGGCTGGCTCGACGCGGTAGCCGATCTGCTGAACCGGGAGCCGATCGCCGATGAGCGGGCTGCGAGGGACCCGGATGCCTAAGCCTGCGCCTGAGCTCGTCGAGGCCGCGTTCGCCTACGAGATCGAGAGCGCCGACGTGCTCCACCAGGGCCTCAACCTCGCCGACATGGCCCACCTCCTGCAGCTGTTCGATCACGGCGTCGTTTCGAGGCGCGACGCCGCCGCCTTGGCGGGCGTGTTGCTCGACGCCGATGCCGTCGACGCGTCGGAGTTCGGCTACGACGCGGCGTTCGGGGAGCCGTACACCTCCCGCGAACGGCTGTTCGCGGCGGCACTCGGGGACACCGCGGGCTGGCTCCACGCCGGGCGGCCGAGGCGGGAAGCGACACGCGTTGCGTTCCGCATCCACCTCCGCCGGCAGGTGTGCCACCTCCTGCTGGCCATCGACCGCCTCACTCGTGCCCTTGCCGCTCGCGCCCACGAACATCGGGCCACCCTGTTCCCGGACCACACCTACCTGCAGCAAGCCCAGCCGTCCACGATCGGCCACTACCTCACGTCGTTCGCCTATCCGCTGTTGCGGGACGCGGACCACCTGCTCGACGCCTTGAGCTGGGTGAACTGCAGTCCTGGCGGCGCGGGTGGCGTCAACGGGAGCCGCCTCGTCACCGACCGCTCCGCGTTCGCCGCCTCGCTCGGGTTCGAGGACGTCATCGTCAACACCCGCGACGCCATGTGGCAAGTCGACGGCCTCGTGCAGCTCGCCGCCACCGCATCGAGCCTCGCCTGTACGCAGACCTCCCTCGCCGAGGACCTCGAGATCTGGGCCAGCTCCGAGTTCGACTACGTCGATCTCGACGACGGCTACAGCCGCTCCAGCATCCTGATGCCCCAGAAGCGAAATCCGTACGCGCTCTCGATGATCCGCGGCACCACCGGTCTCATCATCGGGCACGTCGCCGGTCTGCTCGCCATCCAGAAGAGCCCCTCGGCCCGCAGCGACTCGCTGATCTTCGCCTACGGCGAGATGCCGGCGATGGTCGAGCGGGCCCGGAAGATGACAAAGCTGACGGCCGGTGTGGTCGAGACCCTCGTCGTCAACGAGGATCGGCTGCTCGAAGAGCTCGACCGCGGCTTCAGCCAGGCCACCGACGTGGCCGAGGAGCTGATGGTCCGCTGCGGGCTGGACTACCGCCGCTCCTACCAGGTGATCGGCCAGGCGGTGCGGACATTGGCCGACGAGGGCCGCGCCGCTCGCGATCTCACGCCCGCCCGCGTCGACGCCGCGGCGCGCCAGGTGCTCGGGCGCCCGCTCACGATCGACGCCGACGACCTCGCCGCCGCACTCGATCCAGCCGCCATCGTGGCGACACGGGCGACCAGCGGCGGCGCGGCGCCAGAGGCGGTCGATGAGATGGTCGAGGAGATCGAGCACCGGGCGGCGGAGCTTGCGCAGGTGACGGAAGCCCATCTCGCTCGCTTCGCCGCCGCCGAGGCGGGTGTCCGCGCTCGAGCCCGGCAGCTGAGCGAGGCCAGCGGTCGTACGGACCCGGAGGGAGACCCATGAGCCGACCCCCGGACATCATCCCCTCCTTCCCCGACTCGGCCCAGGTCGTGAACGTCGGCCTGTCGCTGTTCGCCGACGCCGTCGCGGCCCAGGATCACCCAGTGGCAGTCGTCGACTGGCGCATCCCCGCCGGTGGCGACGCCGAGCTCGTCGCCGCCCTCGGCCGGCGCTACGGACGGCGGTCGGTGGTCGTCGACGAGGCCAACGCCGAGGTCGTTCGCCGGCTCGACCAGGGCAACCCCCACCTTGTCGACGTCGCACCGGCGAGGTCCGTCGTGCCCCGCTTCGGGGAGGTGATGTTGCTGCACTGCGGCCCCCCGATCGCCTACGTGGACGCCTGCGATCCACTCCGGCGCTCGATGCGGGCCGCGGTCGTCGCCGAGGGGTGGGCCGCGACCGTCGATGACGCCGAACGACTGCTCTTGGCGGGCGAGATCGAGCTCGCCGCCGCCAACGAACACGACACGGTGGTGCCGATGGTCACCGCGCTCGGGCCGTCCCAGCCGGTGTGGGTGGCCGAGAACGCGCTGGGCGCGAATCGGGCCTTCGCCCCGCTCAACCAGGGGCCAGGCGACACGCCATGGTTCGGACGTGACACACCCACCGCCATCGAGCGCCTTGCCTTCCTGTCCTCGGCGGTGGGTCCCGTGCTCGCGGCCGCGGTGCGGGACCACGGTCCTGTCGATGTCCTCGGTCTGGCCAGCCAGGGTGTGCAGATGGGTGACGACGTCCACATCCGCGTCCAGGCCAGCACCAACATGCTCTTGCGCAGCCTCCTCCCGCATCTCGTGGCCTCAGATCACCCGGCGCGGGTCGAGGTGGCCCGGTTCCTCTCCTCCAACCACCTCTTCTTCTTGACCGCGGCCATGGCCGGTGCTCGGGCACTCACCGGCTGGGCGGCGGAGGTCCCGAACGCGTCGATCGTCACCACGATGTCCCGCAACGGGTCTGCGTTCGGCATCAAGCTGGCCGGCTCGGACGACTGGCACCTGACCGAGGCACCACCCATCGGCCAGGCCCTCTACTACGCCGGCCAGGGATCCGAGACGAGCGCGCGCGACGTCGGTGACAGCGCGGTGCTCGAGCTGGTCGGTCTCGGTGGTCCGGCCGCGGCGGGCTCGCCCTCCGTGGCGGCGTTCGTCGGCGGCTCGATGGCCGACGCCGCCTTCATGACGTCGCAGCTGGATCTGATCTGCGCCGGCCGGAGCAGCCGCTTCAAGCTGCCGACGCTCGACTGGAGAGGTACGCCGGTCGGCGTCGACGTCTGCAAGGTCGTCGAGCTCGGCATCACCCCGAAGGTCACGACCGGGATCCTCCACCTCTCTAATGGCTCGGGGCAGGTCGGAGCAGGGGTGGCCACGGCGCCGATCGAGTGCTTCCAGACCGCGCTCCTGGCCCTCGACCGTGCCCTCGCCTGACGGGGCCCAGCGCCGCTTCCCTGAAGGCGGCGAAGCCTGGTTCGAGCTCCCGGCCGACCGTTGCGTCGGGCGGGTGCTCGCGTCGTTCCGACGGGCGACGTACATCGAGATCGGCGACGCGGTCCTGGCCCTGACCGACCGCCACGTGCCTTCCGGCCCGATCCACCTCAGTCTCCAGGCGCTTCCGCCGACCGCGACCGGCGCGCCCGTAGTCCTCGAACGCCGGACGCTGACGATCGGGAACCGACTACTCGGGCTCCACGACCTGGCGCGATGGCGGCCACCGGCCATCGACCCATGGGCGCTGGTGTCCGTCGCCCCCGCGGCCGTCGAGCAGCTCGACCGCGCCGACCGATCCGAGCTGGCACAGGACCCGGCGACCGACGCAGCTCGGGCCGCGCTGGCCGACGGTGAACTTCCGGCCGTGGTCGGCTGCCTGGCGGGACGGGGAGGCGGGCTGACGCCGGCCGGAGACGATGTCCTCGCCGGGATCCTGGTCGTGTTGGCCTTGGCCGGCTGCGACCGTGAGCACCTCGCGGGCGCCGCGAACACGGCCCGGACCCACCCGATCGCTCACGCCTTCGTCACCTGGGCCGCTCGCGGGCAGTCGGTCGAGCCCGCCCACCGACTGCTGGCGGCCCTGGCGGCGGGCGACCAGCGGGCCACCGACCGGTACCAGGAGCAGGTGAGCGCGCTCGGTCACACGTCGGGTTCCGACCTGCTCCTCGGCCTCCGCCTGGCATTGTTCGGGCTGACCTCGCTCGTCCTCGGGCCGACGTGACGTCAGAAGGGCCGCAGCGCCAACCAGATGGCCTTGGTCGGTGTGTCGCCGGGGTTGCGCCAGCGGTGGGGCCGATCGGTGCGGAAGTGCAGGGCGTCACCTTGCTCGAGGAGGAAGCGTTCGCCGTCGACGTCGAGCTCGAAGACGCCCTCCATGACGAGCACGAGCTCCTCGCCGGGGTGCTCCATCGGCCGGTGGCCGCTGTTGGCGCCGGGCTGGACCTCGGAGACCGCGCCGGCCATGAAGAACCGTCCATACGGCCCCGAGATCCCGGCCAGATCGATGCCCTGGTGGGCGGTGAAGACGGGACGGCGGGCGTCCGCAGGGATGAACGCCACGGGCCGATTCTCGGTCTGGTCCTCGTTGACGAAGTAGGACACGGGCCGGTTCAGGGCACCGGCGATCTTCAGCAAGGTGGTGATGGTCGGGACCATGCCCGACCGTTCGATCTTGTGGATGGCCGCGGCGGACACGTCGGCCCGGTCGGCGAGCTGCTGGAGCGACAGGCCCCGCTGCACCCGGAGCTCGCGCAGCTTCGGGCCGATCGAGCTCACGATCTGCTGGAGCCCGCCCGGGCTGGGGTCTTCGACCGTGCCATCCACTCCGTCGGCGCCGGGGACGACTGGCTCAGCCGGCAAGGGAGGTCGAGCCCTGGGCTGCGTCCTCGGCGACGTTCCTGGCTTCTGGCCGGCCATGCGCACCCATCATAGGAAAGTGTCTACGATGTCGCCGATAGTGAATGACCGAACGGCCGAGCGCCATGTCGGCCACGAGGGGTCGGCCGCAAGGGGGGAACGCATGGCAACGAGGACGTTAGTCGTCGGTGGTGGAGCGGCCGGCATTGGTGCGGCCGGCGCGTTCAAGGGCGCGATGCCCGACGGCGAGGTCGTCGTGTTCACGGAGTTCGAGGACGCTGCGTACAGCCCTTGTGGCATCCCCTACGTCCATGGCAAGGAGATCCCGAGCTTCGAGGCGCTCTTCTTGGCGACCAAGGAGCAGTACGCCGAGCAGGGCATCGACATCCGGTACGAGACCGCCGTCACGGACCTCAACCTCGGCGCCGGGACCGTCAGCGTGGCGGACCACGGCAGCGAGTCGTTCGATCGGTTGATCGTGGCGACCGGGTTCGACTACGCCGATCCAGGCGTCCCCGGAGGCGACCTCGGTGGCCTCTACTACGTCAAGAACATCCGCCGGGCCATGGAGTGGGACAAGGTGCTCGACTCGGTGACGGCCGCGGTGGTCGTCGAGGCCACGCCGCTCGGCCTCGAGATGGTCACCGCCCTCGCCCACCGTGGCATCGAGACCCATGTGATCGACCACCGTCCCTGGGCTCTCGCGGACCTCGCGGACCCGGACATCGTGGAGCCCGTGCAGCAGGCCTGGGCCGAGGCGGGCGTGAGGATGCACTTCGGCGTCGAGCTGAAGGGCTTCGTCGGTGAAGGGACGGTACGGGCGGTCGAGACGTCGCAGGGGTCGATCCAAGCCGATCTGGCGGTGGTCTGCACGAAGAAGGTGCCGAACAACGCGTTGGCTAAGGCCGCCGGATTGAAGCTCGGACCCACCGGAGGCGTGGTCGTCGACAACCGGATGGCGACGTCCGTCGATGGGGTGTTCGCCGCCGGTGACTGCACCGAGATCCCGCTCGGGGTCACCAACCTGGGCGTCCAGGGCCTCACGGGCTCACACGCCTACGCGCAGGGCAAGGTCGCCGGCATCAACGCCGGGGGCGGCCAGCGCACCTATCAGCCGGTGTACATCCCCTGGGGCATGATGGCCGGCGACTGGATGGTCGGGGGTGTCGCCTTTGGCGAGACCGCGGCCGAAGCGCTCGGCATCCCGTACGTGATGGGCCAGGCCGAGGGCATCTCGCGGGCCCGCTACTTTCCCGGCGTGCGCAAGGTCAAGGTGAAGCTGCTGGCCGAGCCGGGCACCCTGCGCTTGATCGGCGCCCAGATGGTGGGTGGTGAAGGCATCAAGGAGCGGGCCGACTTCCTGGCGGTGGCGGTGAAGACCGGCATCACGCTGGAGGATCTCGCCTTCATGGAGAACGTCTACTCACCTCCGATCGGCGCCCTGAACGAGCCGATTGCCGTGGCGGCCCAGAACGCCCTCAGCCGCCTGGCGACCTAGCGTCATGCGCTTCGCGGCCTGGCTCCGGAAGAACGCCGAGCACTATCTACTCGTGGCCGCCCAGCAGCGGGTGGCCCGTAAGTACTCCTTCGAGGTGACCGCCCCGCCGGCGAGCCTCAAGGGCCGCTTCTTCCTCTCGGTGTTCGTGCCGATGTACCGGCGGCTCCCCTGGAAGTTGCGCCAAGGCGTCCTGCAGCGGATGCCGGGGAGCCACCGCCGCACCTGGGAGCCACGCGAGCGCAAGCCCCTCGGCCCCGCCGTGTGAAGCCTCTGACCGCTCGACCCGTCCCCATACCAAAGGAGAACCAATGCCCAAGACCGTCAACAACCCGGTCCCTGCCGAAGGCGAGGTGCTGTTCAACGTCGAGGAGAAGATCTTCGAGGACATACAGGCCAACCCGGGCGAGAAGGCATTCGTCTTCATCCACACCGTGCCGTATGAGGGCTCGGTGGCGCTGGTGAACCTGCTGACCTCGACCCGCCTGGTGCGCAAGGGCTTCGACGTCTCGATCGTTCTCTATGGCCCCGGGGTGCTGCTGGCCTCCGGCACCCGCGGCTTCCCAGCCGTCGGCCAAGAGGCGTTCCCCGGGCACATGGCGATCAACAACCAGATCAAGACCCTCCTCAAGGAGGGAGCCACCATCTATGCCTGCCGCTTCGCGATGGGTGCCCTGTACGGCTTCCGCGAGGACGACCTGATCCCGGGGGTCAAGGCCTTCCACCCGCTCGACGTCCTCGACTCGGCGCTCACCGCCTGGCGGGCGGGCGCCTTCCAGATCAACACCTGGACGGTCTGACCGGACCTGACACACGCGCGGTGACTGACCGGACCTCGCCGGAGGTCCGGTCGCCCGCGTCGGCTCGCGTGCCGCGAGGTGGCAAGCCCGGCGCCTGTCAATCGACGACGCGAGCGACGATTGCGGGCTGCCGGGCCAAGGTGTTCGACACGTAGCAGACCCTCCTCGCCTTCTGGAGCAGCTCGTCCATCCCCGCGGGCGGCTTTCCATCCAGGCGCACCGCGAGGTCGAAGGACGACACGGACGGCCCGGCGTACGTGCCCTCGGCAGTGACGCTGAACGGCCCGAGCTCGATGCCGTCGCGACGCGCGACGTGGGCGACGGCCAAGGCGAAGCACGACGCCAGCGCCATGAGGAGGTACTCCGTGGGCATGGGTCCGGCGTCGGTGCCACCCACCGAAGGGGGCTCGTCGACCTCGACGGAGAACTGGCGCACGCTCACCGTGGCGCGGTAGCCGCCGAGCCACCGGGCTTCGGCGGGCTTGGTCCTGCGAACCTCCGACACGCCTCGGCCTAGCCGCCGGCCTTCAACGACCGCCGGTGGGGCGGTCGTGGTCGTGGTCGTGGTCGTGGCCGGCCGGGCGAGCAGCGAACTCGGCTACCTGGTCCTCGAGCTCCTCCGGGGCCACGATGTCGCGCTGACGTAGGAGCCCTTGGAGAGCCTCCAGCCAACAGGCGTAGTAGCGGTAGCCGTCAAGATCGGGGTGGGCGGACTCCCAGCGGGCAATGGCGGCGATCAGCTGGTCCTTGAACTCTTCCCACATGAACAGACCGCTCTGGTGGAGCGCGATGGTGACCCCGAAGACCCGGCTCTCCCACGGCTCGACGAAGACGAGCTCGCCGTTCGACCGGGGTGGCGAAGACCTGCCGTCGACGTCGAGCTCGACCGGCAGGTCGCCCGTCGTCGTCATCCGACCGGCGCCGGCACCCGGCCCACACCGACCATCGCGTCACGGGTGACCAAGGCGGCGAGTGCTTCCTCCGACAGGTCGTCGGTGCCCTCTGGACGCTCGGGGAGCACGAAGTAGCGCACCTCGGAGCTGCTGTCCCAGACCTTGATCTCGATGTCGTCGTCGAGGGCCAAGCCCATCTCGGCCAACAGGGCGCGAGGCTCGCGCACGACCCGGGCCCGATACGCCGGATCCTTGTACCACGCCGGCGGCAACCCGAGCACCGGCCACGGGTAGCACGAGCACAAGGTGCACACGACCACGTGATGCACCTCCGGCGTGTTCTCCACCACGACGATGTGCTCACCCTGTGGACCGCTGAACCCGAACTCGGCGATGGCGGACGTGCCTTCCTGCAGCAACCTGGCCTTGTACTCCGGGTCCGTCCACGCGCGGGCGACCACCTTGGCGCCGTTCAGGGGGCCGACGTCGTTGGCGTAGCGGTTGATGAGCCCGTCGACCACCTTGGGGTCGATGAGACCGCGCTCCAGCAAGAGAGCCTCGAGGGCCTCCGCGCGCAGAGCCGGCCCCGGGTAGTCGTGGGGGCGGGGCTCCGCGGTCATCGGGCGGTCCGCGTGCCACACGAGCCGAGGCTGGCCCGAGTCGCGAGCTCTGCGCAGGAGGCGACCGAGGACGGTCGGTGTGTGCCGACGCGGTGCAGGTTCATACGGGCTCCAGGTAGCTCTCGTAGAGGTCGATGCTGAGGACAAAGGGGTCGGCGTCCGGACCCCAGAGCTCCGCCGAGTCGAAGGCCACCGCATACACGTGTTGGGCGTTCTCGGCGATGCAGTGGGCGTGGGTGTCGGGCAGCACCTGGCTGGGTTGGACGCCATTCACCGTGCCGGCGCGACCCCGCACGTAGCGCGGCAGCCTGGTGTGACCGTCGGACGACCACGAGCGGGCGCGCACCCGCTGGCCGACCGTGAACTTGGGCGGGTCATCGACCTCGCGCAAAGAGCCCGGTGCGGTCGGTTGGTACTCGGGCTTGTGCGGGGTGGGATCGGCCGGCTCCTCGGCCTCCTCGCCTCGTAGCCGCCGAGCCCGCGCCTCCACCGCCCCCGGAGCCAACACGCCACTGTCCACCAGCATCGTCTCGACGCACCCGAGCCAGCGGCCGTAGTAGCCGTCGACGAGGTAGTCGTAGGGGTGCTGACGATCAATGGCGTGGCGCATCGCGTCCAAGTTCGTGCCCGACAGCCGGGCCGACAGCGCGCCGAAGGCGAACGCCTTGGCCTCCCAGGGCTCGGCGAAGACCGGCTCGTCGGGGTCGATCGCCACGCTCCCCCAACCCTGCGTCCCCCCCATGTCATGGATGCCGTCCACTTGGCCTCCTCCGTGCTCCCGAGCGGCGCAGGACCCGGCGCGACCGCGGGTGAGCGCCTGGTCGGACGCTCGGCCGCGCATCTCTGATGGTAGATCTTGCGTGTCTGATGGTAGATCGTGCGTGTCGTGAGGTGGAACGTACGGGGCTCCGGCACCGACGGTCGATCACCCGACGAAGCGGGCAGACGGCCTGGCCCGCCATGCAGGGGACGGGTAGAACGTGGCCGCCGGCGACCACCCGTCGGGCAGGACCAGGCCGGGTGGCAGGTCCAATCCGAGCTCCAGCTCACCGCCCGAGAGATGCGAGTGCGATCCGGGCCGCCTGCTGCCGTCCGCGGCAGGGATCGGTGCGTAGATCTCGGCCCGGCCCAGTGTCGTCGTCACCACCTGATGCGCTGGCGTGCGGAGGATCGCATCCCCGTCGCGGCCTCCGAAGTCCAGCTCGCGACCCACCGAGGGAAGGATCGACAGGAGCTCGCTCTCGGGGACGCGGAGGTAGAAGCGCGAAGCCGCAGCGCCATGCCCGAGATCGACGAGCGTGGAGTCGCGATCCGCGTCTCGCACCGCGTCGACATCGAGCCCGACCAGAGTGACGTGACGTCGCGCCTGCGGGCGCAGGTGTGAGCGGGGCACGGCGAGGGCGACCACACCGATCGTCGGCACGTCGACGGGCATGACGGCGAAGGCGGCCGTCGAAGCATGGACGCGGAGCCGCAACGCGCCTGATCCGCTCGTTGCCGTGACGCAGGACCCGTCGCGACGGACGTCCGATGGACCGTCATCGAGGGCGACCTCGGCCGACGCGCCGTACACGCCGAGCAGCCACGTCCCCGCTCGCTCCCGCAGCGCCTGCTCCACCGCATCGACGACCTCCTCGGTGCTCCAGGCCAGACGCCGAGCCACCGCGGCTCCGGCGACCGACGGCGCGAACTGCCGGGCGGCGACAGACTCGGGCCAGGGATCGCCAGCCCCGCCGCGAAGCCACTCCGCCAGCTCCCGCGAGGCGTCGAGGTCGACGAGACCGCCGAACCATCGCCGCTCGTTGCGCCGCCGAACCACCACGACGTTGGACCGCTCGCACGAACCGAGGCAGTCGACCGTCCACAACCGGGCCGAGGGCCGGCTGGCAATCGCGGCTCGGAGCGTGGCGAGCTGCCCATCGTGATCGAACCCCGGGTGCTTGCGCTCGGTGCCACAGCAACAACCGCGACACACCAGCACCGTGAGGGGCTCCCTCGCTCCAGCCGTGGCGCTCATCGGCGAGCACGCGTTTGGCCCACACGACTAGGAGGTGAACGTGGGGGTCTGCTCGCCGACACCGGCGATGGTGTTGAGCTGGCTGCGCTCCGTCAGCGCACCGAAGACCAACCCGATCGTGGACCACAGCACCACCTGCAGCCCCAGCGACGCCATGCGGAACCGCCACAGGACGTCGGCCGGGAAGCCGGCCGGTACCTCACTGACTCGAGGCAGCACGACCCACGCCAGGACGTTCACCGCCACGAAGAGTGCTACCGCCAGCAGCGAGGCGTTCCACTCGCCGCAGCGTTCCAGGAGCCGGCGGCGCAGCCCGATGGCGAGGCAGGCGGCGACGACCGACACCGCGATCATGGTCAGGTAGAGCACGGTTCGACGGCCAATCGTGTCCGGGTTGCCGACCGACGGTGGGTTCGGTGGGTACTTGAAGAAGGGCATCAGGTAGACCGCGACGAACGCGGTTCCGGCCACGGACAACGCCAGCGCCCGTGGAGTGCGAGGCCCGATCCGTCCGCCGGCGTAGGCATAGACGAGAGCGAACAGCCCACCCAGCGCCACCCCGGCGACTGTCGTCCCGGTGAAGAGACCGATCGTGCTCTGCACCGTTCGCGACACGGGCGCCGCTTCCGGTTGGTCATGCCCACCATTGCCTGCCGCATGCTCGGCGTGCGAATCCTCGAAGGCGATGGCGCGCACGATCTGGGGTTCGCCGACGATCTTGGCGAAACCAAAGCCGAGTACGCCGGCGAGCAGACCCGCGAGCATCCCCCGGATCAGAAGGGCTCTGACGATGACCGGCCCCTCGTCAGTGGCAGGGGACGCCGAGCAGGTGGCGGGCGTCGTGCACGAACTCGTGCACCATCGTCCCCCCGACGATCGACGTCGCGCCTTGCTCGGCGCCCACGAAGTACAAGAGCACGAACATCAGCGCCCCGATGAAGATCGCGTAGGGGAGCAGCTCCCGCACCGGGATCGTCACCGGCACTGGAATGGTCGCCGGCGCCGCCGGCTTCACAACCATGGACGAAGCCATGCTCTCCTCCTCGCGGTGTCGCCCCAAGTCCCCTGAGGACACGGCAGCAACAGACAGTACACACTCGGGCGACCGGCCCCTCGGCCGCGTCGAGAAGCGGCCGCGGGCCAGAACCTGCGGCTGCACACGCCGACGACGGTCAAACCGTCTGCTGCCTGCGCACCGGCATGAATGTCTGCGGCGGCCCGGCGGCGAGGAACTCGAGGATGAGGCGGGCGACCTCGGCTGGCTTCTCGATCGGCAAGGCGTGCGACGAGGCGGGAACGACCGCGAACTGCCCTGCCGGCAGCGCCTCGTACATCGAGCAGCTGTGCTCGAGGCGGACGATCTCATCGTCGGCGGACACCACGAGAGTCGGCGCGCCGATCTTCCTCAGGTCGTCGGTCGTCAGCGTCGGTTCGCTGTCGACCATGGCCAAGGACTTGCTCAGCACCTCCGGGAAGTGGTCAGCGCCATCTGGTGAACGCTCGCCATAGCTCTCGGCGATCATGGCGAGGACCGGCGACACCAGGTCCATGACCATGGGATTGATCCCGTCGTGGTGGTAGTTGGCGCCGATCGCGACGACCTTGCCCACCAGCTCCGGCCGCCGGAGAGCCACCAGCACGGCGATGATGCCGCCGTCGCTCCAACCGACGAGATCCGCGGAACCGCCGACCACCTGTTCGAGGACGGCGACGGTCTCGATGGCCATGTCGTCGTAGTGGAACGGGGCCGAGGTGTCGGCCGTGCGGCCGTGCCCTCGACGGTCGAACGCGACCACCCGATGGCGCTCGGCGAGCGGTCCGCCGATCGCGTCGAGCAGCAGATCGCTGTTCGACAAGCCACCGTGAAGGAGCAGCACCGTCTCGGCACCACTCCCACGCTCGTCCACCCACGTCGGATGCCCACCGACATCTGAATAGTCCCCCATCGGCGCCACCCTACGACTCCTCATCACACCGGCCCGCCAGGCCGCCGAGGCGTGGTCGCCCCGCGACGTTGAGGACTGTCTCCGCTGACGCGGGACCGCCTTCTGCGTGCCGTTCGGTGTCGGACCGTCCTGCTGCGGCCGACACGGACTGACCCGACGGAGGGAGCGAAGTCCGGCGTGCGGGCGCTGCCGATCGGGGTCGCGTGGGCTACGTCGAGGAGCCGTGCTCCAACAGTGCAGATCCCAGGGCGCCGAGGAAGAACAACACGCTGCCGCACAGGAATGCCGTGACCGAAGCGGTGTAGTACCCGGGCCAGTAGAAGCCGATGCAACCGGTGACGAACAGAGCTGCTGCGACGACGTTCGACACCGAGACGATCCATCGGCGCGCATCGAGGCACCAGCACAACCGAGCGAGCCACCTGAGGTCGTCAGCCTTCACCCCGGGCTGATCCCTTGATGTCGAGAGCACCGTCGGCCCAAGGCGCCGCACCTGGTCGTTTGGGTGCGGGGGCGTGAGCACGGTGGTCTCTCCTTCTCGTTCTGTGGAAGCCCCGGGTGAGGGTCATTGCGTCCTACGCACGCGACTCATCCTTGGTTCGCCCGCGCCCGCGTGCGGGGGCGTGACGCATGTCCCATCAGCAGCCTTCGCCCGACGGTCGTCAGCCGGAGAGGACAGCGCAATCGCGCCGGCGCCGATGTCCGCTATACCACGCCCGACAGCGGTCGATGCCCGGGAGCAGGGCTGCTAGCTTCACCACGACTGAAGTGGGAGCGGTTGCATGGAGCTTGTCAACTGGTGGAAAGTCGTCGTTCTTGAGCGCTACGCGCTGTTCACCGGTCGCGCTGGACGAGCCGAGTACTGGTGGTTCGTCCTCGCCAACTTCATCGTGCTCCTGATCCTGGGCGCGCTGGGCAGGGTTTCCGTCATCTTCAACGTCCTCTACGCGCTGTACAGCCTCGCGCTCATCGTGCCGTCGATCGCCGTCGGGATCCGCCGCCTGCATGACACGGGCAGGAGCGGTTGGTGGCTCTTGATCTTGTTGGTGCCCCTGGTCGGGTTCATCGTCCTGATTGTCTTCCTCGCGACTCAGGGCAACCCCGGCGCCAACCAGTACGGCCCTCCGCCCCCCACCGAGCCCGCCGTCGCCTGAGTGCCGTTGATCGCTGTCATCGCGTCGTCGGCGCCGCACCAGCCCGATCACCTGCGCTGGGTACGGGACTCGTAGCCACCACCGGGCGCCGCGCTTTCATCGCCCGGATCTGCACCTTGACGGCGCGGGTTGGCGCGCGCTGGAGGTGCAGCTCCCGAGCATCGGCGAGGCGGGCGGCGCAAGTGCACCCTGGCGGCGCGGGTTGGCGCGCGCTGGAGATGCAGCTCCCGAGAACGCCGGGAATCTGAGGAGCTGTCCCGATGCGGAGAACGGTTCCTTAGGCCCATGGTGGGAGTCGACGCTGCACGCGGCCGCCCGGTAGCCGGGGCGGTCGCCGACGGCGGCGGAACCGAAGGGCGAGACCGAGAGAGGAAGACCATGAGCACCACCACCGTTGCCGCTCCTGTCACAGATCGAGGGTCGAGGATGCACGCCGTGCGCCTGGCTGCACGTTGGAGGTGCGATGCCTCGCCGACCAGGTCGACGACGCTCGATCCCGCGGCCGGCGGGTCGACATCGACAAGGTGCGCCGGCTCGCGCACGGCTTCGTCGAGGAGGCCGACGGGATCGTGGTCGCGGCTGGTGCTCGTGGCGGTCAGTGCCCGCCACGCGCGAAGGCGTTCGCCGCGTTGTGCGCCGCGGAGCGCAGCCGGTTGCACGACTCTGATCCTGAGCGGTGGGAAGAGGCAGCCAGCCGGTGGGAGATCGCCAGCGAGCCCTATCCCGCCGCCTATTGCCGGTGGCGCGAAGCCGAAGCGCTGCTCGACCACCGAACCGGACGGAACCGAGCCGACGAGTGCCTCCACGACGCGCGGCGGGTCACCGTGAGCCTGGGCTCACTCCCGCTGCGTGAGCGGATCGAGAGTCTGGCCCAACGGGCCCGGATCTCTCTCTGCGACGTCGGTGACGCCAGTGCGACGCAGAGCTCGACTGTGGCCGGCGACCTCGGGTTGACCCCACGCGAGCTCGAGGTCCTCGGCCTCCTCGCGGCGGGTCGCACCGACCGTGAGATCGCCGAGTTCCTGTTCATCAGCAAGAAGACGGCGAGCGTCCACGTCTCGAACTTCGTTCGAAAGCTCGACGTCGCCAATCGCTTCGAAGCCGGAAGGATCGGCCAAGGCCACGGCCTGCACTCCCCGTCCGCCGTCAGCGCATAGCGCGGGATCGAGGGCTCGCCGCGCTCGAAACCGCCACCCGGGGCTCGCCCGGCAGGACGGGCGGCGCCGGGACTCTCAGCCCGGCTTGGGCGGGCGGTACTGGCTCAGGGTGAAGATCGCTCCTTGTGGATCCTTGACCGCGCCCATGCGCGTGTAGGCGGTGTCGAACAGCGGCGTAACGACCGTGGCGCCCAGGTCGGTGGCCTGCGCGACGGCAGCGTCGGCGTCGGCGACGGAGAACGTGACGCTCCAGTGCGGGGCGGCGGCGCCTGGGCTGTCGACGATGACGGAGTTCATCAGGGCGACCGCGTCGGCGAA
The DNA here is from genome assembly GCA_963803355.1 of uncultured Acidimicrobiales bacterium. Taxonomy (GTDB): domain Bacteria; phylum Actinomycetota; class Acidimicrobiia; order Acidimicrobiales; family Ilumatobacteraceae; genus DASTFY01. The sequence goes on from CAWDLV010000001.1 coordinate 4,569,768, forward strand.
GCCGTCCGGCGCTTGATCAGCCTCCTGCCGGTCGCGGATGTCGGGGTCACGTTCAGCCAGGAAGGCGCCGTACCCCGGCACGCGCCACATCGACACCTTGTCGCCGGCGCCCATCTCGAGCGCATCGGACACCCAACCGAACACCGCCCCGTAGAACCTCTCAGCTGCGCCAGGCTGGGAGGTGTGGAGCTCGCTGAAGTTCCATGAACCCGGCGCGTTGACCAGCTGGGCGCCGCGGTTCTCCGCGGCCTGCCACAGCCCGAACCGGGCCCCCGAGGGATCGGCGCACAAGGCGACGCGACCGGAGTGGGGTATGTCGACGGGGGGTTCCAGCACCTGCCCGCCGTGGGCTTCCACGGTGGCAGCCGTTCCATCGGCCGACGCGACCCAGATGTAGGTGGTCCAACCGGAGGGGTCCGCGTCCTCAGTGGGCGGACTGCCGACACCGGCCAGGAGGAGGCCGTCGAGGACGGCATACGCATAGCGCCGCGGCGCGCCCTCGGGCGTGCGGACCTCGAAGGTCCAGTCGAACAAGCCGCCGTAGAACACGATGGTGTCGTCCATGTCGGCCTGCATGATGTCGACCCAGCAGGGCACTCCAGCCGGGTAACCGTCTCGCTCAAGCATCTGCGTCTCCTCTGTCGTGGACGGGTCCTTCCATACCCCGCGATCGTGAGGGACGAACCCGGTCACGTTGTGGCCAGTTTTCGGACATCGGCCTCGTGCGTTCTCGGGTCTTCGGCGCCCGCGAATCGAGATCAGCGGTTCGGCACCAGCGCCATCGCAACCTGCTCGAGCTCCTCGAAGCTCGTGCTGGGGTGGGCGACGAGTGCCCACTCGGAGCAGGCGGCATCGTCGTGTCCGAGGTTGAACACGACGGAGAAGCCGTCCGAAATCGATCCGATCCGTGCCGGGCGCCCGAGCACGGTGATCTTGGTCGCCGCGTCGGGCTGCGGGATGTCGGCCCGACCATGCCATACCTCGATGATGCCGCCCGGCACCATCCACGGATTCGCGTTGTCGCCAGGCAGAGACAGGTCCGGTTTCGGTGTGCCCGACGGCAGGTAGCCGGGTCGGAACGGCAGGTGCGTGAGCCGCGAGCAGTCGTCGATCACGACGGTGGTGGTCGGCGCGGATGCCCGTCCGGACGGCGGTCCGGACTGGGTTCGGTTCGAGGCGAGCACGCCGATGGCGACCACGAACGCGGCGGCGATGGTGCCGGCCATCAGGGCGCCGCGGCGGCGCTGACGGCGACGACGGACCCGCCGGGCGAGGTCGTCGGGGTCGGGTCGGGTCTCAATGCCGCCGGCGTGGGCTCGAAGAGCTCGGCTGATGTCGTCTTCGATGCTGTTCATGGCTGGACCGTCCGGCGGAGTTGTTCGAGGGCGTGGTGCAACGTGGCCTTCACCGTGCCCGGTCGCATGCCCAACGTCTCGGCGATCTGGAGCTCGGTGAGATCTTCGTAGAACCTCGAGCGCGACGACCACGCGCCGGCGGGGAGGCAACGCTTGCACGGCGCGCACGATCTGGTCGTCACGGGGAGACAGGTTCACGGTCGGTTCGATCGTCGTCAGCAATCGGCGGCCACGCCGACGGAGCTCTTTACGAGCCAGGTTGACGACACACGCGCGCACATAGCCGCCTGGGTTGTCGAGGCGCCGCCAGCGGTCGACGGTGCGAGCGAAGGCCTCCTGTACGACCTCCTCGGCCGCCGCGGTCTCCCCCACGAGGGTGAACGCGAGGCGCACCATCGGGTCGTATTCCCGGCGGTAGAGGCTGTTGGCGGTCTCGACCTCGTATTCGTCGCTCGCCATCCCCCTCATGGTGCATCCGCCGGTCACACCCCAACGACCCCCGACGGAGGGAAAAGGTTTAGTCACGCGACGCGCAATCTTGGGCCGGTTCACGTCCGGCCAAGAGCCAACCGGCGATGGTGGCCGGACACCGTCGAGATCCAGCGGCGGGGCGACGTTCTCCACCGCGCCAGCCGAACAGGACTCTGCACCGCGAGCCGCGGAAGGACCGCGCGGTGGGGGCGCACTTGCGGCGGTGAGGTCCGGCGCAGGCCCTCCTCGAAGGGCATCTGGCGTCGCTACGACTGGAGGTCGCGTTCGATGCCGTCGAGGAGGCGGCCGAGGTTGCGGTCGAAGCGGTCGGTGTCGTGGGCGTGCGCTTGGATCTGACACCACAGCGGGGTCAAACCCTCCGCGTCGATCAGCCGGCTCAGCTCAGGGAAGTCGCCGCCGGCGACGAGCTCGGCTACGTAGGCCATCACCTCGTCCCCCGTGGCGGTGTCCTCGTGGAGGGTGGTGCGCTGGTGCAGGCAGTAGCCGAACACGTACTCGTCGACGGCGGTGATGATGTCGAGCTTGGCCGCGAGGCTGACCGGGAGGGAGGCGACGGCCTGCATCGCCTGGTCGAAGTGGTGCACGCTGTTGGGGCCGATCGCGGGATCGTCAGCGATGTCGAGGATCCATGGATGGCGGCGGAGGGCGTCTCGTGTTCGGCGGGCGATGGTGGTCATGGCCTGGCGCCAGTCGGCTCGCAGCCGGTCGTCGGTTGGGAGCACGATCTCGCCCATGACGGCGTCGGTGATCAGGGTGAGCAGCTCGTCCTTGGTCTGCACATAGTGGTACAGCGTCATCGTGCCTGCGCCGACTTCGGCCGCGAGGCGGCGCATGGAGAGCGCGTCGAGCCCCTCGGCGTCGGCGATCCGGACGGCGGCGGCCGCGATCTCTTCCCGGGTATAGCGCGGGCGGCGGCTGCCCGGCTCGGCGCGGGTCCAGCACGTCGAGCGCGTCGAGGTGCGCAGCCAGCCGCTCCAGGGCCTCAGCGTGCTTCGCCGCCTTCACCTTCACCTTGTCGGCCTTGCGCCGCGACCTTGGCGGCGATCTTCTCCGTCGCGGCGTCGACCATCATCTGTCGGAGAGCCTCCCCGCTCGGCGACCGTGGACCGCCCATACCGGGACTCGATGAATTCTCGGTTGCCACGTCGTACAGTGTACTGCTAAAGTTCGTCGTACTATGTACGAACAGTCAGTACACCATACGACCAGTCAGGCGCCCATTCGACACGCGATGCGAGCCGACGGCGTGGTGGCCGAGGGCCTCGGCAAGAGGTACGGCGACCTGTGGGCCCTGCGCGGTCTCGAGCTGCATGTGGCACCGGGCACGGTGCTCGGGCTTCTCGGCCACAACGGCGCCGGCAAGACCACTGCCATCCGCATCCTGACCACCCTGTCGGTGCCCACGGAGGGTCGGGCCGCCGTGGCCGGCTTCGATGTCGTGCACCAGCCGGCAGCCGTCCGCCGTCGCATCGGCGTGGCCGCGCAGCAGGCCACCGTCGACGGCCTGCTCGACGCCCGCCTCAACTTGGAGGTGGTGGGACGCCTCCACCACCTGCCGAAGGACCAGGCTCGGCGGCGGGCCGACGAGCTCCTCGAACGGTTTGACCTGACCGACGCCGCCGGGCGTCTGGTGAAGACGTTCTCGGGCGGGATGCGTCGACGGCTCGACCTGGCCGCCAGCCTGGTCGCGGCCCCGGAGGTGCTCTTCTTGGACGAGCCCACCACCGGGCTCGATCCCCGCGGCCGCGGCGACCTGTGGCAGCTGCTGCGGGACCTCGTCCGGGACGGCACCACGCTCATCCTCACCACCCAATACCTGGAGGAAGCCGACCGTCTGGCCGACGACATCGTCGTGCTCGATCATGGTCGCGCCGTGGCTCACGGTACGCCCGACGAGCTCAAGGCGCGCATCGGCACCGAGCGCGTCGACGTCACGGTCACCGCACCATCCGAGCTCGTGCCCACTGCCGGCGTCCTCGCCGTCTTCGCCTCCAACGACCCGACGATCGATTTCGACCAGCTGGTTGTCACCGCCCCGATGGATGGTGGCACCCGCGTCATCGACGTCGTCCGCAGGCTCGACGAAGCAGGTATCGACGTGGTCGACGTCAACCGCCGCCAGGCCACGCTCGACGACGTGTTCCTCACCCTCACCACCCCCGCCTCGGCTGAGGCATCGCACCACGAGGTCCTCACATGATCGCCGCCCCCACCACCACCGGCATCGCCGACATCGCCGGCAGCGCCGAGACCGCGAGCGTGCGGGCCCGCCCGATCTCACCCGACCTCCGAGACGAACGGTCGGACTGGGTCACCCTCTGGCGCGACACGCTCGTGTTCGCCCGCCGCAACCTCGAGCACATCCGCCAGATCCCCGAGAAGCTGCTCGACGTCACCATCCAGCCGCTGATGTTCGTGCTGCTCTTCGCCTACGTGTTCGGCGGGGCCATCGCCGTCGATGGCGGGAATTACCGCGAGTACATCATCGGCGGGATCCTCGTGCAGTCCCTGGCCTTCGGGATGATGGGTCCAGCGACCGCGATCGCCACCGACCTCACCGAGGGGGTCATCGACCGGTTTCGTTCACTGCCGGCGCGGCGAGCGGCCTACCTCTTGGGCCACTACGTGGCCGAGCTCGCCGGGATGCTGCTTTCGATGGCGGTGCTCCTCGGCGCCGGACTCATCGTCGGATGGCGTACGCATCAGGACGTCTGGCACGTCAGCGGCGCCGTGCTGCTCCTCGTGGCGTTCGCCTCGGCGATGATCTGGGTCGGCACCTGGATCGGGATGATGGTCCGATCGCCCGATGCCGTGATGGGCGTGGCGTTCGTCGTCGTGTTCCCGCTCACCTTCCTCAGCAGCGCCTTCGTTCCCATCGGCAGCCTTCCCAACGCGCTGCAGTGGGTGGCGTCGTGGAATCCGATCGGTGTGATGGTCGGTGCGGTGCGGGAGCTGTTCGGCAACCCCGTCGCACCCATCACCAAACACGCCTGGCCGTTGGACCACCCCGTGCTCACCTCCTTCTTGTATTCCGCGGTGGTGCTCGGCGTCGCGGTCGTCGCCACGCTCCGGCGCTACCAGGCCCGCACCACGGACTGAGCCTCGAAGGATCGGGCGCTCGTACTGTTCGCTGACGACAGGTCGGTTGTCAGTGAGCGCAGCGACCCTCTCGCGCCTAGCGTCCCCAGGCAGTCGCACACCGGTCTACGTTTCGCGGTTCACGTCGCCGTGGAGGTCTCGATGCACGCCGAGGACGAGCGCGATGTGGTCATTGTCGGTGGCGGAGCCGCGGGGGTGAGCTGCGCGCTGGAGTGCCTGGACATCCAGCTCGACACGGTGGTGTTCGAGGCCGAAGCCCGCTCGGGCGGTCAGTTGGCCGAGATTCCTCACTCGATCCGCAACCTCGCAGCGGGACGGTTCGAGAACGGGTTGGCGCTGCGCAGCGCCTTGGAGGAATCGGCCGCGATACTGGGTGCGCGCCTGCGGCTGTCGCAGGCGGTGACCCGAGTCGACCTCGATGAGCGGTGGGTCGAGGTGGACGGAACGCGCGTGCACGCCCGGGCACTCATGCTCGCGACCGGCACCAGCCGCCAGCAGCTCCCGTCTGCGGCGGACGGTGCATTCGGAGGCTCCGTGACCTATCAGATCGAGTCGGACCTCCGGGAACGGTTCGTCGGGCGCGACGTCGTCGTCGTCGGCGGCGGAGACAGCGCGACCCTCGACGCCCTCGAGCTCGCGAGAACCGGATCGGCAGTGAAGCTCGTGCATCGTTCGGACACGCTCGGCGCGCGCGACGACATCGTCGAACAGATCCACCGCGAGCCGGGCATCGATGTCCTGGCTGGCTGGGAGCTGGAGTCGTTGCACGGTGGCGAGCAGCTCGAGGAGGTCGTCCTCCGGCGCGCCGATGGGCAGCGCCTTCGACTCGAGGCTCAAGGTCTGGTCGTGAAGATCGCTCGCGTGCCGCGCACACAGCTCTTCCGTGGTCAGCTCGAGCTCGACCGGGTCGGAGCGATCATCGTCGACCACGAGCTGCGTACATCGCGAGACGGTGTGGTCGCCGCCGGAGACGTCGTCGTCGATGCTTACGCACGGGTCGCGACCGCGCTCGGACAAGGCGTCCTCGCGGCGCGTTCGGTGTTGCGCTACCTGCAAGGACGAGCGTGACGCCCTCGCCCACGACCGAGGCTGTTCCGTCGGTCGGCGACGTTGTCGCCCACTTCCAGCGGGCACTCCACGAAGGTGCGCCCAAGCCATCGGGAGTCGTGCTCGGGCTCCTGTTGGAGCTCCACCGCAACAACCTCGACCAATGGCAGCGTGAGGACGTGACACGCGTCCCTGACGCGGACGACGCCACGGTCGCGGCGGCGAAGCGCGCCATCGACGACCTCAACGCGACTCGCCACGGACTGGTCGAGGCCATCGATGCGGCACTGGCCGCGGCGATCGAGCAGGAGCCGTCGGCGACGCCCGCGACGGAGAGCCCTGCAATGGTGTACGACCGGCTGTCGGTCCTCACGATCCGCATCCACTTCACCGAGAGCGCGGCTCGTGGAGCCGGCCCGGATCACGACCAGTACGGCGCGCGATTGCCGGTACTCCGGCGGCACCTCACTTTCGTCCGGCAAGCTCTGGAAGGCCTCTTCGATGACATCCGCACCGGACGGAAGCATTTCCTGCCGTATCAGAGCCTCAAGCTCTACGGCTCACCTGCGACGGCCGACGAAGCTGGATCGCCGTGACCGCAACGAGCTCTGGACCGATGCAATGGGGACCGTCCGCAGCCGGTACCCGCCGCGATTGAAGCCATACACGAGGTGATCGCCGAGCGCGGCACCATGCGCGATGCCAAGCGAAACGTCGGCCGTCGGAGCAGTCGTCGCGAGCGAGGCCCCGTCGCGCGTGTCGAAGACGTGGAGCTCGCCTCTTCGTCCGAACCCGCACAGTGCGCCCGGGACCAAGACCACCGCCACGCCTCCGTTGCCCCAGGCGAGATCCTCATCGAACCGTCCCCGGACGATGACGCGTCCGTCGACGGTGTCGAGCGCCGCGAACCCGCCGCCGTGTCGTGCGTCCCAGTCGTAGTCGTCGGTCGTGGTGTCCCAGTCGTTTCCCGCCGCCCACAGGAGCATGCCGTCCCAGAGCAGGGCGACCGGTTCGAAGTCGAGCTTCGTGTCCCAGCGCGGCGGGCCGACACCGACGTCGCTCACGGCCACAACGCTCACGTGCTCATCGCCGCCGACGGCGATGCACCCCGCGGCCTGCCCGTCCAACGGCGCGAGCGCGGTGACCATGCCCCACGAGCCGAGCTCTCCAGTCACGTCGAGCTCGACCCGCACCGTGTTCACGGTCAGCGGCTCGGAGACGATGAGTCCTGGTGCCTTGTGCTCTCGCGGCCGCGACCCCACGAGTCGATCTCCAATCACGGCGGCCCGCTCGACGTCGGCGGCGAACATCCGTGTCCACACCGGAGCCACCCGGCGCAACGGACCGGGTTCGCGAACATCGGCTCCTCGGAATGCGCGCACCATGCCCAAGTGGTTCAGCGTGAGGATGCTGTCAGTGCCGGGGAGATCAAGGATCGCGTGAACGTCGAGGTCGTACTGCGACGGTTCGTCCTCCGAGAACTCTGACTCGTCGAACACGGCGCGAGGACGCAGGTCCAGCCCGACGAACACCACGTTGCGACCGAGGTTGCTCCAAGCGCCGAGACCGTCCAGCGCGGCCACGCGTCCGATGCCGTGCGGCTGAGAGTTCCGCACCCGGCTCTCGGGAAACGAGTCGATCTCGTCGCTACTCAGGGTCTCTGCCGTCGCTTCGACGGCAGGCTCTGACGCCGGCCGGCCGCCGTTCAAAGCACCTGCTCCAGCGCCTGCATCACGTGCTCTGGCCGCACGACGTCGAGGCAGCGCCCGCTCACCGGGCAACGGCGTGGCTGCCACCGGAACCCACGCAGGTCGACGCGGGAGTTGTACGCGTAGTCCTCTTCGACGGCCGTGCAGGCGTCGTCGCACGGGTCTCCCGTCACTGCCCGCGTGTGTGGCCACGGGCGGAAGAAGACGGGGTTGGCGCGACAGATCATGACCGTGGGTGCTTCCTGCTGCGCCGCGATGTGAGTCAGGCCGGTGTCGACGCCGACGACGGCGCGAGCCGCACCGAGAACGTCGACGGCCTCGCCGGGTGTGGACGCCCGCACCGCTTCGATCCGGGCGGTGCCGAGATCCGCCGCGAGGTCGTCGCGTGTGACGACGCGCACGTCAAGTCCGATGTCTCGAATGCTGGACGCTACCGCCGCCCACCGATCGGCAGGCCAGCGCTTGGTGGGGCCGTCACTGTCGAGCACGAGCACCACCGAGGAGCGCAGCTCGGGTCGGCGACGGGCCGTCAAGGGACGGGGCCGGGTGAAGTCCGCGTCGATCGCGAAGTCGGCGCAGATGCGAGCGAGAATGTCGTTGATGGACAGTCTCCCGAACGCGGCCTCGAAGTCCGCCGAGCCCCACCAGTAGTCGCGCTGGAGATGATGGTCGCGCAGGTCCACGAACCGACCGTCGCCGCAGCTCCGGTCGAACGCGTCTTCTGCGACACATCCGGTCAAGCCCGCGATCCGCTCGGCCAAGGCTGCCTGTGCGGACGAACGGGCGACCAGCCATGTCTCGTCACCCGAGCCGCGAGCTTCGTCGATGAGCGCTTGCACGACCGGCAGCGACACCACGAGATCGCCCAGCCCGAACGACACCGGTGCCACGTAGACGCGACTCATGGGTACCGCTCAGGTCCTCGATCTCACCGATGCACGTAGTCGGTGATGTCGTCGATCGAGGATGCCGAGAACGCCTGCCGCCGCTCGGCGCACTTGTTGCAGAGACCGCAGTGTCGCCCCTCCTCCGGATCGATGCACGAGAAGGTGCGCTCGAGCGCCAGGCCGCGTCCCAACTCGAGGACGTCGGCCTTGACGAGCCCGGCAAAGGGAGTGACGACCTCCAGCACGTGATCCATCGCGCGCTGGACGAGCGCCGAGAAGTTGGCGAAGAACGCATCGGTGGCGTCGGGGAACGGGTTGCCTTTCAGGGTGCCGAGGGCGATCCCGTGCACGCCGTGCCGTGCGCACCAGACACTTGGCAACGCGAGGAGCAGGAGGTTGCGTCCCGGGAGGTAGACGGCGTCATCCGGGCTTCGCCCGTCTGGTACGTCCTCGCCGGAGAGGCTCCAATGTGATCCATAAACGGATGCGATCGGGACGTCCAACACGACGAGTGGACGCGGCGCCGGGGCCGTGAGCGTTTCCAGGAAGCTCTTGAGGTGCGCCTGCTCCGTGGCCTCCCACGCCAGCCCGAAGCGTACGTAGATGGGGTGGACGGCGGAGTGGTGACGGAGGAGCTCGGCGACGAGGATCGCACTGTCGACACCGCCGCTCGCGAGGACAGCGACGTCATCGTCTGTGACGTCGATCTTCGAGTCGGGCGACGTCGCGCTCACGCCTCGCCGCGGTAGACGCACCCCGATGTGCACGTCTCGCGTACCACGACCTGTGACAGCTCGGGCACCGTCGGCTGCAGCTGGACCCAGATCCACCGCGCCATCACCTCGCTGGTCGGATTCTCGAGGCCCTCGATGTCGTTCAGGTAGTAGTGGTCCAGCCGGTCGAGCACAGGCCGCATCGCACCGCTCAGGTCGGCGAAGTCACGAACCCATCCGGCGTGATCGTCGACCGGCCCGGAGATGTGCACCGCGATGCGGTACGAGTGCCCGTGCAGGCGAGCGCACTTGTGACCGGGCGCAACGTTCGGCAGGCGGTGCGCGGCTTCGAAAGTGAACTCCTTGAAGATCTCCACGGCGAGGGCGGACTCTATCCGGCGAGCAGGCGACCCGCGGCAGCGATGCGAGCGCAGTCGAAGGGCGGACCCAGGGAGAGTATGAGGCGGTGCACGCCCAGTCCGGCGAGGTTCGTACGCGCCCGCGACTCCACCGCGAGCCAGTGCTCGTCGAACTCGGCGAACACCGTGACGAGGAAGCGATCGAGGTCACGGCCGGCGCGAGCGTTCGCGTCGCGTGCGATCGCGAGCAACTCGGGCAGCTGCGGATGCGTAGCCCGCGTGTTGATGCCGTCGCCGAGACGACCAGCGAGCTCGGCCATCTTCGCACCGAAGGCGGCGAGCACGATTGGCGGCTCAGGAACGGGCCGCAGGAACCCCGGCGTCCGCCAGACACGGCGGAGCTCCGCAATACACCGGTCGACCTGCGTCCGCCGCTCCGCGTCGGTGAACACCGCCAGCCCAATCACCTCCTGCTCACGCGCGTACCGAGTGCCGGGATGGGCGCCCGCGCCCAACCCGAGCAGGAGACGCCCACCCGAGACGTCCTGGAGTGTGGCCGACATCGTCGCCAGCACGCCGGGATGGCGGGTGGCCACGTTCAACACCAGCGGGCCCAGCATGACCTCGGGCACCACCGCCGCGAGCGCACTCAGGACGGTCCAACACTCGAGCACGTCGTTTGCGTCGTAGACGTTCCCGTCGAAGTGATCGTAGGTCCAGATCCCTCCGAACCCGCTCTCGACGGCGGCCCTCGCCGCATCGCGCAGATCGGACCACCGGGCGCCGAACGAGTCGAGCAGGAGATCGACTCGCACGTCGCTCGGTAGGCGCGGCGTTGCTGGCGGCGCTTCCATCGGGGGCTGACCTCTCAGCGTCCCGGGATCGGATGCCCGGCTTCGATGTCGCCGACCTCGGAGCCCGGCAGCTGGCGCGTGACGGAGCGCCGGCATCGCCCTCCCCGCGGCGCCACCACGAACGCGACATGATCTCCTGTGTCGACACGGTCGACGATCGAGCCGGCGAACCAGTCGAGGCGCTGAATGACGGGACAGCCGTCGGGTCCGGGGCGCCACTCGATGTCCGTGAACTTGTCGACCTCGTCGCCGGTGTCACCGCCGAACCGCCGGGCGAGATCGCCGTCGCCGTCACGGAGCGGGTGAACCACGAGCGTGTTCCCCGCCTGAGCGAGGCGGTACGTGCGGTTGAGCTTCGAAAGCCAGACGCCGAATCGCGGCGGGTCGATGCTGCATCGGGTCGCGAAGCCGACCAGGCACCCGGCCCGCTCGCCGCCCGCCGCTGTCGTCACGACGTACGAGGGCAGGTCGATGCCGGCCATGATCGTCTCGAAGGCCTGGGTGTCGGCGCCTGCCTTCGTCATCGTCCGAACCTCCTCGTCACTGGTGGTACCCGTGCACATGCTCTGACGATACGCAGCGGCGATCGTCCCGGCCCGGCGGACGACACCGGCGAACATGGCGGTCTCGGGTGCGCGGGATGCCTGTTGGGCGTCGACGCAGTGCCGGGGGCCTCGGACCCCGAACCGTTCTCGCGTCGTCGAGCGAGCCGATTGGGTGGCCGGTCTGGGCGGGGACGGTAGGTTCGAGCGCCGGCCCGGATGTGCTGACGAGTTGGGTCGATCGCCTGACATTGACAAGGAGTCGACATCAGATGGCGAACCGTCAGACGTCGCTGATCGAAGCAGAGCAGAGGTTGTTCGACCGCTATCAGCTCCGTCCGCAATCGGAGTTCGTCGAACTCGCCGATCCCAATGTCAAGGTCCGGGTCATCGGCTGGGGAACGGGACCGACCGTCGTGCTCCTACACGGCATCGCGGCCGGCGCCACCGACTGGATGCCGCTCGCGCCGCACCTCACCGGCTACCGACTCGTCGCGCTCGACCTCCCAGGTCACGGGCAATCCAACCCATTCGACTACCGCGACGTCGACCTTCGCCGCCATGCCGTGGCCCTGCTCTGCGCGCTGCTCGACCGCCTGCGACTCGACTCCGTGCCAGTCGTCGGTCACTCGCTCGGATGCGCCTTCGGTCTCTGGCTGGCGATCGACGCGCCCGAACGCGTCACGGCCCTGGCTGGCCTCGGCGACCCAGCGGTAGCGCCACCGGGCGCCAAGCCCAAAGGGATGCTCACGGCCCTGGCGATTCCCGGCCTCAACCGCCTGATCCTTTCTGCCCCCACTCCTCGCGCCGCCTTCAAGGTTGTCCTGGGCAACGTCATCGGGCGACATGCAGTGCATACCACCCCCGACGAAGTCATCGACGCCTCGTTCCGCGCCAGCCGGATGCCCGGCCACGCAAGCACCGTGGCCACGCTCATGGAACGGATCAACCACTTCGGAACCCCCCGACCCCAGAGTGTCCTCGCCGACGCTGAGCTGGGACGCCTCAACCAGCCCGTGCTGTTCGTCTGGGGCGAACAAGACAAGTTCCTCAGCCCCCACGCCGCCCGGCCCTCGATCGACAAGATGCCCAATGCCCGAATGGAGATCGTGCCCGGCGGACACGAGCCGTGGTACGACGACCCGGCGGAGTGCGGGCGACTCGTCTCGGCCTTTCTCGGACAAACGACAAAGCACACCGAGACCCACTGAATCGATCCCCCACGAAAAGAAGGAGCGTGCCGGTGGGAACGCTCATCGGCGATGAGTTCACGCAGCTGAGGCGGTCCACACCTCGAAGAGGCCGGGCAGTCCGGCGGAAAGGAGGCGCAGCCATGCCTGACAACGAGCCGACTTCGGAGCGCAACCTCGACGGGTACGGCGCGCCGCAGATCGAGTGGGCGCGGGTCCGCAAGGTGCTGGACGGAGAGATCACCCAGGCGCCCGACACCGGCGGGCCCGGACGCCACACCTCGTGGTTGACGACGATCAATCCCGACGGCAGCCCACACGTGATGCCGGTCGGCGTGATCAGCGTCAACGGCATCAGGTACTTCACTTCCGGCCCCGACACCCGCAAGTCCCGCAACATCAGCCGCGACCCTCGCTGCGTGATCAGCATCGCCACCCAACCGTTCGATCTCGTCGTCGAAGGCACGGCCGAGCGGGTTGTGGACGCCAGCGAGCTGCAAACGGTCGCCGAGAGCTACGTCACCCAGGGCTGGCCGGCCAGCGTGGCCGGCGACGCGCTGACCGCCGCGTTCAGCGCCCCAGCCGCTGGGCCGCCGCCGTGGAACCTCTACAGGATCGTCCCCTCCACGGCGTTCGCGCTCGGCACCGCAGAGCCCTACGGCGCGACCCGATTCGATCTCGCATCTCCGTCGGCCCCGAGCGGCTGACCCTAAGCCCCGCGGCGACCTTCGAGGAATCATTCGACTTGCGGGACACGCAGGTGCACAGCTTCATCGACTACCTCGAGCGAGCGGTCGGTACCTACCTCTACGGGCGCCGGACCTACGAACCGATGGTCCGCCGGGACACCAGCCACACCCTCACGGCCCGAGTCGCGCCTCATGCGAGACTAGGCGCCGATCTGGCGGGCGAACCGAGGAGACCGTCATGAAGGCGATCGCCCAGCACACCTACGGCTCCGCGGAGGTTCTGAAGCTCCAGGAGATCGAGCGACCCGAGGTCGGCGCCCACGAGGTGCTGGTACGCGTGATCGCGGCCGGCGTGGATCGGGGCTCCTGGCACCTCATGACCGGCGTGCCCTACGCGATGCGCATCATGGGCTTCGGGCTGCGCGCCCCCAAGGTTCCCGTTCCCGGCACCAATGTCGCGGGGCGAGTCGAGGCGGTCGGCAGCGACGTCACTCGGTTCCAGACCGGCGACGAGGTGTATGGCACGTGCAAAGGCGCGTTCGCCGAGTACGCCTCTGCTCGAGAGGACAGGCTTGCGCCCAAGCCGGCCAGCCTCACGTTCGAGCAGGCGGCCGTCGTGCCTCACGGTGGATTCCCCGCCCTTCAGGGTCTTCGCGACCGTGGACGGCTCCAGGCCGGCCAGAAGGTGCTGATCGTCGGTGCCTCGGGAGCTGTGGGGAGCCTCGCCGTGCAGCTTGCCAAAGCCTTCGGCGCCGAGGTCACCGGCGTGTGTAGCACGTCGAAGGCGGACATGGTCCAGGCTCTCGGCGCGGACCACGTCATCGACTACACACGCGACGACTTCGCCGACTCGGGGCAGCGCTACGACCTGATCCTCGACATCGGAGGCAACAGTTCGTTGTCGCGACTCCGGCGCTCCCTGGCCCGAAACGGGACGCTCGTCATCGTCGGCGGGGAAGGCGGTGGACGTTGGATCGGCATGGATCGTCAAATCCGGGCGCACCTGCTGTCACCGTTCGTGGGCCAGAAGCTAGGAACGTTCGTCGCCAAGGAGAACGCCCAGGACCTGCTGATCCTGAACGACCTCATCGAATCGGGGAAGGTCACTCCGATCATCGACCGGGCCTACCCACTCAGCGACGCCCCCGACGCCATCCGCTATCTCGAGACCGGACACGCACGAGGACGAATCGTCATCACCGTCTGAGGTTCAGCGGAGCCCGGAAGCCACCGCGACGGCGAATGGCGCTGTCCACGATCGCCACGGGTGGGTAGGCGGGTGTTCTGTTGCAGTCGTTCTGGTCGCGGGCGCTGTTGTCCCGTTCGTCGAGCCTCGACTCTCGAGAGTTCACATCCGTGGCGTGATCAAAGAGAATGCGGTCATGGACTTCGGCGCTCATCTGCCACTGATGGACTTCGGTGGCAATCCCTACGCGCTTGAACACCTGGCCGCGTACACAGACGTCGCAGCGCGGCTCGGCTTCAGTGCTCTGTCGACCAACGACCACATGGTGTTCTCGGTACCGTGGCTCGACGGGCCAACCGCGCTAGCGGCCATGATCGGCCACTCCGGGTCCATGACGCTCGCGACCACCGTCTCGCTACCAGTCATCCGGGGTCCGGTGCCTCTGGCCAAGACGTTGGCCGCCATCGACCGGCTCAGCCAAGGGCGGCTCGTCGTCGCCGTGGGTCCCGGCTCGTCCGAACAGGACTTCGACTCTGTCGGCCTCGACTTCGGGGAGCGATGGGCGCGTCTCGACGAGTCGATAGGTGCCCTCCGCGCCTTGTGGCGACCCGGTGCCCCGCCGTTCGTCGGCCGCTTCTACTCGACCGCGGGCATCAGGCTCGAGCCGCCCCCGATACGCGAGGACGGACCACCGATCTGGGTCGGGAGCTGGGGCTCTGAAGCTGGGCTGCGTCGCACCGCTCGCCTGGCGGATGGCTGGCTGGCATCGGCGTACAACACGACCCCCGTGCTGTTCAGCGAGGCATGGACACGACTGCGGGCCCTGCTCCCGGCTCACGGCAAGGACCCGGAGTCGTTCCCCAACGCGCTCGCAACGATGTGGTTCTACATCACGGAAAGCCATGCCGAGGCCGACCGGGTCATGCGGGAACGGGTGGTCCCGACGATCCATCGTCCGGAGGAGATCCTTCGAGACCGCTTGCCAGTCGGTCCGGCCGAGCTGTTTGCCGAAAAGCTGTCGGTGTTCGCGCGTGGCGGAGTCCAGCGGGTCTTCATCTGGCCCGTCGCCGACGAGACGCGCCAGCTCGAGCTGTTCTGGGAGACGGTCCGCCCGGCGGTTGCCGCCTAGCTCGCCGTCACTCACCTCAGCGGGGTGGAGTGCGTATCGTCGGTGCGGTGCGGCTGCTGGTCGTTGGTGGGACGTCGCTCGTGGGACGTCGTGCGGTGGAGCTGGCGGTGGACGAAGGTCACGACGTGGCGGTGTTCCATCGGGGAAGGACGAACCCGGACCTCCTCGAGGGGCGGATCCGGCATCTCCTGGGCGACCGCGATACCGGCGACTACACGGCGCTGGAGGGCACGGAGACCTGGGATGCGGTGGTGGATGTCAACGCTTACGTGCCACGCCATGTGCACCAGCTCGCCGACGTGATCGTCGGCAGGGTCGGCCACTACGTCTATGTCTCGTCCGTTCGGCCTACGACCCGACTCGGGCGACGGTGTCTGAGGACTCGCCGCTCTACGCCGACCCTGCTGAGGGCACCGAAACCGTCGACTCGGAGTCCTACGGGCCACTCAAGGCGGCCTGCGAGCGGGCGGGGATGGCCCGCTTCGGCGAAGCCGTCACCGCCATCGTCCGCCCAGCGTACGTCTGTGGACCGCACGACAACGAGGACAGCTTCACCTACTGGGCGCGTCGCATGGCCGAAGGTGGCGACGTGGTCGTGCGCGACGCTGGCGCGCCGATGCAGATCATCGACGTGCGCGATCTGGGCGCGTTTCTGCTGCGGTGCGCGGTGATGAGGGTGACGGGCGCGTTCGACGGGGTGAGACCATTCGCGTCCACAGGTGAGCTGCTGGCCGAGATCACTCCCGAGCGTGTCGTGGCTCGGCTGATCGAGGTCGACGCCGCCACGCTCGCCGCGGCCGGAATCGTGTTGCCGATGATGATCGACGATCCGAACGACGCCATCAGCTCCAGCCGCCCCGGGACCAGGGCGCGATTGGCCGGACTGACGACGCGGTCTGCGGTTGAGACTGCCGAGGCCACCCGGGCGTGGGACGACGAGCGGGGACGTCCACCGCTGCGGGTTGGCCCATCCCGGGAATAGGAGGCAGCGGTCGCAGCCACGCGGCGCGTGTAGACCGTCGCCCGCGACAGGTGCCATCGTGCCCGGTTCGAGCCCGCAGGCGTCGAACACGGCGACGGATGTCGTCCATGCGGTTCTCGAACTGTGCCCGCGCCCCGGATGCGGTACGACAAGCCCATGCCTCGCTTGTCGAACTCCACCAGCCGGGCGAACGCTCCAAGGGATCGAACCTTGATGCCGGCGCGACGGTGGCCAGGTTCGAGGCCAGCGTCGGAGACGATTGCCCGGGGACCTGATGACGCTCTTCGGCCAGATGGACGCTCCGTGCGGACAAGGCCCGCCTACCTCGTGTGTTGAACTCAGTGCATGCGCCTCGAGCCGCTGTACCGCATGGTGTTCGACTACCCACACGGATGGAGCGTCGCCCTCAGCACCGAAGGGGCCGAGAGTCAGCATCTGTTCCTCGCCGAGGGTCGATGCGAGGGACGGATCAGCGGTCCAATGCAGGGAGCAAACCACCCTCGCCGCCGGGGGGACGGTACCTACTGTCCAGACTTCCAAGGCGTGATCTCCACCGACGACGGAGCCACCGTGCTCTTCGAGTGCGGTGGGTACGGTCGCGCGTATCCACAAGACGCCCGCCAGATCGTGTGCTGGCTCACCCACGTCAGTGACGATCCCCGCTATCGCTGGCTGAACGACGTGGTGTGCGTCGGCACGGGCGAGGTGCGCCCCGAACAGCTCTTCGTCGACGTCGCCGAACTGATCTGGGAACCGCCGGTGCAGAACCGGACTACAACCGCAGGTCGCTCGCGATCGTCGGAAGGGGCGTGAGGGCTGGCTCCTCGGGGTTCAGCGATATGGGGAGGTATCGTCGCCCCGTCGCCTGTCACGGAACGGTGGTCTCTGCGCCGGCTGACACCGGCGTGTCGAACGGAGGCCACACTGAGGGGCATGGAAGGAGCGGCAGCGATCGTGGAAGGAGCGGAGGCCGTCGACGAGGTCAAGCCGCCGGGAGAGTCGGCGGCCGTGCGCCTGGACCGGCGCTTCGAGTTCCTTGAAGCGATCGTGCTCGCCGTCGCCGCAGTGCTCACGACGTGGGCCGCGTTCCAGAGCACCAAGTGGAGCGGCGTGCAAGCGGATGACTACAACCGAGCCAGCGCGACGCGCACCGAGTCAACCCGAGCGTCGACACGAGCCGGGCAGCTCGCTGCGATCGACGTCAACACCTTCACGTCTTGGGTGGCAGCCCTGGCAGCCGAGCAACGCGCCGGGCAGGACACCGGCCTTTCGCCGGACGGCACGTACACGCCGCGTCAGGGCACGGAGTCCGGGTTCCTCTACGCCCGCTTCCGTCCCGAGTTCCGAACGGCGGTCGACGCCTGGCTGACAGCCGCCCCGTTGACCAACCCGAAGGCTGCCCCGACTCCTTTCGCTCTCTCTGCCTACAAGGTCGCCGACGCGGAGCGAGCGGCTGAGCTCGAGCAGCAGGCGGACGTCTTTGCCAGCAAGGCCCGGGAGGCGAACCAGCGGGGTGACAACTATGTCCTGATGACGATCGTGTTCGCCTCGGTGTTGGTGCTGCTCGGCATCGGGTCGAAGATGGACACCCTCCGAGCCCGCGCCTTCTTGTTCGGCACGGCCACCGTGACGCTCGCGGTCGCCGTCATCGTCCTGCTCACGTTCCGCATCGAGCTCTGATCGCCACGATCTGCCCGGAACGTGAACA
This sequence comes from uncultured Acidimicrobiales bacterium, assembly GCA_963803355.1. Classification (GTDB taxonomy): domain Bacteria; phylum Actinomycetota; class Acidimicrobiia; order Acidimicrobiales; family Ilumatobacteraceae; genus DASTFY01. The sequence continues at coordinate 4,587,709 of CAWDLV010000001.1, forward strand.
CCTCGCGCTCACCGCCTGGGCTGATCGGTCCGCCGTCGCGGGCGACGCGGACTCCGAGAGCTTGACGATCCCGGCGCTCCCCCCGCGAACGGGGTGTGGTGCCCGCCGCCGGGCGCAGAACTGCTACCGCTCAAACGGCGACAGCGGAGACCGGTCCCCAACGAGCCAGCGATGTCCGAATGGATCGACGAAGCCCCCCTGACGATGTCTACCCCATGGCGCCTGATGGTCACGCACAGCATCCACAGATCCGTCCGCACCAGCCTCGACGGCGCGAGCAACAAAGGCATCGGGATCCCGGACGAAGACCTCGACCCGCACTGTGGTTGTGCCGACCTCTGCCGGGCTCGCCCACCCGTTGTTCTCCGGCTCGGCCAGAAACAATGGCGCGCCTTGGACTTCCAAGCCGACAACCGAGCCGAGGTTCCAGAGCTCGGTGGCACCGAGGGCCTTCTGGTACCAGGCGACGGCCATCGACGCGTCCGGTACCGCCAGCATCAGAGAGATGACTGGTGCGCGGTCTGCCTGTGTCACGACGGCCTCCGTTCGCGGCATCTCACGCGAGGCGGTAGAGCACAAACTGCGGGTGCTCGACGTCGAGCACGTCGACGGTGGAGAAGCCGGCGTCGGCCGCGTAGCGGCGGAGGGTGTCGGGACGGATGAGGGTACCGGTGCCAACGCCGCCATTCTGCATGCTCACGGCAAGGCAGTGGAGCGTGCTGAACGTGTAGAAGAACCGCTCCATCTCGCTCGCCGGCACGCGGAACGTCTCCTCGGCCCGCTCGTCGACGACGAGGACCGTGCCGTGCTCACCGGCCAGCCGCCTCATCGTCTGCAGAATCCCGACCGGGTCAGGTACGTCGTGCAGCATCTCAATCGCCATCACCAGGTCGTAGTCACCCACGATGGCCGGATCGGCGGCGTCGCGCACCTCGAACCGGGCCCGCTCACCAACACCGGCGGCGGCAGCCTGCTCGCGGGCCACGGCGATCGACGCCTGGTCGAGGTCGAAGCCGTCGATCTCGGCCTTCAGATAAGCGCGGGCGATGGTGATCGCCGCCAGGCCCTCGCCACAGCCGACCTCGGCGATGCGCACACGCTCGCCTGCGGTCAACTTCGCCTGGACGTCGCTCAACGCCGGGAGCCACGACTGTGTGAGGTGGTTGGCGAACACCGGACGGGTAAACGCGGCCTGGATGTCGTGCAGATCGAACAGGCCAAAGGCAGCTCCGGTGCCGCTGCGGAACTCTTCGACCATGATGTCGATCGCCTTGGCGAGCCACGAGGTGACCGAGGCGCACGGCTTCATGCACACCTCGCTGTCGTCGTCGATGAGGACGTGGGCGTGCGCGTTCGGCAGGCTGAACCGGCGCTGGCCGGCGGGCTTGGCCACGTCGTCGACCTCCAACACGCCAGCGACGGTCTGCTGCTCGAGCCACTCCCGCGCGTACCACTCGGCGATGCCCGCCCCAGTGGCCACCTCCCCGGCCGACATCGCCCCGGCTCCCGCCAGCGTCTCGTAGAGGCCGAGGCGGACACCAAGCTCGACGTTGGCGAGCTCCATCGCCCCCAAGGCAGGCCGTGAAGAGGTTCCCCGCGAATTCCTCGACCCTCGATTCGTCTTCGCCCGTGAGCTCGATCGTCGTCATCGGTCCCCTACCCCATCCACGCCACGTTCAGCATCTCGACGGATGTTCGCGCACCCGCCAGTCCCGCTGCCACGCTCGCCGCGTCGGGCACCCCGGCGTCGGTTCCAAGGGTCGATGAGACCGGCGCGCCACCGCCACCAGCGACTGCCCTGCACGACCATGAACGACCCCACGGATCACCGGCATATCGGCCACTACGGGCAGTGGTCGGATCGGTCGCCACGGTCCGCGACCACCGAGCGTGTTCGCGTCGCCGAGAGGTCGTTGCGTCGCTCTTCGCCCGGTGGCGGGCGACGAGCGACCCAGCCGAAGGCGGCGACACCTAGTGCCCTCGACTCGATCGAGGCGCTGCCGCGCTGGTGCCGATCGGTGTGTTCAGGGACACCCTGGTTGGCTCACCGTGGACCGCCGCGCTCTGTGAGACTGGCCTCCATGAAGTCGCCCTGGAAGACGATGAGCGCCCTCGATCCCGATGCCGAGTACCTCGTGCTTGCGTCGAGCATCCCGCCCAAGAGCATCAGGTCGACGTGGAAGCTGTTCCGAGGCTCACGCGCCGTACGACGACAACTGCTCAACACCGACGGGGTGCTGGGATTCTCGATGCTCGCCGAACCGTTCCGCAAGCACTACGCGACGTTGTCCGTCTGGCGCGATGAAGCCGCGCTCAACGACTTCGCGCAGGCCCACCCGCACGACAGGCTAGTCGTCGCTCTGGCGCCGGAGATGGGCGAGACCAAGTTCGTGCGTTGGACCGCCTCGGGCGCGGATGGACGCCCCTCATGGAAGGAGGCACTGGAGCGACTGAGGTGAACCGGAGCGGCTGAGGTGAACCGTGGTCGCCGAACCTCGCAGTGCCGATACCCAGCACGATGCGCCCTTTGACGCTTGTCGGGAAGCCTGCAGTACGTGGCACCCAAACGCCGCGTTGTCGGCCCGACGAGGAACCCGCCCGCGTTCGATGTCGAACGGCTGCGCTACTTGCGAGCGACGAGAGAGTGGACTTCTTGCGGGAAGCTCAACCCGGCGCTGCCCACATAGATCGACAGCGCCTCGTCAAGGTCCGTGACGAGGGCGGTGGTCACCGCCGCGAGGCGAGTGTCGTCGTAGTCGGCGACGACGCGTGCTAGCGGAGTAGCGGCGAGTTGGATCCGGACATAGTCGGCGACCGACGGGAAATGCACTGTCTTCTGTTCGGTGTGGACCTGGACGTCTCGAAACCCGGTGTCGCTCACCAATCCGTGCAACTCCTCCGAAGCGCCGAGCGCGTGCTCCGTGCGTTTGGCGATGGATGCACCGGCGTGGACGTTGCGATCTAGCGCAGCCGCGAGGGCGTGGGTGGCGGGGTTGTGCTCGATCGGACCGAACACATTGAGGGCCAGTCGCCCATCGGGCACGAGTACCCGCCCCATCTCGCGCAGCGCAGCAGGCCGATTCGGGAAGAACTGCAAGCCCAACTGGCAGAACACAACATCGAAAGTCGCATCCTCGAATGGCAACCCAAGCACACTGCCCTCGCGCCACTCGACCGGGGCGCCCTGCGCGAACAGGAAGCGACCGGGCGACCGCCAACATTCCGGGATTGATGTCAAGTGCGGCAACACGGCCGGTGGCGCCGACTCGCCCGGCTGAGACCCGCGCCACGACTCCCGTGCCACAGGCGACGTCCAGGACCCTTTCACCGACCCGAAGTGCTGATCGGTCGACGAGGTCGCGCGCCCACATGGACGTCACAGAAGGGACGAGATAACGCTGATACACCTCCGGCGCGCTGCCGTCGACCTGCCATTGTTCCTGATCGCCCACGACGGCAGTCTCCCTCAGCGATCAGGGTGCAATCACCTCATCGGGTACTGCTCGGCCGTCCACCGCTTGGACTCATCGAACCCCTTGCAGATGAAGTCACCGACGATGTGTACCGGCTTCCGGACCCCACCCGGACCACCGCGTGACCGGTCGGACGACCTGACACGAACCGTCCAGGTAGCCTCGGTTCGTGGGCAAGTTGCTGCTCTTCGCCTTCGTGATGCTCGGCATGATCGCGCTGGCGGTCTGTGTGACGGCCTGGAGCGCATGGCGATGGCTCCGCCGCCGCAACGAAGTCAGCGTCGCTCACCCAACCCGGCCGCCGCTGCGGTGGCTGGTCTCACCCGAGCCATGCGCCCGGCTGCACCGTCGGCTGGCCACCGCCGTCATCGTCGTGCGCCACGCTGTGCCGTCGACCCGACGCCGGCGAAGGAGGGAGAAGGAGCCGGTGGCGGCTCTCGCGGCCGACATCGAGACCCGCGCCGTGGCGCTCGACCATGACCTGATGATCGTCGTCCACTTGCGCGGCGACTCAAGCCGAGCAGTCCGCCAACGGATCGCCACCCAGGTGGACATGATCGAACGGATCGCTCACCGCTTAGCCATCACTTCCTCACGGTCGGGCGACGCGGCGCCGACAATCGAAGCGGTGCGCCGAATCACCGAGTACCTCGACGCGCTCGACGCCGCCCGCGCCGAGATCGCCCAAATCGAGCGCGATGCCGGCCTCGTCCTGCCCATCTGAACCGTCACCACCCTGAGCAGGCCCTCGATACGCCTCGAGCGGACGGCACGGATGGGATGGACCGAGGTCGGCGACGGCGGATGAGATCTGGGCGTTTCTCTCAACGTCGCCCATACGGCCGGACCACAACCCCGTGCCGACTCGCGTGTTCGCGCTGTCGTCAGGTGCGCCCGGGATCTGGGATGGTGTTGCGGATGGATCACCGCGTGCTCGCCTCGGAGATCGGCGAGGAGCTGCGATCGAGAGCCATGCCCGAGCGGGCGGAGCACGAGAAGTCGTACCTGAAGAGCGACCTCGAGCACTATGGCCTGCCCGTACCAGCTATCCGCACGGTCGCGAGAGGCGTCTGCAAGCGCCACCCCGACCTCAGTCATGGCGAGCTCGTCGCGCTGGTCGCGGCCCTGTGGGACACGCCCGTCCACGAACGTCGCATGGTGGCGGTCGAGCTGCTCGACCTTTACTCGTCCCTCCTTCTGCCGACCGACATGGCATGGCTGGAGCGCCTTCTGCGCGAAGCGCGGACCTGGGCGCTCGTGGACGGGCTGGCAGCCTCGGTCGTGGGCCCACTGGTCGAGCGAGAGCCGAAGGCAGCCGCCGTGCTGGATCGCTGGGCGGTCGACCAGGACTTCTGGATCCGGCGTTCCGCGCTGCTGGCGCTGCTCATTGCCCTGCGTCGGGGAGAAGGCGACTTCGAGCGGTTCTCCAGGTACGCCGACGCGATGCTCGACGAGAAGGAGTTCTTCATTCGTAAGGCGATCGGTTGGGTGCTGCGCGACACCGCACGGAAGCGCCCGAGGATGGTCTACGACTGGCTTCTCCCTCGGGCCCGCGAGCATCCGGCGTCACGCTGCGCGAAGCGGTCAAGCCGCTCTCGGAAGAGGAGCGTCGAACGATCCTCTCGGCACGCTGAGCCGATCCGCGAGTTGTCTCATCGGAGGATCAACGCGGCAGGACGGCCGGCGTTCTCGGGGTCGCTGCGGACACCAAGGCGACGTTGCGCCGCCGCTCGGACTCGTTGCCGAGAGGCCGCCTGAGGCGATTGTCCGTGGACGGTCGCTCATCCGGCTCGGAGCAGCTCGTCCAGTTTGTCGGCGAAATCCTGCGGATCCGAACCCCAGCCCCCGTGGGCTCCTGGGAGACGGGAGATTTCGATCCCGACGCACTCGGCCAGGGCGTGCGCAGCCCGGCAGGCGGCCTGCTCACCGGAGGTCTCACCGGCCGCACTGACGAGCTTTGCCGAGAGACGTTTGAGCGCGGCGACATCCGGAGCGTATCCGACGATGGGCCGGATCTCGTGGGCGACGAAGAGCTCGACGTTGCCTATCACCCGCTGCATCATCTCCGGCGAGCCCATGTTCTCGGGGTCAGCCTGCATCTCCTCGCTGTACTTCGGTCCGCCTTCCTCGACGGCGACGCCGAACTTCCCCATGGCGGCATAGACGCCCTCGGTGCGATAGGTCTGGTCGATGTCGTCGAACACCGTCCGGAAGTGGGCGGCATCGGGCAACAGCTCCATCAGCGGCGCCTCGTGCGCGACAAGTCTGCGGACGACCTCGGGGTGTCGGGTGAGAAGGTCGAGCCCGATCGTGGCGCCGCCGCTGTTGCCATACACGAACGCCGGTTCGTCAGTGACGGTGGCGAGCAGCGCCGCCGCATCCTTGGCGTGAAGGGCAATGGGAATGTCCTCGGGGGCACCGTCGAGCGGGCTGCGCGAGTGGCCTCTCGGGTCGTAGCAGACGACCATGTACCGGTCGGCCAGCCGTCCGCTGAGATCGGAGAACATGCCGGCGTCGGTCGGTCCACCCGGGATGCACAGGAGGACCGGACCGGACCCCCTCACCTCGTAGTACAGCGTGGCCCCCGGTACCTTCAGCGTGCTTGTCGTCATCGGCGGCATCGCTCCTCCTTCTCCGCGTTCGCATAGTCCCGAGTCGCGCCACTTCGTCCCACCCAGCTAGACGGGCGGTCCCCGCGAGACTCATCGGTCCCGAGGCCGGGTCCGGCCGCTGTAGCGCGCCACAACGGCCGGTGCCGCGAACTGCGCCTGGTCGAACCTGCCCCGCCTCATGGAACCTCCATGTCGGACCTACGCTTCTTGTGGGCGACGATGTCCGCATCTAGAGGGAGCGCCCCGAGTGACCGTGCCGCACCACTCCGCTGCTGTCGAAGCCGGCTCCGATGGCCCGGAGCCAGAAACCGACGCTCCTCCGTCGGGCGTGGCCGCCGAGGCGATCACCGATTCGCCAACCTCGTGAGCCGATCACCGGTGCGCCAGCCCGTATCGTGCGCTCTCATGATCAAGCTCACCGTGACCTACCCGAAGGGCGAAGGCACCACCTTCGACCACAAGTACTACGCGGCGTCGCACATGCCGCTGTGCAACAGCACCTTCCGCCCTACCAAGACCGAGATCGACAAGGGGATCGACGGCCCGAACGCCGCCGGCGTCCACTTCTACTTCGAGTCGATGGATGCGTTGCAGGCAGCATTGGCCGACCCGAAGATGCCGGATGTGATGGAAGACGTCGCCAACTACACCAACATCGCCCCGGTGATGCAGATCTCCGAGGTCGTCAGCTGACGACGCACACGCTTCGGTATCGGCGTGTTCGGCGGCTTGTTCGGTGCATCCTCGAGTCGGCGATCAGGGACGGATGAGCTCGACGGGTCGGCCACCTGCGACGACGAGGTTCTCGAAGTCGTGGTGGTCCAACGTGACGATCTCGTCGCCGTCGGTCGCGAGCAGGACCACGGCCGCGTCGATGACGTCGGAGGAGCCGGTCTTGCCGAGCAGCTCGCCGGCACTGCGTCCAAGCGCCCGGTCGAGCGGATGCACGTCGACTCCCTGGAGAGCACGGGCCAAACGGGCTTGGCGTGGGCCGTCTCGCCAGGCCTGGGCCACCGCGTTCGGTGCGCGCATCATCCACGGAGACGCTCCAGGCAGCCCGGCGCCAGCCCTAACGTCTGGCGATGGAGGTTGTCCGAGACGAGCTCAGGGATGACCCGGCTATCGACATCACCACCACCGGTCGGCGATCAGGCCAACCGCGTCGAATCGAGATCTGGATGCTCGACGTTGACGGACGGTTCTTCATCACGGGGACACCGGGCCGGCGAGACTGGCTGGCGAACCTCATCGATCAGCCGAGCCTGGTCGTGCACCTCAAGCGTCGCGCTCATCTCGACCTGCGCGCTCGAGCGCAGCTGGTGGCGGACGCTGTCACTCGCCGACGGGTCTTGAAACACCTGAGTGCTCGTTGGTATCGAACCCAGTCGACCCTCGATGATCTAGTGGCAACATCACCGATGGTCGAGGTGACCTTCGAGCCTCCGCCTTCGCTCACCTAGGCTATCTCTAGACGGGAAGCGGGTAGCGCTCAGGCGGTCGTGCGCCATCTCCCCAGGATCACCACGCTGGCGCCGACGATCGCGGCCGCGATGGCGGTCAGAATCGCGCCAGAGGATGTCCCGCTGGCGCCGGCGGCAGGCCCTGGGTCACGATGGGCTCACTCGGGAGTGGAGGTTCGTGGCCGTGACTGCGTTCGAGGCGGATCTGGTACTCGAGGGTGGTGGTGCGAAGGGCATCGGCTTGGTGGGAGCGGTGTGCAGGCTCGAGCGCGATGTCGAGGTGCAGCGAGTGGCGGGCTCGTCGGCCGGTGGATTGGTGGCGGCGCTCGTAGCGGCCGGCTACCACGGCGACGAGCTGCGCGACCTGATGTTCGCGTTTCCGTTTCGCAAGGTGCCCCACCCCGACTTGCTTGACCGGGTGCCGTTCGTCGGCCCGTGGTTGTCCATCGTGTGGGAACGGGGTGTGTACGAGACCGGGTTTGTCCGTGACGAGATCGCCCGGTTGCTGGCTGAGCGGGGGGTGCGGACCTTTGGTGACCTGATGCAGACCGACGAACGGTCGGCATTGCCTCCCGAGCGGCGATCACGGCTGGTTGTCACCGCCACCGACTTGACGACCGGTGAGCTCCTGTACCTGCCGTGGGACTATCCGCGGCTGGGCCTGGAGCCGACGACCCAGGCGGTCGCCGACGCGGTGGCGGCGTCGGTGGCCATCCCGTTCTACTTCGAACCCAAGTACCTGACGGACCAGGCGGGCAAGCGCCACATCCTCGTGGATGGCGGGGTGCTGTCGAACTACCCGATCACGGTGTTCGACCGGATCGACGAGGCGCCACCGCGGTGGCCCACGTTCGGTTTGAAGATCCTTCCCCGGCTGCCCGAGGGCACGCCGTCGGTGTTCCCCCTGGCCGGTCGGGTGCCCATACCGGGCGTGCAGCAACTCGAAGCGCTCGTCGCCACACTCGTCGTTGGCCGGGACCAGACCTACCTGTCGCAGCCGTGCGTCGCCCGGCGCACCATCGAGGTCGACACCTCGGGGGTGGGTGTCGTCGAGTTCAACCTGAGCGACACCCAAAAGCAGCACCTCTACAACAACGGCTGGGACGCCGCCGACCGGTTCCTGGCGAACTGGAGTGACGACGCTTGGAACGAGTATCTCGCCCGCTGTCGCGGGGTGATCCTCCCGTGAGCGGGCTGGGCGGCCTGTCGGTCGCCGGTGCGCGCTAACCCGGGCACGCCACCCAGCGGCCTGCGAGCGGTCGCGCCGATGTGGGCGGGTTGAGCAGGACGTCGGGGCTTCCTGGCACATCTACCCGGGGGGCTGTGCGTCGACGGGGGGCTTGCCGTCAGCGACGCCGCGACCGGTGGCTGCGGCTCAGGTTCCTGTCACGGCGTACAGGCGCCACGTTCTGGGAACGCCTCGGAGCTGGTGCACAGAGGGGCGGCGGAAGGCGATCGCCGACCCGAGGACGAGGTCTCGCACTGTTTGCGAGACGAGCACCTCGCCCGGACGAGCGACGTCAGCGACGCCGCGAGCGATGTCGACCGCGACGCCACCGATGTCCTCGCTGGTGGCATCGCACTCGCCGCTGTGCACCCCGGCCCGAGCGTCGACTCCCGTGGGTCGGAGGTGCGCCACGACCTCGGACGCGCACCGGATGGCACGGGCCGGACCGTCGAACGTGGCCAGGATGCCGCCACCGTCGTGTCGGACGGTACAGCCGCGGAACCGCTCGATGAGCTGCCTCGCCTTGGCGTCGGCGCCGGCGTGCGCGAGTGGTCGTGGACCGGGATGGAGTCCGTCGATGAAGACGACGGTGGTGAGCACGCGGGGGATCTCCCGGTCCGGCACCGCGCCGATCAGGAAGTCCTGGATCTCGTCGGTCATCACCTCGAGCGCGTCAGAGAACCAGATCAGGTGATCGGCGCTGTCGAGCTCGACCAGCGTGGCGTTTGGTATTCGCTCGGCCATGTAGCGCGCCAACTCGATCGAGATCACCCGATCCCGGCGGGCGTGCAGGACGAGGGTAGGCGCCTCGACCATGGGTAGGGCGTGGCGCACGTCGATCTGGGCCAGGGTTCGGAGGTACGCGGTTGCAGCACCGGGGCTGGCTGAGGCCCGCTGAAACCGGCCGAGCTGCTCGCGGGCGGCCGGGTCGTCGCTGGCGCTCGGGCAGTAGAGCCGGAGACCGACCCCGGAACCCCATCTGGGTTCGGTGTACGCGACGTGCGCGTCGACGTCTTCGGGCCGGAGCCCGATCGGGTAGTGGTCCTCGTCCCGGAGCTGTCGAGCGAAGGCCCCGTACAGCACGAGCGCCCGGACGCGGGCCGGATAGGTGGCCGCGAAGAGGATCGCGATGAGCCCGCCGGCGGTGACCCCGAGCATGGCGGCCTGATCCGATCCGACGGCGTCGAGCACGACCCTCGTGTCCTCCACCCACTGCTCGACGTCGACCTCGGGCGGCCGGTCCGACAGGCCCATCCCTCGCTTGTCGAAAAGGATCACTCGCGAGAACGAGGCCAAGCGGCGGACAAACCGTCCCGAGCACGCCTCCCACCAGGTGTCCAGGTGCGAGACGTAGCCGGGTACGACGATGAGGTCGAACGATCCGTCGCCCACCACCTGGTACGCGAGGTTCACCCCGTCTTCGGTCCTCGCGTAGTGGATCTCCGGGATCGACGGCACCGCACGGCGCGAAAGGCGAGCGCGGTGGTCCGATCGAGCACCGCTCGATGTAAGACCCGAAGGTGGAGGCCGCCTCACCGACGATGCTGCGCCCGGCACTGCTGACCACTCGAGCTCGGAGCGATGCTCCAGCACGGCTGCCTCGAGGACGCAGAGAGCAGATCCTGGCTCGACGCCCAGCTCCTCGAACAACCGATGGCGGACCAGGGCGCAGGCCCGCAGGGCCTCCTCCTGCCGACCGCAGCGGTACAGCGCCAGGATCCGCTGACCCCACAACCGCTCCCGCAGGGGATCTGTGACCACCATCGCGACGAGCTCGCAGGCCACGGCCTGGTGGCGGCCGCACGCCAGGTCGGCGTCGATGCGATCCTCAATCGCGCCCGAGCGCGCTTCATCCAGCCGGGCGGCCTCGGCCTCCAGGCGCACACACGTCTGGACATCGGCCAGGGGCTCGCCCCGCCACAGGCCGAGCGCGACGCGCAGCATGGCCGACGCCCCGGCCGGGTCGCCGACCGCAGCGCGGCCTCGCGCCTGCTCGACCAGCTCGAAGAACCGGTGCTCGTCGACGTCGTCGTCAGCGATGGCGAGCAGGTAGCCGGGCGAGACGAGCTTCAGCAACTGCGCAGCGTGGGCGGTGCCGAGCAGCTTCCGCACTGCAGCCACCCGTACCTGGAGCACGCGGCGGGCACGGTCGGCGGCAAGCGTCGGCCACAGCTCCTCCATCAGCCGGTCGGCCCCGACGACGCGACCGCGTCTGATCACCAGCAGCGCCAGCAGCGCCCGCTCCTTCGGCGCCGGGGGCGTGACGTCGACACCGTTGATCACCACCTCGAGCGGTCCGAGCACACGGACGGCGACGTCCACGACCCTCGATCCTACGGAGCCGCCCGCGCAGGTGCCGACGAACCCCCACGAGTGGGTTCCCTCGGGGCGGGAACGTGACGGATGTGCAGAGCCGAAAGTCCTGGCTCTGCACCTGATCCGCCGCCCCGATCGGGCGTCACCCGATCATGACCCGGCGCGTAATCTGGCCGTTGCTCTCCCAGTAGGTGTGCTTGGCGACGAGGAAGGGATCGTCAGGCGCCGGCTGAAGGTTGCCGGCGGTGTCGAGCGCTCGCGACGTCACCATGTGCTCGCCGGCGGCAGGGGTGCCCCACTCGTACTTCCAGAACCTCCATGTGAGGCCGCGGCTGGATGGCTTCGGACCGATCAGCTCGGCGGGCTTCCACGGCCCGTCATCGATCCGGACCTGCACCGCTGCGATCGGGGCGCCCCAGGCGACACCGACCACCGTGTGCGTGCCGTCGTGCCGCACGACCTTGGCCGGCGCCGACTTCAGCCGAACGTGGCCCACGTTCGAGAAGGTCCAGTTGATGTGGCCGTTGGGGAGGACCTGCTCGCGAATGCTGACGTAGTCCCGCGCCATGAATCGGCCCGTGTACCGCTGATCGCGGACCTCGATGCGACTGAGCCATTTGACGTTCGCCACGCCGTACCAGCCGGGGGCGATCAGCCGCACAGGGAAGCCGTGCTCGGGCGGAAGTGCACCGCCGTTCATCTCGTAGCAGAGGAGGTTCTCCTCGTTCATCGCGTCAGCAACCGACATGCTGCGGGCGAACTGCTCGGTGATCGTCAGGTCGAGGCCACCGCTGCCGTCGTCGACGACCGTGCCCGTGGTGCCCCCGCCGGTGATGCCGGAGTCGTCGCGGATGGTCACGGTCCCGCTGTCCGTACCCCAGAACACGACCTCCGAACCGCTCTTCTTGATGCCGGCCTCCCTCAGCAGCGGCGCCAGAGGCGCACCTGCCCAACGGGCGTTGCCGACGGCGCCGATGACGAACGGCAGGCCAGTGTTGCCTGAGCACTCCAGCGTGAAGTCCACCGCGCGACGGGCCCGGTGCTTGAGATCGGTGAGCGACAGCGACATCGGGTGGTCGACGAGGCCGTCGATACCCAGGCGGTACTGGGCGGCGGCGATCGTCGGCAGCTCGTAGTGCTTGACCGTGAAGAAGTTGTCGCTCGGCGTTTGGAACGAGTCGAGCGCCTCCCACTTCAGCAGGTTGCCGACGATGCTCTGCGCCGGCGGCGGGATGTCCGCCGGCTGGTCCAACCAGGGGAGCACCGTTCCGGACGGTCCGATGTTCGCTCCGTCGGCCGGCACGACGTCGTCGGCCGCACCGACCTGCGCCGCAAACGCGTGTGCCGGCCCGGCGACCTGCAAGACGGACAGTCCCGCCAGCATGGCGCTGCCACCCTTCAACAGGGTGCGACGGGACAAATCGGCATCCTCCATGAGGATCGCCCCCTTCAACGTCATCGACGACTACCCGCTCGGCCGGATGATGAGGTCCTACCACTCCGGCCCGGGACACCCTGACACGGCGCACTCACGGGGGCCTTACGGCCCGCCTACGGGCCCGCTGTGGACTGGCCCCTACGCGGGGCGCCACGGTGTGGCCTTGAGACTCAAGCACCGCGACGCCAAGTCGGAGCGGAGAACACACTCTGCGAGCGGCCTGATCAACGCGCTCGACCTCTCGGCCCGCGTTCAGCCATGCTCGGGCCTGGACGTGGCGACTGCCCTCGGACTCGTTCGCCCACCACACCGGGTGCTTTGTAGCCGACTCGGGCAGAGTCTCGAACGAAGGGGCCCGTTCGCTCGAGCTAGTGCCGCGTCAGGCAACGTCTGCTCTGTCGGCCAACCGGAACATCGGAGACAGGTCGACCCCAATCACCAAGTGTGTTCGGGCCACGTCGACGCCGTAGGTTTGGGAAATCCGCCCACTCCGAGAGGAGCATCGGGTCGGCTTCCACTACTTGGAAGCTGTGACGACGCTCCTGCAGCGAATCCGCACTGCTCACCCCACTGCAGGGTTGTACGAAGCCGCCGATCTGCAGTGGTGGTGGCGGACGCCGCGCTCAACCGACAACCGCCGTCAGCTCTTCTGGTTCGATCACCTCGGTCGCCCGGAAGCCGCGGTGATCGCAACAAACTGGGGCGACCGGTTAGCACTCGACCCAATCGTCATGCCCGACGCAACTCCCGATTGGGTTGCCCACGTCATCGACCGCGGGCTCGCTCACGCCAGTGAGTCCGGGTTCAAAGCCGTCGGCCTCGAGGTCGACCGTGCCGATGACATCCTGCGTGAGTTGTTGGCCGGCCATGGCTTCGCGACCGAGGAAGGCGGGCTGGTCGAAACGTGGCTGGCCGCAGACGCTCGACCAGAGATCAGCCCGCTGTACGAGGACTATCGGTTGTCGAATCGCCTCGACACGATGCAGCGTCCGCATCACATGATCAAACGGAACCACCCGGACGTCGAGGCGCGTCTTCGTCAAACTTCGCTGTACCGCCCCGACCTCGACCTGGTGGTACACGACAGTCGCGACAGCGTCGCAGCGTATGCGTTGTTCTGGTACGACCCGGAGACCGCCACGGGTCTCGTCGAACCCATGCGCACCGAGGACGATCACCAGCGACGAGGACTTGCGCGCCACATCCTCACCACCGGCATCGACCTGCTCGCCGAGGCCGGCGCAGAGCGCATCAAGATCTGCTACGAACTGGACAACCCGGCATCGAGGGGTCTCTACCTCAGCGTCGGCTTCGAACCCGACAGGCAGACCGTCATCTTCTCGCGCCGGGCGAGCGGAGGAGCTTCGTAGACGGACCCTGCGCCTCAGCGTCGAACGAACCGCGCCGACGAGGCGGGGCCGGTCATCGTGGTGGCCTCGTCCGGTGCGCGGCCAGGTGTGCGAGCCTAGGAGGCGTGGGACTCGCCGGTCATGACCGCCCCGGCCTCGCCGATCTGATCGATCGCATCGTCGCCGACGAGGGCCTGTCGGGCGTCGTGCGGATCGACCTTGATGGCCGCGTCGCGGTGCAACGGGCGTACGGTCTGGCACATCGCGGTCTGGGAATTCCCACAACCGTCGACACGCAGTTCGCGATCGCCAGCGGCTCGAAAGGTCTCACGGCCCTGACAGTGATGAGCCTCGTTGAAAGCGGTAAGCTCTCCCTCGACACGACGGCGCGAACGGTGCTCGGCGACGACCTTCCGCTGATCGATGACCGCGTCACCGTCGAGCATCTCCTGGCCCACCGCTCGGGCATCGGTGACTACCTCGACGAGGACGAGGTGGCCGACGGGAACGATTACGTCATGACCGTACCGGTCCACGAGCTGGCGACCACCGAACAGTTCCTACGTGTGTTGGACGGTCACCCGATGAAGTACGAACCCGGCGAGCGGTTCACCTACTGCAACGGCGGCTATGTGGTACTCGCGTTGCTCGCCGAGCGGGCATCGGGGGTGTCATTCCATGATCTCGTCGATCGGCGGGTGTGTGTGCCAGCTGGCATGACCGACACGTCGTTTCTGCGCTCCGACGAGCTACCCGGCCGTGCCGCACTGGGCTACCTCGAAGACGAGGGGTTGCGCACTAACGTGTTCCATCTCCCGGTGCGGGGCAATGGAGACGGCGGCATCTACACCACCGCGGCCGACGTCCACGCCCTGTGGGATGCGTTGTTCGCCGGACGGATCGTGTCCACCGAGACCGTCGCGGTCATGGTTCAGCCGCGCGGTGAGGTGCCGGAGGAATCGATGCGCTACGGGCTCGGCTTGTGGCTCTACGACTCGACCGGCGCGGTGTCGGTCCACGGGTTCGACGCTGGCGTCGGGTTCGTCTCGGTCCGCGATCCCGGTCAACGGTTCGCCTACACCGTGTTGTCCAACAAGCGCCGAGGCGCCTGGCCGGTCAGTCAACGCCTCGGCGAGCTCGTCGCAGCATCGACGTGAGATCGACGCGCCGCGGTGATGAAATCTGTGATCGGAGTTGCCTCGCCCGGCGTCGGCGCTGACGGTGGGGCCGCTCCACCTCGACGACTCGCACCGTGTCCGCGTGCAACTGGCGAACGAGCCCGGCGCCACGACGAACCCGGATCCCGAAGGCGGCGCCGCTCGGCACGGCGGCCCGAGGCGTCTCATTTACGTTTGCTCCCAGGCGCGGTCTCGCGGGCGCCTGAGGAGTGGCATGGTCAAGCTGATCTACGTGGCGAATGTGTCCCTTGACGGCTACATCGAGGACGCGCACGGCAGGTTCGAATGGACCGCGCCCACCGCCGAGGTCTTCACCTTCATCACTGAACTTGTGCGCCCCGTCGGTGCCTACCTCTATGGACGGCGCTTGTACGAGACGATGGCCGTTTGGGAGGCCGACCCCACCCTGGCCGCCCAATCGGAGCTCATGGGCGACTTCGCGAACGTCTGGCAAACGGCCGACAAGATCGTCTACTCCACGACGCTGCAGCAGTCTCGATCGCCAACACGCGGCTCGAGCGCCGCTTCGACCCCGATTCGGTCCGCGACATGAAACGTCCGCCGCCAGCGACTTCACCGTCGGCGGGCCGACCCTCGCAGCACACGCGTTCAACGCCGGGCTGGTCGATGAGTGCCACCTCTTCATTTGTCCGGTGCTCGTCGGTCAAGGCAAGCCCGCATTCCCCAGCGAGGCCCGCGCCCAGTTGGAGCTGCTGGAGGAACACCGGTTCGGCAACGGTGTCGTATACCTCCGCTACCGCCTCCAGAGCTGACCCCCCAGGCGGAAGCGCACCGTCACTTCACTTCGACGATCCAAACTGGGGCCGCGTCTCAGGCGACGAACAACCGATGCTCGAAGCGGCGGAGCCGGCGGCCCGCGCTGGCTTGCACCGGAGCGTCGCTCCAAGGTGCCCCATAACGCCCGCTTTGCGCGCGCCGTTCGCGGGTGTTAGTGCCGCCGAACGATGACGCCTGGGAGGTTGGCGAACGCGGTTGCATCGGCGGTGATGACGGTGCGGCCAGAGGCCAGTGCCGTGGCGGCGATGATCAGGTCGTGGGCGCCGCGTGGTCGCCCCTGCTGGCGGATTGCGACGAGGAGGCGTGCGTGTGCTTCAGCGGTCTCGAGGTCGTAATCGACGATCGGGATGATCGCCACGATGTCATTCACATAGGCGGTACGCGCCGGTTGGCGTCTCTTGTCAGCGAGCAGGGCTCCGACACGCAGGTCCGCGACGGTGACCGCCGCGACGGCGACCTCGTCGTCATCGTCGATCAGTTGGTCAAGTTCGGCGACGGCGCGCTCCGAGTCGATGAGGAACGTTGTGTCGAACAGCAGCCGGGTCACTGCCGTTCCTGGATCTCGAGCAGCCGGCGGACGTCGTCGAGATCACGGCTCCAGCCGGCATCGGGCGTGTGCTGACGCAGCAACACCTTGGCGTCGGCGCCCCGCCCACGGGAAGTGGGGTCGAGGTCAGCGATGGCGTTGCCTCGCCGGACGATGGTGTAATGCTCACCTCGGTGCTCGACGGCGTCGAGAAGGTCGGCGAACTTGCGGGCGGCGTCGGTGGCGCTGATGTCAGGCATCAGGATCAGATTTCAGACTTGGTCCTCCGCGGGCAGCGCTAGTCGCTGACCCCTCGTCGAAGCAGCGAATGCTTGGATCCACTTCAATCGCGCCGGGCCCTCCCTCAGGCACCCGCCGACGTCCCACACCGTCAGGTGTCGTGATGCCCTGAGGAACTGCTCAAGACACCTTCCGCCTTCAACACCTCGTGCGCCGCCAGGAATGCTTGGCGACCGGCTGGGGTACCGCAATAGACGGTGGCGTGAATGAGGATCTCCCCTATCTCATCCACTGTCACACCGCTCGCGAGAGCCCCTTTCACGCAGATCCCAAGCTCCTGCGGACGGCCGAGCGCCGCAAGTATTCCGAGGTTCAACATGCTTCGCGTCTTGCGATCGAGTCCGGGCCGGCTCCACGCGTATCCCCAAGCCCACTCGGTGACGATGCGCTGGAAGGCCATCATGAACTCGTCGGTGTCGGCGAGATTGGCATCGACATACTCGGCGCCCAGAACCTCGCGTTCGCACCTGGAGACCCTTTTCGAATAGCTCGCTCTCGGTCACTTTGGCCGCTCCTCCCTCGCTGATGCCGCGTTCGCGCGCCGGCAGCAACCAGCATCTCACCAGCTTGGCTTCACAGCCTCGAATCGAGTGCACGGTCCGATCCGCCGCTAGAAGTGGAGTACGACCTCGGAATCTCGACGAGTTGATGTGTTCCTTTGGTCGACGTTCGTGCCCCAGAACGCGCCGACAGCCACGGCACGAGGCATCCGGGACCGCCGGCTCGGAGTCACGCCACCAACGTGGCAAACGGTGCCTGACGCGGCATTAGTGAGTGTTGAGCCGCGACGACTGCTCGGTGAGGTAGTACGCGGCCATCGCGCCATGAACGACGAGTGCGACCGCCGGCGATAGCCACGAGAGCGCGAACGCGCATCCGTAGAAGCCGACCCCGAGGCCGAACCGAACCCGTGCGGCGTGCACGACGTCGGGGGGTGGTAGCTCGTCGACGATGCTTGGTCGTGTGATCCCGACGAACAGAGCAGTGAACGCGATGGCGGCGAGAAGAATGACGCCTCCGTAAAGAGCGACCGCGGTCTTTGCATCATCGCCGCCGTCGCGCAGGAAGTCGGCCACGACCGCGGTCGGGAATGGGATGAGCACTGCCCACAGCAGCAGGTTGAGGTTGAGCACGAGCACGGTGCCGTCGACCCGCCGCACCGGTTCGAAGATCCGATGGTGGTTGAGCCACATCACGCCGAGGACCAGGAAGCTGAGCAGGTAGCCGAGATAGCTCGGCCACTGGTCCCAGAGCCCATGAGCGAGTGACTCACCCTCTGCGAGGGTGGGCGGGCGGATCTCGATGACCAGCAGCGTGATGGCGATGGCGAACACGCCATCGGAGAAGGCTTCCAGCCGGTTCTTCGTGAGCATCCCGCAGTCTGCCTTCGAGACCTCCGGCCGGTGGCTCAGCCTTCTGTCGTCCCGCGGTTGGGAGGCTC
The DNA here is from genome assembly GCA_963803355.1 of uncultured Acidimicrobiales bacterium. Classification (GTDB taxonomy): domain Bacteria; phylum Actinomycetota; class Acidimicrobiia; order Acidimicrobiales; family Ilumatobacteraceae; genus DASTFY01. The sequence goes on from CAWDLV010000001.1 coordinate 4,605,828, forward strand.
CGGTTCGTCGTGGGATACCGATGACCCGGCGCCCTTGGCTCGCTTCAGCACCCTTCCCACCTCATCGCCGATCTGGTCGACCGAGGCCGTCAACGCCTCGTTCAACGATCGCGCCACGAGTGTGGTCTGCTCCTTGACCGCAGGGTCCTGGACGATCGAGGTCGCCCGCTCACCCAGCTCCTGCGCGGTTTTGACGATCTTCTCGAACGCTTCCCGCAGTGCCGCCCGCTCCTCGCTCGCATCGCCTTGCTCGGTGGCAGAGGCGGTCTCGGTGGACTGGTAGCGCTCCTTCACCACTCGGCCGAGTGCTTCGAAGCGCTGACCCACTTCTTCCCATCGTTGCTTCATCGGTTCGGTCATGGTCGACTCCTCGGATCGGTCTAGCCCTATCACACGATCATGCCCGCTGCGGGAACAGTTCAACGCTGCCTCGGACCGTGGCTGGACTCGAAAGCCGCCCTGCGGCGAGGACATCCACGGCCACCAACGCCGAGGCACCGCGATGTGCTCGTGACCTTCCGGGGCGCCCGGGATGGGGCAGGCGACGGCGGTTCGACGGTCGCGTCGCTCACGACCAGCGTCGTAGTGCAGCTCTTGCGCGGGTGGCCACGAGCGGCCACCACCATGCGGCGCGGGCCGTGACCTATGATGCCTGCGGCAGAGGCACGGGCTCGGGGGGTAAGGCCGATGAGTGAATCGACTTCGGCGTCGGCCGGTCGGATCTTCATCTCCTACCGGCGGGAGGAAACTGGCTACCCAGCCGGCTGGCTCTACGATCGCCTGACCGACCAGTTCGGCGGCGGCCAGGTCTTCAAGGACATCGACTCGATCCAGCTCGGCGACGACTTCGTCGAGGTCATCACGCGAGCGGTTGGAGCCTGCGACGTGTTGCTCGCACTCATCGGAGACCGCTGGTCGACGATAACGGACGAGCAGGGCCAGCGCCGTCTCGATGACCCCGACGACTTCGTGCGCTTGGAGATCGAGGCGGCGCTCACCCGCAACGTGCGCGTGATCCCGATCTTGGTCGACGGGGCCCCGATGCCCACCGCCGACGAGCTCCCGAAGAGCTTGGTCACACTGGTGCGCAGGCAAGCGCTGGAACTCAGCCCGAGGCGGTTCGAGTTCGACACCAACCGGCTCCTCAAGGTGCTGGATTCGACCCTTGCCGAGGTGCAGACCGGCCATGCCGGCGCGGTTCAGGACGCCAGGCCGGCCATGGCAGCGACGCCGTTGACCACGACTGTGGCAGCCTCCAATGGCCAGCCGGGTCCTTCCGTGGCAGGCCCCGCTGCGGACGAGACGGGAGCAACGCCAGAGACGCGACGCCCTCCTTTGTCCGCACGGACACGAATCCTGATCGGCGTCGGCGCTGGCGCCGTGCTGATCCTGCTGATCGTGCTGATCACGCTCGTCGTGACCCGTTCGAGCCCGTCCTCTTCATCGAATGCGAACACTGCCGGAGGGGGAGCGGCGGCATCGCCCACAGGTGGCATCGAGGTCGACCCGACCCCAGTGACCAGCGGTGACGCGATAAAGCTCACCGGACTCAGCGCGGTGAGCCGAGGCGATCCGCCCCGAGTCGGCGACACGATCACCGTGAGCTACTCGCTCACGAATGTGGGAGCACAACCGATACAACTGGACTCCACCTTCGTCGGCGCCCGAAATGCGGATGACGAGAACAAGGACACCGAGGACATGAACGAGGGCGAGACCGTCGAGCCGGGGCAGACGATCAGTGCAACCGGTCGAGTCTTCCTCGATCGCGCTGGCAGGTGGGACGTCTGGCCCTGCTACGCGCTCACCAACGGGAACTCCTGCCCCAGACAAGTGGCAGGTCTTCTCGGTCCTTGCCTCGTAGGGCCCGGCGGCCGCTGATTGCTGCCGTATGCTGCGCGAATGAGCCGGTGGAACGGCATCACGATGATGCTTCCGGACGGCGAGGAGCTTCGCTGCGAGCCCGCGGCGGCCGAATGCCTTTCCGACCTCGCGGACGTGATCGGGGACCGGGGAGGGCCGGGCGGATGTTGGTGCATGTTCTGGCGGCTCCCGAACGCCGAGTGGCGCATCGCCGACGCGACGCAGCGCAAGGCGGCGTTGGCCGAGCGGTTCGCGGAGTCACCGCCTCCGGGGGTGCTTGGCTATCTCGGTGACCGGCCCGTCGGCTGGTGTGCGATCGCTCCGCGAGATGAGTACCCGCGGCTCCAGTCGTCTCCGACGTTCGCGCCAGTTGACGACGCCCCGTCGTGGGCGGTGTCATGTCTGTTCATCCACCGCACGGCGCGCCGCCGCGGGGTCGCAACCGGGCTGGTCGGCGCCACAGTGGCGATGGCCGACGCGTTCGGTGCTCGGTCCATCGACGCCATCCCGGTGCCCCCGGGCGGCAAGCGCGGTTCGAGTGATCTCTACACGGGTACGCCGTCGATGTTCGAGCCCCTTGGGTTCATCGAGGTCGCCCGACGCAAGCCGGAGCGCCTGATCGTCCGGCTGACCCTGCATTGATGACCGGTTCGCGAGGCGACGAGGCTCGGGCCGGCGTCGAGCTGACCAACCTCGATCAGCCGCTGTTCGATGGTGCCGGCGCCACCAAGCGTGATCTGGTCGAGTATCTGGACATCGTGCGCGACCGGATCCTGCCCGAGCTGCGCGACCGGCCCCTGTCGGTGATACGGGTGACCCGCGGCCAAGCGCCGTTCATGCAGAAGAACGTCCCCAAGTACACGCCGGAGTGGGTAGCGACAGTTCCGTTGTGGGCGGAGGCGTCGAAGCGCACTGTCGCCTACGCGCTCTGCAACGACCGGCGGACGCTGCTTTGGTTCGCCAATCAGCGTGCTGTCGAATACCACCCCACGTTGGCCCGGATCGACCGGCTCGACCGCGCCACCCACCTGGTACTCGACCTCGACCCGCCGGGCCCGGCAGAGTTCGCCAAGGCAGTCAGCGCCGCTCATCTTGTGCGCCACGCGCTCGCCGAGGCGGGACTTGCTGGGGCTGTGAAGACCAGCGGAGCAAAGGGGGTGCACATCTTCGTGCCGATCAACCCACAGGTGACGATGGACGACGCCGCGGCGGCGACGCGAGCGATCGCGAGGCGCGCCGAGCGGCTCGACCCGCACACGGCTACCACGGCCTTCCTCAAAGCCGACCGCGAGGGCAAGGTGTTCGTCGACTCCACCCGCACGGGCGGAGCCACCGTGGTTGCGGCTTACAGCCCGCGTGCGCGTCCTGGCGTGCCGGTCTCATTTCCGATCGCCTGGGACGAGCTGGACGACGTGGCGCCCGGCGACTTCACCATCATCACCGCCCCCCAACTCTTGGGCTCCCAGAATCCGTGGGCCGAGGCTCTGCCTGTCCCCCAGCAACTTCCGGCCGACCTGATCGCCGAGGGCCACGAAATCCCCGTCGCCCGCCTGGCCGCCATGCAGGAGGGCAAACGGCGTGCTGGAGCCCGTCGCGACGGCGAGCGCTAAACGCATCCCGCGCCGTTTGAAGAGCCTCCCCGGGGCGCGGCGCTCACCACAACGCCGCGCTGGCCAACCTGGCACCCTCAGCGAGGACGTTGAGCTTGGCCCACGCCAGTGACGGGTGAAGCCGCAATCCCAGCCCACAGTCGGTGGAAGCGATGACGTTCTCGCGACCGACCAGCGTCGGCGAACCGTTGGATCCGGTTCGCCACGAGCTGTGGGTGTTCGATCAGAGGCGTTGAGTGGGTGACGACACCGGGCGCGAGGATCTTGCCGTCTGGCAGCTTGGTCGTCTTCCAGAGCTCCACCTCGTGCTCATGGCGGACGTTGGCAGCCTCGATCGAGTAGGTCTGCGCCTTCACCGACAGCATGATGTCGACGATGTCGGGCAACGGCAGGTCGGCGGAGTGCGGCCCATGCCAGCTGCCCCAGCACAGGTGGTACCGGATCTGCTCTTCGGGGATGTTCCGCAGCGCATGGTTCAGTGCTTCGCAGCGCATCTGGCAGAACTTGCGATAGCCATCGAGTCCCATCTGGATGCCGATGCGGTCCCACAACGCACCGAGCCAGGCATCGTCGACTTGCACTTGGAACCCTGCGGCGGCGATCGCCTCGTACTCCACTTGCATCGCCTCGGCGATGGCGTAGATGTGCTCCTCGTCGGTCTGGTAGATCCCCTTGTCGCGACCGGGCTCCACGCTGAGGGGCGCGGTCGTGGTCAAGAAGGCGTCCGACACGGGTGTGTCGCCGAGCGCGGCCTTCATCACGCTGATCTCACGCTCGAGCGCTGCCTGGCCGCGATAGTGGACGGGCGATGTGCACACCCAGTCCTCGACGGCCTGGGTCGTCTCCTCGGCGCCCTCCGGCACGTGCTGGGCCACTCCCGACTGCTCGAACAGCGTGCCGTTTTGCAGCACGGCGAGATAGAAGTCTCGGAACTCGACCCAGTCGGTGCTCGAGAGCAGCAGCTCCCCGAGCGCACCGGGATGCCCGGCCGGCTCGTAGCCGCCGAGGCGCGACGCGAGGTACTGCGTCCAGTGGCCACCCTTGGTGAGCTCGCCTTCGTTGATGAAGTCGATGCCGGCACGGCGTTGCGCGTCGCACACCTCGGCCACCGCGGCAGCAAGGCGTTCCTCGCCGACATCGAGCCGAGCCCAGACGTCATGAGGAGCCGGCAGGGCGCCGACGTGGGTGGTGAGGATCCTGTCCGTGCTCCGTCGCATGACGCCCCCCAGCGCTCGGGTGGATGGAACCCCGATTGCGGCAGAACCGGCCCGGATCCACCACTGGAGGTCAAGTGTCAGCGCTAGGCGGGCGTGCAGGACCGACCTTCGCGGCGCTGTAGTGTCCGACGGCGGGGAGTCATGGGAGCACGTCGCAGTGCGGCGTCACATGACAGCAAGGGGGGTACCGATGAGTCGGAACACTGGAGCTGGCGTTCGCCCGCTGTGGGGGCGACCGGCGGCGGTGATCGCCGCGGCGGTGCTGGTCGCCGCCGGCTGCGGAAGCAGTGGTGGCGGGAATGGCGGTGCCGCGGGCACCACCGCGGCAGCCGCGGGGACCACCGCGGCAGCGGCGCGAACCACCGCGGCGGCGGGAACGAGCGCACCGGCCCCGGGAACGAGCGCGCCGGCGGCGGCGTCGGGCACCGTCACCGACTATGCCGCCTACGTCGGCGGCTCGGGCGCCGCCGACGCCAGCCTTCCGCCGATCAAGGTCGGCTACATCAGCCAGGAGGGCGGGCCGGTCGAGGTCGGCCCGACGAATGACGACGGCGTCGAGATCGGCATCAAGTTCATCAACGAGCAGGCCGGCGGGATCGGCGGCCACCCGATCGAGCTGACGAAGTGCTACATCGCCTCGACCGAGGAAGAGGGCCAGCAGTGCGGCCAGAAGATGGCGAACGACAAGGACATCGTCGCCGTCATCGAGGGCCCGGTCGCGGTCGGCGCGGAGTCGATGTTCGCCGCGCTCGGCGACAAGCCGGTCGTCGCAAGGCGTGTCGGTCGAACGCGGTCGACCCCGTCCAGAAGAGCGCCGCGATCCTGTACGGCGGCGCGCAGTACATCCTGGCGCCGTACGCGCACGTTCGCCCGTGACTCGCTCAAGGCCAAGTCGGCGGCGCTCGATCTATCCCGAAGGAGCCGGGACCGACATCCCCGCCGCCGGGCAGGCCTCGGCCTTCAAGGCGGCCGGGATCCCGATCAAGGTCGTCTCCTACCCGGCCAACGCGCCCGACCTGACCGTGCCGCTGCTCGCCGCCGGCGCACAGAACGCCGACGTCGTGATGCCGGTCATCAACCCGAACGACTGCGTGAAGTTCGAGAAGGCCATCCAGCAGCTCAAGCATCCCCGACGAGAAGGTGCTGGCGAGCCCGATCTGCCTGACGCCGACGACGATCCAGGGCCTCGGCGACTTCCCGAAGTGGATCTACGCCATCGCGTCGTCGCAGACGTTCGACACGACCGATCCCGGCGTCCCGCCGTACCAGAAGATCCTCAAGGACCAGGGCCAGGACAAGCTGATCGGCGACCCGTGGGTGAACGTCGGCTTCGGCCAGGCTCTGACGCTGGCGAAGTGGCTGAACGGGGCCGGCGCCGACAAGATCACGCCCGGCGGCGATCGTCGAGCAGATGCACGCGTTCGACGGTCCGCTCGCCCTCGGGTCCCCGGTGATCAAGTGCGGCAAGTACACGGAGGCGCCGGGCGTCTGCAACGACCACACGCAGTTCTACCAATGGAACGGAACCGGCAAGCCGATGACGAAGGCCGGCGACTGGGTCGGCCCACCGGAGGGATGGGTCGCACCCAACTGATCAGCGAGTGCCCGACGTCCTCTGACGTGCCGGTCCCGACGAGAGCAGCGCGGTGAACGACATCATCCTGTTCGCCCTGCTCGGGCTCGGGACCGGCGCGGTCATCGCCGGGCTCGCGCATGAGCGTCGTCGTCACCTTCCGGGGCTCGGGCATCATCAACCTCGCCACCGGCGCGGTGGCGATGGTCGCGGCGTACGCGTTCTGGGCGCTCGAGTCCGACTTCTTCCGCTTCACCCTCGGCACCATCCCCGCCGTGATCGCCACCCTCGCCGTCGCGGTCGCCGTCGGGGTGTTGACGGAGTTCGTGGTCTTCCGGCCACTGAGAACGTCGTCGCCGCTGGCCAAGCTCATCGCCTCGCTGGGCATCCTGCTGACGCTGCAGGCGACGGTGCTGCTCTGGTTCGGGTCGGCCGCCAAGCAGATCCCGAACATCCTGCCGACGGACACCGTCGAGCTGTTCGGCGTGCGGATCCCGGTGAACCGGTTCTGGATGGCCGGCATCGTGGTGGCCATCGGGCTCGCGCTCGCCGGGCTGTACCGATGGACCCGCTTCGGGTTGGCGACCCGAGCCGCGTCGGAGGACGAGGTCGCCGGGATGCTGGCCGGCCTCTCGCCCAACCAGCTCTCGCTGGCCAACACGATGATCGCGTCGGCCATCGCCGGGGTCATCGGCATCATCTCCGGACCGTTGGCGCAGGCCGACTCGATCACGCTGGCGCTGTTCATCGCCCCGGCGCTGGCGGCCGCGCTGTTCGCCCGGTTCACATCGATCGCCATCGCCTGCCTCAGCGGGCTGCTCATCGGTGTCGGGCAGTCGTTGATGTACTACGTGTCGACCCTCTCCTGGTTCCCCAAGAGCAAGGGGGGCAACCCGCTCCCCGGCGTGCAGGCGCTCTTGATCTTCCTCATCATCGTCGCCGCCCTGTACGTGCGCGGGGCGAACCTGCCGACTCGTGGCGAGCTGGTCGAGAAGCGGCTCCCGGCGGCGCCCCGTCCGCGGCGGCTCGCCGCACCGACCGCGGTGCTCACCGCGGTCGGCGTGCGGTGCTGCTGATCGTGCTCCCGTTCGGGTACCGCCAGGCCCTCATGCTGTCGCTGATCGGCGTCGTCGTGTGCCTGTCGCTGGTCGTGATCACCGGGTTCGTCGGCCAGGTCTCGCTCGCCCAGGTCACCCTGGCCGGCGTCTGCGGCTTCGCGGTGTCGCACCTCATCGTCGACGCGGGCGTCGGGTTCCCGTGGGGGCCGATCATCGGCTCGCTGGCGGCGGTGGCCGTCGGGACGACCGTGGGCGCGTCCGCGCTGCGGGTGCGCGGGGTCAGCCTGGCGGTGGTCACCATCGCCGGCGTGGTCGCCATCGAGCAGTTCGGGTTCGCCAACGAGCGGTGGGGGGCCGGCAGCGGCGGCTCCCCGGTCAAGCAGCCCCGGTTGTTCGGGATCGACATCGGCTCCAACGCGGGCTTCCGCGGGCTCGACGGCAAGCTCCCCAGCCCGGTGCTCGGGTTCGTGTTCCTCGTGGCCGCCGTGGGCCTGTGCCTCCTCGTCGCCAACGTGCGCCGCAGCACGCTCGGCCAGCAGATGCTGGCGGTGCGCTCGAACGAGCGGGCCGCGGCGGCCGCCGGGATCAGCGTCACCCGGGTCAAGTTCACCGCCTACGCGATCTCGTCGTTCATCGCCGGCACCGCCGGCTGGATGTACGCCTACAACTTCGGGTCGGTCAGCGCCGCCCGCTTCGGGTTCCTGATCGCCCTCGGCTTCGTCGCCTTCGCCTACATCGGCGGGATCACGATGGTGTCGGGTGCGATCATCGGCGGCCTGGTCGCCACCGAAGGCCTCGTGCCCTACTTCTTCGAGCAGGTGCTCGGCATCTCCGGCAACTGGAGCCTGCTGTTCGGCGGCCTCCTGCTCATCGTCACCCTGATCCAGAACCCGGACGGCGTCGCCGGAACCACCTACCGCAAGTGGCAGCTCAAGAAGAAGGCCGCGACTCGCCGCCGGCGGCGGCCGATCCGAGATCGAGCCGGGTGCCGGCCCAGGCCTCGGCCGTGGCGGAACCATGACGTCGGTGCTCTCCGCCCGCGCCATCTCCGTCTCGTTCGGCGGAGTGCAGGCCGTCGTCGACGTCAGCGTCGACGTCGAGCCGGACAGCTGGTCGGCCTGATCGGCCCGAACGGCGCCGGCAAGACGACCTTCATCGATGCCGTCACCGGCTTCGTGCCGCATCGCGGATCGGTCAGCATCGACGGGCGCGACGTCACCGGCTCACCGCCGCACGTGCGTGCGCCCGGCGGGGCCTCGACCCGCACGTGGCAGGCGACCGAGCTGTTCGACGATCTCACCGTGCGGGAGAACCTCACGGTCGCGGCGCGCCACCCGACGCCGGCGGAGACGATCAAGGAGCTCTTCTCCAAGCCGGTCAGCCACGTCGACGCGGTCGACGAAGCACTCGAGCAGCTCTCGCTCGGCCGATCTCGCCGACGCCATGCCGGCCGAGCTCACCCAGGGCCAGCGCAAGATGGTCTCCGTCGCCCGAGCCCTGGCGGCCCGACCGAAGCTGCTGCTGCTCGACGAGCCGGCGGCCGGGCTCGACGCGCAGGAATCGGCCGATCTGGGGCATCAGCTGCGCGAGGTGGTCGACCAAGGGATCCCGATGCTGCTCGTCGACCACGACATGGGGCTGGTGCTCGGGATCAGCGACCAGCTGGTGGTGGTCGAGTCGGGCAGGGTGATCGGACGTGGCACGCCGACCGAGATCCGCGAGAACCCGCGAGTGGTCGAGGCCTACCTCGGCGCCACTGACCGGCTCGGCCGGACCGATCGCCACCGCACCCGCCCAGCCGGGGAGCGACCGATGAACGCCGAACCGGTGCTCGCCATCGAAGGGCTGACGGCCGGCTACGACGGTGCCCCGGTGCTGCGCAACCTCGATCTGCACGTCGGGGCGGGCGAGGTGGTAGCCCTCCTCGGCCCGAACGGCGCCGGGAAGACCACCACGCTGCGAGCGATCTCGGGCATCGTGCGCCCGCTCGCAGGCACGATTCGCCTCGCCGGTGAGGATCTCGCCCGACGCTCGCCGGCCGCCCGGGCTCGCCTCGGCATCGCCCACATGCCCGAAGGACGCGGCGTCTTCTTCGGGCTCACCGTCGCCGAGCACTTCCGCCTCGGGGCTCCGGGTGAGCGGCTCGACACCGAACGCCGCCTACGGGTACTTCCCCGCGCTCGCCCACCTCGCCGATCGTCGTGCCGGGCTGCTGTCCGGAGGTGAGCAGCAGATGCTCGCGCTCGGACGGGCACTCGCCCGCAAGACCGCGGTTGATGCTGCTCGACGAGCCGTCGCTGGGCCTGGCGCCCGTCATCGTCGAGGACCTGCTCCCGATCGTGTCGAACTACGCCAAGGAGAGCGGCTGCGCGGTGTTGCTCGTCGAGCAGCACATCCACATCGCGCTGGCCGTGGCCGACCGCGGATACGTGCTCTCGCACGGCGAGCTCGTCATCCACGAGCGAGCCGACGTCCTGCGCGCCGACCACCAGCTGATCCTCTCGGGCTATCTCGGCGAGCAGGCGCACGGACAGGCTGCCGTGGGAGAGTGAACCGCGGGGCGCGCAGTCGGCTCGCCCATGGCGGTCGAGCCGTCGCGGGTCAACGCGATCGACCTCAACGCTGGCTGAGGCGGCCGGACGCTCCCTGGCCCGTGGGGGTGGTCACGCGTTCGCCAGCTCGGCGAGATGGTCGATGGTCCGGACGATGTCGTCGATCGGGACAGCGTGGTAGCGCCGCTGCGTCGGCACGTCGAGGCCGGGGAGCACGATCAGCCGGTCGACTCCGAGCTCGCGATAGCCGTCGACCAGCTCGCGGTCGAGCCGGCTCTTGGGCGAGATGACGGTGAAGTCGAACGGCCCGAGCGAAGCCGGTCGCTCGAGCTCGTCGAGATCCCGATCCAGGGCACGGCGCGCCTCGCGGGTGGCGCCGAGATCGAAGTCGGCGGGGATCCAACCCCGAGCGCTCGTGATCGCCCGGCGCCGGGCCATCGCGCTGTTGCCGCCGATCATGATCGGCGGGCCACCGGTTTGCACCGGGCGGGGATGGGCGTCGACACCGGCGAAGTCGACGTGCCGACCGTGGAACTCAGGCGCCGTCCATCGTCCAGAGCGCCCGCATCGCCCCGAGGTGCTCGTCGGTGCGGGTGGCGCGCTCGTCCGAGCGGAACACCCAACGCGGCGAACTCCAGGGCGAGGTAGCCGACGCCGACGCCGACCACCAGCCGCCCGCGCGAGATCTGATCGACGCTCGCCAGCTGCTTGGCGAGCAGCACGGGCTGGTGCAGCGGCAGCTCCAGGATGCCGGTGGCGACGGTGATCGACGTCGTGCTCGTCCCCGCCAGCGCGAGCGCGACGACCGCGTCGAGGAACGGGATCTCGGGAGCGATCGCGTAGTCGGGCGGCTGCGGGCTGGGGAGCACGATGTGCTCGCCGGCCCACAGCGAGTCGAGCCCGCCGGCCTCGGCGTACTGCGCCACTCGCACCAGCGATTCAGGATCGGCGCAGGTCCCGTAGTTGATCGCGTAGAGCCCGAACTTCATGGACGCACGGTACTGTCGCATCTTCGACCCGGTAGCGGCCGAGGCGGGTCGCACGCCGAGCCGGCACGCTGCGACCGCGTACGAGGGGCGCTGCTAGGTTCCCGCCGCGGCGCCCGTCTGGGAAGGGACGAGATGCACCTCAGCTTCGAGCGCCCTGCGACCTGATCAACTCCGCCCCGGCCGGAGTCGTCCAGTAGACGGGCCTGGTCTCCAGACGACGCCGCTAAAACCGTGGATCGCCCCCCAGTGAACCGACGCGGTCTCTTCTGGTCAGGCTGCTGCTTCGAGCGACGGCTTCACGTCGCTGCAGAAGATCTCCATGGTGCGCTTTGCCTCGTCGAGCGTCATGTCGCCAGTGGGGATCTGCAACACGATGTAGTCGGTGAGGCCGGGCTCGAGGATGCTGGCGAAGCGGTCCTTGATCTGCGCCGCGGTTCCGGCACCGGCGTGGATGGCGTCCTCGATGTGCGCCATGATCCCGCGCAGCGGTTCAAGGGCGGCGTCGCACTGGTCTTCAGGCAGCACGAGATGATCGTGCTTGTGGACGTTGTGGGCTCGTCGGACGAGCCCGTCCAAACCCCGGCGGGCGATGCCTAGGGCCTCGTTCTCCGTGGAGGCGATGGCCAGGACCATGGTGCAGCCGACCCGCGGGGCCGAGCTCGGCCCGTCGACGCGATGGGTGTCACCTCTGTGGGCGTTCCACGCGTCGACGTAGAGGTCGTACGAGGCCTGGTCGATCGGGCCCGGCCACATGAGGCTCATGCCGTGGCGGCCAGCAGTGACCGGGCTTCCCGGATACCAGAACGGAATCGGGTCCTGCACCGGCTTGGTCGACAGGGGGATCGTCGGAAAGTCGTAGTACTTCGAGCTCTCGCTGCTGATCTCGCCCTTCGCCAACGCATCGCAGATGATGCCGAGGACGTCGACGAAGCGCTCCCTCGACTCGGGCCAGCTGCTGCCGAACCAGTAGTGCTCGATCGGTGCGACGCCACGACCGACACCGAAGTCAAGGCGCCCGTTCGTCAGGTTGTCGACCACACACATGTCTTCGATGATCTGAACCGGATGATGTAGCGGCAACAGCTTCACCATCGGCCCGAGACGGATGTTCTTCGTGATCTGTGACGCGGCCCCGATGAACACCTCCTGGTTGGGTGCCATGCAGAGATCCGACCCATGGTGTTCGGCGAGGTGGAAACCAGCAAAGCCAGCTTCGTCAGCCATCTTGATCAGATCGAGTCGATCTCTCAGCAGCTGCGGCGTCGACGTGCCGGGAATGTCTTCGATGTGATCGAAGATGCCGAACGTTGGCCTGCCCATGGTCTCCCCGTTCCTACATTCCGCCCAACGCGCCCTACCTCGGTGTGCGCGAGCGTGCCACGTCATCTGACCGCGTGTCGAACGCCGGACGGGAGCTGCGGAGGGTCGTCGCGGCGAGCGGCTGCTCCGGGTTCGAACGCGAGTGTCATGCTTGCCTCGTGCCGACGGCATCGGAAGATCTCGATTTTGCTCACGGGCTCGCCGACATGGCCGACCGCGTGTCAATGGCGCAGTTCCGCTCTGAGGAGCTGCGGACGACCACGAAGGGTGATGGGACGCCCGTGTCGCAGATCGACTTCGACGTCGAGCAGGCGATGCTCGACGTCGTCCGGGCCCAACGCCCCACCGATGCGTTCTTGGGCGAGGAGGTCGGACCGCACGCGGGCACCTCCGGCCGCCGTTGGATCGTCGACGGGATCGACGGCACCCACAACTACGCCGACGGCAGGGCCGGATGGGGCACGATCATCGCCTACGAGGTCGATGGTGAGATCGCCATCGGTGTGGTGTCGTCGCCGCGCTTCGGTCGGCGCTGGTGGGCGGTGCGCGGCGACGGTGCGTGGTCGGCGCCGTACCGGCCGGACGATGGGTTCGACCGGGCCTCAGCCGCTCCGCTGCGCTGCGCGTCGGCGCGCGTGCTCGCCCAGGCGTCGGTGATCGTCATCCCGTACGAGGGTGCGATGCTTGGTTGGCGCAACGAGGTCACGAGGCGCTTCACCCCACCAGCCTCGCCGCGGAGCCAGTGCTTCGCGATCGATGCGGTGATGGTGGCTTCAGGGGAGCTCGACGTGGCGATCCTCATGTTCGGGGGCCTGTGGGACTTCGCCGCCACGAGCCTCATCGTCACCGAGGCCGGCGGCGTGTTCCGCGACGCCTGGGGCGGCAAGGGCTTCGACACCGCCACGGCTGTGTTCACGAACGACGCCCTCGTCGGTCAGGTGCTCGCGACGTTGGCCGAGCTCCGACCGGATGTGCCCGATGCACCGCAGCTCGCCAAGACCGCGAGCACGCCCATCGGCACCGACGCAGAGCAGGCCGCAGACGAGTGGCGGCGCTACGGCATCCGGCCGCTCCCCTCGATGTCGGCGCGGCGCCATGTCGACAACGCGCCACCCCCGGTCCTCGAGATCGTCGACGAGCGGGCCGCCGAGCTCGAGCGCCCGTTCCTCGGGGTGACCACCGACGGTGTGCTGCGCACCGGCCTGCGCTCGCTCGATGCGACGTGGGTGGGCACGCAGCCGATCACCGACGCCGCGCTCGCCTTCCTGCAGGCGCTCACGCCCGAACAGCGTGAGCGGGTCGCGTTCCCGATGGACGCGACCGAGTGGAGGATGTGGATCAACGTCCACATGAACCACTTCCGCCACGGCGTCATGCTCGAGGACCTCGCCCAACCGGTGCGCGACCTCGCGCTCGGGGATCCTGAGGGCGACGCTGTCGCCCCGCGCCTTCCAGCAGGCGCGCTCGATCATGCGCCTCAACCAGCTGCTCGCGGAGCTGACCGGCGATCACGACGCGTTCGGCGAGTGGCCGTACTTCGTCTCGATCTTCGGCAGACCCGGCGGAGATGAGCCGTGGGGCTGGCAGATCGACGGCCACCACCTGTGCCTCAACACCGTCGTGTTCGACGGCCGGATCGTGATGACGCCGACGTTCATGGGCGCCGAGCCGCGGCGCGTGCAGCACGGCCCGCTTGCCGGCATCTCGCTGTTCGACCCGGAGGAGGCGCTCGGCCTCGACCTGATCCGCTCGTTCGACCGCGCTCAGCGTGACCAGGCGATCATCCATCCGTCGCTCCACCCCGACGACATCCCTGTACACCTCCAGAACCTGTTCGACGGGCGGATGGCCGCGGGCGCTTTCCACGACAACCTCGTCGCGCCCGTACCAGGGCGTTGTGGGCAGTGAGATGACCGACGCCCAGAGACGCGTCCTCCTGGCGCTCGCCAGCACCTACGTCGGATGGGGACGCGAAGATCACGCCGAGGTGAGGATGACCGAGGTGACGGCGCACCTCGAGGAGACCTGGTTCTCGTGGTACGGCGGCACCGGCGCCGAGTCGCCGTTCTACTACCGAGTCCACAGCCCGGTGATCCTCGTCGAGTTCGACCACCATCCAGGCGTGGCGTTCGACAACGAGGTGCCCTCGCGCCACCACGTGCACACGGTCGTTCGGACCCCCAACGGGGGCGACTACGGCGCTGATCTCCTGCGCCAGCACCACGAGCAGTACGACCACCGCCGCGGCCGCCACCGCCAGCGCGATTGAGTGGGATGTCCTACGATGGCCGGTGTGCTCGTCCTGCACGTTGAGTCGCCGGAGCGTGCCCATTGACCGGGCGTCAGAACAACCCGTCCGTCATCGCGTACGGCGCCCCATCAGCGACGGCAGCGAGCACGAGCGCTCCGCCGGCGATCGCTACGTTCTTCATGAACTGGGCCATTTCGACTTGTCGGCTCTGCGGATCCGTCTCGTCCCAATAGCGGTGAAATATGAAGGCTACCACGAGCACGTACACGGCGAGATAGAGCCCCACGAGATCGAGCCAGACGCCGAGCACGACGGCAATCCCAGCCGCGAGCTGGGCCACACCAGAGAGTATGACCGCAGCTTTCGCCATCGGTACCTTCTTGTATTCGGCGTATTGGACCGACCCTTCCGTCCGCGTCAGGTGCAACACTCCATATAGGAGGAAGACGAGACTGAAGAGAATTCGCCCGATTAGGAACAGTGCGTCGCTCATGGATCTCCTTGTCTTCCCCTCAAATGTGGGACAGTACTGGCCCAGCAGCGCGCGAGCGCCGATGATGTGAGCGCGAATCCACATCGAGTCCCGGTGGCCTGCTCGTCCTGCGGCGTCAGCTGCGGTGGGAGCCCGAGTCGGCGATCGGACGCCCCTGGCCGGGCACGAAGTCGCAGGCGCCGTTCGCACAGAGCTCGAACGCTTCGTCCTTCGCCGTCCATCCCTTGCGCTCCATCAGCCCGTGGATCTCGCATCCGAGGCAGAACCCGAGCACCGACTCCATCCACATCAACACGAGGCAGATGCTGCAGATCGTGCGGGGCACGGCGCCATGGATGCTGCAGTTCGTGATGATCATCATGGCGAAGGACATGACGAGGCCGAGCGTCCAGGCGAACCGCTTGGGCTTGGCGGACACCCACTGTGGGCGCTGCCGCCGTGTCAGCAGGTGCGCCACGACGCCGGTGGGGCTGTACCTGAGCCCGGCCGTGACGCGGATCAGGAAGTCGAAGAAGAAGAGCGTGGTGACGATCCGGATCGGCACGAACTCCTTGGCCAGGCTCGCGTAGGCGAACGCCACCGCGCCGCAGGCCATCGTCAGGCCGGCCGCGGCGCGAACTTCGTTCTCGTTGAAGACCGCGGCGCGGAGCTCCTTGCCGTTCTCGGTGAGGCCGTCGACGACATCCCCGAAGGTCAGCTTCAGCATGGATGATCTCCTCTCGACTCGAGTGGGGGCGCCACCGGGACGCAGGCCGCGTCCCTGACGATCCGACAGTTGTCGGAGGCGAACTCGACCCGGCCGATGTCGTCGACGGTGCGGTCGACGAAGCCCTGCACGAAGCACATGAACCGGAACACGTCGACGAAGTTGGTGGCGACCCCGACCGAGATCCGGATGGCCGCCACGACGAGCTCGTACTCGGCGTACAGCTGGTGCCGGAGGTCGAGGAACGACATCGGCTCGTTGCGGCCGAACCACTGCTTCATCTGCCGGGCGCCAAGGTGGTGGGCGATCTCTCCCGCCCCCGGGTTGCAGAAGCAACCGGTCCGGAGCGAGATGTTCACCTTGTTGGCCAGCTCCTCGACGCGGCGATCGTCGATCGGACGGCCGTCGGCGTCGTACATCAGAAACGTCACGGTGCCGCCTCGGGCGGTGGGGTCCGTGGGACCGTGGATCTTGACGACCGGCCGACCGTTGGAGTGGCGCAGCCCTGTGAGCGCGTCGAGGAGCCAGGTGGTCAGGCACATCACCCGCGTGTGGATCGACTCGAGGCCGATGCGCTGGATGTGCTCCAACCCGGTGATCACGGCGGGGAGGTTGAGGTAGTCGACGGTGCCGTCCTCGAAGCCGGCCTCGTCGACGTGGAGGTAGTGGCCGTCGCCCTGCACCGACGCGATGGTGATGGTGCCGCCCGCGAACCACGGGCGCTGCAGCACGTGGAGCCGGTCTCGGCGCGCCAGCAGGCAACCCACCCCGGTCGGGAAACCGAAGATCTTGTAGAAGGAGAACGTGGCGAAATCGGGCCGGACGTGCGCGATGTCGAGCCGGTTGCTCGGGGCAAAGGCGGCCGCATCGACCAGCACGTCCCACCCGGCGTCGTGGGCCTCGCCGACGAGGTCGAGGGAGTGCTGGACGCCGGAGAAGTTCGACTGCGCAGGGAAGGCCAACAGGTTGTTGGCGCTCCGGTCGGCGCTGGCGAGCGTTCGGGACATCGCGGCCGCGTCGATTCGGAGCTCGGGGGCGACGACGGGCACATAAGCGACGTGGGCGCCCTTGCGGCGGGCGAACTCGCGGATGCCGTTGACCGAGTTGTGGTTGTCGAAGGTGAGGGCGAAGGTGCCGAGCGGCGCGAACCGGTACGCCTCGCCGACGAGCCGGAGCGCGGCGCTGGCGTTGGCGGTGAAGATGCACAAGTACTCGTCGGCCGGCGCGTTGAAGAACTCGCGCACCGCCTGCCTGGTCCCCTGCAGGAGGTCGGTCGTCGCCTGCGACGTCGGGTTGTTCGAATGGGGGTTGCCGAGCACGCGAGTATGCAGCAGCTCGGCGTGTTCATCGATCTGGCTGGCGGCGTGGAGCCCACCGCCGGTGTAGTCGAGGTACACCTGGTCCTCGGCATCGAGGCGGCCGTACTCGGAGGTCCGCAGCGCTGAGAACGTGCCGTCGGGATCGAACTCGGGAAAAGCTGCCGAGAACTCAGCCTCCGCGGTGTCGATGCCCGCTGGCTGGTACACGAGCGAGCTCACGGTGTCCATCCGTCGATCGTCGAGGCGCAGGGACATCTTGCTCTCCTCACCCTGCCCCGACCGGAACGACGACGAAGTGCTCGGCGCCCAGCAGCCGCTGGAACATCGAGCCGGGCAAGAGGTCGGCCTCCAGCGCGTACTGGGACCGGTGCGCGGCCAGCGCGGCCACCTTCCGGTCTAACGACCGGGCTGACGTCGACGGTGAAGCACTCGCCGACCGGCGCCTGGACTGGCGCCTCGAGCGGTCCGGCCGTCTCGGCCGTTGCGCTCCCGCCGGGCGCGGACACCGAGCGGGGCCCCCGTGCGGCCGCCGGGTCCGGTCGACGCGGCGCGAAGACGAGGCAAGTCACGTCTTCGCGAGCGATCACGTGGGCGTTGCGAGGGCGACCAGTGGCGATGCCCTCCTCCCCCACGAAGGAGCCAGCGCCCGCGGCGCCGAGCTGGTGCCTCCGACCGTCCTCGCCCTCGACCACGATGTCGACTGAGCCCGACAAGATGTAGAAGAGCTCGGACGCCTGCTCGCCCTGCTCGATGACGAAGGAGCCGGCCGGCAACCACTCGACACTGAAGTGATCGGCGGTGAAGCCGAGCATCGAAGTCCCGTCTGCAAACAACCTCAGCGCCCGGCCGAACGCCGCGGTGCCGCTGAACCGCCGGTCGTGCGACCTGAGCCAGTCGACGATCACGTCGAGCATCAGGTCGCCGTGCGTCGGGAACTGGGCGTGCAGCAGACGCGGCGGATCGACCATCGAGCGCAACGCCTCGACCGTGGCGAGGCACGAGGTCACGTGATCGGGGTGCCCGAAGGCGCCGTCGGGTCCGAACGTGACGACAACATCTGGCTCGAACTGCTCGATGACCTCGTGAGCACTCGCCGCGACCTCGGCCAGCGGCCGATCCGCGAGCCGACCGTCACCAAGGTCGAGGCACTCAGCATGATCCGCCCCGAGGGCAGCCGCGGAGCGGGCCAGCTCCTCGGCGCGGACGGCTCCCAGCGTCCGCCTCGTGGCCGCGGCGGCGTCGCGGATCTGGCCCGCTTCCCCCCGGGTCAGCGACACGATCGCCGTCGTCGCCCCGGCCGTCGCGCAGCGGGCGATGGTGCCGCCCGCGCAGAACACCTCGTCGTCGGGATGAGCGAAGAGGCCGAGGACCCGGGGCGCCCGGTCGAGCGGGAGCTCGTCACCCCACACGGCGGACAGCTCGCGGTGCTCGGGGACGAGCGTACGGCAGCCGCGGGGTCGGTTAGCGCCGGCCCAGTGTGCTTCACCCCCCAGCTCTCGCACCAGACCCCTCCTTCGACGTCGACGCCCCTAGAGAACGGTCGATCCAGCTCCGAATACGTCGATCGGTGCCGGAGAGTTCGACTCTTCTCGCAACGCCAGCGTTTCCTCGAGGGCGAAGCCCGGTGTCGAGGAGGTGCAGCTCGGCGTCGGGCGCTCCTCGGCGCTCGATACCGAGCTCCAATCTGCACGGAGGGTTCGAGAACTGCCATCCTGGGGCCATGGCGACGGTCTATGACGCCGCGGGAGGTGCCGACGGGCTGCTGCGTCTGGCCGGCGCCTGGCACGCGAGGGTGATGGCGGACGAAGTGGTCAGCCACGCGTTCAGCCACGGGTTCCATCCGAAGCACACCGAGCGGCTGGCAGCGTACTGGGCAGAGGCGCTCGGCGGTCCGACCAAGTATTCGGAGATCTATGGCAGCGAGACCTCGGTCGTGCGCCTCCACAGCGGCAATGGGCCGCACGAGGAGATGGACCGTCGCGCAATCACTTGTTTCGACGAGGCGCTGGTCGACGCCGGCCTCGACGGGAACGAGCCGCTCCGACAGGTGCTGCACGACTACTTCGCGTGGGCGACCAAGACCACGATGTCCCGGTATCACCGCTCCGCCGACGACGTGCCAGAAGGTCTGCGGATCCCGCTCTGGTCCTGGGACGGAGTCGTCGGTGACACCGAATCGAAAGCCGATTGAGCTCGCTCGGCTCGGCCCCCTGACCTAGCAACCGACCGACGTTTGGTGCCACGCCGGGCGCGTTATTCGTGGATGCACGTTCTAGTTCTGGGGCAGTCTGGGCCGGGTTTGACGGCGAGACACCGCTGGCCTCGTCATTGTGGACCCAGCAGCGGTCCTCTGTGCTAGCGAGACAGCGTGCCTCGTCGCCCCGACGCCGCGCGCTGGTGGTTCCAGGTCGCCGTGGTCATCGCCGTCTACGAGATCTACCGATGGGCCCGCATCGCGGTGCGAGGCTCACCCTTGGAGTCGCTTCGCCACGCCCGCCAGGCGGTGCGGCTGGAGCGCAGCATGCACCTGTTCGTGGAGCGCCGCACACAGCAGCTCTTGGTCCGACACGAAGCCCTGATCCGGTTCTTCGACGTCTACCATGGCTTCGCGCACTTCATCGCGGTGGGCTCGACGTTGGCGATCCTGTGGCGGTTCGACCGAGATCGCTACATGTTCTGGCGCAACACCTTCGGGTGGCTCCTGCTGATCGGATTGCTCGGCTTCGCGCTGTACCCCGTGACGCCGCCCCGACTGATGCCGTCCGTCTACGGCTTCGTGGACACCGCCAGGCAGATTGGCGGACTCGGTCCGCTTGGGGCTGAGAACGGAACCGGAGGCGGCGGCAACGAGTTCGCGTGCGTGCCATCTCTCCACGCGGCGTGGTCGCTGTGGGTCGTGCTCGCGCTCTGGCCGCTCGCTCGGCGGTGGTGGCTGAAAGCCCTGCTCATCGTGCACTTGTTGGTGATGCACGTAACCATCATCGCCACTGGGAAGCACTGGATCGTCGATGCGCCTGCGGGATGGATCGCGCTCGGTCTCGCCATGCTCATCGAAGCGAGGCGGCTGCACGGCCGTGGTGTCAAGGCGCGCCAGAACTCCAGCGGTTCCGGAGCCGGGGCCGGCGTCGGTGATGTAGGTCCACCCTGACGATCCCGCGACACGGCCGCCGACGGCGTCAGCCTCGGACCAGCGTACGGCGCTGTCGCCACCGCGATGGGCTAGCTGTCCCGAGCGGAGTCACGACTCGGCGCCGTACCGCCGAGTCTGCGGATGCCGTCGAGAGAGGGTCGATGACTTGCCACAAGTCTGGAAGTGTCCGAGCACCAGTACAGCTACATGCCACCCTTCGCCCCCCCGCCGGCTCTCACGGAGTGAGGGGCCCCGGGGCCCGAGATCCCCACTCGACTGCGTACGCTACGCGGGTTGTTCCGCTGGCGACGTGGACGCGCCGCGAGCGCTACGGACCGCGATGCACAAGGAGCGACGCTCGCCGTGACCGAGACCCAGGACGGGGCGAGCGACCGGGCGGATCCATCGACCTGGGGCGATGCTGTTGGCTCGAGCCCGGAGGCGACAGCCAACGCGGCCGCGCCGGAAGGCCGTGCACCACTTGAGTCCGGTAGTGGGACCTGGTTGACGGCCCGAGGGAAGCAGATCGTGCAAATCGCGGTCTCTTTGGTGCTGTTGGTCCTCATCCTCACGTATGTGTTCCGGCAGTTCGCCGACATCTCCGAAGTCTGGGATGTCATCCGGATGCTCACGTGGCGTGAGATCGTCGCGTTGGTGCTGGCCACGGGGTGGAGCCTCTTCACCTACTGGATCCTCGTCGTCCTCGCCACTCCCGGACTCACCTATCCGCAGGCGGCGGTGATGACGCAGTCCACCACGGCGGTGGCCAACTCGGTGCCGGCCGGTGGCGCCGTGGCGGTGGGGCTCACCTACGCCATGTTCACCTCGTGGGGATTCTCGAAGGCCAGGAGCACCGTCTCGGTCGTCGTGACCGGCATTTGGAACAACTTCGTGAAGCTGGCGGCTCCGATCCTGGCTCTGGCCCTCCTGGCGTTTGAAGGGCGGCCGGGGGAAGGGAGGGTGGCGGCAGCCGTCGCCGGTCTGGCCGGCCTCGTCGGCGCGATCGTCCTCTTCGCCCTCATCCTGCGTAGCGGGGAGTTCGCGGCCAAGGTGGGGACCGTGACCGGCCGGTGGGCATCGGCAGTGCTGCGCTTCGTCCGGCGGGGGCCCGTGAGGGGCTGGGACCGTGCCGTGGTCAAATTCCGCCACCTTGTCATCGGTCTGGTACGGCACCGCTGGGTGTCGCTGACCCTGGCCACCGTGCTGAGCCACGCCTCGCTCTACCTCGTACTTGTCGTGTCCCTTCGCGTCATGGGAGTGTCTGACGACGACGTCGGATGGGCGCAGGTTCTGGCCGTCTTCGCGTTCGCTCGGCTGCTGACTGCTATCCCGCTCACACCGGGAGGGGTCGGCGTGGTCGAGCTGGCGCTCATCGGCGGCCTGACCCGGGCGGGTGGCGACGACGCCCCGGTCGTGGCGGCCGTCCTTCTGTTCCGGCTGCTCACCTACGTGCTTCCCATCGCCCTCGGCCTGGGCGCGTACATCTTGTGGCGGCGCAACCGCTCGTGGCTCGACTCGGCGCCACCCCTGCCGTGGTCACTCGAGCCCGCGACGGCCGGCGAGGGCTGATCGGTCCGGGGCCCATCGGCCGCCCTATGCCGGCGAGGGCCGGTCGGAGTCGTGGTTTCCCACCGCCGCAGGCTGGGTACCGGAGCCGCCCAAGCGCGAGTAGGTCGACGCGGGAACTGGTCCGCTCGTTCGCCGGGCCGGCCCACTCGCCGCAAGTTCCAACCCCCGATCCGGAGGAGTCCGCCGTGCACGATCCGATGACGATCCTCAAAGCCGACCATCGGGAAGCCAAGAAGGTGCTCACCGCACTGGCCGATTCCGACGAAGGCAATGAACGGGAACAGATGGTGGGTGAGATCGATCACGCGCTGCGCCTGCACATGCAGATCGAAGAGGAATTGGTGTACCCCTTGATCAAGTCCGAGCTCGGTGCCGAGGATGAAGAAGAAGCCGAGGTCGAGCACGGCTTGGCGCGCGAGGGCTTGACCAAGCTGACCGAACTGGTCGCCAAGCCCGGTTTCGGCGCCGCGGTCGAGATGCTGAAGGCCGGCATCCTCCACCACGTCGAAGAAGAGGAGTCCGAACTGCTGCCCGAGCTGAAGTCGGCGCTCAGCCGTGACGACTGGCTGAAGCTGGGCGACCAGATCGCGAAGGCCAAAGCGGACGCCGGGGCGCCGGTCCAGACTGCTCCACGGCGTCGCTCCAGCAAACGCAAGTAGCCGACGCGACCGCTCGCAGGCTTCGTCTGGACGGTGCTCGGCGCCGTGGCGCGCGCCACGAGTCACGGGCAGATGGGAACCGGGGTCAAGTGCCCGATCTTGCGGGTCCACCCGGCCATCGTCGCTCACGCGGCTGCCACCACGGCCGTGCTCGGCGAAGGCCTCTTCTTCCTCGGTATCGGTGCCGGTGAAGGTTCCAGGCCGGTCCGCCCGCACCGCCATGGTTGAGCGGACGCGCTTGTGGGGATCGTTCCTCTGATGCTCACGGCCCCTACGCGCGCACCGGCGGTCGCTCCGCCCGTCCATGTCGTCGACGCGACGAAGAGCTTTGGCGCCACGCCTGCCCTCGACGGCGTCAGCTTCGATGTGCCCGCGGCCTCGCTCGTTGGTCTGGTTGGTCCGAGCGGCTGTGGGAAGACGACGTTGCTCCGCATCCTCACGGGCGTGGTCGCACCGGACGACGGGACGGTCGAGGTGCTGGGGCAGGAACCGATGCACTTCTCGGTCGAGCAGCGGCGGTCGATCGGCTACCAGGCGCAAGCGCCCGTCTTGTTCCCGCACCTCACGCTCTGGGGCAACCTGACCTTCGTCGCGTCACTGTACGGCGTGCCATTGATCGGCCGCCGCAAGCGCATCCGCGAGCTCCTGCAACTCGTCGACCTCTGGCGAGCTCGGCGGCGCCTGCTGGCGCACGCGTCGGGAGGTATGCAGCGCCGACTCGCACTCGCGGCGACGCTGGTCCATCGTCCGAGATTGGTCTTCCTCGACGAGCCCACGGCCGGCGTCGATCCGATCCTCCGTGAGCGGTTCTGGAACCACTTTCGTGCGCTGCGCGACGCCGGCACGACGGTCGTGATCTCGACGCAGTACGTGGGTGAGGCCGCGCATCGCGATCAAGTGGCGGTGATGACGGACGGACAACTCGTGGCCTTCGACACACCGGCCGGGCTGTCCCGCTGAAGCGCGGCCCTGACCCGGCGTTTCGGGTCGACCCGGAAGGGCCGCGGGAACGGGGTGGGCGGACCTGTCGGCAGGCTTGAAGGTCCGGCTTGCTGACCGGCAGCCCAGGCGTCGCGCTCGACTGCTGTGGGAAAGTTCGATGGTGAATAGCGTGTGGGATAGCGCCGGGGACGGCGGGGAGGCCGGGGGCGGCGGCGAACCACTGGTCGTTGGCGCGGCGGCGCAGCCGGAAACGTTGGAGCTCGTCGACGAGATGCTCCGCCGGGTGCAAGAGCTGCTTCGCGTCGACACAGTGGCCGTCTTGTTAGTTGCAGCAGGCTCGCAGCTCGTGGCTTGGGCGGCGCGTGGGCTGGAGGAGGAAGTTCACCAGGGTGTCCGGTTGCCGATCGGTCGAGGTTTTGCCGGTCGGGTCGCCGCGACGAAAGCGCCAGTGGTGTTGGACGACGTCGGACCAGCCACGGTGATCAACCCGATCCTTTGGCGGCTTGGTGTTCGATCGATGCTCGGCGTGCCCCTCGTGGCACATGGCCGGTTGCTTGGCGTCATGCATGTGGGGTCCTTGAGCCGGCGCCACTTCGGCGATGAAGAAACCACGCTCTTGCAGCAGGCGGCGACGTGGATCGCCACGGCCATCAGCGCCCAACAGACCATGGCCGAACGTTCGGCGGCGCGAACGCTACAAGAGAGTTTGCTGCCTACTCGTATGCCCGATGTGCCGGGTCTGGAATTCGCTACTCGGTTTGTGGCCGCCGAGCATTTCGGTGTGGGCGGCGATTGGTTCGACGCCTTCCGGTTGCCCGACGGGCAGACCGGCATCGTCATGGGCGACGTCGCCGGCTCAGGCCTGCCGGCCGCTGTGGTCATGGGTCGTCTTCGCAGCGCCTTGCGGGCCTATGCCATCGAGTCGTCACGTCCGAGCCAGGCACTCGAGCGGCTCGAGCGCAAGTTCGCCCATTTCGAACCTGACGAGATGGCGACCGTCCTGTATCTCACAGTGGCCGCCGATGTCACCAGCTTCACGGTGTCGTCATCCGGGCATCCCCCGCCGGTCGTCGCCGTACCCGGGCAGGACGCCGTGGTGATCGACTGCTCACCGAGCCCTCCCATCGGAATCCACGCGGCATCGCGCCGCGTCGACGTGGAAGGTGAGCTGCGACCAGGCACGACCGTTGGGTGCTACACCGATGGGCTCATCGAGCGCCACACCGAACCGGTAGACCGGGGCCTGGAACGACTACGCGCCGCGTTCTACGCGGGTCCCCCTGACGACGTATGCCGCACGGTTATGGCAGAACTCATCGGGACCTCCACCGTCGCCGACGACACCGCGCTGCTGGTGTTCCGCCGAGTGGCCGAGCCCGACGGATCCTGAGCCGTCGAACCTACGGCCGAGGAGGCTGGCCACAGCACCATCTGATCGACGCGTTCTTGGCGCAGCTCGAGGAGTGGGTGGAACGGTCGCATGTCTGTGGCCGTCGATCGGCTCCCGCGGCCCGTGGGTCACGGTGTTGCCGGTCGCTCGGCCAGCCACTGCAGCAGCGCCCGCACCGAGTCGACGGTGGGTAACCGGAAGCCCGCCTCGCTTTCGGTCTCGCCGCTGCGCACGCGGAACGTCATGGCCAGGCCCGAGAGGAGGTTGAAGGCCTCCTCGTCGGTCTGATCGTCGCCCACGTAGATCACCCGCACCCGCTCGGGCCACTCCGGGCCGTAGCGGGTGCGCAGGAGGTGGAGCACGGCGCGGCCCTTGTCCCAGCCGATCGGGGGACGGGCCACGATGCCGCTGCCGCCGTCGACGGGCTGGAAGCCCTGCTCACGGATGAGCTTCCGGGTCCGCTCGGCCAGCTGCTCGCGGTCGACGCTGGTGGACGACAGCCGCACGTGGACGAGTGCACCATCGGCTTCGACTTCGATGTCGTCCGGGGGCAGACGACCGAGCGCGGCGACCAGGTCCTCCAGCTTGGCTCGGTAGAGCTCGAGGTCCTCGTGCCGGAACGGCTCGAGGTCAGGACCCTGGATCTCAAGGCCGTGGTTGCCGATGACGGTCACGTCGGGGTCGCCGACCAGGCGTTGCAGCTCGGCCACGCTGCGGCGACCCACCACCGTGACGGAAGTGTCGGGGCGTGCCGCGCACCGGGCCAGGGCGTCGCGCGTGCTGCCCTCCAGGGCGGGCGTGGGCCCGGATTCGGCGCGAGGCACGAGGGTGCCGTCGTAGTCCAGGATCAGCGCCAGGTGGGTGGGGCCGCGGGTGAGGAACGGGGCGATGTACGACGCGAACTCGGCGTCGGTCGGGGGGCGCAGGGCTTCGGCCGACGCTTGCGCGCCGGCCAGGAAGGAGGCCACCCAGGAGAACACGTCGTCGCGCCGTTCCCGGCGCCGGAGTGCGATGATGCGGGCCCGCCGCTCCGCCTCGTCCATGGTGAGGGCTCGGTGCAGGGCGCTGGCCGTCTCGTCGAGGTTGTAGGGGTTGACGAGCAGCGCCTCGCGCATGGTCTCGGCCGCCCCGGCCAGGCGGGACAGCACCAGCACGCCGGGATCGCCGACCTGGCAGGCGACGTACTCCTTGGCCACCAGGTTCATGCCATCGCGCAGGGGCGTGACGAGCGCGACGTCGGCGCTGCGGTAGAGGCCGACGAGCTCGTCGAACGGGAGCTGGCGGTAGAGGTAGCGGATGGGCGACCAGGCGGCGGTGGCGAAGCGACCGTTGACCCGACCGACCAGCTCGTCGATTTCCCGCTTCAAGCGCCGGTACTCGACCACCTCATCGCGGCTAGGCACCGCCAGCTGCAGGAGCACCACCTTGCCTCGGTGCTCGGGGTGCAGCTCGAGAAGGTGCTCGAAGGTGCGGATCCGCTCCGGGATGCCCTTCGTGTAGTCGAGTCGGTCGGCACCCAAGACGATCCGCTCCCGAGCAGGCTCAACCGCGGTTTCGGCGGCGAGGGCTGCCTTCTCGTAGCGCTCGAAGTCGATGCCGAGCGGGAGAGCGGCGACGCGGACGGTGCGGGCGCCGTGCTCGACCAGGCCACCGTCGCGGTCGACCCGCAGGCCGAGGCGACGCACCACGGCGTCGTGGAAGTTGTGGGCGTAGCCCCCGACGTGGAAGCCCACCAGGTCACAGGCGAGCAGGCCGAGCAGCACCTCTCGGTCCCAGGGCAGCAGGCGGAACACGTCGTAGGGCGGGAACGGGATGTGCAGGAAGAACGCCAGGCGTAGATCGGGCCGGAGCCGCCGCAGAAACCCGGGCACCAGCATCAGTTGGTAGTCGTGCACCCACACCAACTCGTTCTCGCCGGCGTGCTCGGCCGTAGCCCGGGCGAAGTGGTCGTTCACCTGCCGGTAGGTGTCCCACTCGGCCCTCACGAACCGGGCCCGCGACGACAACGAGTGGAACAGCGGCCACAACGAAGCGTTCGAGAAGCCGGCGTAGAAGCTGCTCACCTCCGCCGCCGTCAGGGCCACCGGCACCACCGAGTACGGATCGCCCGGCTCCTCGACCGTCTCCCCCGGCCGCAACTCCAACCCGGGCCAGCCCACCCACGTTCCACCCCGGGCCCGCAACACCGGGTCGAGCGCCGACACCAGCCCCCCGGACGAGGGCCGCCGCTGGAGGCGGCGGCGCACCCGCTCCACCGTGTAGGGCAGGCGGTTGCTGACGATCGTGAGGGGTTGGCAGCCGGTGGCCACTGTGTCGGGTTGGGGCACGCGACCTCCTGAGGCCGAAGTGTCGAATGCTCATCGGCACCGTACCGCCCACCCGCTGGGTGCGCCCCTCAAGGCTCCCTCAGGTCGAGGGGAGCGGATGGAGGCCGCGGTGGTTCGTGCCCCAACGCGACCGCTCGCACCTCCGTGCGCATGCGGTCGTTGAACAGCTCACGCTCCTCGGCGTTGGGGAGATGAGCCGAATGCTCGAACCAGAACAACCGCTTCCAGGGCGCGTCCAGGGCGTCGAAGTACTGCGCCGACAAGACCGCGGGTACCTCCCAGTCGTGACGGCCCTCCATGAAGACCGCCGGCACCGCCAGGCGAGGGACGTCTTCGAAGAGGTTCACCGTGAGCAGCTCCGGCCACAAGCGATCCATCGAGTTGAAGATCCCACGGAAGTAGTTGACTCGGTCCCGCACCGAGTACTGACGGGAGAGGACAACGCTCCGCAGCACCATCCCCATGGCGCCACCACGACTGGCGTGGACCTCACCGCCGAACCGCGCCAGATACCGGCGTTGTGTGATCGTGCTCTTGCGCAAGTCCCCGGCATAGGGCGGGGCACCAATCCGCTTCAGGGTCCGGACCGCCCGCCGGTCATCGCGTTGGCGGGCCTGATCGAGCGTCCACCGGTAGGAGATCGCTTCGGCGTCGGCCATGTTGCTGACCTGACCGATGCCCACGTAGCAGGAGAACAGCTCCGGATGCGCCGCGACGGTCAGCGCGCCGACGACACTGCCCCACGAGTGCCCGGCTTTAGGAGCAGCGGGCGGCGTTGGAGCGCATGGCCCGCTCGACCTCGCTGCCCCATCGCAAGGTGACCCAGGCCCGAGCGTTGCTGCTGGCGGGCGATGGTGTGGCCACCAACGAGGTGGCTCGTCGGTGCGGCACGACGGCCGAGTCGGTGCGGGCGTGGCGGCGTCGTTTCGAGCGCGAAGGCGTGGACGGCGTTGGCCGCATCGCCAAGGGTCGGGGCCGGCGGTCGTGGCTGGCGGAGGGCACCGTGGCCGAGGTGGTGCGGGTGACACGTGAGGAGACCCCGGATGACACCTCGACGCATTGGACGACGGCTCGTTGGCTGAGCGGTTCGGGATCGGCAAGGACACCGTGGCTCGGATCTGGCGGGACCATCACCTCAAGCCGTGGCGGGTGGAGACGTTCAAGCTGTCCAACGATCCGCGCTTCGAGGAGAAGCTCATCGACGTCGTCGGGCTGTACGTGAACCCGCCCGAGCGTGCCGCGGGTTCAGCTTCGACGAAAAGACCCAGGTCCAGGCGTTGGACCGCACCCAGCCCAGCCTGCCGCTCAAACCGGGCCGGGCCGGCACCATGACCCATGACTACAAACGCCACGGCACCACCGACCTGTTCGCCGCGTTGAACGTCGCCACCGGCGAAGTCCTCTACGACTGCCGCCCCCGCCACACCGGTCGCGACGTCCTGGCCTTCTTCAAGCTCATAGACCTGCACGTCCCCCGCCATCTCGAGGTGCATGTCGTGTTGGACAACCTGTCGGCGCACATGGGCCCCGAGGTCACCCGCTGGCTGGATCACCCCAAACGGGCCCGCTGGCATCTGCACTTCACCCCGACCAGCTCGTCGTGGCTGAACCTGGTGGAGCGATGGTTCAAGGAACTGACCGACCGCCGGTTGCGTCGCGGTGTGTTCACCAGCGTCGACGACCTCATCGACGCCATCGAAATGTGGACAGAGCACTGGAACCACAACCCCCAACCCTTCGTCTGGCACAAGACCGCCGAAGAGATCATCGCCAAGGTCCGCCGCGGACGAGCCGCCCTCACCCAAGCCAAACCGGAGGCACTAGGACCAGGCGTTCCTGCCGGAACCGCCCAAGCAGCTGCACCGTGAGCTCCTGAGTGTCGGCGACGAAGCGGTCGATGGTCATCGACTCAGCATCTCGGCCGGCTGCGTACGACTTGCCCGCGCCCCGCTGATCCCAGTCGACGAGCGTCAAGACGTCTTCGAGCGTCCGGGTGTTGCGGGCGTTCGAGGTGAGCTGCGAAGTCCCGGGTCCACCATGGAGAAACAGCACGATCGGGTTCGTCGGATCGCTGGCCCGGACGTGGATCCACTGGTACGTGTCGCCGAGGCGAACGCGGCTCAGTCCCACGCCATTGATGTCGCCGGCTCGAAGCGGGCGCGTCATGCGAGCCTCACCTACCGGCGGCCACGTCGCTCCCACATCGGCGGGAGCGACTCATCGATCGGGACACTGCCGATGTCGGCGATCAGTCGTCCTTGCCGTAGGCGTCGTGGTAGTCCCACCACTGGTAGGGCGGCGTCTGCGGGTAGCCCACGGGCGAGTCCTCCCACTCTTCCTGGCGACCGAGGGCGGTGATGTCGAGGTAGCTCCAGGCGCTGCCCAGCTGCTCGTCGCCACGGTCGTGGACGAAGTAGGTGCGGAAGATCCGATCGCCCTCGCGGATGAAAGCGTTGGTGCCGTGCCACTGGTCTACCCCGAAGTCAGCGTCGAAGTCGTCGGTGAGGGTGTACCAGGGGATGGTCTCCCATCCCATGCGTTCCTTCAGGCCTCGGATCTCGGCCTGGGGGCGCGCGAGACAAATGCGAGCGTCGTGTCCCGCGCGTTCAGGTGGGCGGGGTGCGCGACCTGGTCGGCGAGAAAGGAGCAGCCGACGCAGGCCCGCTGCGGGTAGGCGCCGCCACCCTCCGGGTAGGTGGTGACGTCCGGCGCGTAGAAGGCTCGGTAGACGATCAGCTGGCGACGACCCTCGAACAGATCGGCGAGGCTCGCCGCGCCGGCCGGGCCCTCGAACCGGTAGTCCTTGTCGACCGCCATCCATGGCATCCGCCGGCGCTTTGCCGCCAGGGCGTCGCGGGCCCGGGTGAGCGCCTTCTCTTCCACCAGCAGCGCCTGGCGGGCTGCCTCCCAGTCCTGCGACGAGGCGATCGGCGGCAGCTGCATGGGATTCATCCTCCTCCAGGTACAAGGTCGACGACAACGATTAAAGCGCTCCCACAGGTTCGCGCTGCAGATCCATCCCGTGGGCCGCCGCGCCCTGCCCTGGAGCGACGCCGCCGTCAGCGGTCGAGGCCGGCGTCGTGGGCGAGGATCGCCACCTGGACTCGGTTCGCGAACCCGAGCTTGACCAGGAGCCGGGAGACGTGCGCCTTGACGGTCGCCTCGCTCATGAACAGCGACGCGCCGATCTCCGCGTTGGAGCGGCCCCGCCCCACCTCGATGCAGACCTCCAGCTCCCGCGGCGACAGGTCGGCCAGTCGCGCCCGGGCCTCCTCCTCGCGAGCGGGACGGCCATCGTTGGCGAAGTGGGCGATCAGGCGCCGCGTCACCGACGGCGACAGCATCGACTCGCCCGAGGCCACGACCCGGACGGCCTGGATGAGGTCGAGCGGCGGCGTGTCCTTGAGCAGGAACCCGTCGGCCCCGGCCTGGAGCGCCCGGAACACGTAGTCGTCCAGGTCGAAGGTGGTGAGGATCACCACCGGCGGTGGGTCGTCGAGCTGACGGACGGCGATCGTGGCCGCCAAGCCGTCCAGCCGCGGCATGCGGATGTCCATCAGCACGACGTCGGGCCGGCAGCGGCGAACCGCCTCGACTGCGGCGTCCCCATCGTCGGCCTCTCCCACGACGCTGATGTCGCCGGCCGACTCGAGGATCATCCGCAACCCGGCGCGGACCAGCGCCTCGTCGTCGATGACGAGCGCCGCGGATCACGGGGTGGGGCCGGTCACGGTGGCGGCGGGTGTCGTCGCCGCGGGCAGCCGAGCGATGACACGCCACCCGCCGTCCGGCGACGGCCCCGACTCCAGCGTCCCACCGACGAGGGCGAGCCGCTCGCGTAGTCCGACGAGGCCGGTGCCCGACCCTGGCAGCAGCGCGGCGCCGCCCACTGGACGGTGGTTCAC
Organism: uncultured Acidimicrobiales bacterium; assembly: GCA_963803355.1. Classification (GTDB taxonomy): domain Bacteria; phylum Actinomycetota; class Acidimicrobiia; order Acidimicrobiales; family Ilumatobacteraceae; genus DASTFY01. The sequence goes on from CAWDLV010000001.1 coordinate 4,636,701, forward strand.
GACCTCCACGGTGACTCCCCGAGCGTCGTCGCCCGTGATCCGGACCGAGGTCGCGGCATCGCGCGCGTGCTTGTGGACGTTGGTCAGCGCCTCCTGCACGACCCGATGGACCGTGCGGGCGACGGCGTCAGGGAGCTCGCCGACCTCCATCGTGAGGTCGGTCCGCACCCCGGCCGTCCGCGACGCCTCGACGATCCGCTCGATGTCGGCGCCTCGGGGCGGTGGTGCGAGGTCGGCGCCGTCGCCGTCCGAGCCGGCGCGCAGCACCCCGAGCACGTCGCGGAGGTCCTCCATCGCCTCCCGAGCCGTCGTCCGGATCACGCCGGCCGTCTGGCGGACCTGCGCCGGCCCGGCCGTGGCGTTGACCTCCAGCGCCCCGGCGTGCATGGCGATCAGCGATACCTTGTGGGCCAGCACGTCGTGCATCTCGCGGGCGATGCGGGCCCGCTCGCCCAGCATCGCCTGCTCCGCCCGGAGCTCCTGCTGCTCCTCGGCCTGCGCCGCCCGGTCGCGCAGCGCGGTCAGGAGATCGCGTCGGGCGCCGATGTACGAGCCCGCCGCCGCCAGCAGCGCCGCTTCGATGAGCCCGGACGCGAAGTACCCGACCCAGCTCGACGAGCTGTGGATCGCCGGCACCACGGTGAACGCCGCCGCGGTGACCAGCGTCATCACCACGAGCACGCGGTCGCGTCGCCTGATCGCCAGCGAGAACAGCCCGACAGCCAGGGTGACCGGCACCTGCGTGATGGCGAACACGACGACCCCGACAGCCGTGACGGCGACCGGGTGCTGCCGGCGCCACCACAGCACCGCGGCCCCGGCCAGCCCAACGACGAGCACCGGCGCCCAGATCAGCGCTCCCTCGTCCCGCCGGGCGAGGGTCTCGGCCAGCACCGACAGCAGCGCGACGACGATGAACACGATGTCGCGAGCCCGCGGCCCGTGCTGGGCCCAGAACCTCCGCAGGGTCGCCGACCTCGTCGTCACGATCTCAGCCTAGGAACGGCGCGCGCGCCCGTCACCCCGCCGAAGGTCGACGACCGAGCGCCCAACCACCGACGTTCGTAGGGGGTGCTCGGCACCCGTCGACCGATGCGCAGCGCCTCGCAACCGGCGCACGGTGGACCCATGATCCACGTCGAACACCTCGTCAAGCGCTACGGCCGGCAGACCGTGGTCGATGACATCTCCTTCACCTGCCGGCCCGGCACGATCACCGGCTTCCTGGGCCCCAACGGCGCGGGCAAGTCGACCACCCTGCGGATGATGACTGGGCTGACCCCGCCGTCGGCCGGTCGGGTGACCATCGACGGCATCCCGTATGCCGCCCACCCGAACCCGGGCCGCGTGATCGGGGTGATGCTCGACGCGTCGGCGCAGCACCCTGGCCGGTCGGGCATCGAGACGCTGCGGCTCACGGCTCGACTGCTCGGCCTGCCGCGGCACTCGGGCCACGGAGATGCTCGAGCGGGTCGGTCTGGGTGGTGCGGCCAAGCGCGGCGTCGGCTACTACTCGCTCGGCATGCGGCAACGGCTCGGGATCGGGACGGCGCTGATGGGCGACCCTGCGGTGCTCATCCTCGACGAGCCGGCGAACGGCATGGACCCTGAGGGCATCCGCTGGATGCGGATGCTCCTGCACGACTTCGCCGCGGGCGGCGGCACGGTACTGCTGTCGAGCCACCTCCTCGCCGAGGCGCAGGCGACCGTGGACCGGCTCGTCATCATCGGCCGCGGCCGCATCCTCGCCGACGACGCCCTCGAGTCCCTCCTCGCTGGGCAGGGGACGACGGTCCGGGGGCTCGACCCCAAGGCCCTCGAGCGGGCCCTCGGCACCGCCGGCTTCGAGACCACGGTGGCGTCGGGCGGCGCGCTGCGGGTCCAGGCGACGGCCGAACAGGTCGGGCGCGTCGCCCTGGCCAGCCGGCAGGTCCTGCTCGAGCTGCACGAAGGCGACGGCTCGGGGCTGGAGGAGCTCTTCTTCGAGCTCACCACGCCCGCGACCGGCGACACCCAGGCCGCCGCGGCCTGACCCCCGACCACCGACCCACGGAAAGCGAGCAGCACGATGACCACCATCGCCCCCACCCTGCCGGCACCGGCGCACGCGGACGTGGCGCCCATCCGTCCCCTGCGGTTCTCGACGCTCACGTCGGTCGAGCTCCGGAAGCTGACCGACACCCGCAGCAGTCGATGGCTGCTCCTCTCGATCTTCGGGCTCGTCACCGGCGCGCTCGTCTACAAGCTCACGCAGACCAGGATCGAGGTGGCCTTCGACAACTACAGCAGCGGCGTAACGACCGTCGTGGCCTTCCTCGCTCCGATCATCGCCCTGCTGGCGATGACGTCGGAGTGGACGGAGCGCACGGCGCTGACGACGTTCACCCTCGCTCCCCGACGGCTCCCCGTGATCGCGGCCAAGTACGTCGCCGCCGTCACCCTTTCCGTCGCGATCCTGGCCGTCGGGCTGGTCATGGCCGCGACCGCGACCGCCATCGGGGGGCTCATCCACGGCGACGCCAGCTTCGCCAACCTCCTGGTCGACGTCCGCGCCGCCGGCATCATCGTCGTGCTGCAGGTGACGATGGCCGCCGCCTTCGGCGCCCTCGCCGCCCAGACCGCGGTCGCGCTCGTGACCTACCTGGTCGCCCCCCTGGCGTGGGCGATCCTGGCCAACGGCCTGCTGGAGCGGGTGGCCCCGTGGTTCGACGTCTTCGCCGCCTACGACCAGCTGGCCTCGGGCCACCCGTTCGACCACGTCCCACAGGTCCTCACCGCGATCACGATATGGGTCGTCGTGCCCAGCACGCTGGGCGTCCTCCGCAGCACGCGACGAGAGGTGAAGTAGCGAGCGCTGGACGCACCAGCCACCACCGACTCGATGAACGTTGGTGGGGCTGGTCACGTCGGATTGGCGCTCACGACCATCCGCTACTTGAACGCGGCCGAGCGTGCCGCCGTGACGGCGTTGATACCGTCGGGCGGGCTGGCGAGCAGGCATGGCCGACCTCGACCGGGCTGCGAACGGAGCAGCGTGCCTCGGGCGTGGGGTGATCCCAGAGAGCGACACACGAAAAGGAGCACCGTGGCGAACGTGGGGCCCTGCGAATATCCGCAATCGAATGCGACCGCGCGATCGTTGGCCGACGAACTTGACGGTCTGGTCGCTAACCGCGACCTGTGCACGCGCTTCTACCTCGACACCAAACGGGAGCACCGCAACCCCGGCTGGGACTGGGGGCCGATCGACCTGCGAACCGAGGGATTGGATCACCACCAGGGGCTCGCCCGCACCCACCGGCTGACCGACGGCTCGATCTACTTCTTCCTGACCCATTCGGAGATGGACCCCGGTGAGCAGGGTCAGCTGATGCAGTTCCGCTACGCCGGGCCCGTCGACGCCAGCCATGTGGTGGAGACGAGCCCGATCACGGTGGCGGGGCTTACCCAACAGCTGTACCTGAGCGAGCAGCACCCCTGCGACGTCTGCTTCCTGCCCGACGTCAACAATGCCGACGCCGGCTACCTGTTCATCGCCGAGCCGAACAACACGCGCTCGGTGGCCGTTTACGCCTGGGCCGCAGGAGAAGACGTCTCCTTCGTCGGCTCGATCCAGCCCGACTTCTCGGACGACGGTCCCCAATGGGTGTTCATCGATCGCGTCGACGACCTCTATTTTCTTGGGATCGCGACCAACGGCCAAGGCAGGTTGTTCACAGCCGCGCCGTTCAAGCTGTTCCCCGACTGCCGCGTCGGCGGGCTGGACATCGACGCCTTCCTGCCGGCGACGCCGGACAGCTCGTTCGTCATGCCCGCGATGGATGGAGCGTCGCAGGTCAAGCTCGTCCGGGACTCGACGAACAGCTGGTTCCTGCTGGGGTTCCGCAGCGAGCCCGACGACGACCCCAACGGCGACGACTACATCGACGTCTACCCCGTCCAGTTCCCGCCCACTTTCGAGACGTTCGCGATCCAGCCGAGGTTGGAGTCCAGCCGCCACGTCGTCCTCAAGCCCGGCGACACGGGTTTCGCTAGCACTGGTACCCACTTCGTCGACGACGCCGGGACACTGCTCGTCGCCTCCTCGTTCCGATGGTCCGAAGAGATTGGGCCCGGCGACTCCGGCTACGTCAGCCGAGTCGACGAGATCCCCTCGAACACGACCATCGTCGTACTCGACGCGCCTCCCGCCCCCTGATGTTCGAGCCATCGACGATCAAGCTCGACGACAGACGCAGCGCGGTCTCACTTCACGATCGGACTCAGGCCGCTCCATTTCGGGTGCCGTCTGAATGTGTACCGCGACGACCACTTGGGAAACCCCTCGTCATGACCCAAAACGTGGCGACCGGCTGGAGCGCCACCCCGTTCGTGCCGGACACAACGTCCTTGGCGGAGGCATCGCAGAAATGCAGGGGATGTCCGCCGTTCGAACCTGCTACGCCGACGGTCGTGACGTACTGCCCGTCGGCGGGGCTGCGTGCTGACGAGCGAGCCGCCGAGGTCCGTCTGGTCCGTGTGGACGACCTGCTACTGGCACGCGAGTGGACCCCATGACTGGCACTCTGCGGGTCGGTTGCTCGGGCTGGTCATATAAGGATTGGCGCGGACTCGTCTATCCGTCCGACCTCCCGAAGCGCCTGTGGTTCGACCATTACCAGCACCTATTCGACACGGTCGAAATCAACTCGACCTTCTACCGTCTGCCCAGCCAGGCCGCCGTCGAGGGCTGGGCGGCGGCAGCCCGCTTGGGCTTCGTGTTCGCAGTCAAGCTGGGCGCCTTCGGCTCTCACCGAATGAAGTTGGCCGACGCTCCGACCTGGCTGCCCAACCACCTCGATCGGGTCGAACGGCTGGGCGAGCACCTCGGCCCCAACCTCGTGCAGCTCCCGCCGCGATGGAAACGCAATGCCCGACGGCTCGACGAGTTCCTCAGCATCGCGCCGAACACGATCCGCTGGGCGGTCGAGCTGCGCGACCCGTCGTGGCTCCACGACGACGTAATCGACGTGCTTCGCCGTCACCACGCCGCACTCTGTGTCCACGACCTCCTGGCAGATCACCCCTTTGAGCTCACCACCGACTGGGCGTACATCCGGTTCCACGGGCCTGATGCATTGCGCCGGCCGTACCACGGCACGTACGGCGCGGGCCGCCTCGACGTCTGGGCCTCACGACTCGCCGACGCGCTCGACGCCGGTCACGACGTCTACGCCTACTTCAACAACGACTGGTTCGGTCACGCCGCGCGACGCCACCCTCCTGCGAGAGGCGTTGACCGCCTACCGGCCTCAGCTCAATCTCGAACCCGACATCACCTCAACCAGGTCGGGCAAGATCTGACGGGTCCGCCTGGCACCCCTTTCCTCGCCCGAAATGGTGGAAGCGGACGATGACGACCGGCACCTCATGAGTGACGGCGAGCATCGCCGCCCGGCGTGCTCCCGACTTCGTGGACAGTGAATGATCCACCGCACGGTTGGTCCGACCGCGGGTGGGGTAAACGCACGGCACGAGGCCGCCCAACGGAGCACCAGGAGGGCCCGATGCCATCGAAGTCGGCGAACGTGAAGAACCCGAAGCAATATGAGGCGCTGAAGGACAAGGGCATGTCGAAGGAGCGAGCCGCGAAGATCGCCAACTCCCCTGGCGCGTCGAAGCGCGGCGGCGAGAAGTCCGGCAGTGGTGGCAGCTCGAAGCAGGGCGGCACGACCGCGCAGCACAAGGCCGCCGGACGCAAGGGCGGCCGGGCGACGGCGAACCAGCACTGACGGCCGCGGAAGTGGGAGACCATGAGCAGTGACGCGATCGCCGACACCAGCTACACCGGGGGCGACGGGGCCGGAGGAGCCGAGGCTGCGTCGGTGTCCGGCCTGCGCCACGATGAGCTCTCCACCTACCTCAACGACCACCTTGGCGGCGCGGCGGCCGGCTGCCGGCTGGCCGATCGGTTGGCGCGTCTCCTGCCCGATCCGCAGATGAACGGCGTCGACATTGAGATCCGCCGGGACCGCGACTCGCTCCAGCGACTGATGGACGATCTCGGCATTGGTCAGTCGCGGATCAAGCGGCTCGGCGGCGTTCTCGGTGAGGCCCTGACCCGGCTGAAGCTGCGTCTCCGGCGGTCCGATCCCGACAACGTCGAGCGACTGCTGGGCATCGAGGCTCTGAGCATGGGAGTCGAGGGCAAGCTGCGGTTGTGGCGCGGCCTGCAGCGGGTCGCCGACACCGACACCCGCCTGGCGGGGGCGCCCCTGGCGGACTTGGCCGCTCGCGGGAGCAGCAGCTGGCGACCTTGGAGGAGGTGCGCCTGGGCCTCGCGACCGGGTGCCTGACCCGCCGCGCCGCTGCCGCCGCGCCTGAGACCGCTAAGGCTTAGCCCGCAACCGAGGACCCGTGTCCTCATGCCGCGGTCGGCCGATGATCAGACGGTCGGGGCGCCTTCGTCGGCTGCGGCTAGAGCGCGCCCTCAAACCGGCGTTGGGGGCGACGCACTTGATGGTGTCGACGACGTCGTTGTGGACACCAGTGGGTGTTGAGCGTCCCCGGCCGAAGGTCGGCCCAATGGCTCGCAACCGGCATCTCTTCGGACGTCCATCTACGCGCCGAGTGCCTGTCTCTTTCTTATGGCGACAAGCTTCTCCACCAGCGTCTTGGGCAACGGTTCGTCGACGGGGAATCGCAGCGCCCCAGAAGAAGCTGTGTACTTCGAGATCTCGTCTCCCAGCTCGGGAAACACCGAGCCGCTGTGGGGGAGGTAGCTCAGGTGGTTCTTGAAGGCCGCGAATCCGGCTATGACCTTGCCGTGCAGCCGAAACGCCGGAACTCCGTAGGAGATGCACTGGTTTGCATCGGGCACGATCTCCAGGATCGTCCGACGGAGCGCCTCGAGCGTGCTCCGCTTCGGCTCCTCCAAGGACGCCAGATAGTCATCAACTTCCTGCTTGGACATGGCCGGTGCCTAGCGCTGCTTGCCGTCACGGAAGAGTGAGACCGCCTTGTCGATCCGTCGCTGCCGTGTCTCGTCGGACTTGGCGGCGTTGATGTTGTCGACGTGATATCGCTGCAGGCTGTTCGAAAGCTTGGCGAAGAAGGCTGCTAAGCCCCTGTCGGCTGCGAGGGCCGCCGCGAAGTCGGGCGGGATGTGTACTTCTCGAGGAGTGTCTGCGACCCGGAGTTTGACGGTGACTGGGTCGCCGCCTTTCAGGCCGGTTGCCTCCCGCACAGCCGAGCTGATGCTGATCATGTGGGTGCCGCCCATCACGCCGACGGTGTTGCGATACTCGTAACCGTTGAGGTCGACAACCAACGACGGGCGCTTCCCGGCTCCCAGCTGATCGATGAGCTCGCGCGGGACGACGATGCCGGTGTTGTTGCCAGTTGCCGTCACCGTCGTCTCGAATGTCACGCTGCCCGTGTCAGTCTTGGCCATTGACTTGTCCTCCTCGGCGCTGTCGGGCTCCCTCGTCCACCACCCCTCGGGGATGGTGCCGACTATGACGAACTCGACGGTCCAAAGTCATCGCTGCGGTCCGTCGCCGTGACGGCGACCGCTACCTGGTTACCCGGATGCCTCAGAGGTCGGGGCGGCGGCGGGAGCTGATGACCCCGGTGTCGAAGCCGGCCAGGTGGAGGCCGCCTGCGAAGCGGGCGTGCTCGATCTTCAGGCAGCGGTTCATCACGACGTTGCGTCCAGCGGCGTGGGCGATGCGCGCCGCCTCGTCGGACGCGAGACCGAGCTGGCACCAGAATGTCCGGGTGCCGTCGACGGCGACGACCTCCTCGGCGACGGCGGGGAGGTCCTCGGCGCGGCGGAAGACATCGACGAGCTCAGGCGGTTCCGGGACCGACGCGAGCGATGGGTACACCGGCTGGCCGAGCACGTGGCCGCCCTTGGGGTTCACGAACCACACGTGCTCGAACGAGCAACTCGACGACAACAGGTACGTGGCGACGAAGTGGCTGGCCCGGCTGGTGTCGGTCGACATGCCGAGGATGGCGACGGAGCGGGTGGCGCGCAGGATGGAGAGCCGGTCGCCGGCCGAGAGCGGGGGTGGCAGCTCCGAGTCGTCTGCAGCTGTCATCGGTCGGCGGCCTTCGTCGCCGCTCGGATGGCCTGGTCGAGGTCCCAGATGATGTCGTCGGGATCCTCGATGCCCACCGAGATGCGCACCAGGTCGGGTCCAACGCCGGCGGCGGTGAGCGCGTCGTCGGAGAGCTGCTGGTGGGTCGTGCTGGCGGGATGGATGACCAGCGTGCGGACGTCGCCGATGTTGGCGAGATGACTGCACAGCTCGACCGACTCGATGAACGTTCGCCCAGCCTCGCGCCCGCCGTGCAGCCCGAACGCGAACACCGCGCCGGGCCCTTTCGGGAGGTAGCGCTGGGCGCGCTCGTAGTGCTCGTGGCTGGCCAATCCGGCCCAACGCACCCACGCCACGCCGGGGTGGGCGTCGAGGTGCTCGGCCACCGCGCGGGCGTTGGCGAGGTGGTCGTCCATCCGCTGGGCCAGCGTTTCGAGACCCTGGAGCAGCAGGAAGGCGTTGAACGGCGACAGTGCCGGGCCGAGATCGCGTAACTGCTCGGCCCGCAGGCGGGTGCAGAACGCGTACTCCGCGAAGTTGCCCCACCACGACAGCCCGCCGTAGGAGGCGACCGGTTCGGTCATCTGTGGGAAGGTGCCGTTCGTCCAATCGAAGCGGCCGGAGTCGACGATCACCCCGCCGAGCGAGGTGCCGTGACCGCCGAGGAACTTCGTCGCCGAGTGGACGACGATGTCGGCGCCGAAGTCGAGCGGCCGGCAGAGGTAGGGCGTGGCGACGGTGCTGTCGACGACGAGCGGGATCCCGGCGTCACGGGCCACGTCCGCGAGGCCCTCGAGATCGGCGACGGCGCCGGACGGGTTGGCCACGACTTCGGTGTGGATCAGCTTCGTGCCCGGTCGGATCGCGGCGGCAAACGCGGCCGGCTCGGTCTCGGCGACGAACGTGGTCGCCACGTCGAAGCGGGCCAGTGTGCCCTCGAGCAGCGTGCGCGTGCCGCCGTAGAGCTGCGCCGACGACACGATGTGGTCGCCGGCGCCGCACAGCGCGCTGGCGGTCAGGAACTCGGCCGATTGCCCGCTCGCCGTCGCCACGGCACCAATGCCGCCATCCAGGCTGGCCATGCGCTCCTCGAACGCGGCCACGGTCGGGTTGGCGATCCGGCTGTAGATGTTGCCGAACTTCTGCAGGGCGAAGAGGTCGGCGGCGTCGGCGGCGTCCTCGAACACGAAGCTCGTCGTCTGGTAGATCGGCACCGCACGAGCGCCGGTCGTCGGATCAGGTCGCCCTCCGGCGTGGATCGCCCGCGTACGGAAGCCCCACGCTCGCTCTCCGGCCATCCCCGAATCGTACGACCATCTCCTCGCACGAACAGGGTCCGTCATCGGCGGTTGGTGTCAACACCTCGCGACGCGAAGGTGCCCAGGGCCGCCGGCGACCTAGGACGACCTGGTCGGAACGACGTAGCCGGCGGTCTCAACACTCGGCCAGGGACGACCTGCCGACGTGGGAGCATATGCAGGGCATGGTCGAGCACGACGTGAACGCGGCGCTGAAGGCGTGGGGAGCTCACTACCGCGACAACCCGTTTGCCCTGTTCGCCGACGTCCGCCGGCGCGGCGCGGTTCACCCCGTGACGCTTGTCGACGGCCACGATGCCTGGCTCGTGGTCCGCCACGACGAGGCTCGCGCCGCGCTCAACGATCAGCGGCTGTCGAAGGACATGCATGCCGCTCTGGCCGCGAATGCGGGCGTCGTGTCCGAGGGGCTTCCCGGACCCGCCTTCGCCCGGCACATGCTCACCGTCGATCCGCCGGATCACACCCGGCTCCGCCGGCTGGTCTCGAGCGCCTTTTCGCCGCGGCGCATCGAGGCGCTACGGCCACGGATCCAAGCCATCGTCGACGAGCTGCTCGACGGCATCGCCGCGGAGGGAGCTGACAGCCGGGTCGACCTCGTCTCTCGTCTCGCATTCCCGCTGCCGTTCACCGTCATCTGCGAGCTGCTCGGAGTACCCGAGCCCGACCGCGCCGCCCTCGGTCGAGGCCTAACCGGGCTGCTCGTCCCCACCTCAACTGCGGAGCAGTATGCCGAGGCGAAGCTGGCATCTGACGCAGTCGTGACACTGCTGGAGCAGCTCGTCGAGGTCAAGACCGTCTCGCCGGGCGACGACCTCGTCAGCGCCCTGATCACCGCACGCGACGGGAACGAGCGCCTCGACACCCGCGAGCTGCTTTCGACGATCTTCCAGCTGATCGTCGCCGGTCACGACACGACCGCGAGCTTCATTGGCAACAGCGTCGTCGCCCTGTTCCGCAACCCAGGCCAACTGGAATTGCTTCGCGAAGATCCCGGACGGCTCGAAATGGCGCTAGAGGAATTCCTGCGCTTCGACGCCCCGGTGCCGCACTCGACGTTTCGATACGCCGTCGAGCCGGTTGAGCTGGGCGGACTAACGATCCCCGCCGGCGCTCAGGTCATCATCAGCCTGGCGGCGGCGAACCACGACGAGCACACGTACGACCATCCTGAGGTGCTCGACATCGACCGCACGGTCGCCCGCCACCTCGCATTCGGGCACGGCATTCACCACTGTCTCGGCGCCCCGCTCGCCCGCTTGGAGGGGCACCTCGCCCTCGGGACGCTGCTGCGACGATTCCCGCAGCTACGACTCGCCGTTGCCGACGACGAGCTGCGGTGGGCTCACGGCGACGGGCTCGTGCTCCGCGGTCTCTCAGAGCTGCCGGTGATACCCGGTCCCGCCCTGCCGCGGCAGGCGTCCCCGCCGGAGCACCGCTGATCGATGTCGGGACGCCGTGCTAATCTCGGCGGTCCGTGCGCGACGAGAAGGTGAGGGATCACCCGCCTGCGCGGCCGGAGAAGGGAAGGCGAGAGCGATGACCGTGACCGGGACCCCCGTCGACAACGGCGTCAATGTGGCCGCACTGCTGGAGGCGCGGGAGGCGTTGACGGCCGCTCCCGAGGCGGCTCAGTTCCAATGGCGGGCAAGTTGCATGTGGAAGAACGGCACCCACAGCAAGTCGACCGTCGAAGGCTTCTTCGGCCTCGGCGACGAGCAGCACCACAAGAGGGAGTACACCTTCGACGCCGATCACCCGGAGATCTTCGCCTCCGAGGACAACGGGGCGACACCGGTCGAGTACGTGCTCGTCGGGCTCGCCAGTTGCCTCACCGCAGGAGTCGCCGCCGTCGCCCAGAACCGGGAGATCCAGCTGCGCTCGGTATCCGCGACCCTCGAAGGCGAGATGGACGTCTCCGGCATACTCGGCATTGACAGCGACGTGCGCAACGGCTTCAGCGGCATCAAGGTGACCTACGAGATCGACGCCGACGCCACCCCCGACGAGATCAAGGCCGTCGTTGCCCAGTCGCAGAAGCGGTCCGCGGTGTACGACATCATCACCAACCCGACGAACGTCACCGTCGAGGTTCGCTGAGCCCTTCTGCCGGGACGGCACCCGTGGCACATAACACGACAACGGTCGTCATTGGCGCGGGCCACGCCGGCCTAGCGATGAGCCATTGGCTCACCACGCGTTCCATCGACCACGTCCTGCTAGAACGGGGCGAGGTTGCTAACACGTGGAAAACCGAGCGGTGGGACTCGTTGCGGCTGCTCACACCCAACTGGCAGAGCCGGCTCCCCGGCTTCCATCATGGCGGCGACGACCCCGATGGATTCATGACGATGCCCGAAGTCATCTCCTTCATCGAGCAGTACGCCGCCGTGGTCGCCGCTCCGGTGCACACCGGCACCACGGTCACCGAGCTACGGCCGACGTCGAACGGGTATGCCGTCATCACCGATGAGGGCTACTGGAGCGCGCCGACGGTCGTGCTGGCGACGGGGGCCTGCAACGTCGCCCATCTGCCGCGCTTCGTCGACGACATTCCCACGGAGATCGACGTGGTGACGCCGCAGGCGTACCGCAACCCGGACCAACTCGCCGACGGAGGCGTGCTGGTGGTCGGAGCGTCGGCGACGGGCATCCAGCTCGCCGACGAGATCCACCGTTCGGGTCGCCAGGTGACGCTGGCCGTGGGCGGCCACGTGCGCGCCCCGCGCCTGTATCGGGGTCGCGACATCCAACGCTGGATGGACGACGTCGGCATGATGGACGAGCGATACGACGAGGTCGACGACATCGTCAGGGTGCGCCGGATCCCGTCGTTGCAGATCGTCGGCACCCCCAAGCGGACCACGCTCGACCTCAACACGCTGACGTCCATCGGCGTTCGTCTCGTCGGGCGCTTCGCTGGGATCAGCGAGGGGCGGGCGCAGTTCTCGGGATCGTTGCGCAACGTGTGCGCGCTGGCCGATCTCAAGCTCGGCCGGCTGCTCGACGCGTTTGACGAGTGGGCGACGGAGCACGGGCTCGACGCCGAACTCGAGCCCACCTGTCGGCCGGCTCCCACGATCGTCGAGGACTCACCACCGTTGGGTATCGATCTCACTCGGGGCGACATCCGCACGATTGTCTGGGGCACCGGGTTTCGCCCCGACTACTCCTGGCTGCGGGCGCCGGTGCTCGATCGCAAGGGCCTGATCCGCCACGACGGTGGGGTCGTCATTGACGCGCCAGGCATGTACCTCATGGGCATGCCCTTCCTTCGCCGCCGCAAATCGACCCTCATCGACGGCGCCGGCGACGACGCCGAGGACCTCAGCGCACACCTCGCCTCCTACCTCGACTGCCGTGTCGCAGCACTCGCCTGACGCCGAGGGCGGTACTTCGTTCCTCGCCGACGCGCCGCCATCGGCAGGTGCCCAGCGGCACTTCGACGAGGATGTGCAGGGGCTGGGCTATGTGATGAACGCCTCCAAGCTGTGGGCCTACGATCCGGCCGCCCTTGACGGCTTGTCGGACCTGCTCGGTCACGTCACCCGTGTCGGCTCACTCACGTACCGTCAGCGAGCCATCCTCGTCACGTCCTGCGCATCGGCTCTCGGCGACTCGTACTGCTCGCTGGCGTGGGGAACGAAGCTCGCCGCCGTGGCCGGCGCCGACGTCGCGGAACGCGTGCTGCGCGGCGACGACGCGCTGCTCGAGAGCGAGCGGGCGCTCGCCCACTGGGCTCGCCAGCTCGCCCTCGATCCGAACTCGGCGACAGCGGGCGACGTGCGGATGCTTCGCGACGCCGGCTTCGATGACGCTCAGATCTTCGCCATCACCGTGTTCGTGGCGCTACGCATCGCCTTCGCCACGGTGAACGACGCTCTCGGCGCCCGACCCGATCGGCAATTGGGTGTCGAGGCGCCGGCGGAAGTCCGCGACGCCGTCGCCTTCGGCCGGCCGATCGCCGCGTCCGAGCCGCCTTCGGCGAGCGCATCGTGACCCCGGCATCAGGTCTCGGGGGGGTGCCCTGGTTCCATCACACTGGCGCTCCGTCCGAGCGGGCTGACCTGCGAGCGCGGCCGGAGTCTCCTTCATTCTTCAACGAGTGATGAGCTAGAATCCCCATCAGCGGGCTTCAGTCAACAGTCGCGCAAGCGTTGACGAACGAAGGCGGGGCAATGAAGACGGGTACGCGGGTTCCGGTTCGGCAGCTTCCGGTCGCGATCGCGTTCGCGCTTGTCACGGTCATGGTGGTCAGCTTCCTGCCGGTCCGACCGGCCGAGGCGGCCACACCGACGTTCGTCCAGGTGAGAGCAAAGGAGGTCACGAGCGGTACAACCAACAGCTTGGCATTCTCCAGTGCCAACACCTCGGGCAATCTGATCGTCGTCTATGTCCTGTGGAACAACACGGCCGGTGTAACCCTCTCCGATAGCAGGGGTAACGGCTACGCGAGTGCAGCAGCCCGTACGACGTGGGGGAGCAACTGGAGCTCACAGGTGTTCTACGCCAGGAACATCGCCGCCGGCTCGAACACGGTCACTGCCAGGTTCGCTACCGCGATCAACTCGTTCGGCACCATCTACATCCACGAGTACGCCGGACTCGACAAGGTGAATCCGGTCGATGTCACCAGGTCGGCCATCGGCACGGCGAATGCCATGAACAGCGGCTCCGTAACGACGACGAACGCGAACGATCTCCTCTTCGCGGGTGGCGCCTCGAGCAACACCGTTACCAAGGCTGGCACCGGCTTTACGACTCGATCTACCGGCTTCGGCAACCGCACGGAGGATCGACTCGTCACGAGCGTCGGCTCCTACGCCGCCACGGCAACGCAGAACGGCAGCGCCTGGGTCATGCAGCTCGTGGCCCTTAGAGCCGACAGCGGCACGGCTGACGGCATCCCGCCGAGCGTGCCGACGGCTTTGACCGCGGCGGCTGCTTCGGCGACGCAGATCAACCTGGGATGGACCGCATCCACTGACAACGTCGGGGTCACCGGGTACAAGGTCTTCAGGAACGGTACGCAGGTCGCCACATCAGCGACCAACTCCTACCAGGACACTGGTCTCGCGCCATCAACGACGTACACCTACACCGTGAGCGCCTTTGACGCGACCGGGAACAACTCGGCGCAATCGGCGAGTGCAAGCGCAACGACCCAGGCACCGCCGCCTGACACGACACCGCCCACGGTGTCCATCACTGCGCCTGCCGCGGGCGCGACCGTGTCGGGAACGGTGACGGTCAGTGCCAACGCGGCCGACAACGTCGGGGTAGTGGGTGTTCAGTTCCTGTTCGATGGCGTCAATCTGGGGGCCGAGGACACGACGGCGCCCTATTCGGTCCCGTGGGACACGACTGCGGCGACGAATGCTTCGCACTCCATTTCGGCGCGAGCGCGGGACGCCGCGGGCAATGCCACCACGTCGGCCACGACAACAGTGACGGTTTCGAACGTCCCGACTCCGCCCGGGGCTCCAGCCGCGAGCTACGCGTTCGACGAGGGCGCAGGTACTGCCGCCGCCGATGCATCGGGCCACGGCCTGACTGGCACACTGACGAACGGTCCCGGGTGGGCCGTCGGGAGGTACGGCAACGCGGTCAAGTTGGACGGGATCAACGACTTCGTCGACCTCGCCAACCCCGCCGGGCTCCAGCTCACCGGCAGCATGACGATCAGCGCGTGGATCAACTCGGCCGCCTTCCCGGCCGACGACGCTGCGGTGGTCTCCAAGCGCGGATCAAACGGGTACCAGCTCGATACCACGATCGACACTGGGTCGCGGACGATCGGCTTCAAGCTGACGAGCAGTTCCGGAGCCGACATGTTCCGGTACGGAGCCACAGCCATGCAGCCGAACAGCTGGTACCACATCGCAGGGGTCTATGACGCGACGGCCCGCACGTTGAACGTCTACCTCAATGGCCAGCTGGACAACGGTGCCCTCGTCGGAACGGTTTCGGCGGCGCAGCTGAACTCCCCCCAGAAGGTGTATGTCGGTCAACGCCCAGCCGGCGGCAGCTTCCCGTTCAACGGCAGCATCGACGATGTACGCATCTACGCCCGGGCGCTCGCCGCGGCCGAGGTGCAGACCGACATGAACACCCCCCTCGGGCCGGGGACTCCGTCCGACCCGACGCCACCCACGGTGTCGATCACGGCGCCCGGCAACAACGCGCAAGTGAGCGACATCGTGACGATCACGGCCGATGCCAGTGACAACGTCGGCGTGAGTGGGGTGCAGTTCTCTGTCGATGGCGTCGCTACCGGCACCGAGGACACAAGTTCCCCATACGGCCTGCAGTGGGATACCCGTACCGTTGCGAACGGCGCGCACACGCTCACCGCCCGGGCACGGGACGCCGCTGGGAACTCGACGGTGTCGGGGGCGGTCGCGGTCAATGTCGGCAACACCAACCTCTTCCAGAACGAGGTCCTCGCGACCGGGTTCGCCCTGCCCACAAGCATCAAGTTCCTGCCGGACGGGCGCCTTCTCGTGGTGGAGCTGGCGGGCAAGATCCGAGTGCTGCCTCCGCCTTACACCCAAGCCGATCCGACGCCCTTCCTACAGCTGACCAACGTCGGCTCGGCCGGCGTACAACAGGGCGTCTACGACATCGCCCTCGACCCGGGCTTTGCGACCAACCACTACTACTACCTCTTCTACACGCTGGGAACGCCCAACCGAGATCGGTTGTCGCGCTTCACCGCGAACGCCACGAATACCGGCACGGTCGCGGGTAGTGAGGTCGTGCTCTATCAGGATCCCCAGGATGCCAACGCCGAGCACCACGGCGGCGCCATCAACTTCGGCAACGACGGGAAGATCTACTTCACCACCGGCGAGCACTTCGACGCCAGCGCGGCGCAGGCCCTGAACAATCCTCGGGGCAAGATCCATCGCATCAACCCGGACGGCACCGTCCCTACCGACAACCCGTTCTACGACGGCGCCGGCCCGCATGTCGACTCGATCTGGGCCTACGGACTCCGCAACCCGTACCGCGCCTCTTATGACGCCCCCACCGGCCGGCTGTTCGTCGGTGATGTGGGTGGCAACGACTACTCGACCGCCGTGGAGGAGGTGGATCTCGGCAAGGCGGGTGCCAACTACGGGTGGCCGAACTGCGAGAGCAACTGCTCGGCGCCGTACACGAACGGGATCTACTCCTACCCGCACAACGGCCGCGACTCCGCCATCACCGGAGGTTTCGTCTACCGCGGCACTCAGTACCCGAGCAGCTATCAAGGCAGCTACTTCTTCGCCGACTACACCCAGAACTGGATCCGTCGCCTCACGCTCGACGCCAACGGCAACGTGACCGGTGTGTTCAACTTCGAACCCGCCGACGGCTCGGTGGACGGCCCCTACGGCGACATCGTGTACCTGACGGAGGGGCCCGACGGAGCGCTCTACTACGTCGACCTGGGCTACTCCGACATCGGCGGCACGTTCGGCGTGAGCAAGATCCGCCGCATCCGCTACACCCAGTCGAACCAGGCGCCGGTGGCAATGTCGTCGGCCAACCCAACCTCCGGTCCCGTTCCGCTCGCCGTGACCTTCTCGAGCGCGGGATCCGTCGACCCCGAGGGGCAACCGTTGACGTACTCCTGGTCATTCGGCGACGGCGGGATCTCCACGCAAGCCAACCCGACCCACACCTACGCACAGCCGGGTCAGTACACGGCGCGACTCACGGTCTCGGACGGTGTCAACAGCTCGCTATCGCCGCCGATCACCATCAGCGTCGGCAACAAGCCGACCGCGGCGATCCTCTCACCCCAGGACGGCGTGTTCTTCAAGGCCGGGGACGTGATCTCGTTCAGCGGCGACGCGACGGACGCCGAGGACGGGACGCTACCGGCCAGCGCCTTCACCTGGAACATCGACTTCCTCCACGAGGGTCACGTGCACCCCGGCATACCGCAGATCGGCGTCAAGAGCGGCACCTTCACCATCCCGACCACCGGCCATGACTTCAGTGGCAACACGAGGTACAAGATCACCC
Organism: uncultured Acidimicrobiales bacterium; assembly: GCA_963803355.1. Classification (GTDB taxonomy): domain Bacteria; phylum Actinomycetota; class Acidimicrobiia; order Acidimicrobiales; family Ilumatobacteraceae; genus DASTFY01. Next base: position 4,654,117 of record CAWDLV010000001.1, read on the forward strand.
TCACGGTCACCGACTCGACCGGCCTCACAGACACCAAGTCCGTGATCATCTGGCCGACGAAGGTGAACCTGACGTTCGACACCGCGCCGACCGGCTTGACGCTCTATCTCGACGGCATTGCCAAGACGACACCCTTCGTCTACGACACCTTGGTCGGCTTCAATCACAACATTGACGCTCGCAATCAGAGCGCCGGGTCGAGCAACTTCACCTTCGCCTCGTGGTCCGACAACGGCGCCCAGCAGCACACTGTGGTCGTCCCGAGCGTGGCGCAGACCTACATCGCGACGTACAACGTGGCGACGCCTCCTGCGGTACCAGCCTTCGTCCAGATCAGGAGCGCCACTCCTCAGACCACACAGAGCACCGTGACGCTCGCCTACAGCGGTGCTCAGGCTGCGGGAGACACGAACATCATCGCCATAGGCTGGAACGACGCGACCTCGACGATCAGCTCCGTCACCGACTCGGCAGGAAACCTCTACCAGGTGGCCGCGCCGACGGCTCGCGGTACCGGCTTGAGCCAGGCCATCTACTACGCCAGGAACATCAAGGCGGCGGCCGCCGGCGGCAACACGGTCACCGTCCGATTCGCGACGGCTGTGCCTTTCGCCGACGTCCGCATGGCCGAGTACAGCGGGCTGGACGCGACCAACCCGTTCGACGTAACTGCATCCGCTTCGGGCACCAGTAGCGTCGCGAGCAGCGGCAACCTGACGACGACCGTCGCCAGCGACCTTCTCTTTGGCGCCGGGATGACCACGGGCGTGTTCAACGGCTCGTCGTCAGGCTTCACCACCCGGATCATCACGCCGATCGACGCCGACATCGCGAATGACAGGAACGTGAGCAGCGTCGGGACCTACAGCGCCGGGGCTACCCAGACCGGGTCGGCCAGCTGGGTGATGCAGCTCGCCGCGTTCCGGGCCGCGGGCCAATAGCCGACATCGGCGCTGTCCGGGGGAAGCGGGCGGTGACGTGGCGAAGCGTCGGCTCGAGCTGACCCGTGCGCAGGTCCTAGCGTTTCGACGACGGTCAGGCGGCCTCGACAAGCGCCTCCCGCCGGGTCCGAACTCGCTGAGCGCCGCGGCATGGGCCGGGCTGCAGGACAGCATGCCGCGGGCCGCGCTCCTCTCGATCCATGCTCGTGTCGAGGGGACCGAGTCCAGCAGCTGGGAGGACCCGTCGCTGGTGCAGTTGTGGGGGCCACGGTTCAGCGCGTACGTCGTCGCCGAACGCGACCGAGCGGTGTTCACCCTTGGGCGGCTGCCGGACGATCCTTCCGCGCGCCGTGATGCGGAACGGCTGGCGGACCGGCTCGAAGCGTTCCTCGACGGCCGCCGGATGAAGTACGCGGAGGTGGGACGCGGACTCGGCAAGCACCCCAATGCGCTGCGCTATGCCGCGCCGACCGGCCGAGTGGTGATGCGATGGGATGGGTCGCGACAGCCGACGATCTGGACGGTGCCGCCACCGGCCCCCGATCCGGGCGACGCTCGACTCGAGCTCGCGCGTCGGTACTTCCACGTCTTCGGACCGGCGACAGCGGACGCATTCGCCGAGTGGGCCGGGATCGCGCCGGCATGCGGTCGGGCCACATTCGACGCGTTGGCGGCATCGCTGACGCCGGTCCGCACGCCCGTCGGCGACGCATGGATCCTGACCGAGGACGAGGAGGCGTTTCGCGGTTCCGTCGGAGCAGATGTGGCGTCTGCGCGGCTACTCCCAAGCGGCGACGCGTACTTCCTTCTCCACGGAGCAGATCGGGAACTGCTCGTCCCCGATCCTGGCCAGCGCCGAGAGCTCTGGACACCGCGGGTGTGGCCGGGTGCCGTTCTGGTCGAGGGAGAGGTGGCCGGGACGTGGCGACGGGCTGGAGCAGTCGTCACGATCCGGACTTGGCATCGTCTCTCACCGGCGGCCCGCGAGGACGTCGAGCTCGAAGCGCGGTCGTTCCCCGTACCGGATGTCCAGGGCCGTATCCGCGTTCGATGGGAGACGTGACGCAGGATCTACTCGTCCCGGACACGGGCCCGCTCGGCTTGCTGGCGCGTGCTCGCGACGGTGTGGCGCGCCACGGGACAGGACGAGGACCGGCGAACCGGCACCGCCCGTCACCGACAGCTTGATGGCGATGTCCATGTCGGCGTCGAACCAGCTGTCGACGTGGATCGTCAGCGGCACGGCGATGTCGATGGTGCCGCTGCCCAGCGTGGCCACGGTCTTCGGGTCCCGCAAAGTGAACTGGCTGTTCCCCGAGAACCGCTGGTTGAACGAGAACTCGAGCTTCTCCTGGATCGGGAATGCCTCGAGTGGAGGGGCCCAGATGCAGTCCGGCACGTCGACGCGCACGCGCAGCCGTCGCAGCAGCACCTCCTCGTGCGCGTTCGCCGCCGACAGCAGGAAGTCCGTCGACTGCATGAGGTTGGTGAACTGCTTCTGGCCGAACGACGTGATGAGCTCCCCATTCAGCTTGAGCTCGATGATGTCGTTGGAGTCGGGCACGGTCACCTTCCACGCGACGGTCGTCGCCCCACCGGCGACCACCGCCTCCGGCGTCGCCGTGAAGCGCTGCACGACAACGCCGGGAATCGCTGCCGCCACGACTTCCTCGAGGCGTCCGGCATCGGCATCGTCGTGGGTCGTCGTCATCAGCTTCCTCCGGGGGTGAACGGTGTCGACAGCCTGAGCGCCGACGACCGGTCTGGATACACGAACCCGACCGTGCGGGCGCGCCGGGCGTCGTCTCCTTGGACCACCCACCAAGCCGCCTGCTTGAATCGTGCGGGCCCTGCTGGCTTTGTACTGGCGTGACCGTGGGGGTCCGAGCCGCTGATGAGTCTCAGTCGCAGTCCGATCGTGGCGCGGCGGCATCGGCCACGAGCCGGGCGAGGACGTCCGCATTGGCCGGGAGCTCGAAGTGGTTGACGCCCGGGTTGTCCGTGAGGCTGAAGTGGTAGCAGTTCATCCTGGCCCAGACCTCCACCGCGTCGTTCGTCAGATCTTCCTGGTTGATGTCGCCGTCGCGGGTGAGGAGCTCGGTGCTGTTGGTCACGAGCTGCCCGACTATGAGGTCGGCCAAGCCGAGCCCGACGAGCGTCTCGATCCCGGAACCCCTCTCCGCGTACACGTCGACGTTGGGGAAGTGGGCTCGATCGACGAACGGAACACCGCCGATGTAGTAGTTGGCGATCGGCTTGACCCAGGACAGGCCGGCGTCGTCGAGCAGCGCGGCGGTAGTCCTTGGGCGTGTAGTCGACGCCGCTCGACTGGTCGCGGATGACGACCTCCTTGTGGCCGAAGATCCGCGGGTCGGACGAGGTGATGTAGGTCGAGGGATGTGAGAGGTACATCTGGGCGCTGCTGATTCCGTTCTTGGGTTCGGTCGGGAAGGTGAGGTCGGAGATGTTGAGGCCGACGAACATCAGGGCGTAGCCAAGCCCCTGACCCGGGAAGTTGCCAGCCAGCGGCGTGAAGCCGTGGATGTACTTCTCCTTCCACTTCTGGCTCGTGTGGGTCAGGAGGTACTGGACGTAGATCGGTCCGTTGGAATGCCCAACGAGGTGGACGGGTCGGTGGCCGTTGTCGCGATAGGTGGCCTCGATGAGGTCCTTCGAGCGCTCGAGGAACCCGGCCATGTCCGGCGTGAGGCGGGCGTCGTAGCCGGCGACGCGGACGTCGCGGTCACGCCGGTAGCCGGCCGCCTCGAGGGCCTGGTACATGGGCTCGTAGGCAGGCGCGCTCTCCGTCCGGCCGTAGTCGGCGATCTTCACCGTCACCCCGGGCTGCTCGGAGAAGCGCGACGGCATCGGCTTTTGCCGATCGGGGTCGTAGCGGAGGGTGAGCAGCTCGTCGCGGCACACCTGTGGGAACGTGGGGCCCGGATCGAAGTTCACCAGGTCCTCGAACGCGCCCGAGCGTGGGCAGTTCGGATCGACCCGCTGGTTGTGGACCGACACCTTGAGCCGGGTGAAGTGCCAGGCGGGGAACAGCACGATCGGGGTTCGCCCGCTCGGACGATCGGCATCGGCCGACGCCGCGGACATCGGCACCAGGACGACACCAGCGATCATGGCCACTGCCGCCAGAGCCCCGGTGAGGCGCCTCGAGCACTCGAACGTCTTCACCGCTCGCCCCCTTCCTGCCCGCTCACACTCCTCACTGCCGCCGAACTGTACTGCGTCGGGTGTGGGAGGCCGCCCGGCCGGTCACACTCTGAGGCCCCTACTCGAATGCCGGCGGCGAGCTGTCCTGGAAGAAGATCCGGTACTCGCGTCACCGACTGCCCTCAAGCGCGCGCCGAGCCTGGGCGACCGTCGCTCGGAGGCGGTGTACCTTGGCCACCACGGTGAAGCTGGCAACGATCGGCCTTGGTGACGGGCGTGAACGGGTGGCTGCGGTCCTCGACGATGGGCGCCGTGTGGTCGACTTGGGCTCGGCCCATGTGCTGATGCGGGGAGGTGAGTCGCCTCGTCTGGCCTCGATGATGGCGTTGATCGCCGGCGGCGAGGCCGCTCTCGAGGTGGCAGGGGAGCTGGTCGAGGCCGCACCGGAGGAGGCGATGCTCGGCCTCTCGGCGGTGAGGCTGTTGGCCCCGATCCCGGTACCGCCCCAGATCCGGGACTTTCTGGCCTTCGAGCAGCACCTCATTGGGGCGTTCGCCATGGCCGAGCGGTTCACCGGCCGGTCGCTGGAGATCCCCGCCGTCTGGTATCAGCAACCCATCTACTACAAGGCCAACCGCTTCTCGGTGGTAGGTCCCGACGCCGACGTGCGCTGGCCGTCCTACTCGCAGTTGTTGGATTACGAGCTGGAGCTGGCGTGTGTCATCGGCAAGCCGGGGGTTGACATCGCCCGGGAGGAGGCGGCGGGGCACATCTTCGGCTACACCATCTTCAATGACGTGTCGGCTCGGGACGCTCAGGCCACCGAGATGGAGGGCCAGCTCGGCCCGGCCAAGGGCAAGGACTTCGACACCGGCAATGTCTTCGGACCGTGGATCGTGACCGCCGACGAGATCGGCGACCCCTATGACCTGACCATGGTGGCCCGTGTCAACGGCGAGGAGTGGAGCCGAGGCCATTCGGGGACTATGCATCACCGCTTCGAGGACATCATCGCGTTCGTGTCCCGGTCGGAGACACTGCACCCTGGCGAGATCCTGGGCTCAGGTACTGTCGGCGGTGGCTGCGGCCTGGAACTGGGCCGGTTCCTCAACCCTGGCGACGTCATCGAGCTCGAGGTCGAACGCATCGGGGTGCTCCGCAACCGGATCACCAGGGACACGTGATGGCTCCCACCCTCCCGTACACCAGGGGCGCCCATCAAGTGGCCGCCGGGCTGTGGGCCTACCTGCAACCCGACGGCGGGTGGGGCCGCTCCAACGCCGGGCTCATTGCCAGCGCCGACGGCGACACAGCGATGCTGGTCGACACCCTGTTCGACCTCGAGCTGACCGCCGAGATGCTCGCCGCCCTGCGCCAGGCGACCCCGGCGGCCGAGCGGATCACCACCGTCGTCAACACCCACGCCAACGGTGACCATTGCTACGGCAATGCCCTGCTCGCCGGGGCTGAGATCGTCGCCTCGGCCGCCTCTGCGGCCGAGATGACCGAGCTGCCCGCCTCGCTGCTCGCCGCGTTCATGCAGGCCGCCCCCGACATGGGCGACACAGGCGCGTTCCTAGTCGACATCTTCGGCGCATTCCACTTCGACGGGATCGAGCTCGTCGCCCCCACCCGAACCTTCACCGGCGAGCTCGAACTCTCGATCGGCGACCGGACGGTGCGCCTCATCGAAGTCGGTCCCGCCCACACCGCCGGTGACGTCATCGTCCACGTCCCCGACGCCGGCGTGGTGTTCACCGGCGACATCGTCTTCCACGGCGGCCACCCCATCGTGTGGGCGGGACCGGTCACCAACTGGATCGCCGCCTGCGAACGCCTCCTCGCCCTCGAGGGGATCGAGACCGTCGTGCCCGGCCACGGTCCAGTCACCGACCTCGGGGCCGTCGCCACCCTCAAGGGCTACTTCGAGCATCTCACGACCGAAGCACGGACTCGCTTCGACACCGGCATGAGCCCGCTCGAAGCGGCCCGCGACATCGACCTTGGCCCCTACGCGCACCTGCGCGAACCGGAGAGGCTGGTCGCCAACATCAACGCCCTCTACAAAGACTTCGGCGCTGACGTGGCCGTCGACCCGGTCACCGTCATCACCCTCATGGCCGAATACCGGGCCGACCGACCCCAGCGCTAACGCCGATCGGCCTCGACCCAATGAGCCTCCTGCGACGTCGGAGGTTCCGATCTCCGTACTCGCGCTCGAGCGCCGCGATCCGCTCGCGTCCACGCTCGACATGCCCGGCCGGCGACCCGAGTCGATCTCGGCCCGGTTCACCCAGCCCCGCAGCGACTCGGTCCCGATCCCGAGCTCCTTCGCGACGCGGGTCACCACGCCATGACGCTCACCGGTCTGCTGGCGGATCTCCCGCACCAATCGGACCGCCCGCTCACGCAGCTCGTCAGGGTACCTCTGCCGCCGCCGCGCACCTGTGCTTCCCGTGCTCCAACCCTCGTTCCCAGGTAGGGAGCCGCCGCGGATCCCATGCCGATTCAGAGTGTGGCGGGTTGATGAGTTCTGCGGTTGACGCCTGGATGTCCGGGGCGGATGATCCAAGACTTGGCGGGCGCTAGACAACACCGGAGGCCATCGTGGACAAGGGGTCCTTCCAAGACCACTTCAAGAACCGGGCCGTGCGCATCGCCAACCTCCCGCCGGGACAGGCCCGTGAGCTGGCGGAGCGCGTGAACCAGACGGAAGGCCGCAGCGACGACTCACTGCGCACGAAGGCCGAGTTCTCGGCGCTGTTCGATCTGCTGCGCACTGAGGTGGGCCCACCGCCGCCGGGTGACGAGCTCCTGCTGAAGGACGCGTCCGGCCAGCCGACGGCCACCGGCCAGGCAGTGGAGGAGTACCTGAACGCGTCGATTGACAAGCTGGGTTTCTTCGCCACGTCGATGTACCTCGTCCATATCACCGGGTGGCCGCACGACCAGCTCCAGCCGGAGGACCCAGTGACCGCGCCGGCAGGCGCCCGGCTGGCGGTGTGGCCTACCGATCCGGGCGATGCCCGCCACATCCCACCTCCCGGCAACGACGGTGTGCTGTTCTCTACGTCATCGTTCTCGCTGATGAACAGCGGGAATCGCACGCTGCGAGCGCCGAAGCGATCGTGGAAGGTCGACGTGCAGCCCGACGACGACAGTGCCGACTCGCTCCTCGGCATGCGACGCTTCAACCTGAAGGCGATGTACAACGATCCTTCGCAGATGCGCGAGGCGCTGGCATGGCACCTGTTCGGCGTCGTGGGCATCCCGGCGCCCGAGCACACCTATTCCAAGCTGGCATTCGATGACCGTTACTTCGGGTTGTTCTCCCTCGTGGAACAGGTGGACAAGCGGTTCCTGAAGGATCATTTCGGCGCCAACGACGAAGGCGCCCTCTACAAGGCATACTGCGGCGACATCGGCTGCGCCACGCTCGAACACAGGGTCGGTCAGGGCGGTGACGACAGCGGCCGGCAGTATGTCAGCACTGACCCGAACCAGGGGACCTACCGTCTCAAGACCAACGAGGACGTAGCGGCGGCGAGCACGTACGACGACCTCGCGCAGTTCGTGCGAGTGATCAACGGCGTCGGTCTATCCGGCGGCGAGGAGCGGTTCGACTCCGACGCGTACCGCCAGTCGCTCGAAGCGATCATGAACGTCCGGGCCTTCTTGCGCTGGGCCGGCGTGAATCTGCTCATTGGCAGCTGGGACAACTACTTCGCCACGCCCGCGAACTACTACCTCTACAACTCCGGGCTCGGCGGCGACGCTCAGGGCTTCATGGAACGGCCGTACTTCACCTTCGTCCCGTGGGATTACGACAACAGCTTCGGCATCGACTACTTCGGTACGCAATGGCAGTACACCGACATCGTTGATTGGCCGGCGAACACGGGCGGCTATTGGGGCAAGAGCGGTCACCCGGATCGGCGGTCGCACATCCCACTCCTGCAGAACGTGCTGCGGAACACGGCGTTCCGCCAGTACTACCTCGACCACCTGGAGTATCTCATCGCTTCTGACTTCACGCCCGATGCCATCGACGAGCGCATCCGGGGCTCCGGCTCCGCCACGCTGTGGCCGCGCGTCTCGCAGGCTGCCTACCTCGAGTCGGCCACGCCGTTCGGGCCGCCGTTCACCGGACGACAATTCACGAACGACGAGGTGTATCTGGCCGCCAGGGAGCAGCACGAGCTCTGGCACGGTGAGAGCCACATCGAGGGTGTCGTCCACTTCGTGCGGATGCGGGTCGACAGCGCGAAACGGCAGCTGACCGACCTACGGGCATCAGGAACACCGGCCGGCGCCAGCGCAGCCCACTTTCCGGCCGCGCTGGAACCGTTGCCGGTCGCGCCGTGACGACGGCGGTCGGGCGGTCCAGCCGCCCGCTCGTACTCGTCACTGAAGCGAAGGTCGCCGCTCTGCTCGACGGGCCCGACGGGCGGAAGCTCGAGGCGAGCGGCGTTTGCGTTCATGATGGTGCCTACTACGTGGTCTTCGACGACCTCCCGGGAATCGCCCGCATATCTGATCTGTCCGGGCATTCCGCCGGCAACCAGTTACTCGAATCGGGTTCCGACGTCAAGCAGCGAGATTTCGAGGACATCACCTACGACCCCCTGAACGATCACTTCTACGTGCTTGTCGAGGCCATCGATCAGGGCGGCGTCCTCATGGCCGCGGTGCACGAGTACGACGTCGGCGGCCGGCATCTCAGCCGAGCTTTCCTCCATTTTGCGCTCGAAGCGAGCAACAAAGGGCTGGAGGGTCTCAGCTGCATCCAGCGCGACGGCGAGACATTCCTGCTCGGCTTGTGTGAGGGAAACCGGTGCCGGGCTGGCGTCGCTGGACGTACGCCCGGGGGCGGCCGCATCCACGTCTTCGCTCAGCGCCAGGGTAGGTGGAAAGCCGTCGCCAAGATCAAGTTGCCGAAGGGCGTGGACTTCGTCGACTACGCCAGCGTGGCCGTGTCAGGCGACCGCATAGCCGTCCTGTCCCAGTCGTCAGCCGCGGTATGGATCGGGACGATGACGGCAGCCGGTTTCGGCATCGTCGGCGGAGGGACGATCTACGAGTTTCCCCGTGACGCAGCCGGAGCAGTTATCTACTGCAACGTCGAAGGGGTGTCGTGGGCGGGTGGTCATCTGGTGATGGTTTCGGACAAAGCCGACCCCGACGCCGCACCCTGCCGCGAGAAGGATCAATCGATCCACCTCTTTGATGTCCCCGCTGTGGACCAAGAGCCGCTGTCGGCGACAGCCGAGGCCGCGGCTGTCCGCGCGCCAGCGGTCCTCGGGCTCTTCCAGCGACGCATCCATGGCGACGACGCGCTCTTGCAGCTGGCGCGCCTACGGTTCAGCCAGGCCGGTCTCGGCGCTGAGGTGTACGCCCACGACGAGGACGACCTTCGCCGTATTCTGCCCTTCGCGCCGCCCACCGATCGACTCCCGATGGTGCACCTCGATCGCAAGCTCGACCTGACGCGGGACACGGATCGTGACGTCGTGATCGGCTTCGCCGAGCACTTCACCGGGCAGGTATCGGGGCTCGTGGTCCACGACCAACGCGACATGAACGTTCACACCGACGACTTGGTCGTGCGGCTCGGCCAGCTCGACCAACACCTGAGCAAGGCGCCCGGACGCCCCCACGTGTTCCTGGAATACGCCGCCGGTCACCCGGTCGATTGGTTCGCCGAGCTCGGGGCCCGGCTGCGTGGACTCGAGCTCGTCAGCCTGGGCCTAGACATAGGTCACATCGGCATCCGCCAGGCACGACGGACGTTCGAGCGCGTCCATCCCGCCACCGAGCTGACGTCACTCAGCGCCGCTGACCCCCGCCTTCCGGACCTCGTGACGGATGTCGACGAGGCCGTCGCGAGCGCCCTTCCCGCCGTGCTCGAACTGGTCGAGGTCCTCGGCGGCACCGGTCGCCCGCTGCACTTCCACCTACACGACGGCCACCCGCTGGTGGCCGGGTTGCAGGACCACCGCAGCTTCCTCACCCGGCTCCCGATCCCGTTCGAGTACGAAAGCCGGTACTCGCTGCGCCCGCTCTACGGGCCGAGCGGTCTCGCCGCCGTCGTGACCACCGCCGCCCGGGCCTGCGCCAGCGGCGGGCCGCTCACCTTCACGCTGGAGATCCACGAGAGCGACGGCCGTCTGCCGGTGCATGACGTCGACCTCTTCGGCCACTGGCGCGACATGACCAACGCCGAACGCATGAACCACTGGCTAGGAATACTCGCCGACAACGCCACGCTCGTGACCGCTGCGCTTAACACGGTGGCGCGCTGATCCCGTGTTGTAGTCCGGGAGCCCCCTCGACTCGGACAAGGCCGAGTCGAGGCCCATGCCGCGACCGTGCACCGCTCGCGCCAGGGCGGAGTAACCGTCTACTCCTAGGGCTATGTTCGGGCTTCGCCCATGTGAGGTGACAGTGATGAAGCGACGGGTCCTGGCCGGGTGTGCGCTTGCGGTATCGCTCGCTGGGCTGTGGGCGGCGCCGGCCGGCGCGGTCACGATTGATGTGACGCCGAGGACGGTTGCGCGTTCGGGCACGGTGACGGTATCTGGCGACGTGTTGTTCGAGGGCAAGACCGACTGCGAGACGGTGATACTGATCTCGGGTGCGTTCCCCGGCGACGACTACGGCCCTGGACTTGGTGCGGTGGATGTGGCTGTCGACGCGACCGGCCACTTCAGCCAGGCCATCGTGGTCAGGCCGAGCACAGGACCGGGGACGTACACGATCGGGGGACGCTGCGGCGGCGGCACCCTCCCCGTCGTCGCAACCGTGACCGTGACCGAGCTGGCGCCCACCGGCAGTCCGGTCGGTCCACTCTCAGACGTCGAAGCTGTCGTACTCGGCATCGGCCTCGTCCTGGTCGGCGGGGCCGCAGCCACCCTCGCGCGACGCCCCCGCCAACCGATCGCGGACGCAAACCGCTGAGCCCAGTCCACGGTATGCAGACGTGAGCGCGCTCCCGGTCGCACCCTCCCTGCGGTGCATCCCGAGCCGTCGTGGGACACGTTCATCCCGATCGGCGGTGGTCGCCGATTATGAAGCCGCCGCCGTGCACGTAGAAGTTCACCGGCGCCACCGACACCTCAAGACCGACACGACCGCACGATGCGGCCAATCGCGGTAGAGGACGAGCGCCGAGCGAAGGTCCCCAGACCCTGGTAGGGATGGACGTTCGGCACTGGCCGGCGCGCCGGACCGCGACGACCGTCAGGTCGTGACAGCACTCCTGATCGCGCGGGATCTCGTGAAGTCCTACCGGACGGGCGACACGGAGCAGCCGGTGCTCCGCGGTGTGTCGATGACGGTCGAGCCGGGCGAGTGGGTGGCCATCATGGGCCCGAGCGGCTGTGGCAAGTCCACGCTGCTGCACCTCCTCGGCGGCCTCGACGACCCCGACGAGGGCACGCTCCTCCTCGGTGACGACGACCTGACCCGGCTCAAGGTTGCCGCCCGAGCCGTGCTCCGGCGCTAGCGGGTGGGCTACGTCTTCCAGCAGTACGATCTCCTCCCCCATCTCGACGTGGCTGCCAACATCGAGCTGCCCCAGCGCCTCGTCGGTCGGAAGCGAAGAGAAGCGAAGGCGCGCACCGCTGAGTTGCTGGCCACGCTGGGCCTCGACGACAAGGCCGGCGCACTGCCCACCACGCTCTCGGGAGGTGAGCAGCAGCGCGTCGCCGTCGGCCGGGCGCTCGCAAACCGTCCGGCTCTCTTGCTGGCCGATGAGCCCACCGGTGCGCTCGACACCGCCGCGTCACAGGCGGTGATCGACCTCCTCCGTGGGCAGCACACCACCGGCCAGGCCATCGTCATGGTCACCCACGACCCGGGGGTGGCCGCGGCCGCCGACCGCTCGATCCACCTCCTGGACGGCCGGGTGGTGCACGAGGAGGCGCTGGTGCCGTGACCGGCGCCGTGCTGCCCCTGGCCGGCGCTGGCCTGCGAGGGCGGCGCAAGGCCGGCCTGGCCGCCACCTTCGCGGTGCTCGTCCTCGCGGCCGTCGGCATCTCGGCCGGTCTCGTCGTGGCCCGGCAGGGGGCCCCGCTGCTCGACCGCGTCGCCGCGGACGCCGACGTCGCTCACCTCGTCGTCTACGGGGATCGCTCCACGCTCGCGGCCGTGGCCGCCGATCCGCAGGTACGAGCGAGCGCCGGGCCGTTCCAGACCATGAACGCCGACCTGGTGCAGGGTACGGAGCCCATCTCGGTCGTGATCACCGCGCTCGACCACCACGACGTCGCCGTCGGCCGACCGGTGCAACGCGCCGGTCGCTGGGTGACGAGCGGGGACGAGATCGTGCTCGACCGCAGCTTCGCCGCCGACCTCGGCATCGGTATCGGCGATCGCGTCGAGCTCAAGGCCGGCACCAGCGCGGCGTTCACGGTCGTCGGCACGGCGGTCAACCTGACCGATTGCTTCTACCCGCAATGCGAGCCCGGCCGGGCATGGGTGACGACCGACGGGTTCGCACGTCTGGACCCGGGCACGAACCAGTACAGCCAGATCTGGCTGCGCTTCGCCAAGCCCACCGAAGCCGATCCCTTCGTCCAGCGTCAGGCCCAGGCGGGCGTGCAGGGCATCGGCGGCACCGACTCGTGGCTCGACACCCGCAGGGACTTCCTCACGCTCGACCGCGTGTTCGGCGCCTTCGTCACGGCGTTCGGTCTCTTCGTGTTGGCGGCCGCCGCCGTCATCGTCGCCGGATCGATGGCGGCTCGCATGGTCGAGCGGCGGAAGGAGATAGGCCTGCTCGGTGCCGTCGGCTTCACGCCCCGTCAGGTCTCGAGCGCGCTGCTCCTCGAGCACCTCACGGTCGGCTTCGTCGCGGCGATCGTCGGCTGGTTCCTCGCCGGCTTCCTGGCGCCGAATCTCCAGCTCGGCATCGGCGCCGCCCTCGGTCCGCAGGGCCCGGCGTGGACGCTGCTCGGCCTAGTCGTCGCCGAGCTCGTCATCAGCGTGATCCTCACGCTGGCGACGCTCGCCCCGGCCCGCCGGGCCGCCCGGCGACCACTGACCGACGTGATCCGTGACGCGCCGAGCGAGCGGGTCGGACGCCTCACGCGCCGCTTCGCCCGTGTCCCACGCAGGCTGTCGACGCTCGGCCTTCGCGACGTCGCCAGCCAACCCGGCCGGGGAGCGCTCACCGCGCTGGCCGTCGCCGTCGCGGTCGTGGGCGCGGTCGTGTCCTTCGGCTTCATCGGGGCGGTCGACACGGCGAGGGCCGATACCGCCCGCGTCGGGAGTCCGTGGGACGTCACCGTCGTCAACACGACCGGTGTCCCGCCGACGCAGATCGAAGCGGCCATCGCCGGCGGCCGGAAGGTCGATGCTTGGTTCAGCGAGCTCTGGCGCCGGAGCACCTTCGACGACGGTGCTTTCTCGTCGATTGCCGTCGGCGGCAGGCAGGACGACGCCCGCTTCCGCATCGCCGGCGGCCGTCCCATGCGGACGGCCGGTGAGGCCATCGCCGGCTACGGCTTCCTGAAGCGTTTCGGCGTGTCCGTGGGCGACCAGGTTACTTTCCTCGCCGGCACGACGTCGCTCACCGTGCGGATCGTCGGCTGGTATCGGGAGACCGAGGACAGCGGTGAGATCCTCCGGTACCGCATCGAGTCGTTGGCGGCGGCCGAGCCCGGTGTGACCCCCGACACGTACCGCCTCGTCGCCGCGCCAGGAACGTCGCGTGTCGCGCTCGCCGACGAGATCCAGCAGCGCGTGGGCTCGAGCGCCCGAGTCGAGCGGATCGACACCAACAGCGACAGCCTCGACACGTTCATCTTCGCCATCCGTCTCGTCGCGCTCATCCTGATCCTGATGGCCGGCACCAACCTGCTCACCTCCGTGCTCACGACGACCAAGGAGTCGGCCCGCCGCGTCGGCGTCGAGCAAGCGGTCGGCTTCACGCCTCGCCAGCTGATCGGCCAGGGTGCTGTGGCCGGAGCGACGCTCGGTCTGGCTGCCGTGGTGGTGGGCCTGCCCCTCGGGCTCCTGCTCTTCGGAACGCTCTCGGATCTCGTGAGTGACGGGATCGGCGTGGGACCCGGCTGGATGCCCATGCCCACCGCCGGCCAACTCGTCGTCGTCAGCCTCATCGCCCTCACGTTGTCCGCCGGTCTGGGCGCCCTCGCCGTGGAGCCGCTGGCTCGCCGGCCCGCAGCCGACCTGGTCCGCTGGGAGTGACCGACTTCCGGTGTCGACCGCTGCCGCGGTCCGAGCGCCCAGCACCCCGCTCGGGCGGGGAGCCGTCTCCCGCCAGACCCCGCTACCGCAAGTTCCGCCTGTCCTCCGAGCCCCCGCGTGCCCAGCCTCAGCTGAACTTCTCGGTAGGTCGGTCTGATGCGGGGTGTGGCTAGCCCCCTTGCCGGTGGGGTGCGGGCGACTGACACTCGCATGATGGCGGCGATGCTGCTCCGGGTGCAGGTCTGGGTGCGGGGGCGCCTGCGGCGGCTGGTGGTCACCGCGGTGCTGATCGGCGTCTTCGGCGGGCTGGTCATTGGCCTGGCGGCCGGGACGCGTCGAACAGACACGGCTCCGGCCAGATACACAGCCCAAGCGGGCGGCGATCCCGATCTCTTGATCACGCAGCTGAGCGGTCAACCGTTGACGGCGGAGGTCGCGGACCTAACAGGTGTAGCGGAGGCGAGTTCGATCGCTTTTGTGACCTCGTTCCTGGTCGCACCCACTGACGGTTCCCCGGTGCTGGACCCCAACCCGTACGCGGGCGACGACCGGCTGACCGGCGCCCGTGTCGTCGAGGGCCGATTTGCTGATCCTGCCGCTCCCAACGAGTTCACCGTCAACCGGAGCCTCGCCAAGCTTCTGGCCGAGCGTTTCGGCACGCGCGTCGGTGATCGGTTCCAGGTGACGTCGTTCGATCAGCAGCAGGTGGCGGCGAACGCCTTCGATACCGGTGAGCGCCCGAGGGTGCCGCTGTTCACCGCCACACTGGTGGGGATCACCGAGACGCCCGCCGATTTCGACGACCCGTCAGCCTCGATGGTCTTCTCGCGGTCGTTTCTGCGCGTGCACCCGACGGTCGGCGTGGTCCAGACCATCATCGCGGCACGGCTCGAAGCCGGCACCGATCCCGCGACGGTCATGGACGCCGTGCATCGCCTGCCCAACGGTGCTGACGCCTACCCGATCCAGTCGCGGATCGTGAGCGTCGACGCTCGGCGAGCCGTTCGTTTCCAGGTGACGTCGCTCTGGCTGGTCACCGCCATCGCGGCGATCGCGGTGGCGGTCGTCGTGGCGCAGCTGACGGGCCGCATGCTCAGGATGACCGATGACGAGAGATCGTCACTCGCGGCGGTTGGCTGGCGTCCCCGGGATCTCGCAATCGAACGAGTCATCGAGGGTGCTGTGGGCGTCGCGATAGCGGCGCCGATCGCCGCGATGGTCGGCTTCTGGCCTACCGCGCTCTTCCCGCTGGGAGTCCTGCGCTTGTTCGAGCCGCGCTCGGGCCCGAGGATGGACTGGACCGTCACGATCGGCGGACTGATCGCCCTGGCGGCGATCATGGCGACCACCGCGGCGTTGGTGGGTCGCCGGCGTATGCCCGTGGACGACCGGGACGATCACGTCCGGACGTTGGTGAGCTTCGTCGCCGCCAGCGGCGTCGGCATGCCACTAGCCACCGGCGCCCGTTTGAGTACATCCGGTCCGGGCGGCGGCCGACGCCTCCTGGGTTCTCTCGTCGCTGGCGCCGTCGGCGTGGCGGGACTGGTGGCTTCGGCGGTGGTCGGCCTCACCTTGACCAGCATCGTCGGGCATCCCGCCCGATGGGGTGTGAACTACGACCAGCTGTTCGGGAATCCCTACATACCCACCAACGACGACATCGTGACCCCTACGGTCACCGACCGCGACGTGGCCGCCCTGACCGCGGCCAACATCGGCTCGTTGACCATCAACGGGCGTGACACCGCGATGTTCGCGGTGGACGCCGTGAAGGGTGGCCTGGAGCCGACCACGCTGGAAGGACGACCACCGGCGGCAGAGGACGAGATCGGCCTGGGCGCCGAAGTCGCACGTCGACTCGGGCTGCGCGTCGGCGATGTCGCCAAAGCCGTCGGTTCGACCGGCACCGCTCGGCAGCTCCAAGTGGTTGGAATCGTCGTTACACCCGACAGCGCGGGCGACGGCTCGACCATGACCTTCGATGGATACGCGGCGCTCAGTCCGACCGCGACCAAGAACATCCTGCTGGTCGATTTCCGCCACGGAGCCCCGGCCGATGCCGCCAAAAGACTAGAAGCGTCCAACTTCAGCCCTCCGGGCGCGCTGACCACACCGACAAGCGTGCGGGCGCTCGAGCGAGTGACCGCGGCGCCGTTCCTGCTTGGCGTCGTCCTGACAGTCCTCCTGGTCGTGTCGTGTGCCTATCTCCTGGCAGCCTCGGTTCGAGCACGACAGCGCGACCTGGCGACTTTGCGTGCCCTCGGATCAGAGAGTCGACAACTGCGCGCCATCATCCACTGGCAGGCGACATTGGGGACGACACTGGTCCTGCTGATCGGCCTCCCGTGTGGCGTGATCCTGGGGAGATGGATCATCGAGCTGGTTACCAACGCGCTGGGCATCGTTCCAGGGGCCGAGGTACCCGCCCTCGTCGTAGTGGCGATGGCGGTAACTGTCCTAGCCACAGCGAACCTGCTGGCACTCATGCCCGCTCACCACGCCGCCCACATCAGGACTGGCGACCTGCTACGCGACTAACCCGACAGCCGCTCGATGACCGGCCAGCCGCTCCTGTCCGCCGAGCTCAGGTTCGCGGTGTGTCATTGAGCGGCGGTTGCGGACGTATCCGCGTCCGCGTATGCATCGTCTAGTGGGCCACCTCGAGGAGTCGACGTCGGCCGCGGCGCTGCGCATCCCGCGGTAGCGGCGCCTCGCTTAGGGCTCGTCGGGCGGTGCGGGAACCGTTCCGACGAGGCGGACGCGCGTTGCGGCGACGAGGCTCGCAGTGAGGTGGACGCCGGTGTCGTCGACGACGCCGGCGAGGTCGGTGGGCGCCGTCTGCGGACGGTCGGTGTCGGCGAGGGTGAACCTCCATCCGCGGTCTGAAGGCTCGATCGTGCCGACGTACGCGATCACGCCGTCGGTGCGCACCACCTCGAGGGCGACCGTCGGCGGCGTCGGTCGGGTCAGCAGGACGTACTGAGTATCGGCAATGTCGACCGCGGGGCGCCGGAGCGCCGCCAGCCCGAACACCCAAGGGCGCTCGACGAGCCGCTCGAACGGGACGGCGAAGCCGCCCAGCTCGGCGTTGGCGAACAGCTCCCACCCGGTCGAGCCGCAGGTGAGGCGCTGCACGTCGGCGGCGAGGTCGATCCCGTAGCGGGAACCGCGCAACCCGCGGACGGCTGCGTCGGCGTCGGGAGTGGTGAGGTCGGTGAGCGCCACGGCCCGAGTGTGTGCGCCAGGCACCGGTCGGATCGGCGAGGCGGATGCCGGCTCGATGACGTGCTCGTCGAGGCCCTCCCGGTGGGCGACGACCGTCCGGGCGAACGCCAGCACGCGCTGCGCCGCGGCGACCGGCTCGTCGATGGCGGCGAGGGACTGCAGGTCGGCGGCGGTTGCCGCCTCGGCGAGCGCGGTGTAGGCGGCGCCACGAACGCGCACGTCAACGTCGGCCGACTGCGCGAGCAGCGTGTCCCGGACCCGGTCGTCGCCGATGGGGCCGAGAGCACGCGTGGCGGCGACCCGCGCTGCGACGGGGGCAGCGGCGTCGGTGGCCAGCGTCGACAGGACGTCGACCGACTCGTCCGGGGCCAGCATCGAGCGCAGCAGCCCGATCGCCTGGTGCTGGGACAGCTCGGTGGCCATCGGGCCCCGCCCGCGTGCGGCGTCGAGCAGCTGGGCAGCGTCTGCGGCGCCGAGACCGAGCCGTCGACGCTTGGCGAAGCGGGCCAGCAGCTGGCCGAGCTGCGGGAGGTCGTCCTCGACACGGATTGATGCCATCGCTGCCTCCTACGCCACGCTCGTGCTCACCGAGCAGTGCGAGCGGATCGTCGTGCCTTGGTCGTTCGTGAGCGCGGTGCTCGTGCTGCTGAGCTCGTCGATCCCGTCCATGTTGACGTCGGCACCCATCAGGTTGCCGGCGCCGACGCCGCCGGCCAGGCCGAGGTAGTGGCCGACCTCGTGGGCGAGCAGCATGCGTGCGAAGAGCGCGGACGTCGGGACCTCGAGCACCGGCCCGGTGAGGTCGTCGTCGGCGTTCTTGTCGCACGGACCACCGGGGGGAGAGTGCGACCAGCCGTCAGCGTCGCCGATTGCCTGGACGAGGAACACGTCGATGCCGCCCGGCGGCCCGGACCAGTCGTCGGCAAGGTTCTTGGCCTCGGCGCGGTCGGCGATGTCGGTATACAAGCCGACATCGTCCTCCGGGATGGCCTGCCACACGATCCGGCGGATGCCGAGGCCCTGCTGGGCGTAGAGGTCGCGGGCGATCTGGATCGCGTACTGCGTCCGCACGGCCTGGGCGCGGGTGAAGGTTCCGGTGAAGCCGGGGCGGAACCCGACGAATATCGGCACCATGTCGAACGCGGGCCCGGCGATTGTCTGCACGTGCCGCTGCAACGAGCGCATCGTGCGCTGGCCGGTGAACGGGAGGATGTCGGCGGCGGTCAGCGGGCCGAACATCGTGCCGTCGGCCGCCCGGTAGATGTAGCCGTAGACGTCGCGGTTGACGGAGAAGCCGCCGGTGAGTCCGAGGCTGCGGCGGGCCACGTCGCGGAGGCTGCGCACCGTCGCCTCCTACTGCAGCGCGATGAGTACGGGGATCAGGCCACGGCCCGTGGGCAGCGGACGCAGCGCCTTGCCGAGCACGGCGCCGAACGCCCGCTCGGGATCGCGCGCCGACGGTCGCATCCTGGCCAATCCGGCCCAGTACGTACGTCGCCCGAAGGTCCAACCGACCGAGGGCCACGGCTTGGACCGCTGTGAGCTCGGCCGGTTCTTGTTCACGGCCGAGCACTACGACCGAGACCACGCAGCCCTGGCCCTGCTGCTCGGCCTCAACGGACTTCGAGCATCCGAAGCGTGCGCGACCAACGTCGAAGACCTCGGTTTCGAACGCGGTCACCGCACGCTTCGCATCATCGGCACGGGAAACAAGCCAGCGATGATCCCGCTCGTGCCCCGCACGGCCCGCACCATCGACCTCGCAATCGGTGAGCGATGCGACGGGCCGATCCTTCGCCGCCGCGATGGACAACGCCTCGATCGACGCACCGCTCACCATTGGGTGCGATCGATCGGTCGAAGGGCCGGTCTCGGCATCGTTCATCCACACATGCTGGGCGCCGCGTTCATCATGGCCGCACTCGACGCCGGCGTCCCCCTCCGCGATGTCCAACTCGCCGCCTGCCACGCCGACCCACGCACGACCACGATCTACGATCGCCGACGCCAAGACTTCGACCGCCACGCCGCCTACGTCCACGTCGCCTTCGTCGCCAGCGGTTGACGCACGTCGCGCCCAGCGGCACTTCGGGGACGGTGCTCGCTAGGCCCCGCTGCTGCGGTCAGAGATGCTGAGTGCGCATCGATCAGTGGCGTTGCGAGTGAGATTTGCAGGCCATTCCTATCCGAGCGGGAAGTCCGTCCGGCCGGCCTCGACGCGTTCTTCTCTGCCGTTCGACACGCTCAGCTTCCGGCCGTCGTCATCGAGCTCGATCCAAACGTGTCCACGTCCGCGGCACGACATCCCATGCAGCAGACGCCAAGTGTACGCTCCGACCCGGGAACCCTCGGGCGGGTCAGGGCGCACGTCGACACCGTGGCACAAGCGGGTGACCTCCCATCGCCTGTGTACTCGGCGCCCGCGCCGGGATCGAAACCCAGAGGAGACGACGTGGCCGCCGAGAAGCCGACCCGAACGCTCCAGGATGTCCTGGACTCCGTCCCCAACCTCGTCGACCACTTGTACAGCAACCGCAAGGGATCGGTCCTGAAGGACGCCGTGTTGCGCCAGCCCACCGAATTCGTCGCTCCGGAGTTCACGACGTGGCGTGACGAGCAACGGGCGTGGCGCGAGGGGATTGCGTTCTACGACCAGTCGTTTCACATGACGACGACCTACCTGCGCGGCCCAGACGCCCAGCGGCTCCTGTCCAGCCTGGCCGTGAACAGCTTCGAGACCTTCGGTGTCGGTCGCTCCCGACACTTCGTCTGCTGCAACCCGGACGGCTATCTCATTGGCGACGGGATCCTCTACACCATCGCCCCCGAGGAGATGGTGCTCGTGGGTCGGGCGGCCGGCCACAACTGGGTGCGGTTCTGCGCCGAGACCGGCGGGTGGGACGTGTCCATCGAGGCCGACGAGATCTTCTCCCACAATCCCGCTGGCCGGCGCACCGTGTACCGGTATCAAGTGGAAGGCCCGCACGCGTTGGAGCTCGTCGAACAGCTCACCGGTGCTCCCCTGCCCGAGGCGCCGTGGTCGCACATCATGCCTGTCTCCATCGCCGGCCATGAGGTCTGGGCCCAGCGGCACACGATGGCCGGCAACCCGGGGTGCGAGTTCTTCGGGCCCTGGGATGAGGGTCCCGCGGTCAAGGAGGCGATCCTGGAGGCCGGAGCCGCATTCGAACTGCGCCGGGTCGGGTCGCTCGCATACTTCACGAACGCTCTGGAGCTGGGCTGGATCCCACGGCCCGTGCCGGCGATATTCACCGGCGACGAGCTCCGCCCTTTCCGTGAGTGGCTGCCGTCGACCAGCGACGAGGCAACCTGGGCTCTCGGCGGCAGCTTCAACGCACCCGACATCCAGGATTACTACTTCACGCCGCGGGAGCTCGGGTACGGCAACGTGGTCAAGTTCGACCACGATTTCGTCGGGCGAGAAGCGCTCGAACGGACGGCGGGCGACGACCATCGGCAGAAGGTCACGCTCGTGTGGGATCCCGCCGACGTTGCTCGAGTCGTCGAGTCGTACATGCGGCCTGAGGAAACCCCGGCGCTCTACATCGAGTTCCCGCGGGCGACGTACGCGACATGGCAGTACGACGCAGTCCACGACGCCCAGGGACGAACGATCGGGGCCTCGACCTACACCGGCTTCAGCTGGAACGAGCGGGCGATGCTCTCACTCGCAGTCGTCGAGCCCGAGTACGCCAAGCCAGGGACGCGCGTGCTCGGTTCTCTGGGGCGAACCGGAGGGTGGCGCCAAGAGCACCCTGGCTGGAGCCCCACCGCCAGGTGGAGATCGGCGCCACAATCGCTCCGGCTCCGATCGGGAAGAAATAGCGCGACCGTCCGGAACGGCCGGACCGGGCCGGACCGAACGGGCGTTGGTGCAGAAGGGTGCCCAGAAAGGTCCTGAGGGTCCTACGTCGACCAGACTCCGTCCAGCGAGCTGCGCAGACACCGCCTGGTGCGCACCAGCCCTACCGTTCTCGAACTTCTGCGAGGACCACGGCATCCTCCTGTCCGTCCCAGCTGGCGGTGAGCCCGATGGCCGGGCGCGGTCCCGGGACGGGGCGCCGGAACACGGTCAACTCGAAACGATCGTTCTGCAGTACTGCAGGCCCTCCGGCGTCTGACACCAGCTCGAAGCCGTCAACCGGTACTCGCTCCAGGGTCCAACCTCCACCCTGAATGCGAACGTTGGTAGGTGCGATGTACCAGCGGCCTTCGTAGACAGCCATGCCGAGCGCCTCGCCCTGACCCGTCATGGCCACGGCCGCCAGCATGACGATGAACCGGGGGTCACGCAGCCCGTCGTACACCCAGCGGGTGCCGAGCACTGAGTGCTGCATCTCGGTGATCAGGGCGTCCTCGGCGCCGTCCAGCGGTTCGTCCCGGTACGTGAGCGGGACCTGCATCAGTGCACCTCCCGCGGTGACGAGGTGGGTCTCCATGCCGACGCGGCCGTCGGGATCGTCGAACCGGTAGGACCCGATCACGTCGATGGGGTCAGCGACCGACGGGCCCCACGGTCGGGTCGGGGCCCAGTCGGCGATGAGCTCGGCCTTGGTCGGTGTAGTCGTCGCACGGTGAAAGATGGCCATCGGACCGCAGCGTAGGAGGGTTGCTCGTCGGACGCCGTGCGGTTCCAGGCGGATCCGCACGGAGGAGTCAACGGAATCCACCTCCGCGCCTCGCCGACGCCTAGCCACCCGCGCGGTGCGTCGAAGGCCGCTCGCGGGTGGTAGTCCACAGCAGTAAGGCAGACAGGGCTCAGAGGAGGTTGAAGATGGACCCGAACGAGTTGATGCAACAGGCCAGGGACGCACTCACCGTGAAGCGAGTGTTCGGCGAGGCATACGAGCGCGACGGCGTGACTGTCATTCCGGCCGCCTCGATACGCGGCGGCGCTGGTGGCGGACGAGGAGAGGGCGCGACGCCCGACGGGAGCGGAAGTGGCTCGGGCTCCGGGGGCGGGTTCGGCCTCACCGCGAAGCCAGCTGGCGCTTACGTCATCGAGGAGAACAAGGTGCGCTGGCAACCGGCCGTCGATGTCAATCGGATCATCCTCGGGGGCCAGGTCGTCGCGATCGTCCTTCTGTTGGTGTTAGGCCGAGTTCTCCGGCGCAGTCGATAGCGGCGGACGTGCCGAGAAGGGGCCGGATGCTCGCGACCCGCCGTCGGCCGAGCCCTTCCCGCGTCACTTCGGTGACGTGAGCGTCGCGCTGCCAGCGGCAGCCGCCGCCAGATCGTGGGGGACATCGGCGTGGAAACGAGGCGCCCAGGATTGGCACCATGACCCTCCGCGTTCATCACCGGGCGAGACGAGCGCCCGATACCGTGCACCGCGAGGCAGCACCGACCGCACGGTTCGGCCAATATCGGGTGGCCGGGCTGATCGGACCACGCGGCGTCAACCGAGGACTTCGTCACGCTCGGAGATGTTCAGCTGGCGTCCGTCGGGCACCCCGCGATCGCCGGCTCGGCACTCTAGCTGGCCGGTCTCCGGGCTGAGCGGGGATATGGGCGGCTACGCGGCCAGTCCTGACCCGCACAGACCGGGGGAGATCGTGGACGCTGCCGGCCGTTGCACGGGCTGTGGGACCACGCTCGGCGCGTCGGTTGTGATGAGGAAGCAGCCTCGGGGGCCGCCGAGGAAGACGGCGTCGGCCAGGGGTACGCCGACAGGCGGACGCGATGCCAGCGTGCTGCCAGAAGGATTGACGACCGGATGTCGGACTCGGGCCCGGTGGCCAGA
>CAWDLV010000002.1:0-415457 GCA_963803355.1 uncultured Acidimicrobiales bacterium
TCACCCCGCGGTAAGGGTTGGAGCAGATCATGCGCGACGCCCGCCGCCGGGCCGGGCTGACTCGGGGCACCTGCCATGAGCTGCGCCACACCTGTCTGACCCGGCTGCGGGAAGCGGGCATGGCGTTGGAAGCGATCCAAGCTCAAGCCGGGCACCGCTCGATCGAATCGACCCGGATCTACCTCCACCTGGCCGATGGGTGGGTGGCCGCCGAGTACCGCAAAGCCGCCGAGGCGATCGACGCCCAAGCCCGCGCCGGGAGCGGATCATGACCGCCGCCGCGAAAGCGATGCCGGCGGTCGGCGGGGCGGCCCGTTGGGAGCCGGTCACGGCTCGGGCGCCCCGATTGGGGGCGACGATGCTCACCTACCTGGACCAACTCGCCGTGTCGCAACGACCAGGCACAATCCAATCGACCGACACCGCGCTGCGGTTGTTCGCCGGCTTCGTGCTCGACCACGACCCCGGGCTGCGGTCCGTCCGACAGGTGCGACGCCCTCACATCGAGGCCTACAAACGCACCCTCGTCGAACCGAGACAACCCGAGGGACGGCGGTTGAAGAACACGACGGTGCGGATGCGTCTCGGCATGCTGCGATTGTTCTTCGAACGGATCATCGAATGGGGATGGGACGACGCCCCACCCGCTGCCCCGTCTTCGAAGCCGACCTCCCCAAAGTCGATGACCCGCTGCCCAAGTTCTTGGATGACCCCTCGGCGGCACGGTTCATGCGGGCCGCCGCCGAACTGGACCCGCTGCGACGCCTGGTCGTGGAGATGCTGGCCCGCACCGGGATGCGGGTCGGCGAGCTCTGCGACCTGCGCCGCCGACGCGGTGATGATCATCGGGGACGCCCACTGGCTACGCATCCCCGTCGGCAAGCTGCACCACGACCGGCTCATCCCCCTCCACCCCGCCCTCGTCGACCAACTCGCCGCCTGGCGGGCGTCGGTCGGGCCCGATGACAGCGGACTGCTGCTCACCAACGGGGTCGGCCGCTCAACCGTTACAGCGTCAACCGGATCGTCAAACGCGTCGGGCAGCGGGCAGGGATCGACGGGATGCACGCCCACCGGCTGCGCCACACCCTCGCCACCCAAGCCATCAACCGGGGGATGAGCCTCGAAGCGATCGCGGCGCTGCTGGGTCACCGGTCGATGCGCATGACCCTCGTCTACGCCCGCATCGCCGACCGAACCGTGGCCAACGAGTACTACGCCGTCACCGAACAAGTCGAAGCGCTCTACGACGCGGCGCCGGTCCTGCCGGCCAGCGCCGAAGGACAACAGATGCGTCAGCTCCGCGTCGAGACCTACCGACGGCTGCTCGGCAACGGCTACTGCACCCGACCGCCCGAGCTCGACTGCGTCTTCGAAGCGATCTGCGAGACCTGCACCCACTACCAGACCGGCCTCGAGTTCCAACCCGTGCTGCTCCGCCAACGCGACCACGCCCTCGAACACGACCAGCCCCAACGCGTCGAACTGTTCAACACGCTCCTCGACGGCATCGACAGCCACTGACGAGGCCCATCAGCGACTACCTGCGCCAGCAGGAACAACCCAACGGATCACCGGCATATCGGCCAATATCGGGTGGCCGGGCTGATCGGACCACGCGGCGTCAACCGAGGACTTCGTCACGCTCGGAGATGTTCAGCTGGCGTCCGTCGGGCACCCCGCGATCGCCGGCTCGGCACTCTAGCTCGCCGGTCTCCGGGCTGAGCGGGGATATGGGCGGCTACGCGGCCAGTCCTGACCCGCACAGACCGGGGGAGATCGCGCACGCTGCCGGCCGTTGCACGGGCTGTGGGACCACGCTCGGCGCGTCGGTTGTGATGAGGAAGCAGCCTCGGGGGCCGCCGTGGATGACGGCGTCGGCCAGGGGTACGCCGACAGGCGGAAGCGGTGCCAGCGTGCTGCCAGAAGGATTGACGACCGGATGTCGGACTCGGGCCCGGTGGCCAGAGGATCTCCGCGACCCAGGTGGGCCCGTCGCGGGCGACCTCGGGCGGTCGCCGCTAGCCACGGCGCGCCACAATGGTGGGGCCATGACCTACGTGTTTGGCGACCACGAGATCGATCTCGATCGCTACGAGGTGCGACGCGCCGGCCATCCGGTACCTGTGGAGCCGCAGGTCTTCGACGTGCTCTGCTACCTCGTCGAGCACCGCGACCGGGTCGTCACCAAAGAGGAGCTCCTCGACAACGTCTGGGGCGACCGCTTCGTCAGCGAATCTGCTCTCACGTCACGGATCAAAGATGCCCGCCGAGCCGTCGGCGATGACGGCCAGCTCCAGCACGTGATCCGCACCGTGCACGGTCGGGGGTACCGCTTCGTGGCCGACCTCGCCGACCTCGAACCTCGACCAAGGATCGGGCTCAGCGGTGCCGTGCCGGGCGATCAAGACATCCGCTTCTGTCGTGCCGCCGACGGTGTCCGGCTGGCGTACGCGACCGTCGGGGACGGGCCGACCCTCGTGAAGGCGGCGAACTGGCTGAGCCACCTCGACTACGACTGGGAGAGCCCGGTGTGGCGTCATTGGTGGCGGGAGCTGACGCAGCGCTAC
The DNA here is from genome assembly GCA_963803355.1 of uncultured Acidimicrobiales bacterium. Lineage (GTDB taxonomy): Bacteria > Actinomycetota > Acidimicrobiia > Acidimicrobiales > Ilumatobacteraceae > DASTFY01. The sequence continues at coordinate 2,571 of CAWDLV010000002.1, forward strand.
CGGCTCGCGCGCTACGACGACCGAGGTTGTGGGCTCTCGGACTGGGCGACGGATGGCTACGACCTCGACACCTGGGTTCGGGACCTCGCCACCGTCGTCGACGCCGCCGACCTCGAACGGTTCGCGTTGCTCGGTATCTCCCGGGGCGGGCCGGTCGCGGTCGCCTACGCGGCGACGCATCCCGAGCGGGTCTCGCGCCTCGTGCTCTACGGCGCGTTCGTGCAGGGCCGTCGGCTGCGCGCGACCACGCCCGATGAGGCGGCGGAGGCGGAGATCCAGGTGCAGCTGGCGCGGCTCGGATGGGGAAGGGACATTCCGGCCTTCCGGCAGGTGTTCGCCGCCCAGTTCATGCCTCACGCCTCCCGGAAGCTCTGGGATCAGTTCGACGAGCTCCAGCGCCGCACGACGTCGGCGGTCAACGCCGCGGCGTACATGGCGGCCGCGAGCAGCCTCGATGCCACGACGTTCGCGCCTCTCGTACGTGCACCGACGCTCGTGCTCCACGCGCGTGGCGACCGCCGAGTACCAGTGGAGGAGGGACGTCGCCTCGCCTCCCTGATCCCCGGCTCCCGGCTCGTCACCTTCGACGGCGACAACCACATCCTCCTCGAGGACGAGCCGGCATGGCCTCGGTTCCTCGACGAGCTCGACCGGTTCCTGTTGCCCCAGGACGGCTGACGCCGGGTCACACCGTCCCGGGTCACCACCTCGCGCCGGAGGAGGCGGGTGTGCTGGCAGTCGAACGTCCAGTGAGCCGACCACTTCTCGGGCCGATCACGTCGGCCCAAAGTTCCGGCGCACATGATTGGCCGGACCGTGCGGTCCAGCCCGGCGGGGGGCTGCACGGTATCAGCGCTCATCTCGGCTGTCGGCTCCGCGGCTGCGTGAAGCGCCGATCCCGGGTGGCTCGCACCGCGAAACGTCAGCTGATCGACCCGCACAACGCGGTGGATACCGCGTGTCTGTTGCCGGCGGTGGCGCTGGCTGCGTCACCACGCTCAGCGCGCCCGTGTTGCGCTGCGATCTCCGTGTCGGTCAACCGTCCGCACGCCGACGTGCCGATCGGCGTGCCTGATGCGGTGGCCGACGCCGTCGTTCGGGGCGCGCGTTCGGAGCCGGTCGGAACAGCGGCTGCGATCCGCGCAACCGCTCGCGACCGGGCAATACGCGCTACGGGTGGCCGACTCCGCGTCTTGGCGACGTGGTACCGACGTGCCGATCGGCGTCCTCACGATCTTCGCGGGGATCGACGTTCGGGGCGCCGATAGGGCGCTGCCGGTCGTCACGTCGGGATCAGGGGGATTTGTCCGATGTCGTTCCAGACGTCGAGGAGCACCGTGCCGCCGTTCGTCGGGGCGACGCTGACGTCAAAGCCGACGAGCGCCTCGCTTGTCTCACCGGGAGCTGTGGTGATCTGACCACCTGTCACGTTGAAGCAGTCGGGCTGGAAAGGAAGCCCATCGATCGCGAGCCTGTAGAACCCCCAGTAGTGCGTCCGTTGTTGGTCATCCATCATGTTCGTGTACTTCGTGCTCAACACGACGTCCCACCGGCCCCCCTGCCCCTCCCGGTAGTAGGCGTCGATCACCTCGACGCGTCCCGTCGGGCTGTCGGCCGCGCCGACCGTGCCTGCGCCGTCCACGCCGAGCGGCGTCCACCCCGACGTCGACGCGGGATCATCGCAGATCGAGAGCTCGGCGTCCCGAGGGAGCGTGGTCGACGGTCCAGCGGTGTTCGATGGCGCGGTGGTGCTCGACGATTGCCCCCCTCCATCACGGTTGAGCAGCATCAGAGCGATCGCGCCCGCCGCCACCAGCCCACCCAACAGAACGGCCGCGATCAGCCATCGCTTGGGTCGTGCCCGCAGCCGGTCGCCGCCCAGCGTCTGGATCAGGTCGTCGACGTCGCGATGCCAACTCTCGTCGCGCAGGGTCACCGCTTGCAGGAGGGCCAGCGGTTTCAGCTCGTCAGGCAGCCGCGCCGCGGTGGGCATCGCCGCCCCGCCGACGAGTACCGGAATGACCGACGGCGTACTGGCAAGCGCAGCCACCAGCTCGGAACGGACGTAGTCGGACTCGTCAGCCAGGCGAGGCTCGCCGTCGACACCGGCAGCAGTCAACCACCGGGGCCCAATCACTGCCAGCGTGGCGTCCGAACGGCTCAGCGCGGCGTCGACAGCATCGGTGAAGTCCTGTCCCGGCTGCACGGCGACGACGTCCTGAAAGATGTTGTCCTCGCCGAAACGAGCAGACAATGCATCACGCAGACGGCCAGCCCACGCCGAGGAATCCTCTCGACGATAACTGAGGAAGATTCGCATCACGGCCCTCTCACCATGACTGTGGTGTCGCCGGCCACGCTGCAGACACCGGACCGGCGAATGAAACCAAACCCGGATGGGTCCTGTCGTGGCGGTCCCGAGATCGTACGTGCCGTGAACCACGCACCGCGTCGGCCAATGTCGCCCGCTACCGATCTATACCGTCGCCCCGCGCTGCTTGTGATGCGCTCACCACCCCACCCGATGCGTGGCATCCACCGGGCTGTGTAGTTTGGGCTGGGCCGCGTAGCCACCCACATCGCTCAGCCGCGGCCGACGAGCCGTACCACCGAACCGGCGATCTGAGTCTGACTCTCGATGAGGGCTTCGTCGCCCAGCAGCGCGCCAGAACTGCCGATCGCGGACGCCCGACCCCGCAGCTGAGACCGCGAGCACCGACGCTCGCCGGCTCGCGATGGCAGCTCTCCCGTGGCCGCTCGCGAGGTGCCGATCGGCGTGCTCGCGACCTCTCGTGCCAGTCGACGTTCGGAGCGCCGATATGGGCGCTGCCGTCATCACCTCGCCGCGCAGGATCGGCGTCGTGCGAGCGATCCCGTTCGCCGGCCTGGGTTCGCGGGGCTCGAGCCGGCCCGGAGTGCGTCGCGTGATGCGGCGTCGGGTTGTTCGCCACACCTTGCTTGACCAGTCGCCCGAGGTGCGATCGGTTCGACGGACCGCCCACTACAGATCGAGCAGCCGGCTAGACATCTACCGGTGACGGCGATCTTCGAGCGTGATGAGCAGGGTTGGAGACTTGCACAACCCGTCGGCTTCGGTTCGGAGGCCGCGCTTCACGACCTGGTCGAGCTGGCGCCCCAGTTGTTGCCACTGTCGGGGGAGCCGGTGCTGGTCATGCTCGGACGCGAGGTCCGTTTCGGAAGCGGGTTCGCCGACCTGCTCGCAGTGGAGACATCGGGACGTCCGGTCATCATCGAGATCAAGTTGCGTCAGAACAGCGAGTCGCGTCGCGCAGTCGTCGCTCAGGTCCTCTCGTACGCCGCGGGGCTACGTCAGCTGTCCATAGCCGAACTCGATGCGTTGATCAGTCCGGTGGCCAACGCGACGCCACCATCAACCGTCGGGCTAGTTGAAGCATCTGATCAGGCGGGCGGCTTCGACGCCTCCAGGTTCGAGCAGGCGTTGTCCGAGCACCTCGCCGCGGGAAGTTTCCGCATCGTTCTCGTGCTCGACCAGACGCCCGCCGAGCTTGTCCAAGTCGTCGGATACCTCGAGACCGTTGCCCCCGGGGTCGTCATTGACCTCATCACTATCAGCCAGTACCGAGTAGGCGGCTCGGACATCCTCGTCCCACAACGGGTGGATCCACAGGCGCATCGGCGGCTGTCGGCTCCCTCACCCTCAGGCAAGGACCGCGGGTATCTGGTTGCAGGACCGGAAGACTTCCGCGCTCGCGCTGAGCAGGTGCCCGAGCCCGCCAGGAGCCAGCTGCTGGCGATGACCGATTGGACGGAACATCTTGCGCAGGAGGGTCTGGCACGTCTCAGCACCTTCCACGGAGTCGGTGATCGACGACTCACACTGCTGCCTCGCCTTCAGGCTGAGAACGTCGGCTTGGTCACCATCTGGAACGACAACGGGCGTCCGGGCCTTCAGTTCTGGCGCGGCGTGTTCGAGCGCCTAGCTCGCGAGTCGATCGGACCCATCGAGGCCCAGACCGGCGAGCAGATGACCCAGGGAAGCATGGTCGCCCAAGTCGACGACCAGCTGCTTCAACGCGTCGAGGACGCGTATCGCATCGCGGCGGGCGCCCGACTTGCGCCGCGGTCCTGACCCGAGCCAAGGCATGCACTTCCCGAACGAAAGGCGTGTCGAACCGGCTCGAAGCGTCGCGGTGAACAGCCCATTCAGGAGTCGGTTGTCGGCACCGCGCGATCGAGCCGAACGTGACCCCCGGTATCGGTCCATCGTCGTGACGCCCGGGTACCCGCGCTCGACGGCGTGGGACCCCGACCAGGCGCTCGCGACGTGCCGATCGCGGACGCCCTGTTGGTTGCGGGCACCGCGTTACGGAGCGCTGGTTCGGGGCGTCGCTGTCGCCTCGATGTCCTCGACCGGCACACTGGTGACGGTGCCAGCCGGCCGCCGGCGAGCTTCGATGCGGCGGTTCACTGACCAAGTCGTGGCGCGGAAGTCACCCCCGGGCTGGCGGCGGCTCGGTCTTGTCCCAGACGCTCTCGAACTCGTCGGCGACCTCATGCCAGATCCTCTGAAACCCATGCTCAAGCGAGTTGATTCCATCGGCCCAGGGCCCGAGGAGGACGAAGTCGTGTGGGATGACTCTGCCGGACGCGTCTCGCCTTCCATCAGGATCTGGGAAGCGCAACGCCACCTTGTCGCCGACCCGACGCCAGGCTTCCGGTTGATCTCCGACCTCCGAGAAGGTGGCTTCGTACACGTCGAGCGGGTCCTCGAGTCCGCCGCGATCAAGGAACCGGAATCCCCAGGTCCGGCCACGAGTGGCCCAGATGAATCCGGCGGTCTCGTCGGTCGGACCCAAGCTCACCTTCGGCTCCTGAGAAGGATCCGCTTCTCTTCGCCGTCATCCAAGTCCAGTCGGAACTGGGTCAGCACCTCTGCCATGTAGTCCTGCTTGGCTCGGGCTTCGCGATTCATCTTCCTGATTTGGTCGACGGTGAGCTCGACCGCAGCAATCATCGCCTGGTTCACATCGCGACCGACGATCGCGTCAAGGCGGAACTTGAGGCTCGCAAACCAGGGGCTGCCAAGCAACGCGGCAGCCAGAACTCGGGCACCGCCCAGCAACTCCTCGGCGACTTTGGGAGGGATCTGCTTCTGCTGAGCCCACTTGATGTGTCGTTCGAGTGGAAGCATGGCGGCCAGTGGCAGGATCAGGTCGAGGCCGATGCGCTCGGTCACCTCGATCCTGTTCGGCTCGAACTTCGCCGATGAGAGCCTCAAGAAGTCCTCACCCACGGCGAGGGCGTCGGGGGAATCCACGAGCCGCTTCAGCACGTTGCGCAGCTCGTCGAGGTCAGCGGAAGCCTTGTCGATGACGAGATCTCTGAACCCGAAGACGTCGAACTCCGGTAGAAGATCAGCCTTGGACAACGCCAAGATCCAGATCCGCGGGAACCTGACGAGTGGTTTGCCGTCCTCCAGCAGTTGTTCCTCGAGCCTCAGCAGTCCCGTGCGGAAACTGTGGAACAACGACTTCAGGTACCGTTCTTCTTCGCCAGCGTTGTCCAGCAACCGCTGACCATCGACGAGCAGGAAGGCGACATCGGAGCCGAGCAGAGACCTGAACGTTTCAACCCTGCGCTGGGCCTCCTCTTGCCCACTCACGTCCCGCTCGAACCACTCCCCCGGGTAGTCGTGCCAGACAAGACGCACGGCGTCGAACGACTTGGAACTGTTCGCCTTGGCGCTCTTGTCCTTCAATTTCACGGTGAATGCGTAGCGGGTGGATGAGAACCGGGTCAGCGTAGGGCGGCGCGAATCCTTCATGCCCAGGTAGAGCCCCTGCAGTTGTTGGCCCTTACCAACGTCGTCGGCCGTGACGTTGAAAAGGCTCGAGTTCACGAACTGGGCCTCCTGCGTCGCTCCGTAGAAGCAGGAGACCATGACGGTCTTGCCACTACCGCTCTCGCCGAACACGGCGATGTGCTGCTCGAGCGTTCCTCTTTTGACTTGCATGCGAGGAACCTACTCGTCGGTCGCCAGTGCCTGACCGGGGTCAAGTCGACGCTGGCGTTCTCGGGATATGACCCTGCAGCGGGCAAGCGCAGCACGACCGGACGTGCGTGCCTGGGGCCGCATTTCGCTCGGGCTCGCCCGCCCGCCTCTCGAGCACCCAGATCGACGACTACGACCGCTGCCGACCGTCCCACAACGCGCGCGCGGTCGGCGGCCAGCCACTGCCGCCTAACGCTGCCGGTTCAGCGGAACGGCGCTGACGGACACGCCGGGCGGTGGGCTTCTCGACCCCCGTGATCGCACGGGCGTCCGCGCACCTCGCCGACGCCCCGGAGATGCCCGTGGTCGACCGATGAATCGGCGGCGCCAGCCGAGTCATACGGGCATGGCCAAGGTGCTGACTCACATGTGCATGTCGCTGGACGGGTTCGTCGCCCAGCCCGACGACAACCCAGCGGAGTTGTTCGACTGGTACTGGAACGGCGACGTCGTGGTGCCGAGCGCTCAGGTGGGCATGAGCTTCTCGGTCGACGCCGCAAGCGCCCCGATGCTGCGGGATCTCACGTCCGGTTGCGGCGCGCTGATCGCCGGCCGTCGGCTGTTCGACCAGACCGACGGCTGGGGCGACAACCACCCCGCCGGCGCGCCAGTGGTCGTCGTGACCCACCGTCCGCCTCCCGAGAACGCGGCAAAGCGGTTCCCGCGGACGACCTTCACGGGCAGCGTCGAGGAGGCGATCGCGACGGCAAATGAGCTCGCCGGCGACAAGTTCGTCACGATCGCCAGCGCCGACATCATCCAGCAGGCGCTCAACCTAGGCCTCGTCGACGAGCTCTGCATCAGCCAGGTGCCGGTGCTGTACGGCACCGGCATCCGCTACTTCGGCGAGCTCATCGGCGGCCATGTCGTGCTCGAGGACCCCCTCGTGGTGCAAGGCACCCGGGCCCTTCACCTCCGCTACCCCGTGCGACGCTGACGACCGTACGCCCGGCCGAGCTTTTCGCGGTCTCATGCCAACCGACCACACCCCGCCCACCACGGTACCGACGTCACAACCGTCAGTACCACCTCCGACGACCGCGCCCCCAAATCCGCTGGCCGAGCTGACCGCCGCTGTGGATAGTGGTGTGACGGCCGGTGCAGACGTCACCGTTGTCGTGTTCGGAACGGCTTGCGTGGTTCACTTCCAGGCTTCGGAAGCCAACCTCACGGAAGGTCTGATCAAGAACGACTTGCGCCTCGACCTTGTCGGCGCCCTCAAGGCCATCAGTCAGTATGGACTCCCGCGTGGCACGAACGAAGTCCTACTCACCGCCAGTGCCGACCTGGTGGACAGCTACGGCAATACCTCCACCGAGGAGGTCGTGCGAGCCACATACGGTGCAGCGACCATTGATCAGATCAACTGGGAGAACCTCAGCTACTTCGAGCAACGCGACCGGATCTTGAGTTTCGCCGACGAGTTGCAGATCTCACCAGCGTTCGCGAAAGGCGACGGAAGTTGACATCCAACGTCGTGCTGACCTCGGACCGGTTCACCTGAATAACGAATCTCAGGCTGACGCCGAACGTCTTCCGCCCATGGCACCGGCCGACCGTGCCCGAGCAGTCAAACTGTTCGGTAGATACGGCGAGCTACCGTGGACCGGCAAAGCCTCGCGAGTTGGATGCGAAGCTCCTTGACTTTTTGACACGCTCGATGTGGGACGTCCGGTTGAGGGCTATTTGAGGGTGCGCATCGGTAGCTCAACTGCAATATGTATGGTAGTCCCTTAAGGCTTGATGAGGATCACGACTCTCACGACAGAACAGCGCCTATTCCAGGTCATTCCGACAGAATTGAACATCAAGGCTGCTCTTAAATGGGGGTCCGATCAGGTCTTCCTGTCGCTAATATTGTTCGCGTTGTTCGAGGGTAATGAGCTTTCAGCAGGGCTACAGCGGCGCATCTTCGAAATCTGGCGATCTCTCCACCCGGGGACTGCCGCTGCCCCCGTCTCAGGCGTCTCGGAGGAAGAGCAGCACGGCGGTGACCCGCTTGTTTCGCGGTGAGCGAGCAGGTCGAAGCGCTCTACAACGCCGAGCCGGTCCTGCCCGCCAGCGCCGAGGGACGACAGATGCGCCAACTTCGGGTCGAGACGTATCGGCGGCTGCTCGGCTACGGCTACTGCTCCCGACCCCCCGAGCTCGACTGCGTCTTCGAGGCCATCTGCGAGACCTGCACCCACTATGAGACCGGCCTCGAGTTCCAACCGGTGCTGCTCCGCCAACGTGACCACGCCGTCGAGCACGACCAGCCTCGACGGGCCGGGCTGTTCAACAAGCTCCTCGACGGGATCGACAACGACTGACCCGCCACCAGACGACTACCCGGCACGACCAGGAACAACCCCACGGATCACCGGCATATCGGCCAATATCGGGTGGCCGGGCTGACCGGATGGTGCGGCGTCAACCGCGGACGTCGTCACGCTCGGTGATGATCAGCTGGTGTCCCTTGGCACCGCGAACGCCGGTTCGGTGACACGGCCGATCGGCACTGGCCTCGTCGTTATGGGCGCGGTCCTCACGTCCAAGCAACGCCATAGCCGTCGATATGTTCAGCTTCAATTGCCGGGCGCCCCATGAGTCCGTTTCGCCCAACCGGAGGCGCTCCCGATCGGGCATTCCACGCGGTGGGCCGACTTCACGCGGACATCCCACCGACCCGACGATCGGGGACTGTGAACGGCGCGGTGGAGACAGATTTCGTGACTACAGGTTGGAGCAGAAGCGCGCCCGCGAGCCGGGTGCCCCGTACCCCTGTTGCCCGTTACGTATCGGTCCAGGTCCCACGGGGCGTGTAGGGAATCTCGAGTCAGAGCGCTTCCTTGACGCTCCCAAAGGCCGCCCAGTGTTGATGGGTGCCGAGCTTGTGACAGAACCTCGAGACCTTGCCATCGGCGTCGAAGGTCCAGATGTGGACCTCGTCTTCCTCCGAGACCATGACGCCGGTGGCCCTGACCATGAATGAGATATCGATGAGGGCGACCACCACGTGGTCGCGCTCCAGAAGCACACGCGGGTCGAACGTCTGGAACTCGACGCCGGTGAGCGACGCGAGGAGCTGCCGGGCGCCGTCTCGACCAGTCCGGGAACGGAGCCACGGGACGCCGGCGGTAGGTGGCAGTTGCACGGCCGCCGCTCCGATGGGTTCTGTTGCGACCCCGAGTTCGATTACGGGAGCGGGCGGATGACCGTGGCCCTGAACGGTGCGGCCAGCAGCTCGAGCAGCGGTGCATATGCGCCCGTTGCTGTGGCTTCCTGCATGTGCGCGTGCCTCGCTTCCGCCGACTCCCAATCGGCGATCTCGACGAGGACGTCGGGGTCGTCGAGCACCTCGTACCGCGTGCTGCCGAGGAAGCCGTGCTGGCTCGGTCCCTCAGTCGCGATGATGCGAGCGAGCACGCGCTGGAGCTCGTCCCGCCGGCCAGGTTTGGCCTGCAGTTCGACGATCACTTTGATGGCCACGTCATCCTCCTGGTCGTCCCCGGCGCACGCCGCCGATCCTCGACCGCACCCGCTCCTGGCAGCCGAAGGACCCTGCGAACTGCCCTCCTGGGGGTGGTTCCCGAACGGCTGACGATGACTATGCGGGAGGGCCGGCAGGCACGACGCCAAGTTGCTGCATGAGCGACAGCATGTCCGCCACCCCCCAGTGCTCGCACACGAGACCGGCGTCGTTGAACCTCATGATGTCGATGAGTTGCACCTCCACCCGCTTGCCGGTCGGCGGTACGCCCATGAACTCGCCCGTGTGCGTTGCCGTGGCGTTCACCCGCGCCACGGTCTTGTCCTCGCTGGCGATCAGGTCCTCGACATTCATCCGCATGTCAGGAAACGCGGCCAGCAAGATCCGGAAGAACTCGAGCATCCCCTCCTTCGTGGGAGGCAGACCCGGCATCTCGTCGTGCTCGACGAAGTCGTCCGCGACCAACTCGCCGAACCCAGCGATGTCTCGCGCGCTGATCCTCTCATAGGTGCTCCGCATCGTCGTGGCGTGATTCGCTGTCGTCCCCCCTGTCTTGGCCCCAGGCAGCCGAACCATATCCCGCCGATCGGGTTGCCGCGACTGGCTCGAGTCGGTTGGCCAGGTGCCGACCGAACTCCTTGCCGGCAGCGTCCCAAGATGTGCTCGAACGCACCTCGAAATGCTCGAACGCACCTCGAAATGCCTGTGATCCGGCCGTTCGAGAAGTCACGAACCACCACCTCAGGGCGGTTCCCGGGCTGGGGAAGCCGACGATCCGCGCACACACTGCTCATCGGCGTCGTCGGCTCACCGATGGAGCGAGGGCGCAACCATCGGAAGTTCATCATCGCGCACTCGAGCGAACGCACTGATACAAATGTCCGTCGCCACGCGGCGACACCCTGCAAAAGGAGGCGGTATGCCCAGGATCGTCATCACCCACGATGTTGCTGATGTGGACACCTGGCTGAAGTTCAAGTCCGAACACGCTGATGTCATCGGCGGCATGGTCGGCGCTACCAACGTCGTCGATCATGTCGCGCACGATGGGAGCAAGAGAGTCGCCGTTTCCGTCGAGGCCGCGGACGTCGACGTGATCCTGGCCGCCATCGACTCGCCAACCCCAGAACTGGCCGCGGCGATGGAAAGGCACGGGGTAACCCCGCCACTGTCGGTCTACGTCGAGACGTAGCCACCCCGGGAGACAGCCGGCGGCAACATTCCTGCGTCGTTTCATCCGCGCGCTCACGATCGAGGAGGGGCTCAGGATGTGGGCGCCACTGAGCGATCTGGCGAGCCAGAACGCCGCACGATTCGAGCGGTGGGCTGCACCGGGGCGGAGACCGACCTTCGCCTGGTGCTGCCCGCCGTCGACGTACCGACGCTGATCCTGCACGGTGAGGCCGACGCTCGGTCGCCGCTCGCGAGCGCCGAGGCGCTCCATGCCGCGATCTCGACATCGCAGCTCGTGTGCTCCCGAAGCTCGGCCATGCGCGTGTGGTGGATGACCCCGAGGCGTGTGCCGCGGAGATCCGCCGGTTCGTGCAGACCGTGGGCCGACGTCAGCTCCTGATAGTCGAGTCCACCTCACGGCCACAGCGTCGTTCGGTCCGCCATCCGACCGAACCGCGCGACTTGAGCCTCCCCCGGCGATCGGTACGCCTTCAACCACACTGATGACAGCAGGCGCGCGGGCTCGAGCGCGGTGGCCGGTACACGGCCGAGCCGGCGGTCACGGACAGACTCCAGAGACGCGTCGCCGAGGATCTGCCATGATGCGCGTGTTCATCGAGCGGGTGACCGCTCCCCGGGAAGAGTTCGAGCTGTGGGAGGCGCGGCTTCGCATGGTCACAGAGCCGCCGCCCGCCCTGGTCGCGTCAGTCGCGTGGGAGACCGACGGCGAGGTGACGTGCATCAACGTTTGGGACTCACCTGAGGCAATCGCTGACTTCTTCCTCGAGCGAGTGCAACCTTTCGTCGAGACCGAGGGTCCGCCCGCGAACAAGCCTCAACGACTCGGCCACGCAGTCAGAGCGTACGTTAGGCCGAACCCCTGACCGCCCTAGAGACGCCGCAAGGACCGCAGGTACTCCCGGCGACGCAGACGCCACGCACGTGGTGTGTAAGAAGAATGCCGGTCGGGGCAAGCACTGCTGCGAGCGGGTACCGCGCTGGCGGCCCTTCCGACTGTGTCCCCAAGCGCAACCGAATCGGCGTTGTTCCGACCTCGGAACAACGCCGATTGTTCCGAGGTCGTGATTGTTCCGAGGTGAGCGTCGTCGAGTCGTCGAGGCGGGCGGATCGTCGGTGGCGAGGTCGGAACAATCAGAGGTTGTCGAGGAAGGCGAGGAGCGGGTCGGGCGGCTGGTAGCGGCCCGCGGCGGTGCCGGGCGGCGTGACGCGGGCGATGGCGCGTTCTTTCTGGGTCATGTCGGCGTGCAGGTAGATGTGGGCGGTGGCGAGCTGCTCGTGCCCGAGCCAGAGCGCGATGACGGCGATGTCGGTGCCGGCGTGGAGGAGGCGCATGGCGGCGGTGTGCCGGAGGGTGTGCATGGTGACGTGCTTGCCGCGCAACGATCGGCAGCTGATGCGGGCGGTGTCGAGGTGGCCGGCGAGGCGGTCTTCGATGGCGTCGTGGCTGAGCCGTGTCCCGGTGCGGGTCGGGAACAACGGATCGCTGGGCTGACCGCCGCGATGGGCAAGCCATTCGTGTAGCACCGCGACGGTGAGCCGGGTGAGGGGCGTGGCTCGTTCCTTGCGGCCCTTGCCCATGCAGCGCACGTGGGCGCCGCGTTCGAGGACGACGTCGCCGCGGGAGAGGCCGATGAGCTCGGAGATGCGCAGCCCGGTCTGGACGGCGAGGACGAGCATGGCGTGATCGCGCCGGCCGGCCCAGGTGCCGCGGTCGGGTGCAGCGAGGAGAGCGTCGACCTCGGGGTCGGTGAGCCAGGTGACGGCTCGCCGGTCGTGGCGTTTGGTGGGGATGGCGAGCACGCGCTGGATGGTGGCGGCGTGTTCGGGATGGTTCAGCGCGGCGTAGCCGAACAGGGAGTGGATGGCGGCGAGCCGCCAGTTGCGGGTGCGGACCGTGTTGTGCCGGTCGACCTCGAGGTGGTCCAAGAACCCGGCGATGAGCGGCGCGTCGAGATCGGCGATGTCGAGCGTGGACGGCGTCTTGCCGGTCGTGGTGGTGGCGAAGCGGACCAGCAGTCGGAACGTGTCGCGGTAGCCGGCGATGGTGTGGGGCGAGGCGCGGCGTTGGGCGATGAGCCGGTCGGTGAAGAAGGCCTGCAGCACCGGGGCGAGCGCGGTCATGGCCGGCCGTCCTCAGATGGTTCGAGGCGGGCGGCGGCGAGCTGCATGAGCTCGGGGACGGCGGACAAGTACCAGTAGGTGTTGGCGGGCTCGACGTGGCCGAGGTAGGTGGACAGCACCGGCAGCAGCGCGGAGATGTCGGCGCCGTTGCGGTGGGCGTCGATGAGGGTGTGGACCGCGAAGGCGTGGCGTAGGTCGTGGACGCGGGGGTGGACGGTGTCGGTGCGCAACCCGATCGACGCGGTGATGTCGCGGAAGACGACGTCGGTCTCTCGTCGATGCAGAGCCCGCCCGGTGACGGAGAGAAAGAACCGATCGACGCTCGGCGTGGGGCAGAGCCGGTCGCGTGTCTCGGCGTAGTCGCGCAGCTCGGTGGTGACCGATGGGTGCAGGGGGACGAGGCGCATCCGGTCGAACTTGGCGTGCCGGACCGTGATCACGCCCTCGACCAGGTCGACATCGGCGCGGGTCAGCGCCATCGCCTCGCCGCTGCGCATGCCTGTCGCCGCCAACAGCCCGAGCAGCGCCGTCTGGGTTGCGGCCCGCAACGGTGGCCGCAGCCGGCGCGCGGCGGCCAGCACCTCGGCGATCTCGCCCGGTGTGTAGATGTAGGGCGTCGGCCGCCGCCGCGGCACCGACAACAGGCCCGCGGGTGGGATCTGATGGGCGGGGTCGAGGGCGTGCAGGTAGCGGGCGAAGCCGCGCACCGCGCTGAGCCGGAAGTCGACGGTGATCGGCTTGATCCGCTCCGGCAGGCGCGCCCAGGCGACCGCCAGCTCGACGGTGATCGTCGCCGCGCCGTTGGCCTCGACGTAGGCGACGAAGCCGGGCAGGGATTCGCCGTGGCGGCCGAGCTGAAAGCCCAGCGCGCGGCGCAGCCGCAGGTAGTCATCGAGATGATCGGCCAGCGCCGTCATGACGTCGCCGCCGACGGCCAGGGCCGGGCGATGGCGCGGAGCCGCTCGACATCGACCCGCGCGTAGATGGCGGTGGTGCCAAGCGAACGGTGGCGCAGGACCTGGCCGATCTCGGGCAGCGACGCGCCCGCCCGCAGCATGTCGGTGGCCGCGGTGTGGCGCAGCCGACGGGGGCGCACCACGCCAAGCCCGGCGCGACGTGCTGCCGCGGCGACGAGCGAGCTCACCCCGACGCGGGTCAAGCCAACGAGCGGCGGCTGCACCCGCAGGAACACCTCCCGCGCCGTGGCCGAACGCGGGCGGCCGCGGCACAAGTACGCGGCGATCGCCTCGCCGACATCCACCGGTAACGGCAGCTGGTCGACGCGGTTGCCCTTGCCATGGATCGTGAGCTGCCCGGCTCGCCAGTCCATGTCGTCGAGGCGCAGCGTCGCGACCTCATTCGCCCGCAGCCCGAGCCGCAAGATCAGCAAGATCACCGCGTAGTCACGTCGACCGGTGGCACGTCGCCGATCACACGCGCGCAGCAACGTCTTCTCCTGCGCCGGTGTGATGCCTTGGGGCAACAGCGATCGCCGCCGGCCCGACACCGGCAACGCCGCCCCCGACAGGTCGCGCTCGACCAGCCCGGTGACGAAGCAGTAGCGGAGGAACCAGCGCAGCGCGCACCCGAAGCGCCGCACCGACGCCGGCGACCACGTGCCGACTTGGTCCAGCACTGCGTGCGACACGTCCGCCGGGGTCAGCTCGCTCAGCTCGCGGATGCCGCGGCCGGCGAGGAACCTGCGCACGTCGGCGACATACAGGTCGACGGTGAACGTCGACACGCCCCGCTCGCGACGCAGGTAGCCGGCGAACCCGTCCACCAGTCGATCCGTCTCGGTCCTTCCGCTCGCGCTCGCACTGGACATGCGCTGCCTCCTTCGCTCGACATCGATGAAGGAAGCGTCACCCCCAGCCGTCGGATTGTTCCGACCTACGCGCGCCAGATCGCCCTACCGACCAGGCAGACCCGCACTCACCTCGGAACAATCACGACCTCGGAACAATCGGCGATCTGCGCGAAGGGACCGCGCACAGAACCGGCGTGCCAGAACGACGCCTCGCACCGAGTGGCCTACCGCTCCGATCTCAAGCAGGCACATGGGCGTGCGCTCCGCAGCCGGCCCTAGCGGACGCCGCGCTGCGTGACCTACTGGGCGTGGTGCTCGGTACCAGGATCGGTCGTCGCGTTGGTGCTGCTGTGCACCTGGAGGCGCAAGATGGTCTCGCCGTCGACGTCGAGATCGCCAGTCGCCACGAACCCGAGCCGCTCGTAGAGCGGTGCAGGGCTGCCGTCGAGGTCGAGGAAGCAGCTGGTGAGCAACTCCCTCGCGCCCGCTTGGCTGATGAGCTCAGCCACGACGCGTACCGCGTCAGCTCAGTAGCCCCGGCCTTGATGCCGGTGGTCGATCAGCAGCTTCCACAGAAACCACGGGCCGATGATCTCCGGCGGCCGGGGAACGCACTTCCAGCTGATCATGACGAAGCCGACCGGCTCCTCTCCGGCGTAGATGGCCCGAAACCACGGGTTGGCCTGCGGGCAGTGGGCGGCATCGGTGAGGGCGCCGGTGACCGTGCCGACGAATGGCTGCTGCTCCGGGAGGACCTTCAACCCCAGCACCACGTCGCGGTTCTCAGCGGTGAGCTCGCGGAGATGCACCGGCGCCGAGTTCATCAGAGCGGATCATGCACCACGCGGCACCCCTATCGCCGCTGCGAAGACCACGTCTGACGGCTGTGCAGGCATCGGATATCGGCACGTCGTGCGCTGTGCTCCGGCTGGGCGGATGGTGGATCTCCCAACTGAAGGGAGAGCTGTCATGTCTACTGTCGATTTGGTCCCGGTCGGGGCGCTGTTCAGTCCGGCGCGGCGTCGCCGTGGCCGGATTCCTAGCCGGATACTCCGGGAGGACCCGCGAGGCCTACGCCTTGGACGTTCGCATGTTCGGACACTGGTGCACCGAGCGGCACGTGGACCTGTTTGCGGTGACCCGTGCCCACATCGGACTCTACGCCCGTTGGCTCGAGGAGCAAGGCCGGGCCCGAGCCACGATCGCTCGTCGCCTCTCGACCATCGTGAACTTCTACCGCTACGCCGAGGAGGAGCACATGATCGTCTAGTCCCCAGCGGTCCATGTGGGCCGCCCTGGGTTGGACTACGAGTCCCGGGCCGTCGGTCTGGATCGCAACGAGATCGGAGCCTTGCTGGTGTCCGCCGGATTGGGCGGTGCGGGGGATTACGCGCTGATCTCGCTGCTGGCGTTGAACGGGCTGCCGATCTCCGAGGCGTTGGGCGCCAACGTGGAAGACCTGGCGGTCGAACGAGGGCACCGAACCTTGCGGGTGGTGCGCAACGGTGGCAAGACCGTCACGATCCCGCTCGCTCCCAGGACCGCTCGGGCCATCGACCTGGCGATCGGCGAACGGGCGGAAGGATCGGCGTCGAGTTCGCCGCGCCGCCTCCCAGAACAGACTGAGTGGTCCCTTGCCGCCTTCATGGTCCCAAACACACCCTGCGACGATCGCTTCGTGTGACGCGGCCCATCTCGCGAAGGCCTACCACAGGGTCCGCCGTGAAGTGGACGACGAGCTTTGCCAAGGCCGCGTCGAACACCCGATCATCGAACGGGAGCCGCTCTGCTGCCGCGCGTCGGATGTTCACGGTGGGGTGGCGTTGCCGGGCTGCTTCGACAAATGCTTCCGACGGATCGACGGCGGTGACGGTCGCCGGCTCCACCCGCCTGATTAGCTCGGCGGTCAACGCACCTGGGCCACAGCCGACTTCGAGCACCCGCTGTCCGGCGGCGACCGCGCTGAAGCTCGCGAACAGCGGGGCGAGCGGCGCTGAGTGCCTGCCCATGAACCGGTCGTAGGCGTCGGCGCCGACGGTGAAGCTCACGAACGGACGCTATGCCTCCCGGTGGCGTGGTGCGCCGCTAGTGTTGTCGATGGTTCCGACGGGGCGACGTCTACACCGCGCGAGCCTCTCGACCGGTTCGGGGCGGACGCCTGTCAGCCGACTCGCGGGAACTCAGGCCCTGCAGCCGGCGGCAGTGGGGCAGGCCGTGCGCTCGTCGATGAGCAGTGCCGGCGATGATCCGATATGCCGCGTCGCCCGTGAAGGTGCGCTATGACGTCGAACCGTGTCGGCGCGGCTCGACGTCCCCGAGCTCGTCCGGCAACGGGCGATGTCGAATGAGGCTGCGGGGCAACGGTGGCTGGACGACCTGCCCGAGGTGGTGGGCGCTCTGGCCGACCGATGGGGTCTTGGACTCGGGAGCTCGTTCCGGGGTGGGACCGCTGCCTTCGTGGTCGCTGCCACCGACCGATCGGGGCGAGCGTGTGTCTTGAAGGTGGCGATGCCGCTCGACATGGACGACGACGACTCGTTCGGCCGCAGTGTGCTCGTGCACCAGCTCGCGGGTGGTCGCGGCTGCGCTGAGCTCTATGAGCACGACGCATCGACGCCGGCGATGCTCCTCGAGCGCCTCGGTCCGAACCTGGACGATCTCGGGATGCTGCTCCCACAGCTGTTGGAGACGGTCGCCACGACCTTGCGCTCCTTCTGGCGTCCCGTGGCCGAGGACTGCGGCTTGCCAACTGGGGCCCAGAAAGCAACATGGCTGGCTGACTACATCGTGACGTCGTGGAACGAGCTGGACGGGCCGTGCGCGCGCGACGTGGTCGATCGCGCGCTCGCATACTGCGACGAGCGAGCGGCGGCGTTCGATGCGTCGCAGGCCGTGTTGGTGCACGGCGACGCCCATGGATGGAACACGCTCCACGCCGGCGGAGACATGTTCAAGTTCGTTGACCCCGAGGGCTTGCGATCCGAGCCCGCACACGATCTCAGCGTGGTGATGCGGGAGTACAACCGGCCACTCCTCGCCGGCGAAACCCAGCGCCTCGTTCGCGAGCGGGCGGAACTGTTGGCGTCGCTCTGCGACGTCGATCCCGAGCCGGTGTGGCAGTGGGGCTTCATCGAGCGGGTCTCGACCGGTCTCGCCAACGTACGCGAGCTCGAGGGCGATGAAGGCATGGCGTTCCTCGACGTTGCCACGCGCTGCCTCTGACCTCGGGATGGGCCACCCGCCGTGCACGCCGACCGCCACATAGCAGTGCGGAGGGCTGGCGGAGGCCATGGTTGACGGACAACACGGGCGCCGAGCTACCGCCGCCGCGAGGATGCGCGGGATCCACCGATATGCCGGTGATCCGTTGGGTTGTTCCTGGTTGCTGAGGGTAGTCGCCTGTGCGTGGGGTCAGTCCTTGTCGATGCCGTCGAGGAGGTTGTCGAATAGCTCGGCGCGTTGGGGCTGGTCGTCGTGGTCGCGTTGGCGAAGCAGGACGGGTTGGAACTCGAGGCCGGTCTGGTAGTGGGTGCAGGTCTCGCAGATCGCCTCGAAGACGCAGTCGAGCTCGGGGGGTCGGGTGCAGTAGCCGTTGCCGAGCAACCGCTGGTAGGTCTCGACGCGAAGCTGGCGCATCTGGCGTCCCTCGGCGCTGGCCGGCAGGACCGGCGCCGAGTCGTAGAGCGCTTCGACTTGTTCGGTGACGGCGTAGTACTCGTCGGCCACGGTTCGGTCGGCGATGCGGGCGTAGACGAGGGTCATGCGCATCGACCGGTGCCCCAGTAGCGCGGCGATGGCTTCGAGGCTCATCCCTCGGTTGATGGCTTGAACTTCCCCCAGCCGAGCGGACACTCATGCTGCTCGTTGTAGGTGGTTGGTGAGGTGATGTTCGTACTCGACCGGCGGCCGGTACTCGAGGCTGCTGTGGAGCCGGTCGGTGTTGTACCAGATGAGCCATTCGAACACTGCGGCGCGGGCCTCGGTTCGGGTCGCGAAGTGCTCGTCGTCGACCAGCTCGCGTTTGAGCGAGGCGAAGAACGACTCGGCCATGGCGTTGTCGAAGCTGTCACCGACGGTGCCCATCGACTGCGTGACGCCGAACTCGGCGCAGGCGTCGCGGAACGCGTCGGCGGTGTATTGACAGCCGTGGTCGCTATGGAAGATCACTCCGTCGGCCGGGGCCTTGCCACCGCGGGTGCCGACCGCGGCGACGAGCGCGTCGAGGCACAGCTCGGTGCGGAGATGATCGGTCATCGACCAGCCCAACAACCGCCGGCTGCACGCGTCGATCACCGTGGCCAGGTAGAGCCAGCCTTCGTCGGTGGGGATGTAGGTCGCGTCACCCACCCAGAGCGTGTCCAGCACGGCCTGGTCGAACCGGCGGTTGACCAGATCAGCGGCCAGCGGCGCAGCCGGGTCCCGCACGGTGGTGCGGATCTTCTTGCGGCCACAACGACCGGCTAGCCCGTGACGAGCCATCAGACGCTCGACCCGCTTGTGGTTCACCGGCTCCCCGTCGCGGGCCAGCTGGGCCGTGATCCGCGGTTCGCCGTAACGGCCCCGCGACGCCTCGTCCGCGTGGCGGATCCGCTCCAGCACCTCGGCCTCGTCGCGCTCGGCGGGACTTGGACCGGCCGCGACCCGTGCGATCCAGCCGTAGTAGCCCGACGTGGACACCCGACACACTCGGCACAGCGTCGTGATCTTGAAGTCGGTCTTCTGGGCATCGACGAACGCGTAGAGCTTCACCCGTTCGACTCCTTCACCCAGAAGACCATGGATCGTTTCAGGATCTCGCGCTCCACCTCCAGCTCGCCGACCCGGCGACGAAGACGCTTCACTTCTTCAGACTCGGCGACCTCGGCCGCGTACCCGGCCGGGTCGACGATGGCTCGCTGCTCACGGTCCTTGGCCAGCCAGCCACCCAGGTTGGACTCGCCGATCCCGAGCTCCTTCGCCACCGCGGCAATCGAGCGACCCGACGACCTGTGCAACGCGACCGCGTCACGCTTGAACTCCGGCGAGAACCGCCGGCGCTGCTGCCCCATGATGGACTCCCTTCCAGGCCGCAGCCTGGGTCAGGTGTCCGCTCGACGGGGGGATGCCCAGGCTTGGGTGGCGAGGGTGTGACGGAGCCGGTGGGCGTGCATCCCGTCGATCCCGGCCCGCTGCCCGACGCGTTTGACGATCCGGTTGACGCTGTAGCGGTTGAGCGGCCGTCCCTGGTTGGTGAGCAGTAGTCCGCTGTCATCGGGCCCCACCTCGGCCCGCCAGGCGGCGAGCTGGTCAACGAGGGCGGGGTGGAGAGGGATGAGCCGGTCGTGGTGCAGCTTGCCGACGGGGATGCGTAGCCAGTGGGCGTCCCCGATGATCATCACCGCGTCGGCGGCCAGCGCGCAGAGCTCGCCGACGCGCATCCCGGTGCGGGCCAGCATCTCCACGATCAACCGTGGCAGCGGGTCCTGCTCGGCGGCGGCCCGCATGAACCGGGCCGCCGAGGCGTCGTCCAAGAACTTGGGCAACGGATCGTCGACTCTGGGCAGGTCCGACACGAACACCGGGCAGCGGGCCGGGCTGTCATCCCATCCCCACTCGATGATCCGTTCGAAGAACACCCGCAGCATCCCGAGCCGCATCCGCACGGTGTTGTTCTTCAACGACCGGCCACCGTGTTCTCGGGGTGTGGTGAGGGTGCTCTTGTAGGCCTCGATATGGCGGCGTTGCAGCTGGCGGACGGACCGCACCCGCCCGTCGTGGTCCAACACGAAGGAGGCGAACAACCGCAGCGCGGTGTCGGTCGATTGGATGGTGGCCGGTCGTTGCGACACGGCGAGTTGTTCCAGGTAGGTGAGCATCGTCGTCCCCAGCCGGGGCGCCCGGATCATCACCGGCTCCCACCGCGCTGATCCGCAGGCGGCAGGGATGGCCGCTGCTGCGGCGGTCATGATCCGCTCCCGACGCGGGCCTGGGCGTCGATCGCCTCGGCGGCTTTGCGGTACTCGGCGGCCACCCACCCGTCGGCGAGATGGAGATAGACCCGTGTCGATTCGATCGAGCGGTGCCCGGCCTGAGCCTGGATGGCTTCCAGCGCCATGCCCGCTTCCCGCAGCCGGGTGAGACAGGTGTGGCGCAGCTCATGGCAGGTCCCATGGGTCAGCCCAGCCGCCGGCGGGCGTCGCGCATGATCTGCTCCAACCCCTTCGCGGTGAGCGGCTGGCCGCGGTGCGGGCCCTTCATCACCACGAACACCCGATCCGTGACTGCGTCGGCCGGTCGTTCCCCATGCAGATACTCAGTGACCGAGGTGAAGAACCGCGACGAGATCGGCACCCACCGTTGATGACCGCCCTTGCCGTCGACCACGAACACCCGCCGCTCGGCTGAACGCAGATCCTCGAGTCGCAGACCGAGCACCTCGCTGCGGCGCAGGCCGCCCAGCAGCATCGCTTCGATCATCGCCCGGTCCCGCCAGCGGCGCAGCCCACCCAACAGCCCGTTCACCTCCTCGGGCCTCAGCACCTGAGGCAACAGTCGGACCTGGCGCACCAGCGGGGCGCGCCGCCGGACCCGACCCGACGCCGTTCTCGCTGCGATCCCCCGCAGCACCGGGTTGATTTCCACCACCCCGAGTGCGGTGAGGTAGCCGTAGAACCCCGACACCGACGACAGCCGTCGCCGCACCGTCGACAGCGCCAACCCGCCGTCCCCATCGGCGAGCCGGACCACCTTGCCTGAGCCGGCCCCGCGTTGGGTCCGGATGAAGCCCAACACGTCGGCCACCGTCACCTCCACCGGGTCCTTGCCGACCACGGTGAAGAACACCTTCAAGTCGTATGCCGTGGCCCACAACGTGTTCCGCCGCCAGCGGGCCCGCACCACCTCCAGGTAGTCATCGACCAGCGGGTGACCGAGCGCGATCTGCCCGCTGCCACCGACGGGTGACACCACACCGGGCGTCCACGAAGCCATTGATCCTCCTCGCCGCCCGCCACCACAGCGTCACCGCTGCAGACGGGCGAATCGGGGATCACCGGCATAACCACCGATATGCGCAAGGGGACGGCGGACGCCGACCACCCATATCGCGCATACGCAGGAGCCGGAGCCACCGTCGATGACGCACGGCCTGGGGCCGACCGGGGTGCCCGTTGTGTCGTGACACGGGGGTAGCCCGAGGGTGTCCGCGGGCGTGCTCGCAAGAGCGGGCGTGTTGACACTGGGTGGGTGCGTTCAGGCGGAGTTCTGCATGATCTGCCAGAGGGTGGTGGCGGCCTGGGCGTCGCCGCCGGGGACCGCGTGGGCGTACTGATCGAGCGTCGTGGAGACGCGGCGATGGTCGAGGCGGCGGGAGACGATGACGAGGGGGACTCCGGCGTGGAGCATCTCGGTGGCCATGAAGTGGCGCAGGTCGTGCAGCCGGAACGGTCGCAGCCCGGCGGCGCGGCGGTGCCGCAGGAAGGCTTTGGTAACCCGATTCGGTTTCCAGGCCGTCGTGCCGTCGTCGTCGCTGAACACGAACGCCTCCGCTCGTGCATCGCAGCCACGAGCGGCCGCGAGGTCGACGAGGACGTCGACGGTGGCGGGATCGAGCTCGACGAGGTGGCGCCGCTTGGTCTTGGTCGCGGTCAGTACGGGCCCATCGGGTCCCTCGACCCAACCAGCGCTAAACGAGACACGCTTGGCGGCGAGATGAACGTTGTGCCAGCGCAGTCCGAGCAGCTGGGCGCGGCGGGCCCCGGTGAACGCTGCGAGCACGAGCAGAGCGTGCAACTGGGAGTCGCGCGCCGCGACGTAGTCGAGGAGGGTGCGCAACTCCTCGGGGGTCGGTGGGCGCATTTCGCGGCTGACCGTGACGAGCCGATGGGCCCGCTCGACGGGGTTGTCCCAGATCCATCCCCAGCGCATCGCCTAGTGTCCTGAGTTTCTAGTTCGTAGGAATTTTCGGTGGGTCGTTCGCGTTCTCGTCGTTGTCGACGACGATGGGAGGCAGCGATGGCACGACGGGGACGACCCACTCCGGTGTTGGTGCTCACCGATGACGAGCGGGAGACGCTCGAGCGGTGGGCTCGGCGACCGAAGAGCGCGCAGGCGTTGGCGTTGCGGTGTCGGATCGTGCTGGGCTGCGCCGACGGCGCCACCAACCAGGAGGTGGCGGCCGAACTGCGTGTTCATCCCACGACGGTGGGCAAGTGGCGAGCCCGGTTCGTGGAGCGCCGGCTGGATGGTCTCCATGATGAGCCCCGCCCGGGTGCGCCCCGCACGATCACCGACGCCGACGTGGAGCGGGTGATCGTCAAGACCTTGGAGGAGACCCCGGTCGACGCCACGCACTGGTCGACCCGTTCGATGGCCATGGCCGCCGGCATGTCGCAAACCGCGGTGAGCAAGATCTGGCGGGCCTTCGGGCTCAAGCCGCATCTGGCCCAGAGCTTCAAGCTGTCCCCGGACCCGCAGTTCATCGACAAGGTCCGCGACATCGTCGGCCTGTACCTGAACCCGCCCGATGCCGCGGTGGTGCTCTGCGTGGACGAGAAGTCCCAGATCCAGGCGTTGGATCGCACCGCCCCGATCCTGCCGCTGTTGCCCGGGGTGGCCGAGCGACGAACCCACGACTACCGCCGCAACGGCACCACCAACCTGTACGCCGCGCTCGACGTCGCGTCGGGCAACGTGATCGCCGATCTCACCGACCGCCACCGGGCGACCGAGTTCATCCGGTTCTTGAACCTCGTCAACCGCACCGTCCCCGAGGACTTGGACGTGCACGTCGTGGTGGACAACTCCTCCACCCACAAGACCCCCGCCGTGCACCGCTGGCTCGTCCGCCACCCCCGCTTCAGCCTGCATTTCACCCCGACCTACAGCTCATGGCTCAACTTGGTCGAGCGCTGGTTCGGTGAGCTCACCACCAAATGGTTGCGGCGCGGCACCCACCGCTCGACCCGCGAGCTCGTCGCCTCGATCCGCACCTGGATCACCAACTGGAACGACGACCCCAAGCCCTTCGTCTGGCACAAGACCGCCGACGAGATCCTCGACAGCCTCGCCGCCTATTGTCAGCGAATCTCCGACTCAGGACATTAGCGGGGGGAGGGCAGGCCCTCCCCCCGGCCCCCTCCGACGCCGCCCGCTGTTGAGTTGGGGTTGTCGGGCGGGCGAAGCCCGCCCTCGTGCGACCACGCTGGTGTCATGACGACGGTGGTGAACATCAACGAGGTGCTGGACTGCCATGTTGGCCTGACGATCGACTGCGTCGACCGACTGCTGCTCAACGCGTACGTGCCCAATCTTCAAGTGAGCGGCCAGGTCGTTACCTTTCTCACCCAGCACCTCGGCTTCCCGATCCCATCGCCCGCCCTCCTGGAGAAGATCGGCAACCGTTTCCGCCGCGAGGTGAAGGCCTTCGCCGCCGAGCACGAAGTGCCGATCCTCACGTTGAAGAAGCCGGACCGGACCCGCTGGGACGACCGCAAGCTGGACCACGTTCGTCCCTACCTTGAGCGGGCCGAGGCCGAGGGTCGCACCGGGGTCGTCGCCATCGTGGCCACCCAAGAGTTCCAGTGGGTGTTCAGCGCCAAGAACCGCTCGACCAAGCCGAGCGTGGTCAGCTTCGACTTCGTGAAGGAAGACCGCCGGGTTGGGATGTACTACTTCTACGTCTACGACGCCGACTTCGGGCCCGGCTTCATCAAGATCTGCACCTACTTCCCCTATCCGGGAAAGGTGTGGTTGAACGGGCACGAGTGGGCCAAGCGCCAGGCCCGTCGCGAGAACCTCGGCTTCACCCAGCTCTCGAACGGCTTCTCGTCCTGTCAGGACCCGGCGCGCCTGCAAGCGATCTGCGACCGCTTCGGCCCCGACGACATCGAGGCCTTCTTCGCCCGCTGGACTGCTGTCATCCCGACCCCGTTCACCGAGGCCGACCGCGCCGGCGGGTACTTCTGGGAGCTGTCGATGCGCCAAGTCGAGGTCTCGCGCACGCTCGTGTTCGACGACCCCCGCCGGGCGAGGGGGTTCTTCGAGGCCCTCGTCGCGGACAACATCGGCATCGGCCGTCCCGAGCAGGTCCGGGCCGTGTTCATCCCGACCAGGCGCGGGGCCCGAACCCAGCTCCCATCCCAGACCCGGGTCTTCAGCCCAGGCACCGACGTCCACGTCGACTTCTCCTACAAGCACAGCCGGATCAAGCAATACCTCAAGGAAGGGAGGGCGCTTCGTATCGAGACCGTCATCAACAAGCCGTCCAAAGCGCACACGTTCCCGCCAACGTGTGCAAGGTCGCGCCTGGAGGTCACACGTTCAGCAGGCGGAGATCCTGAACCGCGTCTGCCGCGTAGGGGAAGATGCCGGCGGCAGCCATCCCGGTCGCTTCGCAGACCAGCTTCGGGTCGAGGCTGGCGACCAGATCGACCAGACGCGTGGCCCGAAGGGGGCGCGAGGTGATACCCGCGGGGCCGAGCACTCGCCATAGGTACTGATCCGACGCGGCTGTCCGGCGCGTCCTGGTGATGGCGGTGACGATGACGTGCGGGTTGTGGGTGGCGAGTTCGTCGCGGTGATCGAGACAGCGCTGAAGCGCGTCCCACGTGGCGGGGTCGAGCGGAACCGGATGCGGCCGCCGACCGAGCCGGATGGTGCGTCGCCCGACGTCGAGATGGGACACCTTCAGGCTTCGCAGCTCCGAAGACGAAGCGGCGTGCAGCAGTGCGAACAGGCCGACGAGGCGTTCATGGGGATGGGCGTCGCGGCTGGTGGTCCAGCGGCGGAACAAGCGGCGCTGCTCGGCCAGGCTGAGGATTGCCGAGCGCGGTGCTCGGTGGCGATGGCTGGAGATGGTCTTGGTCGGGTCGACCAGCACGACCCGGTTGGCCCGCGCCCAGCGGAAGAAGACGCGCAGCGTGCTCAGCCGGCGGGCCCGGCTGAGGGGCCGCTCGGCCAGGAATGCCTCGATGTCGCCCCGCTCGATGCTCGCCCAGTCCGGTTTGGCGCGCTCGGCGATCAAGAAGCGGGCGAGGTCGCGAACGATGGCAAGGTCGTCCACGACGGTGCGCTCGCCCCGGGGTCGGGTGCCGGCCTGGCGGGCACGTTGCTGGCTGGCCACGAGTGTGTCGGCGAAGCGGGCCAGCGCCGGGCGCAGCGGCTCGGGTGCCTCCGCGATCCGGCGTCGACGCCGCGCCGACCAGCGTTGGGCGGTGCGGTCGATCGGAAAGGCGAGTCCAGCATCGACGAAGAAGTCCTCCAGGGTGCGGGCCAGCGCGCCCGAGCCTCCTGTTTGATGGGCCTGCTCGAGGAGGGCTTGGGGGTTGGTCGGTCCCGGCTTGGCGAGCATGCGTCCCAGCCGACCGAGCATGAGCGACGTGCGGCCTACGCAGTTTCGGGCCGCGGCGTGTTCGACGAAGGCGGCCAGCCACGCCGGTGGCTGTTCGAGTCGGGCGGCGATCCGCTCGGCTTGGCGGACCAGCCGGTCGGGGTCGCGTTGCCAGCACGACTCGCACAGACCGCGTCCCACGATGCGCCGCTCGAACGATGGCCGACGCGGTGGAGCCCGAGGACCTGCGCCTCGCTGACACGGACGCCTTGCGAGCGATCGCCGAGCTGGTCGATCAACGCCACCACGTCGACACCGAGTTCACACGGACGGTCCGGTCGGCCAGACGTGCACATCGATCATGGTCCGAGATCGGGGCCATGCTCGGCGTCTCCAAGCAAGCAGCACAACGGAAGTACGGGACAAAGCCTCCCCGTAGCTCGGGCCACGGGCCGTGCTCATCGGTCCCCAATCGTCCACTTGGGGAGAGCTGGAAGAAGACCGAGTGTGGTCAGCGCTGAGTGTGTTCTCGTGCCGGGTCAGAGCTCGATGCAGACCCCGTCGGCGAAGTTGAGAGGTTGGACCACGATGGTTTCCAGCTTCACGAACGCCAGGGTGCGGTCGGTCCCGGTGAACACCATGGAGCGGGTCCATAGGTCGGGGTCACCGATGCACTCGTCGCCAACCGTCCCTGTGATGGATATCAACCGTTCGCTGCCCTGCGCCCACTCCTTGCCGTCCGGGCTGATCGCCACCGCGATGAGGTCCCATCCGAGCTGAGAGTCCAACTTCACACCATCGGGGACACGGTAGAGGGCGGACTCTTCGCTGATCCCTTGGGGGAGCTGGTTGGTGACCGTGTCGAACCAGGCCTGAGCCATCACGACGCGAGTACCAAGGCCGCCGATCTCAGGAGGGACGATTGTGCGACACTCGAGTCCGGCCACGCTGGCCAACCCCTGGGGCACGCAGATGGGCGGGATTCGATATGTCGTGGCGGCGTCAAGGTCCCGCACCTGGACGATCGGCGTGGTCGGGCCGGCACCCATGTTCGGTGCGGCCGTCAGGAACGCAATGCGGGTTCCGGTGTCGTTCACCGAGGGGTCGGTGCTCGCCCCGTTTGCCTGCTTACCGGCCGCCGTCACGCTGACGCGAGTCAATAGACCCGAGGACCGGCGCCACACGACGATGTCGCGGGCTGCGTTGGTGTCCCCGGCGACGAGGTTCGTGGCCTCGGTTGCGAACACAACCTTGCCGCCGTAACCGGCGACCTGCGGATCGAAGCTCGGACCGTTCGCCTGCGTCCCCGCTCTCGTGACGGTCACGCGCTTGGTGACCTTGTTGGCACGGTCCCGCACGAACACGTCACGTACCTGGTTCGTGTCTCCTGCTACGACGTTCGCCGCTGCGGACTCGAAGGCAACGAAGCGTCCATCGTTCGAGATCGTCGGGTTCTCGCCACCGGCCGCGCTCCCTTCCAGCGCCTGGCTCACCAACTCGAAGCCGCCGGAACGGCGATCCCAGAGGTACACATCGCACCGGGAGTTCGTGTCTTTCGCGTACCGCGACGTCACCGAGCTGAACACCAGGTAGCGCCCGCTGGGACTGAGGTCGAACGACCCACAGGTGCTATCGACACCCACTGGTTCGACACCGGCGCCCACCGCCGAACCAGAGGGCACCGCAATCACCACCCCCGACACCGGCAACATGGCCGCGACCAACAGATTGCGCATCCGCATGGCAGCAATATGTGGACGTCAGGTCGGACCAGCAAGGGTCCAAGGTCCCGAATGAAGCCCACCGGAACCGCTCGTTCCGCACCGAAATGCCGGCAGCCATCACCGTCCGACGATCGACTGGTCTGGCGGGGGCTTGCGTGACCCGCACGGCATGAGGAACTCGCGCCGGGCAGATATGACGGATGCGCCGCGTCCCGTTCGCCGTGGTCGCGCCGGCCGTGCTCGTTGGCGGCGCGCAACCGTGCCACGGTGAGCTCCGGTTCGTCGTCGAGCGCTGCTAGCGGTGCAGCGTCCGTGGCCTCGACTGCCGGCCCAGCACGATGAGCGGTGAACGAGGACTCCGGTGCTGCTCCTGTTCGGTTCAATCGACTCTGTCAGAACGGGTAGTCCGGGCATGCCCAGGCTTCCGTGGTGCTCCACTATTCCGCTTCGTCATCGGGTGGTGCGCTGGTCAGGAGCTGGCGCCAGCGGTCTTCTGGCACATGGGCCGGTGTGGTCGATGTGAGGAAGTCCTCGAGGACTCGCAAGAACCATTCGGCGTCCCGCGCCGGCAGGAAGTGGCCGGCTCCGTGAAGGATCTCGAGCCGGGCGCCGGGGATGGCCTCGGCTGCCAGGTGGGCGTGGGCAACGGGAATGATCCGATCGTTGTCCCCCCAGACGATCAGAGTCGGAACGGCCTCGGCCAGGTACAGGCGGTCATGGGCGCTGACACGCTGGCCGGCGAGGTCGATCACCGAGCGCACGGTGTGGACGAAGGCCATCTGGCCATGCCGGTCGGTCAAAGTGGTGTAACTGCGCCAAACCTCCGCCAAGGTGGCGTTCGGTCGCCAGCCAAGGCGGCGGGCCACGGAAGCGGGCAGCTCAGCCGCTTCACGGAACCATGGATGCAGCAGGATCGGGAGCAGGTACTCGGCGCCCGGCAGGGTCACGGCCTTGATGAGAGGGCTGACCTCCTTCCCCAACCCTCCCGATGCAACCAGGACCAATCGTTCCGCCCATTCCGGAAACTGGTAAGCGAACTGCATTGCCACGCCCCCACCGAGGGAGTGGCCGACCAGGGTGACGCGTTCTCTGCCCAGCACCGCCAACAGGTCCCGGATACCACTCGCGTAGGCACCCAGCGAGTAGTCGCCCCGGGGCTTGGCCGAGTGTCCGTGACCCAACAGATCCGGAGCGATCACCGTGTAGTTCTCGGCCAGTGCAGGCATCACCGCCCGCCACGTCGCGGAGCTTCCCGCTATCCCATGGACCAGCAGGATCGTCCGCCCCTCACCGGCCATCCGGTAGCTGACCTCGTGGCCATGGATCCGCACAGTACGCCGACGGAGCGAACTGGTCGTCGTGGCGTCTCCCGGAATCGCGCCAACTTGACGAGCGGATGCCCCCTGACGGGCTCTCACCATCGCCCCTCGAAGGTCATCACGTCGCTACACCCCTCAGGACCAGCGTCGATCGTCCGCGGCGAGCCTGAGCCCTCGTGCGGCTGGTGGAGGTTGAAGACCGGGGCGAAGGAGTCGTCAAGCACTCAGAAGTCCGATGTGATGATCTCGTGGGTGCGCCTGGCCAGCTCGGACCCGTAGTCGGTCCAGGTGCCGTCGCCCCAGTAGCGGTAGCAGCTCGTCTCGGCCGTCAGGAGATGGAACAAGGCGTTTCGATAGCGTGGGTCGTCGGTGGGCACGCTGTTGGCGAGTACCCGCGCATGGAACAACGTGCTGGCCTTCTCCATGGGCATGAGAACGTCGTCGTAGCCGCGCACCCACGACATGTTGTTCGTCCAGCTCCCGCCGTCCATGTGGAAGCGGCCGTCCTCGACCTGCAACTCCTTGATGGTGGCAGCCAGCCGATCGGGGCCGTCTCCCGGCGACATCCGCTCCCAGATGCGGTGTTGGAACAGCGGCTGGGCCACCGGCAGGTCCTGGGGCCGCACCCCCGACCCCCAGACCTGCTCGAGGTATTCGCTGACGTTCACGATCGGCGTACGGGTACCCGAGCACTCCCGGACCACCTCCAGGTACTTGGATGGGAACTCGTTCATCATCACCCCGCCGTTCTCACCGTCGGCGATCTGGGTCACCAGGGCCGGCACGCTGCGTCCCGCCACGTCGAGACGACCCAGACCCTTGGCCTCGTAGTAGGGCTGCATCTGGCCCACCAGCTTGGTGTCGCTCCCCTGGGTCTTGACGACCGCCACCATGGTCGCGGTCTCGCCCGCCGAACTGGTGGCCCGCAGCAGGTGAGGAACGTGACGATTCTCGAGCCCCCGACCGTCGAGCTGCTCGACCGTGTGCTCCTGCACGAGAACCCACTGGTAGCCGCAGTCGTGCAAGGTCCGGATGAACTCGTAGGCGACGTCGGGGTGGTTCGGCAGCGCCATCTCCGACGGCGAGAAACCCCGCACCCGCCCCAGGGCCTCAAACCCGAAAGGGAAGCGAAGTGGTGCTGCCAGGCCCGCACGTGCAGCCGGTAGTCCTGCACCGGCGTCGAGGGCGCGACCGCATGACCCCACGGCGCGCCCAACCACTCCACAGCTGGGCGGTACCGCTCGTCGCAAGTGACGCGGGCCAACGCCTCCAGAACGTCGCTTGCACCCATGTCGTGCAGCCCGTGAAGCAGGGTCCCCGAGTAGTCCAGCATCACCCGCGGTCGGTAGCCCTCGTCGAGCAGCTGAGGGACGAACTCGGCCATGCGCCTGTAGCACCACAGGAACACCGGCGCGTTGTGGTTGTCACCGATATCGCGGTGCTCCATCATCCACCTGAGATTGCTGATGATCCCAGCTCGCCGCAGATCGTCGCCACCCGCCGGAATCAACGGTTGGTGCATGTGCAGCGCGACAGCAAACGCGCTGTCGATCTCGTCGATACGGACCGCCCCGTCTGCGGCCCAGAGCGGGCGCCCGCGGCCGGCCGCCACCGCCTCGTCGATCAGCGCTTCAGAACCGCTGATGTCCGGCAGCCCGTGCACGCACGGAGAAAGGCGACCCATGTCGCTCCCTGGTCGGTGTCGGATCCAACTGTAGAACGTAAAGGTAATGCGGGCCGGTGGCCCGCAACCCGGCGCTTGCTCGCGCTTCCCACGGGCAGCTCGGAGCCGTTGGAAGGTCTCGAGCGCCGCGCCTAGAGGAGCCGATCCGTGACGGGCCGTCGACCGGCCTGGGGCGCTCATGTTTGCGAGATGCTCGATGTGGCTCGTTGGCGCGAAGCTCAGGATCGCTGGTTACAGGATGGGATCAAGCGGAGTCCGATCCCGTCCGAGGGCTTTCCCGTCAGTAGCTGGCTCACCGACAGCGAGGTGTACCCGACGTGGTCGACTTGCGTTCCGACCCCGCTCTTCGACTTCAGGTGGGCGCGACATCGCCGTCAGCATCGAGGTCATCGCGCTGGAGGGTGGAGGAGGGACGGGTGCCGGCACGGTCGGCGCGCACGATCCTGCCTCGGGAGCATCTTGAAGTCGCTTCTCGTCGACTTCCCACGAGGAGGGGGATCTTCCCGCCAGGGACCTCGCTGCCGGCGTCCTCGAGTACGCGAAGCATCTCCGACCGGACCGGGTCCGCGAGTGCTTGGAGCACCTCCACGAGCTGCAGCTCGTCCCGGCTTGGGTAGCGGAGATCAGCGCCCACAGGCTCCACTATGCCGCTTCGAGGTCGACTGCGGGCTCCTCGGTCACCTCGCCGGCTACGGGGCGGAGCAGCCAGAGGACCAGGCCCGCGGCGAGGATCGCGACGACGACCGTCAGCCCGAGCGTGGCGTCGAAGGCTTGTGCGTACGCGTGGCGCGCGGCGTCGGCAAGGGCCTGACCCTGCTCGCCTGGCAGAGCCGTCGCGGTCTGGAGGGTGGCGCCGAGTGAACGTCCGGCCGGACTCGGGAGACCGGCGATGTCGGCGCTGATCGCCGTGCGGTAGTGCGATGCGAGGATGCTGCCAAAGACCGCCACGCCCAGCGCTCCCCCAAGCTCGCGGGTGGTGTCGTTCACGGCAGAGCCGACGCCCGCCTTGCGCAGTGGCACGGAGCGCATGATCGCTCCGGTCGATGGCGCGGTGGTCATGCCCATGCCGAGCGCCATGACGACGAGCGCGGTGGCCACCAGCCCATAGCCCGTGTCCGTGCCGCAACGCGACAGCAGCGCGAGGCCCGCGGCGACGATTACCAGGCCGGCGGTCACCACTCGCCGCTGACCGAGTCGCTCGACGAGGACAGCCGACCTCGTCGTCGAGACCATGTAGGCGGCGGCCCATGGCAGCACCCGCACCCCCGCGCCGAGTGGCGTGTAGCCGAGCACGGACTGGAAGTACTGGGTGACGATGAAGAACGTGCCGAACGCCACGAAGAAGATCAGCGTGATCGTGCTCGTCGCCGCCGTGAACACCGGGCTGCGGAAGAATCGCAGGTCGAGCATCGGGTCGGCGCTGCGCAGCTCCCAACCGACGAACATGGTGATAACCACGGTGGCGACCGCGAAGGTGACGAGCGTCTGCGTCGAGAGCCATCCGTGGTCCGGCGCCTCGATGATCGCGTAGATGAGCGTTCCGAGACCGGCGATCGACAACAGCGCGCCAACGGGGTCCAGGGTGGCGTGTCCGTCGTGCCTGGAGGACGGGACCAGGAAGTAGCCGGCGACCAGCGCGATCACGACCACACCCACGTTGGTCAGGAAGATCGAACCCCACCAGAAATGCTGCAGCAGCCAGCCGCTGATGACGCCGCCGAGTGCGGCTCCGACGCCGGCGAAGCCAGCCCAGATCGCGATCGCCCTGGGACGCTCGGCGGGTGGGAACACGTGGGCGAGCACGGACAGCGTGGCGGGCATCACGAACGCGGCACCGACGCCCATCGCGGCGCGGGCCGCGATCAGCGCTCCCGCTGATCCCGCGAACGCGGCGAGGCCCGAAGCGGCGCCGAAAAGGATCAGCCCCCCGTTGAGCGCAAGCCGGCGGCCGTACCGGTCACCCAGCGAGCCGGCGGTAAGCAGGAGTCCAGCGAACACGAGGCTGTACGCGTCCACGATCCACTGGAGCGAGCTCGCGCTGGCGTGGAGGTCGCGAACCAGAGTGGGCAAGGCGACGTTCAGGCTCGCGTTGGCGACAACGATCATCACCAGGCTCAGGCACAGCACCGCGAGGGTCCACCACCTCCGCTCGTAGTCCCGGGGCCGGTCAGGCGCACCGGTGCTGGCTTGCAGGACGACCATCGCCGGGGAGAACGCTCGATGATCGTCGAACCTTCCCACCGTCGGTGGGCCAGGTGTCACATCGCTGAGGCGCGAGAGTGGTGGACATGAACAGCACCGTTCTCGAGCTCGACACCGCAGACCGTGCCGTCGTCGACCTCACCGACGAAGCAGCCCGCTTCTGTCAAAGCCGCGGTGACGGCCTACTCCATGTCTTCGCCCCGCATGCGACAGCCGGGCTTGCCCTGATGGAGACGGGTTCCGGCTCCGAGGCGGATCTGGTCGACGCACTGGACCGTCTCCTGCCGCGCGACCACCCGTACCGCCACGCCCACGGCTCGAAGGGGCACGGCGCAGACCACCTCTTGCCGGCTCTGGTCAGCCCCTCGCTGGCCATACCCGTCGAGGCGGGCAGGCTGTTGCTGGGTGCGTGGCAGCGGATCGTGCTCGTCGACCTCAACGCCGACAACCGCCGCCGGCAGGTGCGGTTCAGCTTCATCGTTAGCGGTTGACATCTCGCCGGTGCATCGCAGCCGACCACGGACGATCGGAGCGGAGAAACGAGCGGTCCCATAGTCGGACACATGCCTTTTGGCGCTATGGCCCCACCATCACCGCGACAGCCCGCGTTCCTCCCCAAGCCCGCCGCATCGCATCCCTCCGCAGAACCTGCGCGTAGACGGGTCGTACGAGTGCAACGACACGGCCGGCGCTGAGGGTCCGGCTCGATAGGTCTTCCGGCGTACCAGCGACCGCAAAGGTCTTCTTCGGGCCCATTCGTGATGCTCCCCCCGTTCGGCTTCGACACGATCGTTCCGCCTCCGTTGTCTTGAACCATCATGCAGGCCCCGAGCGCTCCTGCCAGGACCTCAGGCCATCCGATGCTGGACTCCGAGTAGCAGGCAAGATGCGGTGGCCCACGCCGTCGTTCGGAGCGCGCCTTCGGAGCGGCGTCAGAACCGGGGCCGGGTAGCGATCCGCGCAGCCGCTCGCGACCGGGCAGCGATCTGCACTCGCCCGCCAGAGGTTCCCATGTTCCTGGGCTCGTCAACGACCGCGTCGTCAAAATGGCTGACGGGCGTCGTGGACACCTAGGTAGAGACGACAATCAGAGCGGAGAGCACGAGAGATCCCACAAACGCGATCACGGTCATCGTAAGGGGCCCACCGCGCCCCTCTCCGGTCGCCGACGTTGAACGCGTTAAACCTCTACCAGCTGGAGTGCTGGTGCCGCCGCCGCGTGTGAGAACGCGCCGCCGCCGCCGAGTCCTTGGCGAGCAGGCCTCTACCCGGCGGACGCCGCTCCCCACGTCCCGCCCACGCGTCAACATGTGTTGACGATAACCGCGCCACGGTCGTAGCCTGATCCGTACGTGGAAATCGAGCCGAGCGCCCGCAAGCACGGTGTCACCGACAACGACATGATCCATGCCCAGCGCCACCATCGGAGAGCCTTCGAGACGGACAACCCCGCCGTCACGATGTTCATCGGCCCGTCCAACCAGGGCGACCCGTTGGAGATTGGCGTCGTAACCGACGACGACGGCATTGCGGTGATCCACGTCATGCCGGCAGGGTCGAAGTTCCTGCAGGGCTGGTGGACCCCATGACCCGGACCCGCGCCGAACAGGCAGCAGCGCTCGAACGATGGGCTGACGCTGTGGAGCCCGAGGACCTGCGCGTCGCGGACACGGACGCCTTGCGAGCGATCGCCGAGCTGGTCGATCAACGCCACCACGTCGACACCGAGCTCACACGGGCGGTCCGGTCGGCCAGAAGGGCACATCGATCATGGTCCGAGATCGGGGCCATGCTCGGCGTCTCCAAGCAAGCAGCACAACGCAAGTACGGAGACAAAGCCTCCGCGTAGCTCGGCCACGGCCCGCACTCACCGGTCCTATCGTCCACTTGGACCAGCGCCCGAGACACCCGACACCCGCGCGCCGCTGATGTGCTCAGCTTCGCAGTAACGGAAGGTGGGGTTCGGGGCGGCGATCTGTGCGCCGCCCGAAGCGCCGTGGCCGCCCCGGATCAGGCCATTATGTGACGGCTCCGTCACTGCGTGTGATGAGACCACTCGTCGGTCGGGTCCGCGGGCGCCGGGTCTGCGCGGATGGGTGTGGCGTGGGGACCTGTCGTGTCGCTCGCCGGGGTGGTGCCTGTGGCGCGACAGTCAGCCAGGTGCGCACCGCCTACGAGGTGGTCTGTGCGCTCGACCCGTGATGGTGTTCGTCGATGGCGAGAGGGAACGCCGGGCACGACGGCGGTGTAGTACGGCGGTGACTCGAGGTCGATGGCTGCTTGTGTTCGCCTTCGCCGTCATCGCTCTTCCGGCTGGTGCCTACGGTGTATTGGCCTGGCGGTCGAAGGGCAGCCCGGCGCCGGCCGAGTTGCGGCCGGCCGCCTCTGTGGCGGGTCGATCGCGGGACGCGCCCGGCAGGTTGCCGGGGACCTGGACCATCAGCGACGCCACCGGTGGTTTCGTCGGCTACCGGATTCGCGAGCGGCTGGGACCGGTGCCCGCCCCTAGCGATGCCGTCGGTCGATCCCCGTCGGTGGACGCCTCGATGACTATCGAAGCTCGACGGCTGACCGCGGCAACCATCACCGTGGACATGACCCACCTGCACAGTGACGTCGACGGTCGTGACGGGGCAATGACGAGGCAAGGTTTGGAAACAGCCAAGTTCCCGAAGGCCGAGTTCAGCCTGGTCTCACCGGTGGACATCGGCGATCCGAAACTCGGTCAGCCAATCGAGCTCGCGCTGGACGGCAAGCTCACCTTGCACGGCGTGACCCGGCCGGTCGTGCTGCCGGTGCGGGCTCGGTGGGACGGTGACAGCATCGAGGTGGCTGGGAGCGTGGACATCTCGCGCGACGATTTCGGCATCGACGTCTCAGGGCTCGTCGGCTTCCGCATCGAGAACAAGGGGACGATCGAATTCGAGCTGACGCTGGTCCGTGCGGGCGCCGGCCCGTCGGTGAGCCCCGAGGCGACGATCGCCGATCGACCCTTCACACCCACCGGCCATCCCGACGACCCACCCTGTCGCCCCAACGGACAGATACCTGCTCGACGTGGTGACCTCCTCTTCACCGTCGCGTCCAAGAGCGGCATCACGCTGGAGGTGCTTCCGGCTACAGGTGCGACTCCGATACCGATTCCCACACCGCCAGGGGCCGACGCCGTCGATGCCACCTGGTCGCCCGACGGCCAGCGCGTCGCTTTCGTCTCAGCTCCCGGGGATCGCCCACCGACTCTCGCGCTCGTCAAACCGGACGGCAGTGCCCTCGTACCGCTCGCCGCGCTCGGTGCGGCCTCCCAGCCCGACTGGTCCCCCGACGGCACCCGGTGGTGTACGTCCTAAACGCCGGCAACGGCGACAGCGACATCTGGGTGGCCGGGTCCGACGGCTCGGGCGCCCACCCGTTGGCCGAGACACCCACCGCCGACACCGATCCACGCTGGACGCCAGACGGCCGCCAGGTGGTGTTCACCGCCTTCGGCGGAGCCGCGAACGACGACGTGATGATCATCGACGCCGACGGTGTGGGTCTGCGTACCCTCGTCGGCGGCCCCGGTTACGAATACTCGCCCTCGGTCACCCCGGACGGGACCCATGTTCTGTTCGTGCGCGACGGGCAGATCCACCGCATCGGCATCGATGGCAGCGGAGACGAAACCCTCAGCGACGGCCCCAACGACGCCAGGCCCAACGTCACCCCCAACGGCGCCACACTCGTGTTCCTGCGTAGCGGCAACCTCTACCTCGCCGACGCCGACGGGTCCTCACCCAACTGTCTCCCCGTTGGCCGCAACGTGGCCGACGGCGCCCGCTGGCGCCCCTGACCACAGCGCCACTGTCCTCACGTCGAAGCGGGCACCGCTTGACCCAAGACCCTGATGCCTCAGCGCAGAACCCGCATCCGTCGCCCGGACTCATGCACATGACGACGATGGGCATCCGTCGCAGAAGCAGCCGCCGTCGAGTCCCACGACGCGCTCAAGTGGGGCGATCTCGACCTGGCACACAGCCGGCTGACCGTGACGCGCGCTGTCGCCGCCTTGCCAGGTCGCACCGCCGCTGGCCAACCGCCATGCGGCGCGCGACCGACAAGCGCTTCTCGCGTGACGCACTGCTCGTGTCGCTCGAAGGCGCGCTCCCACGGGACGACGAGCGGCGCCCGCACTGGATGGTGACGGTCGCGTGCTGCGCGCAATCGGCGGCGACGAGGAGCTGTCGCGGGCCTAGCGGGATTGCGTACCACGACTTCCGGTCCCGGCTGGCCAGCCTGGTCGAGCGTGGTGTCGGCGCGGCCGAGGACGACGCGGAGACGTTGGCCGAGCAGCTGATCGCGGTGGCCGACGGCATCGCCCTCCAGGCCCTGTTCGACCCAGCGGGCTGGCCGGCCGATCGCTAGGTCGCCCGCCTCCGCGACACGATCGAGCCGATCCTCGAACCTCTCGGTTGGGTGGTTCGCGTCCGCGCCGGTTGAGCGAGCGGGCAGCCATGCCAGGTGGTCAGGCGGCGCGGCAGCCGAGCGTGGCGAGCTCGGTTGCGCCGTCCTCGCGGCGACGACGCTCGGCCTGGCGGGCCGCCCGCCGGACCGTACGCACCATCGAGGGCTTGAACAGCGAGGAAGGCGGCGACACCAGGTTCTGCACGAGGATCATCGCAGTGTTCACCTCGGGCGACGCCTGGGCGGCCAACAGCACCCGAGCCAGGTAGCGGTTCACCAGGGCGGTCCCGATCGACGCGACCCACGCACTCGGGGAAGGCGAAGTCGGCCCCGACGGCGATCTGCCACGGTGCGGCGACGACCTTGGCGGCCCGGCGGTAGAAGGCCCGGACCAGGCGCGCGTCGTTGTCGTGGCTGCTGATCACCTCGCCGAGCGCCACGGCCTGGAGGACGGCGCTGCTCATGCCCTGGGCGTACACCGGGTTGAAGCTGCACATCGCGTCGCCCAGCGCCACGAAGCCGGCGGGGACTCGCCTGAGCTTCTCGTAGCGACGTCGGCGGCTGCTGGGCAGGCGGTGGTTGGCCACGGCGGTCAGCGCCGGCGCTCGCTCGAGCACGCGGCTGAACTCGGGAGCGGGGAGGAACGCGGCCACGGTCCGGAAGCTCGCCTCGTCGGTCGGGGCGACCGTGCCAAACGACGACGCCAGGGTGGCGATCCAGCGACCGCCTTCGACCGGCATCAGGTAGGCGGCCCGCTTGCCGTCCGGCGGGGTCCCGATCACGACGGCGAACAGGCCATCGTCCTCAGGCGCTCGACGCAGCATCATCGTGGCGTAGCGCGTGTCGCAGCTCACCTCGACGACCTCCGGGCCCGGGAAGCCGATCTCCTCGAGCCACTGCGGCGCGCGCGAGGCGCGGCCCGAGCAGTCGACCACGACGTCGGCGGCCACGTCCGTCCGGTCGTCGCCTGCCAGCATCGTGACGCCCTGGACCCGGCTGCCGGCCGCGAGCAGGCGCTCGACTGTGGCACCGCTGACGATGTGCACGTTGGGCAGCTCGCGCACGCGCCGCCGCAGGTGCGCTTCTAGGAACGGGCGGGTCGCGTTGACCACCTTGCGGTTCATGAGCGATGTCGCTCGGTACCCGCCGGCCTGGTGCCAGGTGCCCCCGTTGAAGTCGAACTGCGCGGCTCCGTCGGCGACGAGCTCGGCCATCAGGCCGGGGAAGAGCGACTCCAGAACTCGGGCACCGCTGGCCAGCAGCGCGTGGGCTTGGCGCCCCTGGGGTACCCATCGACGCGGCAGACCGTCGTCGCTGAGCTGGTCACGATCGAGGACGGTGACCATGTCGGCATGGTCGGCCAGGACACGAGCAGTGGTCAGACCGGCCATGCTGGCGCCGATCACGACGGCGTGGTGCAGGGAGCCGCGAGACATCAGGGGAACCCCTTCGGGTGCTTCCAGGTGAGTGACGGCTACTACGTCGGGCCGCCGCGCCGGGTTCGGTCCCGATGCTGTGACGTTCGTTACGCCGAGCGCCGAGCCCGAGATGCCGCTCGAGGTGCGCCGGCTCGGCCGGACCATCCGCCGGTGGCGCGACCAGATCGTGGCCTGGCACCGTTCCCACGTCAGCAACGGACCGACCGAAGCCGTCAACAACGTCGTGAAGCGCGTGAAGCGGGTATCCCTTAGTCGGCCGTCGACGGCGAGGACTGTTGGGCCCGCGCTGATGGGTCCCGGGGTGGGGACACCGGTGGGCGAGCGCGTCCTCGGGGGTGAGGTGTGCGGGTGGAGCGGACTGTGGAGGGCTATCGGATCAGCGGCACCACGTCCGCCGACGTTGAGGTCGTCAACGCCTTCTTGGGGCACCTCGAGGTCCGTGCCTTCGCGGCGCATCACCTCCGGGAACAGACCGCGGCGGTGCTGGGCCAAGAACCCCTCCACCGAGCCTGCAGCCACGAGATGGCCACACCGCGCGG
Source organism: uncultured Acidimicrobiales bacterium (assembly GCA_963803355.1). Lineage (GTDB taxonomy): Bacteria > Actinomycetota > Acidimicrobiia > Acidimicrobiales > Ilumatobacteraceae > DASTFY01. The sequence goes on from CAWDLV010000002.1 coordinate 41,857, forward strand.
CGGCGTCTAACAGCTCACGATCCGGTTCGCTCGATCCCAGCACCCCCACCAGACTTTTCCATCCCGACCCAAAGCGCGAGCACCGTCACCGGGATTCTTCAGCAGCGTCTTAACGGCACGGCTCGGGGGGAGCCGTGCCGTTAGACCTGGGCCGGTTCCTCAGTCGGCGACGGAGGCTGCTGTGACGGCCTGAGGCACATCCCCTGCGTGGGTGATCTCGACCTTGCGGGGCTTGGCCTCCTCGGCTACGGGGATGGTGAGCGTGAGCACGCCATTTTCGTAGGTGGCGCTGATGTGGTCACGGTCCAGGCCTTCGCCGAGGAACAACTGGCGGCTGAAGTCGCCCTGGGCCCGTTCGGCGATCTGAATCTGATCGCCCTCAGGTCGAACCCAGGCCCGGGTGGCCCGCACGGTGAGGAGATCCTTCTCCACCGTCAACTCGATGAAGCGGGCATCAACGCCCGGCAGGTCGAAATGAACCTTGAACTCGTTGCCCCGACGGTACGCGTCCACAGGGATCTGGCGCGGTCGGCGTTCGCTCAACATCTCCTCGGTGATCCGGTCAAGCTCCCGGAAGGGCTCGAATCGCATCAACATGTCAGATCCTCTCGGTCGCCCTCGAGCAGCTGACGATCGGCGACCGACGAGCTTCGGGGGTACCCACTGTAGGCCGGTAACATGAAACTAGCAATAGATTTCTAGAAATCTATGACTTAGGCTCTGCGCCGATGCCAGAGTGGAGCTTCCTCACCAACCATGCTCGGGTCCTCGTGTGCATCGCCCACGACCCCGGGGTACGCCTGCGCGACATCGCCAGGACGCTGGACATCACCGAGCGCAGCGCCTACAGCATCGTCACCGACCTGACCGAGGCCGGCTACATGGTGAAAGACAAAGACGGCCGACGCAACCGCTACCAGATCCAGTCTCATCTTCCCCTGCGAGGAGCCATCACCCAAGAGCGCACCATAGGAGAGGTACTCGACGTCCTGGTCGACTCCAAGCATCGCAGAGGGACACGACCAGCGCCCGGGTGACACGCCGCCGCGTTGCGTCGCCGGATCCTCAAGCGTCAACAGAACGTCACCGGAGACAGCGACGGGTCCACATCGTGCAACGGGGGAAAAGAGCGAGAAGCAGAGTCGACCCGAGGAGGGGTCCAGCACCACGACTACGACCTGGCCAGAGCGGAGCTGCCGCCCACGGCAGCCCGCCGTCCGAACGGACGTCGTGCCGGGACCCGTGCTGTCGGGCGATCCGGAGCCGTAGCCGCCGGTGGCCAGGCTGAGCACCACGGAAGCCATCACCAAGCGGCGCCTCCAGGTAACGCTGGGCGCATGTGTCCGGCCGGGTACCGTGCGTCAAATGGCGTCGACGCCGGAGGGCTCCTGGGGCGCGTCGGGCACAGCGCATCTCTAGGCGACCGAGCCAACGGCCAGAGGTGGCGTTTCCATCCGCGGTGGGCCCACCTCGACCTGCTGCAAGGCTTGGATGCACGCGCAGCAAACGTGGACGCCTACGAGGTGTCACGCGATGGACTTCGCGGGTCAGTTGTATGCACGACAGGACTCGCGTCAGAAGGACTCACGCCAACGGTGGCGTCGACCCCCGACCACGCCCCGCCATCCGGCTCGAAGTCGGCGGGCGGGACATGCCCGAGTGCCACCCGATCCTCACTACCGACTCCTTCGACTACGGCGCCACCACCAACCGACTGGACAAGGAAGGGGCCGCGGTCGAAATGGGCGACGCCGCCCTCGGCCTGGCCTGCGCCGAACTCCTTGACCCGCCCAAGTGGGCTGCAGTGCGGAACATGTCGGCCCGGTCATCAACGGCGACTTGCCCACCAAACAGTTCCACCTCAACGAACAAACCACGTGGGCTGTGGGCTACTACACCGCCTACGGCCGCTGGACCTCCACCATCGGCGCCCTCACCACCTGGGGCATCATCGCCGGCCTCTAGAAAACAAAGGTTCGAGCAGGTCGGCGCTACACCCACTGACTACCGCTCTCGGCCTGTGGCGCGTCCCGCTCGGACATGGAGTCGACGGGCGGCTCGCCTGATGCGAAGGTGGCGCGCTCGCAGGACCGGCTCACTCCGATCCAACGGCGTGTCGCGGGCGGCTGTCATGTCAATCGCCCGATCGATGTCCTGGTGAGTGAGAGTGGGCTGGCCGTGAACCGGCTGGAGACCGACTACGTGACGGGTCCGACGTCTACCTGAAGGGCCTGAAGTCGTTGGGCTACATGTTTGAGGGCATCGCGACCAAGACCTGACCGGACGCGGTGATCAGGCGTGATGAGAATGGGGGTGGGTTTCGTACATACGTGCGGCGACGACCACACCGGAGGCGGCGGTGAGGATGGCGATGGCGCTGATGCTGATGGTGAGGCTGAAGGCGTCGGCGAGGAGGCCGCCGACGGCGACGCCGCTGTCTCGCCACAGGCGGTAGACACCCACGGCCGAGGCCCGCCAAGTGGGGTGAGCGACGTCGCCAATGGCAGCAAGGAGGGTCGGGTAAACCATCGCGGTACCAGCGCCGAGCAGGGCGACTGACAGTGCCCACGGTGTGAAGCCGGTGGTGGCGGCGACGAGGGCGATGGCGGCGCCCTGGACCCACATGCCGCTGGCGATGAACCACTTGCGGGCTCCATCGGTCCGAGAAGCTTCCGGTGAGGAGCTGGCCGAGGCCCCACACGGCGGGGTAGATGGCGGCGAGGAGGCCGATGCGTGCAGCTGGTGGACCCCCGGTCGTTAAGGCGATCGCTCTCGCGGGACACCCTCACGCCAACGTGCTCGGGCGGCACAGCACCCGCCGAACACGGTGCTTTTCCAACGCAGTCGCTCCCCACAGGTTCGATGCAGCCTCTACGATGCGCGGCGAGTCACGATGGGAGTCGACCGATGCCCGGCCCGTTGCAGGTGATCGCCGTGAGTTTCGGTTCCGGTGCCGACTTCCAAGGTCGGGTCCTGGCTGAAGTCGATCGACTGCAGGGCCGAGGAGTGTTGCGCCTGCTCGACCTGCTGTTCGTCGCGAAGAACGAAGACGGCACGATCGAGCGGTTGGTTGTCGGCGACGACGAGGACTTTGGCGCACTCCTGGCGAGCATCGTCCCGTTTGACGGCGCTGGCGTCGTGGGATCACTGGTGGGGGGCGGCTCGTCGGGGTTCGATCCGGTTGACGCATGGGCGATGGCCGAGTCCCTGCTGCCCGGGACGGCGCTCGCATTCCTGCTCATCGAGCACGGCTGGGCCCAGCCGCTCTTCGACGCGATCGCCGAGACGGGCGGCGCGCTGCTGGGCGAGGGCTTCCTCACACCCGAGGCCGGGTTGCTGGTCGGGGCTGAGGTGGCGTCGATGGAGGAGGCGGCTCAGGTGATTGCGGCCGCGCAGGCCGCCGAAGCCCAGGCAACGCTCCTGGCCATGGCGGCGCGAACCCAGGCAGCCGAGGCGGTCGCAGCCTCGGAAGCGATACGCGCCGCCGCCGCGGCCGCCGCCGTCCGAGCGCTGATCACCGCAGGCCTCGTGGAGGAGGCAGCCACCCACGAAGCCGTCGACGCGTTGAGCGCCGCCGGCCTGATCGTCGCTGCGGCCGACGACGCGGCTACGGAGGCTGTGGCCGAGGACGCGGCGACGGTGATGGCGGCCCACGACGCGGCCGCGGAGGCTGTCGCGGAAGCCGCCGCCACCGTCAGAGCAGCGTCGATCACCATGGCTGAGATGCGGGTCCTGCGCTATTTGCCCACGCAGTTGACGTTCGCGGTCATCGCCGACAAGTTGGGGATCTCCCGGTCGGCGGCGAAGGAACGAGCCGAGCGCGCCTATAAGAAGCTCGGGGTGCACAGCCGCGCCGACGCGGTCAGCCGGACCCGTGCGCTCGGACTCATCGACTAACCCTCGATCCGTTCCCGCCGGCGGCTGCGATGTCCGGCGTGTCGGGCGAACATTCCTGATTCTCCAAGGGCACCGACCGCCTGCTGTTCGACGCGCCTGCGAATCAACCGGCCGCGTTGCCGTTTAGGACCGCACACTTCGGCACTACGTGCGCGCCCCCCAAATCAGGAAGACGGGACGGACCGCGGCACGATCCCGGAACATCCCATGTGTGGGGACCTCGCCTGCTCGTGCTGAGGCAACGATTTGGTTTGCCAAATACCCGAGCACGAGCTGGGTGAGCACACTCATTGCGGTGTAACTCGGGGTGCAGTGCACGGACGCGCATTGGCCGCAGAGCTACGCGAGGTGGCGGGCCGACAGCCGGCGGGTGTGCGCCAAAGCCCCGCCCGTGACGTGGGGCAACGCGTGGTTCAACGGTCCCTGTCTCCACTGGCCAGCGCAGTCAGAGACAGCAGTGAACATCGACGGAAGCAAGGTGCAGAGTGCGCTGCTGCTCGATGAGGAGCTCGACGCCGCGACCGCCTTCGAGGGCAGCCTCGAGGTCCGGTCGCGCTTCCCGAACTCCAGCCTGATCGCCGGACCGGGTGGCACCACCCATGCCGGCTCCGTCTTGGGCAACGCGTGCGTCGACACCCGATCACTGCCTACCTCGCGACGGAGGGCGCGCTGCCGCCGCGCCTGCCCGGTCTGCAGCCGGACGCCCTGTGCGACCCCCTGCCCCAGCCGGTCCCGGCCGGGTCGTTGTTCAGCCAGGTCACCGAGGCAGGTTCATGTCCGCTCACAACCCCGGGGGCCCTGATCATCTAAGTGCTCGCAAGGGAAGAGTGACCTTCGACCGCTGTTGACGCGGTTCGGACCCGATGCGACACTCCGACCAACTCCCCGGTGGCACACCCTGGACCATCGAGGCGAGCTCGAGTTGGGGGGCGGCATGCGACGTCCGACGTCTTGGGGCCCGAAGCCTGTCGTGGCAGCAGCAGCGTTGGCGTTGGTCGTTTCGGGTGTTCCGCTTGGCGTCGCTTCGGTGGGCGCAGCGACCTCCAAGTCGCTGTCGTGGTCACCGTGCTATCCCCGTCAGGGCCGGTTTCAATGCGCGGATGTCACTGTCCCGCTCGACTACTCCCAGCCCAACGGGCCGACGATCGACATCGCCGTCATCCGTCAGCGGGCGTCGGATCCGGCCCACCGGATCGGCTCGCTGGTGCTGAACCCGGGCGGGCCGGGTGGCTCTGGTGTCGACTTCGTGCGATTCGCCGGGCCGTTCCTCTTCACCGACGAAGTGCGGGCTCGCTTCGACCTGGTGGGCTTCGACCCCCGTGGAATCAACCGCAGTCGCCCGCTTCGCTGCTTCCAGGATTCGAGTCAGTGGGCACCGATCTTCACGCCGTTCGCCTTCCCGCTCACCCCGGCCGAGGAGCGTGAGTGGAAGGCGGCAGACCTCTACCTCGTGGACGCTTGCGCCACCCGGGGCGGCGCCATCATCGACCATATGGCAACCGCGGACGCTGCCCGCGACATGGACCAGCTGCGCCAAGCGCTGGGCGACGACAAGCTGACCTACGCCGGCTACTCCTACGGCACCTACCTCGGCGTCACCTACGCGAACCTCTTCCCCGATCACTTCCGAGCGCTGATCGTGGACGGGGTGCTCGACCCCATCGCCTGGGCGACAGGCACGCCCGCCACCTCCGGGCTCCCGTTCTCCACCCGCCTCCGCAGCGACACCGGTGCCCAAGCCACCCTGCAGGAGTTCTTCCGGCTCTGCGACAAGGCCGGGCGGCCAGCGTGCGCCTTCGCGCCTCGGTCGGCCAAACGATACGCGGCCCTCGCCAACGAGCTGAGGAAGGAAGGCCCGATCACCATCGTCGACCCCACCGGTCAGCCGTTCCTCTACAACTACTCCTTCCTTATCGGCGACACCCTCGGCGCCATGTACGGCTCCCCGGGTTGGCCGGACTTCGCCAAATTCCTGGCCTTCATCGAGACCAACGCCGATCCCACCGCCAGCGGCGCCGCGCTCGCCGCCTTCCACCACACGATGGGTCTCGACGACACGACCTTCACCCGCTACACGAACGACGTCGAAGGATTCCCGGGCGTCGCCTGCTCCGACACCGACAACCCGCACAGCTACACCGCCTGGTCGAAGGCGGGGAAGACCGCCGACGCCCAGTTCGGCTACTTCGGGCGCATCTGGACGTGGATCTCCAGCATCTGCGCAGCATGGCCCGGCCAGGACGCGGCGCGCTACACCGGGCCCTTCACCGCCGCGACGGCTGCTCCCGTTCTCGTCGTCGGCAACCAATTCGACCCGGCCACACGCTACGAGGGCGCGGTGGCCGTCTCGCAGCTGTTGCCCAACTCCCGCCTCCTGACGGTGCACGGCTGGGGCCACACGTCCCTGTTCCTGTCGACCTGCGCCGACACGACCGTCGCCGCCTACCTCGTCAATGTCACACTCCCTCCCGCCGGAACGGTGTGCGAGCAGGACACGCCCGTCTTCGATGCTGCTGTGGCCGCTTCCGAGGCTGTCGCGTCCGGCCGCGGACGGGTCGCCCAGATCATCCACACCGTCAACCTGCCCAGCCTCGCCCGTCCATCGACCTGAACCGACGCAAGTCGCCGTCCACATACGATCCCAACAAGATCTCGAGCATGTGGTCGGACTTCCGTCCCAGGCTCGGATGGCCGCGCTGCCGGTTGATCGTCTCGTAGCCGGTCCCTGTCGCACGCGTGAACGCCGACAGGAACCGGTAGTGCACCTCAAGTTGCAGAGCCTGCCGCGGGCGGGCCGGTCACCGTGTAGTGGACCCGAGCGTTCAACTGCCCAGGCTCGTGGATCCTCACCGTTTCGCCGGGGTACCCGTCGACCGGGTTGTCCTGGTGATGGCGGAGGTAGACGAGGTCTGCTGGGCCAGGCGGTTCCGCCTGGTCACCTGTGCCACCCTACCGACTCTCCTCGCCGGGGCATCGGTGCCCCCGGAGCAGGCCGCGCTTGGGATGGTGAACGTCGCCTCGCAGTGACGGACGAGTTCGTGGACAGCTGGGTTGGAGGTGTGCTTCCAGATCAGGGCGAGCACCGCGGGGACGTTGACGCCGGTCAAGGGCACGCGGGCGAGGTGGTGGTCGTGGCGCATGGTCATGGACTCGCTGAGGATCGCGATGCCGAGGCCGCGCCGGGCGAGGTCAACGACCGCGTCGGGGGCGCTGGCCTGGAGCGCCACCGTCGGATGCAGGCCCTGCGCGGCACAGGCCCGGTCGAACACGGTGCGGATTCCTGTGCCCGGTGGCAGGCAAACCAGTGGGTGAGCCACGACCTCGGCCAGCGCCACCTTGCGCCGCTTGGCCAGGGCGTGATCGCCCCTGACGAGAGCGACGAGCCCTTCGCTGATGATCGAAAGCGACTCGAGGTCGGTAGGGGGCTGTTCGGCGCAGCCCACCAGCGCAAGATCGACGAGCCCGGCCCGCACCTGCTCGACCATCCGGTCGGAGCTGTCCTCGCGCAAGGTGATCTCCACTCCCGGGTGCGCGAGGTGGAATGCCGCGAGGGCATCGAACAGCGGGGTGACGTTGCACGCGGTGACCATGGCGACCACGACCCGACCCCGCATCAGCTGGTTGACGTCGTCGACCGCCTGGCGCACCAATGCTGCTGCGTCCAGCGCGGCGCGAGCCGGTCCGAGGGCGGCGAAGCCCGCCGCAGTAAGCGTGGCGGTGCGAGTTGAGCGGTCGATGAGCTTGGCCCCGAGCTCCCGCTCGAGTTGACGCAGCTGAGCGCTGACGCCGGACTGGCTGATGTGCACACGCTCTGCGGCGCGGGTGAAGTTGGCCTCGTCGGCCACGGCCACGAAATATTCAAGTTGGCGCAGTTCCATGACTGTTGATCATAGTAACTAGATAGACCATCTGTTGGACTTCTAAATCCGAGCGGCGCATCATGAACGCACCGAACGAGTCCAATGAAGGGACCTCCCGATGACCAACCAAGAAAAGGCCGTGCGGCCCGAGGACATCACCCGCCTGTTCGTCGAGCGCTCGAACGCCGGTGATGCCGACGGCGTCGCCGCGCTCTACGAAGAGAACGCAGTGATGGCCTACCCGCCCGGCGGCCAGACAATCGGCCGAACCGCCATCCGCGACCTATGGGCTGCCGTGCTGCAGCACAGGCCACACTTCGAACAAGAAGAACCCCTACCAACCCTCGTCAGCGACGACATCGCCCTCACCTCCACAGCCCCCAAGGACGGAGCCGGCGCCCGGGCACAAGTCGTCCGCCGCCAACCCGACGGATCGTGGCTTCGGCTGCTCGACTACCCCGAGTTCGTCTCACCGTCGACCAGTCCCTGACGGATCCAACATGCGCCGTGCGGTCAGCTTCAGCGGTCACAACGATCTTCGCCACGAGATCGACGCACTCCTCCGCATCCGCTCGGTTGACATACGGAGTCTCCGCCCGGTGGACGAGGACATGCCGCATGGTCGTCCACTTCTTCAGGCGGGAGCCCAGCCCGGCCCGTCCAGACCGAATACGGGTCTACATCGCATGCGCCCGTGGACGTGGCCACCCACATCCAAGACGTGGCCGTCAGGCTTCGCACGCGTGCCCCACATCGGCAAACCTCAGGATGTCGACCCGCGGTAGGCCGTCCGCCAGGTGTTCAGGCCCGTAGGAAGGCGAGGACGGCCAGGACTCGGCGATGCTGGTCGGCGGACGCCTCGAGTTGGTGAACTTCCCCCAGCCGAGCGGACACTCATGCTGCTCGTTGTAGGTGGTTGGTGAGGTGATGTTCGTACTCGACCGGCGGCCGGTACTCGAGGCTGCTGTGGAGCCGGTCGGTGTTGTACCAGATGAGCCATTCGAACACTGCGGCGCGGGCCTCGGTTCGGGTCGCGAAGTGCTCGTCGTCGACCAGCTCGCGTTTGAGCGAGGCGAAGAACGACTCGGCCATGGCGTTGTCGAAGCTGTCACCGACGGTGCCCATCGACTGCGTGACGCCGAACTCGGCGCAGGCGTCGCGGAACGCGTCGGCGGTGTATTGACAGCCGTGGTCGCTATGGAAGATCACTCCGTCGGCCGGGGCCTTGCCACCGCGGGTGCCGACCGCGGCGACGAGCGCGTCGAGGCACAGCTCGGTGCGGAGATGATCGGTCATCGACCAGCCCAACAACCGCCGGCTGCACACGTCGATCACCGTGGCCAGGTAGAGCCAGCCTTCGTCGGTGGGGATGTAGGTCGGCGTCACCCACCCAGAGCGTGTCCAGCACGGCCTGGTCGAACCGGCGGTTGACCAGATCAGCGGCCGGCGGCGCAGCCGGGTCCCGCACGGTGGTGCGGATCTTCTTGCGGCCACAACGACCGGCTAGCCCGTGACGAGCCATCAGACGCTCGACCCGCTTGTGGTTCACCGGCTCCCCGTCGCGGGCCAGCTGGGCCGTGATCCGCGGTTCGCCGTAACGGCCCCGCGACGCCTCGTGCGCGTGGCGGATCCGCTCCAGCACCTCGGCCTCGTCGCGCTCGGCGGGACTTGGACCGGCCGCGACCCGTGCGATCCAGCCGTAGTAGCCCGACGTGGACACCCGACACACTCGGCACAGCGTCGTGATCTTGAAGTCGGTCTTCTGGGCATCGACGAACGCGTAGAGCTTCACCCGTTCGACTCCTTCACCCAGAAGACCATGGATCGTTTCAGGATCTCGCGCTCCACCTCCAGCTCGCCGACCCGGCGACGAAGACGCTTCACTTCTTCAGACTCGGCGACCTCGGCCGCGTACCCGGCCGGGTCGACGATGGCTCGCTGCTCACGGTCCTTGGCCAGCCAGCCACCCAGGTTGGACTCGCCGATCCCGAGCTCCTTCGCCACCGCGGCAATCGAGCGACCCGACGACCTGTGCAACGCGACCGCGTCACGCTTGAACTCCGGCGAGAACCGCCGGCGCTGCTGCCCCATGATGGACTCCCTTCCAGGCCGCAGCCTGGGTCAGGTGTCCGCTCGACGGGGGGATGCCCATTGGAGCTTTTGGAAGATCTGAGTGACGGGGGCCTCGACGGTTCGTTCGCTCAAGAAGATTCGATGGCCGATGGCGCCGTTGCTCAGACCTTCTGCAACGAGCGACAGGACTTCTCGCTCTTGTGGAGTGAGTGCGGCCAACGAGCCCGAGGCGTCTCATTTACGTTTGCTCCCAGGCGCGGTCTCGCGGGCGCCTGAGGAGTGGCATGGCCAAGCTGATCTACGTGGCGAATGTGTCCCTTGACGGCTACATCGAGGACGCGCACGGCAGGTTCGAATGGACCGCGCCCACCGCCGAGGTCTTCACCTTCATCACTGAACTTGTGCGCCCCGTCGGTGCCTACCTCTATGGACGGCGCTTGTACGAGACGATGGCCGTTTGGGAGGCCGACCCCACCCTGGCCGCCCAATCGGAGCTCATGGCCGACTTCGCGAACGTCTGGCAAACGGCCGACAAGATCGTCTACTCCACGACGCTGCGAGCAGTCTCGACCGCCAACACGCGGCTCGAGCGCCGCTTCGACCCCGATTCGGTCCGCGACATGAAACGTCCGCCGCCAGCGACTTCACCGTCGGCGGGCCGACCCTCGCAGCACACGCGTTCAACGCCGGGCTGGTCGATGAGTGCCACCTCTTCATTTGTCCGGTGCTCGTCGGTCAAGGCAGGCCCGCATTCCCCAGCGACACCCGCGCCCAGTTGGAGCTGCTGGGGGAACACCGGTTCGGCAACGGTGTCGTGTACCTCCGCTACCGTACCCAGAGCTGACCCTCCAGGCGGAAGCGCACCGTCGCTTCGCTCGACGATCCAAACTGGGGCCGCGTCTGAGGCGACGAACAACGGATGCTGGAGGCGGCGGAGGCGGCGGCGCGCGCGGGCTTTGACCGAGCGTCGCTCCAAGGCGAGATCGCGCAATGAGTTCGGCGCGCGGGCGTCGTCATTGGAGCTACGCATCGGATCAGCAGACGACCGCGCCAACTCGTGCGGTTCGGACGTTGCCGGGTGATCAGGAAGGTCGACACGTTCGTCGCCTTCTACCATGACCTACCCCGCGCTGTTGCCGAGGAGGCGCTCAGTAGGGAGCGCTCCGAGTCGCAGGCCGCGTACCACAGCCCGTGGCCCCTCGAGGCCTGGCCGGACGTGCCAACACGGTTCGTCCTGTGTACCGAGGACCGCTTCTTTCCGCCTGCCTTCATGCGCAAGGTGGTCTCCATGCGCCTTGGCGTCACTCCCGACGAGATCGCCGCCGGGCACTGCGTCGCGCTCAGCCGCCCGAAGGAGCTGGCGGACATGTTGGTCGGCTATGTCGTCGTGTCGTCGGCAAGCGCGAGTCTGAGAAGAGGTCTTGACCTCGGGACTCGCGGCCTCCGTGCGCGCCCGATTCGGCGTTGTTCCGAGGTCGGAACAACGCCGATTGTTCCGAGTTCATGATTGTTCCGAGGTGAGTGCGGGTCTGGCTGGTCGGTAGGGCGATCCGGCGCGCGTAGGTCGGAACAATCCGACGGCTGGCGGTGACGCTTCCTTCATCGATGTCGAGCGAAGGAGGCAGCGCATGTCCAGTGCGAGCGCGAGGGGAAGGACCGAGACGGATCGACTGGTGGACGGGTTCGCCGGCTACCTGCGTCGCGAGCGGGGCGTGTCGACGTTCACCGTCGACCTGTATGTCGCCGACGTGCGCAGGTTCCTCGCCGGCCGCGGCATCCGCGAGCTGAGCGAGCTGACCCCGGCGGACGTGTCGCACGCAGTGCTGGACCAAGTCGGCACGTGGTCGCCGGCGTCGGTGCGGCGCTTCGGGTGCGCGCTGCGCTGGTTCCTCCGTTACTGCTTTGTCACCGGGCTGGTCGAGCGCGACCTGTCGGGGGCGGCGGTGCCGGTGTCGGGCCGGCGGCGGTCGCTGTTGCCCCAAGGCATCGCACCCGCGCAGGAGAAGACGTTGCTGCGCGCGTGTGATCGGCGACGTGCCACCGGTCGACGTGACTACGCGGTGATCTTGCTGATCTTGCGGCTCGGGCTGCGGGCGAATGAGGTCGCGACGCTGCGCCTCGAAGACATGGACTGGCGAGCCGGGCAGCTCACGATCCATGGCAAGGGCAACCGCCTCGACCAGCTGCCGTTACCGGTGGATGTCGGCGAGGCGATCGCCGCGTACTTGTGCCGCGGCCGCCCGCGTTCGGCCACGGCGCGGGAGGTGTTCCTGCGGGTGCAGCCGCCGCTCGTTGGCTTGACCCGCGTCGGGGTGAGCTCGCTCGTCGCCGCGGCAGCACGTCGCGCCGGGCTTGGCGTGGTGCGCCCCCGTCGGCTGCGCCACACCGCGGCGACCGACATGCTGCGGGCGGGCGTCGCTGCCCGAGATCGGCCAGGTCCTGCGCCACCGTTCGCTTGGCACCACCGCCATCTACGCGCGGGTGTGAGGGCTGCGCTGGCTGGCCGTGGCGGCGACGTCATGACGGCGCTGGCGTCATCTCGATGACTACCTGCGGCTGCGGTGGGTTTCAGTCGGCAGGCGACGGGTGGAGGCAAGGGTGGCCGCGTCGAGCTGGCCGTCGCCTGGGCGCGCCTGCCGGCGCGGATCAAGCCGATCACCGTCGACTTCCGGCTCAGCGCGGTGCGCGGCTTCGCCCGCTACCTGCACGCCGTCGACCCCGCCCATCAGATCCCACCCGCGGGCCTGTTGTCGGTGCCGCGGCGGCGGCCGACGCCATACATCTACACACCGGGCGAGATCGCCGAGGTGCTGGCCGCCGCGCGCCGGCTGCGGCCACCGTTACGGGCCGCAACCCAGACGGCGCTGCTCGGGCTGGTGGCGGCGACAGGCATGCGCAGCGGCGAGGCGATGGCGCTGACCCGCGCCGATGTCGACCTCGTCGAGGGCGTGATCACGGTCCGGCACGCCAAGTTCGACCGCATGCGCCTCGTCCCCCTGCACCCATCGGTCACCACCGAGCTGCGCGACTACGCCGAGACACGCGACCGGCTCTGCCCCACGCCGAGCGTCGATCGGTTCTTTCTGTCCGTCACCGGGCGGGCTCTGCATCGACGAGAGACCGACGTGGTCTTCCGCGACATCACCGCGTCGATCGGGTTGCGCACCGACACCGTCCACCCCCGCGTCCACGACCTACGCCACGCCTTCGCGGTCCACACCCTCATCGACGCCCACCGCAACTGCGCCGACATCTCCGCGCTGCTGCCGGTGCTGTCCACCTACCTGGGCCACGTCGAGCCAGCCAACACCTACTGGTACTTGTCCGCCGTCCCCGAGCTCATGCAGCTCGCCGCCGCCCGCCTCGAATCATCTGAGGACGGCCGGCCATGACCGCGCTCGCGACGGTGCTGCAGGCCTTCTTCACCGACCGGCTCATCGCCCAACGACGCGCCTCGCCCCACACCATCGCCGGCTACCGCGACACGTTCCGACTGCTGGTCCGCTTCGCCACCGCCACGACCGGCAAGACGCCGTCCACGCTCGACATCGCCGATCTCGACGCGCCGCTCATCGCCGGGTTCTTGGACCACCTCGAGGTCGACCGGCACAACACGGTCCGCACCCGCAACTGGCGGCTCGCCGCCATCCACTCCCTGTTCGGCTACGCCGCGCTGAACCATCCCGAACACGCCGCCACCATCCAGCGCGTGCTCGCCATCCCCACCAAACGCCACGACCGGCGAGCCGTCACCTGGCTCACCGACGCCGAGGTCGATGCTCTCCTCGCTGCACCCGACCGCGGCACCTGGGCCGGCCGGCGCGATCACGCCATGCTCGTCCTCGCCGTTCAGACCGGGCTGCGCATCTCCGAGCTCATCGGCCTCACCCGCGGCGACGTCGTGCTCGAACGCGGCGCCCACGTGCGCTGCATGGGCAAGGGCCGCAAAGAACGAGCCACGCCCCTCACCCGGCTCACCGTCGCGGTGCTACGCGAATGGCTTGCCCATCGCGGCGGTCAGCCCAGCGATCCGTTGTTCCCGACCCGCACCGGGACACGGCTCAGCCACGACGCCATCGAAGACCGCCTCGCCGGCCACCTCGACACCGCCCACATCAGCTGCCGATCGTTGCGCGGCAAACACGTCACCATGCACACCCTCCGGCACACCGCCGCCATGCGCCTCCTCCATGCCGGCACCGACATCGCCGTCATCGCGCTCTGGCTCGGGCACGAGCAGCTCGCCACCGCCCAGATCTACCTGCACGCCGACATGACCCAGAAAGAACGCGCCATCGCCCGCGTCACGCCGCCCGGCACCGCCGCGGGCCGCTACCAGCCGCCCGACCCGCTCGTCGCCTTCCTCGACAACCTCTGATTGTTCCGACCTCGCCACCGACGATCCGCCCGCCTCGACGACTCGACGACGCTCACCTCGGAACAATCACGAACTCGGAACAATCGGCGATCTGCTCGAAGGGCGCATCGACCGAAGGGCGTCACAGAACGCGCAACCTCGCCCTCGAGGCTGCCTGTCCCGAGCGCCGGATCCTGGGCACCCGACCGCCGTCCCCGCGGTTCACTCCCCGACGCCACACATTGGCCGGTCTGTGCGGCCCCCCCTCTTCACGCTCTGCGGCCGCAGAGGAGTCCCCGCCAGAGGCGGACGTCCTGTCCCACGTGCTGGTGCTTATCGGATTGGCGAGCCGCCCCGATGAAGAGTTGGGACCTTCGCCTCTGGGGACGGCTTCGGGATCGATGTCTGATGGTCGATGTCCCCGGAAGGAGGCTGCATGCGAGTTCTCATCGCGTACGGATCAAAGCGGGGGGGTACCGCGGGGCTGGCCGGGATGATCGGCGACGAGTTCACCGCGCTCGGGCTGCAGACCTCCGTGCAACCCGCCCGAAAAGTGCGGCGCCTGGACGGCTACGACGCCGTGGTGATCGCGGGCGCGCTGTATGCCAACCGTTGGCACCGCGACGCCCGCCGCTTCGCCCGCCGGCACGCCAAGGCGTTACGGGAGCGTCCGGTCTGGCTCGTGGCCAGCGGCCCACTTGACGAGTCGGCGGTCGCCGGGGAGATTCCGCCCGTCAAGCACGTGGCATCGGTGATGGCCAACATCGGTGCCCGTGGCCAGGTCACCTTCGGCGGCCGCCTCCAACCTGACGCCAAAGGCTTCCCGGCCAGCGCCATGGCCAAGAACCGCGCAGGGGACTGGCGCGACCCAGCCCACGTCCGTCGCTGGGCATCGGAAGTTGCAGAGGCCCTCGCGCATCGCGGCCAAGCCGCCTGAGCACAGAACAACGCAGGTCGCCGTGCTGCTCAGGCCGGCGACCCGCGACGGAGTCGGCGATGTGTTGGAGCGCCCGAGTACCGAACGGTTTCCCAGAACACGCGGCCGGACCATCCGGCGCGGGTAGCACCTACCGCCGGCTGGGTGGGGCGGGTGTTGGCTGGCCTCTTCTACCGAGGAGGGCCGACCATGGTCACGGTTCGTGGTGCTCACGTTGAGGTGTTGTCGCTCCCGCCGGATGCCGCCGAGGTGGCGGCGGTGGCGTTCCTGACTCGCTACAGCGGCCGGACACTGGACGCCTACCATCAGGACCTGCGCGGCTTCTTCACCTGGATGGCCGCGCACGGGGTGGCCGTCCTCGAGGCGACCCGCGCCCACATCGAGCTGTACCGGGCCTGGATGGAAGCCCGGGGGCTGGCCGCCGCCACGATCGACCGTCGCCTGTCCACGGTGTGTGGCTACCGCTTCGCCCCCATCGACGGGCGCATCCCGGCCAACCCGGCCACCTATGTCCGGCGCCCGAAGGTTCCCGAGACGATCGGTCACGGCATGGACCGCGGTGAGCTCGGCGCGTTCTTGTTCACCGCGGAGCGGTTCGACCCGATGCACGCCGCGCTGGCTGTCCTACTCGGCTTGAACGGACTCCGGGTCTCCGAAGCATACGGGGCGGACATCGAACACCTCGGTGTGCAGCGCGGACATCGCACACTGGCCATCGTCGGCAAGGGCAACAAGTCCGCTCTGATCCCGTTGGTGCCCCGCACGGCTCGCACTCTCGACCGGGCCGTCGGCGAGCGCTTCGAGGGTCCGATCCTGTTGCGTCGCGACGGCCAACGACTCGATCGACGCACCGCCCACCGATGGGTGGGAGCGATCGGCCGGCGGGCCGGACTCGGCGCCATCCATCCGCACATGCTGCGGGCCGGGTTCATCATGGCCACCCTCGACGCCGGTCCCGCTGCGCGACGTGCAGCTCGCGGCCCGTCACGCCGACCCCCGCACCACCACCATCTACGACCGGCGACGCGAGAACTTCGACCGACACGCCGCCTACGTCGTCGTCGCCTACGTCGCCGGTGGGTGACCACCAAGCGCGACGAACCCGACAACCGTCGCTCCTGGCGAACCGGCACGCATGGGACACGTTCGCTGGGTCGCTGGCTCTTCCGTGGCTGGCGCGCCGACGGTGTGCACACTGACCGCAATCGACGTGTCAGCGAAGCGCCCCTATCTCCGGCTGACGGTCGTCAGGGAGAGCATCGCTGAGCGGCATGTTGAGGATGCCGCACGTTCCACCGGTCATGTGTGCCCTGCACCCCCCGACTACCGCGTCGAGTCGACATCGCTCGGCGGGCGGGCGGCGCTGGCCCAGTCCTCACGCAAACGCTGGAAGTCGTCGGGTCCGAGCTTGTCGCCGGCGATCGCGAGCTGGCCGCCACGCCGGAACACCTCCTCGAACCCGCCGGGCGTGTAGATATCGAGCAAACGTGCCGGCGAAGAGCTCGCGTTCCGCAAGGCATGCCGTACGCATCGGGGCATGAGCAGAACCGACCCGGGACGAAGCGAGTACTCGCGGTCACCGACCGTTGCGCCGAGGGTCCCGTCGACGACCACGGTGATCTGGTCCTCGATCTCATGCACATGCTCGTCGACGTGCGCGCCAGGGGCCATGTCGACCGCAAGCACGACGAGGTGCCCGTCGGTCTCTGCGGTGCGGACCACCTGGCGGAAGGGGGTCCCGACGATGGGCTCACCCATGCCCCACGCGAGGACAACTGGCGACGAGATCGACGGCACGAGAACCTCCCACGACTCACTAGTGACTCTCACTAGTGAGTGCCACTAGTAGAGTCACTCGTGATGGCCGATGTCAAGAGGCACTCGACCGCTCGACAGGCCAAGGCCGCGCTGACTCGGGCGCGGATGCTCGATGCCGCCTACGAGCTGTTCTGCGCCGAGGGATACCGAGCGACGACGATGGAGGCGATCGCGGCGCGTGCCGGCGTCGCTGTGCAGACCGTCTACTTCACGTTCCACACCAAAGACGCCCTGCTCCAAGAGGTGCACGACCGCACGGTGCTGGGCGACGATGCCACCCCGCCGCCGCTGCAGGCGTGGTACCGGGCCGTCACCGCCGAACCCGATGTCGCAGAAGCAGTGACAACGATCGTCGAGGGCGTCGCCGAGATCCTGGCCCGTGTCGCCCCCATGCTGCCCGTGTTCCACGCCGTATCCGCCGACCCAGCCGGCGCCGTGTTTCGGCGTGCCGAGGAGCTGCGCCGTGACGGCTACGACAACCTGATCACCACGCTGGAAACCAAGGCACCCTTATGGACCGGACTGAGCCACACCCACGCGACCGACCTGCTCTTCGTGCTCCTCGGACCCGAGCTCTACCGCACCCTCGTGATCGAACGCGGATGGAGCCAGCACCAATGGGCCCAATGGACAGCCACCACCATCATCCGCGACCTCTTCCAGATCGCCTCGTAGACCGAACTCGGCGTGCGCCCCGCCGAGGAACGGATCCGAACGAAGCCCCTCGATCAGCCAATCGCTGCGAGCACTCCGATCGCCCACGCCTCTAATCGGCGTCTGCTCGGTGTGCACGAGCAGCGAACGGTGTCCTAGAACGCGTGGCGAGCCGCGCCACCGCGGAGTGTCACCAAACGATGCTCCTAGGGGTTGTCAAGGGCGAGTTGTTGGCGAGGTAGGTAGTTGTAGACCTCGCGTGCGATGTAGCGCTTGAGGCAGCGGATCGCTTCCTTCTTGGTCAGGCCGTCCTTCACGCGTCGTTCGATGTAGTCGCGGGTGCCGGGGTCGTAGACCATCCGCGTGATCACGATTTTCCAGAGCGCTGAGTTGGCTTGGCGGTCGCCACCGCGGTTGAGACGGTGACGTTCCTGTTTCCCGCTGCTGGCGTCGATGGGTGACGCGCCGCAGAGGTGGGCGAAGGTCGCCTCGTTGCGCAGCCGCGCGGGGTTGTCGCCGGCGGCGACGAGCGATGCGCATTCGGTGCCGATGCCGAGGCGGGCCACCAGCTGGGGCGCGGTGTCGGCGACGAGGGGTTCGAGGATGGCGTCGAGCTCGGCGACCTCGGCCTCGAGCGCCAGCGCCCGTCGAGCCAACAGACGCAGCGTCAGCCTGGTGAGGGACCGAGGGTCACGACCAGCTCCAGGTCGAAAGGCGCTGCAGCGTTCGAGGAGCCGATACACATTCAGGTGGCGCAGCTCGGTGCGGATGTCGTCGGGCCCGGTGCAGATGAGGCTGCGCATCTGATTGAGCGCCTGGGTCCGGGCCTTGCGGGCCGAGATGCGTGCCACTCGCAGAACCCGCATGCCTTCTACGTTTCCGTTCCTCGTCTTGGCCTCGCCGTGGGCGTCGCCGGACTGCGCGGCGCGCGCCGCGGTGATCGCATCTTGCGGGTCGGACTTGCCGCGTCGACGGCGACGCTGGCGGTTGGGTCGATCGACCTCGACGACTCGCACCGCCTCAGCGTGTAAGTGGCGGACGAGGCCGGCGCCGTAGGACCCGGTTCCCTCGACGCCGACCACATCGACGTCGCCGAAGCCGCGAAGCCAGCCGAGCAGACGTTGATACCCGTTCGGTGTTGTGTCGAACGACTCGACGCCGACCAGCGCCCCATGGTGGTCCAAGGCCGCGGCGACGTGGGTGTCGAGGTGGGTGTCGACACCTCCGGTGATCCGGGGTGGCAAGGTGGTCATCGTCATCCCTTCGTTGGTAAGCGGTTGGGGTGGCACCGCACCGCCGGGACGACGGACAGGACAGCGACGGGCCTGTACGGCAGGCTCCTAGTAGGTCACTCCGTCCGACCGGTGGGTGTCGGATGGGTGTCCGAACCAGGCCGACGGATCGTCTGCAAGACAGCCCACACGGGACGTCAGCCGGTTGAGTCGGGTCAGACCTGGTTCGGGCACCCACCCGCACGCTGACCGTCCCCACCACCGAAGTGGTGGATCCGTCTCAGCGCCCTACTCCGATCCTCGCTGCCGGGTCGGGGCGGCTGCGCGGGGTCGGGACGTTGGTGTGTAGTCCTCGATCCACCGAAGTCGGGAGCGGCTTGGGTGGAGCCCGGAACGACGCTGGCTCGGACGTCCGCGCGGATATCGGCTGGCGCGGTGGACCATCGTCATCCCGGCGCCGCCAGTAGCGTCCGCACCGTGGCCGATCCGCCGTTCGTCCCGACCGAGTTCGAGCCGCCGACAGCCCTGGTCAGCGACCACTTCCGGCTGGAGCCGCTCGGCCCGCAGCACAACGATGCCGACCACGCGGCGTGGACGTCGAGCATCGCGCATGTCCGCTCGACCCCCGGCTTCCCCGACGGCAACTGGCCGCCGCCGGAGGGCATGTCGCTCGACCGGAACCTGGACGACCTCCGCCGCCACGCCGACGACTTCGAGGCCCGCGCTGGGTTCACGTTCACGGTCCTCGAGCCGGTCACTGGCGACGTGATCGGGTGCGTCTACCTCTACCCCTCGGAGTCGCCGGACGCCGACGTCACGGTCCAATCCTGGGTGCGGGCCAGCCACGCCGAGCTCGACGTCCCGCTCGCCGACGCCGTCGCCGCCTGGCTGGCCGCCGAGTGGCCGTGGGAGCGCGTGCACCGCCCGGGACGCTGATGCGAACACGCGCGACAGTCCCGCGTCCCGACACTCGGGGCTAGGTCTTTCGGTCATGGCCTGCAGGCTCGTCAAGATGAGCGGCCACTGCCACCACCAGTTCCGGCACACCTTGACAATCGAGCCAGCCAACCAGCCAGTCCCGTGCCGGGCGGATCACCACCAACGGTCGACACGAGGCAGCGACCGGCCAGTCGCCGACCCACGTGCCAGTCGACAAGACCATCACCCGAAACTCGGGCCGGGCGGGGCTGTGCCATGCTCGCGAGCGCTGATCCCCAAGGCGATCGTGCCGCTGTCGCCCGCACGGATGGTGAGGACAGCTGGAGGCTCCTGCGGAACTGGTCTGTGTACCGATCGAAAAGCCGGACGACCTGAACCTCATCCTGGGACAGTCGCACTTCATCAAGACGGTCGAGGATCTGCACGAAGTCCTGGCCGGATCGTCCCCTCGCCTCCGCTTCGGTCTCGCGTTCTGCGAGGCGTCCGGTCCGTGGCTCGTGCGGCACTCAGGCAACGACGACGAGCTGGTCGAGCTGGCCACCCGCAACGTGCTCGCCATCGGAGCGGGTCATTCGTTCCTAGTGTTCCTTCG
Source organism: uncultured Acidimicrobiales bacterium (assembly GCA_963803355.1). GTDB lineage: Bacteria > Actinomycetota > Acidimicrobiia > Acidimicrobiales > Ilumatobacteraceae > DASTFY01. The sequence continues at coordinate 62,216 of CAWDLV010000002.1, forward strand.
CGACGGCTTCCCGGTGAACGTGCTCAACCAGGTGAAGCAGGTCCCTGAGGTGTGCCGGATCTTCTGCGCCACCGCCAATCCAGTCCAGGTGATCCTGACCGAGGCGCTGGCGGTCGAGGGATCCTCGGTGTGATCGACGGCGAGTCGCCACTCGGGGTGGAGACCGATGACGAGATCGTGGCCCGTAAGGAGCTCCTGCGGGCCATCGGGTACAAGCTGTAGCTCCCGACGTCCTCACCCTTCGGTGCCTGACCGAAACATGCAGGGCGAAGCGAGCACATCGTCGTGGGATGGACCCGCCACGGGCGTCGATGCGGGGACGTTGGGCCCTACCTCATCCCCGGACACCGTGGTTGGCTCGGGTACATGAGACTCCTACGGACGTTCGTACTCGGCGGCGCCTTGGCACTCTCACCTCTTGCGAATGCGGCCGCCGGCGCACAGACCGCAGGTGATCTGACCGTGGACAAGACCAGCGTGGCGCCCGGTGCCACCATCACCCTGTCGGGTTCGGGATGCGTGCCAGGCGCCCAAGTCGAGATTCGGGCGCTCATGGGCGACATCGACAGCCCCACGTTCGAGCTCCGCCAGGACGACGAGGCCGACGCCCAAGGCGAGTTCTCATCGCCGCTGCTGGTCCCCGTCAGCACGCCCGCAGGGACACTTGCGATCACCGCTATGTGTGGCACGAGCCCTACAAGCTCGCAGACCCTGACAGCCGAGATCATCGTACGGACTGGGATCGCCGCCTCGGGCAGCGACACGACGACGCTGGCGATCGCGGCCGGTGTCCTCATCGTCGCCGGTCTCGCCGCCCTCGCGTCGCGGCGCCACGCGACCCCCTGAGACGGACCGGACAGTCCTCTCGTCGCCGGCCGAGCTCGCAGTTCTCGGCATGACGAGTGGACTGAGAAGGCGACGACGGAGCGCGACGGCGCCTGACGAGCGGCATGCACCATGCGGGCAGCCATCCCGTCGGAGCGGGGTCCGAGCGCGGCGATCCAGAGACGGAGCACGGTTGGCGTCGGCCGCCTGACCGTCGAGCCGCTCCCGCCCGCCGCCTCGCTCGAGCCCTCCCGTCCAGCCCGGCAGCGGCTGCTGCCATTCGGTCTCGCTGCGGTGCCCGTCGTGCTGGTCGTGGTGTCGGCGCTGAGCCACAAGGCCCGCGGCTTCCAGACCACCGGCTGGTTCGCGGAGCCGCCGATCTACGGGCTGCTCGTGCCGATGTGGTCGGGCCGCGACGTGCTGAGCATGGCTGCCGTGGCGGGGTTCGCCCTCCTCGCCGCCGTGCTCGTCCGAGTGGACCGGGTGTCGAGCCGAACCTTCGTAGTGGCGCTCCTGCTCGGGGCACTGGCGATGGCCTTCGCCGTCAACTTCGGCCGGGGGCTGAGCCATGTGACGAGCCCGCTCTGCACCGCGGCCGAGCCTGGGTACCGGGACCGACCTCCACCTGCTCCGCGAGCGGGGCGTCCACCACTTCGTCACCGAGTTCCCGGAACTGGGAGGATCGATCCGGTCCGCGCACACGAGGACTCATCCGCCTGGCTCGCTCCGGTCTGATCTTCTTGCCTTACACCACGTTCTTCTGCGTGTTGGCCTACGCACCGATCGGCGGCGTGATCGGCGTCGGCTGGTTGTTCGTCGTGCTCGGTTCCTGCTCGACATCTCGTCCTACGCCAGCAGCGGTCGCATCGGCGCGCAACGCCGCTTGGCGTAAGGTCGCCGCACGGCGGATGTCGTGCGTACGATCGCCGCATGCGCAAGCTTGTGCTCGGTTGCGTGCTGGTCATGGCATCGCTCGGAGTCGGCGCGCCGGTGTGGGCTGCGTCGGTGACGAGCGGGCCGATCAAAGGTCCACCTCGAGCGCCGGTCCGGCTACTCGTTCAGTGTGCTCCGACGACATCGACTGCGGCGATCCAGCTCCGGGCCGCGAGCACCTCGGTGCCGACCTCGTTCGACCCCAGCAAGAACCTGCTCCCGCCTGTCGCGCACGCCCCAACGAGTCAGGCTGGCTTCTTCTCCATCGATGTGCAGGTGCCGATCGACGCCAGCACGGGGAGCTACTTCTTCGATGCCTTCTGTCTCGACGCCGGCGGCACCGTGATCGATGGGCCGGCAAGCGCCGCCTTCGAGGTTGCCGTTCTCCCCCTTCAGGTCGCGCCCACCCAGGGCTCGCTCGGTACGAAGGTGACGGTGACCGGCGGTGGATGCCCCCCGCAGTCTCAGTTTGCTTCGGTGCGTATCCGGGGCGCGAGCGACGAGGTCCCGTTCTTTGACCCGGAGGCACCCGGGCATTCCCCGCCCGCTCCCGTACACCCGGACGGAACGTTCACCCTCTCGTTCGAGGTCCCATCCGGTTTGCCGCTCGGTGAGAACGCCATCGAGTCGTTCTGCACGGTCCAGCCAGCGGAGGGTCCGCTGAATCCGGTTGCTGGGCCGGGCTTCGCGGTGTTCGTCGCTACCGGGTTGGCACCGACGGGCTCAGGCGCGGGAACACTCCCGGCCGTCGCGGTCGTGCTGCTCGTGGTCGGGGTGGTGGTGCTCCGGGCGGGGCGCCGCACAGCGGGTGGTTCCTCGGCGCGCTAGTGGGGCGGCGCCGAACTCGACGCCGGTAATCCCACGTGTGTGATTCGTGGTCGGTCAGGATGGGTGGTGCGGGTGGAGCCGACCGTGGAGGTACGTGTGGCTCGCCCGCCGTCGATCTTCGTGAGGGAGTTGACCGGCGACGAAGCCGTTCGGCTTCGTCGCATGTCGCGCCAGTCGAAGGTGTTCGCCCTGCGTCAGCGGGCGCAGATTCTGCTGGCGTCGGACTCGGGTGTGGCGGCAGCCGACATCGCCCGAGTGCTCCAGACCGATGAGAACCAGGTCCGTCGAGTGATCCGCGAGTTCAACGCCGATGGGATGGGTTCGCTGCGCCCTCCTACCGGGGGCGGGCACCCGAGGAGGATCGATGAGGCGACCCGGGAACGGATCCGCGACATCGCCCTCGCCCGTCCCAGTGATCTCGGCGAGCCCGGCACCCGCTGGTCGCTGACACGGCTGCGCCGTTACCTGATCCGTCATCGGATCGTGGCCGCCGTCTCCAAGGAGCATCTGCGGCGCCTGCTCAACTCGATGGGGATCACCGCCCAGCGGACCCGCACCTGGAAGTGGAGCAACGATCCGTGGTACGACCAGAAGAAGGCGTGGGTGCGGGCTGCCTACCGGGGCGCTGAAGCCGGCACCCTCGACGGCGTCGTTGTCTCCTTCGACGAATGCGGCCCGATATCGCTCAAACCTCACGCCGGTCACGGGTGGTTCCCGAAGAAGCGGCCGGCTCGTCAGCGGGCCACCTATCACCGCACCAACGGCACCCGGAAGTTGCTCGGCGCCTATGACGTGGGCGCCGACCGGCTCTGGGGACATCTCGAAGCCCGGCGGGTGACCGCCAAGGTCGTGCTCGAGTTCTTGAAGGACATCCGACGCCGCTACCCGCCCGAGGTCACCGTCTACATCGTGATGGACAACCTCTCGGCCCACTGGACCCGCGAGATCCGCCAGTGGGCCCTCAACAGCAACGTCGGGCTCCTGCCCACCCCGACCAACGCCAGCCACCTCAACCGCATCGAATGCCACTTCTGGGCCTACGTCGAGTTCGTCATCAACGGCAGCGACTACGGCGACTGGACCGAATTCTCCAAGGCAACCCAGGCCTACATCCGTCGCCGCAACCGCGACCACCACGATCCCCGCATCCGCGAACTCGAACACCGACGCAAAGTCGCGTGACAACCATTACCGGCGGAACGATGACTGCCGCCCCACTAGCCGGCCGCTGACCTGTTGAATCCCCGGAGTACCGAGGCGAACCGCGGAGCCGCTCATATCGCCCAGCCGAGGGCCGGCTGGAACGCCGAACCCGCGTTAGGTGTGGAGGATGTCGGCGAGGAGGTTGGCGGCGTCTCGGTCGGCGCCGGGCATGGCGTGGGCGTAGATGTTGACGGTGGTTGAGGTGCGGGCGTGGCAGAGCCGTTCGGACACGACGGGGACGGGGACACCGGCAGCGAGCATGGTGGTGGCCATGAAGTGGCGGAGGTCGTGGAGCCGGAAGTGGGCCAGCCCTGCGTGTTGTCGGTAGCGGATGAAGCGTTTCGTGACCCAGTTCGGTTGCCACGGCCGCCGTCCGGTGGGGTCGTCGGAGAACACGAAGCCTTCCCCCGGCTCGGTGTCCGCATTGACGCCCCGGTCGGCGCGGCGTCGAGCATGCTCGATCACGGTGGCCAGTGTCTCCTGATCGAGCGCCACCCGATAGGTGCGTCGGTTCTTGGTCGGCTGAAGCACCGGCCCGGCGGGTCCTTCGACGAGGGCTCGCGAGAACCCGATGGCCGAATGGGCCAGATCGATGTCGGACCATCGCAAGGCAAGCAACTGGCTGCGTCGAGCCCCGGTCGTGGCGGCCAGACGAAAGTAGGTGTAGAAGCTCGGGTCGGCGTCACGGACCACGGCGAGAAGCCGGCCGACTTGGACTGGGTTGGGCGGGCGGATCTCGGCGGGCTGCACCCGCGGCGGCGACGCGTGGCTGGCCGGGTTGAGCCAGATCCACTCCCACCGCAACGCTTGGGTCAGGGCCCGATGCAACACGACGTGCACCCGGTGCACGGTGCCGGGGGCGAGGGGCCGGGCGTAGCGTCCGCCGGCGCGGAGCAGATGGGCGTAGAAGTCGTCGATGTCGGCGGTGGTCAACTTGGCGACGGGCAGGTGGCCCAGATGGGGATCGAGATGGCAGCGGATCAGGCTGCGGGTCTCGCGGACCGTCGACGCCGCCCAGGTCGGCGAGGCCGCGGTGAACCATCGTTGCAGCAGGTCGGTGACCGTCCCGGCGTGGGTCCGTGCCGCCTGTGCTTCGTCCACCAGCAGCGCCAGCTGGGCTTGGGCGTAGCGACGGCTGACGTGGACCGTGCGAGCAGCCCAGCGCCCCTTGCCGGTGTCGGGGTCCAGTCCCAGGTACACCCGCAGCTGCCACGAGTCATGACCGCGTTGGCGCATCGATCCAGCCACGTTCAGCCCCCCATCACCGTCTCCCCATGGGCGAACGGTAGGACGGCCATGGACATGTCATGGACGAGCCATGGACAACCGAGCGAGCCGTAGCCGAGCTCCACGCACGGAATGTCGGTGAACGCCCTGCTCACAAGCCATCTCGGTTGGAGCGGACGACGGGATTCGAACCCGCGACCCTCACCTTGGCAAGGTGACTGAGGTGATACCGCCAACCAGGCCTGACGGGCATTTGCCCTGCTCAAGACCCGTCCGTGGGACTCCGCTGGCCACCGTTGCCCACCGCTCGCAGCCGCCCAAAGTGGCACGAAAGTGGCACGAAGCTCGCTCCTCGTTCCGGCGCCGTCAGGTCAGGCCGACCAGGTCAGGCTGACCTGGCCAGCAGCCGAGCCGCGGCGGGATCGTCGGCCGGGACGGCGACGAAGTGAACCTGGCCGTCGTCGTCGACTTGTTCGATGCGTACGACCGACCAGAACCGCTCGGTGCCAGCGACCATGACGGCTCCGGGCACGACCCCGGCGGGATCGGAGGCGTCGCGCAGCAAACTCCACCAGCGGCCCTCGTCGTCTTCGGCGTTGAGATCGGCTCGCAGATCGATCGTCGGCATCGCTCAGCCTCCGGTCCCGTAGTGCGGGTTGGGCACCACACGGTGTGCGGTACCCAGCATACGAGCCACCAGCTCACGGAGGTCCGCGTGCACGACGTCGAAGTGTGGCGCCACACCCGTGTCCAACAAGTCGAGGCCGGCGGCTTGCAGGTCGCCCACGGTGAACAGCACGAGCCACGGCACGGCGATGAACCTCGTCGCCGCGAGTTCCGTCCACGGAATCTCGACCGTCTCGGCAAACACCGAGACGCCGTAGAACCCGTAGACATCGAAGTTCCGCTGGGCCGACTCGGCCAGCGCGTCCGGGTCGAGAAGATCACCGCGGATGACCACAGTGGCGGCAAGAAGTGGTTTGTCTCCTCGACGCGCCCTCTGTTTGGCCATGGCCCATCCTGCACTGCGGCCGCCGGCAAGACCGCGAATCCTTGAATGCTGAGCCGTCACCAAGTCCCCGTGCCCCGTTCAGCGGTCGTCGTCAGGCACAGCCGTGCCTGAGACGTCTGCGGCTCGCGTCCCATCCGCTATCCGCGTCGGACAACAGCTCCGACCACCGGCTGCCGCTCGTGCTGTGACAACGCGCCGGCGGGACTCTTGACAGCCCAGATCGCCGAGTGAGTGCGTGCTGCGTGCTCGCGGCAGCAAGCGCCCGGGCCTGTCGCGGTCCTCGGCGGTGCCATCGAGCCGGCGTTCGGGGGCAGCGCCAGGATCGCTTCCTCGGCGGCGCGGCGAGCGAGATCTGAGGCACCGACTGGAGCGATCTCATCATCAGCCACATCAATGTGGACCGTGGTTGGGCGGTGTGGATTGCCTGGCAGCGTCGTCAGAGAGTGCCCAGGGCACCGTTGTAGATCCGCCGGTCAGGATCGGTCTTGCTGTGCGGTCGAGCGCACGCGCTCGGTAGCCGAGAGCGGAGAGCAGCGCCATCTCGAGGTAGTACACACTCAGCTGCGATGCCTCAGTCCAGACTTTGGCGTCAACAGCCGGCTTCCCGGTGGTCCAGTGAGTAACGGTGTTGCGCAAGGCCGTGACCGCTGCTGGACCGTCGGACCATCCGTGAGCCTTGGCCGCGACCGTGAGCGCCTTGTAGGTCGAAGGGACGCCGAGCGGAACACGGCTGCGAAGCAGCCGTCGGATCCGCCAAGCGGCCTTGGCGGACTCCCACTTGTCAGGGGCGACCACTGAGTCTCGTTCGACGCAAACCGCAGTACCGAGCAGCTCGAGCGCCGCTTGTGCCAGGGTGAGCGTGACCTCGGTGGACATTGCCTGGTTCGCTTCCGCGTAGTGGCGCACGGCGCGCAGCAAGGCATTCGACCAGCGGGAGTCCTGGCGAGCGGCCCGGAAGGTCGGCCACAACGCTGCGAGGTCTCCGGGCGTGTGTGGGTCGGCCCAGCTGAAGCCCGAGTACGGCGAGCTGAGCCCTGACGACCATTGCCGCCAGGTCACCTGGCGGTCGAGGGTGCCCACCGGTAGCGCGACCCCAACCGTCGCCCCTCGGACGAACGTCAGGAATAGGAACAGGTCGTCAAGGACGTCCCGTGCCGCCGATCGGACGAACCCCGATCTGTCGATGCGCTGCATCGTCCCGACATGTGTGAACGCGTAACCCCGTGTGCGCTTGAGGTCCTTGATGCGGTTGCTGATGTCGGCTCGGGCGTCGACCGTGATAGCCCATTCCGCATCGTCGAGTTGCCAGCGGCCGGACCACACGCGTCCACGCTGACGGAGAGGTCCGAGCGGCAACAGATCGGGGCCATTGATGAGGTTGAATGTGACCGTGTCGCACCGGTTCGGTCTCGGTAGATGGAAGTCGATCCCGTCACAGACGCCTGTCGCCGACACGGTGCCGGTCGCCTCGCGTAGGCGAAACGCGCCGCGGCGACGTGTGGGCAGGGGCATGGCAAAGGGCAACTCGATCGCGGGTTCGAGCGATTCCGGCGACTGCCAGTTGTCGAACACAGCGACTGCGCCATTCGAGGCAGACGTGACGCCGTGCCACGTGACCCGAGGACGCGGCTGCCAGTCGAAGACAACAGCGCCCTGGCAGGGCACGACCAGATTGCGGTACTTGGCGGACAGTGGACCTTCGTACAACACGACCCGCCCGTCGTTCCAGTAGACCGCGCGGTTCGGACGCCCAGGCTCCATCTCTGCATCATGTCGGACAGGCTGGAGCGCGTTCCGCCTGGCGCACGTAGTTGGTTCAGAGTGCCGCTCCGTCCCGGCGGTATGGGGCGATCCACCGGCCGGATCCGCCGAGCATTATGTGACTCGGTTCGGTGCGCGACAGCCGGGCGCGTAACGCCGATTCGGCCGCTTTCGTCCAAACGTTGTCGAGGTGCCGCCGCAACGGCGGGGACCGATGCCCATCCGGAGCGAGAGCTGTCCATGTTCTGTTCACGCGCCCGGACTTGTTTGGTCGCCTCCACCGACCCGCTCATCCTCGGACTCGATGTGGGCGCGATCGCCCTGACCAACCGAGCCTGACGTGACCCGAGCCCCTGGCGGCATTCGACATCGCTTCGACCTCGCTCCGAGAGATCGTCTCCTCGGGCGCCAGGCTGTCAGTTCCGTGCGACGTGGCGGCCGCTCGTGTGGTCGAAGCGGTCGTGGTGCTGGCGAAGCAGGTCGACGCCGTAGTCACCCGCGTTGGGCGTGCGTACCACCGTGTGGATGTGATTGCGGCTCGGGACCCGGTTATCGAACACCACGCCGGGGTGATGGTCGAACTCGATCAACACGACCGGGCTCTGCACCCGGTAGTAGAACGGTCCCTCAGCGTCAGTGGAGCCCATCCAGGCGAAGTACGTCTCGTCGAGATGGGCCTCGACCTCTCGCATTCGCACCTCGGCGTGGCCTTCCCGGCTCCAGCCCACATAGCTGGCGATGAGCAGCCGCAGCAGTTTGCGCTGGGCGTGGCTGAGGTCCGCCCCGGCAACGCCCTCGTAGCCGATCTTGGCGTTGTCCTGGAACGCTCCCGCTCGCATGCGGCCGTCGAAGGGGTGCTGCAGCTCCGGGGGCAGGTCGTCGGGGTGGATGGACGGGCGGAGGATCGCGGTTGCCGCCTGGGCGCCATCGAGCGAGCGCATCAGATCGAGACCGGCCCGCTCCTCGGCCGCGAACACCATCGTTCCGGCGAAGGGTCCTTCGTAGACCTGGCACGGCTCCGAGCCCATGAACGTGGGCGTGAGCACCACCTGATCGCCGATGACGGTGCAGTTCAGGCAGAGGTGGTGGCCGTCGACCTGCCACGCCCACGGATCGCCCCTGGCCGGATCGCCGAAGACCGACACGAAATAGGGCCACTCACCGAACTCATCGGGGCTGTTGGACACGTCCGCCAACAGCTGGTTGAGACGCATGATGTCGCGGGCCTGCGCGAATCCCCGGTTCGACAGCGTCGCCCGCAGCAGGTCCAGGCCGAGCTCGCGCTGGTCCGGCGACAGATCCTCCAGCATCACTCCGTGGCGGAACACGTTCGGGTGGACGTTCAGCCAGGTGCGCCGCTCCTCGGCATCGAGGGGAAACATCGCCCGCCCGCGCCGATCCGCGTCGAGCGCCCCGAGAAAGGCCTCTGCGGCCTCCGTAACGGGTACCGGGCTCACGCCCGTGGTCTCGAGCGTGAAGAGGCCCTTGCGGATCGTACCGTCCGTCGTGACACCCGCCAGCGGCTCGGTCACGCCGGCGGCTCGCTCGTCGATCAGGGCCTGCAAAGGAGGCGGAAACTCGTTCCTCCGCCGAGCGGAGAACGGGGGCATGTGGTTCAGCCCAAAGTCAGTCCAGTGAACCATCAGCCGCTCCCTGGTCGTCGCGCGTTGCGGCGATTATGCCGCGGGCGGCCGGTCCACTCGACTCATGGCGCCTATTTGACGCCTCCCAAAGGCACCCAGGGTTGATGGGTGTCGAGTTCGTGAGAGAACCTCGAATACTTGCGATCGGCGCCGACGATCAACATGTCGACCTCGTCTTCGAGATCACGACCCGGTGTCATCGACCATAGACGACACGTCGATGAGGGCCACGACCACGTCGTCGTACTCCAGAGCCACGCGCGGATCGCACCGTGTGGAACTCGACGCCGGCGAGCGACTCGAAGAACTGCCAGTCGCCGCCTCGTCGGCTTCGGGAATGGAGCCGCGGAACGCCGGTATCGCCAACCCGACAACGCGGCCCGAAGCCGGCCACCACCCACACCATCTTGCGAGTCATCGTGGGCGGCTGCTGGTGACCGAGGTCGCCCCAAGCCGCGGCCGATCGACCGACTTTCCTCGAGAACCGCGCGACTGGCGCGCCTACCGAACCCACGACCTCGCCGCCACGATGTTCACGGTCCCGACGCGTCCGGACGCCCCTTTGGAGGTCGGCGTGGTGGTCGATGACGACGGCACCGCCATCATCCACGCCATGCGGCTCGGCCGAAGCTCCCGAGGGGATCTGGACGCCATGACAAGCCGAGTAAACCGAACAGCGGCGCTCAAACGACGGCGGACAGCATCAGCGAGGACGAACTGCGTGAAGTCGACAGATCGACGGCTCCGGGCGCGTTTCGACAAGGGAGGCGACGTCCCATAATCCGCGCCGATCGATGGTCGAGTCGCGTCTCCAATGTGCCGCCGGGGGAGGGTCAGCCTCCGGCGACGAATGCGACGACGACGTAGGCGGCGTGACGGTCGAAGTTCTCACGTCGACGGTCGTAGATGGTGGTCGTGCGAGGATCGGCGTGACGGGCCGCGATCTGGACGTCGCGTAAGGGCACGCCGGCATCGAGGGCGGCCATGATGAACCCGGCGCGCAACATGTGCGGATGCACGGCACCGAGCGCAGCTCGTTTGCCGATGGCGCGGATCCACCGGTGCGCAGTGCGCCGGTCCAGGCGCTGACCATCGCGACGGCGGAGGATGGGGCCTTCGTGGCGCTCTCCGATGGCGAGGTCGATCGTGCGAGCGGTCCGTGGGACGAGCGGGATGGTGGCGGGCTTGTTGCCTTTGCCAACGATCTGCAGGGTGCGGTGGCCGCGGTGGAAGCCGAGGTCCTCGATGTTGGTTGCACACGCTTCGGAGACCCGCAGGCCGTTTAGGCCGAGCAGGACAGAAAGTGCGGCGTGGGCGCGGTCGAAGCGTTCGGCGGTGAACAGGAAGGTGCCGAGCTCACCCCGGTCCATGCCATGGCCCTCATTCGGTTGGACCCTCGGGCGCCGGACGTACTGAGCAGGGTTGGAGCCGATGCGCCCGTCGATGTGAGCGAACCGGTAGAAGCCGCAGACCGTCGACAGGCGACGGTCGATCGTCGAGGCGGCAACGGCCCGCTCCTCCATCGAGCAGCGGTAGAGCTCGACGTGGGCCCGGGTGGCGACAAGCACGGCGAGGTCGTTGTCGAGCGCCCATTGGAAGTACATGCGCAGGTCGTGCCGATACGCCTCGAGGGTGCGGCCGCTGTAGCGCGCAAGGAACGCCACGATCGCCAGCTGGGCCTCAGCGACCGGAACATCTGGACCCAGAAGCACGATCGCAGTCTCCGTTGCTTGCAGAGTCATTGCTGTCCTCCTTCATCTTGGGAGAACAGCGAACACCCCGACCCTCAGCCGGCGGTTGGGGACGGTGCTTGTGCGGAGCGGATGCGCCGGCAGCTGCCGCGCCAGAACCCCAAATGCAGAGTGTCTGCGACGCTCGGACTGTGAGCGCCGGTCCGCCCGGGTCACCGCGAGTGCGTCAACCGAGCTCGTCGAGGATCTCAGGCCAGTGGGCAATCGGGACGAAGTGTCCACACTGCGGGCAGCCATGAAGCTCGCAGCCGGGAATGAGCTCGGCGTGGAGCTGGGCATGATGTCGACCAACGATGCGGTCGAGTTCTCCGTACCAACTGTGGACCGGCACGACGACCTGGTCGAGCGTGAAGCCCCAGCCGACGTCGTCAGAGATCCAATCGTCGACGTAGCCGTCGATACTCCCGACGGCAGCCTCGTCCATCCACGCTACGAACGCCTCCCGCATGCCTGAAGCGGCGAGGACCTCGGGCGCGAAGCGTTCGGTCAGACGCAGAAGGCGGTGAGGGTCGTCTGCGAGCCATCGGCATCTGTCCCTGACAGCGTCGCGATAGCCGACGGGATCGCCGGCCACCTGGCGGGCGAGCGCGATCACCTCAGGTGGATCATCCAGTTCGGTAGCCGGTTCAGGTGCCCCGCAGACGACAGCGATGGCGGTGACCCGATCCGAGGCGAGTGCACCGAGGGCAAGGGCGTAACGGCCTCCACCTGACCAGCCCACGACGGCCACGCGCTCCAGGTTGAGCTGATCGAGCACTTGGACGATGTCGACGGTCACTGTCGTGTTCGTCAGCAGCCCCGGAAAGGGCTCGGACCGGCCGTATCCGGGCCGGTCGATCGACAAATGCCGCATCCCTGCCGCCTCGGTCGCCGCTACGTCCGGGCAGAACAGCCGAGAGCCTGGCGTGCCGTGAAGAAACAGCAGCGGGAGGCCGTCGCTCGGGCCCCATTCAGCGATCTGGACTCGGCGCCCGTCCGAGACCACCACCGACGCATCGCGACTCGGCGAGTGACTCGGCCGAGCCGCCTCGTACGAGTGGGCCACCCGCCGATTAAACCAGGTCCCCGAAGCGCATGGCGCGACAGCGAAGACTCCACCGAGAGCCTGGTCGCATGGTCGTGCTCATCCTTGAACGTCAGTCTGCGTTCGCCTGGATTGCTACCGCCCGATGTCAGCGCACACCAACCGGCGTTTACGGGCACCTTCAGACAGACAACGGAGCGCGCGTTTGGGGCGGTCCGGTCGGCGCAAATGAGGCGAGCCTGGCGGGTGGTCGAAACGGTCGAGGCGCCCTCGAGCACGGCACCTGCGTCGCCGCTGCCCGGCGCGCCTGGACCTCGAGGACTACGCGACCGTGGCGCGGATCCGGCGGTGACCGACTTGGGTCGAGGTCAGCGAGGAGATGGGCTCGCAGTCGTTCGGAGTGGTCAGGTTCTTGCCGCGATCGCCTCGATCTCGATGAGCCATTCGGGTTCGAGTAGTCGAGTGCACACGACTGTCCGCGCGGCGCGGTGCTCACCGAGATGACTCATGAGGAGCGCGACGTTGGCTGCGTCGAACGCCGGGTATGCGAGGTGGAAGCGCAGTGACAGCGACGACATCGTCTTACCGTTGCCTCACGCCTCCTGGAGGCGGATGAAGGTCAGCTCGTGGCGGTTGTGGTGCAGGTGGAGCACACGCCCACCTCGGATGGCCTGGAACTCGCGTACCACTCCCTGGTCGGTGACGCCTTGGAACTTGATCGTGCAGATGATGTTGCGAACAGTGCCGGCGTCGAGCCACCGCTGCACCAACCCCAGCAGGCGCGGTGGGTAACAGATGATGTCGCTGCACAGCCAATCGACAGGCGGTTCGCGACGAGGGTCGAGGGCGAATGCTGAGCCCTGCTGCCAGCGCACGTTGCTCATGCGTCCAACGTGATCGGCCAGGGGCGCCTTGTCGACTGCCACGACCGACGCTGCGGTCTGCGCCAGCAACCATGTCCAACCGCCAGGGCTGGCGCCGAGGTCGAGGCAGGTCTCGCCCGCCCTCGGCCAGCGACGCAACCGCACGAACGACTCGTACAACTTGAGGTACGCCGCGACTCGGTGGGCCTCGACGGTCCTCGACCAACCGTGCCTCGCCGTTCGGGAACGGGCTCGAGCAGTCGCCGGCAGCAAGCATCAGGTCGGGTTCGAGTAGTGTCCACGAACCGAGCGGCGCGTCCGGAACGGCCCCACCGATCGGCACCGGCTTGGCCGACACCGACGGTAGCCTCGCGGCGATCAGCTTCGCTCGCCCACCGTGGAGCGGCCCGTACAACGCCCAGTTGCGTTGACGATCACGTAGCTCCTTGGCGGCGTGACCGATCGACCTGATCGGGATCTGCTCGACGTTGCGCCACACGTTTGCCGCCCACACCGACTGCATCGGTTCGTCCGCGCTGACCACCAATCGCCCGTGAGGACCGTGCGAGGCGCGCAGCCCGGCCGCCGCCATCTCGTCGCGCAGCTCATGTTCGAGGTCGAAAGATGCGAGATACCCGGTGAGGCTCACTGAGACATCCTGTCCACCCGCGATTCCGGTTCCAAGCGAGGATCACATCAACCGCGCCAGACAGCACGGGGAGATGCCGCGCCGTCACCGTGGCGACAGCGAACGCGGCGAAGGCCACTACCCCAGCGACGATGGGCCCGATGACGGCGCGGGGGCAGCCGGGCTCGCCTGCACGCCAGCCCGCCCGCAAGGGACCAGCCAGCACACCCGCGGCCATCCAGACCGCAGCGGTGGCAAACCCGCACAGGTAGAACCCCGGCGAGTTCTGTGGCAACGCGAACGTCGCCGCCAGGAGCGCGGCGCCAAAGGCGAGGCCCCCAGTACCACCTGACGGTGACGGGCGGCTCGGCTCGGGAGCCCGAGGTGCTCGTCGTCGGTTCGGGCGGGCACCAACAGGTCAGCCAGGCCCATCGTCAGGCTGCGGCGACCCCAGGCGCCGAACCCGATCGGCGAGGGCGGAGGCAGCAGCCTCCCGGAAGGACATCGGAACGTGGCCGGTCAGCGTCTGGATCCGTCGGTCACTGACCACGACGTCGTTCACCATGGAGTCGACGAGCGTCCTGGCCGTCGCCAGGTCGACATCGGTGATCAGGCGCAGCCAATGCGACGACAGCCCAGGCGACAACACCGGGACCGGGAGGATGACGCGGTGGCGTCCGGTCAGCTGTGCCACCTGGCGCATCATCCCACGGTAGGTCAGCGGCACCTGCACGCCGATGTCGAACCGGTCCCCCACGGCCTCGTCCATGCCGAGCACCGCGGTCAAGTAGAAGACGGCATCCGACAGCGCGACGGGACAGACCCGAGTTTCGACCCAGCGAGGCGCGACCATCACCGGCAGCCGCTCGACCAGCTGACAAACGATCTCCCAGCTGATCGAACCGTCACCGACGACGATCGCGGCTCGCAGGATCGTGGTGGGCACTCCCTCGCTCAGAACCGACTCGACCTCACGACGGCTGCGCAGATGGGCGGAGAGATCGTCATTGTTCGCGCCGAGGCCGCCCAGGTAGATCACCTGGCCGACGCTGGCCGCCGTCGCTGCCCTCGCGAACACCACAGCACCCTGGCGATCGCGTTCGACGAAATCCGAGCGATCAAGGGAATGGACCAGGTAGTAGGCAGCATCCTGGCCATCGAGAGCGCGCGACAAGCTGGACGGATCGGTGACGTCGCCGCCAACGGGCACGCCTGGTCCGAGATAGCGGCCGGGGTGGCGGGTCATGGCTGACACCTCGTGGCCCATCTCAGCGAGGCGCCCGGCCACGTGACGACCCACAAACCCGCTTGCGCCCGTCACGAGAACCCGCACCGGCCGTGCTTTACCCGTAGGCGTCACAACTCACACCTCTGTTGCGTGCGCACGCGTCTCTTCGCGCCAACGCGCTCGCAGCCGGCGCGCCTCCGTTTGGCCGGGCGACACACGGGGCACCGGCACCTCGGCGGCGCCGCAACGCGATGCGACCGACCGAACGGACGTGAAGAGATAAGACATGGCATGGAACGCGTTGGCTCTCGTGGCCGGCAGCCTCGCGGCGATCGTGACCCGTAGCTGCTGCGGGGCGCCTGGAAAGGCGGGAAGGGAAGCGATCCTCCGATCAAGCCGGCGTCCCGCTCAACGACGTGGAGCGAGGCGCTCGGGTGGGCGGCCGCGTCTGGCGTGGCGAGGGCAGGCGCTCGGCTGGTCGCGCAACGCGGGGCAGCGGCGGCCTGGCGGGCCAAGAACGGAAGCAATCCGCCCGAGCTCCAGACCGTTTCCTGAGATCGGAGCTCCCCCATCCGCCATCTGACGTTTGCGAACCGAACGCCCTCGTTCGTCGCCGTGTCGGAGCTGCAGATCGGTCTGCTCCCCCCGTCGGCGCTCCATGCTGCCGACATCGGTAGAGCAGCTCGGATTCGCGTCGGGTGCGCCGTTAGAGCCACCGCAACAACGCAGATATGCCGACTCGCACGGCTGCGGTGTAGCAACCCGGTGTGCGCCGTGTGCCGGTGTGAGGGTGTCGGTAGATTGAACCGGTGGATCGTTACCAGTACCTGCTTCTGATGGGCGCGTGCGTCGTGATCACCTTGCCCTTGGAGTTCGTGCTGCGTGTTCGGGTGTGGCGAAGTCCTCGCCGGCTCGCGTTGTCGTTCTCCCCTGCGCTCGTGCTCTTCGTGGCGTGGGATCTCGGGGCCACCGCCACGGGCATGTGGAACTTCAGCACGCAGTACACAGTGGGTTGGAGGCTTCCGGGAGGGATGGCTGTCGAGGAATTGGCGTTCTTCACGGTGATCCCGATCTGCGCGCTGCTGACCCTCGAGGCGGTCCGCACGATCCTCGGCCCCGCACGAATCCGCCGGTGATGCCGATCTACCCCGTGCTGGCGGTCACGGCGGCTGTGGCCGTGATCGTCTTGGAACTGCGAATCGCTCGGACGGGTATCTTCCGCGATATCTCGTACTGGATCACGATGGCGATTTGCTTCGGCTTCATGATCCCGGTGGATGGCTGGTTGACGAAGCGCTCGGCACCGATCGTCCTGTACCGTGCCTCCGACACGAGCGGTATTCGCCCGATCTGGGACATCCCCCTCGAGGAGTACGCCTACGCTTTCGCCCTGCTGACCGCGGTCATCGTCGTATGGGAACGACTGCGGCCCCGTTCCGCCGTCCGCAGCGGACGCGACCCGGTCGCATCGGTGGCGGCCGAATGATTGCCGCGGTCGTCGTCGCTGCGTCATTCGCCCTAATGGAGATCCTTAGCTACGCGACCCACCGCTGGGTGATGCATGGTTTCGCCGGGGCCTGGCACAGAAGTCATCACGCCCCGCCGAAGGGCATTTTCGAGCGCAACGATCTGTTCCCGGTTTGCTTCTCCGGGGTCGGCGTCCTGCTCTTCGCGTCGGCCTTGTTCATACCGTGGCTGCGGTGGGTCGCGATCGGCGTGACCGCGTACGGCGCGTGCTACTTCTTCGTTCACGAGATCTACGTCCACCGCCGTCTGCCCTCGCCGGTGCGCGCCAACGCGTATCTCGAGTGGCTTCGTGCCGCGCACCGTGATCACCACCGGACCGGTGGGGAGCCCTACGGGATGCTTCTACCGTGGGTGCGTTCCACACCGCGGTCGACGGCGTCGGAGCGCGATCCGTTGGAGCGCTCCACGCGCCGGTCGATCACCCGCTGAGCGCGCCCTCGGCTGTAGCGCTGCACGAGGATGAACGGCGCATTGGCCACGAACCCGTAGACGGTCATCAGGCCCAGCCCGATCGGCGGGTTCCAGAGGGCGCACAGCGGGAGCGGCGCGAGGCTCATCCAGTGGGCGAGTTCGGCTCGGCGCGTCTCGATGACGAAGCGCTCGACCCCACCGTCACGGTGGCAGGGGAGACTGCGCTTGCTGAGCCCACCCGGGAAGAGCGCACCGGCCTCGGGCAGCCGATCCTTCCAGCGGCGGATCCGCAGTGTTCCCTCGTAGAGACGGCCACCCCGTTCGAAACGCTTCAGCCGCAGGAGCGGCCCGTCGTGTTCGAGCAGAGACGCCGGCAGCCGGTAGGCGACGTAACCGCTCAGGGAGTGGGCCAGCGCCCAGAACGCGACGTTGGCCATCGCGGCGACGGGTGCTCTGAGCTCGACGGCAGGCACCGTCACCGGGCCGCCCCGCCGAGGTCGATCGTGCGGCCCCGCCATCGCACGCTCCGGCGGATCGATCGATGAACGCACGACCGCAGGAAGATCGCGAGGAACGCCGCCAGCGGGATCGGGAAGGCAACCGCTGTCCACCACCGGAACGAGCCGAGGCGGCGAAGGAGCCACGTGAGTTGCCCGGCCACGAGCAGCCAACCGATCAGCGGCCAGAACGAAGACTCACCCGCGTGCACGGCAGCCACGACTCCTTCTGCGCCCACGGTCGCGCACGCCGCGACCCAGGCCACCGCTCCGAGCATCGGGAGGGGCGACACGAGGCCCGCACCGCTCGCCAGGTCCTTGGTCCAACCCTCGATGAGCTGACCGAGACCGGACGGGTACATGCGGAATGAGATGGCGTCGCCGCCGGCGAGGCAATGGACAGCTTGCCCAACCCTGCGGTGGGCGCGAGCGAGTTGCACGTCCTCCACGACCTCTCCGGCCACTGCGGCGTGGCCCCCCGCGCGCCGGTACGCCACGGCGGAGGTGACGAGACAGGGACCGTACGCGACGTTGTGGTCGCGCTCGTCCCCGGGCCGGAACGCACCCGTCGCCATCATCGACACGACGTTGCAGAACGCCGATAGCTGCTCGTAGGTCCGGACGGTGCGGTGGAACGGCTGCACCGACAACAGACCGTCGGACGCGAACGCACCATGAGCGCCGACCACTCGTTCGAGCCCGTCAAAGCCGAGGACCGTGTCGGCGTCGAGGAACACCAGCGTGTCGCCCGTCGCCGCTCCGGCCCCGATGTGACAAGCCCAGGGCTTACCGACCCAGCCCGCCGGTCGCGGCGGCGCGGCGACGACTGTGACCCCCGCTCGAGCAGCCAGCGTCGCCGTGGCGTCCTCCGACCCGTCGTCGACGACGATGATTTCCTTGGGCGGGCGTGGTTGCGCGTCGAGTGAGTCGAGCAATCGCGCCAACGACGCCTCCTCGTTGCGGGCCGGAATGATGACCGACGCTCGCGCGACCTCGGCGGGCTCGGCCCCGGGCGACGGCGTGGGGATGCGCCACATGAGCCAGGTGCCGGCGGCCAGACCGATCAGCACGAGAGCGAACGTTGCGCTCACCGGCTCGGGATGGCCATACGGGCCGCCGCGGCCATCTTCCGCCATGTCGGCACCGAGGCCCGGGCCTGGAAGACGTCGTAGTCGGCATCCTCGATCTCGTCGAGGATCCCGGCATAGAGGCGTCGGGCGGTCGTGATGCAGCGAGCCGAAGTCGGCGGGAGCAGCGCGATTCCCTCATCGGCCGATCGGTACAAGTCGCGGCAGCGACTGATCTCGAACCGCATGACCTCTCGCCACGGCTCGTCCACGACCCGGCGGTGCGGGTCGGCGCCGAACCGCTCGAGATCGGCCGCGGGAAGGTACACCCGCCCGCGATCGAGGTCCTCCGCCACGTCACGCAGGAAGTTGGTGAGCTGGAACGCCAACCCGAGGTCACGCGCGTGCGGGAACGCGTCGGCGGCGAGCGGCTCGAGGATGGGGAGCATCATCTCGCCGATGACGGCCGCGGAGCCATCCATGTAGCCGAGGAGATCGTCGTAGGTCGCGTACGTCGTCACCGTGAGATCCATCGCCATTGCCCGCAGGAACCGCCGGAAGCATTCGGGATCGTGGTTGAAGGCGCGGGCGGTGTGGACCAGTGCCTTCAGGATCGGGTCATCCGACCGGCCGGTCTCGAGGTCCGCGAGGAGCCGGTCTCCGAGGGCGGTGAGCGCAGCCTGGCGGGCACCGACGGTCGCGGGGCCGAGGTCGTCGACGATGTCGTCGGCATACCGGCAGAACGCGTAGACGGCCCACACGTGATGACGCTTGACGCGCGGTAGCACGAGGCTCGCCCAGTAGTAGGTCGTGCCGTAGCGCTTGTTCAGCTGCCGGCAGCGGGCGTACGACGCTTCGAGGGTGACCGGCACGGCGCTCACCGGGCACCCATGGTGCGGACCCGTTCGGCGGCGAGCTCGCCGGAGACGATCACCATCGGCACGCCGACGCCGGGCACTGTGCCCGAACCGGTGAAGACGAGCCCGGGCGCGCGGCGTTCGAGGTTGCCGGGACGGAACGGTCCCGTCTGGCGGAAGCGATGGGAGAGAGCGAACGGCGTGCCCCGCTCCATGCCGCGCGCCGCCCAGTCGAGCGGGTCGACCAACTCCTCGACCTCGATGGCCGTCGGGTAGCCGAGACGATCGAGGGCGGCTACGAGGTCTGCCCGGACGCGCCGTCGCTCGGTGGTCCAGTCGATCTTGCCGTCGAGGTTGGGGACCGGTTCGAGCACGTAGAGCACATGACGGTCCGCCGGTGCCATCGATCGCTCGTGCAGGCTCGGAACGCTCACGAGCAGCGAGGGGTCGGGCATGCGGGTGCCCTCGCGAAGGAGCGCCCGGAACGCCCCATCCCATGCCTGCCCGAAGTGGATGTTGTGGTGCTCGACGCCGTCAGGCAGGGCGCCCCGCACGCCGACGTGCCAGACGACGGCCGACGGCGAGTAGGTGCCCCGGCGGGCGGCGCGCGGGGCGATGAGGCCGGGCAGCAGCGTGCGATAGGCGACGGGGAGATCGGGATTCGCCACGACCGCGGTGGCTGGGACGATCTCGCCGCCTTCGAGGCGCACCCCCTGCATGTCTCCCGTGGTGCCGTGACGGAGGAGGATCCGCTCGACCCTGGTGTCATAGCGGAACTTGACCCCCGAGCCCTCGGCCGCGCTCGCCAGCGCCACGGGGAGGGCGTGCATGCCACCTTCCGGTACGAAGACACCGTTGACGGTGTCCATGTAGGTGATGATGGCGTAGATGGCGAGCGCCTCGTAGGGCGCCAGGCCGGCGTACATCGCCTGGAAGCTGAAGATGCGTTGCAGCCGTTCGTCGGAGAAGTGGCGGGCGACGGTACGGGCCAGCTTCCGGAAGCCGCCGAGCCGAACGAGCTCGAGGGCGGGCCGCAACGGCCGGACCAGATCGAGAGGCGAATCGAAGTTGCGTTCGATGAAGCCGGGCATCTCGAGGTCGTGGAGCCGCGTGAGCCAGTCGCAGAACGCGCCGAACTTGTTCGCCTCGGCCGGACCGCACTCCGCGCGTATCTCGTCGGTCATGGCGTCCCTTCCGTGGCGAACCCGGAGCTCGCTGCCATCGGCGAAACAGGCGCGGTACATTGGGTCGACGGGTCGGAGCCTGAGGACATCCGCCATCGACGCCCCGACGGCGCGGAAGCAGCGCTCGATGAGGTGCGGCATCGTGAGCACGGTCGGCCCGGTGTCGAAGCGGTAACCGTCGCGGTGGAGAGTGCCGGCCCGACCGCCGGGTTCGGATGCCGCCTCGATGACTGTGACGTCGTGACCGTCTCCGGACAGGTGGCAGGCGGCCGAGAGTCCGCCGAGTCCCGCTCCGACGACGACGACACTGTGATGCTGCGCCGACATGATCAACCGCGCCGTTCGATGGCCGACGCCGCCAACCGTTCGAGGGCTGAACGGGCGGGATCATCGATCTCGTCGAGCGCGGCCAGCGCGATCTCGTGCTGATGGGCGATGCGCGCCTCGACCGATGCCAGCGCACCGCTGCGAGCGATCGCCTCGCGGCACTTCGCCGCGGCGTCCTCGTCGAGCTGCGGATCCCCGAGGCTACGGGCGAGCAGCTCACGATCGGACGACTTGGAGAGGCGAAGGGCCCGGAGGGCGAGCACCGTGCGCTTGCCCTCGCGAAGGTCATCGAGGCAGCCCTTGCCAGTGAGCCGGGGGTCGCCGAACACTCCGAGGATGTCGTCGCGCATCTGGAAGGCGAGGCCCACCGCGTCGCCGAAGGTCATGAGTGCTGGCTCCACACGGGCAGCCAGCGGTTCAGGGGCGAGCGCGGCACCCAGAAGCAGCGGGCGAGTCACCGTGTAGCGAGCCGACTTCAGTAAGGCCACGCGACTGGCGCCCTCTTCCACGGCTCGCACGTCACCGGCCAACGTGAGGTCGAGGTACTGCCCGGCGATCACTTCCGAGCGCAGGGTCGCGAACACACGCCGGGCGCGATCGAGGGCGGCCTGCTCCAACGGGCGCGACTCGAAGAGCTCGTCGGCCCACACGAAGGCCAGGTCGCCGGCGAGGGTCGCCGCGCTGACCCCGAACCAGCCGCTGTCACCGACGAAGCCGGCCTCACGGTGTTCGTCGGCCATCGCCACGAACGCGCTGGGGCGGCCCCGGCGGGTCATCGAGCGATCCATCACGTCGTCATGGATGAGCGCGAACGTGTGCAGCAACTCGATCGCCGCCGCCGGCCCGAACACCGCTTCGTCATGGGCGCTACCGGTCGCCCGGTGGCCCCAGTACGCAAATGCGGGGCGCAGTCGCTTACCTCCTGCGCCGAGCAGCGAGCCGATCTCCCCGGCCAGCAGCGCGAGACGCGGATCGACCGACACCAGCTCGCGCACCTTGCCGGAGACGAACTCGTCGAGGATTCTTCCCACTCGGCGGGCGACCATCGCGCAGGGGTCCGGGCCGATCGAGACGTCGTGCCTGTAGCCCCCGTCGAGCCGGTTGGCGCCGATTCCCGTCGACGGAGACGCCCCCAGCTCGATCGGGTTGTCGAGACCGACCAGGACCGCGGCCGAAGGGGGGCCGGACAACCATTCGACAGGTGAGAACCCGGACCTGGCGAGCTGCCGGACTTGCTCGACACACCATGGGCTCAGACTGTCCGGCACAGCCCGGACGCGCTCGACGAGGGACTCCCAGGAGATCCACTCGGTATCGTCCACCTCCGCCGGATCGACGTCGGGCTCACGATCGACCGACGCGATCAGGACGGGACACAGCTCGTGCTCGGTCGTCCCGTCGACCATCGCCGCCTGGTACATGAAGTCGGCGATGGCCACACCGAGCCGGCGTGGCGCGAGTCCCAGCTCCTCGTCGAGGCGGCGGGTGACCGCCTCCCGCAACGTCTCTCCGACCTGAGGATGGCCACAGCAAGCGTTCGTCCACGCTCCCGGCCAGGTTCGCTTGCCGTGAGCTCGGCGCGTCAACAGCAGCGCGCCGTCGGATCGGACGACATAGCAGGAGAACGCCAAGTGGAGCAGGGTGGCCCCGTGGTGCGCCTCGGCCTTGGGGAGCGTGCCGGTCGGTCGGCCCCGGTCGTCGACGAGCACGACGTGGTCAAGGGCTTCCCGGCGCATCGTCGGGCGGGTCAATGCCACGCTGGTCGTCACCGCGCACGCTCCTTGCCATGGTTCCGGGATTGGAAGTGGATCACCAAACTCTACATGCCTCTGAGGTATTCTCCACACTGTGCAGAATATTTCGGCAGGGGCATCCATCAGTGCGGTCTCGGCGCGCACGGGCGTCAGCGTGGCAACGTTGCGCTCGTGGGAGGAGCGGTTCGGGTTCCCGCAGCCGGCGCGTCTCGCCGGTGGACACCGCCGGTACGACGATCAAGACGTCGAGCGCATCCTGCGAGTCCTCGCCGAGCGGGCGCGGCTGGGCAGTCTCTGCCGGCCGCGATACGAACGGTCCTGGAGGGGGAGTCAGCCGAGGGCGATCTGTCCATCTTCGCCGGCCTTCGCCGGCTGCGGCCCGACCTCCCCGTCCACGCGCTGTCGTGGCGCGCGATGCTCGCCGTATCCCACGCCATCGAGGATGAGAGCCGGGCCCAGGGACAGCGGCCGGCGCTCGTGGCGGCGTTCCAGCGCGAGGCCGTGTATCGGCGCGCGCAGACGAGATGGCTGGATTTGGCGCGCACGGCACGATTCGCCCTCGTGTTCGCGGACTTCACCGCGAGCCGGCGTCCCGACGAGGGCCCCGATGAGGTAGCCCTGCCCCGAGCGTCGCCGTTGCGACGGGAATGGGCTGTCATCTGTGCCGCCCCAGAGTTCGGCGCCTGCCTGACCGGATGGGAACGACCACGTCGTCCAGCCGAGGCGCCAGGAGAACGGCATTTCGAGGCGACCTGGAGCGTCGAGCCCAAAGTCGTGCATCTCGCGGCGTCGCTCGGCCTCCACCTCGCCCGGCAGCACGCGCCCGAGCTCTACCCGACATTGGAGCCGCTCCCCGACATCCCGCCCGAGTGGGCGTCGTCGGTCGCCCAATCGGCCACCGCACTCACCAATCGCATCGTCGCCTACCTCGACCGTTGAGGCGCGCGAGCGCGAGCACCCGACGCACCCGACCGCCTCCGGACGCGCCGCCCGGCCGCTTCGGCACGAGGCGATGCGCTGTCGCCTCATATGCCTGTCACCTGCCAAGCAACGACCCAACTCCGGATCTCCGGGTCGGGCCGGGCCCGGTGGTTATCCAACTCGCGGTCGGGCGAACACAGGAGACAACGCCTCCACCTCGCGCTCGGCGCGCCTCACGCTGTCCGGGCGCCGACTCGTCATAGCGCCGGAGTGTCTCGGCGAACGTGTCAACGTGTCGAGCGATCGCTCCACATCGAACGTCTCGCGGCACACGGCGGGCCGGGCGGCTCAGGTGAGTAACCGCCATCACATCCCACTGCCGAACTGATCCAGAAGTACCTGACGGCGATCATGCGGCGTTGCCGGGGTTGACTGCGGCGGTCAGCGCGGTGGCGTAGAGGCTCCACGCCAGGTAGGGGGCGAGCAGGACAGCGGAGGGGCGGTCGTGGCGCGCGGCTGCAGCGATCTCGGCCGCGACGATGATGTCAAGAGCAGCGATGACAGTGAGCGCGGCGGTGCGGTTGCGGGCGTTGAAGAAGGTGAACGGCCACGCGGCGTTGAGCGCAAGCTGGATCACGTGTAGGCCGAGGACCGTACGACCGCCGTGGCGGGTCCACAGCCGCCATCCGGCGACCCCGATCGCCGTGTAGAGCGCGGTCCACGCCGGCCCGAACAACTCTGCCGGGGGCGCCCAGGCAGGCTTGTCCAATCGCGCGTACACCTGCGGCGCCCGCCGGGAGCCGAGCGAGCCGATCCCGGCGGCCGCAGCGGACGTGCCGGCAGCGAAGAGCAACCCACCAGCTGATCGACGGTCCATGCGGCAGTGCTACCGCTGGTAGTGGCTGGACGCAAGCGAGCGGCGCCGGCCGCGGTGAGGCGCCGTTGGCGATCAGTGACCGAGCGCGCGCCTGCGGCGATGTGTCCTCTTGCAGCACATCCCTCTCGCATGTCGCGGGGCATCCCTGTCGGTGAGGCGTGGCCCGGTGAGCCTTCGGGGTCATGGCGAGACAGGAAGTGCCGATGAGCTTGCGATACACGATCGTGCGGATCGATCCGGCGAGCTTGAACGTGACTCGTTTCTGCGCGGATCACGGGGCGAGTACCTGGTTCTCTTGGGAGCGGCGTGGCTGCGCCGAGTGAGGCTCGGCCGCTCGCTCGACACCCTCTCGGAGAGCCTCGGCCTGGCCCCCGCCCGAATCTGTCATCCGGGCCGGCGGGGAGCTCCGTACTAGGTGAGTCAGACACGTGCCGCGCCTCTCGGCGCCCTAACCCCAAGGGGACCCGATATGAAGAAGCTCTTCGCTCGACTGGTCGTGGCGTCCGCGCTCGCCATCACAGCCGGCACCGCGGTCACGGTGGGCCAGGCCGCGGCAGACGACGACGGCGCCGGCCTAGCCTCGATCACGCTGGTCCACGGCGTGCCCGAGCTGCTCGTCGACATCTACGTGAACGGCGGCGCCCCCATCGAGGACGTCTCGTTCACCACCGTCGCGACGGTTCCCGGCGAGAAGGGGACGAACACAGTCGCCATCCGGGCCGCCAACGCCCCGGCCAACAGTGCTCCGCTGCTCACCCGCTCGTTCTACCTGCGCAAGAACCAGAGCAAGACCGTCGTCGCCCACCTCACCGCCAGCGGCAGCCCCAAGCTCACCGTCTACGCCAACGACCAGTCGCCGCTGACCGCCGGCACGGCCCGGCTCACGGTCCGCCACACCGCGGAAGCGCCGGCCGTGGACATCGTGGTGAACAACACCACCACCCTCGTCCCGGGCCTCACGAACCCCCGCCAAGCCAAGGCCGACGTCCCCGCCGATACCTACCTGGTGGACGTGCGGGCCGCCGGCACCTCGACCGCCGTCTTGGACGACGCGCCGGTAACCCTCGACCCCGGTACCAACACGATCGTCTACGCCATCGGCAGCCTGAGCGGCGGGTCCTTCACTGTCGCAGTGCAGGTGCTTCCTGTCCGGCCGTTCTGACGACCTCACCTTGTCCCCCACCATCGGCCCACAACACGGAGGTCCGGCCATTCGCTGGCCGGGCCTCCGTCGCCCTCGGGTACCGACAGGCCGAGGTCCAGCGCCCGAGACGATCGGGCACGCCGGTGGGACGCTCAGACTCCGTGAGACGCGGCGTCCAGCGAGCTGGCAGCGCCTTGTGTCATGGGTTCACAACGATGGACCAACGAGGTGATTCTCGCGAAGTGTCCCGTCGCCGAAGCGCCGACAATGCATCCGGTCGTCGGCGACGCTCGTCCAGGCGCTCGTAGCCCTGCGTCGACTTCGGTTGGCGCACGCGTCCTGCGAGGATGACACGATGTCCGCCAACGACCTCGGAGGGCTTGCCGAGCCATGAGGCTCGGCCTGCGAGACCTGCAGCGGGCGAAGCTGAAGTTCGCTCTCCTCGGCGGTGCGCTGGCGCTGCTGGTCTTCTTGCTGCTGTTCGTCAGCACGTTGTCAACCACCCTGCTCGGCTTCTTCACGGGAGCGGTCAAGCACAACTCCGCCGAGGTGCTCGTCTACAACTCGGACGCGCGCGGCGCAACCTGCAGGCGAGTCGCCTTCCGCCGGGGACGGTGGAGCGAGTGCGGGCCGTGCCGGGTGTCCTCGCCGCCGGGCCGATCGGGAACACCACCCTGACGGTCGACGTCGGCAAGGGCCTCACCGACCTCAGCCTCTTCGGCTGGCAGCCGGGACTGCCCGGCGGCCCGGCGCGGGTCTCGGGCGACATGGTGCCCAAGCCCGGTGAGGCCCTCGTCGACAAGGCTGACGAGCCGAACGGTTTCAAGATCGGCAACACGATCACGGTCCAGCCGACGGGCAAGACACTTAAGATCGTCGGCTACACGACCGACTCCCGGTTCAACGTCGGCCCAACGGCGTACACGCCGATCGACACCTATCGCGACATCGTCCAGGCATCGAATCCCAACGCTCCGTACGTGCCCGACAACCTCGTTGGGGTTGACGCGGCGACTGGTACTTCGGTCGGGACAGTCGCCGAGTCGATCAACGCCGCCGTCGCAGGCGTCGAGGCGCTGTCCCGGGACACTGCGGTCGCGTCGATCCCCGGGGCGAGCTCGGTGTCGCAGAGCTTCAACCTGATCGTCGGGATCACGTTCGTCATCGTGGTCGTGGTCACCGGGTTCTTCTTCATGATCCTCACCGTGCAGAAGCTCCGGGTGTTCACGGCGCTGCGGGCCGTCGGTGCCACGACTGGCTACCTGGCTGCGTCGCTCGTCGTGCAGGTCGTCGTCATGGTCCTGCTCGGCGTCATCATCGCTACGGCCCTGCTCGGGGTGGCGGCCTTCAACTCGTCCTCGGCGTTTCCCCTGCGGGTCGACGCCCGATTGGTCGGGACCGCGACGCTCGCCGTGCTGACTTTCTCGCTGGTTGCCTCGCTCGTCTCGGTCCGGCGGATCGCGCGGGTGGACCCGGTCGAGGCGGCGGGCGTTCGATGAGGCTCGCCCTCGCCGAGATGCGCCGCAACCGCGGCCGCTTCGGGGCGATCATCGCCGCGTTGGTGCTGATCGTGTTCCTGGTGCTGGTGCTCAACGCCCTCGCTGACGGGCTCTACTACGGGGCCACCGGTGCAGTGCGCACGAGCGGCGCCGATCTGTACGTGTTCTCCAAGGACGGACGCCGCCAGCTGGCGCGCTCCACCCTCTCCGCGTCCGATGCGGCCACGGTCGCATCCGTGCCAGGGGTAGCCGAAGTCGGTCAGGTCGGCACGCTCCAGGGAACCGGGCAGGGTCCGAACGGCACGCTCGACATCGCTCTCATCGGCTACGAGCCGGGAAAGCCAGGCGGGCCGTCCCGCGCCACGGAGGGGCGCCTGCCCGGCTCGGACGAACCGTTCGCCGCAGCGGGCGACGTGTCGCTCAAGGACAAGGGCGTCAAGATCGGCGACGCGATCACGTTCTCGGGTAGCTCCGAACCGGTCACCGTCGTCGGCTTCACCTCCGACTCCCGCTATGAGCTCCAACCGACGCTGTGGACCACGGTCGACACCTGGCGCACCGTTCGGAACGAGGCGAGACCCGAGTTCGTCGGACGGGAGGACGACGTGCAGGCGTTCGCCGTCAAGCTCGCCGAGGGTGCTTCGGACGCGGAGACGGCCACCGCCATCGAGTCGGCACTCGGCGGCCAGACCGAGACGATCGACCGGGCCACCGCCGTGCTCTCGCTCCCCGGGGTCAAGCAGCAGCGGTCGACCTTCGATCAGATCATCTACACGACGTTCGTTGTCGCGGCCATCGTCATCGCCCTGTTCTTCGCGCTCATCACCCTCGAGAAGCGGACTCAGCTGGCCATCCTGAAGGCCGTCGGCGCGTCCAGCCGATACCTGGCCACCGGCATCCTGATGCAGTCGCTCCTCATCAGCCTGATTGGGCTCGCCATCGGCATCCTCCTGTCTCGCCTGCTGGCGGTGGTGCTGCCATCGTCCGTGCCGGTCACGTTCCGCGCCGCGACCACGGTCACGATCACCATCGCCACCCTCGCCACCGCCGCGCTGGGCGCCGCGTTCTCGTTCCGTCGGGTGACCCGGATCGACCCGGCATCGGCGCTTGGAGGCGGCTGAGCATGCCTGCGCTGCACGTCAACGACGTGTCGAAGACCTACGGCAGCGGCCATACCGCCGTCGAAGCGCTCAAGCACGCCACGTTCGTGCTCGACGACGGCGAGTTCCTGGCGCTGGTCGGCCCCTCCGGGTCGGGCAAGACGACGCTCCTGACCATCATCGGCGCGCTTCTCAGTCCCACGACCGGCACCGTGGTCATCGGCGACCGGGACATCACGAAGCTCGGCCGCCGGGACCAGACCGCCTTTCGCGCCAGGGCCATCGGCTTCGTGTTCCAGTCGTACAACCTCGTGCCGTTCCTGACTGCCAAGGAGAACCTGACGATCATGTCCTCCATCGCCAGGCTCGACCGCGCCACGATCGAGCGGCGGGCCGACCTGCTGCTCGACGAGCTCGGACTCACCGAGCGCCGCGGCAACCTGCCCGAGCAGCTCTCCGGGGGCGAGCGCCAGCGGGTCGCGATCGGACGTGCGCTGGTCACCGACCCGGCACTCATTCTCGTCGACGAGCCGACCGCCAGCCTCGACACCCAACTCGGGACCCAGGTCGTCGAGCTGCTGGCCGACGAGATCAAGAAGCGGGACAAGTCCGGGATCATGGTGACCCACGACACCCGAATGGTGCGCTTCACCGACCGCACCCTCTCGATCCTCGACGGAGTGGTCACCGAAACGTCACCGGCAGGCTCGCGCTGAGCGCCAACAGGTCGTCATCCGTTCGCGCTGGCGCACCGGACACTGTGTGAGACGCGGCATGCTGCCTCGTACGAAGCCTAGGCTCGACCGCGAAGGACTCGGGAGGCGAGTGCGATGAGTTCGGACCCCGATCGACCCGCGACGGGCGACGAGCGCCTTGCGATGTTGGCCGCCCTCGTCAACGGCGACGTCACGCTCGCGTACCGGCTGGCAACCGAGCTGCTGGCGCAGGGCGTGCCCTTCGATGACATCGTGGTCGACGTGCTCAGCCCGGTGCAGCGGGAGTTGGGCCGCCGGTGGGCGGCGGGCGAGCTGGGCGTTGCCTACGAGCATGCGGCCAGCGCGGCGGTCGATGACCTCCTGGTCAGGCTCGGCGCGACTGCCGAGGTCCCGAGTGGCTCGTCGGTGGTGGTCGCGACCGCCGAGCACGACTCGCACGCGCTCGGTGGTCGGGTGGTGGCGAGCGCGCTCGCGCTCGAGGGGTTCCGGGTGCTGTTCCTCGGCGCGTCGGTCCCCGCCGACGATCTCGCCGACTTCCTCGACCTGCAGCAACCACTCGCGCTCGCCCTCAGCTGCTCGATCGGAACGGCTCTGGCCGGGGCAGCACGCTCAGTCGCCGCGGCGCACGAGGTCGGCGTACCCGTCATCGGTGGCGGCCGCGCTCTCTCCACCGAGGTGCGCGCAGCTCGGCTCGGTCTCGACGCGCTCGCACGCGCTCCTCGCGACGCGGTGGAGATCCTGCGGGCCTGGGAGCTCTCGCACCCCGATCGCCTCGTCGTCGCTCCTGTCCCGATCCCCGAGCACGTCGCGCTCGCCCGCCGGAGCCATGCGCTGGTCGCGACAGCGATCGAAGCGAGCGCGAACGGCGCGACGGCAGGGGTGGCGTTGGCTGAGGAGCTCCACCGTGTGGTGCAAATTGTCGAAGGTGCCCTCCTCCTCGGCGAGTCCGATCTGATCGACGAGCAGGTCGACTGGCTGCTCCACACTGGCGCCGCGCACGGGTTCTCGCCCGCGCATGTCGAGGCCGCGCTCATGGCGCTCGCCGACGCGATGGACGGTGATCTGCTCCGCGCGGGGAGCGCGTTGCGTGATGCGCTGAGCTGAGGTGTTCGAGCGCCTCAGGGACCTTGCAGGTCTTGGGCTGCGAGCGCGGTTCGCAGCCTCGCCAGGCCGCTCCGGATGCGACTCTTGACAGTGCCCTCCGGCTCATCGAGCAGCCTGGCGACCACTCGGTAGCTGTGGCCCCCGAGGTAGGCGAGCTCTACCGCGCGCCGCTCGACCTCGGGAAGCTGCGCCAGGGCGACGCGCGTCGCACCGGCGACCGTCTGGGCGACGACCTGGCTGTCCACCTCCTGGGTGGATGTGCTCGTTCGGGTGGCGTCGCGCTCCTCGCGGGCGCGCCGAGCTGCGTCCGATCGCACGACGTCGAGCGCTCGCCCGTGCGTGACCGCGAGCAGGAAGGTGCGCAGCGACCCGCGCTCGGTGTCGAAGCGCTCCGACCGCTCCCAGAGGCGCAGGAACACCTCCTGGGCTATGTCCTCGGCCCGGTCGTGGTCGCCGACGAGCCGGCGGGCGAACGCGACCACGGACCCGCGGTGACGCCGCACAGCCTCGGCCAGAGCCGCCTCGTCGCGCCGGGTGATCTCAGCGACGAGCTCGCGGTCATCGGCCTCGCCGAGGTCCTGCCTCGCCACATCTCCCACCTGGTCCGGGGTCGGTGCGCTCCGACCCTACACCGAGTGCCGACAAGGTGCGTACGAGCAAACCTCTACGCGGCGCGCTGGGCGAGGCGCCGAGCGAGAGGCCCGAAGATGAACCTATGGAACGGCGCGACGGCGTACCAGTAGGCACGCCCGAACAGTCCGCGAGGCCGGAACTGGGCCCGCTGAACCAACAGCGCTCCGTCTCGGCCCGGTTCGGGGGTGATCGACCACTCGAGCCGGGCGTCTCCCGGCAGGCGCATCTCAGCCCGGAGCCGGAGGAGGCGCGATGGTTCGATCGCTTCGACGCGCCAGAAGTCGACGACGTCGCCAACGCGCAGCTCGGTCGGATGCCGACGTCCCCGCCGCATGCCCACTCCGCCAACGATGCGGTCCAGATGACCGCGCAGGGCCTACAACCAGTTGCTCACGAGCCAGCCTCGGTCGCCACCGAGCGCGCAGACCTCGCGGAACAGCGCGTCGGGTGGAGCGCTCGCGTGGACGACCTGGCGATCGGTGAGGATCGTGGCGCCTGCCCAGCCTGGATCGGTGGGGATCAGATCGGCGGGCGTGCGCCCGTACCGCTCTGTGTCGACCCAGCGGGTGGACACGGCGGCCTCGCCGACCCGTCGCAAGGCGAGCTCGATCGCTGCACGGCATCCGATGGGATCGTGCGGAACCACCTTGTCGATCGTGTGGTCGTGCACGACGACCTCGTTGACGAGGCTCTCGATCAGCGGGCGCGCAAGGTTGGCGGGAATCGGCGTGACAAGGCCGACCCACAGCGACGACAGCCGCGGACTCAGCACGGGCACCGGAACGATCACCCGTCTGCGCAGTCCGGCGACTTGGGCGTACATGTCCATCATCTGGTGGTAGGTGACGACGTCCCCACCGCCGATCTCGAACACCTGCCCATACGCGTCGCGGTTGCCGAGGACTCCGGTCAGATAGATCAGCACGTCGCGCACGGCGATGGGCTGCACACGCGTCTCCACCCACTGCGGTGTCGTCATGACGGGCAGGACGTCGACGAGGTGCCGCAACATCTCGAAGCTCGCGCTTCCGGAGCCGATCACGACCGCCGCCCGGAGCTCGGTTACCGGTACAGGCCCGGCGGCGAGCACACCGCCGACCTCGTGACGGCTCGCGAGATGCGGCGACAGCGCGCCGCCGGCGTCGTCACCCAGGCCCCCGAGGTAGACGATCTGATCGATGCCCGCGTCGGCGGCCGCGTCGCGGAAACTCTCGGCGGCAACCCGGTCACGTGCCCGCCAGTCCGCATCTGAGCCGATCGAGTGCACCAGGTAGAAGGCCGAATCGGCGTGACGGAACGCCTCCGCGAGGGATCCGCGGTCGACGACGTCTCCTGTCACGACGTCCACCTGTCCGCGCCAGGACTCAGCGTCGAGCTTGCCCGGTGTGCGGGCCAGGCATCGCACGTGATGGCCGGCTGAGACGAGCTGAGCGACCAATCGCCTGCCGATGTATCCCGTCGCCCCTGCGACGAGCACGGTCCGACGCCGGTCGCTCACTCGAGGTCTCGCGCTGCGAGATGTGGGAACCGAACCGCCGCGGACACGTCTCGAGTACGGACCCGGAGAGGAAGTGGACGACGGCTTCTCGGGGAGGACGAGAACCGTCATCCACCTCCGCACTCATCTCCGTACACAGATCACACCCCCAAAGAGCAAGGAACCACCCACATGAGATTGACCAAGAAGCCCCGACTGGCCGCCACGATCGCAGTCGCCGCGATCGCCGGTCTCGCCCTTGGCGCGTGTTCCTCGACCAGCGACGCGGCCACCACTCCGAACACGACGACCACGACAGCAGACTCATCGATGAGCACCACACCCGCCGGCAAGACGATCGTCGAGATCGCCGCAGGCAATCCCGACTTCTCGACGCTGGTCACCGCCGTGAGCGCTGCGGGGCTCGCCGAGACGTTGTCCGGCCCAGGACCCTTCACCGTCTTCGCACCGACGAACGAGGCGTTCGCCAAGCTCCCCGCAGGCACGGTCGAAACGCTGTTGGAGCCCGCCAACAAGGAGCAGTTGGCAGCCGTCCTGACCTATCACGTCGTTCCGGCCGCGGTCATGGCGAAGGACGTGAAGCCGGGTACGGTCGAGACGGTGAACGGCGCGACCTTCACCGTGGCCGTCGAGGACGGCAGCGTCATCCTGACGGATGGTCAGGGCAACAAGGCCAAGGTCATCACGACCGACATCGTCGCCTCGAACGGCGTGATCCACGTCATCGACGCAGTGCTGCTCCCACCCGCGAGCTAGCCCACTCCTGGGACGACGGGCGTACGTCCCACACGACAAGGCGAGACAGCATCTCCCAGACGGTTCCGGTCGGATCGGCCGGGATCGTCGGCCTTCTCGCAGCGGGCAGGCGAGGCCATGAGACCTCGATGGAATACCTACTCCACACGCAGGCCGGCCATGGCCCTCCCGATCACCAGCCGAAGCATCTCGGAGGACCCTCTCCAACTCACGTCCCCGATCGGGGGACGTGAATCAGCCGGCGACTCTTCACCGACCGGATCCGCCGGTTCGGTCCTGTCGGCCGCCCTCAAGCGCGGCCCATTCTCGACTCGTCACCCACACGACATGCGCGGGGATCAAGCTCCCCGGCGGTGACGTCGCGGGGCTTGCGGCGTTCACCAAGAACACGCTGGCGAAGCGGAACCAGGAAAGCGGGCCGGACGACGACCATCACCTGTGCGCAGTGGTGCTGCCGTCGACGCGCAGGCCTCTGACCCGGAGCAACACGAAAATGGTGCCCACATCTACGGCCAGCGGTGAAACGGTCTACCAACCTGGACAAGTTCGAATGATGACAGAAGACAGCCTTCTGACCAGGCACTTTGGAGCGGACGACGGGATTCGACCCCGCGACCCCTCACCTTGGCAAAGGTCGCGTCCATCGCCTCACAGCGGGCCGGTCGCGGCGTCTCAACATCCACTACGTCTGACCTAGCTGTCGCGGCCAGCAGGTCGTTACCAGACCCGCCTGCCGCGAGCGCCACAGATCGCCGGTTCGGCCCCCGTAACGACGAGGTGGCGGGTGTCCCCCAACGTGCATGCACAGCGACCTAGGGCATCGCCCCGAGGTGCCGGTAGAAGGCGCGAGATATCGACTCTCGGAACCCTGCTCGGCGGCCCGAGGATCACCGGCATGACGGCCCGTGTCGCGCGCGTATCGCTCGTCAGCCTCCCGGGATCAGCCGGTGGTCTGCATGATCTCCCAAAGGGTCGCGGCGGCATGAGCGTCGGCACCTGGGACCGCGTGGGCGTACCGATCCAAGGGTGGTCGACACGCGGCGGTGGTCGAGGCGGCGGGAGACAACCGCGAGGGGAACACCGGCGTGGAGCATCTCGGTGGCCATGAAGTGGCGGAGGTCGTGCAGCCGGAACGGCCGCAGACCGGCGGCGCGACGATGGCGCACGAAGGCCTTGGTGACCCGGTTCGGTTTCCACGCCGTAGCGCCACCGTCGTCGCTGAACACGAACTGGTCCGGCCGGGCCTGGCAGCCACGGTCGACGGCGTGATCGACGAGCGCGTCGAAGGTCGCGGGGTCGAGATCGACGACGTGTCGCCGCTTGGTCTTGGTGGCAGTGAGCTCAGGACCGTTGGGGCCTTCGACCCAGCCGGCGCAGAACGACACCCGCCGGGTGGTGAGGTGCACGTTGTGCCAACGCAACCCCAGCAACTGCGCCCGGCGAGCACCCGTGAACGCGGCGAGCAGCAACAGGACATGGAGTTGCGGGTCGCGCTGGGCAACGTGGTCGAGCATGGTGCGTAGCTCGTCAGGGGTGGGGGGTCGCAGCTCGGGGCTGGTGGTCACGATGCGATGGGCGCGCTCGGCCGGGTTGTCCCAGATCCAGCCCCACCGCAACGCCTGTGCGAACGCCGCGCGCAACACCACATGGACCCGGGCCAGCGTCCCGGGCGCGAGTGGGCCGCCCCTCTGGCCGCCGGCACGGCGAAGCTCGGCGTAGGCGCCATCGATCATCGCCGGGGTCACGTCACCAACCGGAACCTGCCCGAGCTGACGATGGAGGTAGCAGTCGAGCACCGAGCGGGTCTGGCGGACGGTGGTGGGCGACCACCCGGTCGACGCGACAGCGAACCACGCCTCGAGCAGCTCGCTCACCATCGAGCGGACACCAACGGCACGCACCGCCCGCACCGACGCGACCATCGAGGCGAGCTCCCGTTCGGCGTCAGCCCGGCTGCCACGGACTGTTGTTGACCGGTAGCGGCGACGTTTCGTGACCGGGTCGACGCCGGTGAAGACGCGCAGTTCCCAGGAGCCGACAGTGCGTTGACGAAGTGAACCTTGCATGGCCCATCCTCACCGTCACCGTCACGTGATGGGCAATCCGATGGGCATGATGGCACCGAACGCGCATCAACGGCCCCGAAAAGGGCAGCTGACCTGGAGCGGACGACGGGATTCGAACCCGCGACCCTCACCTTGGCAAAAAAAGGTCGTGGATCTGGTCCGCCTGCTCGGCTCTCCCCCGCTGAGCGGCGTGTTCTCCGCCGGCTGTTCCGCCCAGTCCGCAGAGCCGGCCCCTCTCCAGTGGCCGACGTTCAACGCGTTAAACCTCTACCAACTGGAGTGCCGGTGCCGCCGCTGCGGAGTCCTTGGCGAGCGGGCCACTGCCCAGCCGACGGCGCTCCCCACGTCCCGCCCACCGCGTCAACATGTGTTGACGATGACCGCGCCATGGTCGTAGCCTGGTCCGTGCGTAGAACATCGAGGCGAGCGCCGCAAGCACGGTGTCACCGACGACGACATGATCCATGCGCTAGCGCCACCATCGGAGAGCCTTCGAGACGGACAACCCCGCCGTCACGATGTTCATCGGCCCGTCCAACCAGGGCGACCCGTTGGAGATCGGCGTCGTAACCGACGACGACGGCATCGCGGTGATCCACGTCATGCCGGCAGGATCGAAGTTCCTGCAGGGCTGGTGGACCCCATGACCCGGACCCGCGCCGAACAGGCAGCAGCGCTCGAACGATGGGCCGACGCAGTGGAGCCCGAGGACCTGCGCGTCGCTGACACGGACGCCTTGCGAGCGATCGCCGAGCTGGTCGATCAACGCCACCACGTCGACACCGAGCTCACACGGACGGTCCGGTCGGCCAGAAGGGCACATCGATCATGGTCCGAGATCGGGGCCATGCTCGGCGTCTCCAAGCAAGCAGCACAACGGAAGTACGGAGACAAAGCCTCCCCATAGCTCGGCCACGGGCCGTGCTCGTACGCGTCAGGTGGGGACCAGGAGTCGCTCATCTTCTCCATGCGTGACCTCGCCACCCTGTCCGATGACGATTACAAGGCGTGGAACCGCCCATGTGGACCGAAGCAACCGCTCCCATGACACCCAGCCCACCGCCCGAGGAGTGCGCAGACTGACCCACTCTCACGTAGCGAGCGCCGCCGGTTCCCGATCCACGAAGTCGCGATGCGCGGTCGACGCCGACTCTCGCAATCGCGCCTACCGCCCAATCGAGCCGCCTCCCCCTTACCTTGTTCGTGAGTCGGCCGCGAGCATGCTGTGGGCTTGGGAAGTCCGGCTAGAGCCGGCATGGCTCATCACAACCGAGAACGCCGCCGCGTCGATCTGGCGCTGGCGACGCGACCTCACCGACACCGAAGCCAACCTGCTCACACGCCCACTACACGACGCACTGGTCGCACTCGACTACATCGACGGCACGTCGGACTGTGGCTGACTCGCCCGAGCACCGACCGGCTGGGCGGTCCATGCTCCGACTATGTCGCCAGAGCCCCAGCAAGGCAGGTGTCATCGAACGCCGGCCACCACGAACCAGAGCCGTCCCTGAGCCCGCTCCCGAATCGCCCGCGCCGCCGCCACGGACCACTTGGCTCACCCCCGACCCACCCAAATGTGGTGCGCGATCACACCGGCTAGGTCAGCGAGGTGGGCGAGGGACAGGGCGACCAGGCCCGCGACCAGTTCTTCGTCGGTCGCGGGGGGTTGAAGGAAGTCGGCACCGTAGGCGGTGCGGAACACCATCGAGGCGAACACAGCTCGGAACACCGTCGCCACGGCTGCCGGGTCGGGGCCGACGGTGCTCACTCGATCGGTGAACCGACGCCGCAGCCCGTCGGAGTACGCCGCGCCACGGGCGCGCACCTCGGGATGGGCACTCGAGATCAGCACCACCGACTTGAGGAACCGGTCGTTGAGCAGGAACACGTGCGCGACCTCGCGCACCGCGTCCGTCACCAGCGCGGCGGCATCGAGCCCAGTCCACCGGTCGCCGTGGTCGAGCGCCGCTTCGTCGGCCAACACGCGCTGCATCCCGTGCTCGTACACCGCGAGGAACAGCGCGTCCTTGTTCGACACACGCTCGTAGATCAGCCGCGGCGGTACACCAGCCCGCTCGCAGACGGCGGCGATCGTGAGCGCCTCGTACCCGCCTTCCTCGATCAACGCCACGCCGCTGTCGAGCACCCGCGTCCACCGCTCGCGGCTCCGACGCTGCACGGGCTGGCGCACGTTCACGACGTTCGACCGGCCCGCCGGCTCCTGGCTCATCGTCTCCCGGCCCAACGGTGCATCACCCGTCGGCGAATGTTCGTGTGGTGTGGCGCCGCTCACAGATCGTAGTGTACACTACGATTTCATGAGAATCGACCCGGCACCGCCCACGCCCGCCCTGAACGGCGCGACGAGCTCACGATCCACCACGGTGGGGGGCGGCATGAACGGGCGACGGTATCCACGCGGCCGAGTCGCCGTGATCGGGTGCGGTCCCGGGGGGATGGCTGCGGCGATGTCGGTCCACCAGGCCGGGCATGGCGTCGTGCTGCTGGAGCGGTACCCCGAGGCGCGCCCCGCCGGCAACATCCTCAACCTGTGGCCACCGCCCATCAAGGCCCTCGGCTTGCTCGGCGTCGACACGGGCGATCTCGGTGCCCCGTGCCGGGCGGAGTTCCGACGTGTCGACGGTCGCGTCCGTGTGGTGGTCGAGCTGCCCGACGATGTGATCCGCGACTACGGCGGCGGTTTCATCGGGTTGCTGCGGCCCGAGCTGTACGAGCGCATGCTCGCCGCGTTGCCCAAGGGCGTGCTCCAGGTGAACCGTGTCGTCGAGCGGATCGAGCAGGACACTCGATCCGTGCGGCTCCACCTCGCCGACGGCACCGTCGAGGAGGCCGACGTCGTGGTGGGTGCCGACGGCATCGACTCGCTCGCTCGACGCACCCTCTGGGGCGACGCGCCGAAACGCGAGCACCACCTCCACATCTTCGGCGGGTTCACGTTCGCCGACGACATCCCAGCCGAGCGCGGGCTGTGCATCATCTCCCACGACCGCACGACGCAGGGTAGCTGGACCGCGATCCGCCACCAGGGCCGCGACGGCTTCCAGTGGTGGACGTTGACCGCCCACGACGCATCGAAGGAGTTCGCGGGCGACTACCACACCGAGGCGACCCGCCTCGCCGCCGGGTTCGCGACGCCGCTGCCCGAGTTGATCGCTGCGACCGACCCCCACAACGTGCAGCGATGGGTCATCCGCGACCGACCTCCGCTCGACCAGTGGTCGAAGGGGCGGATCACCCTGGTCGGTGACGCCGCCCACTCGACCTCGCCCTACGCGGCCTATGGCGCCGGCATGGCCACCGAAGACGGCTACTTCATTGGTCGCCATCTCGCCGGTGTCGACCTGTCGGATCTCGCCGCAGTCACCACTGCGTTCGCGGCATACGAGACGCCACGCAAACCACACACCGCGATGCAGTCGCAGATGGCCTACCGGCTGGGCCGGTTGTTCCACCACGCACCCGCCCCCCTGCGGCCCGTGCGCGACTTCGTCCTCGATCACACACCGTTGCTGCAGAAGACCGTCGGCGAGAAGTCACCCCGGGAGATCCTGCAGCAGCTCGCCGAGATCGACGCCGTCGAACAGCGGTTCCGCACCCTCATGGTGTGAATGATCCCGGTCCATAGCGGCTCTCCGCGTTTCAGGGTTGGATCATGCCCGGCGCGATCAGCGCCGAGTAGCGGGCGCTTCCTCGTCCAGGAGATATCGCTGCACGACCTCCGCGAGCTGCCGGTGGAATCTCCGCCACGACATCGGGCGGTCGGACTCGTGCGCGTCGCCATGAGTAACCCGGTGAGCGCACGCCGCGTACACGATCCGGTACGCCATGTCGAGCGCCGCGTCGCGGTCGGGGCGGGCGACGACCACACCGTCCAACGACTGCCGGAATCGCTCATTCGCAGCCTTGCTCGCTCTTGTCCCCTCGGCGAGCACGCTGGCGTTCGTGGTACCGAGCATCAGGAACACGCCGAAGAGACGTTCATCGCGCTCGAAGGCACGGGAAACGGCCCGCACCGCGATGCCGACGCGCTGGCGACCGTCGAGGGTGAGCCGTCGCGCCCGCTCGAGATGTCGGTTGACATCGGCATCGACGGTCTGGATGAACGCGAACTGGAGTGCGGCGAGGAGCCGTTCCTTGCTGCCGAAGCGGCGGTACACCGTTCCGACCGCGAGTTCGGCGCGTTGCGCGACGGCTGCCACGGTGAGCGCTTCCGGACCCTCTGCGCTGAGTACGTCGAGTCCGGCTCCGATGAGTCGATCCAGCGATCGGCGGCTCCGAGCCTGCAGGGTGGGAACCGGTGGGAGTATCGGTTCAGCCTGGACGCTCACGCCGCCAGAATACTTCCGCGTTGACACCCCAGACGAGCGTATGTGAGCATGCGCTCGCATTCATATCAGCCTGATGTCGCAGCGGTCCGGAGAACCGTTCGGTGTCGCGGTGGCAGGCCGGCGATGCCGGCCCGTGCACCACGCCGAACGCCGTCCCAGCGTGCTCTGGAGGAGGAGCCATGCCCGCCGTCAAACGTGTCCTGGTCGTCGGGGCCGGCAGTGCAGGATGTGTCGTCGCGGGATTCCTCGCACGTGCAGGCGTCGACGTCGAGATCGTGGAGATCCACGACGACGTCACGGCGCTCGGTTCCGGGATCACGCTGCAGGGCAATGCCCTTCGCGTGATGAAGGAGTTCGGCGTCTGGGACGTGGCGCGGCAGATCGGCTTCGGCTTCACGGAGACCGGCATCCGCTCGCACGACGGCACCCTGCTCACAACGCTCGCCGACATGAACACCGGCGGGCCCGACCTGCCCGCGTCGATGGGGATGGAGCGGCCCCGCATGGCAGCGATGCTGTTCGGGGCCGCGGGCCGATACGGCGTCAGATTTCGCATGCGCTCCACCATCACTGCGCTGGTACAGGAGGCCGCCGGTGTCGACGTCACGTTCGATGACGGCACGACCGGCCGGTACGACCTGGTAATCGGAGCGGACGGCCTTCGCTCATCGGTGCGGGCGATGATCGGGATCGACGACATGCCCCAACCACTTGGTATGGGGATCTGGCGCGTGTTCTGCGATCGACCCGCGTCGATCACGAGAACCGATCTGTGCTTCGACGGCCCGTGCTTCAGCGCCGGCTTTTGCCCGACCGGTGAGAACACGATGTACGCCTACCTCGTCGAACCGCAGGCCGACCGATCGCAGATCACGCCGGAGGAGGGCCTCGCCCACATGCGCTCGCTCGCCGAGCAGTACCACGGGCCGTGGGACGACATCCGCGAGCGGATCGTCGACCCCACGTCGATCAACTACACATGGTTCGAGTGGATGCTCCTCGACCGCCCCTGGTTCGAAGGTCGCGTGGTGCTCATCGGCGATGCGGCCCACAACTGTCCGCCGACGCTTGCCCAGGGCGCGGCCCAGGCGATGGAGGACACGCTCGTGCTCGCTGATGAACTTGGCAAGCACGACGAGGTGGAGCCTGCGCTCGCGGCGTTCATGGAACGGCGACTGCCACGCGCGACGACGGTGGTCGAAGCGTCGGTGCAGATCGCGCGCTGGGAACTCGAGCGCAACCTCGGCCCTCACCTCGAAGACACCATCGTTCGAACGCTGACGATGCTGTGCGAACCAGCGTGACCGGCCTCGAACTGATCGCCGGTTGTTCGGTCAGCTGGGGTGTCGGCCGACGAAGAACGCCTCGTCCGGATGGATCGTTGGGGTGAGGCCGGATGCCTCGAGGCCGCGGCGGAGGGTGACCATGTCGCGGGAGTAGACACGGGCCGTGGGGTGGCGGAGCGGTCCGCCGTTGTAGCCCTGGAGCCAGCTTTCGTACTTCCACATCATGCGGTTGATGAGGCCGTTGCCGAACTGTGGCACGGCACCGAACGCCTTCCGGGCCGGGTCGAGTTGGTAGAAGACCTTGGTCGCCTCGCCGAGGCAGCCCTGCTGGATGAGCGAATGCACGTGCGGAAGCACCGGCCCGAAGTACGACCCGTAGTTGGTGCCACAGAACGGGATCGGGATGACCTGGGCGAGCGGGATGTACTCGTGCTCCATCGGCGAGGAGATGACGACCTCCCGGTGGAACGCCCGGTGCACCTCGATCAAGGCCATGATGTTCGGGTTTCCGCCTTCGGCCTTAATGGCGACGATGTTGGGGCAGTCGTCGAGCAGCCGGCGCAGCACAGGCACGGGGATGTCGGTGGGGTCGAGACGCGAGAAGCCCCAGCTGGGGATGGGGAACAGCATCACGGCGAGGTCGGTGGCGTCGCAGAACGCCTTGGTGTACTCGTACACGTCGTCGAGCGATGTCGAGCGATGTCGGGTAGAAGTAGGGCGGGTAGCCGAGCAGCACGAGCTCGGCGCCGGTGCGTTCGGCGCGGTGGACCGCCTCGATGTTGTCCTCGAGGGTGTTGAACACCGCGTGGTGGATCACGATCAGCCGACCCGCGGCCTGGGAAACCATGACGTCGAGCATGAGCCCGTACTCGTCGAGGCTCATCGCGACCTCGGACACCGCGAGCGTGCCGACGAACCGTGGGCGATGCACTGGGCGACGTCGTGTCGCACGGCGCGCTCGTTGAGACCCTTGAAGTCGGACGTCATCGTGGGGATCACCATGTTGGCGACGCCGACGAGGTGCTCTCGCGCCCAGTCGCGTGCGTCGTGTCGCTGGTAGTTCGGCATCGTTCTTCCTTTGGGGTCCGGGCGGTGCTCCCGTCCGGGGTGGGATCAGTGCTTGGTCTGGAACCGGATCGGCAGCGGCGTCGAGAGCCCGCAGCGTCGCGCTTCGTCGACGACGAGCGCGGCGACGACGACATCCTGCAGGCCGCCGCCGACCGACTTGAACATCGGCATCGACGCGGCGCCCACTCGGTCACTGGCGGCGCCCGTCACGAGGTCGGTGAGGCTGATCGACTTGTCGCGGAACGCGATCCCGGCGTCGCGAGCGGCGATCATGTCTCCGGTCTCGTCGAGCACCTCGTCGAGCGCGTCGCAGACGATCAGATCGCAGCGCTCGACCACCGACACGTCGATCTCGCGTTGCTGCGGGATCGTCGAGCCGATCGACACTACGGTCGTGCCCGGCGCGAGCCAGTCACCGAACAGGATCGGTCGCTCGCCGTGGGAACGCGCCGCCGCGACCACGACGTCGCTGCCCTCGACCGCGGCGTCGTGCGTCGCCCACCGCCTCGGTCGCGACGCCGAGCTCATCGGAGAGCATCGCCGCGAACGCTGCCCGACGCTCTGGTGTCGGGCTGAACACCGCCACTCGCTCGAGCGGCCGAACGCTCCGCGATCGCGCGCACGTGCATTGCCCCTCGAGACCGCTCCCGAGCACGCCGAGCGAGCACGGACCCGACGCGGCGAGCCGGTCGAGCGCAGCTGCGGACGTGGCCGCCGTCCGATACCCGGTCACGAGCATGCCGTCGACGAACGCGGCGATCTGGCTCGTCTCCCGGTCGAACAGCACGATGACGTACTCGACACCAGGTGCTGAGGCACCCGGCGCCATGCCCATCAGCTTCGCCCCGAAGTAGCGACCTGTTGCCGGGATTGCCGGCAAGGTCCGCAGCCACGCGCCGGCACCGTTGGCGACGCTTCGCCGTGGCAGCGCCGAGTGATCGAGCGGAGCCCCATACGCAACCTGGATCGCGGCGATCGACTGGTGCCAGTCGAACACCGCTTGCGTGGCCTCCGACGAGACGAACACGGGTCCGTCGTGATCACTGGTGTTCATCGAATACAAGCCCCACAACGTCCCTCAGCTCGGCGGCCGCTCCAGATGTGAGCGCGTGCTCACATTCTGGCGGTGGTCTGTCAACAGCTACGCCAACCCGGTTCGCGGCCGAGGATAGAGTCGGGCGCGCAATTCGAAGGGAGCACGCATGAGCCTGGAGGGACCTGTCCGCCGCATCGTCACCGGTCACGACGCATCCAACCGCGCGATCATCATTGCCGACGGACCGACGGCCCGCATCTTCGACGATCTCGGTGAGGAGGGCCTGGTGTTCCAGGAGATCTGGCACACCACCGAGACACCGGCCATCATCGACTGCGACCGGCGCGAGGCCGACGAACCCCGCCTCGTCCTCGTTCCG
This sequence comes from uncultured Acidimicrobiales bacterium, assembly GCA_963803355.1. GTDB lineage: Bacteria > Actinomycetota > Acidimicrobiia > Acidimicrobiales > Ilumatobacteraceae > DASTFY01. The sequence continues at coordinate 105,201 of CAWDLV010000002.1, forward strand.
CCGCCCAACGGCGTGCGCATCCGCGTCCTCGACGTCCCACCCGAGGCCGAGGGCGCCGACATGGCTGCGGTGTTCGCGAACGTCGGTGCCTCCGACGCCAAAGTCGACTCCGGCCGCCACCGCGCGTTCCATCGCACCGAGACGATCGACTTCGGGATCGTGTTGTCGGGCGAGATCGACCTTCTGATGGACGAGGGCGAGACGACGGTGCGCCAGGGCGATGTCGTCGTCCAGCGCGGCACCAACCACGGCTGGGCCAATCGCACCGATCAGGTGTGCAGGATCGCGTTCATCCTGATCGACGGTCAGTACACCGAGGGCCTCGCCTGAAGCGCCACCACGACTGGCCGCTGCTTCGCCGTGGTCACTCGGTGACGACGACGGGTTGACGAATCTCGCCGAACACCGATGATCCCGACGCGTCGAGGACCTCCATCCGGACCGACTCGCCGTTGGCGAGGAACCTCGTCGAAGGCGAACCCGATTCGATCATCTCGATCGCACGTCGCTCCGCGAGGCATGCGGAACCCACCGAGCGGTCCTGGTTCGACACGGTCCCCGAACCCACGATCGTGCCGGCTGACAGCCGCCTCGTCCGGGCGGCGTGAGAGATCAGCTCGCCGAAGTGGAAGGTCATCTCTGAGCCGTGCGGATGTCCGAACCACTGCCCGCTCCGCTCGACCCGCAGGGGCAGGTGGACGCGACCGCCGCGCCACGCGTCGCCCAGCTCGTCCGGCGTCACCGCCACCGGAGCGAAGGCGGTCGACGGCTTGGCGTTGAGGAACCCGAACCCGACCGTGATCTCGCGGCCGGCGTACTTGCGCAAGCTCACGTCGTTGATCAGGAGCAGCAGTCGCACGTGCGCGAGCGCCTCCTCGCCAGTCACCCGCATCGGCACGTCGTCGACGACGACGCCGAACTCGCCCTCGAAGTCGATGCCCTCGTCGAGGTGGTAGCCGGCGATCGGGTCGGTCGGTCCGCGGAGGTCGTCCGACGCACCTTGGTAGACGAAAGGGACGTCGCTCGGTTCGTTCGGTCGATCCGGGTGTAGCGCCTTGGCCATCAGGTCGAGGTGGCTCTGGAACACCGAACCGTCGAGCCACTGCGGGGCACGTGGGAGCGGCGCCAGCGCCGCGCCGGATTCGAATGCCGTGACGCCGTCGAGCGTGTCGTTTCCTGTGTTGAGTCGGTCGGACCGCTCGGTGAGGTCGGGCCCGGTCTCGTCCCAACGCTGGATCGCGTCGAGCAGCGTGGGGGCGATGTCGTCAGCGGCGATCGACCTGGTCAGGTCGCGCGACACGACGACGAGCCGTCCGTCGGGTGTTGGGCCGGGCAAGGTGGCGAGCTTCAACAAACACCTCCGAGCGCTCTCATCGGCTCGGGCCCGTGATCTCGCCGAAGCTCTCGGCGATCCAGTCGGCGATGAAATGGCGGGCGTACGTCGTGTTGTCGACGCTCACGTGTTCGACGCCTCCGGTGCGGTTGTCGAAGATCTTCAGCTCGCGCTTCGCGCTGTTGACGAGTTGGTCGTAGGTCTGGTGGGCGTACTCGACGGGAATCTGACGGTCGTTCTTCCCGTGCGTGACGAGAAACGGTACGGTCACCTGATCGAGCAGACCGTCGAGGGTGATGCTCGGGCACAGGGCGAGGAACTCGTCCATGTCGTTGGCGCCCCACACCCAGCGGACGTGCTCCCAGTAATGCGGTATCGGCCGTTCGCCCTCGTTCTCGAGACGGCGGCGTTGCACCTCACCCCAGTTGTGGTTGGCGCCCCACACTGCGCCGAGCGCGAAGCGAGGCTCGGCCACGAGCGCACGTGGGGCGTAGTAACCACCCAACGAGATGCCACAGATGCCGACACGGTCGGCGTCGACGTCGGAGCGGGCCGCCACCGCCTCGAAGACGGGGTTCGCCCACTCACACGCCGGCGTCGCCGTCAGGCCGTGGAGGCGGAGTGCTTCGCCAGTGCCGGGCTGGTCGATGTGCAGCGTGTTGACGCCGCGCCTGGCGAGCTCGTCACCCAGGCGGCTCCAGACGAGCATCTCCTTGGTGCTGTCGAGACCGTTGACGTACACCATCGTCGGGCGTGGCCCGTCACCGTGATCGGCGGGGCGGAACCAGCCCGGGATCACGCCGTCGAGGTACGGGATCTCGACCCGCTCGATGCTGAGGCCGCCGAGCTCGACCGAGCGGGCGTAGGCGTCGAGCGAACGGCCGTAGACGACGGCGCGCTCCGCGCTGCCGTGGGCCTGCATGCGCTCGGCGATCTGGTAGTAGAGCGCAGCGCGATCGAGCTTGTCGGCAGCGGCGAAGCCGTGCCGAGCGGCGTTGTCTTCGTCGGCGAGGCCGGCGAGCTTGTCGGCCATCGCGACCCACGACTGCAGAAAGTCGATCGTGCCCGGGTCGTCCCCCTGCGCCGCGGCCTGGCGCAACGGGGCGCACATCTCGTCGATTTCGCCGATCTGCGCGCCGCTCTCGAGCGCGATGCACACCGACAAGTTCCACACGTAGTTGCCCGGGAAGTACGAGAACATTGTCGAACTGTCCTCTCTCGGGGAGGCAACGTAGATGGTCGTTGGACCGTCGGTCCAGATCGGCCAATGTATGATCGACGAGGGTCCCGGCGCCAACATCCCTGGGCTGATGATGCAGACGCTCAGCGCCGCATGACCCAACCCGACACATCAACGAGGACGCCTTGACCGAACGACTCATCACCCACCTTCGCCACGTCGACCTGGCCGTGCCCGACTACGGCAGCCAGCGCGACTTCTACCTCGACCTGTGGGGCCTCACCGAGGTCGCCAAGGACGGCGACCTGTCGTACCTCGCGGCCGAGGGCTCGACCGAACCGTTCGTGGTCCGGCTCCGACAGAGCGACGACAAGCGCATCGACCTGATCGGCATCGGCGCCACCGACCGGGCATCGGTCGACCAGCTCGCCGCACAACTCGGCAGCGCCGGCGTGCGACTCATCTCCGAGCCGGACGACCTCTCCACGTGCGGTGCCGGCTACGGCTTCCGGTTCTTCGACGGCGACGGCCGCACCCTCGAAGTGTCGTGCGACGTCGAGCGCCGCGAACCGCGCGAGCTCGAGCCGCTCGAGTCGATCCCGGTGTCGCTCTCACACGTCGTGATCAACTCGCCCGACCCCGAGGGCACCGTGGCGTGGTACCTGCAGCATCTCGGCGTCGCCATCAGCGACCAGCTCACGATGCCGGGCATGGGGGACCTCATGTGGTTCCTGCGCTGCAACCGATGGCACCACACTTTCGCCGTCGTTCGCGCGCCGCACGCCTCGCTGCACCACCTGTCGTTCGAGATGCGCGGCGTCGAGGAGAACCTGTTTGGCACTGGTCGGCTCATGCGGGCCGGCATCGAGCGGATCTGGGGTCCCGGCAGGCACCTCGCCGGCAACAACATGTTCAACTACTTCCTCGACCCCTCCGGCAACACGATGGAGTACACCACGGCACTCGAGATCGTCGACGAGGCGACGTGGGAGGCACACAAGTACTCGATCGCCGAACCGATGGTTGCTGACCAGTGGGGCACCGCCAACCCAATGGGACCGGAGCTCGCACAGAAGAGCTTCAACGACCCCGACCGGGGCCTGTTCGTGGCGCCACCCGTCTGATCCTCGGCCAGCAGGTGGACCGCTCGCCGAGTGCTCGGCGCGGTCCGCTGTCGCGCCCGGAGGTCGTTCAATTGCCTGTCACGATCTTCGTCGTCGATTCGGCGTCCACATCCGAGGCGCCGCGCCAAGCGACGATCTGGTCGGGACGTATGAGGGCGAGTGGCGCTCCGTAGAGTCCAGCAACGCGTGGGCGGAGAGCCCCAGCCGGAATCCGATACTCATCGCCGCGCGTCCTGCGTCCGTCCGTCCTACCCCAGGGCCAGGTCTAGGGCTAACGTGACGGGCGGCCACCACACCAGGCCCGCGCGACGCGGACTCCCAGCCGCTCCAGACCTTCGCTGCACACCTCGATGAAGGCGAGGCCGCCTTGAGTCAGTGCCGCGCCTTCGCCCGCGGGCACGTAGTCACCGCGGGCTATGTGAAGCTCGCCATGATGACGACAACACAGATCCGCAACGGCGACGTGGAACTGCACATCGAACAAGACGGTGACCCGGACGCACCGCCGGTCCTGCTCCTGCACGGCATCGCGTCGAGCGGCAAAACCTGGGATTGGCTCGTGGCGACCCTCACGTCAACCCATTGCGTGCTGCGCCTCGACTTCCGGGGACACGGCCGCTCCGGGCGCGGTCCGGGCGCGTACCAGATGGCGGACTACCTGTCGGACGCGGTGGCGGTCTGCGAGCAGCTCGCAAACGGTCCGTGCGTCGTCGTGGGCCACTCACTCGGCGGAGCGACCGCAGCGGCACTCGCGCAGCAGCGACCCGACCTCGTGTCGGGCGTGGTGTTGGAGGACCCGCCGTTATTCTTCGCTGAAGGGCTCGGGGAGAGCGCACTGATGGGCGCGTTCCGACTGATGCGCGACTCGGTCCCGATGCTGCAGGAGCAGAAGATGCCAATCGACGTACTGGTCCCGCTCGTCGCCGCGATACCGAGCGCGACCGGCGCAGCGCTCGCCGAGGTGCTCCATCCCGACGCGATCGAGGCGACCGCGGCCTCGTTGCTACTCCTCGACGCGACCGTGCTCGACCCCGTGCTCGAGGGCCGCGTCGTCCCGGTGTTCGATCCTGCGCAGCCGATCCCGGTGAGAACGCTGGTCCTCGCCGCCGACCCGGCGTCGACCGACGCAGTGGTGCGTCCAGCCGACATCGAGCGACTCGCGCTGCGGAGCCCGGGCGCCGAGGTGCGCGTGATCTCCGGAGCGGGGCACCTCATCCACAACGAGCTCGCCCATCGGGAAGTCGTCCGCGACGCCGTGCGCGAGTTCCTCGACGCGCAGCCTGCCTGAACCGCGTCACCGCTCGCCGGAGTCAGGATCGGGACGATGTACACCATCGGCGGGCTAAAGGGCGGCGACGACGCCAGCGGCCCGGAGCAGGTCGGGAACCGTGAAGGTATCGCCTGTGCCGTACGTCGGTGTCCAGTCCGGCTGCTGGTTGAGGTAGGAGAACGGGTCACCTTGGATCAGGCCGACGATGACTTCGGCCACGATACGACCGCCGACGGGACCGAGGTGGTGGCCCTCGGCCGTCACGTGGGCCTCGCGGAGGATGTAGAACCACAGTGGCGTCTGCTTGTGGAGGCGGAATGGCACCAGGTCGGCCAGGTCGGACTCGAGGAGCACCGGCAGCTGCATGGCTTGGGCTATCCGCTGACCCGAGGGCACTTGCACGGTGAGGTTGCGCAGCAGGTTGCGGGTCGCCAGCGAGACGGGGTCGCCGACCGGTTGGCCCAGCAACGCGAACAACACCGTCGACAGCTTGGTGTCGATGATCTTGTTGCGCCGCACCCGCCCGTCGCCGAAGTCGAAGAACGTCTGCCAGTCGATGAAACGCCGCGGCGCTCGGTGCCCGCCGCGCAGGTCGGCGGGATCGGGCCCGGAGGGCAGCGTGGCGTCGAAGATGAGGGCGAAGAACTGCTGCGTCACGTCGGTGGAGCTCGTGCCGAAGTTGGCGCGGTAGCTGGGGCGGACCTGGGAGTGGCCGAAGCGGAAGGCGGCCACTGAGAACTCGACGGGGATGAACGGGTCGTTGCGCCAGTGAAAGTGCTGCAGCCCGTCCTGGAGGACCGACGCCGTCACGTCGTCGCCGACGGTGTGGGGGAGGAACTCGTGGAGCACCAGCCACTGGTAGTGCCACCTCACCACCCGTTGCGCCTCGATGAACAGTTCCTGGGCGGTGACCGTGGTGCCGAGCTCGGCGCGCACGTCGGCCACTACACGGTTGTGGAAGCGGGTCAGGGCCAGGTGGAACTGGGAGACGATGAGGTTCTCGTCGTTGCGGGGATCGCCGATGAGGGCGACGCCCTGGCTGTTGCGGGGCTGGTCGAAACGGTCGGCGCTGTCGATCGACACGGCCCCCGAGCCGGGGATGGTCTCCACCAGCAGCGTCGTCTGGCCTCCGTCGACGTTCTGGTCGAACAGGTGTGGTGATGCCGCCGGTCCGCTGCCGTAGAGGTTGTCGAGGTCGAGCACCGGGATGCGGAAGTTTCGAATCGACTCGGGATCCTGGGTCCGGGCCAGGGTCGACGTCGGGTCGAACGTCATGTCATGGTCCAGGAACTGGCCGAAGAAGGTGAAGCCGGCGGTGCTGGTGGGGTTGTCGAGATTGTTCACGCTCTTGGCCGGGTCGGTGATGAGGGTGATGGGGTCAGACAGGTCGTCGCCGGGATCCATCGGCCCACCGGGCGCACCCAGCTCGGCGAGCGCGTCGCGGATCAGCTTGGTATCGGCCGCGAACGGCGGGAGGGAAGGAAACAGCCTCCCGAACCGCCCCTGGTCATAGAACGTGGAGCGAGGCGTCACGTCCTCGCCGGCAACACCACCATGGGCCATCTGGAACCCCCCGTTCCCTCGCGTCTCCTTGTACAGAACGCCGAGCACGTGCCGTAATACCACCATCCCTCTATCGCCCAAGCCGGTGGCCGAACCAATCCATGCTCGTGGGGAGGATGAAGAGGAGCATGCGACACGGCGACGCCACGCTCCGCCGATGCGTGGTACACGCCGGAGGTGTCGCCGTCTCGGCTTGTGAACCCACTGCGGCCCGGCTCTCGATATCCACCGGTCTGTGCGGGTCAGGACGGGGCGCGGAGCCGCCCATATCGCTCAGCCCGGAGACCGAGGAGTGGAGTACCGAACCGGCGTGGCGAGTGTCCTGGCATCAGGATGGTCGGAGGGTCAGGATTTGTCTCAGGGTTGCGGAGGCTTGGGCGTCACCGCCGGGGACGGCGTGGGCGTACTTGTCCAAGGTGGTCGAGACGCGTCGGTGGTCGAGGCGGCGGGACACGATCACGAGCGGGATGCCGGCGTGGAGCATCTCGGTGGCCATGAAATGGCGCAGGTCGTGCTGTCGGAACGGGCGGAGCCCGGCGTTCCGCCGGTGGCGAAGGAACGCCTTGGTGACCCGGTTCGGCTTCCAGGCGGTGATGCCGCTGTCGTCGCTGAACACGAAACCGCCGCCTTCGGCGCCAACGTGCCCAGCATGGTCGGCGAGTACCTGGCAGGTGGCTGGGTCAAGGTCGACGACATGGCGGCGCTTGGTCTTCGTGGCGGTGAGGACCGGGCCGTGGGGTCCTTCGACCCAGCCAGCACAGAACGACACCCGACCGGTTTCGAGGTGCACGTTGTGCCATCGCAGGCCGAGCAGCTGGGCGCGGCGGGCGCCGGTGAACGCGGCGAGGACCAGGAACACGTGCAACTGTGGGTCGCGTTGGGCGACGTGGTTGAGCAAGGTCCGTAGCTCGTCGGGTGTCGGCGGGTGAAGTTCGGGCGTCGCGGTGACGATCCGGTGCGCGCGCTCTGCCGGGTTGTCCCAGATCCATCCCCAGCGCATGGCCTGGGCGAACGCCGCCCTCACCACGACATGGATTCGCGCCAACGTCCCCGACGCCAGCGGGCGGCCACCGATGCCGCCACGACAGCGAAGCTCGGCGTAGACGGCGTCGATGGTTGCCGGTGTGACATCGCCGACGGCGAGCGCACCGAAGTGCGGATGGAGATAGCGGTCGAGAACGGACCGGGTCTGGCGGATCGTGGTCGGCGCCCACCCGCCGGCGGCGACCGCGAACCACGCCTCCAACAGCTCGCTCACGGCTGAGCGCACACCGACGGCGCTAGCTGCTCGGACCGAGGCGACCATGACGGCGAGCTCGCGTTCGGCCTCGGCACGGCTGCCGCGCACAGTCATCGACCGGTAGCGACGGCGTTTCGTGGTCGGGTCGACGCCGATAAAGACGCGTAGCTCGAACGAGCCTGAGGAACGTTGACGGAGTGATCCCTGCATGCCCAAGCATCCGCTCGGCCGACACAGACGCGGGCGATCAGGTGATGGGCAAACGGATGGGCATGATGGGCAACAACGCCCTCCCGGCGGCCCCGACCAGGGCCGCTGACCTGGAGCGGACGACGGGATTCGAACCCGCGACCCTCACCTTGGCAAGGTGATGCTCTACCAGCTGAGCCACGTCCGCGTGAGGATGCGAGGTTACCAAGCGACGGCGCCGATGCTCCACGTCTTCACGTGGCGAGCAGATTCACCGCCCTAGCCACCACGAGGCCGACCAGGGCGAGGGACAGCGCGGACTGGATCAACATCGCCAGCTTGGCCCAGCGGCTGAGGGGCAGGACGTCGGTGGGGCTGAACGCGGTGGCGTTGGTGAAGGCGAGGTAGAGGTAGTCCATCAGCAGGGGGGCCCAATCGGGTGGAGCGAGCTCGGGATCGTCCATCTGAGGAAAGAGGAAGTCTGCATAGCGCTGGCTGGCGAGGGCCCGTTCGACTGGACCGCCCCGATCCGTCTCCCAGTACAGCAGGCCGAACACGATCACGTTCGTGAGCCAGATCGACGCTCCGCTCATGAGCAGCTCGACCGGCTGATCGCTCCCCTGGCGCTCACCGACGATCTCGAGCACGAGCAGGACGCCGGACAGCAGGTTCGACAACCCAAGCACGACCAGCAACGTGATCCCGACTGCACGACCCCACCTCGTGCGCCGATTCATGCGACGCGGGTGCAGCGACAGCACGAACACCAGCAGCACGAAGGCGAGGCTCGGCACGAGCCAGCGCGGTCCGAGCGACAAGCGGTCGGGGAGGAACCATTGCAGCGCGGCGGCGACGAGCACGGTGAGGAAGACGCCGAGCACGGTCTCGCCCTCGCTGCGAGTGCGCCACGCCGGGACGGGTCGGTGTGAAGGCGGTGGCGGCGGGCGCGCTGGGCCGTCCGGGTGGTCGGCTTGACCCGCGTCCATGCGGGCCCGAGCCTATGGGCGAGCGTTCGCGCTGGGCGGGGATGGCCGCAGGTCAGGTGCGAGCGTCGGGTGGCCGCAGGTCGACGCGCAGGACTAGCACGCCATCCTCCAGGGCGGCGTTGGCGTCGCCGATGATGGCAAAGTCCTGGTAGTCCAGCTGCGCCTGCTCGAGGAAGCGTTGGCGCTCCTCCCCGGCGACCGGCGGCAGCGGGCGACGCTTGACCGACGCGGCGCGATCGCGGAAGCGCTGGACCATCGCATCCAGATCGAGCCCCTCAGCCATCGGCGAGCAGGCTAGCGCTCGTGTCGGATGTCTCTGCGGCCTCGGAGGCGGCTTCGGGATGCGCCACCTCGGACTCGGGGGCGGCGACGGAAGACGCGAGCGGCCCGACCGACTCCGCGTCTCGCTCCGATGTCGCGACCACCGGCTGCGGCTCCGCCTCCCGGATCGGCGGGCGCACCCGGTCGACCGCCGGCACCGCTGCCCTCGAGTCCAACGACGGGGCCATGACCGGCCCCGGCACGGAGATCGCCGGCCCGGCGGGCATTGGTGCCCCATCGCCTACCGACACCGACTCGACGGGCACCGCAGCCACCTCCTCGACCGACACCGACTCGACGGGCACCGCAGCCACCCCCTCGACCGACACCGACTCGACGGGCACCGCAGCCACCCCCTCGACCGACACCGACTCGACGGGCACCGCAGCCACCCCCTCGACCGACACCGACTCGACGGGCACCGCAGCCACCCCCTCGACCGACACCGACTCGACGCGGCGCCACAGCTAGCCCCTCGGCCTCCTCCGACCCTCCCAAGGCGGCTGGGCCGACGGCCGCCGGCGATGTCATCGCGAGCGGCGGTGGCCGTTCGAGCAGCTCAGCCCGACGCTCCATCCCGGCCTTCCGGAAGGACGTCGAGTCCATCACGCTAAGACGCTCGAGCGGCTTCGGGACCGGACGGGTGCCCCGCCAGAACAGCACCGTGATCACGAGCAGGACCCCGGCCAGGATGACGAGAGTGAGCACGATCCGCCGTACGCGTTGGATCGACTTGGGGTCGCCGACCTCGGTTTGCCCGGTCGACGGTACAGCCAAGGCCGCCGAGGTCGGCACCGCGGACGAACCCGGCCCCGTCGCCGCCGTGGTCGGCACCGGGGATGGCGCCACCGAGGAAGGTGACGTCGCATCGACCTGGGCCGGTATCGCCGCTGACGGCGAGGCGGCCGCGGCGGCGAAGGCCGGTGCCGACTCCACGGTGGCGAAGGTCGGGCCGACGGCGAGCGCGGCGACCATCGCCAGCGCCGCGCCCACGCCTGTCCGACTCCTCCGCTTCATGGGGTGCTAAGTCTCGCACGCACCGCCATCATCGCTGGTGCGCCGGGCAGGAGTACGTGGTGCGACCGCCCACCGTGCGACACTCGAGCGGGGTCCCGTCCCTCGGGCAGAGTCCGCCGCGTCGGCGAGCCTCCTGGAGGTCGCCCGTGTGGCTGCCGCCCCGGGCCGCGAGCTGTCGCAGCGTCCTGCGGAGAGTGGTGTGGAGGGTCCGCAGCTCATCGTCGTCGAGATCGCCGGCGACACGAGCCGGGTCGAGTCCGGCCCGCCAGAGGATCTCGTCGACGAGGAGGTTGCCCAAGCCGGCCACGCGATGCTGGTCCAAGAGCGCGGCCTTCAGCGGAGCCCGCGCCCGCCTGAGCGCGTCGGCCAGCTGGCGGCGGGTGATGGCGAGAGCGTCCGGTCCCAGCACCTCCTCGTCGGGCGTGAGCTCGACTCCGCCGAGTCGCCGGGCATCCTCGACCACGAGCGAGCCGGTAGGAGCGAATCGGAGGGTCACCCGGTGCCACGCGGCGTCGGTGCGGTCGGGCCCGTACTCGAGCTCGGCGAGAGGACCGGCGCCGTCGACGAGCAACCGGCCGGTCATGCCGAACCGCAACCCGATCACCGGCCCGTCCGTGTCCAGGAGGAGAAGCTTGCCCACCCGCCGCAAGCCGGTCACCCGGCGACCCTCGGCGGCGGCCCGAAGCGTCGGTGCGGTGAGCCCTCGCTTGAGGAACCAGCCGTCGGGTGCGTCGACCTCGACGATCATCCGGCCCACCACCGGCTCGGCCGCATGCCGATAGCGCTCCACTTCGAGGATCTCGGGCACCACAGGAGTGTGGCCGTCCGGACCTGCGGTGGGAAAGCCGCGGCGCGCCTGCCAGACTCGCCCCGGTGCTGTCCTGGCTCATCCTGTTCGTGTTCCTCGGCGGCTGCCTGCTCCTCATCTGGTTGTCGCGTCGCATCGAGCCCCACTGGGTGAGCAAGGACGCTCAGCGCTTCACCTGCCGGGTGGCCGTGCTCGCTCCCGAGCAGGGCGAGTCCGGAGCGTGGTCCGAGGCCCGAGTGGCCTCGAACGGCGACGCGCTCGACCGTCGCGGTGAAGCCGAAGCTGTTCCGGCCCCCGAGCGGCCGTCGCCCGGTGTCGGTCGTGCGAGTGCTGGGTCGGGCCGAGTCCGACCGCGCCGGCCTGGTCGTCTACCTGCTCGGCGGTCAGCCCCCGATGGCGCTGCGCGTGCCCAAGCGCTCACGGGCCATCAAGACGCTCGACGATCTGGCCGCGCTCGAACAACCGCTGAGCCCCGCGACCAAGCTGCGTGACAGCCTCGGGCCCGGCCGGCGACCGACCGGCGACCGACCCGTGACCAACCCCGCGGGCAGCCCTTCAGCCCTTCAGCCCTTCGGCGGCAGCGCCTGCTCGAAGTCGGCGATGAGGTCGGCAGGGTGCTCCAGGCCGACTGAGATCCGCACCAGCCCAGGTCCGATGCCAGCCGCCTCCAGTTCCTCGTCGGTGAGCCCGACGTGGGTCGAGCTGGCCGAGCTGTTGACGAGGGTCTCGGGTCCCCCGAGCGTCGCCGCCATCCGGGCCAGCCGTACGCCTTCGACGAAGACCTTCCCGGCCGACCGGCCGCCCGCCAGGTCGACGGCGAGGGTGCTGCCGCCATAGGCCATCTGCCGCTTGGCCAGGTCGTACTGCGGGTGCGATGGGAGGTGGGGGTAGCGCACGCTGGCCACAGCGGGATGCGCTTCCAGCCACTCGGCCAGGATGAGGGCGGTGGCGCTCTGGCGGGCGATCCGCAACGGCAAGGTGCGGATGCCCCGCAGGCCATTCATGGCGTCGAAGGGCGAGGCGCAGGCGCCATGCAGCACCGAGTACGACCACACGGCGTCGAGCAGATCTGACGCTCCGGTGATCACACCGAGCGTGGCGTCGTTGTGCCCGGCGATCCCCTTCGTCGCCGAGTGCAGCACGAGGTCGACCCCGTACTCGTGCGGCCGCTGCACGATCGGCGTGGCGAAGGTGGAGTCCACGACGGTGAACGGTCCGGCGATCGCGCCCAGCTCCTCGAGATCCGTGAGCGCGAGCTGCGGGTTGGCCGGCGTCTCGGCGATGACGAGCATCGTCTTGCCGGGGCGCACCGCCTCGGCCAGCGCCCCCGGCAGGGTGGCGTCGACGAAGGTCACGTCGATCCCGAAGCGCGGGCAGACCCCCTGAAGGAAGTGCTGCGTCCCCGAGTAGATGTGGCGCTGGGCGACGATGTGGTCGCCACTCGAGCACAGGGCCATGATCACCGTGGCTACCGCGCCCATGCCCGACGCGAACGCAGAGCCCGGCCTCGGCGCCTTCCAGCTCCGCGACCGCCTCCTCGAAGGCGGTCACGGTCGGGTTGGCGTAGCGGCCGTAGAACAAGGCCGCCCGAGGCGCGGTCGCCTTGCGCCTGATGTCCTCGAGATCATCGACCTGCCACACCGAGCTGGCGTGAAGCACAGACCCAAGGGCGCCGCCGGCATGCGAACGTCCGCTGGTGATGGCAATGGTGTCCGGCCGGGCGTCACTCGGGCCGGGAACCGGGTGCTCGTCACTCATGGTCGCTTGGCCACCTCCTCGAGGAAGCCGCCGATGGGGTCGGCCACCTGGTCCAGATCGATCAGGAACGCATCATGCCCGTGGGGAGAATCGACCTCCACCAACTCGGTGGGCGTGCCCTGGCGGGCCAACAGCTGGTGGATCTGCCGTTGCTGGTACAGGGGGTAGAGCATGTCGCTCGTGATGCCGATGACCAGCGCGGGCGCCCGCACCCGGCCGAGCGCCGCTCTCGATGCCTCCCCGGCCCCGGGCGACGTCGTGCAGGTCCATGGCCTTGCCGACCACCAGGTAGCTGTTGGCGTCGAAGCGACGCACCAGCTTGACGCCGTGATGGTCGAGGTAGCGCTCGACCTCGAACCGCTGCCAGACGCCGGGTTCCTCGTGCTCGACGGGCGCGAGATCCCGCCCGAAGCGATCGGTGAACACGTTGTCGGACCGGAACGTCATCTGCGCGACCATTCGCGCCAACGCCAGCCCCTCGTGGGGCCCGTCGCCGGGCGGGGCGTCGTAGTAGTCGCCCCCCCGCCAGCGAGGGTCGAGCTTGATCGACCGCCGGCCGATCGCTCCCCACGCGATCTGCTGCGCGGTCGCCTGCGTGCAACAGGCGATGGGCACGACGGAACGGACCCGATCCGGATAGGTGATCGCCCATTCGAGCACCTGCATGCCGCCCATCGATCCGCCGATGATCGACAGCCATCGCTCCACCCTGAGGTGGTCGGCCAGCCGGGCCTGCATCCGCACCATGTCCCGGACGGTGATGACCGGGAACCGCGACCCGAACCAGCGACCGGTAGCGGGGTCGATCGACGACGGACCAGTCGAGCCCTGGCAGCCCCCGAGGACGTTGGCGCACACGACGAAGTGGCGCTCGGTGTCGATCGACTTGCCCGGCCCAACGACGCCATCCCACCAGCCGGGCGCCGGATGACCAGGGCCGGCGGGACCGGCGACGTGGCTGTCACCGGTCCAGGCGTGACAGATCAGCACTGCGTTGGAAGCGCTGGCATCGAGCACACCGAAGGTCTCGTAGGCGATGACGACATCGCGGAAGCGCCCGCCCCGGTCGAGCGCGAATGGGTGATCGGTGGCAACGGTGATGAACTGGCGATGACCGGGCTCGTCGCCGGGCCGCCACGCGCCCGTCACCGCGAGCGGGGCCGGCTCGTCCATCCCTCCTCCTCTCGCTCGTGCTGGTCCGGGTGCGACCTCGATGGGCCGCGTGCCTGAGGCGCTTCACGAGAGCGGAAGCTTTCGTTGCCGGGACCCGACCCCTCGGGGTGGACCCGACCACATCTCCACCGTGCGGCGGAAGGCACCTTGGGGCTTCCGTCCCAGGTTGCCGGACCTCCCCGGACCGGCCAGCCGGGCGACGAGGTCACTCGTGATGCGCTTCTGCGCCAACGATAGCAGCCACCTCGCGTCGTGCCGTCAGTCAGTGGCGTCCATCAGGGCGCGGCCGTGGCCCTGCTGAGGGCGGCCGAGCCGGTCCTCGGCGAGGGCCTTGAGCCGCCTGTAGTCGACCTTGCCGTTGGGGGCGCGGCCGATGCTGTCGACCACCAGGACGTGGCGGGGCGCCTTGTAGGACGCCAGCGCGGTCCTGACGTGTCCGGCGAGATCGGCGCCGGTCGGGTCCGTACCCGGCTCCGGCTCCACCACGGCGCAGATGGTCTCGCCGAAGCGAGCGTCAGGCAGGCCCACGCACACCGCATCGCGCACGGTGGGGTGGGTCTTCAGCATCTCCTCCACCTCCTCGGGGAAGACCTTCTCGCCGCCGGTGTTGATGCACACCGAGCCGCGCCCGAGGAGCTTCAGCGACCCGTCTGCGTCGACCTCGGCCCAGTCGCCCGGAACACTCCAGCGCCGGTCCTCGAAGATGGGGAAGGTCTGCGCGGTCTTCGCCTCGTCCTTGTAGTAGCCGACCGGGATGAACCCGGACACCGCCACCATCCCCTGCTCGCCCGAGCCCGGCTCGACCCGCCGACCGTCCTCGGCGAAGACGGCGCAGTTCGGGCCCAGAGCAAAGTGGGCCGTCTCCTCGGCGTGGTCCTTGGTGCTGACGGACCCACCCAAGCCGACCGCCTCGGACGAGCCGAAGGAGTCGAACAGCGCGGCCTGCGGCAGGTGCCGGAGCAGGCCGTCCTTGTTCTCCTGACTCCACATGACGCCCGAGGAGCTGATGAGGAACACCGAGGAGAGGTCGTACCGGCCCGGATGCTGATCCAGGTACTCCAGCATCGGGCTCGCGAACGCCTGCCCGACGATCACGATCGAGCTCACGCGGAGCCGGGCGGCCTCGGACCACAGCTCGGCGATGTCGAGCCGCCTCGAGGGGAGCGTGGCCACCGACCCGCCGAGGCTGAGTGCGATGAACGACGAGAACTGCCCCGTCCCGTGCATCAGCGGGCAAGCCGCCAGCATGGTGACGGCGAGGCGGTCCGGGTCCAAGGCCGCGGCCAGGGCCTCGATGCTCTCGGCGGGGGGGATGCCGAGCAACACCTGGCCACCGGCACCGAGGACGTTGAAGAGGTCGTCCTGGCGCCACATCACCCCCTTGGGCAGGCCAGTGGTGCCACCGGTATAGAGCAGGAGGAGGTGATCGCCGCTGCGCCCCCAAGGACCGTGGACGCCCGACCCGCCGGTGCTCGAGGCCACCACCTCCTCATAGGGCGATGCCCACGCCGGGCCGGTGCCGGTGTCGTCGGCCACCGCGTACCAGCGGCGGATCCGCGGCAGGCGCGGGCGGATACCCTCGAGCAGCTCGGTGAAGGAAGCGTGGAACACCACCGCCTCGGCGTCGGCGTTGTCGAACAGGTACACGATCTCGTCGGGCCCATACCGGTAGTTCGTGTTCACCGGGACCAGACCGGCCTTGAAGCCGGCGAAGTACGTCTCGAGGTACTCCGGACCGTTGTAGAGGTAGGCCGCGACCTTCGACTGCTCGGTGAGGCCGCCAGCGAGCAGGTCGGCGGCGAGGGCATCGGCCCGGCGATCGACGTCGCTCCAGGTCAGCGTGCGGTCGCCTTGGATGAGGCAAGGCCGGTCGGGAACGCGAGTGGCCACCGCCTCATACACGTCGGCATAGTTCCAGGCCGTCATGCCCTCCCCCTGTCCGCGGGCTCGGTACGCCGGCGTGGCCCACGCCGCTCGGCGCGCACGGTAGTGGCGATGTCCTGTTCACGCCCGGTCGATCTGGCTAGAGTGCTGTGTCTGCGGGCGGAGTCGCACGGGAAGGACCCCCCGCAGCAATGTGCGACGCCTGCGAACACCCGGATCACCCAGCGTCGACGCGAACGCGACCACGCCGATCCTGAGCCGCTGGCAGCCCTGTTGGGCGGCTCTGAAGCCCTCGATCGCCGGGGGCTGCTCCGCCGGGCCGGCATCGGCAGCCTGGTGGCCGCCGCGGCTGCGCTCGCGCTCCCGGACGCCGTCGCCGGTGCCATCAGCCCGCCGTTCGAGACCCTGCAGCTCGGCGAGGACCGACGCCTGGCCCTCGCCGTCGCCGCCGCCCATCCACTGACCGCCTCGGTCACGGCGTCCACCAAGTCCCACCACTCGCGCGTCTCGACGCCTCACATCGTGACCAGGGCCGAGTGGGGAGCCGACGAATCGATCCGCACCAGCGCGGCGGGTTCGCCCCGATTCGCAAGTTCGTCGTGCACCACACCGCGAGCCCGAACAACCCTCGCCACCCGGTCGACGTCATGCAGGAGATGTACCAGTACCACGTCATCGGCCGAGGCTTCTCGGACGTGGGCTACAACTTCGCCATCGACCAGCACGGCACCATCTACGAGGCCCGCTGGGCTCGCAACTACGCCCAGGGCGAGACGCACAACGGCGAGGATCGGTCCGGCTTCGGGGTGGTGGGCGCGCACGCGCTCGGGGTCAATGCCGGCAGCTGCGGCATCGTCCTCATCGGCGACTTCACGAAGGGGCGCCCGACGAACTCGGCGCTGGCCAGCCTCATCCACCTGATCGCGTGGAAGGCGGCCCGGCACCAGGTCGACCCGTTGCGCAACGAGGAATACATCTCCATCTACGGCCTGCACCGGGTGTTCCCGAACATCGCCGGGCATCGCCAGACCGGCCAGACGGCGTGCCCGGGCGGCTACTTGTTCAACCAGCTGCCCTGGGTCCGCCAGCAGGTGGCCCACCGGGTCGGCCGGTTCCCAGCCAGAACCGTCAACATGGCGAACGCGCTGCGCTGGACCGACGGCGCGTCGCCGCTCGCCGGCGCCCTCGCCCGGTCCGGCGGCAGCTCGAGCTCGTCCAGCTCGTCCAGCTCCAGCAGCCAGGGCTCGGTCGCCGCCGCCAACCCCACCGGCGCCAAGCTCACCGGCTACCGGCTGCTGACCAAGGACGGCCGGGTGTTCACGCTCGGGCGCGCCAGCCGCTTCGGATCACCTCGCAACAGGGGGCTCGGCAACGGGCTGGCGATCGCCGGCGTCCCCGGGCGGGCCTGGTACCTCACCGCCGATCCTGCGGGCCGGGTGCTGGGCTTCGGGGGCGCCGAGGGCGCGACCCCGAGCGTAACGCTCAGCGCGGTCGACGTGGCGTCGACCCCGAGCGGGCGGGGCCACTGGGTCCTCACCACCTTGGGCGGCATCTACGCCTACGGGACCGCACGGCACCACGGCAGCCTGGCCCGGTCCGGCATCGGGGTGCGCGCCCTCAAGATCCGCTCGTCGCCCAGCGGCTTCGGCTACTGGATCCTCGGTGCCGACGGCCGCGTCTACGCGTTCGGGGACGCCCGCTCGGTGACGTCGACGAAGACGTCCGGCGCTATCGACTTCTGGCCGACGCCCAGCGGCCGCGGGTACTGGGTGCTGACCAGCGACGGTCGGGTCGGGAGCTACGGCGACGCCGGCTACTTGGGCAACGTCCCCGACCTCGGGGTGCGGTGGACCGGGCGAGCCGTCGCCATCCTCGGCATGCCAAGTGGGCGTGGGTACGTCATCGCGTCGAGCGACGGCGGTCTGTTCAACTTCGGCAGCTCGCCCTTCCTCGGCAGCCTCGGCGGTAGCGGCCGCCCGGTGGTCGGCATGGCCCTCGCCTTCGGCTGACCGGCGCGGCGCGGCCGTGGAGGGGAACGGGCTCGGTGTCCTCGGCCGGGCCTGTCACTCCCCCGGCACCAACCCCACGACCGGCTGGGCGAAGAGCAACCGGTGCGCGAAGCCCGGCTCCCACGGCAGCCAGCCGTTCCGGTCCGGCCACGCCAACTGGAGCACCCGGAAGTCCATGGCGTGGTGCCAGGACACCGCGCCCGGGAACAGGTTGCCGTAGGTGTCGAGGTCGATCGGGAGCAGAGCACAGCGCAGGTCGTTGTCCAAGAGTCCGGTGAAGATGGCGCCGACGGGGACCTCAACCCCGTCGCCGATGAGGCCGACGAGCAGCTCCGCCAGCCCGCTCGCCGCCACCGGTGTCAGGCCGAACAGCACCACCTCGGGGAAGTCGAACGTCGATTCCAGCCCCACCGTGTAGGCGTACCCGGGCATGGGCGGGTCCGCGTACGGTTGAGGCGGGATGGGCTCGATGGCCCAGCCCTTCGTCTCGATCATCCACGCGATCTTGTCGTCGTGCTCCATCGAGCGATCGGGGAACGGATCGTCGCTCACCACCGCCAGCCTCGCACATGGGGCAGCCCCGGGCACCGGGGCGGGGAGGGAGCGCGTGGGACGTCCACGGGCGCGACGCCTGGCGCGGGCGGGGGCGCGGGTACCGTCGCCGGCGGTGTCCCGCTACGCGTTCCTGCGCCGGCCCCGGTTCATCCTCTTCACCGTGTTGATGGCCGGCCTGGTCGTCCTCATGGTCAACCTGGCCTTCTGGCAGCTGCGCCGGCTGCACGAACGCCAGAGTGCCAACGCCACCATCACCCAACACGTCGCCGAGGCGCCGGTCCCGATCGGCGACGTCCTCCGGGCGTCGACCACGGCGGCCGACGCCGACGCCGCGGAGTGGCGGTCCGTGGCCGCCACCGGGACGTACGACCCGGCCGACCAGGTACTGATCCGCAACCGCAGCCTCGACAGCAACGCCGGCTACCACGTCGTCACGCCGCTACGGCTCGCCGGCGGCAGCGCGGTGCTCGTGAACCGGGGGTGGATCCCGCTCGAACAGCAGTCCGAGCAGCTCCCGACCATCCCACCACCGCCAACCGGGGTCGTCACCGTCACCGGCCGGGTGCGAGCCAGCCAGCACAAGGGCCGGTTCTTCAGCCCCACCGACCCGCCCGACGGGCGCTTGACCCAGCTGTACCGGGTAGATGTGCCCCGGATCAGCGAGCAGGTTCCGTACCCTCTGGTGCCGGCCTACCTCGAGCTCCAGTCCACCGACCCGCCGGTCGTCGGCGCTCAGCCCGAGCTGATCGCCTTGCCCGGCCTGGACGACGGCCCCCACTTGTCGTACGCCGTGCAGTGGTTCTTCTTCTCCTGCTGTGCCATGGCCGGATGGATCCTCGCCGTCCGCCGCTCGGCACGAAGCCGCCAACGGACCGCCGACGCCACGGCCCGGGCTGAGACCGAAGGGGCGGCGGTCACGTCGACGGACGGCGCCCGCACGGGCTGAGCTCGGCGCCGGGGGCCGGATGCTCAGAACGGACCCTACGATGGGTCCGTTCGGTCGCCCGCGCTTGCTCGGCGCTCGCGCCAACCAAGCCGCCGACCGGCGACAGATGACGAAGGGGACGGAGGACGAGCATGCGTCAGCTCAACGGCATCGACGTCAGCTTCCTGAACATGGAGACCGCGACGACGTTCGGGCACGTCGCCTCCCTCAACATCTACGACCCGAGCGGGGCACCCGGGGGAGCGGGGGTCGAGGTCACGAAGGAGATCATCCTCGAGCGGATGAACCAGCTCGCCCCCCTGCGCCGACGGCTGGTCGAGGTGCCCTTCGGACTCGACCTCCCCTACTGGATCGACGACGTCGGCTTCGACATCGACTTCCACGTCCGCCACCACGCCGTGCCGCCCCCGGGCACGCCGGAGCAGGTGGCCGAGTCCGTCTCCCGCATCGTGTCGCGCCCCCTCGATCGCAGCCGCCCGTTGTGGGAGCTCTACGTGATCGAGGGCCTCGAAGGGGGCCAGATAGCCCAGCTCACCAAGGTCCACCACGCCAGCATCGACGGTGCCTCGGGTGCGCTGATGCTGGCGGTCCTGCTCGACACAGATCCCGACGTGCGCCCGAGCGGTAGCCGCGCCCACTGGGACACCGAGCCGGTGCCGACAGACGGCGACCTGCTGCGGATCACCGCGGCCGAGTACCTCCGTCGGCCCGAGAAGCTGCTGCGCCAGAACCTGCGGATGGCTCGCGACCTGGCGGCCGCCACGGGCAACGGCGGCCTGCGCGCGTTGGCCGACCTGGTGGCCCAGCCGCTGCCGGGCTCGGTGGGCACGGCGCTGCGCGAGCGCCTCCGCCACGGGTACGGCACCGAAGTGGACAACCCGCCGCCGCTCCCACCCACCCAGGCCCCCCGCACCCTCTTCAACCGGCCGATCACGGCTCATCGCCGCCTGGCCTACACCACGATTCCGCTCGAGGACGCCAAGGCGGTGCGCCGCACGTACGGTTGCACCTTCAACGACGTCGTGATGGCCGTGTGCTCGGCCACGCTTCGCCGCTACCTGCTCAAGCACGATGCGCTGCCCGACGAGTCCCTCATCGCGATGGTCCCCGTCAGCACCCGGGCGGGTGATGAGAGCGACACGTACCAGAACCGGGTGTCCATGCTCCTCGCCAGCCTCGCCACCAACGAGCCGGATCCGATCAAGCGGCTGCGACTCGTCCAGCAGTCGATGACCGCGGCCAAGGGCAACTTCGCCGCCATCCCAGCCGAGGCGCTCCAGGACTTCACCCAGTTCGCCCCGCCCACGCTCGCCGCTCGCGCCATGCGGCTGTACAGCCGGCTGCGCATCGCCGACCGGATGAACCCGCCGTTCAACCTGGTCATCTCCAACGTCCCCGGGCCGCCGCACCCGTTGTACTCGGCCGGTGCCCGCCTCGAGCACTTCTACCCGGTGTCGACCATCGTCGACGGCCAGGGCCTGAACATGACCGTGCAGAGCTACAACGGCAACCTCGACTTCGGGTTCCTCGCCTGTCGCGAGCTGGTGCCGGATGTATGGAGCCTGACCGAGCTCCTGCACGAGTCGATGCAGGAGCTGCTGGACACGCTCTGAGCCGCGCCCGGGTGGGAGACTGAGCCCCGTGCGCATCGACCTGTCCCCCGAGTGGGCCGCGCTCGTCCAGCACGCCGACGTCATCCGCGGGACGAACCTGCGCCAGCTCTTCGCCCACGATCCCGACCGGTCCAGCCGGCTGACCTTCTCGGTCGGCAACCTCACGGTGGACCTCTCCAAGCAGAGGGTCACGCCCCGCGCCGTCGAGCTGCTACTTGCTCTGGCCGATCGGGCCGACGTGGTCGTTCGCCGCGACGCCATGTTCCGGGGGGAGCCGATCAATGTGACCGAGGGTCGCGCCGTGCTCCACGTCGCGCTCCGGGCGCCCAACGAGGTGTCGATCCTCGTCGACGGTCACGACGCGGTGCCTGAGGTCCACGCCGTGCTCGACCGCATGGGTCAGCTCTCGGATCAGGTCCGCAGCGGCCGATGGCTGGGCGCCACGGGCGCCCGCATTCGAACCGTCATCAACATCGGCATCGGAGGATCGGATCTCGGACCGGCCATGGCGTACCACGCCCTGAAGAGCTGGTCGGATCGCAGCCTGCAGTGCCGCTACGTCTCGAACGTCGACGGGAGCGACTTGGTCGAGGCGACGATCGACCTGGACCCCGCCGAGACGTTGTTCATCGTGTCGTCCAAGACGTTCACCACCCTCGAGACCATGACGAACGCCCGCTCGGCGAGGGCCTGGATCACGTCCGCGCTCGGCGACGACGCCGTCCCGAGGCACATGGTCGCGGTGTCGACGAACTTCGAAGCGGTGGCGGCGTTCGGCATCGACCCCGCCAATGCGTTCGGCTTCTGGGACTGGGTAGGTGGCCGCTACTCGATGGATTCGGCCATCGGGCTCTCGCTCATGATCGCCATCGGCCGTGAAGGCTTCGACGAGATGCGGCGCGGCTTCCGCACGGTGGACGAGCACTTCACCTCCGCGCCGGCGAACACGAACGTGCCGTTGCTCATGGGCTTGATCGGCCTGTGGGAGCGCGACTTCCTCGGCTCGCCTTCGCTGGCCGTCGTGCCCTACTGCCAGGAGCTGGCGCTGTTCCCGTCGTACCTCCAGCAGCTCGACATGGAGTCCAACGGCAAGCGGGTGGACCTCGCCGGCCACCCGGTCGCGTACGAGACCGGACCGATCGTCTGGGGGACGCCCGGCACCAACGGCCAGCACGCCTACTTCCAGCTCCTCCATCAGGGCACCACCATCGTGCCGCTCGACCTCATCGGCTTCGCCCGCCCGGTCCACGACCTCGGCGAGCACCACGACCTGCTCACCGCCAACCTTCTGGCCCAGGCCGAGGCGCTGGCCTTCGGCCAACCGGCGCCGGAGGGCCAGCCCTACCGCGAGTTCCCGGGGAACCGACCCACGACCGTGATCCTCGGCGAGGCCCTCTCCCCCTTCACCCTCGGCGAGCTGGTCGCGCTCTACGAGCACAAGGTGTTCGTGCAGGGCGCCGTGTGGGGCATCAACAGCTTCGACCAGTTCGGCGTGGAGCTCGGCAAGGTGCTGGCCCAGGGCATCATCCCTGAGCTGGGCCCGGGCGGCGCACCAACCGGTCAGCACGATCCGTCGACGAACGCGCTGATCGCCCGCTACCGCCAGCTCCTCGGCCGCTGACTCAGGAGCGCAGCGTCTCCCCGGGCAGCCCATCCAGGTGGGAGGCGTCGTTGTAGCGGACCAGGCGCCAGCGTCCAGCCTGCACCCGGACCAGCTCGGTGAGCGACGTGTTGGTGGTCCAGAGCTCGAAGCCACCGGTGGGCGGCAGCCGGAGGAGCTGGCGGAAGGCGGTGTCGATGACTCCGCCGTGGCACACCACCAACGCCGTGCCGTCCTCGTGCTCGGACGCGATCCGATGGACGGCGCGCCCCACGCGGTGCTGGAAGTCGGCCAGGGTCTCCCCGCCGGGGAAGATGACGCCGTAGGGGTCGTCCTCCCAGCTCGGGCGACCGTAGCGCTCGACGAAGACCTCGAAGCTGAGGCCGTCGCACTCGGGCCCCGGGTCGTGCTCACCGACGTCCGGCTCGACCACCACCGGCACTCCTCCCAGCACCGGAGCGAGGAGCTCGGCCGTCTCCATGGCACGCGGGTAGCCGCTGGCGATGAGCGTGGCCGAGCCGACCTCGCCGGTGCTGGCCAGGCGGGCAGCCAGCGCCTCGGCCTGCTTCCGGCCGAGGGGCGACAGCCCCCGGCATGACCGAGGTCCGCCGATCATCCGCTCGACGCTCGCGTTCGACTCCCCGTGGCGGACAAAGACGAGGCGGCTCACTCGACCAGCGTGCCAGACGACATCGGCGCGCTTGACCTCGCGCGCCCGCGGCGGCGCCGCGCTGCGTCGGAGCGCCCGCCCCACCGACCTTCCCAACGTTCTGGGCACCGAATCTGAGCCCTAGCGGCAGATTCGGCGCCCGGAACGGTTTGCGCCACGACCTTCGGGCCTCGGCGCGCCCTACCACCCAGCCGAGTCGACCCCTTACGTCAGCTTTTCGACGAAGCCTTCGAGCTGGCGGAGGTTGCGGCACTCGTAGACGCCGTCGGTGTGGACGCCGTACTCGCCGACGATCGAGTCGCCGGTGTCCCAGTAGCTGCGCGGCTCGGGGTTCAGCCAGTAGACGTGGCGGGCCTTGTGCCGCATCTCCTTGACCACCCAGCTCTGGGACGCGTGGTAGTTGTTCCGCGCGTCGCCGAGGATGAGCACGGTGGTCTTGGGGCCGACTCCTTGCCCATAGCTTCTCCCAGAACACCTCGAAGGCGTGGCCGTAGTCGGAGTGGCCGTCGACCCACACCACGTCGGCCTCGGTGTTCACCCGGTGCACCGCCTCGGTGATGTCCTCGACGCCCTCGAAGAAGCTCGGTCACCTCGTCGATGCCGTCGATGAACACGAACGACCGGACCTTCGAGAACTGGCCCTGATGGCGTAGACGAGCATGAGCGTGAAGCGGGCGAAGGCGGCCACCGAGCCCGAGATGTCGGCGACCACGAAGATCTCGGGCTTGGCCGGCCGCGGGTACTTGAACTTCGGCTCGGCCGGCACGCCGCCGTAGCGAGAGCGAGTGGCGGACGGTGCTGCGGAAGTCGAGCGGGCCCTTGCGGCCGTGCCGGCGCTTGCGGGCCAGGCGGACCGCCAGCTTGCGGGTGAGCGGGTAGAGCGCCTTGCGCAGCGAGGCCATCTCCTCGCGGCTGGCGTGCATGAAGTCGACGTCCTCGGGCAGCGGCTTGCGCAGCGTCTTGGCCATGGCCTCGACGCCTCGGTCGGCCACCAGGCGGCGCCGGATCTCGGCCTCGATCTCCTGCTTCAGCGCGTCGATGCGGGTCTGGTACTCGTCCTGCTCGAGCCGCTCCTCGAGCGGGGTGAGTGCTCGCCACCGACCTGCTCGCGCGTCTGCTCCATGAGCTGCTCGAGCACGCCGTCGAGGTCGAGGTTCCGCAGCGTGCGGTACAGGTAGTACGTGCCGCCGACGGGCCGGCCCGGCTCCATGCCGGCGTAGCGGCTCACGGCCTGGCGGGCGAGGGCCCGCATCGTGCGCCTCGTCGCCGTGCATCAGCGCCTGGTAGAGCAGCTCGGCCAGCTCCTCGGGCGTCAGCGCGTCGCCGCCGCTGCCCGGCCCATGCCCTCGGCCCTCGCGCCTTGGTCGCCTCGCCCTCGGCCTCCATGCGTCGAGCAGCCGCCAGAGGTCGTCGCGCTCGTCGCCGAGCTGCGTACTGCGGCCCCGCAGCGAGAAGTAGACCTCGAACACCGTCTCGAACGCCCGCCAGTGCGCGTTGTTCTTCACCAGCGTGGCGCCAGCGCGTACTTGAACGCCTCGCGGTCCTCGATCGGGATGTGCTTGACCGCCTCCATCGCGTCGAGGTTCTCGGTGAGGCTCACCGGCAGGCCCGGCCTCGCGCAGCTCCTGGATGAACCCGGCCAGCAGCTCGAGCATCGGCGAGCGGGTGTCGGTCACGACCGCCGGCTACTTCGGCCCGGGAGCGAAGACCTTCGCGACCTGCTGATCCGAGCGAGCTCCTTCGGCCGCCTTGGCGATGTCGCTCTGGTACTTGAGCAGGATGTTGGCCGTGTCTCCTTGCGCCTGCTCGGCGTCGACGTGCTCGACGCCGAGCAGCACGAGGGTGCGGGCCCAGTCGAGCGTCTCGGACACCGACGGCGACTTCTTCAGCTCGAGCTGGCGGATCGACCGCACGATGCGGGCCACCTGATCGGCCAGGTTCTCGCTGATGTCGGGCACCTTGGTGAGCACGATCTCCTTCTCGCGATCCAGGTCGGGGTAGTCGATGTGGAGGTAGAGGCAGCGCCGCTTGAGCGCCTCGGACAGCTCGCGGGTGTTGTTCGAGGTGAGGAACACGAGCGGGATCTGGCTTGGCCTCGATCGTGCCCGAGCTCGGGGATCGACACCTGGTAGTCGGAGAGGATCTCGAGCAGCAGGGCCTCGGTCTCGACCTCGACGCGGTCGACCTCGTCGATCAGCAGCACGACCGGCTCGTCGGCCCGGATGGCCTCGAGCAGCGGCCGGGTGAGGAGGAACTCCTCGGAGAAGATGTCGTCGTGCGATCTCGTCCCACGTCGCCGTCGCTGTTCGCCCGCTCGGCCTGGATGCGCAGGAGCTGCTTCTTGTAGTTCCACTCGTAGAGCGCCTTGGACTCGTCGAGGCCCTCGTAGCACTGGAGCCGGATCAGGCGGGCGCCGGTCATCTCGGCCACCGACTTGGCCAGCTGGGTCTTGCCGGTGCCGGCCGGGCCCTCGACCAGGATCGGCTTCCCGAGGCGGTCGGCCAGGAACACGACGCCGGCGATGCCCTCGTCGGCCAGGTACGTGACATCTGCCAGCTGCTTGCGCACCGTGGCCACAGACTCGAAGCGCACGTCGAGGGGAACGGTCATGAGGTCGAACGATACCGGCCGGCTTGACCGGGCGGTCAATCCGTTCCGAGATGTGGTGGGTGTCGTGACTGCCGGCCGACACCAGCGTGGCCGCGCCGGGCGCGACCGGCTCGCGAACGGGTTGGGTTCCCTGAACCCGGCGCACGCACCGCGTAGTGTCCACCTGCTGATGGTGACGTCCCGAGCGCTCTCCTCCCGCTCCACGCGCCGGCGGTCGTGACCGAACCGACCCGGAGCAGGGACGAGGACCGGAGCGGACACCAGCCGCGGACCATCGAGCCGCCGAGCACCGACGCTCGCGAGACCGGCCAGGGCCTGCTGGCCGCCAACGTCTCCGTCGCCCTCGGCACGCTCATGTCCCGGCTCACCGGGCTCCTGCCGCGTCGTGGTGTTCGGCATCATCATCGGTCAGAACGCGCTCGCCGACGCCTACGACGGCGCCAACAACTCCCCGAACTCGATCTACGAGCTACTACTCGGCGGGGTGCTGTCGGCCACGCTGGTCCCGCTCTTCACCGAGCATCTCGAGCGCAATGACGACGAGGCCACCGACGCCGTCGTCAGCGTCGCGGTCGTCGGCCTCGCCGCGCTGACCGCAGCCGCGGTAGTGGCGGCGCCGTTGATCTTCCGCCTGTTCTCGATCTCGCCGTCGCCGACCGTGAGCGCGGGCGAGTACCGCAGCGTCGGTACCGCGCTCGGCGCGTGTCTTCCTGATCCAGATCTTCTTCTACGGGCTGATGGCCCTCGGCTCCGCCCTGCTCAACGCCCGCCGCCGGTTCTTCGCCCCCGCCTGGGCTCCCGTGCTGAGCAACCTGGTCGTCATCGTGGGCCTTCTGCTCGTGCCCCACGTCGTCCACGGCCAGGCCCCGTCCCTCGACCTCGCCCGCGACGATCTGAGCTTGCGCCTCCTCCTCGGCGCCGGCGAGACCATCGGCATCGCGGTCATGGCACTGGCCCTCATCCCGGCTTTGGCCAGGGCGGGCGTACGGCTGCACTTCCGGCCGGCATGGCGCCACCCCGCGGTGCGCAAGCTGCTGACGCTGTCGGGCTGGACGCTCGGCTACGTGGCCGCGAACCAGGTGGCGCTGATCGTGGTCAAGAACCTGGCCAAGCCGGGCAGCGGCGGGCAGGACGCGTACTCGAAGGCCTTTACGTTCTTCCAGCTCCCTCACGGGCTGCTCGCGGTGTCGATCATGACCACGTTCGTGCCCGATCTGGCCCGGTTCGTCGCCCGCAGGGACAAGGCATCGTTCATCGCCCGTTCGTCGCTCGGGATCCGCCTCGTCGCCCTGTTCACCTTCCCCGCCTCGTTCGGCCTCCTCGTCCTGGCCCGCCCGATCATCGGTGCCTTCCTGCAACACGGGCAGTTCAGCGAGCACGCCGCCATCACCACCGGGCGAGCCCTCGGAGGCTTCGCACTCGGCCTGGTCGGCTTCTCCGTCTACCTGTTCGTCCTCCGCGGCTTCTACGCCCACCAGGACACCCGCACCCCGTTCGTCATCAACGTGGTCGAGAACATGTTCAACATCGTCTTTGCGGTGCTGCTCGTCCACCGCTACGGCGTGCTCGGCCTCGGCCTGGCGTTCGCGCTCGCCTACCTGCTCGAGCGCGGCGTGGGCCCTGCAGGTGCTGGCGTACAAGGTGCCGGGCTTCGCCCTCCGACCGATCTTCGCCAGCCTGGGGCGCATGCTGCTGGCGGCCGTGCTGATGGCCGAGATGGTGTGGATCGCCGCCCGTGCCGTCGGGGCCAACAGCGGCGCGGGGGCAGTCGTGCGGGTGATCGTGGGCACGTTCGTGGGCCTTGTGGCCTACTTCGGCGCCCTCGTCCTCCTGGGCTCGCCCGAGCTGGCGTCGGCACGGGACCGACTCGGTCGTAGATTGCCGCCATGATCTCCCTTGTCCGGCGCTGGTGGCGCTACCTCACCGCCAAGCTCACCGGGAAGTTCAACGAGCGGGCCGACCCAGATCCAGCTGGAACAGGCCATCGCCGAGGCGCAGGACCAGCACGCCCGGCTGAGGGACCAGGCCGCCAACGTGATCGCCAGCCAGAAGCAGGCCGAGATGCGCCTCAACCGCCGCCTGACCGAGCTGGAGAAGCTGAACACCAACGCCCGCCAGGCGCTGATGATGGCCGACGAGGCCGCCAAGGCGCGGCGATGCCGAACGGGCGGCAGGCGTTCAACGGGGCGGCGGCGACGATCGCCACCCAGTGATCCAGGTCGAGAAGGACGTCGCCGATCTCAAGCCGCTGGTGCTGCAATCCACCCAGGCCGCCGATCAGGCCAAGGCGGCCGTGCGCCAGAACCGGGGAGCTGCTCCAGCAGCAGCTGGCCGAGCGGCTGAAGCTCCTGTCCCAGCTGGAGCAGGCGAAGATGCAGGAGCAGATGAACAAGGCCATGGCCAGTCTCAACGAGACCGTCGGCGCCGACGTGCCGACCTTGAACGAGGTGCGCGACAAGATCGAGGCCCGCTACGCCAAGGCCAAGGCCGTGTCCGAACTGAGTGGGTCCGAGGTCGACACCAGCGTCAAGGAGATCGAGATGGCGACCGCAAACGTTGCGGCGCAGGCCCGCCTCACGGAGCTCCGCACCCAGCTCGGGCTCGACAGCCCAGCCTGAACCCCGGCCCAGACGCCCCCGCCTGACGTCCCGACCTGGGCCCGAGCCTACGACAGGCAGGACCACGAGGTCGTCGCGGTGGATCGTCTCGTGGGCCACGTCCGGCGGCAGATCGCTGGTGCGGCGGCCGGCGATGCGGCGCAGCACGGGCGCGTCAGCGGCCGCCATGCCTCGTGCGAACACGATCCCGTCCGGCCCCGACCACCTCGAGCGTGTCGCCCTCGTCGAAGTTACCCACCACCTCGACCACGCCGGCCGGCAGCAGCGAGGTCCTCCGGTCGACGAGCGCGATGCGCGCCCCGTCGTCGACCACGAGCCGGCCCGTCGGCGCGCTGGCGAACGCGATCCACAGCTTGCGGGCCGGCATGCGGCGCTCGTTGGCCGCGAACGTCGTGCCGACGCCGGCCACGCCGGCGACGGCGTCGGCGATCACGCCGGCCCGGGCCGCGTCGGGCGATCACCGCCCGCACCCCGGACCAGGAGGCGATGCGCGCCGCGGTCAGCTTCGACGCCATCCCCCCGCTGCCGCGGCCGGAGCCGGCGCCGCCCGCCACTGCGCCTCGAGCATCGGGTCGTCGGCGGCGACCCGCTCGATCGAGCGCCGCCGCCGCGTCGCGACGGGGGTCGCGGTGTGGAGCCCGACGATGTCGGTGAGCAGCACGAGCACGTCGGCGGCTGAGCGAGGTGGGCGACGAGCGCGGCCATGCCGGTCGTTGTCCCCGAAGCGGATCTCGTCGTCGGCGATGGCGTCGTTCTCGTTGACGATCGGCACGCAACCGAGCTCGAGCAGGCGGGTCAGCGCTGCCCGGGCGTGCAGGTACTGGCGCCGGTTGACGAAGTCGTGCGGCACCAGCAGCACCTGCGCCGCCAACGAGGTCGTGCGTCGGCAAGGGCGTCGTTGTACACCTCCATCAGCCGGCTCTGGCCCGCAGCCGCCAGCGCCTGCAGCGTCAGCAGGTCGGTGGGCCGGCGCCGGCAGCCCGAGGGCGCCGACGCCGGCGGCGATCGCTCCCGAGCTCACCACGACCACGACGATGGCCCTCGGCCCGCAGCGCGGCCACCTCGCCGCAGAGCTGCTCGATCGCCGACCGCAGGATCGACACCGTGCTCGTCGGTGAGCGACGAGTGCCGATCTTGGCGACGACGCGTGCTCATGGTCAGTCGTCCGGCTGGTAGTCGAAGCTGAACGCGCCGATGTGCACGACGTCGCCGGGCTGCGCACCGGCGCGGGCGAGCGCTCGGTCGATGCCCAACCGGTGCGAGCCGCTCGTCGATGAAGGCCAGCGCCTCGCGGCGTCGGTGACGTCGGACAAGCGCGACGGACGCGCTACGCCTGGCGCCCGTGCAGGCGGTACTCGTCTGGCAGCGACCCGCTCGACCCGCACGCCGTCCGGCTCGGGTTGGAGGATGACGAACTCGGAGCGCTCGGGCATCGAGCTCGTCGCCGGCTCGACGGCGCGGCGAAGCTCGCCGAGCAAGGAGACCCGCAGGCCCTCGCCGGTCACCGCGGACACGCCGTGGCGCCGTCCCAGTCGGCGGTCGGCCACGTCGGCCTTGGTGCCGACGACCACGCGCGGCCGCTCGAGCAGCTCGGGCTGGTACGCGCCCAGCTCGTGGAGCAGTACCTGCTCCTGCTCGGCCGGCGTCATCTCCGTCCGATCGGCGCCAGGTCGAGGAGCACGCACAGCACCCGGGCGCGCTCGACATGCCGCAGGAACTGATGACCCAGACCGCGGCCCTCGCTGGCCCCCTCGATCAGTCCGGGGATGTCGGCCACGACCATCTCGAAGCCGTCGTCGAGGCGAACGACGCCGAGGTTCGGTTCGAGCGTGGTGAACGGGTAGTCGGCGATCTTGGGCTTGGCCGCCGAGATGCGCGAGATGAGTGTGCTCTTACCCGAGTTGGGGAACCCGACGAGGGCGACGTCGGCCATGAGCTTGATCTCGAGGCGCAGCCAGCGCTCCTCGCCGTGCTCGCCCTGCTCGGCGAAGTTCGGCGCCCGGCGACGGTTGGAAAGGAACTTGGCGTTGCCCCGCCCGCCACGCCCGCCCGCTGCGGCCCGCCAGCGATCGCCGTGGGCGACGAGGTCGGCCAGCAACTCCCCGGTGTAGAGGTCGTGCACCACGGTGCCCTCGGGCACGGGTACCAGGCAGTCCTCGCCCCGCTTGCCGTGGAGGTCCTTGCCCTTGCCGTGGACGCCGCTGCCGGCCCGGCGGTGGGGATGGTCACGGAACGCGAGCAGCGACGCCACGTTGCGGTCGGCGACCAGCCAGACGTCACCGCCCTTGCCGCCGTCGCCGCCGTTCGGCCCGCCCATCGCCACGGGGCCCTCTCGGCGGAAGCTGACGCAGCCGGCTCCCCCATCACCGGCTCGCACGTTGAGCTGACACTCGTCGACGAACCCGGACATGGCCCGTCGAGGCTACCGTGCGACACCCCGCCGTTACCCTGCTCGATGGCCATGACGACCCACGAAACCGAACGGGCCGAGCGATGGGCGGCCACCATGGCCGGGCACCCCGCCGGCACGACGCTTCGGTCCGCCCACGCCGACTCCGCGGCGTGTCGTGCGTCCGTTGGGGGTCGTGGGCCGCGAGGCCCGGGAAGCACTCGAGGCTGCCCAGCATGTCGCCAGGGGCCACCCGCGCCGTCGGCGCCGGCCGGCGTGCCAAACCGGAGGAGCCCGATCCGCTGCGCACCTGCTTCGAGCGCGACCGCGACCGCATCCTGCACGCCAGCTCGTTCCGCCGCCTCGCCGGCAAGACCCAGGTCTTCGTCTTCCCCGCCGACCACCAGCGCACCCGGCTCACCCACGCCCTCGAGGTGGCCCAGGTGGCCACGGCGCGTCGCCCAGGCCCTCGGTCTCAACGTCGCGCTCACCGAGGCCATCGCCCTCGGCCACGACTGCGGTCACGGTCCGGGCGGGCCACGCCAGCGAAGACGCCCTGTCGCCCTATGTCGACGGCGGCTACGACCATGCGGTCTGGGGCGCCGACGTCGTCCTGGCCCCGCTCAACCTGTGCGCCGAGACGCTCGACGGCATCCGCAACCACTCGTGGTCCCGCCCGGCGCCGTCGACGCCGGAGGGTGAGGTCGTGTCGTGGGCCGACCGCATCGCCTACGTGTGCCACGACTTCGAAGACGCCGTGGCCGCCGGCATCGTCGGCCAGGCGATGCTGCCCGCCGAGGTCATGGAGCGCTGCGGTGCCCGCCGTGGCGCGCAGTTGGGTGCCTTCGTCGAAGCGCTCGTCTCCACGGGCCTCGAGACACGGGCGCATCGCCATGGCGGCGCCGATGGGCGACGCTCTCGCCTCGTTCCGGCAGTTCAACTACGAGAACATCTACCTGCGACCGGCATCGGTTCGCCAGGGCCACGCCGTCGTCGACCTCCTCCAAGCCCTGGTCGAGCACTACGCCGACCGGCCGAACTCGCTGCCCGCCCACCAAGCCGGCCGGGCTCGTCGCCGGAAGTGCCGCGGCACGCCACGCGGCCGTGAGCTACGTGGCCGGCATGACCGATCGCTTCGCCTGCCAGCAGGCCGTCGGCCTGCTCGGGTGGGATCCGGCCCGCTTGCCCGAGGGCGTCGACACGTTCGGCTTGCGTCGTTGACCTGAGCAGACGTGCGACGGCCCCGGCCGGAGCCGGGGCCGACACACACCGTGGTTCCCGATCGTCAGGCGAGAATGTCTACGACGGCGAGTGACATCGACGATGCGACGACCGTGCCGCTCGCCGAACTTCACCGATGCCGTCGCTCGTGGCGAACAGCGTGTCGTCGCCGCCGCGGCCGACGTTCGCGGCCCGGGTGGAACCGGGTGCCGCGCTGGCGCACGATGATCGTGCCGGCGGTGACCACCGTGCCGTCGAACACCTTCACGCCGAGGCGCTGGGCGTTGGAGTCACGGCCGTTGCGGGTGGAGCCGCCACCTTTGGTCTTCGACATGGTCGAGCCCCTCAGCCGGCCGTGATCGCTGGTGATCTCGATGGTGTCGTACTGCTGGCGATGCCCCTAGTGGCGACGCTGGTTCGTGTTGTTCTTGTAGGTGAAGCCGTTGATCTTCGGGCCCTTGGCCTCGCCCGACGACCCGGCCGGTCACCGTGGCGCCGGCGAGCTGGTCGGGCGTGGCGAGCACGGAGTCGCCGTCGACCACGCAGCACCGGGGTGAAGCTGACCTCTCGAACCCTCGTCGGCTCCGAGCAGCTCGACCTCGAGGCGCTGGCCTTCGGTCGACCTTCTCCTGCTTGCCGCCCGTGGCGATCACTGCATACATAGCCCGCTCGACTACTGCGAGTGCCGGCGAGGCCCGCGTCACTCGCAATCAAGCTGTGGTCGATCGACGACGCCGCGGCCCTCGCACATCGGGGCACGGGTCGGCGAACGCTCGAGCAGGCCCTCGCCGATGCGCTTGCGGGTCATCTCCACCAGGCCGAGCTCGGAGATGTCGAACACCTGGGTGCGGGTCTTGTCCCGCGCCAGGGCATCTCGGAAGGCAGCCATGACCTGCTGGCGGTTCTCCCGGATCTCCATGTCGATGAAGTCGATGACGATGATGCCGCCGATGTCGCGCAGGCGCAGCTGGCGGGCGATCTCCTCGGCCGCCTCGAGGTTGTTGCGGAACACCGTCTCCTCGAGGCTCGACGTGCCCACGTTCTTGCCCGTGTTGACGTCGATGACCGTGAGCGCCTCGGTGTGCTCGATGATGAGCGAGCCGCCCGACGGCAGCCACACCTTGCGGTCGAGCGCCTTGTGCAGCTGCTCGTGCACGTGGTGGCGCTCGAACAGCGGCAGGCCCTCGGCCTCGGGTCGTAGTACTCGACCCGGTCGGCGAGCGTCGGGGCTGATCGCTCCGACGTAGTCGCGCACCTCCTCGTAGAGCTCGCGGTCGTCGATGACGACGCCCCGGTAGTCGCGCGTTGAACTCCTCGCGGATCACCCGCACGGCCATGTCGGGCTCGCGGTAGAGCAGCGCCGGCGCGTTGGCCTGCTTGGCCGCGGCGTCGATCTGCTCCCACTGCCGCAGCAGGCGCGCGACGTCGCGCTCGATCTCGTCCGCGCTGACGTTCTCGGCCGCCGTGCGCACGATCACGCCGTGCTCCTCCGGCTTGACCCTGTCGAGGATGGCCCGCAGCCGCTTGCGCTCGTCGTCGGGCAGACGCTTGGAGATGCCGTAGGTCTTGCGAGTTGGGGATCAGCACCACGAACCGGCCGGGCAGCGACACCTCCTGGGTGAGGCGGGCGCCCTTGGCGCCGATCGGGTTCTTGGTGACCTGGCAGACGATCATCTGGCGGGCCTTGGAGCATCTGCTCGATGCCTGGCGACCGCGGTCGTTGCGCCCTGCTCGACGATGTCCTCGTGCGTCGTACTGCACGTCGCCGCGGTAGAGCACCGCGTTCTTCGGCGTGCCGATGTCGACGAAGGCCGCCTCCATGCCGGGCAGCACGTTCTGCACCCGGCCGAGGTAGATGTTGCCGTGGATCTGGCCGACGTCGTCGGCCGGGCGGCTCACGTAGTGCTCGATGAGGCTGCGCCCTCGAGCACGGCGATCTGGGTCAGGTCCGGGACGGACGTGGACGCACATCAGGTAGCGGCCGACGGGACGGCCCTTGCGCTCGCGGCCCCGCCGGCGCT
The DNA here is from genome assembly GCA_963803355.1 of uncultured Acidimicrobiales bacterium. Lineage (GTDB taxonomy): Bacteria > Actinomycetota > Acidimicrobiia > Acidimicrobiales > Ilumatobacteraceae > DASTFY01. Next base: position 139,299 of record CAWDLV010000002.1, read on the forward strand.
CGAGGACGCTCGTCGTCGAGCTCCGGCGGACCGGCGACGTGCCCCTTCGGCGAGCTCCCGACGGCACGAGTGGTCTTGCGCCGACGCTTCGGCTCGGCCCCGTGGCCGCGCCACCTGCCCCGCTGCCGTCGCCCACCGCGCGGCGGCCGGGCACCCGCCCGCCGGCCGCCGGCCGGTGTGGACGGTGCGCGGCGGCGGAGCGGGCGGCTGTCGCCGATCTGCGGCTTGCGGACCAGCGCCTCGGCTCGCGCCGCCTCGGGCGCTGGATCCGCCCCTCGATCGGCCGATCGGGCAGCTCGACGTCGTCAGCGGCGCCCGTGGATCGTGCTCGGACCGCGATCACCGGTTCCCGAGCTGGGACTCGCCGACCGCCGCCTCGTCATCGATTGCGTCCAGTTCGTCGCCCAGCTCATCGGCGGCGTCGTCGCCATCCTCGCTGTCCCCGACGGCGCCTGGGCGCTTCCGGCCGCGCCCACCCCGCGAGCCCCGGCGACGACGGCGCGCCGCACCGCTGCGGGGCGCGGCGGCGAGGTCTGCGCCCGAGTCGCCAGGAGTCTCCGGGCTATCGGGCTCTTCGGGGTTGGACGACGGGTCGGGCGGCTCGCCCGGTCCCGGCATCGCTGTCGATGGGGTGCTCCGTCGGTCATGGGAGGGCTTCCTTCTCATGCGCACGCTCCATGGCGTGCGGCTGGGACGTCGCCGTCACCGGGAGGGGCTCCCGGCGGGCGCCGTCGCGTTCGATCCACTGGTGGGTGCGACGCACCCGGTGCGTGATGTCGAGCGGCTCCGTCACCTCAGCGAAGCACGCGGCCAGCAGCTCGCTCGGACGCAGGGCCCGAGGTTGGGTTGCCAGGTCGGCCAGCACCACCGGCCGACCGTCCTGCTGAGCGGCCGCACACGTAGGGCGAGGATGCCCGGCCGCAGGTCGTCGAGCTGTCTCCTGGCCCTTGCGGCTGCGGGCCGATGAAGGGTCGGCGGCGGCCAGAGCCTCGTCGACCGCCCGGCGGGCTCGCTCGGTTCGTGTCGCGCAGCTCGATGGTCCAGGTGCAGGAGGTGACGACCTGCTGCAGCGATGCCTCGCCCGGGGCCAGCACGGCCACCGCCTGACGTCGAAGCCGGCCGGCAAGGCGGCGGTGAGGCGGGTGGGAAGCTCGGCGACGTCACGCTCCCCGTCGAGCTGGGGGACCTCGACGTCGAGGTACTCGCCATCGGACTCGTAGCCGGTGGGAAGGGCGAGCCCGAAGCTCAGCTTGGGCCGGGGCGAGAACCCCTCGGTGTAGGCCACCGGCACCGCGGCCCGGCGCAGGGCCCGCTCCCAGATGCGAGCCACGTCACGGTGGCTGGTCCAGCGGATCTTGCCGACCTTGGTGAACCGGACGCGGATCCTCACGTGACGCCCACCGGCTCGGGTCGCCGCACCGCGAGATGCACGGGGATCTCGTGGCCGCGGCTCAGGTCCTGGCCCGTGCCCTGGCTGCCGCCGGCGGGCGGCACCGGCGAGGCCACGACGTGCTCGAGGCCGTAGCCGGTGCACACGCCGCAGTCGTAGCAGGGCGTCCACCGGCAGTCCTCGAGGCCGTGCTCGGCCAGCGCGTCCTGCCAGTCCTGCCAGAGGAAGTCCGGGTGCAGGCCGGCCGAGATGTGCTCCCACGGCAGGACCTCGTCCCGGTCGCGGTGGCGGAGCACGTACCAGTCGATCGAGAGGCCCTCGGCGGCCATGGCCTCCTCCCATCGGCGGAGGTCGAAGTGCTCGCTCCACTCCTGGAAGGTGCCACCGGCGCGCCAGACCCGCTCGATGACTCGCCCGACCCGGCGGTCGCCGCGGCTGGCCAGGCCCTCGACCAGCGTGGCCGCGGGTCGTGCCACTTGAGCTGGACGCCCCGCGCCTTCGCGGTGGCGTCGCGGAGGAGGCCGATCTTGCGCCGGAGCTCGCTCGACGCGTGTTCTGCCCGAACCACTGGAACGGCGTGTGCGGCTTGGGCACGAACCCGCCGAGGGACACCGTCACCGACGCCCGGCTGGTGTGGCGCTTGCCGATGGCGACGCACTGCCGGGCCAGCTCGGCGATGCCGAGCGTGTCCTCGTCGGTCTCGGTGGGGAGGCCGGTGAGGAAGTAGAGCTTCATCCGCGTCCAGCCCTCGCGAGTAGGCAGACTCGACCGCGCCGTAGAGGTCGTCCTCGGTGATCAGCTTGTTGATCACCGTGCGCATCCGCCACGAGCCGGCCTCAGGGGCGAAGGTGAGTCCGGCGCGCCGGGCCTTGGCGACCTGGGCGGCGATGCCGACGGTGAACGCGTCGACCCGCAGCGACGGCAGGCTGACGCTGACGTCGGCCCGCACGAGGACGGTGTCGTCACGGTCTCGGCCACGACGCGCTCGATGCCGGAGAAGTCGGCGGTGGACAGCGACGTCAGGCTGACCTCGTCGTAGCCGGTGCGGCGCAGGCCCTCGCGCACCATCGTGCGAACCTGCTCGGCCGGCCGCTCGCGGACCGGCCGCGTGATCATGCCCGCCTGGCAGAAGCGGCAGCCGCGGGTGCAACCGCGGAACACCTCGACGTTCAGCCGGTCGTGCACCACCTCGGTGAGCGGCACCAGCTGGCGCTTGGGGTACGGCCATTCAGCCAGGTCGGCGACCGTGCGCTTCACGACCTCAGCGGGCACGTCCGGGTAGCGAGGCGTGACGCTCACCACGGCCGGGCCGTCGTAGGTGACGTCGTACATCGATGGCACGTAGACGCCGGGCACGGCGGCCAGCCGGCGCAGCACCTGCTCCCGGCTGCCCTCAGTGCGACCCAAGCGCTTCCACTCGCCGACGACGTCGGTGATCTCGCCCACCACCTCCTCGCCGTCGCCGATCACGAAGAAGTCGACGTAGTCCGCCAGCGGCTCGGGGTTGAAGGTGGCGTGGCCGCCCGCGCCAACGAGCGGATCGTCGGGCCGTCGGTCTTCGCAACGGACCGGGACGCCAGCCAGGTCGATGCAGCTCAGCACGTTCGTGTACACCAGCTCGGCCGAGAGGTTGAAGGCGATCAGATCGAAGTCGGCGGCGGGCCGGTGAGCGTCGACGGAGAAGAGCGGCAGGGAGCGCCGCCGCAGCTCGCCCTCGAGGTCGGTCCAGGGCGCATACGCTCGCTCGGCCACGGCGTCGGCCCGCTCGTTGAGCATCTCGTACAGGATCTGGAGGCCCTGGTTGGGCAGTCCGATCTCGTAGGTGTCGGGATAGACGAGCAGCCAGGCGACCTTGCCCGGTGCGTGGACCGGGACGATGGAGCCGTCTTCGCAGCCGATGTACCGGGCGGGCTTCTGCACCTTGGCCAGCAGAGGTTCGAGCTGGGGCCAGAGGGTCATGACCCCACCATGCTAGCGGCGCGGGCCCGCTGACCTGGGGCCGAGGGCGCGTCAGGGGTCAGGTGCAGGTGCAACGGGTTGGCCTCCGTGGCCGGCGCCCGGCCGCCGGCACCGATCAGCTCACCGGGCGGCTCAGAGCCGGCGCAGGTAGACGTTCTGCACCAGGCCGATCATGGCGAAGAAGGCGATGGTGGAGGAGCCGCCGTACGACAAGAAGGGCAAGGGGATGCCGGTGATCGGCATGATCCCCATGGTCATGCCCACGTTCTGGAACACGTGCCAGAGCAGCGCGGCGAGGACACCCGCGCACAGGAGGCAGCCGAGGTGGTCCCGCGCGATCTGGGCCACGCGGAGGATCCGCACCAGGAGGATGGCGTAGAGGGCGAGCACACCCGCCGAGCCGAGCAGGCCGAACTGCTCGCCGATGGCCGAGAACACGAAGTCGGTGTGCTGCTCGGGCACGTAGCCACCCTTGGTGAGCGGACCCTGCATGAACCCGCGCCCGGACAGCTCGCCGCCGGCGATCGCCTCCTGCGACTTCTGGGCCTGCAGGAGGAGGGCCTCGGTCTTGGAGTCCTTGGCGTCCTGCTGCTGGTCGACGAAGGTGGTGAGCCGGCTGATGCCGTAGCCGGGGAGGGAGCCGGTGCTGACGACGAGCACGGCCGAGAAGAACGCCAGACCGGTGACCAGCGCGATGTGTCGGGGATTGGCCTTGGCCACCAGCAGGACGGCCATGGTGATGGCGACGAACACCGCCGCGGTGCCGACGTCGGGCTGGGCCACCACGATGATCAGGGGGAGCGCCATCAGCCCCAGGGCCCGCACGAAGCCGGGGAAGGGAAGGTCCTCACCCCGGTCACTGGCGACGCAGGACGCCACCACGAGGATCAAGGTCACCTTGGCCAGCTCGGAGGGCTGGAGCTGGAACGGGCCAAAGGTGAGCCACGCCCGCACGCCGTTGCGGGCCCGGGCCAGCACGGTGACGACGAGCAGCAGCGCGGTCGTGACGCCGTAGAGGAACAGAGCCCACTCCCGCAGGCGGCGGTAGTCGATCACCGACGCGAGGGCCATCACGCCGACGCCGGCGGCGATGAAGATCACCTCGCGCTGGACGAAGTAGTACGGGTCGAGTCCGCTGAGCCGCCTCGTCGGCCCGGTCGCCGAGTAGATGGCGAGGAGTCCGACGGCGCAGAGGCCGGCGACGGTCAGGATGATCGTCCAGTCCAGACGTCCGGCCGACACGTCGGAGCGGCGCGAGAGCGAGATGCCGCGGGGCGGCGCTATGACGGCCATCAGTCCCGCCCCGTCGCGCGGGGGTCGTTGACGGCGAGGCAGCTCGAATCGGGCATGCGGCCGACGGGCGTCGGCGTGGTGGCGGTCTTGTCGAGCGGCACGCTCTCGGTGACGGGGGCCATGCGGGTCGGGTCGGCGATGCCGGTGAACATGCACTTGACGATGGGCGCCGCGGCCCAGGCGCCGAACCCGCCGTCCTCCACCACGGCGCCGACGCTGTACTGTGCCGTCCCCGGCCCGCCGTTCGGGCCGAAGGCGGCGAAGAGCGAGTCGTCCTTCGAGCCCTCCTGGCGGGCATCCTGCGCGGTGCCGGTCTTGCCGGAGATCGGAAGCTGGCTGAAGTTGTAGCCCTGGAAGGTCCGGTAGGCGGTGCCGAATGGATGGCCGCTGCTCACCGCGCCGAAGAAGCCGTGGTTCATGGTGGTCCACCAGTCGGGCTGGATCTTCACCTGGGCTCTGACGTCCGGTGCGACCTTGGTGACCCAGTCGAACTTGAACGGGTTCACCTGGCCGCCGTTGCCCGCCACGAGATCGGGCGTACCGGGCTTCACGATGCCGAGGGCCATCATCGGACGCATCCGGTTCCCCCCGTTGGAGAAGGTGGCGTAGGCGTTGGTGAGCTGGAGCGGCGTGGCGCTGAGCAGACCCTGACCGGTGGCGAAGAGCACGTTGTCGCCGACGTAGTAGCCCGCCCCCTCGGCCTTGCTGATGGCAGGCGGCACCCGCTCGGAGAGCCGCTTCTTGAGTGCGGCGTCGGGTACCGTGCCCGAGATCTCGGCCGGGAGGTCGATCCCGCTGTCAGATCCGTAGCCGAACGCCCGGGCCACGTTCTGCAGCGTCGGGTTCTTGTTGAGCAGCAGCTCGGCGCCGATCCGGTAGAAGTAGGTGTCCGACGAGATGGTGAGGGCGGTGCGGAGCGAGATGGGGCCCGAGCCCCGGGCCAGGCCAGCGTTCTTGAAGATGCACTTGAACCGGGCCACGTCGCAGTTGGGGATCTGGTAACGGCCCTGGTCGTCGTAGACCGACCCTGGGGTGATCAGGCCGCTCTGCAGGCCGGCGATGGAGGACACCAGCTTGAACGTGGAGCCCATCTGGAACGGGCTGGACACGGCCCGGTTCACGAACGGGGCCAGCTTGTTCGGATCGGGGTACAGCTGCTTGATCTTCTTGTTCGTTATGCCCTCGACGAACCAGCGGTTGTCGAAGGTGGGGTAGGTGGCCATGGCCAGGATCTGGCCGGTGTGCGGTTCCTCGACCACGATGGCCCCGGCCGGGGCTTGGAAGCTCGGACCACCGCAGGTGCCGGTGAGGGAGTCGAACGGACAGCGGGTGCGAGCCTGGATCAGGCCTTCCTGCAGGGTCTGCTCGGCGTACTGCTGGAGCTTGAGGTCGAGCGACAGAACCACGTCGTTGCCCGGCACCGGGTCGCGCCGGCCGATCTCGCGGATGACGCGGTTGCGGGCGTCCACCTCGTAGACGATCTGCCCCGGCTTGCCCCGCAGCCGATCCTCGTACTGCTGCTCGATGCCCGCCTTGCCCACCTTGTCGCTCAGCTTGTAGCCCAGTCCGAGGTAGTCCCCCTTCTCCGAGACCGGGATGGCTCCGAGGTAGCCGACGACGTGGCTGGCGAGGGGCGCGTACCGATAGACCCGCTGCCAGCCCTCGCTCACCTCCACGCCGGGGTAGTCCTCGAGGCGCTCACCGAGGTAGATGGCGGTGGTCTCGGGAACATCGTCGGCGAGCGGCAGGGGGAGGTACGGGTCGTACTTGACGTCCTCGTAGCGGGCCTCCAGGTCGGCGACCGGTGTCTGGAGGGGCCCGGACAGCCGAGTGAACAGCAGCTTGCGCCGACCGGCGTTGCGGATCTCGGCCCGGTCGATCGTGACCGACAGGACCCGCCGGTTGTCGGCCAGCACCATGCCGTTGCGATCGAGGATGCGACCCCGCATCGGCGGCAACTGCACGACCCGAGTGCGGGAGGTCTGGACCTCCTGGTCCACTCGCTCGGGTGACATCATCTGCAGGTACCAGAGTCGGGCGAACAGCGTCGTGAAGAGGGTGACGGACACGATGCCGAGCACGCCGAGGCGCAGCCCTCTTCCGTCCCGAGCCATAACCGCTCCATTCTGCCGTGCCGGAGCCCCCTCCTGTCGGTCACATGACGATCCGATGACGGCCGGCCCCGCGGCGGCCCGATAGCCTCGGCCGATGGCGCGCCTGTTCGTGGCCGTCTGGCCGCCGCAGGAGGTTGCCGACGCCCTGGCCCGCCTGCCCCGCCCGCAACGCAGCGGCGTGCGCTGGACGAGCCCGGAGCAGTGGCACGTCACCTTGCGCTTCCTGGGCGAGGCCGACCCGGACGCGGCCGCCGCCGCTCTCGCCGCCGTCGCCACCGCGGCCACTGTCGCCGGGGCGCCAGCCGAGCTCGTCCTCGGCCCGGCCGCGGCGCGCCTCGGGCGTCAGGCGCTGGTCCTGCCCGCCGCCGGCGTGGAGTCGTTGGCGGACGCGGTGGCCGCGGCGACGGCCACGATCGGCCGGCCGCCAGAGCCACGCCGCTTCCGCGGCCACCTCACGCTGGCCCGCCTCCGTCCAGGCTCCTCTCCGGGAGATCAGCTTCACCTCGAAGCGCGCTGGCCGGTCCACTCGGTGGCGCTGGTGCAGAGCCACCTCCGGCCGACCGGCGCCACCTACGAGACGATGGCCGAGGTCGCGCTCGGGAGCGAGAGGCTCACACGGGCCGGCGGTCGCCGGCCAGCACCACGGCGCGCATGACCCGTAGGGCCGGGGCGGTGAGCGCGGCGTTGACCACGGCTACGACCAAGGCGGTCGGGATCAGACGCAACGTGAAGATCCCCTCGGACCCGAACACCGTCGCCACTGCGGCGTAGCCGACGATGACGGCGCCGCTGGCCAAGAAGACGATGCTCACCTGCAGCCAGCGGTTGTCACGGATGGCCTCGTTGCGGCTCAACCCGACGACGAAGCCGGCCACGCAGAGCACCAGCGCCCAGAGCCCGAAGGGGGTGGTCAAGGACAAGTCGTACACGAAGCCGATCACGAAGCCGGCCGCGGTCCCCCGTTGAGGCCCGCCGACCAGGCCGGCCACCACGGCGCACAGCACGACGAGGTCAGGGCTGGCCCCGAGAAGGTGGATCTGGGAAACGACGACGGTCTGGACGGTCACCACCACGACGGCGAGCGCGGGCACGCGGAACCAGGGCGAGTACAACGCCGCGAGCACGCGGCCTCACTTCCTGGCGTAGGCGGCGTCGCCGTCGTACAGGAGGACCTGCACGATGCTGAGCCGCTGCAGGTCGACCACCGGATCGACCCGCACCAGCAGGTCGAGCGAGCCCGGGCGGCGCTCCACCATGCTCACCCGACCGATCGGGATGCCGCGCGGGAAGAGGCTCTCGGTCACCCCGGCGGTGATCACCCCGTCACCGACGGTGATGCAGGCCTCGGCATCCACCTGCTCGACCTCCAGCGGCTTGCCCCGTCCCCGCCCCCGCACCCGGCCGAGCTCGGTGTCCTGACGCGGCGCCGCGGTGGTCGCCGTGACTGGGGCCGGCACGTTGGTGGGGAGCGTGCCCGGCGCCGCCGCCGGCTTGGCCTGCGCCGAGCCCGTGGGCGTCGTGGTCGTGGTCGTCGTGGTGGTGGTGGTCGTGCTGGCCGCGTTGGCGCACGGCGCGCTGGCGAACCGCACGCCCACCGTCGACTCCGGGTCCGAGAGCAGGCGCACCACCGACTGGCGAGGCGCGACCTGCTCCGTCCGGCCCACGAGCCCGCCTGACGTGATCACCGGCATGCCGACCTTGATGCCCTGACGCGACCCCTGGTTGATGGTCACGGTCTGGTCGAAGTTCGAGGGCGCCCCCGAGACGACCTCGGCCTTCACCAGCGGGATGCCGGTGAGGGTGGGCAGGTTGAAGTGGGCCTTGAGCTGCTGGTTCTCGTACACAGCCGCTTGCGCCGCGATGGAGGCGCCGTCCTGTGCTTCCACCTGATCCCGGAGCTCGTCGTTCTCGGTCTTGAGGTGGTCGTAGCTCGTAACGCCCTTCCAGGCGCTGGCCACCGGTCGGGCCGCCAGCCGGGACACACTGCGCAGGGGCGAGGTAACGGTGATGAAGCCGGTGCGCGCGCCGTCGAGCACACGGTTCCCGCGCTGGTCGAAGGTGAGCAGGACGAGGGCCGTGATGACGAAGAGCACGAGCAGGCGGCGACGACCGACCGGGACAGTGGCCACGGGCGTGGGCGGTGGGCCCCTCTCAGGAGTCCTGGCCGCGGAAGAGGACGCCCCGCAGCGAGTCGAACTCCTCGAGGGCCTGGCCCGAGCCGATCACCACGGACTGCAGCGGGTTCGGCGCGATGTTGATCGGCATGCCGGTCTCCTGCTCGAGGCGGCGATCGAGACCGGCCAGCAGGGCGCCGCCGCCGGTGATCGTGATGCCCCCCTCCATGATGTCCGCCGCCAGCTCTGGCGGCGTCTTGTCGAGCGTCGTCTTCACGGCGTCGACGATGGCCGCGACCGGCTCCTCGAGCGCCTCGCGGACCTGCTCGGTGGTGAGCTCGATGGTGTGGGGCAGGCCGGTGACGAGGTCGCGCCCCCGGACCTCGGCCGTGAGCTCTTCGGCGAGGGGCCAGGCCGAGCCCATCGCCATCTTGATCTCCTCGGCCGTCTGCTCGCCCACCGCGAGCGAGAACTCCTTCTTGATGTAGTTGATGACGGCTTCGTCGAGCTCGTCGCCAGCCACCCGCACCGACTGGCTGGCCACGATCCCGCCCAGGGAGATGACGGCCACCTCGGTGGTGCCGCCGCCGATGTCCACCACCATGTTGCCCGTGGGCTCCTGCACCGGTAGGCCGGCGCCGATGGCGGCCGCCATGGGCTCCTCGATGATGTAGGCCGGCTTGCGGGCGCCGGCGTACTCGGCCGCGTCCTGCACGGCTCGCTGCTCGACGCCGGTGATGCCCGACGGGACGCAGATCACCATGCGGGGCTTCACCCACCGGCTGCGGTGGACCTTCTGGATGAAGAAGCGCAGCATCTTCTCGCAGATCTCGAAGTCGGCGATGACGCCGTCCTTCAGTGGCCGCACGGCCTGGATGTGCCCGGGGGTCCGGCCCATCATCCGCTTGGCCTCGAGCCCGACGGCGACGGGCCGGCCGTCTCGGGCGTTGATCGCCACCACCGACGGTTCGTTCAGGACGATGCCGTGCCCGCGCACATAGATCAGCGTGTTGGCAGTTCCGAGGTCGACCGCCATGTCGCGGCCGAGGGCAATGGAGTTCGACGGCACGGGCGTCCCTTCCGGCAACGGCCGATTGGCCACCCAGGCTACAAGGTGGGCGCCGGCCACTGCCCGCGGGGCGACCGCGGCGGCGCGACCGGGCGCTCAGGACGTGGGCAAGCGGGGGAAGAAGAGCCCGAGCTCCCGGACGGCCGATTCCGGGCCGTCGCTGCCGTGGATCAGGTTCTCGGTGAACTGGATGCCGAGATCGCCGCGGATGGTGCCGGGCGCGGCCTGGCGCGGGTTGGTGGCGCCCATCATGTCCCGCACCACCTTCCAGGTGTCCTCCGGGCCCTCGATCGCCGCCGTGACGACCGGCCCTCGGGACATGAAGGCCACCAGGTCGGCGTAGAAGGGCTTGCCCTGGTGCTCCTCGTAGTGCCGGCTCAGGATCGCCTGGTCCAGCGTGCGCAGCTCCAGGGCCGAGATGACGAGGCCCCGCTGCTCGAACCGGCTGAGGATCTGGCCGACGAGACCGCGTTCGACGGCGTCGGGCTTGAGGATGACGAGGGTGCGGTCAGACATGACGGCCGGCCACTGTATAGGTCCCGGCGATGGGGTCGGCGGCCGAGGCCCGCCGGCCCCACGCCGGCCGGGCGAAACATTCCGGGCACCGAAGCTGAGGGCCGAGGACGCATTCGGTGACCAGAACGACAGCGGCCGGCGAGTCAGTGGGACCTGGGAGTGTGCCCCCCGCAGCCACGATGAACTCGGCTGCCCAGTTGGCTACTGGCCGGGCAGGACGGTCAGCAGGTGAGGCCGAGCGGTGCCGACCAGGTACAGCGAGCCGGTGACCAAGATGAGGTCATCCGCGTCCGCCTGGTCGAGCGCAGCGTCGCAGGCGTCGACGACTGAGTCGGTGTACGAGACGTGGTCGCACCCGAGCGCCTTGGCCGCGGCCGCCGTCTCGGCAGCCGGCACGGCGCGGGGCGAGTCCGGGGCGCAGCAGATCACGACGTCCCACTGGTCGGCCCGCAGTGCCTCGAGCATCGCCCGAGGATCACGACCAGAGAGGAATCCGGCGACGAGTATCTTGCGGCCGGCCGGATCGAAGTCCTCGAAGACCACGGACGCGCAGCTGTCCGCACCCGGCGGGTTGTGGGCGCCGTCGACGATCACGAGCGGCCGGTGGCCGAGCACCTCGAACCGCCCCGGTACCCGCACGTCGGCGAGGGCCTCGTCGACCACGTCCTGGGCCAGCGGGGTGTCGAAGAAGGCTTCCACCGCCGTGAGCGCGACCGCCGCGTTGTCGCCCTGGTAGCGGCCGTGGAGCGGCAGGTAGAGCTGGTGGTAGATCGACGTCGGTGTGCGCAGAGCCAGCGATCGCCCGCCGAGCGCCAGCGTGTTCTCCTCGCACTCGAAGTCGACGTTTCGGGCGTAGATCCGCTCCGCCTCGGTGGCACGGAAGATGGCCGCCAGCTCGGGGTCGGTCTCACCGAGCACGAGCGTGCTACCGGGCTTGACGATCCCGGCCTTCTCCCTGGCCACGTCGGCCAAGGTGGGGCCGGCGTACTCGAGGTGGTCGAGGCCGACGTTCGTCACCACCGCCACCTGGCCGTCGACGACGTTCGTGGCGTCCCACCGACCAAGCAGCCCGACCTCGATGACCATGGCGTCCACCGCGATGTCCGCGAACCAGCGGAAGACGGCCGCGGTGCAGATCTCGAAGTAGCTCGGGCTCACGCCGGCCAGGATCTCGAGGTCGGCGATGGCACCGATCTGATCCGCCAGCTCCTCGTCGCTGATCGGCTCGCCGTTGCGGGACATCCGCTCGTTGACCCGCTCGAGATGGGGGCTGGTGTAGGTGCCAACGGTGAGGCCCTGGGCCATCAGCAGGCGGGTGATCATCTGGGCCGTGGAGCCCTTGCCGTTGGTGCCGGTGATGTGGATGGCCGGCGCCGCCCGCTGGGGGTCGCCCATCACCGACATCAACCGCTCGATGCGCTCCGTGGACGGCGAGTTGATGCGGCCCGTGACGTCGTAGTTGGTGTGCTCAGCCAGGTGGGCGAGCGCGGCGTCATAGTCCATGAGCCCCGTCGGGTTGAGCGCGATGGCTCAGGAGGCAGCCCGCTTGGGCCGGGTCACCCTGGCTGCGCTCCGGGGGACGAGCGTTGGGTTCACCTTGTTCCGCACCGTGTCGGCGTCGATGACGCACTTGCCGATGTCGCTGCGCCCGGGCAGGTCGTACATGGTGTTGAGCAGCACCTCTTCGAGGATGGCGCGCAGGCCGCGGGCACCCGTGCCGCGCTTCAGGGCCTGCTCGGCAACCCCCTCCAAGGCGTCCGGGGTGAACTCCAGCTCCACGTCCTCGAACTCGAAGAACTTCCGGTACTGCCGCACGAGGGCGTTCTTGGGCTCGACGAGTATCTGCACCAACGCCTCGCAGTCCAGGCTCTGGACCGCGCCGACCACCGGCAGACGGCCGACGAACTCGGGGATCAGACCGAACTTCAGCAGGTCCTCGGGCAGCACGCGGGCGAAAAGCTCTCCAGCGTCGAACTCGTCGTGGCCGCGGACCGTGGCGTGGAAGCCGACGCCCTTCTGCCCGATCCGGCTCTCGATGATCTTCTCCAGGCCCGCGAAGGCCCCGCCGCAGATGAACAGTATGTTGGTGGTGTCGATCTGGATGAACTCCTGGTGGGGGTGCTTGCGCCCCCCTTGGGGCGGCACGGAGGCGACCGTGCCCTCCAGGATCTTGAGCAGCGCCTGCTGCACGCCCTCGCCCGAGACATCGCGGGTGATCGACGGGTTCTCGCTCTTGCGGGCGATCTTGTCGATCTCGTCGATGTAGATGATGCCGGTCTCGGCCTTCTTCACGTCGTAGTCGGCGGCCTGGATCAGCTTGAGGAGGATGTTCTCGACGTCCTCGCCGACGTAGCCGGCTTCGGTCAGCGCGGTGGCGTCGGCGATGGCGAAGGGGACGTTGAGCATGCGGGCCAGGGTCTGGGCCAGCAGGGTCTTGCCGCAACCGGTGGGCCCGAGGAGGAGGATGTTGGACTTGGCCAGCTCGACCTCGCCGTGGTGTGACGCCGTCTGTGCGTTCTGGTACTGGATCCGCTTGTAGTGGTTGTAGACGGCCACGGACAGGATCTTCTTGGCCGACTCCTGGCCGACCACGTAGTCGTCCAGGAAGTCGTAGATCTCACGGGGCGTGGGCAGCTCGTCGAAGCGCAGCTCGGCCGTCTCGGCCAGCTCCTCCTCGATGATCTCGTTGCAGAGCTCGATGCACTCGTCGCAGATGTAGACGCCGGGTCCGGCGATCAGCTTCTTGACCTGCTTCTGCGACTTGCTGCAGAACGAGCACTTCAGCAGCTCCCCGCTGTCCCCGAACTTCGCCACCACGGGCCTCCCTGCCGCCCTCGACCAGCTACTTGATGGGACCGGTGCGATCGGCCGCGTTCCGGGCGGTGATCACTTCGTCGATGATGCCATATTCAACCGCGTCACCCGCCTCAATCACGAAGTCTCGGTCGGTGTCGGTGTGGATGCGGTCCAGGGGCTGGCCCGTGTGGGTGGCCAGGATCTGCTCCAAGAGGTCTCGCATGCGCATGATCTCCTTCGCCGCCAGCTCGAGGTCCGTGACCTGCGCGTAGCCGACCTGGCCATACGGCTGGTGGAGGAGCACGCGGGCGTGGGGCAGGGCCAACCGCTTGCCTTTGGTGCCGGCGGCCAGCAGCACCGCCGCGGCCGAGGCCGCCTGGCCGTAGCAGATCGTGGCGACATCGTTGCGGATGAACTGCATCGTGTCGTAGATGGCGAACAGCGCGGTGAGGTCGCCACCGGGACTGTTGATGTAGATGTTGATGTCCTTGTCCGGGTTCTCGGACTCGAGGTGCAGCATCTGGGCGCACACCAGGTTGGCGACGAACTCGTCGATGGCGGTACCGAGGAAGATGATGTTGTCCTTCAGCAGCCGCGAGTAGAGGTCGTAGGACTTCTCACCGAGATTCGTCTTCTCGATGACGTTCGGGACGTAGTAGTTGCTGGCGCGGGAGATCACCTGGCCTCCTCGGCGGGGTTCTCGTGGGGGGTGGCGGGCGCATGGCCCTCGTGAGCGTGGCCTTCGTGATCATGGCCCTCGTGATCGTGATCGTGGTCGTGGTCCTCGTGATCGTGATCGTGGCCCTCGTGATCGTGGCCCTCGTCATCGTGGTCGTGGTCGTGGTCCGACGGCAGCAGCACGTCGCGGTCGATGGGGTTGCCGTCCTCGTCGACGATCTCGACGTTGTGCAGCAGCCACTCGAGGGCCTTGGACTTGCGAATCTCGGCCCGCAGGCCGGACACGGCGTCATTGCGCTCGTAAGCCCGGCGGACCTGCTGGGGCTTCTGGTTCACCCGCATGGCGATCCGCTGGTACTCGACCTCCAGATCGTCGTCGGTGACCTCCAGGCCCTCGGAGTCGGCCACCGACCGCAAGGCGAGGTCCACCTTCACGGCCTGGCTGGCGCCGGCCCTCAAGCCCTCGGTGAGGGTGGCCGCATCCTGGCCGGTCATGGTCAGGTACTGGTCGATAGACATGCCCTGGGCCTGGAGGCCATTGACCATGTTCTCGACTCGGCTCCGCAGCTCGTCGTTCACCAGGGCCTCGGGCGGGTCTTCCTCGACCAGTCCGGCGAGGGCGGACCCGGCCCGCTCCAGCAGGAGCTGGCGGGCGTTGTTCAGCTTCACCGCTTCCATGCGCTCGTGGAGCTGGGCTCGCCAGGACTCGATCGTGTCGTGCTCGCCCTGGTTGTCGGCGACCCACTCGTCGGTGAGCTCGGCGGGCTCGAGCTCCTGCACCTTCTTGACCGCGACGGTGAAGTCGGCGGGTTCTTCGGTGCCACTCGGCGTGGCCGTGAACGTGACGGTGTCACCGTTCATGGCGCCCTGGAGCTGGTCGTCGAAGTGCTCCGCCACCCAGCCCCGGCCGAGCTCGTAGCTCCAGTCCTCGGTGTTGAGCCCCGGGACCGGATCGCCGTCGCGCTCGGCGTCGATGTCGAGCGTGAGGAAGTCGCCGTTCAAGGCCGGGCGGTCGAGGTCGACCAAGGTGCCCTGGCGGCGCAGCTCGGTGCTCACCACCTCATCGATCTCCTCGTCCTTCACCGTGACGGCCGGCAGCTCGACTCGCAGCCCGCCGTAGCCCGCCACCAAGACCTGGGGCCGCACCTCGACGGTGGCGTCGAAGGCGATCGGGCCGTCCTCGCTCGCCGGCGGTGATGTCGACCTCGGGCGGGGCGATGATGTCGACATCGTGGACCTTGACCGCGTCGGCCAGGTAGCGGGGGATGGCGTCCTGCAGCGCCTGCTGGCGGGCCGGGCCAGGCCGATGCGCGCCTCGAGCACTCGGCGAGGGGCCTTGCCCGGGCGGAAGCCGGGGAGCCGGACCTCGCGGGCGATCTTCTTGAACGCGTCGTCGATGTCCCTGTCGAACTCGGCCTCGTCGACCTCGACGGACAGCTTCACCTTGTTCCCCTCGAGGGACTCGACCGTGCTCTTCACAGGGCGGCGAGTGTACCGGTGGCGGGCCTGGAACCCCGCAGGGATGGGCCCGGGTCGGCGGTGAGACGGCTGGTGCACCAAGATGGGGCCATGACGACCTGGAAGCCGCACAGCCTGGCCCGGCCCCACCAGGACCAGCTCGACCTGCGGTCGGGCGACCGGGTGCAGGCCAAGGTCGAGCTGCCGGGGGTCCCCGAAGGGCACGCCGGGCAAGGTGATCCTGGCCAACGGCTTCAACTGGATGCGCTACCGGGTCCGGTTCACGAACGGCGCCGAGCTGGCCGACCTCGACGAGCGCCACCTGACGCCCACCGGTCGAGCGGCGCGGCGGCTGGCGAAGCGGGCAGCCAAGCGGGCCTGAGGCGCGAGACTGCCGTCATGGCCGACGCTCCGCCCGGCAACCCGGCGCTGATCGGCGTGACCGTGCGTCCCAACGGTCCGTACCTGGTCAGCGGCGACCTGTCCCTCGTCCGCAAGCGGGACGTGCAGTCCGAGCACGGCGAGCCGCTCACGTGGGAGTCGCTCGAACACCTCGACCCGTCGACCCCGTTGTACGCGCTGTGTCGCTGTGGCCAGTCGTCGAACAAGCCCTTCTGTGACGGCACGCACGCTCGGGTCGGCTTCGACGGGACGGAGAGCGCGACGAGCACCTACGACGAGCGCAGCCGGACCTTGGGCGGCACCCGCATCGTCGTGCGCGACGACCGGTCGATCTGCGCCCACGCCGGCTTCTGCGGCAACCGGGTCACCAACGTCTGGAAGATGGTCCACGGCACAGAGGACTCGATCGTGCGAGGCCAGCTCATGGCTATGGTCGAGCGCTGCCCGTCCGGCGCCCTCTCCTACCGCCTCAAGGACCAAGACCACGATCTGGAGCCTGACCTCCCGGCCGAGGTGGCGCTGATCGCCGACGGCCCGATCTGGCTGACCGGCGGCGTGCCGGTGACCACCTCAGATGGCCAGACGCTCGAGACCCGCAACCGGGTCACGCTCTGCCGGTGCGGCGGCTCGAAGAACAAGCCGCTCTGTGACGGGACCCACAAGGCGATCGGCTTCACCGACCGGCCCTGACCGGTCCGCGCGCCCGGCCGATCCGTTCTGTTCCGCGAATTCGAACGCCCGCCGTCAGATCTGCGGAACGGAACGGGAGAGGGCGGGTGGCCCGGGCGGGTGGCATGGCGGCTGGCCCGGGCGGCGGGCACGGCGGGTGGCTCGGGGCGGGGGGCTTGGACCCGTCGCCCGGCCGGGCTCGGCGTCGCTCTGGAAGAATCGACCCGATGCCACAGATCGTCGACGTCGTCCCCCACACCCACTGGGACCGCGAGTGGTACCTGCCGTTCCAGCGCTTCCGGCTGAAGCTGGTGGCCACGCTCGACGACCTCCTGTCCGACCTCGAGGCCAATCCGGACTTCACCCACTTCCTGCTCGACGGGCAGCTGGCGGCCGTCGACGACTACCTCGAGATCCGCCCCGACCGCGAGGACCTGGTGGTGCGTCTCAACCGTGAGGGCCGAGTTGCCATGGGCCCTTGGTACACCCTCCCCGACGAGTTCCTCGTGTCGGGCGAGACGCTCGTGCGCAACCTGCAGATGGGGATGGACCGGGCGGACGAGCTCGGCGGCGCGATGACGGTCGGCTACCTGCCCGACATGTTCGGCCACATCGCGCAGATGCCACAGCTGCTGGCCCAGTTCGGCTTCGAGCACGCAGTCGTGTGGCGTGGCGTGCCGCCGGCCGTCACTCGCACCGGCTTCTGGTGGGAAGCCCCCGACGGCACCCGCGTCCGGGCCGAATACCTCCCTACCGGCTACGGCGTCGGTTCGAGGATGCCCGATGACGCGCTGGCCTTCCTCGAGCGGGTGTCGGGCTGGATCGAGGCCTACCGCGGCTTCGTCGGCCACGACCCGGTGCTCTGGATGAACGGCAGCGACCACCTGCCCCACCAGGCCTTCGTGCCTCAGATCGTCGCCGATGCCACCAAGCTCTCCGAAGGCGAGCTCGAGCTGCGCATCACGTCGCTGGCGGAGCACCTGCGCCATGCCCCGACCGATGGGCTGGCCGTCTGGCGCGGCGAGCTCCGCAGCAGTGCTCGAACGAACCTCCTCTTCGGCGTGGGCTCCAACCGGGTCGACGTGCGCCAGGCGGTGGCCCGCGCCGAGCGGGTGCTCGAGCAGGTGGCCGAGCCCCTGTGGGCCGCGTTCGTGCCGGCCTCGCTGTGGCCGGAGCGACTGCTCCAGCTGGCCTGGCGCCAGGTGGTGCTCAATGCCGCCCACGACTCCGTGTGCGCGTGCTCGCACGATGAGGTGGTCGCCGCCGTCGTCAACCGTTACGCCGAGGCCCGCCAGATCGGCGACGGTCTGGCAGAGCAGGGCACACACCTCATCGGTGCCGCCCTCGCCGGCCGAGACCCGGTGGCGGTGAACACGCTCGCCCGCCGACGGGGCGGCTTGGTCGAGCTCACGCGGCTCGGCGACGAACCGCTCCCCCACGAGCAGCTCCTCCATGCCACGGCCGCGCACCGGGTGCTGCACGAGCTGCGGGCCGCAGACGCGCCGATCCGACTCGAGGCCGAGCTCGACGTGCGGCCCGACGTCCACGGCGTGGGGTTCAGCGACCGCCTCGACGGCCGACTCGATGTCCACCTCATCGTCGACCGCACCAAGGGCGGGCGGTTCCCGGCCCAGGCGAGCGTCCGGCGCCTGGCCGAGCTGGCGGCCGCCGATCCCGACCGTCTGGTCGTCCTGAGCCTGGCCGACCGAGCCCGGCGACGGGTGCTCGTCCACGTGGCCGACGTGCCGGGGCTGGGCTGGGCGTCGGTGGCGCCGAGCGCGGCGCCGCCGGTCGTGGCCGATGGCGTCCGGATGAGCAACGGGTTGCTGACGGTGGAGGTAGACCCGGCTGGAGGGACCTTCGCCCTCGACGGTCACAGTGGGCTCGGTCGCCTCGTCGACGACGGAGACGCCGGCGACACGTACAGCTACAACCCACCCGAGCCGCGACGTCGTCGTGGAAGGCCCCGAGCAGCTCGACGTGACGGTGACCGAGTCGGGGCCGTCGCGGGCGCAGATCACGATCGACGCCACCTACCGGTGGCCGCGGCGGGTCGACGACCGCACCGGTACCCGCGTCGGCGAAGAGATCGTTCCGATATCAACGACGTTGGAGCTTCGGGCCGGCGAACGCTTCGTGCGGGTCACCACCTCGCTGGACAACCGTTGCGAGGACCACCGCCTTCGGGCCTGGTTCCCGCTTCCGCAACGGGCGCGCGGCTCACGGGCCGAGAGCGCGTTCACGGTGGTGTGTCGCGGGTTGACGGCCGACAGCGGTCCGACCGAGGTCGGGCTGCCGACGTTCCCGTCCCGCCGCTTCGTCCAGGCGGGCGGCCTCACGGTGGCCCACGAGGGGCTGCTGGAGTACGAGCTGGTGGACGTCGATCGGGCCGGCACCGCCGGCGCGCTGGCGCTCACCTTGCTGCGGGCGTCGCGCTACCTCTCGCGTGGTCCGATGAGCTTGCGCCCCCTGCCAGCCGGTCCGGTCATCGAGCTGGCCGGGTCGCAGGTGCCGGGCCGCCACACGCTGCGCTGCGCCGTCGCCCTCGGCGACGTCGACCCCTACGCCTTGGTCGAGGATGCCTTCGTGGAGCTGCGGGTGGCCCAGGGCGCCGGTCTCGGCCAGCATCCCGACCGCTACCAGGCCCTCGACGTGTCAGGGCTGCCGGTGTCGAGCGTGCGCCGGCGCGCCGGGCGGCTCGAGGTGCGAGCCTTCAACCCGAAGCCCTACCCCGGCACGCTGCGCATCGCTGGCCGGCGCGGGCACGTGGTCGACCTCCGAGGCAACAAGGTCGAGCCCTTCGACGGCGGGCTCACGGTCCGGGCCTACGGCATCGTCACCGTGGCGCTCGACGAACCGGGCTGAGCAGCGCCTCGCCGCGCCGGCCCGCCCCCGACCAGGATGGGTCCAGGCCCGAGCAGGTGAGCGGGCGATCGACGTCGGCCTCCCACAACAGCGCCGGCCGCTCCGCATGCCAGCGCAGCGCCACGCCGACGCGACCGTGGGCGGTCGGGAGGCCGTAGCCCTCGGCCTCCTGCCCCAGCCATTGCTCCGGGAAGGGCGCCGGGAAGAGGTCGACCGCGTCGCGGCCGTCGATGGTGACTCGCCGCGCCGCCCACGCCAGGCCGAGCACGCCGTCGGGCGGGGCGACGGCGGTCGCCTCGACGGGCGGGAGCCGCCGCCGAGCGGCTCGCAGGTCCCACGCGGCACGGCGCTCCCCGGCGCCGTCGAAGACCTCCTCGGCTGCTGCCAGCCCGGCATCCGCCGTCCAGGGGAGGGCGGCGTCGGTGCGGTGTCGCCGTGCCAGCTGCTCCGCGGCCTGGGCGACCTCGGGCAGGAGTCGCTCCGGCGTCACGCCGAGCCGGGCCAGCTCGGCCACACCGACCAGGAAGGCCGAGGCGTCGAGGTCGGCGTCGCCATGGCCGCAGAGGAGCAGCTCGGCCCGCAAGGCGACGAACACCACCTCCGGGTCAGTGGCCGGGAGGACCAACCGCACGGCGTGGCTCGTCTGGACGGCCCAGCCGCGGGCCACCTCGTCCGCCGACGGGAGGCCGGCCGGCAACGTTCCCGCGCCCCGCCCGTCGTGGGAGAGCGCCAGCCGGACCGTGGCCCGATGAGCCACCGGCAGGCTGATGGCGCAAGCCGGGACCTCGACACCCTTGATCGGCACCGTGGCGGGCGGCCGCGCCGTCAGCACGTCGCGCCGGCTGACAACGACCGCGAAGGGCGACGGCGAGCAGTTCTCGATCTCGACGACGGTGAGGCCACCGTCGTGGCCGACGGCGTAGATGCGCTGCACGGCGTCACCCCCCGGCACCCGCACCGCGGTCTCGAGCACCGGCGCACCGCCGATGCGTCGCTGCCGGCAGGTGGGCTCCACGGACGGCGAGTGCCAGCGGTCGTCGGCCGCCACCCACCAGTCGAGAGTGGGCGAGCCGTCGGCGGGGACGAGCGCGCCCCACGGCGTGACCCGGCCCCGCCAGGTACCGCCGACGACCCCCACCGAGACACCCGCCGTCGCCGCGGGCGCGGCGGACGGCGTCGTCACGGCTGCAGGCCGGCCAGCTCGGGCTTGGCGTCGCGCTGCATGAGGGCCATGAGGGCGTCGGCCGCGGTGCGGCCGTGGTGACACACCTCCACCACCTGCTCGGTGATCGGCATGTCGACGTCGTGGGTCTGAGCGAGGTCGAGCACCGCCCGACAGCTCTTGACCCCCTCGGCCACCATGTTCATCTCGGCCAGGATCTCCTCGATCGGACGCCCGAGCGCCAGCTCGTGGCCGACGGTGTTGTTGCGGCTCTGTCGCGACGAGCAGGTCGCGATCAGATCGCCCATGCCGGCCAGGCCGGCAAAGGTCAGCGACAGGCCGCCGAGCGCCACGCCGAGGCGGGTCATCTCGGCCAGACCGCGGGTGATGAGCGTGGCCCGGGTGTTGTCGCCGAAGCCCATGCCCTCGCACATCCCGGAGGCAATGGCGATCACGTTCTTCACCACCCCGGCCACCTCGCAGCCGACCAGATCCGGGTTGGTGTAGACCCGCAGCCGCATGGTGGCGAAGATGCGTTGGAGCTCGCCGCCGATGATGTCGTCGTCGATGGCCACCACGCTCGCGGCGGGCTGACCGGCCAGCACCTCCTTGGCGAGGTTCGGCCCGGTCAGCACGGCCACCGGGTGCCCAGGCAGCACGTCGTTGACCACCTCGCTCATGCGCTTCAGGGTGCCGAGCTCGAGCCCCTTGGCCAAGCTGACCACGGGCACCCATGGGCGGACGTACGGCGCGGCCTCGTCCAGGACCGACCGGAAGCCGTGTGACGGCGTAGCCATCACCACGACATCGGCCGAGCCGACGGCCGCGCCGAGGTCGTCGGTGGCCTGCAGCTGCGCGGGCAGGGTGAACGTCGGCAGGTAGTCGACGTTCACGTGGCCGTGGTTGATCTGGTCCGCCAGCTCCGGACGCCGGGCCCACAGGGTGGTCGGCGTGTTCTGCGCGGCCAGCGCGGCAACAGTGGTCCCCCACGAGCCGGCCCCGATGACGGCGACGCGGATCGGCACCGGCGCAGCCTACGCGCCGGACTCGACCGCCGACCGGGCCTGGGCGCCCGTGATCAGCCGCGGCCGGGCCGGAGCCGGGCGAGGGCCCGGCCGTAGACTCCCCGCGGTGCGCGCCGCCCTTCTCGTGCCGGTGAAGGGCTTCGGCGCCGCGAAGCGCCGCCTCGGCGGCGTGCTCACGGACGAAGGCCGCGCCGACCTCGCACGACGCATGGCCGAGCGGGTGGTGGCGGCCGCTGGCCGCCTGCCGGTCCACATCGTCTGCGACGACGACGCGGTCGCGGTGTGGGCCGAGAGCGTCGGCGCCCAGGTGCTGTGGCGTCCGGGGCACGGCCTGAACGGCGCCGTCGCCGATGGAGTCGCCTCCCTCGCCAAGCTCGGCTTCACCGACGTGGCGGTGGCGCACGCCGACCTCCCGCTCGCCGTCGCCCTCGAACGCGCCATCCTCCCCGGCCTCATCACGCTCGTCCCGGACCGCCACGACGTCGGCACGAACGTCATCGCGCTCCCGGCTGCGCTTCCCTTCCGCTTCGGCTACGGCGCCGCCTCGTTCCGGCGTCATCTCGCGGAAGCCCGGCGCCACGGCCTCGGCGTGCGGGTCTGGCGGGAGCCGGCCCTCGGGCTCGACGTCGATCTGCCGGAGGATCTCGCCGCGGAGCCGGTGAAGGAGGTGCTCGCGTGGCCAGCAACGACCCCGGTCAGCCCGGCCTGACCGGCGGTGGCATCGCTTCTGTCGACCTGCCCACGCCCGAGCGAGCACTGGCGGTCGGTGCTCATCCCGACGACGTGGAGTTCGGCTGCGGTGGCACCCTCGCCAAGTGGGCGGCTGATGGTTGCGTTGTTCACCATCTGGTCTGCACCGACGGTTCCAAGGGCACGTGGGATCCGAAGGCCGACACCGCGGCGCTGGTGGTCGCCCGGCAGGCCGAGCAGCGCGCCGCCGCTCATGCGCTCGGCGCCACCGGCGAGGTGGTGTTCCTCGGTTGGCCCGACGGCGAGCTGGCGAGCGGCCTGCGCCAGCGCTGGGAGGTGGCCTACTGGATCCGCAAGCTGCGGCCGGACGTCGTGCTGGGTCACGATCCGTGGAAGCGCTACCGGCTCCACCCCGACCACCGCCACGCCGGCTTCCTCGTGTGCGACGGGGTGGTGGCTGCTCGCGACCCGCACTTCTTCCCCGAACAGGAGCTCCCCCACCACCGGCCGTCCTGTCTGCTGCTGTGGGAGGCGGACGAGCCCGATCATGCCGAGGATGTGAGTGCGATGGTCGACGTGAAGCTGGACGCGTTGGAGGCCCACCGCAGCCAGTTCGAGTCCACCATGCGGGCGCTCGACGAGGACCAGCTGACCGCCTTCCGGGAGCGCATCCGCAAGCGGCTGGCCGAGAACGGCGCCCGGGCCGGGCTGTCCGGAGCCGAGCTCTTCAAGCGCATCGCTGACCTCTGAGCCGGTTCCTCCCGCCCCGCTCCGGACGTCGGTGCCCACGGCGTCCGCAGGCGTGCCGTTGCTGACGTCCGCGTCAGGCGGGCCGGCGGGCAGGCCGCCCCGGGCCGGGCGGGCCGGCGAAGGTCTGGGCGAGGCCGAGCCACTCGCGAGCCGCGAACCCCTCCGCCACCAGCGCGGTGTCGTCGGGGTGGCGTCGCTGGGTCACCACCAGGCAGAAGTCGAGCGCCGGTCCGGTGACCCTGCTCGCCGATCCGGCGTCGCCCGCGGTCCACGGCTCGCCGGACGGGAGCGACAGCCCGACGTACACGGGCTCGGTCGGCGGCTCGAGGCCGCGATTCGCGTAGGCGAAGTCGCGCGTCTGCACGCCGAGGTGGGCGACATGGCGGAGCCGGTCAGTGGCCTGGTGTTCGACACCCAGAGCGTCCGCCACATCCTGCCCGTGAGCCCACGTCTCCATCAGCCGCGCCGTCGCGAAGGAGCGAGCGCTCATCGGCGGTCCGTACCAGGGGAGCCGGGTCCTCGGCTCCAGGGAGTGCAACACGGCGAGGAGCTCGGCCCGGCTGTCCCGCCACCACGACAAGAGCGCCGCCGGCACCAGCGCCCGGCCGGGTTCCACCGACAGGTCCCTCTGGTCGGAGGCGGCGCGCAGCAACTCGGCGACGCTGGAGGTGAACGCTTCAGCATCGGTGGCCGCCAGCACGGCAGCCCGGTCGTAGAAGCCGAGGTGGCTGATCTGGTCGCGAACCAGCCAGCCGGCCGCGGGTGTCTCCAGGTTCCAGGCTTCGGGAGGGAGCCCGTCCACCAGCTCGTCGAGGGCATCGTGCTCAGCGGCGAGGTCGGCGCAGATCTGCTCCATATCGACATCGTCGCAGGTCGGGCCGCCCCGGCTGCGGTCTCGCGACCGAGGTTGGCAATCCGGCACCGATCGGCCGCGCAAGCAGGGAGCCTCGAGGCTCCCCGCTGGCGTCATCCCTCTACGTCGAGCGTCGGCGACGACTCCCTCGAGCGGCTGTCAGGCTGTCTTCTTGGCCGGCGCCTTCTTGGCGGCGGCCTTCTTGGCCGGCGCCCTCTTCGCTGTGGCCTTCTTCGCCGGCGCCTTCTTGGCTGCGGCCTTCTTGGCCGGCGCCTTCTTCGCCGCCGCCCTCTTCGCCGGCGCCTTCTTGGCCGTCGACTTGCGGGCCGGAGCCTTCCTCGCCGCCGCCCTCTTCGCCGGCGCCTTCTTGGCCGTCGACTTGCGGGCGGTCGTCTTCTTGGCGGTCGTCTTCCTGGCCGCCGTCTTCTTGGCCGGAGCCTTCTTCGCTGTGGGCACTGTGTCCTCCGTCAGGGTTGGGGTATCAGCTTCTCGTCGGGTTCAGCTCGGCCTTGAGCACCGAGCTCGCACTGAACTTCATCGCCGTCGATTCGGGGACCGCGACGGGTTGCGCCCGTCTGGGGGTTGCGACCGGTTCGGGCGGCTCGGGTAGTGGTGCTGAAGGAACCGAAGCCGGGCCACGAGACCTTCTCGCCGCTCTTCGCCGACGACACGACGATGTCGAAGAACGCGTCAACGGTCCGCTCCGCGTCTTGCTTCGTCGTGCCGGCCTTGTTCGCGATTGCCTCGATCAACTCGGCCTTGGTCATGTTGGACGTCTACCTCCTGGATGCAGGGATGAAACTCAAGGGCATATGCGACAACGCGCGCGGCCACAAAGCAAGCATCCTGATAGTTGCATTTGCAATCATGGTTCTTGACGACGATCCGCGACCCCTCGCGTGGATGATCCGTTCCGTGTCGAGAGCCCAACGTGGACACCGAGGAGCCACCTCCGGAACCATCGTCGGCATCGACGGCTGCCGCTCGGGCTGGGTCGTGGCCGGCGCGGAAGACGTGTTCGTGGTCGAGCGGCTGGACGTGATCGTTGCTGATGCAACTAGTCACCCTTGTCGGGGTTGACATGCCGATCGGACTACCGGAGTCGTGGGGTCGCCCGGCGGACGACGCCGCCCGCCGATTCCTCGGCCGGCGCGCCTCGACGGTGTTCCCGACTCCGCCCCGATCGCTGCTGGAGGCCACGACTTACGACCAAGCCAACGCGCTGTCCCGGCGGGAGCTCGGTCGGGGTCTGTCGCGCCAGACGTTCAACCTGTTCCCGAAGATCCGCGAGGTCGACGCGCTCATGGGCCCTGAGCACCGGTCGAACGGCTGGTCGAGATCCACCCGGAGTGCGCCTTCGCGGTCATGGCCGGGCAAGCCCCTGCCGCCGAAGCGGACGGCCGACGGGGCGCCGGCTCCGGTGCGAGCTGCTCGCGGCTCCGGTACGGCGGAGTCGTCCATCACCGACCACTGCGGCGCTCAGCTGGACGACGTGCTCGACGCCTACGCCGTGCTCTGGTCGGCCGAGCGCTTCGCTCGCGGCGAGCACGTGTCCACGGGCCGGTGGAGCTCGACCGGCTCGGGCTTGCCCATGCGGATCGTCACGTGAGGGCGGCCCGGATGCGCGCCGCGTACGTCTGCCATCTCAGCCGCGCTCTCGTAGCGGACCCGGGGCCAGAAGAAGCCGCGCAGCCCGTCCTTGCGCCGGCGGGGGACGACGTGGACGTGAAGGTGGGGCACGCTCTGGCTGACGACGTTGTTCATGGCGACGAAGGACCCGTCGGCCTCCATGCCCGGCTTGCACCGCGACTGCGACCCGCTGCACCCGCTCGAAGAAGGGGCCGACGGCGGCCACCGGAAGATCGGCCAGCGTCTCGACGTGCCGTCGGGCACGACCAGCACGTGGCCCTTGAACACCGGGCCGGTGGTCGAGGAAGGCGCCACGGCCGCGTCGTCGGAAGCACCATCTGCCGCGGTCGCTGCCGCCGCCAGCACCTCGCAGAACACGCACGACGCCATCGGCGCAGTATCCCGCCGATGAACGCCCTGCGTACGACCCGCCGACCATCCACCATCGTCACCACAGGCACACGGCTAGGACAGCGGCCGTCGCCATCGAACCGGCCCACCCTGGAGCGTGATGCCCCGAAGACCTACGTGCTGGACACCTCGGTCCTCCTGTCCGATCCGAGGTCCTTCACCCGTTTCGAGGAGCACGAGGTGGTGGTGCCGCTCGTGGTGCTCACCGAGCTGGAGGCCAAGCGCAACCATCCCGAGCTGGGTTGGGCGGCCCGGCAGGCGCTGCGGGCGCTCGAGGACCTCCGGACCGAGCACGGCACGCTCGTGCGGCCGCTCCCGGTCAACGACGCCGGCGGCACGCTGCGGGTCGAGATCAACCACCAGGAGCTGGCCGGCCTGCCGGCGGCGCTGCGCGCGAGGCCAACGACCACCGCATCCTCGCCGTCGCCCGCAACCTGGCCAACGAGGGCGCCGACGTCGCCATCGTCACCAAGGACCTGCCGCTGCGGCTCAAGGCGAGCATCGTCGGCCTGGCCGCCGACGAGTACCGCAACGAGCTGGTGGCCGACACCAGCTGGACCGGGCTTCGTCGAGCTCGACGTCGAGACCGCGCTCATCGACGAGCTGTTCGAGCGACCGCGTCGTCGACCTCGCGGACGGCTCGCGACCTGCCCTGCCACACCGGCCTCGCGCTCCACGCCGGCTCGCAGTCGGCGCTCGGCGCGGGTCCGCGCCGACAAGCGGGTGCACCTCGTGCGGACCGACGCCGCGGTCTTCGACGTCCGCGGCCGATCGGCCGAGCAGCGCGTCGCCATCGACCTCCTGACCGACCCCGAGATCGGCATCGTCAGCCTCGGCGGCAACGCCGGCACCGGCAAGAGCGTGCTCGCGCTGGCGGCCGGGCTGGAGGCGGTGCTCGAGGCCCGCACGCACAAGCGGGTCGTGGTGTTCCGGCCGCTGTACTCGGTCGGCGGCCAGGAGCTCGGCTTCCTGCCCGGGCAGCGAGGCCGAGAAGATGGGGCCCGTGGGCGGCCGCCGTCATCGACGCCCTCGAGTCGGTGATGAGTCCGAGGTGATCGACGAGGTGATCGGCGCGGGACCTGCTCGAGGTGCTGCCGCTCACCCACATCCGGGGCCGCAGCCTCACGGACAGCTTCGTCGATCATCGACGAGGCCCAGAACCTCGAGCGCAGCGTGCTCCTCACCGCGCTCAGCCGCCTCGGCCGGGGCAGCCGGGTCGTGCTCACCCACGACGTGGCCCAGCGCGACAACCTTCGCGTCGGCCGCCACGACGGCGTGGTCTCGGTGATCGAGGCGCTCAAGGGCCATCCGCTGTTCGCCCACATCACCCTGACCCGGTCCGAGCGCTCCGCCGATCGCCGCCCTCGTGACCGACCTGCTCGACGGCCCCCGGCCGAGCGTCCCGAGCCGGGACCGGTCGGTCTCGGCTGCCCCTGGTTAGTCGCGATTTAGTAGTAAAGACGGTTGAGCGACCGGTCGGATGGTGCCTCTACAGTCGGGCCAGAGCGGCGAGAGCCACCCCCTCCCGGTTCCCGCCGCTCCTTGGCTCAACGTCCCGCGCAACCCCCCGGAGGCATCGATGGGCTCCATCGAGGCGTACCAGACTCCGCTGCAACGACGGACCGGTCCGCAAGCCGGGAGCCGTGGATGGACCGTGGCGTATGTGGCGGGCCAGACCCAGCTGTTCTTCCCACCCCGAGCGGAGCGGCCCCAGGCCCGGGTGCGGCGCGAGGCCCAGGCCCGGCTGCTGTGCCGGCGCTGCCCGGTCGAGGACGAATGCCGGGGCTTCGCCCGCACGAACCGCGAGTACGGGCTCTGGGGCGGCGAGTCGGAGGAGGAGCGCCACCTGGCCGGGTTCACGGTCGCCGCGCCGATCGGGGTGCGGGCCCGGGCCACGGCCTGACACTGAGCCTCCGGCGGCGAGCGCGGTCCGTGCACTTCGTAGCACCCCCCGCGTAGGGTCGAGCCGTGATGACCGGACAGCGGCTACCGCCCGCGGGTGGGCGGCGCTGGAACGCCCGCTCGCTGCCAGTCCGGCGGCTGCCAGTCCCTCGGCTGCCAGTCCGGCACCCTGGCCCACCCTCGCCGGCTCGCTGGCCGAGGCTCGGTTCGCGGTGATCGACGTGGAGACGAGCGGGCTTCGCCCGGCCGCCACCGCCTGCTGCAGGTCGGGGTGGTGCGGGTGCTCGGCGACGGCACCGTGATCGACCGGTGGGATACGCTTGCTGCGGGCGCCCTGGCGGCCCCTCGGCGGCCGGCGACATCCACGGGCTCTCCCGGCGGACGCTGCGGGGCGCGCCCCGCCTGCGCCGGTCGCCGGCCAGCTGGCCGCGGCGCTCGACGGCTCGATCGTCTGCGCCCACAACGCCGAGCTTCGACTGGCTGTTCGTGTCCCGCGCGCTCCGAGCGGGCCGGCTATCCGCCGCCGGACGTCGCTGCGCCTGTGCACCCTGCGGCTGTCCCGCTCGCTCGACCCGGAGCGGCAGCGGTCGCACCGCCTCGGCCGACGTCTGCCTGCGCTACAGCGTCCCCCTCATCCGGGCCCACGACGCCGCGGCCGACGCCGCCGCCACCGCGGCCTGCTCCCGCTCCTCCTCGCCGAGGCCGGCATCACCGACCGTGGCAGGCTCGCGCCGTACCTCGCCGGCACCACGACGGCCTGGCCGGCGCCCATCGCGCCGGCGACGCCCTGATTCCCTCCGCTCAGCGGTAGCGGGCCAGCACCCGGGCCGCCGCCTCGGCGCCGACGTCGCGCAGCTCCGGCGGGTCGAGCACCTCCGCCTCGGTCCCAGGCGCAGCAGCAGGCGCTCCAGCCAGCGGCGTGGACAGCACGGGCAGCTCGAGCCACCAGGTCGTCGCCCGTCGGGCGTCGTGCTCGATGACCGGGTAGCGCTCGGTGATCCACGCCGCCGTCCGGGGGTGATCCGGAGCCGGGCGACCGCGGCGTCGGCGAACTGCGGCCAGCCAGTCCGGCGGCCTCGCTGGCCGGCGGACGGCCGGTCGTGACCGGCTCGCCCGTCTCCCGCAGCGCCTCGATGCGGTCGACGCGGAACCAGCGCTCCTCGCCCGCGCGTGTGGTCGACCGCCTGGAGGTACCAGTGGCCGCGGTCGCCGACCACGGCCAGGGGGTCGATCACCCGCTCGGTCCGCTCGCCCCGGTTGGCCACGAAGTACGTCACCGCCAGCCGGCTGCTCCCCGTCGACCGCCTCGCGGGCCGCGTCGAGGAACGGCACGGCGGCGACGTCGATCCGCAGCACGGGCGGCACCGCCGAGGCCCGCGCGCGACCTTGTCGAGGGCGCGGGCCAGCGGCCCGGTCGGGCTCGGCGCCGGGCAGCTGCGAGCGCGGCCCGCCCGGCGGCCACGAGCGAGAAGGCCTCCCGCGCCGTCATGCCGCAGCGGGCGGGTGAAGAGGCGGGGCACGCCGGCGTAGATCACGTCGTCGTCGACGAACAGGTCGATCATCTCGTCGACGTACGGCGGGAGGCCACACAGCGCGGCGAGCTCGACGTCGTGGATCAGCTGCTCCCGGCTGACCCCGAAGCGGGCGGCGGCCTCGTGCGACCGGCACCTGCCCTCGCTCCATCAGCCACGGCAGCAGGATCAGCAGGCGGCGGAGCCGGGTCGCCGGCGGGCTCCGGGCCGCGGCGGCGCGGCCGGGCTCACGGTGGGCCTCCGGCCGCCGCGCCGGCGGCCAGCTCCTCCAGCCAGCGCGACCATCTCGGCGCGGAGGTCCTCGGGCTCGAGGATCTCGGCGTCGTCGACCAGGCCCATCACCCACGACCGCAGCGCCCAGCGGTTGGCGTAGGGGACGGTGACGACGAGGTCCCCGCCCGGCCGGCGCTCCACGACCGCCGCCTCGCCCAGCTCCCGCACCACGGTCGGGCGCCTGCGCGGCGCTGATCCACACCCGCGCCGACACGACCTCGCCCTCGCCGACCATCTTGGCGTCGGCCGGGAAGGTGTCGGCCGGGTCGAAGCCGGCTGGGATCTCGAAGCGCGCCGCCCGGGCCGGGGACGACCGGCGCCCTCGATCCGGTCGACGCGGTAGGTCCGCACCTCGCTCGCGTCGTGGTCGAGGCCCATGACGTACCAGAAGCCCGAGCGGGCCAGCAGGCCGTACGGGTCGAGGCGGCGGGGCCGGCCGCGGTAGCCGAAGGCGACCGTCGCCCGCTCGCTGTTGGCGGCGAACAGCTGGGGCAGGTCGGGCGAGGAGGCAGAGCGCGGCCACGACCGTCGGCGCGGCTCGCCCGCCGGCCGCCTGCGCACGTCGACCTCGCCGGCGGCCCGATCTTCAGCAGCGCATCCCCGCCCCAGTCCTCGCCCAGGTGGACGGTGGCCACGGCCAGCTGCAGGGCCCGCGTCTCGTCGTCGGTCAGGCCCAGGTCGGGCAGGGCGTAGCGGGACCGGTCGATCCAGTAGCCGGTGGCCCCGGCGCTGGTCGCCGCTCAGCACGGTCTGCTCCAGCGGCACGCCCTCGTCGCGGAGCTGCCGCTTGTCCCGCTCGAACGCGGTGCGCCGGGCCGGGTCGCGCGCCGGGTACTGGCCCCGCAGCTCGTGGGTGATCTCCTCGAGCGTCAGCGGGCGTGCGGGTCTCCAGCAGGAGCGCCACCAGGTTGGTGAGCCGCTCCAGCGGATCGGTCATGGACCGGGCGGGGACGGCGCAGCGCCGAGTGGTCGATCGCGTCGCGGACGACCTGCACGACGTCGTCCGCCGTGGCCCCGGGCGTGAGGACCGCCGGCGACGCCCTCGGCTCGGTCAGCCGCGGCACGTCCGGCTCGGGGATGATCCCGCCCACGATCACCGGGATGTCGGCGCCCCGCTCCCGCACCTTCTCGCACGACCTTCGGGCGCCAGGGTCATGTGGGCGCCCGACAGCATCGAGAGGCCGATGGCGTCGACGTCCTCGTCGACCGCGGCGGCAGCCACCGTCTCGGGCGTCTGGAACAGCCCGGTGTAGATGACCTCGAACCCGGCGTCGCGCAACATGCGGGCGACGACCTTCACCCCGCGGTCGTGCCCGTCGAGGCCGACCTTCGCCACCAGCACCCGGTCAGCCATCGGCTCAGCTTCCCGTAGTCGTAGAAGCCGCGGCCGGCCTTGCGGCCGAGGAGCCCGGCCTCGACCATCCGCGACAGGAGCGGCGGTGAGCGCGTAGAGCGGCTCCTTGAACTCCGTGTAGAGGCTCTCGGCCACCGCCATCGTCGTGTCGAGCCCGATGAGGTCGGCCAGGCGCAGCGGGCCCATCGGGTGGTTGCAGCCCTCGACCATGCCGGTGTCGATGTCCTCCGCGCTGGCGAAGCCCGACTCCAGCATGCGGATGGCCGAGAGGAGGTAGGGGATCAGCAGCGCGTTGACGATGAAGCCGGCCCGGTCCTGCGAGCGGATCGACCCGCTTGTGCAGGACGTCGGTGGCGAAGGCCGACGCCCGCTCGGTCGTGACGCGGCGAGGTGAGCAGCGAGGTCACCACCTCGACCAGGCGCAGCACGGGGACCGGGTTGAAGAAGTGGATGCCGATGACCTGCTCCGGCCGGCTGGTGGCCATGCCGAGCTTCATGATCGGGATCGAGGACGTGTTGGAGGCGAGGATCGCGTC
Organism: uncultured Acidimicrobiales bacterium; assembly: GCA_963803355.1. Lineage (GTDB taxonomy): Bacteria > Actinomycetota > Acidimicrobiia > Acidimicrobiales > Ilumatobacteraceae > DASTFY01. Next base: position 170,739 of record CAWDLV010000002.1, read on the forward strand.
GTCGGCCTCGACCACCTTGTCGAGCGCGGCGAACACCTCGGTCTTCAGCTGCTCGTCCTCCATCACGGCCTCGACGACCAGCTCCCGCTCGGCCAGGTCGGCGAGGTCCGTGGTCCAGCGGATCCGGGCCAGGGCGCCGGTCGCGCTCCTCCTCGGACATCTTCCCCGATCGGACGCCCCGGTCGAGGCTCGTCGTGACCCGGCGCTGACCGGCCTCGACGGCGCCGGCATCGACCTCGCGGACCATCACGTCGAGCCCGGCCCGGGCGCAGACCTCGGCGATGCCCGAGCCCATCAGGCCGCAGCCCACCACGCCGACCCGCTCGATCGTGTCGCTCACTCGTGCACCGTCCAGTCCTGAGAGCCCGTGCGGCCTGGCACCGACTCCGTGTCGCGGGGACGCTAGCGCCGCCGCTGGCGGCGACCCGAGCCGCCCCGGCGCGGGCGCAACCCGAACGGCAGGATCATGAAGCGCGAGCTCAAGGACGAGCTCCTCGCCTGACGAGCCATGAGAGGGTCGGGCCACGCGAGCCGTGGCCCGACCCTGCCCTGGCGGGTGCTCAGTCGGTGAAGGTGAACGTCTTGGCCGCGTCGGACTCGTAGTTCTTCACCAACGGCTTCAGACCGCCGTCGGTGTTGACAGTGGCCGGATCCATGGCGAAGACCGTGTTGGCGCGTGGTGCCTGCCGGACGCCCGGATCACCGATCTTCTCGCTCGCGCCCAAGCCTTCGAAGTCGAGCTGGCCGAGGTCGTTGACGGCCTTGATGATGCCGTCGTGCGACAGGTCGCCGTTCTTCACCGCCTGCTCGAGCACCTGGGCAAAGGCCCACGCCTCGAGATAGCCGAACGCGAAGTAGATGTCGGGCTTCTGGCCGGCGTCGATCTTCGAGCTCTTGATGTCGTCGAGCATCTTCACCATGCCGGGGACTGACGTATCGCCCCAGAGCGGCCCCTCGCTCATCAACCAGTAGTGGGCCTTCATGTACGGGGCGAGCGGGGTGGCGAGGAACAGTGACACGAACGTCGGCGACTGGGCGATCCACTGCGGGTTGAACTGGGCCTGGGCGGCGCGACCGAGGATGCCGGCTGTCTCCGTCGGCAGGGACGTGAGCCACACCATGTCGCACTTGCCGTTCTTGAAGGCGTTGATCTGGGCCGTGAAGTCCTGGTCGCCCGGCTTGTGGGTCTGCTTGACCGCGATCTTCACCCCGAGCTGCTGGGCCGCGTACTCGAGTCCTTGCTCGCCGGCCTGGCCGTAGGCCGTGTCGTACACCATCGAGCAGACGACCTTGTCCTTGCCGTTCTTCTCGACCCAGTAGGAGAGGCCGTTGGCGGCCTGGATCTGGTAGGGCGCGAGGATGGGAAGAAGGTACTTCTCCTTCTGCCAGATGCTATCGAGGGTGGCCGGCCCCACCAGGAGGTGGTCCTCGTTCAGGCTCTGCAGCAGGGCCTGGACCATGGGCGTGCCGATCACCTGCACGTAGCCGGCCACCTTGTCCTTGGTGGCGCCATACTGCTTGACCGTCTCGGCCACGTCGTACTTGGTGTCGCCCTCGACGAGCTGCACCTTGTACTTGCCGCCGACGCCGCCCTTGGCGTTCAGGGCCTCGAAGAAGACCCGGTTGCCGTTGGCGATGGGGATGCCGATCGGCGCTGCAACCGGGCCGCTCAGCGCCGTCAGCAAGCCAAGCTTGATGGTGGTCCCGTCGAAGCCGGGGACCGGGGTCGGCGCGGCGCCGCCGCCGCCAGCGGTGGTGCCCGGCGCGGCCGTGGTGGCGCCGCCGGCGGTGGTGCCCGGCGCGGCCGTGGTGCCGGCCGCGGCGGTGGTGCCCGGCGCGGCTGCGGCTGTGGTGCCCGAGGACGAGCCGCCGCTGCTCCCGCAGCCTGCCGCGACGAGGGCCAGGGCGAGGCCGATGCCGGCCACGTTCAATGCTCGTGTAGATCGCATGCCAGTGATTCCCCCTTGGGGTTCGGTGGATGGTGCTTGGTTGTTGTGGGGTCGTGCGGGCATCGCCAGGTGATGCCGGTCAGTAGGAGAAGGGCCAGGACAGGAAGTACAGCTTGATCCGGCGCCACAGCGCCGCCAGCCCGTAGGGCTCGATGATCAGGAAGAGCACGATCAGGCAGCCGAACAGGATGTTGTTGAAGGCGCCGACCGTGAAGAGCTTGTCGTCGCCGAGGAAGGGCAGGTGGGTACCGAAGCGACGAGTGAGCTCGGGGACGAACCCGACGAAGAGGGCGCCGATGATCGAGCCGTAGATGGTGCCGAGGCCGCCGATGATGATGGCGGCGACGAACTGGATCGAGAGCAGAAGGCCCTGTGGCCCCGTGACCTGCTCGGGCGTGATCGACCGCAGCACGACGCCGAAGTACAGCGCCCCGGCCATCGCCGCGAACGCGCTCGACACTGCAAACGCACCGACCTTGTAACGGAGCAGGCTCACGCCGATGGCCTCGGCGGCCACGTCGCGGTCGCGCACGGCCTGCATGGCCCGGCCAGGACGGCCGCGGACCAGGTTCTTGGCCAGCAGCGCCACCACCACGACCACGAGCCAGATCAACACGTACACGCCCTGATCCCTCGCCGGGAGGCCGATGCCGCCGAGGTGGGCGAAGTTGATGGGGCCGATGGTGAGCGGAGGGTTGGGCTGTTCACCTAGCCCGCCGCCCGTGAACCAGGTCCACCGGTTCCAGAGGTAGTCGCTCACATAGAGCAGACCGATGGTGACGATGGCGAGGTAGCTCCCGCGCAGGCGCAGGGCGAAGGGACCGATGGCGGCCCCCACGAGGGCGCCGATCACCGCCACCAGCAGCAGCCAGCCGATCACGCCGACGGCAGCGTCCTTGCCGATGTGGCCGACGGTGTAGCCGCCGATGGCGAGAAAGAAGGCGTGGCCGAGCGAGACCTGCCCGGTGTAGCCAGTGAGGAGGTTGAGCGAGATCGACCCGATGGCGAAGCAGCCGGCGATGGAGAGCGTCTGCAACCAGTCGCTCCCCAGCCAGTAAGGAAGCAGGGCGGCGAACACGATCAGGACGACCACGGCCAACCGCATGCTCCGGCTCCGGAAGATCGTCAGGTCTTGGCCGTAGGAGGTGTGAACCGAGCGCGCCCTGGACATCAGACCCGTCTGACCTCCTTCGTGCCGAACAGGCCGTAAGGCCGAACGAGGAGCACGACGATGAGGACGAGGTAGGGCACCACCTTGTCGAAGCCGTCCCCGAGCCACGACATGTACTGCGGCACGTAGGCCGCGGCCAGGTTCTGGAGGATGCCGACGATGAGGCCGCCGGCGACCGCGCCGCCGGGCGAGTCCAGCCCGCCGAGGATGATGGCGGGGAAGACGGCGATGGCCACGAACTGCACCGTCGGCGTGATCTGCGTGGAACCCGTGGTGAAGCAGATCCCGGCCAGGGCGGCGCAGGCGCCCGAGATGCCCCACGCCGCCACGTACACCTTGTTGGGGCTGATGCCCTGAGCCATGGCGGCCTCGTGGTCGTTGGCGGTCGCCCGCATGGCAGTGCCGAAGCGCGAGTAGCGGAAGAACGCGAAGAACCCGGCCAGCGCGATGGCGGCCAGGATCAAGCGCCAGATGTAGGCCCAGGAGATGATGGCGCCGAAGAAGGTGACGGTGGTCAGGCCCCACGGGTCGTTCATGCTCAGCGCGTCGCCTCCCCAAACCGCGTTGATGCCCTCCTGGATGATGAAGAGCAGGCCGATGGTGACCATGATCTGGGCGAACACCGGCTGGCCGACGAGGAATCGGATGGCCACCTGCTCGAGGATCACGCCGAACAGCGCCCCCGCCACGGTGGCCACCACCATGGAGAGGTACCACGACAAGCCCCAGGTGTTGTGGGCGTTGTAGGCCATGTAGGCGCCGAACAGCAGCATGCCGCCTTCGGCGAAGTTGAGGACTTCGGTGGCCTTGAAGATGATGACGTAGCCCAGCCCGAGCAAGGCGTAGGCGGCGCCGACGCACGCCCCGTTGATCACCGCTTCGAGGAACTGGCTCACGGGCCGGTCTCCTCGAGGTACGGGACCTCGTCCAGCTCGGACGGCCCCGATGGCAGTCCGGTCGGTCGGTCGGATCCGGCGACGGTGAGGTGGCCGTCGGCGTCGATCGAGGCGGCGCGCCCCGTGCTCACCCAGCCGTCGGGCCCCGGTGGGCCGGCCACGGCGTGAGCGACGTAGCCGGCGAAGGTGGCTGGCCCCCGGGTGTGGAGCAAGCCCTCGGCGTCGATCGTCACCTCCATGCCTGGTACCAACCGCCCGTTGGTCCCGCCACCACCCGAGGTGCCGTCGCCGGCGGCGACGAAGCCTCCGCTTTCCAGATGGCTGAACGTGCGAGCCACCCCGACTCCGAGGCTGGAGAAGAAGTCCAGCGTGCCGTCGCTCGGTGGCGTGCTGTCGGCCAGACCCAACCGCAGCCGGCTGAGGCCGAGCTTCGCTCGCAGCGAACGGTCATCGAGGACCCATCGGGCGCGAGCGGCCACTGCGCCACCCGTCTCCTGGGTGCCCGATCGACGGGCCCACTGGTAGGCGCGCCGCTTGATGCGGGAGGCGTCGTTCATGCGCCGCTCGACCTCGGCCCGCACGACCTCCCACACTCCCATCTCCGCCAAGAAGAGCGTCGGCTGCACGAGCCGCAGGTCCGCCCCGAGCGAAGCCGTGCCCACGCCGTAGCTGACCACCGCCCGAGCGAGCGCCGGCGCCACGGTGCTGGCGACGCGCCCCGTGAGGTCGGCCAGCGGGAGGTGAGCCACCAGCTCGTCGTCGGCGGTGAGGGCGAGCGCCTGGGCCAGCGAGGCACCGCCGGCGAGCAGGCTGGCGTGCGAGAACAGCACCCCTCGCGGGGCCGGCGAGCTTTGCGAGCCCGGCGGACCGCCGCCAGGGCCGGGGAAGACGACGACCGCCGGGTCGCCCGGTCCGATGCTGGCGGCGGCGTGCTCGAGGCTCGCAATCGCGTCGTTGGCGTCGGTGGGCGAGGAGGCACCGACGAGCCCCGACCAGGAGGCCACGTGGGCGCCCGTGAGCTCGAGGCCCTGCTCGTCGATGACGACGGCGCGGTCGAGCGTCGGGCACGTCGCCCGCGCCGCCGCGGCCCGATCCAGCTCGGCACCGTCCTCGACGACGACGGCACGGCAGCCGGCGAGGGCGAGGACCGAGGCGACGTGGACATCCGGCCACCGGGGATCGATGCCGACGCTCACGGCCCCGAGGCTCTGCACCGCCACATCGGCCACGAACCACTCCGGCCGGTTCGAGGCGACGAGTGCGACACGGTCACCCGCGCTCACCCCGAGACGGCTCAGCCCGGCCGCCATCTGCCCTGCCGCGGCCGCCACCTCGCTCCAGGTGTGCTCGCGCCAGCGGCCGAGCTCGTAGCGGCGCATGGCCACCGAGCCTCCATGGGAGCGGGCATTGGCGGCGATGAGCCCGACCACGGTGGGGGCGGCCGGGGTGACGGACAAGGCCGGTCCGGTCACGCGGGGCGCGGCGGCGGGCATCTCAGGACGCCCGGCCGAGATAGGCGTCGATCACGGCCTGGTTGTCGCCGACCTCTTCAGGGGTGCCGGTGGCGATCGGCAAGCCGAAATCGAGGGCCAGCACGCGATCGGCCAGATCCATGACCAGGTGCATGTCGTGCTCGACCAGGATCATGGCCAGACCTAGACGGCGCTGGGCCTGGAGGATGTACCCCGCCATGGCCTCCGTCTCGGCCGCGTTCATCCCCGCCACCGGCTCGTCGAGCAGGAGCAGCTCCGGCTCCATGGCCAGCGCCCGCCCGAGCTCGATGCGCTTCTGGACCCCGTACGGGAGCAGGCCGACCGGCCGGTTGCGGTAGCCCTCCAGCTCGAGCAGCTCGATCACCTGCTCCACCACCCGGCGGTTGGCGATCTCGTCGCCGCGGGCCCGACCCACCCACGCCATCGAGCTGAGGAACCCGGCCTTCATGCGATGGTGCCGGCCGAGCATGAGGTTCTCGACGATGTCGAGGGTGGTGAAGAGGCCGAGGTTCTGGAACGTGCGCCCGACGCCCATGCCGGCGATGGTCGAGGGGCGCTTGCCGAGCACGCTGCGGCCATCGAGGCGGATGTCGCCGGTCTGGGGCCGGTAGACGCCGTTGATGCAGTTGAAGATCGAGCTCTTGCCGGCGCCGTTGGGCCCGATGATGGCGAACAGCTCGCCCCGGCCGACCTCGAAGGTCACATCGGTCAGCACTGTGAGACCGCCGAAGCGGAGTGACACGCCCGCGACCTCGAGGACGGCCGCCGGGGGCGAGCTCACCACGCGACCACCTTGCGATTGGACTTCATCGTCCTGAACGAGCGACGCCCGGCCTCGCCTACCCCGAGGTAGAACTCCCGGATGTCGTCGTCGGCGAGCAGCTCCGGCGCCGGGGCGGACCGCACCATCCGCCCGGTCTCCATGACGTAGCCATAGTTGGCGATGGAGAGCGCCATCATCGCGTTCTGCTCGACCAGGAGGACGCTCGTGCCGGCGGCGTTGATGTTGGTGAGGATCCTTGCGATCTGCTCCACGATCATCGGCGCCAACCCGAGCGAGGGCTCGTCGAGCACGAGGAGCCGGGGCGACGCCATCAGGGCGCGGCCGATGGCCAGCATCTGCTGCTCACCGCCGGACAGGTAGCCCGCCGTCTGCCGACGACGCTCGGCCAGCTGCGGGAACAGCTCCATCACCCGGTCGTAGCTCTTCGCGATCTCGGTCCGGTCCTTGCGGGTGATCGCGCCCATCTTCAGGTTCTCGTCGACTGTCAGCACGCTGAAGATCCGTCGCCCTTCCATGACCTGGGCGATGCCGGCGACCACCACCGAAGCGGCGGGCCGGCCGGAGATCTGGTGCCCGTCAAAGGTGACCGTGCCCCTCGTGAGCTTCCCGCGATGGGCCCCGAGCAGGCCGGTGATGCCCCGCAGCAGCGTGGTCTTGCCCGCCCCGTTGGCACCGAGGAGGGTGACGACTTGGCCCTCCTGGACCTCGAGGTTCACCCCCCGCAGGACCAGGCTGACATCGTTGTAGACGACCTCGACGTCGCGGACCTGCAGCAGCGCCGCGTGCTCGCGACGCTCCGATCGAACGCGGTCGGTGGCAACGCTCAAGCCCCGCCGCCCGCCTGGCGGACCGGTGAAGCGTCGAGTAGGCGCATGTGCTGGCAGTCCCCCTTGTTGCGGTCTTCGGTTCGGCTACGGCCCCCCCGCAGCGCCTGGCGGCCACGTTAGCCGTCGCGAGCGACAGGCGTTCCCGCGCCACCAGCCGCAGCCGCGGACGTCCCCCGACGTCGACGATCAGGCTTCGGTGGCCTCAGCCGTGCGCTCTGGCGCGGGCAGGCCCGCGTCGCGCTTGCCTCCGTCGTCGCCGCTGCCACCGTTGGTCGCGGCGCCATTGGTCGACGGGCCCTCGTTCGAGCCGAGACCGCCGTGGAGCACGCCTCGCGCCATCTTCAGCCCGGTGATGCCCTGCGACAGGGCCTGCGCGAGCACCTCCGAGAGGCCCTGGGCCCCGTTCAGCACGATCAGCTGGTCGACGGAGCCGAAGGGCTTGGCCGCGGCCTCGACGATCGCCGGCCATTGCTGCGCCAGCTGCTGGCCGATGACCGCGTCCTGGTTCTCGGCCGAGCGCGATGGCGCGGGCCTTGATGGCATCGGCCTCCGCCAGCCCCTTGGCCTTCACGGCTTGGCCCTCGGCCATGCCCTTCGCCTCGGTGGCGTCGGCCTCGGCCTGCCCGATGTTGCGGGTGGCCTCGGCCTGGGCCGACGCCTCCAACCGGACGTGCTCGGCCTCGGCCGAAGCGGCCAGGCGCACCTGATCGGCCTGGGCTTGGGCCGCCAGCTTCACCCGGGCCGCCTGCGCTGCGGCATCGAGCTCGGTCTCCTGCTTCTTGGCCTCGGCACCGGCGATGCGGGCATCGCGCTGCGCCTTGGCCAAGGTGACCTGCTCGTAGGCCTTGGCGTCGGCTGGCTTGCGTACGGTGGCCTGCAGCCGAGCCTCCTCGCGGTGTCCTTCGAGCTCGGCCACCTTGGTCTCCTCGACCACCACCTGCTGGCGGGCCTGGGCCTCCGAGAGCGGGCCGGCCTGGCTCTGGTCGGCCACCGCGCGGTCGATCTCGGCCTGGTAGCCGGCCTGCTTGACCTGGCTCTGGCGGCGGGCCTCGGCCTTCAGCGCCTCGGCGTCCTGCTCCTTCTGCGTCGCCTCCTGATCGGCACCGGCCTGCGCGATTCGAGCCTCGCGCTGCACGGCGGCGGCATGGGGCCGGGCCAGGTTGGCGATGTAGCCGGATGGATCGTCGATCTCCTGGATCTGGAGGGAGTCGACGATGAGGCCGAGCTTCTCCATCTCCACGCCCGACGAGGCCCGGGTGAGCTGGGTGAGCTTCTCCCGATCGCGGATCATCTCCTCCACCGTCATGTTGCCGACGATGGCGCGGAGGTGGCCGGCGAAGACGTTGTGGACCCGGTAGTCCATCTGCTCCTGCTGGTCGAGGAAGCGGCGGGCGGCGTTGGCGATCGAGGCGTAGTCGTCGCCAACCTTGTAGATGACCACGCCCTTAAGGCCGAGGGGGATGCCCTGGTGGGTGACGCAGTCGATGGCCAGCTCAGCCTGGCGCAGGTCGAGCGACAGGCGACGGACGACCTGCACACCGGGAACGACGAGCGTGCCCTTCCCGGTGATGATCTTGAAGCCGAGGGTCTGCTCGACGCCTTCGGGGGCGGAGTGGCGCCAACCCGAGATGACGAGGGCCTCGTTGGGTTCGGCGACGCGCCACATCGCCTTGAAGATGATGATCACGGCGACCACGGCGACGGCCGCGATGATGAGGACGGTTAAGGCTCCGCTCATGACTTCCTCACATGGGGGTGACGACGACCGTGCGCGGCGGGTGGTACTCCACGACGACCACCCTGGTTCCCGGCTTGATGGTCTCGTCGACCTCGACGGCGTAGGCGATGAACGCCTCGGTGCCTCCGCGGACGGGGACCATCACCTCCCCGAGACGACCAGGCTCGATCGTGCCGGTGACCCGGCCGATCTTCCCGTTCATCGTGTGGTCCGTCAACGTGACGATCCTCTTCTCAGGGCTCAGCCACAGGCCGAACCGAGGGCAGTCTGCCACCGGCCGCCCGGCTTCCCACCTCCGTCGCCGCGTCGTCGCGGGTCACGCCGATCAACGACCCTGGGTGATGTAGTCGTACAGAGCCCGGTTCTCGCTCTCCAGCTGGCCCAAGCGGTACTTCACGACGTCGCCGATGGAGACGATCCCGGTCATGGTCCCCTCGTCGTCCACCACGGGCAGATGACGGATGCGTCGATCGGTCATCAGCCACATGAGCTTCTCGATCGTGTCCTTGCCGCTACACGTGGTGACCTCGCTGGTCATCACGTCGGAGACGGCGAGGTCCAGCACCGCCCCGGCCTCCTCCGCCAACCGGCGCACGACGTCGCGCTCGGACATGATGCCGTCGATCGACCGCCCGTCGGTGGACACGACCAGCGCCCCCACGCCGTGGTCGCGCAGCGCGGCGACGGCGGCGCCGACAGAGGCGTCGGGAGTGATGGTGGCCACCTCCTTGCCCTTGCCGGCCAGGATGCTTTCCACGTACATGACCACCTCCTTGCTCGGGTCTTCCTGCTCAGGTGCCCAGGCCCAGGCTAGTTCCCGCTCGGAAGGGCGCTCCGTTGCGGGTCGGCCTCACCGCCGGTCGGCCACACCGCCCCCGGCAGGCAGGTCTCACCGGCGCTCGGTGGGTCTCACCGCCGCGCCGCCAATCCGTTCTGTTCCGCAGATCTGACCCTGGGCGATCGCCGGCGCGGAACAGAACGGGGAGGGTCCGGGCGCGACGGGCGCGACGGGCGCGACGGACGCGACGGGCGCGACGGGCGCGGTGGGCGCGACTGGCGGGGGGGCATGGAACTGGCTTCGCCCGCAGCCACGACGGCCCGTAGCGTCAGGCGTCGTGGACGAGCGACGGGCGGGTGTGGCACTCGGCCTCGGCGCCTACGTGCTCTGGGGCTTCCTCACCGTCTACTGGAAGCAGCTCGAGGGGCTGAACCCGTTCGAGCTGATCGGGGCGCGGATCGTCAGCTCGTTCGTGCTGTTGGCCGTCGTCCTCGGCATCACCCACCGCTGGCGGGGGGTCGTCGCGATTCGAGCCGACCGTGCGCTCCTCGCCCGGGTCGCCCTCGCGGCCGTTCTCCTCACGGCGAACTGGACGACGTACGTGTGGGCCGTCGTGCACGACAACGTCATGGAGACGGCCCTCGGTTACTTCATCGCCCCCCTCGGCACCGTCCTGATCGGAGTCTTCGTGCTGGGCGAACGGCTCCGGCCGGCCCAGCGCCTCGCCCTCGGGCTGGCCGCCCTCGCCGTCGTCGAGCTCACCGTCGCCTACGGCCACGTGCCCGTGCTCGCCCTGATCATCGCCGTCTCGTGGTCGCTCTACGGCCTCCTGAAGCGCCAGGTCCCGCTTCAACCGTTGGAGAGCTTGGCCGGCGAGACGGCCGTGCTGCTGTTACCGGCCGTGCTGGTGGTGGTCATCCCGATCGCTGCCGGCGGGGGCGTTACCCAGGAGGCGTCCGGGTTCCAGCTCGGTCTTCTGGTCCTGTCCGGGCTGGCCACCACCATTCCGCTCCTCATGTTCGCGTGGGCGGCGAAGCGGGTCCCGTTCACGACGCTCGGGCCGATGCAATACGCCGTCCCGACCATCAACTTCGCGCTCGGCACCTTCGTGTACCACGAGGACCTCGACGGAGCGCGGTTGCTCGGCTTCGCTCTGGTGTGGATCGCGCTCGCCATCTTCACTGCCGACGGTCTGCGGGCCTCCCGCCGGGTCACGCCGCCGATGGAGGTCGCTACCGTCGTGCCGTGAGGCGGATCTCTTGGGCAGGGTTGGTGCTGGCGACGGCGGCGGTCGCACCGTCGTGCTCGGCCAGCGCCGCGAGCTACCAGGATGCGGCGCTGAAGGTGATCACCGACACACTCCAGAGTCGGGTCGGCTTGGGCCCGCTCGATCCGACGTGCGAGAAGCCGGCGTCCAACCGCGTCGACACGACCTTCGAGTGCGATGCCCTGACGTCCGCCGGCGAGCGGGTGCGGTTCCAGGCCACGATCAAGTCCGGCCGAAAGGTCACGGTCAACACGGCCAACGTGCTCCTGCCCGCGAACCTCGACAAGGTGGAGGCTGAAGCGGCCGACATCCTGACCAAGCGGGTGGGCGTGACCCTGCCGGCGTCGGACATCGACTGCGGCACCAAGGCACGGGTGATCGAGTCGAGGCAGCCGTTCATCTGCACCCTCACCGACCCGACCACCGGCGCCCTCTTCGACACTCAGATCACGCTCGACGACATCGACAACCCGAAGGAGCTCCTGGTCCAGGTGGCCACCACCCCCCGTTCGTAGCGGCCGGCGCCTCCTCCGTCGGAGGCGGTCAGCGCCGGCTCAGCACCACGCCTTCCCACGGCGCCAAGCCGAGCGCGGGACCGGCCACCGCTTCGCCGGCGGCGCGGTGGGTGCCGATCAGCACGTCGCCGGGCGCGATGTCGACCGCGGCTTCTGCGCTCGACAGGTTGAGGGCCACGAGCGTGCCCTCGCCCCGGCGGAAGAGCCATGCGCCATCGGGCGCGTCGAGGGCCGTAGTACGCACCATGCTGCAGGTCGTGGCGTTCCTTGCGCAGCGCGAGCAGGCGGCGGCACAGCACAGCGTGGACGTCCGGGTCGTCGCGCTGGTCGGCCACGTTGGCGAGCGTCGGCGTCGCCGAAGGGGAGCCACGGCACGACGCCGGCGCGCGGTGAAGCCCAGCCCCGGATCGCCCTTCCACGGCATCGGCGTGCGCGGCGATGTCGCGCCCCGGATCGGACGGCCAGTAGCGGAGCCCGACCGGATCGCTGCAGCTGGCAGCGGGTCAGCGGCGTGTCAGCCATGCCGATCTCGTCGCCGTAGTAGAGGACGGGCGTGCCCCGCAGGGTGAGCAGGAGCACGAGCGCCGAGGCGGATCGCTGGTCGTCGTTCTGCGCCCACCGGGTCGGGAAGCGGCTGTGGTCGTGGTTGGACGCGGTCCAGACCGGCCAGGCGCCCTCGGGCAGGCCTCCCTCGATGTCGTCGACGAGGCCGCGCAGCACCTCGGCATGGAACGGGCGCCTTGAAGAACGGGAAGTTGAAGGCCAGGCTGCAGCTCGTCGCCCTCGCCGTAGAAGCGGGCCAGGCGGTGCACGCCCGACAGGTAGGTCTCGCCGAGCAGCAGCCGGGGCGGGTCGTACTCTCGGCGATGCGGCGCCAGTGCCGCAGCACGTCGTGCAGCTCGGGCCGGTCGGCGTCGAAGCGCTCGAGCTGGTGTCGATCCACGCAGTCGCCCGGCGGGTTGTCGCGCAGCTCCTTGTCCTTCACGATAATGTGGCGACGTCGATGCGGAAGCCGGCGACGCCACGGTCGAACCAGAAGCGCAGGATCCGGTCGAACTCGCTCGACCACCCCTTGGTTCCACCAGTTGAGGTCCGGCTGCTCGGGGACGAAGTGGTGCAGGTACCACTGGCCGGTCGTCGTCGTCGAACGTCCACGCCGGTCCACCGAAGGCGCTCTGCCAGTTGTTCGGGGGGCGCCGCGTCGGGCCGCCCGGGCGGGATCGCCGTCGGCCCACACGTACCAGTCGCGGTGAGCTGCAGTCCCGGGACGAGCGGGAATCGACGAACCACGGGTGCTGGTCGCGAGGTGTGGTTCGGGACGATGTCGAGCACGATGCGGATGCCCCGCGCCGGCCGGCTTCGGCGACCAGCTCGTCGAGGTCGGCCAAGCGTGCCGAGCGACGGGTCCACGTCGCAGTAGTCGGCGACGTCGTAGCCCCAGTCGGCGTTCGGTGAGACGGTGATCGGGTTCAGCCAGATGGCGTCGACGCCCAGCCAGGCCAGGTGATCGAGGTGGCGGGTGATGCCCTGCAGGTCGCCGACCCCGTCACCGTTCGCGTCGGCGAACGAGCGCGGGTAGAGCTGGTAGATCACACCGTCGAGCCACCAGTCCATCGCCGCGCACCGTAGACCCCGCCCGTGGCCGGGCCGGCGCCGGCTCAGGTCCCGAGTGAGAACATCGCCTCGAGGTCGTGACGGCTGTAGGCGCGGAACGCCGAGCAGGGTGTTGGTGTCGACGATGCCGCCCGAGCGCGCTCATGCGCTTGGTCACCACCTCGGCCAGGTCGTCGAGGTCGCGCACCCGGATCACGGCCACGATGTCCACCGCCCCAGCCACTGAGTAGACCTCGTAGACCCCCTCGACCTCGGCCAGCTCCTGAGCCAGATCGGCGATGCGCGACTGCTCGGCGTTGATCAGCACGAAGGCCGTGATCATGGGCGGAGCGTCAGGCGCGACGGCCCGAGGAGCCGGCCGATCCGGTGCGAGGGTCCGCCGGTAGCATGCTGGAATCGTGAAGGCTGACCTCGACTCCGCAGCAGGCGCCGCCGACGCCGCCGGCGAGCCGATCGACGCCGGCGACGACGCCGTCCCGGCCACGGAGGTCTGGTGGCACAGCCGTGGAAGCTCCTCGTGCTCGGCGCCGCGCTGGTGCTCTTCCTCGGCGTGGCCGCCGGCTACGCCTTCTTCGGCGGCGGCCGGCGACCACCAAGATGAACGCGGTCGACGTCGGGTTCCTGCAGGACATGCACACCCATCACGACCAGGCCGTCACGATGTCGTTCACTACCTGGACAAGCCGGCCGCCGACCAGGACGCCGATCCTGCGCTCGATCGCGAAGACGATCATCGACGAGCAGCAGTTCCAGAACGGCTACATGGTCGGGCTGCTGCTCGAGATGGGCCAGTCAGCCGGCCAACGAGACCGGCCAGGTGATGGCGTGGATGAACGAGCCGCTGCCCGCTCGACCGCATGTCCGGCATGGCCACCGCAGGGCGCAGCTCGACCAGCTGCAGGCCGCCTCCGGGCCGGCCGCCGACCGGCTCTTCGTCGAGCTGATGATCGCCCACCACCAGGGCGGCATCCACATGGCCGAGTACGCGGCGCAGCACGCCGGCCGGGCCGACGTCCGGGCTTCGCCGCCGGCATGGTGACCGCGGCAGCGAGGCGACATCGTCGAGCTGCAACGACGCCCTGGCCCGCTCCAAGGCCTGAGCGGCCGGACCGCCGGCTGCGCGGCCACGCCGCGGGCCGCCGGGTGATCGGGTGCACCGACGGATCGTCGCTGCGGTGGGCGCCACCCCTAGTCGTGGCCATCGTGCGCCGCCGGCGTCGCCGTCGTCCCCCTGCTCTGCACGCTCATCGTGGCGGCGAGCTGCTCGTCGCCCGGCCCCGACGTGCAGATGGGACCAGCGGTGCTCGAGCGGACCAAGGGGCGCTGACGGACACGCCGAGCATCCACGTCGCCGCCGGCGACCGCACCACGCAGCCTACGACGCCTTCGTGGCCCGGGTCGTCGACGACATCCAGTCGTTCTGGGAGACCGCTACCCGACCATCGCGGCAGGCAGGCCTACACGGACTTCGGTGGGCGGCTGTGGCCGGTCGGGCCGCCGGCCCAGGACGTGCCCGGCTGTGGTGAGCGCCAGACACCGACTACCGGGAGGTCCGGAACAACGCCTTCTACTGCCCGGACGGCGACTTCATCGCCTTCGACGACACCCCGCTCTTCCCGCACCTCGAACCGCGCTTCGGCCAGTTCACCTTCGCCATCGTGCTGGCCCACGAGTGGGGCCACGCGATCCAGCATCGGCGGGACTATCAGCTTCGGGCGTGCTGACCGAACTCCAGGCGGACTGCTTCAGCCGGGGCCTGGTTGGGTCATGTCCAGGCGGCGGCGCCGCCGGGCTGGCACTCAGCGACATCGACCTGCGCCGGGCCATCACCGGCATCCTCGAGTTCCGCGACGACCCGGGGACCACCGCCGCAGGAGCAAGGCGCCCACGGGAGCGCCTTCGATCGGCTCGGCAGCTTCCAGGACGGGCTGCGACGATGGCGTCGCGGAGTGCGACGCGTACGCCGCAGGACCGCCCGGTGGTGCTGGAGCTGCCGTTCGACGACGGGAGCGACAGCCAGGCTGGCGGCGACCTCAGCCTCGACCGCCTGGTGGTCACGCGTTTCCACCGACCTCGACCGCTTCTGGGAGCCGAGTGCGACGGCAGTCCGGCCGCGCTCCCCGATCTCACCCCGACTCACGAGGCGTACGTCGAAGGGCGGCCCATATCCGACCTGCAGCGGGTCTCACGGCCGCCGACTTCAAGGCCGGCGTGGTCTACTGCCCGAACCCCGAGTTCGTCGCCTACGAGAGAGGGCGGCGAGAACGCCCAGCCTCCACGACACCATCGGCGACTTCTCGGTCGGCGTGCTGTTCGCCGACCGATGGGCCGAGGCCCTGCAGCACCACTCCGGGGTGCGCGACGACGGTGAGCAGGCCGAGCTCCAGCGTGACTGCCTCACCGGCGCCTGGGTGGCCGACCTCGTGCCGCGCCGGACCGGGAGCCAGGCCTTCGTGATCTCCCCCGGTGACCTCGACGAGGCCGTGCAGCACGTACCTCACTCTCACCCAGCGGCAGCGACTCGGCCGAAGCCGGCGCTGGCCCGCATCGGGTCGTTCCGCGGCGGGTTGTTCTCGGGGGTCGAGAGCTGCGGGCTCTGACCGGCTGCTGACGGCCGGCCTGACCCGGCTGACCGGCCTGGACCGCTCCGGCTGCCGGTGCGAATACCCTCGCCGTGCATGCCGTGACGCCCGTCGACACCCTGGCCGCCATCGACGTCGGCACGAACAGCATCCACCTCGCCGTAGCCCGAGTGACCGGGCAGGACCGCTTCGAGGTCATCGCCAGCGAGAAGGAGATGGTTCGCCTGGGCTCGGGGAGCGGCGACATGAAGCGCCTCCTCCCCGACGCCATGGAGCGGGGGGTGGAGACGCTGCGCCGCATGCGGCAGATCGCCGAGGTCTCCGGGGCGTCCGTTCGAGCGGTGGCCACGAGCGCGGTGCGCGAAGCCGAGAACCACGACGAGTTCGTGGCTCTCGCCCGCGAGCGGGCGGGCGTCGACGTGGAGGTGATCTCGGGAGTCGAGGAAGCCCGTCTCATCCACCTCGGCGTCCTGCAGGCGGTGCCGGTGTTCGACCACCGGCTGCTGCGTGTGCGACATCGGCGGCGGCTCGACCGAGCTGCTCGTCGGCGAGCGGGGCGGACCGCTCGGCGTCGCGGAGCTTCAAGATCGGCGCCGTCCGGCTCACCAACCGCTTCTTCCCCGGCGAGCACCTCCACCCGAGCGCGGTGTCGTCGTGCCGGGCCTTCATCCGCTCGACGCTGTCGGCCTTACAGCCGTGAGGTCGCAGCCTGGGCTTCGAGGTGGCGATCGGCTCGTCCGGCACGATCGAGGCCGTGGCCGCCATGGCCCAAGCCACGACCGGTGCCGAGCCGCCGCGGACGTTCAATCGGTACCGCCTGACCTCCGCCGACATCCGGTCGGTGGCGAAGGCGCTCGTGGCCGCCCAAAGCGGTCAAGCAGCGCGGCCGGCTGCCCGGCCTCGACGCCGGCCCGCGCCGACATCATGCTGGCCGGCGCGCTGATCCTCGAGGGCGTGATCGACACCTTCGGCGTCGACGAGCTCGAGGTATCGGACTACGCGCTGCGGGAGGGCGTCCTGCTCGACACCATCCAGCGCAGCCATGGCGGCTCCCTCCACCACCTGCGGGACGTCTCCCGGCGCAGCGTCCTCCATCTCGCCGAGCTGTGCGACGAGGAGCCGGAGCACTCGGCCCACGTCGCCCGGCTGGCCCTGCAGCTGTTCGACGGCCTGGTCGCGCCGCCTGCGCCCCAGACCCTGGCCGGGCTCGGCGAGCCGGCGCGCGAGTACCTGGAGGCCGGCGCGCTGCTGGCCAACGTGGGCCTGTTCGTCTCCCACAGCAAGCACCACCTGCACTCGTACTACGTGATCCGCAACAGCGAGGTGCTCACCGGGTTCACGGACGATGAGATCGAGATCATCGCCCTGCTCGCCCGCTATCACCGCAAGAGCAGCACCGAAGGCCCGGCACCCGGAGTTCGCCCGCCTCTCGCCGAGCGACCAGCACCTGGTACACGCGCTCGCCGGCATCCTGCGCGTCGCCATCGGGCTCGACCGGAGCCATGCCCGGAAGGTCCAGGAGGTACACGTCACCCGCAGCAAGGGGCGGGTGGTCCTGGAGATCGTTCCTGCTGCCGGAGCGGACGTGGACCTCGAGTGCTACTCGGCGGACCAGCGCAAGGACCTGTTGGTCGAGGTGCTGGGCTGTCCCGTCGAGGTGGAGGTGGCCCCGGCGGGGGCGGCGGTAGGCGTGGCGGCCACCCTCGGTGGTCATTCCGGCCTCGACGGGCCGTAGCATCGAGGCAGCTCGGGACCGCGGGCGGACCGGTCAGAGAGGGGTCAGGGTGCACGATCCACGCAGCGCCGGCGGGGGTCGCGCCGCGCTCATCGGTATCACCTTCGCCGGGCTCGCTGGCCTGGCGTCGTGCGGGAGCATGGGAGCAAGCGTGGCCTCGCCGTCCGTCCTGTCCCCGGGGTCGACCCCTACGACCTCCGCCGCGGCGTCCTCCGCTACCGCGGCGCCGCTGAGCGCCTTCACCGGGGATCCGTTCTTCGACCCGGGCGATGCCGCGCCCGGCGCGCCTGGGGCCATCGTGCGCTCGCGCACGGTCACCACCAAGCTCGCGAACGCCCAGGTCTGGGAGGTCCTCTACTGGTCCCGCACGCCGGACGATCAGCCGGTGGCCGTGTCGGCCACCGTGGTCGCCCCTGCCGGACCGGGGTCCTCCCCGCGGCCGATCCTGGCCTACGCCCACCCGACGACCGGCCTGGGCGACCAGTGCGCGCCTTCGGCCGGGATAGTCGCCGGCACCGGTGTCGAGCTCGTCCTCTTCCCGACCGTCCTCCGGCAGGGCTGGACCGTGGTCGAGACGGACTACCAGGGCCTCGGCACCCCCGGCGACCACCCCTACCTGATCGGCCAGTCCGAAGGCCGCAACGTGCTCGACAGCATCCGAGCGGCCGAGGCGCTACCCGGGACGGGCTCCACCCCACAGTCGAAGGTGGTCGTGTGGGGCCACTCCCAAGGGGGCGGCGCCTCGGCCTTCACGGCCGACCTCCGCCCGAGCTACGCCCCCGACGTCGACCTGGTTGGCGCCATCGCCGGCGCGCCGGCCGACCTCGATCCGCGCCTGATCGGCACCATGAACCCCGCGTACGACGGGTTCGCCGCCATGGCCCTTGTCGGCCTGCGCGCCGGCTACCCCGACCTCGGCCTGGACCAGGCGCTCACGCCGGCCGGCCGGGCCGGGCTGCAGCGGGTGAGCAGCTTGTGCACCTCGGCCGCCTTGGCCGCGCTCACCGGCGCGGCCCCATCGAGCCTCGTCGATGCGAAGGCGCTGGCCGCGCCGGCTTGGCAGGCGGCGCTGCAAGCCAACCAGGCCGGCAACCTGGCGACCGACGTGCCCATCTTCATCTACCACGGCGGCGCCGACGATCTGGTCCCTCCGGCGTCGAGCGCCGCCCTCCTCGCCCGGTACTGCGCCCACGGCGTCGTCGCGTCCCGAAAGGTGTACCCAGGCGAGACCCACGTCACGGTGGTCGCCGCCGCCCTGCGCGACATCGTCGCCTACGCCAAGGCCCGCCTGGCCGGCGCACCAGCGCCGAACAATTGCCACTGAGCGGGCCGAGGCCACGGCTCAGGCCGTCGTGGTGGTGGAGGTGGTGCCACCCTCACCGGCGGCCGGGGCCTTCGTGGTGGGTGAGGCTGCGGTCGTCGTCGACGGCGGCGGCGTGCTCGGGGGTTGGGGCTTCGTGCTCGGCGGGGACGGCTTCGACGTCGTCGGCGTCGTGGTTGTCGTCGTCGTGCTCGAGGTCGTCGTGGTGAAGCTCGGGTCCGGCGTGTTGAACGGCGGCGGCTGCTTGCCGTACGCCTCGGGCTCCTTCACGCCGTCGAACACGAAGATCTGGTCGCCGTACTTCACCAGGCTCGGGAAGTAGTTGCCGATGAAAAAGAGGCACCCGTACGCAGCCGTGCGAGGCCGGGTAGCTGGGGACGTTGCCGGCGCCATGCACGGCCAGCCCGTAGTTGAAGTACACGGGGTTCCACATCCGGCCGAGCTCGCTCTCCCACCAGCCCGCCTTGCGCCGGTAGAAGTAGTAGGCGCCGCCCGGCGTCTTGGAGATCCCGCAGACCCCCTTCTCGGTCTCGGTGCCGTCGTCGTTGTCGACCTTCACGACCTCGCACCAATGCTCGTCGCTGCCGGTCGAGATGTGGGAGATGAGGATCGGCTTGTTGTCGCGGAAGACGATCAGCACCTGCTGCGGCAGGTAGACCTCCACGTGCGTCTTGCTGGCGTTCGGGCGCCGGGGCTTGACCCCGAGCGGCTGCTCCATCCGCTCCCACATCACCGGAGTGACGTGGCCGGTGACCTGGTCCCGGGGCGTGCCCATGATCAGCTTCTCGAACGCCCACACGGCCTGGATGGTGGACTGCCCGTACACCCCGTCGACGCCACCGGGATCGAAGCCGAGGTCGTAGAGGCGCTGTTGGACCATGCGCACGTCGTCGCCTGTGATGCCCCGCGCCAGCTCCCGGGTGAGGGGGGTGCGAGGCACGGTGGTGGCGGCCGTGGTGGCGGTGGTCTGGGCCGGGGGGCCTGCGGTGTCGGTGATGCCGACCGAACCATCGGCGCCGGCGACCACGGGATCGCCGCTCGTGCCCCGCGCCAGAGCACTCCATCCGGCGACGCCGACAAAGGCGACGACGGCGGCCATAGCGGGGGCCCATCTGCGGATCGTCGTGGCTTCTACGGGCACTCGGCTCTCCCGTTCGCGGGGGTCGGGTCACCGGGACCCTGAAGCCTACCAACGGCTCTCCGGCCCCAGCCGGGCGGCGGCCCGCTCTTCATCCCGGCGACGGCGGTGCTCCGGTTCGAAGGGCAGGGGTGATGGCCCGCAGCTCGCCGCGCAGGGACCACATCTCCTGGAGGATCTTCACGATGACCCCCGGTGAGCTCAAGGTCGAGAGGCCCCGGGTGCGAGGGAAGTAGTCCACGCCGAACTGCACGATCACGAAGCCCAGCTTCTGAGCTCGCACGATCAGCTCGGCGTCGATGAACGACCCCTCGCTCTTCAGCCTGACCTGGTCGAGCACCTCCCGGCGACAGAGCTTGAAGGCGAAGTTGATGTCCCTCATGCGGACGCCGAAGAGGGCGCGAACGAGCCAGGTTGTAGAGGGTGGAGTACACGCTGCGGACGTAGCCCTCGCCGGTTCGATCCAGCCGGTAGGCGCTCACCAGGT
This sequence comes from uncultured Acidimicrobiales bacterium, assembly GCA_963803355.1. GTDB lineage: Bacteria > Actinomycetota > Acidimicrobiia > Acidimicrobiales > Ilumatobacteraceae > DASTFY01. The sequence continues at coordinate 191,034 of CAWDLV010000002.1, forward strand.
CCGCCTCGTAGTGGCGCATGACCCGGCACGCCTTCACCAGCTCGTCCATGTCGAAGGGCAGGTCGGCATCGGTGTAGAGGACGAGATCCCCGGTGGCGGTAGCGAAGCCGGTCTTGATCGATCCTCCGAGCTTGCGGTTCTTCGGGTGGTGGACCACGACGACGTGCGGATCGGCGGCCGCGGCCTCGTCGGCCAGCCGTCCGGTGCCGTCGGTCGATGCATCATCAACGATGATGAGCTCGTAGTCGCCGATCTCGTGCCCGTCGAGCAAGGCGACGCAGGCCTCCGTGGCCGCCGCCAAGGCCCGTTGGAGGTAGGGCTCCTCGTTCCACATGGGGAAGAAGACCGAGAGCTTCTTGAAGGCCGGCACGGGCCCGACGGTAGCGGCGCCGCCTGGTCAGAGGGCCCGCGGCGCGTCCCCGCCACGAAGCTGGCGAGGGGACCCGGCGCGCCGGTCGAACACGAAGAGGTTGTTCAGCCCGGCCTGGAACCGCCGCCGGACGACGAGGTCGAAGCCGGCGCCGACGACGAGCGGCTCGACCTCGCCGGGCGCGAAGCCGTGGTGGGCGTCGGCGTCCATGCCGTCGAGCAGCTTGAGCCGGATCATCACCTCGAGCAGGCGGTCCACCAGCGGCGAGGGCACGGTGAGCACCCACCGGCCGCCCGGCCGCAGCAGGCGGGAGGCGGCCTCGGCGGCCGCCTGCTGCTCGTCGGTGGAGAGGTGCTCCAGGACCGCGAGCATGGTGATGACGTCGAACGACCCCGGTTCCTCGGGCGCGTCGGCAGGAAAGGTGCCCGGCTCCAGCCGGTAGCGCTCGCCCGTGTGCGGGCCTTCGAGCGCGGGATCGAGCCCAACGCCCTGGCCGAGCGCGGGACCGAGACGCCGGAAGAGTGCGCCGTCGTCGCAGCCGACATCGAGCACCCGGGCGCCAGACGGGATGACCCGGATCGCCTGGCCGATGCGCCGGTCCCGGATGAGGCGGTCCAGCCGCCTCACGCCGCGCCCTTGCGCGCCGCCCGGCCGCGATCGGCGGCCGCGGCTGTCACCGAGGTCGATCGGGCCGAGGGCAGGGCGAGGATGCTGAGCAGGAGGCTGGACAGCGCGGTCTGCAGACCGAGCACGAGGACGGTGACCGACGGCAGGATGCGCCGCATCGAACGGGTGGGATCGAGCGGCTTGAAGTCCCATCCGGCCGCCGCGGCCGCCAGACCGACCACGCCGGCCACGACGGCAACCGTGGCCACCAGGAGACCGACCTCGAGCGGGAACCAGTGGCGGAAGCGGTCGATGCGGACGTCCTTGGGCAGCAGACCCTCACGGCTGGCGAACGCCTTCGACAGCACCGCGAACCACACCGACTGGTAGCCGATCAGCACCAGCCCGCAGCACACCGCCAGCGTGCCGATGCTCAACGTCGCCCTTCCGACGGTGACGTCGGTGACGGTCAGGCTCACGCCGGCCACCAGCCCGACGACGAAGAGGGCGAGGCCGGGGTAGAAGAAGAGCCATCGGGGGCTGTACAGGAGCAGGAAGCGGAGATGGCGCCAGCCATCCCGCCACGGCTTCAAGTGGGGTGGACGGGAGCGTCCGTCCTTGGCCAGATGCGTCGGCACCTCCGTCACCCGCAGGTCACCGAGCGTGGCCTTCACCACCATCTCGCTGGCGAACTCCATCCCGGGCGACTGCAGGTCGAGGTCGAGGATCGCCGCCCGCCTGAAGCCCCGCAAACCACAGTGGAAGTCGTGGATGCGGGAGTGGAACAGGAGCCGGCCGAGGAACGACAGCGCCGGATTGCCGAGGTAGCGGTGCAGGGGCGGCATGGCGCCATCGTCGATGCCGCCGGCGAAGCGGTCGCCCATGACCAGGTCCACCCCGGCCCGAAGCTGCTCCAAGAATGGGTCGAGGGCGGTGAAGTCGTAGCTGTCGTCGGCGTCGCCGATGATCACGTAGGTGCCGCGAGCGGCGTGGATGCCTCCGAGGAGCGCGGCGCCGTAGCCGGGTTCCGGAACGTCGATCACAACCACGCCGAGCCGGCGGGCGAGCTCGCCGGAGCCGTCGGTCGAGCCGTTGTCCACCACGATGATCTCGCCCGTGATCGAGTGCTCGTCGAGGTAGCGGCGAGCCTTGGCCACGCACGCCTCGAGCGTCTCCCGCTCGTTGCGGCACGGCATGACGATCGAAAGCTCCACTGACACCCAGCCCTCGGCTCTCCCCTGCCGGCGGCGCGGCGAACCATCGCAACGGAGCCGCCCGGGGTCAACCGTAGTGCTCGACCTCCGCCAGACGGGACCAGCGAATCTCCGGCGGATCTCCGGCGGATCCCCGGCGAATCGCCACCATGAATCTTCGGCGAATCGCCGCCACCCCTCGTCGGCGAAGTCGGGACGGCGAACCCTCAGCAAATCGCCGCCACCCCTGGTCGGCGAAGTCGGCGCGGCGAACCCTCGGCAGATCGCCGGCGGGCCGAGCCCGCCTTCAGCCGCTCGGGCCGGCCGCGACTACGCCGCGCCGGCGCGGGCCAGCGACTCCAGCCTCGCGATCTCCGCCACCAGTCGCTCGGCCTCCGCCGCGTTCGCCCTCGACGCGGCCACCAGCTGGCGGGCCTGCTCCCGCAGCAGCTCGAGCCGGCCGTCCAGCGAGAATCGCCGGCTCCACCCTCGGTCAGGATCCTTCGCCATGGTGCCCTCCTTCTCCGGCCTCGCGGATCGTCCAGCACGACCCGCGCCTGAGGATTGCGAGACGGCGGCCAGTGGCGACCTCGGCCTAACGTGGCGGCGTGCCTGGCACCCTCTACATCACCGGCGACGAGACCACAGACCAGTTGCTCAACACGGACGGGTTCGCCCTCCTCCTCGGCATGCTCCTCGATCAGCAGGTGCCGATGGAGTGGGCGTTCACGGGTCCGGCCACGTTGAAGGAGCGCCTCGGTCACTTGGACCCCAGCCGCATCGCGGCCATGGACCCCGAGGAGCTGGTGGCTGTGTTCTGCGCCAGGCCGGCGCTACACCGCTTCCCCGCGGCCATGGCCCGGCGGGCCCACGAGCTGGCCACCGTGATCACTGAGCAGTACGGCGGCAACGCGGACCAGCTCTGGACGACTGCCGGCACCGGAGCCGAGCTGTCCAGGCGGTTGCGGGCGCTCCCGGGCTACGGCGAGGAGAAGTCCAAGATCTTCGTCGCCCTCCTCGCCAAGCGCCAGGGGGTGCGACCGGCGGGTTGGGAAGCCGCCGCCGGCGCTTTCGCCGACCCCGTCCCGCGCTCAGTGGCCGACATCGACTCAGCCGAGACCCTGGTCAAGGTACGCGAGTGGAAGCAAGCGCAGAAGGCGGCCAAGAAGGACAAGCAGGACCGCCCCCTCAAGCCCACGAAGAGCTGACGCCCGCCCACCCGGTTCCCGCACGCCTATTTCGTTCTGGTCACCGAATCTGCGCCAGAGGCGCCAGATCGGTGACCCGAAGCCGCTGACCCGGCCGGTAAAGGTGGCTCCGTCGCGGCGCGACGTCGTCGTACCCCGTTCCGATCGGCCTCGGCCCGGGCACACGCTCCTGCGGTGTGACTCCGAACGACACCTGCTCGAGCTCGCGTCGCGACAGCTCGGCTGCGCCACCGACCGTCAGGCGCTCAGCGCCGGAATGACCATGGCGCAGATCCGTCAACAGCTCGATCGGCGCCGGTTCGAGCGCCTCGGGGTCCGGGCCCTCCGCGTCGCCGGTTCGCCGGCGACCTGGGAGCAGCGGCTGATGGCCGGCCTCCTCGATCTCGGACCTCAAGCCGTCGTCTCCCACCGGGCCGCCGCCGCCCTGCTCGGCCTCGACGGCTTCGAGCCGGGACCGGTCGAGTTCACGGTGCCCCGCTCGGAGCGCCACCGAGTTCGCGGCTGGACCGTGCACAGCACGCGTCGGCTCGACCGGATCGATCGCCTCGAAGTGGGTCTCCTGGCCTGCACGACGGCCTCGCGGACCATCGTCGATCTGTCGGCGTCGGTCCGCGCCGACCAGCTGGCGCTCGCCATCGACAGCGCAGTGCGGGAGGGGCTCACCTCACCGGCGTTCCTCGGGCGGCGGCTGGTCAGCCTGCGAGGGCGAGGCCGCCAGGGCGTTCGACTCCTGCAAGCGGTGCTGGAAGACGCCGGCGGTCATACCCCCCTTGAGCGGGCATTCCTGCGGCTGGTCAAAGCCGGCGGCCTCCCGAGGCCGACCTGTCAACAGATCTTCCGACGGGATGGCAAGACGATCGCGCGGGTGGACTTCTCCTTCGAACCGCGTCCTCTGGTCGTCGAGGTATCCGGCCGGAGGGGGCACAGCACGGATGTGGAGCGGGCTCGGGACGCCCACCGTCGCAACGAGCTGCAATCCCTCGGCTTCGTCGTCCTCGAATTCACCCGCGCCGACGTGTTCGAGCGGCCGGCCTACGTCCTCCAGATGCTCCGCCGCCACCTCCCCTAAGCGTTCCGGTCACCCTTTCCGCGCCCCCGGCTCATGTTCGGTGCCCAGAACGGGAGGGCAGGCCGGGAGGCGGGGCCCGGCGCCGGCGCGATGGGCCGGGAGGCGGGGCCCGGCGCCGGCGCGATGGGCCGGGAGGCAGGGCCCGGCGCCGGCGCGATGGGCCGGGAGGCGGGGCCCGGCGCCGGCGATGGGCCGGTGGGGCGGCCGGACCGTCAGATCACGGCCGCTTCGCTGGCGGCGGCGACCGCGAGGCCGTCGACCAGGTCGTTCATGGGATCGCCGCTGTGCCCCTTGACCCAGCCGAACGACACATCGTCGCGGACGCCCACGAGCTCGATCAGCGGCTCCCAGAGGTCGCGGTTGGCGATCGGCTGGCGCCTCGCGTTCACCCAGCCCCGACGCAGCCAGCCCTCCCACCAGCGGTCGCGGAAGCAGTTGACGACGTAGGTCGAGTCCGACATCACCACCAGCGGACCGGTCAGCGCTCGTACGGCCTCGAGGGCGGCCCTGATCTCCATGCGCTGGTTCGTGGTGCGCCGCTCGCCGCCGCTCGCCGACGGCACGCCCGCCGGCGCCACCGCCCATGCCCATCCGCCCGGGCCCGGGTTCCCCGAGCAGGCCCCGTCCGTGTACACCACGACCGGCGCCGAGCCCGCCGGCGCCGAGCCCGCCGGCCCATGAGCCGCGGGCGCAGCGGGCCGAGGCACAGCGGGCCGAGGCACACTGGGCACGGCGGGCGTAGCGCGCCTGGGAGCAGCGGGCACGTCGGACATCCGGGCATCCTGGCACCTGGCGTGAGTCGACGGCGATGGGGCCGGGTGGATGGCGGGCCCACCTGCCGGTCCTCGCGCTGAGGCCCGCGTGCCCCGCCTAGCGCGTTGGTCTGAGCCGATCCGGTGCGAGAATGGGCCGCATGATCTTCGACGGGTTCGTGCACCAGCTCCCCGACATCGATCCCGAAGAGACCCAGGAGTGGTTGGACTCGCTCGACGCCGTCGTCGACCGCCACGGCAAGACCCGCGCCCGCTACCTGCTCTCGTCCCTCCTCGACCGCGCCCGCGAGCTCCAGGTCAGCTTCCCGGCCACGGTGTCCACGCCGTACATCAACTCCATCCCGCCCGAGGAGGAGCCGTGGTTCCCGGGCGACGAGTACGTCGAGCGCCGCATCCGGGCCTTCATCCGCTGGAACGCCGCAGTGATGGTGATCAGGGCCAACAAGCAGGCCGAGGGGATCGGCGGCCACCTGTCGACGTTCGCCAGCTCGGCCAGCCTCTACGAGGTCGGCTTCAACCACTTCTTCCGGGGCAAGGACGACGGACAGCCCGGCGACCACATCTACTTCCAGGGTCACGCCACGCCGGGCATCTACGCCCGGGCCTTCCTCGAGGGTCGACTGACCGAGGACGACCTGGACCACTTCCGCCGGGAGATCGGCCGCACCGGACTCAGCTCGTACCCCCACCCGAGGCTGATGCCGGAGTTCTGGGAGTACCCGACGGTCTCGATGGGCCTCGGCCCGATCACCGCCATCTACCAGGCCCGCTTCAACCGCTACCTCCACAACCGCCGCCTCGACGACACGTCAGCGGCTCGCGGGTCTGGTGCTTCCTCGGCGACGGCGAGTGCGACGAGCCCGAGACCCTCGGTGCGCTGTCAGCTGGCGTCACCGCGAGAAGCTCGACAACCTCGTCTTCGTCGTCAACTGCAACCTCCAGCGCCTCGACGGCCCGGTCCGCGGCAACGGCAAGATCATCCAGGAGCTCGAGGCGTCGTTCCGGGGCGCGGGCTGGAACGTCATCAAGGTCGATCTGGGGCTCCAAGTGGGACGAGCTGCTGGCCAAGGACAAGGACGGCGTGCTCCTCAACAAGATGAACACCACCGTCGACGGCGAGTTCCAGCGCTACACGGTGGAGTCCGGGCGCCTACATCCGCGAGCACTTCTTCGGGCCGGACCCCCGCCTGCGCAAGCTGGTGGAGCACCTGTCCGACGACGAGCTGCGCTGGCTGCCCCGCGGCGGCCACGACTACCGAAAGCTCTACGCGGCCTACAAGTCGGCCACGGACAACCTGGGCAGCGGCGCGCCGACCGCCATCCTGTGCAAGACGATCAAGGGCTGGACGCTCGGTCCGGAGATCGAGGGCCGCAACGCCACCCACCAGATCAAGAAGATGAGCGGGCCGCAGCTCCGGGTGCTGCGGGACCGGCTCTACCTGCAGGAGGAGATCCCCGACGACGTCGCTCGACGGCGACGATGCCGCCGTACTACCGGCCGCCCGAGGACTCGGTGGAGTACCAGTACATGGTGGAGCGGCGCAGGGCGCTCGCCGGCTCGCTCCCCCGCCGCGCGCTGCGCACCCGGCGGCCGCTCACCCTGCCCGCCGACACGGCGTTCAAGGAGGTGCAGGCCGGCTCGGGCGGCCAGTCGGTGTCGACCACGATGGCCTTCACCCGCCTGGTGCGGAACCTGGCCCGCGACCACGGCGTTCGGCGCAGCGGGTCGTGCCGATCATCCCGGACGAGGCCCGCACGTTCGGCATGGACGCGCTGTTCCGGGAGATCAAGATCTACGCCGCCGCAGGGCCAGAAGTACGAGCCCGGTCGACGCCGACCTGCTCCTCTCCTACACCGAGTCCGCCGACGGCCAGATCCTCGAGGAGGGCATCACCGAGGCCGGCGCCATGTCCAGCTTCATCGCCGCCGCGCACCAGCTACGCCACCCGGGGCGTGCCCATGGTGCCCTTCTACATCTTCTACTCGATGTTCGGCTTCCAGCGGGTGGGCGACCTCATCTGGCAGGCCGCCGACATGCCGGGCCCGAGGCTTCCTGCTCGGCGCCACCGCCGGGCGCACCACGCTCCTCGGCGAGGGCCTGCAGCACCAGGACGGCCACAGCCTGGTCCTGGCCTCGACCGTGCCGCCGTGCCAGGCCTACGACCCGGCCTTCGCCTACGAGATGGCCACGATCGTCCGCCACGGCATCCAGCGCATGTACGGGCCCAACCCGGACGACGTCTTCTACTACCTGACGCTCTACAACGAGAACTACCCCATGCCGGCCATGGCCGAGCGGCGTGGAGCAGGGCATCGTCGACGGCCTCTACCGGTGGGCCGAGGCGCCGGACGGGCCGTCGAAGCACGCCACCCTGCTGTTCTCCGGCGTCGGCCCAGGGCGCGGCCCGGCAAGGCGGCCGAGGAGCTGGCCGAGCACTACGACGTCGGCGTCGAGCTGTGGTCGGCCACCAGCTACAAGGCGCTGCGGGACGAGGCGCTGGCCACCGAGCGCATGGAACCGCCTCCACCCCGGGCAGGAGCAGCGGGTCCCGCTCGTGCGCCGGCTGCTCGGCGAGGCGCCGGGCCCGATCGTCGCCGTCACCGACTTCATGAAGATCGTGCCCGAGCAGGTGGCCCGCTTCCTGCCCGACCGCCTGTTCATCCCGCTCGGCACCGACGGCATGGGCCGCTCGGACACCCGCGAGGCGCTGCGCCGCTTCTTCGAGGTCGACGCCGGCCACGTCGTCGTGGCCGTGCTCGCCGGCCTGGCCGAGCAGGGCGAGGTCAAGGCCGAGGTCGTCGCGGAGGCCATCGCCCGCTACGACATCGACCCCGACGCGGTGAACCCGGCCGCACCCTGAGCCGGCGCACCCGCGCGGACTGCGGCCGGCCGCCACGGCGTCGGCGCGCGACCTCCCCGCACGGCCACCGAGGCCGGTGGCCCGGGGCGACCCTGTGCCACGGGTAGGATCGATCCCTCTCCGACGTCGAAGGGACCCAGTCGATGCGTCGCGCGCTGATCACCGGCATCACCGGCCAGGACGGGCAGTTCCTGGCCGAGCTGCTGCACGAGAAGGGCTACCAGGTCTTCGGCCTGGTCAAGGGCCAGAACAACCCGAAGGGCGTGCAGGTCCAGGCCGAGCTGCCCGTTCGTCGAGCTGATCTCGGGTGACCTCCAGGACCTCTCGTCGCTGGTCGGCGCGCTCGAGCAGTCGCAGCCCGACGAGGTCTACAACCTGGGCGCGATCTCGTTCGTGGCCATGTCGTGGAAGCAGGCCGAGCTGACGGCCAACATCACCGGCACTGGCGTGCTCCGCCTGCTGGAGGCCATCCGCATGGTGGGGGGCTCCCAGGACAACCCGATGCGCTTCTACCAGGCCTCGTCCTCGGAGATGTTCGGCAAGGTGCGGGAGACGCCGCAGAACGAGCTCACGCCCGTTCTACCCCCGCTCCCCCTACGGCGTGGCCAAGGTGTTCGGCCACGAGATCACCGTCAACTACCGGGAGTCCTACGGGCTGTTCGCCTGCGCGGGCATCCTCTTCAACCACGAGTCGGAGCGGCGGGGCCTGGAGTTCGTCACCCGCAAGGTCACCAACGCCGTCGCCCGCATCAAGCTCGGCCTCCAGGACGAGCTCGTGATGGGCGACCTGCACCCGAAGCGGGACTGGGGCTACGCCGGCGACTACGTCAAGGCCATGTGGGCGATGCTCCAGCAGGACGAGCCGGACGACTACGTCGTCGCCACCGGCCAGACCCACACGGTCGAGGAGTTCGTCAGCGCTCGGCGTTCGGCCACGCCGGGATCGACGACTGGCAGCGCTTCGTCCGCCAGGACCCGCGGTTCCTCCGGCCGGCCGAGGTCGACCTGCTGGTCGGCGACGCCGCCAAGGCCCACGTGAGCGCTGGGCTGGCAGCCCCAGGTCGAGTTCGACGAGCTGGTGAAGCTGATGGTCGACCACGACCTCAAGATCGAGCGGATGAAGCTCGAGCGAAGCTCGTGAAGCGCACCACCCGGCGGCGCGAACGTGGGCCGGGAGAGGGGCCGCGCTCCCGTGCGGGCGCGGAGGTCACCGGTATGCTCGTCCGCCGATCGCCATGACCGGATCTGCGCCCATGTCCTCGCCCATCGACGTCGACGCCACCGTGATCTCGCCCGACGAGCTCGTGATGCGCGTGCAGTCGCTCCTGGCGTCGACGGACCGGGCTGGTGCGCCAGCAGTGACGAACGTGTCGCGGACGCTCGTGCACGCGCGAGGCACTCCGGTCGACTCCGCCCGCCAGCGCGCTCATGCGCTGCACCAGCGGTACAACCTGCTGCACACCCCTGAGATCACCGCCGGCGATGGGCCTCGAGGTCAAGCCACCCGCTTCACCAAGCGCGCCGTTCGCAAGCTGACCGGTTGGTACGTCGAGCCGCGCTGGACGGTCCAGACCGACTTCGATGCCGCGACGGCGTGGGCGGCGACCGACGTCGTCCTCGCGCTGGAGCAGCTGGAGGCCGAGGTCCACCGGCTCACCCAGTCCGTGACGGACGTGGCGACCTCAGTGACGGACGTGGCGAGCGAGCAAGCGCGGATCCGAGTGGAGGTCAAGGGCGTCGCCGAAGCCGTCCACGAGCGCCATGATGGCGAGCTGGGGAGCCTCCGCTACGACGTCGCCGACCTCAATGCCGCCATCGGCACCGTCGCCGCCCGGCTCGAGACGGTGCGTCGCCAGCTCACAGCCGCCGGCGCGTTCGAGGGCACGCAGCCGCCACCGATGCCCGAGGCCTACAGGGTGCCAAGCGTGGACTACTCCCGCTTCGAGGACCAGTTCCGGGGTTCGTCGGCCGAGCTCGCCGAGAACGCAGCGCGCCGTACCTCCCGATCTTCGGGGATCCCGCCGAGCGCCCGCGCATCGCCGACCTCGGTTGCGGGAGGGGCGAGATGCTCAAGCTGCTCGAGGCAGAAGGCTTCGAGCCGGTCGGCGTCGAGACGGACTCGGACATGCTGGAGCTTTGCCGGAGCCAAGACCTCAACGTGGTCGAGGCGGATGCGACGCTGTGGTTGCAGTCCCTCGAGCCGGACACGCTCGACGGCATCTTCTGCGCCCAGGTGATCGAGCACCTCCCGGTCAGCTCGCTGCTCAGCCTCGTCGCGGCCGCACGCCGCGTGCTGAAGCGCGGTGCGCCGATGGTGCTCGAGACGATCGACCCCCGTTCGGCCTTCGCGCTCGGAAACTGGTTCTACGCCGACCTCTCTCACGTCCGACCGGTGTACCCGCCGACGCTCGCCTTCTTGTGCGAGAGCAACGGCTTCTCGGAAGTCGAGATCCTCCCCCGAAGCCCGCACCCCGCGCTGCAGCTCCTCGACGGACTGCCCGACGACCCCACCGGACACGCCGATCAAGCCGCTGCTGGAGACCGTGTTCGGCTACCAGGACTACGCGGTCGTCGCTCGAAAGTGACCGAACGCCCGAGCGCTGTACACCAGTTCCACGCCGGGACCGCTGAGGGTGACGCTGTCACCCAGCAGATGCTGAGCATCCGGAGGCGACTGCGGGGGCTCGGCTACCGGTCCGACGTGTACGCGCTGCACATCCCGCCGGCGCTCTCCGACCAGATCCGACATCTGTCGACCTATCAGGGCTCGCCGAACCAGGTGCTGCTCCTCTACCACTCGATCGGCAACGAGGCCCTCGAGCAGCTGCGCCGGCTTCCGGATCGGAAGATCCTCAGCTACCAGAACATCACGCCCGAGGAGTACTTCGCCAGCGAGCACGTGCGGCGCGCCGTCCGCCTCGGGCGAGCGCAGCTCAAGGAGCTGCCGTCCATCGGTCGACGCCGCCATCGCCAACTCGAACTACTCCCGGCGAGAGCTCCTGGCCGCCGGCTTCGAGCGGGCCGAAGTGTTGCCGGTCCAGACCCAGTTCGGCCGGTACGCGTCGGGAAGGGGCAAACGAGCTCGGAACCGTGATTGGCTGACGGTCGGACGGCTGGTCGGCAACAAGTGCCATCACGACATCATCGCCGCCTTCGGCGTGTACGCGAACGCCTTCGACAACCGGGCTCACCTTCACCTGGTCGGCGACCCATCGGATCGGGCCTACGTACTCGAGCTGCGCGAGCTTGCGGCCCAGATGGACGTGGCCGACCGGGTCGTGCTCTGGGGCAAGATCCCCGAAGGCGACCTGATCGAGCGCTACTCGACCGCGGGCCTCTACCTCTCGCTGAGCGAGCACGAGGGATTCGGGGTACCGCTCCTCGAGGCCATGGCGGCCGGGCTTCCCGTCATCGCCTATGGCGCCGCTGCGGTCCCAGAGACACTCGGCGGGGCGGGGGTGGAGCTGCACACCAAGGAGCCGTCGTTCGTCGCCGGCCTGGCGCACACCATCCTCGGCGACGAGGCACTCGTGCAGAGGATCCTCGACCGGCAGGACGCGCGGCTGGCGCAGCTGGCCGCCTTCGACGTCGACGCCACGCTGACTCGCTCGATCCAGCGTGCGTGCGGAACCAAGCAACCAACTCGCGTCCAGGTCCAGGGACCGTTCGAGACGACGTACAGCCTGGCCGTGCTCAACCGCAACCTCGCGCTCGCCCTCGACGACCTCGACGACATCGAGGTCTCGTTGTACGCCACGGAAGGACCCGGCGACTACACGCCGGACCCTGCGGATCTCCAGCGCCATCCGGTCGCGGCCCGCCTGCACGCGAGCGCCAGGACGACGCCCTACCCCGACGTGACGATTCGCCAGCTCCACCCGCCCCGCCTCGCCGACGCACCCGGCGGCATCCGCTGCCTCTACTTCGGCTGGGAGGAGTCAGGGCTGCCCGCGGAGTACGTCGAGTCGTTCAACGAGCACCTGGACGGCATCGGCGTGATGTCGACCTACGTCGCCGAGCTCCTGCGCTCGGCCGGCGTGACAGTGCCTATCAGCGTGACGGGCGTCGGCGTCGAGCCACCGGTCCCCGACGGGCCGCTGCCCCGCCAGGCGAAGGACCGCAAGGGCTTCGTGTTCCTGCACGTCAGCTCGGCCTTCCCGAGGAAGGGCATCGATCTGCTGCTCGCAGGCCTACTTCGACACCTTCACCGCCAACGACGACGTGACCTTGCTGCTCAAGACCTTCCCGAACCCGCACAACGAGGTGGCGGCGCAGCTGGCCGAGGCTCGCCGGCAGCACCCGAACCCCGGGCATGTCATCTGGATCGACGAAGACCTCCCGAGGGAGGCCATCGACAGCCTCTACGGCATCGCCGACTGCTACGTCCATCCGGCCCGCGGTGAGGGCTTCGGCCTGCCGGTCGCCGAAGCGATGCTGGCCAGCCTGCCCGTGATCACCGTGGCTCACTCGGGACTGAGGGAGTTCTGCGCCGACGAGACGGCACTGATCGTTCGCCATCGGATCGAGCCGGCGAGTACCCATCTCACCACACCCGGCTCGACGTGGGCGGAGCCCGACGTCGAGCACCTCGCCGAGCACCTCCGCGCCGTGTACGACTGCCCGGACGCTCCGGACATCAGAGCCCGCACCGCGGCTGCGAAAGCCGCCATCGAAGACCGGTTCTCGTGGGACGCGGTCGGCCGTCCGATGGCGCAGCTTCATCGACGAGCTCCGGGCGCGCAGCGCGGACCACGTCGGTGTCGATGGTGTCCCCATGGAACTCGCGCTGCGGCATCGCCGAGTACACCGCTACAGCTGGTGGACGCCTTCGGCCACCGCGCCGAGGTCGACGCTCCTGGCGGATCGGGACGTGCAGGTCATCGATCTGGAGGCTGAGCTGCGCATCGCCCGGGTGTGGAAGGACCGCTGGCACCCGGACCTCGGGCCCCTCACCGCTGCTCTCCTCGCCTCTCCTTCAGAGCTGGTCCACCTCCAGTTCAACTTCGGGTTCTTCGAGCTGGGCGCGCTCGCGGGCCTCATCGAGGCGGTGCTCCCGCGGAAGCCGATCGTGATCACCTTCCATGCGACGGGAGACGTCCGCATCGACGACGAGACCGTCAGCCTGCGGGACATCGTGGCCACACTGGCCGAAGGTCGATCTGCTCATCGCCCACCAGGAGGCGGACGTCGAGCGGCTGCGTTCGTCCGGCTTCACCGAGAACGTGCGGTTGATCCCACAGGGCGCTCCGGGACCGCCGCCCGTGTCCCGAGAGGAGGCTCGCAAGGGCCTCGCGCTCGACCACCGCCCCACCGTCGCCACCTTCGGCTTCCTTCTGCCCCACAAGGGCACGCTGGAGCTGATCGAGGCCATCGACCTCTTGCGGTGGGACCAGCCGGACATCCTGTTGCTGGCGCCGTGCGCCACCCACCCGGACGCGAGCAGCGCGGCCTACCGCGAGCGCTGCGAGCGGCTGATCCGCGAACGGGGACTCGACGGGAACGTGGTCTTGGTCAGCGACTTCCTCGCCGATGACGCCGTCCGAACGCTGCTCGCGGCGGCCGACGTCATTGCGCTGCCCTACGCGGAGACACCTGAGTCCTCGAGTGCGGCCATGCGATTCGTCCTGGGGATCGGCGCGCCGGTCATCGCGACGAGCATCCGGATCTTCGACGACGTCAGCGAGGTGGTGCTGCGTACGCGGACGAACGCGCCCGAGGACCTGGCCCGGGCCATCCGAGAGGTCATCGGCTCCCCGGCGCTGGCCGCCGATCTGGCCGCCAAGGCAAGTGCCCTCGCCCTGGAGCTCGGTTGGCCCACGGTTGCCCGCTCCCACCTCGACGCCTATCGGTCGATTCTCGAACGGCGGCGGCGGCGCCGGGTAGGAGCCCCCGCGTGCCTACGGGATGGACTTGGCCTCGATGGGCATCCAGACCAGGCCCGACGTGCGGTCGGGGCTGAGGATCTCGAACCACGTCCGCTGCTCGCTCCAGTCGTAGACGACCGTCTCGTCGTGGCTGTGGATGCCGATCGTGATCGGGAAGGTGCCATCGAGCAGAGGCACGGCGGCGACCTCGAAGATCACCTCCCCTGCGCCTGACATGGCCTTCACCGGCGTGCCAAGGATGTCCGTGTTCGTGCCAAAGATCGGCCGTCCGGTCGCGTGGTCGAAGATGCCGAGCCCGACGACGACGTCCTCGATCCGCTCCTTGGCCTCGTAGCCGATCCGGATCGTCAGCGGCTCGCCCGGCAGTAGGTAGCGCCGAACGTCGCGATGGGCGTGCTCCACCTCGATGTGGGTGATCCGCACCCGCAGGTTGCGCTTCGCCTCCTGCGCCGCACCGTGCGCGTGGGCCGAGGTCGGCTCGGCGACACCGTCCAGCACCGTGTGCGCCGCAAGCGTGGGCGTCGGATTCACGTCCGCCTCGGCGTGTGCCCGGCGATCGAGCTCGTCTTCGAGCATGTGCTCCCGGAAGATGCGGATGGCGACTGCGGGCTCGTCGAATGCCGCCAGGTGACCGTGATCGATGACCGCCACCTGATCGCAGATCTGGCGGAGCTGGTCAGCCGCGTGCGAGACCACGATGATCGTCCGGCCCTCGTCGCTGGAACCGCCGCACCCGTTCGAGACATTTGCGTTGGAAGTTCTCGTCGCCGACCGCCAGCACCTCGTCGACCAGCAGGATGTCCGGCTCCACGTTCACGGCTACGGAGAACCCGAGGCGGACGAACATCCCGGACGAGTAGTGCTTGACCTGCTGGTCGATGAACTGCTCGAGCTCCGCGAACTCGACGATGTCATCGAAGCGGCGCTGGAGCTCGCGCTTGGACATCCCGAGGATGGCGCCGTTCATGAAGATGTTCTCTCGCCCCGTGAGCTCCGGATGCATCCCGGCGCCCAGCTCGAGCAGCGAGGCGATGCGACCTTGCACCCGGACCGTGCCCAGGGTCGGCTTCAGGATGCCGCCGATGAGCTTGAGGAGCGTGGACTTGCCGGAGCCGTTGTGGCCCATGAGGCCGAGGGTCGACCCTTGGTCGACCGCAATGGAGATGTCGCGGAGCGCCCAAAACTCCTCGGGGCGCGATCGGTCCCGATGCACGAAGCGCTCCTTGAGCGAGGTCCCGTGGTTGACGAGCTGGAAGCGCTTCGACACTCCGTCGACTTCGACGACCCGCGCGCCCACGTCAGATCACCTCGGCGAAATTCCCCTCGAGCCGGTCGAAGGTGCGCACGGCGAGGAACAGCAGCACTACTGAGGCGATCCCCACGATCGCGAGGTTGCGGGAGTACCAGAGGGCGCTGGCGTCGGGCAGCAGCACCGTCGTCCCGTCGGACGCATAGGTGCGGTTGTAGATGGCCCGTTGGAAGGCCAGCGTCACCGATGTGACCGGGTTCAGGAGCACGACCCAGGTGAGGTGGCGGCTGGAGAGCTTCGAGCTGAACAACCCCCACTGGTAGACGATCGGGGTGAGCCAGAACCAGGCCAGCAGCAGCACCTCGATCAGGTGCTTCATGTCCCGCGCGATACACGTTCACCGCGGACAGCAGGACCCCCGAGCGCGGCGCCGAACAGCAGGATCACGACGAGGGCGGGGAGGACGAGCCAGACATAGCCCGGGTCAACACCCCAACGCACGATGACCATGACGACGACGAGGACGAGGAACTGGAGCGCGAAGTGGACGAGCGCGGCCCCCTCGCTGGCCAGCGGCAGGACCTCCCGCGGGAAGAAGACCTTCTTCACCAGCGAGCCACCTTCCGCGATCGACGACGTGCCCGCGATCAGCGTGGTGGAGAACAGGTTCCAGACGAGGAGCCCTGACAACAGGAAGATCGGGAAGGCGGAGATGCCCGACGCCAGAAGGATGTCGAACACGACGTAGTACACCGCCAAGTAGAGCAACGGGTTCAACAGCGACCAGGCGAAGCCGAGCGCCGAGTTCTTGTACTTGACCTTGAGCTCCTTGCGCACGAGCGAAGCCAGCAGCTCGTGGTAGCGGACCACGTCGCTCGTGTGCTGACGGACCGTCCGGCGTGGCGCGACCGTCAGCAACGACGGCTGGCTCGACGGCGGGGCGGCGAGAGGGTCTGCGGGGCGCAGGGCGCTCGGCTCAGTGCTCATGGGCGTCGCGCCAGGCTACCGCTGCCCTCCCTCTCGACCGGGGCGGCCGTACCGCGGCGGGTCAGGTCCTCGGAACCGCGGTGTGCTGGCGGTCGAGCCAGCCGAGAAGGATGGCGATGGCCCGGGGGTCGTGACGGAGGCGATGGCCGGCACCCTGAAGGATCCGCAGCTCAGCGTGGCCGTGGGCCTCGGCGAACTCGCGGGCGTCGCTGACCGGCACGTACGGATCGTCCTCACCGTGCAGCACCAGCAGCGGCCGGGGGGCGAGGCGGCGGGCGGCGTCGAGGGGCCGGAAGCGCCGGAACTCCCGTACCCATGACTCGAAGGAGGCGGGGAAGGCCGGATGGCGGACGGCGCCGATCTCGCGGGCGTGCTCCAGGAAGCGCCGGGGTTGAGCCGCCCAGTCATCGAAGTCGGGGCGGGCGCCGAGCATGGCCACGCCACTGACCCGGGCGTCGTCCGCCGCCACGCAGACCGCGATCGAGCCACCGGTGTTGGTGCCGACCAGGCAGACGTCCTCCACCCCGACCCGGGCCTCGAGGTGGTCGATGGCGGCCCGGAGATCGTCCACCCAACCCTGGAGCGAGAAGTCCCCCGCCGACTGCCCGCAACCACGGAACGTGAAGGTCATCGCCACGCAGCCGAGCTCGTTGGCGATGCGGTCCATGAGCTCGGGGAAGGTGCCGGCGGACTGGCGGGCATCGAGCGGTCCGACCGGAAATCCATGGCACATCACGACGCCGGGGAGCCCGGCGGTCGGGCGCCCGGCCGGGTAGGACATATGGCAAGCAAGCGTCAGCCCTCCCGACGTGAACGTCCCGTTCACCGCCGCGCGCTCACCCGGACGTGGTCATCGGGATGGTCGCACCCTGGCCCGCCGGCCGGCTCGGGCCAGCCGGTAGCCCCGGTTGCGGGCTTCCGGCAGCGTGTCGGGACCGAAGCAGATGAAGGTCTCAGCCTGGACCAGGTCGTCGATGACGGCCGCGTCGTCCCAGGTGTCGAGGTCGTAGACGAGCTGGTTGCGCTTGTCGCCGAGGTAGCGAGTGTGCTCGAACCGGGTCGGTCGCTCCACGGAGCGGACGTTAGTTCTCGTGGCCCCTCGTCCCGCAGGTGCAGGTGAGCCGGGCGCCGGCCACCCGCACTTGCGAACTCGCTCCCCGAGGGGCAGCATGCCGTGATGCCGCGGTTGCCCCTCTTCGCCTCGCTGGCCGTCGCGGTAGCGGCCGGCCTGGCCCTGGTGTCGTGTGCGCCGCCCAAAGGAGCTGACGGGCTCGCAGCCGTCATCGTCAAGCAGCCGGTGGCCTTCACGAAGGTCGCCAGTCCACTGCACGTGACCGGCACCGCGGATGTGTTCGAGGCCACGTTCCGCCTGCAAGTGGTCGATGCTGTCGGGCACGTGCTCGTCGACCGCCAGGTGATGGCCACCTGCGGTATCGGGCTGTCGCGGTACCTTCGACACCACGCTCACGTTCACCGCATCCGGGCGGATCAAGCTGATCGCCTACGAGCTTTCGTCCAAGGACGGTTCGCGCATCGAGTTGGCCTCGTTGCCGCTCACCACCTGACCGCCCGAGGGCGTGCCGACGGCGCGATTCGTCGGGGTGACTTGTACCAACAGCGGGCGAGACGGAGGATGACGAACATGCGACGGATCCCTGCTCTGCTGACCCTCTCGTTGGCCGCCGTGACGGGGTTTGCCCTCGTCGCCTGCGTCCCGCCACCGCAGCCGAAGGCGGTCGAGATCACGGCGCCGAAGGCCATGGCCTTCGTGACCAGCCCACTCCGAGTGACCGGCACCGCCGATGTCTTCGAAGGACGGTTCCAGCTCCAGCTGCTCGACGCCACCAACCAAGTCCTGGTGGAGCGCGCGGTCCAGGCGTCCTGCGGCACCGGCTGCCGCGGTCACTTCGACGTTTCGCTGACGTTTGCGCGCCACGCCGGGCACGACGCTGCACCTGCACGCCTTCCGGGCGTCCCCGAAGGACGGGCACCTGGTCAACTTGGCCGTGGTGTACGTGCGGATCCCTGCGCCGCCCACCACCACGACCTCGACCACCACCACGACCACGTGCGCCCTGACCGCCCCGAGCGAGCCAGCCGCTACCCTCCGTCGCGCCACGCAACCGAGGCGAGAGGGACGCAGCCATGGACGCCGCTCGGACGACGGACCTGCTCGAGGAGACCTGGCGGGCGACGATCGCCCTCGGCCACGACCTCACCGCCGACGAGTGGGAGCTGCCCACCGACTGCCCGGGCTGGACCGTGAAGGACCACGTCTCCCACCTCATCGGCACCGAGCGGATGCTGCAGGAGCTGCCGCCGGCCGACGCCGATCCGGGACCCCGGACCTACGTGAAGAACGCGATCGGCGAGCTCAACGAGCGCGAGGTGGAGTCCCGACGAGGGCGCAGCGGTACCGAGGTGCTGGCCGAGCTGGAGGAGCTGGTGGCCCTGCGCCTCGCCACCCTGCGGGGCGCCGATGCCGCCTACTTCACGCAGGAGCGGATGACGCCGACCGGCCCCGGCACCATGCTCGACTTCCTGGGGATCCGCATCCTCGACTGCTTCGTCCACGAGCAGGACATCCGGCGGGCCGTCGGGCGGCCCGGCCACCTGGGTGGCGGTCCGGCCGAGCACACCATCGACCGCCTGATCCGCACCCTTCCCATCGTCGTCGGCAAGCGGGCCGCAGCGCCCGAGGGCTCGATGAGCATCATCACCATCGACGGGCCGGTCGAGCGAACCATCCCGGTCGCGGTCGAAGGAGGCCGAGCCAAGGTGGTCGAGGATGTCGAGCACGATCCGCTCGTCACCGTCGCCATGGACACCGAGACGTTCCTCGTGCTGGCCGTGGGCCGACAGGACGCCCAGGCCCGAGCCGACCGGATCACCATCACCGGGGACGAGGCGCTGGGGCGGGCCATCGCCGCCAACCTGAACATGATGATCTGAGCGAGACGGACTGCGGGCGCGCAGCTTGGGGTTGCGGACAGCTCGTCGGCTCAGATCGACGCCTCGCCCGGCTCGGCCACCGGTCCCACCGCGCCGATCGCCTCGAAGTAGGCGAGGTGGGCGTCCACCACATGGGCGACGTCCTCGTCGGTCACGTCGATGTCCAGCCGCTCGGCTTGGCCGATGAGGTATCCCACGGCGTCGGTCTCATCGATCACGACCGGATCGACGATCTCCTGCACTTGGTCGACGGCGACCGGGGGCTGGAGACCCTGGGCCCGGAGCTGGGCCATGTGGGCCCGCAGGAGGGCCCGCACGTCATCGTGGGTGAGCCGAGCCTGGGCCGCCCCGGGCAGGTGGTCGGCGACGTAGTCGACCGCCTCGTCCAGCACGTAGACGCTGCGCGGCGCCACCGAGTCCAGCCGGCGGGCTTCACGGCCGATGGCGACGGCAGCGATGACGAAGACCGCGAGCACGGCGAAGGCCAGGATGAGGATGACGGCGACCACGAGCCGTGAGGGTAGCGATCAGGGTCCGCCCGTATGCTCGCCGGCCATGAGCACACTCGTCACCGGCGGAGCCGGCTACATCGGATCCCACACCGCCCGCCTGCTCCGGAATCTCGGCCGCGAGGTCGTGGTGCTCGACTCCCTCGAGTATGGCCGGGAGGAGTCGGTGCTCGGTGCGCCACTCGTCGTCGGCGACACGGCGGACCGCGAGCTCGTCAGCAAGGTCGTGGCCGAGTACGGCGTCACGTCCTGCGTCCACTTCGCGGCCTACAAGTCCGTCGGCGAGTCCATGGAGCAGCCCGGCCGCTACTTCGCCAACAATGTCAACGGATCACAGCAGCTCATCGAAGCGCTGTACCGCTCGGGCGTCGAGCACGTCGTGTTCTCCTCCTCCTGCTCCGTGTACGGGACGCCGGACCAGACGCCCGTCAGCGAGGCCGCACCGCTGCGCCCCGAGAGCGTGTATGCCGAGACCAAGCGGATGACCGAGAGCATCCTGCGCTGGTATGACGTCACCCACGGCGTGCGCTCGGCGAGCCTGCGCTACTTCAATGCCGCCGGCGCATCGTCGGACGGGGTGATCGGCGAGGACTGGGCCCTCACCTTGAACCTGGTTCCGCTCGCCCTGAAGGCCATCCTCGGCCGACGGCCGCCGCTGCTGGTGTTCGGCACCGACTACCCGACGCCGGACGGCACCGCGGTGCGCGACTACGTCCACGTCGAGGATCTCGCCGACGCCCATGTCAAGGCGCTCGACTACCTCGAGAGCGGTGGAGCCACGACGGCCCTGAACCTCGGCTCAGGCGTCGGATCCTCCGTGCTCGAGGTGGTGGAGGCGGCCGAGCGGATCTCGGGCCGCCCGGTGCCGCGCGAATACGGCGAGCGCCGCGCCGGCGACCCGGTGGCGCTCTACTCGGACAACACCCTCGTCCGGGCCACGCTCGGCTGGGAACCGACGCGTGGCCTCGACGAGATCATCGCCACCGCCTGGCAGTGGCACTCGGCCCACGCCGACGCGTGACGGTGCTCAGATGCCGATGCGCTGCGCCAACAGCTCGCGGTGGTAGGTGGGGTCGCCGAACAGCAGCTCAGAGCTCTTGGCCCGCTTGAAGTAGAGGTGGGCCGGGTGCTCCCAGGTGAAGCCGATGCCGCCGTGGATCTGGATGTTCTCGGCCGCGGCGTGGAAGTAGGCCTCGGAGCAGTAGGCCTTGGCCAGCGAGGCCACTGACGGCAGCTCGTCGTTCATCTCCGAGGCGCACCACATGCCGTAGTACGCCGCGGACTTGGCCGACTCCACCTCGAGCAGCATGTCGGCGCACTTGTGCTTGATGGCCTGGAAGGAGCCGATCGGCCGACCGAACTGGACCCGCACCTTGGCGTACTCGACGGCCATCTCCAGCACCTTCTGGGCGCCGCCCACCTGCTCCGCCGCCAGCCCGATCGCCACCAGGTCGAGGACGGACGACAGCACGGTCCAGCCGGCGCCATCGGTACCGATCAGGCGAGCAGGCGTGTCGACGAGCTCGAGCCTGGCCTGCTTGCGGGTCTGGTCCATGGTGGACAGCGCGGTGCGAGTGAGGCCGGCGGCACCGCCGTCGACCGCGAACAGGCTGACCCCGGCCGGGGTGCGGGCAGCGATGATGATCAGGTTTGCGATGTGTCCGTCGAGCACGAACATCTTCGTGCCGTTCAGCTTCCAGCCGGCACCGTCCGCCTTGGCCTCGGTGGTGATGCCGCTCTCGTCCCACTTGCCAGACGGCTCGGTGTAGGCCAGCGTGGCGATGGTCTCGCCGCTCGCGATGCCCGGCAGGTAGTCCTTCTTGGCCGCGTCGTCGGCCGACTGCAGCAACGTGTTGGCGGCGAGCACGACGGTGGAGAAGTACGGCGCGCACAGCAGCGCCCGACCCATCTCCTCCAGCACCACCCCGAGCTCGATGTACGAGTAGCCCGAGCCGCCGAACTCCTCCGGGATGGCCAGGCCCTGCAGGCCCATCTGCTCACCCATCTGGCTCCAGACCCCCGGGTCGTACCCGACCTCGGTGTCCATCAGGCGCCGGACCTCGGATTCGGGGGACTTGCTCTCCAGGAAGGACCGCACGGTCTTGCGCAGCTCCTCCTGCTCCTCGCTGAAGGCAAAGTTCATGACCTCAGTCTCCTTCGTCCGGCGAATCTCCGGCGAATCTGCGGATGTACATCGATGTACACTCCGGTCGGTGGACCGCCTCGGCGTGCGAGACCTGCGGATCGGCGCCGCCGCCGCCATCCGGCGGGCCGAGGCTGGGGAGCGGATCGTCATCACGGTGGCGGGACGGCCGGCGGCGCAGCTGGGTCCGCTCGACCCCGGCGGGGCCAGGGTGACCCTGGAGGACCTCTGCGCCCGGGGCCTCGTCGTGGCGCCTCGCCGCCACGACCGGCCCGATCCGGGCGAGCCGACCCCAGTTTGGGCCGGCACTCGGCTCGACCGCCTCCTCCGGGAGCAGCGCGGGTGACCATCGCCCTCGACACCAGCGCCCTCGTCGCCCGCCACCTCGCCATGCCCGGCCGCACCGTCGCGCTGACCGCCATGGCCGCCGACCGCGACTGGTGCGCCTCCGCGCTCGCCCTGACCGAGGCGCTGGTGCTGATCGACCGCCTGACCGACGACCCCGATCTCCGTCGCGACCTCGAGGACGCCATCCGCCTGGATTGGGACCGCATCGCCGTCGTACCCGTCGACCGCGCCTGCCTCGACCGGGCCGCCGACCTCGCTCGGGCCCAGCCGCTGCGGCTGTCGGACGCCCTCCACCTGGCCGCCGCCGACCGCCTCCCCCGCCCGCTTCGCTTCCTCACCTTCGACGCCGGCCAGATCCCCGTCGCGCTCGCCCTCGGCTTCGACGTCCTCTCGACCTGAGTGCGACTCGGCCCGGCGAGCGACCCAATCGGCGAACTGGTCACCGATGTTGGGCCTGGAGCGCGGATTCGGTGACCGGAACGCCACGAGCGCCGCCGGCGGCGGCGTTTGGTCGGCGGCCTTTGATCGGCGGCGGCGTTTGATCGGCGGCGAGCGGGTCGGAAGCGGGCGGATCGGCTGCCAGACTGCATCCATGACGCTCCACCACGAGGACAGCCGGATCGAGATCCACAAGCTCGTCGTGGGCCCGTTCGAAAACAACGTCTTCGTGCTGCGCTGCAAGGAGACCGGCGAGGCGGTGCTGCTCGACGCGGCCAACGAGCACGAGAAGCTGCTCGAGCTGGCCCGGGGTCTGGGCGTGCGCCGAGTGTTGGAGACCCACGGCCACTGGGATCACATCCAGGCCATCCCGGCCATGCGCGAGGCCGGCTACGAGGTGGCCGTCACCGCCCTCGACGCCCCTCGCCTCAAGGAGGTCGGCTACGACGTCTTCCTCGATGACGCCGAGGTGGTGGAGGTCGGCAACCTTCGGCTGGAGGCCATCCACACGCCCGGTCACACTGAGGGCTCGATCTGCTTCAAGGTGGCCGGCAGCCCGATCCTGTTCAGCGGCGACACCCTGTTCCCCGGCGGCCCGGGCAACACCACCTTCGACGGTGGCGACTTCTCCACCATCATCCACTCGATCGACGACAGGCTGTTCACGCTGCCGGCCGACACCATCGTCCTGCCCGGCCACGGCGCCGACACGACGATCGGCACCGAGCGGCCCCATCTGCAGGAGTGGATCGACCGGGGCTGGTGAGTCTCAGACGGCGGCGGCCATGAGCCAACGCTGGCCTCGGAAGCGCCTGGTCATCAGGACCGCCCTCGCCCCCATCCAGATCCCGATCGCGGCCCAGACGCCGGCGATCCCGAGCGACGGCACCGCGAGGACGGCGAGGACGAAAGGCAGGTAGATCACGAGGGCGAGCACCATCACGCGGCCGAGGAAGCGGAGATCACCGGCGCCGATCAGGACCCCGTCGAGGGCGAAGGCGACCGCTCCCGGCAACAAGACCACGGCAAGCACCACCAGCCCGCCGGTCACTCGGCTCACGACTGCCGCCTGTCCCGTGAACACCCGAGCGACGAGCGGGGCCGCGACGAGGAGGGCCGCCGCGACCGCGACGCCCACGACGATGGTGAGCTTCACCACCCGCTCCCCGATCTGGCGGGCCAACCCCTGATCGCCGGCGCCGAGAGCCTCGGCGACGAGCGTTTGGGCCGGGATGGCGAAGGCGTCGAGCGAGAGCGACAGCAGGGTGAGCACGCTGGCCACCACCTGGTGGGCGGCGAGCGTGGCGGTGTCGACGCGGGCGGCCACGGCCGTTGCGGTGGCCAGCGCGGCGAGGAGGGACAAGACCCGCAGCACGAGGTGAGCGCCGCTGGCCAGGAGGGCGGTGATCTCGCCCCGATCAGGGCGCCGGGATCGGGCGGGCCGGAGCCGTCGCCGCAACAGCAGCAGGTAGGCACCAGCGGCGACGATCTGCACCATCACCGTGCTCCAGGCCGAGCCGGCGATGCCGAGGTCCAGGCCGTAGACCGCAACCAGCTCGACGACCAGGTTGGCGACGTTGGCCACGAGCACGATGGCGAGTGGCGTGCGCAGGTCGGACACGCCCCGGAACACCCCTTGGCCGACCAGGGCGATCAGCACGAACGGAATGCCGATGGCGCTGATGCGCAGGTAGATGACGGCGGCGTCGAGCGCTCCACCCGAGCCGCCGAGCAGCTGGCAGAGTGGTCGGGCCAGCACGGCGACGACGGCCGCGACGGGGAGGCCCATGAGGACGGCCAGCCACATGGCCTGCACCCCGACCTCGGCCGCGCCCGTCTCGTCACCCGCACCTCGGGCCCGCGCCACTCGAGGCGTGGTGCCGTAGGCCAAGAAGTTGCACAGGCCGGCGATCAACAGCAGGACGGATGAGGCGAGCGCCAGCCCGGCGAGCGGCACCGTACCGAGGCGCCCGACGATGGCGGTGTCGGCGACGAGGTAGAGGGGCTCGGCCGCCAACGTTCCGAAGGCGGGGAGCGCCAGCGCGGTGATGCGGCGGTCGAGCGGGCTACGAAACAGGTCGAGGCGGGCGATGACGGGCGACGGTACCCAGCGCGATCACGAGCCAGCACAGCCAGGCGATGTCGACGTCGTGACCGGCGCGATGAGCAGCGAGAGCTGCTCGACGGTGTATTGGTGCGGCTTGCGGAGGACGGTGCGCTCCAGGCGGCGGCGGTTGATCGCCACCGGCGTCCGGACGGCTGGGCCGACGACAGAGGCGAACTTCGCCATCGCGCCCGCGGGCGCCGCCACCAGCAGCAGGCGGCGGCACTCGTCGGCCCAGGCCTGCCCGAGCGCTTGCAGCTGCGCCGGCTTCTCGGCCGGCTGGAGCAACGCGGTCGGAACACCACACCACACGCGGAGCGCCTGGGCCATGAGGCCGCCCCCTGCACCGGTCACCACGAACACGCCGTCGGGGCCCGCTCGGTCGCGCACGCGGCTTCGAACACCCGGAGAAAGCCGGCCTGCTCCTTGATGGCTCCGTCGTACGCGGTGGCGGCGGCCGTCGGAAGCAGCAGAGCTGCCGCGCCGACTCCAGCCAACACCGGCGCGAGCGAAGTGGACGGTCGCCAACGACCGACGACGGCAAGGATCTGATCGATCGCGATGCCGGCGAGGAGCACGACGCCCGGCAGCACCAGAGGAACGAACCGGCGCATGGCCCAGATCTGGAACGGGTTCACCTCGGGGTTCACGATGTACAGCGCGCCTGCGAAGAGCAGGTAGCTGCCGAGCAGTGCCTCCGCGACCGAGCCTCGGCCGGACAGGAACCGCCACACCAGGACGCCGAGCCCGAGTGCGGCCAGCACCATCACGAGCGGACCGAAGTACCAACCGATCCACCGCAGCGTGTACGCCGACAACGAGCGCGATTCGTCGACGGTGACGCCCTCCCGCGCCTCGAGACCGGCAATGAAGGTGCTGGAGCCGTGGTGCCCGAAGCGGATCATGGGCCGCACGATCCAGCCCGCGAGGAAGCCGAGCGTGGCGAGCCCGCCAGCGATGAGGCCGGCGCGTGAACGCACGATCCGCGACCAGGCAGCCGTGAGCGGACGGGCCAGCGCCACGGCGACGATGCACAGCACTGTCATCAGTAGGAGCGCCTTCTCGAGCTGACCTCGCTGCACCGCCAGGTCACTCCCGTAGCGACCGGTGAGATAGCGCAGGTCGAGCGAGCCGATGACGGTGGGGACGACGGCCGCGAGCAGGAGCGCCGCCACGGTCGCGCGTCGTCGCCGAAGCCAAAGCAGCGCGGCGATCGGCAGCAGCGGGAGCAGATACGCGATCCCATCGATGCGCGCCATGACGGTGGTCCCGATGAGCGCTCCCGCCAGGATCGCGGTCCCCACACGAGGGGACACCCACAGCCAGCACAGCACGACCAGCCCTGCCATCAACGGCAGGACCGTGTAGGCCTCCGAGTACGTTCCGCGCCCGATCCAAATCATGGGCAACGCTTGAGCCAGGGTGGCGGCGGCCACCAGCGCGAGCCACGGACGCCGCAGCAGCGCACACCCGAGGACGTACAGCGGCAGCAGGGCGAGCGCGACGGAGAGCGCGGAGAGGCGGAACAAGGCTCGCTGCCCGCCGATGCTGAAGGCGACCGCCATCGCCGCGCTCGCGAGGTGGTTGAACTGGAATTCGATGTGTCCTCCGCCCATGTCATAGACGGCGGGGGTCTGGTACTGGAGGTTCGGCGCGCCTTTGAACGGCCCCGTCGCCGCATCGCCTCGCAGCGATCCCTCGCGCGCGATCCACCGTGCGGTCGACGAATACGAGCCGGGATCGGCGTCTATGAAGGTGTACTGGCTCGGGTGGTAGCCATACACCGCAAGGCTGATGGCAGCCAGCGCCAGCGCCGCCAGGGCCGCCCATTGCTCGGATCGAGTGGGTGGCCGTCCCCGCGGCACGGCCCTGGACGCGAGCGCGAAGAGCCCGAGGCACAGCGGAAGGCCGACGAGGAGGGCGAGCCAGAGGCGGTAGATCCCGAGCATGGCCAGCACGAGCGCACTGCCGCCGAGTCCGGTCAAGCACGAGGCCGGCACGACCGCGGCCAGCTGCATCCAATGTGGCACCGAGCAGTCCCGGCGCAGCACCACTGCCTCGGGCAAGCTTGCCTCACCGTCACCAGCCGTCGTCAACGCACCAGCCGACGTCACACAGCCGACCTCACCGGTACCCGCGCTCCTCCAATAGCGTGCGATGCTGGCACAGAGGCCGATTCTGCCATCTGCACGGCGATCCCGGGCGATGGGCGATCACGAAGGCCGAGCACCGACGACAGACGACCGAAACCGTTGACATCGCCGCACGCCACTCGAGACGTCATGAATAGGTGGCGCTTGACGGACGGGTAGGGTGCGACGGTGCTTCTCGGCCGAGGACATCTTGCTTCCTGACCGAGAAGTAGAATGTGGGTGCTCCAGGTGTTCCATAGAGCCAGGTATGCACTGACGAGCCGACGTCGGTCGCACGAAGCGGTAGCGGCGTCGCTCGCAGGGATGGCGCAAGAACTCGAAGAAGTTGCAGACCCGATTGGATGTATTGGAGCAATTCCTCGGGTTGTTCGCGTCCAATCCGCCGCGGCTGGTCAATGGGCAGCTTGCTACAGCGGAGGACATCTGGGCTTGCTTTCGGCTGCTGCTGCGGCGCGTACCATCGCCGGCTGAGTGGCTCGGCCACTCGTCGCACGCCGGCATGCCGATCGAAGATGTCGTGACGGCGTTCCTAACGTCGCTTGAGTTCAAGCTCGGGCACGCCGACCTCGTCAAACCTGATCTCGATCTGATCGAGACCGATGGTCGCAAGATCTACGTATACGCCGATGACGCCGGTATAAGCGCGATGCTTCGCGGAGGCCTCTATGAACCGAATGTGACTGCGTTCCTTGTGTCTCGGCTGCAGCCAGGACACACGTTCGTGGACATCGGGGCCAACCTCGGCCATTTCTCGCTGCTCGCCGCGGTGGCCGTCGAGCACGGCCGAGTGGTCGCCGTCGAACCGTCGAGCCGGAATGTGATGGCGTTGCGCACAAGCATCCGAGCGAACGACCTCACGAACATCGAGGTGCTGAACGTCGCCGCATCATCGACCTGGCAACTGCTTGCGTTCGGAGTCAGCGGAACCAACGGAATCACGGGACCGCTCGCCTCGAGCGATACGCACGTCGAGGTGGTGCAGGGTGTACCACTCGACGATGCGCTTCAGATCGACCGCCTCGATGCTCGTGAAGATTGACGTGGAAGGCGCGGAGTATCACGCACTGTCCGGGTTGCGCTCACACCTGGATCGATTTCGGCCAACCATTGTCTCGGAGTTCTCCCCACCGGCGCTGCAAAAGGTTTCGGGCGTGGCGGGTGTCACGTATCTGAACTTCCTGTTCGACCTCGGATACACCGCTGCCGTGCTGAACTCCGACGGCACGGTGGGAATATCCGCCGGGGATCCCGAACCGATCCTCCGAGCCTTCGAGGACAGTGGAGCCGACCACATCGACGTCGTGTTCGAGAGCCGCTCACGGGCCTAGGACCTTCAGGGAGGTTGACTCCGAGCTGCCGATGGGCTCACGTCGCCGGGCAGCTGCGGGTCGCTTTCACGGGCGCGATGAGGAACGAGATCTGCTCGAGCTGGTACGCATCTGCCCGATGGAGCAGGGCTGGGACCAGCCGGAACCTGTTGGCAGCCACGGGCGTCGCCACCGGCGGACCGAGCACCGACTGGTACTTGGCGAGGGAGCTCGGCGGGCTGGCCACGAGCAGGAGCGTCCGACACTGATCGGCCCACGCCTGGGCCAGCTGCTGTAGCTGCTGCGGTGTCTCGGCCGGAGCCAGGAGCACGGTCGGGTTGCCGCACCAGCTGCGGAAGGCCTGGGGCATCAGACCCGAGTAGGTGCCGGTGACGACCAAGACCGCATCGGGGCCGGCCTGGTGACAGACGGCCTCGAACACCCGCACGTAGCCTGCATGCTCTCTGACCTGCCGGACCGGCGCCGTCGCCGCGGCCGTCGGGAGCAGGAGCGCCGCCGCCGCACCGACCGCCAGCAGAACCGCCAGCGGTCGAGACCGGCGACGCGACAGGACGGTGAGCAGCGGGTCGACCCCCACCCCGGCCAAGAGGATGATCCCGGGCAGGATCAGCGGCACGAAGCGCCGCATGGCCCAGATCTGGAACGGGTTGATGCTCGGCGCCCAGATGTAGATCACCCCGGCGAGCCCGAGGTAGCCGGCGAGGAGTGCGTCGGCCACCGTGCCCCGCCTCGACAGCAGCCGCCAGACCAGCACGCCGCAACCGATCGCCGCCAACACCATCGCCGGCGGTCCGAAGTACCAGCCGATCCAGCGCAACGAGTACTCGGAGTAGGCGCCGGGTGCCGTCGATGGTGAGGCCCTGCCTCGACTGGAGCAGGGCGATGTAGGGGTTGTTCGGTGCGCGGACCGTGAACAGGATGGGGCGCAGCCAACCACCCAGCGAGGAAGCCCGCGCTGGTCAGCCCACCCGCCACCACGCCGGCCCTCGACCGGCCGACGCGCCCCCACAGCCGGCGCACGGGACCGCTTGCCGCGACCGCCACTGCGCTCACGACGGCCAACAGCAGCAGGACGTGCTCGAGCGCGGATCGATCGTGGGCCAGGGCCTTGCCGTACGGGCCGGTGAGGTAGCGCAGGTCGAGGGCGCCGATGAGCGCGGGCACGGCCGCAGCGACGAGCAACCCGACCACCGCCGACCGCTGCTTGCGGGCCCAGAGCAGCGCCGCGAAGGGCATGAGCGGGAACAGGTACGCCACGCCGTCGATGCGAGCCATGAGCGTCGTGCCGACCAGCGCGCCGGCGAGCACCGCCGTGCCGACGCGAGGGCGCTCCCACAGCCAGCACAGCGCGACGAGGGCGGCCATGAGGGGCAGGAGCGTGAACGGCTCCGAGTAGGTGCCGCGCCCGATCCAGATGAACGGCAGCGAGCCAGCGAGCGTCGCCGCCACCACGACCGCGAGCCAGGGCCGGCGGAGCAGGCGGCAACCGAGGACGTAGAGCGGGAGCAACGCCAGTGCCGTCGACAACGCCGCCAACCGGTACAGGCCCCGCTGACCGCCGACGCCGAAGGCGAAGGCCATGGCCACGCTGGCCAAGTGGTTGAACTGGAACTCCAGGTGGCCGCCACCGGTGTCGAAGACCGCCGCGGTCTGGAAGACGAGGTTCGGGGCTCCCTTGAACGGCCCCACGGCGGCATCGTCCCGGAGCGATCCATCGCGGGCGATCCAGCGCGCCGTCGACGAGTAGGAGCCCGGGTCCTCGTCGATGAACGTGTACTGGCTGGGGTGGTACCCGTAGAGGCCGAGCGCGATCGCCGCCACCGCCAGCGCGGCGATAGCAGCTAGCACGTCCACCGCGCCGGGTCGGGTGTCGCTTGGTCGCCGCGAACGCGAGCGCCCACAAGCCCAAGGTGATGGGCGTACCGATGAGGAGAGCAAGCCAGAACCGGTACTGCCCGACCATGGCCAGCACGAGCGACGATCCCCCGAACCCGGTCAGCGCTGCGGCTGGCATGACTGCCGCCAGCTGCATCCACCTCGGCACGCAGGTCGAGTCGCGGCGACCCGCCGAGACCTCCTGGCCGACCTCGACGAGCGGAGCTACGGCGGCGGGTGCCTCAGCCGCGGTCACGCCGGCAACCCGGCGACCCGAACCCTCGTCGGGCACGACGCGGGTTCGACCGCCGGACCACGTTCATGCACGAAGGTTGATTCTGACACCTACCGACCCCGCACTTGCAGCACCAGCTGCACCGCCGGGTCCGGGCCGAGCTCGCCGCACCCACACGCGGGCCACGCCCTGGTGTCCGGTCGATTGCCACCGGGCCTCGTCAACCGGCTGGTTCCTCGCCAGCACGAGCACGCCCACGTCCGGACCGGCGACCACGGGGAGCAACACCGACGGAAGGGGACTGAGCTCGAACCGCCAGCCGAGGTTCGTGAGCACGTACATCTGTGTGAACGACGCCAATCCGTACCGACGATTCGCGGCGACGTCGCTCGCGATGGCGACCGTCGTGCGGGCTCCCGCTGCGGGAGGAACACCGGCATAGAGACCGGACCGGGCCCACCGGCCGTGGTCGCCAACCGCCTTGGCCGAGGCGCCGCACGCGCCGGCGAGAAGGACGCCGACGACCGTCACGAGCAGGACCGCCCGGGACCGAGCGGCGACAGTGATGAGGAGGAGCCCGACCGTCGCGACCGCCGTCCACCGCACGATGTCGAAGCCGCTGACGAACGGCAGCGAGTAGACACCGGCGATCGCGGGCCCGAGGAAGCCGGAGATGGCCTGCGGGAGGGTGATCTGCACGACCGCGGCGAGGGCCCACATCACCGCCAGCACCCGCATCGCCCGGCGCCGGATGCGGGACCGGTCGGTCGCGGCGAGGAGCTGGCCGAGCCCGAGCACCGACAGCACGACGACGACGGCGTCGATGTAGCGCCCGTGGACGAAGTAGTCCAGGCGGCCCACCGGCCGGTCGTCTCGCTGGACCACGCCCTTGGCGACCGTCGCCACCGAGACGACGACGACCGAGGCGAGCATGGCTGCGGTGGTCCGCAGCGCGGCCGTCACCGGCGTGCGACGCCCAGTGCGCCGGAAGGCGGTGCGGCCCAGCCACCAGCCGCCCAGAGCGGCCAGGCCGAACGAGCTGGCCACGAGGTACCAGAGCTGTCCGACGAGCTCGGCGGCGAGGCGGCGCCAGTACCGACCGTCGAGGAGCAGGTGGGCGAGCCCGGCCGAGTTCGAGGCCGGATGCGTCCACAGCGCGCCGACGACCTGGTGGCTGCCCACCAGCCCGATCGCAACCACGACAGCGGTGACGAGTCCGGCGAGCGTGGCCCGCGCTCGACGTTGCCGCGCCCCGAGCTCGTCCGAGCGAAGGACGAACCCGATCATGCCGCCAGCCCAGATCAGCGGCACGAGCAAGAAGCGGCCGTGGACGAAGGGCATGAGGCCGGCCACTGTCGCCCCGGCCGCGATCGCGCCCGGCGCCAGCAGGCGGTAACCCGCCTCGGTGAGCAGGAGCAGGCCAGCCAGCGACGCCAGCGCGGCGGCCTCCGACCACGTGAAGGTCGACGTCAGGACGGCGGCGGGGAACAGCACGACGAGGGCGAATGCGCCAACGCGTTGGTCGGATCCGGCGAAGCCCACCTTGGCCGCCCACCGACTGAGCAGCACCCCGGCCAGCACGAGGAGAAGCGACGTGATCACCAGCGCGCTCCGATACTGGGCCACCGAGCTGTGGATGAGGCGAGCGACCGGCGCGAGCAAGACGCCGGTGGCGACCGGGGTGGTGGGCACGTCTCCCATCGGGATCGACGGGTGGACGCCAGCCACCCAACGAGCTACCGACCAGGAGCCGACCTCGTCGGGCAGGATCACGGGCACGGTCGATCTCACGATCACCCATGTTCTGAGGCCGGTCGCCAGGCCGAGCACCACAACCAACAGGACGGCCAGTGCGGGCCTGGACCCGGTGCTCTGGCCGGCCCGACTTTCGCCGGCGGCTCCCGAGGGTGCCGCTGGCTGCTCGGCCACCCGCGCCAGGTCGTTCGTCGTCATCGCCCCCCCTTACCCGCCCACAGTGCGGATGACGACGGACCGTTGGCGCGCCTCGGTAGGCTCCTGAGGTCATGGCTCCACCCGCTGCTCCCGAGCAGGACGACCTCGGCCGCTGCGATGTGTCCGTCGTCCTTCCAGTCTTCAACGAGAAGGGCCACCTCCGGACGGAGATCGATCGCATCCGGACCGCGCTGGAGAGCTCGCCCTACTCGTTCGAGATCATCGTCGTGGATGACGGGTCGGACGACGGCTCCGAGATCGAGCTGGCGGCGATCGACGGCATCCGTTTGATGCGGCACTCCAAGAATCGTGGCTCAGGCGCGGCCCGCCGTACTGGCACCACCGCCGCCCGCGGCCGAGTCGTGGTCTGGACGGACGTCGACATGACGTACCCGAACGACGAGATACCGGCCCTCGTGAAGGACATGGACGGCTACGACCAGGTGGTCGGGGCCCGTCGCACCGAGGAGGGAACGGTCAAGCTCTTCCGGGTGCCGGCCAAGTGGTTCATCCGCAAGCTGGCCAGCTACCTCGTGCAGACGCACATTCCCGACCTCAACTCCGGCCTCCGTGCGTTCCGCCGAGACGTCGCGATGCAGTACATCCAGGACTTGCCCGCCGGGTTCTCGTGCGTGACGACGCTCACGATGTCCTTCCTCGGCAACGGCTACTCGGTCAAGTACGTGCCCATCGACTACTTCCCGCGGGCCGGTCGCTCGAAGTTCCACTGGTGGAAGGACACGAAGCGCTACCTGCTGCAGGTCATCCGCATGGTGCTCTCGTACAGCCCGCTTCGGGTCTTCCTCCCCGTCGGCCTCGTCCTGATCGCGGTGGGCATCGGCAAGCTCTCTTACGACTGGGCGACGCGCGACTTCAGCCTCGCCGCCAACACCCTCCTGATCCTGTTCGCCGCGTTCCAGACGATCACGATCGGCCTCCTGGCGGACCTGATCGTCCGGGCGTCGAAGCCGTCCACCCAGGTCCCCCCGGTCTGAGCTGGGCCGCTCCTCCAGCAAGGAATCGCAGCGATGAAGCAAGTGTTCCGCAGGGTCATCGATCGGCGCGGCCGCGTCGTCGTGCTCGATCTCCCCGAGCCCCACGTGGGGGCCGACCAGGTCCTCGTGCACAGCCGATACTCGTTGATCAGCTCGGGCACCGAGATGACCACCCTGTCGAAGACCCCGACCGAGCTGGTCAAGCAGACCCTGTCCGATCCCTGGATGCGCAACGTCGTGAAGCAGACGGTCTTCGCGGCCGGCATGAGCCAGACGGCGCGGCGGGTCTGGCACGAGATGATCACGCCTCGGGAGATCGGCTACAGCGGCGCCGGCACCGTGCTGGCGCTGGGAGAGCGATGTCGAGGGCATCAAGGTCGGCCAGACCGTCGCCTACGCCGCCACCGGCCACGCCGAGGTGGCGGCGCCGACCATCAACCACGTCGTGCCCGTGCCCGGACGCCGTCGACCTCCGCCACGCCGTCCTTCGTGACGGTCGGCGGGATCGCCATCCAGGCCCTACGACGGGCCGAGCTCCAGTTCGGTGAGGTCGTGGCCATCTATGGCCTAGGCCTCGTCGGGCAGCTCTGCGCCCGCATCGCGCTGGCCGCCGGCTGTGTGGTGGTCGGCATCGACATCAACCCGCGGCGAACGAGCTGGCCCGCGCGGCCGGGCGTCAGCCTGGTGGTCGATCCCCAGCGATCCCGAGTGGAAGCGGCGGCTCCTCGACTTCACCGACAAGCACGGCGTCGACGCCACCATCGTCTGCGCCTGCTCCGACTCATCCGAGATCATCAACGCTTCGATGGAGATCACCCGCCGCCAGGGCCGGGTCGTGCTGGTGGGCTACGTCAAGCTCGACATCCACCCGAAGCACTTCCTGTACCGCGAGATCGACCTCCGGTACTCGCGCGCCTACGGCCCCGGGAGCTATCACACCGGCTACGAGAAGGGTCGGCTGGACTACCCCTTCGGCTACGTGCGCTGGACCGAGAAGCCGCAACCTGGCCGAGTTCATCCGGCTGCTGGCCACCGGCGCGGTCGACCTCGAACCGCTGATCGCTGGCGTCTACGACCTGGATGACGCTCAGACCGCCTTCGACGCCATCCGGGACGGAACCCTTCCCGGGGTGGCGGCGCTCATCCGCTACCGCGATGACGAGCCGGACCGCGCCCGCACCCGGCGGCTGACCGAGCGCCCCCGCCGGGCCGGCAAGGTCGGGATCTCGCTGATCGGCTTCGGCAACCACGCCCTTGCGCAGCACCTCCCGAACCTCCGCTCGATGGCCGACGTGGAGATCCGGGGCATCGCATCGGCGACGGCCCGCAACGCCACCGTGGCCGCGGACCGGGCCGGAGCCGCCTTCGTCACCACCGACATCGACGAGGTGCTGGGCGATCCGGGGACGGACGGCGTGATCATCTCGTCGAGCCAGCCCGAGCACTACGAGCACGTCCGGCGCACGCGTCGATGCCGGAAAGCCGCTCCTCGTCGAGAAGCCGATGGTCACGCGGCTCGAGGACTTCCGCGACCTGCTCAAGCGGATGGAGGATCGCGACCTCATCGTGGCCGTCGGCCTGAACCGGCGCTACTCCCCGATGGTCAAGCGCCTGCAGGAGGCGCTCGAGGTTCCGCCGGACTCGGTGAGCTACACCATCACCCGGCCGTTCCTCCCACCTGACCATTGGTCGCTCGATCCGATCGACGGCGGCGGCCGGCTGATCAGCGAGGGCGAGCACTTCCTCGACCTGTGCCACCTCCTCATCGGGCGCACGCCCGGTCTCGATCTACGCCCGCGCCCTCGGCCGGACGCCCGAGGACCTGCGCACGCTCTGCAACTTCGCCGTGACGATCCACTACGACGGCGCGGTGGCCAACATGGTCTTCAACGAGAGCGGCGCGGCCGAGCATCCCCAGGAGCAGCTGACGGTCTTGGCCAAGGGCCAGGTTGCGGTGCTCGACGACTTCTCCCACCTGTCCGTCCACGGGCGCAAGGTCCGCCGGCTGGGCGCCGGGTCAGGCGCGGCGATGGGTCACAAGGAGCAGCTCCGAGAGTTCGTCACCGCCCTGCGGGGCGAGAAGAACGAGCTCATCTCCTGGGAGGACGCCTCCCTCGCTACGTTGAGCGTCTTCGCCGCCCAGGAGAGCATCCGAACCGGCGAGGCGATCGTGCTGGCGGACTTCCGAGCCGAGCTGCTCGCCGACGACTGACCAAGCGCTCCTTCGCGGTCAGGGATCCCGAGGCCGGGTCCCGATCGCCACACCCGGCACGCCGGCGACGATCGAATACGGCTCCACATCCTTGGTGACGACGGCGCCGGCGGCGATCACCGCGCCCTCGCCGACCGTGATCCCCGGCAACACGATCGCACCTGCGCCTACCCAGGCACCGTCCTCCACCACGATGGGGGCGACATCGAGGCCGGAGAAGCGCATCGACTCACCCGCGCTCGGGATGCGATGGCCGGCGCTCACGATCTGGGCCCCGTGGGCGATCATGACTTGGTCGCCGATCGTCACCCCGCCAATGCACCCGAGCATGGCCGACTTGCCGATCGACACATCGCTCCCGACGGTCAGCTTGCGGTAGTCATCGATCCAGACGTCGCGCCAGATCTTCGGGTTCAGCCCAACCGTGGCGCCCCTCCATTGCAGCAGCCGTCGCTTGATCCGGTTCGAGAGCGGATCGTGGGGCGTCACCGCCATGAAGAGCTCGACCAGGTAATCGCCGATCGCGGTCGGGATCGGCACCCGCACGTGCAGTCCCTCCGCCGCAGTCATCGCCCGATCCTTCCGCTCACCGGCATCAGGGCTTCAGGATCAGGCCCTGGCCGGTCGGCAGCGACAGCACCTGCACGCCTCGTCGACGGGCGAACTCGTCGAAGGCCCGCTTCTGCTCGAGGTGCTTGCGCCAGCCGTAGTCGTCCAGGACGATTGCCGCTCCGGTCGTGAGCACCTCCCAGAAGTGCGTCGCGGCTGCGATCTCAGGCTCGCGGGCGTTCATGTCCAAGGACAGGAAGGCAATCCGATCCGTCTTCACCATTGGCAGCGTGTCCGGCACCGGGCCCTTGATGATCTCCACATTCGAGTACGGACCGAACGTCCTCACGACGGCGTCGTAGCAAGGCTCATATTCGCCGACCCGCACGCCGAGCTCCTTCTCTTCTGGGGAGATGTAGTTCTCCACCAGTCCTTCATACGTATCGAGGAGGAAGAACTTCTTGGGCAGGTTCTCGAACTGCACATACTTGATGACGCTCAAGGCGTAACCGCCACGGTTCACGCCGCATTCGACGAAATCGCCGTCGAGCGTCGCGCCCCGATCCGCGGCCCAGCAGATGACGTAGGCCCGCCAGTGCAGGTCACCGAAGGTCCACGAGCCCGTGGACTGGCCGGCGGCATATGCGGCCGCGAAGCGGGGGTCCTGCATGAACTCAGCATTGTGAGCGGTGACGAGACCGTCCTGGTTGTAGGTGGCCTTGCCATATAGGGGCCGGGGAAGATAATTGCCGCTGACCCGATTGATGCCTCGAATGAGTCGTAAGCGGGCCGATCTCGGCACGCTATCTCGCATCCGTTGGCGAATGGCTTCCAAGCGCTAACTGCCTTCCATCGGGTCGGCGTTCGTGCGGTCGAGCATACGACACTGGGATATGGGCACCCTGACACCCTCCCGCCCACGCCGCTCCGCGCGGACCGCACCCGGTTCGGGCGATCAGGAGATCGGGGCGCGCCCCACTACGCTGGTCCAGTCGCTGATCCCGGCCCGGGACCGGTCACGCCCGTTGAGCCACCCTGCATGAAGCGCCATCGCCTGCTCCAGTCAGTCTTGCTCCTCGTCGGACTGGCGGGCATCGCACTGGCGGTGGCGAAGACGGTCGACGACGCGGAAGAGCAAGTCCTCCCGTCCGCGGCTGCCCTCGCCGCCGGCGCTGTCCTCGCCCTGGTGGCCATCGTCTCGTCGGCTCGGGCGTGGCAGGCGCTGTTCAGCGACCTCCTCGACGCCCACAGCAACCGGCTCGTCTTGCGCGGCACCTTCTACCTTGCCCAGCTCACGAAGTACCTGCCGGTCGGCGGCGTCGTGCAAGCCGCCAGCCAGCTCGGCCTGGCTCCGTCCGCCGGCGTCCCGCTCAAGCGGGCCGCCGTCGCCTACCCGGTGTCGGCCCTGTGCGCGGTGGTGGGCGGCGCGACGTTGGGGAGTGGGCTGGCCTTCGATGCCAGCCTGCCGGGCTGGGTCCGGGTGCTGGCGCTGTGCGGTCTGGCCACGCCACTCCTCCTCCACCGCGGGCTCATGGCGCGTGTGCTCGATCTCGCCCGCCGCGCCATCCACCGCATCCCGGAGGCGGATCAGCTCCCGACGCAGCGCGACATCATCGTCTTCTACGGGTTGGCCCTGGTGACGATCGGCTCGCTGTGTGCCGCCTATACCGTCCTGCTCGGCTCGCTTCACACCGGCGCCAACCCCGGCACGGTGTTCTGCGCCTTCGCGGTGAGCTGGGTGATCGGCTTCTTGGCCGTGCCCATCCCAGCCGGGGTCGGCGTGCGGGAGGCAGTGCTCGTCGGGCTGCTCCCCGGGGTCGGTACTGCGCCGCTGCTCGCCGCCTCCTTGGCCTTGCGGCTCCTGACCATCGGCACCGAACTGCTCGCCGTGCTCGGCAACCGGCTCGCCACCGGCCGCCACCGGGCGAAAGAGACGGCTGCCGCTGCGTCCGCTCAGCCCTTGACCACGACCGAACCCGCCGCAGGCTCCGCGGCCGGCGGCTGCTAGCAGTGCTAAGAGAGACGACCATGGCGACGTCCCGACGAGCTCGTCCCGACGTCGCCGAGACGCTGGAGCGCGTGCTCGCCATCGCCCGAGCCGATGACTTTGAGGGCTACTCCAAGCACGACGCGCTCAACGCGGCGTGGCTGGAGCGATTGGCGGGCGACTCCCGGCCGCGCCGGCTGGTGGCCACGCAGGCGGTCATGCGCAGCCCCGTCGACTTGCGTGGCCTGCTCCGAGTTCGAAAGGCCCGCAACCCGAAGGGGCTGTCCCTGTTCGCACGCGCCCTGCTGGCCCGGAACCGGCGGTCTGGATCCGACCGGGACGCGGAAGCAGCAATCGAGCTCCTCGACTGGCTTGTCGCCCACCCGGCTCCGGCGCTCGGCGGCGACCTCCCGGGCCTGGCCTGGGGCTATCCGTACCCTTGGCAGGACGTCGGGTTCTTCGCCCCCCGCCACTTCCCGAACCGCGTCGTGACGGCCTTCGTCGGGCAGGCGTTGCTCGACGGCGTACGACACGCTCGGCGAAGCGCGCTTCCTCGACGCCGCCATCGAAGTCGGCCAGTTCCTCCTCCACGCGCCGAAGACCCTCTTCGAAGACGCAAAGCCGCCGCTGCGTGAGCTACGTGCCCGACGAGCGGTTGACCTGGATCGTGATGGACGTCTCGGCCCTGGCCGGTGCGTTCGCGGCTCGGCTCGGCGCCATCACCAAGGACGAGCCGCTGCTCGACGAGGCCGGCCGCCTCGTCCGCTACGTCGTCTCGAAGCAGACGGACGAGGGCGCATGGTTCTACGCCGATCCCCCGTCGGCCAGCCACATCAGCCACGACAACTACCACACCGGCTTCATCCTCGACGCCATCGCGGATCTACGGACAGGCTGCAGAGTCGGACGAGTTCGACGACGCCTATCGAGCGCGGCATCGAGTTCTACGCCCAGCGCTTGTTCGAGCCCGACGGCGCGGCGCGGTTCATGAGCGACCAGCACTACCCGATCGACATCCACGGCTGCGCCCAGGGGATCATCACCTTCTCGCTGCAGCAACGCCGCTTCGGCTCGGGCGAGGTGATGGCCACCCGCATCCTCGACTGGACGCTCGCCAACATGTGGGATCCGAGGAGCGGCTGGTTCTACTACCAGAAGCGCCGAGGCTTCAGGACGAAGATCCGTGAGCTTCGGTGGTGCCAGGCCTGGATGTCGTGGGCGCTGGCGTCCTACCTCGAAGCCGAGGCCGACGGCGGCGAGGCCCGATGAGGGGGTTTCCCGGGCGAGAGCTGGCCCTCGACCCTGGGCGCAGCCGGTTCGAGCGAGCCTACGCCCGCCTGCTCGGGGCGCCCGCCAACGGGCTGCGCATCCGGCTGCGGCGCGTCCTGCCCGCCGCCGACGGAGCGTATCGCGTCCATCCTCGACGCCGGGTGCGGCAACGGCGTGTTCTCCTTCGAGCTGGCCAAGCGCCATCCCGCTGCGCAGGTGGTCGGTGTCGAGCTCGAGCCCGAGCTCGTCGCCCGGGCCAACACGATCGCCGAACGAGCCGGGCTTGGTGAACTGCCGGTTCGAGAAGGGCGATGTCACCCAGCTCGAGTTCGATGCCGCGTTCGACCTCGTCGTCAGCGTCGACAACCTCGAGCACGTGGAGGACGACGTGACCGCCATGCGGGCCCTGTACCGCGCCCTCCAGCCCGGTGGTCGTCTGGTGGTGCACGTCCCCGGCTACGAACGGCGCTGGCTCATCTTCGGGCGGCGGGTGAACTTCGACGTGCCCGGGCACGTGCGGCCCGGCTACCGGGCCGAGGAGCTGGTGGCCAAGCTCGGGCAGGCCGGCTTCGATGTAACTGCCAACCGGTACACCTACGGCGCGGTGGAGACGTTCACCAACAACATCTCCTACCTCATCACCGGCGCCGACCAGAAGCGCAAGGGCCTGTACGCGTTGGTCTTCCCGGTGTTGCTCGCGGTCTCGTGGGTCGGCAAGTCCTCCCGCCCGCGCTGGGGGGCTGGGGTGCTCGCCGTCGCCCGCCGGCCCCGCGACGCCGGCGCATCGAGTGCGGTCTGAGCGATGCGCATCCTCATCGACATCCTCCACCCAGCGCACGTGCACGTCTTCCGCAACTTCCACCGCGAGATGACCGAGCGGGGTCACCAGCTCTGCATCACGGCGCGCGACAAGGACCGGTCGCTCGACCTGCTGGATCGCTACGG
Source organism: uncultured Acidimicrobiales bacterium (assembly GCA_963803355.1). Taxonomy (GTDB): domain Bacteria; phylum Actinomycetota; class Acidimicrobiia; order Acidimicrobiales; family Ilumatobacteraceae; genus DASTFY01. The sequence continues at coordinate 231,230 of CAWDLV010000002.1, forward strand.
CCTTCCCTACCAGCAGCTGTCCACGCAGCGGGGCGGAGGCGCGGGCCTGGCGCTCGAGATGACCCAGCGCACCCGTCGCCTCCTGGAGGTCATGAAGACGTTCAAGCCAGACGTGATGACGGGCATCATGGGGCCGTCGATCGCGGTGGCCGGCAAGATCCGCCGCGTGCCGGCAGTGGTCTTCTACGACACCGAGTTCGCGAAGCAGACGAACTGGTTCGTCTACCCGCTCGCCCACAGCGTCTGCACGCCCGACTGCTACCGGGGCAGGGTCCGTGGCACGCACGTGCGCTACGCCGGCTATCACGAGCTGGCCTACCTCCACCCGAGGTGGTTCCAGCCCGACCCGGAACGGCTGGCCGCGTTCGGGGTGGAGCCCGAGGAGCCCGTACTCGATCGTACGATTCGTCTCGTGGCAGGCCGTTCACGACCGTCGCGAGCGCGGCCTCACCGCCAGCCAGAAGCGGGCGCTGATCGACGTCCTCGAGCGCCACGGTCGCGTGCTGGTCTCGTCGGAGGCGCCGCTCCCGCCCGACCTGGCGCCGCTCGAGGTGAAGGGGCCGGTACAGGACATCCACCACCTGCTGGCCCACGCGCAGCTGGTGGTGGGCGAGTCCGCCACCATGTCGTCGGAAGCCGCGGTGCTCGGCGTGCCGGCGGTGTTCATCGCCACCACCGGGCGCGGCTACACCGACGACGAGGAGCGCCGCTACGGCTTGGTCCGGCACTTCACGGAGGACCAGTTCGATGCCGCGGTCGCCGCGATCGAGGAGCTCCAGGCCGGCTCGCCCCGGGAGCTCGGCCAGGCGGCCCGCCGCCGGCTGCTGAACGAGAAGATCGATGTGACGCAGTGGATGATCGACTACTTCGAGTCCACCTTCGGGCCGGCGCGGTGATCGGCTGATGTGCGGCATCGCCGGCACGGTCGGCTTCGGCGACGAGGCGCTGCTGCGCGCCATGACGGACGCCATCTACCACCGCGGTCCGGATGGCGAGGGGTTCTTCGTCGGCGACGACGTCTGCCTCGGAAACAGGCGCCTCGCCATCCTCGACGTGGAGGGCGGCAACCAGCCGATGGCCAACGAGGACGGCTCGGTGGTAGTCGTCTACAACGGCGAGACGTACAACTACCCGGAGCTGCGGGCCCACGTGCTCGGACGCGGCCATCGGCTCACCACGACGTGCGACACCGAGCTCCTCCCCTACCTCTACGAGGAGGAGGGCATCGGCTTCGCGAGGCGGCTCAACGGCATCTTCGCCTTCGCCCTGCTCGACCGAAGGCGGGGCAAGCTGTTCCTGGTCCGCGACCCGCTCGGCGTCAAGCCCCTGCTGTACGCCACACAAGGCGATCGGCTGGCCTTCGGCTCCGAGGCCAAGGCCATCCTGGCCAGCGGCCTGGTCGACGCCCAGCTCGACGAGGCCAGCCTGCACCTGTCCATGAACGTGCGCTACGTGCCGGGCGACCACACGTTCTTCCGCGGCATCCGTCGGGTTCCCCCCGGCCACGTGCTCGAGGCGCACGACGGCGCGGTGCGCTGTTACGGCTACACGGACATCGACTGGTCGCCCGATGAGAGCCTGAGCCGGAGCGACTGGATCGACGGCATTCGCGAGCACTACCAGGCCGCGGTCGTCCGTCAGCTGCTGTCGGACGTGCCGCTCGGCGTCTCGCTCTCGGGCGGCATCGACTCCAGCTCGATCGTGGCCATGATCCGCCGAGGCCAGGGCGGGTCGATCAAGACGTTCAGCCTCGGGTTCGGGGAGCCGACCGACGAGCTGGCCGACGCCCGCTTCGTGGCCGAGACCTACGAGACGGATCATCACGAGCTCGTGCTGCACGAGCCGGCCCTGGCCCACCTCCGCGACGCCATCCGCCACACAGAGGAGCCGAAGGTCAACTCGTTGCAGCTGTACCTCCTGCACCGCTACATCGGTCAGCACGTCACCGTCGCCCTGTCCGGGCTCGGCGGCGACGAGCTCTTCGCCGGTTACGACGTGTACGGCTACCTCGCCCGCAGCGAGCGGCTGAGGTCAGGCGCGCCGGGTGCCGCCTTGCGCACGGTCGGGCCCGCGCTCGACTGGACCGCCCGCCGAGTCGCCGCCCTCGGCCGCCCCCAGCTCGACCTGTCGACCCGCAAGCTCGAGTGGCTGGCCTCGGTCGGGGACGGCAGCCGCCACTACCTCCTCTTGCGCAATGCCTGGGACTTCAACTCCGAGCTGCTCCGGCGCGTCTACACGCCGGAGTTCGCGGCGCGGCTGCAGACCGCCACCCGGGACAGCTACGACCAGCACTTCGACGACACCCGTCCCCTCGCCTCCCAGGCCCTCCAGGCCGAGTTCGCAACCAAGATGGTCGCCGACCTCCTCCACAACGAGGACACCATGTCGATGGCCCATTCCGTTGAGGCCAGGGTGCCGCTGCTCGATCTCGACCTGGTGCGGTTCGCGGCCCGGATCCCCGATGACCTCCGCTTCGGGTCGGGCATGAAGGGGCTGTTGAAGGAGGCGCTGCGGGGCGTGCTCCCCGACCGCGTGCTCGACAAGAAGAAGTGGGGCTTCACCTTCGACCCGGTCGAGCAGTACAAGAAGGACCTCGGTTCGATGGCCCGTGAGGTGCTGACCCCGGACCGGCTGCGCCGCACCGGCATCTTCAACCCACAGTTCGTGCAGGACGTGCTAGCGGCCAAGCCGCACCCCCGCCTGCGCTGGCACTACTTCATGCTCTGGCAGATGATCGGGGTCGAGCATTGGAACGAGCTCTTCGTCGAGTCGCCGCCCGCCGCGACGGCCGAGCGTCTCCGTCCGCAGCGCCAACGCAGAAGGGGTGTGAAGTGATGAAGGCCGAGCCCGACGCCACGGTCGCCGATGTCAAGCAGTTCTGGGAAGCCCACGTCAACAACGAGTACTACACCGACGCCGCCCGAGCCTCGGACGCCTACTTCAGCGAGATCGAGGAGCGGCGGTACGGCGCGCACTACCACCTGCGCGAGCTGTTCTCCTCGCTGGAGGGCAGCCACGGCCGCCTGCTGGAGATCGGTTGTGGCATCGGCGTCGACAGCATCCAGCTGGCGAAGTGCGGCTTCGACGTCACCGCGGTCGACCTCACCGAGAGCGCGCTCAAGGTGGCGAAGGAGTTCGCGGCCGCCCGTCAGGTCACGATCGACTTCCGCCTCGGCAACGCAGAAGGGCTCGACTTCCCGACGGCCAGCTTTGACGCCGTGTACTCGTTCGGCGTGCTCCACCACACGCCGGACATCGAGCGATCCGTGGCCGAGGTGCACCGGGTGCTCCGCCCCGGCGGCACCGCCTACGTGATGCTGTACCACAAGTGGTCACTCGTGAACGCCGTCCATCGGCTGTTCCGCCTCCCCTACGAGTCGCCCCGGGATCGCAAGGATCACTGCCCGGTCGTCTACACGTTCAGCCGCCGCGGCGTGAGGGAGCTGTTCGGCCAGTTCGCGGCGGTCACGGTTCACGCCGACTACCCGTTCACCTACGGGTTCGGCCCACTGTGCACGAAGCTGCCGTTGTGGCTGCGCCGGCCACTCGGGCGCGTGATGGGCTGGCACCTCATGATCACCGCCGTGCGCTGAGCGGGCACGAGCGCATGGCTGCTCTCCCCGCTGACGAGCGTCCCCTCGATCCGACGCCGGTCCACACCTCCGACCTCCCCCGACTCCGACTCGGGATCGCAACATCCCGGCTTCGGCGTGGCTGGAGGCCCCGGCCGAGCTCCTGACGCTCGGGAACGACCTGCCCGGGCGGCCGGCCGCCACCTACAAGCGCCGCATCGGCCCCTGGTTGCTCTGGCGGGCCGGGCCTGCCAGCCGGAGCGAAGCCTGCTACTGGGCCGCGGCGGTCGACGACCTCGAGGACCAGTGGACGTTCCGGCTCCACCCCGACGGGCGCGGCCAGGGCGTCGGGCCGAGCGGCGCGACCCACGACCGCTTCCGGACCTGGAAGGAAGACCTCCGCGACCACGGCGCGGCCTCGGCGTGATGTCTCGGGCACCCTTCGGCGAATGAACCATTCGCCTTCGCCGCCGAGCCCAGCCGAGCCGAGCGGGCGGGTCGAACTGTCGGCTCGATGGCGATGCCTCTCGGTCCTCTTGCTCATGGCTCTCGTCGGGAGCATGTACCTGGTCGTGGCGTGGAGGCACCGGGCACCCATCGTGTTCGCCGACGAACAGGGCTACCTCGGCAACGCGCGCTGGCTCGCTGGCGGCAAGCACTGGTGGATGGACTCCGCCTCCTTCTTTCGCATCGGCTACCCGATCCTCCTGGCCCCCCTGTTCCTCCTGATCGATGACCCCGAGCTGACCTACCGCGCCGCGCTGTTCGTGAACGTCTTGCTCTGCGCCGCACTCGCTGGCCTGCTCTACCTCATCGCCCGCCGCGTCGGAGCGGCGGGGCACCGCGGCGCCCTCGTCGCGGCGCTGATCGGGTGCGCGTATCCGGCGATCGTCGTGCAGACAGTCATCGCGTGGGCGGAGATCACCGCCATGGTCGGGGTCGCGCTGCTGGTGCTCACCGCCTGGATGGCGGTGAAGCGGCCTCGAGCCGCGACACTGGTCGCCCTCGCGTCTGTGGTCCTGTTCCTCGACGCCGTCCACGGTCGTTTCACGCTCATGATTCCGGTGTCGCTGTTGTTCTACGGGTACCTCATCCTTGCTCGTAAAGACCTGCGGGTCGCGGCCGTACTCTCGGTCATCTTCTTGATCGCTGGTTGGCGGGTCGTCGGCCTCGTGCAGCGAGCGGCGTTCCGGGCCCGATGGGATGCGGGGAGCATGCAGCCCATCGGTGTCGCACGCATGCTGGCCGCCTGGCCTTCAGACATCGTCGGAGCTCTGGTGGGCCAGCTCTGGTATCTGAGTGCCGCCACGGCCGGGCTCCTCGTCCTGGGGTCCGCCGCCCTGGTTCGCGCTCTCACCGCGGGCGAGTCATCGAACCATACAGAAACCCCGAGACAGCGGCATGGACGGATCGACGGACGAGTTTCAGCGATCTACGTCTGCGCACTCCTCGGCAGTGTGGTCGTGGTGTCGACGCTGACCATCGGCGCCGGTGTCCACGTCGTCGCGGTGAAGGACTATCGCGTCGACTACATCTTCTACGGGCGCTACAACGAAGCGCTGGTGCCGACCTTGGTCGCGGTCGGCGCCGGCAGCCTCTTCTCCGCACGGACCAGGCGCCAAGCTGCCGCCCTCCTCGGTGTCGCTGCAGCGTCAACGGCCGTACTTGGGGCTCTCAGCCTCGCCATCCGTGGGGGCAAGAGCTACGTCGGACCCATCAGCGGCGTCACGATGGTCGCCCTGAAACCATTCCTGGGCATCGGTGCGGGGGGCATGGTGCGATCGGTCTTCGTGCTGCGCGTGACGCTCGGTGCCTGCGTGCTCACTGCCGTCCTCGCCGCGGTCGCGCTGGTCCGACCCGAAGCGGTCGCGGCGGTCGTCCTCGCCGCGTTCATCTCGATTGCCGGCAAGAACGCGTTGCTGACCTCGAACACCGACGTCGCCGTGCCGACCTATCGCGAGCTGCGCGCCCGGGCGCCCACCGTGGTCGCCTATGACCTCAACCGCCGCACGGACATCGGCTACTACGGCCTTCCCTTCTGGCTGAGCCACAGCAACTTCGTCGCGTTCCACGAGTCCGACGGACGGTGGCCCACCGCCGACCTGTACGTCGGACCCGCTCAGTGGCCCGAGGCAGTCGCAAGGCGGCTGCGGCTGTTGGCCGTCGACCCATTGACGAACGAGGGCTACTGGGTCCCCGCGTGACACAGACCCGGCCCACCGACCTCACCCGACCAGAGAACGGCCAGTGGCCTCGGCCAGCTCGAGGTCGAGGAGATCAGCCACCGTCACGGCCCAGTCTTCGGCGTCGGGCGGATGCCGCCCGAGCGACACCCCGAGGGCGCCGACCGCGGGGTGACCGCCGGCCACGATCGCCACCTGCCCCCGAGTGCCGAGGCCACCGTGCATGCCCTTGAGACCAGACTGCGTTCCTGCCGGCGCGAACCACCGACCCCGGCCCGCCGACACGAACCGGAGGTCCGGCCCGAGCCGCGCATCGTCCTCGATGCCTTCGACGTCGCTCAGCCAGGAGCCGGCGAGAGGGTCTGGGCCGACGACGACCGCCCCGTTGCCCTCCAGCACCACCAGCACGTCGACCTCCGCCGCGGCGGCGGCCGCGTGCAGGTCGACCGGCTCCTCGACCGTGACCGTCTCCTGGTCGTGGTCGCTCACCACCATCAGCACGGTGTCGTCCCAGTCCCGCTCGAGCGCCGCTGCCAGCTGCCCCACCCTGGCGTCGGTCTCACGGTAGACGGCGAGTGCCTCCTCGCTGTCGGGACCGCGGAGGTGGGCGATGGTGTCGGGCGCGTTGAGTTGGGCGACGAGGAGATCGAACGGGCCCCGCCGCGGCCGAGCAAAGGACTTCGATGGTCTCGTGGTCGTGGATGTAGCCGAGCTCGTCCACGCGGAGGCCCTCCGGCTGCACCCCGTCGACCGGCCAATGGGACGCGGCAGCCCCCGCCCCCATGACGCCGACGAGGTGGTGGTCGCCCAGCACCGCCACCGCCTGACGTCCCGCCGCCCGGCAGGCGTCGAAGAGCGTCGGCACGCCCGGGCCGACCTCCCATGCCCGCTCGAACCGGCCATCGCGCACGACGTGGTTGGCGTAGAGGCCATGGCCGCCGGCGTCGCACCCGGTGACGAACGTGGCGTGGTTCGGGTAGGTGGCGCTGGTGAGGACGGCTCGCCCGCCATCGCGGGCCCAGCCACCTCGGGCGCCGAGCTCGGCCAGCACCGGTGTGGTGTCCGGTCTGACGTGGCGCGGGGGCAGGGCGTCGAGGACCAGAAGGATCGCCCGCACGGCCCCGAGGGTAGGGCACCCACGGCGCGGTCCAACGGGATTCCTGCTCAACGATGAGTGCGGAGAAACTCGGGCCGGGCTATTACCACTATCCGCGTAGTGGTAATAGACTGCGACCAGTGAGCGAGCAGTCCAGGCCACTCTTCCAGGTCCAAGGTCTCCACGCTCGGCCGGCCGATCCGGCCGTCGGCGGACCTGAGATCCTGCGCGGCATCGAGCTGGCCGTCGACCGGGGCGAGATCCACGCCATCATGGGTCCGAACGGCTCAGGAAAGTCGACGCTGGCCAACGCCCTCCTCGCCAACCCGGAGTACGAGGTGACCGCGGGCCGAATCTGGTTCCAGGGCGACGACATCACTGACTGGCCGACCGAGGTGCGGGCCAAGGCCGGCCTCTTCCTGGCCTTCCAGTACCCGCAGGAGATCCCGGGCGTCTCGGTCATCCAGTTCCTGCGCCAGGCGCTCTCGGCCCGCAAGGGCATCGACCTGTCGGTCCTGGAGCTGCGGCTTTCGATCATGGAGTGGATGAAGCGCCTGGGCATGGACTCGTCCTTCGCCGACCGCTACCTCAACGAGGGGTTCTCCGGCGGCGAGAAGAAGCGCAACGAGGTGCTGCAGATGGCCATCCTCGAGCCCGAGATCGCCATCCTGGACGAGACGGACTCCGGCCTCGACATCGACGCCCTCCGCACCGTGGCCCGAGGCATCGAGGAGGTCCGCAAGGACCGGCCCGACCTCGGCCTCCTGCTCATAACCCACTACCAGCGCCTGCTCGACGAGCTGGCGCCCGACCACATCCACATCCTGATCGACGGCCGGATCGTGGCCTCAGGAGGCATGGAGCTGGCCGAGCGCCTCGAGCGCGATGGCTACGAGGCGTTCCGGAGGTGAGCGCGCCAGCATGACCACCACCCTCGACGTCGCCCGCATCAAGAAGGACTTCCCGGTCCTGGACCTGGAGGTCGATGGCCGGCCCATCGTCTACCTGGACTCGGCCAACAGCACCCAGAAGCCCCGGCCGGTCATCGACGCCATGACCCGCTTCATGGAGACGGCCTACGCCCCCATCAACCGCAGCGCCTACAAGCTGGCCGCCGAGGCCACCGAGCTCTACGAAGGCGCCCGCAAGAAGGCCCAGCGCTTCATCAACGCCCCCCACCCGCACGAGCTGCTCTTCACCAAGAACGCCACCGAGGGCCTGAACCTGGTGGCGTACTCGTGGGGCCGCGCCAACCTCCACCAGGGCGACGTGGTGGTGCTCACCCACATGGAGCACCACGCCAACATCGTGCCCTGGCACATCCTGGCCTCCGAGCGCGGCATCGAGCTGCGCTGGGTGCCGCTCACGCCCGACGGCCAGCTCGACCTCACCGATCTCGATCGCCTGCTCGACGGGGCCAAGGCGTTCGCCTTCACGGCCATGTCGAACGTCCTCGGCACCATCACACCGGCCCGCCACCTCGCTGACGCGGCCCACGCGGCCGGCGCGCTGGCCATCGTCGACGGCTGCCAGTACGTGCCCCACAACCCCACCGACGTCCAGGCCATGGGCGCCGACTTCCTCGCCTTCTCGTCCCACAAGCTGTGCGGCCCCACCGGCCTCGGCGTGTTGTGGGGACGGGAGGAGCTGCTCGAGGCCATGCCGCCGTTCCTCGGCGGGGGCAACATGATCGCCGACGTCCGCCTCGACGGGTTCACGCCCGCGGTGCTGCCCGACAAGTTCGAGGCCGGCACGCCGCCCATCATCGAGGCCATCGGATTCGGCGCCGCGCTCGACTACCTCTCGGAGCTGGGCATGGCCAACGTGCGCCAGCACGAGATGGACATGGCCGGCTACGCGCTCGGCACCTTGAAGGAACGCTTCGGCGACGACATCACCCTCTTCGGACCCACGAACGTCGAGGTGCGGGGAGCCACGGTGTCGTTCGCGTTCCGCGACCTCCACCCCCACGACGTCAGCCAGGTGCTGGACCAGGCGAACGTCTACGTGCGGGCGGGACATCATTGCGCCAAGCCGCTCATGCGCGAGCTCGGTGTGGCCGCCACCTGCCGGGCCAGCTTCTACATCTACAACGATGCCGCCGATGCCGACGCCCTCGCTGACGGGCTCGACGGCGCCGCCGATATCTTCGGGCCCTAGGAGGAACACCGACGATGCCAGGCCTCGAAGACCTCTACCGCGAGATCATCCTCGACCACTACCGCAACCCCCGCAACCGGGGTGAGCTGCCGTCACCGCCCGCGGTGCGCAGCGAAGGCTTCAACCCGCTGTGCGGCGACGAGATCCAGGTCTACCTGGGCGTCCACGACGGCGTGGTGCAGGACATCCGCATCACAGGGCAAGGCTGCTCGATCAGCCAGAGCTCGGCGTCGATGATGTCGCAGGCCGTCAAGGGCAAGTCGATCGCCGACGCCCGGGCGCTGGTGTCGGCGTTCAAGTCGATGATGTCGATCGACGACGGCCACGACCACGGCGACGACGACGAGCTCGACGGCAGCAACGGGAGCGCCGAGCCGGGCGTGAAGATGGGCGACCTCGAGGCGCTGCAGGGCGTCGTCAAGTACCCGGTCCGCATCAAGTGCGCCACGCTGGCCTGGAACACGCTGGCCCAGGGCCTCGACGAGGCCGATCACGGCGACCCCAGCGCCAACTGATCGGGTCCGCGGCCGCCAGCCGCCGCCGCCGCCGCAGCCGCAGCCGCAGCCGCCGGCCGCCGCAGCCGCCGCCGCCGACGACAGCCGGCCGGGCACACCACCCTTCGAGCGTTCTCGCGGCGGCCGGCGACGATCGGCGTCGCCAATTGCCGCGAGAACCGGGAGTGAGACCGGGCCGGCGGCCTCACGTCGCCCGTTGCCGCGGAACGCGGGGGTTGGTCCGGGGGCGGGTCCGGCATCCACCAGTCGTTCTCGCGGCGCCCAGCGACCATCGGCGTCGCTCGACGCCGCGAGAATCGGGAGTGAGACCGGCCCGGGGAGCTCAGCCTGGCTTCGGGCGCAGCCGTAGACCCTGCATCCCGCCATCTACCGCGAGGACGGTTCCGGTCGTGGAGGCGGCGGCGGGGCTGGCCAGGTAGGCCACGGCAGTCGCGACTTCGGCCGCGGTGACCAGCCGGCCCATCGGCTGGCGGGCCTCCAACGCCCGGCGCTCGGCGTCGGGATCGGGCGCTGCGGCGAGGAGGCGGGACACCCACGGCGTGTCGGCCGTGCCGGGGGTGACACAGTTGACCCGGATCCCATCACCCAGGTGGTCGGCCGCCATGGCCAGGGTCAGCGAGAGCACCGCGCCCTTGGAAGCGCTGTAGGCCGCCCGGTTGGGCAGGCCCGCGGTGGCCACGATGGAGCAGATGTTGACCACCGCCGCCGCCCTCGACTGGCGGAGATGGGGCAAGGCCTCTCGCGTGACGCGGGCGATGCCCACCACGTTGACGTCGAGCACCCGCTGCCACTCTTCGTCCGTGTTGTCGGCCACCGTTCCCTGGGCGCCGATCCCGGCGCAGTTGACGACGATGTCGAGGGCGCCAAATCGGGCGACCGCGGCCGCGATCGCGTCGCGCACCGAATCGGAGTCGGCCACGTCGCAGCGGATTCCCGTCAGCGGTGGGGCGACCGCGTCGTGGTTCAGGTCGAGGCCGGCCACCGCTGCGCCGCGCTCTGCCAACAGCTGGCCGGTGGCGGCGCCGATGCCCGAGGCTGCCCCCGTGACGACGGCGACCAACCCGTCGAAGTCCGTCACGCCGGCCGCACGGACTCGGCGGCCAGGTCGCGCTGGTAGCTCTCTTCGAGGCTGGCCCGCACCGCGCTGGCCTCGACGTCGAGGCCGATGTGGTTGATGAGGAGGTCGCAGGCGTCCGGCGCGCCTGAGAGCGCCTCCCACGACGCCGGGTCCCACACCCGCCCTCGCCGGAAGGACTTGGCGCAGTGCACAAAGGCGTGCTGGACCTCGATGCCGACCGCGGTCTTGGGCCGGGTCAGCTCGCCGTCCCAGAGCTCGAGAACGGAGGGATCGATCGTCACCCACGCCCGGCCGTCGACGCGCAGCGTCTCGTCCCGGCCCGGCAGCAGGAACAGCAGACCGACGTGGGGGTTGGACGCCATGTTGGCGAGCGAGTCCAGCAGGTTGTTGCCGCTCAGGTCCGGGAGGGCGAGCCGGCGCTCGTCGAGCACCCGCACGAAGCCCGGGGGACCGCCCCGCGGCGACACGTCACACGAGCCGTCCGCAGCCGACGTCGCCATCAGCACGAAGGGTGATCCCTGGATGAAAGCCCTCGTGTTGCCGTCCAGGCGATCCGTCTTCTTGCGCTGCACCGTCCGCGACGGTTCGCGATACAAGGTTCGGAGCTCGTCGATGGTGGTCAGCACGTGATCGAAGGGAGCGGGCATCGCCCGCGATCGTAGAGGGAGCGGTCACGCGTCGAGCTCGGCGGGGACCAGCGCGAAGCCCTCGATGGCCGCAGCCAGTCGGAGGCGGGCGTCGAAGGAGGCGAAGCGGAGCACGGTCCGAGCGGCGGCTTTCGCGGTCACGGCCGAGGCCAGCTGGACGGCGTCACCGGCGCGCAACGACAGCCGGGCGACGAGTCGCGCCGCGCCCGCGAGAACTCCGTCGTCCAGCTGCACCTTCGTGAAGCGAGGCTCGCTTCCTCCGGTGCCGTAGTAGTCGGCCTCGAAGGCCGCCACGAGCTCGGCTGCGTCCTCAGCCGCCAAGTAGCCCTGCCGCTGCTTCCCCCACAGCGCGGCGGGCAGCTCCACCCTGGTCAGCCGGGCGACGACGAGCGGTTCATCGACGGCGCGGATTACGTCGTGTCCGGACTCGGGCACGTAGAGCTTCACGAGCGCCGAGGTGTCGACGAAGACGCTCACCAGCCTTCGTCACGATCTTGGCTCACCAGGTCGGACAGAAGCGGGCCCCGAGCCGCCGCCCGCCGCCCCGCGGCCTCGACGGCGGCCGGATCGGGCCGCCGGCCCTCGTACGGCGGGTCGACGGCGAGCAGCCCGGCCCGAGCCAGACGCTCGCGCAGCCGCTCCGTCTCCGTCCCGGCCGATTGGGGGTTGGTGGCGGCGTCGAGCACGACGACCACGTACTCGTTCATCGATCGCCCCGTCTCCTTGGCCTTCGCCCGCACCCGGAAGATGAGGTCATCGTCGGCCCGGATGGTCAGCTGTCCCATGCCTGCATGGTAGCAGGCATGCCTGCGCGAACCTACGAGCGGCGGAGGTCCACCACTGCGCCGCCGGTGGCCTGCACCAGCGCCTGGGGTGCGGACCCGAACACGTCGTTCCAGGTGCCGGCGGCGGCCCACACCTCGTCGTAGCGGAGCAGGTCGGGGTCGATGAACACGTCCAGCTCGGTGGCCAACCCGAACGGCGGTACGCCGCCGATCGGGAAGCCGGTGGCTTGACGGACCACGTCGGCGTCGACCCGGCTCGCCTTGGTGCCGCCGGCGGCGGCGGCCAGCTTGCGCTCGTCGAGCTGATTGGCTCCGGACACCAGCGCCATCACAACCGTGCCGTCGACCGCGAACACCAGGCTCTTCACGATCTGCCCCACCTCGACGCCGATCGCGGCCGCGGCATCGGCAGCCGTCTTCGTGCCGTCAGGGAAGCGACGGACCTCGATGTCGAGGCCGAGCGTGGCGGCGGCGTCGACGATCCGGCGGGCGTTCGGGTGCAGGTCGGTCACGGCAGCAGCCCGTTGATGGACTCGGCCATCTCGCGGTCGCGATCGGTCACGGTGTTCCCGGCGTCGTGCGACGTCAGCTCGATCACCACCTGGTTCCAGACGTTGGACCAGTTGGGATGGTGGTTGGCCTTCTCGGCCAGGAGGGCGACGCGGGACATGAACGCCCAGGCCTCGCTGAAGCTGGCGAAGGTGAGCTCGCGACGGAGCTTGTCGTCGACCTCGACCCAACCGTCGGGCACGGTCATCGTTCCTCCAAGGCTCTTGTGGGTGGCCGGCCGACGTTAGCGCCAGCATCCCGACTGATCCTGGGAACCTGCTGAGAGCCGATCGGGAGGCGTGGAAGGTGCCGGCGCGAGCGGCATGCTATGGACGCGCTCAAGGAGGAGCCATGCTCGCCAACACCCTCAAGACCACGGCCCTGCTCGGAGGCCTCGGCGCCCTCATCGTCGCCGTCGCCGGCCTGCTCGGCGGGGGCAGCTCGGCCAGCCTCGTCATCGGCCTCGTGCTCGCGTTCGCCCTCGTCGGCGGCTCGTACTGGTACAGCGACAAGCTGGCCCTGCGCGGCGCCAAGGCCCGGATCGTCACCGAGGCTGAAGCGCCCGAGCTCTACGCCCTCGTGCGCTCGCTGGCCGAGCGGGCCGACCTGCCCATGCCCGTGGTCGCCATCTCGCCCAACGAGCAGCCCAACGCGTTCGCCACTGGTCGCAACCCGCGCCACGCCGTCGTGGCCGTCACCGCCGGCCTGCTCCGTCAGATGCCGCGCGAGGAGCTCGAGGGTGTGCTGGCCCACGAGCTGATGCACGTGAAGCACCGTGACATCCTCATCGGCTCCGTCGCGGCCGCGATCGCGACGGCGATCTCGTTCCTCGCCAACATGGCGCTCTGGTCGAACATGCTGGGCGGGCGCAACCGCGACAACCGCACCAACCCCCTCATCCTGCTCGGGGCCAGCCTCTTGGCGCCGATCGCGGCGGGCGTCCTCCGCATGGCCGTGTCGCGGTCCCGGGAGTTCGATGCCGACCGCGGCGGGGCCGAACTGCTCGGCACCGGCCAGCCGCTCGCCAGCGCCCTCGGGCGCATCGAGACGCTGGCCGCCCGGACCCCGATGCAGGTGAACCCGTCCCAGGCCTACGCGTGGATCCACGACCCGCTCACCGAGGCGCCCAAGCGCAAGGGTGGCGGCATCGACATGGCCCGCCTCTTCTCGACCCACCCCAGCACCGACGGAGCGGATCCGCCGCCTCAGCTCGATGCACCTGCACTGATCGCAACCAGAGCGCGCAGCGCTTCCAGGCGCTCGTCGCGCTCGGCGGACGCCGGCCGCCACCACCGTGACATGGCCGATCTTGCGGCCCGGACGGGCTGCCTTCCCGTAGCGGTGGAGATGGGCGCCCGGGATGGCCAGCACGGCGGCCGGGTCGGGCTCGCCGCCGATCAGGTTGACCATGGCGCTCGGCCCGATGAGCGAGGTGCGGCCGAGCGGCAGCCCGAGGATGGCGCGCAGGTGCTGCTCGAACTGGCTGGTGACCGCCCCCTCGATGGTCCAGTGGCCGGAGTTGTGCACCCGGGGTGCCAGCTCGTTGGCCACCAGCGCGCCGTCGACTTCGAACAGCTCCAGCGCCAGCACGCCGACGTGGTCGAGCTCAACCATCAACGCCGTCACCAGGCGGGCGGCATCCTCCTCGAGCCGTCGCCGCGCGCGAAGCCGGTGCTGGGACGAGCGTCTCGCGCAGTATCCCGTCGCGATGGCAGTTCTCGACCACCGGGTAGCAGGCGGTGGCGCCGTCCACGCCGCGCGCCGCCACCACCGAGAGCTCGCGCTCGAACGGCACCACCGCTTCGGCCAGGCAGGGTCCGCCGAGGGCGTCCGCCTCGGCCCGGACGGCCGCGGCAGGCGCGTCGGGCCCGAGCCGCACCTGCCCCCGCCCGTCGAAGCCACCCCACCGGCGCTTGAGGATGGTGCCGGCCCCGAAGCCGGCTTCCAGCTCCTCCGGCAGCGCGAACGGCGCGGTGGCGATCCCGAGGCGGGCGAAACGCTGCTTCTCCGCCAGTCGGTCCTGTCCGACCGCGACCACCTCGGGCGACGGGCGCACCGGCACGCGCTCGGCCAACCAGACCAGGGATTCGACCGGCACGTGCTCGACCTCGATGGTGACCACGTCGCAGCGGCGGGCCAGATCCTCGAGGGCCCGGCGATCGTCGTAGGGCGCCGGCAGCACCTCGGCCGCGACAGCCGCCGGGGCGTCGGGCGCCGGCTCGACGGCCACGCAGCGGATGCCGAGCGGGGCCCCGGCCAGGGCCAGCATCCGGCCGAGCTGGCCGCCGCCGAGGATGCCGACCGTGGCCGTGACCGGCGGTGCGCTCACCGCGCCAGGCGAGGGTCGGGGTCGGCGAGGACCTGCTCGGTCCGGGCCGCCCGCCAGGCCCGAAGCCGGGTCTGCAGCTCGGGCCGGCTGGCGGCGACGATCGCCGCGCTCAGCAGGGCCGCGTTCACGGCTCCGGCCCGGCCGATGGCCATCGTCCCGACCGGCACTCCCGCCGGCATCTGGACGATCGAGAGGAGCGAGTCCATGCCCTGCAGGTGCTGCGACGGCACGGGGATGCCGAGGACGGGCAGCACGGTGTGAGCGGCGAGCATGCCCGGAAGATGGGCCGCGCCACCAGCCGCCGCGACCAGCACCTCGATCCCGGCTTGCTCGGCCCAGGCCGCGAACTCGGGCAGCAGCTGCGGAGTGCGATGGGCCGACACCACCCTGACCGTGTAGGCGACGTCGAGCTCGTCGAGCGTGGTGGCCGTGTGCTGCACGATCTCCCAGTCCGACCGCGAGCCCATGGCCAGAGCGACGAGCGGGTCCACGGCGGGGAGTCTGCCAGGCGGTGGCGCGATGCCGGGGCCTCAGCCTTCGCCGACCGTCCCAGGCACCGTCACCCGGGCCGTGGTCGGGGCGCCCGCCGCGGGCGGCGGGGCGGCGGGCGGCACCGTGGTCGGCGGCGGCGACACCCCGATGGTGGCCAAGGCCGCATCGACACGAGCGCGGAGCCGGTCCGTATTGGACGGCGCGTTGCCACTCACGATGACCGCCCAGGTGATGCCGTCGGGGCGGCGGAGCACCATGGACCGAGCGTTCTCGACCGTGCCGGTATGGCCCCAAGTCCCGTCCGCCCACACCCGCAACCCCAGCCCGTACCACTGCCCGTTCGAGTACGGGATGCCGGGCTGGCCGGTCAGCATCTGCTTCAGCGTCGCCGGGGAGAGCGGATGCCAACCCGGGCGCGACGTGTCGAGGGCATCAACGATGCGCACGAGATCGGCGGCCGTCCCCAGCCACGCCCCGGCGCCGCCCAGGGCCTCCATGAACGTCCGTCCGGGGGTGGTCGGGTGGGCGACGTCGCCCTTGCGGACGTCGTAGGTCCCCGCCATGCGCATGTCGTCGATGCCGAGGGGTTCCAGCAGGCGGGCCTGCACCACGGCCTGCAGCGGTTGCCCGGTCACCTGCTCGATGAGAAGGCCCAGGATGCAGAAGTTCATGTTGCTGTAGCGGTAGATGGTGCCGGGCGGCCCCAAGAGATCGCCCGCCAGGCCCCTGCGGGCCGCGTCCGGGCAGCTCTTGGCGCCCCCGCCGAAGAAGGTGCGGGTGTACTCCGGGAAGCCGGAGGTGTGGCTGAGCAGCTGGCGGATCGTGATCGACGTCATGGCCGGAGCGCCGAGGGTGACGCCCAAGTGGGCCGCCAGGCCGGGCAGGGGATGGTCACCGAGATGAAGGGTGCCGTCCTGGACCATCTCCATGATGATGGTGGCGGCCAGCACCTTCGAGTTGCTGGCGATGCGGAAGCGGTCCGCCGGCGTGACCGGCTCACCGGTGGCCTGGTTGGCGACGCCGAACGCAGCCTCGTGCACCAGCTCGCCGTCTCGGGCCACTGCCACCGAGACGGCCAGGTCACCGTGGCCGATGAGGCCCGAGACGAGGCTCTTGTCGAAGGTGGCGAAGTCGCCGGTGAAGCGCGACCGGCGGGAGCGTGGCCGACGTCGGCGCGGCCGACGTCGACGGCCACCGAGGTCGCCGCCCTCGGCGCGGCGGCGGTGGAGGCGTCGGGAGGTCCCGTGCCGATAGTGGGCGGGACGGTCCCGGCCCCTCCTGACCCGATCGTGGCCGCGCCCACCTTCGGCGCCGGCCCCGATGCGGACCACAGCGCGGTGGAGCTGGCGACCGCGCCGATGCCCACCACGAGGAGTCCCGCACCGAGCAGCGCACCGAGCGCGAAGAACCGGGCGCGAGCAGGCACGGGGACGAATCGTCCCGCGGGCGCGGCCGTGGTTCGCGGCACCCGCCCGTCAGGCGAAGGGGTCGACCGCGCTCCGTGGGCGGACCTCGGCGGCCTCGACGGGCACGAAGGCGGCGTAGCCCTCGTCGTCGAGCTGCTCGGCCAGATCCGGCCCGCCGGAGGCCACCATCCGACCCCGGGCCAGGATGTGGACGTAGTCGGGCTTCAGCTCGTGCAGGAGCCGGCTGTAGTGGGTGATGGCGAGCACGCCGAGGCCATCCTCGTGGGTGGCCTGCTCGACCCGGCGGGCACAGGCCCGCAGGGCGTCGATGTCGAGCCCCGAGTCCAGCTCGTCGAGGATGGCGATGAGCGGCGCGAGGACCGCCAGCTGCAATGTCTCGTTGCGCTTCTTCTCCCCGCCCGAGAGGTCCACGTTCATCGGGCGCTCCAGGAAGCGCTCGTCGAAGCCGATCCGGGCCGCCTCCATGCGCATGGTGGCGGCCAGGCCGTCGGTGCTGCGGCCGCGGGCGGCGAGACCCTCAGCGAGCACGGCGTCGAGGCGGACGCCCGGCACCTCCGTCGGGTACTGCATGACGAGGTGCAGGCCGGCCACCGCCCGCTCCCACGGCTCCATGGCCAGCACGTCGACCCCGTCGAGGGTGACCGAGCCCTCGAGCACCGTGTAGCCCGGCTTGCCCAGCACCGCGCCCGACAGCGTGGACTTGCCGGCGCCGTTCGGTCCCATCACCGCGTGGACCTCGCCCGACGACACCGTGAGGTCGATGCCGTGGAGGATCTCCTGGCCGCCGGCGGCGACGCGCAGGCCGCGGATCTCGAGCGTGGTCACGAGACCACCAGCACGATCTCGCCCTCCTCCACCCGGGCGTCGTACACGGGCACCGCCTGCGTCGCCGGGAGGGTCTGGGGCTCACCCGTCTCGAGCGAGAACGTGCTGCCGTGCTTCCAGCACTCGAGCTCCTGCTCCTCGACGTAGACGTCGCCCTCGCTGAGCGACACGTTGGCGTGGCTGCACGTGTCGCCGAGGGCGTAGACGTCGTCGCCGATCCGCACGATCACGATGGCGCGCCCGTCGACGTCGACCCGTCGCGCCGTGCCCGCCGCCAGCCCGACGAGCGGTCCGACCCGCACCGTGGTGGCGGTCATGGCACGTCCCGCCGGTCGAGCTTGGCCACACCTGACGTCGCAGCGCGGGCACCAGCGCGGGGGCGGGGAGCCGGTCGAGCACCTCGTCGAAGAACCCGAGGACGATGAGGCGCTCGGCCACCGTGGGCGGCACCCCCCGGCTCTCGAGGTAGAAGCGCTGCTCCTCGTCGATCGGCCCCACCGTCGAGGCGTGGCTGCAACGGACGTCGTTCGTCTTGATGTCCAGGTTGGGCACGCTCTCGGCCCATGCCTCCGGCGACAGCTTGAGGTTGCGGTTGGTCTGGAAGGCGTTGGCGCCGCGGGCCTCGTGGCCGATCTCGATCAGGCCGGTGTACACGCTCCGGGCCCGGCCCTCGACGGCGCCCTTGAACAGGAGGTCGCTGGTGGTGCGGGGCGCTTCGTGAACCTGGATGGTGCGGAAGTCGTGCATCTGGTCGGCCTCGCCGAAGTAGACCGCGATCTGGCGGGCGCTCGCCCCCTGCCCGGCCAGCACGTTCTCCGTGCGCACCCTGGCATAGTCGCCGCCGAGCGCCACGGTGGCCGCCAGCGTGGTGGAGTCGCGATGGCCGACCACGGCCTGGCTGGCGATCTGCCACACCTGCGGACCGAGCTCGTTGACGGCCAGGTAGCGCACCCGGGACGCCGGCCGAGCCTGGATCTCGAGCACGGGCGCCACGAACGCACCGCACCGAATCAGCGGAGATGAAGCGCTCGACGACCGTGATCTCACTGTCGGGGCCGGCGTCGACACCAGGTGGGGAAACGCGGTCAGGTGCCGGCGCCGACGATCACGGATGGGTGACGACGACCGGGTCGGCGAGGGCCTTGCCGGCGGGGACGGCGAGGACGCAGTGGTCGGGTGCGAAGCGGTCGTTGAGCTCGGCGAAGAGGTCACGGGCGCGGTGGCCATCACCAGGCCGAGGGCGTCCGCGGCACTCCCAGGTCGACCACGAGCCCCTCGCCCCCTCGACGGTCGGTCCGCAGCCCGTCTCCGGCCGCGAACGCCTCCAGGTCGAGCGCCTCGATGCGGCTGTAGCGCCAGATCTCCTCTTCGGCGCTCGGCCAGCCCGCGGCGGCCGCCCGCTCGGCGCGGCCACCCGGCGCTCGCTGAGCCAGGCGGGCCCTGGCAGGGCACGGGCGGCGTCGACCGAGAGGGCAGGCCACGGCGAGGAAATTCTACCGTCGGGATAGGGGAAATTCGGAGGCCGACGCTGTGGCTGGCGGGCGGTCGGCGTCAGCCGCGACTGGAACGGCTTCCAGCCCTTCCTGCGGCCCTTGCGCGCTCGGCCTCGGCCAGCAGGTCGGGGCCGACGGCGTTGATGATGTCCTCGGCCTCGTCGAGGATGGCGGCGGCCGACCCGTCATCGAGGCCAGGCGGCTCGTCCGGGGTGACAGGTGTGACGAGCGTGCCGTGGCTCCAGTTCACATCGGCCAGCCGGCGCTCGTAGCCCACGCACGGATCGGGGCAGCGCCACGGCGCGTCGGGGGCGAGGTCGAGGTTGCACTTCCGCACCGTCTCGCCGTTCGCGTAGGTGCGGCTCTCGAAGTTCTTGCACTCCTCGCGCATCGGCATGGGACACATCTTGGCTTGTGAAACGGCATTCAGTGGCGCGCCGAGGCATGACGAGCACCCGGATCGGGTATCGCAGAGGCACGGGCGACGAAGAAGGGAGACGAGCATGTCCGGTCTGTACGAATCCGATCCGAACGGTGCCCCAGAGCACCGGGTCGGCACGAAGGTGGTCGATACCCACGGCAACACCGTCGGCAAGGTCGCCGACGTGTTCTACGACGATCGCACCCTCGAGCCCCGGTGGGTCGCGGTCAAGATGGGCGTCTTGCACCGCAACCAGCCGCTGATGCCCCTAGCCGAGACCTATCTGTCGGCTGACGGGAACCTGGTGGTGCCCTTCACCGCCGACACCATCAAGCACGCGCCGCCGGCCCACGGCCTGCCCCCGACGCACACCGAGGCCTCCGAGGTGGCTCGTCACTACGGCATCGCCGAGCCCGAGGCAAACTGACCTCGCCCCGGCGACGGTCGGCTGGCCGTCCCATCGGTCAGCCGACCGAGCCCTCCATCTGCAGCTCGATCAGACGGCTCCACTCCACCGCGTACTCCATGGGCAGCGTTCGAGTCACGGGCTCGATGAAGCCGTTGACGATCATGCCCATGGCCTGCTCCTGCGACAGTCCACGGCTCATCAGGTAGAAGAGCTGCTCGTCGGCGATCTTCGAGACCGTGGCCTCGTGGCCGATCTGGGCATCGCGCTCGCCCACCTCCATGTACGGCAGGGTGCGGCTCTCAGAGTCCTCGTCGAGGATCAGGGCGTCGCACTGGACGTGGCTCTTGCAGCCGTAGGCGCCCTCGTCGACCCGAACCAGACCCCGGTAGGTGGTGACGCCGCCGTCCTTGGAGATCGACTTCGAGACGATCTTGGAGGTGGTCTCCGGGGCGGCATGGATCATCTTGGCCCCGGCATCCTGGTGCTGGCCGGGACCGGCGTAGGCCACGCTCAGCACCTCGCCGGTGGCCTTCGGGCCGACCAGGTAGACGCTCGGGTACTTCATCGTCAGCTTGGAGCCGATGTTGCCGTCGATCCACTCCATGTGGCCCTCGGCCTCCACCCGGGCCCGCTTGGTGACCAGGTTGTAGACGTTCGGGCTCCAGTTCTGGATGGTGGTGTACGTGACCCGTGCCGACGGCTTCACCACGATCTCCACCACCGCCGAGTGCAGCGAGTCGGTGGTGTACACCGGGGCCGAGCAGCCCTCGATGTAGTGCACCTTCGCGCCCTCGTCGGCGATGATCAGCGTCCGCTCGAACTGCCCCGCGTTCTCGGCGTTGATGCGGAAGTAGGCCTGGAGGGGCATCTCGCACTCGACGCCCGGCGGGACGTAGATGAACGAGCCGCCGGACCACACGGCCGAGTTGAGGGCCGCGAACTTGTTGTCGCCGGGCGGGATCACCGTGCCGAAGTGCTGCTTGACCAGGTCCGGGTACTCCCGCAGCGCGGTGTCCATGTCGCAGAAGAGGATCCCCTGCGTCGCCAGGTCCTCGCGGTTCTTGTGGTACACGACCTCGGACTCGTACTGGGCCGTGACGCCGGCCAGGTACTTGCGCTCCGCTTCGGGGATGCCGAGCTTCTCGTAGGTGGCCTTCATCTGGTCCGGGAGCTCGTCCCACTCGTTGACCTGATGGTCGGTGGGCTTGATGTAGTAGTAGATGTCCTGGAAGTCGATGTCGGGCATGTTGACGGCGAACCACGCCGCCATCGGCTTGCGCTCGAACAGCTGCAACGACCGCAGCCGGCGCTGGCGCATCCACTCGGGCTCGCCCTTCCACCAGCTCATCTGGTCGACGACGTCGCTGCTGAGGCCCTTGCCGGGCCGGAAGACGTATTGCTCGTCGTCGGCCCAACCCAGCTTGTAGCGACCGAGATCCAGGTCAGCGACAGCCATGGAGGTTCACCATCCCGAGGTGGTTGGGGATTTGCACTACGTAGATAGTAACAATTCCCGGGCCCGACTCCCACCGTCAGGTGCCCGTCCTTGCCTTTCTGCGGCTTCTGGGCACCGAATTCGCCCTCCGGACGCGGATTCCGTGCCCAGAACGATGTCGGATCTGTGGGCTGGGGCCGTCAGTCCAACTGCCGGGCGGTGTCGAGGGCAGCAGCGGGGGTCACGCCGGCCCGGGCCGCCAGCCAGCAGGCCACTGGTGCCGCCTGGCGATGCGAGGCGTGGGCCGCCGTTCCGGCCAGGTCGAGCAGGACCTCGATCTCGGCCGGGCTGGGCGGCTCGGTGCCCAGGGCCTCGGCGAAGCGGGTGATCCAGGCGACAGCCTCCGGCTCGACGTCGTTCGTGCTGGTCACCGCCCCCTTCCTAGCTGATCGGCTCGCCGGCACAGCGGCGCGGCGCCGCCCGCCCGGCGAGCGCCCAATCCGGTCCGCGGCTTGGGCATCGATCAGTCGACCTCGATGAAGATGCACTCCCCGGGGCAGTCCTCCGCGGCGTGGACGACGCGCTGGTGGAGCCGGGCCGGCACCCACGCCAAGCTGCCCGAGCTTCCCGGATCGTTGAGTGGGTAGCCTCGCTCGGCCACGTAGGCGATGCCGTCTTCCAGCTGCACGAAGACGTCCGGGCTGTGATCGACGCAGAGCCCGTCGCCCGTACACAGGTCCTGGTCGATCCACACCCGCACGCTGGCAGGCTACCGGTGGGCCGGCGCGACCAGCGAGGCGACGGCAACGCCCCGCACGTCAGCTGGCGCCGCCGCTACCCTCCGGTCGATGGTCACCGCACCCGTCGCCAAGCGCGTCGCGCACACCTGGGATCGACCGACCGGTGCGGTGGAGGATCCATGGGCCTGGCTGCGCGACCGCGACGATCCCGACACCATCGCCTACCTCGAAGCCGAAAACGCCTACGCCGAGGCGTGGCTCGACGAGCATGCCGACCTCGCCGAGGCCATCTTCGACGAGATCAAGGCCCGCACCCAGGAGACCGACGACAGCGTGCCCGTGCGCAAGGGGCCGTGGTGGTACGTGACCCGGACCGAGGAAGGTCAGTCCTACGCCATCCACTGCCGGGGCGCGACTCGGGAGTCGGCCACTGAGCAACCCTTCCTCGACGAGAACGTCGAGGCCGAGGGGGCCGGCTTCTTCGAGCTCGGCGAACTCAACGTGAGCCCTGGCCACGGGCTGCTGGCCTGGTCGGCCGACGTGACCGGCCACGAGGAGTTCACGCTGCGGATCCGGAACCTGGCGTCGGGCACCGACCAGCCCGACCGACTCGAGCGCACCTACTACGGCTCGGCCTGGTCGGCCGACGAGCGCTACCTCTTCTACACCGTGCCCGACCACGCCATGCGGCCGTACCAGGTCTGGCGGCACGAGCTGGGCACCGCTCAGACCGACGACGCGCTCGTGCTCGAGGAGCCGGACGAGCACTTCAACCTCATGGTCGAGAACACTCGCAGCGGGCGCTACGTCGTCATCACGAACGAAGCGAACGTGTCCACCGAGGTGCTGGTGCTGGCCGCCGACGACCCACTCGGGTCACCCCGGCTCGTCGCGCCCCGCCGACCGGAGGTCGAGTACCGGCTCGACCACTGGGGCGACCGGTTCGTCATCCTGACCAACGTCGACGCGCCCGATTTCAAGGTCGTCACCGCGCCCCTCGACGAGCCCGGGATCGAGCGGTGGACCGATCTCATCCCCGCTGTCGAAGGCCGCCGGATCACACAGATCGAGCCCTTCGCCGGCCACCTGGTCGTCCACCAGTGGGCCGATGGCCGCGAGCAGATCCGCCTCGTGCAGGTCGACGGGTCCGAGCGCATGCTGGCCTTCGACGAGCCGGTCTACTCGGCCGAGCTCGGCGCCAACCCCGAGTACGAGACCGACAGCGTCCGCTTCCACTACGAGTCGCTCGTCACCCCACCCACCGTGTTCGAGGAAGCTGTCGCGAGTGGCGAGCGGCGACTGCTCAAGCGCACACCGGTGCTCGGTGGCTACGACCCGGCCGACTACGAGTCGGCCCGCGAATGGGCGCCGGCCCCCGACGGCTCTCGCGTCCCGATCGACGTCGTCTGGCGACGCGACACGCCTCGCGACGCCAGCGCTCCGATCTCGATCTATGCCTACGGTGCCTACGAGTTCTCGCGCCCGGTCTGGTTCTCGATCTCTCGGCTCTCGCTCCTCGATCGGGGCGCGGTGTGGGGGCTGGCCCATCCGCGAGGTGGCGGCGAGCTCGGCCGGCGCTGGTACCTCGACGGCAAGCTGCTGCACAAGCGCAACACCTTCACCGACGTCAACGCCTGCGCCGAGCACCTCGTCGCCGAACGGTATGGCGCCCCCGACCGAGTGACGCTGCGGGGCGGCAGCGCCGGCGGCCTGGTGGTCGGAGCCTGCGTCACGCTCCGCCCGGACCTGTTCGCGGGGGCCGTCGCCAACGTGCCGTTCGTCGACGTCGTCACCACCATGAGCGATCCTTCGATCCCACTGACGGTGACCGAGTGGGACGAATGGGGTGACCCTCGCGCCGAGCCCTATGCGAGCTACATGCTGAGCTACTCGCCCTACGACAACGTGCGGACGGACGCGCCCTATCCCGCCCTCTACCTCACGGCCGGCTTGAACGACCCGCGGGTGATGTACCACGAGCCGGCCAAGTGGGTGGCCAAGCTCCGGGCCACGGCCACCGCACGCGGGCCCCTCCTGCTGCGAACCGAGATGGGCGCCGGGCACAGCGGACCCTCGGGCCGCTACGACATCTGGCGCGACGAAGCCCGCCTGCTCACCTTCCTGCTGGTCGTGTCCGGCGCGGCGTAGCGGACGCGCCGCCCCGCGAGCGGCTGCGATCGGGAACGTTCTCGCGGCGGAAAGCGTCACCATTCGTCGCCCCATGCCGCGAGAAGCGATGGTGGAGCTCGCCCGGGGGCTCGCTCAGGCGGGGTCGGGGATGTCGGTGGCCTCCTGGACCAGGCGGGTCGCGGGCGTCGAGGCCAGCGCGCCTGAGGCCACGAGCTCCTCAACGGCAGGCACCGGCGTGGCGTCGGCGAAGAGGTCGCGATCGCCGTAGTCGGTGTCGCGCCCGGTGGGATCGCTCACCCACCACGACGCCTCCAGCGCGATCCCGTTGGGATCGGTGAAGTAGATGGAGCGCACGAACCCGTGGTCGACAACGTGGGTGACCTCGCAGTCGTGCTCCTTCAGGCGGGCCCGCAACGACTCGAGGGCGCGCTCGTCGGCCAGGTTGAGCGACAGGTGGTCGAACTGCGAAGCACGCGGATCAGGCACGCCGGCGGGCTTGGCGAAGTGCGGGATCGACTGGTCGCGGTACTCGAAGAAGGCGACCGTGTTGCCCTCACCCACCTCGAAGAAGTAGTGGCGGAAGCTGCTGGTGCCGATCGTGGCTACCAGCCGGGCGCCGAGCACGCCGTGGTAGAAGCGCACGGTGGCGTCCATGTCGTTGGTGACCAGGGCCAGGTGGTTCACACCTCGCCAGCGGGGCTGTTCTCCGAGCATGGCGTGCATGCTACGCCCCGTCGCACGAGCCGCTCCTCAGGCGGACCGGCGCCGGCTCTTGCGGCCCCGCACCACGGCCTCCGTGACCGGCCCGACCACGGCCATCGCTCGGGGCTGGTCGAGCACGCGCCGGGCCACCCGGGCGACGTCGTCGTGGGTGACGGCCCGCCAGCGCGCCAGCTGCTCGTCGACCGCTCGGATGTGGCCAGTGGTGGTCAGGAGGGCGCCGAGGCGGGCCATCCGGCTCCCCGTGTCCTCCAGGCTGAGGAGGTACGAGCCGGTGAGGTAGCCGACCGCGACCGACAGCTCCTCGGCCGTGATGCTGTCGGCCAGGAGCTTGCCCAGCTCGAGGTCCACCAACGCCAGCACCTCGCCGACCTGGGCCGGGTTGGTGCCGGCGTAGACCGTGAGGCTCCCGGCCTCGGCGTAGGCCGACGTCCCTGAACCGACCGAGTAGGCCAACCCTCGCCGCTCCCGAATCTCCTCGAACAGCCGGCTCGACAGGCCGCCGCCGAGCACGTGGTTGACCACGTCGAGTGCCTCGCGGTCGTCGTCGTTGCGGGCGACGGCGCGGTACCCGAGCGCCAGCTGGGCCTGCTCAGTGCGTCGACGATCGACCGAGAGCCCCTGCGGCGGGAGGGTGGGTGGCTCCCGTCGCGGCACGGGTCCGCCCGCCGTGCCGGCGAAGCGGCGCTCGACCTCGGCCACCACGAGGTCGTGGTCGATGGGGCCGGCTGCGGCGACGACCATCGTCGACGGGCGGTACCAGTGCTCGAAGAAGGCCCGCACGTCGTCGGGCGTGATCGCCTCGACCCTCGCGGGCGTGCCTGCCGTCTCCCGCCCGAGCGGATGCTCGGGGAACAGCGTCTCCGCGAGGAGGCGGTGGACCACGTCCTCGGGCATGTCGTCGTCCATGGCCAGCTCTTCGAGGATGACCTGGCGCTCGTTCTCCACGTCGCCGTCGCGCAGCGCGGGCCGGGTGAGGACGTCGCCGAGGATCTCTACTCCTAGGGCCATGCGGGCAGCCGGGACACGGCAGTAGTAGGCGGTGTACTCCTTGGCGGTGAACGCGTTCATGTCGCCACCGACTCGGTCGATGGCGGCCGCCAGCTCGCGTGCACCCCGCTCGTGGGTGCCCTTGAACAGCAGGTGCTCGAGAAAGTGGGAGACGCCGGCGAGGTGGTCGGGCTCATCTCGGGCCCCGACCCCCACCCAGACGCCGGTGGTCACCGAGAGCGCGCCCGGCACGCGCTCGGTGACCACCCGCAACCCCGAGGGGAGCTGCGTGATCTGGGTCTCCGGCTGCTTGCGAACGGCCGCTCGAGCGCGAGGCACGCTAGGTGTGGCTCAGCGGTGTCGGCGGGTCCGGCGGTCGCCGGTGTCGCCGCGGCGGCCAGGATCTCGACGGTTGCCGTCGCCCGACGACGGGGACGCCGCCGCGCTGGCGGGCTCGGGCCCGAGGTCACCGAAGACCTCGCGGGCCTCGGCCTCGAAGACGTCCTCGAAGCTCACCTGGGGTGTGCCGGCGGAGCTGGGCCGTTCGCCGGAGCGGGCCGGACGGCCATCACCAGCGGCGTCGTCCGAGGGCTCGTCGGCCCCGTCTTCCCCGACCGGGGTCAGGCTGACCTTGCCGCGGTCGTCGATGTCGTCCACCCGCACCACGATCTCGTCGCCGAGGTCGACCACGTCCTCCACCCGGTTGATCCGCTTGCCGCGGCCGAGCTTGGAGATGTGGACCAGGCCGTCGCGGCCCGGGAGGATGTTCACGAACGCACCGAACTTGGTGATGTTCACGACCTTGCCGGTGTAGATCTCGCCCACGTTGGCGGTGGGCGGATCGATGATCAGCATGATCCGCTCGCGGGCCGCCTCGACCTTGCGGCCGTCGGGCGAGCCGATGGTGACCGTTCCGACCGTTCCGTCGTCGTCGACGGCGATGTCGGCGCCGGTCTCCTGCTGGATGGTGTTGATCACCTTGCCCTTCGGGCCGATGACCTCGCCGATGCGGTCGAGGGGGATCTGGAACGACGAGATCTTGGGCGCCGTCTCGCCCACCTCCGGGCGGGGCTCGCTGATCACGGCGTTCATCACGTCCAGGATCTGCAGCCGGGCGTCCTTGGCTTGGGCCAGCGCGGCCTTGAGCACGTCGGACGGGATGCCGGCGATCTTGGTGTCGAGCTGGAGGGCCGTGACCACATCGGTCGTGCCCGCCACCTTGAAGTCCATGTCGCCGTAGGCGTCCTCGGCCCCGAGGATGTCGGTGAGCGTCGTGTACTTCCCCTCCTCGTAGATGAGGCCCATGGCGATGCCCGCGACGGCCGCCTTGGTCGGCACACCGGCGTCCATCAACGAGAGGGACGAGGCGCAGACCGACGCCATCGACGTCGAGCCATTCGACGACAGCACCTCGGACACCAGCCGCAGGGAGTAGGCGAACTCCTCCGGGCTGGGCACGACCGGCAGGACGGCCCGGGCGGCCAGCGCACCGTGACCGATCTCACGGCGCTTGGGCGAGCCCACCCGGCCGACTTCGCCGTTGGCCCAGGGCGCCATGTTGTAGTGGTGCATGTAGCGCTTGGTCGTCTCGGGCGAGAGGGTGTCCATCAGCTGGTTCATGCGGGGCATGGCCAGCGTGCACACGTTGAGGACCTGGGTCTCACCGCGCTGGAACAGCCCGGAGCCGTGGGCGGTGGGGAGCACGCCCACCTCGGCCGAGACCGGCCGCAGGTCGGTGACGCCGCGGCCGTCGATGCGCACGCCGTCCTCGACGATCCGCTTGCGGACCAGCTTCTTGGTCAGCGAGCGGACGGCCTCCTTGATCTCCTTCTCACGGCCGGCAAAGGGGCCCGGCGCATCCGAGCTCCCGGCCAGCTCGGCCACGACCGCGTCCTTCACCGCATCGGTGGCGGCGTTGCGCTCGGCCTTGCCGGAGATGGTGAGGGCCGGGGCCAGCTTGGTGGTGGCCACCTTCTCGACGGCCGCGAACACGTCGTCGCCGTAGTCGAGGACGGGCGTGAAGGACATGGTCTCGATCGGGCCGTCGCGCTCGACCACCTTGGTCACCAGCTCACGCTGGAGGGCGATGGACTCCTTGATCCAGACCTTCGCCGCCTCGAGCCCGTCGGCCACGACGTCCTCGGTGACCTTCGGCGCGCCGGCCTCGAAGTAGGTGAACGCCTTCTCGCTGCCACCGGCTTCGACCATCATGACGGCCACGTCGCCGTTGTCGAGCTCGCGCCCGGCCACCACGAGCTCGAAGGTGCTGTTGTCACCCTCCTCGTAGGTCGGGTGAGGGATCCACGTCCCGTCCTGCCCGTAGGCGATGCGCACCGCACCGATCGGCCCTTCGAACGGGATGCCACTGATCATGAGCGCGGCCGATGCGCCATTGATGGAGATGAGGTCGTGGGGGTTGTGCTGATCCGCACCGATGACCGTGATCACGATCTGGGTCTCGTTGCGGAAACCCTTGGCGAACGACGGCCGCAGCGGACGGTCGGTGAGCCGACAGGTGAGGATGGCGTCCTCGGTAGGGCGCCCCTCCCGGCGGAAGAACGAGCCGGGGATCTTGCCGGCCGCGTAGGCCCGCTCCTCGACGTCGACGGTGAGGGGGAAGAAGTCCATGCCTTCACGCACGCCGGGGGCAGCGTTGGCCGTGGCGAGGACGATGCTCTTGCCGATCGAGACCAAGACCGCGCCCTGCGACTGCAGGGCCAGCTTGCCGGTCTCGAAGGTGAGGGTCTTGTCGGTGCCGGAGACCGGCCCGCTGACCCGGATGGCGTCAGCCATGTTGGGTTCCTTTCCGGCCGCCCAGGTCCATCCTGCGGCGACCGATCGGGAGCGGCGGGTCAGTTCCCAGTCGGCAACCTCCCGACGTTCGGGGGATCGGCGACTGACAACCGACCGAGCCGCTCCATAGCGCCTCGCGGCGCCGGCTGGGTTGTCTGGCAGCGCCCCATGGCGCTGCTGTGTTGTCGGGCAGCGCCTCTTGGCGCTGGTTACTCGGTTGGATGCGGAACGAGCGGCCCTCCAGAAGAGGAACCGCTCGTCAGCGGCGGAGGCCGAGCTTGGCGATGACCGCCCGGTAGCGCTCGACGTCCGTGTCCCGCACGTAGTCCAGCATGCGACGTCGGCGTCCGACGAGCATGAGCAACCCACGGCGGGAGTGGTGGTCCTTCTTGTGGACCTTCAAGTGCTCGGTGAGCAGGTTGATCCGGTCCGTCAGCAGTGCGATCTGTACCTCGGGCGAACCCGTGTCGGTCTCGTGCAGGCGATTGCCTGTGATCGTGGCCTGCTTGTCTGGCATGTGAGATGGTTCCTTCGTTGCCGTTCCCCGTCGCGGGGAAAGGTCGCACCACCGGTGGACCCGGGATGCGTCGCGCCCCCGCAGGCGCCTCTGGTGATGCACCAGGCGCCGCCGGAGCGGACGCAACCAGAATACCAGGTGGTAGCGCCAGTAACTTGCCCGGCGGTGAGCGCGGGTCTGGGCGTCGAGATCCGCAGCGCCAGCAAGCGCTTCGGCGCCACCACGGCCCTCGAGCAGGTCGACCTGTCGGTCGAGCCCAGCCAGTTCGTCACCCTCATCGGACCGTCGGGCTGCGGCAAGACCACGCTCCTGCGCCTCGTAGCCGGCCTGACCGCGGCCGACAGGGGAACCGTCACCATCGACGGCCGGCCGCCCCGGCAGGCCCAGATCTCCGGCCAGCTGGGCTTCGTGCCCCAGACGCCGACCCTGCTCCCCTGGCGCACCGTCCGAGCCAATGCCCGTCTCCTGACCGACGCCGGCCGGTGGGCGGGGCGAGGCCGAGGCCGAGGAGCCGGTTTGCCGCCCGCTTCCATCGACGATCTGTTACGAGAGGTCGGCCTGGGCGACTTCCTCGACGCCTACCCGCACGAGCTGTCAGGTGGCATGCAGCAGCGGGTGGCCCTCGTGCGCGCGTTCGCCCTCGACGCGCCGGTCCTACTGATGGACGAGCCGTTCGCCGCCCTCGACGAGATCACCCGCTCGGACATGCGCTACCTCCTCTTGCGCCTGTGCGAGCACCACGCGGCCACGGTGGTGTTCGTGACCCACTCGATCGCGGAGGCGGTCGTGCTCTCCGACCGGGTCGTGGTGATGACCGGCCGGCCGGGGCGGATCGAGGCCGACGAGCGGGTCACCCTCCCGCGACCGCGCCACCCCGAGCAAGAGGAGACGACTGCCTTCTTCACCCTCGAGACCCGCCTGCGCCGGGCCCTGCGTTCGGGCGCGCCGACGTGAGGCGGTTCGGCCGCCTCGCCGCCCCGATCCTCGGGCTGGTGGTTTTCTTCGGGGTCTGGGAGCTCCTCGTCCGGGTCTTCGACGTCCGCACGTTCGTGCTCCTGCGGCCATCGACCATCCTGTCCGAGCTCGCCCACCACCCCGGCTTCTACTGGCGCAACATGCTGGTGACGGCCAAGGAGGCCGTCCTCGGCTACCTCCTCGCGCTCGCGGTCGCCATGGCGTGGGGGGCCCTCATGGCCCGCTCGCGCTTCCTCGAACAAGCCTCGACGCCCGTCGCCGTCCTCATCCAGGTGACGCCGATCGTCGCCTATGCCCCGTCGGCCGTGCTCTGGCTCGGTCGGGGGCTCAAGCCCATCGTCTTCATCACCGGCCTGATCTGCCTCGTGCCGCTGCTCTTCGGGGTCACGGCCGGACTGCGGTCGGCGGACCCGGCCGCGCTCGACCTGATGGTCACCGTCGACGCGCCGGCCTGGGAGGTGGTGCGACGCATCCGCCTCCCGTACGCGCTGCCCTACCTGTTCGCGGCCACCCGAACCTGTGTCGGGCTCTCGCTCATCGGCGCCGTGCTCGCCGAGTGGTATGCGTTGGTCGACGAGGGTCTCGGTCGGCGCATCCAGGAAGCGATCGACTTCAACCAGTCCCGGCAGCTGTGGGCGTCGATCTACGCGGTGGCGTTCCTCGGCGGCGCCGCGATCGTGCTCCTCAACGTGCTCGAGCGCCGGGTGCTGCACTGGCACGGCAGCGCCCGCACCGTCCGCTGAGCCGACGCCCGCCCCCTCCTCGAGCCGGACCGGACGAGCCCGATTCCCGCTCGTCCGATGGGGCCGGTAGCCTGCACTCGCTCGGCAGACAGGGTCCGGGACCACCTTCTCGCAAGGTCTCGGGGGCCCGCCGGGCGCTGGCAAAGACCAACCGAACGACCATCCGGAGGTTCGCCATGGCGCGCCAGCGCTCGTTTCTGCTCGTCCTGCTCATCGCCACGCTCGCGGCTCCGATCCTGGCGTCCTGCGCGAGCAGCACCTCGAGTGACACCACCTCGACGTCGGGGCCCGCGGCGTCGGGGCCTGCGGCGTCCGGCCCGGCCACCACGCCCACCACCGGGCCGGCCGACGACGCGGTGACCGCGGCCGGCATCTCGGCCGCCCGCTGCGCGGCCAACAGGGCGGCGGGGAAGATCACCTACCTGTCGGGCTTCGACTTCGCCGCCTCGGCGTCGATCGTCGACGTCATCGTGGCCAAGGACAAGGGCTACTTCGACAAGATGTGCCTGGACGTCGAGCTGAAGGCCAGCTTCTCGACCGCCAACTATCCGCTCGTGGCGGCCAACGAGGCCCAGTTCGCCAGCGGGGGCTCCTACACCGAGGTCCTCGACTTCGCGGCCAGCAACAACGCCAAGTTCGTGGTGGTCGCCATCGAAGGGAAGACGGCGATCGACACCTTGATCGTCAAGCAGGGCCAAGCCAGCACCCTCGCCGAGCTCGAGGGCAAGACGATCGGCGTCAAGGGGAAGCTCCCACCCTCGATCAAGGCCCTGCTGGCCAAGGCCGGGCTCACCGAGGGCACCGACTACAAGACCGTCGGCATCGAGGGCTTCGACCCCACGGTCCACATCAAGCTGCCCGGCATCGTCGGCTTCCCCGGCTACAAGTCGAACGAGCCCGGCCAGCTCGAGCGAGCCGGCATCCCCGTCACCTTGTTCGACCCGTCGAAGGACCAGATCCCCGGCTCGTTCGGCGTGCTGTACACCAACCCGGCCTTCGTCACCGAGCACCCCACCGCGGCGCAGGACTTCGTGCGGGCCACCATGAAGGGCTTGGCCGACGCCATCGCCGACCCCGACGCCGCGGCGCACACCGCGGTCGACCTCATCAACTCGCACGGCAACCCGAACTTCTTGTCGCCCGAGGGGGAGCTCTTCCGCTGGCGGACCGAGTCCGCGCTGGTGACGTCGTTCACACCGAAGGGTGAAGCCGTCGGCCTCATCGACCCTGCTCGGCTGCAGACCGAGGTCGACGCCTATGCCAAGGTCGGCATCTTCGCCACGCCGCCCTCGATCGAAGGCAGCTACGACCAGTCGCTGATCGCCGGCGTGTACGGGCCGGACGGCAAGGTGATCTGGCCGACCCGCTGACCACTGGGCCCGCTGACCACTGGACCCGCTGACCCGCTCGAACCAACGGCCTGCTCGGCCCACCGGCCTGCTCGGCCCGCTCGTCGACTTCTCGCGGCAGGAAGCGACAAGAACTGTCGCGTCCGGCCGCGAGAAACGGGCAGGGTCTGTGCGCTCAAGCGCCCAGGATGCGGCGGGTCGACTCGACGTCGTGCTTCAGCTGGGTGACCAGGGCGTCGATGCCATCGAACTTCCGCTCGCTCCGCAGGAAGGCCTGGAAGCGGACGCGGGCCGGCTCGCCGTAGAGGTCATCGGAGAAGTCGAGCAGGTGGGCCTCGAGCAGGGAGTGGTCGGCGTGCTCGTAGAACGTCGGCCGGCGCCCGAGGTTGATCGCGCACGCGTGCACCAAGCCGTCAGGCCGGAGGTACCACCCGGCGTACACGCCGTCGGCCGGCACGCACATAGAGTTCGGGACCTCGACGTTGGCGGTCGGGAAGCCGAGCAGCCGGCCCCGCATGTCGCCCCTCACCACCGGCCCGCGGGCCTCGAACGGGTGCCCGAGAAGGCGGGAGGCCACGTCCACCTCGCCGCCGGCGAGGGCGCGACGGATGGCCGTCGAGCTCACGGGCTCGTCCACCCCATCGGGGCGGTCCACCAGGGCAACGGGCTCCACCTCGAAGTCGAACCGCTGACCGAGCTGGCGCAGCATGGGCACGTTGCCCTCCCGGTGACGACCGAAGTGGAAGTCCTCACCGACGACCACCATGCGGGCGGCCAGCGCCGAGACGAGCACCTCCTCGACGAAGTCGAGGGCCGTCTCGTGGGCCCGCGCCTCGTCGAAGGTCAACACGACGGTGGCGTCGAGGCCGGTTTCGGCCAGCAGCGCCAGCTTCGTCGGCAGGTCGGTGAGGAGGCGGGGGGCCGACTCCGGGCGAACGACGACGGCGGGGTGCCGGTCGAAGGTGACCAGCACGCTGCGGGCCCCACGAGCGGCGGCGAGCTGCTTGACCTGTTCGACGACGGCGCGGTGTCCGACGTGCACCCCGTCGAAGGCGCCGATCGTGAGCACCGAGCGCTGCTCGGGCCACGGCCGGCGGCTGAGGTCGGTGATGACCTGCACACAGGGCACGCTACCCGGGGGGTGGTGACGATTGAGAACCGGCCTCGGGCCGGAATGCACAACCGAGCCGGCCGACCGTACCGGATCGGCCGGCGGATCCGGGGCGGACCCGCGAGGCAGGAGCCGACCCGACGGCCGTCCGAAACAGAGGCCGGCGCGACCAGACTGGATGTCCTGTGACCGTCGCCGTCGCATCGACCCGCCGCATCCGCTCAGCGCGCCTCGTGCTCGTCGCCCTGGGCGTCGCCGGCTTCGTCGCCATCGGCCTGCCCGACGGCGCCCTCGGTGTGGCCTGGCCGTCGATCCGGGCCGAGTTCGACCGGTCGCTCGGGAGCCTGGGCTGGCTGCTCGCCGGATCGACCGTCGGCTACCTGGGCGGCAGCGCGTTGAGCGGCCCGATCTCGGTCCGCATCGGCACCGGCCGGTTGTTGCTGTGGGCCGCCGCCGCCACGGCTGTCGGCTTCGCCGGCTACACCCTCAGCCCCTGGTGGATCGGCCTCGTGCTGTTCAGCGTGGCGCTCGGCGCGGGCAGCGGAACGCTCGACGCCGGGATCAACGCCCATGCCGCCACCACCGGCAGCTTGCGGAGCCTGAACCTCCTGCACGCCGCGTACGGTCTCGGCGCCACCGCCGCGCCAGTCGTTCTCACCGTGGTGCTCCAGGTGGGCGGGAGCTGGCGGGTTGCCTACGGCGTGCTGGCCGGCTACGCCGTAGCGCTCACCATCGGCTACATCCTCACCCGCGGCAGGTGGACGGCCCCCGCTCCAGCGCCGGAGCGGACCGCGCCCACCTCGCCCCGGCTCGAGCCGGGGCGCCGGGGGCTGGCTGCACTGAGCCTCGTCACGTTCTTCGTGTACGTCGGGGTGGAGGGCACCGCGGCGCGGTGGAGCTACACCCTCTTCACCGAAGGCCGCGGCATGCCGGCGGCGCAAGCCGGGCTGTGGGTCGGAGCGTTCTTCCTGGCCTTGACGGCCGGCCGGCTGGTTGCCGTAGCTGCAGCAGCCGACATCGAACCCGAGCGGCTGATCGACATCGGCATCGCCGGCATGGTGCTCGGCAGTGCCCTGTTGTGGTGGGATCCGACGCCGGCGCTCGGCGGCACCGGGCTGGTGCTGCTCGGCTTCGGCGCCGCGCCGGTCTTTCCGACCTTTGTCCACCTGACCCCGGGCCGCCTCGGAGAGCAGGCCGCCGCCCACGCCATCGGCTACCAAGTGGCTATCTCGGGGGTAGCCGCGGCGGCGGTGCCCACCGCGGTGGGGCTGCTGGCCGGGCACCTCGGGCTCGGGGTGATCGGCCCTTCGATGCTCGTCCTGTCCGTCGTACTGATCTTCCTGCACCGGGCCCTGGCGGCCGCGGCCCGTCGGGCCACGGCCCCCACTTCAGCCGGCTGAGAGGACCACGGCGGGCTTGGCCTCGTCGCCGTGCTGCTCGTAGACCGCGACCAGGTCGCCGTCTGGGCCGAGTACGGCCCACGGACCCTCGCCCGGGAAGGCAGGCAGCCGCCGTCCATGGACGATTCGGGCCAGCGCGGCGTCGTCGACGGTGACCCGGGGGTAGTCGCGCAGGGCCTCGGATGGCGCCAGCAGCTCGGCGTCGTCAACCGGGCGAGCATCGAGCTCGGAGAACGAGCCGATCGCCGTACGGCGCAGGTGGCGCAGATGCGCGCCCCCGCCGAGCAGGCGCCCTAGGTCGGCGGCCAACGATCGGACGTAGGTCCCCGACGAGCACTGGACCGAGATGCGCAGCACACCCTTGTCCGCCGAATCGATATCGAATCGGTAGACGACGACCGGCCGGGCCTCCCGTTCCACGTCGATCCCCTGCCGGGCCAGCTCGTGCAGGCGGCGGCCGTCCACGTGCACGGCCGACACCATGGGCGGGACCTGGAGGATCGGCCCGATGAGGTGCTCGGCCACGGCCGTGCGGGCCGCCTCGAGCGTCACCCCGGCCATGTCGTGGCGAGCGATCACGTCGCCGTCGTCGTCCAGGGTCGAGGTCTCGACGCCGAGGACGACCTCGCCGGTATAGGTCTTCGGCAGGTCGGTGAGGAACCGCAGCACCCGGGTGACCTTCCCCACGCCCACCAGCAGCACCCCTGTAGCCCCGGGATCGAGCGTGCCCGAGTGGCCCATCCGCCGCTCGCCGAAGCGGCGGCGCAGCGCGGCCACCACGTCATGGCTCGTGAGCCCGGGCGGCTTGTCCACCACGAGCAGGCCGTGGAGCTGCGGCGGCCTACGCCGGGCCAGCGTCGCCTCCGGGCTCTGGGGGCGTCTGGACGTCGCGCAGCAGCCGGTCGATCCGCTCGGCCGCCCGGATCACCTCGTCGGGACGGAACTGCAGGATCGGGGTCTTGCGGGCGTAGATCTGGCGCCCGACCGCGGCCTGGAGCCGCACCCGCAGGGCGCTGAATGCCTCGAGGATCTCGGCGTCGCCGGTCTCGCCGGCCAGGGAGTCGTACGAGACGATGGCCCGGTTCA
Organism: uncultured Acidimicrobiales bacterium; assembly: GCA_963803355.1. Lineage (GTDB taxonomy): Bacteria > Actinomycetota > Acidimicrobiia > Acidimicrobiales > Ilumatobacteraceae > DASTFY01. The sequence goes on from CAWDLV010000002.1 coordinate 267,200, forward strand.
GATCGGCATCGACCTCCACGTTGGTGATGCTGACCAGCTCCAGCCGGGAGTCGTCGATGCGCTCGAGCTCCTCGGCCAGCACCTCGCGGAGGAGCTCACCGAGGCGGGCCGTGCGCGGACCCTTCCCGGTGCCGGCGGGCCTGGGCGGGCGGCGGCCAGCTCTCGTCACTCCAACCACTTCCTCTCGCTCGAAAGGATGTCGAGCTCTGGGCGAGACCACACGAAGCGGTCCACATCGTCGATGATCTCGGTGGCCTGTCTGGCGCTCGACGCCACCACGGCGAAGCCGAGCTGTGCCCGCTGCCATTGGTCCTGGAAGCCGATCTCTGCCGCCGCCACACCGTACCGCCGGCGGGCGCCGTCGAGGATCGACCGGATCACCTGGCGCTTGTCCTTCAGCGACTGAGAGGCACCGATGTGGAGCTCGATTTCGAAGGCCAGGACGAACACGAACTCAGCAGGCTACCGATCGGGCGCCCACGACTGCGGCCGTCATCGCGCCGTCGCCAAAGCTGTCGGCCCACGTTGCGGATTCCGGCGCTCTCCGCCGACTCCCTCGGAGCTGGTCGGCCGATCGGAGCGCAGCAGAGAGCACGGCTGGCTCGACGCATTGTCGAGCGAAGCGAGCAGGAGCCGATCGAAGCGCAGCGGAGAGCACGGCTGGCTCGACGCATTGTCGAGCGAAGCGAGCAGGAGTCGATCGAAGCGCAGCGGAGAGCACGGCTGGCTCGACGCATTGTCGAGCGAAGCGAGCAGGAGCCGATCGAAGCGCAGCGGAGAGCACGGCTGGCTCGACGCATTGTCGAGCGAAGCGAGCAGGAGCCGATCGAAGCGCAGCGGAGAGCGGCGACGAAGACCTAGCTGCCCCACCCGCTGGCGGGGCTTGGCCCCGACAGCGCAACACCATCCGACGCATTGTCGAGCGAAGCGAGCAGGAGCCGATCGAAGCGCAGCGGAGAGCGGCGACGAAGACCTAGCTGCGGGCGATCTCCCGCTCCTCGTAGGTCTCGATCAGGTCACCCTGCTTGAGATCCTGGAAGTCGGACAGGCCGATGCCGCACTCGAAGCCCTCCCGGACCTCGCGCACGTCGTCCTTGAACCGCCGGAGCGACGTGATCGTCCCCTTCCAGATGATGACCCCGTCGCGCAGGAAGCGGACCTTCGAGCCTCGGCTGATGACGCCCGACCGAACGTGGCAGCCAGCGATGGCACCGATGCGGGGCACCCGGAAGATCTCCCGGACCTCGGCCTCGCCGGTGACCACCTCTTCGAACTCCGGAGCCAGCAGACCGACCATGGCCCGCTCGATGTCCTCGATGATCTGGTAGATGATCTCGTAGGTCCGGATCTCGACGCCCTCGACCTCGGCCATCTCGCGGGCCTTGCGGTCGGGCCGGACGTTGAAGCCGATGATCGTGGCGTTCGTGGTGGCGGCGAGCGTGATGTCGGTCTCGGTGATCGCACCCACCGCTCGGCGCACGAACACCGGCCGAACGTCGTCGCGCTCGAGCTTGCGCAGGCTCTCCGTGAGCGCCTCCAGCGAGCCCTGGACGTCGGCCTTCAGGATGAGGTTGAGCGTGGCCACCTCACCCTTCTGGATCTGGCTGAAGATGTCCTCGAGCTTCACGCCCTTCTGGACCCGGGCGTCGGCTCGCTGGTTGGTCACCCGGGCCCGCTGCTCGCGGGCCTCGGCCACCGTCCGCGCCGTCTTCTCGTCCGGGGCAGCCCGGAACTCGTCGCCGGCATTGGGCACCGACGACAGCCCAAGCACCTGGACCGGCGTGGAGGGGCCGGCCTCCTTGATCTGCTGACCGTGGTCATCGAGCAGGGCCCGGACCTTGCCCCAGGCCGCGCCAGCGACGATCGGGTCGCCAGGCTGCAGCGAGCCCTTGTCGACCAGGACGGTGGCGACCGGACCGCGACCGACGTCGAGGTTGGCCTCGAGCACGACGCCCTTGGCCCGCCCGGTCGGGTTGGCGGTGAGCTCCTCGAGCTCGGACACCACGAGCAACTGGTCCAGCAAGTCGTCGATGCCCAGGTCCTGCTGCGCCGACATCTCGACCGTGATCGTGTCGCCGCCCCAGGCCTCCGGCACGAGACCCTGCTCGGCCAGCTGGTTGAGGACACGCTGGGGGTCGGCGTTGTCCTTGTCGATCTTGTTGATGGCCACGATGATCGGGACCTCAGCGGCCCGGGCGTGGTCGATGGCCTCGACGGTCTGGGGCATCACGCCGTCGTCGGCCGCCACCACGAGCACGACGATGTCGGTTACCTGCGCGCCGCGCGCCCGCATCTTGGTGAAGGCGGCGTGGCCGGGCGTGTCGATGAACGTGATGTGCTGGCCGTCGCGGTCGACCTGGTAGGCCCCGATGTGCTGGGTGATGCCGCCGGCCTCGCCGGCCACGACGTTGGCGTGCCGGATCTTGTCGAGCAGCGTGGTCTTGCCGTGGTCGACGTGGCCCATCACGGTGACGACCGGCGCCCGCGGCTGCTGGAGCTCGGGATCGTCGTCGTCGTCGTCGTTGAAGAGGGCCTGGAGCTCCATCTCCTCCTGCTGGCCCGGATCGACGAGCAGGATGTCGGCCCCGACCTCCAGGGCGAAGAGCTCCATCTGCTCGTCGGTGAGGGCCATGGTGGCGGTGACCATCTCGCCCTGCTGGAGCAGGAAGCGCACGACGTCGGCCGACGTGCGGTTCAGCTTGGGCGCGAACTCCTGCGCCGAGGAGCCCCGCTCGACGACGATCGTGCCCTCGGGCACGGGTGCGTTGTTGGGCGAGTAGCTCATCAGCTGCTGAGGCTGCAGCTCCTCACGGTTCCGGCGCCGCCGACCGCTGCGCCGGCGCTGCTGGGGCGGTCGACGACCGCCTCCGCCGGGACCGCCGCCGCCGGGGCCACCGGGACGACCGCCACCCGGCCCGCTGGGACCACCACCGCCGGGACCGCTCGGTCGACCACCAGGCGCGCCACCGGGACGACCACTGCTGGGAGGACCGCCGACCCGACCACCAGGCGGGCCACCGGGGCGGGCGCCGGGCCGTGTTCCCGGGCCGCCGGGACGGGTACCGAAGCCGCCGCGGCCGCCGGCGGGCGGCGCGGGGGGACGGGGGCCACCAGGCGGGGGCGGGATCGGCCGGCCCGTCTGCGAGACGAGGCGACCACCGGGGGGCGGGGGAATCGGCTTCCCGGAGGAGGACAGCGGCCGCCCGGGAGGCGGGGGAACCGACCGACCGGGAGGCGCGGTAGCAGGGCGCGCCGGCGCGGTCGGGCGAGCGGGCGGCGCGGTGGGGCGGGCGGTGCCGCTGGTTGGCGTCGCCGCGGTGCGACGGGCCGCCGGTGCGGGCGCCGGAGCCGGCGCGGCCCGAGTGTCCAGGTTGCGCTCGACCTCGACCTGCCGGCTGCTGGAGATGATCCGATGCTCCGGGTCGGCCGTGCTCTCGGCCACGAGTTCGCGGGCGGCGGGGGCAACGGGTGCCGGAGCCGGCTCGGCGACGGGGACGTCGGCGACGACGCGCTCCCGCTCCGCCACCGGAGCCGTGTCGGGGCCGGCCGCGGGAGCGGTGGGCGAGAGCGCGACATCGGCCGGGGTGCTGGTGACCGGGGCCGTAGCCGCGGCAGCGGCAGGCCGGGCGGGCTCCTCGGTTCGGATCGGCTCGGGTGGGACCACGACGACGGGCTCGGCCGGCACCGCGATGGGCCGGGGCGCCACCTCGACCGGAGCGGGCTCCACCTCGACCGGAGCGGGCGCCACCTCGAGCGCAGGGGCCACCTCGACCGGGCGGGGCGCCTCCTCGACCACGACCGCGACCGAACCGCCGCCCTCGCCAAGGTCGTCGGTGGCCCGCGCGGCCGCCTTCTTGGCGGGTGCCTTCTTGGCCACCCGCTTGGCCGGCGCCGGCTCCTCGGGCTGGACGGCCCGGACCAGCCCGTCCCGCTGGGCCCGGCGACGGACGCGGTCGCCTTGGGCGTCCTCGATGCTCGACGAGTGCGACTTCGCGTCGATGCCAAGGGCGATGCAGAGGTCCAACGCCTCCTTGTTGGTGAGGCCGAGCTCTTTCGCGAGCTCGTGTACTCGGACTTTCTTCGCCACGGACGCGGTCAGCCTTTCTGTCGACGCTGGGTCGGCACTTGGGTCGTCTCTTGTGCCCGTCGGGCGCCGGGCGAGAACCCGGCGGAGGACGATTCTTCCATGTTCTGCTCGGAGCTCACGAATGAGTCCCTCAGCGCCGCCAGTGCTGACGGTGCCACTTCGGCCCGGAGCGCCCGGCCGAGCACCCTGCGCTTCACTGCCTGCTCCAGGCACGTGAGAGACCCGGCACAGAGCCAGGCACCTCGGCCCGAAGCCGTACGACTAACCAGGATGCCTGCTCCGGGTGCCGCTGCCAACCGCACCAGCTCGGTTTGTGGCGCCACCCGACGGCAACCGACGCAGGTGCGTCGCGGGCTTCGGCGCTCCTCAGCCGTCGCTGCCCTCCCCGGTGGTGACCGCCTCCGCCTCGACCGGCGCGTCGGCTTCCGCCTCCAGCACAGCCTCCACCGTCGCTTCGTCGTCCAACGCGGCCTCCGCCGCCTCCTCCGTGGCCTGGGGAGCCTCCTCGGGGCTGGCGTCGGTAGGGCCGGCTTCCACCTCCGTGACCTCGGTGACCTCCGCGACCTCGGCCGTACCTTGCGTGCTGGTCTCCCACTCCTGCGCGCTCATGACCGTGCCGTCGGCGGCGTGCCACTCCAGCTCGCCCGTCTGGGCATTCGGCACCCACTCGCCCTCGGCGTACTCGACGCCTTCCTCACGCTCGTAGCGCTCGCCCGTGCGGAAGATCCCCGCGTCCTCCTCGGCCCGCTGGGTCTCACTCTTGATGTCGACCCGCCAACCGGTGAGCCGTGCGGCCAAGCGGGCGTTCTGGCCCTCCCGACCGATGGCGAGCGAGAGCTGGAAGTCCGGCACGATGACCTCGGCCACACCCGTGTCCTCGTGGATGCGGACCTCCTTCACCTTGGCCGGCGACAGCGCCTTGGCCACGAAGTCGGGCTGGTCGTCGCTGAAGGGGACGATGTCGATCTTCTCGCCCCGCAGCTCGTTCACGACCATGCGGACGCGCGCCCGCGGGCGCCCACACAGGCGCCGACGGGGTCGACGTTGTGGTCGTTCGACCAGACGGCCATCTTCGTGCGGTGACCGGGCTCGCGGGCACAGGCCTTGATCTCGACGATGCCGTCGGCGATCTCGGGCACCTCGAGCTCGAACAGCCGCTTGATGAGGCCGGGGTGGGTGCGAGACACCACGATCTGGGGGCCCTTCGGCGTGCGCCGGACCTCGACGATGTACGCCTTCAGGCGAGCGCCAGCCTCGGGCCGCTCGAACGGGACCTGCTCGGCCTGGGGCAACAGAGCTTCTACCTTCCCCAGATCGAGCAGGGTGTACCGGTTGTCGAGCTGTTGGACGATGCCGGTGACGATGTCGCCCTCGCGGTTGGCGTACTCCTCGAACTTGCGGTCGCGCTCGACCTCGCGGATGCGCTGAGACAGCACCTGGCGGAAGGTCTGGGCCGCGATGCGCCCCATGTCGTTCGGCGTGTCGTCGCGCCCGTTGACCAGGTTGCCGTTCTCGTCGATGTCGTAGGCGAAGACGCGGATGTCCATGGTCTCGGCGTCGATCTGCACTTCCGCCTCGTCGGCCGCATCCGGCCGGCGCTTGTATGCGGTGAGCAGGGCGTCGGCGAGGACCTGGAGCAGGGTGTCGACCGGGATCCCGCGATCGGCCGCCAGCATGCGGACCGCTTCGACCATGTCGATGTTGCTCATGAAGCTGGTTCCTGTTCGTCGGAGGCAGCGCGGTGCGACGTCGCCTTGGCGCCCTTCGCCGGCCTGGGCGCAGGCCCCCAGGCGAATGTGGTGCGGGCCCGCTCGATCTCGGCGTAGCGGAGCGTGCGGGGGTGGGCATCGGGCTCGTCCACCACCACCGTCACGCTGGTGTCGTCGGCCGCGGTGACCACGCCGGCGACCCGCCGGGGCTCGTCGGCGCCGGGCTGGAGGCGGATGCTGACGGTCTGGCCCAACGCGTGCCGGTAGTGGGCGGGGGTGCGCAGCGGCCGCTCCAGACCGGGACTCGACACCTCGAGCTGGTAGCGACCCGGGACGGGGTCGTGATGATCGAGCTCGCGGGAGATGAGGCGGGTGGCGACGGCCAGGGCGTCGAGGTCGACACCACCGGGCGTGTCCACCATGATCCGGACCCGGCCCGCGGTGTGCTCGACGTCGTAGATGTCCAACCCGAGGTCCGAGCAGATGGGCGCGACGAAGACTCTGACTCGATCCGCCACGCTCATCAGACTCACCTCCTTCGAAACAAAAGGCGTGGACGGAAACCGCCCACGCCTTCGCCACAGACGACTTAGGACCAACTGAGTGTAGCGGACACGACGTGCCGGACCGCCCCTCGCGACCCCCGTCCGACCGCCCTGTCAGTAGGCCCGGCCCAGGTAGGCGACGATGTCTGGCTCGTCCTCGTCGACGGGGACGGCGCCGTCGGGGCGCTGCAGGCAGCGCACCGTGATGCCCTGCTCGCGAAGCCTCGCCTCGCCGTCCTCGGCCCGCAGGGCCCCCCATGAGATCCGGGCCCAGCCGGTGTTCGCGGCCTCGGCAACCTCGGCGACCGTGGTCACGGTCTGGATGCGCTCGTCGCGCTCCTTGGTGGCGGCCGCCAGCATGTCAGCTTGGACGACCGTCAGCAGCCCCTCAGCCGCAGCGGCCGCGGTGGTCAGCGGGACGGTCTCCTTCGAGCCCAGGTCGCGACGAACCAGGGTCACCACGCCGCTGTCCACGTCGCGCGGGCCGACCTCCAGGCGGATGGGTACGCCCTTGAGCTCCCAGTCGACCGACCGGCGGCCGAAGCTGACGTCCACGCCGTCGTCGAGCTCGACGCGCACGCCCAGGTGCTTCATCTCGGCGATGAGCGCGGTCGCCGCCGCGCTGGCCTCCGGGCTCTCCTTGACCAGCAGCACGACGACCTGCGTCGGGGCGAGCCGCGGCGGCACCCGCAGGCCTCGGTCGTCGCCGTGGCACATGATCAGACCACCGACCATCCGGGTGGACGCGCCCCAGGAGGTGGTCCAGCACAACTGCTGCTGGCCGGCCGCGTCCAGGTAATTGATCTCGAAGGCGCGGGCGAAGTTCTGCCCCAGCTCATGGCTGGTGCCCATCTGCAGCGCCTTGCCGTCGCGCATCATCGCCTCGCAGGTGAGGGTGTTGATGGCGCCCGGGAAGCGCTCCCGGCTCGTCTTGCGCCCCTTCACCACCGGGATGGCGAGGACCTCGACCATGAAGTCGGCGTAGACCTCGTGGAGGATGCGCTCGGCGTACTGGCGGGCGTCCTCGTAGCTGGCATGGGCGGTGTGGCCCTCCTGCCAGAGGAACTCGCTCGTGCGCAGGAAAAGGCGCGGGCGCAGCTCCCAGCGGACCACGTTGTTCCACGCGTTCCAGAGCAGCGGGAGGTCGCGGTACGACTGGATCCACTTGGCCATGTACTCGCCGATCACCGTCTCGCTGGTGGGACGGACGACGATGGGCTCGTCCAGCTCCTTGCCGCCCGCGTGCGTCACCACCGCCAGCTCGGGGCTGAAGCCCTCGACGTGCTCGGCCTCGCGCTTCAGGTAGCTCTCGGGGATGAAGAGCGGGAAGTAGCAGTTCTTGGCCCCGGCGGCCTTGATCCGGTCGTCGACCTCGGCCTGCATCCGCTCCCACAGTGCGTAGCCGTACGGGAGGATGACCATCGTGCCCCGCACCGGCCCGTTGTCGGCGAGCACGGCCTTGGCCACCACGTCCTGGTACCAGCGCGGGAAGTCGTCGGCCTGGGGGGTCAGCACGCTCGCCTTCGCCATAGCCCTGGCAGGGTAGTCGGGGCCGCCCGTCGACCGGCGCCCCACTCATGACCTGCCCAGGGCTACAGCCGCAACACTGCGTCGAGGGCGAGGTCGAAGAGGCGCTCGCGCGCCGAGCGCTCCTTGTCCCAACCCCGATGGTCCCACTCGTCGCCCGAGAGGTCGTCGCCCGCGTACAGGATCTGCCCGATGGTGATGCCCCGGTACTTCGCCACCGCGAACAGCGCCGACGCCTCCATCTCGACGGTCAGGCAGCCCTCGGCGCGACGGGCCGCCACCTTGGCCGGCGTCTCCCGGAACAGCCCGTCCGTCGTCCAGGTCAGTCCGGTGGCACAGGGGACCCCGGCGGCTTCGCACGCGGCGACGACGGCAGCCACCGCGGCGGGCGAGGCATCGACCGTGCGCGAGGGCGGGAGGTAGTGGTACGAGGCGCCCTCGTCGCGGACGGCCGCGGTGGGCACGACGACGTGACCGAGGGCCTGGCCAGGGTCGAGGCTGCCGGCGCCGCCGCAGGCGATCACCCGATCCACCCCGCTGGCGATGAGGAGCTCGAGCGCGGCGGCCGACATGGCCGCGCCGACCGGGGGGTGGAACACCCACACCGCACCTCGCTCGGTCGGCAGCTCGAAGATCGGGAACGGACCGTTCTCGGATGGGACCTCGACGATCACCGGCAGTCCCTGGGAACGCGCCCTCGTGACCTCCCGGAAGAAGCAGATGACCGCCCGGAGAGACTCGCCCCGGCGGCGGTAGCGCTGCGCCGGCTCGATCATGGCCTCCCGCTGCGGATCGAGCTCCAGGAGCGGGATGTCGTGCGGGTCGAAGGGCAACGCGATCAGCGAATCAGGGCGAGCCGACGGTCTTGCGGATCTCGACGATGCGCTCCTGGGCGTGGTTGGCATCGTCGCCCTGCTCGGCCAGGAGCACCGAGCGGTCGCGCTGCGCCTCCCGCTCGGCGATGCTGGTGTCGGCCCGGGCGATGGCGGCGTCGACGCCGTGCTCGTGGATGAACTCGGCCCACTCCACCAGCGCCTCCACCATGTCCGCCTCCGGGACCACGGCGACGTTGCGACCCTTCACGAAGAGGTGTCCTCGCTTGTTGCCGGCCGCAATGCCCAGGTCGGCTTCGCGGGCTTCGCCAGGACCGTTGACGACGCAACCCATCACCGCCACTTGCAGGGGCAGCTTCCGATCGCCGAACGCCTCCATGGCCCGGTTGGCGACGTCGATGACGTCCACCTCGGCCCGCCCACAGCTGGGGCAGGCGATCAGGTCGACGTTCTTGCGCTCGCGCAGCCCGAGGGCCTCGAGCAGCTGGCGACCGGCCCGGGCTTCCTCGACCGGGTCCGCGGTGAGCGAGTAGCGGATGGTGTCGCCGATGCCCTCGAGGAGCAGGGTGGCGATCCCGGCCGTGGCCTTCACCAGTCCGGCTGGAGGCGGCCCGGCCTCGGTGACGCCGAGGTGCAGAGGATGGTCGGTGACCGCCGAGAGCTGGCGATATGCCTCCACCATGAGCGGCACGCTCGAGGCCTTGACCGAGATCTTGACCAGATCGAACCCGACCTCGTCGAAGAAGGCCAGCTCCTGCTGGGCCGACTCGACCATGGCCTCGGGCGTGATCCCCCCGTGCTTCTTGTAGAGGTCGGGGTGGAGCGAACCACCGTTGACGCCGATGCGGATCGAGACATCGCGGTCGCGCGCTTCGGAGGCCACGGCCTTGATGTGGGCCGGGTTGCGGATGTTGCCCGGGTTCAGGCGCAGCCCCTGGACGCCGGCCTCGAGGGCGGCGAGGGCCATGCGGTACTGGTGGTGGATGTCGGCGATGATCGGCACCGGCGACCGGGGCACGATCTGGGCCAGGCCCTCGGCGGCCTCGGCCTCGTTGCAGGTGCAACGGACGATGTCACAGCCGGCGGCCGCGAGCGCGTAGACCTGCTGCAGCGTCCCCTCGACGTCAGCCGTCTTGGTGATGGTCATGGACTGGACGCTGATCGGGGCGTCGCCGCCGACGGGTACCTTCCCGACCATGATCTGGCGAGTCTTCCGCCTCTCGGCCGGCATCGGTCAGCTCCCGGTGATGTCGAGCCAGAAGGCTCCGATCACCACGGTGAACAGCAGCAGCAGGGGCACCGCGAACAGCGGGAGGGCCTTGCTCATGTCCACTCGGTAGACCCTGCCCTTGCGCGACCGCACCCGCTCGTAGGTGGCGATGGCGAGGTGCCCGCCGTCCAAGGGCAGGAGCGGCAGCAGGTTGAACAGGCCGAGGGCCAGGTTGACCGCAGCGAGCACGAAGAGGAAGTAGGCGATGCCGGTGTCGGCGGCTCGCCCGCCGACCTGCACGATGCCGACGATCGACGTCGGGCGCTGGGCCGGATCGTCGGCACGCTGGCCGGTGACGGTCTGATAGAGCCGGTTCAGGCCGGAGGGGCTGAAGACCCGGCCGATGCCCTCCACCGTCCCGACGACCTCGTTGCCGAACTCCTCGAACGAGCGGGGGACGGCGGTGAGCAGGTTGCGGTGGATCGTCGTCTCGTCGAACCGCGGGGCCACACCCAGGTAGCCGATCCCGGTCGTTCGGGTGGTTGGGTTGGCGTCGCCGAGGGTGACATTCAGGTTGATGGTCTGGCCGGCACGCTCGATCGTGAGTGGCACGGTCTGGCCTGGGTGGGCCTGCACGGTCTTGCGGAAGGTGTCGAAGTCGCTGACGTCGGCGCCGGCGAGGCGCAACACCTGATCGCCTTCCCGCAGCCCGGCGATCCCGGCCGGCGAGGACGCGGTCGGGGCTTGGATGACCGGCCACTGAGACGGGCCGAGAACGGTCTCGGGGTGGAAGGCGAAGACGGCGACGAACAGGACCAGGGCCACCAGCAGGTTCATCGCCGGGCCCGCGAAGACCATGCGCATCCGGCGGCCGTAGGACTGGGCCCGGTACGTCCGCGGCTCGTCCTCGGGCGGGATCTCGTCGAGGTTGCTCATGCCCGGGACCTTCACGTAAGCGCCGAGCGGGAGGGCCTTGAGCCCGTACTCGGTCTCGCCCTTGTGGGTGCTCCAGATGCGGGGACCGAAGCCGACGAAGTACTCGGTTACCTGCATGCCCCCGGTCCGCGCGGCCATGTAGTGGCCGCCCTCGTGGAGCACCACGGACAGCAGCAAGGCGACGATGAAGGCGACGATGCCCCAGGACGCGCTGAGGCCCACGAAGACGATCAGGGCGACGACCAAGCCGAGTCTCGCGACCGACTGCCCTCTGGTCAGACCGGGTTCGTCGGGTGCCTCGCCCTTGACGAGGGAGCCGATGGTCATGCCGACCGCTCCGTCAGCACGGCATCAGCCGCGATCCGGGCCCGGCGATCGGCGTCGATCACGGCATCGGCGGAGTCGGCCATCGCCCCATCATGCCGGGCCAGGACCGATTCCAAAACGTCGGGGATGGCCAGCCACCGGATGCGTCCAGCGAGGAAGGCGCCGACCGCCACCTCGTTGGCGGCGTTGAGCCAAGCCGGCGCCGTGCCGCCGAGCCGGCCCGCGTCGTAAGCCAGGCTCAGGCACCGGAAGGTGTCGCGATCGGTCCGCTCGAAGTCCAGCCGTCGCAGCTCGGACCAGTCCAGCCGGCCGAAGGGCGTGGCGATGCGGCCGGGGTAGCCGAGCGCGTAGCCGATGGGCAGGCGCATGTCGGGCAGGGAGAGCTGGGCGATCGTCGCTCCATCCGTGAACTCCACCATCGAGTGGACGATCGACTGCGGGTGGACGACCACCTCGATTCGGTCGTACGCCGCGCCGAACAGCTCGTGGGCCTCGATCACCTCGAGGCCCTTGTTCATGAGGGTCGACGAGTCCACCGTGATCTTCGGACCCATGCGCCAGGTCGGATGGGCGAGGGCATCGTCGATGGTCACCGTGGCCAGCTCGGCCCGGGTCCGGCCCCGGAACGGCCCGCCACTGGCGGTGAGGACGATCCGGTCGAGCTCGCGACCGGGGACGATGGACGAGCGCAGGCACTGGTGGACGGCGCAGTGCTCGGAGTCGACCGGGATCAGCTCGGCCCCGGGTGTGGCCCGCAGCGGCTGCACCACCGGCCCGGCCGCGATGAGGCTCTCTTTGTTGGCGAGGGCAAGGCGCTTTCCCGCGGCCAGGGTGGCCAGCGTGACCGAGAGGCCGGCGAAGCCGACCACCCCGTTCACGACCACATCGGCGTCGGCCGCCAGCTCACTCAGGTCAGCGACGACCTCGGCGAAGGGCAGGGCGTCGGCGACCTCGGCCCGCTTCGCCGGGTCGGCCACCGCCACCACCTTCGGCCGCACCTCGAGCGCCTGAGCGATCAGGACGTCGGTCGACGATCCCACGCCGAGCCCGACCACCTCGAAGCGATCACGCTCGGCCCGCACCACGTCGAGCGTCTGCGTGCCGATGGAGCCCGATGACCCTGCGACGGCGACCCTCAGCCGGCCTGCACTCACCTCCACAGTCTCCCAGGCCGCTCCCCGGCCCGCCGACGCGGCAGCGCCGGTTTCGCCTCCCTGCTACTTGACCCAGGGCTCGATGATCAGCACCGCGTAGTACGCCGCCGGGAGCGCGAAGAGCATCCCGTCGAACCGGTCGAGGATGCCACCATGACCGGGCAGCAGCGTCCCGAAGTCCTTGACGTCCAGATTGCGCTTGAACATCGACTCGGTGAAGTCGCCGATGGGCGTCACGATGACGATCACGAGGGCGAAGAGCAGCAGCTTGCCCCAGCCCCCCTGCTGCCAGGGATCGACCCCCATCACCTTCACCACCGCCAGGGCGATGACGGTGAGGAAGGCACCTCCGACCAGCCCCTCGACGGTCTTCTTCGGGCTGATCCACGCCGCCACGGGGGTGCGCCCCGCACTGGAACCGACGAAGAACGCGCCCACGTCATTCATCACGACACCGGCGACGGCCGCGAACAGCACGCCCTTGCCCCAGTCGTTCGGCAGTCGCAGGATCAGCGATGCGTACGAGCCGAGGAGGCCGATGTAGACGACGCCCAGGATGGTGATGGCGGCGTTCGGGAGCGGGCCGCTCTCGATGCTGCCCGACGCCATCCCCCATATCGCGGCGGCCATGAAGGCCAGTACCAGGATGAGGCTCTGCGCTTCGGTACCCACCCAGTAGGCGGCGAGCGGCAAGCCGATCACGGCCGCCAGGCCGATGAACTGCGCCGGCTGATAGCCCTTGCTACGGACGGTGTCGTAGAACTCGACCGCCGCGACGGCGAGCAGCACGACGACGAGACCGACCACGTACTTCTCGCCCAGGGTCAACAGCAGGATGAAGATGGCGGCCAGGCCGAACCCCACCGCGATGGCCATTGGAAGGTCCCGACTGGACGACGCGCTGTGGGACGCCATGGCGGCCGGCTCCGATCGTGGCCGACCCGGGTTGGGACCGCCGCGCGTCCGGATGGGGGTCACTCGAGTCTGCTCCGCGCCGGCCGCGGCACCGGTCGACTCCGCGATCGGCCCGCCCTCGATCGCCGCCGGGAGCTCATCGGACTCGAAGAGGCCGCCGCCCGGCTCGACCGGCGGCAGGTCCTCGGCGAGGGGGGTGAGGTCGAGCACGCCATCGTTGTCCTCGCTCTGGTCGTCGCGCCAGACCGGCGCCTGGCCGGAGAAGCTCGACCAGGGGTCGACGTCCTCGTGCCCCTCGTCCGACAGGATCTTCGGCACCTCGCCAGTGGGGGGTTCGGTCCAGTGTGGGAGGGGTCCGGTGTCGTCGGGGCCGAACCGCAGGGCCGGACCCTCGTCGCCCACGAGCTGCACCCCTTCGGTCGGTTCGGCGTCGTCGTCGGACGCCTGAACCGCGCCCTCCTCCGCTCTGTCGTCGCGCTCGTCTGCCATTTGCGGCCTCCTCTGCTCACACCTCGAGCAGCTCGTGCTCCTTGCGGGCCAGCGCTTTGTCGACCTTCTCCACGTGTTCGTGGGTGATCTTCTCCATCTCCTTCTCGGCCCGGTCGAGCTCGTCGGCGGAGATCTCGTGAGACTTCTCCGCCGTCTCGAGGTGCTTGCGGGCGTCGCGGCGGATGTTCCGCACCGCCACCCGCCCGTCCTCGGCGTAGTGCTTGGCCAGCTTGACGTACTCCCGGCGCCGCTCCTCGGTCAGGGCAGGGAAGCTCAGCCGGATGACGATGCCGTCGTTGCTCGGGGCGATCCCGAGGTCGCTGTCGCGGATGGCCTTCTCGATGGCACCCATGGCGTTGCGATCGTGGGGTTTGACGACGAGGAGGCGCGGCTCGGGGACTTGGAACCCGGCCAGCTGTTGCAGGGGCAGCTCAGAGCCGTAGTAGTCCACCATCAGCTTCTCGACCAGGGCCGGCGAGGCGCGGCCGGTCCGAACGGTGGCGAACTGCCCCTGGACGTGCTCGACCGCCTTCTCCATCTTGTCGATGGCGTCGAGCAGGGTCTCGTCGATCACGCGACAAGAGTACCGACGTGGCGACCTTCCAGCAGGGACCGGATGTTGCCGGGCGTGAGGAGATCGAACACGACGATGGGGAGGGACTTCTCCATGCAGAAGGTGATGGCGGTCGCGTCCATGACCTTGAGGCCCTTGTTGATGACGTCGATGTAGGAGATCTTGTCGTAGCGGGTGGCCGTCGGGTCCAGTTTCGGATCCGCCGTGTACACGCCGTCGACGCCGGAGTGGGTGCCCTTCAAGATGGCGTCGGCTTCGATCTCGGCCGCCCGGAGGGCGGCAGCGGTGTCGGTGGTGAAGAAGGGGTTGCCTGTACCGCCGGCGAAGATCACCACTCGGCCCTTCTCGAGGTGGCGGATGGCCCGGCGCCGGATGTACAGCTCGGCCACCTTCGGCATCTCGAGCGCGGTCATGACCCGGGTCGGCTGCTCGGCCCGCTCCAGCGCGTCCTGGAGGGCGAGCGCGTTCATGACCGTAGCGATCATGCCCATGTAGTCGGCCTGCGCCTCGTCCATCCCCTGCCCGGCACCCATGTGGCCTCGCCAGAAGTTGCCGCCGCCGACCACGATGGCGATGTCGACGTCGAGCTCGGCGCGCACCACCACCACCTCGGACGCGATCTGGTCCAGCACCGCAGGCGACAGCCCGAAACCACTCGGCTCGGCCAGGGCCTCACCGGACAGCTTCAAGACGACGCGGCGCCAGCGCGGCCCGAGCGCGCCGCCGGTGGTCAACGTCTCAGCCGATCTCGACCTGGGCGAACCGGACGATCCGCGCTCCGTCCAGGAGCTGGCTGATGCTCACCTTGTCATCCTTGGCGTAGGGCTGCTCGAGCAGGCAGATCTCCTTGTAGAAGCCCTGGAGCCGACCCTCCACGATCTTCGCGATGGCCTGCTCGGGCTTGCCCTCGTTGCGGGTGATGGTCTCGAGCGTGGCCCGCTCCTGCGCCACCGCATCCGCCGGCACGTCGTCCTTGCTCAGGTATTTCGGGCGGGCGAACGCGACGTGGACGGCGATGTCATGAGCCAGCTGGGGCGAGCCTCCCGCCACCTCGATTAGGACGGCGTTGACGCCCCGCCCACCCTGGATGTGGAGGTAGGAATCGAGCGTGCTCTCCGCGCCCGCCTCGAAGCGGACGACCGTGCCGACCTCGATGTGCTCCTTCAACGTCAGCCGGAGGTCTTCGACCTCCTGGGCCCGGTCGGCCGTGGCCTCCTCGCCCTTCACCGCCACCAGCGCCGCGAGCTCCGACGCCAGCTTCTTGAAGCGCTCGGACGATGCGACGAAGTCCGTCTCGCACTTGAGCTGCACGATGCTGCCAACCGATCCGTCGACGAAGACTGCCACCGCACCCTGGGTGTTCTCGCGGCTGGCCCGCTCGGCCGCCCTGGCCAAGCCCTTTTCACGCAGCCACTGGCTGGCCGCGGCCATGTCGCCGTCGCTGGCCTCGAGGGCCCGCTTGGCGTCCATCATCCCGGCCCCGGTGGCCTGGCGCAGGGCCTGCACGTCCTTCGCCGTGAACGACATCGTGCTCAGCCCTCCTCGGTAGTCGGCTCGGCAGTGGCGACGTCAACCGGCTCGGCGGTGACGCCGTCGACCGGCTCGACCGCCGCCGGAACATCGGCAGCCGTCGCGGTCGCGTCGGCCTCCGCCGGCGCAGGCGCGGGTGTCGCCGTCTGACCTGCGTCGGCGGGCGTCGCCGTCTCAGTCGCTCCGGCGGGCGCTGCTTCGGCAGGTGTCGGTTCGGCAGCCGATGCCGGGGCTCCAGCCGCCGGGTCCGCGGCCTGCGGTGCCGCGTCCATCTCGGGCGCCGCGCCCTCGTCCTCGCTCGCGGCCTGGGCTGGCTCCGGCGCCGTCCGACGGGTCGAGAGCCGGGCCTCGCGCTCGGCCTGCGCCGCCGCAGCCTGGCGCCGGGCGTCGGCCTGGTTGGCCTGGAAGGCGGCCTCCTCATCGGGCGACCGGACGGCCACGGCGGGCGCCGCGGGTGCGGTGGCGGCCGGGCTGCGCTTGCTGGCGATGTAGCGGCCCTCGATCACCGCGTCGGCGATGACCCGGCACATGAGGTGGCTGGCCCGGATGGCATCGTCGTTGCCCGGGATCACGTACTGCACGAGATCGGGATCGCAGTTGGTATCCACCACCGCGACGACCGGGATTCCGAGCTTGTTGGCCTCGGCCACCGCCAGGTGCTCCTTCTTCGTGTCCAGCACGAAGACCGCATCCGGGCGGCGGCCCATGGCGCGGATGCCGGAGAGGTTGCGCTCCAGCTTCTCGAGCTCCCGACCGAGGATGAGCGCCTCCTTCTTGGGCATGGCGACGAACTCGCCGGTGTCCCGCATGCGCTGGTACTCCTGCATCTTCGCGACTCGCTTGGCGATGGTCTCGAAGTTGGTCAGCATGCCGCCCAGCCACCGCTGGTTGACGTACGGCATGTTGGAGCGCTCGGCCTGCTCCTGGATCGGGTCCTGGGCCTGCTTCTTGGTGCCGATGAAGAGGATCGTGCCCCCGTTGGCGGCCAGATCGCGGACGAAGGCGTACGACGTCTCGATCCGGGGCAGCGTCTGCTGCAGGTCGATGATGTAGATGCCGGAACGCTCGCCGAAGATGAAGCGACGCATCTTCGGGTTCCACCGACGGGTCTGGTGCCCGAAGTGCACCCCTGCTTCGAGCAGCTGCCGCATCGTGACGACGGCCATGGGAGGTCTCCTTTGCTGCGGTTGCCGGCGTCCCGGTCCTGCACCCGCCGGGCTACCGGCGAGCGACCGCAGGAAGGATCGGGCGCATCATGATGGACTCGGGAACCGATTCCGAGCGCGAAGCAAGGCTAGCGGACGGGACGGTGAGCCAGGCCAACAGGCCGGCTCGGCGCCAGCCCGTGCCCGGTGACGACGGGCTCGCCGCCGGACCAGCCGGGCAACGCAGGAGCGGTGGAGGCGGGATGCGGCCATCCAGGCGGACGAGGCGGGGCACCAGATGGGGGGCGACGCCCAGCAGCAGGGCCGGATCCACGTAGGAGCCGTCGATGCGCACGCCGAGGTGCAGGCGCCCGGCTGCCGCACCGACCGGTTGCCCGACGGCCACCCGCTCCTCTCGCCGCACGTCGATCTGGGCCAGCGGGCCGTAGCTGGTGAGCACACCTGCGGGATGGGCCAGCGTCACCCACAAGGTCCCTGCCACCTTCCCGGCGAAGGTCACGGTGCCGGCCCCGGCTGCCCGGACGACCGTGCCCGCCCGCGTCGCGTACTCGATGCCACGGTTGCCGGGGCACCACGTGCAGGCCGGGGGGCGGTAGGGATCGGCGATCGCGGCCACGACCGGCGGCCGCAGGCAGGGCAGCGACGACACGGCGTCGGCCGGCGGCAGCGCGACCACGGCCGCGACCACCGCGATGGCAAGGAGACGGACCAGGGGCGCGGTGCGCCGGGCGGCGTTGAAGGCGGACATGGGGCACCCTCCCGGGAGCTTCGACCGGAGGCGGCAGGGCCGCGACGCTGAGGGCGCGGTCGCCTCGACCGCCGCTAGTCAGGCTCGGGGGTGGGTACGGGCGTAGACCTGTTTCAGCCGCTCCTTGCTGACGTGGGTGTAGATCTGCGTGGTGGCGACGTCGGCATGACCGAGGAGCTCCTGCACGACGCGCAGGTCGGCGCCCCCGTCGAGCAGGTGGGTGGCGTAGCTGTGCCGCAGCGCGTGAGGATGCGTCGGTGCCAGCGCCCGGCGATCCAGCACCCGACGGGTGTCTCGTGGGGTGAGCCGACGGCGCCGGTGGTTGAAGAAGACGGCGGACTGGTCGGCCGGGGTGAGCGATCGCCCGGCCACGACCTGGGGGCGGCCGCGGCCGAGCCAAGACGCCAGCGCATCTCGCGCCGGCTCACCGAGGGGCACCTGGCGCTGCTTGGCGCCCTTGCCCCACACCGACAGGGTCCGCGATCGCAGCGCCACGTTCCCGAGATCGAGACCGCACAGCTCCCCCACCCGCAGGCCGCACCCGTAGAGCACCTCCAGGACCGCATCGTCTCGAAGCCGGAAGGCCAGGTCGTCGGGCTCGTCCTGTCGGTCGTCGCCGTGGTCTCCGCCGGCGGGCGGCGGGTCGAGGAGCACGTCGAGCTCGCGCCCGGTGAGGACGCGGGGCAGACGCGCCGCTCCCTTTGGTGCGCTGAGGGCGCGGGCGGGGTCGGCGGGGATGGCTCCCAGGTGCACCAACCAGGCGAAGTAGCGACGCAAGGACGACGCCTTGCGGGCGATGCTCCTCGACGCGAAGCCAAGGGTGCCCAAGAAGGCGAGGTAGCGCCGCAAGGCGATCCGATCGACGGCCGCGGGGTCGTCGACACCGGCCCGCCGGATCCACTCCACGAACCCCGCCACGTCCCGCCGGTAGGCCGCCGACGTGTTCGCGGCCACGCCCGTCAGCGACTGCGCGAACTCGTCCAGGCGCCAGCTCACAGCACGACGGTAGCGACCAGGCATCACTCACCCCCGGCACCGACGCGCTCGAACCAGGCGCCGCTGCGGATCACCCAGCCGGCCCCCTCGAGGCGGCCGAGCGCCAGCGCAACGTCGCTGACCGCTTGATTCGAGCGCCGCGCCAAGGTGTCGAGGGTGAGGGCATCCGTTCCGAGGAGCCCGAGGAGCGCACGGTCGGGGCCATCGGGCGCGGGCCGCCGATCGGGCCGGCGGCGGCGGGCCGGACGCGCCTCCAGGCCCAAGGCGACCAGCACATCGAGCACCTCGATGACCGGGGTGATGCCGTCGACCAGCAGCAGGTTCGTGCCCTCGGAGGCCGGGCTGCGGACCGAGCCGGGGACGGCCATGACCGGGATGCCGCGGCGGCCGGCCTCGCCGACGGTGAGCATCGAGCCACCCTTGCACCGCGACTCCACCACCACGACCACCTCCGCCAGCGCGGCCAGGATCCGGTTCCGCGATGGGAAGCGCTGCGCCGCTGGCGGCGTACCGGGGGGTACCTCGGCGCACAGCAGGCCGGCGGACGCGACCTGCTCCCAGAGCACCCGGTGCTGGCGGGGGTAGACGACGTCGAGCCCGGACGCCACGACCCCGATCGGTGGCGCGCCACCTTCGGCCGCGAGTGCGCCCCGGTGGGCCGCGCCATCGATGCCCTTCGCCAGCCCCGAGACCACGCTGATGCCGGCCGCGGCGAGGTCGTGCCCCAGTCGAGCCGCGACCTCCATCCCCGCCGCCGTGGCGTTGCGGGTGCCGACGATGGCCACCGCTCGGTGGGCGAGGACGTCGAGGCGCCCCCGAGCGAACAGGACCGCGGGCGGCAGCGGGTCGTCGGCCAGGCCCTCCGGATAACCGGCCCGGCCGAGGACCACCACGGTCTGCCCGGCGCAACGCCGCCAGAGCTCCTCCACATCGGCGCCCCGAGCGGAGCGTTGCCAGGCGCCCACGACTCGCTCGTCGTCGGCCGCGAAGTGGGCCAGCACGGCGACGTCGGCCGGTGTCCCGCGGGACAACGCCCGCCAGATCTGCTCGAGCGGGGATCGGGAGCGGACCAGGACCCCGAGCCGACGTGGTGTCATGTGGTCCAGCCCCGCCAGTGCGGCCGCGTACGCGGCCTCCGGGAGCGGTAGCGCGTCCATCACGCCGCCCGCCGCGCCGGCTCGAAGGGGTCGATGCGCAGGTTGAGGGCGGTGCTGACCCAGCGCTCGTCGATGTCGCCTGGCTGCTCGTTCAAGTCGGCGAGCGTCCGAGCCACGCGACGGACGCGGTGCAGGCCCCGACCGCTCAGCCGCCCCAGCTCCAGCTCCCGTCTCAAGAGGAGCCGTGCGGCTTTCGTGACCGGCGCCAGCTCGTCGAGCAGGTGGCCCGGGATGTCGGCGTTCAGCCCGTAGCCGCGAGCCGCCACCACCTCCCGGGCCCGGCGGACCCGAGCGGCCACGACGGCCGACGGTTCGCCGTGGGGCGCCCCCAACAGCTCGTCGACGTCGGGCCGGCTCACTTCCAGCCGGAGGTCGAACCGGTCGAGCAAGGGACTCGAGACCCGCCGCAGGTACTTCAGCCGCAGCCCCTCCCCGCACTGGCACGCACCCGGCTGGCCAGCGGCACCACACGGGCAGGGGTTCATGGCCGCCACCAGCTGGAAGCGAGCGGCGAACTCCACCGCGGCCCGGGCCCGGTTGACCCGTACCACGCCCTCCTCGAGGGGCTGCCGCAGCCCGTCGAGCACGGTGGGCTGGAACTCCCCCAGCTCGTCGAGGAAGAGCACACCACCGTTCGGTAGCATCTACTAACCACACTGGAGGGCCGATTCCGGGGACACCGCACCCCCGACCGCACTCCGGAGGCCGCCTACCGCACCACGATCCACTGTCCGTGGACCGGGACGCGTCCTGACTGACCTACCTCGGCTCGAGGACCGCCAGCCCCGCCCTTTTGAGGAGGTGACTCGCTGTTATTCGTCGATAGGAAGTAGCGAGCCCGAGGGCCCGGCGGCCTGCGTCCATTGACGCGCCGGCCGGGCCCGGGCGCCTCCCCCCAGCCGGACGTGTGTGTGACGGTTGAAGGTCTTTCTCGGTGGAGAGCACGGAGATCGTGGGACACTCACGACGAGGTCCGGACTCGAGGGATCGCGGGGATCGGGCGGCTCCCGATCCGGAAGGGGTCTTGGGTCCGTGCCTCGACGGGGCCCCCTTGCATGACCGAACGTCTGTATTGCGTATGCGGTTGAGTCCAGTACGGTCACTGAGCGTGGCGTCGGAGGAGTCCGGTCCGAGGGTTGGGGTTGATTATCCGGGGACGTGGCAGGCGTTCGAGGCGTGGTTCGGCGACGATGACGCCTGCCGGGCCTATCTGGTCGGGCTGCGGTGGCCGGATGGTTTCGTGTGTCCGGCCTGCGGAGCGAGGGACGCGTGGGTGACAGCCCGGGCGATGTTCATGTGCAAGTCGTGCGGTCGTCAGACCTCGGTCACGGCGGGAACGATCTTTCACCGGTCGCGGCTTCCGCTGCGCACCTGGTTCGCGGCGATCTGGTTCGTGTGCGCGCAGAAGAACGGTGTGTCAGCTCTCGGTCTGCAACGGGTCCTCGGGTTCGGCTCGTACTCGACGGCGTGGACCTGGATGCACAAGCTGCGGCGAGCCATGGTGCGACCTGACCGGGATCGGATCGGCGGCGACGGCGTCAGCGTCGAGATGGACAGCACCTTCGTCCGGGGGCCGCAGCGGCACGCGAGCAGGACCTCGATACGCCAACAAGTCCGAGGTCCTCATCGCGGTCGAGCGGCGCCCTCCCCAGGGCCTGGGCCGGATACGGGTG
Source organism: uncultured Acidimicrobiales bacterium (assembly GCA_963803355.1). Lineage (GTDB taxonomy): Bacteria > Actinomycetota > Acidimicrobiia > Acidimicrobiales > Ilumatobacteraceae > DASTFY01. Next base: position 288,776 of record CAWDLV010000002.1, read on the forward strand.
GGATGCATCGACCTCAGCCAGCGCAAAGCCGAGGTCATCGACTTCATCGACGCCAACATCAGGCCGGGCACGATCCTCTACACCGACGGCGACCCCAGCTACGACAACCTGCCGGCCCGGCTCGGGATCACCCACGAGAAGATCGTGATGGTCACCGCCAAGGACCCCGCCCACGAACTACTCCCCGCCGTGCACCGAGTGGCGTCGCTGCTCAAGCGATGGCTCATCGGAACGCTTCACGACGGGCAATCAGCCGATCACCTCAACTACTACCTCGACGAGTTCACCTTCCGGTTCAACCGGCGAACCAGCCGAGCCCGAGGAATGCTCTTCTACCGCCTCCTCCAACAAGCCCTCAACACCGACCCCCACCCCTACCACGAGCTCACCGCCAAGTAACACCCTCCGCGGTCAAACCGGACCAACTGGACTCAACCGCATACGCAATACGTCTGTTCGTATCTCGCCGTGTGGCCGACCGGTTCCAGCGTCACGGACATGCAGACCCTCATCCGCTCCCTGGCGATGGCGCCGCTGTCGACCGACACGGTCCGCCAGGTGCTCGAGGAGCACGACGAGCTCCTCGCCGAACGCCGCCGAGCTCGAGGCAATGCCTGGCACGGCTGAAGCCGGCATGGGGTGAGCTGCGGGCGGTGATGAACGAGCTAGGCCAGCAGGTGAGTTAGCGCCAGAGGTGTGCAGCGAGTGCTGTCGCGAGTGCGCCGACTACGCCGCCTCCGATCGCGGCGATGGCGGCAGTCCATCGCGTTGAGCGCTGCTGAAGCACGGCTTGGGCTCGAGCTGCGTTTGCCAGAAGCTTGGAGAATTGGGCGCGGCCTTCGGGACTCTCAAGTAGGTCGGGGTGCGGGTAACTCATGCCCGCGAGGTACTGGAGGTCATCCCGTTGCATCCACCGTAGGTCCTCTGGCGTGATCTGGCCGAGCCGGGCGAGATCGTAGAGGACCACCCACTCGACCCGCTTCTCAGTGAAGTGAAGGCTGGGCACCGGTGGTCGCGTGTGCTTCGCAGCAGCGGTCTCCGCCTTCTCCACAAGCGTGGGATCAAGATCGTTCTTCAGATCTATGCGTCTCCACCGCACCTAGGACCGTCCCGTCGCGCTCGCCCAGGCTTCGATGTCCCCGCGGCGCCAGAGTGTGCAGCGGGCCTTGTTGACGGCCGGTGCTGGGAAGTCCGGGTAGCGCTTGGCGTAGATCATGACCACCTTGCGGGAGGCGAGCCCGAGCAAGTCAGCGACCTCGGCGCTGTCAAGCAGCTCCGCTGGGTCGCCGAGCTCCATGCCGCGATCGTAGTTGCCTCTTGACAACCCACTCAGGGTACCTGTTGTCTTAGGACATCTTGATTGTCTTAGGGCAACAAGTGACGATGGTCGTGGGTCCCGCTGTCGGCGGATCGAAGGCGGAACGAGGCGGGACCCACCCACCGGCGGAAAGAGGGGACAGACATGCATCGCATCGGCCGACTCGGCGCGGCTCGCGCTGCTCTTGGTAGCGGTGGCATGCGCGCCGCCACCCCCGCCAGGGCCGGTACATCTGCCGGGCAGCCCGAACCGTGTGATGAAGCAACGGCTACTCGTCACGCTCATCACCAGCCAGGGGACCACCGTCAGCTGTGAGCTCTGGAACGAGATCAACCTTTCGATCAGCACCCGGGGCTGGGTCGGCACCAGCAAGACGTTCGAGGGGGCCGGACCGTGCCTCTACACCGACTGGCACGGCAAGCTGCTGACCATGACGTGCTGGCTGGGTTCGTCGACCTGTGGCGGACCGTGGCCGCTCAACACCACCAACGGGGGCGGCAAGAACAGTGGGGCGTGGAGTCGCGTGCCGCCGCATCTGGCGGTGCTCCACGTCGACTTCTCAGCCACCCTCCAACCCGGCAGCAACCCGGCGTTCGGCTTCCCGGTCAAGGTCCTGGGAGCCACACCCCAGATCCGGTGTACCGTCGATTCGTGCCACTTCCAGGACGGGACTAACCAGTGACCCCTCACGACGAGGTGGACTGGTCCGAAGTGCCTACCACCACTACTACCGGCGAGGCTTCCTACCACGATGTTCCCGAAGAGCTCGTTCAGGGGATCATCGACCGGGCAGGTACGGCGCAACCCGCGTCTCTGAGCTGGTGGCGTCGATGGATTGCTCGCCTTCGTAGCGCGAGATCACTGAAGCGCTGAAGGACGCAGGGTTGAAACGCCTCCCACCGTGCCAATGACGACCAACGGACCGCCCCAGCCGAGCGTGCGACCGGCCGAACCAGCTCGTCGGCTCGATCGCTGGGGCTCGGTCGTCGTGACCGATGTGCCCTTGGCACCCTCGGTCGGCCCCGAGGGTCCCGACGTCGGACGCCGCTTCGTCCAAGATGCCAACGGAACCGTCACCGTCTACGGGACATCGGGCAGCGTCGTCTACCACATCCCCGCACATGAGGTGGCCGGCATAACCCTGGGCTCTCGCCAGTCGTTCATCCGGCGGAGACCTACCTGGGCCATCGTCCTAGGGGTGATCGGTCTCTTCTTCTTTCTCATCGGCATCGTGTTCTTCTTCATAAAGGAGAACGTGCCGGTGACCGTCCCCACCATAACGGTCACCACCGGTAGCGGTCGAACTCTCATCTTTGAGTGCGCACCTACCTCATGAGAGCCGCCTGAGGTGGGCAGGCTTCACCGCTTGGCACCTGTTCGTAGGGTCGGCGCCCGGTGACCAGCAGCAGCCCTCGGGCCTTCAGCCTTCGGCTGGAGGCTGCTGCGCGTGCCCCCACGTGGCCGCCAGCCCCTCGCCGTGAAGCAACGGGGGCCTCCTCGCACAATCTTGGCCGGAGCGGCGAGTTGAGGGACTGGCGGCCTCGCTGTTCATTCACGCGCCGGACGGCCCGGGGCGCAAGCGCCTTAAGGCCGCCCTGAGCGGTCAACGGCGGCTCCGGGCGGTGAACGGTGGGAGGCTGCGAGCCGGTTGGGGTGCGGCCGCAACGCGGTCGGGCAGTCCCCGGTGCCGCTCGCCGGGACTGCGCGCCCCCGAACCACCGTCAGCCGCTGCGAAAGGGTTTCTTCGGCGGGAGCACGGAGATCGTGGGACACTCATGCCGAGGTCCGGACTCGAGGGGTCGAGCGGCTCCCGCCCGGAGGGGTCTTGGGTCCGAGCCTCACGACTTGCGACAAGATTTCGTCGCGCCTCGGACGCCTCGTCTCGCCCCGTCGTTCCGATTTGCTAGGTAGTCCGAGCCCGTCGGCGGCTGAGGATGATGACCGCGAGGCCCAAGGCGATCGCGGCGATAGCGAGCCCGAGGGGGGCACCGGGGTTGGATCCGGTGGCTGGGATCGTCGCGGCCGGGGCCGGGTTCGGTAGTGGGATCGTGGTCGTGGTGGCGGGTGCCGGCGGGTCGCAGGTCGGGCGGGGGACGACGTTGCCGGCTGCGGTGCTGAGGCAGACCGTGATCCTGGCCGTGGATTGGGTGATCGCGGTCGCGCCCAGCGTCAAGGCGTAGGTGTAGGTGTCGGTGCTCAGGGCGGGGGCGGCGAGATCGATCCAGATGTCCTTGTAGAACACTGGTTGGAGCGCACCGGCGGGCGGTTTGGGGGGCGGACCGTTGGTGGTCGTGCAGGGCCCGTTGGGTCCGTTGAACGGCGGTACGACCCCGACGACGAAGCCGGTGCCGACTGGGAGCCCCGCCACCGCCCACTGGCCTTGTGGATCGGTGATCGATCCCGAGACGTTGCCAGAGGACGGGATCACGAACACGCAGGCCGACGCCACCGGGACGTGACCGACGGCGTACACGGTTCCGGAGAGCTTGGTGATCGGTTCGGCGCAGCCGGTGGGCAGGGCGGTGGCGCCCAGACAGGCGACGATGCCGGTCGTCCCCGCCGCGACGGCTTGGGCGCCCGCCGGTGCGGTGATGTTGGACGGGTTGTTCCCGGCCACCGGCTGGTTCTGGTACCAGGACGGCACCGGGGACGGGGTGATGGGGTCGGCGCAGTTTCCGGTCCCGGTGGCATAGAAGGCGACGTTGTAGTCACCGGGCGTACCAGGGTCGATCGACCACGAACCATCCCCTTGGATACCGGTGAAAGACGGAGATCCGCTCGAGCCGACCGCCAGCACCGCCGCGCAGCCTCCCCGGATCGGCGCCCCCGTCGCAGCTTCCCGCAACACACCACTGATCACGGTCGATGGTGTGGGCGCCGCGGCCGCGCGGCCTGCGCCGGCCAACGCTCCGACGGTGAGGATCAGGATCAAGGCCAGGGTGATCCGCCGCATTCCAGCTTCATCCGTTGACAGCACGGAGGAAACGTACCTCTTGCAGACGGAACTTCCCGGGATCACCTACTGGGCGGAGCCCTTTTCGGCATGGATCGCCGACGTCTGTTCGTATCTCGCCGCATGGCCGACCGGTTCCAGCGTCACGACATGCAGACCCTCATACGCTCCCTCGCCATGGCGCCGCTCGACGCGCAGACGGTCCGCCAGGTGCTCGAGGAGCACGACCAGCTCCTCGCCGAACGTGCCGAGCTCGACGCTCTACTGCAGCGCGTCTGCTGCCGGCGTGGGGGGAGATCCCGGCTGTGATGTGCGAGCTGAGCCGGCGCGCCCGCCGACTCAGTCAGCGTCGATTCGAGCGTCGTAGGCTGGCTGGTCGTGGAAGTCAGAGGGCGCCCGGACCTAGACCGCTACATCGCCGAGACCGAGTCCGGCGAGCTCACCTGGATCGGTCAGGGCACCGCATACAAGACGCGCGACGGGGACGAGACGCTCACCTTGCGCCGCGACAACCGAGACATCGTCCTGACCACGAAGCTCGATCTCGTCATCACTCCTGCATCGCTTTGGTCCTCTTACACGGACGAATCAGAGCGTGAGAAGTGGGGGCGACTCATGGCTCTCGTGGAGGTCCGAGCGGACTGACGGTCCTGGTTCAGTCCGGTCAGCCGCCAGCGCCCCACCGAGGGCGCCGACACGGCGGACTGGATGAAACCCGCGACGCTCCTCGGTCGTCAAGAGGTCGGCCGAGGCAATCGCATCAGTTGCTGTATGGGCATACACTCGCACTGGCGTCTTCGCTGCGACTTGTGTCCAGTCCTCGCATCGGCCTCACCCTGACGACACGGTGGAGCAGACCAACGTGCTGCTCCGGTTCCCTTATCCGGACGGTTCGTGACCGTCCAGGAAGCTGTCGTCATGGACGCTTGGAAGAGTCAATCTGAAGGTGTTGTTCGAGTTCGGCCGATGCGACGTATCGCCGGAGGCGACGTGTCCGTCAGGATCGCTCGCATCGCCACCTCCTAACCATGACGAAGACCATCGCCCTGGTCGTGGTCGCGCCTTCGGCCGGCAGCATCGCGTCGTAATGCGTTCAATGGCACTCCGTTCATCCCCAACTTCTGGAGAGCACGTCCACTTGCTTGTCATGACCACTACTCGCAGTCCACGCCGTCGTGGTCGGCGTCTCGGTACCAGTCGTATTCCGGGTCGACGCCCTGGTAGTACGGCCCGTAGCCGTTGGCCTTGGCTTCCTTGCAGGTCCCGAACCGGGGGTCCAGCGCCGCGGGTGCCGGCGTTGGTGTTGGCGTGGCCGGGGGTGCGGCCTTCGGAGCCGGTGTCGCTGTCGGGGCGACGGGCGGCTGGATCGGGACTGGCACGACGGTCCATGGTGCGATCTGCCATCCTGCGCACGGGCCGGAGAGCAGGTTGCGAAGGCGACCCCATTCGGACTGGTCCATGGCTAGGCCCCAGCGGGCCTTGATGGCCACGACGTCGCCGACGTAGCTGCACTGGTCGGCTGGGAACAGGGGGAGCCAGTTGGATGGGTCCTTGTCGCCCTTGGCTTCGTTGCTGGCGGTGGTGACGGCGCGCAATGTGCGTCGGTCGGTGAGGTCGTTGCCGTAGGCGTCCCGCCGTGCCGTCGTCCAGGCGTAGGCGCCGGAGTCCCAGGCTTCCTTGAGGGCGACGACATGGTCGACCTGCAGCTTGGCCGCGTCGGTCACGATCGCACCGTCGTAGATCGACAACCATCGGCCGGTGGTGATCGTGCATGTCGACCGGTGAGCGGTCAGTGCGGTCGGAGTCGCGGGTGAGGACTTCGGCCCGGGTGTCACAGCCGTCGTGGTCGGTGTCGGCCGGGTAGCCGAACGCGTCGCGGGTGTAGCCGGCGCCGACCTCGTTGCGGACCGGGATCTTGGCCAGCATCGCAATCGCGCTCAACGAGCCCGGGATCGATGCTGTGGCCGCCGGCGCGGGTCGGGTAGTCGGCGGCGCCGTCGTGGTCGCGGTGATCGTTGGGGGCGGCGTCGCGGGAGCCGTGGTGGTCGCAACGGTGACGGTCGGCGCGGTGGATGTCGACGCGGCGACGCTGGCGTCAGTTCCGACCGCGTGCACCGTGGAGCTCCTGGGCTGGTTCGCCAACCCGATCGCGGTCAGCACCGCCAGACCCGCCCCGCTAGCAACGACGACACGCCGACGACGCGACCAGTTTCGCCAGCCGCGGCGTCGAGCCTGCGTCGACGTTGACGGCGTCGCCGGCCGCGGAGGCGGCCAAGGCGACGGTGTTCCCTGGTTGCTCATTCGCCCTACGCCCTCTCTGCCCGGCTCCCCACACCGCGCGGCGCAAGCGTGGTCCTCAACGCCGCGTTGTCAGCGTGGAATCGATCGGCAGGCAGCGTGGAAGCTTGCGGATCCGGTTGGAGCATGCCGAGAGCGCTGGCTCGACCACCACGCGCGGTCCTCGTTGCAGACGGGCCTGGCCGCAGTCCATCTCGACGGCGCTTGAGCGTCGCCCTCTCGTGCTTCGTCCGGCAACCTTCGCGCCCTCTACACCTCCACCTATCAGCAGTCGGCACGGCCCCCTATGAACCTGGTTCGCCCGCCGCATGAGTCGGTCCGTGTCATGGGCTGGGAAGGGATAGTCGAGGCGGATGGACGGAGCTCAAAGGGTGGGCACGTTTCAGGATTTCGTGGGGCCGACGACGATGCCGGGGTTCTACGAACACGACATCGCTCTTGAGGTAGGTCTCGTACTGAGCCCTTCGCGGCGTCGGCGGCCATCTTCACCGCGTCAACGGCGGCCTGCGTGGTCTTTCTGTCGGTGGTCATCTTGTTTCTCCTTCGCTGTAGGTATAGTGGAGCCTCCGACGCCAGGCGGGCTGCGGCCATCAACTCGGGGCGACGCGAACGAATCGGGACGACGGGCATTGACTCTTCGCCGTCGGCTACGATTCGGCGGATCTCGTCGCCGGTCAAGATGTCGTGTTCGAGCAAGGCCAACGCAACCGTGGTCACCGCCGGCCAGTGGGCAGCGAGGACATTCATCGCCCGCATCCGGGTCCATTCCGCGAAGGCGGGCGCCTCGCCAAAGCCGAGCGCAGCCAGATCGCCATAGGCGGCGATCTGCCGGTGGTCATCGTCGCCGAGGTCTTCCACCGTGACACCGAAGTGTCGCTCCCCGGCCAGCAAACCACACCAGGTCATCGTCGCCCGCCGAACGAAGTAGTCCAGGTCGCGATGTTCGGGGACGGCGACGATCACGTGGCCGAGATGGGCGCCGTCCGGCACGATCGACGCCCGCTCAAGGTTGAGGCCGAGCACGAGAGCGCTCACGGCATGACCGCTTTCATGGTGGGCGACCTCGGCCCGCGTGGGCGACACTCCGGGGTGAGGTCTCATCGCAACCTCATCACCGTAACGGGTGGATACGGATGACACTGTGCTGCGACCCGCCCATCGCTGCCGCCTCCACCTGACGGCCGTCACGCTTGAGCGAGACCGCCAGGTTCTCAGCGTCGGCCCGCGACCCCGACGGAACGGTGTGCCACCGGAAGCCGCCCTTGGGGAATCGCTCACGGACACCCCACGGCGGCCCACTACGAGCAGTAGCCACAGACTGGTGAGTGTCGGACTGGGCCCGCTTCCGGTCCACCGCCGCCCTCGCCACACCCAACTTGTCGTGCATGAACTGTGGGCAGGTGTCGACGATGACGACGCGGTCGCCGCCGAGATCGATGCGCACCATCCGGCGCAGGTTGGTGCCGAAGCCAACCTGGTCGTTGATGGCCGCCTTCATCCGCAACGCCTTGGTACCGAACTCGGTCGTTCGCCTGACAAGCTGCCACGCCGCCTCACGGACACTGAGGGGGCCGTCGCCCGAGAATGTCTCGGCGAGCATGTGGCCGGTGGTGTCGTGCATCGTCAGGTACTTCACGCCGTCACTATGCGATATCGGCGTTTTGACGGAAGCCGGCGGTTTCCGCTTCCCCACGGGCGGCGACCTCATCGGCGACCGCCTGCTCGTCGACGACCCACCCCCGGCCAACCCTTCGACCGGGCAGCAGACCCGAGCGGATCATCTGCCCCACGCGTTCCCGACTCAACCTGAGCCGCGCCGCCGCCACCGTCGTAGGAATCCACGTCGTCGACTGCTCCTCGACGTCGACAACCTCGCCGACGAGACGATGTAACTGCTGTTCGAGCAGATCGAGCTCCGGTGGCAGCCGCAAACCGTCGCTGCGAGCGCTTCGTCGCGCCCGGTCGAGCACCTCGAGAAGCACCGGAGCCAACGGCGGGGCCACCAGCACTGCGTTGGCGAGATAGACGGATTGGGCGGCCACGGCTAATAGGCCCACACCAGTGGTTCCGGGACCTCCGGAGCGGGAAGTGTCGCCCGGTATCATGGGTGGCCTCCGGGCTCGAGGTGGTGACAATCAAGCTCCGGTGGGCACGGAGGCGGCGGCAAACCGGCCAGCCGCGCGTGACGGCGCTCCACGAGGTGGTCAACGAAGCTGGGGCGGCTCGGCCGTGGCGGCGTTGAGCACTTCCAGCTCGGCCAGCACCTGACGCAGCTCCCGGCTGATACCGGCAGCCGCCCCCACCGGCGCATCGTCGAGCAGATCCCACAGCATGTCCCGCTGCCGGCACAGATAAGAGGCCCGGTCGCCGTTCGACGGCGGCGGCACCGACGACACGACTCGGCGCGCCGCGGCCTGACCCCCAGCGGCGCGCCACGCCGCCTTGCGGCAGGCTTCGGAGCACCATCGTCGGGGACGGGCGTGACCGGTGGGGGGCGCTAGCGGCCGGCCACAGCGGGCGCAGGTGGTCGGGATCATGAGATCTCCTCTCGATGTTCGGGCTGGGATGTCCGGACTGAGCATTTGTCCCGGGGGGAGACACGAAAACTGCGGCGTTCTGCTGGTGGGGTGTTTCCTAAGAAACTGCCCTCTACCAGGGAGAATGCGACTAACACGTCGGTCAGTACCATCGCTCGCTCCGGTCCCGCTCACGATGCGGCCCGCTTGCGGTCAGCGAGGGGACGGTGCCGCCCATCGCATCCAGGGGTGAGCCGGCACGGCGGCCAGGTGGAGCGAGGGCGACCTGCTGGTGTGGTGGTCGAGACCATTGATATCTCGCCACACTTCGAGCACGGTGCGGGGAGGTGGCCGGTGCGTCGGCCGAGGATGATGGCGACCAGCGGGTTGCGGTGGGTACGCACACCCTCGGCCAGCTCTGGTGTTACGGCGCCGGGCGGGGCGTCGGTCTGTAGCCGGACGCCGTCGTCGGTGGCCACAACGTCGAGGTAGACACCGCGCCGCTCGAGCTCGGTGATGAGATCGAGGACGCTCACCACGTGGTCACCTCACGGCTGAGCTCGTCGTCGAGGGGTGTTCCCGAAAAGTTACTCTCACTGGTCATAGGTCTTTTGGACCTGTCAGACAGTGAGACAGAGGTCCTCTCCATAGGTTCTGACATTTCGGGAACGGTCGGCCACCTCTCTCGGGTCCATCCCGCCAGCCGCCATCGGTCGGCCTTGCCTTCGCCCTGGCGTTCCCGTTCGATCACCCGGTGGGCTTCGAGGTCTTCGAGGTGGCGTCGGGCGGAGGTGGTGGGTAGCCCGATGCCTTCGCCGATGGTGCCGGTGTCGACGTCGAGCTCGGTGCCGGCGAGGTAGCGGAGCACCGCGAGCCGCCCGGCCGGCATGGAGTCGAGGGCGCAGCGGGTGGCGACGCACCATGAGGTGGGTTCGCCGCATCCGATGGCCCGAAGGGCGGCTAGGAGCTTGCCGAGCTGCTTGGCGATGCGGGCCGGCTGCTCGGGTGGTGGGACGCTGATGATGTCGCGGCTGTAGCCGTCTCGTTCGACGATGCTCCGGCAGCGGACGGCCAGGGCAGCGAGCCGGGCGAGCCGTAGCCGGTCCTCGTCGCTCAGGGCGGGGAGCTCGGTCGGTGCGTGGTCGAGGATGCCGGCGAGTGCTTGGCTGAGCTCTCGTCGCATGACTTCCTCGTCGCCGACGCCTTCGAGGGCGCGGATGGCTTGCGCGTCGGCGTCGGTGAGCCGGAGGCGGAGCATGACGTATCGGTCGCCGAGGGCGGCTACCACGGCGTGGTGGGAGTCGATGGCGGAGGTGCAGCCGGCGATGAACCCGCAATGGCCATCCCATTCGAGGATGCGTCCGCCGTCGGTTCCGAGCGGCCGGTCGTAGTGCCCGTCGTAGATGTCGCGCAGCGCTTGGAGCACTTCGGAGCGCGGGTCGCGGGGCATGGCCAGCACGGTCCCGAAGTCCTTGTTGACGAGGATGCCCCGCTCGCCGATCTGGCAGAGGAGTCCGCCGGTGGCGTCGGCGGCTCGTTCCTTGGCCGAGGTGCCGGAGAGCAAGCTGGCGACGGTGAGCCGGCCGGCGACTCGCACGTCCGGCAGGTCGCCGAGCGGCATCACCAGCTCGGTCTTGCCGGCGGAGGGCGGGGCGACGAGTAGGAGCCAGACTGGGTCGCCGTCGCAACGGTTGCCGACGACGGCGGCCAGGACCGCGTACAGCCCTTCAACGTCGGGGTCGTGGAGGTGGTGGCGGAACACTCGTACCACGTCGCCGAGGGTCCGTCTCGCGGCGAGGGGACGTGGCGGCTGGGTCGGTGGTTGGCCGTCGGGACGGCGGAGCTCGGCGTCCACGTGTGCGAGGAGGTCGTCAAGGTTGTGGCCTTGGGCGAGCCAGTCGTCGAGCCCGACCTTGGCGCCGGCTTCGCCGTGGGGGAGGTACACGAATCGGACGTCGGCGCCGCGATGCTTCAGGAGCCCGCCGAGGCGGCCGAGGGCGCCGTGCACCTCAGGTTTGAGCATGACGTCGGAGTCGAACGCGATGAGCACGATCCGCGCCTTGAGCGCGACGTACTCCCAGTCGGCGAGCGCGGTGGTCCCCCCGTCCAGGTTGGTGCCACGCCAGTTCCACACGCCGAGCAGGGCCACGGCAGGGACGCCGAGCACCGACACGGCGGCGTCGGCCTTGCGGACGCCTTCGGTGACGATGAGCGGCGTCTTCGGGTCGCCGAGCAGGCGCCGCATCCGGGGATGGACGTCGAGCGCCATGTGCATCGCGGTGGGCGTCTCGTACTTGGCTGCTCGCCCGGCGACATCCGCGGGTCGTCGGGTCGGATCTGGTGACCCATGATCTCGCCGTTAACGCCGTGTAGCGGGATGATCAGCGCGGGGACGCGCCTCTGGGCCTGTCCGAAACCGAGGCCCTCGAGCCGGGTCTTGGTGTCCACGGTGACGTAACCCCGTTCCCGGGCCACGCCGACGTCGATGGCCGAGGCGGCGAGGAGCCGGGCGTGTTGCGGGATTAGGCCGCCGCCGTAGACGGTCACAGCGCCACGTCCCCGGCAAAGGGCTGCGGTACCATGCCTCCAGAATCCTGAGTCGGGCCCTCGCTTCCTAAGGCGGGGGCTCGCTCGCGTCCGGGCGGAGCTCCCGACCGGCGGGCGATCACGACGCCCTCGTTTCGTGCTCCGCAACCGAGCCGAGCACTGCCACGACCCGCGCCAGCGTCGCCGGATCGGTGATGGTCGGTGTGGGCGCTTCTGCGACGAGCCGAGCGACGGCCGCGAGGAGCTGCGCCGAGGCGTCGCGCACTTGGGCCTCGGCGAACTCCGGGAAGACCTCGGCCTCGGACAGGCCGAGAGAACTCGGCCACACGCCTGCGTAGTGCCGGCCAGGGGACGGCGTAGCCGCCGACGACCTGAGTGAACGTCGAGGCGGCGACACCAACGAGTGGGGCGACTTCGGCGGGACGAAGGCTGCGCTCAACGAGCAGGGCCTTCAGGCGGGTGGGTCTGGATCTGGACATGGCTCCCCGGCCCGACCCTCATGGGGGCTGGGCGTGGGAGGAGCTTTGAGCCGGCACCCTCGACCGGCGCTGTCGTCGAGAACGACAGCCCTGTAGTTACAACCAGGCTACGATGCGGGGCATGGCGATGTCAACGCAAACCGAGCTCTACTCTGTGGTCCTCGAGTGCGGCAAATGCGGCCGGACCGTCCGGCGATGGCAGCTCGTGGACGAGGACGGTCCGATCTGGCGGGAGCAACGGGCGAGGTTCCAGACGCTGGAACAGACGACCACGCTCGCGATGCTCGACGACATGCTCGACGGTGGGGTGACCGAGGACTTCTCGTGGACGATCCGCTGCCAGGGCCGATCACACGGCCGGCCCTGTTCCGGCGTCTACAGGGTCCGAAACTCACGGCTCATCCCGCGACTCGAGCTCGCACGCAACTACGAGCGCACTCGGCTTGTGCTCGGCCTCGACGTCTAGACCCGCCATTCCACCGACACCCGCGACGGGTCGAAGACGTTGCGCCCCCTGACCGCGGGCCCAACTGTGACGGTCTCGACGACCGGGACGACGATCGCCCGGCGTTGACCGAGTCGAGGCTGGGCCAGGCGTCGTTGAGGGCTCCGGGTTGGCGGCTGTAGGGCTCTAGGGCGGCCGCAGCGCTCCCGTAGCTGATCCCCCCCAGCCAGCTTCCCCCGCTCGGCCTCCAGCCGCCTCCTGGCCGCGCTCCAACCGACCCGATCGATCTCGCCGGCGGCCCACATCTCGCCGAGCTCGGCCAGGCGGGCATCTACGGCCTCGAGCGCAGCAGCGAGGTCGTCGCCCTCATCGCTAGATGTGAGCGCCGCCGCCAAGGCGGGCGAGTCGAGCCGGGCGATAACCGCCGTGGCAACGAGCTCCTCGATCGGATCGGCGAGGGTCCGGATCCTACCGCAGCCGCTGCTGCCGGGGCCGGTGGCGCAGACGTAGCAGCGCCGCTTGTCGGAGCGAGGCCGGGCGACCAGCTTGGCGCCGCAGAGCCCGCAGCGGGCGAGCCCGGTCAGTAGATAGGAGCGGGGTGCCCGGTTCACTCGCCGCGAGGGGTCGGCGAGCAGCGCTACCAGGCGCCGATGTTGCTCGGCGGTGATGATGGCTGGCCACTCCGCCTTGGAGACCACCTCGCCCCGGTGAGCCCGCAGTCCGGCGATGCGGGGCGACAGGAGGACGCGGCGCACGGCGATCGTCGTCCACGGTTTGCCTGCGGCGGTCGGGATGCCCAGGCGGTTGAGGCCCACGGCGAGCGACCGGGTCGATTGGCCGGCGAGCGCTCGCTTGGCGATGGTGCGTACGGCGCGGGCCTCGAGGTGGTTGATGGTCCGGCGGTCGGCGTTGTAGCCGAAGGGCCGATCTCCCCCGCCGCTCACCTTCCCCGCCTCGGCGAGCTCGACGTGCTTGCGCCGGAGCCGTTCACTCTTGTGCTCGGACTCGTGCCGGGCGACGGCGCCGACGACGCGGGCCGTCATCCGGCCCGATGGTGTACCGAGGTCGTACTCGCCAGCCTGGACGGTGCGGACGGTGGCGTGCGATGCCTCGAGGAGGTCGATGAGGTCCTCGAGCTCACGCGGGTGCCGGGTCAATCGGTCCGGATGCCAAGCGACCACGACCTTGATAGCGCCGTCCTTGAGGAGCTGGCGGAGCTGTTCGTAGCCCAGGCGGCGTTTGCCTCGGTACGCGGAGCGGTCGTCGTCAACGATCACTTCGAGCACGTCGAGGTTGTGCTTGGCGCAGAGCTCCCGGCAGTCCTTCTCCTGGCGACGGACGCCGAGCTCGTCGTGGCCCGGGTCGCGGGAGATCCGGCAGTAGATGGCGGCGCTACTCATTCGCCGATCAGCTCCCGCCGACCCTGGTCGACGCACTTTCGGGCGAACACGTATGGCGTCGCCTTCACCCACGCCCTCAGCTTGTGCGGCTCGATGTCGTATTCAAGGTCTATGAGCTCGTCAATTGCGTCGTGAGCGATCTGGTCGAACTCAGGACTCGCGACGACTGACGCTTGCAGGCGAGCCGACCGCGCTGCTCCGAGCAGCTCCCGAGCGTGCGCTGCCGCTGCCGCGCCGCCACTGAAGATCGGACCGGTGACGAGGTAGTCGACGGCTAAGAACAATGTCTCGACGAAGCCGGCGTACGCCGAACGCCGAAGGTCGAGCACGTACTTGCGCTGGTCATCAGCCAAGCGGCGCTGATGTTCATTTTCTGCGTCCGCCTGTCGTCGTTGGTAGTCGCGTTCCGCGTCCGCCATCCGACGTTCCCACTCCTTGTCGGCTTGACGTCTGGTGAACAGGTAGCCGATCCAGACGACCAGTAGCGCGACCAGGATCGGAGCGATCGTGCCGAGGTAGTCCAGCCAGTCCCTCCCGCTCCCGTCGGTCAGGTGAACCTCGACTGCCGCTTGCAGCCTGTGGGAACATTAGCACATACTCCCGTTGGCCAACGACACCTCGCCGGGCCGCATGGTGGCCGACCCACCGCCCACCATGGCGACGAGGGAAGCGGTGTGGTGGGGTGATCGCAGTGGCGGACGTTGCACCAGCCCGCCCGGCAGAGCCAGGCCGGCGGCCGAGTGGATCATCGTCGTGCTGAGCGCGGTGGCGCGGTCGAGCGCGGGCAGCAGGCCGGGCAGCCGCTGGGCCAGCATGGTCTTGCCGGCGCCGGGCGGGCCGAGGAGCAGGAGATGGTGGCCCCCAGCGGCCGCCACCTCGACCGCGAGCCGGGCTGTGAGGTGCCCGCGCACCTCGGCCAGATCTGGCTCCGGACTACGAGGTGGGACCGGCTCGTCGTCGGCCGGCTCCGGCCACGGCTCCTCACCGGCCACGGCGGCCAGCAGCTCGACCAACGAGCGCACCGGCCGCACCTCTCGGCGGGCCACCAGCGCGGCTTCCGCTCCGCACCCGGGCGGCACCACCGCGATCCGGTCGCCCAGCGCGTCCACCAGCGGCACCACGCCGGGGACCCGTCGGATGGAGCCGTCGAGGCCGAGCTCGCCCAAGAACGCGAGGTCGGTGAGGGCGTCCGCCTTCACCGCCTCCGATGCGACGAGCACGCCCACGGCCATCGCCAGGTCCAGCCCGGCACCCGTCTTGCGCACGCCGGACGGGGCAAGGTTCACGGTGATCCGCTTCATGGGCCAGGCCAGGCCGCTCGAAAGGATGGCGGCCCGCACACGATCGCGCGACTCACGGCACGCTTCGTCGGGCAGTCCGACGACGTTGAACGACGGCAAGCCGTTGGCCACGTGGACCTCGACAGACACCGGGCGCCCCTCGGCGCCGAGCAAGGTGGCAGAGGGGATGATGGCCAACAACGGCGGCCCCTTCCGGACGCCAGCACCCGATGGACCGGGCCGGCACACTGCGGCGGGGGGAAGCCGGGGGAAACGTAGCAGAGGGCTGCTACAGGGTCGGTACGACCAAAGCGGATGGGAGCGGCGGGCCGAACTCGCCGGACGGGGTCGCCTGGTGCAAGTCTCCTGGTTGTGGCTAATCTCTGCGCCGGCCAGGGGGGCGGGGCGTTCGTCGGAACGCAGTGAGTCACGAGATGGCGATGACCACGACCACTACCAGTTCGCCAACGCTTCCACCGCCACCGCCGGTCCCCCCGCGCCTCACGTGGGTTCCGTCGCTCGACGGTCTGCGCGGGCTGGCGGTCCTCGCGGTCGTCGCCTTCCACGCCGGCCACCTCCGGGGTGGCTACTTGGGCGTCGACCTGTTCTTCACCGTCTCCGGCTTCCTCATCACCCGCCTCATCCTCGACGACCTCGCCCGTGACCGCTTCAGCTTCAGCGAGTTCTGGGGTCGGCGGGCCCGGCGGCTGCTTCCCGCGCTGTGGGTGGTCCTCGCGGTCGTCATCGTGACCTCGCCTTGGCTGACCGACCCCGCTTCGGGCATCGGTCTGCGGCGATCGGTGGTGGCCACCGCCATCTACATCGCCAACTGGTGGCAGCTCCACGGTCCGGGCTCGTACTGGCAGGCCTTCGGCACGCCGGCGCCGCTGAACCACACCTGGAGCCTGGCCATCGAGGAGCAGTTCTACCTGGTGTGGCCCGTCGTCGCGGTCGTCGTGTGGCGGCTGGCCCGCCGTCCGGCCCGGGCGCTGCTCGCCGTGGTCGCCGTCGCCACCACCGCTTCGATCATCGCCCAGGCCATGCTGTTCCGGCCGGGCACCGATGGCGCCCGTGCCTACCTCGGCACGGACACCCGCGCCGCGTCGATCCTCATCGGCTGCGCCGCAGCCATCGCCCTCTGGGCCCGCGGCCGCCAGGTCCATCCGCTCGCTTGGCACTGGCTCCATCGGGTCGCCCCGCTCGCCTTGGTGGCCATCGTCGTGGCCTGGTTCGTCGGCACCCAGGGCGCCTGGCTCTACCGGGGCGGCCTGCCGCTCCTCGCCCTCGCGGCCAGCGTCGTGCTGGTCAGCAGCGCGGCGCCGACGTCGAGCGGGTTGAACCGGGTCCTGGCGTGGGGGCCTCTCGTGTTGGTCGGGAAGGTCAGCTACGGCATCTACCTGTGGCACTGGCCGGTCTTCTGCCTCCTCGGCCCGGCGCAGCTTCACGTCCACGGCTGGGAGCTGCTGTGCGCGCGGCTGCTCATCACGGCCGGTCTCGTCGCCATCTCCTACGTGCTCATCGAGCGGCCGTACCGCTTCCGATGGGGGCCCATGCCACTGCGCCTGCTCGGTGGCAGCGCGTGCGTGATTGGCGTGGTGGCGGCAGTGCTGGCGTGGCCGCCCGTCCCGCAAGTGAGCGCGGCGCGAGCCGACGAGGCGCTGGCCGCACTAGCGGCGCAGGCCGCGCAAGCCAGCGTCACCGCCACGAGTCCGCCGGCACCCGTCGCGACGCTCCCCCCCACGGTCGCTCCTGAACCGGCGACGGCGGCCACCGCAACGATGACCGCGCCGTCGATCGTCTCCTCGTCGACCGCGCCGACCACCGCCACCGTTCCTCCGACCGTCGCCCCAGCTGCAGCCCCGACCACGCCCGCCCCCGCACCGGCCGCCACGCCTGCGCCGTCCACCGTCCCCGTGACCTTCCCTGCCCCCCGTCGCCTCCTCGTGGTGGGCGACTCGGTGGCCTACATGCTCCAGCGCGGGCTCCGGCACCAGGCCCCACCCTGGATGACCGTCGTCGACGACGGGGTGGTGGCTTGCTCGCCGGGCGGAGCGGACCACCCCCAGATGCGCTTCTACGACGGCAGCCTGGTCCGGGACCCGTGCTCCCAATCACTCTCCCAGTGGCCGAAGCGGGTGAGGGCGACACGCTCGGACGGCGTGCTCATGCTCTTCGGCACGTCCGGGCTCGACCGTCAGTTCGACGGGACCTGGCGGGAGCCGTGCGATCCGATCTACGACACGTTGATCCAGTCCTCGCTCGAGAGGAGCATGCGTGCCCTCCAAGCCAGCGGGGCCCGGGTGTGGATCGCCGTCGTGCCCTACAACCGACATGCCTCGATCACCCCCGACCTCCGCGCCCGAACCGACCGCGAGACCGACTGCCTGAACCGGATCTACCAGTCGTCGGCCCGGCAGGTCGGTGGCGTGGCGGTGCTCGACCTCCGCGCCCTCGTCTGCCCGAGCGGTCCGACCTGCGCCACGAAGATCCAGGGCATCGTCCTTCGTCCGGACGGACTGCACTTCGCGGGCCCGGGCGCCGACCTCATCGCCCGCTGGCTCGTCCGGTCCCTCGGTCCACCGCCCACCGGCTGACGAGGCACGCCTCGCCCGAACCGGTGCGGGCACGCTCCGGGCCGTCTGCGCGCGGATGCCCGCCGCGGGGGTCCGCAGCCTGGGAGACTGCGGTTTCGTGCGCCCCCGCCTCGCCGTCGCCGCCCTCGCGGCGGCCCTGCTGCTCGGCGGCTGCGACAAGGGAAGCCGTGAAGATCGCTTTTGCGGGCGGCTGGCCAAGGACCACGCCCTCCTGGCGGTGGTTCCGTCCGACCCGGCCCAGCTCGACGCCTACGTGAACCGCTACCGGCAGCTGGAGAAGGTGGCGCCGCTCGCCATCTCGGACGAGTGGAGCACGATCACCGACCTCATGGAGCACGTCGCCTCGACCAACCTCAGCGACCCGGCAGCCGCCGACAAGCTGCGCGACGAGGCCGTGGCGGCCACCAGGTCCGTCGACGTGGTCCGGCTCTACGCGCTGAAGACCTGCGGCGTAGACCTCGTGCTCGGCACCTTGGCCGCCCCGTCCACCACCGGGCCGGGGAGCAGCCGATCGTCGACAGTGCCCTCGACGGCGCCGGCAACACTGCCGCCCAGAGCCCCCTGAGCCGGGATCTAGGGGATCTCACCCCGCTTGACGATGACGTTGTCGATCATCCCGTACTCCTTTGCGGCCTCCGCGGTGAACCAACGGTCGCGCTCGGAGTCCGCGGTGATCTGGTCCACGGGCTGGCCGGTGTGGAAGGCGATGAGCTCGGCCATGCGCCGCTTGGTGAACGTCAGCTGCTCGGCCTGGATGGCGATGTCGGCCGCCTGGCCGCGCAGGCCGGCCGACGGCTGGTGCATCATGATGCGGGCGTTGGGCAGCGTGTAGCGCTTGCCCTTGGCACCGGCGCAAAGCAGGAACTGACCCATCGACGCGGCCAGGCCGAGGCATACGGTCGCCACGTCGCAACCGACGAACTGCATCGTGTCGTAGAGCGCCATGCCCGCGGTGACCGAGCCGCCGGGGCTGTTGATGTAGACCCAGATGTCCTTGCCCGGCTCCTCGGCGTCGAGGAAGAGCAGCTGGGCGCAGAGCTGATTGGCGACTTCGTCGGTGACCTCTTGACCGAGCATGACGATGCGGCTCTTGAGCAGCCGGTTGAAGATGTCGGCCTGGGGGTTGCCCACGGACGACTCGAACGCGGTGGGAACGATCGGCTCTGCCATGGCGGCGAGGCTACCGCCGGGCTCCGCCGATCGTCAGAGACCCGCCCGGCGCGCCACCCCCTCAGCGTTCGATCCCGCTGAAGATCACCGCCACTCGCTCGTCGTCGCCCACCTCGTCGCGGATGGCGAGGAGGCCCGCCAGCCCGGCGGTGCCGGTGGGACTGGCCGGGATGCCCGTCGTGGACACCCCGAGCTCGTGCGCCGCCACGACAAGGCGCTCGGGCGTGACCACCGGCGCGCCGCCGCTCTCGGCCATGGCTTGGACCACGCTGATCCAGTCATAGGTCTCGTCGTCCAGTATCCCGTCGGCGACCGAGCGGGGCTCGGCCTCCCACGGCCACATGCAGTCCGTCCAGCGCTGCGGCGCGACCGCCAGCCCCACGGCACGGGCGCGCTCCCACGCTCTGGCGAGGGGCGCGCAGCCTTCGGTCTGCACCGGGTGCAGCCGCGGGCGCGCCCCCGCGTCGGCACCCGCCCGCCCGATGCAGGCGGCCAGGGCACCGCCGCCCACCTGCACGAAGATCCGGTCGAGCTCGGTCCCCGACCCGGCCGCGTCGGGCGACGTCATCTCCCAACCGATGGTCCGGCCCGCGTCCAGGCAGAGGGCGTTCTCCGGGCCCTGGACGCTGAACGGGATCGCGCCCGCCGCGACCGCCTCCCGGAACCGGTGCACGCACGGGTCGCCCGGCGGCTCGTTGGGGCCTCTGGGGCACTCGATGACGATGGCCCGCAGCTGGTAGAGCCGCTCGAGCACGGTTGCGTCGGCCCACGGCGGCACGAACACCTCGAGCTCGCGGTGGTCCGCCGCCGCCAACGTCGCCGCCGCGATCGCTGCGTTGCCGCACGACGCGATGGCGAGCCGATCGTCCCGAGGCCCGACGCCCATGAGCTCGGCCGCCTTGAGGTGGAGCAGGATGGACACGAGATGCCGGGCCTTGTGGCTTCCGGCCACCTGACCGGTCTCGTCCTTCACCCACACCCCACCGCCGGCCGCGAACCCGAGCCGCGCCGAGAGGATGTCGGCGCGCGCGAACGGCGTGCGGTGGAAACCGGTCGGCGCCGGGCCCGTGGCGGCCACGCGTGCGTCGACCTGGCGCACGAGCGCGTGGCATGCCTCCAAGGTCATACCGTTGGCGACTGCGAAGGCCTGCCAGGCCAGCTCCCCGCCGAAGGCGATGATCGGGTTCGGGTCGTCGGAGCGCTGCCACGGCGCGTCGCGTCGCAAGATCTGCAGGACGTGGTGGCGGTCGGTGGCGGTGGCGTTCGGGCACCGCCACGGCAGTGCGGCCGCGATGTCGACCCCGGCGCCACACACCGCGCAGCGCCAGCCGACCGCGTTCGACGGCGAAGCCGTCATTCGACGCTCGTGGCCACCCGGGCGTTGAAGTCGCCGATGAGCTCGTCCCAGACCGGCAGGTAGCGGCGCAAGCCCCGCCAGAAGGCCTGTGAGCGCCGGGCCTCAAACACCTCGATGGGTGTCCCCTGCTGCTCTACCCACGTGTAGTAGCCGAGGTTGAAGATGCGGTTGCGGTCCCGCTCGGAGCACTCGATCATGTTGTCGACGCCGGCTCCGCCGAGGTGCTCGGCGTAGACCTCCGCCGCGTCGAGGGCCCTCAGCTGGCCGTCGAACCGGCGATGGAGGGTCTTGTGCCGCTCGCTGCCGTAGAGCGCGGCACCGTCGGTCGCCACCGTGACGATCGCATCCTCGGCACCCAGTCCGAGCAGCTTCGCCGTCTTCACCGCGGCCACCACGTTGCAGATCGACGAGAGGCCGAGGTGCGAGAAGGCGTCGAGGGTCTCCTCCGGCACACCGCGGCGATAGCGGAGGTAGCCGCGCCCCTCCGAGGTGTTGAACAGCGCGTCGAGCTCGTCAGTGGCCCGGTCGCTCACCGCGCACACGACGTCCGTGTTCATCACGTTGTGGATGAGTGGGACGTGCTTGTCGCCGATCCCCTGGATGTTGTGCTCCCCGAAGCCGTTCTCGAGCATCGTCGGGCACTCCAGGGCCTCGACCGCCACGATGCGGGTGCCGTAGTGCTCCTTGAGCCGGTCCCCGGCGGCGATCGTCCCGGCGGAACCGGTGGCGGATACGAAGGCGGCGAGACGCAGCCCCGGCCGATCCATGGCGGCCGCCTCCTCCTCGAACGTCCACGACAGCGCCCGGCCCGTCGCCTCGTAGTGTGCGAGGTGGTTGGCGAGCTCGCTGAACTGGTTGAGGATCACGTTGGTGGGGTCGGCCTCCAGCTGGTGGCAGGCGTCGTAGATCTCCTTGACGTTGCTCTCCGTGCCCGGGGTGCGCACGATGTCGCTCGGATCGGCCACCCAACGATCGAGCCAGGTGAAGCGCTCGTGCGACATGCCCGTCGGCAGCACGGCGACGCCGCGGCCGCCCATGATCCGGCTGATGGCGACCCCACCCCGGGCGTAGTTGCCGGTCGAGGGCCAGACGGCGCGCTGGGCGGTGGGATCGAACCGCCCGGTCACGACCCGGGGGGCCAGGCAGGCGTAGGCGGCCAGCACCTTGTGGGCGGCGATCATCGGGAAGCGATCGCCGAAGACCACGATGATCGGGCTCTCGACGCCGGTCAGCTCCCCCGGGAGCACCACGTGGTCGGGAACGTCGGTGTGGCCGCCAACGAGGTCGTTGTGCCAGTGGACACGGAACAGGTTGCGAGCGTCAGCGGCATTCGGGTCCACACCACTGGTGAGCGCGGGATCGATCAGCGACGGGTCGGCAAGCTCGGCAAACGTTGGCAGCACGATTCGTTGCTCCCGAAACCGTCGGATGGCGCGAGCGCGCGTCTCGTGGTCGATCACCTCGTCGGCGAGGCCGAGCTGCGAGATGACGGCGTCGGAGTCGAGATCAGCCGGGAGCACGTCAGCAGTCTGTCAAACCTTGCCGATGACCCCGGACGTCGGACCGGACCAGCCGAGTACGATCCGCTGCCGGTGGTCGTCGACGGGATCCGCAACGCCGATCCCGCCGAGGTCGAGGCCCTGACGGAGCTGCAGCGCCGGGCCTCGATGGTCTGGGAGGAGTATCGAGCAGACCTGCTCGCCCACCCCGATGCCATCGAGATCCCGATCGAGGCGATGGGGCACCAGAGCGTGCGGGTCGCGGTCGGGGATGGCCAGGTGCTCGGCTTCTCTGTTGTTCTGCCGGGCGGGGACGGTCGCTGGGAGCTGGACGGACTGTTCGTCGAGCCGGAGCACATGGGCAGAGGCGTCGGCCGCCTCCTCGTCGCCGGCCTCGCCGCCATGGCCATGGAAGCGGGGGTCACGCGGGTGGACGTCACGGCCAACCCGCGGGCAGTCGGCTTCTACCAGCGGATCGGCTTCGTCACCGACGGCACCATCGACACGCAGTTCGGTCCCGCCCTGCGAATGCACCTCGAGCCCTGAGGCTGCCCGCGCCCGAGATGCCGGACGATCGAGGCGACCGTCGCCGCTCGTTCTGAGCGCGATCACTCACATGAAGGCTTCGATGCGAGTGGCTGTCACCGAGAGGTGGGCAGGGTCCGCGTTCGAGCTGAAAGTGGCCGACCACATGCCCGTCTGGCCGGGGGGAAGGTTGTAGACGCCGCCGGTGATGGCCGAGCCATCGGACGCGAGCAGATTCACGATCAGAACCTGGTGCTGTACTGAGTCCGGGTTCACCATGGTCCCGGTGACCCGGCGGGCCGGGCAGGGCCCGGCCGGGCAGACCGCGGTCACCGCAGACATCGTCAGCTTCACCGTGGCCGTCGACAGCAGCGGCCTGGCCGAGGCGGCCGCGGCAGAGATGGCCGCGACGGAGGCCGTGATCCGCCCGGCGAACTCCTGCTGCCAGACGCCGGTCTGGCCCGGCCCGAGCCCGTTGACGGTCACCGAGCTCATCAGCCCCGCCGAGGGGCGGAGCGTCACGACGTAGCTGCGCCACGACGGGCTGGAATTGGTGACGATGCCGTCGATGACGGTCTCCTCGGCACCGGCGACGACGCTGGTCGCGATCTTGGTGATCCTGACCGCCGCCTGGCCTCCGACCGAGGTCACCGGGGGTGGAAGCTGGACCGGCGCGGTTCCCGCCGGCGGGGGCGCACAGGCCACCAGCGCACTTGAGGCGACCAGAAGCGGGATGATCCGTCGGAACCGCACGCCGGCGAGTTTGGCACGCGACGCGAACGCGATTGCAAGACCAACGCAAGCGAATCGTCATATTTGCAACAAACGCTCACGGAGAGCGCGACGAGCCGACATAGACAAGAGCTGGCTTGTGTATTTCCTGTAACCTGTGGACCGTGGCCGAGCCGTCCGATCCGAAGCTCAGCGACGCCAAGCGTCGCATCCTGGATCGGCTCAAGCGCGCGGACACCCTGACCGCTCCGGAAGTGGCGGCCGACTTCGACCTCACCGACACCGCGGTGCGCCAGCATCTGGAGGCCCTCGAGCAGGCTGGATTGGTCGAGCGGACGAGTGCGCCGCCCAAGGGTCGGGGGCGTCCACCCGTCCACTGGAAGCTCACCCCCCTCGCCAACGAGCTCTTTCCGGATCGTCACGCCGACCTCACCGTCGAGCTGATCGGCGCCATCCGGGAGGCGGTCGGGGAAGAGGGGCTCGACCGGGTCATCGCCAACCGCACCGCTCGCCAGCTGTCCTCCTACCGCAAGGCGCTACCCGAGCCTGGACGCACCACCGTGAAGGTGCGGGTCCGGCGGCTGGCCGAGCTGCGCTCGGCTGAGGGCTACCTGGCCGAGGCCGTCGCCGACGGGCGCGACATGCTGCTGCTCGAGCACCACTGCCCCATCTGCGAGGCGGCCAGCTCCTGCCAGGGCCTCTGCCGATCGGAGCTGGAGCTGTTCCAGCAGACGCTCGGCGACGACGTCACGGTCGAGCGCACACAGCACGTGCTCGCCGGCGACCTGCGCTGCGCCTACCGGATCTCCCCTCGTCCGGAAGCGCTCGAGCCACTCGCGCGCACACCGGTCGGCGCGGCTGCTCAGACGTCGGCGTAGAGGGCCTCGCCCCGGCGGAGCCTGGCCGCCGTCCTGACCACCGTCGCCAGCTCGCGGCGGGTCGGCGTATGAGCGGCGAGGAAGCGGGCCACTCCGGCCAGGATCAGCGCCGACTCCTCCGAGCCGGCCGGCCACGCCATGGCCTGTCGCGCCCCGGCCTCGACCACCTGGAACCAGTGGAAGCCCGCGTCCTCGTGCACAAGCGCGTGGCCGAGGGCGGCGATCAGCGCCTCGCGGGACCCGCCGTTGGCCAGGAACCCGTAGGCCGCGTTCCCCGCCACATCGACCTCACCCTGCACATCCCAGCAGCGCTGCAGGTCCTCAAGCCGCCCGGACGTCGCCTGGGGCAGCCGGGCCGCGGGCACGTTGAGAAAGCGATCCAGGTAGACCCGCAGCGAACCGTGGATCACGCCTCGGAGCAGCTCGGGCGCACCCGGGCCGCCGCCGGACTGGCGCACCAGCGCCTGGTGCAGGCCGTTGGCGGTGGTGAAAGCGTGGTGGACGCTGTTCCAGTCGCCAGGGTCGTTGTTCAGGTGGAACCGGGTGATGCGCAGCGCGGCGGCGAAGGCGAGCGCCCGGCCGAGCTGCTCCCCGGTGGCGCCGGCCCGGACGGCGTCGAGGACCGCCGCCACCACGGCCTCCGGCTCGTCGTCCAGGAGGGCCCAGCCCACCTTGCTGACATCGACG
This sequence comes from uncultured Acidimicrobiales bacterium, assembly GCA_963803355.1. Taxonomy (GTDB): domain Bacteria; phylum Actinomycetota; class Acidimicrobiia; order Acidimicrobiales; family Ilumatobacteraceae; genus DASTFY01. The sequence continues at coordinate 313,454 of CAWDLV010000002.1, forward strand.
GTCGGGGGGTCGGCGCCCGCGCCGTCAGCCAGCGCGGTGGGCAGCTCGCCGACGGCGCGATCGATCAGGGAGACGAGGTCGTGGGGGTGGTTCCACTCGCTTCCCTCCTCGCTCCGGTCGGCGCGACAGGTCTGGCCCACGAGCGACGTGACCAGGCGGGAGTCGTCGGCGCCGACCAAGGCCACGGCCTCGAAGGCCTTGTTCGTGAAGTCGAGGGTGTGGCCCTCGTCGATGAACACATGGTCGGTCACGGCGGCGAACATCATCGGCTCCACCGCCGCCAGGTCGTTGGAGGCGACGGCCGTGGCCAGGGCCCGCTCGGCCGCATCGGCGGAACGGGTCTCCACGAAGCGCCGGTACCAACCCGCCACCCGGTCGAGGTCGTGGCCTGGGCCGAGGTCCGGTTCGGGGAATCGGGGCGCGTGGCCACGCGTGTCGCGGCTGACGAAGGCCAGGGCCTGGACGAGTGCGAGAGCCCGATCGTCCGATTCCAGGTAGGGCAGCAGGTTGCCCATGGCCACGAGCACGGTGAGGCCCGAGCCCCACCCCTCGTCGCGGTAGGTGGTCCCGAAGTCCAAGGCGGTGCGCAGCACCTCTTCGGCCCTGTCCCCTTCCAGCAACCCGAGCGTGGCCTTGGCCAAGACGAGGGTGATGCCCTGCTCGAGGCCATCGCGCAGCCGGCCCCGGAGCCGACCGACCGGATCGCGGTCGGGCCGAGCGGCCACCAGCACGTCATCCCCGTCGAGCCGGACGTCGAAGGCGGTGGCGTCGTCGGCCCACGGGTCAAGGGTGCAGCCGCTCGCCAGGTCGAACCGGGCGTGATGCCAATGGCAGGTCACGAGCCCGGCTTCGACCGTGCCTTGGTGGAGCGGGAAGCCGAGGTGGGGGCAGCGATCCTCGATGGCAAACGGGGTTCCCTCGTGCCAGATCACCAGCACCGGCAGCGTGCCGACCTTGGTCAGCAGCCGTCCATCGCGCTGAAGGTCAGCGACTGACCCAGCCCTGCTCGCGTGCATCGTGTCCATGGCCAGAGCGTGCGCCGCCACGAGTAATATGTCAAGCCGATGCTTCGGTAATACGGTCGTGAGGTGAGCGGGGGCGGTCGTGAGATCAGCGGGGCGCGTCGTCGGGCGGCAGCTCGCTCGGGCCGACCGCGGCGTCCAGCCAGGCTGTGAGCCGCGCCTGGTCCCGCCAGGCTCGCACGATTCGGTCCATGGCCTTCGCGGTGTGGAGCCAGCCCGCCACTGGAAAGCTCCGGCTGGCGACCAAGCCCTTGTACCGCAGCAGGGCGATGCGGGGGTGATCCTTGGGGTAGCCCTTCGGCGCCGTCTTCAGCTGCTCCATGGCGCCGATCTCGTAGCCGGCTTTGACCAACGCCGCGCACACCGCCTCGATCGCCGAGCCGGAGCGCTCGTCATCGACCGCCTCCCGGAACCGGGCCAGCTGGTCCGTCGCCATGTGGTAGTAGCCGGAGCCGACGAAGAGGCCGTTCGCGGACAGCTGCAGGTAGAAGCCGGTGCCCACCTCACCCTCGCCGCTGATGGCCGCCGCCGTCTTGTAGGGCGCCTTGTCCTTGCTGAAGCGGACGTCGCGGTAGGGCCGGAACAGCCGGAACGCACCGAACTCGGGCTCGAGCTCTGCCATCAGCGCCTCGAACGGCGCCTTCACCGCCTCCTCGTAGGTGGCCTTGTTGGCCTGCCAGTAGGCCTTGGAGTTGTCGGCCTCGAGCCCCCGGTAGAAGTCGAGGGCGCTCTCGGGCCAGCCTCGAAAGGTCATCGAGCGCGGGACGTTACAGTCCGGCGCCATGGCTGATCTCCACCTCGGGGAGCTGGTCGAGCCCGCCTCGCACCAGCGCAACGGCACGCCGACGGTGGTGTCCACGGGCGACCTCACCACCCACGGAGTCATCGTGGGCATGACGGGCTCGGGCAAGACCGGCCTCGGCGTCGTGATCATCGAGGAGGCGCTGTCATCGGGGGTGCCCTGCTTGCTCATCGACCCCAAGGGCGACCTGACCAACCTCTGTCTTACCTTCCCGAGCCTGGCTCCGGCTGACTTCCGCCCGTGGATAAACGAAGGCGATGCCCAAAAGGCCGGCGTCACCCCGGACGCCTTCGCCGAGCAGCAGGCCACGGCATGGAAGGAGGGGCTGGCGAGCTGGGGGATCACGCCTGACCGCATCGCCGCGCTGCGGGCGGCGGTGTCGTTCACCATCTACACACCGGGCTCGACCTCGGGGGTACCCGTCAACATCGTCGGGTCCCTCCAGGCGCCGACCGACACCAGCGACATGGAGGTGGTGCGGGACGAGATCGAGGGCTACGTGTCGGGCCTGCTCGGCTTGGTCGGGATCGCCTCTGACCCGCTTTCGTCCCGCGAGCACATCCTGCTCAGCAACCTCATCGAGACGTCCTGGACGCAGGGCCGCTCCCTCGACCTCGGCACCCTCGTCGGACAGGTGCAGCAACCCCCGATCCGGAAGCTGGGCGTGTTCGAGCTGGATCAGTTCTTCCCGCCCGCCGACCGCACCGCGCTCGCCATCAGGCTCAACGGCCTCCTCGCGTCCCCATCGTTCGCGGCGTGGGCCGACGGACCGCCACTGTCGATCGACACCATGCTGCGCTCCGCCGACGGCAAGCCGGCGGCCGCCATCGTCACCATCGCCCACCTCTCGGACGAGGAGCGCCAGTTCGTGGTGACCCTGCTCCTCTCGAAGCTGGTGACCTGGATGCGCAGGCAGAGCGGCACCACCGACCTGCGCGTGCTGGTCTACATGGACGAAGTGGCCGGCTACGTGCCGCCGACCGCCAACCCTCCCACCAAGCAACCGATCATGACGCTGATGAAGCAGGCGCGCGCCTTCGGCGTTGGGGTCGTGCTGTCGACGCAGAACCCGGTCGATCTCGACTACAAGGCCATCTCCAACGCCGGCACGTGGATGGTGGGGCGGCTCCAGACCGACCGGGACAAGGGTCGGCTGCTCGACGGGATGAGCGCGGCGGCAGGTGGGGTCGACCTCAAACAGCTCGGCGACACCATCGCCGGACTCGCCAAGAGGGAGTTCGTGCTCCGGCGGGCCGGCAAGGACGTGCCCGACGTGTTCACCACCCGCTGGGCCATGAGCTATTTGCGCGGCCCGCTCACCCGCGACCAGATCGCCTCGCTCATGGCCGACGCCCGCGCTGTCGCCGCGCCGCCGCCTCCGGCCGCACCACCCGCGGCCGCGTCGCCGGCCACCGCGACGCCGGCGCCGGCCTCCCTCGCCGAGCCGGATTCGGCCGCACCGGCGTTGGGAGCTCCCGACGATGCCAGCTCCGTCATGCCTGAGATCGCCCAAGGAATCGGCGTACGCTGGGTCGATCCGGCCGCGAGCTGGCTGGCGACTATCGGTGGATCGAACGGCAGCACCCGCTACGCCGCCGCCGCGGTCGCCCGGGTGCGGTTGCGCTACGACGAGGAGAAGGCAGACCTGGTCGTGAACGACGAGTACGAGGCGGTGCTGCTCCCGCTGACGGCGACCGCTGATCCGGCCACCGCAACCGCCGTCGACTACGACGACCGCGACCTGCTCGCCGCCGAGCCGGCGACCATCAGCTACGTCTTGCCGGACGCGCCGGTCAAGGCCAAGACGTTCTGGAGCAACCTCGAGGGGGATCTGGTGGCCGCGCTCGTGCGGTCCCGCACCATCGAGATCCTCGCCAACCGCCCGCTCAAGCTGTTCTCCCGCGCCGGCGAGACGCAGGACGCATTCGTGGCCCGGTGCAAGGAGGCGGCCGCGACCGGCGCCGACGAGGAGACGGCCAAGCTGCGGGGCAAGTACGCCACCAAGGCCCAGGGTCTCCAGACCCAGCTCCAAGCGGCCCAAGACCGGGCCCAGGTGGCCGCGACGGAGGCCAAGGGGCGCCAGCAAGAGGAGCTCCTGTCCACCGCGGGCAGCATCCTCACCAGCTTCCTCGGCGGCCGGAAGCGGACTTCCGGCCTCGCGACCGAGATCCGCCGCGTCGCCGGCCAGCGGACCCGATCGAGCACCGCCGGGCAACGCGTCGAAGCGGCACAGAACAAGGCCAATGACATCTCGGCTCGGCTCGGCGATCTCGAGAACGAGCTCGGCGCAGACATCACCCGCATCACCAGCGCGTGGGACGAAAAGGCGGCCGCGGTCGAGACCGTGCCCGTCAGCCTCGAGAAGACCGACGTCCAGGTGGCCCAGCTCGTCGTGGCCTGGGTACCCGTCGCCTGACACGCTGGAGCCGACCACGCAGGTCCGCGGGCGTGGCGGAATGGCAGACGCGCCGGGTTTAGGTCCCGGTTCCGCAAGGAGTGTGGGTTCGACTCCCACCGCCCGCACAGGTGCTGTGAGCAGCGCCACGGGCGTGTATCGATTCCGATACACTCCGGCCCGTGAACGTCGTGCGTGAGATTCGAGAGCACAGCGGACTGACGACCAGCGAGCTGGCTCGCCGCGCCGCCACCTCCCGCCCCAACGTGACGGCCTACGAACACGGCCGCCAGCAGCCCACCTGGCCGGTCATCCAACGCCTGGCCAGCGCGGCGGGATGCTCGATCGCGGTGACGGGCCCGATCCGCCGTCCCGAGACCGAACGCAGCCGCCGCCTCGGCATCGCCGTGGCCGCCAAGCTCATCTCCGACCCGGACACCGTGCTGTCCAAAGGACGCGCCGGGCTCGCCAGGCTCCGTGAACACCACAGCGGGGGCCGAGCCGGGCCCTGGCTCGACCGCTGGAACGAGCTACTGGCCGGACCACTCGAGCCGATCATCGACATCCTCGTCGGGACCCGCGACGACGACCACGACCTGCGACAGAACAACCCCTTCACCGCCGTCCTCACCGATGCCGAACGCCGAGCGGTCCTCGCTCACGCGCCACGAGTCCGATGACACCGGAGCAGCTCGACCTGATCCTCGACGCCGTGGGACTCGTGCTCGGTGAACGAGCGCGTGATCGTGATCGGCTCCCAGGCAGTTCTCGCCAGCCTCGACTCGCCCCCAGCCGAAGCCGTGGTCTCCATCGAAGCCGACATCGTCCCCCTCGACGATCACGACGGCTACAAGGCCGACCTCATCGACGGCGCCATAGGTGAGCTGAGCGAGTTCCAAGACCGATGGGGCGTCTACGCCCAAGGTGTCGGAATGCGAACGGCCAAGCTGCCCGCCGGATGGATGGAGCGTCTCGTCCCCCGCACCTCTCCTCGCGGTGTGGTCGGCCTGTGCCTGGAGATCCACGATCTGGTCGTGTCCAAACTGTGTGCCGGGCGCGAGCGCGACTTCCCGTTCGTCGAAGCGCTCATCGCCGCGGATGCCGTTGACGTGTCTACCGCGCTCGACCGCCTCACCACCGTCACCGACATCCACGAGGCCGTCCGAACTCACGCAACGAAGTGGCTCGCGGCCCGCTCGCTCCCGTAGATCGGGTTCACACACCGGGCTGTAGATGAGGACACCGGGCCGGCGTAGCGCTCGCAGCCGTCCAGCCAGGCTCCCTCCTTTCAGGTCGCGCACCCGCTGTCGCCGGTTGGCGCGCCGATCAGCGGCTGCACGGCTGAGCGATATGAGTGGGCACCGCCCGCCCGATGGCGCATCGCGGAACGGTGGATACCGGGCAGTCTGGACTGACGGTGATGGTACTTAGGGCTCCCTGAACCGCCGCCGCGCCCGCCAATAGCCGCCGCTGCCGCTCATCCAATAGCGGCGACATCACACCGAAGAATCGCGCGAACGCCCCCGACGTGACCTCCACACGGTCACACTACTCCGCCGCGAATAGTCATACGGGGGACCCTAAACGTTGAGCCCGGGCCATTCGGTCGACCGCGCGTTGTGAGTGGTCGCGTGCGGTTTCGGCACGTGAGGCGTCGGGTCGTCGGGTGGGTGGGGCCCCTCGTTCACCGGCGTCGGGGCATCTACGCGCTCGGCTCGTCTGGCATCGGCTACGGTGAGGCGCGGGGAAGATCGAGTTTCGGATCGAAGCCTTCAGCTGGTGTTTGACGCTTGTTGAGAGCTCGCGTTTCTACTGAATGCCGGTTGGTCGGGATCGCCGACGGGCCCAAGACGAAACTCAAGTCAGAGATTGCGTCACGAACGAGGAGGGGGCACGGATGGCTGGTATTGCCGCGACGACGTGGTCGGTCGGAGGCGCTGACCGGATCGATCTGTTCTGGCGCGACAACGATTTCGCGATGTCGCACATCGGTGGCGAAGGGTTGACGGGATCTTCACCACCGTGCCCGCGGCGGTGTGGACGTTCGCCAGGCCGGACGCGGTGCTCCCGGTGTCGCCCACGCCCACAACCGGCCCAGGTCATCCGATAGTGGGGCCGCCAGTGGGGCCAGCACCGATCCATGCTGCAGCCGCCGTGCACGAATCGGAGACCCCGGCGGCAGTCCACCCGCCGGTGACACCGCCGAGGATGGTCGGGTAGGGAGCTGGCGAGGTGACGGGCGGTAGGTGTTACCGGGCGCATGTCCCAGGGTTTCCCCGTGGGCGCCGTGTCGAGTGTCCGTGGCGTGTTCCTTCTCCAGCTCCCTCCCATCGAACCGGACGTGAGGTTCTCCTCATCCGGCTCACCGTCGTCGTTCACCGCCAGCGATTCGGTCTCGGTGCCGAGACGGTTCCTACGAGCTTGACCAGCCGGAGCCGGTTCGGGGAGTCCCAGAGCACTCGCCGTCCATACCATCGTCCGTCGCGCTGATGCTTCTTCGAGATGAAGAGCATCATGCGTTCGTTCACGAAGTAATCGACCATCGCGAACTGGGCGGTCGAGTTCCCGTGCCGGAAGTAGGCGCCCCATCCGGTGAGGAACCGGTTGAGGCTGTCCACGACCTGATCGACGGGCCACGGTTGACGGTTGAGCGCAGTGAGTTCCCGGATCCGGGCCCGGGCACGGTGAACGGCTCGCTTGGAGGGCCATCGCGCCAGGAACCACACGCCGGGCTGCCGGTCGGCGGCCACCCAGCGCAGGTGGAACCCCAAGAAGTCGAAGCCCTCGCCGGTCGCGGTTTGAGGTTCACGATCCGGGTCTTGGCTGGCGCGACGGCCAGGTGGAGCCGGTCGAGTTCCTCGTGCAACACGGCGAGTGCCTGTTCTGCTTGGGATTCGTAGCGGCAGACGATCACCAGATCGTCGGCGTAGCGGATGAGCCGCCCAACCCGCGGTGGTGTGTCTCCCAGGCCCGGTCGAGCCGGTGGAGGTACACGTTGGCGAGCAGAGGCGAGATGACCCCGCCTTGCGGGGTGCCGGTGTCTGTTGACAGCAGTTGCTCTCCGACGAACACCCCGGCCCCGAGCAGCGCTCGGATGGCTTTGAGGATCTTGCGGTCCACGACCCGCTCGGCGACAGCGTCGAGGAGCAGGTCATGGTCCACGTTGTCGAAGAAGCTGGCGATGTCTGCTTCCACCACCACCAGCCGCCCATGCCAGGTCTCGTCCATGATCGTGTTCAACGCCTGATGCGCTGAACGCTTCGGTCGGAACCCGAAGCTCGACGGTGAGAAGTCAGCTTCGAAGATCGGCTCGAGCACGATCTTCATCGCTGCTTGCACCACCCGATCACGCACGGTCGGGATGCCCAGTGGTCTGGTCCTCCCGTCCGGCTTGGGAATCTCGACTCGCCGCACTGGTGTCGGGCGCCAACGGCCCTCGGCCAGCTCGACCGCGAGATCATCGAGGAACCGGCCGATCCCGTTCTCCTCGATCTCGGCGATGGTGACGCCATCAACACCGGCAGCACCGTTGTTGCGGGCCACGTTCCCCCAAGCCCTCCACAACACGTCCCTGCGGTGGACCTTGTCGTAGAGCGCGTGGAACCTTCGATCGGGCGAGTCCTTGGCTGCCCGGTAGAGCACGCGTTGAAGCTCAGCGACCTTGTCTTGGGTGGCAATAGCCGTGACGGCACTCACCGGTCGGTCCCCCCAACGGAACGCATCGACGACGCAGGGGTCCTTCGCATCGGGCCGAGTTCTGTTGTCTCGTGCCCTCGGGCGCTACTACGACCCCCTCCGACTCCCTCCCGGCACCAGCCCACTTCCCGGCGATCTCACCGGTTATAGGACCAGCACACTCCGAGGAACCTTCGCAGTCCTCGGGCCGGGTAGGGCCTCCCCAGTTCCTGCTGCCACCTTCTCACCGTTCCACGCCCTCTACGCCGGAGGGTTCCTCGAGGCTGCATCTCCAGGCGCTTCACCTCTTCCATGGCCTTCGCCCATCGGGACCCAGGCTCGGCTCCCCTGTCCCCTTACGATTAATCGACGACGCGGCAGGCTTCGCTTCATGCTGCGGACCGGCGAGTCGCACGACCCCAAGGGCCGCTCGTCATCCCGCTTCGACGCCGGCCTCTCAACCGACGCCGGGGACCAGCTACCAGGCTCCCTGACGATTACCTGGACCGGACTCGCACCGGCTGGCGACAACGAGACTAACGCATCAGGCCACGGCATCACCTCCCCAGCCCAACGCTCTGGGCACACTCCCGAGTTCCGTGGAACTTCGGTGGCGGCCCGGTGATGTTCAGGCGGCTACGTCCTCATCATCGCATGGGGGTGTGACAGTCCCGGCGACGTGTGACGGTTGAGGGCGTCGCGCAGCGCGGGGAGGTGCAGGAAGCCGTTGACGCGACGGAACTGTTTGGCGGCTTCGAGCATGCCGGCGGCGCACCAGCGCAGCGCCATCTGCCCGTCGCGCCAGCGCTTCACGTTGGTGGAGTGGTCCCGGCAGATCTCGATCATCGACTCGACCGCGTTGGTCGACCGCAGCGTGCGGGCCAGGGTCGGGCGGCACGCCGAGGCGGGTGACGGTGAGTGTCTCGGCGAGTCCTTCGCGCAGGCTCCGGCGGCGCCGGGATGGTTCTTGGCGAGCTGGCGGGCCAGGTCCTCGAGGGTCGCCTCGGCGGCCAGCGCGTCGGGGTTGTGGTAGGCGGCGCGCATCTTCTTGGCGACCGTCGAGGCGAGCGCGTCGGGCAGCTTCGACTCGACATTTCGGATCTTGTGGAGTTGGCAGCGTGGATGACGGGATGGTCGAACACGGCGCTGCACCGCCGGCGCAGCGCCTTGGCCCCGTCGAGCACGCACAGGATCGGCCGGGTCGTGTCCAGGCCACGGTCGCGCAGATCGGCCAACAGGTCGCGCACGACGGTGGTGTTCTCGGTGTCGCCCTCGGCCAGGCCGAGGGGATGCTTGGTCCCGTCGATGCCGATCCCCAACGCCACCACGCAGAGATGGTCGGCGAAGTGCACGCCGTCGATCATCAGCGCCACCAGGTCGAGCTCGGACAGGTCGGCGGCCAGCAGGTCGGCCAGCGCCGACTCGGTGGCGGCCACGAACCGGCGGGAGATCGCCGACTTCGACGTCGACCGGGCGGTCGCTTCGACGGCGGCGCCGACCGGCTCCAGCCCGGCCGCGTAGCGGCGGGTCGACAGCTTGGCCATCATCCGCTCCAGCGCCATCGTCGAGAGCACATCGGTCGAGGAGAACAGCTCATAGGCCGGCACCGCCACCTCGGCCGTGCGGTCGGCGGTGCGGACCCGGGGCCGGCGCACCGGCACCCGCCGCCCGCCCAGCACCACCGAGCCGTCCTCGGTGCCGTGACGCACCGCGGTGCGGTTCGGGTCGTGGCGGCCCTTCGGGCCGGCCAACGCGGTGACGCTCTCGTCGATGATCGCGTCCATGACCTGGAAGCCGGCGCCGACCGCGAGCGCCAGCAGGCCCTCCCGCAGCGAGCCCGCCAGCTCGGCCAGCGTCACGCTCACCGCGTCGGGCATCACCGCCTCCACGGCGGTCGCCACGGCAGCGGTCTTGGTCTGATAGTCCTTCTTCATTGGTGGTGGTCCCCTTCTCGGTTGGAGTTCTTGGCGGAACGCCCGACACCTACCAGAAGGCAGGTCTCGAGCGGGGGACCGCCACCTCAACTTCCACGACTACCGGGACAACCTCGCGCTTGGTCGAGATCGACTTCGTGACACAACCTGAACTTCCCCCAGCCGAGCGGACACTCATGCTGCTCGTTGTAGGTGGTCGGTGAGGTGATGTTCGTACTCGACCGGCGGTCGGTACTGGAGGCTGCTGTGGAGCCGGTCGGTGTTGTACCAGATCAGCCACTCGAACACTGCGGCGCGGGCCTCGGTTCGGGTTGCGAAGTGTTCGTCGTCGACCAGCTCGCGTTGAGCGAAGCGAAGAAGGATTCGGCCATGGCGTTGTCGAAGCTGTCGCCGACGGTGCCCATCGACTGGGTCACGCCGAGCTCGGCGCAGGCGTCGCGGAACGCGTCGGCGGTGTACTGACAGCCGTGGTCGCTATGGAAGATCACCCCGTCGACGTTGGCCTTGCCACCGCGGCTGCCGACGGCCGCTTCGAGCGCGTCGAGGCACAGCTCGGTGCGGAGGTGATCGGTCATCGACCAGCCCAACAACCGCCGGCTGCACGCGTCGATGACCGTGGCCAGGTAGAGCCAGCCTTCGTCGGTGGGGATGTAGGTGGCGTCGCCGACCCAGAGCGTGTCGAGCACCGTCTGCTCGAAGCGCCGGTTGACCAGATCAGCCGACAACGCCGCCGCCGGGTCGCGCACGGTGGTGCGGATCTTCTTGCGGCCACACCGCCCGGAGAGCCCGTGTCGTAGCCATCAACCGCTCGACCCGTTTGTGGTTCACCGGCTCACCGTCGCGGGCCAGCTGGGCCGTGATCCGCGGCTCGCCGTAACGGCCTCGAGACGCGGTGCGCCGCTCGGATCCGCTCGAGCACCTCGGCCTCGTCGCGCTCGGCGTGACTCGGGCCGGCCGCGACCCGCGCGACCCAGTCGTAGTAGCCCGACGTCGACACGTTGCACACCCGGCACAACGTGGTGATCTTGAAGTCGGTCTTCTGGGCATCGACGAACGCGTAGAGCTTCACCCGTTCGACTCCTTCACCCAGAAGACCATCGATCGTTTCAGGATCTCGCGTTCCACCTCCAGCTCGCCGACCCGGCGACGAAGACGTTTCACTTCTTCGGACTCGGCGACCTCGGCCGCGTACCCGGCCGGATCGACGAGCGCACGCTGCTCACGGTCCTTGGCGAGCCAGCCGCCCAGGCTGGCCTCGCCGATCCCCAACTCCTTCGCTATCGCGGCAATCGAGCTACCCGACGAGCGGTGCAACGCGATCGCGTCACGCTTGAACTCCGGCGAGAACCGCCGCCGCTGCTGCCCCATGATGGACTCCCTTCCAGGCCGCAGCCTGGGTCAGATGTCCGCTCGACGGGGGGATGCCCGAGTTGCTGTTGTTGCCATGGGCCGGATCGTTCGACAGCTATCGGTGCTCGGGCAGCGACGGTGTCGTTGACCATGTTGGTGGGAGGCAGGCAGCCTTCGCGGCCGAACAAGCTCCAACGCTCGGTCGGACCGAAGCCGACGCTGGCTTCTCGCTGCCGGGAAGCTCACGCGTTCGGCCTGCGACGGTTTCAACAAACTGATCGGAGCTCATTCGACTGGCAGCACCTGGACGAAGCCTGACATGCTTCTATGTGTATTTCGGCCAGCGATCGAGGGCGTGGTCAACTATCGTTGCTCTACTGATTCAACATCGACAACGTCAGAGGCTGCGACGCACGAGGAGCAAAAGCTCTGAACACACTGACGTGGGGCACGTAGGCAGATAACCTGGCAACTCGGAAGACGAAGACAGCTGACTGAAATCTTTCAGGACACATACTCATGGCAGCTACTATGAGCGATAGTCCCTCGGCCTGGACACCGTCCCACTCGAACTGTGTGAGCATGTGATCTTCACTCAACCACATCGTCAACAAGCATGACGTGCGCGACATCCACCTGGTGGACGAAGTTCAGCCTCGACACGGTAGCGACGGACGCTGCACAGTACGTGCTCGACATCGATGGGCAAGCAGCTACTCCGCTCCCGAGACTCGCTTCGCTCGCTCGTGATCGGTGGCCCCTGCGGGGCAGTCGTCGAGACGACTGGAGTGGTGCCTATCGTCCGCCGATGGAAGACGATCTCGTCTCTCGTTACAGCGATCTGTTGACCGGCTCGCTATGACTGTGTGGACCGGATCGTGTTGAACGCGTACTTCTCGATGGGTCACACCCCGGGCGGGTTCCGGACGTGGTGGCGCCGCGCTGCAGGGCGACGACGACGAGCTGGACAACACGCATCTGATGCGATCGCCGGCCGGTTCGCCCGCCGGGTTCGTGGCTGGGCGAAGGCCAACGGGGTGCCGGTCATCGATTGCAAGGCCGGACAGCGCAAGCATCTCCTCGCTGAGGAGTACTCGACACCAACGGTGCGGGCCGGGGTGTTCTTGGTGCTGGTGGCGCGGGCGCCGGCGACGGTGTGGAAGGTGAAGCGGCGCGAACGGGGGTCATCGTCAACATCGAGAAGAAGTCGGAATACGTGAACCACTACTCGTTCCACATCAGGGACCCGACATGGGGTCACGTGACGATCAAGATGTCGGGTCACCCGCCGTTCGGTGCGCAGGTGATCCTGAATGGCCATGAGTACGTCGCCGCCGCGGCCGCCAGGGCCGGGGTCGATTTCGGGAAGGAGGGCAACTGCTTTACTGTCGCTGACCCAGCCCGAGCGCCTCGCGCAGATCGCAGACACCGTGTCTCAACCCGAGGCAGCAGGGCGACTGCGCGAGGTGTGCGACCGGTGGATCTACACCGCCTGCTTGTGTTTCGGGCTGGACCTCGAGGACCAGAAGCGAGCGGGTTCGTCTATGACTACTCGATCTACCAGGTCGAGTACTCCCGCAACTTCTTGTTCCGCAACGGCGCGCAGATGCAGCGAACCTTCGAAGCCATCGTCGACCGGACACGCTCCCGTCTCGATGTGCCCAAGGTGCGCACCCTGTTCGGCGCCAAGGCCCGACCCCACCGAAACCGAGCCGGCGGGCCACCCCGACTGGAAGCCGTGATCGGGACACCTACCTATGACCTCACCAACTTCAAGGTCCACTTCGGTCGCTTGACGTTGAAGGCCTACAGCAAAGGCGAACACGTGCTGCGCGTCGAAGCGATCTGCCACAACACCAAAGAGCTCAAGTGCGGCCGCACCATCGACCGGTTCGCGGAGATCACGAGCCGCCTCGCAGACATGGCCGACCGGTTCTGCACCGCGCTCGACTGTGTCGATGTCACGTTCGTGCCCGACGGGATACTCGACGAGCTACCCGCCCCATCCCTGATCGGCGCCAGCCGCATCGGCGGCATCGACCTCAACAAGGCCCGGATCACGCCACACGCTCGCCGGCCGTGCTCGCCCTCGCCGTCGCGCCCAACGGCTTCACCGTGGGCGACTTCACCGACAAGGTGCGAGCGCATCACCGGCTGGGCCGACCACGACTACACCGTCCGGCAAGGCGCCTACGACCTGCGCAAGCTCCGCGCCAAACGCCTCGTCGACAAACTCGGCCGCTCCCGCCGCTACCACGTCCCCACCCAATCCGCTCGCACGATCGCCGGCACACTCGCCCTGCGCGACCACGTCATCGCGCCGATCCTCGCCGGTGTGCGCAGCCCCCGTCCCGGCCACAAACCATCCACCTGGACCGCCGTCGACCGCGACTACGAACAACTCCGCAGTCGGCATGCACAAGTTCTTCGAGGACCTCGCCATCGAACCCGCCGCCGCATGACAAGAAATTGTCGATCGGCGGCCGCAAGCGCCTAGGCGCCGAGAAAACATCGGCGATCACGACCATCGAGATCGCGTCGCTCACAGTGCCGGTGATCGGACCGGTACTCAGAATCTTGGCGAACTGGATCAAGGGCGAACTCGGCGGGTTCATCAAGTCGGGCAAATGCGACGGGACTGTCGTCTTCGGGCAGTACGTCGGAACCGGCCTCAAGCCTACAACGCGACCATGGGCGGAACGTACAGCACGGACACGACTTGCCCCGCCCCTAGTAGCGACCCCGCACCCTCGCAGTGCCTTGGGGCCTCGAACTACGTCGTCTCCTGGTCGCTCATGCGCGATACGTAGCGCCGCGTGTCAGCGGCGTGCGCTACCAACCAGGCGCTGATTGAGGCGTCCGCTGAGATTGTTCGAGTGTGACCGAGCCGACGCCGACGTTGATCACGTCGGACGTCCGCTGGATGGACTGGTCGGTGTCAGCCGAGCTACAGGTCCGCGCCCTTGATTGGCTGTTGGGCCGAGGTCGGTCTGACCTTGAACGGATCGGTGCACGACTCGGTCCCGTCCCCCCGATCGGCATGTCACTTGGCAGACGTGGTCCGGCCGAGGGCGCACCGAGTTGTCGCCCGCCAGTGGGATGGGACCATCCCACAACGGGTGGTCACAGGACGTCACACAACGGGCACGCGGATTTGCGAAGTGCCTGCTCAGGGCGTATCTGGACGGGCGCATTGACACGACCCGGACCCCGTCCTGACGGTTTAGGTCCCGGTTCCGCAAGGAGTGGGGGTTCGACTCCCCCCGCCCGCACAGCTGGATCTAGCAGGGATGATCGTGGATTGGTCGCGCACTGTCTCCGAGGGCAGGCCCAGTGTCACTCGACGCTCATGACGGTGGCATCGGAGACGGTGTCGTCCCCAGCGACGGCGCGGTAGATGAGGGCTCCGATGACGCCACCCAGGATCGGGGCGAGCCAGAACAGCCACAGCTGGCCGAGCGCCCAGCTCTTGCCGCCGATGGCGAGCAGGATCGCCGGACCGGTGGAGCGGGCGGGGTTCACGGAAGTGTTGGTAACAGGGATGCTGATCAAGTGGATGAGAGTCAGCGCCAACCCGATGGCGAGGGCGGCGAAGCCCTTTGAGGCCCGTTTGTCGGTAGTGCCCATGATGACGGCTAGAAAGACGGCCGTGAGCACGACCTCGATGATGAGGCAGGCGGCCAGGTTGTAGAGACCAGGGGAGTGGCTTCCGTAGCCGTTGGCGGCGAAGCCGCCGGCGGCCAGGGTGTCCTTCGTCACGCCCTTCTGACCGATGGCGATGATCCACAGCGTGGCGGACGCGGCGATGGCCGCGACGACCTGGGTGACGATGTACGGCAGCGCCTCTTTCCACTCGAACCGCTTGGCTGTAGCCAGGCCGATCGTGATGGCGGGGTTGAAGTGCCCACCGGAGATGTGACCGACCGCGTAAGCCATGGTCAGCACGGTGAGGCCGAAGGCAAACGAGACACCGAGGAAGCCGATGCCGAGGCCGGTGTTGGCGCCGTCGGGGCCGAGGAACTTTGCGGCCAGCACGGCGGCGCCGGTCCCACCGAACACGAGCACGTAGGTCCCGATGAACTCCGCACCGAGCTTGGACGACAGTCTCATCATGATCTCCTCGTGGTTGCAGTTGCGAACGGCGACGAACGTCAGGACCGAGGGTGGCGCCGATGCAGATCCACGTCTGCCGCGCCGTTGAAGCCCCCTGCCCCGGTGGACTCGGGCTGGTGCTCGGGGCGAGCCCGGCCACGTTATTCGGCTTCGCCGACCCGGCCAGCGTACGCCCCGCCGACGCTGGGACCGCTCATCTGATTCAGGTGAAGCGACGATCCGGGCTCCGGTACAGCTCGCGTCTCTGGACGTGATGACACGCGCCCGAAGGCCAGCCTTTACATTCTCACCGATGCCTCAACGAGCGGTCCTTCCCGCAGGAAGGAACACGACGCTCACGAGCCGGTAGGCAGTACCGCGGAGCCGAAGTTCAACGGGCAGCACTTCTCCTCAGAGCCGGGACGACGAGGTCCAACCTAAGGCGGGCGCAGCGGCTCTCGCCTCACTCGGTGTTGGTGACTGCCAAGGGAGCATCCGGATTGCCAACGGATTTGCTACTTCGACCTGAAGAACCCCGATTGACCCTGGTTCGGCGGGTCTTGGAGTGCCGATCGTGTCGGGGCCTGATCGTGTTCGGGCGGGGGTTGTCCGGATCGGGCTTGGTCGGGCTATCCGATGAGGCCGGCGATCTTGGTGAGGTTGTGGTTGAACACGCCGTGGCCGCACCAGGTGCGGGCTCCGGTGAGCCGGGTGTAGCGGGTTCGTCGGAGTCCGAAGTCGCGTTTGACGCAGTTGATCCTTCCCTCGCATCCGGTGCGCCATCGGACCATCCGCCGGAACGCTCGGCGGGACTCGACTTGTCGACGTGCGGCGTTCGGTTTCCCTTTCGTCGGCAACGCGGTGTAGCGCACTCCGAGCCGTCGCAGATCGTTCTCGACGTCGGCCTCGCCGTAACCGCGATCGGCGGTGACCGCCCGGGGTGCCTTGCCGGTGAGCTGCTTCACCCTGGCGATGGCGGGGGCGAGCATCGGCGCGTCGGGTGGGTTACCGATCTCGACGTTGTGGTCGACGATCACACCGTCTTCGTTGTCGACGATCTGGGCCTTGTACCCGAACTCGACTGGCCGACCGAGACGGCCCTTCACGATTGGACGGGCGTCGCTGTCGTGCAAGGACACGACGCGGGTCGCTCCGTGCGGTGTCGTGCCATCGAGTCGCTGGCGGCATTGGTCAGCGACCTTGCGGGTCCGCTCAGCGAGGCGTTCGAGTCGGTTGATCTCCGCTCGGGCTCGACCCGACACCCGCTCACGGCTCGAGGCCAGCTTCCGGCGAGCGTTCCGCACGACGTGTTCGGCCTGGCCAGCGGCCCTGTCAGCAATGTCCGCGAGCTCACGGTTGATCCGCTTCACCTCGGTGAGCTTGTCGTCGGTGCGCCGCCGCAGGTTGGCGTTGATCGACCGCGCCCGCTTCTGCACGCTGCGGGTCTTGTCCGCGAACTTCGTCCGCACCGCGAGCCCCGCCCGCTTGATCCGCCCCACCGAGCGGGCCATCCGGGCGACACCCTTGGCCAACAAGCTGGAATCCGACGGGTACTCGACGTTCGCTTCGACCACCGTCGTGTCAGCACGAAGCCGGTCGGTCTTCAACGCTTCGCCTCGGCCGCCCTCGCCAGCAGCGCCCGGTTCAACCCGTCGATCGCCTGCTCGCCACAGCGGGTCGTGAGCTTCATCAACGTCGTCGGATTCGGCACGGTCCCCCCCAGCGGGATCCGACAGAACCGCTGCCACGAGATCGAATCAGTCACCTCCCGGCACAACGTCTCGAACCCGAGCCGATACCGATACTTCAAGAACATCAGCCGCAGATAGGTCTCAATCGGGGTCGACGGCCGCCCCATCGTGGCGTGGAAGAACGGCACGAACGGAGCGAAGAACCGCTCATCGTCCAGCAGGCGATCCACCCCAGCCAGTTCCCCCGGCAACCGCAACGCCTCGGGCGGCAGCAGCGTCTCCCACAACGTCGGCTGATCGCCTACCGTTCGCAGCACGAATGGCTCCAACCCGTAGTACCAGTACGGCTTGGAGCCATTCTCCCACCCCCACCCACCCGGCGCGAGCACCCCCACCAGGACTTTTTCAGGTCGAAGTAGCTAGCGGAACTTCTCACGACGGGTCGTTGGCTGGAGCTCTACGGTTCTAGGGGGACGAGGCCCTCGTACAGCCAGTCGTGGTGCCCGGCCATCACGTCACGGCTGACTTTCTCCATCGCTGCGCCGGTGCTCTCGGCCATCGCGGCCAGGTTCGCCTCGACCCGTGAGCGGGCGAGCTGGCCAAAACAGATCGGCCAGTTGCTGGGGGCCCTGGTCCCCCAGGTCGGCGCTTCGCCGGGCGGCGAGGGAGAGGGTGGCTGCCATCGCGAAGATGTCGACGTCGACGACGTGGGCGAGCGACCGACGATGAGGGCGACCATCTTGCTCTGGACGTCTTTCCCTGCGGCGGCTCTGACAAGGAGGTCCGCAACCTCGCGGTCGTCATTCGGGAGCGAGGCGCTGCCGTCGAAGCCGTTGCGATCCAGCAGCCACGATCGGGCTCTCGCCGCTGGCGGCAATGGCTCATGTGCCCTCCAACCGTGAGTCCTACCCACCTGGAGACCTGCTGGTACCGATCCGGTACGGACAAGCGCGGGCCGAGACACGTCCCGCACCAGCTCTGGTGGTCGATGTACCCGTCGGCGTGCGACGTCGCCTGGGGGCCATCGGCCTAATGCGATCAGCGCATGCTCGTGAGCGTCCCGGTGACGTCAGAGTGAACGCGGCGTATCCTGGTGCGAGCGGACGGGCACCGGTTGGTTCGAGCAGCGGACATCCGCCCGCCTGATCGGGGGGAGTAGGGATGAGACACCTCAGGTCGGCCGCAGCCGCACTCGTTGCTCTGGCCGCCATAACGCTGGTGCCGCCCTCGACGTCCATCCCGACCGCCACGGCTGCGTCGAGCACCGAGTGCGGAACGAAGTACGGGCAATCGCCTGTCTGGCACCACGTCACGATCGTCATCTTCGAGAACAAGACGCTCACGCAGGTCATTGGGAACACGGCCGACGCGCCGTACCTCACTTCGCTGGCGATGGCCTGCAGCTACGCGACCAATATGAACCACCTGACGACGGTCAGCCTGACCAACTACATCGCCCTGACGTCGGGCTATACCGGCCATTCGAACGGTCGGGAAGTGCTCATCACCGGCACGAAAGCGCCGCGGGTGTGGCCACAGGACTCAGTCAGCATCTTCGAGCTGCTCGGGAACAATGCTCGTGAGTGGGCCGAGTCGATGCCGAGCAACTGCTTCATGGGCAATGCCGGCGAGCTGTTCGAAGTCGGTCACAGCCCGTACCAGTACTACGTACGAACGCAGCAGACGCTCTGCCCGCACGACGCCGTGCCGCTGGGCTCGAACGACCCGATGAGCGCTCGTTTCAACCTCCTCATCCCCAATCGCGTGAACGACATGCACAGCACGACGTTCACCACGACCGCGAAGTCGCGCATCCGAGCAGGCGACACCTGGGCCAGCAACTACATCCCCACGATGCTGGCATCGCCGGAGTACCGGGCTGGTGACAGCGTCATCATCCTCGCCTGGGACGAAGCCAACGCAAAGACCTCCAAGATGCCGTTCATCGTTGTGTCCCCCTACACCAAGGCTGGAGGAAAGACCGACATCAAGTACAACCACTACTCCACCTTGAAGGGCGTTCAGGAGATGCTCGGCCTCACTCCGCTGCTCGGTCATGCCGGTGACCCCACCGTGAATTCGATCGCCGATGATCCGGTCCTAGGGTTGAGCTGAACACCCGTGGTGGCCTCCGAGCGGTCGCACCTGGGGGTCGGCCCACCGGAAGGCCGGACTGTTGCAGTTCTGATCGGGCTGAAGTCGACGGCGTCCGCGCTGACTTCCTGCAGCGTGGACGGCCGCGGGTCGTGCCCGGTGGCTGCTTGGGACCTTGACAGGCAGCCCAGTGGCTGCCTATTCTTCAGGCAGCCATTTGGCTGCCTATTGACCCTCACGGCCGCACGAACCGAAGGAACATACCCATGGTCGACATCCTCCACCGCCTCGGCATCTCCGCCCCGCCCACCCGCGTCTACGAGGCGTTCGCCACCATCGGCGGACTCTCGAGCTGGTGGACCGAGACGGTCACGGGCGACCCGGCACCCGGCGGCCGTCTCATCTTCTCCTTCGGCGCACCCGACCGGATCGTGGTGGTGGAGGTTGTCGCCGCCACACCTGACACCCAAATCGTCTGGCGTTGCGTGGACGGGCCGCCCGAGTGGGTGGACACGACGATGACCTTCGACCTCGAGCAGTCCGGCGACGAGACCATGCTGCGCTTCGCCCACGCTGGCTGGCGTGAGCCGGTCGAATTCATGGGGCATTGCAGCAGCAAATGGGCCTACTTCCTGTTCGGGCTCAAGGCCGGCTTCGAAGGGGGCAAGACCACCCCCTTCCCCGACGACGAG
The DNA here is from genome assembly GCA_963803355.1 of uncultured Acidimicrobiales bacterium. GTDB lineage: Bacteria > Actinomycetota > Acidimicrobiia > Acidimicrobiales > Ilumatobacteraceae > DASTFY01. The sequence goes on from CAWDLV010000002.1 coordinate 333,201, forward strand.
AAGATCAGCAACTGGGGATGACGGCTCGTAAAGAGCCTGCGGCGTCCGCCAACCCGGAGATGGACGAGGTCTTCAGGGCGCTGGCCGACCCCAGCCGTCGCCAGCTGCTGGACCGACTCAACGCCGACAACGGCCAGACCCTGCGTGAGCTGTGCGCCGAGCTGGACATGGCCCGACAGTCGGTCAGCAAGCACCTCGCCGTGCTGGAGGCCGCCGATCTGGTGGTCACCCTCCGCCGCGGTCGCGAAAAGCTCCACTACCTCAACGCCGCGCCCATCAACCACATCGCCGAACGTTGGATCAACCGCTACGACCAATCCCGGGTCCATGCGCTGTCAGACCTGAAGCACGCCTTGGAGGGCACCCCGATGAGCAGACCATCTTTCGTCTACAAGACCTACATCAACACGACGCCCGAGCAGCTGTGGCAGGCGCTGACCGACCCCGCCTTCACCCAGCGCTACTGGAACACCACCCTCGAATCGACCTGGGAGGTCGGCTCGACCATCACCTGGAACAACCACGGTGTGGTCATCGCCGACCCCGATCAGGTCGTGCTCGAGTACGACCCGTATCGACGGCTGGCCTACACCTGGCACACCTTCACCCCGGAGCTGGCCGAGGTGCACGGGTTCGGCGACCTCCAGGCCAAGCTGGCCGGTGAACGCCGCTCCCGGGTGGCCTTCGAGCTCGAACCGGTCGATGCCATGGTCAAGCTGACGGTCGTGCACGACGACTTCGATGCCGACAGCACCGCGGTCGGGATGGTGAGCGAGGGCTGGCCCCGCGTCCTGTCCGACCTCAAGACGATGCTCGAGGCGCAAGACCTGCCGACCCGCTCCGCGGCCCCCTAGTCGCACGGTCGCCGGGGGTGGTGACGGCCGAGCCGTTGGATCACAGGCTGAGCGGATCTGAGTTGGCGACAAGCGACGGCTCCTCGCGCCACAGGTCCTCGTCTGCGTCGACATAGAGCTCGATGAGGTTCCCGTCCGGGTCGGTTACGTAGAGCCCTTGGCTCACTCGATGGTCCAGCGCCATGTGGACCACGACTCCCTCGGACTCGAGCGTGCGCCTCACCTCTGCCAGCTCTCGAAGCGAGTCGCCGACTTTCAAAGGCGATGTGATGCAAGCCACAGCGGCGCGAAACGCGTTCCGCACCGGTCTCGGCGAGCGCGATGTCGTGATGGGAGTTGCCGGAGGACAGAAACGCCATCGGTCCCTCGCCAAAATCGCGCCGAGCCACCTCATGGAGGCCGAGCACATCGGCGTAGAACGCCAGCGCCCGATCCAGGTCCCGAACCCGCAGCACCACGTGACCGACCTTCGACACAGATACCACTCCAACGCCTCCTCTGCGCCGGCACTCCGGGACGCGACCTCGACTTCCGCGACCGTACCTCGAACGAGCGGAGCGTCTCCGATTTGCGGCGGCATTCTGATCGCGATCGCGCCGACCTGCGTGACGAGGCGCCGCGGGTGGGCTGGAATGGTCCTCGATGTTCGAGCCTGGACACCGCTCCGCTGCACATGAGCAGTTCGTGGGAACTGGTTCAGAGCGGCTGTACGTCCGCGAGATCGGCCACGGCGTGCCGATCATCGTCGTGCACGGAGGACCGGATTTCGATCACGAGTACCTGTTACCCGACATGGATCGGCTCGCGGAGTCGTTCCGCCTCGTCTACTACGACCAGCGGGGCCGTGGCAGGTCGTTCTCGGGCCAGGCGCCCGCAGACATCAGCATCACGAGTGAGATCCAGGACCTCGACCGGATACGCGAGCGCTTCGGTTTCGAGGCGGTCGCTGTGCTCGGGCACTCCTGGGGTGGGCTGCTGGCCATGGAGTACGCGACCCGCTTGCCTCATCGCGTGTCGCATCTCATCCTCGTGAACACCGCGCCGGCGTCGCATGTGGGCGTCCTGGCGCTTCGGCAGGAGCTGAAGCGCAGGCGGTCCCCCGAGCAGTCCGAGCGCATGTCTGCCCTGCGATCCGATCCGCAGTACCAAGCGGGCGACATCGACGCCGACCTCGAGTCCTACCTCATCCACTTCGCCTCGACCGTACGAGAGCGCGAGCAGCTCGAGCGCATGGTCCGGCGGCTGAGGTCAGCGTTCACCAGCGACGGCATCGTCGCGGCACGAGCGATCGAAGTCCGACTGTATGAGCAGACCTGGGACGCCGAGGACTACGACCTGCTCCCACGACTCAATCGGCTACGCATCCCGAGCCTGATCATCCACGGCGACAATGATCTCGTCCCGATCGACGTGGCTCGTGAGATCGCCAACGCCATTCCAGGCTCGCGCTTCATCGTCCTCGCCGCTTGCGGTCACTTCGCCTACCTCGAACAGCCCGATCGGGTGCGCACGAGCATCGCCGCGGTCTTGGCGCCAGCTTGATGCGCTTCACGGTCCCACGAATGACACGACGCGATGGCCCCCATGCGTGCCCCCAACCGACCACAGCTCCGATCCGAACGTTTGGACGACAGGCTGATCACAGTCGGGAGTGGTCCGCCCGATCTGCCGATGGGCCCTAGCCAACAGCCGTCCCGTTCGGGCAGTCTGGGTGCATGGGGAACGCCACGCGCCGGTGGGTGCCGATAGGGCTTGCCGTGCTGTCGGCGTGTAGCTCGTCGAAGATCCAACGGGCCATCAGCGGGTTGTCGGACGCAGCGGGCCTCGACGTCGAGACCACGCGACCGCGATGAGCCGCGCTAGCAACCCAGCAGGCAGGCGCGTCGTCCTGGTGCGCCACGCCAAATCGAGCTGGGACGACCCTGGCGTCGCCGATCACGACCGTTCGCTGGCGCCGCGTGGCCGCAAAGCGGTGCGCCGCCTACGCGAATACCTCGCGCAGCTCGCGCCCCGCCCAGGCCTCGTGCTGTGCTCATCGTCGCGTCGAACACGTGAGACGCTCGACGGAATACTCCCAGCGCTGGGCCACGACGTCCCGATCGAGATCGATCGGGAGCTCTACGGCGCCGATGCCGACCAGCTGCTGACCCGCTTGCGCCGCATCGACGACGACATCGCGTGCGTGCTCATGATCGGTCACAACCCGGGCATGGCCGATCTCATCGACCTCCTCGTCGATCACGACGACGGTCCTGCCGGCGAGCCGTTCCCCACCGCCGCCGTCGCAGTGCTGTCGTTCGGCGGCCGCTGGCAGACGCTCGAACCAGCGAGCACATCGCTCAAGCACTTCTGGACACCTCGCCTCGGCGAGGTGGCCACGGGAACAGCAGACGACGACAAGTAACGGCGTCTGCCTCGTGGGCACCAACGCGATTGCTGCCGGTGGAGACGGCACCGTCGCCAGGCCTGGAAGCGCAACACCATCGAGGAGCACGGTGGGGGCGTAGGCCTCCTCCGGCGTCATGGCGGCCATGCGGGCGACGACCAGGGCCACCCACCGCTCAGCCGTCCTCGGGCTCGTCATACTGGTCGTGGCGCTTGAACCAGGGGCCATGCTCATTGCGGCCGAGCGGCGCCCGGTCGAGCCACTGGTACATGCCCCACAGGACGTCGGAGCCTCGGGCGTAGGTGGAGTAGGTGTGGAACACCTCGCCGTCCTCAAGCACGAACACGCTCACGCCGTGCGATTCGCCGGCCTCGACCGGGTCGTCGGTCTCGCCCTTGTGCGGAAGCTGGCTCACGTCGACGTCGAGCGGTCGGAAGTTGTGCTCGGCCCCGGCCGCGAGCTGGCGCTCGGTGTACGAGACGCCGAAGTCGAAGTTGAAGCTGTTGTGCGCCGACGACGCCCAAGGGAAGCTCCAGCCCATGCGCTCTCGGTAGGCGAGCAGCTTGTCGACGGGCGCCCGCGAGATCGTGCTCATGGCCACGTCGTGGTGCTCGAGGTGCACCCGGAAGCCGTCGTAGCCGTCGGCCACCGACGAGCAGCTGGGGCAACCCTCCTCCCAGCTGGGGTCGAACATGAAGTGGTGCGCGAGCAGCTGCGAACGGCCCCGGAAGAGGTCCGCCAACGAGGCCTGGCCATCCTCGGTGTCGAACACGTAGTGCTCATCGATGCGCACCCACGGCAGCGCCTGGCGCTGCTGGGCCAGCTCGTCGCTGCGGCGAGTCAGCTCCTTCTCGGCCTCCAGCAGCTGCATCCTGGCGGTGCGCCATTGCTCGCGGGTCCCTACGGTGTGGCTCGTCATGTCTTTCGCTCCTTCACTCACGCCGCCCGGTTCGGTGCGACCGCCTTCGGGGGCCGTCCACCCAGGTATGAGACGGGGCGGCCCGCGAACTCATCGGTCGCGGCGCGGAATCCGCGCCAGGGCCTCAGGTGGCAGGGCGAAGGGCTGTTGAGCCTCGGGCCCGAGGAAGCCATCCATCTCGACGATCTCGTGCCCCCGAAGGGTCAGCACGTTGATGCTGCTGAGCGGGAAGGTGTCGCCGGCCGCGTCACCCATGTAGCAGGCCACGGCCAGCTGGCCGTTCGCCGTCATCGGCACCAGTCTCCACGGGTTCTCGAACACCCGCTCGACGAAGAACTGCCGGACGGCGGTCCGCCCATCGAACCAGGCTGGCAGCGGCGGCATCGTGAACCTGGCGTCCTCGGCCAGCAGCCCGACGATGCCGTCGATGTCGCTGCGCTCCCAGGCCTTGACCAGGGCGCGCAACAGCTCCCGCTGGCCGGCGTCGCCCAGGGCCCGCAGCGCCGCCTGCTGACTCACCGGCTCGAGTCGGCCTTCCATGGTCTGGCGGGCCCGTTGGAGGGCGCTGTTCACCGAAGCCACCGACGTGTCGAGCGTCTCGGCCACCTCCGCGGCGGGCATGACCAGGACGTCGCGGAGCACCAGCACCGCTCGCTGGGTGGCGGGCAGCTCCTGCAGAGCGGCGACGAAGGCCAGCTCCACGCTCTCCAGCAGCTCGTAGCGGGCCTCGGGGTCGGCGTGGCCGGACCAGTCGCGCAGCTCGGTGTCCGGGTAGGGCTCGACGAACACCGCTTCGCTCACCGGCTCGCCCAGCTCGTGCACCGATCTGCTGGCCGGGCCGTGCTCGGCGGCGAGCACTCGACGGCTCCGCCGCTGGGACACCCGGATCGAAGCGTTGGTCGCGATGCGGTAGAGCCACGAACGCAACGAGCTGCGCCCGGCGAAGTCGCCGAGACCTCGCCACGCACCGAGCAGGGCGTCCTGCAGCGCGTCCTCGGCGTCGTGCACCGAGCCCAGCATGCGATAGCAGTGCGCGTGCAGCGCTCGCCGGTGCGGCTCGACCAGCCGGGCGAAGGCGACCTCGTCCCCGTTTCGAGCGGCTTCGAGGTCGGATCGCTCCTGGGCGGGCACGGCGGCCAGTTCGGTCACCGGCCGACCCTACCCAGCCGGCCCAGGGACTGATCTGGCCGTTGAGACCGCTCGGCCTGGCCGCGCCGACCAGACTGCAGGGCGATGAACGGCGAGGAGAGCGCCGCCGAGGCGGCTCGGGAGCTCACCGCTCGCACCGGGGCGCGGCGCACGAGGTCGCGATCGTGCTGGGCTCCGGATGGGCGGGCAGCGCCGGAGCGCTGGGGACGCCGAGGGTCGACCTGGCCAGCGAGGATCTGCCGGGCTTCGCCGCGTCCGGTGTGTCCGGCCACGCCGGTCGGATCCGCTCGCTGGAGGTCGCATGGCCGCCGAGTGCTGGCCTTCCTCGGTCGGACACACCTCTACGAGCACCGCGACCCAGCGGCCGTCGCCCACTCCGTGAGAGTGGCGGCGGCGTGCGGCTGTCGGGTCGTGATCCTCACCAATGCCTGCGGAGCGATCCGCGAGACCTTCAAGCCCGGCGACATCGTGATCATCGCCGACCACATCAACATGACCGGCATCTCCCCGCTGGAGGGGGCGAGCTTCGTCGACCTCTCGGACCTCTACTCCAACCGCCTACGAGCGCTCTGCCGTGCCATCGACCCCACCCTCGCCGAGGGGGTCTACGTCGGGTACTGGGGACCGAACTACGAGACCCCGGCGGAGATACGGGCGTTCCGCAGCCTCGGAGGCGATCTGGTCGGCATGTCGACCGTGCTCGAGGCAATCGCCGCTCGGGCGGCTGGGCTCGAGGTACTCGGCCTGTCGCTCGTCACCAACATGGCCGCCGGCATCGCCGGCCCACTCAGCCACGCTGAGGTGCTGGAGCAAGGCCGGGCCGGCGAGCAGCGCGCCGGGGACGTTGCTCGTCGCCGTCCTCTCCGCGATCCTCCCCTCCTGACCTCAGCTCGGGCCGACGGCGCTCGGCTCCGGCCGCGAGAAGCTCGCGTCGCGCACTCGCTCGCACACCTCGACCCGATACGAGGCATAGACGTCCTCGACCCCACGACGGTGGATCTCCATATGATCGGGATGATCGCGCCATGCCGCCAGCGCGGCCTCGCTCTCGAACCGCAGGACCCCGAACGTGCCGCCGCCCGCTTCCTCGTACTCGTCCCAACCGAGGAACCCGGGCACGTCCTCAGCCAACGCACGCATGGCTCGCTTCATGTCCTCGTGCTCCGCGCGCACGCCGTCGTTGCGGGGAACGGTGGAGAAGAGCAACACGATCATCAGGAGCGATCACCTCCGGCGCTCCTCGACTCTACTCGCCCTCTTCCCGGCTGCGCTGAAGGCAAAGGCGGCGTCTTGGTCGCCTGTCGACTGGACTCGTCGTTCTCGTGCATCATCGAGTGGCGGCAGGAGTCAGCTTCCGCCGCTCGACTCGGTCTGCCGACCCTCGTCGGGCCGCAGCCAACCTGAGCTCCAGGGAGGAGCACGATGATCGACTCGATCCCCACCGAGCTCGAGGTCTTGGACGAACGCTTTCGAACCTGTGCTGGCGACCAGGGCGTCGAGCGCCTGGTGACCGGTTGCCGTTGGACCGAGGGCCCGGTCTACGTCGCTTCGGGGCGATACCTGCTCGTGAGTGACATCCCCAACGATCGGATGCTGCGATGGGACGAAACCACCGGCGCGGTGGGTGTCTTTCGCGCACCAGCCGGCTACGCCAATGGCAACACCCTCGATGCGACCGGGCGACTGGTGACCTGCGAGCACGGCAACCGCAGGGTCAGCCGAACAGAGCACGATGGCTCGCTCACGGTCCTGGCCGACAACTACCGCGGCCAGAGACTCAACAGCCCGAACGACGTGGTTGTGCGCAGCGACGGATCCATTTGGTTCACCGACCCCTCTTATGGCATCGACTCCGACTACGAGGGCCACAAGGCAGCCAGCGAGATCGGAGCGTGCAACGTCTATCGCGTCGATCCGGCCACGGGCGCCTGCGACATCGTTGCTCATGACTTCGTCCGCCCGAACGGGCTCGCGTTCTCCCTCGATGAAGGACAGCTGTTCATCGCCGACACCAGAGAGAACCACATACGGGTCTTCGACGTGAAGGACGACGGGCTGAGCGGCGGAACCGTCTTCGCCGGCTGCACCTCGGGTGTATTCGATGGTCTGCGCCTTGACGATGCCGGGCGCATCTGGGCGGCCGCCGGCGATGGTGTCCATTGCTTTGATCCCGACGGGACGCTGATCGGCAAGCTCCGGCTCCCGGAGAGCGTCTCGAACCTCGTGTTCGGAGGACCCAAGCGAAATCGGCTCTTCGTCTGCGCCTCGACGTCGGTGTACTCACTGTTTCTCAACGTCAACGGCGCGCCGCCGGTCTGGTCGCGACCGACCGCGAACCGATGGCCCACAGCCTCGGCTAGCCCGTGACCGGCCTACCCCCCACCGCTTCAGCCGCGTTCTCGCGGCAATTGGCGACGCCGATGGTCGCCGGGCGCCGCGAGAACCCGGGGGTGGGTCCGGGGGGTGGGTCCGGCATCCACCAGTCGTTCTGCGAACGGTGCTACTTGAGGAGCAGTCGGTAGAGCGTGAACAACGAGCCGAACCCGATGAGGAAGCAGCCAAACGCACGTCGCTGAGATCCGCTTGCGAAGCGGCTCGACAGGTGGGCGCCCGCGAAGCTGGCCGGAATCATCCCGAGCGCGAACTCGCCTGACACAGCCCAATCGACGTGGCCGAGGGCCCAATGGGTGGCCAACGTCGGAACCGAGAGCACGGCGATCACCAGCAGGCTCGTGCCCACCGCCTGCCGCATCCGCAGCCCGAACACCAGCAAGTAGAGGGGCATCAGCAGGAAGCCTCCGCCATTCGCGAGCAGCCCAGTGAACAACCCAAGCCCCGCCGCCACCGTGACCAGCAGCACCCGGTTCTGCCGCCGCCGCGCCCCGGCCTCCCTCGCCGCGTCCTCGATCGGCAGGAGGACTCTGATACCGACCACCACGAGCACGGCGCCCGAGAAGACCAGCAGGGCGGCCCCACCGACCAGGCGGGAGAGCAGCGCGCCGACGATCGTGGCCGGGATGGCGCCGAGGAGGGACCAGGCCGCCGCCTTCGGCCGAGCATCGCCGCTTCGGACATACGGCACGGCACCGAGCACCGCGGCCGGGATCGTGGCGGGCAGTGGCGAGGCGATAGCCACGAGGGGCGGGACTCCCACCAACGACAGCATCGGTGTCGCCACCGACGATCCCCCGACGCCGAACGCTCCCATGAGGAGGCCGACGACCACACCTGAGAGGGTGACCAGCGGCAACGGCGCCGTCGCGACGACCTGACCGATCACGACGGACACCATGGCATCTAAGCGCATCCAAGCGGGCCGTCGGATCTTGTCGCGAGGCAGCGGTGCATTTGGTGATCCCGCAAGGGTGAGCGCTGCCGGTTGGCGCACGGCAACGACGCGACAGATCGAAGGCGCTCTCGTTTGGTTGCCGCGTCGTGATACCCACCCGCAGTCCGCTCGCCGGACCCAGGAGATGACTACCTGATCGCAGTCGCCGCCGCCACCCATGCCGTGATCGTGTCGGGTGATAGCCACCTGCTCGGCTTGGCCGAGCAGGTCCCGGTGTACTCGCCCGCCGCGTTTCTCGCGCTGCTCCGGGAGCCATGAGCACATCCCACCGCGCTGACCTTCTCGCTCCTACTCCCGCATGATCATGGCGGCAGCCTCGCGCTCGAGATCGACGTAGGAATCGCCGCTCACGTCGACCGCGACTCGGGTGATCGTGCCGCCCGTGAAGCGCCAGGGCAGCTCGCCTGGGTAGTCGTAGGTGACACCGGCGCCGCTGTCGCGCCCCACGCAGAGGCCCTCGCCGGCAATCATGAACTTGCCGGGCTGGGTCTTGATGCGACCTTCGCCGACCTTGGCGTCGTCGTGCCAGAGGCTCAGGAGCCCGACGGCGACGCCGGGGGGGTCCTCCCCCGTCTTTGTCGAAGGAAGCCGACAGGATCAGGTTCGTCCCGGTCGGGATGTCGACGGTGGCCACGATCTTCTCCTCGGCCATCCCGACGAAGTTGTAGACGTAGTGGAGCCGGTTGTCCTTCACGTACAGGGCGTGGCCCCCGAAGGGCGAACCGTGCGCGAACAGCACCCCCTGGGCGCCGGGACCAGGGATGTCGACGAGCGCGCCGATCGTGTAGGAGCGGTTGCGGACGTTGACGGCCTGGGACTCGGGGACGTCGGCGGCGTCGGGGAAGTAGATGTACCGGTCCCGGGGCGGCGAGAGGACGGGTCGGGGCGTGAGCATGATCTCCAGCGCCGACCGGTCGTCGAGCGGGAACGCGCCGTTGGTGCCCGCCTCGGCGTACCAGAGGTTGACGAGCTCCCGCACCTTCTCCGGGTACTGGTCGGCGAGATTCTTCAGCTCCGACCGGTCGACGTCGACGTGGTACAGCTCCCACTCGTCGTCGTTGAAGTGGCTCCAGCCACTGATCGTCGGATGGTTGGTGATCGCCTTCCAGCCGTCGTGCCAGATGCCCCGCGACCCGAGCATCGAATAGAACTGCGTCGTCCGCGCGGTCGGGGCCGACGGGTCGTCGAAGCTGTAGCGCATGCTCACCCCGTCGAAGCTGCTCTGGACGTGACCCTTGATCGCCGCCGGGGCCTCGACGCCGAGGACATCCAAGATGGTCGGGACGAGATCGACGGCGTGGTGGTACTGCCCGCGGATCTCGCCTTTGGCCTTCATGCCCGCCGGCCACGAGATGATGCAGGGGTCGCTCGTACCGCCGTTGAACTCGTACCGCTTCCACATCTTGAACGGCGTGTTGAAGGCCATGGCCCAGCCGTTCGGGTAGTGGTTGTAGGTCTTGGGGCTGCCGAGGTCGTCGAGGAGGGGAAGGTTGGCCTCGATGGTGTCCGGGATGCCGTTGGCGAACTTCATCTCGTTCACCGAGCCGTTCGGGCCGCCCTCCCCGGAGGCGCCGTTGTCGGAGACCACCACGACGAGGGTGTTGTCACGCCAGCCGAACTCCTCGAGGAAGCCGAGCAGGCGGCCGATCTCGGAGTCGGCGTGACCGAGGAACCCGGCGTACACCTCGGCCATGCGGGCGAAGAGACGCTGCTCCTCCGCCGACAACGAGTCCCACGGCCGAGTGACGTCCAGCATCGGGAACGGCTTGCCCTCCGGGCCGGTGCGGGTGTCGGAGGTTCCGATCGGGTTGACGGGGGGCAGCTCGGTGTCCGGCGGGACGATGCCCATCTTCTTCTGCCGGGCGAGCGTCTCCTGACGAAGCGCCTCATAGCCCGCGTCGAAACGACCCTTGTACTTGTCGATCCACGCCTTGGGGGCGTGGTGCGGCGCGTGGCAGGCGCCGAGGGCGTAGTACAGGAAGAACGGCTTCCCCGGCGCGATCGCCTTGGCGTCACGGATGAACTCGATGGCCTTGTCGGTCAGGTCCTCCGTGAGGTGGTAGCCCTCCTCCGGCGTCTTCGGCTGGTCCACCGCGTGGTTGTCGTAGACCAGATCGGGATACCACTGGTTCGTCTCCGCGCCCAGGAATCCGTACCAGCGCTCAAAGCCCCGGCCGCTCGGCCAGTTGCGCCGGGTCGAGGCCAGGTTCATCTCGTCGTCGGGACACAGGTGCCACTTCCCCACCATGTAGGTGTTCCAGCCCCGCTCACCCAGGATCTCCGAGATCGTGCCGTTCTCGGGCGGGATCGTCCCGCTGGCGTTCGGGAAGCCGATAGCCGCCTCGGTGATGCACGCCATGCTGTTGCGGGTGTGGTTGCGTCCTGTCAACAGGCAGGAGCGGGTGGGCGAACAGAGCGCCGTCGTGTGCCACTGCTGGTAGCGCACTCCATCGGCCGCGATCCGGTCGATGTTGGGCGTATCGATCGGCCCCCCGTAGCAGCTCATCGCCGAGAAGCCGACGTCGTCGAGCACGATGTACACCACGCTCGGCGCCCCGTCCGGCGCCCGCGGCGGCTCAAACGGCGCCCAGTCGGGCTGGGAATCCCTGATGTCGACATTGACCGTACCCTTGAACGCCGCGCTCATCGGTTTCGACCTCTCTCCGCTACGCGCGGCAACGTCATGGCATGTGGCTTCGCGGCCATCGTGGCGCGAGCTCTTGACCGCCCGGACGAGGTGCGCTCATGGCGTCCCCGCCGACGCGGGTTCGATCTTGGCCCAGCGGAGAAGCCTCCTAGCCGCGGCGAGCCTCGCTCCACGATGCGACCGGCACATCACCCAGAAGGGATGATCCCGCTGTTCGCACGTTCTCGATGCGCGTTGGCTCGCAGTTGGACTCGGACATCCATCCTTGGTCGCTCGACACCGGCTGGCGCAGAATCTCGTCATCACGGGCAAGTGCCGGGTTCATCGACTCGGGGTCGGCATCCCACCGTCGGGTCGAACCCTTCAGGGCGTCCGACGCCCGTCGTTCGATCAAGATCGGGAGGAAGTTGCGAACGGCGGCTCCGGCGGTGTCCAGGACAGCATCGTCGATGCACGCTCGGACGATCTCGGGAGGAACGGCAGGGAAGCGCTCACGAAGGCGAGCGTCGATCGACCGCACGGCGCGCTGTACGTCGTGATCGGGACTTGGCACGGGTGAGCTCACAGCGGTAGCGCTCCACCTTCGGCGGCCTCCCGCTCCTCCTTGTCCGGAAGCCCGCGCACCAGGTGGATGAGCCCTACGGCGATCAAGGCGCCGATGGGCGGACCGAGCAGATAGATCCACCAGCCCGTGTACTTGTTGGCGACGATGTCCGGTCCGAGTGTGCGGGCCGGGTTCATCGACGCCCCGCTGATGGGGCTCGCGAACAGCCCGAGGAGCGCCACGGTCGATCCCACGGCGAGCGCCGCGTTGTGCCCGATGCTCCGATAGCCCGTCGCCGTGTTGAGGATGACGGTGACGAGGATCAGCGTGAGCACGATCTCCATCACGAATGACTTCCACTCGCCGCCAGACGTGGCGATCGGATAGTTGCCTCCGAAAGCTACGTGCCCGAACATCAGCTGGAGGAACAACGCGGCGCCAACCGCCCCCGCGATCTGGGCCACCAGGTACGGCGCCACCCACGCCGGGCGAAAGACACGTCGGGCGGTGAAGGCCACGGTTACGGCCGGGTTGATGTGGAGCCCCGACAGCGGTCCCAGGGCGTAGATCAACGCCATGACGACCGCCCCTGGCGCGACGACCGCGGCGGTTCGAGAGATGGGGTCGCCCCCCGCGTAGTTGTTGATCACCCCGGAACCGGCGGCTACCAACACCAGCGCGGCCGTCCCGACGAACTCGATGAGCACCCGGATCCACAACGGCCGCTGCTGCATGTCTTCCTCGAAACGGCGCAGATAGTGGCGGCCTAGAGCCTCGGCGTCGGTGGGCGGACCTGCCGACGACGGAGAAGTGACGGTGGACATGACTACTCCTTCACTACCTGAGCTCTCGGGATGGAAATGCGGTGACGTGCTGCGCTGTTGCCGGTCGGACCGATGACTCACGACCTACTACCCGACACCCGGCGCAGACTAGAGGCCGGCCATCGCGGTGCGGTACGACCGCGTCAGGGTCAGGTTGACCCACTCCCGCTGCTTCGCGTCAAAGCCTCGATCCCTGCCCACGACGGCGAAGCTGGCGGCGAGCCGCTTCACGTCCCACTCGAACGGGCCGGCCAACGTCTCGTCGAAGTCGTTGACGCTGAAGGTCAAACGCCGGTCCGGAGCCGCGAATGCGCCGAAGTTGGAGAGATGCGCGTCCCCGCACAGCTGCACATCCAGGCCGGTTCGGCGGGTGGTGGCGCCGGGCGCCGAGCGGCGAACGCTAAGCGGTCGCCAACTCGGCCGGACGGGCGATGATGTAGACGAGTACGCCGAGGAACGGCACGAAGATGATGACCAGGGTCCACAGGGCCTTCGCCCATCCGGAATGGTCGTGGCGCCGGAAGTTGTCGATGAAGACCCAGACCACGGTGAAGATCCATGCGGCCCACAGGAAGAAGAACATCATCGTCCAGAAGAGGCCGAGGAGTGGGTAGTCGTACGCCAGCATGTGGTTCTCCTTGCGCGGGTGGTGTCAGGGCCGAGCGTGAGCGCGTCCTGTCGAAGTTGCGTAGGTCACTTCAGCGCAACGGGCGGCCACTGGCATCCCCCTAATGGGATGATCTGCCCCGATTCGGTCGTGCCGAGCGGGACTTCATCCCTTTGAGGCGATGCCCCCCAAGCTCGACAGGACCAGACTTCTGGCGCCGCCATCGCCCAAGGGTGGTCTCTGGGCTGGCGGTTGCGAGGCCGCCGGCGTGTCGTCGTGGGTTCCCACCCTCGAACCAGCTGGAGCCGAGAGGATCCTGATGCCTGTCGTGAGTACCAGCCGGACCTGGCGGCTCCGGGCACCGAAGAGCAGGTGCTTGAGATGAGGCCTGAACATGAGGAACTTCTGCGCCGGTTGGCCTTGAACGACGAGCGGGCGGTGGAGTCGCTGCTCGGAACCGTCGTCGCCGATCTCGAGACAGCGGGGCTGGATGCCAAGACCCACGCGCTGGTCCGACTGGCCGCGCTCATCTCGATCGAGGGCGCGACCCCGTCCTATGAATGGGGGGTGTCGGTGGCGCTGGCGGCGGGGGCGAGCGATGAGGAGATCGTGGACGTGCTCGTGGCCGTGGCACCCATCGTGGGTCTGGCCCGGGTCAACTCAGCCGCATCCGAGCTTGCCCTCGCACTGGATCTCGAGATCGCTCAAGACCGGATCTGAGATTCGATGGCCGGGGGCCGCCACGAGGGATGAGAATCGTGTGGGGTCTGGCTGAGCGCGTTCCCGCTTGGTGCGCCCGAACCCGTATCTGAGATTGAGCCAGGGGCCTTCCCGGCACCACGGATTGTTGCTGCGAGCACGTTTCACAGCGTCGTAGATCGGTTGGCCCCGCCTGATCCCGTCGACATGCGAGACGATGAGGGGAGAGCAGCCGTGGATGTGTTGTTGGAACGGTGCGCCGGGATCGACATCGGCAAGGACGAAGTCGTGGCCTGTGTGCGGACCCCGGGCGTGGGCGGTCGGGGGAGGCGCAAGGACACTCGCAGCTTCCCGTCCTTTGTCGGGGATCTCGAAGCGATGGCGGACTGGCTCGCCGCCGAGGGCGTCACCGAGGTGGCGATGGAAGCGACTGGCTCGTATTGGAAGCCGGTGTGGTACGTGCTCGAGGAACGGGACTTCGAGTTGAAGCTGGTCAACGCGCAGCATCTGAAGATCCTCCCGGGCCGCAAGAGCGACGTCCTCGACGCCGAATGGATCGCGGAGATGTTGGAGCACGGCCTGTTGCGCGCCAGCTTCGTGCCACCCCCGGTGATCCGTCAGTTGCGGGACCTCACCCGCTACCGCAAGCGGCTGGTGGCAGACCCACACCCAGGAGAGCCAGCGGGTCCAAAGACCCTCGAGGACGCGGGCATCAAGTTGGACTCGGTGGCATCGCACGTGATGGGGGTCTCGGGGCGGGCGATGCTGCGCTCCCTGATCGCCGGTGAACGAGACCCTGAGGTCCTCGCGGAGATGGCCAAAGGCAAGCTCCGCAACAAGATCCCCGAGCTCCGCCGGGCACTTCGGGGCCGGTTCGGTGACCACCACGCCCTGTTGATCGGGATGAGCCTCGACCACATCGACCACCTCGAAGCGACCATGGACCGCTTGGATGACCAAATCGACATCCTGTTCGCGTCGAACACCAACGAGGCCGGCATCCCTTTCGACCGGGCCCGTGACCGCCTCGACACCATCCCCGGGGTCGCCAAGCGGTCAGCGGAGGCGATCCTCGCCGAGATCGGTGTCGACATGTCGAGGTTCCCGACCGCCGGGCACCTCGCGTCATGGGCGGGCATGGCCCCGGGAAACAACATCACCGGCGGCAAACGCGGCTCTGGACGGACCACCAACGGAAATGCCTGGCTGGGCGAGATCCTCAACCAGTGCGCATGGGCCGCTGCCCGCACCCGCGAGACGTACCTGTCAGCCCAGTTCTGGCGGCTCGCCCGCCGGATCGGCAAGAAGAAGGCCGCCGTGGCCGTCGGCCACTCCATCCTGGTGATCTGCTGGCACCTCATCACCAACGACACCGACTACCAGGACCTCGGCGGCGACTACTTCGCACGACGCAACGACCCCGACCGCCACCGAGACCGGCTCATCGAACAGCTCCACGGTCTCGGCTACCGAGTCACCCTCGACCGCGTCGCATGAACGATCAACCGCGGCACTCACGATTGATTCACTTCACAGCGGGCACGGGCCTCGCCGGGTGCGAAGCCGCCATTTCAGACCACCGAGGCCAACGGGGTACCATTCGGTTGAGGCACCGTACCCGTCATGGCAGGAGCCCCGGCACGTGGACGAGCGAGAGGGGCCGCCATGCCGAGCCCCATCCTTGGGCTCTACGAGTCGAAGCTGCAGGTCCCTTGGGCCCGACCGGGGCTGGTGCCCCGGACGGCCCTGGTCGAACGGCTGCTGGCGTCGCGGGCGCCCATCATCGCGGTGGTGGCCCCACCTGGGTACGGCAAGACGACACTTCTGGCCCAGTGGTCCGAGAGGAACGAGCGTCGCTCGGCCTGGGTGTCACTCGACGACCGTGACAACGACCCTGCGTTTCTCCTCAGCTACCTTGCCGCCGCGCTCGATCGTGTGGATCCGATCGAACCCTCGGTCGTGCGCTCGTTGGCCTCCCCAGGGATGGTCGCCACCGCCCGGATCATCCCGCTCTTCGCTGCCATCCTCTCATCGAGGAGCGCACCCTTTTCGCTGGTCATCGACCATCTCGAGTTCGTTCACAACCGGCAATGCCTCGATGCGATCGTCGAGCTGGCGTTGCACCTGCCCGGCGGCTCACAGCTGGCAGTCGCGTCTCGAACCGAGCCCCCGCTCCCGATGGCACATCTGCGGGCACACGGTCGGGTCATCGAGATCGGGGCCGATGACCTGGCGATGGGCCCGGTCGAGGCGCAGGCACTCTTGGCGGGCACGGAGGTGGAGCTGAGGGCGGCCGATCTGACCACGCTCATCGAGCGGACAGAGGGGTGGCCCGTCGGCCTCTACCTCGCGGCGCTGGCCCTGCGGTCTGATGGCCGTCACAAGACGGTCGGCGTGGCCTTTGGCGGGGATGACCGGCTGATGGCTGACTACCTGCGGTCTGAGGTGCTGTCCCACCTCTCGTCGAGAACCACGCAGTTCCTCCGGCGAACCGCGCTTCTCGACCGGCTGTCCGGGCCGCTGTGCGACGCGGTACTGGGAGCGGGCGGGTCGCGCCAGGTGCTCGAGACGCTCGAGAGGTCCAACCTCCTGCTGGTCCCGCTCGATCGACATCGGGAGTGGTACCGGTACCACCACATGTTCCAGGACCTGCTGCGAGACGAGCTCATGCGGTCCGAGGCCGAGCTGATCCCGTTGCTCCATGACCGGGCTGCGGGCTGGCTGGAGGCCAACGGACTGCCTGACGAGGCCATCGATCACGCGCAGGCTGCGGGAGACGCGCCGCGAGCAGCGCGCCTGTTCGCGGCCCGGGCGCAGCTCACCTATGCGGCTGGCCGCATGAGCACCGCGCTCCGATGGCTGGGGTGGTTCGAAGCCCACGGGCTGATCGACGGGTACCCCCAGGTCGCGATGCTCGGCGCCCTCGCGGAGGCGATGCTGGGCCGACCGACGGAGGCCGAGCGGTGGGCCGACGCAGCCGCGGCCGGGTCGTTCGAGGGGCTGCTCCCCGACGGGAGTCCCCTCGACAGCTGGTTGGCGTTCCTCGATGCCTATCTCTGCCGCCGAGGAGTGGCGCAGATGCGAGAGGACGCCGAGCTCGCTCGCGATCGGCTGTCGCCGGCAAGTCCCTTCCTCGGCGGGGCGCTGTTCCTCGAGGGGGCTTCCTACCTGTTCGAGGGCGATGTCGATGCTGCCGACCCCATCCTCGCTCGCGCCTTCGACGTCTGCCTTCGCAGCGGCGGGGTGCCCACGGCCGGCCTCGCCTTGGCCGAGCGGGCCGTCGTGGCCATCGAGCGTCACGACTGGCACGCGGCAGAGATCCTGGCCGACGAAGCGGTGGCGCTCATCGAGGCTGGACACTGCCAGGACTACCTCACCAGCACGCTCGTCTACGCGGTGGCGGCGCGAACGGCCGTCCACCGGGGCGACATCGCGCCGGGCAGAGAGCATGTCGAGCGTGCTTCCCGGCTGCGGACGCTGTGCACCTACGCCTTCCCCTCCTCAGCCCAGTTCCTGGTCCAACTCGGGTACGCCCGGTTGGAGCTGGCCGACCCGGCCGGCGCCCGGGCGGTCCTGCACCAGGTAAGGGACATCATCCAGATGCGGCCTGACCTCGGCATCGTCCCGAAGCAAGCCGAGGAGCTGCAGTCCATCGTCGACACGATCCGTGATGGCACCGTGGGAGCATCGTCGCTGACCGTGGCCGAGCTCCGACTGCTCCCGTTCCTGGCCACGCACTTCACCTTCCGGGAGATCGGTGAGCGAACCCACGTCTCGCGACACACGGTCAAGACCCACGCCATGTCGATCTACCGCAAATTTGGAGTGTCCTCCCGCAGCGACGCAATCCGGCACGCGCAGGAAGTTGGCCTCCTGGGGGCGTAGCGCGCCCGAAGCCACAGCCGCACGTCCATCCCGTCGGGGTGATGCGGCTGAGACACCCGTGGTGTGGAGTGAACGGGTGACGGCACGGCGCGCACCAGGCCCGGAAGAGCACCGCAGGGGTGCAGACGCCGCGGACAGACTCCGCCGTCTGGCCGTCAGCGACACGACCGTCTCGGCTCATGCCCTCGAGGCACAGCTGGAGAGCGCCCCCGCTCCTACCCTGGACTGCAAGACCGACGCCCTGGTACGTCTGGCGGCGCTGATCGCGGTTGGGGCTCCCGGTGTCTCGTACCGTTGGATCATCGAGGCGACTTTCGCCGCGGGGGCGACCGCAGACGAGGTGGTGGGCACCCTCATCGCAGTGGCCCCCACTGTGGGGCTCGTTCGCCTAGTCTCGGCCACACCCCCCGTCGCGCTTGCGGTCGGCTACGACATCGATGCCGCGCTCGAACGCCTGGACATGCCGTTGGACCGGTCGTCACCGGACCGAACCTCCGAGGGTGGCTCCTGACGCAACGGTCCAGCGTGCCGACGCCCATGCCCTACGTTCTCCTCGCCCAGCCCATTCATCCCGTCGGCAGGATTGACCGAGCGGTGCCGCTCAGCGATCGTCATCGCCAGAAGCACAGAAGGAGTACACTCATGAGTGAGCGACCCGGCGTCGTCGGCGTCACCTCCTACTCCTCCGCAGGAGCCCGGCCGTGACCGGGTTCGCGGACGAGCTCTTCGACGAATCGATCGGGACCTCGTCGAAGAAGTGGGCGTTGTTGCTGCTAGCCGCCATCGCCGGTGCGGCCGTAGCGCTCTGGCTGACCGGCCGCGGCCGCCTCCAGGTCCCCGACGCCGGGCCGGCGCAGGTCGAGGTGAGCTCTGCACCGGGCGAGCTATCTCCGACGGGCACCCGCCCGAAGACGAGCCGGATCAACGCCGCGTCGGCGAGGCTGTCCCGCACCCGTGCCGTCACGATGCTCCGCGACCGTGTAGCTCGCGTGGGCGGAACGGCCGCCGAGTCAGCGGACCGCGCCCTCTAGCCACGCGACGTAGGTCTGATCCAATCGCGGTGCGTCGGCGGGGCTCAAGAGCCGAGCAGCTTCGCCTTCTCGGCCGTGAACTCCGCATCGGTGAGCACGCCCTGCTCCTTGAGCGCGGCAAGCTCCTTCAGCTGGTCCATCGCCTCGAGCGAGAGACCAGTCGAGGGCGGAGCAGCAGGCGGCGGCGCCTCCTCGACGGGGGCCGGCTGCTGGTCGACGGGCTGCGCCGCCGCGGCCTGATCGGCCTTTGCCTGCTGGCGACGGCCTACCCGGCCTGAAACCGCGGTAGCCGTCCCGGCCACCACGGCCGTCGTGGCTGCGGCTCTCATCAGTGGTCTACGACGCAACATGGTGATTTCTCCTCTGTTCGTTCGGTCGGGGCCTCGCTCCGTTCCGCCGATCCGACCGCCAAGGGTCACAGCTGCGGAACAGAACGAAAGTGCACGCTCCCGATTCCGAGCGAGGCTACGTCGCGCTCACCCCGAGCCGCACATCGACGAGTTCGGCGGCCCTGCCGCTCAACCGGTTCCACACCATGGCCGTCTGCTCGTGGCCAGGCGCAGAGGCGGCACCTGCCCCCGCCGTCGTCGACGGCCCTTAACGTAGGCCGCCATGAGTCGTCGACGATCGCGCCGGCCGGCTTCGGGCGTTGCCGGTGCGGAACGTCCAGGCGCAAGGCAATGCGAGATGCGCGGCGACGGTCCGTTGGTTGCGGCGAAGGGGTGGCGAGATGTCGGATGGACGCCCGGCGACGGGTGACGGGCAGGCCGATGCCGTCTTCCGCGAGTTCGCGTTGGCCACCGGTTGCCGCCGTGCTGGTACTGGTGGCAATGAACGTGAGCTTGCGCCTCTGGTTGCCCAACGAGAATTCGCTCGCGGTCCCGTGGCTGCTCCCAGTCATCGAGCTCGTGTTGCTTGGTGTCCTGGCGGTGAGAAACCCGATCGGACTCGATCGGCAACGCGACGGGTCTCCGTCGAGTGTCGATCGTCCTCGTCGGCCTGCTCGTGGCCGCCGCGCTGTGGGCCACGGTCGTGCTCACCGACCACCTCATCAACGGTGACCCGCAAACCAACTCCGCCGGGTACCTGCTCGCCAACGGCGCGTTGGTCCTGGTCGGCAACGATCTGGCTTTCGCGCTCCTCTACTGGGAGTTCGATTCCGGGGGGCCGCTCGCTCGTGCCCGCCGACGGCTGCCGTATCCGGAGTTCGCGTTCCCCCAGCACATGAACCCCGAGCTCGCGGACCGACACTGGCGGCCCGTGTTCGTCGACTATCTCTATGTCGGGTTCACGAACAGCACGTCCTTCAGCCCCACCGATGTGATGCCGCTCAGCCACCGGGCGAAGCTGGCCATGGGGATCCAGTCGGCGGTCTCCCTCATCGTCATCGGCCTTGTCATCGCGCGGGCGGTGAACATCTTCACGTAGTGCAGGAGGGCGCATGACTGACCACGAATCTGCGGTAGAGATCACACGAGAGCGGATCACGACCCCACCGCGGCTGCGGCAGCAGGAATCGCGTTCTCCTTGTTGCTCACGACGGCAATCGTGCTCCTACGCCGAAGCGTTCCCAGCGATCCCGCCGCCGCCGGTGACTGGCTCACGAACCGCACCAAGCGAAACTCGGTCCTCCTCGCGCTGAACCTGCTGCCCTTCGCCGGCATCGCCTTCCTGTGGTTCATCGGCGTGGTCCGTGACCGCATCGGCGACCGCGAGGACCGGTTCTTTGCCACCGTCTTCCTGGGCAGCGGGCTCCTGTTCCTCGCCATGCTCTTCGCGTCAGCCGCGACGGCGAGCGGCCTGGTGCTCACGGCAGGAGGGAGCGCCGGGATTCCATCCGCCGGGGTGTGGTCGTTCGGCCGAAGAGCCACCTACACGCTCCTGACTGTGTACGCGATGCGGATGGCCGCGGTGTTCACCATCTCCACGACGACGATCGTCGCCCGCCTCAAGCTCGTGCCGCGGTGGCTCGTCCTGCTCGGCTTCGCCACTGCGGCCGTGCTCCTCGTCTCGTCCGGCATCGTGCCCTGGCTGGAGCTGATCTTCCCGGCCTGGGTCCTCGTCCTCAGCATCAACATCCTGGTGGTCGCCAACCGTTCCCCGTGACCGGACTTCGCCGGGCTGGTGCGTTCCGAGCGCATCGAGCCCTTGGGTCCCACCGTCGACCGGCTCGGTGCTCCTCGTCCCAATGGGGTGATGACAGGTCCGGCCGGAGCCGGGGATGCTTGGCTCGGTGAGCTCGCACGTGTGTGGCACGCCGAGACGAGAAGGGGTGAACGCATGACTGCTGATCTGCTGGCGAGTTGGACAGACGGCCCGGCCAAGCGGGCGATCGTCGACTTCGTCGGGCGTACGTGTGGCCAGGACGGATCGGCCGCGGTGCCGGTCGAGGAGCGGGTGGCGGTGTTCGACAACGACGGCACCTTGTGGTGCGAGAAGCCGATGCCGATCCAGCTCGACTTCATCCTGCGCCGCTTGGCGGAGATGGCGAAGGCGCAACCCGAGCTGTGCGAGCGCCAGCCGTGGAAAGCGGTGTCGGAGCGCGACCTCGGCTGGTTCGGCGCGCTCATGGCCGAGCACTACGCCGGGGACGACACCAACGTGAGGACGCTGTTGGGAGGCATCCTGGCCGCCTACGCCGGGATCAGCATCGAGGACTTCGAGTCGCAGGCGGACACCTTCATGCGCAGCGCGCAGCATCCGACGCTCGGTCGCGGCTATCTGGAGTGCGGCTACGCACCGATGATCGATCTGCTCGGCTATCTCGAGGCGAACGGATTCTCGAACTACATCGCCTCCGGCGGTGGTCGCGACTTCATGCGACCCATCAGCCAGGACATGTACGGCATTCCCCGGGAGCGGGTCATCGGCAGCAGCAGCACCTTCGCCTACACCAGCAACGAGCATGGCGGCACCATCACCCACAAGCCCGAGGCCGATTACCTCGACGACGGGCCGGAGAAGCCGGTGCGAATCTGGAACCGCACCGGTCGCCGCCCGCTGCTCGCGGCCGGGAACTCGAACGGCGATGTCGCGATGCTCGAGTTCACCCATCACGCCGACCAGCCCACGCTGCGGCTCCTCGTGCTCCACGACGACCCCGAGCGCGAATTCGACTACACCGCCGGCGCCGAGCAAGCACTCCAACAAGCCGCAACCGACGGCTGGACCGTTGTCAGCATGAAGAACGACTGGACCATCGTCTTCTGATCCGTCGCCAGGGGATGGGCTCGGCTCAGCGCGCCTCGCCTACCTTCGTGGCGTCCGGCACCCCGACCAGACGACCGGTGGCGACGTCGTAGATGTAGCCGTAGATGGCGATGTTGGCCGGCACCAACGGGTGGGTGCGGATCCTGGTGACGTCCTCGACGACGCTCTGGCTGTTGTCGCTGATCGTCAGCCAGTCGATGTACTTGGCCTCGGCGGAACCGGGGCCGGCGCCCACGTCGACGAAGCCGTCGGCGGTCAGCTGCGCGGTCTCGAGGCTGTTGGCGAGCAAGCCGCGGATGCCGTCGTCGGTGAAGAACTCCATGCCGCAGTTGGTGTGGTGGATGACGAACCACTCCGCCGTGCCGAGCAGCTTGTACGAGATCACGAGCGAGCGGATCGCGTCGTCACTCGCTCTCCCGCCCGCGTTGCGGATCACGTGCGCGTCACCTTCGCTCAGGCCAGAGTACTTCGCCGGATCGAGGCGAGCATCCATGCAGGTGAGGATGGCGAACCGGCGAGCAGGCGGAAGCGCCAGCGTCGAGGCCCGTTCGGTGGCCCGAACGGCGCGCTGTCATCGTAGGGATAAATCCCGATCCGTCAAGTCGTCTTTCCCATGATATGAATACACACTCCACCCACTTGTGGTCGCGCCGAGCTTGCTGTCCGCGGCGACACGCCGGGGTACGGTGACTCGCATGGCGCGACGCCGTGCTCGGCGAAGTTTGAGCCGGATCGCCCCGGGGTTGGTCGTGTTGGCGGTCCTCGCCGCCTGCGGCGGGGGCGGCGACACCGGCAAGCTGGAAGAGGATCGGGCGGCGGCTGTCTATGACGCGGTGATCCTGGCGATCGCCGGAGGTCATCCGGCCAACGAGAAGCCGCCGGTGGTGTTCGTCGCCCCAAGGTCCGATGCCAAGCCCATCCCGCTCGATGTGCAAGCAGCCGTGGTAGATGACCTGGCCGGCGAGGTTTCGGTACGGTTCGTCGACGTCGACGACGAAGCGATCGACAGCACGGTCGATGACCGACCCGTGAAGGAGGGCATCCTGTTGCGTGTGAGCCCGGTACCCCCGACCGGCGATCCGATCGAGGTCACGGTCGACCGGTATCGCACCATGACCGATCAGGACCTCCTCACGTTGTCGGTTCGATCGAACGATGACAACAAGTGGTCCGCTCGTATCATCGCCACGGCGCCCCTGGTTCCGGCGGGGTAGCGGGCCCGGTCACGGGGTCACGGGCGTCTCGTGCTTGGTCGGCCAGCTGCAAGGCGCGGGTGACGTCTGCATCCGACGCGACGCCCCCCTGGGTGACGTGGAGCCAGAGGGCGGTCAGCTCGGCCGGGAGGGTGGCATCGCCGGGTGGGCGGCGAGCGCCCGCAACGCGCACGGCTTCGGCCGCGGTGAGCACGGCGAGCCCTGGCGCTCCTTGCAGCTGGAGGGCGTGGGCCAGCGCGACGAGCGCGTTGACCGGATCACTGGCGCCGGAATCGGCCGGCAGCCGCGGCTCGGAGCGCAAGGCCCGTCGAGCCATCAGGTACACGAGCGCTCCAACCCCGAGCACCACGCCGATCACGAGGAGCCCGACGAATCCCGACGGTCGTGCCAACACGGGGCCGACGGCCCCGGCCACCCAGGCGAGCTGGAACCGTGTCTCGAACCGCGCGAAGGCCCGACCCTTCTCGGCGTCGGGAGCGAGGCGTTGGGTCGTGCTGTCGAACGCTTGATGCGCCACCGCGGCCGCCAGGCCGACGGTGAACGAGACCAGGATCGCACCGGTGCGCCGGTCCTGGGGCGCGGCGAGGAGGCAGAGCACCCCCGGCACCGCGAGCGACGCCGTGAGCAGCACCTCCTCGGCCACCCGCCTCCGCAGAAGTGGGCCGACCACCGTTCCGGCGAAGCCCCCGACGACGCCGGCGACCAGCACCACCCCGTACACCCACGCTGGTTCGCTGGCCGTCTTCAAGCTGAGAGCCAACAAGAAGGTGACGAACCCGACGGAGAACCGAAGGACGCTCGTCGCGGAGGCAGCCAGGCTGAGGCGCGCGCTCGTGAGCTCAGCCAAATCCACCACCGGGTTCAACGGCGGCGGCGGTGGCGGCCGCGGCATCCGGGTCGCCAGCACGCCTGCGCAGGCGTGACCCATGGCCGCCACCACGACCACCGACGGTGGGCCCGCGAGCCGCAGCACGAGAGCGCCGACCCCGCCACCGAGGAGCCCGCCGACCGTCGACACGCGCGCCATCCGGGCGTTCGCCGCCACCAGGTCTCGCGGGTCTTCGACGAGACGCGGCACCAACGCGCTCTTGGCAATCGAGTAGGTCTTGCCGAGCACCAACACGGCAAAGGCCTCCGGGAAGAAGAGCAGCGTTGTGAGCTGATTGGCCATCACCGCGCACACAACCGACCGCCCCGCGGCGGTGGCGATGATGATCG
Source organism: uncultured Acidimicrobiales bacterium (assembly GCA_963803355.1). Taxonomy (GTDB): domain Bacteria; phylum Actinomycetota; class Acidimicrobiia; order Acidimicrobiales; family Ilumatobacteraceae; genus DASTFY01. The sequence continues at coordinate 357,737 of CAWDLV010000002.1, forward strand.
CTCGGTAGCCGCCACGGAAGCGGTCGATGAACGGCGCGAGGACCGGCACCACTACCGCGAACGGTGCGAGCGTGCACAAGAGGTACACGAGGATGCGGGGCCGAGCCGCGTCGACCGAGACACTGAGGAACAACGATCCGGCCAGCGACACGGTGAACGCGGCGTCGGCCGCCCCGGTGACCGCGTGAACGAGCAACAGACGCCGGAACGGTCCTCCTCCGGCAACGGCCCGCCACCGATCGCCCCTCGCCGCTGCCGTCCATGCGTCGCCCCGGCGGCCCACCGACCCATCATGCACACGCCACAGCCAAGGCCGCGCCCGATACGACGATCGCGGCCCGACCGCCCCGGCCGGGCCGGCTCCGTCCTCACGATGAGCGACGCTCGGCATGGCTCTGGACTTGCCCTACGGACCCGACCCGCCACACGACCTAGTCAACCGCGGTCGAGCTTGCGAGCATCGAGGCCAGTCGAGCCGATGGCGCTCGTCATCTTCGGACCGAGCGCGTCTCACCGAGATGAGGTCAGGAGGCCGGCGTCACCTGGTTCCAGGGTGTGCCCTCGCTCGTGGGGTCCGGTGCGCTACTCGTGGGAGAGCAGGCCGAGCTCGTGCATGCGCGTGATCGCCGCGCCTCGCGAGGAGACGCCGAACTTCCGGTAGACCGCGATCGCCTGCGTTTTCACGGTGTTTCGCGAGACGTACAGCCGCTCGCTGATCTCCCCCAGGGTGAGGTGGGTGGACAGCAACGGCAGGAGTCGGAGCTCGGCGGTCGTGAGCGATGGCGCCCCGGCGGTGCCTGCGGTGATCGTATCGAGCTTGGCCCGCAGCTCAGCGGCCTGTTTCGGCAGGTCGCCGAGGTCGGGTCGTTGCTGGAAGATGTCGCGTGCCTGGCCCAGCACGGCTCGGGCACCACTGCGATCGCCGAGGGCGATGTAGGAGCGCGCCAACAGGAGAAGAGCCTGGGCTGACACGACCGGAAGGGCGTAGGTGAGCAGCGGCCGGAGGCGAGCAGCTCGGGCGACGTGCTGACGTGCTTGGGCGAGGTCACCGCGATAGATCGCGACCCGGGCCCCCCACGCGTACACGAGAGCGCTCGTCCAGTAGTGGTCGAAATGGCCCTTCTGCACGATGGTGAGCGCCTGCTCGGCGAGTGCTTCGGCCCCCGGCCAGTCGCCGCGCTCGATGGCCACGATGCCGCGCTCGGCCAGGATGACGGGGACGAATGGCAGTGCACCGGCACTGGTGGCGACATCAACGGCGTGGGCGAGGATCGGATCGGCTCGGTCCGGGTCGCCCTGGAGCAGGTAGGAGACGCCTTCGGTGTGCAGCATGGTCGCCCGGTACGGGCTGGCCGGGCTCAGCCCCTCCCAAGCGATCTGGGCGTCCCGTCGCATCTCGTCGATGCCGTGACGGCACAACAGGGCGCGGAGGTAGGCCAACGAGCCCTCGATCGTGCTTCCATCAGGAAGGCTGCCGGTGGACGACGCCCGTTCGGCGGCCGCCGCCCATCGCTCCGCCTCGCCCGGACGGCCAAGCAGCGCGAGTATCAGAGCGCCGTGCACGGCGATCGCCGAGTAGTGCTCGACTTGACTCTTGTCCTCGAGCCACTCCATCCAGCGCAGGACGGTGTCGACGCGCCCGCTGGCCCACACCGGTTGCATCACGTTCAACACGACACGGGCGACCCGATCCGCATCGTCCGCGGCCTGGGCATGCTCGATGGCGACCTCGGGCATCCCGTTCGCCTCGTACCACGCTGCAGCCCGGGAATGGAGCTCCGCCATCATCTCGGGTTCGCGCCGCCGGAACTCAGCGTGCAGGAGCTCCCGGAACAGCTGATGGTAGCGATACCAATGGCGGCGACGGTCGAGTGGCACCACCAAGAGGTTGCGGCTCTCCAGCTGTTCGAGTACGCGACTGGAACCTTTCCGGTTGAGGGTGGCATCGCAGAGCGAGCCGCACATGCGGTCCAGGATCGAGGTGCGAGTGAGGAATGACACGTCGGCGCGCGAGACACGGTCGAGGAACTCGGCCCGGAGGTAGTCGCCGACAAAGCGGTCGTCTCCGGTGAGTGAGAAGCCGGCTTCGGATCGAGGGCTCCCGGCCTTCATGGCCAGCGCCGCGAGGTACAGCCCGGCCGGCCACCCCTCGGTCCGCTCGACCAGGGCGTGGACGTCGCGATCCGCGAGGTCGACTCCCGCCTCCTTGAGCAGCCAGGAGGCCTCGCCGTCGCCCATCGCGAGATCGTCGACACCGATCTCAACGATGCCGCCCTGCGCGCGCAGGCGGGCGGCCGGCAGACGCAAGCTGTCCCGAGAGGCGAGGGCGAGCTGCGAGCCTGGCGGTAGGGACAGGGCAAGCTCGTTGATGAGGTCGAGGCAGTCCGGGTTCGTGATCGCGTCCGCGTGGTCGAGGACGAGGGCGACGGGCTGACGCATCGACGCGATGGCCGCGACCAACGGGGGGATGACGGTGACACCCACGGCCGAGGACGCCAACGCCCGGAACACCTCCGAGCTAATCCGGTCGACACGGTCCAACGCCACTGCGAGGTAGGTCAACAGGACGACAGGGTCGTTGTCGCGGTTGTCGGCCGAAACCCACGCCGCCCACGGCAGCCTGGCTTCGGCCCACTGCGCCAACAGCATGGTCTTCCCATAGCCCGCGGGGGCGACGACGGAGATGACGCCTGGGGCGCGCCCGGCGGTCAGCCGGTCTACCAAGGCGGTTCGGGCCACGATGCCGGAGCGAGCCACGGGCGGTTGAAGCTTCGACTCCGCCAGCTCGAAAGAGCGCCGGGGGCGATCCCGATGGTCTCGCTGGGAACGCGTCCGATGTCGCGCCTGGACCTGGTTCGTCACCTGGCGGAACGTACTCTCCCGATGCCTGTCGATTCTCGATCTCCTACGGCTCGGTACCTGGTCGGGCCGCGATGCCGCCGCGCCGGGCCTAGCCGGGCTTGCGTACTCGAACACCGGGTAGGTCGTCGAATCCGGACCTCTCGATGGTGACGACAGTGTGGGGTCAGCTGCAGACGTGCTCCACCGAGTGGTGGGGTGCGGGCCGTCGCCGAAGGGCGACCTGCCAGAGGGCGGCGGGACGCCCGAGGAAGTAAGCGGTTGCGACCGGGGGACGGGTCGGACGAGGGGTGTTCATGGGAGCCTCCTGGCTGAGAACGTGGGGTTGCTTGGCCGTGCGTGGGGTGCAAAGCGGACCTGGCGGGCTTCCTTCGTGCGACGCACGAGGTCCTCAGTGACCTCTGAGCGAAGCATGGGCCAGGAGCCCGCGGGCGACACGGGTGTCCTGAGTACCGGATACTCAACGACGGGCGATCGTTCGCGAGGTGAGCACCTTGCGGGACACATCCAGACGGCAGCCGGTGTATCATGGGGCCCGACACGACAAGAGCCCTGACGTGTCGGGTCAGCCGCGGTTGGCCCGGGAGCGATGCTCCGGACCCTGGTAGCGCATCAAGATGCAGCGGCTGATGCCAGGAGGGTGCCATGGCTCTTACGGAGTCTCCGTCGATGACCATGTTTCGTCGAGATCCGGTCGTGTCTGCGGGGCGCGACGCCGGCCAAACGGTCGTCTGGCTTCGAGGCGAGCACGACCTCTCCACCGTGGCCGCGCTCTCGGAAGCCTTGGCGCGGGCGATCGCCCTCGACGATGCCGATCTCGTGGTCGACTTGAGCGGGGTGGAGTTCATGGGGGCGGCGACGGTCCTGGTCCTCACCCGGGCCAGCGAGTTCCTTCGGCTGCGCACGCGGTCCCTGGCTCTTCGATCCCCCTCCAGGTGCGCGCGCCGCATCCTCGACCTGTGTGGCCTCGGCGATCTGCTCGATCGTCACCCGGTCGATGCCTCGGGGACGACCGGAACCGCCGGTGCGCTCGCCATGTGGGTGGCAGTACCGGCGACGGCGCGGGCCGACCGTCGCCACGACGCCTCCTCGCGGGAGCCTGGGCGCGCCGAGGAACCGGCCCGCTCCGGCGGTGTCACCGCCTCGAACGTGGCGGGTGACGGGAGACCGTGAGCTGTGGCGGGCGACCGACGGCTACGGATCCTCACCCGGCTCGGCGGCGGCGAGGCTCGCGAGCTGGAGACGAAGCGACTGTGTGACGTCTGTGCCGAGATCACCGGCATGAGCGGCGCGGGGATCATGCTGATGTCCGGTGATGTGCCCCGTGGCTCGGTGTGCACCACCGACGAGGTGAGCTCCCTGATCGAGCAGCTGCAATACACGCTCGGGGAGGGGCCATGCGTGGATGCCTACCAACAAGACCGCCCCGTGCTCGAACCTGATCTGGCCGAGCCCGAGACGCCCCGGTGGCTCGCCTTCGCCGGGCCGGCGATCGCGGCGGGCGTGCGGGCCATCTTCGGCTTCCCCCTGCAGGTGGGCGCGGTCCGCCTGGGAGCGCTCAACCTCTACTGCGACCGACCGGGACGGCTCACCGACGAACAGCACGCCGACGCGCTGGTCATGGCCGACGTCGCGGCCCAGGCCGTCCTCGTGTTGCAGGCGAACGCGCCGCCAGGGATGTTGGCCGCCGCGCTGGAGGCGAGCGCCGACTTCCAGTCGGTCGTGCACCAGGCCTCCGGCATGGTCGCCGCCCAGCTCGACGTGAGCGTCGGCCAAGCGCTCATCCGGCTGAGGGCCTACGCCTTCGGCAACGACCGTGCCCTCGCCGACGTGGCTCAGGAGGTGGTGACCAGACGGCGGCGCTTCGATGCCCGAAGCGGCGAGAAGGACCCCGGGCCGTAGGCCCCACCTCCGCGAGGCGACCGCAGCAACGAGCCGGGGGCCGTCGTATCATGGGTGCGAGGGTCACTCCAAGCGAGGAACGGCCGAGATCACGGCCAACCTCGCCAGGGTCGGGATCACTGGAGAGCCGATGCCGAGAGAAGCGATGCTGGCGAGGACGCTGGTGGAGCTGGCCGACACACTGGTGGCCGACTTCGACGTGGTGGAGCTGCTGACCCGCCTCGCCGACCGTTGCGTCGAGGTGCTCGACGTCGGAGCCGCTGGCCTCATGTTGGTCGCACCGGACGGGGAAATGCGGGTGATGGCCTCCTCCAGCGAGGCCATGCGCGTGCTGGAGCTGTTCGAGCTGCAAGCCCAGGAAGGCCCCTGCCTCGACTGCTACCGGACGGGCGACCCCGTAGTGAACCAGGATCTGGCCAAAGTCGACGGCCGGTGGCCCCGATTCGCACCCGAAGCGCTCGGGGCTGGCTTCCATTCGGTGCACGCGCTGCCCATGCGACTGCGCGGCGCGGTCATCGGCGCCCTCAACCTGTTCCACCTCGAGCCGGGTGAGATGCGACAAGCCGACGTCGAGGCGGCCCAGGCGCTGGCTGACGTCGCCACCATCGCCATCCTCCAGCACCGTGCCGCCCGCGAGGCCCAGGTGGTCAACGAACAGCTTGACCACGCTCTCAACAGCCGCATCGTCATCGAGCAAGCCAAGGGAATGGTCGCGGAGCGCGAAAGCCTCAACATGGAACAGGCGTTCTCCGCCTTGCGCACCCACGCCCGCAACCACAACCGTCGCCTGGTGGACGTCGCTCACGACATCATCGCCGGCACCCTCGCCGCATCCGCACTCGACCGTGCCGCGTGTCACGACGCGACCCTGAGGCGGTCACCGCGAGCAGCTCTGCCGGTCTACGGGCCGATCGGGCCGATCGGGCTGCTCGAGGTCATGGCGGTGTAAACGATCTCGAGCAGCGCTCTGGTGTCGAACGGCTTGCGAATGAGATGCACGTCTTCCGCGAGCACTCGTTGCGGACTCAGCACACCCTGGCTGTAGCCGGACATGAAGACGACTGGAACTGTCGGATGGAGCCTCTGGATGCGCTCCGCCAGCTCGCGGCCGGACATCTGAGGCATGACCACATCCGTGAGCAGAAGATCGACCTCGCCTCGAGCCGCGATGGCGAGCGCTTCCTCGCCCGAAGCGGCCTCGAGCACCGCATAGCCATTGCGGTGGAGCATCCGGGCCGTGACCTTGCGCATCGCCTCCTCGTCTTCGACGACCAGCACGGTCTGTCCCCCACCAATGGGCGGAGCGAGTGTCTCCGGAGCGGTGATGGCCACTACCTGCTCCTCGACCGCGGGTAGGAGGATCGACACCGTCGTTCCGAGATCCATCTCGGAGTAGAGGCTCATGGCGCCGCCCGACTCCCGAACGATGCCGTACACGGTGGCGAGGCCGAGACCAGTGCCGAAGCCCTGCGGCTTGGTGGTGAAGAAGGGCTCGAAGGCCCGGTCTTGAACCTCCTTGGTCATGCCGCTGCCGGTGTCGCTGACGCTCAATCGGACATGGCGACCAGGTCGCACGTCCGGATGGACCTCCGAGTAACCCTCATCGAGGTCGATCGAACAGGTCTCGACCGTCAGCACGCCACCGTCTGGCATGGCGTCGCGTGCGTTGACGGCAAGGTTGACCAACACCTGCTCCATCTGTGAGCGATCCGACCGAACGGCCGGGAGGTCGCCTCCGAGCACCACCACTACCTCGACGTGCTCGCCGAGCGTGCGGGACAGCATCTGCCGCACGTCGATCACGATGTCGTTGACGTCCAAGGCGCGGTGCTGGACGGTCTCTTGCCGACCGAAGATCAGCAGCTGCTGGACGAGGCGGGCCGCCCGTTCGCCGGCGGCGCGGATCATCTCCACGTCAGCTCGAACACTGGGGTTGTCGCGGACGTCCTCCGCCACGAAGCTGGCGTAGTTGAGGATGACGGCCAGCAGGTTGTTGAAGTCGTGGGCGATTCCGCCCGTCAGCTGACCGAGGCTCTCCAGCCGCTGGGCCTGGTTGAGGCGCTCTTCGAGGTTGCGGCGCTGGATCTCGGCCCGCCTTTGCTCCGTGCGATCGCGACCGATGGCCGAGACGCCCACGATCTCGCCCTCCGAGTCCACCACCGGCGACATGGTGAAGGCGATGTCGACCGTCCCGCCCCCGGCTCGAGGGAGCGCCATGTCGAACTCGTCGATCCGCTCACCGTTCGTCACCCGGGCGACAAGGGCCCGCATCAGCTCGGCGTGCTTGGCGGCCAGGAGCTCTTCGATGCTCCGACCGATCGCGTCCATCGCCGCTGCCCCATGCAGCCGCTCGGCGGCCGGATTCCAGCTGGTGACGGTACCTTCGAGCGTCATGGACAGGATGAGATCGCTGGACGAGGCGATGATGGCTGCCTTCTGTCGTTCGCTGACGTCGCGGACGACAGCCGAGATGAGCAGGCCTTCGTCGGTCTCGATGGCCGACAGGGAGATCTCGGCCGGGAACTCGCTGCCGTCCTTGCGCCGCCCGGCCAGATCCAGGCCCGAGCCCATCGGACGAGTCGTCGGATCGGCGACGTACGCCTCTCGATGACCCCGATGGACAACCCGAGCCGACTCGGGAACCAGGATCTCCACCGGCTGACCGATCAGCTCGGCCCGCGGATAGCCGAACAACATCTCGGTCTGGGCATTGACCAGCGCGATCCGCCCGTCCTCACCCACAGCGACGATCGCATCTGGTGCCGCCTCCACCAGATCCCGGAACCTCACGTCGGCCCGCCTGCTCTCGGTGACATCGCGTACGATGGCCCAGACGAGCAGGCCTTCTCCGGTCTCAGTGGCGGACAGCGAGATCTCGGCCGGGAACTCGCTGCCGTCCTTGCGCCGTCCGGCTAGATCCAGGCCCGAGTGCAGGGGACGAGTCCGCGGATTGGCGACGTACACCTCACGCTCGTCCCGATGGACAACACGATGCGACTCAGGAACCAGGATCTCCACCGGCTGACCGATCAGCTCGGCCCGCGGATAGCCGAACAACGCCTCGGTCTGGGCATTGACCAACACGATCCGCCCGTCGGCACCCACGCCGATGATCGCATCTGGTGCTGCTTCCAAAAGACCGAGAAGGATCGCCTCACCGGTGGTCATGTTGCCTCGGTCCTCGCGATCCGATGGCCGCCATCACCAAGATGCCAAACGCCTCAGTTGCAGCGGAAACATCTTCCGCCGCTAATTGCAGGCACACTATCGGCCATTGGAAGTGCCGCCCTGGTGCGGACATCGTACCAGCCCGCGGCGCGGGTCGTCTCGAAGGTCTCGAGCGCGTCGCGATCGCCGACGTCGGATCGGTGTCGGCAAGCCCTTCGCTGATCGTCCACCGGTAGAACCGTCGGATGGTTTCCAAATAGCGGTTGAACGAGCCCTCGGTCAGGCCTTGGGCCTCGAGAAACGATTCGATGCTCGCGCCGTTGGCCTCGAGCGCGCCGAGCGGCGCCAGCCACTCCATGAGGAGCCGCAGCCGGCGTTGGTCGACGGCAATCGTGTCCGCGCTCTGCCCGTTGTCGTGCTCGTGGCCGCTGAACCGGGTGAGCAGCCCGGCGGCATCGAGGTCGCGCTTTCGCATGAGATCCCCCTGCGCGACGTTCTGCGTGAGGATGCAACTATGCGCCTTGTCCGCTATCCAGGAAAGGGGCGGCGGTGGATTTCACTGCGCCGGTCAACCGTCACCCATGCGGGTGGCGCAGTCGGGCGGTGACCGGATCGCCCCCCCGGTGCTCTTCGACCAGCCCTGGGCCTAGGAACGAGGTCTGATCTCGTCCAAGTAGCGGTCAAGGGCGTCCTGGGCGGCGGCGAGGAGCGAGTCCGCACCATCCAGCGTGCCCGAGGCGGCGAGCTGCACGAGCTCTCCCATTCGCTCCGCGGCGGTTGTGGCGCCGAAGAGGGCCAAGCTCCCCAGCAGCCGATGGGCCAAGAAGCGCACCTGCTCGGTGTCGCCGGCATCGAGAGCGACGCGCACCTCCGCCATCTCGCGGGATGAGGTCGCCGCGAAGCCCGCCACCATGCTGCCAAGGTCATCAGAGCCCGTGCGCCGAAGCCGGTCGAACAGCGGTTCGGGCCGCGCTTGGTTCGGTGCCGCGGGGCCAGCGACTGTTCGGCCCAGGTCGCCCTGGAGGGCCCGCCGAATCGTCGCGATCAGGTCGGCCGCGGCATAGGGCTTGCGCACCAACGCCAGCGCACCGGCGGCCCGGACACGCTCGTCGAGCTCCGGCGTGTCCTCCCCGCTCATGACCACGACCGGCAGGTGCCTCGTCGCCGGGTGCTCACGCAGGGTCGCAAGAAGGACCTCGCCCGACAGGTCTGGAAGGTTCAGGTCCGTGAGTATGAGGTCGCACGGCTCGCGTGACGCCGTCTCGAGCGCCTCCCGCGCGGTGGTGGTGATTCGGAGCCGCAGGTCCGTCGAGCTCCGCAGGACGCGCTCGACGAGGGTGACGTTCAGCTCGCTGTCCTCGATGAAGAGGATGGTTCGTTCGTCAGCGTTGTCGATAGGCATGACGGGCCCTCATCTCGAGATCGACCACAGAGGCGTAGGGTCCGGCCCGCCGGCGCTTCACATCTGCCCGTCGAAGTCGACGACGCCAGCCTTGGCGGCGATCACGACCGCCTCGAGCTTCGAGTGAGCGTCCAGCTTGGCGAGGATGTTGCGCACGTGGTTACGGACGGTGTGCTGGCTGATGTACAGCTCGGCCGCGATCTCACCGGTCGCATGTCCAGCGGCGATCGCCTGCAGCAGCTCGCGCTCACGCCGGGTCAGCGAGTCGACCACGCGGGGCGGGGCTTCACCGGCTTGCACCAACGCCAAGAGCGCGGCGGGCGAGAAGTGAGCTTCGCCACTCCCGGCCGCGCGCACGGCGGTGACCAGCTCGTCGATGCTCGCGGACTTGACCACGAACCCGCGAAAGCCCGCCTCCACGGCTTCGCTGACCACTGGTTGGTCGAGCGAGGCCGTCATCATGACGAACTGTGCACCCGGAACGATCTCACGGATCTTCCGGCTCGCAGCCACCCCATCCCCATCCGGGAGGCCGTAGTCGATCAGCACCACGTCCGGCTCCAGCTCGATCGCCTTGGCCACCGCTTCCCGCACGGATCCTGCCCGCGCCAGGACGGTGAGGTCATCCTCGGCGTCTAGGACGCTGGCCAGGCCCGAAGCAACCATCTCGTGATCATCGACGACGAGGACACGAATCGGCACCGGACGGAGCGTACCTCTGACGCTCCCGCCCGAGAGGGGCCGGGCGCCGCGGTGCGGGTCAGGCGGCCAAAGCCGGGTCCAGGCGAGCGAGGAAGCCAGCAGCCCAGTCGTTCACATCGTTTTCCTTGAGCGCCTTGCGGATCGATGCCATGCGCCGGCGTGCCTCTCCTGCATCCATGGTTGCAGCCTCAACCATCGCTCGCCGCACCGCCTCGCCATCGTGGGGGTTGACGAGGATGGCTTCGGAGAGCTCGTCAGCCGCACCCGCGAACTCGGACAGGACCAGGACCCCGTCGTCCTCGACGCGCGAGGCGGCGTACTCCTTGGCGACCAGGTTCATGCCGTCGCACAGGGGGGTCACGAGCATGACGTCGCCGACGCGGTAGAGCGCTGACAGCTCCTCCAGCGGGAGGTTCTGGTGGAGGTAGTGGACGACGGGGAACCCGAGCCGGCTGAACTCGCCGTTGATCTCGCCCACCAGCTGCTCGACCCGGCGGCGCTCGTCGGCGTAGTGCTCGATTCGCTCGCGTGTCGGGACGGCCACCTGGACGAGCATGCAGCGCCGGCGGTTGAGCTCGCCGCTGGCCAGGAGGTCGCGGAAGGCCTCGAGACGCAGGTCGATGCCCTTCGTGTAATCGAGCCGGTCGATGCCGAGGAGGACGGTATCGGGCTCGCCCAAGCGGCCCCGCAGCCGGGTCACCAGTTCCTGCGTGCGCGGGCGCCGGGCCAGCTCCTCGAACTCGTCGACATCGATCGAGATCGGGAAGGCACCGACCTCGGTCCGCCGGCCCTCGACGCGCAAGACCGGCAACCTGCCTTCGGCGCCGAGCAGCCGCTTGGCGCAGGCGGCCAGGTTCTCGGCTGCGCCTTTGCGTTGGAGCCCCACCACGTCGGCCGCCATCAGCCCTCGCAGCAGCTCGTCCCGCCACGGCAGGCGCATGAAGAGCTCGATGGGTGGAAACGGGATGTGCAGGAAGAACCCGATGCGCAGGTCAGGACGGCGGGCCCGCAGCAGAGCCGGGACGAGCTGCAGGTGGTAGTCATGGATCCAGACCGACGCACCGGGAGCGGCCACGGCCGCCGCCGCGTCGGCGAACCGTTCGTTCACGCTGCCGTACGCCGCCCACCAGTCCGGATCGAACGTCGGGGAGCGGATGGCGTCGTGGTAGAGCGGCCAGAGGGTGTCGTTGGCGAACCCGTCGTAGAAGTCGGCGACATCGGCCGCGCTGAGCGGCACCGGCACCAGCGGGGTGCCGTCGTGCTGAAACGGCTCCGCCGGGTCGTCGGCCAGGCCCGACCATCCCACCCAGGCCCCGTGCCGCTTGCGGACCACGCCGAGCACGGCGCGGACCAGACCGCCGGGGCTCGGCTCCCAAGGCGCGTCGGCCACGTCGTGGTGCACCGGCAGGCGGTTGGCCACGATGACGAGGTCGCTGACGGCGGTCATGTCAGGTCTCACCTGCCGCGGAGGGATCGAGATCGATGAGCGGGAAGAGCCGGTCGAGGCCCTCGGCGTGGAAGATCCTGACCAGACCGGCGAGATCGACCGCCACCCGCACCCGGTCAGCGTCAGGGTGGGCGCCGCGCAGGACGCTGACCAGCGCCCCGAGGCCGGGCCGGTCGAACGAGGCGATCCCTCGCAGATCGACGAGGAGCGTGCGAGCGTTGGCCAACCGGCCGCGCAGGGCCCGGATCACGGGTGTAGCTGCGCTCACGAGGTCGCCGTCGAGCCGGCAGACGGTTCCGGTCGCCGCTGAGCGGCGGATGGCTACGTCCAGCAAGGGCTACCTCCTCCGATCAAGCGTGGCCCGACCAACGGTGGGCCCGACCAAGCGTGCCCGGTCAAGCCCCGATCGAGTCCCGACCAAGCGTGGTCCCACGGTTTCCCGCCTGTGTGACGATTTCGCGACAGAATGGTGACCAGTCCGCAACAAAGCCGGCTTCCGATCGCGGCATCCGGGTTCATCCCCCAGGTCAGGCCAGGCGGGATGGCAGGATGGCCGCCGATGGCTCGGCCGGGTTTCGACGATGCGCATTGGTACCAACGAGCCGTCTTCTATGAGGTCCTGGTTCGAGGTTTCGCCGACTCGAGCGACGACGGCGCGGGTGACCTGAGAGGCCTGACCGAACGGCTCGATCACCTCGACTGGCTCGGCGTCGACTGCTTGTGGCTGCTGCCGTTCTACGCCTCTCCGCTGCGCGATGGCGGCTACGACATCAGCGACTTCTTCACCGTCCACCCGAGCTACGGCGTGCTGGCGGACGTGATCGAGCTCACCGACGAGGCCCACAAGCGAGGCATCCGGGTGGTCGCCGACCTGGTCATGAACCACACCAGCGACGAGCACCCGTGGTTCCAGGAGAGCCGGCAGGACCGGACCAATCCGCGGGCCGACTGGTACGTCTGGAACGACGACGACCAGCGCTGGTCGGAGGCCCGCATCATCTTCCACGACACCGAGCGCTCGAACTGGACCTGGGATCCGCAACGGGAGCAGTACTACTGGCACCGCTTCTTCGCCCACCAGCCCGATCTCAACTACCGCAATCCGGACGTCGCCGACGCCATGTTCGACGTGGTGCGCTACTGGCTCGATCTCGGCCTGGACGGCTTCCGGCTCGACGCCGTGCCCTTCCTCTTCGAGGCCGACGGGACGAACGGTGAGAACCTGCCCGACACCTACGACTTCCTTCGTCGACTCCGCAGCGAGGTGGACAGCACCCATCCCGGCCGGCTCCTCCTTGCGGAGGCCAACCAGTGGCCGACGGAGCTGCTGCCGTACTTCGGCCGCGGGCGACTCGTGCCACATGTGCTTCCACTTCCCGCTCATGCCCCGCATGTACCTGGCTGCCAAGCGAGGCGAGGCCGAGCCGATGGAGCGCGATCCTCGCCGAGACCCCGGAGCTGCCCGAAGGGTGCCACTGGGCCTTGTTCCTCCGCAACCACGACGAGCTGACGTTGGAGATGGTCACCGACGCCGAGCGGGACGAGATGTACGCCGAGTACGCCGCCGACCCGATGATGCGGCGCAACTCGGGGATCAGCCGCCGGCTGGCCCCGCTGCTCCACAACAGCCGCCCACTGATGGAGCTCTTCTACTGGATGCTCTTCACGCTGCCCGGCAGTCCCGATCCTCTACTACGGCGACGAGATCGGGATGGGCGACAACATCCATCTCGGTGATCGCGACGGCGTCCGCACGCCGATGCAGTGGAGCGGCGACCGCAACGCCGGCTTCTCGGCCTGCGCCCCCGAAGCCCTGTACTTGCCGGTCATCAGCGACCCGGTGTACGGCTACCAGGCTATCAACGTCGAGTCGCAGCGGCAGAACGGAGGGTCGCTGCTGCGCTGGCTGAGCCACATCCTGTCGGTGCGCCGCGACCATCCCCAGCTGGCCACGGGCACGCTCACGCAGTTGGACGTCGCCAACCCCGCCATCTTCGCCTACATCCGCGGCGGCGTCCCCGGAGCCCCCAACCCAATCCTCTGCGTGGCCAACCTCAACCGCCAGGCCCAGCCCGCCGCCATCCCGCTGCCCGACCTGGTCGGAGCCACGCCGGTCGAGCTCCTGGGCGACGTCCCCTTCCCGCCGATCGGCCACGATCCCTACCCGATCACCCTCGGTCCGCCGCGGCTTCCTCGCCTTCGAGCTCGTCCCGGAAGAGATCTGATGCGGGTGCACGACCTGCCGACGCCCGCGCTCGTCGTCGACGTCGAGCGCTTCGAGACCAACCTGACCACGATGGCGGCCGCCCGGCCCGGCGCCAACCTGCGCCCGCACGTCAAGGCCCACAAGTGCACGGCCATCGCGGCCGCCCAGGCCCGGGTAGGCCACCGATCCTTCACCTGCGCCACGCCGCGAGAGATGGTCGGCATGGCCGCGGCCGGACTCGGCGAGGACCTCTTGCTGGCCAACGAGGTCGTCGATCCGGCCCGTCTGGCCGCGATGGCGGCGTGGCAGGACCGGGCTCGGATGACGGTGGCCGTCGACAGCGACGACACCGTCCGCGCCGCGGCCGGAGCCGGGATCCGAGACGTACTCATCGACGTCGACATCGGGCTGCCCCGCTGCGGCTGCGCACCAACGGACGCCGGGCGGCTCGCAGACGTCTGCCCGTCGGGCCGGGCTCGAGGTGCGCGGGGTCATGGGCTACGAGGGTCACCTCATGATGGTCGATGGACAAGGCCGAGAAGAAGGCCAAGGTGGACGGCTGCCGTCGACCTGCTGCTGGCCGCTCATGGCGACGTCGGCGGCGACATCGTCTCGTCCGGTGGCACCGGCACCTACGACCTCCACGACCGCGTCACCGAGGTGCAGGCCGGCAGCTACGCGCTGATGGACACCCAGTACGCGCTGCTCGGCCAGCCGTTCTCCCTCGCGCTCGCGGTGCTCGGCACCGTGATCTCTGTGAAACCGCAGTGGGCGGTGCTCGACGTCGGCCTCAAGGCGCTCGGGATGGACCATGGCGACCCCGTCGGTTGACGATGCCACCGTCTGGTTCTGCTCGGACGAGCACCTCACGTTCGCACCGGTCGAGGGCACCAGCATGCCGGCGGTGGGTGAGCGGCTCCGGGTGTGGCCGGCCCACGTCGACCCGACGATGGCCAAGCACGAGCGCATCCACGTCGTGCGCGGCGGCGACGTGCTCGACGTCTGGGCGGTCGACCTGCGGGGCTGGTGAACGCGGCAGTTCGACCGCGCGTGGTTAGGAGCGTTCGGCCAGCAAGGCCAGCAGGGCGCGGAAGGCCCGGCCCCGGTGAGAGAGCCGCGTGCTTCTCGTCCTCGCTCATCTCGGCGAACGTCCGGCCGTCGCCCTCCGACGGCACGAAGACCGGGTCGTAGCCGAAGCCGCGGACACCCCGCTCCACCCCGGCGATCGCTGCCCTCGCACACGCCCTCCGCGCTGACCTCTCGACCGTCGGGCCACCGCACCAGGGCCACGGTCTTGAACCGTGCCGTGCGCTCCGCGGCGGGGACGCCGGCCAGCTCCCGCAGCAGCTTGGCCCGATTGTCGGCATACGTCGCCTTCTCCCCGGCGAACCGAGACGGCGTACACCCCGGGCCGCCCACCGAGGGCGTCGACCTCGAGGCCGGTGTCGTCGGCGACGGCGGGGAAGCCGGTGGCCTCGGCCAGGGCGACGGCCTTGAGCCGGGCGTTGCCGACCAGGCTGTCGGCGTCCTCGACCACGTCGGCCACCTCGGCCGGCCGCGGCAGCAGATCGACCACGTCGCCGACGATCGCCGCGATCTCGGCCACCTTGTCCGGGTTGGCCGACGAGCAGACCAGCTGCAGGCGGGCGGTCATCGCCGGCTGGGCCTCATCGTCGCGGCGGCGGCTCGGCCACGTACTCCGCTTGCAGGGCGAACAGCTCGCTCCAGGCCGTTGCTCGGCCAGCCCGAGGAGCGAGTCGAGCTCGCCGCGACTGAAGGCCGCGCCCTCGGCCGTGCCCTGCACCTCGACGTAGCGCGGCTCGGTGCCATCGGCTCGGGCCAGCATGACGACGTTCATGTCGACCTCGGCCCGGGAGTCCTCGATGTACGGGCAGATCGAGCACGGGGGTGGCGTCGACGATCCCGACGCTGACGGCCGCGCACAGCGAGCTGCAGCGGGTGCTGCGCGCAGCTTGCCGGCTGCGACGAGGCGGGCCAGAGCATCGTGGAGGGCGAGGTAGCCGGCGCAGATCGACGCCGTCCGCGTCCCGCCATCGGCTTGCAGCACGTCGCAGTCCACGACGACCTGGCGCTCGCCGAGCAGCACCAGGTCGCACGAAGCCCGCAGGGCTCGTCCGATGAGGCGCTGGATCTCCATGGTCCGCCCGCCCTGCTTGCCCCGCACCGCCTCCCGGTCGACCCGCTCGGGCGATGAGCCGGGCAGCATCGAGTACTCGGCGGTCACCCAGCCCCGGCCCTTGCCCTTCATCCACCGGGGCACGTCCTCGTCGACACCGACGCGGTGCAGAGCACCCGGGTCCGTCCGAACGGACCGAGCACCGCCGCCCGCCGTCATCTCGGTGAAGTCGCGCTCGAAGCTGATGGGACGCAGCTCGTCGGGCTGACGGCCATCGGGTCGTGGGCATCTCACTCCTCGCGGGTGGAGTCGCCGGTGTCGTGGGCCCAGCGCTCGGCCTGGGCCAGCTCGGGGCCGAGCAGCCGGCGGCCGAGATCGGCGAACCAGGAGACGTCGCCAGACGACAGGAAGCGGTCGCCGCCCTCGCTCGCCGCTGTGGGGCTCCGGCCGCAGCAGCGCCGATCCGCTCCAGCTCGGCGCCGGACCACGAACGCGGTCTCGTCGGCTGAGCTGACCAGTACCACGCTCGGGGCCGAGGACGTCGGCGATGACGCGGGCGAGGTACGGGTAGTGCGTGCAGCCGAGCAGCAGCGCGTCGACGTCGGCGTTGGTCGCATCGGCGCCAGGAGGCGTTCGGCCAGGATCGTCACCTGCCTCGCCGGCGGTCTCGCCCCGCTCCACGAACTCGACGAAGCCCGGGCAGGCGGCGGCGGTGAGGGAGACGGCGGTGCCCGTGGCCTCGACGGCCCGGCTGTAGGCGCCCGACCCCACCGTTCCCACCGTGCCGATCACCCCGATGCGGCCGGACCGGGTGGCCTGCACGAGGGCCCGCGCCCCGGGCTCGATGACCTCGAACAGCGGCACGGGCAGCTCGCCGGCCAGCTCGTCGAGGCCGGCCGCCGCCGCGGTGTTGCAGGCCACGACCACGGCCTTGGCGTCGAAGTCCTTCACCAGGCTCCAGGCCAGCTCGCGAGCGAAGGACCGCACCTCGACGAGCGGTCGAGGTCCGTAGGGGTAGCGGCCGGTGTCGCCGATGTAGACGAGGTCCTCGCCCGGCAGGAGGTCCATGATGGCCCGAGCCACGGTCAGACCCGCCGAAGCCGGAGTCGAACATCCCGATGGGCCGCTCCACGCCGGCAGGCTAGCGAGGGAGCGGTTTGATCAAGGGGACAGCGAGCGGACCGGTCAGAAGTAGATGATCTGCTCGGCGCGCGCCTCGGCCTGGTCCAGGTCGTCCGTGTAGGCGCCGGTCGACAGGTACTTCCAGCCGCCGTCGGCGACGATGAAGACGATCACGCCCTCGTCGATCTCGGCCGCCACCTTCACCGCCCCGGCAAGCGCCGCGCCGGACGAGATGCCGGCGAACACGCCGCAGATCGGAGACCAGGCTTGCCGGGTCCACTCGAGCGACTCCCGCGGTCGCACCACCCGCTTGCGGTCGAGCAGATCCGGCCCGCCCCACAGCTCGAACACCGGCGGGATGTAGCCCTCATCCAGGTTGCGCAGACCCTCGACCCGCTCGCCGAGCGGCGGCTCGATGGCGATCACCTTGATGGCGGGGTTGCGCTCCTTGAGGTAGGTGCCGATGCCCATCAACGTGCCGCTCGTGCCCAGGCCGGCAACGAAGTGGGTGATCTCCTCGCAGTCCCGCCAGATCTCGGGTCCGGTGCCTTCGTAGTGTGCCCGGGGGTTGGCGTCGTTGCCGTACTGGTAGAGGAAGGCCCACTCGGGGTGCTCGGCCGCGAGCGCCTGGGCCCGGCGGACGGCACCGTTCGAGCCCTCAGGTCCGGGCGTGAGGATGATCTCCGCTCCGAACACCTCGAGCATCTGGCGGCGCTCGACGCTGACGCTCTCGGGCATGAGGATCTTGATCGGGTAGCCCTTGAGCCGGGCAATGGCGGCGAGGGCGATGCCCGTGTTCCCCGACGAGGGCTCGACGATGGTCTGCCCCGGCGAGAGGCGGGCCTCCTTCTCGGCGGTCTCGATCATCGAGCGGGCGATGCGGTCCTTCACCGAGCCGAACGGGTTCTGGCTCTCCATCTTGGCCAGGATGCGCACGTGCGGGTTCGGGGACAGCACGCTCACGTCGACCAGGGGCGTGTTGCCGATCATGTCGAGCACGTTCTCGAAGACGGGCATGAGCTCTGCTCTCTCGAAGCTTTCCCGAACGCCGGCTGCCGGAATGCTGGCTTTGCCGGACTAATCCGATTCGTCTAGTCAGGATTCTAGCTCCCCTCGACCGCTCCGGCCTACCCGCGACGAAAGTCATCGGAAGTCCGCCGCACCCCGGCGCTACGCTCCCCGGCCGATGGCCCGCTCCACCCACTACTGACCTCGGCCTCGGCGATCAAGGCCGCGGCTCCTCCCCGTCCTCGCCGGCGCCTCCCCTGCGCTCGTCGTCTCGCTCCTGCTGGTGCGCCTCACCGACGAGTGGTTCACCTTCCTCCCCGCGGGCTCGGTGGAGCCGATCCGGCGCGACCTGGGGCTGACCTACGGTCAGATCGGCGCCATCCTCGCCCTGATCCCGTTAGCCGGTGGGCTGGTCGGCGGGCTGTTCGCCATCGCCGCCGATCGAGTGAGCCGACGGGCCCTGGCCGCCGGCGGCGCGCTCGGGTGTGCGGCCGGGATGGCTTGCTGGGCCGGCGGTCAGGGCTTCGTGGCGCTCGCCGCCGGCTCGATGCTGCTCGCCATGGGCTCGGACGCCCTGGTGTCGGCCTGCGAGGTGGCGCTCGTCGACCTGGCCGGCGACGACCTGGTCGCCACGCTCGCGCCGGGGACGCTGGCGGCGGAGATCGGCGATCTCCTCGGCCCCCTCCTCATCGCTGGCACCGCGGCGTTGGGCTGGTCGTGGCGGGTGCCCTTCGTCTTCGCCGCGGTCGTCTTCGCTGGGTACGGCCTGGTGCTGGCGGCACAACCGATCCCGCGGCCGGCGGCGACCAGCACCGGCGGGATCGAGCCCACGCCGAGGTGCTCGCTTGCCTGCGGGATCGGCGAGTGTGGGCGCTCGCCGCCATCGCGCTCCTGTTCGACACCCTGGACGAGCCGCTCCTCGCCTTCGCCATCGCCTACCTCGAGGTGGACCGAGGGGAGTCCCACGTCCTCGCAGTCGTGGTCGGGACCGGCGTCGTCATCGGCGGCATCCTCGGCTCGACCCGCCTGGTGCTGCACCCGAGCGGCCGTCGTGATCCGCCCGCGGTCGCGGCGCTGGTGATGGCCGGCGGCGTCCTCGGCGTGCTAGCGGCGCCGGTTTGGCCGCTGCAGGTGATCGCCGGCGTGGCCATTGGGATGGCGAGCGCCACGTTCTGGACCCGATGCCAGGCCCTCGTCCTCGGTGTCCGTCCGGGCCAGGCGGGCACCACCGCAGCCGTGGTCGGCTACCTCACGCTGCCGGGCGCGCTGGTGCCGGTGCTGGCCGCCACGCTCGCTGATCGCTTCGGGCTCGGTGCGGCGCTGCTCTGCTACCTCACCGTCGCGCTGGCACTCGCCGCGGTGACCCGACTCACGGCTCCGGCGCTCCTCGCCCGGACCGTGACCGGACCGACTGTCACCGGCCCGGCGGTCACCGAACCGAACGTCACCGGACCGAACGTCACCGCACCGAGGCAGTCAGCGGACCGAGGTAGTCAGCGGCTCCTCCGTGACCCGTCCCGCCTCGATCCGGTAGCTGCGCGTCTCGGGCGCATCGCGCTTCAGGCTCACGATGACGTAGTGCCACGTCGCATCGGGCGCCTGGCTGACGTCGGTCGGGCTCGGGTAAGGCTCGGTGTGGGTGTGGCTGTGGAACACGCCGATGATCTCGAGGCCCCTCCGCTCGGCGTCTCGCTCGGCCCGCAGATGATCCAAGGGCTCCAGCGTGTACACGCGCGCCGACGCGGCCGCGTTGGTGCACAGGTAGAAGGTGCTCACGCGTCCCATGATCGGGTCGCCCCCGAGCAGGCCACAGGCCTCCTCCGGGTAGCAGTCGTAGGCGTGCGCCAGCATCGTCGCCAGCGCCTCCTCCGTGAAGGTGAGCATCGGCCGCGGAGGCTACCGGGGAGGCCACCGGCGACTGGCGCTAGCCTCGTGCCTCCCCCATGGCTGCCACCCGCACCGAACCCGGCACCCGCTCGTCGCCTCCAACCGGAAGGCCCGACGAGACTTCACGATCCTCGAGACCTTCGAGGCCGGGCTGGTCCTGCGCGGCGCCGAGGTGAAGAGCCTGCGCGAGAGCCAGGTGCAGATGGCCGACGCCTACGCACGCTTCGGCACTGGCGAGGCGTGGTTGGAGGGCGTCCACATCGCCCCCTACTCGTTCTCCAGTGGCATCGACCGCGCCGGACCCGGACCGCCCGCGCAAGCTGCTGCTACACGCCAGCGAGATCGAGAAGATGGCGCGCGCGCGTGGCCCAGGAGCGCCTGGCCGTCGTGCCCCTGTCCATCTACTTCAAGGACGGGCGGGCCAAGGTGGAGCTGGCACTCGCCCGCGGTCGCCGCAAGGGGGACCACCGCCAGGCCATCGCCGAGCGCGATGCTGCCCTCGACGTGGCACGGGCGATCGGCCGCCAACGCAAGGGCAACGTCGACGACTGACCGCTTCGGTGCATCGGCCGCGACGAGCTCGTGCTCGTTGCGGCTCGGTGCCGCCAGCCGCCCGCCACCCGCCGCCCGCCACCACTCCCCGCCAACCCGCCCGCCGCCGCCCGCCACTCACGTTCTGGTCACCGAATCTGCGACTGGAGGGCGGATCTGGTGACCGGAAACCCCGACCAGCGACCCGCCGGGGGTCCGGTAGGCTGATGAGCACAAACGCTGACGGGGCTGACAGGTTTCGACATCAGTTTCGCTGGCCGAGCGTGCGACCCGAGTTGCTCAGACTCGCTAAACGGGGCACCAACAACAACTGCCGAAACCAGCAGTTCGCTCTCGCCGCCTGACCTTCAGGTGAGTGGAGAGACATCGTGAGCCGCAAGGCCGCACGGGGCCGATCCACCGCAGCCCGGCAACAGAAGCGGAGGATGGCAGCCTGAAAGCAGGCTGGCGGCGGGAAAGACCGCTGACCGCTCGGAAAGACGAGCCGTGGGCCTCCACCAAGGAGGTCAGCCGACCCGGCGGTGGGGCAGCGTAAGCCCTGCACACGGGAATGGTCGTAGCACGGGCGGTCACCGCCTGATGGACGGGGGTTCGATTCCCCCCAGCTCCACCTGTTATTTACGCATGTAGATAGCGATTTTGCGCTGTGGATAAGCCTCAACTTCTACCGCTTTTCTACCGCTCTGCTTCCAGAGCGACCAGTGCTCAATCCGTGCTCGATCAGCCGTGACCACGCTCCGTGGGATTCGACGGCCATCGGCGGCCTGCCTCGCCGATACCAGGCCTGAGCAGTTGCGCTCGTCCGTCGGCGATGCCACACGGTGATGCCCTTGTGGCAAGTGCTCGAGAGCGTCTTGGCGCTCCCGGCGAGATCGACGGTGACGGTCGTGTTCAGCGTCGTCTTGTTCTCGCTGGTCGTCCAAGGTCTGACCTACCGGCCACTCCTCGAGCGGCTCGGACTCGCCGGTCCGGAGAGCGACGTCGGGGGTGTCGAGCGGCTGCTCGCCCATACGAACGCCGTCCTGTCGGCGAGACGTGAGCTCGAAGCGATGCGGACCACGGGAGAGATCCCGCCGGCGCTCTGCGAGGAGATGCTTCGGGATGTCGCCATCGAACTCGAGCGATCAGGGGGAAGCCTGGCCCCGTCGCCGAGGACGAGGCGACACGGCCCGCGGCGCCGCCCGGCTCGCCCTCTAGGGTGCGGCAGAGGCGGGCTGGATCAGTGATGCGACAGCCCGTCAGGTGTGTGGCGAGAGGGTGCGTCCAACACCGGTTGAGACCACGACATCCGATGTCCCAGCCGAGGATCCAGAGCGGCGTGACGCCAACGACCCGGGCAACGATCACGCATGAGCGGTCGTACCCTTCGCCGGTCCGCGTGATCGATGCCCCGCCCTCGTTGCTGACACACGTGCAGACGGGCCGACTCGCTCCGGTCGCCAGTCGGACCGCCATCGCCGTTGCAGACCGGGAGGCCGACGGTTTCCTGGTCCGACTCTGGACGTCGCCGGTAGGCCTTGAGTACGACTTCGCGGCAGAACGATCGCGCGCCAGCGTAACCCGTCCGCGGTCAGGTCCAGCTCGGCGAAGAGTGCGCCTGATCCCAGCTCAAAGCTGATCGCCTGCCCCGGGTGCCCGCTCGTTGTCGCTCAACGTTGGCATTGCGCCGCCTTCAGCTGCACTCGCGGGCGTTCCGGAATCGCCAGCTCCTCGGTCCGCCGCCCCGGTCGCAGACGGGTTGTCTGTATCCGCCATCGCGTTCTTGAACTCGCGTTGCGCTTCGCCCACCGACCGGGCCAGCTGCGGAAGCCTGCTGCCGCCAAACACCAGTAGGACGATCACGAGCACGATGATGAGGTCGGGACCCTCAAGGAAGCCAACCATCGTCCCTCCACGTGGCCGAGCACTGTCGTGCGCCAGGCGCGCTCCGCGACCGTAGATCCAGCCTCGATCCTCGTCCCGCCACCCCGACCCTTCAGCTGACGACCCTCCGCCCGCCCGCCCGCTCGTCATCGAAATGAGATCCGGTCGAGAACGGTCTGAGCGGCCGGACGGTAACCATCCGGCCCTGAGGCTTTACACGAGCGAGGAGGAACAGGCCATGACCCGGACGAGCCAGGTCGCAGCGATGGATCCGGCGGCCCCAGTGCTGTCACAGAACGTGGGGTCGTACGCAACCCCGAGGGGGCCACCCCCGCCGTGGCGCACCTTGTGGAGGGGGGATTCCCGGAAGCGAAATCAGCATTGCGCCACGCGAGTTGTGCCCTGTCATGGAAAACCCCGCGATTCGGCCCTCAGACCTGAGCGATCGCCGCGTCGCCAGAGATCAGCGACAACCGGCTGTCACGACACGTCACCCGACGTCGATCAGCCAGGGTGCCGAACACCGTGACGGAGCGCGAGGATCGACGTGAGCGGGCCCGCCAGCCGGGACCCCTCCTGGTCTGTGACGAAGCTGAAGCCGGTCGCGCAGACGCCGGTGTCGCCGCCGCCGTGCACGCGGCGACCCTTGTGCGTGAAGTCGAAGGCGCCGAACTCGAAGCTCTCGCCGTGGACCACGTGCCGCCGTCGGCAAGAAGCACCTCGAGCACATCCTCGATGTCGAGGTCGATGTCGATGCTCACGCCAGCCGACGCTACCGCGCGCCTCGAGCAACGATCCGCGGATGCGACGAACCGCGACATGCAGGACGGCGCCTGCAGCTCGCGGCCACCAGCCTGTCAAGGCCCGGTACTCGTGGGGCGGTTCTGTCTCCGGTAGTCGTATGACGCGGGGCGTCAGGCGGCGTTGGTTCGGTTCGGGCGGCCACCGGGGTTGGCGAGGGCGCCGTTTTCCGGGTGCGGTCGTCGATGGCGGGGAGCTCGGATGAGTTCCTCGCCGATGCCGATCTCGACGGTGCCCACGACGACGGCGACTTGGACCTGGCGGCGGGCGAAGGGTCGGCCGACCCGATAGCTGGCGCCTGGCAACGACGCGCTCACCGAGGTTTGACTCGGTGACGCCGGCCGAAGAAGTCCGGGGGCTCGCCCGAGGGCGATGCGGACCTGGCCGGCGGCCGCGGCTGCGATCGGGTCTCGTGTCCATGGCTGCCCGGTCCGCCCTCTGACCGTCGTGGCGGCGAGTGGGGGGTCTTCGGTCACACCGCCTTGCTGTCAGTTGGGACATAGCCGTAGACGTTCTCGGGGCCGACAGGTAGCGCGTCGGTGGCGTCGGCAGTGGACCCCGTCGGGCAGCTCAGGCGGCTGGTGCAGCGATACCCCTCGCACCTCGACACCCGCTGCAGCCAGGTGGGCTGCCAGGGCATGGCCGACCCCGAACACGACATGCAAGCCGCTGCCAGCGACGGTGGGCCGACGGGCCGCGCGTCGCGCTCATCAGGTGAGCCAGGGGTGGTGGCGCACAAGGGTGGTGTTGGTCCACTGGCGTCCGAACCCGAGGGTGTTCCCAGCACCGACGACGGCGAGGCCGAGTAGCACGATGGCGTAGATGATGTGATCGTCCATGAACAGGTTGTTGGCGGGCGGGAGCGACGCGCTCCACATCAACACCAGCAGGACGGCGCCGGAGATGGCGGCAATCCGCATGCCGATGCCGAGCAGTAACGCTACGCCGATGCACAGCAAGCCGACCATGAAGCCCCAGTCGGCCCATCCGGCACCGGCGAAGCTGTGGTAGAGAGGCCGGCGAACGGTCCGGTGGCACCGGCGAGGAAGCCGTTGGTGGGTGAGCCGCCGTTGAGCCAAGCTTTCGACCATGGGGTCTCGTGGCCGAGACCGAACGTCTTGTCGAGGAACGGCCACAGGAACGTCCAGCCCAGACAGAGACGGGTCACGGCCCACAGGTAACGGGCGGTCGCCGCCGGGAGCATGGCGGCTGTGCTCGATACTGCCGGCTCCACCCTCGGTTGGGTTGGCGATGGGGTGTCGACGATGGTGGTCATGGCGCGTCTCCTTGGAGCTGTGGAGGCGTCGAGCCCGCACGGGGCGACGTGCCGCTCGGCGGCCGTCCTGCCCGAACTAGGCGTCTCGTGTGTCTGCCGTCTGCGGCGCTGCCAGGGTCCGGAGCAAACGCTCCCGGAGGCTGCCAGATGAGAGCAGGATCCAACACGACGACGGGAGTGAAGGGTCGCGGCACTTGGGATCTTACCACGGTGGGGCGATGGGCCATGCCACCACAAGGGGGAATGCGGTGCATCCTCGGGCATTCGGCTGTTCGCGCGCGCCCGGAGGACGCTCTCCTCCGCAAAGCAGGCGGCAGCGCTTGAGGATCTCGACCTCGAGCCTCGCCACCCCCAGCTCCCGCCGCAGCCGTACGAGTTCCTCGCGCTCGGCGGTGCTCAATCGTCGAAGCGGCGGCCCTCGTCACGGTCAGAGCGGCCCAACCAGTTCCGGAGGGACGAGTCGGAGATCCCCGGCTCGCTGGCGACCTCCGCCACGGGCTTCTCGCGCCTTCGGGCCACCTCGACGGCTCGACGCCGCCGGAACCCCGCGGATGAGGTCGAGGCCTACGGAGTCCGGTCCGAGTGTGGGTGACTCCGCGTCCCCTGACCTCTGTCCGTCAGACCGGGGCACGTCCACCCGACTCGCTGTTCGTGCTCGTCGTTCAACGCTGGTGGCGTCCGGTGGCGCGTAGCGAGGCGTTGTTCCGCGGTTCGGTCCGGTTCTTTGCGTCGGTCAACTGGCGGATGAGGTCGTCGCGCACCTCCTGCAACGCCTGAGCAAGATCCGGCTCGCTCGATGTGGCCACGACACGCGTTTGCCCCGAGATCCAGGCCTCCAGCACGGTGCGCTGGCTCGCTTCGCCCCGCTCCTTGACGGAGAGTTCCAGTTCGACGGTTCCAGCGCCGAACGAGCGGAGGCGAGCATCCAGACTCGCCAACCCGTCGACGATCGGACCGCGTTCGTCCTGACCGAACCCGCTTCCGAGTCGCAAGCTCGCGTCCACCGTGGCAGTGCCTTCGTCGCTCATCTCGTCCTTCTGGTTGAGTTCCAGCGTTCAGTAACGCAATGTCGCAGCCACGCCGCTGACCGTTCCGAGTGTCGCCACGTCGGTCACGCAGACTTCGCCGCCCTTCGCGAGCGTGTCGAACACCGCACGGTCGATCAGATCCTCGTCGTCGATCGAGGCACATTGCGAGGTCAGCACCGTCCCTGTGTCAGGCGCGACGCGACCCCAGACCGGAGGCACGTCGGTGACGAGCAAGGTGTCGATGCGACCCTCACGGGCTCGGGTCACGAGATCTGCGATCGCGGAGACAGTCGTGCCGGCGCCGATGCCAGCTCGATAGCGGTCGATGCCGAGATGGTCGGCGTCGCTGGTCCGTGACTCGATCAGCCGCAACGCGTCGGCGTGGAGTTCGGTCGGGGAACGATGCTCAGGGTTGCCCGTCACCGCCGTGTCGAACACGTTCGGATATCGAGTGACCGACTGGAACAACGGCAAGTAGTAGTCGACGCATGCCAGCACCAGCGGCTCGTGCGCGTCACCCAGCCGTTCGCAAACGCCCCGATCGACAGCACGCAGGAAACGTTGGATCGCGGTCTTGTCCAGTTCGGCCCCGGCGCCATGGCCATGGAATTCGACGCCTCCTCGGCCGGTCGAGTGGAGCTGGAGTTGACGCTCGGGATCCTCATGCGCCAGCGCCTCGTCCATCGATGTCGCAGTCGACCCCAAGTCCAACTTCGTGATCGCAGAACGCGTGGCCTCGAACAACTGCACCGCGTTCTGGCTCAACGACAGGACAAAGAACGTCTCGTCGCGAGACACCAACGACAAGACGGGTCGAACCCGGAACGACGCGGCGACGACGACCTCCTCGGTCAACGACAGCGAAACCCGGTATCGCTCGAATCGTCCCGGTGAACTGAACAGGGCCAGACCGTCTGCCGTGTGCTGCCAGAACTCGTGATCGTCGACGAGCGACTCCAACGGTGCCAGCATGGCCTCGATGACCGTCGCGGCAATGTCGGCCACGGACAGCTCGCCACGGGCCGTGTTGATGAGGTTCCGTAAGCGGACCGGACCCTGCAACGTCTCGCGGCCGGAACGATGCGTCGGCATGAACATCGACACACACGGACCCTGAGCAGCGCGCAACGACATGAGGTCCGCTACTGAGATCACATCGATGTCTGCATCTACGCGGATCTCACTGATGGCGCCAAGGGTACCCCCGATGCTCCGAATCAGCGTCGGCCCCAGACATCCTGCGATGGAGCCCGCGTCCCCACGGTGCGGGTCGGATGGATGGCGTCGAGCCATGGCTGCATCAACAGAGCGTTGCCCATCAATGAGAGGTTGTCCGCCCTTTGCCGCCGGAGGGGCGATCGGCCCCGAGCCCTCGGCGGCTGGCAGGGGGACACGAACACGTAGGGCGTGACCTGGCGGAAGGGTTTGTATTCGGCACCGATCGGGTACCGTCGAGTCGCAGACAACCGAGAGACGCCTGGTTCGGGCTGGACGACCACGAGTGGTTGTCGCCCGTTCGGGCTCGACGCCTCCCGCCCATTGGAGGAAACGTCATGGCCACACTCTCACCGCCCATCCCTTCAGCTGCCGCGCCCGCGGGCTCCGCCGCAGCCACGTCGATGATGCACGCCCTGGTGTACCACGGCCCCGACAGCAAGGCCTGGGAAGAGGTCCCCAAGCCCGTGCTGATCGACGACACCGATGCGATCGTCCGGGTCGACGCCACCACGATCTGCGGATCCGACCTGCACATCCTCAAAGGTGACGTCCCAGAAGTGACCGACGGACGCATCCTCGGCCACGAAGCCGTCGGCACCGTCGAAGCCGTCGGCGCCGGCGTGAAGAACCTGAAGGTGGGCGACCGGGTCCTCGTCTCGTGCATCAGCGCCTGCGGCACGTGCCGGTTCTGCCGCGAAGCCCGCTACGGGCAATGCGTCGGGGGAGGCGGCTGGATCCTCGGTCACCTCGTCGACGGCACCCAGGCCGAGTATGTGCGGGTGCCTTTCGCCGATACGTCCACGTATCCGATCCCCGCTGGTGTGTCCGACGAGGACGTCTTGATGCTGGCCGACATCTTGCCGACCGGCTACGAGATCGGCGTCCTCAACGGTCACGTCCAACCCGGTGATGTCGTGGCGATCGTCGGCGCGGGCCCGATCGGCCTGTCGGCCATCCTGGGTGCACGCCTGTTCAGCCCCAGCCACATCATCGCCATCGACCTCGCTGACAGCCGCCTCGGCGCGGCCAAGCGGTTCGGCGCCGACGTGGTCGTCAACAACGGCCGCGACGACGCACTGGCTGCGGTGATGGAGCTCACCGGCGGTCTCGGAGCCGACGTCGCGATCGAAGCGGTCGGCATCCCTGCCACCTTCGAACTCGCCACGACGCTGATCCGCCCGTGTGGCCATGTCGCCAACATCGGCGTGCACGGCAAGCCGGCAACCCTGCACCTCGAGACACTCTGGACCCGAGATGTCACCATCACCACGGGTCTGGTCGATACCTACTCCACCCCAACCCTCTTGCGTCTCGCCACCGGCGGACAACTCGACGCCGCCCAGTTCGTCACCCACCACTTCGCGTTGGACGACATGGTCGAGGCCTACGACACCTTCGCCCGCGCCGCCGACACCGGCGCCCTGAAAGTCGTCATCACTCCAGGCAACACGACGGCGTCGTGACCGATGCGAATTGACGCAGGCCATGACGCGGCGATCACTCACCCGACCCTCGCCGGTCATGCGCCAGCGCCCGGTGACGCACCACTCGACGGGACGCCGGCCGGGCACGATCACGCCGCGATGACCGCGAGCCCCTCACCCGGCGCGCACATCGACCACGGGTATGGGGATCATGCGGCGATGTTCCGCCGCAAGTTCTGGATCAGCCTGATCCTCACCATCCCGACCGTGCTGTACAGCTCGATGGTCCAGCAGTGGCTGCACTACGCCGCCCCCACGTTCACCGGTCACACCTTCGTCGCTCCGCTCTTCGGGACCCTCACGTTCTTGTGGGGCGGCCCCGTGTTCCTGCGCGGCGGCTGGAGCGAGCTGCGCGCCCGCAAACCCGGGATGATGCTGCTGATCTCCATGGGGCTCTTCGTCGCGTTCGGCGCGTCGGTGGCGACCCTGTTCCATCTGATCGATGTCGAGTTGTGGTTCGAGCTCGCCACGCTGGTCACCATCATGCTGCTCGGCCACTGGCTGGAGATGCGCGCCATCGGCCAAGCCCACGGCGCGCTCGCCGCGCTGGCCGAACTGCTGCCCGACGAAGCCGAACGTGTCGACGGCGACACCGTCACGGCGGTGCACATCGACGACTTGCGCGTCGCCGACGTCGTCCTGGTCCGACCGGGCGGACGGATCCCAGCAGACGGTGAGATCGTCGACGGCGCCGCCGAGATCGACGAAGCGATGATCACCGGCGAATCACGACCGGTCGCCCGCACGGTCGGCGACCGGGTCATCGCCGGGTCCGTGGCCAGCGATTCCTCGATCAGAGTCCTGGTCACCGCGATCGGCGCCGACACCGCGCTCGCCGGGATCCAACGACTCGTCCAAGAAGCACAGGAATCACAGTCGCGGGCACAAGCCCTCGCCGACCGATTCGCCGGGCTGCTGTTCTACGTCGCCGTCACATCGGCCGCGCTCACGTTCGCGGTCTGGACGATCCTCGGTGACACCAACGCCGCGGTGGAACGAACCGTGACTGTGCTCGTCATCGCCTGCCCGCACGCACTCGGGCTGGCCATCCCACTCACCATCGCCGTTTCGACCAGCATCTCCGCCTCCGCCGGGATCCTCGTCAAGAACCGCATGGCCCTCGAACGGATGCGCACCGTCGACACCGTCATGTTCGACAAGACCGGCACCTTGACCACCGGACACCACACCGTCACCGACATCCACACCGTTGGTGTCGACCGCGCTGGGCTGCTGTCGCTCGCACGAGCCGTCGAGACCGATAGCGAGCACCCCCTCGCACGGGCCATCGTCGACTCGCGACCGACTTCGTGAACCTCGCCGGACGCGGCGTCGAAGCAACCATCGACGGCACCAACGTCGCCATCGGCGGACCAGCCCTCCTCACCGAAAAGCAGCTGACAGAACCACCAGAGATCGCCGCCGCCACCACCACCTGGCGGGCACGAGGCGCCGCCGTGCTCCACGTCATCCGCGACGGCACCATCATCGGCGCGATCGCGCTCGAAGACGAGATCCGACCCGAATCACGAACCGCGATCGACGAGCTGCGGCGCCTCGGCATCCGGACCGTGATGATCACCGGAGACGCCCAACAAGTCGCCGACTCCGTCGGCACCCAGCTCGGCGTCGACGAAGTTCTCGCCCAAGTGCTCCCCGAGGACAAAGATCAAGCAGTCGCAGGACTACAAGCCCGCGGACTCAACGTCGCCATGGTCGGTGACGGCGTCAACGACGCCCCGGCACTCGCCCGAGCCGATGTCGGCATCGCCATCGGCGCCGGCACCGACGTCGCCATCGAAGCCGCCGGAGTCGTCCTCGCCTCCTCCGACCCCCGCAAGGTCCTCGGCATCATCCGCCTCTCGCGCGCCAGCTACAACAAGATGCTCCAGAACCTCGCCTGGGGTGCCGGCTACAACCTCATCGCCATCCCCGCCGCCGCCGGAGCATTCACATTCGCCGGCATCACCCTGTCACCAGCCGTGGGCGCGATCCTCATGAGCGTCTCCACCATCGTCGTCGCCGCCAACGCCCAACTACTCCGCCGAGTCGACCTCACACCACCTGCGCTCCCCGCGACAACATCGACTCCAGCCGCTGCCCTGGTTGCAGCATTGGGACCGCCCTCCGACGGCTGACCGACCTCAGTCCTGTCATTCCTAGGGCCAAGGGGCCGCCGCGCCGGTCAAGAATCGAGTGGAACCACGGTTCGTCGTTGAAGTTGGGGGCGCACAGCCACGCCACCGACCCGTCGCGTCCGACGAGGGCGGTCGTTGACCCGTCACCGATCAAGCCGAAGTCGGCGATCGG
Source organism: uncultured Acidimicrobiales bacterium (assembly GCA_963803355.1). Classification (GTDB taxonomy): domain Bacteria; phylum Actinomycetota; class Acidimicrobiia; order Acidimicrobiales; family Ilumatobacteraceae; genus DASTFY01. Next base: position 388,109 of record CAWDLV010000002.1, read on the forward strand.
CAGGGACCCCTCGATAGCACGGGTCGGGGCGAACACGGCGTCACCGAGCATGCAGACCGCCCAGGGACTCGCCGCGTGGCCACATCCTACGGATCGGATTGATCACGACGGTGGCTCACCGCTCACGACGAGCACTGGACGGTACGTTTCGCGAACGATCCCGGCGGCCACCGACGGGTCGACCAGTCGCCGGAACGCCGACTTGTCGTGGGACCCGACAACGATGACATCAACCCCGTGGTCCTCGGCAGCAAGGCAAACAAGGCGCACGGGGTCGCCCGTTGCGGTGAGCGCTTCGGCGTCTGACAGGCCAGCTGCTTCGGCCCGGTCGACCAGATCGTTCTCGGCCGCGCGGTCATCGTCGAGCCAGGCGGGATCCATCGCCAACGGTGCGACCATCCCGTACCCTCCGCCGCCGGTCCACATCCGCGGGAACCGCGTCACGTTGATCACCAAGAACTCCACGTCCGCTCCCGAGAACAGTCGGACCGCCTCGCGTGCCGCCCGTGCCGACACCGGTGACTCATCAAGCGCGATCAGAATCTTCACGGCGTCCCACTCCGCCACCCCGCCGGTGCGCCGATCCAGGACCCACCGACGTGATGGACCGGTTCCGCCGCCCCTGGGGGCTGCTGTTCAAGATGCGCGATCAAGCCGAGAAGGCGGGCGGGTTCGCCCCGCGCCCCGCACCGTCAGCGTCCTGCCATCCTCCTCGATCACCGTGCGGGCCGCGGCAATGCCGCCGTATCCGCAACAGTCCATGAACAGCAGCCGGGAAAGGTCGACCACGACCGACAGGTGGCGGCGGGCGGTGCACGCGAAGAACAACCGGTCGCAGGTAGCCAGATCGAGCTCGCCTGTGACTCGCACGACGCACGAGTCACCGCCGAAGGTCGCTTGTAGGCCGAAATCCTGCTCGCGCCGGGCTGACTGGGAGCACACCTCGGGTTCGGACCGGACCTGGATCGTCGTCATCGCGCTCCCTCAACGAGGCGCAACCAGGGACCGGAGCGGCGCAGAGCGGGCGCCGATGCACCCGCCAGCACGGTACACCCCCGACGACCGCTGATCGACCGGTCTGCGGTCGATCGTCTCGCGGACACGGACGTGTTGGTCGTCGCCCTTTACGACCGACACCGCATCGACGAGATGCAGCTCGTGGTCAGTGGCAATCCCTTGATGGCGAGCATGAACTGCTGCGCCCGGTTGACCGAGTCGAACGACCGCCCGAACGTGTCGGGAGTCGGGGGATGTTGTGCGTGCGGCGACCGTCGGAGGCGACTCGAAACAACGGGAGCTCGCCGTAGGGTGGCGTGATGGCATCCCGTTCTGGTGTCCCGGCCTTCTGGTTGCGGTGATCTGTTGGCTGCTCGGATCGAGGACTATGCGCTGCTGTCGGACATGGAGGCTGCCGCGCTTGTTGGGGTGGACGGGTCGATCGACTGGTTGACGTTCCCGCGGTTCGATTCGGCGGCGTGCTTCGCGGCGCTGCTGGGCGAGCCTCGCCACGGCCGCTGGCTGGTGGCGCCCGCCGGCGGCGCTCGCCGGATGACACGCCGCTATGTCGGTGACTCGTTGGTGTTGGAGACCGTCTTCGAGTGCGATGACGGCGAGGTCGCGGTGATCGATTGCATGCCGCCCCGCGACGAGCAGCTCGATGTGGTCCGGTTGGTCGAGGGGCGACGGGGTCGGGTCGCGATGCGCACCGAGCTCATCGTGCGGTTCGGGTACGGGTCGGTGGTGCCCTGGGTGCGAAGGGTCGACGGGGCCTGGGTCGCGGTCGCCGGTCCCGACGCGCTTCGGCTCGTCACGCCCATCGAGCTTCGCGGCGAAGGAGAGGGCGACGACCGCCGCAGCGTCGCCGAGTTCTCTGTCGTGGCCGGTGATCGGGTCCCGTTCGTGCTCACCTGGTTCGCGTCGCACGGCGAGTGCCACGAACCGGTCGACGCGGGCGCCTCCATCGCTGCGGCGCAACGGTGGTGGCAGCGCTGGTCGGACCAGACCACCTATCAGGGCGGCTGGGCGGCCGAGGTGCGCGGGTCGCTCACCGTCCTGAAGGGTCTCACCCATGCCTCGACCGGTGGCGTGTGCGCGGCGCCCACGACGTCGTTGCCCGAAGCCGTGGGCGGGGTCCGGAACTGGGACTACCGGTACTGCTGGCTGCGGGACGCCACCTTCACGCTACTGGCGTTGATGGAGGCCGGCTACACGGGCGAGGCGGTCCGGTGGCGCGACTGGTTGTTGCGAGCGGTGGCGGGCGACCCGGCCGATCTGCAGATCATGTATGGCCTCGCCGGCGAACGGCAGCTGGTCGAGCAGGAGCTGGACTGGTTGCCGGGCTACGAGGGATCCGTCCCGGTGCGGGTCGGGAACGCGGCGGCCGGTCAGTTCCAGCTCGACGTGTACGGCGAGGTCATGGACGCGCTGCACCAGGGGTCCCTGGCGGGCCTCGAGTTCGACAACAATGCGTGGCAGCTGCAGCAGGTGCTGCTGGAGTTCCTCGAGGGCGCATGGCGTCAGCCGGACGAAGGGATCTGGGAGGTGCGCGGCCCGCGGCGCGACTTCACGCACTCCAAGGTGATGGCGTGGGTGGCGGCCGACCGGATCGTGGCCACCGCGGAGCGGCTCGACCTCGATGGACCCGTCGATCGGTGGCGGGCGTTGCGCGACGACATCCACCGCGACGTGCTCGACCACGGTGTCGATGACCGCGGCGTGTTCGTGCAGACCTACGGATCGGCGGATCTGGATGCCAGCTTGCTGCTGGTAGGGATCGTCGGGTTCCTGCCGGCGGCGGATCCTCGGGTGGTCGCAACGGTGGACGCGATCGAGCGAGAGCTGATGGTCGACGGGTTCGTGCTGCGCTACCGGAGCGGGGCCGATATCGATGGCCTTCCCGGCGGCGAGGGTGCGTTCTTGTTGTGCACGTTCTGGTTGGCCGACGCGCTCTCCCTGCAGGGCCGCAGGGATGACGCGAAGTCGTTGTTCGAGCGGCTGCTCGGCCTGCGCAACGATGTCGGGTTGCTCTCCGAGGAATACGACCCGGCCGGCAAGCGGTTGCTGGGCAACTTTCCCCAGGCGTTCTCGCACACCGCGATCATCAACACCGCAGCAACGTTGTCGCGACGCAGCGGCCCGACGCAGCGCCGCGCCACACAGCGCTGACCGATCACGACGGAACGCCGCCCCGACGTAGCGACGCACTGTGGTGCGATCGACCCGGGACAGCCGCTTGATCGAGCGACACCCCTCGTTGGCCAGCCAGAGCCGGAGCACTTCTCGGACCTCGAACACAGGGACCTCCCGGGACGCCATTGCCGCCCTGCCGATGCCGCTGACAGGAACGCGGCGAGGGTCCAGTCAGCAGCACCGGCGCTGGTGCCTCCTCGCCATGTGGTCCCGCCGACTGGCGCCACAGGTGGTCCCAGTAATTGGCGCCCAGGGGATGGTTGGCCTGGACCCGTGCGATCGGTCCGCCATCCGTGAGAGCCCGTTGTCCAGCACGGCTGGGCGAAGGAGGCTCATCACGATGGCTCGACGCAGGCACACGCCTGAGCAGATCATCCGCAAGCTCAGCGAGGCCGACCGGCTCCGCGAGGCCGACCGGCTCCGCGGGGAGGGCGCCGATGTCGCGGAGTAGCCCGGCAGCTGGAGGTGTGGAGCAGACGTATCACCGGTGGCGGAACAGTTCGGTGGGATGAAGGTCGACGACGCCCGACGGTTGAAGGACCTCGAGCGGGAGAACGCCCGCTTGAAGCGGATCGTGGCCGACAACGAGCTGGCGATCGACTCCCTCCGGCAGATCATCCGGGAAGCTGGTGTCGTGTACGTCTGGCAGTCACGTCGACTGGCTCGTGTGCCAGTCGACGGGGACGATCACCACGGGCCGGTGGGCGTGGTGGGAGATCTTGTAGGTGACCCCACCGAGGACCCGGTCGGCGAGGTCGCCGTGACCGTGGGCACCGAGGACGACCAGGGTCGCGTCGTGTTCGTGGGCGACTTCGAGCAGGCCCCGGTCGATCGCGTCGGCCTCGTTGAGGATGCAGCGGTGCGCGAGGCCTCGTTGACGCAGGGTCTCGGTCCACGGTCCCATGAGCTGGTCGTGGAGCTGTTGCCGCCAGTTGGTGAGCCCGGTCGGGGGAAGGTCCTTGGTGAGCTCTCGGGAGTAGGTGAGGACGTGGACGGCGAGGATCTCGGCGCCGGTCTGGGTCGCGTAGGCCGCCGCCCAGGCGGTTGCGGCCTCGGCGCCTGGGGAGCCGTCGACGCCTACGAGCACGCGGTCGGACATGGGGGTGTCTCCTTCATTGGTCGGTCTCGAGGATCTCGTCGACCTGCACGAGGCCAGCGGAGGTGATGACATCGACCTGCTGGTCGTCGGTGATCACGGTGAGCCGGTCGGTTCAGGCGTCGCGTTCGCCGACGGCCGCTCGCTTACGGGCGGCGACGCAGAGGCGGCGCCGAGGACTCGGCTTCGATGCCTGATGCGGCGAGAAGCACTCGTGCGCTGGCGCGGTCTGGTCGTCGCGGGCGTCGAGTGGATGATCAGCGTCTCGCAGTGTCGCTCGGGGACGGGAGCACATCGCTCATCGCCCGGGGCCGGTGGGCGGGTTCCATCGACTCGTACGTCACGTTGCCGTCGAGGAAGTCCTGGGCGAGGGCGGCGAGGCGAAGGTTGTGGTTGCGGGCGTGGCCGCGGAGCCAACGGAAGGCCTCCTCGACGTCGATGGCGGCCCGTTCGGCCAGCATGCCCTTGGCCTGCTCGATGATGACACGGCTGTTGAGCGCGTGGTTCAGCTGGGTGTTCACGGTTCGGGCGTCGATGGCAGCTTGGTGGGAGAGGACGACGATGGTGGCGACGTCGGCAAACGCCCGCGCCGCCGACACGTCGGCGTCAGCCAGCGCTTCGCGGCCAGCGTGAAAGAGGTTGAGGGCGCCGATGGTGGTGTCCCGGAGGCGCATGGGGATCGCTGACACCGACCCGAACCCGGCCGCCACTGCGGCTGGGGTGAACTGAGGCCAGCGCGCTGCCGCGGTGGCGAGGTCCTCGTTCAGGACCGGCTCGCCCGTGCGGTAGCACTCGATGCATGGTCCGTCGCTCGCCTGGATCTCGTGGAGCTCCAGTTTGCGCATCTCGGCACTCGACGATGCCATCACTCGCAGATCGCCGCCCATCGGTGCCGCGAGCATCAGCCCGGCGGCTGGCACTTCGAACGCTTCGAGGCAGCGGTCTGTCAGCAGGGTCAGCAGGTCGACGATGTCGAAGTCCTCGACGAGGGTGTCGGCGAGCTCCACCAGCGTGCGGGTCAGGACGTCTTGGTCAGGCATGGGGCGCTCCTCCCCCGCTGGCTTCTGAAGGCCAGTCAGTCGCCGGTGGCAGCCGGCCCGTTGATTCAAACGTAGGTGGGAATCGGGGGACAACGAATGCAGGGTGGTCAGCTGAGCGGAGGGTCCCCGGTGGAGCGAAGGCGGCGAGCGACGACGTCCTCGGCGACCTCGGTGCGGGGCCGGCCGTGGCCGAAGGCGTGGCCTCGCAGGCGGATGAGGGCTTGGGCGACGTTCACCTCGAGCTTGGTGCACGACGTACTGGAAGTTCGAGCCGGCTTCCAGCTCCCGTGCGAGCGTCCCTGGTGGGGCGTTGGCTTGCATGATCAGCAGACCCTGGGCCGCCACGTCGGCCATGACCAGGGCAGCGGCGTGCTGTTGGTCGGTGAGGTGCACTAGAGGCTCAGGACACCGAGGCGGACGGTTCCGACCTGGAGCGGGAACCCGAAGATGGCGCGGGCGCCGGCCTCAACTGCCGGTGAAGGCCACCCGGCGACTGCGGGGTCGGCCAGGTCGGCCTCCAAGACTGGCCGGTCCTGAGGGAAGGCGTCGATGCACGGCCCTTCGTCCAGCTCGAACTGCAGATCCTCGATCAACGTGCTCACGTCGTCGGTGGTCGCCACCGAGCCGCGGGGGCGTCTCCTGACATGAGCATCAGCCCCGCTCCCGTCACTCCGGTGAGGGCCGCGCACACCTGTCCCAGGCGCTCCGCTTCCAGATCGGTCCCGTCGGACGGAGAGAGCTCGGCGAGGATGCGGAGTCGGCGGTCCTCGGTCAACGGCGCCCCAGCAGGCAGGATGACCTGGTGCGACTCCGGCTGAGCGGGTGGACAGAGCGACTTCGGGCCAGTCTGTTCTTCGCTCCCATGCTCGGGGTGGTCGCCGCAATCGTGGCCGGGTTCGCCGGCCTGGCACTCGACCGACACCTCGATCAACACGCAGATCTGCCACTCGGGCTGACCTCGACGGTCGACAGTGCCAGAGCGGTGCTCAGCACCATCGCCGGAGCGACCATCACCTTCGCCGGCATCGCCTTCTCGGTGTCGCTGCTCATCATCCAGCTGGCCTCGAGCCAGTACTCGCCCCGGGTCGTGCACACACTGTTCCGCGACCCCTTCAACCGACGGGTCATGGGGCTAGTCGTCGGCACCTTCACCTACTGCGTCGTCGTCCTGCAATCGGTCCGCTCCCCACTCGAACAAGGCGGCCAGCCCGTCATCCCCAACCTGTCGGTCGCGGTGGCCGTGCTCCTCGGCATCGCCACGATCCTCGCCATCGTCGCGTTCATCAACCACAGCGCCCACACCATGGACGTGAGCGAGATCCTCGAACGCGTCCGGCGAGAAGCCATCGACCACATCCGCCGCGAGTGGTCGCCGGCTGAACCCGGACCACCACCGCAGCTCGACGGCCAGGTTCCCGGCGAACCCGGCATAGAGATCACCTTCGACAACAGCGGCTGGGTTCAACAGATCGACATCGACGCGTTGTTGGACTGCGTACCCGCCGGCACGCAGCTGCGGCTCGAGACCTACCCGGGCCGCTACGCCATCGAGGGAACACCCCTCGCAGCTCTGTGGCCCCGTCCGCCTGAACCCGCCGACGTCAAGCGGGCGGTTCGCGCCGCAGTGGCGGTCGGCACCACCCGAACCATGCAACAAGACGTCTCCTACGGGCTCCGCCAGCTCGCCGACGTCGCCCTCAAAGCGCTGTCACCGGGCATCAACGACCCGACCACCGCGCAGGACGCCATTTTCCACAGCGCCGCCGTGCTCGCCGAGCTCCTCCAACGCGACCCGCCACCCGCCGTCCGAGAGGGGACCCATGGCGCGCGGGTCATCCTGGCCGAACAACCCACCCACGACGACCTCGTCCGCCTCGCCTTCGATGAGACCCGCCACGCCGCCGCCACCCAACCCACCGTATGCATCTACCTCCTCGAGGCACTCCACCTCCTCTACGAGACCCTGCGCTCAGCAGGGCTCCCCGACCGCGGCGCTGCCCTCGTCGAACAGGCACGGCTCATCGCCAAACGCGCTTCGATGTCGTCCGAACTGCTCCCCGAGGACATCGAATCCGTCCAGGCCGCGTACGCCAAGCGGTTCACCGCCGGGCAACAGACCTGACGCCACCCACCCCCGCCGCCGCCGGAAGCGGGGAAGACTACCGAACCATGGAGACCATGCTCCAAGCTGTCGCCCGGCTCCGCTCGACCTACTACCCGACGGAGCTGCGTGCCGAACCTGGCGGGATCCTCCGATGCGGCGCATGCGATCAGAGCACTGACGCCGGTCGTGTGACCGTGGACGAGACGGCCCGGTTCGAGGGCGACTCGACCCCTGAGGATGAATCGATCCTGCTGGCCATCACCATGTCGTGCGGCCATCGGGGGCTCTACAGCGCCGCCTTCGGGCCGGCCACACCGGCCGACGACGCCGAGGTTCTCCGCGGTCTCGCCACCAGCTGACCGAAACTCGGCCACTCAGTCGCGATGGCCGGCGTCGCCGACCGCGCCGGTGTGGACAACCCCGAGCTGAACACCGAGGCCATCGCCCCGGCGGCCGGCATGGGTCCTCCGGAGCGACCGCGGGCGGAGGTTGCTACCGACTCGGCGTGGCGTTGAGGCTGGCAACGTCGAGGCGGGCCTCGAGCCGGGGCCGGCCGAGGCGTGGGGCGACACGAGCGTCGTCGTCCGATTCGATCCTTCGTGGGGTGCACCAGATCGACACCGAGGCCCTCGTCGAGCTCATCCCCGCCGGTGGCGTGATGTGGGTCGACACGTGCGCGGGCCGGTACACCATCGAGGGGACGCCGTTCTGCGTGCTCCCGGGTTCGGCACCGCTCGACGAGACGACGGGGCACCAGATCTGTGCCGCGGTGGCGATTGGCGATTGGCGAGACCAGCACGATGCAACAGGACGCGTCCTACGGGCTACGGCAACTCGCCGACGTCCCACTCAAGGCGCTGTCGCCGGGTGTCAACGAACCGACCACGGCGCAGGACGCCATCTTCCACGCCGCCGCCGTGCTCTACGAGCTGCTCCACCACGATCCCCCTCCTCGACAGCGCATCGGCGACACCGGTCAACGTCTCGTGCTGGCGCAGGCGACCCACGACGACCTGGTGGGCCTCGCCTTCGACGAGACGCGCCGCGCGCGGCAAACCAGCCGACGGTCTGCCTGTACCTGCTGAAGGCGCTCGAGCTGCTCGACGAGTCGCCCCGCGCAGCCGAGCCCGCGTACCGCAGTACCACACTCCATCACCAGGCCCAGCTGATCATCGCCGGAAGCCACGCCGCCGGGCTTCTCGCCGCCGACCTCGACACCGTACGCCGCGCCTATGCCGAGCAGTTCGGCGTGGCGTGATTGGGCGCCCGCCCGTGCCCCGTGCCCCGTGTCAGCGGCTGCGTCGACACGTCAGTCGTGATCGTGACGCCGGTGGTCGACGTCGGGCCCCTCGGTCGACCGGGTCGTGTCATCGGAGTGACCCGCCTCGCCTGTGCCGAGACCGTCGGCTTCGGCCGACATCTCGCGGGCGACCGCGTCGCTGATCCGCCCGGCGCGGGCGGCGTCGGCCAGGGCGTCCCGCTGCGCCGCGGCCACACGACGGGCCGCTCGGTGAGGCACGCGGTCGGGTGCTGCCGCCTCGCGCTCGGCCACCAGGCGGGTGAGCTCCCGCTCACGTTGCTCGAGCTCCACGGTGACGTCGCCGAGCATCTGGTCGAAAGGCGCCGGTGCGATCTCTCCCGCGCTGCGCATCGCTTCCAGCTCGGCCTGGGCCGCCTGCAGCGCGATGGTGTGGGCGAGTAGCCGCTCGTAGCGCAGGTCGTTGTCGGCCGGGCCGGTGAGGCCGAGACGTCGAAGCAGTGGCCGATAGGTGAGGCCCTGGACGACGAGCGAAAAGAACACGACACCGAACACGACCGCCACCGCGTCAACGCCGCCGAACCGGCGTTGATCCAGCCCGAGAACGAGTGCGATCGGGATGGAGCCTCGTAGCCCACCCCAGAACGCGGCGATCTGCCACGAGCTCGGCACCGGTGCGACTCGGGACCGGCGGAACGGGGCTAGCAGCCCGAACGCGATGATCGCCCGCCCGGCGAGCATGCCGGCCACGGCGACGGCCGTGGCCACCAGCGTTCGGCCGCGGAGATCAGAAACGTGGAACTCCAACCCGATGATCAGGAACAGGGCCGAGTTGGCGAGGAACGCGAGCACCTCCCAAAAGTCGGTCATCGCGACCTGAGACGACGCTGACATCGCCCGCCGGGTGCCGTAGTTGCCGATCAGGAGCCCGGCCACCACGACAGCGATGACCCCAGACCCGCCGAGCCGATCAGCAAGGAGATACGCCCCATACGCGGTGACGAGCGACAGGGTGATCTCGACGAAATGATCGTCCAGGGCGGTCATCAAGCGATGAGCCACCAGACCGACACCGACCCCGACGGCCGTGCCGACCACCACCTCGGTAGCGAACTCCGCAACGGCGCGCTGCGCCGTGACCGGGCTGACACCGAAGGCGACGTCCACCGCGATCACATAGAGCACGATCGCCAACGCGTCGTTGAAGATGGATTCACCCTCCATCAACGTCCGTAGCCCGACTCCGACCCCGGCCTCTTTGAAGACAGCCAACACGCTGACCGGATCGGTGGGAGCGAGTATCACAGCCAGCACGACGGCCAGCTCCAACGCCATCCCCGGGGCGAACACCAACGGCGCCGCGATCGCCGCCGCCGCGATGAGCGTGCCGCCCAGAGCCAGCACCGCGACCTGCTTCCACCGTCGTTTCAGCACGACGAGCTCCATGTGGAGCGCCCCCTCGAACAACAGCGGCGGCAGGAAGACGAGCAGGATCAAGTCGCTCGTCAGATCGACCGAGGCGAACGCCCCGCTCACGCCGAGCACCAAGCCCACGACGACCAAGGCGACGGTGTACGGGACCCGCACCCTGCTCACCGCGATCGCCACCAGCGCGGCCACGAGCAGCAACCCGACGATCACCGACTCCGTGACCTCGATGTCGCTCGCCACCGCCCCCATCAGCATCGGGACCCACAGTACGAAGTCGAGGCCGCCGTCAGCGCCGCGGCCCCAGCTGTCGAATCCGGCCCAGAGTGGATCTCTTGGCCAGGCTCGTCCGGGCCCATCCGGGACGGGACCGGACCCACCGCGACCGCGGTCGTGCACTGAGGAGCGCCGGCGGCACCACGGCGGATAGCTGAGCGCCCTTCGGCGGCGCGCCGATTCGGGGAACGACGGACGTCAGGCGGGCGCGTCCGGCGGAGGGCTGACGACCAATGCGTAGGTGCCGATGCCGATCAACGACTCAGCCGGCAGGCCACGACCACCATCGAGCAACAGGCCGGTGACGAGGCCGGAGTCCGGGTCGAACTCGACATCGGCCAACGTCCCCAGAGCCAGGCCGCCTGAGGTCAGCACGACACCGCCGATGACCTTGCCCCGCCGCAGCGCCGGAGGCATCTCCTCCTCGGGCCCCTCAGTTAGAGCGTCCACTGTGTCGATCGTGGCAGCGTCCACGCCCATGGCTTTGAGGCGGTCCCACGCCAACCATGAAGCCTTGCCCGACGTCTTGCGCAACGCCAAGCCGACCAGCTGGCGACTCGCGGGATCGACCACCACGTCGTCGATCCGTCCCACGGTGGTGGCAGTGGCCACGTCGATGACGGGACGCTTGTTCAGATCCGTGACTCTCACGTTCCACTTCCCCGCATCAGTGAGCGGAACCGCTCGACGGCCTCCGCAAAGCCGGCGAAGTCGCTGGTGACGTACTCCACGGCGGCGGCTGGCACCATCAGCGCCTCGCCTGACACGGCGCCCGTATCGGGGAGCGGCACGTAGGCGCGGCGACCGTGGCGCCCGGACGCTTTCTCGGCCGGTTCCACCTCATAGCCGACGACGACCCCTTCGCCGACGTCGACCACCACGTCGGTGACGGTGCCGACCTGCACCCCGCCGTCGGTGACGACCACGTCACCGAGCACGTTCCCCGACCCCTCATGCCCGCCGCTCACCGATTCGGCCACGAGCGCGTCCGCATCGGCCACCATCACGGCATCAGGACCAACCGCGGCTACGCGGGATCGTGCCAGCATCTCCTTCATCGGCCCGGCCAGCCGACCCCGCTTGTTGAGGCTGAAGCCGAGCACCTGACCGAAGTCGGAGTCGAACACGACGTCGCGTACCTGGGCCACATCGTCGCCCGTCAAGGTGACGACCGGCAGTCCGATCATCTCGGTTCCCCGGATCAGCGCTCTCATTGCTGCGACCGCTTGCGCATCGCCACGACGCCACCGGCGCGTCGCTTGCGTTGCACCGCGACGAACGCGACGACCAGCAGCACAACCACCGCCACGACGAGGATCACCCACCACAGCGCATCCATGGCCTCGTCCTTTCTCAATCATCAGCGAGGATAGCCAATCGACGCCCTTCGGGATCTACGCGTCGGGCCGGCCGATCCGACAGACGGCGCCGCCGTTCGCAGCGACGGGGGCGTGGTGGGGTCCGCCATCACCGCGCGTCCTGCTTACGTCCGCGTTCGTCCCCATGCCTCGACAACCATGCGCTACCAGGTCCGGAGCATCGCTTCCGGGTCAGCCGCCGCTGGCCCGACACGTCGGGGCAGCGGTCCTGTTACCACGATCCTGCCCGAACGGGCGAACCCCTCTCGCTCCGGTGGACGCTCGGGTGCCGTGCGAGGTGCAGAAACGAGCGGACGGGAGATCAAGCTGCGGCCGCCGAGCGGCGCCAAGTGTCAAGCCAAGCCTCGAACCGCTCAGGCGTGCCCAGGCCAAGCTGGGGGTGCACCAGCCCCACATGGCCCGGCGGATTGACGCGGGCTCTGGCGACGCTGTCGCCACCTTCGGGCTGATCCGATCGCACCTGCGACTACGGTCCCTTCGTGTCGATCGGTGATCCGAGACGGGAGGGATCGTCGAGCGGTGGAGGCGGTCCGCCGCGAACGCTCGGGTTGGCCAGCACGGTGGCTATTGGTATCGGTGGCATGGTCGGCGGTGGGATCTTCGCCGTTCTGGGCCTGTCGATCGGGTTGGCCCGCGGCGCGGCGCCAAATCGCGTTCCTCATTGCCGGCGGTGTGGCCTGGCTGACCGCCGTTTCCTACGCCCGGCTCTCGGTCGCCTACCCGAGTCGGGGTGGCACCGTCACCTTCCTGAACGAAGCCTTCGGGACAGGTGTGTTCGTGGGCGGTCTGAACGTGCTGTTGTGGCTGAGCTACATCGTCATGATCTCGCTGTACGCGGTGGCGTTCGCCAGTTACACCGCCAGCCTTCTACCCGGTCAGCCGTCCGCGCTGGTCGATCACCTCCTGCTCAGCGGTGTCATCATCGCCATCACGGTGTTGAACATGGCCCGCGCCTCGATCGTCGGGCGCGCCGAAGAGTGGATCGTCGCCTTGAAGATGGCCATCCTGGCCCTGGTCGTGGTCACGGGCTTTCACCACGTCGACTGGTCCCGTCTGGCGCCGACGCAATGGGCTGACCCGCTCGCCATCGTCGGTGGGGGCATGGTGATCTTCGTCGCCTACGAAGGCTTCGAGCGCATCGCCAATGCCGCCGAGGACGTGCGCGACCCGGAACGGATCCTGCCCCGGGCCCTGTACCTCTCGGTCGGGATCGTGATCGTGACGTACGTGCTGGTCGCGGTGGTGACCGTCGGCGCGCTCAGCTTCGACCAGGTCCGCCAGGCCAGCGACCACGTCCTGGCAGCGGCCGCCCGCCCCGCACTGGGCGGGTTCGGGTTCGCGCTAGTGGCGGTGGCGGCCCTGCTGTCCACCTCCTCGGCGATCAATGCCACCCTCTATGGCACAACTCGGCTCTCCTGGAGCATCGCCCGCTCCGGCGAACTGCCCGAGGCCCTCGAGCACAGGATGTGGAACCGACCCATCGACGGCTTGCTGGTCACCGCCGTGCTCACCCTCATCGTGGCCAACGCCTTCGACCTCAGCCGGATCGCGTTGATGGGCAGTGGCGCGTTCCTGGTCGTGTTCGCGGCCGTGAACACGGCGGCCGCTCGCACCGCCCGACAGACGGCTCGGCGGTTGCTCGCGGTGTCCGGCGGGGTCACCTGCGTCGTGGCCCTCGTTGCCTTGGTCATCGAGGAAGCCAGCCGAGACCTTTGGGGCGTGGTCACCGTCATTGGTCTCGTGGGCGGCTCCTTCGCCATCGAGGCCGCTTACCGGCTGCTCACCCACCGAAGCCTCCCCGCCCACCTGGACCATCGGATGCCCAACCAGCAACCCTCCCGACCGACATGACACCGGGCCCGCACCGGCGATCTTGACTTCGCCAGCTCCGTGCGGATCCTGCCGGTGTTCCATGCCGCCGCTTCGCTGTCCCGATCGGGTTGGTTCGTCGAGTCGCTGGCCGCCCAGACCCTCATCGTGTTCGTGATCCGCACCCGAAGGGTGCCAGGCTGGCGCAGCCGGCCCTCGCGGGCGCTGATCGCGTCAGTGGTCGCGGTGGTCGCCATCGGAATGATCCTCCCGCAGAGTCCCCCTCAACCACGCCCACGGGGTGCAGCGGAGGCCACCCTGTGGATCCGTCCTCAGATTCCATGACCAGAGCCGGAGAACCGTAGGAAGAGGCTGGCAGTACCCTGTCAACCTCACCTCCCTCTCAGAGACTGTCGGATTCGTTGTGAGCGGGCGTGACGGTCATGGTCAGCTGGCCGCTTGGATGCGGTCGCCGTAGTGGATGGTGAGTGCGTTCAGGATGGTCTTCCAGGCGTTGATCCATCCGGTGGGGTTGGTGCCACCCAGGACGCGACGATCGGGCTTTTACGTCAGTGCGGGCGGCGCCTTTGATCGGAAGCTCCGCGACATCGCGGTCGTCCGACGGGAGCACGGCGAGGCTGTCGAGACCGTTACGGCCCAGCAGCTATCACGCCGGGAGCAGCCTCGTGCGCTTGTTGCCTTCGGCGAAACCTTGCGTCCGGGCGACGCGAAAGGAGGATGTCCGCAGCCTCGCTCATCACAGTCAGCGCTCCCGCAGTAGAAGGTTCGCTACCAGCGCAGCGGCGTCGTCGTGCATCGTCGGCTGCACATGTGAGTACGTCTGCAGGGTGACCGAGATGTGCGCGTGCCCGAGCCGTTCTTGCACGACCCGGGGGTGGACGCCGTTGGCGAGGGCGATGGTGGCCCAGGTATGCCGAAGGCCGTGCGGTGACAGGTAGGGGAACGCGTGCTTCCGAACTCGCCGCTTGAACGCCTGATACACCCGCTTCGGGGTGGAGCGGGCTGCCATCCGGCTCGGAGAAAACGAAGTCCTGATCGACGAATCCCGCCCCGACCAGGAGCCGCTGTTCGAGCATCCGCTTACGGTGGTCACGGAGCACGCCGACGGTCATCGGGTCCAGCGCGATCGGTCGCCTGCCAGCCGATGTCTTGGGTTGGCCGGCGACGACCTGCCAACCGATCGCACCGAGGGTATGCGTGATGCGGGCCCGACCAGAGTCGAGATCGACATCGCTCCAATGGAGTCCGAGCGCCTCGCCGCGGCGGAGGCCGGTTGTTGCGAGGAACACCCACAAGGAGTAGAGCGGATCGTCGGCGGCCCGGCATTCGTTGAGGAACCGTCGGAGCGTCTCGGCGTCCCACACTCGGATCTCAACGCGGTCCACCGAACGTCGAGGAGGATCAGCGGCATCGGCTGGGTTCCTCGCGAGCCGTCCCCAACGGACAGCGTCCTTGAGCATCCGATGAACGGTCATCGCGACATTCTCGATGCTCTTGGCCGAGAGGCCCGACAGCGATCCTTCGGACGATCGCGGCCGCCTTCCGCTCTCGGCAAGCGTGGCCCAGAGCCGATTCAACGACGTCGCGTCGAGCTTCGTGAGCGGCAAATTGCCGACGTACGGCACGACGTGCGTTCGGAGGTCCCGCCGGTACTTGTCCATCGTCGACGGGCGAATCGTCGCGCGGATCACCTCCAACCATTCGGACGCGAACTCCCCCACGGTCTGTCGGCTTGGGGCGACGTAGTCGCCGCGTTGCAGCGAGGCGAGAAGCTCGTTGCACGCGGTCTGAGCCTCCCGCTTGGTTCGGTAGCCGGAGTGCCATCGACGCTTGCGCCGTCCAGTGTCCGGGTTTCGGTCCTCGACGACGACGTACCACCGGGCGCCCTTCTTGACGATGGACCCGCGCATCACTCGCTCCGCTTGGGTGGTCGGTAGCGGGAGGAGACCTTGGGCTTCTCGCCGGGGCGGAGCCCTTCAGCGACTTCGACGCGTTGAACGGCGACGCGGTTGTTGAGATGCCAGAAGGCGTCGTCGTGCTTGCGGGGGTACGTCTGCGCATACCCGGTGGTGGTGAGCTGCTTCAGCTTCGTGAGGCCGTCCAGCAGGGATTCGACGAGGTCGCTCTGGTCCGAAGCGAACTGCTCCAGGGCCGCGCGGAGGAGTTCCTCGCGTTTGTCGTCGATCCCGGCCCACTCGTCGGCGCCGGGATAGCCGCCGGAGCCGAGGAGCTCGTCGTGGAGGATCGACCGGGGAGCACCGATCAGCGCCATCACCCGGGCGAGATACCACTGCCAAGCGTCCTCGTCACCGAGGACGTCCACCGCCATCGTCGCGGCGTGTTCGTAGAGCCCAGGGATCGGATCGGCCTCTCTGCCCTGGGGGGGTAAGAAGAACCAGGCGAACGGCAGCCCGAAGGCGCGGGCGAACGCCGCCAGCTCGGCGACGTCGATGACTCTTTGCCGCCGAGACGTATAGGTCTTCTCGATTGCCGACAGCCCCGCCGCCGTGACGGGCCGTCCGAGCGCCTCGGTGATGGCGCCGGCCGCCTCTTCTTGGGTCCAGCCTCGTAGCTTGCGGGCTTCGTACACGTTGTGAGCCACGACCTGATGAACGGTGAGCGCGTTGACCAGGGGTCGGCGTACGGACGATCGGGCCACAACCCCGACGGTAGACCAGAATGCAGATCTTGTCAGCATTCTTGTCGTGTGCGAGAATGCAGATCCGTTCTGCCTTAGGAGCGCCTCCGTGTTGCGTGACCTGCCACCGTTCCTGACCGTCGAACAGGCCGCCAAGGAACTGCAGCTGGGCCGGTCGAAGGCCTACGAGCTGACGGTCGAGTGGGAGCGCACGGGCGGCCGGTCCGGGCTTCCCTTTGTCTGGTTCGGCCACCAGAAGCGGATCCCCACCACCTGGCTGATTCGTCTCGCCGAGTCGACACCTGGTCAACCGCCGGCGGCCTGACCCGTGGTCGACGCCGTCGACGCCGGAACCGAGCGCTGTATCGTCGTCTGGTCGCGCCGCGGGAAGTGCGTCGCTCACTGCGCCCCGTGGTCTGGGTCGTGCTCGAAGACGTCGTCCTCGACGCCATCTGGCGCAACGGCCGGCTGGTGGCATCCACCTCCGCCCGGCTGGTGGCGGAACATCTCGGCCTTGATCCCGGAACAGCGGCGTCGGCGTTGCGAGCCTTGCGTGAACGTGGGTTCGTCGAGCTCGAGCAGCATGCCGGGCCGGGCGGCCGCTTCGGCCTGGCCGTCTACACGGTGCACCTGCCTGCTGGGGTCGAGGTGATCGCGTCACCGTGTGGGGAACGGCCGCACACGGCTCCTCCGCGCACGGTCAATGCGGATACGGCGACGAAGGCGGTGCCCCGCAAGCAAGACCGCCGCGTGAGGCCGGCCTCGAAACCGGTCGAGCAAGGCACTCTGGACTTGGGACTGGGCACACGATGAGAGCGGCGCGATTCGCCTGCCCGAAGGGCTGGCAAGTGTCTGTTCGCCTTATCTCTGGCTCTGGCGGTGCCCGTTGCTGACGGTCACGGCATTGACCAACGCCGAGTACTTGCTGTCGTCGGTCGCGCTGGGGATCGACGAGTACTACGCCGGCGTCGGTGAGGCACCTGGAGTGTGGACGGGCCGATGGTCCCAGTTGCTCGGGCTGGACGGCATGGTCGAAGCGGATGACTTGCGGGCGCTGGTGGAGGGCAACGACCCGGTGTCGGGCCTGCCGCTGCTGGTCGGGCTGCGGCCGCGGTCGGTCAAGGCGTTCGATCTGACGTTCTCGGCACCAAAGTCGGTGTCGGTCCTGTGGGCGCTCGGGTCCGAACCGGTCGCTGACGTCGTGATGGGTGCGCACCGGGAGGCGGTCGCCATCGCTCTCGAATTCCTCGAGGAACGCGCCGCCCTGGCCCGAGTCCAGGTCGATGGGCTGCGTCGTCACGTGCCGACGGCGGGGTGGGCGGTGGCGGGGTTCGTGCATCGCACGTCTCGAGCCGGAGACCCGCAGGTCCACACGCACTGCCTCGTCCCGAACGTCGTGCGGAGGGATGACGGCCGGTGTGTGGCGATCGCCGCCCGGCCGATGTTCGTGTGGGCCCGGGCTGCCGGGTCGGTGTATCAAGCCGAGCTGCAGCGGTTGCTGAGCCTGCGCTTGGGCGTGGAGTGGCAGCCGGATCGCAGCAACACCCGCGAGATCGCCGGGTTCGACCGCGACACGTTGCGCACGTTCTCGAAACGCACGATCGAGATCGAAGCCGAACTCGAAACCAACGGCGCCACCTACGAGTCCCCCGCCCTGCGGATGCGAGCCGACGACGAAGCCTCCCTCGCCACCCGCGCGCCCAAAGACCACGCCGCCACCCCGGCGATGCTGTTCGCTCGGTGGCAGACCGAAGCCACCGAGATCGCCCTTGCTGTAGGGCCACAGTTGGAGCAGTCAGTGTGCTGGCGTGACGCCGAACTCCGTTCCCTCGAGTTCAGCGAGGTCGCCCGGCATCTGGTAGACGAAGACGCCGGCCTGTGTGCTCATGACGCCCGGTTCGCCGAACACGACGTCATCGAACACATCGCCGGTCTGGCCGCTGGTCGGCTCTCCCCCGTCGATATCACCGGACTCGCACACCAGTTCCTCCAGTCGGGTCTTGTCGTTCGCCTTACTCCGAAGGCGACCTCAGGGTGGGAACCAGCCCGCTGGTCGACCGCGGCCCACCGTCGCCTCGAAGACGACGCTCTTCGCCTTCTCGAGCGCCTCGGCGCTCGGCCCGGCGCCTCGATCGCCGCCACCACGATCGCTGCCCGGCTGCGTGCGGCCGGGTTCCTTGGCGCCGATCAGTGTCAGGCGGTATCGACGTTGTGCGGTCCGGGCGGATCGGTGCGCGCGGTCCTTGCTCCAGCCGGCCACGGCAAGACCGCCATGGCACATGCTGCTGCTGACTGCGCGTCCGCAGATGGCCGCGTCGTCCTCGCTGTAGCGACGACCGCGAAGGCGGTGGCCGAGCTGCGGTCCGCTGGGCTCTCGGCCCGGACAATCGCCCAGTTCCGCATCGACGTGACGAGCGGGACGCTCCCGACCGGGACGGTGGTCATCCTCGACGAGATCTCCCAAACCTCCACCCGCGACGGCCACACCGTCCTCGCCGCTGTCGACGCCTGTCCCGGCGCGCAACTGTGGATCCTGGGCGACCCACGTCAGGCGCCCGCGGTGAAGGCCGGCGGAATCGCCGCCGAGATCGACACCCGCGCTACCACCGGCTCGATCCCCGCCGCCCAACTCACAGTGAACCGCCGGCAGGTCGACCCCGACGACTGCCGGGCCCTCAACCTGTTGCGCGGCGGCGATCCGGTCGCGTCTCAACGGTTGCGCCGCGAGCACGGCTGGGAACACACCGGCCAGAATCCGGAGGACACGCTGCGGGAGATGGCCGACGCACTTACCGCCGACATCGTCCGCTACGGCCCCGAGACCAATGTCGCCCTCACCTTGTCCCACGCCCAGGCCGAAGACCTCGCCGACCGCGTCCGTCGCCGACTCACCAACGCCGGCCAGCTCACCGGCCCCACCATCACCGGGCCCGGCTGGACGACGGACCGGAGGTATCAGGCCGGCGATCGTGTGCTCCTCCACACCCGCCATGGTGACCGTCACTCCCCACTCGTGAACGGGACCGTCGGCACGATCACCGCCGTCGACGCCCAAAGCCTGCTGTTCCGTCCCGACCAGGGTATGCCTGTGCCGCTGCCCGCCGCCTTCGTGCAAGGCGTCCGGGCCGACGGGGCACCCAACCTGTCCCATGCTTGGGCTCGCACAGTCGACGGCTCGCAGGGCGGCACCTGGGACCACATCCACCTCTTGGGTACCGCCGCCCTCGACGCCTACCGCGGGTACACCGCCCAATCCCGCTCCCGGCAACCCACCCACACCTGGAACACCGCGATGCTCCCCACCGTCGACTTCGGTGGCCGGCTCGCTCATAGAGCCGACCCCGACCGTGACGTCGCCGTCGCTCTCGCTCGCATCCCCGACACCAGCATGGCTGCCGTCGACGACCCCTGGACCCTCGACCGCCACCTCCGCCACCTCATCGTTGCCCATCACGCCGTGCTCGACGGGCAACCGCCCGACCGACATCGTCAGCTTGACGAGGCCAACCGCCATCTCGCCACCGCCCGAGAGGACCTCGCCGCGGCCAACAACGCGCTCGCCGCGACCCAACACGCCCTTGATGGGATCGGCCCGTTCGCCGCGCTAACCCGCAAAGGACGTACGCAACGTTCCGACCTCGAGGAAGACCTCCTGGCCCTTCAAGCGAGAGGTGTCGATGCCGCGGGGTCGGTCGCCACGGCTGAGGTACGCGTGGCGGGGCTCACCGGGGAGCAGGCCGCGCAGGATCGACACGAGCAGGAGCACGGCTGGCGTCGCGGCGCGATCGACGACGCGTAGGAACGGCTCGACCAGCACTGGACCGACGTGGCGCTCGTCTGCGTCCGCGCCGACCAACCCCTCGCCTACGGCGTCCAACCGCTTCGCATCGGCCGCCAACACCTGACCAGCCAGCTTGTCGCCATCGAGGCTGCTCTACCGCAAGATCTCAGCTACGACCGCGACATCGCCCGCACCCATGCGCGCGCCGCCACCCGCGCTCGCGCTGCTGCGGAAGAGCAGGTCGCCGCGGCCGAGGCCGCGCTCAACGAGCAGACGGACCGCCGTTGGCCCCGACGCGACAAGACCGCCATCGGCCGATGCACCGACCAACTCCACGCGGCCCGCGAGCAACTCCTCGACGCCCGTCACACCGAATCCACCGCCCGAGCCCGCTTCGGCGGCCTCGAGCAACATCAACAAGACCGTTCGGCGGCACTGGCCGCAACCGGTGACGATCGTTTCGAACTCACAACTGCCATCGACCAGCTCGACCGCGCACTCGACCGCACCCGAACCGAACGTGTCTTGCAGCTCATGGATCAGCCGACCCAGCTTCACCTTGACGTACTCGGACCAATCCCGCCGGGCGCCGCCGGCCGAGCCGTCTGGTGCTACCAAGCCACCCGCCTCGAACATCATCTCGACCACGACACCGGCAACGACACCGCCTGGCATCGTCTCATCGACGACCTCAGCGAGACCGACACCCTCGCCCGTCTCGCCGATCGCCACATTCGTCTGGACCGCGACGCTGCCCACCCCAGCAACTGGCACCAGGTCACCGACCACGCTGCCGCATTGCACGCCTCGACCATCGAGCAGACACGCCACATCCCACCACGCGATCTCGGCATCGGCCTCGAACTGTGAGATCTCTCCGACGCCTGCAATCGGTGCAGTGGTCGACGCCGACATCTGCGGTGCCAGCCGCCCGTGGCGGCGCCGAGAACCACGTAGGGAGTCGGGGATGGCCGCATCACCCACCACGCCAGGGAGGAACGCCCGAGCGAACCCCGGACTACGTGGCTGCGGGTGCGACTGGTGCCGAGACGGCGAAATAGTGCGACGGCGGATCAACCACCGATTGGCAGCCGAAGGACGCGGACGCTCGGCGGGAAAGTCGGAGCGCTCACGAGCTTGAGGTCCGCGGTGAGCAGGTGTGCACCGATCACCTCGGCAAGGGCGACGTACAGCGCGTCCGCCGCTGTCATGTTGCTCCGGTAGCGCCACGCGTGCTCGATCAGCGGCTCCACGGCGGCATGGTGAAGATGCCATTGGCGTAGCCGCCCGAGCGCGGCCGTCGCTTGCGCCTCCGTGATCATCTTGTCGACCACCAGTCGTCGGCGCACGATGCCGAGCACCTCGGCATAGAAATGCTCGGGCACCCAGCCGCCCGCGTCCAGGGGAAGCACGCGGGCGAGTGCGCGACCGTGGGCGGTGTCGAGCACCATCTCCGCGCCGGCTGACGCGTCGATGACGACGGGCGTCACGTCGCGGCGTCGACCCGGAGCAAGTCCAAGGCCTCTGCCGCCTCGACTGACTCGATCTCCGGCTCAGGACCCGCGAGCAGCTCGTCAACGAACCCGCGGAACGACTCCGACGAACAATCCTCGTCGGGGTTCGTCACGACCACCGCCGGGTCGTTCGGCAGTTCCTCTGCACTTCGGGCCATGTCACCATCGTACCGACGTGAGCCGGCGGCGGAATCCTGCGCTCATTGCCCACCACCGTCCGCGGTCGCCTTCGGAGGTGATCCCACCCGCCGGACTTCTACCCAACTTCTACCGAACTCGGTAGAAGTCGTCGGCACGGTCGAACACAGGTACGCACGTCGAGAACCCGAAATCCCTGCTCAAGACGTACACAACGACACGCAACGACACTAGGCGGACGCTCTCCGGGGGTTCGATTCCCCCCAGCTCCACTCGCGAAAATGGTGCCACCTACCAGGGGGTTTGTAGGTCGTGAGGTGATCCGTGCGGTGCACGAGTGACGACGTCACAACCCCGTTGACCTGGGGTTTCGCAGGCCGAAGTGCTGGGGGGAATGTTCAGATAACCAAACCCCCGTCCACTATCGAACCACCAGGTCAGCACCCACGCATTGGGCCGAGGGCGTGAAAAGGGCGTGTGGGATGCGACGCTCGATCTGGTGTGCGAAGGGCCGAACGACGGCCGCGGTGACCCACTCCGCCCGGGGGCGTTCTGGACATGCTCAACCGGGTCTGGGCCGACGACGTCGCCTGGGGACCTCACCGGGACCGCAAGAACGTCGCCGGACCGCCCGCGGCAGGGCGCATTACTCGCCCAAACGGTCTCGGGCGGCGAATCCAACGACACGTTCGTTACGTGTCGAGGGTGCAGTCGGGCAGGCCGAGGTGGGTGGCGCGAGCGTCGATCGGGGTGAACGGGGAGGTGTCGATGTCCCACAGCTCGCTGGCGGCGCTGGGTTCGGTGGCGGCCGTCGCGATGTCGGCGCGTGCCCGGTTCATCGTGGTGTCGATGTCGGCCCACAGCATCTCGAAATCGTCGGCGTGCTCGTCGGGCCGAGGGAGCTGACGCAAGGTGTCGAGCATGTCGTCGATGAGGTCGCCGGCGCGATCGGTCGGCGCGATCAACGTTCGATAGAACTGCTGGAGGTCGGTCGGGTCGAAGGGTTCGGTACCCATGGTCGCGAGGTTTGTCTCGATTACGGGCTGGACGACGTCGTTCATGGCTGCGATCGCGGGTGCACAGATCGCGTTGGCCCGCTCCTGATAGTCGGCGAGCTGGATCGTGCCCTCGTTTCGGCCACCGCAGGACACAAGCGCGGCGACGGTGGCTGTGATCGCGGCCAGTCGGGCAGCGCAGCTGGCCCGGTTCACGTGAGGTTCCAGTCGATGGTCTCGCCGCGTCGGGGGATGCTGATGTAGTCGAGGACGTCCCAGGTGAGCTGTCGCGGTCGGGCGTCGGTCGGGATCTCGAACACGACGATGGCGGTGGCGGTTCGTCCCGAGGCGACAGCGCCGGATCCGGGGGTTCCGTCGACGGCGACCATGGCCGCCTGCCGGCGGGAACCGTTGTCGCTGGTGAGGTGGAACGCCGAGGTCGTCACGGGCACCGTTTCGCCGGCGCCGCGCCAGTTGTGGATCGAGATGTCGAACGCCACGAACCGCTCCCCGACTGCCGGTTTGAGCAGCGCGAGGTCGTTATCGGCGGGGTCGGTCGCGACGACGAGAGTCATCGGACCGGATTCGATCCGCGCTGTTGTTCCGCTCGTGAGCGACCTGGTTCGGAGCTGCTCGTAGGGAACGTCAATGGTGACGTGGGTGCCGGAGAACCCGATGATGAACGTGGCGAACGCGGCGATCAAGGTGGCGGGGACGAGCCCGATCGCGGCCGAGGCGACGTAGGTGCGGCGCCGAGCGCGTAGGGGTTCGGTGCGCAGCGAGAAGGGTGGAAAGTCATCGGTCAAGGACAGGACGTAGGCGGAGACCCGCGCCCACCAGGCGAGCACACCGGCGGCGTACGCGTGCACCGGTCGGGGCAGGCGCCCGGTGACGGCCACGACGATCCAGCCGACCACCCACACCGGCACGAGCACGGCCGTGAGCACCACCAGCACGACCATGTGTGGGAAGGCGGTGATCAACTCCCACACGAGCACCTTGCGGCGAGCCACCTGCGACGGCGGTGCGAGGTCGCAGCCCACGGGATGGTCCCCGTCGAGTGGCGGGTGGATGCCGGTCAGCAGGAGCAGGTAGGCGGCCGATCGGGTGTGCCAGCGCAGGACCGACAACTGGAAGTCGAACAACCAGCGCGGGACGCGCCCGGACACGATCGCGGCCGCCCACACCGCCAGCGCGGCGCCGGCGTTGAGCGCCATCGAGAACACGACAGCCGGGAGTGCCAGGAGTGGACGGACGATTGCAGTCCAGCGGCGATGGTGATCCGCCGGGACGGTGACGATCAACGGATGGTGATCACCGGGATCGAGGAGCGAGACCGCGACCGTTGCGTCCACGATCAGCTCGCGACCATGCCGGTGACCGGGTCCTCGCTGATCAGACGGCGGCCGATGCCGGCACAACCGACCGCGGTCATGATCGCTCCCACGGTGACGGCTCCGGTGTGGGCGAGCGGGTAGGCACGCCACTCGTCCCGCCAGCCGATGTGTGCCGATTGCAGCGCCGACCAGGTGATGGCGGCGGCCGGCCAGTCGGCGGCGAACACGGCGGTCGGACTGGTCGCCTCGACTCGCTGCCGACCGAGGACAACGATCAGGTGATCGGTCGCGGCGCTGTTGTCAGCGCACCGAGAAGCTGCCACGGTCACGACGGAGTTGTACGGGGGGCCCGGATCGCGAGGTCAGCTGCGGCACCGGCGACGACGATCAAGCCGAGAGGCCAGACGCCGAGCCAGAAGAAGCCCACTGACATCACCGCGATCTGCAACGTGATGACGTTGGCGACAACTGGAGCGATCGGTCGTGCGATCGCCGCAATCGCGAGCACCAGGCCGGCACCCCCGAAGACCGCCACTGCTCCCGCCTGATCTTCGTACCCCACGAAGCCATGCAGCGGCAATCGCCCCCACACTTCCTGGTCGGCGAGCCCTGTGCTGCCCAAGAGGTAAACGGCGAACGCGACGTAGTAGGCGGCCAGCAACAGCGTGGCGAGTGTCGTCACAGGCAGCAGAACCGATGTGATGCCGTGTCGACCGCGAGCCCGCAACTGATCACGTCGCCATCCGAGGTCAGCCGGCACCCCGAGCAGCAGCCGTTGGATCCGCTCGCGGCCGATCCGGGTCGGCGACCATGCGCTGTCACGCCGATAGCGGTCGTGCTCGGCGAGGTCGCTGTCGACTTCGGCCCGGCGGAACGTCGCAGCCGGCTGGTCGAGGCCGCCGGTGTAGCGGCGCACCCACCAACGAACCAGGCGGGTCGAGTGACCCAGCGTTGCGTTCATGAAGCGTACCCCGGGTCGACGCTGCGCAACGCCGGACCGCGCACGTCGGATTGGGCGCTGGCGAGAGCGGCTGCCCCGGCACCGGTGATCCGGTAGAGACGTCGGCGGGGCCGCCCGGTCTCGGTGGCGAGTTCGGGGTCCTCCCACCAGTTCTCGATCAGCCCGCCGTCATCGAGACGCTGCAACGCCCGGTAGAGGGTCCCGGTTGCGGTCAGCCGCCGGGAATCCCCGGCGGCTGCGATCTCTTGCGCGATCGCGAAGCCATGGACGCCGGCCATACCTGCATCACGGCACGCTGCGAGTATCGACACCTCCAACGAGAGCAACGATCCGGGGCGCCGCCGAGACACGGGACTACTATGTTCAGATATCTGAACATAGGTCAAGGGACCCTCGCGGAGTCCCTCTCAGCTCCTTCGAAGCTTGTCCTTGATCGATTTTCAGATATCTGCGTATAGTCACCGGGTGCCTCGTCGTCGCCCCGGATCGCTGCTCGAGTTGGAGGTCGGGATCCTCGGCGTGTGCGTCGACGCCGGACCGCTCGGGACTCACGGCTTCGCCATCGCCAAGACGCTCGCCGACCGTGGCGACACCCGCTCGTTGACCGCCACCGGCACGCTCTATCGGGCGTTGCACCGTCTGGAGGAGGCCGGTCTGGTCGAGAGCCGCTGGGAGGACCCGGACTCGGCCGCCGACGAGGGGCGCCCGCGACGGCGGATCTACCGGATCACCGGTGCCGGTGCAGCCGCGCTGGCCGCGCGCACATGCCGCGACGCCCCCGACAGCCACAGTGCTGCGGGTACGGCCGGAGCCGGCGACATGAGCTCACCGGCGACCCTGGTTCATCGTGCGATCCGAGCGTGGACCTCCTGCTACACGAGCGGGCTGCCCGATTCGGCCGGAGCGGAGCGCCGGGCCGAGATCGACAGCGACCTGGCCGACCACCAACGGGCACGCCTCGGGCAAGGATGGAGCGTCCGTCGCACGGCACGCGAGCAGCTGTGGCGCACCGTGCGTGGCGTGCCGGCCGACGTGGCGTGGCGCCGCGAGCTGCTCGCCCCCTCATACCGATCGAACGCGGCGGTGCGTGTCGTCGTGCTGGCGATCACGTCGGTCGCGGCGCTGGCCGTCGCGGCGTTCCACGCCGCGTTCGCCGCCTACCTGCTCGGCGCCGACACGCTGGCCGAGCGGGCGTGGCTGGGTGGGCTCGACAACTACGCCGAGGAGGTCGGCTCCGCCGGCGGGGCGCTGGTCGCCGTGGTCGTGCTCGTCCTCGGCGCGGCGCTCGTCGCCGGTTGCGTCCTGCGACCGGTGGCGCCGCTGGTGGCCAACGTCGCCACCGTGGCGATCGCGATCTGGTCCGTGCTGTGGTTCTGGCTGGGCGCCGCCCCGATCGGGGCGATCGCCGTCGTCGGCGCCATCGCCGACATGACCTTGCGAGCGCCCACCCTGCGCACCTCCCCATGAACCTCGCCGGGCTGCGCCTGCCTCGCCGCGCTGGTCATCGTGGCGGCGGGCTGCTCGAGGGACGAGTCCGGCCAGCCCGCTCCGGCGCCCGACGACATCACCGCGACCACCAAGCGCCGCACGGCCGCGGCCACGGCTGCAGCGACGACCGACGCCGGACCCGAGCTCGACGCCACGTCCGTCAGATCGCGTCGGACTGGTTCGGGCCAGCCGAGCATCGGCGGCGTGGTCGCCGTCGTCGGCACACCAGACGGCCAGGTGCACGTCGCCGCGATCGGGGAGGCGGCGCCGGGCGTCGCCGCCACCGCCGACGACGTGATGCGGATCGGATCGATCACCAAGACATTCACTGCCGCCGTCATCCTGCGCCTCGCCAGCCGGGGACTCATCGACCTCGACGCGCCAGTCGCCCGACTACCTCCCCGACCTCGGCCTACCAACCCAGGTCAACGTGCGACGCCTGCTCAACCACACCTCGGGCATCACCGATCCCGATGCCAACGAGTTGATCGCGGCGTTCGCCGCCGACCCAGGGCATCGCTACACCCCCGACGAGCTGATCGCCCTCGCCCACCTGCCAGCCAACAGTGACGACACGAGTTCGTCTACGCCAACGCCAACTACCACGTCGCCGGGCTGCTCATCGAAGCAGGTCACCGGTCGCTAGTACGCCGAGGTGCTCCGCGACGAGATCCTCGACGTCGCCGGACTCGACCACACCTACCTCGTCGGCTTCGAACACGTGCTCGAGCCGGTCGTTCCCGGCAACGTCGATCTCGACGCCGACGGCAGCGAAGACTCACTCGCCGAGGTGCCGTATCTGGCAGTGGACACCTACGGCTGGTCAGCCGGCGCGATCGCCACCACCCCCACCGACCTCGTCACCTTCGCCCGAGCCCTCTTCGACGGAACGCTGCT